>NZ_CP165617.1:0-4800000 GCF_050058145.1 Sphingobacterium sp. WOUb80 | reverse complement strand
AGTTTTCGTGAAATTGTGGACCAATAGAGAACGCATAAAACAGGATGTGGATCTCTGGCCGTTCCTCTATGTATTGACTAAAAGAGAGTGTTTCAATAAACTAAGAAGCATCAAACGTTCTCATTCGGCCTTTGAGCTTCTATATGACCATATTGAACATCATTCGGATAGGGCCGACGGTTTAATAGAACGAAAGGAACTTGCCGATGAAATAGAAAATTACCTTGCTCAACTTCCTGAACAACAAAAACTCGTTTTTACATTAAGCCGAATTGAAGGAATACCTCACAATCAAATCGCAGAGGAACTAAATCTTTCTAAGAACACCGTAAAAAACCATCTTGCCAGAGCATCGAAACATTTAAAACAAGTCCGTTCTGGCCGAAATCCACTATTATCCCTATTTTTTTATTTTTTCTGAAAAAGGATCTCATTTATTGATGTATCTATATTAAGCGCCTGTTTACATTTTTTCTGGCAAGGCTTAAGATCTATTTAGAAATTCTTATGGCCATAGGTGATTTCGGAGCGATCTAAAAATTTTTAAAAAAATATTTTTCAGTGTAGTCCTTTTCTGTTTTTGCGGTGTACTGTCTAAAATAAATACTTAGAAAGTACGAACCAATTTGACCATGCAAGAAGAAAGATTACGCTATTTGCTAACCCATTATTTTAGAAATACGATATCTCGTTCAGAATTGAAAGAGATGCTCGATCAATTAGATCAGTTGGAAGAAGCTGAATTCTCCGATCTTTTTGAGCGTATGGGCGAAAGAGTTCCTGAACGCTCAGAGTTGTTTAACAGGGATCAGGTTTTAAATCAGATCTCAAGTCGAATAGGTGGACATCATGAAGAGATCGGAGATGAGAGAAAATCAAAGCTGCGCTATATCAGATGGGGTGGGATTGCGGCCGCAATTGTTGTCTTTTGTTTTTCAATTTTGTTTCTGGTCCAACAAAGTGCGAAGGAAACAACGTCTCAACAAGCCGTCTCACCAAGGGAAATCGCCTTGCCGGAAAACGGTGCGCCTATACTTAAACTTTCCAATGGTGATCAATATTCAATTTCAGAAGATCATCCTGAAACCTTAGATAAAAACGATCTGAGCATCGTTAAAGCAATAGACGGTACAATAGTATATCAAATTAGAGATAATAACAAAGGCAAGTCTGAGATGAGAACTTTCCTTAGTCCAAAAGGTAGTGCATTGACCATGAAGTTGGTTGATGGAACACAAGTTCAACTAAACTCGGGCGCTAGTTTGACTTATCCTACACATTTTGATGAACATACCCGAACGGTATTCTTGGATGGTGAAGCCTATTTTGATGTCACTCATGACCGTAGAAAACCTTTTATCGTTCAGACTAAACAAACCCAGGTCAAAGTGTTGGGAACACAATTCAATATCGCCTCCGATCTCAGTAAAACTAAAATCCTGACGACTTTAATCAAAGGTAAAGTTGCTGTAAGTGCGGGGCATAATCAGCAGATTTTAAGCCCTGGAATGCAGGCACAAACGAATCTGCATACAAAACAAATTGCCGTACAGGAAGCCGACCTAAAAGAGGTTCTCGCATGGCGGGATGGCTTCTTTCGCTTTACAGAAGATAATATAGAGACTGTCTTGCAAAAAGTGGGCGAATGGTATGATATAAAAGAAGTTAAGGTGAATTCATCGTCCAGCGATAAATTTACAGGGATGATAAAGAGGACCAAAAAGCTCTCGGATTTATTTCGGCAGCTGGAAAAAATATCCAATTATAAATTTAAAATTCAGGATGGGAGGGTCCTTGTTATGTAATAATGAGACTTTGAGCTAAAAGTAATCGGAAGTGCTCGCAACACTCCCGATCGTAGTTTAGCAATTAAATAAACCTAATTGAGTTATAAACCATTTAACACCAAACCTATACAAATGTATAAAAGGAATAGCAAAAGTTGCTTTTTTACACAAAAATTCTTTGTAAAAGCATTTATCAGGATGAAAGTATGCATACTAATCCTCATCATCTCCATGGTGCATGTTCATGCATCTAGCTTTGGTCAACAAGTGACATTGGATATAAAAAATGGACGTTTGGTGGACGTCCTAGATGAGATTCAAAAACAAACGGGGTACGAGTTTTTGTACAATAACAGTTTGATTAATAAACAGAAAAGAGTGACCATTAAAGCAAATCACAAAAACTTTAAAGAGGTGCTGCAAGAGTTTCTATCGGAAAGAAATCTGACCTACGAATTAAATCTGAACACGGTATTGATTATGGCCAAAGCGGCTTCTCTACCAGTTGCTCCTGGCACTGCGGTGATTTTGCAGCGACGCAAAATAACAGGGGTTGTGTCGGATGTTAAGGGAGCGCCATTGGAAAGTGTCACGGTTTCGGTTAAGGGGACAACTATTGGAACGAAGACTGATGCGAAGGGGCAATTTGTCTTGGAAATCGAAGATCAGCATAAAGTGCTGCAGTTTTCGCTGGTAGGATTTCAGTCGTCTGAACGTAATATTAGCACCTCAAATCAGCTGAATGTTACTTTGGAGCCTGCGGTAAGCGATTTGGAGGAAGCCGTTGTTGTTGCTTATGGAAAACAACGTAAAATCAGTGTGGTAGGCGCAATTAGCAGTGTTTCTCCGCAGCAATTGAAAACCCCGGTCGCAAAATTGAGTAGCTCATTAGCGGGACAGATGGCGGGGGTTGTCACGGTGCAAGGTTCGGGAGAGCCGGGCTCCGCAACTTCGTTCTGGATACGGGGGGTCAGTAGTTTTGCTGGAAGTAATAGCCCATTGATTTTAGTCGATGGTATCGAACGTCCGATGGATTTAGTTGATCCTGAGGATGTGGAATCTTTTTCAGTTTTGAAAGATGCGACAGCCACAGCCGTGTACGGTGTAAGGGGAGCGAATGGAATTGTGATCATTACCACAAAAAGAGGAAAGAAAAGTGCCAAACCAACAATTAACGCTCGTGTCGAACGGGGGATGTTGGAGCCTACACGACTGCCGAAACTGGCCAATGCTACGCAATGGTTAGATTATTATAATGACATCAACTTTGAAGCCTCTGGTAAAGTACCATTAACGCAGGAAGAAATAAATAGATATGTGAATAGAGTGGACCCGGACGTGTATCCTAATGTGGATTGGATGCAAGAAATATTCAAGAAAAGAACGTCGAATGAACGTTTGAATGTGAATGTGACCGGAGGTGGAGATTTTATCAAATATTATGTGTCAGGTTCTTACATGAAAGAGAATGGCATCTTTCAGCCTCGTAAAACATCAAACTATGACCCTTCGGTGAACTTTGACAGGATCAACTTCCGATCTAATGTAGATATCAAGCTTTCTCCTTCAACTGAGGTAAACCTAAATCTCTCCAATCAATTCGAAACAAAGAACCGTCTGGGACTAGATTTAGGAACGATGTACGAGACTATCTTGCATACGACACCAGTGGCAATTCCAACGCAATTTTCTAATGGTGCCTATACCATGAGTCCCTATTATTTTCTGAATACAACAGGATACTCAAAGGATTTTTGGAATAATGCGCAATCGCTGGTTGGCGTAACGCAGGATTTCTCAGAGTTGATCACACCTGGATTAAGAGCAAATGTCAAATTCTCTTGGGATGCTAAAAATTCGACTTCTTTGGACAGACGTAAGAATCCTATCACCTATTATGTGGATAAGACGAATGCCCGGGATAGTGATGGAAATTTGATTTTGAAAGATAATGGCGCTGGAAGCGATTATTTCACATTAAAGGATTGGCATTCTGGCGAGCGGGCAATCAACTTTGAAAGTTCACTAATGTACGACAGATTGTTTGCGGAGAAGCATCGTTTCGGAGGGCTATTTTTATTCTCTATGCGTGAGCGCACGAATAATTTTCCGGAGAACAATTATATCGCTGCGTTGCCTTATCGAAATACCGGAATTGCTTCCCGTCTGACTTATTCGTATCAGGACCGCTATTTTATCGAAGGCAACTTTGGTTATAACGGTTCAGAAAACTTTGCCCCTAAGAAGCGTTTTGGATTCTTTCCGTCCTTGGCGATGGGTTATGTGCTAAGTAACGAGCCATTCTTTGAGTCCTTATTACCCGTGATTAGCTTCTTGAAGATCCGCGGATCCATCGGTAAGATTGGTAGCGATAAAATTGATGGAAAACGTCGGTTTGCTTATAACTCGGAGATGGAAGACCGTGGAGGATATTCATTTGGTATAGGGGGGCAAAAACCATTGATTGGAATTGCCACTGGTTATCCCGGAAATCCATTGGTAGCCTGGGAGAGCGCATTGAAACGAAATATTGGTTTAGAATTGACGCTATTTAATAAATTGACTATTCAGACTGATTATTTTGCTGAGAAGCGCGATGGGATTTATATACCGCAGGAGAGCGTGCCCTCTATTGTTGGGGTAAATGTGAAACCTTTAGTCAATATTGGTCAAATGGAGAATAGAGGTATAGAAGGATCATTAGAATTTAATCACCATCAGGGAGATTTCGGACTTCAGATTCGTGGGAATATCACCTATAATCGTAATAAAAAGTTATTTGATGACAAACCTATTCCCGTGTGGGCCTACCAATCGGATATCGGACAACGTTGGGGGCAGCAGCGTGGCTTAATAGCGCTTGGCTTATTCCAATCAGAAGAGGAAATAGCACATAGTCCTGTACAGAAATATGGAGATGGACCCCATCCGGGTGATTTAAAGTACCGAGATATTAATGGCGATGGCCAAATAACGGAACAAGATAAGGTGGCTATAGGAAATACCGATATGCCACAGCTGACTTATGGATTTGGAACGAGTGTATCCTGGAGAGGATTTGATATTGCCGCATTTTTTCATGGAGTGGGCGAGATTACGCGAATTATTGCCGGAGGTCCTTTGTATGGGCAGACAGGCAATATCTGGAATGCAGGACAAATTTATTCCGATGTCGCAGATCATCGTTGGAGTGCTGATAATCCAAACCCGGATGCTATTTATCCGCGTATGTCTCTCAATATTGCTAATAATTCCCAGGCATCTACTTGGTGGCAACGGGATATGAGCTTTATCCGCTTAAAAAACCTGGAGTTTGGTTATACGCTACCGAAACGTTGGATAGAAAAATGGAAAATGTCAACAATGCGTTTTTATGCCCAAGGAGTCAATGTTTTTACGTTTAGTAAATTCAAATTATGGGATCCAGAATTGGAAACAGTCTCAGGGAGTGGTTACCCGCAAATGCGCGTATTTAATATTGGTCTAAGTGTGATATTCTAAACGAAAAAACGATGAAAAAATATATTTACCTCTTGATTTGTCTTTTAGTACCGGTTTTATTTGGGGCATGCAGTAAGTATTTGGATGTGGATTTGGCAAACCAAAAGACCCTTGATGAAACCTTTCAGAAGCGTACAACAACGGAAAGGTATCTCGCGCAAGTATATGGTTACTTACCCATTGAGCATGATCTATTTAATAGTGAAGGGGGGAATGTGCCGCTTAGCGATGAAGCACTGTTCTCCTGGGTGGCATGGGTGCCTTGGCTCAACTTCACAAATGGAGGTTGGGGGGTGACAACAGATGATTATGCGACATGGGTGCATAATTATCAAGGCATTAATCAGGCAACCATTTTTATTAATAATGTAGATAAAAACGTAGAACTCAATGAATCTACTAAAAGTACGATGAAGGCAGAAGCCAGGTTTTTACGCGCTTATTTTTATTACCTATTGTTAAAACGCTACGGGCCTGTATTTGTTTGGGGAGATCGTGCTGCAGACGATAAGATCGATGCTAAGACAGTGGATCGCATGCCGCTGGAAGCCAACGTTAATTTTATACTCTCGGAATTTGATAAAGCAGCTACTGTATTGCCTAAGGAAATCACCGATCAGGCCTGGTATGGTCGTTTGACCAAAGGTGCGGTAATGGCGGCTAAATCAGAGCTATTGTTGTATATGGCTCGGCCATTATTTAATGGGGCAAAATTATATGTGGGTTTGAAGAATAGAAATGGTGAATTCCTGTTTCCTCAAACTGTTGATCCTAATAAATGGGAGCTGGCTGCCCAAGCGGCTAAAGATCTCATTGATCTAAATTTATATACGCTGTATCAGGATAATAAAGAGACGAATTCCTTTCGTCGAGCGATAAAATCATATATGGGTATTTATTTTGAGAAGTGGAATTCGGAAATTATTTGGGGCCGCTGGTCAGACGATGGCTTTAATTATAATGTTCGTACCGCGCCTCCTCGCGTAGTCACCATGGGGTGGGGCGGGTATGCTCCTTCATTGAAATTGGTCGATTCTTATCCAATGGCGAGCTCTGGACGCTACCCAATTACGGGTTATAGTAGCAATGGCCAGCCGATTATCGATGAAAAATCGGGGTACCAAGAAACTGGATTTACAGATAACTATGTGCACCCATTGGACAATTTTGCTGCCTTTAAAGCGCATAACAGTTGCGTGGGACGTGATGCACGTTTTTATGCTTCTATTCTGGCGAATGGAATGTACTGGATTAATAGGTTGCATGGCGACAAAAAGGTGACGTTTTTCGATGGAGGAACATCGACCTATACCAAAACGGGCGACTGTGTAAAATCGGGATATCTCTGGCGGAGGATGAGTGATCCAACAAATGATATTGAATCTGGAAACTGGGGACAGTTTGCCTGGCCTTTTTATCGCTTGGCAGAGATATACCTCAACTACGCTGAAGCATGTAATGAAAAGCCAAACCGAAATGAAACTGAGGCCTTGAAATATGTTAATTTCGTTCGGCAACGCAGCGGATTGAATAAATTGGAGGAGGCTTATCCTGAAGTCTTAGGAAATAAGGAATTGCTTCGAGGACTTCTTCGTAAAGAGCGCATGGTAGAAATGGCTTTTGAAGGACATCGCTATCCGGATTTAAGAACATGGATGATTGCAGAACAGGAAATGAATGAACCTTATTACACACGCAATGTTGCAGCGACAACCTATGAGGCTTCATGGGAACGCACAAAAGATGTCTTCCCTGGCAAACGGGTATTTCAAGCAAAACACTATTTCTTTCCGATACATCAGCAGCAACTGAGTGAGATGGTCAACATGACGCAAAACTATGGATGGTAGTACTTATTTACTAATACTGAAAATGATGAGAAATTGTATTTCCTATTGTATTTTCCTACTGACATTGGTTTTGATGAATGGATGTCAAAAGGATGATCGAATGAATAATATGGTCGATGACACCATTTATTTCAGAGACTTTAAAGAGAATAAAATAACGGTATTTGACTGGGGAAAGTTTGATTATAATGTAACTGTTGTGAAGGCTGGAATTGGACAGCAGGAAGCAAAGGTCAACTTTAAGATTGACGAAGCCTATTTAGCGGCATATAATGCACAAGAGGGTACAAACTATAAGTTGCTCCCCGCAGATTGCTATAAAATCGGCAATACCGCTTTAGAATTTTCAAAAAAAGACTATTTACATGATATCGCAATTGTGTTTGACAGCGAACGGATAAGCGCGTTACAAGGCAAATATAAAGAGCTATATGTACTTCCCTGTCGTATTGATGCTGAAGGCGGGGTATTGCATGCGCTGAAACCTGAGATGGCTACAACATTACTGATCCCCAACGTTAAAGATCCTTTTTTGGAGTTTACATCACCGGGACTGCAGCTGGACCAGATCAAATTAAGCCCCACTGGTGCTGAACAAGTTATAGGCGAAGCTACATTGGTGACAAATTATCCTAATCAATGGAATCTTGACTATGAAATTGAAGTTGATCCCATAATTTTGGATGATTACAATGGGACGGTATCAGACGATAAAAAGTTGAAATTACTGCCGAAAGCTGCTTATCAGCTTCTGCCTGCACCGTATAAAATTGCTGCGAAGGAGAATAAAGCGAGTTTCTCATATACCATTCTGAAAAAGGGCCTTATTGATGGAGCAACCAATTTATTTGGAGAATATGCTTTGCCTTTACGGATTAAATCCGTTTCAAAAAATGGTATTAACCCTGTTGCTTCGACAATATTAGTTCCTGTTTCATTTCAACCACCAGATATCCCACGTGGTGGCTGGAAGGTCATCGCGGCTTCTTCCGAATGGATTGGCGGTGGTGAAAAGGAAAATATATTGGACGGAAACCCCGATACCTTCTGGCATAACATATGGATGGGCGGAGAGCCGCCATTACCGCATTATGTCATTATAGATTTTGGAAAGGAATATAATGTGATGATGGTTGAATTAACAAGAAGGCTATGGAATAATGACTTAAAAGTCGTTGAGTTTTCGACTAGTAATGACAATAAAACATATGTTCCAGTAGGAAAGATTGATTTTGGAACAAATAGTCCCAAATCAACGTTGGCCGTGAATGTTCCGACGACAAAAGCTCGTTATTTAAAATGTACGGTAACAGCAAGTAATCGCCCTCCTTCATCCGCTATAGCAGAAGTATATGTCAAAGGATTATAAAATACATCCGAGTTTAGACATGATACAACTTCAAGTATAGTCTAGCTTGCAATCTGGTAGAGCTGAAAGTCACTCCATTTTCCGGAGTGACTTTTTTATTTTTTTAATATTTGTTCTTATTTGATACTTTTGCGCTGAATGAGGTATGGCTGAATGGCGTACACCGAAAGTTTCGACTATCCCTAGTATATTTATTTGTCAAGCAGCCATCCTTTATACCGAGCTATATTACTACATAATAATGAATAACTTTTTAGAACTCAATAAGCATAAATTTTCCTTTGGACTCAAGCTATTATCGTTAAGTTTTACTGTATTGTTTGTCGTCATTCCTATAGGTGTTTCTATTGCAAATGGAACTTATCCTACCTGGACTCTTTTCATCTGTGTTTTGCTATTCGGGTCCGTTATTTTCCCTCTTTTCTTAACTGGAATTGTTTACTTGACCTGGCTGAATAAAATATGGGTTAAGAAGAAAGCACTTAATCGACGGCCATTCGATGAATTGGATCGGATCGGATTTGCCACAGCCTATATTAATGAAAAATCGAAGTGGAATTATACTGAAGAAATCAAAGAGATCGTAATTGATGGTTATCGAATACAGTTCAATGTAATCATGGGATTTCCGAGTAATATTGAATTTAGGGCATTAGTTAAGTATCCAACAGTAGAAAGAGAGCGATTTACGGCTTTCGAGGCAAGTTTCAAGCAGGATAGAATATATTTAGACATTGATTCATTAGTTAAAGTTTACTCGCCTAAAAAGGAAGACAATCTGACGATTGAACAATTGAAAGCTGAACTGATACAATTTGCACAGATGATGCGGCTTGAAAATTTTGAACCTTTGGATAGGAAGTAAAACAACTAGGCTGTACGCTGTTGAATGTACTGGCAATAAATCCCTATTGATTTTTTTGTCAGCAATACACTTATTAAGAGGACTAAAATGGTGAAGGCTTTAAATAAAAAAAAGCGACTCTTTTGAAGTCGCTTTTTGTAGCCCGTAGGGGAATCGAACCCCTGTTTCAAGAATGAAAATCTTGCGTCCTAACCCCTAGACGAACGGGCCATATCGTTTTCGATGATGCAAATATAGAAGCTTTTTCAAAAAGCACAAAAAAAAAGTGCTGTCTATGTGCTAATTCATTGAAATTGAGAAAAATTATTTTTTTAAAGGACCTATTCTACAGCGTAAGCGAGCATATATTCATTGAACTTCTCGTAATGTACATCATAAATATGCTTGTTTTGATCGCTGTCGAGTTCAAGTTTTAATATGCCTTGCGTTTGGTATTCGAATGGTTGTATGGTCATGTTGTTCAAGAAGGAGACACCAGCATTGCCTTGAAGTTTATAAATCGCTTCTTTGGCGCACCAGCAAGCATAAAGCTGCTCATAGCGGCTATCATCCTGCGCGATGAATGCAAGTTCCGTAGGTTTTAGAAACTTATGTTGGATGCGCTCTACTTTTGTTTTGATGATTTCCATGTCGATGCCAACCTCTCCTTTTGTACTGATCATCGCCGCGGCATAATCAAATGAGTGTGAAAGTGATATTTTTTGGGGGAAATTAGCGAGATAAGGCTTGCCATTTGCATCTGAAGGACATTCTATATAACGGGATGTGTTTAATAAGGTACGCAAGAGCACACGGGTGGCAAGCCAATGTAACCGTCTTTTCCCTTTATTGAAAGACCCTAATTTCGCTTTTTCACGTTCATCCAATTGAAGTTTCGACAGTAAATCGTCGTCCGATTCCTCAATTCGCCAAATTGCAAATTTGGTTTGGCTATCAATTTCACGTAGATACACTAGACTCATACCCAAATTTAAAAAACAAATCGCAGATTTTTGTTTTGAAAAATGAAGTAAAATTAGTGGGAGAACTGTATTTTTGAATTTGTATAGCATTGCCTGACGCTCTTGCTATTTTGATACACATGATTTTATCTGATAAAAGAATTCTCGAAGAGATTGAAAATGGCAGTATTGTCATTCAACCATTTGATCGTAAATGTTTGGGAACAAACTCCTACGATGTGCATTTGGGGAAATATTTGGCAACGTATGCGGACCGTGTACTTGATGCCAAGAAGCACAATGAAATTCAGCATTTTGAAATCCCGGAAGAGGGTTTCGTCTTGGAACCCAACACCCTTTATTTAGGCGTTACTCAAGAGTATACCGAAACGCATAAACATGTTCCTTTTTTAGAGGGAAAATCGAGTACTGGTCGTTTAGGGATAGATATCCATGCAACAGCAGGAAAGGGAGACGTCGGTTTCTGTAATACCTGGACCTTGGAAATTTCGGTTGCTCAGCCTGTTCGGGTTTATGCCGGAATGCCAATTGGACAATTGATCTATTTTGCTGTAGAAGGCGATATCGAGACATTTTATAATACCAAAGGTAACGCAAAATACAATGGTAAGACGATCCGTCCGGTGGAATCCATGATGTGGAAGAATAATTTCTGATGCGGAATATTGGATGGATTATTTTAGGGGCTCTATTGATCGTTCTTATCAGTGGAGTGCTCTATTATTTTGTTCATCCAATGTTTGGTGGAAGTTTCAAAGGAGCTCGACTGGAGCGGATGAAACAGTCTCCCAATTTTAAAAATGGTATTTTTCATAATCTCGAAGTAACGCCATCGTTGAAAGGCGATGTGAATATGGTCGCTTTGTTGTGGGATTTCCTTTTCAACAAAAATCCTCACTTGAAACCTATCAGCGTATTGCCTGCTATGGAATGCGATTTAACACATCTTCCCGCAGATGACGTTTTGATTTGGTTTGGTCACTCCTCCTATCTGTTGAAGTTAGATGGGAAATTAATATTGGTTGATCCGGTGTTCAGCCAAAATGCTTCTCCTATCCCAGGTAGTAATAAAGCATTTAAGATGTCTGTCGACTATGCGACGATGGTTTTCCCTAAAATTGACTATTTGTTTATCTCTCATGATCATTACGATCATCTGGACTATGAGACTGTTGTGAAATTGAGGGATAAAGTCGGTCAGGTGATTTGTGGTCTCGGAGTAGGGGCACATTTTGAATCTTGGGGATATAAGGCCGAGCAGATCATCGAGGGAGATTGGTACGATCAGGTAAAACTTGCGCCAGATTTTCAGGTAACCTTCACACCCGCAAGGCACTTTTCGGGGCGAAGATTTACACGGAATAATACCTTATGGACATCCTTTGTGTTAAAAACTTCTAAGTACAGTATTTTCTTCGGGGGAGATAGTGGGTATGGTAAGCACTTCAAAAAAATAGGTGACCAATTCGGTCCATTTGATTTAGCTATCTTGGAAAATGGCCAGTATAACGATGCCTGGCATTATATCCATTCTTTACCTGACGAATGGGCTGCTGAAACGAAGGATCTGAAAGCTCAAGCTATTTTGCCCGTTCATTCTTCTAAGTTCGCGTTGGCTATGCACGACTGGAAAGAGCCAATGGAGAAATTTTACGAGACAGCGAACAAAGAACAGATCACTCTTCTTACGCCAAAAATAGGAGAAATGATCCATTTTAATAGATTAGATACAGTATACGCGCCTTGGTGGCGTGAAGTCAACTAAAATCTATTTATTTTTTTCCTCAATCCATAAAGACATATATTTTGTGCTTTGCATCGTGTGGTGCAACAATATCTGACTAATAAAGTTTTGTTGGCGGTGTCTGTCAATCTGCACTTTTAGCAAAGATAGATTCGTCATAAAGTCGGCCTGATACTTTCGTTTTTCATAACGCTCGTTGATAATACGGATACCATGTTCTTGGGCCGTTTTCCAAAGATCTTCGTTTTCGTAAAGCTCGACAGTCTTTCGGCAGAAAGTTTCGGGATCGTCTTCGATAAAGCCATTCCAGTCCAAATTGCCCTTCATGGCTTCGGCACCAACTGTCGTGGTGACAGATGGTGTACCTGTCTGCATGGCGTCGATAAACTTTCCTTTTACGCCCGCACCAAACTGAATTGGAGCGACTAGTACACGGTAGTTTTCCATAGTGAGACGAGCCGATTCTGCTCGCCCCTTAATCAGGAAATTCTCTTTTGGATTGTTTAATTGAAGGACCTTTTGGGTTGCATAGGCACCGTAAATGTGCAATTCTACTTTAGGGAGCATCTTCCGTAATTGCGGCCAGATTTGTGTTTTTAGATATTGTACCGTATGCCAGTTGGGCTCATGAATAAAATTTCCGATAAATAGTAAGTTTTTACGCTCTTCAAAGGACTTCCATTGATTAATTTCAGTAGAACTGATCTCATTTTCAAGGAAAGGGAGGTAATAGAGGATGTCGGGTGAAATTCGAAATTCTTCGATAAGAATCTTCATTTCGGATTCAGAGATAATCAAAGAAAGGTCACTTCGCAGAATTGAGGCAATTTCCCGTTTGGCGGTGTCTGTAAATAGCTCTTGAAAGGAGAAGTCACCTTTATTTTTGACGGATGTCTGTCTCGCCTGGCGTAAAAAATGCAAGTCTTCCGTGTCAAGTACGCGAAGTGCGTTAGGGCATTGCTGGGCAACACGCCAGCCGTATTGTTCTTCTACCATAAAGCGGTCAAAAACAACAATATCGGGCTGTAGTTTAGCAATGAACTCGTCAAAGCTGTTGCTATTGAGTACAATTGCCTGTTCATGTATTCCGAGAGACTGCAAAGCGGCGCTATAGGGCGATTTGGCGGCAGCTGAAGCAAATGTAATATGATAAGAGCGATTGATGAACGTGTCAATTAATTGCATCATGCGAAAGCCCGCAGCAGAAGATGTTGGCTCTGGCCACACAAGTCCAATGAACAAAACCTTTTTCTCTTTCATGCTGGAAAATTACTGATTAATGTGAAAAGAATTGACGAAAAATTAACAATTAGTCATTTTCAAACGATTAGCTTTATTTTAGTGTTTATAATATATTTCAAGGTTATTCATCATTAAACGATCATATGGCCAAAACTATTGCTCAACGGATTCGACATTTTTCGCCAAAGACCTATTGGAAGGAATTAATAGCTGTTTTGGTTATCTTATTGGCCTTCGTATTTTTTAGAAATGAGCGGAAAGAGCTTGCCGCAATTATTCCGCAGTTGCGCGCAGCCAACCTAACCTGGGTTTCCGTTGGAGTTGGAATTACCATCGTCTATATCATGCTTCAGGGATTGATGTATGTGCAGAGTTTTAAGGCGATCGGACTTTCTATTAATCTGAGAATCGCCATTGATCTTTTCCTGAAGCGAAATTTACTCAGTGTGTTTCTCCCTGCGGGTGGGATTAGTTCTTTGGCATATACAACAACGGAGTTGCGGAAAAGAAATTTGAATACGACCCAAATTCACCAAGCTGGGGCGCTGTATGGCTATGTCGGACTACTGACGGTCTTTCTGATTGGTGTACCTGTTATATTGTATACGATCTGGCATAATAAAAATTTTGGTGATGCCTGGATCTCATTGCTGGTTTTGGGACTGCTTCTGGGGGTCGTATTTTGGCTCGTATGGTCTTTTCGAACGCACAAAGGTATCTACCGTTGGGTAGAAGCAAATTTCCCAGCTGTAGCTTCTAATATCGATGAAATATTCTCAGGGGAGGTCAAGCTAAAATATTTGTTAGGTACCATGTTAGCATCCATGGTCGTCGAATGCTGCGGTATCGCGCACGCATTTGTGAGCATGTATGCCCTTGGTCTGGATCACTCTTTTGAGGCAGCGGCAATTGCCTACACGGTTTCGGTTGTTCTAATGATCGTTTCTCCTTTTCTGCGTGGGCTTGGGGCGGTTGAGCTGACTATGCTGTATATTTTTAAAGCATATGGTTATTCACAGGCAGAAGGACTGGGCATTACTATTCTATACCGCGCGTTTGAGTTTTGGCTCCCGTTAATCTTGGGACTTCTGGCATTCGCATGGCGTGGAAAACAGCTGCTGGCCCGTATTGGACCTGCACTGCTGATCTTTTTCTTAGGAATGGTGAATCTCATCTCTGTATTGACACCGCCTTTGGCGGACCGGATGAAACTTGATCGTTTTTATTTGCCTTTAGAAGCCATTCATGCTTCTAAGTTCATGGTTTTGGTGTTGGGACTGGGTTTGTTGGTTACTTCAGCCTATTTAATTAAAGGTTTTCGGATCGCATTTTGGATTGCTGTGGTTTTTAGTGCGCTGTCCCTTTTTGGGCATGTGTTTAAAGCTTTGGACTATGAAGAGGCCTCAGTAGCGTTACTGACCTTGGTTTTATTGGCGATAAGCTATAAGCAATACCGGATCAAAAGTAATATTCGTTGGGTGAGAATTGGATTTATTACCTTTTTCGTTGCCTTAGTAGCGATTTGCTTGTTTGATGCGCTGAGTTTTTATTTTATTGATAAACAGCATTTTGGTTTAGACTTTACCTGGCGACAATCGATCTATCACACTGCGCGAAGTTTCTTGCTATTTGCAGATGATGAATTGATGCCCCAAACGGCTTTTGGACAGGAGTTTCTGCGGATCACACAAGTTCTGGGACTTTTCTGCTGGTTTCTGTTGATCTACGCACTCGCGCGTCCTCGTCTGATTGATGATGAAGATTCTAGTAAGTCCGAGATCGAAAGGGCAGAACAATTATTACTTGAGTTTGGGCAGTCTCCGATGGACTTCTTTAAATTGGGAAAAGATAAGAACCTGTTCTTTTCAGAAATATCGGAAGGCTTCACAGCTTATCGCCTGGCTAATGAGTTTGCAATCGTTTTAGATGAGCCTGTCTGTGAACAAGGGGATAAGGAAGAGCTTGTTCAGGAGTTTGATGAATACTGTTATGCCAATGGATTAAAAGCCATTTACTATCGTGTTGATGAAAATAGTTTGGTTCATTTTTCATCACTTCGTAAGCAGAAGATCACCATCGGACAGGAGGCCGTATTAGAATTAGATGCATTTACGCTGGAGGGGAAAGACCGTAAATCATTACGTAATGGGCTTAACGCAATTCAAAAAAAAGGGTTTACGACAGAAGTCTTGAAAGCTCCTCAAACAAGGGAAATTATCGATCAGCTGAAAGCTATCTCCAACGAATGGCTGAAAGAATTTGATAAAAAGGAAATGGTTTTTTCGCAAGGCATGTTTGATGAAAGCGAGCTGATCTCGCAGGATATTATTGTGCTGAAAAATGAAACAAATCAAATCGTAGCCTTTTTGAATATTGTTCCCGACTACGCGAAAGATGAGTGTACTTATGATATGATCAGAAAGTCTCTTGAGGCCCCAGGTGGAAGTATGGACGCGTTGATTGTTGAGCTTATCACCTACGCGAAACAAAAACAGTATGTCTACCTGAATTTGGGAATGGTACCAATGACAGGTCTGGGGGCAACGGACAGTCCGGCCGAAAAAATAATGAAGTTTGCGTCAACGCGATTGGGAAATTTCAAACATTACCATAGCCTGCGCGACTTCAAAGAGAAGTATGCAACATTTTGGGAAAATAAATACCTTATATTTGATAATGACTTTGATCTTATACAGCTTCCTGTAGCATTGGTCAAAGTGATGAAACCGAATGAATAGGTTGATAGAGCTCTCGTACAGATGAAAAAATTAACTACGCTATTTATAATTGGGAGCATAGCATTTCATGCTTTTGCACAACAACGTTTGATAGACATGAAATATTGGAATAATAAAGCCGTACTGCCTTTGGTGCTCTATTTGAGTGGCGATGGTGGATTTAATTCATTCTCTAACAAGCTTTGTGAGCTGATTGCTGGTGCCGGATATACTGTTGCAGCTCTTGATTCTAAGAATTATTTCTGGAAGAAGAAAAGCCCGAATGAGATCGCAGCGGATATTTCTAATACCTTGAAGACTTTGTTATCCTCCCGCCAGAATATGCGTCTTTTCGTTGTTGGGTATTCATTTGGTGCAGATGCAGTCCCTTTTATTATTAACCGATTGGATCCAGCAGTTAAAAAGAATGTAAAGAGCATTGTGCTTCTGGAACCATCCGTGTCAACAGATTTAGAGATTCATATCGCTGATATTCTGGGAAGAAGTAACACAAAACGGAGTCTTGATGTCATTGCGGAAATCAATCGTATGGAAGGGCTGAAAACAAGTGTAATTCTTGGTGATGACGAGGCTGATTTTCCAATACAAAAGATAACGCTTAAGAATTTTACCAAAAAATACCTGGCGGGAGGGCATCATTTTAGTGGCAATGCAGATCAAGTTGCTAAGACGACGGTGGCGCTCTTTTAACTGAGCGGTGTTGTTGTCTGCTAGCTTTCCTTTAAGGTGGTTGTACAGCAGCGATAGGCCTTTTACCTTGTCAAAATCGGTGAATGCTCTGAGGCTATTTGGATTTCTTGTCCTACATCAATTTAATTAAATGAAGAAGGTCTTAATTTTGATTTAGAATTTAAATAGACAATTATGGAATTAGGAATAGGAATGTTTGGTGACTCGAGGATAGATCCAGTTACAGGTCAAATCCAGGCAGCACAAGATAGAATGAAAGAAATTATTGAAGAGATCAAGCTTATGGATCAAGTAGGATTGGATTTCTTTGGAATCGGGGAGCATCATCGGGCAGATTATGCCGTTGCAGCACCCGAAATTATCTTAGCTGCGGCTTCTACAGTTACCAAAAATATTAAATTGGGTAGTGCAGTTTCTGTATTGAGTTCTGCAGATCCTGTTAAATTATTTCAGGATTTTGCGGCTGTCGATCTTCTATCCGATGGACGTGCTGAGCTTATGGCTGGAAGAGGATCTTTCATTGAATCCTTCCCTTTATTTGGTTATGATCTGAAAGATTATTCCGAGTTGTTTGAGGAGAAACTTGAGCTTTTGCTTCGCCTGAATAAGCAAAATCCAATTACTTGGCGCGGAAATTTTAGAGCGCCATTAATCAATCAAGAAGTTTTCCCTCGGCCAAAAAATGGATCACTACCGATTTGGGTTGCAGTAGGCGGTACAACATCTTCTGTGATCCGTGCAGGAAAACTGGGCTTACCGGTTATGTTTGCCATTATAGGTGGGATGTACGAGAGTTTTGATCACTTATTTGACATGTACCGTCAAGCGTATGAGGATAATGGGCATGATATGGCTAATTTTCAGGTGGGAGTGCACATGCATGCGTTCTTTGGCGACAACAATGCTCAGGTAGCAGACTATTACTATCCAATTTATTCAGCACAGATGGATCGTATTGGAGCAAGCCGTGGATGGCCTCCATATCAGCGTACACAATATGACTTTGGCAGATCTTCAAGAGGACACCTAATTGTGGGAGATGCTGCCTATGCCGTTGATAAAATTTTGCAAATACAGGAGAAGTTCGGATTGACACGTTTCTCTGCCCATATGGATGTGGGCGCCCCTGGGCACAAAGAAATGTTGCGATCTATAGAGATTTTTGGCGAGAAAATAGCCCCCGAAATTCGAAAGGCTCTTCATAAAGATGCCTAAAGAGCTATTATCATTTTTTTAACGCTGAGATATTCGCTACCTTTGTGGCGTAAATCATTGTAGAGAGTAAGATGCTTGGATTAAAGTTGTTGACAGATCCGCGATGGGCAAACATCGCAGAAGGAAATTTAGAAGAGATTTTGACTGATCATGCCTGGTGTGAACAAAAAGCTGCTTCGAATGCAATATCATTAATCACAAACAACTCAGAATACGAAGATTTAGTGCATGAACTGACAGCAATAGCGATCGAAGAAATGGAACATTTTAAGATGGTTATTGATATCATCAAAGAACGTGGCTATACATTGGGTCGTGAACGAAAAGATGATTATGTTGGTCAATTGATGAAATTCTCTAAAAAAGATGGCAGTAGAAATATGGCTTTTATTGACCGCTTATTATTCGCGGCGATGATTGAAGCCCGAAGCTGCGAACGTTTTAGAGTGCTGTCGCAAAATATTCAAGATAAAGATCTTGCGAAGTTTTACCATGATTTAATGGTGTCTGAGGCAAATCATTATACAACATTTTTAAATTTTGCACGCAAATATACCGTAGACGTTGATGTAGAGAAGCGTTGGAAAGAATGGTTGGAATTTGAAGGGAAGCTGATTCAGTCGTACGGAAATAAAGAAGCCATTCATGGCTAATCGGACCTCGCTCCTACCTATTTTAAAACACATACATAACAGTTGTCCCGTTCTATTTCTTAGAACGGGATTTTTTGTCACTTATTTATTCTTATCTTTGTACCGTGATTGAAAAAAGTAAAATAATAGATATCAGGAGTTTGTCTTTGGATCAAATCAAAGATCAACTTACAGCGTTGGGGGAGCAAGGCTTTCGTGCGAAGCAGATTTATGAATGGATCTGGGTAAAATCTTGTGTGGATTTTGATCAGATGAGTAATTTGAGTAAGCCCCTTCGTGAGAAGCTGAAAGCAAATTTTACGATCAATGCAGTTACAGTTAAAGAATCTCAGATCAGCTCAGATAAAACAATTAAAAGCAGTTTTTGGCTGTATGACAACAATATCATTGAAGGGGTTTTAATACCTGCTCCCGAACGAATGACCGCTTGTGTCAGCTCACAGGTGGGCTGTAGCTTGACCTGTAAGTTTTGTGCAACAGGTTATATGGATCGTAAACGTAACCTCAATGCCGATGAGATCTATGATCAAGTCGTTCTTATCAGTAAACAAGCCGAAGAGCACTATGGGCAGCCACTGACCAATATCGTTTATATGGGGATGGGCGAGCCTTTGTTGAACTATGCCAATATGATGAAGTCGGTTGAACGCATTACAGCACCTGATGGATTGAATATGGCTGCCAAGCGGATTACCGTGTCTACAGCTGGTATCGCAAAAATGATTAAGAAATTGGGTGACGATCAGGTACGTTTTAACCTAGCGCTTTCTTTGCATGCCGCAAATGATAAAAAGCGGAATGAAATTATGCCAATCAATGAGCAGAACTCGCTAAAAGCATTGGCAGAAGCTCTCAAATATTTTTATGCGAAAACAAAGAGCCCAATTACATTTGAATATATTGTCTTTAACAATTTCAATGACGAGTTAGAGGATGCAAAAGAACTTGCCAAGTTCTGTAAACACGTTCCTTGTAAGGTCAACCTGATTGAATATAATCCGATTGCACTGGCCGATTTCTTGAATGCTGAGGCGGATAAGATCGAGGTATTTGCAAATTATCTGAAAAGTCAAGGCATCATCACGAATGTGAGACGTAGCCGTGGTAAAGATATAGATGCAGCCTGCGGACAATTAGCAATAAAGGATAAGAAAGAAGCGGAATCCGAAGCATAATCTGAAGGATAGTTCCTATCTTTAATAGGGGAATTAACCAGATGAAATCCGAATTAAATAAGGCGTTTAGTGATTTTGTATCCATATTTTTTCCAAGAGAATGTGGCTGTTGCGGCTGCGTGCTTAAATATCAGGAAAAGTTTATTTGTATAGCCTGCGATTTCCATTTGCCTTATACCAATTTTCACGAGTATTCAGATAATGATACGGCTAGGCAACTCTGGGGAAAAGCTCCTGTGGAAGAGGCCTGTTCTTTCTTGTTATTGCAAAAAGATAGCCGTGTGGAGCACCTTATTTATCAGATCAAATACAATAACCAACCTTTTCTTGCGGAATATTTTGGTTATCAATACGGCTTAAAATTATTAAAAGTGGAGGCGTACCAAGGCATCGACTTTATTGTTCCCGTCCCGCTGCACAGTAGCAAACTCCGAAAAAGAGGGTACAATCAATCCACTTACTTCGGCAGGGGATTGTCCAGGGCGATGGAAATCCCATTACGGGAAGATATTTTGATCAGAAAGAAAGCGACAATTAGCCAAACAGGTAAGGGGCGGCTCGACCGGTACGAAAATGTAAACGATATTTTCGATTGTCAGCCCACTGTGCTAATGGCCAATGTGCACATTTTGCTGGTGGACGATGTGTTGACAACAGGCGCAACAATTGTTTCAGCAGCATTAACGCTTCTGGCTTCTTTTGACTGTCGGGTATCTATTGTTACTTTGGCAAGAGCCTAGTTCGGTCATGCTATCCCATAGGGCATGAATTCATTTAAATATCATGTGAAATAGAATCCATAATCCGTCTGGATAAAGTGAGTCCTAATAATTTGAGGAACTTATATATTCGGGGCGTTTACCTTCAATAGAAATGACGATGTCAAAAGGACTTCAATAGAACGTTTAGTACCGTCTGTTGACATAGTTTAAGAGATAGGCGAATCCTGCCATACCTATTCCGATCGTGTCTGCAAATAAATCCCACCAGTCCCCGCTGCGATAAGTAAAGATATAAAGCTGAAGTAATTCTGTCAGCCCTGCAAATAGAAATCCGAGGATAGAAACAATAAAGACTGGAAGCCAGCGGGTTGGTTTACCGCTAAATTGTTGGATCACCCCATTGTACAACAGCGTGCAGAAGACAAAGAACATACCGCAATGAACTAATTTATCCATACCTGGATAGGCGGGGACTGCATCAAAATTGTTGCCTGGGAGTGTGCATAAGATAATAACTATGATGGCCCAAATAAAACACCATTTATAGTCTAGCAAGATTTTAATCATGGCGATAAATATCCAAAAATTTCCTGATAGAAATAAAAATATTATTTATTTAAAAATTATAACGCTGTAAATCAACTGTTTAGTTGAATTGTTTTGTTTTGTATGGTACTATGTATTGCATGGTACCATAAAATACATATATCTTTGTATTGTTATGATAGCTGAAAATACACAAATCCAAATGAGGAAGGGGATACTTGAATATTGTATCCTATCCATAATTTCTCGAGGAGAAATTTATGCCTCCGATATTATCAGCGAACTGAAGAAAGCTCAATTATTGGTTGTGGAAGGAACCTTATATCCGCTTTTAACACGTCTAAAGAATAATGGACTGTTAAGCTATATATGGAAGGAGTCGACTTCAGGTCCGCCTAGAAAATATTATGAAATCACCCAAGAAGGGTTAGAAGTCCTTTCGCGGCTAGATGTTACCTGGAATGAGCTCGTGTTTGCTGTAAACACGTCATTAGTGGGTAGAAACAATGATTCAACTAAACCAGTTAAAGACAATAACGATGAATAA
The DNA here is from genome assembly GCF_050058145.1 of Sphingobacterium sp. WOUb80. Taxonomy (NCBI): domain Bacteria; kingdom Pseudomonadati; phylum Bacteroidota; class Sphingobacteriia; order Sphingobacteriales; family Sphingobacteriaceae; genus Sphingobacterium; species Sphingobacterium sp. WOUb80. The sequence continues at coordinate 4,778,394 of NZ_CP165617.1, read as the reverse complement.
GACAATAATTATCAACATAAATAGTATCGTCTTCCATATTGAAGAGGATGCTTATGAGGTGCTTCGCTCCTACATGATTGATATAAAGAAGCACTTTGGACAATCGGAAGACAGCCGGGAAATTTTAGAGGACATCGAAAATCGTATTTCTGAAATGTTTACCGAAAAGATTCAGGCGGGCAGCAAAGAAGTTCTGAATATGGACGATGTGAATGCTGTTATAGAGCAAATGGGGAGCGTCAGCGATTTCGAATCTGAGGATCAGGATGGTTATGCGTCTTTTCAGCGCCAGCCGAATGCAGATGGCTTTAAAGTAGGAAAGAAGCTGATGCGCGATCCCGATGATAAAGTTTTCAGTGGGGTATGTAGTGGACTGGGGCATTTTTTTGGCATTGAGGCTAAATGGGTACGCTTACTCTTTGCTTTATTTGTCGTGATCGGTGGATCGGGCGTATTGGTCTATGTTATCCTATGGATCGTCATGCCGCTCGCTGTAACCCGTGCAGATAAGATGGAAATGCGTGGGGAAGCACCGAACATTCAGAACTTCAAACGTTCTTTTGATGAAGAAATGAGTGGGGTAAGGGATTCCTTTTCGAGGGGAATGGATCGTACCGGTGATGGTGTTGCTAAATTATTGCAGGTATTTGTGAAAGTCATCGGTGTATTCTTTGTTATTATCGTCGGGTTGACGCTTATCGGATTGATCATTGGGCTTATCTTCTTTGCCTTGGCTATTGTGAACGTAATTCCTGACGTTATGGACGATTCTGGTCCTTTCTACCTCATGAATCCGAGTGATGTACCTTTCGCTTTGATCGCGGGTTTCTTGGCCATTTTTATCCCTTTTGCTGGATTGTTCTATTTGCTTCTCCGTGTTCTCTTCGAGAAAAAACCGATGAACAATTATTTGACCACGACTTTATTCCTGGTATGGTTGGCATCGATTGGAGCGATTATTTATTATTCGACATCTGTAGCGAAAGAATTCAAGGAATCAAGTACGATTGTTGAAGAGAAGCCCTTGCAAAAACAAAATATTTATTATTTGAATGAAAATGACGTCAGGGTAATTCGATTAAAAAATGGTGTAAGAAGTGGTATCGGTATTAAAAATGAAAACCTTTCAACCTATTTGAGGCGTAATATTCGTATTCGAATTGAGCGTATAGACTCCTTACAAGAACCCTATGTGCGCTATGAGTATTCGGCAAAGGGAAATACCTATAAAGCAGCCACCGATAGAGCTGGTAAAATTAATTATGCTTTGAGACAGGATAGTACTTCATTGACCTTCGATAATGCTTTCCAATTGAATGAAGGCGAACTTTATAGGGATCAAGAAGTTAATATTACCTTATTCTTGCCTGTGGGTACGAAATTGGTCATTAATGATCGTCTGGAAGATAAATTAAGAGATATATCGTTCTACGAGTGCAGAGATCGCTATAAGGAAGATTTAAAAGATGTAAAGGACGTTGAATTTGTGGTTACTTCCCTTGGACTGAAATGCGCTTTGGCTCCAAAAGAATCCGATGAAAGTGAAGACCATGACGCAAATGAAGTAGTTGCAAATGATACTTCTATTGTCATCCGCAGGGATACAATTATCAATGTCAAAAAGGATGGGGTGACCATACAGACAAAAAAGAAATAATATCTACCAAGTCTTCCGTCTTCAAGACGGAAGACAAATTTTTGCGGAAGAAAGATACGAACGATAACCTTTTTCGGCTTTTAAGCTGTTTCTGCATAAGAAATGCACAAAGTTTTATTTAGTCATTGTTGATTAATTCGGTAGGTAATACACGTGTCTCAAATTCTGCAATTGGATATTTGGCTTCTATTAAGTTAATAAGCAATTCTGTGGCAATTTTCCCCATTTCGAATGCCGGTTGTCTAATTGCTGTTACTTTGGCGGAAAACAGGTCCACAACGTTTGAATTGGTGAACCCGGCAATGGCGATACCTTGTGCGGCCCCAAAATGGCTTTTTTTTATTACATGAAGATATCCTGTGGTTAATTTGTCTCCGGAAATAAAGATAGCATCAAAACCAATGCGCAGAAGTTCCTCGACAGCCTTCTCAACTTCCTCTAAATGTAGTCCGCCATGTTGACAATACTTGACCAGATTTGGATCGAAATCGATATGATTTGCCATTAGGGCTTTTTTATAGCCAACTAATCGGTCCTTTGTTATGGACAATGATTTAGAGTTTGTAAGGTGTGCAATTTTCTTCTTTCCAAGTTTTATGAGGTGCTGGGTCGCATCATAGGCTCCTTGTTGATTGTTTACGATGACTTTGTATGTGTCAAACTGCTGCGGGATCCGATCAAAAAAGACAATTGGAAATCCCCTTTCTTTCAATTGATGTAGATAGGAGATGTCCTCAGTTTCTGAAGACAATGCAATCAGTAGTCCGTCTATAGACCTAGAAGTTAAATACTCGACATTAAGTCGTTCCCTTTCCGAAGATTCATGTGTTTGTGAAATAATGATCTGAAAGTTCTTATCATAGGCGATGGATTCTACACCGCTTATGACTTGCGAGAAGAAGTTATTCGCTATTTCGCTAACAATAACACCAATCGAGTGACTTCGGCGCTCCTTCAAACTCCTAGCGATAGGGTTGGCACGATAGTTTATTTTCTTTGCGTATTCTAATACAATCTTTTTTGTTTCAGGACTTATTTCATAGCTATCTCTCAAAGCTCTTGAGATCGTAGAAGTAGATAAATTAAGCGCTTTAGCAATGTCTTTGATTGTATAGTTTTCGAATTTCATAATTGGCAAAATAGACTATAATATTACTTAAAAAAAATTACAAAACCTAATTTATTGGCAGGTGCAAACGTTGCCGGCAACGTTTGCATAACTTTTTAATGTTACTTGCATGAACAAGTGAAATATAACTTGTAAACTTGATTATATGATAACCAATTAAATTTCCCTGCAGTTCGTGTAAGAGGGATTTAATCTTTGTAATTAAAATACCTAAAAATATGAGTAAAGCCTTAGTAATATCTACTGCTATTTGTGCTTCGTTATTCACATTAAGTGCTCACGCTCAAATCCGGAAAATCCAAGGAACGGTCGTTGGTACAGATCAAAAAGGATTGGTTGGTGTGAGTGTAACGGTGTCAGGAACAAGAGTTGTTGTTGTGACGGACAAAAGTGGAAAGTTTAGTATCGAAATACCTGGTAATAATCAAGAACTTCAATTCACCTATGTTGGATTTCAGACAAAAAAAGTAACAATTCCTGCTAATCAGAAGACGCTTAACATTGTTTTGGAAGAACAATCTAATGCTTTGGAGGAGGTAACCGTTAATATTGGATACGGAACTGTTAAGAAAAAAGATTTGACAGGAGCTGTAACTTCAGTAGGCGCAGAAACCATTTCTAAAGCTCCAGTATCCTCTGCTCTTGAGGCAATTGCAGGAAGAATGGCTGGGATTCAAATTTCTTCTACAGAAGGATCCCCAGATGCAGAAATGAAAGTCCGCGTCCGTGGCGGAGGCTCCGTCACGGGAGATAACGCACCTTTATATATTGTGGATGGCTTTCCGATGTCTTCAATATCAGATATTGCGCCTGCAGATATTGAATCCATCGATGTGTTAAAAGATGCATCTTCGGCAGCTATATACGGCTCTCGGGGTGCAAATGGGGTTGTTATAGTAACCACAAAGAGTGCTAAATCGGGCAGAACATCGATTAGTTATAGCGCTTTTGGCGGAATTCGAAATTTAGCCAAAAAGCTCGATGTATTGTCTCCCTACGATTATGTAACCTGGCAGTACGAACAAGCATTGTTGCAAAATAAGGTGGATACCTATGTCAAATACTTTGGTGATTTTCAAGATATTGACCTCTATAAAGATGTGCAACAGAATGATTGGCAGGAACTTGTATTTGGAAGGACGGGCAATACCTTCAATCAAAATTTCAACTTGTCTGGAGGTAATGATAAGACTAAATATTCCATTTCGCATTCTTTTGTGAAGGATAAGGCGATTATGGAAATGTCCGGTTTTCGAAGACAAAATATTAATTTTAAGCTGAGCCATAAACCGACAAAAAATACTTCGCTAGACCTAGGTGCGAGATTTTCTGATGTTCGTGTATCTGGTGGCGGAATGAACGAGCAAAACGAAGCTTCATCAGCAGACTCACGATTAAAATTCGCTATGATTTATCCTCCCTTTCCTGTTGGAGGCCTAACAAATAGTGATGAAACCGATGATGAATTCAATTTATACAATCCATTAGAATCCTTGATCGATAACGATCAGTTGCAACGAAGGAGAACGTATAACCTAAATGCCGCATTTAGCTGGGATATTGTTAAAAACCTACGGTTCAGGACAGAATTTGGTTTTGATGATTATCACAACTATAATGATCGGTTTTATGGGCCAACGACCTATTATGTGCGTAATATTCCTGCTGCTTTAGATCAAAATAAGCCTGCTCTTATCTCATTGAATACTTCGACTCAGGGGATACGCTCCACAAATACATTAAACTATAATTTTCAAGATTTCCTTCCTAAAGGACATAGTTTAAGTGTGTTGGTTGGCCAGGAATATTTGTTTACACAAAAAACGTTAAATACTAATACCACACACGGCTTTCCGAACAGCTTTAAACTGGATGATACCCGCAAATTAACGCCGCAAGGTGCGTCGAGTACGATAAACAATTACATGTTTGCCGACGAAAAATTACTTTCATTTTTTGGCCGGGTAAGTTATGACTTTGATTCGAAGTATTTATTTAATGCAACTTTTCGGGCAGATGGTTCCTCCAAGTTCTCGGCAGACAATTATTGGGGATATTTCCCATCCATGGCGGCAGCCTGGAGGATCTCATCAGAGCGATTTATGCAAAATACCCAATCTTGGCTTGACGACTTAAAACTGAGGGTAAGCTTGGGCACCTCGGGAAATAATAATATTCCATTAGAGCAGATATATCCAATATTTTCTGTCAAGAATACAGAATGGGTCAATGGATATAAAAATTATTGGGCTACGTCAAAAACGATGTCTAATCCGGATTTGAAATGGGAAACGACCATTTCAAAGAATATAGGTTTGGACTTTACTTTATTTAAGAAAAGGCTATCTGGAACGATCGATGTGTATAAAAATAAAACAAAAGATCTCTTGATTCTTTTCCCGATCGCCGGATCCGGTTATGATGATCAATATCGCAATTTAGGTGAAACCCAAAATAAAGGAATAGAGCTTACCCTAAACTGGTCTGCAATAAATAAGAAGAACTTTGATCTCAATTTTAGCGGCAATATTAGTTTCAATCAAACGAAAGTTAATTCTTTGGGGGGCCTAGCTTCGATTCCCATGGCCTCAGGTTGGGCTTCAACAGAAATTGGTCCGGATTATATCGTTGAAGCTGGTGGACGAGTTGGAAAAATGTATGGTTACGTGAGTGATGGTCGATATGAAGTTTCTGATTTTACAGGCTACGATGCAGCATCAAAAAAATGGATTTTAAAGGAGGGCGTAGCGGATGCCTCTGCTGTCGTTGGAACCATAAGACCGGGAACAATGAAGTTAAAAGATCTAGTTGGTGATGATCATAAAATCAATGCAAGTGATCAAACGATTATCGGAGATGCAAACCCCTTACATACCGGTGGATTTTCAATTAATACGCGTATCTATAACTTTGATATGACGGCATTATTTAATTGGAGCTATGGAAATGATATTTACAATGCGAATAAGATTGAATATACATCCACAAGCAAATATAACAATCGAAACATGCTTACGGTAATGGAAGAAGGACAGCGTTGGACGAACTTACTGCCCGACGGAACTATCAGTAATGACCCTAGCCAGCTGTCGGATATGAACAAAAATACGAGTCTTTGGTCGCCACTTACAAATAAATTCGTCTTCAGCGATTGGGCTGTGGAGGATGGTTCGTTCTTGCGCTTAGGTACTGTTACAGTAGGTTATACGCTTCCTAAAGCATTTACTGACCGGTTGAAAATCCGGAACTTTAGAGTATATATTTCCGGATATAATCTCGCAGTTTGGACAAATTATAGTGGCTTTGATCCGGAGGTGTCTACACGAAGGAAGACAAACCTCACGCCGGGTGTGGATTATTCGGCTTATCCAAAAAGTAGAACTTTCGTAGCAGGTCTTAATTTAAACTTCTAGTCTTATGAAAAAAACACTATGGCATATAAGCCTGGCTCTATTATTCGCAGGAACGGTATCATCATGTAATAAAATATTGGAAACACCGTCTAAATCGGCATTGGATGAGTCGGTTATTTTTTCTAACCAAGATCTCGCGGAAGGGGCTGTTGCAGGAATTATTCAATCATTTGGTGAAACAAACTCCTATCGGGGTAGATATCTGGTATTCTATGGCATTAACACGGATGCAGAGGTCAATAATAGTCTGAAGAATATTGGCGATGAAAAATCGCGATTGTCAAACTATAATACTAATGTGAATAATACCCAAATGAATACGGATAACAATGCTTGGGCTAAGTTTTATGAAGGAATAGAGCGGGCGAATCTGGCGATTAGAGGGTTACGTAGTTACGGAAATATTGAGCAGCGTCCTGAGATGGCTTATATTTTAGGTGAGATCTTAACTTTGAGGGCTGTGGTGTATAACGACCTCGTCAAAGCATGGGGTGATGTGCCTGCTCGCTTTGAACCAGTGAGTACAGCGACAATCTATATCGAGCGTAGCGATCGTGATGTAATTTACAAGCAGTTGTTGGCCGATCTGGAGGAAGCTCAAAACTATCTGCCTTGGCCGAACCAAAGTGCAAAGACATCCAATGTTGAACATATCAATAAAGCATTCGCTAAAGGTTTGCGTGCTCGTTTGGCCTTGGCTGCCGGAGGTTATTCACAACGTGCAGATGGAATCCGTAAAAGTAACGATCCTGAATTGGGTTCGAAAAAGATGTATGAGCTGGCAAAAAAGGAATGTTTGGATATCATTAATAGCGGCGCTGCAAAGCTTCTCGGTTTTGAAGAGGTTTTTAAAACACTATGCCAAGAGAAAGGACAGGCCGGACTGGAATCATTGTGGGAAATCCCTTTTAGTGAAGGCCGTGGCCGTGTCATATTTGACCTCGGTGTCAAACATACGACAACAGATAAGTATACTGGCCAAAATAAGGGTGGGACAAATGGCCCGAATCCTATTATGTTCTACGAATACGAAAAAGAAGATGTGCGTCGTGACGTAAGCTGTGTTCCGTATGAATGGACGGGAGGTGTGCAAGTACCAACAAATCTCGGTAAGTGGTATTTTGGGAAATATCGTTATGAGTGGATGTCAAGAATTGTTACTTCTACAAATGATGATGGTCTGAACTGGATGTATATGCGTTATGCTGATGTGCTGCTAATGGCCGCAGAGTCAATTAATGAATTGGACGGTCCGAGTGCTGCTGCCCCTTATTTTAAAATGATTCGCGATCGTGCATATCCAAATAATCCGGAGAAAGTAACGGCTTATATGCAACAAATAACCACAAGTAAGGACGTATTCTTTGATGCTATTGTCAATGAGCGCGCATTGGAGTTTACGGGAGAAATGTTGCGTAAAGGAGATTTGATACGATGGAATCTTCTGGGAACCAAGTTGGCTGAAGCTAAACAAAAGTTACAACAGCTGGAGAATAGACAAGGTAAATATGCGACTTTACCTACCAACATCTACTACAAGACAGCTGCTGATGGTGAAAAAGTGGAAATATATGGTTTAAATTATGGCGATACAGATGCTTTAGGTGCTGCAGCAGGATATACTTCCTTAAAAAAATGGACGATGGTAGCGAGCAGTGACCAATCAACCTTTTGGGATGCTTTATATCTTCGTGATCCCAATGCACAGCAATTTTGGCCTATTTGGCAGTATTTTTTGGATAATAGCAACGGTAAGTTGACTAATAATGGTTTTAATTTTCAATAGAAAATAAGCATACGAATGAAAAGAATCAATATATTGCTATATCTCGGTCTTGGACTTATATTCGCTAATATAAGCTGTTCTGACGACCCTATAAAGGAACTAACAGAACTGACAACAGATCGTTATTTTTCTCCTACAGGAGTGAGCGCTCGAATAATTAATCAAACAGGAGTTCAGTTGACCTGGAAGAAAAATACTGCAGCGACAGGTTATACACTAGAACTGTTTGCCAATGGAGAACTCAATTTTGAGGGTAACCCTGTCAAGAAAATTGAAGGTATTACAAATGATCAGATTCCCTATACTATTATTGGGTTGGATGGAGCAACCAACTATTCTGCCCGCATCAAGGCTATAGGAGCTGAAGTGGCTGATTCCAAATGGAGTACCATTACCTTTAAGACCAACGAAGAACAGATTATGAAACCTGTCAGTCCGGAGGGAATTCAAGCAACTTCTGTTCGTCTGAATTGGACCGCAGGTGAAGAGGCAACGACGATAACCGTTAACCCAGGGAATATAATCCATACTTTGACACCGCAAGAGGTTGCTGCAGGGGAAGCAACAGTCACAGGTCTAGTGGGAGAAACAGCCTACACCGCAACACTATTGAAAGGAAACAAGATCCGGGGAACAGCAACATTCACAACAGCGATAGACTTGGGTGATGCAGTTGTTGTGCAGCCGACAGACGATCTCGCTGCTGTGATCGGAACTGCCAAAGCGGGGGATGTGCTTGCTTTAATGCCGGGAACCTATTCGCTTGCTGCTGATGTACTGATCGATAAAGCGATATCCATCAAAGGTGCAAAACCGGCCGATCGCCCGTTGGTAAAATCTGCTTATTTTAATTTGGATAAGGGCGCATCACTGTCATTAAAAGATCTTATGCTTGATGGAGAAAATAAGTCGGGCGGCAACTGTTTCATTACATTGCAGACAGGCGCTTTCGGAAATATTCGCCTGGAAGATAGTAAATTGATAAATTATCCGAAAGGACTCGTGTATGGTAATTTTAATGCATCGATAGAAACAGTTATCGTTAACAATAATATCTTCGATAACTTTGTTGGTAATGGAAATGAGTTTGTCGATTTTAGAAATGCGATTGCAAAAAACTTTGAATTTACAAATAATACCGTTTCTAATGCTGTCTTGAACCGGGAATTTATCAGAATGGACGCAGGCGGATCTACCGCTTATCCGGCTATTACAAGTATAATTAAAGTGAATAACAATACCTTTTATAATGTTATACAAGATGCTGCTAAACGTTTCTTCTATGTGCGTTTAGCGAAGAATGAAATCACTTTCTCCAAAAATTTAATTATGAAGTCACTGGCAATGACTGCTAATCAGTCTGCAACTAATCTTGTCGAGCGCAAAAGTAATAATTACTTTGATGCGGTAAACTTCTATAACAGCTCTGCCTCTGGAGTGAAAAATGATGTTGTTGCTAACGGCTATACATTATTGGATCCTGGATTCAAGGACGCCCTTAAAGGAGACTTTACACTAACAAACCAAACATTAAAGGATAATGGTATTGGTGATCCAAGATGGGGTCAATAGTATTTTTTATGTTATTACCGCACGCCTTCTGCTTCATTAAGAAGGCGTGTGTCTTTTTATACGTTCAATGAAAAAAATTAGTATACTTATTTCGGGTTTTGTGATGGTAATTTTCCTCCTTGCTTTACAGCAAGAACAAACTCTCACAATTTATATAATTGGCGATTCAACAGCTGCAAATAAGGACAAACACACCTTTCCAGAAACTGGTTGGGGAATGGCTTTTGCAAAGATGTTTAACCAACAAGTGAAGGTCGATAATCGCGCATTAAATGGCCGCAGTTCTAAATCCTTTAAACAAGATATGGGCAAGGACGGGAGCATTATTAATCATTGGGAACCTATTTTTGAAAACCTCCGTCGCGGAGATTATGTTTTTATCCAGTTTGGACATAATGACGAAAAAGTCAATAAACCCAATGTGGGAACTTCATTGGAGGAGTTTGAGCAGAATTTGATTTTCTATATCAATCAAACAAAGGAGAAAGGGGGAATCCCAGTTCTTTTGACACCAATAGCACGACGCAAATTTGAAAATGGCGTTCTCATCAAGACCCATGGACAATATCCAGCTGTTATCAGCAAAATTGCCCGAGATATGCAAATACCTTGTATTGACATGGAGGATCAGACAACATTACTTGTCAGGTCCTACGGAGAAGAAGGAAGTAAGAAATTATTTTTGCATGTGGACAGTGGTGATATGAATTATCCACAGGGAAAGAAAGATGATACACATTTGAATACCTTTGGCGCCAATGAAGTGGCGAAGCTAGTTGCTAAGGGGATTCGCGAATTGCAGTTACCTATTCAGACAAATTTGATTGTGAAGTAACTTTATAGGGTGCTATAAAATCAGAAAGAATCGTAAACTCAAATTAATTTGATCGACAGAGGGGAAGGCTTGTCCTAACACAATGCAGGTGATATGAAAAAATGCTTGGAAAATTTCTGAAAAAATGGATTTTCGGAAAAAAAAGCGACATCGATTATTTCGATGTCGCTTTTTTTGATATCAGCCGTATACTAGAAAATGTATTTCGTACTTAAGAAATTTGATTCATTTTCACTTACGATTTCATTTAACAATTTCTTGTTTTCTTCGGTGAACTTTGTGGCCACTAGAGAACGTATAGAGAATGAACGCAGAGCATCAACTACTGACAAGGTTCCTTCAGCACTGTCTTTTCTACCTGTGAAAGGGAAAGTATCTGGACCGCGTTGGCATTGACAATTGATGTTTACACGGCTCACTTGATTGACCAGTGGATCAATAAGCGATGAAACAACAGCTGCATTATTACTAAAAATACTTACTTGTTGTCCGTGCGAGGACCCGATTAGGTACTCGATAGGTTCTTCAAGGTCATCAAAAGGAACGACTGGTATAACTGGACCGAATTGTTCCTCTCTGTAAAGTTTCATCTGTGAATTGACAGGATAAACAATTGCAGGGTAGAAGAACGATTCTGCAACTTGACCGCCATTCTCATTGACTACTTTTGCACCATATGCTTTTGCATCTTCAATGCATTCAGTCAAATAAGCCGGTTTATTGACTTCTGGAAGTGGAGTCAAAGACACACCCTTTTCCCAAGGCATTCCATATTTCAATTTTGCGACTTCAGCAGAGAGACGTTTTAGGAACTCTTGTGCCAAGCTGCGATGTACATAGATAATTTTTAGTGCTGTACAACGTTGGCCATTGAAAGAGAGTGATCCCAATACAGTTTCAGAAACCGCGAGGTTCAAATCTGCGTCTTTTGTAATAATTGCTGCGTTTTTTGCGTCCAAGCCAAGAATAGCACGAAGGCGATTCACTTTTGGATGCAATTTTTTAAGTTCATCAGCAACACGGCTTGAACCGATTAACGTCAAGACATTGATCTTTCCTGATTGCATTAAACTAGGAACAATCTTATTGCCCCGACCATAGATTGTATTGACCACACCTTTAGGGAAACTGGTTCTAAAAGCATCTAATAAAGGATAATGTAATAAAGTACCATGTTTAGGTGGTTTGAATAACATGGTATTTCCCATGATCAATGCAGGAATCAATGTCGTGAATGTCTCATTCAACGGATAGTTGAATGGGCCCATACAAAGGACGACGCCTAATGGAGATCTTCTGATTTGGGCGACAATACCTTGTTCGATTTGAAAACGCGAAGAATCACGGTCTATATCTTTCAATGCATCGATCGTTGCATAGATGTATTCCACAGTACGGTCAAACTCTTTTACCGAGTCTGCATAGGATTTGCCAATTTCCCACATAATAAGCTTGACAACAATGTCCTTTTTGGCAATCATCTTCTGTGTGAAATTTTCAACACAAGTAATACGATCGGCAACGCTCATTGTCGGCCATTCTCCACGGCCATTGTCGTATGCTTTTACAGCAGCTTCCAAGGCTTCCATGGACTCTTTTTCAGTACAAACAGGGAAACTACCGATGCGCTTACGTTTCAAGCCATCCTTAGTCTTCACACAGATTGGTGAAAAAACCTCGTTTACTTGACCCGTCCAAGAAATCATTTCTCCATTGGAAAGGAACTCTCTTTGATCGACCTGTTCGTCTAGTGTAAATTCTGCAGGAATGTCTTTCTCCTCATAGAAAATACTTTCTAAGTTTAAGCTCATTGTTTTTAAAAATGGTTTAGATTGATATTTATAAAGATATTGCTAATATAATACAAATTTTGCAATATATGTTAATTTTTTATTAAAATAAGTTTAGGTACTAGTGTTTTCATTACAAGCCATGCAATTAAATATGCTATGGCGCAGAAAGAAAAGATAATGAAGTATCCTGCCTCTTCTCCTTTAAAGCCCATAAAGACTAGCTGAGTTTCTTTTGCATAATCAAATAACCATCCAGACGTTTTGTTGATGATAAAGGCTCCTACACCCCCAGCGAGTCCCCCAATTCCAGTAACAGTCGCAATGGCACGTTTAGGAAAAGAATCACCTATAGTCGAAAAAATATTAGCAGACCATGATTGGTGTGCAGCTCCAGCAAAACCGATCAAAATGACAGGTATCCAATAGGAAATGTGACCCAGTGGCTGGGCGAGAAGTACAACTAAGGGTACAAAAGCAAATAACAACATAGCTTTCATACGGCCCTCATAAGCATTCATTCCTTTCTTGTCAACAAAATAGGTTGGTAGCCACCCGCCATAAATAGACAACATGGTAATGGCATATAAAACGAATATTGCCAATTGTCCTTCGGTATCCGATGATTTGATGTCGTATACAGCTGAAAGATAGGCCGGCATCCAAAATAAGAAGAACCACCATACACCATCAGTCATAAATTTACCAAATACAAAAGCCCAAGTTTGCTTGTATTTTAGACATTCCGATATGGTCGTTCTTGGTTGTTTGGTTGCTCCGCTTTGTTCTGTTTCATGATCATCCTGGTGAATATAAGCCAATTCTGCGGCATTTACTTTCGGGTTTTCGTGTGGCTTTTTATAAAGAAAAATCCAAAAGCCCATCCAGACAAATCCTAGAGCACCAATAATGATAAAAGACATCTCCCAGCCCCAGTGTGCTGCGATGACGGGGATGGTCAGTGGGGCTGCTAATGCTCCTATGGTTGCCCCTGAATTGAAAATACTGGTAGACAGGGCGCGATCTTTCTTTGGGAAATACTCTGCTGTAGCTTTAATCGCGGCGGGGAAGTTACCAGCCTCGCCTACAGCAAGAACAAACCGGGCAAAAATAAATAGATTGACGCTGACACTCATTACTAAACCCACGTTGTTAACCTGAGAAATTGCCTCTTTTGCTCCTTCGAAACCAACAAACCATTCACCGGCGACAATGCCTGAAGTCGCTATACCACAGAATGCATGTAATATCGCGCCAATGGACCAGATTCCGATCGCCCATAAAAAGCCTTTTTTTGTATCCAGCCAATCGACAAAGCGGCCTGCAAAAAGCATACTGATCGCATAAAAGATCGAAAATAATGCTGTAATGTTGCCATAGTCGGTATTTGTCCAATGAAATTCAGGACTGATAAAATCCTTCCAAGTTAAGGACAGCACCTGACGATCCAGATAATTGATTGTAGTAGCAAAAAATAGTAGCGAGCATATCACCCAACGGTAATTACCCTTTTTCTCCGTGTTAATCATAATGGGTTTAATAGTTTATTTTTAGTATACCTGTCTGTTTTTGTGTACCAATAATATCTCCTCCGAACGTTTGCTTTTTAAGGCAGTATTGAGGGATGGTTACCGTGCCTTTGACACAAAGTCAAGAGCCTTTTTAGTGTTTTCGAATAAATTGACGGTGTTTTTAGGGTCAATTAGCTTACTGCCCATGCCTACAGCGCATACACCTGATTTGAACCATGCTTTTAAATTCTCCATTTCGATTTCTACGCCCCCCGTCGGCATAAATTTCTGACCTTTAAAGAGATCTCGTATCGAAGACATAAATGCCGGCCCCAGGATATTTGCAGGAAACAATTTTATAAGCGCTGCCTCTTGCTGCTGCGCGGTATAGATTTCTGTGGGTGTCATACAGCCTGGAATCCATAGCTTATGCTGCTCATGTACAAGGGAACCAACGAGTGGATTTACAATAGGAGAAACAATAAAATCCGCTCCAATTTGCAGAAATTGTTGAGCTTCATCAACTGATTTTATGGTGCCAATACCTAAATAAAGATCAGGCATTTCGAGGTCTCTAGTTGCAATTAAGCGTTCGAAAACAGCCAATGCTTCGGGGCCGCGATTTGTAAATTCAAAGACACGTATACCAGCTCGGTATAGGGTTCGCAGAATCTCGATACTTTCTGCTTTATCGTGATGGAAGAACAAAGGAAGTGTCCCTTGCTCTATAATTTTATCTAATACAATTTCTTTCAAATTCATGCTGTCATTCTATTTTTTATGTCTTCCACAGTACTTGTTGTCGCATCGCTGGCGATGAATAATTTATCGAACGCTGCGAGCGTTGCAAACTCTAGGGTTTCTTTTGGAGAAAGGTTGGAGTATAACCCATAAATCAAACCAGCCATAAAGCAATCTCCACTACCTACTTTATCCAAAATTTCTTCTGCAGTATATTCCGTTGATTTAATCAGGCTGTCTTTGTCAAACAGCGTGGTATAATACTTGATTCCCTTATTTTGATAGTCAAAACGAAAGGTATTGGCCACATATTGACAAATCGGATTCGCGGAAATAATTTCCTTACTTGTACGATCTGCTTGTGCCAGTAGATCTTCTTCCCGATATCCAGAAGAAGAAGTTAAGAATTGTTCGTCTAGCTGGGTTCCGAGCATCTGATGAGCGGCCCATATATTGCCCATAATTAAATTACAATATTGGGCAATTTCGGGCATAATCTCTTTCGGTGCCTTTCCATATTTCCAGAGTTTAGCGCGATAATTAAGGTCCAATGATACAAAGATTGCTTTCTCTTGTGCTTTTTTTACAGCTTCCAGGCATAGGTCCGCTATATCTTGGCTAATTGCAGGACAGATGGCTGAAAAATGAAACCATTTGACATCGGCAAAAATCTCTTCCCAGTCTATGTTACCCACTTTGAGGTTTGCAAACGATGAGTTCGCACGATCATAAATGACCCCCGCATTTTTTAGATCTTTTCCTTTTGGGAGATAGTAAATACCCAATCTCTCGCCAGTCCACTGCATCGCTGATGTGTCTATATTTCTGCGTTGCAGGTAGCTATCAATACCTTCACAGATGGCATTTTGGGGAATAGCAGATAAATAGGATGACGGTACATTCCACAGCGCTAGGGCTGTGGCTACATTCAGCTCCGCTCCGCCGACGTAGAAAGGCAGCTGATGTTGTTCAATCCAATCCCGTTCGATGTCGGGACAGATCCGCAACAACAATTCTCCAAAGCTTAAAACTTTACCCTGCATGTTCATTAAAATTCAAAATATTCTTTCGCGTTATTATAGCTGATATCTGCTATGATTTTCCCTACCCATTCGATATCATTTGGTATCTCCCCCTTTTCAATGTCCTGTCCGAAGATGTCGCACAACAATCTTCTAAAATATTCATGCCTTGGAAATGAAAGGAAGCTTCTAGAATCTGTCAACATACCGACGAGACGGCTCAATAAACCCATATTTGACAGTGTATTGATCTGCTTTGTCATACCATCTTTTTGGTCTAGAAACCACCAAGCTGAGCCAAACTGAATTTTTCCCTTGATTGAACCATCATTGAAATTCCCGATCATAGTTGCAATAAGTTCATTGTCGGCAGGATTGAGATTATACAAGATGGTCTTGGTTAGCTTGTCTTGATCGTCTAATTTATTCAAAAATTTTGACAATGCACGTGCCTGGCTAAAATCTCCGATCGAATCCCAACCTGTATCTGGTCCGATCAAACGATGCATACGGGCATTGTTGTTGCGCAATGCTCCTAAGTGATATTGTTGAACCCAGCCTTTTTCATGATCCCATTCTGCAAAGTAAATCAGCATGGCGGATTTGAATTTTAGATTTTCGGTCGGAGAGATTTCCTTTTTTGTACGGATCTTGTCAAAGATCGTCACGATCTCCTGTTCGGTATAATCTTCTGCATAGATTTGTTCTAATCCGTGATCCGATACTTTGCATCCATTGGCAGCAAAGAAATCATGTCTTGTTTTTAACGCGTTTAAATAATCTCCCAAGCTATTGATCTGCATGTCGCTGACCACTTCCAGTTTGTCGATATATTGATTCAATGCAATGATATCATCCGAGTTCATCGCTTTATCCGGACGAAACGCGGGAAGCATCTTGAACGATTCTTTTTCCTTTGCGAATTGTTGATGAAACTCGAGGCTATCGATAGGATCGTCTGTGGTACAAACGACTTCAACGTTCATCATCTTCAGTAATCCGCGAACCGAATGGCTATCTTGTTGTAATAATGCACCTGTATCGGCATATATCTTGGCTGCTGTCTTTGGGGACAACAAATCTGTGATACCAAAATACCGCTGTAATTCGAGGTGTGTCCAGTGATGTAATGGATTGCGTAGTGTATAAGGAACAGTTTCTGCCCACTTGATAAATTTTTCCTCATCGGAAGCATCACCTGTAATATAACGCTCATTGACACCATTGGCCCGCATCGCCCGCCATTTGTAATGATCGCCATGTAACCAGACCTGACTAATATTGTCAAATTTTACGTTATGAGCGATCTGTTCCGGAATCAAGTGATTATGATAATCAATGATCGGCAAATGCTTTGAATAGTTGTGATACAGCTGTTCTGCTGTTTTTGTGTTTAATAAAAAGTTGTCGTCTAAAAAAGCTTTCATACAATATCCTATTTTTATAAACTCACACCTCTTTTCCAAGGTATGAAATCGTCTTGATTTAATTGGACAGCCTTTGGTGTTATTTCACCACTGGCTGCTTTGATACAATATTCTAAAATGTCTTCTCCCATGGTTTGGATCGATTTCTCACCGTCTATAATAGGACCTGTATTGATATCGATAATGTCGGCCATTTTGGTTGCCAGTATATTATTTGTTGCAACTTTGATGACCGGACATATTGGATTGCCGGTAGGGGTACCCAGTCCAGTCGTAAACAGAATTAGTGTTGCGCCAGCAGCAGCTTTCCCTGTGGTCGCTTCTACATCATTTCCTGGAGTGCATACTAGGTTAAGACCCGGCTTCGTCGCTTCCTCGGTATAATCCAAAACATCCACAACGGGCGAAGTCCCGCCTTTTTTTGCGGCACCATTACTTTTTATCGCATCCGTGATAAGTCCATCACGGATATTTCCTGGAGATGGATTCATATAAAAACCCGAACCAACAGCCTCGGCAGCATTGCTGTAGGCGGTCATGAGATCGATGAATTTATTGGCGGCCTTTGGATCGATGGTACGGTCTATTAGATTCTGCTCGGCACCACATAATTCTGGAAATTCAGCCAACAGTACCTTTCCGCCTAGAGCAACCAAAAGGTCGGCAGTATAACCGACAGCGGGATTGGCTGAAATACCACTGAATCCATCACTGCCGCCGCATTTTACACCCAAGGTTAATTTGCTCAATGGTACGGGGTGTCGGCCTAGTTTATTAATTTCTGTCAGTCCAATAAATGTTTGTAGTATCGCTTCTTTCAGCAGTTGCTCCTCACTTTTTGATTGTTGCTGTTCAAATAAGTATAGTGGTTTGTCAAAACCCGGATTACGTAGCTTGATATCGTTGACTAGATCATTCAGCTGTAAATTTTGGCAGCCCAAACTCAATACTGTGATACCTGCGACATTCGGATGGTCGGCGTAGGCGGCAAGTAACTTACTCAAGATGGCAGCATCTTGTCGGATTCCGCCACAACCACCCTGATGGTTTAAAAATTTGATCCCATCTACGTTTTTGAATACGCGATCCGATTGCTCCGTAATTGTGTTTAGCTGCTCGAGTGAGGATAGGTCCAGTGTTTCCCCCTTTTCATAGGCTTTTAACAGTTGATGTGTGAAGTTCTTGTATTTTCCAGTGACTGAATAACCAAGCTCATTGTATAGTGCCTCTTTGATCACGTCAAGATTTCTGTTTTCGCAGAAAACGGTTGGAATAAATAGCCAATAATTTGCAGTGCCAACACGGCCGTCCGGACGGAGATAACCATTGAAAGTTCTTCCTTCAAACTTTGAAACATCAGGCTTTTCCCAGTGATAATGTGAGGGCCTAAAATGATATGGCTCTGCAGCATGTTTGGTATTCTCAGTATTCATGATGCTTCCTTGAGGGATATCAAATTGAGCTTTACCTACGAGTACGCCGTACATATGTATTTCGTCACCAAAGTGCATGTCTTGCATAAAAAATTTATGCTTGGCCGGAATATCTTCCTGTAGAATATAATGTGTGCCCTCAAACGAAATTGCGTCACCTTTCTTGAGATTTTGTAAGGCGACCAATACATTGTCTTTGGGGTGTATCTTTAATACGTTATTTTTCATCTGTAGCGTTATTTATACCTTTTTATTGTCAAGAACTGATGAAATTTCGAGTGCCTTTAATGCTCCTACTTCAATGATCTGTTGTAATTTCTGGTTGACTGTTTCTTCAAAATGAGGGAACTCCGTTAAATTGATTCCCCATAAATCTGTATCTGAAAGTACGGTATGGACAAGTTTATCTGGATTGATCCAGGCGGCATGTAATCTCGGTGCTGATTCGTCCTGAAGTACGATTGTTCGTCCATTGATCAATTGCTCATATTGATTACCGTTCAGCTTAGATTTTAATAGATAGAGATAAGCCGCAAATCCAAGTGCGAACAGTTGTGGAGCTTCATGGTGTGTTGTATACCACTTTCTTAACAGTGGGATATTGCGCATTGCCATTTTTGAGCTATAATTTAAAGCTATGGATTCCCATTTGTGTTCGAGATGCGGATTAGCAAAGCGGTCGATGACTTTGGATGAAAAATCGTTGATGTCCGCAACTGAAATATTGTCGCTTAAAATGGCTGGACCAATTTCATCCTGCATTAAAAGACGTATAAATTGATTAAATGCTGTATTTTGCATAGCCTCCTTTACTGTTTCGAAGCCCGCAAGAAGGGCAAGGGCACAACTTAGGGTATGCGTTCCATTGAGCAGTCTCAGTTTGATTTCCTTGTACTTTTCAATTGAAGGAACCAACAATACATTCGGATCTGCCAATGCAAAGGAAAGACGTTGTTGCACACGTTCAGAAATAGCTTCTATCGCCCATAAGCGAAAGGGTTCGGCCATAATCATCAATTGATCTTCATAGCCTAGTAAAGTGCAGGCTTTGGTGTATTCCGCTAGAGGCAATGCTCCGGGAACAATACGATCGACTAAGGTGTTGCAAAAGTCATTGGCGGTATCAAGCCAGTCCATAAACTCTTCTGGGAGCTTATTCAGCTTAGCCAAGGCGGTGACGATTGATTTCAATTTAGTTCCATTGTCGGTAATTAATTCGGCAGGGACGACAGTTAAGCCCTTATTTTTATCCGCATTGAAGTAAACAAATCTCCGGTAGAGAATAGCCAAAAGTTTACCCGGAAAAGAAGCCGGTGGTGCGTCATTGATATTGTCTTCACTCATAACAATGCCGACTTCAGTGGTGTTGGAGAAGACAATTTCAAGATCTGGATTTTCGGCGCTTTTTAATATTTCTGACCAATGTTGGTTGGCCGCTAACACACGAGAAATCGAATTATTGATTTCGTATTGTGAAATCTCTTTACTGTCTTCTATCCCTTTAATGGATAATGTGTATAGGTTGTCCTGTTGTTCGAAGGCATCAGCACCGGCCGAACTTGTTGACTTTATAACCAGGATTCTACCGCAAAACAGTTTTTTCTGATTTGCTTTATGGACAAAATAATCCGGGAGGCCTCTGAGTAACACACCTGTGCCAAATTGAAGAATCTTTTCTGGATAAAGGAAAGAGGACTCTGTCGGTTTGCTGATGTGATCAGAATTGATTGTATGTATAGTATGTTGTGTCAGTAACATCTGCTCGTTTTATTATTGAATTTTATATTGTTTTTTCCACTTTGGATAGTCCTTTTGGATCAGCTTTTCTGGCCAGTTGCCGAACCAAGCATAGCCGTTTCTGCGTTCCTCTGAAACCTCTTCAAAGTTGTATTTGATTGTATTGTCCCGATCTCCAAACAACGGACGGTTGTCTTCCAGATGATAGAACCGAGCCCAAATCGTGGAAGTACGATCAGCGACAAGCTGCCGTTGGTATTTTCCAGTCAGCCTATCTTGTATACGGTCGAAGCGGTAACCTTCAATATCATGCTGCTCAAACCAATGTATTGCATGTTCGATGGCTTGCTTAATTTCATCCGTTGCAGGCTGCAGCATGAGAAAGCGAACGATGGCAACAGATTCACTTGTGCTTAATGAAGCAGGTTCAAATTTTCTTGCCTGAGCAGGTTTTAAAGTATTCTGATCATATTGCGCTGCCCAAATACTCCTTTTTCCGTCTTGCATGACCTGTGTTTTTAGGATACAGACTATGCCTTTTTCTACTGCTGTTTGCGCTTTTGATACAAATATGGGATTGATAGCCTCAAACCCGTCTTGCTTATTAGCGACTTTGTAAAGCACCAGTAATGCATTGATCATTGCATCATCGTTGTAGGTTATCTCAGCTCTATAGAGTAACTTATTGGGGTAGTATTGTGGAAATCCACCATTCTCATATTGAGCCGATAAAATATATGAAATACCTTTTTCTGCTGCAGTCAAATAAGCCTGATTTTTAGTGCCCTTAAAAGCCTTGATCAATCCAGTTATTTCCCGAGTTGTCGCATTGTTGTCGAGCGTGGCATGATCAATATCTGTTTTCTTGACCTTTTGCAAGAGCTCTTTCGTTAATGGAAGTTTATAATCTACAACACTTTTGTCTACCAACTGTTTGGGCCAGGCTCCATTTGACAACTGGTACTGAAGCATCTTTTCGGCCAATGAATCTTTGGTGGGCACGGCCTGTCCAGTACAGTAATTATGAAACACTGAGACCGCGATGAAACTTAGAATAATTATTTTTCTCATGGTCTCTAGTTGTTAATCTGTTTGAATAACCAGTGCACTAAATCATTCGCTGCAGTAAAGTTCTCATATTCCTTAGGTAGCTTTCTTCCATCGGTATATTCATTATATAACCAGGGGTCGCCAATAGCAAATACGGTACCTTTTCCATATTTTGCGGTAGCAATGATGGTATCTCCATGGTCTTGAATCAATGTTTGGGCCGGTGCGTTTACCTGTAATGTTGAGATTTCCTTGATATATATTTGGCCCGTATTCGGAAATACGGCATTACCCTTTGGAATAGTGATTGCTCCAGTCTGAAAGTCATTTCCTTTCACACGATTGCGGCTATCCTCATTGAATGTGATGCCAAATTTTTGTGTGAGGGTATTGAATTTGGTGATTTCGCAGTTGCCACTATCATTTAAGAAAAGAACGAGTACCCCTCCTTGTTTAACCCATTGCGCAATCTGTTGGGCGTCGGTTTCATTCATAAAATGGGGATGCTCAGTTTCTTTCTCTGTATCGGGGTCTACGATGATGTAGACATTGGATTTTGAGAGATTCTGTATAGTAGGTGCTGTTCTTAATGTGTTTAATTGACCACCATTTTTTTCAAATACCCTACCCAGCAGGGAAAACCCGTTGTTGTCGTCACCATCCCAAAGATAATGGTAAGGTTGAAGTTGCCCCGATGCAGCCTTTTTATATTCGTTGTTGAAATAATTGTCCAATGTGACAGTGCGTCTTTTTTTGCCCTTTTGTTCCTTCGCAAATTCAACTTCGGAAGCTGCAAGGATAAAAGCACCGACTCCTTTGGGATCATTGGTGATAACTGGTTCGCTCATATAATACGCAAAGCTGCCATCACGATAATTTTTTCCACCCAAACCCGAAACTTGAACAGTCTTTGTGAGATTAACACGGTTTTCTCCAGCAGGGGTGATGAATTCCTTTACAAGCCCTTGGTAGCCCCGATCCAGATTTTTCTGAAATGTCGCTGGGATATAACCTTTGCGTAATGATTTTGCCAATGCAAATACAAACATACTTGAGGCCGAAGATTCTAGGTAATTTCCTTTTCTTGTCCCCAGATCCACAATGTCATACCAAACACCGGTTTTGACATCTTGATACTTGACGATTGCCGATAGCGTTCTGTTTAAGATTGCAAGGAGTTCTTGTCTGCGTGGGTGCTCTTCTGGGAAATAGTCCAACACATCGACAAGCGCCATTACATACCAGCCCATACCTCTGGCCCAAAAGTGTGGAGATAAACCTGTTTTGGGGTTTGACCAGCGTTCCTTTCTTGATTCATCCCAACCATGATACAGCAGGCCTGTTTTCGTGTCACGGGCGTTTTTTTCCATGTAGCTAAACTGGTTGGCGATATCGTCAAAAGCGGCAGGAATATCCATTAAGCTAGCATATTCTGCATAGAAAGGCTGTCCCATGTACAAGCCATCTAGCCACATTTGGTAAGGATAAATTTTCTTATGCCAAAATCCACCTTCATGTGTGCGAGGATGTTGTTGAAGCTGTGCATATAATTGGTGGCAAGCCTTTAGATATTTTTCTTTACCGGTTACTTTGTAAAGCGTTAATAGTGCCGTACCATTTTTGATATTGTCTATATTGAAATCGTGTGCATCATAGTTTTTAATCGAATCCGGAATGCTGAGATAAGCATCCATGCGTGACTGCATATAATTAAAATAGGTGGCGTCAGCCGTATTGCGCCATACATCTGTTAGGCCTTCAAAAATAACCCCCATATCGTATGACCATTTCGGAAATTTGTCGGTTCTGTTGAATAGCGAATCTGGATAGAGCTGTTCAAGCACAGTGTTTGCCATCTGCTCAGAAAAAGGCTTTTGCTGGCCAAACCCTGAAAATGGAACAAGTGCTGTAAGGTTTAAAAGAATTAAAAATAACTTTTTCATCACGTTCCTAATTTTTGATCGTTAAGGATTTGTCTGTACTTCCCCCTATAAATTGACTGACCGTCTTTGCAGTCCTTGTGTTGGATTTCGATAGATGGATATGACTGCTTTTCTCACCCGCGACCTCGATATATAGTTCAGGGGCTTCTAATGCTTGGATATTATCTAGATTTATCGCAGTGCTATTGTTGATGGCGATCAGTGGATTATTTTCTGTTGTTTTTAATGTTATATTTTTCAGATTAACCTGAGAAGCTTCAATGATTTCTATACCCTTATTTGCTTCCAATGTTGCATTTTCTATCCAGATATGCTGAATATGCATTTCAGGGAGACCACGTAAGAAAATTCCTTTTGAAGCTCCTTTCGCTACGATATTTTTGATATAGAAGTTTTTGAATTGCGGTGTTTCTTCCGTAACTGGAAGTGTAACTGTTTTTACAGCAGGCCTCTTTTCTCCCGCTAAAGCGACTGGATCTACAGCCGCATAATACATGTCAAATAGAATCGCTTCGCCTGGGATATCAACCATATTGATATTATTGATGAAGATGTTTTCTACCACTCCTCCACGACCTCTTGTCGTTTTAAAACGAAGTCCGATATCAGTCCCGATAAACGAGCAGTCTTCCACCCAAATATTACGGGCACCACCGCTCATTTCGCTCCCAATTACAAACCCACCATGTGCGTGATAAACAACATTATTGCGAACAATGACATTTTCGGTTGGTTTGCCACGCTCACGACCAGCTTTATCACGACCAGACTTTATGCATATGCCATCATCGCCAACATCAAATGTACAATCTTCAATCAGCACATTCTTGCAAGACTCGACATCGACGCCATCGCCATTTTGGCCATACCAGGGGTTACGAACCGAGAGCTTACGTAAGGTCAGATCTTCACATAGTAAAGGGTGTATATTCCATGCCGGAGAGTTTTGTATAGTTATACCTTCCAACAATACTTTTTTACAGTTCGTAAATACCAAAAGATTGGGCCTTAAGAAATCTTTGACATCTTTGAAATCATCGACTTTTGTTCCCGGGCGGATGACCCCCGCTTTCTTTTCTTTTGAACCTTTCAGCGAACTTGCGGAGGGATACCAGACTTCGCTATCCATGTCGACCGTGCCGCCAGATGCAACAAGATTTTTCCATTGCGATGCTGTTAGTTTACTCTTTTTAACCATCCTCCAGGCATCTCCATTACCATCGATAATGCCATTGCCTGTAATTGCTATATTATAAAGGTTCTTGCCTGATATTGGATTTTGATTGCGCCAAGCCGGCTCGCCTTCCCAATTAGATTCAACAAGTTTGTATTGATCAAAGTCCTTTGTGAAAAGCAGGACAGCGTCTCGTTTGAGGTGCAGGTTTACATTGCTTTGCATTTCGATAGGCCCTGTCAACCAAATTCCGGCGGGGATCAGTACTACACCGCCGCCGTGTTCGCTACACTTACGGATGGTTTGGTTGATTGACACCGTATTAAGAAATTGACCGTCACCTTTAGCGCCATAATTGCCGATATTTAATGTATCTTTCTTAAAATCGACTTGTTGTACGATAGGACGAGCAGGCTCTTGGGCCATACACAGCTGTGGTAGCACGAGAAGCAATCCAAGAGCAGATTTCAATGTACGTGAATAGTGCTTTTTAAACGAATTCATTTTTTACATTTTGGTTTAAAAATGGTTATTTGTAAAAGCAATTGTACATTCTTTGCCCCTAACTTGGATGAAAAACTTATGCAATCGTTACCGGTCATTATTTATCGATCAAATGTAAGGTTTGGTACCCAATCCTTGAATACACGTTGAAAATTAAGGCTATCGGTCTCTCGATCTGCCAATAGGCGACTCCATTTGACACGATTTTGTGACACTGAGCCTGCGCCTTTGTTTTTATATTCTGCGAAATAAGCTGTTTTCCCATTAGAATCTTTGTCCCAGTTGTGCCAGCCTTTGTTTTCAATAAGTTTTGGAAAATTGGCCACGACAAAATCATAACTCTTTACTTCTGCAGCAAAAAGAAAGAAAGGAATTAAAAAAAAGGAAAGTATGATCGTCCGCATTCCAAATTGTTTAATTGGTCAATGAAATTACCAATATTAAAGCCTTCCTTAAAGGAAATCCGTCAAAATAAATGCGCAAACGTTATCGGTAACGTTTGCTTCTGATTCGTACCTTGTTCGTACCACGTTCGGGCGTGAAGAGGATCAGTGCCATCTTTGATCAATATATGACCAGACAATTCCTGGTCAGGGTCTGGTCCAGATCTGGTCAGGGTTTGGTCAAGATCTATTGATGAGCCGAAGCTGGTCCGAAGCTGGTCCGAATAACATCCGAAAAAAGCGTCCCTGCACAATGAATATACTTCAGAATGAAATGCATTCTGCTAAGTTAAATTGATTTTAAAAGATGATTATAACACAGAAGAATCATATATTTTTTATACGAGGATTAATTGTATTGCATATAAAAGGCAATTTATCTAAGTTTGTTCAACAAATTTCTCAACATGGATATCCAATCACTCTATCAGATTTATAAACAGTACCCTAATATTACAACGGATACACGTAAAATAGAAAAGGATAGTATATTTTTTGCGCTAAAAGGAGCCAATTTCAATGGCAATGCTTTCGCTGAGAAAGCACTCGAAATGGGGGCTAAATATGTTGTTATTGATGAAGAGGCTTATCAAAAAGGAGAAGCATATATTCTTGTTGATGATGTGCTAAAAACATTGCAGCAACTGGCAAATTACCATAGGCATCAGCTGCATATTCCAATTGTAGGGGTAACAGGGACCAATGGCAAAACGACGACGAAGGAACTCTTGTACGCCGTTGTGTCACAGAAGTACAAGGCATATGCAACAAAAGGAAATCTCAATAATCATATCGGTGTTCCCTTAACATTATTGGCAATCGATGATTCCATTGAGCTGGCAATAATCGAAATGGGGGCGAATCATTTGGAGGAAATTGCTTTTTTATGTGCGATTGCTGAACCGACACATGGCTTGATTTCTAACGTTGGTAAAGCACATCTAGAAGGTTTTGGATCTTTTGAGGGAGTGAAGAAAACCAAAGGCGAACTGTACGATTGGCTGCAAGATCATCAAGGTGTATTATTTTTGCAGGCTGATAATCCACACCTTAAAGAGATGGCTTCTGTTCGCCGGATAACTGATATTGTCACTTATGGTTTTTCGGAAAGTAATGATGTGATTGGAAAGCTTCTTCGGGCAAATCCTCTTTTACAAATTGAATGGCAAAAGAAAGGTGCGGACGAATCTTATGTTGTCGATACCCAGTTAACAGGATCTTATAATACCGAAAACTTTCTTGCAGCAATTGCAGTAGGTCTGCATTTTGGCGTTTCTTCCGCGGCGATCAATCGGGGTATTGAAGGATACACGCCTACCAACAATCGCTCGCAGGTTATGAAAACGGCCCACAATACGCTAATTTGTGATTATTATAATGCCAATGCAACAAGTATGGCCGCTGCACTGGATAATATCCGGATTATTGAAGCGGATAAGAAGGCTATTGTATTGGGGGATATGTTTGAATTGGGAGCCGAATCCTTTGAAGAGCATAAAAAAATTGTTGAAAACGTAAGAGCTATTCCGGCAGATCGTAAGATTTTTGTAGGGAAAGAATTTTTCGCGCATAGGTATGAAGGCGGGGAGTTTTATGAGACAACAGCCGAAGCAAAGGAAAAACTTCAAGAAAAACCGATTACGGATGCGACAGTCTTATTGAAAGCGTCGCGGGGCATGGCTTTTGAAAATCTGGTCGATTTACTATAGTCTTTTTAGCTTTGTGTTATGCACAACTAGGGAATATGTTCGGGGTGCGACCATATTGCGGTCATGGTGCTCCCGCATTGAATGTACTTAAAAAGGTGGACTCAATGTCGACTCACTGTGGACTTACCGTGGTCGCATGGCGAAGATAGTAGGTGTTTACTGTGGCTTTGGTGCCGCTGAATACCAAATTACCCATCAGGCAGATTTGAGTAAAAAGGAAGTGCAAAACAAACAGTTTTGTCATGTAAGGATTAAATAATGAAGAAAATGAGCAAATTCGTTCTGCGGAGAAATGATGCTCATTTGGAAAAACGTACCTTTGTTGCATATAATGGATAAAAGACGTTTTTTTTTAGAAATAGCCTATTTTGGACAGGCATATCATGGTTGGCAAATTCAGAATAATGCAATTTCCGTGCAGGAAGTGCTGAATAAAGCGCTTGAAACCCTGTTGCGGGAGCCCATTGAAACAACTGGAGCTGGCCGTACAGATACGGGTGTTCATGCCAAGCAATTGTATGCGCATTTCGATGCAGCTCCTGTAGGTATTCTACAAAAGGCAGATCGTTTTATTCATTCTCTTAATGCTTTGTTACCCTTTGATGTGGCCGTTAAACGCTTGATTGAAGTTGAGGCTGAGGCGCATGCACGTTTTGATGCTATACAAAGATCGTACGAATATCATCTTCATTTTCATAAAGATCCTTTCATATATCCCTATTCATGTTTTATGCGCGATCGTCCAGATGTAGAAAAGATGAACGAAGCAGCAAAATTTTTATTAGGGAAACAGGATTTTGAATGCTTTAGTAAGTCTCATACGCAGGTGTTTACAAATATTTGCGATATTCGTAGAGCTGAGTGGGTCTGGAATACCGAACAGCACTTGGTCTTTCACATCACAGCGGATCGCTTCTTGCGCAACATGGTTCGTGCCATCGTGGGCACATCGCTGGAAATAGGGTTGAAGGGCAAGCCTGTTTCGTTTATGCAAGAGGTTATTCAAAGCAAAAACCGTGGCAAAGCGGGTGTTTCCGTGCCAGCACATGGATTATATTTAACAGAGGTGGCGTATCCATATATATAGAATTTACCGTGAGTCAAGATAAAATAACAGGCAAAACCTACGATATCAATTTAGTGAAACGCATGAGCCGCTATATGCGTCCGTATCATGTGGCATTTTGGATATCGGTCGTTCTAACGATATTGTTGGCTGCAGTAGCCCCCGCTTTACCTATGCTAATCCAGCATACATTAGATAACTATATCTTAAACTTCGATACCAATGGATTGTCTCTCATGCTGATAGCGATGTTGGCATTGGTCATCCTGCAGACTTTGATCCGTTATTACCACACCTTAATGACAAATACCTTGGGGCAGTCCGTCATCCGTGATATTCGGATCCAGGTATTTAATCACATTGTTCAACTCAGGCTGAAGTATTTTGATCGTACGGCACTGGGAAAATTGATTACACGTACCATCTCTGATTTGGAGACTCTTTCCAATATTTTTTCTGAAGGTTTGATTCAGATTATCGGTGATTTATTGCAATTGGTGGTTATTTTAGTCGTCATGTTTTACTCCGATTGGAAGCTGACATTGATTGTTTTGATCCCTATGCCTTTGATGGTGGCGGCGACCTATGTGTTTAAAGAGGCGATGAAATCTGCTTTTATCGATGTCAGGAAATGGGTTTCCAACTTAAATACCTTTTTACAGGAACATATTACCGGTGTCGGTATTATCCAATATTTTGCGCGCGAAAAGCAGGAAATGGATAAGTTTAAGGAAATTAATGCGCAACATCGAAATGCCCATATTCGGACCAATTGGTACTTTTCTATCTTTTTCCCTGTTTTGGAAATTATCATGGCTATTGCTCTCGGATTATTGGTGTGGTTTGGTTCCAAACAAATTATGGGCGATGTGATATCTCCAGGTGTAGTTGTAGCCTTCATCATGTATATCAATATGATCTTTAGGCCGATTCGGGAACTCATTGACAAATTCAATACACTTCAAATGGGGATGGTTAGTGCCGAACGTATTTTTGAAGTCTTAGATACGGATGAAAAAACGCCTAATTTAGGGACTCTGAAGCCTGCACATATCAAAGGGGAAATTACATTTCGGGATGTTTGGTTTGCTTATAACGAGGAAAACTGGGTTTTAAAAGATGTTAATTTTAAGGTTAACCCAGGGGAGACCTTGGCTTTAGTTGGGGCTACTGGTGCCGGAAAGTCTTCTACGATCAATATTCTAAGCCGTTTTTATGAAATCAATAAAGGTGAGATTTTATTGGATGGCGTTAATATTCGGGAATATGATCTTGATTATTTAAGAAATACAATCGCGACGGTATTGCAGGATGTATTTCTCTTTTCGGATAGTGTCATCAATAATATTACCTTAGGTGATCCTGCAATATCTAGGGAACAGGTCATCGAAGCGGCAAAAGAAGTGGGTGCGCATGACTTTATTATGCGACTACCTGGGGGGTATGATTATGATGTGAAAGAGCGGGGTGCAACCTTATCCGCGGGGCAGGCCCAATTGATTTCTTTTATTCGTGCTTTGGTACACGATCCCCGGATTCTAATTTTGGACGAAGCGACTTCCTCGGTAGATACCGAAACGGAAGAAATGATCCAGCATGCTATTGATAACCTCATGAAAGGAAGAACATCGATTGTTATTGCCCACCGCTTGTCCACCATTCAGAAGGCGGACAAGATTATTGTGTTGGATAAAGGCGAAATTAAGGAAATTGGAACGCATCAGGAATTACTATCTTTTGATGGCTATTATAAGAAACTATACGATTTGCAATTTCATTCCGCGGGGATTTAATTAAGCGATTATACTCTCTTTGGGGATAGTTTCTTCGTCTTCGATACGAGTATTTGCTTTAATTTCTGAACCTCTGCCTACTAGAACGTTTGCTCCGATTGAGACATTTGGTCCGATGTTTACAAAATCTTCAATTATGGTATTGCTTTCGATCACTGCCGAACCTGCAATAATACAGTGGTTGCCAATCTGCACATCAGGAGCGATGGAAGCACCAGGGAGAATAATGGTGCCTTCACCAATCTCGGCTCTTTTTGATACGTAGGCTTTGGGATGGATCAGGGTCTGGTAATTCCAGTCTGTGTTTTCCGAAACAATTCTTTGGCGAAGACCTGGGTTCTTGACTGCGATAAAGAAATCTTCCTCCGTGTCTTTAACCTGATGGTGAAGTTGAACTTCATAATCGAATACATCTTCAATGAGCAGCGATTTGTCAATAAGACCGCCAATTTCAATCGCTAAATCTTCTGCTACATCTACCGCAGTTTTAGCGTGAGCGGTTGCGCCGTATATATATAACATGGTGTTTTTTTTGGCAAAGATAAAGCTTTCTAAAAAGAAGCTGTTTGGTAGGATGTAAAAAAATACAACAAAATGTAAGGTTTGATTGTTTTGCTGTTTAATGAGCTGTAAGGTTGATTGTTTTTTCGGTCGCAATTATATTGCATATAAAAATCAATTTATCTAAGTTTGTTGGTATACAAAAATTAAACTATGATTCAACGTATCCAAACTGTTTATTTGCTGATAGCAGGATTAGTCATATTTGGCTTGTTTCTATTTCCCTATGTTAATTATAGCGATTTAGTTGGTTTAGGGAAGAATGTGAAGGTGACCGGTGTGTATAGTGTTGCTGCAGGCCAGCCGGTACACGAGGGTGGATTTGGTTATATTCTTCAGACTGTAGCCACCGTATTATTAGGAGGACTTCCCCTATTCACGATATTTAAATTTAAAAAACGTAAAGTTCAGCTTTTGCTTATTTGGGTAGAGGTTGTTGCAATTATCTTATTTGCAATATGGCTATACTCTTCTGCAAGTACTCATCTCGCTACGGTGAGCCAATTTTTGGGTGCTGGGAATATCGGTGTCGGATTCTTTTTGTTGCCTATCTCGATTATTTTCTGTGCGCTAGCCATGGGAGGAGTGCGTAAAGATGAAAAGTTGATCCGGTCTGCCGATCGATTGCGGGCATAATTTTGAAATAATAATACAATAATAGTTAAAGCCACGAAGACCGTGGCTTTTTTAAATATAATATGATATGAACGTTTTTTTTAGATATGTTGTTGTCTTGATGTTCTTCCTTGGTGGTGGGTTTGTAAAGGCTCAGTCGGCAGATTCATTGCTGGTGGTTGACGATATTCAATTCGATGTAAAGGAATTTCACGTAGATGAGCCTAAGAATGAATTGGTGATCAATTTGTTTGCTATATCTTATAGTACCGATCCTCGGGAATATAAAATGAATACCTTCTCTACACAAGTGTTGGATCAGAAGAAACAGTCCCATTTTTTTTCAACGATTCAGATGGGAAATGTTTTGGTTAAATTTGCAGATAAACAGAATTATCTGCACTATTTGCTAGAAGAAGATAAGCCTGTGGATATACAGGTTGTAGTAAAGGATTGGAAGCAAGCGGATAAGCCGGCAATGATTAAACTTGTATTCGAGAGTAGTACGGAAGAGGGCGAATTTCTGGAAGTGTCAATTCCATTAAAGAAATAAATAATTTGTGGTTAAGACAAAAAAGGTCGTTGGAATTATTGCTCCAACGACCTTTTTTGATTTATAGCTATTATCGATTATATCGGATCTGTTGTTTGTCCATCATTCCCATCTGATCTTTCATCATTTTGATCTGATCAGCTAATAATTTATTCTTATCTGCTTTTTTTGCTTCTTGAAGAAGTTTCTCCGCTTCACGTTTATTGCGCTTTGCCATTGCTACGCCTGCTAGGCTTAATTTTGCCAGAGCGATGTTGTGGTCCATGTGTAAACCCAATGCCAATGCTTTCTTGAAATATTTTTCAGATTGCATAGGAGCACGTTGCGATTCGATCAGTCCGATCAGCATGTTGTAGTAACCGTGTTGCTGTGGGATCAATTGTTTTTCGTAGTTCGTGATTTTGCCCAGCCATTTTTCAGCTGCGGCCATATTTTGTTTGCGCATATACCATTGCGCAATCAGCATATATTCATGAAAAAATACAGTGACAAAACCTAAGATCGTGATCAAGATACCTAAGATTCCCCATCCCCAATTTCCAGTCCAGAATAAGGCAACTGTTCCGATAAGCAATGCACTGCAAATAATGATTCTAACGAGATTTGACATAAATCTTTGTTTAAAATATTTGTATTCAATTTAATTCTGCAAATATCCGTTAATTTCACCGTTTAAGCAAAGGTTCAAGTGGTTATTTTGTAAAAATGTGTTTTTCCGAAAGTAGAACGCGTTCGTACAAGGGACTGTTCTCCTGATTTTCTTTTTGTACACTTTGTCTTTATACCCAACTTTATCTATGTTTGAATTATGGAAAAACAATACGATGATTCTTGGGCTCCTGTGTTAAAGCCTTTGTTCGGTCAGCCTTATATGAAACAGCTGTCTACTTTTGTACAGGAAGAGCGACAACAGACGAAAGTGTTTCCGCCGGCAGATCTGGTGATGAACGCTTTTAAGCTGACACCGTTGGATCAGGTCAAAGTAGTCATCCTAGGGCAGGATCCTTACCACAATGATGGGCAGGCACACGGTCTGTCATTCTCTGTGCCGGAAGGGATTGCACTGCCACCATCTTTGAAAAATATTTTTAAGGAGTTACAAGACGATATCCCCGGGTTTGTCGAGCCGCGTTCTGGTGATTTGACCTTCTGGGCCAAACAGGGGGTGTTGTTGCTAAACGCAACATTGACTGTACGGGCGCATTTGGCAGGTTCGCATCAGAAAAGAGGTTGGGAGATTTTTACGGACAGCATTATTCATGCGATTTCGGAGCGTTGCGAGCACGTGGTGTTTCTATTGTGGGGAAGTTATGCTCAAAAGAAAAGTGTGCTCATTAATGCAAATAAACATCTTATTCTAACGGCAGTTCATCCTTCGCCGCTGTCTGTCTATCGTGGTTTCTTTGGTAGTAAGCATTTTTCACGGACAAACCAATATTTAATAGCTCATGGTAAAACGCCAATTGATTGGCGCTTGGTTTAAATTTTGTGTGGAGTTTTTCTGTTCAGAATCTGAATGGGTAAATATCATTGCCGGTGATCGTCACATGGAGTAAAACGTCCAAGAGCGAGATTCCGGTAATGATATTTTTGATTGGGCTTAATATTCTAAAGGAATAATTGGCTCTTTTTTGCTGGTTGACATAATCATCATCGTTTGGAATGTCTTTACAAAGGGGATCTTGGCGATTTTTTCCATGATGACACCTTCATAAGCTTTGATATCTTTTACGTAAACCTTGAGGATGAAATCACAATTACCTGTGACGTGGTGGCATTCTGTTACCTCAGGTATCATTTTGACAGCGGCAACAAACTCAGGGATAGCGTTATGTGTATGAAAGTCAAGTGAGATCTGGATGAATGATTTGATTCCAAGTCCCAGTTTTTCCTCGTCAACAAAAGCATGGTAACTTTTGATAAAGCCTGAGTTTTCCAGTTTTCGTACGCGTTCTAAAGTCGGTGCGGGAGATAGTCCTATACTAGATGCAAGCTGCAAATTAGTTATACGACCATTCTCTTGTAATAGTTTAAGAATTTTTAAATCTGTTTTATCCGGTGCAAAGGGCATATCTTAAGTCTTAATAATCAATAGTATTTGTAAATATACAAAATTATATTTGGAAATTTAAAAATATACAAAATTATTGATGATTAATAGATTTTAACTATATTTAAATTTCATTATTATAGTTTTAATCGATGTAAAATCATTTGACTGTCATAATCGATTGAAATGTGCTCATTTTAATGAAATGGAGTGATAAATGTCATTTTTTTATTAAAAATGCCTTCGTAAGGTGCTATTAAATGCTGTTTTATTGGCTTTGAAATTGTAACTTTGCAGTTCGATAGGTGCGGAGGTGAAGCCCTCCCAAATTAGTTAAACCGTGAGAGCGCAATATGAGTACTAAAGACGACGATTTGTTAAAAGAGCTGGAGCTCGAAGAATATAAATACGGGTTCACGACAGATATCGAAATGGAAATTGCAGCCAAAGGCCTTACTGAGGATACGGTTCGTTTTATTTCGGCAAAAAAGAATGAACCTGAATGGCTATTGGAATGGAGATTGAAAGCTTTTCGTCATTTCTTGACGTTAAAAATGCCTACTTGGCAGAATTTTAAGGCTCCTGAAATTGATTTTCAAGAGATTTCTTACTACGCGGCCCCAAAAGCAAAACCACAGCTTAATTCGATGGATGAGGTTGACCCTGAGTTGATCGCTACCTTTGAAAAATTGGGTATTCCATTGGATGAGCAAAAAGTATTGGCGGGAGTTGTAGCGGTAGATGCTGTCTTTGACTCGGTCTCTGTCAAAACAACGTTTCGCGAGAAGTTAAAAGAACAAGGAGTTATTTTCTGTTCATTTGGTGAGGCCGTGCAAGAGCATCCTGACTTGGTGAAGAAATATTTGGGTACAGTGGTTCCACAGACAGATAACATTTATGCAGCATTAAATTCTGCAGTGTTTTCGGATGGATCCTTTGTTTACGTTCCAAAAGGCGTTAGATGTCCAATGGAATTGTCGACCTATTTCCGTATTAATGCGCAGAATACCGGGCAATTCGAACGCACGTTGATCATTGCTGATGAGGGGGCTTATGTTTCTTATTTGGAGGGATGTACTGCGCCTATGCGTGATGAAAACCAGTTACATGCTGCAGTGGTTGAATTGATTGCTGAACGCGATGCTGATATTAAATATTCTACCGTTCAAAACTGGTACCCTGGTGATAAAGATGGGAAAGGTGGGATATATAACTTTGTAACGAAGCGTGGAATCTGTAAGGGCGATAACAGTAAAATCTCCTGGACACAGGTAGAAACGGGCTCTGCAATTACATGGAAATACCCGGGTGTGATTTTAAAGGGTGATAACTCTATTGGCGAGTTTTACTCTGTAGCCATGACGCGTAATCATCAGGTAGCTGATACAGGAACGAAGATGGTTCATTTGGGTAAAAACACGAAATCTAAAATTATTTCTAAAGGTATCTCTGCCGGTAAGAGCCATAACAGTTATAGAGGTTTAGTGAAAATCGGTCCAAATGCCGACAACTCACGTAACTTTACGCAATGTGACTCCTTATTGATCGGTGATAAATGTGGGGCACATACATTCCCTTATATCGAAAATAGAAATAAGACAGCCAAATTAGAACATGAGGCGACTACTTCCAAAATCGGTGAGGACCAAGTGTTCTATTTGAATCAACGTGGTATAGATTCTGAGAAAGCTGTTGGTTTAATTGTCAACGGTTATGCAAAAGAAGTATTAAATCAATTGCCAATGGAGTTTGCTGTAGAAGCTCAAAAATTATTGGCAATTTCATTAGAAGGTTCAGTAGGATAGATAAAAAATCATTGGGAATGTAGTTTAAGACGCTACATTACACCATACTCAATACGAATAAAATGTTAAGCATTAAAAATTTACATGCGTCTGTAGAAGACAAACAAATATTAAAAGGGTTAAACCTAGAAGTAAAAGCTGGAGAAGTTCATGCGATTATGGGACCGAATGGTGCTGGTAAAAGTACATTGGGTAATGTATTGGCAGGACGTGAATCATATGAAGTAAGCGAAGGTTCTGCATTATTGGACGGTGTAGATTTATTGGATCTTTCCCCTGAGGACCGCGCACGTGAAGGGCTGTTTTTGGCTTTTCAATATCCTGTGGAGATTCCGGGCGTATCGAATATCAATTTCTTGAAAACTGCTGTAAATGATATTCGTGAGTATAAAGGCCTTCCGCCAATGGAAGCGAAGGAATTTTTACAAATGGTAAAAGACAAGCAAAAACTGGTTGAGTTTTCAGCTAATTTGGCTAACCGTTCTTTAAATGAAGGATTCTCCGGTGGTGAGAAAAAGCGTAACGAAATTTTTCAACTGGCGATGTTGAACCCGAAATTATCTATTTTGGATGAGACAGATTCTGGTTTGGATATCGATGCACTTCGTATCGTTGCCAATGGTGTGAATGAATTACGTTCTAAAGACAATGCTTTTATTGTTATTACACACTACCAACGTTTGTTGGATTATATCGTTCCAGATTTTGTTCACGTATTGTACAATGGCCGTATCGTGAAATCGGGACCTAAAGAATTAGCTTTGGAGCTTGAAGAAAAAGGATACGATTGGTTAAAAGAATATGATACACAAAACGCCTAATCTTTTATCTGAGTAAATAGGATTGGAAGAGAATTTTGGCGATTTGATTAAAAAATAACATGAGTACATTAGTTTCAGAATCATTACTTCAACAAGTGTTGGGAGCTTTCAAAGAGCAAGGCGTTTCAGACGAACCTTCGTTTTTCGTGGAAGCCCGCCAACTTGCATTCGAGCGTTTCGAAGCAGCAGGCTTTCCCACCGTTAAGAATGAAGAATGGAAATATACAAACATCCACAGTATTATCAATAAGCCTTATGCGCTTGATGTCGATGTGGATATCGAAGGCTTAGACTTTAGTGCAGGTGAGATTCCTCAGTTGGATGCCTACCGCATTATCTTGGTGAATGGTCAGTATGTATTAGCAGTAAGTGAATTAGAAAATGTGAAGGGACTGTCGGTTATTCCAATGGATGAAGCTGCTTCAGAGCCGGCATTTGAGGCCCATTTTGCTAAATATGCGGATAAGTCAGACAATATTATGGTCGCATTGAATACG
The DNA here is from genome assembly GCF_050058145.1 of Sphingobacterium sp. WOUb80. NCBI lineage: Bacteria > Pseudomonadati > Bacteroidota > Sphingobacteriia > Sphingobacteriales > Sphingobacteriaceae > Sphingobacterium > Sphingobacterium sp. WOUb80. The sequence continues at coordinate 4,741,757 of NZ_CP165617.1, read as the reverse complement.
GCTGCTTTTACCAATGGTGTTTTTATCCATTTGAAAAAGGGAGTTGTACTTGATAAACCAATACAGATTATTCATGTCGCTACAGGGAAAGAGGATTTCTTTGCACAAACACGTAATTTGATTGTTGTCGAGCCAAATGCAGAGCTTGAATTGATCGAAAGTTTTATCACTGCAGAAGGTACCGCAAATAATGTACACAATAAGGTTTCTGAGATTATCGTCAAAGAGAACGCTAAAGTACAACATTATTATTTGCAGCTCGCAGAATCTGTAAGCCGTTACTTTAATCATACAGAGGTATACCAAGAAAAATATAGCCTTTACAATAATTACAACTGTAATTTTCCTGGCGCTTCGTTTATCCGTAACAATATCAATGTTCGCCTGGATGCAGAGCATGTGGAAAGCCATTTATATGGAATCAACTTAACGGCTGCTGATCAATTGGTTGATAATCATACCATCGTAGACCACCTTAAGCCACATTGTGAGTCTTACGAATGGTATAAAAATATTACACAGGACAAGTCCGTAGCGGTTTTCAATGGAAAAATCTTTGTGCGCGAGGATGCTCAAAAAACGAATGCTTTTCAACAGAACAATAATATGTTGATGTCTGACAATTCGGCGGTCTATACCAAACCGCAATTGGAGATTTTTGCGGATGACGTAAAATGTTCCCACGGATGTACCATCGGTCAGTTTGATAATGAAGCCCTATTTTATTTGAGAGCAAGAGGAATTGGTGAAGAATCTGCCCGTATCCTGTTGGTACACGCATTTGCATTTGACGTAACTACACGTTTCTCTAATGAAGTTGTTCGCAAATATGTTGAAGAGCTTGTAGAAGAAAGCCTAAGAACAAATTAAATCCATATTGGATTATATAGCTTTTTAAATATGGCGTTTATCGATGAGGTAAACGCCATATTTTTTACATCAACAATAGGGATTCACCGGATATTTTGTAGGTTTGTAATACGATGTACAAATCTCTATATACAACTTACGCTTATAAACCTTGGGTTTTATAGCGTGCTCGCTTTTTTCTAGTCAAGTTTGTCTATTTAAATAACTGGAGTTTTTCCTGATATCGGGTATTTATTTTTCTATATTACCTTCGGTTTCATGTTTATATTCTTTTTATTGAATAGCGCTGTTTTGCGAACTTTATAATAATGTGCTGGTTGTTCATAGCCAGTTGCAGGTTGTATTTAATTAAAATTTCATGGAAAAGAATAACTGGTTTCGTACCTATAGTTATATATGGATAGGACAATTTATTTCCCTGTTGTCCAGTTCTGCTGTCAATTTTTCAATTATGATATGGTTGAGTTTGACACATAAATCTGCGGAGGTATTGGCTTTTGCCGCTATTGCAGGTTTACTGCCCCAAGCAATTATTGGCCCTTTTGCGGGAGTATTTATTGATCGCTGGAATAGAAAGAAAGTGATGATCTTTGCAGACGGTTTTATTGCACTTTGTACACTGGGAATGACATTTGTATTGAAAAGTGACGGTACCAATATGTTTCTCATCTATTTATTGATGGCCTGCCGATCCATTGGATCAGCATTCCATACACCAGCAATGCAAGCTATCGCACCGCTTTTGGTGCCTGAGGACAAGCTGTTGCGGGTATCGGGGATAAACCAGATGCTCCAGTCGGTAAGCAGCATCGCCGGACCGGCCTTGGGTACCTTGGCAATTACTTATTTTCCCATTGCACGTGTTTTGTACCTAGACGTTGTGGGGGCTGTTGTGGCCATTGCTTCTTTGTTTTTTGTGACGATTCCGCATCTGCCAAAATCTGGTAACAAGCCTTCCATCCCTGTGGTCTTAAAGGAACTTAAAGAAGGGATGAACGCTATTTATCAAAATAAAGGCCTGGGGATTCTCTTTTTATATGCTATGGTAGCAACATTTTGTATTATGCCAGTTGCCATTATGTTTCCTTTGCTGACTATCGGTCATTACGGAGGAGGGAAATGGGAAATGAGTGTGATTGAAATTATCTGGGGCGTCGGGATGCTGGTTGGCGGAAGCTTTTTGGGGCTGGCAAAGGTATCAGTTTCGAAAGTCGTACTGGTCAATAGCATGCATATTGCCTTGGGAGTTACCTTTGCGATATCCGGCTGGTTTCCCTCAAGTTGGTTTATTCCATTTGTTATTATGACGGGAATCGGTGGAGTCTCAATGTCTATTTTCTCGGCATCTTTTATGGCGATTATCCAGGAGCAAGTGTCTGCAGAGATGTTGGGACGGGTATTTTCGCTCTATTTTAGCCTAGCAATTTTACCAAGTATGATAGGTCTTCTTTTTACAGGGTTTATTGCAGATGCTATCGGTGTTGCTACAGCTTTTATTATAGCAGGATTTATTGTGGTACTCGTCGGATTGCTGTCTTTTTTCAATGGGTCCATTATGGCACTGGAAAGAAAGAAAACATGATCTTGATTTAAAAAGAAAAAGCTTCCAAATTTTGGAAGCTTTTTTTGAGCGAAAGACGAGATTCGAACTCGCGACCCCAACCTTGGCAAGGTTGTGCTCTACCAACTGAGCTACTTTCGCGTTGATGCTACAAAAGTAAGGCATTTATTCGTATTCTGCAAGAGAAAAAGCAAAAAATGTTAACTTAAATTGATCGCATCAACACAATTAATACCGTCTATAGCCGCTGAAATGATACCTCCAGCATACCCTGCACCTTCACCACAAGGGTAAAGTCCTTTGACCTGAGGGTGTTGTAAATCTTCTTTATTTCTAGGGATCCGAATCGGTGAAGATGTACGTGACTCTACACCAACTAAAATGGCTTCATTGGTATAGTAGCCTTTCATCTTTTTGCCAAAGATGGGCAATGCACCGCGTAATGCATCGTGAACAAAAGCAGGTAGTACTTCAGTGAGATCTGCAGAGGCCGTTCCCGGTTTGTACGAGTTTTCTGGCAGATCCATAGACACACGTCCTTCGACAAAGTCGACCATGCGTTGCGCCGGAGCAACGAGTTTTCCGCCACCTACGGCAAAGGCCGTTCGCTCGATCTCTTTCTGAAAATTAAGCAATGCAAATGGATCCTTATGTGCGTTGGCAACGTCCTCGAGGTTAATCTGAATAACGGTGCCTGAATTGGCGTGCGGATTGTTTCGTTTGGATGGAGACCATCCGTTGACAACGATTTCATCTAAATCAGTTGCACAGGGAGCAATGACGCCGCCTGGGCACATGCAGAATGAAAATACCCCACGGTCATTCACCTGTTCAACCAAACTATAATATGCAGGCGGCAAATGCTCGCTTCTAATCTGGCAGTGGTATTGAGCCTGATCAATAATTGCCTGTGGGTGCTCAATACGCACGCCCAAAGCAAATGCCTTGGCTTCGATCAGCCAATTATTGCGATGAAAAAGCTCGAAAATATCCCGCGCAGAATGTCCTGTCGCTACAATGACATGATTTGCCTTAATCTCTTCGCCATTGGCTAATTTGACACCGCGCACTTGACCGAAGGATTCTAAAATGTCATCGACACGTTGGTCAAAATGAAACTCACCTCCAAATTCAAGAACGCTTTCGCGCATGGCTTCAATAATATGCGGCAACTTATTTGTACCAATATGTGGGCGCGCATTGACCAGGATATCTGTCGTAGCACCGTGGGAGACAAAAAGTTTGAGTACTTTATCGACATCACCTCTTTTGTTGGAACGTGTATATAGTTTCCCGTCGGAGTACGTTCCGGCCCCACCTTCACCAAAACAGTAGTTTGACTCAGGGTTTACGATGCCTTCCCGGTTCAGCTTAGCTAGATCGCGTCTACGGTCTTGGACCTTTTTACCGCGTTCGATTACAATTGGTTTGAGCCCACGTTCAATACAGCGTATTGCTGCAAACAGGCCGGCAGGGCCCGCGCCAATAATAATAACAGGTTTTCCGTCTTTAACGGACTTAAAATTATTTTCGTAAATTTCTGGAACAGGAAGTTCGTCAATGTAGTAAATAACCCGAGCTCGATAGACAACCTGTTTACTACGCGCATCAATGGAACGTTTACGGATTTTATAACCTTTGACTTGTCGAGGTTGGACTTTCAGGGCTTTGATCCCTTGCTGTAGAATATACTGATCGTCCTCAATTCTTTCTGGAAGTATTGCAATTTCAATTTCTTTTTGCATAGTATGAGGGCTGGGTTTTTATCCCAAAACCGAGACAAAGTTAATGAATATTGGTTATTTGGAGATTTGGAAATAAAAATATTCTTATCTTAGTAAGAGCTTGGTATATGCTTTGATAGTGTAACCGTATAATTTGAATAGTATTTAATTCTTTGAACAATGAAAATTAAAAGATTTTTGGTCGCCCTATGTGGTTTGTTTGCATTAGTATCATTAAACTCATGTGGCTACAATACAATGGTCTCACAGGATGAGAACGTTAAAGGAAAATGGGCACAAGTTGAAAATGCTTATCAACGTCGTGCAGATCTAGTTCCAAATTTGGTCAATACTGTAAAAGGAGCGGCAAAACATGAAGAAAGCACGTTAACGGCAGTCGTAGAGGCGAGAGCAAAAGCAACGTCGGTAACGATCAATGCGGATGATTTGTCTGAAGAGAATATTGCTAAATTTCAGAAAGTTCAGGATGAATTCAGCGGTTCATTGAGCCGGCTTTTGGCATCGGTAGAGGCTTATCCGGATTTGAAAGCAAATCAGAATTTTTTGGAGTTACAAGCTCAATTGGAGGGTACTGAAAACCGTATTTCAACGGAGCGTAGATCTTATAATGAAGCCGTGCAACAATATAATACTACCGTGCGGAGTTTTCCAAATAATTTAATGGCTGGGATGTTTGGATTTAAGGCGAAAGGTACTTTTACAGCAGCGCCTGGTTCGGACAAAGCACCTACGGTATCATTCTAATAGCAGTTTGTTAGCAATGAATGGGATGATGGATGATGCGGCTTGCGTATAAGCTCATCATCCATTTTTTTATCGGGTTTTAATTCATTAGGTATTTTGGATGCCGAGTAAATTTTGCTGATCCGATCTTTGAGTGTAAACGTATATCAACTATGGCTTTAAATTCTGAAGAACAAGAGAAAATAGTTCATGCCATTAATGTGGCTGAAAATGAGACGTCTGGTGAAATTCGTGTGGTCATAGAAAACCACTGTCCCGACGAGGTACACGATCGTGCAACCTATTATTTCGCTAAGTTAGGAATGCACAAGACAGCATTAAAAAATGGCGTTCTTATCTATATCGCGCTGGAAGATCATAAATTCTCCATTATTGGCGATAAAGGTATTCATCAGCGTGTAGAAAGTGATTTTTGGAATAGTACCAAAGATCTTATGGTGGCCGAATTTAGGATAGACCATATTGTTGAGGGCTTGGTCAAAGGGATCGAACATGCCGGCAAACAGCTGGCCAAATTCTTTCCACGGGAACATGATGATATTAATGAGCTTCCCAATGATATTGTTTTTGGAGACCGTTAATGCGAAAGCCTAACTAGAAACAGCTTGGATTGCTTTTGACTGTTTCACAGATTAATTGATAAAATACTGATGAAAACACGAGCTCGGGTAATCATCGGTCGCCGGAAACAGCGTTTAGACTGCTAAAGGCGCGTAAAAAATGAATAAAAGAAAATAATAGGATGAAATTTATATTGAAATTATTTTCTCGGATTCGAATCCCTGCTATGGCTATGTTGCTTTGTATACTGTCCGTAGCCACAGTATTAGGACAAGATTTCCCAGAAACGTCAAATAAGCTTGTCAATGACTATACAAATACCTTGACAGCAAGCCAAAAGCAATTGTTGGAACAGAAGCTAGTTGCATTTGAGGATTCTGCGTCGACGCAAATTGCCGTGGTCATGATGAATTCTACCGGGGGCTATGATATTTCCGACTATGCGGTCCGTTTAGCGAAGAAGTGGGGTATTGGTAATAAAAAATATAATAACGGTATTTTATTGTTAGTAGCCCTGGGAGATCGTGCAGTGACTATTCAAACAGGGTATGGTATTGAAGGCGCTGTCCCGGACGCCATAGCCTATCGCATTATTGAGAATGATATTAAACCGGCCTTCCGTCAGGGAGATTATTATAAAGGCGTAGACGATGCTACTAGTTCTTTAATTTCTTATACAAAGGGTGAATACAAAGCCGATCCAAAACAACCGAATGGAAAAGGATCAGGCTCTGTCATGTTTGTCATTATTATAGTGATTGTCTTGATTGTTATTTTCTCGAATCGTGGCGGTGGAGGTAAAGGTGGTGGCCGCGTGATGAATGGACGTGGGGCTTCAGATATTTTCTGGTGGACATTGCTGAATGGTCTTGGCGGCGGTGGCGGCCGAGGTAGCGGCGGCGGTTTCGGTGGTGGTTCAGGCGGTGGATTTGGTGGCTTCGGCGGTGGTGATTTTGGTGGTGGCGGTGCTTCCGGACGTTGGTAACATCTTTGCTAAATAATGTTAAATAGGACGACAGTGAAACGGAAATGTTTTACATTTATGGGAAGTATATAATTATGAAAAAGGGAATATTAATGGGTTTAAGCTTTTTACCAGCCTTGTTAATGGCACAAGAAAGCTACACGGTTACAGGAAAGGTAAACACAACGTCCGACAAAGCGAAAGTGTTTATGCAATATGCTGCGAATGGTACTCGTCAGACTGATTCGGCAACGGTCGTAAAAGGTGAATTTAAATTCAACGGACAGGTGGCTTCGCCAACGAAGGGTATGATGATCTATTCACCGGAGGGCTTATCTTTTGCAGAACTTAGAAATAGTCAAACACAACCTGAAACTGCGCAGTTATATCTTTCTAAAGGTGTTATCAAAGTTGACGCAACCAAAGGGTTCAAAAATGCAACTATATCGGGCACGGCACTAAATGATGATTTGACACAGTATAAGGCATTTGTAAAACCATATTCGGATGCATTCGAAGCTTTGAACCAGCAATATTATGCTGCTTCGGAGACTCAAAAACAGGATCCTAAATTCATTGAAGGTTTACAAAAACAGGCTGGTGAGATTTCCGAAAAAATGGAAAAAGCAGATGCTGAATTTATTAACAAAAACCCAAAGAGCTGGTATACCTTGGATTTATTATCTGAAAATGTCAGTGGTGAGAATGTAAATGACTATGTGACTTCTTTTGAAAAGTTGTCTCCTGAGCTAAAAAATTCTGAAAAAGGGAAAGAGCTGGCGGAGCGTATTCAGAAACTCAAAGCGGTTGCTGTTGGTTCTGTAGCGCCGGACTTTACGTTGCCAGATACAACGGGAAAAAATATTTCCTTATCTTCTTTAAGAGGTAAATATGTCCTGTTGGATTTTTGGGCAAGTTGGTGTGGTCCTTGTCGCCATGAGAACCCAAATGTCGTTGCGGCTTTCAATAAATTCAAAGATAAAGGATTTACCGTGTTTGGTGTTTCTTTGGATAATCCAGGTAAAAAGGATGCCTGGATGAAAGCTATCCATGATGATAATTTGCAGCAGTGGCCTCACGTATCGGATTTACAGGGCTGGAAATCCGCTCCAGTAAAGCTATACGAGGTACGTGGTATTCCTCAAAACTTCCTCATTGATCCTTCCGGTAAAATTGTAGCGTCGAATTTAAGAGGTGAGGCTTTGGAAGCTAAATTAGCTGAATTGTTAAAATAAACTGATATCTAGTTGCCATTAGGCATTTGAATAACCCCGAATTGTTATACTCATGTGAACTGAGTCTGCAATTAGGGGTTTCTTTTTAATCATGTTTGTCCTGATCCAATTGCCCTTTTATCGTTACGGCCCTAGCTGTTGTGTTAAAATAGGGGGAATTTGCTAACTTCGTCTGCTGCTATAGCGAATGATTGCATGAAACCGCTATATCCTCGTAATAGTTGGTTTAGGGGATGATGAATCTTAGGTGTTTAAACAGGGTGATCAATAGGGTTTCTAGCGCTATTGTGGTTATAAAAATTATAAAGATGAAGAAAATAGTAATTTTGGGTATATTCTTGGGGACGGTGATTGCTTCCTGCAGTGGGGATCAAGATAAGGGAATTCCCGTTGTCAACCTAGAGGCATTGCATGCCATACCTTTGGATCACCCTATTGATCAATTGGCTAAAGACACGACATTTATCGATGTTACGTTGCCGCCTAATGCTAGAATCGATCAGTTGTCGCAACAGGAGCTGGGTCAACTAAAAGCTGCGGCATATCGTTTTTACCAGCATGTTAGATTGGAAAATAATCAATATCGTGTTGATCTTAAGGATCCTAAAGTGCTGCATATATCTGAACCAGTAATCAAAGCCTATGAGCAGGCTATCAGTAGCACGAATCATTTTGCTGATTCAATGGCAAAAACGGGACAGGCAATTCAATTGCCACCTGTATCTGAAGAATACCTCAATAATTTACTCAAATAACAACTGTGCAGGATATGGCGCTATAGGGGCTTTATGCAGCATGATAGTTCAAGTGGCAGGTCTTAGCCAAAGAATTTGGACAATTCTAGCAGCGCAAGGCATAAAAAAAGAGTATACATCACAATGTATACTCTTTTTTTATTGTTAGTTAAGAATAACTTATATCACTTACAAAGAAAGGATTTCAATGATACGAAGCAGATCCTCATTCATTTTTACGTTATGCTTGATAGCGCTCTTAAAAGGAGTGAATCTTACTTCGCTGCAGATCAGTCCGGCCATTTCACCTCTGCGACCTTGCAATAAAGCTTCTACGGATGCAACTCCAAGTCTGCTGGCCAATACGCGGTCCATACAAGTAGGGCTTCCGCCGCGCTGAATATGTCCTAAAATAGATAATCTAACATCGTAGTGCGGGAAATTTTCCTTGATTTTTTCCGAAACCACCATGCCACCTTCTTTGTCACCTTCAGCAACAATAATAATGCGGGATGATTTATTTTTACGGCTTTTGTCAAGTCTTTTCATAATCGCATCATAGTCTACCTCGAACTCAGGAACCAGAACTGCTTCAGCACCGGTGCTGATACCAGAACGAACGGCAATAAGACCCGAGTCACGGCCCATCACTTCGATCACAAAAAGTCTATCGTGAGACTCGGCGGTGTCGCGAATTTTGTCTACGGCTTGGATAACAGTATTAATGGCCGTATCATAGCCAATCGTGAAGTCTGTGCCGGCCAAATCGTTGTCGATTGTGCCGGGAAGACCGATGATAGGAAAATCGAATTCTTCGATAAATTTGGATGCACCGGTAAATGTACCATCGCCACCGATGACAACCATGGCATCAATACCGTGGCTGCGTAAATTTTCATAAGCCTGCTTACGTCCTTCAATAGTTTTGAAAGCCTCGCTACGGGCTGTTTTTAGGATAGTACCACCACGTTGTATGATATTGGCTACAGATTTAGCATCCATAGGGATAATCTCACCATTAACTAGACCATCATAACCTCTGCGTACGCCAAATACTTCAAGATTATTGTAGATTCCCGCTCTAACAACAGCGCGGATACCAGCATTCATTCCTGGAGCATCTCCTCCAGATGTCAAAACAGCAATTTTTTTAATGTTACTCATACGTACTCAAACTTAGCTATTTTTAAGCTTATATCCAATTATATTTCCGTTGTTAGAAGTCGCCAATAACGCTATTAAGAACAAGCAATAGCTTTTTTAACTGCAATTTATCTAAGCGTGAGCTAAAGATAATGCAAATTTAATAATTGCTTGTTCTCCGCTTTCATTCTCGACGGAGTACCTTCCGCTGTATACGGTCTATTTTTTTGCTTTAAAGGCATCAATTCCACTTTGTAAAAATGCGGTATACTCTCCAATATTATAATTTGCACCGGTTTTTGGAACTAATACTTTTCCTGATGCGTCCACGATGACATAGAGTGGTTGCGAATTGCTGTCGAAAGCTGAGGCTTGGAAATCACTGTTTTTATTACCTATAGTTTTGATTTTTTTGCCACTATATGTTGAAACGAATTGTTCGTTTGCCGGTAATTCTGTTTTATCATCGACAAACAATTCGGCCATAATAAATTCTTCCTTCAATAGCTTGGCAACAGCGGGATCAGTCCAGACATTTGCCTCCATTTTTCGGCAATTGACACAATTCCAGCCCGTAAAATCTATCAATACAGGTTTATTCTGTTCTTTTGAAGCCGCAAGCGCCTCATCATAATCGTAATAAGGATCAAATCCTTTTGGTGTACCGCGTTCGTGAAAAATCTCCGCGTATTTTTTGACTTTACCATCGGTATGTGCAGGAGCGGCTGCTATTCCTGCCGACAGGTCAAAGTCCTGTGTTGCCGAAGGTGGCAAGAACGCTGAAATAGATTTTAGGGGAGCTCCCCACAATCCCGGTACCATATAGACAACGAAGGAAAATACAATGATGGCGAGAATAGTTCTCGGTACGGAGAGGAATTTTAATTCGCTGTCATGTGAAAACTTAATCTTTCCAATGAGATATAAGCCCATCATACTAAAGATGGCAATCCATAGCGATAAGAACACTTCCCGATCCAGCCAATTCCAATGATAAGCCAAATCTACATTTGATAAGAATTTCAGCGCCAGTGCAAGCTCTAAGAAGCCAAGTACAACCTTCACCGAATTTAACCACCCGCCAGATTTTGGTAGGGATTTTAACATCGAAGGGAACATCGCAAATAAGCCAAAAGGAATTGCAAGTGCTATAGAAAAACCGAGCATACCGATTGCGGGACCTAAGCGTTCTCCTTTTGAGGCCGCTTCGACCAATAAGGTGCCAATAATGGGGCCAGTACAAGAGAACGAGACTAGTGAAAGGCTGAAGGCCATAAAGAAAAGTCCTACAAGACCGCCTTTGTCGGATTTGGCATCCATTTTATTGACGAAAGAACTCGGTAACGTGATTTCAAAAGCACCAAAGAAGGATGCGGCAAAAACAACCAATAAAAGGAAGAACAAGAAATTAAATATCCCATTTGTCGATAAAGCATTCAAAGCATCCGAACCAAACGAAATGGTAATAATCATCCCTAAAGCGACATAGATCACAATAATGAAGAGACCATATAGGAGTGCCTTGCTGATACCGCTTGCGCGGCTTCCAGCTTGTTTTGTAAAATAACTTACGGTAAGTGGGAGCATTGGAAATATACAAGGCATGAGTAGCGCTGCGAAGCCGCCTACTAGTCCAGCGATAAAGATACTCCAAAGTGATTTTTTCCCTGATTCTTGATTTCCGGAGGAAGCATTTGCCTTAGCTGGAGCTATTTTACTGCTATCCTGACTAACCATTGTGTCAGGTGAAGCTGTAAAGTTTAGATCCTCAGGTACCGCTTCAACTGCAGTCGCCGTATCCGGTGATGATTCAAATTGGAGTCCTTCTGTACTTGTTAAGCTATCTTGTGCGGAGGCAAAAGTTGCTGTGGTTAAAGAAAGACTGAAAAAAGCAATTAAAAGTAGAATGAATGTGTTTTTTAACATGCGTATGAATTTCTGATGTTATGGTCAAAAATAAAAAAAGGCGATGAGAATCGCCTTATTAATTTATCCGTGTAGAATCATTTTTACTATTTGATTGTCACAGCAAAAGCATATTCGTCTGGAGGAAGACATTGCGATGCATCACATGCTTGCCATTCGACAGTACCTTTAACTGTGGCAGTTCCTTTATTTAAAGTCACCTTTTGTTGGAAAATTACCTCGTTTGTAAAATAACCAACATCCATCTTAAATACATCCTCGTGTTTTACTTTTGGTTTTGGCTCTGCAGTTTTACCTACCAGTGCATAATCGGCAGCTTTAGCGAATGTGAAAGAAGTTGGAATTGGCCCGCCATCTTTCACATTTTGTGAATAAATGTGCCAACCATTTTGGATTGTAGCTTTTACATAAACTACAGCTTCTTTGTTATTTAACTTTTTGCTGGCCACCGTCCATTTTACAGGTTTGTGAATCTGAGCGAATGCTCCCGTAACTGCGAAAATTACTGCAGTCATTAACAATATTAACTTTTTCATCCGAATTTAATTTATTCTTTCCTTTTTCCGCTACAATGATTGCAGTGTGTTATTGTTCTTTGATTCTTCGCGTAAATAAAGGTTTAATCACGCTGTTGACAAATTTAGAACAAAGGTTTGACAATTCTAAAATGGGCTATCCTTTTTTTGTAAAGATTAGGTAATAAGATGTGTAATTTCTTTGATATCAAATTCGAGAAGGGCGTCTTCAAGAAGAACGCATAGTTTCCCCTCACTAGATACCTGTTGAATGATTCCGATTTTCCGGATACCATCGATGAGAAATGGTTTTTCTTCCCCTTTCCAAAACAAAAGTTCGTTGTAGCGGTTTAACTGATGTTGAGCGCCCTCTTTATAAAGGGTCAGGTACTCCTGTTGGATGAATTGGAACAATTCCTGTGCGAGCTCCTTGATGTTGTAATCTTGTCGATCGGTCAGACAGGCAAGGGAGGTTATTGTTGTTGCTGTGTCAAAATTAATTTGATTAATATTTACACCAATGCCGATAATAGCATGGTCTATTTTACTGCCTTTTAATTTATTTTCTATTAAAATGCCTGTGATTTTCTTTGAATTGACGTAAATATCATTGGGCCATTTCACAGTTACAGGTTGTTCGGTTTTGCTTTTCAGCCAATTGACGGTTGCAATGGCGATTGTGGCGGAAAGCGCAAATTGTTGTGCAATCGGCAGAAAATGAGGTTTTAAGAGAATGGAAGTCGTCAGGTTTTTTCCGGGTTCGCTGATCCAGGTACTCCCTCGTTGCCCCTTGCCTTGGAATTGTTCTTCTGCTAAAATGGCAGTCCCTTCTGCTAGTGGCTTGAAATTTGACAATAATTCTCTAAGATAATCGTTTGTAGAGGCGACTTTGTCAAGATATATTGTATTTTGACCGATGATAAGTCCCGAAATATTGTTATTTTGCAAACTGAAAGTATTAAATAAATATTAAGTCAAAACTATCACATTTTTTAATGAGTAAAAATAAAAGTTCAGAATTGTCCCAACGTCTATCAGAAATTATCGTTTACGGTATGCAAGAAAAGAAAGCAAACGAGATCGTTCGCTTGGATTTAAGAGATCTTCACAGTTCTGTTTCTGATTATTTTGTGATTTGTCATGCCGATTCTAACATTCAGGTCAATGCGATAGCAAAGAGTGTCGAAGAAGAAGTCTATAAGGCATTTGGTCAAGAACCCCAATTTAAAGAAGGACAATCAAATGGAGAATGGTTGATTTTGGATTTTGTGGATGTGGTTGTACATATCTTTAAGACCGAAAAAAGAGCGCACTACGGTATCGAGGATTTATGGGGAGATGCAGATATACAGCATTTCCAAAGCGCTTAATTGCCCTCAATTAAAAATTTATAAAGAAAATATAATTACGATATAATGAAAAAAATCCCGAGTAGTAAGGTAAGCCCAAAACCGCCAAAATTTAATTTTGTGTGGCTTATGATTGCCATGTTTTTAGGTTTTTTTGCCTTACAATACGTTTTTGGAGAAAGCCCAGCTAAGGAAGTTAGCTATAGTGATTTTGAAACACGCATGTTGAATACAGGCTCTGTAGAGCGCCTTGTCGCTTACAAGAAGAATGACCTTGTAGAGGTGGAGGTTTATCTAAAAAAGGGCTGGAAAGATAACCCAAGTTTTAAAGATGCTACAAAAACCGCTGATCCGCTTCCAAGTCTATCAGGACAAGAGGATAAGGGGCCGCAATATATTTTTAAGGATGCTTCTCCTGACGTTTTAGAAAAGAAATTAGCAGCGTCGCAAGCGGAGTTGACTCCCGGAACACCAAAGGTTCAATTGACCTATGATGACCGCTCTAACCCATGGGCTAGTTGGTTTGTTACGTTTATGTTGCCATTGTTGGTATTGGCAGCGATCTGGATTTTCTTGATGCGTCGTATGGGCGGTGGTGCCGGCGGCGGCGGCGGTGCAATCTTTAATATAGGTAAATCTAAGGCTCAGTTATTTGATAAAGAATCGCAGATCAATATCACATTTAATGATGTTGCAGGTCTTGAAGAGGCAAAACAAGAAGTTATGGAGATTGTGGATTTCTTGAAAAATCCACGTAAGTATACAAATCTGGGTGGTAAAATTCCGAAGGGCGCTTTGCTTGTAGGGCCTCCAGGAACAGGTAAGACTTTATTGGCTAAAGCTGTAGCCGGTGAAGCTCAAGTGCCGTTTTTCTCATTATCCGGATCTGACTTTGTAGAAATGTTTGTCGGGGTGGGAGCGTCGCGTGTTCGTGATTTGTTTAAACAAGCTAAAGAGAAAGCTCCTTGTATCATTTTTATCGATGAGATCGACGCTATTGGTCGTGCTCGTGGTAAGAACTCGATGATGGGAGGAAATGATGAACGCGAAAATACATTAAACCAGCTATTGGTTGAAATGGATGGATTTGGTACTGATTCCGGGGTTATTATTTTAGCTGCGACAAACCGTATCGATGTATTGGATACAGCGCTATTGCGTCCTGGACGTTTCGACCGTCAAATTTCTATTGATAAGCCAGATTTAATTGGTCGTGAGCAAATTTTTAAAGTGCATCTAAAACCATTGAAGTTATCTGCTGAAGTCGATGCAAAAAAATTATCTGCACAGACTCCTGGTTTTGCCGGTGCGGAAATTGCGAATGTATGTAATGAGGCGGCTCTTATAGCGGCTCGTAAAAATAAACCTGAGATTGATATGCAAGATTTTCAGGATGCGGTTGACCGTGTGATCGGAGGTCTTGAGAAAAAGAATAAAATCATCTCTCCAGAAGAAAAGCGTATTGTTGCTTATCATGAGGCTGGGCACGCTATTGCCGGCTGGTTTTTAGAGCATGCTGATCCGTTGGTGAAAGTTTCCATTGTGCCACGGGGCGTTGCTGCTTTGGGATATGCACAATATCTTCCTCGCGAGCAGTTCTTATATACTACTGAGCAGCTTATAGACAGCTTATGTATGACGATGGGTGGCCGTGTAGCTGAAGATATTACTTTCGGAAGAATATCAACAGGTGCTCAAAATGACTTAGAGCGTATCACACAGCTTTCTTACGCGATGATTGCCATCTACGGTATGAACGATAAGGTTGGAAACGTTTCTTTCAGAGATAGTTCTGAAGCATCTTTCCAAAAGCCATATTCTGACAAAACGGCAGAGTTAATTGATGCTGAAGTTCGTAACTTGATCAACGATGTCTATGCACGCACCAAACAGTTATTGTTGGATAAACGCGAAGGACTGATCAAAATAGCTGAAAAGCTGTTGGAGAAAGAAATTCTTTTTCAGTCTGATCTAGAAGAGATATTGGGTAAAAGGCCATTTGAAACGAAGACTACTTACGAGGAGTTTGTGAATGGTGCCGATGGTGGAGGTGTACCTCAGACTGATCTGCCGCTGGATGTCCATCCTGACGAAGCGAGATCCAGTGAAGGTCATAGTTCGGAAAATCCGTCAAATAATTTGAATTAATTTGAATGTTGCAGCGCTAGAGCCTTCTAGCGCTGCATTTATATACTATTGCGCCATGAACGTGAAGAACGCAACTGCGAAGGAGGTAATGTTAAAACGGGTACGTCAGGCATTACTGCAAAAGAATGATAATCCACATCCCAATTTCAAAGAAACACCCCTTTATAAAGAAGAGGATGAATTGGTGGATATTGTTTTTGTTCGCGAATTGACTGCTGCGGGTGGTAAGTTTCTTTATTGCGATGGTGAGATCGGTCTGATTGAAAATTTGATTTCACTGACTGAGGCAAATGATATTAAAAATATATACGCTTGGGAACAAGGTGTGCAAAATCTGCTCAGTCCATATGGTTTTCCTTTTTTAAAAACGGAGAAAGATTTTGAATTGGCAAATGCTAGCATTACATCATGCGAGGCATTAATTGCACGCAACGGCAGCGTGATGGTGAGTAATGCAAATGCTTCCGGACGTAGGTTGAGTATATATCCTCCAATCCATATTGTCATTGCTAAAGCTTCTCAATTGGTTTGGGATCTCAAAGATGCTTTAGCTTACATGCAAAAGCGTTATGGTCAAGAAATCCCGACAATGATCTCTACGATTACTGGTCCCTCTCGGACAGCAGATATTGAGAAAAGATTAGTCTTGGGCGCACATGGGCCAAAGGAACTTTACGTTTTACTTTTAGAAGATAGATTCTAGGAATACTTATGTTATTATTTTATTTACAACACATGCCTGTGGCGAGTATTATTTTCGTTCTTACCCTCGCTACCAGTATCTATACGTTTTCACATGAGCAACTTTTCGGCAAGCTAATGCTGCACCCTTATAGCATTGCCCGTAAACGGAATGTATATACCATACTGACCAGTGGTTTTGTTCACAAGGATTGGGGGCATCTGTTGTTTAATATGCTGACCTTCTATTATTTTGCATTTGGTTTGGAGCGTATACTCGCTGAGGCAAGTCCCTATGGACATCTCTTATTTGCCGTCATCTATATAGGTAGTTTAATATTGAGTGATATACCAACAATTATTCAGCAGAAGAATAATCAGGGCTATTACAGTTTAGGCGCCTCCGGTGCTATTTGTGCTGTTTTGTTTAGCTATATCCTTTTTGATCCGAAAGTGACTATTGGAGTGATGATGATTATACCTATGCCAGCTTACCTGTTTGCATTTTTATTCTTAGGCTATTGCATCTGGGCATCCAAAAAAGGACAAGATGGTATAAACCATGATGCCCATTTCTTTGGCGCTTTATCGGGACTAATTTTGACGATTATCTGTTTTCCTTGGGTTATTAAACACTGTTTGGCGCAGTTCTAAAATTTTCCGCCCCAAGTTTCCCTATCTAAATTCCTGTATTGGATTGCTTCTGCGATATGGTGATTTGCGATGGTTGCACTCTGTTCCATATCGGCGATTGTGCGTGCTACTTTTAATATTCTGTCGTACGCTCTTGCGGAAAGGCTCAGGCGTTCGATAGCCGTTTTAAGCAACTTTCTTCCAGAGGCATCAATTTGACATATTTCTCTTGTTAATTGTGTGCTCATTTGCGCGTTGCAATGAATGTCGGGAAAGGAATTAAAACGTTCTTTCTGAATTTCACGTGTTTGAATGACCCGTCTTCGTACAGTGCTGCTATCTTCGGCCATACGCTTGGTGCTCAGCTCGTCAAATGGTACTGGAGTGACTTCGACGTGCAGGTCGATACGGTCTAAAAGTGGTCCTGATATTCTGCTTAAATAGCGTTGCACAGTATTGCTTCCACAGATACATTCTTTTTCGGGATGGTTGAAATAACCACAAGGACATGGGTTCATGGCGGCTACAAGCATAAAACTTGCTGGATAATCTACTGTAAGTTTTGCTCTCGAGATAGTAATCTGGCGTGATTCAAGCGGCTGTCGCATGACCTCAAGAACACTCCTCTTAAATTCCGGCAATTCATCAAGAAATAATACACCATGATGGGATAAAGAAATCTCACCTGGTAAAGGATTGGAACCCCCACCTACCATAGCTACATCCGATAGTGTATGGTGCGGAGCACGAAATGGGCGTGTAGTCAGCAAGGAATCTTTAGCTTTCAGGTTGCCAGATACCGAGTGTATTTTGGTGGTTTCCAATGATTCGGTCATGTTGAGCGGGGGCAGTATGGTGGGTAACCTTTTTGCTAACATAGTTTTCCCTGCTCCTGGAGGGCCTATCAAGATCAGGTTATGACCGCCTGCCGCCGCAATTTCCAGTGCTCTTTTAATGTTTTCCTGTCCTTGGACATCGGAGAAATCGACATCATAGCTAGTGGCATCGGCCTGAAAATAGGATTGGATATCAACTTTTGTTGGCTGAATAGCAGTTGTGTCATTTAGGAATGTAATCACTTGGGTCAGATTTTCTACGCCGATCACATCGATATCCGTTACAATAGCGGCCTCTTTTGCATTTTCTTGGGGCAGTATGAGCCCTTTAAAGCCCTCCTTGCGGGCTTGTAAGGTGATCGGTAAAACCCCGCGTATCGGCTTAATGCTTCCATCTAACGATAATTCCCCCAAAATAAGGTAATCTTCCAGGTGTTTGCTTGTTACTTGTCCGGAGGAGGCTAATATGCCTATTGCAATTGATAAGTCATAACTTGAGCCCTCCTTTCGCATGTCTGCAGGTGCCAAGTTGACAACAATCTTTTGGCGTGGCATGTGAAGCTGACAGGAAGTAATGGCACTTTCGACACGTCTTAGGCTTTCTTTTACGGCATTGTCAGGGAGTCCTACAATATAATAATGCAGACCTGTGGACACGATCACCTCAACGGTAATTGTACATGCATTGATTCCATAAACAGCGCTGCAATAGGTTTTATTAAGCATAATTCTTATAATAGGTTGATTTAAAGATACTAAAAAACCCGATGGGTTAATAATCGTTTGGTGAATTATTGAGAGTCAATCGAAGTTTGTCAAAAAATGATTATATTGTAAGATGTAGTTTCTCGTAAATAATAGATTAAAAGCAGTATTTGGCAAACGATTTGCTTTGTTAATTGTATTATTAACGAGGGCTAGATTCATCGTAATAGAATTAGAAATTAAAACGAAAAAGAAATGAATGACACAAGTAAAGTAGCTTTGGCGTTGTTAGCGGGTCTTGCTGCAGGTGCAGCTCTAGGAGTTTTATTTGCTCCAGACAAGGGGTCGGATACGAGAGATAAAATCAATGATTCGTTAAGCGATTTGAGTGATGCTATTCGTGAGAGAGCGGAAGAACAGTTCGATCAATTGAATGATTTTAAAGAGAAGATTGTTTCTACATTGAAAGGAAAATTAAATCAGACCGAAGAAGTGCTAGATGATGATATCATCGAACATGCATAATTCGCAGATTATTCAGATGAGTAATTGGTGTAGAATACATATCATCAGGCTATTTCTAGGTATAGCTGTTTTACGATAATTGATCTCTCCTCATAATGTTGAGTGTGGAGAGATGTGGGCATTAAGCTGCAATATAGTTCGTTTTTAAGCTAAACGTTGAAATAGCCTGAATAATTTTAAGATGCATGGAAGAAGAAAAATTTTCACTTAGCGGTACTTTTCAAAAAACCAAAGAGTACATTGACTCCCAATTTAAACTTGTCAAATTAAAGACAATCGAACGATCGTCTCGATTGATAGCAAGTCTTGTCGTTGATGCGACAAAGTTGATATTCACTTTATTTGTCCTGTTTTTTTTATGTTTGGCTCTGGGCTTTTGGCTCGGTGAGTTATTAGGAAGCTACTCATTGGGCTTTTTGGCAACAGCAGGTATTTTTTTAGTGATTATTATCTTAATACGGGTATTTGAACCTATGCTGGAATCCAAATTTATGGATCTTTCTATTCGTCGTTTTTTGGCTAAATGGAACGATGAGATCGAGGAGGAAGAAGAAGAATTGCATAAGGACAAACTTGATAGAGAAAGGGCTACAAATGAACAATAAACAGACTAAAATACGTAATCTCCAGGAGCTGAAAGCTGAAATATCCCGTTTAAAGGCGCTTAAGAATGAACAGGAAGTATACCTTAAGACCCAATTTACGTTATTAAATAATAAAATTGAGGCTCCAATTCGATTTTTTAATTCATTAAAAGACAATATCCCTGGGGTAAATATTATTCAACAGCTATTCTCCAAAAGTAACAATCCAGATTCTGACTGGCTGACGAAGACTTTACGTATTGGTGTGCCTTTTATTATGAATAGACTGTTTTTAAAAAATACCGGAGTTCTCAAGAAGGCATTAATGTTACTCTTGTCGGAACGCGCTGTCGGTCAAATCAATCAAGATAAAATTAGCGGCCTAATCAGTAAACTGACAAGCTTTATTCGGCCCAAAAAGAAGAAGAATAAAGGTGCACAAACTGAAGCTGCTATTATAAAGGACGAGGTAAATGAATATGGAATTCCTTCCTATAGCGAAACCTATTAGTCTTGTCCTATTAAGTTCAGTCAGCAGCACTTGCTTCTTTTTTCAAAAAATCCTCGTAAGCTAATTGAATACCTTCGCGGAGATTAACTTTATGTTTCCAACCCAATGCATGTAATTTTGTTACATCCATGAGTTTTCGCGGTGTTCCGTCTGGTTTGGAGCTGTCGAATGAGATTGCTCCTTTATAACCAATGACGTCCCTAATCAATTCGGCAAGGTCCTTAATGCTTAAATCTTCGCCAATGCCTATGTTGACAAATTGTTTCTCGTCATAATTATTCATTAAAAAGACGCAGGCATCTGCCAAATCGTCGGAAAAAAGAAATTCCCTTAAGGGAGTCCCTGTTCCCCAGATAACAACCTCAGGAAGCTGATTGACTTTTGCTTCATGAAATCTCCTGATCAATGCTGGTAAGACATGTGAATTCTGTGGATGGTAGTTGTCGTTTATTCCGTACAGATTCGTCGGCATAACGGAAATATAGTTGCAGCCATATTGATCACGAAAAGCTTCTGCCATTTTTATCCCTGCAATTTTGGCAATCGCATAAGGTTCGTTTGTTGGCTCAAGTGTGCCGGTAAGTAGCAAATCTTCGTTCAAAGGTTGTGGTGCCATTTTTGGATAGATACAGCTTGAACCTAAAAACATTAATTTTTTAACCTTATTATCGTAAGAAGATTTGATGACGTTATTCTGTATAGCCATATTCTCATAGATAAAATCAGCGCGATAGGTATTGTTCGCCATGATCCCTCCAACTTTGGCTGCGGCTAAGAAAACATAGTCCGGTTTTTCCTGATCGAAAAAATCAGCGACCGCTTGCTGGTTACGCAAATCTAATTCGGAGGATGTGCGTGTGACAATATTGTCGTACCCAAGCTCCGATAATTTGCGATAAATTGCCGATCCAACCATTCCGCGATGGCCAGCTATATAGATTTTAGCGTCTTTCTCCACGATAAGTTATTGATTCCTGCAAACTTAGATAAATTGCTTTTTATATGCAATATAATTCGCCCTTATGGATGCTATTTATTCATTCATATGTGTGCTATTGGACTTCGGATTGTTCCGTAATAGGGGGTATTGGTGCTGTCCTTCAGATTTATTTTTTTTAGCGGGAATATAAGATTATTTTTGCGGGATATTTATTAAAAAATGGGAAAGGACAAACTACGTAAATTTGCTGAAGTTGCTACTTTTGAAAATGTAATCCAACTCGACGCAGGCAAAGAATATAAAGGAAAATGGGCTGAGAAGCAATTTGGTAACAATAATCCAGTTGTTTTGGAGCTTGCTTGTGGTAAAGGTGAGTATACTGTTAATCTAGCGAGGTTGTTTCCGGAGAAAAATTTCATCGGTATCGATTTTAAGGGTAATCGTATTTGGCGTGGAGCCAAAACAGCTTTGGAGGATGGAATTCGGAATGTTGCTTTTCTTCGGATACAAATTGAGACTATCCTTGAACATTTTGCGGAAAATGAAATTGATGAAATCTGGATAACCTTTCCGGATCCACAACCGCAAGATAGTCGTGAGAAGAAACGATTGACTGGGCCGAAATTTTTGGACCGTTATAAAATCATTATGAAGCCTGAGGGAATGATGAATTTGAAAACAGATAATGATGGTTTCTATGCCTACACACTGGAGCAGATTGGGATACAGAATTTAAAGAAATATAAAGAGACAACCGATCTTTATCATTCAAACTTGGTTGATAACGTTTTGTCTATTAAAACATACTACGAACGGAAGTATCTGGCGCATGACAAGAACATTAACTATGTGAAGTGGAGCTTCGAAAAAGCCTAAGTGTCAAAATTTTTGTTTTAGTAATGAGCCCAAACTTTCGTTTGGGCTCATTTGTTTTTTAGCAGGTGAGGATACTAAAGCTTTGATCGCTCGGTTTAAGCTTAGTTGGCAACGGTGCCTATTAATAGCTATTCTTTTGTTTTAGTTATGCGAGGAAGTTGTCGTATGCTTCCAGTATTGTTGTCGTATTGTTGCATTGTGGATACAGTATCCATGTAAAATACTAAATAGGTGCTTGATGAGCTAAGAGATTACCTTAAAATTTCCTTTGAATCCCTCGGTTTAGCGGTCTTTCTATCGCTATTAGGTGTCTTTTATGATATGTTCACTCGTGTTTTTTTATTTTGATATGTAGTTTTAAATAATTTCGATTTATTTCGTTTTTTAAAATATTATTAATTATTTTCGATTTGAAAATAAAAAATAACCAAAGAAAGATCGCTTTAAAGCGTGCCTAATGCGTGATAATCCCTTCAAAGTGGACTACAGAGCATTTTATTAAAATTTGAAACCGTAATAGTGTGACTAAAGGAAATGCTATTCGAAATAATTGTTAACAAAAAGAAAACATTAAGTTAAAGCAAACTTTTTGTTAGGGATATATTTTTGTGCCAAATTGAAAATTAACAATTTACACCAATAACTATGTTTAGTATTAACCCTATCCAAATTAATCTGAGGCACTCCTCCTCGAAAGTGCTATTTGCAGCATTATTAATTGCCTGCAATATGGATGTAGCTGGGGCAGCGGTTCCATTAGAACAGGGCCACGGCGTTTTTCATTATTTTAATCAAGGGAAGATTAAAATCAAAGGACAAGTTGTAGATAATAAAACCAAGGAGCCACTGGCTTCAGTATCGATACTTTCAGGCGGAGTGACGAAGGGTTCTACGGATCGGAACGGAAATTTTGAAATAGATATCGAAGTCGGCGGGAAAATACGCTTTCAGATGATTGGTTATGAGGCTCAAACAAAGACTTACGAGGCCGCTCAAGCCAACGTTCATATTGGGTTAAATCCGACATCTGAGGCGCTTGATGAGGTTGTTGTGACGGCACTAGGGATTAAAAGACAAGGGAAGGAACTGGGATATAGTGCAACTGTTGTAAAAGGCGAGCAATTGACAGATGCTCTTTCCAATAACTGGAGCGATGCGTTATCAGGAAAAGTAGCAGGGTTGAATCTGATGCGTTCAAATGCAGGTCCCACTGGTTCGACCAAGATTATATTGCGAGGGGAAGCTGACCTTAATGGAGATAAAGGAGCTCTGATTGTTGTAGATGGTGTTGTTGTAAATGATGGTAGTGGACGGCGAACAGCTAATCTGGGAGAGAATACTTATGGTACTGGTTCCGATAATATGCCCGCTGATTATGGTTCGGGCATTGACGACATCAATCCGGAGGATATAGAGAATGTGACTGTACTAAAAGGTGCGAGTGCGGCAGCTTTGTATGGACAACGTGGGGCAAATGGCGCTATTATGATTACGACCAAGTCCGGTGCCAAAGGGAAAAAGGGAATAGGTGTTACTTTTAATTCAAATACCTCACTGGAAGCCATCAATCGGATGCCTGATTTGCAATATGAATACGGACAGGGATTGGCTGGCTCAAATTATTACTCTTATGGAACCACAGAAGATGGTGTTAGTACATCTGGAACAAGTTCGGCCTATGGACCTAAATTTGATGGACAATATTTCTATCAGTATGACCCTGCTACGCAAAAAGTTGGAACGGAAAGAACGCTTTGGCGGCCATATGATAACTTGAAGTCTTTCTTCGATGTCGGAAAAACATTTACCAATTCGGTCAGTATTGATGGTGGAACGGATAAAACAACCGCTCGGTTCTCGGCGACGAACGTCAACAATACTTGGATCGTTCCCAATACAGGATATAAACGTAACACAGTGGCCTTGTCGGTAAACTCTAAGGTTAGCGACAAGTTGCAAATCAATGCGAAAGTGAACTACACCAATAAATGGTCTGACAACTTACCTGGGGCTGGATATGGAAATCAGTCGCTAATGTATTGGTTTATCTTTTGGCAACCGAATGCCGATATGAATTGGTTAAAAGATTATTGGGTTCAGGGCTCAGAAGGACAGAAAATTAAATATCCATTCTCTTCTTATCCTGAAAACCCGTTTGCTATATCACAAGAATTTATCAATGGCATGAATAGAAACGGAATAACCGGAAATGTTCAGGCAAGCTATCAATTTAATAAAAATTGGAATTTGATGTTGCGTAGTTCCATGGATATGGCCTATGAAAATCGAGAGCAAAAACGTCCTTATGATGCCGGTGCAAAAATGCCCTTTGGTAGTTACCGTACGCAGTCAATCTTTTCTCACGAAACGACCTTAGATTTTTTATTAAAATATGATAAGGAAATCAATAAAGATTGGAAGGTTTCAGCAACGGCAGGAGGTAGTACGAACGACAATCGCTACAATAAAGATGAGATGCGTGCGGATTCGTTAACTTATCCAGGAGTTTACACCATGGCCAATGCAAAAGGGCAAGTGCTTAGCCTACCTAATAAGAGTCATGAACAACGAAATGGTATGTATGGTTTGTTTACTGCCGCATATAAAAATTTTCTATTTGTGGACGGAACCTATAGGATTGATTGGGCGAGTACATTGGCTTCAGCTCTTGCTCCCGATAAAAAGACTTATTTTACATATCCTTCCCTAAATGCAAGTTTTATAGCCTCTGAAATATGGAGATTGCCTCGTGTTATTAACTATGCAAAACTGAGAGGTTCCATATCCGGTGTTGGAAATGGGGGAAATAGACCTTACTTAATTGATGCATCCTATGAAACTTCGGGACCGCAGTATCCAGGTGGGTTACAGATTCCTTCGTTGATTGTAAATCCCTATTTACAACCTTTAAGAACGCGTTCAGTCGAATTTGGAACAGAGATACGCATGTTTAAAGACCGTTTTGGCTTTGATTTAGCAGTTTATCAAAGTAATACATCCAATCAGCAACTACAGCGCGTAGTTGATGCATCCACAGGAGCACGGTACAAGATGGTAAATGCAGGTGAGGTACGGAATAAAGGAATTGAACTCGCTGTAGATGGTATGCCGATCAAAATTAAAGATGGATTCAGCTGGAAGGTTTTTGCAACATTTTCCATGAATCAGAATAAAATTATGTCTTTAGCGGACTCTTTGATGGTTCTGCAAACTGGTCCTGTCGCTGGCGGACAGCTTGTTGCTAAAGTTGGTGGATCCATGGGAGATTTGTATGGCATTGGATATAAGCGATCGCCAGATGGGCAAATCGTTTATGACGCGAATACCGGTGTTGCATTATCGACTGATGAAGTTGTCTATCTTGGAAATACCATTCCCAAAGGTAAACTAAGTCTTGGACACGAATTTAGATATCAAGGTTTCCGGTTGAACTTATTGTTTGATGCGCAATTTGGTGGGGTGGCACATTCATTGACTCATTATAAATTGGCTGAGCAAGGAAAAACAAAGAATACGCTTCCTGGGCGTTATAGTGGAATTATAGGAAATGGAGTTGTCCAAAATGCAGATGGAACTTATCGGAAAAACGATGTTATTGCGACGGATATTGATGAGTACTACCGCTCTCACTATGGGCAGGATAATGCGGAGGGGAATACCTTTTCCACTAATTTTATCAAATTTAGAGAGGCCCGATTTGATTATTCTTTTTCCAAAGCTTTTGTTAATCGTTTAAAATTACAAAAAGCATCTGTTGGCGTATACGGTAGAAACCTTGTGATCTGGTCTAATTGGCCAAATTTTGATCCTGAATTTGGAACATTGTCAGGATCAGATATTGTCAAAGGGTTTGAAATTGCCCAATTCCCTTCAACTCGTACCTATGGTGTTAACTTAATTGTCGGATTTTAGTTCAAAGTCATTATGAAATCAACTATAAAACTTTTTGGATTAGCTTGCCTTTTCCTTTCATTAACAGCCTTACTGCAATCCTGTGATAGGAACTTTCAGGAAATCAACACGAATCCCAATAATAGTACAAAAGCTTATCCTTATCAGTTTATGCAGGCTGCATTTAGGGATGCGGTAGCCTCAAATATGTCACGAAATCGTTCGTTGAACAATGAGTTAATGCAGGTAAGCGTGAATATTGGCGACGGTGAATACCGCATCTTCCGTTATGATATTAGAAATACCGTCGCAGACGGGCCATGGAATTCTTTATATATTGAACTGAATAATATTAATGAAATTTATAAGCTTGCGGATGGTGGTATGAATGATAATGCCTCCTATAGGGGGATATCATTGATCATGAAGACATGGATATTCTCTATATTGACAGATACTTATGGAGATATCCCATATAGTGAAGCATTAAGAGGACAGAGCGATGAAATTATCGAACCGAAGTTTGATTCACAAAAGGATATTTACATGGATCTTTTCAGACAGCTTGATACTGCGAATGTACTTTTGACTAAAAATACGGGTATAAAGGGAGAGTACGATCCTATTTATGCAGGCAATATCAGTAAATGGCGGAAGTTTGGCAATTCACTTTTCTTAAGGTTATTACTACGGGTATCGGGGAAACAGGATGCCGAAGTAGCTAACTATGTGAAAGCCAAAATTTCCGATATTTTAGTTGATAATGCATCTACTTATCCGATCATGACAAGTAACGATGATTCGGCTGTATTGAGATGGACCGGAACTATTCCTTTTGTTTCTCCATTTATGGATGTGCGGGCGCAGGATTTTAGAACACCTTCTTTAGGTAGTTTCTTTATTGATAATCTGGTCGCATGGAATGATCCGCGTATAAATATTCCTACTTACGGTTCCAATGGTGTCAATCGACTGGGTATTGCCCCTGTGAGTGGAAATTTTGTAGGGGTTCCAAGTGGATATGCTCCTGGTGAGGGATGGGAAAAACAATCTTACTTTTATTCTTACGATCAAACCGTCAATAATATTGCAGTTAGAACGATGATGAATGAGCCTTTGACAGGTATGATTATGAACTGCGCAGAGATGCAATTTATTAAAGCTGAATTGGCTTTAAAAGGTTTCTATACGGATAAACCGGGAGATCTTTATAAAGATGGGGTGATGAAAGGGATCACAACTTGGCTGCCTACTTATACAGAGTCTATTGAAGATTACTTAAATAATGGCGATATAAATTGGGATGACAGCTATAGTTTTGAGAAAAAGATGGAAATGATTCATTTGCAGAAGTATTATGCCCTATTATTTGTAGACTGTCAGCAATGGTTTGAATTTAGAAGAACTGGCTATCCTAAATTGCCTAAAGGAACAGGCTTGAAAAATAATGGTGAGATGCCGGCAAGACTAAATTATCCGATCTATGTTCAGTCGGCAAATCCAACGAATTATAAGTTGGCTGTGCAAGCACAAGGTCAGGATGTCATTAGTACGAAAGTTTGGTGGCAAAAGCCATAATAGGATTCACAATTTTAATGCGTAGATAATGAAAAAATATATTCTTTACATAATAACGGGATTCATGGGCGCTTTAACCCTTGGTTCTTGTAACAAGGACGGAAATTATCCAGGTGGGGTAGTTAGTTCCTATATCGGTCTTTTTGATGTCAGGAGCATTTATAAAGGACAGCCTGTACAAGTTAGTCAGGATAATTTGGACGGATCTACAACAATTGCTGGTGTCGTTGTTTCCGATCATCGCGAAGGAAACTTTCCTGAGGGATACTTAGTCATCCAAGATCGTAGGCGCTTGAACCAGCTGCGTGGTATAACAATACCTTTGGGAAAGGCTGCTGAAAATTACGTGATAGGGGATTCGTTGGAAATCAATATTGTTGGTAGCGAACTAACAAGGGAAAATGGCATTCTTCAGCTGAAAAACGTTGCTGAATCAAATATCGTAAAGATCGCTTCAGATAAGCCAATCCCCAATAATCGCGTGACTGCAAAAGATATTTTGGCAAATCCAGATAAATATGAAAGTACGCTGGTTGCGATCGTAAAAGGTGGTTTTAATCCATTGCCTGCTGCTGGAGACATTTTAGAGGGACAGAAAACCCTGAATGATGGGTTCGGAAATTTAAATTTGGAGACCAAATCATCAGCAAAGTTTGCTAAGAGAAATCTAAGTGTTTTGGCCAATTATTTTGGCGTGATCTTTAACAAACAGGATTCAGAGGGAAAACTTATCCCTTATGAGGTTTTGCGTAAAGAATCGGATATTCAGGAATTGAGTTCGGTGATTGAGCACACCCCTGTGGCTATTTCTGGTTTTGCCAGCGATGTAAAAGGTGGGGATGGAAACTATGAATATATTCAACTTTTAGCCATTGAAGATATCGATTTTTCGAAAACTCCTTATGCTGTTATTGTTAGTAATAATGCGAATGCATCTACGCCAACAGGTGTTCCTGCGAAAGGCTGGGCGACAGGTGGAATGCGAACTTATAAGCTGAATATTACTTCTGGAACTGTTACAAAAGGCCAGTATTTCTATGTAGGCGGAAAATATAAATTGATCAATGGCTCGAGCTCAACAGATATTTCGAATGCAAAATGGGTCGTTAATTATGATTATGTTGCCAAGGATGGTTTCGATGGTATTGGGACCAAAACCGGTGGACTCATGGCTAATAGTGGTAACGCATTTGGAATAGCGGTATTTAATACGACGGCCGTGACAGAAGCAACAAAACCTGTGGATGTTATGTATATCTCTGGTGGCGGTGCATTGACAGATGGAACGAAAGGTTACCGTATTACAAACAATGATTTTTATGATGTTATCGATCCACTATCCTTAAAGTCACAACCTTTTTTTATGGCGGGAACCAATAATATCTTCTTAAAATATAATACAGCTGATGTAGGTTATTTTGTTAGTTTAGGAGGGGTGTATAACACATCTTTAGCACGATGGACTTCTGCTCGATCTCAGAATAATATCGAGATGACCAAGGCTTCCACGCTGAGCGAAATCGAAAATGAATTATCAACGAAAATTGAACAATAGATTATATCAATAAAGGGGCTGCGGCCCCTTTATTGATTATATTGATGGTATGTCGGTCTCCAAAAATTGGTAAAGCTAAAACATATTTTTATTATCTTCATTATATAACTATAAACGAAGACTTATGAACTTAACAGATTTAGTTACAGGTGGAGTAGGCTCTAAAGCGATAGAGACTATTTCAAAAATTACTGGTGTCAGTGAATCTAAAGCAAAATGGATTGTAGCGGCAGCAGTTCCTTTGATGATTGCAGCATTAAATTACAATGCGAAAAACAAAGGGCAAGCGGAAAATATTGACAATGCTATTGATCAGCATAGTAACAGTGGTATACTCGATAAAATTGGCGATCTATTCGGACAGGGAGGAGCTGATCAAGCCGGTTCTGAAGACGGGAATAAGATTGTCAACCATATGTTTGGTCAAAATACCGAAGTAGTAACCCAGAATATTGCGGATAAAGCAGGCTTGAGTTCCTCACAGGTAACAGGGGTACTGGCCACACTGGCTCCTATCGTCATGGGATAT
This sequence comes from Sphingobacterium sp. WOUb80, assembly GCF_050058145.1. Taxonomy (NCBI): domain Bacteria; kingdom Pseudomonadati; phylum Bacteroidota; class Sphingobacteriia; order Sphingobacteriales; family Sphingobacteriaceae; genus Sphingobacterium; species Sphingobacterium sp. WOUb80. The sequence goes on along the minus strand of NZ_CP165617.1, from coordinate 4,712,418 downwards.
TTAGGGCAACAAAAGCAGGCTTCAAGTGGCGGTGGTATTGGCGATCTGATCGGTTCTGTGCTAGGAGGTGGAACACAACAGAATGCAGGTGGCGGTATGTTGGGGGGGATTTTAGGCTCTTTTTTGGGCGGTGGTCAAGAAGAACAAGCGCAAACAACGGAGCAGCCCACAGCGGGAGGTAGCATTACGGACATGTTGGGTGGACTAGCAGGCAGTTTTTTTGATAAAAATAACGATGGACAGGCGAAGGGCAATATTCTTGATTCAATCGCCGGTATGTTTGGAAAATAAGCTGTGTTAAGCTATTATTTGTTTTGGAAAAGCGAGCATGAGCTTAAGCGGAGATGATACAGATTCTAAAAAGTATGAGGTCGGAAGTTCTACACTTCCGACCTCATACTTTTTGTCCAATTCTTATTAATCTTCAACCGATACTTTCGGAGGAAAATTTTTATGTTTTCTTTTGCTGATTTTATCAATATTGACAGGTTGAGGAACCTTAACATAATATCCTGTACCGTCATATTCACGTTTATTGGGATTTTCTTTACATGCTGGCGAACAGCATCCATCCATCTCCCAACCACACTCATCACATTGCGTGAAATGTTCATTACAAGTTGGGTTGGCGCAATTGATCATTTTGGTGGTTTGCTTGCCACAGTTAAAACAAGTTGATACCACGGATGGGTTGACAGAATTTACATCGACAGTAACACGATTGTCGAAGACGTAGCATTGACCTTCAAAATCTTCGCCACCAGCTTCTTTTCCGTATTTGATAATTCCGCCATGTAGCTGATATACATCCTCGAAACCTTCTTTTAACAAAAGAGCAGAAGCTTTCTCACATTTGATACCGCCTGTGCAGTACGTCAATATTTTTTTTCCTTTATATTGTTCAAGCTCTTTGATTTTCTCTGGGAACTCGCGGAAATTTTCAATATCTAGAGTAACGGCATTTTTAAAATGACCAACATTGTGCTCGTAATTTGAGCGTACATCCAATACAACCACATCCTCCTGATCTTTCATCGCTAAGAAATCTTTGGGTTCAAGGTGCACACCGGTTTGACGGTTGGGGTCAATTTCTTTTGGATCTCTCAAGCCAGAGTGAACGATTTCGGCTTTGTAACGGCAATGCATTTTAATGAATGACGGTTCATCTACAGCGTCAATTTTGAACTCTGTTTTATTGAAACGACCATCGGCATAAATGGCATCCATATAGCTTTTACAAGCCTCTACAGTGCCCGAAACAGTTCCATTAAGACCTTCATCAGCGACAATGATACGGCCAACCAAGTCCAGAGATTTACAAAATTCTAAGTGATCTGATGCAAATTTTTCGGCATCCTCGATAGGGCTGTAACAATAGTACAGCAAAGTTTGATATTGTGTCATGATATTCATTGATACCGCTGCAAACGGCGTTTAATGCTAAAAATAAATTTAGTGCAAAGCTACAAAAAATAATAAGTGGAATAAAATGACCTTCGTCACCTTTTCTTCAAAGGTTCGAGCAGGTATTCTAAGCCATTAAGCTTTATTTCATAGAGTGTCGCTAACTGCTGGCCTAGCTTTCCCTTTGGAAAGCCTTTTTGGTTATACCACACAAGATAGGGCTCAGGAAGGTTACATAAAGTGTAGCCCTGATATTTGCCAAAGGGCATCTTGACTGTAACAAGCTCGGTTAAAATTTCAGGATTCAACATTAGTCTTGAGGTTTTCCATAATTAAGACGGTACCAAACCGCTTTTAGCGCAATGATGCCATGATTGAATACATTGGGAATGGTCCCATAGTAGTGTTTGAAAATAGCAAAGCGCTCTTTCAAGGATTCCTTATGTCTTTGTTTTGACATCCCGCCCACAAGATACCGGGCAACATATTGCTGTGCATTGACCGTTTTTTTTGCCTTTTTGGCACAACGAATAACCCAGTCAATATCAGCACATAGTTTATAATTGAGATCGTATGGCTCGGCAATTTCCCGCTTGATATAGATGGCCTGATGGCATATATTCATACCATAGCGAAAGCTTTTCCAGTCGAAATGAGCCGGAACTTTATGCCTACGTTCACCAATAATATTTCGATTGTCATCTACGAGGATAGTTTCACCGTAAAGAATATCGGCATCATCGCTCAGTTTGGCGAGGTTCTCAATGCTGTTGAGATCATAGATCTCATCTCCGGAATTTAGAAAAAGAACATAATCACCTGTTGCTAATGCTAATCCTTTATTCATGGCATCATAGATCCCCTTATCCTTTTCGGAGAGGATGACGGCGATTTTATCCTTGTATTTTTGGATGATCTCTAATGTTCCGTCGGTTGATTGTCCATCAATGACAATATACTCTATATGATCATAGCTCTGATTGACAACAGATTTCAGGGTGTGTTCTATGTCACGCACATTGTTGTAAACGACAGTTATAATCGAAAATTTAGGATGAGCAGACATACTTTATTTGTTGAATTCGTTAATTTTCTTTTTGAGGAATCGGATGCCACGATTGAATAAAGATCCTTTCCGATGTGCATAGAAATACTTGATGGCTTCGTAAGCTTGTTTGTTTTCCGAAATTTCCGCTGGAAAATAACTTACCGGATTTTCCGCTAGTGTAACCTGATATGTAGCTTCTGCAGCTGTATGTGTACCCGAACCATCGTTGCCAATATTCTGTGTCATCGAATTCCTTGGATACAAAACTAATCCATTTTTTTTGAATACAGAAGCATACCAGCGTATCGCCCAAGAGTTGATCTTTCCGGCCTTAAATTCCTGCACTTGTTTCCAGAAGTTTTCTTTTCCTTCGATACTAAATTGATGAATTTGTTCTGCTGTAAAGTCTGACACGAGTTCATCAATATTAGGATTAAAATGTTTCCATGCACGATCCCAGGTTGCCCAGCCCCAGCTATTGGCAACTCTGAAAAAGAATGTTTCAGGCAGCTTATTTAAGTCCTTCAATGGGTAACCGTATCCACTGATCTCCATGACTTGATCTTCATCTTTATAATGCGTGAGGGCTTGATTGAAATAATCCAGGGCAAACGCAGAAGTTTCCAGGTCATCTTCTAAAACAATAATCCTCCCATGTTCATTGACCACTTTTGTAACACCATCGATCACATTGGCGGCGAGACCCCAATTTTCCGCTCGTTCTACGATGACAACCTGCTTGAAGTCCCAGGGTTTATGGATAATTTTCCGGACTTCGGCAACTGCATCGATGGAGTTTTCGTTTTTCGCTGCGTCCGAATAGATGTAAAGTGTCGTTTGGTCTGCCTGTTTATTTTTTTCTAAGGCTGTAAGCGTTCTTATCGTATGATCGGGACGATTATATACAAAAAGTATGACTGGAGCAATACTGTTCATGTGTCAAAATATTTTGTTGAATGCTTTTTTGTTGGCTTGTCGAGTGCGATAAACAGCGCTTGTTTTAACCAGCAGTCTAAAGGCAATGCTGAAGTAGCTTTTTGCTTCAAAAGTATGGCCTTTCAAAAGTGAAGAGCACATTTTTTTTAAACTTGCCAGTACCGCCATCGTAAAAGCTTTTACAAAAGTATAATTGATATTGCAATATTCAGTCAGATGATAGACAAATTCGCTTTTCAGAAAAGCTTTGCGGTCTGTTTTGCGCTGCTGCCTATCGTGATAGGCCTTGGCTTCTTCGGCCAGAACAATGTTTAAACCATAGTAGTTGATGCGGTTAGCATAGTCCTTGTCTTCCCCATAATGAAAAAAGATCGGCGCGAAACCGCCTACTTTTCGGATGACAGGATTGGGCATAAACCAGAATGCAGCATTTACGAATGAACAAATCCGATAGGAATCTTCGGTACGGGCCTGTTTGGTATATACAGCAAAACCATGGTCCAGTGTTGTTTCGGTTCCATCGTAGTGAATCGGTGAGATAATTCCGATATTTTCCGCGTTAACTTTCATTAAATTGGCAATACAGTCCCGATCCAGCCAGGCATCCTGGTTGACCAAAAAAGCATAATCATATTCTTCCTTCAAAACGATGTCAAGTCCGATGTTGTTGGCCTTTCCAAAACCCAAATTTTCGGAACTTTCTATTAGTCTTACTGTCGGATATGTTTCTTTTATGATCTGTGTAGTATTGTCTCCCGAATTGTTGTCGACAACTAAAATATCTGTTGGATAACTCGATTCCAAAAGGCTGGGTAAGCACTTGTGGATCCAAGGCTCAAAATTATAAGAGACGATTATGGTGAGAATCCTGGCCATCTATTTTTTTCGGATAACTGTTAGGAAATAGTGGAATAATTCCAACAAAATGCTGGGTTTAAAGATTCTATTGACAATGATATATGCGCATATAGCCACTCCAATTGTACTTGCAAACCGAAGATAGAGATTAGCGATAGCTGCGGTGGCATAATGGGCTGATAAGCAACTTATAGCTGCCAATAGCGCATAAGCAAAAATATCTGTTAGAAGATAACGAAATGAATAGTTCATATAAGGTTTGGCTGATATGTACCAAACGAATATCCAGAGGGCATTTAAAGCCGAAGTTAATCCTATGAGTAGTTCTAAGCCTAGTGATTTGCCAAAGAAAAGAATAGCGATTTGGAGCAGACCAAAAACAATGATATTCCTCATGTAGACTTCGGGCTTTCCTTTGCTAATAATTAAGTTGGAAAAAACATTGCTAACTGAGTCGAATGCGGCTCCAATACAAAATATTTGGAGAAATATGGCGCTTTGTGCCCATTTATCGGTGATTGCAATGGTAATGAAATCCTGCGCTACCGTGGTTAAGCCAAATAACATTGGAAAGGCTAAAAAGGCTGTAAAGGAAATCAGTTTGCGAAAAACCCGAACTTGCCTATCCTTATCGTCTTCTATTTCCTTTAAAATCGGTTGAGTCACATTATTGACCATATTCGTCAATATATTTTGGGCCATGATGCTCCAACGATTAGGATTCACGGTATATCCCAGCTCTTCAGCGGTATAATGCCGGCCTAAGATTGCTGCATATATATTTTTGTTGATGTTGATAAAAATATTGGTGACTAGTATTTTACTGCTAAATCCTAAAATGTCACGAATAGGTTTAAAATCGAACTGGAAAGTAGGCCTGAATTTGGAAAAATACCAGAATCCGAGCATATTGAAACCACTATAGGAGACAATTTGGATCGCATATGCCCAATAGGCATAGTCCTTATAAGCTAAATAAACTCCGACTATATTGGATGCAATCAGAGCAAACGTGCCTGTGATGACTCTTTCTTTGATTTTTAAATTCCGGAACAGGTAAGCGTTGTGTGCAATGCCAAAGCTGCCTAACCAAAAGGATAAAAAGGTAAATCTGCTTAGCTCTACAAGTACTGGTTGATTATAGTATAAGGCGATAAGAGGAGCTGCAAAAAATAAAACGATATAAATAAATGTTCCAATTCCTACGCTTGTCCAGAATACCGCGTTATAATCTTTATGTTCAACTTCTTTTTTGTTAACAATCCCATACACAAACCCACTTTCTTGGAAAGCAGAAGCGAGGACAGAAAAGATGGTGATCATAGCTACTAAACCATAATCTTCAGCTGTTAGCTTACGGTTTAGTAGGATGCCGAACCCAAAGCCCAAAAACTGCTGGATGATACTGGCCATACCACCCCATAGCAGTCCTTTTGTTGTTTTTGATTTTAAAGAGTCATTTTTCGTTTGCGATGACATGCTAAATTAAATGAGCGGCAATATTAAAGTATTGCAATTGTATTCGCAAATTCTTTTAGGGAAACATCAGTTGGATTGACATCGGTAATCAAATATGAGATATCACGTAACGGTACGACTTTCATTTTTTGAACTGAATTAAGTTTTTCCGCAATACTCAGAATAGCTACTTTTTTTGAGCATTTAATCATTGCACGTTTGATTTGTACCACTTCCCAGTCGGAGTCCGTCACCCCATCTTCTACCGAAAGCGAGTTTGTTCCCAACAGACAAAGATCGACTTTAAGATCTGCCAATTCATTGGCTACTTGGGCACCAGACACAATGTTTGTGTTACGCGAAAGTTTTCCGCCAACTAAAATGACTTCAAGATTTGGCTTTTCGGCCAATTCTAGTGCAACTAATGGACTTATAGTGAAAAATGTACACTGCAGATGATCAGGTATTGTTCTTGCCAATTCAATTAAGGTTGTTCCACCTCCGACCAAAACAGTCATACCGTTTGAGATTAAAGTGCTTGCTTTCTTGGCAATTTCTTTTTTTGCCTCTTTGGCATACACGTTCCCATCCTGGAAGGGGAATTGAAAAGATTTTGATAATGCCCCACCATAAACTTTTAACACTTTACCGTTCTCGGCGAGTTCATTTAAGTCGCGTCTAATTGTATCTTCAGATACATTCAGCTGAACACTTAGATCAGAAGATAAAACTTTGTTATGTAGGTTAATCTGATGTATAATGAATGCTTGTCTTTCTTCCTTTAACATTGGCTTGTGGTTTTTAATCGGAATTTAAAATTAATTGAAAAAAATCAGTCTAAATGTAGTGAAAATTATTCTTCCTTTTTATCAATTTTTGTGATGCCCGCCTTGAACCGTGGTCTGAAGCCTGTTGGTTTGTTGGTAACAGGTTCTTGGGGATCCGAATTGTTATTTTCTGGTTCAGCGTTTATAGTTGTTTCTGAACTGATTTTCTCTATTGGTGCGGCCTGCGGCACTTGTTCGGAAGTTTCTGTTTTCGTCACACCTGCTTTAAACCGTGGTTTGAAGCCTGTTGGTTTGTTGGCAACAGGTTCTTGGGTATCCGAATTGTTGTTTTCTGGTTCAGTGTTTATGGTTGTTTCTGAACTGATTTCCTCTATTGGTGCGGCCTGCGGCACTTGTTCGGAAGTTTCTGTTTTCGTCACACCTGCTTTAAACCGTGGTCTGAAGCCTGTTGGTTTGTTGGTAACAGGTTCTTGGGGATCCGAATTGTTATTTTCTGGTTCAGCGTTTATAGTTGTTTCTGAACTGATTTTCTCTATTGGTGCGGCCTGCGGCGCTTGTTCGGAAGTTTCTGTTTTCGTCACACCTGCTTTAAACCGTGGTTTGAAGCCTGTTGGTTTGTTGGCAACAGATTCTTGGGTATCCGAATTGTTGTTTTCTGGTTCAGTGTTTATGGTTGTTTCTGAACTGATTTTCTCTATTGGTGCGGCCTGCGGCACTTGTTCGGAAGTTTCTGTTTTCGTCACACCTGCTTTAAACCGTGGTTTGAAGCCTGTTGGTTTGTTCGCAACAGGTTCTTGGGTATCCGAATTGTTGTTTTCTGGTTCAGTGTTTATGGTTGTTTCTGAACTGATTTTCTCTATTGGTGCGGCTTGCGGTGCTTGTTCGGAAGTTTCTGTTTTCGTCACACCTGCTTTAAACCGTGGTTTGAAGCCTGTTGGTTTTGGCGCTGATGGAGTAGTTTCGTCAGTCACTTCTTCGGATGCAGGAGTAGTTGCTGCTGCGTCAGGAGCTTTAGTGACTCCGGCTTTGAATCGTGGCTTAAATCCTGTTGGTTTTGGCGCCGATGGAGTAGTTTCGTCAGTCGCTTCTTCGGATGCGGGAGTACTTGCTGCTGTGTCAGGAGCTTTAGTGATTCCCGCTTTGAATCGTGGCTTAAATCCTGTTGGTTTTGGCGCCGATGGAGCAGTTTCGTCAGTCGCTTCTTCGGATGCAGGAGTAGTTGCTGCTGCGTCAGGAGTTTTAGTGACTCCGGCTTTAAACCTCGGCTTAAATCCTGTTGGTTTTGGCGCCGATGGAGTAGTTTCGTCAGTCGCTTCTTCGGATGCAGGAGTAGTTGCTGCTGTGTCAGGAGCTTTAGTGATTCCCGCTTTGAATCTCGGCTTAAATCCTGTAGGAGCAGAGTCAGTCTCATTTTTAGCAGAATCAGGTGCTTCGGTGGTTTTAGCCTCATCCACTGCAGGTGTAATTGCAGCTTTGAATCGTGGTTTAAAGCCTGCTGGTTTTGTCGCCTCAGCACCGGAAGTATCGGTTGGCGTATCAATGACCGCTTGTTTTACTGCAGGTTTTGCGGCTGGAGTTTCTTCCTCTTTCAGATGGAAGCTTTTTCGAAGCTTATTGAACCAAAACTTTTTGCTGTGGTCAAAACTCTTTTCTCCCATAGCAGAATAATGTGCTTTGAACTCTTCAAATAAAGGTCCATCTGCAGCTTTTAAAGCTTTCAAATCAATTTTCTTTTTTATGAAAAATTCTTCAAAAGTCATTCTGATATGAGTTTGATTTAGTCTATTACAAATGTAGTAATTTTTCTGACGGCGCTGCGCGGCGTGTTAAATAAAAAAGAGCGACTAGCGCTCTTTTTTATTATTTGATAAATTCAATAGCTTAAGCCATGTTATGGTAAACTGCTTGAACATCGTCATCTTCTTCGATTTTATCGATCATCTTCAGTACATCAGCAGCTTGTTCTTCCGTAATATCTGAATGCGATAAAGCAATACGTTCCAATTTTGCAGATGTTACTTCAATTCCTTTTTCTTCCAGTAATTTTTGCATATTACCAAAGTCTTCAAAAGAAGTTTGAACGACAGCAACATCATTGCCCTCTTCATCAGATTCCACGTATAATTCTTCTAAGCCCCCATCGATCAACTCTAATTCAAGCTCTTCTAGGTCCAGTTCATCTGTCGCAGCAAAACGGAAAATGGACTTGCGGTTGAAAATAAAATCCAATGATCCTGTTTTGCCCAATGAACCACCAGCTTTTGTAAAATAGCTGCGGATATTTCCTACTGTGCGGTTGGTGTTATCCGTTGCTGTTTCAATTAAAACAGGGACACCATGAGGACCATAGCCTTCGTATACATATTCTTCGTAACCTTTTGAATCTTTTTCTGAAGCACGTTTGATGGCGGCTTCAATACGATCCTTAGGCATATTTACTGCCTTGGCATTGTGTATTGCTGTACGAAGTCTCGAGTTAGTTTCAGGGTGAGGGCCGCTTTCTTTAACCGCCATGGCGATTTCTTTACCTAAACGTGTAAATTGAACGGCCATTTTGGCCCAGCGTTTGAATTTCCGCTCTTTTCTGAATTCGAAAGCTCTTCCCATTGTTATATTTTGTTTTTAAGATTTTCAATCATGTCGACTGTCATCTTCTGGATGTCAAATTCTGGCGTCCAGTTCCAGTCTTTTCTTGCATAAGAATCATCTAGACTAGCAGGCCATGAATCGGCAATCTGTTGTCTCGGATCGTTCTCGATGTAAGAGATTGCAAAATTAGGAAGAATTTTTTTAATTTCTTGTGCAAGTTCTTTCGGAGTAAATGTAATACCGCCAAGGTTATAACTGTGGCGAATGCTTAAACTTTCTTTAGGTGCATCCATTAGTTCAAGTGTGCCACGGATGGCATCCTCCATGTACAGCATTGGTAAGGCCGTGTTTTCAGATAAGAAGCAGGCGTAAGTCCCGGTTTTCAATGCTTCATAAAAAATATCGACAGCATAATCCGTCGTTCCGCCTCCTGGTTCCGTTTTCCAGGAGATGATACCAGGGTAACGGACACTGCGAATATCCAGACCACGATGTTCTTGATACCATTCGATAAGACGCTCACCTGCAAGTTTGCTGATACCATAAATGGTGTTTGGATCCATTACGCAATATTGCTCGGTATTAGTTTTTGGGGAGTGAGGCCCAAAAACAGCGATTGAGCTTGGCCAAAATATCTTTGAAACTTTATAGTTAACAGCCAGGTCAAGAACATTCAACAGACCATTCATATTCAATTCCCAGGCCTTTTCAGGATATTTTTCACCGGTAGCCGAAAGCATGGCAGCCAGTAGGTATACTTGAGTAGGTTTATATTGTTGAAATAATGTCTCAAGTCCATTTTTGTCAAGAACATTAGCGATTTCGAAATTTTCGTCAGGGCTTTTAATCTGTGGTTCTCTAATGTCAGTGGTTACAACATTCTCTGCACCAAATTTTTTGCGCAAGGCGATAGCTAATTCTGTGCCGATTTGGCCATTTGCACCAATGATAATAATGCTTTCTTTCATTTGTAAGTTTTATTTTATGAAGCTCCTGCTTTCATTATATGGAGTGTCCATGCTCAAGCATATAAATGAATCGCTTCGCTCGTTTCTTCCCATCGATAGGATAGGATTTAGCCTCACATAATTTACGTTTCATCGTGTAATGAAAAATGAAATTTCAACCATGGCGGTTTATGATGCAAATATAAAGGCTTTTCAGTATCTAACAACTTTGCCGTCTTGAAGAGAGCAAGGAAAAAATGTTAATTTATAGACTCTTGGGGCTGTTTTTATGAGATTTTAAACTGTTTCAATCGTTTGTTCTTTTTTTTTGAATAAGCAGTGAAAATTTTTATTTTTTTTGAATTGCCTTAATCCTAATTTTTAGCAACAGCTATAAGATGCGGCGATTCCTTTTTTAGTAATTATTGACGAAAAATTCTAAATGTTGTGACATTTTTAGCAGAGGGAGTAATATTTTGTTATTTTAATAGTGGAATTGGGGAATATTTTTTAAATTTGAAGAATTCATTCTTCGAGAATCAACTAAAAACAAAATCAAATAACAAATTTTATATACACAATTTAAACACAGACAAAAATGAAAGTGGCAGTAGTCGGCGCAACAGGCCTTGTAGGTACTGAGATGCTAACCGTGTTGGCGGCGCGAAATTTCCCAGTAACAGAATTAATTCCAGTAGCTTCAGAGCGTAGCAAGGGTAAGGAAATTGAATTCAAGGGAAAGAAGTATAAGGTGGTTACACCATCTGAGGCTATTGCTTTGAAACCTGATGTTGCGTTATTTTCTGCTGGCGGTGATACCTCGAAAGAATTCGCCCCTAAATTTGCTGAAGCTGGAATTACAGTGATCGACAATTCTTCGGCATGGCGTATGGACCCAACGAAAAAATTGGTTGTCCCAGAAGTAAATGGCGATGTGTTATCTGCTGAAGATAAGATTATTGCAAACCCGAATTGTTCAACGATACAAATGGTGGTGGCTTTAAAACCATTACATGATAAATATAAAATCAAGCGTGTTGTAGTTTCTACCTACCAATCTGTAACAGGTACTGGTGTTAAGGCCGTTAACCAATTGATGGATGAACGTGCCGGAAAAGATGGTGAAAAAGCTTATCCTTATCAGATTGATTTGAACGTTATTCCTCATATTGATGTTTTCCAAGAAAATGGATACACAAAAGAGGAGATGAAAATGATTTTGGAAACAAATAAAATCATGCGTGATGATTCTATTAAAGTAACTGCAACGACAGTGCGTATTCCTGTTATGGGCGGACACTCTGAGTCATTGAATATCGAATTTGAAAATGACTTTGATTTGAATGATGTACGTGCAGCTTTAGCAGCACAAAGTGGCTGTATTGTTGTTGACGATCCTGCGTCACTACAATATCCAATGCCAAAGGATGCACACGGTAGAGATGAGGTTTTTGTAGGACGTATCCGTCGTGATGAATCTCAGCCAAATACCCTTAACATGTGGGTAGTAGCAGATAACTTACGTAAGGGGGCTGCAACAAACGCAGTTCAGGTAGCGGAGTTATTGGCCGAAAAAGGATTGATCTAACTCAAGTAGATTCCATAATAAATATTGAGCCCCCACGAATTCGTTCATGGGGGCTCTTTTTGTCCCATCAGCAAATCACAATTTATATACGTATGATTTGGTCTTTGATGCCGGGGCTTGCAATTATGGCGTCAATGTTGTAGGCTGAATTGAGAACTCAATCTTGTCATTCAACGGTGCATAGGCTTCTTTGCTTTGCTCTTCCAGTCGATCTGGAAATAGAATGCCGAAAAGATGATCTGTTTCGTGCTGAAAAATAACAGCAGTAAAACCCTCGATATTCTCTTCGATAACTTTACCTTCTTTATTGATGTATTGCAGGCGGATCGCATAACTCCGTAATACATCCTCTTTGCGATTAGGGATAGAAAGACAGCCTTCGGCACCTTTACGTTTCAGTTTGGAGCGCCATAAGATTTTAGGATTTACATAAAATTCAAATGGTTGATCTGGTTTGTCAAATCGCTGTACCCAGATTAGATTTTTATTTATACCGATTTGTGGCGCTGCGATGCCTACACCGGGATGATTGGGATCACGTACCGTCGCAAACATTCTTTTGGAAAGTGATTCAATCAATGGGTCGTTGTATTTGACATCACTGCTTGTCGCTTTTAAAACTTTCAGATCTTTTTCGTCCGTTGTCTGCAATACCCGAAGAATTGCATTTTCACCGCCAGATGAAATGATTTTCTTGTCGGCAGCACTGAACTCCTGACCCGAATTAAGATTGACTGGCCTTTCGTTTTTTGGCTTATGAAATGCTTTTTCTCCTGCCATAATTTTTGTTTCTAAATTGTTTTCAACTGGGGGAACCGGACAACGGTAACCGTTACTATAAGCGCAATAGGGGTTATATGCTTTGTTAAAATCTATCTCAACGTTGTCCCCTTTTATATCGTCTGTGGATAGATCAATATATCGGCCACCACTATAACTTTCCTGGCCATTTGTTAAATCTAAAAATGGCAAAAATAAATGTTTTTTGTATGCAGGATTTTGAAATAATGCGACGCTTTGGTAGACATTCAGTACACGTTCTTTACCTTGAAGGATAAATGTTATGATTCCGTATCTTTTGTATTCATTGCTTGTGCCGTCGTAGGTCGGCATACGGAACACGGGTTCATCAAACAAAATTTCAATTTTTGCTTTGACTTTATAACTTGCGTCTACTGGAAAGTAATCCAAAAATGCCACTTGATCTGATTTCAATGGGCCATATTGTTCTTTCGCCAATTCAGCGGCTTTTTCTTCACGAAGAGTGGTAATTTGTTGCTCGTATTTAGTTTGTGCATGCGTGTTCAAGCATAAGGCCAACAGGAAACTGGCGACAAGTGTTTTTTTCATTTGTTAAATATCTTTCTGTCCGATTTTTATGATTTAATAATGTGCCGCTTCTTGCCAACATTAGACTGTGACAAAGTGTAAAGGAAGAGATTATAGTTTCAAAAATCAAGATCGTTTGTCGTAGCAAAATCGACAATCAAAGTTATTACTTGATTTCGATTATTCAAAACGTTGTTTTTCATTGTTTAGCACCGTTGTACCCAATCTTAAAGAGTTGAAATTTGACGTATTCAACGATCCATTTCCATGCAATAGCTGTATTCATTTTCTCAGTAAGCCAATTTCACTCTCAAGATCAATGTCTCCAGGACTAAAATAGTCATTGGGATTTGATCAGGTATATACTGGTATAGCAAAGATCTATATACTTCGACATTACCTTAGATTTTATATAGCTATAAGTTAGATTTTAGTTAGGGTTTACTTAGGTCTTACCTATACTATACCTAAACTAACCCTAACTAAACCCTAAACTAACCCTAAGTAAAAGTAAAACTAAAGAGCATACAAGAGACCGCTATTTTAGTGTACGTAATTTAATCCGGATTATCCTAGAGTATAAATGGAACTTCATGCATATATCTCTCAATACTCATATCTAAATTGTACTTTTGTAAAAAAAGCATCTCCATGAGATTGATGGCATTTGATTACGGTACAAAACGAATAGGGGTTGCGGTGACCGATCCCATGCAAATTATTGCGACGGCATTGACGACGGTACACCCACAGGATATCTGGACATACTTAGCCGATTATTTACAGACTGAACAGGTGGAAACTTTTGTTGTCGGAAAGCCACGGCAGCTAGACGGGACTGACTCTGAATCGGCGCAGCATGTTGTCGGTTTTGTTCGGAAGCTGAAAAAGACTTATCCTGCAATTGCTGTGGCAGAGATTGATGAGCGTTTTACGTCTAAAATGGCTTCGGCAGCGATTGCACAAAGCGGAAAAAAGAAAAAGGATCGCCAACAAAAGGGATTGATTGATACTGTGTCTGCAACGATCATTTTGCAAAGCTACATGGATAGCCGTAATTTTTAGATACACAACGACTAATACGTCAAACAAGAATGAATAAAAAATAGAAGGATGAAGAGCATATTATTTTTTACTGAGGATACGGATTTCAAATTAAAAGAAAAGGGGAAAATCCGTCAATGGATTGCTGATGCCATCAAAGGCGAAGGATTTAAACGTGTAGGCGAATTGAGCTTTATCCTTTGCTCGGATGCTTACTTACTTGAAATCAATAAGCAATATTTAAATCACGACACCTATACGGATATCGTTACTTTTGATTCCTCCGAAGATGATGACACCATCGCCGGCGATATTTTTATCAGTGTGGAACGTATTCAGGAGAATGCCGAAAAATTTAAGGTTGATGTGCGTGACGAGCTTCATCGGGTTATTATTCATGGTGTCATGCACCTGTGCGGTTATCCCGATAAAAAACCGGCAGATAAAGCCAAGATGACCGCCAAGGAGGATGAGTATCTCGGTAAAAGAAACTTTTAACAGACTCCTTCGTATACTCATTAGGGTTCGCAGTTCGGTGAACCGGCTGAAGGTTCTATTTTACTCGAGAGAAGGAGGTAATACATAAAAAAAGCGCTTTACAATTTGTAAAGCGCTTTTTTTATGGTGTTTCTAACGACTAGAATCTTTCAAATTGAGAGAAGAAGAAGTTTCCTTCGATAGCAGCATTCTCATCTGAATCCGATCCATGGATAGCATTTGCATCGATTGATTTTGCGTATTTGTTACGGATCGTACCTTCAGCCGCATCAGCAGGGTTAGTAGCACCGATCAACGTACGGAAATCTTCAACAGCATTATCTTTTTCTAAGATTGCAGCAACGATAGGACCTGAAGTCATAAATTCGACCAACTCACCGTAGAAAGGACGCTCTTTGTGTACTGCATAGAATGCACCGGCTGTTTCTTTAGAAAGTTGAATGTATTTCATTGCAATGATTTTAAAACCACCAGCAATAATATCGTTTAAGATTGCACCGATGTGACCGTTCGCTACAGCGTCAGGTTTGATCATCGTAAATGTTCTGTTAGTTGCCATTATTTTAATTTTTTTGCAAAATTAGATAAATTGCTTTTCATATGCAATATCATTACGCTTCATATAGACACAATTCTTGATAAACTTAATAACTTAATATCTCCTTAACCGTGAAATTCTTGCATGCTGCCCCGAATCTCTAGGTGTAAGGCAACTGGTATTCCTTCATGTTCTGCAACCATATCTTTTGGGTGATAATGTAACAAAGCCGGTGAACCTGACCATTTCAAGAAAAGTAAAAAAACAATTGATCTAAGTTCAATGCGAATATGTAACTTTGTGTTATTATGGCATTAAATCTAACAGTAGACATCGATAAAGATTCAGGCTTTTGCTTTGGAGTGGTATACGCTATTGATATGGCGGAGGAGATTTTGGAGGAAGAGGGGTATCTTTATTGTTTGGGAGATATCGTTCATAATGATGAGGAAGTTGCTCGATTGAAAGCAAAAGGCCTACGGATTATTGATCATGCCGTACTGCCGACCTTGAGCAATGAAAAGGTGTTGATCCGTGCCCACGGTGAAGCCCCCGAGACTTATCGTGTTGCTTTGGAAAATAACATTACCTTGATAGATGCTTCGTGTCCTGTAGTGCTTAAACTGCAAAACCGTATAAAAACGTCGTTCGACCAAGAGGAGAAAATTTTAATCTTTGGGAAGCACGGACATGCTGAAGTGATCGGTTTGCAGGGGCAGACAAATAATGAAGCCTTAGTTTTTCAGGATATTTCCGAATTGGATCAAGTCGAATTGCCGGCCTCATTTACCCTATACAGCCAGACAACAAAAAGCGTGGATAAATTTTATGCCATCAAAGATGAATTGATCAAGCGGGGGTATGAAGTGAAAGCTAATGATACCATTTGTCGACAAGTTTCCAATCGATACGAAGATCTTGGCGCTTTTGCCAGACAATACGATAAAATCGTTTTTGTATCGGGCAAGAAATCCTCCAATGGAAAGGTGCTGTTTGAAGTTTGTCAAAATGCCAATCCCGCTAGTTATTTTATTTCTGATCCCGCTGAATTAGATGCATCGGTCTTTGCTGAAAACGATCGTATTGGTATCTGCGGCGCTACTTCAACGCCAATGTGGTTAATGCGCGACGTAAAAGCAAGTTTAGAAGCGTTATAGGCGCAATTACCCGTCACAGATATTTCATAATTCCACGGTTTAGATCCGGAGTGCATTCTTTTTTGCGTAGCTTTGTAAGCTATGAGCAATAAAGGCAAAAAAGGAATTCTTTTAGTACAATTGGGTACACCTGATAGTCCCACTACTCCAGATGTAAAAAGATATTTAACGGAGTTCCTAATGGATCCGCGAGTCATTGATATTCCTTATTTTCAACGAACCTTATTGGTTAAGGGAATCATTGCACGTACACGTGCTCCCAAATCTGCCAAAGTATACGAAACGATCTGGGATAAAGAAACGGGATCACCTTTGATGCACTACAGTATTTTGCAACGCGACCTGTTACAGGAAGCATTGGGGGAAGAATACCATGTTGAATTAGCGATGCGTTACCAAAACCCGTCAATTGAGGCTGCATTGAAAAATATGGAAGGCCTATTTTTGGAGTCCATTCGTGTAATTCCTTTATTTCCACAGTACGCTTCAGCTACATCGGGCTCGGTCATTGATCGTGTCATGGAGCTAATTCGCAAATGGAATTACCTCCCGGAGATTAGTTTCGTAAGCAATTTCTGTACAGATGATTTAATGGCAGAAACTTATGCGGATCATGCCCGCAGGCACGATTTGGAAAGTTTTGATCATTTTGTCTTTAGCTATCACGGACTTCCTGTGCGGCAGCTTGGAAAAGTAGATCCTACAGGTCAGCTTAAATGTCCTGAATCAGGTTGTGATTCCTGTAAAACGACAGCGAATTCATACTGTTATCTCTCTCAATGTTATGCGACAACACGGACGATAGCTGCCAAGCTCGGATTAAAAAAAGAACAATATTCGCTCTGCTTTCAATCCCGTCTAGGTAAAGAACCCTGGATACAGCCCTATACTTCCGATTTGTTGCACGACCTTGCCGCGAAAGGTTATAAGAAGTTATTAATTTTCAGTCCTGCTTTTGTGGCGGATTGTATCGAGACCATTGATGAAATTGGCGTGGAATATGCTAATGAATTTAAACATTTAGGTGGGGAGGAAGTGTGTTTGGTAGAGAGTCTTAATGATGATCCCAAATGGATCGAATCTTTAAAACAATTGGCGCTTAATGCCAAGAATTAAAATAGGTAAAAGATGTTGTTCGTAAATGCTTGTGTATTACTCATATTAGATTTTTATATTTTCTTTGCGCTCCGCGCAACAAAGATCAAATTTCCCAAAACAAAAGTATTTTCCATTCTATGGTGGTCTTATTCTGTTTTACTGCTATTAGGCGTTTTTATCTCCGCGCAATTTAATATTCCGCTGATTGTTCGGTCGGTTATCTTGGTCGCTTTCTTTCTGACTGCCGCATCAAAGATATTTTTCTTTTTGATTTTGTTGATTGATGATATCAGACGTGGTGGTGTATGGTTGAAGCGTCTGTTCGCAAAAAAGAGATCTGTTGAGGATTTAGTCGAAGATGCTGGCGACCCTTTACCGGAAAATCCAGTGAAAGGTATTAGCCGATCCGAGTTTTTGACCAAAGCTGGTATTCTAGTGGGTGCCTCACCCTTGATACCATTGAGCTGGGGTATTATTTCAGGAGCTTACGACTATCGTGTCAGAAGAGTTCCATTGTATTTACCCAATTTACCCAAAGCATTCCACGGAATGACCATTGCACAGATCTCCGATGTGCATTCTGGCTCGTTCTATAATAAGAAAGCCGTCACGGGTGGTATTGATATGCTTTTAAAGGAAAAAGCCGATGTGACTTTCTTTACAGGTGATATCGTGAATGCTCAGGCTTCTGAAATGCGCGATTATCAGGATATTTTTGCCCGTGTGAAATCCGACTTAGGTGTATTCTCTACGCTGGGTAACCATGACTATGGCGATTATTATTATGGGAAGGAAGATTCTCCTGCAAAACGCAAGAACCTCCAGGATGTTATCGATGTTCATAAAGTGATGGGTTGGGATCTTTTGATGGATGAAAATCGCAAGATCAAGGTCGATGGTGAAGAACTTTGTATTGTCGGTGTTCAGAATTGGGGGACAGGTCGTTTTCCGAAACATGGCGATATCAAGAAGGCTTTAATGGGGACCGAAGAGCAGCCCGTTAAATTACTGCTGTCTCACGATCCTTCTCACTGGCGTGCTCAGGTACTGGATACAGATGTAGATGTGATGTTTGCAGGACATACACACGGTATGCAATTTGGTGTAAGGTCAGAGATGCTGCAATGGAGTCCAGTACAATATATCTATAAAGAATGGGCAGGACTGTATCGCGAACAGCAGAATAAACGATTATATGTCAATGTTGGCTATGGCTTTTTAGGTTATCCGGGGCGTGTTGGAATTCTGCCCGAAATTACCATATTCGAATTGTTAAAAGCACAGGACCCAAAGTTTAATGCATAAAAAATCCCCTTTGACTTTTGAGTTAATATAGCTATTATTGTGTATTCTGTACACCAGTTATACAAGACATGCAATCAACTTTAAACTTTGGGGACTCTCCCCACACACGTGTGAATATTCTTACCGGGGAAAAAGTACTTGTCTCTCCGCATCGTAGTAAAAGACCTTGGCAAGGGCAAGTAGAGGAGCTTCCTGGAGATAACAGACCGGAATATGATCCGCAATGCTATTTATGCCCGACCAATAAGCGGGCTGACGGTGACGTTAACCCGGATTATAAAGAAAGCTTCGTTTTCGTGAACGATTTTTCAGCTTTATTAAAAGATACAAGCCAGCAAGAATTTAATGAGGACGAACTGTTTGTCGCAGAGACTGAAAGAGGAATCTGTAAAGTCATTGCATTCACCCCACGTCACGATCTTACGCTTCCAGAAATGGATCAGGTAGCTATAAAGGCTGTGGTTGATCTTTGGCAAAAAGAGTTTGTAGAACTATCCAAGGTTGAATGGATCAAATACATCCAGATTTTTGAGAATAAAGGTGCAATTATGGGCTGTAGTAACCCGCATCCACATGGACAGATCTGGTCACAAAACCATTTGCCTGTAGAAATTCAAAAAGAATGTGTTCAGCAACAGAACTATTTCGATAAATACCAGCGCACCATCCTGTCAGATTATGTGAAAGCCGAACTAAGAAAGGAAGAACGAATTATAGACGAGAACGATTCTTTTGTGTCTTTAGTGCCTTTCTGGGCTGCTTGGCCTTATGAAACAATGATTGTCAGCAAACGATCTATCCAAAACATTGCAGGGTTTGACGAAAAAGAAAAGACGGATTTTGCCGCCATACTCAAGCTATTGACAACGCGTTACGACAATCTCTTCAAAACATCCTTCCCCTATTCTGCAGGAATGCATCAGGCGCCAGTAAATGATGGTGACCACCCGGAGTGGCATTGGCATATGCACTTCTATCCACCACTGTTACGTTCTGCTACCGTAAAAAAGTTTATGGTTGGTTATGAAATGCTAGCAAATCCACAACGTGATATCACACCGGAAGTTGCCGCAGAACAGTTGCGAAATTGTTCGACAGTACATTATAAAGCTAAATAAGATGATAACAAAAGATACAATTGTAAATAAATTTAAAGAACACTATCAAGAAGAACCGCTTGTGGTTTCTTCCCCCGGACGCATTAATATTATCGGCGAACATACAGATTACAATGATGGTTTTGTATTGCCTGCAGCGATTGATAAAGCAATTTATGTTGCTGTAAGCAAGCGTTCGGATGATACGATCGTATTGTATGCAGAAGATTATCAGGAACGCCACGAGGTGAAATTAGCGGAGATCGCTATTTCAGAAAAACATTGGCCAAACTATATTCTCGGTGTAGTCGATCAGTATCAGAAACGTGGGGCAGCTTTAGGTGGATTTAACCTTTATATCGATGGTGATGTACCGCTTGGGGCCGGATTATCATCATCAGCTGCTGTTGAATGTGCGGTGACGCTGGCACTTAGTGAATTGTTTGATCTGCAGGTCGAGCAACTGGATATTCCACAGATAGCCCAAAAAGCTGAACATACGTATGCTGGTGTGATGTGTGGTATCATGGATCAGTTTGCATCGGCCTTTGGGAAAGAAAAAAATGTTATCAAGTTGGATTGCCGTACATTGGGTTTCGAGTATGTTCCACTTGATCTTAAAGGTTATGAAGTTGTATTATTGAATACAAACGTAAAACACTCATTAGCTTCTACAGCTTACAATACACGTCGTGAACAGTGTGAGCAAGCTTCTGCCTGGGTGCGGGAAAAATATCCAACGGTTAAGAATTTGCGTGATGTAACCGTCGAGATGCTCGATGAATTGGTTAAGGACAAGGATGCTGACATTTACGCTAAGGCAAGCTTTGTTGTCCGTGAGAATGAGCGTGTAGAGAAATCTTGCGATGCACTGCGTTCGGGCGATGTTGTTCAGTTGGGACAGTATATTTTTCAAAGCCATGAGGGGTTGAGCAAGGTATATGAAGTCAGCTGTCCGGAATTGGATTATTTGGTAGATTATGTCAAGCAGTTTCCTGAGGTGATCGGTGCCCGAATGATGGGTGGTGGTTTCGGTGGTTGTACGATCAATATCGTCAAAGAAGGTGTATTACCTTCAATTTTGCCAACACTCGAAAAAGAATACAAACAGAAATTTGATAAAGAACTTTCGGTCATTCAGGTCAGGATTGCCGACGGTACACGGGTACTTTAATAAAAAATAGGTACAGTAAGGGGAATAACATTAACGTGCTATTCCCCTTATTTTTTGCCCTTTTTGATAAAGACTTAGCACATAAGTGTTAGTTAATTTGATCTAAAGCCTGTTTTAAATCGGCAATTAAATCATCGATATGTTCGATTCCAACAGAGATGCGCAACATGCCCTGCGTAATTCCCGAAGCTTCTTTCTGTTCCTTCGTATGATGACCACCCCACATGCTGGCTGGATGCACAATAAGAGACTCCACGCCACCTAGACTGGCCGCGTTGATAAATATATGGAGACCATTGATGAATGTCTGCGCATTTGAAAAAGCTTCTTCTTCATCTTTACCGTTCAGCTCCATACAAAGCATACCCGAAAACCCGCTCATTTGTTGGGCTGCGAGCTCATGTTGGGGATGATTGGGTAACCCGGGGTAACTGACCTTCTTAATTTTTGGGTGCTGGTCCAAAAATTCGGCCAGCTGAATGGCATTTGCATTAATCTGTTTCACACGTAGACTTAACGTTTTCAATCCGCGTAACAATAACCAGGAGTCAAGCGGTGCAAGTGATGCCCCCAAAGCGACCGATCGCTTCCATACACGGGCAATATAGTCCCGCGTACCGCAGACGACACCAGCAGTGAGATCACTATGTCCGCCTAAATATTTCGTGGCGCTGTGGACAACGACGTCAATTCCAAAATCTGTCGGTGTTTGGTTGATAGGGGAGGCAAAGGTGTTATCGACCATACTCTGAATCCCATGCTGTTTGGCGAGTTCTCCGATCGCTTTTAGGTCGGTGATATGGAGATTAGGATTCGATGGAGTCTCTATATAAATCAGCTTGGTATTTGTCTGAATAGCTTCTCCAAACGCTGCAATATCTGTTTGATCCACAGCTGTAACTGTGATGCCATAATCCGTTAAGAATTCCTTAAAGAAAATAGCTGTACCTGAATAATGTGCATGTTGGGCGACAATATGATCCCCCGATTTGACGATGGCTAATATGGCGGTACTAATAGCTGCCATACCTGTTGCAAATACCAGTGCATCCTCCGTTTTTTCCAATTTTGCGAGGATGGAGGCTACTTGGCTATTCGTCGGGTTGCCATGACGATGATAAAAATAAGGGTGTTTCGGTTCGGTAGCAGCTTTGATGTATTCCGTAGGGTCAGGATCTGCAATGTAGGTGGATGTCTGATAGATTGGAGTAGTTACTGCAGATGTCTGGTTGAATTGCTGTCCCTCATGGACGAGTATCGTTTCGGTATTGGTTGCCATACTAATAATGTTGATTGATGCTTTGTATTGCCTTAAGTCTCCATAACACGAACTTGTCGCATCTTTGATCGTAAGGAACCTTCAATTCGTTTGAAAGCATTGTTGGTGCAAATAGCCCCGAAGAAGGTTGTCTTGTCTATCAAATATAAATAAAATCTACGTATTGAGTAGATTTTATTTATATCGGATGCATCAATACATATTACAACATTTCTTTCAGAAGGCTCAACGCATATCCAATAGTATTCACATTGTTTAGCGCTAAACGTAGCTGGCCTTTGACTTCTTTGAGGTTGCTGATCTCTGGATGGCTTTGTACAAAGGAAAGTACGCGGCCAAACTGGTCTGATTCAAAGTAGCTGGATTTTGGATTGTTGACAAAATAACCTTTCAATGTATGCTTTTTATACGCTATTTTTTCGAATCCGATCGTTTTGCCAAACCACTGTAAACGAAGGGTATTGAACAATTCAAAGACTTCTCGTGGGATAGGACCAAAACGATCTTCAAGCTCTTTCTCAAAGGCTGCCAATTGCTGCTCGTTCTCCAGTTTGGAGAGTTCCGTATATAGATTATACCGTTCCGTAATATTCGTTACATATTCATCGGGGATCAATACCTCAAGGTCTGTGTCAATCTGCGTAAAGGATACATACTTTCGTTCCTTCTCATCAGCGAATACTTCTGAAAACTCATCCTCTTTCAGTTCCTGAATAGCTTCGTCTAAGATTTTATGATACATTTCGAAACCGATCTCGGCAATAAAGCCCGATTGTTCGCCACCCAAGAGGTTGCCCGAACCACGTATATCTAAATCGCGCATGGCAACATTAAATCCAGAGCCCAGTTCAGAAAATTCTTCTATCGCAGAAAGTCGTTTATAGGCCTCCGAAGTTAAAGTCGACAATGGCGGACTCAGCAGATAACAGAAGGCCTTTTTATTGGAGCGACCGACCCGGCCCCGCATTTGGTGCAGGTCACTGAGGCCAAACATATGCGCATGATTAATAATAATCGTATTCGCATTTGGAATATCAAGACCCGCTTCAATAATCGTTGTGGCGATTAAGACATCAAAATCGTGATTGATAAACTTGAGCATCACATCCTCCAGTTCATCGCCCTCCAATTGGCCATGTGCAACACCGACACGGGCTCCTGGAACCAGTTTGCGGATCAAATTGCCCAGCTGTGGAAGATCTGCCACACGGTTATGGATAAAGAATACCTGTCCGCCGCGATCAAGTTCGTAACTGACGGCTTCACCGATCAATGTTTCATTGAAAACGTGGAGTTCGGTCTGTACAGGCTGGCGGTTGGGTGGCGGAGTCGAGATGATACTCAGATCGCGGGCTCCCATCAATGAAAAATGCAAGGTCCTCGGTATAGGTGTTGCTGTTAATGTCAGCGAATCCACGTTCGCGCGCATGACTTTCAATTTTTCTTTTACGGTAACGCCAAACTTTTGTTCCTCATCGATAATCATCAGGCCGAGATCTTTGAATTTCACATCTTTGCTAACAAGGCGGTGTGTGCCGATGATAATGTCTATTTTTCCTTCAGCGAGCCTGGCTAAGGTATCTTTAATCTGTTTCGTTGTCTTGAAACGGTTGATGTAGTCGATCGTGCATGGAAGGCCCTTTAGACGCTCCGAAAATGTCCGGAAATGCTGCAATGCCAGGATAGTAGTCGGTACCAGAACAGCAACTTGTTTACTGTCTGCTACAGCTTTGAAGGCCGCACGGATGGCAACCTCCGTTTTTCCGAAGCCAACATCCCCACAGATCAGCCGGTCCATCGGATGCGGCGATTCCATATCTTTTTTTACATCAGCAGTAGCCTTTTCCTGATCGGGGGTATCTTCATAGATAAACGAAGCCTCTAGCTCATTCTGTAAGTAACTGTCCGGTGAAAATGCATTCCCATGTTGTGCTTTGCGTTTGGCATAGAGCATGATCAGGTCGCGTGCAATATCTTTAACCTTTTTCTTGGTTGTCTTCTTGAGTTTGTCCCAGGCATCTGTACCCAGTTTATTCATTTTGGGGACTGTGCCCTCTTTACCCGAATATTTGGAGATGCGGTTTAAAGAGTTGATGTTCACATACAGAAGATCATTGTCTGCATAGATCAAGCGGATCATTTCTTGAGATTTACCGTTAACATCTACTTTTTCCAAGCCGCCATAACGGCCGACACCGTGATCAATATGAGTGATGAAATCTCCGGGTTTGAGATCCCGCAAATCTTTGAGCGTGATTGCCTGCGAACGCTCGTAAGCTTTCTTACGTTTGTATTTATAATACCTGTCAAATATTTGGTGATCCGTATAGCAGGCCAGTTTTAAACTGTCGTCTCTAAAGCCTTCCCGTAAAGCTTTATGAATTGGAATAAAGGTTGCCGACTTATCGAGGTCTTCTAGGATGGTATAAATGCGCTCAACCTGTTTTGTTGAATCTGAAAAGATCAGATTCTGGATGCGCTGGCCTTCATTTTCTTTGAAATTATGGATTAAGAGATTAAAATCCTTATTGAATGAAGGTTGCGGATGGATATCGAACTTGAGGCTTACTTCGGATTTATAAAAAAACTGTTTGCCGAATTCGATGACGGGGAACTCGAAAAATAAGGCATTGAGGTTTTTCTCATCTGTAAATTCATGGGCTGGATTATGCCATTCCGGGTTGTCCTTTTTCTGCTTATCTGTTAATCCCGCCCATAATTTTTCTGCTTTCTTTAGGCCATCTTTAACAATATCCAAGGTAAATTGAGCATCTTTGATCCAGATCGTAGCGTCCTGATCTACATATTCCAATAAGGAAATGTGCTGGGATGTCAGGAATTTCGCTTGGACATTTGGTACAATGGTTACTTTGTGGATTTTTTTGACAGACAGTTGGGACTCAATGTCAAATGTCCGTATGCTTTCGATGTCATCGCCAAAGAATTCAATACGGTATGGGAGGTCATTCGAAAAAGAATAGATATCTACGATGCCACCGCGTATTGCAAATTGCCCCGGCTCATACACAAAGTCAACGCGTTCGAAATCATATTCGATTAAAAATTCGTTGATGAAATCAATGCTTAAAGCTGTATTTTCAGTTATTTCCAGTGTATTCTTATCCAGATCATTCCGGTTGATTACTTTCTCCGCAATAGCTTCCGGATACGTAACTACCATTTTAGGTAATTCGGATGTGTGGTTAAGTGAACTTAACGTCTCCGCACGTTGCAATACATTGGCAGAGTCAGTTTGTGTAAAATCAAACGATTTGCGATAAGACGAAGGAAAAAAAAGAACCTGTTTATCCAGCAGGCTTTCCAGATCACTTAAAAAATAAGAAGCGTCTTCATGAGTCGGTAAGATAAAGACCATCGGACGTTCTTGTAAGTTGTAAGAAGATACGGCTATAAATGCGTCCGAAGATCCAATAAGCCCTTTCAGCTGGATCTTGGGGTTTTTGGACTGCATGGCCTTGGTAAGCGACTGGACAGTTTCGCTTTGGCTGTATTTTTCTAATATTTCTTGAATTCCCACGAGCAAAAATTTCGAATAATTGCGAATTTAACGAAATAGTATCAAGTATTGGGTATGAAGTGCTAAATTTTTTGGTAAAAAAATGGCTGACTTGCTCGTTAAGAAGGAGATACTTTAAAGCCTTTCAAAAGTAACAGGCAGATTAATCTGTACTGATTTTATTGGGCCAAGTAAAAGGTATAGGCAAAAGCGAGCAACACCAACAATGTGGCCAAGTAAATTAATTTGTATTGCTCGTAAGCTGTAACATGAAAGGATCCAATTTTTACACGGTTTTTACTATTTCTCATGGTTAATTTAGGTCGATATCAATCTTCTGTTCACTAATATAGCTTTTTAGTGTTGTATTACCAAAAGCATCTAGTGTATTTTGAAAATCTTCCCGATAGTCAAACTGAAAGTCTTCATGAAGTTTACTGAATTTACCTACCGCATGTTTTATTCGGCCTGTAATGTATTTATGCAATTTATGGGCAGCAGACTGGTAGGAGGAGTCAAAAAGCCTGTCGTAGTCGGCAATGGCACGCTTCAGGATATAACATCTAAATTCTACTTCGCTGTTTTTGTCCTTGGTGACTTTTTCGTGCTCATTCACTAAACCGCTTGCCTGCTTCACCAGCTTGCTCAACGCAATAAAGTTACTGTGATGTGCTGTGTTGGCGATCTGGCTTAAACCAATATCGAACAATTGCGCCAGTTGCTGGCGTAGCTTCTCAATACGATCTTCTAAATCATATTCGTTTTCCAGTAATTGGAAATGCAATTGCTTGATCAGCATTTTGTCCTTGCTTATCAGGCGTACGAGGAGTTTGTCTTTTTCCTTTTGTGGTAGGTCAAGGACAGCTTTCTTTAGTTCGGCATCTTGATGTAAGGACATAATCTGTGTTTTAGTGTAAAAGAGTTGTTGAGCGAAAATTCAGGCACACTGACAGCGCGCCTGAATAAATTTCTCGTTTCATAAGCCGGAATTTATGTAGGCAATAACTACCAACATATTTATCGCCGCTTGCTATTAATACAATATTCTGAACTTAATTGTATTGTCGATCTGTTTGAGTTGTTTCAATAGATCTTTATCATATTCGCCTTGTATATCGGTTACCGCATAGCCAATGTCACTTTTGGTCATTAGAAATTGGGCAACGATATTGATGTTATTTTGAGCATAGACCTTATTGATCTGAGCCATAATTCCGGGAACGTTTTGGTGGATATGCAACAATCTTGTTACCTGTTTTACTTTTGGTAAAATCAGATTTGGGAAGTTCCGACTTAAATAAGTATCACCATTGTTGATAAAATCGGCCATCCGCCGAGGTATAAACTCGGAATTTTTCTTTTTATTTTTCTTATCATCGAAAACGACAATACCTTTAGCATTGCAGATATCTTTATTGATATGCCCTCTGATATCGCCCAAATATCCAATCGTTTTTAACTTGTCTGCATGTTGGAGTTGCTCATCACTGATATCGATATTGTCCCCCAATAGAAGCATTCCTACATCCTTCACATATTTTTCTTCAAAGGTATCTTTTGTGCGGATTGAAAAGCCATCTCTTTTTAAGATATGAGCCGCTATTTCTGGTACATCTCCCACGATCAAACAAAGGATACGATTTTTAGGATAGGATATTGCACGAGGCAGATCATTTACATATAAGAACTCATCAAAACTAGGTGTGATGAAGTCTGCTTTCTCAGTGACACTTTTACGCTGGATATTCTCCGTAAAGGCAAAGAATTTTTCGATTAACCCCGATTCTTTCAGTTGAAAATCTGAATAACCGTCACCAATACCAAATAGTCTTCCTTCAATATTTAATTGTTTTAATAATTGCACTTTTCCACCTTCATTTGATAACGGATTCTCTTCATCAAAACCGATGATATTACCTTCTTCATCAAATCTGAATGTATTGGCATAGATATTTTCAGTCTTGATATGATACGGTGTTACAACAGGCGTAATAAACTCCTTAAAACCTCCCGAAACAATCCATGCGGTGTCGGCATGCTTCTTAAAGAATTCACGATTTCGGGAAAAAGAGGTTGAAACCTTTTTCTTAAGATGCGAAACAAGTTTATCCAGATGAGATTTATTGGCATTTAAGAGTTTTACGCGTCCTGCCAAAGCCTCTCGGAAAGATAGTTTACCCTCCATGGCAAGATTGGTGTACCGCTCAATTTCGTGATAGATAGACTCGCGATCCGGATGATTCTCAAGGGAGATCCGTGCAAGTTCGTCAAGTGCTTCTACTTGTGTAAATGTACTATCAAAATCAATGATGTAATAGTTTTTCATTTTATTATTTTTTTATGAAACGATCAAGAGTAATAGCGCTGAATGCTGATCTCCGATATCGGTAGGTTTCCGACGGTTTCAAGGTTCGGTTGTTTGTTATGTTATAGTTTTACTGTTTGTTATACAAATCTGCAATTTCCTTTAGCGTTTGTTCCAAAGGCCGATAACTGTGGTTTAGAAGTTCCTGGATTTTAGCGTTGGAATACTGCAATTTGGCACTTGAAGCCGCCGCAGTTTCTTTTGTCAATGTCGTATCCGATTTTTTAAATACGGAAAGCATACTGGAAACAGTGGAGGCAATTTGCAGTAAGGTCTCAGAAACTTCGATTGTCGGTTCAGGCCTATTCATTAATACACTTGCCACGCTCAGCAGATCCTTGTTGCTTATATTGAGATGATTGATGATATAGCGCTCAGCGGTAATATCATCTTTTTCCATTAATTGAATCATGATCGCAGCAACATCTTCAACGTCAACAACGCCAACACTTCCTTTTGGGTAAAATCGTAGACCTTTATTGATCATCGAAAAAATAGCTCCAGAGCCTTTGTCGTTGGCCGAAGCACCTAAAATTACTGAGGGGTTGACAATAACTGCATTTAGACCTTCGGTAATGCCACGCCAGACCTCCATCTCCGCCTGATATTTTGATAACGAATAGTTGGATGTCAATGAATTGTGTTCCCAATGGTCTTTCTCGGATACCGGCAGGTTGTCTCTATTTGTCCCTAAAGCTGCGATGGAACTTACATGGAGCAGACGAATGCCCTTTTCAAGGCAAAGATTGACCACGTTTGCTGTTCCTTCCACATTTACGTTAAAGAGTGATTTAGCATCTTTTTTTTGATAAGAAACCAATGCTGCACAATGGAATACTTTGGTGACCCCCTCGAGCGCATCTTCCAATTCAAAATAATTGTTGATATCTGCATCGATCCATTGAATCAGCGAAGATGCTAACAACGGAGCCGGAATAGTCGACTGAGCTCTTTTGATGGCAATCACGTCAATTCCCTGGTCTATCAACTGCCTGATTAATGTAGACCCTAAAAAACCTGTTCCTCCAGTTATTAATATCACTTGATAAAGATACTGTTAAAAATAATGTTTTCAAAAGTTAGTTAATAAATGGATATTTGTGTGAATTGTATCCTGAAAAAACCGTCATGCTTTCGCAGGTATCAAACACCATGAAAGCCAAGGTAGATTCTTTCAGTCCAATTAAAACAGTTGCTTTCAGAACAAATAGGAGATTTTACAAATTATAGCTTATGTCATCACTGTCCGTATTCTTTAGCCCGATTTCAATTACAGGTTTTGCTCCTGAGCATGGGTTCTTGAGTTCTCAACTTGGAAACGTTATTCAAGCCTATGAAACAGATTTTCCGAGCTGGGAAGCGGATAAACAACCTCAGTTGGCTATTGTCGGTGTGGAAGAAGACCGTGCATCCATGAATAATAATGGAACGGATAAAGCACCGGATGCTGTACGGAAACATCTCTATGCGCTATATCAGGGCGATTATAAGATGAATATCGTTGATTTGGGAAATATCAAAGCCGGTAATACAATTCAAGATACTTATATCGCTTTAAAATCTGTTGTGGAGGAACTGGTCAAAGAAAATATTCTTCCGATTATCATTGGTGGTGGACAGGACCTTACCTATGCGCAATATTTGGGGTATCAAAATTTGGAACGAAAAATAGAATTAGCGATTATCGACGCACGTTTTGACCTTGATCAGGAAAATGCCGACAATGTGAGCCTAAATTCCCGATCTTATGTGAACCATATTATCTTGCATCAGCCAGACTATTTATTCAATTTAAATGCCATAGCCTATCAAACCTACCTCGTCAGTAAAGAGTCTATCAATATGTATGATAAACTATTTTTTAACGCGACACGATTAGGTATGATTGCTGGTAAAATGGACCAATCTGAGCCTTTGATCCGAGCGGCAGATTTAATTAGTTTTGATATTGGAGCCATTCGGGCCTCCGAAGCACCGGGAAATGCCAATGCCATGCCGAATGGACTATATGGTGATGAGGCTTGTCAGCTTGCCCGCTATGCAGGGATGTCGGATAAATGCTCCTCCATTGGTTTTTATGAATTCAATCCAACATTTGATCCAATGGAGCAGACAGCAATGTTAGTCTCCCAAATGATCTGGTGCTTTATTGATGGTTACTACAACCGTAAACAAGATACGCCGCTGTACCCCAAATCATCTTATATCATTTACCGCACGACACTGGAAAACGAAGAGCATGAATTGGTCTTTGTGAAAAGTAAAAAATCAGACCGTTGGTGGATTCAAGTGCCTTATTTTGGGTCCAAATCTGTTAATGAGCGTTATTACCTTGTGCCTTGCCGTTATGAAGACTACCAATTGGCTGTTTCAGGTGAAATGCCCGACCTATGGTGGAAGACACACCAAAAGTTACAATAGTTTACCGCTAAGTGGGACATAGGTATTACGCCTTACCATAAAGAAGCGTATAATACACCGTGCAAAAAGATAACCGATTGGTTTTATCGGTGTTTTAATAGCGCTAATCCATTAAATTTAGGACGTTATAGGTTTAATTAAATGCAATGATGGCAAAACAAACCTGCTCAGGTAAGTATACACCATCTTCAGAAAATACAAATCATGGAAATATTTTTCTTTGCGGGAATCGTTTTGTTATTGGTCATTTTGATCGTATTGGTGCTCAAAAAGAATACCGATACCAGTGCTGGTCCTGCGTACAATAAGGAGGTTGAAACACTAAAAATTGAGCTCGCTAGATCGCAACAGCGGGAACAAAGTTTGCTGGAAGAACGTCTTATGCTAAAAAATGAATTGGATAAGGAACGGGAGAATCTTCTGGTCGCAGAGCGGTCTTTAGAAAGTACACGTTCATTTTATGAGGCGCAGCTCGATAAATTTCAGGAACAGAAGAATGAAATTGCTGAGATTAAACGACAATTCAACAATGAGTTTCAGGTCATCGCCAATAAAATATTAGAAGAGAAGACACAAAAGTTTACAGAGACCAATCATCGTTCACTGGGCTTGATCTTGGATCCATTGAAAGAAAAAATCAAATTGTTTGAAGAGAAAGTCGATAAAAATTACAATCAGGAAGCAGCTGAAAGGAATTCTTTAAAAGGGGTTGTCCTCCAGCTGGTCGAACAGAGTCTTAAAATTAAAGACGAAGCCAATAGCCTAACCAAGGCATTAAAAGGGGATACCAAAAAGCAGGGCAATTGGGGCGAGGTAATTTTAGAGCGGGTTTTGGAGCGTTCGGGACTTATGCGCGATCGGGAATTTAGACTGCAGGTGTCTCTTATGGATGCAGAGGGCAGAAGAATGCAGCCCGATGCGATCATCGATCTTCCCGAAGATAAACATCTGATTGTGGATTCGAAAGTTTCGTTGATTGCCTATGAACGATGGGTCAATGCTGAGACGGACGAGGACCGTGCAATTTTCGCAAAGCAGCACGTACAGTCTGTGGAAAATCATGTGAAGGAACTTTCCGCAAAAAACTATCACGAGTTATATGGTATAGAGTCGCCAGAATTTGTGTTGCTATTTATGCCAATAGAGTCTGCTTTAAGTATGTCTGTGGCCCAAAAACCAGATTTGTTTAGCGAGGCTTGGGATCGCAAAGTTGTCATCGTCAGTCCTTCTACATTGTTGGCAACCCTTCGTACCATAGCAAGTATCTGGAAACAGGAACGTCAGACCAGGAATGTAATTGAAATAGCGAAAGAAGCGGGGAGCCTTTATGATAAATTTGTGAGCTTTCTGAATGATATGGAACAGGTGCAAAACCAGTTGGAACGCGCATTAAAAAGCCATGAAGATGCAACTAAAAAGCTTTCTACAGGAGCTGGTAATGTGATTGGAAAAGTGGAGAAATTAAAACGTTTAGGGGCTAAGGCAAATAAACAGATCGATTCCAAATTTTTGGATGAGGAAGATTAACAAAAACGGGCTTGCCGAAAGGCAAGCCCGTTTATAATTTTTAGCTGTGAAATGCAAAACCTGCTCTGCTAACTTATGCTAGCGATTCTACTAAAGTTCTTTCATTCGCTTATTGATGGAAACATCAACATACGTATCCTTTAAACGATCGACAGCTTCTTTTTGAACAGTGACATTGGTGTCTGATTCGTAATCATGAATGGTCCTTTGGTTTTGGACTTCGTTGTCATATGGATCCTTTCCTGCCAGCAGTTTGACAATTACAGGTAAACATTCCAGAAAGACAAAAAGCAGCGCAATAAAAAATACAGCATTTGCATTCGACTCGTTGACTTTGCCATTGGCATCATATCTGAGGTTGCCTAGGGCCGAGTTGCGGTCTGCAAAACCAGCGACATTCACAGCGCTATCCAGTGAAGCGTTCGATAAGACCTTTTGATCCAATATACCTTCAAATTTTTGTTTCTGGCGTATCGCGTTTTGCTGGGTCGTTATTTTACTTCGCAA
Source organism: Sphingobacterium sp. WOUb80 (assembly GCF_050058145.1). Lineage (NCBI taxonomy): Bacteria > Pseudomonadati > Bacteroidota > Sphingobacteriia > Sphingobacteriales > Sphingobacteriaceae > Sphingobacterium > Sphingobacterium sp. WOUb80. Next base: position 4,679,946 of record NZ_CP165617.1, on the reverse strand, counting down.
TGTATCCAAATAGCCCTCTTTTTTCTTCAGTTCTTCTTCTTTCATTTTGGCATAGGGGCCATAACCCATGACACCAGATGTTTCGGTTGTTTTGTTCCCGAATATCTCGTAATTCAATTTTGTACGGTCATTTTTAATACTGGCTTCCAATGAATCACGTTCTACTGTAATCGATTTTAAAAGTGAAACCTCATTGGCATATTTTTTATTGAAAGTACTGTTGAGTGTGTCAATTTTAGCGCGTTGATCTGCAAGAAAACGTACACGAAGGTTTTCTCGAATCTCTTTATCGAAGATTTTTAGCTCCAACGGTCGAGAGATAACTAGGCCAATCAAAATTGCCAATAGAATTCGAGGAAGAGCCTGCAGAAGCTGCATAAGGCCACTTTTGGATTTATTTATACTGAGTACAATATAGCGATCCATATTGAATATCGCTAAACCCCAAATGATGCCAAATACAATGGCCAAAAGCCAGTCAAATGCTCCCCCACTAAATACGAAATACATGGCATAACCACCCGAAAGGCTGGCAAACAATCCCGTAAAAAAAATAGTAGCACCTATGGCTGTGTACTTACTATGTTCTTCCGGATATTTTTCAAGAGTTTCTTGATGTACCCCCGCACATCTCCAAAAGAAACGGTTAATATCGCTCATTAAAATATTTTTATCCAAATTGACAGATTATTTTTAACAAGGTTTATGAATAAGTTTTTGTTTTACAATAGGATGACGGTTTTTCGACTCTAATACCTCACCCTAAGTGGCGCCTATGCTTTTGCCTAATTTTATTATCTTTGGGAAAAAATCAGGAATAATCAGATAATATGAAGAAAAGACAACTTTTGCCATTCTTTGTGATAGTGGCAACTGCATTTGTTGGTTGTGAGGAAAAAAAAGTGATGACAGATAATCCTCTTTTATTGGCTTACGAGACCCCGTTCAATGTACCTCCTTTTGACAAGATCAAAACGGAGCATTTTAGGCCAGCTTTTGACGAGGCTATAAAAATACATAATTTGGAAATTGATACGATAGTCAATAATCCCGATAAAGCAACATTTCAAAATACCATAGTCGCTCTCGAAAATGCGGGTGGATTATTGAACAATGTATCTACAGTATTCTATAATTTAAACAGCGCCAATACAAATGACAGTATTCAGGCGATAGCGAAAGATCTGGCACCGATCTTATCGAGTCATTCCGATGAGATTTCAATGAATACCAAATTATTTGACCGTATTAAAACAGTTTGGAGTAGCCGAAGTACACTTGGACTGGACGAACAAGACAATAAACTGTTGGAAGAAACTTATAAAAGTTTTGTCCGTTCGGGAGCAAACCTTAAGGATGCTGATAAAGAAAAAATGAAGAAGATTAATGCTGAACTTTCAACATTAACAACGCAATTCGGACAAAATTTGCTTGCTGAAACCAATGCCTATACACTGGTAGTGGATTCCGCCAGCCAATTGGAAGGCTTGCCAGAATCGTTGAAAACGGCAGCAGCTGAAGAAGCCGTAGCAAAAGGAAAGAAAGATAAGTGGGTGTTCACTTTACAGAATCCTTCCATTATGCCCTTTCTTCAATATGCAAAAAATCGTGAATTGAGAAAGCAACTTTGGGAGGCCTATCAGCTACGCGGTAATCAAGATAACACCAACGATAACAAGGCGATCATTCAAAAAATTGTCAACCTTCGCCTTCAAAAAGCAAAATTATTGGGTTATTCTTCACATGCGGCCTATGTACTAGAGGAGTCTATGGCGAAGAATCCGACCAATGTCTATGCGCTATTAAACAAACTTTGGACGCCCGCTTTAGCAAAAGCGAAAGGTGAAGAAGCAGATATTGCGAAGGAAATTAAGGCCGAAGGCGGTAATTTTGCTGTTGCTCCTTACGACTGGAGATATTATACAGAGATTATACGCAAAAAACGGTTTGCGCTTGATGAAGATGAGATTAAACCTTATTTGAGCCTTCCTGCAGTTCGTGAAGGTGCGTTTGCCGTAGCCAATAAATTATATGGTTTGACATTCGTCGCCTTAAACAATGTCCCAACTTACCATAAAGATGTGGAAGTGTATGAAGTTAAAGACAAAGACGGTTCACATTTAGGTCTCTTATATGCTGATTTCTTCCCACGCGAATCAAAACGAGGCGGTGCCTGGATGACTTCTTACCGTAACCAGTCGACAAAAGATGGCAAACGTGTTGCTCCTGTAATTTCCATCGTATGCAATTTCACAAAACCAGTGGGAAAAAATCCTGCCTTGTTGACATTTGATGAAGCGACGACCTTGTTCCATGAGTTTGGGCATGCTTTGCATGGTCTCCTTTCCAATGTAAGATACCGCTCAATGGCGGGAACTTCTGTACCACGTGACTTTGTTGAACTACCTTCACAAGTGATGGAAAATTGGGCTGCAGATCCCGAAGTGTTAAAAACATATGCTAAGCATTATAAGACCAAAGAAGCAATGCCAGATTCATTGATTCAGAAAATGGAAAAGGCCGGGACCTTTGATCAAGGATTTGCAACCGTTGAATATCTTTCCGCTGCGTTGTTAGATATGGATTATCATGCTACCACAAAAGAAATTTCAAAAGACATTAATGGCTTTGAAAAAATGGCAATGAAAAAAATAGGTATTATTGATGCTATTATTCCGCGTTATCGGAGTACATATTTTCAACATATCTTCGCCGGTGGGTATTCTGCAGGTTATTATGCTTATATCTGGTCTGAAGTATTGGATTCGGATGCTTTTGCCGCTTTCAAGGAAAAATCATTGTACGATCAAGTGACAGCAGATTCTTTCCGTAAGAATATCCTTGAAAAAGGAGGTACAGATGATCCTGCTAAAATGTACCGTGCATTTAGAGGTGCGGATCCGGATCCAAAATATCTATTGAAAAAAAGGGGATTAAACTAAGGCTCTCTAGTCAAAAAAGGCGATATAGAAATATATCGCCTTTTTTTTTTGTTCAGACACTTGTTATTCTAAAAACTATTCTTACATTTGAATATTATTTATAATGAGTCTAAATAAATGCAAATAAGTATGTGTGATACAAAGATTCTAAGCCAAAGAGGGGATACCCATATCAGTGTTTGCCATAAGTGTCAAACCTATTATATATGGCAACAAAGTTTTGTACTGACATTTACGAAGAACAAATTCTTCGATTTTCTCAATATCACAAGAAGTAATGGCGATGAGCTTTTCTTTAGCACATTTCCGGACGGCGAATTTCGATTGATCATGAAGACGCCTTATCCAGATATCGTATTTTCATTTGACGAAGAACAATGGCAGAATTTTAGAGATGCGCTCCAGGAATCGTACTATATGAACGAGTTCTATGGGATGCTGAATAATTAAGATAAAAAGTCCTGTTGCATCGCTTGTGTTTCATCTCTCTTTCCTTATGCGTTGACAACAGGCACAAACAAAACCCTCAGTTATATTTGCATACATATACGTGAATATATCCTGAGGGTTCTTATTTTATCAATATTTTGATTACTCGCCTATTGCGTAATATTTAAAATCAAGGTTTTCAAGTTCCTGACGGTTCAATAGTTTACGTCCATCGAACACAAATGCGGGCTTTTTCATATGCTCCTTGATTTTGGCCCAGTCATAGCTCTTAAATTCATCCCATTCGGTTAATACGGCAATTGCATGCGCATCATTGCAAGCCTCATAGGCGGTGTTAACAACTTTTACCAAGGTTCTGTTTTCTTCCGAAGAGCGGGTGTTCAGGTAATCTAGGTCGGCATAGATACGTTCAGCAGAAACTTTGGGGTCATAGATCGTGATTTCAGCTTGTTCACTCAATAGATAATCTGCAACATAGATCGCTGCAGATTCACGCGTATCATTCGTGTCTTTTTTGAATGCCCAGCCCAAGAATGCAATCTTTTTGCCAGATACGGTATTATACAATGTTTGGATAATGTTGTCCGCAAATCGCTGTTTTTGATAATCATTCATCAAAATCACTTGATCCCAATATTCGGCAACTTCTGTGAGACCGTAACTTCGTGCAATATAAACTAGATTGAGGATATCTTTTTGAAAACAAGAGCCACCAAAACCTACAGAAGCTTTCAAAAATTTGGATCCAATCCTGGAGTCCATACCGATCGCTTTGGAAACTTCGTCGACATTCGCACCTGTTTTCTCGCAGAGTGCCGAGATGGAGTTAATGGAAGAAACCCGCTGTGCCAAAAAGGCGTTGGCTGTTAATTTCGAAAGTTCTGATGACCACAGATTGGTTGTCAGGATCTTGTCGTGACTTACCCAATGTGCATAGATATCAACCAATGCGGCAATGGCTTCATCATTCTCGCCACCGATCAGGACGCGGTCTGGATTGATAAGATCCTGTATGGCTGTTCCTTCTGCTAAAAATTCAGGGTTTGAAAGAATATGGAAATTGACCCCATTTCCTGTATTGTCAAGGATACTTTTTAAAGCTGCCGCTGTGCGAACCGGTAAAGTCGATTTTTCAACAACAATTTTGTCGTTTTTGGCAACAGCTGCGATCTGGCGTGCGCAAAGTTCAATATACTTTAAATCTGCTGCCATTCCCTTTCCTTTGCCGTAATTTTTAGTCGGCGTATTGACCGAAATAAAAATCATATCGGCCTCATCGATAGCCTTTTCAATATCGGTTGAGAAAAACAAATTGCGATTACGTGCTTCTGCAACGATTTCCTGTAACCCGGGTTCATAGACAGGAAGGTTATCAAGATCTTCATCGTTCCAGGCCGCGATCCGAGCCGCATTGACATCGACGATCGTAATCTCAATATGTGGGCATTGCTTTGCAACAACTGACATGGTAGGTCCACCGACGTATCCAGCACCGATACAGCATATTTTCTTGATTGTTTTGCTCATTTTGATTATCTTAATCAGCTATAAATTGAAGAACAAACTTAGATAAATTGCTTTTGATATGCAATACAAAGCACAGCATATCAAAACAATTTATTTATAGGAGCTGGTTCATCCATTGTTTTTCCTTCTAGTAGTTTCATTGTCCTTTTGTGATGCTATTAAAGAAGCCATTTCGTAGTGGAGATGCAAAAGATTTATTCTAATTTTACATTAAAAAAGAAACGGTTTGATAAAGCAGGAAGTTATTGATAAAGTACTGGAAACAGCACGGATAGAAGAGGTGGTAGGAGACTTCGTTGATTTAAAGAAACGGGGAACTTCATTGATTGGAAATTGTCCATTTCACCATGAAAAAACACCCTCCTTTCACGTTTCTGTTTCAAAAGGAATCTATAAATGTTTTGGTTGTGGTGTTGGTGGGGATTCTCTCAAGTTTGTTATGGAGCTGGAGAAATTCTCTTATCCAGAAGCCATTCGTTATTTAGCCGATAAATATTCGATTCAAATCGAGGAAGTTGAGCGCTCACCTGCCCAGCTAGCGGCACAGGATAAACGTGAAAGTCTATATGTGCTAAGTGCTTGGGCCAGTAAATTCTTTGCCGAGCAACTCTGGAAAACCGAAATGGGACAGGTCATCGGACTCAACTATTTCAAGGAGCGTGGCTACCGTGAGGATATCATCAAAAAATTTGAATTAGGTTATTCGCCTGAGGAATGGACGGCATTGGTCGATAAAGCACAGGTAGCCGGTTTTCACCCAGATTATTTGGCCGCGAGTGGTTTGGCTATTGAACGCGATGATAAATCTTTATATGATCGTTTCCGTGGCCGGGTCATGTTTCCGATTCATAACCTGACAGGGCGTGTCATTGGCTTTGGTGGTCGGACGCTAAAGACGGATAAAAAAGTCGCCAAATATGTAAACTCTCCTGAAAGCGAAATCTACCATAAATCCGACGTATTGTATGGATTGAATTTTGCCAAGAAGGCAATTATGGAGGAGGACAACTGCTATTTGGTAGAAGGCTATGCCGATGTTCTTTCCGTTCATCAGGCTGGAGTGGAGAATGTCGTTTCATCTTCTGGAACGTCTTTGACAACAGGGCAGATCAAGCTGATTTCTAGATTTACGAAGAATGTGACTATTCTTTATGATGGAGATGAGGCGGGCATTAAGGCTTCTTTGCGTGGTACAGATATGCTGCTCGAAGAAGGCTTAAACGTCAAGGTATTGCTTTTTCCCGACGGTAATGACCCCGACTCTTATGTGCAAAAGTTTGGTGCCACAGCTTTTAAAGATTATGTCAAATCCAATCAGCAGGATTTCATTTTCTATAAAACGAATATACTTCTTCGCGATGCTAATAACGATCCAATCAAGAGGGCAGAGGTTATTCGCGATGTTGTCGAAAGTATTGCGTTGATTCCTGATGAAATTAAGGTTTCTGTTTTTATCCGGGAATGTAGCAGCCTTTTGGATATTGAAGAGCGCATTTTATTGGCTGAACTCAATAAGATTAGGCTCAATAGAGCAAAGAAGGCGGATAAGGATGCTGCTCGTAAACCTCAGAGTCCAGCGCCAAATGCAGGGATGCCACCGTTTGGCATGGACGGCCCACCTCCGGATTTCTTCATGACCGACGATGAAAGAGGAGGAGTAGCTCCGATGGAGAATGTTGAACAACCGGTACAACTCACTTCGGAAATCCTTCAGGAACGCGAGATTGTACGTATTCTGATCAACTATGGTGATTATCTAGCAACCTGGGAAGGCGACGGGGATATTCCTGTTGCAGGCCTTTTATTGGGAAATATTAGCGACATTGAATTTAAGGATAAAGCCGCAGCTTTTATTCTAAAAGCTTATCGAGATGCTGCAGAAAATTATGAAATTCCCGATGCCAAGCAGTTTTATTCAAATCCGGATGCGACAATATCCGATCTGGCAATTAATAGTGTTGCCAGTAAATATTCGCTCAGCGAAAATTGGAATGACGATAAGCGTAAAATTTATGTCACGCAAGAATATGAGCATTTAAAACAGCTTGTTGTTACAGCGATTTATCGGATCAAAAAACGTAAGATTGAGGCCGAAATGCACCATATCCGGGAAGAAATGAAACATGAACAAGATGTGGCAAATCTGGAAGTCCTTATTTTTAAATATCAGAAGCTAAAAGAAGCCGAGCGGTTGTTGGGCGGCTTTCTGGGAAATACAATTGTAAAGTAATCAATTGATATGGCCAAACATCTTGAAACGGGCGAATGGGGTGAACAAATGGCTATGGAATACCTTGTGGAGAAAGGCTATAAAATAGTGTTAAGAAATTGGCGATTTAAGAATTTAGAAGTAGATTTGATTGTCATGGACAAGGATACCTTGGTATTTGTTGAAGTAAAAACGCGGTCGGGAACCGATTTCGGCGAACCCTACGAATTCGTAGATATAAAAAAACAACGACGACTGATTCGAGCAGCACAGGCTTATATTCTTAAAACGCATTATGCAGGGGAGCTCAGATTTGATGTTGTCGCGATAACAAGATCACCCCAAGTAGCACTTCATTATATCAAAGATGCATTTTGGGATAGTTGAGGACACGTACTTATAAATAATTATACATAGATGAGAAAAATCACTTATTTTATGGCAATTGCAGCGCTTGCTTTTGCTTCTTGTAAGTCAAAAAAATCCAGTTTAGAATTTGCATCTCCTGGAGCAAATCAAGCTGTTTTGAAGGGTGCTCAGGTGCAATTGAAATTAAAATTTGAATCCGTATCAATGGATTCTGTCGCTTATTTTGTCGATGATAAACATGTGGGGTCATCAACTGACACTACGGCAATTACGGTCGATACCAAAGACATGGCTTACGGCACACGTAATATTTCCGCTTTGGTGTACAACGCAGGAAAACCCGATTCTGTTTCAAGTACATTTTATGTTGTACCTGCAAATGCAAAGAATTATGGTTTTGAGGTTGTCAACAAATATCCACACGACACAACAGCATTTACACAAGGACTACAGTTTGCCGATGGCATTCTTTACGAATCGAACGGGCGTTATGGCGAGTCGAACCTGAGAAAAGTTGATCTAAAAACAGGTAAAGTGCTGAAAGAGATCAAATTTGATGAAAAGACTTTTGCGGAAGGAATGACATTGGTTGGTAATAAGTTATTTATGTTGACTTGGCAACAGGGAGAAGGGTATGTCTTTGATAAAAACTCTTTTGTAAAGGAAAGTTCCTTTAAATATGAGAATAGTAAAGAAGGTTGGGGGCTAACTTACGATGGACAGCATTTGATAAAGTCTGATGGTTCCAATAAGCTGTACTTTCTGGATGCAACGACCGGTAAGGAGTTGAATGTTATCGGAGTTTACGATGAAGCTGGACCGGTGGATGAACTCAATGAACTGGAATTTATAGACGGAAAAGTCTACGCCAATGTCTATCAAAAAGATGTTATTGTTATAATCAATCCTCAAACAGGAGCGGTAGAAGGGCGAATTAATTTGGTGGGTATTTATGAGCATACTTCCGCTTACGATAATGAATTGAATGGTATCGCTTATGATCAAGCGGGAAAACGTCTCTTTATAACAGGTAAACTGTGGAATACATTATTTGAGATCAAGACAGTTGAAAAATAAATGAACTTCAGATCTTGATCCTTCTTCGTGAGGTCGACAGTATTGCAAGTTCGTATAAAATTAGAAACCTTGTCAGAATTAGCTGACAAGGTTTTTTTATTGCTCCCATTCTTTTTTTGAGTATGGATGTTATCGTGTGGGTTTTCAATTCAACCTTTTGTGTGATGGCGCCTCAGGTCGAGACAGAGTGCTTTTAAAACTGTATGAGGGAACGAACACTATGGCAAGCAGATCTCCCGGAATGGGGTTCCCTAATAAAGAAGAGTAGGAGTTAGCCGACATCAGTAAATAGCAAGCGGATTACGCTATTACTGATGAATGATTCGCCAGAGCGGATAGCTATAAAAGGGAACTGAATATTCCTTTGAGCCAATAGACGCAAATATTTGAAGCAAAAAAAAAGGAATGAAGTTTTAGACTCCATTCCTTTTTTTATATTGATTTTATTTCGATTAATAAATCGGAGTAAACATCCATGTATCATCAAAACGAGATGAACCGTTAAGTCCAGTCGTGATATAGCCATTGTTTCCTACCGCGAAACCAATAGCATCTTGGCGTGCTGAACCAGCGAAAGCACCGTTATCATTTGTCCAGTAGTCACCAGAAATATTATATTTCCAGGTGCTGTTGATCACTGCATTTTTGTAACCACCAACAACAAATGGTGTACCATTGATCGCGAAAGCAGAAGCGTTTGAACGGGTTAAATCATAAGTATATGAATCATCTGCTCTATTTAAATCGTTCAATTTAGTCCATTTGCTACCATCAAATTTGTAGAAATCTTTTGGATAAGCAGCATTAGAAATACCACCACCTACATAAGCTACATTATTGACAACAAATGAGAAAGCTGCTTTTCTTTTCGCTGAAAATGGCGCATCACTAATTGCTTGCCACGTATTAGCTGCAGGATCGTATTTGTAGAACTCATTCGTATTTGTTGTTCCACCATTAACGACAGTTTCACCTGTTCCAACATAAGCAGCACCATTTAAAGTAAAAGCCACTGCATTTGATAAAGCAATAGGAAGTGGAGCAATGCTTGACCAAGCACCTTTTCCATTGTCAGCTGTAGGATCAAATTTGTAGAAATCTGTTAGGTTGTTTGTTCCGTCGTTTCCGCCACCAACATAACCGATATTACCAATGGAAAAACCGATAGCACCGTTTCTCTCAACACCTGTGAAAGGCGCTTTTTCAGCCCAAGTATCTGACGCAGCGTCATACGCGTAAGTATCTTTCACGCGAAATGGTTTACCACCAGCATTACTTGCTAGACCAGTAGTGACATATGCAATGTTATTTATCAAAAAGCTAGCAGCAGATGAAGTTTGTGGACCTTTAAAGGCAGCTTTAGCAAACCATTCGTCTGATTTATCGTCGCTGTCGTCACTTTTTTTACAAGAAGAGAAAGTTGTAACTGTAAATACAAAAGCTAATAAAACGAGTAGCCAATTTTTCTTGTTCATAAATTATTGAAATTTAGTATAAAGGATGTTTAATTTAATTTTCGGATCATTCTCATTATCTTTTGCCAATATTAACCTATTTCCAGTTGAAAACAAACCCGATGTCGGTAAAGATAGATATAATGAAGTATTATTGTATGCTGTTGTTTTAATTTTTGTTAAATATTCAATCAGATTGAATGTATAAGTTCCATTAGAACCAAAATCATTGCCGCGCACTAACGTCGCTTGCTGTGTTGTTGTCGAATAAGGTGAAGTTAACAGACTAATCGGATTACCATTATTACTTGCAACCATCAAAACTAAACTTTGCGGCTGATCAAAAATGCTTGCGGCGCCATTAGGGACTTCAATGACAAGCTCAGCCTTATTAATCGCTATTGATGGATTGTTCACCAACTCTAATAACGTAGGAAACTCAATTTTTGCTACAACACCAGTTGAGCCCTCTAAAAATACATTTCCATCCGTTTGTTGACTCGCAATTTGAGGGTTTTTTAAGGTCAACGGTGCAAATTTTGTTGCAGAGCGATCCGCTTCAATTTGATTATACTGGTAAGCTTTGTTATCAATCGAAAAATACTGTTTACCAACAGATTTCGTTCCTTCATTATTCAGGAATGAATAGTGGACTTGTAGAAATACTGTGTCTTTAAAACCGATCAAGGCCGCATTGCTGTTGTCAGGAACAAGTGCCAATCCTTTGAAATATTCCTGGAAACTTGTGCTGCTCTGAATGCGGTTGTCATTATTTTTGATCATCGTAAACAGCTCATTGCTAATCGTGTTGTTGAATCTAAAAAATAAGGAATCTGCAGATTGTATACGTGGTTTAAAGGAAAGTTCTGCTAATGGAGTGTTTTCATAGGCAAACTTCTGTTTACTGAATATCGCTGCTGAAGTGACAAAAACAGGACGTTCGTCAGCGGGCTTGGTTAAATCAATCTGTGTTTGTGTGATTTCTTCCGTAACACGGTGTACCGATATCTTTTGTACTTTCGTTGTATCTCCGTAAAAGTATTTGTTGGGTGTCAATACCAAGGTCACAGAATCCAATACAGCATCATCAGGAATAGAAGCATTACTTATGGTTCCAATACCCAAGCGCATATAAGCTGTAGATTTCATACTGCCCGTAACAGCATTGCTATTCTTTCCGACAAGCATTGTTCCAGTAGCGGAAGTCGGGATGTCGTCCAATTGATAAGTCGAAACTTTGGCTGAAACCGTATCAATTGGTACTAAACCGATTGTTTCATCTCTTGAACTATCCAATGAGAGCGAAATGTCTTTATTACAACCGACGAAAGCGGCCAATGTAAAAAGTGGAAGTAAAAGTTGAATACTACGTCTCTTAAAGTCTTTAATCATATTAATTTTTGAATAGTGCAAAAGTAATCAATGCGAACTGTTAATCAGTGTTATATTTTGTTAAATATGGTTAATTACCACAGCGATTGCAAATCTAGTAATTTAAATTTGTTTTAGTTATGGGTAGAAGATTTAAATTACTGATCAGTTTGATCGTTTTAATAGGTGCAGGGATTACTGTGGTACTGGGGATTTGGCTTTATGGAAGTTATACAAATCGTAGGGACCTATTTCTATCTACCGCCGAGCGATCGCTCTTTAATGCTGTTCAGGAAGCTTACCAAGCCCGTAATGGTGATCGGCAGTTAGATGGCCCTGAGGCTGATCGGAATCGCCTCCTGCAAGATGTAAAACGGGAGCTTTCAACCCTAATACCCGCTTCTGAACTCGATAAAGCATTACAGCGCGTAAGTGCTGAACGTCCCAAAAGCGAACGATTTGACCGCGAAAGTCACATCCGAAGAGAAAAGATGTTCCCCAAAGACCGTGAAGGTCAAGGAGCGATTATTCCGCCTTTTTTGTTCCGAGATTTTGAAATGAACAGCGCCAATCTGGATTTGATCGAAAGAAAATTCAAGGAATCGCTGAACAACAAGAGCATATCGGTGCCATTTGAAATGGCTATTGTGAGGATTCCACACGATCAAATTAAAGATGTGCGTCGCAAGTACCGTGAAGCGAATCTCGCTTGGACGAGGCCCATGATGGTCAACCCGCAAAAAAATGAATTTCTTGTGATCAAATTTCAGGAGGATTGGAAGTATTTATTGTATAGCTTGAGCTGGCAGCTACTCATCTCGCTGCTCTTGATAGGGCTGCTACTAGGTACATTTTTCTATCTGATGAAAACGATTCTCAATCAGAATAAGATGGCCGAACTCCGTAAGAACTTTGTCGATAACATGACGCATGAGCTTAAAACACCGGTATCTACGGTCATGGCAGCCATAGAAGCGATACAGTTGTATGGGGTACAGGATGACAAGGAAAAGATGAATCGTTATCTGAATATCTCCAAAAAGGAACTGGAGCATCTTTCCAATATGATTGAAAAAGTACTTCAAATGGATATTGATGCGACGAGAGGGATTGTTTTGCAACGTTCGGATTTTGATCTTGTTGCTATGGTGAAAGGAGCGATTGAAGTTGCTCAGTTGAATAAAGCAAAAAAGGTAGACTTTAAGCTAATTGCTGTTCCCCCTGAAATCAGGATCAATGGCGACGAAGCCCACCTAAAAAACGTGGTCAATAATTTACTGGAAAATGCGATAAAATACGCTGGGCAGGAAGTTTATATTGAGGTGGAAGTGAAGGAAATGAAGGAAAATGTCCATATTCGTATTACAGATAATGGCAAAGGGATTTCTCCAGAATACCATAATCAGATTTTTGATATGTTCTTTCGGGTGCCCTCTGGTAATCTGCATGATGTCAAGGGGTTTGGCCTGGGGCTTGCCTATGTCAAGCAGGTGGTAAAAAGGCATGATGGTAAGATTACTGTGGACAGCGAGCTGGAAAAAGGAAGTACCTTTAGTATCCGCTTGCCTTATGAATAGATTATTCTTGACTTTCAGCAAAGGAAATAATGTAGTTTATCGGACAGTGATTAGGGTGGTCTAACCTAAAATTGTCGTTGCAGCAGGACCAAAATATATTTTTGATTGAATCACAGTACTATGATTGAAATTTTATATGTAGAAGATGAGCCGAGTCTCGGAATGATCGTTGCCGATAGCCTAGAAGCAAATGGGTTCCATGTTACCCATTGTAGCAATGGGCACGAAGCCCTGGAAGCATTTACAGCGGCTCGGCCGGATATTTTGGTGGTAGATGTGATGATGCCCGTCATGGATGGCTTTACATTGGCGACAAAGATAAGGGAGTCAGATACGCAGGTACCCATTATCTTCTTGACGGCCAAAGTGCAGACCGAGGATGTTGTAAGAGGATTTCGTTTGGGCGGCGATGACTATGTCAAAAAGCCATTTAAGATTGAAGAACTCGTTGTGCGGATAGAATCCTTATTAAAAAATAGTCCAAAGATGCTGTTCGGTCAAAAACTGATGATTGGAGACTATAGCCTGGATAGTTTGAAACATCAGTTGACCTATCAAGGTGAGGTGCTCAAGCTGTCTTTCCGCGAAAGTGAACTGCTACGGAAACTATACGAACAGAAAGATAAAGTCATTCCTCGAGAGGATATCATGCGGGCCTATTGGAGCCATGATAAGTATTTTACAGGGCGAAGCTTGGACGTGTTTATCAGCCGGATCCGAAAATACCTCAGTCAGGATGATCGGATTAAGATTATCAATGTCAGAGGAGTAGGATATATGCTTACCGTCGATTAATTGAAGTGTTCCACGTGGATTGATATGAAGAGCACTTGGCTAACGACGATTTTTCATGCCTGATTTTCCTCCGAACCCACGAATATGATAAGTGAAACTTAATATCGCGTAGCGCGTTATGGTATTGGATTGCGAAACACGTACCCAAAGATCGTTGACCTGCTGATTGATATTTTTATTGTCATTAAAAATATCAAATACTGTAAGATTGATCTCGGCATTCCTCCGCTTGAACAATTTCTTGCCTATAGAGACATTCCATAACAAACTTGTTGTACTTGGTGAATTCAGTATGCTGCCATTGTATAGATAGTTGAACGTTGAATTGAGTGTCCAAGTTTTTAACAGGGTCAAAGCGATAGAATTACCGATGGTATGCTTATAGACCGAATAATTGGATTTCTCGGTCGCTGAGTTCTTAGAAAATGCTATATTTCCATTGTAATCCAATCCAATGATAACGTCTTTACTGAATGCTGTATTGACACCGACGCGTTGACTCATCCCATATGTTTGCGCGTTGACCTTTTCGAGATTCAATAAGGTGTAATTCTGGTTGAAATACATATTGTTGTTCAGGTTGAAGTTAAGTTTCAACGGTTCGAAGCGATACCCAAGACTGTTCTGCCATTTCAGGTTGTAGACCCCATTGAAATTTTCGGGTCTGATATATTGTCCGCCTGGACCCAATATTACGTCCTCTGTGATTGTAAATGCTGAATCTGTGGTGAAAATGGTGTTGGAAATTTTATGTTGAATAAAATCCGCCGTAAAATCAGAAGTGAAGCTTCTGCCTGTGCCTTTATTGATCGACCTGAATTGCACAACAAGGTTATGGTCATATTCTTGCTTAAGATCCGGATTACCCGAGCTGATACGAAGCGGGTTTTGATTGTCTATAAAATCCTGCAATTGCTCGATTGAAGGTGTATTTGTCTTGGCATTATACCGAAACTCAATCCGCGTGTCCTTATTGAAATTATACTGGAAGTTTAAATTAGGCAGCAGACTGGTAAAGTGGCTTTTTGTTGTCAGTGTATTGGGAAATAATTTGTCATTGACTTGTGCTGCAGTCTGATAATCTAAGCCGATTTGAAATCTTACACTGTCTTTTTTGTTAAATAGGTAGGAGACACCACCGCTATGGTAAACAAAATCATTGCGGAATTCATTGGAAAGACGATTTTTTAATTCCCCCAGCTGGCCTGTTTCGGCCAGGAATTCATAGGTCTTCCGGTCCGAATAACGTGCAGTATTTCGAAATGTATAATTCCCCTGCAACCGGGAATATTTACCTAACATTTCTGTATAGGCCACCTTGGAACGAAAGCCATTATTGTCACCAATGGAATAATTCCTATTGTTTACGGTGTCGACCCGATTGAATAGGCCATCTTTATAATAGGAGTTTAGCGCAAAATTTTCCGCGTGGCTCTTATTGCTGCTAAAGGAACCATTGATATTAAAACTGATCGTGCGGCCAGGTTTATTGAGCCTCCGCATGTAAGTAAGGTCTCCACCCCAGTTGAAGTTTTCTCCAAAGCTCTTATTCCTTCGGTCAGAACTATTCAGCATCTCGGTAAGATTTAATAAGGTATTGCCCATGGAACTTGTAATCCTATCGTTACTCTGATAAGAAAAATTAGGCTGAAAGTCCAGCTTCTGAATGGAATCTATCTTCCAGTTTGCGCGGGCTGACAGCGCATGACTGTTGCTGTAGACACTGTTTAGTTGCTCCTGATTGTTGATTTGGTTGGCTCGATTGCCTGCTGTATATTCTGTTTTGTTTTGGCTGAGGATATTATTGTCCGTATAGTTGTAGGTATAATTTGCATTGAAGTCCATCCGGTCATCAAAAAAACGATCCAAATAGTTGAATCCCGCATTGAAACGTGTTGTCACTCCTTGTCCAGTACGGCCTCTTGTGTTTCCGCGGGTCGCGAAACCATTTGGCTGATTGACATTGTTGGTATTTATGTCAATTGAATATTGCCGTCTGGGGTTCATTTTGGTTACCTGTGTATTGACTGCATATTTTCCGTCGAGACCTGCCCCCCCGGAGAGCTTGCCAAAATAGGATTTTCTTTTATCGGGCTTGGTGACAATATTGATTACTTTCATGCGTTTGCCATCATCAAACCCGCTAAATTTGGCCTGCTCGGTTTTGTCATCGATAATCTGGATTTTGGCAATAACATCGGCAGGAAGGTTTTTTAAGGCGACCTTGGGGTCAGTACTAAAAAACTCACGACCGTCAATAATAATCTTATTAACAGGCTCACCCTGAGCTTTGACGTTGCCATCTTCATCAATTTCAACTCCTGGAATCTGTTTGACCAGTTCGTCCGCATCTGCAAAATCCTGTGTAACATACTTCTTGGTGTCAAATTCAAGCGTATCTCCCTTAACCTGTATGCTACTTGAGGAAATATTAATTTCATCCAATACAATTTCTGCACTATTGAGTTTAAACGTTAGGTCGATTGTTTGACCGCTGAGTTTTACCCGCCGGAGATCCATGGTATAGCCCATCGGTTGTGCGGTGACCAGATAATCACCGTTGGAAAGCGCTCCGCTGCTGAATTTACCCAAAACGTCTGTAGGTACCAGAGATTTACTGGAATCTTTTACCGCTATAATGGTGACACTAGCACCCCTAATGGGCTGTGAAGTTGCCTGATCAAGCAATTTGCCTGTAATATACTGTTGGGCTAGTGCACTTTTTCCTAATAACGATAAGGTCATAAATAGGAGCAATGTGAACCATAGATTGATCTTCATAGGTTGATCTGCAAATGTGTTTTAATGTACTGTTGACGGTTATATAATTTTATTTCCCAAAAATATGGTACTATTTGTTACGAATTATTATCATTTTAGTTACAATAACCCCAAGTGAATGGAAAGATTAGATATATTTGCAGTAGAATTAAAAATCAACTGAACAAAACCGTATAGAGATGTGGTGGCATACGGATATAGATTAAAAGAATAGAAGATGAAAGAAAGTGTTTTGAGTAGAAAAGAGCGTATTATGAAAGAAGCATTGCTGCTTTTCTCAGATCAAGGCTATACAAATACCTCTACCAAAACGATTGCCCAAAATGCAGGGGTCTCTGAAGCATTAATCTTTAAACATTTTGGAAATAAAGATGCACTGCTGGTTTATTTGATTAAATCGGGGTATCGTAAAGTTCTTACGCATCACCGTGGAATGATGACCTATCGTGAGCCGAAGGAATTTCTACGTACAATGATCAATCTACCAGGCAAGCTGGTCAGCGCAGAACCTATATTCTGGAGATTACAGGAGCGTTTGTCCCATCATCCTTTTTCCAAACAGCAGCATGAACAATTTATGAAGCCGGTTCAACCCATCATTCATCGTGCTTTTAAAGAGCTGGGGTATGAGAGCCCTGAATTTGAAACGGAATTTTTACTGCTGATAATCGATACCCTTTGGAAAAAAGAAGCCATTGGAGAGCTGGAGAATACCATCGAACTAACACTCTTCCTGGAGAAAAAGTATAATCTGATTTAGAGACCAGGCTCTAATTGTTCTATTTCCTGCAACCTGTTTCGGTCTTAATGTATCGCTGCTAATTAAAATAAATGTGGCCTGGTAGATACGTTCTAGGTCGCAAAATAGGCTGTTAATAGTGGATACCAACTTCGACTATAAGACGTTCTTTTTGCGAAGATTAAACGGTGCTTAGTCGTATTTTCTTCGGTTGCAACCGAAGAAGCACCGAAGAAGCTCCGACTAAGGTACGAATGAAGTCCTAACTTGGCACCCCGGCTTACCTAACTTTATGTAAAACGATAGATCGCTAGGATGTCCAGCTTATTTTCTCAAATAGACCAGTCTTCAGCATCTCTTGTAAGTCGTACTGAAATGCTGTTTTATGCATGTTTATATGAAATTGTTGCAAAAACAATTTCATAATGTCCAAAATAATAACGTTCTTAGTATTTCTATTTTAAATACATTATACAAACTAATTTATGTTCAAAAAACTCGGTCTGGGAATATTGGCATTAGTCGGCACAATTTCTTTTTTGAAAGCTCAGGACAAAAAAGATTTTGTGAAATACATCAACTCCCAGCATGAATGGGTCGATGCGGTATTCAATACCTTGACGCCAAAAGAAAAAGTCGCTCAGTTATTTTTGGTTAGAGCACATACAAATCTGGGCCAGAAGTATATTGACTCAGTTGCTCAGGTGATACAAGACGAGCATCTGGGTGGTCTGGTTGTCTTTCAAGGTGGCCCGGTGCGTCATGTCGATATGTTCAACCGTTATCAATCCCTGTCCAAGGTGCCTCTGATGATGACTTTTGATGGAGAATGGGGATTAGGTATGCGTATGCCGGATTCTACCTTGTCGTTTCCTTATCAGATGACTTTAGGAGCAGTTCAAGATAATCAGTTGATCTATCGTATGGGACGTGAGGTAGCACTGGATTTTCAACGCATAGGCATGCATTTCAATTTTGCTCCCGATGTGGATATCAATAATAATCCCAAAAACCCGGTCATTGGTATCCGTTCCTTTGGTGATAACAAATTTAATGTGACCCAAAAAGCGAAGGCTTATATGGATGGTATGGTGGATGGCGGTATATTGGCTTCCATCAAGCACTTCCCTGGACATGGTGATACGGATGTGGATTCACATTACGATCTGCCGCAGCTCCCTTTTGATAAAAAACGCCTAGATACCTTGGAAATGTATCCGTTTAAGGAGCTTATTAAAGCTGGAGCTCCCGCTGTTATGGTGGCGCACATGAATATCCCGAGTTTGGATGATACGCCTAATATGCCATCGTCTATTTCTAAAAAAGTAGTTACTGACCTTTTGCGCAATGAGCTTGGCTTTAAAGGGCTGACAGTCACCGACGCAATGGATATGAAAGGTGTAAAGAAATTTTTTCCCAATGGAGAGGCCGATGTACAGGCGATTATTGCAGGGCATGATTTACTTGAAGTGTCCGAAAATAGCAAACGTGCAATCGATTTGATCTTAAAAGCCATTGAAGAGGGACGCATCGCACAGGCGGATATTGATGCGCGTGTTAAAAGAGTGCTTGCTGCCAAGTTGTGGCTGGGTTTAGACAAATACCAAGCGACTGCCCAACAGAATTTATACAACGATCTGCATCGTACCTCTGCAGTTCAGCTCATTGACGAATTGTCAAATGCAGCGATTACCGCATTGAATTCGACAGATAAACTAAAATCATTCAAAAAGGATTTACCTACTGCTATTATTAATATAGGAATTACAGCCAACCAGACTTTCCAGAATGAATTGGCTAGTGCGCTGACGAATGAAACGCAATATTTTATCACCGATAGTATGAGTAAAGATGATATTAAGCGTATAACCAAAGAAATCAAGAAAAATAAGCAGTTTATTATCGCTGTTCATGATACGAGACTTCGCCCGCGTCCGACAATGACACTAAATAAAGATGTTCAAGGGCTTATGAAGAAGTTTGCTAAAAAATCGATCCTGACCTTGTTTACCAACGCTTATGCAGTGGATGGTTTTGAAGCAACAAAAAAAGCGAAAACCATTTTGCTGGCCTATCAAAATGATGCATTCATGCAGAAAGCAGCAGTAAAAACGATTTTGGGGCAAAATACGCCAAAAGGAAAACTTCCGGTTACGATCAACAAAAAATTTAAATACGGACAGGGGAAATAACGTATTATAAAATCACACAAACAGGATGCCTCTTTCGAAAATGGTCCCATTGCATTAGCAAAGCCATTTAGGAAGAGGTATTTTTTGTCAAATTCTAAATTTCTTCGTTAGCACTCCTGCTATCTGATGGCTTACTTTCATTTTTCATGCGATCAATAGCAGTAACGACATATTTGTACTGTTGATGCTGCTTGATATCGTCATCGGTATATTGAAGTTTATCGCCATCAAAGGTGATAAAGATGATTTTGCCCGGATCTTTGATGTTCACTTTTTCATCGAGGTTGAACCGATAGATTACATAACCATAAGCAGACTCCCCGTCAGTGGCCATATCTGGCTTTTGCCAAAATAAGGTGTTCATTTTGCCGTTGCCCGAATTTTTCACCAGAAGACCAAATGGGGCATTGGGCGGGATACTGTCTAACCAGGGCATCGTTGGCGGTAAGGCCGGGGTTCGATACAGGTCATTCCGCATGGAATCCTGCAGTCCAACAAGATTGTCCGTGAGTGATTTGGAACTGAAATAAATACTTCCTTCCACATCGTGCTCCTCCCTGAGATGGCGTACCTGTCTCGGTATTTGACTCCGATCTGTCCAGCCGATCTTATTTTCAGTAACACGATAAGCACCATGACCCACATAAAAGTGCCGGCCATAGGTGTGTTTTTGCCACCAGTCAACTAGGATCTCATATGCTGCTGCGCGATTTTTGAAAGGAAAGTAGATCTGGGGATTGATATAATCTATCCAGCCTTCCCGCATCCATTTGACACCATCAGCGTACAGTTCCCGGTAGGCACTTAGGCCACGGGTATCTGAACCATCACTATTATTGTCTTTGTTGTCCCAAACGCCGCAGGGACTAATACCATATTTGACGTAAGGTTTTATCTTTTTGATGGCAACACCAAGATCGCGCACCAGTACGTTGACATTATTCCGTCGCCAGTCGTCTATTTTCTCGATCCCATTATTATATTGACCAAAGGTAATCTGATCCGGTACAGGTGTATTTCTGTTATCGGGATAGGGATAAAAATAATCATCGAAATGAATGCCATCTACATCATAGTTTTTGACTACATCCATGATGACATCAATAATATATTTGCGAACTTCTGGAATACCCGGATTGAAGAGCTTCTTGCCAGCATAGGTGAAGAACCACTCGGGGTGACGTTTGGTGATGTGGTCATCCGAAAAATGAGCCGGATTTAACGTTGTCGATGCGCGATACGGATTGAACCAGGCATGTAGTTCCATCCCTCTTTTGTGTGCTTCGGTGATTGCAAACTCCAATGGATCATAAAATGGCGAAGGGGCCAATCCCTGTTTTCCGGTTAAATATCTACTCCATGGTTCTCTGCCCTTCGCGTAAAATGCGTCGGCAGCAGGACGTACCTGCAGAATAATCGCATTCAAGCCCGCACTGCGGTGCTGGTCCAGTAAATCTATAAACTCCTGTTTTTGCTGTGCGACATTATTGCCAGCCTTAACGGAGGGCCAGTCGATATTACCTATGGTTGCGACCCATACACCACGAAATTCCCGTTTAGGGAGTTGCTGGGAATACGTTCTAATCGAAAATAAACAAATAACAATGGTAAAAAAAGAATATAAATATGTTTTTCCCGTCATTCTATAAATTATAGCCAACAAAGATAGGGAAGCATTTCTTACTTTTTCCCTAAAAAATGTAAGATGTTTGTTGGATACTTGTTAAAAGAACCTGAGCTTGGTTTTCAAATTGATAATAATGCAAATGCAGGTAACATTGTACTTTATTTGTGCTAATTTAGATGCGGTTTTCACAAAAGCAATGGCTTGATCGGCCAACCGCTATATAAAAGATTATGAGCAAAGAACAAATATCCGTTTTTGATATGTTTAAGATTGGTATCGGCCCCTCGAGTTCGCATACCCTAGGACCTTGGCGTGCAGCCCAGCAATTTACCGCTGTTCTCAAGTCAAAGGGCGTATTGAATGAGGTCGAACAGGTCAAAATTTTGCTTTACGGTTCTTTAGCCAAAACTGGCGCAGGACACGGTACTGATATTGCTGTTCTGCTTGGACTGAGCGGCGATGATCCTGTTACTTTTGATGTCAATAGAGTGACTCCCAAAGTGGAGCATATCAAGGCTGTTGGTGAACTTGAAGTTGCTGCTGAGCGGACCATCCCATTTTCCTATCAGGAAGATCTCTTGTTTCTATACACTGAAAGTCTACCTTTTCATCCCAATGCCGTTACGTTTCAGGCTTTCCTATCCAACGGTAAGGCAATTACCGAAACTTATTATTCTATAGGTGGCGGTTTTGTGGTGCAGGAAAATGATACGGAAAGTGTCCTGTCGGAAGTGGATTTGCCATTTCCTGTAGATACGGCACATGAACTCTTGCACTGGACGATGAAAACAGGCCTGAAAATCTCGGAGCTGGTTCTTGAAAATGAATGTGCATGGCGTGAAGAAAGTGAAACCGTAGCCGGAGTATTGAATATCTATAAAACCATACATGAGTGTATTTATCGGGGCTGTCATACCGGCGGAACATTACCCGGCGGATTAAATGTCGAACGGAGAGCCGCCAAACTAAATAAAAAGCTCATGCAGGGACGTAGTTATCAAGATTACGAGTCCTGGGTAGCGGCTATTCGTGAGGGAGGTCAAAACTTTCAATATATACTTGACTGGGTAAGTTGTTTTGCTCTTGCGGTAAATGAGGAGAACGCCTCTTTTGGACGTGTTGTAACAGCACCTACCAATGGAGCCTCAGGCGTTATCCCGGCGGTATTGCAATATTATATTACTTTCCACGATGGAATGCGTGAAAATAAAATTATTCAATTTATTCTTACCGCATCCGAGATCGGATCGATATTTAAAAAAAATGCAACCATTTCCGCAGCAATGGGTGGCTGTCAAGCGGAGATTGGCGTTTCATCAGCGATGGCAGCCGGTGCGTTGACAGAAGTGCTGGGCGGATCACAGCGTCAGGTTCTCATGGCAGCCGAGATTGCCATGGAACATCACCTCGGATTAACATGCGATCCAATCGGTGGACTGGTACAAATTCCTTGTATCGAACGTAACACAATGGGAGCCATTAAAGCCATTACTGCAGCACAATTGGCATTGCAATCGAACCCGGATAAAGCAAAAGTGAGCCTAGATACAGTAGTTAAAACCATGTGGGAGACCGCGTTGGATATGAATGCTAAATATAAAGAAACAGCAGACGGTGGACTTGCCGTCAATATTCCATTGAGTTTGCCTGAATGTTAATGACTGTCGGAGTTTTCTTGTTTTTCGTATCTTTGACGCGGTAAAATAGATATATTCTTATAAATAGCGTAAACGAATGAAATATTGTGCAATCGCCTCCGGAAGTAATGGAAACTGCTATTATGTTGCTAAAGATGATTCTGCTATCTTGATAGACGCTGGAATCAATAGCAAACATATACACCTTCGGATGTATAATTTGGGTCTTTTACCGACTCAGATCAAAGCAATTTTCATTACCCATGAACATTCTGATCATATCAGAGGCCTCTCAGTATTTGCCAAAAAATATAATTTACCGGTTTATATTACCAAGGGGAGTTACGACGGTACCCGATTGCATCTTCCATCCCATTTAGTTCATATAATCTCTCCGGACGAAGTTGTTGAAATTGGAGGTCTCAAGGTCTATGGTATTCCCAAATTTCACGATGCCAAAGAACCCTGTAGTTTTCTGGTTTCAGACGGAACATATAATATTGGTGTACTTACAGATATCGGACGCCCTTGTGAAAATGTGCAGCATGTTATTCAACATTCAGATGTATTGCTTCTGGAATCAAATTATGACGAGGAAATGTTGCGTACAGGACGCTATTCGTACTTTCTGAAAAATCGGATCAGTAGTGGTTGGGGACACCTTTCAAATCGTGTTGCCGTCGAACTGTTTAACGCCTATAAAACCGATCGCCTTAAACATCTTATCCTAACTCACCTCTCCGGCGAAAATAATACAGTCGATCTGGTACAGCAAACTTTCGAACCACACTGCGAACGTATCCAGCTTCATGTCGCGACACGTTACCAGGAAACGGAATTATTCGACCTGAAACTTGTGCTAGAGAATCATGTAACAACTTTTTCAATTCCTTCTGCACTCTCTTCCTAGCTTACAACGCTCCTTGTGCTCGCCTTATCTATGAAATGAGAGCGTAAGAATACTGTAAAATAAAAAAATTAGTTGATTTAAAAAGATTTCCTGTTATATTTGCTTTGTTTTTAATCAGTCTAAATAGCACAACATATGTTTACTTGGACAAAAGGAAACAAAAACACCATGCAATAGACGGCAATCTATTACATGGCGTAAGTCTACATACAGCGGCAACTGGATGTAGATGACTGAAACAGCACGCTGTGTCAGTTACTCCCGATATACGATATGGAAGAACTTGCAAGATAACGAATTTTATTATTTTATTCGTTCCAGAGCTCGCTTAAACCAGCAAATTCTCCCATAATAAGTTGAAGAAAACTAAACATCAATCAACATATTATGAAAATTTTAATTTCATTTTTTACATTTCTTGCGGTATTACTGTGTAGTCATACCGGTCATGCACATGCCCTTTGGATTGAATCATCTTCTTATGGGACACTAAACCAAGCCCATGAAGTCAAAGTATATTACGGTGAGTTTGCAACCAATGAGAGAGATCAGGTCGATAAATGGTACTCCGACGTAAAGGACTTCTCGTTAATGTTGCATGCTCCTGGAAAGGAACCCGTCAAGCTTCAGTTGACGAACAACGGCGATCATTTTAGTGGCTCATTTCAACCTACAGCAGCAGGAACCTATTTTCTATCTATTGTTAAAGCTCCTAAAGATCTAGGTGGTAAAACGAAGTATGAATTTTCTTCCTTAGTACCTGTTGTCGTCGGAAAATCTGCAACACTAGATTATAAAGACGTGAAAAATCCATTGCAGATTGAGTTACTTGGTGCAGCCAATGCAAAAAAAGGGCAACCTGTAAAAGCAAAGATCACCAGCTTCGGTAAGGCTGTCCCTCAGGCCAAAGTTTCTGTTTTTTCTACGACAGGCTGGGGAAAAGAGTTTGTTGCGGACGAGAATGGTATCCTAACATTTGATGCAATCTGGTCAGGTCCTTACGTATTAGAAGCAAGTACGTTTGCTGAGACCGCAGGTGAACATGAGGGAAAACCTTATGCTTCGGCATGGCAGGGTAGTACCACTTTCTTTGCGGTAAAATAGCTGCAGTTACAGCGCTGACTGAAAAAAATAAAGGATCCATTTGAAACATCGGAAACAACAATGGATCCTAATACAACGAATATCTACTATAAAAAACATCTACCACACTACATTCATGAATAAAACTTTATCTTTTCTGGCTATTCCTATGATTAGTTCGGTTTTTTCTGTTGCACAGGCACAGACGAACAAAGTAATTGAAGGAATTCTTATCAATGAAAAATCCGAACCTATCACAGGAGCGACAGTAAGATTAACTAATACGGGGGTGACCACCAGCACAGATAGTGAGGGGCATTTCACTTTTCATAAGCTTTCATCCAAAACCTATCATATCGAGATTAAAGCGATCGGTTATGGTAAGCACACGATGGAAGTGAACGTAACAGATGAGACGACAAACCTTGGCCCCATCATCTTAAAAGACCAATCGCAAGCCATCGACGAAGTTGCGGTTTATGGTAAATACTATGAGCATTATAAGTTTGACAGTATTTCCGGATCTTTGCGCCTTAAAACACCAATCTTAGAATTGCCTCAAAATATTCAGGTTATTTCATCAGACCTGATGGCAGATCAACAGGTTTTCGACATTGTTGACGGTATTACGCGTAATATCAGTGGAGCTACACGCCAGGGACACTGGGACAATCAGTATGCGAATATCCGTATGCGCGGATCAAAGATCCCAGCATTCCGTAACGGGATGAATATTGAAGCTTCTTGGGGGCCTACAGCCGAAGATGCGAGTATGATCGAGCGAATCGAGTTTGTGAAAGGACCTGC
Organism: Sphingobacterium sp. WOUb80; assembly: GCF_050058145.1. Classification (NCBI taxonomy): domain Bacteria; kingdom Pseudomonadati; phylum Bacteroidota; class Sphingobacteriia; order Sphingobacteriales; family Sphingobacteriaceae; genus Sphingobacterium; species Sphingobacterium sp. WOUb80. The sequence goes on along the minus strand of NZ_CP165617.1, from coordinate 4,654,399 downwards.
AGGTTTTATGCTAGCCAATGGCGAACCGGGAGGATTTTATAATGTCGTTACCAAGAAGCCGACAGGAAACACGAAGGGGTCTGTAACGTTGAATACAGGTAGTTTTAGTACGTATCGTGCTGCTCTTGATTTAGATGGTAAATTAAGGAAAGATGGTAAGTTACTTTACCGCCTTAATGTAGCTGGTCAACAGAAAGATTTCTATACAAAATATAACTATAGTGACCGTGTTGTAATTGCTCCTGTCGTGACTTACAAGATGGATTCACTGACTTCATTGACATTTGAATATACCTATCAAGGTTCTACATACTTGTCAAACGGTAACTATGCCTTTTCGCCAAAAGGATTCGCCGATCCAGGTATTTCAAATGATTTTTTCGCAGGAGATCCTTCATTTGCGCCAAATAAAATCAAAGATCATAGTGCATACGTATATTTTGATCGAAAACTAAATTCCAAATGGAATTTCCATGGGCAGCTTGCTTATTTTAATTTTAATATGATCGCTACCAGTTCGTGGGTGGGTGCGATGCGTGCCAACGGTGATATGTCTCGAACCTATAATATGGCTGATGAAGCTGGGGAAAACAAATTTGGCCAATTCTCCTTTACAGGAGAGGAATATACGGGAAGCGTTCGTCATCGTATCTTGGCTGGTGCTGACTTTGGTACTAAAAAATTCTGGGGTGATTTCGATGTATTGGCAACAGATTCATTGGTGACAAAGCCATTGAATGTTTATAATCCTGTTTATGGGATTAAGGAAGAAGTAATACCTAATCCCGACAGGTCTAAAAGTATTAAAGTAAGGGCCGGGGGACAAAATTATGTGAACTCTGTATCGTATTCGTCTTTTTATGTACATGATGAGATGGCATTTTTGGAAGAAAAACTACGTCTGTCTTTAGGCTTACGCTATACGATAGCCGAAACTGTAGGGAAAACCGCTGTAGCAGATCGGACAGATAAAGCATTTACACCGCGTGTCGGATTAAGTTATTCCATAGACAAATCAACAAGTGTGTATGGATTATTTGACCAGTCTTTTGTGCCGCAAGCGGGAACCGATTGGGAAGGAAATGCTTTTAAGCCAGTCAGAGGTAATGATCTTGAGGCGGGTATTAAAAAAGAGTGGGGTGGAGGAAAATGGATTTCTACATTGAGTGCCTACCAGATCAAACGTAAGAATGCTTTGACAGATGATCTTGACCATCCAATTGCAGGTGGTAATAGTTTCTTTAAAATCGCTCTTGGTGAAACAACAAGTAAGGGAATAGAGTTCGATATTACCGGTGAAATTGTTAAGGGATTAAATGTTAACGCAAACTACGCATTGACAGATTCCAAAATATCGAAAGATGGAAAAGAAGAAAATATCGGAAATATCACACCGAATACAGCGAAACACACCGCGAATGCTTGGTTAACCTACCGTTTGCAACAAGGGCCACTGAAAGGACTAGGCTTAACAGGTAGCGTTCAAGGTATGTTTGACCGTGCTATAGGAACGACAAAAGAAAGTAACTTTAAGAATTATATAAGAACGGATGGTGGTATCAGCTATCAAAGTGGAAAATATAGTATCTCTCTTATGGTGAATAACTTGTTGGATAACCGGAAGCTGCTGACCTCAGGTTCGACAACAGCAAAAAATGCAAGTGTTCCAGAAAGTGTTAGTTATTACACCTATATCGTAGAAGCTAGACGTAATTTCCGTATGGGGGTTACCTATAAGTTTTAAAAACGATCTCGATAAATTATAGAATCGATGTATAGTACATTACTAGTCGTTATACTCTTTGGGGCATACCTTTTTTACAATACGAGCAAAAAGGTGAAATTTGGCCCCCGACCGCAATGGCTTGAAAAATTGTGCGCACAAACTAAGTTTGTGCGCACTTTGAGCATCTTATTGCTGCTCTTTCCATTTGGAGCTGTTCTTTATCTGCAAGGATTTGGAGCGGGCTTTTTTGCTTTTTTTGCCTATTTCATGTGCATGATGTGCATTGTGGTCTTATTGAATCCTTATCGCTATTTCAAACTGTACCCAATTGTGGGATTGTATGTATTTAGCCTTTGTGTTGAACTATTGATTTCTTAACCGATTAAATATGCCTGCTAATAAAAAATACCTCAGTACGCCCTTTCAGCGATTCCTGAAAATTACAGCCGGATTTATCGGTGGTTATGTCGTCATGCTCGCATTTCATGTCTTGGTCACACATATTTTTGATAAAAAAGATGTTGTTGTAACGGCTTCCTTCACCGGTTATCTCTTATGGGCGGTGCTGCTGTTGTTGGCCTTCCTTGCAAAGAACGGATGGAAAATATGGGGAATATATTTACTCTTGGCGGCAGCTTTCGCCCTGCCCTATTTCTTCAAAATGTAATTGATTATGAATAACCGAAATTATAATATCTATTTCAATACACATACCATTAGTGGCATTATCATCTGTGCGATTCTCTATGTGATATTTTTTGCGGGATCATTTGCATTTTTTAGAAATGAAATTGCTGCCTGGCAGAATAATACGTCCTATAAGACCTATCGCGAAGATCACCAAAACTTTGATCGTTTGCTCGATTCACTCAAAGGACAAACAAATTTGCATGGACGCGATATCACTTTTTATATGCACCGGGAAGGGACCTCCGCTTATGTTGGGCTCAGTGCATCCAATGACAGTATCTTAAATAAAGAAAATCTAGCGAAGGTAACACCTGAGCAGAAAGCAGCAAAAAAGAATAGCCGCAGAAGAGGTGGCGATGATGATTCAAAAAACTTTACCTATAATTTTGCGAACAAGAAGTCCGGTGACTATACGCAGAATTATGATATGGGCGAATTTCTGTTTCGTTTGCACTTCATGGCCCAGCTCAATCAGGTGCCAATCCGAGTAGGTATAGCTCCCTTTGGTTATCTTATTGCTGGAATTACCGCTTTTATTTTCCTATTTGCTCTTATTACAGGATTATTGCTGCATTGGGACAAGATCGTCTCAAATTTCTTCGTGTTCAGACCCTTCAGTAAATGGAAAACGGTATGGACCGATATGCATACGGCATTGGGTGTGATTGGTTTTCCCTTTCAATTTATCTTTGCGGTAACAGGTACATTTTTGATCATTAATTCTGTCCTGGCTTTACCGCTGAGCAAGTTGCTATATGATGGTGATCAACAAAAAATGTATCAGGAGATGGGGGTTAGTGCCGAGACCGATTTTCCCTATACCTACAAACCTTTAAAAGCAGACATTAAGATTGCTCCATTTTTGGATCTGGCAAAATATAAATGGCCGGACGCCGATTTCCAGCGTATTACGATCAAAAACTATGCAGATTCCAATATGCATGTTGTCATGGAGCTGGAACCGCATTTTAACAAGAGTTTTGCTGGATCGGGTTTATTGTCTGTGCGAGCGGCCGACAATAAGGTGGTTGCCGAGAAATCTCCGGTCAGTGACGCTACCTATGCCGATGGTGTCCGGAGCCTTTTATATCGCCTGCATTATGGTGATTATGGCGGTTATCCGCTTAAGATGGTATACTTTATTTTAGGGGTTATGGGCTGTTTGGTCATTATCTCGGGTATTTTAATCTGGCTGGTAGCACGTGACAAAAACAACGTAATTCCACGAAAGCGAAAATTCAATTTCTGGGCTGCCAATATCTTCACGGCAATATGTCTGACGATGCTGCCTGTCACTGCATTGACTTTTATTGCTATTAAATTGAGTCCAGAGGTTAATCAGGATTTTATTTACCGGGTGTATTTCTACAGCTGGCTCGTATTTTCACTGTATTACATTATCCGGAGAAGCATTCGAAGAACCAATCGCGAAACCTTGCTGGTTGGAAGCATATTGGCATTTTTTATTCCGCTTGTCAATGGATTTATAACTGGTAATTGGATCTGGGATACCTTCCGCAATGGACAGCGCGATATTTTTGTAGTCGACTTTTTATGGCTGATGATCGGTATTATTGGTGTAATCGCCTATAACAAGACCAAAAAATTCTTTGAGACGATTCGTTAACAAAGATTCTTTTCTCTCTGCGAAGTATAATTACTTCGTTTTTTAATTCAAAGGGCACCTATATGGTGCCCTTTGAGCGTATAGCAGTGTGGTATAAGTACCTCCAAGGATTAGTTTTGCACTACATTTCTTCGGCATGGCTTCGGGAAGTATTGGGGGCTTGTTGCAGATTGCTCCCAGACAGCGTCGGGGTAACTTCGGCTGTTGTTCGACTGTATCACGATTCAGGTCAATGATCGGAATGATATGCTGCTGTCCATTCAGGATGATGATGGAGGTGAAATAGACTGGGTTTGATTTCCTTATAATACGGTCTTAAAAAATCGGCCAAGACGCATCAGGTCCTGAGCAGTCTTCTCGTTCCAGTCCACGGCATAGTTGAGCCGAATACAGTTCTTAAACTGATCGTGCTGCGTAAACATCCTTCCTGGGGCAAAACTCAACTTTTGCCTGAGCGCATAATCGTAGAGCATTGTTGAGTCAATTTTAGCATCCAGTTCTAGCCAAAGTACAAACCCACCCTCAGGCTGTGACATTTTTGTGTTTTCTGGAAAATTGGCTTCAATGCTGTTTCTGAAATTGATATAATTGCTGTACAGTTTTTTTCGGAAGCTATTGAGATGATGGTCGTACCTGCCGATCTGTAGGAATTTGGAAACAGCCTCTTGGTAAATAGCAGGTTGTGAAATCGTCTGTATGAGTTTTTGTTTTAGGATCTTATCCTTGTACTGCCCGGGCTCAACCCATCCGAGCCGAAAACTTGGCGCCAATACTTTGGTAAATGATCCACACCACATCACCAGTCCCTCCTCATCAAAATATTTGCATGGTTTGGGGCGTGACGAACCGAAATAGATGTTTCCATAGAGGTCATCTTCAATCAATGGAATATGGTGATGGGCGAGCAGTTTGACAAGCTCTTTCTTGTGCTCTTCCGGCATTAGCGCACCCAATGGATTGCTAAAGTTGGTAACGAAACAACAGACATCAATTTTATGAATAACTTTTTTCAGGGCATCTAATTCTATTCCTGTAATAGGATGGGTCGGAATCTCGATGGTTTTGAGACCGAGCAATTGAAAAGCCTGAATAAAACCAAAATAAAGCGGGCTTTCCACAGCTATGGTATCACCGGGCTTAGTGACTGCGCGAAGGCAGCTGTAAATCGCATTCATAGCACCCGACGTGATAATCAGATCCTCGTCACTTATTTTTCCTTCAAGTACCAACGACCATTTGGCAATTTCTTTCCGTAAGCTGGGACTTCCCTGTACTTGTCCATATTGATCCCCGTAATCATGCAGTTCATGAACAGACTCTACAATGCATCGATTGAGTTTCTGAATCGGAAGTAATGATGGGCTGGGTAAACCCAGCGAAAAGCGTGTAATTTCCTTGTCTTCCAGCGAGTGGAAAACTTTATCGATCAATGCTGCAGGATCTTGTTTCTTTTCATCGATCTTAAATGTGGAAATAGAAGGAATAGCCATCCGACGAAGTCCAGACCGACTAACGAAATAGCCCGATTTTGGGCGCGATTCAATTAGAGATCTGCTCTCTAGTTCCATATATGCACTTTTTGCCGTGTTTAAACTTACATTGTATAACTTTTGTGCACTCCGCACAGAGGGTAAACGATCGCCATAGACCAAAGACCCATTTTTGATCTGATTCTCAACAATATTGGCTATTTTCTTATATAACAGTTGCTGTTCCATCCTTATGCTAATTTACTGTTTCTGTTTTGATTTAACCAGTTGTTATATCGATGCACTCCTTTTCGGAGCGATTCTTCTGAACCAAACATGTCCATCAACTGGTGCTCGAAGAAGAATTGCGCTTTGTCCATGAATAATTTGGAAAGCGTATCCGGAATAGGCGCTTGGCAGGTGATTTCGATCGATAAACGGTTCTTTTTACAGATTGTTACGGACGAAACGGCTGTTAATTGATTACATTGATCGAGCACCATAAAAGGCATGCCTATGAGGGCTGTATCTATCTGTTTTTTGTTGAGCATTTCTTTGATAAGCGCTAAATCAGAAAGATCTACTTGTCTGATCAGATACGGTTGATTTGCAGTTGTCGCCATAAGGATAAATCTTTTTGCTAATTTAAGAAGGGTACAGGATGCTGTTTAGGTACAGAGTGTTGTTAAAACAGGGGTACAGAAAAAAATAGGATGACCATGAGTTTTTTTAATTTCCATTTGAGATATTTACATTAAAAAAAGGATATCTCAGGACCATAAATTGTGAAGTAGTATGCATAGCTTGTTTCCTTTATTTATCGCGATGATCGCGATCATTGTATTGATCGAAATGTGGGCAACCAAACTCAGGATAGCCTATCCAATTCTTTTGGTTCTAGCGGGACTATTAATCAGTTTTATTCCCACTTTGCCTGTCGTGACGATCGACCCGGATGTCATATTTCTCATTTTTCTGCCACCATTGCTCTGCGAGGCTTCCTGGTCTATTTCGTTTAAGGAGATGAAGAAGTGGTGGCGTATTATAGGGAGTTTTGCATTTTTGGTGGTATTCTTTACTGCACTTTCCGTTGCGGTGGTAGCCAATTATTATATCCCGGGATTTACACTTGCGCTGGGTTTTCTGCTTGGGGGCATCGTGTCGCCACCGGATGCCGTCAGTACGGGGGCTATTATGAAATTTGTGAAAGTCCCCAAAACAACTTCGGCTATCCTGGAGGGCGAAAGCCTCTTAAATGATGCATCTTCATTGATCATTGTCCGTTTTGCCCTTATTGCTGTGGGAACAGGGCAATTTGTATGGGGACAAGCCGCGGTATCCTTTATCTGGATGCTTGTCGGTGGGGTGGGGATTGGCCTCTTATTGGGTTGGTTCTTTATTCAGGCACACAAACGCCTGCCGACAGATGCGCCATCGGACATTGCACTTACCTTGATCGAACCCTACTTTATGTATTGGATCGCAGAACAGTTCCATAGTTCAGGTGTATTGGCTGTTGTTGCAGGCGGACTCCTGATGTCCGGTCAGCGGTTGACATTTCTCAATAGCACGAGTCGGGTGCGTGGGTTAAGTGTTTGGGAAAGTTTTGTATTTATTCTAAATGGTATTGTATTTTTTATTATCGGATTAGATCTTCCAGAAATTGTTGATGGTTTGCGTTCCAATGGCACTTCGCTGCGGGAAGCAATAGGATACGGTCTTTTGGTAACAGCAGTATTGATTCTTGCCCGTATCATCAGTTCGTATGCAGCTATGATTGCTACGCTAATTTTCCGTCCTACTGTCGCCCCACGGTCACGGTCACCCAAACAACGTTTTCTAATGCCCCTATTATTGGGCTGGACTGGCATGCGGGGAGTGGTGTCACTCGCAGCAGCACTTTCTATTCCTGTAGTCATGAACGGCGTGGCCGTTCCGCAACGAAATCTGATCCTATTTATCACCTTTGTGGTGATTCTGTCCACACTCTTGGTGCAAGGGCTTACGCTACCTTACTTGATCAAAAGGACCAGGTTATTTGAAACCTTTGAAGAGGAACCCGAAGAGCAGGTTCGCCGTCGCATGAAACAGGGGCTGAAAAACCATGTTTACCAATTTTTAAAAGATAAACATGAAAAAGAACTGCATAACCGTGATGTAATGGACCGAATTTTGAAACATTGGGAGGAAAAGGTAAATGCGGCAGATGATTCCTGGATGAACGAAAAAACGAAAGTGATATTTATGGAGCTTTTGGATGTGCAGCGAGAATACCTTCAGAAATTAAACTGCGAGTCAACCATTGATGAGGGACTTGTTCGTTCGCAGTTATACCAGCTGGATCTGGAAGAAGAGCGATTGCGGCGGATATAATGACTTAGTGGAAACGATAATATTTGATATAGAACTAAAGCCTCTGAGTGGGCAGCGATAAAATATGAAAGTAATCATAACAGGAGCCACCGGAATGGTTGGCGAAGGCGTTTTATTGGAATGCCTTCAAAACGATAAGGTAACAGCTGTGCTGAGCATTTCGCGTCGTACCGCGGCTATTCAACATCCTAAATTGAAGGAACTTTTGGTAGAGGATTTTACTAAACTTTCGCTATTTAGAGATGCGATTGCAGGATATGATGCCTGCTTTTACTGTGCAGGTGTGAGTTCTGTGGGAATGAAAGAAGACAAGTACCGTTATATTACTTATGATACGACACTGGCTTTTGCAAAGTCCCTGTTGGAGATTAATCCAGCCATCAGCTTTATTTATGTCTCAGGAGGGAGTACGGATAGCACGGAGCAAGGCAAGGTCATGTGGGCAAGAGTGAAAGGAAAGACTGAGAATGAGCTGGCAAAGTTGCCGTTCAAAAAGGAGTATAACTTTAGGCCGGGAGCAATGACAACCGTTGCAGGGCAAAAACATGCCAATCCCTTTGCTTTTGTTGCCAAAATAATCAAGTTTTTTGCCCCTTCATCAGTACTTTCCCTACATGAAGTCGGACGCGCCATGATACATGCCGTGGAAAGCGATGACGTTAAGAACATCTTGGAGATTAAAGATATTCGCGCCCTTGCTTAAACCGCTTTGTTAAATATTTATATAGTAATCGGAATAATTCCGATTATTTACAAATTATTTGACATAATTGTAATTGGATTATCACTATGTAATACGCTTTCTATCCAAATTCGTTCGATCAGCTGTTGGCTAGAAATTTTCTCAAAATAGCTTTCCATCTCATGGTTACATTTTTCGATAAATGTTTTGGTGAGTTCCTAAAGGCTTCAACTGATGGATTTCTGCGGATTTAATCGTATTTAAAGTAAGTATTTAATTTTACTCCAAAGTTTTATAACATGTGTATTCACCAAAAGTAATGCTTTTTGGTGAGTTTGTTCACCGAAAAGCATTACTTTTGGTGAACGCTTAAAAAACAACCGTTATAGCCGGCGTTTTGTCAACAAATACTTTTGGCGGACTAAACAGCAGCAAGAAATCGATTATGTAGAAGAAATGGATGGTAAAATAACTGGTTACGAATTTAAATGTAATTCTAAGGCGAAAGCAAAAATACCTTCAAATTTTGTAGAAGCCTATAGCGCAGATGTTCAGGTAATCTCAAAAGATAATTTTAGAGCGTTTATTGGTCTTGAATAAAATTATTTAGCTAATTTGTCCAGTAATCGTATTTCTAATAATGTGCTTAGTTGTTCTAATTTTTTTGCCTTAGTTAATAGTGTCCTGATCAATTTTTTATTGATGTGATAACCTAATTCGTATCGTGCTAAGACGTAGCTGTCTTGCAGAGAACGAAAGTCCGAAATGGCTTGTTGTTGTTTTTTTCCTTTCGTAAAGAATATCTTATCTATTTGAGGAGTAATATGACGGCAATATCGGGCTAATTGCGATAGGTTATGGGTCTTTGGGTCGTAACGCGTATGTGTTACCAATATGCTTCTCATCAATAATTCGGTGGCTTGATGTAATAGAAATATACTAACATGGAGGTCCTTTGAGAGATATGTAATATTGGCTAGATGTAGAAATTGAGAACCTTTGATATGAAAATTATTGAAAACATCTTTTACTCTTTGTATTTTCGACTGGGGGTTTATCTTAAAGTAAGTCGTTATTAGAAATATATCAGATTGATATATTATCTTTCCTCGCTCCATTATATCAATAAAGAAATCCTGCCCCCAAGATAATCCCTCATTGACGAAATCAATACTATGAACTAAAACTGATGATTTCTTTATCCGAAGAAGACTGTTCTCGATTCTACTAATTAAGTTGCTTTCATTGCTTTGAGTATCTTTTGCATCAAGTATTACTAACAGATTTAAAATGTCATTAGTGTCTATAGATGGATTTTTTCGAGATTTTTTGTTCGAAAATATCCATAGCCCATAATGGATAACGGCAAGGGGCGAAACAATATTTACTATTTCATTTATGATTGTATTATACCCAGAATTAGTGGTATGAAGTAAATTGGTGTTCATAATTAATGTATAAGTATAGCGGGTTCAAAAGCGAAATTGATTATGCAAAATTATGTTTATTTTTTTGTGATTAAAAATGCGCAAAAAGTTGACTAAACTATCCCTATGTTATTATTTAAACTTTCTATTTTTCCAAAGTAATCTTCCATCTCATAGTTACATTTTTCTATAAACGTTTTTGTGCATTGTTGCAATTCTATAATTGTTAGTGGATCTCCTTTATAATTTGCATTATACCTAAATTCCTGCTGTGCTTCAGTAATGTTCTTAAAAGCGGCAACATGATCCTCATGGTCAAGGCAGAATATGGCGTAGGCGTCAGGCACGATTAATTTGCAGAGTTTTATCAGAAAAGTAAGGTTGACTCGTTGTGGTTTGTATTGGAGTATCGTGTTAATGACGCCCAGGCAAATTTGTTCCAACACTTGTGAAAGGGTGTAATATACCGCTTCTACACCAAACGACCGCCCCTCTTCAAAGGCGTAATATAAGCAACGTGCATTGTTATAGCGCGTCTTCCATTGTTGACGTACATATTCAAGATCGAGCTGTGGGGCGGCGATACTTTCCCGATTGATATTGGCTATTGATGAATTCTGAAACCAGATGTCACCCGCTTTTAGGAGCGAAAGGAAAAAGGGATGGCTCTTTGAAAGCTGTTTGGTGAAAGCTGCGGAGTTTTCCAGGACCAGCGTGAGCGATACATTGTTGGGGAGCAAATCTGCTATGAGCTGCGTTAGATTATTGATCTCGGTGCTTAAAATATCATAAGCGACAAAAATATAATAACCATGCGTGATGCAATCATTTTTTGCCCTTTGGAGCGCATTATGATATTTGTGATGATCAGAATCATAACCGAAACATACTACTAGAGCAGGGGTGCAATTGCACTCTATAGCATTTAAAATGAGGTCCCGATAATTGGCGTTGCAATAGCTTTGTTTGTATATTTCATTGTTGTTTTTGCAATTTTCAACTTCACTGTTGGCAATTGGGAGTGGGTTAAGTTTTGACTTAATTTCTTGGAATAAAATATTGGAATAATCGTAGATCCAGTTTAATGTGTTTATAGAAATCTGATAGGCGGTTTCTAATACAACTTCATCTATAAAATAGTCAAATTGATATCGATAGTCAATGTATGCCTTGTTGATTTTCTCCAAAGCATGTTTGTTTTCGTTGTTGTCTGCCAGCTTGCCGAGCCGATCGTCGAAAGTTTTGAGATAGTTTATATGGTTTTTTAGCGAATGGGACTTTTTATCCTCAACGACGAGGATATTTTCTGCCGTTCGAAATGCAAGTTCTAAAGCTTGATGTAGCATAAATGCTGCGTGTGCATAATTTTTATGCTCGAAATAGAAATTGTATCCATCTACAAAAGATCGAATCTTGCTCTTTTCCTTTTCGATATATGTCCGTGTTTTTTCGATGACTTCGTCACTTTTATTATTTGGTAAGACAAGGGGTATATCTTGCACAGGATTTTGATAAATGCGGTTTTCAGGTTGGCAAATAAGATAAGCCCGACCTAAACCTTGATTCAATTTTTGCTGTATCTCGTGCGTGAAGTTCACATTGATAAATACATTTGGATAGGGGTCGATAGTTTTGTTTATCAGGCTGTTTGCATCAGAAAAACGAATTCCGGCATTTGACGTAAGATTGACCTGTAGCATCAGATACTTTTTATCATCGTGGTCAAAAGTCCATTGGTAGATTTCATCGACAGCAACGGCACGAAGTATTGCTTCGATAATAGGGGTAATATCGGTGTTCATAATATGGGTTGATAAATGGAGGTTATATTTCTGTTTCTAGAAGAGTTGTTTGTTTTTGATTGAGAGATTCTATCTCTTCAGAAAAAGCTGTTAAATAGGCGAGTTCTATTATTTTGATCATAGTCTGGTAAATTCGTGTACTGTAATCTGCATAGGCACCGGTATATCGGTTTTTGGCGAGGCCATAGTTGATCCATTCATACAAGATTTCATTCCATTCCTGCTGATCGTATGTTTTAACTGTTGCCAATAGTGCTGACAAAGGATCGTCTAGTTCTTCATTCGATACATAATAAAGTATAATCTCCTCTTTTGCATGCCTAATCAAAACTGATTGGCATTCGGGCAATATCGAAAATGAATCGTCCATGCCGACTGGAAGAATAGGGGATTCCTCAGATGTATTGGATAACATTTCTAATAGGGAGTAAAGACAGGCGTAGTTAAAGAGTAGATTTGCCCCCGAAAATTTACTATTTTCATGGTCGGCAGACCAGAATTCTTTTTCGTCGATGACCGTTTGGTACCAATACCGGATGTCTTCTCGCCAACCATTTAGATCGTCTCTATCAAAGAAATCCTTTAATGCTGAGATGGAATAATGTTGGGAAGCAAGCCAGTCGGGTAATATGATGCTTTTTTTGGGGTGAAGTATTTCGTCTTCGGTTTCGTCCAAAGATTGCTGGGCTTGGCGCTGCTTATTTGCAATGTCTTCTTGATTTTCTATAACATTGTCTGGAAGTATTTTATTTTCATAGATCTTTCCGAGAGAAGCCGCCAGACGAAGTAAGAATTCTTTTACAGCAAGTATTTCATGGCCGTTGTTGCCTAAAAAGCCGTTATCTCTGTCTCCTAAACTTATCCATAAATCATCAAGAATGCTGTACCATTGTTGTAAAGACTCGTAAGAAAAAAAACGGATAATGCTGTCTGCTGCTGTATCAATATTACTTGCCCAGGGGTCTGTTGATAATATATGATTCCAGTAGTCTGAAACACGTTTATTGAACTTCAACGGTTGTTCTATTGTTTTTAGTTTACATTTCCTAAAAATGACATACGCCAATTCTACCTGTTCAATTAATTTTTTGGTGAGATATCCGGTAGAGGAACGCGGTGGGTTCATCTTTGCGTTTGAAGCCGCGTTGATTAACATATTTAGATCTGCTAACCAGTCACGTATGGATGTTTCGCTTTCAAAGAACTCTATAAGATATTTCATCGGATCGTCGATGTGTTCTTGGCTTAAATAGCGAAAATGTTTCGCTTTTAGTTTCTTTTGCGTATTTTTCATCAGATTATATTTTTTTGTTGATGAAACTGCTATTAGGGCAAATACTGATCCGTGCACTGATCTAAAGCCTTGTTGGTTTCATATGTTTTTTGATTAGTAAAATAGTCTATAATTGTCTTCGTTAGGACTAAATTAAGAACTATTTTTCGGTAAAACAAATATTTTTTATTAAAATTTTCGGTAATGAGTTCTGTTTTGAAGAGAATTAAGATTGTTGCGGATAGAGAGGGGATGAGCGTATCGGCCTTTGAGGCAACTATTGGAGCGAGCAAGGGTGTTTTTACGCGTGCATTGGCCAATGGTACGGATATTCAATCTAAATGGTTAATCAGCCTTGTTGAAAAATATCCTCAATATTCATCTGAATGGCTATTAAAAGGTGAAGGCGAGATGTTAAAACCTGTTCCTGTAGCAAAAGAAGAGGAGGAAACTTATCTAACGCCAGAATTAGAAGGGATTACCAATTCTGTTATTTATACACTAAAACAAGTTGTCGCATCTCAGAATATAACTATAAAATCTCAAGAGAAGACAATTATGTCTTTGGAGAGATTATTGTCTTCATTAGAACGCGAACTTGATTTATTAAAGAATAAATGAACCACAAACATTTTTAAAAACGGACGAAAGTGAATGTAAAGGAACGTGTGCTGCTGATTGCTGAAACCAAAGGCATCAGTAAAACCGAATTTTTCAAAGATGTGCAACTTTCTTATGCAAATTTTAAGGGAGGGCAGAAGAATACCGCACTCAGTTCGGATGCCATGGTTGCAATATTGTCCAAACATCCCGACATTAGTCCCGCATGGTTGTTGATGGGTGAAGGAACTATGATGCGGAAGGATGAGAGCGTTGAGGTAAGTGCTCCACCTGCCGAAACTGCTGCTACAACAGCCGAAGGCCTTGGAATTTATAAGCAGCTGGTCAATGCCTTAGAGCAAACGGTAAAGGCACAAGAAAAGACAATCCTCTCATTGGAAGGTCAGGTGAGTTTATTGCAGCGCAAATAATTACATCCAGCAGTTTAGAAAACTGTTTTTTTTTCCTATCATCCAAAATACCTGATTCCGGTGATTTCATTGGCCTCTTTTTTGTTTTAATTTCGTTATTGAAGTGGTGTTTGTTTAACCGGCTTCTGGGAAGGCTTCTGTTTATTTGTAAAAGGAACATTGCCTGCCCGTTGATCTAATTACATTCGTCAGCTTCATGTATTCAAAGAATTAATTTTATGTCGAAAAAAGTATTTGTTATATGCTGTCTGCTTTTAGCTTGTTTTGTGCATCATACAGTGGCACAGTCAGTGGGCCAGCGGCCAATGTATACCTCAACATGGGGGCACCTTTACCGTGAAGGAGGGAATAATAAGGATCTCTTGGGGGTTTTTCCGACGGAGGCACCTGTGTACCTGCTAGATTCCACCAATACACAGTATAAGGTGCAGGTGAGTAATGGGGATATCGGCTATATTGATCGTCAGCCCTTGAAAAGTGCAATGTTCGGAAAAAGATCTGCCGGCGAGCCAAAGCAATATTTCTATCGTGGAACAACAGATGCCCAATGCCCACATTTCTATGTGCAGGTGTCGCAATTGCGCGTGCGTAAGGCTCCTAATACAACAAGTACCGCTGTGCGTAGGGCAGGGCTCAATGAAATGGTATGTATCGATTATGTGCCGCTCTACACAGATGGATGGGTCTACATTGGAGACCACTTTCATGAAAGTCCGGAGTATATTCAGATGAAATTTTTGGGGTCTGAACTAACGTATGACAAGGTGCTAAAAGAGTATCTGGCCGTAAAAGGAAAGGACCAGGAGAAAGAGCTTGCTGCAGTTGGACGCCTGCGTGAGATCGGGTGGACCAAGTATCCCAAATTAAAACAGGCGCTTACCTATTGGAAGGAATCCTATACCAAAGCAGGAGTAGTAGACCCCAAAGTTGATATCGATTTTGAATTGGTCTTGGCCGATAAGTTTCAAAATGAGCTCCAGTCCGAAGTCTATGCAAAGAAACTGAAAGCGCTAAATTTCCATTTCGATTGGAAAGGAGTGTCGTTATCTGACGGTAAGATCACGGATGCGCAAATGAAGCAATTGGCTTTGCAACGGGTTTCCGAAATCCCCGATATGCCGGAATGTGGCTGGGAACCGCAGTATTACTATAAAACCCCAAATATGATCGTTGCTTTCGAAGAAAATTATAAGGGAAAAGTGGTCGGTACGATGTACAAGCTGTTTTTTAGTGATGGCGAAAGCATTGTCATGGGCAACGAGCGGATGGATGCCAATTATGCAGAAAAAGACTTTGTAAACCACTTTGGTGAACTGCTTTCGGCAGATTGGATTTCAACGCCACATACGTACTATATTCAAAATGGCGATGCCGGTTTATTTATTTTCAGATTTGTCGATGGGAAACTGGCCAGCTATGAGTGCATGTATTATTGTTAATATTCAGAAATTGTGTCATGGCTAAGTAGTCGGGGCTAAATAAAGACGTCAACGTGTTTGAAAATGTTCGTCGTTTATGATGTTAGCAAGGATTTTTATTAACGAGCAGGAATAGGGATGCGCAAAAAACAAGGCCCTTTGAAGGGGAATTAAAACTCCGCTTTCAAAGGGCCTTTGGATGTTATTGAAATCTTAAATTAGACGACTTGCATCTCAAAGAGCTGTGCGATATGGCCTTTCAATTTTTCTTTCACGTCTTCCAGATCGACTTCTTTACCAAGTTCCCGCTTTAAAGACGTTACATCCTTATCGTCTATGCCACAAGGAATGATGTTGCCGAAATAATCAAGATCTGTATTGACATTGAATGCAAAACCATGCATGGTCACCCAGCGTGAAGCGCGTACTCCCATTGCACAGATCTTGCGTGCTGTCGGTTTATCGGGCTCTATCCATACGCCGGTAAATCCGGGATATCTTCCAGCGTCGATACCATAATCTGCACAAGTCAATATAATTGCTTCCTCCAATGTGCGCAGATAAAGATGTATATCCGTAAAGAAGTTGTCGAGATCCAGGATCGGATAACCGACAATCTGTCCCGGACCGTGATAGGTAATGTCCCCGCCCCGGTTGATCTTATAAAATTTGGCCTCTTTCTCTTCAAGTCCTTTTTCATCTAACAGCAAGTATTCCTCGTGACCGCTTTTACCTAAGGTGTAAACGTGGGGATGTGCTGTAAAGATCAAGTAATTGGGGGTACTGGTTGCTGTTGCGTTGACCCTATTGTCGTGCTTAATGTCCAATACTCCCTTAAAGATGGATTCCTGTCGGTCCCAGGCTTCTTGGTAATCGACAAGGCCCCAATCTTGAAACTGCACCTCTTTGTTCATCTCTTATTTTTTTAAGATCTGAATGGGCTTAACGTCCAGTCAGATCATTGTTTGTCAAAATTAATACAATAAGTTATTGTATGGGTAACGTTCATTGTGCATCTTCACAATGATATCGTAAAGTTTTTGTTTGAACTCTTCGATATTCGTTTTATTTGTTGCTGACAGGAAGATCGCTGGGTCTGAATTTTTTGCCATCCAGGAATTACGGAAATCCTCCAATGTTACCTCGATTTCCTCGCCATCGTGTCCTTCTTCAATCGCGGGTTTATAAAGGTCAATTTTATTGAATACTGTAATTACTGGTTTGTCCAACGCTTTGATATCCTTTAATGTTTCGTTTACCGCCTGTATATGATCCTCAAAGTTAGGGTGTGATATGTCTACCACATGAATCAGAACGTCTGCTTCTCTAACTTCATCCAGTGTGGATTTGAAACATTCCACCAAATGGTGAGGTAGTTTGCGGATAAAACCAACCGTATCTGAAAGCAGAAATGGGAGGTTGTCAATGACAACTTTGCGAACTGTTGTATCCAGTGTTGCAAAAAGTTTATTCTCGATCAAAACATCAGACTTGGAGATCATATTCATGATTGTCGATTTTCCGACGTTCGTATAGCCAACCAGGGCCACACGGATCATCTCGCCGCGATTTTTACGCTGTGTCTCGTTTTGCTTGTCGATTGCTTTTAGGCGTTCTTTAAACAAGGAGATCTTGTCCAGGATGATCCGTCTATCGGTCTCGATCTGTGACTCACCTGGACCGCGCATACCAATACCCCCGCGCTGACGTTCCAAGTGGGTCCACATACGGGTCAGACGTGGTAAAAGATATTGCAGCTGTGCCAATTCCACTTGTGTCTTTGCTTGTGCAGTTTTGGCATGTCGGGCAAAGATATCCAGGATAAGATTGGAGCGGTCCAATATCTTGCGTTTCAGTTCTTTTTCAATATTACGCAACTGCGAAGGTGAAAGTTCATCGTCGAAAACAACGATGTCAATTTCTTCCGCTTCAACATATGCTTTTATTTCTTCCAGCTTTCCGCTACCCACAAAGGTAGCACGGTCCGGGAAACCCAGTTTCTGTGTAAACATGCCTTTGGTCTCACCACCGGCGGTCTGCACCAAAAATTCAAGTTCCTCCAGATATTCCTTTGCTTTTGTTTCCGTCACGCTTGGGGTGATAACACTCACCAAGACGGCTGTTTCGGGTTTTATTGCTGTATCGTGTATTTTAATTCTGGCCATTTTGTACTATTAAGTCTTTCAAGTGAAGCCGGTAGGTCATTACGCTATGAAATACGAGCTCTTGCCTATCGCTTGTTATACGTTCACTTTTTAAATTATTTTTCAATGAGCTCGCAAGCCCGGTTTTTGTTTGAAAAGGTAAATTTAAGAATTTATGTGTTTGTACACCACACAAGACTGATGCCGATTATAACATAATTCTTCATTAACCAATAAATTTCCTGTGATTTGCTTACCAGGGCAACTCAAAATATGTAAGCGTTCGGTCGCCATCTTTTGCCTAGTAAAAGAAGGGATATTTTTCTATATCATGTTCATAATGATGCAAAAGTAAATAAATTTGGTTTTATATACAAAAAAGATAAATTGTCTTCAAGAGCTAATTAACAACAATTCGTATCCTATTTATGTTGACGAGCGGCCTTTAGATTCCACTGTGCTCTGTTTATTCACTTAAACACGTTGTTGATTTATTTGCTGGCCCCGTTTTTTATTTCGAAAATGACATGCGATTAAGAAATCTTATCCCAAGCAATGCCATCGGATTTTCTTGCCAGAAAGCTTCGCAGCAAATGATTCTTTTCGCTTTGTAGTGTTGGGTCTTCTTTGAAAATAGCAATGACGGTGTTACGGCATTCAGTAAGCAATTCCTGATCCGTCGCTAGGTTCGCCATCTTGAGGTCCAGTACACCCGACTGCTGTGTACCGGATATATCGCCCGGACCACGTAGCTGTAGGTCGACTTCTGCAATCTCAAACCCGTCATTGGTACGCACCATGGTGTCCAGCCTTAATCGCCCTTCTTTGCTCAGCTTATTGCCCGACATCAGGATACAGAAAGACTGTTCGGCACCACGGCCTACACGACCCCGCAATTGGTGCAGCTGTGATAGCCCAAAACGTTCTGAATTTTCAATGACCATCACCGATGCATTGGGAACATTAACTCCCACCTCAATAACTGTAGTGGCAACCATGATCTGCGTTTCATGTTTGACAAAACGCTGCATCTCAAAGTCTTTATCTTTTACGGGCATCTTGCCGTGAACAATACTGATCTTGTATTGTGGTAGTGGAAATTCGCGTTGTAAGTTCTCAAGTCCTGCTTCCAGGTAAATCAGATCCAGTTTTTCGCTTTCCTTGATGAGGGGATATACCAGGTATACCTGCCTTCCCTTGGCGATCTCCTCGCGCATAAAACCAAACATCCGCAAACGCGAGCTTTCAAAAAAGTGAACAGTCTTAATCGGTTTACGTCCTGCAGGTAATTCGTCTATGACGGAGATGTCCAAGTCGCCGTACATGGTCATCGCCAATGTCCGTGGAATTGGCGTGGCTGTCATGACCAGCATGTGCGGTGGAATGATATTCTTTCGCCAGAGTTTGGCCCGTTGTTCCACACCAAAGCGGTGCTGTTCGTCAATAACAACAAAACCCAGGTTTTTGAACTGTACTTTATCCTCGATCAGGGCATGTGTACCAATCAGAATGTCCAGGCTGCCATCTTCCAGTGCCTGGTGGATCAAACGGCGTTCCTTCGTGCTTGTGGATCCCGTAAGTAGCTTGATAGTGACGATGTCATCGCCCACGAGCTGCTTTAGCCCATGATAATGCTGTGTCGCCAGGATTTCTGTTGGCGCCATCATGCAGGCCTGAAATCCATTGTCGACAGCGAGCAGCATGCTCATGAGGGCAACAACTGTTTTTCCGGAGCCAACATCACCCTGCACCAGACGATTCATCTGCGCGCCGGTATTGGTGTCTATGCGGATTTCCTTCACAACGCGCTTCTGTGCTCCTGTTAACGGGAATGGAAGGCGCTCATTAAAGAACGTGTTGAATTTTTCGCCGACTTTATTGAAGCGCTGGCCTCTAAACTTCTGGGTATTGAGCTGTTTGTTGTTGAGCAACTTGAGCTGTATAAAGAATAATTCTTCAAACTTGATGCGTTTGATTGCTTGGTTCAGTTCCTTTTGATCGCTTGGAAAGTGTATGGAAGCTAAAGCATTCTGCCTGGAAATGAGACGGTGTTTAGTAAGGACATCCGAAGGGAGCGATTCGTTAATACCACGGAATACGGTTTCCAATGCAGTCTGCTGTAAGCGTTGGATTCCTTTGGTATCCAGATTGAACTTTTTAAGTTTTTCTGTTGATGAATAAACTGGCTGTAAACTCATGTTGCCGATCTGTTTAACCTGTGGGTTATACAGATCCATTTCGGGATGCGTAATGGATAATTGTCCATTGAATTCGCTTGGCTTGCCATAAATAATATAGGCAGACCCGACTTTCAATGATTTCTGGAGCCAGGGGATGGACTGAAACCAGACCAGTTCCATGGAGCCGGTTTCATCTTTGAATGAGCCAACAAGACGTTTCGTTCTTTTCTCGCCCACGAGTTGTAGCGAAACCAAACGGCCCAGGACCTGCGCGGCCATCATATCGGGATGAAGTTTCCGGATTTTATGGAACTCCGTACGGTCGATATAACGGAAAGGATATTGCGTCAATAGATCACCAATGGTAAATACCTGTAGCTCTTTTTTGAGTACATCTGCCTTTTGTGGACCTACACCTTTGAGGTATTCTATGGGGGTAATTAAACTTAATTCAGCCATTCTTCTTGAATGGCTAAATTACGAAAAATTTAATTTTTAAGATTTATATACTTCTACAAATGGTTTGCCATCCTTGCATTGAACTGGTCTGGCCATATTTGGACAGCCACCTTCACATTTTGTTTTCTCCAAACGCAGCTTGTTTTCCATGAGACGGTTGTAGAGCTCTATTTTTTCTATCATCTCGGTTGATCGAATGGTTTTGTGGACTGCAATTCCTTCCATACAGCAGCCTGAACGTAGAAAATGACTGGTCCAATCGTTTGGATTCGAGCAGGTCACGTCTTTATAGAACTCCTTCAGCTCCTTGTATCTTTTGGGCAGTTCGGCATTGGTTTCCTCAAGCGATAATTCGTAAGCAAAGCGAAGTGCGGCCTTACCGTTATAACAGACTTTTCCCACGGGTGGATTGGGTATAGGCATGGACAGGTTTTGTGTATTATAGAACGTTTTATCTTCACGTTCGGCTGCTTTATTTCGCTCACTCTGGAGATGATCTAATTCGAGCTTCAATTTTTCGAATTGATTTTTCAGTGAAGAATGTACCAGGTAATAGGTATAATAAGGGTGTTGTATAATTTCAAACTCTTCAATATTTGTGCAGGGAACAGATTGTAGCAATGTGGTGAGCTCCTGTGCTTTTGCATTGACTTGTTCATTCCAGTATTCGTATGATTTAGAATTGTCTTTCGAACAAGCAAGGAAAAGTATAAATCCAATAATCGGAAGTAAAAAGGTGATTTTTTTCATGTTTGGCAAATCTAGGTGTTGTTATTTTTATGGTTGTAATCTGTCTACTCATATTTAATGTCTGCTTTTCCTTCTTTGCAGATCACGCCCAATGGTTTGCGATAAGGTATACAATTTATTCTGGGCGCCACCATTGGCTGGTATATTTCCATCAGCCGGTTGTTGTCATTGATCATATTTTGCAAGGTTGTTTTGTCAACGGATTTGTGATAGGGAAGGTAATTTGTCCCACATACTGTCTGCATTTCTATCATTTCCCATTCCGTAGCATCACTACATGCTTTGGGGCTAGCAAAGGCAATGATTTTACTGTATTTTTCATTGGATAGGGACTCGAGTTCCTTTTCTGTTTTGTTCTTGTAGGGGTTTTCTAAATGTGACTCCGATTTACAAACAACAAAAAGCATACAGCATGCCATGAGAGTGGTTATACCCAAAATGGAAAGATTTTTCATAATGTTCGTCTTGGTTTTATTAAAAAAACGGGTAATTCTTGGTCTTTGCTACAAAGGATTTCTATTAAGTTTTTGTTAAGGGAAACTTGATTTTGAGATCCAGTGCAGATGATTTCTGTTATTTTGTAGGTTTGAAACAACAATATGTTAGTAAAAATGTAGTTTTAAAACAACATTCATGCAGAACTGGATGTATTTGAACCCCGGACTGGTAATTTTTTAGTCGAGCAGGGCCATATCGACCTGCTTTCTTACATTGTGAGCTTGCGTTGGATAGGGTATAAAAATTATATAAAAACGGGGCTATCCAAATTTTGAATAGCCCCGTTTGAAAATTTATTACGGATGATCTCTTGATTAGAAATTACCCTTATTTACATCCCACCAAAGTCTGGTACCGCCGTTGTCAGGTCCGCCCAACAAGGAGATTGCAGATTGTACTTCAGCTGCATTTGTGTTATATTCATTTTGTGGGAACGGTAAACGACGGATTTGTATTTTCGTGTCGATTAGTCCACCACTGTTGTTGACAACAACTGGGAATAGACGTGGATATCCTGTACGGCGGAACTCACTCCAAGCCTCTTGTCCTTCTGGGAAGATTGCCAACCATTTTTGTGTGATAATGCGTTCCAATTTTTCTTCGTTGGTAGCACCGTCATTCCATTTGATGGTCAGCGCACTCGGTGAATCTGCGTTATTCTTCGCATTGAAAGGATCCTCATAAGCTGCTGCCTTACTTGTATTGTCATTTAGGTAAGTGCTTAGACCCGCTGTTACACCCCATTGCGTGAAGGAAGTCTCCACACCTTTTTCATAGAGTGATTGCGCTGTTCCGCCAGCATTGTTCCAACCTCTCAATGCTGCTTCCGCACGCAGGAAGTATACCTCAGCAGCAGTCATTAATACCGGTGCTGTTGTCGCAACGAAAGTTGGCGTTGTACCTTCGGTATTCAAAGCCGATAGTTTTTGGTATTTATCCTTTTCGATACCCTCTGCACCTGTACGAATTCCGATGTATTTACCGGCGAAAGCTGTTGTGGTAGCATCTTTAATGACGGGAGCCATGTATTTAGAGATACGAGGGTCGTTTAATCCCACCATGTAGGACGACAGCGTGGCATTGATACGTGTATCAGCCCAGTTTTTGGAAATAAACCAAAGCGGATTGCTATAGGTTCCATCTGCCGGGATAGTGATCTTGAAGTTTTCGCTGTTGCTTTCCAATACGCCGCCATTTGCTGGATCCAATGCTTTTTCAGCTTGCGTTTTCGCTAATGCTGCATCGATTTTAACCAAACGCATCGCTAAACGAAGGCGCAATGAATTGGCAATTTTCAACCAATTTTTAAATCTGACCTGATTATCTGTATTCGGAAATACAAGATCGATCTGGTCTATTTTAGCAGCCATTGGGCTATCCGCTTTGTATGATTTTAATGCTGTTACAGCCTCATCGAGCTCTTTGAAGAAAGCAGCATATACATCGGATTGTTTGTCGTATGGAACGGTATTGGAGGTGCCTACTTTACTATATGGGATAGGACCATAAATGTCCGTAACACGGCTGGCCGCTTCTACTTTGATCACTAATGCGGAGCCCCATAGTGCTGGATATGTTTCTGCAAGTCCATTGCTTTTTAGCTTTTCAATAGATTTGATGACATTCAGATAGAGTACTTTAAATGGTTCTCCATTCCAGCCGTTCACCATGGCATAATTCAGGTTGTTCTGTCCACTATTAAAAGGCGTAGGAGACATGAAGAAACCTGAAAATACATCCGCGTTCAGATTCTGTTGTACTTGATAAGAGTTGGGGTCGCCTGCGCCTGAGAAATTGTAAATAGACATCTGTGCATTTCGCAAGAAAATGACAAGATCTTGGCCATCACCTTTTAAATCCTCATCCGTAACGCCAATGTTATTTTTGTTATAGTCCTCAAAATTCTTGGTGCAACTACTTAAGGTGCCGCCAAGCATTAAAAAAGCGAGTGAGAACTTGGATATGTTTTTTATGTTAAATTTCATCTTTTAATCGTTTGTATTTTAAGACTATATAAAATACCCTCGCCATTTTTACCGATATATGTATTTTTTAGCGATGGATATTTCATTGTTGGCCGTTTAGAAAGTTGCATTTAGTGTAAGACCGTAGTTACGTGTTGCCGGCATCATAAAGATGTCCACACCACTTAAGGAATTACCCGTAGACATCGTTACTTCAGGATCGAAAGGAGCCTTTTTCGAAATATAGAATAGGTTTCTTCCTACGGCATTTACGCGAAGTTTTTTGAAGAAACTGTCTTTAATATTGAAGTCATAACCGAAAGTCAATTCACGCAATCTCACCACCGTTCCGTCGTAAATATATTGGCTGCTAACAGGGCCCATACCAGCCGTAGAAGTGTACCATTTTTCGGCGTCCACTGTTGTTACGGCTTTACCGCTTGGTGTAACCCCATTGATACTAACACCCCCATTGGCACGAGCATCGCCACTAGCTTTAGATACGCCATAGCCGTCAAGCAATGCTTGTGTCACGGACATCACTTGGTAGTCAAATTTACCGTCGATCAAGAAGCTTAAGTTGAAATTTTTATAATTGAAACTGTTGTTCCAGCCCATCTGCCAAATTGGGTTTGAATTCCCAAGTTTGGTGTAGGTGTTGTTCTTCTGTGGAATACCGTCCTCGGAAATAAGAATCCTTCCTTGGGCATCACGTACAAAATCTTGACCATAGATGTCTCCGAATGAACCACCAACTTGCAATTTGGATGCAAAATTATTACGTCCCTCACCTGTTAATGTAAATTCAGAAATACCGTCAGCAAGTTTTACAATTTTGTTTTTATTGTACGTAAAGTTGAGGCTGGTCGTCCATTTGAAATCGTCATTTTTGATCGCATCCAGGGATACCAATGCTTCTACCCCTTGATTTTGAATGTCTCCGGCATTAACCGCATACATGTTATTGAGGGATGCATTTCCAGCTGCAATTTTGAAAAATTGATTTGTGGTGTTTGTTTTGTAATACGTAACGTCAACATTTAAACGGTTATTCCACATGCGCCATTCAGTACCAATCTCCAAAGAAGCTGTTTTCTCTGGCTTTAATTCTTTCAAGAAGGCAATATCATTTACCGTTAGCACCGCATAAGGATCTACCCGGTTGGTAAGCAATGTGGTATAAGGCGGAAGATCATTTCCGACTTTTGCATAGGAACCACGGATTTTGGCCATATTCACAAATTCGGGAAGATTAAGTTTGTCGTTCAATACAACACCTAAACCAACCGATGGATAAGCGTATGGGTTTTGCGGTGTATAGGCCAATGTGCTCGACCAATCCCAACGTGAAGTCAAATCCAAATAAATCCAGTTGTCGTAGGCTAAGTTAGCCGATGCAAATACCGATTGTAATTGTCTTCGGTTTGCAGACAGTGTCGAAGTGACCGGAGTAGTCGTATTTTGGATAAAGAACTGATTGGGAACTTTCAAACCATCTTTACCGGTGTTGAAGTCTGTACCTTCTGTTTTCCAGTCGGTGATACTTGTACCAACCAATCCTGTGATTTGTAATTTATCGCCAATATTAAAGTTCATGTTGGCGGTTAAATCACCATATTGTTGGGTGATCGTGGTATTTGTATAGCTATAAGCCCCATTTTCACGCGCTAAAATGTGTTGTGTGCCGGCATAAGCTTTCCGGTCCCATACTTCGCTGGTACGGTCTACACTACCACGGGCCTGTACGCTGATCCAAGGTGCAATTTTGTATTTTGCGCTACCATTCAAGAGTAAACGATTACGTGTTGAACGCGTTGAATTACGGTTCATGATCCACCATGGATTTTGTTGGGTAGTCTCGTCGTCCGAAAGAGTAAACCAGTTTTGATCATAAAGATTACGGCCTGTGTTGAAGGTTTCGAAATTTTTATAATCCGCAATATTTAAGCTTCGAGGTAATAGGTAGGTTCCAACCAATGGATTGTAATAAAAGCCTGAAGTAGGCGCATTATCCAATTTTTGGGTAATGTAATTGGCACTACCTTCAACGGTTAACTTATTATCAAAAAATGATGCACTCTCCTTAAGGTTGAAATTGTGACGCATCAGGTCATTTTCTGGAAGAATACCTTTAGCTAGAGTATTAGCATAGGAGAAGTACGTTTGATTTTTTTCGTTACCTCCGGATAATGTCAATGAATTGGTGAAGTTGCTACCTGTGCGGAAAAATTCACCTACATTGTCATAATTTGCGCCATTGGTTTTGTCGCCCCAGCTAAATACACTGGTGTTACTGTTTTTACCACCCGAACCTTGGCCATATTGGTTTTGGAATTTAGGTGTCGATACGGCTTGTTCGATCTGTGCACTTGATGAGAAATTGATCGTTGTGCGGCCTTGTTTGCCTGATTTTGTTGTGACCAAGATAACGCCGTTGGCAGCTTGGCTACCATATAATGCCGCTGCAGACGCACCTTTCAATACAGAGATGTTTTCGATATCTTCTGGATTGATCAATGAAATAGGGTCGCCACCGTCACGCTGTCCACCGAAGACGTTGTCTGGCTGGCTAGCTAATGTCTGGTTGTTGATTGGAACCCCATCAACAACGTAAAGTACCTGGTTGTTTCCGGAAGCCGACTTGTTACCACGCAAAATAACTTTTGCTGAACCACCCGGTCCAGAAGAGCTGGAAGCAATGTTAACACCCGCGACTTTACCATTTAAATTATTGGCCAAGTTGGTGCTTTTAACTTTATTTAATTCGTCACCACTCACCTGTTGTGTGGAGTATGTTAAAGATTTCTGTGCACGGCTAATCCCCAAAGCAGTAACAACCACACTTTCAAGTTGCTGTGTCTGTTCATCGAGACTTACTGTTACTGTCGTTTCTCCAGGTCCTAATGTGACTGTTTTATTTTCATAACCGACAGTACTGATATTCAATATGCGGTTTTTGTCGTCGACATTGATCTGGAATGCACCTTTCACATCCGTAGAACTTGCGTTGGAAGTACCCAATACTTTGATTGTGGCACCTGGAATAGGAGCTTTGGTTTTAGCGTCTACAACCGTTCCCTTTATCTGGTTGGTTTGCGCGTGCAATAAAGATGCTGAAAAAAGCATTGTTGGAACAATACCTAACACCCTTAATGTAGAGTATAATTTGTTATTCATATAGTATATGTGTTATATTCAGTTTTTTATATACATATTTTCATAACGGTGAAATTTCTAATGAAATGGGCTAATTCCATTTAGCATTTTGGTTAGAAGATGGGATATTGAATAATCGGGGGGCAAAATAAATGATTATCTGTAATAGTTTGTGCTACTCAATACCTAATTTATAGGAAGAAAAAGCGGTGTGATTTCCCTTAATAAAAGTCTAATTTACTATAGTTGAGCAAAAATCAAAAATTTTATGAAACAGAAATGATACATATAATGTATTTTTTGTTATTAAGTTGTTGATAATTAATTAATTGTGTGTTTTGTCATTTTTTTTGCATCGAGATTATGCTGTTGTCTTTCATCATCAGAAAGATGTAATCTGTGTAATTTCAGACAATGTACTTGATTTAAGAGCTATCTGAAAATAACGGATGATCTATTGTTTTGCATGCGTCTTCGATGTGGACAAAGCCGCTTTGATGTTTTTTAAATTAAAAATGACAATTGCAACAAATATGATTCCATAAGCGGCATACTTGACTGGCGAAACAGGCTCTCGAAAATAAGTTGCTGCCAAAGTAAATGCAATCAATGGATTAACGTAAAGCAGAACACCGGTCGTTGTCGATGAAATGCCAATGAGTGCATACATGCTCAAGAAAAGGGGGATGATCGTAAATAGAGACGCGATAAGAAATATGGTGCCCCAAAATATGGGTTCTGCAGGAATTGTATGATGATTGTAGATCAGTTTGGGGATCACAAACAATGCACATATACTGAGTTGGATCACCAGTTGATTAAGTTTGTCAAAACCTGTAGAAACTCGTTGCACGATCAGATAAAAAGCGTAACAGGTGGCAATAGTAATAGCCCAGAGGACATCATGTAGTGAGCCATTTGCAAGTAGGCAAACGCTGCCAAAAGCAATAAAAAGCGCTATTTTCTGCCAAAGGGCCAATTTCTCCCTGAGTATAAGGTAGGCTCCAGCTGCAGTTATCAGGGGACAGGTCAGGTAGGCCAATGCCGCAGACTGAATGCTGATGTGGTTGACAGCGTAGATATAAGTAAACCAGTTTCCAAAGATGAACGCTGACGCGAGTAGGGTAAAGCAGGTCTGGCGGAGCTTGTCTGTCCGTGGTAGAAGTTGGAACTTACGAATATCTGCAGCCATGGTTTTTCTGCGGAAAAGCAAAATATATATCCAGAGGACCAGGAGTGCCGTTATTATTCTAAAATACAGAATATCTTCCGCCGGATAGCCGCGTATCCAGCGTACAGGGATAGACATAAATCCCCAGATAAAAGGCGCCAAAAAAGCCGCGAAAAGATATTTTCCGCGGCTTGTTGTTTCGTTGCTGTTTTCCACGGATTAATCTTTCCAGGCAATGACTGAAATTTCGACATTGACGTTCTTGGGAAGAGTTTTGACCGCAACACACTCGCGTGCAGGCTGCGCTTCTTTAAAATATTCCGCATATACTTCATTGACTAATGCAAAATTGCCCATATCACTTAAGAAAATTGAAGCTTTGACAACATCTTCAAAAGTATATCCCGCATGTGTCAGGATGGCTTCAACATTTTTCAGTACCTGGTGCGCTTCGTCTTTCACGCCCGATGAAATTAACTCCATTGTTTCGGGAATCAATGGAATTTGTCCAGAGACATATAATGTATTACCGGCTTTGATAGCCTGATTATAGGGGCCAATTGCAGCAGGAGCTTTGTCGGTATTTAAAATTTCTTTTTTTGACATGGATAACAGTGTTTAGGATGTAAAAAATATTTTGTAGATCAGGCCCAATAAAAAGACAATAATGGCCGTTGCATTAATAATATGCATCGCTTTTATGCTGCCATTTGAGGGGCGATCGGCGTTACGCTTTCTAAAAAAGTACATGGAACTAAGTTACAACAGTAAATTAGAAAGTGAAAATGAAAAGATCAAAAACTTTGAAGGAACTCTCGGTATACGATAAAACAAAATCTTGTACAAGTGGACGGATTTTTTTGAATTTTGGTAACTTGGTAAACGAAAAAAAATTATATGAATAAGATAGCATTAATTGGAGGCAGAATATACACTGGTGAGTCGATTTTGGAACAAAAAGCATTGCTGATCAGCGAAGGTAAAATTGTAGCGATTGTCAGTGATCATGAGGTGCCTGCAGATTATACCAGTTATCCAGTTAACGGGTCTAATGTTTGTGCTGGGCTGATTGACCTTCAATTGTACGGTGACGGATCGGACTTGTATTCCGCTGAGCGTAGTATAGCCTCTTTGGAACGGATCGCCGAGGGTTTGGTCGGTAAAGGTACAACTTCTTTTATGATGACCTTGGCGACAAATACGATCCCCGTATTTAAGGATGCCATTCGGGTGGCAGAAGGCTTCCGGCACGATGCATTTTTAGGATTGCATTTGGAAGGTCCTTTCTTGAATCCTAAAAAACGGGGTGCTCATCCTGCGGAATTAATTATCGAGCCTACTAAGGAAAAGATTGACGATCTTTTGGTGGGAAATCAGGTTGTCAAGATGATGACTATAGCACCGGAGTGTATTGCAGACGATGTGTTACAGCACTTACAGGGCTATAATTTGTTGCTCAGTGCAGGACATAGTGATGCGACCTTCGAAGAAGGAACCCATGGTTATGATCTTGGGATTCCAACAAGTACCCACCTGTTTAATGCAATGTCGCCTTTACATCATCGTGAAGTCGGGTTGGTCGGCGCAATTTTTAATCATCCGACAGCGCAAGCAAGTATTATTGTCGATGGGCATCATGTAAGTTTTGAAGCAGTGAAAATTGCAAAACGTCAGATGGGAGCCCGCCTGTTTATGATTACCGATGCTGTAGCCGCGTGCGATAAAGATATTTATCAGCATGTATTGAACGATGGATATTATGCTTTGCCGGACGGCACCATTTCAGGAGCCGCAATCTCCTTGCTTGAGGGGGTAAAAAATGCTGTGCAAAAGGTTGGCATACCACTCGATGAAGCGATCCGAATGGCTACGCTGTATCCCGCAAGTCTTTTAAATAGAGCGGATATCGGAAACCTTAATAACGGAAGCATGGCGAATGTCATAGTCTTTAACGGCGACTTTAAGTTGGAGCAGGTGATCTTCAAGGGTGAGTTAAAGCGCTAATCCATTTCGGGAAGATTGACCGACTGGTCGGGATTGACTAATATTATACGTATCTTCGTTAGTTATTTTGAAAAAACACTATTCTATAGATTGATGAAACGTTCCCTACTATTTTTAGCGACAGCATTTTTTGTTTTATCTTCTTGTTCATCCAAGAAAAATAAAAAACAAGAGCCTGTCAATACCACAACTACTAATGTCGAAATTGTAAAAAAAGATCCGCCGACGGTACCAAAGCGCGAGCGGGTGAAAAACACAATTGAGACAAAAGAACAACCAGTTGCAGAAAAAAAGAAGGAAATTGTTGTAGACTTACCCAAGTTACCACGTGAATTTCGCGCAGCTTGGGTGGCGTCTGTTGCAAATATCAATTGGCCCAGCAAGAACAATCTGAGTACAGCTGAACAACAACAGGAAGCGATCGGTATTTTGGATTTTTTGAAAAACAATAATTTCAATGCCGTTATTTTTCAAGTGCGTCCATCGGCGGATGCATTTTATAAAAGTGATCTTGAACCTTGGTCTTACTTTTTGACCGGTACAGAGGGACAAGCACCTTCTCCTTATTACGATCCACTCGATTTCTGGGTGGAACAAGCGCATAAAAGAGGAATCGAGCTGCATGTTTGGTTGAATCCTTATCGTGCCCATCATACCGCTGGCGGTGCTGTTACTTCAGCTTCTATGGCGCGCAAAATGCCCGAATCGGTTGTCAAATTGAAACAGGGCTATTATTGGTTTGATCCATCCAAAAAATCGACACAGGATCACGCAGCACGCGTGGTTATGGATATTGTTAAACGTTACGATATCGATGGTGTGCATTTTGACGATTATTTCTATCCTTACGCGGAATATAATGGTGGCCAGGATTTCCCAGACTCGGATAGTTATAATGAATACAAACGTAATGGAGGGGATCTATCGCGCGGTGACTTCCGTAGAAATAGTGTCAATACCTTTATCGAACGTATTTATAAGGATATTAAGAAAGAGAAGAATTTTGTGAAATTCGGTATCAGTCCATTTGGCATCTGGAAACCAGGCTACCCGTCGGGTATCCAAGGTTCCAGCCAGTATGATATGCTTTATGCAGATGCTAAATTATGGTTGAACAAAGGCTGGATAGACTATTTTGCTCCGCAGCTATATTGGCCTATACAGCCAGCCAAACAGAGTTATACGGCTTTGTTGAAATGGTGGGAAAGTGAAAACACACTGGGACGTCACCTTTGGCCAGGTATCAATACGGTGGGCAGACGTGGTCCGGAATATGTTCAGGAAATTGTCAATCAGGTTGAGGCAGCACGTACACTATTGCCAGATAATCGGGAAGGTGTAATCCATTGGAGTCTGGCGGGGTTGACCAAAAACCCAGCCATGACACAAGCTTTGGTGAATGGACCTTATCAGGTGAAGGCATTGGTGCCTACTAGCCCTTGGTTGAATGCTAATCCTTTATTGAAGCCGACTTTGCTGGTAACTCCACAAGGCGGTAACGTCTTTTTGAAATGGCAGCACCAGCAAATTGATCAGGTTTCAAAATGGGTACTATATCTCAACTACGGTGGGGTATGGCAATATGAGATTCTGGATCCGGAGGTTACAAGTAAGGACATTCCAACGACATTGAACAACAAGAAACTGCAGTATGTTGCGGTAAAAGCTGTTGACCGCTTGAGCAACGAAGGGCCTTATGTCGCTGAGAAGATAAAATAACGAGCTGTTGTATCATCAACAGTTAGAAGAGGGATATCTGAATTTTAGATATCCCTTTTTTGTTTTGAATTGTAATCTATCCAAGGTAAATTTATAGGTATGGAAGAAATCTATAAAACGGTAAGCGACTCTGTGATTCGGATGTCACAGCTGATGTTGCCCTCGAATGCTAATTTTGGCGGTAAGATACACGGCGGTTATATTTTATCATTGATGGATCAGATCGCATTTGCTGTGGCGTCCAAATTTTCTGCACATTATTGTGTAACGGCCTCCGTTGGCAAAGTTGATTTTTTGAAGCCTATTGAGGTGGGGGAATTGGTGACATTGATCGCTTCTGTGAATTATGTAGGTAACTCTTCTATGGAAGTCGGTATTCGGGTCGAAGCCATGAATATTCAGACGGGTGAAACCAAGCATTGTAATTCCTCTTATTTTACGATGGTGGCAAAAGATGAAACAGGCAAGCCTGCCCGGGTGCCAAGGTTAATATTGGAGACCGAAAAAGATGTATTTCGTTTCTACCGTTGTGTGGTGAAGATGGAGGTCGACAAAGAAAGAGATCGTGCTATCCACGATCTGGAAACGGACTCTGCCGAGCAGCAAGCTTATATCACAGCGCATTTTGATGTGAGGATCAGTCTGAGCTCTTAAGTCTTCATCCCTTTCTTACCATTCAAATGTCCCTAGATATTTACTGTCTGTGCATTCATCGCTTCCGTCTGTTTTGTAGAAAAAGACATAGACATGATAGTTGCCGACAGTTTGCTGTAGGGCTAGGTTGGCTGTCTGTGTTTTATGCGTCAGGGGATTCATGCTTTCATTTGTGAATGCGCACTCATCGGGATTGTATAGCAGCAAACGGCAATTACTTGAGCTAATGTCGTATTGCGATGCAGTATTTGCATCATATTCCCAGGTGAGTGTAAATGTTTTTGTCTCTTTATCTACCTGAAAGGTATGGGTGGAAATGGGATTGGGGATCCCTTTACTCACGCGAAAGTTTTCATAATTGATGGCATAGCCAGTTTCGGTTTTTTCTGTCGCATGATTGAGATTATAAGACATGGCGTTACTATAGGCCTTTTTATCGGAGTTATAATTTTTAAATCCGATCCTTAATAAGCCTAGCATTGGAGAGATGAATTTCTGGATAAGGGAAAAACGCGACCTTGATTGAATTTGATCTGCAGAAGGTTTTTTTTGGGTTTTCTTTGGTAGACTCCTTGCGTAGGTTGTATTTCCATTGGTAACAAACACTACTGATCCTGCTTTGCCCGAAAGCGTGCCATTGGCACCGTTTTTAATGACTGCCATAATATTAAGTTAATTGCTATTGATTTTTCTTTAAGTTACAAAATAAATAGATATCGGTCAAAATTAAGTTCGGCCTTTTCTCGGAATTATAACGAAGCTTAAACGGAATTTAGTCGGACTTTATTCGCTTGCAACCGAAGAAGCACCGAAGGAGTACCGAACAAGTACCGAAGAAGCACCGAACGAGCACCGAAGAAACGCACAAGATGATCTCTATTAATTAACATAAAATGACGATAGATAAGCGGCATTTTCTTGCATAAAAGCGATGTTATTTGTTGGATGATGCGTGATATTGGTGGTTTTATTGCAATAGTGTTTTGTTTTTTAGCTGTAATGTAGGGTAATTAGGGTGCTAAATGCTTTTATATGGTGTTTTTGCTTTGATTTTGCTGTGATGTGCGTTTTTGTCACTATTTTTATTGGGTTTGATGGGTTTTTTGCTGTCATATTATGCGTTAATGTGTTTCTTGTTATTTCTTTTTCAAATAATTGCGCATAAGCTTGCAAAAACAGGAAGCTTTTCATAGTATTGTGTAGTAATTGATATAAACCTAGGGTTGGAACCGCCCGTTATGGAAAATTATTAACAACTAACTAAAAACCATGAATAAAAAATTTCTCTTATTCTGTTCAGGGGTGATGCTGTCAACCAGTTTATGGGCACAGACCAAAACTGTAACGGGTAAAGTGACGAATGCCTCTGATGGTGGTACTATGCCTAATGTAACCGTGAGCATCAAAGGTAAATCTGTCAGCACCCAGACCAAACCGGACGGAAGTTTCACAATCAATGCGGAGCCAGGCGACATTTTGATTTTTAGAGCCGTGGGTTCTCAAGAAAGACAGCAATTAGTTGGTGCCAATGCAACGATCAACGTTGCGCTTTCAGGAAGTGAGGAGGCGCTTGACGAGGTTGTTGTGACGGCAATGGGAATTAAGAAGGAGAAGAGAGCGCTCGGTTATGCCGTTCAGGATATTAAATCGGATGAGTTGATGAAAAATAAAACCGCGAATGTCATTAATTCTTTGTCCGGGAAAATTGCGGGAGTTAATGTAACCCAATCATCTGGTTCGGCAGGTGCCGGCGCACAGATTATTCTGCGGGGAGGTACGTCGTTGGAACGTGACAATCAGCCCTTGTTTGTGGTGGACGGTGTAATTTACGATAACTCCACTATTATCGGTGGAAATAGTGCTTTTGATGGGGCTACGGCGACATCTTCGTCCAATAGTAACCGCGTAATGGATATTAACCCCGAAGACATTGATAATGTGTCGGTATTAAAAGGTCCGGCGGCTGCTGCCTTATATGGATCAAGAGCTGCTGCAGGGGCTATTGTGATTACAACAAAAAAAGGAAAGGAGGGCCGTACTGAAATTGGTTTTTCAAGTCGTTTCTCAGATAATTGGGCGAATAGGCTTCCTGAACAACAGGGCAAATACAAACGAGGGTATTATAATGATGCTGGGGTATTAGATACTTATACCACGCAATCCTGGGGTGAACAGTTCGGGTCTAATGATGTTGTATATAATAATGTAAAGGATTTTTTTCAGCATTCAACGATAGTTGACAATACGGTAAACCTTTCGGGAGGAAATAAAAATGGATCTTTTTACCTCTCGGGATCTCGTTTTGATCAAAAGGGAATCGTTCCATCCACGAAGTTTAACAAGACGACTTTTCGTTTTAATGGTGATCAAAAATTCGGCAAATTGACCGTTGGTGCGAATGTAGCCTATTCGCTTGCTAATACTGATAAAACATTGACATCCGCGGGTTTATGGGGCTCTGGAGGGGCTGGTGCTATGGAATCGTTATATGGTTGGTCCCGGAGTGATGATATGAAAAAGTATCTCAACGATGATGGAACGAAATATCGGATGTTTGAAGGTAGACAAGAATTGATAGATGATGTTGAAAATCCGTATTGGACAATTAACCGCAATAAATTAGGCGATAATACAGAACGAATCACAGGTAATATTAATGCTAATTTGCCAATTTTTGATTGGTGGAGCCTTTCTTACCGTGTAGGTATGGATAGTTATCTGACAAAAAATTCAACTAGGATAGCGAGAGAGGGGGCGATCAAGAAAATTTGGCAGGATGGTATGCTCTCGGAAAGTGATCTGAAATTCAATTATTGGTCATCTAATCTGATGTCCAATTTCAATAAGAAAGTCGGTGATTTTGATCTAGGGGCTTTAGTCGGATTTTTCTCAGAACAGACCAAAACAACCAATAACAGGCGTATCGGATATGGTTTTGCAGTAGAGGATTTTTATAGCTTTGAAAATACGGATGATGCACATAAGCAATTTACGGTGACGCATGCGAACAGACGTTTGTATGGTGTTTATGGCGAGTTGAGGGCATCGTATAAAAATATCTTGTTTTTGAATGCAACGGGGCGGAATGACTGGACTTCAACATTGCCCGTCGCCAACAGATCCTATTTTTATCCATCGGTGGGTGGTAGCTTTGTCTTTAGTGAACTCTTGAAAGATAGCCGGCCTGATTGGTTGGATTTCGGAAAGTTAAGAGCGTCTTGGGCTCGTGTAGGTAAAGACGCGCTACCTTATGTAACCAATACTTACCTCTGGAAGCCGGTAGAATACCTGGGTGGAATAGTCGGTTCTGGAAATAATTGGCAAAAGGGAAATCCGATTCTGAAACCTGAAACGACGAGTTCTTTTGAGGTCGGTGCAGAGTTACGCTTCTTCAAAGGCCGATTGGGCGTTGATTATGCCTATTATACCAATAATTCCTATAATCAGATCCTTTCCCCTCGTATGGCGCAGTCAACTGGATACATCTTCGTTTCTGTGAACGCGGGTGATATCTATAATAAGGGGATGGAACTGTCCTTGACAGGAAAACCAATTGTAAAGAAAGATTTTGTTTGGGAGTCGACTTTAAATCTGTCCAAGAATAGAGGTACAGTAGATAACCTGATTGCTGGAGTAGATATTCTTTATGTAACAGACGTTCAGGTCGGAAATGCGAAAGCAGCTTCTTTTAATGGCGGTAATTTTATGGCGATTTCTGGGTCAAAATGGTCACGAACAGCAGATGGAAAATTGATCCTGGACGCAAAGACAGGTATGCCTACGAGTGATAATCAAGTTACTTATGATATTGGTAATCGTGAACCTAAGTTATTAGGCGGTTTCAATAATAGTTTGACTTATAAAAACTTTAATCTTTCCTTCTTATTTGATTTCCGTATCGGTGGTGATATCTATAACGGTACAGAATATGCGATGACCCTTGCGGGCTTGAGTAAGCGGACCGAAGATCGGGATAAATTGATGATTGAGGGGGTTGTTCTTAAGGATGGGGCTACCGATGTTTATGAGGATAAGACTTTTACGTTTATCGCCGATCAGATGTATCCGTTTAACGGAAAGAGTACGAGCGGTAAAAAAATTATTCAAGATTACTGGGGGGACTATTACATGCGTGAAAGCGCCAACTTTATGACAAAAACAAACTGGTTGCGGTTGCGGAATATTTCGGTGTCTTATAATTTTTCTGATGGTGTCTTAAAGAATGCCGGAGTATCTAAGGTTGTGAAAGGGTTGACGGCGACATTGACGGGTACGAACCTTTGGTTGTTGACCAATTACAAAGGACTGGATCCTGAGGCTTCAGCGGCTGGCTCTGGGGTTGTGGGTTCGAGCTCTGTTGGTATTGATTATAATGGTGTGCCGAGTACCGCTGGTGTTATGTTTGGATTAAATTTTAGATTTTAAAGAGAGAAGTCATGAATAAATATAAAAAAATCGTTTCCATGCTACTGGTCTTGACGTTGTTTTCTTCCTGTGGCAAAAATTGGCTAGATATTAACGTAGATCCGAATACACCGTCAAATACAGTGGCTTCTGTCAAAAGTCGGTTGGCTTGGATACAGCATTATTATATGTATGCGCAGGGTACTGCCGGTACACGGGCGGGATTTGTGACCCAACAATTGACTTATTCAAGTGGTACGGCGTCCAATAGTTTGGTTGCGGGCTGGAATCCATCTTCAGGTATGTCCACGACGCCTTATCAATTCTTCTTTGTGGGGGCGGGGGCTAATTTTCAGGATATGGAAGAGAAGGCGAAGGCAGAGGAAGCGTATCACTATTTGGGGGCCTTGCGTGCAATTCGTGCCATGGGCTTTATGCTGATGACCGATTGGTATGGCGAAATGCCCTATACCGAGGCTTTAGGTAATGCAATTACGCCAAAATTTGATGATGGTAAGACGATCTTCGAAGGCTGTCTAGCGGATATCGATCAAGCAATCGCTTATTTTAAAATGACACAACCCGCTCAAGCGACTCCACTGTCAGAAGGGGATAGTTGGAATGGAGGTGATGTTAATAAATGGTTGAAGATGTGCTATGGGCTTAAGGCAAGATGGTTAAATAATCTTTCTAAGAAAACGAGCTTATATAAGCCAGATGAAATATTGGCGGCGTTAAACAATGCGGCTTTATCTGTGGGCGAAAGTACCGTGGTTGCGCATATTGATGATAAAGCTGACAATATTGGCGATATCCTCTTTGCAGACCCTGTAAAGACTTCTATTGTTTTTGATAATGCTGGTATGAACAGAAATGTATTTGTAACCCGTTGGTATGAACAACTATTGACAAACTTTGACAATAAAGGAGTGGAAGATCCTCGTGCGGATAAATTGTTACCGTGGGCTGAATTTGGGTATCCAAAAAAGTTTGTCCGGACTAAAGGTGTCGATATGCAATCCAGTATCCGAATGGACAAAGGTCCTATTATGGCATCTTATAATGAAAAGGATGTGGCCATTGAAAGTAATGGTCGAAAAGTCGCTCCACATTCGTGGTATATCAATGCTGCGGAACAAAATCGCTGGGGGGACACAACCTATGTCTCGGTAAAGAGCAGCTCTATTGGATATGACGGCGATAATTCAGATATCTTTAAATGGGGTGATGGTACAGTAGGCGCCTCAGGAACCTTTTATTCGCGTCCCGATGCTCCTACACATTTAGTCGCTTATCCGGAGATGTGTTTTATCAAAGCTGAGGTTTTATTTAACAAAGGTGACAAGGCTGGTGCTTTTAACGCCTATAAAGATGGGATTAAAGCACATATCGATTTAATGAACATTAAATTAAATTCTTACGGAAATATCAACGTGAGCAAGTCCCCTATGCAACAAACCAAAATTGATAATTTTTTAAATAATGGAATTGGTACTGCTGCAAATATTACGCTAGCTAAAATTATGGCGCAAAAATTCATCGCCCTCTCCTTTTCACAACAAAATTGGAATGATATGAGGCGGTATGATTATAGTAATTTAGTTTACCCGGGCTGGGCAGTTCCGTATGAATATACGGTAACATCACTGGCTCAGACGAAAATACCAATGGGCAAACACTTCAGAAGAGTACGTCAGGTTTCGCATGAAATCAATTACAATTCCGATAATTTAAAAGCGTCTCACCCAAATGCGTTAAATGACGATATATGGTCATTCCCGGTTTGGTGGGATATCAAAGAATAATTTAAATTTGAAAGCCGCAACTGCGGCTTTCTTTATCTAATTCGTTTTGTCATGAAATATTGTATCCATTTCTTCTTCTTTTTTATGCCGTTTGTGCTTTTTGCACAATCACCCAAGATTATTCAAAAACCCATTACCTGGGATAAAGATCGTATTCAGCTTTCGTTGGATTACCTTAAAAATAGACATGGCTTGACGCAGTCGGCTCCTGTTATTCATCCCAAAATGGTTGTTGTGCATTGGACAGCAAATAATAGCGTGAAAGCAACCTTTAATACATTCAATCCTACACGGCTTCCGGGCAGACCTGAATTGACCAAAGCCAGCGCATTGAATGTTTCTTCGCAATTTGTTATCGATCGTGACGGTACGATTTATCAGTTTTTGCCAGATTCTATTTTTGCACGGCATACCATAGGTCTCAATTATTGTGCAATAGGGATAGAAAATATAGGTAGCCGCCAACATCCATTAACGGATGCGCAATTGAAGGCAAATGAAGAACTTATTCGTTACCTTGGTAAAAAATATCCCATCGAATTTGTTTTAGGTCACCACGAGTACCAACGTTTTAAGAAAACGAGCTGGTGGAAAGAAACTGATCCCAATTATATCACAGGTAAAGATGACCCGGGGGATAAATTTATGAATGAGCTAAGAAAGCGTCTTGCTGATCTGAAACTGAATCCTCTACCTTAGTGCGCTGTTGATAGCAATCAATTTCGTCCATGCTTTCAACCGGCATGGATTGATTTTCGCTTTCGAAGGATGGCTTGTTCATGAGGAAAGATATTGGCTGCTGGTTTAATTGCTATGCAGGTTTGCCGTATTATGCTGTGTTTCTGTATAGTTTTAATTGTATCTTTTATTTTACAAACAGGTGTTTTTAATACACTTAGCTTTCTCTGTTGCCTTCTTTTTTATTTTGATTAATTAGCTTATTATTAGGTATTTGTGTTGTTTTTTGGTTTTTATATTTGGTTATGTTATGCGGATATGAGTTGTTGTTAAAAACTTTATACAGATAAATATTTGTGTTATTTTGCGTTTTTGTGAGTAATTTAATTTTAAAAACGAAAACTTCTACTTATTTTTATTCTGATTTTCAATTATTCGTGCATAAAGACGCAAATTGTACCTGATCTAATAGTCTATTTTTATGATAAAAGATGCCTTGCTAAAACTAACCTTTATTATTTCCGTTGTTGCTTTTGTTTCTTGTGGAAGTTCGTTAAAGTCTACACAGGTTAATCAGAAAAACAACAATAATACTTCTACAAATGCGGTCAATAATGTCATTGTTCCGGGAGCGGATCAATTTGCCTTATACTTGCCGCAATTGAAGGGAAAAAAAGTGGGCATCATGGGAAATCAGACTTCCATTGTTGGAGCTGATAAAAAACATCTTGTAGATGTCTTGATCGATAATAAGATTGATTTAAAGTTTGCTTTTGCGCCGGAACATGGCTTTCGTGGGAATGTTGAGCGCGGAGAGAAATTCGGTAACGATGTTGATCAAAAGACAGGTTTGCCCTTGTTTACGCTTTATGGAGGCAATAAGAAGCAGGATTCAATAGTCAGGTCAATTGATGTGATGATTTTTGATCTACAGGATGTTGGGGCGCGTTTTTACACCTATATTACTTCATTGCACCGTGTTATGGAGCTCTGTGCAAAGCATAACAAAAAGTTGATCATATTGGATCGGCCAAATCCAAATGGAGACCAGGTCGACGGTCCTGTGCGTCATGACGACAAGTTTAAATCCGATGTGTCTTGGCATAAGATCGCCATGATACATGGCTTGACAATTGGGGAGCTTGCACAGATGATCAATGGGGAACACTGGTTGGAGAATGGTCGTCAGGCTGATATACAGATTGTAAAGATCAAGAACTGGGATCATAATAAGATGTATGATCTGCCTGTGGTTCCTTCACCAAGTTTGCCTAACCATCTTTCTGTTCGTCTTTATCTTTCACTTTGTCTGTTTGAAGGAACGGATATTTCTGTAGGACGGGGGACTGATTGGCCGTTCCAAATTTTGGGGTATACAAATCCTGTTTATGGATCCTTTACGTTTACACCTGGCGAACGTCATGGTATGACTAAGCATGTGGAGGGGAAAGGAACGAAAAACTATGGCGTCGATTTGAGAGGTTTGAATGCAGATAATCAAAAGTTTACATTGAAATATTTATTGGACTTTTATCAAAAGACTCCCGATAAATCCACTTTCTTTGCTAGGCCTGAATTTTTTGATAAGCTGGCTGGAACAGATCAATTACGTAAGCAAATTCTTGCAGGAGAATCTGAAGCTCAGATCCGTACTTCCTGGGAAGCTGATTTAAAAGTATATAAGCAAATGCGTAAGAAATATCTGTTGTATACAGATTTTGAATAAATAGCAAACCAACAATATTAACATAATCATTTATTTTAAAACTTACAGTGACGCGTTAAGTTTTAATTATAAACTCTATTCCTGGATATTTTATACTGATGAAGTGGGAAATTCTCATTGAGGGATCCTATTACATGTGTTTTAATATCATTAAAAGCCGTTTTTGTTTCATTATGTTGAAACTAACGCGTCAATAGTAACCAACTAAATTAACCAAATAATGAGAAAATCATTGCTATTTTATGCAGTAGTGCTCTTCTCTTCTTCGCCTGGATTTTCCTATGGGAATTCTTTGGCGCGAAAGATAGAGGGCTCTTTGTCGGATGATAGGACGTCATCTGCTACAAAAGACATTCAACAATTAACGGTAAAAGGCTATGTGTCTGGGGTGTCGGGTGTGCTCAAGGGGGTGACGGTTACAGTAATTGGAAGTTCTGTAGCGACACAAACCGGTTCCGACGGCAGTTATTCGATTCGTGCTACGATGGGGGCTAAGTTGAGGTTTTCATCGATAGGGTATCAAAGTAAAGAAGTGATTGTTTCTTCCGGTTCTTTATCGGTCACCTTGGAGGAAGCGAGTCGTAGTATAGATGAGGTCATGGTGACGGCCGAGTTTGGTATGAAGCGTGTTGGCCGGGCTATTGGATCTTCTGTTCAGCAAATTGATGGGGCTACGATTAGTGAGTCCGGGCGTGAGAACTTTATCTCTGCGCTTGCGGGGCGTGTTCCTGGATTGAATATCACGTCAACCAGTGGAACACCCGGTGCGTCAAATACAGTTGTACTAAGGAATATCACCTCAATATCGGGCAATAACCAACCTTTGTATGTTGTGGACGGTGTTCCTATGAACAATTCAACCTATGACCCGTTGAAAATGGCCGGTGGCGGTGGGGATACCTATTCCGTGCGTAACTTGGACTTTTCTTCGAGAGGGGCAGATTTTAATCCGGAAGATGTAGAATCAATTACAGTACTAAAAGGTGCAGCAGCAGCGGCACTTTATGGGTCCGATGCGTCAAATGGGGCGATTATAATTACTACGAAAAAGGGTAAATCCGGTAGCGGAACAATAACTTATAGCAATTATTTTAAATGGGATAAAGCCTATGGGTATCCGAAAATGCAGACTAAATATGCCAACGGCAATTTCGGTACGACGAATTATTATAACACGGCACGCTGGGGCGGTCTTTATCCAGAAGGTATGACGCTTTATGATAATTTTGGGGCTGTATTGCAAACTGGCTATCAATCCAGGCATAATATTTCATTAGAGGCTGGTACGGATAAAGCAAGTATTCGTGGGGCTTTTTCGCAATTGGATCAGAAAGGTGTGATCAAGAATACCGATTATGACCGGACAAATTTGAGTATAGGCGGACGTGCAAAGGTTACGGATTATCTTAATTTTGAGGGTAATATACAATATACAAAAACGGGAAATAATAAAGCGCTACGGGGTACAGATGGTCCCCTGTATCGGGCGATGCGCTGGCCGATAGTTGATGATATGAGCGTGTATCTGGCCCCGGACGGAAGTCATATGAAGGTGCCAAGTTATTATGTGGATGAAGATCTTTTAAATCCACTCTTTGCGATCAATAAAAATAAATTTTATGATGCTTCGGATCGTTTTTTTAGCACCGTAGCATTAAACTTTACACCTATTGAGCATACTTTTTTGAGAGCGCAGCTAGGATGGGATGTAGGTATGCAAACTTTTACAACCTCGGCACATCCTTATTACGCCAATAAAAATGCTGGGGTGGGGCAATTTAATCGTGTTCAGGCTAATTTCTCAGATCCTACCGTCAATATTCTTGCTGGTTATAATAATAAATTTTTTAAAGACAAGTTTTCGTTCTCTGGACAGGTAGGGTATCATCAGCTGGAAAATGGAGTTGTGAGTACAGCTTCCAATGGGACCAAGTTTATTATACCCGACTTTCAGTCCATTAATAATACAGACCCTTTAACACAGGTGACTACACAACAAAATACCAAACGAAGAATTCAGGCAATATCTGCTCAATTTGAGTTTGGTTACAAAAATTTAGCCTTTATCACGCTTCGTGGGCGTAACGATTGGTCTTCCACATTGCCCGTAAAGAATAATAGTTATTTCTATCCCGCCATCGAGGGGTCATTTATTCTCTCTGACTTACCTTTTATGAAAGCGGTTCCGGCTATTAGTTATCTGAAATTGCGAGGTTCAATAGCGCGTGTGGGTAAAGATGCCGGACCTCTCGAGATCGATCCGCAACTCATGGCGACCGGTCTTACAGGTGGCGGATTTAAATATAATTTTACAGGGCCAAACCCTAATCTTCGTCCTGAAATGACGACTGCGCGTGAGATTGGTATGGATCTGCGCATGTTGCATGATCGGTTGAATGCAAGCTTTACCTATTTTGGGACTAAAAATGAGGATCAAATTGTCAAAGGGTTCCGTTTGAGTTATGCTACGGGCTTCGTGCTCAATACAATGAACGTCGGTTCATTTAAAACTTGGGGCTGGGAAGGATCTCTCGATGGCGATATTATCAAAAAAGCTAATGGGCTAACCTGGAATTTAGGTGTCAATGCTTCTCATGGCGGGTCTGAGGTTCTGTATTTACCTAAAAATGTGACAGAGTATTATAATGCTTATACCTGGAACTCTGGGAATATTCGTAATGGGATTATGGTTGGACAGCCCATTACGACATTGACGGGAAGGGCATATTTACGCAATGATAGGGGGGAGGTGCTGATTGACCCATCGACAGGAGCTCCATTGGTGGATGCGAATTGGTCGGTCATTGGAAATCGTGAGCCAAAAATACGTTTTGGTGTTACAACGGCGCTCTCTTATAAAAATTTCAGATTGTCAGGTCTGTTTGCGGGGCGTATAGGAGCAACTGTAGTGAATGGTACCAAGCGTGCTATGATGACAGATGGAACAAGTTGGGAATCTGTGGATCTGCGCGAAAGAGGTCCTTATATTTTCAAAGGCGTGTTGCGTGATGGAAATGAAAATACCGATAATCCGACATACAATAATATCGCATACGATTATCGGATATATGGCGCTACTACTTATGCCGGTGGTGATGAAGATTGGTTGGAGAAAAAAGTTAACTATTTGCGTCTTCAGGAGGCGCGCTTGTCGTATCGAGTGCCTAAAACGTT
Organism: Sphingobacterium sp. WOUb80; assembly: GCF_050058145.1. NCBI lineage: Bacteria > Pseudomonadati > Bacteroidota > Sphingobacteriia > Sphingobacteriales > Sphingobacteriaceae > Sphingobacterium > Sphingobacterium sp. WOUb80. The sequence goes on along the minus strand of NZ_CP165617.1, from coordinate 4,610,395 downwards.
GTTGAGCCGGGCAAAACGGATTTCTGCTATGGATATCTATGTTGTGGGTAATGATCTGTTGACCTGGACGAATTATTCGGGTATTGATGCGGTAGGTAATACGGTATCAGCTGCAGCGGGCGGAACTGGTGGTGAGGGGTATGACATGTGGTCTATACCCAATCCGCGCGGATTTTCTGTTGGATTAAGTATCACATTCAATTAAAAAACTGAAAGAAATGACTAGAAGATTAATATTATTTGCCATGTTGCCGCTTTTATCTGTCATCAGCGGCTGCAAAAAATACCTAGATGTAAATCATAATGTTGATGCTCCCGCATATGTAGAGGGCTATTTATATCTTGCTGGTATAACACAGCAATATCAAGGGATCTATTGGGATGCTAGGGCTATCGGTCCATTGAGTCAGATGATGGGAACTACCAATGCGACCTTTACTCCGTTTGCCTCTCATTATTACCCTTCGGGAAATGATGCAGGCGGCGAGGTGTGGCGCATGACTTATTGGAACCAGGGGATGAATCTGGAGAATATGATTAATCAATCCATTGCGGCCGAGGATTGGAGTCTTGCTGGGATCGGATATGCTATTAAGGCATTTAGCTGGGATGCGATGACTAAAATACATGGTGAACTTCCGATGAAACAGGCTTTTCTACCAGGAGTGCTCACGCATGATTATGATTATCAAAAAGAAATCTATGCACAAGTGAGAGCTTGGGCTTATAAAGCGATCGAATTGCTGGAAAAAGAGGATAATCACAATTATGGAACAAAGATCAGTGGTAACGACTATATCTATAGTGGGGATAAAAGCAAATGGATTAAGTTTGCTTATGCCGTCATCGTAAGGAACCTTGCCTCCTTAACGAATAAAACTAATTTTAAGGATGAATATGCGCAAGAACTCCTGAAGGCTGCTGCAAAATCTTTTCAGGGTCCAGAGGACGATGCGACACTAAAAATTGCTGGCGGATCGCAGTCCGCTCCTTTCTCGGAGTATAATAATTTTTGGGGTACAGCTCGGAATGTCCTGTCCTATGATTATTTTCAGCACGAGTATGCTGTGCAGGTATTTACAGGTACTGTACCGGAATATAATGAATCTACAGGAGAGAAAGTTCGGGTGCCAAACAATGTCTATCGCCCGTTTAAACTTGCTTCTGAGCAGATTGTAACGGATACTATGGTGAATCTGCCCGGACATTTTGACCCTAGGGTTGCTGTCAAGCTGGGGACAACAAGTAATCCGAAATATCTGGATCTTGGAAAAGCGGATAATGTCAAGGCTTACAAATATTATGGTGGTGCATTTACTTCGAAAATTGGACCAATCGGGACAGCCCCTTCATTTTATGGGCGAAATATTGCTTCTACCTGGAGTGGGACGGAGCATGATGGTATGGGGCATTGGTTGTACCGCGATGATGCGCCTTATATTTTAACTACTTATGCCGAAATACAGTTCTGTTTAGCTGAAACATACTGGAAACTGGGCAACCGAAATGAAGCATTCAATGCATTTAAAAAGGCGGTAGCGGCTGATATTCAGACGACGGCGCGTTATGTTTATCCGGGTAAAGAAGGTGCCGCTACAGGTGGAGATAAAATTACGAAAGATCTGTTCAATACACTTGCTGCAGAGTATGTCAATGGGCCATTTGTTAATAACTTATCGACATTTACATTGTCACATATTATGATGCAAAAATGGGTTGCCCTTTATCCTTGGGGGGCCACGGAGGCCTGGGTAGATATGCGTAAATACCAGTATGATATTGCTTATACGGGAGAATATCCAAGTAAAGGTAATGGATGGACCCAAGCTTTGCTGGAGCAGAAATGGGACACAAATCCAACTAAAGTATACAAAGGTTTTTATCTTGCCCCGGCGCAGGTTGATAGTAGGAAAGGTTCATATGATGTGCGGAATGAAGGGGCACCTTGTTACCGCTTACGTCCGCGTTATAATTCGGAGTATATGTGGAACCTCCAATCTTTAGAAGCCTTGCAGCCAATTGCTGGAACTGCAGACAATTACCATACTTCTATCCCTTGGTTTGCATATCCGGGGGAAATGCCAGCGGCAAAGTAACGGCGGTTACTATAACTTTAAAATAACATAACATGAAAAATCTACATAAATTTTTGATAACGCTACTCAGTTTGCTGCTTTTTTCAGCCTGTAAGAAGAATGTGGTAGAGTATCAGGCAACGCCGATCGACGATGGGGCTACAGCGCAGTTTCAGCTGCACTATATGGTTCCTGTAGCAACAGGTGCTGCAAACAATATTAACAAGGTTGAGCTGAATGGAAAACTTCTGGTAAACCAGACAACGCCACTGGTGGTGTATAATTTTCTTCCAAGTGGTTCTGTAGGACGTTTCTTTGCTGCGGAGCCGGGGAAGGTAAATTTGAAGCTGTATAAAGGGGCTACAGATAACCTGGTATTGGTTTATGATCAAACATTTGATCTGCCAGCTGGAAAATCCAATGTTGTTGTGCATGATTTTAATAAACCTCCGGTTGTTATCGTAAACGAAGTGCCTTACCCTAAGACAACCACTGAAAATACAGGTACAACTGCTTGGGTTAAGTTTTATAATTTTCTTTACGAGAGTGCAAATACACCCACAAGTCTAAAATTACAGTATCAATATCAATATACTGTTAATAATGAAACGGGGCAAAAGAGTGAATGGGCGAATGTTGGGAAACCAGTTTCATTTGGTGAGGCAACGGGCTGGGAGCCAGTGACTGTTAATAAAACGGTGATTATATCGGCAGGAACTGCGCGTATTGATTACCGTGCCCGTTTGATCGGTGCGGATGGATCTGATCAGGGCAGTCTGGTTGTTCGAAATAGTACTGGAAGTATGGTGGATTACACAGATTGGTGGACGGCTCAGATTGGACGTGTTTATCACCATATGTTAGCCGGTTTCCGAACAGCGACACCGATTGCCGGTGTTAAGCAAGCTACAGCGTTGTAGTTGATGATATAGTATGCTTAATTTTTAATGGACCCCTGTTTACCCCCATCGTAAACAGGGGATTTTTTTGTTGTAATTTCTTTAAGCTCTGAAAGTACACTGACTAAAAGATAGGATTCGGGCGTATTGGAGTTGTTGGTGGATTTAATTGTATCTATATTGTTACTTTAATGTGTATTTAGTACACTTTGTTTTTTGTGTAAACAAGGCACATGCTCCATTTAACATTATTTAACGCCAATTTTTATTTTTTATTTAATTGCACGTATATTCTTTTTTATACTGATTTATGCGTTTTTTATATTCAATTTGATATGAATTCACTTATATTTTAGCTGTTTATGCTGTATTGTGCGGTATTTGTGCTAATTTTAGCCTGTTAAGCTAAAAATTACTGATAAACTAGCAAAAAATCATTTATTTTAAAACTCTATAATCAATGAGAAAATTTGTACTATTTTCTGTTGCTCTTGGATTGAGTTTTCCTTCTGAATCCTATTCTTTTACAAAAAAAGAAGGTTCTTTGAGGAGCGCTAATTCAACAAGCGTTCTTTCCAGTTCTTCTGCAAAAAGTGCGGTTCAAAATACGGTGCAAGGTACTGTAACGGATGGAAAAGGTCCAGTCTCTGAAGTGAGCGTGTCTGTAATTGGCGGTAATGCGTCAACTAAGACCGATGCACAGGGGCATTTTAAAATTACAGCTGCCGTGGGGAGCAAGTTGCGTTTTTCATCTGTAGGTTATATTACACGAGAGGTTCCTGTGACTTCGAATTCGCTAAATGTAACTTTGGTCGATGATAATCAAACATTGAATGAAGTCGTTGTTGTTGGATACGGTACACAGAAAAAAAGCAACTTAACAGGTGCTGTTGCGTCAGTTAACATCAAAGAGACAATGCAAGGACGTCCTATTGCTGATGCAGGACGTGCAATGCAAGGTACGACTCCGGGACTGAGTATCGTTATCCCGAGTGGAGAGGTAGGATCTGATCCAACGATCAAAATCCGTGGCCAGATTGGTTCAATAACTGGATCCAATAATCCATTGATATTACTGGATAATGTGGAGATTCCGAGTATCAATATTGTGAATCCCGATGATATTGAATCTATTTCAGTTTTAAAGGATGCGGCAGCATCATCTATTTACGGAGCTAAAGCAGCTTATGGCGTAATTTTGATTACAACAAAACAAGGAGCCAAAACTGATCAGGTTTCAGTAAATTATTCTAATAATTTCTCTTTTCAAAACCCGTTCAAGAAATATGAGATGGGCACGGTTGATGCGCTTCGGTACTCGTTGGATGCAGCTTTGCGTGTCGGGACCAACTTTACTGGGGCCTTTTACAAAGTAAACGAAGAGAGCTACCAAAAAGCTGTCGACTGGCAGAATAACTATGGTAGTTCTGTGGGTAAGAATGATCCGACATTATATGGACGTGACTGGTATTATGATCCTGCAACAGGGTATAAATATGGCGTACGTACGTATGATCCTTATGACTATATGGTTCGTGAATGGGCTCCTACACAGCAACATAATTTATCGCTATCGGGTAAATCGGGTAAAACTTCTTATAATGTGGGATTGGGGTTGCTTGATCAGTCGGGTATGTTGAAGACTAATACAGATAAGTTCGCGAGATATAATGCTTCAGTACGGGTTTCTCATGAGATTAACAAGTATATTACAGCAAGGGCGGGAGCTATTTATTCCCGTACGAATAAACAATATCCATATGCAACGAATTCAACTACAGCAGATCCATGGTTATATATGTACCGTTGGAGTTCGCTGTATCCGTTTGGAAATGATGGTGACGGGGATCCAATTCGTAGCCCAGCTTATGAGACTGGCGCAGCAAATGTGGCGAGCCAGCTAAAAAACTATATGAATTTCAATGGTGGTGCTACTGTAAATTTTACAAAGAACTGGAAATTGGATTTTGATTACACATTGACCAATCAGGAGATGATCTGGAATAAGCCGGGCACACGTTTTACAGCAGGCAATTCCTGGGGAAATCCTGTAGCGAAAAAGGATGCAAATGGAAACCAGATGTATGTCGATGCAAATGGAAACTATGTGGATGCATCTGCTGCGGGAGCGATGGCTGCATATGATCTGGATTATTTCCAATATACAGCTGCAGGCTCCAATCCTGACCATTACCGTAAGGAAGATGAGAATTTCTTGCGTCATACGATCAATGCCTTCTCTACTTATAATTTGAGTTTGGATGGTGGGCATGAGTTTAAATTTATGGCAGGTTTAAACCGTGTTGCGGAGCAAACTGAAAATTCTTGGACACAAATTACAAACCTGCTGGATATTAAGAATCCGCAATTAACGTTTGGATCGGGAACAGTTACTGGTTCTGGTTATAAAAAATGGGAGTCTCAGATTGGTTTTTTTGGCCGGGTGAACTATGCTTATAAGGATAAATATTTGTTTGAAGCAAATTTACGTCGTGATGGATCGTCTAAATTCCCGACAAGTTTGCGCTGGAAATGGTATCCGTCGTTCTCCGCAGGTTGGGTCGTATCGCAAGAATCTTTTATGGACTGGTCACGTGAGGTCGTAAATCAATTTAAAATCCGCGGTTCATGGGGGTCAATTGGTGATCAGGCTGTTCCGAACAATTTGTATACAAGTTATATGACTAATTCCCAGTCTAACTGGATTAACAGCTCAGGAAATAAGGATTGGTATGTAGGGTCTCCTGCTGCTGTTTTATCTCAAGTAGGCTGGCAAGATATCCAGACCTTGGATTTTGGACTTGACGCAAGATTCCTTAAGAATAAACTGGGGCTTGTGTTTGATTGGTATCAACGCGATACCAAAAATATGCTCGTGCCGATGGAAGGTGTTGCTGCGACTTTTGGTGCTGAGGCTCCTAAAGGTAATTTTGGTGCTTTACGTACGAGAGGTTGGGAGCTTGCTGTTGATTTTAACCACCGTTTCGAAAATGGTTTGGGAATTAATCTGCGTGCAAACGTATCGGATGCAAAATCTGTCATCACAGAATATGGTACAACAACTTTGGTGGATGGATACTATAACGGTAAGACATTCGGTGAAATTTGGGGTTATGAAACGGATCGTCTATATCAAAAAAGTGATTTCGTTTATGAAAACGGGAAACTAGTTACGACAACCGTCAATGGTAAGACAATGAACAAGTTGTCTGATCCAAATGGAGCTTACCAATCTTGGGTTCAAAATTCATCTACCTTCCTTTATGGTCCCGGTGATGTTAAGTTTAAGGATTTAAACGGAGATGGTGCAATAGATAATGGTAAGGGGACAATTTCAGATCATGGTGATTTGTCAGTGATCGGTAATTCGACGCCGAGATATGAATATGGGTTCCGCCTAGGAGCTGATTTCAAAGGTTTTGATCTTTCAGCATTCTTCCAAGGAGTGGGTAGTCGCCAGGTCTGGGGAAAAGGCTTTTTGGCACAAGCAGGCTTTAATGCGTCAGATGGTGCAATGCCTGCGGTCATGGCGTCAGATTATTGGACAGAAAACAATACAGGGGCATTCTATCCGGCGGCGTATAGTAATGCAGGAACAGACAATATCAATAATATGCAGGTTCAAAGTCGTTATTTATTGGATATGTCCTATTTACGGGTTAAAAACCTGACCTTGGGTTATACCATTCCTAAAGGGACGCTGAATCGTATTGGTGTAAGCAATTTACGTGTGTATGCAGCATTGGAAAATTTCTTTACATGGGATAAACTCAAAGGTTTGCCTATTGATCCTGAGGCTGTTGTTGGTGTAAATATGTTTGTTGATCAAAGCTTGAATAATTACAATAGTGGCCGTATTGGTGTTGGGACACCAACGTTCAAATCTGCTTCTTTTGGCGTTCAATTGACATTTTAATTGAAATTATCATGAAAATTAAAACAAAATTCTTATATATATTATTAGGTTCTTCAATGGTGTTATCAAGCTGTAACAGCTTGTTGGATCGCCCTTCTTTGGATCAGATTACAGATGGTTCGGGACTTTATTGGAGGGATGAAAATGACCTGAGGTTATTTGCGAATGGCTTTTACACGCAATATTTCAACGGCTATAATAGTTCCTTTACGACGGATTATACGCCAGTAAGGGGGTATACTTTTTCAGACGATTTGACTTTTAGTGGTCAGCAGGCTAACTTTGAAAATGCAGTGCCTGATACGCGGTCGTCAACTTCGGAGGTTGCGGCTTGGCTTGATACATATGCCGGTCCTACATGGAACTATTCTTGGGTGCGTAAGTCCAATATTTTCTTGAATAGAATAGAGACTATTGCTAAGCCGAACTTAACTACAGTTCAGTATAATCACTGGACTGCCGTTGCGAAATTCTTTAAAGCTTTTGAGTACTCTCGGTTGGTCTCTGTTTTTGGGGATGTACCATATTTTGAATCTGAAGTATCTGCTTCTGATTTTGATACACAGTATAAAGATCGGGATAATCGTGGTGTGGTGATGGATCATGTATACGATGACTTTGTATATGTATTGCAAAACATGAAAGCCGACGATGGTGCAAATGTGTTGAATAAATATATTGCAGCGTCGTTTATATCACGTTTGATGTTATTTGAAGGTTCATGGCAGAAATATCACGGCCTTGATCAGGCAAGAGCAAAGAAATATTTGGAGCTTGCGCAAAGTGCTGCGGAAGTTGTTATGAGCTCAGGGAAATATTCTTTTACTTCTGATTTCAAAAGTTTGTTTTCTTCTCAGGATTTAGCGGCAAACAAAGAAGTGATTATGTATCGCAAATATGATGCATCTGTCAGTGTGTTACATGCAATTGGATCGTATCAAAACGGTGTTGAGGCACAGGCTACAGCTCCAAATTTAAAATTGATCAAGGAGTTCATCTGTGTTGACGGTAAGCCTTATTCTTCGTCCTCACTTGCTAGTGCTGCTGATTTTTCATTAGCTAAGTTGGCGACATCACGTGACCCGCGTTTTGAGGCTTCCTTTGATACGGATTTGAATTCTAAGGCTTCAACATTTGTCTATGGTACAAAGTATGTTGCACGCAATGGCTATAAGATAACAAGTGCAAATCCAGATTATTCTAAATGGAATTCAAATACGAATACTTCCGATGCTCCCGTTATTCGTTATGCGGAGGTTGTATTAAACTGGATTGAAGCAAAGCAGATTTTAGCCGAGAACTTTGGTGGTGCAGCTGTTACACAAACAGATCTCGATAAGTCAATCAATGCAGTAAGAAATAGGCCGCTTGATGAGGCTGCTATAGCTAAAGGAGTGACAAAGACTGCGCCGTTACAGATTGGTTCAATTGCTAATGATCCCGCTAGAGATGCAGATGTAACGTCACTAATGTGGGAAATACGTCGTGAACGCCGGATGGAATTCGTGTTTGAATACTCGCGATTGCTGGATTTAAAGCGTTGGAAAAAGCTGGGTTATATGGACTTTTCAAAAAGTACGGATTATTTTACAGGAATTTGGGTTGATGTAGCAAAACAAGCTCCGGATTTCTTGAAATCTAACTATGTTGGTGTTACCAAAGTTAGGAAAACTGATGGAACTGTGGTGACTTATAACGGTTCTAATGCTGCCGATATGGTTGGTTTTATAGTGGTTCAAAATGCAGCAAATAGAAATGCCGTGGAGGATAAATTTTATTTAGCTCCAGTGGGTAAAGCGCAAATTGTTGACTATGAGCAAAGAGGCTATAAATTAACACAAACAAAAGGGTGGTAATTTAATCACATATTATGAGGCCTTGTCTAAGTTTTTAGACAAGGCTTTTTTATGTCTATAATGGCCAAAATCGTCAAAATACACCTAAATCGGTATCTAAAATACTTTGCATAAAAACGCATTTTTATTTTATTATTGCGCATAAAAACGCTATTTTTAAGAAAACATTACGCATGAGGTTTCCAATTATCACCTTTTTTATTGCATTATCCTGCGTTTTTAACGTTGCGATAGCACAGCAGTCCTTTAAATTTGCTCACGTAACAGACACACATGTTGGCGGTGCAACAGGAGAGGAAGATCTGCGACGTACTGTAAAGGATCTGAATACATTGAAAGATATTGATTTTGTTATCCTATCAGGTGATATCACCGAGTTTGGCGCGGATCATGAATTAAAGCTGGCGAAGCGGATCTTAGATAGCCTGCAGCTGCCCTGGTATGTTATCCCGGGAAATCACGATGGAAATTGGTCTGAAAATGGAGCCAATACTTTTCGCACGGTGTTTGGTGGCGAAACCTTTTTCTTTAAGCATAAAGGTTATGCATTTATTGGGACTAATTCAGGCCCGAATATGCGTATGAGCCCAGGTCAGATCCCACGTGAAAACTTGGTCTGGATGGATTCAATTTTTGCAGCGAATCCTGATAAGCAGCAGCCATTGATCTATATTAATCATTATCCGCAGGATTCATCTTTAAACAACTGGTTTGACGCCTTGAAAAGAGTCAAAACGCGGAATGTTCAGTTGGCACTTTGCGGACATGGCCATATCAATAAATTATACGATTGGGAAGGGATTCCGGGTGTTATGGGAAGGTCAAACTTGCGTGCGAATAAAGACGTCGGTGGTTATAATATCGTGACCATCGCCGATGGTAAAGCAACTTATCAAGAGCGTAATCCCGGAATGGGGACGCAAGAGAAATCTTGGGTCGTCGTCCCTTTATTTAATCATCATTATGAAAATGAAACGGCAAGCTACCCAAGGCCCAGTTATGCTGTGAATAAAAAATATGCAGATCAGGTTAAAGTTAATTGGACTTTTGAAGATGCTAGTGATATCGGGGCGGGGTTAGCTGTTTACAAAAATAGTGTCATTACATCAAACACAGCGGGGGAGATCTTTGCACTTGACCTGAAAACTGGCAAGAAGTTATGGGCATTCCGTACCGGTGGTAAGGTTTATTCTACTCCGGCTGTGTGGAAAGGGATTGTTGTGGTAGGTTCATCAGATCATGCAATCTATGCGGTAGACGCCCAGCATGGTAAGTTACTGTGGAAGGTGCAGACGGAGAAAGCGGTCTTAGGTTCACCGCTGCTGCATGAAGGTGTGGCTTTTATCGGTGGTTCGGATGGTAAGTTTAGGGCGCTGGATATCAAGACGGGAGCTGTAAAATGGAGTTTTGATCAGGTCAAAGGATTTGTGTCTACGCTGCCAACGTATTATTTAGGGAATGTAATTTTTGGTTCCTGGAGTAATGGATTCTATGCGTTAGATGTCAATACAGGTAAGCTTTCGTGGGAATGGAATAATGGACAGGCCAATCGGATGTTTTCTGCAGCAGCTTGCAATCCAGTGGGAGCAAATAATCGTGTCTTTGTGGTTGCGCCAGATCGTTTTATGACAGCGCTGGACGCGAAAACTGGAGCGGTCATCTGGCGGGAAAAGAAAGACACCATTCGGGTGCGTGAGTCTATGGGGTTGGCAGCAGATCATAAATTGGTCTATGTGAAGACGATGGATGGCGACCTCTTGGGTATTTCGGTTGCTGGTAACAATATGGATGTTGCCTGGAAGTCCAAGCTTAAATTGCCCTACGAATTGACACCTTCTGCTATTGTAGCCAATGGCAAATTGGTGTTTGTGCCGAGTCATTCGGGTTTGCTGTCCGGAGTTGACGCAAAAACAGGCGCGGTAGTATGGCAATATAAAATATCCAATGGAATGGTTAATCCGGTTGTGCTAAATGGTAGAAATACGGTGATAGCGAGTACGATGGATGGCAAAATAGTTTCATTACAGTTTTAAGCAATCGATTGAAATGATCTTTTTGAAAATAAATGCCTTGATATGATAAAAAAATGTCTAAACTTCTTAAATTTACGTCAAGCTTTTTTGCTTGTTTTTGCATGTTTTGTTTGTAACTTTGCGAAAGCACAGCAAAATGCTTGGATTAGAATAAACCAATTGGGCTATACTCCGGCGGGCAAGAAGGTCGCGGTATGGGGCGGGAAATCAATCAGGCAGCTTCGTTCTTTTGAAATTAAAAATGCACAAACGGGTAAAACAGTCTATGTGCATCCTGTAGGAAAAGATTATGGGGCGTATGGTCCTTTTGTTCAGAGCTTTCGTTTTGATTTCTCTTCAGTGCAGGATACAGGACGCTTTTTTGTTCAAGCTGGAGATGTAAAGTCTCCAACATTCCGCATTGCGCGGGACGTTTACAAAGGGGCGGCAGACTTTGTATTGCGTTATATGCGGCAACAACGGACATTGTTTAACCCTTTTCTGAAAGATAGTTGTCATACACATGATGGGTTTGCGCTTTATGCGGGAAAAGCCGGTATTCCGGATAGTTCGCATATCGATGCAGGCGGTGGCTGGCATGATGCTTCTGATTATTTGCAATATGCGACAACGTCGGCAAATGCCACATTTCATTTGTTAGCGGCTTATCGCGATTTTCCAAAGGTCTTCGGTGATCTAAAGCAAGCAAATGGTCTTGACGGAAAAAATGGTCGCGCCGATGTGTTAGATGAAGCAAAATGGGGATTGGACTGGCTGTTGAAGATGCATCCCAAAGCCAATCAAATGTACAATCAGATTGGTGATGACCGGGATCATGCAAGCATGCGGATGCCAAAGGAAGATCCCTATTATGGACGTGGATTTGAAAGACCGGTGTATTTTATTGATGGCGAGCCACAACAGCGTGGCAAGTTTATGAATAATACAACGGGTACAAGCTCTACTGCTGGTAAATTTAGTAGTGCTTTTCGCCTGGGCGCAGTGTTGTTTAACAAAGAAGATCGGAAGTATGCAAAGTTGCTGTCGAAGAAATCGGAAACGGCTTATGCCTATGCAATGATAAAACCTGGCGTGACACAGACGGTTTCTGTGAAATCACCCTATATTTATGCAGAGGATAATTGGGTCGATGATATGCAGTTAGCTGCAGCAATTGGTTTTTCGACGACAAAAAAGGAAAAATTTGCGCAAGAAGCCTTGCGATATGCCCGACAAGAAAAGATTACACCTTGGATGGTAACCGATACTGCTGCACATTATCAGTGGTACCCTTTTATCAATCTTGGACATTATGAGTTGGCAAAAGGATTAAAAGGACAAGATCGCGAGGAGATTGTTTCCTATTATAAGCAGGGGATCGAAGAGGTCAATCGGAGAGCCGAAAAAAATGCGTTTTTTCGGGGAGTTCCCTTTATCTGGTGCAGCAATAACTTAACTGTATCTTTTGCGATCCAATGCCTTTGGTATAAGGAACTGACAGGAGATACATATTTTGACGAGCTTGCTCAGGCTAATTTTGACTGGTTATTTGGGACGAACCCTTGGGGTACGAGTATGGTATATGGCCTTCCATCATGGGGCGATACACCTGTTGATCCGCATTCGGCGTTTACCTTTCTGGGGAAACATCCGATCGATGGTGGTTTGGTTGATGGGCCTATTATGGCATCCACGTATCGTAATCTGATCGGTATTAAGTTGAATAATCCGGATAGCTATGCAGCGTTTCAAAGTGATTTAGCGGTCTATCACGACGACTATGGGGACTATAGTACCAATGAGCCCACAATGGATGGAACCGCTTCTTTGATTTATTTGCTTGCGTCAAAAGAGGGTAAGGCCATGGAGGAGCCCGCTGAAAAAAAGTAACAAGGGATATTTTTGGGGCTATTGTCCGGGGCGACTCGACAAAGCGGAAGGTGGCTTTGATATTTACAGGTCATGATTTATCGGAGGGTACAGTAGAAGTATTAGCGAGTCTAAAAAATAATCGAGTTAAAGGCTCTTTTTTTCTGACAGGTGATTATCTCAGGACGCCGGGTTTTAAATCGTATGTCCGTCAGATGTTAAATGATGGTCACATGGTGTCGGGGCATTCGGATAAACATCTTCTCGTCAGTGACTGGGGGAGTAGGGACGTGCTTTTGGTCAAACGTGACTCTTTTGTCGCTGATCTAAAGGCAAATCTGGCGGCATTGGAAAGCGTGGGGGTTGATAGCGGAAATTTGTCCTATTATATTCCTTCGTATGAGTGGTATAATAGTGAAACAGTCGATTGGGCAAAAGCGGTTGGTCTAAATTCGGTTAATTATACACCAGGAATACGGACTGCGGCTGATTATACCTATCCTGAAATGGGGAGGCGATATTTATCGTCGACAGAGATTATTGATAATCTCTGGTCCTACGAAGCTCGATTTGGGCTTAATGGGTTTCTGATATTGATTCATATGGGGACCGATGATCGGCGGAAAGATAAATTGTATCATCATTTGGATGATATCATTAATATATTAAAGGGAAAAGGGTATCAACTTGTGGATGTACCCGATTTATTGAAATAAAGAAATACAATATATACTAATAATGGTAAATACAACGGAGAAAGATTCGAATTATCAGGATTTGGACAAGATGTCTGTGCATGAGTTATTGACGAATATCAATAATGAGGATAAATCTGTGCCACTTGCTGTAGAGCAGGCTATCCCTCAGGTTGAAGCATTGGTCAAAGTCACTGTGGAGAAAATGAAGGCTGGTGGTCGAACTTTTTATATCGGCGCTGGTACAAGTGGTCGTTTGGGGGTGTTAGATGCGTCTGAATTGCCTCCTACTTACGGTGTGCCATTTGAGTGGATCATCGGGCTGATTGCTGGTGGGGATACCGCCATTCGAAAAGCGGTTGAATTTGCAGAGGATGATCTGGAGCAAGCCTGGAAAGATATGGAAGCATATGATATTGATGAGAACGATGTTGTGATCGGTATTGCGGCTTCGGGGACGACTCCTTATGTTATTGGCGGATTGAAGACGGCAAATGAGAAGGGGCTTGTGACGGGATGTATCGTCTGTAATGGAGGTTCTCCGATTGCGGAAGTTGCTCAATATCCTGTTGAAGTGATTGTTGGGCCAGAGTTTGTTACCGGGTCTACACGCATGAAATCAGGAACGGCACAGAAGCTTGTATTAAATATGTTCAGTACTGCAGTGATGATCCAACTGGGCAGGGTCAAAGGGAATAAGATGGTCGATATGCAATTGTCAAACCATAAGCTGGTTGGCCGTGGTGTACGTATCATTATGGATCAAACCGGGGCACCAGAAGAAGAGGCAGCAGCTTTACTCGAACAATTTGGGAATGTGAGGCAGGCGATAGAAGCCTATCAGGCTACCCATTGAGCATAACCTATTAAAAAATCACCTATTTTAAAAACAAACTATGTCACCAGTAATATTATTATCTTTTATAATAATCTATTTTGCGGTTTTGCTTGCTGTAGCTCACTTCACCTCGAAGGGAGCTTCTGATAACTCTACTTTTTTTGTTGCAAACCGGAACTCTAAATGGTATATGGTTGCCTTTGGGATGATCGGCACTGCGCTTTCTGGGGTAACCTTTATTTCGGTACCAGGTGCCGTCGGTGCTTCCGAATTTAGCTATTTTCAATTTGTCCTTGGTAATGCAGTTGGCTTTGTCATTATTGCTTATGTATTGCTTCCGCTTTATTATAGAATGAACCTGACTTCCATCTATACTTATTTGGAGGAGCGTTTTGGGCACACAACCTACAAGACAGGTGCTGCTATTTTTTTGGTTTCACGTACGATCGGTTCGGCATTTCGTCTTTATTTGGTCGCAATCGTATTACAGCATTTTATTTTTGATGCTTGGAATGTGCCTTTTGCGATTACAGTCGTTATATGTTTGTTGTTGATCTGGATGTATACCAATAAAGGCGGTTTAAAGACAATCATTGTAACAGATACCCTACAGACTACCTTTTTAGTAACAGCAGTGATCCTTTCCATCTATTTTATGGCAAAGGGATTGGATTTTGGCATTGTGGATACTTTCGAAGCTGTGAAAGAAAGTAGTTACTCCAAGATCTTTTTCTGGGATGATTTCGTTGGCAGTAAAGCAAATTTTTGGAAACAATTCTTGGGAGGAATTTTTGTGACCATTGCCATGACAGGGCTTGACCAGGATCTGATGCAGAAGAACTTATCGATGGGTACCATTAAAGAAGCGCAAAAGAATATGATCACTTTTACAAGCGTATTTGTGGTCATTAATATTTTCTTTTTAGCTGTCGGTGCTTTGCTGTATATCTATGCGGCTAAAAACGGAATTGATGTCACTCAACTGGCAACACGTGATTATCTATATCCGGAAATCGCATTAAACCACTTGGCTATTGTTCCAGCAATCATCTTTATGATGGGGCTTACGGCGGCTACTTTTGCAACGACGGATAGCGCGCTAACGGCATTAACCACCTCCTTCTGTGTGGACTTTTTGAATTTCAATAAAAAGGAAAACCCTAATGATCCGGCTTTGGTAAAACAGCGTAACTATGTGCATTTCGGTTTTTCCATTATCATGCTGCTGGTTATTCTGATCTTCAAACTGATCAATAATGATTCGGTCGTAAATGCCATCTTTACTGCGGCGAGCTATACTTATGGGCCTTTATTGGGCTTATTCGTTTTTGGAATCTTTACAAAATATGCGGTACGTGATCGCGCTGTACCTTATATCTGCGTACTTTCGCCTACCGTATTGTTTTTACTTAAAACCTATGTTATTGAAGTGTACACGCCATATGTTATTGGATTGGATCTGATTATCATTAATGGCTTTATTACTTTTGTGATGCTTTTGATCAGCTCTCCGGGTAAAGCCAGTGAAAAAGCATTGTCGCACAATTAGTGCTTTTTAACTATAAAAATTTTCTTCATTGCTGAGCAATGTAAACACAAGTATTGATTTTGATTTGTACGTACAGAAAAATTAAGTTAAGTTTGATATACTTAGTTTTTCTGTACGTATGTATCATAGCATAAATGAGACTACGGAATTTATCCGTAGAAAAATTGGAGATTTTACTCCAGAATTCGGTATCATCCTGGGTACTGGTTTAGGTAAGTTGGTTGATGAAATTGAAGTCGAGTATCAGCTGATGTATTCCAATATACCTAATTTCCCTATTTCAACTGTTGAATTTCATTCTGGCAAGCTCATTTTTGGAAAACTGAGTGGGCGCAATGTGGTCGCTATGCAAGGAAGGCTGCATTACTATGAAGGTTACGATATGCAACAGATTACATTTCCGATCCGTATCATGAAGGTTCTGGGTGTGCAGAAATTGTTTGTTTCCAATGCAGCGGGCTCGCTAAATCCCGATGTGAGAAAAGGGGATCTCGGTATTATTGAAGATCACATCAATTTATTGCCAGACAATCCACTTCGCGGACAAAATCTGGCTGAGTTTGGTCCACGGTTTCCGGATATGAGTGAACCTTATAACCGAAAGATGATCGATCAGGCTCTTGAAATTGCCGCCAAGCATGCTATTGTTGCACGAAAAGTTGTTTATGTTTCTTCTGCTGGCCCGAACTTGGAGACAAAAGCGGAATATCGTTATATGCGGCTTATCGGTGGCGATGTGGTCGGTATGAGTACCGTTCCTGAAGTTATTGTCGCTAATCATATGGCTCTTCCAGTATTTGCCATTTCGGTTGTTACGGATGAAGGCTTTCATGAACAGCTTAAACCCGTATCACTACAGGAAATTGTCAGTGTTGCCGAGAAAGCGGAACCTAAAATGACATTAATTTTGAAAGAATTAATAGCTTTGCAATAAATTGCATCTTCATGTAACACTGTTGAGGGAGAAGGTTGTTGGATTTGTGTGGGGTGAAGGGTAATTGGTTCATTCAGGTGAATTTAGCTTTTTTGGTTTTTATATAATTTTAGATGAAGTTGATCGTACGCATACTTGCCGCATGGTGTGTTTTATTTATTTATTCCGTGGATGTCATTGCACAGAGCAAAGAAGATTGGAGCAGTGCATTGGATTCGGCGCGAGCTAAGGAAGATGGGAAGAAGGATTCCGTTATCCTGTCTGCGAAATATATCCGATATGCAACATTGGATATGTTAAAAAAAGCTACTTATACACGTCAGATTGATACATCACATCATAATTATCAATATTATAATCCACAGAACTTACCCTGGAACCCTAGTGTGAATCTTGGCTCCTATGGCTTGGCTACGCGTGACCTATTGTTCCAGCCTAAAAAGACCATTGGTTTCCAGTCTGGTTTTACAGCATTGGAACGTTATTTGTTGAATCCTGATTCCATTCAGTATTTTAGAGCTAGAGCTAGGTACTCCGAATTGTCGGCAGTGGGTTTCTTTTTTAATGACCAGGTTTTTAGGGCGCGGGTAGCCCAGAATATCAATTCCCAATGGAATATGAATGTCGATTTCCATTCGACTAAAACGGATGGCTATTACCTCAATCAGAATTATTCAGACTTAAAGGCTTCGGTAGCCTCCTGGTATGAATCCAAAAATAATCGGTACAATCTTTTGATCAATGCGGTATTTAACCGTTTAGATGCCATGGAGAATGGATCCATCACAGAAGATCTTCCATTTGCGCCAGGAAACAGGCAGGCACCAGATCGGTTCATGCCTAAATTCAATAGTTCTGATAAGAATACCATTCCACGATCTAAATGGTGGGATAATTCTTTCTTCCTAAGGCAGTCGCTCTATCTGGGGCGATTGGATACAATCGATAAAGGTAAGCCTACCATGGAGATCCGTCCAACGAATAGTATGGCACATAATACACGTATTCGAAGACAGACCTATAATTTCTTCAAGAACATGGATGATCTGAATGCAGTATTGCCTTACAACAATAAAGCCTTGGCCTTGAATAATGATAAGACACTGATCACGAATGTTTCCAATGAATTTGAGTACAACTTTTTCCTCAGGGGGAAGTCGGTGTTTAAGAACGAAGCAAAGTTGAATGTAGCCTTCCAGCACGATATGAACTGGGTAGAGCAAAATCAACTGGATTCAAATCGATATTATAATAATCGCGCGGCCTATCCACAGCCGCTGAAGAAATTGCCAGATAGCACCACCTTTAATCGTTTTTATCAAAATGGTATCTTGAAAGGTGAATTGGGCTATAAGTTTTCAGATCGTCTTGATTTTAGTTTAAGAGCCAATCAAATTGTATTTGGCCACAACTTTGGTGATTTCCTGTATGATGCTAAAGTGGATATCGCTATGGGTGATAAAATCGGAAAGGTAACTTTATCAGCTTATTCACAGAATAAGTCCCCTGAAATGGTTTTCGAGAACTTAAATTATACCTATGGAAAATGGAATGATCTGGATCTTAAAAAAACGAAAATTCAGAATCTGGGTTTCCAATATGCCAATCCGATGCTTGGTTTCCATGGCAAGGTTGAGTATTTTTTGATGAATAATTATACCTATTTCGAAGAGCGGCCCAATCCACAGGATGATCCTAAAAATGACAAATGGATTGTTCCGACGCAATTGGGTAAGGCCAATTTGTTGAAAGTTACTGTCGGACAGAAGTTTAAATTAAACCGTTTTACCTTAGATAATCTTGTCGTTTATCAAAAGACAGATCAACAGGATGTGTTGGCGGTTCCCGAGCTGTATACCTGGCATAGTTTGTATTACAGTAATCTTTTCTATAACGTTATCGACTATAGTATAGGTCTGGATGCCAAATTTAATACACCCTATGCAAATCCGAATTATTCGGTCGGGACGGGACAATTTTATAACGCCATCAAACAGATTGAGTTTTCGACTTATCCGGTTATGGATTTGTGGATTACTGCAAACATACAACGGGTAAATATGTTTTTGAGTTATAATTTCTTAAACCAGAACTTTTATCCGCATGGCTACTACACCGTAAGACGTTATCCGATGAATACCGCGAATTTTAGATTTGGCATTTCCTGGAAGTTCTATGATTAAAAATTATTTCCGTGTTTCTTAGCTTGTTGTGATGGTTAAGGCATAAATTCTTCTAAAATAATTTTGAGAATAGAATTTTTAAGCTATATTTGCACACGCAATTAGGGAACGGCGTTCTTTAAAAAAGTATGGAGGCTTAGCTCAGCTGGTTCAGAGCATCTGCCTTACAAGCAGAGGGTCACAGGTTCGAATCCTGTAGCCTCCACCATACAAAGTCGGAGAATTAGCTCAGCTGGTTCAGAGCATCTGCCTTACAAGCAGAGGGTCACTGGTTCGAATCCAGTATTCTCCACCAATCCAAAACGGAGGCTTAGCTCAGCTGGTTCAGAGCATCTGCCTTACAAGCAGAGGGTCACAGGTTCGAATCCTGTAGCCTCCACAAAAGCATCATCCAATGGTGCTTTTTTTTCGTTAGGGGGTTTAGCTCAGCTGGTTTAGAGCACTACCTCGACAAGGTAGGGGTCACTGGTTCGAACCCAGTAATCCCCACAATAAAAAAAGCGTTCATCACGAACGCTTTTTTTATTGTATTGAACCTGCCGGAAAAATAGAACTCCCCGATCAGCTGTTCAATCTTGCTAGGGAAGCTCTAGTGTTTATTTTTTTTTCTTATTTCCGTTTCTTGCCTAATTTAATACCATAGCCTGTTGTCCACTCGATAAAGTCGGCTTTACCACCGTGGGCTTTAATAGAGACGCCGGCAAAGAAGTCTTTGTAAACTTTATAACGTACGCCTGCTCTTAAGTACACGGGCATGCTCTCGCCATTAAATTCGTTGCGATGAAGATAGACCCCAACATTTCCGTTGAGGTAAAGACGTGAATTCAACACGTGATCAATGTAAAATGCCGGGCCGTAGGAAAATAAGGCGGAAAATTTGCCTGCTTTATCACCTGCAACCTTCTCATCATTTCCGCTGGCAGAATAAAATGCATCAAACCCAGCGCCAAGGCGCCATTTGTAGCCGAAATGTCTGCTATAGTATGCGCCCAAAGTCGATTTGAAATATTGGCTGTCATGCTCCCGATCGATCTGTTTGAAACCAAAGGCATAATTGAAATGAAGCTCCTCTGTTTTCTCCATTTTAGGGATACTATTTTTTCTGTAATCAAAGGGTCTATTTGTTGGTGTATAAGAAACGGATAAGCTCAAAGGAACAAGGTTTATCCCTGTGTTGGGTAACGCTAGGGCACCATTGCTGAAATGGTGAAAAGCTGCTCCGGCACCAACCTGAAAATGTTGATTTAACCGGTAGTTGACCTGAAGGCCAAAATCGATAAAAACATTGTTTTTGCTCCCTATAAGTAGGTTGAAAGGATTGTCTTCCTCATTATATGGATTAAACCTGCCGGAAAGACCAAGTGCAATCCGGTAGTTGAAATTCCATCTCGAGTTTACTTTTGGTCTAATGGGAATGGCGACAAAGCCGTAGGCTGCGAACGGTCGGCCTAGGTGTTCCTGACCAAAGGTGCTGCTATAGATTCCAATGCCATATATAGGGTAATTATATATTTCGTTGTAAATGCTTTTGATTGAGTCCTGGAACTGCGTTTGGAAACCAACACGAAAATTAAGCCCACTATAGTATGAATCTGCGAGGGTCTCTTTGGAGCGTTCATTGAATTTAAGTTCGCCTCCGCTTTCATGCTCAAGTTGAAATACAAGTCTCGTCTTGGCAGGGGTACGGCTTTGTAAAGTGTCTTTCGGATTTTCTATTCGGGGTGTGACCTGTGCAGTGGTACGAAAGGAGAGTAGTGCCAGGGTCACAAAAGCAAGTATTCTTGATCTCATGAAATAAAACGTTAGCGTTTTTTAAATTTTTTGCAAAAATAAGAATGATAAATCATTGTAACAATAGTATTTAAACAGTAGAGAAATCTAGTTGAAAAAAATGCCGGTTTTCAGCTACATCCTGTCAATCGGTAGGAAGAGCGTCGGCAGCACTTAAACATCACGATGTCAAATGGGTAAATAATTGTTGTTTATGTGTTTATTGTATTGCATATAAAAAGCAATTTATCTAAGTTTGAGGTGAAAAGAAAAAGGAAATATGATTAAAAACCTATTTAAAATTACTGCTGTTACGTTTGCACTAACAACAGCAGGGGGTGCTTTGTTTGCCCAGAACGCCAAATTTGATTGGAAAGAAGCATCTGAAGGCGGATACACCTACAAGTACGTAACCAATGACCCTACTCATTCACGGTTTTACAAGCTAAAAAATGGCTTAACTGTGATTTTGAGCCCTACCAAAAAAGAACCACGTATCCAAACGTACATCGCTACTAAAGCGGGGAGTAAGACAGATCCGAAAGATCATACCGGTTTGGCCCATTATCTGGAGCATATGCTTTTCAAAGGAACCGATAAATTTGGATCTAAAGACTGGGCAAAGGAAAAGCCTTTGTTGGACCAGATTGATGCGCTTTATGAAAAATACAATGGTACAACAGATGAAACAGAACGGAAAGCAATCTATAAGGAGATTGACAGGGTGTCTGGGGAAGCTGCCAAATATGCAATTGCCAATGAGTACGATAAATTGATGGCATCAATGGGAGCTGAGGGTACAAATGCTTTTACTTCATTTGAACAGACTGTTTATCAGGAACAAATTCCGAGCAATGTCATGGATAAGTATCTGGCGGTACAAGCTGAACGGTTTAGATACCCGGTATTGCGTCTGTTCCATACCGAGCTTGAAGCTGTTTATGAGGAGAAAAATATCAGCTTAGATAAGGATAATCGTAAGGCTGTAGAATCGATGTTTTCAGCGGCTTTTCCTAATAATAATTATGGAAAGCAGACAACAATTGGTACTGTAGAGCATCTCAAAAACCCATCTTTGAAAGCGATTCGTGAATATTTTCATACCTATTATGTCCCTAACAATATGGGGGTTATTATGTCGGGTGATTTTGATCCTACCGAGGTGGTGAAAAAGGTGGATAAGAGCTTTGCCTTTATGCAGGCGAAAGACGTTCCGGCTTATACTTTTGATGCGGAGAAACCGATTTTAACTCCTGTTGTCCGCGAGGTTAAAGGTCCGGATGCTGAATTTATGCTGATGGGATTCCGTTTTCCTGGAGCTGCAACGAAAGATGCCCGTATGCTCAATTTGATGAGTCAGATTTTGACCAATGGATCAGCGGGTTTGATTGATCTGGATTTGGTGAAAAACCAAAAATTGCTAGGAGCAGGTGCTTTCCCATATGTACTTAAAGATTATTCTTTGCTCTTATTGCAAGGTAATCCTGGTCAGGGACAGAGCCTGGAAGAAGTGCAGCAGCTGTTGCTGCAGGAGCTGGCAAAATTGAGAAAGGGAGAGTTTTCGGATGATTTGATCACGGCAATTGTTAATAATGCCAAGAAAGATGAAATCAAGCAAAATGAAAGTTATGGTGACCGTGCTGAATCATTAATGGATGCCTTTACTTCCGGCCAGGATTGGGCATCTGTGGTGGGGTATTCGGATGAGTTGAACAAGATTACCAAGCAAGATGTGGTAGATTTTGCTAACAAATATCTGAATGACAATAACTATGTTGTGGTGTATAAACGTAAGGGGGTTGACAATAATGTTGTTAAAGTTGTTAAACCTGAGATTACGCCTGTTACGGTCAATCGTGATGATCAATCTGATTTCTTGAAGAGGGTGGAAGCGATGCCAGAAGATAAAATTCAACCGGTATGGGTAGATTACAATAAAGATATTCAGAAGGCTACTGCGAATGGTCTGCCTGTGCTTGCTGTAAAGAATTCAGATAATGAGCTGTTCTCGCTGTCGTATCGTTTTGATGGTGGAAAATGGAGCAATAAATTACTTTCTTTAGCTGCTGGTTATCTCGAATTTTTGGGAACAAAAGATAAGTCCAGTGAGCAATTTAGCAAGGATTTTTATCAATTGGCTTCTGATTTTTCGGTTTCTGCAGGAAATGAAGAAACCATGGTGTCGATTTCAGGTTTGAATTCAAACTTTACGGCTACACAGAACTTGATACAAGACTTGTTGCGTAATTGTGTTGTGGATGAGGAGGCTTTCAAAATGTATATTGCCCGTCTTAAAAAAGCAAGAGCAAATGCGAAGGAAAACAAAGGGGCTATCATGGAGGGGTTAAAATCTTATGCGAAATATGGTGCTAAAAATCCGTTTAACAATGTATTTACAGATGCGGAGCTCGATGCTTTAAAGGCGGAGGATTTGGTGAAGGCATTGCACGATTTGGCTAATATGAAACATGCGATGCTTTATTTTGGACCATTAACTGCGACAGAATTTGTTGCGAAAGCGAAGCCTTTGAAACTTGGTGCCGGAGAGTACGTCCAAGCGAAAAAGGCAGTCGTGTTTGCAGAATTGCCAACAAGCAAGAATCAGGTCCTTTTTGCTAATTTCGATATGAAGCAGGCTGAAGTGTTTTGGTATAGAAGTTCAGGTGTATACAACAGTGCCTTGACACCGACTGTTTCATTGTTTAATAATTACTTTGGTGGCGGCATGGGAAGTATTGTCTTTCAAACTATCCGTGAATCGAAAGCATTAGCTTATTCAACTTATGCATATTACGGACAGCCCTACAAAAAAGAAAATCATTATACAGTAGGAGCTTATGTTGGAACGCAGGCTGATAAGTTTAACGATGCGATTAAGGGGATGAATGAGCTGTTGGATGTTTTGCCTGAAAGTGCTAAGGGTCTGGATATTGCGAAAGTAAGTTTGGAAAAATCAATTGCCAGTGAACGTGTGTTGAATGCTTCTATTTTAGGTAGTTATATGGCAGCACAACGTTTGGGAAATGCAACTGATATTCGTAAAGTTGTCTACGAGCAGGCGCCAAAATTAACGTATGGTGACCTAAATACTTTCCACAAGAAAGAGATGAGTCAAAAGCCATATGTTTACTGTATTGTAGCAAAAGAAGAAAGTCTTAAGCCAGAAGATTTGGCGAAACTAGGTGAGGTGAAAAAACTGGACCTAAAGGAGATCTTTGGGTATTAGTCTCGAGGTATTAGTTTTACGTTTAGCAATTTTAGAGAAGCCTTCAGTGTTTACTGGAGGCTTCTTTTCGTATGGAGATATTCGAGTAGCTCTTAAAATCGAAGAATCTCTTCAATCTGTTCGTTGACAAATTGCAGGGTATCTTCTTTGAATAATTGGTCCTCGGCATTTAATTCGTTCTGAACGTTAGGCAGAAAGATTTTGAGTGGAAGAACGTGCATTCTTAAGTAGTGGCATATGCCAGTCAGGTGATCGATGCCGCGGAGGTTGCCATAGCGGCCTGAAGATAGTCCAACCAATGCAACTTTCTTGTGGTAAAAACTAACCGGGAATGTGCAGCAATCGATAAAAAGTTTAAGTGCTCCAGGTATACTTCCATTGTATTCAGGTGCGATGAAAATAAATAGTTTAGCTTTACTGATCTTCTCTTGGATAGGCTCAAATGCAGGGCTTCTTTTTCCGTAAAGATCTGTTTCTAAAATGTTTGCTGGTAGATCTTCCAAAGAAAAGATGTCGCTTTCAATTGACTTACGGTCAAGTAATTGCTGGTAGCATTTTGCTATTTTTAACGTCTTACTATGGGGACGGTTTGTTCCGGATATTATTAAAATCATTGTGTTGTTGATACTTATAAAAAGCACAGTTTCAAAGTGGATACATATCTTGATTTTTTGTATCTTAGCATCCTGAGGATATGTGCTTTCGATCAATCAAAAGTACGAAATATGCTGAACTTGTTCTGTTAATTTGAATTGCGGATAAAGATTTTGGCAAATTGATCTTCAAAAAAGTGAAATGTAGGATTAAATGACATTTTAATTAAGAAAGGTTTTCATTCAAGATGGGAAAAGTAATCGCAATCGCAAATCAAAAGGGTGGGGTCGGAAAAACCACAACGTCAATTAATTTGGCGGCTAGTTTGGCGGTTTTAGAATATAAAACATTGTTGGTCGATGCAGATCCTCAAGCAAACTCTACTTCTGGGATTGGCTTTGACCCTCGTACAATCAGCGCAAGTGTATATGAGTGTTTGGTGAATGACCTGGATCCCCGTGAGGCTATCCAGTCAACTGAAACACCAAATTTAGATCTGTTACCTGCCCATATCGATTTGGTTGGGGCAGAAATTGAGATGATCAATATGCATGAAAGGGAGTACAAGATGAAAAAAATCTTGGATCAGGTGAAACAGGATTATGATTTTATTATCATTGATTGTTCTCCTTCCTTAGGCTTAATTACAATCAATGCATTGTCTGCTTCAGACTCTGTCATTATTCCAGTACAATGTGAATACTTTGCTCTTGAAGGACTTGGTAAGTTGTTGAACACAATTAAAATAGTTCAGAACCGTTTAAATACTAGTTTGGAGATCGAAGGGATTTTGTTGACTATGTATGATGTTCGTTTGAGACTATCAAATCAGGTGGTTGAAGAGGTGAAGACGCATTTCACGGATTTAGTTTTTGACACGATTATTCAGCGAAATACCCGTTTGAGTGAAGCCCCAAGCTTTGGGATTTCTGTTATCATGCATGATGCTTCCTGTAAAGGAGCAATCAATTATTTGAATTTGGCGCGTGAGATCCTACAGAAAAACGGGCATCTTAATGAAATGAATAAAACAGTAACCGCATAATATGGCAGCACATCAGCGTAAAACAGGACTGGGAAGAGGCTTAGGTGCGCTATTAAACGATAGTGTAGAAGTTCCTGCTAAGAGTAATCAGCAAGTGGAGGAGGCTCCTTTGGTGAATCCAACTGCTGTAAAAACAACAAAAGAGAATGGCAGTATTAGCCATGTTCGTGTAGAAGAAATATCTGTCAACCCTTTTCAGCCGCGTACAGAATTTGACCCGGTTGCCTTACAGGAGCTGTCGGAATCCATTATTTTACAAGGTTTAATTCAGCCGATTACCGTACGTAAAATTTCAGACGGTAATTATCAGCTGATCTCCGGGGAGCGACGTCTCCGCGCTTCACGTCTGGCTGGAATCAACGAAATTCCAGCTTATATACGTACCGCCAATGATCAGCAGATGCTGGAAATGGCCTTGATTGAGAATATTCAGCGGGAGAACTTAAATGCGATTGAAGTCGCTTTGAGTTTTCAGCGCATGATTGAGGAATGTAATTTAAAACAGGAAGAATTGGGAGAACGTGTCAGCAAAAACCGGTCTACTGTTACAAATTATCTTCGTTTGTTAAAACTTCCACCGGTCATTCAGGCTGCAATACGTGATGGAGCATTAACGATGGGGCATGCCCGCGCATTGATTAACATTCCAGAAGTAGACAAGCAACTTTATATTTTTAAGTTGATTATTGATCAAGGACTATCGGTACGTAAGGCCGAGGAATTGGTTCGAGAGTTACAAAAAGGTGGTAAGAAAAAAGCTGGAAAGGATAAGGCTCCGATGTCTTTTCAACTACAGAAAATTGAAGATGATCTGGCTTCAAAATTTTCTTCTCGTGTCAAATTGAATCTGAAGAGCACAAAAGGAAAAGGTGCTATTGAGATCCCTTTCGAATCGGAGGATGATTTAAGTCGCATTCTTGAATTGTTAGATTGGTAATATGGCCAAGTTAATAAGCCTGATATTTGCGGTGTTTATGTTGTCGATGGTGCATGGGCAGGCTGTGGATACAATTGCTAAGAAGCAGGTAGCACCAGTCAAAATAGACAGCATAAAGCAAAAAGCGGTACAGGATACCGTAAAGAAAGAATCTCGGAAGGAACGTAAGAAGCGGGAGAAGGAGGAGGCTAAAGCGAAAGAGAAGGTTGTGTTTAAGGATTCGACCCGCTTGGCTATTGAAGCTAAAAATAAACAAGCTTGGAAACGTTCCTTGGTCCTTCCTGGCTGGGGACAATATACCAATGGTGGCGTCTGGTGGATAAAAGTGCCTGCTATTTATGGTGGGTTGATAACAACCGTTCTGGTTTTTGATTTTAATAACCGTTATTATAAGGAGTTGTTGGGGGTATTGCAAGATAAGGCTTTAGGAAGACCGATCGATCCTTATTATATTAATATTTCGGAACAATCTATTATACGTGCGAAGGATAATGCGCGGCGAAATCGAGATCTCATGGTACTACTCACGCTTGGGGTCTATGGTCTGAATGTTGCAGAAGCTTATATTGACTCCATGCTTAAATATCGTTGGAGTATTGGTGACGACAAACCCAAGAAGACCGCTTTCTTAATTGGACCTACTTTAATGGACGCCAGTCTCGCGTCGGGCACTTATTCGTTTAAACCTACGGTAGGACTTAAATTGACAATGAAATTCAATTAAAATTTCGTGTTCCTAAGCATACATTTCGATTGGAAATGACTGTTGATCAGGGTTTGTATAATTTGTCTTCCAGTGGTTATTGTGCATATCTTCGCTTGTTAAGATCGATGTTTGTGGTTTTTAAACATGGGTATTTCATTGAAATTTTTTAATTTTAAAAATAAACTATACTTTTTTCTAAATATATGAACATCATTCTCTTGGGATATGGCAAAATGGGGCAGATTATCGAACGATATGCACTGAAAAGAGGCCATCAAATTTTTTTAGTTGTCGATGAACATAATCGTCCTAACCTGACCGCTGATGATATGAAAGGAGCTGATGTCGCAATAGACTTTAGCGTACCTTCTGCAGCACTGGATAATATGAATCTTTGCCTTGAGGCTGGGGTGCCTATTGTAGTCGGAACAACGGGTTGGTATGACCAACTAGAGGTTGTTAAGGCTAAGTGCTTAGAGGCTGATGGTTCCATTTTGTATGGATCTAACTTTTCCATCGGCGTGAATGTGTTTTTCCATATCAATAGAATGTTAGCGAAGGCATTACAACCGTATAAACAATATGATGTTCAGGTAGAGGAAATTCACCATATCCACAAATTGGATGCACCAAGCGGTACAGCAATTACCATTGCTGAAGGAATATTGGACAATAGCGATGTAAAAACCAACTGGGTGAATACGGTTGTCGGTGAGCAAGATGAAATTATTCCAAAACCGCAGGAACTTTTAATAGAAAGTCATCGTATCGAAGAGGTTCCGGGAACACATACGGTGCTTTATAGTTCTGAGGTTGACCAAATAGAATTTAAACATACTGCACATAGCCGTGATGGGTTTGCCTTAGGTGCTGTTGTTGCTGCTGAGTGGTTGAATGGCAGAAAAGGTTTCTATCAGGTTACTGAAATTTTTGATTTTAATAAATAGTACTAATAAGTAGATTATGGGCTTAATTATATTTGCGGTTTTAACAGCAATATCTGGATATGGATTGTGGCAATTGTTTGTTAAAGCTGGCAGAAATGGCTGGGAAGCGATCGTACCTTTTTATAGCCAGTATATTCAGGCGAAATTGACAGGAAGACCTACATGGTGGGTAATTTTATTGCTCGTGCCAATTGTCAATATCTTTGTTTTCTATAATCTTTACCTTGATTTTATCCATTGTTTTGGAAAGCGCCGTTTTTGGGAAAATGCTGCTGCAGTTTTAGTCCCTTTTATTGTTCTGCCCATGTGGGCAAAGGACAATAATGTGCGTTTTTTGAATGGTTTATATGCAAAAAATTTAAAGGCCGCTAGCCAAGAAGGTGTTGAACTGACAGAGGAAAAACGTGCAGAAATTGCACTTGAATCTTATAAAGATTATAAAATTAAATATCCGTACAAGAAATCCATGGTACGCGAATGGGCAGATGCCATTGTATTTGCAACTGTGGCAGCGTCGCTTATTCGTGGCTTTCTGATCGAAGCTTATATGATTCCGACAGGATCGATGGAACGCACATTGTTGATTGGGGATTTCTTATTTGTCAGCAAGTTGAATTATGGACCACGTGTTCCTAATACGCCGATAGCATTTCCTTTTGCACATCATACGATGCCCATTACTGGAGGGAAAGCATATTCTGAATTGATAGAACTACCTTATAAACGTCTACCTGGATTTCAAAAGATTGAACGCAATGATGTTGTTGTTTTCAATTTTCCTGCTGGTGACACTGTTGCGCTAGAGAATCAAAATGCAAGTTATTATGATCTTGTTCGGGCTTATGGTTGGCAGACTGTCAATTCGCAGTTTACGATTCAGGCAAGACCGATTGATAAACGGGAGAACTATATTAAACGTTGTGTCGGATTACCGGGTGATAAGATTTTCATGAAGGATGCCAAACTCTTTGTGAACGATCAACCAGGATTTGATCCTCCTGAAAGCCAGTTGGACTATCTCGTATTAACCGATGGTACACCATTAAATATGGATAGGTTAAGAGAGTTGAGAATTGAAGCAGTAGGTGGTGATCAGCAACCTGGTGTTTATCAGTTGTTCATGACAAAAGATGAATTGGCTATTGTAAAATCTTGGTCGAATGTCAAAGAAATCAGAAGAAGTCCTGTTGGCGAAGGATGTTATCCATACGATCCGCAATACAAATGGGATTTTGATAATTTTGGGCCGATTTTAATCCCGAAGAAAGGGTGGACAGTAGCATTAAATACACAGACTCTACCGATTTATGAGAGAGCTATCCGTGTTTACGAGAATAACAAGCTCGAAAAACGATCGGATGGGATCTATATCAATGATGTTAAGGCAGACCATTATACATTTAAAATGGATTATTTTTGGATGATGGGTGATAATCGCCATAATTCGCTCGATTCAAGAGGCTGGGGATTTGTCCCCGAAGACCATGTGGTTGGAAAGGCTTTATTTACTTGGATGAGCTGGGATGAGATTGGTACAGGACTTTCGAAAATCCGCTGGAACCGTATCTTTAAAGGAATTCATTAGTCATTGCAAATCTGCAATGGAGCCTTCCTATGTGGAGGGAATAAAAAGGGCTTTCGTGAGAAGGCCCTTTTTTCTGAAAGTATTTTTTCTATTTGCTGGAGAAAACCTTTAATTCGCTTTTACAGCTGATCGTGCCAACGAAATTATAAAGGTTGATGTTTTTGTAGTTCTCTAAATCAAAAGAGGCTGACTGATTAGATTCGGTCTTCCCCAAACGTTGTACTACTTCAAACAAGCTAGGTAACGTTTGACCGTCTCCTCCAATCCTAGGTATAGTGCATCTGAGATGAGGGCATGACCTATGCTTACTTCGAGGAGCTCAGGAATATGCTGGTTGAAATATTGTAAGTTATTGAGGTCAAGGTCATGGCCTGCATTTAGACCTAATCCGACTTCGCGTGCTTTTACTGCAGCTTTGAAATAGGGTTTTATCGCAAGTTCCTTATCGAAGCCATATTCCGAAGCAAATCCTTCTGTATAGAGCTCAATGCGATCTGTTCCTGTTTCCGCAGCGGCCTCTACCATTTCTTCAACCGGATCAACAAAAATAGAGACGCGTATACCTGCATCCTTGAATAATTTGCACATATCCTGTAGATAGGTTTTATTTTTTATGGTATCCCAGCCATGGTTGGAGGTTAGCTGTCCTTCGACGTCGGGTACCAATGTTACCTGTGCAGGTTTATTGGCCAATACAAGATCAATAAATTTCTGTTCTTGGCAATTTCCCTCGATATTGAGTTCGGTCTGGATTTCTGCTTTTAAGTCAAAGACATCCTGATAGCGGATATGTCTTTCATCAGGTCTCGGGTGGACAGTGATACCCTGTGCTCCAAAACGTTCACAGGCTAATGCCGCAGATACTAGATTGGGGTTATTGCCACCTCTAGAATTTCTGAGCGTTGCGATTTTATTGATATTTACTGAAAGTCTAGTCATTTTCCTGTATGTTATGATGTAAAAATACAAATAATATCTATTTTTTTTTAACTTGCATATATGGATGGAATCGACTATAGCCTCTTTAGCGGCTTTCGCTTATTGGACGTTATTGATATCATATTGGTGGCGATCATTATCTACTATATCTATAGTTTGATCAGAGGGACTATTGCCGTAAATATCCTGATTGGTGTTGCCCTGTTTTATGGCGTATATATTGTTGTCAAGCAGATGCACATGCGTTTGCTGACCGAGATATTTGGTGGTT
This sequence comes from Sphingobacterium sp. WOUb80, assembly GCF_050058145.1. Classification (NCBI taxonomy): domain Bacteria; kingdom Pseudomonadati; phylum Bacteroidota; class Sphingobacteriia; order Sphingobacteriales; family Sphingobacteriaceae; genus Sphingobacterium; species Sphingobacterium sp. WOUb80. Next base: position 4,579,549 of record NZ_CP165617.1, on the reverse strand, counting down.
TTATATCCGTGGGGTCTATTGCATTGATTGTCGTATTTCAACAGGAAATCAGGCGGTTTTTGCTGCATGTTGGAAAGAATATATCCATGAAACGGAAGAAAGTTTTTTGGTCGTTCATCGGGAATAAGAAAGCTATACAAAAGGATTTGACGGAGGATCTAAAACCGGTTATTGAAGCCTGTCGAAGTATGTCGCGTACACGTACGGGGGCTTTATTGGTTTTCTCAAAATATTTTGATGAGGAATATTATCAGAGCAGTGGCGAGTATATCGATGCACATATCTCCAAGCGTTTGATTGAAAGTATCTTTCATAAAAATAGTCCTTTACATGATGGTGCAGTCGTTATTGTTGATTTTAAGATTATGACGGCATCTTGTGTATTACCATTGTCCGATAGTGAGGATTTACCGCTACAGTTCGGTTTGCGGCATCGTGCCGCAATTGGGGTGACGGAAATATCAGATGCGATTGCTGTTATTGTTTCTGAAGAGACTGGCGAAATATCTTTTGCGAAAGATGGAAACGTCAATATGAACGTTTCACCAGAAGAACTTGAGCAATTGCTAAAAGACGAGCTATAGAACTAAAAGCCGAGTTATAAAAAATGCCTTAAATTCAATGCCCCCAAAAGTGAGATACTTTCTGGGGGCATTTTTTAGATATAAATACCTATTTCTTTGCAGCGTTGATCACTTGCGTATTTAATTTGATGTATTCACCATTTTTATCTGCAGTGGCAACATCAAGACCTTTCGTTGCTGTTTCTATTGCACCTTTTTTATCTCCAGCTTTTAATTGAGCTTTTGCTTTCCAATAAAGGACGTGAGCTGCTTTGGGTTGTGCTTTGGCAGCTTCGTCAAACCAGTTTAGGGCTTTATTCAGATCTAAATTATTGGTAAAATAATATTGGGCTGCAGCAAAATAAGGTTTTTTCTCGCCTTTCATCGCTTCATCAATGGAAGCTAATATTTTAGCCTGTTGATTGACTTTGAGGTCGACTTTTACTAACGTTTTTTCCCAAGCCAGACTCAATACGGCATCTGTAGGGCTAACGTTGTCAAAAGAGATGGTAAAAGTCTCTACCGGATTTGCAAGGTTTTGAGGTTTAACATTGAAGCGTAAGGCGTCTTCTGTTTGTTGATAGGTATATGCGCCCCATTGTTTCGTATTTTTACTGATGATGATGGTCCATTCCGATTTGTTTGGGATCGTGAAAAGAGCATAGGTTCCAGCGGAAAGCTTGTGTCCATTCAACGTAACATCACCTTCAAAGGTTAATGTAGTATTTGTATTTGCGCCTGTGCGCCATACTTCGTTATAAGGAACAAGATCACCAAAAATCCTACGACCGTTCATGCTAGGTCTACTGTAATTAAGGGTTACGTTTTCAATACCTAACCCTTGTGTAACTGTCTGTGAGCTACTTGCTGCAGGTAGTTTTAGCTGCGCAAAGGATTCGTTGGTCGTAAACATCATTGTTGCGGCAATGGCAATTGCAAAAAGATTCTTTTTCATCTGTATCATTGTTTGTTTTACTATTCAGTTTGACCAGCTTAATATGCCAGTGATAGGCCTCTGGGTCTGTGCTATGTTGTGCAAGAAAAATATAAAGCCTGATTAAAATAGTGCTGTATCTACTAGCTGATGCATAATATGTTTGTGTTTACAGCATCCATCTCCTAAAAATAGGAAGAATTTAAGAAAAAAGGGCATCTATTTTTTAGATGCCCTTTTTTCTTAAACTGTAAAAGTTATTTCCATTAGTTTGTTTTACCAACTTTATGTCCTGCTATAGAGAAATACATAATGTATAGATAGCCCGGAACCATCGCATAAAGAAATGCATGTTGAAAATCAATATGTAAATGATCTTTTAATAATCCATAGATTAAAGGCCAAATAGCTCCACCGGCAATACCCATAATCATGATTGCTGATCCTGTTTTTGTGAATTTTCCGAGACCTTTAATTCCTAGCGGGAAGATCGCTGGCCACATGAGGGAATTGGCAATCCCTAGTAGGGCAACGAATATAAAAGATGTTGTACCGGTCGTGAAAACAGAAATAACGGTGAATGTGATACCAATAATTGTGCAAATGCGTAGGGCCATTTGTTGTGATACAAATCTTGGAATAGAGATGATACCGATAATATAACCGATCAACATACAAGATAGTGTAAATGCTGTTGCATAGGTTGTGAAAAATGGATCAACTTTCAGTTCGCGCGCATAAACACCAATGATATCTCCTGCCATAACTTCAACGGCTACGCAGAAGAAAATTGCTAAGGCACCTAAGAATAAATGTGGATATTGGAAGATCGATGTTTTCTTTGCAGCAACAGTTCCGCTTTCTGCGCTAGTTTCTTCTTCTGCATCCATATCAACTTCAGGCAAGTGCGTGAACTTCAAGAAAATTGCGAAGGCAACGAAAATAATTGCAAGAGATATATACGGAGTGTGTACGCGTTGAAGAAGATCGTCCAAGATTGCATTCTTTTGTACAAGATCAGTCGTTGCTTCTAATTTTGCAGTTACTTTTTGGGCGTCTTTTAAAAAGAGCGTTCCGAATAGGATAGGTACAATAATACCAGCAGATTTATTGAAAAAGCCAGCGATTGAAATACGTTGTGCAGCGCTATCAATAGGACCAATAATACTTAAATAGGGGTTAACGGCTGTTTGTAATAATGCCATCCCCGACCCTTGGATAAATATCCCTGTTAAAAATAGACCATAACTTCTATTATCTGCTGCAGGAATAAAGATCAAAGATCCTAAACCTAATATAATAAGACTGACAACCAAACCATTTTGGAAGCCTATTTTTTTAATGATGACTGAGCTTGGAAGTGCCAAGAAGAAGTAGGCAATATAAGAAGCAAAGGTTACGAAAAAAGCCTGTAGATCAGTTTCGAGGTTACAAGCAATTTTTAAGAATGGAATTAAGGTTCCATTTGCCCAGGTAATAAAACCGAGGATAAAAAATAAACCACAGCAAATGGCCATAGGGCGAAAGGCTGTTTTACCAACGTTAGGATTAGTGGTCATGTTTTGTTTTATTATATTTAGTTAAGTTATCGTTCGAGGATTGATAAATCAGTAGGTATAAGGGATGAACAAACGATTGCGTTTCATATTTACTGATTTTTAGCGTATCCATCCTACAAGACTACTTAAATTTCTTGAATATTGGAAATAAATAAAGGCATATTTTTGGACGATTTCGATAATTAATTGGCAAAAAAAAGAAGGATAAATTGTGAAATTTATCCTTCTTTGCTTATAAACTTTGCTGAATCTTAATTCGATTGAGTTAGTAAATCGAGTTAGCAAGAATCATATAGGTCGCATTATTTAGGAACGATAGCTACTGTAAGTCTTGAGATACAATTTAACTTGTTGAAACGATCGTACATTTTTATTTCCCAAATATGTGTGGATCGACCAATGTGTATTGGACTACATTTTGCGGTAATGACTCCGCTACTTACCGGGCGGATATGATTGGCATTCACTTCAAGGCCAACACCCCGATATTTGTCTGGATCAACGACGAGGTTGGATGCGATACTTCCCAATGACTCTGCCAGAACTACAGAAGCTCCACCGTGTAAAATGCCATGCGGCTGTTTAACTTTATCTGTTACAGGCATAGTCGCTGTAATGGAGTTGTTATCTATTTCTGTCGCTTGAATCTCCAGGAGCCCTGATAGGTATTTATTGAAAAATACGTTTATTTCCTCAATGTTGTAATGCTGAAACCAAATTTTTGACATCGTCTGAGTTTAAATAACGTTCCTGGATAATAATGCGGTGATGATTAAGATGTCCTGCAATGACATACAATAATGCTTTTACACTCGTCAAGCGTTCAGATGCCATACCTTTACGTTCCAATTCGGCGTCATTAAAACTATTGAAAAGCATCATATTGGCTTTCCGAAGAAAGGTAAATTCTTTGCTTAAACTTTCCAAGGTACGGTCGTTGTAACGGGAATACTGAATGAGGTAGTCTTGGTCATATCCAGCGAGTTCTTTAAGGTCGTTACGTGAAAAACGCAATGCACGGTAAGCCATGATACGTTCATTATCGATGACGTGACCAACGACTTCTTTGATGGTCCACTTATCCTCGGCGTATTTAAAATTACCTCTTTCCTCAGGAATCGTGTCCAGAAATGCTGGAAAGGAGAGCGTCTGTTCTTCTAGTGCATCAAACACGTTATCGACGACAGTCTCAATATAAGGCGCGTAGACTGCTGGATATTCGTCAGATTTGAGTGGCTTCATATTTTAAATTGCTTTTTAAGATTATTCGAAATGTTGTTCCTTTACCTACTTCAGATTCTTTTACAAAAATTTGTCCTTGGTGGTACCGTACCATTCTTTTTGTCAGACTAAGGCCAAGCCCCCAGCCTCTTTTTCTCGTTGTGAAACCCGGCTGGAAAACAGATTCAAAATTAGATCTTGGAATTCCTTTGCCCGTATCACTAATGTCTATAAAAATTTCTTCTTTCGCAATATTTTCTGAAATATTAACAGTTATCTTTCCTTCTGTGCCAATGGCATTTACTCCGTTTTTCAATAAATTTTCGATGATCCAATCGAATAATGGGATATTGAGCTGTGCCTCAAGATGTGTGTCGCCCTTTAATTCGAAGGTAATTTTATTACTGGTTCGTATGCGAAAATAATCCACGTAATTTTTGATGACATCGTAGAGGTTGTGATTGGTTAATACGGGGGTAGATCCAATTTTTGAAAAACGGTCAGCGACGATTTCAAGCCGCTTAATGTCGTTTTCCATCTCATTTAGCGTATCATCTTCTTCGGCATCAAATTTTATACGAATCAATTCTAACCAGCCCATCAAGGACGAGATAGGGGTGCCTAATTGATGTGCGGCTTCTTTGGTGAGCCCTACCCAAACGAGATTTTGTTCAGATTTCCGGATAGAATTGAAAACCGTGTAAGCAATAATGAGAAAGAGTGCAATCAGCGATAGTTGTACATAAGGAAACACCCTTAACTGTTGTAAAAACCAGGAATCTTTATAGTAAACATGCCATTTCTGCCCATTTTCCAATTCCAATGTAATGGGCGGATGACTTTTCTTCATAAACGCAAGTTGTTTTTGAAAATAAGCCGGGTCATAATCCAGGTGTTTTGTAACACTGTCATTGTGTCCGGGCTTAATATTTGTCTTCGTGGAATCGAGGTTACGCCAGAAAATGATGTCTTCCTTGTCGTCTGTAATAATGGCTGGTAAATTGAGACTGTCTCTTATGGCGTAAATAAATGTAATGAACTCATCATCAACGTCGGGCATGGTCATAATATTTTTTGTACTCATGGCCCATACCTCAGCCTTGGAACGTTCGGCATGCGCAAGATTTCGAACGAGGTAATTGGTGTAAACCAAGGAGGCAACAGCAATGACTGCTGCAAAGATAAGCAAGATAAATTTCCAGCGTTGCTGGCTAATCTGATAGGGTTTCATGATTCCGTATTCGTGTCCTTCATTTGCAAATTACTGAATAAATGTCTGTTTTCTGCACTTTTATTTCATTGAAGAAGTTATGATACTGTCCAAATCAAAAATTTTGTGGTAATTTTGCGGCATGAGTTCAGAAAGAAAAGTAAGAGTGCGTTTTGCACCGAGCCCGACAGGTGGTCTTCACCTTGGTGGGGTACGTACAGCTTTGTTTAATTTTCTCTATGCGCGTCAGCATCAGGGGGATTTTATTTTACGTGTCGAGGATACGGATCAAACTCGTTTTGTCCCAGGTGCTGAGGAGTATATCAACGAATGTTTAGCATGGTGTGGTCTTTCCCCAGATGAAAGCCCATTAAAAGGGGGCGAGTATGGACCTTACCGTCAAAGCGAGCGAAAACCATCTTACCGGAAATATGCTGAACAGCTGATCGAGAATGGTTATGCTTACTATGCTTTTGACACTGCAGAGGAGCTGGATGAGCAGCGTAAGTTGCAGCCTAATTTTCGATATAGCCACGAGAACAGACTTCAATTACGTAATTCATTGAGTTTGTCTGAGGCTGAAACTCAACAATTATTGGATGCGGGCACTCCACATACCATTCGCATAAAAATCCCTACCGATGAAACGGTCACATTCACTGATATGATCCGTGGAAAAGTTGCATTTGATACAAATCTTGTCGATGATAAGGTGTTGCTTAAGGCGGATGGCATGCCAACTTATCACCTTGCTGTGGTTGTTGATGATAAAGCCATGGAAATATCGCATGTATTCCGTGGTGAAGAGTGGTTGCCTTCAGCGCCTATCCATATTTTATTGTGGGAATACCTAGGCTGGGGTGATAGCATGCCAGGCTGGGCGCACCTTCCACTAATCCTTAAACCAGATGGAAATGGTAAATTAAGTAAGCGCGATGGCGATCGCTTAGGCTTCCCTGTTTATGCAATGAACTGGACTGATGCGAAATCTGGTGATACAACAAAAGGGTTTCGTGAGATGGGCTTCTTGCCAGAGGCTTTTGTCAATATGCTAGGGGTATTGGGCTGGAACGATGGAACTGAACAGGAACTTTTCTCTTTAGATGAATTAATCCAAAAATTCGGTGTTGACCGTATCAGTAAAGCTGGTGCAAAATTTGATTTTGAAAAAGCAAAATGGTTCAACCATGAATGGATCAAACGATCTTCAACAGAATCATTGTTACCGCAGATCAAAACAGTTTTGGAGCATCATCAAGTAAGCGCCGAAGAGACTTATGTGAGTAGGGTATTGGATGCTGTAAAAGAGCGTTTAACCTTTGTCGAAGACTTTTGGAGCCAGGCGTCGTTCTTTTTCTTGCAGCCTGCAGAATATGATCTAAACGCAGTGAAGCCTAAATGGTCTGCTGAAAAAACTGCATTTTTTGAAGGTATAAATCAATCATTCGAAGGATTTGATACATGGAACGCTTCTGATTTGGAACCTTTCTTTAAAGATGCCATTCAGGCTTCAGGAATGAAGATGGGCGAGCTGATGATGCCTTTCCGCATCATGCTAGTCGGTGGGAAATTTGGACCAGATGTATTTCAGATTGTTGAATTACTTGGTAAAAACGAGGTAATAGTGCGTGTGAAAAAAGCACTTAAAGAATTCGATGCTTAAATAGATAAAGTACAAGATACCGAAAAGGGGTTGTCTGCATTCATTAGCAAACAGCCCCTTTTTTCTGAAAAGAGGCTGTTTTATTGATTCGTGTTGTTTTTATTATTTCATCAATGGGCACGCGATACGCGATTTATTAGCCAAAAAGATTCTTCAGTTCATTTTCATGGCTATTGCTGCTCGCGTTCATGGCTATTGCTGCTCGCGGAATTATGAAGTTTGTCTATAGGCGGTTTAGCGATCTCATTTACAAGTATGGTATCCGAAGGCGCATGAAAAGTGTTTTGGCTGGACCGAATAAAAAGATTAGTCCGGTTGCAAGCATTCCTAATATTCCCAGATAGGTAAATATTTCCATATTACTGATTAGCGACGCTTGCTGACTTAGGTTTCCGGAAAGACTTTTACCTGCAATAAGGCGTGCCAGCTGATCGCCATATAGCCCGATATATTTCTCTGTTAATGTATTCCAATAATTTATTGTCTGCGGATTGCTTGTATTAAGTGTTTGTTCGAGTTGAATATAATGCTTTTGATTGAGGGCATAACTGGCATTTTGGATAAGGGCAAATCCGATATTGGTACTCCAAAATCGAACTGTTGTACCCATAAGGCCTGCATTGCCTACATGATGGGACTCAACACCTGTTAAGATATAAATGACCAATGGTGTGAAAAGCCAGCCTTGTCCGATTCCCTGGATGAACAAAGGGAGACCGATAGTAGCGATTGTCGTATCAGGATAAAAGGTGGGTACAAATAGAAAACAGGAAGCCGCCAATATCAAAAAGCCAAAACCAAAGATATATTTAGGGGATACATCGCGTAGGAGTAAGAAACCTGAACTGCCAACACCAAGCATCGTGCCGACGACATTGATGTACTGTACATCAATAATATAATGCCATGGCCATTTCCATACGGTGGCCATCACGGTATATACATTATTTAGGCAGCTTCGAATAATGTAAAAGAGAAAGAATAGGATAACTCCGAAGATAACATTTTTGTATCTCAAGATCTCAAAATGAAAAAGGGGTCTTTTTACCATGCTTTGTTTAATCATAAAGAGTGCTCCAAAAACAAGAGCAAGGGCAAAATTGATGGTAATATTGGTGTGTTCGAACCAATAGTATTTACGACCATAAATTAAGACGTAAGCACCGCAGCTTAATGAGATTAATAGAAATAGGCAACTTGCCAGATCTAGTTGATAGAGTGGGAACTTTTTACCCAAGCGATTATTGTTAAGTAACAGCAAAGCTATTGCAATTACAATCAAGTGCCAATAGAGTACTACGTGGATCATATCTTGCCATCCATAATCCATGATACTTTCTTTGAGCAAAGAGGTCGTTAAGGTTGAACCGGTAAGCATAAAGGTATATAGAAAGAAATAGGCGATGGTCCGGCTCTTGGCATGCTTAATCTGCATCATGAGCAATGGAAGAAAGCAAGCTCCTTCCAGTACACAGAAAATGCCTTCGACCACGCGCAGAATGCCAATAAGAAATGGATCTCTTGTCAACGATATGCCTAGAAGGATCAGGATGGAAAGGCTGCAGGTCAAGAGGATATATGTCCTTACCCTGAAAAAAGAAAACAGCCGCTGAAATATAAGTAAAGCAACGACAATGGCACCGTACATCAAGGATAGAAAATACTGAATATCTTCGGCCTCGATATCCAGTGCCGAAGCGGTAAATGCTGTATTGGAATGGAAGAGCGACATTAACATGAGATGTGGGAACATTGCTAATATCATAAGGGGAAGCTTTATCCATTCGGGTATCCAGCTATAGTATAAGGATTTATTAACACTCATGATGATTAGGATTGATGGGGAGCATGGATGACGACATTCATACCAGCACGTAATTTCTTAAGATCTTGTTTTGGATCAAATACAATTTTAATCGGAATCCGTTGTTCAATCTTAACGAAATTTCCGGTTGCATTGTCTTGAGGTATCACTGCAAATTTGGAACCTGATGCTGGGGAAAAAGAATGGATCTTTCCTTTAAAACTAAGTTTGGGAAAGGCATCGACCTGTATAGTGACTATAGTGCCCTCTGCAAGATCTTCAAGCTGAGTTTCTCTAAAATTTGCGTTGATCCATTTCTCTTCGCTAATGACATTGGCTAGCGTCTGGCCTTCCTTTACAAATTGTCCTGGTTGGATAGATCGTTTGCCAACAAAGCCATCGTAGGGAGCGGTTACTACGGTATAGGAGAGAAAAAGCTGTGCATTTATTTTTGCTGCCTTTTTGATGTCGATATTAGCTCTTGCCGGTAACTCACTTGCTTTTTCTTTGCTGGTGTTCAGTTGAGCTGAATTATATTCTTCGGTTATGGTGTGCAATTGTGCCAATGCTATATCATATGCTGCTTTGGCATTATCGTACTGTTGTTTGGTCGAAGCCTCAGCTTCAAATAAATTCTTGAACCGATTGTAATCCTGTTGGGTCTGCCATACACTTACTTTTGCAGCTTCTAATCTTGCTTTTTGAACCGAAATGCTATTGGCAGTTGCATTTGCCGTTTTACTAATCACCTCGGCATTTCTCTCACTGCTTTGGAGTTCGGCATTAGCCATATCCACTTTGGTTTGATACTCGCTCGCATCGATAATAAGCAGCGTGTCGCCTCGATGAACATATTGATTTTCTTCAAATCGTACCTCTTTAATAAAACCGGAAATCCTACTGGCGACAGGAGTCACATATTGATCAATTTGCGCATCATTTGTCGTTACATATTGATTGGTAAAAATGAGGTGTCTGACTAAGACTCCGATACCGATTAATAATAGTAGGCTGGCGAATATGACGAGCACTTTGTTAAATCCTTTTGTTTTTTCTCTTTTATCTTCTTTATTCATTATTGTTTAATTGCACGTTTTTCAATTATTTACTTTGTCTGCTTACTAAATGTGCCAAGAGTGGTAGACATGCACTTTACAATTATCTAAGCTTTCAGCTCAAAAAGTGTCCGGAACCATATCCTCGTTCTGCTTATGATCTGCATGAAATAGCATCTTTCATTTTACGTAAACTGGATTGCTCGGAGTACCAACAAACTTCGTCTGGGCGCTTGGGAGTAAGGCTGCACAAAGATACTGTAGGATAGAAATGTTTTGTTTTGTATAGTCGGACGGATATTTGTTCATTTGCGCCATATTGTATAAAAAGTGTAATTTTAGATTATGGAAGAGGGTAAGCTTGCAGCCATTGATGCTGAACAATATGATTTTTACGTAGATCATATGTATGTCGATCGTATTGATTCTCGTGAGTATACACATAAAAAGGCGCGCCTGCTTTATGCTGACGGTGGTATTATTCATGTATTTACAGCAACAAAGCACTGGTATTTGCCAGCAAGATTTTTTATGTGGATTCCGGCAAATACAACTTATCATCTGGAAAGCACAAGTTCTCGTATCCCGTTGTACAGTTTTTATTTTAAGGAAAGACAGGGTATGCCGTCCGTGCTGTCAGCGCCGAATATATTTCTAAGCAATGATCTGATGCGTGAAATGTTTTTATTTGCTCAGGATTGGAACGGAGGGATCAGCAAAACGGCTGAATATTCAAAATACTGTCTCTTGCGTGCGATGATGGCTATTATTCCAGATACGAGTCCACCAATAGATGCTTTCCCTATGCAGCATCCTTATCCTAAGAGTGAAAAACTCAGAAGTGTGGCTAGATATCTAAACAGTAACATCGATCAGGCCTTTACCATTGAACAGATTGCGGCGCGCTTTGGAATGAGTAGCCGCTCGTTGTCCAGACTTTTCAAAGAAGATATGGGTATCAGTTATATTCGATTTTTAAGAGCCATACGAATTGCGAAAGCCTTGGAGCTGATGTCCGAAAATAAGTATTCCATCCTCGAAATCGCTATGCACGTAGGGTACAATGAGCTCTCTTCTTTTAGCAATATTTTTACACGCGTAACGGGTATCCGTCCATCGATATATATGGCGAAGATTAATGAATATAAACAGTAACGTTTTGATTTAGGCCAAAAGTTCCTGCAGATCTTCCTGAGATAGCGACTTGATAAAGCTTTCTTCTGTGGTAATCAGGCTTTGTGCAATTGATTTCTTTTTATTCTGTAAAGCTAATATCTTTTCTTCGACGGTATCTTTACTGATAAATTTATAGATAAACACATTGCGCGTTTGACCGATGCGATGCGAGCGGTCGACAGCCTGTTGTTCCACTGCAGGATTCCACCACGGATCCAGAATAAAGACATAGTCTGCTTCAATCAGATTGAGTCCCACACCACCTGCTTTTATTGATATGAGGAACAGCTTGGTGTCATTATTTTTACGGAATTGACTGACGGCTTCATCCCGGTTCTTTGTGCCGCCATCCAGGTAGGCATAATTAGTCCCTTTATTATCAAAATACTGACGGAAGATATTGAGCTGCTTTACGAACTGGGAGAAAATCAGTACTTTGTTGCCTCTTCGCATAACCATTTCGAGCGTTTCAATGACCGCTTCGAACTTGCCTGAATCGCCCATGAATTTCTCATCGACCATTTTAGGGTGGTTGGCTAATTGTCGGAGTTTAGTCAATCCCTGTAATAGTGCAATTTGGGTAGATTTTGGCTTGTTATCCAATTGGCCATCTAGGATTGCATTGCGATATTCAGATTTGACTTTTTCGTAAAGTTCGGATTGCTTTTCCGTCATTTCACAGTAGAGCACTTGTTCCGTCTTTGGTGGTAATTCCGTTGCCACCTGATCTTTTGTACGTCTTAATATAAATGGTTTGACAATCGCTTGAAGGCGCTGTGCTTTTTCTTCGTCTTTTTTCTTTTCTATGGGCTGCACAAACTCTTTCTGGAAATAGGTGTAGCTGCCCAGTAGGCCTGGGTTGGTGAAGTGCATCTGTGCCCAAAGGTCCGAAACGGAATTTTCAACGGGGGTTCCGCTTAAGGCTAACTTGTTTTTACTTTTTAAGCTTTTGATCGCTTTAAACGATTTGGATGTCGGATTTTTGATATTCTGGCTTTCATCCAGGATGATGTAATTAAAATAAAAACCACTTAAGGTCTCTTCGTCAATACGGGCAATCCCATAGGTGGTAATGACCAAATCATATTTAGCGAAAAGTGAAGCGTCTTTAATCCGGTTATTACCCGTATGAAGGTGAATATTGAGCTGTGGCGCAAATTGTTGTGCTTCTTTCTGCCAGTTATATACGAGAGATGTTGGCAGGACCAAAAGTGATGTGCGTATATCCTGTTCGTCTTGGAGCTGTTCTTTTTGCTGTTGTAATAGTGCTAATGTCTGTATGGTTTTACCCAATCCCATGTCATCAGCAAGACAGCCACCAAATTTATACTGCTTCAAAAAATTAAACCAATTGTATCCTGCCTTTTGGTATGGGCGAAGATTTCCCTTGAAATGTTTTGGTTCGGGAATATCAGCAATCTCTTCAAAGTTGGCCAGATTCTGTAGTTTTCGTGTAAATACCAACTGTGTATGCTCACTAATTTCAAAGAGCAGGCCGATATGTACTTTATTGAGTTTAAGCTCATGCCGATCTGTAGAAAATTGGAAGAGATGATTGTACTGTGCAAACCATTCTTCCGGAATCATGGCAATTTCGCCATTCGGCAAGGTAAATTCTTTAATGTTATTGAGAATATGGTTACGCAGCTGAATAAATGGAATCTCATAAGGGCCAAATTTTGCGATTGCACTGATATCAAACCAATCATTATCTTCATCAATGGAAATATCCAGGGAGGTGTGCCCTATGAAAAAGCGCTTTTCTTCACTGTTTTGTACAATTTGGAATCCAAGTGTATCAAGCTCTTCCTGATGGTTGTTCATCCAATCAAATACGGAAAGCCGTTTTCCAGTATAGACAGCAGGCGTTAGTAAACCTAACTGGGAGTCAACATCCTGTAATCCCAATTTTTTTAAGCTGTCATGTTGCTGTTCTTCCCATTGCAGGGATCGTTTGACGCGGTGGAAGATATAATGATCATCTTCTTTATTATATTCCATGCGTACGGTAACTTTGTTTTCAGCCCCTGCTGTAAAAGTATGTGGGCCATACTTGAATTGTAGCTGCAATTGCGAAGCTCCATCTTCCACATAGATCAGATGCAGGAGTGGAATTGCCTGATGCTGGTGAGTTTGAATCTCAAATCCCTCCGCATAGACGTGATAGCGCTCAATCAGTCCGCATACAAAGGTCTCGAAATATTTTTTTTCAGTGCTTCTGCCGACAGAAATATAGCGTTTATTTAGGAATGGGCTAAGCTTTTTCCCTTCAAGTACCTGATCGAAATAATAGAGGGTATTGTTTAAAAGTAACCATGCCTGTACATTGGTCAGGACAATCGCATTTTTGAACATAAACTCCAGACGCTGGTTTTCGTATTTGATGGTGGGGAAATAACGTGTTTCTTCTTCGTTCCGCCGGAAGTGAAATAAGATTGATGCTGCAGATGTTGCCAATTTAATTTCCTGATCTGCCGGATATCCATCTTTGCTCATCATGAAAAGCGGTTTATCACCAACAGCCTCAAAAAATTGAATCATTTTTTCATCAATCTTGGGACGAAGAAGCTCATGAAGTTTTTTATCGAAAACTTTGGAAAAGAAATCTACAGGTCTAATCGCTTTTTTATAGTATTTTTTGATGAGATGTGTTTGTTCGATTTCATCAAGCAATCGAATGAGTCTGTAATCTACTTCATCCAATTCAGCAGCGTAGGCATCCACAGTATTGCTAAATATGCGTTGATATCGTAGTGAGTAACTCCCATTGGGATTGAGTTTGACCATGTGTGGCTCAATGAGATAGCCAAGATAGGGGTGCTCACATATAGAATAAACGATTTTATAGACTGGAAATGACTTTGACTGTTGCATTAAAAATAGCGGACCTTATAAATAAAGGTATCTAATATACAATAAAATATACCATTAATCGCAATTTGTGCGTTGAAATTTAAAAAATCGATTTTAAGGGGCTAATTAGCTAAGGTCTAATACTAGTCTTCATTTTGAGGCAGTTCACAGGTATCGTTAAATACCAAAGACAGTAGTTCCCATTTGAAGGCTTGATTCGCTTGGATTGAAGATCGTGGCCGCGATTAGTTTTGTTCGCTATTGGGATGAAAACTTAATAGTTCCCTTCGAAGACAAATTGTGCCGGTCCTTCTAAGAAAACCTCTGTGAAATGATGACCTTTCTTATGGAAGGAGATATAAAGCTGTCCTCCTAATACGCGGATAGGAATATGAATATCACCTTCTAAATTTTGCTGCAAGGCAACGGCCATGGCCGCTGCAGTTGCTCCAGTGCCGCAGGCATAGGTTTCATCTTCAACACCGCGCTCAAATGTGCGGAGGAAATAACCTTCTCCTTCGGCTTCAATGAAATTCACATTGATGCCTTCTTTTCTATAAGTAGTGTTGTTGCGAATGGCGTAGCCATCTTGAAAGACATTTTTATCCACAAGATTTTTAACAAATTCAACATAATGTGGAGAACCCGTTTGTAACAGATAGGCTTCTCCATCACGGGCAAAATCTTGCACATCGATCATTTGGAGATTGACAAGATCTGCCGATAAAGACGCGTAATGTACACCGTCTACTGCCAAAAAGACAGTTTTGTCAGTAATAATACCCAAGTCGCGTGCAAAAGCGACGATGCAACGGCCCCCATTGCCACACATACTACCTTCTCTGCCGTCGGCATTATAATAAATCATCTCAAAATCGTAATTTTCTCTGGTTTGTAGAAGCATTAAACCATCGGCACCAATTCCAAACCGGCGGTCACACAGCTTTTCTACCAATGCTTCATTTGCGCGGTCAAATGAGTTGTCGCGGTTGTCTACTAAAATGAAGTCATTGCCTGCTCCCTGATATTTTGAAAATCTTACTTGTGGTGCCATTACGTTGATTTGTAGTAACAAAAATACGTTTTTTTGTTACAAAAAAACGGAGAAAAGTTAAGATTTGTTAAAATGATTGCATTTGTCTAGTAATTAACATTTTTTAACGTGTCGGATTTTCCGAAGGCCTCGAAATGGTATTACATTTGAACATATCCGAATAAAATCGGTAATTTTAAGAGCAAAAGTTATCAGCTTATATTAAGACATTTTAAAATAAAAATAAGTTTATGAATAAGGTCGGTTTAACGCTATTAACAGCTGTTTTCGGTGGAGCAGTAGCATTAGGAGGTTACAAGCTTATTGAGAATAAGAAGTTTGATGGTATGTCTTTCGAAGACAAACAAAAGGTTTATTTTGCAAACAATCCAACAGGGGTAATGTCGTCGACAGGTAACCCTGATTTTACCCAAGCTGCGGCGGCAGTATCACCGGGTGTAGTACATATTAAGACAACATATAGCCGTAAAGGGTCGCAGCAATCGCAAGGTTCTCCGTTCGATATGTTTGAAGAGTTTTTTGGCATGCCACAGGGTGGCGGACGACGTCAAATGCAGTCGCAACCCGTGCAGGCATCCGGATCAGGTGTAATTATCTCGGATGATGGTTATATTGTAACCAACAACCACGTCGTTGAAGATGCAGACAAAATTGAAGTCGTATTAACAGACAAGCGTACGTTTGAAGCCAAATTGATCGGCCGGGATCCGAATACCGATTTAGCCTTGCTGAAAGTGTCGGGTAAGGGACTTCCTGTTGTCAAATTAGGCAACTCGGATAATGTCAATGTCGGTGAATGGGTATTGGCTTTTGGATATCCGCTTGGACTTCAATCTACAGTTACCGCAGGTATCATTAGTGCTAAAGGTCGTCAGATTGGTATTCTAAGTGAAGGTCAACAACAACGTGGTAATCCATTTGGTGGTGGACAGGATCAAATCCCCGTAAGTTCAGCAATCGAATCATTTATTCAAACAGATGCGGTAATCAACAAAGGGAATAGTGGTGGAGCCTTGACTAACGCTGCAGGAGAATTGATTGGTATTAACTCTGCTAT
Organism: Sphingobacterium sp. WOUb80; assembly: GCF_050058145.1. Lineage (NCBI taxonomy): Bacteria > Pseudomonadati > Bacteroidota > Sphingobacteriia > Sphingobacteriales > Sphingobacteriaceae > Sphingobacterium > Sphingobacterium sp. WOUb80. The sequence goes on along the minus strand of NZ_CP165617.1, from coordinate 4,563,400 downwards.
CGCTTCTCCAACAGGAACATATGCCGGTTATGGTTTTGCGATTCCAGTCAATTTGGTGAAAAAGATCGTCGATGATTTTGTTGAATACGGTAATGTAAAACGTGGTTACATAGGTGTCACTTATACTGAAATAACACCTGAACTGGCAAAAGAAAAAGGTTTTACAGATGTGGATGGCCTTTATGTTCAAGATGTTGTAGCTGGTGGTGCTGCAGAGGCTGCAGGTGTCAAAAAAGGAGATATCTTGACTAAGATCAATGGAAAAGTGATTACAGGTTCACCTGTCTTAAGTGAAACGATAGGCCGTGCGCGTCCTGGAGATAAAGTCAATGTCACTTACAAACGTGATGGTAAGGAAAAACAGGTATCCTTGACATTGAAAGGCGAAGAATCTTTGAAATCTGCAAGTACAGGTGGAAAAGCTTCTAAAAGTGCAACGGAGATTTACAATAAATTAGGGGCAAGCTTTATTCCGGCTTCTGCTCAGAAGAAAAAAGAACTGGGTGTAAACTCTGGAGTTGTTGTAACCCAAGTGAATCGTGGTGGTATCTTTGATTACTTTGGTGTAGAGCGTGGATTGGTTATAACTGAGGTTAATGGAAAAGCGGTAAATACAGTAGACGATGTTGAAACTGCGCTTGGCGCAACACAACGTAATATTGTGCGATTGAAAGGTGTATCTCCTCAAGGCGGTGCTGTTCAATTGAGCTTCCCGGTAGAATATTAAGTATTGAATTAAGACTTGGTTGATTAATATAGTTTAGGTGGTTCTAGCCGTAAGGTTAGGCCACCTTTTTTTTCTGAAAGTGTCTGATCTTATTGGCCAGAAAGAACCTTCAGTTTGCTTTCATTGCTGTTGGTGTCTGCGAAGTCATGAAGGTTTTATGGGAAAGCTAGGGTACTTGGTAAGAAGTAGGTCAATTTTAAGCCGCTTGTTTCCTTAATAATTTTAGTTTAGCTATTTTGCGGAATGAAGTGCCGAAACAGCTTCAGTACTTTTTATGCTGAGCCGGTTTGGCCTGAAGATTTATTACACATTTTGCTATTGACAAGCGTGGAAGCCTGATTATGGGAGATAATAGCGTTCTTTGTTTCGTTGGATCGCATAAGAAGTATCACTATTGTTTGATAGTTTTTTAAAATTATAGAGATGAAGATTTTAATGGTTTGTTTGGGCAATATTTGTCGTTCGCCCCTTGCACATGGTATATTGAAACAAAAAGTTGCGGATAATCAATTAAACTGGGTCGTTGAATCGGCTGGTACAGGTGACTGGCATATTGGGGAAGCACCCGACCGTAGGGCTATAGCAATTGCAAAGAAATATGGTGTCGATATTTCTGGTCAGCGCGCACGACATTTCAAGCCGCAATTTTTTGCCGAATATGATCTTATATTTGTGATGGATAGACAAAACTATGAAGATGTATGCGCCCAGGTGATTGATAAGGAAGACCTAAACAAAGTGAAATTGTTTTTAGGAGACGATGTTGTTCCTGATCCGTATTTTGACGATAATTTGTTTGATCCCGTTTTTCAGATGATTGATCAGCGTTGTACAGAGGTTATTGTCAAAGGAGGGAATCCAACGGCATAAGTGTATTTATTTATCTTAGTTTGTTTAAAACAAAAAAATGAAGGCAGCAGAAGTAAACAAGAAGTGGAGTATCTTACAGGGAGAAATTGCTTCTCTATTCGATATGGAAAAGCCTGACATCAAGGTCTGTTTATTCCTTATTGGTGTTCAGGAATTGGGCAAAGGTGCCCAAAAATTCTCAAAACGGGAAAAGGAAGAATTGATGCATATTGCGACCTGTCGTCTTTTCAGCGCGATGGGATTTTATAACCTCAAAGGACTTGATGAAGAAGGTTGGCCACATTGGGAATTGGTAAAACCTATTCCCAACTATACACTCTTAGAACAAGAATTGATCATGAAGTCTTTGATCATAGATTATTTTGAAGAATTAAACGTTATCTAGGGAATCAAACAATTCAGGAAACGTGTGCATTCAATACAACATATAATTATTAACAGATGAAATTTTTAAAGGCTAGTTTAGTAGCAGTATTTTGTTTTTTGCAGGTATTGGCATTTGCCGCCAAACCCGAGTTTAAATATGTACAGATCGTTACTGACAAGGGCACCTGTGTGCTGCGGTTGTATAATGAGACGCCAAAACATCGGGATAACTTTGTCAAATTGGCACAAAGTAAATACTACGACGGAACCTTGTTCCATCGCGTCATCCAGAATTTTATGATTCAGGGTGGTGATCCTGATTCAAGAAATGCCGTTGGCGGTGCTCAATTGGGTAATGGAGGACCAGGGTATACAATTCCTGCAGAGATTCAGGATGGTTTATACCACAAAAAAGGTACTATCGGAGCGGCCCGAGATAATAATCCGGCAAAGGCTTCTTCGGGTTCTCAGTTTTATCTTGTTCAGGGAAAAGTATTCACCCCTGAAGACCTCGATCGTTTGGAGCAAACACGAATGAATGGTAAGAAATTTTCGGAAGCACAGCGTCAGGCTTACACGACTGTTGGTGGCGCGCCTCATTTGGATTGGAATTATACCGTATTTGGCGAGTTGGTCAAAGGAGTGGATGTTATCGATCAGATTGCCGCTGTAAAAACAGATAAACATGATAGGCCGGAAGTCGATCAAAAGATGAGCATGCACGTGTTGACGAGACGAGAAGCATTAAACTTGGAACGAGAACTAAAAGGACTAAAACCTCAAACGGGTTTCTTTTCTAAAATCGGTGATCTGTTCTCTTCTAAGGATTATTAATGTTGTTATGATTCGCAAAATCAAGAATTGAAGAGTTTTCCGTTTTTATTATCTAGTATCACAATATTCAAAAAATGAAAATAGTAACCTATAATGTGAATGGTTTACGTGCAGCCTTAAAGAAGGATTGGCTGGGCTGGTTAAAAACTGTAAATGCAGATGTCATCTGTCTGCAGGAGATTAAAGCTACACCTGATCAGATTCCCGAAATAGCCTTGTTGGAGGAAATGGGTTATGAACATTACTGGTATCCGGCTCAAAAGAAGGGCTATAGCGGTGTTGCTTTGTTTACCAAGATGACGCCTAAGCATGTTGAGTATGGCTGTGGCCATGAGGATTATGATTTTGAAGGACGTATCATACGTGCTGATTTTGATCAGGTTTCGGTCATGAGTACTTATTTTCCTTCCGGCACAACCGGCGATGTGAGACAGGATTTTAAATACCGTTTTCTGGAGGATTTCCAGTTATATAGCGATAAACTTTTGGTCGAAAAGCCGAATTTGGTCGTTTGCGGTGACTATAATATCTGTCATCGTGCCATTGATATTCATAATCCAAAATCAAATGCAAACTCTTCGGGATTTCTTCCGGAAGAGCGCGAATGGATGGAGAATTTTATTAATTCGGGTTATATCGACTCTTTTCGTCATTTAAATCCCGATCCGCACCATTATAGCTGGTGGAGTTACCGTGCTGGAGCACGTGCGAAAAACCTGGGTTGGCGTATTGATTATAATATGGTTTCAAAACCTTTGGCAGAACAAATCAAATCTTCGAGTATAATTCCGGATGCTGTCCATTCCGATCATTGTCCTGTATTACTGGAGCTTGCTCTCTAATTAGATCGCATTCCATAAAAAAAGGCTTTCATCTGTTGAAAGCCTTTTTTTATGGTGAAGCGCAAAAGCGCATTATTAACTAACTATCTCCCCTGGCTATGGATAATGGAAAGCTGCTGGGCAACTTTCTCTGCAATCGTTAAAAATGATTTCGTTACAGGATCTTCGGTATCTATGGCAACTGGGAAACCATTATCTCCGGCATCAGAAATGCCTTTTAGCAAAGGGATTTCACCGAGGAAAGGAACTTTATATTCTTCTGCCAAACGTTTCCCCCCATCCTTGCCAAAAATATAATATTTATTCTCTGGCAATTCTGCTGGTGTAAAATAGGCCATGTTTTCCACGACGCCCAATAATGGAATATTGATGCTATCCATTAAGAACATTCCAATTCCTTTGACAGCGTCAGCCAGGGCAACGTGCTGTGGAGTTGTGACAATGACAGCTCCTGCAATAGGGAATGTTTGTGATACGGTGATATGGATGTCACCGGTGCCTGGAGGCATATCAACGACCAAATAATCCAGTTCACCCCAATGTGCATCGTTAAAAAGCTGCTTGATTGCTGATGTAGTCATTGGACCACGCCATGGAATAGGCTGGTTTGGATCGGTGAAAAATCCTATTGAAAGTAATTTCAATCCAAATTTTTCAAGTGGTTCTATTTTAACCTGGCCGTCCGGCATTTCTACTGAACCTGGTTTAGCGCCCTCCAATCCAAACATAATCGGAAGCGATGGTCCATAGATGTCTGCATCTAAAAGTCCTGTTTTAGCACCTTTAGCATGGAGAGCAAGAGCAAGATTGGCTGCAACAGTAGATTTACCAACTCCACCTTTGCCTGAAGATACCAAAATGATGTTTTTAATACCCGATACTTGTGCGCCTTGTTTTCCGATCACATTGGAAGTCATATTGATCTGGACTTCGAGATTTTTATCGATGAAATGCGCTATGGCATTTCGACAGGCATGCTCAATATGATCCTTAAGTGGACAAGCTGGAGTCGTTAAAATGACATCGAAAGAAATTTTTTGGCCTTCGATCTCGATATTTTGAATCATATTCAATGTTACAAGATCCTTTTTCAAATCAGGCTCTTCAACATAGGATAATGCATTTAATATTTGTTCTTTGGTAACCATCTATTATTCATTTGTAATCATGGATTACAAAACTACTCATTGCAGATCAATTTCATGTCATTTCTTTGTTTTTAATGGGATTAAGAATGTTGTATTACATGCCCACTCCTTAGGTAAGAGAAACGATCTGCCACATGAAGGGGTAATTGACACAGCAGTGTTTTCAGAAGATCATCTGAATAATTTTATACTCCCGTAGATAGGGATAAAGGCCATTATGGTTTCAGTTAATTATAATTGTATATGCAGTCAAATTTATCTAAGTTTGACTGTTGATATGCACGAATTTGCATTAAGTAATAATTATGTCCAATCGATTTATAACATCTTTTAAGTCCCGCAAGTGGCGATGGCTTTATATTGCTCTAGCTGCTATTCTGGTTTTGGCTATTGCAGTTGGTACCTATGCTTATCAGAAAAGAGATGCCATGCTCATGGGAGCAATCAACAAAGCGAAAGCAAAGTTGCTTGAAAAGTATGATATGGAGTTGAAGATCCAATATTATGCCTTCCAGGGAATTAATGCCGTGCAATTTAAAAATATACAATTATTACCTAAACATCGGGAACAATTGGCACAAATCAATGATTTGACAGTGTCTGTAAAATTGTGGCCTTTGTTATTTGGAGATGTGAAGTTAGGACAGGTTATTTTGGACAATGGGGCAGTTTCTCTTGTTAAAAAAGATTCGATCAGTAACTACGATTTCTTATTCAAGAAGCAGAAAAAAGATACGGTAGAAAATGATAACCCAAAACAGAATCTAGCCGCTCTGGCAGATCGACTATTGAAAAATGTATTTTTTAAGGTTCCAAATGATCTTGATCTCAAAAATCTTGAGCTTTCTTATCGCGATGACAGTACTTCACAGCGCATTGTTATTCCTTCCGCTGTGATCGACGGTGGAGATATGGAAACCAAGTTCTTGTTAAATGACCATGAGGCGGCCTGGAATCTGACTGGAACAATAGATTCGGATAATCAAGAATGTGACCTTCGCCTTTTTTCTGATAAAAAGGAGGTCAATCTTCCCTTGTTGCAACGCAAATTTGGTCTTGCAGTCAGTTTTGATGAAATATCATTCCGCTTGGACAAAGCTCACAGAAGGAATAAGGAATTACTGGAATTGCATGGGCAATGGGGCTTTAAAAATTTGAAATTAAATCACTGGCGTATTTCTAGTAAAGATGTCATCTTTCCTGAGGCCGTCATGCAAGGGGCACTGAATATTGGGGCATCATCGATTGAAGTGAGTAAAGAAAGTACCGTTCAGGTCAAAGATTTTGTGTTTTCTCCTTATCTCAAATATGTGCACAAGCCGGAAAAAGAGCTCTTCCTCGCAATTCATACAGACAAGATCGAGGCACAGCACTTTTTTGATGCCATGCCAGTTGGATTATTTCCAGGCTTAAACGGTATTCAAGTAGAGGGGCATATTCAATATGATCTAAACTTTGCTCTCGAATTAAAAAAGCCCGAAAAGCTTCTTTTCTCTTCCAAAATGGATGATAAGGATTTAAAAGTCGTTAAATGGGGCGAGGCTGATATTGCGATGCTAAATACACCTTTCACGTATACGGCTTATGAAGATGGTAAGCCGATGCGGGAAATTGTCGTTGGACCTCAAAATCCTAATTTTACATCGCTAGATCAAATATCCCGTTATATGCAGATTAGTTTGATCAATACTGAAGATCCATTTTTCTTTAAGCACAAGGGTTTTGAGGAGAAGGCTTTTAAGCTCTCCATTGCTACAAATATCAAGGAAAAAGGATTTAAGCGCGGGGCGAGTACGATATCAATGCAACTGGTAAAAAATGTGTTTCTAAATCGGAATAAGACCGTTGTGCGGAAGCTGGAAGAAATTTTGCTGGTATGGCTCATGGAACGCTCACAGCAAGTTAGCAAAAAACGCATGTATGAGGTCTATTTGAATGTCATCGAATGGGGAAATAATGTGTATGGTATTACCGAAGCAGCACGCTATTATTTTGGGAAAACACCGGCACAGCTAGGGCTTGGTGAAAGTATATTTTTGTCTAGTATTGTTCCGCGACCTAAAAAGGGTCTGAACTTTTTTGACTGGACAGGGCATCTGAAAGGGAATATGTTGCGCTATTTTAATACCTATGGTCATATTATGACCAAAACAGGGCAGATTAGCGTGGATTCAACAACTTCAAATTATGGTTTTTATGAGGTTGTTCTGCAGCCGCATCTGCGTGCAGCTAGACCGGCCGTGGTGGATTCTGTTGATGTATTTGATATGGGAGACGATCCATTGTTGTTCGATCAGCTCGATAGCAATTCTCCTACAGATAATCTCGAGAGTGTATCTGTTCCCAAGAAATTAAAAAAGATGGATCTTACGGAAAAGAAAGATGAGGAAGCTGTTGAACAGGAGAAACCAAAGCGATCGCTGTTTGACAAGATCTTGGGACGTAAAAAGGAAGAAAAAGAAAATGACGCACACAAGTAGTGTCTGTAACGAAAGAACAATATTAGGATGAAAAAGATAGAAATTGACGGATTGCTTTTCGAACCTTTATTTGAAGAGGAACAAATTCAGAAACGTGTTCGCCTGATGGGGATTGATATAAGCCTGCGTTATGAACACAAGCAACCTGTGTTTATAGGCGTTTTGAATGGATGCTTTATGTTTATGGCAGATTTGCTTAAGCAAATTGAAGTTCCTTGTGAAATGTCATTTATTAAGCTGGCTTCTTATATCGGAACAGGCCAATCTGAACTGAACGAGCTTTTGGGGCTCGGTATCGATCTGGAGGGGCGCGATGTGATTATTGTGGAAGATATTGTTGATTCCGGGCATTCACTTAAGCATACCTTAGATGCTGTGAAAAAATTAAATCCAGCTAGTGTTATAGCCTGTGCACTTTTGGTGAAACCGGAGGCGCTGCAGTATCATTTCGAGGAATTGACCTATGTTGGTTTTGAAATAAGTAAAGAATTTGTGGTTGGGTATGGGATGGACTTTAACGGTCTTTGTCGAAATCTTCCTGATATCTATAAAAATATACCGGTTTAAAAATTCCGCCTACTCTCGGGCTTGTGAAGGAGAGCAATTTCCACGATGTTCTTGTTGTCCTGCGCTGTGGATCTATCACAGCGCAGGACAGTTGAATACTGGTTTCAGATGTTATGATATCTGCTCGTATTTAAAAGAGCAGGTTTCAATATGATCATTGACCATGCCAACGGCTTGCATATAGGCATAACAAATGGTAGATCCAAAAAACTTGAACCCTTTTTTCTTCATGTCCTTTGCTATTTTGTCTGAAATCTCCGTAGTAGCAGGTACATGCTGCAAACTTGGCCAATGGTTTACGATGGGCTGCTGTTCAGGTAGGAAGCTATATAGGTAGTTATAAAAACTGCCATATTCAACCTGGATTTTTTTGAAAAGCTGTGCGTTGGCAATAGTTGATTCAATTTTATTGCGATGTTTGATAATACCGGATTCCTTGAGTAACTGTTCGACAGTTTCGTTGCTGTACGCCGCTACCTCATCGACATCAAAGTTAGCGAAAGCTTCCTGGTAGGCGTTTCTACGACGGAGGATAGTAATCCAGCTCAAGCCCGCCTGAGCAGATTCCAGTACTAAAAACTCGAATAAGGTTCTGTCGTCTCTGACTGGCCGCCCCCATTCTTTATCGTGATAGGCAACGTATTGCTCGTCAGATCCGCACCATTGGCAACGTGTAATCTCTTTGTACATGTTCTATGAAGATTTTTTGGACGCAATATAACTTTTTATCCTAACTTTACGACCACAATTAAAGAGTTTCGAATGTAGACGGTCGTTGAGCATCTCATTGCCGTTAAGAGACAATTCATTTTAATGAGCGTAACAATCTTCAAATATCATATTCTATTTGTATTATTTCTGCTGTTTTCAATATCGGGATTGAAAGCACAGCGGCGGGCGCAGCGAGCTGTTATTCAAAGCAGCACAGTTGCGGCTGATAGTCTAAATGCTGTAAAAGATTCCGTTATTTCACCCAGCCAGAAAGTTTTGGAATCCTTGAATCCAGCACTACAAAATCAATATCGAATTGTAACCGTGGAAGAGAAAGGACTAATGGTTCATAACATTGATAATTTTGATGTACGGCAGTATTTTCAGGGGGAATTGAGGTACAGCAATTTGGATCGGCAATATGGAACGCTCAAGGTTCATCGTGAAAACTGGATCCTATTTACGGTTCTCGCATTAATTTTGGGGGTTGGGATGATTCGGGTATTTTTTCCTTCAGATATTAAATTGGTCTTTCAGGGGTATTGGGATGATCGTGTTTTATTGTCTGTGAGTAAGGAGGATACGATCTTGACATCTTGGCCATTTATATTTCTATTTATATTATTTTCGGGAGCGATAGGCTTATTTGTAAGTCTATTTTATGCGTATGAATTGAATAGATTCGATTTTATTACTTTCCCTAATTATATGAAGACTGTAGGAATGGTTGGTGGTTTGTTCGCGTTAAAAATCGGATTTATCAGATTCTTATCCTTTGTTTTTGAAATTAGAAAGTTAGTAAAAGAATATGTGACGGTGTTGTATCTGATCTATTTCAACACACTTTTTTTAATGCTTCCTGTGTTATTAATTTTGAGCCTTGTTCCCTTGACATCGGTCGGTGTTGTGTTGCATTTGGCCATTGTTGGAGCCGGTTTGCTCTTTTTCTATCGGTTTCTTAAGACAGCGGCTCATATTATGTCCATGTATAAATTTTCAATTTCCTATTTAATTTTGTACCTTTGTTGCCTAGAAATAGCACCAATATTAATACTGTTAAGATTATTGAGCTAAAACTGGTTAATATGCAAACTTCAGACGTAGAAAGAGCAAAGAAGGTAAAAAGTGTACTGGTGACTTTACCAAAGCCTGAAAACGATAAGTCCCCTTATTATGATTTAGCAAAGAAATACGGGTTAAAATTAGACTTTCGAGGTTTTATACACGTAGAAGGAGTTCCTGCCAAAGATGTGCGTAGGGATAAGGTTAATTTAGCAGATTATTCTGCGGTAATATTTACAAGCAGAAATGCTGTAGATCATTATTTTAGAATTTGTGAAGAGATGCGATTTGAAGTATCTGCAGAAATGAAATATTTCTGTATTTCAGAAACAATTGCCCTCTATCTTCAAAAGTATATTCAATATAGGAAACGGAAAATTTTCTTTGGTAAACAGACCGCAAAAGATCTTGAGGAGGTGTTGAAAAAACACAAAGGAGAGAATTTTTTATTCCCATGCTCGGATGTTGCTAATGAGGAAACAAGTAATTGGTTACAGCAAAATGGCTATAAGTTTACGCCGGCTGTTCTTTTTAGAACTGTTGTAAGTGATTTGACTGATCTGAAGGATGTTTTCTACGATGTTATCGTGTTCTTTAGTCCTTCCAGTGTGCAGTCTTTATATGATAACTTTCCGGACTTTAAACAGAACAATACCAGGATTGCTGCATTTGGTGCATCAACCCAGCAGGCACTTTTAGACCATGGATTGATTTTAGATATTCCAGCTCCGACACCAAAAGCGCCTAGTATGACAATGGCTGTTGAAGAATATATCAAAAAAGTAAATAAGTAATAGCCTAGCATAAGGTAAATAACAAAAAGAGGGTTTTTTAAGACCCTTTTTTTGTTATTTAATAAGTTGGAAGTCCGGAAGGCTCTATGCACTTTTCCGTTGGTGTTGTTGCAGACTTTACCTTTCCGTATTGGATCGACACGATTGCTGTCTTTTGGCCAGATTTGACAGTTTACCCGCTGATATGCTTCTATTTATAGGCTACAAGGGGTTAGAAAAGAGGCGGCCTATTTGTGTTCAGTAGGGTACAAAAATGACTTCGGGAGAGATCAATCGTGTTAAAATGTAATAAAAGTGACGTAGGTCATTGAGATTTTAAGTATATTTCTATTAAATTGCTTGGGGTAATTTATTCCAATTAAAAATAAGGTCTAGGCCGTATTTTTAAAATTTGATAGAAATATTTTTTTTATGTTTGTAATTAAGCAAAATTAGTCAGTCGTGAAGTTAAAGCAAGTTGATAAAATTTCGGGCATTCGATCAGAGGACTTCTTAAAAAATTATCTGAAACCAGGTTTTCCTGTCATTATATCAGATTTTATCAGTGCAGAAAGTCCAGCGTGGAAGAAATGGAGTTATGATTACTTTAAGGAAATTGCAGGAGATATAAAAATAGATGTCTACGGAAAAGAGGAGGAGTCAATGGACCGTGCTGCCAGTGCCCCTGTTGGCCATATGACATTTGCAGAATACTTGGATCTGATTACAAAAGAACCTACTGAATTGCGGTTGTTTTTGTTCAATCTGCTCAAAATACGTCCTGAACTGAAACACGATGTTATTTATAACGATGTGACAGGAGGCAAGGTCTTGCAATGGTTGCCATTTATGTTTTTTGGTGGAGAGGGTTCAAGTACCCGTAATCATTTTGATATTGACATGTCACACGTGTTTATTTCTCAGTTCCAGGGATTAAAACGTATCTGGCTTTTTCCGAATGATCAATCTGATTTGATGTATAAATTGCCGTACAACTTTCATAGTATTGCCAATCCAAAATATAGCAGCGAAGAGGAGTATCCTGGTATTAAGTACCTGGACGGCTACGAAGCGGTAATCCATCCTGGAGAGACCTTATACATGCCAGCAGGATGGTGGCATTATATTCAATATGAAACGGAGGGCTACTCGATTTCTGTTAGGGCTTTAGCAAATTCGATCAGTGAGAAATTGAAAGGCGCGCGTAATCTGTTTATCACAAGGCATTTTGATAATACGATGCGAAAGATCTTTAAAGACCATTGGTTCCACTATAAAATTAACACAGCAAAACGTCGAGCCAATAATGCAATTAAAAGAAACAAACGTTAATATAGAAAGGGGACTTTAAAATGTCCCCTTTTGTTTTTAAGTATATTTTATATAAAGGATTTAGTTTGATCTCTCCTTAGAGCCTTTGCTGTATTCATTCTTCTGCATCAGCCCATTTACTGGCTTCCCGATAGAATAGGGTATAAGGGTCGCTTGGGTAAACTACCGTGTCCGGATTATGTCGAAATGGAATATCTGGGTTGAAGATTTCCTGAAGAATATCTCGCAAGAATCTGACAAAATTCTCTTTCTGGAAAGCAAGGAATTCATCGGTCATTATTCCCTCTTTACCACTGAATAATGTCCCTTCTTCCCGCATTTTGCGCGCGACATAGAGATGAGGCTCAAGTTGTTTTCTTCCTGTTTTCTGTTCGAATACATAGGCATAGAATAGCGTTTGGACCATCGCTTTATTTTCGGTATTTGGAGCAAATACCTGATCGATTTCTTTAAATATGATCGAATCCCCTCCTGTTTTGTAATCGACAATTCTACTGATGATGCGGTCGTCGTGTGTTATGACCTCGTCTACACGGTCGATGATGCCGTATAGCGAGACTTGTCGTTCCTCTCCATTGATTTGAAGGGGGAAAGGCAATATATAGTCGTTATCATTCTCGAGTTCGATAATCCGAAATGCTTTGTAGTTGTTGATGTCATATTCGAGATACATCTTGACATATTCGCAGGCAATCTTCAGCATGATCCGCTGCAAACTGTTTAAATCATTTGCCGCCTTTAATTCGACCTGATATTGAATGCCGATTTCACGAATGACATGTGCCTCTATCTTGTCGATCTGCCCTTGCAGGATACTCGTCGGTGTAAAGTCCTGTTGCCCCTTGAATGGCAGAAATATGCGCTCCATTACATTATGAATGACTGTTCCCAGCTTATTCATCTCAAATTCCTGGGAGATCGAAGGTGGTTCTTTGATGTTGGCGATATGTTTCAGGAAAAACTGCAAAGGAGATTGTAGGTATGTCGTAAGTGCTGTTGCCGATATCTTTTTCTGGTTAACGATAAAGTCCTGATACATCTTTTCCCAGACTTCGCCACGTTTCTCGATAATAATTTCTTGAGCTTTATCTGCAAATTGGATGGTCTGCTGCTGAATTCTTCTGTCAAATTTAAAATTGCTTTCAAATTCCAACTGTTTGATAAAGCGACTTTCTTCACCCGTTGAGCTCTCGTCAACCAAGCCATTGTAGAAAATATGTATTCCTTCACTGTATTGAAAATGGCGATAAAATAAATAGGCTGAAAGGGCATCTTGATTCTCCAATATAGGGAGTCCATAAGCACTTCTTAGACTATTGGGTATAAAGGTAGGTGAGTTGGAAGTCTTGGGAAGAATGCCTTCGTTTGCTCCTAGGATATAGACATTGTCAAAATTTAAACAACGACTTTCCAAGAGACCCATTATTTGGATGCCTTCGAGCGGATCACCTTCTATGGCCGAATTTATTGGAGCAATGGCTTTTTTAATCAAGCCGATCTGAAAGCTGATGCTTAAAGGAGCTACGGTTTCAAAACCTAAAAGTAGCTGGTTTAGCGTTTTCTTTGTCTCGATCAGGAGGTTGTTGTCAATTTGGCGGATTCGCTCCTGGGAAGAAATGCCATGTAAAAGATCATCAACGAGTAGGATGAGCGATGGTATCAAATAGGCAGAATTTTCAATTGGAACAAAAAATTGGGGCAAAGCGCTCTCGAAATGAAGTTCTTCCAAAGCGATCTCAAATAACTGTTTGTCGGCGATTTCCCGTTGAATCTGCAGCTTATCTGCCAATGGAACCATTGTCAGCGGATGATTGATGAAAGTCTCGATAACCTGATAGGAGATCTTTCGCCGTTTGAACTGTGATATTTCCAAATGCACCTCCATCCATAAGTCCAGTATGCCATAAATTGGAGATTGCGTCAGTGGATAACCCGTCGTGATATTGGGTTTTACGTCCGGCAGGCTTTGCAGCAAAGGTACAAGCAGGTTTTCATCGGCCAGCAGGATAGCGGAAGTCTGTTCCGTGTTGTTGTGCTGTTCGAGGATATCATACAGCAATTTTGTCTGGCTTATTTTCCCCGTACTCGCATATAGATTGACGGTGGATTTTCTATTTCCAATAATATTGGGGCTATCACCCAGTGCATTGACCAAGCCTGTCTGAAAGATGTTGCGACGAATAAAGAGGCCTGCTTCCTGCATGTTGTCTTCTAGGTAATAAGCGTCTGCATCGAAGTAGAATAATGCGCGACCCTGATCCTGCCATTGTCTGAATAACTTCGCTTCGGCCTTATTCAACGCATTAAACCCGACAAACAGGATGTGCTGAAAAGAAGATGCAAATTGCTGATTTGTAGCCTTGCCTTCAACCAGGTCGCGGTAAATTGTTGGATAATTGGTTTGCCCCTCTGCTTTAAGTTTTTCTTTGAAACGATCGTATAGAAAGGGCAATCTTTTCCAGAGCTGCAGAAAGCGTTCTTGGACCCCACTATGCCCAGCAATAGAAAAGGACTGCCAAAACTGACGGATAAATCCTTGCTGTTCTTGCGTGAGATGTTGAAAAGCAATATCAATTTTGGTATTGTCATAAAGTTCTAAATAGATCTGCTCGATGGGGACGAGATCATAATCCAGCTGGCCAAAGTCGCTCAATATAATTTCTGCAATTGGATAAAATTCTTCCAATGTTTCCGGCTGTTTGCCTTCTGCGATCAATAGCTCATTATGAATATTAAAAAGATGGAAAAATTGTGCTAGAGGACTTGCTTCAGTATCGTCGGTCGAAAGTCTAAAAAATTCCTGAATTGTAAAAAACTGAGGTGACCAGATCGCCTGTCCATACACTTCGGAAAGATGTTTTTTGAGGTAGGTAATCGGCCGTTTATTATTAAACACGATGGCAATCTCACTCAGATCGTTCCCAAAACGTTTTTGAATGTCTGCTGCTACTAATTTTAGAAAGGCTGTCTGCATCGTGCTATTATTTTACTTCAGTTAATTGATTTGATTTCGCATAATAGAGATAGGCTTTAACGTTGTTATAGCCAAGGTTCTCCAAATTCTTTTTATAGTTGTCGACTTGGTACTTATGTCCGATATAGTCTGTTTGTGTAAACTTGAAATCCAGGACGATTGTTTCTTCTTCTGAGGTGAAGACTTTATCAGGACGGATGGTCTCACCTTTGGCGGTAATGATACTCGCCTCGTTCCAGATCTTATAATTTCCGGTAAGCCATTTATTGATCATGGGGTGTTTCCAGATCTGATTGATCTCTTGCATGAGAAAGGGTTCTTCCTCTTTGGAGAGAATACCTTCTTGGATCAGTTGGCGGACTAGTTTATGGATATCTTCTTCCTTTGAAATCTGAGCCATAATATCATGGGCCAATATACCGTACTGTGCCGCTTTTTCTAGCATCATGATATCATTGATGCTGCGTGAGCTCGATTTTTCTAAGGCCATTTCCAATTCTTTGGAAATAGGATAATGGCTCAGCGAAATAATATTGTCTTTTTGAGCCTGATGTTTTTTTTGTTCGATCGTTTGGTCGATGTATACACCTTTTTCTTCCAGTGCAAACGGAGCTATCGGGGTATCCAAGACCTGATAGAGTACATCGCTGATATATTCGTCTTTCATATCATAGCCTGTAATCTCGCCCGTCTTTTTATCAACAGTTTCTTTAAAGGACGGAGCTGTAATATAAAGGTGCTCAACTGCGCGGGTTGTTGCCACATAGAATGTATTGAGTGCATCCATGTAGTTGAACAGCATCTCTTCAAAGTATTGTTTGAAAAAAACAGATTTTCCGACGGTGGAAGTATATTTAATTGGAATTTTTCCCAATTGAGCAAAGGGTGTATCTGACGTCTCGATCCAAAAATCGCCATTGATCATGCCGTCGAGATCCCAGGAACAAAAAGGAATCATCACCACATCATAAGCCAGCCCTTTTGATTTGTGGATTGTGGTTACTTCGATCGCATTAATTTCTCCGTTGGAAGGGAGCACGGCCCGATTACCATCTTCTTCCCAGAATTCCAGAAACTGTATAATTCCACGTTCGCCGTTGGTGGAGAAGGTTGAGATCATATCTTTGAATGCGAGGAGGTAGGGGAGATGAATGTTGTCCATGGTTGTGAAACCGTAGATTTCAATAAGCTTTTCAATCAAATGAACCAAAGGCTGTTTCTGTGCCATTTCCCAGGAGTCAATCAGCGCCTCAGGGAGATAGGCTTTAAGAGCATGGATATCATTGACAGCAAATTTTAACCACGCATCCTGATCGATTGTGTTATTTTGTATATGCTGATAGAGATAGACCATCTTTGCTTTATGGATGGTATGTTTATCCGAATTATAGACTAGCGCTTTCAAAGTTTCGATCAACAATAATACGGCATCATTACTCGCCAGCGACAGCGCATCACCGGATATGACTTCAAATGCAAGCTGCTGTTCTTTTTTGAAGTCCATGAGTTTCTGGATGACCGATTTGGCTTGCGCATTGCTCCGCACCAGAATCCCGATCTGCTGTGATTGATAACGTCCGCTACGGAGCCAGTCACCTATTTTCTGACATAGTTGTACAAGCGATTCCTCAATAACCTGGTTTCTTCTGTAACGCCCATCAGTAACGGGGATGTAGGAGATCTCAATGGATCCTAATTGGTCAAGGTTTCCTTTTTTATGTTTAGGGACTTCCTGTTGGCTGTTTTCATAAGCTTTGACAAGCATCTGATCATTGCCAGAAGAAACCCACCACTGTTTACCTTCTTCATCGAGGCTTTCGGATACTTTTTCATTCAGTACCTGTTGCAGGTGCTGGGGAATACTGCTAAACAGATAATTGTTTAATTGAATGATATTCGGAAGACTTCTAAAATTGGTGTCGAGGCTTCCGTTTTCGATAAAAGTCGTTTTGCCATGCTCATCCAGGTGAAAGGCCTGGCCAACCTGTTGCTCGACCTGTTGCAGGAGGATACGCCAATCCCCGTTTCGCCAGCGGTAGATACTTTGTTTAACATCACCTACAATCAGGTGTTCGCTGACTGTGCCTCTGGCATCTGCTAATGCATTGATCAATAGGGGGCTGTAGTTTTTCCATTGGATCCGCGAGGTATCCTGAAATTCGTCGAACAAAAAGTAGTTGAAGCGATTGCCGATTTTCTCCCAGATAAATGTGGGATCACTATTTTCATCAAGTCCGAGTTTATTTAATAGAATCTGCGAATCGGAAATTAATTGAGCCCCATTGTCCCGTCGCCACTGTGTCAGTAAGTCGCTCATTTCCTTGAGCAAGCGTAGGTAATAGAGATTGTTCTGTACTGCTTGATAGGCAATATAAGCCGACAGGTTATCGTGTAGCTTTTGGAACGATGCCAGGATGGGGCTAAGTGCTGCGATAAGATCATGGCGTATATTTTTGTCACTATCCGTAAATGCATCTTCATTGTCGATCAATTGGAGATATTTTTCCAATACTTTGGCGATTTCAGAAGCGCTCAGTTTTTCTGTTTTTTTGTTGGTTTTGCTAGCGGATATTATTTTATTGCGCGATTTGCCTTTTAGGTCACTTTCGGAGATGTTAAATTTCTTGAACGTTTCACTAAACGCTTCAATCGTCATAGAGAGTGCTTCGGTGAAGGAGTTTATCTTCTGTTCAACCTCCTGATTAAGGAGATTAAAGACTTCCTTTGGATTGGCGGAGTTGATGTAACCATCAAATTCTTGGAAATTTTCAGAAAAAATAAGGCTTGCCAGGCCCATTAATTGTTGGCGGTAGTTCCAATTTTCATTTTTTGCTATTTTCTTTTCCGCATAGGCAATAATCCAGTCAAGGAGATCGGGGCGTTCATCCAGCAATTGATTCAGCATGACTGTGAGGTCATTTTTCACTTTATTGACATTCATTTCAATCTTATAAGCTGCATCAAGATTGAGTTCATAAGTAAATGCACGAATGACTTTTTGAGAAAAACCATCGATTGTACTGATCGTAAAATGACTGTAGTCATGTAGAATACGACGATAGACCCGATAAGCTTTCTCTTGTACGAGATGTGGATTCCAATCGGGCTGTTGCTCGAGTAAAAGCTTTCTGAAATCTTCAATTTTAGCGCTGGCATTGCCTGTTGCCAAACCATGGAGTACCGAAAGTATACGTTCCTTCATCTCCGCAGTTGCCTTATTGGTGAATGTTACAGCCAAAATCTCTTTATAGCTATGCTCGTTGGAAAGCAGGAGAGTGAGATAGTGCAAAGTCAAGCTAAAGGTTTTTCCCGAACCGGCCGAAGCTTTAAGTATTTTTAATGGCGCAACAGATTTCATAGAATGAAGGTATAAAGTAAAAAGTGAATTGGCAAAAATGTCGAAGACAATTTCGCCGGCAAAATACACAAGCGGTTCATCCTGTTTACATTTCGTAAAATAGCCCTTTTTTTCTGAAAGTGCCTGATCTTATTGGCCAGGAAGAACCTTCAGTTTGCTTTCATTGCTGTTGGTGTCTGCGAAGTCATGAAGGTTTTGAGGAGAAAGGCTATTTTGTACACTGATTTTTAAAGACTTATTTTAACTGCTGAATAGCAAGAACAAAACATTGGAGAACAGGGGCGGTGTTTAGCCTAAAAGCGGATACTGAAAGAAGCTAACCCTGTCGTTTTCAGTGAATTTTTATCAAATAATAATGATGATTAAAAAAAAATAACTATCTTTGCATCCCCTCTAGCATGAAGCTCGGGGGATATGTTGAATACATAAAATAAAATTAAAAAATGGCAACTAAAATCAGATTGCAAAGACACGGTAAAAAAGGACGTCCTTTTTACCACGTAGTCGTAGCGGATTCTCGCGCTCCACGTGACGGTAAATTCATCGAACGTATTGGTTCTTACAACCCAAACACAAATCCAGCAACTATCGTTTTGGATTTTGAAAAAGCTTTGGATTGGATGAATAAAGGTGCTCAACCAACTGACACAGCTCGTGCTATCCTTTCTTACAAAGGTGTTCTTTACAAGAAACACTTGCAAGGTGGTGTGAAAAAAGGTGCTTTTGATGAAGCTGCTGCTGAAGCTAAATTTACAGCTTGGACTGAAGCTAATGATGCAAGAATCTCTGGTAAAAAAGATGGTTTAGCACAAACTAAAGCTGAAGCTAAAAAAGCTGCTTTAGTAGCTGAAGCTAAGAAAAAAGAAGAAAAAGCTGCTGCTGTAGCTGCTAAAAATGCTCCTGTAGCGGAAGAAACTGCTGCTGAAGAGACTGAAGCTCCTGCATCAGAAGAAACTGAAGGTTAATTCTTTCATAAAGTATTCGAGAAAGCCGACTCAATCTTGAGCCGGCTTTTTTTGAAACAGCCAATAGGCAAATGGTTTGCCAAATCATGTCTCACATCTAATTGCTAAATACGAAAATATGACTATTGATCAAAGCTTTTACATCGGTTATGTCAGTAAAACAAGAGGTCTTAAAGGAGAGGTACAATTGTTTTTTGAATTCGAGGAATACGAGAGTCTGGATATGGATGTTGTCTTCGTAGAAGTCAACAAAAAGCTTGTTCCCTATTTTGTTGATACGATTAAATTTCAAAAAAATAGTACAGCTTATGTGACATTTGAGGATGTAGATCATATCGATAAGGCTCAGGTACTCGTTCGTAAAAAATTATATCTATCCAATGATAAAATGCCTGAGCGCGATCCAGATGATTTTAGGTATACTGATTTAATCGGTTTTTTAGTGATCGATGAAAGCCATGGTGAACTGGGTGAAATAACAGATGTTCAGGAATTTCCGCAACAATTTGTCGCAACAGTCGATATGGATGGCAAAGAGCTGATGTTCCCTTTATCGGACGATTTAATCTTAGGAATCGATGGTGAAGAGCAGATCATTGAAGTCGAATTGCCAGAGGGTTTAGTGGATCTCTATAAAGAATAAGCTATCCCCGAGCTTATTCAAATGAATAACGATATACTATAACTATTGCAGTAATTTCTTATCTTGGTTCGTGTATTATTATTGGCCATAATTATTAATTGATTTTGAAACCGTTATTACTGCTGCTATTCACATTTTCGTTGTCTTCTTGTGCTTTCTTTGGAAAGAAAAAGGAGTTTCCTGAAGGCAATTACCAAATGATATTTGGTTATTCAAATGAAGAGTATCGTAAATTAAAAAGCGAATCTCCCCAAAATGTGGAGGCAGATACCTATGGTAATGATCCTACTATATACCGATCCTTTCTCTCACTTCATGATAAAGACGAGTTTGTCCTGGCGATTGATGATATCTTACTTTTCGGCAAGTATAGATTCAATGGAGATCGATTAGAATTGACTGATGAGAAAAAAGGCAGCGTCGCATTGGATATTATTAAGGTAAAAGATGGTTTTGTTCAGCTGAGAGGTGATTTTTCACAGTTTAACTCAGCACGTGTCCCCACTACCGAAAGACTTTATATCAATTTTGCGTTAGATAAAACCCTTGTTCGGGAGACGCCCAGTAAATTTGATAGCCAAGTGAATCTCTGGCGGAACGCGCCTGTAAAATCAGAAAATGAAAAGGAGATAAAAGCCAGAGCTTTGAATTTTGTAGATTATTCTATCGCTTATTTTCAGCATATATCAAGTTCCGGTACACATCACGATTATCGAATGGATGGTGTTGAATCGCCAATTATCTATGCTGAGAATGGTATTGTGCTAAAGCAGTGGGCAGACGTTCCTGCATCATGGAAAGAATTGTTTTACAACGAACAGAATGCATTGCTCGCTTATCAATATTTATTTGATGGTTTTAAATATGGGTCGAAAGAGGAGTATCATGTTACAGGGCTCTTATTGATCACATTTTATCTCAAAAATCTACGGAATTCCCTGGCGACTAATCTTTAGTCAACTGTTATGATTCAGTCAATATCTTCTTAGTCCATGAACCTCAATCGCTACTTTCACCTATTTTTTTAAAATCGTCGGTTTTTGGTGGCGTGTAAATTCCTGTTGTTGCCTGGGAATAAATCTGAAGCCGTATTTATTGCAGTCTTTTTGTCGCTATTTTTGCCTTTTCGAAAAAATATTTTTGTCTTTTGATTTTTTAAAACGATATTAGCAACGCTTATAGAGAAAGGCCGAGGGACTAGACCCAGTGAAGCCTTAGCAACCTGTATTGTTCAAGGTGCTAAATTCTACCCTGCTCCATGTGGGAAAGATAAGTTACATGTAGATAAACGATTCCTCGACTTGTGCGTTTCGATGTAAGCCAACCAAACTAAAAACAGTTTTTTAATGAAGATTATCGATCATATCCAGAATGCCAAAGGAAAGACATTGTTTTCTTTTGAGCTATTGCCACCGGCGAAGGGACAGGGTATCCAAAGTATTTTTAAAACCATGGATGAACTGATGGAGTTTAAGCCCCCTTTTATCGACGTAACCTACCATCGAGAAGATTATATCTACAAGGAGCATGCGAGTGGATTACTGGAGCGCGTATCTTATCGTAAACGTCCGGGGACAGTGGCGATATGTGCTGCCATCATGAATAAATATAAAGTGGATGCCGTTCCTCATTTGATATGTGGTGGTTTTACGAAAGAGGAAACCGAAAATGCACTGATCGATTTGAATTTTTTGGGTATAGATAACGTTTTGGTATTGCGGGGGGATGCGCGTAAAGGAGATGCCGATTTTATCCCAACCGATGGCGGACATGCTTTTGCAACGGATCTATTGGAACAGGTAACTGATATGAATAAAGGGAAGTATCTGCATGAAGATATTATCACATCAGAGAAGACTGATTTTTGCATCGGCGTAGCGGGGTATCCCGAAAAGCATTTTGAATCACCAAATTTCAACACGGACTTTAAATATCTAAAACAAAAAGTCGATATGGGAGCGGAATTTATTGTGACTCAGATGTTCTTTAATGTCGAAAAATACAAGGAATTTGTTACAAAATGTAGAGACAATGGAATTCATGTGCCTATTATTCCTGGACTAAAACCATTGACAACGAAAAAGCAATTGGTGACTTTGCCTCGGATCTTCCATTTAGATATTCCGGAGGAACTAAGTGACGCTGTCGCGGCATGTAAAACGAATGCCGACGTCAGACAAGTCGGCGAGGAGTGGCTGGTACAGCAATGTCAAGAGCTGATTAAATTTGGCGCTCCGGTATTACATTTCTATACGATGAGTAATCCTGGTCCAACAAAGAAGATTGTTGAAAAGATAGCATAAATGGTAAACGGAAAGGGAGCATATAGGCTCCCTTTCTTGTTCGTATACCCCTATGGAAACTGCCATCTGATCTGACTTTTACGGATTTTTTATAAACCGACTTATATAACCTGAGTAGCATGTTTATTGTCAGTTATTTGTGTTAAATAGTGTTAATTAACCTATTGGAGTCAAGATAACTTTTTAACTTAAAGTGCTAAAAAGGATTTTAACAATAGACCAATTGACCTTATGACGTATAACAGATTAAATTCTCTACTCGGTTTTGCTTGCGGAATTATAGCTACATGTGTGTATATCGCTACGGTAGAAAGGACCGTAAGCTGGTGGGATTGTGGTGAATTTATCGCCTGTGCCTATAAATTGGAGGTGGCACATCAACCCGGAGCACCATTGTTTCTTCTTATTCAGAATATATTTTCTAATCTCGCTTTAGGGAATAAGGGGCAGATCGCCTATTGGATGAATATAGGTTCTGCAGTTTGCAGCGGACTTACCGTGACCTTTTTATTTTGGACAATAACGGCGATTGCCAAAAAGATACTTAATAAAAACAAACAGGCTTCTTTATCAACCTGTCTGCAGATCTTCGGCGCAGGAATTGTCGGTGCAATGGCATTTAGTTTCAGCGATTCATTTTGGTATTCGGCAGTAGAATCTGAAGTTTATGCAATGTCTTCCCTATGTACGGCAGTCGTATTTTGGGCAATTTTAAAGTGGGAAGTCCGCGCAGATGAAGAAGGTAGTGATCGTTGGCTGGTTTTTATTGCTTTTGTTATGGGGCTTTCGATTGGAGTGCATCTATTAAATCTTTTAGCAATCCCGGCTATCGCAATGGTTGTCTATTTCAGAAGGGCAAACCGGGTTAGTGCGAAAGGGACAATAAAAGCTTTCCTCGTAGGCGTACTGATCTTGGGCGCAGTTTTGTGGGGAATTATTCAATGGTTAGTCGGTTTAGCGGCTAAAGTGGATCTCTTATTTGTAAACTCACTAGGAATGGGATTTGGTAGCGGAATTTTCTTCTCTTGCCTATTATTAGGGGGATTGATAATTTATGGTCTATATTATTCCAATAAAAAGCAGAAATATACACTCAATACCGCTTTGTTGGTTTTTTGTTTTGTTTTATTTGGATACAGCTCTTACACCATGGTCATGATCCGGGGAAAAGCCAACCCATCCCTTAACAATAATGCGCCAGACAATGTATTTTCTTTTTTAGGTTATTTGAGCCGGGAGCAATATATTCGAGAGCCTTTACTCAAAGGACCCTATTATGATTCACAAGCCGTTGGTGTCGAAAGTAAAACGGGTTATCGTAAAGATGAATCCGGATATATTCCTTTTAGTCAGGTTGATAAGTATAAGTTTGATAAGGAAACTTTCTTTCCACGCATATATAGTCAAGATGGGGCCCATCAGGCTTATTATAGAAGTTATCTTAATTTAAAGGAGGGGCAACAGCCACAATTCTCTGATAATTTTAAGTTCTTTTTTAATTTTCAACTAGGCGATATGTATACCCGCTATTTCTTATGGAATTTTGTTGGTAGACAGAATGACAGGCAAGGATATGGGACCTATAGTGACGGCAACTGGTTGTCGGGGATCAGACCATTAGATAATTGGCGTTTAGGGGGGCAAGATAAACTCTCCCAATCGCAGGAGCATGATCCGAGCCGGAATACCTATTTCTTTCTTCCGCTGCTTTTGGGGATCGCCGGTGCGATCTGGTTGTATAAAAACAATAAACCTTATACCTTGGTCTTGACCTTGCTGTTTGTGTTTACGGGAATAGCGATCGTTGTTTATCTCAACCAAACTCCGATGCAACCTCGGGAACGAGATTATGCTTACGTAGGGTCTTTCTATGCTTTTGCGATCTGGATCGGGCTGGGGGTAATTGCATTTGTTCGGTTTTTCAACCGTTTTGTACAAACACGGTACGCATTAGCGACGGGTATTTCTTTCGCTTTATTGGGAGGTCCTATTATTTTGGCTTATCAAAATTGGGATGATCATAATCGTTCTGAGAAATCGTTGGCAAGGGATATGGCACGTAATTATTTAGAATCCTGTGCTCCAAATGCGATCCTATTTACCTATGGAGATCATGATACATTTCCTGTTTGGTATTTGCAAGAAGTGGAGGGAGTACGCCCGGATGTCCGGGTTGTCGTTTTAAGCTATCTCACTGGCGATTGGTATATGCAACAGGCTAAGCAACCAACCTATCAAGCGGCAGGTCTCCCTGTGACGATTCCAGCTGAAAAGACAAAAAAAGGCGTCCGTGATTATATTCCTTTTGTGGATAGACAACTTGACAATGCCGTAGATATACAGCAATTATTACAGTTTGTTACATCGGATGACCCGGATTATAAGGTTCAGTTGAATTCTGGTGATATGGAAAACTATTTCCCTTCCAAGAAAGTCCAATTGCGCATTGATAAAGAGGAGGTGGTTAAGAAAAATGCGGTCCCGGCTTCTTTTCAAGGAGCTATTGTTTCTGCAATGGAATGGGAAATTCCGAATGATCATCTGACCAGGGCGGATTTAACCTTGTTGTCGGTGCTTGAAAATAATCATTGGGACAGACCAATATATTTTTCGAATATGCTACCAAGTGACATAAAATTGGGTTTGGATAAATACCTGGTCAATGAGGGCTTTACATCCCGGTTAATGCCTATTACTGCTACAGATCAGTCGATAGGAAAACGAAGTGAGCAGGGAGGGCTAGTTAACATAGAAGCGTTATATAACAATATTATGCATACGTACAATTGGGGTAATGTTAAAAATGCAAGATACTTGGATACAGATTCGTTTCGCTTTGCAAGCATGTATGCCCGTGATATATTTGGAAAAGCTGCCCGAATGCTCTTGGTCAATGGTCAGGTCAAACAAGCTGGAGAAGTAGCAAAAAAAGCATATGATCAATTACCTGATCGTGTATATGCGATGTCGGATGCCATCAATTATGCAGATATTATTGACAGTCTGTATCGCTCGGGGCAACCTCAGCTAGCCAACAGGATGATGGACCGAAACCTTGACTATGTTGCTGAAAATATGGAGTATCTACATCAGTTGGTGTCGGATAAGAAAAACCTGAGCTTCGAGTGGAATGATATTCAGACCGGTTTGGACTCTGTAGACCGGTATAAGGCTATCTTGTTGGAAGCAAAAGATACCAAGCGATTGGCACGAGTTGAGCGCTTGAGACAGCAATATCAAAATTGGTACGGAATAGAATAATTTTGATGATAAACTGAACCAAATTTACCCGGTCTGCCTAAACGGCAAATTGACCGCTATATTTGAGGTAAAAAAACCAGATGAGGCCTCTTCTAAAATATTGGAAGAGGCCTCGATACATATAGGATAGGGAATGAGCCAAATGATTAGAATTTCATGCCGACTCCAAAGCCGAGCAGGAAGGGGTTGATGTCTACTTTTGCCGGTATGGATAAGTTAGGTGCAAGATTTGATGCATCAACATTGACATCGGTTTTTAAAAGAATATACTTCGCATCCAAATTCACGAAATATTTTTCGGATAGCTTAAAATCAATTCCCAGCTGAGTCGCAAAACCGAAAGCATTATCATATTTTACATTCTTAACCGTTTGTCCCGCATTGACGTTATAGAATATGGTGTAATTTATTCCCGCACCTACATAAGGTTTAATGGCACCGTCGGGAAAGAAATGGTATTGTGCAGTCAGTGTGGGAGGAAGGAGCCATACGCTGCCAAGATCGACATTGCTGGATGAACTGCCACCAATGGCAGTCAGATTTGAACCTGTTGTATTAACTTTATGTTTTGTAGTCCCAAGGATCAATTCCGCAGCAATGTTTTTTGTGAAGAAATAGGTGAAGTCCAGTTCAGGGATAAATTTCGTATTGATGTCGACGTCTCCGCCTATTGTGTTGATATTGGCCGATTCGTTTGGCATGACTGTCACACCTCTCAGTCTCATTTGCCAGCGTTGATTAGGGATTGTTTGTGCCTGTAAACTTAATGCGCCCAAGGTGAGGGTTAGTGCAATTAAAAGTAACTTCTTCATATCGTTAATGGTATTTGTTTGCTGTAAAACTATTGCTAAAACCACAGCAAAAAAGTGACGATAATCAGGTTGAAAAATGAATGATACAATGCTTTGCTTATTGCAGATGGCGTATCTTTATAAATTACTGTTTAAAAAAAGGAAAGTATGGGAAGAAGGGGGCTGGAGTTTAGTTTAGCAAGATTAATGGGGATAGAAATCCTGCATGCCAAAGAATATTGAATGGATAGGAATGGCTGTAAAATAGAACAGGTCGGAATCAATCCGACCTGTTCTATTTTATAAGTTACGGTTTTACGCGTTTTTCTTCACTTCCTTACCCCAAGAATCTTTTAATGTAACCGTACGGTTAAAGACTAAATGAGTTGGAGTTGAATGTGTATCTAAGGTAAAATACCCCAATCGTATAAATTGATATCCTTTCTCCGAGGTTGCATTTGCAAGATCCGGTTCGATGTAAGCACGTTCAATAATATGTAGGCTTTCAGGATTGATCGATGCTTTAAAATCTTCGGCAGCAGCAGGATTTTCATCATTGAACAATCTGTCGTACAGTCTCACTTCGGCCTCTTTTGCATGTGGAACCGAGATCCAGTGGATTGTTCCTTTTACTTTTAATCCTGAAGTGTCTTCTCCTGATTTTGAGTTTGGAACATAGGTACAATGCACTTCTGTTACTTTTCCATTTTCATCTTTCACAAAATCATGACAGGTGACGATGTAAGCATGTTTTAAACGTACGGAAAGACCTGGTCCCAAGCGGAAAAATTTCTTTGGAGCGTCTTCCATAAAATCATCGCGCTCTATCCAAAGTTCTTTTGAAAATGGAATGGAGCGTGAGCCTTCTCCGCCTTCAACTTCAGGGTTGTTTTCACCAATAAGTTCCTCAACCTGATCTTCCGGATAGTTTGTGACCACCAATTTGATCGGGTCAAGTACAGCCATTCTGCGCCATGCCGTTTTGTTGAGATCCTCACGGATACAGAATTCCAAAAGGCTGACATCAATCATGTTTTCGCGTTTTTGAACACCAATCTTCTCACAGAAGTTGCGGATACTTGCCGGCGTATAACCTCTTCTCCTCAATCCTGAAATCGTTGGCATGCGCGGATCATCCCAGCTTTCGACAAATTTGTCATTGACCAGTTGCAACAACTTACGTTTACTCATGACCGTATAGGTCATATTCAAACGGGCAAACTCGTATTGTTTAGATGGGAAAATCTCCAATTTATCAATACACCAATCATAAAGTGGGCGATGTGGAATAAACTCCAATGTACAGATCGAATGTGTAATTTTCTCAATGGAATCGGATTGTCCATGTGCAAAATCATACATCGGATAGATACACCATTGATTGCCTGTTCTATGGTGATGAGCGTGTTTGATGCGGTATAACAAAGGGTCGCGCATGTGCATATTTGGACTAGCCAAATCTATCTTTGCACGGAGTACTTTTTCGCCATCTTTGTATTTTCCGGCACGCATGTCTGCGAATAAAGTCAGATTTTCTTCAATAGTTCTGTCGCGGTATGGTGTTGGAACCCCCGGTTCTGTAGGAGTGCCCTTTGCTGCCGCAATTTCTTCAGCTGTGCTATCGTCAACATAAGCTAAACCTTTTTTGATTAGCTCAACTGCATAACTGTATAATGTCTCAAAATAATCTGAAGTATATAATTCCTCTGCCCACTGGAATCCAAGCCATTGAATATCTTTCTTGATGCTTTCAACATACTCCGTATCCTCAGTGACAGGGTTAGTGTCATCAAAACGTAGATTAGTCTTGCCATTATACTGCTGTGCTAATCCAAAATTCAAGCAGATGGATTTGGCGTGACCAATGTGGAGGTAACCATTTGGCTCAGGAGGAAAACGTGTCAATACACGTCCGCCATGCTTTCCTGTACGAAGATCCTCTTCGACAATTTCCTCGATAAAATTTAATGATTTTTCTTCACTCATAGTACAAAGTTAATTATTCGCGGCGAGATATTAGCTAGGAGATCGTAGATATTCGGCTTAGTATGAGCGATCGAATGTGCTAGCTGTTTCGGTAAGAATGGGGAGACTTAATAACATTTGGACCTTCAATAAAAAAGGGACGAAACTTCGTCCCTTTTTACCGATTTTTATTACTACTCTATTTATAAGCGAAGACTTCACCTAGCTCATCATTATTGGTAAAAGTGCAGTGTTGATCGATCAATTCTCCCGTGCCGATATTGATAATCATGCCATGTACTGCAAGATCATCACGCTCTTTCCACGCATTTTGAATGATCGACGTCGCACACAGATTAAAAACTTGCTCTTGTACATTGAGCTCAATTAAACGGTCCACTTTTTTGTCATGTTCTTGGATCGCATCGATCTCTGCACTGTGTAGGCGATATACATCTTTGATATGACCCAGCCAGTTGTCGATAATACCATACTGCTTACGGCTTAAAGAAGCCGCAACACCACCGCAGCCATAGTGACCAGCGATAATCACATGTTTTACTTTCAGCACATTCACGGCATAGTCTAATACGGAAAGCATACTCATATCCGAGTGAATGACCATGTTGGCAATATTGCGATGTACGAATACCTCTCCCGGCTTTGTACCTGTCAATTCATTTGCAGGTACTCGGCTATCTGCACAACCGATCCAAAGAATTTCCGGATTTTGACCTTTAGAAAGCTGTTGAAAACGTCCTGTGTTGTCATTCTTTACGAAGTCCATCCACTCTCTATTTCCTTTAATGATATTGTCAAATCCTATTTTTAAATCTTTATTTTCCATATTCTTCTTATTTCACTCTTGCCCGAAGGCGTCGTTTTTATTTTATAATAATACAAATGTCTAAATTCATTGTTTACTTCAAACAACTTATTTTTATTGAAAATCTTTTCTTGATATTCAATAATCGTTCTCCCTGTTTCAACCCAGAGTTGTTGGCGGAACGATGGAAGGTAACGGCTTACGATATACGGCGTAGGCCTGTACCCTATGAAGGTTTCTTATAGACAACCTGCAAAAGTTCGATGTCTTTGCCCTTACTTCTTGCATTCTGTTCAAAATCTTTGATGACTTCGATGACATCCTTGTCTATAAATTTACTGAATGTCCCATCAATACGGATTTTGCTGATCGATTTTGGTAAGCTGTACAATTTCTGCTGGATGGGAACTTTATTCAAAAATGATACTTCCTCAGCTAATGTAATGACAGCTTTATCTTCTTCATTGTCTTTTTCAATATTATATTTAAAAGCATTTTTCATATTTGCTCTCAAGATATAGAATGTCGCCACGACAATACCTATTCCTACGCCCATAAGGAGGTCGGTAAATACAATTGCTACAATAGTGACAAAAAATGGGATAAATTGATCTAGACCTTTTCTGTACATGGAGGTAAACAAACTAGGTTTAGCCAATTTATACCCCGTATGGAGGAGGATAGCCGCCAGACAGGCCAAAGGAATCATATTCAGCATTGTCGGGATGGCAAGCATCGCGACTAGCAGCCAAATGCCGTGCATGATTGCCGATTGTCTGGTTTTTCCACCTGCATTTACGTTGGCCGATGAGCGTACAATGACTGATGTCAGTGGCAGACCTCCTAGAAGTCCGCTTGTCATATTTCCGATCCCTTGTGCAACAAGTTCGCGGTTAGTTGGCGTATTCCTTTTGTAGGGGTCTATTTTATCAACGGCCTCGATGCTCAATAAGGTCTCAAGGCTGGCGATAATCGCAATGGTAAATGCTGCGATCCACACCTCTTTGTTGGCAATCTGCGTGAAATCTGGAAGGGTAAATAATCCTGTGAATTCGGAAAATGATCCTACAATAGGTACCAGAACAAATTGTTTGTCATGCAATTGGAATGCTGAACCGTTGAAAAGATAAGCTAAGCTTACGCCTAGAATCACGACAACCAATGGGGCCGGAATCTTATTGAGCTTTGGAATAGATGGCCAAAAGATAAGGATAGCCAATGATAAGGCGCAAATGATCAAGGCGCCAAAGTTGATCGCAGAGACTATTGTATCAAAATAGGCGCCAATACCGTGTCCATTGTCCATTTCGAAGGCATGTGCTTCTATCAAGCCTAATGCCAAGGGAATTTGCTTCATGATAATTGTAATACCGATGGCAGCCAGCATCCCTACAATGACCGCTGAAGGGAAATAATTGCCGATCATCCCAGCTTTTAATATACCAAGGATAACTTGCACTACGCCGGCGATTACAACGGCAAGTAGAAAGGTTTCATATGCACCTAGGCTTTGAATTGCACCTAAGACAATAACTGTAAGACCAGCAGCTGGTCCGCTTACACTGAGTGGTGATTTACTGATTGAAGCGACAACGATTCCACCAATTACACCAGTCAATAATCCTGCAAACAATGGCGCACCAGAGGCCATTGCAATTCCCAAACATAATGGAAGTGCCACCAAAAACACCACAACACTAGCAGGGAAGTCATATTTTAAGTCTCTTTTCGATAATTTTAGAAAAGCCGACGTACGAGTTCCAAACATAAAATTTGTGTTTATCTGTAAAAAAAATTCATCTGGCAACCTTTACGTTACTGCAGCATTATGTCGCGTATATCGTTTGACATGCAGCATTAAAAAATGCGTTGTGCTGGGTAAATCCAACGATAAAATTCGATCATGCTAGAGCAGACAGATTACTTCAGAAAAATCAAGGATACCACACATGCTTTCTCTTTCGCATGCAGGTCGATGGGAGTACACCCCTTAAGGATGCCTTTATGAATAGTTAGGAGGCGGTGTTGGAACCGTAGGATGGAAAGCTAAAATGCTTTTCTCATTTTTAAGATAATTCTTCTGTTTTCCTTGGTTCTCAACGATAATGGTTTCAAATACAATAGGTTCTTCTGTTTTTGTATTGAAAAATTTTGAGGCGGTTTCAAGTGTATCATTACTTGCGCCGTTATTGTTTTCTATTTCCAGTTGTAAAACGACCTGTAAGATGGTGCTTTGATCTAAACTGTTGGAAAAAATAGGCGAAATAGAGATGGCCATCTTTGTGAAAAAGATGATAGCACAAAGGAATGCTGCCACAAATCTAAACCGCTTATTTAACATTTTTTATTACCTTTAATCTTACTGTTTTACATCGTAAAAATAGTAATTCTATGTTAAATTCAAATTAATAGTGCACTAAAAATAAAATTTGGCACGAAATTGTGACGAAGAGATTATTTTTTGAAAAGTTTTCAATTTTTATTGATTTATAAACATTAAGCCTTTCGTATGGCAAATAAAGAACAATTTATTGAGAAGGTCCAGGCTTCCTATAATCCCAAAGGAGCATTTATCTATCTGGGAGCGGGAATGCTTAATGGCGAAATTTTGGCAGAGGCAAAAGTGAATTTAGCCTTGAAAATGATGAACCGTCACGGACTTATTGCCGGAGCCACAGGAACTGGTAAAACACGTACGCTACAATTAATTGCTGAACAATTGTCTGATGGCTCTGTGCCTGTATTTATGCTAGATGTAAAAGGTGACCTATCGGGCCTAGCAGTGCCAGGGGTGACCAACCAAGCACTTATTGATCGGGGAAATGCTGTGGGGGTACCGTTTGAGCCATCGTCGTTTCCGGTAGAACTGTATTCACTTTCCGGCAATAAGGGGATTCCGATGCGGATTACTGTAGAAGATTTTGGTCCGGTCTTGCTGGGCCGGATACTCGAACTCAATGAAACACAGACGGGAGTATTGGCTGCGATGTTCAAATATGCACAAGATCACCAGATGCCGTTGATCGATTTTTCAGATACGAAGAAACTGCTGACTTACCTTTCAGAAGGACCCGGTAGCGAAGAGATCAAAGCTGATTATGGTAAGATTAGTTCGGCAAGCTCGGGAACCATCCTGCGTAAGATCGTCGCCTTGGAGCAGCAGGGTTTGGCTCATATCTTTGGCGAGAAAGAGTTTGATATCAACGATTTGTTTCAAAAGGTCGATGGTAGAGGGGTGATTAGCCTATTGAATATTTCTGATGTGCAAGATCAGCCGGTGCTTTATTCTACGTTCTTATTGAGCTTGTTGGCACAGCTGTTTAAAAATATGCCTGAGGTGGGTGACTTGGACAAACCTAAGCTGGTCTTTTTCTTTGATGAAGCCCATCTTCTGTTCAATGGGGCTCCTAAAGCCTTTTTGACACAAGTAGATCAAATCATTCGCCTTATTCGATCGAAAGGGATCGGTGTTTTCTTTTGTACACAGTCTCCAACCGATGTGCCGGAATCTGTATTGGCCCAGCTGGGGAATCGTGTGCAACATGCATTGCGAGCCTTTACACCCAACGATGCCGAAAATCTGAAGAAGACCGTAAAAACCTATCCAAAATCCGATTTTTATGAAATAGATCAGGTTTTGACTTCTTTGGGTACTGGACAAGCATTAATTACGGTATTGAATGATAAAGGTATTCCTACAGAGGTTGTTGCTACACATCTGGTGCCAGCGCGTGCCGTGATGGGCCCGGCTGATGATGCGACGGTGAACCAAATTATAAACCAGTCTGATTTGCGTGCAAAATACCAGGAGCGGCAAGAAAATCGCTCTGCGGCTGAAATCATAGATGAGCGAATGCAGGCCGCTGAGCAGGAACAACAACGTGCGGCGCAGGAAAAAGAAGCGGAGAAGGCAAGTCGGCCTTCTTCCAGGAGACAGACGCCTTTGGAAGCTGCACAACGAACGGCGACAACGACTCTAGCAAGAGAAGGCGTTAAGTTTTTGGGCAAATTGGCGACGGGGTTATTAAACGCATTCTTAAAAAAGAAATAACAATAATTTTTTGATTCTTTTCGTTTCAATACTATACCTTTGAAGGTGGAGCTGAACTTAGCTAAATTTGCTTTTAAGGGCAAATTTAGCTAAGTTTGCGGACGAAAAGAAAATTCTATTAACGCAATTTAAATATGAGTAAACCAACCCTTTTGATTTTGGCAGCAGGAATGGCTAGCCGGTATGGTTCTTTAAAACAAGTAGATGGTTTTGGCCCACACGGCGAGACAATTATTGACTATTCAATTTACGATGCCATTCGCGCAGGATTTGGAAAAGTTGTATTCATTATCCGGGAAGAATTTCTGGAAAAGATGAAATCGGTATTTGATGAAAAATTGAAAGGTAAAATAGAAGTAGATTACGCTTTTCAAGATTTTGACCTAACAAAATTCGGTGTTAACCACGTTATCGAAAGAACTAAACCTTGGGGTACTGCCCATGCGGTGATGAGCGCTAAGGATAAAGTGCATGAACCTTTTTGTGTAATCAATGCAGACGATTTCTATGGCTCGGATTCTTTTCAAAAAATGGCCCAATTCTTAACAACCGAAGTTTCTGATGAGCAAATGTCATTGATGGGCTTCCAGGTTGGAAATACCATGTCTGATTATGGTTATGTTTCACGCGGAGTATGTGAGGTTACCCCTTCTGGCCACATGGAAAGTGTAACTGAACGTACAAATATATACTATAAAGGTGAAGGTGACGATCGTAAAATCGTTTATGAAGAAAATGGTGTTGAAACAGACCTAGATCCAAAAACTCGCGTTTCGATGAATTTTTGGGGTTTTACACCAAAGATTTTCGAAGTAGCCCAGGCGATGTTCCCTGCATTTGTTGAGGAAAATAAGGAGAATTTAAAAGCAGAATTTTTTATCCCTTCTGTCCCTGATTATATGGTGAAACATAAGTTGGCTGATTTTAAAGTGATCCCAACTTCTTCGAAATGGTTTGGCGTAACTTATAAAGAAGATAAACCTATCGTACAAGAATCAATTTCAAAATTAGTAGCTGATGGAATATATCCAGAAAAGTTATTTTAAGAGCTAAAAGAAATACCTTATATTGAACCTGTATTGTCAAGCAATACAGGTTTTTTTTTGCCCTGTATGCTAGATGAATGAGTGGAAATAGATCTTAGATGAAAAAAATTCTTAAAGTGTTAGGTTATCTTATTTTAGGATTGTTGTCTTTTTGCGTGCTCTATATTGTTGCAGAATACAGCCTGTCGAGAATTTCGGCTCCAAGAAAAAATATAGACGAAGAGAAGACGATTCAGGTTTTTGTTCAGTCCAATGGAATTCATACCGATATTGTAGTGCCCGTCGTCAACGAAGAAATGGATTGGTCACTGCTATTTCCTTATGCAAATACGGTTGGTAAACATAGCGGATATCGGTATGTGGGTATCGGTTGGGGTGATAAAGGATTCTATTTAGATACACCAGAATGGAAGGATCTGAAAGCATCGACGGCCTTTGTTGCTGCCTTTGGATTGGGGGAGTCTGCCATTCATGTGACCTATTACAATTCAGTTCAGCAGGATGAGTTATGTTTTGCTTATCAAATCAGTAGATCCCAATATCGGGATCTGATAAAATACATAGAAGATTCGTTGGATCGAAATCAAGCGGAAACTATCTTGGTGAAAACAGATGCACAGTATGGTGATTCAGACGCTTTTTATGAAGCAAAGGGAGCCTATAGCATGTTTTATTCCTGCAATACCTGGACAAATAATGCCTTAAAGAAGGCGGCTATGCCAGCAGGTATATGGGCGACATTGGACAAAGGAATATTAAGCCACTATAAAAATAAGAAGTAGCTAGAAATCCATAAGCAGGATCTCGTTGAATGTGAAGTGGGATAGTGAAAATGATAGACATAAAAAAAGCTCCAGGATTAATCCCGGAGCTTTTTTTATGAGGAGGAGTGATTACTTCACTTCTTCGTAATCTACGTCAGTTACATCATCACCACCTTGGTTTCCACCTTGAGCTTGACCTGCATCACCTTGAGGTTGTTGTGCACCACCTTGAGAAGCAGCATACATTTCTTCAGAAGCAGCATTCCATGCATTTTGCAATTCTTCAGAAGCAGCATCGATATCAGCAAAGTTTTTCGCTTCGTAAGCAGCTTTTAATTTTGTTAAGCCCGCTTCAATTGGCGCTTTTTTATCTGCTGAAATTTTATCGCCATATTCTTTCAATTGTTTTTCAGTTGAGAAGATTAAAGCATCAGCTGCATTTACTTTGTCAGCTTCTTCTTTCATTTTTTTGTCAGCATCAGCATTTGCTTCAGCTTCTTCTTTCATGCGTTTGATTTCGTCGTCAGACAAACCTGAAGATGCTTCGATACGGATATTTTGTTCTTTTCCAGTAGCTTTATCTTTTGCAGATACTTTGATGATACCATTGGCATCAATATCAAAAGTAACTTCGATTTGAGGAACGCCACGAGGAGCTGGTGGAATGTCATTCAAATGGAAACGGCCGATTGTACGGTTTTGGTTTGCCATAGGACGCTCACCTTGTAAGATGTGAATTTCTACAGATGGCTGATTGTCTGAAGCAGTAGAGAACGTTTCCGATTTTTTAGTTGGAATTGTTGTATTTGCTTCGATCAATTTAGTCATCACACCACCCATTGTTTCAATACCCAATGAAAGTGGAGTAACATCCAATAATAAAACGTCTTTTACTTCACCTGTCAAAACACCACCTTGGATTGCAGCACCTAAAGCGACAACTTCATCAGGGTTTACACCTTTAGAAGGCTCTTTTCCGAAGAATGCTTTTACAGCGTCAACGATTGCAGGGATACGAGTAGAACCACCTACTAAGATAATTTCGTCAATATCAGATTTGCTGAAACCAGCATTTTTCAATGCAGACTCACAAGGAGCAATTGTTCTCTTGATCAAGTCAGCTGCCAAAGCCTCAAATTTAGCACGTGATAATGAACGAACTAAGTGTTTTGGACCAGTTGCATCTGCAGTGATATATGGTAAATTGATTTCAGTAGAAGTCGCGCTTGATAATTCGATTTTCGCTTTCTCAGCAGCTTCTTTTAAGCGTTGCAATGCCATTGGATCTTTTTTCAAGTCAAAGCCATTGTTTTCGCTTTTGAATTCTTCATTTAACCAGTTGATGATTACGTTGTCAAAGTCATCACCACCTAAGTGAGTATCACCATCCGTAGATTTAACTTCAAATACACCGTCACCTAATTCCAATACCGAAACGTCATGTGTACCACCACCACAGTCAAACACAACAATTTTCATGTCTTTGTGTGCTTTGTCCAAACCGTAAGCTAAAGCTGCAGCTGTAGGTTCGTTGATGATACGTTTTACAGATAAACCAGCGATTTCACCAGCTTCTTTTGTTGCTTGACGTTGTGCGTCGTTGAAATATGCAGGAACTGTAATAACAGCTTCAGTTACTTCTTGACCTAAGAAATCCTCAGCTGTTTTCTTCATTTTTTGAAGAATCATTGCAGAGATCTCTTGTGGTGTATATTTACGGTCGTCAATTTCTACACGCGGTGTATTGTTGTCACCTTTAACGATATTATAAGGTACGTGTTCAGCTTCTTTTACAGCTTCATCGTATGAAAGTCCCATAAAACGTTTGATGGAATAAATAGTTTTATGTGGGTTAGTAATTGCTTGACGCTTTGCTGGGTCCCCAACTTTGCGCTCGCCACCTTCTACGAAAGCTACGATCGAAGGAGTTGTACGTTTACCTTCGTTGTTCGTAATTACTACAGGCTCGTTACCTTCCATTACGGCAACACATGAGTTTGTAGTACCTAAGTCAATTCCTATAATTTTAGACATATCTTGTGTTTTAATTTTTTACTTAAATAAATTCTATCAGTCTATTATCAACCCTTATGCCAATCCAAAAGTTTTGTAAAAAAAACACTATTTGTCATCAATTTGTCCTTAGGTACTGCCAAACTGACATTTTCAATACACCAGTTGTTCTAATATCCTTTTTTTGGCTGACTCGTTTTGGCGATTGCGTGGCATATATCTGCCAAAGATTTCCGAGAATTCAGCAAGTTTCATTTTTTTTGATTTTTTATCCCGCCAGTCAGCAGGAACAAGTTTATTGGTATAGGCGATATTTGTAGCCCAATATTGAATGTGCATTTCAGGGATGACAAGACCCAATATCATGCCTGGGAGGCCATGGCTTAATGCTGGTCCTGCCGAGACTGGAATCTCTTCCGAATAGTAAGCGATCAGATAGAGTGAGTCTTTGGTAGCACCATTGACTCTGCGGCAGTTTACTCCGGCAATATTGCGGAATTCCTCGGTGAAACGCCAGGTAATGCTGTCCAAAGTTTCTGAAAGAATGTATTTTTCGTCAATGTCAAGCTGAATGTCTGCTGTACCAGCTTTTAGATCCTGGTAGAGGACTTTGCCGTTCTTGTTGGCACCGCCTCTAAATTGCCCCCTTTGGTTTCCTCCGATTCGGGCTGCACCCTGAGATCTACCCCCTCTGCCATTGGACGATGTTATTGTAGGTGCAGCCATTTTTACTTCACCACGTTGTTTTTCGCTATCTATGCTTTCCTCAGGCATCAACACGGTAGAATTCTCGTCAAAGTAGAAGTTTAGTTTTTCTGTATGCGAATCTGGCATCCTGTCTAGATATTCCGACATTCCCATACCTCTGTCCATCCTTTTCGAGCTCATCTCGTTAGAGAGCTGACGCATGCGGGCTTTCGTATACGTGACTTTGTCAAAACTGATCGTACCCCTACTTCCAAAATAGGCATATTGCGCCTGAAGCGATAAACCGAATAGGCAGCAGATGATTACTGTTAAATATATTTTTTTAATCATTTCCTTTTCCTAGATATTTATTAAAATCCCATTTTACACCGACCAAAAAATACTGTGTTAATACCTGTTGAACAGATTCAGAGTAATTGGTGTCACTCGAATTGCGGCGTGTGTTATTAAACGTGTTGAAAAGGTCAAAGGCCTTTAAGCTGAGTGTCATGCTCTCATCCTTCAGTACTTTTTTCTCCAATTCGATATTGGTATAAAATTGATTGATTGATTTCTTATAGAGTTTCGTGGGACCTGTATAGCTATAGAATATGTTGGCCATGATATTAAACTTCTTCGGTAGAAAGTATTTGACATAGGCCGAGGTCCCACCTTGAAAACTTGTTGCGTTGTATTGTGTATTGATTGAATTTTGCTGGATATTAAAACCGGCGTTCGCGGAAAGATCAAAATCGAATCCTTCTGAATCTTGTTCATTTAAGCTAGAACCTAAACTAAAGTTGGTATTCTTTGCATTATTCAACAGAAACTCGCCGCCGGATTGTCCGCCTTCAAATTTGGTATAGCTATAGCTATTGTTAAACCTGACGTTTGCACTCTTGTTAAAATTGATGCGACGATTGGCCAATGGCTGCATATGATTGATGTTCAAACCGCCATTCC
This sequence comes from Sphingobacterium sp. WOUb80, assembly GCF_050058145.1. NCBI lineage: Bacteria > Pseudomonadati > Bacteroidota > Sphingobacteriia > Sphingobacteriales > Sphingobacteriaceae > Sphingobacterium > Sphingobacterium sp. WOUb80. The sequence goes on along the minus strand of NZ_CP165617.1, from coordinate 4,525,078 downwards.
AGTTGGATTTACCCGATAGGTTTTCATAAGAACTGATCTGAGCCGAATTGTCTAGTATGGTTGTTTTGTTGACAATAGGATTGTTAACGAATGACAAGTTCCCGTTGATATTAATATTCGTTCCTTTCAATAAACTGAACGCATTATAATTGGCCGAAATATTATTGTTCACCGCGCGTTTTAGGTCGGGATTACCAACTTGTTGAAATAAAGGATTGGTCTGGGGCTGTAGTGGTTGTAGCTGGTCAAACGATGGAATGATATTGGAACTTTGATAGGCTAAACGTATATTTCTACTATTTGAAATACGGTAATTGGCATCAACATTTAAATTGTTGTCCCAAAAATTACGAGCAAGATCGATTGATCTATAACTATCATTTAACTTTTGATTCTTGTAGAATGTGCGGTTGGAAAAATTGATCTCCAGCTTTTCTTTGCGATAGGAAAAGTGCACATTAACACCCTGATTGGTATTGTCGTCGATCTGATTTTGAGAATAAAGGGAATCCAATTTTTCGGTAATATTGTCTATTGATCTTTGGGTGTTTGTATTCTTCGAATGATTGAAACTATAGCCCAACGCGAGGTTGATGTAGTCGTTGATCCGGTTATTGAAGTTGATCGAAGAATTGAAATCATTACCTTTATTATTGCCGTATCGAGTTTGGTTGATAATTGTGCTATCCCCCGTTTTGTAGAAATAAGTTCGTGAATTGACTTTACTTTCTGAATCTGATTCTTTGTGATTGTTGCCGACCATCAGGTTTAAAGAACGTCCCGCTTTTAACCGTTTTCTATAATTTAATCGAAAATTATTGTTCGAGCTTGAAGAGTTCGATTGATTGTTTTCCCTAAAGTCGCTGATCGGATTTCCCGAATCATCGCCTGTTTTACTGTCTGTATACGTCTGACTCGTGTTGCTTGCCCAGTTGGCATTGGATTGGAGTTCCATATTTTGCGTGGAATCCAGCCGCATGCTGAGGTTCGACCTGAGACCATTGCTTCGGCTATGTCTCTCGCTATCGTTTTTACTGTTTTTTTCCTGAATGGATTGGTCAGGTAGCACATTTTTATTGTAAGTCTCTGAGTGGTTCTTGTTGCTGTTGTTGTCATAACCATAGTTGGCGTTTACCTTTAAGGCCTTTTTGAAGAACTGATTTTCATAGTTGGCCCCAAGATTTGTGTTCAGTGGTTCGCCTGTAATTTGGTTGTTCATTCGTAAAGAACCTTCACGACCACTTGAACTCCCCATGTTATTGTGACTGCCCGTGATGCCAATGCGCTCAGTCTTATTGAATTTGGCTGCAAAGAGATTTCCAGCATACAATCCTTTGGATCCCGCCAATGCCTCCATGTTCCCAAAGATACCCTTTCTTGCTTTCTCCTTAAGGACTACGTTAACGGTTTGGATCCTTACGCCATCATCGATGCCTGACAGCTCCGCTTCCTCGGATTTTTTCTCATAGAGCTGCACCTTGTCAACGGCATCTGCCCGTACATTTCGAATGGCTATTTTGGGATCATAACCAAAAAATTCTTCCCCATCGATAAACACTTTCTGTACGGATTTTCCTTGGGCCGTGATACTTCCATCGCCGGTAACTGTGAAACCGGGAAGACGACGTAGTAAATCTTCTAACTTGGCATTCTTTTCTGTTGCAAAACTCGCTGCATCATATTCGATGGTGTCACCTTTCAGTGTAATTGGAAGACGACGGGTAACAATTACCTCCTGCAAGACATTTTTTTGAGAATTGATTTTAATATCATGTAAGTCGAGATCTTTGTCTGCGATTTGGATCGTATCACTATAGAGTTCAAACTTGGGATAAGTGGCCAAAATAATGTAGCTTCCCGGTTTGATATTTTTTACCTGGAACTTTCCCTCCTCGTTGGCTCGGTTAAAATAACGGAGAACTGAATCGCGATTCAATAAAATAATTGAAGCATTGGTAAGCGGTTTATCATCTGCTTTATCTAGAATCCTCCCTTTGATGTTTATTTGGGAGTAAGCACTGTTGATAACGATAAATAGTAAAAGTATTAATTGAACTAATCTTTTCATGTACGGGTTGTATCTTTCAAAGATAATTTACTTAATCGTTAATAAATGTAAAATATCTTTTCTGAATGTAAAATCTTTGGTATATGAGGTAGAGGAGAGGACATTTTTTGTTGCTATAAATGTGCTTTTCGAAAATCATATTTTTTATTGCATTCAATACAGATTGTTGACCTTGGGTTTTTTGAGAAAGTTGGAAGTAAAATTTACCTTTGCACAAATTTGATGTTATGACGTTTGAAAATTATTTGCAACAATTCGAAGATATCTTAAATCATCCTGAGAATCACCCTACCTATCAAGATGACGAATATTATCAGTACACAAAAATGAACTGGACAAGAATGGGCCGTTGGTTAAAACGCTTTGAACCAACGTCGACTTTTGAACAATTTGTGGAGTCAATTACTGAAAAGCAACAATGGATCATTATTACTGAACCTTGGTGCGGGGATGCAGCGCATTCGGTGCCTATGTTGGCGAAGATGGCCTCAAAAAATCCCAATATCACCGTGGATATCCAACTGCGTGACAGTGCTCCATTTCTGATCGATTCTTATTTAACTAACGGTGGTAAATCTATTCCGATTCTAGTGATCCGTAATGAAGCTGGACAAGATTTGGCTGTCTGGGGACCAAGACCCAAAGCCTGTCAGCAACTGTTTTTAAACTTGAAAGAACAGGGCGTAGATTTCTCCGAAATCAAAGAGGAGATTCAAAAATGGTATAATGCTGATAAAGGAGCCGAAATCCAAAAAGAAATCCAGACACTGCTAGAGAAATAATTGTGTGCTGCTGCATTTAACGGCCTTTTGTCTATTCAGATGAATTATTTCCTACGGGATAAATTGATAATAAGCTGTATCGAACGAGCGCTAATTTCGACCGCTTTACAAGTATAAGACATAGGTATCATTTTCGGAGATTACTCAGTGCTTGTTCGGTGCTTGTTCGGTACTTCTTCGGTGCTTGTTCGGAGCTCGTTCGGTCGTAACCGAATAAGCTCCGTTTAATCTCCGTCGGAACTCCGATGATAAACCGACTGAATCACGAATTTGTCCTCTTTGTTATATAATCCGATTGTATACTTTACCCTTGCTCATCCGCTAATTGATTTTTGTGTTTTTTTGTCTGTTTTTAACGTACAGCCATTAAAAAAATAAATTAAAACGACCCACTGTTTTTTGTTAGCTTTATATAGATTATTGTCCAGCTTATTGTGGGCATTTAGCTTAATTTGGAGATAATTAAAACAAAAAAAATATGAACATTGAAGATCTGAGAGAATATTGTTTATCTATTGGGCCAGTCATGGAAGAAACGCCATTTGGTCCGGATACACTGGTATTTAAGGTTGGTGGCAAGATTTTTTTATTGGTCGGGCTGGATCAGATTGATGAGTTGCGGTTTAATGTGAAATGTGATCCGGAACGAGCCGTTGAACTGCGTGAAAGATATGAACATACAATACTGCCAGGGTATCATATGAATAAAAAGCATTGGAATACAGTTATTGCCAATCGGGAACTTAATGACCGAAAACTGGAAGAATTGATTTTGCATAGTTATCAACTGATTGTTGAAAGTCTGCCCAGTAAGACCAAGCAAGAAATCGGCGGACTCTAGGTTGCTTTGCGTGTAAATAATTAGTTGCTCGATGAGAAAAGGGCGTTAAAATGACTCTTTTTGAGACTAGGAATGGTAGCTTTGCCAAATCAATGCGTCGCTCGATAGCTTTGATCATTAAATTTACACTAAATATTATTTTTATGAAACGAACACGAAATTACTCGTGGGTAATTTGTTTTATACTTCTTCTCGGCTTGGGAAGTTGTATAAAGGAAGAAGCGCTTAATATGGAAGCAGATATTGTTGGAGTGCATGCAGATGAAGATGTTTTTTTGTTGAATCCGGTCATCTCAAATACACAAGTTACGCTTTATCTTCAACCTAAAATTGATGATCTGACTAAGTTGAATATGACTTTTGATCTGACTCCTGGAGCATCCATTGAACTTTTAAAGGATTCTTTGAAAATGCCTGCAGGAACGCAAAACATTGATAAGGCCTTTGTGGATCAATTACTAAAAGACGGGGTGTACTATAAGGTTACGTCCGAAGATCATCAGTTTACAAAGAACTATCTGATTAAAATTGTCAAAACAGACGGTGGATTTGTGCCAACGGAGTATGGTTTTGAGGATACCGCGATCGATAAAGATGATAAATACACTATTTTTTATAATAAAATTGACGGTCAGGATTTCTACAATTGGGCTTCCGGAAACCCAAGTTTTTCCTTAACACTGAGTTTAGGAGGAGGGAAAAAAGAACCTGAGTCATATCCTACCAAGACGACGTCGGATGCACATTCAGGAACGAAAGCAGCCTTATTGGAGACGAAGCTGACTGGTGCTTTTGGAGCGATGTTTAAAAAACCTATTGCAGCAGGAAACCTGTTTATCGGAACATTTGACACCGGTCCAGTATTGACAGATCCACTGTCGGCAACGCAGTTTGGTCTTCCTTTCAACCAGATACCCTTAGCTCTGGAAGGTTACTATAAGTATAGTCCTGGAGCAAACGTGACCGATGAAAACATGAAGCCTGTGAATATCAAAGATTCCTGCGATATCTATGCGGTGTTTTATAATCGCAAGCAGCTGATGGATTCCGAGCCTGATCCGAAGAAGAAAGTATCCTATTTGACGGGGCACAATATTTTAAAAGATCCAAGCATTGTGGCTATTGCTAGGTTAGAAAATGGTGGCGCAACAGCGGCAGATGGCTTTGTCAAGTTTACATTGCCGTTTAAATATACGGCTAAAGTAAGTGACGCTGATGTAGCTAACTTGGACTACAATATCGCTATTGTGATGTCTTCAAGTAAATATGGTGATAATTTTATTGGGGCCGTCGGAAGCAAGTTAACGGTAGATGATCTCAAAATTGTAACGAAGAAATAATGAAAATGATAAAATATACAATCGCACTTACTGCGATGGTTTTGATCGGATCTATTGCAAATGCGCAGGAAAATACAGCAGATGAAAGTAAATTGGACTTCGATGTGATGGTGGGCGGTAAGATCGGTGGGGCGGCACCGCTATCATTGCCGCGTGAAATCCGAAAAATTAAAAGTTATAATCCTAATGTTCCTTTTTTTGTTGGAGCAAGAGCAAATTATCATATTGATCCCAAATGGGGAGTATCCTTGGGGTTAACCTTCGAAGGAAAGGGGATGGATACGAAGGCGAGTGTTAAGGGATATAAGACGACATTCAATGCTGTGAATGATGCAAAAGAGGAGCTGAGAGGTTATTATACGGGTGATATTACAACCAAAGTGCATAATCTGTATCTGTCTGTGCCGATTCAGGCGACTTATCAGCTTTCAAATCGTTGGAATGTGCAGGCAGGTCCGTATATCTCCTTCGCGGTGAAGAAGGAGTTCTATGGTGAGGCCTACAATGGGTACCTTAGGCATGAACAGCCTACAGGAAATAAAATTGTTGTTGATAATGCCGATTATGACTTCGCGGAGAGTGTCAGGAGTATTGATGTTGGCATGAGTTTGGGAGCCCACTATGCGATCGATAAAAAGTTTTTTGCCTTAGCGCAGTTTGACTATGGCTTCAATAATATTATGAAAACCGGATTTGAAAGCATCAGTTTTGGTTTACATAATATTTTTATGAATGTTGGCGTCGGTTATCGATTGAAATAGTCTAACGATCCGAAAAAGTAAAGGCCGATTCTAAGATCGGCCTTTACTTTTTTATGCTGTTATGATCACTTAAATTAAATGATGGTAAGTATTACATTTTTAATCCAATTTCTCTTAAGCGTTCATCCAGATACTGACCAGCAGTATAGTCTTCGTAGACTTTTGGATGCTCTGCGTCGATACAAGAGTCTAGGGAAGCTAAGCTCATGGAAGATTTTGGATGCAAAAAGAATGGAATAGAAAAACGAGAAGTGCCCATTTTTTCACGTGGAGGATTTACAACTCGGTGTGTCGTTGATTTCAGCTTATTATTGGTCAAACGTTGCAACATATCGCCTACATTAATAACGATATCTTCACCTTTGGCTTTAATAGGGAACCATTCACCATCTTTTGTCAATACCTCAAGACCATCTGCGCTAGCACCGATCAATAAGGTAATGAGATTGATGTCTTCGTGGGCGCCTGCACGTACAGCGTCGGGAGCTAAGGCATCGGGATCACTGATTGGGAAGTAATGGATCGCACGCAGAATAGAATTACCATTGATAACAAATTTTTCAAAGTAATTTTCTTCCAGATCAAGGTAGGTTGCAATCGCTTTCAATAAGTCACGGCCCGTATCCTCTAACTTTTTATAAACCTCAGCTGTAACACCATTAAAGCGGGGAATTTCAGCTACTTCAGGATTATCTGGAAAATCAACTTTGGAATATTCTTCACCAACGATCGTTTGACCACGTTGCCAAAATTCTTTTAAGTCTGGGGTCTTCGAATCTTTGGCTTTTTCTCTTCCCTTTGCTGTATAGCCACGTTGACCTGCAAGTTCCGGAAATTCATATTTTTCCTTGGTCTCGGTCGGCAAACCAAAAAATTCAGGAACTACTTGATATAATTCCTCAATCAGTTCTTTTGATAAACCATGATTAGCAATCGTTACAAAGCCTGTTTCGTTAAAAGCCTTGCCAATATCTTGAATAAATTGATTTCGTTGTTCTTGGGTTCCTTGTGTATAATGTAGCAAGTCCAAGCGAGGTATGTTTACTAAAGCCATACGATGTTGATGTTTGTTCGGGACAAAGTTAACGGAATTAATTTTGATTATTAAACAGGACTTGTTAATAAAAGTTTTGTGTTTTGTTTTATTGTGCTGTATTTCAGTGTTTAAAAGTTTTCCACATTTCACGTTGCTAGTGGGTGGGGCAGAAAGATAGAGGCAGATCCATACTGACGAATAAATGACAAAATTTATATTTTCGAGCTTGTTATTCTAATTACTAACTAGTATATTTGTTATGCAAGCATAATAAATAACTTGTGAGTACGCTTATGAACCAAAATCAGACAATCGACTATTTTTTAAAAACAGGCTGGCAGACAATTGCCAATAAATATAATCAAATTGCTTCACAGTACGGTTTTACCCAGGCTGCAGGCTATATTTTGATTAATATTCATAAAGAAGGTACGCCTGTTTCTCAGATTGCAAATTTGACAGGAGTTAAAACAACTAGTTTGTCTCGGGTGTTGAATAATTTGGAATCATTGGGATTTATTTACCGCGAAACTAGTGAAACGGATAAAAGATCTGTAAAAGTGTACTTGACCGAACTAGGTCGGGAGAAAAGAAGAATTGCCAAAGATGTGGTCCGTAATTTCAATCAATATCTAGCGGATAATTTTTCAGAAAATGAACGTGATCAATTGATTGCTTCTTTAGCAAAACTCAATGAGCTGGCAACGAGCTACAAGGAAGAGGTAATCGTTTAGAAGTTAAACCAAATGTACAGAAGTGCATACTAAATATGTTATGATGAACAGAAATATTAGAAAAGTGGCAGTTCTCGGTTCGGGTGTTATGGGCTCGCGAATTGCTTGTCATTTTGCTAACATTGGTGTTGAAGTTTTACTGTTGGATATTGTTCCGCGTGAACTGCTCCCGGCGGAAGAAGCCAAAGGTCTAACGTTGGAGAGTAAGATTGTCCGAGATCGTATTGTCAACAGCTCCTTAGAAACGGCTCTAAAAACAAATCCGTCACCAATTTATAGCAAGTCATTTGTCAAACGTATCAAAACAGGAAATTTTGATGATAATCTAAAAGATATTGCTCAGGTGGATTGGATTATCGAGGTTGTCGTTGAGCGGCTCGATGTTAAAAAATCTGTTTTCGAGCGTGTTGAGCAATTTCGTAAACCCGGAACATTGATTACTTCCAATACTTCTGGTATTCCTATTCATTTAATGACAGAAGGGCGAAGTGAAGATTTTAAAGATCATTTCTGTGGTACACACTTCTTCAATCCACCGCGTTATCTCCCTTTATTGGAAGTCATTCCAACACCGCATACCAAGCCTGAGGTCGTTGATTTTATTCTTCACTTTGGCGATAAGATGCTGGGCAAATCGGTTGTATTATGTAAAGATACTCCGGCTTTTATTGGTAATCGTATCGGTGTTTATTCTATGCTGGCGGTGACTCATCTGGTGGAGCCACTTGGTTTGACCGTTGAAGAGGTCGACAAATATACTGGCCCTGCAATGGGACATCCCAAATCTGCAACATTTCGTACGGCCGATGTGGTAGGACTTGATACTTTGGTGAATGTTGCCAATGGGCTGGCGCAGAATGCGCCTGAAGATGAAGCCAAAGGCGTTTTCCAGCTTCCTGAATTTATCAGTAAGATGGTAGAGAATAAATGGTTGGGAGAGAAAACCAAGAAAGGGTTTTATGAAAAAGTAAAAGCTGCCGATGGTAATTCGGAGATTTTGTCTTTAAATCTAAAAACACTGGAATTTGGTTCACAGCAAAAAGTGAAATCCGCTACTTTGGAAGCCACCAAGCCTGTAGAGGATATCCGCAAGCGGATGAAGGTATACGAACAAGGAAGCGATAAAGCGGCGGAACTCTTCCGTGCCATGCATTATCCATTGTTTGAATATGTTTCCCGTCGTGTTCCCGAAATTACGGATGATTTCTTCCGGATCGATGATGCCATGCGTGCTGGATTTGGTTGGGAATTGGGACCATTTGAAGTATGGGATGCGCTAGGTGTTCGCGAGACTTTAGCAAAAATTAAGGCGGAGGAAAAGAGACTGCCAGGTCAAGATGGGGAGGTTGCTTCCTGGGTACACGAGATGTTGGCAGCGGGATGTGAATCATTCTATAAAATTGAAAATGGTGTGCGTCACTATTATGATATTGCGACCAAATCGTATAAAGCTATTCCCGGCACGGAAGATCTGATCGTATTGGATCACATTCGGGAAAGTAAAACAATCTGGAAAAATACGGGTGTTTCTATTATTGATCTTGGCGATGGTATCATTAACTGTGAATTTCATACCAAGATGAATACCATTGGTGGCGATGTTATCCAGGGCTTGAATAAAGCCATTGACCTTGCTGAAAAGGAATATCGCGGTTTAGTGGTGTCCAATGATGGGAAAAACTTTTCTGCTGGAGCCAATATCGGAATGATTTTCATGATGGCGGTAGAACAGGATTTTGATGAATTGAATATGGCCGTCCGTGCATTTCAAAATACATCCATGCGCTTACGTTACTCTTCAATTCCCGTAGTCGTTGCGCCTTTTCAAATGACGCTCGGTGGAGGCTGTGAATTCTCCATGCATGCCGATTTTGTTCAGGCTCATGCCGAAACCTATATGGGTTTGGTTGAACTGGGCGTCGGTGTTATTCCTGGTGGCGGTGGAACTAAAGAATTTACACTGCGTGCTTCGGAGGAATTTAAAGAGGATCAAATTGTTCAAAATACGTTAAAAGATAAATTCCTGACCATTGGCCAGGCGAAAGTTTCAACTTCTGCTTATGAAGCCTATGAACTTGGCTATTTGCAGAAAGATAAATTTGCAATCACCATGAACCGTGCCCGCCTTTTGGCGGATGCCAAGGCAAAGGCATTGGAATTGGCTGACGAGGGCTATGTTCAGCCTGCTCCACGCAATGATATCAAAGTTTTGGGAAATCAAGGATTAGGAATCGTGTATGTGGGCGCTTCATCGATGCGTGAAGGTAATTATATCTCTGATTATGATCGTAAGATCTCAGAAAAACTAGGCTGGGTGATGTGTGGTGGAAATTTATCGTCACCGACTGAAGTGTCTGAACAGTATTTACTGGATCTTGAACGTAAAACGTTCCTTGAGCTTTGTGCCGAGCGCAAAACGCTTGAAAGGATTCAATTTATGTTGACCAAGGGTAAGCCTTTACGGAACTAAAACTCACTACTCACGAAAAAATAAAAATCATGGAAGCATACATAGTAGCAGGATTTCGTACAGCAGTAGGCAAAGCGCCCCGGGGAGTATTTCGCTTTATGCGGGCGGATGATTTAGCCACGGATGTTATTAAACATCTTGTATCCACTGTACCGAATTTAAATAAAGAAGATATAGATGATGTCATTGTTGGGAATGCCATGCCGGAAGCGGAGCAGGGGCTTAATATGGCACGTTTCATTTCACTTATGGGATTGGATACGGATAAAGTCCCCGGAGTAACCGTTAATCGGTACTGCGCATCAGGCTTAGAAACCATTGCAACAGCGGTCGCAAAGATCAAGACTGGGATGGCAGATGTTATCATTGCCGGTGGTGTAGAGGTGATGTCCGGAATGCCTTTTGGAGGTTGGAAGATTGTGCCTAATCCTGTTGTGGCAAAAGAGCATCCCGACTGGTACTGGGGTATGGGATTGACTGCTGAAGCTGTAGCCAAAGATTACAATGTTTCACGCGAAGATCAGGATGCTTTTGCCCTTAAATCGAATCAAAAGGCAGTTGCAGCCATTCAAAATGGTCATTTGAAAGATGGTATTGTGCCGATCACTGTAAAAGAGAATTATCTGAAAGACGGTAAGATTGCAACGCGCGAATATGTTGTTGATACAGATGAAGGTCCTCGGGCCGATACTTCCCTGGAGGCTTTAGGAAAATTAAAGCCAGTTTTTGCAGCGAATGGTTCAGTGACAGCAGGGAATTCCTCACAAACTTCTGATGGAGCAGCATTTGTTTTGGTTATGTCTGAAGCAAAAGTGAAAGAACTTGGTGTAAAACCGATTGCAAAGCTTGTTAGTTTTGCTGTGGCAGGTGTTCCACCTCGCATTATGGGTATAGGACCTATCTACGCTATACCAAAGGCTTTGGCGAGAGCTGGGCTTAAAAAAGAAGATATTGATCTATTTGAACTGAATGAAGCTTTTGCGTCTCAATCGTTAGCCGTTATTCGCGAACTTGGATTAGACGAAGAGAAAGTAAATGTCAATGGTGGTGCCATAGCATTAGGGCATCCACTTGGTTGTACAGGAGCGAAATTGACAGTCCAGGTCTTAAACGAGTTGAAACGCAGAGGTAAAAAATACGGCATGGTGACGATGTGTGTGGGAACCGGTCAAGGAGCAGCGGGTATTTTTGAGTTATTGGACTAAAATAGGTCTTTAAAAACAGCAATATAAATAAAATATGGGTCTTTGATCTCATAGCGAATAGAAGTATTTAACAACATTGTGGACAGCGTTCGTCGCATAGTAAGATTTTGCTGCCCATACAAATCTAAAAAGACAATGAGCGAAAATAAAGCAATTAAAGGCGGAGAGTTCGTGATTAGGGAGACTCCCTATACAGCAGTTTTTATTCCGGAAGAATTTGATGAAGAAGCCAAAATGATTCGTCAAACTTGCTTGGATTTCCTGGATACGGAAGTACTGAACAAACTGGACCGTATAGATGCGCAAGAGGAAGGTCTTATGCCTAGTTTGATGGATAAGGCCGGTGAACTGGGGATGTTGGGTGTTTCTATTCCCGAAGAATATGGTGGTTTCGGCAAAAATTTCAACACTTCTATGCTTGTTGCAGATGCGGTAGGTGGTGGCTTTTCTTTTGCTGTGGCATTGTCTGCTCATACGGGAATCGGTACGTTGCCTATTTTGTATTACGGTAATGATGCCCAAAAGGCGAAATATATTCCAAAGCTTGCTACCGGTGAATGGAAAGCTTCATATTGTTTGACAGAACCCAATGCTGGATCGGACGCAAATTCGGGACGTACCTCGGCAAAATTAAATGCCGAGGGAACACATTATTTGATCAATGGTCAAAAAATGTGGATTACGAATGGTGGTTTTGCAGATATCTTTATCGTATTTGCAAAAATCGATGATGATAAAAATCTGACGGCATTTATTGTCGAGAAAGACTTTGGAGGTATCACGATGAATCCCGAAGAACATAAATTGGGTATTAAGGGATCTTCAACACGTCAGATCTTTTTCAATGATTGCGCCGTTCCCGTAGAAAATATGCTTTCTGATCGTGAAAATGGATTTAAGATTGCTGTAAATATCCTGAATATCGGACGTATAAAACTGGGCGCTGCCACGATCGGTTCGGCACGTATGGTGATCAACCATGCGGTGCAGTATGCCAATGAACGTGTGCAGTTTAATCTGCCGATTTCTAAATTTGGAGCCATTCGTTATAAGCTGGCTGAGATGGCAACACGTTTGTTTGCTGTGGAGTCTGCATCCTATCGCGCGGGTCAAAATATTGATGATGCCTACGATGCATTGATTGCTGGGGGTATGGATGAAGCAAAAGCAAAATTGAAGTCTGTGGAGCAGTTTGCAATTGAGTGCGCTATCATCAAAGTATGGTGCTCGGAGATGTTGGATTATGTGGTTGACGAAGGGGTCCAGATTTATGGTGGAATGGGTTACTCAGCAGATGCGCCAATGGAACGCGCTTATCGGGATTCACGGATCAACAGGATCTTTGAAGGTACGAATGAAGTGAATCGATTGCTTGTCGTTGACATGCTGTTAAAACGGGCCATGAAAGGTGAATTGGATCTGATGGGACCTGCCCAAGCTGTAGCTGGAGAGCTTCTAGCTATTCCAGATTTCGGTGAAGAGGACGATGCGCCTTTCGCTGCAGAAAAGAAAATTGTGGCAAATCTAAAAAAAGCTGGATTATTGATTGCGGGAGCAGCTGTTCAAAAATTGATGATGTCTCTTTCCAAAGAAGAGGAAATCCTCATGAATATTGCGGATATTATCGGGTATGTTTATATCACCGAGTCAGTCTTGTTACGTGCAGAAAAATTGCTGCATACGGGATCTGATAAAGCAGACTATGCAAAAGATATGGCTTTGATCTATCTGTATGGTGCTATTGATAAAATCAGCGCTGCCGGTAAAGAAGCATTATATTCTTTTGGTGAAGGTGATGAACTGAATATGATGTTGGTTGGTTTGCGCAGATTCACGAAAGCACAGCCATTTAATGTGAAAGATGCACGTCAGCGAATCGCAAAGAAATTGATAGATGAGAATAAATATTGTTTTTGATTGATAATAGATTATTGGTTTTGGTTAATGGCCGGAGAGAAATCTTCGGCCATTTTTGTGTTACAATCCTAGAAAGTAACTGTAATTATGCTAAATTTAACCTTTTAAACCCTAACCATTCTATGACATCTTCAAGATCATTTACATTTACAGAAGACTGGGTAGTCGTCATTTTGGGGATCGCTACCATATTTCTCGCACTCTCAGGAATTGTTGCGCCAGTACCTAGTTTTTCCTGGAGTAATTCCACCGAACTCGTCGCAACGGTTTTCGACCCGACAAATTTAATGAAGCTTTTTGAGCAGTTTATTTTTGTATTCGTTACCGCAATATTGGGCGCCTTTCTTTTAGGGAAATCTGTAAAACATCTATTCGTTGTATTTCCTGTTGTATTTATCCTTACCGTATTTGCATTGGTGCTGGCAGGGAATGCAACGGTTAAAGAATACAATCTCGAAGCTGTAATTTTTAGTTTGATTATCGGTTTAATTATCAGCAATTGCTTTAAACTGCCTAATTGGTTTAAAGAGGCGCTCAGTACGGAACTTTATGTTAAGATAGGTCTAATTTTGCTCGGAACTACAGTGATCTTCGGAGATATTCTCAAAGCGGGATCCTTGGGACTTATTCAAGCACTAGCCGTTGTACTGTCTGTTTGGTATTTCGCTTTTTGGATCTGCAAAAAGCTAAAGATTGACAAAGAGATGTCCTTGATGCTGTCGAGTGCGGTTTCTATTTGTGGTGTCTCCGCCGCAATAGCAACATCGGGAGCCATCAAAGGCGATAGCAAAAAACTTTCCTATGTGATTTCGTTGGTCCTGATTACAGCAATTCCAATGATGATTTTCATGCCCTATATGGCGGAGTGGATGGGCTTGTCGCAAGAAGTTACAGGCGCTTGGCTTGGAGGAAGTATTGATACAACGGGAGCAGTCGTAGCTTCTGGCTCCTTGGTCGGTGAAGAGGCGTTGAAGATCAGTACCATTGTGAAGTTCTCCCAAAATGTATTGTTGGGGCTGGCTGCTTTTGCCATTAGTATTTATTGGACTTATGCTAAATCTGTTGATGATGAAACCAAACGCGATAAACCGACATTGAAAATTATATGGGAACGTTTCCCGAAGTTTGTATTGGGATTTGTATTTGCATCGTTGCTATTTTCATTCGTGATATCTCCTGAGAAGATAGATGCGGTCAAAGGAAGTTTGAAAAACTTACAGGGCCTCTGGTTTACTTTAGCATTTACATCAATCGGTCTGGAAACAAACTTTAAAGACCTTTTTGTACAAGATAATAAGAAGCCTTTATATGCTTTTTTGATTGCTCAGACTTTTAATGTTATCATTACTTTATTGATTGCACTGGTGTTATTCCGCTAAGAATGGAAGTGTTATGATCTGAAACAGATCGGTAAATATGATTGTATAAATGGCTATCCAACAGGGATGGCCTTTTTTATGCTTTTTCATCAAGGGATTATGAGTGGCGATTTTTTTCTGGTTCATAGCACAGATCTTCGTTTTTTATAAAATCGAGTGCTTCTTGATTTTCGCTGGATTGTTGGTGTGTAGGATAATTGCCTTCGTGGTTTTTTCATGCTGAAAGAAATTCGAAGCGCTTTTTATTTGCTTTAAGTGTCTTAAAATTAAGGTTTAATGGAGGTTTTTAAAAAAAAATATCATTAAATCTATCAAATTAGTAGTCTTTTAAAAAATATTTATATATTTGTATCGTTATCTGATTTACAGGTAAATAGGAAGGCGAGCAAAAAGGACTGACTTGATTATAAATCGAACTAGCCATGAAATTGATTTTATAAAAAAGACATGTGATTAAAGTTGTTTGAAATTGCCGCTTGATAGGTGCATATACTGATTCGTTTATGCAGCAGGAAATAAAAGAAAATAACAAGATAAAAAGAATGAAACAAAATTACTCTTCAAAAACAAGTTTATTGGTTGCTTCGGTAGAAGCATCTCTAGTGACCCTGAAAATTTATCGGGAACGAATGTGTTGTTAAAATTTCTCTCTTACACTCTCTTATATTAGAAAAGGGAAGCCGAGGCTTCCCTTTCGCAAAGTTTTAACAATGAAGCAAGTATCGATTGGCGTTGGCACTTGTTTTAGATTCACCATTAAACTGAATAAATTTATGAAAAAAAATGCTATTTTTCGAATTAGCGTCATTTTTAGCTTGCTTTTAACAGGTTCTTACCATACCTACGCGCAAGTAGAAAACCCTAAACCTATTATAAATGCCTCGTTAACAGGTACCGTAATTGACGCCGTAACAAAAGAGCCCCTGCAAGGTGTAACGGTTCAGTTGGAGGCCGTTACACACCAGGTGAAAACCGACAGTAAAGGAGTTTTCCAGTTTGTCACTGGACAGAAATTGCCATTTTCATTGATTGTATCCATTGTTGGTTATCAAACCCGTCACATCGTGGTAGATCATTCTCCGGCAGTGATTGAACTTACACCACGATTGGAAGCATTGGATCAAGTAGTGGTCACTGCACGCCGTCGTAAGGAACAGTTACAGGATGTTCCGATTCCCGTATCGATTATTCGTGGCGCTGCATTGGAGGATGCAGGGGCATTTAATGTCAATCGACTAAAAGAGCTTGTACCTACAGTTCAATTATATGCATCGAATGCACGTAATACGACGCTTAATATCCGGGGACTGGGCTCAACTTATGGCCTCACCAACGATGGTATTGATCCTGGAGTCGGATTTTATCTTGATGGCGTATATATTGCCCGTCCTGCTGCAACTTGGCTTGACTTCATTGATATCGACCAGATAGAGGTACTGCGTGGACCGCAAGGTACCCTCTTTGGAAAAAATACAACTGCGGGAGCTTTCAATATCACCTCACGTCTGCCTCAATTTACACCCGAGGCTAATGTAGAAGTGAGTTACGGGAACCAGGGGTTTATTCAGGCAAAAACTTCCATATCCGGACCTCTAGCTAAAAACCTAGCCGCAAGAGCTTCCTTTTCAGGAACACAGCGCGATGGCAATCTGTTCAATGTACATACCAATAGAAAGATTAATGATATTAACAACCTTGGCTTTAGAGGGCAATTGCTTTTTACCCCAACTGAAAATATCAAACTGGTGCTTTCCGGTGATGTATCTTCACAGAAACCAGATGGCTATGGTTGGGCTGTTGCAGGAGTCGTAAAGACACAGCGTGCAGACTATAGACAGTTCGATGCAATTATCAAGGATCTCGGTTACGAACTCCCGTATAAAAGTGCTTTCGAACGGAAGATAGATCTGGATACACAGTCTAAAGCTGATAATAAATTGGGCGGTGTGGCGTTGAATGCCGATATTAAGATTGGTGAAGGGACACTGACTTCTACTTCTGCATGGCGGACATGGACATGGGTTCCGCTCAATGACCGCGATTACTTGGGACTTCCGGTATACACGGTTTCAGCAGGTAATTCCGTCCATAATCAATGGTCACAGGAATTTAGATACTCTGGAAAAATCAGTGAAAAGGTCAGCGGCGTTGTTGGGTTATTTGGTCTGTGGCAGGATCTCGGTACAGATCCTGTACATACCGAAGAAACGGGATCTGCCTTTTGGCGTTTTCAAAAAAGCTCGACGAGTGCTTTATGGCAAACACCGGGATTATTTGACAATTTTGGAATCAAGACCGTTTACGAGATTAAGAGCACAAGTTTGGCAGCCTATACACAGATTGATTGGGCTGTGACTCCAAAATTACAT
Source organism: Sphingobacterium sp. WOUb80 (assembly GCF_050058145.1). Lineage (NCBI taxonomy): Bacteria > Pseudomonadati > Bacteroidota > Sphingobacteriia > Sphingobacteriales > Sphingobacteriaceae > Sphingobacterium > Sphingobacterium sp. WOUb80. Next base: position 4,508,176 of record NZ_CP165617.1, on the reverse strand, counting down.
ATCCTCCCAGGGTTGCGCTACAATTATGATAAAAAGGTGGCTAACTACGATAGGCAGACCTATGGTGGTTTGCAGACCTCAGACCCCGCACTGCTTGCTTTAAAGAACGGTGTATATACCAATCAGACTTTTGATGTCAATGCGGATGCAGACAATTTCTCTGGTCAGCTTTCGGCAAGATATCGCTTCAACCCGAAGATAAATGCTTACGCAACGTATTCCATCAGCTATAAACCCGTCGGTATCAACGTCGGTGGATTGCCGACAGCTAATGGAGCAGTGTTGCTGGATCTCGCCGAAGTAAAACCTGAAGCTGTCCGTCATAAGGAGATTGGTGTGAAAACAAATCCCACACGCAATTCACTCCTCAATCTGACCGTCTACCAAACGGATATCAAAGACTATCAGACCCAAGTGCAGACGCCTGAACCAGGGGTGAACCGTGGTTATCTGGCCAATGCCGAAAAGGTGCGTGTAAAGGGTGTTGAATTGGATGGAAACATCAACATCGGACATTTTCTCCGATTGAATGGAGCGCTAGCCTATACAGATGCCAAATATGTCAAATTTACCAATGCACCAGTCCCTTTAGAAGAGGTTGGCGGAGCTCAGGCTTTTAAAGATATCTCTGGCGGCGTTCTTCCTGGTGTTTCCAAATGGTCTTGGTCGCTGGGTGGCGAAGCGAATAAAAGCGGTAAGCTGATCGGAATTAATGGATCTTACTTTTTAGGCGCAGACCTATTCCATCGTTCTAAATTCTCCTCCAGTTCCTCTCCATCCCAATACCTAAACATTGATGCCTATTCGGTATTGAACGCAAGACTTGGATTTAGAGGATCAAATGGTATTTCGGTGTTTGTGTGGAGTAGAAATCTAACAAATAAAGATTACTACGAGCAGTTGCTGGCGGCACCTGGAAGTTATGGGCAATACGCAGGTGTAGTTGCTGATCCAAGGACTTATGGCGTTACACTGCGATACAATTGGAAACAAGGAAATTAAATCCGTAATTCATATTATATTCTTATCGACCGTCTCCATTTCATCATGGGGACGGTTTTTGTTTTTTCGGTAATTTTCAATAGCTTCTTTTTTTATATATGGAAATTTGTATATTAAATCATCATTAAGGTGAATGATTTGCGCATGAACGAAAAAGAGCTTTTACAACACTATAAAACAAGCGGTGACTTGTCTACACTGGGGAAATTATATTCACCCTATATGTCTTTGCTTTATGGTGTGTGCTTCAAATACTTACAAGATCCCGATCGTAGTCAGGATGCGGTCATGCAGATATTTGAAGAACTTATTCAGAAGCTGCGTCAATATGAAGTCGATAATTTTAAGAGTTGGCTGCACGTTTACAGCAAGAATTATTGCCTTATGCAATTACGTAAAGATAAGCGTACAACGCAGGTTGATATTGAAGACAATTTGTTTGAAAGCGAACAAAAGCTAAATGATACCAGTGAAGTCAAATGGGAAGAAAAAGACTTTGAGAAATTGGAAGGCTGTATGCAAACTTTAAACCGCGAGCAAGAAGAATGCGTACGTTTGTTTTATCTCGAGCAAAAATGTTATAAAGATATTGCAGATTTGACCGGATATGATTTGAATAAGGTCAAGAGTGCTATTCAGAACGGAAAGCGCAATTTAAAAATCTGCATGGAAAGGAAAGAAAATGGAAAATAATTATCAATTATCACGGATCCATAATTATATCCATGGTTTGATGAGTAAAGAAGAGATGTTTCAATTGGAGCGTGAGGCATTGGACGATCCTTTTTTACAAGATGCTATCGATGGTTACCGATTGCAAAATGGTGTGGATGCTCGGCAATTGAGCCTGTTGCAGCAACGTCTTAATCGACGTGTCGAAGATACAATCGCGACAAGGCATGCCCAGTATTTTACTTGGCAGCGTTTGGCGATCGGTGCTACTGCGGGGGTACTTTTTGTTACTTTATTGGCTCTACTTTATTTTAAACACTTTAGCGGTAAGGCAGAGCGCAGGACAGATGTAGAGTTGAGTGAGCCTGAAAATAGGGTATCTGTTGAACCTTTGTTGGACGGAGGTGATGCAAGACCCCGTGAAGGCTGGAAAACTTTTGAACAGTACCTCAATCAGGAGTCCGTTATGTCTGCAGGTGGTGGCGAAATTATTGTCAATTTTACGATTGGCAATAATGGAGTGCCTACCCATATTAGTGCCGAAGGACAACCGGATCAGTCGCTCTTTGATGAAGCGGTTCGACTTCTACAGGTTGGGCCAAAATGGCAGGGAACAAAAGGGCGTCTGAAGATTGTATTTCCCGTCAAAGAGGAAAAGAACTCGGCACAGTTAACTGTAATTAAACCACCACATTGTTTTGGTATTGAGAAAAAATAGACGAGATCCGATAAAACGCAGCGAGCCATTTCTTTCAGAGAAAATGGCTCGCTGCTTTTTTTATATGGTCTGAATTACTTAAAATGCATATCTCAGACCCAACTGTACCTGATAAGGATTACCATTTAAGTTAGATACGCCAACGCCTGAACTCATATTATAAACATATTGTTGATTCGCGGCATCAAAGCTTTTGATGGCATATAGATTTTGTTTACCCAGATTGTGTCCTACACCCCAAGTTTTTTTCAAAAGGTTGGCTACATTGAAAATGTCTATCGAAGCTTCAATGCCATGTTTCTTGTAAACTTTTAGATTTTTGGCCAAGTGCAAGTCAAATACGCCGTAAAAACCGTTGATACCACCGTTACGTTCAGCGATGCGGTCGAGGTTTCCATTGATGTATTTTTTAATGCTCTGCTCTGCATTTGGATCATCCAAAATAGCTTGAATGCCGGTTTTGATGTAATCGGGGGTGTTTTTGTTGTTGGGATCGTAAACGAAGGCAAGATCGTTGGAATTTACAAAATCGCCATTAACATTCCCATTAACCGCTAGGGAATAGCGTGTTCCTGCAATTCCGCTAAAACGTAAACCCATAGATACCCCCCATAGCGATGGCATAGTACCATAAAAAACAACTTTATGGCGGAATTGATTGTCCGAATACGTCATCGTACTCAAGTCGCGTGGATCATCTTTGACCATCAGAGAAAGGGTAGCCGAGTTTGCTACGTTACCGTTATAGGAGGTATTGTCTTTTGTGTCGTTCCAGGTGTAAGATACGGTGATCTGACCGTCTTTATAATAGCGATAAGTTCCGTCCAGTACAACCGTATAAGAATTGTTTTTTCCCTCACTGTTCATTTCCAGTACGCGGCCTATTTGTTTTGTTTTACGGCTATTGGTCCAGTTGGCGGCACCATTTGTCGTGTTGATGCTCGATGCCGGAACATACACCCCACGGTTACCTTCGGCAGTCAACCTAAAATAAGGATCCTCCACCATGTTACGATCTACATACATATAATTGTTGCGTCCCCAGGTTCCGTAAGCGCTTAAACCGATGCGTAGCGAAGGTGTGAAAAAGTGATTGATGGAAATATTGGCTTTATATACAGTTGGCACTTTCACATCCTTGCTATTGGTATTGATGGTGACCAATTTTTCGATCTTTGGGTTGTCCAACAATTCACGTCCCGGGGCTGTATCGGGATCCTTGCGATATCCTGCAAAATTTGGTTTGGGAATTAAAGTCGGGTCAGTAATATCTACACCGGCAATGCGTGAACCATCAAACAACATATTATTTAACATAGAGTAGGGGTTGAGGGCCGAACCGAATATACCAGCGCCAAAACGGATGATATTTTTCTTTTCTTCATTGATATCCCAGTTGAACTGCACGCGAGGCTGTATCTGAAAAGTGTTGATCCCATTGTCGGTTGAAAGGCCCAGTTCGTCATAGACTGTTTGGTTGAATGTAGCCTTCTTTAGGTATTTCGTGTTGTCCAGACGTAGGCCGCCGACAACCTCAAGACCTCTAGCGATTTTAGCTTCCATCTGCCCGTAAATACCTACAGCTAGATTGTTGACCAAGGTGTTCTCCTTGTCAGTCATATACACATCGCGCGCATAGCGATAAGGAGTCAGGTTGTCGAAATTTTGCAAACCTGTAAAATAGAAACGGCCATTCATTTCACTACCATAGCGGAAATCCATGTTGGTATACATGATATCTGCACCAAATGTATATTTGATTTTATCTGTATTATAATATAGGTTATTGACCAGTTGTAACATATTTCCATTGAACCATTCTGGCGCAAAGCGCTGACCTCCAAGTTGTATTGAATTGGTATATTTATTTGTACCGTCTACGGATTGGACGGATTCAACGATCGCACGAGGAATACTGTGTGACTGATCAAATCCAGCTACATTGTGCTGTGCTTCAGAACGCTCATAGAAATGTTGCACCTTCAAATCGTTCGTCAATTTGGAACTGATAGACGTACGCAGGGAGGCCATTAGACTGTTGTTGATGTATCTTCTGTTGGTGTAGGATTCAAAAGCATTGATACCTGTATTATCCCCTTCTTGCTGATTGTCCATATCGTATACAAAGTTGTTCCGAATAGTCAATAGGTTCTTATCGTTCAATTGCCAATCAATGCGGGCAAAGGCCGCGTCGGTCTTTTTCTTCTTGTCAAAGGAACCAAACAGATGATCCGCACTTGCGCCATATTTTCCTACAGCAATGCGGGTAAACTCATCTAAAGTAGCCTGCGTTACTTTGTAACGTGCAATATCCTCCGTTGTTTGAATATCTGCGATCTGGAGAGGACGGGTGTCCATTTGACGATCCCAAGTCACAAAGAAGTGGGCTTTATCCTTAATGATTGGACCTCCAAGTGAGAAACCATATTGATAGGTGGAGAATTTTTGTTTTCGTGCTGTTCCATTGAGGTTATATTTACTCGAAAGCCAACCTGCCCGGGCAAAAGTAAATGCACTTCCAGTTAAGGTATTTGTACCTGATTTGGTTACGGTGGTAATGCTGCCCCCACCGCTGCGACCGAATGTGACATCGTAGTCATTGGTCACTACTTTGAACTCTCGAATGGCTTCCATGGAGATTGAATACGCTCCGCCGCTATTTCCACCTGCTACTGTGCTGCGCGAATTCATTCCGTCTACCGTAAAATTGGTCGATGAAGCGCGTTGTCCAGCTAGATTCGTACCACTACTGACAGGCGATAAATCAATCAGAGAGGAGAAATTACGTCCATTTACAGGCATTTTTTTGAGGTCATTGGCCGTAATGGCTGTAGATGCACCCAATGTCTTGATCTTATTTTTTAGGTCAGCCGCAGTTCCCTGAACGATAACTTCATCCAATTTATTTTCAGCTGATGATAAGGTGAAATCCACATTGAGTTCGTCACCATAACTCAATTTATAGTCGGTCTTTTTTTGTTCTCCATAGCCAACATGGTTTACTGTGATGCTGTATGGCGAGCCCAAAGGTAATTGTTGAAAGGTGTAGACACCATTTTGGTTGGTCAGTGTCGTTTGTCTAAACCCTGTTGATTCATTTCTGACCGATACAGATGTTCCTTTTACTGGCCCATTGATGTCTATGATCCGACCTGTAATAGTGGCTTCGGTACCCTGAGCCCAACTGTTAGTTGGAATTTGGAAAAATGTAATAATGGTTAATACCATTAACCAAACGATGTTTCTTTGCATAATAATTTCACTTTTTAGTTGATTAGCGTTTGTCACAAGTATGTTGCGAAATTATCCCTACAAGATTGTTAAATGGTTAAGGTCTCATTATTAAATATTTAATAAAAATGGGTTTTGATGGTCCATCAAGCATAATTAATTAACCTAATAAACGGCGAGCGGCTCAGATTCCTCTAAGCCGCTCGCTGTTTATTATAAAGTTGAGAAGATTTATTCTTCCCAACGAATTTTATCTGCAATAGGTGTGCGTATAGGTTCGCGCGCCTCAGTTTGATGGTGTCCTAAGTAGAATAGACCAATACATTTTTGATTTTCTTCGAGATTTAAGAAACCACCCAAGTGATTGATTAAACCGGGAGTCGCCCAGTATCCACCAATGTTTAGCGAGTGTGCGGCTAACCACATGTTTTCGACTGCTGCAGCTGTACAGGCCAATTCTTCCCATTCAGGAACTTCACCGGTATAATTGACAACAATAGCGATCGCAACGTTTGACTGTGTTGCTTTTTTGCCCATTGTTATTTCTGTTGCTTCAGCATATTTCTCTGCGGGTGTTACCGATTTGTAAATACGTGACAACTCAGTACCCAAACGTTCCAATCCCTCCTTGCGGAAGATGACAAAACGCCAAGGTTGTGTTCTTTTATGTGTTGGAGCAGCATTGGCAGCTTCCAAGATACTCAAGATATCTTCTTTACTGACTTCTTCTTCAGTAAAGGAAGCTTGAAATACTGATCTTCTGTAGTGTATTGCTTTTAATACGTCGTTTTTCATTATAATTTATTTTTCCTTTATGCTTTTTCTTCCCATAAAGATACAACATGCAAAATTGTTTTGACGGCTTTTTCCATATCTTGTACAGCTACCCACTCTTGCTTTCCATGGAAAGCATGCCCTCCGGCAAAAATATTTGGACAAGGTAGTCCCATAAACGAAAGACGGGATCCATCTGTTCCGCCGCGGATACTTCTTCTTTCGGCCACCATTCCTGCTCGGTTGATTGCCTCCATGCCGATTTCCATAATTTCAGGATGCTGATCCAGCACTTCTTTCATATTACGGTATTGTTCTTTTACAACAAAAGTATAGGTACAGTTTGGATATTGTTCAACGATTGATTTTGCAATACCCTCCAGTTCATCTTCATGTTTCTTGAGATTCGCCGTAACGTGATCACGTACAATAAATTGAATTTCTGCTTTTTCCACAGATCCACTGATATGAACAGGATGTACAAAACCATCTTTTTTATTCGTACTTTCAGGTGAAAGTCGATCTTTCGGTAGCGCATCAATTACTGCACTGGCGATTTTGATGGCGCTTTGCATCTTCCCTTTAGCAAAACCTGGATGCACCGATACGCCATGAATAGTTAATGTAGCTCCATCTGCGGAAAATGTTTCATCTTCGATGGTTCCGGCTCTTTCACCATCCATGGTATAAGCGAAATCTGCTGCTAAACGTTTTAAATCTGCTTTATCAACGCCTCGGCCAATCTCCTCATCTGGCGTAAAAAGAATTTTGATATCACCATGTTTGATTTCAGGGTGTTTCATTAATAGACGAGCAGCATCCATGATTTCCGCTACACCGGCTTTGTCATCTGCACCGAGTAAAGTGGTGCCACTTGCTGTAATGATATCATTGCCAATTTGATTGGCTAGATCGGGATGTTCGGCATATTTGATGATAATACTCTTGTCGTCAGGGAGCACGAGATCCTGGCCCTGATAGTTAGAATGAACCAGTGGTTTAACATCTTTTCCAGAAGAGTCTGGAGATGTATCCATATGAGAACAGAAACAGATAACAGGAACTTGCTTTGTGGTATTAGATGGAATAGTTGCATAGATATATCCATTTTCATCCATTGCCGCGTCTGCAATACCCAATGCCAGCAACTCTGTTACAAGTAACTTTCCAAGGTTCTTTTGCTTTTCTGTAGAAGGACATGTTGGTGAATTTGCATCAGATTGTGTGTCAATCTGTACATAACGTTGAAATCTTTCGGATACCGAAAAATCACTTATGTTGTTGATCTCAAATGTGCTCATTTTCTAATAGCCCTAATGTGATAAGGGTGGTCAAACTTAGATAAATTGCTTTTTATTTGCAATTTAATTTGGTTGCATTTACAAACAATTTGCTCTTAATATATTTGCTTGACTGTTTTTGTGAACAAACGGGCAATAACTGAAACTGAAACTAATCGGAGCGGATAGGATCCTAATTCCCGCTAGAAGGAATTTATGGTTATCTATAATTTATTGCTACATAGAATGTGCTGTAGCGCTTTTGAACAGTAAAGTTTTACCCATAGATATGTGAACAGAAATTTTGGATGATCCCACATTAAAAAAAAGACCTATCAAATCGTTGACAGGTCCTTTTTTAAGTGTATCGTTCTCTATTTCTTTTCGTCTGCGTAACCAAATACTTTCTGTAAAATATTGGTATTTCTACTGCCGCCTATGTTCTGTCTAATTTTTGACTCCTGGTCGGCAACTTTGATGAAAAGACCGTCTATTGCTTTCTGCGTAACGTATGCAGTAAGATTTGTCTCCACTTTATTGCCTAAAGGGAGGTTGTTGTAAGCTGAGGTCAATTGTGTCCAATACTGGTCCACATTGTTTGTACCCATGGCAGATTTGATAACTGGACTAAATTTGTTCGTTAATTCTGTCGATGTATTTGTTTTAAAAAACGTTGTCGCGGCGTCTTCTTTGCTGCCTAGAAGAATATTGGTCGCATCTGTAATTGTCATCTTTGAAAGTGCATTGACAAATACGGGGGCCGCCTCTTTAACGGCTCCCTCAGCAGCTCTGTTCATGCTCTGTATAAACTGATCGCATAATTTTCCCATACCAACAGCACGAAGTGTTTTTTCTACTTTCTGTGCTTCGGCAGGCATCAAAATCTTTACTGCCGCATCACCCAAAAAACCATCCTTCTTGGCTAAAGATTCGATACTCAGATTTAAACCATTGCTTAAAGCCTGTTTGATCCCCAATGAAGCATCTTTGTTGGATAAAGACGTCAAGGTATTTGATTTTGATGCTGTTGCTTTAGTATTTGATGCTGTGGTCGTTTTAGTACTGTCCGTCTGGCCCTGACTTGCTTTTGTCAATGTTTCACTGATTTTCTTAAAAATCTGCGCTTCACTTGCATTGGAGTAAAGTAGTCCTGAGACAAATAGTGTACAATATAATAGTGGAAATTTCATCATGTTATTGTTTTGCTGTCAAAATTAAACATATCGACTGTTAATTTATGTGAAAGTTTAAAGCAATTGCTACGAAGCATAGCTATTGTCAAGAATCGTAGCAGATGCGCTACATTGTGCTGAATCGCTATCCCTGATGCGGTATAAATAAAAAGCTATCCCATAAAATTAAAACAGCAGATTCTAAGTGAACCTGCTGCTTGTGTTATAGGGTTGTTGTTATTAACAAGATATTATTTCCAGGAGAGTGTCGTTGCGACTGGAAAGTGATCCGATGGAAATTTATTCATGTATGTGTCCGTCAGGATACCATATTTTTTTACTTGGAAAGGTTTGGTGATAAAAATATGGTCTATGCGGCCTGTTGGTCTAATGCTTTTGCCCCAGCCATTGAAAGAAGAATTGGGCTCATATTTAAATGTTGCCAATTCATGTACATCAGTGACCACTTTGCTATTGGCTAAGGTGAAATACGCATCATCCTTTTCATCGACATTGAAGTCGCCTGTTAAAATTAATGGAAGGTCTTTGGCAAACTCTTTTGCTTTTGCCAGAATCAATTTTGAACTTTCGGTACGTGCTGTACGACCGATATGGTCAAAATGTGTATTCATAAAGATAAAGCGTTTTTTGTTAGCCTTGTCTTCAAAAATACCCCAGGTACAGATCCGTGGTAAGGCTGCATCCCAGCCCTTGTTTGGGTGCTCGGTATCTGTTGCTGAGAGCCAAAAAGTACCACTCTTTATCGCCTTGAACCGATTGGTATTGTAATAAATCGCAGAGTGCTCGCCCTCTTGCGCGCCATCGTCGCGGCCAACACCCACGTAATCAAATCCAGGTAGGAGTTTTTTGAGATCTTGAACCTGGTCAAAGAAACCTTCCTGGATACCAAAAATATCAAAGCCATGATATTTAATCAGATTGGTAAGTGGAACTTTCCGGTCATTCCACATATTGTCGACATCCACGGTATTTCTTTGGCGAATATTATAGCTGGCGGCAATAAATTCCTGTCCATAGGACAAGAAGGATAAACATAGTGCTATAACGAGAAAAAGACTTTTTTTCATCTATTTAAATTATTGTTGATCATTTATTCTTTATTAAAGGCATTCATGCTGCCTCCGGGGGTATAGTGTTTAGCCTCATCGCTATAAATGAGCTCGTTCACTCGGCTTGTCCTTATTTCTTTAATACACGGAGCAACAACTCAGGCTCATCAGTAGTAATAAAATCAATTTTCTGATCGATTAGATTTGTCATTTCTTCTTCTGTGTTTACTGTCCATGCGTTCACTTTCATGCCAAGTTGATGCGCATCTTTCAGCCATGTCGCATTCTTTTTAAAGACTGAAAAGTGATAATCCACCCCATTGATTCCAGCAGCTTTCACATCTGAAGGAGATTTATCTCCTGTAAGGTATTGGATATTGGCCTTAGGAGCCAGTTCGTGAATTTTTTGACAAGCCTCAAAGCTGAAGGAGATATAATCAGTGACTTTCTCCGCTTTCAAGTTTTTAACCATTTCCACCGTTTTTGTTGTCGCTTCAAGTGTACGCTCTACGCCGAGTTTATTGATTTTCAATTCAAGGATAAGACGTAAACCCTTCAATTTTTTTCCAGCTTTAAGGTATTCTTCCAGCGTGGGAATAGATTCACCGTTAGGATGCTTCTTTTCTAAGAGCTCCTTGTACGTTGCTGTGGCAATATCGATACCATAGAAATCATTATCATGGTTGACTACAAGAATATTGTCTTTGGTCAAATGAACATCAAATTCGGATCCGAAGAGCTTAAGGTCGTGGGCTGCTGTTAAAGAAGCAAGGGAATTTTGTGGAAGATGGCTGTTTTTCCATACGCCACGATGTGCAATGGCCTTAGTTTGTGCAAATAATGCCGAAGATGAAATCACCATGGCTAGTGTCAGACAGCTAAAAATATGTTTTTTCATGTGATAATTATGTATGAGTGTTTGTTTTCAACGGCATAATTTGCACGTTTCACTCGTTGATTTATTCCTATTCTATTTCTCTTTTTGGGCATTTATTATTACCGATTAAGATGTTTATGGTAAAAAATCGACCCCTAATGACAGGATCATTTCTTACAAATCTGTTTAAAAGCTGATTTTACATAGGACAAAAAAAGTGGTACTTTTTATCTCGATGTACAAGATCTAAAGTACCACTTTTATATTTAGGAATTGTTAAGTGTAATTTATTTTTTACCATTCCATTCAGCCATGAACTCATCTAGGAAGCTGAGCATATAGTCATGACGATGTGTTGCGATTTTTTTCGCAGCCTCTGTATTCATCTTATTCTTTAACAATAATAGCTTTTCGTAGAAGTGATTGATTGTAGGAGCTTCCGAATGTTTGTACGCTTCCTTATCCTTATATTCCTGAACAGGAATGTTAGGATTATACATCTCACGGCCTTTATTACCCCCAAAGCTAAACGCGCGAGCAATACCTATTGCACCGATAGCATCCAGGCGATCAGCATCTTGCACGATTTCCATCTCTTTTGAGTGGAATGACACTTCACCCAGACTTGCTTTGAAAGACATGTTGAAGATGATCTTCTTGACATGGTCAATGACCTCAGGCGAAATTTCTAGACTTGCCAAAAACTCTCCGGCAACACGAGGGCCTATTGTTTCGTCGCCATCATGGAATTTACTGTCAGCGATGTCATGTAATAAAGCTGCCAATTCACAGACCATAACATCTGCTTCTTCATCTTCTAAAATTAACTTCGTATTGTTCCATACGCGTTGAATATGCGACCAATCGTGGCCTGCTTCTGCAAATTTCAATCGATCTTGCACAAATGCTACTGTGCGCTCAATAATGTTATTCATACAATACTTTTGTTTTTTCGCGAGTACCCTCGTATAATTCGTATTCTAATAATCTACAATCTAATTTACCATTATAAAATTCTATACGTCGGGACGCACGTAACCCGATTTTCTTTGCCAGATCTGGATTTCCTGTAAATATATAGCCTCTATAACCTTTGCATTCCTGTTTCATGAAATCCCCCATGCGCTTGTAGGTAATTTCTAGTTTGCTGTGCGTGCCCAGACGTTCACCGTATTCAGGATTGAATAAAATGACTCCGCCTTCTTTAGGAACGTGTGTTTCTGCAAAATCGCATACTTCAAATGAAATTAATTGCTCCACACCAGCAGTTCTGGCATTCATCTTGGAAACATTGATCGCCTCTTCCGAAATATCACTTGCGATAATTTGTGGAGTAGCTTTTTTATTGATCTGATCTTTAAGTAGTCTGCGCTCCTGGAAGAAAACAGTTTCATCATAACCAATGAAATGCATAAATGAGTAGTTCATGCGTAGTAACCCAGGTTTTCTGTTTGTTGCAATCAGAGCGGCCTCAATAGCCAAAGTTCCGGAACCGCACATCGGGTTCACAAAAGGAGAATTGCCATCCCACTTGGATGCGATAATTGTTGAAGCAGCAAGAGCTTCCAACATCGGTGCTTTTCCAGGGATCTTCCGATAGCCGTGTTTCGCTAGGGTCTCACCCGAGGTGTCTAGAAAAATTTCAGCACGATCATCTTTCCAGTACAAATGTACCACTGCTTTATTATTCTCAGGACCTGAATTAGGGCGCATGCCCTTTTTTTCTTTGATACGATCCACGATCGCATCTTTAACCTTTACATTTGCAAATAGAGGTGTACTGATCGTCTCATTGTCTACATTGGAACTGACAGAGAAATATCCGTCAAATTGAATAAGTTCTTCCCAGGCGATCTTACTCAATTCTTCATAGAGTTCCGTCGGATTATTGGCTGTAAACTCCTTTAACGAGTACAGAATCTGAGAGGCTGTACGTAGGTTCAGATTGAGTTTGATCGTATCATTTATACTGACCTTTAATTCTACTCCAGTGGGAAATGCTCTGACAATGTCAAAACCTAACTCTTTAACTTCCTGTTGCAAATAAGGAGATAAGCGCTTATTGCACGTTATAATAACTTTATTGGGGGTGTTGAAAACTTCCATCATATTTTGTACAAAGTTAATTAAACTCTTCCTCAAAAATTGCTTAATTTTACGCTTTAATATTTATTTTTTTGATTATGGAAATTAGAGGAAAAGTACACGAGATAGGAGCGACACAACAAGTGACAGAATCATTCAAAAAACGCGATATGATTGTAGCTTATGCCGAAAACCCACAATTTGTTGAGTATATCCGTTTTGAATCAACTCAAGACAGAACGTCAATTTTTGATAACCTAGCAATTGGTGAAGAGGTAGAAGTATCTTTTAATCTTCGTGGTCGTCCTTGGACTAATAAAGATGGCGTAACAACTTATTTCAATTCATTGGTCGCATGGCGTGTAACAAAATTGGGTAATGCTGCTCCAGCACCATCTTCTCCAGGTTACGCAGATATGCCTGCTCCTGTAGATTTGGCTGGTTCATCAGATGATGATGATCTACCATTCTAATCTGAATAGGATTTTATGCACTATCGCCCTTGCGGTAGCCAATAGATTATTTGAACTGTAAACAATTCAGTTATTTACAATAGAAAGGCTTCTTCAAGAAGCCTTTTTTATTTTCCTAAATAAGACAAGTTCCAGCAACTGACATTTATTGGCGCTGAAATTGCTTGCTATAGGAGGTTTAACATCAAAAAAACAACAGATATGAAACTATCCGTATTATTTTCTTGCTTAGCAGCGATTTCGCTAAGCGCATGTAATCAAACTTCAAAAAATAGTCAACATACGGCCACAGATTCTTCTGCACACGAGACAGCGGCAGTGGATACGGCCCATACATCGCAGAATTCACTGGATTGGGCCGGTACTTATGAAGCTACTATTCCCTGTGCCGATTGTGAAGGGATCAAAACAAATATTACCTTAAAAAATGACAATACTTTCGCTATAGTGAGTGAATATATTAATAAAAATACCAAGATCGAAGACAGTGGTAAAGTCATGTGGCACGACAACGGATCTGTTGTTCATCTCACAGGAAAGGAAACAAATATGAAGCTGAAAGTGGGCGAAAATAAATTGATCGGACTGGATCAGGAAGGTCATCAGATCGAAGGACCGAATGCACATCTCTATGTGTATAATAAGGTTGAAGGAGAGAAATAGTAAAATAAAACACGACCCTGCTCGTTCAATTAGCCGCTGACATATTTACCCCACGGAATTTTTCGTAATAAATAGGTAAGCACAGCACTTGTCAGTAGAGTGAGCACCGTTGCAGCCGGTATTTTCCACAAAGTGGATAATGGAAGCAAAGGATGGATATAATTAAGCAGCAAAATATGGCATAGGTAAATGCCAAAGCTGTGGATGTCGATAAATTCCCAGAATGCGTTGAGATGTTCTGGGAGTTTAAGACCTTGAACGAAGATGAATAAAAAGCCTGCACTCAATGCGATGTTGGGCGAAAGATAGTTGTAAAGTGTCGGATCAAATTCCCCTCGTGACACACTTAAATAATATGTCCCCGAAGCTGTAATTAAACAGCAGATCAGAAAAAATGTAGAACTCGGCAATTTTCCCATCTGAATGGGATAGTTGCGCAAGTAATGGCCCAAGACCAGGTAGCCTGCATAACCCGAGAAAAAGGTCAGGTCAAAATTAGGTAGGTAACTATTGAACCATTTATTTGTAAAAAATAATGCTGCAAACCACAATCCTAAGAAGATCTCAAGCTCTCTCTTACTGCAGTTGCCCACAATTTTGCGTATGAAAGGAACCGCAAGGTAGAGCCCAAGTATCATATATAGATACCATAGGTGTGCATTCGTTCCTGACTTTAAGCGAATTAACACAATGTTAATAACTTGTGGAAAACCAATGTAGTCAAAATCAATGTACCGAATAAAATAATAAAGAAGATAGACGATCGTCCAAAAAAGAAAGGGCGGGACAATTTTTAACAGACGTTTTCGATAAAACTGTCCCGTGCTTTCGTCTTTCTGTAGCAGCAGGGCGCCTGAAATAATGACAAACAGAGGCACTGCAAAGCGTGAAAAGCTGTTGAGCCAATTGGCGTAATTCCAGTCGAATGACTGAAATTCATTGCTGTTCAGATAACCCGAAGAGGAATGGATCAAGATAACGAGCAGTATCGCAACAATACGTAGTACACTGATATAACTGGTTCGCGCCATTGGGGTATTCTATTTTTAATGACTTTTATTGTCGTAGACTCTTAAGTATAGTAGGGTGAGGAGTGCACCAATGCTTGCCATGCCCACGCCAACGAGCGAAGGTGTATTGTAAGCTAACCCCCATGTTATTGGAATCCCGCCAAGAAATGCACCTAAGGTATTCCCGAGGTTAAAGGCTGCCTGACCACCTGCTGCGGCCAATGTCGCCGCTTCTTTTGAAGCGCGGATCAACATCAGTTGTGTCGGTGAACCAATAGTGAAAGATACCAGTCCCGTAATAAAGGCCAAAGGGTAAGCTGTCCAGCCTAGTGGCGATATAAAGTAGACCATCACAAGGCATAGCGCCATTGCTGAAAAACTCGCAATAGCTGCTTTGGTCGGTGAAATCGTGTCGGCCAATTTTCCGCCAATAAGATTTCCGAAAAACATACCAACACCAATCAGGATCATAATTAGCGGTACGCGATCAGGGGCGATGCCCGATACATTGGTCACTAATGGTGCGATATAACTGATCCATGCGAAAAGTCCACCAGTACCGATGGCGATAATAGCCATTAATAACCAGGCAATTTTTTTATTGAAGAAGTTTAGCTGGCTAAAGATATTATTCCCTTTGGCGGCTTCAATTTTGGGCATCCAAGCATAAATTGCTGCAAAAGTGATTAATCCCAATATACTGATGATACCATACGTTAAACGCCATGAATAATGATGACCGAGATAGGTGCCCAATGGTACACCGGCTAGATTGGCAATCGTCATTCCCGTAAACATAATGGAAATTGCCTGTGCTTCTTTTCCTTTCGGAGCCAATCGAGCTGCAACAACAGATCCAACACCAAAAAATGCACCATGCGGAAGTCCAGCCATAAAACGGGAGAGACTGATCAAAAACTGTCCTGGTGCAATACTGAAGAGGCCGTTGAAGATAAAAAAGAGCAGCATTAAAAAGAGTAATACCTTCTTTGGAGGATATTTTCCTGTAAATAGCACTAATGTGGGGGCACCTACAACAACACCCAGTGCGTAGAGTGCAATCAGGTGGGCCGCGGTAGGGATTTCGATATGAAGATCTTTGGCAATATCAGGCAGGATACCCATCATCGTGAATTCGGTCATTCCGATGGCAAGTCCGCCAAATGCCAAAGCGATAATTCCTTTGTTCATTGTATTTTAAGGTTGAGGTTGTACGATAATGGTACGAAGATAATAAATAGATTGTACTAAAAATTATTGATACCTTTTTTGAGGGACACAAGTAATATTTTTAGTCTTTCTTAAGATGATCTGACGTTGATCTAATCTGCTTTCCAATACGACCGAATCAGCGGCATGGTAAACAACTTTAAAGCGGGGGATATATTGACCGGAAAGATAGCAGCCTGAAATCTTCTGCTTGCCATTCTCCTTGGTATAAATACCATCGACGATGATGGAATCTCCGCGCAAAACATAAATACCCTTTGCATGTTCTGTCCAGGAGCCATTTTTGTAACAGCTATCCGGGATTGTTTGTACTTTATTGTTGACGTGCATAGTAGCGTAAACGGAATCACAAGTGAATTTGAAATCAGTCAAGGTATATTGCATCATTTGCTGCTGCCCCGGAATACTGTCCTGGACCCATTCGCCCTGTAAAAAGGGGGCACCTTCGCTCTGCATATCCGAGTTGAATTTGCAGGCGTTAAAAAAGAAAAACATACCTATGGCAAGTGCCAATAGGTATGTTTTTGTTCGTGTATTTTTTATTGAAATAATAGTCACAGCTTATTTTAAACTTCCAACCATATCTTCTGGTTTCACCCAAGCATCGAAATCTTCAGGAGTCACATAACCTAAGCGTACCGCTTCTTCTTTAAGCGTAGTACCATTTTTATGTGCTGTTTGCGCGATTTCTGCCGATTTGTAATAACCAATTTTCGTGTTTAGTGCAGTTACCAACATCAATGAGTTGTCAACCAATTCTTTGATGCGTTTGTAGTTAGGTTCAATACCAGCAGCACAGTGCTCTTCAAATGAAACACAAGCATCACCCAATAGGCGAGCAGACTGTAAGAAGTTTGCGGCCATCAATGGTTTGAACACGTTTAGTTCATAGTGACCTTGCGTTCCACCAATTGTAATAGCCACATCATTACCCATCACTTGCGCTGCAACCATCGTTAACGCTTCACATTGCGTTGGATTAACTTTACCTGGCATAATTGATGATCCTGGTTCGTTCTCAGGGATCAATATTTCACCGATACCTGAACGCGGACCTGAAGCCAACATACGGATGTCATTTGCAATTTTATTTAATGCTACAGCCAATTGCTTTAATGCACCGTGTGTTTCAACGATTGCGTCGTGAGCAGCCAATGCTTCAAATTTATTTTCAGCGGTTACGAAAGGTAGGCCTGTAAATTCAGCGATATATTTAGCAACTACAACGTCATAGCCGTTTGGCGTATTTAGTCCTGTACCTACAGCAGTACCTCCCAATGCAAGTTCTGATAAATGCGAAAGTGTGTTTCTCAATGCTTTTAAACCATGGTTCAATTGAGCGACATAACCTGAGATCTCTTGACCTAAAGTTAATGGAGTAGCATCCATTAAGTGTGTACGGCCAATTTTTACGACGTTTTTAAACTCTTCAGCTTTTTTAGCTAATGTGTCACGCAATTTTTCTACACCTGGAATTGTAACTTCTGCAACAGCTTTGTAAGCCGCGATATGCATTCCTGTAGGGAAAGTATCATTTGATGATTGCGATTTGTTTACATCATCATTTGCTTTTAACACAGGTTCACCCTCACCAATTTTATGTCCAGCCAATACTTGTGCACGGTTTGCGACAACCTCATTCACATTCATATTGGATTGTGTACCTGAACCCGTTTGCCAGATAACCAATGGGAATTGGTCATCCAATTTGCCCGCCAAGATCTCATCACATACTGTAGCGATCGCATCACGTTTCTCTACAGGTAATACCCCCAACTCGTGGTTAGCATAAGCAGCTGCTTTTTTCAAATAAGCAAAGCCTGCGACGATTTCGTGTGGCATTGAAGCTGCCGGTCCGATTTTAAAGTTGTTGCGTGAACGCTCTGTCTGTGCACCCCAGTATTTGTCTGCAGGGACTTGAACTTCACCCATCGTGTCTTTTTCAATTCTGAATGACATAGTATGTAAGTATAAGTAAAACGTAAAAATTATAAGTATATGTGCGAAGCACATAATACATCAATCACAAAGTTACAGGATAATACAGTAAAAAGTAAGAATTAAAAATTAAAAAATGAATATCCCAAAGGATTAAAATTAAAGACCGAGACGTTTTGTCAAGGAATCATTCACATGGTGGAAAACCTGTTTTGGTTTTAACGTCCGCCAAGGCAGCTCATTCAATGCACCACCGAAATTAATGTAATAATCAATATTCTGCTGCTGGAATTCTTCGATAACATGTTCACGGAAGCCGACGCCCGCAATCCAGCCATCTTCGATATCCTGAAACCATTCCTCATAGTAGGAGTCATCTGAAGCATGAAAATTTAGTACATTCTCTCCAATTAGAATAAAATACTTGATGCCTTGACTGATCAATACATCGATAATCTCCCGCTTGAGGAGCATAATATCATTGTAAATCGCATCATTCCATTCACCAATCAGCTCGATAATACAGTACTGTTTTTCATAGTCTACAAATAGTATTTTCAAGTATAAGGTAAGCGAACCGAATTCGTCCCATTGTGGGTGCAAAAGAAAATTATAGATCTGTTTGTCAAAATCGAATTCGCTGTAGACTGTACCATAGAATGGAGATTGTTCATCTTCAGCGGCAATGTAATAGTCCCGCCAGTTGTAATAAGGTTCGATTTCGTGCATAAGGTGGAATCTTTTTCAATTCAAACTAAGATAAATTTACGCGTATTTGCAAGTTAAATTATAGACATCATCTTCATCTGTTGAAATTAAATGTTTGGTGCCCTTATCGGCTATTCGGTTGTTATTTTTGAAATTTTTACAAAGACTTATAGTCATGGAAGACGTTGTTTCCGACTGAAAACAAGGACGGGAACTTTTTGTTTTTAATGTAAAAATATGGGTTCAGGTACTCGTTTAACCGAATAAACTTGCTATTTTTGATAAGGTAATTAATTGTTGAATAATTTGTCTCATCTTCGATAATTCATGAAGATTTCCCATGCAGAAAAGTATTAAACGAAATATTTTTGTAGCCGCTACATATGCTGCAGTATTGCTTCTCGGCTTGCTGTTGGGACAAAATTATGCCGAGGAACAGGGGAGCAACCAAAAAACAACCTTTTCGAGTCTACGCTCCAATGGCAACTCGGATAAGTTACAATATCTCATTCAATTAATTGCTGAGAATTATGTTGATAATGTTAGTATAGATACCGTTCAAGACGAAGCCATTGAACATGTCGTATCCCGTTTAGATCCTTTCTCTACCTTTTTAAGGCCAAATCAAGTGCTTGCAAAGCAGGAAACGCTTGAAGGAACATTTGATGGTATCGGTGTAGAGTATTTTCGTCTGAAAGATACATTACTTGTTGTTGGAATGGTTGCTGCTGGTCCCGCTGAAAAAGCAGGTATGCGTATCGGCGATCGCATTTTAAAGATCGGGAATAAGGATCTTGTTGGAAGAAAGGTAGCCGAGTCCGAAATTGAGAGGTTGATCCGTGGAAAGAAAGGAACAGCTGTACTGATCTCTATTCAACGTAATGGAGTGGTATTGGGCAATCCAATAAAAGTCATTCGCGATCAGGTAAATGTTTCCAGCTTAGATGCATCCTATATGATCGCTCCGAAAACAGCTTATGTGAAAATTCGAAGATTTGGGCATAAGACAGCAGACGAATTCAGACAGTCGCTCATAGATTTACGGAAGAGTGGGGCGCAGGATCTTATTTTGGATCTGCGTAACAATGGGGGGGGATTTGTCCATACGGCGATTGATCTGGCAGGTCAATTTTTCAAAGAAAAAAGATTGTTGATGTATACCGAGGGCGCTAACGAACTGCGTCAGGATTTTTATTCGGAGAAAGCTGGCGATTTTGGCGATGGCCGTGTCATTGTGCTAATTAATGAAAGTACGGCATCAGCAAGCGAAATTCTGAGTGGTGCTCTTCAGGATCTGGATCGGGCAACGATTGTCGGCCGCAGGTCCTATGGTAAAGGCTTAGTACAAGAACAATTTGACTTTTCAGATGGCTCTGCAATCAATCTGACTGTCGCTCGCTATTATACGCCCCTTGGAAGATGCATTCAGCGAAAATACGCACGCGCCAATTTTGATGCTGCGAAATATATGACAGGCTTCGATCTATGGACGATGGACACCGAATTCAGCCAAAAAGAAATGTTTACAACCAGCAAAGGGAAGCTTGTTTTTGGTGGTGGTGGTATTCTTCCGGATGTTACTATCCCGATTGATACCAATGAAACCAGTGCCAAATACCGCGAGATATTTCATTCCAATGCAATTGATGAATTTGTTTATGACCGATTCACGAAACATCTGCCTGCATATTCTATTGAGAATTTTATTAGCGGTTACCACTTGCCGACAACAGAATTTGATTTATTTATTTCATATCTCAACGGTCAGAAGCGGATTTCAGTTACAGCCAAAGAAGCAAAAAACCTACATGATTTGATTCAATCTGATATTGAAGCCCTGGTCGGACGATATTATTTTGGTCGTGAAGCGTATTATAAAATCAAAAATCGAAGAGATAAATTTATTGAAATAGGACTTAAAACATTGGGTTATCAAATGCCTAAGGTTTAAGCCTAAGATCAGACCATACGGGGTAATGATCCGATAATTTCTGTTTGACAATCTGATAGTTCATGACCTGAAATTTCTGGCTAGCAAAAATATAATCGATCTGAAAGATCGGAAGGAGGGCATGATGGGTTACTCCCCAGCCGTTACCTTTTTCCTTAAATGCATTGTATAGACCATCACCAATTAAATTGACCGAGTAGCTCATTGGCGTATCGTTGAAATCACCTACGGCAATATAAGGGTATTGACATTCATTCATGTGCTTCTTTAATGAATGCGCCTGTTCGCTACGTAGCTCAAAAGCATTCTTAAGTTTTCGGCTTAGTCTGCGGGTTGTTGAATTATCGGATTCGTTTTTATTGGATAGATTTTGGATAAATTCTTTGTCTTCATTTTGAAGTGCAAAAGAACGTAGATGTATATTGTAGATTCGGATCAGGGTATCCTGTTTTTTGATATCAACATAACTAATCCGGTTGATTCCGTAATCGTTGTCTCTGATGGTGCCTGAATCATAGATCGGAAAACGTGAAAGAACAGCCATTCCATACGCCTCATAATCATTTTTAGAGCTCGGTTCAAAGAAAAAATAATCATACCCCAATTTATCTTTGAATTCCTCGGAGAAAACATGTTTTCCTTTAATCTTGCTAATATATTCCTGAAAGCAGATCACATCAGGAGAGATGCTGTCAATAATGCGGACAACGTCGGCTTTAAAATTCTTTTTCTCATCGTTTACCTTCTTGAACAGATGCGCATTGAAAGTCATGATGCGAAGCGTACGCACCTCAGATGATACAGGGGCATTCTCTTTGCGAATATTCCAATGTTTAGTTAAAAAAGGCCACCCAATGAGGATCGTTACGAGCGAATAAATCGCAATTTTTCGTTTGCGGAGTAGCCAATAAAAGATAAAACCAAGATTAATAAGGAGGATCGGAAGGTAGCCTAAGCCCATAAATGCAATTGGCCAAAAGGATTTGGGATTAATGAAGGTCGCTGAATAGCTCATAAGTAATGCAACGATCGCAAGCATATTTGCTAGGAACATTGTTTTACTTATAAAGCCCAGTTTTCTCCTTAAAAATGTCCTTCTATCCATCAACCTTGTCACCACTATTGCTTGCCCTAAAGAGCGTTTCTTTTTCATGGTTCGTTAGACTGTCGTAGCCAGAAATGGAAATTTTATCTAAGATAGCATCGATTTCATCCTGATTGGGTAAGTCATAACGATGTTTCCGATTTGTCGGTATATTGTTACCCACAACGACTTTCATTTTTGCAGGTTTCTGTTGTTTTTTCTGAAAAATTGTAGACCAGTCCATCCCCGATTTTAGCGCATAAGTGAAGCCCATTCCGAAAAGGACAACAGCAAAGTAGGAAATAGCCGCAGGCCGGTTTGTCATGGTCAGGGCAAGGAATTCAAACGCAAAATAAATGATGGCGACCAATTTTAATTTAACGGTGCCGATAAGCAGGAGCCGTAACTCATACTTGGGAACTAAAGTAACAATTGCTGCCAGTACCGCTGCCAAGGGAAGAGATCCTCCCATGAGCTGCGAGCTGATAGGCATGGGAATAAGTGACCCAAAACCAACATAGAGCACACTGCCTAGCAGCCAAGATGCTATATACACAAATAGAAATTGCCTTTTGTTTAAAAAAGTGAAAAAGATCTGACCCACCCAATAGAGCCAAAGACTGTCAAAAAGTATGGTCAGCAGCTTGATGTATACAAAATTCGATGTGACCAGCGACCAAGGCTGTGCAATAAAGTCTGAGAAATTACTCGGTAAGCTCAGTCGACGTACAATAGGCTCTAGAAAGCTTTGAGGCACAAGCTTTAATTCAAAGAGCAGATCTAAAAAATAAATGAGGACAAATAAACATACCTGAATACTGATCACCAAGGGAACCGGTGAACCTGTCTTATAGGTTTGTCTCCAAAAATCTTTTAAACCGATATTATTCATTGTGCACAATATTAATAAATTCCTTTTCTAATCTTCCACAGTTTAAGCAGTAGATAGCCAAATAGTGCACCACCGACGTGAGCCAGGTGAGCCACAGAATCTCCTGGTCTAGATAAACTCATATAAATCTCGATGAGGATAAATCCACCGATCATATACTTCGCTTTGACTGGTACAGGAATAAACAAAAATTGAAGCGGTATGTTTGGAAAAAGGTAGGCAAATGCCAATAGTACACCGTAAATAGCTCCCGAAGCACCCAACATTGGAATGAGGTAAGTTAATGCTTCATTGTTCCCGGTATTGGCCATGGAAATAAGTTCGTTCCCGCTCATGCCATGTAGCGGAGCGAAAGAACCCGTCGCATTATAGAGTTGTATGCCATTCACAGCCGTATAAAGAAACCAAGCGCCGATTCCCGAAACCAGGTAGAAATTTAAAAAACGTTTCGAACCAAGGACCTGTTCAATCATAGGGCCAAACATGACCAGAGAGAACATATTGAAGAAAATATGGGTAATGTTGTTCTTGTCATGCATAAACATATGCGTGATCACCTGCCAGATTTTAAAATAAGGTGAGTCCGGATAATAGACCGCAAGATAATCATATGCTACAGGAAAAAGTTGTGATCCAATATAAAATACAATATTGATGATCAATAAATTCTTGATAACAGGTGTTAGTTGTGGAAACATATATTTTATCTTCTAATTTTTACCAAATTTTTCCGCTAATTCTTGCAATGTAAATGTTACAATTACAGGATTCCCATAGATGGAGATGTTAGGCGAGTGACAGGCAAAAAGTCTGTCCACAAGCTCGGCCATGGCCGTGTTGTCCAGTACGGTTCCGGGTTTAATAGCAGCATTGCGGGCAAGGCTCTTGGCCAGGTTTTCTCGCTTAGCGAGCTTATACTCAGACTGATTGTTTTTGTAATCCTCCAATATTTTCTCAATCATCTTTATTTCGTCGAATCCTGACCCTAAGTCTGCAGGGATTCCGTCAATAATATAGGAATTTTTTCCAAATTCACGAATTTGAAAGCCTAAGCCATTGATGTCCTCCAGAAGATCCTTCATTAGCTCATTATCTGCAGCATTCAGATCCAACGTCTGTGGAAATAGACTTTGCTGACTCAGTCCTTTATGTTGATCAAGCTGTGCAAGAAATTGCTCGAAGAGAATGCGTTCATGTGCCGATTGCTGATCGATCAGAATAAATCCAGAGTGAATCTGTGAAACAATATATTTGTTATGTAGCTGGAAAAAGAGCTTCGAGGATGATTTATCTTCGACCTGAATGACTTGAGGGCCATCGCTACTCAATTCGTGTTCCGCATGCAATGGCAGCTGAGCAGATTCTTCCTTTTCGACAATTTGATACAAAGAATCCCAATTGCTAGGTATGCCACCTGTCTTCTTGTTAAGTCCTTCCGCGTAGCTTTCTGAACGGGTATAGCTCGAATTGGATTTTGATTTGTCTGTATCAAAGGGGTTGAAGTCCGGATTAAAGGTTACTGTTGGAACGATAATTTCATCCAATGCCTTTTTTGTAATAAGATTGGTGAAGCTTGTTTCCTGTTCAAAATCCAAGGATGGCATGATGTTGTACCGTCCCAATGATCTTTTTACGGCTGAGCGGATAATGGCGTAAATGGCCTTATCGTCCTCATACTTAATTTCAGTCTTGGTCGGATGCACGTTGATATCGATGCGTGCAGGATCTATGTCGATAAATAAGACATAGAAAGGAAATGTTTCGGCCTGCAGAATATCTTCATAGGCGTTCATAACAGCATGGTGCAGGTATGGATCACGTACAAAGCGTCTGTTGACAAAGAAAAATTGTTCACCACGTGTTTTTTTCGCAAACTCAGGTTTCCCCACAAAGCCTTCTACCTTGATGATGGATGTATCTTCTTCCACAGGGACAAGACGCTGATTGTAATTGTTCCCGAAAATATGGACAATACGTTGTTTGAGCGTTTCTGCCGGCAAATGGTAGATCTCATTTCCGTCGCTATGTAAGGTTAGGAAAATCTGCGGGTTCGATAAAGCAATGCGTTGAAATTCATCGATGATATGACGCATTTCTACGGAATTACTCTTTAGGAAGTTCCTTCGAGCAGGAATATTATAAAAAAGATTTTTAACTAAAATATTTGTTCCGGCAGCAACCGCTTCCGGGTATTGATTAACAACTTTTGATCCCTCTATTTCAACAACTGTACCTAGCTCATCTTCGATGCGACGTGTTTTGAGTTCTACCTGTGCAATCGCAGCAATGGAGGCCATTGCTTCACCACGGAAACCCATCGTGCGAATAGCAAATAAGTCTTCAGCCTTACGGATTTTTGATGTCGCGTGGCGCTCAAAACAAAGGCGAGCATCAGTTACGCTCATACCACAACCATTGTCAATGACCTGAATCAATGACTTGCCTGCATCTTTAACAATAAGTTTTATTTTGTCAGCTCCAGCATCAATAGCATTCTCAATCAATTCTTTAATGGCAGACGCTGGTCGCTGCACCACTTCTCCCGCCGCAATCTGATTAGCAACATTATCTGGAAGTAATTGAATAATATCCGACATATAATACAAAGTTAAGAAATATCCATATTTACAGCGTATAAACACTGATGAAAATCAATCGGACATTCCACATGTTCTTTAAAAACAAAAGCCTGTAAGCGTTCATTTATACAAATGAAAATGGGGATAGCAACGACGAATTGTTTACAGCCCAAAAGAACCTATAAACCTATTTAGTCATTAAATATGCCGCTATCCATTGGACGTCAAAGTCAGTGTACGTTGTCTAACACCTGTGTAAAAACACAACTGATAGAGCTGGAAAAATATTCCCTTTGCAATAACCGAGCCACCCTACGAACAGCAACTGCAAACAGCATAATTCGCCGCTGCTGTTTCGTTGATATTACATTTCCAGCTTTAAGAAACGTGCCGTTTCGCTTTTGTTATTTTTAATTAAGTTTTCAGGTGTTCCCTCAAACAGGACTTGACCACCCTCTTTACCACCTTCGGGACCGATATCGATGACCCAATCTGCCGATTTAACAACATCAAGATTGTGCTCGATGATCAAAACGGTATTCCCGCGCCCGACCAGACGATTGATAACGCCCATAAGGACATTGACATCTTCAAAGTGTAATCCTGTAGTCGGTTCGTCAAGGATATAAAATGTATTTCCAGTATCTTTTTTAGAAAGTTCCGTGGCTAATTTTACCCGTTGAGCCTCACCTCCCGATAAGGTTGTGGAGGACTGACCTAGGGTGATGTAGCCCAAACCTACATCCTGCAGTGTTTTGATCTTTCGGTAGATACTCGGTACGTTCTCAAAGAAATCCACAGCATCATTGATACTCATATCAAGTACATCGGAGATGGATTTTCCTTTATAGCGTACCTCTAAAGTTTCTCTGTTGTAGCGTTTTCCGTGACATGTTTCACAGGGAACCTGTACATCGGGAAGGAAATTCATCTCAATGACTTTCAATCCGGCTCCCTGACAGGTTTCACAACGGCCACCTTTGACATTGAAGGAAAAGCGTCCGGGTTTATACCCCCTGATCTTCGCTTCTGGCAGCTGAACAAACAAGGTTCTGATATCCGAAAATACACCAGTATAGGTGGATGGATTGGATCGCGGTGTACGTCCGATAGGACTTTGGTCGATCTCGATGACTTTATCAATATGTTCTAAGCCCTCAATTTTTTTGAAAGGAAGCGGAGTTGCTTTGGCCCTGAAAAAATGTTTATTCAGAATCGGATATAAAGTTCCTGTGATTAAGCTGGATTTGCCTGAACCCGAAACCCCCGAAACAACGATGAGTTTCCCTAATGGAAAAGAGACAGACAGATTTTTTAAGTTATGTCCGGTCGCACCATGTAATGACAATGTTTTTCCATTGCCTTCACGACGTTTTTCAGGAATCTTCACCTCTTTTGTCCCATTGAGGTAAGCCGCTGTCAGGGAGTCTGATTTTAGAATTTCTTGCGGAGTTCCTTCCGCAACGACGGTACCGCCATGAACCCCTGCTGCGGGCCCCATGTCAATAACATGGTCGGCATGTAGGATCATGTCTTTATCATGCTCTACAACAAGGACCGAATTGCCAATATCACGTAGGTTTTTGAGCGCATTGATCAACCGTTCATTGTCACGCTGGTGTAGTCCTATACTCGGCTCATCCAGAATGTAAAGTACATTGACAAGTTGGGAGCCGATCTGCGTTGCCAGACGGATCCGTTGTGCCTCCCCGCCGGAAAGTGTTTTAGCAGTACGATCTAAGGTTAGGTAATTTAAGCCTACGTCCAGCAAGAAGCCTAAGCGTGCGCGGATTTCCTTTAAAATCTCTGTTGCAATAATAAGCTGGCGTTCATCAAGTTTGCTTTCTACCTGATCGAACCATTCTTTGATGGAAGTAATGTCCATCGTGGAGAGTTCATGGATGTTTTTGTCGGCAATTTTAAAATGTAAAGACTCTTTTTTTAGGCGAGCACCAGCACAAGTTGGGCAGGTGACTTTTGTCCTGAAATCATCCAAAGAAGGGGCTTCATACGATGATTTCCCCGAAAATTCTTCCAGCATCTTAAAGATCCCTTCAAATTCAACACGATATTCACGTGTGCCATAACTTCCATATGATACCGTGACAACGATAGGCTCTTCCTTATTACCGAATAAAAGCTGATCAATCTGTTCTTCATTGAGCTTTTCAAGCGGCGTTGTAATGGTAAAATCCAATTTTTTTGCGACAGCCTTCAAGACTTCCGAAGTCCAGTTTTCACGCGTAGGACCAAGAGGGGCTAAGCCGCCTTTTTGAATACTGAGTTTTTTATCCGGAATAACCGCATTCTTGTCAATCTCAAAAATATAGCCTAATCCATCACATGTTGGACAAGCGCCATAAGGCGAGTTGAAGGAGAAGGTGTTTGGCTGTGGTTCATCATAAGAAATACCCGATTCAGCATCCATGAGATAACGACTATAGAATTGCTCCTGATTATCTTTAGTGGAGACCTTGATGATACCTTTCGCTGTTTTCATCGCCTGCATCACTGAAGTCTGTAGGCGCTTTTTATCTTCACGCTCTACTTTCAAACGATCCACGACGATTTCTATATCATGTATTTTATAGCGATCTACCTGCATTTTTGGAGCAAGGTCTACTATCTCCCCATCGACACGCACCTTCACATATCCTTGTTTCCGGATTTGTTCAAACAACTCACGGTAATGACCTTTACGACCTTTAACGACAGGGGCTAAGATATTTAAAGCCTGTCCCTCGAATTCAGTCAAAATACGTTCGATAACCTGATCGTCCGACATCCGCTCCATCTTTTTTCCAGTCACATAAGAGAAAGCTTCTCCTGCCCGGGCAAACAATAGACGCATAAAGTCATAGACCTCGGTAATGGTTCCAACCGTAGACCGAGGGTTTTTGCTGGTTGTTTTCTGCTCAATGGAGATCACTGGACTTAATCCGGATATCTTGTCAACATCCGGACGTTCCATTCCGCCCAAAAATTGACGGCTGTAGGCACTGAATGTCTCCATATAACGACGTTGTCCCTCGGCATAAATGGTGTCAAAAGCCAAAGAAGACTTTCCGCTGCCACTTAGACCTGTAATAACAACCAATTCATTTCTAGGAAAAGAAACATCTATGTTTTTTAGATTATGCGCACGCGCTCCAAATACCTGAACTTCACTTTGTTCGCCCAAATCTGGGCTTCTTTTTACTGCCATGAAAACTCCTTAAAGTCCCTGTTGAGGGATAAAATGCAAAACATGCAAAATTACAGATTTTAAAGGAATTATGCGAGCCAATCTGACTTTTGGAATAAAATGTGATATACAAGTGATTTAAAAAAATAATGTACCTTGCACAGTAAATCTAAATTTATGCGAAAATACGACGTCAGCAAACAAGAGAAGCAATCAATCGAAGATATTGTCCGATTTTGGAAGAAAGAAAACCTATTGGATGAACAGAAAGCAGACGAATTGATGGAGAGTTTGGACGTCAAAAGTTTTGACTGGGGACAGTTGGCGAGATATGCTTTCTGGATTGCTTTGGCTTCATTGGTATTTGCTGTTTTCTCATTGTTTACAGACGCATCATTCCTGGCTTTTGTGGATACACTCTACGAAGCTCCCAATATCCTGTTCTGTTTCTTTTTTGCGGCGGTAGCCGTGTTGTTCTATACGCTGGGTTTTCGATATAAGAAACGCTATCCTTATAAAAATCTATCTACCGAGACCATGATGCTGATTGGGGTTTTCGGAACAGCTGCCTGCATCGGGTTTATGGGTAAAGTATTGGATAAAGATACGATGCACTATTCCTTGTTGTTTTTACTCTCTGTTGCGATTTATGGTTTTCTTGCTGTTAAGCTTGACAGTAAGTTGATTTGGACCTTTATGCTTTTGGCTTTGGGTGTATGGTTTGCGACCGAGACGGCCTACCATAGCAATTGGGGTTTTAAGTTTTGGGGAATGAACTACCCACTCCGTTTTACAATCTTTGGGGCACTGATAACCGCTTTAGCTGTTTGGGTTCAACCGAGGTTTGAACGCCTTCAAATCTTTCAGCCTATCAGTTATATTGTGGGATTGATCTATCTGATGGTCTCTTTGTGGACCTTATCCATTTTTGGAAATTATGCCGATTTCTATGAGTGGACGACTGTACGTCAATACCATATGTTCTACTGGGGCATCTTATCCACTGCGGTATCTGTATTCCTGGTTGTCTACGGCTTAAAGGCTAAAGATAATGTGAGTAGGGAAGTGGGATTTGTTTTTTTAGTGCTTAATATCTATACCCGATATGTGGAGTATCTATGGGATAATATCAATAGAGCCGTATTCTTTTTAATTTTGGCAGTGTCCTTTTGGTTTGTCGGTCGTTGGGCAGAGAAATTATGGAACAAACGGAAAGAAGAGATTGCAGGATAATCCTTAAAATTGAACAGTAAATCCGACACCTCTATTCGAGCTAATGCTCAGGTTGGGATCCAGACTTAGGTATTTTCGGATCCGGGTAATAAAGACATCCATACTTCTTCCCGTGAAGAAATCTGCATTTCCCCATACCTTTTCAAGAATTTCTTCACGTGTAACAAGCTGGCCGTTATGCTGCCACAGAAAAAGAAGGAGCTGTGCTTCACGTTCGGTAAGCTTATATTGTTCCGAGCTATGACTTAATAATAGCTGTTCAGGATGGAATAAATATGTACCGATGGAGATCGATTTTGGAATGCTATTTTTCTGATTCCGTTTTAATATATTCTGTATGCGAAGTAATAGTTCTTCAGGATCACATGGTTTAGTGATATAATCATCTGCACCGATTTTTAGTCCCGTGAGCTTGTCTATTTTTTGCTCTTTAGCTGTTAAAAAGATAAATGGTAATGCGGGATACAAGGTGTTGATTTCTTTGGCCAGACTAAAGCCGCTGATCTGAGGAAGCATAACATCCAATATAACGAGGTCGTAGTCGGCTAGCTGCTGAAAATTTGCCGTAAGATCATTGGGCTGCGCTATCCAGTCTATGACAAATGTAGATAGCTCAAGGTACTGCTTGAGCATAAAGCCAAAATCTGGGTCATCTTCTACGAGTAGTAATTTATTCATATGCTATCTTCAGTCATTAATATAAACGATTAGCCTATTGCTTATTTCGTTCCGTTGCTCATTCCTGTTACTGTTTATAAGGCATCTGTAATACCTCTGATTGAATAGCAACGAGGGGCAGCTGAATTTTAAACGTGGTCCCCACACCGGGCTTACTCGTTACAGTAAGCTGTCCATGATAACGGTCCACGATTTTTTTTACAAGGAAAAGACCGATTCCCAAACCTTTGCTGTCATGAACATTGTTTTTTTGAATCCGGTAAAACTTGTCGAAAATATAAGGTAATTCGGACTCGTCCATACCATCACCATTGTCTTGTATGTAAATTGAAAGCTTATTTTTCTGTTCCTCAAAATAGATATTAAGCCAAGTCGCACCATATTTTATAGCATTGTTCATCAGGTTCTGAAATAATGTTGTTGCATCATTAGCGCTTAGGCACACTTTGTTTTCCGGACATGGGCCGATTTGAAATTCGGTGCTTGGATTAGTCAATTGAAAGTCTTCGAAAATAGCTTGTAGTTCCGTGCTGGTAATAGGACGCTGATCAGTTGTTTCAAGGTTTTCGCTCAGTGGATTGAGGGTTTGTTCGAGACGGTTTACCTGACGTTCAATGACCGTTATGATATTTTCATCTGTTGATTTTCGGAGTGTTTTAGCAGCAATCTTCAAGGTTGCGATGGGCGTTTTGAGTTCATGTGAAATATTGTCAACGACATCATGGAGGACGCTGATCTGTTTCTGTTGTTTTCTGAGATTCTGGATGGTTCTATAAAAAAGCCAAAGAAAGGCTACTAGAATAAATAGGGTGCTCAGGAGGAGCGAAGTCAGTTCTTTGAATAATATCCAGTTGAGATTTGTCACCTCAAAGGATGTCTTCCTGTGTACAAAAAAGGTGTATAGGACCTCCCGGCTTTGGACGCTGTTTTCGATTTTCTGTGTTTCCGTTTTTTCTGTTATCCATTCGCTTGAAGAGAGCTCTACGGGCTGGCGAAACGTTCCATCGGTCAGGTAGACCGTGATTGGGCCTGCAGCGATCTGCTTTTCTAAGTTCTTGAAGTAGATGCCTAAAATTTCTTTTTTCAGGATGACGTCCATTCCCAGTGGTTGAAATAGACTGTCGACATATCGCGTTAGCTTTTGCGATGTTTTATGGGCATTTGCGTTGTATAGTCCTTTCAGTTTCTCGGCGGTTATTTCATTTTTAACCAATTTGATGTAATAGTCTCTGGCAATGTCCTTACTCATTAAATCATCATCAAAAAGCTTGTCATTATCATGAAGCTTGCCCAGCTTACTTTTCACCGTGGCAAAAATATCACGCTGTTTGAGCTGATAGGTATTGTATAATTGATAACCTTGTATGCCGATAAGTACGGCAAAAAACAGCGTAAAGAGAACG
This sequence comes from Sphingobacterium sp. WOUb80, assembly GCF_050058145.1. NCBI lineage: Bacteria > Pseudomonadati > Bacteroidota > Sphingobacteriia > Sphingobacteriales > Sphingobacteriaceae > Sphingobacterium > Sphingobacterium sp. WOUb80. The sequence continues at coordinate 4,476,269 of NZ_CP165617.1, read as the reverse complement.
ATATAATTTTGAGGCTTCAATTCCATATGCAAATATAACTGCTGAGGGCTAAGATAATATACCTTAACCCAGTATTAACCCTTTATTAACCATCATTTGCTTCAACAATGGACACTTTTGAGCCATTAAATACCGAAATATGAAATTGATCTTATTTTTTCTAGCTTTCCCTTTGCTGCTTTCGGCACAGAGTAAACAAATCGGGGGACAAGTACAGGACGCAAACAAAAGTGTATTACAGGGAGCGACAGTTATGCTATTGGATAGCAACTATCAAGCGATCCATGAAGTGAAGACGGACCGTTTTGGGAAGTTTATACTGACGCTGGATCATCCTAGTGGATATTATCTACGGACAACCTATCTGAACTTCAAACCGCAAGAATATTTTTTTCGCAGCGACACCATTTCTCGTCCCTTATTATTTGAACTTCTTCCCGAAGCAAAGGTACTTGAAGAAGCACAGGTCGTCGGTCGAGCTCCCAGATTGATCCGCAAGTTGGACCGCTTGGAATTTAACGTCCAGAATTCAAATCTTTCGGCGCTCAATAGTTGGGACATTTTGAAGCGTACGCCATTGGTTATGGTGAATGGTGCCGATTTGATGGTTCGGGGGAGCAAAAATATTGTTGTCCTCATCAATGACCGAAAAGTTATGCTCACTGGGGACGAACTGAAAACCTATCTGGAGAATACAGCAGGTAGCGACGTGCAATCGATAGAGGTTATTACCAATCCACCTGCAAAATATGAAGCTGAAGGAAGCACGATTATCAATATTAAACTTTCCAAATCCAACTTATATGGCTATAGAGGCACGGTGGTAGCATTGGCCGAAAAAAGCAGTACCTGGAAGCAACTGTTTGGACTAACCCAGTATTATAAAAATGAAAAATTCAATCTTCGTGGTACTTATAATTTCGGAAGAGGGACCTATGCACGCTATGAAACGAATTATGTTTACTATCCGAATGAGCAAACCTCATGGGAAGGTGTCATGGATCGATTTGATACCAATAACAGTCAGAACAGCTATGTGTTTTCGATAGACTATACCCCAGATACAACCTGGACGGTCAACGCCGGACTAAATGGATATTACGGACCGAAAACCTATGGTATCTATGAGGTACCCACGATCATATACGATAAAAACCATGTGCAGGAGTCCTCTTATTTTACCACCAATGACCATCAACGATCAACAAAGACAAATAACCTTTATCTTCAGGTAACCAAGAAACTTAATCCCAAATGGAGCATAAACTGGTCATCCTATTTTACAGATAACCATTCTACCAACGATCAGGATGTTTTGACGGCGCTGCGATTTAAGGGGGAGGAACCGACAGACGCCCGATTTATCAGTAATAATGGAAATAAAAACCGGCTTTTTTCGTCACAGGTAGATTTCGCCGGAAAAATAAAGAAGCTGGGGATGGAGTTTGGTGGAAAATTCAGCGATGTGAAAACGACGAGCACCCTTACTTTCTTTGATGATGAATCAGGCAAGCTCGAGCAAAGGCCTGATAAGAGTAGTGTGTTTGATTACAAAGAACGTAATGTGGCTTTGTATACCTCCTTTGACTATGCCTGGAAGAAATGGAGCTGGAAAGCTGGTTTAAGGGGCGAATATACCGATTTGGAAGGTATTGTGTCCGAACCAGCTGATATTAATAAACGTGATTATTTTGTGCTCTTCCCGACATTTTACATGCAATATGCGTTGAGTGACGATCAGCAGTTCGGTTTTTCCTATGGAAAGCGCATCAGTCGTCCTTCGTACTCTTGGCTTAATCCGGCTAAGTCCTACTATAATCGCTTTTCCTATTTTCAGGGAGATCCACGTTTAAGGGCTACAATCGTTCATAATCTGAATCTAACCTGGACCAAAAACAATTGGAATATTGATCTATTTTACCGATTTGAAAAGTGGCCTAACATGGAGATTTCCCGCCAAGATAACAACAATCACCAGCTGATTTTCCAATATACCAATATCAAGAAAGGACAAGGGGCGGGAATAGACTTAGGAAAGAGTTTTCAGCTGACAGGGCGCTGGGGATTGAATCTGCAACTGGAGGGGATGTATAACGAAAATTACTTTATGGGTACTGATGATGTATTGCACAAGAATGATGTGTATATCGGAAATGGAAATGTAAGTACCAACTATGTGTTGAATAAGGATGCTGGATGGAATCTTGAACTGGGTAATACCTTTACATCGCCCACGATACAAGGGCCATTTAAAATTACAGGATATTCAAGTACCTATGTGATGACAAACCGGAAATTTTTCAAAAAGAAGTTTGAGGTAAATCTCTCTTTCATGGACATCTTTAAAACAGAAAAAATGACCATATCATCCAAGTACGGCGATCAAAATAATTTTTATAGGGACTATCGGGATACCAGAAAAGTAAATCTGACGCTGCGGTATCATTTTGGAAATCAGAAAGTCAAGAGCAGCAATCAGCCTACAAGAACAGAAGAGCAGAATCGTTTGTAAATCAGTTAACCTTAGTAAAGTTAAATCCTTCCGATTCCCTGTACCTATTTTATGCATAATACATTGGTAAAGGAAATGGATGAAGCATACATTAAAAACAATAATCCTCCACATCGAATGTGGAGGATTATCAGATGCCGGGAAAGGATTTTTTTAGTTTATTTTCAGTGAATACGTGATATTAATACCCCCAGCGGCAAGCATATCATGTACTGAGCAATACTTTTTAACAGCTAATTCAGCTGCTTTAGCAGCTTTGACCTCGTCAATTTCACCCTTTAAAAAGAAATTGATGTGGATATCTGTAAATACCTGTGGAATTTCTTCCCGGCGTTTACCTTCCACTTCGACCTGGATATCATCAATTTGCTGACGTTGTTTTACCAGTATGCTATGGAGATCAAAGACGCTGCAAGAACCCAGTGCCATTAAAACCAATTCCATTGGACGAACACCTTTTCCTTCACCGCCGATAGCTTCTGAACCATCGATGTTGACTTTGACAGGAGATAATTCACTGCTGGCTTCGAAATGCACAGCCTGGTTGACACGGTTTAATTTGATTTTCATCTTAAAATATTTTATTCTTTTTCGCTCGTTTAGGCTGTGGGGGCATGAAATGATACTTCACTTCCTTTTTTCGATCCATACGAGTTTCTTTCTGTTCAATCTATACTAAACAAATATACAAAAAAGGCAGACGATTATTCGTCTGCCTTTTGTCAGTATGTAGATCACTGTTTATTTTGTGACAGTATCGGGTAGTTTAACACCGCGATATTTTGCTACGTCAACTTGTGGGATCTTTGAGCCATATTTAGAATTGATGGCACTGATAAAGATGTTGGCCATTAGGGCATTTCCAATTGGTGTTAAGTGGATACCATCCAAAGAGAATGCATTTCCAGTAATGTATTTTGCACTAACCGCTAGTCCGTTGATACGAACACCATCTTTTACATTATTCAGGAACTCATGTACATCAGCTAATGCTAAACCTTTTGAGTTTGCCGCAGCTTTGATGGCTGCATTATACTCATTGATACGTGTTTGAACGGTTGTTACCTCCGATTCATCTAGTACCCATTTATCGTCAAGAGGAATACCCTCATACAAACCGGTACCATTCTGACCAAAAACGCCGGCGCTTGATAAGGTCAGAATAAAATAATCTTTATCGGTAGATTTCCGAACTCCTGTTTTTGTTTTAATAAAGATGTCTTGAAAATTCCCTTTACTAGCTGCATTTACCGCACCTAGTAATGCTGCCTTTGTAACTGTTGTAAAATAAGGCGTTGCTGTTACATCTGGAATTGTGGCCAATACTCCTTTTCTGTCCCCCTCAGTCAGTGCCTGTACATAGCCATTGAGAATTCCAGTAAACTGAGCTGTTTCTGTCAATACCGTCGTCGGTCCATCTACCACACCACCATTTGTAGCCCAGCCGAGCGCGTCATTATTTCCAAGCGCAAAACTAAAGAAGGTATGATTTTGCGTGGTGGAATAGGTGAAATATGTTTTCTTCGCATCGGCATCAGGTAGCAACCGCTCGAAATACATGTTTCCAGCGGGAGACCCCATGCCTGCTACCATAGAAAGGTCCATACGCATGCCTGGTACACCAAGGTTGTTGATTGGATCTGTATACTTTGTCAATAATTTTGGTGAAGCTGAGCGATAGGCCAATTTATCCGTTACTTGGGCAGTCACAGGTTGTCCATTGACGAGCGCTGTAAGTGTAATATAACCAGAGCCATTGGCTTGATCTTCACTGAAAAATGGCGATTTGAATTCACCACCCCCAACTTGTTTCAATTGCTCGGCAATTAAGTTGGGATAGGCTACCTTTTGGCCCTCCAGATAAAGTCCCCCATCTGCATACCCTGCCGTCAAAGAATTACCGATGGCAACGTATTTTGAAAAATTTACCGAACCAGCCGAAGGCGTATATTCATCCAACGAAGGCTTGCATGAGGCGATAGCCAGAAGCGCTAATGCCGCACCTATATAAAGTTTGTTTTTTTTCATCTTAGTCAAATTTGGCTGTTCATTACCATTTATAGCTTACACCGATACCAGGGGCAAAAATATTTGTCGCATATGTACCCGAAAGACGGCTCTCCACATTGGTGGACTGGCGGGCTACGATGCGTTGGTACGCAAAAGAACCTGTGACGTCAAATTTTGGTGATGGTTTTATTGTAAAACCTCCCGATATTAAGTATCTGGTGTTGTCTGGTGTCTCGGGATAAACATAGGCACTCTGTTGCACCGGTGTTGCGATTACACCACCACCTATACGTAATTGAAGGCAATCGGAAGCAATGTATTCCAATCCCGCTTTAATAGATCCTGCTTTATCGTATTTTTTGGGTGAGTGTGTATCCTGTAATACGGGTGTATTTTCCTTGTAGTCGAAATCAAGAGCTTTATATATGTCGTAGTTGATGAGTGTTGCATCAACTGCCATCTTCAATTTCTCTGAAATAGGGAAGGCGATGCCCGCGGCAAAAGTGGAGGGCAGTGGTAATTCAGCACTGAATTTATTGCCCGCAGGAAAATTGCTTGCCACCGATTCAGGTACGTCAAAAGTTGCGTCACCATTTTTAAGTTTGGTGACAACTTTGGAGCGGTAACTTAGCGATATTGCAAATTCGTCTTCTAGGTTATAATGGATACCTACGTTATAACCTGTACCAGTTCCAGTCCCTTTTAGCGTTGCCAATCCGGCGTGACCATCTGGGTAAAATACCGGAACAGAATTCTCGAGGTCTACGGTACCAATGTTGTATACAAAACCACCCCCAACACTAAAATTTTCAGTCAGTTTGAAACTTAATGTGGGCTGAATATAGATTGCACGTAGCGAGAGGCTAACCAAACTGAATTTACCTACCCAATCTTTTCCCCAGTCGACTGCTCCACCATAAGGAGTGTAAACTCCAATACCGGCTTTCCACCAGGAGTTTTTAGGCCCAAATGCAGCAAATAATGAAAAAGGAGTTGAAATCTGATTTCTAGTATGATAAACAACTGTACTTCCAACCTCTTGAAATGCAGATTTATACATGACGGCATTGCCGGCAATCGAAATGGCATTATGATCCATTTTTGCTAAGGCACCCGGACTATAGAAAATGGAAGATTCATCTAAAAAGTAAGCAGAGCCTGCTCCCCCCATTCCAACAGCCTTGGGACTTTGTAGATTCACTTGTGATCCTTGTGCAAACAAGAGTGACGGACTTGCACAAAGTATTGAGAATAGTAGTTTCTTCATACTAGTGTTTATTGTTTGGTTAACATTCCTCTATCAAATACAATGCTAACATAATAAATGTTTGACTAAAATTAATAAATGTTGTGTAATATTTTTTTTGCTCGTACCTTTAAGTGCAAGGATACTAAAAATTAAACGATCATATTATATGGCTACAATCACTTTTAAAGGCAATCCAGTAAACACGAAAGGCAGTTTACCACAGGTTGGCGAGCAAGCTCCTGATTTTAAATTAACTGCAGGCGATCTTTCCGATAAGTCCCTAGTAGACTTCAAAGGAAAAAAAATTGTATTAAATATTTTTCCTAGTGTAGATACCGGAACTTGTGCTGCTTCCGTACGGGCATTTAATAAAGAAGCATCGCAGTTAGATAATACTGTTGTGTTATGTATATCGAAAGATTTACCTTTTGCACAAGGTCGTTTTTGTGCAGCAGAAGGTCTAAATAATGTAGTAACATTATCAGAGTATAAAGATTCAAACTTTTCAGATGCTTATCAATTGGCTATTGCGGACGGACCTTTGGCGGGTTTGTTGAGCCGCGTTGTCATTACATTAGATGAAACTGGAAAAGTGTTGTATGAAGAGCAAGTTGCAGAAATTGCTGACGAGCCAAACTATGCGGCAGCTATCGCATCTTTGAATTAAGAAGGATGTGAGGAAATAAGAAAAGCCTTTGCTTATGCAAAGGCTTTTTTAGTTGATGTATATTCGCTAACTATAACAAAGCGAACGTTTATTTTGTTTTTTCTAATGCTTGCAAGATGTCGTTGATGATATCTTGTTGATCTTCTAGCCCCACAGACAGGCGAATGCTACCCGGTTTGATGCCTAAGTTCAAGCGTTCATCTTCCGACAATTTTGAGTGTGTGGTGGAAGCTGGATGTGTTGCGATTGATCTTGAATCTCCTAGGTTAGAGGTATATAAAATCATTTCCAAATGATCCACAAAGGCTTTTGCTCGCTCAAAACCACCTTTGACAACAAAGGTTACAATACCGCCACCAGCTTTCATTTGTTTCTTGGCCAGCTCATATTGTGGATGGCTTGGTAAAAATGGATATTTTACATCCTCAATTTCCGCATGATTTTCCAAGGCCTCGGCCAAAGCCAATGCGTTGGAACAATGGCGGTCCATACGAATGCCCAATGTGTCTAAACTTTTTGATATGATCCAGGCATTGAATGGGGATAGCGCTGGGCCCGTATGTCGGATGAAGAACATCAATTTGTCAATTAACTCTTGTTTTCCGACCACAATTCCACCTAATACACGCCCTTGTCCATCCATATATTTTGTTGCCGAATGGATCACGAGGTCAAATCCATACTGAATTGGCTTCTGGAGATAAGGTGTGGCAAAGCAATTATCAATTGAGAGGATGATATTTGGATATTTCTCCTTGAATTTACCCAGCCATTCCAAATCAACCAGTTCCAAACCAGGATTGGATGGAGATTCCAAAAAGATGATTTTTGTATTTGGCTGGATTGCTTTTTCCCATTCTTCAGGATTAGCCGCGTCTACGTAAGTTGTGGTCACACCCCAACGTGGGAATAGTTCTGTGAAGAGCTGATGTGTAGAACCGAATATTGCGCGTGAAGAGACAATATGGTCTCCACTTTCTATAATACCAGCAAAGGACGCAAATACTGCAGCCATGCCCGATGCAAAAGATAAACCTGCCTCGGCGCCTTCAAGAATACAGACTTTGTTGATGAACTCAGAGGTATTTGGATTGGCATAGCGGGAATAAATCATAGCATCCTCTTCGCCAGCAAAGACCGCCCGACCTTGTTCAGCGCTGTCGAAGATAAAACTTGATGTAAGGTATAAAGGAGTCGAATGTTCGCGAAGTGCTGAACGATCGACCTGTTCACGTATGATTTTAGATTGATCTTGTTTCATGATGTGTAAAGTTACGAGATGAAATTTTTATATTCGTATAATTAGCAATGAAATAACCCATTTTATGAAAAAAATATGGCTTTTGCCTTGTACTATATTCCTAGTGCTTTGCTTTTCCTGTTCAAAGGATCAGGAAATGATCTTTGGATTAAGGCCAAAGGAAATTCCGATCCTTTATTTGCAGTCATCTACCGCTGAATCATTTATGTCAAATGTGGACGAAGTGAAACTGAGTTATCGTGGGAAACAATTGGATCGCATTATAGGGGGATTTTTAGAAATACCTACCGCGAACGGATTTGTACCCTTTTTTACGGATAAGGTGTACTGGGACGTCCGTGTAAACGGAAATTGGATGATACTTGAAAAAAAGAGTTTTGATAAGGAACTTATATTTTCAGACAGGCAGGAGTTATTATTTGAGGGAGGGAAAATTGTCGAGCGTAAAATTTTTGAAAAAGGTATCCCTACCCGAGTATATTCTTATGAATACACAGGTGATTTGCTAAAAAGGGAATATAGCTACGTCGACGAGCAGCTCAGGTCCCAAAAAACATTCTATTTTAATTCGGCGAAGAACTTAGATAGTCTCGTTGTAAATTATCCTAATTCCGCTTTTAAATCTGTTCAGGTATTTGGTGACTATGATACCAAGCCTAATAAGATCAAAGGATTTATGGTGCTGGAAGAGTTTCTTCCCCGAGCCTTGTCAACAAACAATTATTTAAAAAAAACTATCATATTCGTTTCCGAAACAGGTGAACGAAGTCTGTCTGAAGAAAGAAAATGGGGTGCCCAGCTTTTTAATTAATGCTCTACCATCATATACAATTTTTAAGTTTTCGTAATGACCAAAAGCTGTAAATGCTAAGAGGAGAGGATGGAAGAGAACAGTTTCTTAAAGAAAAAAAGCCGGTACATGTACCGGCCTTTCTTTATCGTTAGATTAACTTATTTTTTAACGAACTGCATCACGACGATGTCACCGGAGATGAACGTTAACTCGTTATCTCGCACATCGAAGTTTGTTGTAGACTTTAGACCATTCATAAACTCGTTGTAAGCTGCGTTTTCACAGTGCATCATCGTTGAAACTAATTTGTCACCAATTTTGATTGAATTGCCTTTTTCACTTTCGTAGGTTCCACCAATACCATTACAGCCGTTGTTACCATCTACTTTGTGCTCTTTGGTGTTGAAAGTCAAGGTTGGGATTTTGTCCTTAAATAAATCCTTAAGTTGTTTTCCTGCAGTTTCTGCTGTGGTCAAAGACTTAAGTTCCCAAGTGCCTTCCAAAGACGCATTGTCTACTGTGCTCGGTTTTTGAACGGTAGTAGCCGTGTCGCCCGTACCTGTTGCCTCAGCTTTTTTTCCAGTTGTGTTACATGCGATTGTTGAAAACGCCAATGCAACCGCTAAAATCATTAAATTACCTCTCATAATCATTTTTAATAATATAAAACTTTCATTTTTTCTTCAGCATCAACAATCCAGCAAGAAACCTAAAGGTTCTTGTTCTGGCCAATAAAGTCCGACACTTTCGGAAAAAACATTCCTTTTTCTGCCCTATACTTATAATTATCATGCCAATCTCAAGTATAGCCCAATCGAGCATCTAGTCGAACGCTGTTAACTACTTTATCCTCTATTAATAACGGATGGATGATTTTTGTTTGACCGACAAGCGAAAGAATCTGATTTTTGAGGAAATTATAGCAGAAAATGTACCTAGTAAGGTACAATATAGTTCGTCAATCGACTAAATGGTTGCTTTTCTTTAGCATTAAAAAATAAATAGTAGCTGAAAAACGGTTATGGATGTACAGGATAAGTGAAATCCTTGGCAGAAAATAACAGCATGAATAAGTTGGATTACTTATTTTAAACAATCGATTGATCTGATCTAAAAATACTATTTAATAGGGACATACAGCATAACTGAACAGGGCTTTGGCTACGATAGTACGCAAATGTTACATACAGCATTTTGCAAAACTTCTTATCTTAGGGCTTTACAACCTAATTTTCTAGAACATAAATATAGACTATGTTGACAATCTTGTTATCCTCCATTTTACTTTCCAGCGGGCCTGTAGCCAAATCAGATACTTTAAAAGCTTACGGGGCCTTGCCAACCGAGCGTCAATTAAAGTGGCAAGAGATGGAAACGTATTGTTTGATTCATTATACGCCGACAACTTTCCAAAATAAGGAGTGGGGTTATGGTGATGCACAGCCCTCTTTGTTTAACCCCTCGGCCTTTGATGCAAATCAAATTGCCAAAGCCGCCGCCGCAGGTGGTTTCAGAGGTTTAATTAGCGTAGCAAAACACCACGATGGATTCTGTTTGTGGCCGACCAAGACAACCTCTTACAGTATCGCTTCGTCACCCTGGGAAAATGGAAAAGGAGATATGGTCAAAGATTTTATGCAAGCGACCCATCGCAATGGGATGAAATTTGGTGTATACCTGTCCGCTTGGGACCGTCACGACGAACGTTACGGTACGCCGGCCTATGCTGAAGCCTACAGGCAGCAACTGACCGAATTGATGAGCAACTATGGCCCTTTGTTTACGTCTTGGCATGATGGAGCAAATGGTGGTGATGGCTTTTATGGTGGGCATGAAGGAAAACGTATTATAGATCGGACAACTTATTATGAGTGGCATGAGAAAACATGGCCTATTGTACGAAAATTACAGCCTGAAGCCGTTATTTTCTCAGATATCGGTCCGGATATGCGTTGGGTGGGCAATGAAAAAGGATTTGCTGCTGAAACATCATGGGCAACATTTACGCCGATTGGCTTAAATGGAAAAGTCGCTGTACCTGGAGCCACAGAATCGCACAATGCCGAAACAGGTGACCGCAATGGTAAATATTGGATACCTGCTGAATGTGATGTGCCACAGCGTCCGGGATGGTTTTACCATGAGGAGCAGAATAGCCGTGTAAAGACACCAGATCAGCTCTTTGAAATTTATCTAAAATCTGTCGGTAGAGGAGCTTGTATGAATCTTGGCTTAGCACCAATGCCTTCTGGAACTTTACATGAAAATGATGTGAAGTCATTGGAAGCTTTTGGAAAAAAAGTGAAAGAAACTTTCCGTACAAATTTGGCTAAGGGGGCAACCATCACGGCATCCAATGTCCGTAATGGTGATTCAAAATCCTATGGTACTTCATTTATTACCGATAACGACCGGTATAGCTATTGGGCAACAGATGATTCCAAAACTTCGGCGACATTGGAGATTAAATTAAAATCCCCAGCTAAGTTCGACCTTATTCAATTAAGGGAGAATATTAAATTAGGACAGCGGATAGATAGTGTCTCCATTGAACGTTGGGAAAATAACAGCTGGAAGCCTTTGGCCAAAGCCACAAGTATCGGCGCAAACCGCCTTATCAAACTCGAGCAACCTCAAACTGCAGGTCGATTACGTCTGCATGTTTATGCCCCTGTAGCGATTACGCTCAGTGACTTTGGTTTGTTTAAGGAGTATAACGAGCCTTTTGCATTCAATACCAAAGAGGTGAAAAAGCTGACTGGGTTTAAAATTTCTACGGGTAAATCTAATAACAATGCCTTTATCTCTGATGGAAAACCAACTACTTTTGCCACTGTAGGCGATCAGGGGGTAATTGTTGTCGCTACTGACAAACCCGTTTCTGGTATCGGCTTCCTTCCTCGTCAGGATGGAAAGACGACGGGTACGCCAACACATTATAAGATTTCAACAAGTGCCGACGGCAAAACATGGACCCTTGCCAAAGAAGGTGAGTTCTCCAATATTAAGGCAAATCCAATTTTGCAACAAGTGTTTTTTGATACAAACAGTACCACCAAGTTTATCAAATTTGAACCAAAACAATTTATTGAAGGCAATGAATTAGCGATTGCAGAATTTGAATTGTATGGTAAATAGATTTTTAATGTTCATTGTGGTGTGCCTATGTCATACCACAATGCTTTTTGCACAGCACAATCCGCTTGTACTTTGGTACGATAAGCCTGCTAAAGTCTGGGAAGAAACGTTGCCACTGGGTAATGGACTTATTGGGATGATGCCAGATGGGAATCCTCGTCAGGAAAAAATTGTACTCAACGAGATCAGTATGTGGTCCGGTAGTCCCGAAGATCCCAATAATTATGAGGCCTATAAAAATGTCGAAGCAATTCAGGCGCTGCTTAAAGCTGGCAAAAATGATGAAGCCGAAAAGTTGGTCAATGAAACTTTTGTGACCAAAGGCAAAGGGTCTGGTTTTGGTAACGGAGCATCCGTTCCCTATGGCTGTTATCAGCTGTTCGGTGACCTTTTACTGGATTATAAATTGCCTGTCGGAACGATCGAAGATTATAGACGTTCTTTGGACCTGGCTACAGCTTCTGCACAGACCTCATTCAGGATCAACGGACAGCAAATCCAACGTCGCTATTATACTTCTTTTGACAAAAATGTTGGTGTTATCCAATTGGACCAAAATAAGGATGTCTTGCAAACGCTTGATTTATCGTTCCAGCGGAAAGAAAATATTGACCGTTATACACTCTTGAATGATGGAATTCTGATAGAAGGATCATTGCCAGATGGAAAAGGCGGCAAAAACCTCAAGTTCGTAGGCTTAATTCAGGTAAAAGGCAAGAATTTGCAGATTAGTAAGAAAGATCAAACCCTAGAAGTATCTGCAAAAGGCGATCTTTCGATCTATTTTTCAGCCAGTACTTCTTATTATGGAAAGGATCCATTACCGGTGGTGAAAGCTGCCGTTGCTGCAGCAAAAACCGCTGATGAGCAGAAAGTATATCGGAACCATCTCGCTGCATACCAAAAGATCTTCAATCGCGTAAATCTTAATTTGTTTGGAAATACGGCGAATAACGCTATTCCTACCAATGAACGGATTGCCAATTTCTATAAAAATCCAGTTCAGGATCCTGATCTGGCCACGATTTATTATCAGTATGGAAGGTATTTGAATATTTCAAGTTCAGCGCCGAAAAATGCAAATGCGCTCCCTCCAAACCTACAGGGATTATGGGCTAATCAGATCAATACACCTTGGAATGGGGACTATCATCTCAATATCAATGCGCAGATGAACCATTGGGGGGTAGAGGTCAACAATCTGAGCGAATATCATAAGCCTTTTATCGAAATGATAAAGCGGATTGCAAAGACAGGCGAACAGACCGCAAAAGCATACTATAATGCACCGGGTTGGGTGGTCTATATGATGACCAATGTCTGGGGCTATTCTGCACCGGGCGAGCAGGCTTCCTGGGGAGCGAGTACAGCATCGGGCTGGCTATGTAACCATCTTTGGGAACATTACCTGTTTACTGGCGATAGAAATTACCTCAAAGAAATTTATCCGATACTCAAAGGAGCGGCAGAGTTCTACGATCATACACTTGTTCAGGATCCTAAAACGGGCTGGTGGGTAACCTCGCCTTCGGTCTCACCCGAAAATGCGTTTCGGATGCCCAACGGGAAAGTTGCAGCGGTTGTGATGGGACCTACGATCGATAACCAGATTGTAAGGGAGTTATACCAGGCCCTGATCCAGGCTGATTCTATCCTCGCAATGAAAGATAGTTTTGTAGGGACCTTGAAAACGAAACTAAAAGATATCCCGCCACCTGTTGTGATCAGCGCATCGGGGCGTGTGATGGAATGGCTCGAAGATTATCAGGAAGTTGAACCGAAACATAGACATGTTTCACATTTATACGGCCTGTATCCCGCAGCGTTTATATCACCACAGACGACACCTGAATGGGCTGAAGCTGCACGTAAGACGCTCGCTGTACGTGGTGATGAAGGCACGGGCTGGTCGAGAGCCTGGAAGATATTGTTTTGGGCGAGATTGCAGGATGGGGATCATGCGCTGGAGATTTTAAGGCAGTTGCTCAAGCCGGCATTTACCAATGAAACAACTTACCAAGGAGTTGGAGCAGGCACTTACCCCAATTTGTTCTGTGCACACCCACCTTTCCAGATCGACGGAAACTTTGGCGGAGCAGCAGGTATTGCCGAAATGTTGATCCAGAGCCACAATGGTTATATCCATCTATTGCCAGCTTTGCCTAAAGCCTGGTCAAAAGGAGAGGTTAAAGGGCTCAAGACCCGTGGAAACTATACGGTAGACATTGCATGGGAAAATGGTAAGGTCTCTGCATTGCAGATTAAAGGTAAAAAGGGAAAGATCCGCATATTTGAAAATGGAAAATACAGGGATTATGAAGTTCGTTAACTATTTGTGTTTGATCTCCGTACTAGCTTTGGGGACAACAAGCTGTTCCCAAAAGGCAGAATCAGCAAAGACAGCCGCCTTGTTGAAGAGTTTCAGCTATAAGGTAAGCGGAAAAACCACCGCCAAGGATGGAACTCAGGTGAGCCTTGTGGACCACGACAATAAATTGCAGCAATTTGTAAAAACACAGGTCGCCAACGGGCAATTTGTTCTGGAAGGCGAATTGGCTATGGCCGGATTTTATGATATCCAGATAAAGGGAATGGAACCCTACACTTTAGTTATCGAAGGTGGCAGTGACTACGATCTGAAAGAAGAGCATGGAAAATTTACGTTGACAACATCCTCTCAGAACGCCAAGGATTTTGTGGAGTTTAATGCGAACTACCAACAGCGGGAACAGGAGGAAAAAAATAAAACGGCAAATAAAAGCCAACAGGTAAGGCAGTTGGAGAGCCAGTTGCCTTCGATGGCTGCGAGAAATGATGGTTCCTATGAAAAAGCAGTGGACGAAATACAACGCTTAAGTGGTAAAGCTGCATTTAATCCACGCACGCTATATGCCGATTTTATTCTCGATAGTACCCATCGATCATCCTTGGTATTGCCTTATTTTTTTAAATACATCTCCCTGGATCAGACGAATTATAAAAAATTCGATGCAGCATTACAGGGTTTTGATACAGATTTACAAAAACATCCCTATTTCAAGTTCGCTCGCGAGAAAGTCGATAAGGTGAAAGATTTTTATGAAAATATGCCTGTATTTCCTTCGATTACTCCAATGAATGTACAAAGGGATACCTTGGACCTGAAGGATATTTCAAAAGCCAAAATGCTAATTGCCGCATTTTGGAAAGCATCGAATACCAATAGTAAGGCTGATATCAGGATGTTACGAACAAAGGAATCTCAATTGAATACTTTGGGGGTACGTGTGATCTACTTTTCGCTGGATAAGGATCTGGACAAATGGACGAAAGCAAGCAAAGATCTTGCATTGGGAAAACAAAGCTACTTTTTGAACTATAATGATCAGGCAGCGATGGAAAACAATTTCGGAATAGACCGTACGCCAAGCTATCTTTGGATAAACCCGCAGACGTTACAGATTTTATCCTTGAGTGGTGAAGATCCGGCTATGCCACAGT
Organism: Sphingobacterium sp. WOUb80; assembly: GCF_050058145.1. Classification (NCBI taxonomy): domain Bacteria; kingdom Pseudomonadati; phylum Bacteroidota; class Sphingobacteriia; order Sphingobacteriales; family Sphingobacteriaceae; genus Sphingobacterium; species Sphingobacterium sp. WOUb80. The sequence goes on along the minus strand of NZ_CP165617.1, from coordinate 4,461,159 downwards.
TTTTAGGGAAGGTAAAGGAATTTCTTGCTAAAAATTAACGTTTATTGTCTTAAAAAAACCTTACATTTGAATTAACTGTTTAATATTTGTTAGTTCAATACGTGATGAAAGTTGTTCAATTTACAGTTCCGGTTGTTTATCAAGGATCTATTTGTGTGCAGGAAGACATTCTGCCTTCATTCTATAGTAATTACCACCGACACAAGGAAATCCAGCTGACCTATATTTTGAAAGGCCGGGGAACCTTTATGATTGGCAACTTTACACACAGTTTTGAAGAGGATGAGATCTATATCGTTGATGCGGATGAACCGCATATGTTCAAAACAGGAGAGGATATAAAGGATGGTATTCATGCCATCCATATTTTTTTCGACTATGAACATTTTAAATCCTTTTTGGATTTCCCTGAGTTTGATGATGTCAAATATTTTTTAGAGCACATTAATGTCAGTAAGAAATTGGATGCGGAGCACTCTGTCACGCTAAAAGAAAAATTTGTGCAGATCAATGCGAGTGCTGGTATCGATCGCTTGCTATCGTTGGTGAAGCTGATTAATTTTTTAAGTAAAAAAGTAGATCAGTGGACTTCATTATACACCGGTATTCCACAGAAGAAATTCTCTGATGCCGAAGGATTGCGGATCAACGAAATATTCCAATATACTTTTCAACATTTTGGAGACAAGATTTCCCTAGAGGATATTGCTGCGGTAGCGCATATGACGCCACATGCATTTTGTAAGTATTTTAAGAAACATACCCGAAAAACTTATGTTACCTTCCTCAATGAAATCCGCATTGAACGCGCCTGTAAAATGTTGATTGACGAATCTTCAGAAAGTGTTTCCAATATCGCTTTTAAAACGGGGTTTAACAATGTTGTCAACTTTAATCGGGTGTTCAAGAAAATAACCAAACTTTCGCCCAGTGAATATGTCCAGGAACATCGCATGCGTGATTAGACTGTTTGATGGACGTGACTAGCTGTTTGATGGAATAGTCTGCATGGTAATTCCGGGCTGTTTCGGCAGCCTCATCAGGTTGATTTTTGATAGGTATATCCAACGAAGATCACAAGAATGGCTTTGTTGACAATATCGGAGAAAGACTCGTCAATAAAATTTAAAGATAGCAGGTGTTAAAATGTTATTTTTGAACGTTAACGATAACCACTCCGATGAATAAAAATCTATTTTTTGTCTTTATAGCCTTATTTGTATCGCTGATGCAGGCGCGGGCTCAAAATTCTCTTTTTAAGATCGATACACTGCAATACCAGGGGACGGATAAGCATATTGTCAATCTGGTCATTTTGGGGGATGGTTACACTAAAACACAGCTGGATGATTACGCTGCGGATGCCAAGCAGTTTACCGACTATTTTTTCTCGATCGAACCCTTCAAACAATACAGCAGTTTTTTTAATGTGTTTGCTATTCGGACGATTTCCGAAGAATCTGGTGCAGCGCACGATTGCAAAGCAGGGGACTGTGTACATGGGGAAACCGATTTGAGTAAATATCCACCACGCTACAACAAGTTTACACGCGATCATGCTGTTCCGGTTGCTCATCCGAATACGATCTTTGGAAGCAGCTTTGACAATGGTGGTTTACATCGTTTGGTTGTACCTCAGAAAAATGATCGTATTGAAGAGGTATTGAAAATGCATATTCCCAATTATACCCAGGTCGTTGTATTGGTTAATTCTCCATTTTATGGTGGTTCAGGAGGGAAATGGGCAACTTCTACGGTTAATTTTAAGAGCAATGACATCGCTGTACACGAAATTGGACATTCCTTTGCCCAGCTTGCAGATGAGTATTGGGCTGGAAATCAATATGCTATTGAATCTGTAAACCGTTCACAGTCTGCAGATACAAGTCAGGTCCCCTGGAAATACTGGCTTGGAAAAGACGGAGTTGGTATTTACTCTTATGGTGGTAAAGGTTCGCCTTCCAACTGGTTTAGACCACATGAATATTGTAAAATGCAATATCTAGTCGCTCCATTTTGTCCTGTTTGTCAAGAACAATTTGTGGCTTCCATCAAGAAAAAGTCAAGCCCATTTATTCAGGTGAAACCTCGGTTAGACCAGCCCCTTACTTTGGATAGTGTTCAGAAGTTTTCGCTGCGGCTGGCAAAACCTTCCCCCAACACCTTTAAATTGTCCTGGTTGTTAAATGATGAAACCATTGCGACCGACATTGATTCGATTTATCTCGATCCAGGAATGCTAAGCGTTGGGGCGAATACGTTGAAGGTAATGATTCAAGATACGACAAATCTATTACGTAATCCATCCTATGTCAAGCATCGGGATTCGGTTGTGTGGACTTTTAATCAGGTCAAATTGATTGATTTAGCGAAACCATCGACCACATGGGGTGATACATTGGAAACCTGTTATGGTGGTGCTCAGGTGCTTACGGTAAAGCATGCTGTTGCCGGACTTGAATATCGCTGGTATGATGCCGCTACAGGGTTTTGGGAAAAGACGGGCAATAATATTATTTTGCAAAATATTGTGGAATCAAAAGTATACCTCGTCCGTGGAATTTGGGACGATCGGGTTTCCGAGAAAACAAAAGTTCACATCAACATATTGAAGAAAATTGATAAGCCAAAGAATATTCAGGTTAAAATCGACAAGAAGAAAAATACGGTAAAGTTGACGGTAAAGGATAAAGTTGATGTACGTTATAACTACATCTGGTTGAATGAAGATGGCAGTCCGATCTATGAGTGGGATGAATTTAATGGCGAGTATGTGCGTCCAACAGGAGTAAATAATGTGCTTACCATAAAATTAGCCACTTCTTCGAGAAAGGTATACGTCCAAAAAATCGACAAAGAGACCACCTGCAAAAGTGAAAAAACAATTGTAACTTTTTAGTTGCACTATTGTAATGGAATGATTTATAAGTTAATTTTAATCTGCCGGTTAATTAACTTATAAATCATTTATATTTATGAAGAAAAAATCCAAGTCGACTTGGTGTATTTTTTCATGTGTATTCATCCTGGTTTTAGCCGCAATGCCGTCGTGCAAAAAACACGCAAAACTTCCCGATGAAAACGATGAAACAATTCATGCGGTAAAATTCAAAATCAAGGATTTTGAAACGATTGTTACTCCCCTAAAAAAACAATCATCCAATGCAAAGCGAGCCGCCCTGAATGGCGCAGCATCCGAAGACCACCTTCTGTACCACTGGACGTTTGACAATAGTAACACTGTTCCTGAAGTGGCACTCGATGCCGCTGTTTTGATCGATTACGACAATGGAAAGATGAACTATGATTTTCTTGGCGGTTGGCCTACATCTGGAAAAGCCATTAACTTCAAAGGAGGCAAAGAGATCCTAGTCAAAATCCCTACCACAGGTATTCATTCCTTAGGCAACTGGACCTTTGATGTCAATAGCTCGAGTACGGGGCCAAGGGCACTACTCTTGAGCTATTCTCTGGATAAGGGGAGTAGTTTTTCCGTGCTCTCAGACACAATCAAGTATCCAACGGATCTATCACTTTCAGCTAAATTCCCCGTAAGTGCGTCGTTGGGGGGTATTTCTATTGGCAATAGCAAGGAGCTTTGGTTGAAAATTTCATTATTTGCAGGTAACCGGGATGGGGGAGTGGGTTACAGTCCAACTACGGGTACGTTTAAGATGGATAACTTGATGATTTACGGACAAGTCAACCCCGCCGCTCTGCCCAGCAAGTTTTACTATCATGTGTTCGATGCAAAATCGAAGGCGATGGTCAAATCCGGCGTGCTTAATTCGCAGGAAACTTTTGATGTTGAATTGCCAAATGGAACCTATTACCTGAGTCTGATTGCTAAAAATTCGACATTACCGCTGATCATGGCAGAGGCTGTGGATTTTGAGCATTTTTACACTACGAATGCTTTTTCTGAACAATCTGCGGAGTTATTTGCTGGTCGGGACACTTTTGAAGTGAAGGGGGAGCTAGAGCGGGTCCTTAACTTAAACCGGATTTACAGCGAAGTTAAGTTGAGCTTTACAGACAGCGAAGATCTAAGTGTGATCGACAGTATTCAGGTGAAGCAGCTTCATCCTGCATTTCATTATTATCCTTTTATGACGCATAGTAACGATCAGGTTGATGAAAGTGTGCTGACTGTTGTTCCCCATTTCACAGCAGCGGATCAAAGCTTTGCTTTTAATCAATTTATGGGCTATTATCTCGATAACAAGGCTATTAGATATCAGTTCCGAGTTTTTAAAGACGGCCAACTGCTGCGTACATTTGAATTGGGAAGCGAAATCCGAAATAATGTTCAAATACAGTTTAAGGGCAAATTGCTGGAGACAGCCAATGGGAATTTGGGTTTTCAGGTCGTGAAGAACGAACAGTGGGACGATCATATTGTGATCGAATACTAGCACAGTTATTGTACTTAGCATCTAGCCGCCCTACATCTATTAAAAACAAAAAGGTGTCCATTGCTGGACACCTTTTCTGTTATAGCGATTTGACTATATTAATTTTTTAAGCAGGGTGTTCCAGCCAGCCAAGTCATTCAATATTTTTTCAAGATCGGCAATGGCCACACGTTCCTGTGCCATCGTATCACGGTGACGGATGGTTACGGTGTTGTCTTCCAGTGAATCGTAATCGACGGTGATACAGATTGGTGTTCCGATTGCATCTTGACGACGGTAACGTTTTCCAATGGCATCTTTTTCGTCATATTGAACGTTGTAATCCAATTTTAACGTATTTAGGATCTCACGTGCTTTTTCTGGTAAACCATCTTTTTTGGTCAATGGTAAAATTGCAGCTTTTACCGGTGCCAATGCTGGTGGAAATTTCAATACAACACGAGAATCTTGTTTTTCTGCTGTAGAAAGATCTTCCGTTACCAGAGAGTTACATAATACAGTCAAGAAAAGTCGGTCCAATCCAATTGAAGTTTCAATTACATATGGAATATAGTTTTGATTGATTTCAGGATCAAAATATTGCATTTTCTTTTTAGAAAATTCCTGATGTTGTTTCAAGTCAAAATCGGTACGCGAGTGGATACCTTCAACTTCTTTGAATCCGAATGGGAAGTTGAATTCAATATCAACTGCAGCATTTGCATAATGCGCTAATTTATCGTGGTCGTGGTAACGGTAGTTGGATGGGTCGAAACCTAATGCCAGATGCCATTTTAAACGCGTTTCTTTCCATTTATTATACCATTCTAATTCCGTACCCGGGCGGCAGAAAAATTGCATTTCCATTTGCTCGAATTCACGCATACGCATGATAAACTGACGTGCAATTACTTCGTTACGGAAAGCTTTACCAATTTGGGCGATACCAAAAGGAATTTTCATACGTCCTGTCTTTTGAACGTTCAGGAAGTTGACGAAAATACCTTGTGCAGTTTCGGGGCGAAGATAAACCTGATCGGCTCCATCGGCCATAGCACCCATCTGAGTGGCAAACATCAAATTAAATTGACGTACTTCAGTCCAGTTTTTGGTACCTGAAACCGGACATACGATATTATGTTCTTCAATGATGGTTTTTAGTCCAGCTAGATCGTCTGCATTCAATGCGGTATTCAAAGCGTCTAATAGTGCAGCAGCTTCAGCTGTCTTGCCATCTGCTTCATAACGTGCAATCTTATCTTCGATCAATTGATCAGCACGGTAACGTTTTTTTGAATCCTTGTTGTCGATCATCGGATCATTGAATCCATCAACGTGACCAGATGCTTTCCATGTCGTAGGGTGCATGAAAATTGCGGCATCAATACCAACAATGTTTTCGTGCAATTGCACCATGGATTTCCACCAATAAGTCTTTAGGTTGTTTTTTAATTCCGAACCTAATTGACCATAATCGTAGACGGCACTTAATCCGTCATATATTTCGCTCGATTGAAATACAAAACCGTATTCCTTCGCGTGTGATACTACACTTTTGAAAAAGTCGTCTGTCTGTTTGCTCATAAGTGGCAAATATAAATATTAGTATTTAGATTTTAAACGCCTAAATCACGGATCTGTTGAGATGCATTTTTGTTATCTACTTTTTTGATGATATGCTGGATAATACCATCTGCATCAATCACAAAAGTAGTACGTGCTGTACCCATATACTTTTTGCCATACATGTTCTTCTCAACCCATACACCATAGGCCTCAACAAGGCTTTTGTCTTCATCTACAAGCAACTGAAAAGGGAGCTCATGTTTACTGATGAATTTTTGGTGCGATGCCTCCCCATCTACACTTACGCCGATGATTTCAAAACCATCTTTTTTCAAAGACTGATAGTTGTCTCTGAAATTGCAGGCCTCCGTGGTGCAGCCTGGTGTATTGTCTTTTGGATAAAAATATAAAATAACTTTTTTCCCTTTAAAATCTGAAAGATGGACTGTTTCACCATTTTGATTTTTTGCACTGAAATCCGGTGCTTGCTGTCCTATTTCTAGTGTTGCCATATTACATTGTATTTAGTCGATTAAGATACGATTAATCTCTTGAACCCCCTGATTTATTGCCAAAAATTAGGGATCTACCTCATAAAAGAAGCTTCGTATGTCTTTATATTTCCTTTGTTGTCTTTCACTTCGAGTTTAAACTCATGTCGGCCACTGCTTAAGTCGGGTTCGAAGTCGTGCCAGATATGTCTCGTTTTGGGGTCGTATTTCATTAATGCCCATTTCCCGTCGATATAGGCATCAAAAGTATCTATTCCCGAGAGATTGTCACTAATGGTAAAGTCGATCGATCGCTGTGCCCCAACATTCTTTCCATCGGTCAGGTTGCGTGCCACAATGTTTGGAGCTATGGTATCCACAGCAACATAAAAGCCACCAAATTCGCGAACATTGGCGACTACCCAGCCATTCTCGTATTTGCCACCCTGTGCCCCACCATCGGAAGAAACAATCAATGCCTTGTCATAAAGATTTTCAGACAGGGTATAGTCCGGTTTAATCATGAGTTTGTAGTATCCGAAGACTGGTGTATAAGCATTGTGAATATAGTGCATCGCCGAGTAGCCTCTTGCCGGTTTTGCTCCTTGCGAATAATTGAAGTAAAGGTCGTCGTACAATATGTTTTTGCCCATATAAACACGGGCATTTTCTGCTTCATATTTGTTCTCATCTGCATAACGAAACATTTTGAGGCCCGTAACACTCGTGCGGCTGAACGAAAGTGAAGGATTATTCTGTACCTTAAAATTCAGTTCGCTCATATTCCCTTGGACATCTTTGACAACATATTTAACGTCATGAATCTCATTGTCCTTCAATTCAATTTTACCAAGGTTGTCTAGGTGTTTATAGATGTTGATGGGATTGTTGGGATCTTTGAAACTTTTTTGAACGCGTATGCCAGACTTTTTTAAGTAGGGATAGTCGACGTACGATTGGATAGCGCGTGTCTGATCGAAAGGAATGGATTCAAACAGGACGGTACTGATGTTTTTGTTGTCCAAAAAGAGCTCAATGGAATAGACCCCATAGGTAAATGAAATACCGCTACGTTTGTCTACGGTGTTGATCCCCAGTCCAAATGTGCCATTAACGGGTATAGGAGCTGTACTCGCTAAGCTGTAAGTGCCATTGCCAACAGATTTGATGGTTTGATGCCTGCGAGGCGTATTTTCATCAAATAATTCGGTGCCTAAGTCATAGACTGTCATGCCGCGGATGATCGGTTTGACACCATCAGGAAAGAGCAAGCCAAACAATTGTGGATTGAGTGGTAGCTGTGCCTTGGTGTCGCGGATTTCAAAATGAAGGTGTGGACCCGCAGAGCCGCCGGTATTACCTGAATTAGCGATAAATTCGCCCTTTTTTACCAAGACCTGATTTGGCTTGAGAAATACGTCCACATCAAAACGTTTCTGTTTGTATTGTTCGTCCTTGATAATTTTGGCTAGATCTGCATTGAAGCTTTCCAAATGCATGTATACAGATGTGTAGCCATTTGGATGATCGATATATACATAATTGCCCCCGCCGCCTATTTGTACCCGAACACGTGATACAAATCCTTCCGCTGCTGCATGCACCGGTATATTGATGCGTTGTTGTGTCCGGTAATCGTCCCCACCATGAAAATGTGTTGCCCGTAATTCACCGAATGACCCTGAGGCTTGCGGAGCAATATCCATCGGACGTACAAAATAGTTCTGCGGATAATTGCGGCTTTTAATAATATCTTGTCCCTGGCTTAAGCCTATCATGCAGGCCAACAGGGCGAATAATGCCGTTGTTTTTTTCATCATGCTATTTCCCTACTACTTGATTTTACAGCTAAACATCTTCTGTTCGCCAATGAAACCTTCTAATAAATCGCCGATAGCTACAGAGCCAACACCCACTGGAGTACCTGTGTAAATCAAGTCCCCTTTGCGGAGAGTAATAAATTTGGAGGTATACACAATCAGATCTTCGTAGGAGAAAATCATATCCTTAGTATTTCCTTGTTGTACCGTTTGTCCATTTTGTTGCAGGGAGAAATCAATCGAATTCACGTCTGCTAGTTCCTCCTTTGGAATCAAGTTGCTGATTACTGCCGAATGGTCAAATGCTTTTGCCAATTCCCAGGGAAGGCTTTTTGCTTTTAGTTCTTGCTGTACATCCCTTGCAGTGAAATCAATTCCCAAACCGACGGCATCGAAGTAAGTTGATGCAAATTTTGGTGTCACATGTTTCCCTTCTTTACAGACCCGGAGGACAACTTCGGTTTCAAACTGAATATTTTTGGAGAATTCGGGATAATAGAAATCTTTGTTATCCTTTAATACCGCAGTATCGGGTTTTAAAAATATAATGGGATTCTCGGGGACTGGATTATTGAGTTCTTTAGCGTGGTCGATGTAATTGCGACCGATTGCAATTATTTTCATGATATAAATTTTTAAGGCGATTGAGCTTTCAGATTTCTTGGCAAGCGCTTTAGCTCGACGTTCATCGCATCTATCTTTTAAGCGGTATTCCTTCTTTTTAGCTTGCTCCAACAAACTTAATAAATGTCCAAAGCTTATCCAAAAATGAAGGAAAACAACAGGTATTTCAGGATAAGATAACGCATTACCAAAGTAATCTTTTATATAGGGTTTACTTAGGGTTAGTTTAGGGTTTAGTTAGGGTTTAGTTAGGGTTTGTTTAGGTAAAAGCTAATGAAACCCTAACTAAAATCTAACTTAATTCTAATTTATAGCTAAACTAATGGAAACATTAATACCTATTATTTGTTAAGGGGTAGAGTAGATTATTGAATTAAAATAAAAAGCTTAAAAAATGGGAATATTAGAAGATGGTCCAAATGGTGGTTTTCGAGGGAAAGTAGGTTCAGTATATGGCTATAATCTCAATGGAAAATGTGTTATACGCGGTGCGCGTAGAAAGAGTACGAAGCCACCAACCCCGGCCCAATTGGCACATCGCGAGAAAATAAAACTGAGTAGCGTTTTTTGCCGATGGATAAAGCCTATTGTTAACTTTGGATATCAATTTGAAGAAACTAAAAACTCAGGGCGAGGGAAATTTCAGCTTGCACAGCAGCGTGTTTTCAAAAATGCGATTGATGTGGATGCTACAAATAAACCATTTATTAATTTGGAAAAAGTGCAGGTGTTTGTTGGGGAGCTTATGTCGCCCGAAGGCGTTCAGGCCCGTTGGGAAGAAGGTCTGCTGAAATTATCCTGGATACCGAATCCAAAATACAAGGATAGCTTGTTTAAGTTAAATTTAGCCTTGGTCAGTCTGGATAGGGAGGTGGATCTCCGGATGGCAATTGCGGATGCAGCGGAGGGGGAATGTGCGGTAAATATCCCGGTCTTTGAACGTGAAAAGTTTGATTATCACGTATACATCGGTTTTTGGGATACCTATCATGGTGCATTTTCAAATTCGGCCTATTGTGGCGTCATTTAATAGGATTTTTCAGCGTACTTGTGTATCTTTAACACTATGAATAAAATACAGGCAGTATTGTTTGATCTGGACGGTACGTTAATTGATTCGGAATATTTCTATTTCAAAAATTGGGCCCCTATATTAAAACAGGAATTTGACTTATTGATCAGTTACGAAGATTGGATTCGTGATTTTGCAGGACATACTTTAGCACATAATGTCAAGCGGCTTACCGAGGACTATGGCTACGACGTGACGGAAGAACATATGTGGAAGCGTACACGTGCAGCTTATGCCGATTCTAACATGAGCGATATTGAATTGATGCCCGGAGCACAAGAAATTTTAGCTTTTTTGAAAGCCCAAGGTATCCGTATCGGACTTGTCACATCGAGTTATCGCAGTACGGTAGACACGGTTTTGGGAAAACATGGGCTCTTGGATTATTTTGAATTTTTTGTTACCCGCGAACGTGTGGAGGTTCCAAAACCCGACCCTGAACCCTATCGTTTGGCTTTGACAATGCTAGATTTGCCAGCTAAATACTGTGTGGCTATCGAGGACACTATTACTGGTAGTAAATCAGCTTTGGGCGCAGGTATGCAGTTGATTGCAGTTACGAAACAGGAAGTGGAACGCGCTAGACTAACAGCTGTTGATAACATTGTGGAAAACTTATCTGAGGCAAAAGCCCTGTTGACGCAGTGGATTTGAGGGTTGTAAAATAATTTAATCGTTTTAGCATTTGTATTTTTATTCGGATATATGTAATATTACCGAATTGTTAAGGGAACTCTGATTATGAACCGTAGAACCGCAATAAAGCAATTTTTCATTATAGCTGGGGGATTGACAATTTTGTCGTCTTGTCTGAATGATGGAGGTGCATCGATTGTATTGAATAAGTTGAAGATCTCGGCGGAAGATGAACAATTTTTGGGCGATCTGGCCAACATCCTGATTCCGAAATCGGATACCCCAGGAGGAAAGGATCTGAACTTGCATCTTTTCGTTATCAAAATGGTAGATGATTGTGAGTCGCCAGAGAATCAGGCTAAATTTGTCGCTGGTTTCAACAAGTTGAGAAAACAGCTGAATTTAGCAAATAGTAAAGAGACGGAGGCCGCATTGGCTGGATTGAAAGACAAAACCGACGAGAAAGCTTTTTTTGATATTTTCAAATCGCGTGCAGTTCAGGGTTATATGAACTCAGAATATGTGATGAAGAATAAGGTGATTTATAAACTTATTCCAGGTCCGTACAATGGTGCGGTAAAAGTAAAGGCATAAATAGCAGATGGCGAATCTAAATATTGACAGTGAAAAAAACAGAACCTACGACGCGATCGTGATCGGTTCGGGAATTAGTGGCGGTTGGTCCGCAAAAGAGTTGTGCGAGAAGGGTTTGAAAACATTGGTTTTGGAACGTGGACGTGATGTACAGCATATTAAGGATTACCCAACCACCAATATGATGCCTTGGGAGTTTGAACATCGGAACGAAATGCCTTTCAAAGTGAAGGAGGAAAATCCGATTGTCAGCAAATGTTATGCATTTCACGAAGATGCAGCGCATTTTTTTGTGAAGGATAAGGAGCACCCTTATATTCAGGAAAAACCCTTCGACTGGATCAGAGGATATCAGGTTGGCGGTAAGTCGCTGTTGTGGGCGAGACAGACGCAACGTTGGTCTGACTTTGATTTCGAAGGGCCAGCGAGAGATGGTTTTGCCGTAGATTGGCCGATACGTTATGCTGATTTGGCGCCTTGGTATGCTTATGTCGAAAAATTTGCCGGTATTGCTGGAAACCATGATGGACTTCCTGAATTGCCTGACGGCGAGTTTCTGCCAGGGTACCCCTTAAATATTGTCGAGAAATATTTTAAAGAAAGCGTCCAGAAGAAATTTCCGGAGCGTAAAGTTATTTCCGCACGCTGTGCACACTTATCCAAACCAAATCAGATTCATATCGAACAGGGGCGTGTGCAATGCCAGAATCGCGTACTTTGTCAGAGAGGATGTCCTTTTGGTGGATATTTCAGCTCCAATGCAACGACAATCCCTTGGGCTGCCAAGACTGGAAATATGACCTTACGCCCATTTTCGGTTGTTCATTCGATCTTGTATGATGAACAAAAAGGGAAAGCAGTCGGTGTACGTGTGATTGACACCAATACAAAAGAGGAAATTGATTTTTATGCCAAGCTGATTTTTGTCAATGCGGCGGCAATCAATACCAATTTGATTTTATTGAATTCTAAATCCAACCGTTTTCCAAATGGTTTGGGCAATGATAGCGGCGTATTAGGGAAATATGTAGCCTTCCATAACTATAGTGCGCGTATCTATGCCGAGTATGAAGGATTGTTGGATTTTACGGCCGAAGGACGGAATCCAGCAGGAGGAGGGTATATTCCACGCTTCAGAAACTTGCATAAGCAGGAAACGGACTTTTTAAGGGGCTATGCTGCCGGTTTCGGTGCCTCGCGTAGTAAAGAGTCTGATCGTTCGGGTTTAGGGTTAGATCTGAAAAACAATTTGTTGAATCCTAAATTGGGCGTTTGGCAAGTTGGATCTCACATGATGGGTGAAACTATACCAAAAGAATCAGGTATGGTTTCATTGGATAGCAGTAAAAAAGATGACTGGGGGATTCCTTTGTTAAAAATCGCTGTCGATTATGATGAGAACGATGAAAAAATGAAAAAAGATTACATTGCCGTTATGACGGAAATGTTTACCGATGCTGGTTTTACCAATATTCGTCCAGATACACACTGGCAGGCTCCAGGCCTGGATATTCATGAAATGGGCGGCGCACGTATGGGGCACGATCCAAAGACTTCGGTATTGAATAAATGGAACCAGATGCATGCGGTGAAAAACGTTTTTGTCACAGATGGGGCAAGTATGACCTCCACATCAACACAAAACCCTTCATTGACCTATATGGCATTTTCGGCACGATCTGTCGATTATGCGATTAGCGAAATGAAGAAAGGAAATATCTAAAGATACTGGGGACAGGTTTTGAAAATAAATCTTTCCCCAGTAAAATTAAAAGTGCTATCTTTCCAACTTAATAGCACGTTAAAACCAAGAAATAATAACCAAAAGGGAAAACAATAACGAATAAACAATTAAAGAACCAATAAGTAATAAAAAAGACAATTAAAAAACCAAAATAGGGAAACCAAAATAGGGAAACCAAAAAATTTTACAAAAAAAGCAAAAGCGATTTAGCTTATTTAATTATAGATTCTATGAGACAATAATCCCCTAGACATTTATTTTCTCTTTTATGTTAAGTAAAAGAGAGGGGAATAGAATAGACAATTTTATAAGAAAACGGATCGGTTTTAAAAACATCAATTAAGGGAAACTAAATTAAACTAGACGTTCTAAGCATCTTTTTGCTAAAACGTTTTTATAAACCAAATCACTATTAATATGAGCAAAGTTGACGTAAAATCATTTGCGCAGCTTGGGAAAAAATCAAAGTTATTTTTCTCATTAGCTGTCATTGCTGGTACTTTCCAACAAGTCAATGCCGCGGCCGGAACTTCAGTCAATTACGAAGCCAAATCTTTCGTAAAAGAAGTAAGCCGCTTGCAGCAACAAGTTAAAGGAAAAGTATTGGATGCTGCTGGAAAACCAATTTCAGGAGTTAACATCGCTGTGAAAGGAACTTCAAAGGGCACACAATCCGATGCCTTGGGTAATTTCACGTTGGATGCTAAATCGGGGGATGTATTGGTGGTTTCTTCCATTGGTTACAAAGCCAAAGAAGTCACTGTTTCCGGTGCAACTGTTTCTGTACAATTGGACGATGATCAAAGCCAATTGGACGAAGTTGTCGTTGTTGGTTACGGTACGATGCGTAAATCGGATGTAACAGGTTCTATTGCGATGGTCAAAGGAGCCGACATGATCAAAGATCAGAACTTTAGCCCTTTGGACAATTTGAGAGGGAAAGCATCCGGGGTGAACATCTTTTCGAACTCGAGCCAACCTGGTGCTTATGCTAACCGTGTCGTTATTCGTGGTGTGGCCACGATCAATTCGTCGTCCAATCCACTGTATGTCGTGGATGGGGTCGTTATGGAAGACTTTCAGTTGTTGAATCCGAATGATATCGAAAATATCGAGGTACTGAAAGATGCCTCTTCGGCAGCAATCTACGGTGCGCGTGGTGCAAACGGGGTTATCTTGGTAACGACAAAACGCGGAAATAAAGATGGATCCAAAACAATTAGTTATCAAGGATCTGCGGGAGTGAGCTCGGTTCAACGCTACATGGATGTATTGAATGCGCAGGAATGGGTAGATGCCTTTATGATCGGTTTACAAAATGAAAATAAGTATCAAGGGAAATCTTGGTCCTTGGATAAAAAGACATGGTTTAATGATTCCAATTATTTCGATGCCAATGGTAACCCGCTTTATAACACAGATTGGCAGCGTGAAGCAACACGTACAGCTATTTCGCATAATCATCAGTTGAATGTTCAACAAGGCGATGACAAATCGTCTGTGGGTGCATTTTTGAATTATACCGATCAGCAAGGCGTCGTTAATAATACCTGGAATAAGCGTGTCAATGGAAAGCTAGCTTATGACGCTAAACCAACATCATGGCTTTCTACAGCTATTAATTTGACTGTAAACCATACTTGGGGGCGTTATACGCCAGAAGATGGTGGTGGACAGGAAGCACGCCGTACCATGATCGAAATGATTCCTTGGTATCCAGTCTACGAAAAGGACGGTACCTACACCAATTCCTCTTCTTCCAAAGTAGCAGAAACATTGGGTTTTGAGGGGATGTCTAATCCGGTCGCTATTTTGGACAAGCAAAAACGCATGCGTTATAATACCCAGATTTTTGGAAATGCTGCCTTGACCTTCCACTTGGCAGAAGGTTTGGACTTGAAAACCCAGTTGGGTATTGATAATCATCAGAAGACATACCGAGGCTATTCTTCCATAACATTGAATAATATTTCACGACCAAATGGATGGGCGGAAATTAATCATCGCAATACGCTTTACTGGCAAGAAGAAACATACCTGACTTATAACAAAAAAATCGACAAGCATCGGATCAATGCGATGGCAGGTCTTTCATGGCAGGCACGAACCAATGATTATGATGGAAGCCGTACGACAGGATTTTCCGACGATTTCTTTGAATACAATAATATGGGAGCGGGAACAATCCCTGATCCACCGTATTCAGCGTATGACAAATGGGCGATGAACTCCTATTTCTTACGCGCCAACTATTCTTATGATGACCGTTATTCGGTGGTATTTACAAGCCGTTATGATGGTGCTTCCAAATTTGGTTTGGATAAGAAGTACGCCTTCTTCCCATCTGCCGGTTTAGCATGGAACGTGAGTAATGAAGATTTCTTGAAAGGGAACGAAAAGATCAGTAATCTGAAATTACATACAAGTTACGGTCTAACAGGTAACTCGGAGATTGACCCGTATAGCTCATTGGCGAATGTTGAGACGGGAACAACACTATTAAACGGGCAACGCGCTTCTTGGTCTTATGTAGCATCTATTGCAAACCCGGATCTAAAATGGGAGAAAACTGCCCAATATGACGTCGGAGTTGAATTAGGCTTGTTTCAGAATCGATTGAATTTTGATGTCTCTTATTACCATAAAAAGACCAATGATCTCCTATTGGAAGCACCATTACCAACCTCTTCTGGTTTTAGTTCCGTCTATAAAAATATTGGATCTGTAAAGAACCAAGGTCTAGACTTGATGATCAATGGAACGATCTTCAATCACGAGGATTTTAGCTGGAAAGCTTCCTTAAATGCCAACTATAACCAGAATAAAGTCGTAAAACTAGGTGAGAATAACGAAGATATCCTGATGAATAGCTGGGTTGGGGGTGCCAATAGTATTGTTCGTGTAGGCGAGAATCTAAATAGTTTCTACGGTTACCGTCGATTGGGTGTCTACACGCAAGCTGACGTGGATGCTGGAAATGCTACAGTGAACCAAATTGGACGAGCGAAGAGAACGGCAGAAAAGGAGGTCATTGGAAAAGGATTGCCAGATTGGACCGGTAGTTTTATCAACAATTTGCGCTACAAGAACTTTGATTTTACGTTGGATCTGCAGTTTGTAAAAGGTGTAGATGTGATGCAGCAGTTCTTCCATTCAACCTACGACCGCTTTGGTATTACGAATGGTTTGAAAAATATCCTGACAGACGCGTACAATGGGTCTAATCCAAATACCATGCAACAGGCCATTTATCTAACGAATGGTGGACATGCTGGACAAGATACAAACGTAGATGATGCTTGGGTGGCTGATGGATCTTACCTTCGTGTTAATTTGATCCAGTTGGGGTATACCTTTAATCCTGATGTGTTGAAACGTGTCGGTATGTCTAGATTACGTGTTTATGCATCAGCAAATAATCCATTCTTATTTACATCGAAAGAATTCTTGGGTTATGATCCTGAAAGTACCTCTCAGGGAGAGAATAAATTTGGTCAGAATATGACTTTTTTCTCTTATCCAAGAGCAAAAACCTTTTCTGTTGGTGTGAATGTTACCTTTTAACTCTTAGAACTTAGTAAAATGAAGAATAAATTATGTATGTTGTTATTGGCCGGGCTGGCATTAACAACTTCTTGTAATAAATTTTTGGAGGAGGATCCCAAGTCAGGAATTATTTTGGCGAGTTTCTATAAAACAGAGTCTCAGGCACGGGAAAATGTTAATTATTTGTACCGTAATGGAGCTCCTCAGCGCTACTCCTATGCCTCAAGTGCTTATCTAGGCCCTACAGCCTCTATCAATTCGATGCTGACCGGCTATTTTACAAGCAGCTATGAAGGACAGGAGCGGATCTGTTTATTTGCCAGAGAATTGACCCGTCAAAGCAATACGAGCATCATCTCCAATACAATGAATACCATTTGGGATGAGGGTTATAAAGCAATCAACACATCCAACGCTGCTATTCAATATATTCCCCAAATCACGATGCCAGATGGGGTAAAGAATACGTTAGTTGCTGAGGCAAAGTTCTTTCGGGCATTTAATTACTTCTATTTGGTAAAGACTTTTGGCGCTATTCCTTTTTATACTAACGCAAATGAATCATTAAAAGATGATCTTTATCTAGAACGTACAGATGCGGGAAAAGTATATGAATTAATAGAATCTGATTTGAAGTCTGCGGTGGAAGTTCTTCCTGCTGCAACGTTTGCGGCAAATGGACACCGGATAACCAAATATGCAGCGGCCATGACCTTGGCCAACGTTTACTTGCAACAGGGTAAGTATGCTGACGCTGCGGCAGCGGCAAAACTTGTCATCGGCTCAGGTCATAGTATGACCACAAACACCAATTTGGCGATGAATAGTGCCTATAATAAATTACGTACGACGGATGATCTGGATGAAGTAATTTATGCACAGGAGTATAATGCGACTATCCGCGATGGTAGCTGGTGGCCGACTTATGCTTTCAATTCGTCAGCCGTATCGTTATTTACATCCTATTCGATCTTTGAAAGAATCTATGGACCAACCAAGCAATTTTTGAATGTCTACGAGAGCAAGGATCTCCGTATCCAGCCGAATCAATTCTATCATTGGAAGTATACAAATCCAAAAAATGGAAAAGTATGGGAATCAACGGATGCGGGAATATGGTATTTTGTGGATGAAGAAGCACTGTTGACAACAGGTAAAGCAACGAAAGATTGGAACTTCTACCGTTATCCTGAAGCATTGCTTATTGCTGCAGAAGGAATCGTTAAAACATCTGGCGTGAGTGCCGAGGCTGCAGGCTATTTAGCTCAGGTAAAAGCACGTGCCAATACAGAGGGAAAATCAGTGGCTGATTTCACAGCAGAACTGCAAGTATTATCAGCAGATAATTTCGTGAAAGAATGCTGGAAAGAACGTCTACGTGAATTTCCATTGGAATTTAAAATGTGGGACGATATTGTTAGAACTAAAATGTTTCCTGTAATCTCCACAACAGAAGCTGGTAAAGTGGATTTTGTGCCATTGATTGGAGCGAAAAATGCTTCTGGGGCTACATTCAAAGAAACAGATTTACTGTGGCCAATTTCTCCTGATGAAATTCAACGCAATAAAAAATTGACCCAGAACCCAGGGTATCAATAGTCTTTACAATCTGATTTTAAGATGGCCATCAACCGATGGCCATTTTTTGTACAAACAACGTCTGTCGAAATGGATTCAAACGACCATAAATAGTCAAATGATTGCCGTAAGTAACATATACGGTGATTGTATTTAAAATTTTAAAAAATACTTTCTCCTTTAAAATTAAAACCCTATCTTGAATCTACAATCAAACACTTAAACTAAAAACAATAACCAAAAAGAGAAAAATCAACAAAACATATAATTTAGATAAAATCACATTCGCTTTTTTTTCTTCAAATAGCAAAACCGCTTTTGCTTTGTTTTTACACTGATTATATGCTTAGTTGTTCCAGCTGAGGTGTATTTTTTTACACTTTTTTAAAATAAATAATTAATAATCCGCCGGGTTTAATCTATTAAGATAGAGATAAGCCTGTGAATTCGTATTAGTTATTGAAGATGATACTAATTAAACATGATCGTTTTAGAGTTTGAAAGCTAAAACGTTTTATAAACCAAAATCACTAGTTATATGAGCAGAATCGATTTAGAATCATTTGCCCGCCTAACGAAAAATACAAAGTTATTTTTTTCGTTGGCGATTATCGCTGGAACGATACATCAGGCAAATGCACATGTCATCGCTAAGGGGGAAGACCCGAAGACGACCGCTATCCATCAGGTCGCTAAGTTTCAAAATTTAATTAAAGGAAAGGTACAGGATGCAAAGACGGGAGCTGGAATTTCCGGTGTTTCGGTTACTGTAAAGGGTTCCGCAAAAGGTACAACATCGGATGGACAGGGTAATTTTGCCCTGCAGGCTAAGGTGGGGGATGTCTTGGTTGTGTCGTCCATCGGTTATCGAACAAATGAAGTCAAAGTAACCGGTAATACACCGATTGATATTAAACTCTCAGCGACAGAAGATCAATTGGATGAGGTGATTGTCGTCGGTTATGGTACACAAAAGAAAAGCGAAGTCACCTCAGCAGTGGCCTCAGTCAAAGAAAAGGATTTCAATCAAGGTGGTATGCGCAATCCCATGGACCTGGTACAGGGTAAAGTGGCAGGTCTAAACGTCACAAGAACGCAAGGAAGTAATCCTAATTCGGGAACCAGTATCCAGCTTCGTGGAATGGCTTCTATAAAAGGTGGAAATGTACCTTTGGTTGTTATTGATGGTATCCCAGGTGGGAATCTTGATTTGGTAAAACAAGGAGATATCGAATCTATTGATGTATTAAAGGATGGATCGGCAGCCGCTATTTATGGTACACGTGGTAATGGCGGGGTTATTTTAGTAACAACAAAGAAGGGTAAATCGGGCGAACCTCGATTCGAATATTATACCTATGGACAACACGAGTCGGTTGCTCGCAGACCGCCGATGCTCAGTGCCCAACAATTCCGCGACTATGTCATCAAAGGACAGAATAAACCCGATCTTGACCTCGGTGCTTCAACAGATCTCTATGATGAATTGATTAATAAAAAGAACTTTTCTAATTTCCATAATTTTGTTGCAAGTGGCGGTGGTGATAAATCAAATTATCGGGCATCAATTAACTATGAGAATGCGGAGGGAATTGCCAAATCCAATGGTAGGCAACAGTTTGGTGGCCGCATCAATTTTTCACAGACCGGATTAAAGGACCGGCTGACTTTTACGGGAAATATTGCGGCAAATTTTAATAAAGCGAATTTGCTTGGTGGGAAAAAAGATGATAATAGTGAAAGTGTACCCGATTTCGAACAAGCCGTACAACGTAATCCAACAGCTCCACTATATAATCCAGATGGCAGCTTTTACCAGACACAAGGCTATAACAACTTTAATCCTCTTGATAGATTGGCACATCGGGTGGATGATCGAAATCAGCAGACGTTTTCAGGAGATGCAAGGCTGAAGTTAAAAATCATCGATCCGCTCAGTATTTCTGCCTTTGGATCCTATGTTCGAGATAACTGGAACGATCGACAATTCCGCTCTAGTTTGGACTGGGATCAACGCCAAGACTCGGAATATCAGGGAATGGGCTATGCTTGGAAGAGAAACGAATTAAACTGGTCCAAAACATTTGAGTCAACAATTGATTATAATCAAACGTTCAATGAAAAACATACTGTTACAGGACTTTTGGGTTACAGTTTTCAATATACTGGATATGAGCGTTTTGAAATGGCGAATAATGGATTTACGACCAATGCAACACAGGATTGGGATATGGGGTCCGGGACAGCTTTGAAAAATGATAAACTTCCGCGGCCAACAATGGGATCATTCAAGGAAGACAATAGGCTGATCGCATTCTTTGGACGTGTAAATTATAATTATGCAGACAAATACTTTGTGAGTGCTATTTTGAGACGGGAGGGATCCTCACGTTTTGGTAAGAATCATAAATGGGGGAATTTTCCGGCGATCTCTGCCGGCTGGACAGTAACTAATGAGGACTTTTTTACCAATAAAGATGTTGTTAATAATTTGAAATTACGTTTGGGTTACGGTGTTACAGGTAACCAAGGATTTCCTAACTACAAATCACTCTACTTATTGGGAGGCGGAGGAGCTTATCCTATATTTGGATCCTATTATGAGACTTATGGACCTAACTCTAACTACAACCCTGATCTACGATGGGAGCAGAAAGCTGAGATCAATTTTGGGGTAGACTTTGGCTTATGGAACAATCGCTTAACGGGATCCATTGATCTGTACAACCGAAAAACCAAAGATTTATTGTACGAATACCAGGCTCAGCAACCTTCTTATACACAATCTAAGATTTGGTATAATGTAGGTGAGGTGTCTAACAAAGGTGTGGAGCTTCAATTAACAGGAGTTGCTATTCATAAGAATGACTTCAAGTGGACGATCGATTTTACTGGAAATTATCAAAAGAACAAATTGGTGAAGATGTCTAGTGATGTTTTTAAAAGCGATTACCTTGAATATGGGGGGTTACCTTCCCCTGGAAACCTTGGTAACGCGATCCGATTGGAAGAAGGTGGGGAAATAGGCTCTTTTTATGGGAAACGTTTTGCTGGATTTACAGATGATGGCAAATGGCTGTTTTATAAAGCTGATGGAACAAAAGGAACAGCTGCGGACATGACCAACGATGACCTATCCTATATCGGAAATGGTGTGCCTAAATTTCAGGCTTCGCTGGGAAATAGATTCGCCTATAAAGGATTTGACCTAACCGTATTTTTCCGTGGAAAATTCAAATATGATATTCTCAATACTGCTGATATGTTTTTCGGTAATCAAAAATGGCTTCCCAATAATGTGTTTGAAAGTGCTTTTACCAAACATGCCAATATCAAGGATGATCCGCAGTATTCAGACTACTATTTAGAAAACGGAAGCTTTGTAAAGCTGGATAATATTACCCTTGGCTATAATTTCAAATTGAAGACTGATTATATCAGAAACCTTTATGTGTAC
This sequence comes from Sphingobacterium sp. WOUb80, assembly GCF_050058145.1. Taxonomy (NCBI): domain Bacteria; kingdom Pseudomonadati; phylum Bacteroidota; class Sphingobacteriia; order Sphingobacteriales; family Sphingobacteriaceae; genus Sphingobacterium; species Sphingobacterium sp. WOUb80. Next base: position 4,439,637 of record NZ_CP165617.1, on the reverse strand, counting down.
GTAACGGGAAGGAATATTGCGACGATCACGAAGTATTCGGGATTGGATCCGGAATTGAAAGATACGGGATTTGATGCGGGTATTGATAGCCGTGGATTTTATCCGAGGACAAGATCATGGACAATTGGTTTAAATGTTGGATTTTAATGGAGAATCAGAGATGAAAAAGATAAATCGTTATATGTTTCCTGTCTTAGTGACAGTAGGTTGTGCCGGAATATTTCAATCGTGTACAAAATTGGATGAAAATGTTTACAGCTCAATTCCTAAAGATGATTTTTATAAAGATAAAAGGGAGGTCATGCAAGCTGCAATGCGACCTTTCACCCATATGCAATCTTGGCTGGCACCAACAGGTGGGAGTGGTTACTATTATCATTCCGAACTAAGTGCGGATCAGGTTGCCTGGCCGCAGAAGGGGAGGCATGGTTATGATAGTGGCGATCATATCCGACAGCATTATCATACTTGGACAAGTACTGAAAGTCGAACACGGAGTGCTTGGGAAGGAATGTGGACAGGTTTGGGCTTTGTGAATAATGCAATTCATGATATTGAAGCGACAGATATCGCAAAAGTTGGGATGACGCAAGAGGAAAAGGATACTGTACTCACTCAATTGAAAGTTATGCGCGCATTTCACTATATCAAGATTATGGACTTGTGGGGAAATGTTCCCATTTCTACCGAGATTGTTGATAAACCATTAAATCCGGAAACTAAGCCGCGAACTGAAGTCTTTGCATTTATTCAATCCGAGTTAGAACAGTATGTCCCTAAACTGCCTAAAACTTCGAATAGTAATGTAGGGGAAGTGTCTATGGCAGCGGGTTACGCGATGCTGGCGGAACTTTATTTAAATGCTGAAAAATGGGGAGGCAAACAAATGTATGATCAGTGTATTCAGGTCTGTGATAAAATTATTTCTGGCCAGGCAGGTGGAGTAGGTGGGACACCAGCGTTGTCCAATGATCTTATAGCGCTTTATAGTAACAATAATAGCGCAAACCCGGAATCTCTTTTTCAATTCCAATATAGTCGTAAAGCTGGATTGACATTTGATTGGGGCGGTTTTTATATGGGCTATGACTATATGAAGGAAGTACTCAAAGTCGGTTATGGTGGGTGGAATGCTTTTGTGGTTATCCCTACGGCTTTTGATGCTTATGCTGAAAATGACCTGCGGAAGAAAGAATGGTTTTTATTTGGACCACAATATCGATATGGTACCACCACACCTGTTTTGGGAACAGAAGAATACAATGGAAAGCCTTTGGTATTTGTGAATTCGATCCGAAGAGAAAGCGAAGGTGATAAGACTTCGGAAGGTGGTATGACGAAAGGAGAAGAAAATTCGGGGGCACGTTTTAATAAATATAAATCAGGTACTTTGGATGATGCTAATTACTGGGAGAATGATTATATTATTTATCGTCTCACAGAGATTTACTTTGATAAGGCAGAAGCGCTGATGCGCAAAAATGGGGGAACTGCAACACAGGAAGCCGTTGACCTGATTAATGCTTCTCGTAAGAGAGCATTTAAGGACGCCGATTGGGGGGCAAGTAAATATACAACATCATCGCTTACAATGAATGAGTTGTTGGCTGAACGCGGACGTGAGTTTATTTTTGAAGGAAAAAGGAGGACAGATCTCATTCGTTTTGGAAAATATACCTCTTCTGCTTGGTGGGATCACAAACCCTCGAGTGACGTAAACAGAGAGTTATATCCTGTTCCCTCAAATCAATTGTCAATCAATCCCAATTTAAAACAAAACCCTGGTTATTAATGTTCAGGAATAGTAGATGCCGCATAGGTATCTACTATTCTTTTACCTAAAACACATGAAAAGATATTTTACGTTGTTTCTTTTGAACTTTATTGGTGCAACCTTATTTGCACAAAAAAATGATTTTCAAAACTATGCTATCCAAACTTTAGATAGCATCTATAGCAAGTTTGGAAATACTAAGAATCAGCTTTTGGCTGAAAAATATCCCTTTGATAAAAACTTTAAAGCTGATTATCTGGATAATAATCAACAGGCAGGGCAGCAAAAAAAATATGCTTATCTATGGCCTTTCTCGGGTAGTTTCTCGGCGGTCAATGCTTTAATGGAATTACCTAAGACAAAAAAGGCTTTTCAATTCATACTTAACAAAAAAGTACTGGTGGGTTTACAGGAGTACAGGGATGAAAGCAGATCGCCTGTTGGCTATGCTTCTTATTTAAATACAGCTCCTCCTTCGGACCGTTTTTATGACGATAATATCTGGCTGGGTATCGATTTTACAGATAGCTATATCCATACAAAAAAGATGAACTACCTGACTTCGGCCAAAGAGATCTGGAATTTTGTAAAGAGTGGGGAGGATGATAAATTAGGTGGTGGCGTTTATTGGTGTGAACAGAAAAAGGAATCTAAAAATACCTGTTCGAATGCCCCTGCAAGTGTGTTTGCACTTAAATTATTTATGGCAACCAATGATAAGTCCTATCTGCAAGAAGGAGAACGCCTTTACGCATGGACAAAGAGAAATCTTCAGGATCCCGAAGACAAGTTATATTGGGACAATATTCAGCTCAATGGAAAAATTGGAAAGGCCAAGTTTTCATACAACGCTGGACAAATGTTGCAGGCGGCAGCCTTGCTTTATAAACTGACGAAAAATAAGCAGTACCTTGAAGATGCGCAGCAGCTGGCTGAGGCTTGCTTAGGGTATTTTTTTGAGAAAAGTGGCGAACTGAATTTTCCAAAACTGAAAAATAGCAATTTGTGGTTCCATGCGGTAATGATGCGCGGTTATATGGAGCTTGCTGCGGTGAATGGCAACCAAAAGTATCTTGCAGTTTTTGCGAAAAACCTTGAATTTGCCTGGAGGCATATGCGCGACAAAGAAGGGCTTTTCAGCCCAGACTGGACCTTGAAGGATCAACATCAATCGAAGTGGCTCCTTGATCAGTGTGCTTTTGTCGAGATGTATGCACGGCTGGCCAAAGCCGGATACTAGAACAACTTTACAACAGCTCAGTGTAGGCTTCTTGAAAAATCTGCTAAAAGTATTTTTAGCAGATTTTTTTTGTTCTTGTAACATGTTGGTTAGAGAGATTAAATAATGTTTACTTAACATAATAAATACTGTAAAATTTCTATTTTTGAAATGATCAACTTCCAGTTTTGAATAATTTGTAAAATAGGATCCGTAGACAAGGGGCTAATATTATATACTGAACGATTTTGTTGGACATATCGGCATTAGGATTATCTGTCCGGGTGAGCCCAAGATTTGAAGGAGGTCGCATTTTGATTAAATACCAAGTTATTTTATTATGAAAATTAAAAATCTATTATTACCATTGGTTTTGCTGGGCCTTTCCACAAGTACAGTATTGGCGCAGAGTAAAAAAATCAAACATGTCGTTTTAGTTGGTTTTGACGGTTTTGGTGCTTATGCTTTACCAAAGGCGGAAATGCCAAATCTTAAAAAAATGATGCAGGAGGGGACCTACAGTACCCATGTACGCACAGTACTGCCTTCTTCAAGTGCGGTGAATTGGGCTTCTATGATTATGGGGGCTGGTCCTACAGCTCATGGATATACTGAGTGGGATAGCAAAGTCCCCGAAATCCCGTCTACGACCAAAACAGCCAATGGAATGTTCCCTTCGTTGTTTAATGCTGTAGCAGGCAAAAACCCTAAAGCGCAGTTTGCAGTAGTACACAGCTGGCCTGGTATAGGTTATCTGATCGATAACAAAGTTGTCCAGAAAGTCATTAATACCAAAGATGATGATGAAGCCGCTTTAAATACGACTGTGGATATTATAAAAAAAGAGAAACCGACAATTATGTTTGTACACTTTGACCAACCTGATGGTGTAGGGCATAATATTGGACACAATACGCCGGAATACTATGCCGAGTTAAAACAGGTTGACAGGCGCATAGGTACCTTACAGCAGGCTGTAAAAGAGGCGGGAATCGCAGATGAAACGATTTTCGTTGTTGCTGCTGATCATGGCGGTACAGGAAAGGGACACGGTGGTAAATCGTTGGCCGAGGTGGAGATTCCCTGGGTAATGACCGGACCTGGTGTGCCGAAAGGAAAAGAAATCAAGGAAACGCTGATGATTTATGATATCGCACCTACGTTAACTTGGTTGCTTGGTGCACCGCTTGATGCCGCTTGGCGCGGACAGGCGATCAAAGCGTTCCAACAATAGTCGTTGCCCGTCAAACAAAAAGCCCCAAAGAAAATTCTTTGGGGCTTTTTGTTTGACGAATCGTCAATATTATATGTCTACGACCACATCCATTTTGAAGTCGTCATCTTTTAGATGGACAATTTCCGTTGCTTTTTCGTAGTTAGTTGATTTCTTGGAGAAGAAGTCGTGTTGCGTCGTTTCAGTATTCAATCCATTCAATACGATTGGGTTGACTTGTTTTACTTCGAAGATCGGATCAAAGCCCAAATTCATCAATGCTTTGTTGGCATTGTAACGAACATATTCTTTTACCTCTGCAGTTAAGCCAACTTCAGTATAGATCTCTTCTGTATATTTCAGCTCATTTTCATACAAATTGTAAAGCAAGGCCAAGAAACGAGCTTTTACCTGATCTTGATTTTTTAATTTTTTGAATTGATCTTGAGCTATTAATCCAACGAATACACCGTGAATAGATTCGTCTGCGATAATTTTCTTAATGATATCGGCAGAAGCAACCATTTCACCTTGTCCACATAACCATAATGGCAAGAAGAATCCAGAATAAAATAAGAATGACTCCAATAATACGGAGGCAGCCATCGCCATATAAATCTCCTCGTCCGAAGCATCTTCTTTATCGATTGCGCGGTAGTAGCCATCAATCGTTTCTGCTTTGTATTGAAGATATTTATTTTGTTGAACCCATTCGAAAATGTCGTTTATTTCTGCGGTTGTAGAAACTGTCGTGAAAATAGTGGAATACGATTTTGCGTGGATAGCTTCCATCATACACATATAGGACAATACAGCTTTATTCTGTAATGTATCGATATGATCGATGATTTTAGGCATACCAGTATGGCTTTGAAGGGTATCCAATAGGGTCAATCCTCCTAAAGCTTTTTTATACGCATCTTTCATTTCTGGGCTGATACGTTTCCAGCTATCGATATCTTTTGATGGAATGTATTCCGTATCGATCCAGAATTGACGGATATTTTGTTCCCAGAACATCAATACATAATCGTTCTCAGGGGTATTCCAGTTGACAGCTTTATATGTTTTACTCATTTTTAGTTTAAAGTATTAGGCATTTATTATCACGTATTTGGATTGTTGATTTTAGATAAGCCAAAAGCCGCCAATGGCGTAGGCAACTTTTGACTTTCTCCCATTATATATCCAAATACTAAAATCTCAAAATTAAGCTGAACAAGAAACACATTCGTCGATGGTCGATTTTCTTGTCCGTGTATAATAAAGGGATTTCAATCCCAATTTATGTGCATAGATATAATATCTAGACAAATCTCTCGTCGAATCCTTTGAGTTTGTATGCAAAATTGTAGATACACCCTGATCAATATGGCGTTGGATAACCGAGATCAATTTTAAGACCTTGAATTGATCCATGTCATAGGCCGATTTGAAATAGAAATAATTATCGTTTGTCAAGTATGGCATTGGATAGTAAGTTGTACTATCTCCATACTCACGTACCTCAATGATATCTACGATTGGCATAACTGATGCGGTTGCATTCATGATATACGAAGTCGATTGATTTGGAGCAATAGCCAAACGGTAAGCATGGTAAATACCATGTTCTTTGATTTTTGCTTTTAATTCCAACCAATCTTCTACTGTTGGAATATGTATTCCTTCAAATAACTCCGCTACTTTAGCTGTTTTAGGCATATAATCGCGGTTTACGTAATTGTTGAAATACGTGCCATCGGCATAGGCTGATTTTTCAAAGCCAACAAAAGTTTTACCCCGTTCTTTTGCAATTTCCATCGATGCTTCCAATGAATAATAGTTCATCATCATAAAGAAGGTATTGGCAAAATCTAGCGCCTCATTAGATTCATACATGATGAAGCTTTTTGCAAGGTAACCATGGAGGTTCATTGCACCAAGCCCTACAGAATGTAACTCACGGTTTGCTTTCGCAATAGATGGAACCATATCGATATTGGTCACGTCTGTAACGACAGTCAAAGCACGCATAGCCGTTTTTACGGTCTCTTTGATACGTTTGTTGTCCATTACAGTCGCAATATTTAAGGATCCTAAGTTACAGGAGATACCATAACGGATCGTATCCTGTTTACCATAGATCTCAATATCGGATACTTGGGATACTTGCATGATTTCAGTACACAAGTTCGAGAATTTCACTTGACCGATTTCATTCAATGCATGGACACGGTTGGTGTTCTCTTTGAAGAAAATATAAGGATATCCGGATTCTTTTTGTGTCTGTGCAATTTTAACTAAAAGATGACGGGCATTGATTTTTTTCTTTTTCACGTTTGGATTCGTGATCAATTCGTCGTACATCTTGTCCATATCCATCTCATCCAAGAATTGTCCATACTCTTGCATCACGGTGTGTGGGTAGATCAAATAGCAAGGTTCATCTTTTTCTGCCAATTCCATGAATTTATCAGGCACGATGATACCGATCGACAATGATTTGATCCGTACTTTCTCGTCAACGTTGATTTTTTTACAATCTAAAAATTCTTCGATGTCGGAGTGGAAAATATTGAGGTATACTGCCCCGGCACCTGGACGTTGTCCCAACTGGTTCGCATATGAAAACGTATCTTCCATAATCTTCATGATCGGAAGTACACCGCCAGCACGGCCTTCAACACCTTTGATCGCTTCTCCGCGAGCACGGATTTTGGAGATATTGAACGATACACCACCACCGATAGAAGACAACTTCATGGCAGAATCAACAGCGTAACCGATACCATTTAAGTTGTCGCCGATTTCATCCAAGAAACAAGATACCAATTCACCCGAGCGTTTCTTTCCTGCATTCAAGAATGTAGGGGTCGCTGGCTGATATTCTTGATTGATCATGATTTCTGCGTACTCAATTGCTTTTTGAACACCCTCTTCTCTTGCTAAGAACAAGGAAACAGCAACTACACGGTCTTCATAACGCTCTAAAAACTTCTCTCCAGAGTCATCACGTAATGCGTAGCTCTGGAAGAATTTGAATGCCGCCATAAAAGATTCGAAACGGAATTTCTTCGCATAGACATAGTTGAATACCGTTTCCATTTCTTCAAATGTAAACCATTGGTAAAAGTCAATATAATAGTTGTTTTCTACCAAATAGTCTATTTTTTCTTTTAATGTATAAAAGAACACTGTGTTCTTATTTACATATTCCAAGAAATATGCACGAACCGCTTCCTTATCTTTATGTAAGCTAAATTCGTCATCATGCTTAATCATGATTTCATTATTAAGCAATATCCAGTTTTTTGCTACTTCGTTTGCTACCATCGCAAAAGTTCTTTAAGATGTCAATAAATTGATTAATATCTTCCATTGTTCCGGACAGTTCAAATTTGAACGCCAGTGGAATGTCGAAATCCTGTGAAATGCGATCAGCTGCTAGACCAAAATTCGGTCCCCAGTTGCGGTTGCCACTGGAAGTAACAGAATAGATATTTTTAGCTTCGCGTTTCATGAATTCTTTTGTGTTTTCGGGTACCTGTCCAAAATTTGTGGTGAAGGTGACCAAATGACCAGGGGCTTTTACCGTTAAATCGGCGGTGATTTTATGGATTTGCCAACCCGTTATCTGAGCTACTTTATCCATAAAACGTTGTACGTTCCCCGTTCTGGAATCATAATAAATGTGTATCATGTCACTGTTTAATTTTAATGATACGCTGAATTTATTAAAGGGCAATGGCAGCCAATTCTTCTGGTTTAAAGCCAATGATACGGTGTTGAATCTCTTCATTTTCCAACACAATTACCGTAGGAACGGTGCGGATTTTGAATCTTGCGGCCAAGTCTGGTTCATCAAAAGGATTAACCGTTTCATATTGGATACCTTTTTGATCCAAATAAGCCGATACTTGTGCACAAGGAGCACAATCGTTTTTCTCAAATTTGATAATTCTTGCCATGTTTACTTGTTTATTTTTTTATTCCAATCTTTATAGAAAAACTCGGTACGGAGTTAATGGTATCAATTTTAATCGGGGAGACCAGATTGAAGGTTAACCTGGCCATTTAAAATAGACAATTCACCAAAAAGAAAAGTCTGTATTTCGATACTTAAAAACTTCGTTGAGTTGCCAATTCTTTCATTAGCTTAACAAATATCTTATATTTTCTTTCGATGCGGTAGTTTGACTTTTCCACATTTTGGGTAAAAGTTTGTCAGAGAATGCGTTTGCTGAAGATTCGTGTTTGTAAGTTGTTGTTTTTCTGTGTTTTGTAAATGTGGATAACTTTAAATTAGTAATTTTTACCACTATTTTACAAATGATTTAAGTTTAATTTTAGTGTCATAAAAAAGCTACAAAGCTTGTTTTTTATGAAAATTTTATTACTTTATTTTGCCCTAATTTGAAAAATAAATTTATGAAGAAACTATTCTATGGTCTCTTGCTTTTAGCGTCGCTACAGACGCAAGCGCAGGAAAACATTACCTTTCAAAAACCCTCTACTGAAATTTTGGCCTTAGCCGATTATGTGCGTCCACCTCAGATAAAGATTTCAAGCGATAAAAATTGGATGTTATTTACGTTCCGGCCTACATATAAAAGCCTGGCAGACTTAGGCCAAGAGGAAATGAAACTGGCGGGATTGCGGATTAATCCCAAGACAAACATGGAAAGTTCAACAATCTTTTTCGATAAGATTGCCTTGAAAAAAATAGGACAAAATATGGAATTTTCCGACTTCACGGGGATGCCCGAAAAAGCCGCGATGGCCAATTTTGTGTTCTCTCCAGACAATAAGCGTTTGGCATTTAGCAATACAAATGAAAGTGGAACAGCCTTATTTGTCATTGATCTTGCAACGCGAAATGTCAAACAGTTGACAGCGTACAATTTGAATGGAACATTGACAGCACCATTTCAGTGGTTGAGAAATTCTTCCGGTTTAATAATAACAAGTCTGCCAAAGGATAGGGCTGCACTGTTAGATCCTTCAAAAGATTTGCCGACAGGACCTATTGTCTCAACAAGTGATGGGAAGGTGTCCCAATTGAGGACATACCAAGACCTGCTTAAAAATCCGCAGGATGAAGTGAATTTTGAAACATTGGTGCAATCCAACCTTGAACTTGTAGATCTGGACGGCAAGATTTCTTCCTTTAAAGATAAAGCCATTTATACAGGGATCAGTTTCTCGCCGGATGGTGAGTATGTGATGATCACGACGATCACAAAACCTTATTCCTACGTAGTTCCGGTTTCGTCTTTTCCACAGCAGGTTCGAATTTATGATCGATCGGGTAAGGAAATAGCGCTTGTGAATGAGACAGCCTTGACAGAGGTAATGCCGAAGGGTTTTTCGTCGACACGATCAGGGAAACGGGCCTGGCATTGGCGGAGTGATCAGCCAGCTACGTTGGCTTATGTAGAAGCCTTGGATGGCGGGGATGCGAACAAACCTGCGGAGTTTCGTGATGCCTTATATACTTTATCTTACCCTTACAATGGTGCGGGAAAGCTTATTTTTAAAATCAAAGACCGTTATGCTGGTGTAACATGGGGGAATGATAAATATGTGTTGATCAATTCGCAATGGTATGATACGAGAAACGCAAAAACTTTTGTGGTGAATCCTTCCTCGGGAGAATCTAAACTATTGCATGACCGGAACAGTCAGGACGTCTATAATGATCCGGGAGATGTGTATATGGAAAAAAATAGTTTAGGCACTTATTCGATGTATATAGATAAGGATAAAGCGTTGTTTGTAGGTAAGGGTTTTACTAAAAATGGCGAGTTTCCTTTTGTGGATGAGCTTGATCTGCATTCATTGAAGAAAAAACGCATCTACACTGCTCCAGCATCTGAAATGCAAGAACGTATCGCCCAACTAGTGAACCCTAAAACTGGTGATCTGTTGATTTCGCTTCAGTCAGCATCGATTTATCCGAATTATTTCATGAAAAATATGAAATCGGGGAAACAGGTGACGCTCACCACGTTGGAAAATCCGTTTAAATCTTTGGAAAAAGTTCATAAAGAGATTTTAAAGTACAAGCGCAAGGATGGAGTCGAACTTTCCGGAACATTATATTTACCTGCCGGTTATGATTTTACGAAGAAAGAGAAGTTGCCCCTGCTAATGTGGGCTTATCCACGGGAATATAAGGACAAGAATACAGCCGGACAAAGCACGGCTAATCCGAAGGAGTTTACCTTCCCAAGTTATGGCTCTTTTATCTACTGGGTATCGAAGGGGTATGCTGTATTGGATAATGCGGCCTTCCCTATTGTTGGAGAGGGAACAAAAGAACCGAATGATACTTTTATCGAACAACTTGTGGCAAATGCCGAAGCTGCAATTGATGCGGTAGATCATTTGGGTTATATCGATCGGAAAAAAGTTGCTGTGGGTGGGCATTCCTATGGTGCTTTTATGACAGCACATTTGTTGTCCAATTCAAAATTATTTGCAGCGGGAATAGCGCGTTCTGGAGCATACAATCGAACGTTAACACCATTTGGTTTTCAGAGTGAACAACGTAACTTCTGGGATGATCCAGCCTTGTACATGACCATGTCTCCATTTATGAGTGCTGATCGGATGAAAACCCCACTTTTGTTGGTTCACGGCGGAGCCGATAATAATCCCGGAACATTCACCCTGCAGACAGAACGCTATTTCCAGGCCCTGAAAAACTTGGGAGCTCCCGTGCGTATGGTCATTTTACCACGCGAAGCACATGGATATGTCGCGAAAGAAAATATCTTCCATTTACTTTGGGAGCAGGATCAATTTTTGGAAAAATACCTTAAAAAATAAGGTGAAAATAAAAATGAATAAAAAGAGGTTGTAAAATGAAGTGCAGCCAAAAAGTTGTACAAAGTTAGAAATTAATTATTCCTGTGATGAGCTCGATATTTTATCGGGCTCATTCCTTTTAGACGGGTTAGTACACCTGATTTGATCTGTGTTAACTTGATGTGGGAACCACTAAGTCAGGATTCAACTCTGGAAAGCTTCTGCTTGACTGCGCAAATGTTCTGAAGTACCAATGGATTATACATATTATTTTTTTAAGTTTGGGTAATTTACCAGAGGGAAAGATCCGATTATGAGACCTGATATATTTAGAGAGAAATCACCATTATCTTCCGATGACTGTTTTGTGGTCTTCGATCGGAGAAAATCTTCTTTTACTTTTCCGGTACATATTCATCCTGAATATGAGCTCAATTATGTTGAGGGGGCAGCCGGAGCACAACGTATCATTGGCAACTCGGTAGAGTCTATTGGCGAGCGGGACCTAGTACTCATTGCCAGCCCCGAGCTTGAACATGCATGGAAAGATGGCGAATGCCAATCGAATGATATTCATGAAATCACCATTCAATTTCATCCTTCCTTGATTGAACAGTATCTGGATAAAAAGCAGTTTGCCAGTATACAGCAGTTATTGTCCAAAGCTTCACGTGGTGTAGTTTTTGGTAAGGACACGGTAGATCGGGTATTACCGCTGTTACGCATACTGACTTTGGAAAGAGACGGATTTTATTCTGTTATGAAACTCCTGGTATTATTGTATGAATTGTCCAAAGGTGAGGATATCCGAGTGTTATCTACTGCGACCAATACGGTGCTGAGCAATAGCGAATTATTAATGGGACGATTGCAGGAATATATTGTCGCCCATGTAAATAGAGAACTGAGCCTTCCGATGGTTGCTGCGGTGATGAACATGAGCAAATCAACATTTTCCCGTTTTCTGAAATCATCTACGGGGATGAACTTTACGGATTATCTGCTCGATTTTAGGATCAATATGGCGGTAAGGTTACTTAAAGAGGAGACGTTGATTGCTGATATCGTCGAACAATGTGGCTTTAACAGCGTCTCATATTTTTACCGCGTATTTAAAAAGAAAAAAGACCTTACTCCAGTCGAGTACCGAAATAGCCTGCGCAAACAGCAAATGATTATCTAGTTTTTCCTTTCTTATTTTGCTTTTCCACAAAGCAAGGAGATCTCCTATGTCTATTTTTTCAGGATACGAAAAGATGTCGATAAAATAAAGAAGATCCTGCCTTTCCCCTACTTGATAATTCAATATATGTGAATCCAAAGTTCAATAAAACGACTTTGTCTCCTTTTTAATTAGCTGTTTATCAGTAGTTTGATTGTTTGTTTCAATGTGCCATTGTCTCACTTATTTTGTTGTTATTTCTATTTTGCGCAATCGTTTGTGCTAACTTTTTTTTGATTTTTCCGGCAGAAATATGAATGAAAAGTACAATACGATTGAGTTGATCTTGCTATTTACGGCTCCTCCTTTTCTCTAATTTCGTCAGACAAACCAATATTAGAATACCAATTTAAGTATAGACATATTATACAAATCATCTATTTATTGTAAACCTTTAATACACAAAATATGAGAAAAACAGCTTTACTACTCTTACTTTCCACTTATGGGAGTTTAGCTTTCGCACAGCAATCCCAAAAGGTGAGGGGCAAAGTCCTCGATGCGGATAATAAGCCAGTGGCAGGAGCTACTGTCAATATCAAGGGCAGCGGCGGCGGAACTAAAACGGACGCCGATGGTTCTTTTACACTTGACGTTGCGAAGGGCAAAACCTTAAAAATAACCTACGTGGGGATGAAGGAACAAGAGATCCTTGTCAATGATGCATCGACTTATAGTATCGTGCTTCAATCGGGTACGGAATTAGATGAAGTTGTGGTGATCGGCTACGGTACGGTGAAAAAAAGTGATTTGACCGGTGCAGTGGCATCTGTGACGGGCAAGGATCTACAATCTAATTTAGCTAAAAGTGCTGCCGGCGCTTTACAGGGGCGCGTTGCTGGGGTGAGTGTGTCAAATGCTGGCGGATCGCCAGGAGCAGGAATGAATATCAATATTCGTGGTATAGGTTCGATGGGCAGTACTAATCCTTTATATGTGATTGATGGTGTATTTGGCGATATCAATACGGTAGATCCAAATGATATCGCTTCATTGGAAGTGTTAAAAGATGCATCTGCTGCAGCTATTTATGGCTCTCGTGCGGCTAATGGAGTGGTGATTATTACAACGAAGGGCGGTAAAAGGGCAAGTCCAGCCACGTTGAGTTTAAATGCTTATACTGGGGTGCAAAGTCTACCCAAAAAAATGAGCTTGATGGATGGACCGCAATGGAAAAAATTTGTGGACGAAAAGGGATACCTACCAGTACAGGCCAAAGACTTCAATGCGAATACCGATTGGCAAGATGAAGTGTTTCAAACAGCACCCGTGAATAAGATCAATCTGGATGTTGCTGGTGGTGGCGATCGATCGACCTATAGTGTTTCCGGAGGGTACCTGAATCAAAAAGGTATTTTGAAAACAACGGGTTATGAATCTTTCAATGTACGTAGCAAAAATACCTTTAACTTTTTCAATGATCATCTCCGTGTTGGAAATACATTCTTGATTAAATCGGGGGATCGCCAATATGCCAATTTGGTAATCACAGATATCCTGCGTCAAAATCCGTTATTACCGGTTTATGATGCCAATGTTGTCGGTGGATATTCAACCTATGCACCATGGATGAAAAATTTGGATAATCCCGTTGGTAATTTGAATCTCAATACCAATCATGTCTATCAGACAGATATCATGCTCAATGGATATGCGGAGGCAGATCTTTTTGTAAAAGGATTAAAATATAGATTGAATGTAGGGATTAATAGAACCACAGGAAGAAATTATAACAAATCGGATCGACGTCCCGATGGTACTGCCGTTTTGCAATCTTCGCTGAATGAAAGCGCTTTCTTCAATAATCAGTGGCTGATTGAAAATACCTTACATTACGACAATACTTTTGATAAGCATACAATTTCCCTATTGGCCGGTTACTCCTCTCAGGAAAACTCGAATAGGGGATTTGGTGCCAAGAGACTTGATATTCCAGCAGGCACGGATGCAATTGATGCAGCATCACCAGCAGAGCAATCAACTTCAGGAAGTCTGCAGGAAGCATCCATGATATCGCAATTTGGTCGTGTGATGTATACGTATGATAATCGTTATCTATTTACGGCAACGGTTCGTCGAGACGGATCTTCGAAGTTTGATAATGGACATCGCTATGGGGTTTTCCCATCGGTGGCTCTGGGCTGGAATATCATGAACGAAAGCTTTTTTGAAAAGGCGAAAAATTCAGTCAATGAATTCAAAATCCGGGCAACTTATGGTCGCTTGGGTAATCAGGAGATTGCCAATTATACGACACAAAATGTTACGAGATACGGTATTAACTATATCCAAGGTGGAGCGTGGTGGCAAGGAGCAATCCCTGGAACGAGCTGGGTTTCACCATCTAATCTAACTTGGGAAGAGACCGAGACGAGTAACCTCGGTGTTGACCTGGCTTTTTTACAAAGTAAGCTAAGAATCAGTGCAGATTATTATGTTCGAAATACGAAAGATATCTTGTTGTCAATCAACCAACCACCTTCTGCAGGAAAATCGGGTTCACCAGTAATGAATGCGGGTACTATCAGTAACAAGGGTTTCGAGTTTTTAGCGAGCTATCGCGATGCAATTGGTGAGGTAAATTACAATATCGGTGTCAATGCTTCGGCCGTTAAAAATAAAATGAAAGCGATTACCGTAGGAAATAAGCAGGAGTTTGAGGGGTATAATCCACAGGGTGAGGGTGTAATTAGTTGGGCTAAAGTTGGTTATCCCATTGGCGGTTTTTGGCTGATCCAAACGGATGGATTGTTCCAGTCAGATGCTGAAGTACAAGCCTATAAATCGGGAAATGGTACTGTAATCCAACCTACTGCCAAAGCTGGGGACATTAAGTTCGTTGACTACAATGGCGATGGAAAGATCGATAACAACGATCGTCAATACATGGGCAGTCCCTATCCTTCTTTAGCCTACGGTATCCGCGGTGGACTGGATTATAAAGGCGTTGATTTTGCGTTCTTCTTTGATGGTATGTACGGTAACAAAATATACAATTATACGCGTGCTAGAATAGAGAGCACAAGTGAGGTGCATAATTATTCTACCAGTCTTTTGAATTCGTGGACAGCAAGTAATACCAATACCGATATCCCGCGTTATACGCGTGAGGATCCCAATGGTAACGTACGTCGCGTCAGTGACCGCTGGTTGGAAAGCGGTGCGTTCTTCCGTTTAAAAACAATAGAATTAGGTTATACATTACCTAATACTTGGTTGAATAAAGTAACCTTGAAAAATGCACGTA
The DNA here is from genome assembly GCF_050058145.1 of Sphingobacterium sp. WOUb80. Taxonomy (NCBI): domain Bacteria; kingdom Pseudomonadati; phylum Bacteroidota; class Sphingobacteriia; order Sphingobacteriales; family Sphingobacteriaceae; genus Sphingobacterium; species Sphingobacterium sp. WOUb80. The sequence goes on along the minus strand of NZ_CP165617.1, from coordinate 4,424,170 downwards.
TTTATTTGGCTGCTGACAACCTGTTTACCGTAACAAAATATAAAGGCTATAGCCCTGATTTAGGTCCAAGCAATAACGATAATGGGGTCGGCCAGACAGGAGTAATGACGGCTGGTACAGATCATGGTCGGTATCCGCTGGCGCGAACTATTATGTTTGGTATACAGGCTAATTTCTAGTGGATTACAGGAAGTTTACAATTAAAATTAAAATGATGAAGATTTCAATTAAAAAATATACAGCAGCAGCAGCCGTTCTTCTTTTGATGGGAAGCTGCAGCAAAGATTTTCTCAATCGTACGAACCCAAACAAACCGGTGTCGGAGATTTTCTGGTCGAATGAAGCGGAAGTACAGGCGGCAATGGCAACCGTTTATTCACCTATCCGTGGGCAAATGGAAGGGTATTATGGCGCCTATACGGGATGGCAGACGATGAATCGTGCTGATGATGTTTGGTTCCTTGCAGGTGAAGAAAGATTTACATGGGAATATGCAACCTTTCTAAATACTCCGGGAACTGGAGGAAGTGATTTTGGAAGTTTATATAATGGTATTAATCGAGCCAATGTGCTTCTCTATAATATTGGGAAAGTTTCCATGGACGAAGCAAAGAGAAAGGAGCTGATTTCCGAGGCTACTTTTTTACGGGGCGTATATTACTTTTTGTTGGCTTCCAATTATGGCGATGTACCGTTATTGTTGGTTCCCGCAGATGTTGATCCCGAAAACAAACCATCGACAGCTGAAGCTGATATCTGGAAACAAGTGATCGCGGACTTCAAGGCTGCAAAAGAAAATTTACCTGTTACACGTCCAGCAGCAGAAGCGGGCCGAGTGACTAAAGGAGCAGCGATTGCTTTTTTAGGAAAGTCATTGGTGTATACTAAACAATATGGGGAAGCCGAAACAGAATTGAAGACGCTGTTAACTGCTCCTTACAACTATGATCTTGTCGAAAATTTCGAAGATAATTTTAAAGACAATACAAAGTTAAATAAAGAATCCGTTTGGGAATTGGTATATGATGGTAAATATGGTTCAGATGGCATTTGGGGGGCAGAGAATCCCAATAGTCGTCAAGGATTTATCATTCCCAATTTTGCGGGACCGGCAGGTACAGGGGCTTGGTTTAAGTTGGTGCCAGGTATTTCCGTTGTTCGCGATTTTATCGCAGAGGAGCGCCCAAGTGGATCAGATAGCCGTTTTGACAAACGGATGTATACCAGCTTCTACTGGAAATATTCGGACTATGAAACTGGTCTTACAGACGGCGCTTGGTTCGGCAATCTTTCTTTTGATAAGTTGTGGTCAGAGTCTATGGCTAAAATTTCAGCAAACCCAGGTCTTGTGTATCCGACGATAGATAATAAGCCTGGACGATTCTTGATCAAGAAATACACCAACTTCTTTAGAAATGTATCCGGAGCTAACAGTATGTACGACGCCGCCAATACAAACAATAACTTCCGTCTGCTACGTTTTGCAGAAGTACTACTTTTACATGCAGAGGCATGTGCTAAGAATGGTAACACTGCTGGAGCTGCTTCTAGTTTAAAACGCGTTCGCGATCGTGCAGGATTAGCCAATAAAACTTGGACCAATGCGGATGATTTGATGAAAGAGATTATTCACCAGAACGAACTTGAGTTTTTCTTTGAAGGTCATCGTTTCTTCGATTTAAAACGCTGGTATCCTTATGCTCAAATGAAGCAGATTTTTGTAGATAATAAAAAGCAAGGTGCTACCGAGTTTCAACCAAAGCATTATTATCTGCCTTTGCCAGAAGGTGAAATTAATACCAACACCAAGATTCAGCAGCATCCGTTGTGGCGATAAAGAAATACAGTCAAAATCTTAATTCGTATAAATTTACCGATCATTAAAATTGCAAAGTATTATGAAAAATTATCTGACATTATGTTTATTGTGTTGTATGGCTTTTGTTGCGAGTAGCTATTCTGTTCCTAAACTTATTGAAAATGAAAATAATACAAATAGCAAGGATTATGTAAAAACAAAGAAGCTTGTATTTGCTAATACCGTTTCTATAAACCTCAATAATTCAACCGGTACGGCATTACCTAATTGTGGTGTTTATCTTAAACAAAATGGAAATATAGTGATGACTTTGTATTATCCTATTGCGCCTGGTGTTAGCTTTTATACGAACATTCCAGCAGGAACTTACGAAGTTGAAGGGTTCTTTTTAGGATCGAATTCTGGCCAATATCTTTATGGATTGCCAATGAAGGGATCTAAATGTGGAGGGGCGGAGTCAAACTTCGGGAATTACCAACTTAATGATTATGACCAATTTTCCATCATATGTATACTTGCTAGTCAAGCTAGTGGTTATCCTTTCTGTGCAAATCACTAAGAGCTTGGCATACACATAAAAATTTATTCTCGATTCCACAGTTGAGTGTTAGTTTTTTCCGGTAGGGGAGTAGATGCCTCTGCCGGAATACTTTTTAAAATTTCTTTTAAACAATAATATGTATGATTGCAGTACAACGGATGGGTAGATTTTTCACTACTTTGATTTTGCCACTTATATGCTTTGTTCTGTTGTTTTTTTCCTGTAAGAAAGATGGGGAAACAACGAATGAATTATCTTCCAAGCTGGCATTGACATCTAAAATCGATGCAGGAGAATTGTTGCTTGATGTCAATCAGCATACACTAGAGTATGTTTTCAATTTTGAGAAGGGAGCCGTAAATGTCCCCGTAAAGGATATCCTCAAGATAACTTCTGATCTGGCACATTGGCGTACAAAACTCGCCTTTAGCGACGGGTCGGAGGTGGAGGTACCTACCAAGGGTAGTTCGCTCGATTTTATTGTTGAAAATATTAAACTCGATCCTTCGGGTTATAATCCACTGTCGGCCATGGTAAATGTATGGCTACCGACCTATGGTCGTGTACGGGTAACTGTGCGTGGTAAGCATGGCAAACTGGGTACTATTACGCATTTATGTAACGATGATACACCACGTCAAAACGTACCGATATTAGGCTTATATGCCGATTATGATAATGTGGTCGATCTTGCCTTTACTGACCGGGAAGGCAACGAGCGCGGTAGCACAACGATACATATTGTCACACAAGCTCTAACAGTACAAGACTTTCCCCAGTGGAAGATTGTCAAGGGGCAAACCGAGAAAATGGAGCCTGGGATCAATTTGGTGAGTTATCCGGGGCAGAGTGAACTAGATACTTCTTTACCTTATATGATTGATAACGAGGGGGAATTGCGTTGGTTGTTGCTGTTGAAAAAATCGCCTGATTTACAGAAATTTTCCGGATCGATAGGTCTTAAGCGGACCAAAAAAGGGACCTTTATTTCGGGTGATCAGTCTCAGCAACGTGTCGTTGAAATTGATCTTTTTGGAAACTTGGTCAATCAGTGGGATCTGGGGAAACTGGGGTATGGATTTCACCATGAGGTTAGTGAAGCAGCCAATGGTAATTTCTTGATCAATGTAACCAAAGTTGCGGCACGTTTAACTAATGGCGAACCGCGTATTAACGACTTTATCATCGAATTGAATCCACAAACAGGTGTCTTAGTCAATGAATGGGATCTTGCCAAGCAACTTGATACAACGCGTTATATCAAGCCCGATGGCATAACACCGCCAGCATTTTCGCAAAGCCCCAATAACTGGGCACATAATAATTCGATTACAGAAATTGGAGAAGATTTACTGGCTACGGCACGTTATCAGGGAATCTTCAGTTTTAACCATTCGGGAACGACGCAATGGATTATATCGCCGCATAAAAATTGGGGCGCCAAATATCAGAACTTGTTGTTAAAGCCAATAGCGGAAGACGGTACTGCAATTACAGACCCAGCGGTGATCAATGGCGATGCTGCGGTTGCTGGTTTTGATTGGCCTTGGGGGCCACATACACCTGTAGCCCTGAGCAAGGATCGCATTTTAGTGTTTGACAATGGGTATAATCGGCAGTGGAAATCCAATTTTGCTCCGGGGGTGAACAGCTATAGCCGGGTCGTGGAATACAAGGTTGACCTGGCGAATAGAACAGTGCAACAAGTATGGTCTTATGGCAAGGATCGCGGAGCGCAAGGCTTTTCACAGGCTATATCCGGCGTACAATATTTGGGGCAAACTGGACACGTCTTATTTTGCCCGGGTATGGGGGTAGCCACTTCTATTGGTTCGGGCGGACGTGTTGTGGAGATTGATCCGAAAACCAAAGAAGTGATATTCGATCTTGAGATCGCCACAGGCAGCGGTACTGCATTTCATCGTGTGACACGGATGCCACTTTATCCCGAAAACTTGTAAAGTATTTTTTTTGAACTGAACTAAATTTATGGCCGAATCATTTGAACGTCAGCAAGCTTATATTATCGAATCACAACGCTTATTATTGGAAAGAGCCAATGTCGAACTGTCCAATCCAGGGAAAATTGTTAAGCGTTATTTATATCCTGTTGTTACTAAAGAACATATCCCGTTGACTTGGCGTTATGATTTTAATCCCTTGACAAATCCTCTTTTTTTAGAACGGATCGCTTTCAATTCAACAATGAATGCGGGGGCACTCTACTGGCAAGGCAAGTATCTTTTGTTTGTTCGTGTTGAAGGGGCTGATCGAAAATCATTTTTTGCGATAGCAGAAAGTGAAAATGGGGTGGATAATTTCCGTTTTTGGGATCAGCCATTGGCTCTTCCGGAATTGGATAATGAAGAAACAAATGTATATGATATACGTCTAACTGCTCATGAAGACGGTTGGGTGTATGGTATTTTTTGCAGTGAAAAACGAGATGCAGCAGCAGCTCCTGGGGATCTCTCCAGTGCAGTTGCTTCAGCAGGCATCATTCGATCAAAAGATTTGAAGCACTGGGAGCGTTTACACAATCTGAAAGCGAGTAGTCAACAGCGAAATGTTGTATTGCACCCCGAATTTGTACAGGGGAAATATGCTTTGTATACACGACCACAAGATGATTTTATCCTAGCAAAACGTGGTGGTGGAATTGGATGGTCATTGATTGATGATATTAAAAATGCTGTTGTTGTTGAAGAACAGATTATAAATAAGCGTTTTTATCACACAATTAAGGAACTGAAAAATGGTGAAGGTCCAGCACCTTTAAAAACAGCAAAGGGATGGTTACACCTCGCCCATGGCGTGCGTGGCACGGCTGCTGGCTTACGTTATGTGCTGTATATTTATCTGACTAGTCTGGACGATCCGAGTCGATTAATAGCTGAACCGGCAGGTTATCTGATGGCCCCGGAAGGAGAGGAACGGATCGGTGATGTTTCCAATGTGTTATTTTCCAACGGTTGGATCATGAATGCTGACGGTATAGTTTATATCTACTACGCATCGAGTGACACACGAATGCATGTCGCCGTATCTTCGGTGGACCGGCTTTTGGATTACTGTCTAAACACAGCATCCGACGGCCTTCGTTCGGCAGCCTCGGTTGACAATGTCCTGCAGCTTATCGGCCGAAATGCTTTATATGCAAGGGGAGAATCCGAAATTTGTTCACAAGACAATGTGAAACAGGCCTGATAATAGGATGCGAAATTGAAAGCCGACCTTCTATTTTTAGATCGCATAGCTCGGCTTGTCGTTAGTTATATAAAGCTTATTGTTAGTTATAAAATCGATATTTAGGAGTATACAAATGAAAAATCTGATCAAGTATTATGGGGTGATTTCTTTACTTTTTTTGTGTTTGACAGTGAAATCTCAGGCCGATCAACCGCTAAAGATAATTTCTTACAATATCTGGAATGGATTTGAACATACGAAAGCAAAAGCGGATAAATTTATCCATTGGATGGAACGGCAGCAACCCGATATTGTTGCTTTAGAAGAACTGGTCGATTTCAAACAGGCCGATCTTCAACAGCTGGCCGAATCCTACGGACACCATTACAGCGTCTTACTCAAAAAGAAGGGCTATCCGGTAGGGATTACATCCCGGTATCCGATTACCTTGATCAAAGCCCAGGAGGATGGGTTCTGGCATGGCATGCTGCATGTCAAAATTAAAGATATTGACTTTATTGTCACGCATCTCAGTCCTTTTTCCTGGAAGTATCGGTTGAAGGAAGCGCAGCAGATAGTGGATTATATCAAAAGTAATTCCCTGAATAACTGTATGGTCATGGGGGACCTCAATGCTTATTCTCCATTGGATGCAATTTGGCTGGAACACAAAGAACCCTTGAGGAAGAATTTATTGAATTGGGATCAAGCGCACCCAGAATATGGCAATATGCGTGGACAACGGTTCGATTATAGTGTGCTGTCGACTTTTATTGCTGCGGGTTTTGATGATTGTATTGGACGTACTGTATTTCCGGAAAATAAGCGGGTCAGTTTTCCAACAGCGACGCTTTATGGCTGGAATTGGGGTGACAGCCGATTAGCTGAAGTGTCGGAAAGGCTAGATTATATTCTATTGTCGGAGCGATTGTCGCCTTTGGTTCAGAAGGTCGAAGTGCACAATGGTCCTGATCTCGAAGGAATATCAGATCATTATCCAGTTTCTGTCGTGATTGGCCAATTGGAGAAGTAGAAATATAATTGTAGATTGCGGTTGACCACGAGAAGAATATTCATGGAACTTTCCGTAATAGATATAGTTATCATCGTCTGTTATTTGCTGACGATGATTGTCATTGGCCTGATTCTTAAAAAGCGAGCTTCTAAGGATCTCGACTCTTATTTCTTGGGGGGGAAGTCACTTCCTTACTATATGCTTGGTATTTCTGATGCATCGGGGATGTTCGATATTTCGGGTACGATGTGGATGGTTTATCTTGCCTTTGTCTATGGACTCAAGAGTATGTGGATTCCTTGGTTGTGGCCTGTCTTTAATCAGATTTTCCTGATGGTTTACCTTTCGGTATGGCTGCGGCGTTCGAATGTATTGACGGGGGCTGAATGGATCCGAACCCGTTTTGGGCATGGTAAGGGGGCAGATGGGGCTTACACCATCGTCATTTTATACGCTATTGTAGCGGTGTTGGGTTTTCTATGTTATGGATTTATCGGAATCGGTAAATTTATGGAGGTATTCTTCCCCTGGGAACAGCTTTCGCGGTTCATTCCATTGACTATTGATCCGATGTATGTTCCCCAGTTATACGGCATATTTTTTACAGCTATTACGACATTTTATGTCATGCTTGGCGGCATGCATAGTATTGTTTGGGCAGATATGGTGAAGTTTGCTATCATGATCGTATCCGGCATTGCAATCGCCGTAATTGCCATGCAGCAGGTAAGTCCTGAATTGTTGGCTGCGAATACACCTGAGGGGTGGGACTCCCCCTTCTTTGGCTGGCATCTGGATATGGACTGGAGTAATTTACTCCCTTCGATCATGGACAGAATAGCCGATGATCAATACAACCTGTTTACGGTATTTGTGATGATGATGCTTTTCAAAGGTATTTTTATGAGTATGGCCGGACCTGCAGCCAACTATGATATGCAAAAGATTCTGGCCTGTAGGTCACCAAAAGAAGCCGCATTAATGAGCGGATCGGTATCTGTTATCTTGCTGATCCCACGTTATCTGATGATCATGGGTTTCACGGTGTTAGCACTTGTGTTCTTTCGGGATGAGTTTACAGCGATGGGAAGCCATATGGATTTTGAGATCATTTTACCCAAAGCAATTAGTCGTTTTGGGAAGGTTGGGTTGACCGGTTTACTATTGGCGGGACTTCTGGCTGCTTTTATGTCTTCATTTGCTTCAACGATAAATGCGGCGCAAGCATATTTGGTCAATGATGTCTTGTTGAAATTTTTTTATCGTTCTGCTTCGCCTAAAAAACAGATTCGGTTGAGTTATATTGTTTCTGTTTCTGTGGTTGTTTGCAGCACGATCATCGGATTATATGTCCAAAACATCAATTCGGTGCTGCAGTGGATCGTTTCGGCACTCTATGGTGGGTATATTGCCGCGAATGTACTCAAGTGGCATTGGTGGCGATTTAATGGGACCGGATTTTTTTGGGGAATGTTGACCGGTATATTCGGTGCAATTATTCTGCCCCAGTTTTTCCCGCATACTTTGCCGCTTTATTATTTCCCCTTTTTGTTTGTCCTATCGCTGCTCGGCTGTTTGATGGGAACTTGGTTATCCAAACCTACTGAAGACGATGTGCTTGTCGATTTTTATGTGCGTGTTCGCCCATGGGGCTTTTGGGGACCAATTCACCAAAAAGCCTTGCAGAAATATCCTGATCTTAAAAGGAATAATCACTTTAAGCGTGATTTATTTAATGTTGGGGTGGGGATTGTATGGCAATGTTGTTTGACATTGATCCCGATGTATATTGTTATTCAACAGGGACAAGGCTTACTGACCAGTATACTGATTTTAGGTATTACTACGCTGATCCTTAAAAAGAACTGGTATGACAAGATGTGTCGCGATGAGGCTGAATACGATGCTTTTATGACAAAATACGGAATGAATAAAGCAGATTGATAAGCAAATAAGTTTTTAAATAAGGCTGAGCGAAGAGAAGAATCATGTAATCGGACGGCCTGTCGTTTGATTAAAAAATCGTTCGATCGTACCGTACCGATTACCTTGATGATGTGTTTTGCGTTTAGTTGCTCGCTTTAACCGTAAACGGAACAACATACTGTCCCCACTCCAAAGAAACGGTTCCTTGTGGTGTCGCATTGATCTTAAATTGTTCCTGTGAATTGCTTGCTGTGGCATTGCTGACAGAAACACGTAGGGCATCTTCGTTGGCATCATATTTTGTCCCCCACTGATTCCACACTTTATTGAACATAATTGTTGTTTCGTGTTCTCCAGGGATACTGTAAAGACCATATTTTCCAGCGGCTAATTTCTTGCCTTCAACCAATACATCTTTATTAAATTCGATGGTGGTCGCTTCATTTGCTCCAGTACGCCATACAATACCGATAGGGGCGATATCAACACCAAGCTGACGGCCTTTCAATGAAGGTCGGCTATAATTAATGTCAATCGTGACACCATCTGTGGTGGTTACCTTGGTGTTGTCTGGAGGACTTGGGCGTTTACTTTTGTCGGTCTGGGCAAAAGTAAGTTGACCTATTAAGGTCAGGATTGTTAAAATTAGTACTCTCATTTTTCGTATATTATTGATTAAACAATTAAACTTAGATAAATTACTTTTTATATGCAATATGCCTTCGGCCAAATAAAAGTAATTTATCGATCTCTCCTCAGTTATTGAATAGCTTTTAATAAAGGAAATATAAGATTTTTTAAGTTATGGAATTGTTAGTTTTTTTTGAAGACTTTGGGCGGGATATTTTGGTTATATAAACGGAAAAAGCCAGGATATGAATCACTGGCTTTTTCCGTTTATATCATTTATTTAAACAAGATATTCAAATAGTGTTTGGTCTTTGTTGATTTCAATGACATCAAACTTATATTCTTTCATGCGTTCAATCAATGTTTCGTAATCCTCAGGCTTGTTAAGCTCAATGCCGACTAGCGCTGGACCTCTTTCGCGTTCTGTTTTTTTGATAAACTCAAAACGGGTAATATCATCCTTAGGTCCCAATACTTCAGAAACGAAGAGTTTTAATGCACCTGGGCGTTGTGGGAAACGAACGATAAAATAATGTTTGTACCCTTCGTAAAGTAGAGACAATTCTTTGATTTCACTCATGCGGTCAATATCGTTGTTTCCACCGGATATGATGCAGACGACTTTCTTACCTTTAATTTCATCTTTGTGAAATTCAAGAGCAGCTACCGATAAAGCACCCGCGGGCTCAACGACAATTGCATCCTTATTGTACAGCTCTAGGATACAGGTACAGATCTTTCCCTCTGGAATTGAGCGTGTGTCATCCAACAATTGTTTGGCAATTTCGAAGGTTGTTGCACCGATTTTTTTAACGGCGGCCCCATCAACAAATTTGTTGATATGCTCCAGCTCGATCGGTGAGCCATGTGTCAAAGCCGCTTGCATGGAGGGAGCCCCTTCGGGTTCAACACCATAACATTTGATCGCTTTGTTTTTGCTTTTCAGGTAATAGCTCGCTCCCGCGGCAAGTCCACCACCACCTATTGGGATAAATATGGCATCCATATCGGGAAGATCTTGTAAAGCTTCAACGGCTACAGTACCTTGTCCTTCCACAACTTTGAGATCATCAAATGGTGGGATAAAAGTCATACCGTGCTCTTCTGTGTAAGCTAAGGCCGCTTTTTGACAGTCATCAAAAGTGTCGCCGGTCAAGATAATTTCTACATTACCGTTGCCCCACATCTCTGTTTGTGAAATCTTTTGACGTGGTGTCGGCCCCGGCATAAATATCACGCCTTTGATGTCGAGCTTATTGCAAGAGAAAGCAACGCCCTGGGCGTGGTTGCCAGCACTCGCACATACAACGCCGCGTTGTCGCTCTTCGGTTGTTAGTGAAATAATTTTATTGTAAGCACCACGTAATTTATAGGAACGTACGACTTGTAAATCTTCCCGTTTGAGATAGACTTCGGCACCATATTTTTCGGATAGATGACGATTATATTGAAGCGGTGTTCTGTTGACCACTGACTTGATGCGGTCAAGCGTAGCTTCTGAATTGATGTTTAAGGTTGATAGATTCATTGTTAGATGATTGCCTAGTTAAGGTAGCAAATAAAACGCAGATATTCGTTGTTATATGAGAGATTCTACCTATACAGTGTTTAATTTGAATTGATTTTGAATGGAAGATCGTTTGAACGCGTGATAAAATAATAATCAGCTACGTGTCATTTGGATCCTTTTTAAAAAAATGTGTTTATGATAAAAAAAGGCTGCATCTGCAGCCTTCCTTTTTTATATCTTTTCCTGGATGAGGCTTTTTAGGTCATCATCACAAATATTTTTCTTTTCGTCGGCCAAAACCAAGAAGCGTTGATAGCAATCTGCTAAATCATCTTTTTCAAGATGGAAACCTAAACGCTCCAAATGGTGTTTAAGGGCATGTCTTCCTGAACGGGCAGTTAAGATAATATCAGCTTCAACTAGACCAACATCTTCGGGTCTGATGATCTCATAGTTTTCACGGTGTTTTAAGAAGCCATCTTGATGTATACCCGAGCTATGAGCGAAGGCATTGCGGCCAACAATCGCTTTATTCGGTTGTACAGGCATGTTCATCATGTCACTTACCTTGCGGGATAAGTACGTAAACATGCGGCTATCAATATTTGATGTTAAACTTCCAAATGCTTGGTTGTGCACTTTAAGAATCATGGCTACTTCTTCAAGTGAGGTGTTTCCTGCACGCTCACCAATACCGTTGATCGTACATTCTACCTGACGGGCCCCATTTTGGATGGCAGCGATCGAATTTGCTGTTGCAAGTCCCAAGTCATTGTGACAATGTGCCGAAATAATTGCCTGATCGATATTGCGTACATTTTCCTTTAAATACTTGATTTTGGAACCATATTGGTCTGGTAAACAATAGCCGTTTGTATCAGGGATGTTGACCACAGTAGCACCGGCAGCAATCACCGATTCAACCATTTTAGCTAGAAATTCCAAGTCTGCGCGACCAGCATCTTCTGCATAAAACTCGACATCTTCTACATAGGATTTGGCATGTTTTACAGCCGCAACGGCACGTTCTAAAATTTCTTCTCTTGTGCTGTTAAATTTATATTTGATATGCATGTCCGAAGAACCAATACCGGTATGGATACGTGGGCGTTTGGCATATTTTAATGCCTCGGCAGCTACGTCAATATCGTTTTGATTGGCACGGGTCAATGCGCATATGATGACATCGTTTACCGCTTTAGATAATTCTACCACCGATTGAAAATCACCAGGGCTAGACACTGGGAAACCGGCTTCGATAATATCTACCCCTAGTTTTTCCAGGTCTTTAGCAATCTCAATTTTCTCTGGAGTAGTTAATTGGCAGCCTGGTACCTGTTCGCCATCACGTAATGTGGTGTCGAAAATGTAAAGATGATTAGGATCGTGTAACATAATTTCTTAATTCAAAAAGATTTACAAATTAAAAAGGGTATACTATTTAATAAACTCCAATACTTTTTCACCCATTTCCTGAGTACCTAAGATTTTTGAAGCTTCTGTGCTACTATTAGCAATATCACCGGTTCTCCAACCAGCTTTTAATGTTTCAGCAACAGCATTGGTAACAGCTTTAGCTTCGTCCTGTAGACCAAAGCTAATATCAAGCATCAAGGCTGCAGATAAAATTGAAGCCAGTGGATTGGCTTTATTTTGACCAGCGATATCGTGTGCTGAGCCGTGGATAGGTTCGAAGAAGCCTGTGCCATCACCTACGGAAGCAGAAGCCAACATACCCATTGAGCCTGCGATCTGTGACGCTTCGTCTGTCAAGATATCACCAAAAAGATTGGCTGTCAATACCACATCAAATTTCTTCGGATTTTTCACCAATTGCATGGCCGCATTATCGATAAACATGTGCTCGGTTTCAACATCCGGATATTCTTTTGCGATTTCCTGTACAACTTCTCTCCACAGGCGGGATGTTTCCAATACATTGGCTTTATCAACAGAGCATAATCTTTTGTTACGTGTACGTGCTGCATCATAAGCTTTACGTGCGATACGTTCAACCTCGTAACGGTGGTAGTTCATCAGATCTGACGCAAAGGTGTTGTCCTCATTGCGGTTTTTTTCACCAAAATACACATCACCTGTCAATTCACGGAAGAAAAGGATATCTGTACCTTGAAGAATTTCAGGCTTTAAACTCGAAGCATCTAATAACTCATCGAATAAAAGGATTGGACGAAGATTTGCGTAAAGACCTAGTTCTTTACGGATTTTTAATAAGCCTTGTTCAGGTCTTACTTTAGCAGAAGGATCATTATCATACTTGATATGGCCAATGGCGCCGAAAAGGATCGCATCAGAAGCTTTTGCTTTCGCTAATGTTTCATCAGGAAGAGGGTTGCCTGTCGCCTCAATTGCAGTATGGCCCATGATAGCTTCATCAAAGCTGAATTCATGACCATAATTTTCACCGATTTTTTCTAAAACTTTTTTACCCCAAGTTGTTACTTCTTGGCCGATGCCGTCTCCAGGTATGATTAAAATATTTTTCTTCATTGTATTTTTAGTATTGAGCTATCAGAGATAGGTATATGGAAACTTTGGAAGATAGGCCTAAGACCTATTGAATTGTCTTTACTTTTGACTTTTGATTTCCAATGTTTTGCCAATATCTTGATGCTCTTTTAATTTTTTTGTTCTTATTTTCAAATTAATTGAAGTTTTCCACATTTTTTATGTTGATAAAGCCTCTTTTTTGTGGATAACTTCGGATACAGCCTTTACTTCTCCCTTTTCCAACACGATTTTATTGTCAATACACGTTGGTAGTTGGGTTTGGAAGTGCCCTACATAAATGAGGGTCTGGCCACTTTTACTGAGGTCATCGATGACGTCGTTGAAATACTGGGTCTGCTCTTTGTCTAAACCCTGACAAGGTTCGTCCAAAATCAGCAATTCAGGGTGTTTCACGATCGTACGAGCCAATAAGACCAAACGTTGTTGACCTAGTGGTAATGATCCCAATGTTTTGTGTTTCACCTCTTTAAGGTCAAAAAAATGGAGAATTTGTTCGAGCTTTTGCTGTTGTTCAAATCCTAATCGTTGGTAGAGGCTCATGGAGTCAAAAAATCCCGAAGCGATAGTCTGTCCCACGTTGGCATTCATATCATAGTACCAATGTAATTCGGGTGATATAATACCCAAATGTTCTTTGATATCCCAAATGCTTTCTCCAGATCCTCTTTTTTTGCCAAAAAGATGGATGTCATTGGCGTAGGCCTGTGGATGATCTCCGTTGATGAGACTGAGCAATGTGGATTTTCCTGAACCATTATGCCCTTGAAGCAACCATTTTTCGCCGGCTTTTACTTCCCAGTCAATATCCTTTAAGACTTGCTTTTCGCCGTATGAAATATTGATCTTATTCATTTTTACCATGACCTGGGAGGATACCTGGGGAGCCTGTTGCAGAAAATAAGGCAGCGCCTTTCTTGTTCGGGGCAAACCTTTGGATAGCTCTTCACTATGTTGGCGAGTCACGATTTTACCCTCCTGAATCTCCGCAAAACGATTGATGCAGTTGGGCTGTTCGTCATCATTACTTATCAACAACAAGGTGACACCCTTATCCGCAAGCTGATCGAAAATCTGATTGAGATCTTCCCGAGACTGTGCATCTAGTCCTGTATAAGGCTGGTCAATAATGAGCAGCTGAGGTTGAAGCCACAAGGCCTTGATCAATTGCAGTCTTTTGTGTTCGCCACTCGAAAGTTCAATCAACTGCTGATCTTTGAAATTTTCGAAGCCAAAAATGCTCAGGTAAGCACGTACGTTTTCAAAAGAAAGCTGTTCTTCCTGTGCAAAATGTTTCAACTCGGCAAAAACAGTTAATGTGTCGTTTTTCGCGAATTTGTTGTAACGCTGCTGATAGTAGAAGTTGCGATCACCTTCGAGATTGGTAAATTGAAACCAATTGGAAACGTAGTGAATTTTTGCCGGCAATAGGCTCGTTGGGTCAAGGTGGAATGTGATCTGGCCTTCATACTTCAATTGACCGGCAATCGCTTTTGCAAGCGTGGTTTTTCCTGTACCGCTCGGACCACCTAAGATCCATTGCTCGCCAGGAAAAATTTGCCAATTTAAGTCTTGCAGTACGGTATCTTTACCGTACTGAATGGTTAAATTGGCAATATGGACGACAGGATCTACCATTGTCTGTTTGCTTCAAATGCTTCGATTGAATCTTTTTGATTAAGGATAAAATCAATGTCATCATATCCATTGATCAAGCATGATTTTTTGTATGGATTGATTTCAAATTCAAATTGATCGCCTGTTTCTGTCAACATGACTGTTTGTTTCTCCAGATCGACGATGATTTCTGTTTTAGGATTTTTCTGTACCAACTCGAAGATTTTTCCTAAAAATTCTTCCGGTACCTGAATCGGTAATACACCATTATTAAGGGCATTTCCTTTGAATATATCGGCAAAGAATGAGCTGATGACCACATCAAAGCCATAGTCTTGAATAGCCCATGCGGCATGCTCGCGGCTTGAACCACAACCAAAGTTTTTACCGGCAACCAATATTTTCCCTGTATAGGTCGGGTTGTTCAACACAAAGTCAGTTTTGGGCTGATTGTCTGTGTCAAAACGCCAATCGCGGAATAAATTATCACCAAAACCTTCACGCGTGGTCGCTTTTAGAAAGCGTGCGGGAATAATTTGATCAGTATCAATATTTTCGATAGGTAGAGGGACTACCTGGGACGTTAAAGTTTCAAATTTTTTCATTTTTTTCTGCTTAGATCAACTCTCTTACATCTGTTACTTTACCTGTTACTGCCGCAGCTGCTGCTGTCAAAGGCGATACCAGCATGGTGCGGGCATTCGGTCCCTGACGTCCTTCGAAATTTCTATTTGAAGTCGAAACGCAATATTTACCAGCAGGGATTTTATCTTCGTTCATACCTAAACATGCCGAACATCCTGGTTCACGAAGCTGGAATCCTGCCGCTTCAAATATTTTATCCAAGCCTTCTTCTTTAGCTTGTTTTTCTACTTGTTTTGAGCCCGGTACAATCCATACTTCAACGTCTTGTGCTTTTTGTTTGCCTTTAACGAATGAAGCTACTTCACGTAAATCTTCAATACGGGAATTGGTACAACTTCCGATGAAAACATAATCAACACGGTTACCTAGTACGACAGAATCATCTTTAAAGCCCATGTAATCCAATGCTTTTTGGTACGATGGTCTTTCTGATTCCGGTTGTGCGTTAGTAGCAGGGATATGTTCTGCGATACCCATACCCATGCCTGGGTTGGTGCCATAAGTAATCATTGGCGCAATGTCTGCAGCATCAAAAGTCAATACTTTATCAAAGATGGCATCTTCGTCAGAATATAATGTTTTCCAGTAGGCAAGAGCCTTGTCCCATTCTTCACCTTTCGGTGCGAATTCACGGCCTTCCACATAGTCAAAAGTGATTTGATCCGGAGCAATTAAGCCTCCGCGAGCTCCCATTTCTATACTCATGTTACAGATGGTCATACGCGCTTCCATACTTAATGAGCGGATTGCTGAACCAGCATATTCGATAAAGTAACCTGTACCACCCGCAGCAGAGATTTTGGAGATGATGTATAGGATGATATCTTTTGCTCCAACACCTTTTTGAAGGGTACCGTTGACTTCAATTTTCATTGTTTTTGGCTTCGACTGCAATAAACATTGTGTTGCGAAGACCTGTTCAACTTGAGAGGTTCCAATACCAAAAGCAATAGCTCCAAAAGCACCATGTGTTGAGGTATGGCTATCGCCACAGACCATCGTTTTACCTGGTAGGGTGATACCCAGCTCCGGACCAATAACGTGTACAATCCCCTGGTATGGATGCCCCAAACCATATAATTCAATACCAAATTCAGCGCAATTTTTGGTGAGCATATCAACTTGATAGCGGGATAGCTCTTCTTTGATCGGTAAATGTTGATTGAGTGTCGGTACGTTGTGGTCGGCAGTAGCTACCGTTTGCTTTGGACGAAAAACTGGGATTCCTCTTTTACGCAAGCCATCGAAAGCTTGAGGTGAAGTAACTTCATGAATCAAGTGGGTGTCGATATATATAATATCCGGAAACCCTTCTTCACGCTTGACGACGTGAGCATCCCAAATCTTTTCTACTAATGTTTTTGACATTTTTTAATCTCTCTTATGTTATTTTTATATGAATCAAGGTGATATTGTAAATGTCTCAATATCACCTTGATTTCAATATACTAAATTACGAAATATTCATGATTTTTGGAGCATGTATAATTTCGTATGGACTTTTAAACAGTTTTGATTGCTTTCATAGCCGTCATCGCTTTACGCAATTTGCGGCCAACGATTTCCACCGGGTGATCGCGTAAAATTTCATTGATAACAACCAATTGTGCATTGTCAACTGCTGCGTCTTTGTTGTCGTTAAAGTTTTTACCGACTAAATCCGTATCAACAGTTTTCATGAAGTCTGCTAATAAAGGTTTACAAGCTTGATCGAATAGGTAGCAACCGTATTCTGCAGTATCAGAGATAACACGGTTCATTTCGAATAACTTCTTACGAGCGATTGTGTTAGCGATCAATGGTGTTTCGTGCAATGATTCGTAATAGGCTGATTCTGGTTTGATACCTGCTTCAACCATTGTTTCGAATGCCAATTCCACACCTGCACGGATGAAAGCAACCATCAATGTGTAGTTGTCGAAATACTCTTGTTCGTTGATTTTAACATCACCAGCTGGCGTTTTTTCGAATGCAGTTTCACCAGTTTCAGCTCTCCATTTCAATAGGTTTGCATCACCGTTTGCCCAGTCTTCCATCATCGTCTTGCTAAAGTGACCTGACATGATATCATCTTGGTGTTTTTGGAATAAAGGACGCATGATATCTTTCAATTCTTCAGAGATCTCAAATGCTTTCACTTTAGCAGGATTGCTCAAACGGTCCATCATACCGCTTACGCCACCATGTTTCAAGGCTTCAGTGATAACTTCTACACCGTATTGTACCAATTTGGAAGCGTAACCAGCTTCGATGCCTTTCTCGATCATTTTGTCAAAAGATAAGATCGAACCTGTTTGCAACAATCCACAAAGGATAGTTTGCTCTCCCATTAAGTCTGATTTTACTTCGGCTACGAATGAAGATTTCAATACACCGGCCTTGTGTCCACCTGTTCCTACACAATATGCTTTTGCTTCAGCCCAGCCTTTTCCTTGTGGATCATTCTCTGGGTGAACAGCAATCAAAGTAGGTACACCAAAACCACGAAGATATTCTGCACGTACTTCAGAACCTGGACATTTTGGAGCAACCATGATGACAGTAATATCTTTACGGATTTGCATACCTTCTTCAACGATGTTGAAACCGTGTGAATACGATAATGTAGCACCTTCTTTCATCAACGGCATGACAGCGTTGATTACTGAAGTATGTTGTTTATCTGGAGTCAAGTTGATAACTAAATCCGCAGATGGGATCAATTCTTCGTAAGTGCCGACGTTAAAGTTGTTGTCTGTAGCGTTTTTCCAAGAATCTCTTTTTTGTTCAATAGCTTCTTTACGCAAAGCATAAGAAACGTCCAGTCCGCTATCTCTTAAGTTTAAACCTTGGTTCAAGCCTTGTGCACCACATCCTACGATTACGATTTTTTTACCTTTTAAAGCGTTTACACCATCCGTGAATTCGGTGTTATCCATGAATTCAGCGTGACTTAATTGTTCTAACTGCTCTCTAAGCGGTAAGGTGTTGAAATAATTTGCCATTGTTTTACTTTCTTTCTGTTATGGGTTGTTGATTATTTATTTTAATTATTGTACTAATCTGCGTTGAGCCATGGCGTAACCGAAATGAACGTTATCGTGTCCTGATGTCAGGGCTATAACTTCTTCAATGGTATCCATTGGATAGCCATAGGTTGCTGTTGAAAAGGAGGTGATTTCTCCGAAAACACCGTTCTCATAGTCAGCAGCAATTTGCTCAATACTGCGGATTGCGATTTCTTTCAATTCATCAACTTCTGCTTGTTCAACAAAGCGGGTTGGCTTGGTGTCTTTTTTATAATCTTCGTTATAGTCTACCCAAGTCGTATCGGCCTTGATCCCCGTACGGACATAAACTAAGGTCTGTGTACTGACGACAATGTGGGCAAAATTCCAGATGATATTGTTGTTAAATCCCACGGGAATTTTGTTAAGCTGTTCAATGGAAAGACCGTCAAGTAATTCAATGAATTTTTGACGTGACTTTAAGATAAATTTAAATGTCTCTTGCATAATACTATTAAAGCTTACATCGTAAATACGTCATCTCTTTTGTCGAGATACTCGTTTTCTACAATTTCTATCGATGGTTCCTTGGCTTCAAACTGAACCAATTTGGAATGGAAACCTGCACTATCTTTAATGATGGCGATACGTGCGCCACGGACAAATTCGATCAAACCATATTTGGTCAATTCTTCTGTCAACTTATCGATCTCCTCGCGGTGACCTGCAGTTTCAAAGACGATGTAGTCGTTGCGGATCACAACAACATTGGCACCATATTGACGTAATAAACGTTCTACATATACTTTTTCATTGACCACATCCGCAGGTACTTTATACAGCGCTTGTTCTTGCCAGATCACTTCATCATTGGTGTTATAATAGGCCTTGAGGATATCAATCTGTTTTTCCAGTTGACGACAAAGCTTACGTAAAACATCTTCAGCCTCCGTGATTACGATGGTAAAACGATGTATTCCTTCTACTTCAGAAGGGGAAGTATTCAAGCTTTCAATATTGATTTTTCTTCTTGAAAAAATTGTTGAGATCCGACCGATAAGACCGATTGAATTCTCTGTATATAGGGTGATGGTATATTCTTGTTTTTCCATGTTAAATTCTACTTTAAACGTATCTCAGATACCGATGTTCCTTGTGCAACCATTGGGAATACATTGTTTTCCTTACCTACCATCACTTCCAATAGATATGCTCCATCGTGATCAATCATAGTTTTCAGGGCATTACGCAGGTCTTTACGTTCCGAAATCTTCTGACCGTCGATGTAATAGCCTTTCGCTACAGCAACAAAGTCAGGACTCGTGATATTCACGAATGAATAACGTCTGTCGTGGAACAATTGCTGCCATTGGCGTACCATGCCCAAGAATTCATTGTTGAGGATCATGATTTTGACTTTTGCGCCAAATTGCATAATCGTTCCGAGCTCTTGGATCGTCATTTGTATACCACCATCACCGATGATTGCTACGACAGTTTTCTCTGGGGCGCCATACCAGGCACCGATTGCTGCCGGAAGACCAAAGCCCATTGTTCCTAAGCCTCCTGAGGTTACATTCGATTTGCTGTTGTTGAATTTGGCATAGCGACAAGTTACCATTTGGTGTTGACCGACGTCCGTTGTAATGATCGCATCACCACCCGTCAATTCATTCAACACATTGATGACCTCACCCATGGTCATAATATCGGTTTGTGGGTGAAGTTCATTTTGGATGACTTCCTTGATTTCTTCTTTTTCAAGTTCACGGAATTGTTCCAACCAAGCGGAGTGATCTGTAGCTTTTACCAATTCCGTCAGCATTGGAAGTGACTCCTTACAGTCGCCCCATACAGGTACGGTTGTCTGTACGTTTTTGTCAATCTCTGCTGGGTCTATATCCAAATGGATTACTTTTGCCTGTTTGGCATATTTGTCTAAACGACCTGTTACACGGTCATCGAAACGCATACCGATGGCTATTAAAACATCACATTCATTGGTCATGACATTTGGTGCATAGTTACCATGCATACCCAACATCCCGACGTGAAGTTTATGATCCGTTGGAAGTGCACTTAAGCCCATGACAGTGGATGCCGAAGGAATGCCAGTTTTCTCGATAAAAGCTTTGAATTCTTCCTCTGCTTTTCCAAGAATGATTCCTTGTCCAAAAAGAACAAATGGTTTTTTTGCATTGTTGATTAACTCGGCTGCCTGCTCAACATATTCTTTACGAACTTGTGGTGCAGGTCTGTAGCTACGTACGTGGTTGCATTTTTCATAACCGAAGTAATCGAACAATTGTAGCTGTGCATTTTTGGTGATATCGATCAATACCGGACCTGGACGGCCTGTGCTGGCGATATAAAATGCTTTTGCGAGTGCAGCTGGAATTTCAGTTGCGTCGGTGACTTGGTAGTTCCATTTGGTGACCGGTGCCGTGATATTGATGACATCTGTTTCCTGAAAAGCATCTGTTCCCAAGAGTGAAGCAAAGACCTGACCTGTGACACAGACGATAGGGTTACTATCGATCATGGCATCAGCCAGTCCAGTAACTAGGTTTGTTGCTCCAGGGCCACTTGTCGCAAAGACGACGCCTGTACGACCTGAAGTTCTTGCATAACCTTGCGCCGCGTGGATTCCACCTTGTTCATGGCGCACTAAAATATGCTTCAGACGATCCGTATAATCATAAAGGGCATCATAGATCGGCATAATTGCCCCTCCAGGATAACCAAATACGGTATCAACTCCTTCGCTCAATAAGGCCTCCAATACAGCTTTCGATCCCGAAATTTGTGTCGGAGTTTGCTGCGCTGTAGCGGCCTTATTTTCTGTTATTTCCAGTGTACTCATTACGTTGATTTTTTTATTGTTGATTATTCAGTCTTTTTAGTATTTAGATATTAGATCTGAGACATTAAGCGTCGATTGTTTAGGTCTCTATTTGCTTAATGTCTCTGTTTTTTATTTTCTATTGATCCGTTACACAGCCTTCTGAGGCATCGGCAACAGTTTTAGCATATTTGTATAAAACTCCTTTGCTAACTTTTAACGCTGGTTGTACCCAAGCGGCACGGCGTTGCGCGATCTCTTCATCGGAAATCAGCACATTGATGCTATTATTTACTGCATCGATCTCGATGATATCATCATCATGTACAAGACCGATCAATCCGCCTTTGTAAGATTCTGGTGTGATATGCCCTACGACAAAACCATGTGTTCCACCCGAGAAACGGCCGTCGGTGATTAAAGCAACAGATTTACCAAGGCCGGCACCAATAATCAAAGAGGTTGGTTTAAGCATTTCAGGCATGCCTGGCGCTCCAACAGGACCTTCATTTTTGATCACAACAACATCGCCTGGTTTGATTCTACCGGATGCGATACCCGCTACTAAATCATGCTCGCCATCGAATACGCGTGCAGGACCAGTGAATTTTTCACCTTCTTTGCCAGAAATCTTGGCAACAGAACCTTTCTCTGCTAAGTTTCCGTAAAGAATCTGTAAGTGTCCTGTAGCCTTAATAGGATCGCTCAATGGTTTGATAATCGGTTGATCATATTCCATGATTGATTTAACATCAGCCAAGTTTTCAGCGACCGTTTTTCCTGTTACCGTGATACAGTCACCATGAAGTAAACCTTCATTTAAAAGATATTTCATGACAGCCGGAGTTCCACCAAATTGCTGAAGATCTTGCATCAAATATTTACCAGACGGTTTAAAGTCAGCTAAAACCGGGGTTTCGTCACTCATGCGTTGGAAGTCGTCTTGCGTAATGTCTACGCCTACGGCTTTGCCTATTGCAATAAAGTGAAGTACTGCATTGGTACTACCACCCAAGATAACAATGGTACGTAGCGCGTTCTCAAATGCTTTACGTGTCATGATATCAGAGGGCTTGATATCTTTCTCAAGTAGCGTGCGGATATGTTGACCTGCTTCTAAACATTCATTTTTCTTTTCTTCCGAGATCGCAGGGTTGGAAGATGAGTATGGTAAGCTCATTCCCAAGGCTTCAATTGCAGAAGCCATGGTATTTGCTGTATACATTCCACCACAAGCACCAGCACCGGGGCAGGTATGTTTGATAATGCCTTCATAGTCTTCATCGGAAAGATTTCCGCAGATGCGTTGTCCCAATGCTTCAAATGCAGACACAATGTTTAATTCTTCACCTTTATAGTGTCCTGGAGCGATGGTACCGCCATATACCATTAAAGATGGACGGTCCAAACGGGCCATGGCCATAATAGCACCAGGCATGTTTTTGTCACAGCCAGGAATAGAGATCAAGCCATCATAATATTGTCCACCACAGATCGTTTCGATACTATCAGCGATCACATCACGGCTTACCAACGAATAACGCATCCCATCGGTACCATTGCTCATACCGTCACTGACGCCAATGGTTCCAAAGGTCAAACCCACTAAATCATTGTTCCAAACACCCTTCTTGACGATTTGTGCCAAATCATTTAAGTGCATATTACACGTATTACCATCATATCCCATGCTGGCAATACCGACCTGTGCTTTGTCCATGTCGGCATCTGTAAGACCGATACCATAAAGCATTGCTTTTGCAGCAGGTTGCGTTTCGTCTTGTGTAAATGTACGGCTGTATTTGTTCATTGCGTTTTCGCCGTTAGATGATGACTTCATAATTTTCGTTCTCTAATACTAAATTTTTATATCTTCTTTGGATTGATGCACCTATGCTGTGTTCCCAGGCTTCTTTGTAGATGACATCATCGACTTGTTTGATTCCGATAATTTCTGCCGCAGTCCCACATAAGAAAGCGCTGTCAGCAGTGTAAATGTCTTCTACCGTCAATTGCTTTTCAATGACTTCGAAGTTTAATTTTTTACAAATGTTTTTTACAGTCTGGCGTGTAATGCCCGGGAAGATATTCTTCACTGGCGGCGTATAGATTTTGAAATCCTTTTCGATGAAAATATTTTCACTGGATGCTTGGGCAACGTAGCCTTCGTGGTCGAGCATTAAAGCTTCGTCGTACCCCTTTCTGATTGCTTCTGTTGTTGCAAGGATGGAGTTTACATATTGCCCAGAGATCTTCGAGTCAATTTTAAACGACTTTGGATTCGGTCTTTTGATATCGGAGATACATACCTTTAATAGGTTTTGGCCAAGATATGGCCCCCATTCCCATGCTGCCATCATGATGGTTGCTTCGGTTGATGAGGTTAGGTGCATATTTGAACCAGTCAATACCAAAGGACGTATATACGCTTCTCTTAGGTTGTTGTTGGCCAGGAGCTCATAACAGATGTCGATCAGCTCTCGGTTGCTCCAGCGATACGGAATATTAACTGCTTCACACGATCTCTTTAAGCGATCGAAATGTAGGTCAGCTTTAAAGATACGCGGGCCATTGTGGGTATTATACGCACGTAAACCATCGAACACCGCATACCCATAATGCAGTGACTGTGCAAAGGGATCCAATGCAGCCTCGGAAGCTTTTACAAAAGCTCCATCTAAATAGATCAATGTGTTTTTATCGTAATATTTCATAACCCAAAATTTACCTTATGATAATAGTTCCCTTTGTTGTAATATTGGTGGTAAATCATGCTATCTCAAGCTTCTATAAAAACTTTCGATTTTCATTTCCTCAAGGTAGCAGGAATTACAATAATTGGCAATAGGTAAAGTGCTAATTTTGTATTTAGAATAAAATTTTATTAAATATATTTTTATAGAATTTTATTTTTTAATAATGCGTTTTGTTTGGTTTTATATTTTGTTAGTCGTATACCATATTTAAAGTTGGTCTACATGGTCGAAAAATTATTTTTTGTTACAATGGTCTATTTTCTTCCTAAAATGAAGAAAATGTCAAAAAAACTTTAAAAAAAAAGCTTCCGATATTTCTATCGGAAGCTTTTTAGATTTTATAAAATCGATTTGATTTAATCTCCGATAATTCCTTCAGCAAGCACGGTAATGACATTGTCTTTTGCTTCCACAACACCACCTTTAATGAACACTTCTTGTTCACCTTTACCTTGTTGAATAATTACCTTTCCATCTTCCAAAGTAGAAACAATGGCAGCGTGGTCTTTCAAAATTTGAAAAGAACCCGCAGAGCCCGGTACAGTAACTGAAGTTACTTCGCCTTCGAATGCTAATTTGTCTGGAGTGATAATTGTTAATTTCATTATTCTTAGATATAATCTAGATTAAACTGCTTCTGCTAATAATTTTTTACCTTTTTCGATAGCATCATCGATGTTACCTACTAAGTTGAAGGCAGCTTCAGGGTACTCATCTACTTCGCCGTCAATGATCATATTGAAACCTTTGATGGTATCTTTGATGTCTACCAATACACCTTTTAAACCTGTAAATTGTTCTGCAACATGGAAA
Source organism: Sphingobacterium sp. WOUb80 (assembly GCF_050058145.1). Lineage (NCBI taxonomy): Bacteria > Pseudomonadati > Bacteroidota > Sphingobacteriia > Sphingobacteriales > Sphingobacteriaceae > Sphingobacterium > Sphingobacterium sp. WOUb80. Next base: position 4,399,351 of record NZ_CP165617.1, on the reverse strand, counting down.
GGTTGAGATAAGAAACGTTGTACACGACGTGCGCGGTGTACAGTTTGTTTATCTTCTTCAGATAATTCGTCCATACCTAAGATGGCGATGATATCTTGCAATTCTTTATAACGTTGAAGAATTTCTTTTACACGTTGTGCTGTATTATAGTGTTCGTTACCTAAAACGGCAGGAGAAAGGATACGTGATGTAGAATCCAAAGGATCCACAGCAGGGTAGATACCTAACTCAGCAATTTTACGAGACAATACCGTAGTTGCATCCAAGTGAGCGAAAGTTGTCGCTGGAGCAGGGTCAGTTAAGTCATCGGCAGGTACATATACGGCTTGAACCGAAGTGATTGATCCGTTTTTAGTTGAAGTGATACGCTCTTGCATTAAACCCATCTCAGTTGCCAATGTTGGTTGGTAACCTACGGCTGAAGGCATACGACCCAATAGGGCAGATACTTCAGAACCTGCTTGTGTAAAACGGAAGATGTTATCGATGAAGAATAATACGTCACGGCCCTGACCTTCGCCATCACCGTCACGGAAGTATTCCGCTACTGTCAAACCTGATAAAGCAACACGTGCACGTGCCCCAGGAGGCTCGTTCATTTGACCGAATACGAACGTACATTTTGAATCTTTCATCAATTCGTGGTCAACAGTATCCAAAGGCCATTCGCCTTTTTCCATGCCTTCCATAAAATGCTCGCCATATTTGATGATACCAGACTCCAACATCTCGCGCAATAAGTCATTACCTTCACGTGTACGTTCACCTACACCAGCGAATACAGAAAGACCACCGTGACCTTTTGCGATATTGTTGATTAATTCTTGGATTAATACAGTTTTACCTACACCGGCACCACCGAATAAACCAATTTTACCACCTTTAGCATATGGCTCTAAAAGGTCAATAACTTTGATACCAGTAAAAAGTACTTCGGATTCAGTTGACAAATCTTCGAATTTAGGAGGTACGTTGTGGATAGGACGACCATTCTCTTTATTCAAATTTTGGATCCCGTCTATGGCATCACCAACTACATTGAATACACGACCTTTGATTTCTTCACCAACAGGCATTTTGATAGGAGCACCAGTATCGACAACTTCCATTCCGCGAACTAAACCTTCAGTTGCGTCCATGGCAATTGTACGTACACGATCCTGACCTAAGTGTTGTTGAACTTCTAATACAACACGTTGTCCATTTTCTTTTTGAATGTACAATGCATCGTAAATTTTAGGTAGATTTTCACTGTCGGCGAAGTTGACGTCAACAACTGGGCCGATAATCTGCGCTATTTTACCAATCTTGGGCATATTATAGGGACTAAATATTTATTAATCAATTTTATATAAGAGACATAAAAGGCCTCTTTTTTGGTCAGCAAAAATAAGGTTATTCGTTTTTAAAAACAAATAGAATTTGCAATTAAATTACAATTTTATTAATGTAGGTCAAAATGTTATCGATTGTAATTCTGTATGTTTCGATTTCTATACCTGCAAATATAGTTTTTCGCTTTTATCCGGCTAGGTATTTTTGAAGTTTACAGCTTTACTTCGTTGAATCTTTTGTTTGTTTTTAAGAATAGAACCTGATGAAATAAAATCGACCTGTAACGGAGTGTCTCAAGGAGTCGTTACAGGTCGATCAAAATAAATCTGCTATTTTATAAAAGCAGGACTATATTTTTTTATTTAGTTCGTCTTGCAACTGACGTTTGAGCAGTTGTTCTTTTTCCATGGATTTTTTGCGGAAAGTAGCGAATTCTTCTTGCGATTGCTCAGCTGTTTTTTGGAATTCCACCGTGTCCACTTTAGCTTTCCGATAAGAAAATAAAAAGATAAATGCTGCTACTGCCAATACCGCAATGATCGTCCAGACCACTGTACTATAAAATGTTTTTGATGTGCTGATTCCTAAGAACGAGAAACTTTCTGTTTTTTCTTTCTCCTGTGCCAGCTGATCTTTTAAAACCTGAATAGAATCCTGTAGAGTTTTGGTATTTGATGTATAGTTACTGGAAGATGATTTCAAGGAGCTGATCTCTTTGTGAAGTTTTGCTACGGTATCAATTACATTCCGTTTTACAATATCAAGATTGGTTTTCCGCACCATCTTGAAATCATAGTTGTTTTTCGAAATATAATTCAAGTGGTCAAATTGATTTGCCAAACTTCCTTTTTTTAATCCATCCGGACTGTACTTGAAGGCATTATCCTGTTGTGCTGCTGTGGTGGCGGGAGCCGCAGCGGGAGTTTGTGCTTCCAATAACGTATGTGATGAAATAAATAAAATCGTAAAGAATATAAATGCTAATCTCAATTTGCTCATGTTGTTTATTTTATAAAATGCGTTAATTCAGCTTATCCTAATTGTAAAACTAGGATATACCTGTGATAAATATAAGGAATTATTGAAAAAACGAAAATGGAAAGTGAAATATATTCCTATTCTGTGCCTGATTTCTGGTCGTGTTCCTACGATTCGATAGACCAGCTGGGCAAATAGCGTAAGAAGGACATGATCTTTTCCTTATAGATAGCTGTATTCAGTTTGAAATAGTAGGCTCCTTTTTTAGAATTTTCTTTATCCTTTTCCTGTAGTTTGATAATTAGATCAGAAGAAAGCAGTTTTCGGCTAAAATTGCGTTTATCCAATTCGATATTGTATACCCCCTCGTAGAGCGCAGCAATCTGAGGAATCGTGAATTTCTCGGGTAGCAACTCGAATAAAATCGGATACATGGCTGCTTTCATGCGTAAACGATGCTGTGCTGAAGAAATCATTTGGTCATGATCGAAGATCAATGCTGGATGCTGCTGTAATGGAAACCATTTGGCTTCGTAATCGTCACTTAGGATATGTTTGTATTGTTGTGTATCAATCAATGCAAAATAACAGATACTGACAACCCGATCATTCGGTTCACGTTTAGGTTCTCCAAATACACTACACTGCTCCATGTATACATTTTCAAGTCCGGTTAACTGTCTGAGTACTCGGCTCGCAGCCTCTTCCGGACTTTCGTCAGATTGAACGAAACCGCCCATTAGACTCCATTTATTTCTTTCTGGTTCGAAGTCTCGTTTAATTAAAAGCACTTCTAGGGATTCGCCGTTAAATCCAAATATGATGCAGTCTACCGCCAAAAGGATCCCTGAATCTTTTTTATAATATTCCATCGTCTATCGTTTTATCTTTTTATCTGACTTTATCCCATTTATTCACTGAGCAAAACTATGTAAAAAAGTAAATAGCTAAAAATAAGTATAATAATTGTCTGATATGTCCCGCTAAAATGCTTTTGTACGCCAATAACAAAGACTCGGGTTAATCATAATTTGCTGGGATGAAGTTAGCTCAATTTTTTAAATATGAAAATTTTCTTTCATATTTAAAAAATTAAATGTTTATTTGACACTAATTATTTTTAAAGTGCTAACTTTACGAAAGGAGTATTGAAAAATAAGGCGTTAGAAACAATTATAAGTTATAAACCAAATTCAGCAAAAATGAATAAATCGTATGTCATTGGCGTGGACTATGGAAGTGATTCAGTCCGTTCGGTATTGGTCGATGCTAACAATGGCGAGGAAATAGCTTCTTCAGTATTTTATTATCCGCGTTGGAAAAGAGGTGAGTATTGTGATGCCGCTTCCAGTCAGTTCAGGCAACACCCTTTGGATTACATCGAGGGATTGGAGGCGACAATAAAGGATTGTTTGCTTAAATCGGGGTTGAATAATATCGGAGCTGCTGTAAAAGCAATTTCCGTTGATACAACGGGATCGACTCCAGTTGCCGTCAATGCGCAAGGAGTTCCCTTGGCTCTGCTTGACGAGTTTAAAGATAATCCCAATGCGATGTTTGTCTTATGGAAAGATCATACTGCTGTTCAAGAGGCTAAAGAGATTAATCTTCATAATCAAAATAGTGCAGTAGATTATCTGAAGTATGTGGGTGGTGTCTATTCTTCAGAGTGGTTCTGGGCCAAATTGCTTCATGTTTTTAGAGTAGATGAGCAGGTAAGGGATGCAACATTCAGTTGGGTTGAACACTGCGATTATATTCCCTTTTTATTAACAGGTGGTGTAGATGCCTCCGCGATCAAACGTGGCGTATGTGCGTCAGGGCATAAGTCGCTTTGGGCTGAAGAATTCGGTGGGTTACCTTCGAACGTATTTTTTTCTACCCTTGACCCTTTGCTGGATGGCTTTGTGGATCGCTTGTTTTCTGATACCCATACTTCAGATAAGCCCGCGGGCCAGCTTTCGGAGGAATGGGCGCAACGGTTGGGCCTTACAACATCGGTGGTTGTTGGGATAGGTGCATTTGACTGTCATATGGGAGCAGTTGGGGGGCAAATAGAGCCGTATTATCTGAGCAAGGTAATGGGGACTTCTACTTGTGATATGTTGGTGGCCCCTAAAGAAGAGGTGCAGCATACGTTGGTCAAAGGAATCTGTGGTCAAGTGGATGGTTCGATCATTCCGGGGATGATCGGTATGGAGGCCGGTCAGTCCGCATTTGGAGACGCTTATGCCTGGTTGAAACAAATTTTATTGTGGCCAACGAAAAATCTGGTTCAAGGAGTTGATGGAATCACTGAGACTATGGGAGAACAACTTCTAGCAGCTTTGGAAGAAAAGCTACTGACCAGTTTAAGTGAACAGGCAGCACTTCTGCCGGTAACAGCAAGTTCAGAGTTAGCCTTGGATTGGCTTAATGGCCGCCGAACTCCGGATGCAGATCAATCTTTGAAAGGTGCAGTTACGGGTTTGCATCTTGGAACAGATGCTCCCAGAATCTTCCGTGCCATTGTTGAAGCGACATGCTTTGGAGCGAAGGCCATTGTGGATCGATTTGTAGAGCAGGGTATTCCTGTTAAAGGTTTGATCGGCTTAGGGGGAGTGGCAAAAAAATCACCTTTTATTATGCAAATGATGGCCAATGTGATGAACATGCCTATTCGTATCCATAAGAGTGAACAGACTTGCGCTATTGGTGCAGCCATGTTCGCGGCGACTGCAGCAGGGCTGTATGACCGTGTTGAGGATGCCATGGAAGCAATGGGGCAAGGTTTTGAACGAACCTATGTGCCAGAGGATAAATGGGTAGTTCTCTATGCCGAGCGTTATGAACGTTACAAGGCCCTGGGCGCTTTTGTCGAAGGAAAAGAGTTATTGTCTATTACCGTTTAATCATCGAAATTTTAACCATGTATAATTCAATTAAAGAGGAAGCCTACCATTGCAATATGCAATTGCCCCAGCTGGGTCTTGTGCTTTTTACATTTGGAAATGTCAGTGTTGTCGATCGTCAGCATGAAGTTTTTGCCATAAAACCGAGTGGTGTCCCTTACGAGGAGCTTTCACCGGAACATATGGTGATTGTTGACTTTGAAGGAAATGTGGTTGAAGGTCATCTTAGACCCTCATCAGACACGAAAACGCATGCCGTATTGTATAAACATTGGAAGGAAATCGGAGGGATCACCCACACGCACTCTACTTATGCGACAGCTTGGGCACAGAGTCAACGCGATATTCCGATTTTCGGAACTACTCATGCAGATCATCTGACGGTAGATATTCCTTGTGCCCCACCGATGAATGATGAGATGATTGCAGGAAACTATGAATATGAAACGGGCTTCCAGATTATCAATCATTTCGCTGAAAATAAGCTGGATCATAAAGAGGTGGAAATGATCTTAGTTGGTAACCACGCGCCGTTTGCTTGGGGTAAAACCGGAATAAAGTCTGTTTATAACAGTGCAGTATTGGAACAGGTTGCTAAAATGGCCTGGTTGACGGAACAGATCAATCCGAATGCACCTCGATTAAAGCCTGCGCTGATCAAAAAACATTATGAACGGAAGCATGGGACAAATGCCTATTATGGTCAATAATTCTGAACAATAAAAAACTATAGCAAAAACTACAATTTAAAATGAATATCAATTTAAAAGAACTTGAGGTCTGGTTTGTGGTGGGAAGCCAAGACTTATATGGAGAAGAAACCTTGCACCAAGTTGCCTTACACGCTGAGGAAATAGCCAATTATTTACATGGGCAAGCGGCGATTCCTGTGGCCGTAAAATATAAACCGATCGTCAAAAATACGGACGAGATTTATGCAACATTGGCAGCCGCCAATAGTGAAAAAAACTGTATTGGGGTCATTACCTGGATGCATACATTTTCACCTGCAAAGATGTGGATCAGGGGATTAAAAGCCTTGCAAAAGCCATTATTGCACCTGCATACGCAGTATAACCAGGATATCCCATGGAATAGCATCGATATGGATTTTATGAATCTCAATCAAAGTGCGCATGGGGATCGTGAATTTGGACATATCGTTAGCCGCTTAAAAATAGGTCGTAAAGTCGTTACCGGGCATTGGCAAGATGCGGAAGTATTGGAACGGATCAATGTTTGGTCGCGTGCAGCCGCAGGCTGGCATGACTGGCAGGGAGCTAAGTTCGCACGGTTCGGCGATAATATGCGTTATGTGGCTGTTACAGATGGTGATAAAGTGGAGGCAGAGTCGCAATTTGGTTTCGCTGTAAATACCTATGCCATTGGTGATTTGGTGGAGGTGATCAACGCAAGTACTGAAGCGGAAATCGAGATTTTATTAGCGGAGTACGAAGCGACTTATGAGCTAGCTGAAAATGTGAAAGCCGGCGGTGAATATCGTGCTAACCTCATCGAAGCAGCTAAAATTGAAATTGGTCTGCGGAAGTTTTTGGAACAAGGCAACTTTAAAGGTTTTACAGATACTTTTGAGGATCTGCATGGCATGGTACAACTTCCTGGTTTGGCAGTACAACGTTTAATGGCTGAAGGTTATGGTTTTGCCGGTGAAGGGGATTGGAAGACCCCGGCTTTGGTGCGCGCTTGCAAAGTAATGGGGGGCGGATTAGCGGGAACGACAGCATTTATGGAAGACTACACCTACCATTTTGATCCGCAGAACCCTATGGTACTTGGCTCACACATGTTGGAAGTGGACCCCGCTTTAGCAAATGGAAAACCACGCATAGAAGTACATCCGCTAGGAATTGGCGGCAAGGCAGATCCAGCCCGTTTGGTTTTCAATGGCCAGAGCGGAGATGCATTGAATGCCTCTTTGGTTGACATGGGGACGCGTTTTCGTTTGATCGTGAATAAAGTGCAAGGTATCGCTGTCGAAGAGGAATTACCCAAGCTTCCTGTTGCGCGCGTATTATGGAAACCGCTACCAGATATGAAAACAGGTTGCAGTGCCTGGATTGTGGCAGGAGGGGCACACCATACCGCCTACAGCTTGAGCTTAACACCAGAATATCTGGAAGATTTTGCACGAATTGCCGGACTGGAATATGTTTTGATCGACGAAGATACTACGGTTGCGAAACTCGAAGATCAATTGAAATGGAATGAACTTTATTATTTACTCAGTAAATAATAACCTAAGCCATTTATACCTGCTCTTCGGGTTTAAATGGCTTATTGATAATAACCAATTTGGGAAATATGGAAAAATTTGCAACGGTAGATTACATCATCTTCGTAATTTACTTCTTTATTGTAGCCGGCTATGGCTACTGGATTTATCGTAAAAAAACGAATAGTTTAAGCAGCAGCAAAGACTACTTTTTGGCAGAAGGATCATTGACCTGGTGGGCCATTGGCTCTTCGTTGATCGCATCGAATATTTCTGCCGAACAGTTTATTGGGATGAGCGGTAATGGTTTTGAGGTCGGTATTGCTGTAGCCGCTTACGAACTCATTGCTGCGGTAGCGTTAATTATTGTTGCGGTTTGGTTTATTCCGGTCTATCTGAAAAACAAGATTTTCACGATGCCTCAGTTTTTGAATAACCGGTACAATGAAACGACGAGTCTCATCATGGCAATTTTCTGGTTGTTTTTATATGTTTTTGTCAACCTGACATCGATTTTATATCTAGGGGCAATCGCCATTTCGAGTATGGCTGGTGGCGGAGATAGCTTTCATACCATAACAGTTGCTTTAGCCGTTTTTGCCGTCATCATTACCTTAGGCGGAATGCGTGTCATTGGTTTTACAGATGTTATTCAGGTTGTTGTATTAATTATCGGCGGTATAGCGACGACCTATGTGGCATTGACTTTAGTCAGCGAACACTTCGGTTTGGGACAGGATGCTTTGGCTGGATTCAATAAGCTGATGGAAGATTCTCCAGAGCATTTTAACCTATTTGTCGATAAACCAGGACCGGGTGCCAGTCAGGAAGATATCAATAAGTATCTTATGCTGCCTGGAATAGGGATGTATCTTGCCGGAATCTGGATTGTCAATTTAAATTATTGGGGTTGTAATCAATACATCACACAACGCGCTTTGGGAGCTGATTTAAAGACCGCACGCACAGGGATTCTGTTTGCGGGATTTCTAAAATTATTTATGCCGATAATCGTCATGCTTCCGGGGATAGCCGCTTATGTGCTTTATAAAAATGGGGCGCTGCAACACGAAATGGCTCCTGGAGGGGTGTTTCATGCCGATAATGCATATTCGGCGATATTGGGTTATCTGCCAAATGGTATGAAAGGGCTTGCTTTGGCGGCACTTACAGCTGCAATTGTGGCCGGATTGGCCGGAAAAGCAAATAGTATCGCAACGATTTTTACATTGGATATCTTTAAAAAATACATCAACAAAGATGCGAGCGAAGCAAAAATGGTCTGGGTTGGAAAGATAACAATTGTGATCTCTATTCTACTTTCTGTTTTATTTACCTGGAATGATGCCTTAGGAATTGGTGGGGCTGGTGGCTTTACCTTTATTCAAAAATATACAGGCTTTATCAGTCCGGGTGTTTTTGCGATGTTTTTGCTAGGTATGTTTTGGAAAAGGACGACGGGCGCAGCCGCCATTACAGGCCTTGTCACGGGATTTGTGTTGTCTGTATTTTTTAACGAGTTTGCGACAAAAGTCTTCGGACCAGAAACATGGATCTATACGGCGTATCTTAACAAAGCGGGTGTTTATGAGATTCCATTTCAGATATGTATGGGATTAGCATTTGTATTTACGATGATCGCTATGATCGGCGTCAGTTTATTCGGACCGAAAGTCAACCCAAAAGCATTTGTCTTGGATCGATCGATGTTTAAAGTGGAACCATCCGTATTGGCATTAATTGTTGTGACTTTATTGTTGGTGACCGCTATCTATGTACGTTTTTGGTAGAAATGTTGCCATTTGAATAATTAAAAGATTATGAACCATTCCTAATGAAAATTAGGAAGCCTCCATCAGACCGATGGAACAAAACTTAATTGCAGATGAATAAGAAAATTATTATTGGTTTGTTGACTTGTGCTTCATTAGCCTATGGCTGCCAGTCTTCATCAACTCAAAATAAACAGGCAGCGAGTTTAGCTGATTCTACTTCCGGCCAAGCTTTCAATAGCCAGATTGATGGTAAAGAAGTTCAACTATTCCAGTTGAAGAATAACAAACTCGCTATTACATTGACAAATTATGGCGCACGCCTGGTGAGTTTAACAGTTCCAGATAAGGACGGTAAAGCGACTGATGTGATTTTGGGATATGATTCGGCCAAAGAATACAAGGATAACTATAATAATTTTTACGGCGCAATTGTAGGGCGTTATGGGAATCGAATTGGGAAAGCATCATTTAAATTGAATGGTGAAGTGTATGCGCTGGAAAAGAATGATGGTGCGAATTCACTTCATGGTGGCACTAACGGGGTGTATAATAAAGTGTGGGATGTGGTTAGTAGTACGGCGACTTCAATCACTTTGGCCTATACCTCACCTGATAAAGAAGCGGGTTATCCGGGAACGGTCAAGATGGAGGTTACATACACGTTGGAAGATAATGGTAGTTTGGCTATTGATTATCAAGCAACAACGGATAAAGAGACGGTGTTAAATCTGACCAATCATGCTTATTTTAATCTCAATGGGGCCGGAGATTCTTCTATTTTGGATCATGAACTTCAAATTGATGCAAAAGCAATTACCGAAGTGGACAATACCTTGATACCAACAGGAAAGAGCTTGCATGTAGCGGGTACAGCATTCGATTTTACAAAGCCAACACTTGTTGGAGCCCGTATAGAAGATGAAAATGCGCAATTGAAGATCGGAAAGGGTTATGACCATAATTTTGAACTTAACAAGAAGGATGGCTTTCAAAAAGTAGCATGGGTGTATGCTGCAAAGACGGGTATCCAAATGGAGGTATTTACAACGGAGCCCGGGCTGCAATTTTACAGTGGCAATTTTATGAAGGATTCGGACCCTAAAGGGAAAGAGGGAAAAGTTTATCCTTTCCGTTCTGCCTTCTGTTTGGAAACGCAACATTTCCCTGATGCGCCAAATCATCCCAATTTTGCATCAACGGTATTAAAACCTGGCGAAAAATATAGCTCAAAAACTACCTACCAATTTAGTGTGAAATAATAAAGTCGATATGATGAAGCTAAGATTAAAATTAGGCGTTGTTTTTACGCTGGCCACTGGATTACTGTATGGACAGAGTCGTGTAAGATTGGAAACAGCACAGCAGGAGCAGACTATAAGTCGACATATCTATGGGCATTTTGCCGAACATTTGGGACGTTGTATATATGATGGATTTTATGTCGGGGAGAAAAATGACTCGATTCCGCATGCTGACGGTGTCCGGAAAGATGTTATCGAAGCCCTTAAGAATTTGAACATCCCCAATTTGCGTTGGCCGGGTGGATGTTTTGCCGATACGTATCATTGGAAGGATGGGGTTGGGCCCAAAACCCAGCGCCCTGCTATCGTAAACAACTGGTGGGGAGGTGTGACAGAAGATAATTCCTTTGGTACACATGATTTTCTCAATATGTGTGAATTACTGGGTGCAGAACCTTATCTGGCCGGTAATGTGGGGAGCGGTGAGGTGCAGGAACTTGCCGATTGGGTTCAATATGTGAATTTTAGAGGCGAGAGCCCTATGTCGGACTGGAGACGTAAAAATGGTCGGCAAGAGCCTTGGAAAGTGAAATTCTGGGGCGTAGGAAATGAAGCCTGGGGCTGTGGCGGAAACATGACCGCCGATTACTATACAGACATCTATCGTAAATACGCCACGTTTATGTCGGATTGGACCAATGGAAGTGGCTTATATCGAATCGCTTCTGGAGCCAATAGTGCGGATTACAATTGGACGGAGACATTGATGAAGAAAATTCCGGCTGGTTTGATGAAAGGTATGGGACTTCACCACTATGCCGTGATCAACTGGAATAAAAAGGGCTCTGCAACGGCCTATTCGGAAGAGGAGTATTTCAAAACCATGAAATCAGCTTGGTTTATGAATGAGCTGGTGGAAAAGAATATTGCAATTATGGACAAATACGATCCCAAAGGGCTTGTGGATCTGATTGTAGATGAATGGGGAGGTTGGTATGAGGTAGAGCCTGGTACGAATCCGGGTTTTCTTTATCAACAAAATACCATGCGTGATGCCATGATTGCTGGAATGACACTGAATATTTTTAATAACCATGCCCGTCGCGTGAAGATGGCCAATCTAGCACAAGCTGTCAATGTATTGCAGGCTGTTATTTTGACTAAGGGTAAGAGTATGATTTTAACGCCAACCTATCATGTGATGGAAATGTATAAGGTGCATCAGGATGCGAAATTAATTCCGATCTCTCTTCAATCAACTGATTTGGAGTTTAAAAATGAGAAAATTCCTGCAGTGTCTGTTTCTGCCTCACAGGATAAACAAGGGCGTACACATATCTCCTTGGTGAATATTGATCCAAAAAAGAAAAATAAGATACAGGTAGATTTAGGTGCAGTGAAGGTTGGAAAAGTAACAGGTAGAATACTCACTGCTGCGCATCTACGTGATTACAATTCGTTTGAGAAACCCGCAACAATTACACCGGTTGTGTACAATAATGCAAAGCTTGTGCATGGTACAATTGAAGTCGAAATTCCAGCATTTTCTGTTATTGTATTGGAATTAACATAAGAAAGTGTGGATACCTATATAATTCAAAATTAATGAACAAATAATTACAGATGAAGAAAGTTGTATCGTTGATGCTAGTGCTAGCGAGTTTAGGCTTTTCAGCTGCGGCACAGTCACCAATTAAATTAAATATACAGTTAGATAAACCTACAGGCAACATATCGCCACATATGTGGGGAGTCTTTTTTGAGGACATCAATCTTGGCGCAGACGGAGGAATCTATGCTGAATTGGTAAAGAATAGATCATTTGAGTTTGATCAGCCTTGGATGGGCTGGAAAAAGTTGGAAAATGGTCCCGAGGGTACTTATTTGTTGCTAAACGATAGTAAGCGTAAAGGGAACAATCGTTATTTAAGGCTAAACAATGCAGCTAATCTGAAATTAGGCCTGCAAAACGAAGGGTTTAGAGGAATAGGAGTGAAAGCGGGTGCAGCATACGAGTTTTCTGTACAGTACCAAAGTGCTACCCAGGGCATGAAAATCCATGTTGAGCTGATCGATCAACAGAATAAGGTTATTGGGGCAGCTGAACTTCCGCTTGACCCCGTAGCATCATGGTCCGAAGCTGCTGTCAAATTTCCTGTTAACCAAACTACAGATAAAGCCAAGTTAAATGTTTGGTTTACAGGAACGGGTACTTTAGACGTAGATATGCTTTCGTTATTTCCAGTAGACACCTGGAAAGGTAGACCGAAAGGTTTGCGTAAAGACATGGTCCAAATGCTTGCCGATATGAAACCTGGCTTTATCCGTTTTCCAGGAGGCTGTATTGTTGAGGGGAAAGATTTAGCCAATCGATTTCAATGGAAAAAAACAGTTGGACCAATTAGTGAACGAGAGTTAATTATTAACCGATGGAATACTGAATTTAAACAGCGGTTGACACCTGATTATTTTCAGACCTTTGGTTTAGGATTTTATGAATACTTTTTGCTGGCAGAAGATATCGGTGCATCTCCAGTTCCCATTCTCAATTGCGGCATGGCCTGTCAATTTAATACGGCGGAACTTGTGCCATTGGATGAACTTGAACCCTATGTTCAAGACGCTCTGGATCTGATTGAGTTTGCTAATGGTCCAACAGATACAAAATGGGGGAAATTACGGGCGGATATGGGACACCCCGAGCCTTTCCATCTCAAAATGCTGGGGGTTGGAAATGAAAATTGGGGGCCGCAATATATCGAAAGGTTGACCGTCTTCAAGAAAGCGCTGAACGAAAAGCATCCAGAGATCAAAATTATCGCCAGTTCGGGCACTGATCCCGAGGGGGATCGCTTTGATTTCTTAAATGATAAGCTGCGGGCGATGAATATCAATATCATTGATGAACATTATTACCGCCCACCATCCTGGTTTCTATCTAGCGCCAATCGTTATGATAATTACGCTAGGAATGGGGTGAAAATTTTCGCGGGGGAATACGCTTCGCATACAACGCGACCAAACGGTCCAGGGAAAAGTACTTGGGAGGCTGCCCTCTCTGAGGCAGCTTTCATGACGGGGCTGGAACGAAATGGCGACGTGGTGGAGATGGCATCTTATGCACCATTATTCGGTCATGTCGATGGCTGGCAATGGTCACCGGATTTAATTTGGGTTGATAATTTGCAAGTATATGGCACACCGAGCTACCAAGTACAAAAATTATATGCGACCAATAAAGGGACAAGCATTGTGCCGATCAAACGGGATGGTGAATCCGTAGCAGGAAAAGATAGCCTATATGCTTCAGCAGTATATGATACGGCATCGCAGCAACTCATTGTGAAAGTTATCAATTACAATAGTAAGCCGATGAAAGTGAATCTTGATGTGGATTCGAAGAAAAAACTGAATGCTACGGCACAGATTATTACGCTGGCCAATGCAGACCTTGATGTGAGCAATAGTCTGGAAGAACCTTTAAATATTCGTCCAAAAGACAGTACGGTTGTATACAACGGTAAGAAGCTTGTTCAAACATTTGCGCCATACTCCTTTACGCTGATTAAATTGTCTGCGAAATAAGATGAATATCTGCATGCTCTTTTTTATTACTCTGATGCTATTTACGAATAATTTGTTTGCACAGGTAAAGGAATCGGATCTGACCGCTTACTTAATGGTTTATTTTAAGGATGAAAGCCATGGTCTATATGTTGCAGTCAGTCAGGATGGCTATTCGTTCACAGATATCAATAAGGGTAGACCAATTATTGCTGGTGATAGTATTGCACAGCAGAAAGGTATTCGAGATCCCTATATCATGCGCGGAAAGGATGGTTATTTTTATATGGTCATGACGGATTTACATATCTACGGACAAAAGCAAGGGTATAGAAATACGGAATGGGAGCGCGACGGAGTCGCATTTGGCTGGGGCAACAATCGGGGTATTGTCTTAATGAAATCGGCTGATTTAATTCAGTGGACTCATACGGAGCTATACTTGGAGAAAGCCTTTAAAGGCTGGGAAAATGTGGGCTCCTTTTGGGCGCCGGAACTCATCTATGATGATCGGAATGGTAAAATGATGATTTATTTTACGATGCGGTTTGGCAATGGACTGAATCAACTCTATTATGCTTACTTAAATAAGGAGTTTACAACATTTGAATCGGAACCACAGCTTTTGTTTCAATATCCCAAAGCAAATAAGAATTATATCGATGGGGACATTACCCGGGTAGGCAACAAATATCATCTTTTTTATGTTGCTCATGACGGAGTTCCAGGTATTAAACAGGCTGTTTCAGACCACCCAAATGGACCCTATCAGTATGATGAGCGGTTTTATGATCCGGAGCCAAAGGCCTGCGAGGCTCCAAATGTCTGGAAAAGGATAGGGGAAGAAAAATGGGTGTTAATGTATGATATCTATGGGATATCACCACATAATTTTGGCTTCAGTGAAACAACAGATTTTAAAAATTTTGTTGATCTGGGGCATTTCAATGTGGGTAAAATGAAATCTACTAATTTCAGTTCGCCTAAGCATGGGGCGGTCATTCCAATAACAAAGAAAGAGTTGGAACGATTAGCCAAACATTGGCAGTTTGATTTGTCGATACAAAAGAAATAATGCTGGGCATTTATAAATGAAGTAACCTTGTTATGAATAGAATAAAGTTAATATCCATCATAGGGGCTATTGGTGTAATGATAGCTTCGTTGCGCCCTGTATCGGCGCAGGAATATAAATCTGGCCCCTCGGAAAAAGATTTCGCAGGTTATCTATTTACCTATTTTAAAGGCAATGCAGTTGCGGATGAAGCCGTGTGTTTTGCGATTAGTACCGACGGTTATACATTCAGGGCGCTGAACAACAATCAGCCCATATTGGATTCTAAAATCATCAGCAGTACTGGTGGGGTAAGGGATCCTCATATTTTAAGGGCTGAAGACGGAAAATCATTTTATATGGTGTTAACGGATATGACTTCATCCAAAGGATGGGATTCTAACCGGGCTATGGTTTTGTTAAAGTCTACGGATTTGATCCACTGGGATCATCATGTGATTAATATTCAACAACGCTATCAAGGACAGAAGGACTTAAAAAGGGTTTGGGCACCGCAGACTATATTTGATCCTGGCGCAGGTAAATATATGGTTTACTGGTCCATGAAATACGGAGATCAACCCGATGTGATTTATTATGCTTATGCAAATCGTGATTTTACAGATCTGGAGGGAGAACCTAAGGTATTGTTCTTGCCTAAAAACGGTCAATCTTGTATAGATGGGGATATTATTGTTAAAAATGGTTTGTTCCATTTGTTTTATAAAACAGAGGGGAATGGGAAAGGGATAAAACAGGCGATCACAGACTCATTGACTTCAGGGAAATGGGTTGAACAACCTGGTTACAAACAGGCGACCGCAGATGATGTGGAAGGATCCGGGATTTTTAAACGCAATCAATCCGACACCTATATCTTGATGTATGATGTTTATAAAAAGGGAAAATACCAGTTTTGTGAATCTCAGGATTTAGATCATTTTAAAGCGATAGATCAACAGATTGATATGGATTTTCATCCTAGACATGGTACCATTTTACCGCTTTCGAGAAATGAATTGAACAGATTGGTAAAGCATTGGGGAAAACCAGCTGGAATCACCTTGAATCATGTAAAGAACCCCATATTGGAAGGATTTTATGCAGATCCAGATGTGTTGTATTCTAATAAGACAAAAAGATACTATATCTATCCGACGAGTGATGGCTTTGATGGCTGGGGTGGATATTACTTCAAAACTTTTTCTTCCACTGATCTGAAAGAATGGAAAGATGAGGGGGTAATATTAGATTTAAAAAGAGATGTATCGTGGGGCAACCACCATGCTTGGGCGCCTACCATTGCAGAAAAGAAAGTCAAGGGTGGGTATAAATATTATTATTATTTTACAGCAGCTCAGAAAATCGGTGTTGCGGTAGCGGACTCGCCAACGGGACCTTTTAAGGATTCCGGGAAACCGTTGATAGATTTCAAACCAAATGGTGTAAAGGGGGGGCAAGAGATCGATCCGGCTATTTTCACTGATCCCAAAACCGGTAAAAGTTATCTTTATTGGGGAAATGGTCATCTTGCTGTAGCCGAACTCAATAAGGATATGGTCACAATCAAGGAAAATACGATCAAATTATTGACACCTGATCGAACATTTCGTGAAGGAACCTATGTCTTCTTCCGGAAAGGGATTTATTATTTCCTATGGTCGGAAAATGATACGCGCAGCGAAAATTATCGAGTTCGTTATGGTACTTCAACCTCTCCTATGGGACCAATTCAAATCCCCGAAGATAACCTTATTTTGCAGAAAGATGTTGCTCTTGGAATTTATGGCACGGGACATAATTCGGTCTTACAGCTACCAGGAAAAGACGAATGGTACATTGTTTATCATCGATTTAGCTATCCTAAGGGAATTACGATGGGAGACGCTGCTGGGTATAACAGAGAAGTGTGTATGGACAAATTGCAGTTTGGCCTGGGTGGGAAGATTCTTCCAGTCGTACCGAGCCATTAAAATGGCCTATTACCCAAAGAGGTTACTGGTGAATTTTAATTTAATCCCCAGCTGGAAGTTATTGATCGTTTTAAATATTTCTTTAATGGTTGCCTTTTCAATATTTGTCAGACTGTCCATCGGTACATAATTGTTTGGGCTTAGTTTGGCTATCCGAATCTGATTCGCTTGATTTTTCAGGCGAATCGACATCAGGTAGTAGTAAGATTGATGCAATTCTTCATATTGTTCCTGCCTGAAAATCCCCAATTCGAGTAGCTGTTTGAGTCTTCCACCGGTATTTTCCTCATAAATTCGGTTTTTCAGGGCATATACACGAACCAAATCAACAATAGGTGTCATTGCTTTTTTTATGTTGAAGACTTCGGAAGATCCGATAGTTTGCGTTTTTATCGCCTTAAAAAATGTTAGCGGAGGTTCATACTGTAGGGCATTTTTTGCGATAAATGTAAAAAAGCGCTCGTTGGGTTTTTGTAATTCGATATTGAGAAACTCTTTAAGCTGGTCTATAATGTGTTGGTCACCATACAGTCGGCGACAGTCAAAGAATGTTGAAAACTTAATTGCATTCTCGGGAATACTTTCTTCGATCCATTTTTTGTAGTTGTTTTTCCAATGTGAAAGTGAATGTGTCCATTCAGGATTGCTAGCCATATATCCTCCTGTACAATAGCTGAAACCTATTGTATTTAAATGATCAGATACACGACTTGCAAAGTCCAGGAAATAATCGCGGACGAGCTCACGCTGTTCATTGGCTTTATCTTCATAAATAATCGCATTATCCTGATCTGTCATCAAAGTTTGTTCTTTTCTCCCTTCACTACCAGTCACCATGAAGACAAATTTTGCCGGCGGTTCGCCGATCTCTTCGATTACTTTTTCGATTACTTTTAATGCAATACTGTCCGCTACAGTTGTAATCACTTGATTGGCAATTTCAGCATTTACTCCCCTTCCGAGCAATTGATGGATAATTTCTGGAACGTTGTTCCACTTTTCACGCAATTCGTCTAAAGTTTCTGCTAGTTTGACCGATTGAATAAATACGAGTGGAGATTGTCCTTGCTCACTCAATAATCTATTTCGACTTAGGAATCCAACGTAATTCCCTCCTTTTTCAACGAGAAGGTATCTTGATTTTGTCCGGAACATTTTTAGCACAGCTTCATAGAGATAAGCTTGATCGGGAATACTGACAATGGGATTGTCCATTGCTTCGCTAATCGGACGGTCAGCAGCTATCTGTAGAGCAAGGACATTATCCCGCAAGGTCATATCTGTAGCATAGCCGATAATGCCATTTTCGTCTTTGATAAAGACACAACTTACCTTTTGCTTGGCCATCGTCTTCGCAACCTCAAAAATGGGGGTTTCAGCGGCACAGGCAACAATATCTTTGTAGGTGATATGTTCTATCTTTCGTGAATACAATTGATCCGCAGCAAAGTAGCTCTCCTCAAAAGACGCTGGGGATTTGACAAAGTGTGAAAACTCCTCATCTAACATCCTTTTTCCAAAAGAATTGGTGAAGAAATGAAAGAACTCTTCGTTAGCATTACAAAGCTCAATAAAATTTTTCCTTGGTAATCGATAGATGATTGTACCTTTCTTGGCGATGACAGATTTTAACGCTTTTGTCCGATTCAATAAGACCGAAATACCGCCAAAACAATAAGGCATATGATGGATTTCTACTAATCGTTTATTATCTGAAGCATCTAAGAAAAATGTTTCGTATTCTCCTTCGAAGATTAAGTCTACTCCATCCATATCGGTAATATTCTGTCGATAGACCAGGGTGTCTTTGGAGAAACGATGTTCATAAAGTATATCGACGATACTTTGCTGAAGGGTTTCGGGCAATGCCTGAAATGGTTGGGTTGATTTCAGCAAGGATAGGAGGGATTCGTTTTTTTTCATGAATACGGCATTAAAATAGATTATTGAACTCGGTTTGTTGGTTTAGGATCTCTTGATCGGACAGATCTTTTCGTTGGATCATTTCAAAATAGCATTTCGCTGTGATCTCAGCATCTTTCTCGGCATTGTGTATATTTTCGGGCAGAGCCAGGAAAAGTGATTCATGTAATAATGAAAGCGGAAGATGGACCATATGTGGGTTTCTAACATACCTTTTGCTATGCAGCAAAGTGCAAAAGTACTTTAAGTCGCCAAATGGTAGCGGGAGATTGGAACGATAGAATTCAGCCGATAATACTTGCATGTCAAACGAAAGAAAATGTCCGACGATTTGCGGTTTATATTTTTTGATGTCATGACTGAGTTTACGCAGTACCTCTTTTTTCTTTTCGCCGTGCTTCATTAAAAAAGGTGGAGTCAATCCGTGTATTTGCTCTGAGGCAGGACTGATCGGTATTAGCGGTTCATAAATATATTTACTCGTACGTTTAACTTCATTTTGTTCTTCGTCAAAAATAATCCAAGCTAATTGCAATACATGCGGCCAGTTGTCGCTGTCGGTGTACTTTTTATTCCATTTTTTCGGCAGTCCGGATGTTTCGGTATCTATGAATAACAAATATTTTTTCAAGGAAGTATTTATAATAAGTAGTTAAAAGTAATCAAAATTTACTGCAGGATAAGCAGCCATAGCGATGTTGTGGTTATAAGACGATTTAGAATGAAAAATTTACTAGCAAGTTACGGAAGAATATTGGAAGTTTTAAGAAAAATATCGATCGTGATAATGCCCTACTAGCATGCTGCCTCGTATGATATTTGCCGAAGCGATCACTGAGCATCTTACTCTTTTGAGAATACATTCGGTATTAATTTCTGTCGACCTGGAATAACAACTATCCCATTTGTGTGTGGGATAGTTAAGTAATCAAAGAAAAGAAAATAACGATAAAATGTTTTTGAGACAATATGAATAAAAATTGAAACGATTTTATGATTTTACATCTAATGGGAATCAGTAACTTGGAATTACGATTAACCAAAAATAAAGCATAATGAAAGACGACCAAAGCCAGAACCAAGTAAAGAGCAGTGTTATGCTATTGTTTTTTCTCGTTATGGTATTTTTTGCACAAGCTCAGGAGAAGGAAAAAATTCATAAAGCACCTGCCCCCTTATTTCGCGATCCTATTACCGATGGAGCGGCAGATCCAGCAATGTTTTATAATCCGATTGACAAAGAATGGTGGATGCTGTATACTCAACGTAGGGCGAATTTGGAACTTCCAGAAGTGGCATTCTGTTATGGAAATAGTATTGCTATAGCTTCGTCCAACGATCATGGTAAATCATGGATATATCGAGGTACCCTCGATCTTGAGTTTGAACATGGACAGAATACTTTTTGGGCACCTGATATTGTATTTGATCGCGGCGAATTTCATCTTTTCGTCTCCTATATCCAAGGGGTAAGAAGTCAATGGGGTGGGGAGGCAAAGTTAGCGCATTATACCAGTAAAGATTTATGGAATTGGAAATTTCATGATTTTTCGGACGTAGGAGTGCAGAATGTGATTGATGGTTCGCTCATTAAAATGCGAGATGGTAATTGGCGCATGTTCTTTAAAGGGCCGCAGAGCCTGACGATGATGACCGATAGTAAGGATTTGGTAACTTGGAAAGCACATCCTGAACCCGTAATTAAAGGAGAGGCGCATGAAGGCCCTAATGTATTTGAATTTGCCGGATTTTACTGGATGTTGACTGACGAATGGCATGGTATGCGCGTGTATAGATCGAAGGATCTAACCCATTGGGAGAAACAAGGGATGATTTTGGATGATATAGGTATACGTCCCGACGACAGTCCGACAGGTGCACATGGTGATGCGGTAGTTACGGGAGGTAAGGCTTATGTGTTTTATTTTACGCATCCGGGCCGGAAAACACACGTTGATGCCACATTGAATGCCGCGGGAGTATATCCTTATCAGGAAAGACGTTCATCCATCCAGGTTGCAGAATTGGTTTACAAAGATGGAACACTAAAATGTAAGCGTAACGAAGACTTTGATTTTCTTATGGCTGATTAGAATTCAGCAGAAGGCTAATGTGACCTTTTTATTGGTCAAAAGTCAGTTTGCTCGTGGTTTATCCGTTACAAGATGTTAAATATGAAGACAAAAAGCTATAAAATGTATCACTTAGTATCTCTAAGCAGTCTATGGATTGCATTGGTAATTATGGGAGCTTTGCAGGCTCTTCCTGCATACGCACAGGAAAAGCCTGCCATGTATTTTACTGACACCTCTTCGGGTAAGCCGATCGCCAAGGATCCTAAGATAATCCATTTTAAAGCCACATATTGGATGTATTACTCTATTCCTGGTAAAGATAGGGCCGGTTGGCACATTGGGATCGCGCAGAGCACAAACTTAAAAGACTGGCATAAGGTCGGTGAGCTGAATAGCGAAGCACCTTATGAGCGTCAGGGTTTATGTGCTCCAGGAGCACTGGTAAGAGGCGATACTGTACACCTTTTTTATCAGACTTATGGCAATGGGGCCAGAGATGCTATCTGCCACGCTTATTCTATAGACGGTATCCATTTTGTTCGTAATAGGAGCAATCCTATTTTCAGACCTCATGGGGATTGGACGAATGGACGGGCGATTGATGCTGAAGTGCAGCTCTATAAAGAGCATTATTTTCTCTATTTCGCTACTCGCGATCCTACAGGAGAAGTGCAGTTACAAGGAGTGGCTACAGCACCTATCGGCACCGATTTTAGTCGTAAAGATTGGAAGCAAGCTTCAGACAGTTCTATTCTCAAACCTATATTGCCTTGGGAGGGAAAATGTATTGAAGCGGCATCAGTAATTGAACATCAGGGCGTACTCTATATGTTTTATGCAGGTAGTTATAACAATGAGCCGCAGCAAATTGGATTGGCTAGTAGTCGGGATGGTATCCATTGGAATCGAGTGCAGCAAACACCTTTTTTAGCCAGTGGTAAGATAGGGGATTGGAATGTGAGCGAATCTGGACACCCAGATATTTTTCGGGCAGTAGATGGTCAATATTATCTTTTCTTTCAAGGAAATTGTACTGGTGATGGACAATCTTGGTATTTGTCTAACCGTCGGTTACGATGGAAAGAGACTTTGCCCAGTTTGATAAAGGAGGAACCAAAATGACAACTTATATTAAACCTTTTTTAATATATGATGTATCTGATTCTAAATCCAAACTCTTATAGATTCGACCGAACTAGACAATTACTTATCTGGAGTTAGCTTGATATTGGCTGTACCTGCAGGTTAACTGAAAGAAAATACCCAATGATTTGCGGTTTATATTTTTTGATGTCATGACTGAGTTTATGCAGCACCTCTTTTTTCTTTTCGCCGTGCTTCATTAAAAAAGGAGGGAGTCATGTGGGCAGTTGTCGCTGTCTGTGTACTTTTTATCCCATCTTTTCGGCAACCCGGACATTTCGGTATCTATGAATAACAAATATTTTTTCAAGGAAGTATTTATAATAAGTAACTAAAAGTAATCAAAATTTACTGCAGGCTGCGGATACGGTCAAAATAAATTATCTTGCTATAGGGTAACTGTTGTACTGATGTGGCATAACAGTGCATAACAGTTGCTCTCATTAAATCGATTAATTTAGTTTTTGTAATACCTAAAAAGATACATAATGAATGCTGTTTTCGGAGTTATATTTCATTTTATAGGCGGTTTTGCGTCTGGAAGTTTTTATGTGCCGTATAAGAAGGTGAAAGGCTGGTCCTGGGAATCCATGTGGATATTAGGAGGACTTTTTTCATGGATTATCGTTCCGCCGATAGCGGCAATGATGACGATTCCAAATTTTGTGGAAATTATCAAAGATACAAATAGCTCCATTTTAGGGTATACTTTTTTATTTGGATTACTCTGGGGTATTGGGGGACTGACCTATGGACTTGGCGTACGTTACCTCGGAGTATCTTTGGGAAGTAGTATCATTTTGGGGCTCAGTATGGTTTTTGGGTCGTTGATGCCAAGTATTTATTATTTTTTTAATAAGACTGCAGGTAAGCATGGTATAGACTATTTTTTTACGACACATTCCGGTATTTGTATTCTCATTGGACTTTTGGTGTGTGTACTTGGCGTGTTTTTATGTGGGAAGGCGGGTGTTTCAAAGGAGAAACATTTGTCGGCATTATCAGCTGAAAGCAAGTCCGATTACAATTTTGGATTGGGTATCGTTGTGGCTATTATATCGGGGATATTAAGTGCTTGTTTCAATTTTGGCATTGAGGCTGGAAAACCGATGGCCGATGTGGCCAACACGTTATGGAAAGCTGCTAATCCAGCTCAAGGGGAATTCCTTTATCAAAATAACGTCACTTATATTGTAATCCTTTGGGGTGGCTTTGTGACGAACTTTCTTTGGTGCCTTTACTTGCTGTTTAAGAATAGGACTTTTGGAGATTATACGAAGTCCGATGTGCCAAAGGGCAAAAACTTCCTTTTATGTGCGATAGCGGGAACAACTTGGTATCTGCAGTTTTTCTTTTATGGAATGGGCGAAAGCCGTTTAGGAAATGGGGCTAGTTCATGGATACTGCATATGGCATTTATCATTCTTATTTCAAATGCTTGGGGTGTTGCACTCAAGGAATGGAAAGGTGTGGATCGTGCAACTTATCGTTCTATAATCGGAGGGATTATAACCATTATTATCTCTATTTGCATTGTAGGGTTTGCGAAGACATTAGAAAATTAATATTTAAATAAATATAGAAGAAGTGAAAACGTACAAACATGTCAATTACTTATGGAACGATGAGAAAGCTCAGGCACTAAGCGGTGATGAAGTAGCTTTACTGTTATATCGTTCGAATATTTTAGGCGCAGATTTAAGGATCACAAATTATGGCGGGGGAAATACCTCGTGCAAAGTTTCTGAAAAAGATCCTTTGACAGGCGAAGAAGTGGAGGTGATGTGGATTAAAGGCTCCGGAGGTGATATCGGAACTTTGAAAAAGTCAGGTTTGGCAGCTTTGTATCTCCAACGTTTACGTAATTTGGAAAATGTCTATCGTGGATTAGAGCATGAAGATGAAATGGTTGAATTATTTAATCACTGTATCTATGATCTAGCGTCTAAAGCCCCATCTATTGATACACCATTGCATGGATTCTTGCCATTCAAACATATTGACCATTTACACCCTGATGCGGCGATTGCAATTGCCGCGGCTAAAGATGGAAAGACAATCACACAAGAGCTTTTCAATGGATCCATCGGTTGGGTGGACTGGCAACGTCCAGGCTTTGATTTAGGCTTGCAGTTGAGAGCTTGTTTGGAAGAAAATCCAGGAATTCGGGGAATTATGCTTGGTTCGCATGGTCTTTTTACATGGGGAGATACCGCTCACGAATGTTATGTTAATTCGTTGGATGTCATTGAAGCCTGTGCAGCATATCTTGAGCAGAATTATGGTAAGAAAGCACCTGTCTTTGGTGGACAAAAAGTGACTAGTTTGGATAAAAGTGGACGTATTGAACAAGCTGCCAAACTAGCGCCGATCTTACGAGGTTTTTGTTCGAGTGAGCGCCACATGATCGGACATTTTACAGATGATGATCGTGTATTGGAATTTATTAATTCGCATGACTTAGCGCGTTTGGCTCCATTGGGTACGAGTTGCCCCGACCACTTTTTGAGAACTAAAATCCAGCCATTGGTATTGAATCTTGACAAGTCTGATAATTTAGATAACGTTGAAGAGCTCAAAATAAAACTGACGCCTTTGTTTGAAGATTATCGCGACATGTATGCACAGTATTATGAAAACTGCAAACACGATAATAGTCCGGCTATCCGAGATAAAAACCCTGTTATCGTGCTCTATCCTGGAGTAGGGATGTTTTCATTTGCGAAGGATAAGCAAACGGCACGGGTGGCTGCGGAATTCTATATCAATGCAATTAATGTCATGAAAGGTGCTGAGGCTGTAAGCGAATATACCGCATTACCTCGTCAAGAGGCATTTGATATTGAATATTGGTTGCTGGAGGAAGCAAAATTGCAGCGTATGCCAAAACCCAAGGCACTTTCTGGAAAAATAGCATTAGTCACTGGTAGTGGTGGCGGTATTGGAAAAGCGATTGCAAAGAAAATGGCTCAAGAAGGGGCGGTTGTCGTCCTCAACGATATCAATACAGAGCGTTTAGAGTCGAGTAAGGCCGAATTTGTGACCGAATTTGGAAAAGATTCAGTTATCTCCACAACCCTTGATGTAACCAATGCGGATTCTATCAAAGGCGCTTTGAAAGATGCTGCGCTAGCATTCGGCGGCATTGATATCGTCGTGAATAATGCTGGACTATCGATTTCAAAAACAATCGAAGACCACACGGAGAAAGATTGGGATTTATTGTACGATGTATTGGTAAAGGGGCAGTTCTTGGTTACTCAGGGAGCGACTTCAATATTAAAAGGGCAGGCAATCGGTGGCGATATCATAAATATTGTCAGCAAAAATGCTTTGGTTAGCGGTCCCAACAATACAGGGTACGGAAGTGCAAAAGGTGCCCAGTTGCATTTGAGCCGTTTATGTGCAGCAGAATTAGGCCCTGCAGGAGTGCGTGTAAATGTTGTCAATCCAGATGCGGTTATTTCAGACAGTAATATCTGGGCCGGAGGATGGGCTGAAGGTCGAGCGAAAGCCTATGGCATCACTGTCGCTGAATTACCCGCTTACTATGCAAAACGCACGCTATTGAATCAGATTATTCTTCCAGAAGACATCGCAAATGCATGTTTTGCTTTTGTTGGTGGGCTACTGAGCAAATCTACAGGGAACGTGTTAAACGTTGACGGAGGTGTTGCAATGGCGTTTGTACGCTAATTTTTATATCTTAGGTGTCGCGTTCGGAAAGGGAAAAATGTACGCGACACCTAGCATTTTTACACGATAACCATTAAATCATGATTCTAGATAAGAAAATTATAGATCAGCACAATAACCAATTAAAAGATAAGCATAAACGGGCATTTGACTATGTGTCGGCAGATATTCCACAGGTAGATGAAATTCTGGATAAACTTCAAAAATTTCAAATCGCTATACCAAGTTGGGCATTAGGTACGGGCGGAACTCGCTTTGGACGTTTTTCAGGTGCTGGTGAACCCGGAACCTTAGAACAAAAGCTGGAGGACGTAGGTTTATTGCATGCACTCAACAAATCAAGTGGCGCCATTTCTTTGCATATACCTTGGGATATTCCTTCGGATGCAGAAAAAATCAAGTCATTGGCCTCTAAACTCGGTATTGCATTTGATGCCGTAAACTCCAACACTTTTCAAGATCAAGTAGGACAAGAACACAGCTATAAGTTTGGTTCATTGCATCATGTTGACCCAAAAGTTCGTCAGCAAGCTGTAGATCATAATATCGAAGTCATCAACTATGGCAAAGCCGTTGGTTCTAAAGCTTTGACCGTTTGGTTAGCTGATGGATCATCCTTTCCTGGACAATTAAATTTCAGAGAAGCGTTTCAAAATACCTTATCGAGTCTACAAGAAATCTATAAACATTTGCCGGAAGATTGGAAACTTTTTGTCGAGTACAAAGCATTTGAACCATACTTCTATTCTATGACAATTGGTGATTGGGGACAGTCCCTATTGTTGGCAAACAAATTAGGTCCAAAAGCCTATACATTGGTTGATTTGGGACACCATTTGCCCAATGCCAACATTGAACAAATTGTTTCATTATTGTTGATGGAGGGTAAGCTTGGTGGATTTCATTTTAACGATAGTAAGTACGCTGACGACGATCTTACGGCAGGAAGTATTAAGCCATATCAGTTATTTTTGATATTCAACGAATTGATCGATGGGATGGATGAAAAGGGTATCGACCACGCGAGCGGCTTGGGATGGATGATTGATGCTTCGCATAACCTGAAAGATCCCTTAGTCGATTTGTTGCAATCAGTTGAGGCTATTAAGATCGCCTATGCACAAGCCTTGTTGGTTGATCGGAAAGCGTTGAAACAGGCACAGCAATCAAACGATATCGTGAAAGCACAGGAAATCCTGCAAGGAGCATTTCGTACCGATGTCAGACCACTTGTTGCAGAATCAAGACTAAGACGTGGAGCGGCGTTGAATCCTGTTCAATTGTTTAATGAAGAAGATTTACGGGCTAAACTTATCGAAGAACGCGGAATTAATTCCGTCGCTACCGGTTTGTAACGAGGGGAAAAGGAATGAGGGGAAAACCAATACCAGTAGTCGCCATATTCGACGTTGGAAAGACTAACAAGAAGTTATTTCTCTTTAATGAGCAGTATCAGATCGTTTTTGAAAGGTCTGCCCGCTTTTTAGAAACTACGGACGAGGATGGCGATAGCTGTGAAAATTTGGAAAGTTTACGTTTGTCCGTTTTTGACTCATTACATGAAGTCTTTCGGAAAGGCGAGTTTGAAATTAAGGCAATTAATTTTACTTCATATGGTGCGAGTTTTGTCTACATTGATAAAGATGGTCGGCCTTTAACGCCATTGTATAACTATCTGAAGGAATACCCAAAGAAACTGCTGGAGTCATTCTATGCACAATATGGCGGAAAAGATAGATTCGCATTGGAAACGTCCTCTCCGAGTTTGGGAAGTCTTAATTCTGGGCTACAGATCTATCGTTTGTTTAAACTAAAACCGGCGTTGTTTAAGGAGGTCAAATGGGCGCTACATCTTCCGCAATATTTGAGTTATCTAATTTCAGGACAACCTTATGCCGATATGACAAGTATAGGCTGCCATACAGCATTGTGGGATTTTAAGAAAAATAACTACCATCAGTGGGTCTTTGATACAGGTATTTTACAAAAAATGGCACCTATCGTCCAAGGAGATCAACTTTTTAGGGCAACTTTTCCGGGAAGTGGTTATCTGGTAGGGAGCGGTTTGCATGATAGCTCTTCGGCTTTGATCCCCTATCTGTTGAACTTTCATGAACCTTTTGTGTTGATTTCAACAGGAACTTGGTGTATTTCCTTCAATCCATTCAATGATAAACCGTTGACCAAAGAAGAACTAAACGAAGATTGCTTGCAGTACATGACTTACACTGGAAAACCGATTAAAGCGTCACGCCTGTTTGCAGGCTATGAACATGAAGAACAAGTGAAGCGTATTGCAGATTTTTTCCAAGTTTCAACTGGTAAGTTCAAACAAATTGGACTGCAATGGAATATTATCGAAAAATATCAAGCGTTGGATATTTCGGATGAGCTGTCGGCTTTTTCATCGATAGATTTGAGTCATTTTAATGATTATACAGAAGCTTATCATGTTTTTATGATGCATTTGGTAAAAGCACAGATCAAAGCAACCTCCTTGGTCTTACAGAAAAAAGGTGTTCAACGCATATTTGTAGATGGTGGATTTAGCCGTAATGTCATCTACATGACATTATTGGCGCAAGCTTTTCCAAATAGCGAAGTTTTTGGAGCATCAATGGCGCAAGCAACGGCGCTTGGGGCTGCATTAGTCATTCATGATCATTGGAATACGCAAGCTATGCCAAATGACATTATTGAATTGCGCTATTTTAGGGCTAAACAACAACCGCATATATAAAAATAGTTTGCGAAAATAAGAATCTAGTTTTTTTATTAGTTATCGTGAGAGGTCAGGCAATTCATTGTCTGGCCTATTTTTTATTGCCTAGCGTATTAAGAACAAGTTGGCAGGAGTATCTTTATCGCATCAAGACGTTAAAAATTAAAGGTTTCCAAACAGGTGTAAGGAAACCTTTGATTAAAAACCTAAAATTATGAATAATTATACCAATTATTATATGATGATTAAAGATGCTAACAATTAATAAATTAGCTGTCCTGAGCTGTTGGCAAAAGATAAGCACAGGTAAGCACAGGGTGGTCTGATGAACAGGAAAAATTATATTTGAGGCTCCTAAATTAATAAAGCTTAAAGATGAAGAGAATAATCTTAACGATTGGTTTTTTTATACTGTCCTATCATGTTTTGATCGCTGAACAGATTGTTAGGGAATTTAGCTTTGGTGATGCTAAAAAAGATAAGGCTGTAATTTCTTTAATGGAATCCCAATCTTATACGGATGCCAAAGGGTATGGTTTTGATTTTTTAACAGAACAAAATGTCAGAATTGATCTAAAGAATAAAAGCCTTTTTAGCGATAAGCCATTCTACTTTTCAATAAAAGTCCCTGAAGGAAATTATAAAATTACGATCACTTATCATGGCTTAAGAGATAAACCCTATTATAGTACAGTACGGTCAGAATCAAGGAGGTTACAGGTAGAAAATCAGGAAGTTGTACCAAATAGATCCGTAAACAGAACTTTTGTTGTACATATTAAGGATCCAAAGATTGCTTCCGGGGGAAGGGTTGGGCTGAAGAAACCGCGGGAGCTGCAAAAGTTGGACTGGGATGATAAGCTGACTTTGGAGTTTCAACAAACAAATTGTATTTCGGCGATTCGTATTGAATCGATAAGCAATGTCCCTACTGTATTCTTAGCGGGAAATTCCACAGTAGTGAATCAAGAAGATGAGCCCTGGGCGTCCTGGGGACAAATGATTCCTCGTTTTTTTGATGCAGGTGTAGCCATTGCTAATCATGCTGAATCTGGCTTAGCATTAAGTTCGTTTTTGTCCTCAAAAAGATTGGAAAAAATTCTCTCTGTCACCAAACCAGGAGACTATTTATTTATCGAATTTGGGCACAATGATCAAAAAGAAAAGGGAGAAAATGCAGGTGCATATAAAGGATACAGTGAGCGATTGCGTTATTTTGTTCGTGAATTTCGAGCGAAAGGTGGTATTCCGGTAATTCTAACTTCGACAGCACGACGTTCATTTGATGAACAAGGACATTTGGTTCATACTTTAGGTGACTTTCCTGATGCAGCTCGTAAAGTTGCGGCAGAACTTCAAGTCCCTTTGATAGATCTCAATAAGAAAACAAGTCTATTTTATATGGCACTAGGAGTTGAGGGATCCAAACAGGCATTTGTCCACTATCCTGCGCATACTTTCCCAAATCAAGAAAATGCACTGGCTGATAATACCCATTTTAATCCTTACGGTGCTTATGAAATTGCAAAGATGGTACTAACTGGAATTAAAGAAAATCAATTGGCGATTGCGGGACATATCGTCGATTTTCAAGGCTTTGATCCACAGCAGCCAGACGATTTTAAATCTTGGTATTGGCCACCAAGTCTAATTAATAGCGTTGTAAAACCAGATGGCAATTAGTTTTGTATTGATATAACGTTAAGGTCGGGCAGTAGGTGTCCGACCTTTTTTTATGTCCTATTTGCTCATTTAGACAGGATAGTGCAGGTTGGTGCAAATGTCTTTTAGACATATATTTGTTACACCAATTATGAACCGCAAAAGCACAAACTTTCGCTTCATAAACGTATTATTTGAAGTATCTCGTAAAGAAATTGCCGTAATTCATTATTAATCAAATTATTGACCTAATACATTTACTATGTTATCATCCAAATTTAACCTATTTTGGATTGCACTATTGATTACGGTAGTGTCATGTAGGAAAGAAGCCTTTGACGCCTACTATGGTAGACCCGATTGGCTGGCAAGTCCAATTTACCAGCAGCTCGATTCAATGGGTGACTTTAAGAAGTACCTGAGCTGCATTGAATTGTCCGGCTATAAGAATACACTTGGAACTGCGGGTTCTTGGACTGTATTTGCCCCCACTGATCAGGCCTTTGATCAATTTATGAAGGAAAATGGTATTAGTGATGTATCAAAGATTGATGCAAAACTGGCCGAAAAAATTGTACGTTCTTCGATGATTTATGATGGTGAGCGGCTTGAAAAGTTGAACGATTATTTTTCAGCAAAAGGCTGGCAGCAGGGCTTTGCTTTCCGGCGTCGATCTGTATACTATGACTTTGTTGAAAAAGAGGATTTGGGGACTGGCAAAATTAGAAGATTTGTCTCGACAAACCGTGGTCCTAATGTGACTTATGCAGCTACGGATAACAATAATAAACACATTAGCTATTTTTTTGATGCTTACATGAGCCAGCGTGGTTTAGGGGCTATAGACTATCAGTCATTTTATCCTAACAGTAGCTATACGGGATTGAACGTTGGGCCAGCTGAAATTGATCCTGCACGAAGCAATATCTCCGCAGAGAATGGCTATATCCATGTTGTGAATAAAGTTTTGGTTGCAGAGAAGAGTATAGATCAATACCTTCGCGATAATACAAGTTATTCCGCATTTAAATCGATTCTGGATTTCTTTGCTTCTTATACATATAATGCAGAAATAACACGGAAGAATGAGGTGCTCACCGGAGAAAAGGACTCTGTATTTGTTAAGGGCTATGCGGGGATTGGTTTGGCGCTCAACAATGAAAATTATGCAAAGGAAGATCCCAACGATGCCCAAACCAATAATTTTTCGATCACGGTACCTACCAATGAGGCTGTAAGTAATTACGCTAAACGTGTATTGTTAAAATATTACCCCCAAGGTACCACGTTAAAAGATCTTTTTTATACAAATCCTACTGTCTTAACAGAATTTGTAAATTCTCATCTATACAATACACAGGTGTGGCCATCACAGTTCACTCAAGCGCAAAACTTTGTTGGTGAACTGCCCAAGGTGACAAAGGCTAATATCAAAGAGACAAAATTGTTGAGCAATGGCGCATTTTATGGTATAGATGCTTGTCAACAGGCCAATGTTTTCCATTCCGTCTATGGTAACGTTTTATTGGATCCTAAATATAGCTTCATGCGTCGCGCATTGGAACGCATGAGTATGAATTTGACATTAAAGATTCCAACCATTCGTTATATGCTGATCCTTGTATCGGATCAAAAGTTATATGAAATGGGCTTTGATTATGATGCTTATAATACCTCTGACCCGATCCGTTTTAATGGCGGAAACGGTACACCGGAAATGCGAGAGGTGCTTATGGCTCATATTATTCCATTAGGAAATGATCCCTTGCCTGATTTATCGGGAAAAGGAATATTGGAAAGCTATGCAGGTGAGTATGTAAAGTTTAGCCAGATGAAAATGTCTTCTAGTGGAACTTTGGATGGCCCAACAGAAACACAGCAAATCCGCATTGATTCGATCAGTATTGGAAATAACCTTTCAGGTCCGTTAAATGGAGTTGCTGTCTATCTGAATGGGGGGTTGACTTCATCGAATACCAATATTGGATTCTTCCTCAAAAATATTGGAGCGGATCAGGCCTCCTCTCCATTCAATTCATTTTATAAATATTTAATTGCAAGCACAGTCTATTCGGCTACAGATGGAGTCGTCAAAGGAATAGAACTCGGATTGAACTATACCCTACTTATTCCTAACAATGACGCTATAGCCAATGCGGTTGCAAACAACGATTTGCCTGCATCAACCGCTCCAGCAGATCAAGCGTCAATAGATAAAATAACCCGGTTTATTCAATATCATATTGCGCGCAATTCATTTGCAATCGATGGAAAGAAGACAGGGTTCTTTCAGTCGCTTTGTAAAAATGTAGACGGGGATGCCCAATCAATACAGGTTGCTGTCAACCAGGTTAATAAGTTGCAGGTAATGGATAACCTCAACCGAACCGTTGAAGCAGATGTGGTGCAGAGTAATCAACTTGGACAGCGCGTATTGATACATTCTCTCAAAGGATATTTAAAGCATGGCCTGTAATCTAACCGAAAACATGATGAAACAGATAAACTATTTGATTTTAATAGGGTGCATAGTATGGATGACTTTCTGGGGGGGAGGAGTTTACGCGCAAAATAATGCGGCTTTGCTCACCGGAAAGGTGACCGAAAAAGGAACAAAACAGCCTATCGTTGGTGCAACGGTTGTCTTAAAAGATAATGATAACCGCACAATTGTGGGAACGACCACAGACGTTGAGGGCAACTATAGTCTCAGAGCTAGGATGCAAGGCTTGAAACTAGCGGTCTCCTACACGGGGTATAAATCTTCGGGTGCGATTGCAGTAGGAGATCGGAAAACGATCAATGTGCAGATTGAATCAACAAATAATGTGATTGATGAGGTTGTTATCTCAAAGTCTAAACCTATCAATGACGGAACAGGCATGGGGATTTCGAAAGAACGTAATACAGCAGCGATTTCAACGATTAGCATGGATGAGCTTTCCGAAATGCAATCTGTATCTGTCGATCAAGCGTTGCAGGGAAGGCTGCCAGGAGTTGATATCACGACAGTATCAGGCGATCCCGGGGCTGGGATGCAGATCCGGATTCGCGGTACATCTTCTTTAAATGGAGCAACCGACCCATTAATTGTGGTTGATGGAATGCCTTATGATATTACTATTCCGGACGATTTCAACTTCGCGACTTCTGATGATAATGCCTATGGGCAATTGTTAAATATCGCACCATCTGATATACAGGATATCTCGGTATTGAAAGATGCTGCTGCGACTGCTGTTTGGGGATCTCGTGGAGCAAATGGGGTCTTAGTTATTACGACGAAGCGTGGAACCGTAAGCGCCCCTACATTGGGATATACCTTCAAAGGATCTATTTCAAGGCAACCTGAATCTATTCCATTATTGAATGGTGATCAGTACTCGACCTTATTGTCCGAAGAATTCTACAATGCAGGAAAGGTTTTTTCTACGACAGACAATGCTCAGCAGTTCCAGTACGATCCAAACAATACCTATATTTACCACAATTATAGTAATAATTCCAACTGGGTAGATGCCATTACGCAATTGGGCTATTTTCAAGATCATAATTTGCAGGTGCGTGGTGGCGGTGAAAAAGCACGTTATTTAGCTTCAATCGGTTACTTTAATCAAGAAGGAACAACTATTGGAACAGGTCTAAACCGTCTATCTGCCCGGATCAATTTGGATTATGTGGTTTCAGAGCGCATTGGTTTCCAATCTGACGTCTCTTATACCCACGTTGACAATGATAATCTTTATCATTCCAATGTACGGGATATTGCCTATCGCAAGATGCCAAATCAAGCCATTTGGGAATATGATGAATATGGTAACCTAACTGGAAATCTATTTAACCCTTCTTCTTCAGCGCAGGGATACTATCCGGGAACATACAATCCCTTATCCATGGTTAAAAATTCGATTGCGAAGCAATTGGGAGACATTCTACAGACTCGGTTTAATGTTGATTATAAATTGATACCTAATACCTTGCGATTTGTAAGTACGCTGGCGTTAAATATTAAAAACAACAAGACCAAACTCTTTCTGCCTCAGTTGGCAACAGGCCGGCCCTTTACCGAAAATACAGTGAATACGGCAGCAGACTCAGATTTGGACGAATTTTCACTGAGTACAAATACCCGACTTTTGTTTACACCTGCATTGGGAGACAACCACCTGCTGACTGCCAATTTATCTTTCTTGACTTCGGATTATCGTTATACGATCCAAGGACTTCTTTCAACTAATACCGCATCGTCTTATCTGCAGGATCCAAGTGTGCCGTCGCGGACCTTGACTGGATATGCACAATCAGTTGCATCGCAATCTCGTTCAATCGGAGCCTTAATCCAAGCGAATTATATGCTCAACAAGAAATATGTTTTTGCCGCAAGTCTGCGTGGTGATGGCAACTCAAAATTTGGTCCTGATAATCGATATGGACTATTTCCTGCTTTTTCTGCCGCTTGGCAGATCGGAAGGGAAAATTTCTTGAAAAATGTTAAAGCTATAAAAGATATCAAGCTAAGAGCAAGCTGGGGACGCAGCGGCAATGCTCCTCGACGTGATTATACCTATATCAATGTATATAGCACCAATGATTATGCTTATTTGGATGAGAACGGGGTCTATTCAAAAAATATAGAGTTGTCAGACTTAAAATGGGAAACGGTGACACAACAGAATTTGGGTATGGATGTCGAGATGTTCGACTACCGTTTGATGTTTGGTGGAGAGATTTATAAAAATAGAACAACAGATCTGATGATGGACAATATTCAGATTCCAACCTATACTGGATACAGTGGACTGGCTATGAATGTTGGTACAATGGATAATGATGGCTGGGAAGCAAATTTTACCGTGGTGCCCATTCGTAATAAAAAATGGGATGTTAGTTTTACTTTCAATATTGCGCACAATCAAAATGTGATCCGCGAGATATCACCACTTTATCCCCGCGAAAATGCCAGATCATCTTTAAAGAATAAAACATTTTTCACCTATTTCCAGGAGAATAATCCTTATGGATCTTTCTATGGATTTCGTTACTTGGGCGTTTACAAAGATCAGGAAGCCACAATTGCAAAAGACGCACAGGGGAATGCCATTGTGAGTCCCGATGGTGAGACAATCTATATGCGTTTTAATTATCCTACAGTCGATTATGTTTTCCAAGCGGGCGATGCGATGTACGAAGATATCAACCACGATGGTGTGATTGATCAAAAGGATATTGTGTATTTGGGCAATAGCAATCCGAAGCTTACGGGCGGGTTTGGATTTAATGTGGGATATAATAAACGTTTGAAATTAAGTGCCTTCTTTAACTATAGACAAGGGTCTCAAATTATTAATGGAACCAAAATGAATACGACTGATATGCTTGGGTATAACAATCAAAGCACGGCGGTATTGCGTAGATGGCGTAAAGATGGCGATGTGACAGATATTCCACGTGCCTTATATGGAACCGGGTATAATTCTTTGGGATCAAGCCGCTATGTCGAGGATGCATCCTTTTTACGTTTGCGTACAGTCACCCTAAAGTATGATTTTGCAAAAGAATTCTTGCAACGGTTTCATATAGATGGACTTGGCGCTTATCTGACCGTAGAAAATATTTTTACGCTGACAAAGTATACCGGTCAAGACCCTGATGTGGCCGTAAAGTTAAAGGATGCATTTACTGTGTTAATGGATAATTCAATGACACCGCCATTAAAAACAGTTACACTAGGTATTACAGCACGTTTTTAAAACAAGGTTATGAAAAGAACAATCTTATGGAGTTTAGTTGCTGCGGGAAGCATTTTACTCAATTCTTGTAATAAATGGCTGGATTTACAGCCGCAGGATGGAATAACCCGTGCAGAATTTTGGAAAACAAAGGAGGATGTCCATGCTGCCTTAATTGGTATCTATTCTTCCCTTAATTCGGGACCTGTAGAACAACAATTGTTTACTTGGGGCGAACTTAGGGCCGATCTAGTTGGGTTGACCAGTTATGCAAGTGACGACAACCGCTTGGTAAAGAATTATAATATCTTAAGCACAAATGTAATTGCGGACTGGAGTGCTATTTATACTGCGATAAATAATTGTAATCTGCTGATTGATTATGCAGGTCAGGCAAAACAGGCCGATCCTACTTTTACGGAGGCCGAATACAATACAGATTTGGGGGAAGCCTTAGCTGTCCGCAGCTTTTTGTATTTCTATTTAGTACGCACGTTTAGGGATATCCCTTTAAAATTAAAAGGGACCTCAAAAGACACCGATATTGTTTCCGTAGGGCAGTCCACTGGCGATGCAGTGCTCAAGCAAATCGAGAAAGATCTCTTGAAGGCTTTGGATTGGATACCCGAGTACCATGTCAATACCTCGGGTTACAATGCGACAAATGCCGGTCGGGTGACAAGACCCGCGGTACGGGCGATGTTGGCTGACGTATATCTATGGCTGGAACAATATGATAAAGTGGAAGAGCAGACCGCAAAAATTTTAGAAACTGGACGATATAGTCTAATTGGCGCAGCATTGCCTGAAATTTTTGATGGTGGCACGATGGAAACGATTTGGGAGTTGAGCCATAAAAACTCCAGTGAAAATCCGATGTATAATATTGGTGTGATTGCCCGTAGACCATTCACAGCCAATGTGGATATCTTGAATAATGAGATCTTTCCATCGAACGAAGGAACAGATATAGATTTATTCGATAGTCGTGGAGAAGGAAACCTGTATGGTATGTCGGGAGATCTGAGAAAATACGGTACCGAATCCCCCGACTACTACAATTTTCAGCTCTATCGCGTATCTGACGTCATGTTGATGCGTGCTGAAGCTTTGGCCGAGCTGGGGCGAGGGACGGAAGCATTGGCACTTCTTGAGGATTTGCGAACCAAGCGTAAAGCCATAAAAGCTACGGATCCGAATATTGAAGCGACTGATTTAGAGGGAATCATCTTATTCGTCTTCGCTGAGCGTGCACGTGAACTGACTTTCGAAGGTAAACGTTGGTTTGACCTTTTGCGCTTGGCAAAGAAAGATAATTATGCAAACATCAATGTCCTAGTAGATCTTGTAACGAAAGTTGTAGACGCTAATGTACGCCAATCGGCAATTAATAAAGTGCGCGATGTGGACAGCCATTATCTTCCCATTTTGGAAACTGAACTCTTCAAAGACAAACAGTTGAAGCAAAACCCATTTTACCTAAAATAGATCGTTATGAAAAGAAATTTTAGAAAACAATATTGGCTGATAGGGACATGGTTTGTCCTGTTAGTTGCGCTTATATTTTCCTGTCAAAAAGAGAAATATCGAATTTCAACCTCAGATGAAGTTAATATTACAGGTTATTTGGAAGCACATGAAACTGATTATTCCTTATTGACCGAAATCTTATATCGTTCGAAAACTGCAGGCTATCTTGGTGCGTATGGTACTTACACACTTTTTGCTCCCAATAATGAGAGCATTAATGCCTGGATCAAAGACAATGGAAAAACTGCATTGAGTGATTTTACAGATGCGCAGCTATTGGATTTTGTCAAGTACCATGTGGTTAGGGATACAGTAGGCAGCACGCGTTTTACAGATGGGAAAATCAAAACAGCGAGCTTATTAGGTGAATATTTATACACAGATGTGCAAAATGGGATTTACCGAATTAATAAGTCTGCAAAAATTATCAGATCGAATATTATCTGTGGTAACGGTATCATTCATTCCATAAATAAAGTATTAGTTCCACCAGCACAGAGTCTTGCTGAATTGATAGGGAATAATCCTCGTTATTCCATTTTTGCCGAGGCTTTAAAAGAGACTGGGTTTTATGATACTTTATATTATCAACGCGGTGTAGCGGTGGCGGATGCTAAACGTTTTCAGACCGCTATTGTTGAGTCCGACTCTGTTCTGCAGCTGCAGGGGATCAAAAGTTATGCGGATATGAAAGCAGCCTATTCACAGACGGGTGATGTGAAAAGCCATAAAGATAGCTTGTGGTTATATATGGCCTATCATTTAAGCAACGATATCAAATTTTTGGAAGACATCGTTGCTGCAAATACGATCTATACTTTGGCCCCAAAAGAGATTATTTCGACCAAATTATTAGGTGCACAGATCTTATTGAATGATGATGTGTTTAATGGGGTTCATGAAGTGGGTGCTGAAATAAACAGATCACAGAGCGATGTGTTGGCATCCAATGGCGTGCTGCATGAGACAAAACAAACCTTTAAGATCAAAGTTCGCCAGCAGGTACCGGTGTATTTTGATATAGCAACCTCGCCCGAATTAGTCAATGCACTGGGGAGCGCCTATTTTAATAGTTCCAAGGCATTGGTGGCAAATGGTGCAACCATTGCCAATTCTTTTGGCTTTAATAGTTTAACGGTTTCAACCATTGGCACGAACGGATATTATTATTATAAAGCCTTAGAAACGAAGCGCCCCTATGCAAATGGAGACCTCTTAAGCCTTTCGCTTTGTGCGAATAATAGTGCGCGGGCGAAATGGATTGAATTTAAGACTCCATATCTCGTAAAAGGACGGTATAAAGTCTGGATCTGTTATGCCCAGCATGGGGATGCCCCAGAGATTCAGGCAACATTTAATCCTGGAAAAGGGGATGAACAAATCTTGCCCAATACGATCATACTGAATCAAAGTCTGACCGCTTCGGGTGTTAGCGACCTCGCGAATGCAAACGCGGATAATCTGATGCTGGCACAGGGCTACAAACGTTACATGGCAACAGTAGGCGATTACAATGCAAATAATATTACCGGTGGACTCAAAGCAAAATCAGGTAGTGAAGCGCCATTGAATGTTGGCCGTTTGGCCGGTATTATCAATGTGGAGACAACTGATCGACATGTCATCCGTTTTGAAGCGATCAAAGATAAAAAGTGTGGTAACAATACCGTCTATCTGGATATGATCCAATTTATACCCGCAGATGATCTTGAGCAGAACTACCCTAGATTTCATCAAATTTCAGGTGAACTTTTCTATAGACCAAAATAACAGGATACACAACTATGAAAGCTATAATTTATAAAATTTACCTACTCGTATTGGGCATGTGTTTACTGTCTGCTTGTTCCAAAAATTGGGAGGATCATTTTGGAGGAGGTGATACCGATGCTCAAAAAAACTTATATACAATTATTTCCGAGCATGCTGAGTTTTCAACTTTTATGGACCTGCTCAATAAATCGGGCTATGGTGAATCGTTGAAAGCGTCGAAAAACTATACCTTGATAGTACCAACCAATGAAGCAATTGCCGCAGTGCAGGATCAATATAATTTTTCCGATACTGCGGTGATCAAGAGTTTCGTTGGCTACCATATTATCAATTCGGTCTATAATGTGAATTCAGGAGCTGATACCGTAAAGGCATTAAACTTTCGAAATAAATATGTGGAGTTTACGCATGGCACATTTGACGGTGTTGAACCTCTTCAGGGGAATCTGGTGGCGAGCAATGGACTTTATCATGTGGTAGGTCGTCCCTTAAAGCCTCTTCAGAATATATTTAATCTAGTACGCACCTTTTTTGCCGATACCAAACAAATTGAGGCTGTGAATTCCTTTGATACAGTGTCTACAGAGGGTGATATTATATATTACAGGTATAGCCCGGTATGGTATACGGAGGTACGTCGCAATATGACTACTGAAAATAAGAAACACACCTATTTCGTAGTAGACGACGAAAATTTTGAGACCGAGTATGCTAAGTTAAGACCTTTCTATGCGACAGCCTATGAGGAAGGGAATACACTTCGTCCTGACAGTACGACTACTTTTTTTACTAAAAAGGCTTTGTTGCGCGATTTTATTGTAGCGGGAGAATTGGCTACGGATCAACTTACAAATAATCTGATTTCGATAGCGGGAACCAAATTTAGTGTTGACCCCACAAATATTATCTCGCGGACAAAGGCCAGTAATGGAGTTGTTTATCGTGTGAAGCGACTTGAGTTTGCACTAGCGGATCAGATCAAGGAAATTAAGGTATTGGGGGCAAGACCCATCGGTTACAAACAAACGGATAAGCGATCAAATACCTTTTTCAGGGAAAAGCGAGATAATGAAGGAAATTTATACAATGACATTGAAGTATATGATCATAAGGTTACTTCCTTTTATGTGAAGTATCGCGCTACAGGTATGAACGTTGCTAAATATAAAGTATATGGACGAGCAATTATGGGACTGGCTGGTGATCCGCAAACAGCGGCATTTCTCCAATATGTCTACTTTTTTGACCCGAAACTTATATCGGTTACCGAGGCGGATTTATACAGACGTCCAGTCGTCAATAACCTGGGAGCAAACGATACCCGAATGACATTTGATGTACAGCCGCTTAATCATGGAGAAGTTTATTTAGGTGAGGTAACGCAAGACCAATATGGTAATCTGCCTTTGCTTGTTATGAGCAATGGTACTGGACCTATTATTTTAGAATACCTCCGATTCGTACCGATTATTCAATAATAAAGTAAAACGAAATGAGTTCGATCAAAATAAATTATAAATTAGGTGTTATCTTGTTTATTTCTACCTTGGGAGCGCACCGCAGTTGGGCGCAACAAGATACTACCGCCCGGACTATACAGCAACAAGTTACTTCTGCTTATTCCGTTAAAGGTACTGTCTATGACAGCCAAACCAATAACCCTATTGCAGGTGCTCGTATAACCTATGGCAGTAACGTAGCAAAATTGACCGATAGTAAAGGTAATTTCCGTTTAGAACTACCGGTTTCCAATGCAATTGTTGAAGTTTCTTTGGATGGATATATAGCTAAGCAGGTACCGGTGTTGCTAGATAAATCGATGAAGGTGGTCTTATACCCTGAGGGGTATCGTTCTTTCTATAAAAAGACGGAGACAGTATTTGGTGATAATGGAGTTTTAAATAATACAGGCGCAGTCGAAAAGTTGGAACTTAATGCTTGGGAACAGAATTCAGAAACAGTCAATAGCTACCTGCAAGGGAAGCTGGCTGGAGTACAAGTAACTCGACATTCAGGCACACCTTCTATTGGCGGAAATCTCAATATTCGAGGCCTGCAATCCTTGTATTCCAATAACCAGCCCTTATATATTGTAGACGGTATTGTGTATAATGCCGAGCATTTGAGTCCCTCTATAACCACAGGACATCTCAATAATGCATTGCAGCACATTGATGTGCGCGATATTCAAGATATTACGGTATTGAAAGACGCTGTCTCCGCTAATATTTATGGCGCCAAATCATCGAATGGAGTTGTGGTCATTAATACGAACCATTCAAAAGAGCTGGCTACGCAGATTGATCTGCAGGCGACAACAGGATATAATTTCCGTCCAAAACGTATTCCCGTCATGAAGTCTTATGCCTACCGAAGTTATTTGAATGATTTGTTGGCAACGAGCACCTACAGTGGTGAGGAAATAGCGAATATGCCTTTCAATAATGATAATACAAAATTCGAGGAATATGCGAAGTATCATAATGAAACGGATTGGCAGAAAGATGTGCTTAATAATACAGTCGACCAGAATTATTTTCTTCGGGTTACAGGGGGAGACAATATAGCACGGTATGCTTTGTCAGTAGGTTATAACAATGAACAGGGTGTTTTGGATAACACAAAGCAAAATCGCTATACGGCACGTTTTAATGGCGACATGAACTTGACCAAGAAATTAACTGCTCAGACCAATATCTCCATGGGTTATGGGCAGCAAAGCTTGAAGGATCAGGGCTTATCACCAAAGACCAACCCTTTGTTTCTTTCGTTGATTAAGTCTCCATTTTTAAATACGCATGATATTGCTCCAGACGGCAGCATTTCACCGAATTATGCCGAAGCTGATTATTTCGGCTATTCCAATCCGATGCAAATCACACAAAATGGGATTAATAATAAAAAGGCCTATCGGTTTTTAGGTTCTTTGGTGTTCAACTATGCGTTCAATACAAATTTTAAGTTAAGTAACCTGTCTACCGTGACCTATGATAAAGCGCAAGAGGATTTCTTTATTCCTAAAAAAGGAGTCGCAAAGGACACGGTAAATAATATGGAAGTTTATAGTCGTCTCGGTACGCAGGTGGCTCGTTATTATTCAATTTCAAATGATTTGCGTCTGCAATATAATCAGGATCTAGGAACTCAGGGCCGCTTGGAAGCTATTGGTGGAGTCCGATACCACAAGCATGATTCGGAACAAGATTATGCACTAGGCTATAATTCGGCGACCGACCAGCTGGTTAGTATTGGTAACTCAACACCTGCGTCCCGGGTTTATGGCGGGCATATCGGTAAATGGGCAAATATGACGGCCTATGCTATGGGTAATTTTAGCTGGAAGAATACTTATATCTTAAATGCATCCATATCGATGGATGGATCTTCTCGCTTTGGAGACAAAGCAAAGGGAGGCGTGAAGCTTGCAGATAAGGTGTATGCAGTATTTCCGGCTGTAGGTGCTGCATGGTTATTGTCCAATGAGGATTTTTTGAAAGGAAATAATACGATCTCATTATGGAAACTTCGGGCGAGTTATGGGGTTACAGGCAACGATGATATTGGAAATTATGATGCGCGGCAGAATTACATCTCCCAGAACTTCTTAGGTGTCCAAGGGCTTGTGCGCGATGGTGTTGCCAATCCTTATCTAAAATGGGAGAAAGTAGAAAAAATAAACGTTGGGACAGATCTTTCGTTGTTGAATGAACGCATCAATTTAGGCGTCGATATCTACCAAAATAGGACAAGTGATATGCTAGCCTATAATTCGGGGAATACTGTTTCTGGAATTAGTTATTACCTCTATAATAATGGTTCAATGCGTACACGTGGTATTGACTTCTCCTTGTTTGGACGTATTCTGACCGGCTCCGTCAAATGGGATGCCTCATTGACGCTAAGTCACTATAAAAGCAAGATCACAGATCTTCCCGAAACATCCTATACACAATATGCCGGTGGAACTTTTGTGAGCGAGAAAGGCGGCGCACCAAATGCCTTTTATGGGTACCAGTTCAACGGTGTTTACCGCACAAGTGCAGAAGCTGCCGAAGCTGGATTGTCTATTTTGGATGCAACAGGCAATAAAATACCTTTCCAGGCAGGAGATGCGAGATTCACCGACCGTAACGGTGATAAGATCATTGATGATCGTGATCGAATGATCATAGGTGATCCTAATCCAGATCTGGTGGGCGGATTTAATAACAGCCTGACCTATAAAAACTGGAAATTCGGTGCATTGGTGACGTTCAGCTTAGGCAATGATATTTATAACTATACACGGGCACAACTAGAGTCGGGAAGTACATTTTATAACCAGACAGAACTCTTACAAAATAGATGGCGGGCGGAAGGTCAGGAAACTGATGTGCCTCGCGTTGCACTCAACGATCCAATGGGAAATAGTAGATTTTCAAATCGATGGATAGAAGACGGTTCATATGTTCGGCTTCGTCAGCTTTCCGTTGAGTACGGTATTCCAGTAAATAAACGTATCATCAAATATGTCCGTCTATATGGTACTGCCAATAACTTGTTGACTTTTAGTAAGTATTTAGGTTATGATCCTGAATTTGCTCAGTCTGCTGATGTTTTTCATCAAGGGGTTGATGTGACGCTGGAACCCATCGTTCGCTCTGTGCAGCTGGGATTGAGGATCGGTCTATAAAAATTTAATATACTATGTTTATCACATACAGAAAATATTCGAAATATTCGCTTTGG
This sequence comes from Sphingobacterium sp. WOUb80, assembly GCF_050058145.1. Classification (NCBI taxonomy): domain Bacteria; kingdom Pseudomonadati; phylum Bacteroidota; class Sphingobacteriia; order Sphingobacteriales; family Sphingobacteriaceae; genus Sphingobacterium; species Sphingobacterium sp. WOUb80. The sequence continues at coordinate 4,355,326 of NZ_CP165617.1, read as the reverse complement.
GCCATATTGGCCTGTAGCCTTTCTTTTACATCTTGTAAGAAAGCATTGGATTTCTCTCCCGAAGATAAATTGGACAGTTCAAAAATGTACAATACGCTTGCCGATGCTGATGCGGTGGTGCTCGGGATTTATGGGCAAGTAGCAGGATTAGGTGAACGTTATATTGTCCTGAACGAATTAAGGGCCGATCTCATGGACGTCACACAAAATGCAAATCCCTATTTGCAGCAAGTTTCCAACCATGAAGTAGCAGAAGATAATCCTTATGCCGATCCATCTGCTTTTTATAAAATTATCTTCAATTGCAATGATGCCTTGAAGAACTTCAAGGTGATGGAGCGGCAGGGTAAGCTGAGCAATACCGAATTTAATCAGCGTTATTCTGACCTCGCTATGCTGCGTGCATGGTTGTATTTACAATTAGGGATCCACTTTGGAGATGTTCCCTATATCAAAAATACAATAGAAAGTGTTGATGAGATTAAAAGTTTGGAAAACTATCCGAAAACAACTTTTGATCATTTGGTCGATTCTCTGATCAATGACACAAAAGATTTGCCATATCAAGACCCTTATGCCTATCCGACAGGCAGCACATTGGTTTTTACGACAGATGGCGCGAGCACACAGAAGGTGTTCATCAGCAAGGCCCATGTCCTCGGCGAACTCTATCTTTGGAAAGGAAACTATTATGAAGCGGCAAAGACTTATAAAAGATTGCTGTCTGCCGAAGACAATAACAGTAATATTGATTATCTGTTCAATTTCAATCGTATTGGCTGGAGCTACTTTAATGTAAGTTTTGCAAGAGCACAGGAGGGGTCATCTTTGGTAAATTCTTTAACAGCAGGCTGGCGAAGTATGTTTGCGCTATCGAATACGGTACGGGAATGGAATTCCGAATGGAACTGGTCTATTCCATACCATAACTCTTTTGCTCCTGGAAATCCTTTTATAGATCTATTTTCTAAGTCAGGAAAATATGCACTTAAGCCCTCTCAAAAGGTGATTGATTTATGGAATTCACAGACCAATAATGCGGGTATTCCCTGGGATCCCAGGAGTAAGCTATCTTATGAAGTTGCTGCAAATGGTGATCCTGTGATTACAAAATTTACGGATAATTCAGGGGATTTATTGAGCTTGTTAAATAAAGGCGGTCGTTGGAATATCAATCGAGCCGCAGGGGCGCATCTTCGCTTTGCAGAAGCTGCTAATCGTGATGGTCAGGGCCGTTTGGCCTATGCATTGGCAAACTGGGGGCTAATCAGTACCTTCTATTATGGCGCTTTTACGAAAGACGGTGGTATTATACCTGGCAATTTTTTTGAATTGGAGTCGGAGATAACCCATGAAGGATTTGGGACGAATAGAACCACTTTTGCCGAATCCTCGCCCTATTATTTTGACGCACGCGACAATGCGAGTATCGTACGTGGGGTGTGGTATCGGAATTCGGGAATCCGTGGACGGGCTACTATGCCGCGTTGGCAATTCCCAGGCATTGAATATGGACCAGGTACAGTAAGTGGTTACGGAAGCATGATGACCGCTTTTAATGTGCCGCAAGCTGATCTGGAAGATAAGATCGTAGAAGAGTCTGCTCTTGAGCTAGCCTTCGAAGGCGAACGTTGGTCCGATCTGATGCGTATAGCAAAACGCCGTCATGATCCAGCTTTCCTAGCCGATAAAGTCTATGAGAAATTGCTGAAAGCAAATAACCCCAAAGCTGGAGCAGTACGTAGCAAGTTGATGGATATGAACAATTGGTATTTGCCTTTTAAATTACGGTAAACCTGAGATAAGTTTGGATTATTGATTTAATGGTTAAGGGTCTGCTTTGTGCAGGCCTTTTTCTTTTTCTTTGATGTTGAACATGAGACTGCAGGATAGTGAATTCGAAACTGTTTAATATCATTGTGTGGAGATAGCGGTTGTTGGCGATAATCGATAATTTATGAACTTCTATCAACACTTATGCAAAACTAGTGGTGGTCGGTAAAAGCGTGTATAATCGTAACATGTCAATGACAGTGCAATCTTTTAGTAATGCCATTTGTGTTTTATAAATGTAATTTTTACATTTATAAATATTTCTGATTAATTATAACCAATGGAACGAGCTATTTTCACATTAAGAGCCTGCTCTTTTTTTCTTGCAAAAGCAATTTGCTTTTTTTGTCTATTTTGGATTTTCAGTACGCCCGCATATGCCTATAGCAGCACGATTTCTGAACCAGATTCAGCCTATTTTTTTGCTTACGCAAAAGAAAAGAATGCTGGCAGAGAAGGGCTATTATATGCCTGGAGTTTGGACGGAAAACAATGGAATACCATCGGGACAGATATTGCCTTTGTAAAGTCAGATTATGGACGTTGGGGATCAGAAAAACGGATGATAAATCCTGTATTGTTTCCTCGAAATGGTGGTGGCTGGTTCTGTGCGTGGCAATTAAGTCCTGAAAGTAATGGTTCCTATGCATATACCTTTACCACTGATTTTTTTAATTGGGGCCGGCAAGATTATTATGTCTCATTAAAAGATTTGGATAAATCAACAGAGGCGCTTGTAAAAAACAGTTTGTTGCGACGTGAGAATATTTCCATTAATGGCGAAAGTTTACGTGGAACAAAGCTGAAAGTTTCATGGTCTGTTATTAAAGAATTAATCAAGCATTATGATCTCGCATTGCTTAAGCAAAAGCAATGGTCCGAACGAAGTGTTGACGATGAGGTCCGTTTCCCGGGTCTCAAACCATTGGATGTTAAACTGACACCGAATATAGGCCATAGTAAGTCTATCAGTGATATGTTGGTGGGCGTGTTTTTTGAAGATATTAATTATGCCGCAGACGGAGGTCTATATGCGGAATTGATTCAAAATAGAGATTTTGAATATAAATTGAGCGATAAACAAGGACATGACAAAAATTGGAACGAGAAAACAGCTTGGCGTATGGATGGCTCGGGACAATTTCATGTTGACAGTATAAATCCCATTCATCCAAATAATAAACATTATGCCAGACTGCAAGGTGAAGGTATTCTAAGAAATATAGGCTACGATGGGATTGCCTTGAATAAGAACGAACGCTATGATCTTTCATTTTTTGGACGGGGCGCTGCGGTTAAAGGGCGTCAACTAAAAATCCGGATAAGTACAAAAGACGGAAAGGTACTCGACGAGAAATCCTTAATTGTTGACAGTAAAAACTGGAAAAAATATCAATTGGTATTAACAGCCAATGCAACTAGTAAGGATGCCGTATTGGAATTTGTATTTACAGATCGACAACAATTGGATTTGGATCTGATTTCTTTATTTCCTCAGCATACATTTAAAGGACGTAAGAATGGATTACGGAAGGATCTGGCCGAGGCTATTGCGGCTTTGAATCCGCGTTTTGTCCGTTTTCCGGGGGGCTGTTTAGCACATGGCGATGGTATCGAAAATATCTATCATTGGTCCAATACTGTAGGACCTTTAGAAAGCCGTGTGCCACAACGAAATATGTGGGGATATCACCAAACTGTTGGCTTAGGATATTATGAGTATTTTCAATTTTGTGAAGATATAGGTGCCTATGCTGTCCCGGTAGTGGCGGCTGGGGTACCCTGTCAAAATTCGGGCGCTCATGGTCATCCATTGGGCGGACAACAATGTGGTATTCCAATGGAAGATATGGATGACTATATCCAGGAAGTACTTAATCTGATTGAATGGGCCAATGGGGATAAAAATAGTACCTGGGGAAAGGTACGTGCAGCAGCGGGGCACCCCGAACCATTTCATCTAAAATATATTGGTGTAGGTAACGAAGATTTAATATCGAATGTTTTCGAGGAACGTTTTACCATGATTTACAATGCTATCCGTGCAAAATATCCCGAAATACAAGTTATTGGAACTGCAGGGCCATTTTTTGAAGGAACCGACTATGTAGAGGGCTGGGAAATTGCTAATAAATTGAACGTACCTATTATGGACGAACACTACTATCAGACACCAGGCTGGTTTATTCATAATCAAGATTTCTATGATAAATATGATCGGAGTAAAGCACAGGTGTATTTGGGCGAATATGCTGCTCATATTCATGGACGTGCGAGTACCCTGGAAGTGGCATTGGCTGAAGCGGCATATCTCACAGCATTGGAAAGAAATGGTGATGTCGTTAAGATGGCCTCTTATGCGCCACTGTTAGCCAAAGATGGTTATACACAATGGCGTCCCGATCTTATTTATTTCTCCAATACCGATGTAAATTTAACACCATCCTATTATGTACAGCAATTATTTGGGCGTAATAACGGAACAGAATATATTCCGGTAGAAGCAGTTTATTCTAATGCTGCCGTTGAGGTACAGAAGCGTGTGGCATTTTCTATTGTTAAAGATCCGAAAGATCAATCGCTCATTATAAAACTGGTTAATATCTTACCTGTTGCCATCAACATCGAATTGGAATTAGATCAGCTTAATCTGAAAGCTGATACGGCCCTTGTTTCTCAGTTGACAGGAAAACTGGAAAGTAAAACGGCAAAACCCGAAGAAAAGACCATGGCCGTTGAAAAACTCAAAAAACAACAATTGCCGCCTTATTCGTTAACCATTATCCGAATTCAATCAGGTGCAAAATAGCCCAATTCAACTCATATGATACATCCAGCTTTGAAGAAAAAGTCTATTTTAGTTTTTATTAATCTCTGTTTGGCAATTGTGCCGTTGTTTGCCAATTCAGGATTCAATCTGATCAAAAATAATCGGGCTGCGAATATCTATTATGGAGGTAGTAACCCTGTGGTTGAAACCACATTGGAACTGTTGGCTGCAGACGCACAGCAGGTTGGCCAATCTGCTTTTAAACGAATCGACAATGCAGATGCCGGAGCGATTATAATTGGGGAATTAAATGATCCAATTATCGACAAATTGATAAAGGATCATCACATTTCTCTCTCAGATATCAAAGATAAATGGGAGGCTTTTTATCTGAAAGTGATTCAAATGGAAAAAGTACCAACTCTGTTGATTATCGGGTCTGATGCTAGAGGTACGGCATACGGTGTTATGGAAATTTCCAGAAAATTAGGTGTTTCTCCATGGAGTTGGTGGGCAGATGTGGTTCCCCGTAAAAAATCAACGATTTCTTTGCCTGCCGATTTTGAAGACAAGCAATTTCCTAAAGTGCAATTCCGGGGGATTTTTATAAATGACGAGGACTGGGGATTGACGCCTTGGAGCAGTAAAACCTATGAGCCCGAAGCAAAGTTGGATGCAGGAATTGATCCGACGAAAACAAAAAAAATGGCTACGGTCGGGCCTAAGACGTATGCCCGTATTTTTGAATTATTGTTACGCCTTCGAGCCAACTCGATCTGGCCAGCAATGCATGAAGTAACTGTTCCTTTCTATTTTGTCCAAGGAAATCGGGAAATGGCCGAAAAATATGGAATATATATCGGCTCATCGCATTGTGAGCCCCTCGCTCGAAATAGTGCGACGGAATGGGATATTGTAGGTCAGGGGCCCTATAACTATTTGACAAATAAAAATGAAATTATTAATTATTGGTCCAATCGGCTTAAAACACTCGGTCAATCTCATAATATATTTACACTTGGTATGCGTGGGAAACACGATGGAGCAATGGAGGGTGTCAAAACAATAGCCGCATATAAAGATGCGTTCAATGAGGTTCTCAAGGATCAGACGGATCTATTAAAACAATATGTCAATTTAGATCCAACGAAAATTCCCCAAGTCGTTATACCCTATAAGGAGGTATTAGACGTCTACCGCGCCGGTATAGCTATTCCTGACTATGCTACATTGATGTGGTGTGACGATAATTATGGCTATATTACTCATTTTCCAGATCAGAAAGAAAGAAAAAGAACAGGCGGTAACGGACTTTATTATCATGTTTCCTACTGGGGTAGGCCGCATGACTATCTTTGGTTGTCGACGATGAGTCCGGCGCTGATCTATCAGCAGCTTTATACAGCTTATCAACATGATGTTAAAAAAATGTGGATTGTCAATGTTGGGGATATTAAGCCTGCTGAATACCAAATTGAACTCCTGATGGATATGGCATGGAATATGGATCAGGTAGAGAAAATAGGCATCTATCAGCATATGAATCAATTTTTGCAACGGGAGTTTGGACATCGTTTGGCGAAGAAGATCGTGCCGATTATGCAGGAACATTATCGGTTGGCTCATATTCGAAAGCCTGAGTTTATGGGAAATACACGTACGGAAGAGAAAGATCCAGCCTATAAAATTGTTAAAGACCTACCTTGGTCCGAACAGCAGATTCGAAAGCGATTATTACAGTATAAACTAATTCAAGATGCAGCCACCGCAATTGAGGCATCAGTTCCGTTGGATCGAAAGGATGCATATTTTGAATTAGTCCTGTATCCGGTTGTTGTAGCAGCAAAGATGAATGAAAAACACCTTTATGCACAGTTGGCACGTTATGGCAAAGCTGAATGGCAAAAAAGCCACGATGCCTATGATAAAATCGCTTCCTTAACTGCGCAATACAATGCCTTGAATAAAGGTAAGTGGAAGGGTATGATGGATTATAAACCAAGAAACCTTGCTGTTTTCGATAAGATTGTAGAAGAAAACGCTGTTGTTCCTATGGTCAATGATGATCAGCCCGCCAAGAGGATTCCTGGTAAAGATTTAAAAGGCTCAATCGGATATGAAGGGTTGGGCTATCAAGGGCAGGCCGCAGCGATCCCATTGGGCGTAGAAGCTAGTTATAGACTCAAGGGATTAAAGGGTGATTCTGTTACCATTGTCGTCCACTTGCTGCCTACACACCCGGTCTCTTCAGATGATTTACGTTTTGAAGTTTCCTTGGGGCAACAGCATTCGCCTGCCATTTCCTATAAAACAATCGGACGAAGTGAAGAGTGGAAAGAGAATGTCTTGCGCAACCAGGCTATTCGAACGATTAAATTTAAGGTAGCTTCATTGCAACAGGACATATTGCGTATCAAAGCGCTTGATGAGGGCGTAGTGATTGATGAAGTAACACTATATTTGGATTAAAGTATTCGTTTCCTACTGTGTAATGGAAACTCGTTATAAACTTATTCATAAGATTGTATAAATGAAAAAACAATTTCTAGTCACGCTCTTGGTTATTTTGACCTGTCTCGTTAAGGCACAATCTCCGGTATACCTTTTCTCCTATTTTGTAGGCAATGGCGCCGACGGGTTACATCTTGCTTATAGTTTAGACGGTTTGAAATGGGAACCATTGAATCAGGGAAAAGCTTTCTTAGTACCAACGGTAGGAAAAGATAGACTGATGCGTGATCCTAGTATTTGCCAGGGCCCTGATGGTACCTTTCACCTTGTGTGGACAACAGGCTGGTGGGATAAAATTATCGGATATTCCTCTTCCAAAGACTTGATGCATTGGACCGATCAAAAAGCAATACCAGTCATGGTAGGTGAGCCTGATGCTAAAAATGCATGGGCTCCGGAGCTTTTTTACGACAAAGACACAAAAGAATATTATATCATTTGGGCCACGACAATTCCTGGTCGACATAAGGAGGTGCAGACAAGCGATAGTGAAAAAGGCTTAAACCACCGGATGTATAGTGTGACGACAAAGGATTTTAAACGTTTTTCAAAAACCAAGTTATTTTTTGACCCTGAATTTAGTGTCATCGATGCGGCCATTATACAACGGGTCAATAAGGAATATATGATGGTGCTGAAAAATGAAAATTCTAATCCGCCGGAGAAAAATATCCGAATCACGACAACAAAGAGTTTAGCCAAAGGATTTCCGACTACTGTCTCTAAACCAATCACAGGCAATTATTGGGCGGAGGGTCCTGCTCCGCTGCAAGTAGGGGAGTATATATATGTATATTTCGATAAATACCGCGACCATAAGTATGGAGCTGTAAGAAGTAAAGATGGTATCAACTGGGAAGATGTTTCTGATCTGGTGAGCTTTCCGAAGGGAGTACGTCATGGAACAGCTTTTACGGTCAATCAAACGGTTTTGTCAACTTTATTAAAAGTAAACTGATAGCTTTTTTAACATGAAGAAAATCCTCTTTTCCTTTATTTTGGCAGGCATTGCGTTCAGCACACAGGCTAAAGTCACATTACCACATGTTTTTGGATCGAATATGGTACTTCAGCAAGGAAAACCAGTGGTGGTATGGGGGCATGCGGATCCTCAGGAAAAGATTGAAGTCAGATTGAAAGGTTTGAAAAGAAAAACAGTGGCCGATCAAAAGGGAGCATGGAGCGTTACCTTTACAGCTCAAAAAGCAAGTTTCGACGCATTTAGTATGGAAGTAAAGGGAGACAATACAATTTTACTGAAAAATGTTGTTGTTGGTGAAGTTTGGCTATGCTCGGGGCAGTCTAATATGGAGTATACGATGCTGTTACATAAGGGCTATAAAAAGCCTGCTGTAGGCGTTGATCGGGCGGAGGAAGAATTGCGACAACCTGAAAATCCAAAAATTCGCTTATTCCTTGTTGCCAAAAAGAAAGGGCAGCAGGACGATGTGGAAACGAAGGGATGGGAAGTAGCCGATCCGAATTCACTCGCGCAATTTTCCGCTCCGGGTTATTTCTTTGGAAAGACCCTGCAACAACAGCTGAATGTTCCCGTGGGATTGATCAGTTCATCCTGGGGTGGCAGTAGGATAGAGCCATGGACACCTTTGGAGGCCTATCAAAACTCCAGCACTTTTAAACAGGAAACCCGAAATGGTGAAACGAAAATTGAAAATGCTGTCGCGGGGGAAATGTATGAAGCCATGATTCGTCCATTAGCGCCTTTTGCGATGAAAGGATTTATCTGGTATCAAGGTGAAAGCAATCTTATGTTTGAGGATGCACGTTACTATGCAAAACAAAAATTGCTGATTGATACCTGGCGTAAAAACTGGAAGGACAAAAATATGCCTTTTTACTATGTACAGATTGCCCCTTATTATTATAGTAAAAGAAAGGATAAAACACAGCATAATGTAGAGGCGTTGCCGTGGTTTTGGGAGATTCAGACAAAATGCATGGACATTAAAAATTCGGGAATGGCTGTCGTCACTGATTTGGTCGACGACCTTTCTGACATACATCCATCCTATAAATGGGAAGTAGGACGTCGTTTGGCATTATGGCCACTGGCATTTGATTATGGTCAAAAGAATATTGTTTTTTCAGGCCCACAATATAAAAGCAAAAAGATAGTCAATAATAGCATAGTACTGAATTTTAAACATGTTGGCAGCGGATTGCAATGTAAAGGCGATCAATTGACCTGGTTTGAGATTGCTGGGGCAGATGGCAGGTTTGTATCTGCTGAAGCGAAGATCGAGGGTGATCGTGTTATTGTATCTGCAGCATCGGTAAGGTCTCCAAAACAGGTTCGCTTTGGTTGGCACGAAACAGCGCGTCCCAATTTTTTTAATAAGGAAGGACTACCTGCATTACCTTTTAGAACGGAGTAGTATCTTTTTGAGCTTTCTCTTTTGAAATATTTTACGCTCTTATAATGATCAAATTGTAATGTTGTTGCCGTCTTAATCCTAGCGATTGTTATAAAAAAAGGTTTTCAAACGGGGAGAATGAAAACCTTTAAAATAACCAATTAATCCTAAATTTATGATAAAAAATATGATGCTATTTTATTGGTGTTCCTTTGATAAACCTCATCTGGTTTTATCTAAATTATAATTTACGTACTTACCAACTAAATTTGGGAATAGCCAATTTAGTAAGACAAGTTTAAGTATACCGAATTGATTTGTCATCCTGTGCTGTTCTGTACCAACGGGATGGTCTGCCTGGGTATAGGTGTTGAAGGCCAAAGCTATTCAGGTAAGTTCAGGATGCTTAAGTGTCCTGAACTTTTTATTTTAGAGGTTTGCTAATACAATGAATAAACCTATGCTTAAATTTCGAATTGTCTTCTTTGCTTTGATATACACTATCATGGTACATATTGCTTCGGCGCAAGTGGTGAAAGAAATACATTATCTCTCGGGAACGGACAATGTTCATACGGTCAATTGGGACTTCTGGGTAACTGGTGGGCGCAAGGCTGGAAAATGGGATAAGATCGCAGTTCCCAGTCATTGGGAACAACAGGGTTTTGGGGCTTACAATTATGGACGGGATTATGTGACCTACGGTAAGAATTTCATCTTTCACGATGAAAAAGGTTTGTATCGGCATCAATTTACTGTTCCCAAAAATTGGAAAGGTAAAAAAATAAACCTCGTTTTTGAAGGTTCAATGACCGATACTGAAGTCAAGATCAACGGGAAGCTAGCCGGAGATATCCATCAGGGTGCTTTTTATCAGTTTAAATACGATGTTACCGACAAGATCACCTTTGGCAAGGCCAATATATTGGAGGCTACTGTGTCAAAAATGTCCTCCGATAAATCCGTTAACAATGCGGAGCGCCTTGCGGATTATTGGATTTTAGGCGGTATTTATAGGCCCGTCTACCTTGAAGCGACAGCACAGGAACACATCAGCTGGACGGCTATCGATGCAAAGGCAGACGGAGCTTTTCGAAGCGATGTGCACTTAGAGGGGCTCTCTAAGGCCAATAAACTATCGGTAGAGATCAAAGATCTGAAGGGTAATGTAATCGCTATTCAACAGTTTCCAATTACTGCGAAAGACTCAGTGAAATTGGTCGAAATGAAAGTAGAAAACCCTTTATTATGGACCGCCGAGACACCAAACCTATATCAGGCCATCTATACCTTGTGGAATGGGAAGAATAAAGAATATCAATATCAAGATCGCTTTGGTTTCAGAACAATTGAAGTTCGCGAAGGAGACGGCATTTATGTCAATGGTGTAAAAGTGAAGATGAAAGGTGTTAATCGTCATGTATGGTGGCCCGAAACCGGACGGTCGGTAAACGCGCAATTGGATCTGAACGATGTTAAATTGATCAAAGAAATGAATATGAACGCGGTCCGCTGTTCGCATTATCCTCCAGATAGATCTTTTTTGGCATATTGCGATTCATTGGGCTTATATGTTTTGGATGAATTGGCTGGCTGGCAAAAAGCATACAGTACCGTTGTGGGTAAAAAGTTGGTGCGAGAAATGGTTATTCGAGATGCTAACCATCCTTCCATTATACTTTGGAGCAACGGCAATGAAGGTGGACATAATAAAGAACTTGTAGACGAGTACAAGAAATATGATCTTTCGGCGAGAACAGTAATTCATGCACATCATAGACCGGGAAATGCAATCAATGGAATCGACTGTAACCATTATGAAGATTTTTATTCGACAAAAAAAATTCTGGAAGGACCTAATATTTATATGCCAACCGAATTTCTCCACGCACAGGATGATGGCGGTGCTGCAGCAGGATTGGCGGATATATGGGAGCTGCACTGGAATGCCAAATTAGGTGCCGGCGGATTTATTTGGGATTTTGCAGATGAAGGTATCGTACGTACAGATTTCAATAATGTGATTGATGTCAACCGCGTAAATGCCCCTGATGGAATTCTTGGGCCACATCGCGAAAAAGAGGGCAGTTTCTATGCCATTCGGGAGATCTATGCACCTGTACATATTACGATGAAGAAATTACCTGTTGACTTCAAGGGAACTATTTCGGTGGAAAATCGTTATCATTTTACCGATCTGAAAAACTGTCGATTTGAGGGTAAACTGATTACGTATCAACAACCCTATGCGGATGAATCGGGTGTGGATTCAGAGCTACATCTACACGTCGATAGTCCCATATTGCCTCCAACACAAAAGGGAAACTTGCAGTTGAATTTACCGAGCGACTGGAAACAATATGATGCGTTGATATTGACTGCGATTGATCCACATGGGGAGGAAATTTATACTTGGACCTGGCGTGTAAAATCCAATCAAATGCTTACTGCGGAAATTCTGCCTTTGAAATCTTCTACCGATGTTGAAGTGAAAGAAGACAGTGCGAATTATATCCTTAAGGCAAACGGAATAACAGCTATGATTTCCAAAAAAACAGGATTATTGGTTGATCTGGCCAATGATTATAGCATGAAATTGGCTTTCAATAATGGTCCGGTGCTTATTGATGGACAGTCGGAGCTGAAAAGTGCTAAACGTTGGAAAGACGGAAAAAATGAAGCTGTTGAGTTTATGTTTGATGGTAACCTAAGTTTTATCCGTTGGACGATGCGCCCAGACGGGTGGTTAAAACTTGATTATGCTTATAATATGGCAAAAACGGTACCTTATGCCGGAGTAAGCTTCAACTTTCCTGAAAACTATATTATTGGGGCCAAATGGCTTGGTAATGGCCCTTATCGCGTATGGAAGAATAGGATGCAAGGTGTCACATTAAATACATGGGAAAAAATGTATAATGACGGAAAAGCAGGTATTGGGCCATGGACATTTCCTGAGTTTAAAGGCTACTTCTCGGATGTTAGTTGGATACAATTCAATACAGTGCAAGGGAAGTTTTTGGTTGCAACGGATCAGGAAGATTTATTTGTGCGATTATTCGAGTTCTACGGAATTTCCGGTCCCAAAGGTTATCCGCAGTTGCCGACGGGGGATATTTCCTTTTTGGATGCTATTCCTCCTATTGGAACAAAACTGGCGTTGGGAATCAATGGAAATGCTGCGGTGAATGGACCCGCAGGTGAGCTTAATCAAATGGATAAAAAGATTAATCGGACACTCTATTTTTACTTTGGTACACCGAAGGGCGAAAAAGAAAATACGCAATTTGTGATGCCTAAAGTAAACGTATTGACAGATTAATCGGATGCTTTATATATAAATTGGTTAAACGAAAAATAGGCTTTTCAATTCAATTGAAAAGCCTATTTTTTGAGTGAGACGCTGTTTTTTTGATGCTGTTCAAATGCTTGTAAGCCAAGTTTCTTTAACGGAAAGGAGCTTTTCTCAATTAAGCTGCGTATTATTATTTGATGATAAAGTCTTTGACATTTTGATTTTGGATTGCCGTTGAGGTAACTTTCTTAAGTTCTACATCCTGCAATTGAACTGTGCGAATGGGAAGTTCCGGATTACCGTTGATCTTGGATACAAACTGACCTACTTCCGCTTGAATGTGAGAAAGATAGACATTCGTTATTGGCGTTAGTTTTTTTACCTTGGTAGGTACCAGGTATCGCCATTGATAGAGCACGTCGGTATCAATTCCGAGTATACCTTCTTTTACGTTTTGGGCTTTGATATTTGAAAAATAAATGTTTTTTACGTAACCGCCCATACGTTCGTTGGTTTTGATGAAGAGTAGATGCATGAGTTTCTCATTGGGCAGTACAGTGCAATTGTCCACATAGATATTTTCGATTCCACCAGAGAGTTCGCTCCCAACAGCCAGGAGTTGGTGCCCGTCACGGATCTCGCAATTGCGGATCACAATATTTTTTGTTGGCGTTTTTAGTCGCCAGCCTTCGGGATTTCTGCCGGACTTCAGTGCGATGGCATCATCCCCTTGGTCAAACACGCAATTTTCAATCAATACATTCTGACTCATTTCAGGGTCGATTCCATCATTGTTATGGCCATGAGCGTAGATGTCGATTCCGCGTATAAGCGCATCTTTCGTTAAATAGAGATGTAAGGTCCAAAAAGGGCTGTTACGGATCTTAATGTCTTCGACCCTAACATGTTGGCAACGGTTAAATTGAATAAACTGCGGTCTAAGATTGGACGTGTCGTTGACCATGAGGCGTTGTTCGACAGGTAGTCCTTCTTGCGCCCAGTTATAGAGATTTTTGATGCTTTCCATATGCGGTTTTGGTCTTGGAAACCATTTTTCCCAAACAGTCAGATCTGCTTTTATGGTTCCTTTACCAGTAATGGCAACATTTGTTGCTTCATATGCGTAGATCAGTGGGGAGTAGTTATAGCATTCTAGTCCTTCCCAGCTACTGTGAACAGCAGGTAAATAGTCTTTCGGGTCGCCCGAAAATAACAAGGTCGCCCCTGCACTGACATGTAAGTTGACATTGCTCTTTAAATGTATTGCCTTTGTTGACCATTCACCTGGAGGAATGATGATATTGCCACCTGATGTTGTCGCTAGAGCAATTGCAGTCGCGATTGCTGTGGTAGTACTTTCTTTGTCGCCCTGACGTGCACCAAAATCGCGGATATCGTAATTTTTACAATGCTCGAAATTTGGGACTTTAAATACTGGAATTTTAAAAGGAGCTTTGATGTTAATATCGTCTTGGCTGATCTTGCTGATCTGCGCGAAGCTCAATCGAGTAAAAGCGATTGATAGTAACATAAAGGTGAAAATTAATTTATATTTCATGTTAATAATTATTTCATGAGCTCGCAAGCTCGGTTTGTTTTTTTGAGGCCATATGGAATATCCAGTTTATTTTTCATTGGTGTTTGTGTTATGCAATCGTGGACATTTCATAATTGATCAGTACAGTGTTTCGAAGGAAATCCTAAGCAATTGATTAAAACAATAAAGGCTAAAAATAAGGAACAATCAAGGTGGAACCTAATTTTACCAAGCAGGACAGTGCAAGGTGGTTTTGGATATGCTGTCTTAAGGATAAGTGATGACCAAATCCATACCAACTCCTGACTGCAAGCGGATTGTTAAAACGATGTCTGCATAGTGAATGCACTGTTAAAAGGTGGACTCAACGTGGACTCACTGTGGACTCACAGTGGTTACAGTTAGGAGTTGGTCATAAGTTGGTATGGAGTTGGTGTTGGGAATTCTATAACAAATATATTACGAATAGCTTTGAATCCTTGTTATTGGGTTTATTATCAATGAAAATGAAGATGTGTTGACTGTGTAATCGAGCTTGTTCAGGATACTACAGGACGGCTCTTGTTAAAAATGTTGATACTTTTAAAACTAGCTACTTATTTAGGCATCCTTAAATACGCTGATCAATTTGACGGTATTGTCTGCACGTTTTAATTAAGCTGTAGACAAGCGGGAAAACAAGACTTAATAAAACTTAATATTATGAAAAAATTCTTTCGATTTTTACATCTGCTTACATCAATTGCGATTTTGTCCAATGTACATGCGCAAGGAAAGTTTCCGGACGGAACGGCAATTTCAAAATGGTTCGAGACTGTAAAATCGACTGAGATCGAAACGCTCGGAAAGAAATTTCTCATCACAGATTTTGGTGTTGCTTCAGATAGCACCATCGTGCAAACGGCCAAAATTCAACAGGCTATTGATAAGGCCTATACCAGCGGTGGAGGTGTGGTCATAGTGCCTAAAGGAGTCTATCTGAGTGGATCATTATTTTTTAAACCGAAGACACATTTACACTTAGAAGAGGGGGCTGTACTGAAAGGAAGTGATGATATTGCAGATTTTGCGCTAGCGGAAACTCGTATGGAAGGTCAAACAGTGAAGTATTTTTTGGCGCTTGTCAATGCAGACCAGGTAGATGGATTTACAATTTCGGGCAAAGGGACACTTGATGGAAACGGGTTACGCTACTGGCGATCCTTCTGGCTTAGGAGACAGTTTAATCCACAATGCACAAATATGGACGAGATGCGTCCACGTTTACTTTATGTGTCCAATAGCAAGGATGTACAGGTTTCAGGCATTCGCTTGATCAATTCACCTTTTTGGACCTCGCATTATTATAAATGTGAAAATCTCAAATTGATCGGTTTACATATTTCAGCACCAAAGGAACCTGTGAAAGCACCTAGTTCCGATGCGATCGATTTGGATGTCTGCCGTAATGTATTGATTAAAGATTGTTACTTATCCGTTAACGATGATGCCATTGCACTAAAAGGCGGTAAAGGACCGAAGTCCGATAAGGATCCTAACAACGGCCCTAATTCAAATATTATTATTGAAAATTGTTTTTTTGGTTTTTGTCATAGCGCACTCACTTGCGGCAGTGAATCTATTCATAGCTACAATGTGATTTTTCGGAACAATACGTTAGATAAAGCACGCAAGCTATTGCAGTTAAAGATGCGCCCGGATACGCCACAGGAATATGAAAACATTTTGATCGAAAATGTAAAGGGGAATGTCAATAGTATGTTGTTTATTAAGCCTTGGACCCAGTTTTTTGATTTGAAGGGTGAGAAAGGTATTAAAATGTCGTATGCAAGAAATATTGTTTTGCGCAATATTGATCTAGATTGCGACATCGTATTTGATGTGCTCAATTCTGAACAATATGTACTGTCGGACTTTACATTTCAAAATATGAACGTCCGTGCAGCCAAAGATCCTGTGATTCACAAGGAATATATTAAAAACTTTGTCCTAAATAATGTAACTGTTAATAATAAAAAGCAATAGTAATATGTACCGGCATATTGCTGTGACTTAGACCTTGAATTATGAAGATGAAACTTATTCTTTTGACAGGGGCGCTGATCGGTTCCTTAGCTGCTTCAGGCCAACGTAAAATGGAGTTTTTAGATCGGGGGATGGTTGGTGTAAAAACGACGGACAACTCCGTTTTTTTAAGCTGGCGTTTGCTTGGTACCGACGATTTTGATACGGCCTTTGCAATTTATAGAAAGGAAGGGAATGGCAAACAGAAAAAACTGAATACTTCACCATTGATCAAAGGGACTAATTTTTTGGACGATCATGTCGATTTGAATCAAGATGTGACTTACATTTTGGATATAGTAGCCGGAGGTAAAGAAAAAGAAGTTGCTAAACTGACCTTATCGAAAGATCAAAAAGTACAGCAGTATTTAAATATTCCATTACGCACTCCTGCAGGATATATGCCTGGGGATGTTTCTGTGGGCGATCTGGATGGAGATGGAACCTATGAACTTATTGTTCACCAGACTGGTGTTGGACATGACAATGCACACAATGGGATTACTTCGGAACCTATTTTTCAAGCATATAAACTAGATGGTACTTTTCTCTGGGAAATCAATTTGGGTAAAAATATCCGAGAGGGAGCACATTATACCCAATTTATGGTTTATGACCTCGATAGTGATGGCCGTGCGGAGTTAGTCTGTAAAACGGCCGACGGTACTAAAGATGGACTGGGAAATGTTATTGGTGATGCACAGGCCGATTGGCGTGATACCGTATTAAATTCGCGGACAGTTGGTCGCATCTTGAAAGGTCCTGAATACTTAACGGTATTTGATGGATTGACGGGAAAAGCCCTGAGCACTGTGGATTATCTGCCACAACGTGGAGAGTTAAGTTCATGGGGAGATACGAATGCCAATCGCAGCGATCGATTTTTAGCTTGTGTAGCATATTTGGATGGCGTACACCCAAGTGTTGTCATGACTAGAGGATATTATGAGCGTACGGCACTGGCAGCATGGGATTTCAAGGATAAAAAATTAGTAAGCCGTTGGGTATTTGATAGCAAAGTTCGTAAAGATCCTTATTCTGGTCAGGGTTATCATAATCTTACGGTTGCTGACGTAGATCAAGATGGCAAAGATGAAATTGTCTTTGGTTCGATGGTTATTGACGATAATGGCAAAGGGCTGTACAGTACCGGACTGGGACATGGCGATGCATTACATGTTAGCGATTTGGATCCGGATAGGCCAGGCTTGGAGATCTTTGGAATCCATGAACTGAAAGGTGGGCGGAAAGGGACTGGTGTGGCTTTATTGGATGCCAAAACCGGGGCAATTTTGTTTAAAAGTGCAATAGACCAAGATATTCCTCGCGGTGTTGCCGGAAATATAGATCCAGATCATAAAGGGGCGTATCTGTGGTGGCTGGGATCTAGAGATATGTACGATACCAAAGGTAATCGTGTAGGACCGGCTCCGAGATCGACCAATTTTCTGATTTGGTGGGATGCTGATTTGAGCCGTGAACTTTTAAACAGCAACTATATTGAAAAATATAAAAATGGAAAAACAGAACGAATCTTTACGGCGGTGGGAGCATCATCGATTAATGGAACTAAAAGTACGCCCAACCTAAGTGCGGATATCTTGGGGGATTGGCGGGAAGAATTGATCCTACGTTCAGATGATAATCAATATCTGCGTATCTATACAACAACGATCCCGACGGAAAAGCGTGTATATACACTCATGCATGATCCACAATATCGCTTGAGTATAGCATGGCAGAATGTGGCCTATAATCAACCGCCGCATACGGGATATTACCTTGGTGTAGGTATGGATCGTCCGGTCACACCGAATATTCAGTTGGTGAAGCCTGCCCGCACAAAATAGAAATTTAGATATGTACGATAGGAATTGTTTGATTAAAAGAAATAGATAAGTTAGCAAATGAAGCATACAATAAAATGGATAGGGATGGCACTGACAGCCGTTCTTTTGATCTCCTTTGCAAAGCAGCAAAATAGACCTACGATTTATCTTATCGGTGATTCGACAGTTAAGAACAGCAATAAGGAATATTGGGGCTGGGGTACCTTGCTTCCTGAATTATTGGATACAACACGAGTCCGTGTGGACAATCATGCGATGGCGGGTCGGAGTACACGTACATTTGTTAAAGAGGGAAGATGGAGAAAAGTTGATTCTTTGTTCAAGCCTGGAGATTTTTTATTGATTCAGTTTGGTCATAACGAGGGAAGTAAACCTGATACCAGCAAACAAGGCTATCGAGGTGTGCTAAGGGGTATCGGTAAAGATTCTGTTGTTTTAGATTGGGGGAATGGGAAGAGGGAAACCGTGCACACTTATGGTGAAAACCTGCGTCGTTTTGTGATTGAAGCAAAGAATAAGGGGGTAACACCGATTTTGTTATCCATGATTCCGCGCAACCAATGGGATGATCAAGGTAAAGTGAAGCGGGCCGACAAAGACTTTGGCTTGTGGGCTAAACAGATTGCCGAAGAACAAGGCGTTCCTTTTCTGGATCTGAACAGTATTACTGCAGATAAATATGATCGCCTTGGACCAGAACTGGTAAAAACCAGTTTTTTTCCCGGTGACCATACCCATACGAATAAAGATGGAGCGCGAGAAAATGCATGGTCTGTTATCGAAGGATTCCGTAGGATTAAAAGTCAGTTAGTACAATATATTAAATAGTAACGAAGATGAAATTGAAATTGTTGCCTTGGGCTGCCGTCCTTTTCGCTGTAATTAGCATGTCTTTTTTGGAAAAGCAGCACAAACCGAACTTGTTTATTATTGGTGACTCTACGGTAAAAAACGGACAGGGAAATGGCTCGAACGGACAGTGGGGCTGGGGAAGTTTGATTGGTCAGTATTTTAAATTGGATAAGATCAATGTTAAGAATCGTGCTTTGGGAGGAACAAGTACCCGGACATTTTATAACAATCCAAAGCTTTGGCAGAAGGTTCTGGATAGCATACAGCCTGGAGATTTTGTCCTTATGCAATTTGGGCATAATGATTCAAGTCCCATTGTGGACACGTTACGCGCTCGCGGAACGATAAAGGGAAATGGTGATGATTACCAAGAAGTGTATAATCCATTGCTGAAGCAGCATGAAGTAGTCTATAGCTATGGTTTTTACTTGCGTAGGTTTGTAAAGAATATTCAGGATAAGGGAGCGATAGCAATTATCTGTTCACCTATTCCACGCAATGCTTGGGATGGAAATCAGGTTCGTAAATCGGATTATGCAATATGGGCGAGAGAGGCTGCTGAACAGACCAATGCATTTTTTATCCCATTACAGGATCAAGTGATTGCCCAGTATGAAAAATTGGGGAAAAAGAAAGTAGAAACGGAATTTTTTGATCCTAAAGATGCGACCCATACAATTAAAGCAGGTGCTTTGCTGAATGCTAAACTCGTCGCTGAGCAATTGAAAGCACAAACCAAAATCGGACTAAAGAAATTTATGTAGTATGAAGAAATCTACCTTTCCTCTGGCGATCTTTTTTCTGTTGACACTATTTAAAGTGCATGCACAACAACGACCCAATATTGTATTGATTCTGGCCGATGATATGGGCTATGCTGATTTGGGTTGCTTTGGTTCTGAAATTCAGACTCCAAATCTCGATAAAATGGCAAAGGAAGGGATTAAGATGACTAATTTTTACAATGCTTCGCGTTGTTGTCCATCGCGTGCTTCCCTATTGACCGGATTATATCCGCATCAGGCAGGAGTCGGTGATATGATGAATAAGCGTCCTTTTCCAGCCTATCAGGGTTATTTGAACAGAAATTCGGTCACATTGGCCGAACTATTGAAAAGCGCAGGTTATGGAACCTATATGGCTGGGAAATGGCATGTTGGACAGGAAAAGGAAAATTGGCCCCGGCAGCGTGGATTTCAGCGCTACTATGGGCTAATTGATGGAGCAAACAGCTACTTTGAAAACCGGCCTTATCGCCCCAATCAAACATTAACGATAGCCTTGGACAATGAGGCGATCGTTCCGCCAAAAGATTACTATAGCTCGGATGCCTATACAGATTATGCAATGACTTTCATTGGTGAGCATTTAGAAACTAAAAAAGAGAATCCTTTTTTTCTATACCTCGCTTTTCAGGCTCCCCACTGGCCTATACATGCCAAACCGCAGGATATTGCAAAGTATCAGGGTAAATATATGGAAGGCTGGGAGGCTATTCGTGAAAAGCGTTTTCAAAAACAGCAGCAGTTAGGGATATTGCCGTCAACGACCAAATTGTCACCAATTGATACGACATTGCGAAATTGGAATGATTGCAGTTGGGAAGAAAAAGTAAAATGGGATGAAAAGATGGCTGTCTACGCGGCGATGGTAGACGAATTGGATCAGAACGTTGGTAGACTGGTTGATTATCTCCAATCGAAAGGGCAATTGGACAACACTGTTTTCATCTTTCTCTCTGATAACGGAGCGAGCAATGAGACTATAACTAATGCGGGATTTACACCAGAAATTAGAGCTGCTAATGAATTTCCTGCCAGTCATCCGCGTTCTTTTACAGCTTATGGAATCGAAGGTGCTGCGGTGAGCAATACGCCTTTCAAAAAGTTCAAGCATTGGGAGTTTGAGGGTGGGAATGCCACCGGATTTATCGCTTATGGCCCCAAGTTCCTGCCTCAGGGAAAGCAGTTTGATAGGCCAGCCCATTTGATCGATATCATGCCAACTTTAGCACAATGGTCGGGAGCGAGCTATCCTAAGGACTATGCCGGCAATACGATTCAACCGATGGAAGGAATATCCTTGCTTCCGCTATGGACAGAGCAACAAAAGGATATTGATCGGGAAATTTGTTTTGAGCATGAAGGTAACAAAGCTGTGCGCAAAGGAAAATGGAAACTTGTCTCTTCCTATCCTGAAAATAAGTGGTATTTATATGATATAGAAGAAGATAGAAGTGAAACAGTAGACTTATCAGCCTCTTTCCCGAAAATATACAGTGAAATGGTTCAGCTCTATGAAAACTGGGCAAAAAGGGTTGGTGTGATACCTTACGAGCAGCTCGCTCAAAAAAAAGGGAATTCCCGTTATGAATAATTATATAAAGCAAAACATGAAAATATTTAATACTTATACGGCCACTTTGATGATTGCGTTTTTCCTTTCAGCATGTTCATCGACGAAGAAGGTTGTCGAACAGAAGCAGGAATTAACCGCTGTAGATGTACTTCAGTCGTTGCAGCTGACCAATCGTTATTTCATGAACAAATGGCCAGACACCGGTAAGCCGATCTATACCAACCGTTGGCGGCCGAGCAATATCTGGACCCGGGCCGTTTATTACGAAGGGCTCATGGCACTTTATCAGATTGATAAAAACAACGAATACTACAATTATGCTGTGGATTGGGGAAATAAACATGACTGGGGTATGCGCAACGGTTTGGAAACTCGAAATGCCGATGACCAAGCTTGTGGGCAGACCTACCTGGATCTCTATGAGATTGAAGCGAAGCCTGAGCGTATCCAAAAGATTAAAGCCAATATAGATTACATTATCAAATCTGGAAAAGTAGACGATTGGACCTGGATTGATGCCATACAAATGGCCATGCCAATTTATGCTAAACTGGGGGTAATGACGAAGGATCAAACTTACTTTGATTACATGTATAAAATGTATCATCATTCAAAAACGCAAGAAGGTGGCGGCCTGTATAACAAGGCCGATAAACTTTGGTGGCGCGATAAGGATTTTGTTCCTCCTTACAAGGAGCCGAATGGTGAGGATTGCTATTGGTCACGTGGCAATGGATGGGTTGTGGCAGCTTTGGTTAGGGTACTTGATTTAATTCCGGAGAACGAAGCACATCGTGCCGAGTACATGTCGGATTATAAAGCTATGATGGAAGCACTTGTTCCTATTCAAAGACCGGATGGATTCTGGAATGTCAGTCTACATGATCCGACTAATTTTGGTGGGCGTGAAACTTCAGGCACTGCACTGTTTGTTTATGGTATGGCCTGGGGCATCAATAATGGTTTCCTAGATGCTAAAATATATCGACCTGTTGTAGAAAAGGCGTGGAAAGCAATGACAGCAGAAGCGGTACACCCTTCTGGTTTTTTGGGCTATTTACAAGGAACGGGAAAGGAACCTAAGGATGGTCAGCCGGTCAGTTTTTCAAGTCAACCGGATTTTGAAGATTACGGTTTGGGTTGTTTCTTATTAGGAGGAACAGAAGTCTATAAAATGTTGTCAAGATAAGATGAAAAGGTTATTCTTTATTTTTTGTTGCCTGCTGCTTTCATTCGGTACCTATGCTCAAGTAGGGAGGACGACTTTTAGTTTTAACGCTGACTGGCGTTATCACATCGGCGATGTAAGCGATGCCTCTGCTGTAGGCTTCGATGATCGTACATGGAAACAGGTTGCCTTGCCTCAAGCCTGGAATGAAGATGAAGCTTTCGCAAAAGCGATACATGACCTTTCGGCAAATGTTGTTTGGTATCGAAAAAAGTTTACTATTCCCAAGGGAGTTACTTCTGATAAGGTCTTTTTGGAATTTGAGGGGATTCGCTTCGGTGGAGAATTTTATCTTAACGGGAAATTTATAGGGCGTCATGAAAATGGCGTCATGGCCGCCGGATTTGATCTATCGGATCTGATGAATAGAGATGGCGAAAATATTTTGGCCATACGTATAGACAATAGTTGGAGCTATCGTGAAAAGGCAACAAATAGCACTTATCAATGGAACGATAAAAACTTTAATGCAAACTATGGCGGAATTCCCAAAAATGTGTGGATCCACTTTGCTTCCAAAATTTATCAGACCCTACCATTATATTCCAATTTAAAGACCACGGGTGTTTACGTGTATGCGAAAAATATGAACATTCCTAAAAAGACATTGGATCTTTTTGTTTCTTCCGAGGTGAAAAATGAAACCGATAAATCGAGCTCGGTAGATTTTGTTGCAGAAGTACGTAATGCCGAAGGAAAATTGGTAAAAACGTTTTCAAAAACGTTCAATCTTCCTGCCAATCAAACGCAGCAATTGACCATGAACTCAGCCATGAATCAGGTTAATTTTTGGAGCTGGGGCTACGGCTATCTCTATACGGTTACGACAAAAATTGTACAGGACAACAAAACTATAGACGCTGTACAAACGAAAACAGGGTTTCGAAAAACGGCTTTTAAAGATGGGATGGTATATCTGAATGATCAGGTATTGATGATGAAGGGCTATGCACAGCGTACAAGTAATGAATGGCCTGCTGTTGGTTTGTCTGTAGCGCCTTGGTTAAGTGATTTTAGCAATGGGCTGATGGTCAGGAGCAATGCCAATTTGGTTCGTTGGATGCACGTAACACCTTGGAAACAGGATGTTGAATCCTGTGATCGTGTGGGATTGATGCAAATGCTACCTGCAGGAGATGCCGAAAAAGATACACAAGGTAGACGTTGGGAGCAGCGAACGGAGCTGATGCGTGATGCAATTATTTATTATAGGAACAATCCCAGTGTTCTGTTTTATGAATGTGGAAACGAGTCTATTTCGGAAGAGCATATGGCTGAGATGAAAGCTATCCGCAATCAATACGATCCAGCTGGTGGGCGCGCCATTGGCTCTCGCGAAATGTTGGATAGTAAGATTGCTGAATATGGCGGTGAAATGCTATATATCAATAAAAGTGCACGCCACCCCATGATTGCAACCGAATATATGCGGGACGAAGCCTTACGTAAATATTGGGATGAATTGAGTTATCCATTTCACAAGGATGGTGAAGGGCCACTTTATAAAGGCGTAGATGCCACTGATTATAATAGGAATCAAGATAGTTATGTCATTGAAGCTGTACATCGTTGGTGGGAATATTGGAAAATGCGTCCCGGTACTGGTGATCGCGTAAATTCAGGCGGCGTCAATATTATCTTTTCGGATTCCAATACCCATTTTAGGGGAAAGGAGAACTACAGAAGAAGTGGCGAAGTAGATGCCATGCGTATTCCCAAAGACGCTTACTATGCTCATCAGGTTATGTGGGATGGCTGGATTGCTCCAGATCCAAAAGGATTGTATCTGGTAGGGCACTGGAACTATGCTTCCGGGACAAAAAAAGATGTATTGGTCGTTTCTGCAGCTGATCGGGTCGAATTAGCTGTGAACGGTAAGGTACAGGGAAAAGCCGAAAAGCTATATAATTTCCTATACCGTTTTCCAGCTGTTGATTTTGAGGCTGGGGTCTTGTCTGCGAAATCATTCACCAAAGAAGGGAAATTATTGAATACAAAGGAGCTTAGAACCGCAGGTGAACCTTATAAAATCCGTTTAACGGCACAACATGGTAAAAATGGCCTATTTGCGGATGGAAATGATATGGTATTAGCAGAAGTTGAAGTGCTCGACAAGAATGGGGTACGCTGCCCATTGGCATCAAACAGAATAGATTTCAACTTAGATGGACCGATGGATTGGCGCGGTGGTATTGCTCAGGGACCTGATAACTATATTTTAGCTCGATCGCTGCCGGTAGAGGCGGGGATAAATCGCGTATTACTTCGTACGCAGTACGATAAATCTGGGCGGGTGGTGTTGAAGGCGATATCTAATGGACTTTTATCAGATTCAGCCGTGTGGACGGTGCAACCTATCAAAACGTTGGGGAATTATTTTGTAAAAGAATCTAATGAAAATTTACCATCATTCTTAGAACGGGGGCCGAGTCCAGCGAAAGCTACTTTGGTCCAGCTGAAAAAAAGCCTCAAAATCCGCACAGCGACAGCTGGAGCTAACCTAGAGAAAGTGGGACAATCCTACGATGATAATGAGCTGTCGGATTGGGTCAATGATGGCCAGCTAGGTACCGCATGGATTACATATACTTTACAGGAAAAATCTGATATTGATGAGATTGATTTGAAATTGAACAATTTCAGGTCGAGATCCTATCCGCTACAGGTTTTCGTAGACGACAAACTTGTTTTTGATGGAAATACAGATATTACGCTAGGTTACTGCACACTTTCTTTCCCATGTACAAAGGGTGAAAGGGTAACTATAAAGCTTAAAAATGCACCTTTTACTGCGAAAGAAAATAATCAGTTAGAAGTGGGCGGTAAGAAACTTGATGATGGCATCGCACGCAATGACGCTAATGCGAAAGGTACCTTGAGCATTATCGAAGCTGACATACATCAGGTATTGGCTAACTAAGAATATTTGGCGATCATAAAATAGTTCAGTACATAAACGAAATGGAGAAAATAGCATTTAAAATGAAATTGAAACCGGGCATGTCTGCGGAATACAAGCGGAGACATGATGCGATCTGGCCAGAATTAATAACCTTATTGCGCGAAAACGGGGTGTCTGATTATAGCATTTTTTTGGATGAGGAGACGGATACTTTATTTGCGGTTCAGTATTTAGCAGGACATTCGTCACAAGAGCTGGGTAAGGAAGTTATTGTTCAGCAATGGTGGGATTATATGCATGATATCATGGACGTAAATCCCGACCACTCCCCAGTGTCGATAAATTTGAAAAAGGTGTTTCACATGGATTAGGTTAATTTTAACATGAAGAAAATCTATATATCATTAGTGCTTGCCTGTAATCTTTTAGCTGTCGGTCGAACGATAGCGCAGGATCTATGGCCAGCAGTTACCAAAGAAATGAGACCTTGGACACGTTGGTGGTGGCTGGGTTCAGCTGTGGACCGGCCTAATCTCGAACGTGAATTAACCTTATTTGACAAAAGTGGATTTGGTGGCGTCGAGGTAACACCGATTTATGGTGCTAAAGGATTTGAATCCAACTACCTGAACTTTCTTTCACCACAATGGATGAATATGTTGGGTGTAACAACGGATAAGGCCAATGCCTTGGGAATGGGGGTAGACATTAATTTAGGTACGGGGTGGCCATTCGGGGGACCTCAAATCAAAGAAAAGGATGCCGCTACCAAATTAATCCTGGATGAATTTGAACTGAAAAAAGGTGAAAGGATCACGTTTCCCCTAAAACCTAAGGATCCTAAACAGCATTATTTCTTTCTGCAGGCTTTACGGGCATTTAGATCCGACAATAGTGAGATTAAACTGGATGATTATATTTCAAAGACCACTGGAACATGGGAAGCGCCTGCCGATATTCGTCTATTAGCAGTATTTTCTGGGAGAACGGGGCAGAAAGTCAAACGTGCCGCACCAGGGGGAGCGGGGTATACGCTCGATCACCTTGGACAGCAATCTGTCGTATCTTATTTCAATAGATTTACCGAAGCTTTTAAGGATAAACCATTGCATGTGCGTGCTTTTTTTAACGATAGCTACGAAGTATATGGGGCAAATTGGACGGATGAGTTTTTGCAATCATTCGAACGGATAAAAGGATACAAACTACAAGATAACCTTCTAGATTTTGTGGGTAAAGGTAAGGATGAAGCTAAAACAGCAGGCCTTAAATCGGATTATCGTGAAGTTGTGAATGCACTACTTGCCCAGAATTTCCTGATCCCATTTACAGATTTTGCCCATCGCTATAGTGCGATTTCAAAAAATCAAGCCCATGGATCTCCAGGAAATCTGATTGACTTGTATGCGGATACAGATATTGCGGAGTGTGAAACCTTTGGATCCAGCAGTTTCGATATTCCCGGATTAAGACGGGATACTGCTGATATCCGTAATGTGGACCCGGATCCCATGATGGCAAAATTTGCGACATCGGCGACAAATGTATACGGTAAAAAATATACTTCTTCGGAAACATTCACGTGGCTTACGGAACATTTTAAAACCTCCTTGTCACAAACGAAACCTGAAGTCGAACAATTATTCCTCGCTGGAGTGAATCATGTATTCTATCACGGGACAACCTATTCGCCGAAAAATGTACCTTTTCCGGGATGGTTGTTCTATGCTTCCGTTAATTTTGTTCCGCAAAACTCGTTCTGGGACCACCTTACTGGTTTGAATCAATATATTACGCGTGTGCAATCCATCCTTCAATCCAGCCGGGCCGACAATGAACTGCTGGTATATTGGCCCATTTATGATATTTGGAATAATGCCAAAGGAATGGATAAGGCACTAAAGGTTCATGATGTTGACGAGTGGTTACATCCAACGCAATTTTATAAACAAAGTGTTCAGCTGCAGAAACGGGGGTATAGCTTTGATTTTGCAACTGATAAAATTTTGGCGGGAACTACAGTAAACGACGGGAAATTACAAACTTCAAAGGATGCGATCCCGTATCGAGCAATTTATATACCTGCCTGTCATTATTTTTCTGAAGTGACATTGCAGAAAATACTGGAAATGGCCAACCAAGGAGCAACTGTCATCTTCCAGCAATTACCGAAAGAGGTTCCTGGATATAGCCAATTAGAGAAACGGCGTACACTGTTCAATAAATTAATTGCATCGCTAGGTTTCGAAAAAGATAAAGCGAATCAGTATACAGCTTTTGGAAGAGGCAAAATCTATCTTACAGCCGATGTCAATTCGGCCCTCGAAACAGAAGAGATCACACCAGAACGGATAAACCAAACGGGGCTGAAGTTTTCGCGAAGAGCCGCTGGTAAGGATAGGTATTATTATTTGGTCAATCATAGTGGACAGACTATTGATCGTAGCATTACACTAAATGCACAGACAGCACATTATTCTTTATTGGATCCCCAGACCGGGCGGACCTATCAGTTGCCATTATCTGACGGCAAAATACGGGTGCAGATTCCATCGGGTTATTCCTGGATAATCTTAGCATCAGCGCAACAAGCCAGCGAACCTTTCCGCTATCAGGAGGAGTTACACCAAGTGGCCCAATTGGACCGCGATTGGAAAGTGAGTTTTATTGCTGGAGGACCTGTTTTACCAAAGGCTAAAAAGCTTGATCAACTTTCCTCCTGGACAGAATGGGGTGACAAAGATGCGATCAATTTTTCCGGCACAGGGGCTTATGAAACAACAATTTCTATCCATAAAGATCAATCAAAATCCTACCTACTGAAGTTAGGGCGTGTTGCTGAAAGTGCAAAGGTCTACATCAATGGAAAAGAGGCGGGTTTGTTATGGTCTATCCCGTTTCAACTGGATATTACCAATATGTTGGTAAACGGAGAAAACAAGATTCGTATAGAGGTCGCCAATTTAATGGCAAACCGGATCAGTTATTTGGACCGCAAAAAAGTTGCCTGGCGTAATTATCACGAAATCAATTTCGTCAATATTAATTATAAGGATTTTGATGCCAGTGACTGGAAGCCCATGGAAAGTGGGTTGATTGGACCCGTGACCATTTGGAGTTATTAAAAGCAAAAATCATTAAACACTATTGAAAGCCTCGTTTTATACGAGGCTTTTTTTGGGGGTTTATTTTTTACAATTTAGATAGTTGAAATATGCAAAATAAAGATCGTTTCGAGTCTTTTTTTTATCTGCAATTGCCTGGTTATCATGTAAGTTCAGGATAGTTAATCAAATGAGTTCTTTTAAATTGATTTACCAATATAAATCAGATTAATAATTAAAAAACTCAATCCATGAAAAACATAATGCAATATGGAGCCATATTTGTGGCTCAAATGGCTTTTACGCATGTATTGTACGCGCAGGGGATGTTGAAGGGAAAAGTTGTTGATGATAAAAATCAGCCGATCAGTGGAGTTACAATTCAGGTAAATGGCAAAAATGAAGGGACAAGCAGTCAAAATGGTGAATTCAGTATTCATGCAAAGTCTGGTGACAATATTGTGTTTCGCTCTGTGGAATACGAGCAGAAAGAAGTTCGTGTATCAGCATTAACCTTTCTACGTGTTGATTTGGTGCCGAAACAAGAAGCATTGGATGAGGTTGTTGTCATTGGTTATGGATCCCAAAAACGAACTAATCTTATAGCACCGGTTTCAAAGTTTAATGCCGAAAACCTCGATGAGCGCCCTATTGCACGTGTTGATCAAGCCTTGATCGGACAGATGTCTGGCGTACGGGTCAAGCAATCTACGGGTGTTCCCGGAAAGGGGTTAAGTGTACAGGTCAGGGGGTCGGGGTCTATTACTGCTGGTAGTGAGCCCTTGTATGTCATTGATGGTTTCCCATTGTCAACGGCCTCGCAAAATGGCTCCGGAAACTATGCCTCGGGAAATCCCTTGGATAATATGAACCCCAATGATATTGAATCTGTGGAGGTCCTAAAAGACGCATCTGCAGCTGCAATCTATGGATCCCGTGCCGCAAACGGTGTTGTTCTGATCACCACAAAACGAGGTAAGAGCGGCCAGGCTAAAGTAAGCCTCAATTCATATGTCGGTATTTCCGAGGCTTATAAGAAATTGGATATGTTAAATGGTGAGGAGTGGATAGATAGAGCGGTGGAGATGATCAATGCGCAATGGGAAGCCTCGGGTACAGGAAGATTGGCAAGTCAAAGTAATGCGGAACGACGCAAGATACTGGGGCTCGCCGACGGGACATATAATACATCTTACATGTATGATGACCGCTGGCTGGAGCCTGGACATCCCGGACTTTATCTCGTTAACTGGCAGGACGAAGCGTATCGAAAAGGAGTGATTCAAAATTATCAGGTTGCAGCGTCGGGAGCGACAGAATTTGTCAATTATTATGTCTCTGGGAATTATCTCAATCAGCAGGGTATTGTGAAAGGATTGGATTATAAAAACTATACTGCCAGGGCTAACGTTGAAGTGAAACCGAATAAGAAATTCGCATTCGGTTTAAACCTAGCACCTACTTATTCTATCGGAAATGACCCAGGTGTGGAAGGAAAGGATAATATCATGCATCAGATTTATTCGATGTCACCGGTTCAGGATCATCCTGCAGGAACTGTAAACGTTTTTGACAATGAAAAATATCCTTGGAGCACTTCAACAAATGATCCCATTGCCAAATTGAATTATTATATCGGGGAAAACAAAATTTCACGTTTACTGGGAACAGTTTATGGACAATACAATATCCTTGATAACTTCAATTTTAAGACTACGGTCAATTTGGATCAAACCGATAGCCGGAGCAATAGATTTCAGCCCTATACAGTTGGAGGAACTTTAGCTAACCGAACCAATAATCCGAATCAAGCGACCTACGGATCCAATAGTGTTTACCGAAAGCAGACCTTTGTGAATGAAAATACCTTAAATTATCACCTCAATATTGACAAGCATGATGTTACTGCGCTGTTGGGACAAGCTTATAATTTTGATAAACTTGAAACTTCTTCCATCACCTCGCAGGGAGGTTATACCAATAGTTCTATAACAACTTTGAACGGCGCAGTTGCTACAGTGGCTTCAACAGGTGCAACACAAAGTGTCTTGCTCTCTTATTTTGGGCGTGTCCAATATGCCTATGATGGTAAGTATTTGCTGTCTGGAAGTATTCGTCGGGACGGCTCATCACGTTTTGGATCCAATACCAAATGGGGTTGGTTCCCATCGCTATCCATGGGCTGGCGTCTGTCAGAGGAGAATTTTATGAAACCAATGGCCTTTATCAATGAGCTGAAATTACGCGGAAGTTATGGTGAATCTGGGAATAACAATATAGGTGATTACAGCAGTATTGCTTTATTGGGATTTTATAATTATTCGTTAAATGGTCTTTCGGCATCCGGGCAGGCGCCAAGCAATATTATTAATCCGGACCTAAAATGGGAAAAATCCCGGACTTATGATATTGGGTTGGATTTTGGTCTCTTAGGCTCACGCATCACCGGTTCATTTGACTGGTATACACGCAAAAGCAGTGATTTATTATTAAATGTCCCTTCCATGCTGGCGACCGGTTTTTCTTCCTATTTGGATAATGCTGGTGAGGTGAAAAGTAAAGGCTGGGATTTTGAGATCACCTCCCATCAAATCAGAAAATCGGATTTTTCGTGGTCTACCTCTTTTAACATCAGTCATAATTCCAATAAGGTAACAAAACTTGATGGGGAGCAAAAAGAAATTTTAATTCCATCTTCGTTTGATATCCAACATAGCCTTTTACGGATCGGTGAACCGATGTATAGTATTTATGTTGTTAAACAAGAAGGTATATTGAGTCAAGCAGATATTGATGCTGGGGTTGCATTGTATGGTAGCCAAAAGGCAGGCGATCCAAGATATGTGGATGCCAACGGGGATGGTGTGATTGATGCGAATGACCGTGTGATTGTGGGGCATCCAAACCCTAGCTATGTGTGGGGGATAACCAACAACTTTAAGTATAAAAATTTTGACCTGAGTTTTATGTTTCAAGGCCAGAATGGAGGTCATATCTATTCCTTATTAGGAAGGGCATTGGGACGTACGGGCCAAGGATCATCGGACAATGCACTTGGTTTTTATCGGGATAGATGGCGTTCAGAAGAGGAGCCTGGAGAAGGCCGTGTTGGAAAAGCTTATTCAACGTTTGGGCGGATTAAAAATACAGATTGGCTGTATTCCTCGGATTATTGGCGCCTACGCAACGTCACTCTTGGTTATAATATAAAAGACCTGAAATTGGGAAGTCAGTCCAAACTTAGTTTAGTCCGTTTATTCGTGACATTGGAAAATTTTTGGGGAAAGGACAAATATGACGGCGGTGTAAATCCCGAATCTTCAAATACAAATCTAAGCGGAAGCGCTGATTATCCCGAAGCGGGTGATTATGGTGGCCTGGCAATTCCAAAAACAGTAACATTTGGTTTAAACGTAAATTTTTAAGACAATGAAACAATTAAGTATATTTTTGTTGATGGCAGGTCTATTGGGATCTTGCAAAATGGATCTTGACCAGCAACCGATTTCTAGCGCTACCTCAGCGACTTACTTTAAGACCACGAATGATTTTATTCAAGGATTGAATGCCATATATAATAGTACACGAGGATATCCAGACCGTCTAATGAATCTTTCGGAGACACGATCGGATAATTTGTACGCCGTATCAGATGGCGGAGTGCGCGATTGGGAAGGAATCAACAGTTTTCATAAAACAATTGCCAGTAACCCCTATGTAATAGAAGCTTGGCAAACAAATTTTAACGGTATCTTTCGTGTAAACAATTATTTGGAACAACTTGAGGCGAATGGGGTTACAGCCATCTCGGATGTGAATCTTCGCAATAGAACGGAAGGCGAGGCCCGGTTCTTGCGTGCATTTTTTTATTTTGATTTGATTCGGTACTTTGGAAAAGTGCCACTGATCGATAAGGTTGTCTCTGCCAGCCAAGCCAAAAACATTGGTCGGAGCAACGTGGAGGAATTGTATGCTTTGATTATTGAAGATCTTAACAAGGCTATTAATGTGCTGCCTGCACCCAGTGCGTACGCTGCGGCAGATAAAGGTCGTGTCAATAAGTATGCTGCAAAAATGTTACTGGGATTGGTTTATATGACGCGGTCAGGACCTACTTTGGGTGTTGAAGGTGCGGGTTTGAACAGCAATGAATGGCCGAAAGCTGTGGAGCAGTTTAACGATGTGATCAATAGCAACGAGTTTGGTTTGTTGACAAGCTATAATAGCATTTTTGATTACGGTAATGAACGCAACAAAGAAGTTGTTTTTAATATTGAATATTCGAGCGGCGCGAACCCTGTTGTTGGGGCAACATTTCCTTGGGTACTTGTGCCTGACAATTGGTTCAATTCACTCGGGCTAGCGACGCAAGGAGGCCTTACGATTAGACCTGTATCTGATGACTTGCTTAAATTGTATGATGCAAGCGATGGTAGGAAAACATTCAGTATTCAGGAAGGATATATCTATGGGAATGTTGCTGAAACAAGATCATTTGTTAAGAAATTTGTGGACCTTACTAAAGTGCCCGCAAATCGAATGGATTGGCCAATAAATTACATTGTATTTCGCTATACGGATTTACTGTTGCTAAAAGCGGAATGTGTATTGAATGGTGCACCGGGGACCATTCAGACGGATGTGGATGCGGTCGTCAATCAAATCCGAAAACGCGCTGGATTGACAGCTGAGCTGACCAATGTCACTAAATCACAACTGATGGACGAACGGAGACGGGAGTTTATTGGCGAAGGCTTACGATGGTTTGATCTTGTCCGTAGTGGTAATGTGGAATCTGTCATGAAGGCTTGGATCGCGAAAGAGGACGTCGCAAAGCAGATGTCAGATTTCCAAGTCAATTATGTCTTATATCCAGTGCCACAGTCAGAACTAGATAACAGTCCCGGATTATATACACAGAATCCCGGATATTAATATGTTGATTAATTTAATCGCCCTTAGCATTTAAGGGCGATTTTTTTATTTTTGGTGCCAGCTAATGACAGGATTGAACAGGATGGTTATTACAAATCATCCTGTTATTTTTAGCCAACATTATAAGCCTGAGGGGAATTCTGATTATCTTTTTAAACCAGTCATCCTATAAAGCAATAAGTAAAGATCATACAACATTTTCATTATCTCGTGTAATGAAATCGATTTTCACTACCGAAGATCAACAAGGGAAAGAATAAAATAATACCTAAATAATACTTTAATGATAAACTATTTAACAATTAGGTTTGATCATCATGTAAAGAAGTACACTTTTTTGCTGTTTATGGCGATGCTGTGTACGTTTAATTTATTTGCTCAAACAACAAGGACTGGAAAGGTAAACGATGAAAAAGGTTCACCTATTCAAGGTGTGACGGTACAGTTAAAAGGTAAAGCCATGACGGTAAAGACCAATGCCGATGGGTCATTTACCATTACTGCCCTCCCCTCTGATGTATTGGCCTTCAGAAGTCTTGGCTTTGAATCCCAAGAAATTTCTGTTGGTAGTCAAAATAATTTCAATGTAGTTCTAGCACAAAAGGTCGATGTCATGGACGAAGTCGTGGTGGTTGGTTACGGCACGATGAAAAAGAAAGATGTAACGGGTTCGATAGCGAGTGTGGGGGAAAAAGAACTGAAAGCAATGCCCGTAAAAGATGCATTGCAAGCCATGCAAGGTAAGGTTGCGGGGGTTGATATTACATCGAATCAACGGCCGGGAACAACTGGTAGCATAAAAATCAGGGGTGTAAGGTCGTTAAACGCCGATCAAGACCCTTTATATGTAGTTGATGGGATGGTATTACAGGCCGGTGGCATTGACAATATCAATCCAAGCGATATAGAGACCATCGACGTCTTAAAAGATGCTTCTGCAACCGCTGTGTATGGTTCACGTGGTGCAAATGGGGTTATCTTGGTTACGACCAAACAGGGGAAAAAAGGTCGTTTATTGTTAAATTATGCTGGTACAGCGACATTCGAGAAGATGTATGATGTCACAGAATACATGGATGCTGCACAATGGTTGGATTATGCGCGCTTGGCGAAATTTGGAACAACAACACCTAGTTATACAAGTGACTTTTCAAAGTGGGGCTCTGTAGCAGCCTCCTGGGCAAATATCGCGAAAGGTTGGACCAATAATAATACGGTTTGGGATCCAAGCTTAGTAGGTAATTACGATTGGGCTGATGCTGGCCGTAAAAATGCCTTATCTACTGAACATACCTTAAGCGTCTCTGGTGGTGGCGAGAATTCAAAAGGTTATGGTTCATTTGGCTATTTAAAGCAAGATGCCACACAGCCAGGACAAAAATTTAATCGCTATACCTCGAAAGTAAGTTTTGAAGCGACTCCGACGAAGTGGTTTACTATGGGGGCTTCACTAAATGTATTTTTCTCCGATCAAGATTATGGCTATAACTTTTCTAAATCGGTTACTGGAGCAGGTGATTACTACAACGCTTTACGAGGAATGTTGCCCTGGACAGTACCCTATGATGAGAATGGAAACTACCTGAGAAACCCTGCGGCAGGTGATATCAATATCATTAATCCAATTAATGAATTGGAATACAATACCAATCAACGGCAGACTTTTGGTGCGAATGGTAGTTTCTTTAGCCAATTGGATTTTGGACAGATTTATGAGCCATTAAAAGGTTTAAAATATCGTGTGCAATTTGGGCCGGAGTTTAGATATTATCGTGCGGGCTTGGCCAATGCGGCTGAAGGAATTAATGGTGACGGAAATAACGCAGTAAGGTTTTCGACAACTCGAAATCTTGCTTGGACCTTGGATCATTTGATCTACTACGATCGCGACTTCGGCACAGATCATCACTTGGGGATTACCTTATTACAGAGTTCATCGAAAAAAAATGTCGAAACAAGCGATATGCGTGCGGCCGATGTGTATAGTGCAAATGAACTATGGTATA
This sequence comes from Sphingobacterium sp. WOUb80, assembly GCF_050058145.1. NCBI lineage: Bacteria > Pseudomonadati > Bacteroidota > Sphingobacteriia > Sphingobacteriales > Sphingobacteriaceae > Sphingobacterium > Sphingobacterium sp. WOUb80. The sequence goes on along the minus strand of NZ_CP165617.1, from coordinate 4,319,706 downwards.
ATATTAGTTCCGGAGGTTTTATCGGTAGCTACGGGACAGGCTTATCAGAACGACAAATGGAATCCTATATGGCTCGTGCAAACTATAGCTACAAGGACCGTTATATGTTAACTGCTTTTGTGCGATGGGATGGATCGTCGGTATTGGCTCCAGGGCATCAATGGAGTTCATTCCCCTCTGTAGCTGCTTCTTGGCGTATTGATCAAGAGGATTTTATGAAAAATTCATCTTACATCAATACTTTAAAATTACGCATGGGATTTGGTATCGTAGGAAACGAGGCAATATCTCCTTATCGAACTAAAGGCTTATTAACACAGAACTTTTACAATTGGAGTGCAACGAATTCAACGCCAGGCTATATTGCATCAGACCCTTCTGCGGCGTCTCCCCAATCCATGGCAAACCCTGAGTTGGGTTGGGAACGTACGACGCAATATAATATGGGAATAGATTATGGCTTTTTCAATAACCGCGTTAATGGAGCGCTGGATTTCTATAAGACACGAACCAATGATTTAATTATGTTGATGGGATTAAACCCTGTAACAGGATTTCCAAATACTTGGGCAAATATTGGGAAAACCGGTGGCTGGGGGATTGATTTACAATTGAATACTGTCAATATCAAACAGGATAATTTCCAGTGGAATACAACTTTAACTTGGTCCAAAGACAGGAGTAAAATTATCCAATTGCAAAACGGTCGTACGAGTGATATCAGCAACAAATGGTTTGTAGGTCAGGAAATTTCTGTTCCTTACGATATGGTTTACGATGGTATTTGGAAGACTTCCGAAGCAGAAGAAGCTAAAAAATATGGTGCTAATCCTGGACAAATTCGTGTAAAAGATATTAGTGGTCCGGATGGTGTGCCTGATGGAAAAGTGGACAGAAACTATGATTCACAAATATTAGGTTCTTATCGTCCGAAATGGTCAGCAGGTATTATGAACACCTTCACCTATAAAAACTTTGATTTATCTTTCTTTATTTTCTCCCGTTGGGGGCAAATGATTAATGCTGGTGCGGAGACCTTAGGCGGTCGTTTTATGATGCGTAAATTGGATTATTTTATTCCTGGGGTTCATGAAGATGCAGAATATTACCAACCAGGATCAAATGGAGAGGCGGCAGATCCGTGGAGTTCTTCCATGAATTACCGTGATGGCTCATTTATTAAGTTGCGGAATGTAAGTTTGGGCTATAATTTTCCGAAAACAAAATTAGCGAAGCTGGGGGTAAGTAACTTTAAAATCTATGCACAAATTATGAATCCGGCAATGTTGTATTCAAAAGTGGATTTCTTGGATCCGGATTTAGCAAGTTATAATAATAACACGACACAAGCTGGCTCAGCAATAACAACACGAGGTGCAGTAATTGGTGTAAACATTGGGTTTTAGACCGTAAAAAGATTAAAAAAGATTCTCATGAAAAATTATAAAATATTAATTGCTTTAATGCTTGGATCAGCGGGATTGCTGGGATTAAATGCTTGTAGTAAAGATTTTTTAAAAGAAGAGCAGATCACCACACCGACGACTGACTATTTTAAAACACAGGCAGGGTTGGATGATCTGGCGACAGGAGTTTACTCGAAGCTGAAATTTAAATATAATTATACCTGGGGCATGGCTCTGTTTAATTTAGGTGTTGACGAGTTTACGGATGCAAATAACCCCTCTCCGAGCTTCAATAGTTATAGTATGGATCTTAACCCAGCTGAATCAACCTATGGGGGAGCAAATATTCAGCCGGTGTTTGACAATATGTATAGCGGTATTGAATCGGCCAATACCCTGATTCAGAATGTACCACTGTATTATGATAAATCCAACGCCAACTATAATACACGCTTAGGTGAGGGGTACTTTATGCGGGGATATTTTTACTTGCAGTTAATTGTTCAGTTCGGTGGTGTACCCTTGAAATTGACACCAACCGAAAAAGTAGAATCTTATTTTACAAGAGCTTCCGAAGATGCTTGTTTTGCGCAGGCCATTTCGGATCTGGAGCAGGCTTATGCCTTGCTGCCCGCTTCGGCGACAGAATTTGGACGGGTGACCAAATCTGCTGCGGCACATTACGTTGCTAAAGCCAGACTGACTCGGGCCAGTGAGTTATATGCTTCTTGGAATTCAAAATATACTGCAGAAGACTTAGATGCTGTTATCAAATATGGAACGGAAGTCGTGGCGGCACATCCCTTGGTTGATGATTACGTAAAACTATGGGACTATCAAAAAGCCAATAGTGCCAATGAAAAAGTATCTGAGGTTGTTCTTTCGGCACAGTTTTCGGACGATCAGGCAACCTGGGGACGTTATGGAAATCAGATCCATCTTTACTACCCTGCTGTTTATCAAGATTTAGGTGGAACGAGTCGAGACATATCGGGCGATCGTGAATTCTCCTATGCACGTACCACAAACTATACCTTAGATGTCTTTGACCGCGTCAATGATTCCCGTTTCTGGAAATCCTTTATTACGATGTATGGCGCCAATAATACCGCGAATGCACCTGTATGGACTGCAGCTAATGCATCTCTTGGACCAGAAGGAACTGTTGTTGGAGCGAAGCGATTCAAAGGTGGTGAGCTCGGGATTAAATACATTGTTAACAACGCTGGTGATACCCGCTACAAAGCAGTGGCCAGCGATGCAACAGGAGTTCTTAAAAATGGCGTGATGCAAAATCCACATACGTTTGTGCGTTATTTTCAAGGAGAACCACAAGCTTGGGTGGGGCAACATGGAAATAATGGTTACTTTGGTGTCCAGTCACGTTATGTGGCACTTTCAAAATTTAGAGATGGTTACCGGGTAAGTATTGCATCGGCCAATGGTACCCGTGATGTGATTATGGCGCGCTCGGCAGAAGATGTCTTGATGGTAGCCGAAGCGTATATCCGTAAGGGTGAAGGCCAATATGCTAATGCCATACAGTGGATCAATAAACTGCGCAGCCGTGCCGGCTATAAAAGCGGTGAAGACCGTGCGAAGAATGTTGATGGCGGACAAGCCTACAAGAATAATTCCTATGCTGTTGGCAAAGGAGGAGGCTTTTCGGCGGAAGGAGCCATCTATTGGGAAGGAAACTCATACTACGAATCCAATAATGATATAGCGAAAACTACGGCATCTTCCGAAACCCAGATGCTGATCAATTCTGTCGCTGATGTTTATAATTCAGCCGTTGACGCGCCAATCTACGAGAAATTGGGTGCAACAAGCAATGCACAGAAAATGATGGCATTTTTGTTGAATGAACGCACACGTGAATTGTGCGGTGAACTCTATCGTTGGGAAGATCTAGCCCGTACCAAAACCTTGGAAGCGCGATGGAAAGCCTTTAATGACGGTTATGTACGTGGGAATACCGTCTTTAGTCCAAATACACATTACTATCGACCGATTCCGCAATCTTTCTTGGATGCAACCACCAATGAAAGTGGTGCTGCATTGACGCCGGCCGAAAAACAGGCTATGCAAAATCCGGGATATTAATTTCTGAGGGTAATAAACGTGAACCTGACCTACCTGTTCTGAATTGAATGGGTAGGTTTTTTTATGTAAAATGCAATCGGTTGCAGGATAGGGCAGGATAGGTTCCTTCGCTAGTTTTAGTATCTTACGGCTTGATTCGTATAACATTGCGGATCTAAGTAAACCAAATTGTAAATCAACGGAAGGGAAATGTTCACATGGATAGAAGAGTCTTCTTAAAGTCAAATGCATTTTTATGGATGACAGCGATATTACCTTTAGGTACATCGGCCCAAAAAAGCAGGATGCAGTCTCCCTATTTCAAATTGAAACCGATTGGTCGCTCTTTACAATTACAGGATTATTTTATTTGGTGCTCATCTCCGATTTGGGGGAACGATGGTAAGGTGCATCTTTTTTATTCACGTTGGCGAAAGGAAAAAGGGATGGGAGGCTGGATCAAAGGTTCTGAGATAGGGCACGCAGTTGCTGATTCTCCCTATGAAACATTCCAACATAAGGATGTTGTTCTACAACCTCGGGAAGGATTTTGGGATAGTACAACCTGCCATAATCCTCTGATAAAAAAGATAGCGGATACCTATTATCTTTTTTATATGGGAAACTCCAATGGAAAAACAGATACGAAGAGGATCGGTGTGGCAACTTCTACAAGCTTGGATGGACCATGGAAACGGAGCGATAATCCCATTTTGTTGCCCGGAGCGGAAGGTGCATGGGATGATCATTGTACCACAAACCCAGCATTTCTAAAAGGTAACGATGGTAAATTTTGGCTGTATTATAAATCTTGGAATACGGCTGAATACCTGCAGGATAAAGGTCCTGTTCGAGGAAATCGAAAGTATGGATTGGCCAAAGCTGAACATCCATTGGGACCCTATATGAAAGTATCCGTACATCCGGTAATTGATTTTTCTGATCGTCCTCATAATGCGCAGCTTGAAGATGCTTTTGTATGGAAACAGGATGAACAGTATTGTTTGTTAGCTAGGGATATGGGGTTTTACAATCACGAATATGGATTGATCTTAAAATCATCGGATGGCGTTAAATGGTCTGAACCGCAAGTAGCCTATTTAAATTTATCAACATATATTCAGGAGCCGCCGCCACCCGCAAACTTGAAGCGCTTTGGCAGACTTGAAAGACCTATGATCCTGATGGATAAAATAACGGATAAACCTCGCTTCCTTTTTGGAGCCACGCAAGGCGGAATAGCAGAAACCTCGACAGCCTTTGTATTTGAGATCGTGTGAAGAATCTGCCATAATCGTATTTAATTCGAGAAAATAACTGCAAAGTTTTGCTTCTGTATGTTGAAGATCGATAGAAGTGAGCTGAATTTGGCAGCTGATATAACAAGTATAACCAGAAACAATTATAAGCCAATGAAACAGATTTTTAGTATGCTCCTAGCAATTTTTGCATGCGTAGCAAGTCAAGGGCAACAAATAACCTGGGCCAGTGCACAGCAACCCTTAAAGGAAATAGAACAGCTTAAAAAGATCATTGTTGCTCCTACATTTAAAAAGAAAGATTATTCCATCGCTGATTTCGGTGCTATTGGAGATGGCAGGACGAAAAATACAGTGGCCTTTAAAAAAGCTATTGAAATGTGTAATAAGCAGGGGGGAGGACGTGTGATTGTGCCAAAAGGTGTCTATCTGACCGGTGCTATTTATTTGAAAAGCAACGTTAATCTGCATGTGAGTGAAGGGGCAACAATACTATTTAGTCGGGATAGTACTGATTATCCGATGGTATTCACGCGTTGGGAAGGCATGGAATGTATCAATTTTTCTCCGTTCATTTATGCGTATAAAGAAGAGAATATTGCGATTACAGGAAAAGGATTGCTGGATGGAAATGCCGATAATGATCATTGGTGGTATTGGTGTGGTGCCCGAAAATATGGTTGGCACGAAGGTCGTCCTGGCGAACAAAAGCCTGCCCGCGCAATTTTGCATCAGCAGATGGCCGAAGAGAAGGATCCGCATAAAAGAGTATTTGGCGATGGAAATTTTCTTCGTCCCAATTTTGTACAGCCTTATTTATGCAAAAATGTCTGGATTGCTGACGTCAAGCTGATTAATTCTCCGATGTGGAATCTCAATCCTGTTCTATGTGAGAATGTATTGATAGAAGGCGTGAAAGTGGTGAGTCATGGACCTAATAATGATGGCTGCGATCCTGAAGCAAGTAAAAATGTATGGATCAGAAATTGTTATTTTGATACCGGCGATGACTGTATTGCTATTAAATCCGGAAGAGATGAAGATGGCCGTAATATTGGTCGACCTGCGGAGAATCATATCATCGAAAATTGCGAAATGAAGGATGGTCATGGCGGCGTCGTTATCGGTAGTGAAATTGCAGGCGGAGCCAGAAATATTTATGCACTTAACAATGTGATGGACAGTCCAAATTTGGATCGGGCTCTACGGATAAAAACTAGTTCCAGCCGAGGCGGGATCATTGAAAACGTCTTTTTTTATAACACGGAAGTAGGGCAATATAAGGAAGCGGCTGTACGATTTAATATGTTTTATGAAAAACCCGGAAAACATATTCCGACGATTCGCAATATCTGGGTCGAAAACCTTCATGTTAAAGGCGGCGGAAAGTATGCTGTGCTCTCCACGGCCTACGAATCTTCACCTGTAACCGATTTTACGATGGTTAATTGTAAGATTGATGGTGTAAAAGAAGCGTTTAAAGTTGATTACCTCAAGAATGTCACGCTAAAAAATGTCATTGTCAATGGAAAAGAAATCAAGTCTTTCGATTAACATAACATCTCCAGCGATGAAAAGTATAAACGCTAGTGACTGCGAAGTAGCATAACGGTCATTAAAAGATCGGCACATAGCTAATTCATGAAATAATTATTGATATGATACGAAAGTATTTGATTTTTTGCGGTTTGCTGGTGGGAGCTGTCCTAGAGATGGCTGTTGCCCAGTCAAAACATTGGAAAGATAATGACCGTATACTTCATTATACAGAAGATCAGGGTGACTTTCTTTTGGTTAAAGGACGATATCGATTTAATCGTGCGCTTTATGGTAATAACCTAGCATCCCGTGTCGAAGCAGGCGATTTACCTTAATTTGCACTCTACATGCCTGGGATGGCAGGAAATCTACAATTTGTCCTGAGTAATAAACAGCTGCGAAAAAAAATGATTGATGCCGATCATATTGAAACAAGATACCGACCTGGAGCTATGTATTATCGGATCAAAGATGCTTTACTTGGCAAAGGTTATATCGATATCGTTGTGATGGCACAGGCCGATGCTGAAGGGATGATCGTAAAACTGCAAGGAACAAATATTAAGCCTGAAGTACGGGTCTATGCTGCCTATGGTGGAGCTAGCGGAAAAACTTTTAGCAGAAACGGCGACATAGGCGCGGATCCGGAATCGGGGTTTTATCTTCTCCCTGCATACTGTGAACATAATCAGTATACGGTAGAAAAAAATAGTTTTGAACTTAAATATCAAAATAAGAAAAATGAAGCCCAGTTTATTCAAGGTAGTTTTTCAGGGCTTTCAACACTGCAGATGTCAGATGCAAGGGTCCTGGAGGATCTATCGCGTCTGGGTAAGACGGAGGATCAGGGTAACCCTATCATTGTTGGGGAATATATTCTGGCTAAAAAATCATGTTATATTCAAATCTCTAAGGGTAAGCTCTCTGCTGCAAAATTTTCTGAAGGCACATTAGAAAAGGCTTATGAGCAAGCGGATCAGAAAAGGGTTTCCCTGGCTAGTCGAGTTAAAATAAACACACCGGATCGATATATCAATAATTTGGGGGCAGCACTGTCGGCAGCTGCCGATGGTATTTGGGAATCACCTACTTTCTTGCATGGGGCTGTGGCATGGCGTATGCGTTTGAATGCCTGGCGGGGTGCTTACGCCGCAGATGTATTGGGTTGGCATGACAGAGCGAAGGAGCACTTTTCCAGTTATGCCAGTTCACAGGTGGTCGAACCATGTTCTGGACCAGTTGTGATGGATACAACCTTGCACTTAGCTCGACATTTGGAAAAAATGGGTACTTCTATGTTTTCAAGCGGCTATATTTCTCGTAACCCACACAACAACACAGTAGCCCATCACTACGATATGAACTTGGTCTTTATCGATCAATTGTTGTCGCATTTTAATTATACAGGAGATGTCGCTTATATCAAAGAGATGTGGCCCACGCTGACTCGGCATCTCGATTGGGAAAAGCGAAATTTCGATCGGGACAATGATGGCTTATACGATGCCTATTGTGCAATATGGGCCAGTGATGGTTTACAATATTCCGGTGGCGCTGTCACGCACACAACCGCCTATATGTACCGCACCAATCACATGATGGCTCAATTGGCGCAGATAATTGGAGAAAATCCTAGACCCTATCAAGAAGAGGCAAATAAGATTAAAAAAGCGTTAAAAGATCGACTTTGGCTACAAAAGAAAGGTCATTTTGCTGAGTTCCAGGATGCGCTTGGCAATCAGCTTATACACGAAAATGCTGGTTTGTGGACCATTTATCATGCCGCGGACGTAGCTATCTTGGATGATTTTGAAAGCTACCAAAATCTCCAATATGTAACTAATTATTTGCCAAAGATTCCTATTCGTGTCAAAGGACAAGAACAGCATGACCTATATACATTGCCTACGACGACATGGCAGCCCTACACTTGGTCGATCAATAATGTTGCTTTGGCAGAGAATCTACAGACAGCATTGGCCTATTGGCAATCTGGTCGGGCAGATGATGCTTATCAGCTCTGGAAAAGTAACCTCATGGAAAGTATGTACCATGGGATCAGTCCAGCCAACTTTCAGCAGCTTTCCCATTATGATGCATTTAGAGGCGAATTATACCGTGATTTTGCCGACCCTATTGGTGTGGCATCTCGTACCTTAGTCGAAGGATTATTTGGCGTGCATCCGCGTCTATTGGACAAACAATTGTTTATTAAACCTGGTTTCCCATCGACATGGAATTTTGCACAGATTGAAATGCCGGAGTGGAGTTATACGTATAAGAAAACTAAAAATGCTATTACATTTCAGATTAACACGCGTTATGCGATGCCCGTAAAACTTGCATTGGAAGTTCCCGTAGATTTTACCCAGGTGAGTGCTGTTAAGGTCAACGGAAAGGAAGTCAAGTGGTCGCTAAAATCTTCCGCTATAAATGGGCCATGTATTGTTATTGAATCTGAAGCTGAGCGGAATTTCGACGTCACAATCATAGGTGATGGACAACTCGAAAAGATGGATACTAAAAATGTGACCCAAGTATTCACCGATCAATGGGCTTTTCCTTTACCTGCTAACACCCAATTGTTGGAAAGTTACGATCCTCAAGGAATTATTCAAAATCGGATAGGTCACAAATTTTCTTTTGTCGAGGAAGAGCGTGTAGGAACCTTTTTTGCGAAGCTTCGACAAGGGAATATGGTTTGGTGGCAAGCTGTTGATATTCGATTATTGCCGCCATTAAAAGCAACTATTGTAAAAAAACAGGTTAGTTATGATCTAGTTGTAGAAAACCGTTCGGGGCAGCCACAACGACTGGCGATTGATCATCAGGATTTTCAGGCAACCTTAAACTTGAGGTCAGGAGAAACAAATAAACTGGAACTTCCCATCAATATCTTTTCAAAGGGAACAAATAGCGTTGACCTGGTTGTGGGAACTTATCACCAAAAAGTAAATTATATCGATTGGAATATCGATGATAGACCTGATTTTTTCGAAAAAAATTTATCGAGTTATTACAATGCCCGTTTGACGGATATCTTCCAGCAGAAATATCTTTCGCCAAGACCGGAAGGGCCGACTTTGCAGCTGCCTTGGCAGGGGATAGGCAATTGGTGTTATCCATTGACGACGGCGAATATTGATGACAGCGGAATCATGAAAAAAGCCGAGCAGAAGGATCTAACATACCTAGGTATTCCGTTTCAGCTAAAAAATGACTCCAAAAATGTTGTCTTTGTCAGCCAGTGGGATAATTATCCGACAAGCGTCAAAATACCTTTAGCAGGCCAGGCCAGCAAAATGTATCTCTTGGTCGCCGGTTCTACAAATCCGATGCAATCCCAGTTTATCAACGCCAAGATTAAGGTCAATTATACCGATGGAACTTTAGATACGCTAGATCTCATCAATCCTATAAACTGGTGGCCTATCGAACAGGATTACCTCGATGACAACCACGCTTTTGAACTCCCCGATGAACGAATTCCTTACCGAATCAGTTTGAAGTCTGGAGAGCTTTATAAGGGAGGAACTTGGAACCGTTATACCGATATAAAAGGATATAGCAACCGTGGAGTTGATGGCGGGGCAGCTACATTATTGGATTTGCCCCTAAACAAAAAAAAGAAACTTCAATCAGCAGAACTTATTGCCGTAGCAAACGATGCGGTCATCGGGCTGATAGGTCTCACTTTAATGCGATAGATAAATTAAGAAATATTAAAAATGTGTACCGAAATTTCTAATAGAAATCTTGAACTCGGGATAGAGTATGTATAAAAAACCAATATAGATGAAAAAGAAGTTTAGTATTATTTTCACTTTCCTTGTAAGTGTCTTAAGTCCTATGTTGGTCCTAGCTCAGCAAGGGACAAAAATTAATCGAGAAAATGTCGTTAAAAGGCATAATGTTTCCAATCACGCCATGGATACATTAGCTTCGCTCACGGTCGGTAATGGTACCTTTGCTTATACGGTTGATGCTACGGGAATGCAGTCTTTTCCCATTTATTATAAAAATGGGGTTTCTTTGGGAACACAGTCCGAGTGGGGATGGGATTCCTTCCCCAATACAAAGAACTATAAATTTGAAGAAACATTAAAATCCTACGATTTTAACGACGAGGGGCGGAACGCAAAATATAGTATTCAATTGAAAGAACCGGAGCGCAATGCGGAAGCTGTCAACTATTTTAGAGAAAATAAACATCGTCTGCAATTGGGTAATGTAGGCTTGGAACTTTATTTGAAAAATGGGCAACGGGCAACTATACAACATATCCAGGATATTCGACAGGAGCTGAACCTTTGGACGGGTGTTATCACAAGTGAATTTCGAATTGAAGGAGAACCTGTTTCTGTAAAAACCGCATCGTATCAAGGCAGTGACCGCATAGCAGTACATGTCGCTTCGCCATTGATTGCACAGCAAAGGCTGAAAATATTTGTACATTATCCTTACCCAAGCGGAAAATTTCTGGATGAAGGTACCAACTATGATCAGGTGAATGATCATAAAACAACCCTCGTAGCTCAAGCGGTAAATGGTGCAGTGATAAATCATCAGTTGCAGGGGGCGAATTATTTTACACAATTGGATTACTCGCAGGGAACGTTAAAAAATACGGCTTCACACTATTTTGTGTACCAACCGGCTGCTACGCTCGGAGAGTTTGATTTTTCATTTGCATTTGCAGCGACAAACAACTTTGATAAGAAGAGCGTCCGATATACTGATGCGGCAGATGAAAGTGCAAGCTCCTGGAAGCATTTTTGGGAAAGTGGTGCTGCGGTAGACTTTGCAGGCAGCACAGACCCAAGAGCCAATGAATTGGAAAGAAGAGTTGTACTCTCTCAATACCTGACAAAAGTACAATGTGTCGGAAGCAATCCGCCCCAAGAAACAGGCCTCACTTTTAATAGTTGGTATGGAAAACCACACACGGAAATGCATTGGTGGCATGCTGTGCATTTTGCATTATGGGGACGTCCAGAAATTATGGAAAAAACATTGGATTATTATTTTAGGACCTTTGAAAAAGCGAGGGAACTCGCAAAGCGACAGGGCTATCAAGGGGTTAGGTGGATCAAAATGTCGGATAACGAAGGGAATGAAAGCCCCTCGTCGGTAGCTGCATTTTTAGTTTGGCAACAGCCACATATTATCTATATGACCGAATTGGCCTACCGGGACAAAAAGGATCTCGCTGTCCTAAAAAAATACAAGGATCTCGTATTTGCCACAGCTGATTTCATGGCTGACTTTGCACATTATGATCAGGCAACAGGTCGCTATAATGTAGGCAAGGGGGTTATTCCTGCACAAGAAGTTTTCAAAGCTTCCGAGACGATGAACCCGACCTATGAGGTCGCCTATTGGGATTGGGCACTTCGCATAGCCCAACAATGGAAAGAGCGTCTGGGAGAACCAAGAGTGACCAAATGGGATCAAGTTATTGAAAAATTGGCCCCATTACCAAGTAAGGACGACGTCTATTTGGCCACTGAAACTGCTCCCGATTCTTATACTTACGATCGTTGGATGACAGACCATCCTGCGGTACTTGGTGCATTAGGAATGGTTCCTGAATCACCGAAGTTAAATAAAGATGTGATGAAAAATACGCTGGATGTCGTTTGGAAGAAATGGCATTGGGAAAAGACCTGGGGTTGGGATTTCCCTATGACGGCCATGAACGCTGCTCGTTTGAATCTTCCCGATAAAGCGCTTGATGCACTATTTATGAATATTCAAACCAATACTTATCTAAAAAATGGACATAATTATCAAGATGGACGACTGCGGATCTATTTGCCAGGCAATGGTGGGGTGCTGACGACCGTGGCGATGATGCTTGAAGGTTGGGATGCGTCTACAGGTGATTTACCAGGGTTTCCAAAAGATGGCTCATGGGTTATAAAAAAAGAAGGATTTAAAAAAATGCCCTAATATATGATGAAGAAAATAATATTACTACTGCTTTTGGGTTGTGGAACAGTGGCGACGATTGCTCAGGAATTGCCCGGTAAATCAACGATCGTGCGTGAGCTGCGTTCCGCTAACGACTATTTTATGAATAAATGGCCCGATCCGGCCAAGACCATTATTACAAATAAAGAAAGACCAGCCAATATCTGGACCCGCGGCGTATACTATGAAGGACTTATGGCCTTTTATAAGATCGATAAACAGAAACGATATTATGATTATGCTGTAGAATGGGGGGATAAACATCATTGGAAACCTGTCCGTGGAGAAGTTTATACAAGACATGCCGATAATCAAAATTGTGGGATGACTTATATTGATCTATATCGCATTGATCCGAAACCCGAACGCCTGGCAGCAATCAAAGCAAATATAGATTCTGTTATTAACAGTGATCGATATGATGACTGGACTTGGATCGATGCCATCCAAATGGTGATGCCTATTTTTGTTAAACTAGGTGTAACCTTAAACGATACAAAATATTTTGACTATATGTATAAGATGTATAGCCATATTAAGTACCAGGAAGGGGGACGAGGACTTTTCAATGCTGCAGATAATCTATGGTGGCGTGATAAGGACTTCGTTCCCCCTTATAAAGAGCCTAACGGTGAAGACTGTTATTGGGCGAGGGGAAACGGTTGGGTTCTAGCTGCCTTGGCCTTGGTACTGCAAGAATTACCTAAGACCGATGCACATTATGCAGAATATTTGGGAGACTTCCAAAAACTTGCGAACGCATTGCTTCCATTGCAAAGAGCGGATGGTTTTTGGAATGTTAGTTTGCATGATCCGAATCACTTTGGTGGAAAAGAAACCTCGGGTACAGCATTGTTTGTCTATGGAATGACTTGGGGAATAAATGCTGGACATTTATCAAAAAGAGATTTTTTACCAGCGGTGGAAAAGGGATGGAATGCAATTTCTAAAGAATCGCTGCAACCGAACGGATTTTTAGGATATGTGCAATCGACAGGAAAAGAGCCCAAAGATGGCCAGCCTGTTACTGTTGATAAAGTTCCAGATTTTGAAGATTATGGGCTTGGTTGCTTCCTCTTGGCTGGAACTGAAATATATAAACTTACAAAAAGATAAGCCGACACTTTAAGTGAAAAATTTTAAAGATGCATTATAAAAGAAAATCTCTTACAAAAAAGGCGCTCTTCATAATTGAAGAGCGCCTTTTTTGTAAGATTTAGATTACTCTCTAAATGTGTTGTTATCAATTGTGTCATTCGGACATACAACAGTACAGTGCAGGATGATGAAACCGGTTGCATTGGGTAATATTGAGTAAACCAATACTATACAATTATAAACCAAAAGCTGACAACAGTTGGCTTGAAACTTTCATTGTTATGAAAATATATATGTATCATTTATTTTTCTGGGCATTCATTCTTTCCTGTTTCAAAGAGGGGAAAATTTTTAAAACAGGTTCAGACAATGGGTTTCCAGATGTGATTACAGGACAACCCGGTGCGAGTCAAAAAACGCTAAACGTCAACACTAAATTATATACTCATGTTAAAAAGAATGTCGCAGGGCAAGTCTACGTTGTTTAGCTCAAAGCTTAAACTTGCACTGGTTGCAATAGTTTTGCCAGTTCATTTGTGGGCACAGTCAAACAAGATCTCCGGCGTTGTCGTCGATGATGCTAATACGCCACTGATGGGGGTTAGCATTCGTGTCAAAGGCACAGGTTCCGTGATCCGAACAGATTCGAAAGGAGCATTCCAATATGCTGCTAAAGAGGGAGACATTTTACAATTGTCGAGTGTTGGTTTTGAAACAGCGACGTTTGTTGTGAAAGGGAATACGCCAATAAAAGTACAGCTCAGAAAATCCAACCAGGATCTTGATGAAGTTGTGGTTATTGGATATGGTACCGCTAGAAAGCGAGATTTGACTGGGGCTGTCGGATCTATAAAAGGTGCTGAAATTAAGGATATTCCAGTAACAACTGCTGCTCAGGCGTTGACAGGTAAAATTGCGGGGGTTAATATTGTGACACAAAGTGGAGCACCGGGGGCGGCGGCGAATGTCACAGTTCGTGGTGGAACGAGTTTTACAGGATCGAGCAATCCATTGGTTATCGTTGATGGGTTTGTTTTAGATGGTGGATTGAGCAATGTTGATGCTAGTGATATTGAAAGTATCGATGTACTGAAAGATGCTTCTGCTTCGGCTATTTATGGTTCCCGTGGAGCTAATGGTGTCATATTGATAACAACCAAATCGGCAAAATCGGGTCGGACCAATATCGATTACAATACCTATTTCAGCTTCGAAAAATTAAGTAAAAAATTAGACTTGTTAGATGTCGAGGAGTATGTGAAATACCAATATGAGTACCAGGCTTTAGGGGGGAGACAGCAGCAATTTGCTGCCATGTTTGGTGGAGATGCCACAGCCCCTGATTTTGCAAGCAATGCTTATGCTCATATACAGCAGGATTATGCGGGTCGGGCTGGAATCGATTGGCAACACGAAGTTTTTGGTGGCTCGGCGATCTTGCAGAATCATAATATCAATGTTAATGGTGGAAATGAAAAGACCAAATTGATGTTGAGTTACAATAATATGAGTCAAGATGGGATTTTGGCCAAATCTGGTTATAATCGTAACAGTATAAGAGCTAAAATCAATCATAACCTTTTTAAGGGGGTAGATTTGGACTTCAATACGCTATTGCAAGATGCAAATACACAAGGAGGGGGATCGTTGGGAGGGATGCTGAAGATGTCTATTTTGCAGCCCGTAACAGGGGGTATCCGATTTACTAACGAACAGTTGTTGCATGCAGATATAGCAGAAGAGCTTCAGGCGGTAGATTCACAATATGATATTTATAATCCGATCATCATGAATGATGCCGTTACGAAGACGAAAGCAAGTCGTTTAGCTGTGGTCAACTTAGGTTTAAATATTAAATTTCTCGATGATTTTACATTTAGGACTGCAGGTTCATATCAGTGGAAGCAGACAAGAAATGATATGTGGGATGATGGACGTACTGTAAACGCCCGGAATAATGGTGGTCCTTATGGTTCAAGAAGTAATGCCGAAGGATATCAGTGGCAGTTGACCAATACGTTGTCCTGGATGAAACAGCTAGAAAAGCACAATTTAAATCTCATGATTGGTCATGAAATCCTTTATTCCAAAGACCAAAGTTTAGGACATACATATTATGGGTTTCCACAAAGTAATTTTGGATTGAATGATGTATCCCTGGCGACCCGGATAGACCGTGCAGATGTTGACGAAGGCCGATATGGATTGGTCTCTGGATTTGCACGCGGAATTTATAATTATAATGACCGCTACTTGTTAACGGCCACCTTGCGCGCGGATGGTAATTCTAAATTCAAAGAAGGCCATCAATGGGGGTACTTCCCGTCAGCATCTGCAGCCTGGAATATACATAAAGAACATTTTATGGAAGGGCAGGTATTTTTCGACCAGTTAAAAATACGTGCTGGTTATGGATCTACAGGGAATGATAATATCGGTAATGTGACTTACGCTACATTATATGGATCCACAATCGCAGCCATTAACAATACAGAAGTTATTGGTTTGAAGCCAAGTGATTTGCTGGGTAATCCTGAATTACAATGGGAAAAGACACAAACGTCCAATATTGCGCTTGATATCGCTATTCTAAAGAATCGTATTAGTTTAACTACAGACTTTTATTCCAACAAGTCGAGCAACCTCTTACTGAAACAGACCATTCCAACATCAACTGGTTATCGTTATCAAAATCAGAATGTTGCCGCTCTACGCAATCGGGGAGTGGAGTTTACCTTGCGAACAGTGAATATCAAAAAGCAGGACTTTCAGTGGCAGACCAATTTTAATATTACATTCAATAGATCGAAAACACTGGGACTGTATGGCTCCAGTAGTGAAAATAGTGACTTTATGCTAAATAATCTCAGCTCTAGGATAGACTTTATTACAAGGGTTGGCGAAACAGTGGGACAATTTTATGGATACAAATACGATGGTGTATATACCACCGATAATTTTACCCAAAACGCAGATGGTAGCTATAGTTTGAAAGACGGTGTAGCCTCTTTGAAGGGAAAAAACAGAGCGAGTATTAAACCTGGAGATGTCAAATACTTGCCTACAGCAGGGGAGACCGATAGCAACGGCAATCCTGTGTGGTCGACCAATGATCGTACGGTGATAGGGAATCCTGAACCGAAGTTTTTCGGCGGACTAGGGAATAACTTTTCTTACAAAAAATTCGATTTAAACATATTTTTGAATTTTGCTTATGGTAATAAGGCATTTAATATGAATACACAACGGTTTATGGGACCCTATTTACCGAACCAAAATTCACTAGGAAAGATGGCCGAGCGGTTTACACTGGTCGATCCAGTTACAGGAACCGAAACGAAGGATCTCAATCGTCTGGCCGAACTGAACCCCAATCAACAGCAGAAAGATCAGGTCTGGAGTCTAAATTCGACCAATAATATTGCCATTAGCGACGCTTTAGACTATTATTTGGAAGATGCCTCCTTTTTGCGCATTAACAATATTACGTTGGGTTACACCATGCCCCAAGAATTATCAAAACGTGCATTTATTCAAAAAATGAGAGTATTCTTTACCCTCAACAATATTCATACATTCACTAAGTTTTCAGGATATGATCCTGAGGTGGCATCAACATCATCGATTTTAACGAGGGGTGTAGACAACTCCGCCTATCCGAGGACAAAAAGCTTTGTCATAGGCCTTAATTTGACTTTTTGATCGAATTTAGATGTGTAAAGAAAAATGGAACTGAAAAGGTCGATAAGATAAATAATATATCAGTATTTGAAGAACCGTTTATAAACAGAAAAATAATTTCCTATGAAATGCAAGCTGTAAGACCAATTACAGGAGCGTGGCAGATTCATAAGAAATAAAACAATTATATTCCAATGAAAAGAATTGTAATAATAGTAGGTATAGCCTGTTTATTGTCAACAGGAGCATGTAAGAAATTTTTAGATCTTCCTTCCCAAAGTGATTATGATAGCAGTAACATTTTTGAAAATGCCGATCGCGTAGAAATGGCATTATTGGGCGCTTATACAAGTGTCTTTAATTCTGAATTATATTACCAATTCGGTATGGGGACAGATGAATGTTTTTCAACGGAAGGAGAGACGAACTCCAAGAATCAAGTATCTAATTATGTCTATACTCCGGCAACAAGTCCGTCTTCTACCTATACAGCGATGTATTCCGGTGTTGAACAGGTCAATGTATTGATAAAGAATATTCCGTTAATGCAGCCAGGAACAGAAATAGAAAAGAAAAAACTGGATATGCTTCTTGGAGAATCATTGGCTATAAGGGCTAAGAATATGTTGAATGTGGTACGTTATTTTGGCGATGTTCCCTTTCCGCGTATTCCTGTAGTCGATGCCGGAAGTTTTTCTTCTTCTCGGGTAAGCCGGGATACTATATTGGACGGTTGTATTGAAGATTTGCAAAAAGCTATCACGTTACTTCCTTGGAAAGGTGAATCGGGGTTATCGGTGGAACGTATCTCAAAAAATGCGGCATATGGTCTTTTGGCTAGAACAGCATTGTACGCGGCGGGATATTCCTTACGTTGGGATTTAAATTCATATGCAGCAAGTAGCGTACAGTTGAATAGGCGTTCAGATCAGGGTAGAATACAGCAGTTATATCAAATTGCTAGGGATGCTTGTAAGGCGGTCGTAGAGCGAGGTGAAAATAATTTGATTGATTACGAAACGATTTTTAGAAACCTCATTAATGGAAAGTATGACAATGAGTCTATGCTGGAATATGGACAAAAAGGTGCAGATCGAAATGATGCGCAAATCGGTTATACCAATGGATTCTTTTCACATACAAATTCTTTCTATGGCAAAGCGCAGCCGGCAATGGCCGCATTTCCTACTTATTATTTTGAATTTGAAGCGGGTGATAGCCGGCGGGATGTAACCATTGCATCTTATTCCATTACATCAGATAGCAAGCACCAGATGAATACCTACGCGAGCAATACCATTGGTAAATTCCGTGTCAATTGGAAGGCAGAAAAAGGTATTGCTGTAAATAAAAGGGATATCAATTGGATTGAATTACGGTATGCAGATATCTTATTGATGTATGCAGAAGCTGAAAATGAAATTAATCAGGGACCAACTGCAATCGCAAAAGATTTATACGAACAAGTACGTTTGCGCGCATTTAAAAATGATAGATCTAAAATTGGGTTAACACCGAGCTCCTACCAAGGATTTAAAGATGCGATTATTCAAGAGCGTAAGCTGGAGCTCGGCTTTGAAGGATGGCGGCGAACGGATTTGATTCGTTGGGGGATATTATTTGAGAAGCTAACTCTAACCAAGCAGGAATTATTGGATCTGGCAGCACATAAAGGAAAATATGCGCAGGTTGATCTATTCCGTGCGTATAAAATGACTCCCGCCAATACATTTAATGATCCATTGGTCGTACAGGAATTTATCTCATTTAAAGAGTCTCCCGATGCGGTAAAAAGAGCCGAATTAACTGCACAGGGGTATACCCTATTGGACATGTATAGCAATCAATCAATCTTTTTCGCAAACACATTGACCCCAACGGCAACTTGGGTAAATAATATTTATAGAGGTCTGGAAAAGAATAAAGTAGAACTTGTACCTCTAAGTACATCAACAATCGATAATAATCCAGGGCTCGCAGGGCAGCAGCATCCGCTTTATTAAGATAAGTATTCTCTGCGATGAGTGCCTGCTCTTGCCTAAGTGCTGATCGCAGAGAAATATTTTAAGCAATAAGAACGCTATGATATTCCGAAAAATGAGCTTCATTCTTTATCTCTTGATCTATGCTCTTGGGGCGAGAGCACAGCCACTTTATCAACAATTTGCTGATTCAGAAATGCAGCGTTTTCCTGAAGCATGGCAATTAGATCATGGCAAACGCCTTTATTTTGGTTATGCGCAGGGCTTAGGTTGTCTTGCTATGTTAAGAGTAGCTGAAGAAACAGGTGATAAAAAGTACTTCAACTACGTAGAAAAGTGGGCTGATACGCTCATCAATGAAAAGGGTGAAATCCATCTATATGAGCTTAGTACCTATAATGTCGATTATGTCAATTCCGGGAAGATACTCTTTGAACTTTATGAGAAAACCAAGAAAGAAAAATATCGCTTGGCGATTGAAACATTGATCCACCAATTGAAATATCAACCGACGACCCTTGAAGGTGCCTATTGGCATAAATTGATCTATCCACATCAGGTTTGGCTGGATGGGGTATATATGACAGCACCATTTTTAGTGAAATACGCTGAATTGAGCAAACAAGATCGGTATTACGATCAAGCTATTGACGAAATTCTAATTACAGCTAAACATACACGAGATGAAAAGACGGGATTGTATTATCATGCTTGGGACGAAAGTAAAAAACAAAACTGGGCAAATCCGCAAACGGGGCAGTCCCCTAATTTTTGGGGACGAAGCATGGGTTGGTATTTTATGGCGGTCATTGATGTTTTGGAAGGGTTACCGGTAGATCATCCACGTAGAGGTGAACTAATTACACTAGTTCAATCGCTAGCCGAGAACCTGGCTAAATATCAAGATAAGGAAGGGTTGTGGTGGCAGGTAATAGATCAAGCTGGAAGAGAAGGAAATTATCAGGAAGCGTCAGTAAATAGTATGTTTCTGTATGCTTACTCGAAAGGCATGAATAAAAAATACCTTTCAAAAAATTATAAAAGTTTGGTTAGTAAACTGTATCAGGGGATCCAAAAGAGCTTGTTGAAGCGAGAAAACGGACTATGGCATTTGATACAATGTAATGCTGTTGCCGGTCTAGGTGGAAATCCTTATCGGGATGGTAGCTATGAATACTACGTTGGAGAGCGAATTCGCGAAAACGATGCTAAGGCGACAGGTCCCTTTATCATGGGTTGTATAGAGGCTGCGTTTTGAAATAGTTAGTTTAAAGTGTTTTTTTTAGATATTTATAAACAAATCGTTAATTTTATAATTATTAAACTCTTACAATGACCAGTTCCGTAAATCAATTTTTAAAAACCTTAGAAATTAGCGATTTTTCTGCTACTCCAAAGTATCTGCAATTAGCAAATACCATTATTGATGCTGTTAAAAATGAAACATTAGCCAGAGATGATATGTTGCCTTCCATTAATGAGTTGAGTGCATATTTGGAAATATCACGTGATACTGTTGAAAAAGCATACCGTTATCTAAAGAAAAATGAGATCATTGCATCCAACCCGGGAAAAGGCTATTATGTAAATAAAACTGATGTACAGTCTAAACTTAAAATAGCGCTCTTTCTTAATAAACTAAGTGCACATAAAAAAATTGTTTATGATTCTTTTGCAAAGCAACTGAGTGACTATGCGAATTTGGATTTGTTTGTATATAATTCAGATCTATCGTATCTGAATACACTTTTGGGAAGCCTAACCAAAACGTATGACCATTATGTTCTCTTTCCACATTTCAAAGAAGGAAGAGATAAGGCTCCCGATATTATCCGTAAGATTCCTACAGAAAAGCTCATGTTGCTTGGAAAGTTTATCGAAGATGTACCTGGGGATTTTCCTGCTGTTTATGAAAATTATGAACATGACATTTACTCTGCATTGGAGGTGGCCAATGAAGTATTGAGTAAATATAAGAGCTTGAAACTGGTATTTCCTGACTATAGTGATTTCCCAAAAGCTATTATCAAAGGGTTTTATAAATTTTGTCAACAATATGCTTTTGAGCACGAGCTGGTCTCCGATATCGACGAAGAGAAAGTAGAGAAAGGTACATGTTATATCAATATCATTGAAGATGATCTTGTCAAATTGTTAAACAAGGTTATTCAAAAAAAATTGGTCATAGGCAAAGATGTTGGCATCATTTCCTATAATGAAACCCCGTTGAAAAAATTTATCCTTAATGGTATTACAACAATATCTACCGACTTTGAAATGATGGGGAGAATGGCTGCCGAACTGATCATCAATAAATCCAAAGATCGTGTAGAAGTGCCGTTTTACTTGAAATTGAGACCATCTATTTAGTCTCAAAATGTAATATGTGATCTTGCCATGGACAAATGACTATACAACTCCTTTACATCTAATAAACGAAAAGGCGATCGAAGGTTCTTTCGGGCAATAGAAAAAAATGCTCACAAAAAAAGAGACTGGTTAATTTGAGTAAACCAGTCTCTTTTTTGTGAGTTTATAAATTTCGTTTATTTCTTTAAGGTTTTCACAGGAAATAAATCAATAACTCCTTTTGCTACCTTGCTGATGTTATTAATTGCTTTTTCTGGATTGTCGACGTCACCCGAACCACGTGCCTGCCAAATCACTGCGTTTGTTTTACGATCGATGGCTTCAATAATCAGATGGCCGTAACGATAACGTTCTTTTGCAACTGGGTAATAGCCTCCGCCATAGTAATAAGGTGAAAACCATGGACGATACCAGCCCCAGGGACCGCCCCAGCCGTAATAACCACCGCCGCCATAGACCAAACGACTTTTATTATTGACAATGGTAATATAGCGGAATAATAAATCAGGATTATCTTTGGAATATTGTAGGCCCTTTGCTTCCAACGCAGTATTCGCGGCATCCAAGATATTGGCTTTAGCAATATCGTTGTCAAAATAAGACTTCGAAAGCGAGTCTACCGGAGGTAACCAAGCATACGTCCTAAAAGGAGTAAAATCCATCTTTTCTACCCGAGTGGTATTGTATTGATAAGACGAACATGATGCGAGTGCAATGCAAAGCACCAAAAATAATAGAATCTTTTTCATGGCCTATATGGAACTTATATTTATTAACTAATTTGTTTTTATTCTTTATCCGTATGCCTTTCAAGTGTAAAAATATTACAGTTGACGGTCTTTATGGCAATTGTTTTTTTATCGTCCGGGATGCTTTTATCCTTTTTGATTTTACAATCTATTACTTTAGACAAAAAACTATAAATATGGTTTAATCCTAATTGTAAAATTAATAGGGATATTTTGCCACGAGCGGAATCTGTCTTCCAGGCCCAAATGCTTTAGGACTAACCCGCAAGATAGGAGGCGCTTGAAAACGTTTGAATTCAGCATTATTAACCAATTTACATACCCTTTCTACTAACGATTTTTCAAAGCCCATTGCTACAACCTCAGATCCTGCCTTCTCATTTTCGATGAGTTCAAAGAGGATTTGATCCAATAGTTCATATTCCGGTAAGGAGTCTGAATCTTTTTGATCTGGCCGAAGTTCCGCAGAAGGCGCTTTTTCAATGGTATTGACTGGAATGATCTCCCGTTCTCGATTGATATAGCGTGCTAAATCGTAGGCTTTGGATTTGTAAACATCACCGATCACGGAGATGGAACCCGCCATATCCCCATAGAGGGTGCCGTATCCTACAGCAGCTTCACTTTTATTGGATGTATTGAGTAGGATATTACCGAATTTATTGGAAACGGCCATCAAAATTACCGCACGCGCGCGCGCTTGAATATTTTCTTCAGTCGTATCTGGTTGCATTCCTTCAAAAAGAGGAGCTAGACTATGTTCGTAGGCATTGGCGATATCTTTGATCGGAACAATATAATGTTTGCACCCTGTATTGTTGACGAGGTCCATCGCATCTTTTATCGAATGGTCAGAAGAGTAAACCGAAGGCATGAGTATGGCTAATACATTATCGGCCCCCAAAGCCTCACAGGCCAAAGCGGCAACTAAGGCCGAATCTAATCCACCGGACAAGCCTAGAACGGCTTTTTTGAAACCGGATTTCTGAAAATAATCACGAAGCCCAAGGATCAATGCATCATGTATAAGAGCCGTCTCAGCTATGGACTCTTTCGAAGAAGCTGTAGTGGAGGTTATATTTTGTTGATGATAGGTGACAAATTGAAGATCCTCTTCAAAGCTTTTTAGTTCGGCAATTTTTGTTCCCTCATTATCCAGAGCGATTGAGCGACCATCAAAGATAATATCCATGTGAGCGCCAATCTGATTGACATAAATTAGCGGTCTGCCAGACTTTGCTACCTGTTGGCTGAGGACCTTGACACGTTCATCAAAATGCGTATAGGAAAAAGGGGAGGCCGCAATGTTGACGAGAAGATCTGGGTTTTCTTTTCTCAGCTCTTCCATCGGATCGCCAACGTAAGAATTCTCGCCTTCGTCGTCATCCCATAAATCTTCACAGATTGTTAGCGCAATTTTTACGCCGTTCAATTCGATACAATCGAAACGTCTGCTGGGTTCAAAATAACGATATTCATCAAATACATCATAATCGGGCAAAAGGCCTTTCTTAACAATGTTTCGGACGGCCCCATGCTCAATAAATACAGCGGTATTATAGAGTTCTTTGCCTTCAGGATCGCTGTTTTTAACCGGAGCTCCAATGATGCAGGCAATATCCTGACAATGTGCAGCGATTTGATGAATAGCTTCATCGCATTGACGTTTAAATGCCTTACTCCGCAAAAGATCCTTGGCGGGATAACCACCAATTGCGAGTTCGGCAAAAATAATAAGATCAGCTGTCGCTTCTTTGGCCTGATGGATTGCGCTAATTATTTTTTTAGTATTTGCTTCAAAATTACCGATATGGTAATTCAATTGTGCTAAAGCTATTTTCATATGCTATTAATCGTCTAACTAAAATGAGATACCAATAGATGTAGGATCTTCGTACAAATTTATTTCTTTTTTTTGATACTCCGCCTGAACTGATGGGAATAAAAGCGTTAACTATTTTCGGATGTAAAAACTTCTTAGTACAATATATCAACAGTGTAACATTGTGCTGGACCAGCGCGGAAAAGATTCGGCGGAAGGTGGGTCTATATGTGTAAACCGACAAATCGGCTAAGGAGGCATATTTACATGGATAAGGATGTGCTAAAATGTTTTAACATAATTTTAACAACGTTAAATGCTGTTAAATTTCTTGACATGAACGCCAATGTGTAGTACCTTTGATATATCAAAAGAAACGAAAGATATTTTAAAATAATATATAAAGAACTTTTCATAATTTAGGTTAATAATTGGTTAGGTAAAGCTCGGAGTTCCCCACTTCGAGCTTTTATTTTTTTAGCTAAGTTTCATTCTTTTTCAAGTCTAATTTGGATCATACTATTACCGCACAAGAGCGATTTTTGGTTAGGTAATTGTAGCTCATGCTATTTTTTCTCTTTAATTTTTAGGTCTAACAAAGTAGGATCAAAGGGCGGCCAAGTTTGGTCTTTTGACAGTGCTTGTTCAGTGCTCGTTCAGTGCTTGTTCAGTGATTACTCAGTGTGAACTGAGTAATCACTGAACAAGCACTGTCTAAAAATTGATTTAAAATTGCTTTTAGGCTTAAGTTGGTACCCCTATGTTCCAGTTTTGATGTTATCTTGATTATTTATAACTGGGCAATTATAGCAATGATCAAAAAGTCAACTTGTAGGTTTTTATCTTTTCGTAAAGCAATAATAAGGGGGCTAGGATTTGTAGATCCTAGCCCCCTATTAATGTAATGAAGACTATTTTTTAGTAGTTCATATATCTTTATTTGATGTCCGTTACTTCAATTACAAAATCCAATGGGGAGTTTGCCGGAATAGTTCCCACAGATTGGTTTTGGTATCCATATAGCGAAGGTGCCATGATATGAATTTTGCTGCCTTTTTGTAGGCCTTTTTCCGTTATACCGCCCAATTTCATGTCACCGATTTTTTGCGGAGCAAATGCAAAGGTCCATGCAGGAATAATAGTGCTGTAAAATGGATATTGATATCCTGTGTTTGTGATGATTTCAAATTCTTTGGCAGTATCTGTTTGATCAAATACACTTCCACTCAATAATTTTCCAACGTATTTTACAGTCGGTTTAAATTTTAAGTATTTGCCGTCCAATGTGTCTACCACTTTATATTCATAATTTCCTGTTCCTTCGGATAGAATTTCATACCAAATTCCTGTTTCGCTGTTGTATTGTGCATCAGGGTAATTTTGGCTGACGTAATTTTTAAGTGTTACAGAATCCGTCTTAAATTGTGCACTCGCATCATAAACAGGAGCATCGTCGCTTTTGTTACAGCTGACAATAAGGAAAGCGATTGCTGCAATTCCCATGAATAGTGGTGATAACAGTTTTTTCATTGTATTTTTTATTGGTTTTTCAAGGAAAAGCTATTTTCTTTATGAAAGTAGCTTTGCAAATGTATATTATTTTTTCTTCGTTAAAAGTTTTCGCGTTAATAATTAACATTTTGATACAGTAATTTACACTTCTAAACGCGGAGTCACAAAAAAGCCATTCTCACTAGGAAAATGGCTTTGATGAATGCATTGTTTGTGTTTCTTAGTTGGAAGTTGCAGCTCCAATAGTTAACAATTCGATCGTATATACAACAGGTGTGTTTTTAGGTACAGTTACTTTCTCACTGCCTTTGGTATATTCATCTTGATCAAAAGTATAATAAGAAGGTGCAATGAAAGTTATTTTATCTCCTTTTTGTAGTCCTTTTGGAAGTAAGCCATGTGGATAGTAATCTCTTCCGTCTTGTTTAATTACTGGAGGTGTAAAGGCTCTCATCCATCCTATATTGTAAATTCCGATTGCCTTATAAATGTTTGTATAAACAGCCGGTGTTCCAGCAGGATTTTTATCGAAAACAGTTCCGTTCATTAACTCTCCTTGAAAGTTAAATGTTGCAGCAAATGGTGTAATCGCAGGGCCGTTATTTGTTAACGTAATACCATAGGTATACGGAGTAGCGGTTTCTTTAGCATATTCAATTTTGTACCACATTCCTTTTGAAAGGGAAGAGTCTGAACGCATTGCGTCATTACCCCATTTTTGCTTTGCATATGCTTCTAAAATTGGCGCTTGAATTTTATATAATGAGTCTATTCTTGCTTTCTCCTTTTTCACAGCTTCTTCTTGCTGTTTGTAATAGGCGTCCCAATCAAAATTATCTTTATTACAAGCTGTAAAAAGAATGCCCAGAGACAAAAACGCCATTAAAAATTTTGTGATATTTTTCATAATTTCTTAAAGTGTGTATTAATTATAAAATCCAAAACGCAGGAATAAAGGAGTTCGCTACAAGTAAATGTTAAATTATTCTAAGAAAATAGCTAACTCCTTTGAATTCAGGTATTTTTGTCGTATACTTTTTAGACGAAATTCAGCGTCTAACCGTAAGAGGCTTGGAAAGATCATATTTCTTCCCTGCAGCAACTGTAATGCTAGCGGGTGGTATTGTCCAGTTTTCTTTCTTTTGTTTTTGGGCCTCCATATACTGTTGTCAAAAGCAAGATCCTGAATAGATTCAGCGTCTAAGTGAACGGCATAGTAGCGCTTGTTAATTAGTTGGACAATCTCCTTTTTTGTAAAGATTTCTTGTTCCATTTTCCGGCAGTAGCTACACCAATCTGTATGAATAAAGAGCAGTGTCTCGCGTGGTGAAATGGCCAAAAGTGAATCCAGTTGCGTAAAATCAATCCAATTTATCCGCTCCTGTCCATAATGACAGAGCGGATAAAAGAATAGGATCAAGAGCACATATATTCTTTGGAAATGCTTCATATCCCAAATTTATGTTAATGAAAATGACCAACACGAAGTCCAAACGTGTAGGTACGGGGGCGTGTTGGACCATAGATATAATCTGAATCACGGAGCGCTCCCTTGTCGAAGTCCTTCTGGAAAGCATTGAACATGTTTTGTACCCCACCGAAGATTTCAATGCTGAAATCCTTATGTATTGAAAAAGTGTAGCCCAGACGGAGATTTAATTCCACAAAGTCCCTGGCATTTTTAAGCGTCATCACATCCTGTTGAATATGTGGAACAATCATTTTTCCAGTGTACACGCCTGTCAGATCGATCGCAAATTGTTTGGTCGCCTTTAGATTACTGTTCATATAGCCATAAATATTGGGTGTACGGACATATTTCTTGGTGAGGATATCCTGTCCATCTTCTTTTCCCTCATAGATAAGTTGGTCTTTCTTATAGCGTGAGCGCTGGATCGTTCCGCCGGTTTGGAAGGAAAACCAGGAGGATGGCGCGATATTGATTTCAATATTGGAACCATACACCCGGGCTCCTTCACCATTTTGCATTTCCTGGATGATCAATCCATCTTTTTCAGATGCCATGACGTTGACAAACTGGTTGTTTAGATCCGTGTAGAATCCCTCCACGAGCAAACTTGTTTGTACATTTCCAAAATTTTTGTTGTAACTAAATGAACCTGTATACGCATTGGAGTATTCTGTTTTTAGGTTTTCACCGATCAATACAAATACTTGGTTCCCACCAATGGAAGTGACGTGCATGTCCTCATTAAAGGCCTGTGGTGCGCGGAAGCCGCGAGCGTAGCCCCCTCTAAATTGAAGGTCTTTTGTGATATCATACAAGACTGTCAACCGTGGGCTAAAAGTACCAAAGCGCTGATCTGAGTTTCGGTCTATACCTGCGAGACTATACTTGCCGTCAACATAGGTATAATCATATCGTGCTCCAATTAAAGTTTTAAAATTGCTTAAGGGCTTCCATTCATACTGGGCATAACTGCCTAGCCCTTTGTTCTGCTGATCAATAGTACGTTTATAACCCGGTATTTCATCTTGGGTATCGTTGTATGAAAACTCCACTCCAGCAGTAAATACATCTCGTTCAAAGTTGTAGGTATATTGTCCCCCGGCAACTAGCGCGATATCATTTGTTTTTCCATAGGCGTTTGCGGCTAATGTGCTGTCGGCAAGTGTTGTTCCGCCTCCAAGACCGCCATAGTAGCTGTCGCGAACAGTTTTCTGTACAGAGCCATAAAGCGATATTTTTTGCTTATAATCTGAGGAATAATGATCGTATGTGATTCCGCCAACAAGTGAACTGGTCTCCAATTGCTCGGTGATTTGCGTCAGATGCGGTACTTTATCGAGTTGATCGCCACCGCGACGGAACTCATTCACGGTGCTGAAATCAACAGTTATCTTATCAAGATCACTTGGTTTGTAAAATAGCTTTGTGCCGAAAGTGGTGTTACGGAGTTTGGTTATTTCCGAAAAACCATCGCCATTGGCATCATAAGCTTCCCGATTACGGTGCATACCGTAGAATGTGGCTCCTCTTTTGAGATCTTCCGAAACGGTGGAAGTATTAAAATCAACTGTATTATCCCAGCTTTTGCCACCAATGAGTGAGTTGGTGGATTTGACTTGCCAATCGTTTTCGACAGGGTCTTTTGTAATAATATTGATTGTTCCAGCGATCGCATTGGCTCCAAATAGTGCCGAACCGCCACTGCGTACAACCTCAATACGATCGATCATACTTGTTGGAATCTGATCTAATCCATATACGCTATTTAGTGCGGAAAATACGGCCCTACTATTGATCAATATTTGTGAATAGGGGCCTTCGAGACCATTAAGCCGGACCTGTGAAAAACCACAATTCTGGCAATTGTTTTCTACCCGTACACCCGGCTGATAATTCAACGTTTCCGACATGGCGACAGATTGTGTCGCATTAAATAATTTTGGACCTATGACATTGACAACCACAGGCGCGTCCTTACGTTTGACACCATAGCGTGTAGCCGAAACAACAACTTCATCCAAATTGAGGTTGTCTTCATCGAGCTGGATTTGTAATGGAGCTTTTAGGGTGTCTAAAGAGATAACCTTACTGAAGGAGCGATAGCCCACTGCTGATATATTTAAGGTTACTTTTTGCATTGGTATTGCAGACAGCTTAAAGTATCCATCGGTATCAGATGTAGTTGCGAGCTTGCTGTTTTTTAACGTGAGGGTACCGGAAGGAATCGCCTCATGATTTTTGTTGAATAAGTAGCCTTCAAGTTTTGACTGGGCATATATAGTGGATGTACTAGCCAGTAATGTGGCCAATAAAGTGTATTGCTTTAGCATCGTAATTTTATAAAAATTTTAAAAATACAAGCCTCATATAGAATCGTCTATTCCCCGTTATGAACGGCGTTCAAGGTATTGGACGCTGGTAGGAAACAAGAAAATAAATGTTTCGCTGCAAGGTTGTTTATACCAAGGAGTTCATTGAAACCATTGTGAGGGAGTTCAATGAAGGCTGTCGCCCTGGCATTAAAGATAATTCTCGAAAAGGAGGCCAATAAGAAATTGAATCAAAGATGGTGTACCGATAACTGTATTGCATACGATAGAAATAGAATTACGTTACCAGACGCATGCAGTATGGCCTGCTTATTTTGCGTCGAGTTTTGTTATTCTAGGATACAGGTCCTCGAAATCTCTGATTTTAGTTTTATGCTAAGCTGGGGGGACCACGTAAGTGGTGATAGTCAATGGTTGAGGTAATCGCTTCCGGACAAAAGGAACTATAGCGTGTCTGTTTTACTTCGCGGGGAACCGGAAGTTCAAGGACGGTAAATTCGGTCTGTACGTAAGTATTGTGATAGATGACATTCAGGTATTCGATCTGGTCATCTGTTTCTTGTGGCTTTTGTTTCTTGGTAAAATCATAAGGGTGGGTGTGCATGACAATTTCACCGGTTGATTTTACCTCTTTGTGCATAAAAACAACACCCGAAATAATAATCAGCGACATTAATACCAATTGGCAAAATGCGATAAGCTGACGCGGGGATTTCGTTGTTTTTCGGTACATAAAAAAGCGTTACTTTTTAGGGTAACGCTTCAAAAATACGATTTTATTTTGTGAGTAGGAATGCAATGCGTATTAAAAAAATATGAAGTATCAATACGCTAGGCTTGCATCTTTTCTCGATTATTTAATCAGATGATTGTTATCGTCTGGAAATACAACCGAAGGTTTGAACTGTTTGGCTTCCTCAAAGTCCATGTTTGCGTAGGAAATAATGATGACGATATCGCCAACTTGAACTAGGCGAGCCGCAGCACCATTCAAACAGATAATACCTGATCCACGTTGACCGGGGATGACGTATGTTTCAAGACGGGCTCCATTATTGTTGTTTACGATTTGAACTTTCTCGTTAGCGATGATATTTGCGGCATCCATCAAATCTTCATCTATTGTGATACTACCCACATAATTCAATTCCGCTTGTGTGACTTTAACGCGGTGAATCTTGGATTTCATTACTTCTATTACCATGGCGCAAAGGTAGGGCTTTCTGCTGAATTTGAAAGATTTGTCAATTAATTTGACAAATTATTCAGAATCATATTATCAATCAAACGCACTCCTTCGACCCAGGCTGTGACAAGTGCGACATGCTGCTTGTTGAAATCGATGTGATTGACCTCCTTTAAAGAAGAACTTTCACAGATTGCAAAGTATTCAACGCTAAGTCCATCAGTGTCTGTTAAAATCTGCAGGGCTTTGTCTTTTATATCCTTTAGCAGGATAGGGTCATGTATATGATCTTTTACGTGTTGTAGCGAACGGGAGAGTGCCAGAGCTGTTCTTTTTCCAGCTTCGCTTAAGCGCGCGTTTCTAGAGCTCAGTGCCAGGCCATCTTGATCTCTAATAATAGGACATATTGCCAATTGAATCGGGAGATCCTTCATTGCTATCATGCGTTTGATGACCATGACCTGCTGAAAATCTTTTTGCCCGAAACAAGCAATATCCGGTTGTACCAATGTAAATAATTTATAGACCACCTGGGTGACACCTTGGAAATGCCCGGGGCGTTTTTCACCTTCCCAAATTTGGTCCAGTTCGCCGAGGTCGAGGTGCCAGACCTCATTTTTATCGGGGTACATTTCATCAACGCTCGGTAAGAAAAGGATGTCGCAATCGACGGATTCCAGTAATCTGATGTCGTTTTCGATGGGCCGTGGATATTTTTCGAGATCTTTCGGATCGTTAAATTGTGTGGGGTTGACAAAAATGCTGCAAACACGAATATCACTGATTGGTTTTGCATAATTTAATAAGGATAAATGTCCTTCATGTAGTGCGCCCATTGTAGGAATTAAGGCGATTTTTTGACCTGTTGATCGGGCTTCTTGCAGGTATGCTTGGAGAGATGCTTTCGTTTTGAAAATTTCCACTTTGCTATTTAGTTTTTTGTTGGCAAAGGTGCATAATATTTTGGGAATATAAAACGATGATTAATAGTAAATTGCATAGTAAGTATTTTTTTCGTACCTTTGTAGACCGATTTTACTGTTCGAAAATAATAAATAAAAATAACTGGAGATGGCAAAAACGAAGATATTGTTTATTACTCACGAGATGTCGCCTTTCCTCGAATTAACTAAAATTTCTGAAATTACACGTCAACTTCCGCAAGCGATGCAAGAAAAGGGTTTTGAGATCCGGATCTTAATGCCGCGTTTTGGGAATATCAATGAGCGTCGAAATAGATTACATGAGGTTATTCGTCTTTCAGGCTTGAACATTGTTGTGGATAATAATGATAATCCGCTAATTATTAAAGTTGCTTCATTACCTGCGGCCCGTATGCAGGTGTATTTCTTGGATAATGAAGACTACTTTCAGCGTAAAAAAGTTTTTAGTGATGAGCATGGCGAATTCTTTGCAGACAATAATGAGCGTTCGGTGTTCTTCTGTAAAGGAGCGTTGGAAACTGTGAAGAAATTAGGATGGTCCCCTGATGTGGTACACTGTCATGGATGGTTCTCTGCTTTGGTACCGGCTTACGTGAAGACGACTTATAAAGACGATCCTACATTCAAGGATGCAAAAGTGATGTACTCTTTGTTCAACGAAGAATTTAAAGGTACATTAGGAGCTAAGTATGCAGAAATGGCACCCGAGGGTTCATTCAAAGCAGAGGATGCAAAGGTATACGGTGATGGTAGCTATGAGGCTATCTACAAAGGTGCTTTGCATTTTACCGATATGGTGGTTGTCGCTGACGAAAATGTCAATGCTGAAATAGTTGATTTTGCACGATCCAAAGATATTCAGGTTTTTGAGCCAAATGGCGATCAGGACTACGATGCTTTTGGAGAAGTATATGATCAGTTTGCGCCCGAAGAAGTAGAAGCTTAAGCTTTACTTTTCGAAGCGTTTGGAAAAACAAACAGACAATAATATAAAGAAGGCTATTCTCAAGGATAGCCTTTTTTTATACGTCTATTTTTCATCTGGTCGAACCTTTATTTCAATGATTTTCGTTGCGTTACCTGCTAGAAACCTTTTGCAGCGGTAAAATATAGCTGCGAATTGCTATCTTCGCAGTAATCTGTCATTGTTTTTATATGTTCGTACCAAGAGCTCTCAGCGAAGATGAATCGGGTTCGATCTATACCTATGCTAGGTTATCAAATAGCATACATTGGCTGTATTTTACTGTATATAAATCGCGTGTTTGGGCATGTTTCTAGGATATGAACAGATACCATAGCTATAATTAGTATAATGAAAATTAAGGTAGGATTTGGATTTGATGTCCATCAGATCAGAGAAGGTCATCCATTTATTGTCGGTGGAGTGCAATTAGAACACCATGCTGGGGCCTTTGGGCATTCTGACGCCGATGTGTTGGTCCATGCGATATGTGATGCCATTTTAGGTGCCGCCAATTTAGAAGATATTGGCTACCACTTTCCAAATACAGATATGCGCTGGAAAGGCATTAGTAGTTTATTGTTGTTAAAAGAATGTATGGCGCTGATTGCTGCGAAGGGATACACGCTTGGCAATATTGATGCGATGCTGTGTCTGGAAGCTCCTAAGATCAAACCCTATATTCCACAAATGAAAGTTAAACTGGCTGAAGCAACGGGTTTGGATATCGACGACATCTCTATTAAAGCAACAACAAATGAAACGATGGGATTTATCGGTCGTCAGGAAGGGGTGGTTGCCTATGCGGTTTGCTTGATTGAACGCGCGTAGTTCGCCTCAATATTTTCACGTTTAAATTCTTGCTTTTGGCCCAATTAGTAATACCTTTGCCAAAGTAGGGATTCTTGGCACACTATCTGATAGAGTGAGCATTAATGTCTTAATTGAAGTCTTTAAAGATCAAAATAATGTAGTATCCAAGTTTACAAAATACACTTGTGAATGGAAAAATGGGCTACTCATTGCGGTCTTTAAAATGAATAATATTTACGTCTGAAATTTAGTAAATAGATGAAACGAGTATCAAAAAAAAATCAACTTACTGAGGCTGATGTCAAGCGATATACGTTCAATTTTTGGAAAATTATCGTCGGCATCGTCGCGATAGGTTTCCTCTTTATATTGAGTATACGTCTTGGAGTATTTGGAAAATTACCTTCCTTCAGTGATTTGGAAAATCCCAAAAGTAATTTAGCTTCTGAAGTTATCACGGAAGATCATAAGGTATTGGGAACTTATTATGTCCAAAACCGTTCCAACGTAAAGTACAGTGAATTGTCGCCTTATTTGGTCAAAGCATTGGTTTCGACAGAGGATAAACGCTTTTATGATCACTCTGGGATAGACTACTCACGTACATTTACTGTTATCTTTCATACCTTGACCGGTAACAAACAGGGGGGGAGTACAATTACACAACAGCTGGCGCTTAATCTATTTTCGGATGGGCGGCAAAAGAATTTTTTAAAGCGTGTCATCCAAAAGTTTCAGGAATGGATTACAGCTGTTCGCTTGGAAAGGAATTATACCAAAGATGAGATTATTACCATGTATTTTAACACGGTAGACTTTGGTGCTTATAATACCTACGGAATCAAATCCGCTGCGCGGACTTATTTCAATACGACGCCGGATAAACTGACAGCTGACCAAGCAGCCCTTTTGGTAGGAATGCTTAAAGGCCCAGGGGCATATTCTCCTGTACGGTATCCTGAAAAATCACGTACTCGTCGTAATACGGTGTTAAACAATATGGTTGCCGCTAATTTTATTTCGGCTGAGGAGGCTACAAAAGCGAAGGAAAAACCACTTGGTTTAGAACTTAAGATCGCAAATTACGGTGAAGGTTTGGCACCATATTTTAGAGCGGTATTAAAGGATGAAATCAAAAAAGAATTTGCAAAATTGTCCATCACCAAACCAGATGGGACTCCTTATGACCTCGATCGTGATGGATTGAAAATCTATACGACGATCAATATGTCTATGCAGCAATATGCAGAGGATTCGCAAAAAGAGTGGATGAAGCAACTACAGTCTAAATTTGCCGCGCAATGGAAAAATAGGGATCCTTTTAAAGGCGATAAAGCGAAGCTGCTTATCAGTGGAATGAAGCGCTCTGACCGTTACCGCATTTTGAAAGAAGAGGGCTTAAATGAAGATGAGATCAAAAAGGCCTTCAATGTAAAGGTTCCGATGAATATTTTTACATGGAAGGGAAGTGTTGATACGATGATGACGCCAATGGATTCCATTAAGTACAATAAACTCATGTTGCGCAATGCGATGATGTCTATGGAGCCGAAGACTGGACATATCAAAGCCTGGGTTGGAGGTATTGACTTTGACCACTTCAAATATGATCAGGTAAAAATGGGTACACGTCAAGTCGGGTCAACGGCGAAACCATTTACGTACGCGGTGGCAATTGACAATGGTTATTCACCATGTTACAGTATTCCAAATTACCAACAAACCTATAATGGATGGACACCGAGAGGAAATGCACAAGGTGGAAACCCGATTACCTTAGCGAAAGCATTGGCCTATTCGCAAAATTATGCGACAGCCTATTTGGTGCACGAAGTGGGCGCTGCGGAAGTAGCTGCATTGACAAAACGGATGGGTATAACAAGTGATGTGCCTAATTATCCATCGATCTCATTGGGTGCTTATGAAGCGTCGGTCTTTGATATGGTGGGTGCTTATTCGGCATTTGTGAATCAAGGAACTTGGATTGAGCCAACAGCGATCTTACGGATTGAAGATAAGAATGGTACACCGATCTATGATAAAGCACCAAAGGTCGTAAAAGCCTTGAATAGTGAATCAGCTTACATTATTGTTGATATGTTGAAAAAGGTGGTGTCCCAGGGTACGGCGAGACGTATTCAGTGGATGTATAAACTGAACAATCCGATCGGAGGTAAAACAGGTACAACCAATGATAACTCCGATGCCTGGTTTATCGGTATCACACCAGAACTGGTTACAGGAGTTTGGACTGGTGCAGAAGATCGCGGCATTAGTTTCGACAGGATGGAGTACGGACAGGGGGCTGCAGCAGCGATGCCCGTATTTGCTTACTACATGCAGAAAGTGTATAAAGATTCAAATCTGAAGTATACCAAGGGTGATTTTGAGCAACCGCAGGGTGGGCTTACCCGTGTCATTGACTGTAATCAGTATTGGGGCGGTGGTGGCTCTGATGTCGAAGATGGGTCTACGGATTCAAGCGGTAAAGATGCGACTAAACTAAAAGATGATCGCTTAGGTTTCTAAGTTATTTTAACGAATACCATTGGGCCAGATAATAAATTTTTTCGAGATTTGTTGTCTGGCCTTTTTGCTGAAAATGTTTGATATTGGAACGTAATGGACGTATTTGATTATAGAGAAGAATTAAAAAAGATACCACATCGACCGGGAGTCTATCAGTATTTTGATAAAAATAACGAGCTGATTTATATCGGTAAAGCGAAGGATCTGCGTAATCGGGTCGGTTCGTATTTCGTTAATGAAAATCAGCTGAATGGCAAAACCCGTGTTTTGGTGCGGAAGATTAACCGTATATCTTTTACTATAGTTGATACAGAGATTGATGCTTGGCTGCTTGAGAATTCATTAATCAAGAAACACAAACCCAAGTATAATGTTCTGTTGAAGGACGATAAAACCTATCCATGGATTGTCATCAAGAATGAACCTTTTCCGCGTGTTTTTTGGACCAGACAATATATCAAGGATGGGTCCCGCTATTATGGTCCCTATCCTTCGGTGGGGATGATGCATATTGTATTGGATCTGATCCGTGAATTGTTTCCCCTCCGTACCTGCAATTTGGCTCTCACACAGGAAAATATACGGAAGGGGAAGTTTAAGATCTGTCTTGAATACCAAATTGGAAATTGTAAGGGGCCCTGTGAAGGGTATCAGTCCGAAGACGACTACGATCAGAACCTGAGTGATATCAAAGATATTCTGAACGGAAAGATTGCTGTGGTGACCAATCGTTTAAAAGAGAGTATTGCTACAGCAGCAGCAGCTTTGGATTTTGAAAGAGCGCAGTTAATTAAGGCGAAGCTGGATAAGCTGGACAATTACCAGAGCAAGTCTACAGTTGTAAACTCATCCATTACAAATGTGGATGTGTTTAGCATTGCTTCAGATGAGGGTTATGCTTTTGTCAATTACCTGAAGGTTATGAATGGTGTTATTATTCAGACACAGACCCTCGAAATGAAAAGGCGTTTGGACGAGAGTGAACAGGAGCTTCTGGCCTTGGCGATACCGGAGATTCGGGAGCGCTTCAAAAGCCTTTCACGGGAAATTATCGTACCTTTTGAATTGGATATTGAAGAGAACGAACGGATTCGATTTACGATTCCGAAGCTGGGCGAAAAGAAAAAATTGCTGGAGCTTTCCCAAAAGAATGTGGCATTTTTCAGAAAAGAGCGGCTGTTGCAATATGAAAAGCTTAATCCCGATATCCGGACGGAGCGCATCTTAAAGCAGATGCAAAAAGATCTGCGCATGAATGTGCTGCCACAGCATATTGAATGTTTCGATAACTCGAATATTCAGGGAAATTATCCCGTATCGGCTATTGTTGTGTTTAAGGACGCAAAACCTTCGAAGAAAGATTATCGCCACTTTAATGTGAAAACAGTGGAGGGACCCAATGATTTTGCCACGATGGAGGAGGCTGTTTTTAGACGCTATAGACGATTATTGGATGAAGATCAACCTTTGCCGCAATTGATCATTATCGATGGTGGAAAAGGACAGTTAGGCGCAGCCTTAAAGAGTCTTCGCTTGTTGGGGATAGAGCGAAAAGTAACCGTCATCGGTATTGCCAAAAGACTGGAGGAGCTTTTCTATCCAGGTGATCAATATCCACTTTATTTAGATAAAAAATCAGAGACTTTAAAGGTTATTCAGCATCTTCGGGATGAGGCACACCGCTTCGGAATTACTTTCCACCGTAATCAAAGGAGTAGGAAAACCTTCGTTTCGGAGCTGGAAAATGTTCAGGGCATAGGTAAAACAACGGTTGAGAAAGTATTGACCGAATTTAAATCGGTGAAAAAAGTGAAAGAAGCTTCAGATGAAGAGCTAAAAAAAGTGCTTAATCTGAAACAGATTAAAGCACTTCGTGAATATTTTGCAAAGTAAAGATTTAGAAGTAGACCTGTTCGTGAACCGAAGTTCTGTACAACCAAGATCTCCGTACTAATTATTTAATACGAATTAATCGTCGTAACCGAAACGTTTAAGGTAATTCTTTTTGCTTCTCCAGTCAGGAATTACCTTAACGAAAAGTTCGAGAAACACCTTCCCATCGATAAACTCTTCAATATCCTGGCGTGCATAGGTGCCTACTTTTTTGATCATAGCGCCTGCTTTTCCAATGATAATATTTTTTTGAGAATCGCGCTCTACAATGATTTCTGCTGCAATACGGGTGATATTTGCTTCCTCTTTGTAAGAGGTCACGATTACTTCTGTACTGTAAGGAATCTCCTTGTCGTATAATTTGAATACTTTTTCACGGATCATCTCAGAGACGAAGAAACGCATGGATTTATCCGTTAATTCATCTTTTTCATAATAGGCTTCGTGAATTGGCAGTTTGTCCTTAATGTATTGCATCACAGCGGCGACATTATGATTCAATTTTGCTGAAATGGCAAAAATAGTGTCAGGATTTAATTTTTCCTGCCAGAATTCAATCTTCGCCTTAACCTCTTCTTCCGAAGATTTATCGATTTTGTTGATAAGGACGGCAACTGGAGAGTTGGTTTTGCGCAATTTCTCCAAAACATCGTTCTCATCGTATTTTTCGTGGATATCTGTCACAAATAAAATAATGTCTGCATCGATCAACGATCCTTGAACAAAATTCATCATTGATTCCTGCAAAGAATAGTTTGGTTTGATAACACCAGGTGTGTCGGAAAACACAATTTGATGGTCTTCATCGTTTACAATACCGATAATGCGGTGTCTTGTCGTTTGCGCTTTGGGTGTAATGATAGACATTTTTTCACCCACTAAAGCGTTCATTAGGGTGGACTTACCAGCATTTGGCTTTCCGATGATACTTACGAATCCTGCTTTATGTGACATTTTTCTAAATTTTATTAGGATTACAAAGAAACAAAATATATCTTTGTACTCCAATTCGGAAGGATCATAATCTTGTTTTTTCAAAAGAAAAAAGCAATTTTGTTCAAAAATATATTGCGGGGTGGAGCAGTTGGTAGCTCGTCGGGCTCATAACCCGAAGGTCACTAGTTCGAGTCTGGTCCCCGCTACTAAAGAAAGAGCCGATTGCAATGATCGGTTCTTTTTAAGAAATTCAAAATACATTGCGGGGTGGAGCAGTTGGTAGCTCGTCGGGCTCATAACCCGAAGGTCACTAGTTCGAGTCTGGTCCCCGCTACTAAAGAAAGAGCCGATTGCAATGATCGGTTCTTTTTAAGAAATTTAAAATATATTGCGGGGTGGAGCAGTTGGTAGCTCGTCGGGCTCATAACCCGAAGGTCACTAGTTCGAGTCTGGTCCCCGCTACTAAAGAAAGAGCCGATTGCAATGATCGGTTCTTTTAAGAAATTTAAAATACATTGCGGGGTGGAGCAGTTGGTAGCTCGTCGGGCTCATAACCCGAAGGTCACTAGTTCGAGTCTGGTCCCCGCTACTAAAGAAAGAGCCGATTGCAATGATCGGTTCTTTTTAAGAAATTCAAAATACATTGCGGGGTGGAGCAGTTGGTAGCTCGTCGGGCTCATAACCCGAAGGTCACTAGTTCGAGTCTGGTCCCCGCTACTAAAAGAAAAAGCCGAGGTGAAAATCTTGGCTTTTTTTGTGTCATACTTTTCTGTACAATGCCTTGTACTTTGGATCAGTTTCAAAACGGGGGATCAAGCAAAAGTTAACACTTGATTTATATCAACTCCTATATTAACAGGGTATTTATAGGGGATTAACAAGGGTATAACAGGGGGTTAACAGGGGTAAATCCCTGTTAACCCCCTGTTATACCCCAGCTAAAATAGTTTTATTCCAGTCTTAATACAGGAAGTGGAGTCAATTTGATCATACATTAGGCTAAACAAGCAAAGTTGAATGAGCACAATCATGAACATAGAAAATTACAAAACTGTCTTTTGCTGTTATTTAATCGTTCTAATTTTTTGATATTGGATTGCACTGTAAAATGTGTGTTTGTGCAATCGTTTGTCTAGTTTACGCAATCGATTTCGTTGTTTCCATATTTTGATATACTCCTATCTTCTTCTAGTTTTAGCTTTCATTTACCTAAATTTTGATTAGAACGCTAATCAATTTTTAAACTAACTATTAGATATGATCATTTCAAAGATTCTTGGTAATCAAAAATTGAGCTTATTGTCTTTAGCCTTACTCGTTGGGAGTACAAATAACTTGGCTAATGCGAGCAGTTTCAATTTCTCGGAAAACGGCGCTTTGTTCAACAATGTGCTATTTCAACAGAAAGTAACAGGTAAAATTTCAGCTACAGACGGCCCCAAAGCAGGTGTCACCATTCGTGTTAAAGGGACTGCTAAGTCCACGTCATCTGACGGCGATGGGCAATTTAGTATTGATGCTAAAAATGGAGACGTTCTATTAATCAATAGCATCGGTTATAAATCACAGGAAATCACCGTTACGAGTTCGGTTGTAAATATCAATTTGGTGTCTGATAATGAGACGCTGGAGGAGGTTGTTGTTGTCGCATACGGAACACAAAAGAAAGTGAATATGACAGGTTCTGTAGCTACAATTACACCAAAACAATTGGCAGAACGTCCCGTTACTTCCCTTCAAAATGCGTTACAGGGAATTAGTCCCGGTGTTACTGTGTTGAGCCGTCCTGCAGAAGTAGGGCGGAGTTCTTCTGGTGCATCGTCTAATGCAGGATCGATAACTGTACGTGGTAGATCAAATTTAGGATCTCCATCGCCCATGTTTATTATTGATGGTATTCCAGCTACGAGTGCTGAATTTTCAGCGTTGAGCCCCAATGATATCTCGAGTATGTCTGTATTGAAAGATGCGGCTTCAGCTTCACTGTACGGGTCTCGGGCAGCAAATGGCGTTATCTTAGTGACAACAAAACGTGGCGGCGGAGAACGTGCTGTTATAGGGTTTAATGCAAATTATGGGTTTCAGAGTGCGACGTTTTTACCTGAATATGCAGATGCAGTATCTTATGCTGAACTGTATAATAAAGCGATGCTCAATGTGGGCAAAACGGCAACTTTTACTCCTGAGGTTATCGAAAAATTTAAAAATCAATCTGAACCAGATCTTTATCCCAACAATAATTGGTACGATGAAGTGCTAAAACATACTGCTCCACAGCGCGAACTCGGCCTCAATGTTAATGCACCCGGAAAAATAACGAATTACTATTTAGGTTTAAATTATTTCGATCAACAATCACTCGTGCCGGGCCGGAAGCAGGATCGTGTTAATATGAAGTTGAATACGAATACAACTGTCATTAAGGACCTATTGACTTTTAATACCAACATGTCTTTCCTTAAGCAGGATTTTGATCGTACGGGCAGTGCTATTAGCTGGGTTGAAATGGGAAGGGCTTTACCGTTTACGGCAATACGTCAATCTGATGGTTCATGGGGTTCTATTTCAAATGGAAAACCAAATGCAACAATCGCAAAAAATAATCAGCTGCGGGCCATTACCGAAGGCGGTAGAGGGAACAACAGAGATAATTATCTACAATTGGCTGCAAATGCGTCCTTGACACCACTTGAAGGCTTGTCAATAGATGGGTCAATGTCCTTAAAGTATACAAATACCAACTCCTTTGATTTTATTAACCGTACTGATCCTGTCATAAATTTTATTACGAAGGAACCAATGCCTTCTACCGTAAATGCGATTAATGAACTGAAAGAATACTGGGGAAAACGTCAGGAACTCCTACTGCAGGGTACGGTTAATTATGAACGAACGTTTGGAGATCATTTTGGGAAAGTTACAGTTGGCGCATCGCAGGAATCAAATGTGTATCGTGAAGCATTTTTGGGTAGGAAAAATTTTGTGACCAATGATGCATCAACAATTATCAATGGTGACTCAGGAATGCCGAGTTCGGATGATACAGGATTAGCAAATCGTACGACGCAAGACGAATGGGCATTACGTTCTGTATTTGGACGATTTAATTACTCCTATAAAGATAAATATCTGTTTGAGGCAAACTTGCGTATGGACAACTCATCGCGCTTTGCACCTGAGGTTAGAAAGGCTACGTTCCCTTCCTTTTCTGCTGGCTGGAATGTCAATAAGGAATCTTTTATGGAAAATGTGAAATGGATTGACTTGTTGAAACTTCGGGGATCCTACGGTTCATTGGGTAATCAAGATGCTGTTCCAATCGGAAATTATTATAACCTGTTGGATCGTTTCTCTGCTTATAGTTTCGATGGGACTGCGGTGGACGGATTGGAGCAACTTTACGGAGCCAATCGTTTAGCTTTATGGGAAAAAGTAACGATGAGTAATGTCGGTATTGACGCAACGTTTTTGGGCGGGAAATTCAATTTAGTGGCTGATTATTTTGTAAAGAAAACAGATGATATTTTATTGCAGTCAGCACCATTATTTATTGGTGGATTTGATAAAAAACATTCTCCATTTTACAATCAGGGCGCTACCCAAAATAAGGGGATAGAGATCTCATTGACATATAATGGTAAAATAGGCGATGAATTTACGTATTCATTGTCGGGTAATATCTCAAAGATCAAGAATAAAATTATCTCCTTGGGCGAAGTGAATGAAATTGTTGATAGCTATTATATTAATCGTGTAGGTGGATCGGTAGGTGATTATTATGGCTATAAGACAGCAGGATTATTTACGTCCCAAAGTGAAATAGATGAACACGCAGATCAGAGCAGTTTAGGAGGTGCGACTAAAGTTGGGGATATTAAATATGTCGATATCAATGGAGATAAAATCGTTGATGCTAAAGATCGGACTATTTTGGGGAATGATGTGCCTTGGTTCAATTATGGATTTAATGTTCGTGCGGCCTACAAGAATTTTGATTTGGATGTGCTGACTTACGGCGTCGGTGGGGTAAAAACCTATTTGGAGAATGAAGCTTCTCAGCCGTTTTTCAATGGCGCAAATATCAAAAGAAGTTGGGTTGACGGCTGGTCAGAAGAAAACAATAAAGCCGATGCGCCATTTCCACGTATTACATTGACAGGAGATGCTCCTCAGAACTACAAAACTTCCGATTTCTGGTTGTTTAGTGGTAACTACTTTAGAATACGTGCAATCACGGTTGGTTATACATTCCCTAAAGAAGTATTGAGTCATATGAAGATGTCTCAGCTGCGTTTGTTTGCATCTTCAACAAATCCATTCACTTTTATGGCTGATAAACGCCTTGGGGATTATGATCCTGAGACTGGTTCCGGAAGAGCAAGTTATCCAGGTATTAAGACGATTTCTATAGGTCTGACAGCTAAGTTTTAATTTTTAAGATAAGAGAAATGAAAAGAAGTATATTATATTCACTAATGTCCACAGCACTTTTATTTGGAAGTTGCTCAAAAGATTTTTTGGACCGTACGCCTGTAAATAAAATTGCTGAGGATGACTATTGGAAGACTGAAAGCGATGTGAAACTAGCCGCGAATGCGATCTATGCCAAGCTTTCAGATGCGATGTATATGGATGGCGCATCGGATTTGGTTCATGCACAGTATCCTTGGGAAAGTACGGCAACCAATATCTCGTCTGGAGCTGTGGCAACAGATTTAGATGCAGGTTGGGATTATATTGCCATCCGTAGTTGTAACTATTTTTTGGAAAATGTAGATAAGGCGACGATGAGCGAGGAGTTAAAGGAGCGTTATAAGGCTGAGGTGCGCTTTATCAGGGCATATTTATATGTTCCAATGGTCGAGAAGTTTGGCGACATCCCTTTAGTTACAAAGGTATTGTCTAAAAATGAGGCGAATGTACCGCGTAATAAGAAGAGTGAAGTATTAGAATTTTTATACAATGAATTACAGGATGTATCCACAAAATTGCCTGCTTCCTATGCGTCTGAAAAAGGCAGAATCACAAAAGGAGCAGCTCTTGCGTTGAAAGCCCGTCTTTATTTATACGAAAACAATTGGGAGAAAGCAGCTTCAACAGCAAAAGAAGTTATGGGCTTAGGTTATTCATTGTTTAAAGTAAGTAGCGAATCCGAAAGAGATAAAAAAGATAACTATAACCAATTTGTTGACTTTAGTAATGCAGCGGACGAATCTAGATTCAGATTAGGATTAAGAAGTTATGAAGGCTTATTTGAGGTCGAAAACGAAGGAAATAGTGAAGTCATTCTAGACAGACAATATA
This sequence comes from Sphingobacterium sp. WOUb80, assembly GCF_050058145.1. Lineage (NCBI taxonomy): Bacteria > Pseudomonadati > Bacteroidota > Sphingobacteriia > Sphingobacteriales > Sphingobacteriaceae > Sphingobacterium > Sphingobacterium sp. WOUb80. Next base: position 4,275,860 of record NZ_CP165617.1, on the reverse strand, counting down.
TTCCTGTGACACAAACACAGCTCAACAATACCCTTTTGATGGAAGGAAGTGTTGGTGGATGGAGTTCCCTAACACCTACGCAAAATCTAATTGATTTGTATCCAAGTTATAAAACAGGTCAACCAGTTGAAAAAATTACCGCTGCTATTCGGGCCGCAAATTATGCGAAAGCGGATAAATCAGATTTTGTAAAAGAGTTTAAAAATAGAGATCCGCGTTTTTATGCTTCTGTTTTGTTTGAAACAGCACCATGGAATGCATTGACAGAAGAAGGTGGGTATGTATTTACTTGGCAAAGTGGCAAATCGAATATGTCGCAGACGGGGTATAATTTTAGGAAATTGGTTGATCCGACATCAAATAGAGCACAAGTGGATTCCTATGCAAATATTATTCTGATCCGTTATGCTGAAATATTGTTGACCTATGCTGAGGCACAGAATGAGCTATCCGGTCCAGATGCCTCTGTTTACGATGCTTTAGATGGAATTCGTGTTAGAGCAGGTATGCCAAAAGTCGATCGAACAGTATATGCCTCTCAAGCAAAATTGCGAGAGCTAATACGTAATGAGCGTGCAGTAGAACTTGTTTTGGAAGGATCTCGTTATTATGATATTCGCCGCTGGAAAACTGCTCCAGATGTCATGAAGAATATTTACAATGTGTCCAACGGTTTGGCGCAGGAACGTGTTTGGAATGATAAGTTATATTTGATGCCGATTCCTCAAGGGCAAATCGATTTGTCGTATGGTGTGTTGACTCAAAATAAAGGTTATTAGTATTCCAGTAACTTGAAGCTAAAACGGGCTCCTTCATGATTGAAGGGGCCCGTTTTATTTAATCATTTTAGGGGTTCTATTTAGTTTATACACTATGAATTACATCGCTATGGTGATCGGTTATTTTTTTGTTGCTATTGGATGTTTATGCAATCGTTTGTTTAATTGGCGCAATCGATTTCGTTGCTACTAAATTTTGATATACTGTCGTCATCCTTTAGTTTTAGCATTCATGTACCTAAATTTTGATTAGCACGCTAATCAATTTTTAAACTAACTATTAAATATTATGATTTCAAAGATTCTCGACAATCACAAGTTGAGTCTGTTATCATTAGCTTTACTCATTACAAGTACACACAACTCGGCTAATGCTAATGGTCTTACGTTTCCAGACAACAATATTTTGTTGAATGACGCGGTTTATCAACAAAAAGTGAGCGGAACAGTGCGGTCTGCAGACGGACCCTTGGCAGGAGCTACAGTCAATGTTAAAGGTTCTTCCAAATCTACATCGACTGATGCGACAGGAAAGTTTAACATTGATGCTAAGATTGGCGATTTGCTGGTAGTTAGTAGTGTAGGGTTTAAAACCCAAGAAATTGTTGTCACAGGACAAACGATTAATATCAATCTAGAATCCAACGACGAAGCGTTGGAAGAGGTTGTTGTCACCGGTTATTCGCGTCAGAAGAAAACGGAGGTTTCGGCATCTGTTGTTTCAATCGATCAAAAAACCTTAAAGGATGTCAAATCTCCCAATGTTTCGAATTTATTGCAAAGTAAGATTGCAGGGGTGGACGTTGTTGCTGGTTCAGGTAGGCCTGGCGCCAATGCCAATATCCGTGTTCGGGGAAGGAATTCAATAAATTCTAATATCAGTCCATTATGGGTGGTAGATGGTGTCATTATGCATGGAACACCAAATATCAATCCCAATGACATTGAGTCAGTATCTGTATTGAAAGATGCTGCTGCAACTACACAATACGGATCTAGAGGTGCTAGTGGTGTAATAGTTGTAACGACGAAAAGAGCATTAAAACCTGGTGAACATCTTTTTGCAGTAAATTTATCTTCTGGAATATCGAAATTCAATCCTGGTAAATTTAAGGTAATGAATTCACAGCAAATGTGGGATTTATATCAATCATTTAACAATCAAACTGCAATACCCAATAATATTACTTCGGACGTTTTAAATACAGATTTTAACTGGTTGGCTAATGGTACTCAAAATGGTGCTATTAATGATTTTAGTGCCAACTATTTGGGGAAAACAGAAGAGACGTCAATTTATGCGAGTGGCAATTATTATGACGAAAAAGGATCTGTAAAAGGATATGATTATAATAGACTTACAGGTAGACTAAATATTGAGCATAAGCTGACAAAGAACTTAACTTTTAAACCTAAGTTAAACGCATCGTACACCAGTTATAAAGATCGTCAACATTCCATATATGACATGTACCTCAATATGCCTTGGGATACACCATTCTATGCAGATGGTTCTTTAAAGAATACAAAACTAGACAATGTAGGTTGGTACGGGAGAGATAATAATAATTATCTGTATGACCTTCAGTATAATTATGGAGAGGGACAGACATTTGATGTGCAGTCAAATTTAGATTTTTCATTGAGAATATCGGATAAGTTTACATTCGAATCTATGAATAGTTTGACCTACTATAATCAAACGACCATGTCATATACGGATCCGAAATCAAATTCGGGGTTGGAAAATAAAGGTTCAGTGTCTCAGTTTTCTGATAAACGTATCACTCGATTTTTTAATCAAATGTTGAAGTACAAGGAAAACTTTGGTAAACACGAAGTTTCGGCACTCGCTGCATACGAATATTCGGATTATGTCTATACAAGTGTAGGTGCCGCTGGAAAAGGTATTTCAGCTGGGTCGACAATTGTTGATAACGCCGCTAACTTTTTGTCACAGTCTGGTACAAAAAATGATTATGCCTTTCAGTCCGGTCTTGTTCAGGTTAATTACAAATATGATGAACGTTATAATTTCCAAGGATCTTATCGTTTAGATGGAGCTTCACGATTTGGTGCCAATAACCGTTATGGCGGATTCTTCGCAGTCAGTGGAGCGTGGAATATTAACAAAGAAGATTTCTTTCATGTCGATATGATCAATTTGGCGAGACTGAGAGCTTCCTATGGAGAAGTTGGTAATACGCCAACATCGCTCTACGCATCCTATTCGCTGTATGGCCTAAATGGACAATATAACGGAGAGCCTGCTGCTATTCCAAATCAATACAATAATAGAAATGTAAGCTGGGAGAAATCGAGAGATGTGAATTTAGGTTTGGAGTTGGGTTTTCTCAACCGAATCGATTTAACTGTCGATGCGTATAATAAAAACACAGATGGTTTACTTTCCTATGTGAAATTTCCGGCAACAGCTGGGTGGGATGGTTACTGGTACAACATAGGCTCCATCAACAATAAAGGTCTGGAATTGGCGATTAATGCTCGGGTATTAGATCCGGAAAGCCCACTGCAATGGAATGTGGGTGCCAATTGGGCGGCAAACAGGAATAGGGTTAAGCAATTAAAAGATGGTACTGACGTTCCTGCAGGTAATAAGCGCTATTCCGAAGGAAGAGATATCGATTCATGGTATATGCGTAAGTGGTCCGGTGTAGATGAGAACAATGGCGCACCATTGTGGGAAGTTGTCAATGCTGAAACAGGTGAGATTTCTACCACATCCAATTACAATAAAGCAACATTACAATTTGTAGGTACTTCTACACCAAAGTACCAGGGTGGTATCAATACAAGCTTTTTATATAAAGGAATTTCATTGACGGCTACTTTCTCTTATTTACATGGAGCCTATGCCTACAACGGAGGTCGTGAATTGTTTGACTCAGATGGAGCGTATCCTTCCTATAACCAAATGGTTCTTGCTGATGGATGGTCAAGATGGAGTCCGTCAAATACTAATGCAACACATCCAGTAGCATCGTATAACAATAATAGCGGTTCTAACAAAACATCGTCCAGATACTTGGAAGATGCGTCATTTTTTAGGTTGAGAAATGTCACACTAGCTTATAATTTTAATCCGCAACTGTTGAAGAGACTTAAGTTGAAAAGCGTCAACGTTTTCGTAGCAGCAGACAATCTATGGTTGTCAACCAAATTTACCGGAGTTGATCCAGAAGCAGCTTTATTTGGAGATTCGACATCGCAATACCCCTCACCAAAACGTGTAACGGCAGGTGTTAATTTCACATTTTAAACTAAATCACATGAAACATAAATTTTTATATTCATCAATTATATTTTTCTTCTTAAGTTCTTGCTCACTAGATAAGGAACCTTTTACTGATTTGACAAACGAATCAATAGAAAATACAGAAGGAGCGATCGATGCGTTAAACCTTGGAAACTATCATACGCTAAAAAGCTGGGTGGAGAATTGGCACCGTGTTACCGAGTACCCTTCGGATGAAGTTTCTTTGAGCGGGACTACGACTGATGCATTCTTTTATAATTACAACTACAACCGTATTGTCAATAATGGCAGAGTAAATAGTTATTGGGAAAATTCTTATAAAATTATTGCGGGAACAAATAATATTTTAGGTCAACTGGAAGTAGGGACTTCAGAAAAAAATGATCAAATCATTGCTGAAAACCTCTATCTCAGAAGCTTGATGTATTTTTATTTGACAAATGTTTTTGGACGCCCATATAACCAAAATCCAGAGATAAACTTAGCGGTTCCTCTTAAGTTGAATGCAGATCCATTTGAGGTCTTGCCTCGTAACACTGTTAAGGAGGTTTATCAGCAAATCGTTTCGGACCTATTGAAAGCTGAAACGCTCTTTAAGTCATATAAAGGAAACATATATGCGAGTGAGTATGCTACTCAGGCTCTGTTGGCACGGGTGTATTTATTTATGGGGGAGAACGAGAAAGCTATAAGTTATGCTGATAAAGTAATTAATTCAGGGAAATTTACTTTGTTAACCCGAGACAAATATACAGAGATTGCTACTGCTGCACCTGAGAACAACTCTGAGACGATTTTTGCAATAAAATTTTTAAAGGATGTTGATTATTCTGACAACGGTTGGTATACAATTGGTTCGATGTATGCAACAATCAATGGGGCCGGTTGGGGCGAAATGTATGCTTCCAGATCTTATTTAGAGGAAGTACGTAAATATCCCGAAGATATTCGCTATAGTTTCGTAGAGCCAGTTGTGGCCAATGACAAGGAATTACATGCCTATTATGTTGATGATAATTATAAATATAATAGTGTTGTCGTTCAACAAGAAGGTACAGATTTTACATATACCTCAGGTGGAAGCAAAAATAAGTTGATTAAAGAATCTAATGGTGCTGGTTCTTTCCAATATTTCATTGAAATCGCAGGAAAGAAAAGGACGATTTTAATAGATAAAAAGTTGGAGGACCGTAACGGGTATCTTAAATATTTTATTCTAAAATGTTCTGGACAAGAAGGACAGGGACACCTTTGGTCTCCTGTGATATCCAGACTTGCGGAAATATATTTGATTCGCGCAGAAGCGAATGCAAAAATAGGTCGAACACAACAAGCATTAGACGATTTGAACGTTATCCGTAAACGCGCAGGAATCCCAACTGCTGGGTTATGGACAACAGCTAATCTTGGTGGAAAATCGGCTCTTGATGTTGTATTGTCAGAGCGAAAACTTGAACTCGCCTGGGAAGGACACCGGAAATTTGACGTGTTTAGAAATGGGTATACCTTAGATAGAAAATATCCGGGTACACATATCGCTAATTCAAATTCCTTTTTAACGGTCGATGCAAAAGCCAATGAAATTATTGATTTTATCCCAGAACAGCAGATTACATTGACACATGGTGTTTTAAAACAAAATCCATAACTTATATTGATAGATGATTAACCAAAAGCATTACTTTTTAGGAAGTAATGCTTTTTTTGTTTTATCCTGCATAATCCCTTTCGAATCCGTATCTTTGTTCCCTTAAGTATATTTTTAGCATAAAAGTGCCATCTGCTGTGATAGTGGGTGGATCAAATAAAATAAATATGGCAAATATTGTTGCAATTGTTGGTCGTCCAAATGTTGGTAAATCTACCTTATTCAATCGTCTTACAGAAAGTAGAAAAGCGATTGTTGATGACTTTAGCGGGGTGACGCGCGACCGTCATTATGAAACAGCCGAGTGGATCGGAAAGAAATTTACAGTAATTGATACAGGTGGTTTTGTACATGGTTCGGATGATATCTTTGAAGAGGCTATTCGTGATCAGGTCTATATCGCTATTGAAGAGGCTTCGGTCGTTATATTCATGGTGGATGTCACAACTGGCATTACCGACTTGGATGACGAAATCGCTGATATTCTGAGAAGGAGCTCCAAACCTGTGTATGTAGTGGCCAATAAAGTCGATCACGCTAAATTGCACCATGAATCGGCAGAGTTTTATGCCTTTGGTTTAGGTGAGGTCTTCAATATCTCATCGGCTACAGGATCGGGTACAGGGGAATTGTTGGATGCTGTTGTTTCTCATTTCGAAGTGGAAGAGGAAGAAGAAGAATCCTTACCTAAATATACCATCGTAGGCCGCCCGAATGTGGGTAAATCCTCCTTGACAAATGCATTGATCGGCAAAGATCGCAATATTGTAACGCCAATGGCAGGGACAACACGTGATTCAATCCGTATACATTACAATCAATATGGACATAACTTTTTATTGATCGATACTGCAGGTCTTCGCCGTAAGTCTAAAGTAAATGAAGATATCGAGTTTTATTCAGTGATGCGTACCATCAAAGCATTGGAAGATTCTGATGTGACGATTTTAATGCTAGATGCACAAGATGGATTGGAAGCGCAAGACGTGAATATCTTCAACTTAGCGGAGAAGAACCGTAAAGGTATCGTGATTGTTGTCAATAAATGGGATTTGATCGAAAAGGACAATAAAACAATGAAGGCCTTTGAAGATCGCATCAAAGAAAAAATAGCACCATTTACAGATGTGCCTATTATCTTTACTTCTGTCACCGAAAAACAACGTGTTCTTAAGGTATTGGAAGTTGCCGATAAAGTATACGCCAACAAGACAAAGAAAATCCCTACGTCCAAGTTGAATGAAGTGATGTTGGATATTATCGAAAACTATCCACCGCCATCCTTAAAAGGAAAATATATCAAAATTAAATATGCGACGCAGTTGCCTGGACGGACACCGATGTTTGCATTCTTTTGTAATCTGCCACAATACATCAAAGATCCATATAAACGCTTTATAGAGAATAAATTGCGTGAAAACTTTGACTTTACAGGTGTGCCAATTCAAATATATTTTAGACAGAAATAGATTTTCAAGTAGCGATTAAACATGGACCATAATCTCTTTTTATACAATACGCTTTCGCGAACAAAAGAAAAATTCGAACCTATTCATCCCAATCTCGTTGGCATGTACGTCTGTGGACCTACAGTATACAGCGATGTGCATTTGGGAAACTGCCGGACGTTTGTATCTTTTGATCTGATTTTTAGATACCTTCGCCATCTTGGTTATAAAGTGCGTTATGTACGCAATATTACAGATGCAGGGCATTTAGAGGGCGATCGCGACGAAGGAGATGACAAATTTGCAAAAAAAGCAAAATTGGAGCAATTGGAGCCGATGGAAATCGTTCAGAAATATACCATAGGTTTCCACGATGTGTTGCGTCTTTTCAATACGCTGCCTCCTAGTATAGAGCCTACGGCGACGGGACATATTTCCGAGCAGATCGAAATGATTGAACAAATTGTGGAGAATGGCTACGCTTATGAAAGGAATGGTACCGTCTATTTTGACGTTGAGAAGTATGTTGAGAAATACGACTATACAATATTAACCAATCGAAAATTGGAAGATATGCTCAACAATACCCGCGAATTGAGTGGTCAGGACGAGAAAAAGGGCCGTTTAGATTTTGCTTTATGGATTAAAGCAAAACCTGAAACGATTATGCGCTGGCCAGCTCCATGGAGTGTTGGATTTCCAGGATGGCATATTGAATGTTCGGCCATGAGCAGAAAATACTTAGGTGATCAATTTGATATTCATGGTGGTGGAATGGATCTGGCAGCTACACACCATACTAACGAAATTGCACAGTCCGAGGCGTGTAACCATACAAGCCCTGCCAAATACTGGATGCATACCAATATGTTGACTGTAAACGGTGCCCGGATGTCCAAATCCGCAGGAAATGGATTTTTGCCGGGAGAGCTTTTTACAGGAAATCATCCACTATTGAATAGAGGTTATTCGCCAATGGCTGTACGCTTCTTCATGTTACAAGCACATTATAGAAGTACGTTGGATTTCTCCAATGAGGCATTGGATGCGGCCGATAAGGGGTATAAACGTCTTATGACAGCCATCGGCCTTTTGGATAAATTGAAGGTATCGAAAGGCGCTGATTCATTCAATTTAGCTGAAATCCGCCGTAAATGTTATGCTGCTATGGATGATGATTTCAATAGTCCTGTGCTCATTGCCGAATTGTTTGAAATTGTACGTATCATCAACTCAATTTATGATGGTAAGGCGAAGGTAACGGAAGAGGGATTAGTAGACCTTAAAATATTCATGAAAGAATTTGTTGAGGATATCTTAGGGCTCAGAAACGATCAGACTTCCGCATCTGATGATATCGATGACGTTATGAATCTGGTTATTAAATTACGTAATGAAGCGAAGGCAAATAAAGACTTCGTGACTTCAGATCGTATCCGTGATGAGCTTAATTCTATTGGAATTCAGTTAAAAGATAGCAAAGAAGGAACACTTTGGAATAAGATTTGATAGATAAGAAAATCGAATTTATAAAAAGAGGAAAGAAAGATCATTTGCATATGAATTTTTGGAATAGGCTATCCGTCGTCGCATTGATGAGTGTCGCTGGTACGACACTATATGCACAGATACCCGAGAAAGTTGGAAGCCTATTACAGGCCGATAAGGACGCTGCTGCATTGTCGAAAGCGTCTACGCCGCATCAGGCATTTTTATCGATCATTGATAAGGAATCTACGTTTTATGTTCCATCGGCGGTAAATGCTTATAACTACCTCAATAATAGACCAAATATTCCCGATGTTTTGAATTGGCAGCCTACATTTGCACTGATTGCTAAGAGTCAGGAATTTGGTGTTACTTCGGGCTCCATGGATTTTCAAAAAGTAGGTGCTCGATTGCGTCATGGAGAATATCTGACCGTATGGAAGCGGAATAAAAAGGGCAAGTGGTTGGTTGATATTCGTGCCGAAGTGGAAAATAATGGAAAGGATGGGGATTTTGATCTTGAATATATCGAACCTACCGATTCCTGGTATTTGAAACATCGCTCTAAAGTGCGTTTAAATCAGCGCGAAGATATTGTCTTGGAAACGGACAAATTGATGTCAACCGTATTGAAAGCAGACAACCCAACCGCATATAAGGAGTTTTTAAGCGAGGATGTCCGGTTTTTGTTCCCGTGGACCAGTCCGATGGAAGGAAAGGCAACAATGATGGCTTATCTCAAAAAACAACGGATGACGATAGAAACAGTTCCTGAAGAGGTAAAACGTTCTTACAGTGGTGATTTTGCGTATACAAAAGGAACTGCAACAGTAAGGCAAAAGGATAAAGTTGTGAAGTATAATTATATCCGTATCTGGCAACTGAGCGAATTGGCGAAAGATGATGTGAAGAAGGCCAATTGGAATATTCTGATTGAGATGATGTTTGAGAAATAATAAACGACAACTGTAAAATAAAAAGGGCTTGAATATTTTATTCAAGCCCTTTTTATTTGATTAGCGTTGTACGCTTATTGTTTTTTCCATTTTTTCAATTCATCGCAAGAACCAAATTCGTCACTGATATTGATAAATGTTGTTTTCGATTTATCGTCAAACCATTTACTTAGATTGCGATTGATTTTATCTTGTTTGGCAGCCTCTTTAATCTTTGTGAAATCTTCGTCCAAATTTGCTTTATGTGGCGGGATACGTGTTTTCAGGTAATTGAAACGGTAGCCAACATCGCCCATTTTGTCCGTAAATTGCTCCGGTTTAGAATACTCGCCAGGTTTTAGCTGGTCAATCGCTGTAAAGACTGATTTCTCCAATCCATCCATAGGAATCACAGTGGTACGGCTTGACCCCTCTTGATTTAGGATCATACCACCATTAAATTTACTTTCTTCTGCATCCGAGTAACTTGTAGCGGCGTGATAAAAATCCAATTTTTTGTCAACCACCAATTTATAGATACTGTCCAGTTTATTTTTTGTCCGTTCCAATGCGGCTGGACCAGGATTGATCTTCATCAGGATATGGCGAGTGTGTACCTCTTCACCACGTCTTTCGAGTACTTGTATGATATGGAAGCCATATTTGGATTCTACAATAGGTGAAAGTTCTCCCGGTTTTAATTTAAAGGCCATCGCGGAGAATTCTTTTACATAATTGTCACGTGTGCCAAAACCTAAATCACCACCATAAGGAGCGGATCCCGGATCCTGGGAATATAGACGAGCCATTGTGCCAAAGTCAGAGCCATCTACAATCTGCTTGCGAATACCTTCAATTTTCTCCCGTTGTTCTTTTTTCTCTGCATCTGTCAATTTGGGCATCATAACAATCTCACCAATTTCCACTTCAGTATTAAAATAAGGAAGGCTGTCTTGGTTTAGACCTTCAAAATAACGTTTGACCTCTAATGGTGTCACATCGACTTTTTGAACAATATTTTGTTGCATCTTATTTGCTTTCAATTGCTCAAAAACACTTGGACGCATTTCTTCCTTATATTGTAGAAGAGAGCGGTTGAGGAATTTCTCAAGACGTTCTTGTCCACCCGCCTGTTGGGACATATGGCGCAAACGGGAATTAAGGTTGTCATCAACTTCAGTTTCAGTAACATCGATAGAGTCGATGACCGCCTGTTGGGAAAGCAGTTTTTGAATAATTAATTGCTCAAGTACGCCACATTTAAATTTTTCATTAGGTTTGTTTCCTTGCGCCAACCATTGTGAATATTGCATATCCACGTCGGACTGTAAGATAATGCCCGATCCGACCGTTGCAACAACGCGATCAATAACCTGACGTTGCGCAAGACTGGCTTGAATTGATGCAAACAGCAATAAAAACAATATATAAATGGTTTTTTTCATCCGTATAAATTATTTATGATATTAATGAGTGTTCCTCATTTTGTTTTAAATGAGTTCGTTTACTCATTACCTTCGTACTCTAAGGTATTCGTGAGCTCACTTCGTTCGGTTCACTCTTTTTTGTTTATGATTTACTCATGATTAAAGACACAAGCCCTTGCCCATATGAGTCGTAATTCTGTCCAATATATACTTTTTTGAACAACAGCACAAAATTATCAGATTATATGAATTATTCGTACTTTTATTTAACAATATTTTTGTATTCCCAATATTTAAAATTGGCGATTTTGGAATTGTTAAAATTGATGCGCTAAAATACGCATTTGCCTATAAGAAAGGACGGTTTTAACCAAATTTAACAAGTCTATTGCCGATATTTACGCGTATAAAATGGCTGGGGTGAGTATCAACACTTATAAAATAATTTCAATGAAAAAAGCATTTATTTATTTGATGACAATTTTACCACTTGCTAGTTTTGCTCAGCAGATTCCTATGTTTGTGGGGACGTATACCAGCAAAACTGAAAGTAAAGGTATCTATATCTATAATTTTGACGTTAAAACAGGTGAAACAACCTTGTCGAGTACACAGGAGAGCAAAGACCCTTCATTTTTGGCGCGAAATAATAACTTTATTTATGCCGTCAATGAAGTTCCAAATCAGGAGGGAAGTGTTTCCGCTTATTCTTTTAAGGATGGTCATTTAACCTTTCTAAACTCGCTTCCTTCTGGCGGAGAGTCACCTTGTTTTGTTGAAGTGCACCCGAAAGGAAGTCTGCTTGCTGTGGCAAATTACACGGGTGGGTCAGCAGCTTTGTTTGATTTAGAAAGTAACGGTGTTTTGAGTAAGAGAGCTCGATTGATACAGCATGAAGGCAAGGGAGTTGATCCGCAGCGTCAGGAAAAACCACATGTACATTCGACCTTTTTTTCCAATAAAGGAGATAAGTTATATGTTCAGGATCTTGGGCTGGATGAGATCTCCATATATCCGGTGAATAAAGCTGGGAATATCTATAGTCTAGCCGAGGAATCTGAAGACATCTTTACACCTGCAGGCGGTGGTCCACGACATATTGTATTCGATAAGAAAGAGAAATTCCTGTATGTCGTCCTGGAAATGACTGGTCAAATAGCATCGTATAAAAAAGATGGTGATGCGTGGATGTACCAGAGTACTTTTGAAATCAATCCGGAAGGCTTTAAGGGTAATAACGGTGGCGCGGATATTAAGCTGTCTGCTGATGGGAAATTTCTGTATGCGACCAATCGTGGTGATGCAAATACAATAGCTACTTTTTCGGTTGAGAAGGACGGAGATCTGAAGAAAATATCCAATCTTTCAGTGAAAGGTAAAGGACCTCGTAATTTCAACCTTTCTCCAGACGGGAAATATCTTTTGGTTGCCAATCAATATACAAATAATATTGTTTTGTTTAGCCGGGATGCCAAAACTGGTTTGTTGACAGATACTGGGAAAGAAATTTCTGTACCAGCACCTGTTTGTATCATATTCTAATCAAGACAAGAAGTTCAAATAAGACAAGAAGATGTTTAAGAAAAACCGTATACGTTTTTCTTAAAAATCTTCTTTGCGGCAATCCAGTTTGCCTTCGTTCTCAAGATCATTTAAGGTAGTTCCCTTCCATGTTTTAACTCGTTGGATATAGGCTGCTCTGCCAATCATATGTGCTGCAACTGGAGCCGTTAGGATCAGGAAAAATCCAATAGCGATGGCCTTGGTCGTTACGGATACATCCGGGAAGGTCATGGCTGCACAGATGAGTAAAAGCCCTACCCCCAATGTTGCCGCTTTGACAGTTACCGAAAGACGTAAATAAAAATCGGGCATCCGCAAGATGCCAATAGAAGCAAATAGTATGGCCAGTGCCCCAATGGTGCTGAGTATGGCTAAAGTAATATCAATCATCTTTACTTTGTTTTTCTAAATAAAATGAAAAAGCTATAGTACCTAGAAACGCGATGAGCGCCAAGATCATGGCAATATCCAGAAACACTTCCTGCGAAGTTCGTATACTATAAACGGTAATAATGCCGATCCCGATGGTGATAATGAGATCTAAGGCAATAACACGATCAAATATCTGGGGACCTTTATATAACCGAATAAAAGCCAATATGACTGAAATAGTCAGGATCGGGAGGATCACATAATCGAAATAGCTATTTAAAGTCATCTTAAAAGTTCTAAAAGTCTTCGTTCAACATTGTTTTTAAGGGTAGAAACAAACTGCTCCTTGCTCTTCATATACATCACATGGATAAAGAGTGTTTTTTTATCTTCACTTACATCGAGGATAAGTGTGCCGGGTGTCAACGAGATAAAGGTTGAAAGAAGGTTGATTTCTAAATCCGTTTTTGCATCCATGGGATACTTGACAATCGCTGGTTTGATAAAGAACTTAGGCGTTATCACGTCATAGGCCACCTGTACATTGGCGACAATCATTTCCCACAGGAAGAAAAGAATAAAACTCAATGTTTTGGGTACCCGATAAAAGTAGCGTTGATCCACCTCATTCCGATTCATCAGCCAGAGAATACCAAAGCCTAGCATAAAGCCGAAGAGAAAGTTAGTATAATACATCGACCCCGTCAGTGCGACCCAAATAAAGGATAGCATAAGGTTCATTAAAAACTGTTTTATCATATCATTTCTGCCCTCCTAATACAGCGTTTATGTAAGGTGATGTGTCCAACAATTGTGTCGCAATCTGATCTGCGACATGGATAATCGCTTCGGCGTTGAGCCCGATATACAGGGACGCAGATGCCAAAATAACGACGGGAAGTATGAGCATTGTTCTTTTATAACCGATCATACCTGCAAATTTATCCTCAATGATTTCGGGATCGGGTGCATCTTTCCAGAATACCTGTGCCCACATTTTGGCGATGACAAACAAGGTGATAAAGCTGCCAATAATCAGGGCACCTGCGAAAGCATATTTTTCCAGTTGGAAAGCATCTTTGAATAGATAGATTTTAGGCCAGAATCCCGAGAGAGGGGGGATGCCCACCAGTGAAAAAAGAACGATGGCGAAAAGTAAGGAGATCTTCGGATATTGTGCATAAAGTCCACCCAGTTTGGTCATGTCCATGGTTCCGCGGAGCTGCCTTATAACACCTGCCATCAAGAATAAATTTGTTTTCACCATAATATCATGGATCAGGTAGAATACGGCTCCCAATAAAGCCCATTTGCTATACAAGCCCAGTCCTCCAATCATAAAACCAATATGACAAACGATCAGATAGGAAAACAACCTTCGGATATTGGTTTTGATCAATGCGCCAAATGCACCGGTCAGAATCGTTAATATGGCTAGCACGATAAGGAGTTCCTTGGTAAAATGATTGGGGATAAATAGCAAGGAAAAGACCCTGAATAAGGCGTAAATCCCAACCTTGGTCAATAATCCTCCAAATGTCGCTGCTACGGCCGAAGGCGGAGTATGATAAGAGGAGGGTAACCAGAAATAGAGTGGAAATACGGCAGATTTAATGCCAAAGCCGATCAGGAAAAATGTTGCTGTAATTTCTACTAATGCCTGATTTTGTATTTTCGGGATACGCAGGGCCAGGTCCGCCATGTTTAATGAGCCCGAAATACCATAGAGTATTCCAATACCTGTTAAAAAAAATGTCGAGGCCAGGATATTCATGGCCATATATTTTACGGCACCTTCCAGTTGGGATTTTCTTCCGCCGAGGGTCATGAGCACAAAAGAAGAGATAATAATAACTTCAAACCATACATATAGGTTGAAGATGTCACCTGTCAGAAAGGCGCCATTAAGTCCCATCATCAAAAAGTGAAAGATCGGGAAATAACCATAGAGGATGCGCTGGCGCCCCACGCCGACACAGGAAAAGATGGAGACCGCCAGACCTGCGATAGAAGTCAGGAGAACAAGAGTACTGCTGAATAGATCGGCAACAAAAACGATCCCGAAAGGAGCTTTCCAGTTGGCTGCATTCATGGTCAAAATACCACCATCATAAACCTTGAAGAATAGTTTAAAGGCAAGAATGAGTGCGAGCAAGCTTCCGCCAACGCTCAGAAAACGTTGTGCAGTAGATTTGCGCCACAACATCAGTTGGACAATAGCAATAAATAAATGCACGATAATCGTGGCAATAATGTGGTTATCTATCATATATCTTCTTCCTCAGGCGTGTTCAAATCATCCAGATCATCTGTCCCCAGCAATGCATATACACGCTTGAGTAAAACGATGGCAAAGGATGTTAGACCAAAGCTGATCACGATGGCCGTTAAAATAAGTGCTTGCGGAATCGGGTCCGCATAAATATCGGTGAATACCTTCAGATCGGGTCCAATGATGGGTGGTTTGCCTTTAATAATGTTTCCCAATAAGAAGATTAATATGTTGGTTCCATTGCCAAGCAACATAATACCCAACAACAATTTCACCATACTTCGACGCAGAATGAGGTATATTCCGGCAGCATAAAGGATGCCGATCAATAGTACGAGTATCAGTTCCATTATTCTTCTTCGGTAGTTAAAGCAATTGTAAATAAAATTGTTAGAACGACACCTATGACAACAAAGTATACGCCAAGGTCAAAAAATAAGGCTGTTCCTATCATCCCGATGACGGGGATTTTCTCTTCAAGCCAAAGCCCCGTCATAACGGGATAGCCAAAAAATGCAGGTAAGAACATACTTATGGCCGAAATTCCCAACCCTATAGGGATGAGTGACAGGGGTTTGTACTGAATCAATTTCATGGTATTTTGAGGGCCAAAGGCAAAACTATGCAGGACAAAGGCGATAGAAGCAACCAGGCCACCGACGAAACCTCCGCCTGGATAATAGTGTCCTCTTAGCAGGAGGAATACCGAAAAAAGTAAAAGTATCGGTAATAGATACCGCGTAGCGGTTTGTAATATTGTACTGTTCATCTGTTATTATTTAGCTATGCATCATGAGATCTTAGCTCATGAGTGGATAGCTGTTAAACATCATTATTCTTTATCTGAGGATTTTAAACGTAATTTCAATAAGCTATATACCCCTAATGCAGCAATACTCAATACGACGATCTCAAACATGGTGTCAAAACCCCTGAAATCCACCAGCAATACGTTTACTACATTTTTTCCTTTAGCAAGCACATAAGCATAATCTCCGTAGAAATCACTGATATTTGTCGTTGTTGGTTCATGCAGAACACGAAGAGCAACCATGGACAGTAGAACGCCGAAAATGATAGCGACGATAGCGTCACGAATGACGGTACGTCGGTTTGCTAGATTCAAGAATGAAGGGAGTTTAAAGAGTACCAATACAAAGAGCACCACGGTTAGGGTATCGATGGTAAATTGCGTCATGGCTAGATCCGGTGCACTGTAAAACACGAAAATAAGACATATGGCATAACCTACAACACTTGTAGCGACCACGGCTGTCAATCGGGATGAAGTGCGGATCGTCAATACAATGGCACCGATCAAAATGCAGACTGTGGTAACTTCATAAAAGCTTACCGGAGATAGGGTATCCCATTTAATATGAAGTGGGCCGCCTAGGTACAGTTGATAGGCAATCAGCAATTCAGCAAATAAGATAATTTTCAATAAATACGAACGCAAATAACCGTTGTGCATCTTGTTTGTGAAGAAGGCAGAAAATAAAACAATTTCCTGCGCACAGATCCTGATGATATTTTCAGGAGAAATCTTATTAAAGGTTGTGATCCAAGCTAATTTCTTATCGCTAGGTCGATTGACGAAATAGAGCAGTGTACCAGCAGCAATCGTAATTGCACTTAGGAGCAGAATTAAATTAAATCCATGCCAGATTTTCAAATGAAACGTTTCGGGCTTTGCGAGTATGCTTGTTGCGGTAGGTCCGGCAATCCATTCGCCAATAAGTCCGGGGATACAGCCAAAAACAACACCTAGAACGGCTAAAAGCAGAGGTGGGATCCACATGGCTTTATAGGGTATATGGATTGCACTAAATTGCTCCGGCAACTTCCCCATAAATGGTTTTATGCCGGCCATAAATCCTGCAGATACCAAGAGTATATTGGTGGCTACTGCGGCGATGGTCAAATAGAGAAATAGATTTGGGGCGGCGTGTAAGGTTGCTTCGTAAATCAGATCCTTTCCAATAAATCCAAAAGTAAGTGGAACACCGGCGCTGGAAAGAGCAGCCAGAAAACCAGCAATAGCGACAGGCATCAAAACCTTGTGCAGACCCCGCAGGACTGTGAGATCTCTTGTTCCGGTTTCATGGTCTATAATCCCCGTAATTAAGAATAATGCAGCTTTATATAAAGCATGTACAAGGATAAAAACACTGGCTGCAATGATGGCGTCCTTTGTGCCCAGACCCAATAAGAAAACCAAAATACCTAAGGCAGATATAGTTGAATAAGCTAGGACCCCTTTTAAGTCGGTTCTGAAAAGCGAATGGAATGCGGCATAAAGCATCGTGAAACCACCAATAAGCATAAGCGAATAAGTCCAGATCGGATTGCCACCAAGAATTGGTGAAAAACGAGCCAAAAGATAGATTCCCGCTTTGACCATAGTTGCCGAATGTAGGTAAGCTGATACCGGCGTCGGTGCTTTCATGGCACCAGGTAACCAAAAATGAAAAGGGAATTGTGCTGATTTCGTAATTGCACCAAGTGCTATCAGGCCGAAGACCAAGGGGAACAGCGGGTGTTGCTGAATGACTGATACTTTGTCAATGAGTGCTGTAATATGGTAGGTGCCGGCAATATTACCCAGCAAAATAAAACCTGCCAGCAGAAAAAAGCCTCCGAAACCTGTAATGGATAATGCCGTTAATGCGCTTTTGCGTGAATCTTTGCTGTCATTATTAAAGCCGATTAGAAAAAATGAACTGATCGAGGTCAGTTCCCAAAAGATGAAGAGTAATAGCATATTGTCCGACAGGACGAGCCCCAACATCGCCGACATAAAAAGACAGAGGTAACCAAAGAATCGATCGAAATACCGATGCCCTTTAAGATAGGCATTCGCGTAGAAAAAGATACAAGCCCCGATTCCAGTAATCAATAAGGAGAAAAGTAGAGATAGTCCATCTAATTTAAAATCCAGATTTATGCCTAAGGAGGGTACCCACGACGTTGATTGTACGAAATAGGAACCTTGACCAATAGGTACGATATATTGAGCAAAGTATAAAAATAGAAGTACCGGTAAGAATGCGAGAATAAAACCCCATTTGGTTTTTAGGAATCGACCAAATGGAACAATAAGGCTCGATGTTATTAATCCTGACAGAACAGTAAATAGCATTTAGTCTTTGTTTTAATTTTTTGAAAGTCTACAATATAGTAAAAAAAGCGGAAAAATGATGTTTTTTTGCCGTTTTCCCTCTATATAAATGATAAAAGTGGGTATTTTGTTTGGGACTAAGAACAGATTTTTTAGGGGAAAATATGTTTGTAAAAATGAAATAGGGGACTCTAATTTATTGAGAAATAGATTTTTTTAATATGTAGTATGAGTAATTTATGTAATAAATATGTTAAATTTTGTTTAAAAAAAATTAAAAATTCTATATTTACAGTAGACTAGTTTATCAGCCGCCAACGATTGTTGCTAATCAATTTTGTTATACCCGTTAGGATTATGGGACCTGAAGAGAAGTTATTTAGATTGTATTATAAAAGCTTGTGTCACTTTGCGTGGAAATTTGTAGGGGAATCTTCTATTGCCGAAGATTTGGTACAAGAAGCATTTATTACTTTCTTTAAGGAAAGGCAGCGTATGGATGAATCTGAAAGTTTTGTGCGAAATTATTTATATACTGCGGTCCGGTTTTCTTGTTTAAAACATCTTAGGCATGAAAAGGTAAAGGAAAAGTATTGGACTCGAGTTAAGTTCAATGAGGAAGATGAGCATTCTGTTGAACTCTCGATAATTCATACCGAAGTGCTCAATGAGGTCTATCGGATTATTGCCGAAATGCCTACCTCATGTCAGCAAATATTTAAGATGGGTTATTTGGAAGGGTTGTCGAATCTTGAAATTACAGAAAGACTTCAGCTTAGTGTGAATACTGTTAAGACCCAAAAACAACGCGGAATGAAGATCTTGCTGGAAAAACTGCACCCCGAATTTCTACCCATTATTATTTTTTTATTAAAATAATTTTAATTTCTTGTCACCCTCGACAAATCTATAGGGTTTCTTACCTATAGATATGAAAGCTAATACCAATTACATAGCCAGACTCATTTATAAGTTACTTCGTGGTCAAGAAACCATGGCGGAACGGGATGCTATTGAGCATTGGCGAAAATCTGCCAAGAGTAATGATGATTTGATGGAAAGCTTTCGGGACGCAAAGAATATTGAGACAGATCTTCACTTTTTTGCCAATTTGGATGAAGACGGTGCTTGGCGTAATATTCAGCAAACTCCTCGGAGATTAAAGAAAAATTATAGACAATTTCTTCGTGTAGCTGCCATTCTCGTCGTATTATTAGGAGCATCACTCTTTTATCTATTTCAGCAGGACGGGAAAGTGTCTGACAAAGTAGCATCTACTACTCCTGTAAAAAAAGATATTTCACCTGCGCAGCCAGGAGCCCTATTGGTGCTAGCAGATGGATCAATAATGCCTTTGGAGAAGTCAAACAAAACAGTAGATCAAAAAATAGTAGCCTTAGCGAATAAAGATAATGGCAAGAATATAGATAATCCAATAAAGGAAGCTCCTCTCCAATTTAATACATTGGTTGTTCCTAAAGGCAATTTTTATAAGCTAACCCTAGAAGATGGTACTCACGTATGGATTAATGCTAACTCTCAACTCAAATTTCCTATAAAATTTAAAGATAATGAGCGTCGTGTGTTCTTGGAAGGTGAAGCTTATTTTGAGGTAGCACATGAGGCAGGGCGTCCTTTTTTTGTGGAATCTAGGGGAAACGAAGTGAAGGTATTGGGGACGCATTTCAATATTAATGCTTATGGAAATAATGTTCGTACGACATTGTCTTCGGGAAGAGTGCAAGTGAGTCATTCTGGAAATGTTGTTGTTTTGGAGCCCGGGGAATACGCGAATCTTGTAGGAGAACAGCTTCGGAAAGGAAAGGCAGATTTGGAACACGATCTATCATGGCATAACAATCAGTTTTACTTTAAGAAAGAAACCATTGTTGAAATTGCCTCAACACTTTCTAAATGGTATGACATACAAGTTAAATTTAAAAAAGATGTTGCATTAGATAAAGTGTATACTGGCAACTTTAAGCGTGATGTTAAGTTATCGGAAGTTTTGGAAATGCTGACTTACGTCTGTGATTTGAAATTTGAGTTTCAAGGAAAAGAATTAATTGTCGAAAACAAATAAAAAGGAGTGCTTATGTAAGAGAAATAATACCTAACCTTAAGGTCTTACATATAAAAAATAGAACAGGAATGTTGCAGCATCCCTGTTCCGGAATGATCAAAAAGGCCTTAAAAAAATTAAAAAGCGAATTAAGTAAACCCAATTAACCACAAAGAGTAAATGTATGAATAACTTACCATTTGGCAAAACGTGGCGACTGATACCTCATGACCCTCGGTTTTGCAAACCTTTACGTATTATGAAAATTAGTACCTGTCTTCTTTTCGCCTTTGTGACCGGAGTTCAAGCCAACGGCATTGCGCAAAAAGTTACTTTGAAGATGAAAAATGCACGGATTGAGGAGGCGCTCAATGCAATTTCCAAGCAATCCGATCTGCAGCTATTTTATGGGGAAAATATTGATTCTAAAGTCAGGGTCAATGTGAATTTAAAAAATGCTACAGTAGAAGAAGCATTGAATTCTGTTCTGCGCAGTAATCATATCGACTATAAGATTATTGCCAATACGATCTCAGTGAATGGTGATGCAGATAATCGTTCTACCATAAATACTTTACAACAGGTTGTTTCTGGAACTATTAAGGATCAAAACGGGAAAGTTTTGAGCGGAGTCACTGTGTCTGTGAAGGGATCTTCCATATCAACTCAGACAGATGAATCTGGGCATTTTAAGATTAATGCTTCAGCCAATGCTGTTTTGATTGTACGATTTATTGGCTATTCACTGAAAGAAGTAGCAGTGGGAGGACGCAGTAATATTGCTGTTGAATTGGAATCCGATGAAAGACAGTTGGATGTAGTTGATGTTGTTTCTACCGGTTATCAAAATTTAAATAGAAAACTATTTACTGGAGCCGCGACTACAATAAAAGGGTCGGATATCAAACAGGACGGTATTACCGATGTCAGTAGGATGTTGGAAGGACGAGTGGCGGGGGTATCTGTACAAAATGTATCTGGAACTTTTGGTGCAGCCCCTAAAATACGTGTCCGTGGAGCAACTTCAATTACAGGGGATAATAAACCGTTATGGGTTGTTGATGGTGTTATTTTGGAAGATGTTGTAAATATATCGAATGAACAATTATCGTCTGGTGATGTCAATACACTGATTGGTTCCTCTGTCGCTGGAATCAATGCGGATGACATTGAAAGTTTCAATATCTTGAAAGATGCCGCCGCAACAGCACAATATGGTGCCAGGGCGATGAACGGCGTAGTCGTTATTACGACCAAAAAAGGAAGAATAGGAAAACCGTTAATATCGTATACAGGTAATTTTTCAACCTTTTTGAAACCGACATATAACAATTATAATATCATGAATTCTTCGGATCAAATGTCGGTTTATTCAGAGCTTGCACGTAAAGGCTGGCTTAATCACTCTAGTGCATCAAGAGCTGAGAACGGTGGTGTTTATACCAAAATGTATCATTTGATCAATTCATATAATGAAAGTAATGGGAAATTTGGGCTCGAAAACACGCCTGAAGCTCGAAACAAATTTTTAAGTAGATACGCGCTTGCTAATACAGATTGGTTTGATGTCTTGTTCAAAAACTCATTTATGCAAGAGCATGGTGTAAGCGTTTCATCAGGTACTGATAAATCTCAGTTGTACATGTCAACAAGTTATTTAAACGATAATGGATGGGCTGTCGGAAATAAAGTACAACGCTATACGACAAATATCAATGCTTTATTTAATCTGTCAGAAAAATTAACACTTAATTTTATTACTACGGGTTCCATTCGTAATCAAAAAGCTCCCGGCACAGTAGGAAGAGTGAGTAATCCTGTTGAAGGAAAGTATTCTAGAGATTTTGATATTAACCCTTTTAGCTACGCCCTTAATACGAGCCGAACAATGACGGCCTATGATGAAAATGGGAATAGAGAAAGTTTTACGAGAAACTTTGCTGACTTTAATATTTTAGACGAATTGGATAACAATAGTTTGGACCTGAGTATGTTGGATTTAAAAATTCAAGGTGGGGCAAATTATAAGTTTTCCAAGCATTTTAAATATGATGTGTTAGCTTCCATGCGCTACGTAAAAAGCGGTAACGAACATAAAGTAAGGGAAAGTTCCAATATGGCAAATGCATATAGGGCGGACTACGATTCTTATGTTCAAGATAATAATCGCTTCCTATACCGAGACCCAGCCCACCCTGAATTACAACCAGTAGTTGTACTTCCTTATGGAGGATTTTATAATACCAACGATGATTTCTTAAAATCATATATGGTTAGAAACTCATTTGAGTACGATAACACTTTTAATGAAAAGCATCTCGTAAATATTTATGCATTCCAAGAGTTACGTATTGCTGATCGTCAAGCCAGAAGTATGATTGGTTACGGGTATCAATATGATAAAGGGGGAGTGCCATTTATCGATCCGAATATTATAAAACAGGCGACATTAAACAACCTGAATTATTATTCAATGGGACATAAGTATGACCGCTTTTCGGCATTCATGACGCGGGCTGCATATTCCTATGATGGAAAATATTCTATCAACTTTACTGGTCGTTATGATGGATCGAACCAGTTAGGAAGTTCGAAGACAGCACGATGGTTACCCACTTGGAATATTTCGGGCGCATGGAATGTTGATGAAGAAGCATTCATGCAAAATCAGGATATCTTAAATAAATTAACGATTCGTGGTACCTATGGTTTAACAGCTAGTCTTGGTAATGCAACCAATTCAGCTTTAGTACTTCGGAATGGAAGTGCCTTAAGACCTTATTTAGATGAAATAGAATCTGTAATGAATATACAGTATATTGAAAATAAGGATCTAACTTGGGAAAAACAATACGAAACCAACCTCGGTTTCGATATGAGTTTCTTCAAAAGTAAATTGAACCTGACCGTTGATCTATATAATCGAAATGGTTTTGATTTGATTAGTCCCTTGCGTACTTCTGGTATAGGAGGCCAATATTTGATTACAGCCAATTATGCTGATATGAATTCTAAAGGTATTGAGGTGACATTGAGTGGACCGATTATCAAGAATGATTCGTTCAGCTGGAGAAGCAATTTCAATTTTGGCTACAATAAAAACAAAGTGACAAAGTTAACGAGCCCCCAATCTATTTTTAATTTGGTAACGGCTGATGGTGGACCGCAAGAAGGTTATCCATATCGTGGATTATATTCCATCGAATTTACGGGGTTAAATCACGACACCGGTATTCCTGAATTTATCAATGAAAAGGGAGAAAAAGGTATTGATGTTTATATGCAGAGTCTCGAAACGAAGCATCTGAAATACGAAGGACCTACGGATCCTAAATTAACTGGAGGTTTTTATAATTCATTAAGTTATAAAGGATTTACATTAAATGCATTATTTACGTTTTCAGCGGGCAATAAAATTAGGTTAAATCCGTCATTCGCTACATCCTATTCTGATTTAGATGCGATGCCAAATGAATTTAAGGATCGATGGACGATGCCGGGAGACGAAACCATAACGAATATTCCATCTATTTTAGATGTTGAGGCTGCCAATACGATTAGTGGGCAGTACCCTTACAATACCTACAATTATTCTACTGTGAGAGTTGCTGATGGAGGTTTCGTTAGGTTAAAACAATTGGCATTAGCGTACACGCTACCATCCAATTTTCTCAAATCTCTCAAAGCAAATCACGCTTCGATTGGTATAACTGCGAATAACTTCTGGTTGATTTATTCGGATAAAAAACTAAAAGGCCAAGACCCGGAGTTTTTTGCATCAGGAGGAGTTGCTCTACCAATACCTAAGCAGTATACTTTGTCTTTAAAAGTTGGATTTTAATAAATAATGTTAAAATGAAAAGAAGAAATTTAATTCTATATATGGCGTTGTCTAGCTTATTTGTTGCAACAAGTTGTAATAAATTTCTGGAACATCAACCCGATGATCGTACTGAACTAAATAATGCTGTTAAAGTAGCAGAATTATTAGCAAATGCTTATCCACATGGTAATTATATTACTATGGCAGAGTCGATGAGTGATAATGCTGGAGATAAAGGTGGAACAACACGAGAATTGCCCAATTCATCTGCTTGGAATTACGTCGATCAAGTAGATCCAACTGACATAGATACGCCACCATATTATTGGAATGCTTGTTATAAAGCGATAGCAGCAGCAAACTATGCACTTGAGGCCATAGATAAAGCGGGTAATACAGAAGAATATGCTGCCAGCAGAGGTGAAGCCTTGCTCGCACGTGCCTATGCTCATTTTATGCTAGTAACATTCTTTGCGAAAGCTTATGATCCAGCGACTGCTAAAACGGACCTCGGTATACCTTATGTTACACTTCCGCAAAAAGTCGTCGAAGGCAATTATACACGTGGTACTGTTGCCAGCGTTTATGAAAATATTGAAAAAGATTTGACAGAAGGCCTCCCATTGATTAAAAACAACAAATATGTAGTTCCGAAATACCATTTCACGACACAGGCGGCGCATGCTTTTGCTACTCGTTTTTACCTATTCAAAAAAGAATACGCGAAGGTTGTTGAACACGCCAATGCACTATACCCGGGTTCGACGGTAGGAGAGGATCTACGTCCCTGGAATACAACCTATAATGCGTTGGGATATTACGAATTGCAAGCAATTTATACGAATTCGACAGAGGCGGCGAATATTTTGCTCCAGGAATCTCAGAGCGAGTGGGGAAGAAGTTATGCCGGTTATAATTACGGTTTAAGTTCTAGTTTGTTGGGGATATTTAGTCCGGCAAATAATCCTAGTGGAAAACAATTGGCCATGGCAACTAAGATTTTTGGAGGAACTGAAATGGTTTACAATATTCCCAAATTCAAGGAACATTTTGTAAAGGAATCGATTAATGCAACTATAGGTGACGCCTATAATATGGTGCCACTACTTACCGCTGAAGAAGTTTTGTTTAACAGAGCGGAAGCAAATGCGATGCTAGGAAATAGTGCACAGACAATCAGTGATCTTGATAAGTACCTTTCAAAGCGTATTATAAATTATTCAGCTACGGCCGACAAATTCTCTGTAGAAAAAGCGAAAAACTTTTATCAGAATTCATCAGATAAAGATGCTTTAGTATCATCTATTCTAACTTTTAAAAGAATGGAATTTATGCATGAAGGCATGCGCTGGTTTGATATCATCCGATTGAAAATCCCGATCGAACATGTTAGTGCTAATGGCAAGAATAAAATTATATTGGGTGCAGATGATCCAAGGAGAGTGGTACAAATACCTCAGGACGCAATTGCTGCTGGACTTGAAGCTAATCCTAGGTAATGTCGACTTTTAAAAATTGAATTATGAAAAAGAAATTTAAAAATATATTTTTTCTACTGCTTGTGTCTTCGCTGATTTTCGGATGTAACGATAAAGACAAGCTGACATCGGATATTGTAGGTCTAGGAGGAGATACTTGGACCAAGACAGAGGTAGACGATTGGATAAGCAAGAATTTTACTACGCCATACAATATCGAAGTAAAATATAAATGGGATAGATCTGAACTACCAGAGATATATAAGAATGTAATTCCAGTGCAAGAGCGGTTGGTTATTCCAGTGATGGATATTATCAAAAAAACTTGGATTGAACCTTATATCGCTATTAAGGGGGAGAATTTTATGAAAAGGTACACTCAAAAGCAGTTCTTTTTGGCTGGAAGCCCTTCCTATAATAGCAATGGTACTATTACGCTAGGTACAGCTGAAGCTGGACGGAAAATTGTTTTGCTGGACTTGAATACATTTGATCCAGATAACAAACCTGCAGTGCGACAAATATTACATACAATGCACCATGAGTTTGGACATGTCCTGAACCAGAATATTGCTGTAACGCCTGACTACCAGAGAATAACTCCTTCCGACTATACGGCAACTTGGTTCAATATTTTTAGAGGGGCTTATAGCAGTACGGCTGCTTTGGATAAGATTATGTATGAAGCTGATTTTTGGGGTAAAGGTTTTGTAACACCTTACGCGAGATCTAACAAGGACGATGATTTTGTCGAAACATTATCTACACTACTTGAAGGCGGAGACGCTTATTATAATAATATCGTCAATAACTTATTTGTTTATGAAGGGCAATATATTAAAAGAAATGGAAAAGGTATTTATGAGCAAAATACAGATGCGAGAAATAAACTTTTAAAGAAGAAGGCGATCGTAACCACTTATATGAAAAATGAATGGGGAATTACGTTATCAGATCTTCAAATTAAAACGCAAGAGGCTATAGAGGCTAATTCTCCAACACCAGCATTGAGCGAACTGTTAGGACCGCAAAAAACTTATAGTACGATTGCAGTAAATCCTCAGAAATTGTCGGGTTTATCCGCTAAATTTTTGACAGCATTCAATACATCTAATGCTGCATTGCAGGCAAATATGGGGTTATATGTCGATAATGTTTCCTTAATTTTTAGTACTGCAAATAGAGTGATCCTCCGTGTAAATTTTATGGATCCGACGGTTGCTGTTGGTGCAGGTTATAATGCTGATTTTAGTTATACAATTACAAATACAGATGGAGATTTAAAATTGACTTATACGAATCCACAGCCAACGAATGCAAATGCGAGAGCAATAGAAGCTTCGGTGTCGCCGATTGTTAATTATTTTTCTAATCAGACTTTTACAATGAGATGGATAGATGATATCATTCCACAGTCAAAAGGAATCTTTGGTGGCTTAATCAATAAAAATGATCCGACGTCTTATGTTTTTGGAACATTGTAATGAAAGAAGAAACGCAAATTAGAACAAGATGAAAAAGTACTTATTATTTTATATATTATTTATTCTCGCCTTCTCGAGCTGTAAGAAAGATAAAACTTCGCCAGTTCTAGATGATGTTGACGTCAGATTGGCGGATAGTCTCGCTCAGTATCAAGCCACGCTTGCTAGTGCTCAATATGGTTGGAAGGCCTATCTTCTAACTAATATTGATATAGCCGTAGATTTTACCATGAAATTTAATGACAAAAATCGCGTAGTCATGACTGCTGAATACGGGGCTGATGAGGAAGAAAGCTCTTATAGACTTAAAGCATTGCAACGCCCGACATTGTTGTTTGATACCTATTCTATATTACATGAGCTTTCTGATCCCAATCCCAATGTTTTAGGAGGTGGGGTCGGAACTGGTTATGAAGCAGATTTTGAGTTTGCAGTAATTTCAGCTACCAAAGATAAAATTGTCTTGGAGGGGACTTTCAATAAAAGTAAACTTATTTTGGTTAGGGCAGAATCAAAAGTTGATTTGGAATCAACCTATAACGAGACGAGTGCTATGCAGGATAAATTGTCTCAGATACATACCTATTTTAAAAGAACTGAAATCGGTGGAAAAAATTACGAAGCTAAGATTGATGTAGGAAATAAACGTATCAATTTTATTTCCTCAGAGACCGGTGATAATGTGGGAAGTAATTTTTATGTCGTCAAAAATGAGGTTAGATTTTTTAATCCAATAGTGATTGGCAAGGATAGTATTGTGAGTCTTTCAGATGTAAAGTATGATCCTTCTGGCTTTTTATCGGCAAGTTCAGGATCTTTAAATATGAGGATTACAGAATCAATTACGCCAATGAATTATGATAAGACCGCAGTAACGCGTTTTTGGAGATCAGATCGTCAGATTTCTTTTTCGGCTTGGGTTAAGGATGGTGTAGAAGACTATTTGAATGACAATAGTGTTTCTGTAGGTACAGGAATGAACAGAAGAATTGCCTGGTTGGATTATGGTCCTGGTTATGATTTGCTTGGATATGCGCAAGGCAATTCGTTGTATTTCGGTACTGCGATTGCTAGTACGATTGACTTACAAACGGGGCTTATTAAGTATCAGTATGTAGGAGCTCTGGGAACCATTCCAGCAGCCTATAGAAATATAATTTTACAAACAGCACTTGATTTTACGGATCCAAAAGGATTATACGTTATCGAAACAGCGCTAGGACAATATGATTTAGTAACTGTGTCCGATGCGCGAAAATGGATTAGTTTTGGACGATAGTCAACCAACTCTTCAAAATAGTTGGAAATCTATGTAAGAAAAATTTATGATGTGACAAGGAGATACACAAAATGTGTATCTCCTTTTTAATAATTTCGCATAGAATAAAATAATAAATGGTTAAGCTAATAAATAGATTTAAATGATGTATTGGAAAGAAATGATAAATGGCAATAATTTACCGAAGTTGGTCCGCCTTCTTTCCCAGATTGGACTACTATGCATCGCCTTGCTGATTGCACATTATTCTACATATCAATATCTTCCAGATTGGATTAATACGATTATTTCTTTTATTGTAGAACTTTTTACGATTCCATTGATGATTATGGTCATATTCATTTGGATAATGTCGCTTTTTTTTCTTGTATTTAAGAAAACGCATAGAGCTGATTGGATCTTGAGTATACTTTATACTTCAGCAACTATTATTTTAGTGTTGTTTGCAGATTATTTGGTATAAACGCCATGGCTTTAGGCTTATTAATCGTTGAGCTATTTATTTTTGTTTTCTTTTCGCATTTACCCTGATAAAATTGAAGCTGAAATTCTGCCTTTGGTGAAGTTTCTAGAATTTGGCTGCTAGATATTAAAATAATTGATCTATTAAAAAATCATTAGTTATGAAAGAAGTCTTTAAAACACACATAAATTTCGGAAGCTATATCTGGGGTGTTGCTATGATCCTATTTATTGTAATGATATCTTATGAAGGACTTGAAAAGGGACTCTATATGGGTACATTCCTCTTGTTTGGTGTATTTGCATTAACCTGGTATTTCACCTTCTTTTTTAAACGGTATTGGATTGAAGGTGATAAGCTTTTTATTAAGACAGTCTCAGGTACAAAGTCTGTAGATATTACTTCTATACGCAAATTAGAAACTGACAAGGTAGACTGGTTTGGAACGATGAGACTTACAATTTTAAGACCCTATAGAAAAGGTATGTTGTTACATTATAATTTGGCTGACGATATATTCGTCGATCCTGAAAATCCCACTCAGTTTATTGATAAATTAAAACAGATTGCTCCGAACATCGATGTGATAGAGGGGAAATAATCATTCCTCTGGAATATATGTTAAAAAAATAGGTTATATAGGTTTTTTTGTTACAATTAAATTGACTTTTTGGGGAAAATCTCATTTTCTGATGTGATCCCAATTTTTTGTTTTACTTTGCTTAAAGTAATTATTCTTTTCTTTTTTATTTCTGATTTTCTAAGTTTAGAAGGATAGTGGGGAAGAAGAAATTCTCCTTGGTAACTTTTTTGCGTAAATAATAAAAAATATTTAGCACTTTTACCAAACAATTATTAATCACTTATTTTAAGTGTACACATATGTCCTAAAATGTCCCCTACGAATTACAATTTGTAGTTACGGAATGTCTAACTATGCAGAAGGAAGAAGTATTATTTAAAACACACTATAATGGGCTGTGCCACTTTGCCTGGAAAATTGTCGGTGATTTAGCTGTGGCAGAGGATCTTGTGCAAGATGCTTTTGTTGCTTATTTTAAAAACACTGGGCAAATCAGTGACAATGAGATTGCGATTAAGAATTACTTGTATAGTTCGGTTCGTTTCGCCTGTTACAATCATATTCGTCACGAAAAAGTACAACAGCGATATTGGAATGTCGTCGGATTTACAGAGGAGGATAATATTGCTCTTGAATTAAACATGATTCATAGTGAGGCCATTCAAGAAATTTACAAAATTATAGAACAGATGCCGGCCTCTTGTCAACAGGTCTTTCGCCTTGGTTATTTGGAAGGCTTGTCTAATCTTGAAATAACCCATGAATTGAAAATTAGTATCAATACCGTAAAAACCCAAAAACAACGCGGTATGAAAATGCTCTTAAAACGGCTAAATCCTGAGTTTTTACCCCTTATTATTTTTTTGTTAAAAAATATTTAAATTCTTGTCACCCTTTTTCCTGTCTTAAGTTTCTTTACTATACAAAATGGAAGAAAACTCAGGACATATCTCTCAGCTGCTTCAAAAATTTCTATTTGGTCAATTGACTGATGTAGAAAAAGTAGAATTTGAAGAATGGCTACAAGCTAATGACCAAAATAGACGGCTTTTAGAATCCTTTCGAAAAGCGAAGAATATCGAACAAGATTTAGCTATTGTTAAGCAATTGGATGCAAATAAAGCATGGCAAAAACTTAACAACAAGAATGAAAAGTCTAATAATAAATGGTTTATCGGGATTGCGGCATCATTACTCCTTTTGGCTAGTTTTTTCTATCTGTGGCAGAGTAACCATTTGCGAACTGATGATGATACCGTATATACCTCGGCTTCGTATTTGGCGCAAGATGTCGAACCGGCACAGAGTGGCGCTATCTTGCAGCTGTCAAATGGTAAAAAAATCGCGCTTAATGACAAAATTTCGAGGACATATGATAGCAATAAGACATTTGTAGGAAATGGGAGCGAATTAATCGTTAACAACACTAAAAGCCAGCATGTATCTCGTTTGAATTCGCTCATTGTGCCGCGTGCAAGTTTTTACAAAATTACATTGAGTGATGGTACCAGAGTATGGGTCAATGCGCAGTCTAATCTAAAATTTCCAGCACAGTTTTCCGAAAATGAAAGAAGGGTTAGTTTAGAAGGAGAGGCTTATTTTGAAGTGGCACACGACGCTAAAAAGCCTTTTTTTGTTGAGTCAAAAGCGGGTGAAATCAAAGTATTGGGTACCCATTTCAATGTATTTGCTTATCACGACGATATTCGTGCAACTTTAGTCGAGGGAAAGGTCGAAGTAAGACAGCATGAGAATAAACTGGAACTGAATCCGGGAGAGTTTGCTTCCCTTTCAAAAAATAATATGATAAAAGGGAGTGCTGATATTCAGCAAGATTTAGCTTGGCATAACAACGAATTTTACTTTAAAAAGGAAACGATTGTAAATATTGCCCATCAATTGTCCCGGTGGTACGATCTGGATGTAAAATTTAGAGGCAATGTACAGCTCAACAAAGAATATAGCGGCAGTATACAGCGGGATGTAAAACTTTCTCAGGTGCTGGAGATGCTATCTTACGTCAGCAATCTCCGGTTTGAAATTCATGGCAAAGAATTGATCATTGAGAACAAAAGCTAACTTATTTTAAACAAATATATAAACTAATTCAGCGAGGCTTATGATATAATTATACGCTCCAATCATTAAATGCCCAAAAAAGAGAACAGGAATGTTGGCGCATCCCTGTTCAGTAATGTGATCAAAAGGGCTCATAACTTAAAAGTGAACTATTAATTACCTAATTAACCACAAAATGTAAATGTATGAATAACTTACCATTTAGCAAAGCCTGGTCCTTGTTACCTCAAGACCATCGGTTTTGCAAACCCTTACGTATTATGAAAATTAGTACATGCCTTTTATTCGCATTTGTAACCGGTGTTCATGCAAAAGGAACAGCACAAAAAGTTACATTGAAAATGAGGAATGCACGGATTGAGGAAGCGCTCTCCGCAATATCCAAGCAGTCCAATCTACGCGTTCTCTATAGTGAAAATTTGAACGCAAAATCTCGCGTTACAATCAATCTAAAAAATGCTTCTGTAGAAGAGGCGTTAAACTCGATACTAAGCGATAAAAATATCGAGTACAAGATTATTGCAAATACAATTTCTGTCAATAGCAATGTAAAGAACCAAGGAGTTTTCGAGAGCATTCAGCAGTCGATCAGCGGAACGGTTAAAAATGCTAATGGAAATCCTTTGGCTGGCGCTACAATCACGGTCAAAGGAACTTCCATTTCCACGCAAACAGATGCAGATGGGCATTTTAAGATAAATGCTGGCGGAAATGCTGTATTGGTTGTCCGCTATGTTGGATTTAACAATATGGAGGTTGTTGTCAATAATAGAAATACAGTATCTATCGTATTGGATTCTAATGAAAATCAAATCGAGGAAGTTGTTGTAACGGGGCTTGGAGCTAAGATTGACAAACGAACATTTACAGGAGCTACGGCTAAGGTTGATATGAAAGATATCGAACTAGGCGGACTTCCTGATCCATCCAGAGCATTGGAAGGACGTGTCGCTGGGGTCTCTGTTCAAAATACAACCGGAACTTTCGGATCGGCACCGAAAATTAGGGTTCGTGGGGCGACGTCAATTTACGGTAGTTCAAAGCCACTTTGGGTAATTGACGGGATCATTATAGAGGATGTTGCGAATGTTTCTTCGGATGATTTGTCTTCAGGAGATGCGTTGACCTTAATCAGTTCTGCTGTCGCTGGATTAAATGCCAACGACATCGAGTCATTCACTGTGCTTAAGGATGGTTCTGCAACTTCGATATATGGTGCTAGAGCCATGGGGGGGGTTATTGTTATTACTACAAAGAAAGGAAAAGCTGGTCGAAATTCTGCAAATTATGTTGGCGAGTTTACCTCAAGAGCAATTCCTTCTTATGATAATTTCAATATCATGAACTCGCAACAACAGATGGCATTTAATCAAGCACTCGAACAAAGAGGATGGTTAACAATGGCTGACGTTGCAAGTAAATCCGAATCGGGTGTATACGGGAAAATGTATGAGTTAATCAAATCGGGGCAATTAGAGAATACACAAGAGGCACGAAATGCCTACTTAAGAAAAGCAGAATACCGAAATACAGATTGGTTTAAACAATTGTTCAGCCGGACAATTATGCAAAATCACTCGGTCAGTCTTTCTTCAGGTACAGATAGAGCACAATACTATACATCTATCAGTGGAGTCTTTGATAATGGATGGACGCGTAAATCGGATGTAAAGCGCTATACAGGTATGTTCAATGCCTCGTATAATCTATACGATAACCTTAAGTTAGATTTGCGGACAAATGGATCTTATCGGGATCAGCGAGCGCCTGGTACGATTGGTTCAACGGTGGATCGAGTCTCCATGGAAATTAAACGCGATTTTGATATCAATCCTTATACCTATGCGTTAAGGAGCTCCAGGACACTCGACCCTAATGAATTCTATACGCGGAATTATGCGCCATTTAATATCCTGCATGAATTGGACAACAATTACATGGATATCAATGCTGCCGATATCAAATTCCAGGGAGAATTGAAATGGAAGCCAATTAAAGCGCTGGAGCTAGGTTTATTGGCTGCTACAAGATATCAACAAACGTCGCAGCAGCACTATATCAAAGATCAGTCAAACCAAGCATTGGCTTATCGCGCGATGCCAACAACATTTATCCGCGATGCGAATCCATTCTTATACAAAGATCCAAATGACCCTTATGCCGTTCCTGTTTCTGTCTTACCTTATGGCGGTATTTATAATCGTACGGATAATAAAATGTTTACTAAGGATTTCCGTTTTACAGCAGCTTTTGACAAAACTTTTAAGGAGATTCATAAAGTATATGCATTTGCTGGTGCTGAAACGAATTCTGTGGATCGAAATCAGAACTGGTTTAGAGGTTGGGGGTTACAATATGATTTAGGAGAGATTCCATTTATAGATTATAATCTGTTTAAGAAGAGCCAAGAGGAAAATGCTGATTATTATTCTATTGACAGAAAGAAAAATGGTGATGTTGCTCCGGCTCGTAACAGACAGGTGGCGTTTTATGGAACCGCCAATTATACGTTTGACAACCGATATACCATTAATGGTACATTACGGTACGAAGGAACCAACCGTTTGGGGCGTACAACCTCTGCACGTTGGATGCCGACATGGAACGTTTCAGGAATGTGGAATGTGATGGAAGAAGATTTCTTTAAAAAACTGAATACGCCATTTTCAAATTTGAGTTTCAAGGGTTCTTATAGCTTGACAGCGGATAGGGGACCAGATTTCGTTACCAATTCGAAAATTATTATTCAGAGTTACAATCCTTGGCGACCTAGTACAGCTGATAAAGAAACCGGATTGAATATTAATAGTTTAGAGAATTCTGAACTCACTTATGAGAAAAAGCATGAGCTAAACATTGGTACATCAATTGGTTTATTTAAGAATAGAGTTGCATTGGATGTTGATTACTATAAACGTAAAAATTTTGACTTAATCGGTATCGTCAATACACAGGGACTTGGTGGTGAAATTTCTAAATACGGGAATGTTGCCAATATGGAATCTAATGGATTGGAATTTAGTCTTTCGGCAACAATATTGAAAAAGCAAGACTTCTCTTGGGTTTCTAGTTTTATCTATACCAAAGCAAAAAACAAGATTACTGCTTTAGAAAACAATAGTAGAGTTTCAGATTTAATTGCTGCCGGAGGATATGGATTGGTTGGTTATCCCGTAAGACCGCTATTTTCCATTCCATTTAATCGACTTCTTCCAAATGGTCTGCCAGTGTACAATTACATTGATGGTACAGAGACAACGACAGGTGTTTATTTTCAAGAACGCAAGAGAATAGAATTCTTAAAGTACGAGGGACCGACCGAACCAACCGATATGGGAAGTTTTGGGAACATATTTTCGTATAAGAATTTTAAACTCAATGTATTTATTACCTATTCCTTTGGAAACGTGATTCGATTAGATCCTGCTTATAAAACAGGTTATACAGACTATAATGCTACACCAAAAGAGTTTTGGGATGCATGGACTGTTCCTGGAGAAGAAGCCTTCACGAATATTCCAGTTATTTTGGACTCTCGCTTTATTCGTAACAGCAGTCAATTTGACTATGCATATAACGCTTATAATTATTCCACGGAAACTGTTGCAAAAGGTGATTTTATTCGTTTGAAGGACATTTCCTTATCTTATGAGTTGCCGAAACATTTTGTGCAATCCATTAAGATGAACAATCTTGGTGTGCGATTTAATGTGGTCAATCCTTGGCTAATTTATGCCGATAAGCGACTCAACGGACAAGATCCTGAATTTGTGAACTCAGGAGGTGTGGCATTACCGATTGCGAAACAATATACATTAACCTTAAAAATGGGATTCTAGCATATGAAAAAGAGACTATCATATATATTAATTGCCGCGGGAATAATAGCGACAAGCTTTTCTTCCTGTAAGAAATACTTGGATGAATTGCCCGACAACAGGGCCGAATTAAATACAACGGATAAAATAGGGAAGATGCTTGTGGGCGCTTATCCTGAGAATGCTCATGTCTTGGTATCAGAACTGTCCTCGGATAATGTGGATGACGTTGGACCAGTTTATCTGAACTATTCTCGTTTTATTGCACAAATATTTGCGTGGGAAGATATTACTGAAACCAGTAATGATGGGATTGATCGTATTTGGGGATCTTGCTATAGTGCGATTGCCAGCGCTAATGCGGCTTTGCAAGCAATTGAAGAACAGGGAAATCCAGCGAGTTTAAGCGCTCAACGTGGCGAAGCATTATTAGCACGTGCTTATAACCATTGGATCCTTGTTAATATGTTTGCCCAGAATTATTCGAAAAAGCATTCGACAACAGATTTGGGGGTTACCTATATGACAAAAGGGGAAACGACTTTAAATCCCAAATATGAACGAAATACTGTTCAAGAGGTTTACGATTTTATTAAGAAAGACGTAGAAGAGGGCTTGCCATTAATTAATGATGCTTCTTATGCCAACACTAGTGTTGCAAAATATCACTTTAACCGTGCGGCAGCGTACACATTTGCCTCACGCGTTGCATTGTTTATGGAAGATTGGGCGAAAGTAGTTGAGTATTCTACCGAAGCGTTGGGAAATAATCCGGCAACAACTTTACGGGATTATGCAACGATTGCTTCGTTCTCCGCTGCCTACGACAATACAACAAGGGCGTATAATGCGAGTTCTTTAAAAGCTAATTTCCTAATTGCTACAGCTTATTCAGCTATGGGAACTACTTTCCGTGGAAGTTCCACGAATAACAGAATCAACCATGGTGGCACGATTGCAAAATTCGAGACAACTTTTGCTAAACAAGTTTTCGGAACAGCAGTATCAAGTACAGACTATAGAGTCCGTGTATTTGGTTATGTCAGTACTACAGCAAATAAGGTGCTTTTTCCACATGCAGCATATATGTTCGAATATACCGATCAGGTGGCGGGAACTGGATATACTCGTGGAGTTTATACACCAATCACTTCAGAAGAGGCATTATTGAATAGGGCTGAAGCAAATATCCAGCTTAAGAATTACCCAGCAGCCATTGCTGATATGCAAATCCATATCAACAACAATACCATTAATAACCCAGCGACAATTAGTGAGGTGTCTATTAACAATTGGGCAAATTCATTCGATTATTTTACACCAACAGCTCCTACACCCAAAAAGAGATTAAA
The DNA here is from genome assembly GCF_050058145.1 of Sphingobacterium sp. WOUb80. NCBI lineage: Bacteria > Pseudomonadati > Bacteroidota > Sphingobacteriia > Sphingobacteriales > Sphingobacteriaceae > Sphingobacterium > Sphingobacterium sp. WOUb80. The sequence goes on along the minus strand of NZ_CP165617.1, from coordinate 4,239,109 downwards.
TCCAGATTTTGAATTCGAAAAAGGGGGGACACAGGAGAATATGATTCATGCACTACTATCGCTCAAACGTCTCCAATTCCTACATACCGGATCAAGATGGTTTGATGTAAAACGTTATGGCATTGAAATTACCAGAAGAACAGCACCAGGAGTCTTTAATGCCAACAATTTCCCAATTACCGTGACAGATAACACGTTAAAAGTAAGAGATAATCGTCGTGCGATTCAACTCCCTCAAGATGTGATCAACGCAGGTTTAACCCCAAATCCTAGATAATATGAAATTAAATACAAGAATATTTATGTTATTAGCTTCATGTGGCGTATTGTTGTCCGCATGCAATAAGGAAGATAAATTGGATTCCAAAAGTGTTTTTGTGGATTCCGAAATTCCTAAAAATGCTTTGGATAACTATTTATATAATAATTATACTAAACCTTATAATGTTGAGATACTTTATAAATATGTAGATAAAGAATCTGATATGTCCTTTCGTTTGGTCCCCGCCCCTTATGAGGCTTCTATACGATTGGCAAAATTGATGCAGTTCCTGGTGATAAAACCTTATGATGAGGTCACAGGAAGCCAACAGTTTTTAAAGAATAATTTCCCTAAAATTATCACGTTTACAGGATCAATGCCTATTCAGACAAATGGGACCGCAATTTTGGGAACTGCAGAAGCAGGAACCAAAGTCTCCTTGTATAACTTATTGGCTTTAAACGAAACAAGTGGAAAAGATCGCGATTTTTTAAATTCCAATTTCTTTAAAACTGTGCACCATGAGTTTCAGCATATTTTGAACCAAAATAAGCCCTATCCAAGTAATTTTTTGGAGATTTCGGGCCGTGGATATGTAGAGGATGAATGGAATACTAAATATACCAGTACTGGGGCTGCGGTTGCTGCAGGCTTTATATCACCATATGCATCTAAAGCTAATACAGAGGATTTCGCGGAATTATATTCTTTTTATGTAACTCGTAGCCAAGCTGATTGGGACGCGATTTTAAATTCAGCTGGATCAACGGCAGAAGGTCGGGCAACCATTGCTTCTAAGCTGGTGATCGTAAAAAATTATATGAAATCAGAATGGGGAATAGACATGGATGTATTGCGCTCGAATATTTTAGCGAGATATAGTCAACTGAGTACTTTTGATCAAACAACTTTAAATTAGGAAAAATGAAATTTAAACTATTTATATTAGGAATATCCATTTTGTCTTTGAACGCAAGTTGTGAGAAGAAAATGGATCATATTTTCGACGATAGTCCGTCAGACCGATTAAATGCAAGTGTCGAAAAAGTTTATTCAGGAGTCCAGTCGAATAAGGATGGCTGGTTGATTAAATACTTTCCGAGCAGTGGGTTGGAATTTGGTGGTTACACCTTGTTTGCCAAATTTACGAATAATGTTGACGTAAGCTTTGAAGGAGATATGACGACCTTGGCAGCACAGACTAGTACTTATACTGTAGTTTCCGGTGCTGGTCCTATTTTAACTTTTGATACTTACAATAAGATCTTCCATTTTTTCGCATTACCTCAATATTTCAATAAGAATAGCAATTATCAATTGCCGGGTTTTATTACGTCAACAGCGGGGGTTGGTGCATCTAATGAAGGGATGAAAGGGGAAAATGACTTTTTGGTAACCAAAGTAACAGCAGATTCGATTGTTATGGAAGGCAGAAAGTCCTACAATAAGCTGGTGATGGTGCCGATTAAATCTGCAGACGCAGCTACAATTGTGGCAGCATACCGTGCAGCTGTCACAAAGTTTAATGCCTTTTCAAATTACAAATTCGAGGTCGGAACAGAGTCTTTTCCTGCAACATTTGCAAATGCGACAACGAAGAGAGCATTGCTTATCGCAGGAAATGCGAAACCATATGCTTATCGCTATACGCCTACAGGACTCGAATTTTACACTGAATATGATGTAAATGGAGTGAAGTTTAGAGAGTTGAAGTATGTAGAACCGACAGGTGCATATACCAAGGGCTATTTTACCAATGATGCAGGTACGATCAAGTTAGTTCCACAAAGTTAAAAACTGATTTTCTCCCTGCGAAATCAGGGAGAAAGTTTCATATGTTTATTTAGTGGCCCCTTCAGAATATTTTTTGGAGGGGCTTTTTTGCAAATATTTTTTTCCATGTAATGATTCTATTGATTTAGTTGTCATAATTAAAGTGTAAAGTCTTTGCCTTAAATTAATATGAACCAAATTGTAATTATGAAGTATTTTTTTAGTGTCTTTTTATTTGTTTTTGTAGCTCAGTTATTCGCGCAACAAAAAAACAGTCAAACTAAGCACCTACCATTTGAGACGATCTATTTTGCTGGTGTTCAATTTAACAACGCCAGCAATTTGAATAGGATCTTGAAAGAATATGATTCCGGAAAGGTGCCTGGGTTTGGTTGGAATGCAGGCGCCGGACTGGCATACAGGACGAAACAAACCCTGATTGGCGTGAATTTTAGCCTGTCGACAAGCAGTAAAAACGACAATACGATGAACACAGGAGATTTTACGATTTATGTATCTACCAATGCGATACGTACAGGCAGATTGATCTTTAGTCCACAGCTGGGAATCGGTACGCAGTCTACTACTTTTACGGTTCAAAAGAAAAATCTGAATGGAGAATTTGGCGACTTTTTGACCACGCAGTCCAACCAAACAAAAATGGAGCATGATGCTGCGATTGTCGATTTAAGTGTTACGTTGAAAACATCTAATTCCGAACGAACGAGCGTTCTCCCGGAATGTAGAGTCGGTTATAAATCTTCTATTACACAGAATGAATGGAAAGTAGTGAATGCTGCCGTTTCAAATGTTCCGAAGGACAGACTTGGACATTTTTATGTTCAGTTGGCTTGGGGTATTGGACGATAAAAAAATTAAATTCTAATTATTTCTGCTGAAAGTGGATTTTATTTTCTAAATCTATAGTGGAGATTAATTTGAATATTAGTTTTGGATAATTCATTTTATTAGCAGACAGGAGTAATAGTTACCACTCATAGATCTTTATGAAAACACACTGTAAGTTATTTTTTCTTTACTGCCTTATTATGGTAGTAATTATATTAAGTCAGCAACTTATTGACGTTTACTTTCGAGGTGAAGCAGCAGAATTTACTGTCGGTAGAATTGTTGCAACACTTGTGTATTTGATAATCGGGGCGTTGGTGCTTACATTTGTGGAAATAAAGACAAAGAGAACTAAATAGATTAGAATCTCTAAATATAGCTGCTCTAACCGTAGAAAGTGATACCTGGGAAAATATAGAAAAGCTGATTATTTCACCAAAACAAATGATGAAAAGATTATTGTTCCTTGTCTCTTTGATTTTCTTCATGCTAGGATGTAAGAAAGAAAAAGACGATGCTAACCCTTTCTTAGGAGAATGGGAAGTCAAAACTATCTATACAAAGTATACCGACCCAGTTGCTGGACTAAGAGAGGAAACAACTGACGTTAAAACATTTTTGGCGAAGAATGGCTATTACCCATCGACATATAAAGGACTGCTGTTTTATAGTGTTGATAGTGCCGCATTGATAACATCGGAGACATTTACTGTGTCTGACAACGGTGACTATTTGTATATAGGTCCAGATAAACCTGGTCACAAAGACGAAACGAGAGATAGGTTAAGCGCGAGCTATAAGGTCGATGGCAATACCATCACTTTTCAATTGGAACCATTACCTGTTCCGCAGAAGTTAACTTATCATTATGCTTTCGTGAATGGTTTTCTTGAACTTACTGTAAAAGATATAGATAGTGAACTGGAAGGAAAGCCTGTGATCCATAAAGAAGTATGGACATTGCAGAAGAGTAAATAATGCTATAACTTAGCGTATTGCCTAATTTTTGAAAATCTATTAAAGCTCCAATGAAACGAATCATTGTCATCCTGTTGATTAGTATTATAAATACAGTTGCCTTGCAAGCGCAGCAAAAAAACAGGCCATTTCAATTTAAGAAACCTGTTAAGGTCGTTGAACATGCTAAGTATGGCAAGATTAGCCTATACGACGCGAGAGAAATAAAAGATAATCTTGGCGTGATACAAGTCGGTATGTTGAATGCAAACCGACTGTTGGTGGCAGATCCATCATTGGAAAAGCAATTGCAAAACCAATTAGAACAAATGGCATCAGGCAATAAAGCTGACGGCGAATTACTGATGCGGTTGGAGAAATTCTGCATGGCCGAATTGACAGGTGCTTTCTCCGAAAAGGGATTTTTGGATGTTAGAGCGATTTTATTTTCTAAGGAAGTAAATGGGGATTATTTACAGGTTGCCCGTATTGATACGTCGATCGTTGTGAAAGGGATGGATGTAACGAAAGCGACTTTGGCGCGTGCAAGTGAGGTGGTCAATAACCTGATCTTTGAGGCTTTAACCAAAAACAGCGATACGACAAAAAGCTACAGTTTCAGTGAAATCGAAAATTACGACTATATTCAAAAGAAACAATTAGCACTTTACAACGCCACAAAATTGAAAGATGGGTTATATCTGACCTATGATGAGTTTGCCCATCAAACACCATCCGGAGGAGAAGCTCAATTGAAAGATGGTGATTTATACTTAGGATTCTTTAAAGAAGATGAAAAAGGGAAGCTTAAAAAGATAAAACCAAAGGATTATTACGCAGTAGTGCATACTGGTCATCCATTTGTTTCAAGTCAAGAGCAGTTTTATTCGTTAAGCAAGGAAGATAATGATTTTATTTTTGTAGGACCAGTTAAGGAAACGGCTTCTGCGACCAATGTCGTTGTGGCTTCAGTGTTACTGGGTGCAATAGGGGGGATGCTAGTGTCAGGCCCCGAAATAAACTATTATACCCAGAAGCTTGATTATGCTAACGGTACCTTTATTCGAATGAAATAGGAGGCAGAAAAGTACTCCGGATTCTCGTCACGCCGTATTGACGAAGAACACAGACTGATCTACAAGTATGAGGAAATTCAAATTCTAATTGCTAAATGTAGGTTCTGTTATCATTGATCTGTTTTGAGGAGTAGAAAAATGACTCGGAGCAAAATGTATTTTAAGTTTTCCACATGATGTTAATAACGATGTGGAAAACGATGTATTGCTATACTTTTCTGATACCAACTTCATACCAACTAGTGGTCAACTCCGTACTGTAACCGCCTTGTGTGCACAGTGAGTCCACGTTGAGTCCACCTTCTAAGGGTGCCTTCACTGTACAGACATCCTGTTTGCATCTTGCTTGCAATTAGAAGGTGGTTAGGAGTTAGTTATAACTAATCCCAAAAAAGGTATCACTAAATTTTCAAATTTATAATTGCTATTTGCTGCAGTTTTCGAAATCCTTAAAAATGAACAAGATACTTGACATAGGGTCGTTTTGGTGGTATATTTATTGTATGGGAATAAATGATAATGGCTATATCCGTGGACTGGTTGGCCCACTGGTAAGCAGAAAGGTAGGAACAAAGAACTACATTCAAGGTAAACCACATCGTGTAAAACAAAACGTCGACACGAAGAAAGCTGGTAAAGATTTTGGACAGGCAAGTCGCGCGGGCGCTGCAATTAGGCAGGCTTTTAGGTTAGTGCATCAGGAACTGCATGATGGACAAATGGGCAATCGCTTGAATAGACAGATTTATAGGGCAATGAAAACAAATATCGATGACGATAGGGGAACACTGTGCCTAAACAACTGTAGGCTCGACAGATTGGTGAATTTCCAATTCAACGAAAATTTCCATATGCAGGATGCGCTGAATATCGATCCAACGGTTAGCCTAACCGAGGAGAATCAGATCGAAATCTCATTTCCGATATTTGACATTAACAGAGCATTAATGCTACCCAAAGATTGTAATGCTATCGCCTTTAAATTCCATACCTTTTCTTTCAATTTCAAAGAAAGGGAATTTATAGAAATAAAGGATGAAGAATGGGAGATCGATATCGTCTATGGACAGGATCCAATTCCGGCCAAGACGATCAGCATCCCATGCAACGAATTTGTTGGTACACCCATCCTGGTTGGATTTACGATCATATATCTTCATAAAAATGGCCAACGCTGCAATGTGCTCAATGAAGTTGATTGTACGCCTGCAACTATTCTAGCTGCTTTCCAGTTATAAAAGTGATCTTAATCTTTACCTATATTTTTTCCTACCGGAGCGGATATCCATTTACCGCTCCTTTACCTCCATTTACCGACTTTTTTATTCCTTTGATCTAAATGTAATAAAATGGAATGCCGGGTTGTCTTACTTTTGAATCAGAATCTTAAAGGAAATGATGCAACAAAATCAAGTTCCTTGCGACAATTAGAAAAGAGACAAAAAAACTAACACTATAAATAAAGTATTATGAAAACTTTAGTAAAGACATTCGCAGCAGCAGCATTGATTACGGTATCAACTTTCGCAATGGCAGCAGCTGACCCAGGTAAAGCATTAAACCTTTCCACAGCTGATTTAGCAATCGATAGTTACGTGTCAGTAATGACCGAAGGGGCATCTCAGGGAGTAGAAAAATTATTCGCATCCGAATTCAATCAAAAAATTCAAGGCAAAGTTGCGCGTACCAATAGCCGTTCGGAAGTTATCTCTTTCCTGAAAAAGCAAAAAGGCGAAAAGTTAAACTGCAGCACAAATACAGAAGTTCTTGAGGAATCTGAAAACTATATGGTTGCACGTATCACCATGAAGTTTGATGATTTCACCAAAACAGATTTAGTGACGTTGGTTAATGAGTCAGGAAGCTGGAAGGTTGCAAGCTCTGTAAACTCCTATAAATAGAAACTGTTTAATTAAATTCATATGTTTATTTTGGCCACGTCGGGATGATGTGGCTTTTTTTTTTATCAGAAATAGCGTATGGATATTTTTGATCAGGAAATCTTGGAGTTGTAGCAGAATTTAAAGTAGTCAAATGTAGCATACATTAGTAAGTTCTCTAAGTTATCAACAATGTTATTAACATCCTGTGGAAAACATTGGGTTCAATTGGGATTACTTTGAGTGAACATAATAATTATTTAACCTGCTAATTTCTTACTTATCTGGTTTATTTATTATCATTGCGAAACTATTAACAAATTTTATGAAGTCCAGGGGGTATTTAGTGCCAAAACTGATTTGTTTTTTGCTAGTCAATCTATTTATATTAAATGCGGGTGCTCAGATTGCGACAACAGTATATTGTACAAAGAAAGGGCAGGAAACCAAACGAAATGATTCTGCTTATTTTTCCAGAACTATAGTCCCCATGACGGATCAGGCGATGTCATATTTTAAGATTGAGGAGCATTATTTAGCGAATAATGCCATTAAGTTAATAGGGACAGCACAGGATACAGGTGTTATTATAAAATTTGTGGGGAAGCTGCAGGAGTTTTATGACAATGGTGGAAAGAAGAGTGTAAAAAATTATAACGCAGAAAGTTTTCTAGTTGATTCGGCATTCTATTGGTATCCAAATGGGAAATTAAAAACGGTTTCATATTACCCATTGAACGAAAAAGTGGATAGAAATATGCCTTTTTATATTGCTCACTACGACTCTTTAGGCAATAGGACCCTTGAAAATGGAAATGGTTTTATTCGCATTGAGTATGATGATGACAATTATCAAGAAGGAAAAATGACAGACCATCACCATGATGGCAAATGGCAGGGTATCGTTTTTGGTATGCCTACCACTGAGGTATTTAATAAAGGCAAATTTCTTTTTGGTGTTAAGACCCGAAAAAATGACACAGCTATTAACTACGATTCAACCACTTATATGGTTAATCCGGAATATCCTGGCGGGATGTCAAAACTCATGAAATTCGTTTCAAAACATTATAGATTCCCTAAAGAAGCCAAGCGAAATAATGTAAAAGGAACACTGGAAATTAGTTTTTTGGTTAATCAGGATGGGTATTTAGAGGATATTGCTGTGAAAAAAGATTTGGGATTTGGGACGGGGGCTGAGGGTGTGCGTGTATTAAAAATGGCAGAAAGATGGAAACCTGGAATCAGCCGCGGGGAACCTATCCGTGTCATGTATACGATGCCGATTCGGCTAAATTCAAACTCCTGATTGATTGCCTGTATAAAAAGGATTGTGTTTTTTGAGCGGCTGTCCCTTTGTTCCTATGATGGGGACTAGAATTAAATGACGTTCTCAAATTTGGCAATAAGACGGGGGTATCAACAATCTTATTAACACAATTATTTGCACTTTTAATTAATTTGGATATATCTTATTATTACCGCTATACAAACAATTATTATGAAGTATTATTTACATTTTGGGGCGACACTCGTTTGTTTTCTGCTGGTCAATCTATGTTTATCGAGCCTTTATGCCCAAGTTGCTTTTACAAGTTATCATAAGAGAAATGGTGCAGAAACGAAACACACTGATTCGGCTTATTACATGCGTACAATTCATGTGGATGCATCGGGAAAGGATAAAGTTTATCGTGTCGAGGAGTTTTACACGCGCAATGATTCGATCAAACTCAGTGGGATCAGTACAAATGCGCTTTATCCATTTAAATTTCGCGGACGAAAGTACGAATTTTATGAACAAGGGACGTTAAAAAGCTTAGAAAACTATAGTGACGAGAGTGCTTTGATAGATTCTGCTTTTTATCTATACCCAGGTAATAAATTGGAGAAGATTGTTTTTTATCCCAGTAGCCTCGATAAAAAAGGAAAACTGAAAATAGAAGATCCTATGTATGTTGTGTACTACGATTCTCTCAACAACAAAACACTGGAAAATGGAACTGGTTTTATGCGTATAAATTATGGCTGGAGCTATGAAGAAGGGCAAATGAAAAACCATTTACGTGAAGGTGAATGGACAGGAAAGATGGGAAAGGATAAGTTTGTTGAAACTTATTCGAATAATCAACTAGTATCAGGTACTAAAACAAAGGTTTCCGGCGAAGTTTTTAAATATGATTCGTCCAACTTTATGAGTCCTCCAGATTACCCCGGTGGAATTTCAAGACTCATGGGCTTTATCGCAAGCAACTATGTCTACCCAAGGGAGGCCATTAGTAATCAGGTGTCTGGTATTGTAATGATAGCCTTTGTGATAGATAAAGATGGCAATATAAAAGACCCAGTTGTCAAGAAAGATTTAGGTTTCGGAACAGGAGAGGAAGGCATTCGTGTGATAAAAAAAGCAGGTAAATGGAAGCCCGGCATACAGCGTGGAGAGAAAGTCAATGTGCAGTATTCGCTCCCAATCCGGTTGAACACGTCAAGATAGACCTGTTTCTAAGGCATAAAAAAGAACTATACGCAGTAATGTCTTAACTGTTCGAAATTGCGTGATGGGGTTATACTGGCAAATTAAAGAAAAATGGCTGTCCGATCTTTTTTTGGACAGCCATTTTTAGGGATAAAAGTATAAAATATACTATTTTTTCAAGGCTGCTGCGCCTTTGATGATGCCCTCCACAACAGTAGGGTCTTGAAGCGTAGAAGTATCTCCTACATTGGCGATATCGTCTTCGGCAATCTTGCGTAAGATACGACGCATAATCTTTCCTGAGCGTGTTTTTGGTAGGTCATCTACAAACTGAATAATGTCTGGTTTAGCAATCGGACCGATAATACGCGAAACAGTCTCCATGATATCTTTTTTGGTTGCTTCGGCGTCCGTATGGTGGTTGGCAATGACGTAGGCATAGATACCTTGCCCTTTTACAGGGTGCGGATAACCGACAATGGCAGACTCCACAACGTCAGCGTGCATATTGATCGCATTTTCTACCTCTGCTGTGCCGATGCGATGTCCCGAAACGTTCAGTACATCATCTACACGGCCTGTGATTTTGTAATAGCCCTCCGGACTGCGGAAACATCCATCGCCCGTAAAATACATATCCTTATAAGTCGAGAAATAGGTTTGACGGCAACGGTCATGATCTCCCCATGTCGTGCGTAACATGCCTGGCCAAGGGAATTTGATACACAGATTGCCCGTAACATCATTGCCCTCAATTTCTTTTCCACTTTCATCCATCAAAGCAGGTTGAATACCTGGCATTGGGAACATGGCATAACTTGCTTTTTCGGGTGTTACTCCCGCTAATGAAGTGATCAAGTGACCGCCATTTTCTGTTTGCCAATACGTATCCACAACAGGACAGTTCTTTTTGCCAACTTTTTCATTAAACCAATTCCAGGCTTCTTCGTTGATCGGTTCTCCTACGGATCCCAAAACGCGCAAAGAAGAAAGATCGTTTTTGTCTACGAATTCGTCACCAAAAGCCATCAACGAGCGTAAAGCAGTAGGGGATGTATAAATGATGTTCACCTTGAATTTATCGACTATATCCCAATAACGGCTCGCGTCAGGGAAAGTTGGCACACCTTCAAACATCAAAGAAGTAGCTCCCTGTGACAGCGGTCCATAGACAATGTAACTGTGTCCTGTAATCCAGCCAATATCTGCCGTACAGAAAAATACATCGTTTGGCTTATATTGGAACGTATTCATAAAGGTATAGCCTGTGTATACCATATAACCACCACAGGTGTGTACAACACCTTTAGGTTTACCTGTTGATCCTGATGTATAAAGGATAAATAAAGTATCTTCAGCATCCATCTCTTCGGCTGGACATGCCGGATTTCCTTGTGTTTCTACTTTTTTGATCTCATCTTCCCACCATACATCACGACCTTTGATCATCGATACCGGCGTACGTGTACGTGTTAAAACAATTACTTTTTCAACGGTGTCGCATTGCATTAATGCATCGTCTACAATATTTTTTAGACCAATGGTTTTATTTCCACGGTAACTACCATCTGAAGTAACGATCAGTTTGCATTCTGCATCTACGATACGATCCGCAATAGAACGTGCTGAAAAGCCTCCAAATACCACAGAGTGAATAGCACCGATACGAGCACAGGCCAATACAGCAATGACCAATTCAGGAACCATTGGTAAGTAAATACATACCCGGTCTCCTTTTTTGACATTATTATTTTTAAGTACATTGGCAAATTGTTCTACCTTTTGCAGTAATTGCTTATAGGATAGAATGCGGTGTGCTTCATTGGGATCATTAGGTTCCCAGATGATGGCAGGTTTATCGCCATTAGCATAAATATGACGATCAAGACAGTTTTCTGTAATATTTAATTTTGCACCCTCAAACCATTTGATATTGGGTTCTTCAAAGTTCCAGTTCAGCACTTTATTCCATTTTCTCTTCCAGAAAAAATGATCTGCAATACTCGCCCAAAACTCCTCAGGTTGTTCTACACTTCGCTTATATTCACTTTGATATTCTTCAAATGATTTTATTTGTAGGCTCATCGTTATTAGGATTATTATGAATTATTTTACTTTATATTGTTATCGTTGCGAAATTGTTTTTGATATTTCGATTTCGGTGTACAATTTAGCGGTTTTTGCCCATTTTATCAAAAAATTGATGTTTAATATAATGTTAAACTACTTTTATCTATAAGATTGTTATCTTGCAACAAGATTTACCAAGATGTCTTTTCTAAGAAAGCTATTCTATATTACAATCTATACAAATCTCCTGATCGCTATGGCGGCCATGGCACAATGTGCACTGACTTATATCATATTCGAACGGTCAATCAATTGGTATATCGTTTTAGTGGAGGGGACAGCGACTTTATTGCTTTATAATTTTAGCCTGTGGTGGTCCAAGCCGAAGAAGCCAAAAGAATCAAAGTTCCCCCGGACACGCTGGATCTTTAATCATGAATGGGTCATGTGGTTAAACAATGGTGTAGCTTTACTGGTACTGGGGTATTGCTTGTGGTATATCCATATTTACTCTTTTCTGTTTTTAGGATTTATTGGAATTCTAAGTTTATTATACGGAATGCCACTGTTTACTTTCCGTGATCGCAAAGTGGGGCTTCGACAAATCCCCGGTGCCAAGATCTTCCATATTGCCTTGGTCTGGGTCTGCAGTAGCGTAGTACTCCCCTACGTGGAATTGGTCAACGTAGGTGTCAAAATAGATCAGTGGGTTTTTATTGCCCTTTGCGGATTGAAGTTTATATTTTTGGTTATTTGCACCTTGCCTTTTGATATTCGGGATATCCAACAGGATTCCTATTATCACTTAAGGACTTTGCCCAATATGCTGGGCGAACAAAAAGCTAAAAATCTAACTTATCTGCTGTTGGGCCTTCATTGTATTTTGATCTTGACGGTACCCTATACAGTACCTATTAAAATTGGGTTGATTCTGACGAACTTGCTCGTATTTGCCCTGCTAAAATTGGCTGTTTTCAAAACAAAAGGTCACTACCACTACGCTTATCTGCTAGACGGTAGCCTGGTGCTGCAGTTTCTGATCGTTGTTCTTGTTGGCATTTTTAATCCCGGAACGTAAGTTTTTATACATTCAAAACAACTAGACGACCTTAACGTTCGACGTCTGTAAGCATAGGACCCGCTTGATTGGATATTTTGGCAAATGAACCGTTGTAATAATTAAGATGCCAGAAAGGCGATGATCTTATCTGCGGCCACTTCCGATAATTTATAATAACTTTCAAAGGTCCATCCGGCAACGTGTGGTGATAAGATTACATTATCTCTTTGAATAAGATTTGTGTACCATGTCTGTTCAGCTAGTTTCGGAAACTTTTCTACCGGTAACACATCAAATGCCGCACCGAGAATAGCGCCAGAATCGAGATGATCAAGCACTGCGGGTACCTGCACAATACCGCCACGTGCTCCGAGTAAAAAGAAAATAGGTTTTTCAAATTTAGCCAGATAATCCGCATCAATCATTCCGCGTGTTTCGTCTGTTAAAGGAATATGGAAACTGACCACATCGGCTTCCTGGTAGATCTTCTCCATAGTTGCCGCTTCTGCATACTGATCTGTGTAGTCGGTCCGGTATTTATCATAGGCGAGCACATGGACGTCAAAACCGGATAGCTTTTTTGCCATCGCCATCCCATTGTGCCCATAACCAATTAAGCCAACGGTGCGCCCCTTAAGTTCATAGCCACGGTTAGCTTCCCGAAGCCAGTGTCCCGATCTGATTTGCTGGTCGCCACGATTCAGATTGTTCATTAAACTTAACAGCATGCCGATCATATGCTCCCCCACGGCATCCCGATTGCCTTCGTTGGCCGGAATTAACTGCAGGTCTCTTTGTGCAGCAATGGCATCGTCGATATTGTCCATGCCAGCACCGGCACGGGCAATAAAGCGGAGATTTGGCGCTAAGTCAAAAAAATCTTTATCGACCTGAAATTTGGAGCGGATGACCAGGCCTGAATAGTTGTGAATAATTTTCTCGGCTTCTTCCCGGCTGATATCAGGTTGATAATCGTAATGGATACCGGCCTGCTCAAATTTCTCAAGCATAATCTCATGAATGTCGTCGACGATCAGAATAGTAGTTTTCATCCAATTATTTTTTATGCGGGAACTAAATCATAGTGCTTCAGTTGAGCACTATAATTTAGCTCCCGACGTCATGATTACGGTTAATCTGCATAAAATCTACAGATAGTAGTTTGTTAAGCTGCTGTTGTTTCATGCGGTTCGGCATGATTTTCATACAAAAATTTCGCATTCCTATCAGAAATGGATTTTCCCATTGTGCAATTTTGCCTATCCTCCAGGATGTATTGCAGATATAATTTACCCGATCCAATCGTCTTTTTTCGAACCGTTGAAAGGCTAAGGTAATCGAAGCTGCAGTTCGCAGCTCATCCATCAGTACAGCAATATCTTCAATAGCCTGACAGGCACCCTGGCCCAAGTTTGGTGTGGTGGCGTGCCCGGCATCTCCAAGCAATAATATATTGTCAAATGCAAGCTGCCTGAGCGGAGCGATGTCGATGATATCGTTTGCTATTAGCTCGCTATCCTTCGTTTCCGAGAGGATTGTTGGAATAGGAGTATGGTAATCACTGAAGTTGTCGAGCAACTCCTTTGTTTTCCAATTTTTTAAAACAGGGTTCTGTGCTTCGGTATTGATGCAAGCGTACCAATAAATACGGTTATTGACAAGCGGGGTCATGCCAAAGCGTCCTTTTGCGCCCCAGGTTTCCGTACCTTTCTCCAGCTTTATGCTGCTGTTGTCTATGGTGGCCCGCCAGCAGGTATAGCCCGAATAGCGAGGGGAGGAGCCCGGGATAAGTTGCTGCCTTAGTAGCGAATGTACTCCGTCGGCAATAAAAAGGGCTTGGCCCTGTACATGGCTTCCATCCGCAAAATAAACATGAATATCTTCGCCCACACGTTCCAAGGAAACAGCGCGTTTGCCAAGGTGGATTTGTGTGTTTGGGATTTTGGATAACAGAAACTGATGCAGGTCTGCCCGATGGATAGCAAAGTTGTCCTGTTGGTATTTTCGGCTGATTGATTTGGTGTCTGGTTCAGCCAGCATATTTCCTTTTTGATCCAGGATATTATAGGATGCAAGGTAATGTCCTATTGGAATGATCTCGTCTTTCAAGCCTAAATGTTCCAAAGCCTGCATGGCGTTGGCCGCAAGTCCGAATCCTGCACCTATGCCCTTGAGCTCGGAAGCACTCTCATAGAGATGTGCTTCAATGCCCAGCTTTGCGAGTCCTATTGCAGCACATAATCCCGCGATACCTCCACCAACGATAATAAATGTGCTGTCTGCTGTCCGCATATTAAAGACTATTTGCTATTTCATTTGTTAAGCCCACAAAATCATCGACCGTCAGTCGTTCTGCACGGAGTTCATACAGTGGATTGTCGGACATTTTATCTTTGGGAACGACACCCGAAAGTGAGTTTCGGAGGGTCTTACGACGTTGGTTGAAACCCGCTTTTACAACACGCCAAAATAATTTCTCATCACAATTCAATTGCTCACGGTCATTGCGCGTCATGCGAATAACGCCCGACAATACTTTTGGTGGTGGGTTAAATGCGCCCGCCTTGACGGTAAATAGGTATTCTACCTTATAGTATGCCTGTAAAAAGACACTTAATATGCCATATTCCTTGCTGCCCGCTTTAGCCGTACAGCGTTCGGCTACCTCTTTCTGGAACATACCCGCCATCTGAACGACACGTTGGCGTTCATCCAAAATTTTAAAGAGAATTTGCGAAGAGATGTTATAAGGGAAATTTCCAATAACAGCCATTTTCTCACCAAAATACTGTGAAAAGTCAAGGGTTAGAAAATCACCGTGGATCAATCGTTTGCCCAATTGGGGATATTTATCATCCAAATAAGCAATAGATTCATCATCCACATCGATCAAATAGGTCTCATATTCCTCCTTCTGCAGGAGAAAATCCGAAAGCACCCCCATTCCTGGACCTACTTCAAGCACCTGGCTAAAACCCAATTTAGGATCCAATGCTTCCACAATCTTTTGTGCAGCATTTTTGTCGTTCAAGAAATGCTGTCCTAAATGTTTTTTTGCTCTTACTGTACTCATGTTGCAAAAGTAAAAAATAAATAAGTGAAAAAGAACAATAAGCCCTGGCTGTATGAATTCATGTCGTGATGAGAACTACGCTATACGTACTACTCTATACTTAATATGTTATTCTAAGAAAAAAAATCCCTATTTTTGAATCAAAGCATTTAAACAGAATGAGCGATAAATTAAAAATCGGAATTACCGTAGGCGATATTAACGGCATTGGACTTGAAGTAATCATTAAATCTTTGGTAGATCAACGTATGTGTGACTTCTTTACGCCAGTGGTTTACGGAAACACAAAGGTTGCTTCTTTTCACCGTAAAGCGATCGGGGTAAATGATTTTAGCTTTAATGTTATTAATGATGCTGAGCAGGCGCATTCCAAAAGAGCAAATATGATCAATTGCTGGCAGGAAGATGTCAAGATTTCGTTGGGTGAAGAAAACGAAATTGGCGGTAAATATGCTTTTCTATCCCTGGAGAAAGCCGTTGAAGATCTAAAAGCGGGTAAAATCGATGGTTTGGTGACGGCTCCTATCAATAAGCATAACATTCAGCAGGAGGGATTTCAATTTCCGGGTCATACCGAATACCTGCAAGCCAAAGTTGGAGCCGATGATGTGCTGATGTTTATGGTATGTGATGAATTGCGTATTGGCGTGGTGACAGGTCACATCCCTCTGCATGAAGTCGCTACTCATATTACCGAAGAAGCCATTCTTAAGAAACTTGCACTGATGAATGACTCTTTAAAGAAAGATTTTTGGATTGAAAAACCTAAGATTGCAGTATTGGGACTTAATCCGCATGCTGGTGATCATGGGATTATTGGCACCGAAGATGATCAAATCATTAGGCCTACGGTAGAAAAGGCAAACGAACAGGGGATCTTCTGTTTTGGCCCTTACCCAGCCGATGGTTTTTTTGCAAAAGGGGCTTATGAAAAATTTGATGCGGTATTGGCGATGTACCACGATCAAGGGTTAATTCCTTTTAAACATATCGCTAAAGGCGCTGGTGTGAACTATACTGCTGGTCTACCCATCGTACGTACTTCGCCGGATCATGGTACGGGCTATGATATCGCTGGAAAAAATCTAGCTTCCGAAAGCTCTTTTGTAGAAGCCATTTTTTCAGCTTTGCACATTGTAAAGCGCCGTCGTGAACAAGCCGAGTTACTTAAAAATCCACTTGCTTTCCGTAAATTATCCAAAGATAGGGATTAGGGGAAAAAATTGTTACTTTTGCAAACTGTTTGGTTTTTTACCTGCTGTTTTGACTATGTACGATAATTTACAACATCCAATCTTTTCTATCATTAAGGAACTCGCCGAGACAACAAATACCGAATGCTATGTCATTGGTGGGTATGTTCGCGACTATATCATGAAGCGTCCTTTTAAGAATGATGTTGATATTGTTGTTGTCGGTAGCGGTATTGAATTTGCGACTTTATTGGGTGAAAAGTTGCATACTAAAGTTGCAGTATATAAGAATTTTGGCACAGCAATGCTTGTCTATGAAGGACTGAATGTAGAGTTTGTCGGTGCGCGAAGGGAATCCTACCGTGCCAATTCACGTAAACCTATTGTAGAAGATGGTACCTTAGCCGATGATCAAAATCGCCGTGATTTTACGATCAATGCCATGGCATTTTCGTTAAATAAGTCCGATTACGGCACTTTAGTTGATCCATTTGAAGGTGTACAAGATCTTGAGCACCGTCTAATTCGGACGCCCTTAGATCCGATAGAAACGTTTTCTGATGATCCATTGCGGATGATGCGGGCTATTCGCTTCGCTACACAGTTAAATTTTAAAATTGCTATCGAAGCCATTACAGCGATCACCGATACCAAAGAGCGGATAAAAATTATTTCTAAAGAACGGATTATCGATGAAATCAATAAAATTATTCTTTCCCCAAAACCTTCTGTAGGTTTCAAATACCTATTTGATACGGGGCTATTGGAATTGATATTTCCGGCGATGTATAATTTACATGGTGTGGATGTTATTGATGGCAAGGGGCATAAAGATAATTTCTATCATACCTTGGAAGTGCTGGATAATGTATGCGAACTATCAGATGATCTCTGGTTACGTTGGGCAGCCATTATGCATGATATTGCTAAACCGGCTACAAAACGTTTTGATAAAAAGCTCGGTTGGACTTTCCACGGCCATGAAGATCGTGGTGCCCGGATGGTGCCTAAACTTTTTGCTGAATTGAAGCTTCCGCTCAATGAGAAGATGAAATTTGTTCAGAAACTTGTACAATTGCATCTTCGGCCGATTGTCTTGGCACAAGATATCGTAACAGATTCTGCGGTACGTCGTCTGCTGTTTGAGGCTGGCGATGATATTGAAGCCCTGATGATGCTGTGTCATGCAGATGTGACGACAAAAAATGAGTTCAAAAAGAAAAAATATCGCCAAAACTTCGAGCTTGTCAAACAAAAACTGAAGGACGTGGAAGAACGGGATAAAGTCCGGAACTGGCAGCCACCAATTAGCGGAGAAGATATTATGGTCTTGTTTGGCTTAGCTCCGGGGCGTACCGTAGGACAACTGAAAAATTTGATCCGAGAAGCTATTCTGGAAGGTGAAATTCCAAATTCCCGGGTAGAGGCCTATCAATTTTTGGTGAAAAAAGGTGGGGAAATGAACCTGACGATCAAACAAGAAATCCCATTGGAAATTTCCAATTCTTAAAATATAGTATTATTTTTAAAAGATTAAAAGAAGAAAATAGCAGAGATGGCAATTTATAGATTTAGAGTTACTTTTGAAGATTATGAAGATGTATATCGTGAAATCGACATGCCTTCAAAAAGTACATTTATAGAGCTACATGAGGAAATCCATAAATCAACAGGGTATGCTGCAGATGCATCTTCCTCTTTCTATGTGAGCAATGATCAATGGAAAAAGGGAACAGAGATCGCATTTAAGCCTACACAGCGTAAGAAAGATGCTGAGGTGTTGTTGATGGAGAATATCCGTTTAAGTAAGTTTATCGATGATCCACATCAGAAATTTTACTACGTTTACAATTTTGATCGTCCTTATGATTTTCAGGTTGAGTTGATCAAGATTCTAAAAGAAGAGGATGGCAAGGATTATCCGGCGCTGTTTAAGTCTATGGGTCAGGTTCCTAAAACAATGACTGCTGCTAATTTTCCAGTATCAGATGCTGTTGAAGAGGATGAGTATGTGGAGGAGGATGATACACAATATGGTGTAGACGACGAAGACGAACTGGACGGCTTTGATAGCGATGATGAGGAGGAAGATGAAGATGGGGGAGAAGAGCGTGAAGAATCCAACGGCTACGAAGACGAATATTAATTAAGAATACTTCACAGGCCATTTTCAGTCTGTGGAGTGCTATATTATATGGCAAATAGAAAAACATTGATAGCCATTGTGGGGCCAACTGCTGTTGGTAAGACTGCAATGGCTATTTCATTGGCTCAATATTATAAAACAGCGATAATTTCCGCAGATTCCCGTCAGTTCTATCGGGAAATGTCTATAGGTACAGCAAAGCCTGATCCGGAGGAACTCCATGCTGCACCACATTTTTTTATCGACTCGCATACAATCACGCAGGATTATTCTGCAGGAGATTTTGAGCGGGAGGCCTTACAGAAACTGGAAGAGTTATTCCAATTGCATGAGGTCGTGATTATGGTAGGTGGTTCCGGCTTATTTGTCCGCGCTTTATGTGAAGGATTGGATGATCTGCCTAAGGCTGGTGATGAAGTGCGCGAGCGACTTAATCATGAACTTGCCACTAATGGATTGGAAGTCTTAAAAGATCGATTGAAAAGCATCGATCCTGCCTATTTTGAAACTGCAGACATCGATAATCCACAACGTGTAGTTCGGGCTCTTGAAGTTTTTGAGGCGACAGGCAAACCAATGTCCTTTTACCACAAGAAAGAAGTTGAGAAAAGACCTTTTGACGTACTTACAATAGGACTGCATATGGATCGGGCTCAGTTGTACGAAAGGATCAATTTGCGTGTGGATTTGATGTTGGCCAAGGGCTTATTGGATGAAGTGAAAGCTTTACTTCCCTTTAGGACGAAGCCTGCATTGCTCACTGTGGGGTATGCGGAGTTGTTTGATTATCTGGATGGAAAACAATCTTTGGCAGAAGCTGTAGAAAAAATCAAACAAAATTCGAGGCGTTATGCCAAGCGGCAGATCACCTGGTTTAAAAAATATGGTCATACACATTGGTTCCAATCCCAGGAGACAGGCGCTATCATTGATTTTATTCAAAAGGAGCTGAGGGGAGAGCATTCCTAAGGATCTGACTGGAGAGAACTTGGAGTTTAGATAGATGAAATAAAAAAAGCCTTTGTTATTAATAACAAAGGCTTTTTTTATTTCATCGTGGAAATTACTTCACTAAATAGTTCCATCCGAATGGATCTTCTACTTTGCCATAACGCAAGTCGTTAAGGTAATTCAAAACACGATTTGAAAACTCGCGGCCCTCTACTGGCGGCAAGTGATAATCTTGTCCTTCAAAACCGATACGGCTGATATCCGTAATTGTGGCTGCAGTACCAGCTGCGAAAGCTTCCGTTACTGTACCGGCTTTAATACCGTCAATTAGTTCTTGAATAGATACCTTTCTCTGCTCGGCTTTATAACCCCATTTCTCCGCCAATTCCATAATTGTACGGCGTGTTACACCGTGTAAGATAGTATCACCATGTGGTGTGATAATCGTATCTCCAATGCGGAAAATAAGATTTGCCGTACCTGCTTCTTCAATATATTTATGTTCAGAAGCATCTGTCCACATAATTTGGTCATAACCTTCGTCATTAGCCAATTGTGTTGGGTAAAGCGATAAGGCATAGTTACCTGCATTTTTAGAAAAACCAACACCACCCTCTGCTGCACGTGTATAGTAGGTCTCAACTTTTAAGCTGATTGCTTTGCTGTAATATGCGCCTACAGGGCCAGTGATAATGATAAATTTGTATGACTTAGAAGGGTGTACACCTAATGCTGCTTCTGTTGCGAACATAAAAGGACGGATGTACAATGATGAACCTTCTTTTGCCGGGATCCAGTTACGGTCGATGTCCAATAGTTTGCTTAGACCATCCATAAAAATTTCCTCAGGTACCTCCGGCATTTGAAGACGTGCGGCAGATTTGTTGAATCTTTCCCAGTTTCTGTCCGGACGGAAGATACTCACTGTTCCATCTGCAAATTTATAAGCTTTGATTCCTTCAAAGATCGCTTGACCATAATGTAATGCGGACATCGAAGGACTAATACTGATATCTCCATAAGGGACGATGCTGACATCTTTCCATTCACCGTCATCATAGTTTGCGACCAGCATGTGGTCGGATAAAATCTTTCCGAATTTTAGATTGTCGAAATCTACTTGCGAGAGTCTTGAATTTTGAGTTGGCTCTACGCGAATTGAATAGTTCTCTGTCGCGTTCATCTTATTTTTTAATTACTTAGGCTAAGTTAGGAAAAAAATGAAATATAAGTTGCACCTATAGCCTGATAATTTACTCGCCTTGATATGCCTGTTATTTCGGACAGTTGTTCCCTATTTTACTACACTTTTTTTTGAAATGGAAGAATTTAACTTCATATCTCTCGGTTAGTCTGTATTAATAATTAAATGTGTTAATTTTTTATTAATTAACACGGTTATTTCATATTATGGCATAAAGTTTGGCTGTAAAGAATGCGGCCATATAGATGGGCTTTTTGGTCCGCAGTAACGCTATAAAATCACTTATCATAAAAATAAACTTAGTATGGAATTGACTCACAGTCTTAACAAAAGTAGTGAAGTAACATCAGGTGATAATCGCTCAGTGTTACAGGGTGAAGTTGAAGTTCAGAAGAAAGGTATTTCTATGAATTTTATCCTTGGTTTTTTTGTTTTTTTATATAAAACGGCAATTAAACCTTAACAAACCTCCATTATAGTCTAAGCTTTCTTGAGCTTATCAATCAGACGAACGCAAAGCCGTTCTCAAAAAACAACAAAACAGCAATATGAGATTAGCCAAAATATAGGGAAACCCAGGAAATTTTGGCTAATCTCCAGCCGAAAGCACTGATTTTATTCAGCTAATATCTTTAATAAAGGATCGAGGTATTCGCGGCTATTGCTTAATCTTGGAACCTTATTTTGTCCACCTAGCTTACCTCTCGATTTCATCCATTTATAGAATGTATCTTCGGGTGCGTTGTGTACAATAGGTGGACGAAGAGCCATATTCTTAAAACGTTTGGCGTCGTAATCGGAATTGATTTCACGGAGTTTTGCGTCTAATATTTCACAAAAACGCTTAAAATCATTGGGTTGTTGCTCAAATTCGATCACCCATTCATGTGCTCCAGCTTCAGCATCTTTAAAATACACAGGTCCGGCTGTATAATCTTTTATACGTGCCTGTGTTAATTTGCTCGCTTCGGCCAGCGCCTGTTCGGCATTGTCAACAATAACCTCTTCACCAAACGTATTGATGTATTGTTTGGTGCGTCCGGAGATCTGAAAACGATATGGCGATAATGAAGTGAATTTGATGGTATCTCCGATTTTATAACGCCATAAACCAGCGTTAGTAGAGATGATCAACGCATAGTTTTTACCGAGCTCCACCTGATCCAAACGTAAAGTAGACGGATTTTCCTCGTGCATTCGCTCTGTCGGTAAGAATTCGTAATAAATACCATAATCTAACATGAGCAGAAGATCTTCCGAATCAGATTGATCCTGTAAACCAAAATACCCTTCTGAGGCATTATAATTCTCAAGATAATACATGTTGTCCGAAGGGATCAATTTTTGGAATTGCTCGCGGTATGGCTTGAAGCTCACCCCGCCATGTCCATAAAACTCTAGGTTTGGCCAGACCTCCAAGAGGTTGTCTTTGCCTGTAATTTCAAGGATACGCTTGGCCATAACAATATTCCAGGTCGGTACGCCGGCTAGGCTGGTTACGTTTTCTTTAATCGTTATTTGGGCAATTTGCTCAATTTTCTCCTCAAAGTTGGGATTTAAAGTAACCTCCATATTGGGAGTTCGCTTAAATTCAGCCCAAAAAGGAAGGTTACGGATGAGGATCGATGAAAGGTCCCCATAATAGGAATCTGGACTGAAGTTGTTTATTTGCGAGGATCCGCCAATAACGACAGATTTTCCGGTAAAAACGCGGTTTTCGGGTCTATTATGGCAATAGATCGTCAGCATATCCTTGCCGCCCTGAAAGTGACATTCCTCAAGCGCTTCTTCGCTGACAGGAATAAATTTGCTGCGATCAGATGTGGTACCCGAGGATTTTGCAAACCATTTGATATCGGAGGGCCACAGGATATTCTGTTCGCCTTTTATCATGCGGTCAACATAACCTTTGATATCATCATAATCCTGTATTGGGACACGTTCCTTGAAAATCTCTGGTGTCAATATACTGGTGTAGTCGTATTTTTTTCCCCATTCCGTCGCCTCAGCAGTGGCAATTAAACTTTGAAACCATTCTTCTTGTACATCGTGTGGGTATTTCATGAAAAGTTCAATCTGGTGGATTCTTTTTTTCATGAACCAAGTAAAAATGGAGTTTAATAAGGCCATAGGGGGAGATCTGCTTTAATCTTTAAAATTTTTTCCTTCTTAATTCAAAATGTCGACCGAGGTAAAATTTACGGGCGAGCTCATTATCTGCAATTTCCTCAGGTGTACCTGTCAGCATGATCTTTCCTTCAGTCAGGAGATAGGCCCTGTCCGTGATGGATAATGTTTCCTGTACGTTGTGATCGGTAATTAAAATGCCGATATTACGGGTTTTGAGTTTGGCCACAATCGTCTGAATTTCTTCCACGGCGATCGGGTCAACCCCTGCAAAAGGCTCATCCAAAAGTATAAAGGATGGATTTGCAGCTAATGCTCTCGCAATTTCGGTACGTCGACGCTCCCCTCCGGATAACAAATCACCTCTGTTTTTACGGACACGGTGTAAACTGAATTCGGTAAGCAATTCTTCCAGTTTCGCCAGACGCTCCTCTTTATTCGGATAGTGGATTTCTAATACAGCCAAGATATTGTTTTCTACAGAAAGTTTCCGAAAGACGGAAGCCTCTTGGGCTAAATACCCTATGCCACGTTGAGCACGCTGGTACATTGCATCTTGCGTAATTTCTTGATCATCGAGGAATACTTTACCTTCATTGGGCTTGATAAGACCAACAATCATATAGAAAGAGGTGGTTTTTCCTGCTCCATTAGGCCCCAATAGTCCGACAATCTCTCCTTGTTCTACATGGAAGGAAACATTGTTGACAACGGTGCGTTGTTTGTATTTTTTTATGAGATGTTCTGCCTTTAAAATCATCTTCGTGGAATGTCTTGTGTTTTATGGTATGCTTTCATACATGGTATTCAATCCAGTATGTGGGTTCTTTGCCTCGGACAAATCTTGTGTAAATATATTTAATATCTTCTTACTATTGCAATACTAATACTTAATCCCTTTGATGTTTAGCTGTAAGTTTCTTTTGTTGCGCCACACATTCTCTTCAATGCTGTAGCAGATGTCGAAACTTTGTCCGGAATTGATATGCGTGATATGTTCGGCCAGACCAAAACCGATACAGTCAAATGAAGGGGAGTCTTCCTGAACAACCGTCATTTTGAGATGATTGGTACCTACTATAAAGGCTTGTCCTACTGCGTTTACTTTTTTACTGAGGAATATAGGGGCTTCATTCTGGGGACCGAAAGGTTCAAACTGTTGGAGAATCCGAAAGAATTTAGCGTCGATGTCCTTCAATGCTAATTTTGCATCGATTAAAATTTCCTGCGTAAGCATTTCCGGACTGATACGTCGCGATACCACTTCCTCAAAACGATCTTGGAATAATGTGACATTATCTAAGGACATCGTTAGTCCAGCAGCATATTTATGACCACCAAATTGTTCCAATAGATCAGCGCATTCGCTCAACGCCTCATATAAATCAAAACCCAGTACCGAACGGCAGGAACCCGCAATATGACCATTTGTTTCAGTCAATATAATTGTCGGACGGTAATATTTTTCGGTCAGGCGGGAGGCTACGATGCCAATGACCCCCTTGTGCCAGTCTGCTTTATACAATACGGTGGATTTACGGCTTTTAAGTAGGGCATTATCTTCAATGAGCGCTAGTGCTTCTTCTGTTATTTTGAGGTCAAAGTCTTTACGTACATTGTTTTGATCATCTATGCTCGAACTAAAATCTTTGGCTTCTTGCAGCGATTTGGAAATCAATAGTTTGACGGCGTCTTTAGCGTGATCTATTCTGCCCGCAGCATTAATACGGGGTCCGATTTGGAATACAATGTCGTTAACAGTAAAGATCTTTGTTCGATTATTTGATAAATCAATCAGTGCCTTTAGTCCAACGCAGGGATTCGTATTGAGTTTAATAAGGCCAAAGTGGCTGAGTATTCTATTTTCACCGGTAATAGGAACAATGTCCGAAGCAATACTCACGGCGACAAGATCCAAAAACTGATAACAGGCATTGATATCCATGCCGTTGGTCAGGATAAAAGCTTGAATTATCTTAAAGCCAATTCCACAGCCCGAAAGTTCTTTGTAAGGGTACTCACAATCCACACGCTTGGGATCCAATACGGCATAAGCCTTGGGTAGCTCTTCACCAGGGAGGTGATGATCGCCTATAATGAAATCAATTCCTTTGCTGTTTGCGTAATCTATTTTATCGATTGCCTTGATACCGCAGTCCAGGGCGATAATCAAGCTGAAACCATTGGCTGCTGCGTAGTCGATTCCTTGTGTAGAGATGCCATAACCTTCGGCATAGCGGTCTGGTATATAAAACTCCAGCTGGCTATGAAATTCCCTGAAAAAACTATAAACAACGGCTACTGCTGTGGTACCGTCTACGTCATAGTCTCCATAGATGAGTATTTTTTCTTTGTTGCCGATGGCCTGGATAATACGGGTGATGGCTTTCTCCATATCCCGCATCAAAAATGGATCGTGCAAATCCGATAATTGAGGTCTAAAAAACTGCTTTGATTCGTCAAAGGTCTCAATTCCCCTGCTTACGAGCAACTCTGCTAATACAGTGTTGATGTTTAATTCCTCGCGCAGTTTGTTGGTTATTTTGACATCAGTTTTAGATTTTAGTACCCACCTTTTTTGCATATCTTTGCACAATATTTTAAGTGTAAATATACGTTTTAAGGCTGGACTTACCTAATTCCTAAACCTGGTATTGGTCTGCTGTTGCTTAACGTGCATATTCCCAATGTTTTAAATATGGTGCAGGCTTATTCTTTATATGAAGGTTCTTTTTCAGTAGACAAAAGCAGAAAATTTATACCTTTTGACCCGTCAATAGACAATCCACAGGACCGGCCAGGTTCCCTATTTATCCAAGTTCACCCTTTTTTGATTGAAACTGATGCGGGGCTTGTGCTATGCGATACTGGTTTGGGCTATACCGATAAAAATGGCGGGCTGCAGTTGCATCATAATATCCGTAAATTGGGTTTCAGACCAGATGATGTGAAATATGTGTTAATGTCTCATCTTCATAAAGATCATGCTGGTGGGATGGTGACATTTGAAAACGGGACTGGTCGCATTGCATTTCCAGAAGCCGAATATATCGTCCAACGTGGCGAATGGGAAGACGCCTATTCAGGCATCTCCAGTTCATACAGGACCGAGATTTTTGATGTGATTCAACGCAGTGGAAATTTGGTTTTGGTGGAAGGTGAAGGAAGAATAAATACAGAAATCAGCTTCGCGCTCAATGGTGGACATACCGCACATCATCAGGCATTTCATATTCAAACGAGTGATCAGCATTATTTCTTTGGCGGTGATGTACTGCCTGAGCCCGAAGAAATTTTTCATAACTATGTCGCCAAATATGATTTTGATGGCCGGCGCTCCCAAGCCTTGCGTCAGGAGTATTGGGCGGAAGGCGCAGCAGCAGGCTGGATTTTTTTATTTTACCATTCAAAAAATATCACCATTGGCCGTAGTCAGATCCGAGAAGATGGAACCTATAAACTGATTGACGCGAAG
Source organism: Sphingobacterium sp. WOUb80 (assembly GCF_050058145.1). Lineage (NCBI taxonomy): Bacteria > Pseudomonadati > Bacteroidota > Sphingobacteriia > Sphingobacteriales > Sphingobacteriaceae > Sphingobacterium > Sphingobacterium sp. WOUb80. The sequence goes on along the minus strand of NZ_CP165617.1, from coordinate 4,212,537 downwards.
TCATAAAAGAAAAACCTCCATGGCCTATTCGGCACATGAAGGTTTTTAGGATGGTTTTAGTAGCCTGGATTTTGCGGGAAGGCTGCACCGGTATTACTGTCAATAACTTCCTGCGGTATCGGCCAAAGAATAAATTCTTTCTTGACGACGGCTTTCGACTGCGGATTCAGTGTCTGCACCCGACGTAGGAAAATATCCTCGCCAAAACGGGCAAGTGTCATGCGGCGCATTTCCTCGCCAATAAGTTCTCTTGCGCGTTCGTCTAGAATGAAGTCTGCATTAACCGCTGAAGCATCAATTAAGGAGGCTTTCGCACGGGCACGGACAGCATTGATGGCATCTTTCGCTTGTGCGGGTTTATTGGCACGCCAGTAAGCTTCAGCCAACAGCAGGTAAGTCTCCGCCAAACGCACTTTCACGCGATCCTTCATATTTCCTTCAAATGCAGGATCGACAGCTGTTTTTCCATAGAAAAATTTGGTAGTTGTCGGGAAGACATTGCCCGACTCCTTGATCGCGTCCGTAAGTTCGATTTTCTTTCCATAGAGTTCAGGTACGGAAGGATCGTTATAATACCAATCACGTTTGATATTGAAAGAGGAGTTTCTGACATCTTGTTTTTCATAACTATCCAGCCACCATTGATAAGGACGTACATGACCAAGACCTCTTCCACCAAGGGAATCAGCCAAAGCAAATCCTTTTTGCTGTGAATAGAAAGGTACCCAGGCACGTTTGCTCCAATCGGTGTAACGGTCACCGCCGCCTTGTGTGTTGTACTCTAATTGGATGGCCCAGATTGTTTCTTGGTTACCAGAACCTCGATTTTGATTGTTTTCGATAAACATATCGTGGAAATAATCTCCAGCTTTATCTTTTTCGGCGCCGAATCGCTGGTCATTTAATTTAAAGAAACCGCTTTGAATCACTTTGTTGGCTGCCTCCGCAGCTAGATCTGGCTGTCCAGCTTCGATATATGCCTCTGCAAGGTAGTGTAAGGCAGCCCATTTTGTCAATTTACCCTCCTGAATGGTTCCTGGATTGTCAGGTAGATTTTCGCTCGCGTATTTAAGGTCTTCAATCATGTGCGTCAAGATTTCAGCTTTCGGTGTGCGGGTGAAATCGCGGCGTGGTGTTTCGGATACTTTGTCTACCCAAGGCACATCGCCATACAGATTGATTAAGTAACGATAGCTATAGGCGCGGAAGAAACGGGCCGTGGCTTCCACACGTTTTGGATCGTTTTCTTTGTCTGTCCAGCTGATACCATCCTTTTTTAGGGCCTCTAGGATCGTATTGGTATTACCAATAAATCCGTAGGCATATTTCCAATAATTGCGGACATAAGACGAAGCAGGATTTAGCGTATAATTGCTAAAAGGAGCCAATGTAGCGTCTGTACCTGTGGTTTTGATGGCAACAATATCTGTTCCGACCTGTAGTGCCTCTTGCGGAGTTGCTCCCTGGGAAAAAATACTTCCGTTCCAGGTCAGGAACTCCATGCGGGCATAAGAATATAAGCCATTTAGACCAGTTTCGAATCCTTTTGTATTAATATAAGTATTATCTGGCGATTGAAAACTGCTGGTGTCTTCATTTAAGAAGTTCTTGCTGCAGCCTGTGAAAAGTAAGGCGAGGCCAGCTAGCATTGTATATAAAGTTGTATTTCTTTTCTTCATGATGTTGATGTGTTTAGAATTGGACATTTACTCCCAATGAGAATGTTCTCGCAACAGGATAAGGACTGGCAATATTTGTCGTTGTTGGATTACCTGTCGTCGAACTTACGCTCAATGCCTCTACGTTGTAACCTTTGATTTTGGAGAATGTATAAAGGTTACGGGCGTTGATAAATGCTTTAATAGAAGATAGATTCAGTTTTTTTAGAAAATCTCCATCAAAGGTATAACCCAGGCTAAAGTCTCTGATTCGCCAGTACGATGAATTGATGTAGTAGGTGTGGTTGTTTACAGGAGTGTATCCAGGCGATGGAATATCTGTATTTGTATTCTCTGGTGTCCAGTAAGGCATATCAGCAAGGTAATTGGCCCCATTATTAGGTAAGAAACGTTCGATATTTTTGAAATCATCTACTTTCGTCCCACCAAAAGCTCCATTCATAAAGAATGATAGGGAGAAATTCTTATAGGTGAAATCATTGCCGATACCTAGTGTATAAGGGGATATTTTGTTTCCCATCATGGTGCGGTCACTGGCATCAATTTTACCATCGTTATTCAAATCTGCTAGCTTGGCGTCGCCGGGTTTCGCTTTAGGTTGATAGGAGTTTGCGATGTCGTCGCCCTCTTGCCATACACCAATGACCTTATAGTCGTAGAAAATACGAATTGGCTTTCCGATTAACCAGGCATTGGTCAAATCGTCTTTTCCATCAGCGCGCAGTTTCGTGATTTTGTTGTTGTTATAGGCAAAGGTTGTATTAACATTCCATTGAAAATTATCGTTTTTGACCGGTATGGCATTCAAAGTAACTTCGATTCCTTTATTGGAGGTCTCCCCGATATTGGTTAAAATGGTATTATAACCATTCATGACAGGGACCTGTTCGCTTAATAAAAGATCCGATGTTTTGGATGAATAGTAATCGATCGTTCCGGAAAGTCTATTTTTAAGGATACCAAAATCTAAACCAAGGTTTAACGAAGCTGTAGTCTCCCAAGTTAGATTGCTTCCACGGCCATTGAAATTCATCACAAGTCCTTTGACCGGGTCAAGACCATAGATATAATCTACGTTGGTCAGACGGTCGTAAGTTTGGTAAGGTGATACGGCCTGGTTTCCATTTTTACCATAAGAAACACGAAGTTTTAACAGATCGAAATAGTCCTGCACATTTCCTTCTTTAGAAATTACCCAGGCTCCTGCAATGGATGGGAAAAATGCATATCGGTTGTTGACAGAGAATGCACTATAACCATCCGAACGACCGGTCAAAGTTAATAGGTAACGATCCTTAAAAGCATAGTTGATTCTTCCCATATAGGAAATCATGGCCGTATTTTGGAGGTTGGATTCGATCTTAAGGTTTTTTGACGCAGAAGCCATGTTGTTATACCCAGCATCTGATACAAAATCGTCTCCATTCATCTTCGAGGTTTTGAGATTTGTTTTCTGTGAAGAATAGAGGCCCACGACATTGATCTTGTGGTCACCAAAGGTACGATCATAGGTCAAGAGATTTTCCCAGGTCCAATCCCAGAAATGCTCATTGTAAATTGAACCGGTACCATTCACGCCACGTCCAGTAACTGTATTTGAACCGTAGTAAGAGTTTTCGTTGATATTTCTGTAGTTTGTTCCGAAAGTAGTTTTGAAACTTAATCCTTCAATAGGGAGTTTCACATCAAGCCAGGTATTGGCATAGACTGTTCTTCGTGTCTGATCCCATTGGCCTTTTTCGTCTGCGAAAGGATGTGCCCAAAGTGTTTGTGCGTACATTGGGTACGTAACAGCAGTACCATCAGCCTCGCGGTTTTTACTATAAGGAGCGAGTTTGACAACGCTCTCAAGGTTGGGCTGCACGCCATCGCGGTTGCCTTGCGACGCTTGCATGGTCATTCCTAACTTTAACCAGGAGCTTAAACTCTGGTTGAGATTTAGGTTGACATTGTATCTTTCATACGGGGTGTTTTTTACCACGCCATCTTGATTGAGGTAACTGACAGAAGCATAATAATCGGATTTATCCGTTCCGCCTGAAAAGCTGAGCTGATGTTCCTGAACTGGCGCTCCGCTATTGAATACTTCATCCTGCCAATTGACTTCTTCCCCTTTTTTGTACTGTTCCAAAACGTTGGCAAAAAGATAATTCTCCGGATTCAGCTGGTCGCCGGTTTTTCCTTTTGAAGCCTGGTAATCACGCATAAATTGGATGTACTGTGGACCATTCATCAATTTAAGGCGGCGTTCTACACTTTGAACCCCAAAATAACCATTGTAATTGATGCGCGCTTTTCCTGCTGCTCCTTTTTTCGATGTGATGATGATGACACCATTTGCCGCTCTTGAACCATAGATTGCAGTAGACGAAGCATCTTTCAATACGGAAATACTGGCAATTGTATTGGAGGAGATATCACCTAGGGAACCGCTAAAAGGAATACCATCTAAGATAATTAACGGGGCGTTGGAAGCTGAGATCGAGTTCTCGCCCCGAATATTGATGGATGCTGTTTCTCCGGGTTTGGCAGATCCTGAATTGATCGCTAGACCAGAAATTTTACCTTGAAGTTTGTCGACAACATTTGGAGAGTTTATTCGTTCCAGTGATTTTGCTTCTACTGTCGCGATACTTCCTGTTAAATCGCTTTTCTTCTGCTTTCCATAACCTACGACCACGACTTCATCCAAAACATCCTCGGACTTCGTCAAGGTTATTTGTGCTGCTTGTGATGCAGAAACTTCTTTCGCTGTAAATCCGATGGAGTTAAATGTGAGGATGGCACTCTTTGAACTGACGCTCAGGGAGAAGACGCCGTCTTGATTGGTTGTTGTTGCTGCCGCTTTGCCTTTCTCGGAAACGGTAACGCCGCTTATTGGTTTTCCGGTTTCGTCAACGACCTTGCCGGAGATAACTTGCTGGAAAGGTGAACGGACGGTTATAGCAACCAAATTGCGTGGATTTGCTACCCCGCAAATAGGTGCTGCTAATGACAAGATTGATAAGGGTGTCAGTAGGATGAGATGACTCTTTTTGACCATAGGTGTGTAATTTAGATTCAGTAAGTGTGTAATTTAGATTCAGCAATTATAAAGAAATAAAGCGTTGTCAATTCTTTGCTTGTTGGAACAAACGATTGCATGAACTACGAAAACGTTATAGAAATCGGCATTTGTAATGAAAATGGAAGCTAATTGGATCTGGTCCGATCTGATCTAACAGGCTAAGCGTTTGAGCTGACACTTTAACAGCTAGGAAGTAGACTTAGTAGGGTGTTTAAGATGGAGTTGTCAAGTAGTCTTAGGTAGAAAATCTGGAAAAATAGGTTAAAAAGGTTGTTTTTCAGCTGTTTTTTTAGTATTTTGGGATAATTTGCTTCTTTTAGCCCATTCCGTCAGATGCCTGCGGATTCGTTTAAGATTGATTTTTTGGGTAAATTTGTATTTTAGTAGCTAAGGGCTAACGCTGTTTTTTCTGAAAGCAGTTATTTTTATTGATTCGTGTTTTTTTAAGAGGTATCAATGAGCTTGTTGCACTTGGTTATTGGCAAGAAAGAACCTTTTTTGTTTCCATCACTTTTGGAGCACACAAAATTTTGGAGGTTTTATTATTAGTATTTATTTAAATAGAAGATTATGTCTATTGTAAGAGAGTCCGATCTGATTGGAATTGGAAAAAAATTTCAAATTGAAACCGATGCTGGAGACAACATGGTTGTTGTTATCCATGACGATGGCAGACGGGAACTTTATCGCTATGATGACGAGGAGCACGAGTCACGTTGCGTTATGACGCTAAATGACGATGAATCTCGTCAGATCGCAGGTATTATTGGTGGCCTGTCCTACAAGCCAAAGGCTTTGGAGACAATTGAGGTTGCTTTGGACGATTTACGTATAGAATGGTACAAGGTAGAGGGTAAAAATGAAGGTGCCGGAAAGACAATTGGCGAGCTGGAAGTTCGTCAGCGTACCGGTGCTTCGATCATTGCTGGCATACGGGATGATGACACGGTTATCAATCCTGGACCATCTTATTTGATTAGCCCGGGTACAACCCTCGTCATTGCCGGAAAGAAGAATAATATCAAACTTTTAAAGGAAATTTTACTGTAATTTATGCTATCACATACCTTAATTCTGGAAATTGGAATCGCTGTAGGACTTGTTGCCATTGTTGGCCTGATTGCCAATAAGCTTAAGTTTTCTGTTATTCCGTTTTTCATTATCATAGGTATGGTGTTGGGGCAGCACGCCCCGCAAGTTGGCATGGTGGATTTAACATTTACAGAAAGTAAGCCCTTTATAGATTTCATGGGGCGGTTGGGCGTATTGTTCCTGCTGTTCTACCTTGGCCTTGAGTTTTCAGTCAATCGGCTTATTAAGTCCGGTAAAGCAATTGTGACCGGAGGGACAATTTATGTCTTACTGAATTTTACCTCAGGCTTATTGATCGGATGGTTAATGGATATGCCTTTTAAAGAAATGATGGTGCTATGTGGCATTATGACAAGTTCATCCACAGCTATTGTTGCAAAGGTTCTGACAGATCTTAAACGTACGGCTAACCCTGAGACAGAGGTTATTATGGGGATGATTATGTTCGACGATCTGTTTATCGCAATGCATATTTCTTTTCTTTCGGGTCTGATACTGACGGGGAGCAGTTCGTTTTGGACAGTTGCCGGTACTTCGCTGCTTGCCTTGGGATTTATATTGACCTTTTTGATCTTGGGCAGAAAACTGGTTCCTTCGATCGACCGTCTATTGAAAGAGAAAACTTCCGAATTATTCATATTGATCATCTTTGCGCTCCTTTTTATTGTCGCGGGATTTTCCGAAACGATTCATGTGGCAGAGGCTATTGGCGCGTTGATGGCCGGATTGGTGCTGGCGGATTCGCAATACATCAAAAAGATCGAATCGATGGTGCTACCCTATAAGGATTTCTTTGGCGCCATGTTTTTCTTTAGTTTCGGATTGTCTATTGATATTATGTCGCTTGGAGGTGCTGTATTGTGGGCTTCGATTGCAGCGCTGGTAACGGTGATGGGCAATCTTGCTTCGGGCTATTTTGCGGCGAAATTTTCGGGTATGAAACCAAAAACCTCATTTGATATTGGCTTTACTCTTTCAGCCCGTGGCGAATTTTCCATTATTATGGCAAATATTGGTAAAGCAGGGGCTTTATTACCGGTTATTCAATCCTTTGTGGTCGTATATGTGCTCATTCTTTCCATTGTATCCCCACTATTGACCAAAGAGTCACGCAATCTGTGGAAATTGCTTTTCGGTGCGGATGCCAATAGCGCCAAGCCTTTGAAAAAGCTGAGTGATTTGGAAAATAATCAGGGAAGGTAAACCCGTGGATAGGCTACAGCTTTTTGTGGGTTGGTCACAAAATAGGTGGTGCTAAAAAAATCAAGCCAAACTTTTTGAGCATCTAAAGCTCAAACGATCTTTTAGAAGAGGTATATAGAATATATAAACAAAACAGGGCTATCCAATATTTTTGAATAGCCCTGTTTGTATGATTAGGTGCTAAATTTTACAGAAAACCTAATTCTAGCTTTGCTTCTTCAGACATCATATCTTTGGTCCAGGGTGGATCAAACGTCAATTCGACCAATGCTTCTTTGACGCCTTCAACGCCAGCAACTTTTTCCTGTACTTCATTCATAATTTCGCCAGCTACCGGACAGCCCGGAGCAGTTAGCGTCATCACGATCTTTGCAACCCCCTCTTCCTTGGTAATGATTTCATAGACAAGCCCCAAATCTACAATATTTGCCGGTTTTAGCTCGGGATCATAAATCGTTTCCAGTACAGCTTGGATTTGCGGTGCCAAACCCAGTTTATCTAATACGATGATACTCATTTATTCAATTTTTTATCGTTAATAGCGTCCTGATAGATCGCCAATAATTTTTCTTCATTTATTTCAGGAGTAAAATTACTAAAATAATAAGCTTTGCTGGTCTTTCTTATCTCATCTTTTTCACTTGTCGACTTTGTACTCCAGGTTGTCAGGCACTGGATGATATCTTTTTTATTGTGGGGGTCGAAAGTCTCTCCTGTTTTGCCGGGAATGACCAGTTCGGGCAATGGACCTAGATTGGAGCAAAGCACGGCAGTCCCGACGGAGTAGGCTTCAAGGATAGTGATTGGCATGCCTTCAAAACAAATTGAAGGAACGAGCAGCGCCTGTGCATTTGCTATCAAGGGAAGTATTTCAGCCCTGTTTTTAAAGCCTAAGTAGGAAATATTAGGTTGATCTTTGATCCGCCGAATGACCTCCTCTTCGAGCGGGCCGCCGCCAATAATTCGTAATTGAAAATCTGTGCCAATAAAGGCGTCAATCAGATTTAATATCCCCTTTTCGTCCGAAAGACGACCGACGTAAATAAAATAAGGCTGCGTAATGTCTGGTGTTATTGCAGTAGGGAAGACAAAGTTGGGTTTAATATCAAATTGTGTTGATGGGAGTCCTAAAGTTGATCCAACAAAGATTTTTTTTGCAAAGGAGCTTAAGGTGATGTAGCGATTTACCTTTTTCCAAGTTCCGATTTTTCGATGAAACCAATAATTCAGCGCAAGAAGAAATGTTTTTACAGTCGAATTATTAAATGCTTTTTGTCGAACGGCCGTCCAGGGAAATCCTTCTTGGAGTGAGTCCAGAAAAAGATGGTTGTGGTGGTACAACGTCGCCGAAGGGCATAGTAAACGGAAGTTATGCAAGGTCATGACCTGTGGGATGCCAAGTTTAGCAATCGTACGTACGATGATCGGACCCGCAGCATAATGCGTGTTGTGAATGTGAACAATGTCCGGTTTAAATGCTTGAATTGTTTTCTTGATGTGCTGAGCTGCACAGATATTCCAAAAAGATCCCAATGTCTGTAGTGCACCCCGCCAGCCCTTTTTATTCTGAAAGGTCAGTCTGTGGACCTCATGTCCCTGAGCGAGGAGAGAAGATTCTTGCTGGAATACAGTGTCTTCACCACCAGGAGCTTGGTAAAATGTATGGATAATCAGTATGCGCATAATAAAAGACTTATACAAATGTACAATTTTGGGGTGACTTCCTTTCAAGGGACAAAATTGCCATTTCTATATGATTATTGCTATATTCGCAAGATTCGATCGTAAAGATATATGCAACATTTACAACAACTCGTGATAGAGGCGATAGAGACAAGTCAATTTCCTGAAACACCATCAAATTTATATGATCCAATACGGTATATATTGACTTTGGGCGGAAAGAGGGTTCGACCGGTGCTGACATTGATGGCCGCCGAATTATTCGGCATGCAAGAGATGGATGAAATTATCCCTGCTGCCAAAGCAGTGGAGTTTTTTCACAACTTTTCACTGATCCACGACGATCTGATGGATAAAGCTCCTTTGAGAAGAGGTAAAACAACAGTTCACGAAAAGTGGGATGCTAATATTGCGATATTGTCTGGCGATGGACTGTTGGTTAAAGCCTATGAGGAAATCTCAAAGTGTAATCCAATTTACCTGCCTGCGACCCTTAAAATTTTGAGCAAAGTAGCGATGGAAGTATGTGAAGGGCAACAATTGGATATGGATTATGAAAGCCAGGACGCGCTCACAATGTCTGAATATTTGGAGATGATCCGTCTAAAGACCTCAGTGTTATTGGGTGGAGCATTGCAGCTCGGTGCCATTCTGTCTGGAGCAGATGAACAGCAGCAGCAGCTGATCTACGAATTTGGCGAGAATGTAGGTTTAGCATTTCAATTGCAGGACGATATCCTGGATGCTTATGGAGACCCAGACACCTTTGGAAAGATCGTTGGTGGCGATATTATGATCAATAAAAAAACCTTTTTACTGGTGAAGCTGATGGCGGTGATTTCGGACGAAGATAAGACAGTCTTACAACGTTTATTGGAAGCTACCATGGAGACTGTTCCGTCAAAAGTAGCTGATATGCTTGCATTATACGAGAAGTATGGGATTAAAACAGCAGCGGACGAATTGAAGGATATCTATACACAGCGGGCTTTTGAAAAAATGGAAGCATTGAATGTACCAAATGATCGTAAAGAAGCGTTATTAGTGTTAGCAAATAACCTTTTGGTGAGACAGCAATAAGTATTAATTCTATTAAAATTCGTATCTTGCCATTAAATGGTTATTTTGTAAGAAAATAATTAAATAAATTTTTAGATTACGTTCATGGAGCCTTTAAAAATCACCGTATTTCAAGCATATCTATTCTGGGAAAATATAGAGAAGAATCTGAATAATCTCGCATTGAGACTTTCCTCATTGCGTGAGAAAACGGATGTTATTATTCTCCCCGAAATGTTTAATACGGGCTTCACGAACAATGTTGAAAAATGTGCTGAACCTGCAAATGGGCCTACCACAAGATGGTTATTTGAAATGGCAAGCTCGCTGAATTGTGTTGTTGCAGGTTCATTGATCATTGAAGAAGGTGGAAAATACTATAATCGTTTTGTATGGATGTTTCCAGACGGGAAATATGTTAAATATGATAAGCGACATCTTTTTGGATTATCGAAAGAAAGCGAATACTTCGAGCCAGGTAATGAACGCATCTTAGTGGATATCAAAGGATGGAAAATTTGCCCAATGATTTGCTATGACCTTAGATTCCCAGTCTGGTCGAAAAATCAAAATGGAGCATATGATATCTTAGTTTATACGGCGAGCTGGCCAGACAAACGCTCCGCGCACTGGAGAGCCCTTATTCCTGCGCGTGCGATAGAAAATCAGGCTTACGTCGTTGGGGTCAACCGCGTTGGGCACGATGGTAATGATATTTACTATTCCGGCGGTTCGATGTGTATATCTCCACTTGGTGATGTGGTGTATTACAAACCGGAAGACGAGGATCTGTATACGTTTACCTTAAATCCGAATGATCTATTGGAAGCTCGTGAGAAATTCCCTTTCCTGAAAGACTCTGACTCTTTTACTATTGGCTAACTCCCTCTAAAATAGGTATAATTGCAAGCAATTATTTTGTTTGTATCCTTTTTATTTATTAAATTCAGTCTAGTATAAATCAAATTTTTATGATTTATCAACATCTACTGATGACATGTTGATAAAATTTTGTTTGAGAGAGCTATATTAAAACGTAATTTAGGCTAACTATTAGCCAAAATACGTTTAGTTTTTTTCTCATGTTGTATGAAAGCCGACGTTTTATTGTTGCAATAAGTTGCGTAAACAACCATAACCATTATTCATATGTTGGACCAAGATTTAGTATCACAAGAGTATTTTTATAATTTCCTAACTGGAAAATACTCAATTGCAGTTATGCGGAGATTACAGCGTAATCTCAAGGAGGCCGGGTTAAACATTACTTCTGAACAATGGAGTATCATGTATAATCTGTGGGTAGAAGAGGGGCTTACCCAGCAGGAACTGGCTATTCGCACATTTAGAGATAAACCCAGTGTGACTCGCTTAATTAATAACCTGGAACGGGTAAATCTGGTTATCCGTGTTAATGATAAAAATGATAGACGGTCCAATCTGATCTATCTGACAAAAACGGGGCGAAAGATGAAAGATGAAGGGATGAAGCAAGCAAAAAACACGATCGAACAAGCTCTAGGGGGATTGGCCGACGATCAGATTGCCTTGTCAAATACGATTCTGCATCGCGTACTGTTTAATCTGAAATAAAAGATAGCTAGCTGTCTGACCTTTTTTAGTGTCTAACCTATCGACCAGCAAGAACCTTCGTTTGCTTTCATTGCGGTTGGTGCCTGTAAAGGCATGAAGATTTTGTAAGGAAAGTCTAAAGACATAAAAAGTCCCCTATGTAAGAAGAACATAGGGGACTTTTTTATAGGATTGTTAAGTATTAATCTTCAAAGAGCTTGCTTTCGAAATCTGTATGGCTGTTGACCAATTTGCCTTCCGTTCCGAAATAGATTTCTTGAAAGCTTAGTGTCCGGATGGCATCCACTTTACGATAAAATTTATCGGCCGATACATCCGATAGGGTCTTGAAACCACAAGCTTCCATAATTTCGACCGTAGCACGTAATGTGTTGCGGTGGAACTGAGCAACGCGCACATATTTATCGTTTACGTCGAGTCCTTTGTATAAATGCGGCTGTTGTGTGGCAACCCCTACAGGACAGACGTCTTCATTACATTTGAGTGCTTGAATACAACCTAAAGCGAACATCATACCGCGAGCACTATAACATGCATCTGCGCCTAAGGCAATGACTTTTAAGATGTCGAAGCCCGTTACAATGCGGCTTGATACAATAACTTTAACGTGTTTTTTTAAACCAAAGGCAATCAAGGTTTTCGTTACAAATGCCAATGCATCGTATAGTGGCATCCCTAAGTTATCTGTAAACTCCAGTGGAGCAGCTCCGGTGCCACCTTCCGATCCATCCACGGAGATAAAATCAGGGAAGATCTGCGTGTTTTGCATGGCGTGACAGATGTCGATAAACTCATGTTTGTCGCCAATACAAATTTTGAAGCCGATAGGCTTTCCACCGGATAGCTCGCGTAGCTGTTGTATGAAGTGCATCATTTCAGTTGGCGAGGAGAAAGCACTATGTGCTGGAGGCGACATCACATCTGTTCCAGGAATGACGTGACGAATAGCAGCGACCTCAGGTGTATTTTTTGCCGCTGGAAGAATACCTCCGTGACCAGGTTTGGCCCCTTGCGAAAGTTTCAACTCGATCATCTTCACGTTTTCACGATTGGATTTTTCTTTGAAAAGTTCAGCGTCAAATTTTCCTTCCTGATTACGACAGCCAAAATAACCTGTACCGACCTGCCAAATTAAATCACCACCATTGTTGTGGTAGTCACTGATCCCCCCTTCTCCGGTATTGTGTGCAAAGTTTTGAAGTGCAGCACCTTTATTCAATGCAGTGATTGCAGTTTTACTCAACGCTCCGTAACTCATTGCCGAGATGTTAAACACACTTAGGCTATAAGGCTTTTTACAGGCCGCATTTCCAACGGTAGTACGCAGATCGTGGTTTTCGATATGACAAGGGAAAACAGAGTGCGCAGCCCATTCGTTCCCCACAGCCTGCGGATCAGTCTGCATACCAAATGCTACAGTTTCACGCTGATTTTTAGCACGTTGGTATACGATCGAACGCTGTCTTCTGTTGAAAGGACGTCCATCCATGTCTGATTCCCAAAAATATTGTCTCAACTCAGGACGAATAGATTCGAAGATATAACGGAAATATCCAACTAAGGGATAATTGCGTAGGATGGCATGTTTGGTCTGGAAACTATGATATAACGCGATCAATAGCAATGGAAATGGAATGATAAGCAGCCAAAACCAGCTTGATGTAAATATAAATCCAAATGATACAATGATTAAATTAATCACAATCATTATTGAAAGAATGAGTTTTCTAACTTCCATAGAAAATACGATTGTTTAGTTTTAATTCGCTATTTTAATATTTAGCCCAACTGATTATTTTAGTACTCAATTAGCATTCCAAAATGCGCTTTTGGACGAAGCAAATGTACTAAAGTTCCTGAAGTAAATGGATATATTTACCCCCTGGAGGTAAGTTTTGATAAGTTTATAATCGTTTCTAACAAACTATTTTCTTTTAGTAATCTCCTGCGACAAAAGTTGATAGATTTGCTGTAAATCTGGTTTATTGCTAATAAATTGCAAATGTTTTTGCATTGTCGCTACATCTTGTCGGATCGCTGGCCCTGTCTGAACTGTTATTGGAATATGATTTTGTACTTTTTCTGCCGTCTCCAAGATGATTGGTTTGATCAGATCAAAGGATAAGTTGTTTTCTTCCAACAATTCATAAGCCATTTGATAGAGGATATTCGAAAAATTATTGACCATGACAGAGGCGAGGTGAATTGCGAGTCGCTGCTGTGAATTGCAATAGATGCTCTGTGGGGCAAATGTTTGTGCAAGCTTAAGTAGTGTGGCACTATTTTGATCCGTATTACCTTCAACACAAAATGGAATAGCCGAGAAATCGACTGCTTTGTTTTTTGACAGGGACTGCGGTGGATAAATGACTCCCGCATTTTTAAATTCAGTCAGTACAGATAGGTCGGTCGCTCCTGAACAATGGACAACAATGCCGGTTAAATCCTTCGGCAGCGCTTCTATTACAGGTAAGATGGCCTGATCCGAAACAGCAACAAGGTAAAGATCGGCATGTAAGTCAAGCTCAGACAGCTGGTCAATTGCAGTGCAATGAAGAGCAAAGGCCAATGCATCTGCATTGGCCTTTGTTTTACTGTAGATCTGAACGATATGCTGTCCTATTTTTTGAAACTGTTGTCCAAAATGCGTAGCGGCATTACCGCTTCCTAAGATCACAATGTTCATTATTTAAGTGCTTTTCGTTTCTCCTCTTTGTTTCTTCTCACGATGGACATGATAAAACCAATGGTCATAACAATTGTTCCACACCAGAAGAAGTTGATGTATGGGAATTTAATGGCTTTAAATACGACCCATTTCTTTTCCGGAAGTGGCTTTTGATAGACCATAATTTCCAGTTTATCTTTGTCAGGTTTAATTCCAGTAAATCTGAATTTAAGCCCCTGCTCGCTGACGTCCTTATTGAAGTCGTAAACGCCGCCCTCTTTAATCAAGTAGATAGGCTGTACCTCATAATGTTTGTTGTCGGCCGAAAATACTTTTATTTTCAATCCCACCATGACGTCATTAGGCCCCTTTGGAATTTTCTCCAGGTGAGCCTCTTTGTTTAAGCCTTCAATGACATAATATCCATTTCGGTAGCGTAAGGTGTCGCCGATATTCACCTGGTAGGTTGCTGGCTCCTCGTAGTCTTCGAAACCAGTTTTTTCTTCGGCTGGAACTTTAGCATGTGTTGCTTGACTTTCTGCTGCAGCGGCAGTAATCAGTGTATATACGTCATGTGTGATATAATGTTTGGTCGCTGGTGTACCAATTAAACCACCCATTTTCGCGTTGTTTTGTGCAAAAGGTTGCAGTACAAAATGCTCCTTCACTTTGCCTGTTTCTTCGTCGATACGTTCATATTTTATTTTATAAAACGTATTCGGTGCAACAATGCTATCACCGATATAGGTAATTTTGTATTCACCCATTTGTACAGGTTCACCCTCAGTCAAGAATAAGTTGTCGCCAGGCTTTTCTACTTTGTCAAATCCCGATACAGCGATGTAACCCGTGTTGTTGACTGAGATGACCTCGTTGGTCGCCGCAGCAACCATAGCGCCGATAAGTAGTAAACCAAAGCCGATATGGGCTACCGAAGAGCCAGCCAGTTTCCATTTACCTTTTACAGCGTCACCCAATACGCGAATATTCGCCAGGATACAGAAAATACTAGCGAAGGTGATCAAAATGTAGATCAAGTTGGTATAGGTCTTCGTAAAATAGACGACAGCAGCCGTTAGGATTAGAGACACAACCAACGATGCTACAGTAGAAGCCAAAAACTTGCGGCTATCGGTACGTTTGTATTTTAAGAATTGCGTAAATCCGGTTAAGATCATCACGATGACGGCAAAACCCGATTGCCATTTGTTATAATGTTGGATCGGATCCAAAGGTGGAGCTACCTTGGTACCAAAGATCTTGTTGAACACGGGAATTGATGTTGAAGCAATGATCTGTGCACAGGCTACAGTCAATACCAATGCGCCAATAAACATCCAAAATTCTCTCGAATAGATATCTTCATCCTTTTCTGTGATGGGCATCTCCTTCTTTTTGACCGTAAGAAATACCACCATGATAACCAAAAAGACAACATTGAATAAGATCAATTGTCCGCTCATGCCCAGATCGGTAAAGGAGTGTACCGAAGTCTCTCCAAGTACGCCACTGCGTGTCAGGTAAGATGCGTAGATAACAAGAACAAAGCTGATCATCGCCAAAAATGTAGCGGTGAAATAGGAATGGCCTGAATTCTTGTAAGCAATCATGACGTGAACAGCAGCAATCAAGGTAAACCAAGGAATAATGGATGCATTTTCTACCGGATCCCATGCCCAGAAGCCACCGAAGTTAAGTGCTTCGTATGCCCAGAATGAGCCCATGATAATACCTGCACCTAAAATCATCACGGCAAATAAAGCCCAAGGAAGTGCTGCATTGATCCATTCTTTGTATCGCTTGGTCCAAAGAGCACCGGTTGCATACGCAAAAGGAACAATCATTGACGCAAAGCCAAGGAATAGTGTTGGTGGGTGAATCACCATCCAGTAATTTTGAAGCAAAGGGTTCAAACCATTACCGTCCGTAATGAGTGAAAGATAATTAGCTTCTCTAAAGATTGGAATATCCATTGCTTCACGCAATAAGATAAACGGAGAGCTACCGATACGCAGACCGAAGATTTCCACACCAATAATCATGGAAGCTAAAAATGCTTGGCATAACATGACGAAAGTCATGACAGACGATTCCCAGCTTTTTGCTTTAAATAGCAAAACAGAACCTAATACTGTTTGCCAGAACATCCAGAGCCAAAAACTACCCTCCTGACCTTCCCAAAAACTGGAAATGATGTAGTAGGTAGGGAGTGTCTTGGACGAGTGCGCCCAAGCATAATTATATTCAAAAAGATGATTGTATATAATGTAAAATAAAGTTGCACCAATCGCTACTACGGAGACCGCATTAGCCCAAAAGGCAATACGTGCAATTTTTTTCCATGAATTCTCTTCAGGGTATTTTGTTGCAAAAAAGTAGCTGATACAAGATAGAAGTGCAGCACCAAAAGAAAGTACAATAAAGAATTGTCCGATCTGCCCTGGTAGCAGGTGCTCACCAACGTAATTAACGTCCATTGAAAATTGATTTTACGAATTAATTATTGAAAGCAGTAGCATTGATCTCGGTGACGACCGATTTATCGTTATATTTTGACGGACATTTCATTAATATCTTACTTGCCCTAAACACATTCCCGTCCATTTTTCCTGTCAATACAATTTGCTCTGAACGTTCAATATCTTGAGGTTTGGCGCCTCTAAAAATCACTTCACATTCTGTACCATCGTTGTCACGCATGAAAAACGAAAATTTGTTGGCATCAGTTTTGGGATCATAATGAAGCGCTTTGTCTTTATTCAATTGACCTACCACATATAGTTCGGTTTTCTTTTCTTTAGCTTCGGTAAATGTCGAATAAGTACTTGAATCGGTGTAGATCACAAGTATCATGGCAATTGCGACAGCAATGATAGCGATTAGAATAATTGAACTTTTTTTCATCTTGTATTTTAAATTATTATGAGCGTTGAATCTCCTCGTTATAAATGAGATCGGTTCACTCGATTTGTTTTTTATGGGCGGTAAAGCAACCCTTTACTTATTATCTATTAATGGCTGTTCCGATCTGTCAGATATCTTCCTGTTTTTTTCGAAAGATTATTACCCAAACCTGACAACGTTATGCGCGCTAAAATCCCAAATTGTTTACATTTGACACCTAATCGAATGCAAAATTACAAATAGATTCGCTAAGAAAGGAATAATGCAACTTTTCCATATTATTTATATCTATTCTAAATAGTTTGAATTAATTGGAAAAATAAGCTAGATTCGAATGCTTTTGAATAATTTGAAGTGAAATTTGCTATTTTGGTTCTAATGATATCGCATGAATTTTACAATTGCCTGTTAATATGAGTGTTGCTTTGCGATTTTTGGGGCTCCTTTGGGTCCTTATATTTCCTTGTTTTTTTGTGTTTGGGCAGGTAAAATTCCGTAACCAGGAAATTTCCATCCAGAATGACAATGATGTTTATCTCTTGACAGGTCAAGATCGGTATTATACCAATGGTATCAATATCAATTACAGGATTGCGTTGCCGGGGAAGCTGGATCGGCAGTCTTCAAATACCGTGTTGGATTTTGAACTAGGCCAACGCATTTACAATGGTATCAGTATCATTGATTATAAACGGCAGGAAAAGAAATACGATAGGCCATTTGCGGGCTACCTCTATTTTAGTGCAGCGGGAACACGATTCTTGCCGCACGATCAGGTTCTTGAACTCAAAACCGAATTGGCGCAGATCGGTCCAAAATCATACGGTGAAGAAGCGCAGAAGTTTATCCATCATCTATTTGGTATGTATGAGGCTACAGGTTGGGACACGCAGCTTCGAAATTCCTTTGGTATTGATTTAAGTACAACCTATAAAAAAGGACTATATCGCAGTCAAAACCAACAATTCGATGTGGGAATTATTGGTGAGGGGACTATTGGTCTAAATAACACCAATATGGCTATGGCGGTTCCCCTGCGCGTGGGGAAGCTGAAATCGTATCATGCCTCGACCTTTACACACGGGCATTTGACACAGGTGAGAGAAGATGCTGACAAAGAATGGTACTTTGTTTATCAACCGAGTGTAGCCCGCATTTTTTACAGTGCAACAGTAGAGGGAGGAAGGGGCGAAGATGATCCCATAGGTAAGCTATACACTGTCCAGCCATGGATGCTTAGTCACCGTATTGGTTTTAACTGGTCTAACCATAAGGTCAATTATGGCATCAATTACATCTTCAATTCGAAAGAGCTCAAATCGGTATTTCATCGACATCAATATGGCGAGTTGTTTTTTGCCTACCGTTTTTGATCCGCCAGCTATTAGGTGTGTCTATATTGATCCGCTCATAGATAGAGTCTCCTTAGATCCGTTGTCCTGTAAAATGCTTTTCGTTTGTAGCTTGTTTAACCAGGATTTTCTGGAACAGGATCAGCCAATTTTTGCCCAATTAATCGGGTAGTGAGCATAGCGGCTACGGTGTCTCCTGTGGCGTTGAGCATTGTTGCGAGGGGATCGACCAAAGTTGCGATAATCATAATGGACGGGATTACCTCGGTTGGCATCTGATAAACCGATATAATCAGCATTTCTCCGATATAGCCACCGTTTGGAATGCCACCGGCCACAATACTGACCAATAAGGTAATTCCTACCGCCATAATCAGATTCGACGGATCAAAAAATTCCTTTCCACTTAATAAAAGTGCGATATAGATTTTAAAGATACAGGCAATTGCCGATCCATGCTTGTGCAATGTGGTGCCTAACGGAATGACGACACTAGCGACGCTGTCGGGGATTCCAATTTGTTTGGCCGCGAGTAAGTTGGCTGGCATGGTGGCGAGGCTGCTGCAGCTGCTCAATGCCGTTAAAGAAGGCAGGATGTTGTTTTGCCAATATCGTTTGACCCCCTTAAGGCCGAATGCTAAAAAAGCGAATAGACTGAATACAGTAAAAAAATAGCAGATTCCAAAAAAATAATATAGACCGATAGGTTTAGCATAAAAACCAAAGAGCTGTGGGCCTAATGTTCCAACCTGATAGGCAAAATATGCACCCAAACCAATAGGGGCTAAGCCCATGACCATCACGAGTAGGTTGCCCATCACAATATTGCCCGAATTGATAAATTTGCGGAAAACTTCTGCCGATGTTCCGGATTTGCGTGTAGCAATGCCAACCAGGAATGAGAAGATGACAAAAGCCAGCATATTCTGACGTGATAATAAGCTTGAAAATTCGCTAACAGTCAGAAATCTAACCATTTTTTCACCCCAGGAATCATGAATAGCAGTGTCTATCATATTGCTGGTCTGTTCAACAGCTAACGGAGCATCTACTGGAAAGAGATAGAGGAAGAGTATGCTTGATACTCCGGCAACAACAATGCCCAGTACAAATACAAATGACATCATGCCGATAATCCTTCCCAATACACTATCGCCATCGATATTGGCAACGGAGGAGGATATCGCAAAGAATACCAAGGGTATGACGCTGACAAAGAGTAGGTTTAGGAAAATATCGCCGATAGGTTTAAGATTGTTGACACTATGAGGAAAAAAGATGCCGATCAAACTTCCGATACTGATTCCGAGAAGGAGAAGCAGGATGCTACCATAGTTCTGGACAAAAGTTTTTATAGCGTATGTCATAGGTAGATGATTAGTTATATTTCAAGAATTCACAATAAATAAAAGCTTATGTTGGATTTGTATCACGATCACCTTTGAGCCAAGTGGTGTTAAAGCATTGTCTGTACTTGTTAGGCTTGGATAGTTCATTAGGTTTTGTGAATATCTAGTATTTAGAGTGCTAAAATAGTGTTTTTCTCGAATAGGTCTATCAGCGTCAGTCGAATTAGTGCATGTTTGTTCATTTTTTTGTTTTTTTACTGAAAAAATCCGCTTTTTTCTCTGAACGTTTTTGTTCTATTGATTTGCGTTTTTTTACTAATGGTATCAATGAGCTCGCTATGATCGGTTATTGGCAAAAAAGAACCTTCTTTTGATTTCATGACTGTTGAGGTCTATGAAACCATGAAGGTTTTGATACTCGAGTAGGCTTTTTTATCTTTGGACAGTAGCAGTGATAAGCATCCTGGGCAAGGAGTACGCCATTTGTTTGGCTTCCATTTCTTTGTTTGGACTTCATGCGTGAAAATTGGAACTTAAAGTATTTGTAGTAAAATGGAATTTGTAACGACAGGAGATGGTTCGAAAACTTTGTTTAATGCCGAAATAGGTGAATGTTATCATTCTAAACACGGCGCGGTACAGGAAAGCAGACATGTTTTTATAAAAACAGGGCTTGACCACTATGTACAAACGACAGGAGCAACAGCTGTTGGTATTTTGGAGGTCGGGTTCGGGACAGGTTTGAATTTTTTGCAAACTGCCGACTTTCTTCAGGATAAATCCTTTCGAGTGGACTATGTCGGAATTGAAGGGTTTCCCTTGCCTTTGTCTATTATTGCTGCAACGGGTTATGATGCGACGGTGGGGCCGACGGTATGGGCTGATTATCTTGATACATACGAAAGAGCGTTGAAGGAAAATGTACAGCTTAATGAACGGCTAAAGCTTTATATTGACCATACCTTATTAATGAATTTTCAATCGGATAGGTTATTTGATGTCGTTTACTTTGATGCCTTTGCGGCAGTGCATCAACCTGAGATGTGGAATGATGCTGCTTTGGGGCATATTGCGCAGTTTGTCAAACCTGGTGGAGTCTTTGTGACTTACGCTATTACCGGAAATCTCAAGCGTAGTATGAAAGCATTGGGATTTTCAATTGAAAAGGCTCCCGGAGCACCAGGTAAACGGGAGATGCTTCGTGCGACAAAGTTGTAGAGGATAATTCTCTCGAAGATATTTGGCTCTACTTAATTTTTTAGATTATCTTTTATTGAGCAATACGAACATAAGTCGGGAAACAGTACGAAATTCTTTGTATACAAATCAGTTGTTTGTTGTCCAATTATAAGGCACTAAGTAAGCTGATATAATTATCAATATAGTGTAGTTTGTCTTTGGATTTGTATTGCTGGATATAGCGCGGATGGTCTAAGATGGTCATTTTCCCGAATAACTTTTCTTCTTTGTTGATCTTAGCAAGAAAGGTTGCATTTTTCTTTCCTAAAACAAAGACTTCATCGGTCTCCAGTCCCATGGAAATATGTTGTTTTAGTGAATCAAGCATAAAGGGTCTGACCATGTCAAAAAGCTGTTTGTCGTCGTAATAGTTGGCATTGATCCAGTTGTTGGGTTTTGTCTCTCGGACTATAGCTAGAGGAAAGGGTGAATTGATATAAAATTGTTTATAGAAAACATCGGGGCCGCCATAGGCTTCGATCATATCGTACATGAACACCGAAGATATTTCATGGGTATGCGCAGAATGCATTTGTATGCCACATGCACTAGCTAATCGTTTGGTATCCGTAAAAGGAACGCCCGTTACACCTGCGCCGTGTCTGCTTGGATTGATACCGATAATGAATTTTCTTTTTAAATTGTCATTATAGTATTTGTTGTAAAACTGTTCCATCACCATCAATGTCTCGGGATTATCAAGGTAAGGGTTAATTACGTTGAACTCCGAAGGTAGATTTCCTCTGTAATGAAGTTGTTTGTTAAATAAAACTACTTTTTCCGCAAATGTCAGCATGTTTAGTGTGTTTGAAGACAAGGTACGATTTTTAAAGAAGTTAAAAACAAAACAGGGCACCATTTTGGCGCCCTGTTTTATGCTTTATCTTGGGTCAGGATTAGTGACCTTGCGTACCGTCTACACCATGTGAGTGTCCATGAGACAACTCTTCTTCAGTAGCAGGACGTACTGTTAAGATTTCGATATCGAAATTTAATGTTTTGCCAGCCATTGGGTGGTTTAAGTCAGCAACAACTACTTCTGGAGTAACCTCAGCTACTACAGCGCGGAATTGGTTTCCTTGGTTGTCTTGTAAAGGCAATACTTCTCCTACTGGAGGTAAACCTGTTTCTTTGAACATATCTACTGGCAATTGCGCGAATGCTCTGTCGTCTTTTTGACCGTAAGCATCATCCGGTGCCAATTCAAATGAAATTTTATCACCAACGTTTAAGTCTGCGATGTTTTCTTCAAATTTAGGTAACATCATACCTACACCATATAAGAAATCTAAAGGTTGTTCTGCAGTTGTTTCTTCAACGAAAACTTTTTCACCGTTTTCTACTGTGTGAAGTCTGTACGTCAATGCTACGACGTCGTTTGCTTTTATAGCCATCTGATTTTGATTTTTGGAAGCCCGAGGCTACCGTTTATTAAATATAATTTATTAACGCTTGTATTGAATCCTGTGGTAGACTGCAGGTCCTGTTTTTACAAAGATATGCTTTTGTCTCCTTTCCGACTCTATGTTCGAGCAATGGAAGATTCTCTTCCGTACCGCCAAGAACAATTTTATTCGGAATATAATAGTTGCCGAGTTCATTTTTGAAAGCCATCGCTTTATCCCCCGTCAATGCAATTTCATTGATTCCATATATTTCTTCTAGCAATAATATTGCCCAATTTGAATAGGCCGAACCATAAGTCTTGATTTGCGGGAATACATTCGCCAGCAATTGGTCTGTAATGGCGATGTAATTTTCATCATCAAAAAGCAAACCTAATCTTTTCAGCTGACGAACCATCGTCGACGAAGAGGATGGGATTACATTATCCATAATTTCGCTTTTTCGTGCGATGAGTTCCTCTGCCTGCGACGATGTGTAATAGAATGTTTTTTGTGATCCATCGTAAAACAAAGCAATGGCCTTATCAGCGAGCTGTCTTGCTTTTGTAAGCCAATTGAGGTCAAATGTGGCCTCATATAAGGCTATAAAGGCTTCGATAGTGAATGCATAGTCATCTAGGAAGCCTGCGATTGCTCTATTGTTATCTTTTGGTTGGTGCAATAACTGGAGATCGTCTTGAATAAGATGCGTACAGATAAACTGCGCATTGTTTAAAGCGAGTTCAAGAAAATGGCTGTTTCCAAGACTGTGATAGGCATCAAGGAGTCCTTTTAGGAATAAGGCATTCCAAGTGGTCAGCTGCTTGTGGTCGAGTCCCGGCCGGACTCGTAGTTCACGATAGTTGTATAATTTTTTCTTTGAAATTTTTAGAAAATCTGCCCATTCGTCAGCTGACATATTGACCTTTGCTGCTAACAGGTCTGCATTAATGGCGCAAATTGGGATGTTAGTTTTCTCTTCTTCCCAGTTCCCTGCTTCGGTCATGTTAAAATATTGGCCAAGGAGGGTAGCATCATCGCCCAATACCTCGTCAAATTCAACTTTGGAGAAGGAATAGTATTTTCCTTCAATACCTTCGCTATCTGCATCTAAAGCGCTATAGAAACCATGGTTCGGCGCTAGCATTTCACGCTCGGCCCAAGTAATCGTTTCTTCGATAATCCGCTTATAGAATGGATCCCGACTTTGTTGATAAACTTCGGCATAAAGGGATAGTAATTGCCCATTGTCATAGAGCATTTTTTCGAAGTGGGGAATATGCCAATAATGGTCGACCGAATAACGCGCAAAGCCGCCACCGATCTGGTCGTATATACCTCCCGATCCGATCTTTTTCAACGTAAAATGAACATGATCCAAGAGTTTCTGATCGTTGGCCAGCACGCCATATTTTAGCAAGAATAACCAATTGTTTGGTAATGGAAATTTAGGTGCTCTTTGATAGCCGCCTTCCTTATTGTCGAAGGTTTCTGTCCAAGGCTCAACAATTGCGCTTAAGTCTTCGGAAGTATATTGCTCGGGAATGGGATTGATGGGTAGTTTCTCGGCCCGTTGAATACCGTTGTTTAGCTTTTCGGCATAGTCAAATGCGACTTCGGGTTTATCTTCCCACATTTGAGCAATTTGCAATAAGATATTCTGCCAGTCGTGCGGTTTGAAATAGGTGCCGCCATAAATTGGTCTTCCGTCGGGCAGGCAAATACAATTCAAAGGCCAGCCACCAGCATTGGTCATCAGTTGTACGGCGAGCATATAGACCTGATCAATATCGGGGCGTTCTTCGCGGTCAATTTTGATCGATACGAAAAACTTATTCATGGTTTGGGCGATGGCTGAGTTTTCAAAACTTTCACGCTCCATCACATGGCACCAATGGCAGGCCGAGTAGCCAATGCTTACAATGATCAGTTTATTTTCGTCTTTTGCTTTTTTTAAAGCTTCCGGCCCCCAGGGCATCCAATCTACTGGATTGTGCGCGTGCTGTTTAAGGTACGGTGAATGTTCAAATTGCAATTGATTCGCCATAAGACGAAGGTAGTGAAAAAGTAATTATTAACGAGCCTAGTGAAAAACATACACGTAGTAAACTTTGCTGTAGCATTTTTTTTTATTTCTACGTCGTATTAAAGTAACTTCATTGGCTTGAAAATTAATTAGATGTTATAAAATGTCCGATGAATTTGATTATTTTTACATACGTTTATTATTAGCTTTACCGAAGTCCTATGTCAAATGACGTTGACCTGCTTAAAAAGATAGTCCAAAAAGATCGTGATGCTTTTGAAGCTATTTATAAGGCCCATTTCCGCAAATTGTATATCTTATCTTTTCGTTACGTGCGAGAGGAAGGAATCGCCGAAGAGCTCACCAACGATGTATTTATGATGTTATGGGAAAATGCAGGAAAATTGACCATTAATCAATCACTTGGAGCTTACTTATCCCGGAGTGTTATCAATCTCTCGATTACTTACCTCAAAAAGAATCAACGTTTATTAGAACGGAATAATGATTATAGCAAAGAATTGGATCTGACAGATGAGGAGGATCAGACCGATAGCGCTGAACTTTACGAATCCAAATTATTGATGATCGAAAGCCTATTGGACGGGTTGCCGCCGCAGTGTCGAAAAATTGTCCTCATGAGTAAGTACGATAAGATGAAACAGCAGGAAATTGCAGACCAGTTGGGAATCTCCATTAAAACTGTAAAAAATCATTTGACCATCGCTTACGATAAAATTCGGGTAGCCTTGGCAAAGCAAAAAACATTTTTACTGCTTCTGATCGGCTTTTTATTTTTTTCATTGGGACTTTTTGTCCAGTTTATTATCTTATAGATATGGAAGAAAACAATATTTCAAGATTTATTCCTTATGACTTGATTCAGAAAGAGCTGGATGGGACTATTTCCGAAAGGGAAGGGGTGTTGCTTGAACGTTGGATTTCTGAAGACACGGAGAACCATCGATTATATGACGAAATCAGAACGATATCCGATGACCTTATTGCATTGGAACACTATAATAAAGTAGATACCAATAGTCAATGGAACAAATTTAAACTGAAGCTGGATAGAGCAGCCAATGTTCAAGATCAAGAGATCGCGATACCAATCAGAACGATCTGGAGACCGTGGACAAAATTTGCGGCAGCGGCAGTGTTATTTATCGTAGGTTTTGCCTGTTATTTGAACTTTGACCGTTGGATGGGCTATGAAATCCGAATATATGGCTCAGCAGCGCAGCAACCTATTTTGCTTCCTGATAGTTCGGTCATGATACTGCATGCAGGAGCAGAAGCTGTGTTCAATAAACGAACATTTTCGGAAGCAAGAATTGTTACACTAAAAAAGGGAAAAGCGCTATTTGATGTCAAACATCAAATAGGGAACTCTTTTATGGTTGATCTTGAAAATAATTATGTGCGTGATATCGGTACTACCTTTGAAGTAAATTTGCTGGCAGAAGATGTTGAAGTACTTGTTAAGGAGGGAACTGTAGCCCTGAGCAGTGGAAAGGGCGATCATGCGGAAGAACTTGTTTTACAAAAAAATCAAAAAGGACTCTATAAAAGGCAGACAGCGTCCTTATCCAAAATCGATCTGTCGGCAGAATATGATACTGATGTAGCACAAAAACTAAGCTACTCGAATGTTCGATTGGACAGTATCTGCGCGGATCTGGAAAAACATTTTCGAGCGAATATAACTGTTGTTGGAGATAGCCTAAAGGCACGTAAGCTGAGTATGTACTTTGATGGGCAAACGCTCAATGAGATTGTTCAGATTCTCTCCAAGACCCTAAATGTGAAATGGAAAACGGGTAAAAAAGGATATAGTATCTACGAATAGACTTTTCGCGTTGCTGATATGAAAGATAGGGTTCTGTATCGTCTGCTCTTTTTCTGCTGGTTAGTTATAGTTATGTGTTCGAAATCCATGGGCCAGGACTCCCCTGCAGACTGGCGAATTTCAATTGACACACATAACAAACAGATCATTCAGATACTTGCTGAAATTCATAAAACATACGATATATCTATGTCCTACGATGAGCAGATTTTTAACAAGGACATTATCTATAGTCGATCATTTAATAGATCGAGCTTAGAAGAGGTTTTTAATTATTTGCTGAAAGATTCTAATGTTGGATTTACGATTATTAATAGGGCGCTTATCTTCTATGAAGAAGATAAAACTTTTACCGTTAAGGGACGTGTTATAGATAGTCTAAGCGGTGAAAACCTGATCGGTGCTACTTTGTTGATTGCAGAGAAAAGTAAAAGCAGCTCAAGTAATAAATATGGGTTTTACTCGCTGACATTGCCGCGGGGAGAATACAATTGTTATGTAAGTTATTTGGGCTATAAGACAAGAGTAGTCTCATTGAATGCTGAGTTAGCAAATAATTATCTCGTCATTAAGCTCGCTCCAGTGGATTTTAACCTGAGTGAGGTGGTGGTGAATGTTGATTCTTCATTGACAGCGCAGCATTTGGGAAGTTTCACGGACAAGATCAATTGGTCTCAAACACGTAGAAATGCTTTTTATAAGGGCGAGGCAGATATCATGAAAGTCCTACAGATGCAAAATGGAATTAATGGATTGACGGAAGGTGGTAGCAATCTTTTTGTGCGGGGAAGCGGGAAGGATCAGAATCTTATTTTGCTTGATGAAGCTGTTGTGTATAATCCGTCTCATCTATTCGGTTTAACCTCCGTATTTAATTCGGATATATTGAAGAATACACAGCTTTATAAGGATGCTATTCCTGCAAGTCTAGGCGGACGACTTTCTTCCATTATGGATATGAGTACCAGAGACGGTGATGCCAATGCTTTTCATGTTTTTGGTGGATCGAGCCTATTGATAGCTCGGGTGGGAGCTGAGGGGCCCTTTATAAAAAAGGGAAAAGGTGCTTTCATTGCCACTGCACGGGGGAGCATATTAAATGCTTTTAATATGGATTACCGTCTGTTTAATGTCAAAGGCAAGTATAGCGACTATAATGTGAAGTTTAACTATACATTTGATGAAAAAAACCGAGTCTACCTTTCGGGGTACTATGGGCAAGATAAGGTGATTTCACCAAATAAGAATACAAATCGTTGGGGCAACTGGACGTCCACTTTGCGATGGAACCATGTACATAGTGATCGGTTATTTTTGAACCTTTCGGCTATTTTCAGTGATTATCATAATAAATTGGATGTCAGTAAGCCTGAATCGAGTGATAATCAAATCTGGTTGACACGTATACGTGATTTTAGTTTGAAATCGGATTTCACTTATTTTATGGGATTGGACCGTACCTTAGATTTTGGTCTTCAGGGGACCCTACATCGTTTCAATCCCGGCGAGATATCACCAATAAATTCGAATACGGAGGATAATATTTTCAGGGCACAAGCCTATGATTATACGGGGTATGTTTCTTTTAACTGGAAGATTGATTCTGCCTTCCGGATTGTTGCGGGAATGCGCGTCAATGCCTTTTTTAATGCCTCTTTTGGACGCTATTATTTATTGGATGGTAACTCGTATAAGCCACTGTCTAACGATGCCGACAAGAAAAAGTCGTACTATGGTTTGGAGCCACGCTTGTCTTTGCAATATAAAATGGGGACAGATTATGCTTTCCGATTGGCTTATAATCGAAACTATCAGTATTTGCAGCTATTGCAGAATGATGAATTGGCTTTTTCCTCTTTGGAGGCCTGGGTACCGGCAGGACTGAATATTAAACCACAGTATGTTGATGCAATTTCTTTTCGAATAAACAGGCTATTGTATTATGGAAATATTGGATTGGAAGGGTATTGGAAAAAAATGGGAAATCAGGTCGAATTGATCGATCATGCACAACTAATACTCAATCCTTTTATCGAAACACAATTGCGACAAGGCAAAGGGCATGCGTACGGGCTGGAATTATCCATCAATCAGCGTATCGGTGATTTTTCAGGGAATATTTTGTATAGTTGGTCGAGATCTTTTCGGAAGATCAATGGCATCAATAAGGGAAAGGAGTATGTGGCCAATTTCGACATTCCACATGTGCTCAAGAGTAACTTGTCTTATGATCTAGGACGTTCGGTGCATCTCAGTGCTTTTTATACCATTCATACAGGAAGGCCTTTGACTTATCCAATGGGATTTATGGAATATGAAGGGATCTATGTTCCGGTTTATTCAAGCCGTAATTCGCATCGGATGCCTACATTCAGTCGTTTTGATTTGAATTGTTCTGTAGATTTGGAAACGATAAAGCAGCGGGAACGCGGAAGAAAACATACCTTAAGTTTTGGATTGTATAATGTATTTGATCAGCGTAATCCACTATATTATAGTTTCTCCGAAGATGGCAATGAGAACTTAACGATTCAGAAAACATCATTTTCTGGGAGAGTACCGTCAATTAATTACACCATGAGATTTTGATATGAGATTCTTGTTGATTTTAGTTACTTATCTTCTAGTGGTTTCTTGCCAGAAATCAGCTGTAGACGAAGGGCAGTCATACGATATGATTGTTGAAGGGGGAATTAATACGATGTATAAAGAGCAGTATATCCAATTAAAGAAATTGGAAGGACTGAAGTCAAATGCGGGGACTGTCGGGATCAGCGGAGCTACTGTGCGTGTAGCGAATGGTCCCAATGTGATTGAATTCAACGATTTGGGCGGGGGACTTTATCTGGGTGAGCTGTTCAATCTAAAAGACACCGTCGGCAACGTATTTCTGCTGACCATTACATTGAATGGGAAATCGTATGAAGCTCAGGATCAATTGATCCCTGTGGTACCTATTGAAAATGCGTTTTTACCGGTAGAAAAAAGTAGTTTGAATAACAAATGGGAGGTAAAGGTCAGCAAACACTTATTTGGGATGCGTACCCCCAATAAATGGCTCATCATCCCTCAAAAGGATTTTTCAGAGGGTGATATCTCTTCTTTTCGATCTCCTTTTAGTTATAGTTATCGCTTGGGAGCACCCAATGTATTGAATAATCTACTTGGCAAGACATATAACTACGAAGTTTCAATGAAGGACAGTTTAATCGTTTCTAAGTTTTCCGAATCGCCTCGTTACTCTCGTTTTCTTTATAATCTATTTCAAGAGACAGAGTGGAAAGGGTTGTTGTCGGCAGTACCAGCCAATGTTGAAGGTAATATTTCCAATAATGCCCTTGGTTTTTTTTATGTCATGGACGGAGTCCGTAAATCTATTCCGGTAAAGGCTATTAGGACTAGTAAATAATACCTTAAGGAAGGATGCTAAAGCATTTTTAGCGACGAATAGATAGCCGAGTTGTCTCAAAGAATTGATATCATTCAAAGCAACTATTTATACATAATATATACACATGAAAACTGCACAATATAAAGCAGATAGATTATTCCTATTTCTATTTTTCTGGTTATGTCTTGCCCTAAAACCAATGTATGCAGAGGTGCTACCAAATTATGTTATCCCACTTAAGGATACGAATAATAAACAAAAAACAATGCTTGTGTTTATTACGGGTGATGGTGGCTACAATGATTTCAGCAAAAGCCTGCTGTCCTATTTCTCACTCGATGGCTATCCCCGTTTGGTTATCGATGCAAAAAAATATTTTTGGAAAAAGAAAACCCCACAGGAAGCGGGAAGAGAATTTGAACGGTATATCGACCATTTCAAAAAGGAGTGGGATTGTGATCAGATTTATTTAATAGGACATTCATTCTCGGCAGGGGTGTTACCCTTTGTCCTGAATAATTTCTCGGATCCATTGAAAAAGTCCATCCGGCACGTGACCTATCTGTCACCAGATCAGTATGCGAGTTTTGAGGTAACGGTTTCGACGATGCTCAACTGGAAACAGAAACCCAATGGCTATGAGGTACTCGCTGAAGTCATGAAGCTAAAGCAATTCTCCTCTACTTATGTCTTCTGCAAAGAAGGAGAGGAGGATCTTGTGAAAATGTTTCGAAATGCGGGCCTGAAAGTCGAAGTACTGGCAGGACCGCATAATTATAATCGCGATTTTAAGACTATTTATAATACGATTCGATTAAGATAACATTCTATTAGGACCTTTTTATTAAAACCTTGTCATTCTACTGAATTTTAGATGCAAGGTTTTTTTTATGCGATACCGTTTTTTATTGGTCTTACTGTTCTTTACTTCCCGACTATTTGGACAAGGAACTGCATTAACAGGAATTGTCTTAGATGCCTCGACAGCGAAACCTATACAAGGTGTGACTGTCAAGCTTTCCAATACTGCCAAATCTGTAGCAACAAATAAAGAGGGGCAGTTTCAGCTACCTTCAGTACCTGACAACTGGGAGTTACAGTTAAGTGCAGTTGGCTATAAAAAACAGGTATTCCCGATGAGTGTTGCGCAGGGTAAGAAAGTTCTTATTATCCGTTTGGAAGATGAACAACAAAGTCTCGATGAGGTTGTTGTGAACGCGCCTAAAAAGAGAAAATATTCCAATAAACATAACCCAACAGTAGATTTAATCCGTAAAGTAATTGAGAAAAGAGATGAAAATAATGCGTTAAATGGAACAGCCGGTAGCTATCAAGAATATGAAAAACTATCGATGTCTTTGTCTATCCAAAATCAAAAGGTGGATAAATCTCGTTTGCTCAAACGTTTCGGATTCTTGAAACAGGGGATGGATACGCTAAAGTATCCCGGTAGGTCGCTGGTACCCATATTTATGGATGAGAAAATAGGTCAGCGACAATTAGACGCTGCTAAAGGTTCTAGCTTTGTTTTACTGGGTGAGAATCAGTCGCGCGTAGATCAGTATTTGGATGAAGATGGTATCGACGAGTATTTGGATAAGATCTATGGCGAAACAAATATCTATGATACGGATGTCTCTATTGGGAATAGACGTTTTTTGAGCCCTATAGCGACGTTGGGACCTTCCTTTTATAAATATTACCTGGTTGACACTTTGAAGGATAGCAAACCTTGGCATGCCAAAATACGCGTAGAGCCACGGAATAGGGAGGATGCACTTTTTTCAGGCTGCATCTATATCCGCTTAGATGGGAGTTATGCATTGGATCAAGCGGAGCTGACCATCAACGAAGCGACCAATATCAACTGGGTAAAGGGGCTGAATATTGTATTGAATTATTCGGAAAATCAAGCACAGCGTTTTTTTCTGAGTAGAGGGGTGCTGACGATAGATTTGGGAATTTTTAAGGATGGTATGGGCTTGTTTGGGGAGAAAGTGACCAGCAGATCATTATCTAGTGAAAGTCAGTTGATTATCAGTGGTAAAGCATTGACTCGAACTGGGCCACAAAATCCAAATGGGATTGACTGGAATGTTGCAAGACCTGAGAAACTGAGTAAGTTGGAGCAGCAGGCCTTTACGAATATCGATAGTTTAAAACAGTCAAAATCTTTTAAAAACTTGATGGCTTTGGGTTCCTTTATCATGTCGGGATATTATGGGCGCGGTGTTATCGAAATAGGGCCAGTACCTTCATTTTATAGTTTTAACCCCGTTGAAGGAAGCCGATTTAAATTCGGGGGCAACACGACGGATATTTTTAGCAAGACATTGGTTCTCGATGGTTATGGTGCCTATGGTACGAAAGATAGGCAATGGAAATATAATGTGGGTGCCACATACTCCTTTAATGGTGAATCGGTCTATAAATTTCCAGTAAAGTTAATCACAGCAAAAGTTAGTAAAGAGGTGCAAGTGCCGGGACAGGATCTAAATTTTATCGACAATGATAATTTTCTACTTTCCTTCAGAAGAGGCGAAAATGATAAAATGTTTTATCTACAAAGAAGGCAGATCGAATATTGGCAGGAGTTTGAAAACCATTTATCTTTTAAATTGGGATTCTTCAATCAGATTCTTAGTCCAGGTGGGATTTTAGCGTTCGACCGCAGAGCATTCAGAAGAAGTAACGGTAATGAGCTCTGGACTTCTGCTTTCACTGGGGAAATACGCTGGGCTCCACATGAGAAATTATATCAGGGTAAACGGTACCGACGTATTATCAATACTGGCCAGCCTATTTTCACGTTAGCAGCGCAGATTGGCGTAAAGGGATTATTGGGAGGAGACTATAATTATCAGCGTTTTATAGTCAATGCCAATAAGCGATTTTTCGCTTCACAATTTGGCTTTGCGGATCTTGTATTTGAATCCGGAATCCAATTTGGAAAAGTACCTTATCCGTTGATGATTATTCACCGTGCAAACCAAACGTATTCGTACCAGCTCAACTCATACAATTTGATGAATTCGATGGAGTTTATGAGTGATAAGTATACTTCCTTATTGTTGCAACATTCATTCAATGGCTTTTTTCTCAATAAGGTTCCCTTGCTAAAAAAACTGGATCTCCGGGAAATAGCGTCAGTAAAGATGTTGTATGGAGCTGTCGATGCTTCCAACAGATACACCAAAAGTTTTGATGAATTGCCCAAAGATCCGCGGGAACCGCAGTTGTTCTCGCTTAACAATGGAGCTTATATAGAAGGCAGTCTCGGCTTGAGTAATATTTTTAAAATTCTACGCGTAGACCTGGTTCGTCGTTTTACGTACCTCAATAACCCCGGGATATCTCCCTGGGGCGTTAGGGCGAAGATCGGTATTGATTTTTGATGCTATAAAAATCGACAAATGGAATTGGGACTATTTTTAGGAAATGGTGTCATTAGTAAAAGCGGTTTAGAAAAATTAAAGAATTGGGCTTGTCAGTTCAAGATGTAATTATGCTGATGAAAAACAAAATGTTGATCTGGAAATCCTTATTGGGGCTATTGGTTCTTTTGGGGGCTGTGTATTTTTTTGTGAATCAAAGACAGGAATTGGCATCGTCTGTAGGGCTTATCCAGTCAAGTTCGTTGTTTTGGGTGGCAATAGGTATCGTTGTTTCTTTGGCTTACATCGCCATGCAAGGTTTGGTCTATGTATATAGTTTCAGGTCTTTGCAACAAAAGCTATCCCTAGGTGGGGCTACTCGCTTATTTCTAAAGAGAAACTTTATCAGTGTCTTTCTTCCGGTAGGTGGATTTACCTCACTGGCTTTCTTTAAAAAAGAAGTCAATCAGGAAGGAATCGACGATTCAAACGCCAATCTTTCTTCGGTTATCTATGCCGTCATTAGCCTAGTATCCTTATTTATACTTTGTCTTTTTGTTTTTCTGTTTGTAGGGATAGCAGGTCTTGATGTTCAGATCATAGGGATTATGTTTGTTTTTAGTGTCCTATTGTTGGGATTTGGCTGGTACTGCAGGTCGTTTTATCGAGGCGGAAGTGCATATACGCTCACCATACGTTATTTCCCGTCGATAGCAGGCACCTGGGATGAATTGCATAAAAAGGGCGTAAATTTCTGGGCAGTATTGCAAAGTCTAATTTGGGCAACAGCCATTGAGCTAGTCGGGATTTTACATATCTATATTGCTATGCTTGCTTTAGGCTTTGAAACATCGTTATTGGCCTGTACGGTAACCTATGCAGTCGGAACGTTAGTTTATTGTTTTTCGCCATTGATGAAGGGGGTGGGACTTATCGAAGTGTCTATGGTTGTCATTC
Source organism: Sphingobacterium sp. WOUb80 (assembly GCF_050058145.1). Lineage (NCBI taxonomy): Bacteria > Pseudomonadati > Bacteroidota > Sphingobacteriia > Sphingobacteriales > Sphingobacteriaceae > Sphingobacterium > Sphingobacterium sp. WOUb80. The sequence continues at coordinate 4,178,667 of NZ_CP165617.1, read as the reverse complement.
TGTGTAAGTTTGGCTACAGCGAAGAACAGGCTATTTCGATATCCTTGTTATACCGTTTATTTGAATTCTGGGGGCCATTGGCATTGGGCGGCATTAGTTTCTTTGTAAATAAGAATAACATCTTTGTTCGGATACTTCCATCTGTTTTTATTTTTGTGATGGGACTTATAAATATCATTTCGGTATTGACGCCAGCTATCCATAGCCGTGTAGCTGCATTAAAACAATTTATATCTTACGACGCGTTAAACTTTTCTAATGCAGCTGTGCTTTTCTTTGGCATACTGCTGGTGATGTGCTCGGGCTTTTTATTGAAAGGTTTACGTATGGCCTGGTATGCTGCGGTGGCACTATGTTCACTTTCTATTATTGCCAATCTTTCCAAAGGTCTGGATTTTGAAGAAGCCTGGTTCGCTTTTTTGGTGCTGTTGATGCTCCTTTATTCATCAAAACATTATTTTATACAAAGCAATAGAAGGCTAAGCTCCTTAAATCTCAGTTTGGTCCTGTGGCTTATCGGAGTTGTGCTGATGTATGGGATTGCTGGGTTCTATTTCTTGAATGCGAAGCATTTCAATATGGACTTTACCATTGTAAATGCGGTGAACAATACATTGCATTGTTTTCTATTGCTGAATGGTGATGTCGCAGAACCCCAGACTGCCATAGGACAGTACTTCTTGTATTCCATTAATTTTTTTAGTGTCGTTAGTCTTTCAGCATTATTCTACTGGATGGTAAATCCTTGTCAGTTAGCGGAAGAAGATGCCGGTGGACAGATTGAAATTGCGCAGCATCTTTTGGAGCGTTATGGTAAATCGCCTGTCGATTATTTCAAGACCTATGGAGATAAAGATCTTTTCTTTAATGCTGAGCAGACGGGTTTTATTGCGTACAAAAAATGTTATGGTTTTGCTATGGTACTGGAGGGACCCGTTTGTGAGGACAGGGAGGATGCGATGAAAGAATTGATTAATGCATTTGAACGCTATTGTCGCAAATCGAGTTTGAAAACAGCCTATTACCGAGTTGACGGTAGACATTTAGGGATTTTCAAACAACTTGGCAAAAAATCTTTTCTGATCGGAGAAGAAGCGATTGTCAATGTCGATAATTTTTCACTGGAAGGTAAGAAACGAAAATCGCTTCGAAATGCGGTGAATAGTATTGAGAAAAAAGGATTTGTTTCGAATTTATATCGGGCACCGTTGTCAAATGGTTTGCTTCAGAAGTTGCAGGTTGTATCGGATCATTGGTTGCGGGATATGAAGCGCTCAGAACGTGTTTTTTCTCAGGGGATGTTTGACGTTGGAAAGATTAAAAATAGTCATGTAATTACTTTGGAGGACAATGAAGGACGCATTTTGGCTTTTTTGAATATCATTCCCAATTATGCTCCGGACGAGGCAACTTACGATCTTATTCGAAAATTGCAAGATGCTCCTGGCGGAAATATGGATGTATTGATTATTCGTTTTTTGGAGTATTGCAAAGAGGAAGGTTATTCTTTTCTAAATATGGGGTTGGCGCCTTTTTCGGGGTTTGACAAGAAGAAAGGGCTCGTTGAACGCATTATTAGTTTTTTATATGAGAATAACCCGTATTTCCGTCAACCAAAGGGACTAAAAGAATTTAAGGAAAAATTCGATCCTTGCTGGGTCGAGAAATTTGTCGTGTATTCACATGATTTGGATTTGATTTCAGTGCCTTTGGTGATTGATAAGGCAATGAAATCAAATGCGGGTAAGTGATAGGGGTGACTTTTGCTGAAAGTGAGTTTGTTCTTTGAATAGAATTTTAATCAATTATTTGCACAAGATCGGCACAATTGCCGCTGAGCATCTGAAAGGTGAAACCGGTATCGAGTTTTATCTCTGCGCATGATGACGTACGTAGGTACGCCGCTTTTCGGGTCAGGTATTCCACGAGATCAGTTAATGTGGGGTTGTGGCCAAAGAGCAAAACATGATTGATATGATCGGGAATTGCATTGATGATGGATAACAGGTGTTTGTAGGTGCATTCATAAATTGTTTCTTCAATTTGAATATCAAAAGAAGAAGCGCCCATCACATCCAGAAAAATACGTGTTGTTTGGAGTGCCCGGTTGGCCGGCGAGCTGATTACAATACTGTTTTCATCTAGGGTCAATTTTGTAGCGAGCTTGGCAGCAACCTGTTTTGCATGCTGAATTCCATCAGAAGTAAGAGCGCGGTCAAAATCGTTTATGCCCGGAATGGTTTCAGCTTTGGCATGTCGGATGATATAGAGTTTTTTACTGTTGTCCATGATTAAAATTTTTGATTCTATACTAATAACGCTTTTGTTCCTTGTTCATTGTGTTTGCTAAGGGAGACAAGGGGTTATTGCTTATGAATACAAATAAAAATAAATCAAGTTTTGAAAAGTAAATATTATATGAATAATTATTGCACTTTATTTAATTCTTTGTATCTCTCAAGGGGGCTGACCATGTATCGGTCACTTGAAAAGTGTGCAAGGGACTTTCACCTCTATATTTTTGCATTTGATGATGAGTGTTATCGTATTCTGTCTGAATTACAGCTGGCTAAGGCTACTGTCATCCGATTGTCTGATTTTGAAGATGAGCAATTATTGGCTATAAAATCCACTCGTACTACAGGAGAATATTGTTGGACTTGTACGCCTTCAATTATTCTATATAGTATTCGAAAATTTGGTTTATCCAATTGCACGTACCTGGATGCGGATTTGTTTTTCTATGCCGATCCAGTGGTGTTAATTGACGAGGCAGGGGGAGCATCCGTGATTATAACCCCACATCGATACAGCCCAATGTATGAAGATAGCGAATCGGGAGGGATCTATTGTGTGCAGTTTGTTTACTTTAAGAATTCAGATGAAGGTATAGCGGTTTTGGAGTGGTGGCGTTCAGCGTGTATTGAATGGTGCTACAATCGCAGGGAACCCGGAAGATTTGGCGATCAAAAATACCTGGATGTATGGACGACTAGGTTTACAGGGGTGCATGTCCTGGAACATTTAGGCGGAGGTGTAGCGCCCTGGAATGTTCAGCAATATGATTTTGAACATAAAATAGGGCAAGTCTGGGGCAAAGAGCTTGCTAGTCAGTGTTTATTTCCCGTGGTGTTTTATCACTTTCATGCGTTAAAATATGCAGAAATGAATTCTTTTACTCTTGCAGGCGGCAATTTAATAAGTGATAATGACATCCATTTTTTGTATAAACCTTATGTAAAAGCATTAAAAAATTCAGGTCGTGAAATACGGTCTTTATCACGCTTACTCCAATTCCATGAGATGAATGAAATTCCGCGTATTCGTAAATCACTACGCCGAATGTTTAATTTATATGTACTTGGCAAATTTAGAGAATACTACCATCAATCCTATTTCTTAAGATAATGGCTTATCAAATTGATTTAAAAACATTTACCGATGATCGTGGACATTTAACGGTGATCGAAAAAATAACCCCTTTTGAGGTGAAAAGGATATTTTATATTTATGGTGTTGACGGATCCATACGGGGTGGACATCGACATCATAAAACTGTACAGGCTGCAATTTGTTTAAAAGGCAGTTGCGCGATTTACAATCAGGATGGAGGCAATGAACGGATTTTTGAATTGAACTCACCTGATCAATGTTTAATATTAGAACCAAGGGATTGGCATCAGATGTTTGACTTTTCGGAAGATGCTATTCTTATGGTACTTGCTTCTGAATATTTTGATTCAACGGATTATATTTACGAACCCTATTTTATACATGATAGCTTACGAGAGTTTACGTCAGGTCAATAAGGAATTTATGGAGGAGTATACGCAGGTTTTTCATGACGTATTGCATGGAGGCTGGTATATTTTGGGAAAAGAAGTACAGCAATTCGAGCAATCATTTGCGGCTTATTGTGGTGTGCAACATTGCATCGGTGTAGCCTCTGGACTGGATGCGTTAGTTTTGTCATTACGTTATTTTGGCTTTACTCCCGGCGATGAAGTGATCGTTCCTGCTAATACCTATATTGCTTCAATTCTTGCCATTATGCAGGTGGGGCTAAAACCCGTACTTGTTGAGCCCGATGTGGATACCTACAATATTGATCCTAAAAAAATTGAGTCAGCTATTACAGAAAGGACCAGGGCGATTTTAGTTGTTCATCTCTATGGTAAATTGTGTGAGATGGATCCCATCATTTCTCTCGCGGGTCGATATGGACTACGTGTCATTGAAGACTGCGCCCAAGCACATGGCGCTAGCTACAATGGCCAAAAGGCGGGTTCATTTGGCGATTTTGGAGCGTTCAGCTTCTATCCGACTAAGAATTTAGGCGCTTTAGGGGATGCTGGAGCTATAACATGTAAGGATGATAAACTGAATAATTCGATTCGGACCCTACGTAATTATGGTTCGTCTGCTAAATATGTCTTTGATGAAGTAGGTTATAACTCGCGGCTCGACGAGTTGCAAGCTGCCTTTCTATCTGTGAAATTAAAATTTCTAGATAAGATTACAGCTCACAAACAAAAGCTGGCGGCAGTCTATCTGCGTGAGTTAAAGTCTGATTTTATACTTCCGGTTGTACAGCCTCAACAAGAGGATGTTTATCATATTTTTGCAATCCGTCACCCTGAACGCAATCGGTTGAAAGAATATCTATTGGATAATGGTATCGGAACGGAAATTCATTATCCTATTGCACCGCATCAACAAAAAGCGATGAAAGGAATTTTATCAAGCGATAGATATCCCATTTCTGAGGAACTTCATCGAACTATATTGAGCCTTCCTATTTCTTATGGACATACGGAGGATGATATTAATAGAGTGGTCGAGGTAATGAATAAGTTTTCCTGAAATTTTTTACGAGCAAATTATTGAGAGACCTTATCAATGGAATTTTTTTAAAGAAAAAAAATAGGGCAATACGTCTTCTGTTGGCTTTAATTTTTTTAGGATTAAGATCTTGCCAAATTTCGAATGTCGCATAATGTAACCCTAAGATCTCTAAAAAATTGAGGTCTTTTGTATTTGGTAGAGTGCCCAAAATCATGCTCCCATTTCTGGTTGTATTTAATAATTCCGAAGCCGAGGTCCGTAAACGAAAAGCATCAGGGCAGGTTGACTTAAGGAAGTTACCGTAAGTTTCATATTCGGAGAATCCAGAAAGTGCCATATCTTTTGTGGCTATATTTTCAAGGATATAATATGGCCAGACCTGATTCTCAGCGTTTGTGCTCAGCTCAAGTAACATTTTTTGCATCAGCTTTGTTTGGACCATAAAATGCTCAGATATAAACGAGTAGTTGACTGTTTTTGTTATGCCAAGTATATGTTCTAATGTTTCAAAATAAGGATTATGATTTTCTTCACTCTTGTGGATGAGCACCTTATCTTCTTGATCAAAGAAATTGATTGGTTTTAGTGGGATTGTATCTGCATCCCATATTAGATAATAGTCACTTTGAATGATTTTGGAAACTTCCATTTTTAAGAATTGCTGGAAGTACCAGCCGGCTCTATCTCCATTCGCTATTTTGTGTTTTAGGAAGTCAGCTACAGATTGAAAATTAAACTGGTCAAACAATTTATTTTCATTAATAAGAAGTAAATTGTTTAGATTGAGCGCTTGAAATTTTTCGAAATGAGAAGGGTTTGTTATGACATAGATTTGTTGCGCTTGAAAAAATAGTTTAACCTGATTGATCACGATCTTTGCAATTTCGATGTGTTGCGGACCTACGCAGATGACAATATCGTAGTTTGGGTTATTTATAAATAATTGCATCACTGGAGAATCTAGATGAGTTAAAATGTGACAAAAGTTGGTAGGATTAATCCCGTAGTCTCTATCGTAGCATCATTAATCCATTTTTTTGGCGATACCACAACTTTATCCGGATTATCGTTTAACCAAGCTCCCCACCAGCTAAAACTGCTATTCGCGATAATATGATGTTTACACAATGACATGAGCTGTAGATCGCGAAAACTGTTAGAGCCGGAGTTATGTTCAACGAAGATAGCATTTATATCTTTAAACTCTGATTTACACCATTTAATATCATTAGAAAATACTACAAAAAGCGGTGAATCCTGTGTCTCAAGTATATACTGTATGCTTTTTTGATAGTATTCCTCCGTACATATATCTTTAAATAAGGGTTCTTTTAGATAATCGCCTCTCCGGACATGTAGTGAAATTGCATTGTGATTGTTTATTAAATGCTGTATTTGGATGTTTTTAGCGTCTTCTAAAGGAGGGAATATGAGATGCTTGTGAAGAAGTGAAGCTACATGATTGACATAGTCAATGTGTTGCCAATAGCCCCAGTAATAGCGACTTTTATTCTCTTCAAAAATCTGGCCTGCATAAGCAAATTGCGGAGATTCCTCAAAATAGGCATTTTTGGTAAAGCACATTCTTCTTAATTTTCGCCAACTCCAATTTCTGTTTTTTTGAGAATATAGATTTCGTTCAAAGGAATTTATCTTAGGAAGCTTAATATTAAATATAGTTTCCAGTTCAAAACCGTTATGCAATTCATAATCCTCAAAATCAATTAAATCAGCTTTTACACATTTGAATTTTTGCTTTAATGCTAAAAAAAAAGCATATTGAAATAATTGGTTGCCGAGACCACCTAAAAATTTAACTATTTTCATTTTTTAGATTTTAAAAAAATTTGACAGTTTTTTTTAATGCCCTTCTAAATTGTTTTGCTGTAATATATTTCCATCCAAAAAAGGGCTTAGAGAAGAAATAGAATAAAGTTTTTTTTCCACCATTATTCATGATTACCTCATACCATTTTTGAAAAATAAATTGATATGTTTTAGATGATAATGATTGATTAGTGGGATTAATTTGATGTAATAATTGGATATAAAATTTTTTATACTCATCAATGCTAATGCCGGGCCAGTCAAATGGAGGTGTTATCATTTTTTGATGCTTTATATCTGAGGGCAAATTAAGGCTATAAAGAATATTTTCTTTTATCGGTAAAATTTGATTTTCAAGTTCTACTGCATATTTTTTTGAAATGCCTGAAGTATGATCCCGATATAAGAGTAGGCACTTATCTAAATTTGCCACAGGGTACTTTGTTGAAATTCTCAAAAATAAATCGTAATCTTCTGCGAGGGGGATTCGGTATCCATTGAATTCTCTAAAAATATCCATTCTCATCATAACGGATGAGTGAGTGAAGTTATTGCCAAAAAGCAAGAGATGTCGAAGTAAGTCAGGGTCTGTCTCTACCTTAAATTTTTGCCCCGTAGGTATTCCTTGGGGATTTATTACATCTGCATGCCCGCCAATTAATGCGAGTTCGGGTCTCTTAATAAATTCGTCTATTAGTAATTGCAAACGATCTGGGATCGCAATATCGTCACTGTCCATTATCGCGATAAAATCTCCAGTAGCTTCCTGTAAAGCTCTATTTCTAGTGATTACAACGCCTTGATTAATTTGATTCTGCAATAATTTGATCCTGCTATCATCAAATTTCATTATCTCCCTTACGGTATTATCCGATGAACAATCATCTATTATTAGGAATTCGAAGTTACTATAGGTTTGATTCAGTATACTTTGAATTGCCTGTGCAATATATCTTTCGGTATTATATGCGGCCATTAAGACCGTTATCAAAGGCTGGTTTGAGCTCATTATAGTGTTGGGTACATTTTAATCAATGCCATATTTAAAACCCTAGCTTATGGCAGAATGGTATAATATTTTCTTTTCTTGTAAAAATATGCAAAATATCTATATTGGAAGGTCTTTTTATTGATTCTATTATCAAGCTTTCTGTGAAATTTGACCTGAAATGAGGAACAAAATATTTTCAAAAAAAACTCAATTATCAACGAGTTTGAAAGCTTATTTTTATCTTTATTGTGTTGATGAGAAGTTCACCAGAAGAGATGATAGTATACTCGATAATGACGAAGAATAGGATATTATTGGTGTGTATATATGGGAATTATGTATATATTTTATGAAGAAAAGAATTTTGCTGCTTGTTCCAAATGATTATAAACTCTATTTGTTAATAGAACGAAATTTGTTAGAGATTGGTTTTGAGGTAACAGTTGTCCTCCATGACTCCATAAAATTTAAATATAAAAATATATTCCAGAGAGTCATTAATACGATAAAAAAACTGATAGATGGTAACAATCAATATAAACAACAACTTGCCCGCGAATATACAGCTGAACAGCTTTTAAAGAGAATTGATACCTTTGATTTATTTGATTATTGTTTGGTTCTTAGAGCCGATTTTTTTCACAAAAATGTGTTATTAGCGGCCAAAAACAAATCTAGGTATATGGTGTCCTATCATTACGATGGGTTAAGACGGAATCCAGATATCTTTAAAATGATTCCACTATTTGATAAATTTTATGTATTCGATGAAGACGATGTTATCATAAATGACGAACTGCAGACTTATCTTTTACATAATTTTTATTTCGACTTTGTTCAAACAACTGATTCGATTAATTATGATACCTATTTTTTAGGCTTTTATAATAAGAGTCGGGAGCTTTCTTTGTTAAACTTGTTTGATATTTTAACTAAAATTTATCAAACAGTAAAATTTCAGATTGTGTTTCCTTCCAACCAGTTAGAGCATTCAAATCTTTATAAAGAGAGGGGGATAGAGTGTTTAAATGAAATTATTCCATTCGAAGACTATTTGAGGCATATAGAGCAAACAAAGGTAGTAGTGGATTTTTTAATTGGTGATCATAACGGATTATCCTTTCGGATATTTGAAGGATTGAAATATGAAAAAAAAGTGATTACGACCAATGTAAATATCATTAAATATGATTTTTATCATCCCAATAACTTCTATGTCTTAGACTCTTCTTCAATGAATTATATAGATATCCTTGCTTTCCTCGGAACTCCATATGTTGCCATTGATCCAAGCATTAAAAAGGAATATAGCTTCTCTTCTTGGATCAGTCAAATATTAGATATTGATTGAGATTAATAATTTGCTTCGGAGGCTACTAAATTTCCATCCTCGTCAAATTTCCAAGAGCTTGAGCTCGAAGATGTTCTCATGTAAACATTTTGCTCTTCTGTAAGGTTTTTAGGATCCAAATACCAACCCATATGTTTACAAGTGAAATCTCCTGCAATGCGGATACCTTCATAAAATTTCATTGGTTTCACTTTGAATTTTTTCGGATATTTTGGTTTATAAAGAGCAAATGTAGTATCTATACCTGCTTTGTATATATTTGATCCTAATTTCTCTTGCCAGAATTGTTTTTCCCATTTTAGCACCTTCTCTTTAAACGGATAAAACTCAGGGATTGTTTTTAAGTCAAGGGCAAATCCGACCTTTTGTATTTTATCATGGTACTTATCCATGACATTTATCATGATATCTAAAAAATTATCTGGCAATTTTTCGTTTGGAAGAATATCCGCATCAGTTATACAATAATATCCGTATCCATATTTATTTTGTAGATCCTCGTTTTCAAAAAATACCATGTGTCCCAAATTTTCAGACATCATTTCTATTTTTACCTTATCTTTGATTTGACTATAATACGCTAAAAGAGGCTGATATGTTGATTTATTGTCAATAATTATTATATTTTTAATATTCTTAGCAAGAAGAAATGAAACCAAATTTTTTAAATTTTCCAATTGGTTATAATTGATAATTATTATAGGAATGCTGCTAGCATCTTTTCTTTGCTTTTTTACTTTTTTATCGAAATAAATTAAAGATACGTACTGTAAAAAATGATATATCCGTTTTAATTGTTTTTTCATTAGCCAAATTCATTGTGGTGAATGCCAAATTTACTAAAAATAGTTTTTTCAAATATTATAAAGTATGCGTGTTTTTCTTTTTACTGTATAATTTTGATGTAAGATTAAAAAGACGAATTATGTTTTTTTAAGGTATTTTTCCATGCATCTGTTACGTCCTCTCTTTCATTGGCTATACTATAATTTGTCAAGATAAAATCTGAAGCTTGTTTTCTTTGACGTGTTACTAGATCTGGGTTTGTCTCAAATAAACCTACTATATAAATAATTTTATTGACATATCCTATTATGTCTCCTTCCTCTATCGAATATGAAAATTCTGGGTTAAAATATTCCGCGCCTCCTCTGCCTTTATATCCCACAACAATACAGCCACAGGCCATTGCTTCGGCGGGTGGTAGACCAAACCCTTCCCGATGATTGAAACTTAAAAAAATTGCACTTTCACGCATAATCCGTGCTACTTCTTTTTCTGATTTATTTTCAATAGGGATTAACCTCCAGGAATCGTCGATCCCTTTAAGTTGGAGTATTTTGATGACTTGTGAGATATCGTGAGACAACTTTCTAGGCATAAAACATATTTGTCTTTTCTTGTCTGGAGAATAAAAGAAAAGTTCATTGTTTATTCCTAACCTTAACTTATGAATTGAGATCTCAGGAAAGACATATTTCAGGTAACTTTGGGAGTCTTCAGATACTGTGATTACTGCCAGAGTCTTATCGTCAGTATATGTGTTTTTCTGTAATTCAAAGTTAGTTGAATGGTCAAATGTATAATAGCAGTTTTGATTAAATATTACCCGCGATAAATTTGGTGTAATTTTATGTGCATTTAAGCCATAAAATTCTGGAAACACCAATATTGAATTACTTTCTAATCTTTTGCTGACCAACTTCAGCAGAAATAAAGTTATTCTTCTGAAGATATTGATGGTTTTCGACTTAGCAATGTATTTTATTTGCTTAAAGATATATGGATTATAGGAAATTGGAGGATTATTTTCTAACCATTTCTCTTTATTCCCATACCATTTATGTAGAATTTTAGCGTTAATTCCAGCGTTATTTAATATATCTACTTGTCTATACATCTGCTTTACACCACCAGTAGCATATTTATTTGTCGGACAGATGAAATAAATGATAAAATCTTTTTTCATTATGATGTAACGCTTTCTACCCAATTTTCTAAAGAGTATCTTTTTGTTATTTGTAAACTCGGATTAAGGTACTCATCTTTTAGAAATTCCTCAGGGAGCTCAATCTTATTGATATCTTGAAGATATAGTATATTTGTCGTATTGTAAAATTCTAGAGATTTTACATTTTCAGCTGTTGTAATCAGTTTCTTTTTTAATCCTAGCGCCTCAAAAGGGCGAAAAGAAAGTCCCTTTTGATGCGGATGTGATAGATCTAAAATGACCTTGCTGTCGAAATAATATTCACAGGATTTTTTAAAAGGGATAATTTGCTCAATTATTTCCATATTTTCCGGAAGTTTTTCTTTGATTTGATCTTTTTTATAGACAAAAATTCGTGCTTTTGCTTTTATCCCTTGGCTGTTGAAGTATTGAAATAGTTTGATAGCATCATGAATTCTATTGTCATATGTTATCAATAGGGCGACGTCAAATTTTATCTCCCAATTTTGAGCTTCCTTAAAGTAAAAATTAGTGATAGGGGTAAATCCATAATTATAACAGTCATCTGGGTCGAAGCTTAATATATTGTCAAATTTAGCAAGAAATTCATTTGATTGTGGAATTTTCTTGATACTGTCCCACAGAATTGCCTTGCTTTTTTTTGACTTAGCAATAGCAGTCTCTAATGCCTGTTCTGTCAACATATCTGGTCGATTTACAAGGAGCAAATCATATTCTTCGGATCTTTCAATGGTCTGCCGGATATATAATTCAGTTTTTATTTTTTTTAGATTATGTCCTTTAAAAGTTTTTAGGAAAAAATTGAATATTCTTTCACCAATATTTTTATACTTATAGGGTTTTGTTGAGTCTATTTCAATTACTTCATAATCGCTATAGGATTGTAATCCTTGATAGACAACTTCATTAAATCCGTAATAATTAGGAGCTATAAAGAGTAATTTTTTTTTCATTTAAGATTTGTTCAAGACCAAATACGTTGTCAAGCCAATTATCTAAAGTGTATTTTCTAAATAATTCGGTGGAAATTCTTTTGTATGGAGTGTGAAAAAAAGATTCGTTTAGAATTTCTAGATCGTTATCGATATATAGAATATTTTGAGGATCGTAAAAATCATAGTTCAGAATACTAGGGTTGTCAGTGATGAGTTTTTTCTCAAAAGCCATCGCTTCAAAAATACGAAAGCTTAATCCTTCTTGGCCATCTCGCATAAGATCCAAAATTACTTTGTTTTTCTTATATTCGGCTAATACTTCATCTATATATATCGGGGTTTTTCTTAGTTGAATATACTTACCAAGTAGTCTGCTAGAAGATAATTGCTTTAGTTTCTCTTTCCATATCTGTTTTCCGACCACAATAATCTTACTGCGTACTTGGAGAGCGGAAAGACGAGCCGCGAGTTTACGCAAAAGCTTGATGCGCCGTTTGTCATAGGAAGTAATATAGAATAAGTCGTTTTCAATTTCCTCAGCCGGAATTGGTTGTTCAGAAAGATAATTGTAGTTTGTTATCTTCTCAAAACCATATTTTTCTACGTCCTTGTCTTCAAAAGAGTAAATCTTATCAAACAATTCCAATTTTTCTTCTACAGGAAAACGATCGAGGTTGTCATAGAGATAAGAGATTAAATAAGGAGTATAAGATTTGATCTGTTTAATAGTCCCATAATCTAATGTATGGGGATTTAGGACGAGTATTTGGTCTTGAGGGCCTAGTTCTTTCAGGGTATTTATTACGTACTCCTGACGTTTCACATGTTTGATGTTTTTATTCAGAAAAATTTTGCTTATTGCATTAGAGGCCCGTTCACCAAAATTTTTGTATTTATATGCACCCATATTGATATGTGATGCATCAATACCCTTTTCTTGTAATTTCTTTACAATATGGTGGTCGTAGTTCCAGTAATCAAAGCTTATAATGCAAATCTTCATTTTTTTCCTTCTCTTTTCAATGACTTAAAAGTTTCATGTACACTGAGACTCTGTAAGTAGCAAAGTTGGTATCCTCGTCGCCCATCTAATATTCCTAGTTTCAAAAAGTATGCCTTAAAAAATTTAAAGGATACTTTGGCTAGGTGACTTAAGAGCGAATACCGTTTATTTTTGGCGTATAGCTCTTTACCTTTAAGCTGACCATAATGGATCATTTTTTCCTTATAACTCGCATAGTCTGCAAAGGAATAGTGCCATATCTTGTTTTTTAAGCTACCAATTGTGCCATTGACAAGCAATGTCTCATGCACTTTCTTTTTCGTGTCGTATGTTGCTTTACTTTTTTTGAACAAACGGAAGTTCTTATCGTTTTGTGTTCCCGAAAAATTAATGCGTTCGCCACAAAAGAAAAATAGCCGATACATATAATAAGCATCTTTTGCTTGCGGATCGTTTATTGTCGATAATATCTCCGTTTGGCAAGCCGAAGTCAAACGCTCATCGGCATCCAAAAAAAGTACCCAATCGTTATTCGCATAAGTCAAGGCCAAATTGCGCTGCTTGGTGAAGTCCTCAAACTTGTTTTGATAAATTTTCACTTTGGGGTGCAGACCAGCTAATTCAACTGTTCGATCGGTACTGAATGAATCCACAACAATGATCTCATCTGCAAACTCCATGCTTTTGAGGACTTCTGCTATATTATCCTCTTCATTGTATGTAATGATTAAAGCGCTTATTTTTTGACTCAAGGTATACGATATAATTGAAAAATTGGACCATACTTTATTGTAACGTGAAAGTTCGCTAATTCGTTACAATTTAATTGAAAAAATGACATTTAATGTTTTCACAATGTAGATCACTATAGTGGGCTTTATTGCTTTGTGACAAATATATTACATATTTTTTGTAATAAAATATAAAAAAAATGAAATGTTTGTGAAGCGAATATTTATTGTTCTCTAGAACAATATGTGATTAACTAAATACAAGAAAATACATATTTGTAAGGGATATATCGTTATTTTTGCATGTTTTATAGTTTTGAATCTATTTTTACAACACTGTATACGCTATTTATTACCATAATTTAATTTTTATTCCAAGTGGCTATTCCAAAAGTTATCTATCAGACTTTTAAAACCAATAAGATACCCTTGTTGACGAAGTTTTATATTTGGCGATTTCTGAAGCGAAATAAAGGCTATAGTAGGAAGTTCTTTGATGATGCTCAAATTGATACACTTATCAGGGAAAATTTTGACCAACGTACGTATAAGGCCTTTGCCCGTTTACAGATCGGAGCCGCTAAAGCGGATTTTTTTAGGTATGCGGTTTTATATGTTTATGGCGGTATTTATTTAGATTTGGATAGCGATATTATCGGTGTGTTGGATCGTGTTATTAGGCCTGATGATACTGCTGTTATTACCCATGAAAAGAATAGAAGTCTTTATGCGCAATGGGCATTGATCTACGATAAAGGACACCCGTTCCTGAGAAGGACGATCGAATTAATTGTACGGAATATCGAGGAAAACAGATACCCCCATGACGTCCATCAGATGACGGGACCAACTGTATATACAGAAGCTATAAATTTGGTCTTAAAAGAAGATCCTCAGGTTTCCTATCGCCGGATAACAGACGATTATCAAGGGCTCCTGAAATTTAAGTATAAACTCAGTAAGATTCTGATTTACGGAGATCGCTCACTGCATTGGAAAAAAATGCAGCTTCGTGTGCCTGTGGTCAAACCTAAGGATGATTAGATCTAGACAGCTCTTATTTCTTATATATGCTATGAATTTGAATTTCAAAAAGATCTTTTTAAAGAATAAGAATGTTAAATTCTTTTATTATCTGAGTGTATTTGGACGGCAGTTGAGGCCGAAGCTACTCTTACGGAAGAAAGCATCGGTACTATTGAACAAAAACCAAACAGAAGAGTCTGAATGGGTCCGATTTCGGATAAACTATTATAATAAATTATCGCCACAGCAGCCTTTGTCAGATCAAGCGATTCAAATCAAAGATTATAAAATGCCCGAGAAGATTCGTGTTTATTATTTTGATAGTAAAGAATATCTTGATTATTTTGATCAACAATTGAAATTTCAAATTCTCCCTGGAGATATTATTGATATTCCGGATAAACCTGCGCTGGTGAAAAGTAGGCCAATTGCAGGTGATAATGCCAACTCGGTATTGTTAAACTTGGATAAGAGCAGGCACTTTAACTTTATTACCGACCATGTTGCTTTTCAGAAGAAAAAAAATGCGCTTGTTGGCAGGAGTGAGTTTGCACAGGTCCATCGGGAACTTTTCTTTCAGAAATACCACAAACATCCATTATGTGATTTAAAAAGAGCGTTTAAGTCTTCAGATCCAGATTATCTATCGATCACTGGACACTTGTCTTATAAATTTATTCTTGCCTTGGAAGGAAACGATGTGGCGACAAATCTGAAATGGATTATGTCGTCTAATTCGATTGCTGTCATGCCAATGCCCAAATATGAAACTTGGTTTATGGAGGGTAGCCTGATCCCTGACCATCATTTTATATGTATTAAAGAAGACTATTCGGACTTGGAAGAGAAATTAAATTATTTTATTAACCATGAAGACGCCGCTAAATGTATTGTGAAAAATGCGCATGAATACGTTGCCCAGTTTAAGAATAAGAAGCTTGAAGATCTAATATCGCTAAGGGTACTACAGAAGTATTTTATTTCAACGGGCCAATCGGTCAATTTATAATTTAGCGTAAATGGAAGCCATTTGTTTGGCAACCTGGTCATCATTAAACTTCTGCACAAATTCAAGCCCTTTTTCGATCATTTCATACCGCTTGGCAGAATCTGCAAGTAGCGTTGTTATAGCACGCTGTATCTGCGATACATCCTTAGGATCAATATAACAAGATGCCGGACCTCCTGCTTCTGGAAATACGCCCATTTTACTTGTAATCACAGGGGTACCTGAGTAGAGCGCTTCTATAATAGGAATGCCAAAGCCTTCGTAAATTGAGGGGTAGATAAAAATCGTTGCCGAAGCATATAGAACTGCCAATTCTTCCATAGCTAGGCCCTGGAAAAAGAAGATCCTGTTCTCCATATTATTTTGTCGGATATAGTCCATGATCTCCTGATGATAGCGTGTCGGCTTTCCTACAATAACAAGGGGAATATCGATGTCTTTGATCGCTTTTACTGTTGGTAGGATATTCTTTCTGGGTTCAATTGTTCCAACATTTAATAAGAATTCCTTTGGTAATTTTAGCTTGTTTCTAAGTTCCGCCTTCTGCTCTTCAGTTTTGAGGGTCTTGAATGCTTCATGGCATCCTTGGTAAACAACATCTATTTTTTCTTCAGCGATATGAAATAGGTCGACAATGTCATTTTTAGTACATTCGCTTATGGCAACGATACGATCGGACGCCTCACAGGCATGTCTGAATTTCTTTTTATAAATCCAACGGTCAATTGGATGATAAAGTTCAGGATGTCTTAAAAAAATTAAATCGTGAATGGTAACGATGGATTTAATGTGTGCCTTTGCTAATCCTAAGGGAATTTCACCTGACAGTCCATGGAAAATATCAATCTTATCTTTTTTTAAATCATGAACGATACGCTGGTTGCGCCAGAGATTGGGCCAGGTGCTATTGATAAAACCCTGAGGCAAGCGGATATTGTCTTGCGTTGCAGACTGATTAATATATTGATCGCCAATTTTTGGTGTATATTTTAGGTACTCATTTTCGGGAGCGTACTTTTCGAGTATGCGAATGAGGTCCCGGCTATAATTCCCTAGACCGGTCTTGTTTAAGAAATAGCGTTTTGCATCGAATCCAATCCTCATCTTACTCCATTTATTTTTTCGATCACCATTTCCGGTGTAATTAAATCAATTGCTTCTATGCCATCACAATTACAGGCTTTGTTACCGTAGACTGAACTCGGTCGATTGGGGTGTTCTACTTGGATACAATCCGTTAGCTGTTGCCCGTAACCAGTGAATCCAGCATAAGGATGCGTTGCTCCCCACAAAGAAAGGCACCGCACGCCCATGAGAGACGCCATATGGAGCCCCGAAGAGTCCATACTGATCATGAGAGCTAGATTAGAGATCAAATCGAGCTCTTCCCTTAACGAAAATTTGCCTATTGTATTATAGGTGTTGGGAAATCGCTCGGTCCAGTTTTGGGCAATCTGAAATTCTTCTTCACCACCGCCAAATAACAGTACGTCATAGCCATTGTGCGTCAAAGCATCTATTACTTTTTCCATTTTTACCTGTGGAAAAATCTTATAACGATGCTGTGCAAAGGGGGCAATGCCGATTTTCTTTCGATCGAAGTTACCAAACATACTAAAAGCCGCTTTGGGAACGTCCTGCAAATTAGGAACCAATTTATTGCTGAGCTCAAATTTAAAGCCTAATGCGCGAAATACATCTGCATAACGCTCTACTGTTAACTTCAAAGGAACTTTAATTTTGTTGTTCTCCCGGGTTAGCGCATTCTTCTCCGCACGTCCCTTATCAAGCTGCTTGACTTTTACGCCCGATAGGGAAAATAAGAGATCAACTATACGTGAACGTAAATTGAAATGTAAATCAGCGACAGCGTCTGCACCATATCTGGCCAGTTCCTTTTTTAGTCTAACCAACCCCCAAAAACCTTGATGCGTTGTTTTGGGTTCAATCGCGTGAAAGCGTATGTTTTTTATGCCTTCAAAAAACGGGGCAAAAAATTGCCTGCTGACCATAATGATTTCTACAGAGGGATACTGCATGCAGAATTCTTTCAAGACCGAAGCAACCATGGCAACATCGCCCATAGCTGAAAATCGTGTAACTATGATCCGTTGCGGTAAGGGCATCGTTTATTTTCCTGATGAATATAATACTGGGTTCAATGATGGATCATTATACATTTTCATCTGTTTATAGACTTTCATGTATTTATCGCCAGAAGCGATGGCGTCCATCAAATCGTCAATACTTTGTGATAAATCCTTCCGCTGTTCCAATAAAATATTCAGTTTTTCCTGACAAGCATTGATATGGGCTTCAGAAGCGTCTGTACGTAATGTTTCCTGCTCCATATGGTAGATTTTTAACGCTAAAATAGAGAGTCTATCAATTGCCCAAGCTGGACTTTCTGTATTGATTGTTGCTGTTGGACGAGCTTGTATATCTTGAAATTTTTGTAGGAAATAACTGTCAATATACTCCACTGTATCGGTACGGTACTGATTGGATTCGTCAATCCGTCTTTTCCAATATAAACCTTCTTGGGGTTCAATAGCGGGATTACGCACAACATCTTCCATATGCCATTGTACGGTGTCAATCCAGCATTTTAAATAGAGGAGATGTTCTAGGGATTGTTTGTCATACGGATTTTGGATTGGATGATCAATCTGGTCGTATACGTGGTAATCCTGGATAGCACGTTGAAAAATTGGATTTGCTATTGCACTAATCATGGTACAAATATAAAATATATTATGGAGTTATTCTTACTATTCGGCTGAGACATTAAGCCAGTGAATGGAACGATAACCTTGTTTAAAATGAAAAAAAATCCCTGTTTTCTAAAATGCCGAAAGTAATAAATTGGGAAAGATACCCAAGATCAAGACTGCTACGGTACATAGGATTCCAATACACAAAAGTACGGCATTGAATTTAACCGCTGGAGATGCCGTTCTGTCCTTTAGAAAGGCGTTCAAGGGAATCTTAAAATAGTAAAACAACGAGATAACCGATGTGAGCGCTCCGACAATTAGCAATACCAATAAACTGAAAGATTGGAAGTTTTGGTATTGTTCAAACACTTTGGAAAAGACCAAAAGCTTTCCGACAAAACCGGCCGTCGGAGGAAGACCAATCAAGGCTATTAAAACGATTGAAAATGATGTGAACAGTAGTGGGAATTGTTTTCCTAATCCTCGATAGGATTCAATCCATGTATTGCCCAGACTTGCTTCCAAGGTGTCAATAAAGATAAATACTGCGATATTCATCAAGGCATAAATGGAAAGATAAAATAATAAAACATTTGATTCATTATTTTGATAAACCAATACAGCCATCAGTAATATACCAGTATGTCCAATAGAAGAATAGGCCATCATCCTTTTGGCATCCTGTTGACGTAAGGCCGCTAAGTTACCGATCAGCATGGTTGCAATGGCGATCGCAATAATGACATACGTTAGGAAATCGCTGAAATAAAAGGAAACGTTAAGCCATGCGGAGAGTATTTTGGATAACAGGACGACAACTGCAATTTTCGGTACAGTGGCAAGATAGGTCGTAATCACTGTTGGGGCTCCTTGGTAAACATCGGGACTCCACACATGAAAAGGAAAGAAGCTCAGTTTAAAACCAATACCTGTCAGCAAAAAGAGTAAAGCTATACTGATCATGATCTGTGGTGCTTCCATCAAACCAGCGATGTGGCTAGGGGCATCAAAATTCAAGTTTCCCGTGAAACCGTATAGTAAAGACAATCCATAAAGCATAACGGCAGCACAGATCGATCCGAAGAGTACATATTTTAAAGCGGCTTCCGATTGAACTTTAGTGGTCGAAAAATAACCGACCATAATATAAGAGCTGATCGAAACGGTTTCCACGGCGATAAAGATCATCAGCCAATTGCTCGACATCGTCAACAGATTTAAGCCTAGGGTTGCCGTAAGCAATACGGCGTAAAGATCTCCTAAAGGTCGTTCTTGATGACGTTGTTGAATGAAAACAGCGATGAGGATTGTTGACAGCAGGATAATCAATCGAGCAGCTATAGCAAATGCATCAATATGGATCATATCAAAGAAGCCCGCTATTTCTACCTGACTAATTCCCTGTCCCACTAGATAGCAGCCGCTCAGCAACAGTCCGATGAGGGTAATGGTAAAAGATGTATGCTTCCAGTGTTTGTCAATAAAAAGACTAGCGAGGATAGTACCAATAAAAGTGACGATCAATGTCAGTTCGGGCTTAAAATAGGGGATACTGACGATAATCTGATCGAGGAATGAACTGATATATGGACTGAATGCAAGCATGCTGAATTAAATAAATTGTTGAATAAAGCTCACGAGATTCAGGACGCTGGCATTTAGATTGTTAAATACTAATGCTGGCATAATACCGAGTAATAAAGCGAGTGCTAAGGTCGGAAACAGGATCAGCTGTTCTCGTGAATTCACATCCGTTAGGGCATTGCTCCAGGACTCTCCACCTTTCAAACGGACTTGTCCAAAGAACATCCGTTGAAGAGTCCAGAGGAGGTAGGCAGCACTTAATAGAATACCTATTGAACCTGCCAAGGCCATCCAGCGTGGTAATCCTGTACCTACACTTTCGGCATTGAATGAGCCGATAATGACAAAAGCTTCGCCAATAAAGGCTGAAAAGCCTGGTAGTCCCAAAGAAGCAAAAAATGCAACAGCGACGTAGCCTGTATATTTTGGCATAATTTGCGCCAAGCCACGGAAACTATAGATGTTCCTGTCATGTACACGATCATAGACCACGCCGACCAGGAAGAAGAGTGCAGCGGATAAAAATCCATGGGAAATCATCTGAAACATCGCTCCAGAAATACCTTCTGCTGTCAGCGATGCAATACCAAGCAACACAAAACCCATATGTGAAACCGATGAATAAGCAATCATCCGTTTCAGATCTTTTTGTGATAAGGCATTTAATGCGCCATAAATAATAGAGACAACTCCAATTAATCCAAGCCACCAGTTAGATAAGGCTGCCATGTCGGGAAAGATGCTATAACAGATGCGGATGATACCGTAACCACCGATTTTCAAAAGGATACCTGCTAAGATAATAGATACCGGAGTTGGCGCCTCGACGTGGGCATCCGGTAGCCAGGTATGTAGAGGGACAATGGGTACCTTAATGGCAAAAGCAAAGAAAAGCACAATGAAACCAACCAATCGGGCCGAAATGCCCAAAATCTCCTGGTAACCTTCCCAACCGAAAATAGAACCCTCAAGATAATTCTGTGGATTCATCATATAGATCATATTGAAGGTATGTGCACCAGTCACCGGGTTGATAACTGAAAAATACAAGCCTACAATGATCAACAACATAAATACAGACCCAAATAGGGTATATAAAAAGAATTTTATGGCTGCATATTCGCGTCTTGCACCACCCCAAATACCGATCAAGAAGTATAGTGGCAGTAACATGACTTCGTAAAACAAATAGAACAGGAAGAAATCCAGTGCACAGAAAATCCCCATGACGGCCATATTGAGCACCATGAGCAGGGCAAAGTATCCTTTAGGGCTTTTCTGTATATTCCAGGATGCACCGATAGCCATCAGCATAACGAAGGCACTCAATAGCAAGAGGGGCATGGAGATTCCATCAATACCGATAAGATAATCGATTTCTAATTTACCTATTGATCCTAAATCTAACCGGATCCAGGAAAGCTGTTCAACAAATTGATAGCCCGCCAGATCTTGGACTCCTGTTTTGCTTGCATCAAATTGTGCATAACATATTCCGGCCAGTACAAATTGTATTGCTGTGAATGCTAAAGCAACATATTTGTAACTCGATTTATAGCGTGTTGGTAAGGCGAGAATGAGCGCCGTAGCCAATAGCGGTAAAAATATCAATAAGGATAGAATAGGCATTTCCTAAAAGAATATAAGATAAATTAAACCAAGTAAAACTAATAAAAAGACGGAGTACAACGTAGTCTGTAGCTTTCCGTTTTGGACCAAGCGGACTTGATTGCCCGTCCAATAGGCGACAGAAGCAACCGTATTGACAAAACCGTCTACAATATATTTGTCTATCCACACACTTAGCTGAGAGAGGGATAAGACGATAAACTGAATCAAAGAAACGAAAGCGTCAACGATATGACGGTCAAACCAATAACAGAACTGCGCTAATTTTAATGTGCCATTCACAAAGACTGCTTGGTAAAATTCATTGATATACCCCTGGTTGAAAGCGGCTTTTAATGCCTGGCTATCGGGGTTCAAAGGGTATTTATTTTGGACATACCATTTCCAGCCGATGATCCAGCCAATACCCGAACCTAATAGTAATATGGCAGGAATGATAAGGTGCGCACTATGGCTTGGCGCAAAAGCATATTCGTCCAATAAAAGGCTATCCATCAACCAGGAATCATGATAAGAAAACGGATTGAAAGAGAATACCGGAAATAGACAGAAGAGACCCAACGTAAACATGGGGATCAACATGGTCTTTGGTGCTTCATGTAGCGGATGATCATGTAGTTTGCCCTGCAGCTGTGTCAACAGTCTGAACTCTCCAAAAAATGCTTTAAAGAGCAAACGACCAATGTAGAAAGCCGTTAATATACTTACCAGAATTAAAATCGCGGGGATGATAAGGTATAAGTTACCTTTTGAAATAGCCCATTCAAAGGAAGAGATAACGATACTATCTTTGGATAGATAACCTGAAGTCAACGGGAAGCCTGCAAGTGCCAGCGAAGCGATACTCATCAGCACGAAGGTCTTTGGCATATATTGACGTAATCCACCCATATTCCGTAGATCCTGTGGATCGAAGTCTAGATGGCTATGTGCCTTAAGATGCGCCATTTCATGGATGACAGCTCCTGCAGAAAGAAACAATAGACACTTAAAGAAGGCATGTGTAGTCAGATGGAATAAGGCAGCATCCCATGTTCCAATGCCAATTCCAACCATCATAAAACCTAACTGCGATATGGTGGAAAATGCAAGAATACGTTTGATGTCGTATTGGCCAAGCGCAAAGTATGCCGCCGATGCAGCAGTGATTGTACCTATAATGGCTATAAATAGTAACGCCGACTCATTAAATAAGGGAAATACAGTAGCCAAAAGAAATACACCTGCAGCAACCATGGTCGCAGCGTGAATCAAAGAGGATACCGATGTTGGTCCTTCCATGGCGTCAGGAAGCCACACATGTAATGGAAATTGTGCAGATTTAGCCATAGCTGCCAAGAAGAAGGCAAGTCCAGCAATGGTTAGCCAGATCTGAGGTAAGCTATTGACTGGAGATGTCCAAAGTCCATCCGTGATCGTGGATTGATAGATTAAGCCATTTTCACCAAATAAATCGATTAAATTGAGTGTCTTGAATTGCGTAAATAGGATCGCAAGCCCAATTAGAAAACCGAGGTCGCCGATGCGATTGACCAAAAATGCTTTTTTATTAGCTTGTACAGCTGTTTCACGTGTGAACCAGAAGCCGATGAGGAGATACGATGCAAAACCGACCAATTCCCAAAAAACGTACATTAGTAAAAGACTGTCCATAATGACCAATCCCAGCATGGCAAAACAGAAAAGGCTGAGATACATCCAATAGCGGTGGATACCCGCATCGCCATGCATATAGGC
This sequence comes from Sphingobacterium sp. WOUb80, assembly GCF_050058145.1. Classification (NCBI taxonomy): domain Bacteria; kingdom Pseudomonadati; phylum Bacteroidota; class Sphingobacteriia; order Sphingobacteriales; family Sphingobacteriaceae; genus Sphingobacterium; species Sphingobacterium sp. WOUb80. Next base: position 4,155,310 of record NZ_CP165617.1, on the reverse strand, counting down.
TCTGGAGTATATATGTACGGGCAGGGCAACAGTAGGTACCAAAAAGAGCATCAAAGTACTCAAATTGTTCAGCAGGATACCAACTTTGAATGTTGTTTCACCAATGGTGAACCAATTTACTTGAATTGATACCGCGGGATTATTCCATATGGAGAACCAAGTAAACCCACCAGCGATAAAGCTGAGGGTGATAGCCATGAGAGAAACTAGGCCAGACTGGTCGCGTTTGCCTACTATTGCTTGATATAGGAATGCCACTAATGGTGCCACCAAGGTAAGTAGCGCGGTCAGAAGGGGTGATATGTGAACAAATTGATCCAATGTTTACTTGTCTTTTAATTGGTTTATCTCATCCGGATTAATGGTTTTGTAATGTCTATAAACATTTAATACGATAGCCAATCCAACAGCGACTGCGGCCGCTGCAAGAACGATGGCAAATAATGCGAAAATTTGTCCACCATAACTCAATTTATCGTATTTTCCAAAGGCCACAAAGTTCAGGATCGCGGCATTGATCATCAACTCAATACCGACCAAAATCATAATTGCATTTTTCTTGGAAAGAACCGTATAGAGTCCAATACAAAAGATACAAGCACTTACCACCAAAAAATGGGTTAGTGTAATCATGTCGTGCGCTCCTTTCTGGATAAATGTGATGCTCCTATCAAAGCCATCATCAAAAACACGGATATAATTTCAAATGGCAATACATAAAAAGTCATAAAACGCAATCCGATTTGATGGATATTATTATCTGTTGCGACAATCTCGGTATTATTTTCTCTAGCTTGTAAAATCCATGTAGGCGGGGCTTGTTGCCATTCAATAATGCCATATAGCATTAATAACAGGAAGCCTAGCACTACTGGAATAGTTTGCCATTTGGGCATGCTTAAGAATGAACCGCTGCTATCTTGGAGATCTTTCAAGAGTTCTTTGTTGGAAAGCATAAAGGCAAATAACATCAAGATGAGCACGCCTCCGACATACACCATTATTTGTGTGATGGCCACAAAATCGGCCAAAGCAAATAAGTAAAGTCCTGCCATGGCAAATAGCACAATAAAAAACAGGAACAAGGCACGTGCAATATTTTTAAGATTGACAAGTAAAAGTGCTGAACCGATTGCTAGGGTAGCAAAGGCGTAGAATAAAATACTTTCCATCTTTTATTTTTGCTTTGCTGCCTCCTTTTCAGCTTGAAACTTGGTCCATTCTGCTTTGCGCTGTGCGACCTCACTATCGGTCATATCTGAAAATCCATAGATAAGGTCAGTCAGTTTTTGCGAACTGCGGTCATATTCGTTGGTCATGGTAATACATTCCGTCGGACATACGACCGTACATAATCCACAATACATACATTTGGCCATATCAATATTGAATTTAGCCGGATATAGTCTTTTAACGCTACCATCTGAAGTTTTACCAATCGCTTCCGGTGATTTGATTGCTTCGATTTCGATGCAGTCGACGGGACAAGCCTTTGCACATAGATCACAGACAATACAGTCCTCGATATCGACTTGCAGCTGATAGCGGGCAACCTCGGGAATAGGCATTTTTTCACGCGGATATTGAACCGTGACAATACCCTCCTGTTGATCAAAGTAATTGTCTTTCTTGATATTTAATTCCGTTCGCGAACGTCGGGCACCAAACAAGTGTTTAACAGTCAAAGATAAACCTTTGATTGCCGTGCGAAATGCATGCGAAGCCGTTTTAAATATCATATCCTATGCTATAACTAAAATTCGCCAAATTGCAGAAATGGCCATACAAAGAAAAGCCAGCGGTGTCAATACTTTCCAGCATAAACTCATCAGCTGGTCTGCACGTAACCGCGGTAATGTCCATCGAATCCACATTTGGATACCGACAATAAATAATGATTTGGCTAAGGTCCAAAATATTCCCCAAGCTAAGCCCGTGGTCCAATCAGCCAGCCTTATCGTGCCAATATTGGGTAACGGTGTGTTCCAGCCCCCCAAAAAGAGAACGACACCCAACATGGAGACCAAAAACATCATGGCATACTCCGCCAAAAAGATAAAGGCAAATTGTATCCCCCCATATTCTGTATGGAAACCACCCACCAACTCAGATTCGGCTTCCGGAATATCAAAAGGAGCACGATTACACTCGGCGAGAGTTGCAATAAAGAATATAATGTAGGTAATAATCAAATGTGGGGCCTGAAAAATGTTCCAAGCGAAGAGACCGCCAATTTCATTGACCTCCCAAATGCCTAGGAACTTAATGCTTCCATTGGTTAAAATACCTTGGCCAATGGCGATTTCATTCAAGTTTAGGGTTTGGGTAAGCATCACTACAGCAATCAGGGAAAGGCCTACCGGTATTTCATAGGATACCATTTGTGCTATGGCACGCATGGAACCCAATAAAGAATATTTGTTGTTAGATCCCCAGCCTGCCATTAAAATGCCTAAGGCGTCAATGGAGATGATGGCCATAATAAAGAACAAGCCCGTATGTGTATTCGCCGGGATAAAATCTTTGGCCCAGGGAATAACAGCAAAACCTGTAAATACAGCAACGAAAATAATGATAGGAGCAATCCTAAAGAGGATTTTATCGGCTGATGAGGGGGTAATTAATTCTTTTTGGAGCAGTTTAAGAATGTCGGCGATCGTTTGGAGACTGCCATACTTTCCTGTTTCCATTGGTCCTAGGCGATCTTGTACGAATCCGGCAATCTTTCGTTCGGCGTATACTGCAAACAAGGTGAAGGCTGCTATAAAGGTGAAAATAGCAATGGGAACCAAGATATGTAGTATTGTATCTAACAAGTCTTATTTATAATGATTTTTAATAAGCGACCAATGAATACGCAAACTTAACGAAAAACAGGGAATTTAGATAAGGAAAAATTAAAATATACTTAACAAGTAGATTATCGTGACAATAACGTAACGCATAGCAAGGCTATATTGGTCGGATGGACGATTTTGGATCAATTGGAAGGAACAATATAAATGGTATGAAAATAAAAAAGCACCCCGAAGGATGCTTTTTTAGGATATAAATCAAAATCGGATTAACGATTTGAAAATTCAACGTAATCGCGTTCAGTGTGGCCAACATATACTTGTCTTGGACGACCGATAGGCTCTTTGTTTTCACGCATTTCTTTCCATTGTGCAATCCATCCCGGTAGACGGCCTAAAGCAAATAATACGGTAAACATATCTGCTTTGAAACCTAACGCACGGTAGATGATACCTGAATAGAAATCAACATTTGGATAAAGTTTTCTGTCGATGAAGTATTGGTCATTCAATGCCGCTTCTTCTAATTTCTTCGCGATATCCAATACAGGATCTTGAACACCTAATTTTTCCAAGATATCATCACATGCTTTTTTGATGATTTTAGCACGAGGGTCGAAGTTTTTGTAAACACGGTGACCGAATCCCATTAAACGGAAAGGATCGTTTTTGTCTTTTGCCTTAGCAAGATATTTTTCAGCATCACCACCATCATTTTTAATGGCTTCAAGCATCTCGATTACGGCTTGGTTTGCACCGCCATGCAATGGACCCCATAATGCATTGATACCTGATGCAACAGATGCATAAAGGTTTGCATTGGATGAACCAACGATACGAACCGTAGATGTCGAACAGTTTTGCTCATGATCAGCATGTAAAATCAACAATTTGTGCATGGCGTCAATGACAACAGGATCAAATGTTTTTTCATCATTCACTTCTCCAAACAGCATGTTTAGGAAGTTGTCAATGTAGCCAAGATTATTTTTTGGATAAACAACAGGGTGACCTAATGATTTCTTTTGAATCCAAGAAACGATTGTTGGCATTTTTGCCAAAAGGTTGATGATCGTTTGATCTTCTTCTTCGTCTGTTAAGTTTGGATTTAAAGATTCTGGATAAAATGCCGACAATGCGCCTACTAAGCAAGAAAGCTGACCCATTGGGTGAGATTTGGACGGGAATCCAGCGAAGAAATTTTTCATATCTTCGTGGATCATCATTTGCTTCTTGATGTCAGCTCTGAATTTTTCCAATACTTCTTTTTTCGGAAGCTCTCCATAAATCAACAAATAAGCAACTTCCAGGAAAGTTGATTTCTCTGCCAACTGCTCAATTGGATATCCTCTATATCTCAATATGCCTTTTTCACCGTCAAGGAAAGTAATCGCACTTTTCGTTGCACCTGTATTTTTGTATCCTGGGTCTAACGTAATAAATCCGCTTAGATCTCTTAATTTGGAAATATCAACTGCTTTTTCATTTTCAGTACCGACAATGACCGGAAGGTCATACGAAGTGCCGTCTAAATTTATAGATGCTTTATCTGACATGTTTATATATTATCTTATATCTGATTTGTTATGCTAATCTCACAAATTTAACTATTTGATATTTAAAATTGAAAGTTCTTTTAGAATTAAAATGACATGATTGCGTCATTTTGGATAATATTCACTAATTATTTACTTAAATAAGCAAATAATTTATTCAAATTTAACATTATCTTATTCTGCAAAAATATCAATCGATTTTTCTTTGTGCAACCTTTCCTTTGTCTTCATAGTTGCCCTGTTTACCTGATCCGAAAAAGGGTATGATGACAAAACAAACCAGAATAATGGAAGTCAGTGTCAGAATTCCTGTGGTCCACAATATTTTGCTGAAATTTTCTGCATCTAATAGTTGAATGCCCCAGAGCCCCAAAAGGAAATAGGTGGCCACGAAAAGTATCACCAGTGTGAATAATATGCCGAATATGTATTTCATACCTGAATTAATTTATTTGTTATGAATGGATTCGCCACAGTATAATTGAGTCGAATCGTCCGATGAATATCCCTTAATACATTATATTTTGTTGAGAATCTGTTTTTTTAATGTATCGAATTCTTCTTGGGTAATGATATTCTCACGGAGCAGCAGCTGCAGCTTCTGGAGTTTCTCGACAAAGTCGCCCTCTTGCTGAATATGATCTTTGATCTCCTCTTTTTGAAGGTCAAATTGCTTTCCGAGTTCCATGCCGACTCCCAGTTGTGCACCTACACCGGCGATTCCCCCTTCATTTTTAGCCGCATCGCGTAGTGCCCGTAATTTTTCCAATTCAACATAGCTTAAGCCTGCCTGTTGTGCCGCTTGTGTCTGTGTGCTTAAATCTGCTATTTCTCCAATTCTTCGTTGTGTATTAGCATCAAATTGAGTCCCTAAAATTTTGAAATCCGTGATGTCGAGACCAAGGTCTTTAAAGTCTTGTTCAACAGCGGTCTTGATGTCGTTGGATAGCAGTCCCAGTTGACTGTCAATCTCATTATAACCTAGTTTCTTTTGTGCAATCTGCGCAATAATTTGTTGGGGAATCCGATTATTGATGATGTCTTGAATGACAGCTGTGCTGACCGTATTTTGGTTAGCCACAATGTTTTTGTAGAAATGCACGGGTTCTTTGATCAGGTAGGAGAATGTTCCATTCAAGCCGATTTCTATGGGTAAGTTATAGTGCGGGTCGATGTATTTAATCGGAGATCCTGTACCCCAGGACTGATTAACGATAGCGGCCGTGCGAAAAAAGTAGATGTAAAGTTTATGTTCGGATTCAAAATTTTGCCGCAAGCGCGCTAAAGTGGTGAAAAATGGATGGTTATCCGTTTTTAGGTTGTATGTACCGGCCTCGGTCAGGAGGTTTTCACCTTTTCCTTCGTAGACAAGGATGCAGCCCTGGCCTGGAGCGAGAATCAGCTTGCTGGAATTTTTGATCTCATTCTTCTCCGATGGAAATTTATACCATAGTAATCGAGGATCCTGGTTTTTCCACTCGATGACCTCAGAAAGCTGGTTGTTAAAAAGATTAAATAGTCCCATAGTGTTTAATTTAGTGTGTCGAATTTAGGGTTATACCCTTCAAACTTGTTGATTTGTTTGCCATTATTATCAAAATAATAATAGCTGCTCCCGTCTTTTACGATAAAACCATCCTTTAATAGGCACCCATTTCCATAAATAGACTTCAGGTCTGTGCTGATCGTTTTTTGTATGGCACCTGTTGTTATATCCAGCAGCTGTATCTGTAAGGGGTCGTCTTCAGCAGGTGTCGGTTTATACGCAATGAGGAGCGTTTTGTCGTTTTGTGCGACCACCACGGGCTGAAAATAGAGCCTTCCCGGTGTAAAGTCTTTGAAACTAATCAGACGGGCTCCTTTAAATTGCCATGGATTGATCAGCACCTTTTTGTAGGGGTCACGGTCGGTGAAAATACCTGATCCGCCATAGTCCTTATCCCAAGAAAAGCGCGGGCTATCTTTGGGAAATCCATATTGGTATTGGTAGCTGTACTGGATTAACTGAATTTTTTCCTCTGGATAGTAACTGGATTTACTTGAAAAGGTGAATTCCGTTTTTGTCGTTGGATTGGGCAGTTTTTTCCTTCTTTCGTCATATAGCTGCTTATCGGGAATAGATTTGTTGATTAAGGGATAGTAAGCTAAATTTTGCCCTTCATTGTTGATAATTTGATAGGCAGAACCATAGTCTTCGTATTTAAATTCAACTTTCGCGATGCCTGTGCTTAAAGACGGCGCATCTTTTACATAGTTCTCCAGTACACTTTTATAAGTGAGTGTATTTCTGTCAAGCTGATAAATGTATTTGGATTTGACGATAATATAAAGATTCTGATCTTCAAATACCTGAAGTTTGACATCGCTGCTCGACAGTTCGACAGGAGTTTCCATCAACGTCTTTACCCATTCTTTTTTACCGGTTTTGGGGTCGAAGAGTCCAATATAAACTTTGTTGTCCTTGCCTTCGTCCATTCGATTCCTGAACGTCCCAACGTTACCGACGACAACGACATGCGGCGCATTATCTTTGCCCAGAAATAACATGTTGCTCGCATAATTCCATTCCAATGGTTCGGCTTCTTCTTTTTTTTCTGGTGTGTTGGAGGAGCTGTAAGTTGAATAATTCGGTTCCGGCTTTTTAGAAAAGATAGCGCTTAAACCACCGATGACGAACATAAGTGCAACAAAACCTACTATCGCAAATAATACGATTCGAATGGCTTTATATTGATCTTGGTTATTACGTGGGTAGTTATAGTTGTGGTTGATATTGATGTCATCGCTATCCAGAAAAAATTCTGTTCCGCAGCTATCACATTTGTAATAATCGGGACGTAATGTAGTGATTTTTATGCTTCCGCAATGCGGACATTTGATCGCTTTGATATTTTTAGCCATTTATCTTTTTTGTATTTGTTTTGAACCATGCATTTAGCGCAGAAGGTCCGACTGATTGCTCTCAATTTTGCACAGTGAAAACGCCTGTTTTTTCAATTGATGAACGATTGATGAATGAATTTAGTATTAAAATAAACGTATCACAAATTTTCTGCCAGCTAACTTATATTCGTCGGATTTGAGTTTAAATACGCAAGAAATGAGCCATTTCTTTTTTTAAGCGTTGGAGGTACTGCTATTTAGCATGGATTTATAAAACAGGGAAAAATATTTTTTGTATTTACGAATTATTCGTAGATTAGTGAAAGATTAGAAAAAGGAAGATAAAGACATGGAAAAATTAACAGCACAGGAAGAGCAGGCAATGCAATCTATTTGGAGCCTAAATGGAGGTTTTATAAAAGAGATCTTGGATAATGTAAAAGGCGAGAAGATGCCCTATACAACTTTGGCTTCTACAGTGAAGAATTTAGAACGCAAGGATTTTGTGAAAGCAGTACGCTATGCCAATGCCAAGCGCTATGAGCCAATGGTGAGTGAGGAGGATTATAAGGCTAAGTTTATGAACTCCTTTGTGGGCGATTATTTCAAAAATTCCTATAAGGAGATGGTTTCCTTTTTTGTACAGGAAGAAAAACTGACCGCCGATGAGTTAAAGGAGATCATGGACATGATTAAGCATAATAAATCTTAATAGCATGGAAAGTCTACTAACCTATATTATACAAGTCAATCTCTTGTTGGGTATTATCTATCTAGGATATATGGGGCTATTGAAAGGCTTGACCTTCTATTTTTTAAATAGAGTCTACTTTTTAGTAGGTGGGCTATTTGCTTTTGTATATCCATTTCTGGATTTAAAGTCTTTGTTTGTACAGCGTGGGCTGGATATGGGGGTGGTAGGCGAGCAAATTTCGCTTTATATGACGGAACCGGAGGTTCAGCAGCAGCTGACGTTAGGAAGGTTGGTGGAAATCGTGTTTATGGTCGGTGCCGTTTTATTGTTATTAAAATTTGTATTTCAATTAGTGAGTTTATTGCGGATTCATCTGAATTCGAGGTCCGATCAATGGAGGACCTACCTATTCAGGAATGTATTGATTCCTATCGTTCCATTTTCGTTTTTGAATAAAATCTATGTTAATAAGGAACAGCATCTGGATGCTGAACTAAAAGATATTTTTAAGCATGAGGATATTCATGTGAAAGGCCTTCACAGTTTGGATATTTTATTGTTTGAAATGATATTGGTGTGTTGTTGGTACAATCCTTTCGTCTGGCTCATGCGCAGGGCCATTCGCCAAAATTTGGAGTTCCTGACTGATCAACAGGTTCTCGATAAAGGAATTGACAAGCAGACGTACCAATACAGCCTATTGAATGTGTCCAAAAAGGGCACTTCAGTAGGGTTGAGCAATCAATTTAATTTTAAACTTTTAAAACGTCGCATTATGATGATGAACAAGAAACGATCATCGAAAATAGAATTGAGTAAGTATGCTTTTCTTTTACCTGTATTTTTATTGACTGGGGCAGCATTTACGGTAAGTAAAGCCGAGGGCAGTATAGAAAACGTGGTCGATAAGGTAAATGAGACGGCTGTTATCGACTTGAACAGAGATTTACAGGTTGATGTTTCCTTGCCAGCAAAGATGGTCAGTAAGGTAAATAAGCCTTTAGTGGAATTGAATACCATAGAATTAAAAAAAGATACTGTAAAATCCAAGAGTGGAGCAGATACTATTCATTTTCGGACAAGTATGAAATTCGAAAAGGAGCCTCTCTATATTGTAGAAGGGAAGGAGGTTAATCCAACTATTATGGCTGCTATCCCGGGATCGGAAATCCAGTCGATCGATGTGATTAAAGATAATGGAAAGGCAATATATGGCGAAAAGGGTAAGAATGGAGTTATTCTTGTTACGTTGAAGAAAAAAGGTTCACCTACGATCACCAATCAGACACTTACCTTTACCTATGATAAAAAAGAAGATGTCGGTAACGCTGTCAAGACGGTGGCGAAAGGGGAGCCTTCGGAAGTTGTCGTGACGGGTTATAAAAAAGAAGATGCGAATGCACCGGAGCTCAAGGGAAAGGTACAAGGAGTTGTAGTCTATATGAAGGGACAATCTACAGATCTTGAGCCGGGCAAGTTTGGTGCCCGTAGTATTGGTGGGATTAAAGGAGATCCGCTATTTGTTGTTGACGGAAAAATTGTCGCGGACTACAGCAAGGCTAAAGAGATCGATCCGAATACAATTGGTCATATATCGGTCTTAAAAAATCAACCTGCCACTGCACTCTATGGTGATCAGGGAAAGGATGGCGTTGTTATTATTACCACCAAGGCATATGCAAAAGAACATCCTGAAGCGGTGTCTTCTGATGTAGAGGACCGTCTATCTGGAAAAGTGAAAAAAGTAATTAAGACCGAGTTGGAGAAGGAAAAAGGTGAAGCGGTTAAGAAAGAACAGGGGCAATAGTCCATTCAATAAGAAAAAGCCGATTTATTCGGCTTTTTCTGACTTATTTTGTATTAAGATTCGTCATGGTCAGCTCGATGCCGATATTGACGAAACTCTGGATCATTTTAACGGAATGGTCAATTAAAGCTGGTAGCTCAGCTTGTTCTTCTTTGTCAAAAGGGCCAAGGACATAATCTACCTGCCTGCCTTTTGGGTAATTATCTCCGATCCCAAAACGCAAACGGGGATACACCTGTCCGCCGCAGAGTTGTTCAATGGATTTGAGCCCGTTATGACCGGCACTGCTTCCTTTGGGTTTCATGCGTAATGAGCCAAATGGAATAGCCAGATCATCCACAATAACCAATACATTCTGAATTGGAACTTTACATTGTTGCATGTAATAGTTGACAGCCTTACCACTCAAGTTCATGTAAGTCGTGGGCTTAATCACGGTGACATTGTGCCCTCTTTGCTTAAACTCGCTATAATAAGCTAATTTTAGTAAGGAGAAACTGGCACCGGCCTGTTTAACAAGTTCATCAGCTACCATAAAACCTATATTATGCCGTGTGTCGGCATATTCACTGCCGATGTTGCCTAATCCAACGATAAGATAATTCATGACGCAAAAATAGAAATTTTAACAGAAATGAAAGTGAAAAAAAAAGCACCGAATTTCGGTGCTTTCTGTAGTATTTTAAGAATCTTGTTCAGATTATTTTTTACCACCTTTAGTTGCTTTAGCTGCTTCTTGTTCAGCTTGACGCAATGCACGAGACATGATTACTGATACAATTGTATCATCAGCATTGTTCAATACTTTTGCGTTTTCCAATTGAATTTGACCTACACGAACTGATTTACCAACTTCTAAAGATTCCATTGGTACAGCAATTTCTTGTGGTAAGTTTGCAGGTAATGCTTTTACGCGTAAATTACGTAATTTTTGAACTAATTTACCCCCCATTTTAACACCTGGAGAAGTTCCTGTCAATTTGATAGGAATATTTAATGATACTTCTTTGTCATCAAATAATTCTAAAAAGTCGATGTGAGTAACTAGGTCAGTTAATGGGTGGAATTGTGCATCTTGAACGATAGCTCTTTTAGTTTGACCTTCAATGTTTAATTCAACAATGATTACGTCTGCAGTATAAAGAACTGGTTTCAAATCAGCTGCGGATACAGAAAGAGCTGTTTGCTCGGTACCACCGTAAAGTACTGCTGGTACTAAACCTTGGTAACGCAATTCTTTTGCATCTCTTTTCCCTACGTTCTGTTCTTACAGAACCGCTAATAGCAATTGATTTCATCTTTTAATTTTTTATAAATTTGAGGTGCAAAGATAATCTATTTTTTGATATTACCAAAAAATGTGATCGATATTAGCTCGAAAACAGGCACTTATTCAAGATCTTCAACTTTTCTATGTTCATGATTGCGCTCATTCAACTTTGCTTGTTTAGCCTAATGTATGACCAAATTGATACCATTTCCTATGTTAAGACTAGAATAAAACTATTTTAGCAGGGATATAACAGGGGGTTAACAGGGATTTACCCCTGTTAACCCCCTGTAAATACCTTGTTAATATAGAAGTTAATATAAATCAAGTGTTAACTCCTATACGAGTTAAAAAAGCTGCTCGCTTGTTGTTAAAAGATAGGGGGCAAGCGGAATAGTGCTTCTAAAGGTTTGTCGCTTTTAAAAAAGGGTGGGCTGGTGCCATACAAAAAAAACTCTGGTCGTTCCGCCAAATGCTTCCCGTACCAGAGTCCAATATTTAATAGCTACAACGAGACGTTTATTCTACTTCAAATAAATCGGAGATAGAAGAGTGTTGATTTACGCTTTTGATAGCTTTTGCAAATAAATCAGCTGTTGATAACACTTTGATTTTGGTTGACTGTTTTGCTTTTTCTGGATCCAATTGAATGGTATCAGTCACAATCATTTCCGACAATACAGAATTTTCAATTGTTTCATAAGCCTTTCCTGATAGCACAGCGTGCGTACAAACTGCTCTTACAGATCTTGCACCATTTTCCATAATCAATGCCGCTGCTTTTGAAAGTGTACCGGCTGTATCACAGATGTCATCGATCAATACAACATCCTGACCTGTTACGTCACCGATGATAGACATCGATTCGATTTCGTTCGCACGTTTACGACGTTTGTCACAGATAATAACTTCTGCATTGAAAAATTTAGCAAAGGTACGTGCTCTGTATGAACCACCCATATCTGGTGAAGCAATCGTTAGATTTGGAAGTTTTAACGATTTGATATAAGGAACAAAAATGATAGAGCCATCCAAATGGTCAACAGGGATATCGAAAAAACCTTGGATTTGTGCTGCGTGTAGGTCCATCGTCATGATGCGGTGGATACCAGCTGCAGTCAACAGATTGGCGATCATTTTTGCGCCAATAGCAACTCTTGGTTTGTCTTTTCGATCTTGTCTTGCGAAACCAAAGTAAGGGACTACCGCTGTGATATAATGCGCTGAAGCTCTCTTCGCTGCATCTGTCATCAATAATAATTCAAAAAGATTGTCGGTAGGTTGGTTGGTGGATTGGATGATGAATACATCGCTTCCGCGAACTGATTCATTGTAGAAAGGTTGAATCTCACCATCGCTAAAACGCGATAATGTTTTGTCTCCTAGTGGTTTCCCGTAAGATTGTGCGATTTTTTCGGCTAGTTCTGTAGTGCCAGAACCTGCAAATAGTTTAACCGTGTTGAATTGCAAAGGCATGGTTTTGTATATTTATGTTGGGTTATTGTATTGTCGTTTATTCAATATTTTTATTCCCTTACTGTTTTTTAAAGTTAAACATTAAAAAAAATGGATTGTTTTCACAATCCATATACGCTTAACTTTAAAAGTTGTCCGACCTGGATTCGAACCAAGACAAACAGAACCAAAAACTGTTGTACTACCCTTATACTATCGGACAATGTCTCTAAAAAGTCAACGTTTCCGTTTTTCTCTTTTTGACGACGCAAAGATAGAGATTTGTTTTAAAAATCAAAATGTAAATTTAAAAAAATCTAAACCCTTTTATAAATAATAAGCCTTGCATATAACGCAGAAAAGGCTTGCATTTGCAAGCCTTTTCTATTGTTTGTTGTCCGACCTGGATTCGAACCAAGACAAACAGAACCAAAAACTGTTGTACTACCCTTATACTATCGGACAAACAATACCAAAAGTGTTTTCTATCGTGATGATGTCGTTCACATTTGATGATGCAAATATACGGACTATTCTTATTTCTGCAAATAAAAATGAACTCAAAAGTGCATTGGGGCTGATTTTCAAAGAAATAATTTTTGTTTTTATCTAAAATGAAGGGTCTGGTTGCTGTATTTCTTTCCGGATTTTCGTTTCCAATAGACTATGTTGCATATCATTCACCTGTAAAGTGCCTAATATCGCTGGGGACAGAAATGTTTTTTTAATTAAGATGTGTTAAAAAATCAGAATAAAGTTCATTTCTTATTAACTTATCCTTATTTTCGAGCCGTATTAATAATACTTTTTACAGTTATCATTTTATGAACTATACTAAAATCAACAATCTTTTAGGATGGATATGTGCGCTAATTGCAACTGTAGCGTATGTCATGACTGCCGAACGATCGACGAGCTGGTGGGACTGTGGTGAGTTTATCGCTTCAGCCTTTAAGCTTCAAATTGTGCACCAGCCAGGAGCACCTTTATTCTTAATGATTCAAAATATCTTCTCAAACCTTGCCGGTGGGGATGTTACGCGAATTGCGTTCTGGATGAATGTAGGCTCGGCGGTATGTAGTGGTCTGACCATTTTGTTTTTGTTTTGGACAATAACAGCCTTAGCAAAGAAAATCGTTGTAAAGGGTGTTGATGGATCGTATACATCAACCGATTTAATCAAAATATTCGGCTCGGGTGCTGTAGGCGCCTTAGCTTACGCATTTACAGATACATTTTGGTTTTCTGCGGTGGAATCTGAAGTATATGCCATGTCTTCTTTATGTACAGCGGTTGTATTTTGGGGCATTCTAAAATGGGAAAACCACGCCGATGAAGCTGGTTCGGACCGCTGGTTGATTTTTATCGCCTATGTAATGGGGCTTTCCATTGGAGTTCACTTACTGAACCTTTTGGTTATTCCTGCAATTGCTTTGGTTATTTATTTTAAACGGTCGAAAACAGTTACATCATCAGGGGCAATCAAAGCATTCTTAATTGGTGTCGTTGTCTTGGCGTTGATTTTATGGGGTATTATTCAATATACCGTTAAAGCGGCGGCATATTTTGATCTGTTCTTTGTGAATAGTTTGGGCATGGGCTTCGGTACAGGCTTCAACCTATTTATGGTTTTGGCCATAGCCCTTTTTGTCTACGGTATCTGGTACTCGATCAAGAAGGTCAAACCTATGCTGAATCTGATCCTGATCAGTGCAGCATTTATCATTTTTGGTTATAGCTCTTTTGCCATGATCATGGTACGTGCCAAAGCAAATCCTACGTTAAATAACAGTGATCCGGATAATGCGTTCTCCTTTGTAAGTTATCTCGGACGTGAGCAATATGCAAGTGAGCCTCTTTTAAACGGGCCTACATTTGATGCGCAGGTAGTTGATGCGGAGCCGACTTATACGTATAGAAAAGATAAGGATAAGTATACAAAAGTGGAGAACGGCATGGACTATAAATATGATAAAACCATGTTTTTTCCGCGTGTTTACAGTTCTAGGGATCAGGGCCATATTGATTATTACCGTGATTATTTAAAAATACCTGACGGGCAGTCTCCGACGTTTGGTGATAATTTGAAGTTCTTTTTCAGTTATCAGATCGGACATATGTACGGACGTTATTTCCTATGGAATTTTGCTGGCCGTCAGAATGACCAACAGGGTCAAGGGTCGTTTACAGAAGGTAATTGGATCTCAGGTGCTAAACCTGTAGACCAAATGCATGTCGGTGGACAAAATGCCATTCCAGATTCATTGAAGACTGATCCTTCGAATAACAAATATTATTTCTTGCCTTTGATTATTGGTTTAATCGGTGCATTTTGGCATTTTGGAAAGAGACAGCGCGATGCGGGAATCGTGGGCTTGCTGTTTTTCTTTACAGGCTTAGCAATTGTATTGTATTTGAATCAAAGTCCGCTTCAACCTCGTGAGCGTGATTATGCTTATGCAGGTTCATTTTATGCCTTTGCGATCTGGATCGGTTTGGGGGTATTTGCAATCGCTGATTACTTGAGCAAAAAAGTAGATGGTAAAGTGGCTGCCGGTGCTGCTACCGTAGCTTGTCTATTGGGTGCTCCAGTATTGCTGGGATTTCAAAACTGGGACGATCACGATCGTTCGGAAAAAACTACTGCACGTGATCTTGCTAAAAATTATTTGGCTTCTTGTGCGCCAAATGCCATCTTGTTCACCTACGGTGATAACGACACCTATCCTTTGTGGTATGTACAGGAAGTTGAGAATTATCGTCCGGATGTACGCGTGGTGAACTTAAGTTTGTTGAGTTCGGACTGGTACATGCGTCAGATGAAACAGAAAGTGAATCAGGCAGACGGCTTACCGATCAATATCGACGACGAAAAGTTCAAAAAAGGCGTGCGTGAAGTCCTTTACTATCAGGATATGAAAGTACCTGGGCATGTGGATCTGGATTTGATTATGCAGATTTTATTGTCCGACGATCAAAAGAACAAATTGGAGTTGAGAGGGGGTAAGTTCGAAAACTTCCTGCCAACGAAGAACTTTAGCCTTCCGGTGAATAGAGAGTCTGTTCTCAAAAATAATGTAGTGCCTAAAGCTTGGCAGGAATCCATTGTAGATACAATGAGCTGGACCTACAACAGAAATTATATCTCTAGAGCCGAACTGTCTATCTTAAATGTGTTGTTAAATAACGATTGGAAACGTCCGATCTATTTCGCAACGACCGTTCCAAATGATAATTACCTTGGTCTGGATAAATATTTGGTGCAAGAAGGTTTTGCATTGCGTTTAATGCCGATTGCTACGCCTGCTGGAGCGGAAGGTACACTGGTCGATACGCAGTCTGCTTTTAAAGATATTACAACGAAATATCAATGGGGCAATATGGCGCATGCTTCTTACTTGGATCCGGAATCGTATCGTATGATTACCATGATTACAAATACAGTAATGGGTGGTACAGCGACACAATTGATGATGGAAGGGCATAAGGATGAGGCGCGCAAAGTCGCTGTTGAAACTTATGAGAAGATGCCAAAACGTGTTTATTTGATGCGTGATGTTTTAGGGTATATTCCAATTATCAATGTACTGTATGAAACTGGCGAAACCAAACGTGCAAATGAGATCGTAAACCGCAATTTGAAGTTTATGACACAGAATATGCGTTGGTATCAGGATATTGCCCAGACCAAACCTGAACTCGAGTATTCAAATATTGGTACTGCTTTACGGGCTTTGGGTGCTTATAAGAGTATCTTGGCCTCTACTTCGGAGAAGCAATTGCTGCAGCAAGTGACCGATTTAGAGAAATCATATAAACAACAATATGGTGTCGAATAACAGTTAAAGACATTATTTTACTATAAGACGCTGCCCTTTGCTGCAGGCCTTCAAAAAAAGAAATTTATTTTTTGAAAGCGATGTAGGAAAGGGCAGCTTTTTTTTGATTATTTTTTCTTAGCTTAAGGGCGTATAAACCAGCCTGAATTAGGATGAAACACCCCTGTTGAAAAGCATATTTACTTATGAAAAATACGGGGGATTCTATATGGCCTTTACAACCACTGAAGGTGGTATAGCTGCCCCAATGATGGTGAAAATCAATACTTAATAAATAATTATTTGCATATGAAGCGTCAGTTAAAATTGTGGGATGCAGTTATGCTGGTCATGGGATCAATGATCGGAAGCGGTATTTTTATTGTCTCGAGTGATATGATGCGGCAGCTGGGCTCCGGATATTGGTTGGCGGTCGTCTGGCTGTTGACTGCATTGGCTACAATTGCGGCAGCAATATGTTATGGTGAATTGTCGTCCATGTATCCGAAGGCTGGGGGGCAATATACCTATCTGACAGAAATATTTGGGAAGCCAATTGGCTTTTTATATGGGTGGAGCTTGTTCACCGTCATTCAAACGGGGACTATCGCTGCGGTTGCTGTTGCCTTTGGTAAGTTTACCGCCTACCTTATTCCGCGGCTGAATGACGCAGCTCCGCTGTTTCAGCGTGGAGAGTTTAAGATTACCTGGATCCAGATTCTCGCTATGGGGGTTATTATGCTGCTTACCTTTATCAATACAAGAGGGATCAAAAGTGGGAAAACCGTTCAATCCTTTTTTACTTCTGCAAAAATCATTGCGCTGATTTTATTGATTGTAGGTGGCTTGTTGTTGATTAAAGAAAATCACTTTTCGGAAAATATGGCGTATGGCTGGGATTCTTTTCAAAATTTAAAAGGTGCTGGCTGGTCGCAAATCTCCGGGGGAGCATTGATGGGGGCATTAGCTGCAGCAATGGTCGGTTCGGTATTTAGCAGTGTGGCCTGGGAAAATGTAACTTTTGTTTCCGGCGAGATTGTCAATCCGCAGCGTAATGTTGTTCGGGCATTGGTTATCGGTACGAGCCTGGTAATGTTGCTTTATATCAGTTGTAATTACATTTACCTGGCGGCTTTAAATCGTGAGGAGATTGCTTTCGCAGCCAATGATCGCGTTGCCATTGCCGCCGCGGAAAAAATGTTGGGGCATAGCGGGACGATCGCCATGGCAATTTTGGTTATGATCTCTACCTTTGGCTGTGTCAATGGACTTGCGCTTTCAGGAGCACGTGTTTTTCAGACCATGGCAAAAGATGGCTTATTTCTGAAGCAAGCTATTCCCAATAACAAATATGATGTGCCTGCAAGATCACTATGGCTACAGGGAATCTGGGCCTCCCTGCTTTGTCTAAGCGGACAATACGGCAATTTACTTGATATGATATCCTTTGTTATCGTGATATTTTATATGATTACTGTGCTTGGTGTTATTATACAACGTCTCCGAAGACCGGATCTGGAACGCAGCTATAAGACTTTCCTCTTTCCGGTGACACCAATCTTGTACTTGCTGATCGGTACAGTATTTTGTGTGTTGTTGATTATTTATAAACCACAATATACCTGGCCTGGCTTTATATTGGTGCTCATTGGGGTACCTGTATACTTTTTTGCACGGAATAATAAAAATACACAGGCAGACTAGTGATCACAAGCTGTAAAGTGTCGATTTCGCATAGGGCTGTCTGCAGAGAAAAATGGGAAATCTGCATCGCTAAAATCAGATGGACATAGGAGCAGGGAATCATGCAAATATTGAAATTAATTGCCCTTCATGGCTTCATTTTTGTTAAAAAAAGTGTAGCTTTGCTCAAACATTCCCATAATGAAACAGTCGATTTTATTAGACGGACCAAAATTTCAAATCACAATTCAAAGACTATGTCGTCAATTGATTGAGAATCACGGTGATTTTTCAAATGCTGTCGTCATAGGTATTCAGCCCCGAGGAACTTTCTTAGCTCGACGTATAGTCAAAGAGCTCGAGCAGATGATCGGAAAAGAGATTTTAGTTGGTGATTTGGATATTACCTTTTATCGCGATGACTTCCGAACAAAAGGGAATGCCGGCCCGCTCTTAGCAAATAGCACAAATATCAATTTTATTGTAGAAGGTAAAGACGTCATTTTTATAGATGATGTTTTATGGACAGGACGTACTATTCGTGCCGCGATGGATGCTGTACAGGCATTCGGCCGGGCAAGAAGCATAGAGTTGCTTGTTTTGGTCGATCGTCGATTCTCTAGACAGATCCCTATTCAGCCTGATTATATCGGAATACAGGTAGATTCTATTGATTCACAAAAAGTAATTGTTAACTGGAAAGAATCCGAGGATCAGGATAGTATTATCTTGATTACGGAGAAGAAAACTTCAGCTAGCGACTAGTATTGGTGTAGCAAGATTCTAGAGGTATTGTAGACTCTTGGAGAAGCACACTGTCAATAAAAAATGATTAGTAAATATTTGAATATACTATAAAATGTCATCTGTAGCAGAACAATTAAGCACCCGCCATTTATTGGGGATCAAAGATCTAAATGAGAAAGATATCCAATTGATCCTGGATACAGCAAGCAATTTCAAAGAGGTATTAAATAGGCCAATCAAAAAAGTCCCTTCATTACGGGATATTACGATTGCAAACGTGTTTTTTGAGAATTCAACGCGGACACGTCTGTCCTTTGAACTTGCTGAAAAAAGACTTTCTGCAGATATTGTTAATTTTGCGGCATCTTCGTCTTCCGTAAGCAAAGGCGAAACACTCATCGATACGGTCAATAATATTCTTGCCATGAAGGTCGATATGATTGTGATGCGACATCCCTATGCCGGAGCAGGGGTATTTCTAAGTAAACATGTGGATGCACAGATTGTCAATGCAGGTGACGGTGCACATGAACATCCTACGCAAGCTTTGCTTGACTCTTTTTCGATTCGTGAGCGCTATGGTGATGTAGCCGGCCGTAAAATCGCTATCGTTGGAGATATCACACATTCACGTGTTGCATTGTCCAATATCTTATGTCTTCAAAAGCAAGGGGCAGAAGTGATGGTGTGTGGTCCAACAACATTAATTCCCAAACATATTACTTCATTAGGTGTAAAAGTTGAGCACGATTTGAGGAAAGCGCTGAACTGGTGTGATGTGGCAAATATGTTACGGATTCAATTGGAACGTCAGGATATTGCCTATTTTCCTTCCCTAAGAGAATACTCCATGCTATATGGACTCAATAAAGAAATTCTGGATTCTCTGGAGAAGCCGATCACAATTATGCATCCCGGACCAATCAATCGGGGTGTTGAGATTACATCGGATGTCGCGGATAGCGAACATTCCATTATTTTGGATCAGGTTGAAAATGGTGTTGCTGTGCGTATGGCTGTCTTGTATCTACTAGCAGGACAACGCGGATAGTTGAAGCTTCGTTCTATTACCCCTGTGGGGATTCGAAATGAGGTTATACTGTTTTCTAATTCAGCAATATTATGCCTGACTTTATTTTTTGTCGGGCATATTTTTTGTGCAAAATTTCCGTTATAATACAGGGTTATACACAGATGTTAATAACTTTTGTGTAAAATAGCTCAATTAAAGTATAATTTAGTAAAATGAATAAAACTATCTCCCTGAGAAGTGGAGGTTTGAATTGATTTTCAATAAATTTTGATCTATCTTCAAGCCATCAAAGGCGGTAGAGTTTTGATGAATTTGAATTTAAATCAAATGATCGTTTTTTGGAGGGAGATTCACTTACATTTGCAGATAAATAACATATTAAGGTTTCACATATTATGTATAAGAAGATTTACCAGGTGGGAGTTGCATTAACCGTTATGGCGACGCCAGCATTAGCGCAACAGACAGAATGGCAACAAATCAACAAGGCGTACAAAACAGGGATGGAATTGTATGAACGCGGAAAATTTAGTTCTGCTTCAGCACAATTTGACCGGGTTGAAGCGTTGAGGACAAAATCCAATTTACAATTGGACGAAACAGAGGAACTGTCTTTGTTGAAAGAGAACGTACGGTATTATCAAGCGGTTTGTGCCTTGGAATTGGGCGAATCCGATGCCGAAAACCGTTTTCTAAAATACATTAAAGATTTCCCTGTCAGTGCAAATGCTAAAGCGGCTTATTTTCAGATCGGTAAATCCTATTATGCTAAAAAAGATTATGTTAAAGCACTAGAGTGGTTTAACAAAATCGATAGCAAAAATTTGGCAGGTAAGGAAAATGTCGAATATCGCTTTAAATATGGATATGCTTCCTTTATGACAAAGGATTATAAAACGGCGAAACCATTATTTGAAGGATTGAAAGATCAAAAAACTGAATTTCAGGAAGCTTCGATTTATTACTATGCTTACTTATCGTACTTAGACGCAGAGTATAAAACCGCATTGAATGAATTTGAACGTCTGAATGGATCGAAACAATTCGAAAATAGCTATCCTTACTATATCACGGCCTTGTATTTCTTGGATAAACGCTATGATGATGTGCTGGACTACGCATTGCCAATTCTCTCAAGAACGAAACAAGAAAACGAAACAGAGATGTTCCGTATTATCGCGGCAACGTACTTTATTAAGGGTGATTTAAAAACATCAAAAGAATATTACGATAAATTCCAGGCACAAGATCAAGGTAAGACGCAGAATAATCAGGATAGCTACCAAATTGGTTACATTGCCTATAAATTGAAGGATTACGATAAGGCGATCACCGAATTGGAAAAAATGACTGATCCTGATGCATATTATCAATCTGCGATGATTACCCTGGGTGATTCTTTCTTGAAGAAAGGCAATAAGCAATCTGCACGTAACGCATTTTTCCGTGCCTCGAAATTGGATTTTGATCCTGCAATGCAAGAAGAGGGTTTATTCAATTATGCTAAGCTTTCGTATGAATTGGAATTTCACCAAGTGGCCTTAGCATCGACACAGGAATACCTAAAAACGTATCCAAAATCCAAACGTTTGGAGGAAGCGAAAACCCTGCTTGCAGAAGTATTGTTGAGTACAAAAAACTACCGCGAGGCAGTTGATATTTTGGAATCTATCCCTAAGCGTGGAAAAGAAGCAAACGCAGCTTATCAAAAGGTGACTTACTATAGAGGTTTGGAATATTATAACGAACGTGCTTTTGAAAATGCAATTTCCCTATTCATGCGCTCCGAAGAGTTCCGTTACGATGAGGAAATTTATGCCTTAGCAACCTACTGGAAAGCGGAAGCGATGTACGAAGTTCGTAAATACGGTGAAGCGGTTACAAACTTCAATAAATTTTTACGTTTACCAGGCGCCAGCAAAACGGATGTTTACAGCTATGCCAATTATGCATTAGCCTATGCGGCTTTCCGTAATGGTAACTACAGCACTGCGGCAAATTACTTCGAGCGTTTCTTAGCGTCTGGTGGTTCGAAAGGAATAGAACTGAACACACGTAATGATGCAATTGCTCGTTTAGGTGATTCTTATTTCTCTTCGAAAAACTACGGTAGAGCATTAACAGAATACAATAAACTGATCTCCTCTAAAGCTCCTAGTCAGGATTACGCGTTATTCCAGCGAGGTATTATTCAAGGATTACAAGGGGATAACAATGGTAAGATCTCAACATTGAATGCTGTTATTTCACAATTCCCGAGTTCTAATTATGCCGATGACATTGCATTTGAGATTCCTTATACTCGTTTCTTGATGGGGGAAAGTGATCAGGCAATTGCTGGTCTTCAAACGATGGTAGAAAAATATCCGCGTAGCAGTTATGTGCCGCGTGCTTTGGTGACGATTGGTCTGGTTCAATACAATCAAGATAACAATGATGCCGCATTGGCAACTTTCCAACGTGTAGTCGATCAATATGCATCAACCGACGAAGCAAGACAGGCCATGCGTTCCATTGAGAACATCTATTTGGACAAAGGCGACGCAACAGGATATATCAAATATGCTACGGGAACAAATTTGGGTGACGCTTCGAAATCTGAGCAAGACTCACGTTCATTCTCTACTGCGACAACTTTATTCTCCAGAGGTAATTATCAAGGTGCAGTGGAAGCTGTAAATGCATATTTCGACAAATTCCCGAAACCAAATCAAGAGAAATATGCACGTTTTGTTCGTGCTGAAAGTAACGCAGCTTTGGGCAATACAGAAGATGCACTACATGATTACAATATTATCTTGAATGACTGGACATCTCCTTATACAGAACGCACGTTGATTTCGGTGTCCAATTTGTATTTGAAACAAAAGAAATATAACGAAGCGACACAGCTGTTGAAAAAACTGGAGCTTACTTCTGAATATAAGTCTAACTATGGTTTTGCAATCAACAACCTCATGGTCTCTTATTACCAAATTGGAGATTATAAGGAAGCCTTAAATTATACCAATGCGGTTAAGAATTACGAGAAGTCTTCGGAAGAGGAGATCGCAAATGCCTTCTTGTATGCCGGTAAATGTTATGTGAAGCAGAATAAGAAAACTGAAGCAATGAAAGAATTCAGTTTAGCAGCATTAAAGAGCCGTACAGTCTTTGGGGCGGAAGCAAAATACAATGTTGCAGTTCTGCAATTGGAAAATAAACAGTACGATGCTTGTATTAAAACAGCAATGGATTTATCTGATAATTTTTCTTCCTACGAATATTGGGTAGCAAAGAGCTTTATCACTATGGCTGATGCTTATGCAGGTAAAGGAGATTCTTTCCAGGCGAAAGCTACACTTGAATCGATTGTGGAAAACTATGATGCGAAAGACGATATTTTGCCAGCAGCAAAAGAACGTCTAAATAAATTGAACAACAAAAAGAAATAGGATATAATGAAGAAGTTGCAAAATAGAAACGTGAAGAAATATACTTTAGCAGCGCTTTTGATGGGCGTGGGATTGAATTCTTTTGCACAGGAAACAGGCAAGAAGAATGATCCTGAAAAACCGGTCACTATCGATTCTTTTGATGTTGTTCGTGATTATAAGCCAATTCTTGCGGATGCTGTAAAAATCCGCCGCAGCCCGGATATGACCAATAAAAGGGAATACCAACCCAAATTGTCCTACAATAATATTTTGGACAAGAAATTGGATATCAATACAGGTTTGAAACAATTGAATGTACAAGAGATTCCTTTTGCACAACCTTTTGAGCATAGTAGCAACTATGTCAAATTTGGTATCGGTAACTATAATAGTATTTTGGGCGAGGCTTATTTAGCTTCTGAACAGTTTGAAAACACACGTTTTGGCTTATTTGCAAAGCATTTGAGCCAAAAGGGTAATATTGATGGACAGAAGTTCAGTACACAGGATATCGGTATCTTTGGCCGCCGTGTATTGGATGCCGTCACCGTTAAAGGTACCCTTGGATACAATCGTTATGGAACAAATTTCTACGGTCAGACCTTTGATCAATCAGGAACAACCTTGTTGAATACAACTCCGGATAAACAGACTTTTACAGATATCTATTTGAATGGGGAGCTGTCAAGTAATGTGGATCCAAAAAATGAGCAGGCATTAAGCTATTCCGCAAAAGTTGATGGCTATTTGTTTAAAGATGCCTACAAAGCCAAAGAAAATTCGATTGCGTTATCTGGTTATTTGAACAAGCGTTTAAGTGCATTCAATGTTGGTGCAAATTTAAGCGTGACAATGAATAACGTGAAAGATAGTGCCGAGGTGAAAAATCACTTAGCAGTTATCAATCCATATATTCGTTTTAAGGGCGACAACTATAACGTAACCTTGGGGGCGAATTTAACTTCTGAATTTGGCGATAGCTCAAGATTCAATATTTTCCCATCAGTGGAGGCTGATTTTGCTTTGGCACCTGAATACATCTCTTTGTTTGCCGGAATTAATGGTGGCGTAAAACAAGCATCTTTCCGTAGTTTCGCTAAAGAGAATCCGTATTTGGCTCCTAACGCTAAAATGATCAACTCGATTGAGAAAATGAATGTTTATGCGGGTTTAAAAGGAAATGCTGGCGCAACATTTGGTTATAAAGTAAAGGTATTCTACAAGCAGATAGAGGGACTGCCTTTATTTAAAAATAGTGCATTTGGCGATAGTCAAAATGGTTATGTTCCTTGGGCTTTTGATGTTGTTTACGATGGCGTGATCAATAAGGCTAAACATATGGGATTGGAAGGAGAAATCAATGTACGTCTTTCTCAACTGGTTAATCTAGGCGGAAAAGTGTATATAGATGATTATAAATTGAGTGACGAGGAAGAAGCATGGGGATTGCCAAAATTCCGTATGCAGGCTAATGCACGCTTCAACATTTCCGATAAATTTTTCGTAGATGCTGAACTTTCTACACAAGGCAATACCTATGCGTATATTTATGATTATAACACAGATGGCAGTCGTATTGCCAACAGTGGGCATAAGGCAACAATAGGCTCGTTTGCTGATCTTAATGCAGGCGCAGAATACAGAATCAAAAAACAATTTGGTATTTTCGTCAAAGCAAATAACATTTTTGGAAAAGAATACGAACGTTATATGTATTACCCAAGATTGGGCTTTAATGTAATTGGTGGTCTTAATTATTCGTTTTAACGAATTAAGATTATAAATTTGCATCTTAAACATAGTGCGCGATGAATCTAGGCAAAAACATTAATAGTTTATTAAAACGTTATGCGGAAGTATACGTGCCCGGAATAGGTGTGTTCAAACGAATTCATTCTCCGGCTCAGTTCGATAAACAGAATAATGTGTTTTTGCCCCCGATTTCTTATGTTGAGCTGGACTATTCTGCTCAACATGGATTTAATATTGTGCATTATATCCAGCAACAGGAAAACTTGGGCCTCAATCAGGCGCAACAGATTTTGTCGGAAACTGTTGATAAGCTGCGGGCCGATTTGGGGCAATTCGGACAGGCTAAATTAGATGATCTTGGATTATTGATTAGTTATGGTGCGAGTTTAGTCTTCAAACCTTTGGACCTATCGGGGTTTGACTTTCAGCCGGTTACAAATCTTGTTGCACCGGAGATTGAAACAGTTGTTTCGTCTTTGGAGGAAGCGAAAGAAGAAGAGCTTACAGCTCCAGTAGGAGAAGAAGAAGCTGCTGTGGTCGCTGATCATCAACAGGAACTTGAGGATGAACTTGTTTCGGATACCGAGGTCTCGGAAGAAACAATTGCGGTTGAAGAGGTCAAAGAAGAAGTGAGATCTGCAGATGAACCGGTCGCGGTAACGGATTCGGTAGCGGATGAGCTTTCGCAGGAGACAGCACCAACAAACGATCGTACCGATGTTGAAGCTGAAGAATCGTTGTTAGCGCAAAAGGAAACTGAAGAGTTTGAACCTGTGGATGCTGCTGTGATAGCTGATAGCAGTCATTCGGTTACTCCGAAAGAAGAAAACACTTCAAAAAAAGAAATCGGAGCTATAGCGTCGGCTAATGCCAATTCAACATACGCGCCAAATGTCTATGAAGAAGAACCCCGCCATTCCAATGCGATTTGGTATTGGATCACCGGCATTATTGTGCTGGCTATGGTTGCTGTAGGGGTCATTTACACGAATCCTGCCTTAAAGGATTCACTATTTGGCGCAAGCAAACCAGTTGTCAAAAATGCGGATACAATTGTTCAGAATAAACCGATTGTGCCTACTGATACAGTGTCCAATACGTTGCAAGCCGATAGTTTGAAGAAAATCGATTCATTGGCCAAGCGTAATGTAACAGATTCTGTTAAAAAGACAGCAGCTGTACCAGCGACCAATGCGGCAGCAAAAACTCCGGTTTTGGAAGCAAATCCTGTGATCAAAGAATCTATTCCTGTTGCGCAACCACGGTACCAGGTGGTCATTGGATCAGCAAAAACTATGGCAAGCGCCGAGCAGGAAGCACAACGTCTTCGTGCATTGGGCTATAAAACAGCTCGCGCTGTTGAAGGGAAAAATAAAAGAGATAAAAAGAAAATTATCTTAAATACCTATATGACAAACGAGGAAGCACAGCTTGCTAAGAAGTCGGTACTCAATAAAATCAAGGATGCTTGGGTAGATCCCCTATAAAAGTTAAAACTATATAAAACTATTAATAATTATGTCATTAGTACAAGATACAGCACGGGCTGCTGTGGATTCGTTTAATCAAGCTGCACAACAACCATTACCTGCTGCTGCGCCTACAGAAAACATGAGTTTGATCGATATGATGATCAAAGGGGGATGGATTATGGTTCCAATTTTACTGTTGTTCTTTATTGGATTGGTTATCTTTTTTGAACGTTATTTGACCATTCGTCGTGCCGCAAAATATGATAACAGCTTAATGTCGCAAGTAAAGGCAAATGTTTTGTCCGGAAACCTGGATTCAGCATTAGCTGTAGTTCGTTCAAGTAACTCAGCTTTGGGACGTATGTTGCAAAAAGGCTTATTGCGTGTCGGCAGACCGATCAAAGATATTGAAGGAGCGATTGAAAATGTAGGTAAATTGGAAGTTGCCAAGCTAGAAAAGAACATCAATATTTTGGGTATTATTGCTGGTATTGCCCCAATGCTTGGTTTCGTGGGTACTATTTTTGGTGTAATTAAGATTTTCCACGACGTAGAATTAGCGGGTGGTATTGATATTGCATCTGTATCCGGAGGTTTATATGTAAAAATGGTATCTTCTGCATCAGGTCTTGCCGTTGGTATCTTAGCTTACCTAGGTTACCATATTCTGAATATGATGGTGGAGCGATTGATTTTACGTATGGAAACGGATGCAGTAGAATTTATTGATTTATTGGATGAACCAGGACGATAATGAACTTACGAAGTAGAAAAAATAAACCATCTGCAGAGGTACATACTTCAGCGCTGAATGACATCATGTTTTTCCTGATGTTGTTCTTCCTGTTGGCTTCTGCAGTTTCTAATCCGCAAGTGGTGAAGCTATTATTGCCAAAGTCAAGTGCGGGAGAACAATCTGTTGCTAAAAAGACCGTCACGGTATCGATTACAAAAGATTTGGGCTATTTTATTGACAAAACTCCAGTTCCCATTGAAGGATTGGAAGCTGCAATTCAATCGCAAATGGCTGCGGGTGAGGAAGTGACAATTATGCTCTATGTCGATAATACAGTTCCCATTCAAAATGTTATTTCTGTAATGGATGTCGCTAATCGATTGAAGATTAAAGTGGTATTGGCAACAGAACCAAAAAAAGATAAATAGGAACAATTAAACTTTTTTAAAGTTTATTGGTCAGCTATTAATATAGGAGATTAATGCGATGAGATATCACCTTCAACATGAAGAAAATAATTTCCCCAAAGCATTGGGGATATCGACTTTGGTCATGGCATCGTTGCTCTTGATTGGATTTTTTGTTGTTTTTAAAGCTCAGGTACCCGATGAATATGGAATGGGAGGGATGATCGTCAATTACGGGACTTCACCTGAGGGAATGGGAGATGACTATATGAGTGTTGAGGAGCCATCGGTGGATCCTAATGCCAATAATGAACGTCCCGACCGTATTGATCCTGTAGAAACACCTACCCCAACGCCAACGCAGCAAGTTGCGGAGAAAGCGGTCGTCACACAGGATTTAGAAGATGCCCCCGCGGTAACAAAAACTGAAAAGAAAGTCGTTTCAAAAGCACCGGAAACAACCAAAGCGGTAAAAGAGGTGGCACCTCAGGCTAACGCCAAAGCGCTTTTTAAAGGCAATAAAAATAATGGTACTGGAGGTGGTGATGGTACAGGGACAACTCCTGGAAATCAGGGTTCCAAATTGGGTGATCCTTTAGCAAGTAATTACGGCGAAGGTGGATCTGGAAATGGTAACATGATGTTGTCTATTGAAAACCGAAGTTTTACGCAACGGCCAAGTATCGACGATAATGGACAGCAAGCAGGAAAGGTTGCTGTAGAGTTTAGAGTCAACAAGCAAGGGGTTATCACCTATGCGCGTGCTGGTGTAAAGGGAACGACGATAACCGATCCATCGTTATTGGAGAAATGTGAGCGTGCTGTGCGTGGCGCCCGGCTAAACCAATTGCCGAATGCTCCCGACTCGCAAACTGGACGGATTGTATTCAATTTTAGATTAAGATAAAAATCATTCACATGAATGCTTATAATGAGGCAATCGAGTATCTGTATACTCGATTGCCTATGTTTACAAGGGATGGCGCCTCAGCCTTCAAAAAAGACCTTGACAATACCATCAAACTTTGCGCTGCGTTGGACAACCCACAGCGAAAATTCAAAACATTACATATTGCTGGCACAAACGGAAAGGGATCTACCTCCCATATGTTGGCCGCTATTTTGGCCGAAGCAGGATATAAGACAGGTCTCTATACTTCACCACATTTACTGGATTTCAGAGAACGTATCCGCGTCAATGGTCAGTTATGTGAGAAAGAATTTGTTGTTGATTTTGTTAATACCCATCGTGAGCTTATAGAAGAAGTCAGTCCGTCGTTTTTCGAGATTACGGTAGCCATGGCTTTTGATTATTTCGAGAAGAATAAGGTTGATATCGCTGTCATTGAAGTCGGCCTTGGCGGGCGTTTGGACAGTACCAATATTATTCAGCCTTTGCTGTCGGTAATTACCAATATTGGTTTTGATCACATGAATCTTCTTGGTAATACACTGGCAGAAATTGCTGCTGAGAAGGCGGGAATTATCAAAAGAGATACTCCTGTGGTTATTTCAGAATATGCCGAAGAGACGGCATCCGTCTTTTTGAATAAAGCACAGTCAGAACAGGCTCCTCTCCAATTCGCTTCAGATATATATAGTACGAAGATGTTAGCAGTAGACCAGGATTACCTAACAGTACAAGCTGTTGATCCTACAGGTCATTCGGTGGCCTATCAGCTCGATCTGAAAGGCTCCTATCAGGTAAAAAATCTTGCAGGTGTGCTATTGGCAGTGGATGAGTTACGTAAACAGGGCTTTGAGATCAGTGAGCAGCATGTTCATCGTGCGTTAACAAAAGTACAGAAGGCTACAGGAATTCAGGGCCGCTGGCAACAACTGTCTAAAGATCCATTTGTTATCTGTGATACGGGGCATAATGAAGATGGAATTCATGAAGTACTGAAAAACTTGGCTACGACAACTTATGATAAGTTGCATTTCGTCATAGGAGCGATGCGGGATAAGGATTTGTCTCATATGTTGCCTTATCTTCCGAAAGATGCAATCTATTATTTCTCAGCTCCGGATATGCCGCGTGCAATGCCATCCGAGGAGCTGCGGAAAGAAGCTTTGGAATTTGGTCTAATGGGGCTAGATTATCCATCGGTAGGTGCTGCGTTTGATGCTGCCAAAGATGCGTATCAGCAAGGTAACCTTATTTTTGTTGGCGGAAGCAATTTTGTTGTTGCGGAAGTGCTTGCTCGTTTGACGCAGGAATAGGAATATCACTTTTCTCGCAAATAAATCTGCGGGAGGAATTCATAGAAATCGATCAAAAAAAGGGAGCTGCATGAACTGCAGCTCCCTTTTTTGTTATTTTGTGCCGTTGGTCATTAGTCATTGATAGTCAATTCACCGCGAATATCCTTTTCAATCCAATAAGCAACTTCTTTCTGATCTTCCAATTCACCTTGAAGGTACATTAATTTGGTGACAGCTGCTTCGAATGTGAGGTCATAGCCATTGAGTACACCGATGGATTTAAGTCCTTGTGAGGTCTCATAGCGCCCCAATTCTACCGATCCAACTTTACATTGGGAAATATTAAGGATATTTTTACCCTGTTCAATTGCTTCCTTTAGTAGATCCAGAAACCAAGTGTCGGTGGTTGTATTGCCCGATCCGAATGTTTCCATAACTACGGAGCGGACATCGGAATCTAGGACGGCTTTGATTGTTTGTGCAGAGATCCCCGGAAATAATTTCAATACGGCTACCCTGTTGTCCAGTTTGGTATGTAAAATAAATTCCTTATCAATATTATTTAATAAAGCATCTGTATTGTATTGCAGGTGAATACCAGCTTCAACCAATACGGGATAGTTTGGCGATCTAAAGGCCTCAAATTTGGCCGAATTATATTTAAAAGAGCGATTGCCACGGAATAATTTATTGTCGAAAAGAATGCATACCTCTTGGATAATGGAGATACCATCCTGCTTCGCCGAAGCGATTTCCAACGCTGTCATCATATTTTCCCTTGCGTCCGTCCGGATCTCACCGATAGGTAGCTGAGAGCCGGATAAAATGACCGGTTTTTGGAGGCCTTCCAACATAAAGCTCAATACTGATGCCGTGAAAGCCATGGTATCGGAACCGTGTAGAATAACAAATCCGTCATAGTCTGCATAGTTATCCTTAATAATTTGTGCCATTTCAATCCATATTTCAGGCTTCATGTTAGATGAATCGATAATGGGTTCGAAAGAGTGCACGGTCAGCTTATAGTCTAAGCGACTTAAATCAGGGAGATTACGTTTGATTAATTCAAAGTCGAAAGGAACGAATGTTCCTGTTTCATCTTTAACCATTCCAATGGTCCCACCTGTGTAGATAATAAAGATATTATGCATTGAGTTTTGAAATTATATACCAAATATACGTTTTGAATTTTCTGTTGTGATTTCTGCCACCTTCTCGACGGAAATCTGATGCAGATCAGCTACTTTTTGCGCGACGTAAATCAAATAGCTGCTTTCATTTTCTTTACCGCGGAAAGGGACAGGCGCCAGATATGGCGCATCGGTCTCAAGAACAATATGCTTCAAGTCGATTTCTTTGACCACTTGATCTAAGCCCGCTTTTTTAAAGGTAACGACTCCGCCAATACCAAGAGCGAAGCCTAAATCGATCGCCTGATGGGCCTGCTCGAGGGTGCCCGTAAAACAATGCAGTACGCCAAACAATTTATCATCGTGCAGTTCTTCCAATAATTCGAACAATTCTGTAAAGGCTTCCCGACAATGGATATCGATTGGTAAATTTAATTCCTTAGCCCATTGAACCTGAGTTCGAAAGGCATCTTTTTGAATTTCAAGCGTGCTTTTATCCCAATAAAGATCCAGCCCAATCTCACCTATGGCATGGACTTTGTTTGTTTCCAAGCTCTTTCGGATGGTGTCTAACTCTTCCACATAGTTTTCCTTTACATCGCAGGGATGCAATCCAAGCATGGGAAAACAATGTTCTGGATAAGCTGCTACGGTATCAAATACAGGTTTTATGGAAGCGCTATTCACGTTCGGCAAAAAAAGGCGTTGTATGCCATTATCAAAGCAACGTTGGAGGTGTTCTTGCAGTTTTTCGGTTCCTGCATGGTAATAAATGTGTGTATGTGTATCTGTAAGCAACATAGTTTTCTGCGTGGAGGCAGCGGGTTAGGGTAAAAACTTGTTTTTATTATTATCGAATAAAGTGGTCTACTTAATTACCAAAATTTCAATTCGCTCTCCAAAGATAACTTATTAATTAGCAAAAATGAAAATTAATACAGGATTCCTTCGATTGAGATGAATTCCTTTTTCGTATCTTGGAAAACGCCATCAACAGGAGCTCCGACCTTCATGCCATGGAGGCATTTGCAAAGATTATTATTGGTCCTTGAAAAGAGAGGTTTTAATAAAAAGAGTCAGAAGTCAAACATACCGTAAGATTTACTGTTAAACAGATAAACGAGGCGGTTGTTGTCCTATTTTTATAAGAATAAATGAATCATATGATGAATAAGAAGTTATGCCTGGGTTTATTGACTTTGGCGTCGGTTATGTTTTTAAACAAACTACATGCACAATCCCTGATTGACCCATCGGTAAAAGATATTATTCAAAAAGCCTTTCAAACAAATAAAGAATTGAAATTAAAGGCGTACGAGGTTGATAAAGCGAGACTGGAGGCAGAGGGGGTGAAAGCAAACCGGCTACCACATGTCTCAGCACTTGGCTTATACGGTTATGTACATAGCAATGGGAGTGTGGACATCCCTACGGTTAATATTCCTTTATTAAATTTAGGCTTGTTTGAGGGAGCAACTGGATTTAGTATGCATGGGCAAGCTGCTTATGCGGGGGTGTCTGTAAAGCAGATTATCTTTTCAGGCTTACAGATTCCGAATGGAATAAAAGCTTTGCAGGAGAAGGCTGTAGCTCAACAATATTTAGAATCAGCCAGTCGAGAGACACTCTCAAAGGATATTATAGCATCTTTTGATCAGTTAATGTTGTTAGATGAGGTGGATAAATTAATTGTAGATTCGGAAAAACGATTAAAGAAAGAGCAGGAAAAGGTAAATAAAGCTATTCAAAACGGACTTGCAATTCCTTACGATCGAGATAAATTGAAATTGGCCTTGCTTGAACTGGAGGAGAAGAAGGTAGAGGTTTCTGGAAATCGGGATTTATTGTGCCAAAAGATCGAACAAGAGACAGGGGTGTCTTTTCAAGAAGTAGGCGGAATTCATTATGGCCTTAAACCTATATTTTTGTCGGAGCTACCAGGTGACGTTGAGCAAAGATCCGAATTGAAAGCACTAGATGCTTCCTCAAAAGCGTATGAGTACCTGTATAAAAAAGAAAAGGGGGGAGCTCTTCCTGCTGTCTTTGCCTTTGGATCAGCAAACTATCTGAATGTATTCAACTCCAAGCTCACGGTGAAAGACCAACCGCTATTTGGTACCGTCAACTTACCGCTCAATTCAATAAAAGGTAGTCCTAACTTACTAGTCGGAGTGGGGATAAAATGGGATCTATATACCGGTGGAGAGCATCACAATAAGATTAAACAAGTTAAACTCGATCAAAATATCAATACCACCAAACGGGAAGATACGCAGGAAAAGTTAAATCTATTATTGAGCAAGAATACAGTGACCTATACAACTGGCAACCAAAAGTTGAAAGTAGGGGAACAGCAGCTGAAAGTTGCCGAAAATAACCTTTCTATGGCTGTCAAACAGTATCAAGCAGGATTGATTGATGTGACCGAGCTGCTGGCTGCTGAAAACGATTGGTACAAAGTTAATTTGGGCTATTTTAATAATGTGTTGCAGCAACGCACTGCTGCAGTTGAATTACTACATACATCAGGAAAATTATTGCAAACTATACATGAGTAAGATGAAGAATTTATATGGGATATTATCGCTGTCTATTTTTGTTTCTTGTACAAATCAAGTGAAAGAGAAGGCTATTGAAGGGAAGGTAGAGCGTGAGCAAGTGACAGTTGTAACCAAAGTTCCGGGAAAAATCGCAAAACTTCTGGTTGAA
The DNA here is from genome assembly GCF_050058145.1 of Sphingobacterium sp. WOUb80. Taxonomy (NCBI): domain Bacteria; kingdom Pseudomonadati; phylum Bacteroidota; class Sphingobacteriia; order Sphingobacteriales; family Sphingobacteriaceae; genus Sphingobacterium; species Sphingobacterium sp. WOUb80. The sequence goes on along the minus strand of NZ_CP165617.1, from coordinate 4,121,742 downwards.
GAAGGGGATTTCGTGCATGCGGGCGATACCCTGGCCATTTTGAGTATTCCCGAGGTGGATGCTAAAGAGGAGCAGGCAAAGGGGGCTTTACAGTCTGCTGATGCGCAATATAATATGGCCGTTAAGGGAGCTACAAAAGGACAATTGGTACAATTGCAGGCTAAAGTAGACGGTCTAAAGGAACAATATGAATTTGCCAAAAAATCAATAGGTAGGCTGGATGCGCTTTTGCAAGACAGTCTCATTCCGCAGCAGAAGTATGATGAAACCTATGCGAAATACCAAGGTGCAAAAAATCAGTACCTCGCTGCTCAGGCTGAATTGGCCGAAGCGAAAGGCGGCGCTAGGCAGGAACAGCAGATGATGGCCTTGGGGCAGAAAGAACGTGCGCTAGGTGCAGTATCTGAAGTTAGTGTCGCTGCACAGGAGAAATATGTTATTGCACCACAAGATATGAGCGTAGAGACGATTAACCTAAAGGTCGGGGAACTGGCCATGGCAGGTTATCCGATTATTAATGGCTTTCTTGACCGATCAACCTATTTTAGGTTTACATTGCCCGAAAATCAAATTGGAAAAGTCCAAAAAGGCGGATCTGTCGACGTAGAAATTCCTTATTTGAACCATAAAAAGGTTAAAGCGAAGGTGATTAGCATTAAAGCCTTGAATTCTTATGCAAGCATTGCCTCTGCTTATCCTGATTTTGATCCGCAACAGGCTGTGTTTGAATTAAAAGTTGTACCTGTGGACGCTGCAGAGGCAAAGGATTTGTTAACTAAAACGCTTGTGGTTCTCCATGCAAATTAAAGGGCTTGACTGTGAAAAAATTTTTAGAATTGATCCAACGGGAGTTTAAGCTCTTCTTCAATAATAAAGTGTTGTTGATGCTTTTTCTGGGGGCACCTGTATTGTATGGTGTCTTAGTGGGGCATGTTTATCAACAAGGTAAAGTAACTCAGATGCCAATTATTGTGGTCGACGAGGATCATAGTCCCTTAAGCAGTTCATTTATTGATATGCTTTCAGATAATGAGAGTATTGAAGTTGCCCGTGTATTACCTTCTTTATTTGATTCAAAAGATATTGCTATGCAATATGAGGCAACAACGATTGTACATATTCCTAATGGCTTTGCATCTGGAGTTCAGCAAGGGCGTTTGCCGGAGATGACGGTTTTTGTAGACGGTGCCAATACACTGACCTCTAATACTGCGATGATGGCTGTCAATGTTTGTGCTTCGACCCTTAAGGCAGGGATACAGATTCAGGCGCAAATGAAACGTGGTGTTCCGGCAAAGGTTGCCGCACAGCAGTACGAACCTTTTAAGACAACTTTTGTTAAGCAGAATATTCGAAGTGGGAATTACCTTTATTTTATGCTGCCCGGGGTACTGATTACCGTGTTGCAGCAGGTTTTGCTTTTGGGGCTGGCATTGTCTTTTTCGTCGGAATTTGAAGGGAATACGTTTCCGGAGCTTGTAAAGAAGATCTCTAATCCGGTGGGGCTTATTCTTGTCAAAATACTGCCCTATGTGCTGATGTCCATAGGGATCTTGTTGTTATATTGGGGCTTTGGCCAGTATTACCGTATGCCTTTGCATGCTGATTTTGGTCGCTTTGTCCTGTGTACTTTTGTCTTTTTACTCGCTGTCTGTTTTATAGGTGTACTCGTTAGTATCCTACTGCCATCGCAGCTGAAATCGACGGAAGTCCTTATGGTTATTGCAACACCAGCATTTATCTTGAGCGGATTTACCTGGCCGTCGAGTCTGATGCCGGAATGGGTGCAGGCTATCGCAAATGTTATCCCATCCACACATTATCTTCGGATTTTTAGGTTGATGTTTATTCAGCATGCGGAAAATTATCATACCGATAAGGCACTTATTGCACTGACGATCATTATGGTTATTAGTTTTATATTGGCTGCTGTCGTGCTTTGGATGAAGATAAGGAAGATTAAAAAAGAAGAGAAGAAGGCCGCATAGCGGATCCATTACCAACAAAACCTGCACGATTTTGCAGGCACCAACAGCAATGAAAGCGAACTGAAGATTCTTTTTAGCCAATATCAGCAGACACTTTCAAAAAAAAACGGTTCCATCGAGATGAAACCGTTTTTTTGTTAACTGAAAATTACAGTCAAATTATTTTTTTGCTGCTGGAGCTTTAGTTGCAGGTGCTGTTGTCGCTGGAGCAGTCGTTCCAGTTGGAGCTACCATACCCGGAGTTGTCGCTGTAGGAGCAGGAACTTTTCCTGGTTTGATATCCAATACTTCTACTTCAAATACCAAAGGAGCATATGGAGGGATAACACCTGAAGGGCGATCGCCATAAGCCAAAGATGAAGGAATTACCAACGTTGCTTTAGTACCTTTGTTAAACAATTGGAAAGCTTCAGTCCATCCTGGGATAACACCATCAACACCCAATTGGAATTTCAATGCTTCATAAGGACGTTGCGCGTTGAAAATTTTCTCTTTTTTAGCCACATCTGGAAGGTTAGTATCAAATACTTTTCCTGTAGTCAATGAACCTACATAATTAACGTGGATAGAATCTCCAACTTTAGCATTTGCACCTGTTCCAGGTTTAGTGATTACATATTGAAGACCTGAAGCTGTTTTTGTTGTTTTCAAGCTTTTATCCTTGATGTATTTTTCAAGCTTAGCTGGTTCAGCAGCTTTGTGCTTGTTCAATTCTTCTTCAAAATATTTCTGAACTTGTTCGCCCAATTGTTGATCAGTCAATTTTCCTTTTTTGAAGTGTTTTTTGACTTTGATCGAATAAACAATGAATTTATCTGCAAACTCTGGTTTTGGTTGATGTGTTTTAGCAGCCATAGAATCCAAGTTGATTTTGAATACTAAGCTATCGCCTTCACCTACGTATTTGAATAAACCAGTAGGGTCACCTGGATTTTTTGCAATGATACTGTCTGGATATAATTGAACGATTTGAGGGACTCCCATGTCATATGTACTTTGCATTGTAGAATCTCTGTCCGTTTTCACAACCATGTCAAGTGCTAATAAATCGCCTGATACTGCTTTTTCTTTGGCATTATCATCAACGATTTTATACTCAAGACCACCTTCAGCCTTTTTGAATTTTTGGCATGACGTCATCAAAAGACCGGCAGCCGCGAAAAATAGAATTGCTTTCTTCATTTTCTAATGTATGTTACGATATCTTATTTTGTTAATATTTCTTTATAATTTGGTAAAACCGATTTGAATTTTGCAATTACCGCTTCAAGACTTTCTTTTGAATTACCACCTGAAGCGTTAAGATGCCCGCCCCCATTGAAATACAATTTACAGATTTCATTGCAGGGAACTTCTCCAATCGAACGCAAAGATAGTTTAATTTGTTCATTTCTGTCAATAATTAACGCAGCCAATCGAATTCCTTTGATAGAAAGTGCATAATTGACTAATCCTTCGGTATCACCGGTGATAACTTCAAACTGAGTGAGATCCGCTTTAGTCACATGGATAATGGCGGTATTATATTCATGGATAACCTGTAGACGGTTAAGTAAACAGAACCCCAAGAACTTTAGACGACTTTCAGACGAACTATTATAAATTTCTTCATGAATCGCCCAATTTTGTGCGCCACAATCAATGAGTGATGCGATGATGCGATGAATTTCAGCTGTCGTCGAACGGAAACGAAAAGAGCCTGTATCGGTCATAATGCCGGTATATAGGCAGGTTGCCATATCAGCACTGATATGATCTGGATCTTGCATCTCATGGACTAAGAAACGATAGATCAATTGTGCAGTCGCTGCGGCAGATGGATCCCAAAAAGAGTAATCTTCAAACCCCTCCGGATCTAAATGGTGATCGATCATGCATTTGATCCCTTTTGCTTGACGAATTGGTTCGCCCATTTCGTGGATCCGGGCAAGACCATTAAAATCTAAGCAGAAAATTAATTCAGCTGCATCAATCTGTTGATTGTGCAGGTCAATATCCTGCGTGTAAATTTGTACATTTTCCAAGCCAGGTAACCAATCCAAAAAGGCAGGAAAATCTGATGGTACAATGAGATTTACTTGGTGCCCCTTAGCGGTCAGCCAAAAATATAATCCTAAAGATGATCCTAATGCGTCGCCATCTGGTTTGTAGTGCGTTGTAATTACAATACGTTTTGGTTCAGCCAATAATTCTTTTAATTCTTCCGATTTCAGCATAGTCATATTAAGTCTGCAAACCTACTATAAAAAAATTAGATTAGACAAATTTTTTATAAAGATCTTTTAGCATCTTATTGTATTTGGTGTTGATTTTAAAAAATTGATTTTCAGCATCTTAAAACTTATACACATAGACCTTGAAATCCCGCTTCATGCAGATTAGATAATTGGCATTGTCGCCATAGTTAATCGGGCCATAATAGAACTTAGAGAAGCCTTCTACGGGGAATCCTTCCTGGACTAATCCATCAGATCCGAACACATAGATCATGCGGTTGTCGGTTCCAACGCCTATGATATCAGATTTACCTATTCGTTTAAAAAACAAAGGTCTGTTATTGGCTTCTTCGATGAATTTATATTCAAAGTAAGAAGAGGAGTCTCTTGCGCTGTATGCATTCAGTTTGTTGTTGGCTAGAATAACAAAGTCTCTGTCTGCTCCACCGCTAATATCTTCAAAATTAAAGAAAGCATCTTTGCTCCAGTCGCCTAGTTTTATTTTTTTTGTTTCGCCTTCGAAAGGAATTTTGAATACGCTACCTCTATTATTTGCCAAGTAAATGAAGGAGTTCTTTTCATCCGACGCCGCAACTAAGCCTATCGGATTTTTAACGCTTTCGCCATCCGTATCCATTGTTTTTTTACGGATGATCTTACCATTTTGATCAAAGAAATACACGGAAGCCGTGCTTGTACCCGCAATAATATAATTTGTCTGACCTAGAGTGGTTGTTTTTAAATCGAATAAAATTCGACCATCTACGCTATTGTTTTCAAAGCCCTCCACTTTTTTGCCCTCGAGGGTATAGGCAAGAATTCGGTCTGTTGCGGGAATGTAAATACGTTGTTCATTATTGAAGGTGGCGATCGTAGCCCCGTATGTTGCCGAGTATGGCAATTCAACTGAAAAACCGGTCCTGTTTTTACCATCTGGCATAAAACGATATAAACGGCTTTTTGTAACGGCAACAATACTGAGATCCTGTAATTGAATTGGCTCACCCAAGATTTCACCTTGGAAGAGATTTTGCCAAAGTTCTTTTCCATCCGGTGAAAAGGCGTGTACCGTATGATCCTGTTCTTGAATCAGGATAAATTTGGTCTTACCATCCTGGTCTAAGATCCAAGGTTTATTAATAATCCGGCTCTCCAGCTGGGCAGTCCATTCTGGTTTGCCGCCAAGTCTTGTGTCACTCTTAAAAAGTGCATATAAACTGGATGAAAATGTGCCTTGATTGCCACTTAGCTGATAAGACCATGAGTAGAAATTTTGAAAACCATATTCGTCTTCGTCTTTGAAGTTCTTCGCAAAATCAGATTTTAAGTTATCTAGGATGTTGCTTTTACCAGCTTTAGGTTCTAAATAGAAAGTTACGTTACTGCGGCTGTTCTGTAATGCTGCGTGATTTTTAAAAATTGCTGTTCCTGAGAGAAATTGCTTTTCCCGAAAAGATTCACGATAGTCTCTTAAAATGCCTGTTCGGCTGGCTACGACCATAATATTGTCCACAATGGTAAAATATGGTCTGCTAAAGCTCTTGAATGGTTCGCCAAAGAGCGCATGCAAGAGATTCGAATATTTAAATTGATAGATCGAATCACCGACAGAGGAACTAAATTTCTTAAAGTTATCTGCAAATTGTGTCGAATCGGAAATACTGATCAAACCAATCGCATCCTGATTATCCAACTCCGCGAGTGCAAATTCATCGTTGAAAATGGGCGCAATAATACTGTCAAAAGATACTTTGGTATCCTCTTCAAAGTTTTTTATGCTCTTGGCCAATCGGCCATCTTCTTTTTGCTGCACCAACAATGCTTTTAGTCCGCTGCGAAAGCTATGCGGATCTGAAATACTGAAGTCTATATAAGATGCTGCATTTTTAGGTAGGTAATTTCCTAAAGCTTGAACCTGGGCTGTCTGGGTCGCAAACAACTGGAGGTAACTGTTTTTGCTCGCCGTGAGGTCTGTTTCACCTTTAAAGATAAAAGCATCCTTTTTAAAATTCATATTCCAGGATGTTTGTCCTTTTAAGGAATCGATAAGGTTAAGATAAGTACCAAATTTGGATTTCATCAATATTCGAGCAATTTGCGACAATTGCTCATTGAAAAAATAGAGACTAAGTGGTGTGTTTTTATTGTTATGGTTGACGAAGAACTCAATCTGTTTGGCATTTATTTTCTTGACATTTTTGTCAAAGATCTGAGCGAGTACTTTTTTGGAATAGCTAGCAAAAATGATCTCGTGAGCATAGGCACAATAAAGCGTACTATCTTTACCACCTTGATGAAGACCATAAAAACGTTGCCCTAACGTGTCGAATGGTTGTACCTTATAGTTTTTTCCGATATTTCCGATTAGTGTTGCCAACGAATTATTATCGATACTTTGTCCAACCTGAACACTATACAAGGGGGTAATCTGATCTTTTTCCTGGTGAAAAGAGAGTAATATTTGTTGCCCGGATACAAGAGGGGCTAGCTGTTCACTCTGGAGCAGCTCCTCTTTTAGCCGTTCCAAATTGCTGAAATTCTGCTGACCAATAATAGCTTTAAAAAGTTCATAATCGTTAAAGATCGTGTCTACTGTCTGATCATTGGCAAAAGAGGTAATCGCTAATGTGTTTTCAGGTAAGTATTGTAAAGCTTTAGAATCTTGTTTATTGTTTTTATTGAAGTCTCCGAAAAGATAGATCGTGGCCGCGATGACCGCGATGAATAATAGAACAGTGATGATAATTGTTTTTTTCATCCTTTTATTTTTTTCAATGACTGACTAATCCCGAATGCATATTTATCGATCTATTGACCAATACGCGTGAATCCGGATTTCATCAGAACAAATATGTAAGAAGTACTCACTTTTTTGACTTTGAGCAAGTACACTGAACTCGAATTTTTAAACTTTGATGAAGCGATCATGAGGCAAATGTTTATCAAGGATATACCTATCCTTATACGTGTTCCAACATGTCGGTGAGCAGCACGTTGCTCATGATGATTCATACGTAAAACAAACCTAATAAAAATATATGGGAAGCGGTAGATAATCGTTCCAATAATGCGCCTTTGTAATATAATTTTAACAAAAAATTCCTTATTTTGTTCTGTTTTTAATACATTTATCGCTAGAAACTCATTTTCAGCATTCACTTTAACATAATGAATAAGAAAATCATTTTAGCCGCTTCTTTATTGGGAGCATTAGCTGTAATATTAGGTGCCTTTGGTGCCCATGGTCTAGAAGGAAAGGTAAGTACATATCATATTGACACTTGGAAAACTGCAAATCAGTATCATTTCTATCATACCTTTGCACTGTTATTTTTATCAACTTTTTCGCGCGCAAAAACGTACTCCATTAAAGTATCATTTATTGCTTTTCTTATTGGGATTCTGTTCTTCTCGGGGTCTTTGTATGTATTGAGCGTTCGAGAGATTACAGGCTTTGGTAGCCCATCTATTTTGGGACCGATTACCCCTTTAGGAGGGCTATCTTTTATCGTAGGCTGGGTGGCACTCTTTATTGCTGCGCTTAAAAATAAATCATAATTTTCCCATTGAATAGGTCTATGCGAATGCGTATTCGTATCGAATATTAGAAAAGCCTTCTTGAATCGATTTCAGGAAGGCTTTTTTTGGTTATTTTATTGATTGCTGAAACCGTGATGGCTCTTTGCTTGAAGGTTTTTTGTATTTTTATACCATAATTTGAATTTATGTCCATTCCACAAGCTACGATTTTTAGCGAAAGAGATACTTTATTTATTGATGTAGTTCTACCGTTAGCATTGGCAAGAACATATACGTACCGTATTCCGGCTGATTGGAACGATCGCGTGCAGATTGGCGTACGGGTGATCGTACAATTTGGACGGAATAAGATCTATTCAGCGGTGGTAAAGTCAATCAGTCAGGAGGCACCAAAGCACTATGAGGCAAAGTATATTTTGGACATCATTGATGAAAAACCCATTGTCAATTTAGCACAGTTTAAACTTTGGGACTGGCTGGCTGAATATTACATGTGCAGTTTAGGTGAGGTCATGCAGGCGGCATTGCCTTCTGCATTAAAACTGGCTAGCGAGACCAAGGTGGTTTCTTCGATTTCCGAAGAGTTTGATCGTGCGACACTTTCGGATAAAGAATATCTCATTATCGAAGCCCTGGAAGTGGCTGGCGAACTTAAGGTCAACGATATTGTGAAATTGCTAGGTCAAAAAACAGTTTTTCCTATATTGAAGCAATTGTTTGATAAGGGCATCGTATTGATTTCGGAAGAGATTACGGAAAGATATAAACCCAAGACAAAAGCATTTCTACGTTTTGCTCCAGACTTCAGGAATGAAGATGCAAAAAGAGAACTATTAGATAGCTTAAACCGAGCGCCGAAACAACAGGATGCCGTCCTGGCATTTATGCAACTTTTGAAAAAGACCGAGGAAATTACTCGGCCAATGCTGGTTGAAGCTTCTGGCTGCGGAAATGGTGCAGTTACAGCCTTGATTGATAAGGGGGTTTTTGAAATAAAGGAAAAGGTTGTATCCCGCTTTCAAGGAGAAGATATCGAACTGGATGCTAATTTTCAATTTAACGAGAATCAGCAACGTGCCTATGATGAAATACAACAGTCTTTTGACGAGAAGGAAGTGACGCTATTGCATGGGGTGACAGCCTCAGGAAAGACACAAATTTATATACGGCTTATAGAGCAAGCAATAGCTGCAGGAAAATCTGCGCTCTATCTCTTGCCCGAGATCGCGTTGACAGCTCAGATTACGGCGCGGTTAAAGCTTCATTTTGGTGATAAGCTGGGAGTGTATCACTCGAAATTTAATGATAATGAACGTGCTGAAGTATGGCATAAAGTGATGAAAAACGAGTTTCAGGTTGTTATTGGGGCACGCTCTTCTGTGTTTTTACCTTTTCAGGATTTAGGAATTATCATTGTTGATGAGGAGCACGAGAGTTCCTATAAGCAATTTGATCCGGCTCCTCGCTACCATGCCCGTGATACAGCAATCTATCTTGGTTTTTTACACCAAACGAAAGTCCTTTTGGGCTCAGCAACTCCTTCTTTGGAAAGTTATTACAATGCGAAGGCCAAGAAGTATGGCTTTGTTCAGTTGCTTGAACGCTATGGTAATGCACAATTGCCAAGTATTGAACTGGTTAATATTCCAGAAGAAGGAAGAAAAGAAAATATGTTTTCCTATTTTTCAGGGACATTGTTAAAAGCAATCGATGAAGCGGTAAAAAATAAAGAGCAGGTTATTTTATTCCAGAATAGACGTGGACACACGACGATGATCCAGTGTAATACCTGTGGATTTGTTGCGAAATGTGTCAATTGCGATGTGAGCTTAACCTATCACAAAAGCTCTAATATGATGCATTGCCATTATTGTGGCCATGTGGAACCTCCGCTTCGTGTTTGTCCGGCCTGCGGTATGCCACATATCGAAAGTAAAGGGTTTGGTACCGAACGGGTAGAAGAGGAACTTGAACTGTTGATGCCTGAAATTCGCATCGGTCGGCTCGATCTTGACTCCACAAAAGGTAAGTACGGTTTTGATAAGATTATCACAGCTTTTGATGAACATGAATTTGACGTTCTAATCGGTACACAGATGGTTGCAAAAGGACTCGATTTTGGACGAGTAAGCCTTATCGGTGTTGTCAATGCAGATACAATTATTAACTTTCCGGATTTCCGTTCATATGAGCGCTCTTTTTCTCTATTTTCTCAGGTAGCGGGCCGTGCAGGGCGCCGGGAAGCAGGCGGAAAAGTTATTATTCAAAGCTATACCACAAACCACCGGGTGCTAGAACAGGTCGTCAACAATGATTACGAGGGGATGTTTATGACCGAGATTACCGAACGGAAAAACTACCTTTATCCACCTTTCTATCGTCTTATCCGGATTGATATTAAACATGCCGATTTTCAGAAATGCTACGATTCGGCCAATCGTTTCGCTTCGGCACTACGACAGCAGCTGGGAGCAAGGGTCTTAGGTCCAGAACCACCTTTAGTTTCGCGTGTACGGAACAATTTTATTCAGACGATTACTTTAAAGATAGAACGTACAAATATCAGTATTGCCAAAGTCAAAGAGTTGATCCGTTCTGTGTTATTGGACTTTGAAATAGATAAAAGCAATACCGGAGTGCGCGTACAAGTAGATGTTGATCCGTATTAATAGGGGAGTGTTTTACACGACGTCCACCCGTCTTCATAAAACAGGGATGCTAAGTTCGCTGGAATATTTGTACTTGCTTGGTGTTTAGTTATTTGCGATTAGTTCTGTTGAATCTGCCTTTTTAAAAGTAAATTTGAAAATCATGGCGTACAAGTTTATTGATAATTATCGGGAGAAAGGTGCTCGCAAGAAATTGATTGAACATCTAAAAAGTCGGGGTATTGCAGACCAAAAAGTCCTGGATGCCATTGGAAAGGTACCACGTCATTATTTCTTTGATGAAACGTTCTGGAATCAAGCTTATCGGGATATTGCTTTTCCAATAGGTGATGGTCAAACAATTTCACAGCCCTATACGGTTGCTTATCAGTCTGAATTGCTCCACGTGAAGAAAGGGGATAAGGTGCTGGAAATCGGAACAGGATCCGGTTACCAAACCTGTATTCTATTGGAGCTTGGAGCTGAAGTTTATACCATCGAACGTCAGGAAAATCTGTATCAGCGAACAATTCAGGTATTGCCGTATATGGGATATAAACCCAATTTTTTTTTGGGTGATGGCTCGAAGGGAATTGAAGCACATGCTCCTTATGATAAGATTATCGTAACCGCGGGGGCTCCCTTTGTACCGGAAGTTATGTTGAAACAGTTGAAGATGGGCGGGATATTTGTGATTCCGGTGGGCGATGAGAAGTCGCAAAAGATGATGACGATCATCCGGGTAGGTGAAAATGATTTTGACCGTATTGAATTGGATACCTTTCGTTTTGTGCCTTTGGTGGGAGATCAAGCCTGGTAGGACCATTCAACCTGCTTACATGGGCTTGCCAAGGTCTCTAAGCGGCAATAGAGCGCTCGTTTTATGAAACATATGCAAAATCCATGATCGAATTAAAATGAACGTGAAAGAATAACTATTCACATTATGACTCCAACAGCGATATTATATAACCAGAAGCATCAAGAAATAGCTTCAACTGTTCTCAAATTAAATAAGCAAGTCAATAGACTGAGCTTGTCGCGACTATTTGTTATCCTAGGCGGCGGGGCACTGTTATTTTATACATTTCAACTGGAAAGCCTTCCACTGGTCTTTTTCTGTTTTTTTGCACTATTGTTTTTATTCGCTTATCTCGTGCGGAAGCAGAGCAAGCTTGAGCTGCAAAAAAACTATTTTGAAGCTTATTTAAAAGTTTTGGAAAATGAACAGGCTCTTGCAGATGGGAAATTAAACATGTATGACCATGGTCAGCATTTTGAAGAAGGAAATCATCCTTATAGTTCTGATATGGATGTCTTTGGAACATACTCCCTATTTGCGCAATTAAATCGGGCAACAACCAGACAAGGAATTGATCTGTTGGCCTCATGGCTTGATGCACCTCTTCCTAAAGGGCAAATTCAATGCAATCAGGAGGCTTCCCAGGAGCTGGAAGCCGAATCTGAATGGATATGGGATTTTCAGGCGAAACTTTTGGCGAATCTGAATCATAAACTGGATATCAAAACTTTCTTAACGAATTACTTTCAAGACCGGAATTTTCAATTTGGAAATTCTTTTATGCGATTCTATATCAAAGCAGGTCCCATTTTATTTTTGGTCGCTTTAGCTGGAAGTTTCTTCGTTCCCAAATTGGCCGGAGTAGCAACATTACTGGGGTTATTTCATATTCTATGGGCTTTAGCAAAAGCTGGAAGCGTCAGCCTGTTCTCCTCTCGGATAGACAAGATCGGTGGGGTACTGGGATCCTATGCCGATGCTATTCAATCTATTGAAAGCAAAGACTGGAAGTCCCCTTCCATGCAGGAAATAGCTGGAGAGCTTAAACGGAACCATGGTGGAGGATCCATTTCCCTTGCTTTTAAAAAACTTGCTGGCTTGATCAATAATTTGGATGCCCGGAATAATATTTTTGTTGGAATATTTCTGAACTTATTTCTGCTTTGGGATTTCAGACAGGTGTTGGCCATTGTCGACTGGAAGAATAAATATGAGCATGAGATCCTAAATTCATTCGACACCCTGGCCAAGGTTGAGGCGGTAACGAGTCTGGCCATTTGGAAGAGGAACCATTCGTCCTATAGTTATCCGGTAATTTTGGACAATCCATTAAAAGATAAGATTGAGGCACGAGAATTATATCATCCCTTGATCCCAATTGATCAGGTCGTTGCCAATGATTATGATAGTAAGGATCATCGTATTGCTTTGGTAACAGGGTCCAACATGGCTGGTAAAAGTACATTTCTGCGGACAGTAGGTATTAATGCCATTTTGGCCTATGCGGGGGCAGCAGTTGCAGCAACTTCCTTTCAGCTGCCGATTTACAAACTGATATCCTATATGCGGATTAAGGATAACTTGAATGAAAGTACGTCAACTTTTAAGGCCGAGCTAAATCGTATGAAGTTTATATTGGATACTGTTGCAATCCATAACGATAGTTTTTTCCTCATTGACGAGATGCTTCGGGGAACAAATTCGGTGGATAAATATCTTGGATCCCGGGCGATCATAAAAAAACTGGTCCGGCTGGATGGTAAGGGCATGGTGGCTACACATGATCTGCAGCTTTCGAGTTTACAAGAGGAATTTCCAGGGGACATCAAAAACTATCATTTTGATATTCGTGTCGATGAAGGGCAGATGCTGTTCGATTATAAGCTAAAGATAGGAGAATGTAAGATATTCAATGCCTCTCTCTTGTTGAAGGGGATAGGTGTGGATATCGACGAAAATATGGGATAAAAATGACGTAACTGAAGCTAGATTGGTTTACATTTGTCTCCTCTTAAATACACTAAAAAATAATAAATGACTTTACAAGAACGTATTGATTTATCAGAAACACATGTTTGCAGTACTGTGTTTCCGTTTTTGACGAATCATCACGATACATTGTTCGGCGGTAAGGCGATGTCCATTATGGACGAAGTATCTTTTATGGCTGCAACACGATTTTGCCGCAAAACGTTGGTAACTGTATCAACAGACCGTATTGACTTCAATAAGGCCATTCCCTCCGGGAGCATTATAGAGGCTATTGCAAGAGTTCAAAATGTTGGACGAACCAGCTTGAAGGTGAAAGTGGAAATATTTTTGGAGCATATGTACGAGGAAGGAAGAGAACTGGCCATTGAGGGTGTTTTTACATTTGTTGCCCTGGATGAAAACAAACAGCCGATTCCAGTCCTTGAAGGCTTGGATATTGAATAAAATACCCGTTCCGAATGAGCACATTCTTCAGAGATTTTATAAAAATTATAGCATTGGAAAGGGACGCATCTGCGCCCCTTTTTTCTTTTAGAGAGTGATCCAAGAATTTTATAGGTCATCTCTACAGTGTTGTGATTCTATGGTGTTTTATGTTTTGTCTGTCATTCGTTCCGCTTGATTGGACTGAGGTCGTTAAGCTCTTCAGCTGTAAATAGTCTATAATGAACTTTGAAAGTTTTACCCAGTGGAGTTTCCAATGAGAATCCCCCCGGACCAAATCCGTCCAGCACATCGAGTGTAAAATGCGCATGTTTCCAATATTCGAAGAGATCACGATCCACCCAAAATTCATATCCTTCCGCTAATCCGATCATGGCATCATTCGTCCTCGGAAAATACCCTCCTTCCTCAAAACACTGTGGCTGCGTACCCTCGCAGCAGCCTCCGGCCTGATAAAACATTAATTTACCATGCTTGGCTTCAAGTTCATGAATGAGCTCCCTGGCTTTTTCAGTGATGTCTAGTCTATTTATCATGGTGAAATCAGTTTATGTGTTTTAGCGTTGGCTTATACGAAATTTAGCTTTAGGGGCAGCATTTGCTTCCCCTAAACTCGGGCATTAAGCTGTTCGAAAAGTATGCCCGGTATGTTTCAGTTAAAAGAAACCAAGTTTTTCTTTACTGTAGGAAATCAGCATATTCTTGGCCTGTCTGTAATGGGCAAGCATCATTTTATGGTTTTCCCGTCCAATTCCTGATTGTTTGTATCCGCCAAATGGAGCACCAGCCGGGTAGGAGTGATATTGGTTTACCCATACACGGCCTGCTTGTATGGCACGTGGAACCTGATAAAGCTGATGTGCATCTCGGGTCCATACGCCCGCTCCTAGGCCATACATGGTATCGTTAGCGATAGCAATTGCTTCCCGCTCATCTTTGAATGTGGTGACTGCCAACACCGGACCGAAGATTTCTTCCTGGAAAATGCGCATCTTATTATTGCCTTTGAATAAGGTAGGTTTGATGTAATATCCCTCTTCAAAACCGGCGCCGACATTATTTTCATCACCGCCAGTCAATACTTCGGCTCCCTCTTCTTTACCAAGCTTAATATAGGACATAATTTTGTCCTTTTGTATCTTTGATGCCTGCGCACCCATCATTGTTGCTGGATCTAAAGGATCGCCCACTTTGATCTGATTAACCCGATCGATCACTTTAGCGATGAATTTTTCATAAATGTCCTCCTGGATCAGTAAACGGGAAGGACATGTACAAATTTCTCCTTGATTGAGCGCGAACAATACTGCACCCTCAATTGCTTTGTCCAAAAATGCATCATCTGCATCCATAACCGAACTGAAAAATATATTCGGCGATTTCCCGCCCAATTCAAGCGTTACCGGGATGATATTTTCAGTAGCATATTGCATAACTAAACGTCCTGTTGCTGTTGAACCTGTGAAAGCTGCTTTAGAAACTTTGGGGTTTGTAACCAATGAGCGGCCAAGCTCTGCACCGAAACCATTAACAATATTGACTACGCCGGCAGGAATTAAGTCACCGATGATCTCCATCAGGATAAGAATAGATGCAGGTGTACTTTCAGCCGGTTTTAACACAACAGTGTTTCCTGCTGCAAGAGCAGGTGCCAGTTTCCATACTGCCATTAAAATAGGGAAATTCCATGGAATAATCTGTGCAACAACACCAATAGGTTCGTGTACAATCAGCGATACCGTATTACTGTCCAGTTCACTTATGGACCCCTCTTCAGCACGGATTACACCGGCAAAATATCGGAAATGGTCGATGGCTAATGGGATATCGGCATTGAGTGTTTCACGTACAGCTTTTCCGTTGTCTATCGTTTCAACGGCTGCGATATATTCTAAATTAGCTTCAATACGGTCCGCGATTTTATTCAGGATGATACTTCGTTCAGTAGCGGAAGTTTTACCCCAAGTTTCAAAAGCTTCGGCTGCAGTGTTGACCGCGAGATCCAGATCTTCTTTTGTTGAATGTGCAACCTGGGTAAACACTTTTCCGTCTACCGGGGAGATATTATCGAAATATTTTCCTTGGATTGGTGCGATAAATTTACCACCAATGTAGTTGTCATATCGTTCTTTGAACGACGGTCTTTTAATTGTGCTCATATGGTTTATTATTAATTATTTTTTAATCCCTTCTTATCAAAGTTAGTCAGCAATTATTCATTCCTGTAGCAGTATTGATCCAAAGCATAGCACGATTGTCGCAAATGACCTTCAGGCATCTTTCTGTTTTTTTTATTATATTTGATTGACTGCCAATTATATTTAATTGTTGCACTATGGGAGATAGGACGCTGATTCATACATTGCCGTTTTCGCAGGCACAGGAGCTTAGTACATTAGTAGAGAACCGACGCGCATTTACGTTAGATAGCTTGGAACTTAATATTTACGAAACGTACCGGGTGTCGCAGCATGTGCCTTTGTGTTTTGATGATCTGGTTATGATTAACATGATCCAGGGGAAAAAAATCATGCATTTGGAGAATATAAAGGCTTTTGACTATTTGCCCGGTCAGATGATGGTGTTGCCTGCATCGGTGGCTATGCATATTGACTTTCCGGAAGCGACCCTCGACCAGCCCACACAGTGTACCGCTTTAACGATTCATAAAGAGAAGATAGCAGCGGTCTTGGACTATCTAAATGAGTTTTATCCGAAAGAACAATTTAGTCAGTGGCGGCTTGATCCGGATTTTTTTCATCTGTACAATTCGACTGAGCTCGCCGACCTGGTGAACAAGTTGTTTCAAATTATTATCAGCGAAAATCCGTTGAAAGATGTACTTGCAGATTTGACTTTTAAAGAGCTTACGATTCGGCTACTTCAGTCACAGTCGCTGATTGCATTAAAAATTGGGAAGTCGCCCAACAAAGTACTGTTACATGTGCAGGAATTTATTCAGAAACATATTACCGAGAAAATTTCAATTGGTTTATTGGAGCGGACTGCCCACATGAGCAAAGCGAGCCTTACGCGGATGTTTAACCGTGAACTTGGACTTAGTCCGATGGAGTATGTGATCCAACAGCGTATCGAGAAGGCAAAAAAAATGCTTTTACTCACCCGTAATGTAAAGGAGTCTTGCTATGGGGCTGGATTTAATGATGTTAACTACTTTGTCCGGCTTTTTAAAAGCAGGGTAGGAATGACGCCAGGCGCATTTGTCCTGGCGCGTTAATCTAGAATTTCATCACGCGATCAAGCTCACGTTTAACATCTCTTTCTTTGATGTTTTCTCGTTTGTCAAAATCTTTTTTACCCTGTGCCAAGGCGATTTCAACTTTGGCAAAACCACGGGCACTGATAAAGATGCGTAGGGGTACAATGGTAAAGCCACGTTCTTCGCCTTTCTCTTTTAGTTTTTTTAATTCTCTTTTTGTCAATAGTAGTTGACGGTCACGTTTTGCCTCATGGTTATAGAAAGATCCCATGGAGTATTCAGCGATGTGCATGTTACGGATATATAATCCATCCTCAAAAAAACTGCAGAAACTATCGTTAATATTTGCCTTTCCTTCGCGTATGGATTTTATTTCTGTACCCAATAATCGAATTCCTGCAATGTACTTGTCCAGTAAGTGATATTCAAAAGAAGCTTTTTTATTTTTTATATTGATATCTGAAGATAAAGCCATATATTGTTGTATATTAGTAAGTCTATACCATTGCTATTGCAATGAACCTAAATGTAACTAATTATAGGATAATTTAAAGTTCGCAAATATAATTATTAAAATTGTCTTATTTTAAAGTAGAATTGTGTGGGTAGATGTTAGCGGAGTATTAAAATAAAATTAACTGTTTTGGGCGATGTGTTAAAAATATGACTAAATTTAAGTGAAAGTCAGATTATGTTTTCGTATGTTTGCAACGTTTTTTGGAATTATTGTGAATATATACAACGTAGCATTTCAACTTACATTGTGGATATAGCAGATTTTTAGTCGGAGACCGAGTTTTTTATATAAAAGTCCAATTCGATAATTTTGTTTGTTACAATAACATCTAAAAGTTAGAAATAGTTTTAGAAATACCTTTTTATCGCATGAGTAAAGGAAAGTTAGGCGAAAAAATATCGCAATTTAAGATTGTTGAGGAGTTGAAAGCTAAAGGCTTATATGCCTATTTTAGACCTATTCAATCGAAACAAGATACCGAGGTAAAAATCGATGGTAGACGTGTATTGATGTTTGGTTCTAACTCTTATTTAGGGTTAACAACTGATACACGTATTATAAAAGCAGCGCAAGATGCTTTGGAAAAGTATGGTACTGGATGTGCTGGATCTCGTTTCTTAAACGGTACGTTGGATATTCACGTGGAACTGGAGGAAAAATTATCTGCCTATGTAGGTAAAGAAGCCGCTATTCTTTTTAGTACAGGATTCCAATCAAATCTAGGGCCTTTGTCCTGTCTAATGGGACGTAATGATTATATTTTGTTAGATGAACGTGATCATGCATCCATTATTGATGGTAGCCGCTTGTCTTTTTCTAAAGTAATCAAATACGGTCACAATAATATGGAAGACTTACGTGCGAAGTTATCTCGTCTACCAGAGGATAGTGCGAAATTAATCTGTACGGACGGCATCTTTAGTATGGAGGGTGATATTGTTAATTTGCCTGAACTTACATCGATTGCCAATGAGTTTGACGCTGCCGTTATGGTGGATGATGCACACAGTTTAGGTGTTATTGGGCACAAAGGAGCTGGTACAGCTTCGCATTTTGGGCTTAATGATGATGTAGACTTGATCATGGGTACTTTTAGTAAATCTTTGGCATCTTTAGGTGGATTTGTGGCAGGTGATGCAGATGTAATTGATTTCTTAAAACATAATGCACGTTCGGTGATGTTCAGTGCTTCAATGACGCCAGCTTCAGTAGCTTCAACATTGAAAGCGTTGGAAATTATTCAAAATGAGCCAGAGCATATAGAAAAATTGTGGAAAAATACAGACTATGCCAAAGCCCAATTATTAGATCATGGATTTGATTTAGGTGCTACTGAAAGTCCTATTTTACCAATCTTTATTCGTAGCAATGAAAAAACGTTCTGGGTAACAAAAATGCTCCAAGATGATGGTGTATTTGTTAATCCGGTTGTTTCTCCAGCAGTTCCTGCTGAAGAGTCTTTGATTCGTTTCTCATTGATGGCGACACATACTTATGACCAAATCGACGAAGCTATTGAGAAGATGGTTAAAGTATTCAAACAAGCTGAAGTTGAAACATTAATATAAAATCTAATCGTATGATTCAGATTATACCCGTTGAAACAAAGAAACAAAGACGGCTGTTTATAGATTTCCCTCATAGTCTCTATGAGGGAAATCCTAATTATGTACCTGCCTTATTTCTTGAACAAAACGATTTGCTTTCCCCTGATAAGCATCCCTTTTATAAACATTCCCAAGCACAACCTTTTCTAGCTTATCGTAACGATAAGATTGTTGGTCGTATATGTGCAATCTGGAACAACAACCATAATGCCTTTAATCATGTGAATGAAGGACAGTGGGGGTTTTTCGATTGTATAGATGATCAAGAAGTCGCAAACGCGTTGTTTGAGACCGCAGAGAAATGGGTTAAAGCTAAAGGTGGGGATACGATCGTTGGGCCGATCAATTTATCGACCAATGATACCGTTGGTCTATTGGTTGACGGTTTTGATAAACCTCCAGTGGCCATGATGCCCTACAATTCGCCTTATTACATCGACTTGATTACCAATTCAGGTTATGGGCATAAAGTGGATTTGAGAGCTTACTTGGTTATGGAAAAGTCGGCGGATAAGCGTTCTGTATTGCTTTTGGACAGGCTGGAAGAGCGTTTGAAAAGATCTGGTATTACATTGCGTCAATTCAATGTGAAGGATTTTAAAAACGAAGCAGCGAAAGTTCGTGACATTTACAATAGAGCCTGGGATAAAAATTCGGGATTTGTTCCGATGACAGAAGACGAATTTAATTATACGGCCAAAGATTTAAAAATGATTCTCGATCCACGTTTTGCTATCGTGGCAGAGAAAGATGGAGAACTTGTTGGTTTTGGTTTGGGTATACCGGATATTAACCAGATCCTTATCAAAGTTAAGCGTGGACGTTTACTTCCTACAGGTATTTTTAAATTGTTGTTTGGAAAGAAAAAAATCAATTTGCTTCGTGTATTGATGTTAGGTGTATTGGAAGATTACCGAAAATTAGGGATCGAAGCATGTTTGTATGGCCGAATTATAAAAGAATCAAAAGATTCTAATATTAAGGGGGCCGAATGTTCATGGATGTTGGAGCATAATTATATGATGAATCACGCCATTGAACAAATGAATGGAGAATTGTACAAACGTTATCGTTTGTATCAAAAATCATTATGATAGAAAAAATATTAATCACCGGAGCGAGTGGTTTTGTAGGCTATCATTTGACAAGAGCAGCGAAGGAGGCAGGAATGGAAGTTCATGCTGCGGTGAGGAAGTCAAGTGATGTCTCGGAAATTCGCTCCGTTGTGGATAGATTTGTTTATCCAAATTTCTCCGATGAAGCATCCATTAGTGAATTGCTGGAAGCGGAAAATTATACCTATGTTGTTCATGCTGCGGCAATGACTCGTGCCAAACATGAAGAAGATCTCGAAAAAGTCAATGTCGGTTACACTAAAAACTTGGCTTCTGCTTGTTTTTCTTTGAAAAATCCGGTCAAAAGATTTGTTTTCGTCAGTAGTCTCGCAGCGATTGGTCCTGTGAGCTATGATGCTAAGTTGATCGATGAAAGTAACCCTTATTGTCCTGTTACGGCCTATGGTCGTAGCAAGCGGAAAGCGGAGCTCGCCTTGAATGATTTTAAAGATCAGCCACTAACGATTTTGCGCCCTACTGCAGTATATGGCCCTCGGGAAAAGGATATTTTTATTCTTTTTAAAACAATGAACGGAGGTCTGGATGCCTATGTTGGCCGCTCTCCTCAAAAGCTCAGCTTTATTTATGTTGCCGACTTGGTGCAAGCAATTATTCATGCCTGTCGTTTTGACCAAGGAGGAAGACAGGTGTATAACCTCAGTGACGGGCAGGTCTATGGTCGTTATGAGATAGCAAAGTTTTTCAAAGAGTTTAGCCAAAGGAAAATGATCCGTATGCATATTCCTTTAGGCGTTGTGAAGACTATCGCCGTTATTTTTGAGCGTTTGTATAAAAATTCTAAAGCAATACCTGTACTATATCCGGAACGGCTGAATGAACTTACAGCTGAAAACTGGGGCTGTGATATCTCA
This sequence comes from Sphingobacterium sp. WOUb80, assembly GCF_050058145.1. NCBI lineage: Bacteria > Pseudomonadati > Bacteroidota > Sphingobacteriia > Sphingobacteriales > Sphingobacteriaceae > Sphingobacterium > Sphingobacterium sp. WOUb80. The sequence goes on along the minus strand of NZ_CP165617.1, from coordinate 4,100,781 downwards.
GCGGCTCAACGTCAGCTACAATACCAACCTAAATATGATTTGAAGAAAGGCTTAATGGAGGCATTGGCTTGGTATAAAGAAAATAAATGGCTATAATCGCAGATAATGAGTGAGTTAAAAATAAATAAAAAACTTTTTCAGGATAGAAAGAGAACAAATATCTTAAGTGAACCCGAACAAAAACTTATTTCGTACCTCGTTCCTCGAATCCCAAATTGGATTACTTCGGACGGACTTACAGCAATTGGGTTTTTAGGCTCCTTAATGATATTGGGGAGTTTTATCTTGGCTGAATATGTTGATATTCGCTATTTGCTTTTAGGAATCCCTGGTTTCTTTGTGCAATGGTTTGGTGATTCATTAGATGGGCGTATCGCATTCTATCGCAATAAATCCCGTCGTTGGTACGGTTTCGCGCTGGATATTGTAATGGATTGGATCAGTACGGTTTTTATTGGACTGGGCTATGTTTTGTACACCGTAGGGGATTTCAAATATCTGGGATTTACATTGGTAGCATTGTATGGCTGGGCAATGATCATTTCTCAGCTTAGATACCGAATTACAGATAAGTATACAATAGATGCTGGAATTTTGGGACCAACTGAAATTCGAGTAATTATTTCACTGGTTATGCTGTTGGAAGTTTTAATGCCTGGATCTATTAATTGGTGTGTACTGGCGATTTGTATAGCACTTTTTATCATTAATACAAACGATACGCGCCTACTTCTTAAATTAGGTGATGAAAAAGATAAAGAGGATAAATTGAAAAAACAGCAGGAGGAGGCTATTTAGCGATGTCTTCAAAAGTTATTACTTTTTTAAAAGCTCAACTTTCCGCCTTTTTAGGCGGATTGTTTGATTTTGGAGTATACTCTGCTTGTTATAAATTACTTCATATCAGTGCGCCTTTTTCTAATGCTATTAGTGGTAGCCTTGGTGCTGTTGTTAATTTTTTGATCAATCGATATTGGTCTTTTGGTAGCACACAAAAATCAGTGGGGAGTCAATTATGGAAATTTGTGATTGTTGTCTGTGGCAGCATTACATTGAAGTCTACTGGTATTCATTTTCTGGTTGATATATATCATCTGAATTTTCTGTTTTCAAAACTTGTTGTAGAGCTGCTCGTTTCTCTGGGATTCAACTATACGCTTCAGCGCTTTTGGGTCTTTAGGTCTGAGGAGAAATAAGGAGATCAGCTCAAATCTAATATAGCTTCATTTTTTTTCTGATGTTTTCAAGGTGTCTAAGCCGCCCCCTCTAAATAAAGAAGAGTTGAAGACTTCTTATTCCTTAGTTTAGCTTTTGTTTATGTTTAGCCTAGCATTAAGTTAGGTTTAGTTTAGGTCTTACCTATACTATACCTAAACTAACCCTAAACAAACCCTAACTAAACCCTAACTAAAAGGGTAAGAAAGTATAGTTATGAAAGGGGTTATTCTGCGGCCCTATTCTGCGCCGGGATCAGCCGTTATTTGCCAGCTGCTGCACCTCCCGCTACCAATAACCAAAAAGAATCTCGCACCGTTACAGGCAGTTAAGAGGAAAATGAAATAAATAAGAACAAAAGGCTTGGAAGTTTGTATTTAAACTCCCTATCTTTGCACCACTCCGCAAGGGAGGAACGGTTACCTCGAAAGAGGGAATCATGAAAAAAAGAAGGGTTTAAGCGAGCCTGGCAGGATTTAAAATCCCGCTGAGTTTATTTTAAACGCGGAAATCGAGAAAAGAGAAAAGAAAAAAAACTTAAAAAATTTTTTGGAAGTTCAGAAAAGATTTCTACCTTTGCAGTCCCAACGGAAACGGAGGGAAAACAAAAAAAGATAAAGACGGCGCAATGCCATCGGAATATAGCGGATACGGAAGTTGAAGCGGCAAAAGTTCTTTAAGAAAATACAATCATGTAAGCGTGACGAGTAGACAGACGAAAGTCGAAAGTCATGAACAAATTCAAGTAATTAGTTCAATTCGATCCAAGATCAGAGATATAAAAAAAGAATTCTGATTATGTAAATAGTTGGAATCAAAAACTTCATTTTACAATGGAGAGTTTGATCCTGGCTCAGGATGAACGCTAGCGGCAGGCCTAATACATGCAAGTCGGACGGGATCCGTCGGAGAGCTTGCTCGAAGACGGTGAGAGTGGCGCACGGGTGCGTAACGCGTGAGCAACCTACCTCTATCAGGGGGATAGCCTCTCGAAAGAGAGATTAACACCGCATAACATCAACAGTTCGCATGTTCGGTTGATTAAATATTTATAGGATAGAGATGGGCTCGCGTGACATTAGCTAGTTGGTAGGGTAACGGCTTACCAAGGCGACGATGTCTAGGGGCTCTGAGAGGAGAATCCCCCACACTGGTACTGAGACACGGACCAGACTCCTACGGGAGGCAGCAGTAAGGAATATTGGTCAATGGGCGGAAGCCTGAACCAGCCATGCCGCGTGCAGGATGACTGCCCTATGGGTTGTAAACTGCTTTTGTCCAGGAATAAACCTATCTACGTGTAGATAGCTGAATGTACTGGAAGAATAAGGATCGGCTAACTCCGTGCCAGCAGCCGCGGTAATACGGAGGATCCGAGCGTTATCCGGATTTATTGGGTTTAAAGGGTGCGTAGGCGGCCTATTAAGTCAGGGGTGAAATACGGTGGCTCAACCATCGCAGTGCCTTTGATACTGATGGGCTTGAATCCATTTGAAGTGGGCGGAATAAGACAAGTAGCGGTGAAATGCATAGATATGTCTTAGAACTCCGATTGCGAAGGCAGCTCACTAAGCTGGTATTGACGCTGATGCACGAAAGCGTGGGGATCGAACAGGATTAGATACCCTGGTAGTCCACGCCCTAAACGATGATAACTCGATGTTGGCGATAGACAGCCAGCGTCCCAGCGAAAGCGTTAAGTTATCCACCTGGGGAGTACGCCCGCAAGGGTGAAACTCAAAGGAATTGACGGGGGCCCGCACAAGCGGAGGAGCATGTGGTTTAATTCGATGATACGCGAGGAACCTTACCCGGGCTTGAAAGTTAGTGAAGAGTGCAGAGACGCACTCGTCCTTCGGGACACGAAACTAGGTGCTGCATGGCTGTCGTCAGCTCGTGCCGTGAGGTGTTGGGTTAAGTCCCGCAACGAGCGCAACCCCTATGTTTAGTTGCCAGCATGTAATGGTGGGGACTCTAAACAGACTGCCTGTGCAAACAGAGAGGAAGGTGGGGACGACGTCAAGTCATCATGGCCCTTACGTCCGGGGCTACACACGTGCTACAATGGATGGTACAGCGGGCAGCTACATAGCAATATGATGCTAATCTCTAAAAGCCATTCACAGTTCGGATTGGGGTCTGCAACTCGACCCCATGAAGTTGGATTCGCTAGTAATCGCGTATCAGCAATGACGCGGTGAATACGTTCCCGGGCCTTGTACACACCGCCCGTCAAGCCATGAAAGTTGGGGGTACCTAAAGCATGTTACCGCGAGGAGCGTGTTAGGGTAAAACCGATAATTGGGGCTAAGTCGTAACAAGGTAGCCGTACCGGAAGGTGCGGCTGGAATACCTCCTTTCTAGAGTATCGAAGATCGGTGCTCGTCACGTTACATATGATTGACAAGAAGAAAACATCAGAAGAAAGTGCCCGCCCCGCAAGGAGCAGGACCGAGAGAAAGAGATGAACAAGATAAGCTAGTCCCGTAGCTCAGTTGGTTAGAGCACTACACTGATAATGTAGGGGTCAGCAGTTCAAATCTGCTCGGGACTACGAAAAAATACGGGGAATTAGCTCAGCTGGCTAGAGCACCTGCCTTGCACGCAGGGGGTCAACGGTTCGAATCCGTTATTCTCCACATCTCCGGAAGGAACATCGACAGATGCTCCAGAATAAAAACCGGAAAAAGAGTTCTTTGACATATTGAAAGAGAAAAAAAATTACAAGAGAAGACAACAGTATAGAGACAATACGTGTATGTGCTTGATGTAAAGAGGAGACCCTCGGTCAAGGCCGAACGAATCTTTGCGTAGCATACGGGTATATATATCAAAAGCAGCCGCATAGTAGCAAAAGGCTATGCCGGTGAAGAAAGTAAATAAGGGCACACGGGGGATGCCTAGGCTCTCAGAGGCGAAGAAGGACGTGATAAGCTGCGATAAGCTTTGGGGATTGGCAAATGCGACTTGATCCAGAGATTTCCGAATGGGGCAACCTGACTATTTGAAGAATAGTCGTATAAAACGCGAACGCGCTGAACTGAAACATCTAAGTAGGCGTAGGAGAAGAAAATAACAATGATTTCCCAAGTAGTGGCGAGCGAACGGGAAAGAGCCCAAACCGATCATGTTACGGCATGGCCGGGGTTGTAGGACCACGACATTGTACAGCGCTATGAACTGGAAGCAGGTGGGAAACTGCGCGACAAGGGTGAGAGCCCCGTACAGGTAAAGAATGTTGACATAGTGGTATCCTGAGTACCGCGGGACCGGAGAAATCCTGTGGGAATCCACCAGCACCATCTGGTAAGGCTAAATACTCCTGAGAGACCGATAGTGAACCAGTACCGTGAGGGAAAGGTGAAAAGAACCCCGAACAGGGGAGTGAAAAGAACCTGAAACCGTGTGCTTACAAGCGGTTGGAGCAGACGAGTTCTGTGACAGCGTGCCTTTTGCATAATGAGCCTACGAGTTACTCTTGTCTGGCAAGGTTAAGTCCTTCAGGGACGCAGCCGAAGCGAAAGCGAGTCTTAATAGGGCGCATAGTCAGATGAGGTAGACGCGAAACCTTGTGATCTACCCTTGGGCAGGTTGAAGTTGCAGTAACATGTAATGGAGGACCGAACCGATAAACGTTGAAAAGTTTCCGGATGACCTGAGGGTAGGGGTGAAAGGCCAATCAAACTGGGAAATAGCTCGTACTCCCCGAAATGTTTTTAGGAACAGCGTCGGCGTAGAGTTTGATAGAGGTAGAGCTACCGATTGGGTGCGGGGGAGTCAAATCCTACCAAATCCAGACGAACTCCGAATGCTATCAAATATAGCCGGCAGTGAGGCTTTGGGTGCTAAGGTCCAAGGCCGAGAGGGAAAGAACCCAGACCATCAGCTAAGGTCCCCAAATTCGTTCTAAGTTGAACTAACGAGGTCCGGTTGCCCAGACAGCTAGGATGTTGGCTTGGAAGCAGCCATTCATTTAAAGAGTGCGTAACAGCTCACTAGTCGAGCGGCCGGGCGTGGATAATAAACGGGCATCAAGAACGGTACCGAAGCTATGGATTTGTACTTAGGTACATCTGGTAGGGGAGCATTCCATCGCCGGGGAAGCAGTTTGGCAATGAACTGTGGAGGTTATGGAAAAGCAAATGTAGGCATAAGTAACGATAAGGCGGGTGAGAAACCCGCCCACCGAAAGACCAAGGTTTCCTGATCAACGTTAATCGGATCAGGGTCAGTCGGGACCTAAGGCGCACCCGAAGGGGGCAAGCCGATGGACAACTGGTTAATATTCCAGTACTCTTCATAACTGCGATGTGGTGACGGAGTAGTGACACTGCCGCGAACTGACGGAATAGTTCGTTGAAAGGCGTAGGTATTGGAGTTGTAGGCAAATCCGCAACTCTAGCTGAAACCCAATAGTACAGCAAAGCTTCGGTGGCGCTGATAGAGCAGGTAAACAGACTTCCAAGAAAACCCGCTAAGCTTCAGGTTATGAAGACCCGTACCGCAAACCGACACAGGTGGTCGAGGAGAGAATCCTAAGGTGCTCGAGTGAGTCATGGCTAAGGAACTCGGCAAAATGGCCCTGTAACTTCGGGAGAAGGGGCGCTGTCTCTGAGAAGAGCAGCCGCAGTGAAAAGGCCCAGGCGACTGTTTAACAAAAACATATGGCTTTGCAAAATCGCAAGATGAAGTATAAGGCCTGACACCTGCCCGGTGCTGGAAGGTTAAGAGGGGATGTCATCGCAAGAGAAGCATTGAATCGAAGCCCCAGTAAACGGCGGCCGTAACTATAACGGTCCTAAGGTAGCGAAATTCCTTGTCGGGTAAGTTCCGACCTGCACGAATGGTGTAACGATCTGGGCGCTGTCTCAGCCATGAGCTCGGTGAAATTGTGGTATCGGTGAAGACGCCGATTACCCGCAACGGGACGGAAAGACCCCATGCACCTTCACTATAGCTTAACATTGAGATTGGGTACAGGATGTGTAGGATAGGCGGGAGATGTTGAAGTGGCTTCGCCAGGAGTCATGGAATCAACCTTGAAATACCGCCCTTTCTGTATTCGGTTTCTAACTCGGTCTTACCGAGGACATTGTTTGGTGGGTAGTTTGACTGGGGTGGTCGCCTCCAAAAAGGTAACGGAGGCTTTCAAAGGTAAGCTCAGTACGCTTGGTAACCGTACGCGGAGTGCAATGGCATAAGCTTGCTTGACTGTGAGACCGACAAGTCGAACAGGGTCGAAAGACGGACATAGTGATCCGGTGGTTCTGTATGGAAGGGCCATCGCTCAAAGGATAAAAGGTACGCTGGGGATAACAGGCTGATCTCCCCCAAGAGCTCATATCGACGGGGAGGTTTGGCACCTCGATGTCGGCTCGTCACATCCTGGGGCTGGAGAAGGTCCCAAGGGTTGGGCTGTTCGCCCATTAAAGTGGCACGCGAGCTGGGTTCAGAACGTCGCGAGACAGTTCGGTCCCTATCTGTTGTGGGCGTTGGAAGTTTGAGTGGATCTGACCTTAGTACGAGAGGACCGGGTTGGACAGACCTCTGGTGAACCTGTTATGCCGCCAGGTGTACGGCAGGGTAGCTACGTCTGGAATAGATAAGCGCTGAAAGCATCTAAGTGCGAAACTAGCCACGAGATGAGACTTCCTTATAGGGTCGTAGAAGATGACTACGTTGATAGGCCATAGGTGTAAAGGTTGAGAGACCAAAGCCAAGTGGTACTAATAGCCCGAAGCTTTCTCAAGCAGACAGACACTGTTGTCTTCCTCTTTAATTTTTAAAATGATCTTTCAATATATATGTCAGTTGGTCTGATGTTCCGATAAGGAATCAGCCAATAAAGATTTTTAGGTGCCTATATCGGCGGTGTCTACCTCTTCCCATTCCGAACAGAGCAGTCAAGCCCGCCAGAGCCGATGGTATTGCCGTAACAGGTGGGAGAGTAGGTCGGTGCCTTTTTTTACACGGAAGCCCTTGCTGGAAACAGTCAAGGGCTTCTTTCGTTTATGTACTCCCGTACTTCCTTGTCTCTATCTTCTGTAATCTCCCCCTGATCCAGCACAGTACTAAGAAAGCAATGTAATGCCTCTTTATAGAAGTATGTCGATCAATTTAGCTCCAAATAGCAAGTGGTTATTGTTCATAGCTGAAATTGAAGTAAAGGAGCTCTCTTAGCCAATAGACAGCCTCCATCTCCATATTGCTTTTCTATAATTCTTGTATCTGTGTTTTTTGTATATTGCTGTAAATATTACTTACCGGCCATATGAGAAATTGTTTGATCATTGTTTTTCTTCTATTGTTTAATTTGAGATCAGGTATTTGCCAAGACGGACAGGATTACATTTTTATTTCTTATGAAAATTACCTTCCAACCCCCAAGATAGGTATTGTTGATTTTTATAGGCAGTTAAATGAAAAGTGGAAAGGCAATTGGCCTAATCTCAATTATGAAGCTCATGTTGGATTCGAGGTTTATAAGGATAGCACTGTCAAAGTTGTTTCCAGTAAAATTGGGCATATGGATAAGACAGATGAGATGAATCAGAAATTTTCGTCCATATCAAAGTGGATACCGGCAAATAAAGATGGTAGATCTGCCAATATAGCCCGCGAATATATTATTCATCTCGGGGAAAGATCTTATATAGGGGAGTTTGGTGCATATACAGGGAGTAAGGACACAATGGTCGTGATCGATCCAGGGCATGTCCGATTTACCGGCGGTAAATGGTTGAATGCACTGTATTATCAAACACTTGATTATTTTTATACAGATGGCAGGCTAAAGAAAATTGAAATATTGATTTCAAGAAATAAGAATAAGTTTTACCACTATTTGTCATTTAAAGAATTTGAACAATTTTTCGTTTTCTATTACGGTTTACCTACTTATTATGACAATTCTCCCAATTTAGCCGTTAAAAGGAGTTACTTTGATTTGGAGGATGCAGTTAAGCATAGTTCGTATAAATTATCTTGGAAAGATTTTCGTGATGGCCGGATCAGTTTAACATTTGATCCTGAGAAAGTAATGGTCACATATGATTTTTATTGAGTAACTTTGCAGCGCAATGGGTACATTATTGGACAACGGAATTAAACCGTATAATCATTACGGGGCTTATTTAAAGCAAAAGTATAACGGGCAGAAAGTGTTTAAAGTGATTGTGGATGGTAATTTTACTTGTCCCAATCGTGACGGTAGTAAGGGCTATGGCGGTTGTACTTACTGTAATGTGGACTCTTTTACACCGGATACTGCCCGCAAGATTCCTTCGATACGGGAACAGGTAGAATCGGGTATTGAAAGGGCACGTAATAGCTATGGTGCTGAGAAGTTTATTATTTATTTCCAGCCAAATACAAATACATATGCGCCGACTCATCTACTGAAGATGATGTATGATGAGGCTTTGAGTATCGATCCTGAAAATACCTTAGGTCTTTCTGTGGGTACGCGTCCTGATTGTTTGGATTTTGAAAAGATTGCATTGTTAGAGTCTTATACAGATCGTTACGATGTGGATTTGGAGATGGGGATGGAATCGATCTACAACGATACATTGGAGAGGATTAATAGAGGTTGTTCCCACGACGAATTTGTTCAGGCGATGGACATGCTGAAGGATACGCCATTGGAGCTTTGTGTGCATACCATCTTTGGCTTCCCATGGGAATCTGAGGAGATGATGTTAAAATATGCAGATGAAATCAACCGGTTTCCGCAGATCAAATTTGTGAAATTACATCACCTACATATTGTGGAGGGCTCCATTATGGGGGTCAAATATAAAAGGGAACCTTTTGAACTTTTCTCGATGGAAGGTTACACCGAATTCTTAGCCAAATTTATTCCTCGATTGCGTCCTGATCTAATCATTCAGCGTATTTTCGGGATTGCAGATAAAGAATTGTTAATCGCACCAAATTGGGGGTTTCCGAAGTCAGGTATTCAAACGTATATAGATAAAGGATTGGAAGCACGGCAGGTTGTGCAAGGAAGTCTTTTTGAATAAGGAGCTTCTTCTATATTTACCATATTATAGAGAGCAGTAGAGCAATTGATCTATCGCTGCAAAAACAAAATAAGGCTTCTTAAAAGAAGCCTTATTTTGTTTTCTGCAAGGAAAATTATAAGCTAGTTTTCCAGTTTTATTTATCCCTCAACAATCGTTTTTAGATCCGCTGGAGAGTAATTGATAGATTTTAACGTTTTATTGTCAGCTGTTCTGAATACCAGGAATTTCCCGTCAACTTCTTTGTAATAGGATTCTACACCTTTTAATTTATAGTGCTCCTGTGTAGCGATTGCTTCTGCCTCGTCTTTACATGCTTTGCTCATATTGGAACGTTGAACTTCATCAAAAAGTGCTGAGAATTTATCTTTTAAGCCAAATTCTAATACCGCTCCAGCAAGTACATATTGAATGTCACATAGTGCATCTGCAATCTCGACCAAATCTTTATCCTGGATGGCTTCTTCTAATTCTTTTAATTCCTCAGCGATCAACGATACCCGTAAGGCACATCTTTGTTCAGATGGGATAGTAGGCGTGTCTAGGATTGGATGTTGGAATGTTTTATGGAATTCCGCAACGGATGAAAGTGTTTTCGGATCAGTCATATTCTTTGTTTTATTATTTGAATGAGCAAATATAAAAAATAAAGGACGGTTAACTGAATGACCGTCCTTTATTTTTATTTATTATTAAGGAATTAAATCAGGTGCTTTAATTGCACGATTTCACGCTCCTCTAAATATCTCCAACGGCCACGTGGAAGATCTTTTTTCGTTAAGTTTGCATAAACTACACGGTCCAATTTAACGACTTCATATCCTAGTGACTCAAAAATACGACGTACAATACGATTTTTTCCAGAGTGGATTTGGATACCAACTTCACGTTTCGATCCGCCTTGAACATAGCTCAAGTCATCTGGTTTGATTACACCATCCTCTAATTCGATACCAAAGTTGATTTTGTTAAAATCGCCTTGTGTAAGGCTTTTGTTTAACTCGACATTATAGATTTTGCTGATGCTGTTGCGCGGGTGTGAAAGTTTTTCAGCAAGACTACCATCATTTGTCATTAGAAGTAGCCCCGTCGTGTTTCTGTCAAGACGACCAACAGGATAGATTCTTTCCTTTGTCGCTTTAGAAACAAGTTCCATTACGGTATGACGCTCCTGCGGATCATCTGTAGTCGTGATATAATCTTTTGGTTTGTTCAACAAAACATAAACATTTTTTTCACGTTTTAGACGTTCGTTGTTGTAACGGATTTCATCTGTTGCAGGATCTACCTTTGTACCCAATTCCGTAACAGGTTCTCCATTTACCCAAATGACACCAGCAGTGATAAGCTCATCAGCTTTACGTCTTGAACAGATACCAGCATTGGCGATATAGCGATTTAAACGAACTAAGCCGTCATCTTCTGCATCTTCTGCTTTTTTCTTTGGACGTTTAATATATTGTTTATCACCAAAGTTTTTGTTGTCGTCAAAATTTCTACTTCTTTCGCCGTCAAACTTTCTGTCAGTACGTTTGAAATTGTCTCTTTTATCAAAAGAACGCTCTGATCTATCGAATGATCTTGGGGAGTCATTTCTGTCTGAACGTTTAAAGTTATCTTTTTTGTCAAAAGAACGCTCTGATCTATCAAAAGATCTTGGGGCGTCATTTCTGTCTGAACGTTTGAAATTGTCTCTTTTATCAAAAGAACGCTCTGATCTGTCAAAAGATCTTGGGGCGTCTTTTCTGTCTGAACGTTTGAAGTTATCTTTTTTGTCGAAAGAACGCTCTGATCTATCAAAAGATCTTGGGGAGTCATTTCTGTCTGAACGTTTGAAACTATCTCTTTTTTCAAAAGGACGGTCAGATCTATCAAAAGATCTTGAGGAATCATTTCTGTCTGAACGTTTGAAGTTATCTTTTTTGTCGAAAGAACGTTCTGATCTATCAAATTTATTAAAGGAATCTTTTTTGTCAAAAGATCTTGAAGAATCATTTTTATCAAATGAGCGGCCTCCTCTACCAAAGGATTTTTCTGAATTATCTTTTGACCGGAAGGAATTGTTATCTCCTCGGAAGGAAGGTTTGTCTGAGAATTTTTTAGATCCGAATGATCTGTTCTCACGATTATCATCTTTTCTGAAAGAGCCTCTTTCAGATTGGTCATTTGACCCATATGATTTTTTTCCGAAACTATTGTTCTTATCGCCTCTAGATTTGAAGCTATCTGAGTTGCCTCGTGACTTTCTGGAGTTGTCATCACGACTGTTCCTTTTATTGCTGAATGGCATTGTGTTTTGCTAAAATGTGAACTACAAAGTTAGGGATAATTTTGGGTTTTGCGAAAAAATCCTTATCTTTTTGTCTTTTCTTAAATTTGCTGCGTTTTTACGCTAAAAAAGCCGCTTTAAGTTGTCTAGAATGTAACTATTTGTTTTTTAAATAAATAGTGTTTACCTTTGTACCCTTGAATTTGAACCAAGCTATTTTTTGATCGATTGGAGTCGTGGATAGGATAGCATTAAGGGAGTGAATGATAAGAAAGAAAGTTTTATGTAGTAGTTTGATTTTGTTTGCTTTATTGCTATCAAAATTATACTCAACCCCACACAACAACGCTTCAAACGGCGATAAGATCGTTGGACCGAAGCTCGTAGTAGTTCCCGCTCATCATGGGGACGAAGAAGAAAAAAAAGAAAAAAGCAATTCGTTTGAATCTTATATGAATTCATTGACATTTGCTGAAGATTCATTACCGATGGATCGTCCGCTAGTGGAGAGTAAATTGCGCAAATTTTTCAGTCGATTCTCGTTTAAAAAAACAGGATCATACGATATGCACAAAAAGGCAGAGACCTATTTGCCGATGATTGCAAAGATTCTTAAATCACATGGTATTCCGGAAGATTTCAAGTACATTCCATTGGTGGAAAGCGGCCTTAGTAAAGCTGTTGTTTCATCTAAGGGAGCTGGTGGCTATTGGCAATTTATGCCTGCAACAGCGCGTTTGTATGGGTTGAAAGTCAATGGTACGGTAGATGACCGGAAAGATCTTGTCAAATCTACGCATGCAGCTGCCAGATATCTCAAATACCTGTATGGTCAATTCGGGAATTGGACATTAGTTGCTGCAGCATATAATGTCGGTGACGGAAGTCTGAGAGGTTCCATAAGAAGACAGAAAAAAGACGATTATTTTGCATTGAAATTGAATAATGAAACGGGTTCGTATGTGTACAAACTTGTTTCAATGAAGGAAATTATCGAACATCCACAGAAGCATGGCTATTCGCGTTATGCAAACAAAGAAAGTGAGACGTTGGATAAAGAACCTAACATGCTGTAAAATGCTGTACTTCACAATAAAAAGGGCTTTCCACTAGTGGAAAGCCCTTTTTATTGTGAAGCCTTTAATCAGTCCTGTAGTATATGCTATATTTTTACCTCAGATCGACAACGTCGAAACCTTTGTAATCGTTTTTGTTGAATACGAATAGACTACTAGAAAGCGCTTTATTACCTTCCTGCGAAGTTAATGTATACGTATAGCGATTACCACTTTTATCAAATACAGTGGTATCATAGATCAAATTGCTTGCTTTGTTGATGCGCAGTTTTATTTTTGAATAGTTTTTCTTGCTATCAACTGGGCTTAATTCAACGACACTCAGTGTAAGCCCCTTTACCTTTTCTGTATTGGCCATGGCATATTTAAAACCAGTGGTATAGAAGCTGAATATGTTTGTTGGATTGATCTCGTTGGTTGAATTGCTTGCTTCTGAGATTTCAACTTCCTTTTCGGCTTTCATGATATTCCACTGTGTCTTGGAATCTGATATCAATACTTGATTTTTGGTATTGACCTGGTACTTGTTGTTACTCTTGTCCAGGTATATTGTTCCGGCGTCAGTATGCGAGCCACCATTAGCTTGTTTAATATCTAATGAGAAATTGGCCTGTATTGTTTTGTATGCATTGTACTTTTGGCTTACTTTCGTCAGTAGTGCTTTGGCAGCGGCATCATTTTGTGCATAACTGTTTTGGCTGTATGCCATGATTAGCAGACCTACAATAAACCATACTTGTTTTTTCATCTTAGTTGTCCTTTCTTAACGTCTCCAAAAATTGTTCTAATGAATATTCATCTGGATAAAGCACCTCGCGTGCCTTACTTCCTTCAAATGGACCTACAATTCCTGCAGCTTCCAATTGATCGATGATTCGTCCTGCTCTGTTATAACCCAATTTTAATTTACGTTGGATTAATGAAGTAGAGCCTTGCTGATGCATGACAATCAATCGGGCAGCTTCTTCGAACAACTGATCGCGGTCTTTGGGATCAAAATCTACACTACCAGAACCATCTCCGTTTTCGTCTACGTATTCCGGAAGCATAAATGCCGAAGGATAACCTCGTTGCGCACCGATGTAATCGGAAATCTGTTCAACTTCTGGTGTATCCACAAACGCACATTGAATACGTATCAAATCACTTCCAGTTGCTAGAAGCATGTCACCACGACCGATTAACTGATCTGCACCGCCTGTATCTAGAATGGTCCGTGAATCGACTTTCGATAATACACGGAATGCCAGACGTGCAGGGAAGTTGGCCTTGATTGTACCGGTAATGATATTGACGGAAGGACGTTGTGTCGCGATAACCAAGTGTATACCTACCGCACGAGCCAATTGGGCTAAACGTGCAATTGGTGTTTCGACCTCTTTTCCTGCTGTCATCATTAAGTCGGCAAACTCATCAACAATAAGAACGATATATGGTAAGAATCGATGACCCTCCTCAGGGTTTAATCTGCGATTGATAAATTTTGCATTATATTCCTTTAAATTCCGTACCTGCGCATTTTTTAACAAATCATAACGTTGATCCATTTCTATACACAGAGAATTTAAGGTGTTGATAACCTTCTTCGTATCGGTGATGATTGCATCTCCGTCGTCAGGCAATTTTGCGAGGAAGTGGCGCTCTACTTTTTTGAATAGAGAAAGTTCCACCTTCTTAGGGTCAACAAGGACAAATTTTAGTTCGGCCGGATGTTTTTTATACAGTAAGGAGGTCAGAATCGCGTTAATACCTACTGATTTACCTTGCCCGGTAGCCCCCGCAACTAGAAGGTGGGGCATTTTAGCTAAATCGGCAATATACACTTCATTGGAAATCGTTTTACCTAAAGCGATCGGAAGGTCCATGTCTGTTTTCTGGAACTTCTCCGTAGCAAGTACCGATCGCATGGATACCATTTCCGGATTGGAGTTTGGTACCTCAATACCAATGGTTCCCTTTCCAGGCATAGGTGCAATAATCCGTATACCCAATGCCGCAAGACTTAAAGCAATGTCATCTTCCAGATTTTTGATTTTTGAAATCCGTACACCTGGTTTTGGTATAATTTCATACAAAGTTACCGTTGGACCTATCGTTGCTTTGATGCTTTCGATCTCGATGCTATAGTTCCTCAGCGTATCAACAATCTTGTTTTTGTTCGCTTCGAGTTCCTGTTGATTGATCGTTATTTTACCTCCACCATAGTCTCTCAGTAAATCTAATGCAGGGTGTTGATAGCCAGAAAGGTCTAATTTGGGATCATACTGGCCAAATTGGGCCACGAGATCACTGGCGGTAATTTCTTTTTCCTCTTTAATATCTTCCACGACAAGGCCTGGAACCACATCATGTTCAATTGGCGGTTCCGGTTCTTGTTGGGGTGGAGTTACCACGACCGGTGGCTGATATTCGCGAATTAGTGGTAAGTCTTCGTCTTCAAAGTCTTCATTCGGCTGATCAATTGTAAAACTGATTGAAGGTGTATTCTCTGTTCGCTCCAGTGGACTGTCGTCGAATGAGAGTACCACTTTGTCTTTCGGATCAATTTGCACTTCAGGTACGGGGTGATGCGTAAAGGCGGGGCGCTGAAGTTCTTCCTGTACATCTTTGTCACGAGCAGCTTGAAATCGTTCATTGATTGATGTTGGCCGTTGAATAGATTCCCGTACAGATTGGATGGAATCATCTTCAATATGAATTTTGTTTCTGAGATTATGTGGAGCGTATTCATCCTCATCCTCTTCATCCATATCTTCGGAGAACGACTTGGATTTTCTGTTACTGAAGAGGACAAATTTAAAATCGAGGTTGTAGAGTAAAATTAATGTCGTCAGGTAAGCAAAAGCCAATATACAGCCAACGCCGACAATGCCAACTTGTGCTTCTAATAATTTATTGGTCCAAAAGCCAAATTTACCCTCGAGCATATGCGGAGTATCGGCCATAAATCCATGCAGAAAGCCCAATGTTACAGAGATAAAAACGATTGCAACAAAAGAATAAACGACTGTACGGTATAATGGAAGCAATGACTTTTTGAATAACAAACGATATCCTAAAATGAATAGTACGGGGATAAAAAGAAAGGATGCGACGCCAAACCATTCGTACATGAATTGATTGGCAAGCAATGCGCCAAATTTCCCTAGTTTATTATCGACCACAGGTAGATCAACAGCTTCGTCATGAATTTCTTCTGCAGATCTGAATAATGTCGACCAGCCGCCATTGGTCTTTGCGATATAGCTTTGGTCGTCTTCCCACGTGAATAAGTAGGAGACGAAAGCTGTCGCAAATGCCAATGAAAGTAAGATCAATAAAATCCCTAATATCTTGACAGCCTTTTGCTGTGCATCCGAATAATCTCTTGGTACACTGTTTTTTTGACTTTTTTCTTTTTTAAATGTTGTCGATTCCTTTTGAGGGGCACGTTTGCCGGAAACTGAATTCCCTGTCTGCCTAAATGTATTTCCTTTATTTGACATTGAAAAGCTCACAATTATACTGCTTACAAACTTAGTTATTTTGATAGTATTTTAAAGATGCTGATAGCCTATTATTTTAAGTTTGTCGTTTTTTATGAATGAATAAATTTAGATATAGCTAAAAAGCTTGATAGGTATAATGACTAGCAAATACTATGCCCTGCAAATAGGTTTGATCAAAGAATGTGGATATCTGTAGCGATTGTTGCTGTTTTGGTGTATTCTTTGGAGTTGCTGCAAAATATGTAGTTTTACGAATAAAAATAAGAGATAGGATGAACAAGTTTGAAATACGAAAAGCGACATTAGCTGATAAAGGACGGATTTGGGAAATTATACAACAAGCAATTGCCCTCAGGAAAGAACAAGGTAGCCGACAATGGCAAGATGGTTATCCGAATGAAGATGTCGTTCAATCGGATCTTGATAAAGGGTATGGACATGTCGTTGAAGTCGAGAATAGGATTGTAGGTTATGTAGCTATTATTTTTGATATCGAACCAGCTTATAATGATATTGACGGGAAGTGGTTAAGTGATGGTCAATATGTAGGTATACATAGACTGGCTTCCGCTCAGGATCCGCATGTTAAAGGTGTTGGCACAGGCGTTATGCAGGGGGTAGAGAAAATTGCGATCGATCATGGTGTCTATAGTATCAAGGTGGATACTAATTTTGATAACGGCGGTATGCTGCATGTATTTGACAAATTAGGTTATCAATATTGCGGTGAGGTACATTTTAGAGGAGCGTCGAGGAAAGCATTTGAAAAATTATTAAACTAATCAATGGTTGCAGCTGTAGAAGAATGGAAGCTGGCTGCATAAAAAAGTCCCTTTTGATTTGTTTAAAAGGGACTTTTTTATAGTTATGGATTATTAAATCAGGATACTGCTGATCATTAATCTGCGATTATCAAGTAGTAATTCTTTTTACCGCGTTGTGCAACAATATATTTATTGTTTACAAGGTGATTCTCCGTAATCGACTCTTCAATATCAGTTACTTTTTCTCGGTTGATCGAAACACCGCCGCCCTGAAGCATTTTACGAGCTTCACCTTTGGATGGGAATACCTGGGTCTGAACAGCAAGTAAATCAAGGATATTGATACCAGCCGCCAGTTCAGCTTTAGCGATCTGAAACTGCGGAATACCTTCAAACACCTCCAAAACAGCATCATGATCTAGGTTGTTCAAGAACTCTAAAGAACCGTTACCAAAAAGAAATTCAGAAGTTTTGATGGCAGTTTCGTATGCTTCTTCGGAGTGGGTACGAATGGTAATATCTTTTGCCAGTGCTTTTTGGACTAAACGTAAGTGTGGTGCTGCATCATGTTCTACAATGATGGACTCAATTTCTTCCTGAGGTTTTAACGTAAAGATTTTGATCCAGTTTTTCGCATCATCATCTGACGTATTCAACCAAAATTGATAATATTTATATGGAGAAGTTTTCTTTGGATCTAACCATACAGCACCAGATTCGGTCTTTCCAAATTTCTGCCCATCGGCTTTTTTGATTAATTGTGTCGTGATGGCATAGGCTGTTCCTTGATCCTGACGACGGATCATTTCGCTTCCCGTAACGATGTTACCCCATTGATCGGAGCCACCCATTTGAACTTTACAGTTGTGGTGCTTCCAAAGGTAGTAGAAGTCATACCCTTGAATCAATTGATAGGTAAATTCCGTAAAAGAAAGACCATTGTCGCCTTCCAGACGTTTTTTTACAGAATCTTTTGCCATCATATAGTTAACGGTAATCATTTTACCGATATCACGAATAAAATCCAAAAATTTAAAATCTTTGAACCAGTCGTAATTATTAACCATTTGGGCGTCATTTTCACCTTCTCCAAATTCAAGAAATTTGCCTAACTGTTTTTTCAGACAAGCTACATTATGTTGTAGGGTAGCTTCGTCCAACAAGTTACGCTCTGCAGATTTGAAAGAAGGGTCTCCGATCATTCCTGTTGCTCCTCCAACCAGGGCAACTGGTTTGTGGCCTGCATTTTGGAAGTGGATCAACGTCATGATTTGAGTCAAGTGTCCTACGTGTAGAGAGTCTCCTGTGGGGTCAAAACCGATATAACCAGCGACTTTTTCTTTATTTAGTAAGTCTTCAGTTCCTGGCATAATGTCTTGTAACATGCCTCTCCAACGTAATTCTTCTACAAAGCTCATTGTTAAATGGATTTAATTTTTTAATTTACAAGATGCAAAGATAGGAGATTAAGCGTATATTGAGCGAATAATTCCGTATAAAAGCACACGCTAATAAGCTGGTATGAATTTTTTATCACATTTCTATTTTGAGCGGTTTGCAACCAATCCCGAACGTATTGTGGGCGGATTGTTACCCGATCTATTAAAAAATGCTGATAAATCCTTTATGCTAAAGCCACGCCAGTATGAAGATGAGCTCTTGGACAATCCTTTACTGGAGCAATTGTATATAGGCTGGAACCGTCATATCGAGGTCGATCGCCTGTTTCACAATTCACCTTATTTTTTTCATCATACACATCAACTGAAATTAAAAATACAGTCTAGTTTAGTGGGACTGCCTATCCGGCCGTCTTTTATGGCCCATATCGCGTTGGAGCTATTGCTAGATCATATCCTAACACAAAACAAAGCTGTTTCGATTGATAAATTCTATGCTGCTTTGACCCATGTGGACGAAGATGCTATGCGGAAGTTTTTGAAAATAAATCAGCTGGATGATATTCCTAAGTTTGAAAAATTTTATCATCAGTTTATTGAGTGGGAATATATTTATGACTATGCACAGGTGGAAAAAATTGCTGGTGCACTTTTCAATATTTGTAAGCGATTGTGGCAATTTGAAGTTTCATCCGAGCAAAGACAGCTACTGACAGAACAGTTGATTTCCTATCTGCATACAGAGATGGCCGATTATCAAGAAATTTACCAGTATATTCAATATGAGTTGGTGGACTTTAATTAGTCTATCAGAAAATACCAATAGTATAAGACCTTGAAAATATTTATTTTCGCATAATTTTAAGTATCAAAAACTAATTTTACATGTCACATAGACTTTTTCGGAAGAAAAGTGTTGATCAGATTCTGCATGACACTCAAAAAGAGGGGGGGACAGGCCTTGCAAAGGTATTGGGGGTAACAGATCTGGTTTCGTTGGGTATCGCCGCTATTGTAGGGGCTGGAATCTTTAGCACAATTGGATTGGCGAGTTATGAAGGTGGGCCGGCAGTGTCACTTCTCTTTGTTTTTACGGCTTTTGCCTGTGTTTTTACGGCATTGGCCTACGCCCAATTTGCCAGTACAGTTCCGGTTTCGGGATCGGCATATACGTATGCATATGTGGCTTTTGGTGAGTTGTTTGCATGGATTATAGGTTGGGCATTGGTCCTAGAGTATGCTGTTTCCAATACGGTTATCGCTATTTCATGGTCGCAGTATTTTGTCTCCATGCTGGAGGGCTTTGGTCTTCATATACCGGCTTGGTTATCTATGGCCCCAGGCTATGCGTACGATGCTGTAGACAAGATGAACCAACATGGCGCGGCTGCCCTGACCGCAATCGACCAGCATGGTCTTGATGCTTTTAATAGTGCGCCACGAATTGGAGGACTGCCCATTATTTTCGATTTACCAGCAGGTGTCATTACATTTTTGGTCACTTGGTTGGTTTATATCGGAATCAAGGAGTCCCAGAAAGCGAGTATGATCATGGTGATGATCAAGGTGGCGATTATTCTGGCGGTAATTTTTGGCGGTATCTTTTTTATCAAACCCGAAAATTGGACACCTTTTGCACCGAATGGACTCAAAGGTGTACTCGGAAGTGTAGCTGCCGTTTTCTTTGCTTTTATTGGCTTTGATTCGATCTCCACAACTGCGGAAGAGTGTAAAAACCCACAACGCGATCTACCTAAGGCGATGATCTATTGTCTGTTGATTTGTACTGTATTGTATGTTGCTATTACCTTGGTATTGACGGGGATGGTTAACTATACCGAATTAAATGTAAAGGATCCGCTTGCTTTTGTGTTTAAATATGTCGGCTTTGACCATATGGCCGGAATTATATCCGTGACCTCCGTGATTGCTATTACTAGCGCCTTGCTGGTTTATCAATTGGCTCAACCAAGAATTTGGATGACGATGAGTCGGGATGGCTTGTTGTGGAAGAAATTTGCGACGATCCACCCGAAATATAAAACGCCTTCTTTTGCGACTATTGTAACAGGTTTGGTGGTTGCTATCCCTTCGTTATTTTTTAAAATGGACTTCTTTGTTGATCTAACGAGCGTCGGTACCTTTTTTGCCTTCATCCTTGTTTGTGCCGGTGTATTGTATATGGATTATTCGGGTTTATCTGCAAAATCCAAATTTAAAGTTCCTTACATCAATGGTAAGTATTTAGTTGGTGCAGGGCTACTGATCGCTATTGTGTTCATTTTTATCTATGCACAAGAGACGATACAGGAGTGGAAATCGCTTTCCATCCTTGAAATTATAGAACATAAAATGTTGGTCATTATATTTTGGTTAACCTGGCTTGGACTGGGTATTTATAGCTTTAAAATGAACTTTTCCTTATTGCCTGTCATAGGTATCCTGATCAATTTGTATTTGATGACGGAATTGGGTGCAAGTAACTGGATAATATTTGTGATCTGGCTGGTGATTGGATTGGCTGTGTATTTTATGTATGGCTATAAACATTCAAAGTTAAATAAACAGGCGCAGGCATAGTATAGGGAAGCGTCGTAAATAATGGATCAAAGAAAAGGAGCTATCTGATAAAAGATAGCTCCTTTTTTGAATATCATGGACTTATTAGAATCTCCATAAAAGGATCCGGCTTACCTTATTGCCTTGTTCCATGCGGATCACTTCGGTCTCTTTTACATTTATTTTCTTTAGTTTGTGTTGCAGAAAACGAATATCTTCACGATGGGCAACTAATGTAGTGAACCATTTTACCTGATCTTTGTGAAATTGGCTTTCAAAGATCATGCGTGACAAGAAAGCTTTCTCGCCACCATCGCACCACAATTCGCTTCCCTGTCCAGAAAACGCTTGTGTCACCGGTTTTTCGTCTATTTTAGCGTCTTTAATGCCTGTAGTTTTACGGATGGACTGTTGTAAAGCTTCGGTTTGAGAGCTAAAAAATGGTGGGTTACAGATCACCACGTCATATTTCTCACCAGGAAGGATAATATCTTTAAATATGGCTTTCGGATTATTTTGGAGACGGATTTGTATGCTCTTTTTTAAGCTCATATTTGTCCGTGTTATCTCGATCGCATTTTTGTATGCGCTTTTGATAATTTCAGATCCTACAAAACTCCATCCATACTCCTGATGCCCGATGATGGGGTAGATGCAATTTGCACCAACACCGATGTCGAGGACATGGATATTCCCACCTTTTGGAATTTCACCATTATTGTCTCTTGCAAGAACGTCTGCGATATAATGAATATAATCTGCCCGGCCCGGGATAGGGGGGCAAAGATTCTCTTTGGGAATATCCCAGTGTTGAATGTGGTAATATTTTTTTAAAAGTGCCTTGTTTAACGTTTTAACAGCATCGGGATTGTTAAAATCGATGGATTTTACTTTATAAGCATTTTCTATAACATAATCTTTGAGCGAAGGTTCCACTTTGCTCAATTCTTCAAAATTGTAGTTATCGAGATGTCTATTTCTAGGATGTAATTTCTTTTTTGGATTAGCGTCTGCCATGATGTATTATTTGCAACAAAAGTAATGCAATTCTATTGAATAAAAAAGGTGATGCTTTAGCATCACCTTGAGGAATATAAATCTTTTGAAGGGTATTAATCTTTACGTATGAGATGAACCTCTGAAGTTTGTGGAAAATTGAGCGGAACACGCTCAATTGTAACAAAGCTAGAATCCAATCCGAATCCTTTTTCTTCGGATAAACTCATTTTCTTGAGGTAGCCATAGATGTCCATAATAACCTTTTCTATCCATGTCATCTGATTGGTTTTGGAGAGTACTTTTTCCAAAACAACAAATTTAAAGTCGCCGGGGATATTGTGTTTACGTAAAGTGTCGTATTGACTTGTAATGTCAATTTCGCCTTTTTTTACCATTTCCTCAACTACTTTTCTGAACAATAGACTGATGCGCTGTTCTTCTCTAAAGCCAAGTTTAAAATCAACCCGTATTAATTTGCCCGGGATAAGCTGATCGATCGAATATTCTTTTGTATGTGGATGATCCATTACATCAACGTGGACGAGCCAATATACATCCGCACGTTTCGGTTTTTTATTAATAATTGAATAAATAATTTTAGCCTCTATCTCGGATTTGAAATTTGCACTTGTCAGATATACCAAATGCGATGCATAAGGAGGAACCGATTTGTCCTCGCTCAATTCGGAGATAATGGGGTAGTATTTATTGATATTGATGAAGTTAACGAAGCGATTTTTAATTTTTCGTGCCGTATACCAGCAATACATTGTTCCAAATAACGCCGTGGCAAGCAAAAGGGTTAACCAACCACCATGGGCTATTTTGACACCATTTCCTATTAAGAACGTTAATTCAATAACAAAATAAGCGATCAAAAATACTGCAATAAGTACACGGTTGACTTTTTTCATGGCGAGGAAGTATCCCATTAAGATTGTTGTCATCAATACCGTTAAATTGATCGCGAGACCATAGGCTGCATCCATTCGGCTTGATTCTTCAAAAACCCAGATGACAATCATACAGCCGACCCATAAAATTAAATTGATGGATGGTACATACAACTGTCCTTTATGTTCGCTTGGGTAGCGGATAGCCACCTTAGGCCATATATTCAAACGGACTGCTTCCGAAATTAGGGTATAAGATCCGGATATCATGGCTTGACTGGCGATGACCGCTGCAATTGTCGCGATGGCGATACCGTAACCGATAAACCAATCAGGCATAATTGAGTAGAAGGGATTTTCGCCACCAAGGACACGTCCTTCCTGTGTTAATAGCCAGGCTCCTTGTCCGAAATAATTTAGTATAAGTGTGATTTTTACGTAGATCCAGCTGATGCGGATATTGTTTTTACCACAGTGTCCCATATCCGAATACAAAGCTTCGGCACCAGTCGTACATAAAAATACAGCACCGATCAATAATAATGAATGGGGGTAGGTAATTAAAATATGGAAAGCATAGTAGGGGTTGATTGCTTTCATCACTTCCGGTGCAAGGTGAAGATGAGACAAACCGATAACCCCAATGATCGTAAACCAGATTGTCATCAACGGACCAAAAACTTTTCCTACAACAGATGTTCCAAATCGTTGAATAATAAACAATAAGGAAATAATAGTAACTACAATAGGTACTGTAGGTAATCCTGGGAATTTGAGATCCAAACCTTCAATAGCCGAGGATATGGTGATGGCAGGGGTGATCATTCCGTCCGCTAATAAGGTCGCTGCACCGATCATCGCCGGGAATATTAACCAAGGGGCTCGCTTGCGTACCAATGAATAAAGGGATAGGATACCGCCTTCACCCTTATTGTCCGCCCGGAGTGTGATCCAAACATACTTTACTGTTGTCTGGAGCGTCAGTGTCCAAAAAACACAGGATAGCCCGCCCAAGACTAAGTCTTTTTGAATGGCTCCTTGTCCCATGATTGCTTTGAAAACATACAATGGAGAAGTTCCGATATCTCCAAAAACGATTCCTAAACTGATCAATAATCCGGCGAAACTCACCTTATTGATACTGTTGTGATGACTGTTATCTGCCATTTATCAATTATTTTATTTCAAAATATACTGCAAAAATATACTTTTTGCCTGTACTTTAAGTAGGTACATTTCCTGCGCCAAATTTTAGCATTTCATTTGACATGCGCAAGAGCTGTTAAAATTTGTTAAAAGAAACTTAGAATGAATCTATTTGCTGAAAAACTTTTAAACAAAATACTAACTTTGTTGTTGATAATTCAAATAGTTAGCGTTATATTTGATTAAACCGTAACCAGTATTTGAAGTCTAATTTAACACTATGGGGAGAAATCTACTTAAAGCAGCTTGTTTAACACTTTTATCCGCACTGACATTGTGCAGCGGGGTGACTCGGGTGTATGCAAAGTCTCCTTATGACCATACTATTTCGCAACATATTTGGGACGGCAGTGAGGCATTCGGAGAAGACAACAATATCAAGGACACAGAGAAACTTATCAATAATGTAAAGGTTTTCTATAATCCTATTGCCGAACAAATAAATCTTTCTTTTAAGTTGGCAAAATCGTCGAGTGTGTCTATCAAAGTAATGGATGCATTGGGCAATGAGATTCTCCAATTAATGAATGGTAATCTGGATTCAGGAATTCAAAATCTTTCCTTTGAGCATGGCGGAAAATTAACTACAGGATTTTACTTTGTACGCGTAGTCGCTGGTTCAGAAACTGTGGTGAAAAGATTTTCTGTTCGATAAGAAGGTAACATATTTCGATTAAAAGGTAACTCGTCATGTAAGTTGACTCGTATACATAAAACAGCAAAGGGAATCATTTGATTCCCTTTGCTGTTTTATGTAAAGCTTCATTTGTTAATTCTAGTCTTGTTGTATTTCTTCGATCCACAGTCCATCATCTTGGATGATCTTGATCAATTCGTCTAAGGCATGTGCGGAACTCACATTTTTCTTAACGATCTGCTGACCTCTATATAGCGTCACTTTATCAGGCCCCGCCCCAACATAACCATAGTCAGCATCGGCCATCTCTCCAGGACCATTAACGATACAGCCCATGATACCAATTTTTAAGCCTTTTAAGTGATTTGTACGGCTTCGGATCATCTGGGTGGTTTCTTGCAAATCAAATAAAGTTCTGCCACAGCTTGGGCAGGAAATATATTCTGTTTTGGATATTCTGGATCGTGTTGCCTGTAAGATACCGAAAGAAAGTGAGGCGATGTTTTCCAATGCTGTTGCCGGAGAGTCAATCCAGATTCCCGAACCCAGACCATCGATTAATAATGCACCTAGATCTGTAGAAGCGTACAGTTGTATTTTTGATATCGGTTCTTCGGGATTCATAAAATCACCAATAGGTCCTGAGAAATCTTCTTCCAAATAAGAACGTTTGATAATGACAGGATTGTCGATGCCGATTTCTTGCAGATTTCGAAAGAACTGCCTTTGATCTGCCATACCATGCAAGTAATTGGTTTCTACTATGAATACGACAGTTTTGTCTAGCTGTAAGGATTCAAACAATGGGGTTAATAAATCTGAATTACTGATTTTGACCATATTCAGAACTTTATCCTTATTGTCTGATTTTACGAATTCGTCTAAGGTAAAGAGGGGATGGATATTGGTTTGATCGGTAAGTTTTGACCAGGTGTTATAGTTATATACTTGCTTCAGATTTGCCGGCATCGTAAAGGACGGCAAATTGTCTGCGAGATAGACAAAGTCTACAGACTGCTCACCCATGTGGTATTTATCTAATAGGATATCATAGCGATAGCCAACTTTGGAAAGGATCTGAGCGTCTTTCAGATTTTCTTTAGAAATGTCGACCACAATCCTTGGTACCAAAGAGCCTCCGATAAAGGTATTTACTTCTTGGCTGGAATAAGGAACATGTGGTGTCTCTGGAGAGAGCTGAACAATTTCTTGTTTGGGCTGATTCTCGATGTTTGCCTTTCTTTTGCTATATCTATTGACGAGTGCTATAGCGACCGGAGCTTCCCGTTCAGGCTCTTCGGTTAACGATACACGTACAGTATCGCCCAGTCCATCTTCTAACAGTGTTCCGATACCAACGGCAGATTTTACACGACCATCTTCACCGTCTCCAGCTTCGGTTACACCGAGATGTAGGGGATAGTTCATGTTTTCGGAAACCATTTTTTCGACCAGCAATCGATAGGCTTTGACCATGACCTGCGGGTTGGATGATTTCATTGAGATACAGAGATTGTAGAAACTCAGATCTTCACACATCCGGATAAACTCCATGGCAGATTCGACCATCCCTTCAGGGGTGTCACCATAATGACTCATGATCCTATCCGAAAGTGAACCATGGTTGGTGCCAATACGCATGGCGGTTCCATTTTCCTTACAGATATTTACGAGTGGAGTGAATTTTTGATAGATGCGCTCTAACTCGCGCTTGTATTCAGCATCGGTATAAGATAACTGATCAAACTTCTTCTTGTCTGCATAGTTACCGGGATTGACCCTTACTTTCTCGACGATGCGAGCAGCAACCTCGGCAGCATTTGGTGTAAAATGAATATCAGCAACTAAAGGGACCTTATAACCTCTTCTGCGAAGTTCATTTTTTATGTTAGCTAAATTTTGTGCTTCTTTAATACTAGGAGCGGTAATACGAACGTATTCGCAGCCCGCCTCAACCATTCGAATGGTCTGCTCAACTGAGCCCATCGTATCCATTGTATCTACCGTCGTCATACTTTGAATACGGATGGGATTATCGCCACCCATTGGGATATCACCGATCTGAATTTCCCTCGTTTTCCATCTCGAATAATCTACCTTGGAATTGCAATAGATTCCAGGTAATGTCAACATATTACTTGTGTCCATATCTAACACAAAGTTAGCTTTTCTTGACTAAAAATCGGGTGTCAATTAATATCTTCTAATTTTTATTGACGCGATGCCACCGTTGATGTCGAAATCGAATTTTTGAGCGGCAGAGTCGTAATTTGTCGATTTTACTTCGCCTTCACTTTTTAGGAAATCGCCCTCATAATCTGTCGATGACAATGCATTGTCACTTGTAATGCGACAAGCTGCATTTTTAGGGATTAAAATTTCAATAGAGGAAGCTCCTGCGTCCATAGAAATTTTAGTCATCGCTTGTGGCTGGCCTAATTTTAGTTTTAAACTTGTTGCGCCTGCATCAATATCTAACGTTTCGATTTTGTAAGGTGAGAGATCCAAATTCGCGTCGATAGCACCGACATCGAAATTTAAATTCCAGCGTATATTTGGATTTAAAGCGATGTAGGTGTTGTTATTTTTGCTGTTAAAATCCTTGTTTTTGAATTTCCCTTTCAGGTTGATATCGAGCTTGTCCGCAGACTCATCGTGCACGGTAACACCCAATAGGTATTCTTTTGAGGTGTTAAAGGCTGTAAAGATTTCTGATGTCGTACTGCTGTCATTTCGCAATGAAGTGGCTCCTAAATCCAGGTTTAAAGTCGCGCTATGGATTTTATCGTTAAGCGGTACCGTGAGTTTTTCTGTTGAATAGTTTGTTTTGTCATTGGGGTCGTCAATATTGATATTGACTCCTTTGTTTTTTAAGAGCTGTGTTAGCAGTGGCTCCTTTGGTGTCGACAATCCTATGTAAGTCAAAAAACCTAAAATCACTACGGTAGAACCGATGGCGACGAACTGACCGATCTGCTGATCTTTCGGAACCAGCATACGTATTCCAGCAAGGACAATAAATAAAGGCCAGTATCTAAAAATACCTACCCAGTTAAATGAGATTGTATTGAGCTGTGATAATAATAAAACAACTCCTATAAAGAGAATGGTGATACCAGTTGTTATTCTTCGTGTATTCATAACTAATTCCGTTTGTTAATATATCTCAAAAGTAAGTCGCTTTGGGAGATACCGTATGAATGTTTAGGCTATTATACATAAAAAATCGGTAAATGTGACTAATTGATCGGTAAGTAATTTTGTTTTTCGTATACTTTTTGGGTTTTAGCTTGTTTATATATTTGCTGGAATTAATTACCTTTAATGGATAGCTTGGCTTCGTATAGCTGTATAATTGGCGTAATACATTGAAAATAAATAGATAATATGATCTTTCATCACATTGGTGCATATCTCATACTCCTGAAATCAGTTTTTAAAAGACCGGAGAAAGGTCGAATTTATTGGAAGGAAACCGTGTTGGCAATGACCGATATTGGTATAGGATCTCTGGGGCTTATCGTCATTATTTCCACCTTCATTGGAGCTGTTATGACTATGCAAATTGCCTTTCAGATGGTTTCCGACTTGATTCCAAATTCTATTATAGGTTCGATCAACCGGGATTCAAATATTTTGGAATTGGGACCGACGATCTCGGGATTGGTCTTAATGGGGAAAATTGGGTCGTCTATATCTTCACAGATCGGGTCCATGCGTGTTACAGAGCAGATTGATGCCTTAGAAATTATGGGGATCAATGCTCCTGGTTATTTGATATTGCCCAAAATATTGGCGGGTATCACCATGATTCCGATGTTGGTGATTATTTCCATCGTGTGCGCCTTAGTGGGTGGTTTGTTAGGTGGATCCCTTTCGGGCGCTGTGACACAGGCAGATTATATTTTAGGAATTCAAGATGGCTTCAACGGCTTCACGGTGACCGTTGCCCTTGTTAAAGCTGTTGTGTTTGGGTTTATTATTACCTCGATATCAGCTTATAAAGGGTATAATGTGAAGGGCGGAGCGTTGGAAGTTGGGCAAGCTAGTACGGAAGCAGTTGTCGTTGGCTGTATAACCATTCTTGCTGCGGATTATGTGATAACGGCATTAATGCTTTAAAAAGATTTTATGATTCAAATCGAAGATATTAACAAGTCGTTTGGTGACAACCATGTTCTGAAGGGTATCAGTGCAAATTTCGAACCCGGGAAGGTGAGTCTGATTATTGGAGGGTCGGGTTCGGGAAAGAGTACTTTATTGAAATGTATCGTGGGCCTGCACCAGCCGGAAAAAGGAAAGGTGATTTTTGATGGCAAGGATTTTACTCGGATGAATTTTGAAGAGCGTGTTCCTATTCGAAAAGAAATAGGTATGCTTTTTCAAAATTCAGCGCTGTTTGATTCGATGACGGTTGAACAAAATATCATGTTTTCGTTGGACATGTTTACGGATATGTCCAAGGCGGAGAAATTAGACCGGGCAAATCATTGCCTGGAACAGGTTAATCTGGAGGGAAGAAATAAATTGTTCCCTGCGGAGCTTTCGGGAGGGATGAAGAAGCGGGTTGGAATTGCACGTGCAATTAGTATGAACCCTAAATATCTTTTTTGTGATGAACCCAATTCGGGATTGGACCCGGAGACTTCGATTGTTATTGATGAATTGGTGCTAAAAATTACGCAAGAATTGAAATGTACGACAGTCGTTGTTACACATGATATGAATTCTGTGATGGGGATCGGTGAATATATTTTGTTTCTCTATAAGGGAGAGAAATTCTGGGAAGGCTCCAATAAGGATATGATGCGGTCGGATGTAGACGAATTGAACAACTTTGTTTTTGCAAGTCCATTAATGAAAAGTGCGAAAGCTTCTATGGGGCAATAAGGGGTGAGAACAGGGCTTTATTGCGCGTAATTTTATGTGTTTGATCTAGGTTAGCATCATGTAGATTTCTTTTATATTGAAATTTAGCTTAGTTTTGTCGGAAAATTTTGATTTTGGCAGCAACAAATATACAACTATTGACCCCACAGCATTGGAAGGATTATGAACTCATTGATTGTGGTGATTTTGAAAAACTGGAACGTTTTGGTGATTTAATTTTAATCCGGCCAGAACCTCAGGCTGTATGGCCTAAGGCATTGAGTGATGCGGAGTGGAACAAGCGTTATCATATCAAATTCAAAGGTCGTTCGGCTACTTCTGGAGAATGGTTGAAGAAAAATCCTAAGGTCCAAGACCGTTGGCATATCGAATATAAAAATGAGGATGTGGCCATCAAATTTAGATTGGGCTTGACATCTTTTAAACACGTCGGGATATTTCCGGAACAGGCTGTAAATTGGGACTATATTTCGGAATCTGTTCGTTCATTTAAGACGGAAAAACCGAAGGTTCTAAATCTTTTTGCTTACACTGGTGGAGCATCTTTAATAGCAAAGGCTGCAGGCGCGGACACAACTCACGTAGATTCAATTAAACAGGTTGTTACCTGGGCGAATGAAAATATGGAAATTTCCAATTTGGATAACATTCGCTGGGTGGTTGAAGATGCTTTGAAATTTGTAAAGCGTGAGCTGAAAAGAGGCAATACGTATAATGGGATTATTTTGGATCCACCCGCATATGGGCATGGGCCGAAAGGTGAGAAATGGAAATTGGAAGATCACATTATGGAAATGATGACAGAGGTCGTTCAACTATTGGATCCTAAAGAACATTTCTTGATTTTGAATACGTATTCATTAGGGTTTTCCTCTGTTATTGTTGAGAATTTAATTAAGACCGCTTTTCCAAAAGTGGAAAACTTAGAAATAGGCGAGTTGTTTTTACAAGCAACGGCAGGACCAAAACTTCCACTTGGCGTATTTGGTAAATTCCGCAAAATAGCGAAGTAAGACTTGTCAAAAGATTCCTGATAACAACACGGGGCGCTTAATTAAGCGCCCCGTGTTTGTTTAAAATTATATTGGGGTTACATGTGTATGTTTTTTAAACGTAGTGATGCCAATTCAAGCTGTCTGGGTATCGCTGTGCTGATGTTGTTTGGAATAAGCGATAAGTGCTGGGTAAGTTCGTTGTAATAGGCTATTCCAGCTTGTAATTGTGCTTTAAATTTGGCTACATATTTTATCTTTTTATCGTTCATGATGTTTTTATTGTCTGTGACATATTTTTGAATATGATCGATGTACAGGTTGAGTTCGTTAATCATAACAAAAGGTCTGTTGTCATTTTCAAAAACTGAAATACGGCCATAGATGTGGTCGATCATTTCCCGTAGAGAATATTGTTTTTTGAACCAGACAAGATTTGGGCCCGGACAGATGGATACGGCGGTCTGTTCTTTGCTATTTTGGATATTGTACTTAAGATAGGCTGGTGCTGCAAGCCCTTCACAAAGACAGGTTTTTTCTGTAATGGCGTCAAAGGCTTTATCGTATTCCGCAGCGGACAGGTTTTGTTTTTGTAGTTCCTGGATCTTTTGATGTTGATATACGCGTGATGCGGTGCAGATCGGTTTATCACCAAACTCTGTGTTCGAAATAAGGTATTCTTTCTTACAAGGGCTACCCGGTCGACCTTTTTTTATACGTTCCAATCGTAAGTACTCCGCGCTACTTTGTCTGAAGTTATTAAAGGGAATTCCCAAGGGAGATGCTCCGCTACAGTAGAAGTCTTCTTTCTTGGCAAGTTCCAATGCTTTCAAGGTTTCTTGATCTACTGTGGTTGCTTCGGGGACCATCAGGAATGGAGATCCCCATCCTACGGCGTCAAATCCATAATAGTCTAACAAGAATTGATGTTCTGATGCAGTCCCTACACCTCCTTGGACTGTATATTTGATACGGGGAGGAGTTGTTAATGAGCGCTCTTGGGAAGTCCAATATTCGCGGTATAACTCGAAAAGTTCGGTTTTCAAACTTTCTTTTTTCTCTTTAAACTCTTGAAGGATTGGTCCTAGAAGAAAACCATCGGTTGCGAAAGCATGACCACCGCAGTTCAAACCGGATTCTATTCTGAATTCAGACACCCATACTCCGCGCTTAGCGAGATACTTTGCCTGGATGAGCGCCGACCGAAAGTCACTTACTTTCAAAACGACCTTTTTGTTAAATAAACCTCCATTATTCGGGAAGAAAGCTGGTAATTCAGCGAGGTAAGCATAGAGGTGTGGATTCATGCCTGCGGAAAGGATAAGAGAGGAATGCAAGTTGGAATTTGCAAAACCCCGCAAGGCTGCTAAAGCATCAGAATAACGCTGATCCAATAGGTGACCATCCTTGTAATTCATTTTGTCTACCTTGGACATGATATTGACATCGATGTCTCCCGGTTTCAGGTAATTGATCAATAGATCTTGAAGCTCCGTTTTAATAGCGAGATTGGTTTCAATCTCCATCGCATGATAGATCGGTTTTGAAGGGTGTGAATCGGGTAGAAGCTGAAAGTATTTGGTTACTTCTGAACTTTCGGTAAAAGGTTGTTGCTTTAAGACTGCTATTTGCCTGTTAACGACAAACTGTACAAGATTGAGATAGGCTGTAATTCTTTTTGCCCGGTAATCTTCTTCTGTTTTAGCAATCGGATGATAGGGGATTTGATATTGTCCGCAGTAATATTGGCGCATGCGCTCTATGAGTTCATCGTCAACAATAGACATTACGGAGGAAATTCCGTATTGTGCGACTTTGACTGCGGAGTCTATAGAGAAAGCCAGGCCTAGTACGGGGATATGAAAAGTATGCGTCATTCTTAAATATTTCTTTTACGAAATAATTGAGAATAACGCTAAAAAAAAGTAATGGTTGTTTTGCTTGGAGATGATTGTAATCACTATTCAAAGACGATTGTCTTGTAATCGTTGCGCATGACCCGATCTTCACTAAGTAGACGAATTGCCCTGCTCAAAACAGCTTTTTCTATTTCCTTTCCTGCGGTTACCATATCTTTTACGGTGTAGGTGTGATTGACATGTCGTATATCCTGGACAATGATGGGGCCTTCATCGAGCTGGTCTGTAACAAAATGGGCTGTAGCACCAATAATCTTGACACCGCGAGCATGGGCCTGTTTATAAGGGTTGGCACCAATAAATGCGGGTAGAAATGAATGGTGGATGTTGACCAGCTTATTCTCAAAGGTACTGACAAATTGGGGAGATAAGATCCGCATGAACTTCGCCAGAATAATGTAATCGAAATTATAGTTCTGGATTTGTGCGATCAGCTGTTTTTCAAATGTTTCCTTAGTCAGGTTCTCATGAGAAATACAATGGAATGGAATATCGAATTTTTCAGTAAACGAACGCAGTGACTCATAATTTCCAATGACTGCCTGAACTTCGGCACCCCAAGTTTCGAAATGTTGGCGTACCAGGATGTCGGCAAGACAATGATGTTCTTTGGTGACGAGAACAACGATTTTTTTACGGTTGTTGGGGTTGATCTGTATTTGAGCGGATGGCGGAAGTACTTCGGACAGGGAATCGGATAGTAGTTTTTGTTCAGCTACTAGGCCGTTGCAGACAACACGCACGAAGAATTTGTTGGCTTCTTCATCCACATATTCGCGCATGGTGACGATATTGAGCTGATATTTTGCTAGGGTATTTGATATGTTGGCGACCAGTCCAACGGCATCTTGACATTGGATCAGAATTAAGGTTTGGTTGTGCATGAAAGGTGGTTGTAGGTTGCGAAAAAAGCGGGTTATTTTAACCCGCTTTTTTTGTTAGTTCTTCTTCTAGGTCAACTTCAACACGTAGATTTTCGACGATATGTTTTTGTCTGTCTGGTGTGTTTTTACCCATGTAATATTCTAATAGCTGTTGAATTTTATTGTCTTTAGACAAGATAACAGGATCTAGACGGATATCTTTTCCGATAAATAAACCAAATTCTGAAGGTGATATTTCACCCAAACCTTTGAATCGGGTGATTTCAGGCTTGGCTCCCAACTTTGCAATGGCTTTTTGTCTTTCTTCATCGGAATAGCAATAGATCGTTTCTTTTTTGTTACGGACACGGAAAAGTGGTGTCTGTAAGATGGAAACATGTCCTGCTTTGACTAGATCTGGGAAAAACTGCAAGAAAAATGTCAATAACAGCAGACGGATGTGCATACCATCGACATCGGCATCGGTAGCGATTACGATATTGTTGTAGCGTAATCCATCAAGACCGTCTTCAATATTAAGTGCATGCTGCAAGAGATTGAATTCTTCATTTTCATAAACGATTTTTTTGGACATACCGTAAGAGTTTAACGGTTTTCCTTTGAGACTGAATACGGCCTGGGTCTGTACATCGCGCGATTTGGTAATGGAACCAGATGCCGAATCCCCTTCAGTGATAAACAAAGTTGTCTCTTGGTTACGTTCATTTTTATCACTGAAATGCACTTTGCAGTCACGTAGTTTACGGTTGTGCAAAGAGGCTTTCTTCGCTCTTTCGTTGGCGAGTTTTTTGATACCGGCGATATCCTTACGCTCACGTTCAGATTGCAGGATACGTTTTTGAAGTGCATCTGCCGTGGCAGGATTTTTATGTAGGTAATCGTCTAATGCTTTTTTGACAAAGTCATTGATAAAACCTCTTACTGTAGGGCCTTCTGGGCCTACACTTTGAGATCCTAATTTTGTTTTAGTCTGCGATTCAAAAACAGGTTCTTGCACTTTGATAGCGATAGCACCGATGATTGATGAGCGAATATCCGAAGCGTCAAATTCTTTTTTGTAGAACTCGCGGATTGTTTTGACTAGTGCTTCACGGAAGGCTGCCTGGTGTGTTCCACCCTGTGTAGTATGCTGACCGTTGACAAAAGAATAATATTCTTCTCCATATTGCTGGCCGTGAGTCATGGCAATTTCAATATCATCCCCCCGTAAGTGGATAATTGGATAGCGCATGGATTCGGCATCAATATTCCGTTCCAATAGATCTTTTAGCCCGTGCTCAGAAATAAACTTTTGCCCATTAAAGTTGATCGTCAGACCTGAGTTTAGAAAAACATAGTTCCAGATCATATTTTCTACAAATTCGGGACGGTATTTGTAATTTCTGAAAATAGAATCGTCAGGATAGAATGTTACAGATGTACCATTTCGCTGCGTTGTGTCTTTTTGTTCATCATTGACTAATTCCCCTTTAGAGAATTGGGCAATGCGTGTTATATTTTGACGGTATGACTGGACGGTGAACTGGCTGGACAAAGCATTCACAGCTTTGGTACCGACACCATTTAAACCGACGGACTTTTGGAAGGCCTTACTATCATATTTACCACCCGTATTGATTTTAGAAACAACATCAACCACAGAACCAATTGGGATTCCACGGCCATAATCGCGTACCGAAACTTTATTTTCGTTTACAGTGATATCAATAGTTTTACCGGCGCCCATAACAAACTCATCAATCGAGTTGTCAACGACTTCCTTCAGTAAAACATAGATCCCATCATCATAGGCCGAACCGTCCCCCAACTTTCCAATGTACATTCCCGGACGGAGGCGAATATGCTCTTTCCAATCCAGGGACCTAATGCTGTCTTCGTTATATGTACTCATAAATTAATGTTGAACTTAGCTAACAAAAGTAAAAAAAATAAACTACGATAAGTAGTTTAAAAGGCTAAATTTTTTAGATATCGATAGTTTGCGTGCTGCTGGGGAAAATTGCTGGTTTGCGGGGAAATGTTTACATTTAGTGTAAGTAATTGTAAAGAGAATAATTTATGGGATTATTTGATAAAATCAGGAATGAATTTGTCGATATTATCGAATGGGTCGATAATAGCACAGATACGATTGTGTGGAAGTTTCCACGGTATCAGAATGAAATAAAAATGGGTGCACAGTTGACTGTGCGGGAAGGGCAGGCTGCGGTATTTTTGAATGAAGGTGTGATTGCGGATGTCTTTCAGCCTGGTCGCTACGAATTGACGACCCAGAATATGCCGATCATGACAACCCTCAGAGGTTGGAAATATGGGTTCAATAGTCCATTCAAAGCCGATGTTTATTTTGTCAACCTTCGACAATTTGTCAACCAGAAATGGGGAACTAAAAATCCAATCATGCTACGGGATCCTGAATTTGGACCAATCCGGCTTCGGGCTTTTGGGAACTTTTCCTTTCAGGTGAAAGATGTTCCTGTTTTTATGAAACAGCTTGTTGCAACAACTCCTGTGTTTACCGTTGAAGATATTACAGAGCAGCTTCGGAACATTGCTGTGTCGCGAGGGATGGATGCTATTGCAGAGTCTAAGATTCCAGCGTTAGATCTTGCCTCAAATTATGATGAAGTTTCGGCTTTGATACAGCAAAAAATCGGCATTGATTTTGAGGAGATTGGTTTGAGCTTAACGAAATTCTTAATCGAAAATATTTCATTTCCCGAGGAGGTGGAGAAAGCACTTGATAAACGGAGCAGTATGGGAGTAGTCGGTAATCTGGGAGCGTATGCGCAATTCCAAGCAGCGAATTCCATGGAAAAGGCTGCTGAAAACCCAAATAGCGGCGGGATTGTAGGAGCAGGGTTCGGTGCTGGCCTTGGTGCTGGGATGGTCGGCCAAATGGGGAACGTGTTTCAGCAAAATAGCTTTGATGGAAATAATCCTACTGGTACGGGATCTGCTGCTGCGGCATCTTCTGCAGGGCCTGTTGGACCGCCTCCATTGCCCAAAACGGTAGCTTATTACCTGGCCATTAAAGGTAAACAGGAAGGGCCATTTGATCCGGAACAGCTGCGTGGTCTGATAAAAGAGGGGACGATGACACTTGCTACCCTAGTCTGGAAAGAGGGGCTTGAAAACTGGATTGAGGCTGAAAAGGTAAGCGAATTAAAGGATCTGTTTTCGCAGAACCCGCCACCGATACCAGGAGTTTAGGGTAAAATGCAGGACCGAGTTTTATGAGTTTTGAAGAAAAAACCTCCGAAATAGAGCAGGGGTTAAAATGTCAGGGTTGTGGTGCTATTTTGACTTATCAGCCAGGTACTTCCTATTTAGAATGTTCCTATTGTGGAACCAGAAATGAAATAGCCGATCAGCTACCAGAAGATGGGCATATTGAATCTACAGATTATAAAGTCTTTGGACAAGCAATGGAAGGACTCGCCGATGAGCGCTATAGCTATCTGGCAGAAGTTGTGCATTGTAGTAACTGTGGGGCAAACTCGCGTTTGAATCCTCATGTTACCGCAGATTTATGTGCTTTTTGTGCTTCACCGTTGGTAATTGACCATCAGCAAAAGCGTATTGTGAAGCCACATGGTCTTGTTCCCTTTTCCGTTGATTACAAAAATGCTTTTGGGCTATTGACACAATGGGCTGGTAAAATATGGTTCGCTCCGAATGACTTTAAGCGAATTTTTAATTCACGTAATGATCGTTTAAAAGGGGTGTATGTGCCATTTTGGTCCTATGATGCAGATGTACATTCTGATTACGTCGGGTCACGTGGAGAGTATTATTATGTGACGCGTACAAGACGCAATTCGGATGGTGAGACGGAAGAATACGAAGAAAGACGAACAAATTGGTATCCAGCTTCAGGTAGTATCTATAGTCAATTTAAGGATATTGTCATATCGGGCTCAACATCTCTTCCCGAAAAGTTCTCTGATAAAATAGGGCCTTGGAATTTGGGCTATCTGAAACCTTTCAATGAGCAGTATTTAAGTGGCTTTATCGCTGAAACTTTTAGTGTGGATCATGTAAAAGCGGCGGCAACTGCCCGGACTATTATGGATCGGGAAATCGAACGTCAGGTGGAGAATGATATAGGAGGTGATACACAGGATATCGATTCTATTGATAGTGATTTTAAATCCATTAAATTGAAATATATTCTCTTACCGGTATGGTTGTCTGCATATCAATACAAGGGAAAAAGTTATCAGATTATGGTCAATGCATTTAACGGTAAAGTTTATGGACAACGACCTTATAGCTTTTGGAAAATTGCTTTTTTGGTATTGGCGATCATTATTGTTTTATATCTCTTGAGTTTTATGGGATAACAAAAAAGGTTATAAAAAAGCGCTGTTCTCAACAAAAGAGAACAGCGCTTTTTTTATGCTAATCGTCTTGACTATTTGTTTAGTGAAAGCAGGAACCCAATCGTGAAATTGGCATCCCAATCAAACACGAAGGTGTCGCAATTGGTTGCATCTTTAATTGCTTTATAGATGTTGACGCCGCTTTTTGTTTTTATTTTATCTGCTTTGTAGGATGCTGGATCGTTCAAAACCGTAAAACGCTCTTCACCTTGGCGTGTCTGCGATGCTAGTTCAAAAGGAACCCCGCCTATAATAAAACAAACTTCTCTTTTATTTTCCGGAATTTTCTCGCCTAGTTTTTTTACTTCTGTATAGACAGCATCATCTTTAAGGTCTTTTTCATAATATTTTGCACCAGGTGCTTCTACCGATTTTGTGTCACCATCAATCCAGGAGATTTTGGTGTTACCGGAGCCAATATCAACAACAAATGAATTATCTTCGTAAGCTTTCGGCAGGACAGATTTTAACGCTAATTTTCCTTCTTGCTCTGCTGTGACCAAGTTGACCACAAAGCCCATTTTTCTTAGTTCAGCACTGATAACTGAAGTTTTAGGTTCTTTCTGGGCTCCGGAGCTAATGACGAAATGTATGTTTTTGGATTTAACGCCTTTATCGAGCATCATGCCTATATAATCTTTTAATCCTTTACGGATGTCTTCCGTATTTGCCAATCCTTCATATGCAAATGACTTTCCAAAGTCTTTGGAAATGATCTCCCAGCGATTTTCTTTGTCCATATTGACGACAAAGGAATTGAAACCCGAAGCGCCAACTTCAACTACACCCTTGTATTCGCCGTCGACTGGTTTTTCGGGTTGATAGTTGAATGAACGTGTCGTTTCTGAGCCTGATGAAGGTGCGATCGCATGACCATTATTGCTTGTTGAATCTGTTGTTTGGACTGTCGAATTAGCATCAAATTTGCCCGATTGAATGGCCCAATAACCGATTGCGAGAATAGGTAAGGCGATGATAATTGCTTTGATTGGCCATCTTAATCTTGCCCATGTTGATTTTTCTTCCATAATGTTCGTATAATAAGTTTGATTTTAGTTAATATTAATCGAGTAATGTAAATCCTTTATCTACTTTTTCTTCGGGTTTGAGTTCATAGCTTGCATCGGCCATTTGCGTTACGTTTAATACATTGAGATTACGTTCGTCAACTTTGCGGATAAACTCTTCCAGTTCACCTTGAGTAGGCGTGCCACCCACGGTGATGTTGTTGTTTTGATCCAGGAAATCCAGATTGGATCGGATAGAGGCAATATTTTGACTGATCGCACCTGTTGCTGCATTCATGGCCTCTTGAAATGCCCAGCCATCTTTAATATTGAACACATCGGCTAGGCCATCGGTAGCATTTTTCATCTTTTGAGTGGCTTCTAGCTTCTTGGAAATAATGGAAATGCTGCTATCCAAGGTGCTGACATAGATACGCGCTGCGCTTTCATTATCTTTTAGGACTTCCAATACTTTTGCAAATTGATTGGCATATTGGACATAACTGCGCGCATTTTGTTCTTCAGATTCACCTTCTTTTCCCAATAGAAATGCTTTGGTACGTGTTTCTTTGGCATCTCTTGCATAGGCATTTGCCTTCTCTGCATTATTTTTGCTCGTTTCTTCCTTTGATTTCTCGTCGAGATTGGCCGCCTCTGTGGTAAAACGTTTCGCATAAGTGTATTTTTCTTCTGCTGTTTTTTGAGCAGTTTCACCGCTTTGAATCATGTCGATGCGGACACCGTCTACATTACTGATTTTTTCCTTCACACGTTTCAGGGTGTCTTTTGCATCTCTTGATAACAGTTGTAAAGTTTCAATTGGGTTATTTCTAATGATGGATTTTTCACCTTTAAAAAGTAGGACGGTTCCCAATCGGTGCAATAGCGCAATGATCTTTGGCGCTAGCAATAATAAGGTAATCAAGATTATACTGAATATCACAAAAAGTATACTTTTTCCGGCATATTCCAACATAATCGGTAAGTACTTAAAAAAAGCAAAGGCTCCGCCCAGTAAAAGTGCCCAAAAGAAGATCGACGAAGCTGTCTTCTTCGCTTCTGGTGATTTTAATTGCGCAGGCAAATGGTCGCCCAGTACTTGAAATATCGGAAGTTGCGTTTTTATCTCAGCGGGAATATTAACATACTTATCTTTTCTTTCCATTGATTTATTTTTATGTTATTGATTGATTAATCATACGTAATGCAGTGTTGATTTCGGTGACCACTTCATCAACGGCCGCGTTGCCGATGTTTATTTTTTGTTCGATATCTTTAATTCTTGGTTCGTACTTTTCATTAATTTGTCCCAAAGCGAGCTGTTTTTTCTGTAGGTCATCTTGCAATTTGGCGATATTCTCCGTTATTGTTTTGATTTCGGTGTTCAGATTTGCAATCTCCATGGTTCGGTCCTGTTCAGTCTTTTTCTTTTCAGCCTGTTTTTGTTCCGATTCTTTGGCAATGGTTTCTTTCAATTTATTAGCATAATTTGTGCCAGTTGCTACCAGTTTATCCTTGGTCAACGAACTGTCTACAAATTTCAGTGAAGTATAGGCTGCTTTTAATGTGTTTTCCTCTACTTTTCCCATTGCAGCAGCAGCGTTCCACACTTCGAAAAAATCTACACCTTGCTCGTTGAGTTTTTCAAGAATGGCATAGACCTTTAATTTCATTTCTTTGAGGTCGGTTGTTCCGTCATTGGCTGTTATAGGGATTGGGGGCGGTGTTTTTCCAGTTGGAGCCTGGGCCGTCGGCGATGAATATGCCGGTGGTACATGCGGTCTTTCAGGAGCGGCATTAGTGGTTGGAGCCGGTGGGGCTTGTACCGGCGGATTTTGCTGC
Source organism: Sphingobacterium sp. WOUb80 (assembly GCF_050058145.1). NCBI lineage: Bacteria > Pseudomonadati > Bacteroidota > Sphingobacteriia > Sphingobacteriales > Sphingobacteriaceae > Sphingobacterium > Sphingobacterium sp. WOUb80. Next base: position 4,060,332 of record NZ_CP165617.1, on the reverse strand, counting down.
GGCTGATCGTCCTCAAAAATTAATTTCTTCAGACTGTTTAATATACTGGATCCTCTTTTAGTATCGTCGTTGCTCATCATGTCATAGTTGATTATATCTTTACTAAAATAATAAAAATTAATATTCTCTTCTAATGGATTGTGTTATGGTAAGCCTAGGGAGGTAGTCAACTGGAATAAAGCCATGAAATAGTCTTTGGAGCTTAGGATGCATTGATGGCCTGGTGTTTCAAATAGGGTATAAAAAATAAAGATTCCCAATTGTTGATTGGGAATCTTTGTTTTGGCGTTAACGGTCTTGTGGGACTATTATCTGCCAAAATCATCTTGTACGCGAACAATATCGTCTTCATCAGAAGGATTGTTGGCATCTGTGTGCTGCCAGATCTCGGCTAAAATACCGAAGCCATCCAATCCAATTAAACGGTGACGTTGCCCTTGACGCAATCTAATCGTTTCGCCTTCTTTCAATGTTGAAACAACCGATTCTTCATCGGTGTCAGAAACCATAACGCCTACGTTACCTTGGATAACACGCCAGATTTCGGCACGACGGTGGTGATATTGCCATGAAAGTCTTTTCTCTGGTGCAACAATTAAAATTTTTGGACTTAATTTCCCTGAGATTCTTAATTCTTGTACATCCATTCCGCCGAAGTACTCATCGGCAAATTCTTGTGCTTGGGATTCGTCGATAACGAAAAATCCTCCCCAAGGGCGTGCAGCATCTGATTTATCAATGCGAAAACCTTTGGATGTCAGCATTTCCTGTACTTTTTCAAACAATGCGATTTTATCTATAGCCATATTAAAAATTCTAAAAATTTGTTATCCGTTAATTCAGTTGCTAAATATAAAAAAAATCCATTAATATTTTAAGTTAACCGTTTTAGCGTTATCTAAATACGTTATAATGGAGCTGTTTTGGATATCCCTCGCTATAATATGTCGCGTGAAGTTAAAAATGAAATCGCTAATTTTGTGGTCAATCTAATTTCAGGATATGTCAAACTTTCAAGTCGATCGGGAAAATACTGCATTTATGCAGGCTGTTGCTTTCGTTAACCAAACGAACCAAAACCTATTTATTACAGGTAAGGCGGGTACAGGGAAAACGACGTTCTTGAAGTATATCCGTGAGCATAGCTATAAGAAAATGGCTGTTACGGCACCTACGGGCGTTGCTGCAATGAACGCGGGTGGAACGACTTTGCACTCGTTGTTTTGGCTTCCTTTTGGGACCTTTATTGAAGATTATGAATTGCGTTGGGACGAACAGGATAGCCATATTTACAATAAATCACGTCTATTCAGTACCATTAAACTGACCAAGCAGCGTCGGGCTATTTTGCAGGAACTTGAATTATTGGTGATCGATGAGGTCTCGATGGTTCGGGCTGATACGTTGGACGCAATCAATGTCATCTTACAATCGGTTCGTCGTGATATGCGGCCTTTCGGCGGTTTACAGGTGTTATTTATTGGTGATTTATACCAGTTACCACCTGTAGTCAAGGATGCCGAGTGGAATATTTTACGGGATCATTATTCTTCTGTTTTCTTCTTTAATGCCAAAATTTTGAGAGATAGTCCAGTGGTGATGCTAGAGCTCAATAAAATTTATCGTCAGCAAGACGAGGGGTTTATTTCTATCCTGAATGCCATACGAAACAATCAATGTACAAGTGATATGCTCAAGACCTTAAATGGTTATTATCAACAAGACTTTGTTCCGAATGAAGAGGAGCAGTATATTACATTGACCTCCCATAATCGAAATGCCGATGAGATCAACGGCGCTAAGTTGGCTTCATTGTCAGGTAAAATGTTAAACCTTAAGGCAGTTGTAAAGGACGATTTTGCACAGGGTTCCTATCCTGCTGAAGAAACGTTGTCTTTAAAGATCGGGGCACAGGTGATGTTTATTCGAAACGATTCCGGAGATGAACGTAAGTATTACAATGGAAAGATCGGTACGGTAAAGGACATCGATACGGTGCAGGGCACAGTAACGGTTACATTTCCTGATGGATCGGAGTCTGTAACCGTTAAAAGGGAGACCTGGGAAAATATCCGCTATAATTACGATAAGGGGCAAGACCAGATTAAGGAAGAGATATTGGGGACATTTTCACAATTTCCACTTCGACTCGCTTGGGCTATCACTATTCATAAAAGCCAGGGTTTAACTTTTCAAAAAGCGATCATTGACGCGGGAACCTCATTTGCCGCGGGACAGGTGTACGTTGCATTGAGCCGTTTAACGAGTTTAGATGGACTTGTATTAAAATCGATTATCCCCTCTTATGCCATTCGTACAGATTACCAAGTTGTCGAATTTGCGCAGCGTGCTCAAGGGCAGGCTGATGTCAATGAGGTTCTGGAGCAATGCCAAAGGAATTATCTTGGCCAGATTTTAATGCACGGTTTCCGTTGGGACGGTCTATTGGCCGAGACTTCGGAGTTACTGAAATCACTTGAAGAGCGTAATATTGATGGAAAGGAACAAGCCGTATTATTTTTTCAACAATTAGTCAAGCACCTTCAGACCCAAGAGAAAGTTGCACATAAGTTTATTATTGTACTGTATGATTTGTTGCGGGATAAAAACGCGATCGATTATGACGTAATCTGTGAACGTTCTACTGCGGCGGTCAATTGGTTTTTACCGAAAATGGATGTAGATCTGATTGAGGCTTTAACCAAACATATTGAAGAGTATCAGATACGAAAACGTACAAAGAAATACATTGACGAATTAAAAGCATTATTGCTTGATTACAAACGAAAGCGCGAGCAGTTACAGCACTGTTTGCTCATTGCGGAAACGCTTTCAAAACGGGATGATTTTCAAACGGCTATGCTTGATGTTGCAGCCAGCGCGAAAACCAGAGAAAAAGATGAACTGGCAGCGCAAAGTGCGGATGAGGAAGGTCCTAAGAAGTTGGATACAAAAGAAATTTCCCTAGAAATGTTTAAAGAAGGGATGAGCATTGCTGATATAGCGGGTAAGCGCGGGATGGTTGCCGGTACAATTTATGGACATTTAATTAACTTTGTTGGCACGGAAGTGGAAGCGACAGAGTTGATCGAGCAGGAGAAGTTGGATCGTATTCTTGGTGTGATACGTGCAAACCCTGATAAATCATCATCGGAACTTAAGATGCTTTTGGGTGCGGATATTGACTATCCAGATATTAAAATTGGACAAAAAGTTTTGGGATTGTAGGCAATAAAAATTTATAGCGTATATTTGTAACAAATTGTGTGATATAGTTTGTTGAAAGCCCATTGATAACCTTAAGATTGCTTATGGAAGACAAGAAAGATCCTAACAAGTGGCTTGTGCTGACGACTATTTCAACCCAGATGGTTTTTACCATTTACGTATTTTATTTATTGGGGGATTGGCTGGACGATAAGTTTCATGCGGAGAACCAACTATGGATGAAGATCTGTACCCTTGGAGGGATTGGAGTTTCTCTATATCAAGTCATTAGGCAAGTGAATCGATTAAACGATAGATGATAGTATATATAAAGCAGGTTCTTATTTTATTTTTTGTTGCGGTATTGATTTTTGCCGTTCATTTCTTTTTGTTAAAATCTTTTGATGGAATACATCAGTTAGACGATCTGGGTTTTCCGCTGTACGAGATTTATATTTTTCAATTAATTTTATCCATCATCATCATGGTGGGAATAAGCTACTGTTCGCAGCAATTTCCGCAATATGTCGGTTTTGTTTTTTTAGGATTATTGACGTTAAAGTTTGTCCTAAATTATTTATTTATCCATAATGGGCTGGCAAAACCGCAGGCTGATATTTTAAAATATAACTATTTGATCGTTGTCGTTTTATTCCTTTTTTACGATGTTGTATTTGCTTATAAGGCTTTAAACAAATCCTAAGGGAGAAAACGATAGTTTTTTCAAAAAAATGTAATATTAAAGTAGCTTTTGTGCTTTATATGTAGTATTTTCGCAAAAAATTTTAAATAACATAATAGTAGTATCGTGAGTCTTAAAAGAACACTTCAATTTTTAGCAGTTATTCTGTTTGCAGTTGCGCCATTTTTAACAAAGGCGAATGAGGATGCACACGGAGAAAAATCGCAGGCTGAGGAAATCAATAGCCATATTGAGCATCACTTACAAGATGATTATTATTTTAGCTTCTTTTCGGATGAAGAGACAGGTAAACACTATGGTTTTTCATTACCCGTCATTTTGATTGATAACGGCTTGAAAGTTTTTATGGCTTCGGCATTTGATCATGGCAATAAGGTTGCTGAGGTTGATGGTCAATATTATGCATTATACCAGGGGAAAATTTATAAAACTGATGCTGCTGGTAATTTGACTGGTCATGAGTATCGTAAAAATGCTGATGGTAGTTATGTTATGACTATAAATGAGGACGGAAAAGAAGCTAAAAAGGAATTTGAAACTTCTTATGTGATTGGTTCTCATGAAATTCATGAAGCAACAGATTTTCATCCATCTGTAGCGATGCCTTTGGATTTTTCGATCACTAAAAGTGTTGTCGGTTTGTTTTTGGCAGCGTTTTTAATGTTCTGGGCATTTATCAGTTTGGCTAAAACTTATAAAAAAGGGGCTAACAATTTGCCTAAAGGTGTTGGTCGTGTATTGGAGCCTTTGGTTATCTACGTGCGTGACGAGATGGCTATTCCAAACATTGGTCATCGTTACAAGGAATTCATGCCTTATTTATTGTCTGTATTCTTTTTGATCTGGATTTTAAACTTGGTTGGTTTGACGCCACTAGGGTTTAACGTTACAGGAAACATTACAGTAACTTTATGTTTGGCTCTTTTTACATTCCTAATTGTAAATATCAAAGCAAATGCAAATTATTGGAAGCATATTTTCTGGATGCCAGGTGTTCCAGTTCCATTTAAATTTGTTTTAGCACCAATTGAGGTGTTGGGATTGTTTACAAAGCCATTTTCATTGATGGTGCGTTTGTTTGCAAATATCACCGCTGGTCACACTGTCGTTATGGGATTGATCGCAATTGTTTATTTATTGCAGCATCAATTGACGGTAGTAGGTAGTATTGGTGTTTCCATGTTCTTAACAATCTTTTTGATGGTTATTGAATTATTGGTTGCTTTCTTACAAGCGTTTATTTTTACGATGTTGTCATCCCTGTTTATCGGTATGGCTGTTGAAGAGCATCACGATCATTAATTAGTAAATTTTTTAATTATTCAAATCATACATTATGTACAATTTAATTGGAGCCGGTTTAATCGTTATCGGTGCAGGTTTAGGTTTAGGTAAAATTGGTGGTTCTGCAATGGAAGCTATCGCTCGTCAACCAGAAGCAGCATCTAAAATCCAAACTGCAATGATTATCATTGGTGCCTTACTTGAAGGTTTAGCATTCGGTGCTTTATTATTAGGTAAATAGTCACAACGGTTTTATGGTATAACCTGCAACGGTTGGTTGCAGGTTATATTATTCCTGAATCTTAAAAAATAAGAATTATCATTATATAGTATAACAATGGATAAATTAATACATTCGTTTTCGTACGGTTTGTTTTTTTGGATGGTCATCGTCCTTGTGGTTATTATCTTTTTATTAGGTAAATTCGCATGGAAACCAATTGTTGATGCCCTAGACGAACGTGAAAAAGGTATTGCAAGTGCTTTGGAGGCTGCCGAAAAAGCTAAATTAGAAATGGCTCGTTTAACAAATGAGAACGAACAATTACTAAAAGAGGCGCGCGCAGAACGCGATGTTATCCTTAAGGAAGCAAAAGAACTTAAAGATAAGATTGTAGCTGAGGCAAAAACTCAGGCACAGGCTGAAGGTGCAAAATTGATTGCACAAGCAAAAATCGAGATCAACGAACAAAAGAACAAAGCTTTGGCTGAGGTTAAAAATCAAGTTTCTTCTTTGTCTTTGGATATCGCTCGTAAAGTGTTAAACAAAGAATTTGAGGACCAAGGAAAGCAAGAGGCGCTAGTAGCAGATTTGCTTAATGACGTTAAATTGAACTAATCCGGTCACTCAAATTACGAAATAGAATTATGTCAGTATTTAAAGTAGCATCAAGATATGCTAAGTCATTAATTGACTTGGCTAGCGAGCAAGGCTCACTGGAAACAATGAAGGCGGATATGGATTCATTCATTGCTGTTTTAAAATCCAGTACAGAATTGCAAGCAGTTTTTGCCAATCCTATTGTTCCTTTGGACAAGAAGAAAAACATATTGGATGCGCTATTTAAAGATAAGATCAATCCAAATATCTTGGCATTCTTTAAGATCATGATCAACAAAGGTCGTGGCGAGATTGTATATGCCACTGCTCAAGAATTTATTCGTGAGTATAACGAGGTAAAAGGAATTGTGAAAGCTACAGTTACATCTGCAGCGCCGCTTTCTGAAGCTAATTTGGCAGCGATGAAAGATGTACTTGCGAAAGAAACCAACGCTCAAGTGATATTGATCAATAAAGTTGATCATAGTTTGATCGGTGGATTTGTAGTCAATATCGGCGATCGCCAAATTGATGCAAGTATTGCTGGTAAGTTGAATAAATTGGAAAGATATTTGAATCAGAATAATTAATTTGTTCTGATACTTGAAGTAAAATAAATCAAAAAACCCCTTATAATAATTAAAATGATAGAGGTAAGACCAGATGAAGTTTCGGCAATTCTAAGAGAGCAATTGTCGGGCTTTAAATCAGAAGCCGAACTAGAGGAAGTGGGTACCGTACTTGCTGTAGGTGACGGTATTGCTCGTATTTACGGCTTAACTAAAGTTCAGTCCGGTGAGTTGGTTGAATTTGATAACGGATTACAAGGTATTGTATTAAACTTAGAAGAAGACAACGTTGGTGTTGTACTTTTAGGTCCTTCTGATGAGATCAAAGAAGGAGATACTATTAAACGTACCAACCGTATTGCATCCATCAAAGTTGGTGAAGGCTTGTTGGGACGTGTTGTAAATACTTTAGGTCAACCAATCGATGGTAAAGGACCTATTCAAGGTGATTTGTATGAAATGCCTATCGAGCGTAAAGCTCCAGGTGTTATCTACCGTCAACCCGTAACTGAGCCATTACAAACAGGTATCAAAGCGATCGATGCGATGATTCCAGTTGGTCGTGGTCAACGTGAGTTGGTTATTGGTGACCGTCAAACAGGTAAAACAGCTGTTTGTATCGATACAATCTTGAACCAAAAAGAATTCTATGATGCAGGAGAACCTGTATTTTGTATCTACGTTGCCGTAGGTCAAAAGAATTCTACAGTTGCGAATATCGTGCGTACATTGGAGGAAAGAGGTGCTATGGCTTATACAGTAGTAGTTGCTGCATCTGCTGCTGACCCTGCTCCACTTCAGTTCTATGCGCCAATGGCAGGTGCTGCTATCGGAGAGTTTTTCCGTGATACTGGTCGTCCAGCATTGATCGTTTATGATGATTTGTCTAAACAAGCGGTAGCTTACCGTGAGGTTTCATTATTGTTACGTCGCCCACCGGGCCGCGAAGCATACCCAGGTGACGTATTTTATCTACACAGCCGTTTGTTGGAGCGTGCAGCGAAAATCAACTCTTCAGATGATATCGCACGCAACATGAATGATCTACCTGAGTCTATCAAACACTTGGTGAAAGGTGGTGGTTCATTAACTGCGCTTCCGATCATTGAAACCCAAGCTGGTGACGTTTCAGCGTATATCCCAACCAACGTAATTTCAATTACAGATGGTCAGATCTTCTTGGAGTCTAACTTGTTTAACGCAGGTATTCGTCCAGCGATCAACGTAGGTATCTCTGTATCTCGTGTAGGTGGTAATGCGCAGATCAAACCGATGAAAAAAGTATCTGGTACATTAAAGTTAGATCAAGCTCAGTACCGTGAATTGGAAGCTTTTGCGAAATTCGGTTCTGATCTAGATGCTGCTACTAAATCTGTTTTGGATAAAGGTGTTCGTAACGTTGAGATCTTGAAACAAGGTCAATACTCTCCGGTTTCTGTTGAGAAGCAAGTGGCGATCATTTATATCGGAACCAAAGGTTTATTGCGTAATGTTCCTGTAAACAAAGTGAGAGAATTTGAAGAAGAATTCTTAACGCATTTGGAACAACGTCATCCAGAAGTATTGTCAGCTTTTAAAGCTAATAAGTTCTCCGATGAATTAACTGCAGTGTTAGAAACAGTAGCTAAGGATTTAGCATCAAAATATTAATAGTAATGAGTATTTGGTATTGAGTCTATTGACCAGGCTCGATACTCAATACTAGGTACTTAATACTTAAAACAAATATGGCAAATTTAAAAGAAGTAAGAAACCGGATTACCTCGGTATCATCAACACAGCAGATCACGAAAGCTATGAAAATGGTTTCGGCTGCTAAATTGAAGCGCGCTACTAACGCTATCTTACAATTGCGCCCATATGCGAATAAACTAAGAGATATTTTGGCGGATGTTTCTGCGAGTGTTGAGGGAAGTAACTCTCCTTTTACAGTGGATCGCGAGCCAAATAAGGTATTGATCGTTGTTGTTTCTTCTAATAGAGGTTTGGCTGGAGCATTCAACGCAAATGTTATCAAAACGACTAATAACTTGATCTTCAACAAATATGCCGAGCAACATGCAAAGGGTAATTTGAGTATCATTGGTATTGGTAAAAAGGGTTATGACTTCTATTCGAAACGTAACTTCAATGTGGTAGCTAATCACTCTGATTTGTTTTCTGATTTAAATTTTGGTTCTGTATCTGTGGTGACTGAATTTATCATGGAACAATTCAAAGAAGGTAATTTTGATCGTGTTGAAGTGGTTTATAATCAGTTCAAAAATGCAGCAGTTCAAGAGCTGACTGCCGAGCAGATTTTACCATTATTACCTGCGGAGGAAAACAAACAACATACGCATAAAGCAAAAATAGAAGCTGAGGTGGATTATATCATCGAGCCTTCCAAAGAGAAGATTATCGAGGAATTGATTCCTAAAGCAATCAAGATTCAATTATACAAAGCTGTTTTAGACTCGAATGCTTCTGAGCATGGAGCACGTATGACGGCAATGGATAAAGCTACAGAGAATGCTGGTGACTTAATAAAATCACTTAAGCTATCTTACAACCAGGCACGTCAAGCTGCAATTACAACAGAATTGACGGAGATTGTATCTGGTGCAGCAGCATTATCAAACGGATAATTTTTTATTCTGAAGAACAAAAAAAAGGTGCTTATCATACGATTAGCACCTTTTTTATTGGGGGAGCTTCTACCATCGAATCAAGGCTGAACCCCATGTAAATCCTGCTCCAAAAGCTGCCAAACATACGAGATCACCCTCTTTAATCTTTCCTTCTTCCCAAGCCTCGCATAAAGCGATCGGTATAGAGGCGGCAGTTGTGTTCCCATATTTTTGGATATTGTTGAATACTTGATCCTCCCTTAATCCGAGTGTTTTCTGTACAAATTGTGAAATGCGCAGATTGGCCTGATGTGGAATCAATAAATCGATATCACTGGTTTTTAAATTATTTTTTGCTAGCGCTTCATGAATGACCTCCGGAAATTTGACAACAGCTTTTTTGAAAACGGCTTGTCCATCCATATTTGGAAATGCAGTCCCATCTTCAAGCATCTCCTTGGTCATCAATAGTCCTCCCAATTCCTGATCCGGCCAATCGGGCATTTTATCCAGCCAAATTCCACTGGATGCACCGGGGTAATACATAGCAAGCTTTTCGGCGTCGGCTCCATCTGAATGTAGATGGGTACTCAGAATCCCTCTGCCATCTTCCGCTGTCGGCTGCACAACTACGGCTCCTGCTCCATCACCAAAGATAACGGAGACTGCACGGCCCCTGGTGGAAAAATCGAGTGCAAAAGAGTGTTTTTCAGATCCTACAACAAGCACATTTTTATACATTCCCGTTTTGACAAATTGATCTGCGATGGACAGGGCATATATGAAGCCTGAACATTGGTTTCTAATATCCAGCGCTCCCACCTCTTTCATTCCCATTTCTCGTTGGAGTAAGACCGCGCAGCCCGGGAAGTAATAATCCGGCGATAAGGTTGCAAAGATGATAAAATCTACCTCTTCATTTGTAATATGCGCGCGCTCGATAGCAATTTTAGCAGCTTCGACCCCCATCGTGGTGGTGGTTTCGCCGATTCGGTCTGCATATCTACGCTCTTTAATACCTGTCCGTTCCTGAATCCATTCGTCACTGGTATCCATAAAGCGTGTGAGGTCGTTATTGGTATATACGTTTTTTGGAACATAATAGCCAATTCCAGCAATTTTTGACTGTAACATAATAAATTCCGCTAATTGATTGTATTCTTCCCTTTTATATTATCGTTAATTTAGAAAAAAATATTCTATTTTTGCAGCATGGGTACCCAAACTGCTGAAGAAACCTTTACGTTAGAAGAGATATTAGCCTCTGTGAAAGAGTCTAATCGACTCATTTTGTGGAATGATGAAACCAATACGTTTGAACATGTGATTCATTGTCTCATCTACCATTTGCAATATACAGAGAAGCAAGCTGAGAAGATTGCCTGGAAGGTTCATACCGAAGGTAAATGTGCTGTATTGGAGGGGACCTATACAGAAATGGAAATCTATCGTAAGATCCTGAAAGCGGAAGGATTAACGGTCTCTGTGGAGTAATTTGCCATTCTTTTGTTACCGTAATAATATGGTTACGCTTCAATTTTGTCTATAAGTTTTAGTTTTCTTTGCACTATAACTATAAACTAAGCTGAAGCATGTTTTTTAACGCTAAATCGTTTAAATCTTTCTTATTTTTATTCTTTTTGCCTTTTGTTCTTTTTGCTCAAACAGGCCAGATCAAAGCTATTTTAGTCGATAGCGAAACTTCTAAACCTATTTCATCGGCTAGTGCCGCACTTTTGGATGCCAGCAATAATGCCCTTGTTAAAGGCGCTCAGTCCGTGGATCAAGGATTTCTTTTGTTATCTGATATTAAACCTGGCAAATATAATGTTCGTATTACTTATATCGGTTACGAGACACAAACTATCGAAGGTGTGGAGGTTGTTGCTACTAAAAGCAAAGATCTGGGTCGAATTGCTTTGAAATCTACTGGTAATTTACTGAATGAAGTTGTTATCGAGGCGAGAGCTCCGGCAATGCAAATCGGTATAGACCGTAAAACCTTTAATGTAGGGGAGAGTCTGGTGAGTGCGGGTGGGACAGCAACGGATGTGCTCGCGAATGTTCCCACTTTGCAAGTTGATCAGGACGGATCGGTCAGTTTGCGTGGATCAAGTAGTGTGAAGATCCTGATTGATGGGCGGGAATCAGCCCTCGCTGGGAGTGATGTTAATTCTTTGCTACAAAGTCTACCAGCCAATTCAATCGATAAAGTTGAGGTTATTACCAACCCATCCTCTAAATATGATGCGGAAGGTCAGACAGGGATAATCAATATTGTTCTTAAGAAAAATGTGAGGACTGGATTAAATGGATCTGTAAATACTTCTGCTGGGTCGTATGATAATTATATGGCCGGATTGACTTTGAATTATCGAGACCGGAAGTTTAATTATTTTGGATCTTATAATTTCAACAAGCGCAATATGGTCGGAAGTGGCGCAGTGGATAACATATTTAAAAACAATAATAGCCAGATATCGAATAATTCTGAATCGTCAAGAAAAGGTAATAGCCATACGATAAAAGCTGGAGTGGATTATAATCTTTCCGATAAGACTTCATTGAGTCTTTCTGGTAATGTTAGCGTAAGGGATAATAATCGTGGAGAGGACTTATGGTATCGTTATATTAATCACCCAACCTTATCTGGTACGAGTACAAGAACCTCTAGACAGCTCGAAGATGATTTGGGCTACGAGTTTACGATGGACTTTAGACATCAATTTAAAAGGTCTGGAGAGGAACTCACGGCAAATGCGAGTTATGGAAGGGATAAAGAAGATGGTACGAATGTTTTTTTACAGCAATTTGATTCTGGAACTCCCAGTACGGGCCGGAATAATGTGAGCTCAGAAGATGGAAAAAATATAAATATCCAGGCAGATTATGTTTTACCTTTCTCGGAAGATAGTAAGTTTGAGGCCGGCTATCGCTCTCAGATCAGGAAATCATTTGATACCCAGCTTTCAGATACTTTGGCTGTTACCAGTGGGAAATATTTAACAGACTACGGTATCAGCAATGACTTTGATTTTACTTCTACTGTTCATGCCTTATATGCAAATTATCAGGGCAAACTGTCGGATAAGATCGGTTATCAAGTCGGTCTACGTGCAGAACAGTTTAACCTGAGTTCTACCTATTTTTCAAAAGATCCGGATGTGGCCGATAAGGAGACGAAAGCAAAACAAGATTTCTTTAGGTTATACCCTACCGTATTTTTGACCTATAATGTAGGTGAAGATGGGGATAAGATTCAATTGAGTTATTCTAGACGGGTGCAGCGTGCGAGAGGCTGGCAAGTTAACCCATTTTTGAATGTGTCGGATGATATGAACAGACGACAGGGGAATCCAAATCTGAAACCCGAGGACGTGCACGGATTTGAACTTAGTTTTGCCAAAACCTTTGGGAAGGTGAATTTGATTTCCTCGGCATATTTTAATCATACAAGTGAGGTGATGCAGCCTTATGTTTATTTTGTTGACACATTGAGTAGCGTAACCTATAGTAGATGGGAAAACTTGACAAGCAGAAATCTCTCCGGATTTGAATTTATTTCTAAAGTCAATGCAACAAAGGACTTTGATTTTACATTCAATCTTAATCTAATCAATATTAATTATAAGGCTAATGAGGCTTATAACGTTAAAGCGTCCAATGGATTTGCATACAATACCAACTTAACGGCTAATTATCGTTTCACGCCAACGTTCTCCGCTCAGGTTCGTGGCGAATATAATTCCTCACGGGTGATGGCACAAGGAAAGATGAATGCAATGAAAGGTGTTGACATAGCTTTGAAAAAAGATGTGCTAAATAAGAAAGCGTCTATCATGTTTAATGTCAGGGATGTATTTAACACACGAAAAATGCAGGGCTTTACTGAAACACCGCAATTAAGTTCTAATTTTGAGCATCGTTGGATGAAGAGAATGTTCACACTATCACTTTCTTACAGATTCGGTAGCCAAGATTTAAACAAATCAAAAAAGAAAGTGTCAAATACAAATGAAATGGGTGGCGGAGAGGAATATTAAAAAATATTCCTCTTTATAAGCCCAAATGCTTAAATTTAATTTTAAAACAAACCTAAAACTAAAAAGAATGAAGTTATTAAAAACAGTTCTTGCGGTGTCGGTGATTGCTTTTTCAGCACATCTTAATACGGCCGTAGCGCAAGCCAAAAAAGAGGTTCCTGCTTACAAAATCTTAGATTTACCACGTGTAGATATCAAGAAATTTAAAAAGAATAAAGCTGGTGCTTATGTTATTTTTGATGGTACTTCTATGGAAGGATGGAGAGGCTACGACAAGACTGTGGTCCCCAAAAGATGGGTAATTAATGAAGGAGCGATCAAATTTGACAGCCAAGCCAATGTTGGTAAAGAAGAAGGCGGAGATTTGGTCTTTGCACATGATTTCAAGAATTTCGAATTGGAATTGGAGTGGAAAGTTGCTAAAGGAGCAAACTCAGGTATTTTCTTTTTAGCAAAAGAAGTTGAAGGGCAACCGATTTATATCTCGTCTCCAGAGTGCCAAGTCTTGGACAATGAAAACCACCCTGATGCTAAAATGGGGGTAGATGGAAACCGTAAATCGACTTCATTGTATGATATGATTCCTGCCAAGCCACAGAATGGTAAACCGTATGGCGAGTGGAATAAGGTTAAGATCAGAGTAAACAATGGCAAGGTAGAGCATTTTCAAAACGGTGTAAAGGTTGTGGAATATACTTTATGGGATAAGTCGTGGATCGATCTATTGCAAAAAAGTAAATTCAGCGAAGAGAAATGGCCTCTAGCTTTTGAATTGTTGAGTCATGTTGGTGGGGATAGCAAATCAGGACTTATCGGTCTTCAGGATCACGGAAATGATGTCTGGTTTAAGAATATTACCGTAAAGGTTCTAAAATAGAAAAAGCAGCTTTAAGCTGCTTTTTCTATTTTCTATAGTATCGATTGCAGTTCTTTTAAATCGATGATCATATGAGATACGTCTGCTGGTTTTTCGATGACATTTGGATTAAAGAAAATGGCATCCATGCCTACATTTACAGCTCCACGGATGTCTGCATCAAGGTTGTCTCCAATCATCAGTGATTGATGCGCCTGTGCTTGAGCAGTCGTCATAGCAAACTCAAATATTCGGGGATCGGGTTTGTTCACACCGATGACCTCCGAAATAAAAATATTTTTGAAATATTTTTTTAGGTTGCTCTTTTCCAGTTTGGTCTCACAAGCCTCTTTAAAACCATTAGATATCAAGTGAAGATTGTATCTGTTACCTAAATAAGTTAGCGTTTCATGTGCGTGGGGAAACAGGTTTGTTTTCTGGGGGCAGATAGCGAGATATTCCAGTTCAAATTCCTCTGGAAATAATTCAGGATCCACACCGAGTTCGGTAAATGTATCTGCAAACCGTGCTTTCCTTAATTCCGGTTTTGAGATCTTTCCGTGATGATAGAGTCCCCAAAGTCGATGATTATTAATCGTATAAGTTTCTATAAAACGAGTGGATGAATCTTGGTTGAACAAGTGATCAAACTTGTATTTAAAATATAGCTCGTGCAGACTTTCTTCGGCATTTTTATCGAAATCCCATATTGTATGATCGAGGTCGAAGAAAATGTCTTTTTTCTCGTGATTAAACATATGCAAAATTAAAACAAATTAACCTGAAATTCCAAGTCAGTTAGGTTACCTAGTGATGAAATTAAAGGTTACTTTTATCGATATCGGGTCTCCGATGGTTTATATGACTGTTTGGTGATTTTAGTCTTATTGCGAATCGGTTAATTTTCTTCTTTGTGTCATAATCCTTCGGATATTTCCGAATACATGGGTGAATACCTATTTTTGTCACATGAAGAAAGCGCTGTTACTCTTTTATTTTCTATTGTTCTACGCGGTTATGCAACTGATATGGTGGGGAGTGATGTTTATTCGCTTTGACCCGAGTAAAAAGAACATGATTATAGGAGAAGGAATATTCTTTTTGATTATCTTTTTATGGGGAGCATGGCGCTTGAAGCGACTGGTTGAAAGAGAACAAAAATTATTACAGCAACAGCAGAATTTTCTTTTGGCTATTACACACGAACTGAAATCACCGTTGGCTTCTGTCAAATTGTATATTCAAACGATTTTGAGACGCGATCTGGATAAGGAACAGCAGCAGACATTTTTGAGGAATTCACTAAAGGATATTGAACGTTTAGATGATTTAGTGGAAAATGTATTGATGACCACCAAATTGGACAGCCGCAATTACAGTATGCCGAAAGAAGATTTTAATTTTACTTCTTTGGTAGAGCAGATCGTTGATAGACTTCAAAAGAATTCTTGTAGTTCGCAAGTTTTGAAACCTTATTTGGAAGCGGATATTATTATTCATGCTGATAAGTTTGCGATAAGTAATGTAGTTACCAATCTAATTGAAAATGCTATTAAGTATTCACCGGCTTGTGCTATGGTGGATGTGAAATTATATACGGAGAATAATAAAATAATTTTTTCTGTTGCTGACCATGGTATCGGTATCAGTGATGAGGAGAAAAAACTTATCTTTAATAAGTTTTATCGCGTGGGTAGTGAAGCGACACGGAAAACCAAAGGTACAGGTTTGGGGTTATATATCGTGAAAACTGTGTTGCAGAAACACGACGCGACCATAAAAGTTAAAGATAACACTCCTAAAGGGAGTATTTTTGAAGTAACATTTGAAAGAAATGCAAAGTAAACAAAGAATATTACTTGTCGAAGATGAAGAACACTTGTTAGAAGCTATCAAGTTGAATCTCGAAATGGAAGGTTACCGTGTTACTACGGCTACTGACGGAAAAAAAGCATTAAAAGTATTCAAGGAAGAACGATTCAACTTGGTGGTTTTAGATGTGATGATTCCGGAAATTGATGGATTCCAAGTGGCTGAAACTATTCGACTGCAAAACACTGAAGTTCCTATCATGTTTTTAACGGCGAAAAATAGCAGCGAGGATCGAATTACAGGTCTTAAGAAGGGAGCTGATGACTATTTGGTAAAACCTTTCAACTTGGAGGAACTGATCCTTCGTGTTGGAAATTTGGTGCGTCGTGGCATGAAACCAGACGATTTGAAAGAACTAAATTCTTATCAAATTGGTGATAAAACGATCTATTTTAATTCGTATGAGCTACATCATGCAGATGGTACTATCACCTCTTTGACAAAGAAAGAAACCATGTTGTTGAAGCTGTTGATTGAACGACGTAATGAGGCTGTATCACGGGAACAAATATTAGAGACCGTATGGAATTATGATGTTTACCCATCTACACGTACCATCGACAATTTTATCTTAACCTTCCGAAAGTATTTCGAACCAGATCAAAAGCATCCGATTTATTTCCATTCTATCAGAGGTGTTGGTTATAAGTTTACCGACAATAACGCATAGGTAGAAAGAGATGATGACAATCAGGGCTAGAATAGCCGTTATTTTTATTGCTGCATTATTTTTGGGTTATGGCTTATACCAGGGGCATTATCAAACTTCTGTGCTGATAGCAGGTGGGATAGGCTACTTGATTTGGAGTCATTTTAGAGAAGGGTCCGTTTTTTTGGCAACGCAGGCTTTTCATAGGCAAGATTATGAAAAGACAAAAAGCTTGCTAGCTGAGATAAAGAATCCGGATGCACTTCGTAAAGGCAGACGCAATTTCTATGAATTTATGATGGGAAATATTGCGCTTAAAGAGGAACGTGTCGATGAGGCTGAATATCATTTTCAGCTAGCTTCGCGTCTGCCTTGGAAAAAAGATAATGAAAAGGGTATGGTTATGATTAATTTGGCAAATATAGCATTGCGAAAGTTGGATTATGAAAGAGCTAGAGCTTATACAGATGTTGCCAATAAGTTACATCTGACGGCTAGACAGAACAGCATTATTACAAAAATAGAAAACGAAATTTCAAAACATTTATAGTGAGTACTACTTTACAAAACGACTTATTGATTAGAGCTGCATTTTCGCAGCAAACGGAAAGACCTCCTGTGTGGATGATGCGTCAAGCTGGACGCTTTATGAAGGAATACTGGGATATCAAGAATAAATATTCCTTTTTGGAGATGTGCAAAACACCAGAAATTGCTGCGGATGTTACTATGCTCCCGGTAGATTTGCTAGGCATTGATGCTGCTATTTTATTCTCTGATATTTTAGTTACGGCTGAAGCGATGGGAGGAGATCTATCCTTTGAGCAAGGTGTTGGTCCTCGTTTTTCTAATCCAGTTCGTTCTGTAAAGGATGCAGAAGCTTTGTCCACCGATTGTTTGGATAAATTGCAGTATGTCGCTGATGCCATCAAAGTAATCCAGCAGCGTCTTGATAATCGTATTCCCCTAATCGGATTTGCAGGAGCTCCATTTACAATCTTGAGTTATTTGGTTGAGGGTGGATCTTCAAAAGATTTTAAGCTGACTAAGTTGATGTTGAATAATCAACCTGAATTGGCGCATATGATTCTTCAAAAGATCGCTGATGTAACGGTTGAATATCTGAACATGCAGATTGCTGCTGGGGTAAATGCGATTCAATTATTTGATAGCTGGGCCTTGGCCTTGTCGTGGAATGATTACCGTGATTTTTCACATTATTATAATAAGCAGATTATCGCTAAGTTGAATCGTAAGGATATTCCAGTCATTTCCTTTTGTAAAGGATCTTCTGTTTTTGCACCAATGATGGTCGAAGCGCAACCTGATGTTGTCTCTATCGATTGGAATGCAGATTTAAAAAATATGAAGCAATCTCTGCCACAAGGTATTGCTGTCCAAGGGAATTTGGATCCATTTGTTCTATACGCCGATAAATCTGTGATCAAAAAGAAAATCATAGACTTATTTGAACGCATGAGAGGCGAAAATGGCTTTATTTTCAACTTGGGGCACGGTATTATGCCGGATATTCCTTTTGACAATGTAAAATATGCCATTGAAGTGGTGAAAGAGTTTCGCTATTAGTGTGCTATATTCAAAAAAAAGACCTGCCAACGGCGGGTCTTTTTTTTGAAGCCTATGCTGGAATTTGGGGAACGATTTTATAAAATAAGGTGAAAATCCGTGCAAAATATGTTAAGATGATCACACTTGCTTTTTTTGTAAATCCTGTTTTATTTTATAGCTTAGTCCCAAAACCTAATAAATGAATAAAAATAACCCAATTGATGAACTGCTGATTACTGAAGAAGCACTTAAGGAGGTGTTTCATCATTATTTTGATGAGCTCTGTCATTTCTTGGGGTATTACACTCGCGATATTCAGTTAATTGAAGATTGTCTACAGGATGTATTCGTAAAATTGTGGGAGGACAGAGGACAAATACATATTTTTCATGTAAAGACTTATCTCTATCGAGCGTCTCGCAATCGCGTGCTAAATGCTCTTCGAAACGAAAGTACACGTTCAGCCCATCTAGAACGTTGGTTTAAAGAGGAAATAATCCGCCAAGAAGCGGAAGAGTGTGTCAATATGGAAGAATTTGCTTTGGTCTACCATGAGGCAATTGAAAGATTACCTGAAAAATGTAGGCTCATTTATCAGTATTGCAAAGAAGAACAGAAGACTTACCAGCAAGTCTCACAGGAGCTTAAAATATCAATAAAAACGGTAGAGAATCAAATGTCAATAGCCTTAAAAAAAATAAGAATACATATTCTTGAGCGATACCAGATTCTTTATCCTGATTCGATTTTATTGGTATTAGCTATGTGTGGAGCTAGTATACCGGTGCTTTCCTAAATTTTTAAAAAAAAGATAAAAATCGTTTAGGGGTTTTGTTCAGCTTAGGTGTCTATTTGTCGTAAACCCAAAATGATGAATAACAATTATAAGCCGTCGCTGGAAGAACTTGTCCGATATTTAAGGAAAGAAAGTGATGTAGAAGAAAATGATCGTATTGATGCTTGGCTCATGGCAGATGAGGAGCATCGTCATTATCTTTTGCAGTTAAAAGCGGAGTGGAAGCACCTCCATGAACCAGCTATCAGCATCGATCGGTTAAATCGTACGAAAATATGGGAAAGGATTCAAGAACGTATAGTCCCTGTTGTTAGGACTATTTCATTTGAACGTCGTCGTTTTTTGTGGTTAGGTAGTATTGCCGCTATTCTCATTTTTATGCTTGGTCTTGTGGGAGCCTATTTTATTCAGGCAAATATTGCACTAAAAAAATCCTTAGAAGAACATACAATTGTTTATACGGCGCCCGGACAGAAGTCTTCGATTACTCTCCCAGATGGTTCCAAAGCATGGTTGAATGCAGGGACTAGGCTTACTTATACACAGGCATTTAATCAGTATGACCGAAAAGTTGAGCTGGAAGGCGAGGCTTTTTTTGATGTGGTAAAAAAAGAGAATCTTCCTTTTGTTGTACAAACTTCCCATCTCGATGTTGTTGTTAAGGGAACAGCTTTTGATGTTTCCGCTTATCCTGATGATACAAAGATAGAAGTTTCTTTATTGCGGGGAAAAGTTGCGATAAATGATAAAGAGGGAAAACTTGTAGGCGAGTTGTTGCCAAATAATTGGATCCAATTGGATAAAACCACTGGCAAATATACGCGTGTAGGGCAGAAAGATGCAGTACAATACAGTATGTGGAAGTCTGAAGAATTAGATTTTGAAAATGAACCGTTGGATTTGGTTTTGAAAAAGTTAGAGCGCTGGTATGGAGTGGATATTGATTGGAAAGGCCTAGATACTGGCCGCCGTTATACCTTCAAAGTTAAAACCGAAAGCTTACGGGAGATTTTGGAATTGATCAATGTCATTACGCCAATTCATTATAAGATTGCAGGAAAATCCGTTGTTATCGTTTCAAAAAAATAATAACCTCAAATTGATGATGTAAACTACTTAAAAAATATACCATAAATTATGAAAAAGAAACCTATTCTGATGAGTTTTTTACTCCTCAGCCAGACCTTCTTTGCCGTAAATGCACAGCAGATGGCGAATAAGAAGGAGCTTTCAACTCTCAAATCTCTAATTGAAATTGTTGAAAGGAAGTATGGCTATTCATTTATGTTTAGTAATTCGGATGTGGACATTAAGACTCCGCTTACATTCGATGCACAAGCAACGAGTCTGGAGGCACTGTTAAAAGATGCATTGCAACGGAGTGTAATAGCCTATGATATTTCCGGTAAACGGATTCTACTGAAACGAAAAGAAGCAAATAAACAGCAGACAAGTGAGATAAAAGGTGTGGTTTTGAATCAACAGGGAGAAGCATTGGCTGGTGTAAGTATACATGCACTAAGTAGTGGGAAGACCGTAGCGACAGATCTGTCCGGAAAATTTTCCATAGATATCACTATGAAGGACCAACTTCAAGTCAGCTACGTTGGATATCAAAATCAGCAGATTGAAGTTCAAAGTGGGAAAGATGTTAAAATTACTTTAGTGACTAGCAATAAGGAACTTGAAGAGGTGGTTGTGATCGGATATGGTACCTTGAAAAAATCGGATGTTACCGGCGCGATCGCTAGTATCAATACAAAGGATCTTGCCAAGCGTGCGACAACTAATCCGGCAGAAGCATTACAAGGAGTAGCCGCAGGAGTAAATGTGCAAAAGAATAGCGGTATCGCTGGGGCAGGAGTTCAGGTTAAGATACGTGGGGTTAATACGTTTGGTAGCAATGATCCGCTTTATATTATTGACGGTTTTCCGGGGACGATTAGTAACGTAAACCCCAATGATATTGAGAGTATGGAGATCTTGAAAGATGGTGCCGCAGCTGCAATATATGGCTCCGTAGCTGCCAACGGTGTTGTTATTGTGACAACGAAAGCAGGTAAAGCCGGTAAAATTCTTGTTGATATCAATAGTTTTACGAATGTAACGCAAACATCAAATAGACTTAAAGTCCTCGATGCCGAAGGTTACGTGAAGGTACATCGTCAAATGTATGATGAATATAATAAGTACGTGACGACACCTGTCAAGCTACCCGACTATATCAACAATCCAGGGACTCATAATACGGATTGGCAGGATGAAGTATTCCGCAAAGGCTTATCGACTTCCAACAGTTTGGCTATTCGGGGTGGGCAGGACAATACGCGTTATTCGCTTTCCGCTAATTTAAGCAACGATAAAGGAGTCGTCATAGCAAACGATTTTAAAAAGGAGAATGTCCGAATGAAATTGGCTACGAAGAAGAATATTTTTACCGTGGAGGGAAATATGGCGTACACGAATTCCAAGTATCATGGCCCAAATTTTAGCCTTAAAGAAGCCTATATGATTTCACCTTTGGTTCCGGTTTATGATGAGTCAGAAAAAGGCGGGTTTGGTCTAACGAACTGGGGTGGAATTCCGAATAATGTGAATGTCGTGGCAGACGAACATTTTAAAACAAGCTGGACAAAAAAGCAGGATTTTGCAGGGAATGCTTTTGTCAGTGTCGATATTATGAAAGGGCTGAGTTTTAAGACAAGCTATGCATTTAACGCGATCAATACACAAAACTACTATCATTATCCACCATTTGCTTCGGATGAGAAGAATCCCTATGAATACCCATTCTACAGTGAGGGACGTAGTTATTGGCAGGAACAGGTTTTTGATAATCTCTTGAACTATAAAGGAGAATTTGGTAAACATAGCATTAATGGGCTCTTGGGAACCTCTTTGAACATGCAGGAGTCAAACTGGAATAATGTGGGGGTTGAGGGTAAGAAGATTGTTTACTCAGTAGAGAACGGTGCTTTGGTAACAAAAGAAAATGCAGAAGGCTTTTTGGATCCTAATTTTATGACCATCAGTTCAGGTCAGGGGGGGACGTTTTCGGCCGATGGAACCAAATATGACTATAACCGCATGTCTATATTTGGCCGTGTCAATTATTCTTACGCTAATCGTTACTTGGTTCAGCTGACCTTACGTCGTGATGGGTCCTCCAAATTTGGTAAAGATAGTCGTTATGGAAATTTTCCCTCCATAGCTTTGGGCTGGAAAATTGACGAAGAATCATTTTTTCCGAAGGAAACTTTTCTTTCAAATCTGAAATTACGGGCAAGCTGGGGGAAATTGGGAAATGAAGTAGCATTGGGTTATTATGATCATCAGGCACTTATCAGTACCTATAATAATTTGTACATGGGCTATGTGAGAGGAAGTGGTAATCCCTGGCCAGGAAGTATCGCTATGGGACTCGAAAATCGTCTATTGAGTTGGGAGACGACGGAATCGAAGAATTTAGGCGCCGACTTTGGTTTATTTAATAATAAGCTAAAAGGTTCGGTGAACTATTTTATCAAAACCACAAATGATCTATTGATTACCAAGAAAGTGGCGCCCTCATCGGGCTTGGAAGATCCAACATTAAATGTTGGTAAAATCAGAAACTCAGGTTTTGAACTAGAACTGAAGTATGGGGATCGGAAAAATGACTTCCAATACGATATCGGTTTAAACCTATCTACTTTGAAAAATAAGGTGGTAAGCTTAGCAAATGAAGATCAGATTCTGCTGGGGAATGGCTTGAAGTTCGATACGGAGCATTTTCCAAACCAAACACGTGTAGGTTATCCAATTGGTGCGTTTTTCCTATACCAGACGGATGGAATTTTCCAAAGTATGGAAGAGGTTAATAAGTACGTGAATAAGGATGGTAAATTGTTACAGGAAAATGCCAAGCCAGGTGATATACGTTTTGTTGACGTTGATGGAAATGGGGTGATCGATGATGAGGATAAGAAATACAGTGGTACGGGAATACCGAAATTGGAAGTGGGGTTAAACCTTGGCGCTTCTTATAAAGGTTTTGATTTTTCGGCTTTAATCGGTAGTGGCTGGGGACATAAACTCTATAATGGCAATCGTTACTTTTTTGAGGCGATGAGCTCAGGATCAAATTTTTTGAGCAGTACCTTAAATGCTTGGACAGAAAGTAACCGGAATACCGATATTCCTCGTGCTGTGTTACAGGATCCCAATGGAAATAGCCGTGAGTCAACACGGTTTTTGGAATCGGGTGACTTTATTAGACTTCGTCAGGTACAAATCGGATATACTTTGCCTAAAAACCTGGTGCATGCTATCCGTTCCGAAAGTTTGAGATTCTACATTAGTGGACAAAATATCTATACATGGACAAAATATAAGGGAATTGATCCTGAATTTGCACCATCGGGTGTGAATTCGAAGCCAAGTGTATTGAATACCGGGGTGGATCGTTATATTTTTCCATTTACCAAGTCTTATTCAATAGGGGTACAATATACATTTTAAGACCTGAAAATTTATTGTATAAAAATCAAAGAAACAGAAAATGAAAAAGAATATAAATACGCTTAGATGGATCATTTGTATAGCTTGTACATTAAGTACAACCTTATCCTGCAGTGATAGATTGGATTTATCCTCCCCAGATAAACTTACTTCAACAAACTTTTGGCGTAATGCAGAAGATGCTGAGGCGGGTTTGGCAGCGGCTTATTCTCAATTGGAAGCGGCTACAGATGTCTGGGAGTTTGCTGAGGTAAAATTCCCTGTGGAAGCTTATCGTGAGGATATATGTGAAATCGGTAGTGATGCGCTGAACTATCAGACCTGGGTGGAACTCTATAATTTTACCTATACGAATGGAAATAGTCAATTTACGAGCTATTGGAGCAAGGCTTATAAAGGGATAACTTATGCAAATCAGGTCATTGAGAAAACCGCAGCTATTGAAATGGATGCTACTAAGAAAGGACAGATTATTGCAGAGGCGAGATTCTTGCGAGCCTATTATCATTTGAAATTAATCCTTAACTGGGAGAAAATTATTATCCGCGACCAATATATAACAAGCGAGAGTCAGATCAATAAAGCCTTGTCTACTCGTGAGGAGGCTTGGGATTTTATTATAAAAGATTTGGAGGCAGCAGTAGGAAATTTACCGTTAAAACAGGAATCCGTAAATATCGGACGTGCAACAAAAGGGGCCGCAAATGCATATCTCGGTTATAGTTATCTGACTTTGGCTTATGAGAACACAGCGAAAAAGGATGAATTGCTTGCTAAGGCAGAGCTTGCCTTCAAGGCTGTGTCCGGTTATAGTTTGGAAAAGAATTTCTTATCGATGTTTGATGGAACAAATAAAAACAGTAAGGAATCTATTTTTGAACTTCAATTTACGGATAATACGGCAAATGGTGCGAATTATCGAACCGCGCTTCATAAATGGATTGCCACAGGAGAGCTGGGGGGATGGGATGAAATTTTGCCCAGTAAGATGTTATTGAGTGAATTTAGAAAAGAAGGAAAGATTGCTACGACAGGACGTTATGATTCACGCATGTACCAGACTGTATTTTGTGAAGATCCGTTCTTTAATGATATTCAGCAAGGAGGTGTTTACGGTTATAGCTATGATGAGATTTTTGGTAAAGGTTCTGGTCGCGCTAGTTTTAGAAAATACCTGCCAAAAACGCTTACAGATTTGAACAAATCGAGAACATCGGTTAATCTGCCATTGATGCGGTATGCGGATGTTCTGTTGTTGCTTGCCGAAACGTTAAATGAGCGGAACCGACCTGCGGATGCCATTCCGTTGGTTAATCAAGTAAGGCAACGTGCAGATATGCCCGCGCTCCCTTTGAATCTTTCTGCAACTGACGTGAAGCAGCGCATTGAACACGAACGTATTGTTGAGTTTGCCTTAGAAAATACACGTTTTTATGATCTACGGAGATGGGGAAAGGCGAAAGAGGCCTTACAGGCCGTTGGAAGAAATAGCTTCGATCCAACGAAAAATAATTTTTATCCTGTTCCATTGTTGGAAGTCAAATCGAATGACAAAATTAATTAGGTTAATGCTTACGGTTTTTTTTATTATGCTTTTAGGTGTGGGAATAGGAATTGGGCTACGGTCCGTTCCTATTCTTAAACATACGAGTCATTTAATTCGTATAGTGATTTTTACACTGCTATTTCTCTTAGGACGAGAAGTGGGACAAAATCCAAGAATAGTTGCTAACCTTGATACATTGGGCTTGCAGGCTCTTTTGATAACCTTGGCAGGAGTAGTTGGGAGTGCATTTTTTTCATGGCTCATTTATGGTCTATTCTTTAGTAAGTATGAAAGGTAGTTTGATTATTCTGGCTTTCTTTGCTGTTGGCGTTCTCTCGGGCCTGTGGGATATAATCCCCTCTGATTTATTAAAGGATGAATGGAATACCTATGTTCTCTATGTTTTGATGTTTTTCGTCGGAATTACCATTGGTTATGACCGTGAGTTGCTTTTATCGTTAAAAAGGGTGAACCTAAACATCGTTCTTGTTCCTTTGGGAACCATCGTTGGCACCTTGTTAGGTACTTTAATCCTTAGTCTGGTTATGCAAGATTGGAGCGCTTCGGAGAGCATGGCCGTAGGATCCGGATTCGGATATTATTCTTTGTCCAGTATATTTATTACACAGTATAAGGGAGTAGCACTGGGGACAATAGCGCTTATGTCAAATCTTATGCGTGAGTTAATAGCACTATTGACAGCACCTTTGTCGAGACGCTGGTTTGGTCCACTGGCACCAATTTCAGTTGCAGGGGCGACAAGCATGGATACAGCCTTACCCATTATCACACAATACGCTGGCAAAAATTATGTTGTCATCGCTATTGTACATGGTATTATCGTGGACTTAAGTGTTCCGTTTTTAGTTACATTTTTTTGTTATTTATGAGAAAAAGAATAGATAGTATATTAATTGTTATTATTGTTTGTTTAATACTAGGTAGTTGCAAGTCTATGAAGACTAGTCAACTAGATAATTATGGTGGTTTGCTTCAAGTTGAGCAGAAACCGGAAGGATCGTCCCGTAGAACTAAACCTTTTTATACCGATCGAGGAGCATGGATTGGCTTTGGAATTCATGAAGATAAGCAGGTAACAGGTTTCTGTGGCCCTTTTGATTTAGATGCTCGTTCTTGGCTGAGTAATGCGATCATTCAAATAAGGACCACTTCAATGAAAGAGAAGGAAGAGTTTTCTTTGACTCGTGACAGTAGCTGTTATTACCCTGATCGATTATGGATGCGTTTAAGAAACCAAGATATGGAAGTGGAGCAGACAATAAAACTGGTGTCATCTACCACAGCAATTCTTCATGTGCGCAATAAATCTTCGAAAATCCTCTGGGCCTGTGGTGAACTCAGTAGAGGAATATGGAATCTGGATGGTAATACATTGTGGAGCAAACTGCCTACAGGGGAGCTTTTAATCTTAGCTTTTAAGGATCGTTTAAAAATTTATTCTGATCAGAGTAAATATGAAGTCTGTTTGGATAAAGGGGATGCCGATATTGTCCTTGCTCATTATGCAAACCCCATCGACTTAAAGAAGGCAATATCGGACGCAAATGTCGCACTTCAGCATATAAAACAATTGAGCGGGCAACACACAGATCGCTGGACCAAATATATCATGACAAATATCCGTCCGGAATTAACGATGAAAGAGCATCGTATTATGGTAAAAAGTATGATTACGCTGATGAGCAATTGGCGAAGTGCAAAAAAAGAGCTGAAACACGATGGAGTTGTACCTTCCCATGTTGCGGATTACTTCGTTGGTTTTTGGGCCTGGGATTCATGGAAACACGCTGTGGCACTTGCACATATCGATCCAACGCTAGCAAAAAACCAAGTGCGTGCAATGTTTGACTTTCAAGATAGTGTAGGGATGATTGCCGACTGTATTTATACAGATCACCGGGAGAATAACTACCGCGACTCGAAACCTCCGTTAGCCGCATGGGCTGTCAATGAAATTTATGAAGCTGATCATGATCTTACTTTTGTTAGGGAGATGTACGATAAGCTTATTAAATATCATAATTGGTGGTTCCAATATCGCGATCATAATAAAAATGGTATCTGTGAATATGGAGCTACAGACGGTACATTAGAGGCAGCAAAATGGGAAAGCGGCATGGACAATGCGATCCGCTATGATAGTACAGAAATGCTTTATAACCGGGAAGGAGCGTGGAGTATGAACCAGGAATCTGTGGAATTACATGCTTACCTTGAGTTGGAACGCCGATATTTAGCACGTTTTTCAGCACTTCTGCATGTCCCATTTGGTCAAAGCGGAAAACCTTACCCAGCCATGGACTACTTTTTTAATAAGGAGAAAGGGTATTATTTTGATCGCAAACTAGATGGGGAGTTTATTGTCTGTTTTGGCCCCGAAGGATGGTCTCCATTGTGGACAGGGCTGGCTGATGCACAACAAGCTCAGGCTGTAATTCATGTGATGCAAGATTCTGCGAAATTTGCATCATTTATCCCTTTTCCTACTGCGGCCCTGGACAATCCTAAATTTATGGACCGTGGATACTGGCGGGGACCCATCTGGTTTGACCAAGTCTATTTTGCTATTTCCGGATTAAGGAAATATGGGTATGAAGAAGAGGCGGATATGTACACAAAACAGGTTTTCGAACGGCTTGATGGGCTGTCCACGAATGAACCAATTCATGAAAATTATGAGGCTCGTACAGGTAAGCGACTAAAAGCACCGCACTTTAGTTGGTCTGCGGCACATCTTTTTATGTTATATAAAGAATTAAAAACTACTTCACAAAGAAAATAAGACGTCAAATCTCACAAATCGTTCGCTTTTTGTGGGATCTGTCGTTTTTTAGCCATCCTTTTTGATCTCGTTTAAAAACCCGCTTCAATAGGTGGAAAATTCAATTTTTGTGTATTGGATGTAAGATTTATGCAATTGGCAATTGAACGTCTTGTTTGCTATTAACTTTTCTTATTTTTGTAACTATGGTCTATTTGTATGCGAAAGCGGTTCATATTATCTTTGTAATCTGTTGGATGTCGGGTCTCTTTTATATGCCTCGACTTTTTATATATCATACGGAAGCTAAGGATAAGAGTCAGGAAGCTTTTGATGTTTTGCATAAAGAATTCAGTAAGATGGAAAAATTATTGTGGTGGGTTATTACTACTCCTGCAATGTACATCACAGTTTTTTCCGCACTAGTTATGTTATGCTACTCCCCTGGTTTATTATCCATGGGCTGGATGCATGTAAAACTGACATTCGTTCTGGGAATGATTATCTATCATTTTACCTGTCAGAAGATCATGTTCAAATTAAGTCGTAAAGAATCCAAATTAACTTCAACAAATCTCCGTTTGTTTAATGAAGTTGCGACAGTTTTATTATTCGCAATTGTTTTTACTGTTGTCTTAAAATCAGCCCTGAACTGGATTTTTGGTGTTTTGGGGCTCTTAATTTTATCTATCGCTTTAATGATGGCCGTAAAACTTTATAAGAAGTACCGGAACAAGAAAGCATAACAAAATGTTAAATTCTCTGTTTTCTTAATCCTTTTATATTCTTTGTAGTCGAACGATTATAAATTGAAGAGGATTATGTACAGAAAAATTTTGGTTATGGTCTTGTTGCTCGTTGTCGCAACAGCTGGATTTGCACAGCGATATAGGCCTGTCGGCGGAGCTCTAAATATCTATTCTACAGATGCTCCTTTTTTTCTTTATATCAATAACGTTTTGTACAATAATAGAGCTTCTGCGGATCTCCGTGTGGCCAATTTGACAAGTCCACGTTATGATTTACGGATCGTATTTGCTGATCGTCAGCGGCGTACGCTCAATGGAAGCGGTGTTCAGCTTGTTAATCGAAATGGACAATATATGGATGTTGTATTTTCTGTCAGCAGCAGACGTGGAAATAGAGGAATTATTTTAGAATCTATGAATCCTATTGGACGTTATAATAAGGACAATTATCGGCAAGATTTACCCTATAATAACCGGGATGGATCGGATAATGTACAGGGGAACGACGATGAATATCGACAATCAGGAGATCGTGAGATTTATCGCAACCGTGCAGAAAACGACAGCGGATATCTGGAGAATGAGGATAACAATCAATTTGACAGTAATCAGATGAATAAAACAGATTCCAATCGATTAAACGATTTGTTGAATCAGAAAGAAAATGATCAAGATCGACTCGCAATAGCCGCTCAGGAGTTAAAAGATATGCGGCTTCGTGTTTCCGAAATTGTCGATTTAATGGAATTGTTTATACGGGATGATAATAAGCTCACCTTTGCAAAATATGCTTATCCGACTTGTGTAGATAAGCAAAATTATGAGAAAGTAGGGGATGCTTTATCATTTAGTTCAACACGGGAAAAATTAATGGATTTTCTAAAAAAATAAAAGGAGCATTCGCTCCTTTTATTCTCCACCGAAGCAGATATATTTTAACTCCATATATTCATCCAAGCCATGTTTCGATCCCTCTCGACCGACACCTGATTGTTTTACCCCACCAAAAGGTGCGGCTGCGTTTGAAATAAGACCTGTATTGACACCTACCATACCGGCTTCAAGTTGTTCAGCAACCCGAAAACAGCGATTTACATTTGTACTATAAAAATAGGAGGCCAGACCAAATTCGGTGTTGTTGGCCATTGCTATCCCATCTTCTTCTGTTTTGAAACTGAAAAGGGCACAGATTGGGCCAAAGGTCTCTTCCCGGAATATAAGTGCTTCTTTGGGAATGTTGGTCAGAACAGTAGGCTGGAAGAACAGGCCTTTGATTAACTTACCTCCTGTAGCCAATTCTGCGCCGTGATTTAAGGCATCTTGTACATGATGTTGTACTTTTTCTAATCCTTTTGCATTGATGAGCGGACCGACCTGAACACCTTTATCAAGCCCATTGCCAACTTTCAGTTTACTAACGGCCTGTGTAAGTTTCATCGCAAACTCATCATAAACATCTTCTTGAACTAGAAATCTATTAATAGATACACATGTCTGCCCGGAGTTTCTAAACTTGCCGGCGAGAGCACCTTCTACAGCAGTGTCAATATCGGCATCATTAAAAACTAGGAATGGGGCATTACCACCGAGCTCCATAGATACTTTTTTGATGTTTGAGGCTGACTGTTCAATAAGTGTTTTCCCTACTTCGGTTGAACCTGTAAAGGACAATTTTCTGACTAGATCATTCGTTGCTAGTTCCTTTCCGATACCAGCGCTGTCTTTTCCCGTAATGACATTAAACACACCCTTAGGTACGCCTGCATCTTCCGCTAGTTTGGCTAATGCAATAGCAGAAAATGGGGTTTGGGAGGCTGGTTTTAGAACAACAGTACAGCCTGCGACCAATGCTGGAGCGACTTTTCTGGTAATCATGGCTAAAGGGAAATTCCATGGCGTGATTGCAGCTACGACGCCAACACCTTGTCTAATTGTCAGCATTCTATTTCCCTTTTTAAGAGAAGGTATCGTTTCTCCATAAGCTCTTTTTCCTTCCTCCGAAAACCATTCTATGAAGGAACTGCCGTAATCAACCTCAACTTTAGATTCGTTCAAAGGCTTACCACTTTCTAAGGTCATGATCTCTGCAAGATCATCTTTATGTTGTTGAATAAGATCGTACCATTTACGGACGATGTTGCAACGTTCCGTTACCGTTATGTTTTTCCAGCTTCTCCAAGCTTTGTCCGCAGCAATTATAGCCTTCGTACAATCAATTACTTTTAGATCGGGCAACGAAGCAATAACTTTTCCTGTTGCAGGATTTACCACGTCAAAAGTATGTTTTGATGTAATAAATTTCCCATTGATATAGGCACTGTCAATTAAAAGTGTATTTTTCATCGATGTAAATTTAATGGTCACAAATAAAATTTGAAGTTTGCTAAACTTCACCTTCATATGATTGTTGCCTTGTTAAATGAATCTTTGTCGCTCAGACTTCGTCGGTATGGCACAAGATTCATTCTTTCCAAACCATCGATAACGGTTTTTGGCAAAGTAATCGTAAAGTGCATCTCTCCACTTGAGTGGTAAGATCTTGAATAAATAGCATGCAGTGTAAGGGAAGCCCAATTGATTACAGATCTTGAGAACAGCTTCACTTTTGATATAGCAACCTGCTGAAGAGAAGTAAACGATGGAGTCAATGTTTTTGGGAATATTTGTTAGCGCACGCTGTGCTAATTCAGATTGCAAGGAACTAAATAAGAATTTCTTTTTGCGATCTATCCTTAATAGTATTTGAACAAAGCGATTACAAATCAAGCAATCACCATCGAAAAAGATGATATGTCTTCCTTGTTGTTCCATAGTATAAAGTTACTTCTATTTATTGAAAGTACTGCCATTGCAAGATCATAAAAAGAGAACAATTGTTACTATGAGGGAAGCTTGTTCAGCTATAGTCCAAAGAAAAAGCGGTGTTTTTTTGACACCGCTTTTTTGAAAGTTTTTATAGATTTTTCATGATTGTATGCCCCATACGATCCCTTTTAGTTTTTAAATATTCTTCGTTAAAAGGATTTGCAGTTATTTCAATGGGCACATTTTCTACGATTTCAAGACCATAGCCAACTAAGCCTGCTCGTTTTGTTGGGTTATTTGACATCAGGCGCATCTTGGTGACACCAAGATTTCTAAGAATCTGGGCTCCTACACCGTAGTCTCTTAAATCAGCCTTGAATCCTAATTGCACATTGGCATCTACCGTATCCAAGCCGCTCTCTTGTAATTTGTAAGCATGTAGCTTATTGATCAGTCCGA
The DNA here is from genome assembly GCF_050058145.1 of Sphingobacterium sp. WOUb80. Lineage (NCBI taxonomy): Bacteria > Pseudomonadati > Bacteroidota > Sphingobacteriia > Sphingobacteriales > Sphingobacteriaceae > Sphingobacterium > Sphingobacterium sp. WOUb80. Next base: position 4,028,514 of record NZ_CP165617.1, on the reverse strand, counting down.
TACCGCGACCTTCTTGATTCATATAGACAATAACACCTTTGCCTTCTTGCTGGATCATTTCCATTGCTTTGTGCAATTGAGGGCCACAGTCACAACGGCAAGAACCAAAAATATCACCTGTAACACAAGAGCTGTGCACCCGTACTAAAATAGGCTCATCTTCATTCCACTCTCCCTTGTAAAGCGCTAAATGTTGTTCGCCAGTGTCCTTTTGTGTAAAGGCTTTCATTTTAAAATCACCAAATTGCGTTGGCATATTAACAGTGACTTCTTCATTGATTAAAGAATCGTGCTTAAGACGATATTCAATGAGATCTTCAATACTAATGATCTTTAAATCAAATTTTTTAGCAACTTCCATTAGTTCCGGAAGTCTGGCCATTTCACCATCTTCTTTTAGAATTTCAACCAATACACCCGCTGGTTCAAATCCTGCTAATCGAGCAAGGTCAACTGTAGCTTCAGTGTGTCCTGTACGACGTAATACGCCACCATCTTTTGCTATTAGCGGGAAAATATGTCCTGGTCTACCTAATTCTTCATAATGAATATTAGGATCGATCATTGCTTTAATTGTTTTTGAGCGATCTGATGCAGAAATTCCAGTTGTACAGCCATATCCCTGCAGGTCAATGGAAACTGTAAAGTTCGTTTCATATACTGCGGTATTTTGTCCCACCATTAAATCGAGGTGTAAAGCATCTGCTCTTTCTTTGGTAATTGGTGCGCATACTAATCCACGGCCGTGGGTTGCCATAAAGTTGATGATTTCGGGAGTCGCATTGCGGGCAGCAGTGACAAAATCTCCTTCATTTTCGCGATCTTCGTCATCCACGACGATTACTACTTTTCCTGCTTGTATATCAGCGATCGCTTCTTCGATCGTGTTTAATTTGAAATCCATTTATTGATATATTGTAATTGGTACAAAGTTAGTGTAGAATCTAAATTTATTTATAATAGCGTTGTCACAATCTAATGTGACTCTTTTAATTTATTCTTTTTTGCAAGCTTTTCCTTAATCCATTTCCAAGCGGCTTCTACTTTTAATTTATATTGATCAATATCAAATAAGGCGGAATCTGTTGTTGACTTGTATGTTAGAAAAGCGGCCAATGGTGTTAAGACAATAATAGCCATCCACATGCCTACGGCTGATGATATGGCACCATCTTTAGCCGTTTTTTCTGCTACTGTCGAGATAATATGGTAGATCAAAAAGAAAATAATGGCCATAACAACAGGAAGACCGAGGCCGCCCTTTCTGATGATGGCTCCTAGCGGTGCTCCTATAGCAAATAATAAAAGACAGGAGACAGCTAGGGTAAATTTGCGATGCCATTCAATACGATAGCGAATATCTTTCGATTTGTAATCTTTAAACTCAAGTGTACGGCCATTTAGATCTTCTTTTAAATAATTAAGCTGGTTTAACGCATTCATCGTGATCTGAGAACGCTGCTCCTGGGGTACCAGGTCTGTGAGCAAATTTTTAAAAGGCTTGATTTTAGCTTCTTTGACTTTTGGCTGTCCGGGTTGATTGGCACTAAAATATTTCGAATAGATATTATATCGGGTATCTAATGTACGGGTGATTGCTTTGCCCATACTGTCTATTTTGATATGGTTGGAGTCGATGTACATATCCAACTGTTTCAAATTTAACATGGCATGATGGCTCTTGAAAAGATTTTCATCTGTTTTGCCCTGTTGGAAACTGCCCATATCAAATTTTTGTTCCGTTTCCTTGAACTTAAATCGGGTAAATTGCTGACGTGGGTCGTAGGTTTTGGAGTTTTTTGTCCGAGCTTCCTCATAACGTATACCATCCTTAAGTTTTAGGATCATATAATTGTTGTCTGGGGAGTTATAGATATAGCCCTCTTTAGCTATAAGCACATTGTTGGCCGTATTGCCACCACGATGGTCATAGATCATCAGGTCGTAAAGAATTGTTCCTTCTTTGTTTTTTCCTTTGGCGCGAATGGAGTAACCTGGAATAGTATTGTTAAAGATTCCGGGCTTAATCAGGAAATCCGCCTTTTTATTACGGACATCTGTAAGTAAGGTTCCCATTTTCAAATTCACGACGGGAAGAATATAGTCAGAGAATAGGAAAGAACTTGTTGCGAAGATGGCAACGAGGACAAATAGTGGAGTCATCGCTTTGCGCAGAGATACCCCAGCCGCCTTGATCGCAACCAATTCATAGCTTTCACCCAGATTTCCGAAAGTCATAATGGAAGAGAGAAGCATGGATAAAGGCATTGCCATCTGAATTTGAACAACGCACTGATAACCAATTAACTCCATGATTGTATACCATTCAAATCCTTTGCCAATCAAATCATCAATGTATTTGAATAGGAAAAGCATTAATAAGACAAACATCACAATAAAGAATGTGACAATGAATGGTTTTATGAAAGCTTGAAGAATAAGTAAATGAACTTTTTTCATCCGTGACGCAAAGCAAATTGATGCCTTTACATTAAAGCATCTTCCAGAGAAGAAGCTCCTATAGGAGCCCTTCCTAGAAATATATTGCAAAGATAGGCTTTTTTATGCACCTATAACACTTTGAAGATAGACTATTGAATTTTTCCAAATTAATTTTCTATTTTCAAGGTCTTCTTCTTTAGCGTAATCTGTTATTTTAAGAGCAACATCATTCGTTAGCTCGTCTTGATCGATCTCCAGATCGAAATAATAGGGATCGTCATCGAGCCATTTAAAGCGTACAGATTTATTTTCTCTCGATGCCACAATTTTTGCTCGATGAGGTTCATCATCCCAAATGAAAGTATAAACGGTGTCTTTATAGTTTACATCATCTGCAAACCATTGCGCCAATTCGTTTGGTTCTTGCAAATACGGAAATAAAATTCTAGGTGAAGAGTTGATGATATATTCTAGATGGAATTTTATTTTATCTGCCATATAAATGTTTTTTTAAATTTTAGTTTGTTTAAATCAAAAATAAGCTATATTTGCATTCCCAAAATGGCGGGGTAGCTCAGATGGTTAGAGCGTTGGATTCATAACCCAAAGGTCGGCAGTTCGATTCTGCTCCCCGCTACAAATCTCTTCCAAAATTGCTTTTTACTGCATCAACTTATTATTTGTAATAATACATATTTATTTTGTTATTGCAAGTTTTTTTGTGAAAAGTTGCCCCGTTTTTTGATAAATATCTTGTTTTTAGTTTCACCAACTTTTTTGGCTTTATATTCTGTTTTTTGGCAATAAATTTACTTAGTTAAAAATGAGTTTGTTGCGTTTAGCAAAGGGTTTTAAAGTGACATAATTAGTAAAAAAATAAAAAAATCTTTTGAATTGACGCATGAAGTGGTATATTTGCATACCGAAACGGCGGGGTAGCTCAGATGGTTAGAGCGTTGGATTCATAACCCAAAGGTCGGCAGTTCGATTCTGCTCCCCGCTACTAAAAGCATCAGTCTGTTAAGACTGGTGCTTTTTTTATGATTGAATGTATTTCCTTTTTACCGCAATACCTTTTTTTCGCCGTTGACAAGAGTACATCGATCTTTGTATTGTTTCCTGGGTAAATATTTTAATGAATGAATATAAGATCTATACTGACCCTATTTTGCTATTTTATCTGCTATCATGTTTTGGCACAACAGGCAATAACAAGCCATGTCATCACACATCAACGTAAGACTATTGTCTGTGATGCACAAAAAGGTGAGAATTCCTATCCAGCCTGGGGCGTGTTTCCAAAAGATAACGATCGCATAAGAAAGATAACCATGTTTGTCACATTAGGGAGTCCAGATAGTTTACGCACGGCGCATTGGGATTATTTGGATCATATTATACTGCGTCGTAAAGGAGGTAAGGATGGACCTGCGCTAAATTATGAATTAGGAAGAATGCTTACGCCATATGGTAGCATCTACAATAAAGGTTGGAGTTGGAAGTGGCAAGTCGATGTAACTGATTTTGCTCCTTTTCTACGGGATAGTGTGGAAATTGTCTATACCCATTCTGGTTTTGAGGACAAAACTGTCGGTTGGGCGCTTACCGTGGATTTTGAAATTTTGTCAGGCCCACCAGTTGTTACACCCCTTGGTATCACACCCCTTTGGAATAAAGCTTATAAATATGGAAATGCCAACGAGAAGATCGAGGAGCATTTGTTGCCGATAACATATACCTTGAATCCGGGAGCTGCATTGAGCAGAATACGTATTCAGCATACAGGACACGGTATGGATAAACCGCGTGGCTGTAGCGAATTCTGTAGCCGATGGCGCGAACTAACGTTAGATGGAAAGACAGTGGATCGGCGTGATATGTGGAAGAAATGCGGTGGTAATCCCCTTTATCCACAAGGTGGTACCTGGGTACATGATCGCGCATATTGGTGCCCTGGAGATTTGCAGCAACCTGATTTTATTGATGTATTTACCAAGGTTGGTACGCATAAAGTTGCCCTGCAGATGGAACCCTATACGGCGACAGATAATGTACAGGCTGTCGAAAATATATCTGCTTATCTGTTTCAATATTCAGCACCCAAAGAAAAAGTAGATGTTGCAGTAGAGTCAATAATGGTTCCAAGTGATGAACAGCGTTTTTCTAGATTAAATCCGGCGAGTGCTGGCCCAAGGATCTCTTTTAGAAATTTGGGTTCTGATCCGATTCGATCCTTAACCATTGTTTATGGAACAAATGGATTTCCATCCAAAACTTTTCATTGGAAAGGTAATCTTTCTTTTAATCAAGTTGCCGAAGTGATCTTGCCTGGTGAAATAGCTGAAAAGGATGGCAAGAATGTGTTTTCGGTATCACTTTTAAAACCTAATGGCAAGACCGATGCATGGTCCGCAGATAATAAGGCACAAAGTGTCTTTTCAGCTCCACAAAAATTCCCGACTGATTTTGTTTTAGAGTTTCTTACGAACAATAAACCTGCAGATAACCATATCTTTCTGGTCGATGCAAAGCAGGATACAGTTTTTCGCAAAAATGCATCGCAATTGACTGCCGCAACGATTTATAGAGATACTTTACACCTGACGGAGGGGAATTATTCGCTCTCCCTAATTGATACGGCCGGAAATGGACTGCAATTTTGGGCGCAGCCCGAAAATGGCGATGGCCATCTACGTATTTTTGATCTGAAAGGTAACCTTATCCATAGTTTTGAAAGTGACTGTGGCAATGGTGAAATGTTCAGCTTCAACGCGAAGCGTGGATTTGAGCTAGACACGACTTCGGCACAGTATGCATTTTCACTTTATCCTAGATCGGTTGTCGATAAGACTCAGTTAAGCGTAGTGTCTAATAAAAAAAGTGAGATGACTGTGCTGATTATGGTCGATGGTGTATTGTGGCAAAAGCACGTATACAAATCCATCCAGCAGGCTGTCCTGAACTATGATCTGAATGACTTACCTTCGGGAAGAATAATCGTTGAAGTTTTCATGGATGGTGTTAGCCAATTTAAAGGACGAATAAATAAGAGATAACAGAATAGAAGCTTGAATACATTTTGTGCTCAGATTTTTAAAGATCTAGAAAAAAAGCTCCACCAGTGGAGCTTTTTTTTCTAGATTGTTAATTGTCTTCGTAAGCTAGGCTTTTCCAATCCTCTTTCTGTAAGTATTTTAACATTAAAAAGAACACGACCCAACCGAGTCCGGCTAAGACCCAAATTAAAGTTTCATAATGGAAGATTGTTTTATGTAAATAGCCCAAAATCCCCAATAGCCCTAATATCAGTAGATTTGTTACTGTTTTTGAGTTGGATTGATTTGCTTTTGAAAATGGATAATTTTTAACAAGGAAAAGCATAACTAGAATGCTTTCTATGCCACCGATTGCAGATGACAATAATAGATCATTAAGAGAAGAGATCCCAAATAGGGGTATGCAGATACAAAGAAACAGGATATTGAATGGCAAAACATATTTAATAAGACATGCTTTAAGAACGCCAGTCATTAATTGCCCCGGTTTTTGTATAGGTGTTATGTGGTATATCCAGGCGGCTTTATATTTATTACTTTGGGTAATAAGGTGAAAGACGGTTAATATCGTGAGTAAAGAAAGATAAAACATAACGATATACAGGCCTGAATCCCTGAGTTTTAGTATTTTTCCGGTCATGGGAAGATCATCTCCTGCACGTAGAAATAGAAAAACAAAGTAAATAGGCAGATAGGCCAATGAGGGATAAAGCTGCTGTTTAAATTCTCTTGTTTTCGAACTTATAAGCCACACAATACTAAATCCGGCCTCTTCAACCGGAGATGAACATACTTTTGCAGCAAACTTTTTATATAAAGGCAATTTGATTGTATTATCCCGGGGTATCGGCGGAGTATCGTTCGGAAGGTTATCGGCACTTGCGAGCGCAGCTATTTTGGCATTAAATCCTCGTGAAAATAGTTTGCTACAAGCATAGATGCCTCCAAGAGGAGCTAATATACCTAGTGCTGATAAGACGATAATTGGCAAACTGCTGTCCCCAAAGATCAGCGGCTGAAAAGATGCGATCCATGTGCTTGGGAATAGCCAAAGGAATCGAAGCTGTTCCATGGTTAAATGTGATTCTACAATAGATTGGATCAAATTTGGACCGACATAATAGGAGAGGAAAAGAACCAGCGAGAGACCGATCTGTATATAAGTAATAACATCTTTAAACTTTTGTATGGGGAGATATTTGATGCTAATCAGATAAAATCCATTGACAAATATTAGCGCGATTAATGTACTTAGTATAAGCTGTAAGCATAAAATAAGGACAGCGCCTATATCCCAGTCGAATGCGACATAGATAAGTACCGGCAAAGTTAAAGCTATGACTTGATTAAAGAGCTTAATTGCAATAAAAGTAATTCGAGAAATAGCTAAGGTCTTATCATCGACCGGTCTTTGCATAATGATATATTGATCCCGCGTATCTAACAGTATAGGAGAAAAATCGGAAACCAACGTAATGCTCAGCATGCTGATAAAACTTAGTAGCATAATCGAAACGGACAAGTATCTATCTGGAATTGATAAAATAATGACCATGAATATCAAGCCGAATATGAGATATAATACAAATTGTAAAATGGAGGAGGAAGAAGAGGATTTGCCTGAGTTGCGCTTCCGGAAGCTAATAGGTTTTCTATTTTCTAAAGTCATTTTCGTTTCTAAAATGACCTTAAATTGTTCATAGTTAATTCCTAAACTTTTCCAGATGCCACGGAAAAGAAGAATAAACCGTAAGATGAATTTTTCCATGTTATTGTATTGCTGTAATGATATTTGAAGCATCTAACGCGCTACTGTCATTATTGGTTAATTTCGCAAATATATGTTCTAACGATTCGTTGGGGTCGGATTTTAATTCCTCAATAGTACCATCGGCAATAATACTTCCCTGGCTTATCAGTAAAATTCGATCGGAGACCTTTTCAACAACGTCCATCATATGCGAGCAATAGAAAATTGTCTTTCCTTCCTTTGCAAGCAAAGAAATGAGTTCCTTAACAAATATAACCGCATTGGCATCAAGGCCAGATAGTGGTTCGTCCAGAATGATAATTTGGGGATTGTGTATAATACCTGAAATAAGAAGTACTTTTTGGCGCATTCCTTTGGAGAAGGTATCCATTCTATTATTTGCATTGGGTTCAAGACCGAAGGCACCCAATAACTTTAGTGAGCGTTCCTGAATGATTTTGTCTTCCATTCCGTACAGCTTACCTACAAAATCTAAATATTCGATAGGAGTCAGGACTTCATACAACTCAGCATTTTCAGGGACATAGCCCAGCAATGCCTTCACCGCAAGTGGATCTTTTTGAATATTGATGCCCTTAATCTCTACAGTACCCGTGAAATCTTCGATCAGCCCTGTTAGTATTTTAACAGTAGTGGACTTGCCGGCGCCATTTGGGCCTATATATCCGATGACTTGGCCTGGGAATATATCTAAATTGATTCCTCTTAATATTTCCTTTGTTCCGTATGATTTTTTTAGGTCAACAATACGAATGAGGGGTAATATACTTTCCATATAATTATAATCTTCAAAGTAAACTTACATAAAAATCTGGAGTTATTAGTTTATAATTGAATGGTACATAGATTGAATATCTGAAAAAAGTCTAATTGATTACCTAATAGAAAAGGGACCTTTTGGTCCCTTTTTTCGCAATATTTATTTTTGGAAAACTACCTGTCATTTTTTGGATATCCTTCTTCATCGAGGTCATCTCTCAAATCTTCTTCATTCTCGGCCAATTTCTTATCTAATGGCGAGAGCTTTTCATGGCTAAAAGTCTCGATTCGCATATTTGCATCATCAAGATCGTCCTCTTCGAGTTCATCTTGAGTTGCATATTCGTCTCCGACAAAAGGATTTGAATCGTCATAGGTTGAATCGTCATCGACAGCGCCTTCAGCTATTGTATCGTAATCAGCGGGGTGATCATAGTCTGGATCATTGTCATCGACGTCCATTTCATAACTGTCAAGCTCTTCATTAAAAGCAAGGTCCTGTTCCATATCAGGATAATCTTCTTCGACTTTCCCATTTTTACGTTCTTTTTTCGACATAATCCTGCTAATTTTTATTCATATGTAAAACAGTTCTCAAAATAAAAAGTTTTGGATTTATTTGTCAAAACGATTACTCCTGCTGTATTAGACGATTCGATTAGAAATCTGAGGGCTTATTTGAAAAATAAAAACACAAAAAAATGATCGAAGTACCCAAACAATGTAATTGTATCTTTGTTCTATTTTAAAATAGGAATTATGATCTTCAAGCGTTTAAATTATCAGACTTTACAGAGTTTACGCCTACAAGGCTACAATATTTTATTGACCATCGGGCGCGCTGAAGATGAGAATCCAATTTATTTCCCCATGAAATTAGAGTCTTTGAATGCTGACCGTTCAAAATTTGATAGTAATGATACTGCTACCTTTCAAGGGAAGAAGATTCTTATATTAGACGACGCTATTCAACGTTCTTTAAATCATGATCTTAATGGTATAATCCAACTTGACAATTAGGCACTATTTTTAGATTTTTTATAAGAGCTGGGTGTAATATTCCTCTTTTTCTTATAGAAATTGGTCAGGTGACTTTCATCGTTGAACCCTAGCTCCTCTACAATTTGTCTCATGCTGTATCTATTCGAAGCTAATCTGTCTTCAATTAGTTCAATACGAATATCATCTATGTAGATTTTGTAGCTTTTTGAATATCTTTTCTTAAAAAATGCACCAAAATAATTTGCCGATATCTGAAACTGATCTGCGATAGATTTTATTTGCAGTTTATCGGGAAAATAAATATTCTGTTGGATGTATTGCTCGATCTCTTGAGACATTTCAGAAGACTCGTTAATAGATAGCTCCAGATCCTTCAATATATTTTCGATTAAAGCGAAAAGGGACATTGTCTGGTGAAAAACAAAGCTAGAAACCACTGCTTCCTCATGTTCATATTGTTGAATCAGGGAAATTACGCGTTCAATTATTTTTTTATTTTCCTTTTTTAGTGAAAGACTTTTATTTAATAAAGTCTTTGAATGAAAGATATCGACTGGGTTGTGGGACAATCTAAAATTTTGCTGTATATAGTGGAGGTCTTTAAAATAGGAACTGGAGAAATAAAGTGCGGATACAATTGAATCTTTTTTTGTTTCAAGTATTTCGGAATCTCTGTTCATAAAAAGCAGATTTTCTTTCGGGAATTTTAAATTATTTCCCTTCGAGACGAGTGTTCCTTCGGAAATATAAACTAGCGCAAAATCAAAGCCCGCTTTGGCTAGTTCTATTTTTTGTTTGTGCTTGATTTTTTGAGAAGCGATAGATAAATTCATACGTATGAGCCTATTTGAGAAATAATCATTACAAACCTAAGCAAAATGGATCAAAGGCTTTGCTTTTTCCCTCCTAAATATTGTTACATTATATTATATATAAACTATTTGTTACCAGAATATCTACTAGGTGCTTTTTGCATTTCTGGTCATCTTTTCAATATTATCCCATTGATCGTCGGGAATAATATCCAGCCCATTGAACTCTCCAGCTCCTTTAAGCCACTCGCCGCCATCTATTGTGATAACGTCACCGTTAATATAACTGGCATAATCGGATACCAGATAGGCCGCGAGGTTAGTCAGTTCCTCCAGTTTGCCCAAGCGGCCCAAGGGGATACGTTTGGTAGGTGAGAGAAGTTCGCCTAGCTCGCCCGGGAGCAGACGCTCCATGGCACCTGAGGTTTGAAATGGACCAGGGGCTATCGCATTGAGGCGTATTCCTTTTTTACCCCATTCTACTGCGAGAGATCTAGTGAGTGCAAGAACACCAGCTTTAGCTGTCGCAGAGGGCACCACATAGCCTGAGCCGGTCCAGGCATAGGTTGTTACGATACTAAGTATCGCCTTATTCTGCTCGTTGGCTTCAATCCAGCGTTTGCCCAGCGCCAGGGTATAGTTTATGCTACCTTGGAGAACAATACCAATCACAGATTCGAAGGCTCTGTGACTTAAACGTTCTGTTGGCGAGATAAAATTTCCGGCTGCATTGTTGATGAGGACATCTATTCCACCCAAGTGCTCATAGCCATAGGAAACTATCCGTTCGACATCTTCATAATTGCGGACATCCCCAGCAACGGCAAGACATTGTGCTTGATGTTTTTCGGACAATTCGTTTGCTGTATGTTGGATAACGTCATCTTTACGACTTGTGATCAGACAGGATGCTCCAAGCTCGAGGAAATAATCTGTCATCGCTTTTCCTAGGCCAGTGCCGCCACCTGTAATTAAAATGCGTTTTCCTTTTAATGCGTTTTCCTTTAACATGCCCATATGTTATCCAGTTTTTATGTATCCTTAAGTTACACAAATTTGGAATAAAATGAAAGGCGCGGTGAAGCGTGGGAAAATAGCTTGGAAATAGTTGGTGGGGAGATATAAACAAAAACAGGAGCTATTCGGTGAATAGCTCCTGTTTTAAAATTTCCATTCTGAATAGAATGGTTGTAAACTTATGCGCCTAATTGTACGCGTTTGAAAGCAGTTACAGTTAATCCTTTGGAAACTGAATCCAAGAATTGAGCGATGTTTTTAGAAGAATCTTTTACGAATTCTTGGTTTAACAAAGTTGTATCTTTGAAGAATTTGTTCAATTTACCTTGAGCGATTTTCTCCGCCATTTCAGCAGGTTTGCCTTCAGCAATGATTTGCTCTTTAGCAATAGCGATTTCACGCTCGATTGTGTTTTGATCAACACCATCTTTGTCAATTGCAATTGGGTTCATTGCAGCAATTTGCATTGCTACATCTTTACCAGCTTCTTCAGCGCCAGCTGCATCAGCAGAAAGACCTACTAATACACCTAAACGATAGTTACCGTGGATATAAGCGATAACTTTTTCAGCAGTGATAGTTTCGTATTTAGAAACGTCAATTTTCTCACCAATTACACCAGTTTGCTCGATTAAAGAATCAGCGATGTTTTTTCCATCAAGTTCCAAACCTTTTAATTCTTCCAAAGAAGCAGGTTTATTGTTTAATGCAAGATCTGCAATTTTTTCAGCGAAAGCTACGAAGTCTGCGTTTTTAGCTACGAAGTCAGTTTCACAGTTAACTTCAACTACGATACCTGATTTACCATCAGCAGTAGCTTTAGCGATGATAACACCTTCGTTAGAGTCGCGATCTTGACGGCTAGCAGCTACTTTAGCGCCTTTTTTACGCAAGTAATCTACAGCAGCTTCAAAGTCACCATTAGACTCAACTAAAGCTTTTTTACAATCCATCATACCAGCGCCAGTTTGTTGACGCAATTTGTTTACATCTGATGCAGAAATTTGTACTGACATGTTTATTTCTTTTTATTATTATTTACGACTGAAATTTGTACAATATTAACTTAAAACATGTTAAGCTAATATGAAGTTTAACATTCCTTGATAAACGAGTGTTGTTAAACCAAAAAACCGGACAGAGAGGCTAGCTCAAGAAAAGTAAACTTTTCCAGAAACTAACGCTACGCCATCCGGTTTGGAATAAAAATATTATTCTCCGTCTTTCGCTTTGCGAGGACGTTTAGCTTCTGAAGCTTCTCCATTGTCAGCTTTTGCTTTAGCAGCAGCAGCATCTTTTTCAGCTTCTTCTTCTTTGTCGCGTTTGCGCTCGTCCAAACCTTCTTGGATTGCTTGACCAATGATACCTGCGATTAAGCTAATCGATTTGCTAGCGTCATCATTTGCAGGGATTGGGAAATCAATGTTTGAAGGGTCAGAGTTTGTATCTACCATTGCAAAAGTAGGGATGTTCAATTTCATTGCTTCAGAAACAGCGATGTGTTCTTTTTTCACATCGATGATGAATAAAGCTGCTGGTAAACGGTTCAAATCAGCGATACCTCCTAAAAGGTTTTCTAATTTGATACGTTCACGTTGAATCATCAATTTCTCTTTTTTAGACAATACATCGTATGTACCATCTTTTTGCATTTTGTCAATGTTAGACATTTTTTTGATAGACTTACGCACTGTAGCGAAGTTTGTAAGCATACCTCCTAACCAGCGCTCAGTCACGAAAGGCATGTTAACCTCTTTTGCTTGTTGTGCGATGATCTCTTTTGCTTGTTTTTTCGTAGCTACGAATAAAACTTTGCGACCTGATTTTACGATTTGTTTGATAGCTGAAGCAGCTTCTTCTAATTTCGTAAGAGTTTTGTTCAAGTCAATGATGTGGATACCGTTGCGCTCCATGAAAATGTACTTAGCCATTTTCGGATCCCATTTACGTGTAAGGTGACCAAAGTGCACACCTGCATCCAATAAATCTTGATAAGTAGTTCTTGCCATTTTTTGATCCTCCTTTGATTAACGTTTACTGAATTGGAATCTTCTACGAGCTTTACGACGTCCTGGTTTCTTACGCTCAACCATACGGTCATCACGTGTTACTAAACCTTTAGCGCGTAATGCAGGTTTAACTTCTGGGTTAAGCTCAACCAAAGCTTTTGAGATCGCTAAGCGAACAGCTTCTGCTTGACCTTTAACACCACCTCCGTTAACGTTTACTTTTACATCAAAGTTTGCTAATTCACCAGCTACGTTCAATGACTGTGTAGCGATGTATTGCAAAGGTAATGTTGGGAAATACTCTTTGTAGTCTTTACCGTTTATGATAATGTTTCCGCTACCAGCAGTTAAGTAAATGCGGGCAACAGCAGTTTTTCTTCTTCCTGAAGTGTTAGTTGTTGACATGTCGATTCTCCTTAAAATTTAACTGGTTTTGGATTTTGTGCTTCATGCTTGTGCTCAGTACCAGCATAAACGTAAAGGTTTTTAAACAATTGACGGCCTAAACGGTTTTTAGGAAGCATACCACGAACAGCTTTTTCAATAATGCGCTCCGGGAATTTAGCCATTAACTCTTTTGGAGAAACAAAACGTTGACCACCTGGGTATCCAGTGTAGCGAACGTAAACTTTGTCGCCCAATTTGTTTCCTGTCAATTTGATTTTGTCCGCATTGATAACAATCACGTTATCTCCGCAGTCTACGTGAGGGGTGAATGTAGGCTTATGCTTACCACGAATTACTTTCGCGATGTTGCTCGCCAAGCGCCCCAAAATCTCTCCTTCAGCGTCAACAACGATCCACTCTTTGTTAACGGTGTTCTTGTTGGCAGAGACAGTTTTGTAACTTAACGTATTCACTTGCTTTTGTTTAAATAATTTATTAAAATATTTTTCCTTCCCTTATCACAAGGGTCTGCAAAGGTACATCTATTATTCTATATTTTAAAATCTATTTTACTTATTTTATTGAAAACGAGGTGAATTTAAAACGAACCCCGCTAATCTCAATATTTTTACAACTTCCTCGAATGAATATTGTTACATTAGTTAGTATATTGCAGGAAGAATTTTTAAATTATTATAGCGGAAGTAGATGAGATTGAATTTTTTAGATAAACGAGTTTTTTTAAGTTTTATTGGTTTATTCATTGTGGCTCTGGGCTCATTGCACGCACAGTCTACGGATAAGAAGCCTAAACCGTACGATGCACGATTCAAAAACGTACAGGAGATATTGAAGCAAGGGAAAATTGGTCCTGGAATGGACTCTCTGGACGCCATAATCGCAGATTATCCGCAAGCCGATGATATCTATTTTACAAAAGCAATTCTGCTTGCGCAGATGAGAAATCAAGATGGTGCGATCGAAGCCATAAAAGAAGCTTTGGGAATCCAATCTAAACCCGAATACCTCAGTTTTGCTGTCGATGCTTTTAAAAGTAAAAACGACGCTGATAGTGCATTAATCTATCTCGATAAGCTGATTGATCAGGATGATAATAATACCGCTTCGCTCAAACGTGAACGTATTATGCTTCTTTTCAACGGTGGCTACAAGGATGTCGCGCTGGAGTATTTCTATAAAACAAAAGAAATTGCAACGGCGTCAGATACATTGGATATGGTTGGTAGCGTGTTATTAAACGATGCCGGGAATTATAAGGCCGTAATTGATCTGTTAAAACCTTGGGCAGATAAGGGGACTTCTCTTGCGCAAGTGTATGGTCAGCTGGCTCAGGCTTACAATCTTTCTAAAAATTCGAAGCTTGCATTGGACTATATTAATAAAGGTATTCAGACGACAAAGGAGGATTTTCTTTATTTTGATTTGGCAGATCTTTATCGATTTGATAAAAAGATAAAATTATCTTTCGATGCCCTTAAACAAGGATTTCAATCTAAGAAAGTTGACTTCGCAGATAAGAATCGAATTATAATGACCTTGTTGAATCCGAAAGGCCCCTATACAAAAGACCAACTTTTGGAATTGGCCAATATCTTGGTTGAAGTTCATCCGCGGATTGCGGAAAGCCATATGGCCAAGGGACAAGTACTCTGGTTGAAAGACGATAAGTCTGCGGCACAAAGTTCCCTAGCCGTAGCTGTCAGTATGAATCCCTATCAGATTGATGCTTGGCGAATGTTGATGAGCTTGGATATGGACAAGGGAGAATTTGATCAGGCAATTGCTCATGGTGGTGAGGCATTACATTATGTCGCCAACAATGCAACTATACTTTATTTTACAAGTATGGCTTATCTGATGAAAAAGGATATGGATAATAGCCGTAAGTTTATGGAAGCCGCGCTTAATAATGCGCAGGATGATTCTCCTTTTCTACAAGCTAATATTTATGGGGGATTAGGCGATATTTATAACTCCCTTAAAATGTATAAAGCTTCTGACGCTGCTTATATCGAAGCTATTCGGCTGGATAGCACAAATGTGACGGCTATGAACAATTTAGCATACTATTTGTCGTTAAGAAAAGAACGGCTTGATGACGCAACAAAGTATGCAGCAATGGCGACGAAGTTGCAGCCTAATAATGGAACTTTTGAAGATACGTATGCTTGGGTGCTGTTCGCGAATGGAAAATATGAGGATGCGCTTGTATGGATTCAAAAAGCATTGAAGAACACAAATCCTCAAACTTCGGTTTTGCTGGAACACTACGGTGACATTTTAATGAAACTGGGAAAAACAACCGAGGCTATTAAACAATGGAACTTAGCTTTAGAAAAAGGGGGGGATACGGAGGAAAATAAGCTGAAATTGAAAAAGAAGATTGAGACTAAAAGTTATGTGGAATAAAATTGTTTGGGTATGTGCGGTGGTCTTTTTGCTTTCTTCTTGTAGTTCTAAGAAGAAGCTGCTAAAAGGTGCTGACCTCAAAGCTGAAAATGAATTGATCATAAAGGATAATACAAGGGAAGCAAAAAAAAATAGCTTACGAAATCTTTTTTTGACCAATTTGAATTATTCTACTTTTTCCGGAAAAGCTAAAATGCGTCTTGATCTTGGAAAGGACAATTACGATGTCACTTCGAATATTAGAATAGAGAAAGACAAGAGAATCTGGATTTCCATTTCTGCTACATTAGGTATCGAAGTGGCACGCGTGCTGATAACGCCCGATAGTGTACAGATCTTAAATAAATTCCAAAGTGAATATATGGTTAAACCATTTGATTATCTATATCGTTTTGCCAGTCCAGATCTGACTTTTGGAAACTTACAGGATCTATTGCTTGCCAACCTGTCCATGAATCTACTGTCCGATATCGATCAGGTAAACTTTAAACAGGATTCGATGTCTGTTCAGCTTGATGGTAAACTGAATGAGCTGGATTTCCTATATAAATTAAACAATAACAATAGACCTTATCAATTTAGATTAGCGCAACTCTCCAAAAAACAGTTGCTGGAGGCTAATTATGGTGAATATGCCATGGCTTCCGGACAGGAATTTCCGATGCTGTTAAAAATGATTATCTCCGATGGCCGCCAAGAGATAAAAACAGAGATAAATTTCAACAAAGTGACTTTTAATGAACCAGTCGAAATGCCTTTTTCAGTATCGTCACGTTATAAAGTAATCCGATGAGAAGCTGTCTATTTCCATTAGATTTATTACTTTCGCAATTAGTTTGCTAAAGTTAGGCGTAAACTGATAGGGTAGAAAGATGGCAAACACAAAAAAATAGTACTGTAAATGAACTTTAAAAAGACGATACTTAGTATAGCTGCTTTCCTATTCATGATTGGAATTTCATCGGCACAGACTCGGGCTGAACTTGAAAAACAGCGCGAGAAGCTCAATCGTGAAATTGCTGAATTACAGAATACGGTCAAAGAGATTGCAAAAGAAAAATCACTGACCCAACAACAAGTGACAGCATTGAGTAAGCAGATTAATTTGCGCGAGCAGAAGATAAATACCATTACTTCGGAAGTCGCTGTCATCAATAAGCATATCAACGCAAATACGGCTGCCGTAAGTAAGTTGAAGGCTGAGTTGGAAAAGATGAAACGTGACTATGAGAAGATGGTGATGTTTGCGTTCAGAAACCGAAATGCATACAATAAATTGATGTTTATTTTTGCGTCGAAGGATTTCAATCAAGGGTTCAGACGGGTAAAGTACCTACAACAGTTTAACGATTCCAGAAAGCTGAAAGCTGCTGATATTGAAAACACCAAGAAGCAGATTGAACAAAAAATCGCTCAATTGCAGGCGGATCGAAATAAACAGGTTGCCTTGATGAAAGAGCAGGAAAATGAAAAGAGAACCATATCACAGCAACGATCTGTTTTTTCAGGACAATTGAGCGATCTGATTGTTACAGAACGTGGGGTGAAAAAAGATATTACGCAAAAGCAAAAAGAAGAACGTCGTATTAATGCAGCCATTAAAGAAATCATTAGAAGAGAGATTGAAGCTGAACGTCGACGAGCTGAGGCGGCACGTCGTGCGGCAGAAGCAGCAGCGGAGCGTAACCGCAAAGCGAATGAATCTACATCGAATACAAAAGGTAAGAGTAATACAAAAACGAATAGTTCGAAAATGTCGGAATCAGAAGTGCTCCGTAGTACACCAGAGGCGGTAAAGCTTTCGAATGATTTTAGATCCAATCGTGGTAGTTTACCTTGGCCTGTTTCTAATGCGAAGATCATGCAGGATTTTGGAGGAGAAAGCGTTGGAAGGAATGTGAATGTGGAACATATATCTGTGAAGATTCAAACTTCTAGTGGCGCAGCCGTTAAAGCAGTTTTCGCAGGAGAGGTAAGTAGTGTTTTAACAATGTACGGTCAGCGAATAATCATGATTAAACACGGTGAGTACTATACTGTCTACAATAATATGGGAAGTGTAAGTGTTTCTAAAGGACAGAAGGTAAGTACAGGTCAGACTATAGGAACGGCAGATGTGGACTCAGATACAGGTGTACCAATGGTCGATTTCTCTGTTTATCAAGGGTCAACACCACTGAATCCGATGTCGTGGTTGGCGAGATAAGAAATAATTACTATATTTAATAATTATCATTACATTTGTAAAGAGAGAGAAAAGTTTTAGTTTAAAAGAATTGAAAAACAAGAAATTATAGTTATGTCAACATCATTATTAATCATGGGAATCGGGGGGCAAGAGTTAATTGTCATTGTAGTAATATTGTTACTATTATTTGGTGGCAAGAAGATTCCTGAATTGATGCGCGGATTGGGTAAAGGAGTAAAGGAATTTAAAGAAGGCCAAAAAGATGAGTCTTCACCTGAAAAAAAATCTGAAGTAGAAGATAACAAATAAGGGAGATTTTGATCCCATATAGTATAGATACGATTTTGTGAGGAACAAAATCGTATTTTGTTTTATACTCGACCTGTTGCAAAATAGGACGAAAACCATTTTTATACTAAAATCCATTTCTAAGCGTTTAGATTATTGTTGATTTTTCAGCAGATGAATCAAACTCGGATTTAACAGTAAATTTATGATCGGAAAACAGACGTTAATTTCAATACTAGGAGGGGTATGCTATGTGCTGCCACTCATGGCCCAAGAAAGCGCTGTAGAAGGCATGAAAGAAGCCGCCCATACCTTCTTTCAAAAAAGCATCGAAAAAGAAAAACAAGAGATTTACCAG
Source organism: Sphingobacterium sp. WOUb80 (assembly GCF_050058145.1). Taxonomy (NCBI): domain Bacteria; kingdom Pseudomonadati; phylum Bacteroidota; class Sphingobacteriia; order Sphingobacteriales; family Sphingobacteriaceae; genus Sphingobacterium; species Sphingobacterium sp. WOUb80. Next base: position 4,009,995 of record NZ_CP165617.1, on the reverse strand, counting down.
TACCTAGACAGTATAAAATCTTCCGGAAATAACCGACAGCATGATGGCGAAATTACAGATGAAGATATACAGCTCGTACGGAAATTAAAGGCAATAGAACGTGAGGTTCCATTGGAATACTCGCCACGAGTGAAAGATCTGGTTGCTAAATATACGTCGGATAATTATAATCCTTATATGTGTAGGATGATGGGACTAGGACAATACTATTTCCCATTGTTTGATAAAATCATGGATGAAGTCGGCGTGCCACGCGAACTTAAATATTTAAGTGTCGTTGAATCATCTTTAAATCCACGTGATATCTCTAGCGCCGGAGCAACAGGCTTATGGCAATTGATGTACTATGAGGCCAAAACCTATCATCTTACTGTAGACAGTTATACTGACCAACGTATGGATCCGATTGCTTCAAGTTATGCGATCGCAAAGATCTTGAAAGAAGCTTACGATGAGTATGGTGATTGGTTATTAGCGATAGCATCCTATAATGGTGGTAAAGGCGCTGTTAGCCGTGCGATTCAACGCTCGGGCAAGGATAAGGCTACCTTTTGGGATATCGCTCCATATCTGACGCAACAGACGCAAAACTATATCCCTAAATTTATTGCAATGACATATGCGATGAGATATGCGGATGAAAATGATATTAATGCGGCGGATACCGAACTTTCATTGCGGACGCAGGCATTAGATATCAATAAACGGATTTCACTGAATCAAATAGCGGATGCTTTGCATGTGTCGAAAGAGACATTACGCGCATTGAACCCTAGTTTTAAAAAGAATGTATTAAACGGTACTGAAGACTCTCCATTACGACTAGTTTTACCTGTAGTAGATAAAAAGATAGCCACAGAGGAATTGTATGCCGCTCTTAATACGCCAGTACCTTCGGCAGATATCAGTCAGACTGAAAATTTAGGAGAGTCCCTTCGAAATGGCAGATATAAGGTTAAAGTTGGGGAGACATTTGCTTCCATCGCTGATAAGTTTGAGGTAACCGTACAGGATATAAAATCCTGGAATAATCTGCGTGGCAATCAGATTGTCCCTGGGCAAAATCTACTGATAAAAAAGGAGGATGATTTCGTAAATGCTAAATTAGCTCGTAACACAGAAAGATCTTCAAAGAAGAGCCAACAACGTGCCTCTAATGCTACGCGTACAGCGTATTATGTTGTGAAGAAAGGCGATACATTATCTGATATTGCAGAGAAAAATGGTACGTCGGTCGGTCGGCTTAAAAATGAAAACGATTTAAGTGGAAACCGGATAAAACCGGGGATGAAATTGAAAGTCTCAAAAAAATAACAGCATGGTTAAATTAACCATGCTGCATCTTCTTCTTTGTCAAATTCTTCAAGAGTAACAGTAACATGTTCTCTTAATATCGTGGAAAGCTTCGTGCCATAGTAGTCACTAAATATTGGAAACTTATGGTGGCTTCTGTCAATTAATACAGCCGTTCTCATTTTCTTAAGCGGAACATTCAGGAATACCCCTAATCCATAAGCTAATGCTCTGCCGCTATTCAGTACATCATCAACGAGGATAATCGTCTTATCTTTTGCGATATCAACAGGCAAGTCTGTGCTTGCACTTAACGATCTACTGGTTTTTTTCATAGTGACCTTAATCAACAGGATTTCCTTGTTTGAAATGTCCTGCAAGATTGCTTGTAGACGTTTTGCAAATACATAACCCCGGTCAGCAATACCTACTAATACGAGTGTTTCATCTTCAAAATTGTCTTCCAAAATTTGATAGGCAATTCGAATAGATTTTTGTTTTATTTGTTCTTTATTTAAGATGAGCGTTTTCTTTGAAGACATAATAGTATTCCAATGATTATAGAGTAAAAATAGGATATTATATTGTATAAAAAAAGTCCAAAACGAGTTAAACGCTTTGGACTTTTCCGAGATCAAATCAATTTTTATTAATTCAATTTGTTATCTTTTTCTGCTTTTAATATTTCCGCAGTAAGCGATCTATTATCTTCTGGTAAACGACCTCCATTGTAATAATAACGTCGCCAGTAAGGTTCATCTAAGTTGCTGATCATGACGCCTTTGCTTGAAGATGCATGTGCAAATTTATTGTCCCCGATATAAACACCCACATGGGTGATACTTTTACTTCTAATTTTGAAAAATACCAAATCGCCTGCTTTAAGTTCATTCTTTTCGACAGTTTTGACTTGAGAATACTGATTTCTGCTATTATAACCTAATGAAGTGTTAAACACTTTATCGTATAATTCATAAGAAAATTTAGAACAATCAATGCCTCTTTTTGAATCTCCCCCTAAACGGTATGGAGTACCTAGCCATTCGTAAACAAATTGATAGAGTTTGGTATTTGTTGTTGCTGAGACTGCAACTCCCATGATTTGTGAAAAGTATTCTTTCGCTAGGTTATCAGGATCTGATTCTGGTTTGGAGTTTCTGTTGGTTTGTGCCTGCGACACTAGACATAAGCCGATAAATAGCATTGACGCTATAAATTTCTTTGTTTTCATTAAATCGCTTTTTTGTACAACATTTAACTTTTAAAAATTCAACACTGTCATCTATTTTGGACAGCACTGTTGCGAATATAATACAATATCAGTTTAAGGTCAAATTTATTTTAAGCTATTTAACGAAATTTTAACAATTTTAACATCTTGGTAAGGCTGTTTTGGGCATATTGTGAATTAATAGTACTGTCAATCATTGACTACATAAAGTAGATCCTTTGCTACATATAAAAACAATGCTATTATGATAGAATGCCACTTTATTGGGGTTCCTGTTGTGAATCTTAAAAAAAATATTAATTTTCTTTGGTAAAGTGATAATATTTGTTCTATATTTACAAAACATAAGCAAAAGCAATGAACACAAATACAATTATTACATCGATTATTATTACCACCGGGATAAAACTTAGGAGGAAGTAGTTTCGTTGTATATAATTGTAGACACAATATTTAGAAGCGCTTTCCTCAACAAAGGAAAGCGCTTCTTTTTTATCACAAAAATCATCAATCTAAACAAACAGTATAAAACAGTATGAAAGTTTTAAAATTTGGAGGAACATCGGTTGGAACGGTAGAAAGTCTCAAGGCGGTCCTGAGCATTGTTAAAAAATCTTATGATGCAAAGGAAAAGCCATTAGTTGTATTGTCAGCCATGTCAGGTGTAACAAACTTGCTTACTCAGTTGGCTGAGGACGCAGCGGAAGGAAAGTCCTTTTCCGATGGCCTAAAGTCCTTAGAGGATAAGCATTTTACGGTTGTGAAAGAGCTTCTGGCTGTGAAATACCAAAATCCTGTATTTACAAAGCTGAAACTATTTTTTAATGAAATAGAGGACCTTCTCCAGGGAATTTTTGCACTAAAGGAACTAAGTAATCAGAGTAAGGATTTGATCCTTAGTTATGGAGAACGTTGTTCGAATTACATGGTATCCAAGGTCATGGAGCAATATATTCCTGAGTCTCTATTTGTAGAAGCCTCTCATTACGTGAAAACTGATTCAAATTTTGGTAATGCTCATTTAAATGAAACGCTAACCGAACAATTGGTGAAATCGCTGTACATCACGCATGGCGATAAACTTCTGTTTGTCACTGGTTTCATTGGTAGTAATGAAAATGGCCGTATCACAACATTAGGACGAGGGGGCTCGGATTATACCGCAGCTATTTTCGGATCAATACTGGATGCGACAGCGATCGAAATTTGGACCGATGTAAATGGCATGCTAACTGCTGATCCGCGGATTGTGAAGAAAGCTTTTTCGCTACCTGTATTATCTTATACAGAGGCCATGGAACTATCATATTTTGGTGCGAAGGTGATTTACCCGCCGACAATGATTCCGGCCTTTTTAAAGAAAATACCGATTGTTATTCGTAATACCTTTGAACCTGATTTCTCCGGGACAGTGATTCAGTTTGATAGTGGAAAAACTGCGCTACCAATAAAAGGAATTTCTTCAATATCAGATATTTCGGTAATTAACCTGAGTGGATCAGGTATGATTGGTAAATCGGGCTTTAGTGGACGTCTTTTTACACTCTTGGCTAGAGAACAGATCAATGTTGTATTGATCACACAGTCTTCTTCAGAACATAGTATCACATTTGCCGTCAATCCATCGGAAGCCAAACGCGCTATACAATTGATCGAAGTTGAATTTGAACTGGAAATTCAAGCTAATAAACTGGTCGTTCCGGCGATCGAAGATAATCTATCTGTTTTGGCCATTGTGGGTGAAAATATGAAAAGAACACCAGGTATGTCTGGGCGGTTATTTGCCGCTTTGGGCCGTAATGGGATCAATGTTCGTGCTATTGCTCAAGGATCATCTGAATACAATATATCTGTTATTATTGGTAAAGGTGATTTGGCTAAGGCGCTCAACGCTGTGCACGACGCTTTTTTTGCGGAATTAAAGAAAACGCTGCATGTATTTAATATCGGTACAGGTAATATCGGTGCAACGCTATTTAAACAATTGGAAAATCAACACGATTTCCTACTGGATAAGAATGATATTGAAATTAAGGTTGTCGGAATTTCAAATAGCCGTAAGATGCTTTTTAATACCGAAGGTGTCGACTTAAGCAATTGGTCCGATGAGCTTGCTAAGAATGGAACCGAATCAGACTTAGCATTATTTGTTGAGCGGATGAAAACGCTGAATTTACCAAACTGTGTATTTATTGATAATACGGCTAGTAAACTTCCAGCAACCTACTACGAAGATATTTTTAAATCCAATATTTCGATTGTCACTTGTAATAAAATTGCCAATTCAGGCAAATATGAACAATACAAAAACCTCCGGGATACTGCGCATAAACATGGTGTAGATTTCTTTTATGAAACCAATGTAGGGGCAGGGTTACCTATTGTCAGAGTTCTTAAAGATTTGATGTTGAGTGGTGACCGTATAGTGAAGATTGAAGCGATTCTCTCCGGAACAATATCGTATATTTTTAACAATTTTAAAGCGGATGCTTCCTTCTATAATGTGGTAAAACAAGCGCAAGAACTGGGATATACCGAACCAGATCCAAGGGATGATTTAGGTGGTATAGATTTTATGCGTAAAATGCTAATCTTAGCAAGAGATGCAGGATATGCTATTGAAGCAGAAGATGTGGACCTTGGTGCAATTTTACCTCCAGCTTGTTTGAAAGCGGATACAGTCGATTCTTTTTATACAGAACTGCAAAGGGAAAATGGATATTTCGAAGAAATGAAGAAGAAAGCTGCCGATGAAAATAAAGTAATCCGTTACATCGGAAAGCTGGAAAGTGGAAAGGTTTCTATTTCAATTCAGTTTGTTGATGAAAACCACCCTTTTTATGCATTATCAGGTAGCGATAATATTATATCATTTACTACAGAACGCTATAAAGAACGTCCTCTTGTAGTGAAGGGGCCTGGAGCAGGGGCTGAGGTGACGGCCGCAGGTGTATTTGCAGATTTGGTAAATGTTGGAGCATAAAAGAACAAGGGAAAATAATTATTACGTGATGGCCAATAATTTAAATGTAGAATATCTGAAGGGTAAAGTAATCAATTTAGACAGCATGCTGTCGGAAGTTCGTGTCTTTGCACCTGCAACTGTCGCAAATATGATTTGTGGTTTTGATATATTGGGATTTGCTGTTGAAGAACCCGGCGATGAAGTGATTATGCGGCGAACGCAACAGCCCGGAGTTACAATCCGGACAATTACAGGTGACGATGGAAGACTACCGCTGGATCCTGGCAAGAATACTGTTTCCGCCTGTGTTCAATATCTACTACAGGCATTGAATATATCTTCAAAGGTAGGGGTCGAAATTGAGTTGCATAAACATATGCCTATTGGTTCTGGATTGGGATCCAGTGCGGCAAGTACCGTCGCAGGGCTTTTTGCCATAAATACCATGCTTGGCAATCCGTTGACTAAAGAAGAATTGTTGCCATTCTGTGTGGAAGGTGAGCGTTTGGCCTGTGGAACAGGACACGCTGATAACGTTGCTCCAGCGCTCTATGGCGGCATAACATTGATCCGGGGAAATGAACCCCTAGATGTTATCTCCATTCCTTCACCAAAAGAACTTGTTGCAGCAGTTGTTTTCCCCCAGGTGGATGTACCGACACGCGATGCGAGACAGCTTATAAAAGATAAAGTCTTATTAAAAGATGCTGTGACCCAATGGGGTAATATAGCCGGGTTAGTAGCTGCTTTATTCAAAGAAGACTACGGCCTCATTGCAAGAAGTATGAAAGATATTCTTATCGAACCTACCCGTGCAATTTTAATCCCCCAGTTTTATGAGATGAAAGAAATTGCTTTGAAAAACGGGGCATTGAGTTTCGGTATCTCTGGCTCAGGACCTTCTGTCGTAGCAATAACACGGGACGAAAAAATTGCGAAGGATATTGCAGACAAAATTCAAGCTCATCTCAAAGAAAATGAGATTGAAAGCTTTGGATATGTTTCCCGAGTCAATGTGGAGGGCCCTAGAATATTGGATTAAAAATTATTTATAGAATCGAGGTCTATAACTCTGAGGTTAAATTGATACTTACCTCATAGAAGATAACAAAGTGAAATATTCATGTTCTAAAAACACAAGTACGAATGAAGATACCTGGATATTCCATATGACCTTTAAAAAACAGATTATTAGCATATGAAATTTTATAGCACAAATAATAAAACATTAGAAGTTTCTTTTAAAGATGCGGTCTTCAATTCTCTTCCTGCAGATAAAGGATTGTATATGCCAGAAATGATCCCTCAATTGGATCCGCTATTCATTAAAAATATTCAACAGTATTCCTTGCAAGAGATTGCATTCGAAGTCGCCAATACTCTATTGGGAAATGATATCCCCAAAGAAGATTTAAAGCAGATCGTGAACGCTGCCATTAACTTTGATGCTCCAGTAAAATTCTTGACCGACAGCACAGCTGTACTTGAACTATTTCATGGACCGTCTTACGCCTTTAAGGATTTTGGAGCTCGGTTTATGAGTAGGGTCATGGGCTATTTTTCAAAGACGGATGATAAATTACTGGATGTTCTTGTCGCGACATCCGGCGATACCGGTGGTGCTGTAGCTTTAGGCTTCCTTGGTGTAGAGGGGACTCGCGTAACGATCTTATACCCCAAAGGTAAAGTCTCTGATGTGCAGGAATTACAGCTAACTACAAATGGTCAGAATATAAGGGCGATTGAAGTAGAGGGAACGTTTGACGATTGCCAGGCATTAGTAAAACAGGCTTTTAGTGATGCCGAACTCAATGCCGTGTTGCGTTTGACCTCCGCCAATTCAATCAATATAGCACGGCTGATCCCACAGACATTCTATTATTTTTATGCGTATGCACAATTGAAATCACAGGGAATTAATGAAGTCGTGTTTACGGTGCCTAGTGGTAATTTTGGTAATATTGGAGCAGGTCTATTGGCTTATAAAATGGGACTTCCTGTAAAGCATTTTGTCGCTGCAACAAACGTCAATGATACCGTGCCCAGATTCCTTTCTTCTGGTAAATATGAGCCATTGCCTTCAATTCAGACATTAAGCAATGCCATGGATGTTGGGAATCCGAGTAACTGGGTACGTATCCAGGATCTCTTTGGTGGTCAAATGGCCAAATTAAAAAATATGCTCTCTTCCTATACTTTTACAGATGAAGAAACAAAAGAAGGAATGCAAGAACTGTTTGAAGAATTCGGGTATATCGGCTGTCCCCATACGGCAATCGCATGGCTTGGTGCCCGATCTTATGCGAAAGAAAATCCTGGCCAGTATGCGTCGGTGTTCTTATCCACAGCACATCCCTGCAAATTCCCTGATGCAATAGCTGCAGATGTATTCGGAAAAATAGTGTTGCCTGTCGGTGCAGAAACATTGCAAGGAAAAGAAAAATTAGCGGAACCTTTGAAAGTGGATTTTGAAGCGTTCAAAAAATATTTAATCAACCATAACTAAACGCCGAGGGCTCCTTTAGGAGCCCTTTTTTATACCAAGATAGGCATCAATGTAATTCTTTAATTCAATTTTTTTGTCTTTATTCGAGATTAAATCATAGATCGGTAAGGGGGTATATCTGTCAAAACTGACGAAATCTCCATTCTCTTCGGTTAATGTGTTTAACCATGCGCTGACATCAATGTTATTTTTTATCGGATGCATATCAAATAATCTAAGATCAGCACCTGAAACAAAAGCTAGAATTTTCCAATCTTTAATGACTTTGTCTTCAAGTACAGTTTTTTTGTCTAAATATTTTATGAGATTTACGGATGCTCCCTTTGAACAACTCAAAATAACATGTGTCCCGTACTTTTTTATAATAAGTTCAGGGCTGTTGTTTTGAACAAAATCAATGAAGTTTTGATTTTGAAATTTCGACTCTTCCGCTGCAGAGAAAATAGCACTGTATTGAAATCTTTCAGAATAATAGTTTGTTAGTTGCACTGTCTGGTCTGAGGGAATGCGTGCCAATGCATCTGATTCAGTTGTAGTGAGTTGCTCCCCGTCAAAATCAAATTTTAATCTCAGATTTCTCAATAGTCTTTCCTTACTAATATCTTCGATAAATGTTCCTCCGCCTGTAGAGCCTGTTGTTCTGAAGATATAGGAAGATTGTTTTAGTTTTTCGGTATCAAGGATTTTCGCGCGTAGCCCCTTGTTGACAAAAAGTAGGTTTTCTTTTGCATCATATCCGTAACCAACCAGAAAATAAGGCTCAGCTTTAATTTCTTGGCTGACTTTCATCTCTATTTTGTCAAATGTAGATGAATTAACAAGCTCGAGATCTTCCTCATTTTTAATTTTGAGTTCATGATCTGATTTTTTACACGAAAATAATAGGGTAATAATTGTTGTGGTTAAAAATAAGTGTTTTAAATTCATTTTGTAAATATACGAGAATAATTGTTTCTTTTGTTTTTTATGACAAATTAAGAAGCATGGTTTTGCAATTAATAAGTTAATTTTGCAACAATGAAATCAGTTTATTTGAATAAGGGTAAGGATAAAGCTGCCTGGCAATTGCATCCTTGGGTATTTTCTGGAGCAATTAAATCATTGTCCGATAAAATTGAAGATGGCGAAGTTGTTGGCGTTTACAATGCTGAACGTGAATTTATCGCCTATGGTCTATTTCACAATAGCTCACGTGTAGCCATTCGTCTATTGGAATGGAATCCTCAAACACAGATTGATGCAGATTGGTGGCGTGCCCGTATTCAAAAGGCAGTAGCTGCTAGACAGCATCTGCTACAAGACGGCGTTACGAATACTGTACGTATGATTTTTGCAGAAGCAGATTTCCTTCCAGGACTGATTGCAGATAAATATGCTGATTTTATTTCCATTCAAGTTCACTCCGTAGGAGTTGAAAAAGTCAAATCAATTATTATCGATGAACTGAATGCTTTATTGCAACCTAAAGGAATCTACGAGCGGAGCGACCTGAAATCGCGCGAACATGAGGGGCTTCCCGATACAAATGGTCTTTTGCATGGCGAGCTTCCGTCTGAGTTTGTCGATGTTATCGAAAATGGTATTCATTATAAGGTTAACATTATTGATGGACAAAAATCCGGATTCTATTGCGACCAACGTGAAAACCGCCAGCTGACAGCCAATTACGTTTCAAATAAACGAGTCCTAGACTGTTTTTGCTATTCTGGAGGCTTTACGTTAAATAGCTTGAAAAATGGAGCATCAGAAGTGGTATCCGTTGATAGTTCGGCTCTGGCTATTGAAACACTGGAAAAGAATATTACTGAAAACGGTTTTGAACCGGAGCGGCACAAAGCAATATTGTCTGATGTAAATAAACAATTGCGGAAATTCATCGATGAGGGTGAGAAATTTGATCTGATCGTTTTGGACCCCCCAAAATATGCGCCTTCCCGATCTGCTTTGGAGAGAGCATCACGGGCTTATAAAGACTTGAACCGTCGTGGGTTGATGCTGCTAAACAGTGGTGGGTTATTAGCGACTTTTTCTTGCTCAGGTGCGATGGATATGGATACCTTTAAACAGGTACTCGCTTGGGCAGCATTGGATGCCGGTAAGGAAATTCAGTTTATCAGACAATTTCATCAACCTGAAGATCATCCTGTGCGGGCATCATTTCCCGAAGGCGAGTATCTGAAGGGATTATTGGTACGTGTAGTATAGATATATGAAGATAGTTTGGGTTGGTTTGTGAAAATCAACCTTTTTAATTTTTGAATGACGTTATGATCCAAGAGAAAGCGAGTAGACCTATTTTTTCGATTTTGTTTGCCGTGAGCATGGTGCATCTGTTGAATGACATGATTCAGGGAGTGATACCAGCAACCTATCCTTTACTCAAAGAAGAGCATCATTTGAGCTTTTCTCAAGTGGGGATGATTACAATGGTTTATCAGATAGCCGCTTCAATATTCCAGCCTGTTGTAGGCTCATTTACAGACAAACATCCTGTGCCATATTCGCAGATTATAGGGATGTCTTTTTCACTCCTTGGTATGCTTTTGTTTTCGAAAGCACATAGCTACGAATGGATCTTATTTTCTGTATTTCTGGTAGGGATTGGATCTTCAATCTTTCATCCCGAATCTTCGCGCGTTGCCTATATGGCATCGGGTGGACGGAGAAGTATGGCGCAGTCTATTTTTCAGATCGGTGGAAATGCGGGTACCGCTATGGCGCCCATCATTGTCGCTTTCTTAGTTTTGCCGAGAGGCCAGCAAGCAATCGCTTGGATGTGTTTATTCACGATTCTCGGTCAATTTATATCTTATTATATTGGCACCTGGTATAAAAAGAGACTTCAAAGTACAGCAAGATCAATGAAGCGAACGATACGAGTCCCCGATTTATCCAATAGTCGGATTGTTATGACTGTTATTATCCTCTTATTATTGATCGTGTCGAAATACTTCTATATAGCAAGTATCACAAACTATTTTCAGTTTTATACAATCAAAAAATTTGGGATTAATGAAGTAGAAGCTCAGGTTTATCTCTTTTATTTTCTTATTGCAGTTGCTGTTGGAACTTTGTTGGGAGGGGCATTTGGGGATCGATTTGGCCGCAAATATGTCATCTGGTTCTCGGTCTTGGGCGTTGCACCATTTGCATTGGCATTACCCTATGTAGGACTTACGATGACGGGTGTATTAATTGTAGTGATCGGTTTAATATTATCTTCGGCCTTTCCGGCAATTATCGTTTACGCACAAGAACTGTTACCTAAAAAGTTAGGTATGGTATCAGGCTTATTTTACGGTTTTGCGTTTGGAATGGGAGGGATTGGCTCTGCTGTACTTGGCTGGCAGGCAGATCATACTTCCATTGAGTTTATTTATCACCTATGTTCCTATCTGCCATTGATTGGTATTGTGGCATATTTTCTTCCCAATCTACAAAAAACATCTTACAAAGAAATTTAGATTTGACATACAGGCACATATTAACGAAAGAGCGGATGGTCAAAATATCCGCTCTTTTTCTTCTTGTTATCTCTACTATTTGATACAGTCCATCCATGCGGATGCCATCATTTGTGCCCCAGCGAGTGTCGGATGTACGCCGTCCGCAGCCCAATAGGCACCAGAGGCGTTCTTTTGGGCATTGTCAAATACTTTTTGATAAGGGATTAGAATTGCTCCAAATTCTTTGGCGATCTCACGAGCGGATTCTTGGTAAGCCAAGAATTTTGGATACCAAGCTTCAGTAATGTGACCTACACCCTTTACTGCAAAAGGTTCCCCAATGATTAGTTTGACATTTGGAAGCTTTTGAAGTGTTTCCTGTAGTAACTGTTGGTATTGGGATTTATATTCCTCAACGGTCGTTTGCGCTCCCCGGTCGATTGTTCGCCAGAAATCGTTTACACCGATCAAGATGCTTAATACAGTTGGTTTAATAGCTAAAGTGTCTTCCGACCAACGCTTTTGAAGATCGGGTACACGATTTCCACTAATACCTGTATTATATACCTTTAGTTTCTTTGCCGGATATTTATTTAAAAGTTGACTGGCCGCCAATAAAGCATAACCATGCCCCAGTGCTGCGGTGTCATTGGCATTTTTGTTATTTCTATCACGGCCTACATCTGTAATGGAATCGCCCTGAAATAAAATAATGTCGTCGTTATTTAAACTGATTTTTGAGGAATTAGCTGCTGATTCGTGCGCGAATACATCGTTTCCCAGTAAATTGGCGCCAGTCAATAGACCAGTGCCAATAATGCTTTTTTTGATAAAAGATCTGCGGTTTGTGTTCATTATTAGGTTTTTGTTATGTTTAAAGTTACATACTTTAAGCATATTTTTCCAAACCTTTTATAATGATGTTACAAGCTTTTTCGATTTCAGAGTCTGTAATCGTCAATGGAGGTGCCACACGCAGTGCTGTTTCACAATGCAGATACCAGTCTATCATAACACCGTTTTCTGCACAGTACTTGCTGACATTGTAAACTTGATCAAAAGAATCCAACTGTAGACACATCATAAGGCCCAATCCTCGGATTTCTTTGATTGCAGGGTGCTTGAGCTTCTCTTTAAATAAAAGTGCTTTTCGTTCTACTTGTTCAACCAGTTTTTCTTCTTTGATGACCGCTAGTGAAGCCCGTGCTGCTGCACAACTCACAGGATGGCCCCCAAAAGTCGTGATGTGTCCAAGCATAGGATTATCCTTAATAACGTCCATCACTTCTTTGGCTGCAACAAATGCGCCCAAGGGCATACCGCCACCGATGCCTTTGGCAAGCATCAGAATATCCGGAACGATAGCAAAATGCTCAAAAGCGAATAAACGACCCGTGCGGCCAAAACCAGTTTGGATTTCATCAAAGATCAGTAGAGTACCTGTTTCATCACAACGTTTTCTGACGGCTTGCATATAATCGATATCAGGTACCCGAACACCAGCTTCCCCCTGAATAGCTTCAAGGATAACAGCAGCAGTTTGTTCGGTAATCTTTGTTAGATCTTCCAGGTCATTAAACTGGATAAAATCTATTTCGGGTAGGAGTGGAGCATACGCTTTACGATACTCGTCGTTTCCGATAAGACTGAGTGCACCCTGGGTACTTCCGTGGTATGCTTTTTTCGCCGCGATAATCTGTTTGCGACCCGTATATTTCTTTGCTATTTTCATGGATCCTTCTACCGCTTCAGTTCCACTGTTGGTGAGGTAGACCGATTGAAAATTAGTAGGAAGTTCTGCTAATAATTCTGTGGCAAATTGTACTTGTGGAGCCTGCACAAATTCACCATAAACGGTGACATGTAAGTACTGGTCCAATTGTGATTTTATAGCTTCTAAAACCTTCGGATGACGATGGCCTATATTGCTGACATTAAAACCGGAGACCAGGTCCATGTATTCTTCTCCATTGGGGCCGTAGAGGTAGACCCCCTCCGCCTTGACCACTTCAACTAATCTAGGTGAGCTAGACGTTTGAGCGGTATTCATTAAAAATAATTCTCTGTTGCTTAACATGATCTTACAAATGTCCGAAAATAAAAAAGAAGTCTTCAAGACTTCTTTTTTATTTTCGGATTATTTTCTTCTATTCTGTAGGGATTTGTATAGATGTTCTCTAAATTCCTGTTCTACTTCAAAAAATTGGGATGCCCGGGCATTGCCTATGACCTTTGCAAATTTGGCGCGGTATTCTTTTTTGATTTCCACTTCCTTTGCATCATATTGCAATACATCCCTGGAACCGCCTCTGAAACTATTTTTAGGAGCGCCATTCAATTTCTCTTTCCTGATATCCCACAATGTCTGGCTATACTCGTTATAGAGCGGAAAGAATTGCTGCGCCTCTCTTGGAGTTAAATCTAGTTCTTTAGTAATGTAAGCTATCTTTTCATTTTCTATAGCTTGAAATCGATTTTTGTCTTGCGCAAAGCCCAAGGCAATAGAAAATATACTAAAGAACAATGTTATCCATATGTTTTTTCTATTGAACATCATTATAAGGTATAGTTTAGATAATCTTCTATTTCTTGTTTAGATATATTGCTCCCAAATCCTTTTGTAGGGAGATTTGCTTCATCAGTATACTGAGACATATAGATCATATCGTCACCAGAGGCTGATGCTGCAAGGTAATTGATAATTTCCTGCTTAGGAATTTCTGATAAATGCTGGCTCAATTGCTCTTCTGCAATAGTTTCTACAGGAGCTGTATTTTGTTGTTGATACTGATAGCCCCAATATCCTCCTATACTTAACATGGCTGCAAAAGATGCTGCAACAGCATAGCGTGCATACCACTTTTTCGGTCTACCTATTTGATGGACAGGCGTATTACCTTTTTCAGGTTCCTGTACAGTATTAATAATTCTGTCCGAAAGCGTTTCAAAATAATATTGTGGTAGGTCAAAACCTGGCTCAACAATCGATTCTTTTAATTTTTCTTCAGCAATACGCGCAAAAATAGCAGATTCTAATGTTTGCTCATAGCCAGCTGCAACTGAGAAACCATCTTTAGGAGTAGTTTCCTTTAATTTTTGCTCAGCGATACGGGCGAAGATGGAGTTTTCAAGAGAATGACTGTAATCAGAAGGTAGAGTAAATCCTTCCGATGTAATCATTTCTTTTAATTTATATTCAGAAATGCGATTGAAGATGGAGTTTTCAAGAGATTGATTATAATCAGAAGGTATTGTAAATCCATCCGATGCAATCGTTTCTTTTAATCTGTCTTCAGAAATGCGGCTGAATATCGTTGAAGATAATTCGGAAGTATACTGTGATGGAATTTCGAAACCGTCAGAAGAGACTTGATTTTTAAAATTGTCTTCTGCTATTTTGCACATGATGGCATCAGACAGGTTATCAAAATATCCTTCTGGAACCTCAAAGATGGATTCGTCCTTGCATTCAATCAATTTGACTTGTGTAATTATTTTTGATTCTAAATCGTTGAAATAATTTTCAGGTAAGCCAAATGGATTTTCACGCAATGATGCTGGAAGATTGGTAGGCTCCAGCCCATCATGATATGTGCCATTTTCCTTCATAGTATCTGTTAGAACCTAATTTCGCTAAAAGGTTTAATCATGATTGTTAAAAAAAGACTCTATTTTTTTGACGGCCAAATGATAGGAGGCTTTTAGCGCACCAACACTTGTTCCGAGTACTTCTGAAATCTCTTCATATTTCATGTCTTCAAAATATTTCATATTAAAGACCAATTTCTGCTTCTCTGGTAAGGTAAGTAAAGCCTGTTGTAATTTCATTTGGGCTCTATCACCATTAAAGTAGTTGCCATCTGCAAGTGTCTCTGCCAGATAAGCAGTCGTGTCGTCATCCAACGACACGTTCTGCTTTTGCTTTTTCTTATTTAAGAAGGTGATACATTCATTTGTCGCAATACGATAAAGCCACGTGTATAGTTGTGAATCTTCACGAAAGTTCCCAAGGTTCTTCCATACTTTCACAAAGATGTCCTGTACTACATCGTCTGCATCGTCATGATCGATGACCATTCTTCGCACATGCCAATAAATCTTTTGTTGATATTTCTTCAACAATAAACGGAAAGCTTCTTCTCGCGTACTCTCTTCGGCGAATTTTGCTATAATTAAAGCGTCATCCATATATTGACCTGCGTAGTTTTGTTATTTTCTTTTGATTACTTTTTGAGCTGCAGCGACAATCGCATTTGCATTCAAACCGTATTTTTCCATCAATTGAGCTGGTGTACCTGATTCTCCAAAGCTGTCATTTACAGCTACATACTCTTGTGGAGTAGGTAGCTCTCTTGTAAGTACCTGGGCAACGCTATCACCTAAACCGCCTAGACGATTGTGCTCCTCTGCCGTTACGACACACTTTGTCTTCGCAACAGATTTCAAAATAGCCTCCTCATCCAAAGGTTTGATCGTATGAATATTGATAATTTCAGCATTGATTCCTAATTCAGCTAATTTTTCACCAGCTTGAATAGCTTCCCATACTAAGTGACCGGTAGCAATGATTGTTACATCTGTTCCTTCGTTTAACAACACTGCTTTGCCAATGATAAACTCCTGATCAGCAGGTGTAAAGTTAGGGACTACAGGGCGACCAAAACGTAAATAAACGGGTCCTTCATATTTTGCAGCCGCAATTGTAGCCGCTTTTGTTTGATTGAAATCACAAGGATTGATTACCGTCATTCCTGGTAGCATTTTCATCAATCCGATATCCTCTAAAATTTGGTGAGTTGCACCATCTTCACCTAAGGTTAGACCAGCATGCGACGCTGCAATTTTTACATTTTTGTCCGAATATGCAATCGATTGGCGAATCTGATCATAAACACGTCCTGTTGAAAAATTTGCGAATGTACCTGTGAATGGTATTTTACCACCGATCGTAAGTCCGGCAGCAATTCCCATCATATTAGCTTCCGCAATACCGATTTGAAAAAAACGTTCTGGAAATTCTTTGATAAAATCGTTCATTTTTAATGAACCGATCAAATCAGCACATAATGCAACCACATTCTCATCTTGCTTTCCTGCTTCCAATAAGCCTGCACCAAATCCCGAACGTGTATCTTTTGACTCTGTATAAGTATATTTTTTCATTCTAGTAATCTCCTAAAGTTTCTGTAAGCTGATTCAACGCCGACGCCAATTGTTCGTCATTTGGAGCAACACCATGCCATTTATGAGAACCCATCATAAAATCAACACCGCTTCCCATTTCTGTATGCATCAGAATAATGACCGGTTTGCCTTTTCCTGTACGTGATTTAGCTTCTGCTAGACCAGCAACAACAGCATTCATGTCATTGCCTTTGGCAATTTCCATGACATCCCATCCAAAAGCTTCCCATTTTGCACGTAGATCACCAAGAGATAATACTTGATCTGTAGATCCGTCAATTTGTGCTTTGTTATAGTCAACGGTAGCAATCAAATTGTCGATTTTGTTGTGTGGTGCGTACATTGCAGCTTCCCAAACTTGGCCCTCTTGCAATTCGCCATCACCCATTAATACATAAACTAGATTATTGTCTTTATTCAATTTTTTTGCCTGTGCGGCTCCAATTGCAACAGATAATCCTTGGCCCAATGACCCCGAAGCAATACGGATGCCTGGAAGGCCTTCGTGTGTTGTTGGGTGACCTTGAAGTCTGGAATTGATTTTTCTGAACGTTGCTAATTCGCTCACTTCAAAATATCCCGCACGCGCCAATGTACTGTAGAATACAGGAGAGATGTGTCCATTTGACAGGAAAAATAGATCTTCTCCTTTTCCATTCATGTCAAAGGAAGGATTGCGTTTCATTGCATTGAAATAAAGCGCCACAAAGTAATCTGTACAACCTAACGAACCACCTGGGTGTCCTGATTGACAAGCGTGTACCATACGTACGATATCACGTCTTACCTGTGATGCAATTTGTTCTAGTTTGTTAATATCTGCACTCATTTTTTTTGTTGGTTTCACAATTGGACGTAAAGTTAACTATTTTTAAGCTAGATGCTTGTTAAAAAATGAATTTATATTGACTTATTCCGAAACGATGATGTGTTTGATCTTGGATTTTTAATTTTTTTGTACCTTGCTTCACTTTATAAAACCAACAATTTTCAGCATAATGCCTAATCAACTCAAAAGCTACCTTATTATTTCAGCACTCTCGGCCCTTTATTTGCCTTCTTCTGCGCAGCATAGCAACATTTACCATAAGGACTGGATCGATTTTAACAAAAATGGGAAAAAAGATATTTATGAAGACTCCAAACAGAACATAGCCAACCGCGTGGAAGATCTGTTGAGTCAGATGACTGTCCAAGAGAAGGCCAATCAGACGGTTACGCTCTACGGCTACGGAAGGGTCTTGAAGGATGAACAGCCTACAGCGGCTTGGGATAAAGAGATCTGGAAATATGGCTTGGCCAATATCGACGAAATGTTAAATAGCTTAGCTTATAATAAATCTGCAAAAAGTTCATTTTCATACCCTTTTAGCCGTCACGCGCAAGCGCTGAATAATGTTCAAAAATGGTTTGTTGAAAATACAAGGCTTGGTATTCCCGTCGACTTTACAAACGAAGGTATTCATGGACTCAATCACGATCGGGCAACCTCTTTACCAGCACCGATCAATATCGGAAGTACATGGAATACGACACTTGTACGTAAAGCTGGGGAGACAATAGGAAGAGAAGCCAAGTATTTAGGTTATACCAATGTCTATACACCTATTCTTGATGTTTCTAGAGACCCACGCTGGGGAAGAGTTGTTGAAACCTATGGCGAAGATCCATTTCATATCGCCGAGATGGGTAAACAGGTTGTTTTAGGAATCCAGCAAAATGGTGTCGCCTCTACATTGAAACACTATGCGGTCTATTCTGTACCCAAAGGCGGAAGAGATGGAAATGCACGCACGGATCCTCATGTTGGCTTTCGTGAAATGCATTCTCTGCATTTGTACCCCTTTAAAAGAGTCATAAAGGAAGCCAAACCGCTGGGAGTCATGAGTAGTTATAATGATTATGATGGTGTACCTGTATCAGCTAGCAGCTATTTCTTACAGGATCTATTACGCAAAGATTATGGTTTTGAAGGTTATGTGGTGTCCGATAGTGAGGCCTTGGAGTTTATTAACAATAAACACCATGTTGCGGCAAGTTATAAAGAGGCTATTAAACAGGCACTAGAGGCTGGGCTGAATGTGCGGACGAATTTCGATCCGCCAAGTACCTATTTAACGCCATTAATGGAATTGATCAACGAGGGAGGCCTCGATATTAAAATATTGGATCAGCGGGTTCGTGAAGTACTGACCGTGAAATTTAAACTGGGTTTATTTGACCATCCATTGCGAGAAGATACAGCGATTGCTGATAAAAAAGTGCATACACCCGCAGATGAAGAGGTTTCGTTTCAAATGAATAGGGAGTCTATTGTTCTTCTGAAAAATGAACAGAATCTACTTCCAATAGACGTGAATAAATACAAACGGATTTTGGTTACCGGACCAATGGCAGAAGCAACAAATTATACGACAAGTCGGTACGGACCTTCCAATAACCCGATTACAACCATTAAAGATGGGATCATAAACTATGCAAAAACAAAGGCACTTCGGGTTGATTATACCAAAGGAGTAGACGTAGTGGATAAAAATTGGCCCGAGAGCGAGATTATTCCAACAGCCTTGTCAAGCGAGGAAATGGATAATATGGCGGAGGGCGTTCGTCTCGGCAAGGAATCTGACCTGATCATAGCAGTAATGGGCGAGTCAGAAAGAGAGGTTGGTGAAAGTCGATCAAGATCAGATCTAAATTTGCCAGGTAAGCAACGCGACTATTTGATGAAATTGAAAGAAACAGGTAAACCTATTGTGCTGGTACTCGTCAATGGTCGTCCACTTACTGTCAATTGGGAAAACAAGTATCTACCAGCAATTGTGGAAAGCTGGTTTCTGAGCAATCAATCTGGAAATGTGCTCGCTGGAATGTTGTTTGGGGAGTATAATCCTAGCGGAAAATTGCCTATTTCTTTCCCAAAGTCCGTCGGACAAATTGAAATGAATTTTCCGACAAAGCCTGCGGCACAGGCCGGACAGCCCGGGGTTGGCCCCAATGGATGGGGGAATAGTCGGGTTGTTGGGTTTTTATACCCTTTTGGTTATGGCCTTAGCTATACAGATTTTAGTTTCTCTAATTTGAAACTCACAAAGAAACAGATTAAACCAACAGATTCTCTCACAGTTTCGGTTGATGTTGAAAACGTAGGGAAGAGAAAAGGTGCTGAAGTTGTGCAGCTCTATATCAAAGATGTGTTGTCTTCAGTAACGACGTATGAAATGGATTTGCGTGGATTCGAAAAAGTTGAACTTAATCCAGGGGAGAAGAAGACCGTACAATTTTCTATTTTACCTGCCCACCTAGAACTTTTGGATAAGCACAATAATTGGACAGTTGAGCCCGGTAAATTTGAAGTATTTATCGGCAATTCTTCTGTTCATCTTCCACTTAAAGATTCATTTGATGTTATCAATTAGGAACAGAGTAATTGTAACTCTCTGTCGCTTGGTATGAAAAAAAAGGATCCAGCAAAATACAATGCTGAATCCTTTTTTATGCTGTTGAATAACAGTGATTACATGGCTTCAGCAACAACTTCAGTCACTTCTGGGACCATGCGTTTCAATAATCCTTCAATACCTGCTTTTAAAGTGATTGTCGAAGATGGACAACCGCTGCAAGAGCCCTTTAATTCAACCGTTACAATACCTTCGTTGAAGGATTTATAATGGATAGCTCCGCCGTCTTGTTCAACAGCAGGTCTTACATAATCATGTAATACTTGTTGAATCTTGACTTCAGTTTCAGTACCCTCGAAATTAACTTCCGTGTCATGGTGGACTGTTTTTACAGCAAGCTCAGACTCTACAGCACCTTTTACAAAATCTTTTAGCAAGGCCTCAATGTCTTCCCATTCCGCATCTTCAGTTTTGGTGATGGTCACGAAGTTACTTGCAAAGAATACCCCATTGACAAAGTTAAATTTGAATAATTCAAGCGCAAACGGAGAATCTTGTGCTGCCTCTTTATTTGGAAAATCTACACTACCGTTGATCAACAATTTATTGACCAAAAACTTCATGGTAGAAGGGTTGGGTGTAGACTCTGTATATACGTTAATCGTAGCCATGTATTATCTATTTTTATTCCAAGCAAATATAGGTCAAAAGAAGCTTTCTTAAGGTCATCTATAAGTCAAAGCTTATAAACTGACACCCGTATAGTTAGCAGGGCTAATTGCTTTCAATTCCTCTTTCACCTCTTCTGATACATTTAGATTATCAACAAATGTTGCAATGGTCTCTTTCGTTACATGTGTATTTGTACGTGTGAGATCTTTTAATGCCTCATATGGTTTTGGATAGCCTTCTCTTCTTAATATAGTTTGCAAAGCTTCTGCAACCACAGCCCAATTATTTTCAAGGTCGTTGGCCAAAGCCTGTTCGTTTAAGATCAATTTACGTAAGCCTCTTAAAGTCGATTTAATGGCAATTAAAGTATGCGCAAAAGGGACACCGATATTACGTAATACCGTAGAGTCTGTTAAATCTCGTTGAAGTCGCGATATAGGTAACTTAGCAGCAAGATGTTCAAAAACAGCATTTGCAATTCCTAAGTTTCCTTCAGCATTTTCAAAGTCAATTGGGTTGACTTTATGTGGCATCGCCGATGAACCTATTTGACCAGCAGTAATTTTTTGCTTAAAGTATTCCATCGAAATATAAGTCCAGATATCACGACATAGATCGATGATAATATTATTGATCCGTTTCAATGCATCACAGCTTGCCGCAAAATTATCATAGTGTTCAATTTGTGTCGTCGTTTGTGAACGGTCCAAACCTAAAATATTGTTTACGAAGTTATTGCCAAAATCAACCCAATTGGTTGCTGGATAGGCAACATGATGTGCATTGAAATTGCCGGTTGCTCCACCAAATTTGGCTGAATAAGGTACTTGATGTAATAGTTGCAATTGACGTTCTATTCGTTCAATGAAAACATAAAACTCTTTACCCAAACGAGTAGGAGAGGCAGGTTGCCCATGGGTACGTGCCAACATTGGAATGTCTGACCACGAAGTTGCTAGCGATTTTAATTCATGAAGCAATTCTTCGATTGATGGCGTATAACTCTCATTGATGGCTTCTTTCCATGAAAGTGGAATCGCCGTGTTATTGATATCTTGTGAAGTCAAACCAAAATGGATGAATTCAAGATAATCCTGCAATCCTAATTTTTCAAACTGATCTTTTAGAAAATATTCAACAGCTTTAACATCGTGATTTGTAACTTTCTCCGTATTCTTGATCCAGATAGCATCTTCTTGAGAAAAATTTCTATAGATATCGCGCAATTTTTCATTTAATGTTTTGTCAAACTGTTGCAATTGAGCAATACCTGATTCACTTAATGCAATAAAATATTCGACTTCTACGCGTACTCGATATTTTATTAAGGCAAATTCAGAAAAAAAAGCTGAAAGTTCGTGAGTATTATTGTAATAGCGTCCGTCGATAGGCGTAACTGCTGTTAAAGATGATAAAGCCATAGATTGAATGATTTTTGGCAAAGGTAAAAAAATGCTTGGAGCTTAGCAATTTAATTGGTGTAGATATAAAAAAAGCCTCCTGGTTAAAGGAAGCTTTTATACGTTGTAAATTCTATTTCGAAGAATTAGTGAGCAGCTTGAGTTGAATCAACTTTAGCAGCAGCTGAATCTACAGCAGTTTTTGCTGAATCCAATTGAGTGTTTGCTGAATCTAAAGCAACATTAGCTGAATCAGTAGCAGCATCAGTTTTTTTAGCTGTTTCACCACATGATGCGAAAGCTAATGTTAAAGCTAAACCTAAGAAACCGAATTTGAATGCGTTTTTCATTTTATTAAAATTAAAATATTTTTAAATCTTGTTATTTAGGAGTTAATACCATTAAACCAAAAAGGTAACCCTACTTTTTCTCTTTTTTGAAAAAAAGAAAGGCCTTTCGTAAAAAAGGCCTTTCAAAAGCGTTATTCAGTCCTAAATTATTTTTTAGTAGCAGCTGAATCAACTTTAGCAGCAGCTGAATCAACTTTAGCAGCAGCTGAGTCAACTTTAGTAGCAGCTGAATCCAATGTGTTAGCAGCTGAATCAACTAAAGCAGAAGCTGAATCTGCAGCACCTTCAGCTTTTTTCTCTGAATTGTTACAAGATGCGAAAGCTACAGTTAAAGCTAAACCTAAGAAACCGAATTTTAATGCGTTTTTCATTTTCTAATTTTCTAATTTAAATTGAAATAATTTTCTTTTTCATCTGTTAATACACGTAACCAAAAAAGGTAACCCAAAAAAAAATATTTTTTTAAAAATATTTGTAAATCGTTGTTTTTTAGATGTTTAATTTATTCTAAGTAAGAAGATATATCTCAAGCTCTCTATTCAATCCGCTTGTGTTATCCTTTAGCTTAACAAGGGTGAAGGGAGGGTGATCGTCGATAAGATTAAGTTAGTAACAAACAATTTTACATTATTTTTCTTATTTTAAGAAGTGAACACTTAAAAAGAAATTGCAATTATGTTTGATAAAGTAAAGAATATAATGGATTTGGCAAAATCAATAGACTTTGGCAAATTGGAAGAAATATCGAAGAAAGTGGATTTGGGAGCAGTGATGGATGCCGTATCAAAAATGGATGATAAACAGCTTCATGGTCTAATGAAAATGTTGAGTGCAGGAAAAGAAAAAAAAGAATTACCTCCTATTAATGGTGATTTCTATGCTATGGATAGCAAATTAAACGATTCAGACCGTGCATTGCAATTGAAGGTGAGGGAATTTATGGAGACTGAAGTCAAACCAATTGTCAATAAATATTGGTTAAGAGATGAATTCCCTTTTGAAATTGTACCGAAACTAGCGGCTTTAAATATTTGTGGCTATACCTATGATGGATATGGCTGTATGGGTGGAAGTTCTTTAATGGAAGGGATCATAGCGGCTGAGATAGCACGTGTAGATGCTTCTGTAGCGACGTTCTTTGGCGTACAGAGTGGTTTGGCTATGGGATCAATTTATATTTGTGGATCCGAAGAACAAAAACAAGAGTGGCTGCCCAAAATGCAGCAGATGCAAGTGATTGGTGCTTTTGGTTTAACAGAGCCTGAAGTAGGATCGGGAGCAGCAGGTGGATTGACAACAACCTGTAAGAAGACAGCCGAAGGTTGGGTGTTAAATGGGCAAAAAAAATGGATCGGGAACTCCACCTTTTCTGATATCACCATTGTTTGGGCTAGGGATCTTGATGATGGAGAAGTTAAAGGTTTTATCGTACGAAAAGACAACCCAGGTTTTTCAGTTGAGAAAATTAAAGATAAGATGGCTTTGCGTATTGTACAGAATGGTCTTATTACTTTAACGAATTGTACTGTTCCAGAAAGCGATCGCCTGCAAAATGCAAACTCCTTCAAAGATACAGGAAAGGTTCTTCAGATGACTCGGGCAGGGGTCGCTTGGATGGCCGTAGGATGTGCGAGAGGTGCCTATGAAAATGCCTTGGATTATACGCGTAAAAGGAAGCAATTTGGTAAGCCAATCGCTTCTTTTCAACTTATTCAAAATCATCTGGTTGAAATGTTATCCAATTTAACAGCTATGCAAACGCTTGTCTTCAGATTATCTGAATTACAAGATGCGGGACGGCTAAGGGATGAACATGCCTCGCTGGCCAAAGTCTTCTGTTCTTTACGTACGAGAGATATTGTTTCCAAGGCTCGAGAGGTCATGGGCGGAAATGGTATTTTGCTGGAGTATAATGTTGCGCGGTTTTTGGCCGACGCCGAAGCAATTTATTCTTATGAAGGCACAAAAGAGATTAATTCATTGATTGTAGGTCGAAGCATAACCGGATTTAGTGCTTTTGTTTAACTGTGCCCTAGCTGATTTGGTGCCTTAGAAATAACACATATCGATAGATATAAAAAGGCTTTGTTTTTAACAAAGCCTTTTCAGTTGAATTTAGTATAAAAAAATCTTCTATTTACGTTTAAACCGCATGATCGCGATATCACCCATAATAAATGTCAGCGTATTTTCGTTAATACTGTAAGTATTTACCTTTTCTAACGTTGAAAAAAAGGTAGCTTCTCCATTCCCTTCGCAGGCCATTTTCGTCGACATAACCGGCCCGAAATTAATGGCGGTCCCGTTGGTTTTAAATGTCATATTGTAATTGTTGCAGCTGCTATTTCCGCTCACTTTGCTACTGGTAGCATCAAATGTCATTGTTGGTTTGCGATTGGGATATAAACCATCAAAAGCAATCCTCGGACCGGATATATAATCAAGTTCCCAGGTTCCGCTAAGTGCTTGCTTATTGTCCTGAATTAATTTAAATTTTGCCAGGGGAGCCATTTTGGCCTTGTTCAGGCTAAGAATACCATCCTTAACCGTATAATTATCTGCAGCAATAAGGTTTTTGGACAATGCTTGTTCAATCGACATATCCGGACAGGCCATCATCGTGGACATACCCTGAGCAAACTTAATTCGTCCATTGTTTGACAAAGTCAAATCTCCGCCTATGCCATTACAGCCTCCACTTGCACTGTAACTTTTTTCGTCCAGTTGAAGGTAAGGCATTTTGCCGTTGACCTGATCCGCAACAGCTTGACCATTAATCTCAATTAATTGCCATTTCTTTCCCGTCACGGCAGATAGAGTACTAGCTGATTTTTGCTCATCAGTGTTCTTTTTAATCACCGAGCAGCTTCCAAGACCAACGATCAACATGGCCAATATTCCGATATTTCTAAAGTTCATATTTTAAATTTAACCTATTAACATCCTTTCTAACGTTTGGTTTGACAAAGTGCTACAAAAGTTTATAAACAACGAAGGCCTCCTGTCTGGAAGCCTTCGTTTTCAATACGATAAAATCGCACTATTTATTTTTGTTTTGTTGTGCCTGTTGTTGCGCACGCATCATTTCCTCCATTTTCGATTGGAAACTCGATTTTTTATCTGCTTTTGGATTCTTTTTATTTTCCTCCAATTTAGCTAAGATTTTCTCATCATTCACCATGGTGCGAATAACCAACTGAGTTAAGAACGTAAATAACGCACTTAAGAAATAGTAGTAGTTCAAACCTGCAGGGAAGCTATTCAAAACAAAAAAGAAAATCAAAGGCATGATATAACCCATGTACTTCATTTGTCCTGTAGCACCGGATGTAGCGTTGTTATACCAAGTAGTTAACAATGTTGTCAATGTCATCAAGATACACATCAAAGAGATGTGATTGAATGATCCAAAAATAGGTGCAAATGTAAACAGCGTATCATAGGTTGACATATCCTTCATAAACAAGAAGCTTTGTCCTCTCAATTCAAATAAATTTGGAAAGAAGTAGAAGAACGCAATTGTAAATGGCATTTGTAAGACAAGTGGAAGACATCCACCAAGCGGATTCACACCAACCTGTTTGTACAGTTTCATTTGCTCCTGCTGCATCAACATTTGATTATCCTCACCCACTTTTGCTTTGATCTCATCCAGCTGCGGTTTCAATACACGCATTTTGGCCATAGAGACATAAGACTTGTAGGTCATTGGTGAAAGAACCAATTTTAACAGCAATGTAAGTAACAAGATGACAATACCATAACTCATATGGAAGCCATCCAGAAAGTTGAATGCAGGTACTGTAATCCACTGGTTGATCCAACGCATAGGGCCCCAACCCATATTGATGATCGATTGATAGTCATTACCCTCGGCTTTCAATACATTGTATTGGTTTGGACCAAAGAAGAAATTTAAAGAATAGTTGTTGTCCTTATGATTATCAAATGCTAATTCTGCATTGGTATTATAGAATTTGATGATGTCCGTTTCTGATGCATGTTTTACATCCACTTTTGCATTGACAAAACCATCTTTGGCATTTAGGATACTGGAAAAGTAATGTTGCTTAAATGCAATCCATTGCACTTTTTTCTCCAATGCTTCATCGGCATCTTTTGATTCGGACAAATGGTCTACTTTATTATCTTCTTTATAATAAAGAGTAGATTTCTGTCTTTCAGATTCTATGTTTTGTTCTTTTTGTCTCAACGTGGTGTTCCAGTTAAGGGTCAACGTTTTTTGACTCTGCGGAATTAAATTCTGTATTCCTTTTGTGTTAATGTCCAATCCTACATTATAGCCTTTACCTGCAATTGAGTATACATATTCAATATACTGGTCGGCACTGTAATTCAGTCTGAATTTTACAGATTGTTTACCTTCGCCAGAAACTTGAATATCCGAAGATTCGGTGTTGAAGTATAAATCATTTGTTGATACATTTTGACCTGCTGCATTAAACTGAAATCCAAACTTGTTGTCGTCGCCATCAAAAAGCATCAAAGGTTTTCCATTGAAATTCTTTTCACCTTTTAGTTCCACGGATTTAACTTTACCACCTTTTGTACTGATTTTGGCAATGATGGTTTCATTTTCAATCGTAACGACTTTCTCGGTTCCAAATTTTGTGGCGCCAAAAGGCTTTTTCAATTCCGCCGAATCAGCAATCACTGCTGTTTGTACTGCTTTGGCTTTAGCGGTAGAGTCACTTTCGGCAGGCAGTCCTTTTTCTGTACGCGCTTTAGCCTCTTGTCTCGCTTGTTCTTGTTTGATTTCTGATTCTGAAGGCTTCATCAGGTAAAATGAACCAGTGATGATAGCAAACATCAGGACCAAACCAATTAGGGTATTTCTATCCATTTTTAATAATTAAACTTAATTAATTGTATCCTTCTATTACTACTTTGATTTTTTGTTGGCCAAAGCAGCGGCTACAAAGCTAACAAAAAGTGGGTGAGGATTTGCAACAGTTGACTTTAATTCTGGATGAAATTGTCCGGCAACGAAAAATGGATGGTTTTTCAATTCCACAATTTCAACTAATCCAGTCTCCGGATTGAATCCTGAAGCAATCATTCCAGCTGCCTCATATTGTTTTAAATAGTCATTGTTAAATTCATAACGGTGACGGTGTCTTTCAGAAATTTTTGTTTTACCATAAATGGCAAAGGCTTTAGTTCCTTTTTTAATTTCACAGTCGTAAGCACCTAAACGCATTGTACCGCCCATATTGGTGATGTTTTTTTGTTCTTCCATCAAATTGATGACCGGATTGCTGGTGTTGGCATCCATTTCAAAACTGTTGGCATCTTTTAGTCCCAATACGTTTCTTCCGAATTCGATGACCGAACATTGCATGCCTAAACAGATACCAAAGAACGGAATATTATTTTCACGAACGTATTGAATAGCATTTAACTTGCCGTCCAAACCGCGTTCACCGAATCCCGGGGCAACCAAAACACCATCCATACCTTTCAGCTTTTCAGCAACATTTTCTTTTGTAACACTCTCAGCAGCAATATAGCTCACTTTTACTTTACATTCATTTGTTGCGCCCGCATGGATAAATCCTTCGATGATGGATTTATAAGCATCTGGCAGCTCAACATATTTTCCAACCAATGCAATATTAACTTCACTTGTTGGGTTTTTGAGCTTACCTAAAAAGTTTTTCCAGTTTTCTAGATCAGGCTCATTTTTGTTGGAAAGTTTCAGCTTCGTTAATGCCGTTTTATCCAGATTCTCCTTCAACATCAATAATGGCACATCATAAATAGTCGACGCATCGATAGATTCAACTACTGCATTGATATTGACATTACAGAATTGCGCTAATTTTTTGCGGATTTCTTGTGATAATTTATGTTCAGTACGGCATACCAGAATATCAGGTTGTACACCATATTCCAATAATGTTTTTACTGAATGTTGGGTAGGTTTGGTTTTAAGCTCACCAGCAGCAGCCAGGTAAGGGACTAAAGTCAAATGGATAACCAGCGAATTATTTGCGCCCAATTCCCAACGGAGCTGCCTTACCGCTTCCACAAATGGTAAAGACTCAATATCGCCAACAGTTCCGCCCAATTCAGTGATGATAATGTCATATTGACCAGACTCACCCAACAGTTGCATTCTGCGTTTTATCTCATCAGTAATATGAGGAATTACTTGAACGGTTTTTCCTAAATATGCACCTGCACGTTCTTGTTGGATAACGTGTTGATAGATGCGACCTGTCGTGACGTTGTTTGCTTGTGAGGTAGGGACATTCAGAAAACGCTCATAGTGGCCTAAGTCAAGATCAGTTTCAGCACCATCTTCTGTAACATAACATTCACCATGCTCATATGGATTTAATGTTCCTGGATCGATGTTAATGTAAGGGTCGAATTTTTGAATGGTAACTTTATAGCCACGCGCTTGGAGAAGTTTAGCAAGGGAGGCAGCAATAATACCTTTCCCCAACGACGAAGTAACGCCGCCCGTAACAAAAATATATTTAGTCATAACAATTAAAGGATTTTCAATTTTATGTGGTCAAAATGACCAATAATAGTTGCTCTATGTACGGGATACAAAGATAGCAATTTTTATTCAAAATCAGAATTGAAGATCGTTCGAATAATTAAATTAAAAATAGATATTACCGCGGCTATCTATTGTCGTCTTTAATGTAGGTTGCGTTTTTGACTTGATTTCAATGCGATAGAAATTATTGCTGTTTGAAAACACAATATCATAACTTTTACGTTCATTCATAATTTCAGGATATAATTTGCTCAATTCCTGAATTGACGTAGCGTAACGCTTTTGGTCGTTTCTATAGATCTGTTGCAAGTAAAAGATGTTCCAGGCCGTTCTTTCAAGAGATAGGAATTGCTCGTCGATCGGTTGCTGGTTTGCAGTATCAACAAATTTGATATGTCCCCATCGTTCCGGGTAGTGCATGTTGACAAGTCCAATAGGTGACCATACCCAATTCTCTTCAGGGAGCGTCCTACCGGTATCGTCTTTTCTCTTACTATATGCTGTTTCACTATTGTCATAATGCCATTGTACACGAGAGAAATTTATCTTCCAGATTTCATTCGGCTTAATTTGATTTCCTTCGCCAAAGTATTTCAGACTCTTTACGGGTATTTTCATTTCCACGGTCCAATATTCATCCTTGTCTTGTGGATTGTTGATGGAGCCAGCATGATAAACGGCACTTTCAAGATCTTTTGTGTCCCAGTTTAGATTCGCCCTGCCACCAAAGCGATAAGGTTTAGTCATCAAAAGATCCATTACTGTATTTAATGCGTTTATTTCAATCTCTATATATTCCGGAGATACTAGATTTGGTTTGAGAAAGATCTCAAAGTCATTGTCATGATAAATGATTGTATCTTTTTGTCTTAAATAACCTTTGATATGAGGTTCGTGAAGCTTCGCAAACAGATACAGGTTTTCCTTATCCCAAAGCATCTTGACTTTTGTTTCAAAGGCTGGGACAGGTTTAGTTGATCCCTCAATATCCTTAAAAGAATCTGTCCAAACCGCTTTAGACCAGCAAGCCTCATTGTCCTTTCCATCAATCGTGATTGTATCTGTTACCGGATGTACATAATACGTTTGAGGGTGCGACTGTAACTGAAGAAATTCATGCAGATTTCGTTGTGCAAAAGTAAAGGTCGGATAGATTATAAAAGTAAGGATAAAAGCTATAATTCTCATCAAGGTACAGTTTGATTTTTAACGGTAGTAAAGTTAGGATGAAACAATCTTAGGTTGTTTTTAGCTATTGTAATCATCTACGATTCTACCTTTCAGATACGCTGCTAAAAGTAAGTAAAATGTTTTAGCGGAGCAAAAGAAGGCCTGGGATTTTAAGGGACATTATATAATTGTCGTAAATTTATTACAGAAGGAGCTTAGTGATATTGCCTATGTTTTGAATGGGGCAAACGATAGGGCATAAAAAAAGGCTTTGAGTTTATTCAAAGCCTTTTTTTATGCCGTGGTAGTCGTAATTAGATTCTTTTCGATTTAATACGAGCAGCTTTACCAGTAAGGCCGCGTAAATAGAATAATTTCGCGCGACGAACTTTACCGTAGCTGTTTACTACAATTTTTTCAATGTTTGGTGAGTTTACAGGGAAAATACGTTCAACACCTACACCGTTTGAGATTTTACGAACGGTAAAAGTAGCGTTAGCACCTTCGCTGTTTAATTGAATTACTACACCTTGGTACACCTGTACACGCTCCTTATTTCCTTCGCGAATTTTATAATGAACGCTGACGGTATCTCCAGCTTTGAAAGCGGGAATTTCATTCTTTACTACCGCTTGTTCTTCTACAAATTTTACTAAATCCATGATTTCGAGTAATTATTAACGATTTATATCCTGTAAAAATCGGAATGCAATATTACGACTTATTTTCTGAATATAAAAATACTTTTTTAAAAAACTATTGACTGATATTCAAATCGGATGCAAAGATATGAAAATGAAATGGATAATCTAAAGATATTTTGAATATTCCTTTGTAGGCTATATGGAGCGGATTTTTGAATACTAAATTCAATAGAATATGTGCTTTTTGTAAAAATATTGTGCAATCAATCAGTTGTTTAGTGATTAATTTTCTATAAGGTGTTGACAAAGTCAAAAAATGATTCGATATTTGTGCCACACAAAACAAAGGTGATACCTTTTCGGGGTGTAGCGTAGCCCGGTATCGCGCCACATTTGGGATGTGGAGGTCGTAGGTTCGAATCCTGCCACCCCGACTAAAAAAGCTCTAACAAAAGTTAGAGCTTTTTTGTTTTCTTCCTGTTTCTATTCATCTCGTAAACTGTCTACAGGGTTAGCTACAGCTGCCCGAATTGCCTGCCAACTTACAGTCACTAATGCAATGCCGATCGTTAAGAGCCCTGCTAGCACAAACATCCACCATTGAATTTCTATACGATAAGCAAAGTCTTCCAGCCATTTGTTCATGGCTATCCACGCGATCGGCGAGGCGATCATCAAAGCAATGAGTACAGGTTTTATAAAATCTCTTGAAAGTAATGTGGTAACTCCTGATACGGAGGCGCCAAGTACTTTGCGGATTCCGATCTCTTTGTTTCTTTTGGCTGCAGTAAATGAGGCGAGACCATAAAGGCCCAGACAGGCGATAAATATGGCTAAGCCGGAGAAAAGGCTCAGTATGCGCTGCTGTCTGATATCGGTTTTGTATAATGTGTCGAATTTCTGATCCAAAAAACTGTATTCAAAAGGGTATAATGGGGCTACTTTGCCAAATGCAGCTTTAATGGTTTTTAATGCTGCAGGGAAATCTTTCGTATTTAATCTAACGACAGCTACCCTAAGGTCGTCAGAAGGAGAAATGACCAGCGCATCCATATTTTCTTTTAGAGATAGGAAATTAAAATCTTCTACAACACCAATAATCTTCCGTTGGAATTGATCGCGGATTGTATTCTTTATCCATTTGCCGATAGCCTGTTCGGGAGTAAATCCAAGCTTTGATGCGGCCGTGCGATTAAGCAGTACAGCGCTAGTGGAATCGGTTGGGTATTGCACTGAAAAGTTTCGGCCTGCAATTATTTTTAGTCCAAGCGTGTTCAGGTAGTCGAAATCGGTAAATTCCGTTCTTGATTTCCATTTCTCGTCATGTTGCCCCTCTACTTCGAATGTATGGCTGTCGAAGAATCCTCCAGGTTCACCAGACATAAATGAAACCGATGCGATATTGCTGCTGGTAGATAGCTCATTCTTGAAAGTTCGCAGATTATTGTAGAATTCTTCATTATCTATAGGGATCACTACGCTTTGTTGATCGTCATAGCCCAGGCCTTTTTCTTTTACGTATTTCATCTGTTTCGTGATAATCAGAGTGCCAATTATAAGTAAAATGGAGATGCTGAATTGAAATACGACCAAGACATGGCGAAACAATGCTCCGCTCTTGCCTAAACGTAATTTTCCTTTTAACGCCTGTATGGGTGGGAAGGTGGAAAGGTATAATGCTGGGTAGCTTCCAGCAAGTATGCCTACACAAAAAACCACCGCTAGTAAAAAAATATAGATGGACCATGAATTCCAAGGGACCGTAAGTTTGTATCCTAGTAATTGGCTGTATAAGGGCATTGATAGTTGTAGTAAACACATCGCGAGCATGCAGGATATCGAGGCTAATAAAATAGATTCTCCGATAAACTGTCCTGTCAATTGAAAGCGTTGTGCGCCAAGTACCTTCCGTAGTCCGACCTCCTTTGAGCGGTCGACGGCACGTATTGTGGAAAGATTCATGAAATTGATGCAAGCGATGACTAATATTAATATGGCGATAGAAAGAAAGATGTAAACAACTTTTTTGTCTCCATGTTTAGCGCTGTCAAATGCACTGTGGGGTTCAAAATAAATATCATGTAAGGGTGTAAGTGCAAGATCAAAATGAAGCCCCATATTGTTAGAGACCGTTTTCATATGACGATCCATGAACTGTGGGAATTGACTTTCGAGCTGTTTGGGGTCTTTATGTTCATTAAGCAGGATATAGGTGAATAAGTTGTTGTTTTCCCAGGCTTTGAACGAATCTTCGTTGATATAATTTGTTAATGGGATGACGAGATCGAAATCCAAGTGTGAGTTAATTGGAGGGTCTTGTGCAATTCCTGTAACGGTCAGCTGTCTATTTTTGTCAAGTTGAAGTACTTTGCCAATGGGATTATCATTTCCGAAATATTTTTTTGCGGTTTTCTTCGATAGTACGACACTTGTCGGATTTTTTAAAACAGTATGTGGATTTCCTTTTAACAGGGGGAAGCTGAATAGTTCAAAGAAATCGGTGTCAGCAATAAAGAGTTTCTTTTCATTGAATGAGATGTTGCCAAATGAGAATAGTCCATTGGTGGGTAATATCCGTACAGCTTTTTTGATATCATCGGGGTAATCCGTTAGTAGCGCGCTAGCATAGGGGGCGGATAAATAGGGGGCGCGTTCTTTGCTGCGATCAAATCCGCGCATCACCCGATAAATGCGGTCGCCATGGCTGTGAAATTTATCAACACTGAATTGATGGGCGATAAATAGAAAAATCATTGCACACACAGTAATCCCTATTGTCAAACCGAGGATATTGATAATCGAAAAGGCCTTATTTTTAATAAGGTTTCTCCATACAATTTTGATGTAGTTTTTTATCATATTTTTCATTATAAGTGTTCATTTCGACCTGGTGGCTATCAATGATGTTGAATGCCGCATTAATTTTTGCTTGTTGAAGAAATATCTACAATGAAAGTCAATTTCAAAAAAACTGCCAGATGATTAACAAGCTTTTAATCAGTTGTTTGATTGTTGTTTTTAGCGATTATAAGTGTTTGAATTCGAACACATCATGTCCGTATTCGAACATGCGACTGTTGAGAAGTCAAAAGATTTTAATTTACATCTGAGTGCTAATCGAAGTAATAAATATTGGTTCATAGCATTGGACTTGATCCCATAAAGGAGAGCTATGTGTCGTCCGGATAAAGAATATGTCGCAATGTAACAACTTGTTAGTTTAATTTTGTGCTTTTCATTTGCAAATAAATTGTAAGAAGCGTATATTTGTGCCACACAAAACAAAGGTGATACCTTTTCGGGGTGTAGCGTAGCCCGGTATCGCGCCACATTTGGGATGTGGAGGTCGTAGGTTCGAATCCTGCCACCCCGACTAGAAAAGCTCTAACGAAAGTTAGGGCTTTTTTCGTTTCTGGGCAGGCGCGAACCTATGACCTTTAGGATATTATTTGGTTCGATCCGTAGGTCGCTCACAGGCTTGTGTTGGGGGGATTTTTCTTTTTTTGCCTTTTAAGGTAATGTTGTTTTAAAGGGTTTTATAAATTATTTTGCAATAAGTCAATCTGTTAGGTACTTTGTGGAGAATATTTTTGAAAAACATGTATTTTTAGTGTACTTTTGTGCCACACAAAACAAAGGTGATACCTTTTTCGGGGTGTAGCGTAGCCCGGTATCGCGCCACATTTGGGATGTGGAGGTCGTAGGTTCGAATCCTGCCACCCCGACTAGAAAAGCTCTAACGAAAGTTAGGGCTTTTTTTGTTTCAGGGCAGGAAGGCGAACTGCGACCAGCTGCACTCTTCGCATTTTTTAACATTATATCCTTGTAAACCCGCTGTTAAACAGTTAAATTGCTTGAAATTTATTGTCAACTAGAATATAAACATAAATAATATGAACAGAAAAGCGGCATTTCTTTTAGGAATTTTGGCCTCTTGTGCATTACCGCAAGTTACCTTTGCAAATCATTCAGTCGCAGAAGCTATCAATTATCAACAAGAGGTAGAAGGCAAAGAGCTGATCGGAAGGTGGGATATCGAAGTGGATATTAATGGTATTCCTGCGCCATCTTGGCTGGAGGTAAAATTGTCGGGCTATAGAACTTTAGTCGGTCATTATGTGAGTACTTCCGGAAGTGCTCGGCCAGTTTCTCAGGTGTTTTATGAGAAAGGGAAGTTCAAATTTGCCATCCCGCCGCAATGGGAGGGTGGAAAGATGAATCTAATTGTAGAAGGCGAGATCGTTAATGGTGTATTGCAAGGTATGGTAACGGAGCCCGATGGCAAAACATATCGCTTTAAAGGTGTTCGTGCTCCAGAACTCAAGCGAACAGCTGCGGTAAAATGGGGTAAGCCTATTCAGCTGTTCAATGGTAAGGATCTGTCTGGATGGAAAGCTACTGGGAAAACGAATCAATGGGTGGTGAAAAATGGTATATTGACTAGTCCGCAATCTGGTTCTAATTTGGTGTCTGAGCAGAAATTTGAAGACTTTAAATTACATGTCGAATTTAAAATTCCAGCAGGAAGTAATAGTGGGGTCTACTTGCGAGGCCGATATGAGGTTCAGATAGAAGATAGTCCCAAGGATGCACATCCTAATGCCGTGCTTTTTGCTGGGGTATACGGTTTCTTAGCTGCAAATGAAATGGTCAATAAGGGAGCCGGAGAATGGCAAACCTATGATATTACATTGGTGGGACGCCTAGTAACAGTTGTGGCGAATGGTAAAACTGTGATCAGCAACCAAGAAATTCCTGGTATAACCGGTGGCGCATTGGATAGCAAAGAGGCAGAGCCGGGGCCAATTTATTTCCAAGGGGATCACGGTCCAGTGGAATTCCGAAAAGTAATTATTACTCCAGCTATTAAATAGCATAACATTATACAAAGGCTATCTGAAAAAGGTAGCCTTTTTTAAATCCCTATGACAACGACTACGATATCTTCATTCTGGTAGGAAGTATAATACCGTTCAATGGAGCCATGAGTTTTGTATTCTTGCAACTCTTCAAAAACCATTTTTTTTAACATTCCTTTTCCTTTACCATGAATAAACTTTATTTCGTTCATTTCCCAATAAATAGCTGCATCTAGATTAGAACGCATAAAATCCATGGATTCTTGTAAGAGCTCCTCTGGCGAATAATCTTCCCAATCTTCAAGAAAGGTGTCGGCGTGTAAGTCAACGATAGCTGGTGGTTTGCGCATTTTTCAATATTTTACAATGCTGCAAAAGTAGAATAAAACAACGACTTAATAGGTTAAGTCGCCAACGAAATAAATCGCTTGAGCAAATTTTTCATACCATTTTTTGATAATAGCCGCAATTTCATATTCTTCCTCATCGGCATGATTGAGCATGAGTAACTCGATCGATTGAAGTAGCTGTTTGATATCTAGAAAGTAACCGTCGAAATCCCGGAACGCAGACACAGTGTCTCGAATAAGAAGCAGGGCATCGTGTCGAAGTGTAATCATATCATGACGTGAGGATATTCTGTCCAGCAACCACTCCTTTTGGAAATTAGAATCAATATGTCTGTTGCAAGCCTGATTAAAAAGCAATTCAAATTCAACAATTTGATGTTTCAGGTCATATATAGCTTTTTGGAGCTCTTCAAAAGTACTGATGATCTTTTCTTGGGTCTCCATGTTTTTTGATATAATTGCCATGATATTTTACTTAAAAATGTATGCGCTTGGTTTTTAGTTATTTAAATAAAAGCATGTAAGGTATATACAAATAGTTCAGCCGAATGTTTTACATGTCTAAAATTCGGTTATGACTTTTGTATATAAAAGAAGAGGCTGAGCTTAAAACGGAACTGAGTTTTTTCGGTTTTTGGTTCCGTTTTCAAATCGTAGTTTTTTTTGAAACCTAATTTAATTAATACTATTTAATTTTGGGTATATTTAATATGCTGTATTGTAGTCAATGCAGTGTAAATGTATTAACTATGGTCGCATCTAGTTTTGTTGAGTTCTTTAACATGAGGAGGTCATATATCCTTTTTTTAGCACTGCTGCTCTCGTACAGCTTACCTATGTGTCATGGCCAATATAAGCTGAAAGATTCTACAAAATTTATAAACGATCAGTTCCCGAGGTATCTCGGAATAATGGGGAAGATTAAATCTAGAAATTATCCCGTTGGTGGCCGTGAAGCAATCTTGCGGATATTACTGAAAGACTATTACGTGTATAGACTGGTGTCAGGAGAAGATAGTTTGGATAGGGAACGTTATCCTGCTTTATGGAATCCTCTTTCGGTACAAACATTTAAAACGCTAAATACGCGTGATATGTTTAGTTACTGTATGCTTGCACCTGAGTTTGAGATGCAAAATTGTGGTTCCTTGGGCCGGTTGAAAGGTCAACATATATTTGGAGTCTTTTATCGAAGGGACATACCGCTGGAATATTGGAGCAATAGACAGTTGGTTGCCTTGCATGGAAATAGAGATTCTGTTGTACGATATGTGGAGCAGATGTGGCCTACACTCGATTTTATTGGTGAGAACACCAAAGATTTAGTGGTTGAATTGATGATGTGGGAGTTGATACCAAAGGTGTTGGATAAGTTGGTTCTGACGCCTGCGGACAATGATCTGTATTCCCTATTGGTGCAAATAATGATGCGTCTGAAATTCAAACCTTTTGAAGATTCGGCTATTTATGAGCAATTGTATGGTGCGGCGTCTTATATAGGGAGTCGAATTGAAAGCAATGTAGAAAATCGGAATGACATCATGAAACTTGCGCGGGAATGTTTTGAAACGCTAAATGCATCACCTGACTTCCAATTGCCAACTTATATTAAACGGGAGCGTTTCTTAGATCCACCTTCTTCAAGGGATCTGTCAGATCGGACGAGCACTTCGAAAGGGCCGGATTGGAAGTGGAAAAAAGTGGATGTACCACGTTATAAGCTAAAGCTGTAGATTTTCGTCTGGAAGCAAAATTTCCAATGCTGGTAAAATATCTTTTATCTGTATTCTTTTCTATCGCTTGTACTATTTTGACCAGAGGGGGGGAGTAGGTTATTTGCTTTTTTTTTACGTTATTCGCGTAAACGAAAAATAGCTTAAAATATACTATAATGAAGGAAAAGGCAATTGGAAATTACCAATTAGAGATCTGTTCAAATTCTGTGGCCTCTGCAATTGAAGCCCAGCGAGGTGGAGCAACTCGAGTAGAGTTTTGTCAAAATTTGGAAAATGGAGGGACTACCCCTTCGTTTGGTCAGTTGCAGCTGGTGCGGGAATTGGTGAATATTGGTATTCACGTGCTTATCAGGCCACGTGGAGGCGATTTTCTTTATGCAGAGACCGAGATCTTGGAAATGATAGCTGATATTCAGATGTGTAAGGAATTGGGTATAGATGGTGTTGTAATAGGTATACTGAAGGCAGATGGTACGGTGGATAGAGAAAATACTTTGCGATTGGTGGAAGCTGCGCGTCCTATGCATGTTACCTTTCATCGCGCTTTTGATCGCGTGGAAGATCCTTTCCAAGCATTGGAGGATGTTATTGAGCTGGGGATAGATCGTATTTTGACATCTGGTCTGCAAAATTCCGCTTTAGCTGGAGCTCCATTACTCAAACAGTTGGTTCAACAAGCAAATGGCCGTGTTGTGATTATGCCTGGCGCAGGTGTAGATGCAGCTAATATAGTTCACATTTTAGAGCAAACTGGTGCGGTTGCCATACATAGTTCTGCTAAAGAATTGTGTGTGTCTAAGATGGAGTTCAATCAGAGTCAGGTCAATGGGATGGATGAAGCACAATGGATGAGCTCAAAAGAAAAAGTCCACCAAATGGTGGACCTATTAAAAAGCCTTTAAAGTAGTACTTTAAAGGCTATTAAATTCTTCTTACTATTTAGCTTCTGCAGCTAATTGATTTAAGATAGCATCGTTTTTAACGATTTGGTTGCTAGCTTTCATTTTTGATCTAGAACCTAACTCTACGTTAGTTCCTAATTTCAAGAACTGAACTTCAACACGTGAAACAGTTTTATTTCTTCTATCTTTTCTTTTTAAACGTGTAACTCCCATTTTGATAATATTTTTATTGTTTAAAATAAAACGAGGTCGGAAGCGGATTCGAACCGCTGTAGGAGGTTTTGCAGACCTCAGCCTAGCCACTCGGCCATCCGACCCTATTTTTTTCCTTTTGAAGGTCTGCAAAAATAAAACTTATAATTGGAATTAAAAAATCTTTATGATAAAACTTTTATGTTTTTAAGCATTCGTCTGAAAACCAGGTTGGTATTTTGTTGAGTGATCCTTTGAGCTTTTTGTTCGCACTGTCAATTGTCAGTAGGTACGTTGAACAAGTAGCAATTTTTTCAACCAACTGTACCTTTTAAAGGACAATCAAAAAAATGACGTAGGAGTTTTTTCTTTTGTTTTGAAGTGGAAATTAATGGCTTATGTATTTTGGAATGGATATTGCAAACTGGACTGTAATAAATCTCATACAGGAAATATATGAGAGTAAATGATAAAAGAACAAAGTAAATTAGGAAACATGAAAAAACTATTATTATCTGCAGCAATTTTATTTGGTTCATTAGGAGCTTTTGCACAAGGTGGATTGGGATACGGAATACGTGCGGGGGTAAATATTCCTAAATATTCAACAAATTTTAGTGATACAAAATCCAATACCGGATTTTTCTTAACGGGTTATTTAGATGCTCCTGTGTCGCCATATTTTTCTATTCAGCCGGGATTGTCTTTGCAGAATAAAGGTACCAAATGGGCTGCCGATCCAGCTAGTAATAATGGCGAAGGAAAAGAAAGCATTATGTCCTTGGATATTCCGGTAAATGCAGTAGCAAAATTTCCTACAGGATCAGGTAATTTCTTTATTGGCGCTGGACCTTATGTTGGATTTGGGCTGAGCGGTAAATACAAAGGGGAGGATTCTAATGGTAAATTCGAAAATGATATAAGATTTGGCAGTGGAGAAGATAAAGATTTAAAACGGACTGATTTTGGTGTGAACTTTTTGGCTGGTTACCAACTTTCTAACGGCTTCCAAATTAATGCGGGTTATGGTTTGGGACTAACGAATTTAGCTCCCGTTTCTAATAATGAATCTATTAAAAACCGTGTGTGGTCGATCGGTATCGGTTTCGGACTATAAGAAATATAAGTACTTAAACTTATTATGAGGAAAGAGTCCCTGCATTTGTGGGGACTTTTTTATTGGATTAAACTTAAGTCGTCCGAAATTGTTATTTTTATTCAAAAGATTGCTGCATGAAAAGATTTCTTCCTTTACCCTTTTATGTCAAGTTGGCCTGTGTACTCATCAGTATCATTTTACTGGGGTATTTGGCAAAAATAGGAGATACGATAGTGATTCCTATGATTTTGGGCTTATTATTCTCCCTACTACTGATTCCGCTGAGCAATTTTTTGGAGCGGAAGCTCCGGTTTCCAAGGACATTGGCTGGTATATTAAGTGTTATTTTGTTTTTTGGCGTTCTCGGGTATGGGCTTTTTCTGTTAGCCTCTCAGCTCACGCTTCTTAAAGAGGATTTTCCAGCCTTTAAACAGCAGATTATGGACGGCGTGAGCAATTTGCAGACTTGGGTGAGCCACCAATTTGGAATCCAACATAAAGATCAAATTGATTTTATTAATAAAACAGCATCGAAGTCTGTGGATTCGGGAACTTTATTCCTGGGAACAGCATTGGTTTCCCTTTCATCCATGTTTATTCTATTTGTTTTTACTTTTCTATATACATTTTTCTTGCTTATATACAGAGGGCATGTGGTTAAATTTCTCTTATTTGTCAACCGTGTTGAAGACAGGCCAATCGTTATCGATGTGGTGAAGCAGATCCAGTATGTGGTCAAAAAGTATCTTATTGGCTTACTGATCCAGATGAGTTTGGTCTCCTTATTAGTCTTTATTGTCTTGTCATTAATAGGGGTAAAATATAGTCTGCTTTTAGCGCTAATTACAGGAGTGTTTAATGTCCTACCTTATGTCGGGATCTTCTCTTCGATGCTCATCATTGCCATCCTGACTTTCGCTACATCCTCTTTTACCCATGTTGTCTTAGTTATCATAGCACTAATTATTATACATATGATCGACAGTAATTTCATCGTACCCAAGATTGTTGGTTCTAAGGTGAAAGTCAATTCCCTGTTTGCTATGCTCTCCATTATCATTGGTGAGATGGTATGGGGGATCTCGGGTATGTTTTTGGCTATACCAATCCTGGCTATCGTTAAGATTGTGATGGACCGGATCAAAGAACTTAAACCTTGGGGATTTCTGTTAGGGGAAGAAGATAGTAAGGATGAAGTATATAAGGATTTATTTGATACGTTAAACCCAGTTGAGAAGAAAATTATAGAAGAAAACGAATCAAAGGAGTAAAATTCTCAAGATTTGGGAATGCAACACTAAATGTGTCATCAAGTTAAAATTTAATCTCCAATTTAAGTCAATTACCGCATTTTATTGGGGGATATTTGGAAATTAGGTTCTAACGATATGAGTCTAATTCTATTATGTGTCTAGGTGTCTAGCAACCACAGCAGGAATGGGCAATTATTCTATGTTGTTTTCCAAGATTTTTTACACTATTTTCGTTGTATATTTAATCTATTGTTTTAATGAAAAGGAAATTACTATCAATTGCTGCAGCATTATGTTTTATTGCTGGAGCCAAAGCACAAACTTCTTATGGTATTAAGGCAGGTCTAAACTTTGCTAAATTCAAAGTAAGTGGAGGGAATTTGAGTTATACTTCAGATGCTACAACCTCCTTTTATGTTACGGGGTATGCAGATATACCAGTTGCTTCGAGTTTTAGTTTGCAACCTGGAGTTTCACTTCAAGGTAAAGGTGGAAAGGCGTCCGCAGGTGAATTTGGTTTGGAGAAAGATACTAAAGATAACTTAATGTATGTAGAAGTTCCTGTAAATCTAGTTTATTATATTCCTACAGGCGAAGCAGGAAAGTTTTTTTTGGGGGCAGGGCCTTATGCAGGATTTGGCGTTCATGTAAAGTCTAGCCAAGGAAATTTTAGTGAAAGCGGAAGTTTTGGCGATGCCGGCTTAAAAACTTTTGACGCTGGTCTAAATTTCTTGGGAGGTTACAAATTCACAAATGGATTTCTGATCAATGCAGGTTACGGATTAGGATTAACGAATATGTATAAAGATATTGAGGGAGCCACTTCTAAAAACCGCGTATTTTCAGTTGGTGTTGGCTTCCAGTTCTAATTGGAAATTTTTTGTAAACAGATCATATTCTCAAATAAAAAAAGGGCTTTTCTTACGAAAGGCCCTTCTTTTTCAGTGACTGAAATCTATCACACTTTGATTTCTACTTCAACACCTGAAGGCAATTCAAGTTTCATCAATGCGTCAACAGTTTTAGCGTTTGATGAATAGATATCCAACAATCTTTTGTAAGCACACAATTGGAATTGCTCACGTGCTTTTTTGTTAACGTGTGGTGAACGTAATACCGTATAGATTTTTTTCTCAGTAGGCAATGGAATAGGACCACTAACAACTGCACCTGTAGGTTTTACTGTTTTTACGATTTTTTCAGCTGATTTGTCAACCAAATTGTAATCGTAAGATTTCAATTTAATTCTGATTCTTTGGCTCATTTTTATTTATTTAAAATGATTGCTAATTAGAGCTATTCACAACTAGCAATCGGTGTTTACTTTTTTGATTAAAGAACAAAGAGAAAAGACGAGAGGTCCTTCTTCTTTGTTCCTTTATCTCTATTCTATATTATTCTACAGAACCTTTGATTTTACCTTTTGATTTTGCAATCACCTCTTCAGCAACGTTACGAGGAGCTTCTTCAAAGTGATCAAATTCCATTGTAGATGTTGCACGACCTGAAGTGATTGTACGTAATTGAGTTACGTAACCGAACATCTCAGAAAGTGGAACCAATGCTTTGATTACTTGTGCACCGTTACGTGAATCCAAACCTTGCATTTGACCACGACGACGGTTTAAGTCACCCATTACATCACCCATGTTTTCTTCTGGTGTTAAAACCTCTATTTTCATAATTGGTTCCATTAACACTGGAGAACATTTAGGTAATCCTTCACGGTATGCTTGACGAGCAGCTAATTCGAAAGACAATGAATCTGAATCGACAGCGTGGAATGAACCATCAATCAAACGAACTTTCATTCCTGATAATGGGAATCCTGCTAACACACCATTTTTCATTGAAGTTTCAAATCCTTTTTGAACTGAAGGGATAAATTCTTTAGGAATTTTACCACCAACGATTTCATTCACGAATTGAAGCGGTGATTTTGTTAAATCGAAATCTTCATCCGCTGGAGAAATAACAACTTTGATATCCGCGAATTTACCACGACCACCTGATTGTTTTTTGAATACCTCACGGTGCTCAGTAGTACCGTTGATAGACTCTTTGTATGATACTTGAGGAGCACCTTGGTTAACCTCAACTTTAAATTCACGTTTCAAACGGTCGATCAAGATCTCTAAGTGAAGCTCACCCATACCAGAGATAACTGTTTGACCAGTTTCTTCGTCAGTTTTTACAACGAATGTAGGATCCTCTTCAGCCAATTTACCAAGACCAATACCTAATCTATCTACGTCAGCTTGAGTTTTAGGCTCAATTGCCAAACCAATTACTGGCTCAGGGAAAGTCATAGACTCAAGAATGATAGGTGCTTTTTCGTCACAAAGTGTATCACCAGTTTTGATGTCTTTGAAACCTACAACAGCACCGATATCACCAGCCTCGATGAAAGGGATAGGGTTTTGTTTGTTCGCGTGCATTTGGAAGATACGAGAGATACGCTCTTTGTTTCCTGAACGAGTGTTCAAAACATAAGAACCAGCATCTAACTTACCAGAGTAAGCACGGATAAAACATAGACGACCTACAAATGGGTCAGTCGCAATTTTAAAACCTAAAGCTGCGAAAGGCTCGTTTACAGATGGTTTACGTGTGATTTCTTCACCAGTATCAGGGTTAGTACCTTTTACAGCCTCAATATCAAGAGGTGAAGGCAATAATTCCATTACTAGATCCAACATAGTTTGAACACCTTTGTTTTTGAAAGATGAACCACATACCATAGGAACGATCGCATTATCTAATACTGCTTTACGTAAAGCATCTAAGATTTCACGCTCGGTCAATGAATTTGGATCTTCGAAGAATTTCTCCATCAAAGTCTCATCATAACCAGCTACTGCTTCCAATAATTTCTCACGGTATTCAGCAACCTCGTCCACCATATCTGCTGGAATTGGAACTTCTGTAAAAGTCATTCCTTTATCATGCTCATTCCATACGATACCACGGTTGTTAATTAAATCAACAACTCCAGTGAACGTATCTTCAGCACCGATAGGTAATTGTAATGCTACAGCATCAGAACCTAACATTGATTTTACTTGACCAACAACTTTTAAGAAGTCAGCACCTGAACGGTCCATTTTATTAA
The DNA here is from genome assembly GCF_050058145.1 of Sphingobacterium sp. WOUb80. NCBI lineage: Bacteria > Pseudomonadati > Bacteroidota > Sphingobacteriia > Sphingobacteriales > Sphingobacteriaceae > Sphingobacterium > Sphingobacterium sp. WOUb80. Next base: position 3,965,698 of record NZ_CP165617.1, on the reverse strand, counting down.
CGAAACCGATGCGAGGTACTTTGTAATTATCAGCCAATCTCCAGTTAGTCTCTGATTGAGGCTCAACACCATCAACCGCAGAGAATAAGAATACTAATCCGTCTAATACACGTAATGAACGATTTACCTCAACCGTGAAATCCACGTGTCCAGGAGTATCGATAACGTTAACTTGGTATTTATTACCACGGTATTGCCAAAAAACTGTCGTAGCAGCAGAAGTAATTGTGATACCACGCTCAGCCTCTTGCTCCATCCAGTCCATTGTTGAAGCACCTTCGTGAACCTCACCCAATTTATGGTTTACACCTGAGTAATAAAGAATACGCTCAGTTGTTGTAGTTTTACCAGCATCGATGTGGGCAGCGATACCGATATTTCTAGTGAATTTTAAATCTCTTGCCATAATATTTTTAAGCAGCGGACCTTAATGGTCTTATGTGTTTAAATGTAATGTTAAATAAGTACACCGACCTTGATAAAAGATTGTTTTTATCGGAGGTCGGTGTAATCATATTTTTTTGAATGTCTTCAAAATTAGAATCTGAAGTGTGAGAACGCTTTGTTAGCTTCCGCCATTTTGTGCGTATCTTCTTTCTTCTTAACAGCAGCACCTTCACCTTTAGAAGCTGAAATGATTTCTCCTGCTAATTTTTCGAACATTGTTTTTTCACCACGTTTACGAGCGTATGAAATTAACCATTTCATACCCAAAGCGATTTTACGATCTGGACGAACTTCCATAGGAACTTGGAAGTTAGCACCACCAACACGGCGTGATTTAACCTCAACAGCAGGCATAACGTTGTTCAAAGCTTTTTTCCAAGCTTCTAGTCCGCTTTCTTGTGTTTTTTGTTCTACTAATTCTACTGCATCGTAAAAAATATCATAAGCGATAGATTTTTTACCATCTACCATCATGTTATTTACGAAACGTGTTACCTGAACGTCATTAAACTTTGGATCAGGTAAAATGATTCTCTTTTTCGGTTTTGACTTTCTCATTTTTCTTTCCTCCGTTTAATTATTTCTTTTTACCTTTTGCTGGAGCTGCAGCTGCTTGTCCTGGTTTAGGACGCTTAGTTCCGTATTTAGAACGACGTTGGTTACGACCTGCTACACCTGAAGTATCTAATGCACCGCGGATGATGTGGTAACGTACACCTGGTAAATCCTTAACACGACCACCACGGATCAATACAATCGAGTGCTCTTGTAAGTTGTGACCTTCTCCAGGGATGTAAGCGTTGACCTCTTTACCGTTTGTTAAACGTACACGAGCTACTTTACGCATTGCTGAGTTTGGTTTTTTAGGGGTAGTAGTATATACACGTGTACATACACCTCTTCGCTGTGGACATGAGTCCAACGCTGGTGACTTACTCTTATCAACCAGAGCTACTCTACCTTTTCTAACTAATTGTTGAATAGTAGGCATTTACCTGTTTTTGTTTATAAATTTTATACCTAAATTATTTTAAGTTCGCAAAGATACTGATTCCCTTTTGAATATGAAATAGTTAGTGTATAAAATTTAGATTATTTTTTGATAAGCCCTTGTCTTTTTTTCTTATACTGTCACTCCGTTTGCGTCGTGGTAAAAGAGACGCTCCATATCTTTCTTGATTTACGGCGCCTGGGCGTTAGATCAATTTATTTAAGATGATTTATCCTATTTGCGCAGGAGCCTAATATTTTTCTAGGGAATAATACCTATAGCCCCCCTGGTGGACCGTGAGATGTTGTTGAATTGAATAGTTGAGGTATAGCGGCTGGTTATGTACACAAATAGGGACGGTCGTAGGATGGCCGGACGGCCGCTCGCTGTGTGAGAAGATGTTTTTAACCTTATCTACTGTAAGCTGTTCTTTCTCTGCGTAATATTCTTTAAAAACCGTCTTTTGCCTGAAATTTATCTTCTACTGGTTTCTGAGTATATTGCTTGCTTTGCATGTTTTTGCGTTCTGTTTGGCAAAGCGTTTGTTAAAAACGTATAAATATTTAATAGAAACAAATTAATGTATTCAAGTTATGAAAATCAAAATGAAATTAATGTATGCGGTGGTATTGGCCTTGGTAACCTTCGCTTTTGTTGGATGTTCAAAGGATAAAGATGAACCTATTCAAACCGGCGGAAGCATTGATGCAGCTATAGGTACATATAAAGGTAAAATTAAGATTATTGGTGGTGCCGAAGTCTTCAATCAAATATTGGTAGTTAGCAAGGTTAGCGATAATAAAGTTAAAGTTAGCGCGCAAAATGCCGATCTAAAGCTTCCTGTAAGAGAGATCCAGGTTTCCAATAACTATAATATCTCGATTCAAGCTCTTCCAAATGAGCCTCAAGGTCAATTTATCTTCACCTTTGAAAATAAAGGCCTAACTTTTTTGGCGGAAAGAACGGAAGCAGGACAGTTGGAATATTCTTTTGATGGAACGAAACAATAGCTTCTTCTACATATTCACTAAAAAGCCCGAATCCGTATACGGATTCGGGCTTTTTAGTGAATTGGATTTATATTATGAAAGCAACGTAAAATCAATCTGCCGTTTATCCAGATCCACTTTCTTTACGCGGATCTGAACCTCATCACCCAATTGGAATTTCTTTTTCTTCCGCTGGCCAATGATCACATAGTTCTTCTCATCAAGCACGTAAAAGTCATCCGTGATATCCCGCAGCCTGACCATACCTTCACATTTGTTTTCTTCAATCTCCACATACATACCCCATTTGATTACACTAGAAACAATAGCAGCCTATCCTGTACTGATATGATCCTCTGGAGATGCTTTTTATTTTTATTAAATCCCTACATTGTACTTTTACGAGTGCTAAATTTCTTATAATGAGATGTATTGTGATTGATATACTGGTTTTTGAGTATTTTCTTGTTTTATTTTTCTTATTGAAAGGTGTTTGATATTTTAGGTATAATGTTTTTATTGTAAAGAATTAATTGAAATTTTAGAATTAAATTATGAAAAGAAAATTTATTGAAATCACTATGTTTTCGATGTGTTTATTGTCTTGTGCGAAAGACGACGTAAAATTTCAGAAGGATAATCCGATGAAAAATTTTACTAATGAAAATGTGGCAAAAGAAAAATTTGCTATTATTTTATCAAAGGCGGTTAGTTCAAATCAGTCAATGAGAAACTTTATTCAAGAAGAAGCGCTTAAAATGGTGGATAATGATTACGATGTGTTCTATCCATTTATAAAGGATGAAATTTTGGATAATAATTTGAGTTTTCGGGATAACTTATTAAAAGTTACAGATCAAGAAACATTAAGTAGGATTGAAAGTCAATTACCTTTGCTAACGATTTACGTACCTACTCTCCCTAGTGGTTTTTCTCCTGAAACCTGGAGTTCTAAGGATGAAATTCCTGCTGTGGTAGCAGAAGGGAATTATAAAAATAATGAACTTGAGTTTTTTGAGAATGGTGAGGAGAAAATAAAGATAAAGGCAGATTATATACCGGGATTTCCAACTTTGGTTGTAAAAAATAGTGAGAGGATCAAGATAAAAGACAGGTCGTTGTTAGCTAACGGCTCAATGGGAGATCAAAACCCTAAAAGTAAGTATCAATTTATATCTGGTAGTTTTGATAATAAAGAAGGTGATAGTCGAGTAATGAAAGCTTCAAGTAAGAAAAACGGTGATATTTCAAAAAAAGCGGGTTCTACTTCATTAGCTGGTGTTGCCTGGGGAGAACGTAAGACTGCGTTAGAACTGAATCTACGTCAGGTTTGGGATGGAGGATTGGTGGATGCTACAGCAGCATTTTCTTTTCTGCCAGGCGATCAATGGCAAAGAGATTTTATTTACTATGGTCTTACACCAACAGAGACACAAGGGAAGTTCAGGGGAGGGAGGCATAAAGAATTCATACACTATCTTTCGATTTCTGAATCTGGATTTAATTTGATGACAAATACAAATTCTGATCCAGATGATCCGATTTTGAGTCGTTCAAAAGCTGGTTCTCCTAACTTTTGGTCAGATGGCTACTTTGAATTGAGATTTGATGTTCTGTCGAATGCGAAAGATGGTATAGGTGAGCGTTTTACAGATATCAAATCTATAAAACCACAAGATTTATTTGATATAGAATATGGTGTCGTAGGAGGTTCAGCCTATTATATAAAAAAAATAATTCCAAAGTTTGCCAAAGTAGATATTCCCTTGCAAGAATGGGATTTAGAGAATTTAAGTTATGGCTGGAAAATTTCTGTATCAGAACTTGATCAAGCGAGCACATCTACTGTTAGCACAACAAATACTTCTAAATTTGCAACAAATTTTGGTCTTGATAAAACAAAAAATGGACTAAAATTCGGTGCTTCTGCAGAAATAAGCTCTTCAAAAACACATACATATACTGTACAGAACTCAACGGATGAACTAGGCGATGTTTTAGTGTATTTCGGAGATAAAATTATACTCCAAGATGGAATGAACGCAAGTTTTATATTTAACACTGTATATAACTCGAATATTTCGTTGTTAGTTGCACCTAAAAAAATAAATTAGACTTATTTTAAATTTTGTCCTTACTCAATAAAAAATCCGGAACATTTGTTCCGGATTTTTTGCTTTAACTAAGCAACGTAAAATCAATCTGTCTTTTATCCAAATCTACTTTCTTCACGCGGATTTGAACCTCATCACCCAGCTGGAATTTCTTTTTCTTCCGCTGGCCAATGATCGCATAATTTTTCTCGTCAAGTACGTAAAAGTCATCCGTGATATCGCGCAGCCTGACCATGCCTTCACATTTGTTTTCCTCAATCTCCACATACATACCCCATTCGGTAACACCCGAGACAATACCCGTATATTCGGTACCAATCTGATCCTGCAAGTATTCTGCCTGTTTGTATTTGATTGATGCACGTTCGGCCTCAGCCGCTTTTTTCTCCATTTGGGAAGAATGTTCGGCCATTTTCTCGTAATGCTCCGCATTGATCTTGGTACCGCCCTCCAGATAGAATTGTAAAAGACGGTGTACCATCACATCGGGATAACGACGGATAGGAGAGGTGAAATGGGTGTAATAATCAAATGCAAGTCCATAGTGACTTGTCTTCTTTGTCGTATAGATCGCTTTGGCCATCGAACGTACCGCAAGTGAGGTCAACATATTTTGCTCTTTGCTACCTTCTATCTTTGTCATCAGCGCATTTAAAGATTTAGCAGTTTCTTTATCTGTTTTGATGGTCAATTTATGGCCAAACCGTGCTGCAAATTGGGAGAAGGTTGTTAGCGTCTCCGGATTAGGTACATCGTGAAAACGATACACAAATGTTAGCTTGTTTTTACCACGGCCTTGTTTGCCAATAAACTCGGCAACTTTACGGTTCGCCAATAGCATAAAATCTTCAATCAGTTTATGTGCATCCTTACGGACTTTGGTATATACGCCCGTGGGTTTGCCATTTTCATCCAACGTGAATTTTACCTCTTCACTTTCAAAAGCTATGGCACCATTTTTAAACTTACGCTCCCGCAGAATATAAGCCAGTTCATTTAATTTTAAGATCTCTGCACTGAAATCTCCCGATTTTGTTTCGATTACCTCCTGCGCTTCTTCATAACTGAAACGGCGGTCCGAATGGATAATCGTGCGGCCGAACCATTGATGGTGCACATTGGCTTTTTCGTCCAATTCAAAAACAGCCGAAAAACAAAGTTTATCTTCATGCGGACGCAACGAACAGACACCATTAGAAAGACGCTCCGGAAGCATGGGAATAACACGGTCTACCAAATAGACGGATGTTCCACGGTTGAAAGCTTCTTTGTCTAGCTCTGTATCAGGAACAACAAAATGCGAAACATCCGCAATGTGAACACCAATTTCATAGTTGCCATTTTCCAATTTTTGAAAGGAGATGGCATCATCGAAATCTTTTGCATCCGCCGGGTCAATGGTAAAGGTTGTAACCTCTCTAAAGTCACGTCTTTTGGCGATTTCTTCCTTACTTATCTTTTCGGAAATCTTATTGGCCTCATCTTCTACTTTTTTCGGGAATTCCAATGGAAAACCATAGTCGGCCAAAATGGCGTTCATCTCGGTGTTGTTTTCACCTTTGGTACCCAAAACATGTTTCACTGTTCCGACAGGATTTTTGCTTCCGCTCGGCCAGTCGATAATCGAGACCACGACCTTTTCTTTATCCTTGGCTCCATTCAGATTGTCTAAGGGAATAAAAATGTCGTGTAGCATCTTGCGGTCATCCGCAATAAAAAATGCAAAATTATTGGAGATGCTGATCGTTCCTGTAAAATCGGTCTTGGCCCTTTGCAGGATTTCGACGACTTCACCCTCTTTTTTGCGGCCGCCTTTTCTTTTCTCGAAGGTATGAACCTTGACAATATCACCATGGAGTGCTTGTCTCAGTTTGCGTGGAGCGATATAAATATCGTTTTCAAATTCATCGTCAGGAATCACGTAGGCAGAGCCATCGGCAGTCATATCTACCTTTCCTGTGACATAAACTTTAAGTTGCTTCAAATTAAATTTGCCTCGATCGACCTCAATAAAAAGCCCGTTTCTTACATTATCATGTAAAATGTCGGCTATAGCGACTTTGGAGTCGTTATCTGTAAGGTTCAATTTAGACGAAACTTGTTTATAGTTGAGAGGCTTGTTGCCTGATTTCTCGAAGATATCGATGATCAGTTGTGTTAAGACCTCTTTATATGGATTCTCTTTTCTTGTTTTCATCCAATTATTTTTTCTTATTTATTATTTATTTATCTGTATCGATCTGCGACAGCCCCTGTGATATCTTTAACTGGTTACGATATGGATGTCGAAAAACCAGTCTTTATCATAGAGCATGACCGTGCTGAACATCAAGATCGATGTTTATACAAGGTACGAAAAAAAACAGCATCTGGCACGACGATAACGAGCTAAACGGAGCATCTTCCGATAGCCAATGTATAGACAGTTCAGCCGAAAAATAGTTTTGGATTCGTACAGCCTGATTTATTTTTTGCAATGATTGCACACGCCAAGTGCATTTACAGCGATGGCTTCAAGACTAAAGCCTTCTGGAATCGATACTTTTGGTAAGGTCATATCTTCCAGACAGTATACAGAATTGCATACCCGGCAAATAAAATGTACGTGCTGATCATGATGATCATGTTCCGAACAGTTTGTAGAACACATGGCATACGTTGCTGTGCCATGTAGATCAAAGATTTTATGGATAATCCCTTTCTCTTCAAAACTGGCCAATACGCGATATAATGTGACACGGTCAATGTCCTTGCCCAGTAATTTTTCCAGTTCAGGCTGTGAAATAGCCGAATCTTTCCTCGAAATAATTTCAAGAACCCTTAACCGTGGTTGGGTAACCTTTAAACTATTTCGTTTGAGAATTTCTGGATATACAGTGTTGGAATCTTCCATGGGTTTCTTTCGTTAAGCCTTAGATCAAATACAAACTAAGAGAAATTTACTTTTATTTGCAAGTTTAAAAAACTGCCGGCGAATTTATTCATCGCATTTTCCCTTTAAACATATACGTATCGAACAGATACGATTTGATGCAATACGCAAATATGCTTTTGATAATACAAAAATACGGAATCTATTAAAATTAAGAAAACCGATAAGTTTAAGATTCATGTCATCTTACTTATCGGTTTTCAATCTATATGGAAATAGAGAGATCTTATTTGCCAGCAGCTTTAGCGTGATCCGCTAAGAACGTCGCTAGACCGCTATCTGTTAGTGGGTGTTTTAATAAAGATAGGATCGCTGACAATGGGCCTGTCATAACATCCGCACCGATTTTAGCACATCCTAAAATGTGTGCACTGTGACGTACAGAAGCTGCTAAAATTTGTGTAGGATAGTTGTAGTTATCATAGATTAAACGAATATCTTCGATCAACGCTAGTCCATCTGTAGAGATATCATCCAAACGACCGATAAAAGGAGATACATAGGTTGCCCCAGCTTTAGCAGCCAATAGTGCTTGACCAGCTGTAAATACCAATGTACAATTTGTTTTAATACCTTTTTTGCTGAAATATTTAATTGCTTTTACGCCATCTTTGATCATAGGGACTTTTACAACAATCTTGCTGTCAAGAGCTGCTAACGCTTCTCCTTCTTTGATCATTTCCTCATAAGTTGTAGAAATAACTTCAGCACTGACATCGCCATCAACGATTGCACAGATCGCTTTATAATGGTTGATTACGTTTTCATCACCGCTAATACCTTCTTTAGCCATTAAACTTGGATTGGTTGTTACCCCGTCTAATACGCCTAAGTCTTGGGCTTCTTTGATTTGCTCTAGGTTCGCTGTGTCAATAAAAAATTTCATTGTATATGTTATTGAATGATAATAATTTGATTATTCAAATGTTCAAAATAATGATGCAAAGTTATTGATTATATTTCAGTATTGAAGCATTGATTTTCACCTATTGTATCTTTATTTTAGCAAAAAAGAATCTCTTCTCCTAATTTTTTGTTATACTTTTAATATAGTATTATCTTTACGTATGCAGGTTTTTCGTTCCCTTCATTATAGAAATTTCCGTTTACATGTTATAGGACAAGCAATTTCCCTTATGGGGACTTGGATGCAGCGTATAGCCATCAGTTGGTTAGTCTATGAATTGACCGGATCTGTGTTTTGGCTTGGTTTTGTTCAGTTTATCTCCTTGTTGCCTTCTTTGGTCCTGTCTCCTTTTATCGGCAGTTTTGTCGATAAGCACAAAAAGTATAAATTGGTTCTGATGACCCAAATTGGTTTGATGATACAGGCTGGGATTTTGACCTTGGTCGTTTATCTGAAATGGGAGAGTGTCTTATGGCTTTCCATTTTAGGTCTTATACAAGGGGTTATTAATTCCTTCGATGTTTTGGGACGTCAATCGCTGATGATGTACTTGGTTGGGGACCGTAAAGATCTGCCGAATGCCATAGCGCTGAATTCAACAATTTTCAATGGTGCCCGAATGTTGGGGCCCGCCATAGGAGGAATTTTACTGAGTACATACGGTGAACTCGTTTGTTTTGCACTGAACTTTATCAGTTTTGTTCCAGTCATTATTACATTATTGATGATGAAGGTCGACGAAACACATGTTCAGCTGAGTAAAGGGAGCAATTGGGAAGGTTTGGTCGAAGGTTTCCGTTACCTCAAACGGTCCCCACATATCTCCTCTCTCATTATGATCATGACCTTCTCCAGTTTGATTGTTATTCCTTATACTTCGTTGCTGCCCGCTATAGCAAAAGAAATGTTTCATGGCGATGAGCGTACGTTCTCCTGGTTTGAAAGTGCAGCCGGATTAGGCGCAATGATCGGTGCATTTAATATGGCCCGTTTAAAATCGGGAACCAATTTGCGTTATCAGGTAATGGGGGCTGCAGCCCTTATGGGAATAGCGCTGCTGTTTTTGGCGCATTCGAGCATGCTTGAAATGGCACTTGTCTATGTGATGCTGGTATCTTTTGCCATGATGATGCAAAACTCCAGTATCAATACCTATATTCAGACGCATGCCATACCGATCTATCGCGCTCGCGCTATCTCTTATTACGTGATGGCATTTCAGGGGATTTTCCCCATTGGTACATTGATGATCGGCTCCTTAGCTAGTTACTGTGGGCTTCGAATGACACTATACGTCATGGGTGGATTGGGCATTTTGATCGCAATAGTTTATTATGGTTATCTCCGGCTCCACATCCACAAACGCCTATTTAAGTTTTAATTTTCGGGTTCTTAATTTTAATGTACGTTTGGCATAATCAATAACGGCACCATAATCGGCAAAAATATCTCCACCTAATACCCCGATTACAGGATCTAGATCCATCTGTTGATAGGCATAGTTGATTGAGCTTAAATCCAGCACCGCAGTATTCAATTTTTTTATCTGCCATTCGCCTATTTTCAGACTGGGAATTTTCATATTAAAACTCTCCATCGAATTGGTCCCAAGTCCTGTCGATAATGTTTCAGAAGGCTCAAGCTGTAATTGGTCTTCCAAAAGATGGCCCAATTGTGTTTTATCAAATACAGTTTTAGAAGCCCCGGTATCAACCACCATCTTAAACGAACGACTATATATTTCTACATCGACTAAGATATGTGTGCCTTGGCCTTGCAAATCCAATAATTGAAATGGTACTGTTGTCATATATCCAAACATACCCAAAAATTCCCTTAAAAAAGAAATTTTAAAACCCGTGGTGTGTGTTGAACGTTCATAAAAAAGGCTGTTATTTATAGAATAACAGCCTTTCAACTTTTTATAGTTTATGAGCTACAGCGCTTTTATTTCTTTCAGTACATTATTCATTGTACGTACTGCTTCTGCACTTTTATTGAATTTTTCTTTGTCCTCTTCATCGAGTTGAATGGGGACGATCCGATCCCATCCTTTTTTATTGATGATAACCGGTACCCCAAGATTGATATCTTCTTGACCAAATTCACCTTCCAAATAGACGGATGCGGTAAATAATTTTCCTTGATCACGTACGATACTTTCGACGACTGCAGCCGTTGCTGCTCCTGGAGCATACCAGGCTGAGGTACCGATTAAGCTGGTTAACGTTGCTCCACCAACCATAGTTTTGTGTACAATTTCGTCTTGCTCTTCCGGGGTAAGGAAATCAGTGACTGGAATACTGTTCCACGTGGAGTGCTTGATGAGTGGAATCATCGTTGTATCTCCATGACCACCAATGACAATGGCATTGAGATCGGCAGCAGAAGCATTCAGTTTTTCACTCAGCTGATATTTGAAACGGGCCGAATCCAATGTGCCCCCCATTCCAATAATCCTATTTTTAGGCAGTCCACTTGATTTAAGTGCTAGATAGGTCATGGTATCCATTGGGTTGGAGACGATGACAATAATAATGTCTGGCGAATGCTTTACTAAGTTTTCGACAACCGACTTAACAATATTGGCATTTGTCCCAATCAATTCTTCGCGTGTCATTCCGGGTTTACGAGGAATGCCCGAGGTAATGACAGCAACAGTAGAACCTGCAGTTGACAGATAGTCATTGGTTACTCCCTTGATTTTAGACTCAAAGCCCAATAAAGCTGCGGTCTGTGCCATATCTTGCGCTTTGCCTTCCGCAAACCCTTCTTTAATATCCAATAATACAATCTCCTCGGCGACGTTTCGACGGATTAAATTGTCCGCTGTAGTTGCTCCTACAGCTCCTGCACCAACAATAGTTACTTTCATATGTAAATTATTTGTTTATTCATGAGCTAATTTTTCCGCTTAAGAATTCATGTTGCCTTCAGCGGTTTTATGGTCATATGAAATATCCTGTCTACTTTCACAAATGCCGCTACTATTTTCTTGCATGGATATTTCATGTGCATTTATTTGGACTAGTAAATAATTCTTGAATTTAATGAATTATTGTCAGTAAATCAACGTATTTCGTAGGAATAACTCGTTTTTTGACATAAGAAATACGACCTGAATTTGTTCGGGAGAACGGCACCTGATATCACGGTGCAATGACTGCAATCAACAGTGAAATGGTAAAAAAAGCGGCTTGAAATTCATTCAAGCCGCTTTTTTTGTTTTGCAGGTCAAATCTATAACCTAGAACGGATAGCCGATGGCTAAGTTGAACATGAGGTTATCTTTGCGCCATTTTGAACTTCCAAAGTCGATATCCTTAAATACCCAACGCTCTCCTTTGGGAAGATAGGGGATACGGAACGGTATTGACATATCGGTACGAATGATCAAAAAAGTAAAGTCGAAGCGTAATCCAGCGCCTCCGCCGACGGCTAATTCATTTAAAAAGTTCTTGCTGAACTTACCTCCAGGCTTATTGACATCGTCGCGCTGTAACCATACGTTACCCGCATCAATAAATGCTGCCCAATGAACAAATCCTGCTAATTTGGCTCTGTATTCAGTGTTCAGTTCCAGTTTGATGTCCCCGGTTTGGTCGGCGTAGAAGAGTCCATTGCTTAATTTTTCGGGAGCTACTGTTCCTGGTCCGATTGCACGGGCACCAAAGGCACGAATACTATTTGGACCACCTACATAATATTGTTTTAAATAGGGAAGTGATCGAGAGTTACCATAGGAATAGCTTAACCCTAAACTGACCCGAGAAGCAAGCTGCGAATTCTCCGACAATTTGAGATAATGTCTGCCATCGCCACTGATCTTGATGTATTGGGAGAAATAAGCATCGAACAATTTGAACGTTTTCCCTTTATTGAAATCTGCTCCTTTTATCAAACCGAGTATATTCCCCGAGAGGTCCAGGTTGCCTTTGAAATAAAATGTATTTTTCAAATGCTGCTTCATCGTGTTTTGAAACGTAAAGTTGTAATTTGGGCCAATCGTAAATTGTGGATCTATCGCATGCCTTAGCGCTGGAATAGTATCCATTTGTTTTTGGTAGTTTTCTGAAATACCTTTAGGCTGCACATAGGTAATCTCCATTAAAGCAAGATCGTGCTGCTTCTCCTCAGACTCCTGCCAGATATAACCATAATCCAATGCGATGGAATTTAAGGTATAGGCTTTGCGGCGATTTAGAAATTCATAGCGGCCTTTGACATAAGTCTTCGGAATAAAACGTCGCGTAGGTGAAATCCGCCCAAAAGGGGATAATATCCGGGGAAAGGTCAGTGTAGCCTCCATCCCGTAACGGTAATAACTTGAATTAAGGTCAGCTGATCCGCCGGTCTGCGTTTCATAACCACCGAATACATTAAAACTTAATTGCTCCGCGCCTTTAAATGCGTTTCGTAATGTCCAGTTGACATTGACTTCTGTTCCATTGTATACCGAAGCCATTTTTCCCAAAAGTTCCACACGGAGTGATTTTTTTGGCAATGGGGTTAAGTAATAATAGACGTCCAATGCATTCGGCACCTCTTTGCTGTCTACAAAATTGTTTTTGACAAATTTCCAGCTATTGAGATTTACCAGGTGGCTGATGGTTTGGTTGTGCGCTGTACGGTTGTAGACATCGCCGGGATGGAAGAAGATATGATTCGCGATAACAGGCTTTCTATAGAGATGCTGGCGGTCTATAAAATAGTAGCTGCTATCATACAATTCTGCATTACGGGTAGACCTTTGATAACCCGTGCTTGTTTCGGTGTAGTTGGGGTAAATGTAGATTTTATTGATCTTCGACGGAACCTTGGCCTGTGCCGGTGTTTCCTTCTTTACGGTAACATACATGTCAACCTTGTTGTTCCGATGCGAACTGTCTACCTGAACCAGGATGTAATCTGGGCTGAAATAATAATATCCTTTATTTTTGAGGTCATTGTCGATGCGGTCACGCTCATTTAGGATAACATCAAGACTATAATTTTTACCCACTTGTAAGAGACTTTTATCGGAACTCGAACGAATATCTTTACCAAGCTGCGTCGTGCTGTCAATATCAAATTTAACAGATCTTATTCGGTAGATAAAATTTGGCTTGGCCGTATAATTAACCGTTGCTTTTTTGTTTTCAACTAAAGTGTCAGATTTTACTTCCGCGTTAAAGAAACCAAAATTCTCCAGACGATTGCGCAATAGATTTTCATTGTACTCACGATTGACATCACTCAACAATACTGGTTCTTCACCGATTTTCTTGAAGAATTTTTTGATGATGTTCTTTCCTGCAGAATCTCCGGCCATATTGTTGAAGTACAGCTTGAAAGGCACCCCAGCGAGTCGTTTATTAGGCTTAGGCATGAGCGCTGCTTCAAGATGGGTCGCAATCTTTTCCTTGTTTTCCTTGGAAATGGTGTCCGAATCGACGATCACATTGCCTTTGACATATAAGCTTTCCCCTTCTTTCAGATTCTTGGTCGAAGAACAGGAAGCTATAAACGCAGCCAGGGAAACTATTCCAATAATATATTTTAGTTTAGCTTGCATGATAACTCCTTTCCTCATCTTCATTTTTTATCGCTGTCGTTCTGACTGTATCTACATTTGATTTTGGACTATCGCTTTTCGGCGTACTTTTAGTGGAGTCCAGCTGTTGTTTACGTTTCTCTTTTTCTCTATCTTCCATGCGTTTTCTGTACTCAGGGCTGTGGATCATCAAACTGTCCCGAATGACCGTGCGTACACTGTCACGATAGACCGAATCAGTTTCCATACGTTCGACATCAAAGCGTTTTCTGAAGCCTTTGCTATTGGTGTCATAATACTCTTTGAGTTTTTTCGAACTCATCCAGATTTCCTTAAATCTGTTGTAATCCATATTGATGATAAATCCGATACCTGTTTCTACATATTGGCCTTGGAGTGTGACCTGATATTGGTTTTTACGATATACCCGTGCAAAATAGCGACCATCTTGGGAAAGCTGATAATCCAACTGGATGTCGCCAGCAATATTGTTGGCAGTTTCTCCCGGACGTGTATTTCCTTCAACTTCAAAATTAGAACCAACGGTAATTTTTAGACGATCATTTAAAAGCATTTTAGATACACCGATATTCAGATCTGTTCGGGTTTGTCCCGCTCCAGTCGCATAATCCTCTTCCGAAGTTAGGTTGAAATCCAATTCTACTCCTGTGATAAGTTCGGAAGCCAGGCGGTTCAATTGACCGCTTAGGAATGAACTGATGCTATTTCTAACAATGGCTTCTGTACCACCGCCACCGGATAAACTTTCAAATGGATTGGTCGACATAAAGCGCCCCAAAACGATGAGTGAAAAGACTTGTTTGTTAAGCTCAGAGGGGTTTTCACGCAAGGTGGTCAATGCGTTATTTACTTTGCTGATCACATCTTGGGAAACGACCGAGTTGTTTTCGTCCAAGTCAATGTCAAAATTCAGTTGCGGTTGGAACAATTTGTCTGTAATCTTCAACAAGACATTGAAAGGAATACGTTGCTTGTATAAATTAGCGTTTTCCGATCCCAGTTGAGTCGCGACAAGTTCCAGGGTTGGCGCCTTGGTTGTATATGCTGCCGTGATATTAAGCTGGGCATCCAAGGGATCTCCGTTCCAGGTGATCGTACTTCCTTTTCGGAATGTAAAATCCTTTTTCACAGGGCCAAAACTGAATGAGTAACTTCCTTTGTCTACGGTAAATGTACCTGACAAGGTAATTTTGCTGCTCGCATCAATGCCTGCATTCAGTTCCGCTTCTCCTTGGATATTCAGTGCATCCTGTGAACCGGCATCCAAGAGGATCTTAAATTTAGCGTCCTTATCCGTTTGAAGATTTAGATCGACGTCGATTCCCGTCAATCGGGTTACGGTCATAGAATCTAATTTTGCAAATACGTTGGCTCTTGTCGTATCACTCTTATCAACAAATTCGACAACACCTTTACGATCGGCCATCCCGGGATCCTCGTTTGGCATGACAAAGGTAAAATCCGTATCACCTAATACCTTGATTGTACCATCAACAACAGGCTTATCAAGATTTCCCCGAATACGCAGGTTCGAAGTAAGATACATTTTACCATAGAACATGTCGTTGTCGCTTTGTGTTGAATTGAGTACCTCAAAATTGTTTGTATTGACATTGAGATTAAAGTCAAAATTAGTGTAGGTTTTGGTTTCTATGGATCCCGTTACCTTGGCAATATTTCCTTTTTTGTCTTCCAATGCAAATTTTGGAAACGTAATCCCCCCTTCATCCAAATGAATGGTTTCATCCTTGGCTTTGAAAAGTGCGTTTAGCATAGCAATGTTGAATTGCGCATCTTTAAACTTAACGTCGCCATTAATAAGGGGTTTGGATGGTGACCCTGTTATTTTTAACTGGCCTTCAAGATTTCCCTTCGAGTCTTTTAGATAGCCCAAACTGAATGCCTGGACTGTCTGCATAGAGAGTGGTGTAATGTCTAAGGTGAAGTCCAAGCTCGCCTCTCCCTTAGGAGGATTGATAAAATCACCACTTAATACGACATTATTGCCATTTTCACTGATACTGATATTTGCATTATACGTGTTTTCCTTTTCATTGTTAACTTTTATGTTGACATTACCCACAGTATCTTGTCCGATATAGAATTTGTCGATCACAAGATCGGATACAAATACAGGGCTACTTTCGAGACGTGAAATAGTTGCCTGACCATTAATCCCGCCGCCAAGATCGACTGTTTCACTTTCAAGCATTTTACTTAATGTCTCAATGCGGAAATTCTTAAATGCAATGTTGAGTGGCGAATTAAGCACACTATCCTGCGATGATATACTCAGCTCTTGTCCTTTATTACTTAAGATAAAGTCATTGGCCTGAATACCCGTGCTTCCAAATTTGAGCACGTTGTTTGGATTTATCGTCCATTTGTCATAATTCAGCATAAGTCCATCCTGAAGTAGGCTAAAAACAAATGCACCATTATCAACGCGCATATTGGCGCCCAAATGATACTGCTCTTTCTCTTTCTTGTCCTTAATCCAAAGGCCAAAATCCAAATTGTTTTGGATGACTTTACCACTGAATACTGTATTTACCAGTTCGATATTGCTCACTTTGATTTTATTGATCAAGGCCGAGTAGTAAAGCGTACTGTCCAGGGTATTGATGTCCAAGGTTACATTATTGATTTCGGTACCACTATAGGTGATTTTAGGAGCATCCAACTTGGCAAGGATGGTTTTTGATTGACTATTGAACATACCATCCAACGTGATATCAGACATTTCGGTCAGTTCTGGAAGAAAGTCCTTTATAAATTTAGTCCTGGTCAATTGGGCTGAAAACTCAATATTCTGAGGTTCGTATTTGGGAACTTTAACAGCTTTTCCTGGCTGGTAATATACCTGTAAAATGTCTTGGACGGCGTTCTGCAGCTCTAAAATTTTGTATTTTCCGACCAAATGGGCATTCAAAAAGTCTGATTTTAGTAGCAACAGATTGCGGCTCGTATCGGCTTTTGCAACAAGGGAAATACTGTCTAAAGTATAATATGCGTCGTTGTAGAGAATGGATGAATTGGTGATATGTGCCTCCCCATTTAAAAAATTTGGATCGGCTGAACTGAAATTGCCAACAAGTTTTCCATGGTATTTGAGTTCGTCGTCCATTAATTTTAAGTTTTTAAGATTGATGGTATCTACCATAAGCTCAAAATCCACCTGCGGATATTTGGACTTCATGTTGGCCGTTGCATTTAACTTCAATTGGATATTGGGGTCGGGACTAACCACGGAAGCTTTAATATCCCCTTTGTCTGCAGTGAGATTCATATCGATATTCTGATAACGATAACCCATAGCATCCATTCGATTTACCTTGCCATCAAAATTGGCGACAAGTTTTTTGGGATCTGTTCCATGACCTTTAATTTTTCCCTCAAAGGAAAGTATACCTAAGGTACTGTCCATTTTCATGATCTTACCAATGTCAAAATCACGAATACTGACAAATGCATCATAGGTTGTATCGCGACCTATCATGCCTACTTTACCATTGAACTTGGCTGTCCCTTTCTCCGTTACCAGTGAAAGGTTGGTGTTAAAGGCGTTCATTCCGCCATTAAAAGTTCCCGTAAGTCCGATCGTATTGGGCAACTCTATTCCGCTAGGGAGCATATTTTTTGAAACCAGCTTTTCGATATCTGAACGACCTGTAGTGAATTTCTTTAAATTAAGATCCATGGACATTTTATCGACATTGGGTAGCCCCTTTAAATGTAGACTTGCAATGACACGTGTATTAGACAGGGTCTGAAAATCAATTGCCGGAATATTTAAATCATTTACCTTGCCCACAACGCGACCATCAATATTAAACTTTTTGTCCATCAATGGTTTCATCACCTGCATAGTATCCAAAAACGGTGCAAAGTAGTAGATGTCGCGCATATCTACATGACTCTTTTTGATCGTTGCATTGACATAGATCAGTTCAGGTTTTTTAGCGATAACATCCAAAGAAGGGTAGGTTACTTTTAAGTAATCCCGTAGGAGAGTACGCGGTGTCTCTGCGTAAAGATTTTTGATCTCCGCACCGGTATTTGTATACTTAAAATCGCCCTTCAATTGCTTGATCACAAATCCCGATTGATCGGAGGCTACAAGCTCTTTTAATGATCCGCTGATCGAATCGGCGCTATAGTAAAGATCATTTAAACTGGTTTTCATTCCAGGGATCTTAATATTGAAGTAATCAAAGCCTTTCATACGGGCCTGATTATCGTCTCTATACGCTAAGCTTGTATTGTTGATTTGGATATCTTTTGCAGAGACAATCCAGTTTATTTTGGTCGTATCCGCGGTGTTTTCCGCTGTTGTGTTTACTTTTTTCTGGATCTTTCCAAAGAGCACATTATTGTCCGAACCGTCAAGATTGATCGTTTGAATATCGACAAGTTCTTTGTTCAGATCGATCTTGTTAATATCTGCATGCAGGTTTTTGATATAAAACTTGGTGTTCAACAGGCTAGATTGATCCTCGTACCGCACTAAGATATTGGTTAGGTCGGCAATCTGTATACCAACATCAGGAAGCAATGTGGTTGTTTGTGCGGTTTTATCGGTAATGCCAAAGTCTTTGACCGTGGGTGCTGTGCCATCAACAACTGGTCGCCATTGTTTCACTGTGGCACTCAGACCATCGATCTTCACTTTGGGCAGATTGAAAGCCATATTTTTTGTGAGATCGAACTTCTTAATGTTGGTATTCAGGCTATTCAGATAAACATCTGCGCTCGTTCCAATAACATCATCGGAATAGACAATATGAAATTTGTCAAATTTGACTTTATCAAGGTTAAATAGGAGTGCTGAACTGCTGTCAGCAGTTGGTTTGCTTTCTTTTTGAGAAGCAAAAGCTTTGACAATATAATCAAAGTTGAACGAACTGTCGGGTAGCGTACGGCGAATTTTTGCAGTGATTCCTTCTGCTTCAATACGCTGAATTTCAACGGTATTTTTCAGAAGTTTAAGCATGTTGATATCCACCGCTATACTTTTTCCAGCAACTAAGGTATCTTTACTTTGGTCAGCTAAATAGATGTCCTCTAAAACCAGTTTTTTAGGAAAATCAATATTGATATAGCCAATTTTTACAGGAGTACCAATCTTTCCTTCTACATATTGAGTTACTTTTCCAGCAATATAGTTCTGGACGGAAGGTATTCTGATTAAGAATACGATGAGAATAGCCAGCGCAATTATTACTCCAATAATCCACAATATTGTTTTGAAAGCAATTCGGGTAAATCTGTTCAACGTATAATTTGATTTAAGTATCTATTAATAAAAATTAAAACGGAAAAAAGTTTGCTTAGTTTTCAGATATCTAACTTATATCTCCACTATTCCAGCAAACTAAGATAAATTTGCTTGTAAATGCAAGTTTAATTTATGCGTTATACCTATTAGCAAATATCTTAACAGTTTTTCATTTCCACTCTAAAAGTCTTTTGTCGTGGGAATGTTATAAAAACACATCAAATAATTGACCAAACCATTATAGTCGTATAAATTTTTTTGTTTTTTAATTTTATGTTAATAAAAGCATTAAATACCTATCAATTTGTCAAAAAAATAGGTATTTAATAAATGTAGTGTCTTGCTGAATATTCGTTTTGGGGAGAATAAGGGTATTATTCCATCAATTTTTTATACTTGCCCCAGTTCTCAAATACCACCCATAACCATATGATGAACAGTACAGCCCAAATAATTAATCCCATCTGGCTAAAGAAAATCATATTGTGGGTAAAAATACCAATGAGTATCGGGAAGATGACCAATGCACCCAGCGTTCTTGTTTTAGGAAAAATAAATAATAAACCACCCAACAGTTCGATGATTCCAACCAGTGGCATTAACCATTTTATAGTAGCAAAAGCCTCAAATACCTTTTTCATGTCCATATCCATTGGTGGTACGGGCATATAATGAAAAAGCTTATCTAGCCCTGCATTGATGAATAGCAAGGCGAATAGAATACAAAGTATATTTTTAAAGATCTTCATAAGGGTCAATTTATCTAATTATTTTACAGTTATCGTTGTGGGTGGATCAGTACTGTTATCTTCTTTGCCTTCCTCGTCTTTGTCTGTATTTCGTTCTACGGTGATCGTACATTCTGTAAGCAATGCTGCTACAGCGCCAATTGCTGCAAAGACAGGTGCTAAGATTAAGCCTATTGCACCAATCGTGACAGGAAAACTCATGATTTCTTTGCCATGTTTGTCCGAAATACTGATTTTGCTAACGTTGCCCTCAGCAATGATTTCTTTGATTTTCTGTAAAAGGTTTTCACCGTTAATCTGAAATGTTTCTTTGAATCCCATAATGATATAATTTAAGTTCACTCTTATAAAGTTATTCATTTTTTTACAGGAATCAGTATAAAGTTAATCGCATTGTTTGCTGCTGAATAATTATAAACTTTATGCTGTTTTATAACGGGACAATTTCATTTTGCAGTTTTACTTCCCAAGTTTATATCGGACATCCTTGACGTATATATTACCTGAGAAGGGCGAGCCGAAATTCTCTTGAAT
Organism: Sphingobacterium sp. WOUb80; assembly: GCF_050058145.1. Taxonomy (NCBI): domain Bacteria; kingdom Pseudomonadati; phylum Bacteroidota; class Sphingobacteriia; order Sphingobacteriales; family Sphingobacteriaceae; genus Sphingobacterium; species Sphingobacterium sp. WOUb80. The sequence goes on along the minus strand of NZ_CP165617.1, from coordinate 3,945,203 downwards.
CGTGTATTTAGCATTTTGCAGAAACCCATCTCCGGTGCGTAAAAACTGGAAACCAACTTCGTTATTTACACGATCATTTAACGTAGGTTATACGTATTTAAAACGGTGCTTATTCGGTTACAACCGAACAAGCACCGAACAAGCACCGAAGAAGTACCGAATGAGCACCGAAGGATCTCCGAATTTGCTCCCTCCTTAATCAAAAAAAATCCCGTGCAAGGCACGGGATTTTTAAAAGATTTATTGAATAGGTTTTAACCTAATGCTGTTAAGCTTTCTTGAAGAATTTTAATCTTTGCTTCGGCATCAGCTTTTTTACTTTTTTCGTTTTCAACAATTTCAGGTTTAGCATTTTGCACAAATCGTTCATTGGAAAGTTTTTTGTCTACAGATACAAGGAAACCTTTTAGGTATTCCAATTCTTTCTCGATGCGCTCACGTTCAGCATCCGCATCAATATTATTTTCCAACGTAACATAACATTCGTCTTTGCCAGCAAGGAAGCTTGTTGCACCTGCTACTTTCTCAGAAACAAAAGTTACGCCTTCCAAGTTTGCAATCTTGGTAATGATGTCAATATATTGAACTAGATTGATATTTGATTGTTGATTGATCGCTAATGGTAAAGCAACTTTAGGGGAGATACCTTTAGAATTGCGAATACTACGGACTTCCGAAATGATCTGTTGAGCGATCGCGAAATCTTTTATGAGCTGCTCGTCAAACTTATCCGCTGTAGGATAAGCGGCTACGATAATGCAATCTTTCTCGTCTTTCACACCGAACAATTCGTCATGCCACAATTCTTCTGTCAAGAAAGGCATGAAAGGGTGTACCAGTGTGAGGATGCGTTGGAAGAAAGATTTGACTGTTTCTAAAGTTTCCGCAGAAATAGGAGAACCATAAGCCGGTTTAACTAATTCAAGGTACCAAGCACAGAAGTCATCCCATACCAATTTGTAGGTTGTCATCAATGCATCTGATAAACGATAGTGCTTGAAGTTTTCTTCGATATCGACCAAGGCCTGGTTTAATCTTGCCTCAAACCAAGAAGCCGAAATCTTATCTGACTCCGAAGCTGGATTAGCGGTAATTTCCCAGCCTTTTACCAAGCGGAAGGCATTCCAGATCTTATTGGCAAAATTACGGCCTTGTACACAAAGTTCAACGTCAAAAGGAAGGTCATTACCCGCCGGGGCAGTCAATAACATTCCCATCCGCGTTGCATCAGCACCATATTCATTCATCAAATCAATCGGATCGGGAGAGTTGCCCAGTGATTTAGACATTTTACGGCCCAGCTTATCACGTACAATACCTGTGAAATAAACATTTTCAAAAGGTAATTGCCCACGGAATTCATATCCTGAAACGATCATACGTGCTACCCAGAAGAAAATGATATCTGGGGCAGTGACCAAATCTTGCGTAGGGTAGTAATAATTGATTTCAGCATTTTCAGGCTCATTGATGCCATTAAATACTGAAATTGGCCATAACCAAGCTGAAAACCAAGTATCAAGTACATCCTCATCTTGACGTAGATCGGTCAATTGAAGAGCTGTATTACCTGATTTTTCCTGCGCTAAAATAAGGGCTTCTTCAACCGTTTGTGCAACCACAAAATCTTCGTTACCATCGCCATAGAAATACGCTGGTATCTGATGTCCCCACCACAATTGTCTTGAGATATTCCAGTCGGTAACATTCTCCATCCAGTTGCGATAGATATTTTTAAATTTTGTTGGATGAAATTTAATGGTATCGTCCATGACGTTGTCCAATGCCGGCTTTGCAAGATCCTCCATTTTAAGGAACCACTGATTGGAGATTTTTGGCTCAATAACGGCACCGGTTCGCTCTGAAGTTCCAACATTATTGGTATAGTTTTCCACTTGCTCCAATAATCCTTTTTCCTCCAGCTCTTTCTCGATTTCCTTCCGGACTTTAAAACGATCCATACCAGCATAATGCAGGCCATTGTCGTTCAGTTTTGCTTCGTCGGTAAAGATGTCGACAAATTCCAGGTTGTGCTTTTTACCCAGTGCGTAGTCATTCACATCGTGCGCTGGAGTAACTTTAAGGCATCCTGTACCAAATTCCAAATCGACATATTCATCTTCAATGATGTTCACTTTTCTGCCAACGATCGGAACAATGACTTGCTTTCCTTTTAACCAGGTGTAGCGTTCATCATTGGGATTGATACACACGGCCGTATCACCAAAGATGGTCTCAGGACGCGTCGTCGCTACAACAATGTATTGATCGGTACCTTCAACCTGATATTTCAGGTGGTATAATTTGCCATTTTTCTCTTTATAAATAACTTCTTCGTCTGAGATATTTGTTTTTGCTTCAGGATCCCAATTAACCATGCGGTAACCACGATAGATCAATCCTTTATTGTACAGATCGACAAATACACGAATAACAGATTGGTATAATTCTGGATCCATGGTAAAACGTGTACGATCCCAGTCACAGGAAGCGCCAAGTTTTTCAAGTTGTTTTAGAATAATACCACCGTATTTTTCCTTCCATTCCCAAGCATGTTTCAAGAAATCTTCACGCGATAACGATCGTTTGTCAATTCCCTGTTCCTTCAACATAGCGACGACTTTAGCTTCCGTGGCGATGGAGGCGTGATCGGTTCCCGGTACCCAACAAGCGTTTTTTCCTTGCATACGTGCCCGGCGAATCAAAACGTCTTGAATGGTATTGTTTAGCATATGCCCCATGTGCAATACTCCAGTGACATTCGGAGGAGGCATCACAATCGTGTAAGGTTCACGTTCGTCTGGGGTGGAACGGAAAAATCCATTCGCTTTCCAATAGCTGTACCATTTTTCTTCAGCTTCTTTTGGATTGTAAGTTTTCGCTATGCTCATTTTAAATTTTTGTATTCAAACTTTTAAGGAACACAAAAGTAAGGAATTCTATGTTATTTTCCTTAGTTATCCACTTATCTTGTTTTCAAACAAAAAGAAGCTCTGAATAAAGGCTAAGTAATAGGTTTAGTGATGGATCCTCCTAAGCAGAAGCGGAGGTTATTGCAGCGAGGAAAAGCATAACGTAAGATTTATACTTTTTTAATCTTTTCTTCATATTACTAAGTAATTAGCCTGTATTTCATGTAAATTAATGTAAATTTGCCTGTTTTATTTTTATTCGAAGGGATGCAACGATTTGCTAATGAGCTAAGAGCCTTAACACAATATTTTTTATTTTGGTTAATTGTCTGTTTTATAGATAGATTGATTTTTGTTACTGCTTTTTTTGAGAAAATAGGTTTTTCCAATTTTACGGAGATTTTCAGGATTTATTACCATGGTCTGAATCTGGATTTTTCTGCTGTTTCCTATATATGTGCTTTACCATTTCTTGTGTATTGCATTTTAGGCTTTTTCCCAAAACTGAAACCTAAAAGAACGATTTTGGATATCTATACCGTTATCGTCCTGGTTTTGTTTTTTGTGACAAGTTTTATCAATGTCAATATCTATCGTGAATGGGGCGACAAGATTTCTAAGCGTGCTATAGATGCATTTTTTGCTTCACCCTCGGGAGCTGTAGCCTCGGCCGAGTCCACGCCGGTATTTCTCCCCATCGTTGGCATGTTGATCGGCATATTCTGTGGTTATTTTCTATACCGCTGGATGTTTAAAAAAGTCTCTTTTTTCAATATCAAGTCGCCTATTGGTAATTTTTTTAAATTGGCAATAGGAGTTTTTGTGCTCTTCACCTTTATCCGTGGTGGTTATGGACGAGCAACATTAAACCCGAGTAAAGCCTATTATTCTGAAGTAACATTTTACAATCATGCAGCCGTTAATACCCAATGGTCTTTTTTACGGGATTTCTTTGCTGAAAGTACCAAACTGAAAAATCCATATAGTTACTATGGTGATCAGAAAGAGATTCAGGACAAGCTGCGCCCCGCCTTTCAAAGTCAGCCTGATTCGGCGGTTGAGGTGCTTTCAACGACGCGTCCAAATGTCGTTATTATCATGCTAGAAAGCTTTGTTGGCGATCTTATTCAGTCTCTTGGAGGCGAAAAGGGAATTACGCCGCACATGGAAGAATTGATTAAGGGCGGGATTTTGTTTGATCATATTTATTCAGCTGCTGACCGATCCGACAAAGGCATGGTAGCGGTGCTGAGTGGTTTTCCGGCGCAAGGGCCCGAGAGTATTATCAAGTATATCGACAAACATGAAAATATGCCTGCCATTGGACAGGAGTTTGATCATGCGGGCTACGAAACATCATTTTATCACGGTGGTCAGAGCGAGTTTTATAATTTTAAATCGTATATGCTGACGCATGGGATGTCTAGGGTTGTGGATAATGCCAATTTTGGGTTAGATGCGGAACGTGCCTCGTGGGGGGTATATGACCATGTGGTCTTTAATCAGATGATCAAGGATTTCAGAAAGGAAAAACAACCTTTCTTCTCGACCATTTTTACCCTAATTAATCACGAACCATTTGAATTAAAACACGGCTATAAATTTGGTAATGCCACCAATGCGGATAAATTCAGAAGTACGGCAAATTATACAGATTCGGCTGTTTTTGATTTTATCAATAAGGCTAAAAAGGAAGCTTGGTATAAAAATACGCTTTTCGTTATTGTGGCCGATCATGGACATCGCCTTCCGTCAGAAAAATGGGAGCTATTTCACCCCAATCGCTTTCATATTCCACTGATCTTTTTCGGTGATGTGATCAAGCCTGAATATCGAGGAAAAATATTCAATAGAATCGGCAATCAAACGGATTTGGCAGCTACCTTATTGACGCAACTGAAGCTTCCTACAGATCGTTATCATTGGAGCCGGGATTTGTTTAATCCAACGACTCCTCAGATTGCATTTTATAACTCGAAAGATGCCTTTGGTGTAATTACACCACAACAGGCAGTTTCTTTCGATAATGTAGGAAGGATTATCAATTATAGATCCAATAAAGAGTATCCTGCTGGCAAAACAGACAGCTTATTGAATATCGGCAAAGCGTATTATCAAGACGTATATCGTGAATTTTTAAAATATTAGGGCTATGAAATTAAAAGGAGTATTTGCACCTTATTTTGCTGTCGCAATTCGTTTTATCTTTCTTTTAGTCATCTATGCATTATTGAGATTGGGTTTTTATGGCATCAATGCTTCCTTATTTCCGCATGTCGATGCAGCTAAGCTCCTGGTGATGTTTGCCGGTGGTGTGCGCTTTGACATTGTAGCCTTGCTGTATTTAAATATTCTTTATATTGTAATGTTGACTGTTCCAGGGCCGTTTAAGGATAACCGGATCTACCAGCAAGTTGCCAAATGGGTCTTTATTGTGGTCAATTCGCTTGGTATAGCGTTAAACCTGATTGATTTTGCCTATTATCCATTTACACTTAAAAGAACGACTGGAACGGTGATCGACCAATTTTCCAATGAATCCAACCTGATGAAATTGGCTTTTGATTTCTGTTTGGATTATTGGTATCTCATCATACTGTTGGTACTGATTGTTTATGGTTTGATTAAATCCTATCAGCTTATTCAGATTGAAAGGAATACGAAATATAACTGGAAGTCATTTTTGATCCAAGTGCCTTTATTTTTATTGACGGCTTTTCTTTTCATCGGTGGTGTGCGTGGCGGTTGGGCCCATAGTACGCGTCCTATTACATTAAGCAATGCCGGGGATTATGTAGAGACACCAGAAGAAATGAATATTGTACTGAACACACCATTCAGTATATTGAAAACATTAAAGGCTGTCAATCTGAAACCTGTTCATTATTATTCCGACCAAGAGCTTGAGCAGTTATACAATCCCATTCATTTACCACAATCAGACCAGCCTTTTGCAAAGAAAAATGTCGTCGTTCTGATTTTGGAGAGTTTTGCAAAAGAGCATTTTGGTGAATTGAATAAAGATATTCAAGGTGGAAAATACAAAGGTTATACACCTTTTTTGGATTCATTGATCCGCAATGCTTACACATTTACAGATACCTATGCCAATGGTCGTAAATCAATTGATGCGCTACCATCAGTTATTACGGGTATTCCTTCCATAGGTGAGCCTTTTGTACTTTCGATATATTCTGGAAATGAAACCACAAGCTTAGCAAAGCTCTTGGGAAAAAAGGGCTATGAGACTGCTTTTTTTCACGGAGCACCCAATGGCAGTATGGGCTTCTCAGCTTATATGAAACTGGCGGGTATCCAGCATTATTTTGGTAAAAATGAATATAACAATGACGCTGACTTTGACGGTATATGGGGAATCTGGGATGAACCGTTTTTGCAATTTGTAGCCAATAAGATCAATACTTTTCATCAGCCGTTTTTCGCTAGTTTCTTCTCTTTATCTTCACATCATCCATTTAAGGTACCTGAAAAATATCAGGGGAAATTTCCGAAAGGACCATTGCCCGTGCAGGAACCCATTGGATATACCGATAATGCGCTGCGTGAATTTTTTGCAACAGCATCTAAAATGCCTTGGTACAAGAATACCGTATTCGTTATCTGCGCAGACCATGCTACTGTAAGCTACCTGCCGGAATATCAAACGGCAGCAGGGGGCTTCCAAATTCCTATTATATTTTATGCACCTGGCGATAGCCTAGTTGGCAAAGCGGATAAACTGGTACAGCAAATAGATATAATGCCTACTATTTTGAATTATTTGCATTATGATGAACCTTATTTTGCCTTTGGTTCAGATGCCTTTAAACCGGGGAAGGACAATTTTGTGCTCAATAACAATGCGGGGAGCTATAACCTTTATTATAAAGATTATATGATGTCCTATGATGGACTGAAAGTGACATCATTTTATGACCTTAAGAAGGACCGCTTGATGAAACAGGATCTGCTGAAACAGCATCCCGCCATATTGGATACAATGGAGACCAAAATGAAAGCTTTTATCCAGCAATATAACAATCGTATGATTGAAAATAAGCTGACCTATAAAAAGTAGGCTGTCGGTTTTCTAGGTAGACAACCTTGATCGTATGCTTCTATCGATAATAAATAAAACCAAGTCATAGACGAGGTAGATCAATGGTAAAGTGAAGATGACCAACAGGATAAAACCTCTGGACTTTTCGTCAAAGACTCCATTGACAAGATAGTTGGCCAGGCTGGACCAAAACCAGATGAAGAAGTAGAAAGAGCTTGGAATGATTAGATTTCCAACGAGGAGTGCATAGCGATATTTGCCACTTTTGTATTTTAGATAGATACATCGAATATGTAGGTATAGTAGAAATATCGACCCGATCAGGGCGAGCAGTTCGGGGTGCACCCAAAGAATTGCTTTTGCGAACAAAGAGGTTTTTAGGCCAACTTCAATATGAAAACTCTCTTTCTTTTCTACCTGATCAATGACCCAGTGAGCGATCGAATCTGTCTGTAATTTGGCGGTTCCCAAATCCTGCGCAAGGACTTCCATCGCGCCGTTTAGGTGGAGATACAAGTCAATCCGGCCAAAGGAAGACCAATATCTGGAAGGAAATAAAAGGTAATCAATTTCGTATCTGGTTCGGATATCGCGCCGGTCATAGCCCATATAAGCGCTGTATTGAACCTGAATATTGTTTTCACCTTTGTGTAGCTTAGCGGTAAAATAAAATGCATCATCCAGCGAAATACGCTTCCATTCATCGCTGTCGTAACTGATTTCATAATAACCATCCTTTAAACGTAAAAAAGGGAACTTGGAATCGGGCTGATCCATCGCCTTTGCTTTGATCTCTTTCTGATTGACAAGTACCCGATCTAATCCATCCATATTTAGCGCGAGAAATACGAGCGGTAATTCGATCTCTTCTTCAGCATGGATATTGTATACAATGCTGAAGTGACTACGATAGTCCGAATGATAATCAGTGGTGTCCAATAAAAGGCGGATGTCGATACGCTCATGAGTGACTTTTACCTTACCGGCAGGAACGAGCTGTCCTGTTATGCTGTGCGGACTTCTTGGGTTTGCCATGTTGGCAAACAGTGTCGTTACAGTGAGTAATAGATATGCAGCTGTTATTAAAATTTTCATTTTGTTTGATAAGGTCTGCTTAATAATCAATTTCACGTTCGTATAGGAGCTTTTACGTTATAAAGCCGGCTGTATATGGAGATATGCTTGATCTTTAACAAGATGAAAGTAAAAATTAAAAGGGAGAAAATAAAAGGACAACTTATATTCGTCTATCACCGATTTATATTCGTTAAGTATATTGTTTCTTACCGATGTAAATAAAACCTTCATGACTTCGCAGACACCAACAGCAATGAAAGCGAACTGAGGGTTCTTTCTGGCCAATAAGATCAGACACTTTCAGAAAAAAAAGACCTATACCACAAAGGCATAGGTCTTTTTTATATTTCCAAACTTTATTGCGGTTTAAACACCCAACAATAAACGAGCTGGATCTTCCAATAATTGTTTTACACGAACCAAGAAGCTTACTGATTCACGACCATCAATGATGCGGTGATCGTAAGAAAGTGCGATGTACATCATTGGACGGATGACCACCTGGCCATTTTCAGCGATAGGACGTTGGATGATGTTGTGCATACCCAAGATCGCCGATTGTGGTGCGTTGATGATCGGCGTAGACATCATTGATCCGAATACACCACCATTGGTAATTGTAAATGTACCACCAGTCATTTCGTCGATCGTTAATTTGTTGTCACGCGCCTTACCTGCCAATGCGGCGATCGCTTTTTCGATTTGTTCCAATGACATTGCATCAGCGTTACGGATAACTGGAACAACCAAACCTTTAGGTGCAGAAACCGCGATTGAAACATCTGCGAAATCAGAATATACAATTTCGTTATCTTCAATACGAGCATTTACTGCAGGCCATTCAGCCAATGCAGTTGTTACTGCTTTTGTAAAGAATGACATGAAACCAAGACCGATTCCAAATTTCTCCTTAAAGGTATCTTTATATTTAGCACGTAGATCCATGATCGGCTGCATATTGACTTCATTGAATGTTGTCAACATGGCTGTTTCGTTTTTAACGGCAACTAGGCGTTTTGCGATCGTTTTACGTAATGAAGATAATTTCTCACGACGCTCGTTTCTAGAACCCGCCACCGGAGCAACTGTCGCAGCTGGAGCCGCAGCAGGTTTTGCAGCTGGCGCAGCAGCTTTAGCAACAGGTTGCGCTTTTTCGGCATCTTCTTTTGTGATGCGACCTTCTTTACCTGTTCCTTTTATTGTCGAAGGATCTATTCCTTTTTCTCTTAAGATTTTTGCAGCAGCAGGAGAAGCTGTACCAGCAGCGTAGCTATCTGGATCTTCATCTTTTGCAGCGGCAGCCGCAACTGGAGCTGCATTTGAAGCTTCTGCAGCAGGGGCAGCAGCTGGAGCTGAACCACCAGCAGGAGCAGCGCCTTCTTCAATTGTACAAACAACAGCACCGATTTCTAAAGTATCACCTTCTTGTGCAATGATTCTTAAGATACCCGCTTTTTCAGCTGGTAATTCAAACGTTGCTTTGTCTGATTCCAGTTCGGCGATGTTTTCATCCATCTCCACATAATCGCCATCTTGTTTCAACCATTGTGATAAGGTTACCTCCGTGATTGATTCACCTACGGTTGGTACTTTAATTTCTAAGCTCATATATAATGTTCTTTATTGACAATTGCGTCCTATAGATAAGACGCAATTGATTTTAAATTGTTTTTATTCGAATGATTTATTTAAGATTTCTGCTTGTTGCGCAACGTGTTGTTTCATGTAACCCGTCGCTGTACTTCCACTTTCTTTACGGGCAACAAAACCTGTAAAGGCAATCTCAGTACCCATTAGTTTACGGCAGTAGTAAGACCATGCGCCCATGTTCTCATTTTCTTCCTGAACCCAAACAAATTCTTTTGCCTTGCTGTATTTTTTACGGATTGCTTTCAATTGCTCTGTAGGAATTGGGAATAATTGTTCCAATCTTACAATAGCGATATCTTTGCGTTTGTCCGTTTCTTGTTTCTCTAATAAGTCGTAGTAAACTTTACCCGAGCAGAACAATACGCGTTTAACGTCTTTCGCCGCAACATTGGCATCATCGATTACCTCTTGGAAAGCAGCTTCTGTAAAATCTTTCAACGGTGATACCACTTTAGGGTGGCGCAACAATGATTTTGGTGTAAATACAACCAATGGTTTACGGAACTCACGTACCAGTTGACGACGCAATAAGTGGAAATAGTTAGCCGGAGTAGTACAATTTGCTAAGATCATATTCTCATCTGCACATAACTCTAAGAATCTTTCAATACGTGCCGAAGAGTGCTCAGGACCTTGACCTTCCATACCATGAGGAAGCATCATGACCAAACCGTTAGAACGTTTCCATTTTGTCTCTGCACTCGATAGATATTGATCTACAATGATTTGAGCACCGTTATAGAAATCTCCGAATTGAGCTTCCCAAATTGTCAATGAATTTGGATTAGAAGATGCATAACCATATTCAAAGCCCAAAACAGCATATTCTGAAAGTAATGAATTATAGATAGAGAATTTATCACCCCCTTTAATATTGGCTAAAGGAACATATTTCTCTTCGGAATCTTCTAGTGTCAATACCGCATGACGGTGTGAGAATGTACCACGTTGTACATCTTGACCCGAGATACGAACACGGTTACCTTGATCCAATAATGTCGCATAAGCCATCAATTCGCCCATTGCCCAATCGTATGAATCAGCCGTGATCATTTTGGCACGGTCTTCAAATAAACGTGTAATCTTACGGAAGAATTTTTTGTCTGCTGGTAAGGTGGTGATTTCTTTCGCTAATTTTAAGAATAGATCCTTCGCAACTTTCGTTTTATCCGAGGTTGTTAATACTTCACCTTTTTTAGCTGGACGCAATCCTTCCCATGCACCCTTAAACATCGGGATCTCCTCAGTCAATACCTCAACTGTTTTAGATTCCTCAAATTTAGTTTGTAATTCAGCTTTAAATTCTTTCTCGATATTTTTTGAATACGCCTCGTCAATACTACCTTCAGTAATTAATTTTTTAGCGTAAACTTCTTTCGGGTTCGGATGTTTTTCGATGATTTTATACAACAATGGTTGCGTGAATTTTGGTTCATCAGCCTCATTGTGTCCAAATCTTCTATAACATAACAGATCGATAAATACGTCTGTTTTATATTTTTGACGGTATTCAACAGCTAAATTAATCGCATAAACTACCGCTTCAGCATCATCACCGTTCACATGGAACACAGGTGAAGAAGTGATTTTTGCTACGTCTGTACAGTATGTTCCAGAACGCGCATCCTTATAGTTTGTTGTAAAGCCGATCTGGTTGTTGATCACAATATGTACCGTACCACCAGTTTTGTAACCATCTAATTTCGACATTTGAGTTACTTCATAAACTACACCCTGACCAGCAATTGCTGCGTCACCGTGAATGATGATCGGCGCGATTTTAGAAGAGTCACCTTCGTATTTGAAGTCGATCTTAGAACGAACCATACCTTCAACGATTGGATCTACAGTTTCCAAATGCGAAGGGTTCGGTGCCAAACTTAGGTGGACAGATTTGCCATCGTTTGTTTTAACCTCAGATGAAAAGCCTAAATGGTATTTTACGTCACCGCCAAAGTTTACTTCAGGATCATCAGCATAAGTTTTACCTTCAAATTCAGAGAATACTGATTTGTAAGATTTGCCCATGATATTGGTCAATACATTCAGACGGCCACGATGAGCCATACCGATAACAAATTCCTGGATACCGATTTCTGCACCTTTTTCAATGACAGAATCTAATGCTGGAATTAAACTTTCAGCACCTTCCAATGAGAAGCGTTTTTGACCTAAAAACTTCGTGCCTAAAAAGTTTTCGAATACAACGGCGTGGTTTAATTTGTTGAGGATTCTCTTTTTTGTGTCCAAAGAGAATTTAGGCATGTTGCGATCCGCTTCCATGCGGTCCTGTAACCATTTAATTTTTTCTGGGTTACGGATATATTTGAATTCTGCACCAATAGAACGGCAGTAAGTATCCTCTACCAGCTGACGAATGTCTTTCAATGTTGCTGGACCTAAACCAACTTCAACACCTGCATTAAAAACGGTGTTCATGTCTGCTTCAGCAAGACCAAACGTTTCCAATTCCTTGCCAGGATAGTATTTACGTCTCTCACGAACAGGGTTAGTGTGCGTGAATAAGTGGCCACGGTCGCGGTAGCCATTGATCATGTTCAGCACATTGATTTCTTTCAATACGTGCTCAGGAGTAGCTTCGCCTACTGAACTTGTTGTTCCACCAGCATTTTGACCGAAATCAAAACCTTCAAAGAATTTTTGCCATCCGAAATCTACCGATTGGGGATCTTGCTTGTACGATTGATATAAGCCATCGACATAAGCCGAATCAGCATTACTCAAATATGTCAGATTGTCCATTTACAATTAAAACTATGAAATTTGTCAAAGTTATGAATAAAAAAAGAGTTTCTAATACTGAAATTGAATAATTTAATCAATAAATCTATCCAATTCTTAACATTTTTAGCATGATTTAAAAGAGGCTTCTAGCGTACTACAAATTTATTTTCTATTGGAATTATTTATTTCTGCCGAAGATTTATTTAGCCAATATTTCATCCAGTTTTGGGAGTCCATTTGGAAAATGTGTTTTGATCAATTTTTGCCAGTCCAGTGCTTTATTGTCCTTCTCGCTTGTACCAACTCCGGCGATATGAGACCACTGTCCGTAAACAGTTGCCGGAGAATAGTCCAATAGATGTTCCTCATACCAGGAAGCGCCACGAAGCCAGTTAACCTGATACTCATGAACTAAATAACTTGCTGCGATTAAGCGTGCTTGATAGGGGATATAGCCCGTTTTTTGCAACTGGATCATCACACTGTTGATAAAATCATGTTCCGTATGGCCTGATTTCCACCTTTCAAATAATTCGTCATTTCTATCTAAGCTCGAATGACCTTGTTGTGTACCGTTTTTAGTACCCAGTGGTTTAAAAAATATATTTGGATATTTTTTTAGCATAAACCTAAAATAGTCGCGCCAGAGAAGAATGTCGATTATTTTTTCAAATCGTTTATCCTTTTTACCTTCACCCAGTTTTTTGATGTTATTATACAATAGAATGGGCGATAAAGCACCTGAAGCTATAAAAGGGCCTAGAATTAAAGGGTCCTGCTCTGTTTCCGGATAGGTTGACAATACCGCATGCATAATACTAAGCGCTGTGTCTTCGCCACCGAGAATATAAATATCATCAACAGATTTGATTTCTTCTTCCGAATAGCCTAGATCTTTCAGCGAAGGAATTTTGGTGTCCTCAAGATGCGGCGGGGTAAGGAAATTGGTCGGAAATGGAATAGGTTGCCGAACCAGACTTTCCCGCTCTACTTTTTTCTTGAAAATAGAAAAACCATTGGGTATATCTTTAATCGGGAAAGGAAGGTCTTCCTTGTGGTAAAGGGTGTGGCCTATGAAATGGCGCAGATTTATCTTGCTGCTCCAAAGCTCACTTTCTACTTTTTCTGAAATAGATGTTTCTCGAAGTGCGACTTCGCGATGGTGATAGACTTCGTTGACTTGATATTTTTGCGCAATACGCGGGATGATATCTTCAGGCTTGCCGATATAGGTTAACAAGTCGCTACCATGGCTCTTTAATTTTTCTTTTAAAGCGGTCACGGCTTCGATAACAAAGGCCGCTCGCAAAACACCCGTATTTAAGGTGCCAAATTGATTACGGTCGAAATATCGGGGATCAAAACAGTATACCGGGATGATAAATGAACTTTTTTCAGAAGCTTGATAAAATACCTCATTGTCATGAAGTCTTAAATCATTTCTAAACCAGATCATTGTAGCCCTTTTGTCCATAGAGGTGAAGATAAATACTTTTTAGTGCAGCCTATTTTCAGAAGATTTACAAATATATAAGGATATTGTGTTCTTGAAAGTATTTATGCATGAATTGACAAAAAAAGGACAATGACGGCACCTGTCCAGCTGCTTTGATCTATTTTGGTTAGGAAAAAATAAAAATAGTGTTAAACTTATTCGATGTTTCTCTGTTCTAAAATCAGGGAATTATGATATTTGGGGGTTATTACTATTGCTCTATATACAAACAGGGCAAAATATTAAAAGCGCAAGAAAAACATGGAAAAGATAGCTGCATCACCGATGAAACCATCCTAAGAATTTTGTTCGTTTAAGGGGTTGAGATGATAATAAATAGATACAGAATACGAGGAAGAAATGGTCATGTTGGATCGTTCGTAAGAATAAAAGCGAATCATTGAAGCATGATGGTTTCAATAGCCATAAAATAGAGAATTCGAATGAAAAAGGTTTTAATCAGCGGGCTAAATACCTATCTGGGACGACGGGCATCCTGTTATTTGCAATCGAGAGATTTTGATGTGACGGGATTGGTACGCAACTTATCCCTTTTTAATAAAATAGTAAAGGAAAAGGTGACGGCAAAGCTTTTTGAACTAGACCTGTTACGAAAAGGGGAGGCCTTTGAGAAATTTCAAATCGCCGATCTCAATTTTGGGATCTATTTTACGCAGGTTCCTTCGCTCGATAATGATATTCAGCTTCAGCTTGAATTGCTCGGTCTGCGCAATTTTGTGGAAATCTGTAAACGTGCCGGAAATAACCGTGTCATTTATGTCGCTCGGCTAATGGATGAACATTTTCTGGAACCGGTGCGCAATCTGCTGGAAAATTTACGTGTTCAATATACGATTGTTATTAAAAGCAGCGTAGTAGGGAAAGAAAGTGTTTTAAATCGGATCTTTACTAAACTCGCCAAGCGACAGACGATATTTTATTGGAACTGGGTGGCTTCTCTAAAGTTTCGACCTTTGCCTTTACTCGATGTATACCGCTGGTTAAGGGAAATGCCCTGGGAAAATAACTTTATATCAGAGGTTATTTACCTTGGGGGAAATGAAGAAATGACATTTAGAGGCTTGTTTTATCAGTTTCTGACCTGTACTTCTGAAAGCCAAAAAAGAGAAATAGGTGTCAATAAATTCTTTGCTAAATTATTGCTAACCAGGTTGAATGATATCAATAAAGAAGATATTGACGAGTTTAGAAGAGTGCTTTATTATGAAAAGAATGTTGATAATTCGACTTGGCAGAAGGTTCAGCCGTTTGAATTTACGCCTTTGAAGGCCTATGTCTGCATGGATACTTAGTTTAAGCGGAGGTTTTTTCTTTATGGCCGGTTTAATAAATTATTCTGTTAAATTTGTGGATTAACGTGTTGAAGCAGATTTAAAATATGGGATACAATAGTTTAGAAGCGTGTGTTGCGGATCTTGAAAAACATGGTCATTTAATCCGGATCAAAGAAGAGGTCGATCCTTATCTGGAAATGGCCGCAATCCATATGCGGGTGTTTGATGTTGAAGGCCCGGCACTATATTTTGAAAATATCAAAGGTTCGGAATTTCCGGCTGTATCCAATTTGTTCGGAACACTGGATCGTTCGAAATTTATGTTTCGGGATTCGCTGGATCACCTGAAGAAATTGGTAGATGTGAAGATGAATCCTGCAGCGGTGCTAAAAAACCCTTTTCAATATATCGGTTCATCCATGACAGCTCTAGGAGCGCTACCTTGGAAAAAGAAGTCCGGAGCCCCTATACTTCACGGTAAAACCTCGATCAGTAAACTTCCGCAGATTGTCAACTGGCCAATGGATGGTGGTGCTTTTGTGACGATGCCGCAGGTGTATACAGAAGATGTTACCAAACCAGGTATTATGCAGGCCAACTTGGGCATGTATCGTATCCAGTTATCGGGCAATGATTATGTGAAAGATCAGGAGATTGGGTTGCATTATCAGTTGCATCGTGGGATAGGGATCCATCAAACAAAAGCCAATGCACTCGGTAAACCTTTAAAGGTGAGTATCTTTGTTGGCGGACCACCAGCTCATCCTTTGTCGGCTGTGATGCCTTTGCCCGAAGGACTCTCTGAAATGATTTTTGCAGGAGCATTGGGGAATAGAAGGTTTCGCTATTTTTATGATGACGAAGGATTCTGTATTTCAGCAGATGCTGACTTTGTGATCACCGGAACTGTCTACCCAAACGAAAATAAACCGGAAGGCCCTTTTGGTGACCACATCGGATATTATAGCTTAACCCATCCGTTTCCATTAATGAAAGTCCACAATGTGTACCATAAGAAAAATCCGATTTGGTCTTTTACAGTTGTGGGACGGCCACCGCAGGAAGATACCAGTTTTGGCGCTTTAATCCATGAAATTACGGGAGCAGCAATTCCAAAAGAAATTTCAGGACTTCATGCAGTTAACGCTGTTGATGCGGCAGGTGTGCATCCGCTGCTTTTTGCAATCGGGTCTGAACGGTATACGCCGTATCAGCGTGTCGATCGGCCGCAGGAAATTTTAACGATAGCGAATCAGATACTCGGTAAAAACCAGCTTAGTCTTGCTAAATATTTGTTTATTTCAGCACATGAAGATAATCCGCAATTGGATATCTACGATATTCCAGCATTTTTTGGACATATCCTTGAGCGGATAGACCTGACTCGTGATGTTCATTTTCAGACAAATACAACAATAGATACCTTGGATTATTCTGGCGATGGACTGAATACAGGGTCAAAGGTGGTCTTTGCTGCTGCCGGGACAAAGAAGAGGGCACTGGGGCGTGAATTACCGACTAATTTTGACCTACCACGGCCTTTCAATCAGGCGAAATTTGTTATGCCAGGGGTTGTTGCGATCGATGGGCAGGCGTTCTCTACCTATGAGCATGAATCGAGGGTTATAGCGGAATGGTGTCAGGCTGCGGCAGGCTTTTCCTGGGAAGGTTTCCCATTGATCGTTTTATGTGATGATGCTCATTTTACCGCTGCTACGATCAATAACTTTGTCTGGACAACGTTTACACGAAGTAATCCAGCATTTGATATTTATGGAATAGATAGTTTTACAGCCTTCAAACATTGGGGCTGTGAAGGACCACTTATTATCGATGCCCGAACAAAACCTCACCATGCACCCGCGTTGATTAAAGATGAAGCTGTGGAAAGAAGAGTGGATCAGCTTGGGGCAAAAGGAGGTTCGCTGCACGGAATTATTTAGAACAGATTAATACTGTCAGTTCAGGTTAGGATCTGACCTGGTTAATTTAAATTAGATTTTTATAAAGAACATCATCATGAAAACAGAAGAATTATTGAATAAATCAAAAGAAGGTGAATTGCAGTTTCAGGAAGTATTGGAACATATTGCCGATCAGTACAATTATCGTGCTAGTGCTTTTCAGAATGGAACACTGAAAAATTCGAAGGAAGAAAATCAAGGCAGTGCAAAAGTTTTCTCTTTTGCAAAATTGAATAATCTCTCACAAGAAGAAACTTTAGGCCTGTTTGCTGAGCATTATCAAAATGTGCTTGACAATCCGGCTGGCGAAGGACATCAGAATATACGTCAATTTATGTCTAATGGTTGGGACGCTGTGGTATTTGAGCAGGAAGTACTAACAAAAAAATAAGAAGTCCAGCTGCAAGGTGCTGCGATGGAACAGGATTGTTTCCTTTCAGGGTAGTTTCAAATGAAATTGCGCACAAATAGGGGGAAGTCGTAGAATATAGAAAGGGCGGTAAGACTAATTTACCGCCCATTTTGTGTCAAATATCTTGTTGACTGTTCAGCTAGTTTAAGGCTTACTTTCGCAATCCTGCTCTTTATTTCCACCAAAATAAACCATCCAGCAAATGCCGAATTGATCCTGAAAAGCACTGTATAGTTCGGCAAAAAATGTCTCGCCAAGAGGCATTTCAACTACTTTTGCATTGGTGCTTAATGCGTCATACAATGTTTTTGCCTCTGCTGTGCTTTCACACATCAGCATGACGTAGCTGTTGTTCCCTTGAATATATTGTTGGCCAAAAGCAGGAATGACATCAGCTCCCATCAACATGCTATCTCCATTGATAGAAATTGCTGTATGGCAGATTTTGTTTTTTGCCTCATCTGGAACTGGTGGCATTTGTGGGTCAGCAGGAATATCTCCGTAGCGCATATAGCCCGGATTTTTTGTGTTGAAGACTTTTTCATAAAAGTTGAATGCCTCTTCACAGTTTCCGTTGAAGTTTAAATAAGCGTGTAATTTTGCCATGATTTCTAAATTTTGAATATAATGATTACTTCTTTTTCTCAAATTTTCATTCTCAGTGGGGCCGAGGTAAATTGCCCCGAGGATGCTTTTATAAAATTAAGCTGAAGTTTTCTTAAAAATCTTGCCCTAAGGCAAGATTTCAGACAGTAGTCTTCTATTCATTGAAACAAGCTAATTTCCGTGGACAATTTCTTTGCGAATACGGCTTAGGGAAGTGTCGGTGATACCTAAATAAGATGCAATATGTTTTAAAGGAGCCTGCTGTATCAATATTGGTTTTTCTTTGATCAGCCGCAGGTATCGCGCAGTGGCAGGTTCTGTGATCATGGCAATAGCTCTATTTTTGCTATGGACAAGCTCCTTCGCCATCCAGGAACGTCCCCACTCTCTAAATTCAGGAATCTGATGAAAGAGCTCCTGAAAATCTTCAAATTTTATTTTCCAAAGACGGGTTTCCATGAGCGCCTGAATATTTTCTACGGTGGGGTTGCGCTGGAAAAAAGAAGCTACTTCAATGACGACATCATTGTCGCTGCAGAAGCCGATGGTAACTTCATTGCCTTCATAATCATGTAAAAAAGAGCGTGTAAGCCCGTATTCAATCAAGTAGTAAGCATTTGAAACCTGCCCCTTGGTCAATATAAAATCGCCCTTTTTGACGGTTATGACCTCATGTTTCTCTTTGATGGCAGTTAATTCCTGTGGCGTGAGCGAAAGCTCACTATAGAAGGTTCTAATTAGATCCATGTCCTGGTTATTTGATTATGAAGTTAATTTAACGATAAATCAGCAGATCATTTGTTAATCTATTGTGTGATTATTGTAAACAAATAAGTGTTTCATTGATAATTTTGTTTGTTTTGAAAGCTATTTTTAATAAAAACACAATAAAAATTAAAAATCATTATGAATTTAATTTTTAATTGTTTTACTTTGTGTCAATAACATAATGTAAAAACGAAATATTTAAAATTTTCATAATATGTGTGGAATTATTGGCGCTTTTGAATTAAAGCAACCTGCAAGCTCATTGAGATCTCAAGTATTAGAAATGTCAAAACGTATTCGTCACCGCGGTCCTGATTGGTCGGGCATATTTACGGGTGATAAAGCTTTATTGGCACACGAGAGATTAGCTATCGTTGATCCCAAATCGGGAAGTCAGCCTTTGTACAGTCCGGATGGTAAAGTTGTACTAGCAGTTAATGGCGAGATTTATAACCACCATGAATTAAGAAATAGCCTTCCTGATTATGAGTTCTCTACACAAAGTGACTCTGAAGTTGTTTTGGCTCTATATTTAGCAAAAGGTCCCTCGTTTGTGGACGAATTAAATGGAATTTTTGGATTTGCACTATATGATTCGCGTGATGATTCCTTTTTTGTTGCACGTGACCATATGGGCATTATCCCCTTATATTATGGTGAAGATGAACAGGGGCAGTTGTTTGTTGCATCTGAATTAAAATCATTGGAAGGTTTCTGTACGACGATTGAGCAATTTCCTCCGGGGCATTACTTGTATAGCAAAACTGGGAAAGTTCCGCAGCGCTGGTACCAACGTGATTGGGAAAGTTACGATGTCGTAAAAGACAACGAGACCGATATCGCTGTTTTGCGTAAAGCTTTGGAAGATGCGGTACATCGTCAATTAATGTCAGATGTACCTTATGGTGTATTGCTGTCTGGAGGATTGGATTCATCCGTTATTGCTGCTGTAACGAAGAAGTTTGCCTCCAAACGGATTGAAAGTGACGATCAGGAAGAAGCATGGTATCCCCAGTTGCATTCCTTTGCGGTGGGGCTGAAGGGTGCGCCGGATTTAATTGCCGCACAGAAAGCTGCAGACCATATCGGAACGATACATCATGAAATTAACTTTACTATCCAAGAGGGATTGGACGCTATTCGTGATGTGATCTATCACCTGGAAACTTATGACGTCACAACGGTGCGTGCTTCTACACCGATGTATTTATTAGCTCGTGTAATCAAATCAATGGGCATCAAAATGGTGTTGTCGGGTGAAGGTTCAGACGAGCTTTTTGGCGGGTATCTTTATTTTCACAAAGCACCTAATGCACAGGAATTTCATGAAGAAACGGTACGTAAGCTGAAAAAGCTATACCTTTATGATTGTCTGCGGGCAAATAAATCACTTGCAGCTTGGGGGGTAGAAGGACGTGTGCCTTTCTTGGATAAAGAATTTATGGATATTGCTATGCGTATCAACCCTTCGGATAAAATGATCCGTGACGGAAGAATGGAAAAATGGGTGGTACGTAAAGCTTTTGAGGACTATCTACCGGAAAGTATTGCATGGCGCCAGAAAGAACAATTTTCTGACGGTGTGGGGTACAGCTGGATCGATACGCTGAAAGAGCAGGCAGAAAGCAAAGTGTCCGACGGGGAGTTTGCTGAGGCCGCTACACGATTCCCGATCAACACGCCGAAAAATAAAGAAGAGTTTTTATATCGGACGATTTTTGAATCGCATTTCCCTTCAGCAGCGGCGGCGCAAACTGTTCCTTCTGTAAAATCTGTTGCATGCAGTACGCCAGAAGCATTGGCTTGGGATGCTTCTTTCCAGAATCTGAATGATCCTTCTGGTAGAGCTGTGGCCTCAGTTCACCAAGAGAGTTATGAAAAATCCAAAGTAGAAGCGGTGTAAATAATCAACCATCACATTTATATTTAGTAAATCCCAGGAAGATTCTTTCTGGGATTTTTTATATTTTTTCTTTAAGCTTTTTAGCTAAATAGGGATAGCTAGTTTGAGGAGATTGAAAATGAATGCGTTTTTTTAAATATTCTTTAGTAATTTTCGGAAAAACCAATCACAAGGAACTTTAGATTTCTAAATTAACTATAGGTGGTCAAAGCAGCTTCTTTTTCCGAGTCTTCTTTTTGGCGATGAATTGAAAGCACGAAGAAGTAGATCACGTTTGTGGTGTTAGCTTGTTAACGGATAATTATAAAATAAATAATGATATACATGAAGATAGATTCAATGAACCAGCGTAAGATGAAATCTTTGGGACTTGCATTGCTATTGTTGGGTACGGGGAGTGTTTTCGCTCAAAATAAAGAAGCAATAGTCACGTCGATTGTTCAAGAAGCAAATGCAAATTCACAATTGGAGAAGTATGCGTTTGAGCTTGTCGATATGATTGGCCCTCGTCTTGTCGGAAGTCCACAAATGCAACAGGCGCACGATTGGGTTGTCAAAAATTATAATGCGCTTGGAGCACAGGCTCGTAATGAGCCTTATGGTGAATGGCGTTCCTGGGAACGGGGAACTTCTCAAGTGACGATGACCTATCCGAGAATAAAGTCTTTAGAAGGTACGCAGTTGGCTTTTAGTCCTATGACGAAGGAAAAAGGGATCGAGGCAGAAGTGGTCGCTATGCCCTTGTTTAGCTCCCAATCCGATTTTCAGTCTTGGCTTAAGACAATTAAAGGCAAGATTGTATTGATTGGAATGAATCCATTGTCGGGAAGGTCAGATGCCAATTGGAAAGAGTCTGCGTCAGTTAAAGGTTATGAAAAATATCAATCTTTAAAAAATGATCAGCTAAAAAAATGGGCGGGTAGTATGTCCTATACGGGAAGCACTCGCCGGACACTGCCTTTGGCGCTGGAAAATGCAGGGGCAGTTGGCGTAATTGATTCGTATTGGACCGAATTACCGGGTATTACGCGGATTTTTGATGCGAAGTCTAAACAGATTCCGGTATTTAATGTCGGGTTGGAAGATTATGGTCTGTTATACCGCATGGCAGAACATGGGGTCAAACCTCGGGTATCGCTACAGGGGAATTCAAAAGAGCTTGGGACATCAAAAACATACAATAGTATTGCAGAGGTCAAAGGAAAGGAAAAACCGGACGAATATGTTGTGCTTTCGGCACATCTAGATTCTTGGGACGGAGCTTCTGGTGCTACAGATAATGCGACGGGGGTAATTACAATGATGGAGGCGGTCCGTATTTTAAAAAAGGTTTATCCCGAAAATAAAAGAACGATTTTGGTAGGAAACTGGGGAAGTGAAGAGCAGGGGCTGAACGGTTCTTCTGCATTTGTCGAAGATCATCCCGAGATAGCTAAAAATATACAGGTGGTATGGAATCAGGATAACGGGACAGGGCGAATTGTTCGTATCGGGGGAAGTGGTTTTGAAAAATCCTACGAATACATTAGTCGGTGGCTACAATATTTGCCTGAAGAGTTTCGCAATGAAATTCAAACCAGCTTTCCGGGTATGCCGGGGACGGGAGGGAGTGATCACTCTTCTTTCGTTCAAAAAGGAATTCCAGCCTTTGGGCTCTCTTCCACTTCTTGGGATTATGGTAAAGTGACCTGGCATACCAATCGAGATACCTACGATAAGATTGTCTTTGATGAGGTGAAACAAAACGCCATTATTGTAGCGATTTTAACCTACCTAGCCTGCGAAGAACCAACTTTGGTCTCCCGGGAAAAGATCACATTGTCAATCGATAAAGATGGCAAGCAGATGGTCTGGCCAACAAATCTACAGTCAAAAAGAACAAGTGGTAACTGATGATGAAACAGCTCATTTTTGTTTGTCTATTTTTGGTATGCGCCCTATTCTCTTATGGGCAGGCTTCATTTGGCAATTTGGAAAACTACAGAACTGAGTGGTTAATCCTTCGTGAAAATAATACTTCCTTGGTGGGGATCCGTAGTTTCACAACAAATGCTGTTAAATATTACCTAACGGTAGACCCTACTACATTGCAAACGCGTGTAGTTGGAGATCGATCAGTAAGCGTTCTTTATAAAGATGTGGCTCAGGTTACGAAAAGTCTAAGTGGTTCGGTCTATGAAAGCTGTTTCTCCTTGGTCAGAAAAACGGAAAATAACTTACAGGATGCGGGCCTGAATTTTAGACTCCCTAAAGAGGCTGGTATCAATTTGACGATTGATTTATGTCCTTCACATAAACCTTTGGACAAAGCTATTTTTGAGGATCTTCTTGTTGCGTTTAAGGGCATTGATAGCACCCTGCCATTGGCCGTTTCTGTTTCGGGTAAATGGATGCTAAATCATGCTGCAGATCTGGAATGGCTAAAATCATTGGAAACAAAAGGTGTAAAGATTACCTGGATTAATCATACGTACGACCATGTTTTTAATAATAATCCTTTAACGTCCAATTTTTTGCTTTCTAAAAATACGGATCTAAATTATGAGGTATTGGAGAATGAAAAATTGATGTTAAAAAATGGTCTTATGCCTTCGGTATTTTTTCGTTGCCCGGGCCTCGTTTCAGATCGAAATATTATTGAACGGCTGTTGTCTTATGGTCTTATTGCTGTTGGTTCGGATGCCTGGTTGGCTAAAGGACAGCAGGCCAAGAATGGAAGTATTGTCCTGATTCATGGTAATGGGAATGAAGAATTAGGCGTCCAGGATTTTATCCAATTGCTTCGGACAGAATCTCAGGCTATAAAAACAAAACATTGGACATTGTATAGTTTATCTGCGGGCTTGGATGAGCATTAGCCATTGAACAGCTTATTTCTTGTAATATGAGGTGAAATGCAAAAAGGCCAATCGGTTGACTGGCCTTTTTGCTGGATTAAAATTTGTGAATCTTCTTAATTTTTAAGCATTAAGAAGGATTTTTGAGATGCTGATTAAAGTAGTCAGCAATTTTTTCGTACATGTGGATCCGGTCTTTACCCATCACATTGTGTTCATGGGTAGGATAGAGGAAGTAATCCACCTGCTTGTCGGCTTTGATACAAGCTTCTAAAAATTCCATGCTATTTTGCTGTACAACGACAGGGTCCTGTGCACCGTGGATGATCAATAATCTTCCTTTCAGCTGATCGGCTTTATTGAGCAGAGAAGTCAATTTATAACCTTCCGGATTTTCTTGCGGCGTGTCCATGTAGCGTTCTCCATACATAACCTCGTAAAATTTCCAGTCGATTACAGGGCCTCCGGCAACGGCAGCTTTGAAGATGTCGTTATGGTGCAACATGAAAGAAGTGGTCATAAAACCGCCAAAACTCCATCCAAAAATTCCCATGCGCTGTTGGTCAACAAAGGATTTTGATTTAAGGAATTCAATTCCTTTCATCTGGTCCGCCATTTCGTTTTGACCGAGGTTGCGATGCGTAGCGGTGTAGAATTCACGACCTCTATAGTTTGTGCCGCGATTGTCCATGGTGAAGACGATATATCCTTGTTGTGCCATGTACATGTCAAAATAACCTGCTCCACCAAGCCATTTATTGGAAACAAGCTGCGAATGTGATCCGCCATATAGGTAGTACATGACCGGATATTTTTTTGCCGGATCAAAATCATTTGGATAAATGATACGTCCTGTTAATGGGTATTTTCCATCCGCGGATGTCAACTGTACAAATTCGATTTTAGGATCATTAATTTTTCCCGTAAAAGGGTTTTCAGCGTTGACTAAAGTTGTTTCCTTAGCAGATTTAACTTCCTTGATTTGAATTTTATTCGGTGTTTTTAAGTTGCTATATTGATCGTAGATATATTTGCCATCGTCACTTAAAGATGCATGGTGCATACCCGATTCATTTGTTAATTGAGTCGTTTTTCCTGATTTTAAATCGACTTCGAATAACTGGCGATCCAAACCGCTATTGGTCACTCCGGTATAACTTACTTTGTTGCCATCAGCCGAGAAGTCGAGCAAGGTTTCCATGACGATATCTTTATAGCCTAATTTTTTAATCAAATTGCCCTCGGTATTGTAAAGGTAAAGCTGATTGTAGCCGTCCTTATCGGATTGATAAAGAAATTGATCAGGTTTGTTTGGTAGAAACGTCAACGGGTTTTCTGGTTCCACCCAGGTTGTTGCAGTTTCTTCAAATAAGGTTTTGACCAAGGATCCGTTTTCAGCATTGTATTTGTTGACTTTAAGGTCATTTTGGCCACGGTTAAGGAGTCCGACGTAAATGTATTTTCCAGATGGATCCCAGGTAACCATGGTTAAGTATTGCTCTGAATGCTCGCCGGTTTGAAGGGTTACCTTTTGTCCCGTCGTGGTATTATAAACGATCAAAGAAACTTCCTCTGATTTTTGTCCCGTCATTGGGTATTTTATCCATTTGATGTCCGCAATTTTAGCGCTCCATTGCGGTAAAGGATAATTGGCAACCATCGTTTCGTCTTTGTGGTAGTACAGCAGTTTGTCATTCTGGTTGTTCCACCACATTCCTTTCTTGATGCCAAATTCTTGGCGGTGTGTATAATCGCTTCCGTTGACAATCCCTTTATCTGTATCGTTGGTTACAGCAGTAATTTTGCCGTTTTTGTCAATAATTACGATGTTATTGTCCACTAAATAGGCAATTTTTGAAAAATCAGAACTTAACTCGCGGTTAGCTCCTTTATTGTCGTTGCCAATAAAGCTCTCAATATTTTTTGATTTAATGTTGTAAGCTACAGTGTAGGTTTTATCTTTTCCTTCAACTTGGAGTACTAGTGAATTTCCGTCGCGCCATTTGTAGTCATAAGGAAATTGACGCAGATTGAAAGTTTCAGTCGGAATGGCCGCTTTTAATGCTGTTTCGAGGTCTGTTTTAGCGACCAGATTCGTTTCATTCCAGTTGCCAGAGGCGCTTTTGGATAGTAGATTCTGATACGATTTATCGAGATAGGAGAAGGTGTTGGATTTTGGTATCCACGATGCTCCGGCTATCGATGTCGGTGCATAAGTGCGGGGGCCAAAGACGGTTTCTTCTAAATTGAGGTTGCGTTGTGCATAGCTGCTGATGGAGCTTGCCAACAAGAAGAATAGCGCAATTCTTTTCATTAAACTTTAATATTGTGTGAATGTTTATACTCAACGGCATAAGTGAGCCCGTTTTCTATGGTTATTTGCGCTTCATTGATCTACACAGCTCGGGCTTGGAAGCCTGTTTCGGTAGGGAATTAAGGGCACAACGAGCTCATTACATTCCGTTTGTTTTTAATTTTATAGGGCTAAATTAGGGAAATAGCCCTATAAAACCTAATACAGAATTGTTGCTTTTCTAACTAAAATTGTTTGCTGTGAAGCTTTAATTCTTGCTGCAAAGCTACAGTTTACGTAGCCAGATGTTTCTGAATTGGACCAAATCACCATGATCCTGCAGTATAATTGGGCCTGGGCCGTGGCTTATTTGTTTTGGTAGACCTATATATTCTGTGGTACCGTCGATTTGGGTATTGTTTTGTACAACGACTCCATTATGTAAGACCGTTACTGTTCCTTTGTTGGTCAATATTCCATCTTTATTAAATTGGGGAGCCTTATAAATGATATCATAGACGTGCCATTTGTCTGGTGCAATTACTTGCGCCAGTGGTGGACGTTGTTTGTAGAGACTACCTGCGCCGCCATTGACATAGGTAGGGTTGTTATTGTTGTCCAGTACTTGAATTTCATAAAGTCCTTGCAAGAAAATTCCGCTATTGCCTCTGCCTTGGCCTTCGCCTTTGATCACTTCGGGGCTTTTCCACTCCACATGCAATTGGAAATCTGTAAAGTTTTCGGTGGTTTCAATAGCTCCTGCGCCCGGTTTCACTTCGAGCACGTTGTTGGCAACAGTCCAGCTGGCATTCCCTTTCTCGCTTTTCCATTTGCTGAGGTCCTTGCCGTCAAAAAGGACAATAGCATCACTTGGAATACCATGATTGATCGTTAATGTCGGTGGCACCGGACTATAATATTCGGTGTCGCTAGGTTTCATATTTGTTTGTGCCTGTAATGCCGTGGCACCAAATAAAAGTGCTATTGCTATCGCTGATGATAAAGAAAAGTTCATCTGTTGGGTTTTTGGTATGCCTAAATATACAAATAATCCCAATGTTTGGAACAATTTCGTTAGGTTTGTGCATGGCAACCATTTTACAGACAGTATCGTTGAAAGAAGCTCGGTTCTATGCGCCTATAGGTTACTATGAAGAAGAACAGGCGCTTGGTAATGAGTTTTTTGTTTCTATTGACGTTTGTTTTCCATTTTTGAATGCTGAAACGGAGAATTTGAAAAATACACTCAATTATGAAGAGCTTTACCAGATTACCGCCAGCGTCATGCAGCCTAAACGCAAACTGCTAGAATCTGCAGCTTCGGAAATATTGGATCAGATTAGGGAAAACGTTTCCCATGCGGTGACAATTGAGGTGGTGATACGTAAATCGAATCCTCCTTTCGGAGGAGATCTTTCCTGCTCCCAAGTTAGCCTCAAATATTTTAAGGATTAAAACCAAACTGGACCAGCTGTATATCGAACGGAAGATCTAGGTTTGTGGTCGGTTACCTGATAGTCTTAAATGAACATTATGAATATTTACGATCTTGTCATTGCTGATAAGGAAAAGATAGCATTGGAAGACGTTTTCTTGGAAGAAGAAAGCCGTCAGAAACTCCATCAGCTGATTAAAGAACATCGTTATATCAAAGAGCTTTCACAATACGGTCTGCCGGTTAGCAATAAGATTTTACTGCATGGTTATTCTGGCTGTGGAAAGACAACAACGGCGAAAGCGCTGGCAACTGCACTAGAGAAACCAATTTATGTGTTGAATTTGAGTAACCTCATTTCTTCTCGTATTGGGGAGACTTCGCAGCATATTAAACAGGTTTTTGATAAAGCAGGGCGTGAAAAAGCGGTTCTGTTTTTAGACGAATTCGATCAGATCGGAAAAGCGCGGATCAGTGAAGAAAAAGATGTGGGGGAGATGCGGCGTCTCGTGAATACCATTATACAGCTGATCGATTATTTTCCAGCTGAGGCGGTGTTGATTGCGGCAACGAATCATCCCGAAATATTGGATACAGCCATTATCCGGCGTTTTCAACTTCGTTTAGCTTTTGAACTACCGAGTACGGTACAGCTAGATGCCTATTATGATAAACTATTTACGCCATTTCCACATTATTCAGATGGCGTTCCACGACGCTATGGGATCTCCTACGCGGAAGCCAAGGACTATATTTATAATGCGGTCAAATCCCTATTGATTGCTACGCTTGAACAACATAAACCTTAACGGTTTTTTGAGTAATGCTGTTCATAAAAAAATAACAATTTGTGATAAACTGTTTTCCCTCTTACACGTTAATCTATGTAAGGGGCTGTCCTTGCATGGGGAGGGGGCGATGACAAATAGGTCACTCACTCGTAGCAAAATAGCTTTTGTTTAAGTCAAAATGGCATTTGTTTTTGTTTTAAAGTGACATTTTGTCTTTTAAATAGGGGTGGTACGTTAATTGAATATCACCTTTCAAATAGTTAGAACAAAAAAGCTTAACAACAATAAAACAAAAAATTAGGAGGACACAAAAAATGGCATTAATTAAATTCCCGACAAAAAGTTTAAACACTGATGCAGTAAATCCATTTGTAAATACTGTATTCGACAATTTATTCAATGATAACTTTATCTCAGATCGTTTGGTATCCCGTGTGCCAGCGGTAAATATATCCGAATCCGAAAAATCATTTAAAGTTGAAATGGCAGCACCTGGATTGGATAAATCTGATTTTAAAATCAATGTGGATAAAAATCTAATTACGATTTCAGCTGAGAAAAAAGAAGAAAGTGTGAGTGAAGAAAAATTATACAGCAAAAAAGAATTCAATTACTCTTCATTCTCACGGTCATTTACATTACCAGAGACGGTAGATTACAGCAATATCGAGGCTGCCTATGAAGGTGGGATATTAATTTTGACTGTTGGCAAGAAAGAAGATGCAATCATCGCAAAACGTTTGATTGAAGTGAAATAACTCAACAACACACAAGAAATAGTTCATTTTGGAAATGACCAAAAGGTGAATAAAAGACAATAGTTTTTAGGTTTAGTTTATGTTTTAATCCCTCGGAATTCCGTTTGTGTTCCGAGGGATTTTTCTTTTATAAGGACAGTCTTGATTTGACGGAAAGACTATTCGGTTTCCTCATAGTTTGCAGATCGGGGAATTCTGGCAAGATAAGGCTCCATCTCTTCTGGCAATTTCGTTAATTTTCGCTTTTGAAGGTCCAGCCAGGCACCATCGACGTTGACGGTACAGCATAAAACTCCGTCATCACGAAAAACCTGATGTATAAATGAAAAACGACTATTTGTTTTATTGTATTTTGTCAGTTCTACTTTTACCTGTACATATTCATCTAAATGGACTTCTTTAAAATAGATAAGTTCCTCCCTGAACAAAATCGGGCCGATATGAAATTCGGCAAATTTATCCAGCGAAAAACCCATTTTGTTCAACATATTACTGCGGGCCTGTGCACAAATATCAGCATAAGCAGAGTGTCGCATATGTCTATTTGCATCGATCTGCGCCCATATAACCTGGCCTTGATAAAATATATTTTCCATAATCTTCTACGATTAGCCTCTTTTTTAACAACAATTTACATATTTTTAAATAAAGCTGTAACACTTTGTTTGTTTGCTATACTTATTACCTAAATATATTTAAAGAAAAATCGCTAGGTGAACCCATCGGAAACAGAATTTCTTCTACTGATTGACGAGAATAAAGGTATTCTTGTTAAGGTGAGCCGTATGTATATGGATGATCATGAGGGGCGGCAAGATCTGTATCAGGAGATCGTCTATCAGCTGTGGAAATCCTATGGGACATTTAAGCAACAGAGTAAATTTTCAACATGGATGTACCGTGTCGCCCTCAATACCGCAATGGTATTCTTAAAAAAAGAAAAGAAACATCAGATTTATGATGTGTTAGAGGAACGGCACGATTTTGCAGAAGAAACTTATGACAGCGATAAAGACGAGCAGCTAAAAGTCTTTTATCAGGCGGTTCAAGAACTCAATGCAATCGAAAAGGCGCTTATCTTTTTGTTTTTGGAAGGTCAGAGCCATCGCGAGATTGCAGAAAATCTGGGTATATCGGAAGTCAATGCCCGCGTAAAATTAAACCGCACGAAGGAGCGAATTCAACAAATCATTAAAAAATACAAGTATGAATTTTGATGAGTTAAAAAAATCTTGGCAGGAACAGCCTACAGATGAGGATTTACAGAATCCAAATCTCAAATACTATAAGGAAGTCGGCAATATCATGAGCAAACTCCGCAAGAATATCAAACGCGAGTTTATCTCTTGGGTCGTTTGTATGGGGTTTCTGTTTTTGGTTCCTATTTTGCCGATATATAAGATTGAAGGTTATGCAGCATTTGCGTATTACTTTTTTATCGTACAAATATCGTTATCAAGTCTTTTATATTACAGGAGGTTCTTTTATTTGGTAAAGAGCACGAAAAAGATCGAGTTGTTGGCTTCTAAAGAACACTTGCTCAAGCTGTATTACGATTTGAAGTATGCCGTAGAGACCTATCGTATTGCGGCCTATGTGATGATCCCGCAAGCTTTATTTTTGTATCTTATTATGATAGCACAGAGCCGAACTACCGTATGGTTTGATCGATTATACCATTTCAAGGAAACTTTTGAAAAAGAACCCAACTTTATTGTTTGGATGATTCTTTCCGCAATTATCTCTATCATCCTTGTTTTTGGTCTGACAGAAATTATGATTCGTTGCTATTACGGTAGATATATCACACAGATCAAGGAGAAATTGGATCAAATGGAGACGGAATAGTTTACTGTATCCCCTTATGTCTGCAGTGCTGCTGAAGACTTGGATTTTCTAGTCAAAATGATTAGAACCAAAATAGGTAAGGTTTTTGTTTCATATGCTTATTCATAGTTTTTTTAGTCCATATGGAATATCCGCTTCGTTTTTATAAGTGTTTGTGTTTTGGGGCATGGATATTTCGTATATTGTTATCGAAAACCATTGTCCGTTATGTATAATCCGACAAAGAAGTTACAGCGCAGTTCCCAGATCCTAAGTATATTGGCCAAGTATGGTTTTAAAGATGCGATCGCTCGATTGCCGTGGAAAGGATCCAGATCAGCCGTAGAACAAGCTATTGACGTCGATAATATCAGTGTTTATGCCCGTATTCGCATGGCGCTTGAGGAACTCGGTCCTGCTTTTATCAAGCTTGGTCAATCTGCTTCTACGCGGGAAGGATTGTTGCCCAAAGATCTTGTTGATGAACTTAAGCGCCTTGAGGATAATGTTCCGCCTTTTGAAGTTGATGTTAGATCTTATCTGGCGGAAGAACTTGATCTGGATATTGAAGCGCATTTCCAGGAGATTGCTGCCGAACCTTTTGCTGCTGCCTCTATTGCGCAGGTGTATCGCGCGACTTTAAAAGATGGAACCCAAACGGTTTTGAAAGTCCGCCGTCCGGGCATTGATGAGGTTATGCGCGTTGATCTGGCACTCATGCGTGATATTGCCAAAATTCTGACCATGTACAATGATGCATTGGAAAACCTGAATCTTTCGCTGATTGTTGAGTCTTTCGCAATGACTTTGCAGGAAGAGATGTCTTTGGTGATTGAGCGGCATAACATTGAACGTTTCGCAAAAAACTTTAAAGGGAATAAGCTGATTAAAGTGCCTCAGGTTTATCCTGAACTCTCCTCAGATCGTGTTCTATGCATGGAATATCTTGATGGTTTCAAGGTAACCGATGCCGTGGAAATTAAGCGCCGGGGAATGGATGTCCAGACATTGGTAAAAAATGGAATCAATTTGTACCTGGAGCAGGTGATTATTCATGGTTTCTTCCATGGCGATCCCCATCCCGGGAATATGATGGTGATGCCAGATGGGCGGATCGCTTTTTTGGATTTTGGAAATATGGGTAAATTATTGGGCATTGACCGTAGGCAGCTTGAAGAATTTATTCAATCGGCGATTTCCGAAGATGCTGTCCGACTTGCAGACGTGATTGAAGATGTTGCTGTGGTTAGCCATATTCCAGATCGTAATCAGTTTGAACGATCTCTCTATGAGATCTTTGATATGATCGATAATGTATCGCTCGGCGATCTGAGTTTAGATTTATTGTTTAATAAATTGTGGAAAATCATTGGTGACAATCGCTTGTACTTTCCGGAGTATATCTATCAATTGATGCGGGGCATCTCCTTGATGGAAGGTATCGGGCGCCAATTGTATCCTGATCTCAATATTATGGAGAGTATCAAACCTTTTGCACGAAGGATTATGATGGAGCGGCTCTCTCCGGAGGCCATCTTCAAAAAAGGAAAACATAAAATTGAATCTTTTGCACGCGATGTCGAAAAACTTCCAGAGGATATGCGCGCTCTTGTGCGATTATTTCGGACAGGAAATTTCACACTCAACCATCGCCTGATCAGTGCACGATCCTTTAATACAATCCTCCGCAAAGGTGTCAATCGCATCGTTATTGGTATTATGTTTATGTCGCTCAATCTATTGGGCGGAATGGTTATCGTGGCAAGGGTAGAACCACAGTGGTGGGGGATCCCTGTATTTGCTTGGATATGTCTGGCGTCGGCATGGGTCTTTGCTGTCTATTTATTTATTGCTATGATCCGTGCCAAAGATAATGACTAATCACATACATATATTAGGTTGAGCGAAACCTTTTGGTTTCGATTGAATATAAACAACAAACGGAAAACAAGAAAGTATGGAAATCAATCTACATGGGAAAAAAGCATTAATTGGAGCGAGCTCTGCAGGTATAGGTGCGGGGATTGCCCAGGTGCTCGCTTCTTGCGGTGTGTCGGTAACACTGGCTTCCCGTCATGAGGAAAAGTTACAGCGTACCTGTGAAGGTCTTGACAGGTCAAAGGGACAGATTCACCAATATATTCTGGTGGATTATAACGATCACGAAGCCTACAAAAAACAGATCGAACATTATTTTCAATCAAATAAGGTCGATATATTGATCAACAATTCAAATGGCCCTCAAGCGGGCACCATAGACCAAAAAAATCTAGCGGATTACCAGCACGCTTTTGAACTGTTGTTTCAAAACCACTGTTATACGACCTCTTGCGCGCTGCCTTATATGCTGGCAAACGGATATGGCCGTATTATTAATGTTTCTTCTTCTACTGTGAAAGAACCGGTGTCCAATTTAGTATTGTCCAATACAATTCGTACAGCATTGATTAGTTGGAGCAAATCGCTGGCTGAGGATGTCGCCAAAGACGGCGTGACTGTCAACAGTATCTTAACGGGTTTGTTTGATACGGATCGCATTCAGTCATTAACTAAGCTAGATGCGCAACGTTTGGGTATATCCTATGGGGAGGCACTGCAATTGCGGTTAAAACAGGTTCCTGCACAGCGCTTGGGTAAACCCGAAGAATATGGTTATCTCGTCGCTTTTCTCTGCTCGGAATATGCTAGTTATCTAACTGGTACAAATATTCCGCTGGACGGCGGGATGTTAAAAGGCTTCTAAAAAGACGGGTATCCTATGTGAAATAGGATACCCGCCAAGTTTGTGTGATTTATTATTTTTCAATTAGTTCAATACCAATTCGGTATTTACAATGATATCCACATCAGAAGCTACGGCTTCTACACCGGAAGGTAATTTGTCATTGTATTTCATACCGAAATCCTGACGGTTAATTTTTGTTTTAGCAGTAAAGCCCGCACGTGTTTTTCCCCAAGGATCAGTAATGATTCCGCCATTTTGAGTCACGTCGAAAGTTACTTTTTTCGTTACATCACGGATCGTCAAATCTGCTACCATAATATATTTTCCTTTTACTTTCGCATTTTTAAAACTGATAGACTTTAATGTCATTTTAGGGAATTTTTCCGCAGCAAAGAAATCATCGGTCTTTAAGTGGTTGTCACGGGCAGCGATACGTGTATCGATGCTATTGACGTCGATGGAGAAATTAACTTTGGCATTGTTAAAACCTGTTCCTGTTGCAGTTTCAACTGTACCTTCTACCTTTGTGAATTCACCGTCAACAAAGCTGATTCCAAGGTGTTTTACATCGAATCTTGCATTTGTATGCGCAGGGTCTGCAGACCATTTTACTTGTGCTACAGCAACATTAACCATTAATACTGCTACAGCCAAAATTTGGAAAAATTTATTCATGTTGTTTTCTTTTTTATTTATCTAACTTTCAAAAGTTCAAAATGTTTGTTTGAACAAGCTTTTGCAAAGGTGGGATAAACTAACAAAGAAAAAATTGATGTAGGTCAAGAATTTCTTTTAGGCTTCAATATTTGCCTTTTTAGCCGGCTTAAAAACTCTTGCGTGACACCAAGATAAGAAGCTAGTTGCATATTGGAAATTCTCGGATAGATTTTTGGATATCTTTTGATGAAATCTAGGTAGCGCTCCTGCGCTGTAAAACCTATGCCTGAGATAATACGGTGCTGAGATGCAATCTGGGCGCGTTGGGCCATTATCCGCGAGAGCTTTTCAAAGATTGGATGGTCTTCGTAAAGCTTGTCTTTATCTTTTTTGGAAAGGGTCAGCACGATGGAGTTTTCCAACGCCTGGATGTTTTGCAGTGCCGGTTCCTGATAATTAAAGCTGGCAATATCACCAATCCACCAATCTTCAATCGCAAACTGTAGGATATGTTCAATGCCATCAGCAGTGACATAGAATGATTTAAATAAACCACTGATCACGTAGGCTTCATAGTGACAGACTTCTCCCGCCCGGAGAAAATATTCTTTTTTCTTTATTTTCCTTACTTGATAACGTGAAACAATGTCATCAAGCTCTTCTTCGGTGACATCAATACGTTGTTTTACAAATTCCTTGAATTGTTCCATTTGGCTGTAAAATACGAAATTTTGCGATGCTAATTTAACAAGCTCACATATTCCAGTCAATTCTGATGTAAAATCATTCAGCAGCTGATAACTGCTTAGCTTGTAGTTTTATCATAAGTGCCTTGGAATCGACATTTTGGTGTAATATTTGACTGGATATTGTCGTAATTCAGATAGTTTCATCAATAATTGGTATCTTCTGTAGGAATTAGAATATTTTGAATCGCTAAAACTATAAATGTGTCTCATGAAGTTTGTCGCACCCAACACACTTGAAAACGATAAGGTCGTATTAAGAATTATTGAACCAGCGGATTTTGATACGCTTTACGAGGTTGCCAGAGATCCTCTGATCTGGGAACAGCATCCCAATAAAGACCGATGGAAAGAAGATGTTTTTCGTGGATTTTTTGAAGGTGCTTTGGCAAGTAAATCTGCCTATTTGATCTTGGATAAGACAAGTGGTACTTGTATCGGATGTACGCGGTATTATGGGCTCGATGAAACCGAAAAATCTATTTTTGTTGGGTATACTTTTTATGCGCGTGCTTATTGGGGAGCAGGGATCAATCCCCTGGTGAAAGAGATGATGTTTGATTTTGCATTCAATTTTGTCGACAGGATTTATCTGCACGTTGGTGCGGAAAATTATCGTTCTCAGAAGGCGGTGGAGCGCTTGGGCGCAATTAAAGTGGCTGAAAAGATGGTCAGCTATGTGAATGAGCCTGAACGTAAAAATTTTGAATATGCATTGGAGAAATCTACTTGGCTGCGGGCCAAGAGATAAGCCTATTATCCCTTGACGCCACTGAGTATACTGCCTATGATGACTGTTAATACAATCAGCGTGATGATAATGTAAAGTCTATCTTTTTCGATTACAAATCCAAATAACGAACCAATCACACGTACGATAGGGGTGCAGATCAATAGCAGCACACCGAGTTGTATAATCTGTGGAATGTTTTGGCTAAATGCACCTGTAATAATTCCGGTAATTGTTGTGTTGGAATTTCCCTCGCCGACAAAATCTCTATAATTCGGTACGGCGTCCTGTCCATGAACAATGAGATAGAGGATGCCACCGAGAATAAGAATGGAAGAAGCTAGTATAACACCTATGCGTAAAATTTGCCCTACTAAAAGCGAGATGTCCTTGTCGCCCCAATAGTGTTTCGAAAATACTTGTTTCATTTTGAGTAATTATTTCCTTCATCGAAGGACGTTGCAAAACTAAAATCTTAAACCGTGTAAACTATTGTTTTAGAATTTATGTTGGAATCCGTTGAAGATCATCTCTAATGCCACCAATGTAATAGCGACAGCGAAAATAATGCGTAAAGTCTTCGGATTCATTCGTTTTAAGAGCTTGGATCCTGTAATGGCACCACATAAAACACCCAGGATAACCGGAAAAGCAATACCTGGATCCATATACCCTCTTTGTAAATACACGACCGCAGAAGCCGCTGCGGTGACACCGATCATAAAGTTGCTCGTTGTGGTACTGACTTTAAAGGGAATTTTCATCATGCTGTCCATCGCAAGTACTTTAAGGGACCCCGAACCGATTCCTAGTAGGCCAGAAAGAATTCCTGCAACCCCCATCAAAGAGAATCCTCCCGCTATGTTGGTCAGCTTGTAAGGAATTAATTTTCCATCAGCAGGATAGGTACTGTTCAGCTTCAATTTTTCCGCCAAGACCGAACCGCCGGAAAGTGCATGTTCGTTTTTCTTACGCACCGTCATTGCCGCTGAGAAGATAAGTACAACACCAAAGATGATTGCAATGGTATTCGTTGGCATGTAAATGGCAATAACAGCGCCGATAACTGCTCCAATGGTGGTTGCAATTTCAAGAAACATTCCGAGCCGGATGTTGGTGATGCCTTCCTTGACGTAAGCTGTAGCCGCACCGGATGAAGTCGCTATGGAAGCCAATAAGGCCGCTCCAATGGCATAACGTATGTCGACATGAAACAGAAGAGTCAATAAAGGGATGACAACGACCCCTCCGCCTAAGCCTGTCAGGGATCCTAAGAGTCCTGCTACAAAAGCACCCAGGAGGAGGATGATTGTAAAGGTGAGAATAGTCATAAATATGTGTTTGTTTGTGTGATCCAAAAAACAGCTGCTGCTTAATGGAAGGTAATTTGTTGTAAACTTAAGGGCTTTTTATTGCTTTTGAAACTTTAAAGCCGGAATAGATACAAATGTTACATCAAAAGTATCATCGAAAAAATGATACTGCCTATCGCTTCACAGCGTGAGGCAGTACCGATGACCTTTTAATGGTCTAAGTATATAGTATATAAAATATGGACAACCTTATTCAGCGATTGTTTGCTGTACCTTTTCTTTTCTGTTGAAGATATCATAGATGATTGGGAATACCAACAATGTCAATATCGTCGCTGAGATTAGTCCGCCAATGATGACGATCGCCAATGGTTTTTGTGATTCCGAACCTATACCGGTCGATAATGCAGCCGGCAATAGTCCGATGGAAGCCATCAAAGCCGTCATAACGACAGGACGTGTTCGCGATTTTACACCTTTGTAGATTGACTGGTCATTGGGTAGGCCATCTTTCTTGTTCTGATGGAATTCTGAGATCAGGATAACCCCATTCTGTATACATATCCCGAACAATGCAATCATGCCTACCCCTGCCGAAATACCAAAATTCATACCCGTTACGTGTAAAGCAATAATACCACCGATCAAGGCAAATGGAACGTTGGCCAATACAAGTAACGAATCCTTGATATTTCCGAACAGAATAAACAACAGGAAAAAGATGACGATCAAACTGATCGGTACAACCTGAGCTAAACGGTGTGTAGCACGTTGTTGATTTTCGAATTGTCCGGTCCAGCCAATGGAATATCCTTCCGGAAGCTTAATTTTGCTGACTTTTTGTTGCGCTTCTGCAATGGTGCTTCCCAAGTCACGGTCACGGATAGAAAATTTGATACCGATATAGCGTTTGATGTTGTCGCGATAGATAAAAGCAGCGCCATTATCTTTTTCAATGGTCGCAATGCTTTTCAGTGGAATCAAGGTACCATCACCACACGGAACCATCAGCTGTGCAATATCTTTTTCTGTTTTCCGATATTCGGGTGCATAGCGCAGTCGAATGTTGAATTTGCGTTCGCCATCGTATAAAATGGAAGCGGTCTTTCCACCAAAGGCCATTTCCAGTACCGCCTGTGCATCAGCTGGCAGCACGTTGAATGCAGCCATACGTGTCCGATCCAATACTACACTAACTTCAGGCTGGCCGATATTTAAGATAATACCAGGTTCTTTAATGCCTTGGATACCTTTGACCTGTGCATATACTTCTTTTGCGAGGCGGTCTAAAGTTGCGAGGTTGTCTCCAAAAATCTTGATGCCGTTTTCAGCTTTAAATCCTGCAACCGCTTCGGCAACGTTATCTGAAATAGGCTGTGAATAATTATAAGTGATACCCTGAAATTGCTTGAGTTTATGGTCCATCTCTTCGATCAGCTGATCCATGCTGATTTTACGCGTCCATTCCTCTTTAGGTTTTAGGGCTACAGCAAACTGGACAAAACCAAAGCCATTGGGATCGGTACCATCGTTGCTACGTCCTGTCTGGGAGAGCACACCGGTGACCTCAGGGAAGGTTTCCAACGTACTCTTTAACAGCTTGGTTGTTTTGACCGATTCACGTAAAGAAGTACTCATAGGCATTTCGGCAGTAACCCAAAGGGACCCTTCGTTTAATGTCGGTAAAAATTCTGTTCCCAAAAATTTTGCAGAAAACAAGACGGCCGCCAATAAAGCAATTGCGACGATCATACTCAGACGCTTGTTTCTGAATGTAAATCCAAAACCCTTGGCGACAATTCGATTCCAGAATTCAACAAATGGATTGTGCCGTTCTTTCACATTCTTATTAAGCAGAATATGTGAAAGAGCCGGAACTAGCGTCAATGTAAACAGTAATGCTCCCAATAACGCAAAACCCAGGGTAAAGGCGAGCGGCGAAAACATTTTACCTTCTACTTTCTGGAAGGAGAAGATAGGAATCAATGAGGTGATGATAATCAGTTTGGAAAAAAAGATGGCTTTTCCCAATCCGGTTCCTGTCTGTTTGATCCAGCCTGCTTTGGCCATTTTATTGAATTTCTCCATGCCAAGTTTGTGGGCCTGATGGTCCAGCATGACAAATATCCCTTCAACCATAACCACGGCACCGTCGATAATAATACCAAAGTCTACTGCGCCTAAAGAAAGCAAGTTGGCACTCATGCCTGCTAGTTTAAGGCATAGAAAGGCAAAAAGTAAGGCGAGTGGTATGATAATGGAAACAATAACCGTGGTGCGCCAGTCTGCCATAAAGAGCAGTACCATCAAGGTGACAAGCACGATACCTTCGATCAAGTTATGCATAACGGTATGTGTCGTGAAATCCATGAGGTTGTCACGGTCATAGAAGGTTTGCATCTTGACGTCTTTAGGAAGAATTTTGTTGTTGAGCTCGTCTATTTTCGCCTTTACAGCAGTCAAAACCTCTCTTGGATTTTCACCTTTCCGCATCACGATGGTTCCTGCTACCACATCATCATTCTTTCCAAAACCGGCTTGACCCACACGTGGCATCGCACTTTCTCTAACTTCAGCTACATTTTTGACAAATACAGGATTTCCTTTTTGGTTGATTACAGTGATATTTTCGATATCATTGATCGAGTTGACCAAACCAATACCGCGTACGACGTAAGATTGGCCACTTTTTTCGATGACATCTCCGCCAACATTCAGGTTGCTTTTGCTGACAGCATCAAATACCTGCAAAGGTGTTAGATTAAATTTGTCGAGTTTTATAGGGTCAGTACTGATTTCGTAAACCAAATCCTGTCCACCAAAAACGTTAATATCGGCGACACCTGGGACACCCCGTAAAGCGCGGTCAATGACCCAGGTCTGCAAAGTAAGGAGGTCGCGTGAATTGCGTTGATCACTGTGTAATGTATAACGGAAGATCTCTCCTGTAGGGCCATAGGGGGGTTGTACTTCGGGATCGACATCGTCTGGCAGGCTCACGGACCGCAAGAGGTTATTGACCTGGTTGCGAGCAAACGTATCGTCGACACCATCATCAAAGATGATTTTGACAATGGAGAGGCCAAACATGGTAGTACTCCGTATACTCGTTCTTTTTTGGACCGGACTCATGCCTAGTTCGATTGGTGTCGTTACAAAACGTTCGACTTCCTCGGCACTCCTTCCATTCCATTGGGTAATAATGGTTATTTGTGTATTGGTCACGTCGGGAAATGCCTCAATGGGCATGCTTTTGAAGCTAATGAAACCGGCAATAGCCAAAATACCGACCCAAATAAAGGTAAATGCTTTATTTTTAATGGAAAAGGCAATGATATTTTTAATGAATTTGTTCATTCGTATAAATGCTAAGACGGATTAATTATTCAGTGCTCTATAGATCAGAAGTTTGTTGTTGACAACAACTTTTTCACCTTCCTGTAGTCCCGTAGCCATATAGGTTGTCCCTTCGTTTTGTTTGATCGGTTGTATTTCACGAATCTTAATATCATTTTGGGATTTATAGATTAATACGAAATATTTGTTTTGATCGAAAATGACCGCGTCAGAAGGAACCGCGAGTGCTTCCGTATTGGAGCGATGCAATACTTTAATGGTCGCTTTACTATCCGGAATAAGTAAACCATCCTTATTGTCTAGTACTACCCGTGCCTGCATTGAATTCGTCTGCGGATCGATGATCTTAAATATTTTATCGATACTGCCCTGGAATTTTTTGTCCGGGTAGCTCAGGGTAGACACAACAGCTGGCATGCCCATACTAATCTTGTCGATATCTGTTTCGTTGACGTTAAGAATTGCCCATACATCTTTTGTATTGGCCACATCAAAGATGTTGTCGCTACGGTCACTACGCAACTGCATGTCCTTATTGATGTTCTTTTGGACGATGTAGCCATCGATTGGAGACACGACCGAATAAATATTGCCCGTACGGACATTGTAGATCTGACTTACGGCTTCTGAGCGACGAAGCTGTTCTTTGGCTTTGGTTAACTGTCCTTTTGCTTCCAGCATGTCTTTATCTGTGCTGAGTTTACCATTGTACATATCTTCAGCTACCCGGTAGTTTTTTTCAGCAAGTAATACATCGGTTTTGGCATCCGAAAGATCCTTCTGGATACCCGCAACTTCCGTACTCCTGATTGTGGCCAATACCTGACCTTTATGTACGTAGTCACCCAGAGAAACATTAACGGATACGACATTACCCCCAACAAGTGGGAAAATATCGATGTAATTGTTTTGATCGGCTGATATCTTTCCAAAGAAATTGAGTTCTTCGGTCACATTTTCTTTTTTTACCGTAGCAAAACTTGTCGATTTAAGCATCGTTTCACTAATTTCGAAACCTTTGACAATGGCTGCATTATCTGTTTCTTTATGATTTTGGCAAGAGTAAAGTAGTACTATTGCCACAGCGGCTATAAGAAGTTTTTTAGTTGGCATGAGTTGAATTGAATATAGAAGTTTGAGCCAGATAGTTTAATTGTTCGGCGTTAAGAATAATTTCCTTTTTCATATCGTAAAGCTTGAGAATAGATATGCGGTAGCTATCCATAAAATCGGTGAATTCAACTAAGGAAATATTACCTTTTTTGAAATTGTTGAAAATACCATCATAGACCACAGCAATGTCGCGTAGGTCATCCGGTGTAATGGTAAAATACTGGTTATATTGATTTTCCCAGGACAGATAGTTGGAACGTATCTGTGATTCCAGCAGCTGCCGTTGGACTTCAATATTTTTCTTTGCCTCTTCTTCGGCATATTTCGCTTTGATTACATTTCCTTTATTTTGTTTCCACAACGGGATCGGAATGGCGGCTGTGACATTGAGTTCATTATGGAATACACCCCCATTCTGGCTGTAGGAAAGGCCAAGATTAATATCGGGTGTATTTAAAGACTGTTGCCATCTAGTAAATAATTGAGAGTTTTCTGAGGTCTTTAAAGCAAATTGATAATCGGCATTGTTTTCCAGGGCCAATTGGTATATTTTGTCGAAAGGCATAGTCGGTTTTACGGCAAGTTCCTGATCTGCTTCTTCGTCTGTTAATTTGGGAAGCACATCTTCTGGGCTGGAAATAAGCACACGTAACTGCTGTTGTAGATTGATGCTATTATTGATCGCCGTCGTTTTTTCATTGTTGAGATCGATGGCCATTGTCTGCAGCCGGACTTGATCTTTCAAAGAAACGTTCCCTTTTTTTCCCTGTTCTTTATAAGCCGCGAGCAGATTGTTGAGATAATCCAGCTGAATTTTGATGTCGGCCAACTTATGCTGTTCAAAGTAAAGGGAGTAAAAGGTTGTACGGAGCTGCGCACGAAGACTTGCAAGCAACTGGCTAAATTGCAGCTTAGCAAGTTCAACATTTGATTTGGCAAATTCTACTTCATTTTTCTTTTTCCCACCGAGATAAATCAATTGGGATACGCTCGCTTCCTTGGATTGTCCAACATGAAATGCTTTTTTGTTCTGTGGATCATAAGCATTGACAGACATTTCCAGCTGTGGAAGATCCCAGATCCGGGCTTGTATTACATCTGCCTGAGCTTGGCTGATATCATATTGCTGGGCAAGTAAAGAAAGATTACTCTTTATAAATGCTTCCTCGCATTCTTGAAGTGTCATTTTTTTTCCTGAGATCTCACTTTGCTTTTTTCCAAGTGTACTTTCATGAATACTCGTATAATCTGTCTGTGGCGGTTTTTGCTGCGCAAAAGCCATACTATTGAAAAGCAATAAAAATATTAAAGGTTTCTTTGTCATGTCTATCAAAACTTATGTAACAAAATAACTGGTCGAATATTAAAAGCCCCTTAATAAATGCTTAAAAAAAGCTTAAAAACGCATGTTCTGCCAATAGGTAATGCTTCTGACGGATAGGTTTACTAGCGATATTTGATTGTCACAAAGGGATTTGAGACTGATATATTGCAATTTTGCTACTATCCTTCCTGGCTAGGAAACAATTTAAATAGTAATACAAAAGTATGTGTAGATTGTTTTAGGTCAGCTTGATATTCAATTGTTGCTTGATGGGATTGCATGATGCGCTGAACGATACGTAGTCCCAAACCCGAACCTGTTGTTTCGTTTGCATTTTCACCGCGGCTGAATGCATCAAAAATCCGCTTTTGATCAATTGTGCTCAGGGCTGGACCGGTATTGCTGAACAGTACTTTAAGCTCGCGCCCGGATTCCAGGATCATCACTTTAACCTCCCTATTATAAGAATAGAGTGCGGCATTTTTAAATAAGTTTACAAAAGCGATTTCAATCAATTGTGCGGAACAGAATATACTGAGTCTGGGGTCATCGATTCCGCCAATCGAAAAATCCAGTTGCAGGTCAGGGAATACCTTGGCTACCTTTTCATAAGCCATAAAGATAATTTCATCAATCCGCTCTTCCGTATAGGTCATTTTCAAACGTTCTGAATCGAATTTTGAAAGTAACATGAGCGAATCTGTTACCTCCGAAAGATGCAAGGTCTCCTTGGATATATTACGTAATACCTGCTTTACTTCTTCACTCAGCTGACTTTGATGGTAAAGGTTCTCCAATTGAAAGGACATTCGGGCAAGTGGCGTGCGTAGCTCGTGGGAGGCGCTGGAATTAAATTCTTTCTGTGATTCGAAAGCCGTCGAAAGTCGCAGCAGCATGGTGTTAAATGCGCGGGTTAGTACCGCAATTTCGTCGGTATGACCTGTATATTCAACAGGTTTGGTGAGTTTGCTGGCATTGATCTGTGTGATATTGTCTTTTAATTTATCGAGTGGGATCAACAGGCGCTGAATGAGTTTATAACTGAATATCCAGACCAAAACAGCACTTAGGACAAATAGTATCGTTAGGACGAGTGCTAAATGGTCCATTTTTTCATTTCCGGAATAATCCTGCGCTTTTACGATAATATAATAAGGCGAGCCATTGATGCGGTAATATTTGGCCAGTGTTTCATATTGGTCCTGATTGTAGAAGATCTGTCTTTCCTGATTAAGCCGGTTGATAATCGCTGCATTCCAGGTAATGGTCTGATCTTTAACGGTACTGAAGACTAGCTGCTTATTTTTGTCGAGAATGATAACATCTTCATAGAATAGGCCATCTTCGTCATCGTGAAAATAGTTTTTGTAAGACTGCCGGTTGAAATAAGGGTTACTGGCAATATAATGAGAAATATTGTCCAATTTATCAATCAGTCGCTGGCGAAATTGATCTTTACGAAAATCGAAACTAGCATAGTAGATAATCAACATCGCAATACCGAAAAGGACGGAGAATGCAATGCTAAAGCTAATCGCTATTTTCTTCTTTAAATTCATTTTTCTGCCGATAGATAATAACCAAATCCAGGCCGGGTATGGATGAGTTTATTTTCAAAGTTCTTGTCTATTTTCTTTCGCAAAAAGTTGATGTAAACTTCAATGGTATTCTGTGTTGTTTGAAATTGATTTTGCCATACTTCCTCCGAAATATGCTGT
Source organism: Sphingobacterium sp. WOUb80 (assembly GCF_050058145.1). Classification (NCBI taxonomy): domain Bacteria; kingdom Pseudomonadati; phylum Bacteroidota; class Sphingobacteriia; order Sphingobacteriales; family Sphingobacteriaceae; genus Sphingobacterium; species Sphingobacterium sp. WOUb80. The sequence goes on along the minus strand of NZ_CP165617.1, from coordinate 3,900,692 downwards.
TTGGATAAGGTACGTCCTTTTGCCTGTGCTAAGATAAGCAGCAACTGAAATTCTTTTTGAGTAAGGTTAATTTCTTCATTGGCACGTAGCACACGGGCTTCCTCCGGATAAATGATCAGATCATCTATCACGAGTGTTGTTGTATCATTGGTTTCATTGTGTTGCTGTCGACGTAATAGGGAATAGATCCGCATCAGTAATTCGTCTAAGACGAAAGGTTTAACCAAATAGTCATCAGCGGCCCGGAGAAATGCCTCCTTTTTGTCGTCTATATCATCGTATGCTGAGAGAATAATAATTGGTGTAAAGGCATCATGGCTTCTTATCTTTTTACAGATCTCCAACCCATTGATTTTGGGGACGTTGATATCCAATAGGTAAAAACCATATTTCTTTTGGTGTGTTTTGGCCAAAAACTCAATACCATCAAAGGCTTGATCACAGGTAAAACCCTGGCTTAATAGGAAAGATCGGATCTCCTTAGAGAGTACCTTGTCGTCTTCGAGCAGCAAAATGTCTACCATACTTATATCTATTGTCTTTTCGTAAAAATAAACAAATTTTTATCATCCAATCAAGGAGATCTTTTCTTAGGACTTAATTTGGTAACATAAGATTTACGCGAAGAAATATGAAACAAAAAGAAATATAAGTAGATTCAAATCGAAATTATAAATAAGTGTTATGGAAACCAGAAGAGAATTCCTACGAAAGACCCTACTATTTTCGGGAGCAGCCGGTATTGCCAGCTTTATGCCCGCATCTATCCAGAAAGCCTTTGCGATAGACCCTGACCCAGGAAGTAGTTTTTTAGATGCCGAACATATCGTCATCCTGATGCAGGAGAACCGATCCTTTGATCATACCTTAGGTAGTCTTTCGGGGGTCCGGGGTTTTAATGATCCGCGTTCGATACGTTTACCGAACGGTTTACCCGTATGGTATCAAACGGATAAAGAGGGAAAAACCTATGCTCCTTTTCGATTAAATCTGAAGGAAAGTAAAGTGACCTGGATGGGTTCGCTTCCGCATAGTCGAGCAAGCCAGGTGGATGCCTTTAACCAAGGTCGCTACGATCATTGGTTGTTGTCGAAGCAATCAGGGAATAAACAATATGCGGCTATGCCTTTAACATTGGGGTATTTTACACGCGAAGATCTGCCTTTTCATTATGCTTTAGCAGATGCTTTTACAGTATGTGATCAGAATTTTTGCTCGGGCATGACAAGCACTACGCCTAACCGCTCCTTTTTCTGGACGGGTAAGATTACAGAGATGAAAGATGGTTTGCAAAAAGCTAATATTCGGAACGATGACTTTGGCTATGGTAAAATGACCTGGGGAACTTTTCCAGAATTGCTTGAAAAGAATGGAATTAACTGGCGTTTCTATCAAAATGAGACAAGCTGTGGCGGAGGATTTTCCGGACAGGAAAGGGCATGGCTATCCAATTTTGGGTGTAATCTACTGGAGTTTTTTCAGGCTTATCAGGTAAAATTTAAGGAGAACTATATCAGAAGCCTGGAAACACAGGTTCGGGATTTGCCCATGCAGATTTCGAAGTTGGAAGAGAAGTCTCCTTCCTCCGAGGAACAAGCGGAAAAGATACGTGCCGATATTCGTAAAAAAAGTGAGGTACTCGAGCGCGCTGAGACTGAACTCAAGGAATTCAATCCAGAAAACTATAAGAAGTTAAGCGATTTTACGAAGTCATTAAATGAACGTGCATTTACGGTAAATAAGGGCGACAATAATTACAGGTCGCTGGATACATTGCGTTTTAAGGAGCAGGGAAAAAAGAGATCCCTTGAGGTCCCGAAAGGAGATGTTCTTTATCAATTCAGGAAAGACGTAGACAGCGGTAAATTGCCCGCCGTATCTTGGTTGGCAGGTCCGCAGAATTTCTCAGATCACCCCAGTGCCCCTTGGTATGGCGCTTGGTACGTATCCGAAGTTTTGGATATCTTAACGAAAAACCCCGAAGTTTGGAAAAAAACAATTTTTATCATTACTTATGATGAAAACGACGGGTACTATGACCATGTTAAACCTTTCCTTGTGCCTGATTTAAAGAAGAAAGATACAGGAGCATGCTCCCCCGGGATCGATACGGAGGTGGAAATGGTCCGTTTAGAAAATGAGCTAAAACAGGGGATTCCTAAAAAACAGGCACGTGAAGGGGCGGTGGGCTTAGGTTTTCGTGTTCCCATGTATATTGCGTCGCCTTGGTCGCGAGGCGGCAAGGTCTGCTCTCAGCTATTTGATCATACGTCTACTTTGCAATTTTTGGAATCTTTCTTTAGCAGCAAGCTGAAGAAGAATATTCATCTGGATAACATCAGTGCATGGCGTCGGACAATCTGTGGTGATTTGACAGCAGCTTTTACTCCTTTTACACAGCAAAAGGAACAACTTCCTTTCCTTGATCGGGATGCTTATATCGAAACCATATACAATGCACAGTTTAAGGATGATCCCCGGGGTTTCGTCGAGGTAAATGATCCTGAGTTTGCGAAGAAAAATGTGTGGATTCCGGCATTTGACAGAATACAGGAGCGGGGGATTCGAAAATCATTGCAGTTACCTTATGCGCATGATGCAGTGGGTTATGTCCAAGACGGACAGTTTCATCTGACGATGACAGTAGACACCAAGCTTTTTGGAAAAAGAACTGCTGGTACAGCTTTCAATGTTTATAGTCCGCTGGCGTATCGTGATGAACAAGGACAAAGCGAAACCTACCGTAACTGGAATTTTGCGGTGAAGGCCGGTGACCGTTTGGAATACCAATGGGACCTAGCTAAGTTTGAAGGAGATCGTTACGCTTTCGAGTTACATGGGCCAAATGGATTTTATCGTAAATTTTCAGGGAAAAAGGGGGCAGCCGCGATACAGGCAGCGGTAGCTCCGGAGTTTAAAGCGCTGACTCAGGCAGCGACAGGGAAATTGCAACTGAGACTAAAGAACAACGGTGATCAGCGGGTAACTGTAGCGATTGAGAGCCTCAACTATGAAAAATATACCACAACAAAGGAAATCGCTCCCGCTGAAGAAGTTATATTGATCCTGGGTATTGAGAAACAAGGAAATTGGTATGATATTGCAGTAAAGCTTAAGGGAGACAGCAGCCCAGTTATTCAGCTCGCCGGGCGATTGGAAACAGGGGTAGAGAGTACAACCGATCCCTTATTGGCATAATCACGGCTGTTTCAGTAAGGATAGTTGTCATTTCTTATGAAGCTCATTATTGAACGTGTTATCTTCTGTTGCTGTAAATGCATATAAATGTAATCCGGAGACCTTATTTTTTTACATCCTAATAAATAAGGTCTCTGGATCGCGTGTTTCTATATAATGACGAGGATACAACTTCGTATCAGCACTGATCGTACAGTCGTTATTTGTCTTGCTTCTGCTTGGCGAGGTTGCGCTGGATTTTATGTCCCGGTCTCGACCATTTGGGTCTTTCACCAAGATCATGGTAATGTGCTATCTCAGTGGATATGGTTTCGGGTTGATTTTTTTTCTCAAAAGGCTGTTGTGCGACCAGACCTAATATTTTAAACATGTCCATATCTTCGTTGACATCGGGATTGGGTGTGGTGAGGAGTTTATCGCCCGAGAAAATCGAGTTGGCACCTGCGAAAAAGCATAACGCTTGCCCTTCTATACTCATGTTGGATCGGCCTGCAGAGAGACGGACTTGTGTGGTGGGCAATAGAATTCTAGTCGTAGCGACCATGCGTACCATCTCCCAGATGGATACGGTTTCCATGATCTCCATTGGCGTGCCGGCTACAGGGACTAGCGCATTGATCGGTACCGATTCGGGCTGTGGGATGAGTGAAGCAAGAGTAATTAACATGGCAGCCCGATCGGCAATACTTTCGCCCATTCCAATTATGCCGCCACTGCATACCGTTATGTTTGTTTTACGTACGTTTTCGATCGTCTGCAGACGATCGTCATAGCTTCTGGTCGAGATAATTTCTTGATAGTATTCGGCTGATGAATCGAGGTTGTGATTGTAGGCGTATAATCCGGCCTCTGAAAGACGTTGTGCCTGGTTTTCGGTCAGCATTCCTAAGGTACAGCAGACTTCCATGTCAAGTCTATTCAGTGTACGCACCATATCAAGTACATGGTCAAACTCTGGGCCATCCTTCACATTACGCCAGGCGGCGCCCATGCAGATCCGTGAACTGCCACCAGCCTTGGCAGCCAAGGCTTGCTCTTTTACCTGATCTACGCTCATCAACCCTTCGGCTTTTACATTGGTATGGTAACGTGCTGCCTGTGGACAGTAGGCACAATCTTCTGGACAGCCACCTGTTTTAATTGAGATCAATGTAGATACTTGTACTTTGTTGGGGTCGTGGTATTTTCTATGGACTGATGCCGCTTCATAAAGAAGTTCTATAATAGGTTTGTTGTATAAAGCAACGACTTCTTCCTGTGTCCATTTTGGTTTTGTTTCCATATTATTGCTAAGTTTTTATTCTAAAACCAGATCTATTTTGCTTAATGACCATTCGGATTTAGTAGTTAAATGCGATTATTTTTATGATGATTGCAAAGATTATAGTTTAAATGATAACTTTGGTAGTCCGAAATAAATATAATGAGTAGTCCGGTTGGTATAACTTTTCATTCCTTTATTAAGATAGATCGCCGTAAGGACGAAGCTGTCTATCTACAGATCGTTTATCAATTTATTCATGCAGTCAAACGAAATCTATTAGAAGATGGGGATTTGTTACCCGGGAGCAGGAAGATTGCGGATGAATTAAGAGTACACCGAAAAACTGTCGTAGCAGCTTTAGCAGAGTTGCAGGAGCAGGGCTGGGTGAAAATTTTACCTAATCGCGGAACCTTTGTGAAAAATCCCGAACGTAACGGTGCTTCCACATCGGCGATAGAAGCATTTAGACAACCGCCTGATTTTGCGCCATACACTTTCAGGAAGGAATTAATACTGGATATGCCTCTTTTAGAAGCTCCCGAAAAATATTATTTTACGGATGGGATACCTGATTACAGTGTTATTGGAGTGGAGGAATTAGTTCGTTTCTATGCATCAATAGTGAAACGGAAAAAGAAAAGCGATAATTTTCCGACCACAACGGAGGGTAATCTGTTTTTTAGGGACCAGCTAAGTTATTATCTGAACTTAACCAGGGGATTTCATATTTCCCGGAATTTCTTGTTGCCGATTGCCAGCCGCGAACAGATCTTTTCAATTTTATCCCGATTATTAATTCGACCTAACGATATAGTATTGGTGGAAAATTTAAGTTATTTTCTACCCAATATGATATTCAGTCAAGCGGGAGCCAAACTAAAAACCGTTCCGGTAGATTCCGATGGGATGGTCGTAGATCGGATCGGAGATCAATTTGGACCCGGGGAGATCAGATGTGTTTACCTCAATACGAGATGTCAGTATCCAACGACGGTTAACCTTTCCGAAAAGCGGAAAATTCAACTCTTACAGCTGGCTGAGCAGTACGACTTTATCATTATTGAGGATGATGCAGATTTTGAGTCTTCCTTTTTTCAAAAGAAAGGAGAATCGCTTTTCCGGAAAAATGCAGGCAATCGCGTGATTTATACTGGTGCTTTCGGAAGTTTTTTTGACCCCGGCTTCCAAATGAATTTTCTGATCGCGCCTCAGGATCTGTTAGATGAAGGTAGAAAATATCTGAATATCTTCGGGAAGCCGAATTTTATGATTGAGAAAACATTGGGTGAAATTATCCACCAAGGAGATATCTTTCGCTATCAGCGTAAATTTCAGAAAACAATTGCAGAGCGCAAAGAATTGTTTGCCGTATTATTGCGGGGTTATTTCGAAAATAAAGTGACTTTCACAATTCCGGCGTCGGGACTGGCCTTTTGGGTGCAATTTAAGTCTGTTTTCTCATTGACTGCTTTACAGGAAAAGGCACGAGAAAAGGGGTTGTTGCTCCCGAGTAATTGCCTTTATCAAAATAAAACGGTTACTGCGTTGCGATTGGGCTTTGCACATCTTGATGAACAAAGTATGAAGGATGCAATTTATTTGTTAAGGGTAGCTTACGCGGATTTGGTGGAGAGCTCAACTAGCTGATTTGTAATATATGGTTCAATTTTTTTTTGGTTTCCTCGTAAGGACCCATGAAATCCACAAAGTATGTGTGCTGCCATTGTTTACTTTTGGAGGCTTGTTTGTTTGTTGGTATACTCCAGTCTGGATAAACACGGAATCCACGTTTGCCCACTTGACAGCCCGCTGTGAGGATATAATTTTCAATTAACGTCTGTTTTGGAAAAACAAAGAGACCGCAATGTTGGTCCTGTTCCACCGAAATAAGGTAGTAATCGAAATGATCATCTGCAGTAAAGGGAATAGTTTGACCATCATTATCGCGTTTCCAAAGTGCAACGAATAGCCCTATTTTTTTAGGCGTAACCTTTGCTTTTCTAAATTTGAAGCGTTGGTTGTCAAGTTGAAAATCAAAACCAAAATAGGCAGCACCTGCTTGATCTTCGATTAGGGATGAGCAATCACGCGATAGCATGCTTTCGAGTTGATTCAATGTTTTTCTGATCGTTTGGGCGGGCAGATCCAATACTATTTTTCTCATATGTTATTTGCTTTAAAACTGTTGCTTGGGCTCGGGTAAAATGGAAGCCGGGATAGCTCAATATCGAATCGTCGGGATAGTGTAAAGATAGGGAAATAATAACTTTTGGGCAAATTGAAGAATAGCATATCAAAGAAAAAGCCCAGCAAAGAATGTCTGGGCTTTGAGATTATATAAGGGGAATAATACTTGCTTAAAAAGTGAAGACCTAGTCTTCATCGGTGATAATATCATCACCATCCAATTCGAAACCTTCTCCAAGGAAGATATTCTCTAGTTCGAATAAATCTGAATCTTTAATCATTTTACTTTTTTTTGATATTCAAAGTTATCACCCTTATTTAAGATAATCATCAACATAAAATGAAGTTTGTGTTAAGGGTAATGATTATATTTTTTTGAGCACGACATCCAATTTTTCTGCTTGGATGATTCTACTGAAAAACTCTTTTAAATCAAAATACTCTTCCGGCATAAATATGGGTTTGTTTAACTGTGTTGCCGATTCGATTACCAAAACGTCTGGTGCCGTATTACTGATTTTGAAAATATATCGGGCAGCGCGCTCAGGTAGGGCCATACTGATATTTTTTAATTTAGCTTCTGTTGGATAAGAATAGCCTTTTGGCAATTTGATTTCCATGTAACTTTCTTCCTGAACTAAAGACCCAAAGTCAATTGGATAATTCCTCTCGGTTAGATTGAACGGATTTTTTGACATTTTGGTATCAATATAGGGATTGAATAGGAATTGGTCATTTTGCAAGGTTGCAAAATTTTTAATCTCAATTTCAAATTCTTCAGTTAGCGGTTTATCAAGCGATTCCCGATTAGAAACTTTAAAACTATTGATTTTGATGCGATTGTTTTCTTCATCTATTTTTTCGTAGAATTCTTCTTCGGAGTTGCTTCCTTGAAGGCGTTCGCGCATTCTGGAAGCCCCATAACCATTACGTGAGGTAATCCATTTTCCTTTTAATTCTCCATTTTCCGATAGTTCTCCATAGAAGAAATTACTGTAAGTCGAAGAAAGATTTGCATCGAGTTTTACCCAGTTAGATTCACCTTCCAATGGAATTGCTCTTCCTTGATAGTTGACACATTTCATCGGAATATTTCCGAACGTTTCATAGGGGGAGGTGGCATCCAGTAGGTAATAGTTTTCATCTATTTTTACCTGTGCAATCACGTGGTTGAATTCAGATATGGCCGGTGCATAAAGTCCTGCATAGCCATTGTCACGTGTAGATAAAATAACAGGTGTGGCATCTAGCTTAGCGTACCGTAGAGCATTGACGAGTCCGAGGTTGATATCGGCACTATTTCCTGTTCTTTTCTCAATGGCATCTTTGATGTTTTTAGCGTAGATTGAATGTCGATTGTTCCATTTTATTTGTTTTTGAAAATAGGTATACAGCCGTACTGCTTTCTCTAAATCGTCTTTTGAATCCTGCAATATAGGCTCAATGAACTCCTTCAATGCAGTTTTTCTCTTTACTTGTCCACCGAAGCTTTCGTCCTGTACAAGTTTATCTCTTACATTTTCCCAAGTGAGCGAAAAGTCTTTTGTCGGTCCCATTGGAATGCTAAATCGACCAAGCTCGAAAAAGATGATTGACCTGAAATTTTTGGAAGAGGTCATGTAATCTTCGGTATGGAAAGCTGGTATATTTTCCATAATATAGGTGGTTTTACTACCTAAGACTTCTCCAATTTCAGAATTTAAGCCCGTGTTGTAATTTTCTACCTTTCGGTTACTGATGGGGAATCCACCTTTTAAATTGGCTTTATAATGAAAGATTTCAGGAATGCGAGTGACGTATTGACTATAAAGTTTCGGAAGATCTTCCTGAAATTCCCATGCATTTAAGTTAAAGAGAAAGGGGGATTCCGTACGGTAGCGGTATTCAATAATTGTACCTTCTTGGACTTGCGGAATGGCTGCTTTTGTTATCGCATAGTTTTCCGAGGAGTTTTCATTAAAAACATTTGCTTTGGTCATCTCTGTTTCCACGATCTTATCACCGTCGAGGTGGTAGGATGCCCCTTTTATGTCCATGAGGACTTCCCGATCATTTCCACTTTTATACAATGGAATACTGAAGTTAGCGTAATTATAGGCTTCCTTGTTTAATATTTTAATGCGGACGTGCCTGAAAAACTCAACAACAGGACCCTTATTCTTATTATAACTTACTTCGGCTGAGCCATATTCACGCAAGACAAAGGCATTTGCTGCAGTATCTATTTTGTCAACATTAATGGCGAAATCTTCTTTTTTTAGTTTGCCGAATGAAAAATCTTGTGCTTGTAGGTATACACCACTAAGCAGGAGGAGGCCAGTGAAAAAACTTTTCATAAAAAATGACTGTATGGTTAAGAATTATAGGGCTAATTTATGAAATAATTTTAAATCAAACCACCTAGAAATCAAATTGATTAGAAGGATTAATAAGTCGAAAGATTTCGACTATTTACTTGTTCAGATAGCGAGATAAATTTCTGTTGTAACGGATCAAATACACCCTCAGGTAGTTAATTTATAAGGTGAATTCGAAGGTTAACGTAACATATCGGTAGTCTTCTCCTTTCCATTTAGGGCCTGAAAGTAAGATTTCTTTCGCCTTAGTGTCAAGGTAGTCATTGGCACTCTGAAGAATACTGATATTGGTCGGCAATCCATCTTTATCGATATAGAAGCTTAGACGAACAGTACCCTCGTAGCGGCTTTTGGAAGTTTTTTTCTTGATATAGTTATTGAACGATTTCCAGCCCCAGATAGGTTCAGCACTTTTTGATTTGCGTGAAGACATGGTTGTGACGACGACTTCATCAAGTGAGTTGCTGGAAGGTTGCAGTTTGATCGTCGTATTTTTGCTGCGACGCATATTCAATGCAACAGTGTTGTAGCCCAGAGCCATGATGTCGACGAGTGAATCCATTGTACTAGGTTGGATGGTCGCTTGTCCCTGTGCGTCGGTATTTGTAGCAAACTTGCTATTGGGTTGAATGATTGTCACTCCCGAAATAGGTAAGCCTGTCTCCTTGTCCCGAATAGTAAGTTGTAGCGGTGTACCTTGTTGTTGTGGAATCGAAATACCTGGCGCTCTGCCTGCAAGTGTATTGCTTAAACTTGAGGTTCCCCGAATCATAATCGTTTGGGAAGCATCTTTTTTCTTTGCCATTGGCGCATAACCGATAACAATTGTACTGTCTGTAGGCCTTAATCCAAATACAGGGCGATCATTATTGAGACCTTCCTTCATTTCTTCCAGTGATTTTACGCGTAGGGAGGGTTCCCGTGATAAAATTGTGACCTCCTCTTGTGGATGTTGTTCACGAAAACGGGGGCTGTTGTTATCTGCCAATTGTGGCGAACGATCTTGTAGTTCGATTTTTGACTTGATATCATCCGTGATCCTGGTAGAATCCGCTCCAATAACCTTTGTTTTTGGCTTATCCTGAGTAACGTTTACGTCAGCAGTACGTTTCCCTTCGGATGTATTTTTTTCCTGCTGCCGGAAAAGCACAATACCTACTCCCAAAACGATTACTGCAGCGGCAGCGATGGCCAGTCTTTTCCAGTCAAATACTTTTATTTTAACAGCTTTATCCCTTTTTGCACGTTGGCTAATCTGTTGATTGATTGCTGCAATTACGGTTTTATTTTGATCCATCTCTATACCCATCAGAACATCCGCCAACATGGGGTCACGCTGTGCCTCACGCTCAATAGCGTACATCTCCGTAGGAGATAGTTCACCGTTGACGTATTTCTTTAAGTATGCTATGTCGTAATTACTGTTGCTCATTCCAAGCCTCCATGCAATTTTTTAAATTCCGTTTCCCATTTTGGATATAACTCTTTACTTCGTTCAAGCTATAACCGGTAGATTCACTAATCTCTTTGTAACATTTTTCCTCTAAAAAGAAGAGTCTGACCGACTGTTGCTGTTTTTCTGGCAATTTGCCCAGACAGCCTTCCATAGCCGTTAACTGTTCTTCTTTTTCATCATATTGTTCATACTGATGCATGTCTCCTGGAAATTTCACAAATTCATCCAAAGAAATTTGAGATTTGTTCTTTTGAGACCTTAAATACATCAGGCAATGATTCTTGCTTAATACATAGAGCCATCTCGGAAAATCCTTGATTTCTTGCTTATTGACCTTATATATTAATTCTTCAAAGATATTCATGACAGCATCTTTGCTCAGTTCGGAATCTTGGAGATACCTTAAGCAAACGTAGTATACCATCTCCGTATGTCGCTGGAATAGATCGCCCAATACCTGGAGATCCATGGACTCCTGATAGTGCAACAAGAGCTCATGGTCTTGCGGTGTATCTATTTTTGACGACTTGAATGCAAACATTTATTGGTTAAAAATATTTTTTTTTTCTGGTTTATGGAAATTTAATATTTACGGCATCCCTTGGCAAAAATGTGAATGATATGAGAACAATACTTTTTATGATAGGCTTGTTGCTATCCTTAGGTGGATACGCCAAGCAAGGATATGAAGTCAGCGGTAAGGTGGTGGATGCAAATACGGGAATTGCTCTGGCTGGTGTGCAGGTAAGCAATGCTGTAACAAAAGTGCGGGGCCTGACCGATGATAAAGGAAATTATCGCATTCAGGTCCGTGATGGTAAAAATACCTTGGTTTTTAGTTACATCGGATATCTCGAGCAACGTGTAGCGGTCAACCATCGGTCAACGGTTGATGTGGCCTTGGTGCAGCAAAACAATACACTGGATGAAGTTGTGATAACCGGATCTGAGCGCAAAGCAAAGCGCCAGACCGCACCGATGATGAATGTTAATGCAGCTATGTCTGGGCAAGTATCGGGCTTGTATATTAGAGGAACGGGTTATGTGCCTAATCAGAACCAAGAATCTTATCAAAAAATAAAGGAAAATAAGTTTATCAATCCCCGTAAAGAACCTTTATCAACGTTTGCGGCCGATGTTGATGCTGCTTCCTATAGTAATGTACGTCGTTTTATCAATTCGGGAACACTACCTGAAAAAGATGCGGTACGGGTTGAAGAGATGATCAATTACTTTCAGTATCAAGTAGCCGGACCTAAAAATGGTGAACCTGTAAATATCGTCACCGAATTGACGAAGGCGCCCTGGAATACCGCGCATCAGCTTATGCGCGTCACGTTAAAGGCGAAAGATATACCTACGGAAAAGCTTAAAGCTTCTAATCTGGTGTTTTTGATTGATGTTTCTGGGTCAATGATGGGACCGGGGCGTCTGCCTTTGGTGAAAGCTTCGCTGAAGATGTTGGTCGATCAGCTTCGTGATATAGACCATGTAGCTATTGTGACTTATGCCGGATCGGCAGGGGTAAAACTGGAGAGTACGCCCGGTGATGAAAAGATGAAAATAAAATCGGCTATCGAAGAGCTCGAAGCCGGCGGAAGTACTGCTGGTGCTGCAGGAATTAAGAAGGCTTACGAAATTGCGAAGCAACAATTTATCAAAGGTGGAAACAACCGGATTATTTTGGCTAGTGACGGCGATTTCAATGTTGGGGAGAGCAGTGACGAATCGATGGAAGAACTGATTGCCAAAGAAAGTAAATCAGGCGTTTTCCTTACGGTACTTGGTTATGGCATGGGGAATCTGAAGGACAGTAAGATGGAAATCCTGGCAGATAAAGGGCATGGGAATTATGCCTATATAGACAATATTTCTGAAGCGCGGAAGGCGATGGTGACCGAATTTGGGGGAACGTTGTTTACTGTTGCAAAAGATGTCAAGATTCAGGTCGAATTCAATCCAACTTATGTGCAAGCTTATCGCTTGGTGGGATACGAAAACCGCTTGCTGGAGGCTGAGGATTTCAATAATGATCAAAAGATGGGCGGTGATATGGGGGTAGGCCATGTGGTGACAGCCTTGTATGAAATTGTACCTGTCGGTATTGAGTCGGGAATGGTCGGAACGGTAGATCCATTAAAATATCAACAGCATGCAAATCAGGTAGCTGGACGGAGAAATGCTGAACTGGCAACAGTTAAATTTCGCTACAAGGAGCCTGGAGGGGAGAAAAGTAAGTTGCAGCAAAAGGTGGTAGGAACTGCGGTAACGGAGTTGAACACTGTGAGTGAAGATTTTCGTTTTGTAACTGCGGTAGCGGAACTTGGTTTACTACTTCGGGACTCTGATTTTAAGCAAAAGGCCAATTTTGACCAGCTGATCGTGCGTGCAAAAGCTTCTAAAGGAAAAGATGAAGAAGGTTATCGTGCTGAATTTATCCGTATGGCTGAAAATGCGCGGGACTTATCGAGATCGAAGGAATAAATTAAGATAAGAATATCCAAAAGTATTTTCAGCAAATGCAATCGAAAGGCTGCTGCTGAAAATACTTTAGTTTTTGGGATCATAGACAAAAAAGTAAATAAAATCTATATTTTTAGGCCATAAATAAAAGGAACGTATTTTGCTGTTGTGACTGATGTTACACGCTATTTGGATGAGGCGATGAATTGGATGGCTTTTTTGGTGAATAGAGGTCACGTGTAAAGGAATCGATCAGGCTGTCGATAGTGAGGCAAAATATGCGGGAATAAAAAATAATAAATAAATGAAGAATTTCTTCTTGTGCTTTTTTTTGGCGATTGGTATTGCGATACCTACAGTAGCCCAAAACGCCGGTTTGAATAAACAGCAGACGATGGCCTATATTAACAAGCTGTATAAAGTAGCTTATCATTATAAGGATACAAAAATTGATACGGTGACGGTAGACGGAAGAGTGCTGACAGTCTTTCTTTCCAGTGGCCAGCATTTTCGAAGCGATATTGCCAAATCAGATGTACTTGTCATTGCCAGGGTAAAATCAGGGTATCAGATTCGATTCAAGTCGTCGCCAAGCACGGATGAAATTTTATGGGCAATCCAAACAGAAGATGATGCCAAACGTCTGAAAAATGCGCTGGAGCATCTGATTAAAATTGTAAAAACAGAGAAAAAGACAGATCCTTTCGGTAGTTAAGTACTTTAGAAGCGTTCTGGTCGGATGAACACTAGAATGTTCGGCAAGGTATGAGCTTGCCGAACTGAATAGAGAAAGTAGTAGGGCTTGCACATGGATATGTGTTGAGGATTGCTGAGGGGGTAACCAAATGCCTACTAGATATAAAGACGATTGGCTTCATGGCCGAAATTGATGTGGCTGTTGAAACCATCGATTGTAAATCACATCGCTTATACGAAGTAAGCATATTTACATGAATTCGGTGTTAAAATGTTGTTATCTTATTGTAATTAAGTGTATTGTATTTTTGTTGTTGAATTTCTTTATTTATCCTTTTAATGAATTGTCTTGCCATGAATACCTTTATTTCCTTTCTAATTTTATATTGCCCAGATAACAGCTATTCATGCTCCGGTTTGTCCCGTCGCCAGCAATAAATCCCAAATATAGATGATATATATCGCTGTGGGTTATTGCTGGTAAGCGAATAGATTCTTTTAAATCCGTGATATAGTTTTCGAGTAAAACACCTTGTGAAGCGTTTATCGAATTCTCAGGAACTAGCAGTACTAAGGTTCGAAAATATGTTAGATCTTCATCCATGAGCTTTTGTGGGTTTTTTAACTCCCAGTTTATATGAATATTTTCTTCCTGCAATTGAAATAACGCTCCAGTAATCTCAGCATCCAGTCCTCTGCTTATGGCGATTTGATCATAATTGATGTGAAAACCATCATCGTCCTGTTGTATGGCATGTTGAAGGTTATAGGACATAGCCGCATTAAAAGCTGTCATATTTTTGGCGTAGTTTGCGAAGCCCAGCCGTATAACTTTTTTGTAGGGACTTAAGAATTGCTGCATAAGTCCAAATTTGTTTCGGTTGTTAACTTCCTTATCCGAAAGCGGCCTTCTTTTATTCACTCTTGGAAGAGATCGGACATAGTTGATTTCTTTCCATTTACAAAAAACAACTGCCCCGACTTTACCAGAAGGAGGACCGTTTATACCGTGTTTTACATTTGCCATAGTATTCAATTAAAGTTCATAGGCTTTACTAACGTACAAGTGGTGGATAAGTTTATACCAATATCTTAATTTATTGTAAGTAAACTGTTACATTCTAGGGAACTAATAGGGAGTTGAAACGCTTTCATCCGAATGAGGTCCCTATAAAGTACGTATAAAGTCCCTGTTATTTAAGAATTATTTGTTTAAAAGATAGCATATTGATAACACGTTGGATTGCACAAAAAAAGCAGACCCGATAAAAGATCTGCTTGGATTGCTATGTATTAGAAGTTGGCTGCTACATTAAAAGAGTAGTAAGGTAAATAGGGGAATTAGGGCGAGCATAGAAAACATAACTGCAGTACGCTTTTGCAGATATAAACTTATAGATAAGATCAATTCACTGTTTTCGCAACTTTCTATTTTGCCGCCATCAGATAGTGAAGATGGTTTGATTTCTACAATTTTTCCTTGTTCATCTTCGATTTGCCATGCGGTCATCCACATATTTTTTGGGCTCCATGTATATTTTTTATTGATCAGGCTAATGGTAGCCTTACTTGTCCAGGTACTGTATTCAATATCACCGATAAGGTCATTGTTTTGATTTCGAATCTCTGTATATGGATTGAAAAGTCCTTTATTTATGAAGCGATACTCGTCTTTATGGATAGAAACATGAGCATCTAGATTCCAATCAATGGATTTAAGGCTACCAATCACAGCTTCATTGCAATAGAGGGTAGACTTTGTTCCGAATAAATTATTTTTCCAGTTGTAAATTGATTTCTTTTCCATGACTGTTTATGTTTATATGTTGATTTTAATTTATTAGTATTCGATCAGTTCGTTTTGTTACAGCGTGCGGAAATATTTTTTTGCGAACTTCTTTTGTGAAAGACCTCGATGCTCATGTTCCTAGGGCTTAGTATAGGAGAAGTACACGAAAAAATCCCTATTTTTACCAAAAAAATCACATCGAATTGACACATCAGGAAAAGTCAAGCCAGATCAGGAGGGAAATAAATCAGTCCTATCAACAGCTTAAAGGAATATACCCCATATTAAAACGTCAGAACAGCATTGGGATGCTCATATTTGCAATCGCAATCCTAGCCATTGTGGTTGTATCGATCGCTTGGTATCGCGCAGTTGTGCCGACTTGGCTTATGATTGTTAGCAATGCATTTTTTATGGGCGTATTGCATGAAATAGAGCATGATCTGATCCATTGGCTTTATTTTAAAAGACACAAAGTGGTTCATCATTTTATGCTTTTTAGTGTCTGGATCTTAAGGCCACTGACTGTCAATCCTTGGATTCGCAGAACCTTGCATCATCATCACCATAAGTTTTCGGGTACATTGCACGATGTTGAAGAGCGTAGTGTGACAAATGGTGAGCGTTGGTCAATTAAACGTCTGCTGACAACACCTGATGTTGTATTGGGAGGGCTCTTTCGTCTCCATCGGATGTTTAATGACATGGATAAGGAAGTAAAAAATGGAAATCTAAAATTGGAGACTTCTTCAAAACTAAAACGAATTATGTTTTTGAGCATTGTTCCCGTGACGATTTTTGCACATGTGGTTTTATATTTCTATTTCGCAGATCTGCTAATGGATTGGTTAAATGTAATGTTTAGGTTAGATTTGAGTTTTCCACAGTATGTTGATAACATGTTAATAAGTCTTCATGGTCTAATTTATATTATTCTTTTACCAAATCTATTGCGCCAATTTTGTTTGCATTTTATCACATCAAACATGCATTATTTTGGCGATGTTGAAGCGGGCAACGTCATTGAACAGACGCAGGTACTGACCGTTTGGTGGACCTTTCCGATGCAATTGTTCTGTTTCTTTTTTGGCTGGACACATAGTATTCATCATTTTGTTGTCAATGAGACCTTTTACGTCCGGCATATCGGGCGCAAAAAAGCACAGGATATCCTGCGTAAATATGGTGTTCGATTTAATGATTTGGGAACGTTCAGAAGGGCGAACCGTTTTAGGGAATTAAGCAAGTAAGGTTAGTGGGTTACACTTTAATCCTTCTTAAGATAGGTTTTATAATTGCCATGCTGCTCGTAAACTAAAGCTCCTTCTTCACAGTAGCTTGTGAGGTAAACAGAGAACTTATTGCTTTGGCTTTTATCTATTCCCAGTTGGGAAAGAACTTCAGAAACACGTCGCGCGGTGTGGAAAAAATCGGAATGATAGACAAGATCATCCAGTTTTTTGCTTAGCAGAATTCTCTCCTGTGCATCAGGCGGCAGTGAGTAAGGGGCCTGAAAGGAGATCTCATGCTGAAAGAATGTGTTCGGTTGAATTTCCAGGGTTTGGCATAAAATTAAAAAATTTGTAAGGGTAAGATCCTTTCCTTTTTCTATTCCATTCAGTGTTCCTGTTGAAATACCTGTTAAATGCGATAGATCGCGTAGCGAATAGTACAGATCATTTCGTTTGGCACGAAAGCGTAAACCAATGGTTTCCAGCAATACTTTGTCTTGATCCGTCATACAACGAATTGAATGATAATTTGCGCAAAATATAATTCATTATTTTATTTAAAATTTTGCTGTAGATATTTTTTATTTATATATTTGTTATAACAAATATATTGAGCCTAGATGAGGTTCAGACCCTGCGTCACCCGCCTATGTAGATAGCCTAAGAATAGCCTATTGACATACAACATAGGAATGAAAAATAATTGAAGATGATATCGTCAACAATCCAGGCTTCGGTTTCTAAGAATCAATTCTGTATCTCGTTCAACCGGAGCCCTGGTAAGTTGTTGTTATCGTCCACTCATAAAATAGTAGATCAGATAAAATACGATCAATACACATACTGCGATAATAAGCGTGCGCTTAATATTTCGACCTGCGGGTTCATCATCTTTTTCTTCGACAGCTACATTCGGTAATTTTTCCTCCTGTTTTTGATCGCTATGTTCGGGGGTATCATATTTATTTTCCATCGTTCAAATTGTTTGTTATTATGAATAGAACAGCGCTGGGTGACAAATCGTTGAATCTGACTTATTTTAATTTCTATGAAAGTACGTTTATGGTGCTGAGCATGTGGTGTGAACAAATAAAACGGGAAAAGCATTGCGTTTTTTCGAGTATTTGCATACATTGCAGCTACATTTAACGCGATAAACCTAAACAACCTGTAAACGCTGTGTTTACATTATAATTGCGTTGAACGAAGTCTATAATAAATAATTGAGCACTAAATGAAAAGAAGAACTCTTATTGGAACATTGGTAGCTGGATGTATGATGTTGGCAGTGAGTCCAACATTTGCACAGCAAAAAGCTGCAAAAAAGGAAATTGGTCTACAGTTATATTCTGTACGCGAAGAAATAGGGAAAAATCCAAATTTCGACCAGATTCTACAAAAGATCTCAGCATTGGGGTATACAGGCGTGGAAGCCGCTGGATACAAAGATGGTAAATTATATAACTTAAGCCCACAGGAGTTTAAGGCAAAAGTAGAAAAGGCTGGGATGAAAGTGATTTCATCACATGCGACGAAGACTTTATCGGAACAAGAGCTTGCCTCTGGAGATTTTACTGAATCGCTAAAATGGTGGGATGAATGTATTGCTACGCACAAAGCTGCAGGAATGAAATATATCGTTACGCCTTGGATGGATGTGCCCAAAACACTTAAAGACCTAGAAACGCAATGCCGTTATCTGGATGCGGTGGGCGCCAAATGCCGCCAGCAAGGAATCGTATATGGCTATCACAACCACTCACACGAGTTTAGAAAAGTGGAAGATAAAGTGATGTACGATTATATGATAGAGCATACAAATCCCGAGAATGTATTTTTCGAGATGGACGTCTATTGGGCGGTCATGGGACAAGTAAGTCCAGTTGACTATTTTAATAAATATGCCGGCAGATTTAAGGCATTGCATATAAAAGATCACCGTGAAATTGGTCAAAGTGGCATGGTCGGTTTTGATGCAATTTTTAACAATTCAAAAGTTGCTGGCTTGCAATATATCTTTGTTGAGCTGGAAGAAACACGTAATGATATTTATACGGGTTTACAACAAAGTATCGATTATTTGAAAAAGGCTTCTTTTGTAAAAGCAAGCTACTTAAAATAGCTAAAAATCGGGAGAAAATTGACCCTGTTGAGACAATTCTCCGTTTGATAGATTTATTATTTTTCGTTAACTTGAATGTAATAAAAAGGGATTTTTTATTGAATTAAATTAGACCATATGAAACGGATTATTGTTGCCACAGACTACGCTGAAGAGGCCGAACACGCCTTAAAGTTTATTATGGAAGTTTTTGCAGGAAAAGAATACGAGCTCGTTTTATTTTCTCTTCAAAATCCTTCCATTCATGCGATGAACGCTCGACTTTCTCCCGATTCTATGTTCAAAATATTTGAACATCAAAGTAAGGTTTTACGACATAAAGCCGAGGCGATTACGGCCGAAAGTGGTGTTTTGACTATTCCTTATCTCGCTGCAGGTTTGTTTTATGACCAGATCACCAAGTGCATCCATGAGACGAATGCCGATTTGTTGGTGATGGGAATGGCCAAACGTTCCTTTGATCAGGACATGCTTGGTAATACCACGACGGCAGCAATCAGTAAATTAAAAATACCTATCCTTTCAGTTCCGCTGGGCGCAAAATTTACGGGTCTGGAACATATTCTTTTTGCCTGTGATATTGTTCGTGGTGTACAAAAGGAAATTCTTGAAAAAGTAAAGGATTTTGCCGCTGAGTTCGGTGCGGTACTGGAGGTGCTCAATATTCGTAAAACAGTGGAGCAGCTGCATGAGGAGAAGGGAAAAGAAACACGGGAAGCTATCAACGACGTGATGGGAATCGTAAGTTATTACTACAAAAATGTAACATCCAATGAGGTTGTGAAAGCCATCCGGGACGAGGTCAGGGAAAGTAGTACAGATCTGCTGGTTATGATCCCCTATAAGTATGGCTTTTGGAGCTCATTGACCCACCGTAGTAAAACGCGTATGATGGCGTCGGGGCTGGATGTTCCCTTACTAACAATTTCGATCTGATTCTTTTACTATAAAAGCCCAGGTGAGCTGAGATCAACTGGGCTTTATCTTGATTGTTGTCGTTGAAGTATTTTGATAACCTCTACGTTAGTCGGCAAACACTTTATTAGTTAATCCGTATACCTAATATTTTTAGACTACGTTCTTCCTGATCTAAGGTTGCTATATTGGGTAAGTTTGCCCATTCCTTGAAGCCCATTTTTTCAAATAATACGATACTTGGAAGATTGTGTGCAAAGATAAATCCCAATAAGGTATGTACACCTAAACTTGGCGCTTTATCAATGCAGTACTGGAGAATCTGTTTACCCAAGCCTCGGCCTCGCTGCTGTTCGTCCAGATAGATACTGATTTCTACCGTAGCATCATAAGCTGGACGACCATAGAACGATTGAAAACTTACCCAGCCAAGTACCTGATTATTTTCATCTTCTACCAGCCATAAGGGTCTTTTTGAAGCGTTATGTTCGTCAAACCATTTTTGTCTACTGGCAACAGATACAGGTGCAGTATCTGCTGTGACCATGCGGGAGGCAATTGTCGAATTGTATATTTCTACAATGCGCGGTAAATCTTGTTGTGATGCGTCACGAAATTTTAATTGATTCATGGTCTGTACTGTTTAATTGTTATTTGCTGTTTGTTTTGGCTCTAATGCCCAAGCTAAAAATCCATTCATAACCTCGTTCCAATGGGGCTTGTCGTAATCGGGCCGACCATCGTTCTGAACATCAAAATAATTGTGCTCCTGATTAGAATAGCGTTTTATAGTCAGGTTGTTTTTGTGATTTCTTATAAAATAAAGAGGCACCAGGTCATTTAATTCAGATACAATATCTTCTGTACCGAATACGAGATAGATTGGTTTATTAAAGGCCAATAGTTCATCAATAGCGGGTTGTGAAAATGACTTCCAGGAACGTAAATTGGGATTGTTTTTTAATTTTTCTGGATCGTTGGCATCTTTATAAAATGCATAGGTTCGTTCGATTTTTTGCTCTGCCTGTAGCCAGGTTATTTTTCCCTTCTGTACATCGCGTTTAGCTTGTCGTATATCTTGGTCTATTCGTCCAAACAAATTCATTCCTGATAGGCCCAGTTTGCTTATTTTTTTATACCTATTTGCTAGTTTGGCCGCTACATGCCCACCTTGGGAATGGCCAAATACAACTAATTGTGATTTATCGACCCAAGGTTGTCCGCTAAGATAATCTAATACTGCGACGGCTCGGTTTACATAATTATCTAGATAGTCTGCCTTTTGATAAGCTATACTCGGGATATTTTTATCTTTTGAGTCACCATAATACCAATAAGAGTCATTAAGCTGAGATTCATCGACGATAACAGGAGTTTCTGGCATGGAAATCACGACAAGATGATACGACTTAATAATATCATGATAGTTAAAGTTAGTTAATCCTCCCCCAAAAAGACTTAAACCTTCTTTTTTATAATTAAAGTATAGCGGCAAGGGTAACGATCCCTGACAAAACAAAAATAGGGGCTTTTTACTTTTTGGAGCAGGATCAATGACTAAAAAATCAATTTTACCATTTGGGTTTTCAAGTTCAAAAAGAGTGGATTCATTATTGATGACGCTGGTATTCTGTCCGAAGATAGTCTGTGGTGTGAATAATAAGCAGATAAAAAGAATGAATTTCATGAAGATCGGCTGTATGTAAATTTGTTTTTGCCAAACTTAGATAAATTGCTTTTGATATGCAATACAATTACACTTCATAAAAAGTAACAATTTATACATGTGTGACATTTCTTGTTGTACTTCTGTCTGGTTTATACGGGAAACTGGGGTAAATTGCATGATTTCTGTGTTTTATGAGTAAAATTTACACTAATTTGAACAATTATTTCACTATATATTGGTGTTTTTTTTTCATCTTAGATTATTCAAATAAAGAACCATCATCGTTTTTGATGATAAATCTTAGCGAAATAGTCTATCTATTCGTTCAGCTATTCGGAAATTCTTTACCAAGTTCCGGTCGCCATAAAATCACTAAAAAAACTATCTAAGAAGAATCTGGGGAAGAGGTTGGTTAAGCAGCTACGCTGATAGCTATTTTTTTTACACATAAAACCAATTATGAACGCATTGCAAGCTGTACCTACAATCCGAATCCGTTCAATGGATGTTATGCGTGGTTTCACGCTGTTCCTGATGTTATTTGTCAATGACTTGTTTATACCCGGTGTACCTAAATGGCTGGTTCACACGGAAGCAGAAGAGGACGGGATGGGTTTAGCGGACTGGGTATTTCCGGGATTTCTTTTTATGGTTGGTATGGCGGTGCCATATGCTGTTGCGGCCAGGGAAAAGATAGGTTCATCGACAACTGTAATCTTTGTACATGTTCTGTTGAGAACATTGAGTTTGCTGCTGATTGGCGTGTTGATTCTAAATGGTACACGTGTATCTCCTAATTTGACGGGGATGTCACATCTGTTGTGGCTAGGACTGCTGTATATATTCGTTTTTCTGATTTGGAATCGTTATCCGAAAGATATGCAATATCAATCCATTTATAAGGGGTTGCGTGTAGTCGGCATCATGGGGATTATTTATCTCATATATATTTTCAAAGCGTCGGATGGGAAAGGCTTGGAAGTAGGGTGGTGGGGGATTTTGGGGCTGATTGGTTGGGGATATTTTGCCGCGACTTCTATTTTCTTATTATGTAGGGGAAGGATAATAGTGCTTGTGTGTGGTTGGTTATTGTTTTTGGTACTCAATATTCTCAGCCAAACGGAATTTAAAGTTGAATTCCCTGGTATCGGAAGATATTTACAGGTTCTTCTAGCTGGCAATATACCCTGTATTGTGCTGGCCGGAACAATCATAGGTATGCTTATGAAACGATATGCGGCCACTCCGCGGGTATTGTTGCGTTTTTTGCTGGTTATTGGTATGATTTGGCTAGTTACAGGTTTTGTCTTGCGTTTTTGGTTTATTTTATCCAAAATCCATGGTACACCGAGCTGGGCATTGGTCTGTAGTGGGATTAGTGTATTGCTTTTGATCCCGATATATTATTTTATTGATGTGAAAGGCTACCATCGCGGGATAGGATTGTTTGAAGAGGCTGGAAAGAACTCATTGACGACCTATCTTGCACCCGATCTGATCTACTTTGTCTGTTGGGGCTTTCATCTTCCATTGTTCTTTTATAAACAATCGGGACATATGGGCTTAGCTATTGCTGGTTCATTGCTTTGGGCTTTTGCGATGTTGTGGTATGCGATCTTGCTTAAGAAACTACATATTTATCTGAAACTTTAGCGAGCGCCTAAGCATCAAATTTGCATGCTTTAACTGAATTATATTTTTGGAAGTCCAATATCATCAAAAAACAAACAAAACTGCAAATATGGAATGTAAATTGAAATCAATACTTAGCCAGATCTTCACTGTTCTGTTATTGACTTTATTATTGTACCCTAGTGTAAGTCGTGCACGAGCAAAAAACAAAAAAGTTGTTATTGCCTATGTCACTTCCTGGTCCAAAGTGATGCCCGATCCTGCTTATCTAACCCATATCAATTATGCTTTTGCACATGTCAACGAGAGCTTTGATGGCTTGCGTATAGATAATGAATCCAGGCTGAAGGCCATTACGGATCTTAAGAAAACACATCCACATCTAAAGGTATTGTTGTCTGTTGGCGGCTGGGGAAGCGGTCGGTTTAGCGAAATGGCTGCTGATGAATCCAATCGACAAAAGTTTGCCAAAGACTGCTTGCGTGTGGTGCGGGAGTTTAATCTTGATGGTATAGATATTGACTGGGAATACCCGACAAATTCTTCTGCCGGGATTTCGTCCTCTTTAGCCGATACCGAAAATTTCACCTTACTCATGCACGATATCCGGAAAGCTATTGGTAAGAAGAGACTGTTGACCTTGGCGTCGGTTGCGAACGGTAAGTATATCGCCTTTGATAAGATTAAAAAAGAGGTGGATTTTGTAAATATCATGACTTATGATTCGGGTCATCCGCCTTATCATCATGCGAGCTTGCACCGTTCACCCTTATCAGGACATACCACTTGCGTGGAGGCCGTTAAGGCCCATGTTGAAGGAGGGATGCCTGTTGAAAAATTGGTATTGGGAATTCCATTCTATGGCCGTGGTAATAAAACTGAAGTCAAAGGTTTTATCGATTATAAAGATCTGCTTTCGTTGCAGGGATTTGAGCAGAAATGGGACGATGAAGCGAAAGCACATTATCTTGTCAACGATAAAGGGGAGTTTGTGTTGACCTATGAAACGCCAGAGTCGATTGCACTTAAATGCGATTACGTACACACGACGGGGCTGCTCGGTGCGATGTATTGGGAATATGCAGGGGACACGGAAGCTGGTATTTTGCGGGATGCGGTTTATAAAGGCATTGTGCAATAAACAAAAAAGCCTAACGTAAGTTAGGCTTTTTTGTTTGTGGAGCTCAGGAGAGTTCAATAGAACCTTTAGTGCTTTTATTAGAGCTTATTAAGAAGATAAAAATTGGTAAATAGAATTACTTAGGAAAATCCCATATAATTTTATTTGCCTGTTTTGTTTAACTAAATTTTAATGTTGTGAGAAATGTAATATTATATATTCCTTTATTTTTCGTCGTGTCAATTGGTGTGTTTGTATAGGTCAAAATGTCGTTTGTAGAATTAATTTGGTGATTAATAAAATATGGTTTAGAATTATCAATAATTAGGGAAAGAAGACCTTTTATAATTCGAAATGAAAGTATTTAAAGTTGCTACTTTTTATTTTAACTGAACATCATAAGGGGAATGATATATCGGTGATATTGTAAAAGAAGAGGGGAAAGTTTGGGTATGAATTGTCCAATTTTAAACTTTATATATTACCGATTATGAAAAAGAAACTAAATTGTATTGCTTTAATAGCATCATTTGTGGTTTTAATCACTTCATGTTCCAAAGACCTCGTTCCGGGAGGAACCATTGAACCTAACTCTGGACTTAAAGGTCTGAAAACTTACACATTTAAACCTACCGAGATAAACCTTTCAAGTTTTGATACGGCAGGAATACAAGGCTTTACAAAAAAGAGCAAACAAAATTCCCTTACATTTCTCAGAGACAGTATTTGGCCCAACAATGCAGGAAAGACTTCATTCTATGAGACCACAGATATTCCTGCGGTTCTTGAAGAAACGAGAAGAAAATTATATTTGGGTGCTATACTAAAGGGGGAGACGGCAATTGATGTAGACAATGTGAATCCGGTTTTTGTACCAGTTACTTATAGAAATCCGATCACGATGTACGCCAATTTCCCGACCGACAGTATTTATAGGACTGTCATACCTTCGAAAATACAAGATCTTAGTTATCTACGTGCTGCATTGAGTTCGGCCGCAGGAAACCAGATCCAATCATTTACTTACGAACAAAGTCAATTTAGAAAAACGGAGGAACTTAAAAAATCTTTTGGTGCAAATCTGAATCTTGCTAAAATTTTAACCGTTAATTATCTGGATACCCTTAGTAATTCAACTGCAACAACTATAGTAAGAGCTGAATTTACACAAGAGAACTTTTCTATAGCTATCGAACCACCGATCTATGAGCCTTACCTCAAGAGCAATTTTGACTATTCTATTTTCAATGGTATCAGACCTGTAATTGTCAGTTCAGTAACCTACGGAAGAAAGGGGATTTTTATCATGGAGTCAGATTCTTCTTACAGCATGGTTAGCAAAACGCTTAATGTTGCATTAACATTATCCGCGGAAATGTTAAATGTTTCGTCGGCAGACAGTCTAGGACCAGCGTTTTCCGCAGCATTGAGCCTACGATTAACAAATGAGCAGAAAGCTACAATAAATAATTCGCGGATGAAAGTGTATATAATCGGAGCTGATGGGAAGAGTATCGTTAAGGCAATAACGACCGGTCTAACAGGTTTTGCAGAAGTTTTGGCGGGAAATGGAGGCTTTACTAAAGATAGTCCGGGGGATATTCTTTATTATTCGTTAAACTATCTCGATGATTTTTCCACCTTTAGGAATCAGTTCAAGATTAATATTGCCAATTAGGTCATTTAAATTTATTTGGTATGAGAGTCAAAATTATCATGGCCATTTTTTTCCTCTTTTCATTTATAGGATGTAAAAAGGAGGAAATTCAGAAACCATCGCCTACTGAAAAAGGCGATGGGAAACTCCTAGCGGAATATTTTAGCAAACTACGTATTGCGCCCCTGGATATTGTTGATCTTAGAAATAAAAATGTTGACATCAAAACAGTGTTTGACCGTAAGAAAACTGCGGGCATGATACATCTTCGGGATAGTGTATGGACAAATGGGGCTGGAACGAGTTCATTTTATGAATCTGATGAGATGGTTGTGACACCGGGGAATCTAAGTTATATTTATCCTGGTTCACTATTAAAGGCTGCGTCAATAGCATCGGATCAATTTGAAACCTTTTCCGGTTATCAAACTGCACCGATCAGTGTCCAATTATCATTTCCTTCCAGTTTATCAATTGGCACTCTTTCTATTCCAAGTCTTTCAAATAGCCGGATATTTTTACGAAATGCACTGTTGGCACCCGATTTTTCAGGTAATACGATACTCAATTACGCTGACTATTTTGCTGCATTTTCAAAATATGAGGAAGTGAAATATGCTTTTGGCTACAATGTAAATCAGCATAAGCTATTTTCTTCGACCAATACAAATTTCGATTCATATTCAAGCGGAACCTACTATTCCACTAAATTTATGGCTAGTTATACGGTGGAGAATTTTACCTATACGATGTCTGATCCTGCTGCTAATGAGTTGATTGATATGGCTTCTATTCCTGCCAATGCATTTGATGGAATTTCTCCGGTATATATTAATTCCGTAACTTATGGTAGATTCGGACTATTGGTACTTGAATCTAACAACAATAGTTATGGGATGAAAAGTGCTTTTGAAAAGATGGTAAAAAAGATTCTTAAAAAAACTACGGAATCCTACACACAGGAAGAAACGAATCTTTTTGCCGGTTGTCGTATAACGATCTATCTTTTGGGAAGTACCATCGGAAATAATGTGATCCAGTTACTGATTAATCCAAGTCCTGATGGTGTCTCTGATTTTATCGCACAGAACGTAGGTACATTTACAGCGAGTGATCCAGGTGTGCCGATTTTCTATACGGCAAAATATCTAAAAGATAACTCATCATTTAAAACGACGTTTAAAATTGATCATTAAATATATTTTATGATGAATGCTGCACATAAACAAAAGAGTTTAGGGTTATTAAGTATGTATTTACTAATGGTATACTTCTTATTCTCATGTAAGAAAGATACTCCAGATGTTCTTGAGAAGAAAAACGAAAAGTGGAGAACCGATGCTAAAACGGACAGTATGGGTAACCAATACTATGTGGTAAATACGTTGGACAATAATTTAGAGATCAGAGTCAATAATAAAGACGGAAAGACCATTTTTTCAGAAGTTTGCCCGACTATAGAATCAAGTGAGATTCCTGAAAACTCGAGTAAGCTTTTTACTTATTTAGTAGCACCCAGTAAATATATAAATGCCAATCATGCCACGCTTTCATTAAGGATTGTGCTCGATAACCTAGATATACAAGAAAAATATATTCAGCTTTTGGCCAATATAGATCTGGAAAGTAAGAAATTTTATACCAAGAAGTATAAAGTTGAAGAACCCCTAGACTGGACTTATAAAGTTCTGGACAATCAATTAGTTCAGTGGTATGAAAATGGTTTATTAGTAAGAGAAGGTACCGAAAAAGACCTTAACAGAGGTGGAGGTAATATGGGGCTCGGACAACGGGGAACGCAGTTGGTCTGCTATGAACGTGACTTTTCAATTCGCTATACGAAGGATATAGATGCTTCTGATGCTCACTATCCTTCTGGTAATTTATGGAATATTCCTATTAACAACTATGAATATATGCTGTTCTTAAATGACGGCTACGTGGGTAGGATGCAAATTGTCACTAGTGTAGAGGATAAATGGGCAGGAAAACAGGCTGTGGTCTGGCGTGATAACCTAAAAGAGACAAATAGCATTCCGGCAGATTACTCCATAAAAATTACCGATTATAATATTCAGAATAATGTGGTAAGCGCTAGTTATAGTATCTATGATGAAAAGGGGCAGTTAAAAGAGAAGAGAACCCGAAAATGGGCAATAGGTAATGGAATGCCGCTCGGTGGTTAATCTACAAATAAAGAATTTAAGGTTTGTAATAAAGATCTAAATTAATCAATAACACTTTTTTTAACCAATAGCATCATGTTCCCTGGATGCCAGGAAGACCTATGCTTATAAAATCTTAAAATATGAAAAGTAGAATGAATTATTTTTTGCAAAGGATCATTAAGAATGTTCCTTTGTTACTGATGTTATTCTTAGTAGCCAGTTGTTCAAAACTGGAGTCGGACTTTAACGGTGCAAACGGTAAACAAGCTTTGGATCAATTGAGAATACCGAAGATCCAAGATTTTACAGTCAGTTCAAAATCTAATCCAGACAATAATTCGTCCGCCAAAAGATCATCAGGAGGGAAAAGAGCAGACGTGACTATACCACCAGATGAAGATAATCCGTTTAAACCTAAAGCGGGTTCAGGAGGTTATAAAGACGGTCCAGGGATCATTGTTAATGGTAGTAACGCTCCAAGCTCTGATCCAAATAAACTATATTTCTATCAGAAATATAAATCCCAGATGTTCACTATTTCAGACCAATCAATGGGACTTAATATTTATCCAGGCGCCATCTTAAGGGGGCAGAGTATTGAAGGTGTTTTTTCACCACAGATGCTAACAGGGATTTCCAATAATATCCGCCCGATTACCATATCTACTTCCATGCCTGTCTCTGGTTCCGCAGTTGCCCGAACCAGTCTACCTCGTCCAACTTCTCAAGCGGCATTATACAATGCTGCACTGACGGATTTAGAGAATACAAATCCCGGTGAAGTGGGGGCAGCTTCTTTAATAGTGGAAATGGATACTTTTCGCGTATATGAGGAATTAAAGACTATCTATGGATTCAATAAGGGGTTAGATGCATTCTTGATTAACACAAATACTACTCAACAGGGAGAGAATCACTTGATTACTTCAACATCTGCTATTAAGATTAAATTTTTCCAGCACAATTTTACAATTGATATGGACGTTCCTCAAAATAATACTCAATTATTTGATCCTACTGGCCTAGATATGCAGGCCATTACAGGCGGGGTAACTCCGGTCTATGTGAAAAGTGTGACCTACGGTCGCATGGGTATTATGGTAATCGAATCTTCTTATAGTTCGACTAAATTGTATAATGCTGTATATAAGCAACTTGGAATATTGAAAAATCTGATTGGCATCGGTACCTCATTAACTAATGAAGAAAAAGATATCATAAATTCAGCGACGATAAAAGTTAAATATACGGGGATCGGTACAGATACCTCACCTGCAGTTGCAGTTGCAGGCCTGAATGGTTTTATTCAAGTATTGAGTGCTAATACTACATATTCCAAGGCAAGTCCAGGTGTCCCTATTGCCTTTCAACTAGCTTACCTGAACAGTGGAAACGGTTTGGTCGAAGCACCTTTTCAGATCAATTATGGGCCTTTTGACAAGCCTTATGTTCGTATTGAATATAAAAACAGCAAGTGGGAAAAGGATGAAAATGTGACCAACCCCAGATTTACAGATTCCGATATTTATATGAGCTTTTATAGAGATCCTGTCGCTACACAAAAATATACTGATCCTCCGATTTTTATCACTTATAATTATGAGCGGAGTTTTGGCTCGAAAAGTACCTATAATTGGGTGGGTTCTTGGAGTACCTCACAGCGGACTGATAATTTGATCCTAAAGTATCCGACAGCAGATCAACTAATTGAAAATTGTAGAGTTTTCTATTATGTAAAATATGGTTCTGACGCAACAACTTCTAGAAATTATACACATTTTGATATGGTAGCAAGTGAAAATTACCGTATTCTTCCTAAAGTAGTTGACCATTATAATGCTCGCAGGTCTAATGAGAGTTATTAAAGATGGCTAGAATACTATATATTTTTATATTCATTGCCACATTTAGTGTGATGCAATCCTGTAATAAAGACAGTGATGAGATTTCCGAAATGTCTAAGGAACAACAGAGGATAAGTAAAAATCTTGACTCTGTTTTTCTTCTTGCGCAAGGAGTATATTTATGGAACGATCAACTTCCTCTAGCTGATCGTTTCAGCTCCTCGCGGTTTTATAATGAGGGTTTGAGTGAGTTTCGGTGTTATGAGAATGAAATATTTGAAATTACACAATATGCGAAAAATGAGGAAATGGGAGAACTCTATGAATGGAATCCATTAGATCCGAATAGACCCAAGTATTCCGGTATTGTGTTTAGGGAATTTCAAGGAAAAGAATCTCAAGATGTTTATAATGTGAGTAATACGTTTGGACTTTCTGTTGTGGTTAGAAATAATATTCTCCGTTTATTGTATGTCGATCCAAATTCACCTGCTGGTAAAGCAGGGCTAAGGCGCGGTATGCAAGTTTTATCCATAAATGGGGAACATGTGTTAACAGAAGATTCATTTCTAGAGCAATGGGAAAAATCACTTTCTATGTCGTTCATTAAATTAGAAGTGACAGAGGATGGTATTAATAAGCGGGAAGTACGTCTAAATGCTGCTTCGTATGAGATAAATCCAGTGGTAAAGCGAAATATATTGAGAAATGGGGAAAGAAAAATTGGCTATTTTGCATTAAATAGTTTCACCCCAATTCAAAATGCGCAAAAATATCTTACTCCAATTTTTCTTTCTTTTACACAGGAAAAAATTAATGAACTCATCATTGATCTTCGGTACAATCAGGGCGGATATCAGATTACAGCCGATTTTATAGCGAATCTGGTTGCACCTAAAAATGCAGACGCAAAGATTATGTATACTGAACATTATAATGCAAAGATGCAGGATGGGAAATCAAAAATATT
The DNA here is from genome assembly GCF_050058145.1 of Sphingobacterium sp. WOUb80. Taxonomy (NCBI): domain Bacteria; kingdom Pseudomonadati; phylum Bacteroidota; class Sphingobacteriia; order Sphingobacteriales; family Sphingobacteriaceae; genus Sphingobacterium; species Sphingobacterium sp. WOUb80. Next base: position 3,869,953 of record NZ_CP165617.1, on the reverse strand, counting down.
GGAAAATTACAAATTGTATGATGAATATAATCGGCCTGTTATCATTAACGGTAAAGAGATAAGTCTGTATGATATTGATTATAGTGTGGAATCCAATACAACGTATTTTCATAAAGATGACGGGTTGACGGATTTAAAAAAAGTTTACTTTATTGTAAGCAACAGAACTGCATCTGCAAGTGAGCTACTGATCAATATTTTAAAACCATATATGGATGTTCAGGTCATAGGTGTATCAGAGGATAACCTTTATGCTGTATATACTTATGGTAAGCCAGTTGGATCATTTGGAATTCCAGTAGGGCAGTTTGACCTTTATTTAGGGATGTATGAACTGAAAAATGCCAATAAGGAAAGCAATTATTTCAAAGGTATCAAAGCTGATATCTCCCTGAACGACGATACTGAGACTGACTTTGGAATGCAAGATGACCCAGCTATCGCTTGGATTTTAGGAATGGAAAAGAAGAGAATGGAACTAAAGTCTATTAGTAAAATTAGGCAGGATAGATTTTTGTTTTATTTTAATACAGATCGGTTAATTGGAAATGTAAAAAATATGAGCGAGTTAAAAATTAAGATCAAATAGTCGTGAATTAGATATACATTCTAATTTGGAATAAAGGTAGTGATATTACAGCTGAGATTGGATTGGAGTGAACGCCTAATGTAATAAGACAATTGTGAGTAAGTTCAACCTCGCTTGTCGTAGGGTTCGTTTGTATATAAGCTGAATCTACTTCAATTAAAGAACCATCATTCGTTCCTTGGCAAGCGTTGTCATCATTGGGTATATTTTTCCATTAAGTTCTGTCACTTTCGTTACCAGGTGTACTGAGGCTGTAATGTAAACTTTATCAACGGAATAATTCATTAAGGTTTTTTATATTTAATTATTCAACTGACATGGTCATGAAAGAAAAGACTCCATTCGATTTTTCGTTAGTGTTTGTTTTAAAGGAACTCAGGAGGGCTTCGCCGTTTTGAGCGCTTCAAAAGGAAATTTATGCAAGGTCTTTATAATGGAAAAAGTTTATCTCCGAACGACAGCGTTCTGGTGTCTTAAATGAAGTATTTACTGGATTCAATGATGGATAGTGGGCTAGAGAGTGACCTTCAGGAAGGTAAGGCCTCCGCTAATGCCAATCGTCGGAAAGGTAAGCTCAAGTACACACTACATTACCGAAGGGATAAAAAAGCGTTTATTGAAGATCTAAAGCCGGTTTACAATACTGTCAGGGAAGGCAGGCTATGAATATCTACTGGTCTTTGACGAAAAATGGGGAAAGAAATATCCGATTGCAGTTAAATCATGACTGAATAATTAAGCCATCTCTCTATTTACTTTGAGTATGATGCACAGATGTGTAAGACTATCTATATCCTTAATCTATTTGAGGGGGATGCAGCGTCAGATCCGTAAAATCAGGAAGTCCAAAGATGCAGTCAGTTCGCCGCAGGCTCTTATGAAGTTGATGCTCCGGATAATAAAGGACATTTCTAAAAGTGGACAATGCCAGTACACAACTGGGGTTTGATTATATCCCAAATTCTACATTAAATTTGAGGATAGGCTCAAACTTGATGGATGCTTTTAGAATTAAGTTAATTATCCGATGACATAGTTCGAGTTACACTCCCTTGACTGTATTATAAAATTTGGTCATCAGCTTAAGGTCTTCCTTCGAAAATTACCTGTTTTAATAAATTAAATCATTTGCTCAAAAAATTAATTTGGTGAAGGTTAGCCAATATCGGCTTATGATATCGCTTTTTTTATTTGCAAACATGGAAAATAAGATGTTTATTGTTTTTTTATGCTCAGGCTTGAGTTTTGCTATCGCATTACCCCACAACATCATTCTGTTTTATCTCAATTAACTTGTCTGGCGTTCGGCTAAAGATTTTGTATCCTCATTGATTGTGAAATGAAGTGAAGTTGTTTAGTCGTTCGCTAATACTTTATACATTTTAAAAGCTTTTTACTTTTCTTTCGGAGTGTAGTTGGGAAGTAATCTGTTTAATTCCTAACAATTGGGAAATGTTGTTGGTGAAGTGTAGTCGATTGTAACTATTATTTCAATAACGGGTAAATCTATTTCTAATATAAGTTAAACTATTTTATAATTTGACTGTGAATTTACAATAATGCGGTTTGTGCATTACAATCTTTGAATCATAATTTTTTTATAACAACTTTCTATATTAACAACTTCTTTCATAAGCTCGGGATTACGATGTGGTATTAATTTTTAAGCATTTACGGTCAAATATTGGTGGACGATATGCTTAAATGAAAAATAAATATGGGCAATAAAACCTTATATATAATTTTTAAAGATACAATTTGAACTATACTTTTGAACATTGGACCTCGGTGAATTATTTATAATGCTATCGCTATAATTATTATTATTTATTAAATTGAATGTTTTATGTATTTTTTATTTACATTAGGGTAACTAAAATTATACTAAATTAAATGTTTTGGCAGTTTATTATAGCTCGTAATTAATGGTAAGTGAGATTATTTGGGGAAAGTGGTATAAACCAAGAATTAGGATTATAGTCCATATTCTGTTTTGGCTGTTAGTAACAATCTTATATTATCTTACATTAAAAAGACTCGCGGGAGACTATGTCAAGTTTCTCGTAATTAAAGAGCTTTTAGTAACTGGTAGTCTTTTTTATTCAGTAAACTGGATTATTTCAAAATGGGTATCAAAAGGAAGAATAGGTCCATTAATAATTTTCTTTGTGTTTGCATACTTTTGGTGGCTATTTTGGACCTATTTTGCCTGGGATCTTTTGGAAGATATTGTACCATCTTCTGACGTTCGTGTAAATAGGTATATGCATTTTTGGCTTGATAATGGATATTTGGGGCTTTTCGCTTTTGAAAAATTTCCAGTATTCATTTTGGATTTTCTATTGCTTGTCTCAGTGCCTCTTACCCCAAAAATGATTAAAGTAATAGTCGAGGATTCTAATAAACTTGTGGCTTTGGAGAGGGACAATTTAGCAATGGAATTGGAGATGTTAAAGTCTCAGATTTCTCCGCATTTTTTGTTTAACACACTAAACAGTATTTATAGGATGTCAGAAACAGGAGATCTTAAAACGTCGGAATCAATAATGCGATTGTCCAACATGTTGCGCTACCTGCTTTATCAGACAAATGATGAAAAGATTCTATTGTCAAAGGAACTGGAATTCCTTCAGGACTATTTGAACTTAGCAAAGTTAAGATTTGGAAATACTACCAAAGTCGAGTTGGAGCTGGAAAATATTGATGAACCCTATAAAATTTTGCCCCTTATTTTGATTCCCTTTGTAGAGAACGCCATTAAACATGGGCCTGAAAGAAGTAGGAATGATTCATGGATAAAAGTCTCTCTGAAATTGATAGATAACAAATTGGATTTTGTCGTATCAAATAGCGTCAACACAAACAGTGAAAAGCCAATACCTGGTGGCATCGGGCTGAAAAATGTTTCAAGAAGGCTGGACCTTCGTTATTTGAATAACTATACTTTAGATATTGAAGATGTGGGAAATTTTTACTCAATCCATTTGATAATTAAGCTTTAAAAATTTGTTTTATGATAAAATGTATTGTAATTGACGATGAGCCGTTGGCGCAAGATTTACTAGTTTCGCAATTGATAAAAATACCGAATATTGAACCAATTGCTGTTTTTGACAATGCCTTTGATGCAATGAAATTTATAAAAACTAAAGACGTTGATTTGGTTTTCTGTGATATCCATATGCCAGATATGAATGGTATTAGTCTCTTAAAAAGTTTGTCGAAGCCCCCTTTATTCGTTTTTGTGACCGGAAATCCCGATTATGCCATTGCAGGATATGAATTAAATGTGTTGGATTATATTCTTAAACCATTTGATGTTGAACGTTTGGTTAAAACCGTAAATAAGGCACAGGCTGTTCTTAATTATAGCAACTCTTCAGTTAAGGATTATTTAATAATTAAAGATAGATCCCACTTAATCATTACTCCTTACAATGAGGTTTTTTCTATAAAGGGAGACAAAGATTATGTCTGGGTAGAAACTCTTGAGAAAAATTACAATGTTTACAAGAAGCTTATAGATATGGAATCTTCACTCATTAATGCAAAACAGTTTGTTAGAGTCCACAAATCCTATATTGTTAACCTAGATTTTGCAAAAAGAGTAGAAGGCAATGTTATCGTTATGAAAGGAAGCATTCAGGATATACCAATTGGAAAACAATACAGAAACGACCTTTATAGAAGATTAGGAGTTTCAGGTAGCGACTGATCAGATTTCTTTATTTCAGAAATAAGAAACTTGCACAGGAAGTGGTATATAACCATTTCTTGTTGTCTTTGTTGAGTGTAGAATATTCTATTAAGCAACATGTGCACTAATGAAGCAACAATTTCCCTTGGTCTAAGCAAATAATCGCTACTTGTTAGACATTGGATATGGAGTGATTTAAGTTTTAAAAAGTGTTGCTCCAAGATGGCTTTGATTCTTCCGTCTTGGTAAATAGTGTTGTTAAAAAAGTGGCTTATCTCTTTATAATTCCTCCGATAATTTTGGTCGAGTGTAAATTTGAGTTTATGGTACCTATTGAATTCATTATAAAAACCCTCATTTAGAGTTTTAAGAAAATTTAGCTTTTCTTGGCTTTCAAAACCAAATGCAGAAAGCAAATTGTTGGTAGAAGCCATTGCAAATTTCCATCGAATATGTTCTCCATATTGTTTCACAATTGGAAGAAAATTCAAGAGAATATTACTCTCTAGTTCGAAAATTCTTTCGCAATTCTCGATATTATTGGGCCCATAACGCTCTAGTTCCCTTTCGTATGTGTCGAAGATTATACGTGATATTCTGCCTTCCATAACCAGTTTGCCTAAGACATTCTGGACAGATGTTGTGATCTTTAAGTATGATTTCGCTATATCTTTGTTTAATTTAAAGCGAATGCGAATATGAGGTTCAGGATCGTAATATCTAACAAAAAACCATTTTTGAATTAATTTTTCCTTTGTAAAAGTTGAAATAAATGCCTTTATCTGGTCAATCAGAATATTGTCACCTTCTTTTTCGCCACAATATATTTTAAGATAAAGCCATTCACTACCGGGTATAAACTTTCTAACTATGTGTTTAGAAGCAGTATAATATAGTTTCGTCTTAATAGCTAAAGAATCGCCAAGCAAAGGAAATATTACTTCGTTAGTTACCATATTTCCTTTCGAATCGATGATAGGACTCTCAAATGAGTCGTAAATATTCTCATACAACATGAGATCCCTCTTTTTTAATTCCTTTAACAATATTTTTATGCCAATATCATTTCGTAAGTCGATCATTAATTCATTGTCTCCATGTACTAGCAAAACTTTTTCTGGTAATCCGTAGGAAGTGATCAAAAAATTGGCTTTTTGTCTGTCGTCGTAAGTATTGATGGCATCAAAAATATCTCTATCTATCCTCCACTGAGCACGGGAAAGAATTAAATGTTTATATTCTACTCTAGGAAGAAAAGTTCTGTTGTATTTTTTTCCCCAGTCCCAAACGAAATAGATAGGGTTGTCTTGCCTTTGGAGGTCACATAGAAATCTATATATTGTCATACTATAGTGAAAGTTGTGGGCACTGCTTAATCTGGGAAGGATGACTTTATTTAGCCTTTTGGATCTTAGTTCAATTCTTCCATTCACAATCCTCAACAATAGATCATTTAATAAAATGGTATGGTCCTGATCCACGGCAGCTTGTCCAATAATTGGAATTTCATACTTAAATAAGCTTGGTCTCGTTAGAATATTACCTGCTTTCCCTTCCGGGAAAAATACTATTTCAGCGATAATAGCCTCGCCCGCAAGTTCTTCTTCTGCTTCAGCACATTTTTTTAGTTTATTTGTTAGATCGGTATCTAAGTGACTGAATCTTGTCAACAAAGGTAAACTTGAAATTCCCCCTGCTGTTAAAAGATTAAATTTAAGATCATCAGTGCCGCAACCATCCTTGATAGAAAGCAGATTTCCGAGTAAATAGAACCCTAATGGTAAAGGTTTATCCGTTGTTTTATCTATTCTATATTCTTTTAGGTTCTTTTCTTTGATTTGGAAAACATTTTTCTGACTATTATTTTTTATATATTGTTTTTCAAAATAATTTTGGATCAATCTATCTTTGTCTTGAGGAACCTCATCATAATTTTCAACTAGACCGTCGAGCAACGGACAATTCTCATCATTAATTTCATTTTTACTGCCATATCCAATGCCAAAATCTTCATCGAGTGCATCTAATAATGGTATTTCCTGTTCTCCATATTTGGTACTGAACTTATTTATGAAAATATCTAAATCTGATATCGAATCTAACTTGAATAAGTCTTGCAATTCAAATAATTCTTTAGTTATTGTATGAATAAATTTGACATCTATGGTTCCACTGGCTATTTTTCGTATTAAATCAGCTTGCAATAAATTTTTAGGTTTATTTTGTAGCAAATGCTCATAATTAATAATTTCTTGGATAGATAAAGAGGTGTTTTTTTGTTGAATCTGTCTGATATGATTCGTTAATTGTGAAATCGGTTTGGCTAAATGTGTATCAAAGGAAATACTTTCAATTTTTAAGAGTGTGTTGAGTGGAGAATTCGCTGTTGTTATTGGCTCTGTTTCCAGAATGAGGATTTTCAATCCAACTAATTCCTCAACAAATTGAATAGACTTCTCTTTTGGTATTCCTAAGTCAACAAGCTTTTCAATAATATTTAGATGGCTCATGCCCTCTTTACAGATGTCCAAAACAATATTTATTAACGGATTGTATTTAATTCTTGACCAAGTAAAGCTCCGTGATTCAGTTTTGTCATCGAAGTCGATATAAGTTAGATAGTCTTTTTTTGTTGATATCGTAGTATTGGGATATAAGCATAAACTTCCTAAAGAAGCTATGTCTTTTATAAGCGTTTTGTTTATAAGATCCAAGACACTTAGATCAGGTCTGAATTTTGAGACAAATTTATCTGAAAGAATTAGTTTCGTATTAGCATTGGATACTGCTGCCAAGCTTATCGCAGAAAATAGACCAAATGGTGTTGGCCTAATTGTCATTCTACCAATGTACTTATACAGGGTGGGGAGAAGGTCTCTAGTTTTTTGATTAAAAGGAGAACTCATAGCAGCTTTAAGCTGTGAATGGAATTCTTCACTGGCTATAAAAATTGAATCAAGAACCTGAGATTCTGATAGTAGTTTTAGAGCAAATTCCCAAAATTTCTCTTCTGTCGGAAAAGCGTTCATTTGCTTGAAATAGAAGTAAGGTAATCTTGGACTTCGAATAATGAAAAAGTCGGGAACCTTAATTTTTTTATTCATTAACAAGGCTCAATTTTTCGATTACATGATCTACGCATTTGCTGAAATTCTCAAATGATATCGGCTTCAAAAGCTCAAATTTTTCTCCGATTGGAATGGCTCTCTTATAGTAACTCAATGGAATCGCTGATATTATTATTATTATTATATCATTTGGGATTTTGTCATAGCTAAAGTTATTCTTCTCTCCATAAGGAATAATAAGGTCGAGAAAAATTATAGATGGAGAATATTTGTGCAGTAATTCTTCTACTTCTGATAATTGAGTACCAGTAGCTAAAAGTGTTAGATCATTTCTTCTATTGATATAATCTTCTAACATTTCAATGCCTAAGACATCGTCTTCAACAAGTAAGCATGTAAAATTATTCCCCATCTTAATACATTCAGATTTATTCCTTAGAATATCATGGTGCTAGTTTGTGTAGCTGAGCTAACTGTGGGGTCAGTCTCATCAAATATCCCCTTATTAGACCCGTTGTTTTGGTTTGCACTTGCAATAGTTTCTTTTTCTATCTTAAGAAATTGCTCAATTTGTTCTTTGGTTAATTTTTCCATGATCGTTTCGCTTTACTGATTTATTTTACGAAACTCGTTCAATTGATTTTGATAAAAAAATAATTTCGACAAACGGATTTTCGAACTATACAAACCGTTTTTTTTGCTCTATATTTAATTTTGGAATAAAAAACAGTCTATTTTTTTGTTGTTTAATGGTCGGGAAAATTAATCTATTGGTGTAGGTCATAAGGTAGTTGGTCGAAAAAAGTTGTTTCAATACCCTATTTATGATATATTTAGAGGTAATGAGGAGAAGCTGGTTGGTGTTCCAATTTTGACTTCATTGAAATAAAAAATCAAATACAGATATTGATAGACGCCATTTGGGAATGAGAAAAAGATATTGTGAAAATTTCAGGATTAGACTTGTAGGTTTCTACTAAAATAGGTGTTTTGTACTTCTGTATTTATGAGGCAAGAAGTAGACTTCTGAAACGTAGAATTTAAAGGATAGGTGATCGGATTACATATTAGCGTTTAATATCCGACCTTTATAAAGTTTACCTTTATTCGAATACTTAATTATATCGGACTAAAAAATTCTAGACCTATGCAATTTCCTAAAGAAATTATATATTCCGATTTTGGTCCACAAGTAAATGGTTATTTAAAATTGAAGAAGTATTTTGTCCTCTAGAATATTTAGATTGTAAAAATGGTGTGATAAATTAAACTAAATTTTTGAATTCTTTTAAATCTAACATGATCTATTTCCTTTCTAGTTTTACTGAAATTATGGGGACTTCTACTAAAAAGGCAAAAACAGCATTATCATAATTCATATTGACCAGTGATAAGATTTACTCTTTAAAATTATGGTTGAGAAGTAGCATGGAATTCGCAAATTGTTTCTGTAAATATTGTCAATCATAGAATCTCTATTAGATAATTGTGGGAAACTAAATGAAAAGTTACTACGAGAACTGCCACTATCAAAATAGACCTTATTTATAGGAAAGGCCTATTTAAGAAGAATGTTGAAATTGTCAAACTGAGATTTGCTAGGAAAGCAGGAACTCATTAAAATGGTGTTCGACAACTCTTTATACTATGAAAATGGTATCCATCGAACTCCGTATGCTATGGAATCTTGTATTTGTAATGAATTGAAAATGCTGTTTGGATTATATAAAAAGCGGGATAATTGAAAAATTATCCCGTCAAGTGGAGCTGGAGAGATTCGAACTCTCGTCCAGTCATGGTACTGTATACGCTTTCTACATGTTTAGCTTCTCTTTAATTGTCGAGCGAGGGAAGGTGAGTCGCTTACCTATACCGTACGCCGTAGTTGCTGTTTCTCACAAGTGCTTAGCAACATCACACTTGCCAGTTCTATTGTTCGATGCCCCGAATGTTAAACCAAAGAACAGGATCTAACGGGACAAATAGCTATGTTAAGTCTAACTTAAGCAGCTAAGGCGTAGTTTTCTTCGCCAGTTATAATTCTGAAAGTTTAGATTAAAGTGCTCTACTAACAACGCACTACATGCTTACATAACCGTCTCCATCCTGTCAATTCCGGTCAACCCCAATTATGTCTTACAAAGATACTATTTTTTTGCTTAATCGGCAAGATATGCGCGGTTCTTGTTTAATACTTTGATTCTGAATGGAAAACAATTGATGCTTTTATAATATTGTTTAAGATCAGGTATGGCCAGTATAAAATCTGCAGAATTGGCTAAATCCTGGCGTTGCTTGTAATAATACAGTGCTAAATAAAAAGTCATTTGATTAGCTGAGTGCTCGTGTATTTTTACAGGGGCTTTGATAGGCAAGGAAGTTCCTGATGGAACTATGTTTCTAATAAAAAAGCTGGATGTAATATCCAGCTTTTTTTATGATTTGATCAATCCAATTATTTGATCAATCCAGCTCTTTTCAATAAAGGTTCAACCGAAGGTTCCTGTCCGCGGAAGCGTTTGTATAGAACCATTGGATGTTCGGTGCCACCTTTTGAAAGAACATTATCTTTGAATTTGGTCGCGATTTCCTTATTGAAAATACCATTTTGTTTAAAGTAGTCAAATGCATCGGCATCCAGTACTTCGGCCCATTTATAGCTGTAATAGCCCGAAGAATAACCGCCATTGAAAATATGGGAGAAGGCAGTACTCATGGCATTTTCCTCGACATCGGGATAGAGTTTTGTCGAGGAAAACTGTTCATCTTCGAATGCTTTCAGATCCGAGATCGCTGTTGGATCCTGTCCATGCCAGCCCATATCCAATAGACCGAAGCTTAATTGGCGCATTGTCGCCATTCCCTCAAGAAATGAAGCGCTTTCGCGGATCTTTTCGACAAGTTCCATCGGGATCACTTCACCAGTTTCATAGTGTTTGGCAAATAGCTCAAGGGCCTCTTTTTCGTAGCACCAGTTTTCCATCACCTGACTCGGTAACTCGACAAAATCCCAATACACAGATGTTCCAGATAGTGTAGGATAAGTGCTGTCAGCTAGCATACCATGTAAGGCATGTCCAAATTCGTGAAATAATGTGGTTACTTCCTGGAAGGTCAACAGCGAAGGTTTTGATGCTGTAGGACGCGTAAAATTGCAGACAATAGAGACATGCGGACGCTCTTGCGTGCCATTTTGAATGTATTGTGGTTTGAACGATGTCATCCAAGCTCCATTTCGCTTTCCTTTACGCGGGAAGAAATCGGCATAGAAGATAGCGACTAATTCACCGTTGTCTTTACTGACTTCAAATGTTTGAACTTCTTCGTGGTAAGTATCTATTGTATCGACTTCTTTGAAGTTGATGCCAAATAAGCGATGGGCTACTTCAAATGCGCCTTGTAAGACATTTTCGAGTTTGAAATAAGGTTTGAGCTTTTCATCGTCCAGATTAAAGCGTTCTTGTTTCAGCTTTTCGGCATAATAGGCACCATCCCATTTTTCCAATTGGTCTATGCCATCCAAGTTTTTTGCAAATTGGGATAATTCTGCAAATTCCTGCACTGCCGCTGGTTTCGCTTTTCCGAGTAAATCATTTAAGAATTCAGTGACTTTGCTTGGGTTTTGTGCCATACGTTCGGCAAGGACAAAGTCCGCATGGGTTGCGTAGCCTAATAATTTGGCCCGTTCGAAGCGAAGTTTTACAATTTTCAGGACATTGTCCACGTTATTGTACTCATTGTCCTGAAATGCTTTGCGGCCTGCGGCGAGGGTAATTTCTTTGCGAAGTTCCCGATTGTCGGCATAAGTGACAAAAGGAAGATAGCTTGGAAAATCCAGGGTAAAAAGCCAGCCTTCTTTTTCGTTGGCTTTAGCCAAAGCATGTGCAGCCTCTATGGCACCCTCTGGAAGTCCAGCAAGATCTTTTTCGTCTGTTAGCAACAGCTGGTAAGCATTGGTTTCGGCCAGGACATTCTCTCCGAATTTCAATTTTAAAAGCGATAGCTCGGTATCTATTTCGCGGAGCTTTTCTTTTTGTTCATCATTTAAAAGTGCACCGTTACGTACAAAATCCTTATAGGATTTTTCCAATAAGGTGGTTTGCTCTGCCGTCAATGTCAGTTGATCCTTCTGATCGTATACAGCCTTAACCCGTTTGAAAAGATCGAAATTTAAGGTGATATCATTGCCTAAAGCAGATAGTTTTGGGGCGACATCCTGTGCGATCTTTTCAAGATCGGCGTTGGTTTCGGCGGAATGGAGATTAAAAAAGATATTGGACAAACGATCTAATGTCTGCCCCGAGTAGGACATAGCAGCAATAGTATTGTCGAAAGTTGCCGTTTCGGGATTGTTGACGATCGCATCGACTTCATCTTTTGTCTTCTGAATAGCCTCATCAAATGCGGGAATATAATCTTCGTTTTTTATCTGTGAAAACGGAGCTGTGTCATGCTGCGTTTTAAATTTTTCTGTTAAAATACTCATAGAAGTAAATGTAATAAATATTTATTTCAAGCGATAGCATCTGCTTAAATTTTGGAGCTGAGATGATATTTGACCGAATAAGAGTTTAGGCTATGTCGAAAATGTATGGGAAAATTGGAACTGCATAAAAAAAGAGCTCAGAGGAGCTCTTTTTTATATTTGGATAAGAGATTAGGCTAGTTTTCCTAATGCTTCTTTGATTCTTTTTAAAGCTTCGATCAAACTTTCGTCTGAAGCTGCATAGGACAAGCGGATGTAGTTGTCGTTACCGAATGAATCTCCACCTACAGTGGCTACGTGACCAACATTCAATAAGTACAGTGCCAAATCAGATGAGTTTTTAATAACATTACCATCTTGGTCTTTTTTACCAAAGAACGAAGAGATTTCAGGGAAGAAATAGAATGCACCCTCTGGAAGATTTGTTCTTACGCCTGGGATTTCAGTCAATAGATCGTATACCAATTGGCGACGACGAGCGAAAGCTTCTTTCATTTTGTTGACAGATTCTAATCCTTGTTCATAAGCGACGATACCCGCACGTTGAGAAATTGAACAGGTACCTGAGGTTGTCTGTCCTTGTAATTTATCATTTGCAGCAGCAATGGTTTTGTTGGCAGCGATATAACCTAAACGCCATCCAGTCATTGCAAATGCCTTTGAAAAGCCATTGATGATGATTACTCTATCTTTGATACTTTCAAATTGTGCGATGGATTCGTGTTTGTCTACAAAGTTGATATGTTCGTAGATTTCATCGGATAGGATAAATACCTGTGGATGTTTTTCGAAAACTTTAGCTAATGCAGCCAATTCATCTTTGCTGTAAACTGTTCCAGTAGGGTTGTTTGGCGAAGAGAACATGAACAATTTGGTTTTTGGTGTAATTGCCGCTTTCAATTGTGCTGGTGTAATCTTAAAGTTATTGTCGATCTCTGTATTGATAAATACCGATTTTCCTTCTGCTAAAACGACCATTTCGGAGTATGATACCCAATATGGTGTTGGGATAATTACCTCATCACCTGGGTTGATCAAAGTCAAAATTACATTAGACAGGGATTGTTTTGCACCTGTAGAAACAACAATTTGAGAGATATCATAATCTAAATTGTTTTCTGTTTTCAACTTGTTTACAATTGCCTGGCGCAATTCAGGGTATCCCGGTACCGGCGAGTAACGCGTCCAGTTTTCATCTAGGGCTTTCTTCGCTGCATCTTTTACATGCTCAGGGGTGTTGAAATCAGGTTCACCTACGCTAAGGCTAATTACATTAACGCCTTTTGCTGCTAATTCGCGGCCCAACTTGGTCATTTTAAGTGTAGCCGATTCGGACAAATTATTTATCCTGTCTGATAAGTATGATGATGTGCTCATGGTAAGACAAAGATATTACATACGTTGCAAATAATCTTCTTTATTTTTGAGAATTTACAAAGAAAAGTAGCTCTTTTATTGGGCTTTTTTAATAAAATGGCTGTTGAAGCGATTTAGCACAGTTATTTAATTGATCCCCGGCGTTGGATGTTCAAAACTAATCGTTCTGATTTGTCGTTATATCTTTACCTTTGCGCTCACAAAAATGTTGGCTGGACCTCATTTCATCATTTGCTCATAGAAGGTTTCATATAGAAGATAAGCATCATGTCAAGACAAAGAAGATTGGTTTTATTATCGCTTTTTACGGGAATAGGTTTGATGATTGTGAAGTTTTTTGCCTACTTTCTAACGGATTCCAGTGCAATCTTTACAGATGCGGCAGAGAGTATTGTTAATGTGATTGCTTCGGGTTTTGCATTTTATAGTATTTATCTTTCGGCGCAACCCAAGGACGAGAATCATCCCTACGGCCACGGTAAAGTGGAATTCTTTTCGGTATTTCTGGAAGGTGGACTTATTTTTATTGCTGGTGGCATTATCTTAGCCAAGGCTTGTTACAATCTTTTCTTTCCTGCGGCGTTAACACATCTTGAACAAGGGATTTATCTGATTGGTGTTACATCTGTGATCAATTTTGCCGTAGGATTCTATATCATGAAGCGCGGGCGTGCATTGGGCTCCATTACCTTAGTGGCGGATGGAAAACACCTGCAGGTAGATGCCTATAGTACGGTCGGATTGATACTGGGTTTATTGTTGATGAGACTGACAGGTTTCCAATGGATCGATGTGGTCATCTCAATTGTACTGGGGCTTTTTATACTCTTCAATGGTTATAAGCTACTTCGTCAATCCATCGGTGGATTGATGGATGAATCGGATATTGCCCTTGTGCAAGATGTCGTTGAAATCTTGGAACGTAATCGAAAAGATAAATGGATTGATGTTCATAATCTTCGTGTACAGCGTTATGGGAACGAACTCCATGTAGATTGCCATCTCACACTTCCCCGTTACCTTGACCTGATCGAGGTGCACGATGAAATCTCTGCTGTCGATAAAATTGTCAATAAAGAGATGTCGGTGCGGACTGAATTTTTTGTTCATGCGGATCCCTGCCTCCCGCAGTGCTGTCAATATTGTCAGGTCGGCAATTGCCCGATTCGTTCGGAGCAATTCCGAGAACGGATTTCTTGGGATACGGAAAATGTTACGCGGAATCAAAAACATTTTTTATATGCTATTGCCGAATAGCGAATGCGGCATCTTTCTCCTACTTAAATAGGAATAGCGTCTAGCCTGATTTCTTCGCGTATAGTAAACTAAAAAAAAGCTAGTTTATATAAATATATATAAAAAAAGGTATCTTTGCCTTTTAGCAAAAGAGTTTAAAAATCCTATATGAAGCACATTCGTAATTTCTGTATTATTGCGCATATTGACCATGGCAAAAGTACTTTGGCAGACCGCCTTTTAGAGTATACCAATACCATTAGTCAGCGTGAAGCACAGGCACAATTACTTGATAATATGGATTTGGAACGTGAACGTGGTATTACAATCAAGAGTCACGCCATCCAAATGAATTATAAAAAAGATGGTCAGGAGTATATCTTGAACCTGATCGATACCCCAGGACACGTGGATTTTTCCTATGAGGTTTCGCGTTCAATTGCTGCCTGTGAAGGCGCTTTACTAATAGTAGATGCATCTCAAGGTATTCAAGCACAAACTATTTCAAATTTATATCTGGCGTTGGAACATGATCTGGAAATCATTCCGATCCTCAATAAAATGGACCTTCCCGGTGCTATGCCTGAAGAAGTAAAAGATCAGATTGTGGATTTGATCGGTGGTGACCGTGATGCGATTATTCCTGCGTCCGGAAAAACGGGTCTTGGTGTTCCGGATATTTTGGAAGCTATTGTGAAACGTATTCCACATCCAGTGGGTGATCCTGATGGACCTTTGCAAGCCTTGATTTTTGACTCTGTTTTCAATTCTTTCCGTGGTATCATGGCTTATTTTAAAGTTGAAAACGGTGAAATCCGTAAAGGTGACCGCGTGAAATTTGTTGCTACTGGGAAAGAATATTTTGCCGATGAAATTGGTACACTGAAATTGAATCAAGTACCCAAAGAAGTCATTAAGACCGGTGATGTAGGTTATATTATCTCGGGTATCAAAGAGGCACGTGAAGTGAAAGTAGGGGATACCATTACGCATAAGGATCGTCCTTGTTCTGAGGCTATCCAAGGGTTTGAAGAGGTGAAACCGATGGTCTTTGCGGGTATTTATCCTGTAGATACGGAAGATTACGAGGAGTTGCGTGAATCGATGCACCGTTTGCAGCTGAACGATGCTTCTTTGGTGTTTGAACCAGAGTCGTCAGCAGCCTTGGGTTTCGGCTTCCGTTGTGGTTTCTTGGGTATGCTTCACATGGAGATTATTCAGGAACGCCTGGAACGCGAATTTGACATGACGGTAATCACGACGGTTCCCAACGTATCCTACAAGGCCTATATGACCAAGGATAAAGAGGAGGTGATCGTGCATAACCCATCTGATCTACCTGATCCAAGTAAATTGGATTCAATCGAAGAGCCCTATATCAAAGCTAATATTATTACGAAATCGGATTTCGTAGGACCAATTATGTCACTTTGTATCCAGAAACGTGGTACAATCATGAATCAGCATTATTTGACTTCAGATCGTGTTGAATTGGTTTTTGAAATGCCAATGGGAGAAATTGTATTTGACTTTTATGATAAGTTGAAAACAATCTCGAAAGGTTATGCTTCATTTGATTACCACCAGATTGGTTATCGCAAGTCAGATTTGGTAAAATTGGATATTCGATTGAACGATGAACCTGTAGATGCCTTGTCGTCGTTGATACACCGAAGTAACGCCTATGATTTTGGTAAAAAGATCTGTGAAAAACTAAAAGAATTGTTACCACGCCAACAATTTGAAATACGTATCCAAGCATCAATCGGTGCAAAGATCATTGCCCGGGAGACGATCTCAGCTTTACGTAAAGACGTTACGGCAAAATGTTATGGTGGTGATATCTCACGGAAGCGTAAGCTTTTGGAAAAACAAAAGAAAGGTAAGAAACGCATGCGTCAGGTTGGGAACGTAGAGATTCCGCAATCTGCATTTATGGCGGTATTGAAATTAGATTAATCAAAATAACACAATAATAAAGGAGCTCTTGGGCTCCTTTTAAATACAATAAAATCTCCTAAACATGAATCTATTAGATGGTAAACTAGTTTCCGAAAAAATTAAAGAGCAAATTGCGTTAGATGCAGCTGAATTTACTACACAGACTGGCCGTAAACCTCATTTGGTTGCTATCCTTGTAGGGAATGATGGTGGTAGTGAAACTTATGTGGCTAGCAAAATGCGTAACTGTCAGCTGGTCGGTTTTGAATCAACAAACATTCGTTATGATGAAAACATTACGGAGGAAGAATTGATCGCAAAGGTCAAGGAAATCAATCAGGATGAGTCTATCGATGGTTTGATTGTTCAGTTGCCTTTACCAAAACATATTGATCCGGATAAAGTTACCGAAGCAATTGATTACCGCAAAGATGTGGATGGTTTCCACCCGATCAATCTCGGACGTATGCAACGTAATCTTCCTTGTTTTATTCCAGCTACGCCATATGGTATTATGTTGATGTTGGATTATTATAAGATCGATACTGCAGGCAAGCACGCGGTAGTGGTTGGAAGAAGCAATATCGTGGGATCACCAATGAGTATCTTACTTGCCCGTAATTCCAATCCAGGTAATTGTACGGTGACATTAACACATAGTCGTACGAAAGACCTCAAGACAGAGGTCTTGCGCGGTGACATTGTAGTTGCGGCAATCGGCAAGAAAAATTTTGTTACAGCAGACATGGTCAAAGATGGTGCTGTCGTGATCGATGTGGGTATCAATAGAGAAACGTCTACAGCAACGAAATCTGGTTTTAAACTATATGGAGATGTTGATTTTGAAAATGTTGCTCCTAAAGCGTCTTGGATAACACCAGTACCAGGAGGAGTTGGCTTAATGACCATCGTCGGTTTATTGAAAAATACGTTGGAAGCTGCGAAAGGGACAATCTATCCGAAGCAATAATTTTGTCTATTTGGCATAGAAGTTGTAAATTGATGTATGCGAGCTCTAATGGGCCGTTGAAAACTACACTCATAAATCAATTTATAATGAAAAAAATTGCACTTTTAGCAGTCGTAGCAGGAGCATTGGTCATGTCTTCTTGCAACAATTCGGAGAAAAAAGACACTACAGCGACAGATTCGGCACAAACAGTCGGTGAGCATGTAGATGCCGCGATCGCAGATTTAAAAAATGCGGAAGAAAATGCGCGTTTGAAAGCAGAACAGGCGAAAAAGGATTTGGATGAAGCTATCGCAAAAGGTGATAAAGCAGCTGAAGAAAAAGCGCGCGCTGCTTCTGAAGAAGCTAATACTGCCTGGGAAAAAACCAAGGATGCGCTACGTAATGCCGGTGAGGATGTAAAAGAGGGATTGAAAGATGCAAAAGATGCGACAGTGGATGCAACGAACACGGCTGTTGATAAAACAAAGGATGCTGCAAAAGATGTCGCTGACGGTACGAAGAAAGTTGCAAATGATGTTGCGACTGGAACGAAAGAGGCCGCTAAAGATGTAAAAGATGCTTCCAAAAAAGTAGGTGACGATATTAGCCGGAAAGCAAAAAATGTAGGTGAAGCGTTGAAGAACTAGTTAACGTATTTCATTTTAATACAGGAAAGGGGGCACCGCAATAAAGTGGCCCCTTTCTTTTTTATGCAACAAACTTATCGTATCAACTTAAATGAGCTTATTGGTAATAATCCCATAATAATTTCGACAGCTTGCGTGTAAGTACCTCCGCTTCATTCGTTTTACCCCAGCTTTTGTCCGTATTGTTCTTCGTAAAAATACTGAAAACGTAATCTCCTTTTGGTGCATTGACCAAAATGACCTCATTGCGGACATCATCCAAAGAACCTGTTTTTGAAGCTGTTTTGACAGTGGATGGGATTTGCGATAGCCCTCTCTCATCATAGAACATGTTGCCCATAAAACGATACATCTGATCGGAAGATTTTGGCGACACAACTTTGCCTTGTCGGATTAGTGTGACCAAGTCGGCCATTTCTTTTGGTGTAGTCTGGCCCCAACCGTATTTTTCCCAATCCAGCTTCCGGCCCTCTGTCTGTGAGTTGACACGTGTCTGTGTCAGTTGAAGGTCACTCATTAATTGATTGATCGCGACACCTCCACCAGCAAGCTTTTGATTCCAAATGCTGGTTACATTATCACTATAAGATAGCATAAGTGCAACCAAGGTTTTCAAGTCAACTTGTGTACTGTCCTTAAAAAACTGCATCAGCCCTGAGCCGCCATAGCGTTGACTAGCACGATAGAGCAGTTGCTGATCAAGTTGTAGTTCACCTTTTTCAATTTTATCAAAGATGCCGACTAAAATGGGGATTTTGACAATGCTTGCCGTCGGAAAAATGCTGTCGCCCTGGATGTTGACTTCTTTGTTTTTTTTGAGATGATGGACATAAATACCAACATCACCTTGAAAACCCTGAATGAGCTGTTTTATCTGTGATTCGAGTTTTTTATCAGTAGCGGTTTTTTGTCCAAAGGATAGTAATGACAAGAATAGTAACGTAAATGATAGGAATATTTTATGCATTGTGAAGATATTATATATGTTAAATGTGCTGGATATTAGTTATTTTTATTGTTTATAGGGCTTAAGTTATGAAATATCCGTGATTCGTACGCACAGACATCGATGAAAAATAAACTGGATATTCTAGCATGGACATTGAAAGACTGATTTTTGACTATGAAATTATTTATGATTTTGATCGGTTGCAAACCGAAAAATAGACGGACAGAACAGCATGACAATTTCTTTGGTATTGGTAATGAGCTCAAGGATTTTGTCGATCCCATTAAAGATTTTTGGCCCGAGGCTGATGGTAAAATTCACATTGATGCGTACCGTATTGTCCATAAGATTGGGGAATATGAAATCAAGGTTACTGAAAGGGGGGATGGACAGGCGATTGATTCGGAATTGAAGTTGTTTTTTGTCAATTTAGGTGGATACAAACCGAATGAATTTGACGAGTTCCATTACAAAGAACTTATTGTTGCATCCAGTTTGGCCAAAGCGACTGAAAAGGCAAAACGTACTGTTTTTTGGAAGCACCACAGTTCAGCACACATCGATGATAAGTATGGTTTGGATGTTGATGATATTTATGAGATCGAAGATTTGCTATTAGCTCAAGATAAAGAGCAGTATAGTATTCAAATTACACCAAAGATGGGTTTAGAAGAAGATACCATTGCGAATGGATATTTTAAACTGAGTGCGCTGTAATAATAATGTGCTATTGGATTTCTTAAACATAAAAAAGGCTTCTTAATAAAGAAGCCTTTTTTTGTTGAACCAGTCTATTGTTGGTTCTGATGTTGCTTTCTAATGACACTATGTTTTTTGCCGTATACAAAGTAAATCAATAAGCCTATAGCAAGCCAGACCGCTAAACGTTCCCAGCTTTCAATTGGTAAGGAAGCCATCATTAAAATACAGACCAAGATACCCATAACCGGAACGAAAGGAACCAGTGGTGTTTTAAATGGGCGCTCCAAATTGGGGTCTGTTTTACGTAGTACTAAAATACCTACACATACAAGGGTGAAGGCAAATAGGGTACCAATACTGACCATATGGCCAAGGTCTGAAACTGGAACGAAACCTGCGAATATACTGACGAATACCATGAAAATAGCATTTGTTTTCCAAGGAGTTTGTCTTTTGGATAGATCTGAAAATATCTTTGGAAGCAAACCATCTTTACTCATCGAATAAAATACACGGCTCTGACCAAGTAGCATGACAAGAATAACTGAAGTGTATCCTGCAATAATCGTAATAATCAAGGCTGTATTCAGAAAATGATAACCTGTCTTAGCGAAAGCTGTGGCAACTGGTTTTGCATCACCTTTAAACATGGTATAGTTTTCGATACCGGTCATCACGTACGAGAATAAAACATATAAAAGCGTACAGATGATTAATGAACCAATAATACCGATAGGCATACCTTTTTTCGGGTTTTTAGCTTCTTGAGCAGCAGTACTTACGGCGTCAAAACCAATGAATGCAAAGAATACAACGCCAGCTGCACGCAATACACCACTGATGCCGAAATGGCCAAAGTCATCGCTCTTTAAAAATGCCCAGAAACTTTGCTGTCCACTTTTGACCATTTCCTCGCCGGCATTGGCAGGAATAAAAGGATCGTGGTTTGCTGGATTGATAAAACTCCATCCCAAGGCGATAAAGATCAATACGACACCAACTTTAAGGATAACTAAGATATTGTTTACACGGGAAGATTCCTGTGTGCCTCGCATCAATAATAGCGAAAGTAAACATACAATAACGATAGCAGGTAAATTGACCACTCCGCCTTCCCAGGGGCCTTTGAGCAAGGTGTCCGGAAGATGGATATGGAATATCATAAGAAGCTGATTGAAATATTGGGACCAGCTAACCGCTACTGTTGCGCCTGCCAGAGCATATTCTAAAACAAGATCCCATCCGATGATCCAAGCAACAAATTCCCCCATTGTTGCATAGGAGTAGGTGTAGGCACTTCCAGCAACAGGAATCATAGATGCGAATTCGGCATAGCAAAGACCAGCGAAACCACAGCCTACTGCTGCGATAATGAAAGATAGGATAACAGCTGGACCTGCATTTTCAGCAGCGGCAATCCCTGTCAGGGAGAAAAGTCCTGCTCCAATGATGGCCCCGACACCCAAGGCGATAAGGCCTGAGCTGGACAATGTCCTTTTTAGCGTGTGTTCACCATTTTCATTTGCCTCAGCAATCAGTTGAGGAATCGATTTTTTAAATAGCATAGGATTAATTCTTTACGATTATTTAGCTTTTTAATTGTTTAATTAATGTCAAATATAAATGATCTCAATGAAAAAAGGGAAGATTGCTCCTCCCTTTTTAATAAAATCTGAATCAAATGCTTGTTTGGGTATTAATACGCTGCAGTAAAGCGTTTATTGAGGAATTGTTTGTTCTCAATTTCGTCTGCTATTGCTACAGCAAGATCCTCTACTGATAATCTAGAGCGACCTTCCTCGTCAAATACCGGGGCATCAAGACCTGTGCGGTATTTTCCGGTGCGTGTTCCACCAGCATGGGAATTCATTTCTATAGCAGGACTAAACATTGTCCAGGTAAGTTGATCTTCTTTCTGGATGGTATTCAGATAATCTGCTGCAGCTAATGCCCCAGGTTTAATCTCTTTTGGAAAATCTGGTGAATCGACCAGTCTATTTCCATCAATCAATAAACTTCCTGCACCACCAATAACAATGAAACGATTGATACCGGCATCTTTAACAGCCTGTTGGATTGCCAATGCACCTTTTGTAAAATCTTCATAAAGATTAGGGTTGGTCCAACCGGCATTGAAAGCCGAAACAACAACATCAACACCTTTTAGAGCAGAAACCAATTGATTATTATCATTGATATCTACTTGGAACTTGGTTATTTTTTCACTCGATGGAATATTTTCGATGTGGCGGGCGATGGCGACTACGTCATAGTTACGGTCTACCAATTCTTTTACTAGATGTGATCCTACGTATCCTGTGGATCCAATTACTGCTACTTTCATGCTTCCTTTAATTAAATGTTTTGCTAAAATCAGCCAGGGTTATCTTTTCCAAACGCTGTACAATATCAGTGTCGACTTCCTGATATAGATCCTGGAGTTTGGAGTTGATATTTTTGCCAACAACACAGGCCGGATTGGGACTGTTAAATTTCCCGCCGAAATCCGTTTGCTTGGTGCTGATATAAATATCAGCCAAGGTAATCGTTGGATTCTCGGGATTTATGCGAATACCACCGCCCTTACCTTCTTTACTCGTTAGTAAAGATGCTGTTTTGAGAGATGCAATTTCTTTGCGAACCACACTTGCATTGACCTGGATACTTGACGCAATATATTCAGAAGAAAGCCATTGATTAGACTCTTCTAGCTGTGCCAGAACCATAATGTGTAATGCTGTTGCGAACCTCAAGTTGTGTAACATCCTCTGCTGATTTTTCTAAATTATAACACAAAGTAACAGAAAAGGTTTTAAACTGAAATAAAAATTATTACAGTTTAAAACCTTCTGACAATCACGTGATAAAAGTATTTGTTTTTTATTTTTTCTCGTTAAATTTTTTATAACTATCCATGATGTAGACCTTCAATGTTTCCTGGCTACTGTTTTGAATAAATTTATAAGCAGGTCTAAATCTCTCCTTAAACAAGGCTAGTTCCGAACCATTGAGCGGAGTTAATTCTTTGATCAGATTGTCTGTAAATTTTCTATCGACAGCTCTTTTCTCGAGTTCGGCGACAAGCAATTTATAATTTGAACGAGCTTGTTTTCCTTCTTTGCCAAATATTCGGCTTGGAGAAATCCGTACTCCCCCGCGGTTTTGACTCGCATCTGAATATTTTCCTGCAGTCTTCTCGCGCTGGATTTCGGCTGCGAGTCTACTATCTGTCATCCTTTCAACGATAACTTCACTCAGTTCAATAACATTATTCATTCTGTTCAAGTAGATTCTGCGTAAACTGTTATCATAAATGAATACCGTGTCTTGCTCATATCCGACAGCCTTGATTAACAGGAGGTCGTTGATGTTGGCATCAATTGCAAATGAGCCATCTCTATTGGTTTGCACTTCAGCCTTAGTTCTTAAATTTTGAATTTGAGCGGCCTCGATTTTCTCACCGCTGACAAGTTCCATAATAATACCTTTGGTTTTTTCCTGTGCAACAAGATGTCCGCTCATTAACGTAATAAGTAAGCAGCTTAGAATCGTTTGTAAGATTTTCATGCGAATAAATATAGTTATGTATTTTCAATCTATGAATGAACAGGGTATTTGCCATTTTGTTTACGCCATACGTTCATGATCGTTCTCTAGCCAAAAATAACGAATAGATTTTGAAAATTTGCTAATTTGCTTTCCACGAATTATTGTCTGGGTTCTTGTCCGGCATGACCATGTCTGGATCTAACTGTACAGATTGCAATGACTCTGTGGTCGGTATTTTAAATTGCCATACATCGTTTCTTTCCCAGATTTCCACCGGTAGTTTTTTTCGAATCTTCTTACCCGATACGGTTGTAGCTTCAACAATAACTGGCATCGGTAATTTTTCAAGGTTTTCCACGGTGACAAGTGCGCCAAATTTTGGCTCGTTGTTGACATAAGACACCGATTTTATACCTTGGTCCATTTGCCAGTTGTTGACAAACCACCCGCGCCAGAACCAGTTTAGATTTTCTCCGGCACCATTTTCAATCGCTTTGAAGAAATCCTCCGGAGTAGGGTGTTTGTAAGCCCATTCTTGGATATACTTTTTAAAGGCGTAATCGAAGCGCTCATGACCGATGATTTCGTTTCGCAATAATTTCAGTCCGTAAGCTGGCTTATAGTAGACCAGAGCACCAATATTACGTTCTTTCATGTTTTGCGGCGTACTCATGATCGGTTCAAGATTACGGGCAGTAAAGATGTAGGATCTGCTCGCCTGATTACGGTAATATTCGCCATTGTTGAATTCCTTTGTTGCGAGTTCGTTAATAAATGTATTGAACCCTTCATCCATCCAGCCATGTTCACGTTCGTTGGATGCGACAATCATAGGGAACCAATTGTGACCAAACTCGTGGTTGGTAACCCCCCAAAGTGAGCCTGCTTTGGCCTGATTGCCACAGAACGATAGCGCAGGGTATTCCATTCCACCGACATTGGAAGCTACATTGACTGCTACAGGATAGGGGTATTCAAACCAGCTTTTTGAATAGATTTCAATGGCGGCTTTCGTATATTCCGTTGAACGTTCCCATGCATTGTTGCTGTTACTTTCAATAGGATAGGCTGACAAAGCAAGGGACTTTTTTCCGCTAGGTAGATTGATCTTCGCCCCATCCAGTATAAAAGCCGTAGAGGATGCCCAGGCAATGTCCTGCGCCTTATTAAGCTGATATTTCCAGGTTAAGGTTTTCTTATTAGGTCTGGAGTTTTTTGCGTTAACCTCTTCCGCAGAACGGATGATTACAGTCTCATCGCTAGCTTGTGCCTGTTGGTATCGTTTGAGTTGTTCGGAAGTAAATACTTCCTGCGGATTTAACAATTCGCCGCCCAGAACAACTATATGGTTTGCCGGAGCTGTGATTTCAACCTGGTAATTTCCAAATTCACGATAAAACTCTCCCGGTCCCGTATAAGGAAGGGTATTCCAACCTCTTATGTCGTCGTAGACGCAAAGTCTTGGGAACCACTGTGCAATGGCATAGATTTTTCCGTTTTTCGTGTCGAGAATGCCGGTACGGTCTGCCCCATATTTAGGAACGGTGTATTGGTATTTAATCTTAAAAGTTATTTTGCCGCCCTTGCTTTTTAATGCCGCAGGAAGTCGAAGTTGCATACGGGTATCGTCAATAATATGTTCGATCGTATTTCCGTTTACATCCGTAACAGATTGTATCTGATATCCACCATCAAAAGTTGAATTGCCATCACCGTAACGGCTGTTGGTCAAGGGGGAGATCAATTGACCACGTCCATGTTGTGAAAACATGTTTTGATCCAATTGCAACCAGAGATAGTCCATATTGTCAGGGCTATTGTTGCTATAGGTAATCTCAACAGATCCTGCAATTTGATCATTTTGATCGTTCAAGGAAGCCTGAATTTTGTAGTCGGCAGCATTTTGCCAGTAGGCTGGTCCAGGTTTTCCAGCTGCGGAACGATATTCATTACCATTATTTTTAAAGAATAATGGTGCAAAGGCTTCTGTATAACTATAATTGGATGTTTTCTCCTGTGAAAAGGTGGGAAAAGCATAGCTCAACGCCACAAGGCTTAACGAAGCCAGTGCAATTCTTTTCATCATATATCTATTTAAATTATGTTTATCGGCTCCAATATACAATGAAAAGTACATCGAGCCAAAAAAACGCAAATGGCGTTTCGCAAAATAATTGATAAAAAAGAGATTTTACGGGCTATTGTGGCTAATTGGAGACTTTTGGAGCCTCCAATTAGCGAAGCTTTTTGCAACTATCTTAAATTTGTTACGTATTCTGCTTCATTAAATCCCAGTAAAATACCTTTGTTGTATTCAACAACAGGACGTTTAATCATACTGGTATTTTCTTGGAGAACTTTATTGGCGCTATCACTGTCAACAACTTGCTCTTGTGTTTCTGGAGACAATTTTTTCCACGTTGTACCCTTTTTGTTTACTAAGGCTAGCCAGTCGACATGTTTTTCCCATTCCTTTAACTTATCTTCACTGACGCCTTCTTTTTTGAAATCATGAAATTGAAAGGGGATATTATTGTTTTCCAACCATGTAAGTGCTTTCTTTACTGTGTTACAATTTTTGATCCCGTATACCTGTAGCATAATAGTGAGAATTTAGTGAACTCAAATTTAATGAATCTCGGTACATTTTTTTAATAATTCGTATTTCTGGATATTTTTAACTTGACCTGTTAGTAATCCATTCCTAATTTCGGCGAACTTGTTTTTAATTCTCTTGGAAAAAGTTGGTATAGCCGGATCAGTTCCTATTCAATTGAGTTGCTGGCTTCTTCTAATTTGTTTCGATTCTATATTCTATGTGAAATGATAGTGTATTTAGTACACTGTAAAAATTAGGAAGTAATAATAATTTTTAATAATTTAGTAGCTTCAAGTATAATGAAAGATTAAAATAAATCAATAACAGAAATATGAGCCTAAAAGATTTTAAAGGTGTATTGACAGGAGATCAAGTACAAGAGTTGTTCGAAGTTGCAAAGAAACATAAGTTTGCTTTGCCTGCGGTAAACATTATCGGAACAAACTCTATCAATGCAGTTATGGAAACTGCGAAAGCAGTAAATTCTCCTGTAATTATTCAATTGTCAAATGGTGGAGCGCAATTCTACGCTGGTAAAACCTTGAACAACGATAATTTACAAGCTTGTGTATTGGGAGCGGTATCTGCAGCACAACATGTTCATTTATTAGCTGAGCATTATGGTGTAGCGGTTATTCTGCATACAGATCACGCAGCTAAGAAACTTTTACCTTGGATCGACGGTTTGTTGGACGCTGGCGAGAAATTCTTTGCGCAACACGGAAAACCATTGTTCTCTTCTCACATGTTGGATTTATCGGAAGAGCCAATTGAAGAAAATATTGAAATTTCAGCTAAATACTTAGCACGTATGAAACCACTTGGTATGACTGTGGAGATTGAATTGGGTGTTACAGGTGGTGAAGAAGATGGTGTTGACAACTCGGATGTCGATAGCTCAAAATTGTATACTCAACCAGAAGAGGTTGCTTATGCTTTTGAAGAATTGTCTAAAGTATCTGACAAATTTACAGTTGCAGCTGCATTTGGTAACGTTCACGGTGTTTACAAACCAGGTAATGTAAAATTGCAACCAGTTATCTTACATAATTCACAGGAATATATCCGTGAGAAATATAATCTTACAGCTGAGAAGCCGGTAAACTTTGTATTCCATGGTGGTTCTGGTTCTTCTCCTGAAGAAATTGCAGAAGCGATTTCATACGGTGCGATCAAGATGAATATTGACACAGATATGCAATGGGCGTTCTGGGATGGTGTAAGAGCTTATGAAGCGAAAAACCACGATTATTTGCAAGGTCAAATCGGTAACCCAGAAGGAACTGATTCTCCAAATAAAAAATATTACGATCCACGCGTTTGGTTGCGTAAAGGCGAGGAAACATTTGTTGCTCGTCTGAAAGAAGCGTTTGCTGATTTGAATGCGGTAGATGTAAACAGCAAACTATAAGCTAAGAAAAATTAGATCATACAAAAGCGCCCTTTAATAGGGCGCTTTTTTTATGTCAAAATAGGTTAAAAATATTGTTTTTGATAGGAATTGGCTTATTTTTTGACGAACAACAATAAAAAGTCAAGTAAATATGAAATTTTTAGGAGTCAGTGTAATTCTTTTATTAATTGCCCAAATGGGGTTTGGGCAGGTGAAGCAAAATGTTGGCGATTTTTCTTCGGTTGTGGCGACAGATAAGATTCAGGTGGAATTGATTAAGTCAAACGAGTCTTTGGTAACCTTTGAAGGACAGAACCACGAGAATGTCAAGGTGGTCAATACAAATGGATCCCTGGTTTTGAAAATGAATACGTTGAATATGCTGCAAGGGGGAAATATCTCTGTTAAGGTATATTACAAGAGTTTGAACAATGTAGAGGCAAAAAAAGGCGCCAAAGTATTTGCGACTACAAATAATCCTGTTGCTGCTGACCATTTAAAAGTCTATGCTTCGGAAGGCGGTCTGGTTGATCTTTATACAGATACAAAAACAGCTGAAATAAAAGTGACTTCCGGCGCTACAATCGCTTTGTATGGAAAAGCAAATAAACAAGAGATCATTTCGAATTTTGGTGGCAAATATGAAGGTAAAGATTTTAAGACCAACAGCACTGTGGTTACCGTTAATGGCGGTGGTAAAGCTGATGTGTATGTCACAGATTCCATCGAAACAAAAACAAGGGGTGGCGGTGTTATTGATGTCTATGGAAAACCAGAACAACGTGTAGAAAAGAAAATGGCTGGCGGAACAGTCAACTTTAAATAAGTAAACTGTCGTGGATTTGTCAATTTTCTCGGTCGTAGATTTTAGTTGATTAACGCGAAAAAGAGGGAAATTTAGGGTAATAGATGAAATAAAAAGGGTTTAGCTTAATTGGGGTACGGATTGTTGTTTAACCTTTTTATTAAAAAGGTCAGTTATTTTGTTTTTCTAATCAGAAACCTTCTTCATTTGTGCTTAAAATACTTATTTTTGTGAGGGAATAATAAAAATAGTATTATGGCAAAGCGTAATTATGTTTCAAATTCTACGGAATCTACGCGCATGTTCAAGAATGACTTTTTAGAGTCTTTGACGAAAGTGCATTGGAGTGTACCTTTGATTTTCTATGTACCCGTGGTTGTTTTCTTTTCGTATAAAGCACTAGTTTGGGGAGAGATTTCCTTTTTAACATACATGGGGTATTTTATTTTTGGTTTAGCTTTTTGGACTGCTTTTGAATATGCGTTACATCGTTGGGTATTTCATTTTCATCCGACAACGGAATGGGGAAAGCGTATCGCTTTTATTTTCCATGGTGTGCATCATGATTATCCAAGAGACCGTATGCGTTTGGTGATGCCGTTGTCAGCGAGTATTCCACTAGCTCTTTTGGTGTATCTTGGTTTCACATTGTTCTTTTCAAATGAGTTTATCTTAGCCTGTTTTTTCTCCGGTTTTATGGTGGGGTATCTGATCTATGACGAGTGTCATTATGCGATGCATCATGCTAATTTTAAAAGCGGCATTTTCAAACGGATCAAACAACATCATATGTTGCACCATTACTCTGATCCAGAAAAAGGCTTTGGAGTGAGTTCTTCCTTATGGGATGAGATCTTACGTTCAGGTTTTGAAGAAAAGGAACCAAAAAAGGATTCTGCTTCCCTTAAAGAAGAGAAGGCATAAATTAATCGAATCTTATCAGATAGGAAAGCCCTTGGAGATCATCCAAGGGCTTTCTTTTTTATGGATGTTTGATCTGCTTGGCTTTATTTCTGTTGATTAGGGGACTTTTTATTATTTTATCTTAGATGAGAGATTTTATTATCTGTTGAGATATGCGAATTATTTTTCTGCGCATTTTATCTTTAGATTAAAGGCTTCTTTTTTGGATTGGCATGTAAGTATTCTAATTTGAACTGGAACATTTGAGCCATTTTCTGCGCACGCCATTTAGCTTCTTCAGCCTTTTTCCCGCTATACAATTGATCGACAGTTGTTTCAAATAATTGGAGCCATTGGCCAAAATGTTGTGCATTGATGGGGAGATTAATATGTGGTGGAAAGGGGCTGCCGAAATAATTGTGTTCATCTAGTAGGATAGTCTGCCAAAAACTATACATCTTTTCAAGATGTATTGCCCAATTATCTTGGATACGTTCCTGAAAAATAGGTCCGAGCAACGTATCCTTACGTACAGTACTATAGAATTGATCTACTAATACTTTAATATCGTCGAGTGTTAGAATATCCTGTTTCATCGGTGTATGATCTGAGCTCATGAATAAAGACCTATAGCTGGATCGAAAGCTTATTCATGATGTTTATCTGAATTAAATGTAGTGACATTTATGGAGAATCACATCACCTGGATGTAAAGAAGCCCCGTTAAAATTTTGTAATTCTCTTTTATTGTCAGTAAATTGAATCCATACTAAGGGAAAAACATATGGGAAAATACGTTCTTTTAATCCTATTATCAATGGGATTTTATGCCGTAGAGGCACAGGTTACAACAATTTCGATCAATAAAGAAAATTTTCAGTCTTCTGGTTTTCCATTTAAGGGCAAGCGAGTATTACAAGTGGAACGCATTCAAACTCCGAAGGAGGACAATTATATTGTTTTTTCAAAAGAGGATCGTGGTGCTGATCCTGACAAGCTCTATGTCCAGCAGTTTCAGCAGATCGACGGAATGTGGAAGCTTGTGGCGGATGAATTGATTTCAGAGGAGGGAATTGTTACATCTGTTTGGGAATCCCGAAAAGCATTCTTTGATGCAGATAAAGATGGCCAATTGGATGCATTATTTATCTATTCAAGACATCCAAAGGATGATCTTCAAAAACAACTCAGCTGCATTGGCCTGGTCCTTTATAAGAATAAGTTTTATCGTCTACGTGCAGAAGAAGCTGATGGCTATAGCCAAACAACCTATTCAGACAATTACGCATCTTTACCGGAGGAAGTCAAAGAAAATGTGGAACGCTATTGGAATAATTTAGATAAAAGATAGTTGACAGGCTTGGATTTAAAGTCTTGGATTTACCGAAAGATCGACCGATCATACGGTGATCTTTCGGTAGGTCTATTATAGTTCACTTAGAAGGCGGGAACATGCTCAGTTTTTTTTGCGTTAATCGAAATTATTCATGAAAAATTGATTCGATAGTTTACGTTAATATACTGATTGGCCAGGGTTTTTTATACCTCGATGTTATTGGAGTGCAGCGAGCAATTGCTTTTCTTCCTCAATTTGTGTTTTACTGATCACATAACGCGAAATGTGCTGATTCTTTAATTGATCTATTGTATGAATAACATCTTTTGTACGCGCTTCTTTACTAGGCTTAATCAATACAATCATATCCTTTGTATTGGGCATGGTACTTATCTTGGCTTTTAACTGTGCAATAACAGCCGACAGTTCTTTCTCGATATTTACCGGCACTTTTGAAGAGCTGATCGGCTTTTTGAAATCTCCATGATACCACATGAATTTTCCTTCGCCTAGAATAAGCGTTGCTGTGCGGTTCTCATCAATAAGAACTTGACTTTCTACCTCTGATTTGGTTTTGTCTGGCATAGCGATATCCATTGCTGATGGTTTATTTAAAGTTGTGGTCAGCATAAAGAACGTAATGAGGAGAAATGCAAGGTCTACCATAGCGGTTAAATCTACTTTAGGAGCCATTTTTCTGCTTCTTATTTTTTTCTTTCCTGTTTCTTGCGTTTTTTGATTTAGTTCTGCCATGATCGTCATTTTTAGGTTAACAGTATTGTTGCTACTCTTTGTTAAGATGTCGAAAAGGGCCGGATTCCATAGTGTTTTTTTAATTTATCTGTTTTTCATTCGATTTGCACAGGTGGTTATTATCTTTTTTTTATAGCACTATTTGATCTTCATCCCTTCCTAATAACGTGCAAAAGCCTTTCAGAGATGAAAGGCTTTTGCTGCGAAGAGAAGTAAGTTGCTCAGCAACCACTTTGGCGGTGAATACGTTTATACATTATTTTGCCATCGTGCTCTAAATAATCGCCCGATACTATTGGGTATGAATACTTGGGTGCGTACATTACACTGTGACTTCTTATCATTATTTTATCGTTAACTTTTAGGCTATGCAATTGCTGAAAATCATTGGAGTTTTCCAAACCAAAACTTAGGATATAATCCTCACTTTTAATCCTGATCATCACTCCGAAGCCTAATTGAGAACCTAATGGAAGATAGAGAGAAGTTATAACGGCCTCAATATTGGTTGAATCCTTTACTTGACTTCTTATTTTAGCAGCATTGTCAAGTACTTTTATGCCCTGGGGAGAGGTTTGCCACATGTCCACGGCAGCGCGGGGTTTTGGACTCGGTTTTTTAAAAGTTTCACTTTTGATTTCATGATTGGCAAATGCCAGTCCACTTGCTATAGCAAGCGGTAAGATCAGCGGATAAATAATTTTTTTCATATTTTTATATGTTTGGTAAGTGTAAAGTCTATCCGAATAAAATAAGATCCATTCAACATCATTTTTTTGGATCCTTTTAGAGGTGATACAACAAAAATACTTCGATAATATTCATGCATAGGAACTTAGATTGTAAATTGTCATGTAATCTTTGTAAATAAATTGTAAATCGTATGTCTATAAACCGCAATCTCCTTTCTGAGAATCGCAAATACCTATATGGTGTGATAACACTCTTTTTTATCACTATGATTTTTGTGGCTTTTGGTATGTCCGACAATAGTGATTTTGATGTTGCAAGGAGGGAGGTTTTGCTTCGGAAGATAGGGGATGAACTACTTATTCAGTCTGGCGACAATAAATCGAGGGTACTTCCGATAGAGAAGATCACGGAAATTGAATATCAGATTAAGTTCGAGAATGAAATTACATTTGACCCGGACTCATTGGTGAATACCGTTCAGCGTCTGTTGGCCAGTGATCCGCTCACCAGCGATTATGTCGTTAACGTCGTCAACTGTGGCAACTCTAGTGTGGCTTATGGGTATGCCATAGCTAACAATAAAAAAGATGATATTATCGCTTGTAGAGGAAGATTACAGCCTAAAGGGTGTTATATGATCAATATTAAATTTAAACCTACCCGAATAAATACTGGAACGATTAGTTATATGCTGAGCATCTTTATAGTTTTAATGTTTTTGGGCTTCATTTTTTGGAGATTAGATAAGTTAAGAAAAGAAAGACCGGTCGATCAAAATAACAATATCTTAGCCTTTGGATCAGTTTTGTTTAATCCACAACAGCGTGAGATGATTATCAATAAGAACACCATAGATCTTACTGGAACGGAAACACGTCTGCTGCATATTTTCGCTTTGTCTCCGAACCAAACCATCGAGAGGGTCCGGCTTCAAAAAGAGATTTGGGAAGATGAAGGGGTGATTGTTGGACGGAGTCTCGATATGTTCATATCGAAGCTTAGAAAAAAACTGGAGTTTGATCCAAAGATCAAAATTACTGTTATACGTGGAAAGGGATATAAACTTGAGGTTAGTTCTTAACAGGAATGCGCAAGCGTCTCGTGTGCTCGCGCTATACCATAATGAGATTGTTCGGACCCTGACCAGTGTTATCGGTTCGAACCTGGCTAACATGCAAAAAGCCTTTCATTTCTGAAAGGCTTTTTCTGCGGAGAGTGAGGGATTCGAACCCCCGAACCTGTGACAGTTAACGGTTTTCAAGACCGCCGCATTCGACCACTCTGCCAACTCTCCGCGACAAAAGTAGAAATTCTTGCTAGAATTACAAAACTTATTTTACTTTTTTCTTTGTTTAAATTGATCTACTGCTTTTTTTTAAGGTAATTATGTTGAATATCAATTGTTTATTATTGACTGTTTAAAATCATTAAATTGATAGTAAGGAACGCGACTTTGATTAGATTGAATAAATGTCTAAATAGACCTTTATTTATACTAGGAAATATATTGTTCATAAAAATTGAATTTAAAATTAGTAATCTTGATTTTCTAGCATATTCTGTCTATTAGATGTGCTGGAAAGCGATTTATTGCAGAAAAAGTGAAAAAAGAAAAATAAATTGAATCAGCGAAGTGGAATTGTGATGGAAGTTTTTTTTCAGTGATGAGATTGTTCGGACCCTGACCAGTGTTATCGGTTCGAACCTGGCTAACATGCAAAAAGCCTTTCATTTCTGAAAGGCTTTTTCTGCGGAGAGTGAGGGATTCGAACCCCCGAACCTGTGACAGTTAACGGTTTTCAAGACCGCCGCATTCGACCACTCTGCCAACTCTCCGCGACAAAAGTAGAAATTCTGAATAGATTTACAAAACTTATTTCCTTAAGCTAACCTTAGCGTTTGAAAATGAGCTAGATTATTTTTAGAACAGCCTATGCTTGGATAATTTCATGGCAGTGTTTTCTGATGTTAGCGGCTATCTTATCTATAGGCAAATCATCTTGATCGATACCAAAAGGCTCTTCAATGGATTCGCCAATTAATTCAAGGGAGGCTAAAACATATAAAATGAAAGGTACAGCAATCACAACAAAATAACCTATAGAAAAAACATATCCTACGGGAAGTGTCATGGTATAAAAGATGATGAACTTTTTGATAAATGCACTATAGGCTAACGGGATCGGGGTGTTTTTAATACGTTCACATGCACCACAAAGGTGTGTCATAGCAATAATTTCCTCATTCAGTATAATAAGTTGGTCGCCGCTTATTCTACCCTCTTTATATAACTCATTGATTTTTTGAAAGATCATGGTAGAAACTTGGTTCGGACCATGTTTTTTATTATCCAAAGCCTTTAACTCAGGGTGTTCGTTTTCGTCGAGCATAAACTTGGTGTAATCCGATCTTAAAAAATCGTATAAAGTTTCAGCGAATAGCGGGATTGCTTTTCTGAAAAAACTACGATTCACTTTGTCATCTACATCCAGCATAGCATTGAGTTTGTACGAAAGGGCTCTACTAACATTGGTCAATGTACCCCATTGTTTTCGGGCTTCCCACCAGCGGTCATAGGCCGTATTTGTCCGGAATACCAGTAAAAGCGATATAACAAAGCCGAGAAGGTTGTGGACAATGGTGATGTTTTTGACCCAGCTTTTTTCGTTTAATTTGAGGTATTCCAATTCAAGAAAGGCAATCGTCCAGGAGTAGACGGCTATTAGAATAAGAAAGGGCAGCAACTTTTTGAAGGTATCTGATTTGTGCAACTTGAAAGTTGCCGAAAGCCAGTCTTTGGGGTTGTATACGATCATACACAAAAATATAAATTGTTGCGAAAATTTTGCGAGTTAATTGCTATTGCCGTAACTTCATCGTCCTATGGCGCAACAGCGATCAAAAAGAAAAAAAACAAGTACAAAAGGAAGTCAAGATCGGGAAACCAAGTGGATCTGGATGATAGCGGGGATGCTGGTGTTTTTCCTGTGTCTTGTTGTATGGCACTACCGGGCCGGAATTATCTATTATTTTCGGGTAGCTACTTCTAAAGACAGGTCACTGACTAAAGAAGCAAAATACGATATTCGAAATATCGATATTATGAGCAAACACGATGATAAAGTGTTTGGTATTGATGTGTCTACCTATCAGGAAGAAATAGATTGGCAAAAGGTAAACACGATCAATGATCATTTTCCCATAGATTTTGTGTTTATTCGGGCCACAATGGGCGAGAAGGGAATTGATGATAAGTTTAGCCGAAATTGGAGTAAAACTGAAAATAGAGCGATCTTGAGAGGAGCATATCATTATTTTAGACCCAATGAAAACTCGGTAAAGCAAGCGAAGAATTTTATTCGTAAGGTCAAATTGCAATCTGGCGATCTTCCCCCAGTCTTGGATATTGAGGAGCATCCGAAACAACAATCTATGGATAGCTTGAAAGTTGGATTAAAACGTTGGCTTGAGGAAGTCGAAGCCCACTACAAAGTGAAACCAATTCTTTACTCGGGAGATAAGTTTTATAGTGATTTTTTGGAAAAGGAATTTGCAGCTTATACGCTATGGATTGCAAATTACAACTTTTGGGTTGAGAACCCCAAGGAGCATTGGGCTTTCTGGCAATTTTCGGAAAAAGGTACTGTACGAGGGATTCAGGGTAATGTGGACTTAAATATTTACAATGGTAAAATTGAAGAATTAGAGAAGTTGCTTATTCCTTTTAAATAGTAAAATAATATGCGTAGAATTTTTATTACACTCCTTGGAGCCTGTTTTGTGCTATTCAATAGTCAAACGCAATTACATGCAGAATCGAAATCTTTTCATATAGAGATCATGCAAATCGCTTCGGATTTGCCACAGTTGACATTGAAGAAGTTTAAAAAGCTGCGTAAGCAAGCAGATGTTCAAGTTCTCGATACCCGATCAGGCGATATTTTTTTGCAGGGATTTGTCCCAAATTCCGTCAATATCGGTTTTAAAGGTCCTTTTGATCGTTTTCTGACACAGGTTTTTCCCAACAAAGACCAAAAGTTTTTGTTGATTACCGATGTGGAAGATCAAGAGGCCGTCATTGATCATCTATTAAAGTTAGGGTATACCCATATTGTCGGCCTTCTGGAAGGCGGTTTTGCAACCTGGAAAGATAGCGAAATTGTAAACTCGCTAAGTAATATTAGTGCAGGTGAATTCAAGAAAAGATCAGATCAAGGTCATATTGTGGATGTGAGGACGGATAAAGAATTTGCTAATGGACATATTGACAATGCAATGAATATTCCGTTAACAGATTTCGTTAATTTTGGTTCTATGCTTAAGAAAGATGATGCGCAGCTATATGTTCACTGTCAGTCAGGATACAGAAGTGCTGTAGCTGTTTCTATTTTGAGTGCTAAAGGATTTAAACATGTATGCAATATCCAAGGCGGGTATAAAGCATTGCAAGAAGAAGTAAAGGAGAATCAATAATGGCTACTTTTGACCAGATTATTCAATCAAATTCGCTGGTTTTGGTGGATTTTTTTGCGACGTGGTGCGGTCCTTGCCAGACTATGGCGCCGATTTTACAGGATGTAAAGGAATTTTATCAGGAGGATTTGTCCATCATTAAAATCGATGTGGATAAGAATCCAAAAATTGCTTCGATTTATAAGGTAAGTGGCGTTCCTACTTTTGTGTTGTTCAAAAATGGGCAACAAATATGGCGACAAAGCGGCATGATTCCCAAGATGGAATTACATAAATTGATCGATCAGGTAAAGTAAAAAAATAAGGCGTTCAATCAAATGGAACGCCTTATTTTTTTAATGATTCTCTGGTGTTTTAATAGGTAGTGTTATATGCACTAAAATATTAAAATTCATCGTCATCATCGAAGTCATCTAATCCTCCAATCGAGTCGATTTCAGGTAAATCGAAATCATCATCGAAATCATCATCATCGTCATCAGGACCGTTGAAAGATGCGAATTTTACTTCTTCAAGATCTTCGTTAGCTAAAGTTGCCGTGTTCATAAAATAATACTTTATTGTTTCTTATTCAATGTTGTAAAATTAGAGAAGAAAACTATTTTTTAAAACTTTTTTTTAAAAAAATATTGAGCTTTATTTTTCTGTTAATCAATGCGTTGAATTGTATTTTAAAAATAAAAATTTATTTTATTTTATTTATTCATTTGTTTCACCAATCGCATTGTCCTCGGTAACGATATCTTTCAATTGGGGGAGATCTCTTACGCCATTGATTCCGAAGTGATCCATGAACTGCTGGCTTGTTGCATAAAGTAATGGTTTCCCAATACTATCTGCTTTTCCAGCGATTTTGATTAATTTCTTTTCTAATAACCGTTGAATAGAATAATCGCAGCTGACACCTCTGATCTGCTCCACTTCCAATTTTGTAATAGGTTGCCTATAAGCAATGATAGCAAGTGTTTCTAAAGCTGATTGACTTAATTTTCGTTTATTGTTATGATTTTGGAGCTGTTGTATCGATTCATGATAAACAGCTTTTGTCAAAAACTGATAAGCGTTGTTGATATAACGTAATTCGAGTACATAGTCTTCATCCTGGTACTTCGTTTCAATTTTTTTAATCAAGTCACGTAATTCATCTCTTGACACTTCGATAGCCATTGCTTCCTGTAATATCTGTTTGATATCGGCAAGATCGATTCCCTCTGCTGAAGCAAAAATGATTGCTTCAATATTTCTTATGACGTCTTTCAATGTATCGTATTAATAGTTAATGACCTGTTCGACCATATGGGCTGGTAATTCGCGGAATTCGTACTTTTGTGTCCGTAATTGCGGGCTGAATCCAGCTTCTAAAATAGCTTCCTGTATTGATTTAGATGTGAACCTATGCGGCGCACCTGCTGCAGAAACGACATTTTCTTCGATCATGATGGAGCCAAAGTCATTTGCTCCAGCATGCAGACATAATTGTGCCGTACGTTTTCCGACAGTGAGCCAGGAAGCTTGTATGTTTTTGATATTAGGAAGCATAATGCGACTTAAGGCAATCATGCGGATATATTCTTCACTTGTTACGTTATTGGTAATACCACGAAGTCTCTTTAAGAGCGTGCCGTCGTCTTGGAAAGGCCATGGGATGAAGGCAATAAATCCATGCGATTCCTGTGGTTTTTCGTCCTGTACTTCACGGATCCAAACCAAATGTTCGAAACGCTCTTCTATTGTTTCGATGTGGCCAAACATCATAGTAGCTGAGCTTGGTAAATTAATTTTATGGGCAGCACGCATAACATCTAACCATTCTTTACCGCCGCATTTTCCTTTTGATATAAGACGCCTTACACGATCATTGAGAATCTCGGCCCCAGCTCCAGGTAAGGAGTCTAGTCCTGCTTCTTTCAATTGAGCCAATACTTCAATATGGCTCATGTTTTCCAATTTGGAAATGTGCGCAATTTCAGGAGGGCCAAGGGAATGTAATTTTAGGGTAGGATAAAGTTCCTTTAATTGCCGGTAAAGGTTTTTGTAAAACTCAATACCTAAATCCGGATGATGGCCACCTTGCAGTAGCAGTTGATCGCCACCGTACTTAAAAGTTTCCTCTATTTTTTGCTTGTAGCTTTCGATATCGGTAATGTAACTATCTTCATGCCCAGGGCGGCGGAAAAAGTTGCAAAATTTGCAATTTGCAATACACACATTCGTGGTATTGACATTTCTGTCGATCTGCCAGGTTACCTTACCATGAGGCACTTGTATCTTACGCAATTCATTGGCTACGAAAGTCAAATCAGCTGTAGGTGCGTTTTGATATAAAAAAACACCTTCTTCCTTTGATAGGAACTCAAATCGGAGCGCCCGTTCTAATAAATTACTTACATTCATCAACAACAAATATAAGGAGCTTTTAACTTATTTGAGCCTATTTGTGGAATATTTGACAATGCTGGTTGATTTTAGACAAAGGTTCCGAAGACCGAAAACGAAAAGATGTAATTGTGTAACAATTGCATTGCAATTTGGCTTAGTGTATAAAATACAATAACTTGATTTATAGTGCTTTGTGAATTAATTAAGATTTTTCCTTTTTTTTTACATTTATTATTCTTTACATTTATTTAACAGATTTTAACATTTCTGTAAATAACCAAATTAGAAAAAAAATGAATAACCAAGGGTGCTGAACCTAGCAATAATGTCTCATTGTTGTCGTCAGTCCTAAAAAAATGACCAAAAACTTAAATAAACCAATATCAACTAAAACAACTAAAGAATAAACATAAATTTTTTTAAACCACCTATTTAGTAAAATTATGATGAAAAAAACGGACAAAAATTGCTGTTTTGATCTCATATTGGGCCAAAAGTTCAATAAGAGGTTTCTGCTTATGAGTTCTCTTCTCATTGGGGGAGGAATGACCACTCATGGATTTGCCAGCGGATTGACCAGCCATGGCAGGGTTGAAGTCGTTTCATTAATGAAAACCAAAAGCGTACAACAGACGCCTATCAAAGGAGTTGTAAAAGATGCTGCTACAGGACAGGGGATTACTGGGGTATCTATCAAAGTCAAGGGGAGTAGCAACGGGACATCGACAGATGAAAACGGTGCATTTACCATCCAGGGAAAAGTCGGTGATGTGCTTGTGGTCAGTTATATTGGTTATAAAAGTACTGAGGTAACTGTTTCTTCGAAAGCTGATCTAGCGATTTCGTTAAGTGGTTCTGAAGATGCCTTGGACGAGGTTGTTGTCACGGGTTATTCAACGCAGCGTAAAAAAGATTTGACAGGATCTGTTGCTGTAGTGAATACAGACCAACTGAAGACTACTCCCGCAGCAAGTGCGGTGGAGTCCTTACAAGGTCGTGCGACGGGGGTTCAAGTGGTGACAGATGGTGCGCCTGGGGCTACTCCGGCGATTAAAATTCGTGGTTATAGTACAATCAATAACAATGAACCGCTATATGTTATTGATGGAGTTCCATACGAAGGAAAACTCAGCTGGCTAAACCAGAATGATATCGAGTCTATGCAGGTCTTAAAAGACGCATCGGCAGCCTCTATTTACGGTTCTCGTGCAAATAATGGTGTTATTATTATAACAACAAAATCGGGTAAATCAGGCAAACCACAGATTAATTTGGATACTTATTATGGTGTACAAGTCCCTAATAGAAGTAGATTTCCGAAAATGTTAGATCCTCTGCAGGTGTACAGGATAAATGGTAATACAGGAGATCTTCCCATTTATCTCCGCTATGGTTCGCTTTCTGGAAATGAGATAGATCCTAAGAATGTAGATATGTCCAAGTATAACTATGCGGACAATAAAGAAGAATTTTTTCAAATTACAAAAGCCAACCAGGCAGGCACAGATTGGTTTAAAGAATTATCACAAAATGCCCCTACGCAATCCTATCAATTGAGTGCAGTTGGTGGTGGTGAAAACGCATCCTATGCGGTCTCAGGTGGATATTTGGGGCAAAAAGGAACGGTAATCCATACTGGATTTGAAAGATTCAACGTCCGTTCAAATACTAACTTCTCTGCATTTAATAAGAAACTTCGTTTTGGAGAAAATATGCAGTATTCGATGACAAAAGGTCATGGTATTGGTGTTAATACGAATACAGCCGGAGATTATATAGGTGAAGGTAGTGCGCTTGGATTTGCCTATCGGATTAAGAATATTATTCCTGTGTATGATGAGGGAGGGAATTTCGCTGGGTCGATTGGTGGATGGGGAAATGGTGAAAATCCTGTCGCTATTGCTTATCGCGCAAAAGATGATGTGAATAGATCGAACCTGTTTTTTGGCAATGCTTTTGGTGAATATGATATTTTGAAGGGATTGACATTCAGGACAAGTTTTGGTATTAAATATGAAAATTATTATGGTGTTGATTATACCTATCCAAATCTCGAGTTTCAGGAGGGAAGTGCCAATAATGGGATCGCCGAAACGGCAGGTTACAATACCGAATGGACTTGGACCAATACATTGAATTATAAAATGAATTTTAACGACGTTCATAATTTAAATATCTTGTTAGGAACGGAGGCTATTGATAATTCGCATCGACAAGTTAGAGGAACTGATAATGATTACTTCATTACGAATAACTTAGATTATTTTTATGTTGGTTCGGGTAGCAAGAAATCGGGAGTGAGTGAAGGGGCCTACGGTTCGCTGTTTTCATTGTTTGGGAAAGTAGATTATTCCTATAAAGATCGTTATATATTAAGTGCCACGGTAAGAAGGGACGGTTCTTCAAATTTCGGGCCGAATAACAAGTATGGTGTATTTCCTGGAGCCAGTGCGGCATGGCGCTTGTCACAGGAGGATTTTATGAAAAATATCTCTTGGTTGAATGATTTGAAAATTAGGGCGGGTTACGGAATTACCGGAAATCAACGTATTCCCGGTTACCAATATTTAAAGAGATTTCAACTATCACAAAATTCCTCTTCCTATCCAATTGGTGGAAATCTTGTTAGCGGGATGTGGATCAGCGATTATCAAAATGAAAATGTGAAATGGGAACAGGTCAAATCGCTCAATCTCGGATTAGACTTCTCTATTCTTGAAGGTAAAATAGACGGAACATTTGACTGGTATAATAAGAAAACTACCGATATGTTGTTTGCTTTACCTCTACCTGCAACAGCAGTTGGAAGAGGCAACTCTCCTTATTTAAATGTGGGTGATATGCAAAATAAAGGGGTAGAGTTGTCCCTTAACTATCACCATAAGCAACATGATCCGAATAAATTTGATTTCGACTTAGGGGTTAATTTCTCGAAAAATGACAATAAAATTCTTTCACTCGCTCCGGGAGTCGAACAGGTTGTGTACGGTGCATTTCGGAGTATGGAGACATCAATTATGAAAGCGGGAAGCCCTTTTGGCGCATTTTATGGATTTAAGGTCGCAGGAATTTATCAAAATAGCGGTGAGTTGACTCAGTATGCTTCTTATGATTTGGCTCGTGTGGGTGGTTTCCGCTTCGAGGATATCAATAACGATGGTAAAATAGACGAAAGCGATAAAACGATTATTGGTAGCCCACATCCGGACTTTACCTATGCAATTAATTTTAATGCGCGGTATCAAAATTTTGATATGATGATGTATTTCTATGGATCAAAAGGTAATGAAAATTATGAAGCAACCCGTTATTTTACTGATTTTGGTGTTTTTGATGGACAAAAAAGTACGCGGCTCCAAGACATGTGGAGTACCGAAAACCCATCTGGTTCTGTACCGTCGATAACTAAAGATAAAGTGTCTCCAAATGAATATGCTTCATCAACGTATTATATCCAAGATGCGAGCTTTTTCAAAATGAAAAATTTCCAGATTGGATATAACTTTCAGACTGATAAAATATTTGGATCAAATACCGGGGTGAAGAGACTTCGTGCTTATCTAGGGGTGACCAATTTGTTTACAATTACAAAATATAAAGGATTAGACCCTGAAGTTACTGCGACACCATCCAAATACCCTGCGCTTGGCGTTGATTTTGGGGTGTATCCACAGTCAAGACAATACATGTTGGGCGTAAGTGTAGGATTTTAGTTTAATGTTTAATTTGAGTAAAATGAAAAATATAAAAATATTGCTTGGAATCACGGGGATAGCTATTCTGGGCTTAGCGAGCTGTGGTAAAAGTTTCTTGGAAAAGAATCCGCAAGGACAATTGATTGAAGATCAGGTCGGAATTAAAAAAGGTGTAGAAGCATCGCTAATAGGTGCTTATTCCATATTAAATGGGAATGTGAATGGTACCTGGGGCAATTATTCTTCTGCTCCGAGCCAATGGGTATTTGGTGAAATTACTTCAGATAATGCGCATAAAGGATCTATACCGACAGATCAACCTGATATGAATGCATTGGTGAACTTTTCTCCTATTTCATCGAATGATAATTTAAGTACGATGTGGCAAGTGTACTATGAAGGCGTTCTCCGTACGAATACAACGCTCAAATTATTGGCTGAGGATCAAAGTACAGGTAAGACCGTAACTGCAGATCGTGCTAAACAGATCGAAGGAGAGGCAAAATTGTTACGGGCCCATTATTATTTTCTATTATGG
Source organism: Sphingobacterium sp. WOUb80 (assembly GCF_050058145.1). Lineage (NCBI taxonomy): Bacteria > Pseudomonadati > Bacteroidota > Sphingobacteriia > Sphingobacteriales > Sphingobacteriaceae > Sphingobacterium > Sphingobacterium sp. WOUb80. The sequence continues at coordinate 3,827,193 of NZ_CP165617.1, read as the reverse complement.
CGTGTGTTTAAAAATATTCCAGTTATAAATGAAAATACCTCAATTGAAGAGGCAAAAACTATTAAAAATGATCAGGATATTTTGCCGCTGATTGAAAGTGATTTGAAAACTGCTGTTGCGAATTTACCTTTGACAAAAATTAACAACGAGGCTGGACGAATGGACCAAAATGTAGCAAAATCATATTTAGGGAAATTTTACCTTTATCAGAAAAAGTATAAAGAAGCACTTGATTTGTTTAAGGCTGTCATTGCAGGAAAAGACATTACCACAATGCCTTATCAGGACAACTACGATGTATTGAAAGAAGACGGTCCTGAAGCGATTATGGTGTCAAAGCATATAATTAATCCAGATGGTTCGGGAGATAATGCAAATGTTGGGGATATGTTGTCGGGTTTAAATGGTGGACCTGTTGGGTGTTGTGGTTTTTATCAACCTTCCATAGACTTGGTTAATGCCTATAAAGTTGATGCGAATGGACTACCGTTGTTAGATGGTTCTTATAGAAATAATCCGTATACTTCGGATATTCTTTTGACAGGAAAGGATCTTACTGATTACAAAGTGAATACAAACCTACAATTCGATCCTCGTCTTGATTATAATGTCGGAAGAAGAGGAGTTATGTATTTGGATTATGGTGTGTTTCCCGGAGATCCTTGGTTGAGACGTGAGGATGGACAGCGACCACATGCTGGCCCCTTCTCTATTATAAAGACAATGATCCCTAAAGCGCTATTCTCAGGACATACGGCGAATGATGGTACCTATGTTACAGATTTAGATGTAAATATTATTCGCCTGGCTGATGTTATATTAATGGCGGCTGAGTGTGAAGTTGAATTGAATAACCTTCCTGAAGCATTGAAGTATGTCAATGCTATTCGAATCAGGGCATCTAAATTGCCTGGAAAGTTGACAGATACAGGAGTGCCTGCTGCAAAGTATAATGTTAAACCTTATCTCGCTTTCACTGACCAAGATCAGGCTAGACGAGCTGTACGTTTTGAGCGTAGATTAGAGCTCGCAATGGAAGGACATCGTTTTTATGACCTTGTACGTTGGGGTATAGCGAAGGATGTAATTGCAGCCTATTCGACCTTCGAAGGAGGTATTCTTCCTACATTTAAAAATATCAACTTTACACCCGGTAAAAATGAAATCTTTCCGATTCCTCAAGTTGAAATCAATGCGAGTATGGGAAATCTAAAACAGAATCCCGGATACTAATTTTTTGTATTCGATTATTTACGCGGCCATCTAATCAGATGGCCGCTTTTTTTGTTATGTTTACAGCAATGAAAAAAAAAATAAGTGCATTGTTGCTGCTTTGGTTTGTGCTGGCGGCTACTTTTGTAGCGAAGGCTCAGAGCTTTGAGGATGTTTATCAGCTATTTCAAGAATCTAAAATATTAAATGATCATTTTGTTGGTTTTTCTTTGTATGACCTAAATGCCAATAAATATGTCATGGACATAAACGGCAATAAGCATTTTACACCGGCTTCCAATACAAAAATGTATACCACCTATGCTGCTCTAGCACTGTTGGGGGATTCAATACCTGGTTTGGAGTATGTGGAACGCGGAGACTCGCTGCTTATCTGGGGGACGGGTGATCCGACGTTTCTGCATAATCGGTTAGATACCCGAGTGGTTTATAACTTTTTGAAAAATACGAATAAACGCATTTTTGTTGTACCAGGGACAATGAAGAATAAGTTCTTTGCACATGGTTGGGCTATGGAAGATTTTGAAGCTTACTATCAGCCTGAAATTAGTACATTTCCTATTTATGGAAATGTGGTCACCTTTCGACAAAAAGGTTATAATTATCTATCGACCTCTCCAGCTAGTTTTCAAAATTCACTGGATTTTTTGCCTGAACCTAAGGTAGGTGATTTTGAACTTTCCCGATCATTTCGTGCCAATTCCTTTTGGATGTCCAAACGCCCCGTTCCAAGCGGTTATGTCAATGAAGTTCCCTTTATCTATTCCGACAGCTTATTTATTAAATTATTGTCGGATAGTCTCGGTAAATCTGTGACCTTATTGTCTTACCAAAAACCAAATAATACCAAGATACTCTATTCAGGTAGCACCAAAAATTTAATCCGTGAAATGATGCTACCCAGTGATAATTTTATTGCTGAACAGTTTTTAATGATGTGTTCGTGGAAACAATTCGGTCAATTTGATACTTACTTGGTGCGAGACTGGATGAAGAATAACGTTTATAAATACTTTTCAGCTGAGGTTGCCATTTTTGATGGTTCGGGCCTTTCGTCCTACAATAAGGTCACTCCACAGAATAATGTGGATCTGTTGGTCCTCTTGAAAAATAAATTGCCGGATGAGAAGGAACGATTTCGTCTTTTCCCTGCTGGAGGTGTCGACGGTACCCTAAAACGTACCTATAGCAAAGATCTCGGCGAACCGTTTGTTTTTGCTAAAACGGGAACGATTACATCTGTCTATAATCAAAGCGGTTATCTGATCACGCGGACAGGACGACGCTTGGCATTCTCTTTTATGAACAATAATTATATAGATGATCGAGCAAGTACAATTCGTAAAGAAATGGCTAAAATAATTACTTATATTCGTCAAACTTATTAAGCCAATTTAAATGGAAGCAATCGTAAAAAACAATAAAAAATTGATTCGTTCTTGGGCAATGTTCGATTGGGCCAATTCTGCTTACAACCTTGTTATTACTTCCACGATATTCCCCGTTTACTATACAGCAATTACGACCACAAAAGAGCATGGTGATGTTGTTAGTTTCTTTGGAATAGAGGTGGTCAATACCGCTCTTTCCAATTTTTCTCTGGCCTTCGCCTATCTGTTGATGTCTTTTTCCTTGCCCTTTATTTCTTCATACGCTGATGCGAAAGGAAAAAAGAAGCAGATTATGAAATTCTTTACCTATATGGGAGCGATAGCATGTATGTGCTTGTTTTTTTTCAAGCTGGATACTTTGGAAATAGGTATCATATGTTTCGTTCTTGCTGCGATGGGTTATATTGGCGGTGTTTTGTTTAATAATTCTTATTTACCGCTTTTAGCTACTGTTGATCAGCAGGATAAGGTGAGTGCGCAAGGTTTTGCTTATGGTTATATTGGCTGTGTCACTTTACAGATTCTTTGTTTTATCGTGGTGCTTAAGCCTGAATGGTTTGGTATTACAGATGCTTCACTGCCGGCTCGTATTTCGTTTCTAATGGTCGGATTATGGTGGCTTGGGTTTTCAATGATTCCTTTTAAATACCTGCCTAAAATCGATGCGACCGAGAACAACACCGGTAAGAGTTTTGTACAGAATGTACGAGATGAATTCGGCCATGTGATTCAAAAGATCAAAGGTATTCCTGAAATAAAGCAGTTTTTGCCCGCTTTTTTCTTTTATGCAATTGGGGTCCAGACCTTGATGATTGTAGCCTCTTCTTTTGGGGAGAAAATTTTGCATTTAGGCGCAGAAAGGTTGATTGCGACAATTCTTCTCATTCAGCTCGTAGCTATCTTAGGTGCATTTTTAATGTCTTATTTATCTACGCTTTTTGGGAATATTAAGGTGTTGATCGTTGTGGTGATGATCTGGATCGGCATCTGTATTTCGGCCTTTTATTTATCTACCCCACTTCAGTTTTATATTATTGCTGCATTGGTCGGTTTAGTTATGGGCGGGATTCAGTCCTTATCGCGTTCAACCTATTCTAAATTAATTCCAACGGATATTAAAGATACGACTGCTTTCTTTTCTTTTTATGACGTTACTGAAAAGGTCGCGATTGTCATTGGATTATTCTCATTCGGGTTTATAGAGCAGGTAACACATAATATTCGGTACTCTGCATTGGTTCTTTCTTTATTTTTTGTAATTGGATTGTTACTTTTGGTACGGATATTAGTATCCAATAAATCTTAATTTTATTGATTAAATTAAATATGAAAGTAGAACTTTTTGTTCCTTGTTTTATAGATCAGCTTTATCCTGAGACCGCATTTAATACAGTTCGTTTATTAGAAAAAGTCGGTTGCGAGGTCGTCTACAATCCTGAGCAGACATGCTGTGGCCAACCTGCCTATAATGCCGGATTTTGGGATGATGCAAAACAGGTTGGACGGAAGTTTTTAGGTGATTTCTCGGGTGACCATGTGATTATTTCTCCTTCAGCCTCTTGTACTGGTATGGTTAGGCATGGTTATAATGATTTATTCGCAAATTCGGCGGATTCTCATCAATGTCATAAAATACAGCAACAGGTTGTGGAAATCTCTGATTTTTTAGTAAACGTGCTAAAAAAGGAGTATTTTGGAGCTGAATTGGAGGGTGTTGCGGTATACCACGATTCTTGTTCGGCTTTGCGAGAGTGCAAGATTAAAGATGAACCACGGAAATTATTGAGTAAAGTCTTAGGACTGGAAATGGTGGAAGTGAAAGATAGTGAAACATGCTGTGGATTTGGTGGAAGCTTTGCCGTTAAATTCGAAGGAATATCCGCAGCCATGGCCGAACAGAAAGTGCGTAATGCACTTGATCTGAATGCGGATTACATTATTTCCACTGATTCATCTTGTTTGCTACAGCTGCAATCTTATATAGATAAACATAAATTACCCATTCAGACGATGCACCTCGTTGATGTGTTGACCACTGGCTGGGGAAATATTTAAATAACACATTAAATCTAAACACATGAATTCAAGAAGAGATTTTCTTAAAAACCTTGCGCTAGCATCTGCTGGTATAGCATTAGCTCCTTCATTGGAGAGTTTTGCGGCAGCAAAGAAAGATTGGTTTGACATTTCCTTGGCTGAATGGTCATTGCATAAATCCTTGTTCAAGGGAGATTTGAACAATTTGGATTTTCCGGTATTAGCTGCCAAAAAATATGGCATCTACGGGGTGGAATATGTAAATCAGTTTTTTAAGGATAAGGCTAATGATAATAACTACCTTACTGAGCTAAATATGCGTGCAAAAGATAATGGTGTACGTAATGTACTCATTATGATTGATGGTGAGGGAAATCTCGGTGATGAAGATGAAACAAAGAGAAAACAAGCCGTGCAAAACCATTATAAGTGGATTTCTGCAGCTAATTTCTTAGGTTGTCATGCAATCCGTGTCAATGCGGCTGGAAAAGGTACGCCTGAAGAAGTGAGTAAACGTGTTGTTGAAAGTTTAACAACGCTATCTGATATCGGTAAAAAAGCGGGGATTAGCATTATCGTAGAAAACCATGGCGGTATCTCTTCACATGGTGACTGGTTGGCCAATACATTAAAAGCAGTGGGTAGTAAATATTGTGGAAGTTTACCTGATCTTGGTAATTTCTATGAGTATGATCGTTACCAAGGTGTGACGGATCTAATGCCTTATGCGCATGGTGTGAGTGCCAAAACACATGATTTTGATGCCAATGGAAATGAAACGCAAATTGACTATGAGCGTATGTTGAAGATTGTTAAAAAAGCAAAATTCAAAGGTTATGTGGGGATTGAATATGAGGGAAGTAAGTTGAGTGAGGAAGAAGGGATTTTTGCTACTAAAAAATTACTGGAACGTTTGCGCCCTTTGATCTAATATTTAACTAGTCGAGTTCTTTTCTGTCAATGGAAAGAACTCGATTAGTTAATAGGTTTTAATTGAAGTGTTGCTTGGGTGCAGCAACGAAAAAAACGGCCGTCCATTCGTTAGAAACCTATTAAAATCTTCACTATCTTGCTTGAGTATATGAAGATGAGTGAACAATCTCTTTTTTGGTGTAGAGGATCATCGGATTTTTCCATTTACTGATGGTATACTTTATAAATGGAAATCGCACTACCTTATTTTGAAAAATAACGACTAAAAAAAACATGAATTTTGAAAAAAATGCTGTTCTTGAAACCCATTTGCAAAAAGTAGGGGCGGAACATGTATTGGTACAAGGGCATCCAGCCGGCTTGTTCGTATTATTCTTTACAGAGATGTGGGAGCGTTTCAGCTATTATGGTATGCGAGCGCTTTTGGTGAATTTTCTGGTCTCTACCATTGCACAGCATGGCTGGGGCTGGACCAACTCCGAGGCCATGAAACTTTATGGTTTGTACACCGGGATGGTCTTTTTAACGCCATTGTTCGGCGGGATTATAGCTGACCGTCTAACAGGATATAAAAAATCCATTATGGTGGGAGCTATAATTATGACGCTGGGGCATATCGCTATGGCTTTAGAGGGATTTAATAAAAGCTTTTTTTTGGCGGGTTTGGTGCTGATTGTTCTGGGAAATGGTTTGTTCAAACCCAATATCTCTTCGATGGTAGGGAAATTATATCCTGATAAAGGCGGTAAAAAGGATGCCGGTTATACCATCTTTTATATGGGTATCAACGGGGGGGCATTTTTAGGTATGATGTTATGCGGTTATATTGGAGAGAAGATCGGCTGGCATTATGGTTTTGGTCTTGCCGGAGTATTTATGTTTTTGGGGATGTTGCAGTTTTATTTTGCGCAACCCATCTTCGGAAAAATTGGAAATACACCCGAGAAACAAGAAGAGCTAACCGATATTGCAGCAGGGCAAGAAGAAAATCCAAAACATATTGTTCGTGATCGTTTACTGGTCATTGCCATTTTTATGTTGTCAAGTATCGTTTTTCATTTAGCTTTTGAACAAGCGGGTGGCTCGATGACGATCTTTGCAAAAAATTATACACAGCGGGTATTGAGTGGTGACGTGGCTGTTTTATTTAAATGGTTGGATGCCGCATTGACGGTTTTGCCGATTGTGGTAATTACTGGAGTACTGTTTGTTTTAGCGAAGAAAATCATACGTAAATACCCTATGATTATACTTTTTTCGAGTATTTCTTTTGTGATCATCTGGTCTTTGTGTCTTTGGAAAGTTTATCGGGAATATTATGGTATGAATTCGGAAGTTACTGTATCCTGGTTTCCGATGTTAAATTCTTTCTTTATCATTACGCTGGCTACATCATTTAGTAAGATATGGGAGAAAGTATGGAATCCTTCTGGTCCGATTAAGTTTGCAATGGGACTGACATTGGTTGGAGTTGGTTTTGCAGCCCTATCTATTGGAAGCTCCGAGATTCCTACCGGTGCAAAGATGGCCTCTGTTAGTATGATCTGGTTGGTATTGGCGTACTTTTTTCATACAGTGGGCGAATTATGTATTGGTCCGGTCGGACTTTCTTATGTCAGTAAACTATCGCCAAAAAAATTCCTGGGGCTATTGTTTGGTTTTTGGTTTTGTGCCAATGCCATCGCTAATTTTATAGGGGGCTTTATTGGATCGTATATTGATAAGATTACTGAATCACATTCGATGTCTTACTTCTTTGCTGTATTTACAGTGATTCCTATGGTGGCTGCTGTATTTCTTATTCTGGGTAACAAAAAAATAAAAAAGATGATGCATGGAATTGATTAATTCATAGAAAAATAGTGTATCTTCAAGCGATTTTTATCAAAATAAAAACAAAACCTGAGTTATAAAACAATTATTGAAATAATATGAATCAAGAAAAAGATCAAGTTCTTGTAGCACATCTTGCTAAGCAGGGGATCGATGACAAGATGGTAAATGGGCATCCTGCCGGATTATTTGTGCTATTCTTTACAGAGATGTGGGAGCGGTTTAGTTACTACGGTATGCGGGCATTATTGACCTTATTTTTAATAAGTTCCATTGCTGATGGAGGATGGGAATGGAGTAATGAACGGGCCATGAAACTTTACGGTTTGTATACTGGTTTCGTCTATTTGACACCATTGATCGGTGGAATGATAGCGGATAAGCTAACCGGTTTTAAAAAGGCGATTTTGATCGGTGCTCTGGTCATGACCTTGGGACATTTGTCTATGGCATTTGAGGGCGTAAATTCAAATTTCTTTTATCTCGGTCTTGTCTTGATGATTTTAGGAAACGGGATGTTTAAACCTAATATTTCTTCCATGGTAGGAAATCTCTACCCAGATCAAAGTCCTAAAAAGGATGCTGGTTATACCATATTTTATATGGGAATCAATGCCGGATCATTTTTAGGAATGCTATTATGTGGTTACATTGGTGAAAAGATAGGTTGGCATTATGGATTTGGACTTGCTGGAGTGTTTATGTTCTTTGGTATGTTGCAATTCTATTTTGGACAAAAGATATTCGGAATCATTGGAGATTCACCTAAAGCACTTCAGGCTTACCACGAAAAAAAGATCAAGAATCACGAAGAAGAGGAAGAGGTCATTCCAGCACATGTTGTCCGAGATAGATTGATCGTCGTCACCATATTCATGTTGGCTAGTGTGGTTTTCTTTCTGTCTTTTGAACAGGCAGGAGGCTCGATGTCAATCTTTGCAAAGGACTATACACAAAGGGTTCTGTCTGGAAGTTCGGCGGTGACATTTAAATGGATTGATACTATTTTGACCATTGTGCCCATTGTTATTGTAACGATTGTTTTAACAGCATTGGCTAGAAAGATCTATAAACAATATCCATTGACAATTTTATTTACTGGTATTTCGTTTGGTATAATTTGGTGTTTGGGCTTATGGAAAGTATTTCGGGAAATTGGTATAACCGGTTCAGAAGTTGGGGCCTCTTGGTTTCAAATATTGAATGCATTTTTTATTATTTCACTTGCATCGTCATTTAGTAAATTCTGGGAGAAAATATGGAATCCTTCTGGACCTGTTAAGTTTGCGCTAGGGTTAATATTAGTAGGTATAGGATTTGCAGCATTGGCTTATGGGGCGAGCGAGGTTCCGCAAGGGGCGAAAACAGCGTCTGTTAGCATGATTTGGCTTGTAATCGCTTATTTTTTCCACTCAGCGGGTGAGCTTTGTCTGTCACCTGTTGGCTTGTCTTACGTCAGTAAACTTTCTCCAAAGAAATTTTTGGGACTTCTTTTCGGTTGCTGGTTCTGTGCTTCGGCGATTGCTAACTTTATCGGCGGATTTTTAGGCTCTTATATTGATAGAATTACAGAAGAACACTCAATGTCTTATTTCTTTATGATATTTGCCATAGTTCCTGGGGTTACCGCACTGCTATTGATTGTATTTAACCCAATATTGAAAAAAATGATGCATGGTATCAATTAATAAAATTTGATATTTTCATAAGAAAGAAGGGCTGATCATATGATCAGCCCTTCTTTCTTATGTTTTATTTGGGGTTGTAATGCCAAAGTCTATTCATGCCTTATTCTTCGACTTTTAAAAGCAGCTTATCGATACGGTGTCCATCCATATCGAGCACTTCAAAAATTAGGTTTTTAAATCGGACACGTTCGCCCTCTTCGGGTACGTGATCTAATCTTAAGAACACTAGGCCTCCAACGGTAGTGACATTGTTGATCTCATCTTCGTCTTCTTCAGAAAGACCAATTTCAAATTCATCCAAAAGATCCTCAATCTGATATTGCCCGTCGACAACATAATCGCCGTTTTCCAATTGACGTATTTTTGGACGCGCACTTAGGTCGCTTTCTGTGATGTTGCCGACCAAATCGCCAACGATATCCCGTAATGTAATAATTCCCTGTGGGGAACCGTATTCATCAATGACAACCGCTTGATGTATACTAGACGTACGTAGGGTATTCATAATGCTATAAGAGGAACTCAGTTCGTTTACAAATTTGATGGGTAACATGAGCGTTCTTAGATCAAATGGTTCGTTTTGGAGGCATTGTCGTAATAAGGACTTTACATGAACAACGCCTTTAATATTGTCCAAGCCGCCTTCACACACTGGGTAGATGGAGTGATCGTTGTCCAAAATGATCTTTCTGTTTTCTTCAAAGGAATCTTCCAGATCCAAAAAAACAATGTTTTTACGGTGAGTCATCAGGTTGACCGCTTTTTTGTCACCTAAACTCAACAAACGGTCGACGATATCGTGCTCAATACCTTCGATCACGCCACTGTCGACACCTTCATCTACTAGCGCCTTAATTTCTTCTTCTGTGACACTATTGCCGCTGCTCTTGATATTGAGTATTTTGACAATAAACTCCGTCGACATACTGAGTAGCCATACAAATGGCCGAACGATTTTGCTGAGCAGGTTCATCGGGTAAGCGATCAGCATGGCATACTTCTCCGGAATAGCCATACCGATACGTTTGGGAACCAGTTCACCAAGTACCAACGAAAAGTAGGTAATGATAAAGACAACAATGATGACGGCGAGCTGTTCGCTATAGGGGGCTATAATACTAGATTTATTAAAGATCTCTACGAGGTAAGATGAAATACTGCCGCCAGAAAAGAATCCTGTTAGGATGCCGATAAGCGTAATGCCTATTTGTACAGTAGATAGAAAGCTGTTGGGCGATTCTTTTAGGTTTAGCGCTATTTTGGCTGCGGCATTGTTTTTATCACTTTCAGCCTGTAGCCTTGCCTTTCTACTGGATACGATGGATATTTCTGATGCCGATAGTATTCCGTTTAGAATAATCAGGACTAAAATAATAATTGCTTCGGTAAGCATAATGAGTTGAAAAAGTTGTTTGCTAGGCTAATTTACGGAAAAGACCGGCTAAATAGTAGGATTATTATGATTATGTCAAACATTCATAAAAAAAGCCGTATATCTTTCAATACGGCTTTTATGATAATAAGAATGTTTTTTCAATTACATTCCACTGTCATCCAACATAAAAGTATTTTTCTTGGTTTTCCATTTTCCTTTTGTGAAATCAGGGAATTCCAACGTTTTATTTCCTTTTGCAATAGACTCGGTAGATAATGGGAATACAGCACTCATGGTTACTGAATCATACACGTCAATTGGAGTCTGTACCTTTTGTTTTACAGCCTGAATGAACGCATTGAATACAAACCAGTCCATGCCACCATGACCAGAACCGTTCGCTACCTCTTCATATTTTTGCCAGATTGGGTGATCGTATTTCTTTACCCATTCGTCTGCAGAATCCCAAGTGTGTGGTTTGGATTTACCCTCGATGTGAATACCTTTGGCAACATCCATCCAAATACCGTCTGTTCCTTGGACGCGGAAACCGATAGAGTAAGGTCTTGGCAAGTGTGTATCATGCGTTAATAACATGGTTTCTCCATTTGCACATTGTAACATCGTTTGTGTGATATCACCATTTTTGTAATTGATCTTACCGTTAGGGTGTCCAGGGGAAACTTTATTGACATAGGCTGCCAATCCACGGGCTTTACTTGAGTACGAAGTGATATGAGTGAATCTATTGCCCTTATTGATATCTGCAAATTGCATTATTGGACCTAAACCGTGTGTAGGGTATAGGTCACCATCTTGGTCGATATTGAACTGTGTACGCCATTGTGCCTCAGAAATCGCTTTCGGACCATATTCAACGCCATGGCCATAATACGCTTTTCCGTCATTGAATAATACCTCGCGTAAATCGTGTTGATAACCGCCTTCCAGGTGCAACAATTCACCAAATAGTCCTTGTCTGTGCATATTCAATACAGCAAGTACATCACGACGAAATGCAACATTTTCTAGGGTCATGTAAGGCTTTCCGGTTTCTTCGGATACTTTCACAATATCCCAGTGATCTTGTAGCGTTAGACCTGCAATAACTTCGCAACCTACGTATAGCCCAGCTTTCATTGCGTCAATAGCTTGGTTTTTGTGGAATTGCCAAGGTGTTGCGATAATGACAGCATCTAATTTTTCATTGCTTAACATCTTTTTGTAAGCATCAACTCCACCAGTATACTCTTTTGGAAGTTTAGTCCCTTTTGCATTGAATTGTTTACGGCATTGTGCTAGAGATTCTTCTTGGGTGTCACAGACAGCCACAATTTCTAGATCATCTCTGTTTAGGGCAATTTGAACGTGATTACGTCCTCTAAGGCCTACGCCAATAAAACCGATTTTTATTTTTCCATTCGTTTGGGCAAATAATTCTGTACTTGAAAGGACACCGATTCCAGCTGTAGTGATGGCAGTCGATTTTATGAAATTTCTTCTATCCATTGTTTTGAGATATAAGGAGTTTGTATATTAGTTATTTACTTGTTTGAAAACAGTCCTTAAGACTGGCTACTATTAACAAATATATTATTTCATTTGGGATAAATGAAAGTGCAAACGTTTGCTTAATTTCATTAAATTTCATGCAAACGTTTGATTGAAATAAAAATTATCATTTATTAATTCAATTTGTGATATTGCAAGCACATTGATGATTTAAAAAAAAATAGTTTAATGTCTGATTTTAACCAATTAGTAGTAGAGAGCGCAGCAAAACAATTCACATTAGAAGGAGATATCATTTCAGTGCAACCGTTTGGTTCTGGTCATATCAATGATACTTATCGTGTAGTTACTACTGTAGATAGCGGTATATCGCATTTATTACAACGTATTAATCACCATGTTTTTCCGAACGTGGATGGATTAATGCATAATATCGAGATTGTCACCAAGCACCTTAGTAAGAAAGTTAAAGTCGCTGAAGGAAAAAGAATCAGCGATCATGTATTGACAATTGTCCCTACTAAAGATGGGAAATTATATATAAAAGATAGTCAGGATAATTATTGGCGCATGTTTATCCTTATAGAGGATACGAAAAGCTATGATATTGTAGAGACTGAAGTACAAGCAGCTGAAGGTGGCCGTGCTTTTGGTTTGTTTCAAAAGCAGCTATCGGATTTAGATGCTTCATTGATCGTTGAGGTACTTCCTAACTTTCATAATATAGAGTTTAGACTTGAAAATCTTCGAAAGGCGATTGCTAAAGATGTCTGTCAACGCGTCGAGTCAGTAAAGGACAAATTGGATTTTATTTTTAGTCGCGAAGATCGAATGAAAACCATTCTTGAGCTTGGTAGTAAGGGTGAACTTCCGCTGCGTATTACACATAATGATACCAAGTTTAATAATGTGCTCTTAGATCGCCACGATAAGATGCAATGTGTGATCGATTTAGATACAGTCATGCCAGGCTATGTGGCATACGACTTTGGAGATGCTATTCGGACGATTATTAATCCCGTTGCCGAGGATGAGAAGGATGTTTCGAAAATTCTGCTAAATCTTGCTTTATATAAGGCCTATGCCGAAGGTTATTTGGAGGAAGCTAATGACTTCTTGACAACTTTGGAGAAAGAAACATTAGTAGATGGAGCCTTCTTGTTGCCCTATATGCAAGGCGTACGTTTCTTAACGGACTATTTGGAAGGAGATCATTACTACAAGACTAAATATGAGGACCATAATCTGGTGCGTACAAACACGCAACTGAAATTGGTTGAAGAGATGGAAAAGAATGAAGCATTTATGCGGAAGGTAGTTTTTGATTGCATTTAACAATTTTATACCTTTAATCATATTGAGAAGCTTCCATCGCGTAGATGAAGCTTCTTTTTTCTGTAAAAAAAAATATTCGAATGAAAAAACTAACCATTTTGCCTATCGCAGCGGAGCTGACCAATACACTTGACTATAATACCTTGTCGAAGCTCTTGAGCAATCTTGAATCGCATTCGCTGGAGTTTAATAATTGGAGTGAATCTTTCCCGTATAAACCTGAGGTACAATTTAGAATTGGCTATACCCAAGAGTATCTTGTATTGCAATATGATGTCGTCGAAGAACAACTTCGGGGTAATTATTCTGAAACAAATCAAAATGTATGGGAAGATAGTTGTGTGGAGTTCTTTATTTCATTTGATGGACGTAAGCATTATTATAACCTGGAATTTAATCTAATTGGAACAGGCTTGATCGGTTATGGGCCGGCCGAGAAGACTAGTAGAAACCGGTTAGATACTACAACGATAGAACAGGTGCGTACTTACTCTTTAATTGAGCGCAATGGTGCCGATAAACGATGGAGTATGATTGAGGTTATTCCACTTGCTGTATTTCAGTTTGACGATCTTGTAGACTTGAAAGGTAAACTGATACATGGAAATTTTTATAAATGTGGTGATCATCTCAAACAACCACATTTTATTTCTTGGAATAAAATAGAAAACCCAACTCCTAACTTTCATCTCCCTGAGTTTTTTGGAGAAATGGTCTTTGGTTAGGAGTTGAGTGGAAAAGTTGATGCTTATTGGTAAACAGATTCTTTTTTGAATTTCTTTGCCAATAAAGCATATACTAATACACGGTATTTATTTTTATTGGATTTGCCAATAGCGGTAATCACTTCCTCTAGTGCCTTGTCTAAATCGGGCCCATCTTTTAGGCCTAATTTTTTGATCAAAAAATTTTGTTTGACCCGGTTAAGTTCTTCGGGATCTGATGCAGCGACGGTTTCGGAGTCTGCATTGTAAATGGAAGGTCCTATTCCTTTTGTTACTTTCGCAATAAATGCTTCATCTAATGATAAGCCTAGCTTTTTTGATTCTGCAACATATGCAGCAATTTTTTCATCTAATTTGCTCATAATTATGTAAGTGATTTAATTGTAGTAAGTTAAGTTAGGTAAAAAAGTCGATAAACAAAATTATTCTTTGGGTTAGGATAAAGATTGTTACATTTGTACCCTTGATAAGTGCTGTTAACTGAAATGTGGAAAATTTCGACTAATTATTCTTCGTAATTGTTGTAAGTTACATTTTTATAAGTTATCTTTGCACCTCAATAATTGAATATACGTAATCATAATAATAATGAAAAAAGATTTGCATCCTTCAAATTACAGATTAGTTGTATTTAAAGATATGTCAAATGACTATGCTTTTATTACAAAATCTTGTGTTGATACAAAAGAAACTATTACATGGGAAGACGGAAATGAGTATCCAGTTGTAAAATTAGAGATTTCTCATACATCACACCCTTTCTATACAGGTAAAATGAAATTGGTTGATACTGCTGGTCGTATCGACAAATTCCGTAACCGTTACAACAAAAAATAATTGTAGCAGATCTGTATATTACAATATTAAGAACTCGATAAATATAATTTGTCGGGTTTTTTTTGTTATTTTTAATTTGTGAAAATCTTCTTTACAGATTGCTTTGATTCGATCCAATTGGTGGATAAGCTTAGCTCCCCATTAACTACTTTTGATAGAAAGAGTCTTTATCCATTTACTTTCCTGAAATCTTGTTTGGACCTTCGGGTTGGTATATTGACTTTACGGGAGAAATGGCAAAAATTAGCTTTAAAATTTGATGTCCACTTTGTTGCCACCCATGCGGATGAGGAGGGGCTTATTTGGTTGTCTGAGAACGTTATTCCGTCAGTCGCCTTATTGCAGCTTATACAGCGCTTGCGTGTGGGAGAAGTCCTTGTACAGGACGGATATGTTTTAGCTTATTGTTATACGCGTACGGGCTCTTGTCATGTACAAGAGGCTGATATACCCGTGGATCTATTAAATGGGGTAGAAGATCTGTTTTTGCTCACAGGAGTTGAAATAACACATGATTTCAATCTTTTGGTACAAGGTATTCAGTCTTCCAGTATATCTGTGACCAATCAATTGTTGGGTACTGACCTTTATGTAGCTGATCGTGTTAGCATGGAATGTGCTACGCTCAATACCCTACAAGGTCCCATATATATCGATGAAGATGTTACAATTATGGAAGGGGCACATTTGCGTGGTCCGTTATACCTTGGTAAAGGATCTGTTGTAAAAATGGGCGCCACGATTTATGGTAATGTTTCGATCGGGAAGCAGAGTGTCATCGGAGGAGAGATTGGAAATTCGGTTATTGGTGATTTTTCTGCCAAAGGGCACCATGGTTATCTAGGTTGCTCGGTGATAGGTGATTGGTGTAACTTAGGGGCTGGCACCTCCAATTCCAATTTGAAGAATAACTTAAAGACCGTTTCAATTTACGATTATGCATTGGATGGTGTTCGGGATACAGGTCTTTTAAAATGCGGAGCCTTTATTGGAGACTATACTCGCCTTGGTATCAACTCGGCTTTAAATACAGGAACAGTAATTGGAATTGCAAGCATGCTAGCAGATACAAGTTTTTATGCTAAATTTGTACCGTCATTTGCTTGGGTGTTTGACGGAGGTGCTCAGACTTATGAATTTGATAAGTTTATGGCATATTTGGAGACGCTGTATGCATCAAAAGGGGAAGAGCTCACTGAGCAGATTAAAAATAAATTGAATCAACTTAACAAAAAATATAATTAAATCGTAAAATCATGCGTAAAAAAATCGTAGCTGGTAATTGGAAAATGAATTTAGACTATCAATCAGGATTGAGCTTGTTTTCTGAAATTATCAATATGGCCAAAGATGAAGTGATTGGAAACCAAGAACTGGTTGTTTGCAGTCCATTTATTCATTTGTCAAGTCTTGGACAACTGTCTAAAAATGTTGCGAATGTAAATATTGGTGCTCAGAATATTCACCAAGCGGAGTCTGGTGCCTATACAGGTGAGATTTCGGCGTCACAAGTGAAATCAGTAGGTGCTTCACATGTTATTTTAGGTCACTCTGAAAGACGTGCTTATTTTGGTGAAACTGATGCATTGTTGGCATCTAAAGTGGATATTGCATTAAAACATGATTTAACACCAATATTCTGTATTGGAGAAACAAGAGAAGAACGCGAATCTGGAGCTTTCTTTGATGTGATCAAAACACAATTGAAAGATGGATTGTTCCACTTGTCTAAAGAAGCTTTTGCATCTGTGGTATTGGCATATGAGCCAGTTTGGGCGATCGGTACTGGCTTGACAGCTAGCCCTGAGCAAGCACAGGAGGTTCATAAATTTATCCGCGAGGTACTAGCTGACCAATATGGTCAAGAGATCGCCGATAATACAAGTATTCTGTATGGAGGGTCTTGTAATCCAGGTAATGCAAAAGATTTGTTTGCGCAAGCCGACATCGATGGTGGTTTGATTGGAGGGGCTTCTTTAAAATCGAGAGATTTTATTGATATCGCTAAAGTATTTAACGGCTAATTTTTAGAAATGAAATACGTAGAGGTTATCTTTCAAATGCGATCAGGTGAAGAATGGCAGAAGGATTTGTTGATATCTGATTTAGCTGATATTGGCTTTGATACTTTTGAAGATACCGAATCTGGATTTGCAGCTTATATTTCAGCTGCAAATCTTGACCTGCAAGCACTAGAAACGTTGATGCTTCAACCTTATGAAGGCCTAGAGGTCGATTATAAGATACAGGAAATAGAAAACCAGAATTGGAATAAATTGTGGGAAAGCAATTTCAACCCAATAGAGGTGGGGGGGCAATGCTATGTGCGTGCAACTTTTCATGAGTCAAAACCTGAGTATCCATACGAAATCATTATAGATCCCAAGATGTCTTTTGGCACTGGTCATCACCAGACAACTTCGATGATGCTTCAGTATATTTTGGAGAATGATTTTATTGGCAAGCAGGTTTTAGACATGGGTTGCGGTACAGGTATCCTGGCCATCTTGGCATCAAAAAAAGGAGCGAATTCTGTATTGGCTGTGGATTATGATGAGATATGTGTTGAAAGTGTGATCGAAAATAGGGTACTCAATCATGTTGAGCATATCGAGGCACTCTGTGGATCTTACGAAGTATTAGCAGGTCGGGTCTTTGATGTGATTTTGGCAAATATTAACCGTAACATTCTTTTAGAACAATTGCCTCAGTATGCCTTGAGCATTCATACAGGGGGTGAGCTTTACCTAAGTGGTTTCTATGAGCAGGAAGATTTAGCAATCTTAAGCGATGCAGCGACTACATTAGGTTTTGAGTTTATCTCCAATAAAGTTTTAAATAATTGGTGTGCAGCCAAGTTTGTGAAGCGATAATTTAGCTATGCGGATTCATTTTATAGCAATAGGTGGTAGTGTGATGCATAACCTTGCTATTTCATTGGCAAAACAAGGGCATCAAGTGACCGGTTCTGACGATCAGATCGTAGAGCCTTCCCGTTCTCATTTGATTGAAGCAGGATTGCTTCCTAATCAATTGGGGTGGTTTGAGGAAAAAGTGACGGAGGATATTGATGCTGTGATCTTGGGCGCCCACGCTCAGGTAGATAATCCTGAATTAAAGCGGGCCCAGGATTTAGGTCTTAAAATTTATTCTTTTCCAGAATTTATACAAGAGCTTTCACAGGATAAAATCCGGGTGGTTATCGCTGGAAGTTACGGTAAGACAACCATAACGAGTATGGTGATGCATGTTATGCGATTTCTAGGAAAAGAATTTGACTATTTGGTAGGGGCTCAATTAAGAGGCTTTGATAAGTTGGTCGATATTACTAAACATAATAAGATTATTATTATCGAAGGAGATGAATATGTTTCATCCAAGATTGATCCGAAGTCTAAGTTTTTGTATTATAAACCGAATATAGCTTTAATTTCGGGTATTGTATGGAATGAGTTTAACTCGAAAATATCACAAGAGGAATATATTAAACAATTTGAAGATTTTATTGACTCAATTCCGCCTAAAGGTACCTTAATTTATAATAAGGAAGACGTTGTGTTACAGAAGGTTCTTCAAGATACGAAAGATTGTAAGATCAATAGACATGGCTATAAGATTCCTGATTATACAATTAATAAGGGGGTAACTTATATCAGTACACCGGATGGTGATGTTCCACTGCAAGTGTTTGGTAAGCACAACCTATCTAATATTGCGGGGGCGTATACGATCTGCGAATGGTTGGGGATCAAAAAGAAAGAGTTCTTTGAGGCTATAAAAAGTTTTAATACTTCGATTCGGTATTTGGAGTTTGTTGCAAGCTCGGAGGGATCTGTGGTTTATCAGGATTATGCCTGTAATGCGGATAAAGTGAAGTCAAGTATTCACGCCGTGAAAGAGCAATTTCCTAATCAGAAATTGGTCACAATTATCGAATTAAACTCGTATGATAGTTTAGATTCATCGTTTTTGTTACAATATGCAAACTCGATGAAAAAGTCGGATGTCTCTGTGGTCTACGTGAATATAAATTCCTGTAAAGAACTTAATAAAGATATCGAAAGTGTCCCAAATAATATTAAGGATAATTTTAATAATCCTGATTTAGAGGTTGTTGTGAGTCTAGATGGGCTCTATTCATTTTTAGATGGTGTCAAATCAAAAGGCTACAATTTACTTCTTATGAGTTTAAATAATTATAATGGGGTTAATTTGTCTGTGCTCGCTGATCGATTTTTTAGAGATTTTTAGAGAAAAAATTATAATTTAATGTAAATTAAATTGTAATTTATTATTTTTGTTTAAAATATCTACCAGATGAATGCATTAGGAAAAAAAATCAGATTACTTAGACACCAAAAGGGGTGGAGTCAAGAGGATGTTGCAAAACGATTGGATATCTCAATCCCAGCATTTTCTAAAATTGAAACAGGGATTACAGATGTGAATTTGTCTCGCCTGAATCAAATCTCAAAATTATTCAATTTGACGGTTGTTCAACTTTTATCTACTTCAGATTCTGAAGAAGATAAAGAGTATGTAAACGAGGTGAATGCTTTGACGCAAAAATTACAACAACGCGATGGCGAAGTAATTGAATTGCAGAAAAAGGTTATTGATCTTTATGAGCAATTGCACAAAAGATAAGGCATATTAAAATTGTTACCGAAAAGGCAATCCAAAGGGTTGCCTTTTTTTGTTTATGCAACTTTATTTTGGTCAAAAGTGATTTTGTTTTTGTTTCTTTGTAAGTATTTTATCAAAAAAATAAAGGTTGATTATTTATGGGGAGATTAAACGGGGATATTGCGACTAGCCCGTCGACTGATTTTTTTAAGTCAAATGTATTGGGACAGCGTTCAGGGCTCTTTGTCCTTTTCTTTACTGAAATGTGGGAGCGTTTTTCGTTCTACGGGATGCGTGTACTCTTAATGCAGTTTTTAACTGCTGCGGTTATTCAAGGTAGTCCTTTCTCGGGATGGTCCTGGACTGCACAACAAGCGGGAGCACTTTATGGAACCTATGCCATGATGCTCTATTTAACTCCTATTCTAGGAGGAATTATAGCGGATAAATATATTGGATCACGTAAAGCTGTGATCATCGGTTCGGCGATTATGACGCTTGGCCATGCTGCAATGGCCTTTGATACTTCCATTATGTTTTTTCTGGGTTTGATCTGTTTAGTTATTGGAACAGGTTTTTTCAAGCCCAATATGCCTTCTATCTTAGGGGAGATGTATAAAGATCTACCTGAGAAAAAAGATGGAGCTTATACCATATTCTACATGGGGGTTAATGCTGGCGCTTTCTTCGGTATGATGCTATGTGGATATATTGCCGAAACTTATGGTTGGCATTGGGGATTTGGCTTGGCTGGTATCTTTATGCTTTTGGGAACACTGCAGTTTGTTTTTGCAAAACCGCTCATGGGAAATCTCGGTGTTTTAAATAAGTCTACCTCAGGGGAACATAAAGTTATCGCTGAGGATACGGATACTAGAAATCCATTTACCATACGGGATTATGTATTGATCGCGATAGTTTCTATTATTGGTTTTGTATACGCTTTCAATGATCCTTTGTCTAAGAACGGTATTGTTGATGTGTTTTCTGGTTTGGATACACCGTTTCTTAGAGGTCAATATATCATGGTCATTGTGGCGTTGATTCTCTTCATATATCTTATTGTGACACGGATTATGCGTTATGATAAGGTTGTAAGGGATCGGATGTTTGCGGTGGTGTTGCTAGCGTTTTTCTTGGTCTTCTTTTTTATGAGCTTTGAGCAAGGGGCAACTTCGTTGGTTCTTGTGGCTAGAGATAATATTGATAGATCACTTACTGGTGCTGCATTGACGACCTTTAATGTGGTAAATGGTTTATTGACGATTGTACCGCTTTCGATTATCTCTTGGGTTCTGATTAAATTGGCAAAAGTAACCTGGAACAAAATTGCCATTTCAAATATCGTATTGTTTATCTGTTTTGGGTTGATCTGGGGAGCAGTAATCTGGATGTTGTACAATGAATTCAATAAAGAAGCATCAGAAATTAAAGTCTCCTGGTTTTCGATCCTCAACTCATTTTTTATCATTGCACTTGCCTCCTCGGTATCCAAAATTTGGGAGTCCAAATATAACCCATCGGCAGCCTTTAAATATGGCTTTGGTTTGATCTTGGTGGCGATAGGATTTTTGATTATTGGATTGGGATCTATGGGAATAAGTCAAGGGGCTAAAATCTCGATGGTATTTTTGGTGCTGACCTATTTGTTCCATACATTGGGCGAATTATTTATTTCACCTGTAGGTCTTTCTTACGTATCCAAATTGGTGCCGGCTCGCATGCTCGCATTTATGTTTGGAATCTGGTATTTGGCGATTGCTATTGCACAGAAGGTTGCGGCCGTATTGGGAGGACAAGTGGAGACCATTCAAGAGGAACACTCCTTGAGTTACTTCTTCTTCTTATTTACCGCAATTCCTGCCCTAGCAGGCCTGTTAGTAATGCTGTTTAATCCATTGATTAAACGATTGATGCACGGAATTAAATAACAAATATATAAGCTTCTTTTACGAAAGAAGCTTTTTTGATTAATATAAATTAGTATGGAGGTTAGTACAAGGGAATCGCTAGAAGAGATTCAAAATTTTGAGGGAAAGTACCCAAAGCAATTATGGTATTTATTTACCATCGAGATGTGGGAGCGATTTTGTTTTTATGGCATGCGGGGTGTTTTGGTCATTTTTATGACAGATCAACTTGGATTGTTTGAAAAAGATGCCAATCTAAAATATGGCGCAATACAGGCTTTTATATATGCGTTTACGTTCATAGGAGGGATTTTTGCGGATAAAATTTTAGGATTTAAAAAATCCCTAATCTTTGGAGGATTAATTATGGCAATTGGTAATCTTATCATTGCTTATAATCCCCATGATCTTTTTTATTTCGGTATTACCTGCTCTATTATTGGTACAGGCTTCTTTAAACCCAATATTTCTTCTATGGTAGGCGAGCTTTATAAAGAAGGAGATGTGCGTCGTGATGCAGGATACGGGATGTTTTATGCTGGAATTAATATTGGTGGATTATTAGGTGGGGCATTGTGTATCTATTTGGGAAAAAACTATTCCTGGAGCCTATGTTTTCTAGCTGCTGCAATCGTGATGATCATTGGATTAGTTACCTATTTTCTAATTCGGAGATCGATCGCACCAATAGGAAATTCCCCATTGGCTCATAACTCAAAATCTTCTCGTACAATAAAGGAAAGTTTGGTTATTGCAGGTGCTATTGTTATGTTACCGATTATTTATATACTCATTCATAATAGTAATTTTACGGATTATTTTATGTATGGAATTGGTATCGCTGCTATTGCGTATTTGGGCTTTGAGTTAACCAAATTGAATAATAGTTACCGAAAGAAAGTTATTGCCGCTTTGATTTTCATTATTATGTATTTAATTTTTAATACGATTTATGAGCAAAGTGGTGGATCCCTTTCATTATTTGCGAAGGATAATCTAGTGGATAATCTACTTTTCTTTAAAATAGATCCTAATATTATCAATAATAGTTCGAATTCTTTTTTCATTATTATTTTTAGCCCTTTAGTAGGTCTGTTGTGGGTATGGCTTGCTAAGAAGAAATTAGAACCGAATACGATCATTAAATTTGGAATTGGATTTTTATTTTTGGCTTTGGGCTTTTTCCTTTTTTACTCCCTGAGATTTTTTGCAGATGCAGATGGAAAGTCATCTTTAAATTTATTCACTTTTACTTGGTTGATTATCACCTTTGGTGAACTTTGTTTGGGACCTATTGGAATGTCCATTATCACGAAGCTATCTCCACAACGTTTGTTTGGTATGATGATGGGCATGTGGTTTTTGGCAAGTGCTTATGGACAGTTTTTCGCCGGTAAAATTGGAGCTGAAATGTCCGAAGCAAATACCGGAGGAACACTATCATCCAAGTTGGTGGCTTATACGGATGGCTATAAAACTTTAGGGATATCTGCCTTGATTGCTGGAGTGATATTAATTCTCTTCTCCTCATTGGTGAAAAAATTAATGCAGGAGGTACGCTAGTTCATAAAATTAGATATAAAAAAAGCTTGATTATTAAATCAAGCTTTTTTTATATTAATAAATCCATTTGAATTTATAATCTTTTTCTGGAACCTTCATTCGATCAGCCAGTCTAGCCAAACGATCTGGTAGTTTTAGTAGATAATCTCTCGCTTTCTCACCCTTATCATTCAGGCCAGTAACTTGATCTATTTTCCATTCACTGTTTAGCTCTTTCAAGATATCGACGTAGTCCAAAGCAGTATATACGCCCAATCGTTGGGCTGCGTCTGAGAAATGTGCAAATGCCTCTCCTTGGGGCTCACCTGCTTCTCTTAAGAACTGGGCTGGCATAACGATTTTTTTACGCATCATATCCTCAAATGCAATCATGACTTCACTCGGGTCTACGGTGATTGCTTTTGAAATAAAAGACATATAGGCTTTCGCATGACGTGCTTCGTCAGCTGCGATGACACCACACATTTTTGCCAAAAGTTTATCACCGCTTTTTTTGGAAAGACCAGATACACGACGATGGGAAACGTTGGTAGCTAATTCCTGAAATGAAGTATAAATAAAATTCCGGTAAGGGTCTGCACCAGTACCGATATCAAAACCATCTTGAATAAGATATTGTGTGGACATTTCAAATTGACGCATGTCTATTCTACCCGACAAATAAAGATATTTGTTCAATAGGTCACCGTGACGGTTTTCTTCAGCAGTCCAAGCGCGTACCCATTTCATCCATCCACCTTGCTCGTTTTTGTTAACGTCTTCTACCATGGTCAACCATGATTCGTACGTTGGAAGGGCCTCTTCGGTAATGGTGTCTCCAACTAATACTGCGACCAAATCATAAGAGAGTTCTTTTGCACTTTCCTGCAACTCTTTTACTTCCTCAAAAAAAGTGTCCCTAGAAGAATCTGGAAGAAAATCGGCAGGTTGCCACATGTCTTCAACAGGCTTCAGGTATTCGCTCATCTCATTGAGCATGAACGGTTCCAAATAGGTCATCACTTCTTTACGTGAGCCTTCTGGTAAATTTAGAGGTAATTCTTGCATATCATTACAAAGGTAACTAAATAGCATCAATAAATTATAAAAGCTAACTATAATTGTTTAAAATGCCAAAAATTACTTTTTTGGCTGAGGATACCTTATAAAACCGATATTGATAATGACATAAAAAACAGATTGGCCACCCCGTATTCGATAAAATACTATTAACTTTGTATAAATTATTTAGAAGACGTTGGAAAAATTTAATATAGATAAAATACGTGCCGATTTCCCGATTCTGAAGAGAGAGGTGAATGGTAAACCACTGGTTTATTTGGATAACGGCGCGACTACACAGAAGCCGAGTTCTGTTATCAATTCGATTGTACATTATTATACAGATATGAATAGTAATGTGCATCGGGGCGTACATTATCTTAGTCAGATATCGACGGACGCCTTTGAGGTAACCCGAAAAAAAGTTCAGGCTTTTATCAATGCTGCTGAAGATAAGGAAATCATTATCACGAAAGGAACGACAGATGGGATCAATCTCATTGCAACCTGTTACGGAAGAGCTTTCATTCATGCGGGAGATGAGATCATTATCTCTGCAATGGAACATCACTCTAATATTGTGCCTTGGCAGATGCTTTGTGATGAAAAGGGCTGTAAAATTCGGGTCATTCCGATGAACGACAAAGGTGAGCTTGATATGGATGCTTACAGCAATTTGTTTAATGAGAAAACCAAATTAGTTGCTGTAACCTATGTTTCAAACTCCCTGGGGACAATCAATCCTGTGCGTGAGATGATTTCAATTGCTCACCGACATGGTGCTGTTGTTTTAGTCGATGCTGCGCAGGCTGTTCAACATATACAGATTGATGTTCAAAAACTTGATGTAGATTTTCTGGTATTTTCCGGACATAAAATGTATGGTCCTACAGGAGTAGGTGTTTTATATGGTAAAGAGGACTTATTGAACGCGATGCCACCTTATCAAGGTGGTGGAGATATGATTAAAGAGGTTACTTTTGAAAAAACAACCTATAATGAATTGCCGTTTAAATTTGAGGCCGGTACGCCTAATATTGAGGCCGGTATCTGTTTGAATGAGGCCATCGATTATATCAATTCAATAGGTCTGGAAAATATAGAGGCCTACGAACATGATTTGTTGCAGTACGCTACGGAGAAGTTGGCTGAAATTCCAGGCATGCGGTTCATTGGAACGGCTGAGCAGAAATGTTCTGTTATTTCATTTGTCATTGATGGCACGCATCCCTATGACGTTGGTGTGATCTTGGATAAATTAGGAATCGCTGTACGTACAGGCCACCATTGTGCCCAACCTGTCATGGATAGGTTTGGCATCCCGGGAACTATTCGTGCTTCTTTAGCCGTATATAATACAAAAGAGGAAATAGATATTTTGGTCGCCGGTATCCAACGCGCGGTCAATATGTTGGTTTAATAAAAAATAGGTATGACCATTAATGAAATACAGGATGAATTAATTGAGGATTTTGCTTTCTTTACAGATTGGATGGAAAAATATGAGTACATCATCCAACTGGGAAAAGAAGTGCCTCTAATTGATGAACAATACAAAACAGATGAATATATCATCAAAGGATGTCAGTCCAAAGTATGGCTTTTCCCGGAAATAAAGGATGGAAAAGTGTATTTTACCGCAGATAGCGATGCGATTATCACAAAAGGCTTGGTGAGTTTAATGGTCAAAGTACTATCTGGACATACCGCCAAGGAGATCGTTGATGCCGATTTATATTTTGTAGATAAAATAGGGCTGAAAGAACATTTGTCACCAACTCGGGCAAATGGTTTGCTATCCATGATTAAGCAAATGAAATTATACGCATTGGCATTGCAAGTGAAAGCATAAAAGGGGATGAATAATCCCCTTTTTTCTTAATACTATTTTAAAATAGCTGTTCTCCTCAAGTTTGAGAATCCTTTTGAAATTATCCAATGAGCTCCTGGATAATGATCTTTTTCATTTTCATGAGCGCTTCATTTGCCCCCGGTCGCTGTAGTAATGTTGCAATTTGTTCGGGTACGATCTGCCAGCTTAGGCCGAATTCGTCTTTGCACCAGCCACACATGCTCTCTTTGCCTTTCTTCGTGATATTATTCCAGAAATAATCAATTTCCTGCTGATCTTTACAGAGAATAGTGAGTGAAATACCTTCGTTAAAGGTGAAAGTTTGGAGAACACCGCTATCCATTGCCATGAGTGTAAAATCCCGGACTAAAAATTGGGTATGTTGGATTGAGCCGATATATTCACCTTCTGTGTATTTCATGATCCCATTGCTTCGAAAATCATGAAATAATTCTGCATAAAATGCTAACGCTTGTTCGCAATTTCCTTGTTGCTCTCCGCAATACATTAGCGTCGGTACAATTGCCTGTTGGTTGGTATCGCTCAGTTTACCGAGGTATAATTGCCAATTGACGCCAAACTTATCGGCCAGCCAGCCGTAGTAAGGGCTCCAAGGGTAGGAGTTTAAAGGCATTAAGGTGTTGCCATCCACGGCAAGTGAATTCCAGATACGATCAATTTCCTCTTTGCTTTCGCAAATGACCATAAATGATATGGATGGGTTGGGTTTGAATATAGGACCTCCATTTATTCCAATAAATTTCACACCGCTTAGGGCAG
Organism: Sphingobacterium sp. WOUb80; assembly: GCF_050058145.1. NCBI lineage: Bacteria > Pseudomonadati > Bacteroidota > Sphingobacteriia > Sphingobacteriales > Sphingobacteriaceae > Sphingobacterium > Sphingobacterium sp. WOUb80. The sequence continues at coordinate 3,800,522 of NZ_CP165617.1, read as the reverse complement.
CTTCAACAACGATGGGAGAGCTGTTGCTAATATGGCTTCCAGGGAAGGTACCAGCGTATAGATCAAAGGCTTCCTGCGCGTTTTGATCGAACCAAATGGATGGGATAATTGAATTATTCATCGTTTTTTTGTTTTAGCGTTCACCTATTTGTATTTGTCGTTCAAGCCCTTTTTAGCGAGGACCAACGGCTTAATTTTTTCAATACGGGATTGTTTCGTTTTTTCTTGCTTGGCCTCATCGATGTACTCGATGTATTCTTTCTGTTTTCCTGGTGTTAAAGCCTGGAAACTTTCTGCAAAGGTGGGATCCGTCTGCAGAGCTTCCAATAATAGACCAGTAGGGGCCTTCGTTGGAGATTTTGTTGGTTTGAGCTCTTTTCCAGCGTCAATGGTTTGGATGGATTCTTGGATATATTTGGCTATTTTTTCAGTATCCATATCCTTAACGTCTTCAAAGCGCCATTGCCGTAATGCTTTCGTTTTTCCTTCGGAGGCACTGATGAGGTGTTTATCCCGATCGGTTAAGAATACACCATTATAAAACCAGAGGGAGAAGAAATTTTTAAAACCACCCCAACCAATAACATTTTTTCCTTTATGCGTATAGATATAGCTCCCCCATTTGAATTCCTTTTTTAAGGACGTTTGCTGGATTATCTGCTGCATGAGTTCTTCAGCCTCCTGCCAGTTCCCTCGGCTTTGGTACCAATTGGGGCCTTGTTTATCTTTAAGTTTATCAATATTAAAATTGACAATATCGGTAATTATTTGTGTTGGAATCGGTTGATCCAAGGGAATTTGTATCGCACCTTTTGTGGTTTTAAAATTTTTGAGGTCCGTAATGAAGTGCTCGATAGCAGCAGGTCCTGGATATAGGCCCAAATGGTTTTTGTTCATTGCAAAATGGATGATATTACCCTTGTATCTGAAGGTAGGCATTTGATAGGAGATCGTTTCATCTGCAGAAGGAGGGACTAGGCCAGCGATAAGCTGTCTCACCTTGATCAGATATTCTTTTTTCTCCCCGTCAAATTGATTGATATATTCGTCTATTGTTGCGAAGCTCGTTGCCATAATTTGTGTTATTCTTTGATTCTCGTATAGGTATTTTCGATAAACTGTATCGTTTCGGACATAAGTTGATGGAGTATCTCTATATTGATGTCGCTTAATCTTTTGATGTATATGCAGGCTTTGCCTATTTTGAACTTGCCCAACTGGTCCACTAGATGCCGCTGTTCATCTCCACCACTGTACACGTAAAGGGAAATCGCCGATTTTCGTGGACTGAATCCAAGCAGGGGGGCATTGCCTTCATGCCCGCTTGCATACTTATAATGATATTGTCCGAATCCGATAATGGATGATCCGAACATCTTTGCTGGTTCACCGGTTGCGGTTGCCATCAGTTTTATAAGTGCTGTGCTATCCATTTGTTTTTGTGGGTCGTCAACTGTTTTTATAAAGTCTTGGACAGATGCTTCGGTATATGCCGTTTTATTTTGTGCCATTATAATTGAACGCTACGAAAAGTCTTCCTATAATTTTAATAGATCTATGCGAGGATCTTGAAATGCAATATTGTCGTTGATTATGTTTTGCAGCGACTATTTTTGGAACATAAAATCAAAGGCTCCCGTTCTCAGATTAATATCATATTCAAGATATGCTTTCAGACATGCGAGAAAGTTGGCCCAACCCTCGGTTTGCCGCATCATAATTAAAATGCCTTCTGCATCATTGTTCATCTCATGTTCGGTAATCTTTACAATAGTAGAGTTTTCTCCAAATGTAGATAATACAATTTCCACCAATTGATTCGGGAGTCCACCGCTCCAATCAAAGGAAATATAGGCGTCTAGGTTGATCGTTTTTCCGGTGACAGGAAAACTATCCGGGAACTCAGGAAATGTCCACTCGACCGTTTTATCAGTCTCTAACCGTCCGGTTGACGATTTTATAAAATAGTGGTTCATCTTAGTGGGATCTACGATTGCCTCAAAAACTTCGTTGATAGGTTTCTGAATCTGTATACTTGCTTTTGCGGTTAACTTTTCCATAATGATTGAATTAAAGTTTCAGACAAATATTCAATAAATAGTAATAGCTTGTATCAGTTGCTATAAAATATTTGCACAGTTTTAAAGATCTCTCTTTAAGTGTCTTTGCCATCTTAAGTAAACAGTCGATTGGAGAATAGGTTTTCCTTGTAGCAATTGGGATCAATATTTCCTCCAAAATGAACAATTTGTACACTTGTCGAATCGTACTTTATGTTACTTTTGATAGAATTCAATCGGAATAACTCTTATTGCGATCCATAAAACCGACATTATGTTTAAAATAAAGTACTTCTTTTTTTTTCTGCTTTCTTCGGTAACAATTGTTTCCATAGCGCAGACTAAAAATGTAAATGAGGGTAACGAAGCTGCGAATATGTTTAATGATGCTACTGTACGTGATAAAAATGCACTAACGGAAGCTGAAAATGGCTGGTGGAAACAAGCGGCTAGCACGAGGGAGCAACGTGTCAAGAGATGGAAAGAAGCAACATTTGGTATGTTTGTTCACTGGGGTGTTTATTCGCAGTATGGTAATATATGGAAAGGAAAACAAGGCGGTGGTTATGCTGAGCATTTGATGCGCGTGATGAAAATCCCACGCCAGGAATATCTTGATTCTGCACGTCGATTTAATCCGCTAAAGTTTGATGCGGAGGAATGGGTGTTGTTGGCAAAGAATGCAGGCATGAAATATTTTATTATTACAGCCAAACATCATGATGGCTTTGCGATGTATCCCACCGCATTTTCAAGTGAATATTCATTAGTGAATACGCTATTTCAAAGAGATCCCTTAGCTGAGCTGGCTGCAGCTTGTCGTAAGCATGGACTTTTATTTGGGTTTTATTATTCGCATGCTTTCGACTGGGAACATCCCGATGCTCCGGGGAATGACTGGGATTATGATAACCCTGGGGGAGATAGATTGTTGGGCGGTGCAAATTGGTTCGACAAGCATCCTGATTGGTTAACGAAAGCTAAACGTTATGTGGATGAAAAAGCAATACCGCAGATTGAGGAGCTTATCCAAAGATATCACCCCGATTTATTGTGGTTTGACACACCGCATAAGTTGCCGCTGTCGGAAAATTTGAGGATACTCAAAGCTATTCGAATGACGGATCCTTCCATTGTTGTCAACGGTAGGTTGGCTCGTACGGAAGGCAAGAATTATGGCGACTATCTGAATACTGCAGATCGGCCAGAGGAATATTATCCGGTTTCTAACGGGGCTTATTGGGAAGCTATACCCACTACGAATGAATCTTATGGGTACTCTTCGACGGATAAAAGTCATAAATCTACAGCACATTTTATTAAGCTGTTAGCAAAGGCTACAGCAATGGGCGGGAACATTCTTATGAATATTGGGCCTAAGGGGGATGGAAGTATCGATGGTCCCGATGTTACCATCTTAAAGGGACTAGGTCAGTGGATGAAGGAGAATAGTGAAAGTGTTATTGCTGTTACACCATCCAAATTGCCTCGCCAGCCTTGGGGAGTCATTACACAAAGAGGATACATTTTATATCTCCATGTCTTTGAACGTCCTCAGCAGGGTGATTTGGTCGTTGGAGGGTTAACAGCCGATGTAAAATCAGTTTCCTTATTGTCCGGTAAAAAACTAGGAAAGTATACTTCCAAAGGAGACGGATTGCATATTTCAGTAAATCGAATTGACCCCCCTGAGGGAGATGAGGTTTTGGTCGTGGAACTGGGGAGTGATGCAGCGAATCCGAACAATAATGATTTAATCTATCTCGATCATAATATTTCCAACAACAGACTTTTAACATTTTACGCTAAGCAGATAGGTCAGCCAATGAAGTTTGGCGATGGTAAAAAAGATCGCTATTATGTTGCTGGATGGACTGGCTTAGACCAGGCTCTGGTATGGAATACATATGTGCTAACTGGTGGAAGGTTTAAGGTTTCTGTCAGATATGTAAAAGATATGGCGAATACAGGAGGGGATTTAAGTTTGACCGTAGGAGGGAAGCGCATCGATTTTGCGATCAACCCCGCTTCTCCTGTTGGTTCACATGGAAGTCAGCTCGAATTGGGAATTGTAAATTTGTCCAAAGGAGAGCAGAAGATCGAATTGAGGGCTAATCGTATTGAAGGAACTGAAATGGTGAAATTTTTGGAAGTAATATTGATTCCTAAATAAGATGAAAAGAGATTGGCTCAGCCGCCATGTTTACCCAGTTCATCCCTGAGCCTCTAAAGGATCAAACCCGGCCGACCATTCTTTCGAATCCTGATAATCTATAAACAAAACAGCTAATCTTGCGATTAGCTTTTCTTTTATGATCCCGCTGGGGTTTGCATCTAGTGCAAACCTTCCTGAAACTGCGGTAAGCGTCCCGCGACTCAGTAGCTGTCCGGAACACTACAGCCAGAACCACATCCCGCGACAATGACAAATCTGATCGCCTACATGATCTAGCCTGGTGCTATGTGGTACTTAGATAGCTCTAAGGTGAAATACCGTAGAAATATCTTTCATAATCCATTCGTATTTTATTAAATTACACTATTAAATATTAACCGCTATCGAAGGATTGCCATGGATCAAACCGCTAAAAGATCATCTCTTATTTTGTATTTCTTGATCATGTTGTTCTCGCAATGTGCCATCGCCCAACAGACTTTCTCCTATGGAAGTTTCGGCAAGCTAAGCATGTACGCCCCGAAAGGTAAACCCAATGCCTTGGTGTTATTTGTTTCTGGAGATGGAGGTTGGCAGTTTGGGGTAATCAATATGGCTAAATTTCTAGCTGCACAGGGGGCGCTCGTTGCGGGTATCGATGCTAAGCATTTTGCTGCTTCAATGGCACGTTCAAAAAAAGATTGTTATTATCCTGCCGCAGATTTTGAGCAACTCAGCATGGCCCTTCAAAAGAAATATAAGTTTGAAAGCTATCAGAAACCCATATTGGTAGGCTACTCCTATGGGGCAACGCTGGTCTATGGCTTGATTGCCCAGGCTCCAGCAGGGACTTTTCGTGGTGGGATTGCCTTAGGCTTCTGCCCTGATATCAATATTGCCAAACCACTCTGTAAGGGCAGTGGATTATCTTCCCATGTCTTAAAACCAGGGAAAAGTTATTATCTGGATCGTAGCGAAAAATTGGCAGCTCCGCTTTGGGTACTTAATGGTGTAAAAGATCAAACCTGTCCATTTAACGCTACGGCAGATTTTCTTAAAGGGATAGAAAACGTCCAATTGGTCACCTTGCCTAAAGTAGGGCATGGTTTCTCCATTGCCGATAGCTGGCTGCCTCAGTTCCGGATGGCTTTTCAAAAGTTGCAGGTGGCGGACCAGCCTACCCAAAATGCAGGCGCACTCAAAACGGATATGCCCATTGAGATACTGGAACCCAAGGGGTCTGTCAAGGAATTGATGTTTATGATCTCTGGTGATGGTGGCTGGACCAGTTTCGATAGGGAGTTGGCTAGTACTTTTATGACAAAGGGGATCAAAGTGATTGGTTTGGATGCACAGAAATATTTTTGGAATGCAAAAACTCCAGAGCAGACGACAAAGGAAGTAAGCGAGATCTTGACCTATTTTCAGGAAAGGGAACCCAATATTACGTTTTCGATCATGGGTTATTCTTTTGGAGCCTGTGTGATTCCCTTTATCGCCAACCGGTTGCCCGAAAAGTTGAAAAAAGCGACTACTGGGCTGGTTTTGCTATCGCCAGATGATCGGGCCGATTTTGAGATTCATGTGGCTGATATGCTAAGTTTTGGTGACAGTAGCGAACCTTATGATGTAGTAGCTGAGTTGAAGAAAGTAAGTCTGCGCAAATTGTGCATTTTTGGCCTCGGGGAAGATAGCGGGGTTGAAGCGAAGTTTAGAAATACAGGAGCACCTGTAGAAATCTTACCTGGAGGGCACCACTTTGATAACGATTACGAAGCCATTGTGGCAAAGGTAATCGGATCTATAGGGATCAAATAACCAAATTTAATCACATAGCGAATCTTATATGAGACTTTTACTTCAGGGTAAGGGTAATCATTATTATTTCAAGGAAATTCTTGCCTTTTTTGTGATTGCCACAATTGCCTGATTATTAAATAATCGAGATAAACATTAAAACTGATCTACCCTAATACCAATTTTCAATCAATTTTTAGACAGTGATCAGTCACTGGTTATTCAGTTGACACTGAGTGATCACTGAGTGATCACTGAGCAAGCACTGAACGATCACTGAACAAGCACTGAACAAGCACTGTCGTAAGGCATAGTTTGGTCACTATTTGATCCTAATTTGCTGTAGCTAAAAATTAAAAAGAAATAGGATTACGTTTACGTAAGAAAACGACTGTTGTTGTGGGGTAATAGGTCATTTTGGGATGGAGATTAACATGATCCGATCGAACCCTATCTATACTTCTTTCGGGCTCAAATACTGTTAAAACAAAAAAAGCCAATCGTAAGATTAGCTTTTCTTTTGTGATCCCGCTGGGATTCGAACCCAGGACCCATACATTAAAAGTGTATTGCTCTACCAGCTGAGCTACGGAATCCTTTCTGTTTTTGAAAGTGATGCAAAGGTAGAAAAATAAGTTATTTGTGCAAAATCTTTTTGTCTTTTTTGTTGATTAAAGTTGTAACTGTTTAAAAATTACTGAATTATTTTTTATTAAAAAAGCCTTTTAGAAAACTTGCGGATAGGATTGGTTCGTATAGAGGCTGTTTTTTGGAACGAGGAGGCGTATTTTTAATGTAGAGTAGTCATAAAAAAAGTCAGCTAATTGCTGACTTTTTTATACTGTAGGGTCGTATGGATAAAATTATTCAGTTACCACACCCATTTTACTAAACTTATCAATTCTTTCAGTAACTAATGTGTCGCTATCTTTAGCTGTCAATTCTGCAAGATCTTTCAACAGCTGGCTTTTTAGATTAGCTGCTGCTGCTGCTGGATCTTGGTGAGCACCACCTAGCGGTTCAGGGATAATACCATCAATCAATCCATTGCCCAACATGTCTTCTGAAGTCAATTTTAATGCCTCAGCGGCTTTTTCTTTATGATCCCAGCTTCTCCATAGGATAGAAGAACAAGATTCAGGTGATATGACCGAATACCAGGTATGTTCCATCATGTAAACCCTGTTTCCAACGCCGATACCCAAAGCTCCACCTGAAGCTCCTTCGCCAATAACAACGCAAATGATCGGAACTTTCAATACGGCCATCTCCATGAGGTTACGTGCAATCGCTTCACCCTGTCCGCGTTCTTCAGCTTCAAGTCCTGGATAAGCACCCATCGTATCAATTAACGTGATCACAGGTTTATTGAACTTTTCCGCCATTTTCATCAAACGTAATGCCTTTCGGTAGCCTTCAGGGTTAGCCATTCCAAAGTTGTGGAATTGACGCTCTTTGGTGTTTTTACCTTTTTGATGACCGATGATCATAACGGCATTACCATCAATGGAAGCCATACCACCGACAATCGCTTTATCATCTTTCACGGTTCTATCACCATGCAACTCGATAAATTCGTCGCAGATAGCTTCTATATAATCATAAGTCTGAGGGCGATCCGGATGGCGTGACATTTGAACGTTCTGCCAACCTGTTAAATTGCCGTATATTTCTTTTTCAGTAGAAGCAAGCTTTTCTTCAAGCTCACGAACGGTTGCGCTCATGTCAACTTGAGTTTTTTCGGCAACTTGAGTTACCTTTTCAATTTGCAATTGCAAGTCTGCAATTGGCTTTTCAAAATCAAACGTGGTTTTCATATATCTATTTTATGAAAATATTCAGAGGGCTAATTTAGCGCATTTTTTCTGAAATTAAAATTAGGGAGGATAATATCATTGGAATTCCTTTGTTACATTTGCGTTATAATCGTACTGGTGGCTTAGTTTTTGATTGTAGGCCTGTGAAAAATGTTGACTTATGCTGAAAAAATATTTTTACTTTCTTTTGTTACTGATCTTACCCACACTTGTTCGATCAGAAAGTTATCCTGAGGTTTTATTTGACAATAGTGTTATCAACGGGAGTTATGCGAAGAGTATCGCTCACTATACTGGTGAATCATGGATCCAAAATGTGAGCTATAGCCTTCCGGTTTCCGATAGTTTGTTTTTTACGCCAGGCAATTCGCTTTCTTTGCGGTACGTTTCTTCTCCTAATGGTAAGTGGGAGGCAAGCATTTTAAACGACAAACAGAAATTTCCCTATTTAATTGCCAAGGATGACCAGCTAACTTTTAAGCTTTTTATTCAAAGCAATACTGAAAAGGGGCAATTGCCAAAAGTTACCTTACAACAACATGATACAAAGACGAACGCTGTGGATATCGCAAATTATATCGATGATTTTGCTTATGATACTTGGCTTAATGTTTCCATTCCAGTCAATAAATTTGGAGGAATTGCATTAGGGAAGTCTGTTTCGGCGTTAATTTTGGAACAGAATGGAACTGCACTGCAGACAAATCAATTATTTATCGATCAAATTGAGTTTTTGCCCAAAAACTATCCAAAGGTAAGACTTTCATCAGCAGCTATCTTATCTAAGATCAGTTCCGTAGATAAACAAGTCGAGCTGGTTTGGCAATTACCGCTAACACCAAGTATTCGCTATGTGAAAATCTACCGTTCGGAAGATAAACTCAATTTTCAGCCAATAGCAATTCTACCTATCTATGTGCAGAAGTCGCTGGATAGGGTGAATGAATATAACAAAACTTATTATTACAAAATCGCTTGGGTAGATTATAATTATGTTGAATCTCCTTTTTCTGAGGTTAGGGAGGTACAGACAAAAAAGGGGACGGATAAGGAAATGTTAAATTTTATCCGGAATGCTCATGTGAATTATTTTATAGACAACTATGATGTGAATAGTGGTATGTTTTTGCCTGACCGAGGCAATAGACAAGCTATTGTATCTACAAATGAAACTGGCTATGCGATCTTGGGTTTGCTTGTGGCAGGAGAGAACAACTTGATCTCGCGACAAGCTCTTTTGGTGAGGTTAACACGGATTGTAAAATTTTTGAGTAGTGCACAACAACATCAAGGGGTCTTTACAGCGCTTTACGATGGACGGTCAGGGGTGCCTTATTATCGCGATTCGATTCCAACGTACGATTTGCGCGGAACCTCCCATATCCTAGAATCGCTTTTAATCGCCCGACAATATTTTTCTAAAGAGGATTCTGAGGAACAGGCCTTGAGGAATGCTATTACGAAGCTCTGGGAACGCATAAACTGGAACTATTTTACGGACACACAGAATCCGGATGTACTTTGGAATAAGTGGTCTCCTGTAGACAGTACAGCGAGATCGAAGCCTTTGGGGGGATTTAACGAGAGTCTGGGCACTTATTTGCTGGCGATGTCTTCACCTACCCACCCTTTAGCTATTTCAGCTTATATCAATGGATTTGCAACCAAACATAAAGGCAACGAATTGTATTTTGGGGATGATGCCAATGATTTGGCTCCTGAACTCAAAATGAAATTAAATGATTCTTTAGCACGTTCAATAAGTGCAAACCCTTTAATCGGCGACGCTGGAAATGCTGGAGTTTCGATCTACTCCGACGACAAAGTTATTTTTGCCAAGAATATTGCCGGCGGCAGCTTAAATGAATCATTGATGTCTGTTTATCGTCCTTTTTTGATTATGGATCCTAAGGGAAAAGTTGATGACTTTGTCGATTATAAGAAATATTTGTCAAATTATATTCTGGCCTATAAACGGAGAGATAATGAAATGAGCATAGGGACACGATTTACAGATATTTGGGGAGTGGAAAATGTGGAAGATACCTATCAGGGCTATTTGGTGAATCCTGCGATATCTATTGCAGCTTACCCCTTTGAAAAGGAGATTGGTCTAAAAGCATTACGTAAGTTTTACGAAGAATACGCCGATGTGTTGTTTACACAATATGGTTTCAGAAGCTGGATTGATATTAAAAACAACGATGTTTCTGAAAGCTATCGTGCGAGGAATCAGGCGACGATTGCCGTAATGATCGAGAATGCAAATTCTGGCATGATCTGGAAATTGTATGAGAATATTCCTGAGGTAAAAAAGACTTTAGAGAAAGTATATACCAAGAAATAGATTTGTTACGTTAGATATGGCGTAGAAGGGATGTCATATTGGACTTTTTTCGCTATATTTACTTGCTTAAATCGATATTAAATACGTTAGAACGACATGCTTAGAAAAATTAATTTGGGGATTTTAACCTTATGTGCAAGTTTATCGTTATTTTCCTGTAAACAACAAGCTATTGTAGTCAATCCAGGTGCTGTTGTAACAAAAGATGGAACTGATGATGGTTTGAAAAATGTGAAGAAGGATTTTAATGATGCGAAAAGAACTGATGAGGGGATTAAGTTTAGTATATCGTCTGATTTATTGTTTCCAACAAACTCTTCTTACCTATCTGAGAAGGCAAAAACTGAAGTTAGTAAATTGGCGTTGATCTTGAAAGAAAGTAATAATAAGATCAAAGTTGATGGGTATACTGATGCTACGGGTACTGTTGAGTATAATCAGTGGCTTTCCGATAAAAGAGCAGCGTCTGTTAAGAAGTTCTTAGTAGATTCAGGTGTTGCTGAATCACGCATCACGGCAAAAGGTTTCGGTCAGTCAAATCCAGTTGGCGATAATAAAACTCCGGAAGGACGTCAAAAAAATAGAAGAGTGGAAGTTACTATTTTGGATAAAAAATAGTTTATCAGACCAATTCTTAATATAAAAAAAGCGGGATATTTAAGATATCCCGCTTTTTTTATATAGTTATATCGCGGTTTTAAACCGCTGTGTCTTTTCTCCCGAAACAAGGTATTTTAAACAGGAGACATCGGAATGAGGACTGTTCTGTGGGATTGTTTTCGATAAAATCCGAGCCTAGGGGAAATAGCGTAGAAAAAGATGAATTTAGAAGAAGAAGATCATAGACAGAAGCCAAATTTTAGGGAAGCCATGTGGTTTTGGTTTGTGTTAGGTTGGATAAGTTTTGGTGGAACAACCGGCCATGTGACCATTATGCACGATTTTTTGGTCGAAAAGAAAAGATGGGTCAGCAATAGGAAGTTTTTTCAGGCACTCAATGCATGTATGCTGTTGCCGGGACCTGAAGCGCACCAATTGACGATCTATTTAGGATGGAAGCTACACGGCTTAAAAGGAGGTGTGTTGGCCGGATTATTTTTTATTGTTCCTTCACTTCTTATTATATTTGGACTCAGTGCGCTATATGCACATTATGGCAACACAGCATTGCTTATAGCTTTATTTTCGGGTTTAAAACCTGCAGTTCTAGCGATCATTATATTTGCAACCTTTCGGGTGGGGCAGAAATCTCTTGTCAGCATATGGCATTATTTGGTCGCATTGGCCGCTTTTCTTCTATCCTATTTTGCTGGTATTCCCATGCCCTGGATTATTGTGGGGGTGATCGCTTTCGGTCTACTACTCTATGCAATCTTGTCAAAAACTTCCAAAATAAATGCCCATCATGAAAAGGAAGATAAGCAGCTCGAATCGGCTTATTATATCAATACGCTCGAAAAACTACCCACGGTATCTTACCGTCGTATTTCTCTTCAGGTTCTGCTGTTTTTGTTCCTATGGTTGATTCCGCTTTCCGTTTTACTGTTTTTTACTGTCGATATGGAATTTTGGAAGACACTTTCTTTTTTGTTTACAAAGTCTGCTTATTTGACGATTGGAGGTTCTTATACAGTCATTCCTTATGTTGCAGCCCTTGTGACAGAGAAATTGTTTTGGCTTTCCAAGAGCCAGATGATAGATGGATTTGCGCTTGCAGAGACCACCCCGGGACCTTTAGTGGTCGTTTTGGCTTATGTTGGTTTCATGGCTGGCTTCAATCATTTTCATCAGTCCTATTCCATGGCAGCAATAGGTTTGATCGCCACAGCATATTTTACATTTTTGCCAAACTTTGCCTTGATTTTTGTTGGAGCACCACTGATCGAACGGACCCAAAAAAATGCATGTATACAATTTATCCTATCTTTGGTAACGGCATCGGTAGTTGGTGTAATTGTTAATTTAGCCTGTTATTTAGGGTTAGGAATTCTATTTCCAAGTGGGGGCAGTTCTTGGTATACTATTGAACCGATGGCTTTGGTCTGGGTGCTATTTTCACTTTTTCTTTTATTCAACTATAAAATAGGCATGTTGAAACTTATACTGTTAAGTTTGGCCTACGGTTTTCTCTTATTTTTATGGCGATAAAATAAAAATGTCCATCGACTGATGAGCTTCGTAAGCAAGTTTATTAAAGATTGAAGGGAGTTCAGTGAATTTGATAGGGCTATTCGGGGTTACACACGTGCATAAACAAGAAAAGCCCATCGTTAGATGAGCTTTCTTGTACCTAGGGCGGGAATCGAACCCGCACTCCCTTAACGGGAACAGGATTTTAAGTCCTGCGTGTCTACCAGTTCCACCACCTAGGCAGGTGAGCGAAAAACGAGATTCGAACTCGCGACCCCAACCTTGGCAAGGTTGTGCTCTACCAGCTGAGCTATTTTCGCATTGGAATTTTATTTCAATTTTTAAAAGAACCTTGCGTTCCTTTTTGGTGATGCAAATATAGAGCGAAAATTCAATATTGCAAAATATTTATTTACTTTCTTTTGATGTTTTTTATAACTCCTTTGAATTCAGTATAGAAAAAATTAAATCACTCTCAAATCCGCGGGATAGTGCAAACTGATAAACTTTGTTTTTAATTGCATAGCGGTCCTTGCCACTAATTTCACGGAGTTTTTTGTCAATGATATGAGTTAAGATTTGTTCATATTCATCGAGATCGATTTGCTTAAATGCAATTTTTATCAATTGTTCGGATACCCGTTTTGCCTTTAGTGCCTGCTTGATTTTTACTTTGCCCCAGCCTTTCATGCGGAGCTTTCCGTTACAGTAGGCAATAGCAAAGCGTTCTTCATTTAAAAAATTATCGGCGATCAAATTGGCCAATATATTTTCGACTTCTATTTCGTGTAGTCCCCAGCTGTAGAGCTTATCGCGTACTTCTTGCTGTGCGCGTTCTTGATAGACGCAATAGCTTTCCGCTTTCAACTGTGCCTGATGCTGCGTTAATATCTTCTTATTTCTTTTTTCTTCGTCAAACATATTGTCAAAATTTCAAAAATAATATGAAATAACTAAAAAAATGTTCAGTTTTGACACAATCAAAAAATATCAGGAGAATGTACAAAATATCGGAAATCGCCCAGATTTTACATCCCAATCGCACATTTATCACGGATCCCAATTCTTTTGTCCAGCATTTATTTTACGACAGCCGTAAAATTGTCCAAGCGGACAACGGGATTTTTTTTGCACTTCAGAAGAACAGAGATGGTCATCGGTATATCCGGGAAGCCTACGACAAAGGAGTTCGTAATTTTGTGCTTCAGATCGATAGTGCACAGGAAATGGAGTTTTTGGATGCTAATATTCTTTGGGTAGCGGATAGTTTGGTCGCTATGCAGGAACTGGCAACTTTTCATCGGCAGAAATTCGATTATCCTGTCATTGGAATTACCGGTAGCAATGGTAAAACGATTGTAAAAGAATGGCTTTTTCAGCTGATGTCTCCTGAATATAAGATCTATAGAAGTCCCAAGAGTTATAACTCTCAGCTCGGTGTGGCACTTTCGTTATGGGGATTATCCGATCAGTATAATCTTGCGCTAATCGAAGCGGGAATTTCAGAAAAAGGAGAAATGCTGCGCCTTGAGCAGATGATAAAACCGACCATAGGACTATTGACCAACATTGGTGTGGCACATAAAGCTGGTTTTAAATCGAAGGAGGAAAAGATTTATGAAAAGCTCGAGCTGTTTAAACATGTTGAAACCATGATTTTTCCGAATAGTTACCTTGAAAATGTTCAATTGCCTTATAGGCCACGAAAATTTTCCTGGGGGCTTGATGAGGGACTTTCTTTGGAAGTGTATTCCATCAAACAGGTTAACGACCGATTTACTATGGTAACCTTCTATTATACCGGACGCACCTTTGCAGTTGAAGTACCCTTTGTAGATAAAGGAAATGTTGAGAATGCCATAAATTGTGTAGCGGTGATGCTACGTTTTGGTTATGAAAATGAAGTGATCGCATCAAGAATTAAAGAGTTGCAGCCTGTAGCGATGCGTCTTGAGTTAAAAAAAGGAAAAAAGAATAGCTCCATTATCGATGACTCGTATAGTAATGATCTGGATGCCCTACAGATAGCTCTGGAGTTTTTAAATCAGCAGGGACAGCATCCGTTCAAGATGTTGATATTATCGGATATCCCCGGTGTTAATATCGAGGATGAAAAAAGTTTATCCAAGCTGAGACGTTTGCTTAGTGAGTATCGTTTGGATAAATTGATATTGATAGGTGAAGTATTGCCTAAAGTGGCTGCACAATTTGATGTGCCTTCCATTTCATATAGCGATACAGCCGCTTTTTTGGCCGATATAAAGTCGCTTTCTTTTGAAAATGCGACGGTATTATTGAAAGGAGGACGGGAGTTTCATTTTGAACGTATCAGTCAGCTTTTGGTTGCAAAATCACATGATACAGTGCTTGAAATCAATTTGAATGCACTGGAAAATAATTTGAACGTATACCGACAGTTGTTGCCAAAACAAGTGAAGTTGATGACGATGGTCAAAGCCTTTTCTTATGGTAGTGGAAGCTTCGAGATAGCAAATCTTTTGCAATTCAATCGGGTAGATTATCTGACTGTTGCTTTTGCGGATGAAGGAGTTGACTTGCGGGGCGCGGGCATAAAATTGCCTATTGTGGTGATGAGTCCGGATGAAAGTTCTTTTGAGTCCATCGTTCAGTATAACCTTGAACCTGAAATTTATAGCTTTAGAATATTGTTTTCCTTTTTGAATTTTCTGAAAACGAAACAAATAACTTCCTTTCCGATTCATATTAAGATTGATACCGGTATGCATCGGTTGGGTTTTATGCCTGACGAGGTCGATCGTTTAATAGCTGTGTTGCGTACGGAGGCGATTTTAGAGGTTAAATCTGCATTTTCCCATTTAGCGTCTGCAGGCAATGAAAAGGATCGAGAATTTACACAGCAACAAATTGATCTGCTGGATGAGTTTACGAAACGTCTAGAAAGTGGTCTAGGATATTCCTTTCTACGTCATATTGCAGCAACATCCGGTATTGAACTGTGGCCGAATGCGTATTTTGATATGGTAAGGTTGGGGATAGGTCTTTATGGTATCGATATTGAGCGTCATGATTTACCCATTAGGGAGGCGAGTACCTTGAAAACTAATGTGACGCAAATTAAATACCTCCCGGCAAGTGAGACCGTAGGTTATAATAGGCACGGTGTCCTATATAGAGATAGTAAGATCGCGACAATTAAAATTGGTTATGCGGATGGTTACGATAGGCGTTTTGGTAACGGTGTCGGTAAAATGTTGGTAAACGGTTTTTTAGTCCCTACTATTGGCGATATCTGTATGGACATGTGTATGCTGGATGTAACGGATGTGGAAGTTGGAGAGGAAGACGAAGTTATCGTTTACCCTGATATAAAGGCAGCAGCGAAGGCTATAGGAACGATCCCATATGAACTGCTGACCAGTATTTCCCAACGCGTAAAAAGAGTATATTTTTATGAATAATAAAGGATATTCTGCATTTTTGAATAATATTTGATTTTCAATTCATGTTTAGCAAATTAATCAGAGGGTTTATTAATTATTTGATACGAGGTATCCTGGTGGTGGTTCCTCTAGCTGGTGCTATTTTTTTAATAGTTTGGATTGTTGCATCAGTTGATTCGGCATTGAATCTAACTGAACATTTTTTGGAGGATGATAGAGGTCATCCTTTGTATATTCCGGGAATAGGTATTCTGACCGTTATTTTGGTGTTGGTTTTGGCTGGGCTTATTTTTACAAATTTTGTTACAGATCCAATTAAAGTGTGGATTAATCATCAGATCCAACGTATTCCACTTTTAAATACTTTATATTCTTCGATTAAAGATTTTACGGAGGCTTTTGTTGGTGATGCAAAGAAATTTAATGAACCTGTCTTGGTAACGGTGAATGAATTTGGTCTGAAGAAGATAGGTTTTTTAACGCAACATGATTTAAAAAGCATTGGTCTTGAAGAAGATGTTATGGTGTATTTTCCATATTCATATTCTTTTGCGGGACAGGTTGTCATTATCAGTGCAGACAAGGTGAAAAAATTAGATATGTCTCCAACGGATGCCATGAAATTGGTTGTATCCGGTGGGGTGAGCGGAATAGCCCATTAGTACTTTTTTGCAACAGTTGACTTTAAGATATACTCAACAAAAAGGCCGGAAATTGTCCAACGATTCCCGGCCTTTTTGTTTTCGTCTGTTTTGTCCTTCTAATTGTACGCCCATTTGGCAGATACGTTTGCGATTGACACGTTTAAATGAAAAAATAGTGCGGCTAATTTTTTTTCTGACCTAAGGTCGGATTTACTGGTGGGATTGGAATATAGCCGTCATCTCCAGGAACTTTTGGAAATTCATGTTTTTCCCATTTTTCGCGCGCTATTTTTAATGTTTCAATATCCGAAGCGACAAAGTTCCAGTCGATATAGCGTTGTTCAGGAAAAGGTTCGCCACCGAAAATGTACACTGAAGTACCCGCCTTCATTTCGAATTCACATAGTTTCGCATCCTTGGCAACTAAAATCTGCTTTGGACCGAATTCCTGACCTTCCGCATGAACAGTCCCATGAAGGATATATAATCCACTTTCGCCATATAGATGATCACCTAGTTTAATAGTTGCATCTTTTTCTGCTTTGATTTCAATAAGGTATAATGGGCTATATACGGGTACCTCGGAACGATGATCTTTAATTTCTCCTGCAATTAAGCGATAGGATACACCATCTTCGGTCCAATGTGGAAGTTGCGGTTCTTCTATGTGAACAAAATTAGGTTCCATTTTTTCGAGTTCTTTTGGTAGGGCCACCCAAATCTGTAGTCCATGTAGGTCGTGCGGTGTGGATCTCAGTTGTTCGGGGGTTCTTTCGGAGTGTGTGACACCCTTACCTGCCGTCATCCAATTGACTGCCCCAGGTTTGATCTCCACGGCATTTCCTAAGCTGTCACGGTGCATAATACTGCCTTCGAATAGATAAGTCAATGTTGATAACCCGATATGCGGATGTGGTGCAATATCCATAAAGTGCGGTTCGGCAATGTTATCAGGTCCCATGTGGTCGATAAAGATAAAAGGGCCGACCATACGTTTCTGCCTGAAAGGAAGAAGTCGCCCAACTAAGAAATTGCCTATGTCAGCGGCTCTTTCTTCAATAACTATTGCAATATTTGACATAATGTTTCCTTATTTTTGTGTTTCTAATCTACAGCAATTTAAGAAATGTCAAGTATAATCAATCGTTTTTTGGGTAAAAAGAGTGTAAGAAATGAAGAGCTTTTGGCACTGGCGGATAGGTTGTCTTTTAGGAACAGTCAGCTGGACAGTTTTTTGATCGATCACCTTATACAAAGTAATAAAATAGATCCAGCGGACTTTTTTGCTTTTCAAAAACAGTTGCTTAAGCTTCATGTTGACCGATTTGAGTCGATACAGGTGCAGCTTAGCTTATTGAGCCAATATTTGCAGTTGGCTGAACGTTTTCTTCCAGCAGGTTTTTCAATCAAATGGGAAAATAGGCTTCAGTCTCAGGAGGAGATTATGTTGCCGCCGCTCATTCTTTTTCCTGTGGTACAGCACGCTGTTGAAAATGGTTATAATACGATGGCCTCTCATCCTGTCCGGATCCGATTATCGGGCTCATCCAAGCTGATTATGCTCGAAGTTAGCTATCGGGTGAATCATTATCTGGAAAGTCAGTTTAGCAGCACACTGATAGGTGATTTTCGACAGCGATTGGAGTATCTTTTTCCGGAAAAACATAATTTACTGTTGAATAGTAACAGCAATACCTCTCGAATAACTTTAACTATTCACCTTTAGATGATATTGAAGTGTTTTAATGCATTCCAGATGCCATTTTCATCAACGCTGTCTGTTATATAATCTGCAATTTCCTTTACCTCGGGGTTTGCATTCCCCATAGCAATTCCAATATGGGTGTGCGCTAGCATTGTAATATCGTTTCCACCGTCGCCAAATGACATGGTTTCTTCTAAGGTGAAGTTGAAATGGTCTAAAAAAACATCTATTCCGATTTTTTTGCTTTGCCCCATCGGGTTGACATCAGCAAAAATGGGTGTCCATCTCGAAGCAACTGAATTTGGCATCACATTTTCCATGAATTCAGCTTCTTCTTCAGGATTGATGAAAACATTGATCTGCATAACGGAGTCCAGATCAAAATCCTTTTCGTAATCCCGAACTGGTGGGGTAGGGACATTGACCTGCTGGTACATTCGGAGTACCTCCGGTGTAACCTGGTTCAAGGAAATTTCCTTTTCAGACATAAAGGAAAAAGTCAGGTCTTCACGCTTTTTAGCATAATCCAATAAGGAGCGAATGTCTTTTTGAGGAATGTTATTTTTATAAATGACTTCCTGTTCCTTTGTGACGCAATATCCGCCATTGAAGGTGATATATCCATCAAAATCGAGGTAACGAATATGTCCTAGTTGATTGTAGGATCTTCCTGTTGAAACAAATACCTTGATGTTTTTTTCTTTTAATAATTGAAATGCCTGTTGAGTAGATTCGGGAACTTGATGTGTTTTGAAACTTAGCAAAGTTCCATCGATGTCAAAAAAGATAGCTTTAATCATGGATTTTTGGGTCAAAATCAAATATACTAAATACTTAGGATAGTGTAACTATTACAATATTAAATTTGAGCTGTTTTATCTCCTATATGGGAGTATCTGGTTTTTAATTATCTTGAGGATACATACCCGAATAGAAAATTGTGGGGCTGTAAATGGTCAGTTGCGGTTTTAGATTTGGCCTGATATTGACTCCTTCGATGTGCATAAAAAAAGGAAGATCGAGAAGTTTATGCTGCTGTTTCTTGTTAAAGCGGAACCAGCCGGCGGTATTGTGTAACGCCAGATTTTCTTTAGTGGATTTTCGCAAAAATCTGACACAATCTTCTCTAATAATTTCGTAAATTTCAAGTTCAAAAAAATGTAAATTGTCTTGTATTTAATGTGTTGTATTAAAGAGGGTTAGAATTTTATGTATATTATTTTCGATACGGAAACGACGGGTTTGCCTAAGCGTTGGGACGCACCAATTACCGATACGGACAATTGGCCTCGCTGTATTCAATTGGCTTGGCAGATTCATGATGAGATGGGGAATTTGGTCGAACATCACGATTTCTTGATTAAGCCAGATGGATTTGATATACCCTATGACTCTGAAAAAATACACGGCATATCGACTGCGTTGGCAGAAGAACAGGGATTGCCGCTGCAAGAGGTCCTAGAGAAATTCAATATAGCATTGAATAAAGCCAAGTTTGTTGTTGGACAAAATATTGGTTTTGATTTGAATATCATGGGTTGTGAATTTTACCGTTATGGTGTCACGTCCAATATGGCTAATATGCCTGTACTAGATACCTGTACGGAAGTAACAGCTGAACTTCTGAAAATTCCAGGCGGTCGTGGTGGACGCTTTAAACTACCCAATTTGACCGAGCTGCATTCCTATTTATTTGGAGTGCCATTTGCTGAGGCACATAATGCAACAGCCGACGTTGAGGCGACAACACGTTGTTTTTTGGAACTTGTAAGAAGAGAGGTATTCACAGCTGAAGAACTTCAGGTAGACACAGGCTACTTCGTCGATTTTAAAACTAAAAATCCAGGCCCTGTACCTACTGCAGGACTTCAACATATCAATTTAAAAGCGGCCTCTGATGAGATTAGAAAGCGGTCTGAACCAGATGAGGTTAAAGTTGTTGTTGACGCGGATGCACTGGCTGCTTTAAAGCGTGCAAAATTTGCCCATTTACATAATCACTCTCAGTTTTCGATCCTGCAGTCAACGATGTCATACGATAAGTTAGTGTCGGCAGCGGTAAAGGATAATATGCCTGCTGTTGCGTTAACGGATCACGGAAATATGATGGGGGCTTTTGAGTTTGTTTCTCGTGTTATAGGTCATAATAAAGAAGTTGAAGCACAAAATGCGGAGGCAGTTGAGAATGGAGAGGAGCCTACCGGTCAGCTTTTAAAGCCAATTGTTGGTTGTGAGTTTTTTGTTTGTGAAAACCACAAAGATAAGTCCAGGAAGGATAATGGTTATCAGATTGTGTTATTGGCGAAAAATAAACGTGGGTACCATAATTTGGCTAAACTGGCTTCTTTTGCTTATACCTCAGGTTTCTATTATGTGCCGCGGATTGATAAAGATCTTATTCTTCAATACAAGGAAGATGTTATTGCTCTGTCAGGTAACTTACAGGGGGAAGTCCCGAATAAAATATTGAATATTGGTGAGAGCCAGGCCGAAGAAGCCTTGGTGTGGTGGAAAGAACAATTTGGGGATGATTTTTACCTGGAATTGATGCGTCATGGTCAGGAAGATGAGGATCGTGTGAACCAAACGTTGCTTAAATTCTCCCGTAAATATCAGGTTAAAGTTGTTGCGACCAATAATACATATTACGAGAAGAAAGGCGATGCGCATGCACATGATATTTTGCTGTGTGTGAAAGATGGTGAGAAACTTTCCACGCCAAAAGGTCGCGGGCGAGGGTTTCGTTTTGGTTTACCGAATCAAGAGTATTATTTCAAGTCTTCAGACGAAATGAAGACTTTATTTAATGATCTGCCTGAAGCGATTTTAAATATTCAGGAGATTGTTGATAAGGTAGAGATATTTAAGTTAAACCGCGATGTCCTTTTGCCTAAATTTGATATCCCTGAGGAATTTCAAGTGGAAGCCGATCTGGAAGATGGCGGAAAACGTGGTGAAAATAAATACCTGGCCCATCTCTGTTATGTGGGGGCGGAGAAACGCTATGAAGAAATTACGACTGATATTCGGGAGCGCCTAGACTTTGAGTTGGCTACCATTGAGAAGACTGGGTATCCAGGCTACTTTTTGATTGTTCAGGATTTTATTGCGGCAGCCCGAGATATGGGAGTTTCCGTGGGACCGGGTCGGGGATCTGCTGCTGGTTCGGCGGTAGCTTACTGTCTGGGGATTACCAATATCGATCC
The DNA here is from genome assembly GCF_050058145.1 of Sphingobacterium sp. WOUb80. Lineage (NCBI taxonomy): Bacteria > Pseudomonadati > Bacteroidota > Sphingobacteriia > Sphingobacteriales > Sphingobacteriaceae > Sphingobacterium > Sphingobacterium sp. WOUb80. The sequence goes on along the minus strand of NZ_CP165617.1, from coordinate 3,779,239 downwards.
GATTAAATATGACTTGCTTTTCGAGCGTTTCTTAAATCCCGACCGTGTGTCGATGCCCGATATCGATATCGATTTTGATGACGAGGGTCGTGGACGTGTCATGCAATATGTAATCAATAAATATGGTGCTAGTCAAGTTGCCCAGATTATTACCTATGGTACTATGGCAGCGAAGTCATCCATCAAAGATACAGCGCGTGTATTGGACTTACCTTTGGGGGATGCCAATGAAATTGCCAAGCTAATTCCGAATCTTAAGTTATCCAAGATTTTTACCTTAGATGATGCCGGTTTAAAGGAAAAGCTAAGGACTGAGGAAATTGAAGCCGTCAATAGATTGAAATCTATTGCGGATGGTGCTGGATTGGAAGCGGAAACGATCAGACAGGCCCGGGTGCTGGAGGGTTCTGTACGAAATACCGGTATTCATGCCTGTGGTGTTATTATTACACCAGACGATATTACTAATTTCGTTCCTGTTTCTTTGGCAAAAGACTCTGATCTTTATGTGACGCAGTTCGATAACCACGTTGTTGAAAGTGCCGGTTTGCTGAAAATGGACTTTTTGGGTTTAAAGACACTGACACTGATTAAAGATACTGTTGAAAATGTCAAATTAAGCCATGGTATTGTGCTGGATCCGGATCAATTTCCGATCGACGATGAGCTTACATATGAGCTCTTTCAGCGTGGAGAAACCATAGGGGTGTTCCAATATGAATCTCCTGGAATGCAGAAATACATGCGCGACCTAAAGCCGACAGTATTTGCCGATTTGATTGCGATGAATGCACTCTATCGTCCGGGACCAATCGAGTACATCCCAAGTTTTATTAAGCGTAAGCACGGTATAGACCCTATTGTTTACGATTTGGATGCTTGTGAGGAATACCTCAAGGAAACCTACGGTATTACAGTTTATCAGGAGCAGGTTATGCTCTTGTCCCAAAAGCTGGCCGGATTTTCAAAGGGTGATGCCGACGTCTTGCGTAAGGCTATGGGTAAGAAGCAAAAGGCTGTACTCGATAAGATGAAGCCTAAGTTTGTTTCGCAGGCAGAGGAGAAAGGGCATAATGCAAAAGTTCTGGAAAAGATCTGGACCGACTGGGAAGCTTTTGCGAGTTATGCATTTAATAAATCCCACTCGACCTGTTATGCTTGGGTTGCTTATCAGACCGCTTATTTAAAAGCACATTTTCCTGCGGAATACATGGCTGCGGTACTTTCTAACAATATGAATGACATCAAGCAGGTGACATTCTTTATGGAGGAATGTAAGCGTATGGGACTAGAGGTGCTTGGTCCTGATGTGAATGAATCCTATTATAAGTTTACGGTAAATGAATCTGGAGCTATTCGATTTGGAATAGGTGCGGTAAAAGGTGTTGGGGCAGGAGCGGTGGATGCTATCGTGCAAACGCGGCAATCAGGATTGTATAAATCTGTTTTCGATATGGCTAAACGAATAGATCTTCGTGCGGTCAACAAGAAAGCTTTCGAGAGTCTGGCTTATGCGGGTGGTTTTGATAGTTTTGATAATACGCATCGTGCCCAGTATTTTCATTCGGATGAAAGTTCAACAGGAATGGAAAAGGCGATACGATTTGGCCAGCGCTTTAAAGAAAATGAAAGTTCGGCTCAGGCGAGTCTGTTTGGTGTAGGCGGGGCCGCCGAGTTGCCGGAACCGGTTTTGGCGCCATGTCCGCAATGGGGATTGATTGAAAAACTTAAATATGAAAAAGATGTTATTGGTATCTATCTGACGAGTCACCCCTTAGATACCTACCGGTTTGAGATTGAACATTTTTGTCAGAATTCGGTTTCAGATTTGGCCTTGATCAATAAAGTTAAGGCGGCAGAGGTCGATGAAGAGACTTTGCTTGAGTTTAATCGGATCAAGAATAAAGAGTTGGTTATTGGTGGTATTATCGCATCGGCAAACCATCGATTGACGAAGACTGGTAAGCCTTTTGCATCATTTATTATAGAAGATTATAGTGATTCTTATGATATGGCTGTTTTTGGCGAAGAATACGTCAAGTTGAAGGGGTATTTGCAGGAAGGCTATTTTGTGCAATTACGGGGGTTGGTACAGGAGCGTTTCAGACAGGTTGGAAATTGGGGCTTTGAGCTGCGCAGTGTGCAGTTGCTATCGGATCTTCGTGAGAAGATGGCTAAGAGTTTTACGATCAATATCCCTTTACCTAAGCTGAACGAAGCATTTCTTGACGGAATCAAAGATATACTGGCGCAAAATGAGATTGAGGGGGTTGTGCCAAATTGTCAATTAAAGTTTAAAATTTGGGATCCCCAAGATGAGATATCTGTCGAAATGCCAGCTAAAAGTCTGAAAATAAACCTAACAAATGAATTTTTGGACTGTATAGATAAGTTTGAAGGGATAAATTACCGATTGAATTAGTTTGGATTGGAATTTGTGTAATTAAGATTACAAATACATTGGTAGTTGTTACTATCTTTGTTTATTGATTTTAGCAATTAAATAGTATTATAGATATAACTTCGGTTTATAAAATTAAAAGATTATGGCATTAGAAATTACAGATAGCAACTTTGAAGAAGTTGTCTTAAAAGCAGACAAACCAGTATTAATCGATTTTTGGGCAGAGTGGTGTGGTCCTTGCCGTATGGTAGGTCCTGTGGTTGAAGAATTGGCTAAGGATTATGAAGGTAAAGCTGTTGTAGGAAAAGTGAATGTAGATGAGAATCCAGAGATTTCTGTTCGTTATGGCATTCGTAATATTCCAGCTTTATTGTTCTTTAAAAATGGAGAAATCGTTGATAAACAAATTGGAGCTGTTCCAAAATCAGTATTGAACGAGAAATTAGAAAAACAATTAGCATAATTTAGCTAAACAATAGTAAAAAGCCTGAAATATTGTATTTCAGGCTTTTTTTTTGCTATTAAACTTCCTTTATTTTATTTTTATTTTGTGTTTTTCTGATTTTTATATTGATTTTATTCTTTTTATACTGTTTTTATGTGTTTATTTACGTTTTTTTTGTTGTTTTTATGTTTTTTATTAATTATTTGTAGTATTGTAATGGTTTTTAGTGCTCTTATATCCTGTTTCTTTGTTAGTATTTTTGAAAATTTAAAACTATTTATGATTTTTTGATAAAATATTCAATTTAATTTGTAAAAATGGATATTTTTTACTTCTTTTGGGTATTGAAATTGGTTTTCGATAAGAATTTGTTTCGATTTTTCGGTTTTGATGTTATTTTTTCGACTCGGTGTTTTGGGAGTTGTTTTTTTTTAAAAATTAGAGATTGATAAAGATTTTCCCTTTCAAATACCCTAGATTATGCCTCGCGTTGCTCTCCGTAACGCGAGTTTTTTTTGGGGTAAGGTAAGGGGTAAAACAAAAGCGGCTATCCGAAAGGATAGCCGCTTTATATTATTGACTAAATAAACTGAATTATTCAGCAATTACTTCGAAAGGAACTTGAACTTTCACTTCTTTGTGTAAGTTTAAGTTAGCGATGTATTCACCTAATTCTTTAGGTTCTACTTCGAAAGTGATACGACGACGATCTACATCAAAACCTTTTGCTTTCAACGCATCAGCAATTTGGATGCTGTTTACTTTACCAAAGATTTTACCAGATTCACCTGCTTTAGCACCGATTGAAAGTTTGATAGCTTCCAATTTACCTGCTAATTCAGTAGCGTCTTTTTTGATTTTTTCTTGTTTGAACTGAGCTTGTTTGATGTTCTCAGCTAAAACTTTCTTTGCAGATTCAGTCGCTTGGATAGCAAATCCTTGCGGGATTAAGTAGTTACGACCGAAACCTGGTTTTACATTAACGATATCGTTTTGCTCACCTAAGCCTTTGATATCTTGTTTTAAAATTACTTCCATTCTCTATCGTCCTCCTTATTTAATTGCATCAGCTAAGTAAGGTAATAAGCCGATGTGACGAGCACGTTTAACAGCTTGAGCTACTTTACGTTGAAATTTCAAAGATGTACCAGTTAAACGACGAGGTAAGATTTTACCTTGATCATTTACGAATTTCATCAAGAAGTTAGCATCTTTATAATCGATATATTTGATACCATTCTTTTTGAAACGACAGTATTTTTTACGGTTGTCCTCTACTTTAGGAGCAGTTACGTATTGGATATTTTCGTTAGCCATTAGTTTGCGCCCTCCTCAGTTTTAGTTTCAGCTTTTTTGTTGAATGCACCGCTACGTTTTTTCTCGTTGTATGCTTTAGCATGTTTGTCTAAGCTTACAGTCAAGAAACGCATAATGCGCTCATCACGTTTGTATTCAACCTCTAATTTATTGATTAATTCACCTGGAGCCTTGAATTCAGTTAAGTGATAAAATCCAGTAGTTTTTTTCTGGATTGGATACGCTAATTTTTTCAAACCCCAATTGTCTTCAGCGACAATCTCGGCTCCGCCTTCTGTTAAGATGTTTTTGAATTTTGCGATTACTTCTTTCGCAGCATCATCAGAAAGCAACGGGGTAAGAACGATTACAGATTCGTACTGTTGCATTTTGTTAATTAATTTTGTTATTTAAAATTCCACTTTTGTGGAAGTGCAAAGGTAGTTATTATATTGTTATGTTGCAATGCTTTGAAACAAAAAAGTTTAGATCCCTTCGGGGGATCTAAACTTTTCTCAGCCGAATTCGGCTATATCTTAGTTCAATTTCTTTAATTCTTCTTTGATAGCTGCCTGTATTTTCTCGCTAACAGGAACTAAAGGAAGTCTTAATTGATCTTTTCCGATTCCCAATTCCTGCAGAATGTATTTTACCCCAGCTGGGTTTCCTTCAATAAAACATAGCTCTGTAATGTCAAGAAGCTCATTATGGATCGATCTAGCTTCCGCATAATTGCCTTCAGCACATAACTTCGCTAATGTGGCGACCTTTTTCGGTAACGCGTTTCCGATCACTGAAATAATACCAGCAGCTCCCAATGACATCATCGGCAAGGTAACCGGATCATCTCCGGAAATCAATAGAAATTCTGCTGGTTTATCCCGTAGAATTTCGCTGAATTGTGCAAAATTTCCAGAAGCTTCTTTGATGGCTACGATATTGGAAAAATCATTGGCCAGTCGCAATGTTGTATGTGCTGTTATATTGCTACCCGTACGTCCAGGTACGTTGTATAAAATAACCGGAAGCGGAGAGGCGTTTGCAACAGCCTTGTAATGCTGGTAAATGCCTTCTTGTGTTGGTTTGTTGTAGTAAGGAGATACCGATAGAATTGCGCAGAAGCCTGTTGGATCAAAGTTTTTAATTTGCTCCACAATTTCGGCCGTATTATTTCCACCAATTCCAGCAACCAAAGGAAGTCTACCGTTCACGCGCTTGACAGTAAAATCCCAGATGCGCTTTCGTTCATCATTGGTTAAAGTGGCAACTTCTCCAGTTGTACCTAAAGAAACCAAATAATCCATACCCTCGTTGATTTGCAAGTCAATTAGCTGACCTAATGCTTCGAAATCAACAGATTCATCTGAGTTAAACGGAGTGACTAATGCTACTCCTGCGCCGTGAAGCTCGTTCATCTTGTTTTTGTATTTATATAAATTTAATTAAAAAAACTTACTTGGGATTAATGAGTTCAAATAGTTCTTTATCATTAATCATCGGGATACCCAATTTTTCTGCTTTCGCTAGTTTGGACGGTCCCATTTTATCTCCTGCTACGAGATAGCTTAATTTGGCGGAAATGGAAGATAACATCTTTCCGCCATTGCTTTCAATTACTGCTGCCAGCTCTTCACGTGAGTGGTCTGCAAATACGCCGGAAATCAGGAAGGTTTTTCCTTCAAGTGAATTGCTCGCAAGGATGATCTCCTTTTCCTCAATTTCGAAATTTAAGCCATAATTTCGCAGCGCGACAATCTGTTGTTGATGAATTGGATTGTCTAAGTATTCTTTGACACTCTCCGCAATGCGGCGTCCTATATCTTGTACTCCTTCGATTTCCTCTGTTGAGGCTTGCGCGAGTGCATCAATATTTTTGAAATGCTGAGCTAATTTTTTTGCAATCGTCTCGCCGACATGACGTATTCCAAGCGAAAATAAAACTTTTTCAAAAGGTTTTTCTTTGGATTTTTCGATGCCGTTGAGCATGTTATCGATTGATTTTTGACCGAAACGTTCCAGTTGTTGTAGGTCATCTTGATGGTCTTTGAGGCCATAGATGTCAACGATATTGCGTAACAAACCTTTCTTGAAGAAAGTATCCACAGTCTCGTCTCCCATTCCCTCGATGTCCATCATTTTTCGTCCGATAAAATGCTGCATTTTGCCAACAATTTGCGGTGGGCATCCAGTTTCATTCGGGCAGTAGTGTACGGCTTCCCCTTCTTGCCGTATAAGTGCTGTGCCGCATTCCGGACAGGAAGTCGGGTAGACAAAACTTGTCGATCCTGCTAATCTTTTATCGAGGTTTACCCCAATTATTTTAGGGATGATTTCACCTCCTTTTTCTACAAAGACAGTGTCATCTTCGTGTAGGTCGAGACGTGCGATTTCATTTGCATTGTGTAAGGAAGCGCGTTTGACTGTTGTACCTGCCAGTTGTACAGGTTGAAGATTGGCAACAGGTGTGACAGCGCCGGTACGTCCAACTTGATAACTAATTGAGTTCAGAGTGGTTTCTACACGCTCTGCTTTGAATTTATAGGATATTGCCCAACGTGGATTTTTGGCAGTAAAGCCAAGTTCTTCCTGTTGTGCATAATCATTTACTTTAATAACGATTCCATCAATTTCATATCCTAGGTTGTGACGTTCGACATCCCAGTAGTCAATAAATGCAAAAACATCATTTAACGTGCTGCATTTTCTGCTGTGCTCGCTGACGTGGAATCCCCAGTCTTTGACATGGTTTAAGCTATTCCAATGATCGTGAAATAGATTTGTTCTGTTGTCGCAGTACAAAAAGTAAAGGAAACAGTCCAATGGACGTTTTGCAACTTCAGCAGAATCTTGGAGTTTGATGGTTCCAGAAGCGAAATTTCTTGGGTTGGCATAGGTTTGCTCCTCATTATCGGCTCGTTCCTTATTCAGGCGGAGAAAAGCTGATTTATGCATAAATATTTCACCTCGTATTTCGAATTGATCTGGATAATCTCCTTCTTTGAGTTTGATCGGGATAGAACGAATCGTTTTAACATTGTTGGTGACAACATCGCCTTGTGTACCATCCCCGCGTGTAACGGCTTTACTTAGCAAGCCATTTTCATAAGTCAAGCTGATGGATAAACCGTCAAATTTTAATTCACAAACATACTCGAACTGATCGCCGATGATTTTGCGGATCCGCTGGTCGAAGTCAAGTAATTCCTCCTGATTGTATGTGTTGCCCAATGAAAGCATTGGCCAGCGGTGTTTTTCCGTTTGAAATCGGGAGGTAATGTCTCCACCAACACGCTGTGTAGGGGAGTTGGGGTCGGCAAAGTTGGGATATTGAGCTTCCAGCGCTTCGAGTTCCTTTAATTTAAGGTCGAAGTCGTAGTCCGAAATAACACTGTTCGCCAATACATAGTATTGATAGTTATAATGGTTGAGCTCTGCCGTTAAGTCTTTTATCTTTTTTTCAATATCCATCACCAACATTTTGCAAAATTACAAATAAAAAGTACGTTTAAATAAAATAAATAAAGAATCTTGTCGTAATGACTGCTTTATTTTTAAAATGCGGTTTTCTGCATTTTATGTTACCAGGAAATAATACGCTATTTGAAATCCTCTGGATTTAACTGTGAAAATTTATGTTTGTTGTTTGTGTAAAAATCAATGATAATTGATTTTTTATAAAAGCCTTTTGTATTCTCTTTGACCTTGTATTTTTTTCGTTTTTTAGCATTTTTGAAAATATTCAAGAAGAAATACTGATGCGCACGACTGATTGCCCAGGCATCCTTGGGTTTCCTGTCGATCAGAAACTTAGCAAGGGCCGCAAAGTCAAACCAAAGCCTGATGAAAATAATCCATATTGCTTTGCCTAATGGTAGGTTTTTTTGGAGCATTACCAGATTATTTCTAAAATTGAGGTAAGTCTTTTTGGGATTACTTGCATTGAGGGTCCCCCCGCCAACATGATAAACAAGGGATTTAGGGCAATAGCCTATGCCATAGCCCATTTTCTTTAATCGCCAACATAGATCGATTTCCTCCATATGAGCAAAGAAATCTTCGTCAAGGCCATCTGCTTCTTTCCAGGCTTCTGAGCGAATAAAAAGTGCAGCTCCAGATGCCCAGAAAATCTCGGATTCATTATCGTACTGTCCCGCATCATCTTCTACTTCATGTAGGATTCTACCTCGACAGAAGGGAAAGCCAAAGTAATCCAGATAGCCTCCGGCCGCTCCGGCATGTTCGAACTTCTGCTTATCATGAAATGAGCGTATTTTGGGCTGTGCTGCTGCCAGGGAAGGGTTTCTTTCCAAGTATTCAATCACTGGCTCAATCCAGTTTTGGCTCACTTCAACATCCGAATTGAGGAGTACATAGTAATCCGCTTCTACACGCTGCAGTATTTTGTTATAACCTCCTGCGAAGCCATAGTTTTTGTCATTTTCAAGGATGGTAATCGTCGGATAGTACTGTTTCACAAATGAAATTGAATCATCATCGGAGGCATTGTCTCCAATGACAAATTCGACATTCGGATACGAACTGTTATATACGGATGGTAAAAATTTTTCCAAGAAAAATCGCCCATTCCAATTGAGGATAACGACAGCTACTTTTGGTAATTTACTCATTTTCTACGTTTTCTTTTCCAGCGATTATGTGACCATAACCAATATTCTGGGTTTTCACGAATAAGCTGTTCCGCAAATTGATTGTGTATATCGGTAATTTCATGTTCTCCAAAGCCACTTGGATCTTCGATTAAAGTAACGAATTTACAGAAATATTGCCCTCTTTTGGGCTTTCTTCCGATATAGCAATAGACCACTGGTGCTTTACTTATCCTAGAAAGTCTTTCGGCCCCTGTATAGACCAATGTTTCCTGATTTAGCCAATTAATAAAATAATCGGAATCCGAATATAGCGGTGTTTGATCGGCAACGAGTATACTGATATTGGGCTGGCCCTTCAACTTGACGATATGACGGAGTATTTGTTTCATTGGTACCATTTCGGCGCCAAACCTTCCACGCATATCATTGTATACTGTGTCTATATCTTTGTTATTGAGTGGTTTGTATACAATCAGCGTAGGGAAGTTTGTAATTAAGCTCAAACGGTGAATACCCAGCTCCCAATTGGCATAATGTGAGGTCACCCCGATGACGTTTTTGCCCGCTTCGAGGTGTCTTGTCAATTCTTCTACATTTTCCAAAGTCATCTTTTTCTTGACTTCCTCAGCTGTAATCGTTTTCAATTTGAACGATTCGACAAGGAGATCTGGGAAAAAGCGGTAAAATTTTTTGGCAATAACCAGACGTTCTTTATCCGTTTTTTCTGGAAAAGCATTCTTTAAGTTTTGAAATACAATATTCTTCCTATATCCAACAATATAGTAGAGTATGTAATAAAGCCCATCGGAGATCAAATATAGAAACCAATAGGGTAGAAGAGAGATGATATAGATTAATGCGTTTAACGCTTTTTGTTTCATGCTATAGCTAAAATTCCCAGTGTTCTTTACAAATATCCTTAATTTAAGTTATTTTTGCGTCACTTATAACAAAAATCATCAGTTTTTATGGAATCGCAGTTATTACTTCCGGCATGTTATCTTCCACCAATATCTTATTTTCATACGATACAAGAGCATAATCTTCCTTTGATAATCGAGAAATATGAGCATTTTCAAAAGCAGAGTTATCGTACGCGAGCACGCATTGCTTCCGCAAATGGTGTGCAGGATTTGATCGTACCCATTCAACATGGCAATAAAGAACGTGTTCCTATGAAAGATATTCGGATAAGTTATGAGTTTGACTGGCAGCGTTTACACTGGCTAAGTATCCAGACAGCTTACCGTAGCTCTGCATATTTTGAATATTATGAAGATGATTTTATACGGTTCTATGAGGAAAAGTTTGCGTATTTGGTAGACTTTAATGTTGCTCAATTAGAACTCATTCTAAAATCGATCAAACTTAAACGAACAGTAGGGTTTACAGAAGAATATGTTGCTGCGCCTTCGGAAATGATCGATTTCCGTAACCTGATCCATCCTAAAAAAGAAAGTATATGGCGTGATCCAAAAGAATATTATCAGGTTTTTTCTGATAAAAATGGATTCTATCCCGATTTAAGCATTATCGATTTGCTATTCAATCAGGGACCACAATCAAAAAGTTACCTATAGCCTGATGGTTTTTTGAACAAAATGCGTTTAATATTGTTGTTATTCAATATTGAACGCATTTAAATGAAACAATTCTTTTTTACTTTTCTTCTTTTTTCTTTGTGTTGGACTTTCGCGCGGGCTCAGGGCGGTGTTGATACGATACATTATCGAAAAGTTTACTATTGGGGTACAACTGGAATGGGCTTTCCGATCGGAAAAACCAAAGATATACTTTCGCCAAAGTTTTCGGGTAGTATTGGTTTAGATATCTCCCTGAAAAATCCTATGTTTTTTGTGTCGCCCACACTTTATACCCTTTCATTCAAATACAAACAGCGATTGGCCGACCCCAATTATGCCTATCGTATAGAGGACGCAAATACCAGCTTCTATACTTTTGCATTTTCCGGGGGCATTAGAAAGCAGATGCGGCGATTAAATGTCTATGGTTTTGCCGGCCCCGGTGTAGGATTGACGAGTGAGCCAAGGGCGAATGTGCTCGCAGACCAAAAGCTGATTAAGATGGAAAATAAAAATCACCTGAATTTCTCCAGCAAAATAGGTGCTGGTGCAGACTATAAGTTTAATGGTTTCTTCTTAGGGATTGAGCTTGGATACCTCCACAATTTTAGGAAGATACAGGATACTCCTGTGAATATTTTTACCGTCATGGTTGGATTAAAATCTGATATTACGCAAATCGGCGACAAAGTCATCGATGTCATTGGCATCGATGGATCTATCAGCGGTAAAAAAGAGAAAAAATAGACGGCTTATTTTAAGACCTGTATCGTGTCTCCAACATGAGCTTCGGCGTCGCTGCCTGTTTTTTTAACTTTTTCAGTTTGTTCAACCGCTACTGCAAATGTAGAAGGAATAATACCTGCGCCAAATTTAATGGCATAAAACTTGGTGAATTCTGCGCCAAAGTACAATATGGCAGCCGAATAGTAGATCCACAATAACATGACAATGATAGACCCTGCAGCTCCGTAAAAGCTGGCTGTGGACGAAAGATTCAGATAGATTGAAATACCATACCGGCCTAACATAAAAAGTAAGCCTGTAAAGATAGCTCCGCCAAGCATGTCCCTGAATTTTACTTTAGCATCCGGAAGGAAGGAAAAGATAAAGCCAAATAAAATGACAATGATCGAAAATGTGATACCCGTATTCACCCATGAAATGAGTGCAATCGGAATAAAAGGAAAATAAGTCATGACTAAATTGGTCACAGCAACGATAACTCCGTTGATCATGAGTGAGGCAATTAGTAAAAAACCAAGGGCGATGACGATGGAAAAAGAAATCAGTCTGTTGATGATTAATTTTAGCCATCCCTTTTTCGGTTTCGGTTTTACTTTCCAGATATTGTTTATTGAATCTTGTATATCAACGAATAAGGTCGTGGAGGACAAAATCAATGTAACGATACCTATCGTGATCCCCATATTAGATTTATTTTCGAAAGTGATTTTTTGAAGATAAGACTGGATCTGCGTGGTCACATCCTGACCGAAAAGAACCATGACTTCCTCCAGCACCTGATCCTGCGCTGAAGATCCACTTTGAAGATGTTCTCCATAGAAAAATCCAATACACCAGATAACAATCATAAGAAGTGGGCCGATGGAGAAGACGGTATAATAAGCCAATGAAGCACTCTTCTTCATACATTTGTCATCATTGAATCCATTAAAGGCATCAACTAAGACATGCCAAATGTTTTTCCAGTAGGCGAGTGTAAATAAATCTCGTAATGTAACGTGCTTCATAATAAGATGATCAGCTCCAATAATCGTGCAAATTGTTACTCTTGATTTTGTTCCTGATACAATTTGTCGATTGCGGCTTCGTTCTCTTTTAAAATAATTTTTCGTTTTAGACTCAATTTTGGTGTCAATTGACCGTCATTGATTGTCCATTCCTTTGGAAGAAGAATAAATTTCTTGACAATTTCCCAATGTCCAAAGTTAGTAGATAATCGGTTAATTTCTTCTTGATATTTTTGGATTACTTCCGGATTTTTGGTGATTTCTTCATTTGAACCACTGGTAATACCTTTTTGGTTTGCCCATTTGGATAGCACATCAAATGCGGGAACAATCAAGGCTCCGGGAAATTTTCTATTTTCTCCAAAAACCATGACTTGTCCGATTAATGTAGACTCCATGAGTTTGTTTTCAATGGATTGGGGCGCGATATATTTACCACCTGCAGTCTTAAACATTTCCTTTTTTCGATCGGTTATTTTTAGGAAACCATCGGACGTAATTTCTCCAATATCGCCTGTCTTGAAAAAGCCATTATCGTCAAAAGCTTCTTTCGTGGCTTCTTCATTTTTATAATAGCCTGTCGTGATACTAGGGCCCTTGACCAGAATCTCACCATCTGAAGCAATTTTAACTTCTAAGTTTTTCAGGGGTTTGCCTACAGTCCCAAATTTCAATCCATTGGGTAAGTAGGAGTTTACAGCAATAACCGGAGATGTTTCAGTCAGGCCGTACCCCTCAAGTACTTTAAGTCCAGCGGCCCAGAATACACGCGCTAAACGCTCTTGAAGAGCTGCACCACCCGATACAATGATCTTAATATTTCCGCCGAGAGCTTCTTGCCATTTCGAAAATATCAGTTTTCTAGCGATCGCAAGTTTGAGCTTATAAAGCGGTCCATTATGCTCTGGTTCTTGAAATTTCAAACCAAGATCAACAGCCCAGAAGAAAATTTTCTTTTTTAATCCAGTTAAGGCTTTCCCTTTTTCAATAATCTTATCGTATACTTTTTCCAGGACACGGGGTACGGTGGTGAAGACATCCGGTTTGACATCGTTGATATCGGCAACAACATTGTCTAAGGTCTCGGAAAAATAGATCTGGATTCCTTTCGAATAGTACATATATACCACCATGCGTTCAAAAATATGGCATAGCGGAAGAAAGCTAAGTGCTGTTTTGAAATCCGATCGGATGAGATGATTGCATGCCAAGACGTTGCTGTATACGTTTTTGTGGGACAGGTATACGCCTTTAGGTCGTCCTGTGGTACCTGAAGTGTAGATCAGTGTCAATAGATCATCTTCTGTAACAGCCTCTCGAAGTGGAGCCAGGTCGGTTGAGTCATCTTTTGCTGTTTCGATGAATGTTTTTAGCTGCGTATAATTTTCAATGGCATCAAATGTATACAGTTGTGGGTGTATACCGTGCTCCTTGATGGCTTGTTCAATACGGTCAGTCAATTCTCTGTTGCTTACAAAGAGTACATTGACATCCGAGTCATTTACAATAAACGAAAGATCCTGTGCGGATAAAGTGGGATAGAGGGGAACAGTTGCAAGACCGATTTGATTGCAGGCAAAATCAACTAAATTCCACTCGGGTCTATTGCCGGACATGATTCCTACCCGATCACCTTTTTTGAGCCCTAGTTTCAGTAACGCCCTGCTTAAGGTGTCAATTGCGTCGGTGTATTCTTTGGTAGAATAGGTCTTCCACTTGCCATTTCCATCTCGCCCTGCCACCATGATGTCCTTTGCGTATTTTTCTTTATATAAGGTTATAAAGTCAAAAATTCTGCCCATATCACTTGAGTTTATTTGGTTACTACTACATGCTGTATTGACCTAAATATACAGAAATAAAGTTGGATAATTTGGGATTATTGTCATAACAAATTAAACATTGTTTCGTTATAGCTGTAATGGATATTTACCCTAGTGAAAAGGTCCTTCGTAGGGGAAGTTCCGGTAAATAGTTTTTATGTGCACTGCAATTATATTGCATATAAAAAGCAATTTATCTATGTTTGGAAAAATGTAAAGCAAAAAAAAGCGTACGATTTTTATGAAAAAAATATTTTTGGCTGTCGGTGGAATGCTGATGTTTGGAGCATTATCCAATAGAGCTATGGCTCAGTTGGACAATAGGGGTGCTATTGGTGGACGATTCGGGTCTGCTCAGGGAATTACATATCGTCACACGCTTAACTCGGACCACGCATTGGAAGCTATTATGAGTATTCAGAGTAATTCTGATTTTCGCCGTTTCCGCGTTGTGGGCTTATATGAAATCTATAAACCATTGACTGCTGGGTTTAATTGGTATTATGGTTTTGGTGGTAGTATCGGTTCTTATAAGGAGAAAGACAAAATTATCGATGGTCAGCGTCATTCATTTGATTCACAGCTTAATCTAAGTATTGACGGTATCGTAGGTATTGAATATAATATTCCGCAGGCACCGTTTCAAATCTCATTGGATGTAAAACCTTATTTCGATTTTCTAAACGAATCCAGTATCAAATTATTTGATCCGATCGGTTTTTCGGTGAGATATAAATTTTAAAAAAGAATAGCGGGATTTCCCGCTATTCTTTTTTAATGACAATATTTTCGTGTTAAGCCATCCAGATTTTACCCAGCAATTCCTGTAGAAAAGTTTGTTCTTTGAGCGGACGGATTTCGTATATCTTTTTATTGCTCTTTCTGATTTGAACAGGAATTTCTCGCACTAAACCATCTCTTGCCACGAGGAAGTTTAATGTTTCCCCCTCTTTGGCATGTTGAACAATGAAATCAATTTCCTTGTCTTTAACATCGAGCCTGTTATTATTAATGGCAATCAGTTCATCTTTTACACTTAATCCGGCATCATATGCACCAGAATCTTTTTCCACTGTCGCTACCGAAATTAACCCATCCACTTTGTTGGTTGTAATGCCGAGTGTCAACGTGTTGTTATCAACATTGGTATCAACAATTTCATAACCAACGAGATTAAAATAATCGTTGTATTCCAGTTCTCCGTCCTGATGAGCAGCATTGAAAATATCGTCCAGCGAAGTGCCTGCGATACGTTCAGCAAGGCTTCTCAATTCGTTTTCTTCAAATCCACGATCAAGTTTTAGGTAGAACTCCTCATAAGCTTCGCGGATAACATCGTCCAATTTTAGTCTACCTTCTGTAGCGGCAATAATTTTAATATCCAACAATGCTGTTAGCATTGCCCCTTTGTTGTAATAGGAAATTCCTGAATTCATCGAATTTTCATCAGGCCTATAATATTTAATCCAGGTATCGAAACTTGAGGCGGCGGCAGACTGTATCGCATGCCCCGGGCGGTTTAATACAATGTTGAAATCGTTAGCTAGCAAAGCGAGGTACTCTTTTTCATCATAGAATCCACAGCGTTTAATAATTAAATTATCATAGTACGAAGTAAATCCTTCCATGATCCAGAGGCCTGTGGTATAGTTTTCGGCATCGTAATTAAATGGTCCTAATGCTTTTGGACGTAAGCGTTTCACATTCCATAGGTGAAAATACTCATGTGCAACGAGACTTAAATAGTTTTTGTAGCTTGTTTCATTTAGATACGCATTTCTCGAGGCTCCCAATACTGTTGAATTGAGATGTTCTAGACCTCCACCTCCAGATTGGTAGTTGTGGGTAATAATGACATATCGCTCATTGGGGTTCGAGCCCCAGATGCGGGTTTCCTCTTCGACGATACGCGTGATATCTTTCGTCAGGCGTTCTTTATCATAGCTTCCACCTCCGACCATGGCGCATTCATGTTCGACACCGGCAGCCTGGAATTTCCAGACATCCTGATTACCAGCTTCGATGGGCGTATCGTATAATACATCAAAATTTGGCGCATAAAACTTACGTTCTTCAATTTGTTCGAGTCCAGTTGATATACTTGCCCAAGAATTTTTTAGTGCTATGCTGATCGTCGAAGGATTGTCTATACGGCCATCGATATGAAAGAAAGTTGCCGTAGGCACAATAAAAGCATGGTCACTATCGAAAAAGTTGGTACGCACAGAAACTTCAAAACCGTATACTGCGTAGATGACTTCAATCTGATCCAAAGATTCTGTGGGTATTCGCCAGGTGTTCTTTGAAATTTTCTGATAGGCAATCGTATTTCCCGTTTTGTCAAATGATCGGAATCGTTCTACGTTTTTAGCATATTCACGAATTAAATAAGATCCAGGAGACCAGACCGGCATTTTTAGATCGACATAAGGCTGGTTGAGCTTTGCGATGCTCATTTTTACTTCGATATAATGAGCTTGTGCTTCTGAAAATGATACCTCAAAATGTATTTCGGGTATGTTGAAATGGTCACTGTCCATGAAAGATGATTTTAGTATGAGCTTACAAAATTAAAAGTATCGTACGCTTAACCAAACAAAAAAATAGATTGTTGGTTCTACAATTATGAATCAGCTTGCTCCTGTCATCGTTCTTTTAGTAGAAAAAGAACGATGACAGGAGCAAGCTGATAGTACCCTCCAATATACATAAATTTATTTAAGAAATGAGGTATAAATCGATGGCAAAATTGCTGCTTTGGATGAAATGCCGGTTTTAATTGGGTTGGGGAGATGAAGCAAAAAATCTGTTTTTTATCAGAATTTTTGCTAAGTTTGATACAGTAGTTTATAGGGGGAAAATAATCAAGAATTTGTATGATCTTAGTTGTTGATAGCGGCTCTTCAAAGTCGGATTGGAAGTTGGAATTGCCAGATAGCGCGCCTATCTCATTCAGTACAAATGGACTCAATCCTTTTTTTGTGAATGAAAAGGAAATCACACGTGTTATTAAGGAGATACCCGAAATTATTCCCTACGCCGATGAAGTTACTGAGTTGTATTTTTTTGGCGCTGGATGCATTACACCCGATCGTCGGGAAATGGTTTCAAATGCATTGACGCCCTTATTCGAAAACGCTTACATTTCTGTTGAGAATGATCTTTTTGGTAGTGCCTTAGCAACCTGTGGTAATAAAAAAGGTTATGTAGCGACATTAGGGACGGGGTCTGATTTGAGTTTTTTTGACGGGGAGGAGCTGATGCCTTCGCATAATGGAAATGGCTATGTATTAGGTGATGAGGGGTCGGGGGCATATTTTGGGAAAAATCTGGTCAGGCTTTTCTTATATGGCCGTATGCCGAAAGATCTGAACGAAAAATTTGCGAACAAATACAGAATCAATAAAGAGATTGTCATCAAAAATGTTTATCAAAAAGAACGTCCAAATGCTTTCTTAGCATCTTTTGCGCCGTTCATGTCCGATAATATCACCCATCCTTTTATTATTGATCTGGTAAAGAGTGGATTTGAAGAATTTGTTCAAGCTTCGATTTTGACCTATCCAGACTATAATAAATATGCATGTCACTTTGTGGGTTCTATTGCGTATAGTTTTGATTTAATTTTACGGGAAGTGTGTGAAACACATCAGATACAGGTAGGGACCATTTTAAAATCTCCGATCAACGAGCTTTTTGATGCGGTACTGGAAAGAGAGAGTAATTCATTGTTAAGTCTTTAAAATAATTAAATATGATTATTGCAACTATTATGGTGTATATGTCAATGTTATTTGGCAATCCCAACTTTTATGATTTTAAGTTTACGACACTTGAAGGTCAAGAAGTGAAAATGTCCGATTTCAAGGGAAAGAAAATATTGATCGTGAATACAGCCTCGAAATGCGGTTTTACAAAACAGTACAAAGATCTGGAGGAATTGCACAAAACCTATGGCAATAAGCTCGTCATTATTGGCTTTCCGGCAAATAATTTTGGACAACAGGAACCGGGGTCAAATGCGCAGATTCAAGAGTTTTGTGAACAAAATTATGGTGTTGATTTTCTAATGGCCGAAAAGGTCGATGTAAAAGGAGATCAAATTTCACCCTTGTTTAAGTATTTGACCGCTCAGGAGAATCCAGATTTTAAAGGTGAGATCAAATGGAACTTTGAAAAGTTTTTGATCGATGAGAACGGTAAACTTGTCCATCGTTTTCGTTCAGCGACCAATCCGCTGGACCCAGCTATTGTCAACTGGGTAGATAACAAGAAATAGAAAAAAACAATAAAATAAAAAAGCTGCAAAATCTGCAGCTTTTTTATTTTATTGTTGTCCAGTCGATTCGAGGGCCTCTGGTTTCCCCATAAGGCTTAGGGACAAGCTTATAGTTTATGGGTTGGCTTTTGTTTATTTGATGTAAACTGTTGCCTATTTGATATATGCATCGTACAAGGCTACTATACAGTCTTTGAGCAAAGGATTGAAGTCATCGCTGTCGGGAATATTGCAGCCATTAGTTATCACAATAAATCCATATTTCTTTGCAGGGTCGAAAAACAGAGCGCTATATAGTCCATATGCCGAACCGGTATGTCCTGTCAGAGTAACGCCGGGGACAATTTTTGCATTGTTCATAATCGCTAATCCATAGCCCGATTCTTTATTCACAGCTGTCTGCATAATTTTCGCATACTTTTTAGGGATGATGTTTTCCCCCTGACTATGGCCGTAATTCATATGCATCATCATGTATTTAGCTAAATCTAAGGCAGATATTTTCATTCCACCTGTCGGAGAAAGTACAGGAGTGCTATATCCCAAGATGTACTGATTGAGTTCTTCCCGACGTGGATTATAGGCACTCGGCTCTTCATGGGGATTTCCCTTTTCATCAAAGGCATATAAGGGAACCAATCTTTTCTGATCCAAGGAGTCTATGCAGTAACCACCATATAGATTGAGCGGTTTGAGGATATGGTTAACAATATAGCTGTCGACACGTGTATTGGTCAGTTTCTCTAGAACCGCTCCTGCCATATTAAAATTGAGATTACAATATTGGTATTGTGTGCCGGGTTCATAAAGGTTGTAGGAATCTTTCCAATTTGGGTTCTTGGATGGATTGATTACATCTAAGTTGAAATAACCGTTTTTATCATTGACGCTGGACGTATGGGAAAGGATCATGCGGACTGTGATTTTTTTGTCTGGGAAGTTGGGATTTCTGATTGGAAACCCAATCAGATCACCAAAGTCGTCATCCAGTTTGCATCGGCCATCTGCTATTAATTGCATCAATGATGTTGCGGTGAATGACTTTGAAATCGAAGCAATTCTAAAGAGGTCATTTTCTCCGAGAGCTGTTTTGGTTTCCAAATTTTTGTAACCATAATTTTTGTGATATTCAATTTTATTGTTTTTGACGACGACCACACTGAGCCCTACGGTATTATACCGACGCATAATTTCTGTGAGATCATGGTCGACCTGTATCTGCTGGCCCAGCAAAAATGTGGGAACGAATAGAAAAATAAAGACGGAAAGTAAGAGCTTGTGCTTTCTCATTGAATTGATTAGTTGGTATGTTAGTTATGGTATAAATGTAAGGAAATCCTGATGATTAATAGATATAGTTACGATGATTCAGCTAGATATCATAGCCGCTATGCGGCTGAATAATTCATTTATTATAACAATAAGCTATTTTTATTTAAAACTATTCTAAACAATAATATAATATCGTATGTTTGCGCCGACAAATAATTTTTACGAACTCACAATTTATTAACATGAAAAGAACTTTTCTAGGACTTGTTTTAAGTCTAGGATTGGTAGGAGCAATTCATTTGGATGCATCGGCGCAAAGTAAGGGGATACATGGCCGTGTTAAAACCAAAGATGGTGCACCAATTGAATCAGCTACAGTAACCATAGTTTCTTTAGGTAGATCTACTTCGACTTCTGGTGATGGAAGCTTCCATTTCTCTAATCTTCCAGATGGAACCTATACTATTCGGATCAAAAGTATCGGAAATGGAGCTGAGGAGCAGACTATCGAGGTTAAAAATGGAAAGGCGACAGCCATTAATGTTGCTTTGAATATTTCTGAATCTCAATTGGAACAAGTAGAAGTGGTGGGCTACAACTCGCATAACAGCAAAACAGTTAATGTCGGTAAAGCAGGTATTATTGACCGGGATTTGCCGCAGAGTGTACAAATTATAAACGAACAGGTGATTGCGGATCAACAGGTTAATCGCCTGAGTGATGCGTTGAAAAATGCAAACGGTGTTGCGATGGGAGCGAATCGTGGCGGGGTAAATGAAAACTTCTACGCCAGAGGGTACAGTTTAGGTTCAAATAACATATTTAAGAATGGTATTCGGACAAATAATGGGGCGTCTATTGAAGCCTCTACTTTGGAATCTGTTGAAATACTGAAAGGTAGTGCGGCTTTACTTTATGGCGGGGTAACTGGGGGCGCTGTTATTAATATGGTAACTAAAAAGCCTAAATTTAATTATGGAGGAGAAGTAAGTTTTCGAACAGGAAGCTACGATTTTTACAAACCAACTATTGATGTCTATGGCCCTTTAAGTAATAATGTCGCATTTAGAATTATAGGAACCTACGAAAATGCCAGAAGTTTTAGAGACGTTGTTAAGAATAACCGAACGTATGTAAATCCTTCTTTATTGATAAAAGCATCGGAAAAAACAGAGATTGAAATAAATGGTGATTATTTGAAAGCAAGTAATACACCGGATTTTGGTATTGGTACGGTCGACGGAAAAATCGATCAGGCAATTGGACGAAATAGATTTTTAAATACAGTTTGGGCATATAATAATATTGAACAGACTAATTTCCAGACAGCGTTAAACCATAAATTTAATGACAATTGGAAGTTAAATATCGCATTGGGGGCACAGTCTTACAATAGAGATTATTATGGCGCTGAAAGGGTTCAGATTCAGGCGAATGGAGATCTGAATATTGCCTTGAATAAAACAAAATCAAAAGAAATCACGACCAATCAGCAAATAAATTTAACAGGAAAATTTTACACATCAGGGATTAAACATAATTTGTTAGTTGGAGGTGATGCAGATCAGTCTGATACGAAAAACTTTACTTATAATATTTCTAGTGCGGGCAATGTTTTCGGCTGGGATGGAAAAACAAAAGTCTACGATCTTATTAATGTTTTTCATCCTGGTGGCGAACGTACAGATATACCTGATGCCTCATTTAAGAATTCGACAAGAACAGAAATCTATAGATCTGGTGTGTTTGTTCAGGATTTAATCGAACTATCTGAAAAATTTAAAGTTCTTGCAGGAGTAAGGTATACTTATCAGAAAACTCCAGAATCAAGGGTGCTTGATGATAAGGGAAATCAAACGATCACACCGAACAAGCCGGAGGGACCTAAAATTGACAAGGCTTGGTCTCCGAAATTTGCATTGATATATCAACCAATTAAAAGCTCAAGCATTTTTGTTACCTATGCAAGTAATTTTGAAGCAAATACAGGATATGATCGTGACTATCGCTCCTTAGGGCCTTCGATAATTGATCAATACGAATTTGGAGTCAAGAACGAATTTATGAATGGTCGCTTAACGGCTAATGCATCGGTTTATCGAATCAAAAATAACAGGTTTGCTCAAGCTGTTATTTCAGAGGATGGATCTATCAAAGATAATCAGATGAAGGAATTTACCGGAGAGACAACTTCGGATGGGGTTGAAGTTGACTTGCGTGGACAGCTAGTAAAAGGACTAAATATTATTGCCGGCTATAGCTATAATTTTAGACGGTATACGAAAACAAGTGATATGGGCAATGCAGAAGGCGAGAGACAGGTAGGGTCAACTCCACATACCGCTAATGGAACCGTGTTTTATACCTTTCAAGATGGATCAGTAAAGGGGGTGAAATTAGGTTTCTCTGCTTTTTATACAGGCCGTCGCAATGCGGGGTGGAACAATACCAAAGCGAATATCAGAGACGGCCTAAATCGTTTGATATCAGTTAGTCCATTCACAACAATAGATTTTTCAGCTGGTTATGAGTATAAAAACTGGAGTATCCTGGGTAAGTTATCTAATATAACCAATGCGTTCAACTACTATATCCATGAAAACTATAGTGTGAACCCGATTCCACCACGTAGTTTTATGGCAACTCTAGCGTATAAATTCGAGAAGAGGTAATATTGCGCTTTAATCCATAAAAAAAACGGAGTTAGCATGTCGCTGACTCCGTTTTTTTATACTGGAATTTCAATAGATGCTTCTTTAGGACGCATTGAAATCCAGATACTCTTTCTGGATACAGGTTATAAATTCGCCTAATGCACTGTTTTTACTTTTTATATTAGAGACCAGGATCACTTCTGTTTTGCTATCCATATCTTCAAGCTTCATGATTTTTAGGTTTAAATGCGGGTATTGTTTGATGGTGGAATAGGGGACGACCGCCAAGCCCAAACCTTGTGACACTAGCTCAAGGATGGAAGACATCGAATTGCTCTGGTGTACAATCTTAGGTTCGAAGCCCATGCGATTACAGGTGTTAATAACAAGCCTGTGATATTCGGAAGCGTATTTCTGATTGAAAGAAATGAAACTTTCATTAAAAAAGTTGATCGCATTAAATTCCACCTGTGAATGACCTACAATCACCATCGGGTCTTCGAAAAGAGAGGTGGTCAGCAATTCATTTGAATAAATTGGAGCGCGCATGATGCCTAGATCCAATTTTCCATTTTCCAAAGCCAGCTTTTGCTTCTGTGTCGAAGTTTCAAAAAGACTAACCCGTAAGTATGGAAACTTTTGTTGAATTTGTTTCAATACTGTGGCAAGCATCTTTTTTGGTGTTGAACTGATATAGCCCAGTTTGAATTCTCCAGAGATATTGTTGTGAATCTGTTTGGTGATCGTTTTACTGTGCTCGATATTCTGTAGGATTTCCATAACCTCCTCCAAAAAGTATTTACCTGCTTCCGTTAGCTCGACGCGTTTGTTGGTCCGGAAGAAAAGAATAACACCTAATTCGTCTTCTAGATCTTTAATCTGCCGGCTTAATGGGGGCTGGGACATAAATAAGCGTTCTGCTGCTCGGCCAAAATGAAGCTCTTCGGCTACTGTTTTGAAATAAATGAGATGTCGGATTTCCATCGATACTTTTTTGGTATGAATTGATGACAAAATAAATATTTTTAATGAATTCCAGTTAGTCCTACCTTTAAATTATTAAAAATTAATGGATGAAATACCCGACGGACAGTAGATATTGCTGTAGGGGGGAATCTATCTGAACTTTAGAGAATAAACAATTTACAGATGAACAAAGCTACACTACAGGAGATTGAAACACGGTTTGACAATGATGTCGAACGGTTCTCAAATTTAGAAACAGGTCAAGCAACCACATTGGATGCGGTATGGAATATGGAGCTTATTACGGATGCTATCGTCAGTCTTTATCCAAACGCTCAAAATATATTGGACATTGGATGTGGGGCAGGCAATTACGACGTAAAACTATTGCAAAAAATGCAGTCTAATCCAAATGTTAGTCTGTTAGACTTGAGCCAGCCTATGCTAAATAGAGCAAAGGAACGCGTTGAAAAATTAACCAACGGAGAAATTCAGTTGATTAAAGGCGATTTTCGTGCTGCTGCTTTGGAGGAAAACAAATTTGATGTCATTATCGCAACATCCGTTTTACATCACCTTCGAGATGATAAAGATTGGGAAAATACGTTTAGCAAGCTATTCCGCTTATTGAGAAACGGAGGAAGTCTGTGGATTTTTGATCTGATTGAACAAAATAATGAACAGCTTCAAAAACTAATTTATAGGGAAAAATATGGAGAATACTTAGCTGACCTGAAGGATGAACAGTACCGTGATCATGTTTTTGACTATATTGAACACGAGGATACACCAAGATCGCTGATTTATCAACTAAACTTATTGACACAAGTTGGATTTAAAAATGTTGATGTTTTACACAAAAATCTTTGTTTTTCTTCTTTTATGGGATTCAAATAAGGTTTGGAAAACGAGTGTCAAATAAATAAGGCGATACGGGGAGTATCGCCATAAAATCACACTAACTATTAAAAAACCTATAGGACTAGGAATTTACAAATTCAATAAACCAATGTATGTCTCCATCCCACGCTCCTCTACTTTTATTCCTCGTCACATGCGAGATGTCAAATAAATAATAAAATGTAATTATTAAGGTCAATACTTTAAAAAAATCAAGTATTTCCATTGGTTTACGTAAAGATATGTCTTTATTTTTTAAATACAAATAAAAATGATGAAAATTGAAAAATTATTATTACTTGACTGTTTTTAAGAATTCTTCCCAGGCGATTTGATCTGTTTTGAAGGTCAAATCTGCCGTTAAAACCGATTCAATTGGTACCCATCGAAAAGACTGAAGCTTATTATCTTCAGGTCTCTGATCAGGATCGAAATCAAAAGCTTTGGTAGTCGTTCTGATCTGAATAGCTGAGGTATTCTTTACCTGATAATAAATCGATATGATTTGGCTATCGTTAAAGCTGGATTTCTCATAAAAGTCTGTGGTGTAAATATGTTTAACCACAGCAATGTCAAAATCACATTCTTCCTGATACTCCCGGATCAAAGCATCCAATAAGCCTTCCCCGTATTCTAAGCCCCCACCAGGGAATTTGGTAAATGAAACATTTTCCGTTCTTTCGTCGCTGATCAATACTTCTTGGTTTTCATTGATCAATATTCCGTACACTCTTACGTTAAATGGAAACATGGGTTAATGATGTTTGTATATATTTAGTTTCTGTTTTTTACAGTGGCATAAAACCATTGTCTACTGCAAATTCATCCAATCCGATATAGGAATAATGTCTGGGAAGAAACCAGCCTATTGCTTCCATGATATTGGTAAATTCTTTTTCAGTCCTGAATTGATTCGCAACGATATTGAATGCCAAATCTTGTGAAGCATTTTCTTCATCTTTATAATTACGGGCAAGGAGCATCACCTTTGCGTTCTTTACGCCATAATAATCCAAAAATTCACGTAATTGGGTGCGGACAGCTTGTGGAAGAATCGTCTCGGCAGGTTGCCCCACTAATATTTCTTCATCTTGGCCGATAATCGTTTGTTCATTTTTCTTTGAGAAAACACTATCATCTGTATAAAACTCTTCGTTTAAAAAGTAGTTAACCAAGTCGCCATAGGTGAATACCCAGTCGGGGTTTTCATTTTGTGTATTGATAGCAATACCAAAGCCTTTTGGCAACACGTAATCCTTAAGCCGATTTTTAATGACAAAAGCCTGAAAATTCTGATCTTTCGGAACACTTTCAAGTTGGAAATAAGGAAATCCGTCAGGCCCAACAACCACTTCTGTTTCTGCTAATTTTAAGGTGCATTCAGCAATATTGGCCAGAAATATATCACGCCACTCTTCATCCCGCTCTTCAAAGGGAACTTCCATCAGGCTATTTATTATAATCGTTTTTTCCAGGTCTCCCAATCGATTATCATTGGCATTGTTGCTATCGTCAAATAAATGTATTGTATTCATCTCGGATTGTGATTTTTTGATTTGCTGGTAAAAGTAAAAGAATATTTATTAATTAACGACGTTTTCTTGATTTCGAAGCGCCTTTTCGTTGATTGTTTTGGCTACTGGAAAGCATTTTCTCCCAGCTTAATAAATAAGGATGTTGATCATCAATTTTAATTTGCCGTTTTAAGGATAACTGTAATTTTATCCACTTTTCATTATCCTCTGCATCGCAAAAGGTAAACGCATTTCCCGCCGCTTCCGAACGACCTGTTCGACCAATTCGATGCGTATAGAGCTCAGGGCTATCTGGAATCTCGTAGTTGATGATAGCCTCTAAGTCCGGAAAATCTACCCCTCGAGCCAAGAGGTCCGTCGCAATTAATACACGTACCTCTTTTTGTCTGAACTTATCAATAATCTCTTCTCGTTTTTTCTGTGCTATATCGCCATATAATGCCGAACAAGAAATGCCGTGTCGATCTAGATCTGTTGCGATCCGTTCGACTGCATGAACTGTTCGCGTGAAAACAATTACCTGTCGTGAGACACGGTTCTCAAGGAGATAACGGAGAAGATTCTTTTTATCATTTTTATCGACATAGAGTACAGATTCTTCTATTTGGCCTTTTTTGACCGTTGCTTCTAGGTTGATCTCGACGGGGTTACTTAATCTCTTTCGAACAATTTTTTCGATTTCAAGGGTTTTCGTTGCTGAACTGAAAATGGTTTGTCTCTCAGCGGGCAATGTGCCGATAATTTTATTGAGTTCTTTCGTGAAACCAAGATCCAACAATTGATCGAATTCATCTATCACCAAGGTATCTATCGTTTTTAGATCGATAACGCCTTGTTCAATAAAATCTAGCAAACGTCCTGGAGTAGCAAGGACCATATGGGCTTTCGGATAAACGTCGAGTTGACTTTCATAAGTTCCGCCACCATAGAAGCTGGCGATAGTCAACCCCATGCCATCGATAAGGCCTGATATGCGCTGTTTGGTCTGTATACAGAGTTCCCGTGTAGGAAGGAGTATAAGGACCGATAAGTGGTCTGCGGTAATCTTGGTTCGTAAGCGCTGAATAATAGGGATAGCGTAAGCCTCCGTTTTTCCCGTGCCGGTTGGGGCAATCGCCAAACAGTCTCTACCTTCCAAAATGGCAGGGATAGCTATTTCTTGAATAGGTGTAAGCGAAGAAAGCCTTTGTTTTTCAAGATTAGCGGTAAGGATTTTATCGAGTTTAAGTGCTGAAAAATTCAAAATAATGAATGTAAAACCCAAAAATAAAAATTAAAAAGGACAATGGTGTTTTTGCCTGCTTATTGGAATTAAAAATCTGTAAAAATTAGGATTTTTTGTCAAAAAGTACTAATTTGAGAAATTAGAATATTCTATTTCAAATCTGAATTATTGATTATCAATTTATTTGATAAACACCAATTATATAGAATAATATTTTTGTTAAATTTGTTGAAACAAAAAAGAATATGTTTGATACTGCATTTGACCAAAACAATGAATCTATTTCCACTTTGAGCTTTGACGAGTTCAAAAAGATTATTGTGAATGATTATCGAACTGCCTTAGAAAGTCGTTACGTGAGTTTATTGGGACGTAAAGAAGTGCTTACAGGTAAGGCTAAGTTTGGTATTTTTGGCGATGGAAAAGAATTGGCACAAATCGCGATGGCTAAAGTTTTCAGAAATGGGGACTGGCGGTCGGGATATTACCGTGACCAAACATTTATATTTGCTTCTGGCATCAGTGATGTCTACCATTTTTTCTCTCAATTATATGCCCATCCCGATGTCGAGGCAGATCCTTCTTCTGCAGGAAGGCAAATGAACTGCCATTTTTCGACGCGTGTTGTGGACGACCAAGGGAACTGGTTGGATCAAATGGTTCAGAAAAACTCGTTTTCAGATATTTCGACCACCGGTGGTCAGATGGCAAGATTGCTGGGCTTGGGCTTGGCTTCTAAGTTGTATAAGCAGAATAGAAATTTAGACTATCTATCTTATTTTTCAAATAAAGGAAATGAAGTTGCATTCTGCACTATTGGAAATGCAGCTACTTCTGAAGGTGTATTTTTTGAAGTCATTAACGCCGTAGGTGTTCACCAGATTCCAACAGTGATTTCTATTTGGGATGATGGGTATGGGATATCTGTGCCCAATGAAATTCAAACAACAAAGGGAGATATCTCAGAAGTTCTCAAAGGTTTTCAGAAGGAAGAACTGACAAACGGAATCGAGATATTCAAAGTGAGGGGATGGGATTATGCAGGTTTATGTGAAACCTACGAACAGGCCGCCCAAATTGCTCGCGAGAAACATATTCCATGTTTGATTCATGTGACCGAATTGACGCAGCCTCAAGGACATTCTTCTTCAGGTTCACACGAAAGGTATAAATCGCAAGAAAGATTACAATGGGAAACTGACTTCGATTGTATCGCGAAAATGAAAGAATGGATCTTAAGTTCTGGTATTGCTACCATAGAAGAATTGGATCAATTGGATCAACATGCTAAAGATCATGTTCGTCAAGAACAAAAACGAGCTTGGACCGATTATATTAAAACGTTGAGCATCGAAGCTAGGGAAGCCATTGATTTACTTCAGGGTATTCCAAATGAGCGGGCTGATTTTGCGTCAAAGAAATTACAATCGATGGTTGAGCCTTCTTTGAAGGAAGTTTACGGCCAGGTTCGTAAGGTATTGCACGAGCTTAAAGGTCAGCATAGCGAAGGGCGCCAGCAATTATTAAATTGGTACAAAGAGAAGCAAGAACTGAATGAGAAACGTTATAATTCAAAATTATTTACAGATGGTGTAGATTCACCTGCTCATGTGACGGTCGTACCTGCAGCTTACAGTGAAGAAGCTAAAGTGGTCGACGGACGTGAGGTCTTAAATCTATGTTTTGAAGAGAACTTTCGACGTGACGAAAGACTATTAGCGTTTGGAGAGGATGTTGGTAAGATTGGAGATGTGAATCAAGGTTTTGCAGGTTTACAGGAAAAGCTTGGTGTGCATCGCGTATTTGATACAGGTATTCGGGAGAATTCAATTATAGGAAAAGGACTTGGTTTGGCAATCCGTGGACTTCGCCCAATTGCTGAGATCCAATACCTGGATTACCTGATCTATGGTATTACGGTAGCAAGTGATGATTTGGCAAGTTTAAGTTACCGCACCTTTGCTGGTCAGAAAGCACCATTAATTATTCGTACACGTGGCCATCGATTGGAAGGTATATGGCATTCCGGCTCGCCTATGTCTGTAATCTTAGGATCCTTGAGAGGTTTGCATGTATGTGTTCCGCGTAATATGACACAGGCAGCAGGTATGTACAATACGTTGTTCCGCTCTGACGAACCGGCTATCGTTGTCGAATGTCTGAATGGGTATCGTCTAAAAGAACGTCTTCCAGAAAACGTTGGTGAATTTACGGTACCAATCGGTTATGCCGAATGTGTTAAAGAGGGAAGCGATATTACTGTAGTATCCTATGGATCAACTTTACGTGTTGTTGAAGAAGCAGCCGTGGAATTGGAACGTTTGGGGATATTCATCGAAATTATTGATGCGCAAACATTGCAGCCTTTTGACAAAGGAAAACTTTGTGCCGAATCGCTTAAGAAAACAAATAAACTGCTTATTGTAGATGAGGATGTGCCCGGTGGGGCTTCAGCTTTCATCTTACAAGAGATATTAGAGAAGCAAAATGGCTACTACCTATTAGATAGTCAGCCGAGAACACTGACTGCAAAAGCACATCGCCCACCATATGGTTCCGACGGAGATTATTTCTCGAAGCCATCTTCTGACGATGTTGTCGAGACAGTGTATGCAATTATGCATGAAGCTAATCCAGAAAAATATCCATCTATGTTTTAATAGATGGATATCTTTTTTGCTTCACTAAGCTAAATATTCCAGCGAGTGGAATGAGATCTTTTCTTAATTGAATATACTCGCAGCGCCAATCATAGCTGCTTTTTCACCAAGTATTGCTGTATAAATTTGAAATCTTTCAAATTCTTTTCGGTCACCAATGAAAATAGGTAGCGCCTTGGCGATATTGCCACCGACGATAAATATTTCAGCAGAATGTTTCTCTGCGAAGAACTGCATAAAATCAAAGAGATGTTTAGCATATTCATCTTTGATGATTTGAAATTCCTCAGTTTCCCGATGATGATCTAAAATATCCTTAAGTCCCGTAACGTCTTTTCCTGCTACTTCTTTGAAACGTTTGATGAACCACCGTGTGACAAGAAATTCTTCGAAAATACAATCTTCGTAAGGGCTGTTCCATAGGGCGGCATCAAAGGCCTTCTCACCTTGATTCCATACCGCAGATCCAAGTCCAGTACCCAACGTAATTCCTAATATGCGCTTGTTTGTTTGCAAGTTCTGTACGAATATTTCACCTTGTAGGAAGGCTGCTGCGTCATTGATAAAGTGGATAGACGTAGGCGGAAGTTCCAGTTCTTCAGCTAAAAGCGTTTTGACATCCTTGTTGTACAGATTGTCATACTTGCTTTGTCCCTGTATCTTAGATATTCCATTTTCGTAGTCAAAGGGTCCCGGCATGGCAATGCCGATGAACTGAATAGGAGCAGGAGAGGTGGCTATGATATCGCGTATAGCTGATGCCCAGGTTTGTAAAATCGTTTTAGCATCTCCTTGAGAAAAAACGTGGTTTCTGGCCACGTTTTCTAAGTATATATTCCATTGTTTTGTGTCAATGATACAGGCAGAAATATGTGTGCCTCCAATATCAACACCTACGACATAATTATCTTGCAGCATGTTTGTAACTTTGATTTTTAAGTAGATGATCCGCGATTACAAGTGCTGCCATAGCTTCCACAATAATTACTGCTCTCGAAACAACACAAGGGTCATGTCTTCCCTTGCCACTTGCAATAGCAGGGTTGCCATGGATATCCACTGTTTCTTGATCTCTCATGATAGTGGCAACAGGCTTAAATGCTACTTTGAAAGTAATATCCATACCATTTGAAATACCGCCCTGAATACCTCCAGAGAAGTTGGTATGTGTGTGCACTCGATTTAAATCATGGTCATCTGCTACAAATATATCATTATGTTCGGAACCTCGCAACTCCGAACCTGCAAAACCTGAACCATATTCAAAACCATGTACCGCATTGATGCTCATCATTGCTTTTGCAAGGTCTGCATGGAGCTTATCAAAGACCGGTTCGCCTAATCCAACAGGAACATGTCTGATGACAGCCGAAATACGTCCACCAACGGTATCACCTGCTTTTCTGACCGAGTCGATAAACTCAACCATTTCATTTGCTGTTGCTGGATCTGCACAACGTGCAATATTAGCTTCCCGCAATTCGAGCAAAGCTTTGAGGTCTTTGGTATCTACATTTGGTGCCTCGATGGTACCTACCCCCGAAACGTGAGCAAAGATTTCGATGCCAAATTGATTCAGGAAGCTTTTTGCTACTGCACCAGCAGCTACACGGGCAGCAGTTTCTCTCGCCGAGGACCTTCCACCACCACGATAGTCACGTATACCATATTTCATCTGATAGGTGAAATCAGCATGTGAAGGTCTGAAGATATCTTTGATATGGGTGTAATCTTTCGAACGCTGGTCTTCATTTGGAATAACAATTGCTATTGGTGTTCCTGTTGATTTACCCTCGAATACGCCAGATAAAATCTGTGCGGTATCACTTTCTTTTCTTTGTGTCGTGATCTTAGATTGACCTGGTTTCCGTTTGTCGAGCTCAGACTGGATAAATTCCTCGTCTATTGTTATATTTGAAGGGCAACCATCAATAATTACACCTATAGCTTTGCCGTGTGATTCGCCGAAAGTGCTAATTCTGAATAAATCGCCAAATGAATTTCCTGCCATAAAAATTAAATTTCAATAAACTTAGATAAATTTGCCTTTAAATGCAATTCTAAAGCACCAGACTGAATACAAATTTATGGATCTGTAACTCGCAGATGGCCTAATAGACTACATCACAATTTTTTGTCCCAGGCTAAAAGGCTGTCTGGGAGAATGTATCATAAAACAGAGATTAATGTTGATCTTAATCCCTGTTTTTAATATGTTAATCAATTACAAAAGCTTGCGTTTGTAAATGTTTCCAAAAATCAGGATATGATTTTTCTACAACTTGAGGTTCGGCAATCTTGATTTGGTCAAAAACCAATGCCAGCGGTGCGAATGCCATCGCCATGCGGTGATCCTCGTACGTGTCGAAGGTGACATCTTCAGGCTGATATACCTGTGCTGTTTTCA
The DNA here is from genome assembly GCF_050058145.1 of Sphingobacterium sp. WOUb80. NCBI lineage: Bacteria > Pseudomonadati > Bacteroidota > Sphingobacteriia > Sphingobacteriales > Sphingobacteriaceae > Sphingobacterium > Sphingobacterium sp. WOUb80. The sequence goes on along the minus strand of NZ_CP165617.1, from coordinate 3,747,426 downwards.
GGTGATAGGTAGCACCGTCTTCAATCAATTCAGCACCGAACTTTGCGATTTCGGTCTGCAATGCCGCAATACGGTCGGTCTCCTTAATCTTTAAGGTTTCCAGACCTGTAAAGGAAACATCACGTTTTAAAGCAGCTGCGACAACGACTACTGTTTGCGCAAGATCTGGACATTCTTTAAAGTCGAACAACGTTTTGTCTGAATTGATTTCTTTTTTAGTTAAATGCAATCCATCCGATTCAAAGCTCGAATAAACACCAAAATGTTCCATAATGCTTGTGATTGCAATATCGCCCTGTAAACTATGTTGTCTTAGTCCGGGCAATACGATCGAGGCATGTGCATCAGCTAGTGCAACAATAGCATACCAATAGGATGCTGCGCTCCAATCTGGTTCGACATATATGGTTTGCTTTTCAAATGCTTGCGGCGCAATTTTAATCGCATTCTCGGTCCATTCATGTTGGATCCCGACACTTTTAAGCATATCCAAAGTCATGGATACATAAGGTCTGGAAGTTAATTCGCCTTCAATCTCTAATGTAAGTCCCTTTTTTAATGCCGGAGCAATTAATAGTAGGGCCGATATATACTGACTGCTAATATTTCCCTTAATCTTAACACGGTCTTTTCCTTGAAATAATCCGCCTTCAATCTTCAAAGGAGGATAACCCACCTTTTTTTCATAATGGATTTCGGCGCCAATTTCTTTCATGGCATCGACCAATATCCCAATTGGGCGCTGTTGCATGCGCTCTGTCCCTGTTAGGATAAAATTGCCTTTAACAAGGTTGAGGTAAGCTGTAAGGAAGCGCATAGCTGTTCCTGCAGGGCCTATGTCAATTGTATTATAACCAGGTTGCGGTTCTGACGCGATTTGTAATACGCGGTTTAGAGTAACCGTATCTGCAGCCTCAGAGAGGTTGGCTATCTCAACTTGTCCTTTGCTCAGCGATTGGATAATAAGAGCACGGTTGCTCTCAGATTTTGAACCTGTGAGTTGGACCGTGCCCTGTATCTTTTTTGAAGGATGCGTCAGCGTGATGACTTGTTGATTCATTATGCTTCTGCTGTTGGTTGCTCTTGCGTATTCATGACCGCATTTTGTTTGCGGATAGATTCGTTGTGAATTAATTCGAGGAATTTTGTTGCAAATTCGCTACCCAAAGAAAGCGCTTCCGCTAATTTTGTGCGTTTTTGAACAATTTCATCCCAACGGTTAACTTGCAAAATTGTTACGTTGTTATCGCGTTTGTACTCGCCGATTTTCTCAGCAATTTTCATGCGTTCACCAATTTTTTGGATGATCAAATCATCTAATTTGTCAATGTTGCTGCGCAATTCTGCTAATTTATCTTCGAATGAAGGGTTATCAGAAGCCGCTTTACGTAATGTCAAATGGTCGATCAAATCGGCTAATGCAGCTGGCGTTACTTGTTGTTTTGCGTCAGTCCAAGCGACAGATGGATCAATATGTGATTCGATAATCAATCCTTGCATATCCATATCCATTGCTTTTTGTGCGATGTATGGTAACAATTCGCGGTTTCCACAGATGTGACTTGGATCGTTGATGATTGGTAGATTTGGACAAGCAGTTTTTAACTGAATCGCTAAATCCCACATTGGTTCATTACGGAATGCTGTTTTCTCGTAAGAAGAGAAACCTCTATGGATAGCACCTAATTTTTTGATGCCAGCGCGGTTGATACGTTCCAATGCACCGATCCACAACGATAAATCTGGGTTTACAGGGTTTTTTACAAATACTGGAATATCTACGCCTTGTAAAGCATCAGCAATTTCTTGTACAGTAAATGGATTGGCCGTTGAACGTGCACCTACCCATAGTACATCCACGCCAGCAGCCAAAGCTTCTTCGACGTGTTTTGCTGTAGCAACTTCTGTAGCAGTTAATAAACCTGTTTCTTCTTTCGCTCTTTTCAACCACTCCAAACCAATTGAACCGATACCTTCAAATTCTCCCGGACGAGTACGTGGCTTCCAGATACCAGCACGTAAAATATTTACTTTTCCGGTATTTGCCAACAAATGCGCTGTCGATACCAGCTGCTCTTCTGTTTCTGCACTACAAGGGCCTGCGATAATTAAAGGTTTGTCTCCTGTGTCCAACCAAGATTTTAAAGGAGTGATGTCTAATGTATTTTTCATGTTAAGTTTGATTATCTATTTTAATATTGTATGCGTAAATTGTTAATTATAGTTTTTCGTTTTTGACATACTCGCCCATAATATTGAAATTGACACTATGTTTGAGTACTTTACGTATTGCTGCTTCGTAGTCGGTTTGTTTTTTCCATTCTACATCAACGAAAAAATCATATTCATTGCGTTTTCCGATTACCGGCATCGACTGAATCTTGCTCAAGTTGATGTTCTGTTCAGCAAAGCATTGTAAAATAGTCGCCAGAGATCCTACTGTATTTCCTGTTTGGAAAGATAATGATGCTTTATTGGCATTCTTATGTTCGACAACCTCATTAGATAATACGAGGAAACGCGTTGCGTTCTTTTTATTGGTTTCGATTCTCTTTTCTAATATTTCAAGACCATAGATTTCAGCAGCCAATGTCCCTGCAATTGCCGCAGTATCCGTTAATTTTCGCTCCGCAATCATTTTCGCAGTTGCAGCGGTATCAGATCCCTCGGTTATACGTACACCTTCAAGTTCAGAAAGAAATTCTTCACATTGGCGAATGGCAATTGGATGCGATTCGATGTGTTTAATATCCTTTAATTTAACGCCTGGCAATACCATGAGATTCTGTTGGATGTTTAGGTAAACTTCCCCAGTGATATGGAACTTGTAATCTCTTAATAAATTATAATTCGGTAATAGACTTCCCGCAATTGAATTTTCGATCGCCATAACGATATAGTCGACTTTTCTTTGCTTCAGCAATTCACAAGTTTTTTTAAATGAATCACATTCTACAATTTCAACTTCTCTTCCGAAAAATTTAAATGCGGCCTCTTCATGAAATGAAGCCTTTGCTCCCTGTATTGCAATTTTTAAACTCATTGTTTTTTGTTCGCTATGTTATCTCCAAAAAAAAGAGTCCCGATCATTTGAACCGGGACTCTTCTTGTTTGTATTTTTTATGATTTATACACAATCTAATCCCGGCTCTTATCTTTAAAATAAAAGAAGTTAAAATAGAAATATGTATATGTTCTGTTCATCCTGTTGTTGTTTGACATTTCAAATGTACGAATGTTTTTGAAATATCAAAGAAAAAAATAATTTTTTATTATAAATATTGAGTTGATTTAATGATTTTTTTATGTGTTTTTATATGATTTTTTTGATTAATTTTTAGTGGTTTATTTGTAATTTTTTTAAAGTGTTTATTTTTCTTTAATATTAGTATTTTGTTGTTTTTTAGTTGTTTAAGATTTTGTTTTGTTGCTTTTCTTTTATAATAAATTATGTTTTTGTGTTATTTTTTATGTTAAAAATAGCTCTGTTTTTATGTGATTTTTTTGTTGTTTTTTTGTGTTAAATTTATGTGTTTTTAGTATTAATATTTCGGTTTATTTTGACTGTTTTGTTAAAAAAGTATTTTACTACCTTTGGGCAAACGCTGGATTTTATGCTAAAACGAAGTAATTTTTATGTATGTGTATGTATGATCTGTTTTTTATTGACAGGTTTTACTTTTAAAGGAGAGGAAAAAGAAGCGAGGGTAAAGCGCGTTATCGATGGCGATACCTTTGTCATTGAAAATGGAACCTCAAAAGGGGAGAAAGTTAGGCTGATAGGGGTAGATGCCCCGGAAACGAGACGGACAGCACGCAAGGAAATCGGTTACTATGGTCAAGAAGCAAAGCAGTATTTAACGACGATGTTAAACGGGAAAAGTGTGAAGTTGGTCTTTGATGTAGGGAAACGGGATCGGTATGGAAGACTTCTTGCCTATGTGTATATTGGAAAGAAATTCGTCAATCGGGATTTGGTTGAACAGGGTTATGCAGTATCCTATACGCTAGCACCAAATGTACAATATGCAGATTTATTTGTAAAATTGGAACGTCAGGCTCGTCGGGAGAAACGTGGCCTTTGGAAATAAATGAATTTTGAATCATGATTTTTGTTTTATTAAGTGTCATCTGCAGCGTCACCGTTGCTGTTTTATTAAAATTGGCAAAACAAAATGGAGTAGAAACTAAACAAGTTATTGTTTGGAATTACCCCATGGCGGTGGCGCTGACCTATTTTGTATTGCAACCGGATCTAAAATTGCTCGTATGGGATGCTATGCCGGTTACGTTGTATATGAGCCTGGCGATATTACTTCCGGGAATGTTTGTTTTTATTGCCTTGTCCATTCGCTATAGCGGTTTGGTTAAGACAGAGATTGCACAGCGCCTATCGTTGTTCATTCCCTTGCTTGCATCATTTTTCTTTTTTCATGAAAAAATGGAAGGACATAAGATGCTGGGAATAGCCCTTGGTTTATTAGCCATCCTGTGTTCTATTGGCTGGCAAAAGAATCAGCATGTTAGCTCGGCAGATAGCCGTTATAAAGCGCTTTATCCGCTATTGGTATTTATCGGTATGGGTATAATAGATATACTCTTCAAACAGGTTGCCTTGCATGTTAATATACCTTATATCAGTTCCATGTTTATTATCTTTGTGATGGCGATGTTTATTGCCATGGTGCTGTTGCTGTATTTCCTTTTTGTGGAAAAGCAACGTTTTTCAAAGCAAGCTGTAGGATATGGATTGGTTTTGGGAGTATTTAACTTCTGTAACATCCTATTCTATATGAAAGCACATCGTGAGCTACCAGACAATCCATCAGTCGTATTTACTGGGATGAATATTGGTGTGATCTCATTGGGCGCTCTAATTGGCGTCTTATTTTTTAAAGAAAGGTTATCATTATTGAATTATTTAGGCATAGCGCTTTCTATTGTTTCAGTTTTAATCATAGCATATCTATGAGTTTATTTGAAGATACTTACCGGACTATTGATGCAAAATACGAGGGAATTTTTAGGGATAAAGGCAGTAAATTTATTGCTTATGCTTTTCCATTTAAATCCGAAGACCAATTAAAAGATCTGATCTTGGAAGTGAAAGCGATTCATCCGAAAGCGAGACACCATTGTTGGGCTTATCGTCTCACGCCAGATCGTGCTGTCTTTCGTGTGAATGATGATGGAGAACCGTCGGGGACAGCAGGACGCCCAATTTTGAACGTTCTCCTGTCGATGGATGTCACCAATGTTATCGTGATTGTCGTTCGCTATTTCGGTGGTACATTGTTGGGTGTCCCAGGTTTGATTAATGCCTACAAATCAGCAACGCAAGATGCTTTGACCCAAGCAGAAATTATCGAGCGTACAGTGAATGACCATTATGGTATTACCTTTGATTACCTCCATATGAATGATATTATGCGGATCATAAAGGAAGAGGGCGTCGAAGTTGAAAAGCAGGAATTTGATAATCAGTGTTATTTGGAGTTTGAAGTCCGAAAAATGCAAGTCAATCGAGTTGTTGATCGGTTTTCCAAAATAGAAGGTTGTCAGTTAACTTATTTATATACGATATGATCAACGAATCGGAATTGATTTTAAACGCAGATGGCAGTATATATCATCTGAATTTGTTGCCGGAAGATCTGGCAAGTACAGTAATTACGGTCGGTGATCCAGACCGTGTAGCGAAAGTCTCGAAGTACTTTGATCGTATTGAACTCAAAAAAGGGAAGCGTGAGTTTATTACGCATACCGGTTATCTCGGAAATAGACGGTTGACGGTAATCTCAACAGGTATAGGTACTGATAATATAGATATTGTGTTGAATGAACTGGATGCGCTGGCAAATATTGATTTTGCCAATAGAACCGTAAAGACTTCGCTGACTTCATTGGATATTATTCGCATTGGAACTTCTGGAGCTGTACAACAAGATGTTGAGATGGGAACTATTTTGGCCTCTGCGTATGGAATAGGTCTTGATGCATTGATGAACTATTATCAGGGATCTTACGACGGCGAGGAGCAGGCGTTTCAGGCAGAATTAGCTGAATATTTTTCCGCATTAAACCTATATCCCTACGTTGCGAAAGCTGGCGCAAGTCTTCTGGATCGAATTGCCTTTGATTTACCGAAGGGAGTCACGTTGACTGCGCCCGGATTTTATGCTCCCCAAGGAAGGACTGTTCGCTCAACTAATACGATTCCCAATTTTATAGACTTGATCAATTCCTTTCAATATAAAGGTCAGCGCTTCACCAACCTGGAAATGGAAACAGCCGGGATTTATGCATTGGCTAACATGTTTGGGCATCAGGCTTTATCCATCAATGCAATCTTGGCAAGTAGGGTAGATGGCCGGTTTTCTTCCGCCCCTGAAGAAGTTGTTGATAAAGCTATACAGCTCGTTTTGGAGCGTATTTAACCGTTTGTCTGAGGCAAGGGAGTCTTTGGTTTTTTCTCAATTGATGCAGTAAAAGAGTTGAGAAGAACTAAATAAGGGTACAAATAGAAAAGGAGTTGTTTTTAGACAACTCCTTTTCTATTTGAATCAAATTTAAGCATGATAAACAGTAAAATGGTGAAACTCCATAAAGATGAACCACCGTAACTGATAAAAGGCAGCGGAATCCCGATAACCGGAACGATACCTATGGTCATACCGATATTGATAAATAAGTGAAAAAAGAGGATGGACGCTACACCGTATGCATATATCCTGGCGAAGGCTGAACGCTGTCGTTCGGCTATATGAATAATGCGTAGGAGTAAGGTGAGATAGATAAGTAATAAGGTAACCGATCCAACAAAGCCCCACTCTTCTCCAACGGTACAGAAAATAAAGTCCGTGCTCTGCTCAGGCACAAAATTGTATTTCGTTTGGGTTCCCTGTAAGTAACCTTTGCCTAGAAGCTGCCCCGATCCAATGGCAATCTTCGACTGATTCAAATTATATCCTTTGCCTTTGGGGTCTTCCATTTTACCCAGGATAATGTCAATACGGTCGCGTTGATGGGGTTGTAGCACATGTTCATAGACTAAGTCCACACAGAGAACAAATACAGCGCAGGCTGCAAAAAGTATACTTAGATTGATAATGTATTTCCTTCTCTTGCGGTAGTTCCACATGACAAGGCCAATGAGCAATGCTAAAATCAAGATAAGTATCCATGGGTTGACCAATAAAGCAAGGACAAAAAGTAAAATGCAGAGACCGCCAAATATAAGTAGCTCATTATTTACGTAGCCCTCACGGTAAAAGACAAAAATCAACGAGAAGAAGGCAAGGGCAGATCCCGTATCGGGTTGTAACATAACCAAAAATACAGGGAATAAGACAATACCGGCTCCCATTGCCAGCGTCTGCATAGTCGGAGCTTTATTACTTTGAGAACTTAAAAAGTTAGCCAAGAGCAGACAGGTTGAAAGTTTTGCAAACTCAGAAGGCTGTAAGCGGAAAAAACCTAAGTCAATCCATGCCTGATTTCCGCCGACATTTCGCCCTACAACGAGTACGATGACAAGCAATACAGCCGTTATACCATAAAATATCGGTGAGGCAGAACTGAAAAATTTAGCATCGATGATCAGAATGGATACCCCTAGAATAATTGCGGAAACAAGATATAAAGACTGTTTTCCATAATTTGTCCCTAAGGTAAAGAAATTAGGCATTTCAGGATTAAACACAGCTGCGCGGATATTGAATAAGCCAATTAAACATAGTGCAAGCCAAAGCGTGATGGTTAGCCAGTCTATCTTTCCAAAGAAACTAGTTTTTTGATTATTCATATCTTCTCTTTATCTCGCTATGGTGAACAATTGTTTCCTTTGGTTTTGTTAAAGCTGCCAACTGGCGTTTTGATTTTAACGTGTCGGTTTTCGATTTGACTGAGTCTGTCTTTTTTACATCTTTAGTCTTTGGATCCACAACTTTTTTGGGTGCAGGAAGGAAATTCGCTTTATAAATGCGGTCCTGAATATATTTTGGTGCAGTTATCGTGTCCTTGAGGTATTTCTCAACCATCATACTTGCGATAGGTCCTGCCCAGGTTCCCCCGTAACCCGCATTTTCAACAAAGACAGCAATGGCGATTTTAGGGTTTTCTCGCGGCGCAAAGGCAAAGAAAACGGCATGGTTTTCACCATGGGGGTTTTGTGCTGTACCTGTTTTTCCGCACATTTCGATGCCCGGGATACGATTGGCCCAAGCGGTACCTTCGGGCGTATTGACAGCATCACTCATCCCTTGGATAACAACAGGATAATACCGCTCATCCACGCCGGCACTGACTTTTTCGGTAAATTCCTTCTTGGCAATTTTCTGTGCGCCAATACCTTTAATCAAATGGGGTCTGTAATAAAAACCTTTGTTGGCAACGATAGCCATAATATTGGCCATTTGCAAGGGGGTTATACCCATTTCCCCTTGTCCAATAGATAAGGAGATATTGAAACTTGAACGCCATTTATCGTTACCATAGCGTTTGGTATAAAAATCTGACGTAGGTAGTAAACCTGGTTTTTCACCCGGCAGATCAATGCCTAGTTTATGACCGATTCCAAACTGTGTTACTGCATTGCGCCATAGATCGTAAGCCTTAGGTCCCGAAAGCCCACGTCCGTCGATCATCTTAGCATAGGTAAATCCATAGTAGGTATTACATGATACAGCTACAGATCGCTGTAGTGTAGTTGACCCATGATAGTGCGTACAGCCCATCCAGCCGCGCCCACCACCATAGCTATAGCCATGCGGGCAGAAAAATACCGTATTGCGATCAATAACACCAGCCTGCTGCGCAGTCAGTGCCGAAACGACTTTAAATACAGAGCCTGGGGGGTAAGAGGCTTGAATAGGACGGTTAAAAAGCGGTTTGGTGTCGTCTTTCAATAATTTCATATAATTATTGCCAGACTGTCTGCCGACCATCATGTTTGGATTGTAACTCGGACTACTTACATACGCTAATATTTCACCTGTTGCAGGTTCAATAGCGACAATGGACCCCAATTTATTTTTCATGAGGTTTTCCCCTAGAATCTGGAGGTCCTTATCCAAAGAAGAAACCAGTCCTTCCCCTGCAACAGCAAGTGTATCGTATTTTCCCTCCATAAATACCCCTTTCGGGCGGTTCAGCGCATCAACCATTAAGTTGTTGACGCCACGTTTTCCGCGAATAAGGTCTTCATAAGAACGTTCTACCCCACTGCGACCAATATAGTCACCACTACGATAAAACCCATTGGAGCGTTCAATATCTTTATCATTTACCTCACTTACATAACCCAAAAATTGAGCCGCTATGCTATCGGGATAACTTCTGATAGTTCTTTTTTGGACATAGAAACCACGAAATTGATATTGGTATTCCTGATATTGAGCCCATGTCCGTACAGAAAGCTGTTTTTCAAAAATGGATGCACGGTAAGGGGAGTGTACTCTTGCCTTTTCCATCCGTTTGATGAAGCCTTCCTTGTCAATGTCTATCAATTTGCAAAACAAAGCGGTGTCGATTTCTTTCACCTCACGTGGAGTAACCATAAGGTCATATACGGGTTCGTTTTGAACTAGCACCTTTCCCTTTCGGTCCAATATAACCCCTCTGGCCGGGTACACAATGACCTTGCGCATGACATTGCTGTTTGCGGAATGTATATAGGAATCGTCTATGATCTGTAAATAGAATAAGCGGGCCACCAAGGTCAATGTGATGGCAATAAAGATTCCTGAAACGACGTACTTACGCGCAAAAAAACTGTTCATAGAAATGAATTTCTATCCATCGATCTACTACAACCGATCTTTCTTTTTGTAGAATAATATGCTAAATAATAGCATGATAATTACTGTAAATATACAACTTAAAACTATACTCAATAAGGTGTATTGGATGTGCTGGAAGGAAAAAGATTCCAAGAGATACAAAAATGTATGATGGATCAATGTTCCGAAAAAGATGTAGGAAAAGAACCAGCGAATATTCATGAAGCCCAACATCGGGGTAAAAAAAGATTCACGTTCTTCAACTTCGAGCGTAATTTTCATGAAGAAAATACGGAAGGCGGCCAATGCAACACAGGCTGCGGTATTGACACCAAGGGTATCATAAAATGAATCTACGGTAAGTCCCGTAAGAAATGCGATCAAATACACCAGGAAATTAGGTGTTCCTGTCGGAAGTAAAAAAATAAATAAGATATAAGGAAATGCAGCGACCAGATTGTAATAACCGATATTTTGAAATAGGAAAACTTGCATGCCTATCAAAACGATAAATCGAATAATATTAAATATTAAAATCCTAGCCATTGTCCTTTGTCGATTCTTCTAGTGTCTTTAATTCTTTATTTAAAAGGTCTTTTACAACGTAGACATGTTGCAAATTGGAGAAATTGGTGCTCAATAATAGTCTAAGATCCAAAAAAGCATCTCCTGAAGAAATACCCGTCTGAATGACCGTTCCAACGAAAATTCCCTTTGGAAAATGTCCTGAATATCCTGAGGTATACACTTTGTCTCCTTTATTGACTTTGATATGGTTTGGAATTTCCTTGACCATTGCCGCGCGGTAATCCATGCTATTGCCCCATACCAACGAGCCGAAGACCTCGGTGTGGCCCAGTGTAACGGATATACGTGTGTCCGGATGCAATAGGGATTGAACGGTAGAGAAGTTAGGGGAAACATTCAATACAATACCAACTACCCCGTTGGGAGCGATAACACCCATACCTCGCTCTATACCGTCTTTACTGCCTTTATCGAGTGTAATCGTATTTGCCTTTTGGTGAATGCTATTGTTGATGACATTCGCAATAATAAATTCGTAACGCCCAAACTCACTGCTATCGATTGCTGGGACAGGACCGATCTTGATGCTGTCAGTTGATCGATAGGCTTGTAAGTCCTTTCTTAATTGTGCATTTTCCTTTGCAAGTGCATCATTGGTCTCCCCGAGGTGCAGATAGCTTTTCCAGGAATTGACCTTTGCATACAGGCCTCCGATGATACTATTTGAAGAATTTAAAACAGAATTACGTTGGAAAGAATTGTTGGTGATCACCAAAAATAACGAGAATCCAAAAAATAGGATAAACCAGAAGAATGCATTGTATCGTCTCAGGAATAACCAAAGGTTTCTCATTTTTTAATGTGGGTATTTAATAAGCAAGCGATATAATAGTTTTGCATATTATATCGCTCTTTAATAAAATATTGTTATTAATTATCGAACGTTATGATTGCATCAAGAATTTAAATCGTCCAATATTTTTAAGTGCAATACCAGTCCCTCTTACGACAGCACGTAACGGATCTTCGGCAATATGTACTGGAAGTTTAGTTTTCGCTTGTATACGACGGTCCAAACCACGCAATAATGCACCACCACCGGTAAGATAGATACCTGTTTGATAAATATCCGCTGATAATTCTGGTGGAGTGATTTCAAGTGCTTTTAAGATCGCCTCTTCAATTTTTGATATGGACTTATCTAGACAATGCGCTATTTCGGTGTAAGAAACAGTAATTTGCTTAGGAACACCTGTCATCAAATCACGGCCTTGAACAGCAAAATCTGCCGGTGGTTCCTGTAACTCAGGAAGAGCCGCGCCGACTTCAATTTTGATTTTTTCAGCCGTACGTTCACCGATCATGATGTTATGTTGTCTTCTGATGTATTGAACGATGTCAGAGTCGAAGTTATCACCAGCAACACGAATGGACTGGTCACATACAATACCCGATAAAGCGATGACAGCAATTTCAGTGGTACCTCCACCGATATCGATAATCATATTACCCATTGGTTCTTCCACATCAATTCCGATTCCGACAGCAGCAGCCATGGGTTCATGAATTAAATAGACTTCTTTGGCACCAGCAATTTCTGCTGAATCGCGCACAGCTCTTTTCTCTACTTCCGTAATACCGGAAGGAATACAAACAACCATACGTAGGGAAGGGAAAAACCAGCTCTTACCATTGTTTACCAATTTTACCATACCTCTGATCAGGTGCTCAGCTGCCGTAAAATCAGCGATTACTCCATCACGTAAAGGACGTACTGTCTTTATATTGTCGTGTGTTTTACCCTCCATTTGCATGGCCTGGCGACCAATGGCGATCACTTTGTTTGTGGTGCGGTCAAATGCAACAATAGAAGGTTCATCCACTACTACTTTGTCATTATGAATTATTAGGGTATTTGCAGTACCCAAGTCAATCGCAACTTCTTGCGTAAACCAATTAAATAAGCCCATCTGCTAATCCTTAAGCTATTTTAAAATAATATGCAAACCTACACAAAAAAAATTAATCTTTTTGAGGTTATACATCAAAAAAAACTACATTCTGAAAGTAAATTCTATCTGGAAAAAACTGTCTTTAAATTTAACGAATATAATCTGTAATTCTTACGTCCCAGGTGAAGTTATTTTTAATTGGATGCGGTGTTAAAAAAGAATTAAGCCGGTGTTTTTGAAATCATTGACCGCGAGAAGAAAGAATCCAATCGGGAAAAGGTGGTTTTGACAACTATCTGGAGAGGGTTGTTGTTTCGAAGGGTTCCTACACGCTGTTATTATATGTTTTTAGCGAGTGGATTAAACAGGTAAAATAGGGGTAAAAAACAGCGCCAGTATCGTTTGGGATAATGGCGCTGTCGGGGTATTGAAATAGTTTATATAGACTCCAATAGAAAACTATTGCGCTGTTTCTGCCTGCTGTTCTTCCGGAGTCGGCTCATCATATTTGTGGAAGATTAAACGTACACCACTGTTTTTGGTGAAAAATTTGACCGACCAGTTGACGAATGTGATCAATTTATTTCTGAATCCATAGATGGACATCAAGTGGACAAACATCCAGGTCATCCAGCCAAAGAATCCATTGAAATGGATTTTTCCCATGTCAACGACAGCTTTATTACGACCTACCGTAGCCATGGATCCTTTGTCAAAATAGTTGAATTTCTCTGTTGGTTGATTGGACATTGTTTGAAGAATATGTTTTGCAACATATGCCCCCTGCTGTTGCGCTACCGGTGCAACACCTGGTAAGCCGCGAGGAAGGTCATCTGTGATAAATGCCGAAACATCACCAATGGCATAAACACCTGGCATATCGATAACACGGCATTGATCGTCTGTCTGTATACGGTTACCACGTTGGATAATCTCCTTTTTGAAACCATTTGGATATTGCCCAGCTACACCTGCTCCCCAGATAACCGTTTTTGTTTCAATGCTTCTGCCATCGGCGAAAGTAATTGAATTGCCATCATATCCTGTTACCTGAACATTCAATAATACTTCTACACCTAAATCTTTGAGGTACTTTTCTGAATCTTTAGAAGATTTTTCAGATAAGTTAGCCAATACTTTTGGAAGTCCTTCAACCAGGTAAACTGACATCTCAGATTTTTTCAATTCTGGATAATCTTTCTCAAGAACATTGTTTTTGATCTCTGCGATTGCCCCCGAAAGTTCTACCCCTGTTGGACCACCCCCAACAATGACAAAATTCAAATTAGCTTTACGATCAGCAGGGTTTTCTATCCGTACCGCTTCTTCAAGGTTCTGTAAAACATAGCTTCGAATATTTAATGCTTCTTGTATGTTTTTCATCGGCAAAGCATATTTTGTGATTTGTTGATTACCGAAGAAGTTCGTCGTAGCACCTGTAGCAACAATTAAATAATCATAGTCAAAATCACCAACATCTGTTCTTACAATCTTAGCTTCGTTGTCTACGCTTTTTACGTCAGCAAGTCTAAAATGAAAGTTGTCTTGGCCTTTGAACATTTTGCGAACAGGGAAGGAGATGGAGTCCGCTGAAAGAGTACCCGTGGCAACTTGGTACATCAATGGTTGAAAAGTATGAAAGTTATTTCTGTCCAGCAACAGAACTTCAACTTCCTTATTTTTAAGCTTTTTAGCAACTTCAATTCCTCCAAATCCAGCACCAATAATGATTACTCTTGGGAATTTTCTATTTGAACTATTGCTTGGCATATTTTTAATAGTTTGTTGTAAAAATTCGGTACAATCGAATTAAGCTGCAAATATCTTAAATTTTGACTCAAAAAGCTAAAAAATATTTATTTATTGTGCTGATCTGTTGTGAATTTTATTGTAAAGAGGCTAATTCTTTCAATAATGTATTTTGTACTTATTTGATTTTTAGTTCTTTATGATGGATATCGCTGTCTTAAAAAAAATTGATTAATAATGTTATCATTGTGTATAAAATACACAATGATAACATTATTGTAGTGCGCCTTTTATCTTGATTTTCATACCGTTGTTGCTGTTCTGCAGATAAAGCTGACAGGCAAGGCGGCTTTGATCATCGGCATCCGGAAGCGTGTCCAGCATGTCGAGCTCCTGATCACTCGCTGAAGGAAGCGTATCCAGGCCTTCGACAACTTCGACATGACAGGTAGCGCACAGCGCCATACCTCCACAAGTGGCCAGAATTTCATATTCGGATGCCTTTAAAATCTCCATGAGTGAAAGATTGATATCGGTAGGAACCTCCAGCGTATTTTCGCTCCCATCACGATCAATAACAGTGACTTGAATTAAATTATCGTCCATGGCTAGAATGTATTTATACCGTTTACAGTGGTGTATTTGAATGTCAATTTTTGATCTGGATAGACAAATTTAAAAGCACTTTGACACATCAGGGCAGCCTCATGGTACCCACAGAGAATGAGTTTCAGTTTGCCCGGATAGCTGTTGATGTCTCCAATAGCATAGATCCGCTCGATATTGGTTGAGTAATCAAACGTATTAACCTCTATGGCATTTTTATCGATATTTAATCCCCAATCTGCGATTGGACCCAGCTTCGGCGTAAGACCATATAAGGGAATGAAATAGTCTGCATCTGTTGCGATAACTTCTTTTTCTTTATTGGTTGTTTCAACATGGGACAAGTAGCCATTGCCATGAATATTGGTCAGATTGTGGGACAATAATAAGTTGATCTTACCCTGTTGGGCCAATTTGAAAACCTTTTCAGCCGAGTCTGGAGCGCCCCTGAAGGAGTCACTCCGGTGGATTAAAGTAACCTGTTGCGCAATATCTGCGAGATGGAAGGTCCAATCGAGCGCGGAATCACCACCACCGGCAATGACAATTTTTTTGTCCCGGTACTTAGCTGGGTCTTTTACCATATAATCTACGCCTTTTCCTTCAAAGAGATGAAGATTTGGAATTTCGGGCTTGCGTGGTTCAAAGCAACCTAAGCCCCCGGCGATAACAATGACCTGTGTATGAACCATCGTATGATCATTGGTTTCTACAATAAAAGAACCATCGTCCTGTTTTCTTATATGTTCCACACGCTCGCCTAAGGTGAATGTGGGATCAAAGGGTTTAATCTGTTCAAGCTGTTTATCGATCAACTCCTGCGCAGTGATACTTGGATAACCAGGAATGTCGTAGATAGGCTTATGGGGGTAGATCTCCGAAAGTTGACCGCCCACTTGGGGTAGTACATCGATCAAATGGCAGCGCATTTTTAAAAGCCCAGCTTCAAAAACTGCGAATAGGCCAACCGGTCCTGCTCCGATGATACAGATATCCGTATTTATCATAGCTATTCTATATTTAAGTTGTTATATATTGTATTCAAAATCCTTGTAAAAGCTTCGAAATCTTCGTCCGCTAGATTTTCCCAGGCCTTCATACGAATCTCCGTAACAATTGGCGTAAGCGATGCTACCTTTAGTTTTCCTTCTTCTGTCAAATGGAGGTAGAGACTCCGACGGTCTGTTTCGTCAGTGATCCGTTCAGCCAGATTTTTTTTAAGAAGGATATCAACGATCCGAGTCAGTGTGGGCTGGTCTTTTCCGCAGCGCTTGGCCAGTTCTTTTTGTGAAAGTTGATCTGTTTCGTACAAAGCCTTTAAAATGGTCCATTGGTCTACAGTAATATCAAATCCTTTCTCGGCAAAAGAAGATTGGGCGAACTGTTTTACTTTCTTGGCTGTTTGGTCCAAGATGAAGGAGTAGCGGTCAAATTTTTCGTTTAGCATACAAATATTTAGTACAACAAATATATTTAAAATATTTAGTGTGACAAGTAATTTGAATGCAATAAAAAAGGGCGTTCATTCGAACGCCCTTTTTTATTTTATCAATATCAGCTATTATGGTCTTACGACTTCAGCTTTTTTAGCAGTATTACCTTCTGCCAAATGTTTTCCTTTACGTAAGTCATATACTGAAGGTGCAGCTAAGATAATAGATGAATATGTACCTACGATAACACCGATTAAGATCGCGAATGAGAATCCACGGATAACTTCACCACCAAAGATAAACAATACAGCAAGAACAAACACGATTGTCAATGATGTGATAATTGTTCTACTTAATGTCGAGTTGATCGCATGGTTTACAACATCACCAAGATCTTCATTATGTGCATTTGGTTTCGATACGAATTCACGTAAACGGTCAAATACAACCACTGTATCATTCACCGAGTAAGCAATTACAGTTAATATCGCTGCCACAAAGTGTTGGTCAATATCAAGTGAGAATGGTACGATACCATCCAAGATAGAGAATAATCCCAATAAAATGATCGCATCGTGAATTGTTGCAATAGCTGCTCCAACTGAATATTCCCATTTATGGAAACGGATCAAGATGTAAGCTGCAACAATAATGATAGAGAAAATTGCTGAGCTGGTTGCTCTAGATTTAATATCGGTAGCGATACTTGGTCCAACTTTTTGAGACGAAAGAATCTCATGTTTATTGGAAGCATCTACTTTCGATAGACCTTGGTTTAATTTGTCCAATACTTCTTTATCAGCAGTGTCCGAAGTTTCTTCAATATGGTAAGTTGTTGTAATACGCAATTGATTGGCTGCACCGAATACTTTTACCTCTGTTGTTTTCTTGAAGATATCATCCAAGTTTGTACGTACAGCTTCTAAGTCCACAGGTTTGTCATAACGAACAGTATAAGTACGTCCACCTTGGAAATCCACACCTAAACTGAATCCTTTTGTGAAAATTGATGCAGCAGAAATTAACACAGCAACGATTGAAATCGCGTAAAAGATTTTACGTTTCTGCACGAATTTGAAGTTTGCGTTATGCAAAGTGTTTGCAGACCAAGGGAAAGAGACTTTGATTTTGAAATCTTTCGCCAACATCCATTCAAAGATAACACGTGTAACTAAGATCGCAGTAAACAATGAAGTAATAATACCCACCATTAACGTTGTTGCGAAGCCTAAGATCGGACCACTACCAAATAAAAATAGGATAATACCAATTAAGAAGGTTGTGATCTGCGAATCCAGGATGGACGGTAACGCATGTTTGTACCCATCGGCAACAGCCTGACGGATCGATTTTCCTAAGCCCAGTTCTTCACGGATACGTTCATAAATCAAAACGTTTGCATCGACAGCAGTACCCATTGTCAATACGATACCGGCAATACCAGGTAGGGTCAGTACAGCATTTAAGGATGCCAATACCCCCATAATGATAAATACGTTTAACAATACCGCGATGTTTGCTACGATACCCGCAGTATTGTAGTAAGCGATCATAAAGATCATGACCACGATAATACCGATAACAGCAGAATTTACACCGGCATCGATGGCAGCCTGACCCAAAGTAGGACCCACAACAGCTTCCTCAACGATTTTAGCAGTTGTAGGAAGACGACCTGCCTTCAATACGTTCGCCAAATCTTTGGTATCTTCTACCGTAAAGGATCCAGAGATTGATGAGCTACCATTTGGAATTTCACCGTTTACAGAAGGAGCCGAATAAACTACATTATCAAGAACGATCGCAATTGCATCTCTGTTTTGAGCTGCTTTTGCTGTAATTTTCTTCCATTGATGAGCACCCTCACTGTTCATTTGCATACCAACCACAGGTTGATTTTTCTCATCAAAGTTTGCTGTTGCGTCAGTGATCACATCACCCGTCAATACAGCACCATTGTCTTGTCCAGACCCTTTAATTGCGTATAATGATAGTTGCTCAGGTGTTTTTTGCTCTGGTTTAACAGACCATAAAAGCTTTAAGTTTCCAGGAAGGATTGATTTCACCTCAGGACGTTGCAAGTAAGCATTTACTTTTGCCGTATCTTTTAATGAAGCAATACCGACCATTGAACCTGGCATAAGTGCCATTTGTTGGTTTTCGCCCATATAAACAGCTGGACGTAAGACTTCAAATAATGGATTTTTCTGACCTAGATTTACAGCAGCACTGTCTTTCTTAGCATCTTTTTTACCACCGGTTAGATTAGACAATAAATCATCTGATTTTTTGCTTGTATCTGCTGTAGCATTTGTCGTAGCAGCTGGAGCAGCTTTTAACGTTGATGCTAAAGTTTTGTCGATATTTTCCAGTATTGGATAAACTTCCTGGTTTGTATATGTTTCGTAGAATTCCAATTTAGCTGAACCTTGTAATAGGTTACGAACACGGCTTTCATCTTTCACACCAGGTAATTCGATCAAAATACGGTTTGTACCTTGTTGAATTTGAATGTTTGGAGATGCAACGCCAAATTTATCGATACGTGTACGAAGTACTTTGTAGGAATTTTGGATGGCATTGTCTGCTTCTTTTTGAAGGAATGATTCAACTTTGGAGTCTGAATCACCAGGTTTAATTAGAGCAGCGTTATCTTTTGTTGAAAAGAATGTCGAAAGCGGAGTTGTCGCACCGATGGATTTGTATTCTTCCATAAATAAAGCAACGACTGTTTTTGCACTCGTTTTGCTTTTTGCTACTGCTTGCTCTAACGCTTTGTTGAATTTCTCATCTTTTGGATTGTTCGCCAAATTGCGGATCAATTCGTCCAATGAGATTTCCATGGTCACGTTCATACCACCTTTCAAATCCAATCCCAAAGCGAGTTCATTTGCTTTGGCTTCCCGATAGGTGTATTTTGCAAAACCTAAATTGTATACTACTTCACCGGCCATTGAGTCGAGGTAGCTTTTCTCTTTCGCCAAGTCTCCTTTGGCAAAATTCTCAGCATCTCGCTCCACATTGCGGGTCACCCAAGTAAATGATAGGGAGTATAGACACGCTAATGACACCACTATCACTAAAAGTTTAATCAGCCCTTTACCTTGCATCGTCTGTTATAATTGTATTAATTTTAATGTTAAATACTGTTTATGTAATTGATAATTAGTTCTCGTTTAATCACATTTTACCAAGAATGGCAAAGGTATAAAATTTTTGTAGAATGAAAAGTTTTATTTACGCCAATCAGGTCAACGGCATAAAAATAGGAGAATTGAAGAAAAAAAGAAATATTAATTGATTTTAATTTATAAAAAAGGCCCTGCTCAAAAAGAGAAGGGCCTTCTATTACTGTTTAGTTGCTTTATTATTTCAATGTGTATTTGATACCAAACGAGAATGTTGAAGCATCAAAATCACTGTTGTGGTTCAATCTCCAGTCGGGTTTCCAATCTGCGTGGAACGCAATCGGAGCAACTGGAATTTTAAATTCCAAACCTAATTGAGGACGCAACGCAGCGTTTGTAATGTTATCACCTACGTCAATAAACGTCAATTGTGCACCAACACCTGCATACCATCCCAAACCATTAACGCCTTGGAAAGGTCTTGCATATTGGTAATCCGCACCAACAGCAACAACATGGTCGTCAAACATCACTTGTGCTTGCCCCATGTTGGCACCACCGAAAGATTGCTTATATTGAACACCCCATAAGTCAGTTGTTGTACCATCGAATACAACACCTATCGCTGATCTAAATGGAGACTGAGCTTTCGCTTCTTGTGCGCCAAATGCTAATGCTGCGACGGCAGCTAATGAGAGTAATGTCTTTTTCATAATTATCTTATCTTTATATTTTCATTAATTAAAATAACTTTTCGTGTTACCAAAAGCAAATAGCCTGCCAAAAAATGATAAAGGCTGGGACGTACCCGAAGGGAATGCTTAATTCATAACGTTTCTAATTTGTCTTCCGATTGTAATTTGTATCTTTTATTTTTTATTATTGCTTATTTTTCTTAAATTTGCCTGGCAAATAGAAAACCCAATACATATTTGCCATGCAATTAGATCCACAAAAATTCGTAGCAGAAGGTCTCACTTACGACGACGTCTTATTAATTCCAGCTTATTCTGAAATTTTACCCCGTGACGTTGATACGAGCACTTCGCTAACAAAAAAAATCAAATTAAATATTCCATTGGTTTCTGCAGCAATGGATACGGTAACCGGTGCTGATTTGGCGATTGCGATTGCTCAAGCTGGCGGTATTGGTATGTTACATAAGAACATGACTATTGCAGAACAAGCTGCTGAGGTACGTAAAGTAAAACGCTCAGAGAGCGGTATGATTCAGGATCCGGTAACGTTATTGGCAACAGCAACCGTGGGTGACGCCTTCAATATTATGAAGGAGCACAAGATCGGTGGAATTCCTGTTGTGAACGAAAAAGGTCAATTGGTTGGTATTGTAACGAATCGTGATCTTCGTTTCCAAAAAGATATGAGCCGTCCAATCAACGAATTGATGACCAAGGAAAATCTTGTTGTTGCTCCCGAAGGAACGGATTTGGTGAAAGCGGAAGAGATTCTTCAGAACGAAAAAATCGAAAAACTTCCTGTAGTCAATGAAGAAGGTATTTTGAAAGGCTTGATTACTTTTAAAGATATCCAAAAATATAAACATTATCCCAATGCTGCCAAAGATAGCCATGGCCGTTTATTGGTCGGTGCAGCAGTAGGCGTTACACCAGATACTCTTGACCGCGTTGAGGCTTTGGTGAAAGCAGGTGTGGATGTGGTCACCATCGATACGGCACACGGGCATTCTAAAGGTGTAATCGATAAGTTGAAATTGGTGAAATCGCAGTTCCCTGAGCTACAGGTAATCGTTGGAAATATTGCGACCGGTGCAGCAGCAACAGCTTTGGCTGAAGCAGGTGCAGATGCCGTAAAAGTAGGTATCGGACCGGGCTCAATTTGTACAACCCGTATTATTGCTGGTGTCGGTGTTCCTCAGCTTTATGCTGTATATGAAGTTGCCAAAGCACTTAAAGGAACGGGCGTGCCATTGATCGCAGATGGTGGTATCAAACAAACAGGTGATATTGCAAAAGCAATTGCAGCCGGAGCAAGCACAATTATGGCTGGCTCTTTATTCGCTGGTGTGGAAGAAGCTCCAGGTGAAACAATTATCTATGAGGGACGTAAGTTTAAATCTTACCGCGGTATGGGCTCAATCGAAGCCATGGAAAAAGGATCTAAAGATCGTTATTTCCAAGACGTAGAAGATGATATCAAAAAATTGGTTCCTGAAGGTATTGTTGGGCGTGTTCCTTACAAAGGTACATTGGCTGAGGTCGTTTATCAATATATTGGCGGATTACGCGCTTCTATGGGATACTGTGGTGCTGCAACAATAGAAAAATTACAGGAAGCACAATTTGTCCGTATTACAGGAGCAGGGTTGAGAGAGTCCCATCCACATAATATTTCCATTACGAAGGAAGCACCAAATTATAATAGCAGAGGCTAGATGCTGCTTGGATCATATAAAAACCGATAATCAAGATTATCGGTTTTTTTGTGTAAAAATATTAGCAAGATAGACCCAGTGATCAATAGGAAATTTGTACTTTTATACCCTATTCTCAGGTTTTAAAATTTAAGGAGTTAATTTGGATTATTTAGCGGGTTTAAACCCTTCACAACGAGGAGCCGTAGAGCAAACAGAAGGTCCTGTGATGATTGTTGCGGGAGCTGGTTCAGGAAAAACACGGGTAATTACCTATCGTGTAGCACACTTGATTCGAAAAGGTGTTGATCCATTCAATATCTTGGTATTAACATTTACCAACAAGGCCGCCAAAGAGATGCGCGCACGTATCGTTTCTGTTGTTGGTAGCGAAGCGAAAAATATTTGGATGGGAACATTCCACTCGGTATTTGCAAAAATACTCCGTGTCGAAGCTGAATTGATCGGTTACCCCAGAAACTTTACCATCTACGATACGGACGATACCAAAAGTTTGTTGCGTGCCATTTTAAAGGAAATGAATCTCGATGATAAGCTGTATAATGTCAATCATGTGTATGGACGTATCTCACAGGCAAAAAACAACTTGATCTCACCGCAGGAATATAATAAGAATGAAGCCATACTGGCCGAAGATATTTCCAATGGTCGTGGTCAATTGGGGCAGATTTATATGACCTATGCACAACGCTGTTATCGTGCTGGAGCAATGGATTTTGATGACCTCTTGTTTAAAACAAATGTCTTGTTAAACAAGCATCCAGAGGTATTGCATAAATATCAGCATCAATTTCGCTATCTGATGGTCGATGAGTACCAGGATACCAACTTCTCTCAATACCTTATTGTCAAACGGCTGGCAGCAGTCAACGAAAATATCTGCGTGGTTGGGGATGATGCACAATCGATCTATGCATTTCGTGGTGCAAATATTCAGAATATCCTGAATTTCCAAAAGGATTATCCAGATGTGAAGATCTTTAAACTGGAGCAGAATTATCGATCGACTAAGATGATCGTGAATGCGGCCAATTCGGTGATAGCCAATAATCAGAATCAATTGGAGAAAAATGTTTTCTCGGATAATGAAGAGGGCGAAAAGATCAAGGTTTCACGTGCTTTCTCTGACAATGAGGAAGGTAAGATCGTTGCTGACCAGATCATCGAAGAGAAATCGTTAAAAGGACTTAATTATAAAGATTTTGCTATTCTGTATCGTACCAACGCCCAATCCAGGGCAATGGAGGAGGCCTTACGCAAAATTAATATCCCCTATAAAATATACGGTGGTACTTCTTTCTATCAACGGAAAGAAATTAAAGATCTGATCGCGTATTTCAGACTCACCTTCAATCCAAATGATGAGGAAGCACTAAAGCGTGTTATCAATTATCCACGTAGAGGGATCGGGGATACGACGATAGAGAAGATCATGATCGCTGCAGATCAGAATCAATACCGTATATGGGATGTTGTTGCAAATGCAGCCCAGTTTCTAGACGGACGTAGTGCAACTTCTGTCGGTGGTTTTGCACAGATGATACAGAGTTTTCAGGCTCTTGCCAAAAACAATAACGCATTTGATACGGCAATGCATATTGCGCAGCACTGTGGTATTCTGAAAGAATTGTATGAAGACAAATCGGTAGAGGGGTTGGCGCGTTACGAAAATATCCAGGAACTCCTCAATGGTATCAAGGAATTTTCGGAACGGGAAGATATCGAAGAGCGCGGACTTGACGTTTATATGCAGGATATCGCCCTGTTGACAAACGACGATAATGATAAAGATCCAAATGCTGATACCGTATCATTGATGACCATCCACTCTTCCAAAGGATTGGAATTTCCGATTGTTTTCATTGTAGGCTTGGAAGAAAACCTATTTCCTTCCCAGTTGTCGTTGAATTCCAGGTCGGAATTAGAAGAGGAACGAAGACTTTTTTATGTCGCTGTTACGAGAGCTGAAAAAAAATTACTACTTTCGTATGCTACTTCGCGATATCGTTGGGGAACGCTGAATAACTGCGAACCCAGTCGCTTCTTGGATGAATTGAATCCGGCATGTCTTGCATTGGATTTTAAACCACGACAAACTTCTGCCTCAGCCGGAAGTTTTCAAGGCGAACGAATTGCATGGCAACAAAAGGATAGTGATGATACGTTTTCTAAACCTAAGCCTAAGCCCATGGTTAAAACGACATCAATACTGCCGAAAGCCCACAAACCTACTGCGGGTTTTGCTCCTTCAGATACATCAAATCTTCAAGTCGGCATGGAAGTTGAGCATGAACGCTTTGGATTTGGCAAAGTTGTTAATCTCGAAGGAAACAAAGGAGATATAAAAGCAACTATTTTCTTTAAAGAGTTGGGACAGAAACAATTGTTGCTTAAATTTGCAAAACTTAGAATAATTCAATAATAAAATACCAAAACGGCATCTTGATCGTTTTATTAGGTACTTATATTAGCTATATGAACTTTGACTACAACAGCACTAGACCAAAATTGATCCTTGCAGAATATGGTCGCAATGTGCAAAATATGGTAGACTACATCTGTACTTTACCCACAAAGGAAGAAAGAAATAAACATGCGCAGATTGTAATCGACATGATGGGGGTATTGAACCCGCATTTGAGAGACGTGTCTGATTTTAAACATAAACTGTGGGACCACCTACAGATTATCTCAGATTTTAAATTGGATATCGACTCGCCTTATCCAATTGCTACAGCGAAAAGTGTGAAACACGAAGTTGAGCATTTAGGCTATCCGCAGCATTCCATTAGATTCAAGCACTATGGTTTTACCGTAGAGAAAATGATTGAAAAGGCTTTATTGGCTAATGACGAAGCCAAAAGAGAGCAGATGGTGATCGGTATCGCCAATTTTATGAAAATGGCTTACCTGACCTGGAATAAGGATTCTGTTTCGGACGAGTTGATCATCCAGGATCTAAAAGAGTTATCAGGTTACCAATTGACCTTACCAGAAGGTACCGTATTGACTAAACTTGACTTTAAAACACCGCCTCCTGGAAATCGTGTTAAAGGTCCGGCTAATAGTAATTCAGGCGGAAATAATAACAATAGCAATAATAATAACTCCGGTCACCAGTCGAAAGGCGGTGGCAAGCCTCGTATGACAAGTAACAACAACAATACGAAGCGCAATAACTACGGAAGCAATAACAACAGCTACGGAAGGGACAACAATAACAATAGCTACGGAAGGGACAACAATAACAACAATAACAGAAACAGAAAGCCGCAGGGTAATTATAATAACAAACGGGGCTAGTTCTTAAAGATTTTGTTTAAAGAAGCAGGCAATTGCGAAGTGATTAACAGATTTCTTTACAATTGCCTTCTTTTTTTTAAGAGTCGCGCTGTTTTAATAAAAAACAAGGTTCTTTGGACTCCGATCCCTGTATGTTAGACGGAAGGCTAAATATCCCAAGGCTAATACAAGAACCGGGATGGGATACTAAGAAGATATCACTTATATATAAATGAACGCATTTGAAATAATCGGTGGAAAACCGTTAAAGGGAGAGATTATTCCTCAAGGAGCAAAAAATGAGGCCTTACAGATCCTTTCTGCAGTTTTACTGACAGAAGAACCTATGACCATCAGTAATATCCCAGATATTAAGGATGTCAATAAGTTGATCGATCTATTGGCTGCTTTAGGTGTTAAAATTAATCGTATAGATAAGGACACATACGTTTTTGAAGCTAAAGATATAAATATAGACTATTTCCAGTCACCCGAATTTAAAGAAAAAGGCGGTGGATTGCGTGGTTCTATCATGATCGTCGGCCCTTTGTTGGCTCGATTCGGAAAGGCTGCTATTCCGAAACCGGGGGGTGATAAAATCGGACGTAGACGATTGGATACCCACTTTTTGGGCTTTGAAAAATTGGGGGCTAAGTTTGTGTACGACGCAACTACCCATTTTTTTAACGTTGATGCAACGGAGCTAAAAGGAAGTTATATCCTTTTGGACGAAGCTTCTGTAACGGGTACGGCGAATATCGTGATGGCTGCTGTATTGGCAAAAGGGACAACGACAATATACAATGCTGCTTGTGAACCTTATTTACAGCAACTCTGTAAGATGTTGAATCGCATGGGTGCTAAAATATCCGGTATTGGATCTAATTTGTTGACCATTGAAGGCGTAGAGCGTCTGGGGGGAACTTCACACCGCATGTTACCTGATATGATTGAAATAGGCTCTTTCATTGGACTTGCAGCAATGACAGGTTCAGAAATCACCATCAAAGACGTCTGTTTCGAAGAACTTGGCGTTATTCCATCTGTATTTTCTCGCTTAGGTATCAAGTTTGAATTACGAGGTGACGATATTTTTATTCCAGCACAGGAATCTTATGAAATCGATACATTTATCGATGGATCTATCCTGACGATTTCGGATGCACCTTGGCCAGGTTTTACACCCGATTTATTAAGTATAGTACTTGTTGTGGCGACTCAGGCAAAAGGAAACGTATTGATCCACCAAAAAATGTTCGAGAGCCGTTTGTTCTTCGTGGACAAATTGATTGATATGGGGGCTCAGATTATCTTGTGCGACCCACACCGTGCAACCGTTATTGGACTGAATAAATCACACCACCTGAGAGGTATTGAGATGACTTCACCCGATATTCGTGCCGGGGTTTCTTTATTGATTGCAGCGCTATCTGCCAAAGGAAAATCTGTGATCCATAATATCGAACAAATTGAACGTGGCTATCAAGATATCGAAGAACGCTTGCGTAAATTAGGAGCAGATATTAAACGTATCGATGCCGAACCAAAAGGTCATTAATTAAAGCGAATAGCCTATGTGCTAGTGTAAGATAAAAAAGCTCCGGATATAAATTCTGGGGCTTTTTTTGTGATATCTGCGTCAAATAAGGTAAATTTGTCTATACTACATTTAAACAGCTATAGATATGAAAAAATATCTAAAAAAGTACGCCTTAGTTTTCCCATTATTAGGCATAGTACTTCTTTTTCACAATTGTCAATCCTCTAAACCTAAAGAGGTTAAGCTACATGAAGAATCAAATACAACAACGGATATCCGCTCTTCTAAACGGATCAATGCCGCGATAATCGTACAAAAAGTTACTTTTCCCAATATGCCTTTTGCTGAACTAATCAGGTTGATGAATCTGACCAAAGATAGTTCACCTGCTGCATTGTGGAAGGCAATATCCACGCTACCCCAGGCGGAACAAATGAAGAAAGATAGCTTTGATATTGAAAATCCCTTGCAGCGTATGGAGCTGATGCTTGCCCCTTTACGTAAGATGGAAATTAAATTTGATCAACAACAAGCGAAATCTGATGCTGCGGGCCTGACGTACCGCTTAGAAAATTATGTGAATTATAACAAAGGTTCAGGCGAGGTTTTTCTAGCAAATAGAGAAGATGAGGCTATCCATGTAGGACTGAACTATCCGGAAGGGAAACTTAATGGATTGGCGAAAGTGCAGATACGAATAAATCCCAAAGAGTATATGATAGATAAGACGGGAAAAACAAAAGTAATTGCCGGAATTACCTGTCAGCAGGCTATTTACAATAAAATCGATGCAATGGATAAGACGCTCCCTAAATTTGTCGTTTGGAAGAGTCCACGGATTCCGAAAGGAATCAATTTGCTGCATCCTTATGTGTTTGATGAAAACGAGGGAATTCTTGAAATTGATGCCTATCTCAATGAGGACGAAAATTCCCTATTGCGCTTTACGACCACTGCTGTTGTCGAAAAGCAATTTGAACCCAAAGAATTTGAGGTAACAAAAGCGCAGACTAAGCTTGATGGGGCCAAGGATCAAAACAATATTGAAAAAAATGTACTTGATGTAGTGTTTCATTAGAAAACAACACATCAAGGAAACATCATAAAAAAGGAGTTGATCACCTGATCAACTCCTTTTTTATTTGGTCAATATGTAAAAGTTTACATTAAAGGAGCTGGTGCTTCTTCTTCAAATAAAGGAAATTCCTTGATAATGTTGTACCATGTGATAACCTTTTTAATATCCGAAGAATAAACACGTGATTCATCATGGCCAGGAGCTACTTCACGGAAGAAATCTCTTAATGTAGCGCCATCAGATTTTGTATCTGGCAGAGCGATGCCTTTCTCTTTGATTGTTTCAAAAATATTCAATAGACGAATTTCTTCTTCTTCACCATAGATTGTAATATCTTCCAAAGTCGCCATTTTTGTAGAAGATAAACTTACTACAGTTTTAATTTTTGCTTGATCAAGGGTTTCTAAAATAAAACCACCTTTATTTTGTCCAACCAATTTGAACAATCCTGGTTTACCAGTTACGGATACTAATGCTCTTAAATTCATTTTAATACTATTTAAAACTCCAAGAATTAATCTTCGATAACTTCAATTGATAAAATACGGTCACCTTGTCTGATATCGTCGACGATGTCTACATTTTCGATTACTTTTCCAAAACAAGTATGGTTACGATCTAAGTGAGCAGTGTTGTTACGGCTATGACAGATGAAAAATTGAGAACCACCTGTATTACGTCCTGCATGAGCCATAGACAATACACCTCTATCGTGGTATTGGTTTTCGCCAGTTAGTTCACAGTCAATTTTATAACCTGGGCCACCTGTTCCAGGGATTCCTGCAGCACCTTCACGTGAATTTGGACATCCACCTTGGATAACGAAATCAGGGATCACACGGTGAAATGCTAATCCATCATAATATCCTGATTTAGCAAGTTTGATAAAATTGGCTACTGTATTTGGAGCATCAGCTGTGTAGAACTCCACAGTCATGTCGCCTTTTTCTGTTTTAATAATCGCTTTACTCATATTCAAAAATTTTTATGAAATACAAAGATAACGTTTCAGAGTGAAATGTGAAGTAAATCCCGATTGCCAATTTTTTTTAATTGATAGATTGTGTATTTCTCAGGATATTAAGTAACTGTTTTTTTGTATATTTATGTACGCTAGCCAATTATAATTAACTGTAGATGTCAAATCCGTATAAACTAGTCATTCGGGAGTGGGCAGAGGCCGACCGTCCGAGAGAGAAGCTATTGAGCCAGGGGCGTAGGGCGCTTACAGATGCCGAATTATTGGCTATCCTGATCGGTTCTGGTTCCAAAAATGAAAGTGCTGTCGAATTATGCCGACGCATATTGGCTGATGTCAAAAATAACCTGCACACGCTTTCGATGATGGAGGTCTCGGAACTGAGCCTATATAAAGGGATAGGCGAAGCAAAAGCCATTGCTATACTTGCGGCATTGGAGCTCGCCCGCCGCAAAAACGATCTGCCCGCAGAAGAACGTAAGCTCGTAAATAGCAGCCGCTTCGTTTACAACTTTATGAAACCCATACTTCAGGATCTGCCCCATGAAGAGTTTTGGACCCTTTATCTCAATACAGGGTATAAAATATTAGACAAACAATTGATCGGACGCGGTGGTAATGATTTTACGCCGGTCGATGTCCGGATAATATTACGATCTGCACTTAGCCTTAAAGCACATGCAATTATATTAGTTCATAATCACCCCTCGGGCACCTTGTATCCAAGCAATGCTGACAAAATTCTGACGCAAAAAATTGTTGAAGCCTCTAAAATTATGGATATTAGAGTTGCCGATCATTTAATCTTTACCGATAACGGATATTATAGTTTTAAAGATGAAGGTATAATCGACTAGTTACAGCAATTCTTAGTATGAACAAAAACAGTATTGATAGATTCACAGACAGGGTTGTCGATTACGAGAAATTTAGACCTTGCTATCCAAAAGAGATTATTCAGGTGCTTAAAGAACAGATAGGGCTGGATAAAAAGTGGCTGGTTGCCGATATCGGTAGCGGGACAGGGCTATCTACCCAACTTTTTCTGGAAAATGGAAATGACGTCTTTGCCGTTGAACCCAATCGGGAAATGCGTGAATCTTTAGTGCATCATTTTAAAACCCATCGGAATTTAATCGCGCTGAATGCCACCGCCGAAAATACATCCATTGAGTCTGGCTGTGTCGATCTTATTTTTGCCGGGCAATCTTTTCATTGGTTTGACCGGGACGCATGTAAAAAGGAGTTCGCTCGCATACTCACCGAAAATGGACATATTGTGTTGGTCTGGAACCAACGTGATCCCGACGACGCTTTTCAACAGGAGTACGAAGATTTTCTGCTCAGTCATATACCAAGTTATCAATCGGTCAGTCACAAAAATATCAGTGATGATGATCTCAAGCAATTTTTTGGAACCCGTTCAATGACCAAGGTGACCTTACCAAATCAACAGATATTGGACCTTCGGTCGTTTTTGGGAAGAGTACGTTCATCATCCTATTTTCCCAAAGAGCAGGCTGAAAACAAAACACTCTATGACGATCTCCGTACACTTTTCGATAAGTACGCCATCTCTGAGCGTATCGTATTTAAGTATATAACCGAAATTTATATCAGTTAACTAAGAAATAGGAATTTGCAAAGCTTCTTTCGTTGCATTTTTTCTCTTCCAGTCGAAAACTCTTCGTATAGGTGAAGAATGAAACGGGAAGATTAAGATGAATAACGTTAGGATTAACCCGATAATAAATAGCCCGGAGTAGGCATCGCGTAAGGATAGCAGCGAGGCTTGGACTTGGACCGATTTCATTATATTTCCTCTTTGTAGCACCAAGCTATTTGTTCGATCGATTATACCAGCAAGATTATTGGCATTAAGGATCTGTAGGTGGTAATACCAATTGGTAATGATGTTTGACCAGACTACAGGTACCAAAAATGAACGTGTAAGAATCAAAAATACTAAGCCAGAGAGGTAATATTTGCTGGGAATATTACCGGCCATATATACACCTATTCCAATGTAGGAAGTGATCACGCCCATTCCTCTTAATGTCAAAGGGAGATAGAACAATGCCGTGTTTGTTTGTTGGTCGATAATCCTTGCAAAGAAAAAGCAAGATAGGGCATAACATGCTGCGGAGAATGCCAAAATGAACTTGCATTTTTTTGTTATTTTGAAATATATATAAGCGATTACTGCGCCGATCATGTAACCAGGAATTACATAGGTATTTATTTCGGCGACTTCCAAGGGGTTTGTACCAAGCGTAATTCCCAAAAGGGAAGCGTACAGCGAGGTCGAGCTATAAAAAATGCCGAAAATAAAAATTGTTCCAATGGAGATAGGCAGAATCCGTGTTGAAAAGGCTTCAAAATTTAAGAGTGATTTTCGGATTAGTGCACTTCTATTTATAAAAAGTATAAAAAAACAGAGTGATGCAATCCCGGTGACCAAAATAAATTTGGAATGAAACCAATTTTGTGTCAGACCATATGTGCTGAAATAAGCAAAATTCAATAGGGAAATACAAAGTAAAATACTTCCAAACCAGTCATATTGATACAGCGGGACCTTTTTAAAATCTGACGATTTCATAAAGATAATGCAGATTAACAACGCTATCGCCAGTAATATATTTTGAAATAGAAAGACAGTTTCCCAATAGAAATGTGTTGCAAATAGAACAGATACATAGCTTGCCAATGCCGGAATAATCATTGTCATCGGGTAGTAGACCGCATATAATTGATAGCGTTCCCCACGGGGCATGAGGAAAGGGATCATTTCCCCAATGATGGCCATTGTGACGATAATTTTGGCACTCCCGATAAAAAATGTGGCCATGCAGATATTTACACCATTATTAGCATGTTCCAAAATCGTGTTGGAAGCGAGGATAATGAAGATGGAAACGATTAATATCGTCTTTTTGGAAAATAATTTCAACAACCTAAATACCAGCGGTATGGCACATACCATTCCCGCATAATAACAATATGTAGCCATACTGAGATCTGCGGTGATACCGGCATATCCATTCATGACATAAGTGTTGATAGACGTTGGGATGCCATTATTGAAGGAAAATAAAATATTGAGTACAAATAGAAAGAATAATTCCCACCCTGAACTCAACCAATCTCTGAATATACGATCTTTCATGATTATTTAATACGTATGATAGCATTCATACCTACGCGAAGCATGGCGAGATCTTTTGGGGTATTGGATGCTGTAAAATTAATTCGAACCGGAATGCGCTGTTGTACCTTAACAAAGTTCCCCGTAGAATTGTCAACCGGAACAGCGGAATACTTAGACCCTGTTGCTTCGGATATCGCGGCTACTTCACCTTCAAATGTCTTCCCGGCCAATGCATCAATTTCAATGTTGACTTTTGCCCCGAGAGCAATATTTTTTAGTTGACTTTCGGTATAATTTGCGGTAATCCATTTCTGCTCATCACGGACAATATTGACCAATGGCGTGCCGTTTTGTACCAATTGGCCCTCTTCTATTGTCCGTCGTCCCAATACACCGTCGTAAGGCGCAGTGATTACCGTATACGAAAGGTTTAATTTGGCCAGATCTATCGCTGATTCGGCCTTTAGTAACGCGGCATCATTGACCGACAGCTTCTGTTCAGACTCATGTGTGTTCAGTTTGGATACACGCTCTTGCGCCAAAAGTGCCTTATATTTGGCCAACATGGCCTCGTAATCTGCTTTTACCTGATCGAATTGATATTGCGTTACTGCTTCATCTTTCACTAGACTCTCGTAACGCTTATAATTCAATTCCATATTGTCCAGCCGGGCTTTCATCTCGTCAATATTGGCATTTGCTATCGCAGCACTATTATCAGCAATAGCAATTCCAGATCGCGATATTGTTTTACTAGCTTTGGCATCGGCAAGAGTGGCTTGTGCATTTTTTAATAAAATGCTGTACTCCGCATCATCAATAATGACGAGTGTATCGCCTTTGTGTACTTTTTGATGCTCATCGAATCGAATGGTTTTAATATAACCGCTGATGCGCGAATTTATAGGGGTAATATGGGCATCTACTTGGGCGTCGTCTGTATAAACAGATTCGTTGATGTGGAAAAAGACCAAGATACCCCATATCATTGTAATACCAATGACGACTGCAGATAGGATGTTGATAATCCATATTTTCCGCCTTCGTTTTATTTCTTTATCACTTAATGTTGAATTACTCATGACTCAATTACTTTTCTTCTTTTTTATGGAAATCAAGGTTCCCGATACTATTGCTGCTCAATAATTGCGGTCAATTTTTCGAGAGTTTCTGTAATTTCCAATATTTTTTTTTCTGATATCTCCTGCAGGATCACACGGTAGAGGTCTTGCTGGACAGGGTCTAATAACGTCCTATATTCGTCTCCCTTTACCGTTAATTCGATTAGATTATTTCGCCTGTCATTGGGATCGCTGACACGCCTAACCAGATCACGTTTACAAAGGTTATCAATCAGCGGAGTGACACTTGCTTTGTTCTTTTGTATCGCTGTGGCTATATCTTGCTGATTCATTTGTTCCTTTTTCCACAGTGCTGCCAATACTTGCAACATTTCGTAGGTGATATCCAATTGCTGTTCCTTTATTTTCTGGATATAGTATTGTTTTAAGCTCGTTCGCAAAGCAATGATACTATCCACCAAGGGTTTTACTGGATTCATGAATTCGTTTTTCATAGCACAAAGTTAAACATAAAACAGTTAAATATCAAACTAATTTGCTTTAGTTAAAAATGTGTTAAAGATGAATGCTTTAGCGAGAGATGGCATTTTATTTGGGAGTACTTAAACGAAAGGAAAAAAAGATATGTTAGGAGTTGAATTAATCTTCTTTAGACGTTGCCTACTGCCACTGCTGATTATAGGAGGCGGGATAAGTGTTGTAAGGGCACAGCAGATGCATGCTTTTAATAACTTAGAAACCGATTATCATTTTGTATATCGGTGGGTAGATCCATTCTTCCCTTTAAGCCCTCAGGTCGATGTGATGAGCTTAGACGTTGCACCTATCGATAAAGAGCCCGTGCAGCAGGAGAAAATAAAAACGTCCACGGGAAAACAACGTTTTATGGGCAGGGTGAGTGAGCGCGTATATGAAGGTTCGGAGGTAATTGCCAGCCCAGGAGAATCGGTTGAAAATATAACTTACAGCTCCGCTAATTCAACCACTCGGTATCGTGTTGCAATTGATCGTCGGATTAATGAGCACTACCATGGAAAGCCTGTATTTATTGATGCGAAGGGAGTAAAATATATAATTGATTCGAAATTTAAAAAGCAAGTTGTCGAATAATTCCTTCATCAAGTTAAAAATGTGTTAAAAATCTTTTTTCAGGTAATTAAATCGAAATATGGCATTTGTATTGTACTTTTATTTACAATTATTTAAATAACAATTGAGTTATGAATGCAATAAATCGTTTCAAAAAAATCACAGCTGCATTAGCTCTGATCGCTGCATTTGGATTGGGACAATCCTATGCACAAACGGCTCCTAAAAAAATGGAAAAGGAAGCCAAAAAGTCTGAACAAAAAGCAAAAGAAGTAAAGACTAAAGCCAACGAGGCCGAAACGAAAACAGCGCCCGTGAAAGCTACAGCGAAGAAGGACGCTGCAGTCAAAGAGAAGAAGGAAGCTGCAGTGAAGGAAAAGTCAACGCAGGCGAAAAAGATGGCTGATACAAAAGCAGTGCCAGCAGCACCAGTGGAAGCGAAGGAAAAAGCCGTGAAAAAAGAAAGCGCTAAAGCTGAAAAAAAAGCCACTGCTGTTAAAAAGGATGCCGTAGCTACAGCCGATAAAGCAACAAGTGAAAAATATAATGGACATACAGTTTATCTCGGTCCAAAAGGTGGTAAATATTATATCAACGGAAATGGTAACAAAACGTACATTTCTGACAAAAAATAAAGAGCAGCTGAAAACGAATTATATCAAAAAAGGGGACATCGATCGATATCCCCTTTTTTGATTTCAATAGTTTAGCGTAGCAAATTCATTAAATAGCTTTTGTCGAGATAAAAGACATCTAAACTTCCGCCGTCATCCAGAATACTGTTGCTAATCTCCTTTTTATGTTGCTGTAAGGTCTGAATTTTATCTTCCACCGTGTTAGGGCTGATTAATCGAACAGCAGTGACCGTCTTTTGTTGCCCCATGCGATAGATCCTGTCGATCGCCTGTTGTTCAACAGCAGGATTCCACCAGGGGTCTACTAGGTACACAACATCCGCTGCGGTAAGATTAAGCCCCGTACCACCCGCTTTTAGACTAACCAGAAAAACGGGGATATCCTTGTCGGATTGAAAATCACTAACCAACTGACCTCGATTTTTGGATTGACCCGTGAGCATCAACGCGCGAATACCCTGTTTATCCAAAGCCTCTTTAATCAGGTTGAGCATACTGACAAACTGTGAAAACACGATCATTTTGTGCTGGTCTTTTTTATGCTGAATCTGCTCGATAAGCATTTCGATTTTGGCAGAGTCTGCAGCGGTAGTCAGATCTTCATTTTGGAGAAGTTTGCTTGAATTACATATCTGACGCAATTTTGTTAGACCTTTTAGTACATGCATGGGGCTTTTCTTGATTTCATCGCCATCTTTGGCAGAGATAAAATCCCGAAATTCCTTTTCATAAAGATCATAAATTCGCCGTTGGGCAGTTTTCATATCACAGTAAAGGACCAGTTCATTTTTTGCAGGAAGATCACGTAATACATCCTGTTTTGTTCTACGGAGAATGAAAGGCTTTATTTTCTCTTTCAGCATTTTTTTTCTCTTGCGGTCATGGAAAGCATCAATAGGAGTCGTATAGACATCTTTGAAATATTTTTTGCTTCCTAGTAGACCCGGCACAATAAAGGAAAGCTGAGCATAAAGATCCATCGTATTATTCTCGATAGGAGTTCCTGTTAAGATAATGCGATTTCTTGATTTTAATAAATTTACCGTTTTGTATCGCTGGGAATCCGGGTTTTTGATTTGCTGCGATTCGTCCAATATGACATAATTGAAGGTTATTTTTTTTAGCGTATTGATATCCGTCAGCAGGTTGTGATAAGAAATTAAAACAAGGTCATATTGTTCAAACTGCATCCCTTTTTCTATTCTATTTGGACCATCTAAAACCAACGTTTGGAAAGATGGAAGAAATTGTTGTATTTCATGCCGCCAATTAAAAATTAAGGTCGTGGGAAGTACAAGTAATGTTGGTGCAGATTGTCCCTTTGCTTTTTGAGTAGCCAGAAAGGCTAATATTTGGATCGTTTTGCCAAGTCCCATGTCATCGGCAAGACAGCCGCCAAAATTAAGCCCATCCAAGAAATGCAGCCATTGTAGTCCTTGTTGCTGATAAGGGCGTAAGTTTCCGACAAAAGTTGGTGGTACCTGGACCTCGGATAGCGAAGAAAAATTAGCGAGCTGCTTTCTCAACGTGCTGAGCTCCGCCAACACGATAGGGTCTAACTCAGCCTGATCAAATAATAGATCGATCTCATTGAATTTGTATTTTGGAATTTCAATGAAATCATCAGCTATCGATTCGGCAGCGTTAAAATAGGCCTCAAATTTATCGAGCCACTGTTGCGGTAAAATGCCCTGGGTGCCATCATCCAAGGTGATGAATTGCGAGCGGTTCCGTACAGCCTTTTCAAGTTTTTTTAGAGAGACACTTTTGGGGCCAAATGTCACCTTTATATTGGCATTGAACCAATTTTGTCCACTGAGGACCTCCACATGAATTTTTCCTTTAAAACGACTTAATTTATTTCCACGTATCGCATTAAATCCAATGATCTGTATACCCTGATGCTGCCACTCCTCAAAAGCATCCAGAAACCAGTTACTGTCCAGAAAGTATTTGCGGTGCAAATAAAAATGCTGAAAGCTTCCCTCATCCATTTGCTCCTGAAAATAGGGATGCTGCTTCAGTAACAGGGAAATAACTTTTGTTTCAGCTTCACGTTTCCGATCGACCAAAAATTGTGTACCCTTGCTGTCTGTGCCGAATATATTCCGCTTGCTTAAAATAGGAATTTCGACCTCACCATAACGCATGACTGGAATAAGGTTGACAAAATCTTCCGATTCCTCCAGAAACAAAAGGGGCTGCATGTCCTGATAATATAGATTTTCCTTTAACTGTGGCTTGCTTGCTTTTGGAATGTCTTTAAAATTCAACTCCACAGAATGTGCTATCTGTTCCAAAAACAACCTATTGAACTCTTCGAACTTACGTTGATAGATCAACAATTGCTCACCCTTGTTGCCGAATAAACGGATCAACTTGAGGTGAAGCTTATTTTCAATCAAAAAAAGCTGATTTTTGAGGAGAATGAAATGGTCCAGAAGAACAACTAAATCCTGTAAACTGTAGGCGATGGTGTGGATATGAATTTCTCCCTGAATGGCATAAAATGCGTCTTTTTTTGTAATAAAGAGCTTAATATCACCTTTGCTTAGGCTAAATTGTACCGGCGATAAGGTAGAGGCTGTTATATTGTCGGATTTCTCATAGTCATGTAGATAAAAATCGAGGTGTAGCGGATTTTTTGCAATCGCCTTCAGGCTGGAACTGATTTCGATATCCTGTTGCACAGCTTGAGAAAATTGGTAAACAGCTGTGTAAAATTGCATTTCCTCAATCGAGCTGCTTTGCCAGATATGAGACTGACTCTCGCTAGAAGAAATCGGATTTTTTGGTACGCCGGATTTCGTCATCGGCGATTGACACAGGAGTATTTGTAGATTTTTGTAATACCGGTTGCGCGTTAACACCACAAAATGATGTTGCTTTTTGACAGCCGTCTTGATTTTCGGAGCAAGAGATTCCTCCACAAGATCAAAGTCATCGATAGAGGTTAGCTGTTTGTCTTTTAACAGAAACTCCAGCTTCCCCGCTTTGATCTGCGCAGAAAAATAGTTTTCCAAAGAGGATTCATTTTCTAGCCCATATTGAATGGCAACTTTTTTTAGGAGATGCTGATAGCGGATGTGATCAAAAAAAGCCAGCCAGTTTTCCTGAGTAAACAGTTTGCTTAAAACAGCTTTTTGATGCCGGCAGAATGCTGTTTCCGGACAGTTACAAAATACAGCAGTTGTGGGAGCTGTATAGATGATCATGACCTCAAAGTGGGTGTAATTTTCCATTACTTGAAAAGTAGCCTGATTCACCTCCATTTCCATCGCATTGACCTGAAAATGGGCCAATGTCAGGTCCATCCAAGGAAAATAAGAATAACGGTTTACCCTTCTGAAGTCGATATTGGTCAATATGTGCTGATGGAATTCCATGTTACTAGCTTAAAAATTAAAACTCATTCCGCCATAATAATTACGTAAAGGGGCAGGATTGAAATATCGGCCTCCAAAAGCATTGATGTCGTTTCCAAGACTATATTTTTCATTGAGTAGATTGTCGGCCCCAACAAAAAATCTGATTTTATGCCGTGAACAGACAGATTTGCTCCAGGATAATTTGCCTTGTAAAAGATGATACCGTTTGGCATAAACAGTGTTTGCGTCGTCCAGTGGTATTGCTGCTGTTAAATTGGAAAGAAGATCCAACTGGAATTCATACGGGAAAAGTATATTCAACGAATTTACCCATACCGTTTTAGGAACTGCAGGAAGTTTGTTGTCCTTATAGTTTTTGTCGCCTACCTGATAGGTTTTGAAACGATAGTCATTGAAGGAAAAATTACTGGCGAGTTGTAAGCTCCGAATAATACCGCTTGTCTGGGGTGTAATCAAATAAGTTAATATTGATGCTTCCACTCCCTTTTGGTTTATTTTACCTGCATTTTGAAAATATTCAGCTCCTGTATCTCGTATCTGGCGGATAATAGCATTGTTCATTTGGTAAGTGTAAGCTGCTGCATCTACTATAATCCGTCTATTCCACAAATGCCAGCGTATCCCCAGCTCATGATTTGTCCCCGTTTCTGGTTTCAGCATCGTGTTGACCATATTGTCTGAGGAGCGCACTTCTGCAACTGTTGGTGCAGAGAAACCTTTAGAAATCGACGCTCTAAGCGCAATTGTAGGTGTGACCAAGTAGGATAGTGCAGCTCTTGGCATCCATGTACTCCCGAAATCAATATGTTCTTTGTTTTCTTGGGTAAGAGGATAGCGCTGTTGATAGGCTATTTTATTTCCATTCAATCCGAGCGACAGCTCTACCTGGAGCCGTTCTAGCCACTCCAGTTGGGTGCGTGCAAAAAATGATTGCTGACTGTTTTCCAATTTGTCTTTGGCCTGAGGATCGGTAGCGATTCCTTTGTCATTGTCATAATTATCGATAGCATACCAGCCTTTTTGAGCCTCTAAGCCCAGTTGGACTTCGTATTTTAGGGCCTTGCTCAGTAAATCTGTGTAGGATAAATACAAGCGTGTTCCCAGATTTTTCTCATCCCTTTTTTCATAATTGGTGATGAAAGGATTTCTGATCTGATTGGATGAGCCGAATACACTGGCAAACAAAGTCATCTTAGAACTGAGATGCGTCTGGTTGCTCAGTCCACCAAAGAATGTTTTATCGTAGATTGCTGCTTTTTGTTCAGCAGCACCAGGATTTGGTCCGCCCTTAGGCCGGGCCTGCCTGCGGTCGCTCTCCATTTGTGCTGCGGTGAGTCCTCCCGGAGTTTGGTAACCGAGATCCGAATAGAAACCGGTGAATTTTAATTCGGATGTTTTTGCATATTGCCAATTGTAATTGAGCTGAATATTCTTTTTATTTAAGGCTGAATTCTGGCGATAACCGTCACTTCTCGTCCAACTCTGATTGATGGCAAGTTGTTGAGTCGTGCTGACGGGTAAGATTGCATTGAGCTGTTCTTGGAAAAGACCGTAGGAACCTCCCGTTAATTGGAGGTTGACTTCAGGTTGGGCAGATCGATCAAATCCTTTACTATAAAAGGAAAGCACTCCGCCTGAATTGGCCCCATAGATCGATCCATCTGGGCCTTTCAATATATTAATTTGCTCTATTGCGTAGGGATCGATCAAGTTAAGGTAGGTGTTCCCACCTGCGTCAGTAAGTGGAAAGTCGTCCAAATAGATTTTGACATTGCGAACGCCAAAGGGGGAACGGATCATACTTCCACGGAGTGCAAGCCGGTAACTTCCAGGAGAACGCTCTTCCATGCGTAACCCCGGTACCCTGTTCATTGCTGAAACCAAGGAGGGCGATTGTTGGGATTGGATCGCTTGGCCGCTTAACACAGCCGCAGAAGATGTCAATCGCAAGAGCGGTTGTTTATTGAAGTAGGCTTTAACTTCGACTTGTTCTAGCCGATTAGTCGTAGTATCCACTTCCTGCGCATATAATTTGCTACATAAACCAAGGGTAGCAAGTAGGTAATATCTTTTCATCATTAGGGTTTGGTCGGCTTAGTCTGCAAATTCCTGACTGAAATAAATTTCAAAAATCTGCTTTTTCTTATCGTATTTTAAGCATTGAAAATTCGCATATACGGAACTGGTCGGTACACAAAGACTGTTGGCCATGGCATCTTTTGAGACTTTTTTGTTCAGACAGCCCTGCTGCAAATCAAAGTTTTTGTTCGTCGAAATATCGGTCACCTCAAAGGAATTGTCGTCAATCAGGTAATTTGAACTGTTTAAACGAATATATTCCTCTTGATAAATCAGTTCGGAAGCAATGAGATAATCGAGCGATCCAAAGCTGGAGTAACAGTCCGTGTTTTGGAGCGTATTGACAACTTTTAATTCTTTATATAAGGTGTTGAATGTATTGCTCTTAAAATTGAATAGGATGATTTCGATGCGATGATTATCTTTGTTGTACACGATATAGCCAAGGTCATCGGCACCATTTTCAAAGATATTTCCTTTAGAGATTGCTAAAACAGCTAAGTTAGGATGCCCAAGAAAATAATCCTTCTGGTCCGCACTTAGTGTTGTCGTTAACTTCTGATGAAGTTTATCGAAGAGACCGGCATCATTCATTTTCATTAACTGCTGCGCTTGTTCCTTTATTCTGTCTGCAAAACGCGGACTATCGTAGCTCGACGTATCCGGAGGGAGTAGTGAGGAGACAGGAAGGGCTACTTGTTCTTTCTTTTGGTCTTCGCTTTTCGTTGTTGCTGTTGGAGTTGTTGGCGTCTTTGTCTGATGACAGGAAACAAGACCTGATAATAATACAATGTATAGAAAAAAGGTTTTTAAATTCATGATGAAATATCGTCAATGTCTATTCAGTCACTCTTCGTGAAGAGAAAGAGCAACAACATCGGCTAATTTAGTCATTTTATGGCAAACAAAGCTGTGGCAACCTGGAATTAGAAAGCTTCATTCAGCCCCAAAAAGAAACCACGGGAACCATATTTTCCAAAGGCATAGTCCAAACATAGATTTGTGCGTGTTGCTTTGTTAAAGAGTACCCTTAATCCGGCACCACCACCTGGTTGCCACCTTTCAAAAAGTTTGGTGCCCAGTTCGTCGCTGGCAGTCTGTAGATTAAAAAAAGCAGCTCCGCTCAAAAAGCGATTCTTTAAAATTGGGAAGCGGTATTCTGTTTCGGCATAACCGAAAGAAATTCCTTTAAAATAACCAATGGTATAACCGCGGCCGCTTCTGACGGCTACGTCCCTTCCCGTTCCTGGAAGATCAAAATAGGGAAGTGTACCGCCAAGTTTATAGGAACCCCAATACCAGAAGGCGAGTACATGAGCCGGGTCGGACTGAGATAGACTAAAGTACTTTCGAAAGTCGGTGGTAAGCTGTACTGCGCTTTTGCTACTCCCTAGCAAAGTGGTGTTCCATCGCACACCGATATCCGAATAGATTCCCTTGTAAGGCCTGTTAGGATTGTCTCGGGTCATATACTGCATATTGAGCAATAGGCCATTGGAATTGTAACTGTCGGGCTCGAAGCCATGTTTTTCGGTGTAGATGGTATTGGGCGTAACGTTGCCATTAGGGCCACTGCTGGTTATTTTGCGTCTTAAGTCGAACGCCAGTCCGGCTCCAACAAATAGCCCATCAGCGATACGTTTGTAGACTTTTTCGTTAAATGTAAAGGCATTGTACTTGGCGCCATACTTTTTATGCTCAGGATTTGCAAGTATCTCTTCATCTGCATTGGTCCAT
Source organism: Sphingobacterium sp. WOUb80 (assembly GCF_050058145.1). Taxonomy (NCBI): domain Bacteria; kingdom Pseudomonadati; phylum Bacteroidota; class Sphingobacteriia; order Sphingobacteriales; family Sphingobacteriaceae; genus Sphingobacterium; species Sphingobacterium sp. WOUb80. The sequence goes on along the minus strand of NZ_CP165617.1, from coordinate 3,705,797 downwards.
TTTCCATGGGGAGTCATGCCCAAGCCCGCGTCTAAAGCAACCATCTTGACGAGTGCAAAAGCACCCTGAAAATTCAGCTTGTTGTTTGGCGTAAATACATTGTGGCTGATATAGAAAACCATAATATTTTTTGTCGTAATCGAGGCGGATGTCGCAGCGATCGACATGGTAGTCGTTTTCGGGTCACCAAGTACTTTTCCGGCGACTGCCTTGATTCCAATCTGGCCACCAATGGTTGGGTTGTAGGCAATATTGGGCATTAAGGTGATGGGGGAACGTTTACTTGCGTGTTCCTTTTTTCGTTTGGGATGTATTATTCTTCCGATGAGATCGGATATATCATATTGACTGGCCAAGGCAGAGTCACGCTGATGTTTATACTGTGCAACAGAGTCTGTTTTTGCATCAGTTTGGGCAGCAAGTAGCGTAGGGATTGAAATTAAAAGCATTCCTAAAAAAGCATATCGGAAGAAATCGTTATAACGTAAAAGTCGATGCATACATTCGGGCTTATCTTAAAACTAAACGTAAAAAAAAATAAAATGTTTTCTCAGGCACTCGGAGTCTGCCTTTTTTGTTTTTTGAACAAATGCAAATCCAGTATTGTGTTGAAGAAGTTTATTTTTCTTGCGAAGCTGGAGAATTAAACTTGCAAATCACAGCAAATTTATCTTAGTTTGATTATTTAAACTAGGATATGATAGGACGCACTATATTGAATTACGGATTGACGTTGCTTTTATTGACAGGGGCTGCTCATGCACAAGAATTGTATACCCCAAGGAATATTCAGCAAGCGATCGCAAAGGGGACCCGTACCACAACGGGCATACCGGGTAAAAACTATTGGCAGAATTTTGGGAAGTATGATGTGCGGGTGCAATTGGATCCGGCCACAAAGATGGTGAGCGGAACAGAAACTATTCTGTACACAAACCATAGTCCCGATACATTGAATCGCTTGGCTATCCGATTTGTCAACAATGTGCACAAACCCAATGCGGTACGTGCGGCATACGCTTCGGACGATTACCTGACTTCGGGTCTAAAGATTAAATCGTTTAAACTGAATGGTCAAGTTTACGACGTAAATAGTAAGGACTGGGGAACAGTGAAGTTAGGCGATTTTGGGCAGAAAATCCTTCCAGGAAGTACTGCAACATTGGACATTAGCTGGGAATACCCTTTATCTGTAGAAAGTGACCGTGAAGGACTGCTGAATGCGTCTACCTTTTATTGTGCTTACGCTTATCCGCGTGTGTCTGTATACGACGATTACAATGGCTGGGATCTTTTGGAACATAATGGCCGGCAAGAATTCTATAATGGTTTCAACGATTATCAATTTGAGATATCCGTTCCGAAGAACTTTGTTGTCTGGGCGACAGGTGAATTGACAAATGCAGCTGATGTACTTCAGAAGCCTATTTTGGACCGTTTCGAGAAATCAAAAGTTAGCGATACCCCAATACATATTGCGACAGATGCCGAAATGAAAACGGGGAAAGTGACAGCACAAGAAGCTTGGAATACCTGGAAATTCAAAGCAAGCTACGTACCTGATTTTTGTTTCAGTGTGAGTGACAATTATATCTGGGATGGCGGGAGTGTAGATCTGGGAAGCAAGCGCGTGAGTGTCCAATCCAGCTACGTCGCCGGAACGCCAGATTTTGAACAATATATTGGCTGGCAACAATACTGCATTGACTGGTTTTCTAAAAATTGGCCTGGTGTCACCTATCCGTATCCAACCATGACGGCCGTTCAGGGATTTGCAGATATGGAATATCCAATGATGATCAATGATTCGAGTGTCCCAGATAATCTTGTTGATGCACGACAAACGGCAGACCATGAAATTGCACATACCTATTTCCCTTTTTATATGGGTATCAATGAAACCCGATACGGTTATATGGATGAAGGCTGGGCTACTGCATTGGAATTCTGGATTGGAAATGCGGAGATTGGTGCCGAAAAAAACAAAGAGCTTTTCAAAGATGCCCGCGTAAAGCGCTATATTTTTGACCCTTCTACAGAAGAAGATCAACCCTTAATTACCATGACCTCCCAGTTAAGTGGTTTAGGGTACGGCAACAATGCTTACATCAAGGCTGCATTGTCCTATATTGCATTACGGGATTACCTAGGCGATGAACTGTTTAAAAAAGCATTACACCACTATATGGAGTTATGGCATGGAAAGCATCCTACGCCTTGGGACTTCTTTTACAGCATCAATGCCGGAGCTGGACAGAATTTAAACTGGTATTGGAAAAATTGGTATTTCACCAATAATTACATCGACCTTAAAGTAAATGGTTTTAAACAACTTGCCGGTAAAAACACACTTACGATCACCAATGTAGGCGGATTTGCAATTCCGTTTGATGTGTTGATTACCTATGCGGATGGATCGGTGGAGACAAAACACCAAACTCCGGCAATTTGGCAACACAATGAAAAACAGGCTAGCGTGACTTGGAGTTCGACCAAAAAGGTGAAAAATATTACTTTGGACGGTGGTATTTTTATGGATTACACAGCCAAAGACAACAGCTGGAACGTTGTAAAATAATCCGATTGATCGTGTCAGCCTTTATGTTTTGAGAAGGTTGACACGATTGATGACTGAATTCTGTTGTAGTCTGCGGATAAATAGCCACGACTACAGCTGATCGATGCTTCGAAATGTCAGATTAATTCGTGCGCTAAAAGCCTTTTTTGTTGGTGGAAGCCGATGCAGCCAATACGTTTGTGTAAAACCTTTCATCACCAATAAACTTCCATGACCCAAGATGAGGTCTATTTTTTCTTTGCTCGTTTTGTGTTTAAAGGCAAACTTTCGTTCAGCACCAAAGCTTAAAGAAGCAATTGCTCCATTTTTTTTGAGGTCTTTTTCACCGTCACTGTGCCAGGCCATTCCCTCGTCACCATTGTGATAAAGATTCAACAGGCAGGAATTATAAGTTTCCTGTGTTTGTTCTTCGGCAATCTTTTTCAGCTCAAGAAGTTCCTTTGTCCAGGGAAGCGCCCTTTTAGTGGTGTTGGAATAGCTATATTCGAAAGCTTGGTCGCCATACCAGGCCACTTTTCGTTTGGTGACGATTTCATTTCCAAAAATAATAGCACGGTCATTTACCCATTCGATCGAGTCCATGAGGATGTCAAAATAGTGGTTTGCTTCCTGCGGAGGTAGTATTTTACCATAATAATTGACAGTCCCATCGTAAGGGAGTAGATTTCTATTGCCATCGAAGAGATTGTCGAAAAGTTCCATGTTATCGTATTGTATGTGTTTACTAAATAGCGGTATGCAAAGTCTCCCATCCGATCATCGCTGTTTTCCGCATCGGATCCCATCGGTAGCCACCAAATATTCCGCTGTTTTGTATCACACGATGACAGGGGATAAGGTATGCAATCGGATTGCTTCCGACAGCTGTGCCGACAGCGCGGGAGGCCTTGGGGTTTCCAATTTGAGAAGCGATAGCACCGTAGGTGCTTAAGTTGCCCATAGGGATTTTTAATAAGGCTTCCCAGACTTTCAGTTGAAAATCAGTGCCTTTTAAATGCAATTTTACCTGACGTATATCTTTGTCTTGGGGATTTAATGCTTTGAGTGCATTCTCGTGCATGCTATTTCCCTGTTGTAGATATGTTGCGTTCGGAAATCGTTGCTGCAGGGAGTCAAGAGCTGTTAAATCGTCATCGACATAGGCAATATGACAAATACCTTTTGGGGTGGATGCAATTAGCATTCTACCGAATAAGCTCTGATAATATGCGTAGGAAATCAATAGATTGGAGCCTTCATTTTTATATTCAGCGGGAGTCATTCCCTCAATATTGATAAATAGCTCATGAAGTCTACTGCTGCTGGAAAGGCCAAGCTGAAATGTTGTTTCAGCAATGTTATTGTCTCTGAGCAATGATTTTGCATGATTTATACTCACATACTGTAAGAATTTCTTAGGGCTTGTACCTGCCCATGCGGTAAACATGCGTTGAAAATGAGCTTCACTCATGTAAACATGAGAAGCGATCTGACCCAATGTAGGCTGCGTCTTAAAGTTTTCCTGTAAGAAATGTATGGCCTTGGCGATACGTTGAAAATCTACTTCTTGTTGAATAGTCATGATTGTTCATTTAATTTATACAAAGTTGCTAATAAGAAGAAGTCTTTAAAATCCGATTTATGCTAAATTAAATGTGCGACTAAGAAGATTTGTCCGAATGACCCAGGGACTTTTCCGGTGCAACTAAATCACGGATCAGCTGTTTGAGTTCCTTAATCTCTGGAAATCGCCCGGCTCTTTTTCGGTCGAAGATCTCCTGATTCGCTACGCGTATTGTATAGCGGCCTGCAATTTCGCTGGGGACCAGCATAACGCCATGGATCTCATCCGTGAACGAACTCAGCACCTCCTGTGCCATATAGGCGGCGCGCAGCATCCAATTGCATTTTGGACAATATTCAATTTCAATAACGGGTTTTGTTTCCATGAGTCAAGTTAAGGTACATTCTTTTGTTTCAAACAAATTTATTGATCCTGCTGTTGCAATCAAAACCATTTTTGTCATAGAAATTTCGAGATTATTTCCCACTCGGGCGGGTACTGTATAAAAACGGTCAATGGAATGGGCTGGTCGTGTTGGATATCCCGATAGGTATGCTGGAGGCTTAACCGATTTTCAAAGAAGTCATCGTCAGCGATCCAGCCACTGAATTGTCGTTGAAGAGAAACAGCTCGTCATTCTTCTCCTGTAGACCTAAGGTATAGATTAAAGGGAGGTAATGTTCAGGCGTTGGAATTGCCAAGTCAAACTCTTTGCCCTGTTTTCTAAAATCTATGAGCGCCTGATGGTTGCCGTTCTGAATGAATTGCTTCATTTTTTCGTTGGCTATAGTAGCCCACTCATACGCATAGCCTGCCGTATCGAGTTTGTCCCAGGCGACCATCCGTAAGTTGTGCACCATATTGCCACTCCCTATAATGAGCACCCCTTTTTTTCTTAGCGTGTTTAATTGCTGTGCAATCTCATAATGGTATGCTGCTGGCTGTGTGTAATCGATGCTCATTTGAATAATGGGAACGTCTGCATTAGGGTATAGATGTTTGACTACAGACCATGATCCATGGTCCAGCCCCCATTTGTCGTCGAGATGAACGTCTGTTTTGCTGACAATACGCTGTGTTTCTAAAGCGAGCGCCGGGCTGCCTGGAGCCGGGTATTGGACATCAAATAATGCCTGAGGAAAGCCGCCAAAGTCATGAATGGTGGCGGGATGCTCCATCGCTGTGACAAATGTTCCACGTGTTTCCCAGTGTGCAGAAACAACAAGAATAGCCTTCGGTTTCTCGAAAGTCTGACCTATTTTTTTGAATCCCTGTACAAATTCATTGTCTTCGATAGCGTTCATGGGACTTCCATGGCCTAGAAATAGAACCGGATATTTGTCGGTTGCTTCGAGTTCCCCAGAAAATTTATATAAAGAGTTTGCTTTGTGTGCTACTCCAGCTAATGGTAATGTTGCCATAATTTTAATAAAATCCTTTCTACGCATTTGATATGATGTGACTGCGTCAATTTTTATTACAAAGGTAGGGGATGGGCCTGGCTAGGCGGTACCATTATCCTGTCAATCTGTTGTACTATTCGGAAATAAGTTTTTGGATTTCATTTCTAAATTCCGAAGGTGTCATGCCGGCTTTCTTTTTAAAGACATTGGTAAAGTAGGCTTTATCTTGGTAACCGAGTTCAAAACCAATTTCCGAGATCGTTTTAGTCGTTGTCAACAAGAGGTTTTTTGCTTCAATAAGTTTCCGTGTTTCAATAATTTCGGAAACGCTTTGTTGTAAAATGCTCTGACAAATTAAATTTAAGTTTCGTGCAGACATAAAAAGCTTCTCTGCGTAAAAATTAACGCCTTCGGGACGATGATAATTCTCTTCCAGTATGGAAAGAAAGCTTGTGAAGGTTGTACTCTGATTTTTTAATTGTTGTTGGCTGTCTGGAAATTGTCTTTTCCGTTCAGATTCAATCATGGTAAAGATGGTGCTCAATAGCTGCTTGATAACGGCATAATCTACGCTCGTTTGTAAGCATTCCTGCTGCATCAGTTCACATAAGATCGTCAATCTGCCGAAGCAGTTGGGGCTGGCAAAGGTCAATGTCGCATTTTCATGAAAATGGGCGTAGAGCTGGAAAGTCGTTTCGGGGATAAATTCACTTTTAAATCGAATGACCCAAAATTCAATGTTATTATTATGCAGAAGAGGTTTGACGCGGTGGGTTTTGCCCTGAGTGACAAAACTTATAAATGGAGCGGTGTAAGTTTTTGTTTTAAAATCGATAAAATGTTCGAGCTTTCCTGCCACACCAATAATCAGCTCTTCGAAATCATGTTGATGTATTTCGTTTTTGGATTGTTGTATGCGCAGTGCCTCATCGGCATCAACTTTATAGATTTTGAAAAGTCCGTTCAAAATAAGGAAGATTTTAATTTGCTATTTACGAATATACGGTTTCAATTACATATTGTTTGTCAAAGACCATTTGGCTTTTCATATTGATATTTTGCTTGTTTCAGTGGCAGTTTTGACAAAAGGGGAGGCCTGTTGTTACCCCACTTAGGCTCAAATTGTATACTGATTGATAACTAACACCAATATAACACCATTTTAACAGGGGGTTTATAGGGGTTGTACCCCTGCTAACCCCCTGTTAACCCCCTGTTATCTCCCTGTTATCTCCCTGTAATACCCCTATTAATTATTAACAAAAGTTGAACGAAATTGGTAATAGATACAGTGCGAAGCCTGCCTCCATACTATATATGATGACCAGCGTTCTTTGAATGGCCCAATCTGGCAGCTGGATCAGCCTTTTTTCGCCTCCCTCTGCACCTGCCGCTACCAAAAACCAAAAAGAATCTCGCACCGTTACAGGCAGTTAAGGGAAAAATGAAAATAATAAGAACAAAAGGCTTGGAAGTTTGTGTTTAAACTCCCTATCTTTGCACCACTCCGCAAGGGAGGCACGGTTGCTTCGAAAGAAGGAATCATGAAAAAAGAAGGGTTTAAGAGAGTTTGACAGGATTTAAAATCCCGCTGAGTTTATTTTAAACGCGGAAATCGAAGAAAGAGAAAAGAAAAAAAACTTGAAAAAGTTTTTGGAAGTTCAGAAAAGATTTCTACCTTTGCAGTCCCAACGGAAACGGAGGAAAAACAAAAAAAAAGATAAAGAGAGGCGCAATGCCTATCGGAATATAGCGGATACGGAAGTTGAAGCGGCAAAAGTTCTTTAAGAAAACACAATCATGTAAGCGTGACGAGTAGACAGACGAAAGTCGAAAGTCATGAACAAATTCAAGAATTAGTTCAATTCGATCCAAGATCAGAGATATAAAAAAAGAATTCTGATTATGTAAATAGTTGGAATCAAAAACTTCATTTTACAATGGAGAGTTTGATCCTGGCTCAGGATGAACGCTAGCGGCAGGCCTAATACATGCAAGTCGGACGGGATCCGGTGGTAGCTTGCTACCATTGGTGAGAGTGGCGCACGGGTGCGTAACGCGTGAGCAACCTACCTCTATCAGGGGGATAGCCTCTCGAAAGAGAGATTAACACCGCATAACATCAACAGTTCGCATGTTCAGTTGATTAAATATTTATAGGATAGAGATGGGCTCGCGTGACATTAGCTAGTTGGTAGGGTAACGGCTTACCAAGGCGACGATGTCTAGGGGCTCTGAGAGGAGAATCCCCCACACTGGTACTGAGACACGGACCAGACTCCTACGGGAGGCAGCAGTAAGGAATATTGGTCAATGGGCGGAAGCCTGAACCAGCCATGCCGCGTGCAGGATGACTGCCCTATGGGTTGTAAACTGCTTTTGTCCAGGAATAAACCTATCTACGTGTAGATAGCTGAATGTACTGGAAGAATAAGGATCGGCTAACTCCGTGCCAGCAGCCGCGGTAATACGGAGGATCCGAGCGTTATCCGGATTTATTGGGTTTAAAGGGTGCGTAGGCGGCCTATTAAGTCAGGGGTGAAATACGGTGGCTCAACCATCGCAGTGCCTTTGATACTGATGGGCTTGAATCCATTTGAAGTGGGCGGAATAAGACAAGTAGCGGTGAAATGCATAGATATGTCTTAGAACTCCGATTGCGAAGGCAGCTCACTAAGCTGGTATTGACGCTGATGCACGAAAGCGTGGGGATCGAACAGGATTAGATACCCTGGTAGTCCACGCCCTAAACGATGATAACTCGATGTTGGCGATAGACAGCCAGCGTCCCAGCGAAAGCGTTAAGTTATCCACCTGGGGAGTACGCCCGCAAGGGTGAAACTCAAAGGAATTGACGGGGGCCCGCACAAGCGGAGGAGCATGTGGTTTAATTCGATGATACGCGAGGAACCTTACCCGGGCTTGAAAGTTAGTGAAGAGTGCAGAGACGCACTCGTCCTTCGGGACACGAAACTAGGTGCTGCATGGCTGTCGTCAGCTCGTGCCGTGAGGTGTTGGGTTAAGTCCCGCAACGAGCGCAACCCCTATGTTTAGTTGCCAGCATGTAATGGTGGGGACTCTAAACAGACTGCCTGTGCAAACAGAGAGGAAGGTGGGGACGACGTCAAGTCATCATGGCCCTTACGTCCGGGGCTACACACGTGCTACAATGGATGGTACAGCGGGCAGCTACATAGCAATATGATGCTAATCTCTAAAAGCCATTCACAGTTCGGATTGGGGTCTGCAACTCGACCCCATGAAGTTGGATTCGCTAGTAATCGCGTATCAGCAATGACGCGGTGAATACGTTCCCGGGCCTTGTACACACCGCCCGTCAAGCCATGAAAGTTGGGGGTACCTAAAGCATGTTACCGCGAGGAGCGTGTTAGGGTAAAACCGATAATTGGGGCTAAGTCGTAACAAGGTAGCCGTACCGGAAGGTGCGGCTGGAATACCTCCTTTCTAGAGTATCGAAGATCGGTGCTCGTCACGTTACATATGATTGACAAGAAGAAAACATCAGAAGAAAGTGCCCGCCCCGCAAGGAGCAGGACCGAGAGAAAGAGATGAACAAGATAAGCTAGTCCCGTAGCTCAGTTGGTTAGAGCACTACACTGATAATGTAGGGGTCAGCAGTTCAAATCTGCTCGGGACTACGAAAAAATACGGGGAATTAGCTCAGCTGGCTAGAGCACCTGCCTTGCACGCAGGGGGTCAACGGTTCGAATCCGTTATTCTCCACATCTCCGGAAGGAACATCGACAGATGCTCCAGAATAAAAACCGGAAAAAGAGTTCTTTGACATATTGAAAGAGAAAAAAAATTACAAGAGAAGACAACAGTATAGAGACAATACGTGTATGTGCTTGATGTAAAGAGGAGACCCTCGGTCAAGGCCGAACGAATCTTTGCGTAGCATACGGGTATATATATCAAAAGCAGCCGCATAGTAGCAAAAGGCTATGCCGGTGAAGAAAGTAAATAAGGGCACACGGGGGATGCCTAGGCTCTCAGAGGCGAAGAAGGACGTGATAAGCTGCGATAAGCTTTGGGGATTGGCAAATGCGACTTGATCCAGAGATTTCCGAATGGGGCAACCTGACTATTTGAAGAATAGTCGTATAAAACGCGAACGCGCTGAACTGAAACATCTAAGTAGGCGTAGGAGAAGAAAATAACAATGATTTCCCAAGTAGTGGCGAGCGAACGGGAAAGAGCCCAAACCGATCATGTTACGGCATGGCCGGGGTTGTAGGACCACGACATTGTACAGCGCTATGAACTGGAAGCAGGTGGGAAACTGCGCGACAAGGGTGAGAGCCCCGTACAGGTAAAGAATGTTGACATAGTGGTATCCTGAGTACCGCGGGACCGGAGAAATCCTGTGGGAATCCACCAGCACCATCTGGTAAGGCTAAATACTCCTGAGAGACCGATAGTGAACCAGTACCGTGAGGGAAAGGTGAAAAGAACCCCGAACAGGGGAGTGAAAAGAACCTGAAACCGTGTGCTTACAAGCGGTTGGAGCAGACGAGTTCTGTGACAGCGTGCCTTTTGCATAATGAGCCTACGAGTTACTCTTGTCTGGCAAGGTTAAGTCCTTCAGGGACGCAGCCGAAGCGAAAGCGAGTCTTAATAGGGCGCATAGTCAGATGAGGTAGACGCGAAACCTTGTGATCTACCCTTGGGCAGGTTGAAGTTGCAGTAACATGTAATGGAGGACCGAACCGATAAACGTTGAAAAGTTTCCGGATGACCTGAGGGTAGGGGTGAAAGGCCAATCAAACTGGGAAATAGCTCGTACTCCCCGAAATGTTTTTAGGAACAGCGTCGGCGTAGAGTTTGATAGAGGTAGAGCTACCGATTGGGTGCGGGGGAGTCAAATCCTACCAAATCCAGACGAACTCCGAATGCTATCAAATATAGCCGGCAGTGAGGCTTTGGGTGCTAAGGTCCAAGGCCGAGAGGGAAAGAACCCAGACCATCAGCTAAGGTCCCCAAATTCGTTCTAAGTTGAACTAACGAGGTCCGGTTGCCCAGACAGCTAGGATGTTGGCTTGGAAGCAGCCATTCATTTAAAGAGTGCGTAACAGCTCACTAGTCGAGCGGCCGGGCGTGGATAATAAACGGGCATCAAGAACGGTACCGAAGCTATGGATTTGTACTTAGGTACATCTGGTAGGGGAGCATTCCATCGCCGGGGAAGCAGTTTGGCAATGAACTGTGGAGGTTATGGAAAAGCAAATGTAGGCATAAGTAACGATAAGGCGGGTGAGAAACCCGCCCACCGAAAGACCAAGGTTTCCTGATCAACGTTAATCGGATCAGGGTCAGTCGGGACCTAAGGCGCACCCGAAGGGGGCAAGCCGATGGACAACTGGTTAATATTCCAGTACTCTTCATAACTGCGATGTGGTGACGGAGTAGTGACACTGCCGCGAACTGACGGAATAGTTCGTTGAAAGGCGTAGGTATTGGAGTTGTAGGCAAATCCGCAACTCTAGCTGAAACCCAATAGTACAGCAAAGCTTCGGTGGCGCTGATAGAGCAGGTAAACAGACTTCCAAGAAAACCCGCTAAGCTTCAGGTTATGAAGACCCGTACCGCAAACCGACACAGGTGGTCGAGGAGAGAATCCTAAGGTGCTCGAGTGAGTCATGGCTAAGGAACTCGGCAAAATGGCCCTGTAACTTCGGGAGAAGGGGCGCTGTCTCTGAGAAGAGCAGCCGCAGTGAAAAGGCCCAGGCGACTGTTTAACAAAAACATATGGCTTTGCAAAATCGCAAGATGAAGTATAAGGCCTGACACCTGCCCGGTGCTGGAAGGTTAAGAGGGGATGTCATCGCAAGAGAAGCATTGAATCGAAGCCCCAGTAAACGGCGGCCGTAACTATAACGGTCCTAAGGTAGCGAAATTCCTTGTCGGGTAAGTTCCGACCTGCACGAATGGTGTAACGATCTGGGCGCTGTCTCAGCCATGAGCTCGGTGAAATTGTGGTATCGGTGAAGACGCCGATTACCCGCAACGGGACGGAAAGACCCCATGCACCTTCACTATAGCTTAACATTGAGATTGGGTACAGGATGTGTAGGATAGGCGGGAGATGTTGAAGTGGCTTCGCCAGGAGTCATGGAATCAACCTTGAAATACCGCCCTTTCTGTATTCGGTTTCTAACTCCCTTATGGGGAGGACATTGTTTGGTGGGTAGTTTGACTGGGGTGGTCGCCTCCAAAAAGGTAACGGAGGCTTTCAAAGGTAAGCTCAGTACGCTTGGTAACCGTACGCGGAGTGCAATGGCATAAGCTTGCTTGACTGTGAGACCGACAAGTCGAACAGGGTCGAAAGACGGACATAGTGATCCGGTGGTTCTGTATGGAAGGGCCATCGCTCAAAGGATAAAAGGTACGCTGGGGATAACAGGCTGATCTCCCCCAAGAGCTCATATCGACGGGGAGGTTTGGCACCTCGATGTCGGCTCGTCACATCCTGGGGCTGGAGAAGGTCCCAAGGGTTGGGCTGTTCGCCCATTAAAGTGGCACGCGAGCTGGGTTCAGAACGTCGCGAGACAGTTCGGTCCCTATCTGTTGTGGGCGTTGGAAGTTTGAGTGGATCTGACCTTAGTACGAGAGGACCGGGTTGGACAGACCTCTGGTGAACCTGTTATGCCGCCAGGTGTACGGCAGGGTAGCTACGTCTGGAATAGATAAGCGCTGAAAGCATCTAAGTGCGAAACTAGCCACGAGATGAGACTTCCTTATAGGGTCGTAGAAGATGACTACGTTGATAGGCCATAGGTGTAAAGGTTGAGAGACCAAAGCCAAGTGGTACTAATAGCCCGAAGCTTTCTCAAGCAGACAGACACTGTTGTCTTCCTCTTTAATTTTTAAAATGATCTTTCAATATATATGTCAGTTGGTGTGATGTTCCTAACAGGAACCAGCCAATAAAGATTTTTAGGTGCCTATATCGGCGGTGTCTACCTCTTCCCATTCCGAACAGAGCAGTCAAGCCCGCCAGAGCCGATGGTATTGCCGTAACAGGTGGGAGAGTAGGTCGGTGCCTTTTTTTACACGGAAGCCCTTGCTGGAAACAGTCAAGGGCTTCTTTCGTTTAAGTACTCCCGTATTTGCATGTACAAGCTATTGCATATCCTCCGCCTATTGGTTATTGCATCACATGGCCGTCGGTGAGCCCGGTCCATCGGAAGCTGTTCCGCAATTGTCCTTTAGCCTTTACTGTGCTTTAGTGGTATGATGCAGTACCATTAGCCATTTCTCCAGTTTTACGTGTCGTTCATTATCACGCACATTTCATAAGCCATATGGAATTAAACGCTCGATTTTTGCCGAACAGCGTACAATAGCTTGGTTAGCCTGCAACATTATTATTGGACAATCGTTTGCATTCCTGATTCTCTTTTTTACTTCGATTTACTATTGTATTATTGTTAAGTTAATTTAATGCATTATAAATCATACGCATGAAGATATCTTTTTGGAGCACAAAAGCACAAGTCAGTTTACTGATGGGATTGGCTTCTCCTTTTATTTTTCAACCCACTCGAGTTGACGCTAAAGTAAGTACGATCAATTATTATAATACAATAGGTCACGATCAAGGTAACCGAATTATCGCAATTCAGAAAATTAATCCGACAACAGTCGAGATTGTATACGATAATGGTCAACGTCTAACGTTAGATTTCTACGGTAATCATATTTTTAGGATGTTCCAGGATGTTCATGGTGGTATTATCCGTGATCCCGAAGCAAAACCCGAAGCAAAAATATTGGTAGAGCAACCTCGGAAAACGGTCACCGGGCTTGAAGTAAAGGATGAAGGTAATAAGGTCAGCATATCCACTAACGATATTCTTTTTTCAATGGATAAACAGACTTCTCAGTTTAGTATCCTCAATCGGAAAAGCAATAAAATTGTAGTTGAAAGCTTAAAACCAATTGTTTTCGAAGAGAAACAAGTAAGCGTTGAATTGAAGGAAAATGCGGATGAATACTTTTTTGGTGGTGGCGTTCAAAATGGGCGTTTTTCACATAAGGGAAAAGTGATTGCAATCGAAAATCAGAACAGCTGGACCGATGGTGGTGTTGCCTCTCCAACGCCTTATTACTGGTCAACCAAAGGATATGGTTTTATGTGGCATACCTTCAAGAAGGGGAATTATGCCTTTGGAGCCAAAACTAAAGGGATAGTCAAATTAGCACACGATACGGATTATCTGGATGTCTTTTTTATGATTAATGACGGGATAGTACCTTTGCTCAATGATTTCTATCAATTGACGGGCAACCCAATTCTTCTACCGAAGTTTGGTTTGTATGAGGGACATCTTAATGCGTATAACCGCGATTTTTGGAAAGAAGATGAAAAGGGAATTCTATTTGAAGACGGCAAACGCTATAAAGAAAGCCAAAAGGACAATGGTGGAGTCAAAGAATCGCTTAATGGTGAGAAAAATAATTATCAATTTTCGGCTCGAGCAGTCATAGACCGTTATAAAGCACATGACATGCCTTTGGGCTGGATTCTTCCTAATGATGGTTATGGTGCTGGATATGGCCAAACGGCATCTTTAGATGGAAATATCCAAAACTTGAAAGAGTTTGGCGATTATGCACGTAAGAATGGTGTGGAAATCGGTTTATGGACACAGTCTGATCTCCATCCCAAAGATAGCATCAGTGCATTACTGCAACGTGATATCGTAAAAGAGGTACGGGATGCAGGTGTGAGAGTCCTAAAAACGGATGTGGCCTGGGTTGGTCCAGGATATTCTTTTGGTCTCAATGGGGTCGCTGATGTTGGACATACCATGCCTTACTATGGCAACAATGCTCGTCCATTTATAATTTCATTGGATGGTTGGGCAGGTACACAGCGCTACGCGGGTATCTGGTCGGGTGACCAAACTGGCGGGGTATGGGAATATATCCGATTCCATATACCAACATATATCGGCTCGGGACTTTCAGGTCAGCCCAATATTACTTCCGATATGGACGGGATCTTTGGTGGTAAAAACTTTAAGGTCAATATCCGTGATTTTCAATGGAAAACCTGGACACCCATGGAACTCAATATGGATGGTTGGGGATCGAACGAAAAGTACCCGCACGCACTGGGCGAACCGGCTACTTCGATCAATCGTCTGTATTTGAAATTGAAGTCTCAACTAGTTCCCTATAGCTATAGTGTTGCGAAACAAGCGGTAGATGGACTTCCTATCATTCGTGCGATGTTTTTAGAGCAAGCAAATGCTTATACGCTTGGAAAGGCAACGCAATACCAGTACCTCTATGGTCCAAATTTCCTTGTAGCACCGATTTATCAGGAAACACGTGTGGATGAAAAGGGAAATGATATGCGCAATGGTATCTACCTGCCGGATGGTGAATGGATTGATTATTTTACAGGTGAAAAATACCAAGGTGGTCGTATTATCAATAACTTTAATGTGCCTATTTGGAAGCTACCTGTTTTCGTGAAAAATGGTGCTATTATTCCGGTGACCAATCCAAATAATAATGTGCTGGAAATTAAAAAGGATCAACGTATCTATGAAGTGTATCCGTACGGAAGTTCTAGCTTTGTTGAATACGATGATGATGGAAAGACGGAAGCATATCGTTATGGTAAGGGGGTAAATACAACTATAACTTCAAGCCTTAACAACAATAAGGTAGAGTTGATTATTGCTCCAGCGCAAGGTGAATTCGATGGATTTGAGAAAATGAAGTCTACCGAAATCCGTTTTAACGTGAGCAGAGCACCGAAGAAATTGACAGCAAAAGTCAATAAGAAAACGATCAAGCTTAAGGAAGTACGTACATTAAATGAATTTAATGCCTCTGAAAATGTATACTTCTACGATGCACAACCGAACCTGAATCAGTTTGCAACCAAGGGATCGGAATTTGAAAAAGTACCTTTAGTTAAAAATCCAATGTTGCTGGTGCGACTGGCCAAACAGGATGTCTCGTCGACTGCAATAGAAGTACAATTGGAGGGCTTCGAGTATGCTCCTGTAGACAACTACCTGGCTCAGACTGGTGCTTTGAGTTCCCCAAAAGCTGTGATTACAGATCAACATACACAAGCATATACCTTAACCCCAACATGGGAAAAGGTTGCAAATGCCGATTATTATGAAATTGAATTCAACAATCTGATCTATTCAACTATCAAGGACAGTCAATTGCTGTTCGAAGGATTGGCAGCTGAAACTGACTACCAGTTTAAAATTAGGGCTGTCAATAAATCTGGTGTTTCAGATTGGAGTACATTTGCCGCTAAAACAAAAGCGAATCCATTGGAATTTGCCATTGAAGGAATCAAAGCAGAGACTTCTGTAGATAACCAAGGCGGAAATGGTATCAATAAATTGTTCAACTATGATGAAGGGGATATGTGGCATACAAAATGGGGACAGACAGCTGTTCCGTTTGATATGACCCTAGATCTCAAGTCTGTTAATCAATTGGATAAGTTTGAGTATCTTCCAAGGACCGATGGCGGAAATGGTATCATTTTAAAAGGAAAGGTATTCTATAGCAATGATAAGGATACCTGGACGGAAGCTGGTAGTTTTGACTGGAAACGTGATGGCGAAATGAAACGTTTTGATTTTGGAACCCATCCAGTAGCCCGATTTATTAAAATTTCAGTTTCTGAAGCTGTGGGAGGTTTTGGCTCCGGAAGAGAATTATATGTGTTTAAAGTACCAGGATCGTCAAGCTACTTACCGGGCGATATTAATAATGACCGATTGATCGATCATAATGACTTGACTTCATATATTAACTATACGGGATTGCGACTGGGAGATGGAGATTTCGAAGGTTATGTCAGCAATGGTGATGTTAATAAAAATAAGCTGATTGACGCTTATGATATTTCCAATGTTGCTGTTGTCATAGAAGGTGGTGCAAAACCAAATAAAGAAGAAAAGGTCAGTGGTAAATTAAAATTGATTCCTTCAAAAACGACCTTAAAATCGGGTGATATTGTAGAGATCAGTGTTAGTGGAGAGAATCTTAAAGCTGTCAATGCACTTAGTTTTGCTCTTCCTTACAATCAGGGCGATTTTGAATATATCGGTATTGAACCTGTACATCTAAAAGAGATGAACAATTATAGTAACGATCGTCTTCATACCAATGGAAGTAAAGCGCTGTATGCAACTTTTGTTAATCTAGGCAACAAGGAAACTTTGAATGGAGCCGAAGTTTTATTTAAGATTAAATTGAAAGCAAAACGCAATGTCAACTTCAATCTGAAAGCAATAGATGGTATTTTGGTTGATAAAAAGCTGAATTCCGTCACGTTCTAAAAATAGTAAAAAGCCTTAACAAAAAGGGGAGTCTCATGCAGAGCTCCCTTTTTTTTCTGAAAGTGTCTGATTTTATTGGCCAGAAAGAACCTTCAGTTTGCTTTCATTGCTGTTGGTGTCTGCGAAGTCATGAAGGTTTTGTTAATTGATAGCTAAGTGCACACAATTAGTCCAATATCATACTGAGATCCATCAGCAGGATTTCAGTATCTGCTGAGGTTACTTTCAGGTTAATTTCAGCAACATCCCAAATTCCAAAGCCATCTCTGCTTTCCAATTCTTGTCCTTCGACAGTAACACTGCCTTTTATTACAAAAACATATACACCATTTCCTGCCTTTTTAATCTGGTATTTTGTTTGGACGTCCTTGTCAAAGTGCCCCATGGAAAACCAGGCATCCTGATGGATCCATACTCCCTCGTCTTCTGGATTGGGAGAAAGTATTTGTTGGAATTTATTCTGTCTTTGCGCTATATCCAAGGTAATTTGATCGTATCGCGGGCTCACATTCCGTTGATTAGGGTAAACCCAAATCTGAAGAAACTTGACTACCTGATCGGTGTTTTTATTATATTCACTGTGTATGATGCCCGTTCCGGCGCTCATGACCTGAATATCTCCTTTTCGGATAATGGCTTTGTTACCCATGCTGTCTTCGTGTTGCAAATCACCTTCCAAAGGGATACTGATGATTTCCATATTATCGTGCGGGTGTTTGCCAAATCCTCTTCCCTCAGCCACCATATCATCATTTAATACCCGTAGTACACCAAAGTGCATACGTTCGGGGTTGTGATAATTAGCGAAGCTAAACGTATGATTGCTTTCTAACCAGCCATGATTTGCATGACCTCGTGTAGCTGCTTTATGGAGGACACTATGGTTTTCCAATTTGTCCGAATTATAGTTTACATCTTCGGCATCCAGCGTTTCAAGCGGTTCTATCTCGTCAATATCATTCTTTAAAATATCAGCTGAAGAAACTGTTGCTGTAAATATTCCGGAACCTAAAAGGCCTTTTTTTATAAAGTTCTGTCTGTTCATGATCTTCTTATTTATTACTCGAAAGTAGCCTTTTAGCCGCCGATTTTCATTGAACTAGTTCAATAAAGAAAGGGTTTTAACGGTTTTCGGTTTTTTCTCTAGGAAGCTATTGCTATGGTCTGGGCTTTATTAAACGGAGCGTAAGTCTGGAAAAAGACTATAGACCTCATTTTTTAGAAGTCCACTTCCTCCGCCATAATGTTTGATGAGGCCAATCGAATAAGTAAGCCGCGAAAGGTGATCTGTTATTTCACGCTCTTCTTGAGGAGAGAGTCCTGAACTCAATAATAAAACATCTACTGGATCATTTATCAGATGTTTCTTACAGATACCCAGATCCTGTTGTATCGTTGCATTCCAGCCGGGTGTGCTTTCAATGATTCTCTTGAGCGTCAGAAGGATTTCTTCATTTTTACCAAATAGGAGAAAGGTTAAGGTGTTCATATTGTTCTTGTTTAGGGATTTGTCCTGATGACTGTATTAACAATGGCATTACCCTTTAAAATTTTTGAAATGGGACATTCTTCGGCAATTTGTTGAAGGCGTTCTCGGGTATCTTCTGCTAAAAATTGTCCAAAGGCGATCTCGCGATCAAAATACGTGACCACCTGTCCTTTTTCAATTTTTAGATACATATTTGAACTGACGGAAATTTCTGGAATATCAAGCCCTTTTTTATCGATGTACATGCGTAGAGTAGCTAAGGTACAGGATACAAGCGATGAAATCAGAAGGGTGTAGGGGTCAGGCCCAAGATCTCTGCCACCAAGCTTTTCAGGTTCATCCGTAATAAATTCTCCATTTCTCCATTGGATGGTGGTCTTATATTTCTGCTCGGTAATATGACCGATGACAGGGTTTTCCAATATATATTTCATACGGATAATTCTTTTGTTTGTAATACAACAAAAATAAGCTTGAATTGATTCATTTCCATTGATGTAGTTCAATAAATATCGTCATATTGTCTTCTGATGTTTCTTATGGCCAATGGGGCGGATGGATTTCCGCTGATGAATACATATTATCGCTACAGAAAAAATAGAGATTGGAGTAAGTTGAATCACATAAATTTTCTTACTTTTAACAATCGAACACGCTCATTTTTTTTAAGGATTTTAATTTAATATTTCGGTTATGATGAAGAGATTTTTACTTGTCGGACTTTTTGCTGGTATAACCCATTTTGTGGCTTTCTCGCAATCTCATGAACTACGTGTGGGTGTTACCTCCGGTGTGTCCAATTTTACTGGATCGGGAACCGAAGCCAAAAGTATGTTGAATGGATCTACGCAGCAGGAATATTATACCAATAATCCCTATGGAAAAAAATACGGAATCAACATCGGCGGTGCTGTAAACTACCGTTATGTTTTTGCCAATAACGTGATACTGGGTTTGGAAGCTGCATACGAAAGGTTACAGACAAAAATCGATCTGGAGGGTAATGAATTTATGAACGGAAGCCGAGGTCAAACCAGACTCAATCAGCAATTTATTAATTTTAATCCTTTTGTTGGCTATCGTGTCTTTTTTGAACCGATGACAATGGATATACAGCTGGGTATGGATATTGCCAAAACGCTGAGCATCAAAGAAAATGGTAGCATTGAAGATAAGCAGGGAAATAAAACAAGTTTTGATCGTGACCGAGGCAAGGTTATAGATTTGGATATACGCCCTCGATTGCAGTTTAATGTAAATTATGACCGCTATACCGTGTTTGCTGGTTATTCATGGGGACTGAAAGATTATAACAGCGGGATGCTTGGTGCTAATCCCGGTGTGGCACGATTAAATGTATTCCGCCTGGGTTTACAATATCAGTTATTAACTCCGCTATTCAAAAATGACTAAGGGTCGATTAGAAGCTTTCAGTGATGGCGTTTTGGCCATCATTATAACCGTTATGGTACTTGAACTGAAAGTACCTGAAGGGGTTACTTTTGCGAGTCTCAAGCCCATATTTCCCAAAATTATTTCTTATATCGTAAGTTTTATGTACGTGGGGCTCTATTGGAATAACCATCATCATCTCTTTCAAATCGTTCGCAAAGTGAACGGCAAAGTCCTTTGGAGTAACCTACATTTATTGTTTTGGCTTTCCTTAATGCCGGTGACCACCAATTGGATCGGTGAATCCCATTTTGGTCGAGATCCGATCATTGCTTATGGTGTTGTGTTGATTATGTGTTCTATTGCCTATAATATTGTGGAATATTTTGTGATCCAGATTGAAGGGGAAGATTCTGCACTGAAAAAAGCTGTCAAATCAAAGACAAAAGAGAATATTTCTACAGCGCTGTATTTTCTGGGGATAGGTCTGTCTTTTGTAAATCCATATATCAGTTTAGTGCTGTACGGAACGGTCGCTATCATGTGGATTATTCCTGACCGCCGGATTGAGAAAGAATTGCGGAATCAATAGTTTTGCTGATCCAGGGCTTTCAGAATGAACTGAGCGCGATCAATTACTGTCGTTTTTGGAACCTCAATGATTTCATAACCGAGTTTTGAATAGGTCTCTTTCATTATCTTGAACGTATTTTCGGCCTCCTGCCAAGTTTGTTTCCGCTCGCTGTCATTTTCATAGATCGCTGCCCAAGGCGGTAAGATGAATACTTTTTTATGATAACGTCGACCTTTTGCTTCATGAATCAGTTCTTCTTCGATTGCAAGACCTTCCATGGCAATATATGCCAATGTATCTGGAATTCCGCGGTCAAAAAAAACGTAGTCTTGGTGATCTTGCCTTATCTGCATTAAATAGCTGGCTGTTGAAGCGGCTAGCATGAGTTTGGCATAACGAATTTTGTTTTTCCAGGGCAGACCGTCCGCATTGGCTTCCAGTTGTTCTCGGATGATGCGCCTTGCATCCTCTTCCACAATGTGGAATCCCTGCTTATGCAATTCCTTTAATAAGGTTGTTTTACCGACTCCAGGTCCTCCTGTCAGAACGATAAAATAGTGTGAATGATCCATAATGATTAAAATGTAGTGCTTCCCGAGAGATAGAAAATTGGGGGTAACGACGGATTAAAGGCTGCAATTTTGGGAAAATTAGCTGTATTGTTTTGCAATTTTCTTTTCGGGTTCGATGTAAAACATATATAAGAAAAATAAAAATAGGTATTCTAGTGGCTTCATCAAAATATAAGTCATATTTGATGCGCTGGTAGAATTAATTTTGACGGAGATGTTAAAACCATATTTATCATAGCAATATCTGACATAGCGATGGAGTGCTGGCGATAAATCGCTTAATATTTCTTCGAATGCATTGGCCACCTGAAGCTGTCGATTGACAATGATCGTGTTACCATGTCTAGTGCCTAGCCTTAGGGGTTTAACAAGGGCGGGATTTCCCTTAGCTGCAACTGTACAGAGGTAATGTCCCTGATGATCGAGGATAGGAGGGTGCATTTTTTGTGAAAAAGCCCAAGTGGTTGTTTCTGTGAAAACTTTCACCATGGAATCCCGATCCTGTCCCAAAAGGATGAGGATGATCGTTAGTAGGAGAAAGACCGGAATAAGTAAAATAAGCGCCCATGCCGGATAATTTAGCTTTTTCGAAAGCAAATTATTGATCTTATTGAGCGTGCTGTTGGCATAGCTTCTGGTCAAGGCATAACCCTGTTCTTCAACGATGATTTTACGGATTAATCCTATACTCATGATCAAGCAGCATATTGGTGTGAAAATAAAGTATAGGGTTCCTTCGTTGCCAACATACATATCCAATGTGGATGTATCGTGGTGACTGACCTGAACGAGTACAAACACACTGATTATACTGCCTATCATTAACATAATCAGCATCAGAACAAGAGGAATAGGGGGGATTTTTCGTCCTTTGATCCAAATCGCTATTGCGGAAATATTAAATGCGATGAAATAAAACAAAAGTGAGACAAGGTGTTTCCCACCGTAGGGAATATAGCAATCACCATCTACGGGATCTACGGCCTGATTATATTGACTCGAGTGGAATAATAGCCCTACCCCGCTTATCATTAATGAAATGAGGTAGCTGATGATGACGGCATACTCAACAATTGTCATTTTCCGTTGTTGTTTGTTGATAACAGAACGAAGCAGATATAAAATTGCAAAAAGCGTAAGAATAATAAGGAGAAGAATGAAGATCATAATTGGATGAGCAGTTATAATTCTAAGACCAATATCGTCAAATCATTTGGTTTAATTCAGATAGCAGCCAGTCTTTTTTTGCATTCTATTCGTTTAGTTGCTTGAGACCAACATTATTGAAGTGTTTAAAAGGTTGGAATTCAAAATTTCTTCAGCAGTATATTCTATGAGCGGATAGCTATAGAGCCAATGTCTAGCAAAGCTCAGCGCTTAATCTTTGCCGAATAGCCTGCTCCAAAAACTCTTTCTTTTGTTGTTCTGAGAACTCTCTTTGTTTTCAAAATGTTTAGGGTCGGCATGTATTGTCTCTGTTTTGACATTTGGTAAAATCTCATTTTCAGGAAGTCCATTGCGTTGTTCTATTTCCTGGATCTGTTTTAATGCAGTTGTTTGATATAAAAGCGGTCCATCTTTATCGCAGTTAAAGAGGTTGGAGTAGCTTTTTGATTCATTCAGATCAAAAGGTTGTGGTTCGACAACTTCTGTTGCTTCCAAAAGACCAAGGTTACGATCTTTGGCATATTGCAGTGCATTGAGGAAAATAGAAATACGGTTATCAGAAAATAGCGTATCTAGTTCAGTCTTGATCGTTGGGTTGCTATAGTAGTCTACCAACAATTGGGCAACTTTTTCTGCCGGGATAAAGACACCCGAACAATAGTTTTCTACAAGTCTATTTTCGATATTATTGGTTAGAAATTCGTGTTGTACAAATTCTTTCCACTGTTTGTAATAGCCGGATAAATGGTCATTTTTGGAGAAGGATAGGGCTCCACCTCGCACATAGAAGTATTTTTCGAAAAAACCTTGGACAACAGCAATGAAAAATCCATGGGTTTTGTCAAAATAATCATTTTTGTCGGTTTCCCGACCCGCATTTAAGGTGTCTTGGTACTTGGTTTTATAGAAGTCTTCTAGTTGGTGAATTGCAGAAATTTCCTCAATCTTTTCGGGATTTTTGAGCAACTCAAAATACCAAGTTTCTATCTGCTGTTCTGAGATGGGGTGGTAACTAATATCATAGCCCATAATGACTGTTTTTAATCGCTTATGTTGTAATTGCTAATATATTAAAAATTAACAGTTTGTGCAATATGAAATCCTCAGATATCGTGCTTTTTTGGCCTAAACAGACAGGTTGATGACAATTTCATACAGCGATAGGGTGGGATAACATGTTTGCCTATTTCATGATAATTAATTACTTTGGTCACAAACAGAATTTTTATATGAAGCACTTACTATTTATTATTTTCATGTCGGCGAGCTTATTTTTTACAGCTTGTCAATCCCCGAGTCCAGAGACTTTTTTCGGAAAAGTTGTTTTAAACACAAATCTTGTAGCAGATTTTGCCCCTGAACGCTACGGCAAACAGCTCGAGCAGGAGACCGTAGAATTTGCAGATATGCCCTCCAGTAAGAAAGTAGGCGATGAAGCTCAAAAATCTGTCGGGATCAAAATTCAGGTTGTCGAAAAGGCCTTAAAGGATATTAAAGAACTGAATGTTTCCGATGCCGATGCAAAAGCATTGAAAGAGCAGTCTATCGCATTATTTGAAAAAGTGTTGCCTGTCTATAAAAATGAATATACCGCTTATGCAAAGTTATGCGACGGTAAAGGTTCGGCTGAAGAAAAGCAGGCTTTACTCCAGAAGATCGAAAAAAACGATATGCCTTCTATTAATGCGGTGTTTGACAACGTATATGCTCTAGGAAAAGCTTATGCTGAAAAACATAATTTGAATGTTAACTGGGGAAATTAAGCCGATGGAGGAAACAAGTTTATACAGAAATAAACGAAAAACAATGCAGCTATTGTCAATTTCTGGAGCCTTATGTTTGTTGCTTTTGCTCGTTTTATTGTACAGTATCGGTTTATTTGATGGTGTATTTAAAGCCAAACCGACAGTTTTTTCTGCCGGAGCATTGCTGGTACTTCTCATTTTATTGTTTTCCAGCCTACTGAGTCTTCGCGATAAGACAGCGCAAATTGTTTTGAACGACCGTTATTTTCTTGGAAAGACAACACCCGTATCGAAGGCTTTTGGTCGAGGCGACTGGCAAGATGTCAAAAGTATCGACTTACAAAAAGTCGGTGGTGATACCCTGGTTGTTGTAACACTGGGTAATCCCCCTAAATATAAAGAGCAGCTTTCGTCGCTGTTATGGAAGATGGCTTATCAAGAATCCACGCAAGAGTTGTGTATTATGTATTCGTCCTCAACCATTGATTTGGAGCCCTCAGAGTTGTATCAACTTTTTGTTTCTTATTGGAAAGGGGCGAAAGTAATCGATAAGTAGTAAACAAATTAGGCCATGGCAGACTTTATAGCATCAATCTTCTGTTGGATGATTTCCTTTTCCAATGTTGTTTTGGCGAGGGTTTTTGCTCTATTAAAGTTTGCGATGGCTTTGTTTTTATCCAGTTCCTTATAAAGTTCCCCGAGGAGGACAAAATAAAAGTGATTGTCTGCTAGCTGTAAGGTTTTTACTTCGGCCAACGCAGCTTTAGCACCTTTTACTTTATATAGTGCAAATATTCTATTCAATGCAGCTGCAGGTGAATAATTGACGGCTAATAAACGGTCATACCACTGCAGGATTTCGGTCCATTTTTTAGGACTGTCTTCCTTTATACAATGGCATTGAGCAATTTTCGCCTCCAGATGATAAGATGTGAGTTCGTCGCCCGATGCAGCGTTATTCAGAAAATAAAACCCCTGATGTATGAGTTCTTGATTCCAGCGTTCCTCATCTTGTTGCTCATACAATATGAAATCACCTTCATTGGTCAGCCTAGCCTCAAAACGGGAAGAATGGAAACAAATCAGAGCAATGAGCGCATTGGTCTTAGGTGTATTGGTTTTTTCATAAGTTGAAAGCATTAGCGCAAGGCGTAACGCTTCAACACAGAGCTCCTTTCTTAAAATTTGATTTTGGGTTTTAGAATAATACCCTTCATTGAATAAGAGGTAAATAATATGAAGTACATTATCGAGGCGTTTGATAATTTCTGCTTCGGAGGGCAGTTCGAGTTCGATTTTTTCTAAACGTAGTTTTTCCTTTGCTCTGAATAGGCGCTTATTGATGGTTTCTTTGTTGGAAAGAAATGCTTCGGCAATTTCTTCTATACCAAAACCACAGAGGATTCTAAGGGCAAGACCAATTTGAGCCTCACTGGCAATTGCTGGTGTGCAGATGGCAAACAGCATTTTCAATTGGCTATCTTTAATATTTTCCTGCGAGAAACTAAACTCGTCGAAGGTTTCCCCTTCTGGCTCCTTCTGCCGTATTACAGGGATGATTTTATCTGTAAATATTTTATTTCTTCTAAAATGGGCCAAGGTCTTTTGTTTTGCAACTGTGTACAGCCAAGCCGTAGGATTTGCAGGAACGCCTTTGGTCTGCCAGGATTCTGTGGCAACCAAGAACGTTTCGCTGACAATATCTTCCGCTATTTCGATGTACTGGAGACCAAAACTCTTGCTGATGACAGCGACTATTTTGGTGAATTCTTGCTGGAAAAGCTGTTTTAAAAAATCTGGATCCATAAGTTTAAAATAGGAGTGGCTGTGCACGTGTACAGCCACTCCTGTATATGATTAGTTGAGCAGTGCACGTATCTCTACACTACCGTTAAATTCGAGAATAGGACAGCCATGGGCCAAGGTTGTAGCTTCGTCAAGATTCTCTGCTGCAACGACAATAAAACCGCCGAGTCTCTCCCTAATTTCCACAAAAGGTCCATCTGTAACGATACCGCCTGGCTTTAATACCTTTCCGGCAGGCTCAAGACGGGAGCCATGATCCTTCAGTTTACCTTGGGCATCGATGTCATGGATCCAGTCGAACCACCTTTTGTTCACAGCTTTTGCTTCTTCTTCTGTCAGTTGACTTTGCTCATTGGCCCCCTGACGAAATAATAAGATGAAATCTTTCATTTTTATGGTTTAATTTATCGTATAAATATACGTTCGTGTTTATGAAGTTGGTTGTACTTTGTGCTGCCCAACTTTGTAGCTTCCTGCCTGTGTACGGAAGGAAATATTGATCCTATTATAGGAATTGATTGCTGTAATGGCCAAGGTCAGGTCAATAAGTTCTTCTTCCGAAAATAGCGTAGTCGCTTTAGCATAAACCTCGTCCGATACATCGCCATGTGTAATTTTCGTCACGGCTTCGGCCCATTCCAGCGCAGCGCGTTCACGTGCGCTATACAGGGGGGCTTCCCGCCAGGCATCCAATAAGAACAATCGTTGTGGTTGATCTCCGGTGGCCAGTAGATCTTTTGAATGCATATCTAGACAATATGCACAGCCATTGATTTGTGATACACGGAAATAAATAAGATGCAAAAGCTCTTGTTCTATCGAGCACTTGCTCAGATATGCACCTATTCCAAACATCGATTTCATGGCATTTTGCCCTTTTGCGAAAAAATTAATTCGTTGTTCCATTTTTTTATTGTTTTTAGTGTAACTGATTTACACCACAACAATGCTTGAAGTTAAAGAAATTGGACAGCTTGATCTGTAAATTTTATATTTAAATTGTAAACCTCTGTATTTCAGTTTTTTAATTTAGATATTTCTCTAATAAAATTCTAATAATTTTCTAAAAGATCTCTAACGAATCATGGGGGTAGGAATGTGGACCTTTGCAGGCAAAGGAGGACAAAGAGATGAGTGTTTTTGAATTTGCCATACGATTATTTGCAGCATTACTTTTGGGCGCTGCCGTGGGCGTAGAGCGCCAATGGCGTCAGAAAAATGCGGGACTTCGGACAAACACCTTAGTTTCGTTGGGAGCAGCAGCTTTTGTGCTGCTTTCCATAGAAATTGGCGGTGATGCTACCGGACGGATCGCTTCTTATGTGGTCAGCGGAATTGGTTTTCTCGGCGCTGGTGTGATTATGAAGGACGGTTTGAATGTGCATGGCCTGAACACGGCAGCGACGATTTGGTGTTCGGCGGCAGTAGGCGCGCTCTCCGGTTTAGGTTTGTATCCCCAAGCATCTGTCGTTGCGCTGGCTATTATTTTTACACACCTGATCTTTCGTCCAATCGGACAAAAAATGGCCTTCTTGACTTTTAATAAATCGGCAGCATCACAGACCGAATATCTACTGACCATAGCCTGTGGGATAGACATCGAAAACCATATTCGTGTTTTATTGATGCAGATGCTAAGCAGTAACGAAAAGCTATTGTTGTCTTCTCTTTCGAGTGACGATACCGTGGCTACAAATACCGTTGTTATTAGGGCCATTGTTAGAGCCATCGGTCAGCAAGACAGTCTTATTGAGCGGATGGCTAGCCGATTGACCATCGAAGAAAGAGTAACAAAAATAAGCTGGGAAATTATTGGTACAGAGTCGGATTTGTAATACAGGTCGGATCGGTAATAAGAATAGAATCTGTAATAAGAATGGGATTTAAAGAAATTAAAAATGAACAATAAAACAAATAATCCATTGCACAATATGATCAGTTCCAATGGAATGAATGTGGGGACTGTGACCAAATTGCAGGGAGTGGCCAGTCAGGATGAAAAACTTGCCTGCGCAATGTTAGAAACGAGCAGAGAAGGGATTACAGATGAAATGGCTACGGAACGTCAACAGAAATTTGGTCTAAACGAAGTGAAACATCAAAAGGCGCCAAAGTGGTATGTTCAGCTATTGAAATCCTTTGCTAATCCCTTTATATATATACTGTTGTTAATAGCAATTGTTTCCTTTATCATCGATGTTGGGCTACCTGAAGTCGGAGAACGAGATTATAAAACAGTTGTTGTGGTATCCATTATGATTTTGGTCAGTGCACTGCTTCGTTTTGTACAGGAGTATCGAAGTAATGCCGCTGCAGAAAAATTAAAAAGTATGGTCAAAACTACGGCTACAGTATTGCGGAAATTTAAAGGCAAAAGAGAGATTCCTATTGTTGAGCTGGTGCCGGGAGATATCGTATACCTTTCCGCAGGGGATATGATACCTGCAGATTGCCGTATTGTTCAGAGTAAGGACCTTTTTGTGAGTGAAAGTATGCTGACTGGAGAGGCGCTTCCTGTAGAGAAGAATTATTTGCCGATCCGGGATGCAGGGAACAAATCACCTATTGAACTTTGTAATATTTGTTTTATGGGGACCAATGTCGTTAGTGGATCGGCGACAGCCGTGATTGTAACGACAGGAAGTTACACCTATTTTGGGAGTATTAGCAAATCGATTACTGGTGAACGTCCCGAAACAAGTTTTGATAAGGGTATAAATAAGGTAAGTTTCTTATTGATCCGTTTTATGCTGGTCATGGTTCCGCTGATTTTCTTGATCAACGGGTTGATGAAGGGGAACTGGACGGAAGCGCTACTGTTTGCTATTGCTGTCGCTGTAGGTTTAACCCCCGAAATGCTACCCATGATTGTAACCGCTAACCTGGCAAAGGGGGCTGTGAATATGAGCAAACGTAAAGTCATCGTTAAGCGGTTAAATTCCATCCAAAATATAGGTGCCATGGATATTCTGTGCACCGATAAAACAGGGACCTTGACATTGGACAAGATCGTCATGGAAAAACATCTTAATGTCTACGGCGTCGAAGATGATGAGGTACTCAAATGGGCATATCTCAATAGTTTCCATCAGACAGGTCTGAAGAATCTGATGGATAAGGCTGTATTGGACCATGTCGAATTGCACGATTACCTGAAGGTGGAGGATCAATATTTGAAAATTGACGAGATTCCATTTGATTTTCAGCGACGACGCATGTCTGTGGTCCTCAAACAGCATAATGGCAAACATCTACTGATCTGTAAAGGGGCTGTAGAGGAAATGCTTGAGCTTTGTACACATGCTTTTGACCCGGGAGATGACCGTAGCCTGCATGTCGAAAATGACCGTATTGTACCGATGGACGATACGATGCGTAAAATTGTATTGAAAACCTCGAAAAAGATGAATGAGGAGGGATTACGTGTTTTATTGGTTGCCATCCGCGAATTTGAAGGTGCTCACCCCTTGACCTATGCTGTTGCAGATGAAGCGAAATTGACGTTGACGGGATTTATCGGCTTTTTGGATCCGGCCAAACCCTCTTCACAGCCGGCCATTGAATCATTACAAAAATTGGGAATCGGGATCAAAGTGTTGACTGGAGATAATGAGATTATCACACGCAAAATTTGTATGGATGTCGGCATTCCGGTTGATCGGATTGTCAATGGAAATGAATTAGATCGCATTCCGGATACTGAGTTAAATCAATGTGTTGATGAGGTATCAGTATTTGCAAAGTTGAGCCCTCTTCAAAAAGTTCGTGTTGTAAAAGCATTGCGGGATAAAGGACATACGGTTGGCTTTATGGGCGATGGTATCAATGATGCGGCGGCACTTAAGGAGGCGGATGTGGGTATCAGTGTAGATACAGCTGTTGACATTACCAAAGAAAGTGCAGATATCATTCTGCTGGAAAAAGATCTTATGGTGCTGCGCAAAGGGGTTATTTATGGACGTCGAACTTTTGGAAATATCATTAAATATATCAAGATGACGGCAAGCAGCAATTTCGGCAATATGTTCAGTATGCTTGGGGCCAGTGCTTTTCTTCCCTTCTTACCGATGCTGCCGGTGCATCTGCTTATTCAAAATCTACTCTACGATATATCGCAGGTATCTATTCCTTGGGACAGCATGGATGAGGAATTTATCGTCGAGCCAAAGAAGTGGGATGCTGGTAGTGTCTCGAAGTTTATGTTATTTATTGGCCCCATAAGTTCATTGTTTGATTTCGCCACTTTTGCGGTATTGTTTTTCGTGTTCAAGGCCAATACGGTATCGGATCAAACACTCTTTCAGACTGGTTGGTTTGTAGAGGGATTGCTTTCACAAACATTAATTATTCATATGATAAGGACCAAGAAAATACCCTTTATTCAAAGCTGGGCTGCTGCACCGGTTGTTGCCTTGACAAGTTTAATTATGATTATTGCTGTCGTTTTGCCGTTTACGCCATTTGCCGCTGCCTTAAAAATGGAAGCACTGCCTCTGACTTATTTTCCATGGCTTATCGGCATTTTGGTCTGCTATTGTTTACTTACACAGTGGGTCAAAAATTGGTTTATCCAGAAATTTCATACCTGGTTATAGTTTTAAATTATTGGAGTAAAATGCTGAAATTCATCAACAATAATGTTAATTTTAGACAAATTACTCCAATGAAACTTATAACATATACCCTTGCTATCGCTGGATTGGGCCTGATGGCTTCCTGTGGATCGGGAACTCATAACAGACAATCTGCTGCTGATACTGCTGTGAATGAGAAGTTTAAATCGTATGAAGACCGCTTTATTCAGCAGCTTTGGAAAGAAAATCCGGAATGGGCCACCCAGGTGGGCTTCCATCAGTATGATTCTTTATTGACAATACCGGATGCGAATGCGAGAAAACTACGTATGGAGTTTTCAAAGCGACATTTGGACAGTCTCAAAAGTTTTGATCTGAACACCTTGAATCTTTCTCAGCAAACAGATTATCATTTGATTCGAAACTATCTTGAATCAAATGTTTGGTCTATTGAGAAAGAGCGCGCGTATGAGTGGAATCCTTCTTCGTACAATGTTGGGGGGACGATCGCTTTTATGCTTGCCGAGAATTACGCACCATTATCGACCCGACTTAAAGCTATTTATCAACGTTTGACGAAGATTCCGGCTTATTATGAGGCCGCGAAAGGACAGCTTAAAAATCCGGCATTGGTATTGACCGATTTGGCAATTCAACAGAACTTGGGTGGTTTATCTGTTTTTGAAAGCGATTTACGGGATTCACTGAAAAAATCCGAACTGCCGGCTTCAGAAAAGGAGGCTATTCAGAAGGCTTCACAACAAGCTATTGCGGCGATCAAAGGATATGTTCAATTTTTAAAAGTGACCCCTAACCCTTCTCCGCGTAGCTTTAGATTAGGAAAGGAACTTTACGATAAGAAATTTGATTTCGATATTCAGTCTGGGTCAACGGCCGAACAGATTTATCAGGCTGCTCTAGCAAGAAAAAGCTATTTACATGGTGAAATGTATAAAATCAGCAAAGAGCTCTGGCCAAAATATTTTGGAAAATCGGCCCTGCCGACGGATAGTTTGGTCGTCGTTCGAAAAATGATCGATACCCTGTCGGTTAATCACGTGAAAGCTGAAGAGTTTCAGTCAGCTATCGAAGCGCAGATACCCAAGTTGGTCGCTTTTGTCAAACAAAAAGATTTATTATATATAGATGATAGCAAACCGCTCGTGGTGCGTAAAGAACCCGCCTATATGGCTGGTGTTGCCGGTGCTTCAATCAGTGCACCTGGTCCATACGATAAAGGTGGGAATACCTATTACAATGTGGGCAGTCTAACAGGCTGGACCAAAGAGGCAACAGAGAGTTATTTGAGAGAATATAACCATTACATTTTGCAGATACTGAATATCCACGAAGCTATTCCGGGGCATTATACGCAATTGGTCTATGCGAATCAGTCGCCGAGCCTTGTCAAGAGTATTTTAGGCAACGGAGCAATGATTGAAGGCTGGGCTGTGTATACCGAACAAATGATGCTCGAAAACGGTTATGGTGAGAATGCGCCTGAAATGTGGTTGATGTGGTACAAATGGCATCTGCGTACAGTTTGCAATGCTATACTCGATTATAGCGTGCATGTGAAAGACATGAGTGAAAAAGATGCAATGCATCTGCTGGTTGATGAAGCGTTTCAACAACAGGCAGAAGCAGCCGGTAAATGGAAACGTGTGTCTGTGAGCAGTGTGCAGCTGACGTCTTACTTTACCGGGTATAAAGAAATTTATGACCTGAGGGAAGCTGTTAAACAAAAAGAAGGGAAACAGTTTAATTTGAAGGCGTTCAATGAAAAATTCCTGAGTTTTGGAAATTCACCCGTGAAGTATATTCGGGAAATGATGTTAAAATAAATATAAGGAATTCGAGCAATGATAAAGCCACTCTAAGGAGTGGCTTTATTGTTTATCATAGTTTATTGCTCAATGGCGACATCAGCAGTTACCTTGGCAAATTTGTTTCGATAATCTATTGGTGTAAGGCCTGTAATTTTTCGAAAAATATCGCGAAAGGCTTTTGTATCGGTATAGCCTACATCAAACATCACCTCGGAAACGTTTTTTCGTGATGCTTCGAAGAATTTTTTTGCAGCTTCGATGCGTACGCGTTGAAGGTATTCGACAGGCGTGTTGTTGGTTGCTTCTTTGAATCTCCGTTCAAATGTGCGCCGCCCAATATTGACATGATTGGCCAGTTCTTCGACTGTAATTTTCTCCTCGTACTTCTTCTCGATATAGTCTTGAGCTTGTTGGATATCCAGATCAGCATGATTACGTTGGCCTCTGAATATGGCGAATTGCGATTGATTATCCCGGCTGATATCCAGCGCAAAATATTTGGCTATGAGTACAGCTGTTTCCCTGTCGGAGTACTTTTCCACTAAATAGAGTATCAGATTCCATAAGCTGCTCGCGCCACCACTGCTATATATATTTTCATGTTCAGTGATCACAGCGCCATCCTCAATTTCAATGTGGGGGTATTTTTCCTTGAACTCCTCGATATGTGCCCAGTGTGTCGAACATTTTTTTCCATCCAATAAACCTGTTTCAGCAAGGAGGAAAGCACCTACACATAGGCTGGCAAGGCTAGCCCCTTTGTGGTACAGTTTTGTGAAATAAGGGATCGCTTCGGCATTATCACGTATTCCTTTTTCTATGTTGCCAAAAATAGGCGGTATAATAAGCAGATCTGTTTTCTGAACGTCCTGTAGTAGTCGGTTTGTCTTGATGGTATACTCCCCGCTATTGGCCGGGACGTAAGTCGTTAAACCTACATATTCGACTTCAAAAATAGGCGGTTTTCCAAAGGCCATTAGAAATTCATTGGCCGTATGAAAGGTTCTGAACGCAGGGGTAATACCTTCGATAGTGCCGTATTCGGGAACAAAAACAGAGATTTGCATATCATTTTTGGTTTATGATATAAAGGTACAAATAGTTTTTGTCGTAATCTACCCCTAAAGTTGTCGTCTTTGCAACAGCCGCAATGTTGTGATCCTTTGCATCTTTGTTATATCAATATAAACAATAGAAAAACAATGGAAAGACAGACAAAAATTACAGTTGAAGCAACGATTAATGCTCCTGTAGAAAAAGTATGGAAATTATGGAACAGTCCGACGGATATTATGCGATGGAACTCGGCAGATCCGAGCTGGCACTGCCCAAGCAGTGAAAATGACCTTCGCGTGGATGGTACTTTTAAAAATAGAATGGAGGCAAAAGATGGAAGCTTCGGATTTGACTTCGAAGGAACCTACCATGCGGTAAATTTATACCAGGAAATTGCGTATACTATGGCTGATGGAAGAACTGTAAATACGCTTTTTTCAGAAGTGGAAGGAAAAACCAGTGTGATTACAGTTTTTGATGCGGAACAGGAAAATGATCCTGAATTCCAAAAATCGGGCTGGCAGGCTATTTTAAATAACTTCGTAAACTATGTAGAATCTGCGAATTAGTAATTCAAGGATTCAAGGCTGATCATCACTGAAATTATACACTTATACAAACGACTTATACAATGAAAAAGAACAAGATTGCTTTTTGGATAGCAACGGTATTTATAGTTCTCTGGGAAGGACTGATGCCACTTGGAACACTGTTATTTGCGCCGCAATATATCAATGCGGGCACAAAACCATTGGGATATCCCGACTATTTTGCCTATGCTTTAATTATCTGTAAGCTGTTGGGCGTTATTGCAATTGCAGTACCGCAGTTTCCGACCAAATTAAAAGAATGGGCCTATGCTGGATTGACATTCAATTTAATATTTGCTTTTATTAGTCACGCATGTGTTGACAAAAATGCAGCATTTATGTTGATGCCCATTTTAGTATTGGGGATACTTGCTGTTTCTTATTTCTATCAGGCCAAGATTGCTCGTTTAAGCAACAAGGAGACAGCTGGTACAGGAGCATATCATCAGACTTCAATAGTGTAGCAAGTTTACCGGATTGTATTGGACTGAAAGAATGTACTGATAGCGAGTAAAACAAAAAATAAGCAATGGTTATTCACTTATAAACAATATAGATATGAAAACGAATCAGGTTTCTTTACATCGAATTATTCAGGCGAGTCCTGAAAAGGTGTTCCGTGCTTTCGCAGATCCGATAGCACATGCCAGCTGGCTGCCTCCTTATGGTTTTGTATGTACAGTACAACAAATGGATTTTAAGGTAGGTGGAAGTTTCAAAATGACCTTCATTAATTTTAGTACCGGTCATAGCCATTCTTTTGGTGGTGAGTATCTTAAGATTGAACAAGATACCTTTATCAAGTACGTGGATCGATTTGATGATCCCAATTTACCGGGTGAAATGACTACGACTGTCTCCTTGCGTAAAGTGATCTGTGGTACAGAACTTAAGATTGAACAGACTGGAATTCCTGAGGTTATTCCTGTCGAGATGTGCTACCTTGGATGGCAAGAGTCGTTGGAGAAAATGAGAAAACTTGTAGAGCCTGAAATACCGGATGCATAGTCAATTGATATGATGTTAGTTCAGCCAATGGAACGCTTGCAAAGCGGAATTTTCATTACATTCTCAGGAAATTGTAGAGCGGCACTTACGTTTTATCAGAGCTGTTTTGGGGGAACGTTACATTTTGATATGTTCGACGAACCCCTGCAAGGATATACCGAAGTACCTGTGGTAAGTGCCACTCTTATTTCCGGACGTATCGCAATCTACGGTTCTGATTTGGGGCACAACGAGGGACGAAGAGTAGGAAACTACATCGCTGTGTTTTTGCCCTGTCGGGATATTTCCGAGCGTGGGGAATTGATTGAAAGACTGACCTCCCAACAAAAAAGAAGAACAGATTTTGATATGCAGCAGAAATTTATTGAAGTAACTGATTTATTCAATGTGCGCTGGGTTCTGGGAATTGCTTCGTTGTCTGCAGGGCTGTCTATTTGAAGCCTTTTATTTTCGTTTATTTTTAACTTTTACTATATTCATGTAACATATCATGGTTTTGGTATACTAACATATTATTAACAGTTAAAATAAATTATGAATTTATCAATAGAGACCCTTAGTAAGACCTATTCTAATGGGGTAAAAGCTTTAGATGGCGTTAACTTAGAAATTAAGCCTGGGATGTTTGGTTTACTGGGACCAAATGGTGCTGGCAAGTCTTCTTTAATGCGGACAATTGCGACACTTCAGAAACCCGACAGTGGCCGTATTACTTTTGGTGATATTGATGTACTCAAAAATCAGCTCGATTTGCGAAAAGTTTTGGGTTATTTGCCACAGGAATTTGGTGTTTATCCCAATCTCTCTGCATCAGATTTGCTGCAATATTTTGCAAAGCTTAAAGGAATTAAATCGAAAGCGGATCGGGATGCCATTATCAATCGTGTTCTGGAGGTTACCAATCTTTGGGACGTGCGCAATAAAAGCGTAAGTGGTTACTCGGGCGGGATGAAGCAACGTTTTGGTATTGCGCAATTGTTGCTAAATGATCCCAAGTTAATTATTGTAGATGAACCTACTGCAGGGCTTGACCCAGCGGAAAGACATCGTTTTTTGAACGTTCTACGGGAGATAGGTACAGATCATACCGTCATTTTTTCTACGCATATTGTGGATGATGTGCGTGAACTGTGTCATGAGTTGGCCATTCTGAATGGAGGAAAGATTCTTTTGAGAGGCACTCCTAAAGAATCCATCGATCAATTGGATGGTAAGATCTGGGTACGTATCATCAGTCGGGATCAACTGGATGAGTATACACAAAAATATAACGTTATTTCAACCAATTACAATCAGGACAACACACTCAATATTCGGGTGTACAGCGATGTGCGTCCGGATGAATCATTTGTGAACGCTCAAGGCCAATTGGAGGATGTCTATTTTGTAGCGCTAAAAAATGATCAACGCCATGTTTAAAGCCATCTTTCATTTTGAGTTTGCGCGTTGGTTTAAGAGTTCTGCCGTCTACATCTATATGGCACTCTTCTTTGCGCTTTCGTTGTTCATTATGCTGTCTTCGCTCGGTATTTTTGATGGTATAACGGCAACGACGTCGTCCAATACCATTATGAATTCGCCTTGGGCGATTAATGGTATGGTCAATGGCATGTCGACTATTATTTATTTCTTGATACCGTCCATTGTTGGGGCCTGCGTCTACCGGGATTTTCAATACCAGGTGCATACGATACTTTTCAGTTACCCTTTCTCAAAAACGGACTATCTACTTGGTAAATTCTTTGGATCAGTAGCTGTTGTATTGGTTATTGTATTTGCTTCAACCTTGGGTATTATC
This sequence comes from Sphingobacterium sp. WOUb80, assembly GCF_050058145.1. NCBI lineage: Bacteria > Pseudomonadati > Bacteroidota > Sphingobacteriia > Sphingobacteriales > Sphingobacteriaceae > Sphingobacterium > Sphingobacterium sp. WOUb80. The sequence continues at coordinate 3,669,322 of NZ_CP165617.1, read as the reverse complement.
GTCGCACAATTTGTGCCGGGTATCAATCAATCCTTATTGGGGCCAATTCATGTTTGGGCATATTTACAGACCTATCTTGTACAGGTTATCCCAAATCTGATTATTTTTAGTGCAATTATCTTTGTGCTGGTAACATTGACACGAAACGTATACGTTGGTTTTGTCGCGGTGTTGATCCTTATTATTCTTCAGGTGCTGGTTCAGAATCTGGCGAACAATATGGACAATCGTTTTGTAGGGGCATTGATAGATCCTTTTGGGGATAGTGCCATCTCATACTATACCCAATACTGGTCTCCGGATGAGAAGAATGTCAATAATCTTCCCTTTACCGGAGCTGTTATTTATAACCGGTTAATATGGCTCGCTGTCGCAGCCTTATTCATTGGCGGATTTTATATGTTGTTTTCTTTTTCACAACATTCGATTTCCTTTAAATCATCGAAAAAAGGAGCCCGTTTAACCAAAAATAACTTTGATAGTATCTTCAAAATCAATCTGCCTAAAGTAAACTATGATTTTTCGACACTCCATTATTTGAAAACAACATGGACAATGGCACGGCACGACTATCGCTATATCGTCAAAAATCCGGTGTTTTTAATATTGACTTTAGTAGGGGTATTGTTCATCATTTTGATGGCGAGCACTATTGGCTCGATCTTCGGAACGTCGACTTATCCGGTGACCTGGAAAATGCTGATGATCCCGGGGACTACGTTTAAGTTTTTCCTGCTGATCCTGACGTTTCTTTTTACGGGACTTCTTGTCCACCGCGGAAGCATTACGCGGATGGGGGGATTGTTGGATACAACAGCGACGCCCAACTGGGCTTTTATGGGATCGAAGATTATCGCAATTCTTTTGATGCAATTGACTTTGCTGGCCGTTGTGATTGCGACCTGCATGGGGTTTCAGGTGTACCATCACTATTATAATTTTGAAATTGGACAATATGTGATGCATCTGATGGTGTATGGGATGTTGTCAAATTTGGTATGGCTATTTATTTCACTTTTTGTACATACGCTTTTCAAAAATTACCTGGCTGGATTTTTTGTGTTATTGACCCTCTTTATTGGATTACCCTTTTTATCCATGGTCGGTGTAGAGCAGGAGATCTATCAGTTTAATCAGGGACCGGATCTGGATTACTCGGATATGGATGGATTCGGCTATGTTCTTCCGTTTATAACGTATCGGATTTATTGGCTGCTTTTTGCGGTGTTTTTTGCTGTCATCGCCCTGCTGTTATGGCGAAGAGGTGGTTTTTCGGGAGTTAGGGAGCGTTGGGGTATTTTTAAGGCGAATTTGGGACCGGTAACAACGGCGCTGCTCATTTTTGCCTTTGTGGGCTTTATTGGCATCGGTGCTGCAATATATTACGAAAACCACATTAAAAATCCATATTATACCAGTTTAGATCATGAAAAACAAGCTGTAGAATGGGAAAAGAAATATAAGAAATACCAGTACAGGCCGCAGCCCCGTGTCGTGGATATTAAGTTTAATCTGGATATTTTTCCCGATACGCGAAGTTTTAAAGCGCATGCGGACTATGTATTGAAAAACAAAACCAATACGCCTATTGATTCTATTTTTGTCAATTACAATAATTACGATTATACATTTTCTTTAAGTGTACCAAATAAATTGATTTCTGCCGACGATAAGTATAATTTCAATATTTATAAACTCGAGAAGCCTATGGCTCCGGGCGATTCTATTGTGTTGAAATTTAGTACGGCTAGTCCGGCCAATACCTGGATAAATGAAAAGTCTCCTGTAAAGGGCAATGGTACGTTTATCAACAATATGCTTTTCCCGAATATAGGCTATCTTGACCGTGGCGAGTTGGTAGACAATGATGTCCGCAAAAAGTATGGACTCCCGTATCGCGATAGAATGGCTCCGCAGACTGACAAAAGGGGCCTGCAGAATAACTATATATCCAACGATGCCGATTGGATTCGTTTTGAAGCTACCGTAAGTACAGCCAAGAATCAGTTGGCTATTGCTCCGGGCTATCTCACAAAAGAATGGGAAAAAGATGGTCGTAAGTACTATCAATATAAAATGGATTCGGAGATCCTGAATTTTTTTGCATTTAATTCGGCCGAATATGAAGTCAAAAAAGATAAGTGGAACGGGGTTAATTTGGAGATTTATTATCATAAAGGACATACCTATAACATCGATCGCATGATGGCTTCCAGTAAGGCTTCTTTGGCTTACTATACGAAAGAATACAGTGCTTACCCGCATCGACAATTGCGTATTATTGAATTTCCGCGTACAGCGGGAACTTTCGCGCAGTCCTTTGCAAATACAATTCCTTTTTCCGAAGCGATCGGTTTTATTGCTGATGTTAATGAGAAGAAAGAAGATGCGGTCGATTATCCCTACGCGGTAACAGCCCATGAGATTGCACATCAGTGGTGGGCACATCAAGTGGTAGGAGCCAATGTGCAAGGGGCTACATTGATGTCCGAAAGTATGTCTGAATATTCATCGCTCAAGGTTTTGGAAAAAAGATATGGCAAAGGGCAGATGCGTAAGTTTCTCAAAGATGCGCTCGATGGCTATTTGCAAGGACGAAGTGCTGAAAAACTAGGTGAAAAGCCGTTGATGTATAATGAAAATCAAATGTACATCCATTACCAAAAGGGATCCCTGGTGCTTTATGCCTTGAGCGATTATCTGGGCGAGGGTCTTTTTAACAGGACAGCCCAATCTTATTTACAACGTACAGCGTTTCAAAACCCACCTTATACAACTTCATCAGAGTTTGTGGATAGTTTTAGACAGGCGACTCCTGACTCATTACGTTACCTGATTAAAGATATGTTTGAAACGATCACCCTGTATAACAATAAAATAGAAAAAGTAAGTTCAAAGAAACTTAAGGATGGTAAATACCAGGTTGATATCCAATTTGAAGTGTCCAAGTACCGCGTAGATGGCAATGGGAAAAAGAGCTACAATGACGAAGGAGGACAGCCACTGTCCTTTAAGAAGTCAGATCGTGTGACCCTGAAGTCACTGCCCTTGGCAGACTATATTGAGGTAGGTGTTTTCTCGGATAAGAAAAGCAAGGACGGTAATAAACGTCAGGAGCTTTATCTAAAAAAGCATAAAATCGATCGAATCAACAATACGATGACGCTAATTGTTGATCAAAAACCGGAACAGGTCGGCATCGATCCTTACAATAAATTGATCGATATTGAATCGGACGATAATCGAAAGGAAATATAAGGAGAGCCCGGTAAAAAAAATCCCCATCATACGATGGGGATTTTTTTACACTAAATTGTTTAGGCTGTATTTCTTTTTCTTATAAAACCATAGTAATTTAGACCCTCTTACTGAGGTTGGATCAATGTGCCCCCCTGTCATTGCAAAATAATCAATGAAATTAATGGTAGCTTAATACTGTCTTAACCTTGTATAGGTTAATTTTGGCTGTTGAAAGTTTAGGCTATCGGGATAAAATCGGGCTATTGATTTGCTAAATCGAAATGAGCATCATCGAAGAAGTGAAAAATAACAAACAGCATATTATTCGTTTTGGCCGTTTTATGAACGGATCTTGGTGGGATCATAAAGCATCGAATGATGCAAACAAAGAAATCTATCCAATATTGTATACGCAGCTGGCAAATAATCCTAATCTCGTTCAAAATCCCGGTTATTAACAGTTTTTTTGCGCGCAATTTTTGGAGCCTTTATACATATGAAAAATAATAGACTATAAATGAAAAAAATACTGCTGTCTTTGATGCTCTGTTACGCTACAATTGCTGGAGCGCAGACCGATCGTGTAAATGTTTTCTTAGGATCTTCCGGCGACCACGGCCAGCTTTCACCAGCGGCTTCTTCTCCTTTCCATCAATTGAGCATTGTGCCTTATACTAATCCGGGAACGCATACGGGCTATGAGCATCTTGCCAAGGAAATTAAAGGTTTTACACACAATCGACTCGAGGGGGTAGGTTGTATGGGCAGTGGTGGATTGATCTTTATTAGGCCATTTATAGAAAATGATATAAAACCACTGAATAAAATTGACGAGCACGCCCAGCCAGGGTATTATGCCTTAAAAACCGCAGAGGGCATTCAAGTTGAAGTGGCTGTGAATAATGATTTTGGTCGAGAACAATATACTTTTCCTGTGGGTAGAAAAGGTTTTTTTATTGATTTGGGACATGCTTTCAATGGCGCTTTTGTTGACAATGATTTTACACAGGAGGGCAACCTACTATTCGGTAAAGTGCGAGCGAAAACGACATGCCATGTGGGGACATATACCATTTATTATGCACTGGAAATTCCTACAGCAAGAGGATGGCGAAAGGAGGGTAATAAGATCTGGGTAGACCTGAACGAGGAGGACCAGATAGCAGATGTCAATATTGCATTTTCTGCTGTGGATCAACAGGACGCAAAAAAGGCGCTCGCAGAATATACTAAGCTAGATTTTACAGCTGTAAAAAAACGGGCAGCTGATCGCTGGAAAACTGCCCTGTCGGTATTGCAGGTAAGGGGCGATTCAGATAAGGTAGATTTATTTTATTCCTTGCTCTACCGCAGTTTACAATCCCCCTATGTTATCAGCGATGAGCAGGGGAATTTTAGGGGAACGGATGGGAAAATACATCGTTCCAAAGAAACACGTTATCACGGATGGGCGATCTGGGACAATTATAAAACACAATTACCGCTTTTGGAACTGATAGATCCGCAGATGTATCAGGGCGTTGTCTCCTCGATTGCAGACCTTTACCGTTATGGGAAATTTGACTTTGCAGGAGCTCATGAACCAGCAAATTCGGTCCGGACTGAACATGCAGCTGTCGTTCTTTTGGATGCGATCAAGAAAGGATATCGGGTCGATATTGATGGAATAAAAGATTCCTTAATACACGATACTGCCCGCTATGATTTTAAGAAACCGGACAAGTACCTTGAAGCATGTTATGATATGTGGGCAATGTCCAAGCTTTTTCCGCAGAACAGCAAAGCATATCTGGAGCGAGCAAAATCATATCAGGCAATTTGGAATAAAGATTTTAAAGATCTGACCAAACGGGATGTAGATCGCATGTCGGCACGGGATATGTATCAGGGAACAATTAGGCAATATCGTTGGAATGTACCTTTTGATGTTAGGGGATTAAGGAAGCTAGCGGGTGGTGAAGAAAGCTTTACACAGCAACTGGATGAGTTTTATGACAGTTATTATTTCAATAGGGCGAATGAACCGGATATGCAATCGCTGACTTTGTATAATGCGAGTAAGACCCCTTGGCGCTATCAGGAGTGGGTACATCGAATTGCATTGGACACCACCATACAATATTACTTTAACGACAACAGCCGCGGTATCGGGGCACATATCGACCGGATTTATAAAAATGAACCTAAAGCCTTTGTAAGAACCATGGACGATGATGCTGGTGCGATGTCGAGCTGGTGGGTGCTGTCTGCGATCGGATTGCAACAACCTTTGGTCGGGGAACCAGTTTTCTATATCAGCGTACCATTTTTTGATGAGATTACGCTGGAAAACAAAGGTAATCCGCTCACCATCGAGGTGCCAAATAGAAGCGACAAAAAACGCTATATCAAATCAATTAAATTGAACGGAAAGGATTTGGGGAGGTTGTGGATCACACATCATGAACTCAGAAAAGGGGGGACCTTATCTATAGAATCTTCTGAGAAGCCGACAGTTTATGGTGCTAATATACCCTGGATTAGCGAGATCTAATAAGCAAATCAAGATCTCGAATCAAAAGAGAACAAATTATAGGCTTAATCCCGGTTTATTAGTATTGAGGAGAGACTATCTTAAATTTTTAAGATAGTCTCTTTTGCTTAAATGTGAATCGTTGTCGCCATCATTATGCAGCTCGTTTCACAATGATTATAGAAAAAGTTGATCGGTTAACACAAGGGAATTAATATTTAATACTGTGGTGCATCTTTTGTAAGATTTAATTTGCCCGTTTCTTTGCATATCTCTTTTACGATTATTTCTGCGTCCTCTCGAACACTGTATACCAATCCTGGAGTTCGCAAGCAGAGAGGAAATCATTTATCTTATTCTTAATGTCAGCTGAGGTCTTATCGGAGCCAACAAAAAGTATACATAAATTAGAAAAGTGTTTGTGTTTTTTAATAATTAGCTGACGCATATGAATAATTTTATACGTATTCTGAAAACACTACATGATCTTATATGATATACAAATATGTTACTGAGAAATTTTCACATTTTAATTTAGCTGACGAGGAGATTTTTGCTTTGATAGGAATTCTCAAATTTCGTAGATATAAGCGCAAAGAAACGATTTTTTATATTGGAGAACGTGTAAATACTATTGCAATGTTAGTTGAGGGGGCAGCTTATTCAACGATGTTACATGACGATGGTAAAGAACGAATTACAAGTTTACACTATCCCGATTCCTTAAGTGAAATTGTTTTCAATTATGAAGACTATTTGCAGGAAAGTCCATCTCAAAAGAATTATCTAGTTTATGAAGAGTCTTTGTTATTACTCTTGGATATTAATGCTGTAAGGCGTCTTTATGAACAATTTCCGAGGTTTTATCAGTTGGAGTTAATGCTTATGCAGCCGAATTTATTACTCGCACTGAAGAGTATCCATATCCTTCAAGGCCATACATCAAATGAGAAAATACGATTATTAAAACAGCACTTTCCTAAAATTTTTCAGCTATTTCCGTATAGCTATATCGCATCTTATTTAGGGGTTCATCGGAATACATTCAATAAGGTAATGGCGTCTCTTTAGTAAAATTAATATTACCTATTAGGATATTTTTATGAATATTTTGCACATTTATGTGCATTATGAAACTTTTTTCAAGCCTAATTTTATGTTATGACATCAGAGGTAATAAATGAAACCCCACTAACTATTGTAACTGCAGACGACTCCCTTATTATCAGAACTGTGATCGCAATAGCTATCGACAATGATCCACGTTTTCATCTGCTCGGTAATTTTAGCAATGGCTTGGAATTAATACAGGCTGTTGAGATGATGCAATATCCCCCGGATATCTGTTTACTGGATATCATAATGCCAATTTGTAATGGTGTCGAGACCGCTAAATTTTTGCAGGCTAACTATAGTTCTATTGCGTTATTTGCGTACACCAGTTTATCCATTGACCCAAAGGTTGACCAAATGTATCACTATGGCGTTGAAGAAGTATTTTATAAACAAGGATTGCCGCTGAATAGGATTATGGATAAAATTTACGAAAAGTATATGTTGACGGATAAGTAATATAAAAATATGGTGCTGGCTTAAGGGTAAAAAAAAGCGGGATCAATTCAACTGACCCCGCCTGACAAATAATGCTACCCACAAGTGATCACATTAGCTCTCATCTCAAAATTTTTTAACTTAATCCACACTGTTATTTTACATCCCACCAGATCCTTGCTGTCAAAACGCCATTATCCCCTTGTGCTAATACGTTTGCATTGTTTGTATTGATTTCTGTCTCTGGATACATGAAGCGCAGTGGATAGGCTCCTGGGGTTGGTGAGGACAAAGAATTCGGAATCGCCGGATAGCCAAGGCGTCTAAAATCGTTCCAAGCCTGGATATTATTAATGTTGTGCAGGGCAAGCCATTTTTGGCTTATTATCCGCTCGATCTTATGATTTGCTTCGGAATAACTAACCGTTTTTTGATTTATGTAGGGTTGCACATTGTAATTGTTTTGGTTGAACAGATAGTTAAATGAGGCCTGAATTCCTTTTTCGTAGGCCTGACTTGCAATACCACTTATCCATCCACGTTCAATGGCTTCGGCTTCTAAAAAAGCGGCCTCTGCCAGGGAAACGAGAACTGTGGCTTGACCAAATGATTTAATAATTCCGGCAGGCTGATTCCCATTCTCCAGTGGACCTTTTAAGGCTGAAGTGTGAATAGCTGCATAGGCATCAGCTATCGTATTGTTTCCAAAGATGACTCCCTTAAACTCACCTGAAATCTGTGTATAGTTTTGTTGCAGCCTTGGATCATTATAGCTTTGGTAGGTATTGATCAAAAATTGTGTAGGTCTAATATTCGCATAATTGGCTACGGCGACTCCCGCATTGTTGCGGTAGAATGTTTCGTAAAAAGGATTCATCTTTGTCGCTGTATTGAGATATCCTGGATTAACCGCTGCATTTTCAGTGATATATCCTGAACCCTCCTGTACAATTTTCTGGATTTCCTGTTTGATGTAGGATTCTTGGCTAGCTACCTCAGATTGCTGGAGTAGTGCTCTTAATTTAAGCGTATTACCAAATTTTACCCATTTGCTTTTGTCGCCTTTGAAAAGAACGTCGTCTGTTGTAGGCAACAAGGATGCGATTTTTATATCTGCAATACCTTCGGTAATGAGATCGACAGACTTGGCATATACGTCTTTCCCAGATTCATATTTCGGATGTAAATTAGTTGATCCATTCAAGGCATCACCAAATGGGACATTATTGTAAAAGTCAACTAGTGTAAAATAATGATGAGCCATCATGATTTTGCAGATGCCAGCGTAAAATTTTGCATCTTCGGCGTTGGCCTGATCCAAAATCTCCTTGTAATACAGTAGGTTGTTGTAACTGGACTCCCAGACAGGGATACCATCCCTTGTATCTCTAATCGAAGGACCGTTATAGGTCTTTAATGCCGTAAAAGCACTCACACCTTCATTTGAAGTACCCCAATAACCTCCCCACAAACCGCCGATCTGATTTAATTGTACAGACTCATTTACTGCAGACACGACTAGTGCGGCAGGAAGTTTGGCATTTAGGCTCAGGTTTTCCTTTATTGGCGCATTTGGATTATCATTGACATCGAGGAATTCCTTACAGGAAATAGCTGTAAAAAACGTCATCGCAACTAAAGCTGATTTTATAATAGTGAATTTCATCTCTGTAGTGTTAAAAAGTAATATTGACATTAAAACCCATCGATCTTGAGGTCGGAATCTGTCTGAAGCTGTTATAACCATCCGTTTGATTATAGAGCGCTTCAGGGTCGCCAATCGTATTGGATGAATGCCTAATGATAAAAAGGTTATTTCCTACAAAGCCAATGCTAGCTTTCTTTATTACGCGTTGATTGGCCAGCCAAGATTGGGGCAAATCATAACCAATATAGAGTTCCCTCAGTTTTAAATAATCGCCTTTGGCAGCGGTGACCGATTGTATATTTCCATATGCTGTCCACCATGCTTTATCGCCTTTGGAGTAGATGTCATTGTTTTCAACGATCGAGCCATCGGCTAGGCGTACCATAGAATTTGGCATGATAAAGGGCTGTCTGTCGTATTTTGCTGTCTCTGGATGTGTTCCGGCAGCAAACATCCGTGGAATTACCTCAGAATACATCCAACTTCCTAGCCTTGCGTCTACCTGAAATCCCATCGTAAAAGATTTATAGTTGAATTTGGTGTTAAATCCAAACAGATAGGGCGGTACCATCGTTCCCAACACCGTTTCTTTTTCTTCTGGGATAACATTGCCGTTTTGGTCCAAAACGATTTTGCCATTTTCCCTTTTAAAATCTGTCATTCGTAGCGTTGGATATTGTAGGCCTTTGATGGCATAGGCTTGTCTAAAGATGTTAAATTCGTCGCCTGCATACAGATTCTTGGCTTTTGTATCGGTGTAACTGAAATTGATACCAAATTGCAAGGTCATGTCTTTTCTTTTAATGGCGGTTCCATTAACCATTATTTCCAATGTCTTATTGATAATCTGACCAGCATTTACAATTGTCGAATTGAATCCAGTTGCCCGGGAAATGCCCGCATCAAATATCTGTCCATCCGAGTCCGAATAAGCGTAAACGATATCCGTCCGTAAGCGGTCATTAAAGAATCCCAATTGTGTACCGACCTCAAATGATTTAACAAATTCGGGCTTTATTGATCGGTTAGGCTCAGACAGTGATGGGGTAAATCCAACCAAACTGCCAAATGGAAAACCTGCGGTTTGACTATAACTCAGATTCAGACGATACGGATCTAAGGTCACATTTCCAGTTTTATTAAAAGATGTAAAAATACGACCGTAGCTCAATACACTACTTTCGCGCAAACCTGCGATTGCATCTGTAAATACGAAAGAAGAGCTCACACCTGGGGAGAAATAGCTGTTACTTTCTGGAGCAAGTACCGATACCTGATCGTTTCTACCAGTAAGTGTTAGAAAAAGATAATTTTTATATCCGGCCGTAAATTCTCCGTACGTCGCCAAAGAACGATATTTTGTAATAGTTGAGCCACCTGTCAATTCCCCAGTTCTAGATCCTTGGTTGAAAATATCCTCAAATAATAGATTGGCTGCGTTGATATTAATTGATTTGGTATCATCCATTCTCACGTTTTGTCCGACTAGAAATTTGGTAGAGAAATCACCAAAGTTTTTATGAAAATTCAGGATCAAATCATTGTTAAAACGGGTAAAGCCCCTATGCGTATCATTTACACTCCCGTTTATATTTCGGGTTGCTATGTTTGAAACCAGTTTTCTATTTGTCACCCGGCCTGGCTCTGATTGAAAATAGAGTCCAGTTCGGAAAGTAGCATCTAACCAATCTGTAAATTCATAATTGAATTCCAGTTTTGAGTTTAGTGTATGCTGGTCGGACGTATTTCTATTGTTGTCGGCCATAAAAATCGGATTTCTTGTTCCGGCAACAGGATTGTACCAGTTTAAAGGATGATTTGGTGAACTAGGATCTTCCCAGTTACGGGCATCTTTGTAATCAATGTTGGCAGGCTGTGTATAAACAGATAACCATGGCCCGTCGCTGGTTGTATTATTTTTGAAGAAAACGTAATTCGTATTGAAAGACGTATTCAATTTGTTGAATCGACGTGATCCATTAAAGCGAACACCTGTACGGCTTGATTTGTCACCAGGAATTACGCCTTTTATGCGAACATCCTGTAGCGAAACATAATAAGAACCTTTATCATCACCCGAAGAGAATGATAAGTCGTTTTGCATCGTTATACCAGTATCAAAAAATCCTAAGCGATTATCCTTACTCGGTGCACTATACACTTTCGTAGGTTGTACGCCGTTGATCGGTAGACCGAAATCTCTGATTTCGCCATTAAAACGATCACCCCAAGATTCATTTGCGACAGGACTGTATACACCATTCTGTCCTTGACCAAAAGTTTGTTGAGCTGGAGGCAGTAAGAACACCTTAGAAAATAGTGTACTGTTGCTATAATTGATTTGACCTCTTTCTGCCCGACCTGATTTTGTAGTGATCATAATGGCCCCGTTGACACCTTCAGATCCATATAGTGCAGCAGCATTTGCTCCTTTCAATACCGTAATATCTTGTATATCATTGGGATTAATCCGTGTGATATCTGGAAGAGGAACACCATCTACCACATAGATAGGGTCATTTTTTGAACGATTTAACGAGCGTGTTCCTCTTAATCTAATTTGAATCCCGGGGTCAGTTTTGCCCGTTGTTAGGTCTGTTGCATTGATTCTTAATCCCGCAACTTTACTCGATAATGCTAAGAGAGGATTTACCACCTTACCGAGGTTCAATTCTTGGTTGTCTACTGACTGCGCTGACGTACCAAGTTCTCGCGCCTGTCTTTTTATCCCCAAGGCACCAGTTACAGTTACTTCAGATAGCATATGTGCATCTCCAGCTAGTCGGATGATGAGATTAGATTGGTTGCTCCGTACCGGAATTTCTTGAGATGTATAATTAAGATGCGAAATAACTAAAGTTTGCCCACGTTGAAGTTGAATACGAAAACTTCCCTGCGAACTTGTCATTACCGCATTGGATTTGCTGGTTTCTTTTACACGAATTGAGACACCGCTAATTGGCTCGTCGGTTTTTAAATCCAAAATACGCCCTTCTACCGTGAAATTCGTTTGCGCAAATACCTCTGCATGGAATTGTGCGCTAAAGAATAGAAATAGGATTAATAAGTAGCTTTTTAACATTTTTTAATGTTTAATTGAATAAGTAGTATGATTTCAATACCTTTGATTATATTAAGTCTAAATAAATAGCTCACGAAGATAGTTGGTAATATAAATTACCGAATAACGTAATCGGAAATAAGAGTTATACTATTGGAAATTTCTATTCGATGGAGTTACTTCAAGCAGAAAAAAGAACATTTAAATACGATCATCCCGATTACAATGTAAGGATGGTTTATCCTTATGAAAGCCATGAGATTGTCCCTGAAAATCAGAGCTATCTTGTTGTTATAGCCATTGAAGAGGGGTGCAGCTTGTCAAGTGGCTCAAAGAAAATTGTTTTGAAAGGGGGGAGCAGTATGCTGCTGCGTCTGGATAGCAGTGTGGTGAGCATAAGCTCTAAACATACGAATTCACGTTGCCTCACCCTGCTCTATCGGGATTCCTATGTTCAGCAAATGGATATTTCTGAACAGGACATCACTGCGATCAATGAAGCCATCATCAATGCGGGGAAAATTTCAGATGATATATCACGGATTGCCTATGTAAAAGCGACTGATTTTTTGCGAATGAGCGTTAGCAGCTTGCTTTTACCCGCATTTTATAAGTCCAAATCATTGTTTATTCTTTCGACCTTGATGGATGCCGTACAGCCCAAGACGTCGCCTAATAAACTTGAACTGCGCGAATCAGATGTGGAGAAAATTAGACAGGTAAAGTTACTTATCGAGAATAATCTCCACGAGACATATACCATACATCAACTTGCTAAAGAAGTTGGTACCAATGTCCAATATCTTAAACAGCATTTTAAAAGCTATTATGGACTTACCATATTCAATTTTGTGTTGAAGTGTAAAATGCAAAGGGCTCAGCATTTATTAAAAGATCGAAGGTTGACGATCAGTTTTATTGGGAATCAGCTGGGTTATAAGCATGCGAGCCATTTTACCACTGCATTTAAGAAATTTTTTGGCTATGTACCAAATAGTTTACGCTATGTATTACTAATGATCTATGACGAATTGGTGGCTACTTTAGAAATGGTGCTTGTCTAACTAATTGCTCTAATTTCAGTCCTGGAATTTTCGTTCGTCCATTGTTAAGATTTTATGGATAATGAAAATCGATGCGAAGAAACGAAAAAAGTCGCTTTTCTATTTAGAAAAGCGACTTTTTTGTTCTGTGCTCCCACCTGGGCTCGAACCAGGGACCAAAAGATTATGAGTCTTCTACTCTAACCGACTGAGCTATAGGAGCAGGTCTTTTGTTTTGTCAATTTAAACAGCTGTTGTGCCGTTTTGACGATGCAATTATCGATATTTGTATCGATATTTCAAAATAATTCGATGGAAAAAATTAAAAATATTGTTCTTGATTATGGGAATGTGATCTTTATGATCGACTTTGTAAAATTGAAAGATGCTTTTACTCAGTTAGGTATAGAAAATGTTGATGCCGTATTTGGACATCATGGTCAAAGTGCACTTTTTGATAATTTTGATAAAGGAAAAATTGATTCAATGCAATTTCGTGAGGGGATAAGAGAATTAACCCAAAATCCAGCACTGACGGACGCACAGATTGATACGGCCTGGAACAGTTTACTGATCGGTGTACCACAGGGTAATCATGAGATTTTAATCCAGTTGAAAGATCGATACCGTACCTTTTTGTTAAGTAACAACAATGCAATTCATTATGCCTATTGTATGAATGATATACATGAAAAATATGGTATTGCCGACAATGAAGGTTTTTTTGAAAAGACCTATTACTCCCATTTGGTAGGGATGCGCAAACCGGATGCTGAGATTTTTGAATTGGTTATGCAAGAGCAACAATTGGATCCGGCAGAGACTTTATTTATTGATGACAGTCCTCAACATCTGGCGACAGCAAAACAATTGGGTTGGCATACAGCATTGTGTACTAAGGAGAAACCGTTAAGAATTTTGTTGGAAGAATTCGAATTGTTATAAAAAGTAATTTTGTTTTCCTTTTTAAAAATAAATAGCTTACCTTTGTCCCACTTTAAATTTAAAAGCGGCGAAAGGAGGTATATATAACGCATGATTATCGTAAATGTAAAAGAAGGAGAATCTTTAGATAGAGCATTGAAACGTTTCAAAAAGAAATTCGAAAAAACTGGAGTTTTAAGAGAGTTGCGTTCACGTCAAGCTTACGAAAAGAGATCTGTAACTCGTCGCATTCAAGTGAAAAAAGCGATTTACAAACAATCTTTGAATCAAGATGTAGCTAACTAATTGATTCGCTGAGAATTTTAAAATATAAAGGGAAAAGCAATGCTTTTCCCTTTTTTTTGTGCTTTTAAGTTTGTAATTTAAGCTATATAGCGAGGGAAAATATGTTGGAAAAGGAGTTTATTCGGTTTTTGCAGATTGAAAAAAGGTTTTCAGAACATACGGTTATTGCCTATAAGCATGAGCTGGAGATGTTCCGGTCTTTTTTGGATCGTGAGGGACTGACCGTGCCGGATATCGTATACCGTGATTTACGCCATTATTTCGCGCAAATGGTAGAGTCCGGAAAAAATGCAAGTTCGGTCAACCGGAGTATGTCTTCAATGCGAACTTATTTTAAATTTTTGCAACGTGAGGAGTGTATCGCGAAAAATCCCATGACGCTCATCAAAGCGTTAAAAACTGCTAAAAAACTACCTGTAGTCGTTGAAAAGGAAAAGCTGGTGCGTTTATTGGATCAGATGGGACAGGAGCAGGATGGATTTGAATCCTGTCGCGATTATATGGTTATGGAATTGTTGTTCGGTACCGGGATTCGTTTGGCCGAATTGTTGAAAATTAAGGAACAGGATATCGATTTTTTTAATAAAAATATTCTTATATTAGGTAAAAGGAACAAAGAACGCTTGGTTCCGATCAATAATCTTTTATTGAAAGAATTGAAAAACTATTTGCAACAAAAGGCGACGCAATTTGTTGATACTAATAACAGCTTACTAATCGTTACGAAAGAAGGGAAGCCGGGCTACGCTAAGCTGATCTATGATATTGTACATCGGCAATTGACGTTGATTTCCACTCAAGGTAAGAGAAGCCCTCATATTTTGAGACATACTTTCGCAACAGCCCTATTGGACAATGGGGCAGATTTAAATGCAATTAAAGAGCTGCTGGGGCATGCAGGGCTTGCGGCAACACAAGTGTACACGCATAACTCAGCAGAGCGATTGAAGTCAATTTATAAACAAGCTCATCCAAAAGCTTAAAAAAAGGAGGAAAAATGAACATTACTGTGCAATCCATTCGATTTACTGCTGATCAAAAGCTAATCGAGTTTATCAAAAAGAAAACAGGAAAATTGGAGCAGTTTTTGGATTCCATTATTGGTGGCGAATGCTACCTGCGATTGGAAAATGTCGATGATGAGGCAAATAAAATTTCAGAAATTAAATTAAATATCCCAGGAAGCCAGCTTTTTGCAAAAGGGCAAGCGAAAAGCTTTGAGGAGGCGACAGATATTGCTGTAGAATCCTTGCGTAGGCAGATTAACAAACATAAAACAAAGACGAAAAATACGGTTATCAATGGACGTAATGAAGTTCTTGCCGTAGAGGAAGAAGAAGAGGAAGAAGAATACGATTAATAACGATCAAAACATAGATATACATACAGGAGGTCAGTAGCAACTGGCCTCCTTTTTTTTGTGTAATTTTTGTTGTTATTGTCAGAAAAAACGCCAATTGGTTTTCATCATTTGCTGCAGGCGAAATCATGGAGGTTTTATTTCCACTACTCGTCGAAAGGCTTATTTATATTAAATCAAAATAATCTTCTGTTTTACTTGGATTGATTATAAATAATATTTATTTTTGATCGATTTAAATGATAAGGGAAATAGAAATGTCAGAATTGGTTTGTCCGTTAGCAAATGTTGAGGAAGTTTTTTCAACCACAACAGGTACAGTTTATCAATGTAGCCGCAAAAATTGTTTCTGGTTGGAATACAATAATGAAACAACCTCTTTCTCCGTATCGGATTTTTTGAAGTTTAAGAAACGTATCGATGCGATTGATGTTGAGCACATGCTTCACGATACAACACGTTCATCGGATTTTGAAATCATCATGCCTTTCCGTACGGAAAGATGTTTCATCTTAGCTGTAGAGGACGTACTTCAGTTGCGCGAATTGTTAGATGGCGCTAAATTTATGATGGAACTGAATAGCGTCGTTAGAACTTGTTTGCAAGTTTCGCCATTTGCAGTTTTTGCATAAGGCTATACATATAAACGAATTGAAAAAGCGGTGTACGTCTGTGATGTACACCGCTTTTTGTTTGGAAAGACCTTATTTAATTTTAATTTAAATAAGTGTCAATGAGGCCGTCTTCTGGTTTTATTGACATTCAATGATTTTAAGCACTTTCTGCCACTTATTGTTTTAATTGATGGCTTATTGAAAGTATCAATAGCGCGTATTTGTAATTGTATTGATTCTAAACAACTTGCGGTTTGTTTGTCTAATTTAGACTGAATTTGTATTGCATATTCTTGATACACATTTTGAAAATCTGCTGTATCTTTGTGATGTAATCAGGTGATGATGTGTTTCACTTGTTCATGTTTTAGAAATTAAACTTAAGGTAAATATGAAAGATTTATTGAAATTAAAATCTTCTTTGAAAGAAGAAATCGAAAATATATTGAATGCACAGATTAAAGTTGAAGCTCATTCTTCAGCATTATATTTGGCCATGTCTTCCTGGTGTGACGATCAAGGTTTGGAAAACGCTTCAGAATTTTTTGCGAAGCAATCCAACGAAGAGCGTGAGCACATGTTGAAGCTTTTCAATTATATCAACAATCGTGGTGGCCGTGCAATTTCTCCGGAAGTTACAGGTATTCCTCAAGATTTTGAATCATTCCGTGGTGTATTTGAGCAAACATTGGAGCAAGAGATGTTTGTTACGGAGCAATTCAATAACATCGCCGATAAATGTGCGAAAGCGAAAGATTATGTTACTTTTAACTTTGTACAATGGTTCTTGGAAGAACAAGTGGAAGAGGAATTTGTTGCAAGACGCATCCTTGAATTATTCGATGTAATTGGTGAAGACGGTACTGGTCGTTGGGAAATTGACAAACACCTTGTTAAGGTTGCCTTTGCAGGTGAATAATAAACTTTTAAAAAAGTATAAAAAAACGAGCTGTTTTCCCGACAGCTCGTTTTTTTATATACAAAATCACAACTTTTTACGTTAATAGCTTAAGAATTCTTATATTGAATTGTATTATTGCAAAGTCTATTTGATGGAACTAAGGGGCGGGAATATTATCCGGTTAGTACTTTTTTTAGCTATAACGAGCTTGTTTTTTTTACCCAAAAATGCTTTCGGGCAGGTGTCAAAAAAAGAAGTTTACGGGATTGTTGTAGATACGGCAGGAAGACCCCTAAGTGGCGTCAGTGTCCATTTAACAAGTTCCCGCGATACCTTGTTTTCGTCCACCTCCACAACAGGTTCTTTTCATTTTAGTCGTGTGCAGGGTAATGATATTCGTATCAGTTGCAGCCAGTTGGGCTTAAGCATATTGGAACGGAGTTATCCGCTCTACAATAGTACGACAGCTAAATTGGATGTCGGAAAATTAACGATGTTCCCCCATGTATCCCTGTTAAAAGAAGTGGTTGTACTAAAATATAAACCCATTGTATATAAGCAGGATACTGTTCAATTTAACCTGGATGCCTTTCAGTTTGATCGTCGGGCACTCTTGGAAGAGGCTCTCAAAGCATTACCAAATATACAGGTGTCCCGGGATGGTTCGGTCTATGCCTTTGGCAAGCCCATATCCTCCGTCAAGGTGGATGGAAAGAAATTTTTTGGTGGTGATGTACTGACGGCCACGCGCAATCTTCCCGCAGATTTTGTGAAAAGTGTACAGGTGATTGATTTTTATGGGGATGAGGCGACAGCAAAAGGGATTAAAAGTACCGATTCTGAAAAAGTCCTGAATATCGTTCTCAAAGACGATAAGAAGAAAATTACTTTTGGTCAAGCGACACTGGGAGGCGGTTCTGTAGATCGTTATTTGGGTAGTGCTGGACTGAATCGCTTCAATGATGGGAAAGAGTATTCCATTATCGCCTCTGTTAATAATACAAATACAAACCTCTTCTCTTTCGGTTCTCCCAATGGCGGTGAGCGGGAAAGAGACATGGGCGAACTGGCCGATTTTGCAGATCCTACGGATGGTGTCAATCGCATTGGATCTATTGGTGGTAGCTTTTCCAGTCCGCTTTCTAAAACGGTAACAGCAAGCGGTAAATATGCTTTTACGCAACGCAATAATTATATTCAGGGAAATTCCCTATTGCAATCGGTCTATGGATATGGCAAAGGTGCTAATAATCTAATTAGTAATTTCGAAGATTATAAAATAAAATCAATCGATCGTACGCACAAAATGGATTGGGATTTTGATATGAAGCTGTCTCCCAAAGATCAGCTTAAAATATCGCCCAAGCTGTCTTGGACCAATTCAACAAGCAATACGTTAAAAGATAGACGAATACAAAATAACAGATTAAGCAGTACGGGGAACTATGGTGCAGCCAATAGCACCGAAAGTCCCGCAGCGGCTTTAGATCTTTTTTACGTACGAAGTTTTTCCAAGCCCGGGCGAAAGGTACTCTATACTTTGCACACGGATTTTAATTCCCTGGATAAGGATGAGGAGGTTCGCGATTTTAATAGAGCGATTGACAGCAGTACAAACATACCCAAGATAACAGAGACTTACCTCAATCAAATGGTTCGCTCCAGCAACGAGAATAAAAATATTCAAAGTCGGTTGTCGTTGGTGGAGCCTGTTGATTTAGGTGGTACCTTGGAGATCAATTACGATTTCGATTATACCAAGATTGATGCTCGTCGCTCCACTTTTGATAATAACAATAATTTTAACAATGGGCCCATACTGGTAGACTCACTTAGTTTGAAGTACGACTATTCCTTTGCTAGCAATAAAGTCGGCATGATTTATCGGCAAGATTTAAGTGAAAAAGTGAAAGTGAGTTTCGGTTTTGCGGTTCAGCCTTCGGAATTGACAGGCAGTTCGATGGATAAGCTGATAAAAACGTCCTATTCAAATGTCAATCTTGTACCTTCTGCCGGATTGAAATGGAAATTTACAAAAGAAGAAGATCTTTCTATGGACTACTATGGCCGTAATAATCAGCCGAGCTTCTATCAGATACAGCCAGTTGTCGATAATACCAATACCCAAAATATTGTGGTTGGGAACAAGGATCTGAAATCTGAATTTGCCCATAGTATTGTCTCTAAATATCGCAAATCCATCACAGGTAGAGGGCAATATTTAGAAGCTAGTCTTGCTTTTAACCTCGTGAATGACAAGATTGTAGCTAATCGGACCATTGAGCCCAATTCGACGATTCAGAAGACCACTTATCGCAATACAGAAGGTTATTATGATGTTAAAAGTTATTACTTGTTTACGGCGTCATTATTGTCGGACAACTTGCAGATGAGCTTGAACGGAAATGCAGACTATTATAATAATATCTCTTACATCAATGATAAAAAAAGCTTCGGTGGACACTTTTTGTTTACACAGGCGATTCAATTCCGTTATAGCTGGAGTGATATTTTCGAGGCAGAATTAAATGGGAACTATTCTTTGAATAGGGCAACATTCGACTGGCCAGTACAAGATAATATAACAGCACATTCCGGAATTGTTGGTTTGGGATCTAAAGCTTATTTGGGAAAACATTTTACTATGGGACTTGAGCTTTCTCAAAAATTTAATGCTGGTTATTCGAGTTCATGGAGTAATATCAATCCGACGATAATTAACGCCTATATGGAATATACTTTTGGTAGAAACAATCTAGGTATGCTGCGATTTCAAGGATTTGATTTGATGAATCAGAATACAGGTATCTCGCGTGCAGTCGTTGGAAATGATATTCTGGATGTTCAGAATAATCGGTTGGCCCGTTATTTTATGCTTTCGCTCAATATCAGATTACAGAAATACCCAAAAAAATCATGATGAAAGCCGTAATTATTACTGAACCGGGCGGCCCGGAAGTTTTGGAAGTCCGCGATGTGGAGATGCCGCAGATCGGTGAACTTGAAGTTTTGGTGGAAGTAAAGGCTGCGGGAGTGAATAGACCTGATGTCTTTCAGCGTAAAGGTAACTATCCGGCACCAGCCGGTGTGGATGCGCGAATACCGGGATTGGAAATAGCAGGGATTGTAGTCGCAAAAGGGAAGGATGTGGTCGATTGGGCTATTGGTGATCGTGTATGTGCACTTGTAGCAGGTGGAGGTTATGCGAGCTATGCTAAGGTCTATCAGGGACATTGTTTGCCTATTCCCGACCATTTAGATTTTGTGGAGGCAGCCTCGCTCCCCGAGACCGTTTTTACAGTATGGGACAATGTCTTTCGAAGAGGTAAGTTGCAGGCCGGCGATCATTTTTTGGTACACGGTGGTGCTGGAGGGATTGGCAGTACGGCCATTCAGTTAGCGGCCTTGTTTGGTGCTGTAGTATATACGACAGTCAGCTCATCTGAAAAGGCTAGCTTTTGTAAATCATTGGGAGCCAACAAAGCAATAAATTATAAAACGGAGGATTTTCTGGAGGTGCTGAAGCCTTTGGGAGTTGAAGTTATTTTAGATAGTATTGGCGGTTCATATTTTGAGAAAAATATTAGTCTATTGAATCCTGACGGCCGGTTGGTTTACATTAATGCGATGGAAGGTGCAAAAGTTGAATTGAACTTGCTGAAATTGATGCAAAAACGGATTGTTTTAACGGGTAGTACACTGCGGGCGAGAGACCGTGAATTTAAGCAAGTGCTGCGGGATGATATCTGGTCTCAGGTATGGCCGAAGCTTAGCGCTGGCGATTTCAAACCTACATTATACCGTGTTCTTCCTTTTGCGGAGGCTGCAGAAGCCCATCGGTTAATGGAAGATTCAAGCTTATTGGGCAAAATAGTCTTAAGTTTTTGATCGCTGAAAGCTGAGTGGAGTAGTGCCAGTTACATTTTTGAAGTATTTATGGAAGCTCGAAAAGTTTTGAAAACCTGATTCAAAGCAGATTTGCTTCACCGTCTGTTTGTTTTCTATTAATAAATTGCAAGCGGTTTTCACGCGCATTTCAATTAGAAACTGAAAGAGTGTTTTTCCGATCTGTGATTTGAAATAACGGCAGAAGGAGTTAGGTGTCATCCCTGTTAAGGACGCTAGTTCCTGCAGCCGTATCTGGTCGCGATAATTTTCACCGATATATTGCATGGCAATCTGCATGCGGTTGGCGTCCTGATCTTGCAGTTGGATGGTAAAAGTAGGGCTCGTTAACAGATCATGCTGTTCTTCGGCCGAAATATATTGTAAGATTTCTAATAGATGAATAATACGTGTGGTACCTGTTGCTGCCAAGATAGCGTCAATTAATTGTACAGTTTGTAGTCGGCTAGTCTCCGATAATGAAATGCCTCTTTTGGATACACGTATAAGGTCTTTGATGGATTTATTTTCAGGTAAATTAATAAAATCATTTCCCCAAAAGTTTTCTTTAAAATGAAGCACACGAATATCTGCGCTTTCTGCTCCTTCATCTTGAAGATAAATTTCGTCAAATAGCCAATAATGAGGCAGGTTTGAACCAACAAGGGTAATATCGCCTGATTCAAAGCGCCGAACACTATCGCCAATAAATTGGGTGCCAGAGCCTTTGGCAAAATAAATTAATTCCAGTTCTTCGTGGTAGTGCCAAAGATTATGGTACTGGGGTGTATTGTCTCTTCTCGCATTGAAAGAATGCTCAAGATTGCTATTTAAATGAAGCAGTTGTGCTTTCATAATTATGAAATATATGCAGTAAAGTTACATAATTCAGTTTAGCTATGGTAATATAGCTTAATAATTTGATAATATACTTGAATATTGTCTAGCATTTTTAAGCTTATTTTACATTAAATAACTACTTATAACCATTTGAAAAATATGACGAATAAAAAGAGTTACGCATTTGCTTTGATTTTGGTGACATCCTTGTTCTTTTTTTGGGGATTTATTCATAACCTTGATCCAATCTTAATTCCGCATTTGAGGAATGCGTTTAGTTTATCCCATTTCCAGGCTTCCTTAGTCGATTCGGCTGTATTTATCGCTTATTTTGTGATGGCGATTCCTGCTGGAATTATCATGAAAAAATATGGCTATAAAGCTGGTATTCTGATCGGATTGATCTTTTTTGCCATTGGCTGTTTTCTTTTTGTACCTGCGGCCAATACGATAAGTTATGTTTTCTTTTTGGGAGCCTTGTTCGTTGTAGCCTGTGGTCTTACGATTTTGGAAACTGCAGCAAATCCGTATGTAGCGATTTTGGGAGATCCAGCTTCGTCGGCACAGCGACTTAATTTTGCGCAGTCCTTTAATGGGTTAGCGGCCTTTGTTGCTCCGATTTTTGGAGGAAAATTTATTTTATCACATGAGCCTAAATCACAGGAAGAACTGGCGCAAATGGCTGAGCAGGCAAAGATGGCGTATATTCAGTCGGAAACAGCTGCTGTGAAATTGCCTTATGTGGTACTAGGGATATTGATCTTATTGATTGCTGCGTTGTTTTTCTTTACCAGATTACCTGATATCAAAGATGCTGAGGAAGAAGGTCGAGCTGGTTTTTTTCATGCGTTGCGTCATAAAAATGTGCGTTGGGCAGTGGTGGCTCAATTTTTCTATGTGGGAGCACAAGTTTGTATTTTAAGCTTCCTCGTATTATATGCTACAGAAGCTGCCGGCATATCGGGTAAGGATGGTGCCGACTATGCTGGGTTTGCTGGATTGGCTTTTATGTTGGGCAGGTTTATCGGTACATTTTTTATGCGTTTTGTGTCTGCATCCAAGCTCCTGATCATCTATTCCGCTATAGCGATCGTTCTATCCCTATTTGTCATCTTCGGATCGGGTATTCAGACCCTATATGCGCTGATTGGCATTGCGTTCTTTATGTCCATTATGTTTCCGACAATATTCGCGTTTGGTGTACAAGGTATCGGTGCCGATACTAAATCAGCGTCTAGTTTGATCGTTATGTCTATTGTTGGTGGCGCATTGTTGCCTCCAATATTAGGTTTTATCTCCGATAAAACAGGACATTTCCAATATGGTTATTTTGTACCATTGGTCTGTTTTATTGTTGTCTTGTTGTTTGCTTTCCAAAATAGAAATGTCAGTATTGCGGAAACGGAAAATCTTAAATCACATTAATTAGTTAATAATGAAAAGATATGTCATGGCTTTGGATCTTGTGGACGATCCACAATTGATCAAGGAATATGAGGATTACCACCGTGAAGTGTGGCCGGAAATAAAACGCTCGATTCTGGATGCAGGTATTCTGCAGATGGAGATCTACCGTTTTGAAAATAGATTGTTTATGAACATGGAGGTAGGCGAAAACTTTTCATTTGAGAAAAAATCGGCTATGGATGCTGCCAATGAAAAAGTGCAGGAGTGGGAACAATTGATGTGGAAATATCAGGCGGCTATTCCGGGGGCAAAACCGGGGGAGAAATGGGTAATGATGACCAAAATATTTGAATTAGTATAATTATGGCTATACAGCGCTATTTACAGATCCATCCGATGGATAATGTCCTTGTTGCATTACAGGACTTGGCAGCAGGAACAACGGTTGTTTTTGAGGGTAAGGAATTTACATTAAAGCAAGCTGTTGCTGCCAAACATAAATTCACCATACAGCCAATGGAACAAGATACCGAGATATTAATGTACGGTGTTCTGGTTGGGAAATTGAATACATCTTTAGCTGAAGGGGAACTCATTACGACTGAAAACTTGCGCCATGCGTCGGAAGATTTTAGAATGGGGAACCGCAAGACAGCTTGGACAAAACCTGATGTTTCTGCGTTTAAAGATAAAACGTTCAATGGATTCCACCGTTCAAATGGGACTGTTGGAACTGCCAATTACTGGTTGGTTATCCCGTTGGTTTTTTGCGAAAATAGAAATGTATTGACCTTGAAAGCTGCTTTTGAGGAGAAGCTGGGCTATAAAGTAAAAGCGAATAATTATGTCTCTGAGGTAGAAGACCTCATTGGTTTATATAAGTCTGGTGCCGATGTAAATGCGATTCTCAGTCAGGATCTACTTGCTAATTCGACTTCCAGTGAGCAGGAACGCTTATTCAAAAATGTCGATGGAATCAAGTTTTTGAATCATGAGATGGGATGCGGTGGAACACGTATGGATTCGGATGCTTTATGTGGTCTGTTGGCTGGCTATATTACCCATCCGAATGTTGCGGGGGCAACCGTATTGAGTTTAGGATGCCAACATGCGCAAGCTTCAATTCTGAAGGCGGAAATTGAAAAGCGAAGCCCGGGTTTTGATCGCCCGCTATATATTTTCGAGCAGCAGAAAGAAGGAACTGAAAAGGAACTTATGCAAAAGGCTATTAAGGCAACTTTTGCGGGGATGATGCAAGCTGATAAAAATGAGCGCAAACCAGCGACATTGGACAAATTGTGTATTGGACTGGAATGTGGTGGCTCGGACGGATTCTCGGGTATCTCTGCCAATCCTGCGCTCGGTTTTGTATCGGATATTTTGGTGACTTTAGGCGGATCGGTGATTCTGGCGGAGTTCCCTGAATTATGTGGCGTGGAACAGGAGTTGAGTGATCGTTGTATCGATGAGCCAACTGCGGAGCGTTTTATGTCGCTGATGCGTACTTATAATGCAAAAGCCGAAGCTGATGGCTCGGGTTTCTATATGAATCCTTCTCCGGGCAATATTCGTGATGGCTTAATTACTGACGCGATTAAGTCTGCAGGGGCAGCCAAAAAAGGAGGAACCTCGCCTGTTGCAGCGGTGATTGACTATCCTGAATTGGCCAACGGTCCGGGGTTAAACTTACTATGTACTCCTGGTAATGATGTGGAAAGTACCACTGCAGAGGTGGCCGCAGGTGCCAATATCGTCTTGTTTACGACGGGCCTAGGTACACCTACAGGTAACCCGATTACACCCGTTGTGAAACTTTCGACAAATACCAAAACTTTTGAGAAAATGCCCGATATCCTGGATCTGAACTGTGGTACCATTATCGAAGGTACAGAGACTATTGAGGAGGCTGCACACCGTATTTTGGATTATGTGATAGAAGTTGCTTCCGGTGAAGTGAAACCAAAAGCGGTGTTGTTGGGTCAAGACGATTTCATTCCATGGCGTAGAGGTGTTTCATTGTAGTTGAGTATAATAAGTTTATTGAAAATCCATGACAACTAATTATTTACATATGAAACTTAAACATGTAATCTGTGGTTTGGTCTTGCTGATGGGATCTGTATCCGCGAGCTATAGCCAGCAACATTATCAACCGAGTCCCGAAAATCTAAAAAATAGGGAATGGTTCGAACAATCTCGGTTTGGAGTTTTTATCCATTGGGGGGTATATAGTGTGCTGGGAGATGGTGAATGGGTCATGAACAACCAAAATATCAGTTTGGATGAATATGCATTGCTACCTAAATTTTTCAATCCAATTTCTTTCAATGCGAAAGAATGGGCGAAGTTATTTAAACAGGCCGGAGCAAAGTATATCACCTTTACCACCAGACATCATGATGGATTTTCGATGTGGGATAGCCAGATTTCGGACTATAACGTGGTGAAGAAATCTCCCTTCAAACGCGATATTGTGAAAGAGTTGGTGGAAGCTTGCCATGCTGAAGGGATAAAAGTGATGTTCTACTATTCGCTTTTAGATTGGCACCGGGATGATTATCTACCCGTTGGTAAAACGGGCGGCGGCATTGCGGGCCGCGATTCAACAAAAGGGGATTGGAATCATTATGTCCAGTTTATGAAAAGCCAATTAACGGAGCTGTTGAGCAATTATGGCGAGATCGATGGGATCTGGTTTGATGGTCATTGGGACAAGCCCAATGAAGATTGGCATTTCAAAGAAATCTATGAATTGATTCATAAGTTACAGCCGCAATGTTTGGTCGGTAACAATCACCATTTGGCACCATTTGAAGGTGAAGATTTTCAGATGTTCGAACGTGATTTGCCTGGGGAGAATACCACTGGGTTCGGCACGAAAGCGCATGATGTTGGGAAATTGCCGAAGGAAGTATGTGGAACAATTGCAGGATCGTGGGGATTTGAGCTGAAAGATCGGACACGAAAATCTTTTCAGGAAGTGTTGAAATACCTGGTCAAGGCAGCTGGTCATGGTTCCAATTTATTGCTCAATGTAGGTCCAATGCCGAACGGCGAGATTCAGGACTATCAACAGGAGCGCTTGAAAGAACTTGGAAAATGGCTATCGCTGTATGGTGAAACAATCTATGGAACAGAGGGGGGAGCTGTGTCGCCAACAGACGATTATGCGTTGACAAAAAAAGGAAACCAGGTGTATCTACATGTGTTTAAAACGGATAAAAAGGAATTGTTGATCAATAACCTGCCTTATCAGGTGAAAAAAGTAAGCACATTTATCGGAAAGAAAGAGATTAAGTTTAGTCATAAGAACAATAGTCTACGCGTGGATTTGCCAACATCGACAGATGAAGCAGATTTGGTATTGACATTAACAATTAAATAACAATGGGAAAATTAGAACAAAAAGTAGCTGTAATTACCGGTGGTGGTAGTGGGATAGGCCGTGCGATCAGTTTGCAATTTGCTGCAGAAGGAGCAAAAGTTCATATTCTGGATTTGAATGAAGACGGTGGTAATGCGGTGGTTGGTGAGATCTTGGCTTTGGGTGGTCAGGCTGTGTTTAATCGTTGTAATGTAACTGACCAGCAAGAAATTACTGCTATAGCGCAAAATATCGGAAAAATTGATATTTTAGTAAATAATGCAGGTATTGCTCATGTTGGTAATTTGGAAAATTGTCAATCAGAAGATTTTGAGCGTGTTTTTAATGTGAATGTTAAGGGCGCTTACAATGCATTGCATGCTATCGTGCCGATGATGAAAGCGCAGGGTTCTGGAGCAATCCTTAATCTAGCATCCATCGCTGCATGGGTTGGTATCACGGATCGTTTTGCTTATTCGATGAGCAAAGGTGCTATTTACGCGATGTCAATGTCTGTTGCAAGGGATTACATGGCCTACGGTATTCGTTGCAATAGCATTTCGCCTGCACGTGTACATACGCCATTTGTGGATGGATTTATCGCGAAAAACTATCCTGGAAAAGAGGAAGAAATGTTTGAGAAATTATCCGCAAGCCAGCCAATAGGCCGCATGGCACAACCGGAGGAAATTGCCAAATTAGCACTTTTCCTGTGTAGTGACGACGCGGGCTTTATTACTGGAAATGACTATCCAATTGATGGTGGTTTTATTAAATTGAACAATTAAAAAGCTAAAAATAAAATATCTATTATCTCAATACTATAAAAATGAAATTAATACGTTTTGGAGCTCAAGGCAAAGAGAAAATCGGTGTTCAGATCGATGGCGTAAATTACGATGTAAGCGCATTTGGTGGTGATTACAATGAGCAATTTTTTGCTGAGGATGGTGTAGCTCGTTTAGAAGAATTTGTGAAGGCAAATGAAGGTAAGTTGATTGAAGTTCCTCAAGGCGAGCGTATCGGAGCACCTTTTGCCCGTCCATCCAAAATTGTTTGTATTGGATTGAACTATTTAGACCATGCAAAGGAGACCAATGCACCTATTCCTGCTGAACCGATCATCTTTATGAAATCGACCACTTCGTTGGTAGGTCCATACGATAATGTGATGATTCCTAAAGATTCTCTAAAAACAGATTGGGAAGTGGAATTCTGTATCGTGATCGGTAAAAAAGCCTCTTATGTAGAAGAGCATGAGGCCTTAGATTATGTGGTCGGTTATGTGTTGCACAATGATGTTTCTGAACGTGAGTATCAGTTGGAGCGTGGCGGTACCTGGGATAAAGGAAAAGGATGTGATACTTTCGCACCAATGGGACCCTTCATGGCGACAAAAGAGGAAATCAAAGATATCAACAATGTGCGTCTATGGTTAAAGGTAAACGGAAAAACCTATCAGGATGGCAATACCAAGGATTTGATCTTTTCGGTAGCACATGTGGTATCGTATGTTTCTAAATTTATGACCTTGTTGCCTGGCGACGTTATTTCAACAGGTACACCTGCAGGTGTTGGGTTAGGATTTAATCCACCGATTTACTTGAAACCTGGCGATGTTATCGAGTTAGGAGCAGATGGTCTTGGGGAGTCCCGTCAGACTGTTGTAGCGTATTCAAAAAATTAATTGCTCATCAGGTTTTCATTTCATTATGCGTATAGATACCCATCAGCATTTCTGGAAATTCGACCCAATTAGAGATAGTTGGATTACCGAAGAAATGCAGGTCATAAGACGTGATTTCAGCCCTTTAGATATTCAGTTTGTGCTTGAACGAAATGGATTCGGAGGGAGTGTTGCTGTTCAGGCAGATCAATCCAAAGAAGAGACTGCTTATTTGGTTCAGCTGGCTAATGATTATCCTTTTATTAAAGGCGTTGTGGGCTGGATTGATCTTCAAGCAGCAGATATTCGACAACAGTTGGATGGCTATCAATCAGATACGGTCATCAAAGGATTTCGTCACATTGTTGAAGGAGAAGCGGATCCTGATTTTCTTATCCGCCCTGCCGTACTAAATGGACTGAAGGCATTGGCAGATTATGGTTATACTTATGATCTGCTCATCCGTCCACGTCATTATGCAGCAACGCTAGATTGTGTGCAGCAAAATCCAAATCTCCAATTTGTGTTGGATCATATTGCCAAACCGCCAATCAAGTCGAAGGCATTTGATGAGTGGGCAACGTTTATCGATGCGCTATCGGCTTTTCCGAATGTTGTATGTAAAGTTTCTGGACTTGCAACGGAGGCCGATTGGGAGGGATGGAAGCTTGATGATTTTAAACAATATCTGGAGCATATCTTTGCACGTTTTGGAAAGGAGCGCATTATGTATGGGTCAGATTGGCCGGTATGTCTATTGGCGGCATCTTACGAAGAAAGTATTGCTATAGTTGAAGATAAATTGGGGCAATTTACAGCTGCAGAGAAGAACGCATTTTGGGCAGAGAACGCTATACGCGTGTATAATCTTTAAAAAGAAAAACTTCAGCATGTTATGAAAGGGAAAAATAACATGCTGAAGTTTTTTATTGGCCATGAAGCCGGATAAATGGGCTGAATAACGCCAATATAAATTAATCAATAACCAGAGAACGAGTTCATTGTTGCGAATGTTAATCACAATCAATGAAACAAACCATTCAATAAAAGTATTATGGATCTTCATTTAAGAGATAAAGTTGTTATTGTTACCGGCGGAGCAAAAGGAATCGGGCGGGCCGTAGTTCATGCGTTAGCTAAAGAACAGGCTATTCCGGTCATTGTTGGTCGTAAACAGGCGGATAATGAAAAAGTCAAGGAAGAAATCAAGCAATTTGGTGTGGATGCACTCTGTATTGAAGCAGAGTTGTCTAAACCCGAAGATTGTGAAAGAGCCGTTCAAAAGACATTGGAAGTATACGGTCGCATTGATGGCTTGGTGAATAATGCCGGACAAAATGATGGTGTTGGATTAGCATCAGGTAATTATGAAAAATTTGTTGCTTCCCTGCATAAGAACTTAATTCACTACTACCTCATGGCACATCATGCCTTGGATGCGTTGAAAGCTTCTAAAGGTAGTATCGTGAATATTTCGTCCAAAACTGGTGAAACGGGACAGGGGAATACCTCGGCTTATGCGGCATCCAATGGTGGACGCAATGCGCTTACACGCGAGTGGGCTGTAGAATTGTTGCCTTACTCGATTCGTGTAAATGCCATTATCGTGGCAGAATGTGCAACTCCGCAATACGATACCTGGATTCAAACCTTATCAAATCCGGAGGAGACCTTGAAGAAAATTACGGATCGCATTCCATTGGAGCATCGCATGACGACAGCAGAAGAAATCGCCGATACAACAGTCTTTTTGCTGTCTAACAAGTCAAGTCATACAACTGGCCAATTGATTCATGTGGACGGTGGTTATGTGCATCTGGATCGCTCTATTATTGCTGAATCCTAGCAGAGCAGCGATTGGATTTTGGAAATTAAACTTGTGTGGTTTTTAAAGTGACAACTCCGGTTCATTTCCAAAATCCATGATCGTTTTTAGATACTGTCCTTCAATCAGTGAAAAAATCGTCATTGAACTCGGGCAGTAGGGACATGGTGAATGTTCTATATAGCAGAGATGAAGGGGAAGTTATATGAAATGCAGTTAGCTAAAACAAAAAAAGCTTGTTCAATGAACAAGCTTTTTTTGTGGTGCCACCTGGGTTCGAACCAGGGACACAAGGATTTTCAGTCCTTTGCTCTACCAGCTGAGCTATGGCACCAGTTGACCTTTTATTTAAATCTGTGATCATCAGATTGAAGCGTGGTGCCACCTGGGTTCGAACCAGGGACACAAGGATTTTCAGTCCTTTGCTCTACCAGCTGAGCTATGGCACCGCTTTTTTGCTATGGGTTTGTTCCCCTATTGCGATGCAAATATAGTCCGATAATTTGAATTCTAAAACTTTTATGCAGATTATTTTCGTACTTTTTTCGAACGTGTTGATTTTGATCGAGATAAAATTACAAGAAACTAACATATAGAAAAAGGAATAAGCTGTATCTTTGCATTTCAATAATTAGAGATGAGTAAAAGAGGAAGAGTTTTAGTTGCAATGAGTGGAGGGGTAGATAGCTCCGTTGCTTCTGTCATGCTCCACGAACAAGGATATGAAGTTATCGGTATCACGATGAAGACATGGGATTATGCATCCGCAGGTGGTTCGTCGAAAGAGACCGGATGTTGTAGCCTTGATAGTATCAATGACGCTCGTACATTAGCCGTAAACTATGGTTTCCCTCATTATATATTAGATATACGTGATGAGTTTGGAGATTTTGTGATTGATAATTTTGTAGAAGAATATATTGCTGGACGCACGCCTAACCCATGCGTATTGTGTAATACCCACATCAAATGGGAGGCTTTAATGAAACGCGCTGACAAATTAGACTGTGAATTTATTGCTACAGGACATTACGCAAATATTCGTATGCACGACAATGGCCGTTATGTGATCTCCAAAGGTAAGGATGAAAATAAAGATCAGTCTTATGTTTTGTGGGGAGTTTCACAAGAGAACCTTGCGCGCACACAATTTCCGTTGGGATCTTTCACAAAAAAGGAGATTCGTCAGATGGCTTTGGATATGGGACAAAAAGAATTGGCCAATAAATCTGAAAGTTACGAAATCTGCTTCGTTCCTGACAACGATTACCGTGCATTCTTGAGACATAAGGTGCCTACTTTGGATCAACAAATTGGTCCGGGTAATTTTATCCTTTCTGATGGTACCGTCGTCGGTAAACATATTGGCTACCCTTATTTCACCATCGGTCAACGTAAAGGCTTAGGTATTGCCTTAGGTAAACCGATGTTTGTGATCGAAATCCTTCCAGAAAGTAATACGGTGGTATTGGGTGAAGAACACGAACTTGAAAAGTCACACGCGTACGTTCGCAATGTGAACTTTGTGAAATATGCAGGACTGGATCAACCGATGGAAGCAATTTCAAAGGTACGTTATAAAGATTCTGGTGCTTTGTCGACCATCTCCCAAGAAGGTGACAAAGTGCGTATAGACTTTGTGCATAATGTAAAAGGTATTGCCCCAGGGCAATCGGCCGTTTTTTATGAAGGCAATGATCTACTCGGTGGTGGTTTCTTAATGAAATAATAGGAATCTGACCTGAGATCTAGCATAAGAATTTTAATCCCTATACTGTAACGACAGTATAGGGATTTTTTGTTTGGTTTAAAATGCGACTTATTTGGGCTTCAAATTCGAAGATATTCACTTTCCACTATAAATATTGAGAAATATTAATTTGTTATTACTAATAATTTTAGTAATTTTAACTTATGAATTCGTCAGAATATTTTAAGGGTAGAGGGGCACAGATCAATCCCAATAACAAATTTTTTTCTAACCAATACGTGCAGGAGCATGTTGAAGGGTTGGATGAGGAGTTTTTGGGGGGCGAAAAAACACAATTTATTCCGACTCATCCAAAATCCATTATTTCTAAGTCAAATAGTCCGGATCTCCGTTTTGAAAGATCCATTAATCCGTATCAGGGCTGTGAACATGGCTGTATTTACTGTTATGCGCGCAATTCGCATGAGTATTGGGGGTTCAGTGCGGGATTGGATTTTGAACGTAAGATCTTAGTAAAACATAATGCGGCTCAGCTTCTCGAACAGGAGTTTAGAAAATCGAGCTATCAGCCCGATTTGATTATGCTTTCAGGCAATACAGACTGTTATCAACCTATTGAACGGAAGCTGGGTATCACACGTTCGCTTTTAGAATTAATGGTCAAATACCAGCATCCGGTCTCTATCATCAGCAAAAATGTACTGATGCGGCGGGATTTTGATCTTTTGCGTGAGCTTGCAGCACGCAATCTGGTTTCCGTTGCAGTAACCATCAATTCGTTGCGCGAGGAGGTACGTCAGAAAATGGAACCACGTACTGCAACGGCATCGGCCCGGTTGAAACTGATCGAGGGATTGACAGAGATAGGTGTACCCGTCATGCTGATGATGGCGCCCATCGTTCCTGGGATCAATAGTGATGAGATTTCAGATTTGATTCGTTCGGGAGCAGATGCGGGAGCAATTACGGCCTCTTATACCATCGTACGGCTCAATGGACAGATTGGTGGTATCTTTAAAGATTGGCTTTATCAGAACTATCCTGACCGTGCTGAAAAGGTATTACATTGGATTGAAGCCTGCCATGGTGGAAAAATTAACGATACCGATTTTGGAAGGAGGATAAAAGGGGATGGCCATATGGCCGAGAGTTTACAGCATTTATTCAAGCTTTCCGTCAAGAAATATATGAATAATGGGACACTTCCATCCTTGAGAAGGGATCTTTTCCGCTTACCCGATGCAGGCACGCAGCTGGGCTTGTTTTAGATGGTTGGAGCGACAATTATGAATTTGCTGTTCTCGAGGAGGAATATCTGTATTAAATTTTAGCAAAAAAGCCTGATTCATGCAATGAATCAGGCTTTTTTTATTGATAGGATCGAGGTTCTGTGAACTAAGATTTCTTTCTTTTGATCAAAAGATAACTCACATAGAGTAATATAAGCCAAGCAGGGATCAATTCTACCGGAAGTTTCATTCCTGTTATCCACATGATGCCAAGTACAGCGATCAAAAAGATCAGACAGATATAGTTACTTAGGGGATATAGAAAGGATGGAAACTTGGTCCGTAAATGCGCGTCGAGTTTATTTTTTCTGAAATACAAGTGTGTAATGGAGATCATTACCCAGTTGATAATCAGTGAAGACACCACCAGCGACATTAGAATCTCCAGTGCATTTTTGGGTGCCACATAATTGATAAATACACAGACAGCTGCAAACAGAGCCGAGACCAAGATTGCATTGATCGGCGCATGATTTTTGTTGAGTTTTGAAAGAAAACGAGGGGCATTACCCTGTTCTGCAAGACCATATAACATTCTACTGTTACTATATACACTGCTGTTATAAACCGACAACGCTGCTGTAAGCACAATAAGATTTAACGCATTTGCGATAATTTTAGTGAAATAAAAAGTCTTTCCAAAGATGGTAAATTCAAATCCATTGAGTTTATCAAAAACAAGTACAAAGGGACTCGTATCTGCGGTGATATTTGTCCATGGTGTCAAAGAGAAAAGAATGATCAAAGCACCGACGTAAAAGATCAAGATCCGATAGATCACCTGATTGGTTGCTTTCGGTATGTTCTTTTCGGGGTGTTCAGCTTCAGCAGCAGTAATACCAACCAATTCCAGGCCACCAAAAGAAAACATAATCAAAGCCATTGCCGAAAGGAGGCCTTCAAAATTGCCGTCCGCAGTTTGGCTAAACCAGCCTTTTGGGAAAAAACCGCCATGTGAAGTCAGGTTGCTGAGGCTTGCTTGCTCGCCTCCTGTACCGCTTAGAAGCAGGTAAACACCAAAAACAATCATCGCGATGATCGCAATAACCTTAATAATGGAAAACCAAAATTCCGTCTCGCCATAAATTTTGACAGAGGCAAGATTAAGGGCGTTGATTGCAAAGAAGAAAAATAAACTTGATGCCCATAGAGGTATTTCAGGCCACCAGAACTGCACATAAACACCTATTGCTGTGAGTTCGGCCATGCTCACCAAGATATACAGAACCCAATAGTTCCAGCCTGAAGCATAACCCGCAAAAGAACCCCAATATTTATTGGCGAAGTAGCTAAAACTTCCTGAAACAGGCTCCTCAACGACCATCTCGCCCAATTGGCGCATAATAAAAAAAGCAATAATTCCGGCGAAAGCATAGCCGAGGATAACAGCTGGCCCAGCTAGTGTGGCAGCCTTTCCGATACCTAGAAATAAGCCCGTTCCGATTGCACCACCCAGTGCAATTAATTGAATATGTCTATTTTGAAGTCCTCTTTTTAATTCTTCCTTATTGTTCTGTTTCTCCATGTGTATGGTTAATACGGTTATTAGTCTGTTTTGACCGATCCTTGGCAGGGAAAACCTGTGAAGACTTTACTCCGTACCAGAATCGAATTGGTCAAAATTGCTGCCGCTGTATAATGTGCCGACGAATAACGTGACTCCCAGCGCATCTTTTGCCCTAAGCGCATAAAGTTAATAAAACACTTAGGTATTTGTGCACATTCTGTTGTGGTTTTACTGTATTTCGTTGTTTTTTTATAAACAATGGCGGAGACCATGTTTGACTATGAAATAGAAAGCGCCGTAATTTGGAAATACGGCGCTTTATGAATTAGTAGCTAGTGTGATTTTTGGCCACTCTAACTAATAACGAAATCTTATTTGTAAATGCTACTCAAAAAGGCAGATTAATTTGCTTTTTGTGTTTTTTCTACGCTGCAGTCACATCCGCAGCCTTTCGAGCAGCTTGACTTGCCCTTTAATGATTTTCGGACGTTTTTAACGACATACCACACAGCCGCCAAAACGAGAATTCCTACGATGAGATATTGTACTGTTAAATTATCCATAGCTTTTTATTTTAAAAGTTGATAAGCAATTAAGGCGCTGAAATAGGCCAAGCCTGTCATAAAACCAAGCTGTATTAAAGTCCATTTCCAGGAGCCTGTTTCCCTTTTTACGGCCGCTATTGTACTCATACATTGCATAGCAAATGCGTAAAATAGCAATAAGGATACGCCAGAAGCCAGATTGTAAGCAGGTAAGCCGGTATTCCGGTTAATTTCGCTTTTCATTTTACCTAATACCGTTGTTTTAGATGCTTCATCTTCGATATCCACTTCGTCACCAAGGCTGTATACAGTGGCCATGGTTCCCACAAACACTTCACGGGCAGCAAAAGAAGAAATAAGACCAATTCCCATCTTCCAGTCATAGCCCAATGGTTCAACAACAGGTTCAATAGCCATGCCAAGATAGCCAAGGAAGGAGTGTTCCAGACGATAAGATGAAACTTCATGCTCCAAATCTGCTTCGGACAGGTTGGGGTTATTTTTTGTTACATATTCTTCTGCTTGGCTAAACTTGTCGTTTGGACCAAAACTACCTAATGCCCAGAGTATAACAGAAATGGCTAAAATAATTTTACCTGCGCCGAAGACAAAGCTTGATGCTTTTTCCCAGACATTTAAAGCAACATTCTTCCAGTCAGGAGTTTTATAGGTGGGGAGTTCAAAGATTAAAAATGATTTGTGTTTTGATTTGATAACCTTCGTCAGAATAATTGCGGATAGCAGGGCTGCGAATATTCCAAGCAGGTACATCACAAACAATACAATACCTTGTATTTGAAAGCCCCCTAATTTCGTGTCTGGTATCACCAGTCCGATCAGAACGATATAAATGGGGAGACGTGCTGAGCAGGTCATAAAAGGTGTTACCAGAATCGTGACCAGTCTTTCTTTGCTATTTTCGATGTTACGTGCAGACATGACCGCAGGAACAGCACAGGCCACTCCAGAAATCAATGGAATCACTGATTTTCCATTCAGACCAAAGGGACGCAGCCAGCGGTCCATCAGGAAAACAACACGGCTCATATAGCCCGTTTCTTCCATGATCGAGATAAAGATGTATAAAATAACAATCTGCGGAATGAAGATCACAATTCCCCCGATACCTTTGATAATACCATTGCTGAGCAAATCGGTCAGAGGTCCTGCAGGAAGTGCTGTTTGTGTATAGGCTGCAAGATCACCAAATAAACCATCGATAAAATCCATGGCTGGTCCAGACCAGGTATAAATTGCCTGGAAGATCAGAAAAAGAATTCCAAAGAAAATGACATAGCCAAAGATTGGGTGAAGCAAGATGCTATCGATCGCATTGGTTTTGTTTTTATTGGAAGCTTCATCTTTTACATAGAGGTCAGCAAGACTGCTATCTAAGGATTTACTACGTAATATGGCTTCTTCTTTTTGTAGTTTTTCGGCCCGCAATTGGTATTTGTCACGGAGTTGTTGAATGGCCTGATTTTTTTCTTTTGATAAAAAGGATACCTCACCCTTTGCTAAATATTGCCAAGTGTGGTATTCGGTATCTAGGGGAAAAAGGCGTTTGGCTTCTTCCAGTGCAGCATCGGCTTCCTTTGGTAGGCTGAATTTGCTAATATACATCGGCGGAACAGCATCAAAGTTTTTGATCAGCTGATCGATACCTTGCCCCGTACGGGCGTTGGTTTCGTATACTTTTGTGTTTAATAAGTGTTCAAGTTTTTGAACATCTATGGTAATTCCTTTTTCTTTGGCTTCATCGATCATGTTGATGACAAAGATCGCCGGCAGACCGAGTTCCCGGGCCTGCTGATAAAGAATAATAGACCGTTTTAAGTTCGTAGGTTCAGCGACGACAACAACAAGATTTGGTCTGAAACTACTTTCTTTGTTGACTAAAGTGTTGAATACAACTTCTTCGTCCAGTGAGCTTGGGAACAGGGTATATGTTCCCGGTAAATCAATAATACGATAAATTTTGTTGTTGGCTTTTACTTGCCCCTCACGTTTTTCGACTGTAATACCGGGATAATTTCCTACTTTCTGATTTAATTTTGTAATCCGGTTAAATAGCGATGTTTTACCCACATTTGGATTACCCAAAAGTGCAATAATCGGGTTATTCATTATTTCTGATCAATAAGGATGACTTTAGCTTCTGATTTGCGGATAGCAATTAAGGCGTTATTAGCACTAATATTTAGACATATGGGACCGTCTAAAGGAGCGATATGTTTCACTTCTATCTCAGTACCAGGTATAAACCCCAATTCGAAAAATTTAGCTGGAATTTCGTGCGAATCAAAATCTATAATTACCGCCTTTTCCCCTTTTTTTAGCTTATCTAAGCTAGTTCTATTACGCATCTGCCTGTTTTTTTGAATTCTTCAAATATACAGAATTTATACCATTTAGAATGATTCTAATGTCATAGTTATGTATTTAGTAAAAAACAGCTATCTTTACTATCCAGAACGATTAATTATCAACCAGAATGAAGATTGAGGACGAAATCAAAGTAAGTAAATTCAGCAATGAATGGCATCGTTGTACGGTAAATATTCTATATACGTACAATTGGATTAACAATGAGCTTGAACAGCGTGCTGCCAAAGAAGGGATCACTTTGAAACAGTTTAATGTCTTGCGCATATTGAGGGGCCAATATCCCAAGCCTGCAACCAATAATCTGATTAAATCAAGAATGTTGAGCACTACACCGGATATTTCGCGTATGATTGATCGCATGGTTTCCAAAGAATTGGTTTCACGTTGTCAATCGGGGGGAGATAAACGGGCTGTGGATTTGTTTATCACCGAGAAGGGTCAAGAGATTCTTAAGAATCTGGATGAGGATATGTTAATGAAGGATCTTTTACCCGATCGAATAAGCGAAGAAGAGGCAATGACGTTAAGTGCACTGTTGGATAAACTTCGCGGCTAAAGAAATTAATGCGCATGGTCATGATGTTCATGATCATGCGGTTGTTGGTGTTGATCGTGCCCATGATCATGTTCTCCGACAAATAAGAAACTTCCGAGTGCTATAGCAACACCGGCTATCACAGCAATCATTTTCTTTTTATTGAATTTATGATGGTCAATGGAACCCGATTCAAAAAGTATTGTTGTCGATATGTGCAAGAAGATACCAATAACCACGGCCATGATTTTATCAAAATATTGCTGGATATTGCCTACTTCACCTGCACTGATGGCTTTGCTCAGCAAAAAACCAAAAGGGGTCATTGCCGCAAATAAAGCTAGTGTAATGAGGATGGTGTTTTTCTTTAAATGTGTGCTTATTAGGATACTTCCCAATGCAAATGCTGCCGGAATGTGGTGGATGGATATACCTAGTGCTAGTTCAGTCTGATGTGTTGCTGCAAGTGGCATGCCCTCAAGGAAAGCATGAAGACATAGACTGAACATAATACCGATTGGAAAACGATGATTGTGCTGGCCGTGATCACTGTCGGTATGGATATGGCCATGTTCTATCCCCTGCGAAAACTGTTCAAGAAAGAGCTGGAAGAGAAATCCTGCAAGCACATAAATACCCAGTACTTCAGGTGAAGTATTGTTGGACTGATAGACATGTGGAATAAGATGAAGTACGGTAATGGAGAATAAATAGGCTCCACTGAAAGAAAGGATGAGTTTAAGAAAATTTGTTCCTTTCTTTTGTACAAAAAATACGGCAATTCCACTTGCAAATGCAGGTATGAATAAAATTAAAATCAATAAAATTGAATTCATTATACGTGTTCAGTTTTAAAAAAGCTCGGTACAAACCGTTTGAATAAGTAGCCTGTAGCCAAACCGACCAGGATACCTAAGGCCGAACCGCAAAGCACATCAAACGGGTAATGGACACCAACATAAATTTGAGAGACTGAGATTAGGGTTGCCCAGGTAATACAAAGCCAAAGCGCATGTTTCCATCTTCTCCGGAAAAGTACAATCCAGAAAAAAGCAAGGGAAAAATGATTGGCCGCATGAGAGGAAGTAAAGCTGAAGCCAGAGCCACATCGTACACGGATGTTGACATTTTCTTTAAACTCCACATCGTTACATGGTCTAATCCTTTTTACAGTCTTTTTGATCAAATGAGATGATATACCATCGGAAATTCCGAAGGTAACCAAGGTCATGGCAACAATTAGGATTCCTGTTTTTCCATAGGTCTTAATGAAAAAAATGACCAAAAATAAATACAGAGGTGCCCAGGTATATGGATTGCGCAAGATAGGCAATAACCAATCAAACACGGGGTTACTCAAGCCTTGATTAATGGCAAGAAAAATCTCTTGATCGATGTGTACTAATTGTTGAATCATAAATGTTGCTGATGACAATGAAATTCCCAAACTTTAAAAACTCACTTTTCAAAAGTAAAAATAATTTCATTGCAAACGGTTGTTTCTTTTAAAAACAACTTTGTTGCAACAAATATACGTTAAATATTCATTAATTATAATTTTAATTCGATATTTTATTGCCATTGTGCTAAATTTACACGTTAATCAATTCAAGAGAAATGACTTTAATTAAATCAATATCAGGAATACGCGGTACGATCGGCGGGCGTGCGGGAGAGGCACTTACCCCAATAGACATCGTTAAGTTTACAGCCGCATATGGCAAAATAATTGTCAAACAGAGTGGTATCAAAAAAATTGTTGTTGGAAGAGATGCACGCGTTTCCGGAGAGATGGTCAGTAATTTGGTGATTGGTACCTTACAAAGTATCGGTGTTGATGTGGTTGATCTGGGTCTTTCAACGACTCCAACTGTGGAGATTGCTGTACCTATGGAAAAAGCGGCCGGCGGTATTATTTTAACTGCTTCGCACAATCCTGGTCAATGGAATGCACTGAAGTTGTTGAATGCAAAGGGAGAGTTTATTTCAGATGTTGAAGGACAGGAAGTATTGGCGCTTGGTGAATCCTTAGACTTCGACTTCTCGGAAGTAGAAGAGATCGGGCAGGTTCATAAAGATTATTCATACTTACAGAAGCATGTTGACGCTGTATTGGCCTTAGAATATGTGGATAAAGAAGCGATTAAAGCAGCTAATTTTAAAGTTGCTTTGGATGCCGTTAACAGTACCGGTGGTACATTTATACCGGCGTTGTTGGATGCACTTGGTGTGCAGACAATCTATAAAATCCATTGTGAGCCGAACGGTCAATTTCCGCATAATCCAGAACCATTGAAAGAGAATTTGACGGATTTATCCGCTGCGGTTCTTGAAAACAACGCTGACTTGGGTATTGCTGTGGATCCGGATGTAGACCGATTGGTCTTCATGATGGAGGATGGTGAATTATTCGGTGAAGAATATACATTGGTTGCGGTAGCAGATTACTTATTGCAGCATAAAAAAGGAAATACAGTTTCCAATTTATCTTCCACACGTGCATTGCGCGATGTAACGAAAGCGCATGGTGGCGAATATTATGCCGCGGCCGTGGGTGAAGTAAATGTGGTGACAAAGATGAAAGAAGTCGATGCGGTAATTGGCGGAGAAGGAAACGGTGGTGTTATTTACCCCGCATCCCACTACGGCCGTGATGCTTTGGTTGGTGTGGCTATCTTCTTGACGCATTTGGCAAAACTTGGTAAAAAGGCTTCAGAATACCGTGCTTCTTTACCGCAGTACTTTATGTCAAAAAACAAGATTACCTTAACTCCGGAATTGGACATTGATAATCTCTTGGCCAAAATGGAGGAAAAGTATAAAAATGAAGACCATTCAACAATTGATGGACTGAAAATAGACTTCGAAAATGAGTGGGTTCATTTGCGTAAATCGAATACCGAACCGATTATTCGGATCTATTCTGAGGGGCCGACGCCCGAAGCTGCTGAGCAGATCGCGCAGAAGATTATCAGAGAAATTGAAGAAATAATTAAATAGAGATAAAAAGCTGCATATGC
This sequence comes from Sphingobacterium sp. WOUb80, assembly GCF_050058145.1. Lineage (NCBI taxonomy): Bacteria > Pseudomonadati > Bacteroidota > Sphingobacteriia > Sphingobacteriales > Sphingobacteriaceae > Sphingobacterium > Sphingobacterium sp. WOUb80. The sequence continues at coordinate 3,628,180 of NZ_CP165617.1, read as the reverse complement.
AGCTTTTTGTTTTAAGACTGATCTCAGCGAAAGCGTATTGTCTGAGCGATTACGAAGTTTTATAATGTATGATTAGAAAGATCATTTTAGGTACGTATTGTTTTCTTAGTTTAATTTTATTTGCCTTGCCAATAAGTGCCCAGCAACCTATAGAAGAAATCAATAGGCTATTAGATCAATGGCACAAGTCTTCAGGCGAGGTAAAGTATGGTCCATTTTTGAATGTTATTGCTTCGGATGGCGTTATTTTGGGAACCGATCATGACGAAAGGTGGGATAAGGCGCATATAGATAAGTTCTCTGATCAATATTTTAATCCTAAAAATGCCTGGACTTATACCTATGACAAGCGGCATATCAGTTTTAATGCAGATAGCACAACAGCCTGGTTTGATGAAACATTTAAGATCAATACCAAGTCTTTTCGTGGTGTTGGAGTATTGAGCAAGCTGGATAATGAGTGGAAACTTCGTCAATATAGCATGTCCATGTCTGCTCCCTATGCGGATGTAAAAGCTGCCGTAGGTGGAAAAGCTGGCCAGAAAATTCATAGCAACCTCTTATTGGTCATGGTGCTGTTTTTCTTTATGGCCATGTTATTTGTGCTGAGCCAGCGCTTGAAAATTTCTTATCCCATTCTTCTGGTTATTGGGGGGCTGGTGATCTCTTTGATTCCAGGTGCCCCGGTCATTAGTGTTGATCCTGATATTGTATTTATGGTGTTTTTGCCACCTTTGCTTTTCGAAGCGGCCTGGTATACCAATTGGGGGAATTTCCTAAAATGGCGCCGGTCGATCTTTATCATGGGATTTGGTTTGGTCTTTTTTACCTCCTTGGCCATTGCCTACTTTTCGGTCAGTATTATTCCTGGCTTTACTTTGGCGCTAGGCTTTTTGCTGGGCGGGATTATCTCTCCCCCAGATGCTGTGGCTGCTAGTTCTGTCCTGAAAGGGGTAAGTATTCCTAAACGGGGAATTGCGATATTGGAAGGAGAAAGCCTGGTCAATGATGCGGCTTCGCTTACCGTGTTTAGATTTGCATCCATCGCAATTCTTACAGGTCAGTTTGTCATGGGCAATGCGACTACACAGTTTTTGATGTTATCGGTCATGGGCGTTGTCGTTGGTTTGGTCATAGGTCACATCCTCTATATTTTCTTGCGTTATGTCGCTAAATCGTCGAGTATTTCGACTCCTATTACCCTTATCGCGCCGTACTTGATGTATATTGTTGCGGAGCATTTTGAATGGTCAGGAGTTTTGGCCGTGGTTAGTGGCGGATTATTTCTTTCCTTCCGGGCAGGGGATTACCTCAACTATCATACGCGCATCCAAACGAAAGAGGTTTGGGCGACAGTGGGTTTTCTATTAAATGGATTTGTCTTTATCCTCATTGGACTTGAGCTCCCGGTGATCATCAATGGTTTGGGGGAATACTCCATGGAGGAAGCTATTGATTATGCATTGGCGATCTGTGTAATTGTTATTGTTTTGCGATTAATCGCCGTTTATCTTTCGGCTTTTGTTCCCAGGATATTATTCAAACGGGTCCGCATCAAGGAAAAGAGTCCAGGATGGAAATTGCCGCTGGTCGTTGGCTGGGCCGGCATGCGAGGTGTGGTTTCTCTGGCTTCAGCATTGGCGATCCCTTTGACTTTATACGATGGAACGGCTTTTCCACACCGTAACCTGATCTTGTTTATTACCTTTGTGGTTATTTTGGTGACACTTGTTTTTCAAGGGCTTACCTTGCCATTGCTGATCAAGCTGATCAAAATAGAGGAGGTCGATGAACAAGTTTCGATGGAAGAACAAATAGATGAGATCCGCGTACGTCTTGGCAAAGAATCTATTGCGTATCTGGATAAACATTACGCAAAGGAAATGTTGGAGCATGAGACAATTGCCCGTGTTAAAGAGCAGATCATCCGGAGCGTAAATGCATCCGAACGAGCGAAAGAGGAGGATACACGTGCGCAGCTTTCTGCAGTAAGGGGGCTCTATAATAAAATTATGTTGGAACTTTTGGCGCTACGTCGTGACGGCCTGTATAAGATCAAGGAAAGCAAGGCCTTTGACAGTGATGTTATTAAAGAGATCGAGTATTCCCTGGATTTGGAAGAATCACGTTTATCGCGTAAATAGATAATTGAAGGAACAAGTCCACGGATCTTCCCGCAGATTGAGCTGGTATCGCAGTAAAAAAAGCGAAAAATAGCGACTTAGTTTATAATACTAATTTCGCTATTTTTCCTTTATCTCCTGCCAGAAATACAGCTTGTCCTTTTTTTGCTTTTTGAACGGCATTGAAGCTTTCCTTTCCGATAGGTGTCCAGTTTTTACCCCCGTCATTCGAACGGTCTGTACCCGAGGTCCCCGTGCAGATTAGTTGTTTTTTGGAGAGATAAATGACTGCCGACTTAAAGCCAGCAGGGGCTGTCTGTGGTGCAAACCATGTCTTGCCGCCATCATTGGTCAAAAGGCTGTTTTTGTCTTTATTTTTATCGTCCTTGTAATCGCCGCCCACCACAATGCCGGTTTTCGACGTGTAAAATGCGACTGAAAAAGGACCCGTGCTATTTTTTCCCTGAATCATGGGGCAACTGTAACGTTTCCACGTGTTGCCGTGATCCTTGCTGCTGTATATATTGGCTGCAGTTCCACCTGTGGCAATCCAGTATGTTCCGTTGTTATCGCAATATATTGACGTTCCGCTCGCTGCAAAACCTGCCTCCCCATCGGCAATTGTAAAGTGCATATTGGCAGATATATCTTTCCAGGACTTTCCGAAATCGATACTTTTTAATAGCGGCATTTTGCCATTAATGGCATCGCCAAAGGCAATTCCCACACCTTTTGACGTAAACGCAAATCCATCATAAAATATTTCCGGGCGCTTGTCACTGAATACTTCTTTCCAGCTTCGACCACCATCCTGTGTACTTAAGATAATGGCAGGCGAACCAGCCGAAATAATAAGGGCCTCATTTTCATCAAATGCTTCGATATCTCTAAAATCGATTTTTTCATAGCCAATGGGATTGACCCACTGCCAGTTTTTTCCGGCATCCGTACTTAAGCCAACAGTACCATTGCTTCCGCTTACCCAAACGGTTTCATCATCGACTACACTTAGCCCCCGATAGCTGCTGTTGCGTTCTTGATTGACGATGTTAATTGTAGCTTGCTGAGCACTCAGCAGGTTCAGAAAGAAGATTTGGATAATAAAGCTCAGAAATAAAGGTTTCATGTGGTTATGCTGTTTATTTAAACAAATCTACTTGTCTTTTTGAAACTTTCCGTGGTTTTTTTAGGATTGTTTTACGGAGTTGCAGAAATCCAACAGTCATTTTCCGTGGTGATTTGAAATAAGGAATGCTTAAGACGACCAATAGTGCAATACAGGCAGACGTCCCCAGTGCTCCACCGTAGCCGGTAAAAAATTTGCTTGTATTGAGCAGAATCGTTGTAAAGATAACGCCGGCAAGGGCTAAACCGAAATAGGTTGATAACTGACTTTTTGATACCATGCCTATAAATGATGCACCTATGAAAATCGGCGGAATATATTGTGCAAGATAGGGGGAAACACTTTGTGGAAAGAAATGAAGAAAACCTGCGACAAGTAATGTTAGCAATGCTGATGAACGTACTGCCCCTTGGTGAAATTTGGTATTGACATAGTATGTCGCCGTGCTCCCGATGATGCCAACTAGGTATAAAATGAATGTTTCCATATTATTTAAAAATATATAAAAGGAGGTAGGTCAGTGAAACGCCTAGAAAGGCCAATGTCCCCAGTTTACCGCCGACGCCATTTAATAAACTTTTCGATACAATCAGAAAGATCGCTGTAAAAATACTGGCTGCTAAAATAAAAGAGAACCCATGCGCCACCTGCGCATTGGACATTCCTACAAATGCTCCACAATAAATTGCTGCAGGAAGGTGAGGCAGGTAAGCTGAGTTTTTGTTGATGTTGGGGATGAAGGAGGCCAGGGTGCCTGTCAGTGCTGCTCCCAAGACGGGACCCAAACCGAATATCTGATTGAAGTAGTAGGATGCAATCGCTCCTATAGGTACCCAAATAGCAATTTTTATCGATTCATATTCATGCCTGTGATGGTGAATGGGCGACTTGAGGTAACTGTATAAGATCAGTAGGGATAGTAGGCCGATAAAAGCTAATACAATATAAGAATGTGTATTTTCTACAAAGATGGCCACTAAAAAAAGGGCCTGAATGACAAATAATAAACAGATGCTTATTATCCTAAATTTCTGCCGGGCTTGCATTTCAATAAATTTAGGCAAAGGTACTGATTATTTGTCTATTCTATTGGTAGATTTTCTTTTTATCAATATAGGATCAAGAACAATCTGTTCAATTGCTTCGTACGGACTTTTTTGTTTGACCATTTTCAGAAAAAGCTTGGCACATTCTTCCCCCATTTTGTTTGCCTGCTGGTCGATACTTGACAGTGTGGGTGTGATGAAGGAAGAAAAGGTCTGGTTTGCGAAACCGATAACACCAGTCGCTGGAATAGCAATATTGGCAGTTTTTAATGCTTGTATAATCCCGACAGCTGTAAAGTCATCGCCACCAATAAAGGCGTCCGGTTGGATTGCAGATTTTAGAATCTGTTCGGTGCCTTTGATGCCGGCTTCAATAGATAAGTCGCCACGCACAATAAAGTCTTCCTGCTGGGGAAGTTGAGCCTCTTTTAGTGCTGCTTCGAAGCCATGAAAACGATCCTGGAAAATAGAAATTTCTTTGTCTGTCGTGATAAAAGCAATGTTTCTATAGCCCTGTTCGATCAGATGCTGCGTTGCAAGATAGCCGGCTTTAAAGTCGTCAAGTTTGACCACGGGAGCAGGAATATCTTGATGGGTACGGTCAAAAATAACCAGGCATTTGCGCTGATTGATCACTTCTTGAAAATGCCGGGTTTCCTGTGTTTCCAGGGATAGTGAGGCAATAATGCCATCTACCTGCGCTTCCAGCAAAGTTTTTACGCCGTTGACCTCATCTTCAAAAGATTCATTTGACTGGTAAAGCAAGAGACTGTAATTGTGTTTCTTCAGTTCTTTTTCAATACTGTGCACGGCTTCTGCAAAAAAATGAATTTGCATGGTAGGAACAATGACACCGATGGTATTGGACTTGCCCGAGGAAAGAGAAGAGGCCAACTTATTGACGCTGTAATTCAATTCCTTTGCTTTGTCGAGCACTAGTTTTCGTGTCGCCTCGCTAATCGTAGGCACATTGTTCAATGCGCGTGATACAGTAGAGACTGTCACACCAAGCGCACGGGCAATATCATAAATTGTCGTTTTTTTATTCACGATCCAAAGTAAATAATTTTATTTAATATTTTGAAAATTCAGAAACATATCCTACTTTTATGCAACCGGTTGCAATATTTGTTTCCGCCTTTGTTTTTAAATAACCAGTTTCAATTAATTACCATGTATTTATTAGGTATAGACGTAGGTACTTCTTCCGTAAAGGTTTCGATTGTTGAGGCCTCTTCGCAACGTAAGGTTTGCTCGGTGCAATATCCGGACGTAGAAGCTCCCATAATTACAGTGGAGCCCAATTGGGCCGAACAAAATCCGCTGGATTGGTGGGACTACTTTAAACAGGCCTTGTTGAAAGCAAATGCGCTAGGGCTGTACGATCCCAAAGCCATTTCCGCTATTGGAATCGCTTACCAAATGCACGGTTTAGTGGTCGTCGATAGAGATCAGCAGGTGCTGCGAAATGCGATTATCTGGTGCGATAGCAGGGCTGTTGAACTTGGAAATAGGGCCTTTGAGGAAATTGGACGTTCGTTTAATCTGAGTCATCACTTGAATTCTCCAGGGAATTTTACCGCTTCAAAGTTAGCTTGGGTAAAGGCCAATGAACCGGCGATTTACGAAAAGATAGATAAGATCATGCTACCAGGCGATTTTATAGCCATGAAACTTTCGGGCCAAGTAACTACTTCCATATCGGCCTTATCGGAGGGTATCTTCTGGGATTTCAAGAACAATACGCTGTCAGATACCATCATGGATTACTATGGCTTCGATGATCATCTTATTCCTGAGATCTTACCGGTATTTTCGACCCATGGGCAGATTAAGGCAGCCGTTGCAGCGGAGCTCGGCCTTTCCGCTGCGGTGACGATCAATTATAAAGCTGGCGACCAACCCAACAATGCGCTTTCCCTCAACGTCCTTCGACCCGGAGAAGTAGCTGCCACCGCAGGTACTTCTGGTGTTATCTATGGGGTGAGCGACCAGTTGATTGCGGACCGCGAATCACGTGTCAATACATTTGCGCATGTGAATTACCGTGAAGATGATATTCGGACCGGCGTACTGCTGTGCATCAATGGAACGGGTATAATGAATAGTTGGGGAAGGAAGTTGCTGGGGCGCGATTTATCGTATGAACAGATCAATACCATGGCTGGGTCATCACCTATAGGAAGCAAAGGCCTGCAGGTTATTCCATTCGGGAATGGTGCCGAGCGTATGCTCAATAATCAGACGGTGGGGGCTTCAATTACAGCAATAGATTTAAATAGGCATGAGGCAAGCGATATACTCCGGGCTATACAGGAGGGAATTGCTTATGCTTTTCGTTATGGACTGGATATCATGCGTGAAAATGGCTTGTATCCAAGCATGATCCGTGCGGGATATGCAAATTTATTCTTGAGCGCTGTTTTTCGCGAGTCTTTCGTAGGTGTCACAGATGTCCCCGTGGAAATTTTCAATCATGACGGCAGTGTTGGTGCAGCACTGGGGGCAGGTATAGGCAGCGGCTATTACACGGATTTTAGTGAAGCTTTTCGCAGCTTGAAACCCGTGTATACAGTTGAACCCCAATTTGTCGCCCAGTATGAAGAGTATTACCAACAATGGAAGGAGTTGTTAAATAAAAACATAAATAGAAAATAAGATGAATATTATCACAGGAAAAAAAGAATTTTTCAAGGGCATTGGCCAGATACAATTCGAGGGAAAAGACAGTACAAATCCATTGGCTTTCCGTTATTACAATCCACAGCAAATTGTTGCCGGAAAAACCATGGAAGAGTATTTCAAATTTGCCTGTTCGTACTGGCATTCATTTAATGGCAATGGATCTGATCCATTTGGCGGACCGACACATCAATTTCCATGGGATGAAAGCAACGATGTAATCACTAGGGCAAAAGACAAAATGGATGCGGCATTTGAATTTATCAGTAAATTGAATATTCCTTACTACTGTTTCCATGATGTCGATCTAGTTGATTATTCGGATAATGTCGTTGAAAATGAAAAACGTCTGTCAACTATCGTTGATTATGCGAAGGAAAAACAACTGGAGAGCGGTGTAAAATTGCTTTGGGGAACAGCCAATCTTTTTAGCCATAAACGCTATATGAACGGGGCCGCGACCAATCCGGATTTTCATGTTCTTGCGCATGGTGGTGCTCAGGTAAAGGCCGCCTTGGACGCAACGATTGCGCTAGGTGGTGAAAACTATGTGTTCTGGGGTGGAAGAGAAGGGTATATGAGCCTTTTAAATACCAATATGAAACGTGAGCAGGAGCATCTCGCACAGTTTTTACATATGGCAAAAGATTATGCCCGTAAAAATGGCTTTAAAGGAACATTCTTTATCGAACCTAAACCATGCGAGCCTACAAAACATCAGTACGATTATGATGCGGCTACGGTGCTCGGCTTCCTTCGTCAGTATAATCTTTTGGAAGATTTTAAACTAAATTTAGAGGTAAATCATGCGACTTTGGCTGGACATACATTCCAACATGAGTTGCAGGTTGCTGTCGATGCAGGTAAATTGGGGTCCATCGATGCTAATCGCGGCGATTATCAAAATGGATGGGATACGGATCAATTTCCGAATGACATCAATGAACTGACCGAAGCCATGCTGATTATTTTAGAAGGCGGTGGATTCCAAGGTGGTGGTGTAAACTTTGATGCCAAAATCCGTCGGAATTCGACAGATCCTGAAGATTTATTTTATGCACATATCGGTGGTATGGATCTTTTTGCGCGTGCACTTATCACGGCAGATCGTGTCCTGCAGGACTCGGACTACAAAAAAATTCGGACAGACCGCTATGCTTCGTTTGATGCAGGCCATGGCGCATCGTTTGAAGGAAATAAATTGACTTTGGAAAACTTAAGGGATTTAGCAGTGGAATTGGGGGAGCCAAAAACCATTAGTGGTAAGCAGGAGTATTTAGAAAATTTGATCAATAGATATATATAGTTCTAAAAATATTTCTATATTAGGCGATCAAATTAAACCAATTACCAATACATGAATAATTATTTAAGCACAAAAGATTACATCGTTTTCCTGATATACTTTGTTATTGTAGCAGGTTATGGATTATGGGTGTATTATCGCAAGAAATCTGAATCTGTCGGTTCCAAAGATTATTTCCTGGCTGAGGGTTCATTGACCTGGTGGGCTATTGGAGCATCACTTATTGCATCCAATATTTCGGCCGAGCAATTTATCGGTATGAGCGGTTCCGGATTTAAGATGGGATTGGCTATTGCGACTTACGAGTGGATGGCTGCCATTACACTAATTGTTGTTGCCGTATTTTTTATCCCGGTATATTTAAAGAACAAGATCTTTACGATGCCACAGTTTCTCCATAAACGTTATAATGGAACTGTAGCGATGATTATGGCCGTTTTCTGGTTGTTGTTGTATGTTGTCGTTAATTTGACATCCATCCTCTATTTGGGCGCCATTGCGGTAAGCAGTATTTCTGGTATCAGTCTGGACGCTTGTATGTATGCCATAGCGATTTTTGCTGTTATCATTACGCTAGGCGGTATGAAAGTAATTGGCTATACGGATATTATTCAGGTTTTCTTTTTGGTCTTAGGTGGTTTGGCGACAACTTATCTGGCCTTAAATCTCGTTTCGGAGCACTATGGTGGCTCAGGCGTATTGGAAGGCTATCATTTGATGACCGAAAAAGCTTCTGATCATTTCCATATGATTCTGGATCGTAAAAACGAGAATTATCTTGATTTACCGGGGCTGACCGTATTGATCGGGGGTATGTGGATCGTTAATTTAAATTACTGGGGATGTAATCAATATATCACGCAACGCGCGCTTGGAGCAGATTTGAAAACCGCGAGAAACGGTATCTTGTTTGCCGCATTTCTGAAGTTATTAATGCCTATCATTGTCGTGTTGCCAGGTATTGCAGCCTATGTAATGTGGAAAGATGGCTTGTTCCAAAACGAAATGATGCAACATGGTGAGGTAAATCCGGATCATGCTTATCCAGTTTTGCTGAATCTATTGCCAGCAGGATTAAAAGGCTTGTCGTTTGCGGCATTGACAGCTGCAGTAGTTGCTTCTTTGGCAGGTAAAGCAAACAGTATCGCAACTATCTTCTCCTTGGATATTTATAAAAAAGTCTTCAATACAGAAGCATCGGACAAGAAATTGGTCAACATCGGTAAGCTAACTGTTGTGGTTGCTATGATTTTGGGCGTGCTGATCGCTCCACATTTAGGTATTGATAAAAAAGGTGGATTCCAATATATTCAGGAATATACAGGTTTTGTATCTCCAGGTATTTTTGCGATGTTCATTTTAGGATTCTTCTGGAAGAAAGCAACTTCAAACGCAGCTTTGTTTGCAACAATTGGTGGTTTTATTTTCTCCATTATCTTCAAAAAATTGCCTGATTGGGTCGATCTGTCGTTCTTGTCATCGACAGGTTTCTCCGTTCCGAATCCAACAACAGGAGTCTACGAAATTCCATTTTTGGATAGAATGGGATTTGTTTTCGTGATCTGTATTATCGGTATGATTCTCATCAGTATTATCGACAATAAGCGTGGTGTCGTGCCAGCTGGATTGGAAGTTGATACCACGATGTTTAAACCACACCGGGCGTTTTTGGTCATCGCATTGATCGTAGCGCTATTGGTTACAGCATTATATTCTATTTATTGGTAATCCAATAGTAAATAAGATTTTAAAAACTCCTATCAATCTCGGTTGATAGGAGTTTTTTGTTTGTTTTAAAAATACCTATCTTGGTTTTACTAAAACCTTTGCTTAACGAAAGATTACTTAACGAAAGATTGCTGCTATGAAAAGAAGATCCCCCTTGCTACTGATGACGCTGTTTGGATTGCTCACTACCTGTACGCCGATGCTGAGTTCCGCTCAGCGTACGCAGAAACCACCTTTACATGGGAAACATTGGATGGCCATTACAGGTAAGCCCTTGGCGGCAACAGCAGGTGCCCAACTATTCCAGCAAGGGGGAAATGCCGTTGACGCTGCTTGTGCCATGCTCGCAGCAACCTGTACGATGTGGGATGTACTGAGTTGGGGCGGCGAGACGCAGGCTTTAATTTATCATCCGAAACTAAAGAAGGTAATTGCTATAAATGCCTTGGGGGTAGCTCCAAGTGGAGCGACAGTCGATTTTTTTAAATCAAAGGGCTATGAATTTCCACCGGAATACGGTCCTCTTGCAGCTGTCACACCCGGTACACCCGGTGGATTGTGCTACATGTTGGCTCATTATGGAACGAAAAGTCTTGCAGAGGTATTGGCTCCAGCTCTTGAAATGGCTGCAGGGTACCCGATTGACGCACAAACTGCAACGAGTATTGAGCGTGGCAAAGAGCGCATTAAAGAATGGCCGTACAGTAAAAAGGTGTTTTTAGTACATGATGGTAAATCCTGGGAAGCTCCCGAGGCCGGAGAGGTTTTTGTACAGCAGGATCTGCATAATACCCTATCCAAATTGATAGAAGCGGAAAAGAAAGCTCTCGCAGCAGGAAAAGACCGGAAAGCTGCGATCATGGCTGCTTATGATCGGTTTTACACCGGCGATATTGCAGATGAATTTGTCCGTGGCAGTAAAGAGCAAGGTGGCTTAATCACGAAAGCAGACTTAGCCAATTGGAAACCTATTGAGGAGGAACCATTGCATGTCAATTATAAAGGCATTGATGTGTATAAATTACAAGAATGGACACAGGGACCGGCCATGCTGCAGAGTTTGCAGTTGCTGAAAAACTTCGATATAAAGGCAATGGGTTATAATTCGGCTCCTTATATCCATACACTCTATCAGGTTATGAATTTGGCCTTTGCCGATCGGGATTTTTATTACGGTGATCCCTACTGTAAACCTAAGACACCTATTCAAGGTCTTTTGAATGAATCCTATGCCAAGGCGAGGGCTGCAACAATTGATCTTCACCAAAATAACCCGAATGTACTTCCCGGAGACCCTTATCCCTACGAAGGTAAGCAGAATCCGTACCTTTCGTTACTGGAGCAGCGTAAGAAGGAGTTTACGCCACATACGGAGCTGAAAAATGATTTTGTCCCTAAACATGACGCGCGCTCAAGTTCGTCGCTAACGGAATTGCCAAAAACAGCCCTTTTGGCATCTTTAGCGGTGGATAGTGCTTATGTCGATCGGCTCCTTCGGGGGACAACAAGTGTTGAAGCGGCCGATGAAGAAGGATGGGTCGTTTCGATTACTCCGAGTGGCGGCTGGTTGCCTGCATGTATTGCCGGGAATACCGGAGTAGGTATGAGCCAACGCTTACAGAGCTTTGTATTGGATTCATTGATAAATCCCTTCAATGTGGTTGAGCCGGGCAAAAGACCGCGAGTAACACTTACCCCTTCAATGGCTTTGAAAAACGGAAAACCTTACCTTTCTTTTGCTGTGCAGGGCGGAGATACACAGGATCAAAACCTATTGCAGTTTTTCTTGAATATGGTCGAGTTTGGAATGACGCCACAACAGGCCAGCGAGGCGGCCAATATCAATAGCAATCAGCTTTGGTTATCCCTGGGAGGAACGAAAATTGACGATCGAAAACCACGGTCAGGTAGTCTGTTGCTCGATAAAAATACAGCGCCAGCTGTCATTGAGCAGCTGAAAAAAATGGGCTACAGCATACAGTTAGGCGATCGTACCAGTGGACCTATCAATGCTATTTATTTCGATCAGCAGCACCATACACTTTGGGGCGGCAGTAGCAATAACGGAGAGGATTATGGCATCGGGTGGTAGTGTTTCATTAGCTAGTTGCTAGGTTTTGGTTTTGTTATCTCCACGGTATTTGCTATCTTACCTACTGATCGGAAACTGATTTTTGTTATGGAGGGTAGCGTGAATAAATATTCGTTTGTTTTTCAACCTGATGAAGCGGGTATTATTTTGGTAGATGGTTTGAAGCGACGGTTGCGTGCATCGCTGGCCGAGGTGTTCCCTGACAAAAACAAGGGTTGGTATCGGAGTTGTAATTCGAAAGCCCATGTCACGATATGTGCTTTTGAAACTGACGAACATAAGCTCGCCTCGGCTATTGCAGATTTGCAGGAGGCCTTGCACTACGAGCGAAGTCAGTATGTTTATTTCGATCATTTTTCATCATTTGCCGGTGGTGCTTACTATATTGCACCGACAGTACATGCCCGCAGTTATCTCAAGGATCGGGCGCGAAAGGTTGTTCAAACTTTATCGGAATTTGATTTGATCGAGATTAGCGATGAACCCCATATTTCAATTGGACGACGCCTTGAACCAGAACAGCTTGAAATTGCAAAAGAACAGTTGCGGTCTGTCGACCTTAGTTTTATGTGTAAGGGCGTTCATGTGCGGCAGTTTAAACCTGATTTAGGTCAGTATGAGATCATCGATTTTATACAGTTTGGCAATCAATCGAAGGAAAATTCTGGCCAGCTGGCATTTAAATTCTAATAATATCGCGGTTTAATTGTCTAATAATGTAAAGCTTTTTATCTTTAAGGCTGACAATAGACGATATTGCACTTATAGTACTTTATGCATTACGACGAATCTCATCATAAATCCCTATCTGATATCCATGAAAGTGTAGATGTCAATCAAGGGAAATCCAAATTTAAGAAGATACTTAGTTTCTTTGGTCCAGCTTATCTCATTAGTGTCGGCTATATGGATCCAGGCAACTGGGCTACCGATCTTGCTGGAGGAAGTCAATTTGGATATGCCCTAATCTGGGTATTATTGATGAGTAACATCATGGCCTTAGTACTGCAGAATCTATGTGCGCGCCTAGGTATTGTACGGGGGAAAGACCTTGCGCAGTGTAACCGCGAGACCTATCCTAAAAGGATGAATTTTGTGCTTTATGTCCTTGCTGAAATTGCGATTGCTGCCTGTGACCTGGCTGAGGTCTTAGGGATGGCAATCGGTCTTAACTTACTTTTCGGCATCGATCTGCTCTGGGGAGTAATGATCAGTTTTGCAGATACCTTCCTGTTGCTATACCTTCAGAAGCTGGGGATGCGAAAAATGGAACTTTTTATCATTGGACTGATCGCGCTTATTGGCATGTGTTTCATGGTGGAAATGTTTTTGGCGAAACCTGATTTTGCAGAGGTAGCCACTGGATTTATACCCAGTATCCCGAATAGTGCCGCACTATATATTGCCATAGGAATTATAGGAGCGACCGTCATGCCGCATAACCTGTATCTGCATTCGGCTCTTGTGCAAACACGGAAGATTGACCGGAATGAAGTTTCGATCCGTAAATCGCTCAAGTATAACTTTTGGGATAGTGCCATTGCCTTAAACCTGGCCTTTTTGGTGAATGCGGCAATATTGATTCTTGCAGCCTCTGTTTTTCATAAAAACGGTATGCACGACGTAGCCGAACTTGAAGATGCTTATCACCTCTTGGGCAATCTTCTTGGTACGGAATGGGCCTCAAAATTGTTTGCTGTTGCCTTGATTCTTGCCGGACAGAGCTCAACGGTGACCGGTACCTTAGCCGGTCAGATTGTGATGGAGGGATACCTTCGATTGCGGATTAGTCCGACTTTGCGAAGGATTATAACTCGACTTTTGGCGATTATCCCGGCTGTATTGGTGATCCTCATTTCGGGTGAAGGTCGCGTTGGACAGCTGCTGATCTTTAGTCAGGTGATCTTGAGTATGCAGCTCGCTTTTGCTGTTATTCCGTTGATCCATTTTGTGAGCGATAAAGTCAAGATGGGTATTTTTGCCATTAAACCGTTAACAAAAGTAGCGGCCTGGTTGATAGCGGCCATTATCGCGGTACTTAATTTTAAATTGGTCTACGACGAAGTGGTCGGCTGGATTGGCGAAGCCAATAATATTGTGGTCACCGTATTATTGATCATGGGCGCAGTGGGTTTGTTTGCTTTATTAATGATGACCGTGTTATACCCTATTTTACTCAAATCAAAACCAACGGAGCTGGAGGTTCACCCGCCATTTGAGGCCTTACATTTTGAGCATAAGGGTTCCTTTAAGAAAGTCGTGATTGCCTTAGATTTTTCTAATTCTGACCAGAAAGTCATTCAATATGCCCTGCAGCTTTCGCATGAAGACACTACATTTGTGGTTGTACATATCGTGGAAAGTGCATCCGTAAAATATACCGGAGAGTCGACAGATGATTTTGAATCGCGTCAGGATCTGGAGCGCCTAAAATTATATGCTGATTTTCTATTATCGCAGGGACATCAAACGGAGTACGAATTGGGTTACAATAACCGGATCAAGAGTATCGCTGAGGTTTGTGAAAAATACGAGGCGGATCTGCTGGTTGTTGGAAGCCATGGGCACAGTGGTGTGAAGGATTTTGTTTTTGGTGAGACAGTTAACAAGCTGCGGCATGCAGTGAAGGTACCTGTTTTTATCGCCCAGTAAGCTTTAAGGCGCTATCCCAAAGAGCCACTGTCTATTCACTGTAATTTTATTACGGAAAAAGTGAGGGGAGGGATCGGTAAGTGCTAAATAATTCTTATTTTTGCGACATCAAATCAAGATATGAGCGACGCTATTAAACACGAGTGCGGAATCGCACTAATTCGCCTGTTAAAACCCTTATCTTATTATCAGGAAAAATATGGTACGCCATTTTATGGCATCAACAAATTGTACCTATTAATGGAAAAACAGCACAACCGTGGACAAGACGGGGCTGGAATTGCAACCATTAAATTTGATGTTAAACCTGGAAATCGTTACATTTCGCGTTACAGAGCTATGGGCTCTACTGCTGTGGCAGACATATTCGAATATGTACAGAAAAAATTCGCTTCTGTTCAGAAAGCGTTTCCAGAGGAATCAAAAGATACGCAATGGTTAAAAGATAACGTAAGTTTTACCGGAGAAGTACTTTTAGGACATTTGCGCTATGGAACGCATGGAAAGAACAGTATCGAGAGCTGTCACCCATTTTTAAGACAAAACAACTGGATGTCTCGTAATTTGGTGGTAGCGGGTAACTTCAACATGACCAATGTGGATGAATTGTTGCAACAATTATATGAGTTGGGACAACATCCAAAGGAAAAAGCGGATACCGTAACCGTTTTGGAAAAGATTGGTCACTTCCTGGATGATGAGAACCAAGATCTGTTCGATCAATTCAAAAAAGAAGGTCATTCTAATATTGAGATCAGCTCGCTGATTGCCAAAAATATTGATGTTACCAAAATATTGAAGCGTTCGGCCAAAACTTGGGATGGAGGTTACACCATCGCTGGTATCTTTGGTCATGGTGATGCTTTTGTTATGCGCGACCCGGCTGGTATCCGTCCGGCGTTTTATTATCAGGATGAGGAAATCCTGGTTGTAGCATCGGAAAGACCGGTCATCCAAACTGCATTCAATATTCCTATTGGTGCGGTGAAGGAAATTAAACCAGGCCATGCCCTGATCGCCAAAAAAGATGGTACAGTATCCCAAGAGATGTTTAGACAGCCCGTAGAACAACGTTCTTGTTCTTTCGAACGGATTTACTTCTCCCGTGGATCTGATGCTGATATCTATCAAGAACGTAAAGAATTAGGAAGATTACTGGTGCCTCAGGTATTGGAATCTGTCAAAAATAACATCAAAAATACCGTATTCTCGTTTATTCCAAATACAGCCGAAGTATCGTACTATGGCCTAATGGATGGTATCAATGCCTACGTTCGGGATTTTCAAAAAGAGACCCTATTAAATCGCTCAGAAAAAATATCTGATGAAGAATTGGATGAAATCTTGAGTATTAAACCTCGTTTTGAAAAACTCAACGTGAAGGACGCTAAACTGCGTACGTTCATTACGCAAGATGCGGACCGTACAGACATGGTACAGCACGTATACGATACGACGTACGGTATTGTTAAGGATCACGAAGATACCATTGTTGCCATTGACGACTCTATCGTTCGGGGAACAACATTGAAACAAAGTATTCTAACAATCCTGGATCGTCTGAATCCGAAAAAAATCGTGATTGTTTCATCTGCGCCTCAGATTCGTTACCCAGATTGTTATGGTATCGATATGTCACGTATGGGTGAGTTTGTCGCATTCGAAGCCGCAATTAATCTCCTAAAACAACGTGGTATGGCGCATATAATCGATGAAGTTTATCAAAAATGTGTGTTATCAATGACCCAGGACGTTAATGATATCGATAATTATGTCAAAGCGATCTATGCACCTTTTACTGATGAAGAGATCTCGGAAGAAATCGCTCGTATCGTAAGACCTCACCACCTGAAAGCAGAGCTCGAAGTAATTTACCAAACTTTGGATAATTTACACAAAGCTTGTCCAGACCATAAGGGTGATTGGTATTTCTCCGGTGATTACCCAACACCTGGAGGAAACAAGATTGTTAACAAAGCTTATATGAATTGGATTGAAGGAAAGAATGTGAGAGCATATTTCAGTAATTAAGTTCAAAAAAATATCATAGGAAGGGATGCATTTATGCATCCCTTTTTTTTATATTCGTACTCAGAAAATTCTGAATCCTAAATAAAAAAACCAATTAAAGCAAAGGGAATTACTGTCCGTAAATAAATCGATCATGAAGCATATTTTTAAGAGCCTCTATTTTCAAGTCATCGTGGGTATACTTGTGGGGATCATCTGTGGTATCTATTACCCCGATTTTGCTGTTAAGCTAAAACCATTGGGAGATGCTTTTATTAAACTGATCAAGATGGTTATTGCGCCATTGATTTTTAGCTCCATTGTGATCGGTATAGCGGGAATGCAGGATACGAAAAAAGTGGGGAAAATCGGTTTAACCTCCATTATCTATTTCGAGATCATGACAACCATTGCCCTGATTATCGGTCTAGTCTTTGTTAATTGGATACAGCCGGGTACCGGGATGAACGCCGATCCAGCGAGTCTTGATGTATCTTCGGTATCCCATTATATTTCAGAATCCAAGGAGCCACATAGTTTTATGGATTTTATCATCGGGATCATTCCAGGTAATGTGATTGCTGCGGTAGCGTCGGACAACATGTTGCAGGTACTCGTTTTTGCAGTGCTATTTGGGATCGGTATGACAAAAATAGGACAGAAAGCTTCTGAGCCTGTGCTCAATGTATTGCAATCTTTTCTGAAGGTTCTCTTCTCCATTATCAAAATGATCATGTATCTGGCTCCAATCGGGGCAATGGGAGCAATGGGTTTTACGATCGGTAAGTTTGGAATCCAGGCCTTATCTAAACTGGGTATGCTGATGTTGAGCTTCTATCTGACCTGTTTTATCTTCGTGATCGTTGTGATTGGGGCGGTATTGTATTTTTATCTCAAGGTGAATGTTTTTAAGTTTTTGAAATATATCAAAGAAGAGATTTTGATTGTATTGGGGACTTCCTCTTCCGAGTCTGCATTGCCTGGTATCATGCAGAAGATGGAAGATGCAGGCTGTGCTAAACCTGTTGTGGGTTTAGTGATCCCCACGGGTTATTCTTTCAATCTCGATGGGACAAGTATCTATCTGACTATGGCCGCGGTCTTTATTTCGCAGGCCCTCAATATGCATCTCAGCTTGGAACAGGAAATTACCTTATTGTTGGTATTGCTATTGACCTCCAAAGGGGCTGCAGGCGTAACAGGAAGTGGTTTCGTTACCCTTGCTGCGACTTTGCCTGTAGTTGGCCATGTACCGGTAGAATCTGTCGCTTTGATCTTTGGTGTGGATCGTTTTATGAGTGAAGCAAGAGCGATAACCAATTTGATCGGAAATTCAGCGGCAACGCTGGTGATTTCAAAATATGAAGATAGTTTAGACGAGGAGCTCCTACATGAAAAGTTAGGTTCTAAACGATGATTTCTGCAATCAAAAGCTATGATAAAAGAAACTTGGCTCCAACAAAGAAAATGTTTGGAAATCAGCTCAAACTGTTTAAGAATAACTGATAAGGTTCTGTGAGCGAAATACGTATAATGAAGGAATGCATATAATGAAGGAATGCGTATAATCTGTGAGGGGAGTACCTATAAATTATATAACAAAGGGGTTATCCAATTTGGACAACCCCTTTCTATTCAAAACCTTTCGGGTATCTATTAATTCTCTTTTTTGGTATTTTCTATATCTTGAGCCAGATCGATGGCACCAGTTACTTTTTCTTCCAATAGCGCGAGTTTGATCACCTGCGACATTTCAGTCACATAATGGAACTGCATGTCTTTGATATAATCTTCCTTGATTTCCAAGATGTCTTTTTCATTGGATTTACAAAGGATAATATCTTTGATGTTCGCACGTTTTGCGGCAAGGATTTTCTCCTTAATACCGCCAACAGGCAACACTTTTCCACGTAACGTAATTTCACCTGTCATAGCTAATTTCTCCTTCACTTTACGTTGGGTAAATAGCGATGTCAGTGCTGTGAGCATCGTTATACCAGCTGAAGGACCATCTTTTGGAATGGCACCGGCAGGAACGTGAATATGGATATCCCAATGGTCGAAAACACGATAGTTAATGCCGAAATCCGAAGCGTGAGCTTTCAGGTAGGCTAGTGCTATCGATGCAGATTCTTTCATGACATCACCCAAATTACCTGTCAGGCTCAAACGTCCTTTTCCTGGGCTCAGAGAAGATTCTATAAATAAGATATCGCCACCTACGGAAGTCCAGGCCAAGCCCGTTACGACACCGGCAACATTGTTATTTTCGTAGATGTCCTTGTCAAATATTGGAGCACCTAAGATATCGAGCAGATCTTGTTCGTTAATACTCGGACTGTAATCCTTTTCCATGACAATGCGTGTTGCAATACCACGTACCACGGAGCCGATCTTTTTTTCTAATCCGCGGACACCAGATTCGCGTGTGTAATCCTCGATAATCTGTTCGATGATCTTAGACTTTAACGAGACATCTTTGGCTGCCATTCCATGCATTTCGCGTTGTTTTGGCAAAAGGTGTTTTTTCGCGATTTCGATTTTCTCCTCGATGGTATAACCATTCACTTCGATAATTTCCATCCGATCCAATAATGCAGGTTGTATAGAGCTCAAGGAATTGGCTGTCGCAATAAACATCACTTTGGAAAGGTCAAACTCCATTTCGACATAATGATCATAGAAATGCGTGTTTTGTTCCGGATCCAATACTTCCAATAAGGCCGATGAAGGATCTCCCTTGAAATCTGCGCTCATTTTATCGATTTCGTCTAAAATAAACACCGGATTCGCTGCTCCTGCTTTTTTCAGGGACTGGATGATACGACCCGGCATTGCGCCGATATAAGTTTTGCGGTGACCTCTGATTTCTGCTTCATCGCGTACACCGCCCAACGCCATACGGGTATACTTGCGTCCTAAAGCTTTGGCAATAGATCTTCCCAAAGAGGTTTTACCCACTCCTGGAGGGCCTACCAAACAAAGAATAGGCGCTTTCATATCATTTTTTAATTTCAATACCGCAAGGTATTCAATGATACGTTTTTTTACTTTCTCGAGCCCGTAATGATCTTTGTCGAGCACTTTTTGTGCCTTGTTTAAATCAAAATTATCTTTTGTTGTTTCATTCCAGGGCAGATCTAGCAAGAGCTCAAGGTAATTGAGCTGTACCGAATAATCTGCAGCAGCAGGATTGATACGTGATAGTTTTTCGAGTTCCTTTGTGAAATGTTTTTCTACATCAACGTTCCATTTCTTTTTCTTGCCCCGTTTTTTAAGCTCTTCCAGCTCAAGATCAGGGGTGTTTCCACCCAGCTCTTCCTGAATTGTTTTAAGCTGTTGGTTCAAGAAATAATCGCGTTGTTGTTTATCAAGGTCGACACGTACTTTATTTTGAATCTGGTGCTTTAGTTCCAGCATCTGGATTTCTGTTGTCAAAAGCTCCAATAAAAGTTTGGCACGGTTCTCTACTTTAGGTATCTGAAGCAGTTCCTGTTTTCTGATCATTTCGACATTGATATTCGACGAAATGAAGTTGATCAGAAACGAAGGGCTTTCAATATTTTTGATGGCAATACCAGCTTCACTCGGTAAGTTTGGTGACAGTTGAATAATCTGAAGTGCCATTTCTTTTAAGGTAGAAATTGTCGCCTTAAAGTGCTTGGTCATCTTCGGTTTCGCTTCGTTGAATTTCTCCACACGCGCCTTTAAATAAGGTTCGGTTTCGACAATTTCCAACAAGTTGAATCGTTGTTTTCCCTGGATGATGACGGTGGTATTACCATCAGGCATTTGGAGTACTTTAATGATATGAGCTACAGTGCCCACTTTATTTAGTTCTTCAAATCCTGGGTCCTCTACAGTCATATCCTTTTGAGAAACAACACCGATAGTTTTACTGCCTTTATAGGCTTCCTTGACTAATTTGATGGACTTATCTCTACCTACAGTAATCGGAATGACAACACCGGGAAATAATACGGTATTACGTAAAGGCAAAATAGACAATGCTTCTGGAATTTCAGCATTCGCCATGTTATCTTCATCCTCTTGTGTAAGTAAGGGGAAGAATTCGGTATCCTCTGCAACGATTGGAATTGCTTGACTGAAATCAAAAGTTTCGAATTTGCTCATAGTATTTATTTTGTGTATTTGGCAGTCGCTGACATGTTGACGGCTGACTTTCAAATTTTAAGCTTCTATTATTGTTTCCCCTGTATTGCAAGCGGAGTGCCAATTGCTAAAAGTCAGCAAAATTACAAATCTATTTTCTAGAATAGGAAAAAAAGGCAGGTTAAATAAAATTTATCTGCCATTTGTTGGAGAAATAGGCATAATAATTGTAATATTGGAATGTGAAAGGGCGCCGATGTCAGTTTTTAAGTTGAGAGAAATCAATCGGATGCTTTTTTACAGATGTAGAAACGATCACTAGTGATCATTATAGAGTGAATATAAAAACGTAACTATTTAGATATGAATTTAAAATCATTTAAATTGGGTTTGTTTACTGGGGTTTTTGCCTTAGTTGCTTTTAGCGCAAATGCACAACAACCAAAACAAGCTGAGCATAGCAACGCTAATGTGAGAATGGGGCAAAAAGCTCTTTTGGATGGTGATTTCAAGAATGCGGAGTCATACTTGACTAAAGCACTTCCTCAGGAAGGGAAAGATCCGGATGTATTATACATGTTGGGATATTCTCAATTTCAAAATGGTGACTATAAAAAATCAGCTGAAACTTTTGGGAAAGTAGTTGCATTAAACGGTAAAAATGCAAATGCTTTATACTTCAAAGCTAAAGCAACAAACAATCTTGCTGTTCAATCAACAAACAAAACATCTGTTGCCAACAAAGAGCAGTTGTTGAAAGTTGCTATTGAGGATTATTCAAAAGCAATTGCTATTACACCGACGGATTCGAAATTTTATCAAAATAGAGCGATTGCGAATCGTGATTTGGGTATCTTGATTGGAACAGAAGGTACGCCTAACTACAATAAGGCAATGGCAACTGACGCTTATAATAATGCAATCAAGGATTATGAAAAAGTGTTGAGCTTTGATGCATCGAAGAAAGATATCCAGACTGAAATCAAAAAAGCAAAGGTATATAGAGATAACTTGAAATAGTATCACTATTAAACATAGAAAAGGGAATTCCAGCTGGTTTTCCCTTTTTTTGTGCCACTATAAAACGAAGGACTGCCTCATTTCTTCAATAATGATTTAATAATTTTTAGTTTGATAAATTTCAAACGAAATATGCGCTGATACTGTTCTACTCCTAAATCAAATAAGTTACATATGGAAACGAATCGATTGTCAAAGGAAATGCAACAAATTTTAATCAGTCAGATGACGAAAGAAGCTGAGGCCGCGCAGATTTATTTGTCGTTGGGGGTATGGGCAGATGATCAGGGGTATGGCGGAATCGCCAATTTTCTATATAGACATGCCCAGGAAGAGCGAAATCACATGACCAAAATTATGGGTTATATTCTGGAAAGAGGTGGCCGCCCCAGAATACAAGCTATTGCAGCGCCCCCAGCTGATCCGCAATCATTGACAGAATGTTTCAAACGTGTTTTTAAACATGAAGTAGATAATACGGAAGCCATCTATAATATCGTAAACCTGGCAATGGCCGAAAAAGACTGGGCTACATGGAACTTTGCACAGTGGTTTGTTAAGGAACAGATTGAAGAAGAGAAATTAGCGCTGGAATTAATGGATAAATTGAAGATTGCCGGTGGTGACCGAGCTTCAGATGAATCCTTGTTTGCATTGGATTCCTCTTTGGAAGCCATGCCCGACGAAGTGGCCTTGGCAAGAGAAGGAACAGCAGATGACCCCAAATAATTGTTAAATAAAAAGAGGGATCTTCAAGATCCCTCTTTTTTTACGTTATGTTAAGTGTTTATTTTACTTTATGCTAAGAGGAAGGTAAACACCGAAAGTGATGTTTCTACCCATATTGTAGACACCAAAGCTCGTGTCCTCCTGTGAAAGACGTCCTGGGCGCAATCTGCTCAACGCATCGTAATAACGTTTGTTGGTCAAGTTTGAAGCTGCAGCAAATACTTTCAGTTGCTGCGATCCGAGATGTAATGTCGTACCTATTCCTGCGTTCAATAAAGTATAAGAGTTTGCTGGCGTTTCGAAGGTTTCATCAATGCGGTTCTGTTTGAAATAATTGTCCAGCCCCACAGAAACGTAGAACGCATTCAATCCACTAATCTTGGGCTCAAGACGCAATGTATTGTGTACAACGCCAGCTGGAATCAATGCCAAGGGTCTGTTAAAGGTATTGTTCTGTGCATGAGTATAACTAAACGTATTGTCCAGGTGTATCCAGTTTAACAAATGAAAATTTAGACTTCCTTCGACACCGTAAAGATTGGCGTTTACCTGGCCATAGCGATATACGTCGTAGGTATGAGAATCGCCATTTTCACCTACCACGGTTTTAGTGTCGCCTTTTGTTGTTGAGGCATAGATAAAATTGTGGATATAGTTTTCATAAATTCCGATACTTCCTGTAACGATGCTATGTCCAAACTCGAGGGTTGCATCCGCTTGGTAACTTCGTTCAGGTTTCAGGTTTTCATTACCAACTTCATAGCGGTACGTTCCTTCGTGTACCCCGTTGGAACCTAATTCTGCAGGATTAGGAGCTCTAAAAGCCGAACCGGCATTTGCTTTGAAATTGAGGTCTTCACTGAAAATATGTGTATATCCAAGCGCTCCGCTTACATTGCTGAAACTATTTTTAAAACCGGCGAATTGTTCTTCGTCTTCAATAAAGAGTTGTTTTCCTTTGTTGTTGACGTAGTCATAACGTAATCCGACGTTAAAGGTATTTTCGCCCCAGGTTTTCTTTGCATATCCAAAAGCGCCCAATTCCAA
Organism: Sphingobacterium sp. WOUb80; assembly: GCF_050058145.1. Taxonomy (NCBI): domain Bacteria; kingdom Pseudomonadati; phylum Bacteroidota; class Sphingobacteriia; order Sphingobacteriales; family Sphingobacteriaceae; genus Sphingobacterium; species Sphingobacterium sp. WOUb80. The sequence continues at coordinate 3,604,506 of NZ_CP165617.1, read as the reverse complement.
CTGATCATAGGCCGGAATTAAGAATTCAACACCTTTATTTATACTGTGTTCCTGGCTTGCACTAATGCCAAATACATGTTGCCAGCCATTTTTTTCACTTAAAGAATATTTTGCGTCAAGTGAATAAGTGTTTAGATCAAAGAATAAGGAAGGAGTTGCTTCTTCAAGCTCCCGACGTTGATTTTTTTGATAACCCAGGTCAACTTTTAAATTACCGGTTCCGATGACAAAGTTATTGTTGAGGGCCAGTTTATAGTGACGGATGTCCTGCTTGGGGAAATCCAAAGTACGGCTTTTTGAGTTGATATAAAGTGGATCTCCCGGCTCGGCATCGTAGAAGCCGATATTATTTTTCAGATATGAAAAATTCAAATGAGAGTAGCCCCATTGCTTGTTTAGCCCGAGCATACCACTGAAATTACTGTTGTTAAAACCACTATTACCATATCGGCCTGCCGGTGTGTTATAAGAATAGGCATTTTGATAAGAACCACGACCCCGCCATACGAAGCCATTTTCATTACCGGTCAGCATGACAGAGCTATTGGTCAGTCCGTTGTTGGTGGAATAGCTACTCAATATTTCACCTTTAATCTGGCCTGCAGTAGGAACGTTTGGTTCAAGTACATTGATCACACCACCAATGGCGTCAGATCCGTACATCAACGATGCGGCACCGCGAAGAACTTCTACACGATCCGGTTGATTTTGATCGATCTCAATACCATGTTCATCGCCCCATTGCTGTCCCATTTGTTTGACCCCATCACTCACTGTAACGACACGATTATAACCGAGACCCCGTATAACAGGTTTTGAAATGCCTTGTCCTGTGGTGATCTGGCTTAGACCGGGGACTTGCCGGGCAAGTGCATCGATCAGATTTGTTGCATTGCCTTGAAGTTCGTCCTTGGATATTACGGCAACCGAAGTGCTGTTGCGGCGGCTCTGTGAAGTGACCAGTGTACCCGTAACAACGACCTCGTTGGTTTCAATAATACTTTCTGTCAGGGAAAAATCAACAGTAATATTTTCTGAAGTTAAATCGACGGACTTAACAATGGACTGATAACCTAAAAAACGGACTTCGACCAGGTAACGTCCGCTTGAAGGAAGTGATTTAAAGGTATAGTGACCCTGTTGGTCTGATGATGTGCTCGAACGAAGCTGCTGCAATGAGATCGTTGCACCAGCAATCGGAAGATTTGTTTTGGCGTCCGTTACCTTGCCGCTGATGGTTGAAGCAAGGGCTGGAAGTATGGAGAAATAGGAGACAAGCATAAAAATGCAGCCTATAATTTTAATTTTCATCTGTACGAATAATTTTTACGTATGTAATATCAAGGATAACATAAATTACATTGCTAAGCGGAACCCTAAGGTGCCAGTCTTTGGCCCAGCAATTAAATAATTCATGGCATGGATCAATGATTGTTGAATTCTAAAAACTCTTATGGAAGTTGTTTTATGGCAATAGTGTTATGCGTATAGCAACAGCACTATTGGAATTAGCGTAAAAATTAACCGATGGGGGGACCACGGTTGCCTGAAAGCAACGCTCTGATCATTTGGTCTCCGGTAATAAATAAACCAAATTCAAATTGGCTTACCGGAAGAATTAACTCATCTAGAGCAAAATGAAAAACAATCTGCGGGTGCGAGTTTTGATCACAAATGGAACACTTGGGATGATCTGCATGGTGTTTTTTTGCAGGGCTGTCCACGATGCTGAGGGCAGTTTGCGGATGTGCATGGGTATACACAATGAACTGACCAATTAAGAAGGTCATTAAGAGCACTAAAGCCGCCAGTTTGTTCAATGAGATACCTTTCACGCCGAAATCACTACGTTTAAACCCAAGTTGTTTCTCGAGTTATTTTGTTAATCTGGTCAAAGATAAGGAAAATAAAATATAAAGCAATTGTGTTGCATTAAAAATGCCCTCAAAAATGAATGTTATTCTTGAGGGCGCTATGTACGGTGCTGATCAGCCTGTTTATTTTTTTGAAGGAATCAACTTCCCTACAATCTCATATTGGTTGGCATCTAATCCCTGGACGTCCTGCAATTTGATAATCCGATAGAGTGAGTCGCTGTAGTAATCTAATTTTTCTTGACTATCGTACAAGGTGTTTGTGATTTTTTTGTCGATATGGATGTGCTTCACCTTTTCGTTTCTGTCAAATTCGATCCGTAATTTTTGTATCTGCAGATCTTTCTTCTTAGCCGTAAATTCCGTTACACAGTCGATGGCTTTGACGTCATACAGTGAGGGGTCGAAGTTTTTACTGATGTCAGCAGCTTGAAAGGCAGAGAGTTCATTTTTCCAGTTGCTAATTTTCAGTTCCTTTTGTTCTTTTTCTCCGTCTTTGTTGACAGATTTTAGAACCGAGGGGTTGAGTTGCTGAAGGCGATTGACCTCGGCAGTAAAGAACGAATCAACAGAAAATATGTCTGAAGATTTTTGAGGGTTTTTTGTAGCGGAGGGTGATCCACAGCTCCAAAAAAGCAGAGCACTGCCCAGAAAAAGGGAAAGTGCTCTGCTGCTATTTTTTAGTAAGTTCTTATTCTGATACCAATACATTTCCTGTCATTTCAACGGGGATATTGACGCCTAAAAGTTGTAAGACGGTTGGGGCAATATCACCTAATTTACCATCTGCTATTTTCTTATATTGATCGTCAATCAAGATACATGGAACCAAATTGGTTGTATGTGCCGTATTTGGCGATCCATCTTCATTGACCATAAACTCGGAGTTACCGTGGTCGGCCAAAATAATAAAAGAGTAACCATTTTTAAGGCCTGTTTCAACCACCGTTTTTGTACATTGATCGACAGTTTCTACTGCTTTTATTACGGCGTCAAAAACACCTGTGTGACCTACCATGTCTGGATTTGCAAAATTCAGGCAGATAAAATCAGGTTGAAGTGTTTCCATATCGTTGACGATAGCCTCAGTAATCCCTTGGGCAGACATCTCCGGTTGAAGATCGTAAGTCGCTACCTTTGGTGAGGGAACCAACAAACGGTTTTCACCTTCAAATTGCTGTTCGCGGCCTCCTGAGAAGAAAAATGTGACGTGTGGATACTTTTCTGTTTCAGCAATACGCGTTTGCGTTTTATGATTAGCCTCGAGCACTTCACCCAAAGTGTTTGTTAGGTTATCTTTTTGAAAGACAACTCTGACATTTTGAAAAGTTTCATCATATGACGTCATGGTCACATAATATAGATCTAGTGGTTGTAGATCATATTCTGGAAATGCCTTTTGAGTTAAAGCGATGGTGATCTCGCGGCCACGGTCCGTTCTGAAGTTGTAACAGAATACCACATCACCTTCCTGGATCGTTGCTACAGGGGTACCGCTGGCATCTACCAATGCGATTGGTTTCACAAACTCATCGGTTACACCTTGGTCGTATGATTTTTGGATAGCCGCAACAAGGTCATTTGTTTTTTCACCTTCTGCTTTTACCAAAAGATCGTATGCTAATTTTACACGTTCCCATCTGTTGTCGCGATCCATAGCATAGTATCTGCCTATAGCGGAAGCGAAAGTACCCGTTGTCGTTTCTAAATAAGCCTGTAGATCTTTTACATAACCAATACCAGAGTTTGGATCTGTATCACGGCCATCTAAAAATGCATGTATAAATACTTGATCACTTGTCAAGCCAGCATGTTTTGCAGCATCACATAGGCCTTTTAAGTGCTTTGTATGTGCGTGTACACCACCATCGGAAAGTAATCCGATAAAATGTACCTTCTTGTTATTTTCTAATGCATATTTAAAGGCATCTTGAATGATCGGATCCGAATTGAATACGCCGTCATTGACAGCTTTGTGAATACGTCCCAATTCTTGGTAGACGATTCTTCCGGCGCCAAGATTCATGTGACCAACCTCCGAGTTACCCATTTGTCCTGCAGGTAATCCGACAGCTTCACCAGAAGCCTCTAAGGTCGAGTTTGGATAAGCTTCTAATAAATGATCTAAAAATGGGGTGTTTGCAGCTTCAACTGCATTTGATTTATCATGTTTTCCATATCCCAGTCCATCTAGGATCATGAGTGCAACTTTTTTCTTATTCATCGTATAACAAAGATAATCTTAATTTTAGAATCTATCAACGCATCTTAAAAAGTTCCCTTGTTAATCCCCAATAATTTTATAGGTTTGTGGCATAGTTTATGTTCGGTAAAAAACGGAACTACCTAATGATTGATATGGATGATAGAAGCTGTTCTATAATATGTTGAGCTATATGAAATTTTTAAGCTATTGCGCATTTATACTTATTAATAGTCTTTTTGTACACACTGCGGCCTTTGGTCATTATTTAAGTGAAGTGAATACAGCGGTAAAGGTAGCTTTGCCAGGTGATGATGATTCTTTAGGAAGTATTTCAGAGGAACTGAAATCGTATTTGAAAGAAGGTAATGCAAAAAATATGGCCAAATATTTCGGTTCAAACTTAACCTTGTCTATTTTGGGAGAGAATGGCGTTTATACAAAATATCAATCTGAAATCATGTTGGGTACATTTTTTAATCAGCATAAACCCAAAGCTGTTAAATTGACGCAATCCAGCAATGCCAACAATGGCTATCAATATTTTACATTTACATTATCAACCGAACAAGCCAATTACCGTGTCTTTATTAAGATCGGCGTAGGAAATAATAACCATTCGATTGAAGAGCTGAGAATCGACAAAAATTAAACGGAGCCACGTTTTTTTTATAAATCTATTTTTCTATTAAAAAATTATTCCACATCTTAGCCCAATAAATAGTATTTATGGAGAAGGAAATCAAGGACTATCTGGCCCATTTTGTAAAACAGGCTGTCGAGGAGGATTTGGGCGATGGAGATCATACCTCACTTTCTACGATTGAAACTGGGGCGCAAGGCGAAGCCAAATTGATTGTTAAGGATAACGGTATTTTGGCCGGGGTTGAAGTGGCGCAGGCGATTATTGCCTATATTGACGATACGTTGGCCTGCGAGGTGTTTATCCAAGATGGAAGTCAGGTTAAAGTAGGTGATATTGCTTTCTATGTGAGGGGAAATATTCAAAGTATTTTATTGGCAGAGCGTTTGGTGTTAAATGTCATGCAACGTATGAGTGGCATTGCGACAACTACCCGAAAATACGTAGACCTTCTCAAAGGTACGGATACGAAAGTTTTGGATACCCGGAAAACCACACCATTGTTGCGTGTATTGGAGAAAGAAGCCGTTCGTATAGGGGGTGGGACCAATCATCGTTTTGGTCTTTTTGATATGATTTTAATTAAGGACAATCATGTGGACTATAGTGGCGGTATTGTACCGGCTCTAAAGCGCGCAAATGATTACAGAAAGAACCTAAATAAACCAATAGAAATAGAAATTGAAGTCCGAAATTTTGCGGAGCTTGATGAAGTTCTTAACTTTGGCGAAGTGGACCGAATCATGTTAGATAATTTTTCGCCGCAAGATGTAGCCAAAGCTGTTCAGATTATTGACCATCGATTCAAGACAGAGGCCTCTGGGGGAATAACTTTCGACACGATTCGATCGTATGCGGAGGCTGGGGTAGATTATATTTCAGTAGGTGCTTTGACACACAGTGTAAGGAGCCTGGATCTTAGTCTGAAGGCCAAATTAATATAAGAACTGATTTAATTAATGATATCGATTTATTTAGTAACTGCAGTATTACTAGCTTATTTGTTTGGGTCCATACCTACAGCAGTTTGGTTGGGACAGGCATTTTATGGGGTAGATGTTCGTGAGTATGGAAGCGGTAATGCAGGAGCAACTAACACTTTTCGCGTATTGGGCCCTAAAGCGGGATCGATCGTGATGTTTGTAGATATATTTAAGGGTTGGACGGCAACAAATTTGGCCTATTTAATAGAGCTGGGGCAAAATACAAGCGATGTACAATTTGTCAACTTTCAGTTGGCATTAGGTGTTATCGCGGTATTAGGGCATTTATTTCCTGTTTTCGCTGGATTTAGAGGCGGAAAAGGGGTAGCAACACTCTGTGGTATGATTCTCGCCATCCATACGCCTGCAGCATTGGTCTGTGTATCGGTATTTATCATTATTTTGTTGACCACACACTATGTGTCGCTGGGTTCCATTTCTGCAGGATTTGCATTTCCCTTTAGTTTGGCATTTATTTTTAAAACAACGATACCTTCTGTTTTACTTTACGGAATAGCCATCTGTATCCTGTTGTTGATCACCCATCAAAAGAATATCGAGCGATTATTGAAGGGGCATGAATCCAAGATTTATCTCTTTAAGAAAAAGTCGAAGGAAAAAGAATAGGCACAATAATTGCATCCGCTAAGAGGTATTTAATAATTTATTGTGAAATATCCATGTTGAAAGGGCTGAAATGCCAATAAACATCGCTTGGATATTCCATAAGGCCATTGAAAGAAAATATATACATATGAACGGAATGTTTAAGTATTCGGCTATGGTATTAGCGTGTGTGACACTGGCATCGGGGCTGTCAGGTTGTGCAACTTCAGCTGTTACTGGGAAAAAATATTTGAAATTGGTCAGCGCTGATCAAGTCAACCAACAAGCAGCATTGGCTTATAAAGATTTCTTATCAAAGAATAATAGTAAGGTAGTAACAGGGACAGCAGATGCTGCCATGGTAAAACGAGTGGGTAATAAGCTTGCTACGGCCGTTAACCAATATTTACAGAGTACAGGTCGTGCCAATCAATTTAACTTCAATTGGGAATTTAATTTGGTGAAGAGTGATGACGTGAATGCATGGTGTATGCCTGGTGGTAAAGTCGCGGTATATACGGGAATATTACCAGTAACACGCACAGAAGCAGGTTTGGCAACGGTAATGGGGCACGAGATCGCGCATGCTATTGAGGAGCACTCTGTTGCTCAGGCATCGAATCAGATTGCACTACAATTGGGTGGACAAATTTTAGGTTCAGCGGCAGGTGTATCAGGTAACAGTACGCTGGGTGTTTTTAACAATCTGTATGGATTAGGAGGCAACTTGGCGCAACTGAAATTTTCGAGAAGCGATGAATCAGATGCAGATGCAGCAGGTTTAATCATTATGGCTTTGGCCGGTTACAATCCCAATGAAGCTGTAGATTTCTGGAAACGTATGGCATCGGGTAGTCAAAAAGGGCAGCCTGAGTTTTTGAGTACCCACCCGAGTGATGAACGACGGATTGCGGATATTCAGAAATTGATTCCAAACGCCATGAAATATTATAAAAAATAAGGAGTCAATACAATAGAAAAGCGGAGTATGTCAAGAAGCATACTCCGCTTTTTTTATAAGCTTTATTGAGGACAGTATTATACACCGGCAAAAGCGTCACTAATACCAAGCACTATTCCAACGACCAGTCCCATAAAATTAAAGGCAATGGTGATGATGACCATGATTCCAATAAACTTGTAGTGCTTTTTGAGGGCATCTAAACATAATTCCAGTTGGATACTGTCGCGGTTTTCTATTGCTTTTTTTGCTTTAGATCCAAAATTATAGAGGAAATAGATGGGAAGGCAGAAGAAAGCAAGAAATAAAAGATAAAGTACACCGAATGTGGATAAAGCCCCTGCTGTGACATATTCGTCGGCACCGAGTGACAATGCACTGGCTCCGAAGATGAGACTGACCATGGTTATGGCAGAGATACCGATGAAAATAAAACAGACAATGGCTAAAAAATTGGCCCACTTGGCTGCTGAAGCCAAGAAGGAAAGCCCTGCAGGAGATAGTTTAATATCTGCGGGTTCTTGAAAAGAAGAATTTTGAATACCGTCTTCCATGAAGTATAAATTATTAGGTGTGCGAATTTCTGAAAAGTTCTTGGCTTTTGAAATAAGTTTTTAAAGAAACCATTAAGCAACAACAATCGTTTAGATTTTTTGATAAGATTAGGCTTGCGGTAGCTCAAATGCTACAAAAAACTGAGTTGTTTAATAAAATTCTCGATTGACAGAAAATTAGCTAATTTTTTCCAAAAACTTAAATTCCGATTGGAAGAATGTTGTTACAAAAGAATTTCGCTGATTTGATGTGGAAAATTATTTTTGCTCAGACAGTGCGGAGTGCAATGCTGGTTTAAAACATGTTACAACGTTTTTTTTGCTGATAAATTGTATGTTAATATAGTAAATTTCGTGTGTATTTCATGAAGTATGTGTGGTTTAGTGTGTTAAGTTTATATTAAGTCCTTTGTAATTTGAAATCTCTTAGTAATTTTGCTTAACATTTTTTAACAAATCACATTATATGAAAAGATCTTTACTCTTTTTCGCTCTTGTTATGGCTAGTTACGGTGCTGTACAAGCTCAGGTTACAACAAGTAGCGTTACAGGTATTGTAAAAGAAGCAAACGGCAGTTTAACTTCGGGAGCTACGATTAAGGCTACACACGTTCCATCCGGAACTGTCTACACTGGTTCGGCAAATGCTGCTGGTCGGTTCAACTTAGCCAATATGCGTGTAGGTGGGCCTTACAAAATTGAAGTCACCTATGTTGGACAAGACCCTATTATCTATAATGATGTCTACTTACAATTGGGACAGCCATTTGTATTAAATCCTGTTTTTGCAGATAAAAATACAACTTTGGAAGAAGTTACGGTTACAGCGCGCAGAGGTGCCACTAAAACTGGTGTTTCAACTATTGTAAGTAGAAAGAAAATTGAGGAAATGCCGGCCATTTCCAGAAGTATTACAGATTTAACGAAATTAAATCCTCAAGCGAACTCACAAGGAGACGGTTTCTCGTTTGCTGGAAGAAATAGTTTATTCAACTCATTAACTTTGGATGGTGCTCAGATGAACAATGCATTTGGATTATCATCTCTTCCTGGAGGTCAAACTGGTGCTCAACCATTTTCATTGGATGCAATTGAAGCAATTCAGATCAACCTTTCTCCTTATGATGTAAAACAAGGTGGTTTTACTGGAGCTGGAGTCAATGCAATTACCAAAAGCGGTACAAACACTGTAACAGGATCTGCTTATTGGTATTTCAAAAATCAAGATCTTCAAGGCTATAAAGTTGATGGCGAAAAATTGCCAAAAACAGAATCATATAAAAATAACCAGCTTGGATTTAGCGTTGGTGGTCCAATCATTAAGAATAAATTATTCTTTTTCTTAAATGGTGAGACAACTAAGCGTACAACTCCTGGTTCTAATATCCTTGCTAACCGTGGTACTGGTGCTGCAAATGAGTCAAATGTTCAAGCGTCTGATTTAGATTTAGTAAAGAAAACTCTGATCGATAACTATGGCTACGATCCAGGTGTTTATGAAGGATTTAATAATGATCAGAAGGCAAATAATATTACAGCTAAGATTGACTGGAATATTAACGAGAAACATAAGTTTACTCTTCGTTATAATCATTTGGATTCTTATAGAGATATTAATCCAAGTGGATCCAATAGTAACAAAGGGCGTGGACCAAGTACCACCTCGATGATTTTCTCCAATCTACGCTATCGTCAAAACAACAATATCAATTCCATTACTGCGGAGTTAAACTCCACTTTCAATAGTAAGTACGCAAATCAGATTCAAGTCGTTTATTCGGCATTTAGAGATTTTAGAGATCCTCTAGGAACTGCTTTTCCAACTGTTGATATTGAAAATGGAAGTGGTGGAAACTACATTTCATTTGGACAGGAACCATTTTCTGGATTAAATAAATTGGATCAAAATTTATTCAGTATCACTGATAACTTTAATATTTTTGCTGGAGCACACACTTTTACATTTGGTGGTTCCCTAAGTTATCAAAAGTATAGTAACGCATTTGCTCAATTTATCAACGGTCAGTTTAGATACAAGAGCATGAGCGATTTTATTGCAGCAGCTAACGGCGATAAAACTGTAAATCCTTCTTTATATCAATTGACGTATTCGGTAGTTCCTGGTGTTAGCCGTCCGTCTGCTGATTTCAGTATGATGCCAATAGCACTTTATGCACAAGATGAATGGTTTGTAAAGCCAAACTTTAAATTGAGCTATGGGGTGAGAGCAGATATTCCTGTGTATACAACGGATATCGTCACTAACGAAAAAGTATTGGGGATGACATTTGCTAATGGAGAAAAACTTGACGTTTCACGTTTGCCGAAAACTCGTGTACTCGTTTCTCCAAGAGCAGGATTTGATTGGGATATCAGACAAGATAGATCTTTCGTATTGCGTGGGGGAACTGGAATTTTTACTGGTGGTGTCCCGGGAGTATGGTTGACTAACCAAGCTGGCCAAACTGGTATGACCTTTGGGAATATGTTTATTAATAATCCAACAGATAAACCGTTTAATCCTGATCCTTCAGCTTATATTCCTGCGAATCCACAAAATCCAGCGACTTATGAGATTGACGTTACTTCTAAGGACTTTAAAATGCCTCAAATTTGGAGATCTAATCTAGCTGTTGAATATAGCTTACCATGGGATATGAAAGCTACATTAGAGGGGATTTATACGAAATCGATCAATGAGGTTTACCATAGAGATGCAAACTTGTCAGATCCAAAAGGAACGTTTTCAGGTACAGGAGACACGAGAGCGTATTGGTTAGCTTCTGATAATGCAAGACAGATCAATCCATCCATTACACGTGCCATTGTTTTAGATAATACTTCTAAAGGAAATGCTTATAGTCTTACTGCGCAGTTGGAAAAACGTTTTGGAAAATATGGTGATGCGATGGTAGCCTATACCTATAGCAGCGCTAAAGATATTACTTCAAACCCTGGTTCTCAAGCAAACTCTGCGTATACAGGTAATGCCATTGTAAGCAATCCAAATTCTCCGGTATTGGCTTATTCAAGCTTTATGGTTAGAAATAGAATAATTGCAGCAGTAAATGTCAATTTCAATATTACGCCACAATTACCTACAAGAATAGGTTTAGTATATGAAGGTAGACCATATGGGGATACCTTCGGTGCAACACGATTCAACTATACAGTTAGTGGAGATATTCTTAATGGAAGTGGACGTTTTTCAAATGTGTTAATGTATGTACCTAAAGACCGCGCAGATATCGCTTTAGTTGATATTGTGGATTCTAAGGATAAAACGAAAGTTCTTGAAACTGCAGATGCACAATGGACACGTCTTGATGCTTATATTAATCAAGATAAATATTTAAGTACAAGAAGAGGCCAATACGCAGAAAGAAATGGTGCTGAATATCCATGGATGAACCGTTTTGATATTCGGATTATGCAAGAATTGTCCAAAGTATTAAAGACAAAAGACAATCACAGGTTGCAAGTTTCATTCGATATTATCAATGTAGGTAATTTATTGAGTAGCAAATGGGGTGTTACAAAAACACCTAATATTACCAACTTTATGCAATATCAGGGTGTGGCTAACAATAAACCTACTTATACTGTTAGCCAAAATCTTAAAGAGCAGACTTTTAGAAATAATACAGGTATTGATTCCAGATACCAAATGCAGTTAGGTATTCGTTATATCTTTAATTAATGATAGGCTAACTACATTAAAAACTTGAAAAGCCGATCGATTTGATCGGCTTTTTTATTTAATAATAGGCAGTATTTTAGAGAGTATCGCAATCCATTTTACTTGAATAAAAAATTCGATAGACCATTCAGTTACACCTAAGCCGAGTTTGTTTTGTTAATTTTTTTCATAAATAGAAAAGTGTTTTTGATTAATTAACGATTTGTTTATTGATAGTTTTCTTGGTTTTATTATCTTGGTGTATAATTAATTGACTATATTTTATGAAAAGAATTTTATGCATTCCATTCGTATGGATCTTTCTGCTATTACATTCATGTAATAAGGCTGATGTTACTTCGATTGAAATATCACAAAATGATGTTTATATTGAAAAACTTAAAGCACTGGGTTTCGATTTATCGCAGGGTTTTTATGAGGAGGACGGTGGTTTTATAGTTGAAAATGATATTTTTCTCTCTAAAGAGGATATCGATTTTCATTCAAATAGAAAATTACTTGAAGTCGTGAAGTTACATGATTTGAGTACTTATGCTTCATTGAATTCTGCAAAAGCAGGTGGAGGTAAAAAATCACAATATCGTTCTACAAATATTGTTAGTTTCATTGATCACAGTTCTTATACAAAAACAATTTCTCTCTATTTAGATCCCTCATTAAATAGCGTTCTTGGAAGTGGGTTAGACCAGGCTATCACTCGTTATAATAATCTAGACATTGCGCTAAAATTTATTCGGGTTCAAAATGCAAATGTTGCCTCAATAAGAATTACTCCGGCAGATAATAGCACACCGAAAAAGTACCTTATGAAAGCTGGATTTCCACAATCATCATGAGCCCCGTATAATAGTATTTTGGTCAATACCAACTACTATAATAATAATACAATAAGGTATGATATTGCTTCAACATTAGCACATGAAATTGGTCATTGTATAGGCTTAAGACATACCGATTATATGAATCGTGTGTTTAGTTGTGGCGCTGAAACTGATGTAAATCCAAATGAAGGGGCTGGAACTGATGGAGCTGTACATATACCAGGAACTCCTACGATTCCCGAGTATAATTCCTTTATGTTAGCTTGTGTTAATGGCGTAGATAGGCCGTTTACTCAAAATGATATTTTGGCTCTCAAAACACTTTACCCGTTAAAAGCCCCGTCCTTTTATGTTGCTTTGAGCACAATTATTCTAGACGATAGATCATCTTATAGTTCTTGTTGTGATTATAATGATTATGATGTTAAATATGAAGCAAAATTCTATAAAGACCAGACTGGTACAACTCCATATTACCCTACTTCTCCATTTGTTCTTCGTGGAGCACTTTTTCACAATAATTCGCTTGTTCAGCAATTAAATATAACCATTCCCACAGGGGTTCAATCCTATGATTTGGGAACATATACTAATTCATCTGTATTAGAATGGGGAACTACTGTATCTCAGGACGAACATCAAGTAATAGTTTATCCAAGCTATGACCTTTATTTAATGAGATAGTATATATCAAGATAGTATAGGAGATAACAGAAAAGGTCAAGATTATATCTTGACCTTTTCTGTTATAATTACCAATTTATCCACCTAAAAGAACAAAATATACCCCCTAAAAACAGGCCGTCGCTCCGATATTTGGTTTATAACTAAATTATAAACCCGTCTGATGATGAAGAAGTTCTGTATGTCCATACTCGTGGGTATTGGTGTCTGCATGTCTCTTTGTACTTTCGCACAAAGCATGGACTTGGTTAATTGGCCAGCGCAGGCCGACCCCCAATTAATAGGTGATCTGGTGGCACAACGCTTCGTAGCAAGTCCCCATAACAGTTTTAAACCTCCAGCTCCCCCCAAATCAATTACTTATCCCGAAGTCTGTACCTGGTATGGGGCATTGAAGTATGCCGAAGTGAGCAACAATAAGAAACTACTGGAGCAATTGACGCATCGGTTTATGCCACTTTTTGACACCGAAAAACACTTGGTCCCCAAACCTTGGCATGTAGATTTTTGTGTCTTTGGAACGGTACCACTGGAACTCTATTTACAAACAAAAGACCAGAAATTCAAGACGATGGGAATGCGTTTTGCAAATGCGCAATGGACGATTCCGATTGACTCTCCGCAAGTTGTAAAAGACAGCTATCAGAAATTTCTCGATAAAGGCCTGACTTGGCAAACCCGCTACTGGATTGACGACATGTATATGATTACCATGATTCAGTCCAAAGCTTTTCAAGTGACGGGTAATCCGCAGTATATCGACCGGGCAGCACATGAGATGGCCGTCTACCTCGATACCATTCAAAAAGAAAATGGTCTTTTTTATCATGCCCCTGATGCACCCTTCTTCTGGGGGCGTGGCAATGGCTGGATGGCAGCAGGCATGAGCGAATTGCTCTCTTCATTGCAGCACGATAACCCCAATAGGCCCAAAATATTGGCTTCTTATCACCAAATGATGGCAAGCCTCAAACAATATCAGCGGCCAGATGGCCTGTGGGGCCAGCTCATTGATAAACCTGAATCTTGGGTGGAAACGTCGGGCTCCGCTATGTTTACCTATGCGATTATCCTCGGCATAAAAAATGGTTGGCTCGATGCAAAGGAATATACCCCGATCGCACGCAAAGCATGGATTGCTTTGACTGGCTACATCAACAAAGATGGCGATATCAGCAACGTCTGTGAAGGTACTAACCGAAAAAATGATTACCAGTATTATCTCGATCGAAAACAGAAAACAGGAGATATGCACGGTCAGGCTCCTGTACTCTGGTGTGTTTATGCTTTACTAAAAAAGTAATCAGCTATGATGAGATTATGGACAATTTTGCTGGTATTGCTCGCCTTAAAAGCGTCCGCACAAAGCCTTCGCTTTCAAGAGCAATATCCAGGGGTATGGAAAGGTACATTTGGAAAGCCGGATAAATATACGCTGCTGTCAGCAGCAGCGCCGACTCCTCAAGTGGAAACGCTCGAACGACTGCAGTCTATTGATTTTCCCTTACCCAAGATGGAGGTGCATGCCGAACTGATTGATGGTAAAACTTACCTGCGATTCCCATTGCAAAAGAATGAACAGATCTTCGGACTGGGACTTAATTTTCAGACGGTACATCAGCGAGGCAAGATTCTTAACCTGCATGTCGACCATTATGGCGGCAAAGATAATGGGCGCACTCATGCACCTGTTCCCTTCTACGTCTCTTCCAGAGGATATGGTGTATTGATCAATTCAGCGCAATATTTAACCTATTATGTTGGTACAGGGGTACGCAAAGATGCCAAAGTCCCTGCAGAAGTAAAAGATCGCAATACCGATAAAAGCTGGAACTCCCGGCCTTACTCGGATGCTGTGGAGGTATATGTACCCACAGCAGGTGCCGAAATTTATGTGTTTGCAGGTATCAACCCGCTCGATGCCATAAAACGCTATAATCTCTTTTGTGGCGGTGGCACATTGCCGCCAAAATGGGGGCTTGGTTTTACACAGCGTGTGCAAAAATTATATACAGCAGATGACGTCATCAAAGAAGCTGCGGAATTTGAAGAACATGGTTTTCCGCTCGATTTTATTGGTCTTGAACCGGGTTGGCAATCCAAAGCTTATCCTTGTTCATTTGAATGGGATGCTGGACGTTTTCCAGATCCGGCAGCCTTGGTAAAGAAACTGGCCGACAAAGGTGTGCGTTTAAACCTCTGGACAAACCCCTATGTTTCGCCCGATGCTCCTATCAGTAAGTCAATTGAGCCTTTTACAGGGTCTCATACTGTGTGGAACGGGACCGTTCCGGATCTGTATCACCCAGATGCAAAACGTATTGTTGCAGAACAGCTGAAACGTTCGCAGATCAATATTGGAATCAGTGGCTATAAGATTGACGAAGTAGATGGTTACGACTACTACCTGTGGCCAGACATGGCTAAATTTCCATCGGGCATCAGTGGGGTACAAATGCGGCAAACCTATGGCGTGCTTGCACAGAGGTTGACCGACAGTCTGTACCGTCAGCAGAACAAACGAACTTTTGGACTTGTACGGGCATCCAATGCCGGAGCCAACAATATGCCTTATGTTATTTACAACGACTATTACAGCCATCAGGATTTTATTACAGCATTGGTCAATAGTGGTTTTTGCGGTGTGCTATGGACGCCGGAGGTTAGAGGTTCCAAAACTGGAGAGGAGTGGCTGCGCCGTTTTCAAACGGTCGTGTTTTCACCGATGGCGATGATTAACGCTTGGTCTAGTGGGACCAAACCCTGGTCTTTTCCAGAAGTGGCCGACAAAGTGAAATACTATGCGCAGCTGCGGATGGAATTGATGCCATATCTGTATAGTGAATTTGCAAAATACCATTTTGAAGGAACACCGCCTTTCCGGGCCATGGCACTGGAAGATGGATTTCAGGGGCAAACAAACGCAAGCCTGAGCAATCAGGATCTGGAAACAAATCCTTATCTGGAAGCGGTAAATAAGGAAGTGAAAGATCAATATATGTGTGGTGAATATCTATTGGTTGCGCCTTTGTTTACGGGAGAGTCCACTAGAAAGGTGCTGTTGCCCAAAGGCAACTGGTACGATTTTTATTCGGGCCGTTATGTCGGTAATGGGGAGGAAATCGTTGCTAAACCCGAAGATGATCGGATACCGGTCTATGTGAAAGATGGGGGAATCATTCCAATGACGACAGCACGACTTCATGCACCTGCAGCAGGAGAAAAAGTCAATTTGATCATTCGGCATTATGGCGAAAAGGAAGGAGTGTATAACCTGTATGATGATGATGGTGTGAGTTTCGATTATGAGAAAGGTGCTTATTCTTGGCGTAACATACAAATTAAAAGAAGTGCCGGTGGAAAATTGGTGGGGGAGATCTCAGCGGCAAGTAAAAATAAGCCTGATAATTTTGGTACAGTAAGATTTGAGTGGATGAACCAATGATGCTGTTTTGATTCATATAAGATGTTTTATGGGTCTAAAAACCATTTTTTACCGCTAAAAAGACCAAAAAATACACTGTCTAACCTTGAGGATTGACTGATATTTGAGGTATAACTGATTACAAAAATAACCAATTTATTAAATGCATGGCTTAGCCATCAATAATCTACTTAGGGTAGGCTATTGCCATAAAAACTGATTTATTATGATAAAAAGTATCACAAAAATGGGGTGCTTTGTACTCTTCCTGTTTCTTGCTATGGGGAGTATAGGCTTACCGGTCTTCGCCCAGCAAAACATTCGGCTTTCAGGAAAGGTGACCAACAAAAAAGGAGAGGTCCTGCAAGGAGTCAATGTTCGCGTTAAAGGGAAAAGTCAGGGAACAAGTACTGATGCTGCGGGGAAGTATCAGCTGGATGTTACCCCTTCAAGTACGGTTGTCTTTAGCCAAGTGGGCATGAAAGAGCTGGAGCGAGCCGTCGGTAACCAGCGGCAACTGGATGTCACGCTGGAAGATAGCGACAATGCGCTGGATGAGATTGTGGTCACGGGTTATGGTGGTGTCGCAAAGAAACGTGACCTCACAGGTGCCATATCTTCTGTCAACGCAAAGAAAATAGAAGAACGTCAGCCTATCAATCTTTTCGATGCCCTACAGGGCCAAGCGGCAGGTGTTCTTATTGTCAATGACGGTGGTGGTGCACCCGGCGCTACGGGGTCCATCCAGGTACGGGGCACGTCGACTTTGAATGGTGGAAATGGTCCTTTATATTTGGTCGATGGGGTAATTAACCCAGACGGTGCCACCATTAACCCAACAGATATCGAGAATATCGAGGTGCTGAAAGATGCCGCTTCTGCATCTATTTATGGATCGCGTGCGGCCAATGGGGTTATCCTGATCACCACCAAGCGCGGTTCCGAAGGGAGACCCATGGTTAATGTCAATTACAATCATCTTTTCGGACGTCTAGCTCATTATATCCCAGTAAGCAACTCGGCAGAGGTAAGGGCTTTTAGGTATATTCAAGGACTCAATACCAATACGGATTCCATCAACCCAAGTTTCAATTCCGACAACGATTTGCAGCGACTGTTATTGGGAAATCTGGCACAGAAGAAGGAAATTAAGGTGAGTGTTTCCGGTGGTCAGAAAAATCTCCGCTACTACAGTAGCTTAAATTACCTGGACGATAAATCTATTATCCTGAATAGTTACGCCAAACGTTTGCAGTCACGCATCAATGTGGAATATCAGTTTTCATCCAAATTGAGGTACTCCAACAATATTTCCTTTTCCTGGCAGAAAGGTAATACAATTCCGATCGGGAATACGATCCGTGTCGTCATGGACCGACCTGCGTATTCACTGATTTATTATCCTGACGGTTCCCTAACAAGTTATATCGGCTCGAAACGGAATCCAGTCGCCAACGCTTTGTTTGAGAAGAATATCGATGAGACCTATTCCGGACAATTTAACAACCAATTGGATTATCAGATCAGGGACGACCTGAAATTTACGACTTTGTTTAACGCACGGCTGGACAACTTGCAGAATACGCAATTCTCGCCGCGTTTTCTCTCGGCAAATAAGGATCAGAATAGCGGAACAAATGAATTTAATAAGACCTTTACCTGGGAGTTTCAATCCTATCTGAATTATAATAAAACTTTTGCGCAGGATCATAATGTCACTGCTTTATTGGGATTCAGTTCGGATCGCAGACGCTATGACCGTTTTCATTCCGAATATATGAACAGCGTAAATGAGGAGGTTCTGGTGACTTTTCCAGATTACCTCACGCCGTCAAAAACCTATACCACAGCAACGGCCAATGCTTCTGCTTCTGTTTTTAGCCGGATCGGCTATAACTACAAGGGGCGTTACATCGTTCAGGGATCGTACAGAAGGGATGGGTCTTCGCGGTTTGGTGCCACAAATAAATGGGGGAACTTCCTGTCTGCATCTGCTGCCTGGCGTTTCTCGGATGAGGACTTTATGAAATGGGCCAAACCGGCTTTGGTGGATGCTAAACTGCGATACAGCATCGGACAGCTTGGAAATGATAAAGTCGGTGATTACGAATCGTACACGAAAGTGGCCTTTGGTGGATCTTATAACGGTGTTGGTGGAGCTGCTTTGACCAGTACTTTTGGTAATAATAGGATCAAATGGGAAACAACCACGCAGAACAATGTGGGGCTGGATCTGACTTTCTTAAATGGTCGATTGGGGTTTACCGCAGATTACTACGTCAAGACGACTACGGATCTACTATATCCAAGAGAGCTGGCCAAGGAAACAGGCTATGCCAAAGTTAATGTCAATTTAGGGACAATTCGCAATCGCGGGATGGAATTTGTCATCAGCGCCAAACCAATCGTAACACCTGATTTCAGCTGGGAGGTAAACGGCAATATTTCCTTTGAGCGCGGTAAGATCGTGAAGCTGGCCGATGGAATACCATTTTTCCCGGGCAATAAATGGTACGCGGAAGAAGGTGGCCGTATCGGTAATTTCTACGGCTGGCGTAATCTGGGTGTATATGCCTGGGATGAATCCAATGCCTATAACGACAACTGGGAAAAATTGACACTGGTACTTGACGATCAGGGCAAACCATTGTATCGCGATGGAAAAGCAGTCTATACATTTAACGGCAATGATTACCAGGGAACTGTGCATCAGCTTTACGCACCAGACGGTAAATTAAAAGGCGGCGATGCGGAATGGCTCAACAATAAGAAAGACAGCTTGATCAACGATGAAGACCGCATGATCCTCGGCAATGCGACACCTGATTTCTATTTTGGTTTTATGCAGACTTTTAGATATAAACGATTTACGCTAAATGTGCTCTTCAACGGCTCTTTTGGCGGTGAAGTCTATAATGCTTTGCTGCAACGCCAAAATTATCCGACCAATACGGGGGCAGGTTCACCGGATATGGTCTACAATGTATGGCGCAAACCCGGGGATGTGGCCAAATACCCAAATTATGTGGAGCGAAACAACCGTGGAAATATGAAAACCAATCAGAATAGCCTCTATATCGAAGATGCGACTTTTGTTCGTTTGTCAAGTGCACGGCTGGCCTATACCTTCGATCCTCAGTTGATCAATAGGCTGAAAATGAAAGGGCTTACTGCCTTCGTTTATGGCAGCAACCTGCTGACATGGACCAATTATCGGGGCTACGATCCTGAATTCAGCACGAACAATCCGCTGACACCGGGAGAGGACGATGGCCGTTATCCGAGGAGACGGGAGTTTGGATTTGGGGTAAATATCAATTTTTAGCATATATCTTTTAGGGGAAGTTCCGTCTGAAGGATGGGACAGATAAAATATTTTTGACATGAAAACAAAGATCTTAGCACTGTTACTGCTGTCAGCTACATTGGGGGGCTGTAACAAATTTTTGGAAGAGAAACCGCTGGCCGAAGTCGCACTGGACCAGCATTATAAAAACTTATACGATGTGCAGGCCGCAATCGCTGGAATGTATAGCTCCTTTCAGCTTGAAATGGTTGGTAAAGGGAATTATCAGGATAACAAAGACAATTATCTCGAAAAATACCTATACTGGGGAGAATATCGTGCTGATAATTTTGACCGGGCGATTAGTTACACGAAAGACTATGTGGACGAGATCGTATTAAATAGCCTTACGCCAACCAATCAGTTTTCAGACTGGAGCGGGCTCTATACCGCCATCGGGCGTATTAATAACAATATCAAGTATATTCCAAAGGCAGCGGAATTGGATAGCCGCATTACCCCGGAGATGCTGAAAGATTATCTCGCGCAGTGTTATGCCCTTCGAGCCATGTGTTATTTCTATCTCGTCCGTGTCTGGGGGGATGCTCCGATATGGCTTGAACCGTATGAGGACGTACAGCAGCCTGCTGCTAGCGCACGTGAATCGAAAGATAAGATATTGAACGAGGTCATTATACCGGATCTGGAAAAAGCCTATTCCCTGGTCGATAAAGATGCGAAAAACTCCCTATGGACAATTGGAGGAGCAGGGATCTGTGCCATCATGTCCGATGTGTATATGTGGAAGAAGGATTATCAAAATGCGACAAAATGGATCTCACGCCTGTTTTTGACAAAGTCTCCTACAGGAGTGAGCTATGCCGGAACCAATGAAACCAATTTACAGGATGGCGCAAGCTGGAAAACTATTTTTGTCAATCCAACTTCCAGCAAAGAAACCATCTGGAGCATCCATTGGGATTACCTCAAAAATGGCTGTGCCTGTATGCAGACATCATGGTCTCCCAACAATAAACAGATTGTAGTCGATGAAGGAGTGTGGGCAACCTGGTTTCAGCCGCAGACGACAACTTCCCCAAGTCCTGATATCAGACCTCAACAAACATTGGATGTCTATTTTGGATTGCCAAGCAACAAGCGAGATCGCTTTATCAAATGGTATCCTACGGATGCCAACCCAACCAAAGCGGATCCATGGCCTGTAACAAATCAGGCACTTCCAGTTTATTTAACCATGTACCGTTTAAGTGACATGTACCTTTTATATGCCGAAGCGTTGAATGGCTTGGGGGATCGGAGCAATGCCCTGAAATACTTAAACTTTGTACGCAAGCGTGCACGCCTGCCACAATATGATGCAAATGACGCAACTATTGCTACAAGCTACCAGTTGGAAACGGCAATTTTGGATGAACGTCGTTTGGAGCTCTTTGGTGAGGGGAAAAGGTGGTTTGATCTGGTGCGCACTGGACGTGTGAAGGATGTGATGGACCCCATCTTGAAACGTAGACAGGAAGAAGCCGGCAATTTAGAAAAACCCGGATTCCTGGATCCAACAAACAGAGTGTATTGGCCTATTCACCGGAATGTTTTAAACTCCAATAAATCATTGGTTCAAAACCCGGGATATACAGATTAACAGAAGAATTTAAATCAGAGCGTCATGAAAAGAATGTTTAAGACCAAATGGACCTATAGCGCTATCATCGCCGTAAGTCTATTAATGACAAGTTGTTCACTTTTCGATTTGGAACTGCAAAAAGATTACGATTACCAACATAAAACTTTAGATCCTAATATCGGGATCAGTGCACGGAAATTTTTGGAGAACCGATCGTATGAGACGGTAGAAAATCCGACAGATACAGTTTTCAAATGGATGCGGAAGGGATTAGAATATGCTGGTATCCCTTTGGAAGAATTTGAAAAAAACGATCGAACCTTTATTTTTTTACATAATGACGGGATAAAGACCTGGGATACTAAAACGAAGAAGGTGACAGCAGGCCTGTTTTTTGACTTTCCAATTGTGACGGGAGTGGATGGAACAGGCAAACCGATTACGAGACCGGCGACAAAATGGGAAGACTACAATAAAGATGATGTCCGTAATTATTTCCTTTATCTCATGCTGGAAGGGAATTACAATTTTGATAAGCTGAATATTGAAAATACAAAAGCAAAAACAATGCTTCCGGCCAATACTGTTGCCAGCAAAAGTTCGCTGTTGGGGTACATGAATGAGGGCAAAGGTTTTGATCAGGAAGGGCTGATGGTGTTACGCTTGGTCAACAACAGCGATTTGGCCCCGATTCAAATTAATAATAAGACAACCAATCGATCTGGGGGATATATTGTCACGAACGGTGTGGTTCATGTCTTTGGAAGCAAGGGGAATACCACTGTTTACCCTTTTGCGGGAGCACTTTAACGAAAGAACCTTTTAAAACAAATTTAAAATATGATCAAGAAGAATTCAGTTATTGCTTCACTGTTGCTGCTGCTGGTGGTGGGAAGCAGCTGTGAGAAATCTCCAGGCGAAAAACTCACTTTAAACAGTATTGCCTGCGTGCAATGTCACACCATTCAGTCGGCAGCGGATCTTCAGGCATTGAGCTTGCAGCCCGGAGACACGGTCATCATGAAGTCCGGCCAATGGACCAATCAGGAACTGACCTTCAGTGCTCAAGGGACAAAACAGCAGCCTATTGTGCTGATGGCAGAGCAGCGTGGAACTGTTATCATGAAAGGTACCTCATCCGTTAGTATCACAGGACAATGGTTAGTTGTGGACGGACTCGTATTCCAGGAAGGGTATACGACAGGCAAAAATGTGGTGGATTTTACCTCTTCCTCTTCAAACTGCCGCCTGACCAATACGTCGATTGTGGACTATAATCCGCCGGCAGCAACGACCGACTACCGTTGGGTTTCCATCAATGGTTCCTATCATCGTATTGACCACTGCTATTTAAAAGGAAAGACCCATCAGGGACCGACCATGGTCGTATGGGGGACCAGTAAACCAATGAAACACCGGATCGATCACAACTTCTTTGGGGAGCGTGCTGCGGTACCGGACAATGGCGGGGAGACCATCCGCGTTGGAACCAGCGACTGGTCGATGACAAATGCACTGACAACCATTGAAGATAATATTTTCCAGCGCTGTAACGGCGAAACGGAAATTATATCCAATAAGATGGGGGCTGATACCATTCGGAACAATTATTTCTACGAAAGCCAGGGAACCTTATGCCTGCGGCACGGCAATGGATCAGCCGTTTATGGCAACTATTTTGTCGGTAATGGAAATAGTGCCGCTGGCGGTATTCGTATCATAGGTGAAGATCATTTGGTCTACAACAATTACTTCCAGAATATGGCCGGCACGGGGCAAAAGGCTGCGTTAGCCATTATGGACGGTGTACCAAATTCACCTTTAAGCGGTTACTTTCAGGTAAAACGCGTGAAAGTTGTGGCAAATACCATGATCAAATGTAAGCAGTCATTCGATATCGGTTCAGGTAAAGGTGGCAACAGCCGGACATTGCCGCCGACGGATGGACATATTGCAAACAATGTGGTATCCCAATCTGCGCAGTCAACGATGCTGACCTTTACCGATCAACCCGTCAATTTTGTTTATCAGGGAAACATTGTTTTCGATGTGCCGACAAGTCAACAGCTGCCGGCAGGGTTTACACGGGTGAATCCGCAGTATTCGTTAACAACAGATGGTATCTATGAGCCTACGAGTAGCAGCCCGGTATTGGGTGCCTTTGTAGGAAATTATCCTTTTGCGGCTGCCGCAGATGCCGGAGCGCCTAAACTGGATACGAAACATCGCGATCTGCTGAAAGCCCAAAATATTGGGCCTGTATTTATGACTGGTCTGGGGAGCAGCTTGGTCATTAATCCTTAAATGAATGTAAATAATATTTTATGCGGGGAATAAGCGGTTTATTCCCCGCTTTTTTTGCGGCAAATATGCTTGTATTTACCGCATATAATTATGAGATCAACGGAAACATACTGCTACCAAGTTATATCAAAAAACAATATTCATTCAGTTTTTAGACAGTAATTAGTCATTGTTTATTCAGTCTACACTGAGCAATCACTGAACAAGCACTGAACGAGCACTGAACAATCACTGAACAAGCAGTGTCAAAAGATAGAATATGGTTACTATCTGATCTTAGTTTGTTGCGGCTATATTATTTTTCAGTGGATTGACTATTGTTCAATGAATTCCTGTTACGAAACTGGAGTTACTATGGTCTTATCGAAAAAATTAAATATGAAGCGAAGATGGTCGGCATTAACATTATTATCGAATAATTTACTGCAATTTTTCTCCCCGGTAAAACTTAGAATAGGCATCCCGTGCATAGCCATTGTCTAAATACTCAAAAGTGCTAGCACCTGCTCCCTTTAACTCCTGGCCGCGATAGAAAACAGCCCAGGCGTCTTTTGCATATCCGCCTCCAAGCGCTTTAAATGTAGATGGCGAAGCGCCTTTAACTTTAACTCCTTGATAGTAAACTGCCCAGGGATCTGCTGCATAGCCGTTTCCGATTAATTTGAACGAGTTGGGGCTGCCGCCCTCGACTTTGATTCCGCGGTAAAAAAGGTTCCAGGCATCTTTGGCATAGCCATCATCAAGGTATTCAAAGGTTGAAGCAGAAGCCTCTTCCACTTTCTGATTTTTATAAAAAACAGACCAATTGTCCTTGGCGTATTGACCGCCAAGGGGCTGGGTGGTAGGACCAGCAGATTTATCATTCTTTTCGCCCCTATAATAGGTCGACCAATTATCTTTTGCATAACCACGGCCAAGATTTTCAAAGCTTGAAGCATTGGCTCCATTAATTTCCTTGTCTAAATAGTAGACTTTCCAGGGGTCTTTGCTGTAACCATTTCCCAGTATCTTGAAGGAAGACGCTGTTGCGTTTGATAATGGCTTACCGTAAAAATAAACTTTCCAGGCATCGCTAGCATAACCGTCTCCCAGGAATTGGAAAGTGGATGGACTTGCATCAGCTATTATTGCTCCTCGAAAATAAACCTTCCAGGTATCCTTTGCATAACCCGAACCTAAAAATTGAAATGAACCGGCATTGGCGTTCGGAATTTCTTTACCGCGATAATAAACACGTGATCCGATTTTGCTGTATCCATCGCCCAGATGATCCTGAAGCAAAAGGGTAGTACGGTTATGTTGCACAATGTTTGCACAAATAGCCTGTGTGGCAGTAGTCAACAAAAGAAGAACGAACATGGTTTTAAATGGAACTTTTGTCATCATATAGGGCATCGGGTTAAATTTGAAAGCAAATGATCATGTTGTACTCTTGTTAATGAGACCCGGTAATACTAGTAAAGTTTAGTCATTAATTAAATTTTTTTGAACTGTTACCTTGCACTTGTTCGGCGATTGGTTTGCTGTTCCTCTGCTGGTTCATTGGTGGTTGTTTGCCGTTTCTTTGCTTATTCTTCGGGGCTTCTTTGTATCTGCTTCGAGAATGGTTTGCTATTCGTTTGCCGTTTCTTTGCCGTTTCTTTGGTGTTTTTTCGCTGTTTCTGTGCTAAAATGGCAATTAAATAGCAACCAATCGGCAAAGAATAGGCAAAGAATAAGCAAGCAAGGGGGCTCGTAGGCCCCTTGCATACCTTACGCGAATACGAGCAATCCCCCTAGAGAAGGCAAATGCGATCGCAAAAATGCGGTCTATGGGTAAGCTAACCTGCCTAACAGCGAAACGCTGGATACAAGGTTCAATAGAGAACACTTATTTGGTCGGCTGTAAGTGTATTTCGGGAAAGGAGTAGCTGGAATCCTGGACCGTGGTAAACAGGGAATAATCGGTGTAATCCGGAACGGCTATCCTCAGGAGATAGCTGCCCTTTTTTACCACCTGTATTTTAAATTCGCCATTACTATTTCTAACAGTGTCCCGACCTAATAAAGCCAAGGGTTCCCTTTCCTTATTGGACGCATAGGTTTCAATAATAAAATACCCAACGGGGTTATACTGATGGTCAACCAACCGACCGGTAATACGGTAAGGTGGAGTAGTAAACAGCCCATACAGTGAACAAGAGAGTAACAGTAATTTTAGCATATTTTTCCATTGTGTGGCTCGATAACATACAGGTATCCAGCTAATGAATCTTAAAACGGAGATTGTCACCTCACGATTGGAATGACGATCTATGCAAAGGTAACCTGCTGCGTCATTGAATAAATATCACAAGTTTATGAAAAACTATCATTTTGCATTTTCTGCTTGTATGCGGAAGGAGATAAGCCCGTCAGTTTTTTGAAAAAGCGGGAAAGATTATTAGGATCGCTGAAATGAAATTCAAAGGCAATTTGGGCGATAGACTGTTCATCCAATAGAAGCCGCTGTTTGATTTCTTGTATTTTTCGGTGTTGGAGGAGGGTAATTGGACTATGTCCAGTGTAGGCTTTGATTTTGTGATTCAGCTCATTGCGATGTATTTTTAGTAAACTAGCATATTGGTTACAGTTCAGGTTGGCATTAACATGCTCTTCCATGAGCATTTTAAATCGAGTGAGCAAATTGTTATTTGTGCTTTCGTCGGCTATATGATGAAATGCGCGAAATAGTCGATCCAGTCGGAGTAAAATACTGGCAAGTAATGCGCGGATCATATTGGGACTGTCGGATCGGAAAGCGCCGATTTCAAAAACAATTTCGGAGAGCATGGATTTGAATAACTCAAAATCACTGTCCATCGCAACAATATAAGGAGCAAATGAATAATTGTAAAAATAGGGTAGTTTGTAAACCAGTGTTTTATCCTGAAAGAAAGATTCCAAAAACTCGGGTTTAAAGATTAAATGAAATCCTTTGACACCGTTTTTATCAAAGTCACATTGCTTAATCTGATTGGGAGAAGCAAATAAGATGGTTCCTGGAGTTAACTCGATGCGTTTTTCATTGGTATATGCTACACCCTTTCCTTGTTCAAAAAACATGATTTCAAAAAAGTTGATGGTGTGCGGACCAGCCTCAAAAATCAGATCGGTATTATCCTCAAACCGATGGGCATCCATCGCTAAGGGAAAGCCGTATTTGCTGTCGTCAAAATCAAAATAACGCATAATAATGCCTTTAACCCTGTAGGAAATGTATAGGTACTAAACCCTTGCTCAGTAAATATAATAGTTTTTCTGGATATTGCTTTATAGGGAAGGTAAGGTCCTCTCTGGACAATGAAAGTGCTACAGAAGGAAAAAATACAGATACTGTCATATTCAGGTCAATGAAGGGGAGGGATAGCTTCCTAATTTGGAGAAGCAATATTTTTTTTGTATATTGCTGGTTATGAGTTTTAAAGAAAAATTAGAGAACTGGCGCACGTCAATCAATCGCGCCGGTAGTGGTGAGGAATTGTATATTTTGCTTTTGAACTATAAAAGGTTTATCAACAAAAATTGGGTGGACGATTTTGGCGATCCGGGCAACTGGAAATCGGAATTAAATCAGGTCATCAGCAAAGTAAGAAACAAGGTGGATGTAGCAGATATCAGCGCCTGCCAAGATTTATCGTCCTATCAGGACGATGCCCGGCAGACCGCACATTCACTCAATCATACGTTAAAATATCATCACTCATTGACAAAAGGGTAGGCTAGGCCTACCTTTTTTTGTGATCAAAATTTTTGAAATTATTTACTAAGCGGGATGTATAATCAGCCATGATTGTACATCCCGCTTTATTTTTTTCCTATTTCCTCGTAGTAAATAGGGGTTCGCTAGCATAGTTGTGCCCCACAGCGTGAACCGATTATTGAAAAAAATATTTGTACATGTCAGAAAATGTTTTTACTATTGTATAGTAGTATAGAATAGTATAGATTACTAGGCTCTACTAGAAAACAATAACCAATCTATAAGAAGACCAATTTATGATCTACCACATGTATTACCGAATCTGTAAATGGCAGCGATGTAGTCTTGTCTTCCTTTTTCTTCTGCTGGCGGGCTTTGCCAATGCACAGTCCAAATCGTTTGAATTAAGAGGAGTTGTATTAGATAGTGTCGGACATTTACCCATTTCCAATGTTACAATCGCTTTCGTGGGAAAAAGCGCTGTTGTATCAACGGATGCACAGGGACAGTTCCTGATCAAAGATGTACACCTCAATGATCAGCTTGTCCTGACTTCGGTCGGATTCGACCGCAAGACTGTTCAGGTCACCAGCACCAACCGGATGACCATCTTTCTGTCCTCATCAAGTTCAAATCTGGATGAAGTGACGGTTGTCGCATACGGCACACAGAAAAAAACGAGTATGGTAGCCTCTATCACCTCGATCAATCCAAAAGAAATTAAAGGGCCTACATCCAACCTGACTACCATGCTGGCCGGTCGGGTAGCTGGACTGATTGCGTATCAGCGAAGCGGTGAGCCCGGAAATGATAATGCCTCTTTCTTTATCCGCGGTGTGGGGACCTTTGGTGCCGGAAAGAAAGACCCCTTGATCCTGATTGACGGGATGGAATCCAATACAACAGCTTTGGCCAGGCTCCAGCCTGACGATATTGCTGGTTTTTCGGTGCTGAAAGATGCTGCTGCTTCGGCACTCTATGGCGCAAGAGGTGCAAATGGTGTCGTGTTGGTCAATACCAAAAGTGGTATCGTGGGAAAAGCAAAATTTAATGCACGTTTCGAAAACTCCATTTCTACCAATACACGAAATTTCCAATTTGCCGATAACATTACCTATATGAATCTGGCAAATGAAGCGGTATTGACACGCAATCCCAAAGGGGCTTTGCCTTATGATCAGAATAAGATCGATCATACCGCAAGGGGGGACGATCCGCTGCTTTATCCAAATAATAACTGGATCGATCAATTGATTAAAGATTATACCAACAACCAACGTTTCAATTTCAATGTAACTGGTGGTGGAAATCTGGCGCAATATTATGTTGCGGGTACGTTCAACAATGATAAGGGAATTTTGAAATCGGAAAGCGGCAATAATTTTGACAACAACATTAACCTCAAAAATTATTCGATACGTTCCAATATCACTTTAAATGTAACGCCGACAACCATAGGAATTATCCGTACTTCGGCACAATTTGATGATTATAAAGGACCTATCGGTGGCTATGATGACTGGGGAAATCTGATCAATGGTGGTCAACGGGTATTCAAAGAGGCGATCTGGTCCAATCCGGTGATGTTCCCGGCAGTCTATCCGGCTTCTTACGCACCGTTTACACCCCATCCGCTCTTCGGAAATAGCTTTATACCGACGACAAAGACTTTGTACAATAACCCCTATGCCAAGATGGTCAACGGTTTTCAGGAATACAATAGTTCGACAGTCAATGTACAACTGGAGCTGAAACAGAACTTTGATTTTATTACAAAAGGTTTGTCGGCGCGCTTGATGGCTTATACACAACGGTACTCGTATTTTTCAGTTCGCAGAAGCTTTGAACCCTTCTACTATAATTTGCTGAAAATACCGGGTACAAACAATACGGTATTGAGCTTGTTGAATGAAAATCAGGGAACAGAATACCTGGACTACAGTCAAGGCGATAGAATACAGAATACAACGACTTATGGTGAATTTGCGGTCAATTATAACCGGACCATTGGAAAGGATCACGACATCACGGGTATGCTCATCGGTATCATGCGCAATTATCAGACAGCAAATGGGGGCAATTTACAGGCCTCTCTGCCAGCACGTAATATCGGTGTGTCCGGACGCGCAACGTATGCGTATAAAAATAAATACCTTTTTGAAGCGAATTTTGGTTACAATGGTTCCGAACGCTTTTCTAAAGATAAACGATTTGGCTTTTTCCCCTCTTTTGGGGTAGGCTGGAATCTCCAGGAAGAGAAGATGTTTGAGTTTATTACGCCGGTGGTATCTCGTTTAAAACTACGGGCAACCTATGGTTTAGTGGGTAACGATCAGATCGGAAATAGCAATGACCGTTTCTTCTATCTGTCGCAAGTAAATCCAAATGATGGTGAGAAAGGCTTTTCCTGGGGCAACCTTTGGGACTATACCCGGCCGGGCTACTCGGTCTCGCGCTATGCTAATCCCAATATTACCTGGGAGCGCGCCAAAACATTTGATGCGGGCTTTGACCTCAATCTTAAAAACGGATTCGGCGTTGTCTTTGACTATTACAATTCCAAGCGAAGTGATATCTTAATGGTACGTTCAACTATTCCGACTAGCAATGGTTACCAGGTCGCTATCCAATCGAATAAAGGAAAAGCAGAAAGTAAAGGGTTTGATTTGGCATTAGACTATAACAAGTCGTTTGCTAATACTTGGTGGACACAGTTGCGCGGTAATATGACCTATGCGACCAATCGCTTATTGACCAATGAAGAACCAAATTACCCGGCTAATTTGTCTTACCTAACGCATCTGGGCTATCCGCTCGGTCAACAATATGGTTTGATCGCCGAACGCTTATTTGTGGATGATATCGAAGCCGATAACTCACCGGTTCAAAATTTTGGTGGTACATTCAAAACCATGGGCGGTGATATCAAATACCGTGACATTAACGGCGATGGCAAGATAACCGATTTGGACAAAGTACCCATTGGTTTTCCAACGGATCCTGAAATTATCTACGGTATGGGATTCTCTGTTGGTTTTAAAGGCTTTGACGTCAGTGCTTTCCTGCAAGGCTCTGCACGCTCATCCTTCTTTATCAATCCGGGCAATATCACACCTTTCGCCATCAATGGCCCCTATCAAAATGGGTTGTTAAAACAGGTGGCCGATAGTCACTGGTCGGAAGATAATCAGGATATCCGTGCGTTTTGGCCACGATTGACGGATGGATTCAATAACAACAATAATCAATTCTCGACCTGGTGGATGCGCAATGGCGCCTTCCTTCGCCTGAAATCTGTTGAATTGGGTTATACGGTACCAAAGAAGATCCTAGATCGCTGGAAGATGTCCAATATCCGCATTTATACCAATGCCCTGAATCTTGCGGTATGGAGCAAATTTAAAATGTGGGATCCTGAAATGGGTGGTGACGGTTTGGGTTACCCGGTTCAGGCGGTATATAATATCGGAATCAATGTAGGATTATAAAAAACAATGTATCATGAAAAAGTTAACTGTATTTAAATCGATGGTGGTATCAGGTCTATTGTTTTTTCAATCCTGCAACTATTTGGATGTCGTACCCGACAATGCCCCCACAATAGATAATGCCTTTACCATGCGTAGCGAAGCGATCAAATATTTGGCAACCTGCTATTCTTATTTGCCCAATGATGGTGAACCAACTGTAAACCCAGCTTTTTTAGCCGGTGATGAATTTTGGCTGGATTACCCAACGCGTAGTATTGATGGGACAAACTGGAACATCGCCCGTGGCAATCAAAGTGTCACCGAGCCCTATGTCAATTACTGGGATGGACGTGTTAGAAATATCAATGGAATCAATGTGCGGGATCGATCGATGTTTATAGCCATTCGCGACTGTAATATCTTTTTGGAAAACATCCAAAATCCGGAGAAAGTACGCGATATGACACCAGATGAACGTACAACCTGGGAAGGGGAGGTCCTATTCCTGAAAGCCTATTACCATTTTATGCTGATGCGCCACTATGGTCCTATTCCGATTATGGATGTCAATGTACCGGTTACAGCTCCGATCGAGGAAACGCAGGTAAAGCGTCAGCCGATTGACGATGTGGTCAATTATATTGTGAAGGTACTGGACGAAGCCGCAGGTAAATTGCCTAATACGGTGCAGTCGCCAGTAACTGATCTGGGGCATATTACCAAACCGATTGCCTTAGGCATCAAGGCAAAAGTCCTGTTGTACGCAGCTAGTCCATTATTTAATGGCAATGTAGACTATGCAACCTTCAAAAATGTGGACGGCACCTTATTTTTTAATCAGAGCTTTCAGGCCGAGAAGTGGCGGAAAGCGGCTCAAGCCGCAAAGGAAGCAATTGCTGCCTGCGAGGAACTGGGGATGAGCTTATATGAATTTCCAGCACCTGTACGCCCACTGTCGAATACGACAATGATTCAGATGAGCATCCGGAACGCTGTGACGGAAAAATGGAACCGCGAGATCATCTGGGGGAATTCTAATTCGCGGACATGGCAGCTCCAATACTCGTCCATGGCTCATATCGATCCCAATAATGCCGGCAACAACAGCGTCAACGGTACCTTAGCTCCAACGATCAAAATCATTGAACAGTTTTATACGAAAAACGGCGTACCGATGGACGAAGACAAAACCCTGGATTTTAGCAATAAAAGTCAGCTCCGTACAGGAACGCATGATGAACGGTTCAACATAATTGAAAACTACAGAACAGCACGTTTACATTTCGACCGTGAAAACCGTTTCTACGCCAACGTGGGCTTCGATGGTGGAGTGTGGTATATGGAAAATAGCCCAAGTCAGACCGATGAAAATACCTGGACGACTCAGCTTCGTCTTGGCTTATTTGGCAGTGGGGTTTCTGTGCCGATCACAACCTATTATCCAAAGAAGCTGGTCAATTGGAAATTTGCCTTTAAAGATGGAAACAGTTCACATATTGAAGAATATCCTTGGCCGATGCTGCGGCTTGCCGACCTGTATTTGATGTATGCGGAAGCCTTAAACGAAAGTGAGGGACCTGCGGCCGATGTATTCCTCTATCTGGACAAAATTCGGAAACGTGCCGGTCTGGAAGGAGTGAAAAATTCTTGGGCGAAATATGCTTTTAATAGCGCCAAACCAACGACCAAAGAAGGACTTCGTGCCATCATACAACGTGAACGTAATATTGAAATGAGTTTTGAAGGTTCGCGTTTCTGGGATTTGAGACGCTGGAAGCTTGCCGCACAGGAACTCAACAAAAATATCACGGGTTGGGATCGCAATCAGGATAAGGACCATCCGGAGCTTTTCTATCAGGAACAGACCTTCTATCAACAACGATTCGTGGCACCGAGAGACTATTTTTGGCCGATTAAAGAAAGTGATCTGTTGGTCAACCCGAATTTGGTACAAAATCCAGGTTGGTAATTATCGTTTTAAATTCAAGAAAATCATGAAAAATCGAATATATCGCAATAGTATCTATGTCATGGCTGGCCTGCTGTTTCTGCTGCTCGGCTGTAAAGAAGAAAAGGGCTGGACCTTAATGGAGGATGATCAAACCAAACCTGGATTGGTGCAGCATCCCTCTGTCGTGAATGGCTATGGGCAGGCAACGATACATTACAGTCTTCCGGAAAATGACAACATACTCTATGTCAAAGCTGAATACGTCATGGCAAGTGGCGTGACCCGTGTTGTCAAATCGTCTACCTATACCAATGAAATTTTAATTGATGGATTCCCTGATACCAAACCACATACTGTGAAACTGTATGCCGTTAGCAAGGCTGAGGTGGTATCGGATCCCGTGGACGTGATTGTGGAACCGAAGACGCCGATCTTTAATCTGGTGTTTGGGGAGATGAAAGTAACGGCTGCCTTTGGTGGTATCCGCATTACCTCAACGAATAAGGAAAAAGGAAATATCGTGATCGTGCCGATGGTAGACTCGCTCAATAATGGTGAGTACCTGCCTCTGGATAATTACTATGGACAGGATTCTGTCATCCTGTATAATGTCCGCGGATTGAGGGCTAAAGAAATGAAGTTTGCATTTTATGTGCGCGATCGCTGGTTAAATAAATCCGATACTTTATACACCTCGATTACACCATTAGAAGAAAACCTGTTTAACCGGCAATTATTCACACCGTTACGTTTGTCGGGCGATGCACAGATTCTCTATGGTTCTATGGACAACCTATGGGATGGCAATCTCAATACGGGTAAATGGCCAAGTTTCTATACGGTAGAGAACGCAGGTGTACCGCAATCGGTGACTTTCTCGATCGGTAAGGAAGCAAAGCTAAGCCGTGTGGTGATTTTTCCGAGACGGGAAAATGGATTCTATGATAAGGGCAATTTACGTGATTTTGAGATCTGGGGAAGCAATACGCCGAATTTGGATGGCTCTTGGGAGTCCTGGACCAAATTGGCTACCTGTACGGTGCGTAAACCATCGGGAACACCGTCGGGAACAAATACCAATGCAGACGAAGTGTATGGTACCTCGGGCTGGTCATTTGATCTACCGGAAGATGCTCCGAAATACAAATATCTCCGGATCCGCAATCTGCGCAATTGGCGGGGTAGTTATTTTATGCAGATTAACCAGATTCAGGTATGGGGCGTTTATTAATCAATTTAAAAAGCAAAGTTATGAAAAGATATATCGTATTGCTGTCCTTGTTTATCGTGGCGCTGTTGGCGGCTTGTTCCAAAATGGACGAGTTTACTGAGCATACGGATGGGAAAGCAATTATCTATCCGGCAAAGCTCGACTCGATTAGAGTTCGTTCGGGAAAATACCGTATACAAGTAGAAGGTGTCTATAGAGCTTCCTCGGGTGTGTCTGAGCTACGGATCTATTGGAACAGTAAGCAGGATTCGATTAAAATACCGGTCAAACTGACGGGTAAAGTGGATACCGTACGTTATTTAATCGACAAACTGCCTGAAGGGCCTATGAATTTAGAAATTCGTAGTTTGGATGCCGCAGGACGCTTTTCTGTTCCCACCTATGTGGTCGGAAATGTCTATGGCGATCGCTACCGCGAGGGACTATACCAGCGCGTGGTACTCGAACAGAATTTTATTGCTGGACAGCAACTGCAATTAGGTTTGCAAAATGTATCGGAAACCATGGGCTTTGATGGACTGCGTATCGCGTATAGAAATTGGGATGGCGGCACCACAGATACCGTGGTGCGTACTAAAAATCAGGATGAAAAGATTGGTCTTCAACGCTATCTTCCTGGTGCCGAAGTTTCCTATCGTACCGTGTTCAGACCAGATAGTTCGGCCATCGATACCTTTATGGTAAAATCGACCAAGTTGGCGATAAAAAAGGATAATATCACACCTTGGTACCTCCAGAATTATAAAACGCCATTTACAGCGACGGTCTATGACGGTAATCGCTGGGGAGTTTTGGACAACTGGAACACTAATGCCGCGATGAAAAACCACAATGGTTATGGTGGTTTTGGATCGGACGATGGTGGTGTGGTGAATATTGAGGCGGGCTGGGGTGCTCCTGCGATTGTAAACGGTAAAATTGAGCAAAAAGTAACCTTATTACCCGGTAAGTATCGTTTTTTTTGTAACTTATCCTGGACAAATTATGATCAACCGCCAGCAAAACTGGTTGTTAGCAAAGCAAACAGTGGAATTCCAGATCTTGAGCAGATTCAACAGGCAATGGCCCATGCTGATGTTAAATCAGATGGCGTTTATTTTGAAATCAAAGAAAAGGTTACGGTCAATATAGGGATGCTGGTCAATTTTCAACCTGACCATTACATGAAGATCAATGCTTTTCAAATCAATTTACAATAATATCAAGCAGAATGAAGACAGTTATTTTCGCGCTAAGTTTTATCCTATGTACCTTCATGTTATATGCGCAGCCTTTTCAGGTCAAGAAAAATGGCCTAACGTTGACCTATAACAAACAAGAGGGAACATATTCCCTAAGTAAAGATCAAGTCGCCTATATACATCAAGCAAGTGCCTATCTGGCACTTGCTAATGGACAAAAGATTAGTACCGATAAACTGAAAGGAAACCGCAGCGTCACAGAAAAGCCCATTCAGGACAATTTAGGCAAAGGTATACAGTATACCATTTCGGTTAAAACCCAACAGGGCATCACATTGCTGCAGCATTTTTATTTCTACGACACAATAGACGGTGTTATCCTTGAACTGGAAGTAAGGGGTAAAAATATTGCCAGTAATGAACTTGTTCCTATCTGTTCAAATGCTTCGGTTGTCGGCCTGGGGAAATCTTTGTATCAGCTGGCCGTTCCTTTTGATAACGATACGTTTATTTCTTACGAAAACAATGCCATTTCTAATGACAGCAAGAGCAGCGCTGAGGTCGGCGTTGTGTATGATAAGGAGAGCGGAAAAGGCTTGCTGATCGGTTCTTTGGATCAATCCGTTTGGAAATCGGGTATTGTGATCAAAGGAGATCAGGGGCAATATACCCACCTGACAGCACAGGCCGGATTTACAGATGTCACTATCACACGGGATTCCATGGCGCACGGGACTGTGAAGGGGGATGTAATTCGCTCTCCAAAATACCTCGTGTCTTACGACAAGGATTGGCGCATTGGGCTTGAAAACTATGCTAAAATCCACCGGAAGCTATCACCTGCCTATGTGCAATCCTGGCAGGGAGCGACACCTGTGGGCTGGAACAGCTGGGGGGTGATTCAGGAAAAACTTAATTTTCAGAATGCAACGGCAACAGCACAGTATTTTGCCAAGGACATTCCTTATTTCCGCAATGCTGATGGTGAAGCCTTTATTGATTTGGATTCCTTTTGGGATAATATGACTCCTGGTGGAATGTCGGGCGACTATACACAGCTGAAACAATTTGTACGTTATTGTGATTCCCTGGGACTCAAACCGGGCGTCTACTGGGCACCTTTTACGGACTGGGGACATGGAAGTGGCCCTGATCGCAAAGCGGAGGGAAGCCAGTTTACCTTTGGTCAGCTCTGGACCAAAACCCAAAAAGGCTATCACAATCTCGATGGCGGTAGGGCCCTCGATCCGACACATCCCGGTACGTTGGCCCGTATGGATGTGATCCTGGGCAAATTGGTCGACTGCGGCTTCCGAATGATCAAAGTGGACTTTCTTTCTCACGCAGCAATCGAATCCACTGGTTTTTACGATAAGAAAATTCAAACGGGTATGCAAGCTTATGCGGTAGGCATGAAGCATCTTGTCGACGTCCTGCAGGGGAAAATGTTGATTTATGCAGCGATTTCGCCCTCACTTGCCACAGCCCAATTTGCTCATATGCGCAGAATCGCTTGTGATGCCTGGAAGACGATTGATCAAACTCAATATACGCTAAACAGCGTCAGTTATGGCTGGTGGCAAACTTATCTTTATGATTTTATCGATGCCGACCATTTAGTTTTTCACGATGAGAATCCAGAAGTCAATAAAGCTAGACTGCTTTCGGGGGTAGTTACCGGAACAATCATCTTGGGCGACGATCTCTCCAAAAAAGAAAACTGGCAGCCTAAAATCAACCAATATCTCCAAGATCCGGAAATTTTAAGGATCATTGCCGATGGTAAGAGTTTTCGTCCCGCAGGATTTGTGGAAGGAAAAGCTGCTAATCGCTATTTTTATAAAAAGGTAGGAAATGATCTCTATGTGGCGGTATTTAACTACGTACATGAACCTACCTCCGTCACGATTGATTTTAAACAGCTTGGTCTGGAGACGAATGGAACATACAAGGCTGTTGAATTATTTGATAAAAACATCCAGGAGCTTGCAGCCCAAAAAACCATTGGCTTTGAACAGGAGGGCGCTAAATTATTTAAAATTGCGCTCTAGTTAATAATAATATATGAAGATATCCAAAGAAGAACATTTTAAAGCATTGATCGATAGGATCAAACGATTGGAAGCATTGAATACCCTTTCGAAACACGAATGTATTGTTCAGGGAGTATTGGATGCGATTGACGCGAATGAGCTAGAGGTACATTCCAGTCTGCCCTCCGTTAATAATCTGATTCAGTACCTCGGTTACGCCCGGGAAACATTCGCGAAAGCTTACCGTGATCTGATTGCTCATGGCGTGGTGGAATCCAAAAATAGAAAGGGATATTTTGTAGTCAGCAACAACACGCAGTTGAAACAGAAAGTTGCCGTGTTGTTATATGCTTACGATACTTTTCAGGATACCTTAGTATCCGAATTGCGGGCCAATCTTCCGGAGGAAGTGACGGTCGATCTTTTTTTCCATCACAACAATATGGAAACCTTTGAGGATATCTTTAACCGTATTCAAGGCCGTTATACGGTATATATTGTCGCACCGATAGAAAATGCCGATTCTGAGCGTTTGTTGCGCAATATTCCGGTATCAAAACTATTGATTATCGATCGGCTGATGGATCTGGGTGCGGAATATTCTTATGTTTCTCAGGAATTTGAAGCAGCCACCTATGCTGTATTCCAGCAACTACAACCAAAGATCAAAAAGTATAAAGAAGTGATCTTCTATTTTAGGGAAAATACTGCCGAACCCAATGAAATCAAAAATGCTTTCTTACGCTTTTTGAAAGACTATAAGATAAAGGGACGTATCGAAAAGCAATACCATGTGGGCGACCTAAAAAAGGGAAAACTGTATTTTACCATACATAATCCGGAGCTCTATCAGATGCTAAAAGAGGTGCTGCAAAAGGGCTGGACCCTGGGCGAGGATCTGGGGATTTTATCCCATAATGATGATGTCATTAAAGAGATTATCAGCGGCGGTATTACCACCTTTTCGACAAGTTTTGCACGTATCGGTTCGGAAGCGGCCAAGTTTGTGCTCGAAAGAACATTGATCCGGGAAGTGGTGCCGACAACGTTGGCAGATCGCGGCTCTGTATAAAAAAGGAAGTTTTACGATGATAATTTTTAGTTTTTGTCTTTTTACCGGCTTGGTTGCATTATGGTCCTTATGGAAATTTAAGACCACCTATTCCTCCACGCTCAACGGTTTCTTTCTGGCCGGAAAGAGCAATAGCTTTTGGATGGTGGGTTCGGCCTTACTGTTGACAAACTTGAGCGCCAACCAGTTTATAGGTGAAAACGAATCGGTTTATATCAATAATCTTTCGGTCATCGGCTGGGGCGTTAGTTCGGTTGTGGCTATGCTTTTGGTGTCGGAATTTCTGCTACCTATTTATTTTAAGCATGGCTTTCGGACGGTTCCGGATTTCTTGGCTTTGCGATTTGACGCTAAAACAAAAATGCTGGTCTCAGTCCTCATCTTGATTGGATACATCGTCAATTTACTGCCACCTGTATTGTATGGTGGAGCATTGAGCCTGGCGACCATGTTTGATGTCCCAGCGCTATTGCATATTACCTACTGGCAGAGCATCTGGTTGCTGGTATGGGCTTTAGGCGTGATTGGTAGTTTATACAGTATTTTGGGTGGTCTCAAGCTGATCTCCTTATCGGATTTAAGTTTAGGCTTATGTCTGTTTTTACTTGCGGTGCTCATTCCTGTCTTTGCGCTCTGGCACCTTGGAGGTGGGGATGTTTGGTCTGGCCTGGCGCAGTTACTGCATGAGAAAAAAGAACACCTCAATGCGGTTGGCGGAAAGCACGATGCGGTGCCATTTTCGACCTTATTTACCGGCATGCTGCTGATTAATTTCTATTACTGGGGGATGGAACCCTATATTGCACAACAGGCCTTGAGTGCCAGGGATTTAAAGGAGGCTCAAAAGGGGATGACCTTGGCTGCTGCTGGTAAGCTCCTGATGCCCTTACTGATCAATCTGCCCGGGCTTTTGGCCGTGCATCTGTTGCCCCATGTGCAGCCTACCGCTTCTGTCTTTCCGAAACTTATTGTTTTAATTTTCCCCGATATCCTGATCGGTTTTTCCTTGGCCTTGGTCTTTGGTGCAGCGATGACAACATACACTGCAGGGCTGCAAAGCTGTGGCAGTTTATTTATTTTTAATATTTACAAACCCTATCTGGTCTATAAAAAAAGGACTCATACTGAAAAGGAACTGGTGCGAAAAGGGAAATTGTTCGAATTGATTATTTCAATTTCAGCGATGTTTATAGCACCTTTTATCCTTTTTGCCCACGATGGATTTTATACCTATTTGCAGACCGTATCGGGATTGTTCAATATGCCCA
This sequence comes from Sphingobacterium sp. WOUb80, assembly GCF_050058145.1. Taxonomy (NCBI): domain Bacteria; kingdom Pseudomonadati; phylum Bacteroidota; class Sphingobacteriia; order Sphingobacteriales; family Sphingobacteriaceae; genus Sphingobacterium; species Sphingobacterium sp. WOUb80. Next base: position 3,564,894 of record NZ_CP165617.1, on the reverse strand, counting down.
TTTTCACTATTATGATCTTAGGGATTCTATCTCGTCGTATAACACCTCGTATGGCGCAGATTGGACTGTTTTTGTACATGTTCAGTTATTTTTTTCTGGTGTTTGTCTGGAAAACAGAACTACACTATCTACACCTGTTCGCGCTGTTGTTTATTGCTGTGGCCCTGGTCATCTGGGGGGGAAGTAAACTGAGTCAGCCAAACTATCTATCGGAGTATCAATTTGAGTTTTCGGGCCAGGATAAAGAAGCCTATTGGAAAGGCCGCTATGGCGTAGGGGCTGTTCTGATTGTCTTGATGATTGTCATATATCTTATTTTTTCACCCTTGGGCATTGCTCAATAAAATTGTATAAACCGCTATGTTGATGCACGCAAAAATGAAATACGTTCTCTTAACACTCTTGATTATTTGTTTTGGCTCAGCCTATGCTCAGCGTTATTATCTCTGGGATGATCGACCTGCCAAAGATTGGATGACCGAGGCTTATCCGATCGGAAATGGACGAATAGGAGCCATGATCTTTGGCGATGTACAGCAAGAACATATTCAATTTAATGAAAATAGCCTTTGGACAGGTGATGAACAGGAAACAGGTGCCTATCAGGCTTTTGGTGATCTTTTTGTTCGGTTTGACTCCGATGGTAATAAATCCTTTACCGCCTATAGCCGGAAATTGAATTTGGATAAGGGCTTACATGAAATAGCCTATCAGCAGGATGGACAGCAAATCAACCGTCGGTATTTTGCCAGTCAGCCCGATCAGGTTATGGTATTTGAGTATACAAAAAGTAAAAAAGGGAAACTCAATGCCCAGATTGCACTTCAGGATGCACATGGGCAGGCGGTGCTGGCAGAAGATGGTCACCTGTGGTTTCAGGGAACGCTCGACAATGGTATGCGGTATGCCGCACAGGTACGCGTGCAGGTCGTCGGTGGTTCACTTTCCAAAACGACAGATAAAAAAGGACAGGCTGTGCTTACCGTAAAATCTGCCGATCGGATTGTTCTGCTGCTGAGTGCCGCAACAGATTACGCCAATACACGGGCGACCAAATGGAAGTCGGCCGAAGAACCGATGAAGGTCAATGAACGTTATCTGCAGCAAGCGGAAAAATATGGCGTAAATAAGCTCCTGGCACGGCACGTTGCAGATTATACAGCGCTGTTCAACCGCGTTGAGCTTGATCTCGACCATAGCCTGCTGGACGCCAAGCAAACAACAAAAGCGCTGTTGGAAGCGTATAAAAAACAGCCGATCCCGGCTTTGGAAGCATTGGTATACCAATATGGACGTTATCTGCTGATCAGTTCCTCACGGAAAGGCGGTTTGCCTGCAAATCTACAGGGACTCTGGAACAATAGTAACAATCCACCATGGCGCTCAGATTACCATTCCAATATCAATGTACAGATGAACTATTGGCCTGCAGAAGTCGCTAATCTGCATGAATCGGCCTGGCCTTACCTCGATTATATCAATAGCATGCGTGAGGTGAAAAAAATAAATACACAAAAGGAATTTCCGGGTGTAAGGGGCTGGACCGTAAAGACCGAAAATAATATCTTCGGTGGGGAGAGCTTCCTTTGGAATACCCCCGGAAGTGCCTGGTATGCACAGGCGCTCTGGGAGCATTATGCCTTTAACAAGGACGAGAAATACCTACGCGAATTTGCGTATCCGATTTTAAAAGAAATAAGTGAGTTTTGGGATGATCGTCTGGTTCGAAGAGCAGACGGAACTGTGGTGGCGCCAAAGGGCTGGTCGCCGGAACATGGCCCTACAGAGGATGCCGTGAGCTATGACCATCAGATTATTTACGATCTTTTTAGCAACTACATCCAGGCGAGCACAATTCTGAAGTTGGACGACGATTACCGTAAACATATCACGGCACTTCGCGATGCGCTGCTCAAACCCAAGATCGGTAAATGGGGACAGCTGCAGGAGTGGGAAACGGATCGTGATGATCCACAGGACAAGCACCGCCATGTCTCGCATCTGTTTGGTCTGTACCCCGGTAACCAATTCTCTGTTTTAAAAACACCGGAACTGGCCAAAGCTGCACGAGTTACCCTCACCGCGCGTGGCGACGAATCGACCGGTTGGTCCATGGCCTGGAAGGTGGCTTTTTGGGCCCGCTTGCAGGATGGGAATCACGCCTATAAAATCCTGACGAATTTCATTAACCTCGTTGGCGGCGATGGTATTGATTACAACAATGGCGGTGGCGTTTACGCCAACTTGCTCTGCGCACATCCACCCTTTCAAATTGATGGCAACCTGGGTTATGTGGCTGCGGTGAGTGAAATGTTGCTGCAGTCGCAGACGGATGTGCTGGAATTACTTCCTGCACTGCCTGATCGCTGGTCGGCCGGAACGGTCAAAGGACTCAAAGCCCGTGGCAATGTACACATCGACAAGATGGAATGGAACAACAGCAGCATTACGCAGCTTATTCTTTCATCGCCGCAAGATCAAACGATTCAGGTATTGAGCCCTTCCCAATTGGCAGGTTTAAGTCCACAGCAGGAAATCAATGGTAAATACCTTTACAAGATTCAATTGAAAGCAAACAAAATAGTCAAGTTCGTTAACAAATCCTAAATTTATTTATATATGCCAACCCATCATTTTAAACATGTTGTACTCGGGCTTTTGATGACCCAGGGGCTTGTCCATCTGGAGGCACAGGCGCAGTCCAAACAGATTCCTATTGAAACCAGATCGAATGCCCTAGTGTTGGAGTACGATTCCACGAAGACACTGAAAATGCTCTATTACGGGGAAAAATTGAGTGATTCTAAAGAGTACTCGACCATTGCAAGCGGTTATAGGCAATTGACAGATTATAGTGGCCTCTCCAATGCGGCGTATACCCCCTCAGGTTCGAAAAACCTATTGGAACCGGCCATCAGCGTTGTTCATGCCGATGGTAACCGTTCCCTGGACCTGCGCTATGAAAAGCATGAGGTTAAAAACCTAGATGCCAATGTCAAACAGCTTGATATCACCTTAAAAGATCCGGTATACGATATTTATGTCGTTTTACACTACAAATCGTTTTTGAATGAAGATATCATTGAGCAGTGGGCAACGATCCAGAATAAGGAGAAGAAAGTCGTCACGCTGGAAAAATTTGCTTCGGCCAATCTGACCCTGCGCTCCAACGCGTATTGGCTACGGCAGTACCATGGCGACTGGGCAAAAGAAATGCAGGTGGACGAGGCTCCGTTAACACATGGCATTAAAGTGCTGGACAGTAAGCTCGGAACACGCGCGAATTTATTCCAGCCACCTTCCTTTATGGTGTCACTGGGCAAGGCGGCATCCGAAGATGAAGGAACAGTACTAATGGCAAGCCTTGGGTATAGTGGAAATTTTAAGGTGGATTTTGAAGTGGATTACCTCAATAACCTACGTATTATTGCCGGAATAAATAACTATGCTTCCAATGTAAAATTAGCCAGCAACCAGGAGTTTACAACACCCAAATTGATCTATACCTTATCGACGAAGGGAAAAGGCGCCGCCTCCCGAAATCTGCACAATTGGGCCCGTAAATATCAGCTGCTGGATGGAAATGGCGAACGCCTGACGCTACTCAACAATTGGGAGGCGACCTACTTTGATTTTAATGAACAAAAATTAAAAGGTTTACTCCAGGATACAAAAAAACTAGGGGTAGATCTATTTTTATTGGATGATGGCTGGTTTGGAAATAAATATCCGCGTAACAGCGATCACTCCAGTCTAGGAGATTGGCAACCGAACCGAACAAAACTGCCCAATGGTATCGCAACACTTGTCGAAGAAGCGACCAAGCAGGGCGTTAAATTCGGTATCTGGGTAGAACCCGAAATGGTAAGCCCCAAATCCGAACTCTACGAACAACATCCGGATTGGGTCGTCAAACAACCACAACGGGAAGAACATTACTTCCGTAATCAGTTGATCCTGGATCTGACAAATCCCAAGGTGCAGGATTTTGTTTTCCAGATTCTGGACGATCTGTTTACTAAAAATCCGGCATTGGCTTATATCAAGTGGGATTGTAATGCGGTCATTTACAATGCGCATTCCGCATTTCTAAAAGACCAGGGTGCTTTCTATATTTCTTATGTGGAAGGCCTTTATAAAGTGCTGGAGCGCATTCGTTCGAAGTATCCGAAAGTGCCGATGATGTTATGTTCGGGCGGTGGTGGTCGTGTGGACTATGCGGCACTTCGGTACTTTACCGAATTTTGGCCTTCGGACAATACAGACCCTTTGGAGCGTATTTTTATGCAGTACGAGTATTCGTACTTTTTCCCAGCAATCAGCACCTCAAACCATGTGACAGACTGGGGAAAACAGTCCCTCAAATTCCGTACGGATGTAGCCATGATGGGTAAACTGGGTTTTGATATTGTGGTGAGCCACCTGAAAGAACAGGATCTGTTATTCTGCCAGCAGGCGGTAAAAAATTACGACGCGCTTAAAGGAACAATCTGGCATGGGGAGCAGTATCGTTTGGTCGATCCACGTGAAGGTGACTTTGCCGCGCTCAGCTACGTAAATAGTCAAAAAACCGAGGCTGTCATCTTCAACTACCTGGTCAATAACCGCTATGGTATCGGCACAACCGATCCTGTCCGTTTAAAAGGACTGGATGCCCAAAAGCAATATCGGGTGGAGGAGATCAACTTGTATCCGGGAACCAAGTCGAGCTTAGGCCAGGGACAAACCTATTCGGGCGACTACCTGATGAAAGTTGGCGTAAATCCAGACCTGAATAGCAACCGTCCCAGTGTTTTACTAAAAATATCGGCACTCTAAAAGAATAACTGTGGCACATCCGAAGCTCCGACTCCAACAGTTAAGACTTCGGATGCGCCAAATGTATAAACCCAATTGAGCAACAAACTCAAAAATCATGATAAAACCTAAACAGTATAAACGGACTTTGTTGGCTCTGCTACTCAGCGTTGCCAGTGGATTTTCTGCCCTACAGGCCAAAGTACAGCTGCCGGCTTTTATTGGCGACAATATGGTGCTGCAGCAGAAAGAAAAGGTCAAGATCTGGGGAACCAGTACCGCAGTAGGCAAGGAACTTAGCGTAAACACCAGCTGGAACAACAAAAGCTATCAGGTTGAGGTCGATCAGCAGGGAGGCTGGCAAGTCTATCTGGAGACACCGAAATACGGTGGACCCTACCAAATTACCATCAATGATGGTGATCAATTGATCCTAAAAAATATTCTGATCGGTGAAGTCTGGTTTTGTTCAGGACAGTCAAATATGGAAATGCCCCTGGCGGGCTGGGGTAAGATCAATAACTTTGAGCAGGAAATCAAAGCAGCTAACTTTCCCAATATTCGTATTTTGCAGATTCCAAAAGCAACGGCCAATCAACCTACCACAGCAGTGAAGGTGGAGTCCGGTGGATGGAATCCGGTCACGCCACAAAGTATTCCGGAGTTTTCGGCGACAGCCTATTTTTTTGCACGTGAAATCTACGAGAAAACAGGCATTCCCATTGGCCTGATCCATTCCTCATGGGGCGGAACAATCATTGAAGCATGGATGAGTCGGGAGGCACTTTCACCTTTTTCAACCTATACAGCTGCCATTGAAAAAATCCAACGTCCGGATGCACAGGAAATCTATGCGAAAGATCTGGCCGAATGGAATGGCGTCGCCGAACAGCAGGATCAGGTGAAGACAGCAACGCAGGGCGAGTGGTTTGCGCCACAATTGGATAAAAGCAGCTGGTCTACGATTACTATTCCGAGCTTTTTTGACAAGAATCTGTTTCCGGGAATGGATGGCGTCGTTTATTTTGGCAAAGACGTTGAACTACCGGCACATTGGCAAGGTAAACCCCTCAAGTTGATTTTGGGAGCGATTGATGACAACGACATCACCTATGTCAATGGCACAAAAGTGGGCGAAACTGTCGGTTACGACCAGGTTCGGAAGTATACTGTTCCTGCGACGGCCAACAACGGCAGCCTATTGCATATCGCCGTTCGCGTATTTGATGGAGCTGGCGATGGCGGAATATATGGCGGAACAGAACAGCCGCGACTGGAAGGACCAAATGGTGAACAGCTATCTCTGGTTGGAGACTGGAAATGCAAAGTAGGTTATGATCTGGCGAAGCTTCCCGCAAAACCTAATGCGATGGAGGGACCCAACAGACCTACTGTGCTTTACAATGCCATGGTTAAGCCTTTTGTGGATTTTAAAATAAAAGGCGCTATTTGGTACCAGGGTGAAAGTAACGCGGATTCAAAAGACGCTCCTTATCAGCAACTGCTGCCCGCACTAATTCAGGACTGGCGCCAGCAGTGGAACAATGAAAAGATGCCTTTTTATTTTGTTCAACTGGCCAACTTTAAAGCGAAAAGTGTAACACCGCAGCCTTCTTCTTGGGCGAGATTACGGGAAGCGCAGCGCCAAACACTCAAATTGCCTTATACAGGTATGGCTGTTATAACGGATATCGGCGACGCACAGGATATCCATCCGAAAAATAAGCAGGATGTCGGTAGAAGGCTTGGCTGGATCGCAACAAATCAACTTTATGGCAAGAAGATCCCTTATTCGGGTCCTGTCCTTCAGCATTGGACGACAAAAGGAACAGAAATGGAGCTTAACTTTAACCCCATGGGTAAAAAGCTTGTGCTGAGCAGGGCGGATAACCGCAACGGTAGTTTTACAATTGCTGGTGCCGATCAGGTTTTTTATCCAGCAGAAGTCAAACAGGTCGGAAATAAGCTGATCGTATCTGCCAAAGAAGTACCGTCGCCCGTCGCAGTGCGCTACGGCTGGGCCGATAACCCGGATCTGACTTTATACAACGAAGCCGGGATACCCGGATCTCCCTTCCGAACCGATGACTGGACAAAAAATTAAAACCACATGAATAGATCATCAAAAATAAATCTTCGGAAAGGTCAGTTACTTTGCACGCTTGTGGTTTTCTTTTTTTCGGGCAACTTATTTGGGCAAGTGCAGGGCGGCAAACTTTGGTATCGGCAGCCGGCAAAACAATGGGAGGAGACCCTACCCCTGGGCAATGGAAAAATTGGTATGATGCCCGATGGTGGATTGAAGAATGACCATATTGTGCTCAATGATATCACCCTATGGTCGGGAAGCCCTCAGGATGCCAATAATTATGAGGCCAGCAGGTATTTGGATAGTATTCGAAATTTGATCAAAAGCGGAAAAAACGACCTCGCTCAGCGTCTGATAGATCAGCATTTTATCTGCAAAGGCCCCGGATCGGGCGGCAAGCAATGGGGCTGTTATCAAGTGCTCGGCAATCTGATGCTTGCCTTTGACGGACAAACGGATCTCAACGCAGTGCAGAACTATCGCCGGGAATTGGACCTCGATAAGGCGATGGCAAAAACAAGCTATGAGCTCAAAGGTGTCAGGTATAGCCGCGAATATTGGACAAGCTTTGCTGACGACCTGGGTGTTATTCGTTTACAGAGTAGCAAAAAAGGACAGATTAGCTTGGAAATCAAGATTGACCGTCCCGAAAGGGCTACTGCCAAGACCGAGGATGGCGAGCTTGTTTTGGTAGGACAATTGGACAATGGTGTGGACGGTAAAGGAATGCAGTTTAAAACACGTGTCCGCGCGCAGATAAAAGGAGGGAAACAGCTTGTAAAAGGACAATCTATTGTCATCCAACAGGCTGACGAAGTGCTGATTTACGTGGCAACAGATACTGATTTTAAAGGTAAGGATTTTGAGCGTACGACAACTGAAACGCTAGCAAAGGCTTTGAAAAAATCCTATAGCGAGCAGTATGCCGAACACTTACGAAACTATTTGGCAAAGTTCAACCGTTTGTCGCTCCGATTGGGGCAGTCAAAAGATGAGTTGCCGACCGATGAGCGTTTGGTGGCTTTCGGTAAAGAACCGGATCAGGATCCAGGATTAGCAGCTCTATTCTATCAGTATAGTCGCTACCTTAGTATCAGCAGTACGCGCTTAGGCTTGCTACCACCAAACTTACAGGGCTTATGGGCAAATCAGATTCAGACACCCTGGAATGGGGACTACCACCTGGATATCAATGTGCAGATGAACCATTGGCACCTCGGGGCGGCCAATCTGGGCGAGCTCAATGAACCCTTGGTGGGGCTTGTGGAAGGTCTTATGGCCCCAGGGGCAAAAACCGCGAAAGCGTATTATAACGCACCGGGCTGGGTAGCCCATGTGATCACCAATGTGTGGGGCTATACCGAACCCGGAGAGTCTGCTTCTTGGGGCATTGCCAATGCGGGCTCAGGCTGGCTCTGCAATAACCTTTGGGAACATTACCTCTATACCGAAGATATGGACTATCTACGGCGGATATACCCGATTCTCTATGGAGCAGCACAGTTTTACTCCAGTGCCCTGACCGAACATCCAACCAAGGGCTGGTTGTTGACTTCGCCCTCTGTATCTCCCGAAAATTCCTTCAAGCTCCCGAATGGGCAGCAGGCAAATGTCACGATGGGACCAACGATAGATAATCAGATCGTACGTGAATTATTTGAAAATATTACCCATGCAGCGGGATTATTGGGCAAACAATCGGATCCTTTTTTAACGCAGGTTGCGGCGCAACTGAAACGTTTAGCACCAGCTGTGCAGCTAGCCAAAGATGGTCGCATTATGGAATGGATCGAAGATTATGAAGAGGTGGATCCACAGCATCGGCATATCTCGCATCTGTACGGTTTGTATCCGGGCTATCTGATTCGTTATGATGAACATCCAGATTGGCAGCTTGCCGCTAAAAAAAGCCTAGATGTGCGGGGGGATGATGGACCGAGTTGGGCCATTGCCCATAAATTACTCTTTTGGACCAGACTGCATGAAGGCGAACGGGCTTATAAATTATTTCGGCAACTCATGACCCCACGTGTCGATACACATATCAATTATGGCGCCGGTGGTGGTGTTTACGCCAATTTGCTAACAGCAGGACCTCCATTTCAGATCGATGGTAATTTTGGTGGAGCAGCTGGCATTGCCGAGATGCTGGTGCAGTCCCATAAGGATACGGTGTATCTTCTACCGGCGGTTCCTCAGGCCTGGAAAAAAGAAGGCCGGGTAAGGGGCATGCGCATCAAGGGAAATCACACACTAGATATGGAATGGAAAGATGGTAAGATACTGAACTATCAGATTTATTCACCCAAATCACAACAACTTAACGTATGTATAGATCATAACTGGATCGCCTATCGTACAAAAGAAAAATAACAATACATAGCGTCCTCAACCGAATTGGATCATGCAATTTTTTGCATGATAGGGGATGCTTTGTGTCAAAAATTTCAAGATAAAAGCACCTTATAAACAAAAAAAGTAAATATGAAAACAGAAAAGACAAGACAATGGCCTTTGATCAAGGGCCTGTCCTTCGGTCCTGAGGCCAGTATAATGGCACTCTGTCTTTCGATAGCTGTACCCTACACGGGCTCAGCAGCATCACTAAGGACGACAGACCGTCGTTTTGCCCCAACAGAAAAAGCCCCTTCCGCCGTCCTTGATAGGATAGGTCAACAGCGTACAATAAAAGGAAAAGTGCTGGACAATACAGGGCGCCCGCTACCCGGTGTGACAGTACGGGTCAAAAATACAACGCAGGAAACACAAACGGATCAGCAGGGGCAATTCGAGCTCAGCCTGACGGGTGGAACTGCCGTACTGACGTTCTCTTCACTGGGATTTGAAACCAGGGAAATGGCTGTTGCTGCCAATGAGGGAACCGTGAATGTGCAGCTGAACGACGCTTCGTCGAGTTTGGAAGAGGTTGTTGTGGTCGGTTACGGTACGCAAAAGAAAGTAAACCTAACCGGTGCCGTGGCTACAGTGAGTGGCAAAGATATGATCAAACGACCCGTTGTCAATACAGCTTCCATGCTGCAGGGGGCAATCCCGGGTGTACAAATCAATCAAGGGTCGGGAGAACCGGGCAATGAAGGTGTATCCATCCGCATTCGTGGTAAGGGCACCTTTAGCGGCGCGGGATCGGATCCCCTGGTGCTGATTGATGGTGTGCAGGGAAAATTCTCAGACGTCAATCCCAATGATATCGAAAATGTCAGTGTGCTAAAAGATGCAGCCTCCGCAGCAATCTACGGCTCGCGTGCAGCCAATGGCGTTATTCTGATCACGACAAAACAAGGGAAATCGGGAAAAACAACCGTTCAGTATGACGGGAATGTGGGTATCTATAAGCCTACGAAAATGTTTGATCTGATCACCAACTCGGCGCAGTATATGGAACTGTACAACGAAGCGCGTAAGAATTCCAATCTTAACGATGGACTATATCCCGCCGATGTGATCGCTGCCTATCGCAACAGCAACGATCCTGTAAAATATCCAAATACGGACTGGCTGGGGCTTATTTTCCAAACTAAACCGACTTATACCCATAATCTCGGTATCCAGGGCGGCAACGAGAAGACAACTTTTAATGTTGGTTTGGGTTACGTCAATCAGGATGGAATGATCAAAGGTTTTAACTACGACCGTTATTCCGCCCGCCTCAATCTGACGACCAAAATCTCGGAAGGTATTAAATTCGGAACAAATATCTTGCTCAAAACAGGACATACCGAATCTATTCCAGGGGGATCCAAAGACCTCTTCCTATCGGCCATGTCGCAGGCACCAACTTATGGCCCATTTTTGCCGGATGGTAGCGGGCGATATACTTACAAAGCTTACGACTGGGAGTACAACAATAAAAATCCTATGGCGGTATTGGATCGGAAATTCACCTACAATACCGATGACTATGCCGCCAATTTACAGGCTTGGATGGAGGTACAGCTGTTTAAAGGTCTTTCCTGGTACACCAAAGGTGCCTATAATTTCAATATGGACAAGTACAAGGATTATAAATCAACGTTGGATGAATATTACTACCATACGGGCACGCTCGGAACAACTCTGGATCTGGGAAAAGGCCTTACGGATCAGGATCAGCAAACGATATACACCAATTTATTTACTTACCTGAACTATGATCGCGCGTTTGGGGCACACCACCTCAAAGCTCAGGCCGGATATAGCATTGAAAAAAGTAAGTATACCTACCTCCAGGGCTTCAGACAGAATTTTGTCGACGATACACTAACGGAATTAAATGCGGGAGGATCGGATATTCAACGGGCAAACGGAACGGCCAACCAATGGGCGCTGATCTCTTATTTCGGCCGACTGAACTATGATTATCAAGGGAAATACCTCTTGGAAGCCAATATGCGTTACGACGGTAGTTCCAAGTTTTACGGTAAAAACCGTTGGGCAGCGTTTCCTTCTTTCTCTGCAGGCTGGCGTGTATCGGAAGAATCTTTTGTCAAGGAATTCGCTTCCGGTTGGCTGGATAATTTGAAGATCCGTGGATCCTGGGGCCAACTCGGAAATCAGAATACCGGCAACTATCCGTATCAGCCCGTATTGGGACTTACCGGAAATTATTCTTTTGACAATAGTACGCTAAATTCAGGTGTTGCTCAACAGGGATTAAACAACCCGATTATTAAATGGGAAACAACGACGATGACCGATGTGGGATTGGACTTGAGTCTGTTTAAAAATTTAGATATCACTTTTGACTGGTATAAAAAGAGAACGACCGATATTCTAAGACAGTCACAGATTACTGCAATCGTTGGTTTGGGAGCTCCTTATGTAAATGATGGAACTGTCGAGAATAAAGGTGTTGAGTTGGGAATTACTTATCGTAATCAGATTACTACCGGAGCATTGGAAGGTTTACGTTATCAGCTAGGTGCAAACCTCGATCGTTTCAAAAACAAGCTGGTCAAATTTGGTGAGCCTGAAATCGGCGGCTATACGATCAAAAAAAATGGCTATGCGATGGACAGCTTTTATACCTACGAAGTCATCGGCATATTTCAATCCGATGCCGAAGTAGCGGGGTCGCCTAAGCAGTTTAATGATAATACACTGGCAGGAGATCTTAAGTATCGTGATGTCAATGGGGACGGAAAAATAGATGCGAACGACAGAACAATTATTTCTGGTGTAGATCCAAAGCTGAACTATAGTTTTAATCTAAGTGCAAGTTTTAAGGGCTTTGACTTTTCGGCTCTATTGCAAGGCGTATATGGCGTCAAATCCTATGTTTCGGGCTGGGGCGTAACCCCATTTGTACAGGGTAGCCCGCCGACAAAAGATTGGTTAGACCGTTGGACACCTGAAAACCCCTCGACAACGATGCCCCGTATTTATTGGGGTTGGAGTGCTCCGGAGAAATTCAGCCGTGCTTCCAGCTATTTTATACAGGACGCTTCATACTTCAGGTTGAAAAATCTTGTGTTCGGATACACTTTACCTGAAGGACTGTTGAAAAAATATAAAATTGACCGCCTACGGGTTTATTTTTCGGGTGATAACCTCCTTACTGCGACCAAATTTAAAGGCTTGGACCCTGAACGCTATGGAAATGGTGATCTGGTGCAGTATCCACAAAACAAGATTTATTCATTTGGTGTACAAGTTAACTTCTAAGTGCTATGAAAAAGAAATTTATAACAGCGTTGATGCTATCCGGACTATTTTTGGGTTCCTGTAACAGTGCCTTGGACCTCAATCCTTTGGATCAGATCGCTTCGGACAACTATTTTAGCAAAAAATCGGATTTTGATAATGCATTGGCCGGTGTATATGCCTCGTTGCAGAGTGAGACTTTCTCCTATGGGATGCCTTTCCGGGACTGTCTGACCGACAATGGCTACAATCAGTTCAACTCAGGTAGCGTCAATGAAATCGTAGGTGGGAATTTAAATCCGACCACAGGGGGCTATGAAACCGGAATTTATAACGATGCCTATGTGGGAATAGGACGTGCCAATCGCCTGATCGAGAAGCTTCAGGGCTATAACGGCTCCGATATGAATGATGGGGAGAAGAAAAATATGGAAGCCGAAGCCCGCTTTATCCGTGCTTTTGTTTATTTCCAATTGTACAGTATTTATGGTGAGGTGCCGCTTGTGCTGACTTCCCTCAGTCTGGAGAATCAGCGTCAGCCAAAGGAAAGTGCGGAGAATATCCTAAAACAGATTCGCGCTGATCTGGATTTTGGGATCGCTAACTTAGCGGCTAAACCTTATTTCAATAATGGGGGGCATGCGACCGCAAGTTCGGCAAAAGCCTTGAAAGCACGGGTTTTATTGTTTGCGGCTTACGGTGATAAAGGGGTGCCCGATTTAGCAATTTTGAAAGAGGTAAAAGACTTATGCACCGATGTCATGAAAGAGTATACCCTGAGTACGGCTTTTGAAAATGTCTTTCGTGATGCAACACAGAAGAACAATACCGAGATTATCTTTTCGGTCAATTTTCTGGCACCGAATAATACAGCCCCTTGGGACATGTACCTAGGCGATTGGATCGCTGCTTCACCTTTACAAAACCTCGTGGATACCTATGAATGCAAAGATGGTTTGCCTTATGGTGAATCACCCTTGACTGATCGAGCCAATCCCTTCAAAGATAGGGATCCGCGCTTGAGCAAAACAATTTTTGTGGATCATCCCGACTTTGGCGGCGGTAAGATCCATACACCGTCCAATCCGCGGCCTACAGGTTATGGGGTGCTGAAATTTTTGGATCCGGCCAACTTACCTTTTGGCTTTTCAACATTGAGCCAACAGGATGCTGTTGTACTGCGGTTTGGGGAGGTGTTATTGATGTATGCCGAAGCACAAAATGAAATCGCCGGGCCAGATCAATCGGTTTACGATGCCATGAATACCCTGAGGAGCCGCGTTCAGATGCCCGGATTCCCTGTCGGTTATACCAAGGAAAAAATGCGCGACCGTATCCGCCACGAAAGAAGGGTTGAACTTGCTTTCGAAGGACTACGGCATTACGACCTGATTCGTTGGCATATCGCAGGCGAAGTACTCAATGCGGTCAAAGACAGTAAAGTGCCCTATCATTTTGAAGACAAATTTTACCGCTGGCCTTTACCACAAACAGAAATTGAGAAGAGCGCAGGTGTGTTAATTCAGAATCCAAACTATAAATAATAAGATTATTGCCTTCTTTTAAATCGGCAATTTCCTAAACCAACCACAGCAGCGCGCACGAAGTCCTTTCGATGCGCGCTTTTTTTGCCGATAAAGATTACTGCAAAGGGATCAAGACATTCTGTTCCAAGCGTACAGGGACATGCTTCACCGAGGTAAAACCGTCTTCCTTGGAAATGATATTGGAAAGATCCAGTCCTCTTTTGGAGAACGTACTGATCAAAGCTGTTCTAAAGGTTGCCTTGGCTGAACCCCAGCCTTGTCCTAAGATGGTGTCGTTGTTGAGCTGGATCAGTTCATCTATTGAGTAATAACTGAATTTTTCCAGTAAGTGGTGGTAAAGATTTGTTGTAGTAGCCATACAATTTAAAAATTTAAAGGATTAAACCATAAACTGTATCCAGATCTTGTTGGGAAAATAATCGTTCAGCGACGTTTATTTTGGTCGAAACCCGTATTAATTTACCACCGCGGTGCCTGCACTCGGTTGGTATTGCATCATGCAATTCTGAATACTCTACAAATATAGTAGATTATTTTTTATAATAAAAATTATTTTTGTTTTTAAGGGTAAATGAGCGCTGACAACAGGAATAGGGAGGTCAAAAGCGAGGCGCATTGTTGGCTGTGATTTGGTTATGAAGCGGATAGCTGGTCGAAAATTTTATCATGTTACTGTAATCTCACCGAAAATACTTTTAAAAACAGAGATAAGACAATACTTTTGCGCCATGAATAGAATTGCGGAAATTAACGAATACATTGCTGCCGAACGCGAGGTATTATTGCAACACCCTTTATATCGTAAGATCAAAACGATCAAGAATCTACGTTCTTTTACAGAAGGGCATGTGTACGCTGTATGGGATTTTATGTCTTTACTAAAAGCTTTACAGATTAAATTGACCTGTACGACTTTACCTTGGTTTGCGAGTGAGCATCCATCAACGCGCTATCTAATCAACGAAATTGTATTGGCAGAGGAGTCGGATGAATACATTGATGGCCGCCGTTTGAGCCACTTTGAGATGTATCTGGACGCCATGGATGCCATGGGTGCCGACCTTCATCTGGTCAACAAATTTATTGCTCACGCCAAAAAATCGAACAACATATTCGATGTCATTGCAACGACCACATTGGACAAGCGGATCAAAGACTTTTTGAATTTTACATTCGAAGTGATTGCTGAGGGCGAGGTGCATAAAATTGCTGCAGCATTTACATTTGGACGCGAAGATCTTATCCCGGGAATGTTTACCTCTATTTTGGAAGAAATTAAAACAAACTTTCCTACAGCCAATCTGGATAGCTTTATTTATTATTTTCAACGCCATATTGATCTTGACGGCGACGAGCATGGACCGTTGGCGATGCAGATGATCACAGATCTTGCGAAGGACGATGAGGTTAAATGGACGGAAATGAAAGAGATCAGTAAAATTGCGCTACAAAAAAGAATCCAGCTGTGGAATGCAATAGAGGATTCCTTATACGGATAATCTATTATTATACCATCGAGAAAGGCCTTTCAAATTGTGATTTGAAAGGCCTTTTTTATGTGCTGTAAAAAAGGATATTGTAATGGCTTATTGGCAGATATTGGTCTTTTTGCTTGAATTGATGAAAAAATGTCTTTTTTCCATAACATATTGGCGTTTGTGAAGAAATCCAAGTTCCAATAAGTGTCTAAGTTTGCAACGCAAAAAAATAATAGAGCACACGTGAACTTTTTTCCTCCCTATTGGGCAAAAGGAATACTAACCATGGGGTTGTTGGTATTCACTATTTCGGACACCTTCGCCCTCGACTCTTTGCGTATGTCCCTGAAAGACATGATCGACAAAGCGCTACAGAACAGTAAATATATCGAGCAGTCTTATTTGCAGCTCAAAGAAAGTGAGGTGGCAGTACAGCAGCAACGCATGGAATTGCTGCCCAAGATTTCCGCCAGAGCTTCTGCTAGTTATGCAAGTAATATGCCTGTGTATGACCAGGGGCTTTTAAATAAACCCGCTCAGCATGATATCATTCATTACTTGTACGATAGCGGCCTGGATTTTTATCTGAACCTTTACAATGGGCATCGGGACCTGATGAAAATTGAGTCCAAAAAATTGGAAAATGAGCTGGCCAGAATCGATTGGAAGAACGCCGCAGCGCAGACGAAATTGGAGGTTTGCAATCTTTTTCTGGATTTGGAACTGTCATATAGTAACCGATCTTTAATCGAGCAGGATATTGCTGATCAACGGGTACAGCTCAAGGAGATTGAGCATCTGTATAAGGCGGGCGTGGTATTGCACAGTGACGTCTTGCGTATTTCGTTGGAACTGTCGAAACGGGAGCTATTGCTTGTGCAGATTTGCCATGATATTCAGGCTGCAAATCAGAAGCTGCAGCTTATTGGCGGTATTACAGCGGAGATTGTGCCTCTGCCCGAGCAGTTTCAAGTGGAAGGCCCCAGCTATGAAGCGCTTGTTGCCGAAGCGCGAAGCCATGCTTTTTCCCTTCTAAAATCCGAACAGGAAGTTGTTTTGAAGAAATTGTCGGTCAAACAGGCGCGATCAAATTATCTTCCTGAGTTGGGGTTGACCAGTACATTCACCTTTGCCAATCCACAGGTCTTCTTGTATCCCTATAACCCCAGTTGGTATAATCTGAGTATCACAGGACTCAAATTAAACATACCAATCTCGGCAATTTATCTCAATAAAAACGTGGTGCGCGGAGCACTGATCGCATTGGATCGACAAGAGGTAAAACACCATCATGAGGAGGAGATTCTGGAAAATCAGCTGTTACAGGCCCTGTTGGATTATCAATTGGCTATTAAGCAGCAGGACGTCTGTCAAAACAATAAGGCGTTGGCGCAGGAAAATGCACGGATTATAAAAAACAGGTATTTTAAATCATCGGCTTTGATTACGGATCTATTGGATGCTGATATGCAATACCTAAAAACACTTTTTGATCTTGAAACCGCACATATTGCGATACAGAAACATTATTATTTTATCGAATTTTTGAAGGGTACTATCTAATGAAACCTAAATCACGTAGAACAGTTGTGGAGGCACAACTCACTCGAATCACCAACTGGTTGGCCGGAATTGTCTTGTTGGCCTTGTTGTTATGGGGCGCTCAAGCATTATGGATGCGACTGCGGTATACCTACACAAATGATGCACAGGTAACGCAATATATCAATCCCATTGTTTCTCGGGTAGGAGGATATGTGGTTTCTGTGCATTATCACGATCATCAATTGGTTAAACGGGGTGATACCCTGTTGCTTATAGATAATAAGGAGTATAAATATGAGGCTGATCAGGTAGCAGCATCCGTCAATAAGGAAGCTGCAGAGATCAATGTTCTTCACAGTCAAAAGGAAATTCTCCAGGCGGAACATGAATCTTTACGGACATCAATTGCTGCCGGGGAGGCTCGGGTAACCAAGCAACAGTTGGAATATGATCGATATAATTATTTGTTTCAGGAAAAGTCTGCAACGGCACAGCAACTGGAGGATGTAAAAGCGACGTTGGATGTGTATAAGAGTGAGCTGGCTTCGTTAAAGCATAAATTACAGGCTTCACAGGAGCGTGTGCATGATGTGGATATAAAAAAAGGTGTGGTTGATGCCGAACGTGTTCGTTTGACGGCAGCTGTCGGCCGCAAGCGGCTTGATGTTGGCTATACCGTTATTCGCGCACCTTACGATGGACAGATTGGCAAACGCACGATTGAAAAAGGTCAAATGATAAGTGCTGGCGAAGTTTTGGGCTTTATCGTCAATAGAGAAACCCCAACCTGGGTAACGGCTAATTTTAAGGAAACGCAGTTGCGCTATTTGCACCTTGGCAATAGGGTTGAGGTGGTTGCTGATGCGTATCCGGATCAAAAATTTTATGGAAAAATTATTTCCATCTCCCCGGCTACAGGTTCTGCATTCTCCCTTTTGCCGCCAGATAATGCAACGGGCAACTTTGTGAAGATTGTACAACGCGTACCTGTGCGCATTGAGCTAGATAGACAAAAGGGAGCGCAACAGCTTCTTTCGGGAATGAATGTGAATGTGTCGGTATCAAAAAAGCAGCAATAGTGAAAGGAATTTTTAAAGAATGGGTGCCGGAGTGGTTGATCAAGCTTATCCTGTTTAGCAGTTTGATGCCGAGTATGGTCTTATTTTTCCTGCCAGGTGCAAATACAAATGTCACCGCTGGATTCTACGGTG
Source organism: Sphingobacterium sp. WOUb80 (assembly GCF_050058145.1). Lineage (NCBI taxonomy): Bacteria > Pseudomonadati > Bacteroidota > Sphingobacteriia > Sphingobacteriales > Sphingobacteriaceae > Sphingobacterium > Sphingobacterium sp. WOUb80. Next base: position 3,546,587 of record NZ_CP165617.1, on the reverse strand, counting down.
CCCAACCCAGTGATGTCCAGTTTCTGATCATTTTGTTTTATGCTGGTTTTGTTGGATTCTACGTTTTAGAACGACGCTTTTTTTTATACTTTCCCATCAAGCAGTACTACATTATTTTTAATCTTCTGCAGCTATTGAATTGCTTTTTGATGTACAGTATCACCGATATCAGCTGGGTATATGGCCTGCGCTTTTTCCAAGGGATGTTGTTTGCTTCTGCCGTAAACTTATCGATCTCCATGATATTCTCACGGTTGAAAAGCGATCGGGCGAAGGAAGTAAGTTATGCTGTCTTTTTTGGCATGTTACTCTGCAGCTCCCCATTTAATACGTTCGTCACGGCTGAATTTATCGATTCATTCAATTTTGATCAGCTCTATCTATACGCCGCATTATCATTTGTACCGGGTTTATTGTTGATTATGCTGTCGATGCGCTCTATACGGCATATACGCCCTTATCCTTTGTTTTCTTTAGACTGGGCAAGCTGCATTTTCTATAGTCTTGTGATTGTCAGTTTTGGCTATTTAATGGTGTATGGACAAGAAGTTTATTGGTTTAACGATCAGCATATGCTGATTATATTAGGGGCAGGTCTAGCGTTGCTTATTCTTTTTATTGTTCGGCAAATGGTGCTCAGGCGTGTGTATGTTCATTTGGCGATTTTTAAAAACAGGAACTTTCTCTTGGGCTTATTGATTTTGTACATGATGTATATCGAACGCTTCTCCCTGACCATCTCAAATCAATATCTCGTACAGGTTATTCAACTTGATCCTATTCATTTGTCCTATATCCAGTGGTTTAATATTGCTGGTATTGTCGCTGGTGTTCTAGGTTCATTGTATTGGATGCTTGGGCAACGCCCCGTAAAATGGATCTGGATTTCGGGCTATTGTTGCTTGCTGCTGTTTCACCAATGGATGTTTTTCTCCTTTGAGGGGCAGGGTAATGATGCGCATTTTTGGATACCCTTAGTTTTACACGGACTCGGAGTAGGGCTTATTATGGTACCTACCATCTTATTTTGCATTACCAGTGTCAGCCCTCAATTGGGGGCTTCTGCGGCTGCGGTCTGTCTTGCTATCCGATACTTGGGTTACACGAGCAGTATCGGTTTACAGAATTTTTTCAAGTTGTTTGAATATGCCCAGCACCAACAGGTTTTTAGGGACCAAACGGAAGTGGGCAATCCCTTATTTCGGGAGTACCTGCAGCAGGAATCTGTCAGCATCTTGCAGCATGGACTGCAGTATAAGGAACATACGGCTGCCTTAAAGCTCGTTGCTGAGCGGGTCAAGATCCAATCCTTTGTGAGGTATGCCATGGATTATTATGAGATTATGTCCATGATCAGTATCAGCATACTTTTGCTGATACTGATCTCGCCTTCCTTGAAAAGCATGTATAAGAAACTAAGAAAAAACAGAATTTCTCCAGCTTAGATCTCCTGAATATCCCATATTCCAGCTGTTCGTTGGAGTTCGACCAGGGCGATCGCATAATTGTAACGGGCTTCATAATAGCTAAGCTGTGTTTCATTGTAGGTCCGTTGGGCATTTAAAACTTCCAGTAGGGATGTTTCGCCTCTTTTATAGCTGTAAACCTTTCCTTCCAAAATTGCTTTTGCTTCCGATAGCATAGCGCTGTCAAATAGCTGTACCTGTTTTTGAGCGGCCTGGTAGGAGAGGAACGCTTGCGTAACTTCGATCTGAATGCGTAGGAGCACGTCCTGATAGGTAATCTCATCCTGATCAATCTTAAATTTTGCGGCTTTAAGATCGCCTGTTTTAAAATTCGAAAACTTTAGCGGAATTGAAATACCTGCATTTATAGCCGTAAACTGAGGCGTTGGGGCAGTTTCATTTCGTGCTTCTCCATTATGAGTGACGCCAAATGAAAGTCCAAGGTCTACTACCCGATTGGCCTGAGCCAATTGGAGCAGACGCTGTGAAAGCTGTTTGTTTTGCAGGGCGACTTTTAGATCGCTGCGGTCATTTTGTGCAATCCTGATTAGTTCATTTAAGCGGTATTCCCGGTCTAAATGAACAAAAGGATCTTGGGGCGTCTTTATACCCGTAGCTGTTTGTTCACCCATAAATACAGCCAGGTTTACAGCCGAAGCCTTCCAGGTTGCTTCTGTTGCCAGGAGGGTATTGCGCATATTGGCAGCTTCCAGTTTAGATTGACGGAAGTCGATCTCAGGAATGCTTCCCAATTGATAGCGAATACTATCTGATACCACCAACTGCCTGAGTTGCTGGTAAGAGTTTTGGTATGTTTTTACCAGTAGCAATTGTTGTTTTGCCATCAGAAATGCAAGCGTAGCGTCGGCGCGTAAATTCCTAAAATAGTCTTCAAGCAATAGACGGGTTGCTTCTGCTTCATCTTTAGCTAGGTTTATTCTAGCTTTTCGTTTAGATCCCAGCTCCAATGTCCATGCAAGTCCGGCATTATAGCCGCGGCCAAGTTGTTTTGTCCGTTCACTGTTATCAAACAAGCCTACGCTAAATTCGGGATCAGGGAATACCCTGACGCTGATGAGATTGGCCTCTGCGATATTGAGGTTGAATTTTTCAGCTGCATAACCCAGGTTCTGTTGACCAACAGCCGTTATAAATTTTGAATAATCAAGTTTCTGGGCTGTATTTAAACTGTCTCTATCCTGTGCGATCGCAGTAGGAGACAAAGTGAGTATGAAAAGAAAAAACGTCAGGCGTTTCTTTGTTAAAATAGGCTGTTTGTTCATGATAATCTATTTTTCTGAATGGTCAGTTTTTGAAAAAAGCGTGTTCAGAGGTCGTTCATCCATTATTGGACATGTATTTAATCTGCTGTGTTTTTTGAGGATCTACTTTCTAAAAGATAATAGAGCGGTGGGAGCACAAACAGTGTCAGGATCGTCGAAAATAACAGGCCATAGACAATAACTGTGGCCAAAGGGCGCTGTACATCTGATCCGATTCCTGTTGCCAGTGATGCCGGAAGCAAACCGAGAATGGCTACCGTGGCGGTCATCAAAACGGGGCGAAAACGACTAAAGGCTCCCTGTGTTACCGCTTTATGCAGCGGCAGCCCATTTTTACGCAGTACATTCATCTGTGAAAGCATCAAGACACCGTTTTGTATGGCAACACCGAATAAGGCAATAAAACCGACTGCTGAGGATACGTTTAGCGTCATGCCACGGACATTGAGGGCAAGCATCCCGCCAAACAGCGCCAATGGAACGATACCCATTAAGAGACCTGCTTGCCTAAATGAACCAAATGTACCGTAGAGTAAGATAAATATAATGGCTAATGTCAATGGAACAATAATGGCAAGCCGTGTGTAGGCCCGATGTTGATTTTCAAATTGTCCGCCCCATTTTAAGGTGATTTTATGTTGATCATAGCGTATATTTTTGGCAATGGCCTGCTGTGCTTCGGCGAGGAATGTGCCGAGGTCCTGTCCACGTACATTTAAGCGGACGGTCAGCTGGCGGTTGTTGCGTTCACGTGAAATCATACTTTCTCCGGTATTGAGCTTAATTGTTGCAACCTGGGCCAGAGGAATACGGTTTCCATTTTCGGGATATAGCATTAGGTTGCCGATTTTTTCGGGCGAACTTCTGTTTTCCTCCTGATATTGACAGGTTATATCATACACTTTGATTCCTTGATAGACCTGTGCTACGGCTTTTCCCCCGATAGCGATCTGGATCAGGTCAGTCACATCAGCGATGTTCAGTCCGTATTGCGCTATTTTATCGCGATCGGCAATAATTTGCAGCTGCGGCAGTGGCGGCTCCTGGTCAATAGCGAGATCGACAGCTCCCTTTACCTGTTTAAGTGTTGTGATAAGCTCCTCGGCAACTCGGCGGGTTTCTTTTAAGTCATCACCAAATATTTTGACTACAAGCTCACTATGTGCACCGGCTATTTTGTCCATGACACCGTCGATCATGGGTTGGGAAAAAGCAACATTGAAGCCCGGCATTTTCGCATATTCTGCAGCAAGCTCATTGATCAGGTCTTCCTTGGTTTTTCCCCATTTCCATGTTTTGTAAGGTTTTAATCCCACACTAACTTCGAAATGGGAGGGTGTCCAAGCGTCGGTACCATCGTCATTACGCCCTGCTTGCACCATGACATAGGAGATCTCATCATGTTTAAGTGTACGGGCACGTAGGGTATCACTCATTTCTTTTGACTTTTCTACCGTGATGCCTGGGGGAAGCGACACTTGAAGCCAGATCGAACCTTCATCCAACGACGGAAGAAAGTCCTTCCCAACGGAGACCGTGAGCAAACCTGTGGCAAGCAATACGATTGCCAATGGAATAAAAACTTGTTTGGGAGCCTGCATAACCTTTTCTATCGCCGACTGATAAGCCGCAGTCAATTTTGCCAACCATTTGTTGTGAAAGATTTTTTGGGGTTTGCGATAGATCAAATAGGCCAAGCCGGGAATAAGCACAAGAGCGACAGCCAAGGCGCCGAAAAGGGCATAACCTACGGTATAGGCCATCGGCGTAAAAAGTTTTTTCTCGACGCGCTCAAATGCGAACAGGGGAAGATAGGCTGTAATAATGATCAGTGTCGCAAAGAATATGGGTTTGGCGACTTCAGAAATTTTCTGCGCAATAGTTTTTTCCTGCAGCAGACCTTCCGGTTCATCTTCTCTTTTTTTAAGAATGGTTTCGAGTATAACGATGGCTCCGTCTACAATAATCCCAAAATCAATTGCCCCTAAGGAAAGCAAGTTGGCGGGGATATGGGTGAAGTGCATGAGTATAAATGCAATCAACAAGGACAATGGAATTGTTATGGCCACCAGGAGTGCTCCACGCCAACTTCCCAGAAAAATGATGAGGACAAAAATAACCAGAATCATCCCCTCCAAAAGGGTTTTGGAAACGGTATGTAGCGTATTGTCGACCAAACTGGTTCTATCGAGCACGACATGTATTTTTACACCTTCCGGAAGAATCTTTTCGTTTAGTTCGTCGACCGTTGCGTTTACCCCAGCCAAGACAGCGGAGGGATTTTCATTTTTCAATAGGAGTACAATACCTTCGATGTTGTCTGAATAATTGGCACCGCGTTTATCCGAATATCCTAAAGCCCCTTTACGTGCTAAATTACCAAGTTTGATCTGCCCGAGGTCACGCATATATATGCGGTTTCCGTTGGTGGATTTTACGACGATGTTGCCCAAATCATCCAATGTCTTGACCAGACCGATGCCACGGATGACGTACGACTGATCACCCCGGTTCATCACACTGCCGCCGGCATTGGCATTATTGCTTTCTATTTTCGAGACCACCTCTGCGAGTGAGATCTCGTATTGATCGAGCTTTTTAGGATCCAGCTCCACCTGAAATTGGGTCGTTATTCCGCCAAAATTGGTGACATCAGCAACGCCCGAAACCTGTTTGATTTTGGGGATAATAACAAAGTTTTGCAGATCAGTCAATTGCCGTAGATCGTGGGTTTTACTCTCGAGTATATAACGAAAGATCTCACCTGTTGGTGAAGTCAGCGGATCTAATCCCGGACTGGCACCATATGGAAGGGATAAATCAGCTAGACGCTCCTGTATACGGGCTCTCGCCCAATAATCTTCAACACCATCTTTGAAGACAATGGTGACCATGGATAGACCAAAAGTCGTTTTACTGCGCATCACTTCCATCCCGGGCAAACCATTGATGGCCTGTTCGATCGGGATGGTGATCTGCTGTTCCATTTCTTCGGCAGCAAGTCCCGGCACCTGGGTTACGACCTGTGACGATACATCAGCGATATCAGGGTATGCCTCAACCGAAAGTTGTCGCCAGGCATAGTAACCGAAAAAGCCGATCAATAGAAAAGATGCGGCGATTACCCATCTCTTTGCAATGATATGGCCAATCAATTGTTTAATATTCATGTGTTTCTATTTTAAAAGTTGAAAGCCTGAGCCCATCACAGGCCGGGTGTTAAATAAAAGGCACCTTCACCAACAATCTGCTCCTGCGGAAGCAGGCCTGTTAAAATCTGGATCGCATCACCTTCTGTTACGCCAGTAGTAACATAGCGTTTAACGAAGGTATTGGACGATGTTTTGACCCAAACAAAACTCTTATCGTTAAATTGAAATACAGCTTTTGCCGGAATGAAAAGTGTCGGAGTCGTTTGCCGTTCGAATTCGACGTTGACATACATCCCTGGTTTTAAGGTACGATCAGCATTTTCACAGGCAATGAGGACCTCAATATTCCGACTTGCTTCGTCGACAAATTGGTTGATATGGACAATTTTTCCGGGTATTTTTTTAGTAGGGAGCGCATATACGCTCACTTCAACACGCGCAAGTTGATCGATTGCTGGCAAGTCCTTTTCTTTGATGTAGGCCGACACCCATACTTTTGACAATTCTGCAATGCGGAGTAATGCCGGAGCATCTTCTTTCGTGTATTGACCCAGTACAATCGAACTACTTAAAATTTCTCCTTGAATAGGTGAACGAACAAGGAGAGGCTCACCGAGAACGCTATGGGTCGGGTTGCTGTCGAATATTTTTAAGGCGGCAGTGGCATTTCCAAGCGCAGCATTGCTCATTGCAAAATTTGTTTCCGCTTCCTCGAGTTCTTTTTTAGTGCCAACACCATGCGCGATCAGATCTTTTTGGCGTTTTAACATATTGTCGGCAAGCATAAATGCGTTTTTGGCGTCGAGGTAAGCCCTTTGTGCCTCAAAATAGTCGGATGAACTAATTGAAAATAAAGGCGTGTTGATAGCAACTTTTTGGCCCAGTTTCACGTGGGATTTGACAATTCGTCCAGCAAAAGGTACCGGAATCTCCACATAACTGCTGGGAATAATCTTCACTGTAGCAGCTGCATTTAGTTTCAGTGCATGTTGTGCATTGGTCGTCGTAACAAATTTGAGTTTCGATAACAGTGGTGTGTTTTCACTGACGGTCACGGTGTCTCCAACTGCGCTGATGGTCGGAGATTGGTTGGGGCTTTCGTGAGACTGGCTGTTGCAAGCTTGCAGCAACAGCAGCACAGGGATCCAATTCATGTACCTCAAGGATTGGGTCGAATAGTTGATTGTATGGTTAATCATACCGCAAAACTATCCACCTGCTCCCGATAAGCCGGTTAGAGGGGCTTTAGAAAAAAATTAGAATTTTATTAGAATAATGAACGATGGGGGATATCAATGCTAAAAACACTTCCAACGCCTTTTGCCGAGCGGACGCTAATCTCGCCTTGATGGAGAAGCACGATTTTTCGGGTAAGCGATAAACCAATACCATTTCCCTCGCTATAATCTTTGTTGCTTCCACGATAGAATGGCGTGAATATATTGGGCAGGTCGACCGGGTCAATGCCTATTCCGTCATCTTTAAATTCCAGCTGAATCCTATTTTCATCCGCCTTGATAGCGATTAGGCATTTTTGATTGGGTGAAAATTTACAGGCATTTTCAATGAGGTTGACAAAGGCGACCTGCAATAGATACTCATTTGCATTTATGGATAGAAGTTTTTCATCTTCAATCGCTGGATCGACAAAAATGTCGAGTTTATAATTTGGACTTGACTGGAGAACCTGCTGGCATGCATCAATTAGTATTTCGTCTATACGTAAGGTTTTAAACGCGATTTCAGAACTGTCGTAACTTGCTTTTGCAAAATCAAGTAAGCTATTAAATAACTTCTTCAGTTTCTGTGCATCATTTAGCGTATAGTCGATGACAGTTTTATACTCCACTATGCTACGGTCCTTATTGGCAGAAATCTCGAGTTCTGCAATCATGGCGGCCAAGGGCGTTCTTAGCTCATGCGAGATATTGGAGACAAAATGCTTTTGGGCATCAAAGGAGTTCTCGAGGCGGTCGAGCATCGCATTGAATGTGCTGGCCAATTCGGAAAGCTCGTCTTTATTTCCGCTACTCGTAAGCCTGGCATCCAAACTTGTCGCAGAAATGGTTTTTACACGTTGGGTCATTTCCAGGATAGGTTGAAAGACCTTTTTGGAAAAGAATATACCTGCTGCATAGATCAGAAATATAGACAAAATGAAAACCAAAAGAATAGTAGATAATAGACTATTGAGTTTATTGTAGCCGTATTGATCATAGGCCGCGGCTGTGATGATGTAAATTTTGTCTTTATATGGAAAGGTTATGCCGATGACCTGCCATTTTTCCTGATAAAATCGTATTTCTTTATTTTTGAGAATATCCTGCAGCATGGCTGGTGTCTCTTTGACAAAGTCGATATCTACGGCATCATGATACAAGAGATCAAAACGGGTGTCGTAAATTGCAACCTCGACTTCGTTGAGGATCTTTCGGTTGTTGTGGTAGATATCTTCTAAGGTCTTTTTATCAACTTTTGCATTCAAAAAAAGGTTTGCTTTGGTGTAAGCTTCTTTTTTCAATAGGGCGTAAAATTCCCTTTCCCGATTCTCCACTGCTGAAAAATATACTGTACAGGCAAATACCAGCAATATGGTGGCTGTAATCAGCGTGAACAATATGGAGATTCGTGTCCTGATTCGCATTAGTCTTGTTTTAGAATAAAGCCCATTCCGGATTTAGTATGGATATATCTGGTTGCAAAATCTTTGTCGATTTTTTTACGGAGATAGTTGATGTAAACATCAATGAAGTTGGTTCCGGTGTCGAAATGCGTTTCCCACACTTTTTCAGCAATTTCCATTCTGGAAAGTACGCGCTCGGGGTGCTGCAATAAGTAATGGAGCAGTTTAAACTCTTTGGGTGTCAAATGGATTTCGACAGCATTCCTTTTGACGCTTTTGGTATGGAGGTTCATTTCCAGGTCTCCATAACGCAAAATTGTTCCCGTGAGTGTATCTTGTTTTTGATATCTTTTGAGCAGGACTCTGATGCGGGCTAGGAGTTCGCGCATTTCAAAAGGTTTGACCAGATAGTCATCCGCTCCGGCGTCAAAACCCTCAATTTTATCGTCTGTAGTTCCTAATGCTGTTAACATGATAATGGGAACATCGGGTTTGATATGACGAATTTCTTTGCAGAGATCCAATCCATCCATCTTAGGGAGTACGATATCGGTTATGATAAGATCAAAGTCGTGTTGTAAGGCCATTTTCTTTCCAGATATGCCGTCGTAGGCAATAGCTGTTTGAAATTCATTTTCATCAAGTCCGCGTTTGATCAATCCTGCGACACGTACGTCATCTTCGACTAGGAGAATTTTCATATAAAGAAAAACGTTAAAAACTTCGATGAATCAAAGTTTATCTATGATACCAAATCATGGGCTATCCATGCATTGTCCCTACAAATGTATCAAACTAAGCTAAATTTACACGGATATGCAAATAAAACTTTCTGGATTTCATCAAGCAGCACATACGGATAAGCTGAAAACCAAACTGATTGCGCAAGTGCTTGCTTGGTAATGGAAGGCTATTCGAGATGAAAAATATTTTTGATAATTTCTGCATGCATAGGCTTTAAAAAATTAGGCTGGTTAAAATTGCTTGGCATAACTTAAACCAAAGTGCTTATCCTGGTAGAATGGCATTAGCGTAGCAGAAGTTGTTTTGTTGTCGTTGAATAATAGATGATTGATCCGCGGATGCACCCAATAGGCTAGTTCTGTTGCTAAAATGCCAAATCCAGCTCCGGCAACGATATCGCCGACCCAATGTTTATTATTGATGGCGCGGTAGGTACCTGTAAAAATCGCAAATGGATAGCCTGAAATGCTTAACCAAAAATTGCTGTCATGATATTCATGAAACATAAATTGTGCAGAAGAGAAGGCTGTAGCGGTGTGTCCTGAAGGAAAGGAAAGATTATTAGAACTATCTGGACGGACTTCTTTGACGATATGTTTCAATGGAAGAACCATTGCTCCTGAGATCAGCTGTGATGTTAAATAAATGACCGTTCTGTCCTTAAAATTGTGTTTGCCTTGCACCCCCAACGCATTTAGTCCATATACCATAACTGCAGGAAGATATTGACTGTAATTGTCGAGGTTGCTGTGCTTTAACTGATGTTCGCTGATCTCGTCTTTGGTCGATAAATTGAGGTTTTTTAAACCATTGATGCTTAAACTCGCCACCCCGAAACCAATAAAGGCTGTCGGTACGATAAAGCTCGTTAAATGTGGTTTGTAAGGCGTTTCATCAATTGCTGTTTCGAAGAAACGGTTTAATTTTGTTTTCCTGCTCGGATGATGGATTACTGGAGACAGTACTGTGCTGTCTGTTGACAGTAAAAGGCCGCTGGCCGCTATGCCTTCGGTTGGCCTGGTATCAGTCAAGTTTATATAAAATGCACTATTATTTCGCTCAGGTTGAGCGATGTTTGTCGGCACTTCCCTTGCGATTGTAGTCTGACTTTTGACAATGCTGACATCCAAAAGAAATAATACACTTATCAGTAGCTGAAATGCAAATAAGTGTGTTGTCTGGTTTTGCTTCATGTGGATCATAAAACAAAACTGTCATCCAAATTAGAATACTTTTGGAATTTTAAAAATGAATGGAAAAAATATGTTGATTATTTTCAAATTGATAATCAACAGTCCAGCCTTGATACCGGGCGATTTCGGTAATAATTGCCAGCCCTAAACCGCTCCCTTGGCTATTTTTTGAGAGCTTGGAGAATCTTTTGAATAAAAGTACTTTATCTAGTGACGTTGAGCCGGAGTTATGTACTGCCAAAGATGTTTGATTCAGATGTACGGCTATTGTATCGCCGACATTACTGTAACGTATGGCATTCAGAAGTAAGTTGTTGATCAGAATCTCGGTCAAACTACTGTTTCCCGTGAGCAACACTGCTGGCTGGATTTCCTGCTGCAGGAGCAGCTGTTTTTGTTCAAAATGTTCTTGCATGACTTCAATGCATTGTGAAACCAGCGCGTCCATATTGATCCTTTCCGAATGATCGAATTGACTATTATCTATTTTCGCAAGGAGCAGCAGGTTGCGGTTTATTCGGGTACTCCGTGATAGCGCTTTATGCATATCTTCGATAAGCTGGTACTGTTCATCGCTTAGATCCGGATCTTGCAATAAGATATCCAGTTTATTTTTGAGTATTGCCAATGGTGTCTGTAACTCATGTGAAGCATTTTCCGTGAATTCCTTTTGTGATCGGTATACGGCCAGGTTTTGTTCAAGAAGCTTGGATAAAGATTGATTAAGCTCATGGAACTCTATCGTATCCGTTTGCTGAAAGTCAACCTGTTGTTGACTATTGAGATTAAATGCCTTCAATTTATCAACGGTATCTCGAAATGGTTTCCAGAGCCTAAGTGATATTTTTCTGGAGATAATAAGTAAACCAATGACTAAGATAACGAAGAAAAACAAAGTTGTTGCGGCGATGGCGGCAATAGTCTCTACGGATTCCTCAATATTTGTTTGTACAGTAAAACGATAAGGCGCACCATTGATCTGAATAACCGAAGACAAACATCTAAATCGGTCAATAGTCTTTGATTCGGCAAAGTGCTGTGGTTTTTCAATGGTATATACGCTATCTTGCAGTAAATCTCCCGGCTGTACTTTGTGTATATTTGTTTCAGGTTGTATACTATTCCACAAGGCAATGCTGGCTTGCAGCTTGTCTTCGGATAGTTTTAAACTGTTCAGTTCGTAGGTTGTTTTTTTAACGATAATTTCGTTATGTTCGTCTAATTCACTTTTCCATATCCCGTCGATTACAAAATAATAAACAGGAATACTGACACCTAGTACAATCAATACATAGAGTAGAAATGGGGTCGTTATTTTGCTCAGTAGGGGTTTCATCTCACTATTTTAATTTTCCCATTTGTAGCCCGTACCGTATACCGTTTTGATATAGGATTGACTTCCGGCGTCCTGTAGTTTCTTTTTTAAATTTTTGACATGAGCATAGACAAAGTCATGGTTATCGAGCATATCAGCAATGTCGCCGGACAAGTGTTCTGCTAAGGTGCTTTTTGAAATTACTTTATTTTTGTTGCCAATAAAAAACATCAACAGATCGAACTCTTTTTTTGTCAATACAACAGGAAGGTCATTGACGATAACAGTTTTTGCAAGTAGATCAATCTGTATTTCATTTTGCACAACAATATTTGAGCTATTGAATTGTTTTCGACGGATCAAGGAATAGATTCGTGCTGTGAGTTCAGATAAATGGAAAGGTTTCGTTAGATAATCGTCTGCCCCCAGTTGTAGTCCATGAATTTTGTCGTCCAATGCATTTTTTGCAGAAATGATGATCACACCGTCCTGCTTTCGCTGCGTCTTCAACTCTTCGAGTAGTTTCAGACCATTTCCATCTGGTAGACCGATGTCCAGTAAGATACAGTCGTACTGGTATAACTGAATTTTGTCCAGAGCATCCTGCAAAGTTGGCGCAAATTCGCATAAATAGTGTTGTTCGCTAAGGTATGTAGCGATGCTTTTGGCCAGCTCCAATTCGTCTTCTATGATCAAAATCTTCATGTGGTAAAGATAGAATTTCAATTTAGTAGAAATTTAGAATTTATTTCGCAATGATCTATCAATTTTGTTCATTTTTATTTCTTGTCATACGACAAGTATAATCTCTATTGAAACATGTAATTTTAGTATAAATCAGTTATTTAGTATTTAAAAAAATCAAAACGAAATGGATAAACCGAAATCATTAAAATTAGAAATCATCATTCCTGCTTATCGCATGCACAGTCAAATTTTTTTGAATGCGTTGGATGGCGTTTCGGAAGAAGATGCATTAAAACGAATTGATGGACAGACCAACCATATCGTATGGATGGCAGGTAATTTTGTAAATGTGCGTTATGCAATGGCACATGTTCTTGGGCTTCAGGAAAATGATCCTTACCATGAGCTATTTTTTATGGGAAAGACACTCGATGAAAGTTATCACTATACCAGTGTGCAGGAATTAAAAGAAAATTTTAAATCGATATCTCCGAAAGTCTATGCTGCTTTGCTGCAAGTGGATGATACGCAGCTGGCTGAACTATTTAAAATTAATATGAATATCCCTTTTATTGAGGAGGACAAGCTAAATTTCATAGGGATGTGTATCGGACGGGAGGATTATCTTGCCGGTCAGATCGCCTTGATGCGAAGATTGCTGAATTATCCGGGCATGAAATACGATATTGACGAAAAAATCCAGTACTAAAAATAGAGACTCAAGATCGGCCGCTGCATAGAACGTCCGATCTTGAGTTTTTTAAGTACAAACCTGGTCGCATGATCTGTCTATGCTGAAAAGTCAATACGTTGGTTATACCTAGAAATAAGGTTTACTCGCTACCTTTTATCGTCAATATAACACCTGAATATTTCTCGTGGTCTTTACCGATATAGAGCAGATCGACTTTTTTTGTCGCAGCATCCTCGAGCTGCTTTTTCAATAGATTTAAATCCATTTTTTCTGTTTTTTCCTGCCATTCATCGGTCGATTGAGGCCTGAACGAAGCGATGTTCTTCATGTCAAAAAGTGCCGAATTTGTGTCGAGCTGCTTTGAACGATGTATAAAAACAGTGTCGCCCACGATTTTATCTATTTTTATCCAACCTGCAGGAAGTCCATTTATACTGTTACCATCCTGATCGGTAAAAAAAGTAGCGCCATAAAGTTGACCTGCCTTTAGTTGTTTCAAATTATCAATCATCTGACCGACTTCTTTTTCCCGTTGTTGATTTCCCAATTTATTCTTTACCCCATAAATGACTGCCCAGATAAGGATTGCCGCAGTGACAATAAGAAATCCTTTCCATAACTGGAAATAGGGGATGCTATACTGACTTTTGAACGCTTTGATCTCTGCTTTTAATTCATCTGAATAATTCCGTGCGTGAATCAATTTACCCTGTTCGTCATAGAGCCTGGAAAGTTTGACAAATCCACCGCCAAAAGGTAGACCTATAAACCGACGGGCTGGCGTAATAATCTGTAAGGTGAAATTTCTTGGGGCGTTTTCTTTTTTTAAGGTTGCTGTTACCGTTTTTTCTGCTAATACAAAGTCGTAGATACTGAAAATAAAAAACATAGTCTGTCGTGATTTTTAATGAAGAACTGAGGGAAGGATTCCGGATCAGTTCGACTTCATGAGAAATGAAGTATGAAAGCAAAATTAAAAGAAATAAATAAAAATCAATAAAAAGACCCGGGCATTGCAAGAAAATTTCGATTTTTGAAGAGTGTATTTTTGAAAAGCAATAAGATCAAATTGATTTAATACGCTGTGCCTCTCAGGAGGCTGACAATATAAACCGAAATGTGCGGTATAAAATATGATAAACCTAAAACTGAGTTTTATTTTGATCTGTGTAACAAGTGTTGTTATGGGGCAAAAAATTGATAAATCAAAATTGGATAGTACAATTGCGGGCTTTTATAAGGACCCGGCAGCTCCGGGGATTAGCTGTGCAGTTAGTCAGAACGGCCGCCTTATTTATCGTTATGCAATTGGACGTGCAGATTTGAAGGAAAAACGTGCAATCACATCCAGTTCACATTTTCGCCTGGCATCGGTAAGCAAACAGGTGACTGCACAAGCGATATATACCTTAGTGATTCAAAAGCGTTTAAAACTAGATGACCCATTGGCCCTTTTTTTTGAAGATTTGCCAGTCGTGCTGAAAGGTATTACTGTTGCGCAGCTTCTGCAACATACATCCGGAATCTGGGACTATGAAGAGCTGATACCGAAAGAGAGGAAAGATCAGGTATCGGATAAGGATGTGCTGAAGTATATCAGACAGACCGATCGTTTATATTTCCCTTCGGGAAGTCAATTTCGTTATAGCAATACAGGATATTGTCTTTTATCGCTGATTGTCGAGCATGTTGCAAAAAAATCCTTTGCTTCATTTGTCAAAAGTCAATTGTTTGAACCCATAGGCATTAGCAAGGGATTGGTATATGAACAGGGCAAGACGGTTGATGAAAGAGTCTACGGTTATCATCCGAAGGAAGGTTCCTACCTGTTTGCGGATCAAAGTGTGACAAGTGCGACACAGGGTGATGGCGGTGTTTATCTATCTGCGGATGAATATCATACATGGGCCAATTTTTTGGTAAAAGATCGGTTAATACAGCCGGGACTGGAGCAATTGTTAGATCAAATGGCCTACCCGGTAAAGGATGGAATAGCGTATCATTTCGAATGGTTTATTCAAAAAAATGCAGGTCATAAAATCTTGTTTCATTCAGGTGAATCTACTGGGTTTCATCATATCGTATATATCGATGTACAGAAAGACCTTGTGGTTTCACTTTTTAGCAATCGTGATGATTTTATGATCGGTGAAGCTTTTGATGCCATCCTTAAAACAATGGGTATCAGCAAACCCGTGTTAAACGCCCCATCTATGTCAACTTTTGCATGGTTGAACGGTGTTTATGCCAACGAGTGAAAGCGGGAAGTGGATTGAAATAAGAATAAACAATAAATCGTCACAGCTTCACCCGTGACGATTTATTGTTTCTGAAGAGACCTATTTTAAAAAGTCGGGCGATTGATAGGCCGGATTGGGATAGGTATAGAACCCTTCCCCAGTAGCGACGCCCAATTTGTTTTTGTCTATAAAATGCTCCTTGAGATAGGCCACTGTTTTGATCTTTAAGGGGTCATTGGTCGCATCGGCGCTCATTTTGTTGATATTATAAGCTGTTGTGATGCCAACGATATCGAGTATGCCGAAGGGGCCTGTTGGCGCCCCTGTGGCAACCATCCAGGTTTTGTCGATCGTTTGGGCATCTGCCACTTCGTTGACCAAAAGATCCGTTGCTGCCGAAAGTAATGGGACAAGTAAGGAGTTTACAATATAGCCAGGCTGCTCCTTATGCAGTGGGAGGGCAACCATTCCGATAGACTTCGCAAAATTGACAACCTGATCAAATACTGTTTTGTCTGTACCCGGATGCCCCATAATTTCTGCTGTATTGTGTTTCCAGATTTCATTGGCAAAATGCAGTGCCAGGAACTTCTCGGGACGACCGGTTTCTTGGGCAAATTGACTTGGTAGCAAGGTTGAGGAGTTTGTGGCAAAAATGGTTTTCTCCGGAGCGACTTTCGCTAACTCCTGATAGAAACCAATTTTAATGGTTGGGTTTTCGGGAACGGCTTCGATAAGAAGATCTGCTTTTGCTACCGCCGCGGCCAGATCTGAACTATAACTGAGCCTATCAAAGGTTGAAGCCAGTTGTTCTTTACTCGCATGAAGATCTTTCTCGAATGCCTGCGCCAAAATATCAAATTTTGCTGCAGCTTTTTTTAGTACATCGTCGTTGATGTCGTATACGGTGACATGATAGCCATGAAATGCTGTTTGGAAAGCGATTTGATAACCTAAAACCCCACTACCAGCTATGGTTATATTTTTAAAGTCCATGATGTTATTGTTTTTCAATTCGTAAAAATCTGCGCCACGGAACCATGGCGCAGGTTGTGATCCTTATCCTTTAATTCCTTTTAACCAATCTTTGAATTTGGTGATCTGCTCTGTCAGGAAAGATTCATGGTCTTCTTGTTCCTCAGAACCGATAGGCAGGATATGTTCAAAATAAGTGCCTTTCAGAATTTTACGTAGTAAGCCTTCGCCCACAAATGGTTTGTCATCATTTAATGTTTTGGCCGCTTTTAAAAGATGGCGGATGTCATATTGTAGGGGATTGATATCCGGAACTTGCTTGTTTAAGTTCAGCAGTTCGTATACCGCAATACGTGCGGTACGTACCGAGCTTTCCATGGTAAAGACAACGTCATTGTTGGTTTCGACAAACTGACCGATCAAGCCCAGGTTTTTACATCCTTCAGGTACGACTCTCGGACGATCACCTTTTGCTCTTGGCATAAACATCGAGGTGATGTAAGGCATGAATGTCGTACGTACAATCGTATTTTTGATGACATCGTCCAGTTGATCAATAATGCCCAAATGGTGACATAGTTCGGCTAAAATTTCATCTCCGGTACATTGTGGCATTGGCTTTTTGATGTAATTTCCTTCTTTATCCATAAATAAGGCATATACCCACAACACAAGAACATCATCCGGTTGGCCAGGGAAGTGTGGCTGTCTATTACAGGTGAAACTCATCAACCAATCGGAATCGGTAATGGTAATAATACCGCCAGTAACAGTTTTGCCGGAATAAGGATCGTTGACGGAATATTCTTTTAATTTTTCGACTAAAGCCGAAGGTTTACAAGTCAGGGTTGCAGACTCCCATGCCGATTTTTCGATGTTACTACAGAACTTTTCGGGTTTACCAAAGATGGTTGATTTAGCAGCAAGATTTTTCCAAAGTTTCCAGCCTGCACTTTGACCGCTGCTGCTATTGTCGATACCGATGATCGGAGCATTTTTGTTGTCTCCGTAGAAGGTATCTTCTGTCATTGATCCAGTTGTTACAATGACGAAGTCGTCTTTTTCGATTGGAATTTTTACTTCTTTGCCATCTTGTTCTGTAATTAGGGCCTCCACAACTTTTCCATCGGTATTGCTTTGGATATCCAGGTCTTTGACCAATACATTGAATCGAATGTTTACACCTTTGCTTTGGAGTACTTTACGCAAAGGGGTCACAAAGGTGTCGTATTGATTATATTTCGGGAATACGAGTGATGAAAGATCATTCAATCCGTCTATCGCATGTAAAAAGCGGTGCATGTACAATTTCAGCTCAAGTAAACTATGCCAGTTTTCGAAAGCGAACATGGTACGCCAGAAGGTCCAGAAATTGCTGGATAAAAATGACTCGCTGAAGTAGTCTTCGATGGTTAAGTCATCTAAATCTTCTTTATTTTTGAGGAGCAATCGAATGATGGCCAGCTGATCCATTTTGCCCAATCCAAACTTGCTGAAGTCTTTTATCTCACCAAGTTTATGAATAAGCCTTGCTTTGGAGTAGTTGGAGTCGTTGTCATTGATCAAACGGTACTCGTCCAGAACACTGTAGGGGGCAGGCATTTCCAATGCAGGAATGTCCTGAAACATATCCCAAAGATTTTCGTAGGTCATATCCATTTCCCTACCACCGCGGATGACATAGCCGTCGGTTGCATTACCGGCGCCATCTAAGGAGCCGCCTTCCACATGGAGCTGTTCAAGGAATGTGATGTTTTCAGCAGGAACATGACCATCACGGATAAAATAGTAGGCTGCAGACATCCCTGCTATACCGCTTCCGACGATGTAGATTTTACTGTCTTTATATGATTTTGGTGGAATACCTTTATTGCGTTGATAATTTCCGATCTGATCAGAAAAGGGCATCGATTTTTTCGGTGTGTTACGTTGTTGTTCTTTGCTTGAATCAGGTTCATGATTTACATTTCCATATTCAGCAGATGCATTTAATACTTTGTCGAATTTTGAGGTGATTTCTTTCATGATTCTTATGTTTTTTTAATTCTTGAGTAAAGTTACTAAGACCACCTTAATCATTTGTGCCCTCAAATTCGCTATTGTTCTACCGAATTTCCTCTATCTACATATTTTGTCGCTTTCGGTACTCTGATGGCGATAAGGTGGAGTATTTTTTGAAAAAACGACCAAATGCTGAGATGGAATTAAATCCGATTTCATAAGAAATTTCTGAGATAGTCTTTTCGGGATTCCCGAGCAGCACATAGGCTTCTTTAAGGACACGCTCATCAATAATTTCATGTGGTGTTTTACCTGATGCTCTTTTAACAATCTGAATGAGGTATTTGTTTGAAATAAATAACTGGTCGGCGTAATATTGTACTTCTTTGTATTGATTGCTATGTCGCTGAACCAGGTCTGTAAACTTATAGAACAGGTTGTTGGTCTCTTGTACACTTTCCGTTGTATTATGGTCTTTAGAGGCCAATTCATCGGCGATTTCTAACAGGAGATTAAAGATGATCGTGCGGATGATATCTGCTGTAAAATGCGTTGTTCTTAAGGTAACTTCTTTGAGGTAGTCTATTAATTTTAACAGCTTGTCAATTTGTTTGTCTTGGGAGCTGACAATGGTAAAGGTCGAATTTTTGAAAAGTCCCAGTTGTTCGATAAAGAATGGATTGACAATATGTTTAAGCAGGAATGCTTTGTCAAAAAAGAGCAGTTTCATTCTAAAGTCGGGGCTGACCTGCGAAAACCGGATAATTGTTGTTGGGGCGGATATGAGGATATGATTTGTCGAGATATGGTATTCCTGATTGTCTACCTGAATATGTATATCGCCTGCCGTACAGATACAGATGGCATAATAATCAATACGAAAAGCATTGCTTGGGTATTCAAAAATTGGATTTCCAGAAGAAATATAATAGGGGCGGTGGCAATTTACGCCAAAGAATGATAAGGTATCTTGAAGACTTTCGTGTGTGTTATAAGTTGTTTTTACCTTAAACTTCATTGACTTTTTGTTCGGCTTGGGCATATACAGTTCCTATTGTTTTTAATATTCGAATGAGCTTTGTTTATTCGGATGCTGTCCGTTTGAGTATGAGTTTTTCTGTGGCAATATCGTCTTCTATCCCGACGAAGAAACTTTTGAATCCGAATTTGTTCAGTAGTCGTCTCGATGCGGTGTTATCGGGATCAATGATACCAATCACATCTTTACCTGGATTTAATGTTGTGGCAAGGGCGAGCATCGACTCGCAAATCTGTGTTCCCAGCCCCTTTCCCCAATGTTCTTTGCGCAGCAAATAGCCAATTTCGAATACGCTTGGATCTTTTTTGTAGTTAACAAGCTTACAGTCGCCTAAAAGCTTTAGCGTATCCGCTTCGATTACTTTAAAATAGCCTAAATCAGGATCCTGGTTGATTTCTAGAATCGAATCGAATTTCTTCCGGGCCTGCTCTTCGGACAATCCTTTGCCGGTAATGTATTTCATGACATCATCCGCTTTAACCAAGTCGTGGAAAGCGTCAAAATCTTCTGGGAGATATTTTTTGAATAGAAGTGTATTGTACATGGCTAATGTGTTTATTTACAAGATAAGGTTGTTTTCTCTTAAATCAAATTATCGGAACCTAAATCATCATCTTTCTGTCTTATTTAACTTTTTCATGATTTTAGTTCTCCAATTTAACTTACATTGCCTTTCTGTAAAGCAGATGGGAAGCTTTTATAAGAATGCTATTCCGTAGCGATACGGTGTAAATAAGAATTTTTAGAGGGAGATAATAGTTATGGAAATAAGAGCGGCAAGCGAAGCCGACTATGCGGCAATCCTGCGCATTTGGGAAAATTCGGTTCGGGCGACACATGATTTTTTGAAAGAGGAGGATCTTCAGTTATATAAGAGACTGATCCCAACCGAGTATTTACCACAATTAAAGGTGTATATAATCGATGATAATGGACAGCCTACAGCTTTTTTCGCTGTCTCCGATGATAATCTGGAAATGTTATTTGTGGATTCAGCATACAGGGGAAAAGGTATTGGGACTGTGGCACTACAGTATGTGCTGGATAAGCTGCAGGTTTATAAAGTTGATGTCAATGAGCAAAACCAGCAGGCTGTTGATTTTTATCTGAAAAAAGGATATCAGCTTATCGGACGCTCAGCTGTAGATGGTATGGGCAAATCCTATCCGATCTTGCATTTACATCACGAGCGCGCTATCAATGGATTGAAATAATTTTAAAATGAAATAACTTATGATACAAGGTTTGTACGAAACGCATATTCAGGTGCGGGATTTAGCTAGATCTGTCGCATTTTATACGGAGGTATTGGGATTACGCGTGGCACATCGCGACCCGACACGTCCTATTGTTTTTTTATGGATTGGAACCGGCAAAGACTATATGTTGGGTCTATGGCAGGAAGAAACAAACTTTCAACCGAGACATTTTGCCTTTAGAGCGGATAAAGAGGATATTTTGAACTATGCCGTGGACTATCTGAAAACACGTGACCTGACACCCTATAATTTTTTAAAGGATGGGATCGAAGCACCGATGGTCTTTGCGTGGATGCCTGCATTGGCCATTTACTTTAATGATCCGGATGGCAACCAATTGGAGTTTATCGCACTTTTGGAAGGGGAGGGTAGGCCCGAACTGGGCGTGCTTTCTTATGCCGATTGGATCGATCGTACAACACAATAAGTCGCGAAGAGACGACTTATTGTGTTGATTTCCATTCTTCGGCAAGGATTGCAAAGACCACATCGTCTTCCCATTGACCGTTATGGAAATAGCTTTTTACAAAATGAGCTTCCTTTCGGAGTCCCAAACTTGTTAAAAGCTGCATGGATGCCCTGTTTTCTGGAGCGACCGAGGCCGTGATCCGATGTTTATTATATTGACGGAACAGGGCCTCTATAACTGTTTTCAGCCCTTCTTTGGCATAACCCTGTTGCTGGAATTCTTTTTTTATGGTACAGCCCAATTCCACCTGCAGGTGTCCATTGCCAAAGAAATGTACACCAATATCACCGATTACAGCGTTTGCTATTTTGTCGATCATTATCAGTTGAAACCAGGACTCTGGAAGATTGAACGTGTTTGGGTTTTTTGCTATAAATTCATCGACTTCTGCCAAAGAACTTGGAATCCAGCCTTGGTATTTATTGGTTTCTTTATCCGAACGGTAACCGAATACTGCCCGACTGTCTTCCGGCATGATGGGCCGAATCAATAATCTTTCTGAGTCAATCTTCATGGCTTAACGTTTTGAAAATCTGGCTATCGCTTCTTCACGCGTACCTACAAAATTGATTTTTTTTGATTTATTGCTTTCGTAGATAAAATCGTTTAAACTTTTGCTGTTGTATCTGGAGAAATCGCCAACGATGGCAATGTCAAAGCCATACTGCGTATATTTTTGAAGAATTTCACCGGCAAGTTTTGTTTTAAGTTCGAAGAAATCGTCTGTGATGTTCTCTTGATAAATAATTGCTTTGTATGCTTCTTGCGCGCCACAGTCGACCATAATCTGTAGACCATCATCGAGATTATGGATAAAGACGCTTGAACCTTTAACTTCAGCAATGTTTTCGTCACCTAGCTGAATAATAGTGATTTCCATTTTTTTGTTGTGTAGTTTTAAAAATAAATTTGTTTGACCATTTTCCATGATCCATGGCACTTCGTTGGGATATCCTATTGGACATGATCCGAGATAGTTGGTATACAGCTTTTAACCTGCAAATTCTTTCAGCATATTGATTGTTGGGCAGAAGAACAGGGAGCCCGTATGCGCCGTACTAAAGTCCAGTATTCTATCGTAATTCCCCTCGGGTTCACCAATAAACATTCTTTTCAGCATCAATTGTACGGTACTGAATGTGCTGGCGTAAGCGATAAAGTAGGTTCCCATTTCATTTGTTGCGATTTGGCCAAAAGGCATATTGTCGCGAACAATTTTCAAATCGTCACCGACATTGGCTAGCGCCGAATGTGAATTGGCCGGTTTTTCATCGTCGCCCATCTCAATATCGTTTGCTTTGCTTCTGCCGATGACCTTCTCCTGTTCAGCGACGGGTAAAGAACGCCAGGCGTTCATGTCGTGAATATATTTTTGTACAAATAAATAGCTTCCACCCTTATAGGCTGCATCCTCATCACCAACGATACCAAAGAAAGCACGATCCTCACCAAGAGGATTCTCCGTTCCGTCGACAAAGCCCAAGATACTTCGGCCGTCCCAATATCTGAACCCATGAACTTCCTCTTTGCAGTCGGCAACGGGACTTAATAAGGCTGCTATTTCGGTGGCCATGTCAATGCAATAGCTTTTTTCATAAGCGCGAATGTGAAAATGTAAATCTCCGGGCGTCGCAACGGCAATATGTTTTTGACCGACGATAGGTTCGAAAGGTACCAATTCCTTAGGCAGGGGTTCACTTAGTTCCAGCTTTTTCCAGGCATGGTGGCTAATGCCTAATACCACACTAGCTTTCACGAGATTTGAACGTACCTGCGCCGAATTATTCAGATTGACAACCAATGCACATAAGCGTTGAAATACTTCTTTTATTGCCACATTTTCGTGGAAGTTCCATACCATAAACACCGTATTATTGCTTGGTGTATCGATGACATTTTGGGCCTGATGATCCATAAGATAAGTTGTTGTATGTGTTGTATAGCCTTGCTAAGCTACAAATAAAATCGGTTGTAAGGATAGACTTTTTGATTACTCGAATGCGGTTTTTTGATAGAGTTTAATGATTTCATCAATGACCAGATCCGGTTCGTCATAAAAGACATGATGCTCCGCATGTTGAGCCAAAAGATAACGTCTATTGGCTTTTTGATCTGCAAATTTTTTAAGGGCAGCAATAAATAAACTGCGATCGGGTTCTTCAAAAGGTGATTTTCCTGAACCAATGACAGTCATAGGAACATTGATTTTTCCTGCAACCTCATGTAAAACAGCCGTTGATGCTTCGTAGTTTAAAACGAGATGATAGAACCCTAAGCTTTCTTTTTTGATGTTATCAAGCTCACTGGCATATTCTCTCTTCAATGATTTGGATCGCTCCATGGTCATGAGATAAGGGGATACAATATCGATCATTACTGTGCCAACAACCTGACCTGGATTGGTCGTTATAAATTTCATCGTATAGTTACCACCGAAGGAATGAGCAACAAAAAAGTACCGATCGCGGTACCCCAATTGCTGCAAGGCAGTTTTAAGATCCTTTACTTCATTTGTCAAGCTAATGTTGACGGTGTCTATTTCACTTTTTCCAAAGCCCGCCCTGTCATAGGTTATTAAAGGTGCGCCTAATTTGCTCGATAGCGGTTCCAATAATTTTCTCCAAACGGAACCATCATTTCCCCCTCCAGATTCAAAGACAATGGGGATACCTTTCCCTTCCATTAAAGTAAAATGAAGGTTGTGGTTGCCTACATTGATGAGGGTATCCCTAAGCTGTGCTTTTACAGCCAGCCCAAGGCTTGCGAGTAGCAGGAGAATGCAGAAGCGGAGTTTATACATAAGCCCGTACATCGTTCATTTTAAGTGTCATGCTTGTCGCTTCTGTCTCGATCCATTGGCTGTATTCTGCGATAGCCTGTAAGCGAAGTTCGTCCGTAATATAACCTTCGATGACCATTTGTCGCGATTGCGCGACTTTGTTCCAGATGGCCAGATTGGTATCAAAGTTAGCTTCTCCTTTTTTGTAGGTCTGATCGGCATTGATAACCTGAACCGAATGGAAACCGGTTTCCTGGAGCAATTCAGCGACCTCATCAGCAACACGATTGTTCATACCTGCATCTGCTCTCCACTTCAGGAAGGTGTGGTAAAATGTGAGCATGCTTTCCGGAGGGGCGGGGTTCCATTCAATGGCCATGTGATTGTAGTCTAAAATAGAAATTTGTCCTCCGGGTTTTAACCAGGATTTAAATAAGCCCAATGCTCGGGGAATATCACTTAACCATTGCATGGTGCGTGCCGTTATAATCAGGTCGAACGGATGTGGAGGTTGATAATCAAAAATATTGCTGCAGACCAGGTTCAGATTTTGGGTATCCCCATAGAGTTCATTGCCGCTGTCGATAAAAGACTGTGTATTATCGAGTCCGGTTATGGTTCCGTCGCCGATATAGCTTGCTACCTCATTCGTGAGAGTTCCGGTACCACAGCCCACATCCAAAATTTCCATGCCGGGAGACAGTAGGGGAATAATCGTTCTATAATCGGAGGATAATGTTCTTCTTTCAAATATCTTATTGGCCTGTTGATCTTTTCTGTCAATAAATTTCTCTTTCATTGGATTGGGTTTAGTTGACTGTAAATATAGCTTTTGCTTTCCGGTTAAAAAAACTTCTATTCGTTTAACCGTTTTCGTTTCGCTAACCTGACCAACAGTTGAGGATATTCCTTGATTTGTTTATGGTTACTATCAGTCGAATACCATATTCTCCATTAAGAAGGATATAGTAGTCTTTTTACAAGGTATTAACAAGGGATTAACAGGGGATTTACCCCTGCTAAACCCCTGTTATCCCCCTGTTAACCCCCTGTAATATCCCTGTTATTATGGAAACTGATGTAAAGCAATTTCAAACCTGTATCGGGCGATAAAAGAGGACCATTTACTGCTTTATGACGATCATTTACTATTTTAAAGAAACAGTGATACTTTGCGATTAATACCCTAATTAGGAAATTATTTTATGTGGTTTCGCTGTTTTTTTAATAATAGTTTTTTATATTGTTATCAACAGCACTCGTGCCGTTGTAGTTACACTAAGATATCCTGATATTATGCGAAAAGTATTCAAAGTTCTCATGCTATTGTATTGTGCTGTTTTTCTTTCAGCCTGTTCTTCCAACTATCTCATGACATTCAATGGGGAGAATGTAAAAAAAGATGAAGACAAGGGGACGTTTTCATTTAATAATGATACGGTACAAATTGATTATTCCTTTGCCGACAGAGATGGTCGAATTTACCTTCGAATAGAAAATAAAATCGATAAACCGATCTTATGGGATCTTAAAAGTTCGGCCATGGTTATTAATGGTAAAACGCAAGGCTATTCTGCTGAACAAGTTGCTTTTAATGGAAAGATGAATGCTTCGGTTTCCGATATAAACGCTAGTAAATCCACTATATTCAATGATACTTGGGTGAACGGTTCTATCACAGGATCGGTAAGTTTGCCAAAAGATGTGGTACTTATCCCACCACATGCCTATGTGGATGGGCATTATTTTGATTTTAAAAACGATGTTAAATCCATTGTACGATCATCCCAAAAAGAAAAAGTGTATATGTATGATATGAGTGGCGAGAGTTTTGCGGTAAAACTTGCTCGATTTGAAGGCGCTGATTCACCTTACAGTTTACGTAGTTATTTAAGTTATTCGATTTTAGAAGATGGTAAAGCTGTTTTTAAAACTACGGAGCAAAAATTTTATGCTGCCCAGCTTTGGCAGACCGGTTCAGTAGCGCTTAATAATATTATTGAACTGTATAATAAGCGTGGAGACGTGTTGGCTGTTAAGGAAAAAAAGGGGCAGGAGGCTATGATCGTTGGGGGTGCCTTAGCATTAACTGCGGCAGCAGCAGCGATTGATCCGAAAGCGGCTGAATAGTACCCAGAGCCATCTATTATGGCTATAGATTATTCTCGTCTAAGCTGTACCGGATGAAATCATTCCGGTTAAAGTTTAAACAAACAATAAGTCCGAATTATTGTTTAAGATATTGGATCCTTTTGTCCTCAAAGGCAAAAAAGCTGTATCACTTATTAAAAAAATCTATACATATGAAGTATCTTGCACAATTTATGTTGATCGTCTTTCTTTTTGTTGCTAACGAAGGTCGATCCTGTACACGCGTTGTTTATAAGGGGCCTAATCAGACCGTTATTACGGCAAGGAGTATGGACTGGAGAGACGATATAGCGGCCAATTTATGGGTGTTTCCGCGCGGCGTAGCAAGAAGCGGGGAGGTCGGTCCACAGTCATTGCAGTGGACTTCACAATATGGCAGTGTTATTTCCAGTGCATGGGACATTGCTACAGTCGATGGTTTAAATGAAAAGGGATTGGTGGCCAATGTACTCTGGCTTGTCGAATCTACTTATCCTAAATTTGATCCTGCAGGACCAAAAAAAGGGCTTGCAATCTCGGCTTGGGCCCAATATGTTTTGGATAATTTTGCGACAGTCAATGAAGCAGTGTCTGCCTTAAAGGATGAGCCATTTGTAGTCGTAAGTGATTATATCCCGGGAACTACCAAATTTACGACGGTGCATTTATCACTTTCAGATGCCACGGGGGATAACGCTATATTTGAATACATCAATGGGAAATTGGTTATTCATCACGATGCGGCCTATACCGTCATGACAAACTCGCCCGTCTTTGACGATCAGCTTGCACTGAACAGGTATTGGCAGGGGATTCCGGGGACCATCATGCTGCCCGGAACAAACCGTGCTGCGGATCGCTTTGTCAGGGCTTCCTATTATATCAATGCAATTCCACAGACAGATGATCTACGGCTTTCTATTGCCAGTGTCTTTAGCGTAATCAGAAATTGTTCGGTTCCATTTGGAATAAGTTCAGAAACCGAACCAAATATTTCTTCTACGCGTTGGCGATCTGTGGCTGATCAGAAGAATAAAATCTATTATTTTGAGAATGTATTGGTTCCGGGAACACTTTGGGTAGATCTGGCTAAATTTGATTTAAAGAAGGGGGCTCCGACGATGAAGCTGGACATGAAGCAGGGGATGGCAATAAATGGCATTTCAAATAACCTGTTTAAGGCTGCTCAACCCTTTAAATTTATGGGCATTTAAATTAGAAAAACCGAATAAATTAGAAAGACCGAACCCGGTTGTAATGGGTTCGGTCTTTCTTTTGTTTAGGATTTAGGAGATGTCCTATTTGACTGATGTTCCGTCTATAATCTCTTCATCCGCTTTGCTGACCAATTTGGTGTCTTGTTTTAAGTCACCAAATATTTCGATCTGCCCATCTATGCTGCGCCCTTTTTGTACAGGGATACGTAGTGTTTTGCCAGCAACGACAGCAATCACAAAACTTCCTTCGCCCGAAGTAAATACCGCCGATTTCGGAACTACAAACGTACTGTCTTGGGAGGTTAAAGGTAATTCAACCTCTGCGACCATGCCGGGCAATAGCTTGTTGTCGGTATTTATAATGTCAATTTCGACTCTTTCAGATCTGAGCCTGCTATCTAGGGCTCCCGACTTGCGTGCAATCTTGCCGGAAAAGGTTTGCCCTGGCAATGACTTAACCGTAAATTGCAAGGGCTGGTTTTCCGCTAAAAAACCGGAATATTGTTCTGGAACGGCTACCGCTAATCTGAGTTTACGTTGTTGCTGAATGGTCATGATCGGCATTTCCGAGCCACGTCCAGCAGGCCCGACGTAGGCGCCCTGATTGACATTTCTTGTTGCGATTACACCGTCGAAGGGTGCCCTGATTTCCAAATAATTCAACAGGTTTTGTACCTCTGCGTAGGCCGATTTAGCGGCTTGGTACTGCGCAAAATCAGCATTCTTTTTCGCTTCGGCCACCTCTAGATCGAGTCTGGCCACCGTTCCCTCGACTTTGCTGGTTTCAAAGAGTCTGTCGTAAGTACTTTTTGTAGCCATATAGACCGCCTCCTGTGATTTCAGACGCGATTTGGCTGCTGACAGCTGTGAACTCAATTCGGGAGCCTCCAGGACAGCCAATAGCTGACCGGCATGCACTTTACTTCCGATGTCCACGTTAAGACTTTTGACGTAACTGCTGACCTTAGCGTAAATCTCGACCTGCTGGAATCCCGTGATTTCCCCGGGGATCTGCATTTTATTTGTTAATTTCTGTTTGGTGGGTACAAATGTCTCCATTGCCGGAGCTGCAGCTTCCGGACTTTCTTTTTTTGCATTTTCCTCGGCAGCTGAATGGCATCCTGTTAAGGATGCGATCAGACCGGCGATAGATAATATTTTGAACAAATTATTTTTCATGTTTTATAGATTATACTGCTTTTACGATAAAGGTTTTAATGCCGCAATATAGTGTTTACTTTCTTTGTCTTCAGGATCTAATGAGATCGATTGTGTACTGCTTTTTTCTTGCGCCCAAGCAAATATAAGCGGCAAGATGACGAGTACGGCGAAAGTCGAAAATAGTAATCCTCCAATTACGGCTCTACCGAGTGGTGAAACCTGTTCGCCACCTTCACCATGGCCTATGGCCATAGGGAGCATACCCACAATCATGGCCAAACTGGTCATGATAATAGGCCGAAGTCGTAAGGATGCTGCCTCACGGGCTGCAGCTAGCGCATCTCCATTATGCCGGCGGATATGTTCAGCATTGGTGATGAGCAAAACGGCATTCGCGATGGATACACCCACCGACATGATAATCCCCATGTAGGATTGTAAGTTGAGGGTTGATCCGGTCAACAGCAATAGAAGCAATGAGCCCAGTACAACCGCAGGAACTGTGGTAAGCACAACCATAGAAACTTTGAACGATTGGAAATTGGCTGATAGCATCAAAAATATGACGATGATAGCTACGGCAAGGCCCGATTCGAGGCTGCTCATGGTCTCTGACAATACTTTTCCAAGCCCTATTTGCTCCATTGACAAGCCGCGAGGAAGTTCACCAAGGGCTTTGATACTACGCTGTACATCCTTAGAAGCCGTTTTTAAATCTGTATGATCAATATTTGCTGTAACTGATACATAGGGCATTGCACCTAAATTGTCGTTTTCACCATAGGTGAAGGACGGTGTGATCGTTGCGACGTCACTCAGAATTGGCCGCGCTGAATTTTTCAATAAAGGTATTTCACCGATTTCTTTCTCATCTTTCATTTTATCGATGGGAACCTGTACTTGGACGTTGTATGATAGTCCTGCCTTTTCATCAATCCAGGTGTTTTTTTCAGTATAACGCGAAGAAGAGGTGGACGCGATCAGAGATCGTGTTACTTCGCTGAGATCGATGCCCAGTTGTGCAGCCCTGATGCGATCTATCTTAATATCATACGAAGGGTATTTAATGGATTGTGCTAATTGTACATCTCTAAAATAAGGGATGGCTTTTAGTTCCTCGATCAATTTACCGGCATACTTCTCGTTGTTCTTTTTATTTTTTCCTGCTATCCGAACTTCAATAGGAGTGGGCGATCCCTGACTTAGTACTTTATCTGTAAGCTCGATCGGTTCAAAGGATACCTGTACATCGGGAACTGCTGCTTTCAGGCGTTTACGGTATTCATCACGGAAACTGTCCATATCGTGATGGTAGTCTTTCAGTGCAATCTGGAAAACAGCTTCATGTGGACCAGCCATGAAAAGATAGATCGGTGATACTGAAAACTGCCCAGGGTGTTGACCGATATAGACAGAAGATATGCTAATGTGTTCTTTCCCAACCAGTTTTTCCAGTTCGGCCAGCGCCAGTTTTGCTTTTTCTTCGGTTCGTTCGATACGTGTACCTTCAGCTGCACGAAGGCGCATTTGGAACTGACTCGAGTTGACTTTTGGAAATACATCCTGTCCGATTGTGGAAAGTAAAATGACAACAAGACTTATTGCTCCAAGCAGATAGATCACAGTAATGGTTTTCTTTCTTTTGAACAAGTGATCGATCATTTTCATGAATCTGTTTCTAAACCGTTCAAAAATACTGATCTTTCCATCGTTGTTAAAGTCTTCCCGTTCCACCAATAGTTTCTTCTGATTTAGGGTATCCTGTTCAGATTCTACACTCAGTCCAGTTGCTGCGAATTGCGCTTCATCTGCATTTAAGCCCGCTGGTTTGGTCGCTTGTGGCGCTTTATGCGCATGATCTTTCATAAACCAGTTGGCCATGATGGGAACGAATGTCTGCGAAAGGAGAAAGGATACGATCATCGAAAATCCAATTGACAAAGCTAAGGGAAGAAATAACGATCCCGGGATGCCTGTCATGGTAAATGCCGGCGCAAATACGGCTAGTATACAGAGCAGGATCAATAATTTTGGTAGGGCGATCTCCTTACAGGCATCCCAGATTGCCAAGGCTTTGGGTTTACCCATATCCAGATGCTGGTGTATATTTTCTATCGTTACCGTACTTTCGTCGACCAGGATACCAATAGCCAAGGCTAGTCCACTAAGGGACATGAGGTTAATGGTCTGCCCGAAGAGCTTTAGAAAGAGCACTCCGGAGATCACGGATATCGGAATGGTTAGGATAACGATCAATGCGGCTCTTCGATCACCTAAAAATAGGAGGACCATTAGTCCGGTCAGGATAGCACCGATTGCACCTTCGGTAATCAAACTCTTTACGGAATTGATGACATAGACGGATTGGTCAAATTCATAGGATAACTTGACGTCGTCGGGTAAATTTTCCTGAATTTTTGGTAAGGCTGCTTTTAAGTTTTGAACGACTTCCCATGTTGAGGCATCGCCGGCTTTGGCAATACTGACGTACACAGAACGTTTGCCGTTGACCAAAGCATAACCTGCGGTAACGTCGGCACCATCTTTTACGGTAGCAATATCGCCTAAGTAAAGATTTTGTACCCCACCTTTAAATAACGGGATTTTTTCAAAATCTTTGACATCCTTGATGGTATTGTTCGTTGGTGTAATGTAGTTTTTATCCTGAATACGTACGTTTCCTGCGGGAGCGGTTTGATTGTTCAGTCTTAGCGCTTCTACGACCTGATCGGGTGTCATATTGTGGCTCCGCATTAAATCGGGATCAACGTTGACCTCAATTGTACGTGGACTTCCCCCAAAAGGAGGGGGCGACAATAGACCGGGGATTGACGTAAACGATGCCCGGACATAGACGTTGGCCAGATCTTGCAGTTCATTATTAGATCGTTTGCTACTGCTCAATACCAGTTGACCAACAGGAAGTGACGAGGCGTCAAAACGAATAATGAAAGGCGGTTGTGAGCCTGGAGGAAAGGAGGCCTGGATCCGATTGGCCAGGGCACTTAGCTCGGCTGCAGCCTGTGCCATGTTGGTGTCTTCGTAATACGATACTTTCATTAAGGTCAGACCTTGAATATTCTTGGTCTCAATAGATTTGACCCCATTGGCAAAAAGAAGGATATTAACGTAGTTTTTGGCAAAATAAGATTCCATTTGATCCGGCGAATAGCCACCAAATGGATGGGCGATATAAATAACCGGAAGGTTCATTTTTGGCAGGATATCCACCTTGATCGATCGAACGGCACCTATGCCAAAGACAATAAGTCCCAATACGAGTACGAGGATAGATATCGGCTTGCGTAAGGCAAAACGTATTAAATTCATGTAATGTTATTTATAGTTCTTTGTTGAAAATATCAAAATCTCCCGCAGCAGCGGCTTTTAATAAAAGCGACTGCCAAAGATTGATGTGGACGATCTCACGATCTGTTTCGGCTCTATTTAGTGTATAAAGGGTCTGCGTCACATCGACAAGCGTAGCTAGACCGTTTTTATACATCGTCATTTTTTGATTGTAAGCTTGCTGGGCTGCCGACACTTGTCTCGGAGCTTCTAGATCACTTTTTCGGGCCAATTGGATTTTCACATCAGCGGCATCCAGCTGTGCTGTCAATTGGGCTTCGGCAGTTTGGTATTCTTCTCTTAGGGCATCATTCGTAAAGCGCTGTGCACTGATTTTTTTATTGATACGCGCAATCGAAGTCAGATTCCAGTTTATGCCCAATCCCAAGAGATAATTTTGCCTACTGGGACGAACTCCTTGCCAATAATTTGTGCTATACGCTTGTAGGTCAGTGATGTAGTCGCTCTTAAAGCCAGATCCTCTGGTCTGAAAGACCCCAAAGGCGCTTACAGTGGGAAGATACTCTTTCGTTGATAGTTTCAATTGTTGTTCGCCAAGTTCAATTTTACTTTTATAAAATTGCAGAATAGGATTACTTTCAATCAGATTGGGTGAAAGTGGAGTTAGCTCGACGGGTGTTTTCTGGACGAGCAAGGTGTCTATTTGCAGGTCTTTTGCTGGTATTCCCATCAGTACTGTCAATTTGTTGTTTTGCTCTTTGACATTTTCGCTGGCCTGGTTGAGGCTGATTTTAGCGCGTGAAACTTCCGCTGAAGCTAGCGTTGAATCCACCCCGGGTAATATTCCATTTTTTACTTTGGTGGCAGCAATATTTAAAAATACCAGTGCACGATCGAGATTCATCTGTTGATTTTTTTCCAATCGTTGACTGGCCAATAAATTGAGGTAAGCAGCAGCAATCTTGACTTTATGCTGGAACTGTTCCTGACCGAGATCGGCCTGTAGTCGTTTGGTATCGGATTTGGCCAATTCGATACGTTCTTTTTTTCGTCCAAAGGTGTAAATGTCCCAATTGACATTGGCTAAGTAAAGCGCACCAAATGCGGCATTCCAATTTTGTTCTGGAAGAGCGGCTCCTGAAGAAGCTACACCCAGCCCACCAAATCCATACAGTGGACCATTTTGTCCGTTGACTGTTCCAAAGTCCTGTTGGGCTACGATGTTCAGATTGGGCCAAAAGTCGCGTTTGACCTGTTCATTGGTCTGCAGGGAGGACTGGAGATAATATTCCTTTGCCTTGATATTTCCATAATTTGCAATACCTTGTTCTACGGCATCGCGAAGCGTAAGCTTCTGAGCGAAGGAAGAGGAGGTCGCAAGTGATACAGCCAATGACAGCACTAAATTCAATTTCAGCATAGGTTATCTATCATTTTATGGACACGAAGATAGCGATGAGATGAACTGTGATGTCCCTTTAAAATGATCTATAGCGTTTAAAAGTGACCAATTTAATTCGTCATTTATTTTTCTGCTGTTATAAACATAAAACTTTTACTTTGTAACAGAATTTTAACAAAAAAAGGATTATGAGAAAGGTTTTGGAGAACAAGATCATACAGGAGGTCGTGCTATTGGTCTTTTCGTTTATCCTCTTTACTTTGAACGATTGGATTTTGATCCTGAGCTGGAAGGGATTTTTGATGGGCGTGTTCTATTTCTTGATCCTTTATGCGCATGCGCAGTTGAATCGCTTTTTTTTATTGCCCTTGCTGCTCAAAAAGAATAAACCCCTGTTGTACGTTCTGGCGTCGGTGGCAACCCTATTGGTTTTTTCACTTATATTGAAAGAGCTAACAGATAACGTGATCTACAAGAATTGCTTTCTCTATAAGAATCTTGTTCAGAAAACGTTCCATTATCAATTTGGCGTATTATTGGGCTCATTGATCTGTATCTTGGGTAGTATCCAATTTATTGAATTTTATCGCTTTCAGCGTGTGAAGACCCGACGTGAACTGCTTTCCAATCAGACGCAATTATCGCATTTAAAAAAACAGCTCAATCCACATTTTCTATTCAATACATTGAACACCATTTATGGTATTAATCTGAAGTATCCGGAACGTACGTCCGAATTGATCATCAAAGTTTCTCAACTTCTTCGTTATCAGATGGAGAGCAGCGATCGGGAATTTGTTGCGATGGATGATGAGATTGATTTTATCTCAAGTTATATCGAGTTGGAGCGCGAACGATTAGGTTACCGAACAAAAATTGAATTTGATTATCAAAAAGAAGAAGATATCAACTATCAGATAGCGCCGATGCTATTGATTACTTTTGTAGAAAATGCTTTTAAACACGGAACCTGCAGTATTGAAGATTGTTTTGTACATATTTCGATCAAGATTGAAAAAGGGAACTTATATTTGCATGTACGGAATTCTGTTCCTGTTAAGAAAAGGAATGTTTTTTCGGCGAAAATAGGTTTGGAAAATACAATAGCGCGATTAAAGCTTTTGTATCCTAATCGATATACATTAACGACAAATTCCAAGAAAGAGGAGTATGAAGTGTCATTGGTTATCAATCTTTAAACAATGAATAAAAATAGCTGTATCGTGGTTGACGACGAACCTGCGGCACATTATGTACTGGTAAATTATATTGAAAGAAGTACTGATCTGCAGTTGGTCGCTCAATGTTATAATGCTTTTGAGGCATTGGAGTTTCTTCGGGAGAACAAAGTAGATTTAATCTTCCTGGATATTGAAATGCCCGAAATTAATGGGATGGAGTTTCTGAAGATGCTGGATAACCCACCCAAAACGATTTTGACAACAGCATATTCCGAATACGCATTGGAGAGTTATGATTATGGCGTTGTTGATTATCTGTTAAAACCTATTTCATTTCCCCGTTTTTTTAAGGCTGTTCAACGTTTTTTATCCTATAACACGGCTGTGTCGCCCCAGGAAGAAGAACCCAAATCAATTAGCATACGTATGGATGGTCGTATTATTGACGTTAAATTATCGCAGATCGATTTTATCCAGAGCTTTGGCAATTACGTGAAAATTGTCACTCCTAGTCAGACATTTTTGACTGCAAGCACCACCCAACAAATTCTCACACAGGTACCGGCATCAAAGTTTATCCGTATCCACAAATCCTACATTGCTTCGATCAATAAGGTGATCAAATATGAGCATGGAATGGTACAGATCAATAATACGTCCCTACCGGTCGGTATTACTTTCCGTCGGGAGTTACAGGAGCGGCTAGCCAATAAATAGCTCATGTGAAGAAGAAAGTTCACTCAATTAGCTGGATGTGCTGATGCTGACGTTGGGCTTGTGCAAGACCGGAAAGTTTACTGAATTGGCAATAAAACAATATTCACCTGCTTTTTTATGTAATTCAATGGCTTGTGCAATCATCGTTGAATCTTTTACCCGGACCGAAGGATTTAGCGTAACTTCTTTAAAACGGCCTTTTCCACTTTCTTCTTCAAGCATGATTGCTGTTGCATGGTCTACATATTCTTCTACAATAATTTTATTGACCGAGCAGAAATGCAGGTACCATAACATATGGCAGGAGGACAGGGAGGCAAGCAATAGCTCTTCGGGATTGTGTTTGCTGGGGTCTCCCAGGAACGCTGGATCCGAAGAACCTTCAATCTCAGCTTTGCCGTCAATGCTAATGCGATGGCTTCTTTCGTAGTTTTTATAATGATCGGTTCCGCTGCCGCGATTTCCTGTCCACGTAATTGTGGCGATGTAGTTATGCTGTTTCATTTAAAAGTAGCTATTTGACTTGTTGTGCCAATCTAGGTACAAGTTAAAAAATATAGCTTGAATTTAGAAGGCGTAGAAAGCCTGTTCGCTAGAATTGACTTTTATATTATTTTATAGCCTTCTATTTTTTTTATTTGTAATAATATACTGATTGGTATTTTATTTGTAGATTTGTGTATAATTTAATTTGTTTATTTAATTTCTGTAAATGAGATGGATTTTATTGTTTTTAAATATACCTTTTGGTATTTTATTTTATACTATGATTGGCGCATATAGGACGGTTTTTATAAGAGGTTTTTGGAAAGAAGGTATTCTGGAGATAAACGGAAGGCCTGTTTTGGATGTGAATTAATCAGTTAACTAAAAATAATTTATATATGGAACACTATGATTTAGTGGTTATAGGCTCTGGCCCAGGCGGCTATGTTGCGGCGATTCGCAGTGCCCAATTGGGGTATAAAACCGCGCTTGTAGAGAAATATGATACATTGGGTGGTACCTGTACCAATGTAGGCTGTATTCCCACAAAGGCAATTTTGGATAGCACACATCACTATCATGAAGCACAGCATCATTTTGCTGCACACGGGATTCACGTAGCGGGGCTATCGATGGACTTTGAACGCCTATATGCGCGTAAAGATAAAGTGGTGTTGCAAAATACACAGGGGCTGAATTTCCTGATGAAAAAGAATAAGGTAACAGTGATCCATGGAACGGCTTCTTTTGTCGATAATTCAACGGTGGAGATTGCTACGTCGGCGGGGGAGCGGCTTTCCCTTGGCGCAAAGAAATTTATCATCGCTACGGGTTCCAAGCCAGCAACAGTTCCGGGAGTAACCATAGATAAAAAACGTATCATCAGCTCAACAGAGGCGTTGTCCTTGAAAGAAAAACCAGATAAAATCGTTATTATCGGTGGCGGTGTAATTGGGGTAGAGATGGCATCCATATTCAATAGATTGGGTTGTGAGGTCACTATTATCGAATATGCCGATCGCCTCCTTGCCAATATGGATCATGAATTGGGGGACGCCTTGAAAAAGATACTGCTGCATGATGGCATTAAAATTTTGCTTGAACAGGCTGTTTATAAAACAGAAAATATAGGCGCTGCGGCAAACGTTTTCTTTAGGGATCGAGCTGGTCAGGAGCAACAATTACAGGCGGATTATATTTTGGTCGCTGTCGGACGGAAAGCATTTACAGTGGGGCTTGGTTTGGAGAATACAGCTGTTCAACTAGACGCCAGAGGTATGATCGTTACCAACGAGCAGTTACAGACGGCCGTTCCCCACATTTATGCTATTGGTGATGTGATCGGCGGGGCAATGCTGGCTCATAAAGCTGAAGAAGAAGCAATCTTTGTTGTCGAACACATGGACGGCCAAAAACCAAAGGTACATTACGATCGGATCCCAAGTGTGGTTTATACCTGGCCCGAAGTGGCTTCCGTTGGCGCAACAGAAGAGGAGCTCAAAGCA
This sequence comes from Sphingobacterium sp. WOUb80, assembly GCF_050058145.1. NCBI lineage: Bacteria > Pseudomonadati > Bacteroidota > Sphingobacteriia > Sphingobacteriales > Sphingobacteriaceae > Sphingobacterium > Sphingobacterium sp. WOUb80. The sequence continues at coordinate 3,509,560 of NZ_CP165617.1, read as the reverse complement.
AAGGGTATAACGTATACGATTGGGAAATTCCCGTTTTCCGCAAATGCCCGTGCCCGCGCAGGGATGGAAACGCAAGGTTTTGTAAAGGTGTTAGCAGATCCAAAATATGGCGAACTATTGGGAGTTCATATAATTGGAGCACGTGCCGCCGATCTGATCGCTCAAGGTGTTTTGGGCTTGGAATATGAAATCACCGCCGATAGCATGTCGAGGGTGTCGTATGCACATCCTACTTATTCAGAGGTCTTGAAGGAAGCGCATACCATTGCTTCGGGGCGGCCATCTGTAAATATATAAGTATCCTATGCGTCTTTTCGGCGAAGAACAAAACGTATTTCTTTTAGAAGAGCTAAGCGTATCCCCTTCGTAGAAAAGGCGCTGCTTGTCTATTTTTTTGGATACAAAAATCAATTTATCTATGTTTGTTGTGTATCATCTTTTAATTTATGGACAAACAGCTATTGTTGGACAGTATTCAGAAAGAGATCGACCTCACGGAAGATGAAATCGTACGCCTATTGGCTGTTGTGAAATCCAAAAAAGTGAAGAAGAAACAATATTTACTGTTGGAGGGCGATCTGAGCAGGTATGCTCTTTTTGTCGCTTCGGGTTGTCTAAGAAGTTATTGTGTGGATGAAAACGGCTTTCAGTATATTCAACAGTTTGCTCCCGAAGGTTGGTGGATTGGCGATATGTATAGTTTGGTAACCGGAAAACCGGGCAACCTATACATTGATGCGGTATTTGAATCTGAGGTATGGATGATTTCCAAAGTAGATCTGCATCGGCTCTATCAGGAGATTCCGAAACTGAATGTCTATTTTCGGATACTTGCCGAAAATGCGTTGGTTTATTATCAAAGTCGATCGATGGAGAATCTCCGTCTAGCTGCCAAAGAACGTTACGAAAAGTTCTGTACACGTTATCCTACATTGATCGACTGTCTTCCGCAGAAACAAGTTGCTGCATATATTGGTGTTACGCCCGAATTTTTAAGCAAAATGCTGCATCAATAGCGGAAATCGGGCTATCGGCAAGAAATTGACCGGTGATCTACCATTTCTCTTTTAACAGCGTTTCCAATTGACCGATTTCTTCCTGATACATGGTCTTCTTTCTCGTTCCAAAGTAAAGTATATTCTCCACGGGAGAAGTCCCTTCCCAGATTAGTTTTATTTTTCCAGATGCAAGTGCTTCGGCACATAGGAAGTCGGGAACAATGGAAAAGCCAGTATTGTTGCTTAAGCAGCGTATGATTGAACTGATATTTGGGACGATATAATTGGGACTGAAGTCCGGATGTTCGCCAAAATGTGTCGACCAATAGTTTTTTAAATGATCCATATCGGCAGCCGTGCTATACCACAATTGTTTTTTTAGGAGTTGAGCTGCCTCCTTAATTTTATTGTCGCTCAGCAGTGACTCAAGTGTGGATGTGTCGGTCTGACAACCTGCAATCAAGACAATACGCTCTTTTGAGAAAGCTTCGTATTGTAAATTCTGTTGGTTTCCTTTTTGAGGCGTAATAATAAGGTCCAATAAACCATTATCAAGATCCTGCTGCATCTGAGGATATTCTCCAAATTTTATAATTAAATTGAAAGGGAGCTGCGCAATATGTTCTTCCAGCGTGTATTGAAAGGTCTCAAAACACATTCCGATACTAATTGTAACACGTTCGTCCAATGCACGCTTGTGAAAATGTTGTTCACCGGTTTCTAGTTTTTTAAGCGGGTCAATAACATAGTTGTACAAGATTTTCCCCTTTTCGGTCGGCACCATTCTTCGCGCAGATCGATCAAAAAGCTTGTGGCCGGTAAAGGCTTCCAGGGAATTCAGATGTAGGCTGACTCCAGGTTGAGAAATAAACAATTCCTGTGCAGCCGCAGATAACGTTCCGGTCTCATAGATTGCCTTAAATGTACGAAGCCATTCTAAGTTCCATTTCATAGTTATTATTTTTATGATACAAATATACAATTTAAATTATTTGTATGATTTAAAAATATGATAGAAATTTGTGTTATCAATAAGAAAAATTATAGAAATGAAAATATTTATTATCAACGGCGGACAGAAATTCGCACACTCGGGTGGTTCTTTCAATACCACAATAACAAATTGGACTGTTGAAACATTGGCTGAAAATGGACTTGAAACAAGGGTAACCAATATCAACGATGATTTTGATCCAATGGTTGAAGTTGAAAATTTTAAATGGGCAGACATTATCGTTTACCATTTCCCTGTATGGTGGTTTCAGGTTCCGAACCGTCTGAAGCTCTATATCGATGAAGTTTTTACGGCGGGTCACAACAACGGTATCTATAAAAATGATGGTCGTTCACGTAAGAATCCGGCCATTAACTATGGTACAGGAGGTTTGATGCATGGTAAAAAATACATGGTGACTTCGAGCTGGAATGCTCCTGACACTGCATTTACATTAGAAAATGAGTTTTTCGATCAGCATTCTGTTGATGAAGGAGTTTTATTCGGTTTTCACAAGATGAATCAGTTTGCCGGGTTGGAGCGTATAGGCAGTTTCCATTTTCATGATATGGAGAAGGGGGCGTCTCAAGAACGTGTCGACAACTACGAAAAGGAATATAAACAATATTTGGAAGAGGTCTTCCATTTGGAAACTACGTTGAACTAAAAATTTATTGATCGATAAATCGCTTTATCCATGGCGTTATTGCGATGAAAAGAGTAAATTACCAAAATAAAAATCAATAACATGAAGGTATATTTAACCGCAATTTTAAAGGCAGTTCCTGCACATCGGGAAGAAGTATTGGCATTATTGTTAGAAATGGTCGAAGCAAGTAGAAAGGAAGAAGCTTGTATACAGTACGATCTGCACCAGGTAAACAATGATGAAAACCAGTTTATATTTTATGAAATATGGGAAGATCAGGCGGGCTTGGATGCGCATAATCAACAACCTTATATTGTTGCATTCGGAAAAGTTGCCGGTGAAAAATTGCAGGAAGCGCCTCAAATTATATTAATGAATAAAATCGCTTAATTTACAATGTGGTCTGTAAGGACCGTATTGAAAAGATAGCAAAGAATATCATGTAGTGGATGATGTGTACAGGCGGAAGATATGAACTATAATTGAAGTATTGGTGGGTACCAAAATCATTTGTGTTGCCTTGAATAAGCTTGTTTTATTCTGATTTAGTGACGCGAATGATTTTGTTGGTACCTTGCTGAACAGCGACATCGACTTTATTTCGTTGCGTGTAGCTCTGTTGCAGGAGGTTCAATTTTTTCGCCAGTTGACCATCTTGATTGTCTAGCCAGAAGGTCGCAGCCATAATACCAATTTGAACTCTATAACTGGAATCAGTTTCCGGAACAAGCTGCTCGATAACCTGATGTTGATACCAAGTGAAGTTTTTGTTTTCTTTTTGGGAAACACAGGCATGTAGGAGAAGTACCAGAAGGGCTAGATAGCCGATTTTTAAAAGTTGACTGCGTCTTAGGTTCATCAATAGTTTTTTTGTGTTGCACCAAATCTACTATTTTTTATCCAATGAATGAATTAGCTTTGTAAGTTTTTACGCTCCCGTTTAGACAGATACGCTTCATTTATTTATTAGACTTCTCGTGTATGCATATTCAAGTAAATCTAAAAATGTATGAAGTTTGCTGTTCATTTCGCTGTAATCATAAGCCTGAATTTCTTCAGGTGATTGCACAAATTGGAGCGATTGGCTTTGAAGAAAGAGATCATCTTCTGTAGCTATCAAAAGCCGGACGACTTCAGGTGTGAGTTCCATATGGCATTGAAATCCGTAGACGAGATTAGTATAGCGAACAATTTGTCTAGGGCAGCCGACGCTGCTTGCTAAGATTTTACTTTCCGGGGTAAGTCCAGGCATATCGTTGTGCCAATGTCCGACCGGTAATGAGCTGCCAAAATGTGCTATTTTGCTGTCGTTTATTCCTTCCTCTGTGAGCGTGATGGGGAAAACTCCAATTTCTTTTTGCGGACTATGTCTGTACGTTGCCGACAGCGCTTCGCCAATCAATTGTGCGCCCAGACATATACCAACAACCGCCTTTCCTGCATCAATACATCGGCGGATAAAAGCGATTTCGGCCTTAGCGTCAAAATAAGGGTATTCGGACGGGGATGAATCTGGGCTTTGAGGTCCGCCCATAATGATCAACACATCGATGGAATCTATTTCTTTTGGAAGGTGATCCTGTTGATAAACATGGGAGAAAGTAACTGAATGTTGCTGTTTTTCTGCCCAGGTTAAATAGGCACCGGGTGCTTCAAAAACTTCGTGTTGTATAAAATGTATCCGCATTGGTTTTTATGTTATAGGTTCTCATTCCAGTAATAACTATCTGCTGTAGGACGCTGTCCAAAAATTGCCGTGCCCACTCGGACAATTGTTGCTCCTTCTGCTATTGCTATTTCTAAATCGCCGCCCATGCCCATTGACAATTCTTCCATCGATACCTGAGGGATATGTAAAGCTATGATTTCTTGTTGAATATGTTTGAGCAATTGGAAGCACTGTCGTATTTTTTTGGCTTCAGCACTCAGGAGACCTATTGTCATCAACCCTTTAATCTGCAGCGTGTTTAATGTGGCAATTTGCCGAACGAGGTCAAGCACCTCCGTGGGGGAAACTCCGTATTTACTGTCTTCGAAGGAGGTATTCACCTGAATAAGTACTTCCATAGTTTTATTTTCCTTTAAAAGTCGCTGATGCAATTTTTCAGCAAGATCGAAACGGTCTATCGAATGAATGCAGGATACATTGTATTTGAGGATATCTTTGATTTTATTGGTTTGCAGATGTCCAATAAAATGATTGACATGGGGAATGGTATTTAAATACTCAAATTTGTCTTTCAGTTCCTGTACTTTATTCTCGGCAATCAATGTTTGTCCTGTGCGCAATGCAATTTCAATACGTTCGGCGGGAACGGTTTTGGTTGCCAGCAATAATTTTACGTCCTGTGGATTTCGATTATGTGTCTTGCAGGCTTTGTCTATACGCTGTTGAATAATGCGTATATTTTCGGTAATCATCTCATTCATGGTAGGGCTGTACTATTTTTTTCATCAGGACATCTGTTTGCTTATCATCACCTAATTGAAAAATATGTTGATCAAATGCGACAAAACCATTTTTCTGATAGAAATTGATTGCACGGAGATTCTTCTCCCAGACACCCAGCCAAACAAATGGGGCTTCTTTCCGCTGTGCCAGGCTGAGTGCTTTTTCATACAATAATTGTCCTACTTTTCTTCCATGAAATTCCTGTAATACATAGATACGTTCAATTTCTAGCGCTTGTGAGGATTGCTGTTCGGTCTGGGCCTGGCCCGTATTTACTTTCAGATAACCGACAATCTTATTTTCCGCTGCGGCAAAGTAAAATTCCGATTCGTCGTTACAGAGTTCAGACAATAATTTTTCCCTTGAAAAACCTTCAGCCAGATAAGCCTTCATATTGTCTTCGGTATTCGTATCCGAAAAAGTCTGGACAAAGGTTTTTTTTCCTATTTCCTGCAGAAGGTCAATATCTGTTAGTTTTACTTTTGTGATGTTGATGTCGATGTTATTTTTTTTCATTTTTTATTCATTCGTGGGATTGATTTTTCATCGATGCTGCAATATCGCGTTCGTGCGTTCTATTGCTATTTTCCAAAAAATCACTGATCCGCTGTCTTTCTGTTTCGCTTTTATTTTGACTTAATTTTTTTTGTCCCTGCAAATCCGTCACGACAAGTTCAAATGCGACAATACCCCGCATCATTCCACTTTTAAATCGATCGGAGAGTTCATTCCATTGTGTCAGATAGGCTTCATCATAACTGAGGATCATCTGCTCCAATACTTTGTTTTTTGCCTGTTCGTCTGTTAGGATTGATGCAAGACCATAGGCATGTACTGCGATGTAATCCCAGGTTGGCACGCTTTCCACTTTGTCGTAGTGCTGCGGAGAAATATAGGCATGAGGTTCGGAGAATATAACCAGTGATGGTGAATTTTCGATATAATCTGCTTGTTCGTTGGCGCGGGCGAAGTGTGATGTCAAAATCAGCTGGTCTTTGTCCATACGGATATGGAAGGGAAGTTGTGTTGCTATCGGAATGCTATTTTTTATCGATACGATGGTCGCAAAGCTATATTGTTGCATAAATGCAATCTTCTCGGCATAGCCTTCGAATTGGAAATGTTTGGGTACATACATGCAAATAACTATTTCTTGATTTAGTTCAAAATTACGGCCAATAGCTTGGAGAAAGCTAGTCCAAATTGAATAAAGCAGATAGTCCAGTGGCAGTATGTTGTGCTTTCTTAACTATATTTACGTTAAAAGATCACGTAATTTGTTGCATATGGAAAACTATGAGCTGAGGCATTTTGGAATAGAAGATTGGCAATCGTATAAGAAGATCAGGCTAGAGGCATTATTTTCTACTCCGGAGGTTTTCGGGAGCAATTATCAGAAGGAATCTGCCTACAGTGATGAGGAGTGGATAGCTTTGCTTGAAAATCCCAAATGTGCGATGTTCGGCTTGTATGATCTTGGAACTTTAGTCGGACTAACGGGTGTTGTATTGGATAGAGCGGATGAATCAAACGCGATTTTGATAGCTTCCTTTATTCAGGAAGCCCATAGGGGTAAAGGTTTGTCCGGCCTTTTTTATAGGGCGCGTATTGCCTGGGCAGCAGCCCAAGGATGCGTTCGGGTTACCGTGTCCCATCGGGTTGGAAATGAAGCCTCCAAGGCAGCAAATCAGTCGTTTAATTTCAGGTATTCACATTCACAGGAGGTTCTTTGGCCCGATGGCCTCAAAGCAGAGGAGCTTATTTATGTTTTGAATCTTTCATCTTTTATGCTTTGAGTCTTTCAGGTGTTTACTTCATTTTGCTGATAATCAATTTTTTTTGCGCTCCTTTTATCTTTTAAGTACCACGTTTTTATGGAAAGCTAAAATAACCTGAGTGGTAGTCTTTACTGAATCTCTTATTTAAAAAATGCAGACTAATTGTTGCTCATTTTTGGATTGTATTGCTGGACGTGATCCACTTTGGCAAATATATGTGGCCCATTCATTTCAATTCCCGCAGCTAAGAAGTCATCAAGGATCGATTGAAAAATCTCTGATTTTGCCAGTTCAATTTCTGCAGATTTAGCGATATAGACATTGAGTTCATACAACACATAAAAGTCATCTAGTTTTTTTTGTAAGACAAACGGCGCTGGGTTAAGGTTTACACGTTTTATTCGAGGTGGAATGTTTAGCAACAACTCGTGTATACGCTGCCAAGGTTCTTCATAACCGACTGTTAATTCTACCTGGAAACAAATTCCGTCTTCCGAGAAGGTTGAATAATTGACCGTATTTCCGGAAAGTACCGACGAGTTGGGGATGGTGATTTCTTCATTTTTTATTGTTCTAAGTCTCGTTACCAGCGGTGACTTTTCAATAACAACCCCAGTTTTATCAGCAATAGTGATGCGGTCCCCGATACGAAAAGGGCGCATATAAGTGATCACTAAACCAGCTATGATGTTGGATATTGCAGACGATGATCCTAAAGAGAACAAGACGCCAATAAATACGGATATTCCTTTAAAGATGTCCGAATTGGCGCCGGGTAAATAAGGGAAAATAAGCACGAGTGTGAAAGCCTGAAGCAGAAAGCGGACAATGGTGAAAGTTGGCATGGCAAAATCACGATGAAAACCATTGACCTCCAATTTCCCTTTGTCGATTTCGCTAAATATGTATTTTACGAATCGAACGGCATAACGCATGACAACTAGTATGACAAATACAGTAATCAGATTTGGAATATAGTCCCAGATCGCCAGAACTGCTGTCTTCAAAGGTTTTGTGAAGAGTCCAATGAGGTTGGATGCCCAGCTCTGTGTAAAAGGGAAAACACTAAAGACAATCGGCAGCATAATAAAGGCAATTAGGATAATTAATGCCCAGCGCAAGATATTAATTGCATTAATAAACATACGCGTTTTTTGTACAGAAGTAACAAGTACGTAATTTTTGATCTTAATATCTTTGATCCGTTGTGTTCTTTCCGTCAATATACGTTGCGTACCATATTTTTTCAATTTGTTTATCAATAAAATCAATATTGAAAAAACGACGAGAATGAGAAATACAAGTCCAATACGGGTAAGAAGTTTTGTAATGCTGTTATCTGCACGTTCCGTTGTGATTGAATCCTGAATTCTTTTTAGGTAGTTTGTCGCAATCTCTTCTTTGCTTTTCCCTTCCAGAAGTGCATCGAGTTCTGTGACGGAAGTGATCACGAGATCTTTGTAAACAATGTCTGTACTGATTTCGTTATTTTCGATTTTAAATGAATCTACTTTCACAAAATCATCTTCATATAGATTATGGATCCGGCTGACTACATTGTAAGCCCGGTCTTTGGCTAATGATGATCCCAGTTTATTATAGATATAGAATAGCGTATCATTAAATGGGACAACAGCATATCTTTTTGTGTTTTTTTTGATAGAGTCTACTCTAATTTTCAATTGCTGCTGCCGAATGTTATTTTCTTCATCAAACTCATTGAGCTGTTGTTTTAAGTTCTCCTTTTTAGGACTATTTTGACTTTTGAGATCGGCAATTTCGTTCTGGAGTTTTACGCGTTCGAGAGAATCATTAATTTGCTGCTGTCTAATTTCGTTCAGCAGGGAACTTAATCCCATTTCTTTTTTATTGACTGAATCTGTCTCTTGTGCATAAAGCTGTGTGCTTGTTGAGAAAAGACAAGATAGGGTAATCAGGAAAAAAATGTAAATACTTCTCATCGTTTTGCGGATAAAATTGAAGCCGATGTTTGCAGGTCATGATGCGAAGAACAATCGGACAGGTTTCCAAAGATAATAATTATCTCTATTACCTAACCAAGTGTTAAATATGATATAAATTGAATATAAAATGATACGATGCGACAGCTGAATTTAATTTATTCCCACTTTCTTTGTTAAAACGATTGGGCATAAGCTCAATGCCAAAAAACTGTATAGCTAATTTTATCCAAAAAATATGATTAAACCTTTTCAAAAATCTATTTATGCCATGAATAAAGTTGGGAAAATAGGCCTTTGTTGTCTCGTCGCCTGTGTTTCTACCTTTTTACATGTGCAAGCCCAAGAAAGGAAAGCTCCGGCTTATCCATTGATTACGCATAATCCTAATTTTAGTATATGGTCGATGACGGATCAGCTGAATGCATCTACAACGAAACACTGGACTGAAGCTGATCATTCGTTGTTAGGCTTAATTAATGTTGATGGTCATATCTATCGTTTTCTTGGTAAAGAGGAACCTAATTATGCGGTTATTCTGCCAACTGCCGAAGATAAATCTTATACAATACATTATTCAGAATCCAAGCCACAAGGGGACTGGCAGTCTGCCGCTTATAAAGCGGAGGGCTGGAAATCGGGTGTTGCCCCTATTGGTGACGATGAAAAGCAGGTGAAAACTCTTTGGAAATCGGACGATATCTGGGTACGGCGTGAGTTTACTGTTGCTAATCCGCAGAACATTAATGAACTGTTTCTGAAACTGAATCATGATGATAATGTGGAAGTATTTTTGAACGGAAAGAAAGTCTATGAAAAAACAGGCTGGACAAATAGCTTTCACTATTTACCGATCGATAAGGCTAATTTGAAAGTCGGGCAAAATACGATTGCCATCCATTTGAAGAATACTGCAGGCGGCCGTTATCTGGATTTTGGTCTGGTTGACAGACTTAAAGAGCGTGGTCCGAAGGTGCAGACGGCAATACAGAAAGATGTGGAAATAACTGCCACGCGTACGGTCTATAATTTTCAGGCGGGTAAAGTGGATCTAAAATTGACTTTTACGTCGCCTTTGCTTATGGACGATCTAAATTTATTGGCTAGACCTGTAAGCTATATCACGTACAATGTAAAAGCAAACGATGGCAAGCAGCATGCTGTCAAAGTGTTTCTAAGTGCGGCATCAAATATCGCGGTATATAAACCTTCGCAGGAAGTGACCGCAGAGAAATATGAGACCGAAAAATTGGCGGTACTGAAAGCCGGAACCGTCGAACAGCCCATCTTGCAGAAAGGTGCCGACGATATGCGGATTGACTGGGGCTATTTTTATGTCGCTTCGCCAAAGAAAGATAAGGCACAGCAGTTTTTAAGTCCTATGGCAGGTGCCGTAGATGCCTTTAGAAAGGGAACCGTGACAACCGCAAAAAGTTTAAAAGGTACTTCACTTGCGCTGAACACGATCATTCCATTTGGCAATGTAGGATCGAAGGCGGAGGAGCGCTTTGTTGAATTAGGTTATGATGAAATTTATGCGATTCAGTATTTTAAAAATAATCTAAGACCCTGGTGGAACAATTCCGGCCAGGAAACGATTGAAAATCAGTTGACGCTGGCGGCAGACGAGTATCGCAGTGTGCTCGATAAATGTGTGGCATTCGATAAAGCTGTCTATGCTGATGCAGTAAAATCGGGCGGAAAAGAATATGCACACCTGAACGTTCTTGCTTATCGCCAAAGTATTGCAGCACATACTTTGGTAAAAAGTCCACAAAATGAACTGCTATGGCTTTCCAAAGAAAATAACAGTGGCGGCTTTATCAATACGGTCGATGTTACCTATCCATCAGCGCCATTATATTTAATTTATAATCCTGAGCTGTTAAAGGGAATGTTGAGCGGAATCTTTTATTTTAGCGAAAGCGGGCAATACCCTTATCCTTGGGCGGCGCACGATCTGGGTACTTATCCATTGGCCAATGGCCAAACGTATGGCGAACCTATGCCAGTGGAGGAGTCGGGCAATATGATTATTTTAACCGCTGCAATCACGAAAGTGCAGGGGAACGGAGATTATGCGAAAAAACATTGGAAAACGCTGACCACCTGGGTAGATTATCTTGTTAAAGACGGTTTTGACCCTAAAACACAGCTATGTACGGATGATTTTGCTGGTCACCTTGCACGAAATGCAAATTTATCTGTTAAAGCGATCGTAGGTATTGCTTGTTATGCGCAGCTCGCTGAGACAATCGGTGAAACAGCCACAGCAAAAAAATATCGTGCAATTGCCGAAGAAATGGTTCCAAAATGGATGGAAATGGCAGATGCTGGCGATCATTATGCCCTGACATTTGATGATAAAAATACCTGGAGTCAAAAATATAATTTGATCTGGGACAAAGTCTTGGAATTGAATTTGTTTCCTCAAAAAGTGTATGATACTGAAATCAAATATTACCTGACGAAGCAAAATAGATTCGGGATACCATTGGATAGCCGCAAAGCCTATACGAAAAATGACTGGATCCTTTGGACAGCGTCATTTGCTCCATCGAGAGAGGCATTTGAAGCATTGGTGAAACCGGTATATAATCATTCGATTCAAACAGGATCTCGTGTTCCTTTAAACGATTTCTATGATTCCACTACTGGTATCCGTGAGAACTTTAAGGCGCGTAGTGTTGTTGGAGGTTTTTATATGAAAATTCTTGCGGACAAGCTGAGACAAAAATAACAGTAGGTCAATGTTTAGGGGGAAACCCACAATGAGACATTTAGTTTGTGTTAGTTAATTTAGACGGCGAGCAATTTAGGGGTGCTCGCCGTCTGTTTATTGGAGGATATGTTTCAGTGTTTCGGATGATATCTCCACAACAGTAGCGTGTTTGACACGATGTTTCTTTTCTAGAAATTTCCCCTGAACGGTAATTGCCTGCAGGACAATCAGTCTATCGAGCTGCTTTGATGATAGTTTTAAACAGGTACGAATAACAGTGGCTAGTTTCAGCTGAAAACCGAAAGGATAGATCACTTTGAAGAATAAGCTATCTGTATTCATTAGGTTTAAATCTGGCATGGACAGCTCTTCATATTGTATGTTATAGGTGACAGCAGCTAAATCAGGCTCAACCTGATTCTTTTTCCTGATTGCTGCGGAAAAAGCATATTCCCATGCCAACGCTCTATTGTTTTCCTGAAATTTATGGAACAATTCCTTGTTGATGGATTCGGGTCTTGTATTTTTTTTCTGTGCATTCATTCTGAACTTTTCACTGCAGTAGAATCTATCACTATCACAATGGCTGCAAGATCTTTTGAGAAGGGGAGTGCTATCTGCTTTTATCTCCCAGGTATATTCTTTTTGCATGAGTTATAGTCGCGCTTAATATTCTTTGTAAGAGTTTGATATTATCGACGATATTGCGAAGAATGGGTCAGGTATTTTACATGCTGAATGAGCATAAATCACAGACTTAAACTAGTAATACCGCGAATAATAGGGTGAAATAAAAACCTGTTCGGATAGGTTTATCCGAAGAAAAGAATAATTAGCCTGTGGTTTGTGAGGCTAAATTATGCGACTATAAATTTGAAAATTGTGCTCAAAACGCTATTTCGTTGGTTTATACACGAATATAATTAATTTATCTGGTTTTCTGCAAGTTGCGAGGAAAATAGTGTTAGCATGGCAATCGTTAATAGGTCACAGGGATGTGGAGTGTAACCGTGGTGCCGGCAGTTGGGGATTTGGTGATCTGTACACTTGCTTTTTTGCCTAACAATTGCATGCGTTCTCGGCTGATCGTTCCTGAAAGCGAACGATGTGAAACTTCAGGAAGGTCGGGGCTGTCTTTTCCGCTATCTTCAATTCGCACCTGTAGGATATCTGCCGACAACTCAAATTGGATATCAATGTTCCCATTACCCGTTTCGAAGTCTATGCCATGCAGAATTGCATTTTCAACATAGGGTTGTATTAGCATTGGCGGCAGCATGACCGCACTCAGATCTTGGTCTTCAGGTTGTGTGATATGGTAATGGAAAGCATCCTCAAAACGCATTTGCTGCAGAATCAGATAGTTTTCTAAGGTCTCCAATTCCTCATTTAGTGGAACAAGGTTTTCACGGCTTAACTCGAGATTGCTACGTAATAGTCGACTAAAACGGTTTAAATATTTAATGGCATTTTCTTTTTTATCCAGGCGCATGAAGCTTTGTACAGCCGAAAGGGTGTTGAAAATGAAATGCGGTTCCATCTGTGTGCGCAATAGCTGTTGCTGCAATAAGACCTTTTCTTTCTCCTGTCTGAAACGCCGCTGGCGAAAACTGTAATACAGGAAGAAAAGTACGATGATCAATAAAATAACCGCCAAGGAGGAAATGATTAGCCACAAGCGATTTTGTTGTAACTGAAGTTTATTGATCTTGATATTTTCGTTCAGTATACGAATAGACTGATCTTTGGCCTGGAGTTGATATAGGGCATTCATTTCCGCGATCGCTTGTGTATTCTCCGATTGGTAAATCCCCCTTTGTAATTGAACAAGGTGATTCAATACATCAATTGCTGCTTTATCTTTTCCTTGCAAGCGGTATACGGCTGCAAGACTGTTCTGAAATGTAATTTCGTTGTTGGGAAAGATTAATTTGGGAAATTGCGCTTTCAGTTTGCCGGCTTTTTGGATGAATTTTTCTCCCAATGTCGGCTTATATAATGAAACATAGATAGCGGCAACATTACTGTAGTCGACGAATAAATTGTTCATCAATATGGAGGATGCTGTCTGTTGGTGCAAACGTTCATCGATTGCTATTTTAAGCAATTCATAATGTAAAATGGAATCCGGTTTTTTTGCAGTTTCATAGTACTGGATTTTGGAATCGTACAGAAAACTAATGTTGTATTTATCTGGATTTTTAGCGTGCAATTCTTCGAGTCTATGAAGATAGGGGGCAATATCTGCTGCAGGTCTTTGTAGGGTGTTGAGCGTCTGTATCATTTGTACCAGAACACGTTGCCGATTAATATGTCCTTCTGGTAGCGAATCAATTAGTGGTAACACTGATCGATTCATTTTTTCGGCGAGGTTATACTGGAAGGCGCTCAGATTGTTTTGTGCTGCGGATAGCAATATCGCTGATTTTGCTTCGGTTGACAGTCCTGCCGCGGTATCCGACAAAACAATGGTGGCTGCTTTGTTATAATAATAGCCTGCTTCACGTTGCTTGGCTTCGATACTGCGGATGTTTCCTATGCCATTGTAGATAAGTGCTTTGTATTTTGCATTTCCAGTTGTTGGTTCGATGAGTTCAAGCGCTTGTTTGACAAAAAAAAGAGCCGAATCCTGATCGCTCATGGCGTATAGTCGTGCCAGGTAATATTTTACACGGGCGGCGAGTACAGTGTCTTTTTTTACAGTAGAATTGCGGTCTAATTGTAGCCAGATTCTCCTGATGGAATCCCCATTTGTTGGATTTAACTTTAGGTCTTCGAGCGCTTTGATCTGTGCAGCAATAGTTTCGCGATCTGGCGAAAAAGAGTTTTGTTTTCTGCTACAGGCGATAAAAAATAAGGACAATAAGAGCCCAACGAAAATGCGGTTCAGTGATCTCATTTTTCTGGAAAGAGCTGATTTAAGATCGAGTTTTTCCGGCGTGATGAAATTGGAATTTCCTCTTTGTTCTTTAAGACAATATATTCGGAACGATTGACGCCAGAAATATGCGATCTGTTGACAAGATAAGATTGATGCGTGCGTAAGAAGTAGGGTTGAGGCAATAATTCTTCATAATATTTGAGGGGCTTGGAGATTAACTCTTTAGTGCCATCATTCAAAAAGAAAAAAGTATAAGGACCATCGCCCTTACAGTATACAATATTATGAACGGGGACGATACGTACATTGTGAATCGACGCCAATGCAATGCTTTCGGGTAGCTCACTGGCATGCAATGCCTCATGCGCCATTGATAAACGCTGCATCCATTGCGGATTGTTTTCTCTTTTGCGCCGATAGCGTTCCAGTGCTTCGTTCAACTCGGTTTGATCAACGGGTTTTAAGAGATAATCCAAAGCGCCATATTTGATGGCTTTGATTGCGAAGTGATTGTAGGCAGTAATGAAAATAATATTCTGTGGAATTACAGTTAGCTTTTTTAAAATATCGAATGCTGTACCATCACGGAGCTGGATATCCATAAGTATGACATCGGGCTGTTTTTCTTCAATCAATTTTACCGCATTTGTCACCGTATCGCTCCAGCCAACAAGTTCAACATCGGTTTCCTGCTGGACCAAATAGCTGATCTCTTTGCGCACTGCAGGTTCATCTTCGATAATAGCTATTGTTATCATGTATCCATCCTTTATATCCAGTAAAAATAATAATTGTAAGTAAGGAAACTGAATTCATTTACAATTCGTCGCCATTATTTACAATCTGGATTCAGATTCTCAACAGGGTAGCGAGGAAATTGGTCATTTAAAATTCCAAAAGGCAGCTGAATTTTTTATATTTAGTATTGTATAGACCACTCGTAATATGGAGACTCAAAAGTCATTAAAATCGGTTTTTGCTGGTAGCATTGGTTTGATTACCTTATTTGCAGTCGTTGGGCAATTTGTATTAAGCGCTCTTGTCTCTAAGCTTGGCCGCATGGACTATATTGTTCAGTTTTTTAGTTATTTTACGATTCTGAGTAATGTAATGGTTCTGTTATGCTGTTTTTTTTCTGTTTGTTGGTCGAAAAGTCGAATCGGGCTATTTTTTACTAAACCCGAAACCATTACGGCTGTAACACTATATATTCTTATTGTCGGTATAATCTACAATGGTATACTTCGCTTCCTGTCGCATCCACAGGGTTTATCAATGGTGGTTGACGAATTATTGCATGTGGTCACTCCTTTGAGTTTTTTTCTTTTTTGGTGGCGTTTTCTGGACAAGGGAGCAATCCGTTGGAATCATATTTTTTATTGGTTGATCTTCCCATTAGTCTATCTTTTTTATACGTTGTGGCATGGTTCATTTTCTGGGTTTTATCCATATCCCTTTGTAAATGTTTCCGAATTGGGAATGGACAGGGTTCTTTTGAACAGCTTTGGAGTGACCTTGGTTTTCATCGCCATTGGTGCATTATTGATCGTATTGGGAAAATGGCAAAACAAACGGTATTCTCAGCGGATTAAAAAATAAGAAAACTCAAAGCTTGTCGATATTGTTATATTACTAGAACAGCGTTCTATTTTTTACTTTAATTGAATTTAAAATGGTTATACGATTTTTTGTCTGTGTCTCTTTGGTATTATGTGGGATATGTTGTTTTGGTCAAGTCGATGTTGATAAAATGCGAGCCGAGTACGCTACTGCTGTTCAAAATAAGAAACTCTGTGAAGCGAATCTGAAATTATTGGAGGGAGCTGCCAATTCCGCAACGGAGAAGGGATACCTGGCTGCTTATGAAATATTATGGGCGAAACATATGGGTAATCCGTTTACAAAATTAGGTCAATTCAAGAAAGGGAAAAAGCTTTTGGAGGAAATGATCATGAAATATCCCGATAATATCGATTTACGTTTTATTCGTTGGAGCGTGCAGACACATGCACCTTCTTTTTTAAGCTATAGTAAAGATCGATTACGAGATAAAGAATACTTGGTCCACAATTTACATAAATTGCCCAATCCAAAGGGGCGAGAAGTGATCTATATCTATTTGAAGGAAGCAAATAATTATCTCAAAGGTGATCATGTGTTTTCACAGGCCGAATTGAATGAGCTTTCTAAGTAACAAGCTATCCATATAATGAGCTCTCCATATAAGGTATGACCATTCCGCTGCCTATTTATTGATGCTGAATAAAAATCTTCGCATAGGTCAAGTTTTTTTTGGATGAAAATTTCCAAATTTGTAGGATAAGAAGCAATTAAACTTTAAAATGATGAAACAGATATTTATTAATCTCGCAGTAGCAGATGTGAATAAGTCAATGGATTTTTATACACAACTGGGCTTTACGAATAATCCTCAGTTTTCCGATGAACAAGGCAAATGTATGGTTTGGAGTGAGCATATTTTTGTGATGCTTTTATCTCCGGATAAATTTAAAACATTTACAGAAAAACCGCTAGCAGATACAAAAAAACAGATTGCAGGACTATTTTCACTTTCTGTTTCCGGTTTGGATCGTGTGAACGAAATTGTCGATAAAGGACTGAAAGCTGGTGGCATTGAACCAACGCCAATGAAAGACTACGGGTTTATGCAACAGCGGAGTATTGAAGATTTTGATGGTCATACCTGGGAGATATTTTATATGGATATGAGCAAATTTCCAACTGCATAAAAATCAGGTCGGAATAATCGGTTATCGTAAAGTCCCTTGCAGTAATGTAAGGGACTTTTTATTTTGTTGTTAAGGTAGCGAAATAGGTGTATGCCGACCATTGCTGATGCCGATTTTTTTACCGGTGCAACGAATATTAAACCATCGAATGCGAATTATAGTTGTGCCTTGCGAAAAGCTGGGTTAGGTCTTACATTTGACAACATATCCGTTTGCTGTTTAGATAAACGGATGGCTAACAAATCATAAAACTTGACACATGTTTAAAAATAAAAAGCTCAGCAACAATCCGCTTCATTATGTTTATGCGATGATATGGTTGGTGTTATTTGGTTCCATCGCTTACTACGTTTATTCGGGCGCGGCGTTTAAACCTGAGAATGGTAAAATTCATCTGGTAGCCATACTTATTGCTTGGGTCGTGGAGTATCTGGGGCTTACAATTACAAGTCTACTATTCTTATTGTATGGAATCTATCGGGCCATGACAACCGTTTTAGAGGATGTGAAGGATAGTCCTGATATTTGAGCGATTTGTGCAACATAGTGTTTACAAATCCTATGGCTATGCTAATGTTACAGTAGCATTTTACGACGTTAATTATATTTGTTTTGTAAATACATATTGTGGTTTACGTGTAAGTCGTGGTACCTATGTTCAAACAAATTACATTTCGAGTTTTGCTGTTGATTAGCGCTTTGTTGCTTGTCGTAAAGCCATTAATTGGTTTTACGTTATATCATCAGGCCAAAGCTCAGGGCGAGAATGAGTTTATAACGGTTATCAAGGCTTTCAGCAAAAGAAAGCAGGAATACCTGGATTGGGTTGAAACCAGCGAAGGCAGCATAATCTGTAATGGTATGTCTGCAGTAGTGGGACGCATCCGAACGTTGCTTATTTTCCATTTCTCCAATTTTTTCTCACCTTCCGTTGGGAAAAATCCGACAAACAATTTCTTAAGTCAACTATTTAGCCCTTTTGAGCGGCTCTACCTGTTGCATCTCCGATTGACTTTATGATTTGATAGCTGTTTAAAATAGACGAAAGGCGTTATTCTGCTTAAGAATTTCGTTGCTGTAATTTATTTAAAATAAGATATTAAACATGTTTAAGAAAATAGTCCTGATAGGAGTTTTCTTGCTTTCCTGTGGCGTTTTTTGTCATGGGCAGGAAAATAATATACCTATCAAACTCAATGATTTATTGTCTGCGGTAGCACAACATGCACCTTCTTTGCGTACTGACTATACGGGTACTATGGTACAAGAAGCACGTGCGGAGGAGATACGAAACAACCGTTTGCCGAGTTTGCAGCTATCCTATCAAGCTGATCTCGGTTCAAATAATAATGTACCCGGACCTTACTTTGGTTTTGGTATTGTGCCGACCAACAATGGGGGAATACGTGAAAATAATAATTACCATGCCGTCAGCAGCAACCTTGCTATTGCGGCATTTCAATGGGAGATCTATAATTTTGGCGCGTACCAGGCGCAAGATCAATTGGCTCAATCGGCGATTAATGTTGAAAAGAAACGATTTGATCAATCAAAATACGACCTGCAATCGTTTACGATCTACAGTTATCTTCAACTGTTAAAGTTGCATGACCTTATTGAAATTCAGACAAGGAGTATCGATCGAAACCGAGAGATCAGGCAATCGATATTTGCTGTAGTTAAAAGCGGTATCCGGGCGGGGGTTGATACCAGTATGGCGGATGCGGAGATTTCAAGAGCGAAACTGAGCCTAATTGAACTTGAAAATCAACAACGGCAGTTGCAGATTCGTTTATCGACGCTGTCTGGATTGCCCTCCGATCAAATTGTTGCCGATACGACCGCTGAAAAGATCCTCTTTGAGCAGGTGAAAAGTTCGCCCATTGAATTGAATGGGGGTACGCAGCATCCCTTAGTAGCCTATTACAATGCTTTATTTGATAAAACCAAAATGGAGGAAAAGCTGGTGTCGAAAAGCTACCGTCCTAAGCTCTTTCTTTCGGGGGCAGTGTGGGGACGTGCTGCGAGTGTAGATCACAGCAATAGTTATCGATCCTTAGCGGAGGGGTTTGGAGTGGAACGGGGTAATTATCTCGTTGGTGTCGGAATCAATTACAACATCTTTGATCTTCAGCGGAAAAAAGTAAAACTCAATACCCGGCGGTTGATGGTTGATCAAGCAGGTCAAAAGTTGCAGGAGGAACAGGCAAATATAACCATGAATATTGAGCAGTCTTCTGCAGAGGTTGCTACCGCCGAGAAGAGGTTAAACGAGATTCCACATCAGACTAAAGCCGCTAATGCAGCCTATCGGCAAAAGTTTTCGCTCTATAAAAACGGGCTAACAGATATTGTAGAAGTCAATGTCGCTCAAAATATGCTCTATCAGGCCGAACGGGATTATATCGCTGCCAAGTATAATTATTACCTCGCATTATTCCATCAGGTCGTTGCCCAGAATAATGTAGACGGTTTTCTCCAACTTTTTAAATAAATGTCTATGTCATTAGTTACAGCTGCTTTAAAACGGCCAATTACGACAGTGATTATTACGCTGAGTCTACTGTTATTTTCCATCTTATCACTTTTTAAGATACCTATCGATATATTTCCCCAGCTTAATTCGCCAACAATATATGTGATTGAGTCCTATGGGGGGATGTCTCCCCAGCAGATGGAGGGATTTTTCTCCTCCCGGATGCAGGATCAATTTCTATATGTTAACGGCATAAAAAATATTTCTGCCAAAAATATTCAGGGGCTTACTCTACTGAAATTAAGTTTTTATGAAAATACGGATATGGCTGAAGCATCGGCACAGGTTGCGTTGCAGGTAAACCGGGCCATGAAGTTCTTTCCTCCGGGAGCGCTGCCTCCACAAGTTGTCCGCTTTGACGCTTCATCACTTCCTGTCGGACAGCTTGTTCTGTCATCAAAAACAAGAAGTTTAAAGGAAATATACGATATGGCAAGTACGCTTGTACGCCCGATGTTTTCCGCTGTGCCTGGACTTTCGGCACCACCACCTTTTGGAGCCAACTCACGAACTATAACGGTCAATGTTGATCCCAATAAATTACGGAGTTATAACCTGACTGCGGATGAAGTCGTGATGGCATTATCAAAATTCAATGTGATGTCCCCTTCTGGGAACCTGCACCTTGATAATACGATGTATGTCACGACGATAAACTCCCTCATCAAGAATGTCAGTGATTTTGCTAATATTCCAATTTTGACGAAAAATGGGATACCTATCTATGTAAAGGATGTCGCGCGTGTATCGGACGCATCTGATATCACGGTAAGTTATGCCTTGATCAATGGAAGAAGATCCGTTTATATTCCTGCGGTGAAAACCTCAGATGCATCAACCTGGGCCGTTGTGCGTAATCTGAAAGCTAAATTGCCGGAGATTCAAAACTTGCTTCCTGAGGATGTAAAGGTGTCTTATGAGTTTGATCAGTCTGTGGCTGTGATGAATTCGGTTCAAAGTCTTTTGCATGAGGGCGGACTGGGTGCTTTATTGACCGGGTTGATGGTGTTGTTATTTTTGCGGGATTGGCGCAGCAGCCTGATTGTCATTGTTACGATACCAGTTTCCATTTTATTGGGGGTACTGTTGTTGAAGCTTTTTGGCCAAACAATTAATATCATGACGTTGAGTGGTTTGGCGCTGGCGATTGGAATTTTAGTTGACCAAGCTACAGTGACGATTGAAAGTATACATCAGCATCAAGAAAAGGGGACACCTAAGCGGAAAGCAATTTATATTGCCTGTCAGGAGATTGCAGTGCCATTGCTACTGATTCTCTTTTGTATTTTAGCGGTATTTGCGCCTTCGTTTATGATGGAAGGTATCCCAAGAGCCATGTTTTTACCCTTATCGCTGTCCATTGGTTTAACTATGATTGCTTCCTATTTTATGGCGCAGACGTTGGTTCCGATTTTATCGAATTGGCTGCTTAAGGATCATGCTATCGGACATGTTAAATCGGATTCTCCGGGTCTTTTTGATCGGATAAAAAAGCGGTACCGAGTGATATTACATCGATCCATGCGTCATAAGGGTAAGGTTGTCTTAAGCTATTTATTTTGTACGATTGTGATGTCGGCGCTCGCATTCCTATATATTGGTAAGGACATGATGCCGAAGGTCAATAATGGACAGTTTCAATTGCGTATCAAGGAGCCGGACGGGACAAGGTTAGAACGTACGGAAGAATCTGTTAAACAGGTGCTGCAGCTGATTGATAGCACGGTCAATCATCAGGTTGCGATCAGTTCTTCTTACGTTGGTTTGGTTCCGAGCAGTTATGGTGTTAGTAATTTGTATGTTTTTAATACAGGAACACATGAAGCCGTCATTCAGGTTAATTTAAATGCAGATTATCATGTCAATATGGATGAACTTAAAGATGTACTCCGACGTAATATTCAGTATAAGATGCCACGTTTGCGGTTCAATTTTGAGCCCATAGACATGACCGAGAAAATCATGAGTCAAGGTGCGGCGACACCTATTGATGTACGTATTGCCGGAAAGAAGATGGATGAGATGAAGTCATATGCTGATAAGGTTGTTTCGGCACTGCATAAGATCGATTATTTACGGGATGTGCAGATTGCTCAACCCTTAAAGCTACCGACAATAGCAATAGGCATCGATCGGCTTAAAGCATCACAATTGGGTTTACAGATGGATGATATTGCGCGCTCTGTGACGGCGAGCACTTCTTCGAGCCGTTTTACGCAAAAGATACAATGGCTTGATGAAAACAATACCTATACCTACCAAGTGCAGGTTCAGGTTCCCGAATATGTCATGAATACGATGGACGAATTGCGTGAAATCCCATTGGTTAAAGGACAGTTAACTCCAACCTTAGGTGATATTGCGAGTTTCAATACACAATATATGCCCGGCGAATACGATCGGCAGGGACCAAGACGCTACCTCACCGTGATAGCCAACATACATCAAAAGGATTTGGGAACAGCGACTTCGGATGTTCAAAAGGCTATTCGCGCGTTGACTGCTCCGCCGCGTGGCGTTATTGTTGAGATGAAAGGGATGTCGACACTTTTGCTGGAAACCATGAGTAGTCTGCAAATAGGTTTGCTGTGTGCTGTTGTTGTTATTTTTCTTTTGTTGGCTGCAAACTATCAAAGTGCGAAACTTTCATTGACGGCTTTGGTGACTATTCCAGCAGTTATCCTAGGAGCGTTGTTAATGCTTCTAGTGACGGGTTCAACGTTAAACCTGCAATCCTATATGGGCATGATCATGTCTACAGGCGTTTCGGTTGCAAATGCCATTCTTATCGTCTCGGGTGCGGAAAATCTGCGGATCGATCTTCGTAATGCACGGACGGCGGCTTTTGCGAGTGCTGCTACACGTTTGCGTCCCATATTAATGACAAGTATGGCTATGATTGCGGGGATGATTCCGATGGCTATGGGAATGGGAGAGACTGGGGAGCAGGCGGCTCCACTTGGACGTGCTGTTATCGGCGGTTTATTTGCGTCGACTTTCGCAGCTCTTTTTATCCTACCACTGTTGTTTGTATGGATGAAAGAAAAATCCAACTATAATTCTGCCTCGCTTCTGCCTCATGAAGAACCGGTGAATGCAGAGATTATTATAGAAAACAATTCCTATATCGCAAATTAGTTATTAAGTGCTGTAAGCTTAAATTCGATTTTACGTTAGGCTGGAGATTAAAATTTTTAGAAAAAATATGCCATCGTTAGGATGGGAAAATCATTACATATGAAAAAATTATGCTATGTGTTCATGTCGATAAGTTTGCTGACCGCTTGCGGAAGCACGGAGAAGCCTATAGACCTTACGCCAAAACAACCGGGGAAGACGGCAGCTCATGAAGTTGCGGTATTGCAAGAAAAGGTGATGTCAAGCAGCGTGAGATTGCCTGGGAAGCTTAAACCATATAATGAAGTAAATATCTATGCAAAGATGAATAGTTTTGTCAAGCATATCCATGTAGACCGTGGTACAATTGTCAAGAAAGGCCAATTGTTAATCCAATTGGAAGCACCTGAAATGCTAGCGGCGGTACAGGCCGCACGTTCGCGTTATGTACAGGCGCAAGAAACGGCTTCCGCAAGCAAAGATAAATATCGCCGGCTTAAAAATGCCGCCCAGGAAGAAGGTGCCGTCTCACCTTTGGATTTGGATAATGCACTGTCCAAGATGAAAGCCGATGAAGCCGTTGCTATGTCTGAAAAGGCCAACGTAGAGGAGGTTGAGATGATGCAGTCTTATTTGGATATTAAAGCTCCTTTTAATGGTATTATTGTGCAACGTAATGTTTCGGAAGGTGCATTGGTAGGTCCAGGAAAAGGCAACGACCAACCTTTACTTATTCTGCAGGATCTTAATCGATTAAGATTGGAAGTGCAAATTCCGGAGACCTATGTGGACAAAGTTGATTTGTCTAAAAAAGTTGCTTATCGTTTCAATAATAAACCGAATAAGATATTTGAAGGGATGATCGCTCGGTCGGCCAATTCGCTGGGGGCCATGCAGTCTGAAGCAATTGAGGTTGATGTTCCCAATGCGGATAATTTGCTGAAACCTGGTTTATATTGTGAGGTTGATATTCCACTTTCTGCTGGGGCCAGTTCTTTGCTGGTGCCATCCAATAGTATTGTTCGTTCGACGGAAAGGCAATATGTTATTCAAGTCATCAATGGAAAAGCTCATTTTGTGGATGTCAAAGAGGGGGTGTCTACGCATGATTCAACGGAGATTTTTGGTCAATTGAATATAAACGACCGGATTCTGCTGCATGCAAATGATGAAATTAAGGAAGGGGTGGCACTTTCTTTGGAAAAATAAGAAGAGGTCATAAAACAATGGGGGCGGTTTGTACTGTCCCCATTGCTTATTGATTCTTAGTTGTTATGATTTAATATGTCATAAAGACTTTTAATCAGAAGCCGTATTTGGCTGTTGTTGTGATCCGAAAATGAAAACTCATCGGCAAAACGGTTTGCTCCTCTTATAAATTCTCGTAATTCTTGTTCATTGTCTATCGTGGATGCGGTTGAAAATTTACTTTTATAAGGGAGAACATAGTTTAAAAACGCCCCAATCGGAGGGTTGAGTGATGCTTCCTGTTCTAGTATCGTCAAGAGTTGCAGATAATAATTTTTTATGTGTTCGATATTTACCATGGTAAAGGAATTTCTTGTACTAATTTCTTAAAGGCGTCATCTCTGACCGTTGCGGGTATGAACAATTGAATTGCTTTACCCGGAAGGTGTGGATTAATGACACCTGCGGCAATAGGCTGTCTTGCTGTGGTCCCTTGCCATACTTTTAAGGTTTGTGTTTGCGGTACTTCATAACGGTAAAATTTACTGAAATTGTTCCATGCTGGTTGAACGGCAGTACCGCCGATTACGTCGCCAACGGACTTCGGTATATCTTTTGTCCAGTAACCACCGGCAGGATTTCCTCCGGTGACACGATATATTTTTGTACCCGCTGGTAGTTCTATTGCTGTCGCATCGACAAAATTGGCTGCCTCAACGGCAGGTAAATCTAAATCTGGGTTATTCCAGGGACTTATTTTTCCACTGGATAAGCCATTCGGTACATAATCAGATTTCTCTATGCCAGGGATATTGTTCCAGTCTTCGATATATACCCTTTGGTGGTAAATGCTTTGTGCAGTTTCTAGGTTATTCATCAAAGCAGCTTTATCCTTCGATTTGGAAAATGCCTCTTTGAGTTTGGTCTGATCCAAGCCCTTTGCTATCCAGTTATTTAATTTGGCTTTGGTTCCTGTTCCCAAAGATTTTTCAAGGTCATCCATCCAACTGGTCGAATTTTCAATTTCATTGATTGAATCGTCATCCGAGGAACAATTAACAACAAGTTGGCTTGTTAAGATTAATAGAATCAACAGCAGTGTTTGTGTAAATCTAGTCATGATTGGTTTACGTTGTTTAGTATAAAATTAAATGCAATGAATAAACGAGTTAACGCTATTTCGGAACAATTGTTTTGGTAAAAACTAATTTTATGTTAAATAATTATTTTTACAGAAATACTTTTGTGTATTAATATGTTTTTTATTTGTTAAATTAGGTAATTGTTAAAATTTATGCAAACTGTTTTTAATAAACTGCTGAATTTAAAGAGAAAGGTAATTTTATTGATTATAGGGGCTTGATGGGGTCAAATAGACAATGCCAGCTTATTCTTGGGTGGGATTTTGCTTGTATATGAGTTAGTTGACCATTCTATCCGATAGATTTGGATAGAATGGGGGATTCCAGAGCCTTATAGGTTTGATGGACTCTTGGTTCTGTCAAAACGGGTTTTTAAATGCTGCCTTCTTGAACGGCGCAAACGTGATTTCTTTACGGGATAATGTCTATTTTTGGTGATATTGTTAAAGATTAGCGCCACAAGGAATAAAATTAAGCAGCCCGATAGTACTGGACTTAATACATACCAGTACCCCATTGAAGAGATTTTTGTCCCACTACTGACGGCAATAAGTGCGGTTGCTCCACCAGGAGGGTGCAGCGTGCGCGTGTGCTGCATACAAACGATCGATAATGCAACAGCAAAGGGAGCGGTCAGCCAGATAATATCGGGAAGGAGCTGTGCAACGGTAACCCCGGCGATTGCTGAAACAACGTGGCCGCCGATTAAATTGCGTGGCTGTGCAAGTGGACTTTGTATGGCACCATAAACCAAAACCGAGGAAGCTCCGAAAGAACCTATCAAAAAGATATTTTCCAGCGAAGGTAAATGAAGTGATTGGATATAGGCGATAATAAATATCCCAACAAATGCACCAATAAATGACCAAAAATGTTCCCAAGGATCGACTAATGTCTCTCTATAGATCACATATCTATAGATTCGTAATTGTCTGTGAAGATGCTGTTTCATTTTATTTGCAAATATATATAGACCAAGGGCTTTAAACTTTGCGCATTCTATCTTGATTTTTGAAGAATTTATAACATTCGATTTCTTATGCTGGATGTCACGATACTTTGGCAGCAAAGTCCATCGAAATGATGTCTAAGGAATGCCCCATTTTTATAAACTCATGGTAGTTACAACGCTTTTGTCTCTTGTTCAGATCGAAGAATTTACCGGGCAAAAGTACACTAAAATAATAAGATCTAACTCCTGTAATTTAAAATCTCCCTTTTGATACCGCTAGTTTTAACGTATACTCTTTTCTGGTCCAATAGAATTGGTTGTTGGTTTTCGATACGACCAACGCAACTTACAATTTTGTAAGTTGTTCCAGTCTCCGGAAAAACACATTAGTTTTGTTCAAAAATTATACCCTATGGAATTGAAAGATAATATTGTGGGTTTTCACCACCTATCGATTAAGGCTCAGGATTTTGATAAGACGATTGGCTTTTATGGAAATCTTGGTTTTATTGTCGTGCATGAATGGTCGCTACCCGAGTTCAATTTAGAACGCTGTGCCATGCTTTTTAATGCCTCTGTAGGCTATTATTTGGAAATTTGTGATAAGAATGCTGCTATTCCAACGCAGGGAAGAAGGCGTAAAGAAGGAGAGGAATATGTCGAGAATGCGCTACTTCATCTGTGTTTTACGGTAGAAGATGCCGAAGATGCCCGAATACAGGCTATCGCCCATGGTGCAGAGGACCTGAGTGCTGGTGTTTTCGAACTCAGGCTCAGTCAAGGTAAAAAAGATGTTTTTGTACGCAACAGTCTCGTTTATAGTCCAAATGGAGAGGTGATTGAATTTTTGGAGCAGGTTGATTTTAGTTAAGGATAGTCGTTATTAAACTCAGAGAGCGCTCCCAATAGGGGTTTTAGCTGATGACTTTTGTCGGTCAGTGAATAGACGGATGCTGTTTTACTTCGGTCTTTTTGAATGAGTCCATCCAGCTGCAATTCTTTCAATTGTTTCGCAAGTGTACGATCGCTTACTTGGGGCAGAAGAATTTTGAATTCCGAATAGTTTGTGTCCTGCTCGAGGAGTTTGAATAGAATCGAAAGTTTCCATCGACCACTGAATAATGCCAACGTTTTTGAGGCATTACAGAACTGTTTTAATGTTTTTTCATTGATTGCATTCGTCGAATTTTCTTTGCGGTCTGTCATAGCTACTAATATCGAAAAAAATTGGATGAGTCACCAAGATATTATTTATGGATAACACGCATGGTATGCTATGCTATGGTTTGAAGTTGAATTGATTTATTTTTTTTGCTTTTTGAGGGTTTCTTCTTCTTTCTTTTGTTCAGCCATATCCATATCCCTGTGATGGGGAGAGACGCAGCAAGTGTAACGGCTAAGAATGCAATAATTTTAGAGGGTAGTCCAAATATCGATCCCATATGGATGGATTTCATCATACGTTGAACCTGCTGTGCCAAAGGTAACTTTTCTAAAGGGTTATTTTTAAGTAACTGTCCGGATTTGCTGTCAAAGAATGCCTGGTTGATCTGTAAAGTTGCATTTGAAAAGTTTTCCTTGGTTAGCGCAAAAGCTAAATCCTTCTTTTCAGGAAATGTGACAATTATATTTCCCGAGGTAGGGTATAGGCTGTTTAACTGCTGATAGATCGTATCCAGTACAAGGTAATCTGAAAAAGCCAGTTTATTGGCGTTGCTGATCTTCTCTTTTGTTGATTTTTGGGTTGAACCCAATACTTTATAGAATTGTTTATTGTACCAATCGAAACTCCAGGTCAATCCTGTTAAGGTAAAAATAATTAAAAACAAAGATGCGTAGAAACCGCCGACTGCGTGAAAATCCCAGACCTTTCTTTTGAGAGAGGCTGCCATTTTCATCGTTACACGTTGTCTGAGCATGGATTTATTTTTGGGCCACCAAAGGTAAATGCCACTTAGGGCAAGAAAGAGAGCCGCTAGAGCTGAGATTCCCGTTAGGGTACTTCCGATTTTTTCGACGAGAAGAAAACGATGGATATCTAAGGTTTTTTGAAAAAAACGGTCACTCTGCCGACCTTTGGATAATAGTTCTCCAGTATAAGGATTCATATATGCATACCAGTATCCGGTCTTCTTTTGTCCATACTGTATACGGACACTGCGGGAAGGATCCGCTGGAATTTCGACACGAAACAACTTTTTGTCCGGAAATATAGATTCGGCTTTTTGGGAAATATGTGCAAGGGAAAGACGATTGGTTTGTACGGTTACCTTCTGTTCTTTCGGCCATAAAAGTGGGGTAAGCTCTTTTTCAAAACTCAATAACATTCCTGTAACGCAAACAGCAAAAAAGATTACACCAAATAATAAGCCCAAATAAAGGTGGAGTTTTCCAAGTATATTTTTTAGAATATTTTGTTTAGCTCTTTTATTTGTCATAGATGCGCTGTCAATAGGATGAACAGCGCAAAAATACAGTATTATCAGTAATTATTCTAAATAAACGTAAAAAGTTGATCACGTTGTTAATCGTCCCAATCTTCATTATCAGCGTAATACTCTTCAGGTCTTCTGTCAAGAGGTAGATCTTTGACCATACGAATTGTGGCATTTCTTAATTCAGGATTTTGTTTTAGGTGGTACTGATTGGCGGAATAAGGACTGAAAGGCAACAAATAAGATAAACACTGTATTTAATCAAGGGAAATATACATGTGGTAATATTCGCCTCCTGCGAAAGGCGTTTTTTTAACAAGCTTAAAACCAATCCTTTCATAGAGCTTTTGCGCATTGGGATTCTTTAGGTCAACGAGCAGGCCAACTTGTTTAAAATCATGTTGCTTGGCATGTGTAATCGC
This sequence comes from Sphingobacterium sp. WOUb80, assembly GCF_050058145.1. Taxonomy (NCBI): domain Bacteria; kingdom Pseudomonadati; phylum Bacteroidota; class Sphingobacteriia; order Sphingobacteriales; family Sphingobacteriaceae; genus Sphingobacterium; species Sphingobacterium sp. WOUb80. The sequence goes on along the minus strand of NZ_CP165617.1, from coordinate 3,480,583 downwards.
ATACTGTAAAAGTTGTGTTCCGATACCTTTACCTCGTGCAATGGGAGCAACAGCAATTGAATCGATATAAAATTCGTCACCAGCTGTTTCGGCTTCTGGAATCAAATTATTGTTGTATTGCTCCTTCATGTGATCCAAAATCGGCTGCCTTAATTCAACAAACTGATCAGCATCATACCCGGTTAAAGAGCCTACAATACGTTCATTGTCGTCAATTGCGACAAATGTATTCTCATAACTATAGAGATTACCTTTTTGCCTAAAAAGCTGGGTTAGAAAAAGTACTGCCTCTGTTGGATCTTCTTTTTGAATAAAACGAAATATAATGTCTCCCATCGCCTGAAGCATAATTTCAGGTACGACATGCGAATCACTTTCTTTGGCTTTTCTAATATTATTATGTATATCCATGATTTGAAGAATAAAAACGAAGTTAGTAAACTTGATCGACTTTCCTTAGCGGACCTTTGATTGGAGTGTTTTCGAAGAATTTTTACTATAACGAGCGATATCTCGCTGGAGAGAGGGGGGGAGCTGGACCTTTACTGACTGTGTTTGAAATGGCCCAGGGTATCGATTTTGGCGAAAACCGATAAAAGTTAATTAAATACATTCTTGTTAAAAGAATATATTGTCTACTTTGGGTCGAATATTTGATCAATGTAGTTGAATATCGATCGATTTATATTCCTAAAACATTTCTTGTTATTTTTGAAGTGTGTTGTTGTCGGTTAGGCGAAATCAACAGATTTTTTTGGATTAAAAACAAATTACAATGATTTTAAGAGCTACAGTTTCTGCTTTTTTGGTTGCCATCATCAGCCTAATCGCGACCCTACTTGTACAGAATGCAGATTTAAATTTGGTTTATGCTGCATTTTGTTGTTCGCCTTATTTTATTGTTATCGCCTTGGTTTATTTCCATTTTAATTTCTTTCGGAAAAAGTTAAAGGTCTTAGAGAAACCAAAATTCCCTTTTGAACTTGGCTATGGTTTTCTTTTTTATTGCTTATTTTCTTTATTGCTTCCGGTACTTCTTTTTTTATCAACCTTGGGTGATGAATACGAGCATCGGCTTTATGCAGATCTAGGGGGAGTGATTAAGGAAATGTTTCCCTTGATTTTAACACTCAGTATTTTCCTGACATTCTTTAGTAGCGTGATTATAACATGGGCCGTAAAATCCTGGAAATATTTAGTTCCGACTTTGCTTGGATATCTTATTTTGCTACCGATTATATTCGCGTTCTCAACGACAATACGTGAGTTTAATGACCTCAGGGAAGAACGCCTGACACAAGAAGATAATATCAGAGAAGGGCGGTATAAATGGTTTTGTGCGATGAGTAATCCAACAGCTTATCCCGTTCAGTTGTTTAAAGGCCGTTTTATCTTTCCGAAAGATGAAGATTATGAATTTACATTTAGTGAGGGTAATATCGTGAACTATAGTGCGGTGTGGGGGCAAGCTGGGGGTGGTACATATGAGCAAGTGATGTCATTGCCTAAAGCATTGGACATTACCTGGTATTCATTTGTTGAAGATGTTTTTTATCGCATGAATGGTCCGATTGATTATGGTAAATTGCGGACGTTATTCAGTACAGCATACCAAGAAAAGAGGGCGACGAAAACTGTTGATGAACATTACAATAAGATTATTTTGGGCTTTGCTCCGGGAGGCGTACTTGTAATATGGGCCACTGGGACAGGACGTCGTCAGGTCGAAATTGGTCGTTATCAAGCAGAGAAAGTAACGATCAAGGCTGTGGATCAATCCAAGGATAATGGTGAGTACGGTAATATCTTTAATCAGAAATGGCGCGAACAGGTATTGTCCGATACATCGATTATTCCTTCGGATGTTCAACAAGCTATTGCAAATAAACCTATTCCCTATGGGTATTGGGATAAATTGCGCACGCGGTATTCTTTACAGCCAAAACTTGTTATGTCTGCCGATATTAAAACATTCGACGCGGACTTTGAATTTTATAATGCAGAGCGTTTTGTCTTTGATGAGCGTCTTCGGGATATGGACATGGCATCTCGAGGTATTCCCAAAGATGTTTACATCAAATGGTATGATCAGCAAAATAACCGATGTGCTGTGCGTTTTTTGTTTGATGAAACTGAGACTTTTAAAAACTTTGATTCATTTTTTAATGGTAAAAAGAACATTGGGGCTGTGCTGGAGTTCAATGTTGATACAAAGACTAAAATAGCAACAGCGACATTAAGGAATGATACTGAAAGTGAGCTGATTTTGAAAACTGACGTAATCGACTATGGGGAGCATTTCTAAAATTCGGAATTGAGTCTAAAGATCTTTTTTCATGTTATAGTTTGTTATTTCGACTTCAGTTCGTATTTGGATCTGCTCAGCGATAACTTTGAATCCATTCGCTTCAAAAAAAGATTTCGCGGTTTTACTTACATCAGCCGTTACGAAAGTACTTTTTTGTCCTTTTGCTTCATCTTCCAATGCATTGTAGAGTTTTTGCGCAATCCCTTGGCGTTGAAAATCTTTATGGACATACAGGACGTCAATATAATTTCCATGAGCTCAGGAGGCAAAACAGCGAGTGAAGAAAAAATTGGATCAAATCGAAGATTAATAATGATCCCGTAAACCTTTGAGCTGTATCAGCTGGGGTTAAGGAATGTTAAAAATGATGCTAAGGCATTTTTTTTGGCTATATTCATTTCAGCATTTAAATCCTGTTTATAATGATGACGCCGATTATAATCTAATACATTTCTTATTGAAGCATATTAAGACGATTGGGTTGAGTTTGAAGTTTTTCAGATTCATTATTCTTTTTAATTTATTTGTGACAGGCTGTATTCTTTTACAGTCACCTCGTTTTATGCTGAGTTCCATCGGTATGGTGTCATTCTATATGTTCATCTTTTGGTTTAAAGTCATTGGTTCTATTATTTCTTTTATTGCCGAATATATTTTTCATCTTCCTAAGAAAGAAGTATTTCTAAAAAATTTGCATATATCTCCCATAAGTCTGCTAATAAGGCTTACTATAATAGACTTTTTGTTATTTATAATTTTATGTTGGAGTCTGAAAATTTATCTAATGAGCTATTATACATAGATAGTTTATCGTTTAGTCGTAGCGACAGGAGCATCCTTTCGGGGCTTTATTTGACATGTGCGCAGCACGAAGTAGTCGGAATTTTGGGCAGAAATGGTAGTGGGAAATCTACCCTGATGAACGTTATATTTGGACGTATCAAAGCGGACTTTGCTTACATGCGTTGCAAAGGTGTCAAATTTGAAAAAGGCTACCAGACAGGAGAGATTACCTATCTCCCTCAGGAAGGTTTTTTGCCTAGAAATTTGCTGCTTTCTGAAGCCCTTCAATTTTTTCAAATAGATGATGTTAATTTGCTGGAGCTCCCATTGATTCAAGAGAATTTAAATAGGCGATTGAGTAGCTTATCTTTGGGCATGATTCGTTTGTTTGAAACGCTATTGATCATTTATACCAAAGAATCCATCACTTTACTTGATGAACCCTTTGTCGGTCTTAGCCCTATTTATATTGAACTCATTAAAGAACATATTAAGCTAGTAAAACATCGAAAAGGAATATTGATATCAGATCATTATTTTAGGCAGGTAATGGATTTAAGTGACCGATTATACCTTCTAAAAGATTCACATTTGATCCATGTCTTGAATGATGATGATCTTGTATTTGGAGGTTATTTAAATCAAATAGATTAATCAAGTAGAACCTACTCGATTAATCTATTTACTAAAAGCGACTAAACGCTATTGAAAACTATTTCGCATTTTTTGCAGTGACATTAAGTTCAATGTCAACATTTTGTGCAATCATCCAATCTTGTGGATTACCTTCTGTACCGTAAGAAAGACCCCAATCTTGTCTTTGGATCGTAAATTTAGAGTAGAATGTTACTTCGTCACCATTGAACGTAATTTTTGCAGGGAAAGTTACATTCACCGTTTTATCCTTGATGGTTAAGTTACCACTCACCGTATTTGTCGCATCAGCAACAACACTTTTTCCTTGCGCTGCATCGAATGGACCAACTTTGGTGATTTCGAATTTTGCAGTTGGATATTTTGCTACATCAAAGAAATCAGCACTTTTTAAATGTGCATCCAAATCTGATGATTTTTTGCCACCGGATGTTGCAGGATCTACAGAAGCTGTATCTGTCAAAATAGAATTGACGTCGATCGTGAAAGTACCACCAGTAACGGCATTATTTTCAGCTGAAAGTGTGCCTTCGCTTTTCAAAACACCATATCTTGGGTTTAAACCACCTTTATGATAACCAGTCCATTTTAATGAGCTTTTATCTGCTTCCACAGTGTAAGTCTGTCCTTTTTGTTCAGTTACTTCCTGAGCAGTTGTTGTTGTTGCTTTGTCTCCGTTGGTATTTTGACAAGAAGCTAACAACAGGATAAGGGCTAAACCCGAGATTAATTGCTTTTTCATTTTTAATCGTTTTATTTTTTATATGTTATTTACACTTTACATTTTGCAGCATCAACTGTGCCAATTTGTGCTTTCTGATGTTGCCGATACAAAGGTAGATGATAGATAGTTTATTTTTGGTATCAGTTTCCTTAAAGAAACTACTTTCCAAAAAGATAGTGGTCTGTAACTTTATAAATGCGTATTTTTGTAAGAATAAAGAAATCATGTCAGTGGCGTGAAGCTTTGCTGGTGTGTTCATTTATCGTTGATCGTATAGGGGATAAGGAAGGTTGTGAGGGTGGACAATACATGAATAAAAAAAAGTAAAATGAAAAAAGAAGCAACTTTAACGTCGTCAGGTGCATGTAAAACGAGGGTGTTGGCCATTAACGATACCATGGAGATTTTGGCAGGAAAATGGAAATTTCATATTATAGGTACTTTATTGTTGGTCGAAAAATTACGTTTTATGGAACTGTTGCGCGAAGTTGAGGGGATAGGTGCGAAGATGTTGTCTAAAGAACTGCAGGATTTAGAAATGAATCAGCTGATTAGAAGAACCGTATTAAATACCAAACCCCTGACGGTGGAGTATGAATTGACCGAATGCGGAAAAACGTTGGGTCCAATCATTGATGAGATTACCAAGTGGGGTATAACCTACCGGAGTAAGCTTTATACCAAGAATGAGGAAGTGGAAGCTACAAGTTAGTATGTAAACACGCCTTTGTTTTTAGTGGCAAGAGGAAGGAGGCCTGTAAAGAACCTGATACGTTGGTCGCAAATCCCTTTGATTATAGGTTATGAAAACGATAATAATTGTAAGTTTGTTCTTGAAATTACAGTCTAACCTACTAAAAGAAGACAGGATGCGGTTACAACACTTATTTTATTTGTCTCTTGGAGTTTTGAGTATCAGCAGTTGCGGAGTTACCAAAAACGCCCGACACCAAGAGATTCCCTTTGATGAAGGTATCAAAAAGATTAACCATGTGGTTGTTATTTATATGGAAAACCATAGTTTTGACAATCTTTATGGCGAATTCAAGGGAGCTAATGGCATAGCGAATGTCAAGAAGGGGGATTTTTTACAGGTAGACGAGAATGGTAAAGCCTATCAATACCTGCCCGAAATTCCACGTAATAATTCCTTTCCAACCAATCTACCCAATCAATTTTTTAATATAGATCAATATGTACCTTCGGATAAGGCGACGCCCGATGTTACACACCGTTTTTATCATAATCAATTGCAGATCAATGGTGGAAAAATGGATAAATTTGCACTCTATAATGATTCCAAGGGACTGGCGATGGGGTACTATAACACAGCGAAATTGCCACTATATCCATTTGCCAAAGATTATACATTATGTGATAATTTCTTTCAAAGTGTATTTGGGGGATCTTATTTAAATCACATTTATATGATTTCAGCAGCGATTCCTGTCTGGCCTAATGCGCCTAGCTCAATGGTTGCCACACTCGATGCAAAAGGTCAGATGATTAAGGACGGTGTGGTTACGCCAGACGGTTATGCGATCAATCATGTACTTTCTCGCAACAAACCTTATCCCGCGAAATCTGATACTTCCAAATTATTACCTTCTCAGACTATGCCGACCATTGGCGATCGCCTGACAGAGAAAAATGTAAGTTGGGCTTGGTATTCAGAAGGTTGGGATGACGCTGTTGCCGAACGTAAAAACAACTTTGCCTACAATCATGAGCCCTTTTTATATTTTGCCAATTATGAAGAGGGTAAGGAAGGGCGAAAACACATGAAGGATCAAAACGATTTTATCAAGGCCGCAAAAGAAGGAACTCTTCCTAGTGTCTCTTTTGTTAAACCAGGTGGGGGCAATGATGAGCATCCTGGAAGTTCGGCGGTCTATTCATCGGAACAACTTGCCGTTAATTTGATCAATGCTGTATTGGAGGGACCAAACGCAAAAGATGCGTTGGTGATTTTAACATACGATGAATTTGGCGGTTTTTTTGACCACGTTAACCCACCCGTCGTTGATCGATGGGGACCTGGGAGCCGTATCCCGGCAATTGTCATTGGACCATTTGCTAAGCGTGGTGTAGTGGATCATACGCCGTATGAAACAGTGAGCATTCTTTCATTTATAGAAAAACGCTGGGGAATAGAGCCTCTTGCTGAAAGAGATAGAAAAGCAAATCCCTTTAGAAATGCGCTCGTTTTCAAATAGACGTTTTTTATATCGAGAGATAGGAAATTGAACTATGTGTAAAAAGGTTGTCGTGTTTTTCTTATTGGTTGCAATAGTATTTGCCCTTGGATTTACTACAGGGCAGCCTGTTTATACAAAACAAAAAGAGGGCAATGCCCGTGAGCATCTGATTCAGAAAGAAGTACTGGGTCAGATGCTTTCTTTTAGAACATATATCAAGGATACGCTGAATTCCGAAGTACAGAAAGGTATAGTGGATACGCTACGGCTCAGAAGAGCCTTTTTGAAGACAAGGCTACTTTTTAAAAAGTTTGAATGGGCGTCCGAATATTTTACTGCAGATCTATCCAGGAGGTTAAATGGACCTCCGGTGGAGGAAGTTGAAAATGCGGATTTGTTGGATCCCTCTTTGGCCAGGGGGGTGGAGCCTATTGGATTGCAGGTGATTGAAGAGCTTATCTATCCCACTTACGATAATCTTAATAGGCAAAAGCTAATTCGTGAAATCGAACATTTGATAACGAATACGGATTATTTGATTTCCTATTTTGAAGATCATCAATTGGAGGATTGGCGCATTTTGGATGCAACAAAATTGGAGGTGTTTCGGATTATTTCCTTAGGAATTACTGGATTTGATAATGCGCTTTCTCGAAATAGTATGATCGAGTCTTCCATTGCATTAGGCAGTTTACAGCAAATTCTTTTGCAATATAAAGGTAGAAAAGAAACGCTAGCTTTGATGCTTACAGGGGCGATCAAATATTTGCAACAACACGCGGAATTTGAATCATTCGATAGGGCGCAATTCATTACCCAATTTGCCAACAACATCAGTACGGAAATAGCAGAGTTGGAACGTAATCTTCCAGGCCCTAAAATCAGATACAATCGAATGCTTCGGCAAGACGTCAATACGATGTTTGATCTAAATGCATTTAATGTAGATGCCTTTAGCCCGGGACCGAAATTTCACTTCAGTAATGAAAAAGCCGTATTGGGCGAGAAATTGTTTTATGATGTTGCTTTGTCAGGGACACATACGAGAAGTTGTGCTTCATGCCATCATCCTGACCTCGCATTTACAGATGGGTTGAACTTGCAGGTGGACATTCATGGTTCGGGACGTTTGCTCAAACGTAATACGCCTACTTTGCTCAATGCGGCCTTACAGTCCAACTACTTTTATGATATGCGTTCGTTGACGCTGGAAGATCAGATACACGATGTCATTGGTAATAAGCAGGAAATGGACGGCTCGGTAACTGACATCATTCAATACGTTTCTTCGGATAAAATCTATCGATCATTATTTAATAAAGCATTCAATACAGCGGATGGCCCGATCTCGGCTGAGCAGGTAAGCAATGCACTTGCTTCTTATATCCGTAGTCTAACTAAAATCAATAGTCGATTTGATGTATATATGCGCGGAGACCGAACTGCTTTATCTGCTTCGGAGGTGGATGGCTTTAATTTATTTATGGGTAAAGGAAAGTGTGCAACCTGTCATTTTCTTCCTTTATTCAATGGTGTTACGCCGCCCAAATTTATGCAGAGTGAGGTGGAGGTTTTGGGCGTGCCTAGTTCTCAAAAAAGTGCTGTTCTTGATGCTGATTTAGGGTATTACACTATTATTGGTGTTGATTCATATAAATATGCTTTTAAAATTCCTTCTGTCCGAAATGTGAAAAAGACGGCACCTTATATGCATAATGGAATTTATCAGACCTTGGATGAAGTCATGGAGTTTTACAATAATGGCGGCGGGGCAGGATTGGGGATCAAATTACCCAATCAGACACTGTCAGATGAAAATCTGCATCTGACCGAAAAGGAAAAGAAAGATATTATTGCATTTATGGAAAGTCTCGAAAGCCAATGAAGTAGCTTGTGAGATAGCCCTTTTAGCATTCTATTGATTTCTTCGGGTTGGCTGAGGAGTCTTATTGAGCCTAAATGAAGGGGCATCAAATTGATTGAGTTCTTGCAGTAGCGGTAAGGGATTGATTTTTATCGTAGTTTTTCTTTCTTGGATATTCTCTTCGGATCCAAGTGCTTTTACCTGTTCGGTTTTTATTCCGGTCAATAAGTTGAATTGGGTTTCTGTCGTTGTATTTTTGCCATCCCAGGTTCCTTTTTCTAGGTAGATCAATTCGAAATTTCCATTTCTGCAACGAAATTTATAATTGGCATGCCCATCTGTTATATCGGCTAAAATATGAAGCTGACCATTTTCAATAGCGAAGTTGGGCAGCGGAAAATGGGGCTCGATCATCGTTGTGGAGGAGAGGGCCAATCGTAGCTTTCCATTGGGTTTGGACAGAAATACCTGCGTTTTAATTGGTGTTGCTGTATTTGATGTGTCCATGGTAAGAACAATTTTATCCGGATAACCATCATGATTTATATCGCCTTCTAGCTCCTGAATTTTTGCTGTAAAACTATCTTTTATTGATTTTTGTTGGCCATATAAGGCTAAGTTGCTTAAAAAGAATATGCTCAAGATTAGTTTTTTCATCCGGTATAAACGTAGCATTAAATAAATCATAAATCGATTCAATATACGCATTCAAGATGGGAAAGCTATTATTTTACCATAGCTTGCTTTCTCGGGATAGATTAACAATCAAGTTAGTACACCCTACTGACTATAGGGAAAGACTATAGTACATGGAGTAACCAGTTGTTCCGTCGAGCCATTGCACAAGTTCTTTATGACTATAATGAAAACCGGCTTTCTGAATAGCGGCTTTTGAAATCATATTTATTTCACGATGGCTTATAGTCAGTTTTCTCAATTGATTCCCGGTGGCCCACATCATTCTTATTTTATACAAAAGACTCGATAGACCTAATTTTCTATACTGTGGCTGTATGAAAGACTGACCAAAGTAGGCTTCTTCTTTATTGAGCAACAGCATGCTCGTCATCCCAATCATTTTTTCATTTTCGAAAAGGCCAAAAACAATGCGTGGGTATCTTATGCGTTCTGCCCAATCTATATCAGATAGTTCTATTTCAGGAGGAGTGCTGCGTCGAAAAAGTGTTGGTTCGGTTTGAATTGACTCGATACGCATTACCTTATAAAGTGCCGATTCGTTCTCTGCCAGCTGACGTATATGGAATGAACCTGCTTGAAATGTTAAAACGGGGACTGACATGGAGTACTGATGCTGGCTTAATGATTAATTCTCTTAATTATATTGCGAAATTATATATTATTATCTGGATTTTAAATACGTATTGGATATATGTTCAATCCTCGATTCCTCGTAATTGTGCCGCGAGAATTTGGACTATATATATATGCAATACAATAAACCACGATAGCATTAAAACAATGCTTAATCATATTCGCTACAATTGGACCAAATGGACCAGTAGGGAGGCAGAACAAGAATTGTACTAGTAGCCTTTTCGTAGCAGTACAGAAGTATAAGAATAGAACTACAGCAGTTCAGCTATTCTATTTTCTAAATCTTCTAGATCAAAGGGCTTGGAAAGATAGCTGTCTGCTCCGGCTTGCTGGGCCAGTGTTTCGATATCGGTATTAGCGGATAGATAGATGACAGGGATATTGCGATATAGGGGATGATTTTTGAGCAGCCGCGTGGCTTCTACACCGCCTATTTTGGGTATCCAATTGTCCATCAAAATTAAATCAGGACGTACCTCTTCTACTTTTTCGATAATATCATGAGAAGTCTCAGAGACGGCCATATGATAGCCATTTGTTTCGAGGATTATTGTACATATTTCAAGGACATGTTTATCATCGTCCAACATAAGTATTGTTTTATTTGACATGTTGCAGCTTTAAAAAAGGTGGAGCTAAATTAAATAAAAAGCTAGCGAGAGAATATGGTTAAAATACCGATTCTAATAAGTATAAATCCGTATTTTAGCTGTAGAAAACTGAAAAAGCGAGGAGATTTGGTGGGCTGGTCTAATTTTGAAGTTGCAAAATTAGTATTATCTTTATTTTCTAATTAATATCCAATTTTGTCCTGATTCATAATGAAAAAATACAATTTTATTCCCAACTGGCATTGCATATTGCTTCTATCATTAATCATGGCAGGAAATTGCCTGTTCGCTTTTGGGAAATCGAAGCAAGCGTATTTTCAATTGAAAGTATATCATTATGAGAGCGATGAGCAGGAGAAAGTCATCGATCAGTATCTTGAGCTGGCTTACCTACCTGCATTGCATAAATTGGGATTTAAAGATGTCGGGGTATTTAAACCCTTGGAAAATGCAGCTGGCCAAGATAGATTGGTTTATGTGTTCATCAGTGCTTCTGATCTCAATTTACTGGTTAATTTGGATCAGCGGCTGGCCAACGATCAAAAATACCTAGAGGCTGGTAAGGCTTATATGAAGGCAAGTTATAGTAAGCCTCCTTTCAAGAGATTGGAGACAATATGGATGAAAGCATTTGAAGGAATGCCCAAATCAGTGCTTCCTAAATTATCCGCTGAAAAAAGTAAACGCATTTATGAATTACGAAGTTATGAGGCCGCAACGGAGCAACTGTCCGCAAATAAGATAGCGATGTTTAACAGTGGAGAGATTGATATTTTCGAAAAACTGAATTTTAATGCTGTTTTTTATGGACAGGTGATTGCCGGTAGCACAATGCCTAACTTGATGTATCTAACGACCTTCGAAAGTATGGAAGATCGGAATATACATTGGAAAGATTTTGGACCTTTATACAAACCAATGCAAGACTTACCGCAATATCAAAATAATGTATCAAAGAATGTTACGCTGTTATTGCACCCTACAGCATATTCTGATATTTAATGGTCTAGTTGGGTTTATCTTCTTCTAACAAACAAATTAAATTTTTTGCACCAGTCAAAGAAGCTAGCTAGGGTTTTTCTGTCCAATTTTTCAAAATTGTAAATCTTATGGGGATAGGGAAGAGCATTGGTATAAATACCAGTATCTGCTAATATTAGCATTGGATTGGTATTGTCAATTTTGTCGAAATATTTGCTTAGGATCGTATAATGAGTGTTAAATAGTGATTCGACAGTTTCACTGTTAGAGACAAACGATATGGTATAATCGTAGTCATCATGTTGCATTTTTTCACAGTCGCATATCATATTTTTACCTAAAGCAACTTCATTTCCACTGTCCCAAAGAAAATTTGCGACTTCAAAAAATAAATCGTTTTTGATATGCCCAACGGGCTCAGCGATAAAATATCTCATTCGTGTTCTCTTTTACTTGTGGTTTTCTGATCTAATGGATTACACGATCCTGTCTGTCGGATTTCGGTAATTAATTAAAGATGGTGTTCAACAGGTCACTAACAGTAAGCAGGACCAATATTTCTAACACAAAGAAATATGAATTTGCTGTAGTTTAAAAGAGATAAAAAGTGGTAAGTATTGGATTATTCAAGGTTTTTGTTTCGAAAGGTAAGAGCTGTCATACCGGTTACCTTTGAAAATAAACGTGAAAAATAAGGATAATCATCGTATCCCAGTTCCACTGCAATTTCTTTTACAGATTTAGTTGAATGATAGAGCAGACGTTTTGCTTCTAATACAACACGTTGCTGAATATGATACGTAACGGGCTTTCCGGTTGTTTTTTTGAGACATTCATTGAGATAAGCGGTTGATATTTTCATTTTCTCTGCATATAGCTTTGGCTGTTTAACATCAATAAAATCTTTATCTAAAAGAGATGTGAACTGTTTGCTGATAAGTTCAAATCTAGACTGTGCATCATTTTTAGTTGATTGTATTAAATACTGGGAGATAATAAGTGCCGCAATGGTATTGCAACTATCTTTCATTAATGCCGCATATAGTTTTTCGTGTCTTCTTTCATTGATTTTCAAACAGGTGTCTACTGTTTGGGATAGGACCGCCAATGTATCCTGATCAATTTCGATGGGAGCAATCGTGGCAATGTCCTTCAGTGCATTTATGTAGTCTGAGTTTAGATTTTCTACACTGATCATTAAGACACTAAAGGCACTGTAATCCATAACTATTCCCCGATGCACTTGATAAGGCTGTATGACCATTACTGAGGAGGAACCCAATTGATACCGCTGAAAATCTATCTCAAATATTCCATTTCCCTCTTCGAGAATGAAAAACAAATAGAAATCGTCACGATGCGCTTGACTTATCTTGGCTAATTCTAAATTTCTAACAGCGTTCCTTTTTATAGCCATTCCAAGATTAAACTCATTGGGAAATGAATTTAAAGGGATCGTGTTATTTTTTTTAAGAGCTGATGAATGCACCCTCAAATTTAAACATTTGTCAAGATACTAATAATGTTTTTTCTATACTCGGGGTCTTTTTCTCGAAGTTCGAGAATATTGTGTTTTAAATCTATATTGACATACCATTCCGCGTAATGATGTTTTTCATTTCCGTCGTCAAAGAAAACTTTAGCTTTAATATATTCTTCATCAAAATATTCGGGTTGTCCACTGACGATAAATGCGGTTGATCCAATAGTATCGTGCATTTTAGAGGATGTACCTTCAATTTTAAAGAGACTATTTAAGGCTTTAGTAAAATTGTCACTTAGCTTTCCAATCGAATAGAAATTAATTCCTTCGCGATAAAACCTTTGTTTGTCGACTTCCGTATCGACAATACCCAATTTCATGTCGGGACGAAAGGCGATTGCCAATCCGACCGTCTCTCTCCCCCAAAGCCCTTTAGCTTGGACAATGTGATGCTCGTCATCATCTTTCCAATATTTTGTGATTGTCAGTTGTAAATCTACAAAATCATCGTCCTCACTAACGTCAATCTGTCTCAAATTGCTTTGTCCATTCAAGAAATTCAAAAAGCGCATAATCATCCTGTTAATTTGGTGTTTAGTTCCGTAGCATAGTGATGAGACTAGAAGATATACAACGAGTATCATTTGCGGCGGAAGCTTTTGGCTATTAAACTAAATATACTATTTTTTTATTGAAAAAATAGCCTGCACTGGGCTTAATTGCTTGAAAAATGAATTATTTACAAAGGAAGTTTCTTCGCTTTTTTTGCTGATTCAACCTCTTTGGAGATACGTTCGTTGATATTGATTTTTGCATCAATAAAGGTAAAGATGACTGTACCATGTTCTCTTGCATAACTATTTGTGATGGAGTCGGCCAGCATTGATTTGCTGAAGAAGGGACTTGTTGTTTTAAGTTCTCTTTCTCGTTCCCAGCGGTCTTTAATTCGAATCACATTGCTGTATGCTTTATTCAAATCAAACCAATTGATGTAGTCTGCGTTGAATGAAACAGCCTTTATTCCGCGTTTGGAATAATAGTTGATCGCACCGGCCTGACCATAATTGTCGCAAAGTACAAGGGTATTTTCCGATTTGGGTATTTGGTCATACACACTATCGACTTTTTGGGCAAGTTCTTTCCATCCCAGCATATCTGCAAAATCCTGTGGAAGTGGATGCTCTTTGCCATCTTCCCATGTTAACATTCCATATTTCCTATATTTATCAGGATGGTTCACAAAATAGGCGGGATTTCTATTGGGGAATGCAATATTGTAGATCGGAAGAAATAGGATAGCCGTTAAAGCGATCAAAATAGGTTTTAAAATTTGACCGGTTTTATTTTCCAAAAGTGATGAAATATAGACTGCGCCAAAAGCAAAATATATTGGGTAGAGACCTATTGCATAGTAGTCTTTTGCTCTCAGTAGTAGGAAAATTCCGAGGGTGATAAAGAAAGAATAGAAGAATAGGCGGAATGTTTTAAATACAGGGTATTTCAGGAGTGCATAGAGACCTAAAATGACTACAGGAAAGGTCCCGAAGAAAAATAGAAACTGAGATCTCATAAAGCTCCACCTGTTGACATGTACAAGCTGCGTATCTTGAAGTTCTTTGAAATGAACAAATACAGGGAAGTTATTGCGGTACTGCCATATTAAATTTGGAAGGATAATCAGTATAGCGATGAGTATCCCATAATATAACTTTTTTTCGGCAAAGATTTTTCGTTCTCGAACCAAGACGACTGCCGGGATCAGGCCTAAGATCAGAAATGCGATGTTATATTTATTCAAAAATCCAAATGCAAATACAACGGCTATGTAGAATAGCCACTTAGATTGTCTACTAATTAAATATTCGATAATGAGATAATATATGGAAGTCCAGCAGAGGACATCAAAGGAATTGGGCTGATATAGACCATTCAAACGAAATAAGACAGAAAACATGATGCAACAGCATCCGAAGACTCGGGCAAAAAGATTACCTTTTAGAGCCTCTATTGTTTTCCAGACAACAAGAATCGTGAGGGCTCCAAAAAGTGCTGGAAAAAACTTGATCCAAAAAACAGAATTACCCAATAATTTGATCAGATAGGAGATCCAAGATGTTAGTGGCGGAACAGAAAGGAATCCCCAGGCAAGATGGTTCGCTTGATCTAAATGTAAAAATTCATCACGTTGCAATTCATAGGTCGGACTGATCAACTGGTATTGAATGATGAATTTAAAAAGGATTAAACTGATGAGAATAATTCGGTTTCTAAGTGCCATCTTGATCTTTGTTTAGGGAAGTCATCTACCAATTTACGATAAAAATACAATGAAAACCGGGTTATTTTTGTTTTATTTCCTATTCACAACTATAAGGGAATAAAGGTGTTTGCCTCTTTATTTTTTTGAAACTCACTTGGAGTTACACCAAACGCTGCTTTAAAGCAGGTCGCGAAATAACGTGGATCTGAAAAACCAGTCTCAAAAGCCACTTCACTCACTGAGATGGACCGATCTTTTTCCATAATTTGACAAGCATGTTTTAGGCGTATGTTTTTAATAAATTCGCTGGGAGATACATTCAATAAAACTTTTGTCTTTCGATATAATGTTGACTTGGACAAGCCTAGTATATCTCCAAGTTTGACTACATCAAATTGATCGTCCGAAAGATGTTGCTGGATAACCTGAATCATCTTGTGCACAAACTTTTCATCCAATGGCGTGTGATCAAGTGTTGCTATATTAATCTGTGTATTATTTTGGAAAACGAGTTGACGGCAGCGTTTATTGATGATGAAGCTTTGGATTTTGGCTTCTAGGACTTTAATCTCAAAGGGCTTGCTAATATAACCATCGGCACCTGCTTGATAGCATTCAATACGATCTTCAATGCTATTTTTGGCCGTTAAGAGCAAAATGGGAATATGGTTGAGCTCTGCGTTTGATTTTATGGTTCTACAAAAATTGAGACCATCGAGTTCGGGCATCATAATATCACTTACAATAATATCAATTTCTGTGTTTTCGAGTACTTCCAATCCCTGAAGACCATTATTTGCGATATGGACCTGATAATTGTGGGCTAAAATTCTAGCCATGGTTGCACGAAGCTCTTCATTATCTTCCACTAAAAGTAGGTTAAGTCTGGGCTGTAATATATTTTTTGATAGAGGCTGATCGACGGCATTAGACTCAATAATGGTCGCTTTAATTTCTTCGGTAAAAGGTTGTTCCATCACGTCTATTCCTTTCTTACAGTAGTATTGTTTATCTACTGGAATGGTGATCTGAAACATACTTCCGATACTTCTTTGACTCTCCACATGGATTACACCATAATGAGCCTCTATCAGTTGTTTCGTTACCGAAAGTCCAATACCATTACTTTCAAGATGTTTTGTAGAATTATTGGTGTAGAAGGCGGTAAAAATTTTATCGACGTCTTCGGGGTATATTCCTACGCCATTATCACGAACATAAATGAAGAGTCTATTGGAATCTATTCCTTCTTCTACATGATAAGAAAGCGTAACCTTTCCACTTTGCTCGGTATATTTAAATGCATTTGATAGGAGATTGAAAAGAATTTTGTCGATTTTGTCGATGTCATAGAAAAGGATTTCGGGACAGTCTCCATGTTGAATTTCAAAATCGATGTTTTTCTTTTTGGCAATTGGACCAAAATGCATGGCTCCCAATTGAGTAACAAAAGAGGGGAAATTGGATGCACTTATTTGTAGCTTCATGCCGTTGTTTTCCATTCTTCTGAAATCTAAGATTTGTTGGAGCAACCGTTTTAGACGGCTTAGATTAAGGCGCATTTTATCAAATTGTTCCAAATTATTTTTCGTAGTCATCTGAACATCATCAACTAAACAGGATATAATAGTTAGCGGCGTGAGCAAATCGTGTGAAATATTGGTAAAATAACTGAGTTTGGACTGTGTTAGTTCCTTAGTCTTTTCTTTTTCAATTTGGGCAATTTTTAGATCACCGCTCAATTTTAAACGCTTAAAAGAATAATTTATAAAAAAGAAGACAATCCCCCCGAAAACACATGCGTATAAAAAGTAAGCTAAATTGCTTTCGTAGAATGAAGGTTTCTTTATGATTTCAATTTGAGTAAAAGTTGTACTCCACTTATTGTACAAGTCCGTCGATTTGACTAAAAATCTATAGCTCCCTTTGCTTAAATTGTTATATGTTGCAAAGATGCGATCTCGAGGGGCGTAGATCCATTCTTTGTCAACACCTTCTAATTTATAAGCATAACGAATTTTTCCTTCCTGCGTAAAAGGCAGGGTGGAGAAGGATATTTCAATGTTTTGATCTTGGGGATTCAGCGTCAATTTAGGGGGGACATCACTGAATATTCCCGGTTTTGATTCTAGGATAATGGACTTATTATTAATTTTTATGTCCGAAATAAGAACTTTTTCTTTGAAATTAGGTAAAATGCTATGGTCATTGAGCTGAACTATACCGTTGTAACCACCAAAATAAATTGTATTGGAGGTTTTATCCACGGCAAAGGCCCGCTTTGAAAACATGTTGACCTGAAGGCTGTCGGAAGCAGAAAATTCACTGATGTTCTTGTTAGAGTTGCTAATCTTGTATAAATTACGCGTAGTAGATAACCAAGTATAACGATCAAGACAGATAACATCTAGAAGCTGGTTTTTCTCAAATAATGTATTATTTGCGATTTCTGATACTTTTTGGTTAGCGACCTGATAGTTCAACAGTCTATTATCTTTCGTACCAATCCATAAATTGCCATTATGATCAATATCCATTGTTTCAATCTGGTCGCTTTTTAAGCCCGAAGTCTCTTTACCAATATGAGCGAGTATGGACTGGAAATTATGGTTATCGATACAATAGATTCCATTTTCTTTGGTTGCAATCCAAATATGGTTTTGATTGCCCTGTGCAATAGCTACTGGTTGATCCTTTATTTGGGGAATAATTGTGATGTTTTCCGATTCCGACCTTTTCAGGAGCAGACCCTGTGTTGTTGCGATCCAAAGCCGATTTTCTTTATCTGTAAAGAAAAAAGAGGGTATCCCCCGATGGTCGACATGTTGGGTTAAATCTATCTTCCGTAAGAATTTGATATTATTGTTTGTCTTTTGAAAGACATTAATTGACGGTTCATACGCTGAACCTACCCAAAGTTCTTGTCTAAAATCTGTGGCGCAAGTAACCGCACGTATAGAAATCAAGTCCCTAAAATTGGAATTACTATATGTATTTAACTGATTTGTTTTTGTGGAGAGACTACCAAATCCAAACCTTTCGAGATTAAACCATAAGATGCCATTAGGATCTCGATAAAGCATATTTAGGTTTGGAGCGATACTGTACAATGTTTTGATTTTTTTGAAACTATAGTTTTTAACAATTGGTTTATCAAAAGTAAACATCGATACTCCTTTCCCTCCGACGGCTAGCCATAAGGTGCCGTTTTTATCTTGATAAATATCGTTGAAGATATTCGTCGTATTATTGAAGTGGTTAGAAAGGTCGATTTCTTGCAATTGACCATTTTTGTACTGAAGTGTTGATATGCCTGAGAAAGAGAGAATCCAAATATAATGACGGCTCTGATCCTGAATGATATTGTAAAAAAGATCTTCTTTACCTACATGACGGCGTTTGTTTTTGATTTCAATTTCCGTATATGGATTGTTTGACTCTTTTGGATTGAACAAATATATTCCATCACCCCAAGTACATATCCACAATTGTCCGTGATCATCTTCCATGAGTTTGAAGGGACTGTTGCGCTGGCCCAGTCTAGGGTAGGCGTGAAGTGTTTTGTTCTCCGGACTGAGTTTGAATAAGCCAGATCCCCAGACACCGATCCAAATCTGCGCTTGGCTATCTTGAAATATTGTATTAATCGTTTTGCCTCGCATGGTACTGTTCAGGATATATGAACTTTGGGCTTCTGTCAGAGGTTGTAAATCACTGTTATAAATAAAAATACCATTATCTGTGCCGATCCAAAGTCGTTTTGAATGGTCAACCATCAATGCATTGACACGGACGGTTGCTACACGTGGATCGTTTAGGGGGAATACTTTATAGTTACGCTTATCTAATACGTAGACACCTTTCTCACCGCCCAAAATCAGTTTATTTTCTAGTTCTATAAGCGTCCGGATCGCTTGCTGGGAGGTCACTTTTCCGGTAGCATCCTTTAGTTTAAAATTCAGGATATTATAGGCATCATAGCGGCTTAATCCCTGTGTGGATGCAAACCAGATGTAGCCTTCTTGATCCTGAATAGTCTGATTGATCGTTAGAGAGGGAAGCTCATAATTTTTTGTCACAGGGTTGAGTCCCATTTGTTGGCTAAAGACAAAAGTTACTAGGGATAGAGATAGATATAAAAATGTAATAATCTGCTTTATACTTGCATTCATCTTAATAATTTTTAATTCCACCTGTCCAATCCAGTTTAGGTAAATTTCTTATCCCAGTAACAGGTTCTGTGCTCCATCTCTTAGGAGGTAACCCTGCTGCGGTGTAATTGTGCTTCAATAATATCCGTATCGTATCGCGAAAAGAAAGAGACCAACTGAATATTTTTAGGTTTATATTGATTAAAGATACAAATGTTTTTTTAAATAAGTGTATATTGTACGCTTATTTGAAATAGAGCTCTTAAACACGATAGATGGGCCTTCTAGACCTAAATTGATCCCATTTTGGGTCATGATTAGTCTTTATTCAAACATCTTCCATATTGATTTGAAGTAGTTTTGTTTATCCCGGTTTGGGAATCAAAAATTATAAATCTTAAGACATGCGTATCAATTTTATTTTATGCCTATTGTTTATCGGACATTTCTCTTTTGGACAGAAACTAAAAAAAGAAGTTGTCCTTTCTCAACTTAAAAGTGCAAACCGGTATTGGCAATCGAATCACAAGCCCGAGGTTTGGGCATTTTGGGATCAGGCGGCCTACCATACTGGAAATATGGAATTCTATAAGATTTCCAGGTCGAAAAGTGATCTGAAATATTCTGAAGATTGGGCAAAGTTCAATGGTTGGAAAGGCGCTAAATCAACCGACAAGCAACATTGGAAATATAGCTATGGTGAAACGGATGATTATGTTCTTTTTGGAGATTGGCAGATTTGTTTCCAGACCTATATTGATCTTTATAATCTATCGCCAAGTCCAGAAAAGATAGCCCGGGCCAAAGAAGTTATGGACTATCAGATCCATTCACCTCATACTGATTATTGGTGGTGGGCTGATGGTCTTTACATGGTCATGCCTGTCATGACCAAAATGTACAAATTGACCCAAGATCCACTTTATCTGGATAAGATGTATACCTATTTGTGCTACGCGGATAGTATGATGTTCGATAAGACGGATAAGTTATACTATCGTGATGCAAAATATGTTTATCCGAAACACAAAAGCCTTCATGGCAAAAAGGATTTTTGGGCGCGAGGTGACGGCTGGGTGTTCGCAGCCTTGGCGAAAGTTCTTCAAGATCTACCCAAGCAGGATAAACATTACGATTATTATCATCAAAGATTCAAAGAAATGGCGGTTGCGATCATAAGCTGCCAGCAGGACGAAGGGTTCTGGACACGGAGCATGTTGGATCCGGATCATGCACCCGGGAGGGAAACTAGCGGGACCGCATTCTTTACTTATGGTTTACTTTGGGGAATCAACGAAAATATACTCATTGATCCGAAGTTTTCCCAGGCAGCGCTTAAAGGCTGGCATTACTTGAGTGAAGTTTCGCTACAAGATGACGGAAGAATCGGATATGTACAACCTATCGGTGAGAAAGCTATCCCCGGACAGGTAGTTGATGCCAATTCTACCGCTCCATTTGGTGTAGGCGCATTCTTATTGGCGGGTACAGAAATGTATCGTTATCTGGATAAAAAATAAAATAGACTATGAAAATTAAGATGCGAATTATACCTTTTTTCCTGTTGCTGTTGGCGGTTCAATTTGTCCGTGGGCAAATTGTAAAGCAGAAATCTACTGGTAATAAGGAGACCGGAAGGACTTTTTGGCTTCAAGAAATGGACCGTATGTTGCGTCCGGTTTTGCGGAGTTTGGCGCATGATAGCCTGCGATTAAACATGCCTCAGATGACATCAAATCGTGTGGATAACAGGGAGCATCGTATAAAGGTGCAATATGTTGAGGTATTGGGACGAGCATTGTCAGGTATAGCCCCTTGGCTTTCACTGAATGGTGGTTCTGTGGCTGAAAGAAAGCTACGTGATCAATATAGAACTTGGACAATTCAAGCACTTAAAAATGCGTTGGATAGTAATGCAAGGGATTTTATGCGTTTTGATCTCGGGGGGCAACAGCTTGTGGATGCCTCCTTTATTGCTTTAGGCTTTATGCGAAGTCCGTGGCTGTGGGATCACCTTGATCAGCAAACCAGAAAGAATTTGATTGCATCGATAAAGATTACGCGGCAATTTCGTCCCGCATATTCAAATTGGTTGCTTTTCTCGGCGATGAACGAAGTGTTCTTAGCCAAATATTCGGAGGATTGGGATGCAATGCGCGTCGACTACGCCTTGCAACAACTGGAGCAATGGTATGTTGGTGATGGTATGTATATGGATGGTCCACAGTATGCTTTCGATTATTATAATAGTTATGTTATTCATCCTTTTTTGGCGGGTATCATGGATTTGATCCAATTGAAAACCCAGAACTATGATAACATGTTTGCGAAAATCAAACTTCGAAACGAACGCTATGCTATTATTCAAGAGCGGCTGATCAATGCCGACGGTAGTTTTCCTCCGACAGGAAGATCTGTAATTTATCGGGCTGCGGCCTTCCATCATTTGGCAGACATGGCATTTAAGAAGCGGCTTCCAAGAGAACTGACAAACGGGCAGGTGCGTGGTGCCCTGTCTGCTGTATTAAAAAAAACAACAGAGAATCCAAGTACTTATCAAAATGGCTGGTTGACATTGGGCATGTACGGCAGTCAACCTGGTCTCGCCGACTCTTATAATAATCAGGGAAGTCCTTACCTCTGTTCGGTGATTTTTTTGCCTTTGGGGCTACCGGATGATGATCCTTTCTGGACAAGTGAAGTTACTGACTGGAGTGCCAAACGTATCTGGTCAGGACAGGATTGGAACTCAGACCATAGTAAGGGCATTCACTAATACAGCATCGATGAAACGAGGTGGGCTCAATTAAAAAAATGAATGAAAAGATATCTTAGTCAAATTTTAAGAATAGGGATGCTCTATTGTACATCCCTATTATTTCTCTGTCAGGTGCAGGGACAAAAAATTAAGGAAACAATAGCTGGGAGCGGATGGGCAAAGAATACGGTTAATACGGCTGTATTTCGCAAGAATTCCTTAACAAGCGACCGTAAATATCAGTATATAGCTTATTATGACGACGAGGGATATGTCGTCTTAGGTCGACGTCTGCTATCGGGGAAGGCTTGGCAGCTACGCCGTACCGCTTATACCGGCAATGCCAAAGATGCGCACAATGTTATCAGCATCATGGTGGATAAGGCTGGATATCTTCACGTATGCTGGGATCAGCATAACAGTCGATTGAGGTATGCACGTTCTCTTCATCCAAACAGCCTCGTTCTTGGTTACGAGCAGTTTATGGTAGGTCGAGATGAGACACTAGTGACTTACCCCGAATTTTTAAAACTCCCCAATGGCCAGCTGTTATTTCTATATCGAGACGGGGGATCGGGCAACGGCAATCTCGTGGTGAATAGCTATGATATGAAACAGCAGCAATGGAAACGTATTCATAGCAACTTGATTGATGGTGAAGGAAAGAGAAATGCGTATTGGCAAAGTTATGTCGATCATCAGGGAACGATACATCTATCCTGGGTCTGGCGTGAAAACCCGGATGTGGCAAGCAATCATGATATGGCTTATGCCTGCTCAAAAGATGGCGGATTAACCTGGGAGAACAGCAATGGAACGAGATATAATCTGCCGATAAATGCCTCTACCGTAGAATATGCGGCTCGTATCCCACAGCAGCACGAACTGATTAATCAGACATCGATTGCTGCTGACGACAAGGGAAATCCTTTTATAGCAAGCTATTGGCGTGATCCAGGATCTCAGATTCCGCAGTATAAAGTTATTTATTTGCAGGATGGGGAATGGAAAGTCCGATCTTTTGATTTTAGAAAGACTCCATTTAGCTTAAGTGGTGGTGGAACAAAAGAGATTCCTATCGCTAGACCGCAGATATTGGTCCGGGGCAAAGACAATAGAACTGCCTTAACGCTGATCTTTCGGGACCAGGAACGGGGATATCGGCCATCGATTCTGACCTTGCGGGGGATGCAGCAAGAGGCAACTGACCTTGTTGATCTTTGTGATGAATCTGTGGGATCTTGGGAACCTACTTACGATACTGAGCTTTGGCAAAAAAAACGCAAGATAGCACTATTCGTACAGGCTACGGTGCAAAAAGATGGCGAAGGATTAACCGAAACAGCTCCGACAGCCGTTAAAGTACTGGAGTGGCGCGATAAAACTAGAAAAAAATGGAGAAATTAAAAATATGAAAATAAGACAGCGAATGCCTCGAATTTTGATGCTAGTTTGGCTTTTTGTTATGATCGGAACGGTTGTACGGGCGCAGAAAAAAGCGGTTTTTGAGTTGAAAAATCCAGATTTTAAAAGAAGCCCTTATACTGGTCTGACACGCCAGCATTGGTTGGATGCGGCATCCTATTTGTTAGAGGGCGCTTTTTCGAAAGTTCAGGATCTTAATAGTCCCATGTTATTTGCCAAGCAGCCTGGACGGAGCTATCCCAGAGATGGGGTGCACAACGAAACGGAACGATTAGAGGGGCTGTGCCGCACGCTTTTCATAGCTGTCCCCCTTTTAAAGGAAAATGCTGACTATAAGATTCGAGATATTCGTGTGGCGGATTATTATCGGCATCAACTGGAATGTCTATTGAATGAGAGTTCTGAAAGTTATATTGCCCCACTTCCCACAGATGGAGGACCAAGTCAAAAGCTGGTGGAATTTGGTGGTTTAGCTGTCGCACTGATGGCCGCTCCGGAAGTGCTGTGGGATCCTTTGCCGGAACATACCAAAAATGCACTCGCACAGACCATGCTAAGTTATGGCAATGGACCAACAATAGAGATGAATTGGCGCTTTTTCAATATTATGATTCTAAGTTTTTTTAAAAGTAGAGGCTATGCTGTTCGAGAAGATTATCTCAGGGATCTGTTAGAAAAATGCTTAAAGGACTATCATGGCGATGGTTGGTATAATGACAGTCCATATTATGATTACTACAGTATGTGGGCTTTTCAGCTCTATGGGACACTATGGGCAAATTACTATGGCGCGACAATGTATCCTGAACTTGCCATTCAATTTAAAGCAAATCTACATGACGTTGTTAAAAGCTATCCTTATTTATTCAGCCGCAATGGCGAAATGATTATGTGGGGGCGTAGTATTTCTTATCGTATGGGGGCCGCTGTACCCTTTCCGTTATTGGGGTTATTGGGTGATCCGTCCATTAATTATGGTTGGATGCGAAGAATTGCATCCGGCACGCTGTTACAGTTTTTAGAAAACCCCGATTTTCTTTCAGATGGTGTTCCAAATCTTGGTTTTTATGGTGCTTTTGATCCTGCAGTACAGGAGTATAGCTGCCGGGGAAGCGCATACTGGTTAGGAAAGTTTTTTCTAGGTCTTTTAGTTCCTAAAAGTAGTAGGTTTTGGACGGCACCGGAAAATTTAGGTGCGTGGGATAATCAAATTCCTGAAGCGAAGACATTAAATACCTATGTTAAAGGTGCTGAAATCCTCATAACTGATTATGATAAGATCGGCGCCTCTGAAATTCGCTCTTGGAACTCAAGCGAGAAAGTAGGCTATTACCAAGGAACAGAAAATTATAATAAGCTATCCTATAGCAGTGCATTTCCTTGGCAGGCCGATGGAAAGAACGGAGAAATTTCGATGAATTACACCTTTCAAAACGGTTTGAAGAAATGGGAATCACTTCGTATTTATCAATTTAAAGGTTATGAGCAGGGAATATATCGTCGTTTGGCAACCTTAGCCTCGGACACGACGGTGCATTTGGCCTTATCGGAGATGACATTGGCAAATGGATTTTTGAGATGTGATCAAGTCCTTTCCGACAAACCGTTGGTCTTTCGTTTAGGACACTACGCCCTTCCAAAATGGAAAGATAAGCCCATTCATACGCATAAACTTCAGTATAAAGGACAGGAGGCGATGATTTTAGACAATGGTGAGTACCAATTGGCTATGGTGCGGCTAATGGGCTGGCAGGGAATAGAAAGCGTAAGTTGTTATGGGCTTCATCCTGTAGCCGAGGAGAGTGCTGTGTTGAACTGTTTTGTCAGAGAGGGGAGACCGCGAGAACAATGGTATGTCACTTTGCAGCTGTGGAAAAAGTCAGGGGAAAAATGGGCAAATGAAGAGCTGTTTCCACAATTGAAAGCGACGGATAAGAAAGTGGAGATCCGGTGGCAAAATGGAGAAAGACAAGTGTTTGATACCTTGATAAAATAAGTACTGCTTTAATGTCAGGGAGGGGCTGTCCAGAATTGGACTGCCCCTTTGTTATTTAATTTTAAAGGTACTCTGCTGCGGTTTTATTTCAATTAGCTGTGGCTCACAAGGCTTGAATCTTCTTTTTCGAGTCTTTACTGAACGTTCAATTGTGAGCAATAGTACAGCGTCAATAGAATCTCAAAAAGGTTCGATAACGGCTTTTTTCGGTGTTTTGAAGCAAATTTCAACTCAATTGAACTAAAATTAAACACACTGATTTCACTTCAGAGCTACTTTTGTCCTAAGTCTAACGGTACTGTCTGACGAAATTATTTGCTTGTTTACACGGAAAATGTGCGCGCTATTCTCCAGTAAAACAAGAACACCAATTATAAACAACAAGCTATGAATCCAAATTGAGAAGAATATCCAATGGACATTCTGGCATTGCTAGGTTGATTCCAGAAATATTTAGAAAATAATATTCTAACCAAATCAATTATTAAATAAACTATGTTAAATCATTACTATAACAGATACACAAAAAGAGGACTCTTATTGAATAGCCTTTTTTTGATAGCTATGTCCAGTTATGGGCAAAGCACAAATGTGAAGGGGATAATTAAAGACACTTCAGGAAAGGGGATTGCAGGGGTTACAATCCGTGTCAAAGGTGGGACAGAAACGGTACAGACAAATGCTCAAGGGAATTTTGTGATTCAAGCATCCGCTGGAAGTACTTTAATCATCACATCGGTTGGATTTCAGGAAAAGCAGATTACGGTTGGGCAGCAGGCCAATTTAGACATTGCACTTTTGCCTTCAGAAAATGTTTTGGAAGAGCTTGTTGTGGTGGGCTATGGTAGCCAGAAAAGATCGGATATAACAGGATCAGTAGCCTCAGTTCCCAAAGACCGTCTTTCAAAAATTCCTGTGAACAATGTGATGCAGGCGATTCAGGGGGCTGTGTCCAATGTGACTGTCTCTCAGGCCTCATCCATTCCCGGGGATGCACCTTCGGTGCAGGTAAGAGGAAGAAACTCAATCAGTGCGACAACGGAGCCTTATGTTGTGGTGGACGGAATTCCCTTGACAAAAACAGATGGTTCCATCAATGATATTAATCCTAATGACATTGAATCGGTAGAAGTACTTAAAGATCCTTCAGCAGTGGCTATCTATGGTGTAAATGGCTCTAATGGTGTCATATTGATTACAACAAAGAGAGGAACAACAGGTAAGCCTTCGATTCGTTACAGTGGTTATGGCGGGGTGGAGAATGTCGCGCACATCCTCGAACCGGTTTCTGGCGAAGAGCTGTTAAAACGTTATGCGGAATATGCGCGTATCACGAACACTAGTTTATATAACGGCGGTCCGGTACGTAATCAATACGAATATGACAATTATACAAATGGAGTGACGACAGATTGGTTGGATGCGGTGATGCAGACAGGTGTTGTGCAAAACCACAACGTAAGTTTGTCGGGCGGAAGTGAAAATGCCAAGTATTTTGTGTCAGGCGATTATTTAAATGAAAAAGGAGTCTTGCTGGGGTACAATTACAAACGTTACTCCTTTCGGACAAATACCGATTTTAAGGCCACCAAATATCTATCTGTAGGTACATCTTCATTTATCGTTGCACACAATAGAGATGGCGGTCGGGCGAATCTTTTGCAGGCTGCGGCAATGAGTCCTTATGCTAGAATGTATAACGAAGATGGTTCGTTGACACAATACCCCATGTATTCGGAGCAATTATGGTCCAATCCATTGTTGCCAACGACCTTGGATCCACAACGCCGACAATTTAATATTTCATTGAATGGCTATGCCGATTTAAATTTTGGCGAATTATACAAACCATTAGCTGGATTAAAGTATAAATTGAATGCAGGTTATTCTTATGTACCGCTCAGGAACAATGAATATGAAGGCGAATCGGTCTATAATTTTGCCGGTCTTGGACGCATTACCAATAGTGAAACACAGACGTATACCGTAGAAAATATATTGACTTATGTCAAAGACTTTGGTAAGCACCATATTGACTTTACGGGGCTATATGCCGCTAAAAGCAAATATTGGCAACAGTCGATTGCGACAGGCGAGGTATTTCCCAATGATGCACTTGGTTGGGGTAATTTAGGGGCGGCGTCGACACAAAAGGTTTCTTCGACGGCAGATTTATATCGAACAATCTCACAAATGGGTCGCTTAAATTATGCTTATGATAGTCGCTATATGTTGACCTTGACCGTTCGCCGGGATGGCGCTTCTGTTTTTGGAAGAAACAATAAATATGGTGCTTTTCCATCCGCAGCTGCGGCATGGAATATTCACAATGAATCCTTTATGCAAAACGCCAAACATATTGTCAGTAACTTAAAATGGCGTATTTCTTATGGCCTTTCTGGAAATGAGGCTATTCCTGTTTATCGCACTCAATTTTTAATGGACTCAAACCCAATGGCAATGAATGGCTTGTCGAATACAGCCTTAACTATTCGAACCTTGATGGGCAATTATGATCTGCAGTGGGAGAAAACAAAAGGATTAAATACCGGTGTCGACTTTGGACTATTTAATAATCGGATCTCCGGTAGTATTGATGTCTATAAGTCCAGTACATATGATCTACTGCTACTACAAGCTTTACCCAAATTAACTGGTTTTGCTACTATGTACTCGAATATTGGTAAAATTGAAAATAAAGGTATCGACCTGACTTTGAATACCAAAAATATCGTAAAGGATCATTTTAATTGGTCAAGTACATTGGTTTTCTCTCGTAATAAAAATAAGATTACTGAAGTATATGGCAACGGTAAAGACGATCTAGGCAATAGGTGGTTTATAGGGCAGCCGCTAGGTGTTATCTATGATTATACGAAAGTTGGGATTTGGCAGGAGGATGAGATTGCATCTGGTGCGAATAAAGGTTGGGATGATGCTGCGCAAGCGGGAGATCTTAAATTGGCCGATCTCAATGCTGATGGAAAAATTGATGATGGTGATCGATCTGTTCTGGGACAGACTGCACCGAAGTGGACCGCAGGTTTGACCAACACGTTTACTTACAAGGCATTTACACTCAATGTTTTTATCAATACAGTGCAAGGGGCATTAAGTAACAATCCACAAATCGGCGGTGCGTCGGATGAGATGGGCCGTCGCAGTACACCTGCTGCACTCGGGTATTGGACGCCAGAAAACAAAAGCAACGAATGGCGTTCTCTGGGTAATCACTCTAATATTCATGGTTATGGTTTCCCCTCAAATGCGAGTTTTACCCGTTTGAAAGATGTGACCTTAAGTTATACAATGCCACAACAGCTTGTCGAAAAAATTGGTGTACAGGGGCTGACAGTATATGCTAGTGGCCGCAATTTGTATACCTGGACCAACTGGTTGGGCTGGGATCCGGAGGCGCGCGATATTACACGTGGATCTGGAAATGATAATATCAATTACCCAATGGTCAGGACTTATGTTTTAGGGATTAACCTTAGTTTTTAACGATCCCGCATCATTTTTCAAAATCAATTATATACACATGAAAAAGACGATAAACAATTATACAACTTTATTTTCCATGCTGGCTTTGTTGTCCGTAGGAGCCAGCTCCTGTGGTAAAGGCTATTTGGACGAGAAACCCTATTCAAGTTACGACGCTACCAATGTTGATCCGACTACGGTTGAGAACAGATTGTTAGGCTTACACTACAATTTTGCGCAGCTCTGGGGATATAGTGGCAGACAAGGATTTCTTTCCTGTTGGCAGATTGGGACAGATATTACCAGCGCTGGATCAACTGAGGGAGTCGAAAATCCTTTTTATCAGTATGCCGATCTGAACTCCGAAAATGGAGGCGTAAGCTTTTTATGGGAAAAATGTTATGCATTTATTAATAATGCAAACCTTGTGATAGATGGCGTGGGGGATAGTAATGCGAAAGCTTCTGCCGAGGCAAGATTTTTTCGCGCTTATGCCTATAATATGCTTGTTACCCTTTGGGGTGATGTGCCTCTGTTGACAAGTTCGATCAAAGTACCTTCATTTAATTATACACGGACCTCAGTCGCAGAAATTGACAAAGTTATAATCGAGGATTTGGATTATGCTATTAAAGAACTTCCTGATCTTGGAAAAGCCAGTGCGCCTAGCCGCATTAACAAAGATATGGCAAGACAGCTTGCTACAGAAGCTTTTTTACGAATAGGTATGCGGGATGCGAGCTATTTGGCACAGGCAGAAGCAATGGCAACGGCTATAATCGATGGCGGTAATTATAAACTGATCGAAGCACGTTACGGAAAATATCTGTCCGAAGGCGGTGATTATTTTAGAGATATGTTTCGGCAGGGTAATATGCGTCGTGGACAGGGAAACACCGAGGCGATCTGGACTTTTGAAGTAGAGCTGAATCGAGAAGTAAATGGTGGTACTATTGATAACCCCCAACAACGTCGGGTATGGCAGCCGGCTTATCACAAATGGGATGGGATGGTTAATGCCGATTCATTGGGTGGAAGAGGAAATGGCCGGTTAAGACTTAGCAATTTTATGAAGTATAAGGTCTGGCAAGGTCTAAAGGGAGATATCAGAAATAGTAATTTCAATATTCGACGTACAACGAATTATAATCGTCCAAACTTTAGTGCAGAAATTGGTGTTGACGTGGATGGATTTCGGGTAGCAAAAGGTGCCGGAATTAAAAATGTTGTCATCAAAACAGGGGATAAAGTTGTCCCTTTCCGAACCGATAGTTTGGAAGTGTGGTATCCTTTTCCAACGAAATGGGGCGGTTATGATCCATTAGACGATTTTGGCTATGCACTGGTAAAAGATTGGCCTGTCATGAGATTTGGAGAAACCTACTTGCTACGGGCTGAAGCTCGTTTGCGTCAGGGAAATACCGCAGGTGCCGCAGAGGATATCAATAAACTGCGAGACCGCTCATTCAAAGCAGCACGTGTGGAGTCCAGTAATAATCAATTGGGAAAAGTCGCTGCCAGTCAATTAACGATTGATTTTATTCTAGACGAAAGAGCTCGTGAACTGATTTCAGAGGAGAATCGTCGAATGACGTTAGTCAGAATGAATAAATTGAAGGAACGTATTTTACTTAACGGTGATTCCGGTCCAGCAAATAAGATAACGACTGGTTTTCAGGATTATAATGTCTTATTGCCTATTCCACTAACTGAAATTCAGCTGAATAATAAAGACGGAGATAACCTGAAACAAAATCCAGGCTATAAATAGCATTTTTCTTCTTGAATAAGGATGCTATCCGGTAGGTGAATCAACCCAAAAAGACAATGGACTTATTCTAGGATAAGTCCATTGTCTTTTTTAGGATAAATGTTATTTTCGTGTAAACGAACGAAATATGAGTATAGCATTGATACTGAATAGAGCCAGGGCCGAAGAGTGGAAGGTTGAAATCAATCAACATCTACCTAAAATAAAAGTAGAGATCTTCCCTGAAATCGAAAATTATGAGGAGGTTGAATTTGCGCTTTGTTGGAAACCTGAGATAGATTATTATACTCATTTTCCCAACTTAAAAGTTATCCAGTCAGGGGGAGCCGGAATTGACCACCTATTTCCGAAAGATATCCCATCACATCTCCATATTTGTCGGATTATCGATCCCATGTTGAAAAGCGATATGTTTGAGCATATTTTGACCTGTTTAATGTATTCAATGAAGAAGTTTTCGGCGTATATAAAGGGACAAGAAAAGAAACATTGGCGTCCCTTGTTATACAAATCAATTGGAGAAACTAAGGTTACTATTTTAGGTTTAGGGGAAATTGGCGGTTATGTGGCGGAACGGTTAGCTCAGTTGGGATTTAACGTAAACGGATGGTCTAGTTCGCCTAAAAATCTACAGAGTGTCAGCTCGTTTACCGGAATGGATGGACTTAGCACCGCCGTAGAAGACGCAGATTTTGTTGTTAATGTCCTCCCTCTGACAGATGCAACAAAAGGAATTTTAAATCATAGCCTATTCAATTTGTGTCGAAAAGAAGCTGTATTAGTTAACGTTGGTCGAGGTGAACATCTCATAGAAAATGATTTACTGGATGCAATTGCAGAGAAAAAAATTGCGGCGGCTTATCTTGATGTATTTCATAAAGAACCGTTACCGCAAGATCATCCATTTTGGGACTGTCCATCTATTTTTATAACGCCTCATGTGGCTAGCAGAACCAACATAAGATCCTCGGTTGAACAGGTTGTGGATAATTATATAAGGATGAGCGAAGGGCGTTCTTTACTTAATGAAGTTTCTTTAGAAAAGGGATATTAAATAGCCGACTCATCGCCGAGCTTCGCTGTTGTTGGTCCTTGTCGTTAACAGTTGATCTTTTTTGTTTTTATCTTTTATAAACCTTTAGGTAAATGAATTTTATTTAATAGATTTATGTTATCTATTAACCCTTTCTTTATTAACAGGTTTATGAAAGTACAAGTCTCTGCAAACTTTAAGAAACATGCGCGTAAAACAATAATATCCATTATTGTCTTCGCAATCACTTATATTATTCTACTTATTCTGGCGATAGGTATTACTGTTGGTTTTACCTTATAAGGTGTATTGATATTTGCATCTAAACCTATGTTTTTAACAGCCGTGTTATGTTTGGGTTTATTCGGTTCGGGACTTACCATATTATTCTTTTTATTGAAATTTGTTTTTGCGTCAACAAAAGTGGAGACGGGTCATCTTACGCAAATATCTGAACGCGACGAGCCTCAATTATTTGCCTTGATCCATGAAGTGGTGAATGAGGTTCATACAAGTTTTCCAAAGAAAGTTTTTCTGTCACATGATGTCAATGCATCTGTGTTTTATGATTCGAATTTCTGGAGTATGTTCCTTCCCATTCGAAAGAATTTACAGATTGGTGTTGGTTTAGTAAATTCGGTCACGCAGCAAGAATTAAAGGCTATTCTTGCCCATGAATTTGGACATTTCTCGCAGAAGAGCATGAAAGTGGGGAGCTATGTTTACCACGTCAATCAAATTATCTACAACATGCTGTATAAGAACGAATCGCTTGACAATATGTTTGAGAAATGGGGAAATATCAGTGGTTATTCGGCGATCTTTATTAGCCTGTCGGTTTTTATTATTCAACAGATTCAAAATATTCTAAAGCATCTCTATACGTATGTTAATCTCAATTATCTCGCCTTGTCTCGTGAGATGGAGTTTCATGCGGATGAAATTGCTGCACACGTTGCTGGCTCTCAGGCCTTGGCAGACTCACTGCTGCGGCTAAGCTTTGCAAATCACGCGCTCAATAATGTACTTACTTTCTATGATGGCAAATTTTCGGAAAATATCCGGAGCAGTAATATTTATCCTGAGCACAGGTATGTTATGCTGATGTTTGCCGAGCGAAATAAATACCAAATGCGGGATGGCTTTCCACAGATTGAACTGTCAACGTTAAAAAAATATGATAAATCGAAGCTAAATCTTGAAAATCAATGGTCATCGCATCCATCCGATGAAGATCGGGTAAAGGCATTGCAAAAACTCAATATCGTGAAGCAGGAAATCCGAAATGAACCGGCCATTGAATTGCTTGCCAATGCTGCTGCGGTAGCGCACACAATTTCTGATAAGTTATTCTCAGGTGTACAATATGAACAGAATCCCTCAATGTTAGAAATAGCAGCTTTTAGAGCCGATTTTGAAAGTAAAATGAATAAATATGCTTTCGATCAAAAGTTCAATGATTTCTACGATTACAACCATCCTGTACTGAAAGAAGGCACTCCACCTTTTGGAAAACTAATCAAGCAATCTTTTGAAGAATTATTTGACGATAGTAAAGTGGATACTTTATATGAACTTAATAGTTTGAAAAATGATCAATATGTCGTTGAATCAATTATCAAGGGTGAGCTGAAATTAAAAACATTTGACTATGATGGTACGAAATATCAACCCGCAGATGCGGTTGAGTTACTTCAGCGGATTGAATATACTATAGCTGCTACAGAGCAGAAAATTACCGATTATAATCAACAGATCCATGCTTACTTTTTACGGCAGGCCGATTTACAGGGAAAGGGTAAAGAGTTTGAGCAAAAATATAATGACTTTGCCACATTCGATAAAAATTATGGGGAAGGACAGGTACGGTATAATGAGATGGTGGAGAATACTGAGTTTATTTTTCAAACGGTGCCGTTTGCAGCTATTGAAGCGAGGCTGAGCGATCTGAAAAGACGGGAAGAGGAATTGAAAAAGCAGCTTGTATTGCTTTTGGCACTTCCAGAAAGCAGTCGGGAGCTGGATGAGGATTTAATTCGATCGTTAGAGAAGTATGTCAACAATGAACTCGTATATTTCCATGTAGACCATTACAATGAGGAGAATCTTCAGATTTTATTTAATGCTATTTCAAGCTATAAAAAATTATTGGATGAAAATCATTTCACGAAGAAAAAGTGCTATTTAGAATTTATGCTTTCGCTTGAAGAAAACAAAGAATAGTTCAATGCTCTGTCGTAATTGCCCTCCAAGATTGACGATTTGTCCCCCATTAACTGTCAAAGCAATGGTCTATTTTTGATGTATGCTGATCCAATTTGGAATTGGGTTTATTGTATTAAAAACTAACCTTTTTTGTTATGCGGAAATTAATAATGAAAATGTCTATTTCGATTGACGGTTTTGTTGCCGACGTCAATGGTGAAACGGGGTGGATGTTCAAAAGTGGTGATGATCATTCTAGGGCTTGGGTTTTAAATATCTGTGCGTCTGCTGGTATTCATATTATGGGGCGAAAGACCTTTGAAGTGATGGCCTCTTATTGGCCTGCTGCGACAAGCCCTTTTGCGGGAGCAATGAACGACATCCCCAAAGCTGTCTTTACCCGTAGGGGATATAATCCTACAGTCAA
This sequence comes from Sphingobacterium sp. WOUb80, assembly GCF_050058145.1. NCBI lineage: Bacteria > Pseudomonadati > Bacteroidota > Sphingobacteriia > Sphingobacteriales > Sphingobacteriaceae > Sphingobacterium > Sphingobacterium sp. WOUb80. Next base: position 3,446,133 of record NZ_CP165617.1, on the reverse strand, counting down.
AGGCTTTTCGAATAAATTGAATGCCAAACAGTCGAGCGAACAAGGGGATGATTTCTTCAATCGTGAGGGGGATTTGCTGAATTCCTCTTGGACGGATGCCCGGGTTTTTGATGGAGATCTCTTGAGCGGGATACAGGAACTCAAGGCGGAGTCTGGTCGTCCTATTGTTGCTCATGGCGGTGCTGAATTTATGCGAAGTTTAATTGAAACCGGACTAATTGACGAATATCATTTGATCACACATCCAATTGCTTTAGGAGCTGGACTATCTATCTTTGACGGTCTTTCCAAACCCTGTGAACTAAAGCTTGTGGATGCGCAGGTTTTTCCGGGCGGTGTTATCGCGCATACCTATTGTCCAGAATAAAATGAAAATACGACATGTAGATGTCGTATTTTCATTCGGGTAGCTAGTCTTTTAGAAATTCTGTGAATCTGCAGAAGGTCCATAACTTGCCGGTAGAGGAATGTTATTGAGTCTATAATAAACACCCAACTGTGCCCTATGGTGTGTAATCTGATTTAACGAATGGCGAATAGCTTCATATTTGCTCCAGCTCGCCAATTCATGGCCATCATTTTTGATGGTCCAGCTTGGAATCAAGTCCTCTTCTTTAGCTCCTTCCAAAGCTGTTTTTCCAGCTTCATAATCTTCATCGAGCTTTTTTAATAGGTCCTCTCTTGTTGATAGACTTGTTGGTACATAACCACTTTGAGCAAAATCAAGTTCGGAAGTTTTTAAAATGGTACTTGGCCATTCGAAAACTTCGACTAAGTGAGTTGCTAGACGCATCATCTTCATGCTTTTTTCATGTGGGGCATATTCATTCTTGCCTTCAGGAAAAAGTGCGATAAAGTTTTTTGTGATTTGATACTCACTCGCTAACTCTGATTTTAATTGTTGTAACGTGTCCATGTTTTTTACTGTAATGGTTTAAAATTCGATTTGTTATCCTACTAATGGCCTTTGCTCTGGAATTGTTTTTTGTTTGGTATTTCTTTTCCTGCTCGGGTTTAACAAAGATAATACCGGTTAGTGACAGCTATTTGTCAGTAGTTATGGAAAGGTTTATTCGTTTATGATCAAAAATGGATGCAAGATGGATTCAGTTTCCATCAACTGCCTTGCACTAGATCAGATTGCGCTTATTGAGACAGTTGCAGCAAATAATAAAGCAGGTCGAGCGAATTGTAAATAGTAGAGAACTGAGCCGATAGCCTGTGTATATTTGGTTGATAGTTAATTAAATAATATTGAGATATGAAACATAAAAAGGCAATATTCATCGTTGTTGGACTTGTATTGATTGCAGCAATTGCTATCGGTATTTGGGCGAACAGCGTATTGGGTGATATGGAAGAGGATCAAACAAAAACAGAACAATTATCTTCCAGAATTTTAGCTGATTTTGGCGATCATACCGCTATCAATAAATATCCGGTTCAATTAGCTGCATTAAATTGGGGAACGAATTGTTTAGTGTTGGAAAATGGCGGTATAGGCAATTTAGGGGTAACTTATAAAAGCAAATGGAATGAAGGATTGGGCACAGCTGATAATTATCCTGGCGAGGGTGTAAAAGGTATTGTTATGATCGCTATGGATATGAAGGAAAAAGGGGAATATGTCAACAGGATCGGACAGAAAGATAAAGCTTATCAACGAAACTATATTGTTAGCTATGTCGATCTTGATAAGAAAGTCATTGTTGCCCGTGATACGTTATATGGGGAAGAACCACCTTTGATCAATCGTTCAACTGGTTCTGGCGCCGGCGATTTTCCATCTGATACAGCTATAATCAATTCGATCAAGGGCCGTTTGAAATTGTGATTTTTTTTCTTTTTTCGGTTATGGAATTTTGATATTCTTTGCATCCCTGCATGAAAGTTGAAGTGCTGGGTGAAAGAAATCTAGTGCTTGGCTTTAAGTTAATTTATCTATTTTTAAATGAATTTAGCCAGTATCTTAGTTATGAAATGGAAGTCAATTATTGTTAGTGTTTTAGCTGTTATTTATTCAGTAACTCTTTTTGGACAATCAACGTTGCTCAATAGCCAGCGTGGATCTTCTGAATATTACATTTATAAGTTGAGTCCCGAAATTTTAAGAAAAATTCACCTGGAAGAGGAAAAATTCGATGAAACCATGCTTAACGAACTTTTTCTTAACTATAAGGTGGGCGATCCGCAGCCCACCTTGCCACGAGGTAATTACGTCCGGGTCGTAGCTAGGGGGAGTGAACTCATCTACCAAGAATTGGTTAGTGACGATCTTTATGTCAAAAGTATCCCGACAGAAATGTTTGCTATTTGTTTATACGATTCATTGGGAACGATTATAAATGATGCACGGCTAACAGTGAACGGTCATAAAATGTCATACGATAAGAAACTGCGTTATTATAAGGCATCGAATGCACGTGATGAAGATATTGTCAGCATTGAGCATAGGGGAGTATATCACTACCTGAGCGTGGAGAGAGGATGGCCATACAGCGAGAAGACTTCGTTCTGGAAAGGACTAAAAAATCACTGGCTCCGAACTAAATTTAAGATCAAAAGGATCTTCCATAAAAAAGAACGTCGGAATACGGAGAGCTTTATGGTTTTTAGCAAGCCTATGTATAAACCAAATGAGAACGTAAAATTTAAAGCTTACCTTGAGAAAGATCAAGGAAAACCGTATCGGGATTCAGTAGTGGTACGTTTAACAGGTGGTTATGGCTATGCGAAAGACACGGTATTGGCGAAACTGGCTCCTTATCGTCCCGGGATGTACAATTTTGCTTTTGACCTGAAAGGCCTTGGACTTATTCTGGATAGACATTATGGTATCTCATTAGCGTCCACAAAAAGTAAAGAGATTCTTTATCAACAGAATTTTCGTTATGAAGACTATGAACTCAAAAGTCTTACTTTTAGCATGACGTCGGGGAATACGGATTATGCAAAGGGTGACAGCATAAGGCTAAAGCTAAAAGCTGTCAACGAGAATGAAATGCCGATTTATGACGGTAAAGTAGATTTGCGTGTTGTGACAAGTCCGCTTTTTGACCCTAGCATGAAAGCCAATCGGGTAAATTTTATCCCCGATACACTGTGGCAAACTACGGTATCCCTTGCCGATGTGGCCGAAAAAGAGATTGTGTTGCCGGATTCAATTTTTCCGGCAGATATTGGATTATCTTTTCAAGTGATTGGTACTTATCTAAGTTCGGATAATGAAAGACATGAGCGGCGGCTTAATCTTAATGTCTTAAATAGCGAAAAGGAAATTCGTATTGCAGTTCGGGATGGTCAGGCTGAGTTGAAGTATTTTGAAAGGGGGATCGAGAAAGCTAGTGATGCGCAAATTCAGCTATTGGGTGAAAATGATGAGGTACTGAAAACTGAACATCTGAGTTTGCCGCAGGTGATACCAGTCTCTTGGCAAGCGTCAGAAATCGTCGTTAAGTCGAATGGCTTGACTAAAGTGACTTATTTAAAAGAGGAGCAGCAAGCACAATTGAATTATCGATTTTATCGAACAGTAGATTCTGTCATATTACATGTCAATAATCCTGCTGCGATTCCATTTTGGTATCGGGTCTATAGGGCTAATCGTATGGTCGCTTCGGGATATGATACCAAATTGAGCCACGCATTTTTAGCGCGAGGAAAAGAAGGATACAGTCTGGAGCTCAGCTATCTTTTTGGAGGGCGTTCGAAAGTTATTCGTGAAGAACTACCTTTCGTAGAGAAAAATCTAAACTTAGCCGTCAATACAGCAACGACCGTATATCCTGGACAAAAGACTCCTGTGGAGCTTTCCGTTACCGATAAAAACGGTAAACCATTGAAAGATGTCGATATCACAGCATATGGTTTTACATCCAAGTTTAAATCGGCTAATGCACCCAATATTCCTATTGGTGGGCTAATGCGGAGTGCAAAGGTGGTACAAAATCTCAATTTTGAGCTGGACGACGATAGTAAATCTCATCAGAGCGCTTTTCAAAATTGGGCGAAATGGTCGAAAGTAATGCAATTGGACACGATGGCTTTTTATCGGTTTTTGTTTCCGAAAGATTATTATCAGGAGTCTTTGCCTCTTGATGATGTCAGAAGCCAGATATCACCCTATATTGTTGTCAATGGTGCGGTTCAGGGGGTACATTTAGTATGGGTAGATGGTGTGTTGACTTACGCAAAGCAAGGCCAGCAAAATGAAAATAATATTTTTGAGGTTTATCCCGGACAGCACGATTTTCGATTTAGGACAAAGGACAGAGATATTCATGTGCGTGGGTATTTTGTGGAGAAAGGAAAAAAAGTAATTGTTTCTTTTAATGCATCACAGGATACCATAAGTTTTATTTATGCAGATAAAACCCTCAGGAAGGGACAGATTTTGACTCGTGTGTTGCCTAAAAAAGAGGTTGGAAAGCTCTACGATACAGAAGTGGCTGAGTTGAATCGTCAGTTAATTTCGGTAACGAATAATTTTGGTGCATGGCAGCTGCCAAATAACGGTGCACTGGTTGAATTGCCGGCCTATATACAGACAGCCGGAGATCTTTATTACTTAAATCCGGTGAAAAGATCAACTTACGATAGTCGATTACGGACACAGGTTCCTGTCCCCGTATTGGTGGGACCATTTCCTCGGACAGAAATGTATAATGGAGTATCTAAAATAGCGACTTTAACGGTTGATACTACAAAAATTGGACGATTTGAGATTGAAGGCGGTTATCAGTACACGCTTTATAAAAATTATCAAAAGCAGAAAAGTTGGGACGCTAATTTTATTCGTCAGGATCTGTATGATTTTATACCGAATTTAGATTTTAATGCGAAAGTGTTGTCATTGACGGATATCAAAGAAAATGTGGAGAGTAAATTTAGGGAAGCAATGCAAAATAGCAGCGGGACGGCCCAATTTGCCACAGTCAAAAAAGAGTTAAAAGCTCCGGTATTTAAACTAAGCGTAAACTTAGGCAAAGATATCGCTGGTCAAGCCATTCTTCCCACATTGATCTTTATTGAACCGACCAAAGCGGAAGATAGAATGTATTTCCGTTTGTTTTATGGTGGGCAACGTAATTTCGGCGATCTTCCTGTCGACGATGTTATTTTACATATTGTAGAAAATGATTCGACTGCCTTTAGTTTACCTATGAAGCTAAAAGCAAATGGGATGAATTACCTTAGACTGGACTCCATCCAGTGGAACAGAACATCGAATGCAGCGAGATTAGCTTACAAACTAGTGCGGGATGAAATTATTGTACGTACGGTTGATAATCCATTGCGGGATTCTGTTCAGCATGAGCAGGAGCTGGCTCTGCGTGTCAAAAAAATAGACAAAGCCGATTTTAGGACGAAAAGGAGGGATGATGGGCACACCAGACTTTTGATTTATGATGGTGATACACCATTAATCGGAGCTAAAATTGTTGATCTGAGTTCGAAAAAACAGTATTTCGCTAGTTTTGACGGCAGTGTAGAGTTTGAGCTATCTGGCGATAGAAATACACGGTTGGAAATAGCTGCTTTGGGATATAATACAGCAGCGATCGAGGTTTCAAGAGGAGAGGATTATTTCGTGGAATTAAAGCCTTCCGAAAACCAATTGGATGAGGTTGTTGTCGTAGGTTATGGGGTACAGCGAAAGAAATCGTTGACTCTCTCAACGAAATCTATCAGTGCTAATATGGACATGGGAACAGTAGCCCTGTTGCAGGGAGCAGTTCCAGGGGTTACTATCCGGGGAGCTGTTAGCACAACCGCGAATGCAAAACCTCTGATTTTAGTGGATGGAGTTCCCTTTGAAGGGGATATCACGAGCTTAGATCCATCTTCCATTGCATCAATAAATACAATAAAAGATCAATCCATGCTCTCCTTGTACGGATCGCGGGCTGCCAATGGAGTGATTATGATACAGACCAAATCAGGAACTTCTGTTGGGGCAAAAGGTGCAGTTGAGATGCCCTATTTAGAAGCTGGAAATACCATGCGTGTAAACTTTCACGACGATGCTTTTTGGCAACCTAAACTGACGACTGATGCTGAGGGGAAAGCTAGTTTTGAAGCGACCTATCCGGATGATATTACCAATTGGCGGACGTTTTTTATAGCCAAGGGAGCGAAAAATTTTGCAGACACCAAGGAATTAAGCATTAAATCTTTTAAGGCTGTTTCGGCACATCTGGCAACGCCACGCTTTGCTGTCCGTGGCGATCAATTTACGGCTATGGGACGCATTGTCAACTACCTAGGCGATAGTTTGCAAGTCGCACGAACCATAAACAATGGATTGGCGTCGCAAGAAGCATCTTTGAGAATCGCTAAATCATATCGGGATCCGATAGCGGTGCTAGCCAATCAGGGGGACAGCCTTCAGCTTTCCTATTCGATAGGTCTTTCCAATGGGTATTTTGATGGTGAAAAACGGAGTATTCCGATCTTTGAAAAAGGACTTGAACAACATGAAGGTGATTTTAAAGTACTCAATAGTACAGCCGAATACCTGTTAAAAACTTCACCGGCATTAGGCGAAATTACGGTGCATGCCGAGGCAAGTTCACTCGAATTTTTACAACGTGAAATAGAATCCATCGATCGTTATAAATATCTCTGTAATGAACAGATGGCTTCTAAATTGAGTGCCCTCCTTTCAAAGAAAGAGCTGGCCAAATTAGTTGGGAAACCTTTTGAAGAAGATAAAAAGATCATCAGTCTTTTAAAAGAACTTCAAAAGAACAAAAATACTGCCCAAGGCTGGGGATGGTGGGATAAGAGTGAAACGGTGTCGTGGATTAGTAACTATGTTATAAGCGTACTGCTTGATGCCGAGGAGGCAGGTTACCAGGTGGTGCTCGATAAAGCATACTATACCGAACGTGAACAGGCACTATTAAAAAATAGCCTTGCTTCTTTAGATCTTCTGTTGGATAAAGATAAACTTCAAACGGCTAAAGAGAATCTGTTTGGCTCCCTTGTTTTCTTAAACCGTTTGGATCCGAAGGCCGATTATAGACATTATTTCAATGAAATTGATGCCAAGCTGAAGAGCAAATCTACTAAGGATAAATTGCTGCGGTATCTTTTGATTTCTAAACTTGGAATTGCTGATGTACATGCTGCTGACAGCGTCCTGAAATACGCTTCAAAAACAATTTTAGGCGGATTGTATTGGACCTCGGGTGTCATCGCAGAAAAAGAAGTGTTATTTGCACGTCCTACAGAAACGAATACAGAAAATACATTACTGGCTTATAGTGTTCTAAAATCAATCGGAGGACATGAAGCGGATCTGGAGAACATTCGCAATTACTTCTTTGCGCAGCGTCAAAACAATCGTTGGAGCAACATTTATGAATCTTCCCGTATTATACGGCGTATTTTACCCGATTTATTGAAAGCTGGAGAATCTTTCCAGCAACCTGTGATGGTCATCAATGGCAAACGGATTACTAAATTTCCATACACACAGACTTTTACGTCCGATGAACAAATTAAGGTAAGGAAAGAAGGGACGGGGCCAGCTTTTGTGACGGCTTATCAAAATTTTTGGAATCCAAATCCAGCTGTAGAAAAAGAAAAGGGACTTGTCGTTGAAACTCGATTCAAAGAGAATGGAGCTACAGCAGCAACACTGAAAGAAGGAAAACCAGTAAAACTTGAAGCAACGGTAACATTGACTGGTGAAGCTGAGTACGTACAGATAGAGGTCCCTATCCCGGCAGGCTGTTCTTATGAGAGTAAATCAAATGGATACTTTAGGATGGAGGCACACCGTGAACATTTCAAAGATCGTGTTGTCATTTTCTGCAATAAATTAGGAAAAGGTACGCATACCTTTGAAATAGAACTCTTACCTCGATTTACAGGAACCTATACGGTCAATCCAGCAAAAGCTGAATTGATGTATTTTCCAATATTCTATGGAAATGAGAAAATTAAAGAGATTGTTGTGGAATAGGTATATTGTTAAAATAAAAAGGGACTTATCACATGATAAGTCCCCAACATATAAAAACTAAAATTAAAAGCGTATTACTGATGGTCCCATCCACCGCCTAGCGATCGGTATATCGCTACACTTGCTTTGAGTTGGTTGACTTTCTTTTCAACAAGCTCAAATTTGGACTCCAATGCATCACGTTGCGTTAACAGAACTTCCATATAATCGGCACGTGCATATTTAAATAGATCATTAGAAATACCAATAGATTCATTTAATGCATCCACCTCTTTGGTCTTAATATCCAGACCATTTTCCAGATTTTTAATTTTGGAGAGCTGGTTTGCCACTTCTATATATGCCCCCAGTATCGTTTGCTCATAATGGTAGACAGCTTGTACTTGTCGTGCGTTGGCGTTATAATAAGCCGCTTTGATTGCTCGTTTATTGATCAGGGGTGCAGTGAGTTCTCCAACGAGCGAAGACAGAAATGACTCCGGCTTAATGAGGTAAGTTGGATCAAAGGCTTGAAACCCTACACCAGCAGCAATATCTAGTGAGGGGTAAAAGCGGGCCTTAGCCGATTTTATATCCAGCTTGGAAGCTGCGAGTTCATACTCCGCCTGTTTAATATCGGGTCTGTTTTCTAATAGCTCCGAGGGAATACCTGTGTAGACGGTTTGAGGAACAAGCTTGTCAAAGGAGGCTTGGTCTCTTTGAACCGGCTGCGGGAACCTACCTACGAGGTAATTGATTTTATTTTCTGTCTCCGTGATTTTCTGCTTAATATCATATTGCATACCTTGTGTTTTCAAAATCTGCGCTTCGAATCTTTTGACTGCTAGCTTATTGGAACGAGCATTTTTTTTCAGGTCATTCACAACAACCAAGGCATCGTTTTGAATCTTTACATTTTCATTGATGACCAGCAGTTCATTGTCTAGTGCCAGCAGTTCATAATAAGAATCCGCGATTTCGGAGATCAGGTGTGTTACCATGAAATTTTTACCTTCCACGCTGGCTAAATATCGCTGCAGTTGAGCCTTAGTGGCGTTGTGCAGTTTACCCCAGATATCTGTTTCCCATTGTGCTTGTAGACCAACGCCAAAATCAAATAAGGGTTCAGGCATTTCCCGTCCAGGTTCGATCTCGGTATTCTTTTCCATTGCTCCAATATTGGTGTATCGGCTCACTTTATCGACACCAGCACCAACCTTTACACCTACGGAAGGTAAATATTCACCTTTCTTGGCATTGACCTCATTTTTGGCAATTTCAATTTCTTGAAGGATAATATGAAGCTCCTGATTATTGGCCAAGGCCTGGCCTATCAATGTCTGTAAGTTAGGATCATTGAAATAGTTGTTCCATTTTATTTTTCCTGTATTTGCTGTGTCGCTGTCAGCATAGCCATATTTTTCGGGTACGGCTCTATTTTCAGTACGCTGTTTTATTTCTAAGGGTTTGCAGGATGCCAAACTAAGTAAGAAAAGTGCGAAACCTGTATAGTGATATAATCTATTCTTATTCATAATGTATCATGTCTTCGCTTAAAGGTGAGTCGTCTTCGGCCTGGATCATTTTTCTTCCATCGGCCAATTTTGCAAAAATGTAATAGAGTCCCGGAATGACGATAACGCCAAAAATTGTTCCGACCAGCATACCGCCCAAAGCAGAGGCACCTATGGTATGGTTTCCGATCGCACCTGCACCGCTAGCAAAAACGAGGGGTACAAGTCCCGCTATAAAGGCAAAGGAAGTCATCAAAATCGGTCTGAAACGAGCTCGTGAGCCCTCGATTGCGGCCTCTAATATGCTATCTCCAGCCTGGCGCCGCTTAACCGCAAATTCTACAATAAGCACCGCATTTTTACCAAGTAAGCCAATAATCATAATCAAACCTACCTGTGCATAGATGTCATTTTCAAGGCCCATTGCTTTTAATAAGAAAAATGATCCGAATACACCGACAGGTAGCGAGAGGAGTACTGCAAATGGAATGATAAAACTTTCGTATTGTGCAGCGAGCACGAGATAGACGAATACCAATACGACCAAGAAAACGTAAATGGCTTCATTCCCGCGTTGAGCCTCATCATAAGAAAGGCCTTCCCATGCGACTTTATAGCCATGCGGTAAGGTTTTGAGCGCTGTTTCATTGATCGCTTGGATGGCATCTGCTGTTGTATAACCATTTGCCGGAAGACCACGGATGGCAGCCGAGTTATACATGTTGTAGCGTGTAATCTCATTTGGTCCCTGTGTTTTTTTCAAACTCATAAAGGCTGAATAAGGAACCATCTGATCGTGGTCGTTTTTGACATAGAGATTCATGATATCGGAAGGCAATCTTCTAAATTCAGGCGATGATTGTACATATACCTTAAAGAACTGCCCAAAGCGGATGAAGCCTTGTTCGTAAGTACTGCCGATGAGGATGTTGAGGTTGTCCATCGCTTTGCCAATGGAAACTCCTTTTTGCATGGCCGCATTATTGTCAAATACCAACTCATATTGCGGGTAATTGGCCGCGAAGAAGGTGAAGACTCCGGTTAGTTCCTTGCGTTTCTTGAGATTAGCAATAAAAGCTTTATTGACCTTATCAAAGTCCTGGTAGTCCGTCGTTCTATTGAGGTCCAACAAGCGCATGGAGAAACCACCAGAGGATCCAAATCCGGGAACAGCAGGTGGTTCAAAGAACTCAACCGTAGCACCTAGGTTTTTTGATTTTTCTTCAAGTTCTTCCATGATTTCTTTAACAGAGTGCTCCCGCTCACCCCAGGTCTTTAGGTTGATAAGGCATGTTCCTGCATTTGAACCTCGGCCTTCAGTCATGATTTCATAGCCAGCCAACGAAGAGACAGATTCTACACCATCTACGCCCTGACAGATCTTCTGAAGTTCCCGAGAGAGTTTATTGGTCTGTTCCAAGGTGGATCCCGGAGGAGTCTGGATGATGGCATATATTGTTCCCTGGTCTTCACTTGGAATGAAACCTCCGGGAAGTGTTTTGTTGATCACAAAAATCCCCGCACAGAAAGCTATTAAGATGCTCCATGTGATCACTCTACGGCTTGCGATTTTTCGAAGGAAGCCGGCATATTTACCTGTTATCTTATCGAAAGTATTGTTGAAAAGATCGAGTGATCTGGTGAATATATTTGATTTTTTGGGTTTTCCATGGTTGTTCTTAAGTAACATTGCTGCAAGCACGGGCGTGAGGGTAAGCGCTACTACAGCAGAAATTACAATGGAACTCGCCATGGTAATCGAAAATTGACGATAAAATGTTCCAACGGGTCCCGTCATAAAGGAAATAGGGATAAATACAGCTACCATAACCGCGGTAATAGCGATAATAGCACCTGCAATTTCGGCCATTACTTCCTTCACTGCGTTATAGGGGGATATTGCACTTTCTTCCATCTTAGCATGTACGGCTTCAATCACGACAATGGCATTGTCTACCACAATCCCGATAGCGAGGACCAATGCAAAGAGTGTGACCAGGTTGATCGACATACCGAACCATTGGATGACAAAGAATGTACCGATTAGGGATACGGGAACGGCAATGATGGGGATTAATGTTGAACGCCAGTCGCCAAGGAAAATAAAAACGACAATGGCAACCAGGATAAAGGCATCCCGTAAGGTGTGCATCACCTGTTCGATGGATGCATCCAAGAATTGGGATACGTCATAGCTGATTTTGTAGTCTATGCCGGGAGGGAAGTTGCCTTTCATTTCAGCTAGTTTTGCTTTTACATCTTTGATGACGTCATTTGCATTACTGCCGTAGTTTTGTTTTAAGACAATAGATGCCGAAGGGTGTCCGTCCAAGTTGGAGTATATATCAAAAAACTCACTGCCCAGTTCGATTTTGGCAACGTCTTTCAGCTTAATGTTTTCTCCATCAGCATTTGCGCGGATGATTATGTTTTCGTACTCCTCCGGTTTGTTATATTGCCCTTTATAGGTTAGCACATATTCAAGTGATTGTGCGGCGATACCTGAACTCTGTCCCAAACGTCCAGGCCGGCCGATAATGCTCTGCTCACTTATCGCTTTCATCACTTCATCAACAGATAGGCTGTATGCACGCATGCGGTCAGGATTCAGCCAGACGCGCATGGCATATCTCCGGCTACCTAGGATTTGCGATTTGGCGATTCCATGGATACGATTGATTTCGGGAATGATGTTTACTGTAGCATAATTGTACAGAAACTTCTCATCCATGCTTTTATTGGTGCTGTAAAGGTTGACATACATCAGCATACTGGGCTGAATGGGATTTACAACGACCCCTTCTTTTTGTACGAGCTCGGGTAAGAGGGGCATAACCTGATCTACTCTGGTCTTCACCAGTACGACGGCATCGTTGGGGTCAGTTCCGGGATCAAAGATAACGTTGACGGTTGCCTCACCGGCACTGGTTGCATCTGTCGCTATATAGCGCATGCCCTGGACGCCATTGATCGCATTTTCTAACGTAATCAGGGAGGATTTGACGAGCACGTCAGCACTTGCCCCCGGATAGGCAATGGAAACTGCAACAGTCGTTGGTGCAATTTTTGGAAATTGTTCGGTCGGAAGCTGTTTTATCGCTAGGCCGCCGATAAATAGGATGACAACCGATATGACAATAGCAAATACCGGTCGATGTATTACTTTTTTAAACATAACGTTGCTTTTTAATTACTCTGCATACAGATCTAGATTTGACATTACTTTTTCGGGAGTTTGGTACTTTGATTCGATTGTCTGGTTTTCTTGTACCATACGAAGTCCATTCAGCAGAATTTTTTCGTCTTTATTCAACCCCGAAGAAACAACATAGATGTGTGGCAGCTCGGCAGCAACTTTTATTTCTCTTGCTTTTACTTTATTATCTTTTGTGATGACATATACATATTTCTTTTCCAGCTCCTCAAATGTGGCCTTCTGTGGTATCATAAGGGCATTGGTATAGGGCGATGTAATAACAATATTCCCTGTTTCTCCATAGCGAAGCAATCCTTTTGGATTCGGAAATGTCGCTCTATAGGCAATATTCCCAGTTTCATTATTGAAGTCTGATTCAATTGTTTCAACAATACCGTCTTGATTAAATTCCTTCCCATTAGCCATATTTAATCGAACATGCATTGGACTGTTGTCTTTTTTGGCTTCCATCTGATTGAGGTATTCTGCCTCTGGTACATTGAAGTAAACCCACATTTTACTATTATCGGAAAGTTCAGTAATCAATTCACCTTCATCAACAAGACTACCTTTACGGACATGCAGTTTACCGACGATACCTGAAAATGGTGCCACGATATCGGTAAATCTGAGGTGTGTATTCATGGATGCAAGTTCTGCTTTGGCTTTTTCATATTTTGCTTTCGCCATTTCAGTTTCCTGAGGAGCTACAATATCCTTTTCTGAAAGATTTTTGGTGTTTTGGTATTCGATCTCTGCATATTTGACCTCGGCTTTTGCCCGGTTAACATCAGATTCATAAAGGTTGGGCATTATTTTAAATAAAGGTTGTCCTTTTTGAACAAATTGCCCCTCATCGACAAATATAGATTGAATGTACCCTTTTTCTTGTGCACGTAATTCAATATGGTTGATTGAACGGATCTGCGCAACATAGTCTTTGTTGACCAATGTATCTTTGACTAAGGGGGAAGTAACGTTAAAAACTGCAGCTTCTTTTTTGTCATTTTTCTCTGACTGGCAGCTCGTAGATAGAATAATAAGGCACAGGCTTATATACATGAAGCTTTTCATGACCATGATAATCGTTTTTTTAATAATTTTTTCGAAAAATTGAACAATAGTGTGACTAGCTTTCAAAAGCTTTGAAAGCTATTTTTGATGTTTTTTTAAAAAATTAGTTAAAAATCACAGCCTGAAGACACTGTAATGGATATAGAGTGCGTTTTTTCGTGAAGTAAGTTGGTTGGAATTCGCAAGCGAAATAGCTGTGCGCGTATTGTGAAATTCGGGATGGATGTAGGAAATTAGATTTCCAAAATCATTTCCGCTTAGTGCGAATAAATTCGGGCTATTGGAATCGCTTCCTGCGTCATCATTTTCATTATCATTTTCTGAAAAATAAGCCCTTAATTTTTCATGTGGATGACGTTTACCTTTACGAATGACCTCGATTTCATCATACCCACTTTTTACCTGTCTATCGAAGTGCTTAACCGCATGAAGACTATAGGACGGATTATAATTATTTGGTGTTGAAGCGCAGTACCAGCCAAAACTGACAAGTATTGCGCATAATACGCCGAACAAATATTGATGGAATTTTCCTTGCATCCTTGAAGCAAATGTAATTAAACTTTAAAAATGATACAAGCAATTTAGGTGTGGAATTTTTAAAATTTATCTAATATTGTTACAATTATTGAAAAATGGCTGTCTATGTGATTTAAATGTTTATGTGATATAAAAAAGCTGTAATTCAGTTCTAAACAGCTTTGCTTACTAAGTTTGCTTTTTGATCGACCTTTACCCATTTTTCAGAATTTATTAACCGTCTGTTTTTAAACAGTTTTAAGTGTTTTCTGATTATTTCTTAGCATCTGCATTGCCTTTTCTGCTCTTGTCTTTCTGGTTTGTTCCTGTTTGGCTGAGCCTACCCAATCACAGTACCCCTGTTTATATGATTTAGAAAGTGTTTCAAAAAAAACATTGGCTTGTTCGTCTCTATCCAAAAGTTGCTGAAGTTCTGTTGGCACTCCTTCAATATGTTCACCTTTTTTTAGCATGGTCTTTTACTTTAATGTTTTCTGCATAAAAATACATAAATATCTTTTGCCTGGAACCTTTGTGACTATTAATTGGGTTGGAAAGTTGAACCTGGTTGGAAGCTTGGTCGTTCAAACATATATCTGTCTTGTTTGTATTTCTATTAGTCAACTAATTTTTTTTATTATGAAAGCAGTACGATTTTTCGGACATAAGGACGTCCGTGTTGTCAATGATCTAGAGAAGCCTATTCCTAAAGGCGATGAAGTATTACTAAAAATTGGCGGGGCTGGTGTTTGCCATTCCGATCTTCACATTATAGATGAGGGGACTGTTGTTGGTACGGTATTTACGCTAGGACATGAAAATGCAGGTTGGATAGAAGAAGTGGGCTCTGATGTAAAAGGGTATAAGAAAGGAGATGCAGTGTTAGTTTATGGTCCTTGGGGATGCGGTCATTGTAAACCTTGTCAGCAATCGAAGGAAAATTATTGTGATCATCAGTCTGAGATGGCTTATGGAGGAGGGCTGGGCCTAGATGGGGGCATGGCTGAATATATGTTGGTCCCATCCTCGCGTTTATTGGTGCCGATTTACGATCTTGATCCAGTTGTTGCCGCTCCATTGACCGACGCAGCACTGACACCTTATTCAGCTATTAAAAGGTCGATCGGTAAATTAACTGCAGATGAGTATGTTGTTGTGATCGGTGTGGGCGGATTGGGGCACGTCGCTCTTCAAATATTAAATGAGGTAAGTGCGAGTACAATTATCGCATGTGATGTCACTGATGCTAAATTAGCTTTCGCGAAGGAACTGGGGGCTGCTCACGTGATCAACTCTAAGGATGACAACGCAGCCGCTCAGATAAACACAATAACCGGTATAAAAAAGGCAAAAGTTGTTCTTGATTTTGTGGGAGCAACATCAACCATTGAACTGGGAACAAAGGTGGTGGGTTTGGATGGTGATTTAACAATAGTCGGATTAGGTGGGGGCCATTACCAATATAATATGGCTGGACTTCCATTCGGTGTGAGTATGACAAACCCGTATTGGGGGTCTCGTGTGGAGCTTATGGAAGTCGTTGGATTGGCTAGACAGAAGAAAATTCACATCGAAATCGAACAATTTAAACTTGATCAGGCTAATGAGGTTTATGATCGAATGCGAAATGGCAAGATCAAAGGAAGGGCTGTCCTCATTCCCTGAAAAAAAGTCTACTTTTTTGGTAGTTTATTTTGTTTTTTATTTTTTGATGCCTATATTTGTAGTATCATAATTTAGGTTTATAATTGGTTATTTAAGGTTTTCATTCTCCCCGTTTGAAAACCTTTTTTATTTTATGATTGTTGAAAAACTGCATCTACAATGGGTTTTCAGCCTATGGAGCTGTTTTCAATCTACTTGCCGTCAACTTAACGAAACTAAACTTTTGATCCTACTAAAATTATCTTTTAAAAAACTTCTGATTCTTATCGTTGTTTTTAAAGAAACAATCTCGCTGATTTATCTGCAAACATTTATGAACAAGACAATTCTCGTACTAACCGATTTTTCTGAAAATTCATGGACTGCTATTACCTATGCCTCATATTTGGCAAAGGAATTTAATTGGAGAGTCCAGCTTCTGCATACCTATTCAAGTACAATTAAAGACAATATCAACATCCAGTTTGACAATCCAGCGTTTATTTCCCAGAAGGAGTGGGCCGAAAGTCTGCTTGAGGAATGGCGTACACGTTTAGACAATGCATTTCCAAACCTCGGCTGCGAAATGCTATGTTTACCTGGAGACCTAATAAAAACCGTATTGGATTTATTGCCTCAACAGGAATATACCTTTATCGTGATGGGGGCCAAAGGCAGAGGGATGATAAAAAAAGCGTTTTTAGGAAGTAATACCTTCGCATTGATAAAGAAGAGTCCAATTGGTGTATTGGCAATACCCATTACTTTCACAAAGTTTCAGTTATTAAATGTAGGCCTGTTGAGCAATTTTAAGGAATCTGAATATGATTTATTGGGTAGTTTTACAAGTCTATTATCGACTAATTTTAAGCTGAGTCTATTGCATGTCACCCAAAAATATATTTCACCAAAGCAGGAGGACGTTGAGGAATGGAAACAAAAACTGTCAAGTAAATTTTCGTTTGATCAGATCGATTATTTAGAAAAAAATGCGGTCAATAGGTTAGATTATAACATGCCTATACCACGTTGTATAGAATATATGGTTGAACAAGGGGGCATTGATCTTTTGCTGGTCTCTTATAGCCCTAAAAGTTTTTTTAAAAGTCTTTTTTCACGGAACCTTACAAAAGCAATTTATCGAAATCTAGCGGTCCCCACTTTTTTTAAAAGTTCCTGACCAGCATTGACTATCTTTTTTAGGTTAGTAGCTAGCCCTGTTGGACGATTTTTCATATTTTTATAAATATTTTCTCTAATTTATAAAGATCGATTCAAATGTTTAGGCACCAAGGGAGAGGAAGGAATTATGCGCACAACTTAAAGTTAGCTTCTATTTTATCCTGTGTTGCGGGGCTGGTTAATATCGCAGGCGTTCTTGCCGTTAATACCTTAACGACGAATGTTACAGGCCATTTTGCTTTTTTTTCAGAGCAATTGATTTTATTAAATTATAAAATGGCGTTGATTTATCTCTTGTATATTGCTTTCTTTTTAATGGGAGCATCCCTTTCAGGTTTTATCGTCGAATTGGCTTCAAAAAAGAAATCGCATAACGCCTATGTTGTTCCAATTTGTATAGAGTCCATGATCTTAATTATCGTGGGACTGCTGCCTACTTTTGTCGAAATAGGGCGGTCATTTTCAACATTAATTTCATTCGCCCTTCTTTTTGCTATGGGACTTCAAAATGCCTTAGTCACGAAGGTTTCCCAATCAGTTGTTAGAACAACACATTTGACGGGATTGTTTACTGACCTTGGTATAGAGTTTTCACAGTTGTTTTTTTATCGGGAAATTGCTGAGAAAATGAAGTTGCACAAAAGTATTTTTCTTAAGTTAATGATTATTAGTGGTTTTTTTATCGGTGGAATTATTGGCGGCTTTTTATTTCAATATTTTGAATTGAAAACATTGCTATTACCGGCGATCATGCTGCTGTTCGCTTTATGGTATGATAGTATTCTACTCAGGTTTTATCATCTGAAACGAAGTTTGAGACACGATGAATAAAATTTATATCTTCAATTAATAATATGGACTCTTCCTTTATCCTACTTGAAAAACTAGTATTATTTGTCGAGAAGTTCGAGATCAGTGAGCCGTTGTATTGTATTCTTTTGTTTGAAGAGGAAGCTCATTTTTCGGTAGATCTAATTCCCTACCATGCTAATCCGAAAGATATTTTGTTTTTGTCCCCTTATCAATTGTTTACGTTGGAGATGACTTCACCTCGTACCATCAACATACTAAAATTCCATGGAGATTTTTATTGTATAGAATATCATAAAAACGAAGTGGCCTGCAATGGTATTTTATTCAACAATATATATCAGGTACCCAATGTAGCGCTTACAGCAGAACTCTATGAGGAGATAATGGCTATTATGGAGAAAATAGATCGGCTAAAAATGTCTCCGGCATCCTATGATCAGTCACTCTTAAAAACCTACCTGCAGCTTATTTTAGCCTTGGCAAGCAAGCAAAAGATGGTTGTAAATGATCTGCAACAGTCTAGGTCGGCTTATAGGGATGTTATTGATGACTTTGAGCAGCTTCTGGAAAAAAATTATATAGCACATAAAGAGGTTACATTTTATGCTGAAAACTACAGCTTAAGTCCAGCGGTATTTGCTAAAAAGGTAAGATTGAAATGGGGTAAATCGCCGTCAAAACTGATTCAGGAACGTCTTGTTCTGGAAAGCAAAAGACTGCTCCATCTGAGCTCCAGAAGTATTAAAGAAATAGCTGCTGCGTTGCAGTATAAAGATGAATTTTACTTCAGCCGGTTTTTCAAGAAGATGGTCGGTGTATCTCCTAAGGAATTTCGAAAACAAGTCGGTTTATCTATTGTAGCCAAAAAGTCTATGTTATAGAGGTATTTGTCCATGTTGCCAGTTTATCTCATTGGTTAGTTTTGTTTTGTATTAAACAAAGCGATATATTATGGAAAAAATAATAAGCACATTAGCCCAGTCACAGTATACCTTGACTAACTTTATGAGAATTTCAATCTTTATTGTGATGGCATGGATTGGAGGATTGAAGGCGTTTCAATATGAAGCCGATGGCATCGTTCCTTTTGTGATCAATAGTCCAGTAATGAATTTCTTTTATCACAATGCCGGAAAGCAAGCCTTGGATAATAATGGAAAGCTAGTGCCAGAATATCAGATCTTCAAAAATCCAGAAGGCAAGGTTGTTCTTAAAAATATTGCCTGGCACCAAAAAAACGGAACATATTTCTTTTCGTATCTGCTGGGCCTTGTGATTATTGTGATCGGTTTGATGACATTGCTTGGTATCTGGTTTCCTAAAATCGGGATTTTAGGAGCTTTATTGACGGTAATCATGTCATTCGTCACGCTTTCTTTTCTAATTACAACACCAGAAGCATTTGTGCCCAAATTGGATGGTGATTTCCCTTCGCCAAATTACGGTTTTCCTTATTTATCCGCCGCCGGTAGGTTGGTGGTGAAAGATATCATTATGTTGGCGGCAGCATTGATGATCGCCGCAGAGAGTGCTGGTCGTTTAGCAATAAAATCGAAAATAAAATAAGATATAAATTTAATGTTTATTTCACACAGCTTATTCGGAGGTTTGTTCAGAAAAAAACACTATTTACCAAATGAAAAGGGAATATATATTCGGAACTCTATTAGGTATTGTATAAGTTTAATCTAAAATAGTGTAGATTATCAAAATGATGGAAGATATTTTGGCAGTATCTTTGTGTCTCGTCATTACACATACAATATGTTAGAAAATAGACGATATGAAAATAATACTGACGGCCCTTCCATTTACACTGTTTAGCTTCATCCTCTTAGTTGGATGTAATAATAATCAACAGATTCGGATGGTTGATAAAGAAGGAAATATACATTTATTAACCAGAGAAGGTGATCGAAAAAGTGAATTAGGGCTGCAAAAAATCATAGCACATGGTAACGACACCGTAATAACTATCGATGCCGTGGGGCATCAAATGATTTGGACTGCTTCGGATGTGAGCAATATCGATACGACTAAGATTCAGTATTATCTTAAAAAGAGAAATGGCAGCAGCGTTAATATTTATACCCCATTGGATATCAATCAAAATTATATAGAAGGAGAGGACCAAAACGTATTGTCAGATCCCTACGACCAAAAGAACAAGAAAGAGTCTTTGTTGTAAATCGAAGATACTGAATGAACTTCTTCAGGACCTAAAAAGAAATCCTAGCAAGTGCTTACTTGCTAGGATTTCTTTTTAGGGACTTTAGCACCTTCTTTTCTAGCCTCGGATAAACCAATGGCTATAGCCTGTTTTTTTGAAGTGACCTTTTTTCCGCTACCGGATTTTAACTTCCCCTCTTTCATTTCATGCATCGTTTTTTCGACTTTCTCTGATGCTTTTTCTGAATATTTTGCCATAATAATCTGGGGTTTTAATACGCTTTCATTGGATTCTTAATGAAAAAAGAACAGCTATAAATGCGGAATCGTTTGAAAATTATTTACTTCAAAGGGTTATTTTCCTTGTTTTGTACATTTAAAGAGCTCCCAGCTTTAATAACGGCCTGATTGACTGCTCTAATCTTATTCAGTACCATTTTCTGTATTTTGCGGTCGTAGGTTAATAGACCATTGACTTCATGCTCCACATCTGTTGTTTGTGTGTAAATTGCTACACTCAGTCCTTTGTATCGAACCAGTTGCTCGACATTGTCCATTAGAAATATATAACGATCAGTGAGCGCTTCTACTGTTGGCTCGTAAGCATAAGCATTGTTTTCGACAGGCCACATATGGTCCCGGACAAATAGGCCAACGCCACCAAACTCACCGAGCGAGGCGGCCCGTTTTTGATCTGGTACTGATGCTCCATTTGGTCCAACATAAATATGTGTATCAACAAAGTCCCCATTTCCGGGATCACCATAGGCTTTTTGGTAGGACGGGTTGTTGTTGAATCCGGAATTTCCGTTTACTAACCTTGATGGATCATACTGTTTGGTCCAGTCTGTTATATTCTTCACATCGAAAGCACCCCAGTTTTCGTTAAAAGGGACCCAGGCAATAACGGAAGGCGAATTGTAATGTTCATCAATGATAGCCTTATATTCATCGCGAAAGGCTTTTCGATAAACTGTTGTATCTTCATCCGGATACCAGAGGCAGGGCATATCCTGCCAGACCAGCAGTCCCATTTTGTCTGCCCAATAGTAAAACCGTTGTGGTTCGGTCTTCATATGTTTACGGATAAGATTATATCCAGCGTTCTTGGTGAATTCGATATCATGTTTGAGGGCTTCTTCAGTAGGCGCTGTTAAAATGCCGTCGGGCCAGTAGCCCTGATCTAACAAACCAAGCTGCATCACAAATTGCCCATTCAATAGTGGTCTCATGATCCCGTTTACATTGCCTAACCTCACATCACGCATTCCAAAATAGCTCTTGATTTCGTCAATGACTTCGCCATTTCCGTCATGAATGCTTAATTGTAAATCGTATAAAAAGGGGGAATCAGGAGACCAAAGTTTTGGATTTTCTATTGGAATAGCAAAGTCGACACCAGACTGTGAGACAATCTTTGCAAGCTGTTTTCCTTCAGCAGAAACGATCGCTGTAACCTTAGCTTTGCTAATGCTGTTGACCTGCACTTTTAGCTGTTTCTCGACAAGCTGAGGCAGTAATTTTATGCTTTGGATATGATTTTTATTTACAGGCTCGATCCATACAGTCTGCCAGATACCGGAAGAAAAGGTGTAGTCTCCCCGAGGGCCGTTTTTACCTGAAGGATATTTCCCATCATTGCTGTCATGTGCGGCCACGACAAGTATATTCTGGCCTGTTTTTAAAAATGCCGTGATGTTGAACGAAAAGGAATGATAACCACCTGCATGAGCCCCTACTTTCTTGCCGTTTATAAATATGGTGGCGTTGTGATCGACAGCGCCAAAATGAAGTATAATATCTTTATTTCTCCATTGTTTGGGCAGCTCAAATTTTTTACTGTACCACATATTAATTTCTTGTTTGCGTTGTATGCCGGACAAGTAAGACTCAGGGCAGTAGGGAACAAGAATGTTTTCTTTAGCGTGATCAAAAGAAATTGATGTCGATGGATTTAGGGCATCCGGAGCATCTTTTCCGCCAATATAATCCCATGTACCATTAAGACATTGCCATTCTTTTCTTTCCAGTTGAGGACGGGGATATTCTGCGAGTGGTACTTCTGTCTGCTTGGCTATTTCCGTCCAGGGTGTCGGAAGCTGTGCATGTTGTGCAATTGCACTAAGCCAGCTCAAAGAGAGCAGAAGTAGTGCAAAAATTAAGGTTTTGGTTCTTATCATAGTATATTTCTTGGTTTATTCTTAGATGAATATAAATATACTAAATTGATTTAGTTAAGCATAGATGAAAAGCTTTCAGTAAATCTTAAGTAAGATGCCGGAACTTATATCCGATAGGGGAGTAGGCTATTTATGAGGTCTCTCCAGCACATAGGAAGGAATTAAAATCAAGGCAATAAAAAAGGAGCTAACCTTTTGTGGGATGTACCCAGAAAGTGTCTAACTTTTAGGGGTACTGCACATTGAGATAGCTCCTTCAATATACTTTGTTACCAGATTTTGATTCTTTCTTCTGGAGTTTTGTACAGTTTGTCACCCTGTTTTACATCAAAAGCTTTGTAAAAAGCGTCGACGTTGATCAATGGACCGAAACTTCTGAAATATCCGGGAGAATGCGGGTCGGTTTTAACTTGATTGACCATATATTTTTCACTGGATAAAGTTCTCCAAACGGTCGCCCAGCTAAGGAAAAAGCGTTGATCTTGTGTGTATCCACTTATTTCACCGGGGTTTCCTTTGTCTTTCAAATATAGTTGAAGAGCATCATATGCAATGTTTACACCCCCAAGATCGGCGATATTTTCACCATTGGTAAATGTTCCGTTGACGAAAGTTCCTTTTACAGGTTCATATTTATCGTATTGAGCAGCAAGAGTTTTCGTTGCTTTTTCAAAATTAGCTTTGTCTTCTGGTGTCCACCAGTCTACCAAGTTGCCATCAGCGTCAAATTGAGCACCAGAATCGTCAAATCCATGGCTCATTTCATGGCCAATAACAGCTCCTATGCCGCCGAAGTTGACTGCTGCATCGGCCTTTGGATTAAAAAATGGAGGTTGAAGAATAGCTGCAGGGAATACGATCTCGTTGTTCACAGGATTGTAATATGCGTTAACAGTCTGCGGAGTCATTCCCCATTCCGATTTATCAACCGGTTTCCCAATTTTAGCGAGATCCTTATCATATCGCCATGTCGTAATATTTTGAAGGTTAGCATACAGATTTCCACCTTTGCTTTCCGATAGAATATTCAATTTAGAATAATCCTTCCATTTGTCAGGATAGGCAACTTTTACAGTAAATTTATTTAATTTTTCAAGTGCTTTACCTTTGGTGACAGAAGACATCCATGTTAAATCATTGATATGAACTGCAAAACTTTTCTTTAAATAGTCAATCAATTCCACCATTTGCGCTTTGGCTTCTGCAGGAAAGTATTTTTCAACATATAATTTCCCAAAAGCTTCACCTAAAGTGGAGTTGATAAGTTCAAATCCTCTTTTGTTTAGTACTCTTTGCTCTTGTTGGCCTCTTAAATATTTTCCGTAAAAAGCAAATCGCATATCTCCCAGTTTTTCACTCAAATAAGAGGCGCTCCCATTAATAAGATGAAACTTAAGGTAATCTTTAATGACAGGAAGGCTCTGGTTGCTGACCAATTTGTCAAAGTTCTTATAATA
Source organism: Sphingobacterium sp. WOUb80 (assembly GCF_050058145.1). Lineage (NCBI taxonomy): Bacteria > Pseudomonadati > Bacteroidota > Sphingobacteriia > Sphingobacteriales > Sphingobacteriaceae > Sphingobacterium > Sphingobacterium sp. WOUb80. The sequence goes on along the minus strand of NZ_CP165617.1, from coordinate 3,422,434 downwards.
ACCTAATTCTCCGATGATTACTTTTTCTGTATTGACACCAACTTTTTTGAGGTACTCAGGTAGATTTACATTTTTGACTAGAGCAGATAATTCAGCCATAGTCTGCGGGTTGTATTGTAATGTATTGTCCCGGCTTTGTTCATTGGTCAGGTAAGTCTTTGCAATGCTTTTTTCGTAGTCTACGATCCCTTTAGCAGCAGCTTCGGCATTTTTATACCCCAACTCCTTTAACATGGAAGCTACATATTTTTGGTATTCAGCTATAGCCTCTGTATTCTTTTCATTTTCTTTTTGGTAATAATCCCTTCCCAAACCTAAGGACGCTTCACCTAAATAAACCGCGTTCATTTTAGAGTCTTTTAAATCAGCACCGACCCCCCAGCCGTAGAAGTTATTCTCACCTTCTTTGGTTACTGAACTTAAGTAATTCTGAAGATCTTTTAGGTTTTTTATCGCGTCAATTTTGCTTAGATTCCCCTGGATGGGCTTAATCCCATCTGCATTTCTTTTCTGCAAATTCATGTAGGATGCATACAGATCTTGTATTTTTTTTCCTTCGCTTCCTTCTGGAAATTTATCCTTCAAAAGAGAGTTTAGGATTTTCATAGAATTGTTATCCGTATCTTCTGCTAGTTTATTGAAGCTTCCCCAAGTAGGTTTATCGGAAGGAATTTTAGCCGTTTTCATCCACGTTCCGCTCACATAGTTGTAAAAGTCATCTTGTGGACGTACTGATTTGTCCATTAAGCTTAAGTCGATCCCGTTATCGGACCCAGATCCTCCTGTTTGTGCCATGGCTTGCTGTGTAGAGACTCCAGCCAATAAAATCAGGGCAAGTGTTAATTTTTTCATCGTTGTTTTAATGTTGTGTGAATTTTCTTTTATAATACACTAATGAAATATGCGCATGTTATAAATAGGAAACGTCGTATCATTTGTTCTGAATAATTCAATTAGTGTCAACCATGTTAATAATTAGTGACAATTTTTTTACGGCAATAAAAAAATCATTTACACAAATGACGGAAAATTCTATTTCAGCAACAAGTAAATTTGATGATTATCTATAATATTTATGAGAAGCCTAATGTGTTGAATTTCCCTAATAGCTTTTTTTAGAAAGGGTGTACTAAAGTTAACAAGGATTTAGTTTAGCCTTAATAAACAATGTTTAATATTGCTTACATTTTCAAATATAAGTAAGTGATCATGTTTAAACTATCCTATTCAATTTCACCTAAAGTTACTGGCTTGACATTATCGTTGGCGATGATGGCAGTACAGGGGTTTAGCCAAACCCAGTCGTTCCAGGCTAAGCTGGTCGATTCATTGAGTCAAAGTGCTATCCATGGCGCGACGGTTCGTAATTCTCATTTGGGCAAACTGGTTTCATCGGATCCATCCGGTAGATTTATCATTGAGGCCCGTATCGGAGACACATTAAAAATTGGCTACATGGGATATCTTCCTAAGGTTTTTGTTATTCATAATCAAAACCCCGTAGTGATTACGCTAGCTCCTAACCAGCAATCCCTTAATGAGGTTGTTGTGACTGCTCTTGGTATAAAAAAGGAGAAGCAGGCTATAGGTTACTCTGTTCAGGAAGTCAAGGGCAAAGATATGATTAAGGCACGTGAGCCAAATGCTATTTCTGGCCTGGCGGGCCGGGTATCTGGCTTAACGATTGCATCAAGTACCAATTTATTCGGTGATCCAGGCATCACTTTGCGCGGTAGGAGCAATATTCTTATTGTCGTGGACGGTATGCCTATTAATACAGATTCATGGAATCTTAGCCCAGATGATATTGAATCTTATTCCGTCTTAAAAGGAGCAAATGCAGCCGCATTATATGGAAACAGAGGCCAAAATGGAGCTATTGTGATAACGACCAAACGGGCAAAATCGGAGGATAAGGGATTCTTGGTTGAATTTAATTCAAGTACGCAGCTGCAAACCGGCTATAACGCTATTCCAAAAATCCAAACCGAATATGGTCCAGGTTCAAATTATCAATATGCTTTTAAAGATGGACGTGGTGGCGGAATTAATGACAATGATTATAATATCTGGGGCCCCCGATTTGAAGGTCAGCTTATTCCGCAATACAACAGTCCTATCGATTCAAAAACAGGGCAGCTTGTTCCATTACCGTGGGAAGCTAGGGGGAAAGATAATCTGAAAAAATTTCTTCAAAACGGTCTTCTCAGTACAAATAATATTGCAATTTCTACCAAAAATGAACATGGTGATGTACGATTGTCTGCATCTCAGATGTTCCAGCGCGGCACAACACCCAATACAAAGCTTGGCAGTACAAACATCAATCTTTCGGGAGGAATTAATGCAGGGAAAAAATTGCGTTTTGATGCAAGTATAAATTACAATAAGCAGTATTCTCCAAACTATCCAAATATCGCTTACGGGCCGAATAGTCCGATCTACATTCTTACTTTATGGGGCGCGGCAGATTATGATATTGACGATCTCCGAAACTATTGGCAGCCTGGAAAAGAAAACGTACAACAGTATAATCGTGAGTATACCATTTACGATAATCCCTGGATGACAGCATATGAAAATCTGAGAACATACGACAAGGATGATATCTATGGTTATGTATCTGCCAATTACAAATGGAACGATAAGCTGTCACTAAATGCACGGACGAGTGCAAGTACCTGGAATAGGAATAGGACGATTAAAATTCCAATTTCAGCCAATTTATATAACTACAATATTGGCGGGAGCCGTGTAGGTGGTTATCAGGAAACATACGATACTTTTTGGGAGAATAATACGGAGATCTCTTTGAAATATCAAAATCATATCAGCGAGGATATCGGTTTCACGGGGTCTGTTTTTGGGAATTTGCGAACTGTTAGTGTTAAATCGCTGTTTGCACGTACAGATCGTGGATTAACTGTGCCAGGTGTTTATGACTTAAGCAATTCGATAATGCCTACAGTGGCTACAAATGATCGTGCTTTGCGCCAGGTTGGAAGTGCTTATGGATTTATGGATTTCGACTATAAAAGTATGTTGTTCTTGAATCTGACCGGTAGATTCGATAAGTCGTCAACCATGCCTATTAAGAATAATACTTATTTCTACCCTTCAGCTTCATTAAGTGCCGTTATTTCGCAGATGCTCTCTTTGCCAAAAGTAATTTCCGCTTTAAAGATTCGTGGAGCATACGCCAATGTTGCAAGTGACTTTGTCAACGAGACAGCCCAATACGATATTTATAAGCTTTTGCCAGCATACAGCAATTACGGGCGCTGGGCCAATTCGATGACAGGTGTCACCTATACTGATGTTTTGCCGAATCAGGACTTAGTTGCTGAACGTGTGAAAACCGCAGAAATAGGCTTGGAGACGCGTTTGTTCAACAATCGCTTGGGTTTCGATTTTTCTTTTTTTAGAAACCTTGAGGGGCCCCGGATCATAGAATTGGCAACCTCCGTTACATCTGGTGTACGAGCTAGACAGACCAATGGATTGACGTTGTTGCGTAAAGGTATTGAATTAAGTATCGATGGTACATTGATTCAGAAGCCCAACTTCAACTGGAATGTCATGGTCAATGCATCAACTAACCATGCCTGGCTTCACGACATCGATGGACATCAAACACGTTCAGGGAATGTTCGTATAGGCGAACGTTGGGATGGCTATTATGTGAATGATTTTCAACGCGACGAAAACGGATCTCCGATAGTAGGGACAAATGGTCTGCCTGCTTATAATCCTTATGTCAGCAAAATAGGTTATAGTGATAATAAATTTACGGCAAGTATCAGCAATAGCTTCCGTTACCGTGATTTTAATTTTAGTTTTCTTGTGGACGGCCGCTTTGGTGGGTTAATTAAGAATGTGCAGGATGCTAAACAATGGGGATCAGGTACACATCCCGAATCTGCAAATGCCTATCGGCTAAAAGATTGGGAAAATAGGGATGTTAAGGATTACAAAGGAAGTGTCATGACTGATGGACTAAAAATCGTCAAAGGCCAATTAAATACAGATCAGGATGGTAAGATAATTTCGGATACACGTGAATTTGCTGCAAATGATATTCCTGTATTGTGGCAAAACTGGGCGACAAACTACTATCAGTCGGGACCAGTCACAGCCAAAAACAGAACGTTTGTCAAATTGCGTGAGATCGTTTTCAGTTACAATTTGCCAGCCAACATCTTGAAAGATTCCAAATTCCTAAGAAGTGCAAGCATCTCTTTGGTCGGTAGAAATTTACTGTATTTCACTGGAAAAGGAACGCGAAATATGGATCTGGACCAATTTACTAGCGCTAGCTCAGACTATCAGACACCGTCTGTAAAGAGCTTTGGTCTCAATCTTAATGCAACATTCTAAAAATTTAGTCAAGAAAGTCAAAAAAATGAAGTACTTCAAATCCACTCTAATCTTATTATTATTCGGATGCTCTTTGAGCTCCTGTAAGAAAATAGCAGATCTGCAAAAAGATCCTGCAGCTGTATATAATCCCGCACCAAAACTTTTGTTTACAGGGATACTTATGCGTTCATATGATGCTCCATGGAGCGAAGATCATCGTCATAATCAATACATGACACAAAATGAAGCTTATTATGCAGGGCAGCCTTACGGATGGACCTCAGGATCTTTCGATACACCGTACGGGATACTTCGTGATGTTTACCGTATGGAAATTGAAGCCTCAAAAACAGCTGAATTAAGTGCTGCTTATATGACGATGGCTAAGTTTTTTAAGGCCTATTTTTTTGCCCGAACTACGGAAATGTTTGGCGATATTCCACTAACAGAGGCGCTTCAAGGGGAATCCGTAAGTAATTTTACTCCTAAATATAATACGCAGCTGGAGGTGTATCAACAGGTGCTTAACTGGTTGGATGAGGCTAATAATGAATTAGCTATCCTTAAAGAAAAGGGGAGTACGCTGGAAGGAGATTTGTTTTACAATGGAAAACCCGAGCAATGGCAAAAGCTCGTTAACTCATTTAAGTTACGTGTTTTGATAAGCCTCAGTAAACGTGCCGACGATAGTGCGATACTGCGTATTAAAGAGCGTTTTGCAGAGCTCCTGTCAAATCCAGCCAAATACCCTCTTATCGTTGAAAATAAAGATAATTTTCAGCTCCTTTATAATAATATTAATACTTATCCCCTGTGGCCTACAGATGGTGTAATCATAAAAAAAGATGTGCGCAATACTTTAGGCGCGACATACTTGAATATTCTAAAAGCTTCTCAGGATCCACGGTTGTTGATTCAGACATTGCCCGCTTCGGGTCTGCCTTTTGATCCAATACACCCTTTTGAAGCCTACAATGGAGGAAAAACAGGCGACTTGCAGAGTACACTATTGAAACAGGCAGCGGAAGGACAGCTTTCAATGATCAATTTTGATTATTGGCTTGCATCCCCATCCGGTCTACCTGCTATTCAGCTCGGCGCTTCCGAGGTACAATTTGCTCTTGCCGAAGGTATCAATAGAGGCTGGGCCAATGGAGACGCAGCCGTTCGATTTCAGTCAGGGATAAACCAGTCAATGCAATTTTATGGAGTTTCCCAAGATAAGATTAATTCGTTCCTACAAGCAAACCCGTACAAAGGAAATAATGTGGAGGGGTTAAAACAAATCTTAACACAGAAGTATGTCGCATTTTTTGAAAATTCTGGAAAACAAGCGTTTTTTGAGCAACGTCGGACTGGAATACCTGAATTCGGTGTAGGTCCGTCAAATGCCAACAACAATCAGATACCTAAACGTTGGGCATATCCGAAAACGGAATACACGACCAATGAAACACATTTGAAGGAAGCGCTGCAACGCCAGTTTAACGGAGCAGATACCCAGAATGATATTATCTGGCTGATTAAATAATTCAACTAAATACTTGTATATGTTGATTGAAAAGCCACGCTTGGATGAAACCCCAAACGTGGCTTTTAGGGTGTATTAATTTAGATGGTGATATTGTTTGTTTACTTTTGAGGATGATTCGCTAACATTTGTAGGAGAAGATCCTCTATGGATAGGCTATCCAGTTCCTTTCCGATAAAGACCATCGTATTGATTTTTGCTTCATTGGCTTTCCATTGGTTACCATAATCCATATCAACACGTGAGCCCACAGCCTGAATAATGATTTTTTTGTCATTATCTCTTTTATAGCCGATTCCTTTTACCCTATAGATTCTGTTTGTGTACTTCCCGACAAGTTTGCTTAAGCCTAGAAATAGATTGATAAAATTAAATTCTTCAACAAAGGTGTAGATTCGTGTAGAAATGTCATTGAGATGTGGTTTACCCAGGCTCGATTGGCCTATTATTGTTGCATGATTGCTCGTCGGATTTTTTAGAAAAGAAAACGTTTCGCTTTTTTTTGTATACATGATATTTTCGATTATTTCAAAAGGGAATTCCTTTTTTCCTTTCGAATATAAGGTTTTGGCAAGGGGATTTAGGTGAGCCAGATAATCATATAGCGATTTCAAATAGGTGGGATGTACATCGTCAGCTTTGTTAATGATGACGACATCAGCAGCCGTAATTTGTCTGAGTACTTCATCTCTTTCCTTGATCTGATCTTCGATAAGCACCGCATCTACCAAACAAATAATTTTTTTTAGTGGAAAGAGATCTTTAAATATTGGATGTGTGGTAAAAGGTTCCATAATTGCAGCTGGCATTGCTAAACCAGTACATTCTATAATCAGCTCATCAAAGCTGTCTTGTCTTTGATAAAGCAATTCGAGTGAGCTATAAAACTCGTCATTCAGCGTACAGCAGATACAGCCTTCCTGAAGTGGTACAAGTTGCCCATAATTTTCACTAAGTAAAAAGCTGTCAACGTTTAGTTGTCCGATTTCATTTTCGATGATGGCGTACCTTTTTTGGGGATATGATTTCATTAGAGCGTTTAGAAAAGTAGTTTTTCCCGCACCTAAAAAGCCAGTCAGTATGGTGACCGGACGAGCATTACTTTTGTCCATGTTTTATGATGTTACGTTCGATCAATATGTATCGGGAGCTCATGAAAAACTGTCCGATAGGCATCTTATTTTAATAAATTAATAAAATCATTTCTTTTACTTTCTGATAGAAATACCCCACCGTATTCCATGGTAGTTGTACTACTTGTGGTATCTTTAACGCCTCGGGCGGATACACATAAGTGGTCTGCTTCAATTACCACAATAATATCATCCGTCTCCAAAGTTGTTTTAAGCTCATTAAAAATCTGTAATGTAAGACGTTCCTGAACCTGCGGTCGATGAGCATAATAATCTACTACACGATTTATTTTAGACAATCCGATTACTTTATCCTTTGCCAGATAGCCAATGTGCGCCTGTCCAACGATTGGCAGAAAATGATGCTCACAGGCTGAATTTACCCGTATATTTTTCTCAACTAATAAGTTCTTATAACCATAGCGATTTTCAAATGTGGACAGTCTGGGCTTATTGGTTGGATTGAGACCATAGAACAATTCACTGACATACATTTTAGCAACCCGATAAGGGGTACCCCTAAGACTGTCATCTTGGAGATCAAGACCGAGTTCATGCATGATGTCCTGAAAAAGCTGTGCGATCTTACTGATTTTTTCGCTGTCTGTCTGTGCAAAAGCGTCATGACGCATGGGGGTATCTACCGAAGTCATGATATGAAAATCTCCCAGATACTCTGTTTCGGATGGCGTGTTTTTTTTTACTGATGTGTTCATAAATACTTGTTTTATTGATGTGGTCGATCTGTCCCCATGAAGACCATTGAAATTAGGTGCTGACAATTTATTTTATAAATATAGTTAAAAAAACATTAAATGCAATTAAGTTGCTTTTAATGTTTTTTTAACTATATTTTTTATGACATTTTTAATAGCTAACACCATTTGGGATGATTGCTATAATGAATTCCTTATGTTGTAGTTAAAGGTGAATATTAAAACGGAAACATGCTAATACCAAGTTATGCCTAATCACACTTATTACTCTATTTTTAAACAGTGATCAGTCAGTGATTATTCAGTCTGCACTGAACCATCACTGAACGATCACTGAACAAGCACTGAACAAGCACTGTTAAAAGACCTAATTTGATTACAGCCTGATTCTGGTTTCCTGCTCCTTTACTACTTCCCCTTTCTTCGCTTGATTAATGAATCGAAAGAAAAAAAACTGCGGCGAAAACGATAAATGCAATGGAAATATTAGCGTGAGTTCGCTGATTAAAAAGACACGATTTGGTTGGATTTTTTGTTTGGTAAGTATGCTTGAAAAAATAGAAAGGAAAGCCCTAACTGCGCCAAATGTACCAAAGTATTGTTGCATAAATTGCTACAACAAGGGTAAGCATTAAAAACAGTTCAAAACTAGTTTCTGGGAAACTGCTTGATTGGGATAGAAAGGCAGCTATTAATAACATACCAATTAATCCAAGACCAATACTTAATATAAGTTTTCGCGGTTTATTAACTGTATTATGGATCTGATCGGCTTGCTCTGCATCTGAGGTTTCCGGAATATAACTAACCTCTGCCAGTAGCAAGGCGATATCCAGATCAAGTTGCTCAGCTATAAGATTAAGGTTATAGACCCTGGGGAGTACTTCGGCTTTTTCAATACGTTGTACAGAGCGAAGATTAAGTTTGACCAGATCGGCAAGCTGTTGCTGGGAATACCCCCTTTGTATGCGGGCATTTTTGACGAGAAGTGCAATCTTTTCTTTATTTGATTTATTGGTCATTTTACGGCATTTTACGACGTATTCAAATGTCGTAAAATTAAATGATTTAAGACTATAGCTTTGTAGAAAAAACATGATCGGTATTCTTGTTGAATTGTTGATTTCTTGGCTTTTGCTAAAATATCTCTATAGTCAGGATCTTAAAGTACTGGGCTTTTGTGCAAATAGCAAACCTCTATTTTTATGTTTGGCTGCGCCAATGTTATACCTGTTTATACTTTATTCAGGAATCGCTTATTTAGTAGAAAACCCCTATAAGTTTAATCAAGATTATACGCTTGAAGATTTTCTCCGAAGCTCTTATTACGTATTGAAAGCAGTTGTATTTGAAGAATTAATCTTTCGGGGAGCTTTATTGTATATTCTTGTCAATTATTGTGGAAAGACAAAAGCAGCGTTTATAAGTGCTATAGCCTTCGGAATTTACCATTGGTTTTCATATGGTATAATCGGACAATTGTTGGAAATGCTAAAAGTTCTTTTTTCGACTGGGGTAATTGGATATTTATTTGCATGCATTTGGATAAAAACGGGTAAAATAGCCTTTCCAATTGCCTTGCATTTTGCTTATAATTTCACTGCAATGATTATATTTTCAAAGGAAAAAAATATCGGAATGCAGCTTTTAATAAAAACACATGCAGTCGATCCTGCCAGGCCTGAAGGAATATTGCCTATGCTTATATTGGTTATTTACTATATAGGCTTTGCGGTATTATGCTTTATTTTTCTTCGCCTATTAAAGTCAGATCATGATCAGTGCAAAGTTTTCTGATATTCGCAATCAGCTTATGCTATATCGAGATATTCATTTATTTAGCGTAAATATCCCATTTCGAAGTCGAGAATTTAGATTTATATATTTGTTTTAATCATTTGATTAAAACATTTGTTTATTTCAATTTACTTTATGTACTTTTACATAAAATACGAGCGTATAATTGTAATGAAAGAAAAGAGAATAGATCTATCGACTGAAACTAAAATTAAGGAAGCGGCAAGAACTGTCTTTTATAAGAAAGGTTTTTCAGCGACGAGAACACGGGATATTGCCGAGGAAGCAGGGATTAACCTTGCCTTGCTTAATTATTATTTCCGAAGTAAGGAGAAACTTTTTGAAATCATTATGCTGGAAACCTTTTCGGCCTTTGTACAGAGCATGACTGTTATTCTGAATGATGAAAACACGAGCCTTGAAAATAAAGTCGAATTAATTGCCAACAGATATATCGATTTTATAATTAGAGAACCTGAGGTGCCTACGTTCTTAATTTCCGAAATAAGAAACAATCCACAGGAACTTCTTGAGAAGCTGCCTGTCAAACAAATAATAAACAAGTCTGTTTTTTTTAAACAGCATGGCGAAGCAGTAAAGCAGGGGCTTATTATGGAGCCAAATCCTTTACATTTTTTATTGAATTTATTGGGACTTGTTGTGTTCCCGTTTATTGCCAAACCTTTGATCATGGGCGGACAAGATTTAGATATCGAACAGTTTAATGCACTTATGATCGAGCGAAAGAGTCTTATCCCAATATGGATAGCGGCTATGATGAAAGCAAAATAATTTTTTTGTTCTGAAATTAATCAATTGATTAAATCTAAAGATTAAAAATGATGCCAAAAAATATGAACCCAGTTTTTATGAAGTATAGTTATTTAATGCATGTTATTTTGTTTCTGGTATTGATGCATAGAGCAGATAATTCAGCCGCACAAGAAACAGCAATTAATTTGGAAGGTTGTTATACACTTGCGAAAGCGAATTATCCGACAATTAAAAAGCTTGATCTGATTGCCAAAACAGGTGAATATACTATTCAGAATGCCAACAAGAGGTTTCTGCCCCAGATTAGTTTTTCAGGTCAGGCGAGCTACCAATCGCAAACAGTAAGTTTTGCAGATGCTATAGGAGCATTACCGGGAGTTTCTCTGCCTTCACTTAGTAAAGATCAGTATAAAATACAGGGTGAGGTAAGTCAGCTTCTGTATGATGGTGGCAATACCAAAAGCCAGAAGGATCTAATTGCAGCAAATACAGCTTTTCAGGAGCAGACCTTGGAGTCAAATCTTTATGGGATTAAGCAACGTATCAATACTCTTTATTTTGCCATTTTATTGATTGATGCTCAATTAAAGCAAAATGAGTTGAATAAAATGAGCTTACAGACGCAGGTACAAAAAGCGGAGGCAGCTTTGAGCAATGGTGTTGCATTCCGTAGTAATGTGGATGAGCTAAAAGCCGAGGTACTGAATATAGAAATGCAGACCACAGAATATAGATCTAACCGAATAGCCTATTTAAAAATGCTGTCATTATTTGTTGGAATGGAATTGCCTGAGACAATACAATTGGAGTTGCCGCAGTCCGAGCTGTTGCACACAGCAATAAGTAGGCCCGAATTAAAAGCATTTGACTTGCAAAAATCGATCTATGATGAGCAGGAAAAACAGTTGAAATCGGATTATCTTCCACAAATAAGTGCTTTTTTTCAAGGTGCCTATGGGAGGCCGACCCTCAATATCATCGAAAATAAATTTGGTCCCTGGTATGTGACCGGCGTGCGTTTTGCCTGGTCATTGAGCAGTTTGTATTCACTGTCGAATAAAAGAAATACACTTCAATTGAGCCGTCAGTCAATTGACATAGATAAGGAAACGTTTTTGCTGAACACCAAAGTAGATCTTGCCCAACAGGACGAACAAATCAGTAAGTATACCTCCTTGATTCGTCAAGATGACGCTGCGATTGCCTTACGAACATCAGTGACTCAGTCTGCTGAAGCACAATTGAGTAACGGAGTGATCACGACCCATGAATATATTCAAAAAGTAAATGCAGAACATTTAGCAAGACAACTCAAAATATTACATGAAATCCAGCTGCTACAGGCAATTTATAATATAAAATTTATTGCTGGACATTAATTATAAAAGACAAAAAATGAAAAGATTAATCGTATTTGTTGCTGTACTTTCCTTGCTTAGCTGTAAGCAAAATAATGCATATGATGCCTCCGGTAACTTTGAGGCAGACGAAGTGATCGTGTCTGCACAGCAGAATGGGATATTAATGCAGTATACTGTAGAAGAGGGAAAACAATTGAAATCCGGTGATACCGTCGGGAAAATAGATGTACGCAGTGCTGAATTGCAGAAAGAACAGGTACAAGCCAGTATCGAAGCCCTATCCCAAAAAATTGTAAATCCCAAAGATCAAGTTGAATTGGTACAACGCCAGCTGGTTGTGCAGGAAGCTCAATTGGAACAACAGTTGCGTGAAAGAACCCGAACAGAGAATCTAGTAAAGTCAGATGCAGCAACACGTAAACAGCTGGATGATATAAATGCAGCCATCGATCAATTACGAAAACAAATTGAGGTGACCAGACAACAACTTGCCCTGAATACTTACAATACCAATACGCAGAATCGAAGTATTCTGAGTGAGAAAAATCCATTGGAAAAATCGGCAGCACAGATTCAGGAACAGATCAATAAGGGGCTTGTGATCAACCCCATCGGTGGAACGGTTTTGGTAAACTATGCATTACAGGGAGAATTGCAGGTGGTGGGGAAACCCTTGTACAAAATCGCTAATATTGATAAGCTTTGTTTGCGCGCTTATATTACGGGCAATCAATTGCCGGAGATAAAGCTGGGAGGACAAGTGATCTTGCGTGTTGATAACGGTAAAGATAACTACAAGGAATATCCGGGAACAATTACCTGGATTTCGGACAAATCCGAATTTTCACCCAAAACAATCCAGACAAAAGATGAGCGAGCCAATCTGGTTTATGCCATAAAAGTACGTGTTAAAAATGATGGGTACCTAAAAATAGGGATGTATGGTGAAGTTCTTTGGACTAAGTAAAGCATAATGATCGCTGTAAGTGTAAAAAATATTGTTAAATCCTACGGAAATGTAAGCGCCGTAGACGATGTTTCTTTTGATGTGAAGAAAGGGGAGCTGTTTGGATTAATCGGCCCCGATGGAGCCGGAAAAACATCAATCTTTCGTATCCTTACGACGCTGCTCCTTGCCGATAGCGGAACTGCAACTGTTGCCGGTTTCGATGTAGTCAGTGAATATCAACAGATACGTAATCGGGTAGGATATATGCCAGGGCGTTTTTCGTTGTATCAAGATTTGACGGTAAAGGAAAATCTCACTTTTTTCGCGACGATTTTTGGTACGACTATTCAGGAAAATTATACACTCATCAAAGAAATTTATGATCAGATTAAACCTTTTAATGATCGTAGGGCAGGAAAGTTGTCTGGTGGGATGAAACAGAAGTTGGCTTTATGCTGTGCTTTGATCCATAAGCCTGATGTGCTATTTCTCGATGAGCCGACAACAGGTGTCGATGTTGTCTCTAGAAAAGAATTTTGGGAAATGCTGGCAAAGCTAAAAGAGCAGCATATCACGATTGTGGTCTCTACACCTTATATGGACGAAGCTAGATTATGTGATCGGATAGCCTTGATACAAGGGGGAAAGATTATGTCGATAGATGAGCCAGCAGCTATGGTAAAGAATTTTCCAAAGACACTCTTTGCTGCAAAAGCAGACAATATATATCGGCTCCTTGAGGACCTTCGTTCGGACCCCTCGATAGAGAGCTGTTATGCATTTGGGGAATATTTGCATCTGACCCTAAAATCAGACGAAGATCATAAAGACGCTATTTTCGCCGTTGCAAACAAGTATAGTCCAGCGAATCTTGTGGTCGAAAAAATTACAGCAAGCATCGAAGACAGCTTCATTCGATTGATGCGGGATCGCGCCATTACAAAGGAATTCAAACAAGTCAACGATGGAAAATAAAGCAATAATTTGTAAGGATCTGACCAAGCAGTTTGGAGATTTTAAAGCTGTGGACAAAATTACTTTTGACGTTGACCAGGGGGAGATATTTGGTTTTTTGGGTGCTAATGGAGCCGGTAAAACCACCGCTATGCGCATTCTTTGCGGACTATCTTATCCGACATCCGGAGAGGCGACTGTTGCTGGATTTAATGTATATAAAGAGCAGGAATTGATCAAAAAGAATATTGGTTATATGAGTCAGAAATTCTCCCTGTACGATAACTTAACTATCCTGGAGAACATAGAATTTTATGGCGGTGTTTATGGTGTTTCAAGGGCGGAAATAAAAGCACGCAGTGCTGATTTGGTGCATACGCTAGGCCTGGAGAAAGAAGCAAAAAAACTTGTAGGCGAATTGCCCTTGGGATGGAAACAGAAGCTGGCATTTTCAGTAGCTATTTTCCATCGGCCTAAGATTGTTTTTCTCGACGAACCCACTGGGGGGGTAGACCCGATTACCAGGCGGCAATTTTGGGATATGATTTACGAAGCTGCAGCCAGCAATATTACCGTGTTTGTTACGACTCATTATATGGACGAAGCTGAATATTGCAATCGTATCAGTATTATGGTGGATGGAAAAGTTGAGGCAATGGACAGTCCTACAAATCTGAAGCAAAGATTCAACACCCATTCGATGGACGAGGTATTTTATCAACTGGCGCGCGGGGCCAAAAGATCAGGAGATTGATATGAAACAGTTATTCGCTTTTATCCGTAAGGAGTTTTATCATGTTTTCAGAGATCGTAGGACCTTGCTCATTCTTTTTGGGTTTCCCATTGTACAGATCCTTCTTTTTGGTTTTGCCTTGAGCAGCGAAGTCAAAAATATCGGGGTTGCGATACAAGACAATGCCCATGATGTAAATTCTAGCGAAATTATAAACCGTATTCAGAAGAGCTCTTATTTTAAAGTGAAAGAAGAGATTGTCTCGTACAGTGATGTTGAGCGCCGGTTTAAAGATGGAAGTATCAGATGCGCAATCATATTTCCTGTCAATTTTGGTCAGGATCTCTATAGGAAAGAAGGGAGTCGTATTCAGATTCTGGCCGATGCCTCCGATCCGAATACAGCCACCATAGCTGTAAATTATCTAACCGCTATTATCAGGGCCTATCAGCAGGACCTTAATCCCAATAGAACCCTTAGCTATCAGATTGTGCCCCAATTGAGACAATTGTACAATGAAGAACAGAATGGTTCCCTGAACTTTATTCCCGGAGTAATAGCACTTATATTTATGATTGTAAGTACAGCCCTGACTTCAGTCGCTGTCGTTAGGGAGAAGGAACTTGGGACGATGGAAATTCTATTGGTCTCGCCGTTCAAACCCATCCTGGTTTTAATAGCTAAAGCAATTCCATATCTCGTGCTTTCGTTGATCAATTTCATCATTATCCTTCTACTCGCTGTGTTTTTGCTGAATGTGGAGATAAGAGGAAGCCTGGTGTTGATTTTTGCGGAGAGCATTTTGTTTATAATAACTTGTCTTTCGCTTGGTCTGTTGATCTCCAATGTTACGGACTCTCAGCAGACAGCCATGTTAATTTCTATGATGGGCATGATGCTGCCCACTTTGTTATTGACAGGTTTTATGTTCCCACTGGAAAATATGCCCTGGATATTTCAGGTTATTTCACACATTGTACCGTCCAGGTATTATTATGCTATTATCAAGGCTGTTATGCTCAAAGGCCTGGGCTTTGGTTATGTTTGGAAGGAGACATTGATTCTGGCCGGGATGGCAGTTGTATTGTTGTCAATTGCATTGAAAAGATTTAAAATCAGATTGTAATGGAGGTGTTAAAATTTATATTACAGAAGGAATTTCGGCAAATTTTCAGAGATAAGATCATCTTGGCGATGATGTTTGTCATGCCTACTGTTCAATTGATTATTATGCCATTTGCAGCCAATTTTGAAGTTAAAAATATTAATGTGGCGTATGTCGACAATGACCATAGTTCGTATTCGCAGAGATTGATCGAGAAAATAGCTGCTTCCGGATATTTCAAAATTGTCAGTAGTCCACAATCCTATAAAGAAGGGTTGAAGATGATTGAAAAGGGGGATGCCGACCTTGTACTGGAGATCCCGTTGGGTTTTGAGCGGAACTTGGTTAGGGAAGGGCTGCAAGAGGTTAATATGGCTGTGGATGCGATAAATGGAACGAAGTCATCTTTAGGCGGAGCATATTTAACAAACGTAATTGCCGATTTCAATAGCAATTTGGATGTCAATATCAAAGCCTCAAAGTCCGTTGTTCCGGGGCAAGCTGCAACCATTGAAATCGCCAATTCCAATTGGTACAATCCACATGCCGAATACAAATACTATATGGTACCCGGTATTTTGGTTTTGTTGCTTACAATGATTGGTGGATTTATTACAGCACTCAATATTGTTAAAGAAAAAGAGATTGGGACCATTGAGCAGATCAATGTAACGCCTATTAAGAAATGGCAGTTTATTTTAGGTAAACTTATTCCATTCTGGATTGTGGGAATGATCGTATTCACTGTCGGAATGATCGTGATGTATATTGTTTATGGGATTTTCCCCGAAGGAAGTCTACTCCTTTTATACCTTTTTGCTGCAGTTTATCTAATTGCATTATTGGGCTTAGGTTTGTTGATTTCGACACTTGCAGATACGCAGCTGCAAGCGATGTTCATCGCTTATTTCTTTATGATGGTCTTTATGCTGATGAGCGGTTTTTTTACGAGTACAGACAGTATGCCTGGATGGGCAAGAATAATATCTCAATGCACACCGGTGACTCACTTTATTACTGTGGTACGATTGATCGTATTAAAAGGAAGCAGCTTTCAAGAAGTAAAATTAGAATTATTGTATCTCATCGGATTTGCATTTTTGTTAAACAGCCTGGCAATCTATAATTACAGAAAGACTGCTTAGAAGTGATAAATACCCCATGTTTTTTGCTTTTTAACATGATCGTGATTACGGTCGGTATCAAAAAGTAAAGCTGACTTCCAGTGTGTTGTGTATTGGAACAAGAATCGATTTTTACAGCCTTTCGGCTGCTAATTGATTAACTTTAAGTGTTTACTTACCTATAATCGCGACACTGTCTTTCGGGAAATGATTCTGTAACCATCGCGTTAATTTTTCTTGTTGAGTTAAGGGGAATGGAGTTTTCGTCGTATAAATAAATGCGACAAGATTAGCGACGCTATCTGTTTTTACATAATATTGTTGTGTACCAATACTGTAGGAGCTCAGTTCGGGAAACAATACTGAGATATCTCGATCGAGTTGGGGATTGGCCAACTGATATTTAGTGAGCTCATTGTTGAGTGCCCGTATGGTGAGATCCTTTTCACTCACTGCGGCCGTCCGCCTGTCTATTTCACTAAGAATACTTGATTTTAAATCCAGGCTGTCTTGATGGATAACAAGAGTGGTATTTGTAATTCCAAAAGTTTTCATTGTCTGTTGCAGTGATTTGACTTCCTCACTGCTAAATTTTTTTGATAGAAAAGCAAGCTCCAGTTTCTTTGGTTTACTATTCATTTCAAGCTTTTCGTAGATCACAGTATAGCCCTTATTGCTAAGCTCCTGTTGAACAAATTGATTTATTTTGTTTGTGTATTTCTTCTCTTGGAGCATATTGTAAGCAAAATAGATACTTGGCAGCACAAGTATAATGGTTATGATCGTGATGCTTTGTGTAATTCTTTTTTCACGTTGTTGATCGATATAGTGCTTTTTGGGGTAACGCAAATATTTGACAATAATAAAAGTGGAAATACAGATAAAAACACAGTTTATGATATATAGAAATAGTGCTCCAGCAAAATAGCTGATATTGCCTATTGCCAATCCATACCCGGCGGTACAAAGGGGAGGCATGAGAGCCGTTGCAATTGCAACACCAGGAATTGGGTTACCTTTATCAACCCTTGTAATGGCAATGACACCTACTAAACCTCCAAAAATGGCAATCATTACATCGTAGATATTGGGAGAGGTACGTGCCAACAATTCCGACTGTGCTTCTTTGAAAGGGCTTAAAAGAAAGTAAATAAAAGAAACGACCAGACTGATCAGTGTGGCTATCAATAGGTTTTTTATAGATTTTTTAAGTAATTGGAAATCGAAGGTTCCGAGGGCAAAGCCAGCTCCTACAATTGGTCCCATTAATGGCGATATCAGCATCGCACCGATAATGACAGCTGTAGAATTGACATTTAGCCCGACAGAGGCAACCACGATCGCACAGGCAAGGATCCAAGCGTTGGCTCCGCGAAAGGAAATATTGCTGACAACATTTTCTAGAACAGTTTCCTTTTTATCTTCGCCTTGATGCAGGTCGAAAAATCTCAGTATTTTATTCATAAACTTACCTTTATCCTTCCTAATATAGCAAACAATATGTGTTACCCCCTTAAAGTTACATAGCTTTTCCTGATTTGTGGTGCCTGGACTATAAAATAGCTGCGGCCCTAAAAGACGCAACCGGGTAATTAATCGTCAAGAATATTTTGTCTATTCCCCATAAAATATTATCTTTTAGTAATTTTAGAACTTAGAAACAAGGAATAGAGATGTCATTAATAGATTTATCAAAACGCGTCGCGTTAGGCATAGATATCGGTGGGACCAATACTAAATTCGGCGTGGTCAACCATCGGGGAGAAGTGCTTGAAAAAGGAAGTATAAGAACGGATGATTATGAGACCGTAGAAGAGTTTATCGAAGCTTTGTATGAAAAAGCTTATCCGTTAATTCAAACGTTTGGCGGCGAAAAAAGTTTTGATGGAATTGGTGTTGGTGCCCCGGATGCGAATTATTATACCGGAACAATAGATCATGCACCGAATCTTCCCTGGAAAGGTGTGATTCGATTTAGTGAGTTAATGACTGCTAGGTTTAATATTCCCTGCACCATTACCAACGATGCAAATGCTGCAGCTTATGGTGAAATGCTCTTTGGGGCGGCGCGAGGGATGAAAGACTTTATTATGATCACCTTGGGAACCGGTGTGGGAAGTGGAATTGTCGCTGGAGGAAAGCTTATCTATGGGCACGATGGATTCGCTGGAGAATTAGGGCACACTATTGTTAAACCTGGCGGAAGAAAACATTGGAGCACGGGCTCTGAAGGAAGCCTAGAAGCTTATGCGTCTGCGACAGGGATTACAATTACGGCCAAGAAAATGAGAGCTGAATTTCCAGAATCGATGTTGAACCAGTATCCTGAAGATGCTATCAATTCGAAGACAGTTCATGAATGCGCACTTCAAGGTGATGCAATAGCGATTGAAGTATTTCGGTATACAGGTCAGAAACTAGGTGAAGCATTGGCAAATTTTGTGATGTTTTCCTCTCCGGAAGCAATACTGCTTTTTGGCGGAGTAATTAAGGCTGGAGATTTTATTTTAAAACCCGCAAAGTTACATATGGAAAGAAACCTTTTTCCCTTGTTTAGAAACAAAGTGAAACTGGTCTTTAGTGAATTGGAAGAGGCCGATGCTGCTATTCTTGGCGCAAGTGCATTGGTTTGGGAAAAATAAAGTATTCATTTGTTCTCTATGTACAAGAGCTTTCGCTATAGAAAGCCCTTGTACATAGAGCGTGAATCTGTTCGGATTGCTAAGATTTCACCATATCCCTAAGATAATTGTTCCGCAAATTTAATCGATTCTCCAGCATTAGGGAATAAATAACCGACCATTTCATTCTTTAGATAACTAGTCATTATTTTTTGCGGCCTAAAGGCATAGTCTTTGCTGATAAGTTCTTTTAAACTTAAAACTATTTATATGAAAAAGACTATTTTTCTTCTTTTGTTATTATGCACCGTTTTATTTTCAAAAGCAGATCAGCTTCAGGCACTAACGCAAAAGCAAGCAGAAACTGCTGTTGCATATCTTAAGAAAGAGCCTGTTGTTATTTTGTGGTGTAGCTGCTGCGATAATCAACCAGCTAAAAAGATTACTGTTAACGAGGTTTATTTCAAGAAATACCCGGACGGAAAATATTATTCAGTTATTGTAAAAGGTAGAGATGAAAGTGGAACTGAAGTAGAAGAATATGTGGACTTAGCTTATGTGTTTGTGAAAAAAGGGAAAAAGGCAAAAAGCTTGGGTAAGGTGTTGAAATTTGAATGTGATCCCTGTACAAAACCGTTCGATTGGTCGGTTTAACTAGAATAGGAAAGAAGGATTAAAAAAAACTCCCGAGATTTTAAGCTCGGGAGTTTTAAGTGCGGAAGAAGGGACTCGAACCCCCACGCCTCGCGGCGCCAGATCCTAAGTCTGGTGCGGCTACCAATTACGCCACTTCCGCATTAGGATTTCTTATGATGTCGCAAATATATGAACCAAAGTGATATCTTGCAAGTGAATAGACCATATTCCTTGTTTTAAATATGGATCATCCTGTTTATGAACAGAATATTTTTTTCATCGATCCTTGCCTTTTACCACACGATCTACTAGCGGGTTGTTTGGCCTATTTTTTACGACTGGATATTTGCTATCCTAATTAAGTTTTGTTAATGCCTTTGAATTTCTTAATAAAAAGACATATTGAAAATAATCTGTCGTATAAGTTGTTTGTACTGGTACAATATTTTCGCCAAATAGCCTAGATTTCACTGTTATTAAATTTTGGGATCTAAGGTAAGGAGAATGCGGCGCATCGAGTTTAAACAAAGAAATACTATTTGGCTGACTTAATTCCTTTAGATCTCCAATACCCTTAACGAGCATAAGGGGGCCATCTGCATTTACCCAATTTACTTTTTCGTTTGAAGGAGTAGGAAATTGAGGATTTTTTGGAAGGTACATGTCACTATCGATAGTATAACTTACAAAGCTGGATACTTTATACCCTTTGTTTTTTAAGCGTGTAGCAAGTGGATCTTTGGCTACATCTTTTCCTTTCTGTAAAACATGGAAAAAACCAAATAGTCCATATAGTTTTTCACCCTCAATATGGTGCTTTTTGATATAATTTTCTAGGTTTAACAGCATAGCTGAGTCTCTGGATATTGTAGATTTATCGTCTGTAAAGCTTTTGTCAATACCAATTACTGTAATTTTTGCGGTGTCGGCTAATTTTTGGTTATAGTCATAAATATCAGCCCATTTTTGATATAGTTCCAAGCTCGATTGCTGCGGAATTCGCTTTCGTATAGAACTGACCACATCTTTTAATAACGCGTTATCTTTCGCTGGGTTGGAGAGAAAAGTATTTAGTTTATTTGCATTGTTGCTATCCATTTCTGCGATATAGTATTTCACATGAAGTTTTTTATTCAGAAAGAATAAAAGCTCTTTGTCTATTTTTTGATTATCAGCATAACCATGGATTTCTCCAAGTAAAAATACATCAGACCTGTAAAAGTTATTGTCGAATAATGTAGCCACAATACTGTCTTTAATATCGGCCCTATGCTGGCTGAGGTAATCTGTGTTTTCCTTGCTGGTACTTCCGATAAATACTTTATTGGAAATAATAAAATAAAGGAATAACAGGATAATGATAGCCAGAATAGAAAAAAATGTGATCTTGATAAATTTAAAAAGCTTTTTCATAAATAGGGTTTTGGCAAAGATATTATTTTTCAAGGAATGAGTCAATAATTATCTATGTATATAATTATAGGTAGCTTTCTGTATCTTTAAAGATTTGGGTTATGCAATCAATTACGCCCTAGTTTTTGGACTAAAATAGCTATTTTATAGCTGCCTTTTAATCCTTGAGTTCCCTGTTCTGCGTTTGGATAGGGTAAGACATTTTGCAACGTGATCGTATATCCGTTGAAATTAGTCGATTTCTGATAACCTCTTTCCTGCATGTCCATTGTGGCAAGATTCAATTGAACCGGTTTGGTTGATTTTTCCATGATTTCAATTTCTGCAACAGCAACTCCCGCCCAAATACAGTTGACTCCTTCCGGGCAACGGCTATCTTCTGAAATACCGTTAAATTTAATAGCTATCGGAAATTCTTTTAGGGATTTCTCCTGCCCTTCAGTCAGGTATATGGGGGGAGGACCTGCCGTATCTGACTTCACTTCCTTTTTAGTAAGACAACTTGCTAGTGTAAAGATTACTAAGCCAAAAATAAGAGTTTTGTATCGTGTCATATGAATGTTCTTAATACCCAAAACTAAGCCATATTGAAGAAAATTCAGCATGTTAAATAAAATAAGTAAAGGACCTTTCGAGATCTTTTTCCACCTATTAGACCAAAATCTACCCCATTTACTTCGTTCATTGGAGTAGATTTGGTTTCACCTCTGATGGACAATTGAGCTGTGCTTAGTTGTTTAGGCAGATTAATGTGAATTTTATAACCAATACTAAATAGATGTCAATACTGAATCACTTAAATGCACACATGCATCTCAAAAAACATATCCGCCTGAATGTAATTGCTGATCTTAATATGAGTATTTTCTACTTTAAGAAAAGACCTTTTATTGTGATGGATTTGTCGAATGAAAAGATCTATTTCAATGATAGTGGATTAGAATGGCTGCGTTCAGAAAAACAGCATGAACAGCCTCTTCAATGGATGCGAAGTAAATATCTTCCTTCCAAGAATTGGGTTGGATTAGCTGTGGATAACGAAAAGAATGATTTAATTATTCAACTGATAGACGAATTTTATTTAGCGACGTGTGAGATGTTGTTGATAAAGCCTATTCGTGCGGAAATTCTTCCCTCAAGTTAAAGGTTTATGTAATAGGTATTTTAACCTGTTTGACAAGTACTTTAACTTGTTTTATTTCAGGGGCTTTTTTTTCTGATCTTTAATATTCATCTTTAGGATACTATAAACGTAAAATTTGAGTCCATTACACAATCTTTCTGAAGAGACATTAATTCTTTTATTGAAAAAAAAGAACCAACAGGCTTTTAGTTATCTCTATGATCACTATGCCAGTGCGCTCTTTGGGGTGATTTGCCGTATCGTGGGTTCAAGTGAACATGCTGAAGAAGTCATTCAGGATGTATTCGTCAAAATCTGGCGGCATATCGATCTTTTCGATGCGGAAAAAGGCCGTCTATATACGTGGATGATTAATATTGCCCGCAATACGGCCCTTGACCATCGGAAGTCCAAAGCGATAATCAACGAAAAGAAAAACCAGCCGCTTTCAAATATCGTAAATAGGGAGGAAGAACAAGATCAAAGTCAAGGTGAAGAGCACACAAAAGCAGATTTTATTGGATTCAAAAATATTTTAGATAAATTAAGGCCTGAATGGCGTATCTTGATTGAAATGGCCTATTATGATGGGTATACACAACAAGAAATTGCCGAGCAGCTTGAAGTGCCTCTAGGAACGGTAAAGACACGGACTAGAGCTGCATTTTTACAGTTACAACAATTATTAAAGGAGTATCGTTAGTTTTGGATATAAAAGCATACATATCGTCGGGGATTATTGAATCGTACGTTTTAGGCCTTGCTTCTGAAGAGGAAGTGAGCATCCTAAATTGTATTCGAAAAAATAATGTCGAAGTGGAACAGGCCATCGCTGAAGCGGAAATTGCGCTTGAAGCGTTGGCCGATAGCCAAGCGATGGAGATGCCTATGCAATTAAAAGAAGTTATCTGGGATAAACTGAATGCCGAAAAACTAATTCCTAACCAAGATATAGAAATTACCGAACATAGTGGTGTGCCGTCAGAAGAAGTTAATAAGCAGATTTCTATTGAAGGCAATAAGGCAACTGTCCCGCTCAAATCTTATCGTTGGGCCATCGCTGCCAGCTTGTTGTTCGCAATTAGTATTGGGGCCAATATATTTTTTTATCAGCGTAATGGTGATCATGAGAATCAGTTAGTTCAGAAGACTAGTCTGCTGCATAAACAGCAATCGAAATTAGCTGTTTTACAGGATAAATGGAATCTTGTTCAAAATCCAGCGATCAAAACAATACCTCTCAAAGGAGTCGAGAATAAACCTGATTACCGTGCACTTGTATTTTGGGATCAAGCGTCAAAGGCAGTCTATCTTAGTCTTGAGCACATGCCTGCTGCACCTAAAGGAAAACAATATCAGTTGTGGGCAATGGTCGATGGCAAACCCGTGAATGCGGGTGTTTTTCCGTTGGACGCAAATGAAGAAATTGCAAGTAAAATGCTGGACATTCCATCAGCCCAAGCTTTCGCAATTACCTTAGAAGATGCGGGTGGAAAAGATGCGCCGACGCTTAGCGCGCTTTGTGTGATGGGAAGTATTTAAAAAATGCCCTGACAGGATTAACTGATCAGGACATTCTAAAAACAGGTAACTACTTCTTTTGTTAGGATTTTATAAATAAACCTGCAATATTAAGTACAGCTTCTGCAGAAAGGGCTTCATCAAAGGATTGTGTAGCCGCACTTGCTGAAATTTTTCCCATTGGACCACTGAGAGTGGTAATATCAACATTTGCTTGCTTTACATTATCTTCACCAGCATATACAGGATCGACTACAGCACCGATTCCGGTATCATTTGCTCCTGTAATCCAGGGCTTTTGGTTTGCTGCTGCACCTCCGCGTGCACGGCGCATCTGACGGATATGTGAGGCATGTCGTGCTTCGACCGAGTGGATCTGCAATGCCGCTGTGAGCACAACGCGATTGCCGAGCAAGATCCCAGCCTGACCTTTATATGCTCTTACACCTGTATCCTCAAATGCCTGTGCTACGGCTAAAAAGGTATCATAATCACTGAAGACATTTCCAAATGTTCCCCCTGCCGTAAAATCGAAAGTTGGCTTGGATACGGCCTTATTTCCCAGTACCTGTTTCAAAAAATTGACATGTGCAACTTCATGGTCACGGATGGTGGTGATTGCTCCTAGTGGTTTGCCCGACGGGATCAGTCCAGATTTGGCAACGCCCATCGTATAATATTCCGCTTCAAGATATTCCAGGGTCAATGCATAATTAAGAACGCCAGTAACGTCCGTTGGTGCTGTTGCTCCGTAGGCTTTTTTAAAGAGCTCCGCTACAAAAAACGGGAGAGCAGCTAATGTGACTTTTTTGCTCATGGAAGCTAGATCTTTAATAGCCTCACGACGTGGGCTGATGCGATCGCTGAACTCAGGATCTACAGCATTTATTTGTTCAAAAACGTTTAAAAGGTTCATGATAATTAAGTTTAGGTGGATTAATAAGTGGGTAGATCCGATACATCGATTTTCGATTTGATAAATGGAGCGGCGGCACTCAGCACGACGCTTGGGCTTTTGGCAACATCTAGTCCATTGGAATCGACAACTTCTTGATTGGCAAAACTGCCATTATCTATCATGTCTCGAACCCAGGCTGCATGCCTTGCTTCGACTGAAACAATCTTACCAGCCAATAACAGATAATTTGGGTCCTTTATTAACCAACCTGCACCGTTATAGGCCGATACACCCAGGTCTTCAAATGTTTTGGCCGTTGCCAGTACGTTTTCACGGCTGCTGAAATTGACTCCTGAAAGATTTAAATCAAGACTGGAAATCGCTTTGGCTCCTAAAGCGACTTTAAAAAATTCACGATGGGCGATCTCATGATCACGTATATCGGTGAAAAATGCTTTTTCCATATCGGTCATACCAGCGTATGGATTGTTGACAAGCTGAATGTAAAATGCTGCTTCTAGCTGCTCAAGTGCATAAGCATAGTTCAGTATGGCAATATCGCCACTACCAAAATATAATCCTTTACCGCCATTGTCCATGCCGTCATCGCGGTCTTTCTTGCAGCCGGACAGCCCCAGGATGGCGAGCGATGCGGCACTGGCTCCTGCAAATTTTAGAAAATCTCTTCTGCGGAGATCCTTTTTGTCCATTTCACTATCCAGGGTCAATAGTGATTCATTGTGGGACGTTGTTGTCTTTTCCATAACAAAAGTCTTTTAGTTTATAATTTTCTGTACTTATGCCTATTTACGACGTTTTGGAGATCTTGGATTTATCAGATTTAAATTTTTTACACAATATTTCCCGATGTTGAAAAATTGATGCGATCATTCGTCGCAACGATATGTTTAATAGACTATTTCGAACAATGATTTTTGTGAATCTTTATTTTGTCCGGGTCAGTATATGTTATTGCCTAAAACGGTATTCGCTAAGTGCTCATGTATCTCAGGTCGATATTAGGAAATAAAAGAAGTTAGATCTGGATAATTTCAATCATATAAAGGTATATAATACCTCATTTACGATTAATAATCAGTGGGATAGATTCTTTTTTTTAAGTTAAATGTTTTTTTTATTTAAAACTTTTTTAATGTGGTGTTGTTCATGTTTATATTTTAAGATGCTGTTATTCCTCCGCTTTTAGACATTTAATATAGATTTTGTTGAGCTCTCTATAAGTCTTGTTCGGTAGAAAATAGGATTATCGAGGCCAATCGTTAAAGAATCGCGGCATATAACAGCGACTTTACCACGAGTTATAATTGAAGACCTATAAGTAATTAAAAAGAGTAAGTAATAACGTATAAAGACTTTTGTATGAATGCTAAATTATCGACTACAAATGAATCAGATCGGATACGTGTGTTGCATGAATACGAAATTTTAAATACAGCAACAGAGGAGGAATTCGACCGTATCACAAAAATTGCATCGCTCGTATGCGGTACACCTATTTCACTGATTTCCTTGGTGGATAGAGATAAACAATGGTTTAAATCACGAGTTGGCCTGGAAACACAAGAAACCTCACGTGATGTATCTTTTTGTCAGTATGCACTCGAAGAAGATCAACTGATGGAAGTGGAAGATGCCGAAAAAGATGAACGCTTTAGAGCCAATGAACTTGTTACTTCAGAACCACATATTCGTTATTATGCCGGTTTACCATTAATTGATCCCAATGGATATGCTCTAGGTACATTATGTGTTATCGATCGTGTTCCAAGGCAACTTGATCAGCATCAAAAAGAAATACTGGAACTTCTACGAGATGAAGTCGTCACACTTATTGTCAATCGGAAGGAGAAAGAAAAGTATAAAGAAAGCGAGCAAAAACTGAAAGCTTTTTTCGATAATTCTCAAGGACTTATGTGTACGCATGACCTGAATGGTAATTTCATAACTGTCAATGATGCTGGGGCTAAGATATTAGGCTACACAAGAGATGAGATCCAAATGTTATCTCTTTTCGATATTGTTCCTTCGGAAGGACACAAGAATTTACAAGGTTACCTAGAGGCAATCAAACAACGGGGAATAATTAAAGGTGAAATGCGTACCCTAACTCGTTCAGGTGAGATGCGCATTTGGATGTTTAATAATATTCTGCAAACCCATGGTAATAAGATTCCCTATGTGATAGGCAATGCGGTAGATATTACCGAGCAGCACTATCTGGAAAAAGAACTTAAACATGCGCAGGCCATGTTGATAAGAACCGGACGAGTGGCACGAATAGGAGGATGGGAATATACACTGCTCGATGGAAAGATTGTTTGGTCTGAAATTACAAGAGAGATACATGAAGTACCTGAGGGGTATGAGCCAGACCTTACGACTGCACTCAATTTCTATAAAGTGGGACCAAGTCGGGATAAAATTCGTACAGCTATTGAGCATGCACTTGCGACGGGAGAGTCTTGGGATCTGGAACTTGAGATTGTCACCTTTGCAGGCCATGAACTGTGGATACGTGCTCTGGGGAATGCCGATTTTGAAAATGGTCATTGTGTTCGCCTATATGGTACCTTCCAGGATATTGACAAACGTAAACGGATAGAAGCTGAATCTTCGAATTCGAAAAAAATGCTTGCGGAAGTGCTTGATGCAACTTCCGCCGTCGCGATTATTGCGACCGATACGTCTGGGGTAATTACATTGTTCAATACAGGAGCCGAAAATCTCCTGGGCTATAGCAGCGAGGAAGTGATCGGCAAATTTGGCCCTGAGCATTTTCATGTAGGACAGGAGCTGTTATCGAGAGCTAAGGAACTGGAAATGGAGCTGGGGCATTCGGTAGATGGTTTTAGGATATTTGTTGAGACTGCCGAGTTACACGGCGCCGAACAGCGGGAGTGGACCTATTGTCGGAAAGATGGAACTAGATTACATGTTTCTTTGGCGGTTACTATTATAAGGGATATTAACGAAGAAGTCATCGGTTATCTGGGCGTTGCGACAGATATTAGTAGGATTGTTCATCAACGGGAGGAACTGGAAAAGGCAAAACAAATAGCAGAACAGGCAAGTGCGGCAAAATCTCAATTTTTGGCTAATATGAGCCATGAGCTTCGTACACCTTTAAATGGAATTGTTGGCTTTACAGATTTATTGCTGGGGACAGCGCTTGAAGATACACAACGTGAGTACCTCACTATCGTTGATCAATCTGCCAATTTGTTGCTTGGGATTGTAAATGACATACTAGACTTCTCTAAAATAGAAGCCGGCAAGCTTGAACTGGATATTGAACAGGCAGATCTCTACGATTTGGTCGTTCAGCTCACCAACTTTCTGAATATGCAGATCAAAGCCAAAAATTTGGAGTTTTATCTGGATATCGCCGCCAATGTACCCCACTATATCTGGATTGATGCGCTCCGCATTAAGCAGGTCCTGATGAACCTGCTGAGCAACGCTACAAAATTTACCGAAAAGGGAAAGATTGAATTAAGCATTACAGTCGTGTCACATGAAGCCGACGCGGCAGTTTTGTGTTTCAGCGTCAAGGACACGGGCATAGGAATTAGACAAGACAAATTGGAGGAAATATTTGATGCATTTTCGCAAGCGGATAACTCGATGACCAAACGGTATGGCGGCACCGGTCTTGGACTGACGATATCAAATAAATTGCTTAAAATGATGGGAAGTGAATTGAAATTGGAAAGCAACTTTGGTGTCGGGAGCCGTTTCTTTTTCACTATTAAAGTGCGTTCTGTTTGGGAAATGGATGAATGGGAAGGATTGAGAAAAGTTGGGAATGTGCTGGTCGTTGCAGAGGAAGATTCAGAGCGGAATGCTTTGGCTCAAATGTTATTTTTAAAGAAGGTTAATACTGTACAGGCAAAAAATGGCTTTGAAGTCTTACAGATGTTGAAGGCAGGACGTCATTTTGGTGCTATTCTGATCGACAATCAATTGCCCATCATGAGCGGTATAGAAACAATAAAGAATATTCGCGAAAAAAAATTTAACAACAGTTTTGAACAAAATATTATTCCAATATTTGATTCAGGTATACAGAATATAGAGCAGAATTGTCAATCCATGGGTATAAATAGATGGCTAGTCAAGCCCGTTAAACCAGAAGACCTTTACACAATTTTGTTAGGGGGGGGCAACCGATTATGATGATCAAAATATAGGTTATTCCAACTAGCCTTTTACGGATACGCTCTTTTTGTAATCTGGCGTGTCACGTGAATTCTTATTATCGCATATTTCGGATTTGATAGGACTATCTTTCAGAATAGCTTTGTGTTGAATTATAACTAAAACACGATGCAAATTTTTAAAGACAAGGTCATTTTGATTACGGGAGCCAATAGAGGCATTGGCAAATCCTTCGTAAAGGCACTCCTCAACAGCGAGGCAAGGAAAATATATGTAACCTGCCGCGATTTAAAAAAGATGCCAGCATTCGATGATGATCGGATAGTGCCGCTGCAGTTAGATATCACGGTTGATAAGCAAGTTGCCGTAACTGTAATGACTGCGCAAGATACTGAAATTCTGATCAATAATGCTGGGGCCTTAAGCCCAGGGAATATGCTTCAGGGAGACCTTTCAGGCATGGAAAACGACTTGAATGTAAATTATTTCGGAACAATAAAAATGATGCGCGCGTTTGCTCCGATTCTAATCAAGAATAAGCCATCTATTCTGATCAATATTGTTTCGATCGCAGCTTATTCTCCTTTACCTTCTATTGCTGGGTATGCTGCTTCTAAAGCTGCTCTCTATTCTGCCACACAATCTGTGCGAATCGAATTGGCTAAAACAGGGGTGTCTGTATATGCTGTCAATCCTGGAGCTATTGACACCGACATGAACAAAGAGAGTGATTGGGATATGCCAGATCCAGACAGTACCGCAGTAAAAATATTAGCATGCGTAGCCTTAGGGAAATCTGATATCGTTCCGGACGAAATGGGACAGGAGATGTATGCTGCATGGAGGGAAGAACCGGCTAAACTTGCAAAGATATTTTCCGATCTCTATCACGGTGAAAATTAAGTCTATATTAAATAAATCCGGTTTCTATTTCTTTATACAAATCTTGGACTAGTAGCCGGATATTTCATCCAAGCTAGGTTAAAACAGTTATTTTATTTTTTAAAGTGTATTTTTATTCTATTTTTAGGTTTTTTAAAATAATTAAAACTATTAATAGTATATTTATGTTCTAATTTAGCATTATGAAGTATAGACTTTTGAAAGAGATACTCAGCTTGGTCGAGCAATTTGAAGATGAAAATTCGGAAAAGAGGTACTCTGATGATGTAAAGGGGTTTAAAACTTGGATAGCAGATGAGATGCTTGGCGCGTCAGTAGAGCCAGATTGGGAAGGTAAAGAAAATGGGCGTAGTCCGGAGAGCGTAATAAGCACCTTACTTGTACACATGAATAGATTTGCAAAGAGCTATTCGAAGGCGGCAATAAGTGGATCTGACTTTTCTACGCAAGAGGAATTTATCTATCTGATCACATTGAAATCATTTGGTGAGATGACGAAGATGGAATTGATCAAACGGAATATTCATGAGAAACCCGTTGGTATGGCGATTATCAATAGACTGATCAAGCAGGGCTGGATTGCACAGCATGAATCTGAATACGACAAGCGGAGTAAGCTGATTAATATCACCGAAGTGGGATTAGCTGCTTTGGAGGGACAAATGGGAAAGATACGTCATGCGACCAAGATTGTTTCAGCCGATCTCAGCCATGCAGAGAAAATAGCGCTTATTGGCTTATTAAATAAATTGAGCAATTTTCATCAGGTTATTTATGAGAGAAATATTGCTCCGGAAAAATTGTTGGAAGAAATTGAAATAAAATAATGAATCGGGTAAATCATGGACTCGTATTCATCAGCTATAGAGGAAATTAAAGTTCAACGGGAAATGAGAAAGAAAGTTGCAGTCATCGGTGCCGGTTTTTCGGGCCTCTCGGCGGCGTCTTATATGGCGAAAGCGGGCTATGATGTACATGTTTTCGAAAAACATGGGCAGCCTGGCGGGCGTGCTAGGCAGTTTTCGACTTCAGAGGGCTTCAAGTTCGATATGGGCCCCAGCTGGTATTGGATGCCTGATATTATTGAGTCCTACTTTTCGGATTTTGACTGCAGCGCTGCCCATTTTTTTGAGCTCGTCTCGCTGAATCCACAATTTGAGATGATCTTTGATACTGGGAAAATTAGTGTTCCCTCTTGTTATGAGGATCTGAGACAATTATTCGAATCCATTGAAGAGGGGGCTGCAAAGCAGCTGGATAAATTTATGGAAGCAGCAAAATTTAAATACGAAGTAGGGATGCGTGATTTTGTGTACAAACCATGTCACAATTGGCGTGAATTTATGTCTCCAAAAATAGCTTTGAGTGCCTTTAAATTGGATTTGCTTTCCAATTTCAGATCCTACGTGGCACACTATTTTAAAGACAAAAGACTCCGGACACTGATGGAATTCCCAGTCATTTTTTTAGGCGCTTCACCCAAAGATATTCCCGCATTGTACAGCTTGATGAACTATGGTGGTTATGCCTTGGGCACTCATTATCCCAAAGGCGGATTTTATCAGCTGGTGCTGGCGATGCAGCAAGTCGCTGAAAAGCAGGGAGCAAGATTTTATTTTAACCATAATGTTGATGAATTTGAGATCAAAAAAAATACCATCACTTCGATTACAGTTAACGGCAGCAGCATCGCATTTGATCTTATTATTGCCTCCGCCGATTATCACCATGTCGAAACACTCTTGCCCAAGGAACTGAGAAACTACGATGATGCTTATTGGGAGAGCAGGACCTTTGCGCCTTCCAGTTTGATTTATTATCTCGGTATGAGATCAGCCATGCCTAACTTGAGACATCATACGCTTTTCTTTGAACACGATCTAGATGACCATATTGATTGTATTTATGGTGAAAAAAAATGGCCTCAAAATCCACTATTTTATGTATGCTGTCCTTCGAAAACAGACCCAGATGTCGCTCCAGAAAATCAGGAGAATCTTTTTCTACTGATGCCATTGGCGACAGATATTGTAGATAGAGAGGAGACGCGGGAAGAATACCTGAAGCAGATGTTAAAACGTCTTGAGAAGCAAACAGGAGCAATAGATCTGTATGAACAGATCGTTTTTAAACGAAGTTACTGTGTCAGTGATTTTGCCCTCGATTATAACGCGTATGGCGGGAATGCCTATGGCCTGGCAAATACATTAAAACAGACTGCTGTCTGGAAACCCAAAATCAGGAATAAGAAAGTGCATAATCTTTTTTATACAGGGCAGTTGACGGTACCCGGGCCAGGTGTACCACCATCTATCATATCTGGAAAATTAGTCGCCCAGGAAGCTATTAAATTAAATTATAATCCATAAGACCATGAAACAGCTATTTGATGAACTTGCTTATGAAGTGAGCAAAAAGACGACCGAAAAATATAGTACGAGTTTTTCGCTTGGTATTTTGGCCCTTAAGCCCAGCATTCGCGCTAGTATATATGCAATTTATGGATATGTTAGACTCGCAGACGAGATCGTAGATAGTTTTCATGGTTATGATAAGCAACGGTTATTGGCAAGATTATACCTGGAGACAAATCATGCCTTGGAAGAGGGGATTTCGTTGAATCCAATCTTGCAATCTTTTCAGGAAACTGTAAGGAAATATCGCATCGACATTGATCTCATCCGCCAATTTCTCCATAGCATGGAAATGGACTTAAAAAAGGTAGACTATAGTTCGGAACTTTATAAAGAGTATATCTATGGTTCAGCCGAAGTGGTTGGACTCATGTGTTTACAGGTCTTTACAGAAGGAAATAAACAGCGCTATGATGAATTGAAACCTTATGCAATGAAATTGGGGTCCGCGTTCCAGAAAATAAACTTTTTGCGGGATCTCAAAGATGATTATCAGACCCTTGGCCGTACTTACTTTCCAAATTTAGATATGGCCGTGTTCGACAATACACTAAAAGGTCAAATCGAGGAAGAAATTCAACAGGAATTTAAAGAAGCGCTTTTGGGAATTAAAAAATTACCGACATCAGCAAAATTTGGGGTTTATCTAGCCTATAAATACTATCTTTCGCTATTCGCCAAGATTCGTAAGAAATCTTCAAAGGAAATTTTAGAAAAGAGAATCCGTATTCCCAATACCGAAAAGGCTTATGTAGCCTTTAAAAGCTATTTGCGTTATAAGGCGGCTTATTTATAAATTATCAGCAGACAGCATATGAATTTTATTATTGTAATAATCACGTTTATTACCATGGAGGGTGCTACCTGGTTGATTCACAAATATATTATGCATGGTTTTTTGTGGATCTTGCATCGAGACCATCATGACCACAGCAACGACGGCTTTTTAGAAAAAAATGATTATTTCTTTGTCATATTTGCTTTGCCTACGATCGCCCTGATGTATTTTGGTTCTCTGAGAGATTATAATTATCTGTTTTTTATCGGCTTGGGTATCATGCTGTATGGTATGGCCTATTTTTTTGTACATGATATTTTTATCCATCAAAGGTTTAAACTATTGAGCAAAACAAACAATAAATACTTTTTGGCACTCCGACGTGCCCACAAGCAACATCATAAGCATCTGGGCAAGGAAGAAGGGGAGTGTTTCGGCTTTTTGTATGTTCCGATTAAATATTTTAAAATGTATAGTAATAATGACAAAACGTGATGCAGTATACTTATGCGCTTATCTTATTTTTTACGGTAATTGTCTGCTTTGTCGCATCTTTCGATAAGCGACTGCGATTTGACCGTGAGTTTGTTCCATTTTTTAAAGCATCAGGTCTTGTTGCCGTCTTTTTTATTGCTTGGGATATCTGGTTTACTAGCCGTGGAGTCTGGTGGTTTGACACAAAATATACGATAGGTTTGGTCATAGCAGGCCTTCCCTTAGAAGAATGGTTATTTTTTATCTTTATTCCGTTTTCCTGCATTTTTACCTATTTCTGTATTGACAAATTTTTTAAATTAGAATCGTTAAGTGCTTTTAATAACATTTTGGTTTTTGTGAGTACGATTATATGTGCAGTCATTGCGCTTCGATATGTTGACCGTATCTACACGCTAGTGACTGCTCTTGTTACTATGTTTACACTATTGATCTTTCATTTTGTGCTCCGGGTACAATGGATTACCCAAGCTTCCCTGGTCTTTACTTTGCTGATGCTAGGTTTTTTACCCGTGAATGGTATACTAACCGGAACAGGGTTAGAATCTCCGGTAGTCAATTATAACCCAAAAGATTTTATGGGTTTCAGGATACTCACCATCCCCGTTGAAGACGCCGTTTACGGATATTCCCAGTTTTTATTAGTTCTTTATTTCTTTAAGGAATTTCAGAATAGATCCGATTCGAATTCTTCCCATAAGGTTGAAGCTGTTTAGGGGTTTCTATTCAATCAATAGCTTTCAAATGAAATTGTTGGATTAGCTGGTTTTCATTTAATAATTTTTATCCTGTTAGCTTCCGAATCGATAGCTTAGGGACAGCAAGACTTTTCTATTATCTGGAAAATCTGAATAAAACACTTTTAGGTCTCCATACTCGCTGATTAATTGCGGATTTGCATTTCTGAGTAAACCATTAGCGGTCAGTTTGATCATGCCTCGATCTCCGAACATCTTCTTTTCTGCTGCCAGATCCATACCGTACCGTTTGTCTGTTCGTGAAGGACCTGTGGTAATTCCTGACCGATAATAAAGTGCTATTTCAGTGCGAAACCCATATTTGAATTGCAGTGTATGCCGGCTGTTAGCCGTCCAGCTAGATCCTTTTGAATCTAGATTTACATTTCCGATTTCGCCAGAATAGTTGTTGTAAAAAGCATTGATATAGTGACTTGCTGTCCACCAGGAGCGAAACGTTTGATTGTACATGACACTTCCGCTATAATTCAGATAGCGTCCAATATTTTCTGGTCTAGATAGATTTTCGCCAACTTTATCTCCTTGACGGACAATCCAATTGATCATATCTCGCCCATAAGAAACACCCAAAGTAGTAAATAACTTGTTTTTGTAGCCATGGCCTATTTCGGAGATGTAACTCTTTTCAGGTTTTAAGTCTGGATTCCCTTCATTGTAACTATAAGCATCTTCATAGACCCTAAATATATTAATGTCGTGATCGCCGGGTCTTTCAATACGGCTGCTAAAAGATGTCCTCAGCGTGTTTTTATCGTTCAAGTGGTATAAAAAAGATCCGCTAGGAAACAAATCAAAATAACGTTGATCATTTTTTTTGTCCAATGTAACCTGATTGGCATTGATGAAGGTATATTCACCGCGCAAACCGACCTGATATTCTATTTTTTTTGATTTCCGGGAAAATATCGCATAGAGTGCTTCAATATGCTGTGTGTATTGAAAACGATTGGAAGTATTTGGATCCTTTTTCCAAGAGCCGTTATCCAATACGGTATTGATGACATCATTATTGATAAAAAAATAGGTGCCTTTCCAGCCCAGTTCGATTTTACTGGAATCAGTTAACGGTTTACTATAATCAAGCCTTCCGGAATAAGTCGTATTGCTTAGATCTTGTACATTGGTCCTTCCAGTAGTGGAATTTTTTTCCGATTGCAAATCGAATTTATTTGTTTCGAAACGATTATTGTAGTCATTTCCGTGAGGAGCAAAGTCAAAATTAAATTTTAAAAAATGATCTTCTCCCTCGTATTTATTGACATAATTGATGTTAAATGTCCAGTTTTTGAAAGATTCATCAAACTGATTGTTACTCCATGCACGTTCAGTTTGCACGTTTGCTGGATAGTTCCAGGTATCCATTTCGATTGAGGCATACGGCTTATAATTGCCATACATCCAGTGTACACTTCCATCGAGGATTCCGCCATCAGAAAATTCATATTTTGCTCCAGCCCGAACGCTATGAAAAGAGGCGTCGTCTAGTTTTTTGTTTTCATACTGTCTTTGAAAGGACGTCAAATTTCCCTGATTAAAAAAGCTTCTTTCGGTCAGATTATGGCTGTTGCCACGGTCATAGCTCTTATTACCCTGTACGTACATATCTAGGCCGTTTACTTTATAATGTAAGCCGCCACCAAAGCCACCATAGAATTTCCGGCCATGCCCGGCACGCAGGAATGCATCGCCTCCGAAACCTACTTTTGTATTTCTCTTTGTTACGATATTGATAATCCCTGCCGTTCCGGAAGCATCTTCACGGGCAGAGGGATTGCTGATCAGCTCTAGTTTTGCCACTTCAGATGCCTGAAGTCCACGCAAAATGCTTGCGAGCTGCTCGCCCGATACATACATGTCACGGCCATTAATTCGTACATTGGCTCCAGCACGGCCTTGAATTGAAAAATTGCCTTTTCCATCGGAAACAAGACCAGGTGTTTTTTCTAGTAGCTCGAGGACATTGTTTCCTTCAGCCAAAACGCTTCCCTCTACATCAACAACCATTTTATCGGCGTATTGGCGCACGCCGGCCTGCTTTCCGGTTACATGAACTGTTTCCATCTGATGTTCGGCCGGCTGTAGAAAAATAGGAATTGTTGTTTGATTTTCTCCTTTCAGCCGATAGGGTCTACTTAACACGCTCGTGTGCCCAATAGAGCTATAGCGGATAACATAGTCTCCATTTTTTATGACATGGAATAGAAATGAGCCATCTTTGGCTGCATTTGCCTGCATGACTAATGCTGAATCCGGCAAATGTAGAAGGCTGGCGGTAGCGCCTTTAATCGGATGCCCATCTTTGTCAAAGATTTTTCCGGCTATTTTTGTCTGTGCCATTAACCCTACGGCAGAACTTGAAAGCAGAATAGATAATAATGTCGATTTAGTCATAAAAGTATCCTCTTTGTCCTTTCTAGTGAAAGGACTGTCATTAGCATAAATTAAACAGTGGTCAGTAAACCTATGTATTTGTTGATTTTGGGCGAAAGCGGATTTTTGGTTTTCTTATCTGTGCATCTCCCTGCGTATTTGGAACCATATTGTCACAAATAGCATCAGATTCTTTCATTGAATTATTACGGCCTTTTTTCTTTCCCCATTTACGATTATACCAAATAATAAAACCTGTAACAGGCAGTGATCCTGCAATAAATGTTAGAAAAAAAGCGAGTAATTTTGTTGGAAATCCCCCTATAGAACCTACGTGTATATCGTAATTAAGTCTTCTGAATTTTTCACCGGCGCTGAGTTCGTAGAAGTCTTTATTAAACAGTGTTATATTATTTGGTAGAAAATTTCCTGTATACTGATCGAATGAATAATAGCGGTTATTATACTGTCTATCCATATCATTACGGATATATACCGAAATGGTAGCGTCTTTTTTTTCAGCGTCCGGATAAGTGATTGTCAGGTAATGAGGATCTTTATATTGCGCTAGAATGCCTTGGATCTCTTGATCAAAAGCCTTTGGGAAATATGCTAACTGATCGATCCTTGTCGAATCTGAATGCACAGAAGTTCGTTCGGCCAATGGGGTTCCCCAGTTTGTAGACCAATAAAGTGCTCTGTTAAACCAGTCGATACCATAGTACATTCCTGTCACAGCCAATAATAGAATCAAAAGAAAAGAATAAAAACCAACTACATTATGAAGGTCCAGATTGACCCGTTTCCAGCCTGCCTTCCACTTGATCTTAAAGCTTTTTTCCCGTGTTGATTTTGTCCATTTTTTTGGGTACCACCACACTAATCCAGTAATTAGAGTAATACTGAATATCAAGGTGGCATAGTTGACAATGGGACGTCCAATATCCCGTGGAAGCCATAAGAAACGATGTCCATTGAGTGTCCATGCAAAAAAGCTGTTTAATTTTTCTCTTCGTCTTGCTTCTTCTGAATTGTCTTCAGTTTTTACGCCAAGATACGTACCTGTATAGGGATGCAGCAGGTGGACTTCCGGTTTTGTTTTCTCAGTGTGCCCAGTTTCTTTTGCTGGCATGGTAAATGAAACTGGATAATCTCTTGTATATGTAATACTACGGACCTTGCTGTTCGGGTAAAGAGAGTCTGCGATTCTGCTAATTTGGGATGGGGAAATCAGAGATTTGCTAGCTGCAAGGATATATTGCCGTTCTTTTTTCGGAATAACAAGATCAGTAATTTCATGATTAAAAACCCAAAGACAGGCCATCAGACAGATGACAAAGACAATAATTCCAGAGATCAATCCAAGCCAGAGGTGCAGCCAATTATTGACCAGCCGAACCGTTGAATTATTTCTTTTCTTTCTTATCGCCATTTCCATTTATTTTACGGCAAAGCTCATCGAGCTGGCACGACTATATTCTTCAAAAGCTTGTCCTTCTGCCTTTTCCTTTTTCGAGACCTCAGTAAAATATTTACCTTTCCATTCTGGTGTAAATCTGACGATACCATTGTCATCTGTTTCCATCCATTTGATCCAGCCGCTTGGGGCGATGATCTGAATAGATGGAATCATTTCATGCTCATCATAAACCACTTTTACAGTATGAGATTTTCCTTTAACACCTTTCAGGGATGTATCCATAAATACAGCGTGTGCTGAAGCAGATAGCATAATAAAGTATAGTAGGAAGGTTATTAATTGTGTTTTCATTTGATTTGAACGTATGCGTTGTCGATATAGAAATACCTAGCTCCGAATTTGCACACTGAGCATTAGGAAAATTCACGCTGACTGTATATCCGGCTAGGTATTTCTTAAAGTTTGGCGGTTATTTATTTGAGCTTATTGAGGTGATAAACTTGCGTAATTCCCGGATCGATCTCGGCACCGCGTTTTACCGAATTTTTTGCTGGATCGTATTCATATACATACCATTTAGACTCGTCTGTTTTAAAGATATCGTATAGTTTTCCATTCTCCATAAAGTTCATTGTGGTTTTTGATTCGCCGCCGCCGACTAAAATCCGTAGATCTGCCACGATTTTTTTATTTGCGGGATCAATTACAAAAGGACTTATATATACTTTACCATCACCTAGTTTCTGTACCTGTGATATGTTGTTGCTAAATACGTTGTAATCTTTTAAGTCGAAGAAATAATCTGGATCGAAAGTAGTCTGTCCCGATTTAATACGTAACAAGCCATATGTCGCTGCATCTGTCTTTTTGGTTACAATGTATAGGTCGTTATTGTCATCTGTAAAAGTAAGTGTCTGAACTTCCCAGTGGCCGGCGGCAAAGCCCCCACGAGCATCTTTTACGATTTTACCATTTGCCAAACTAGGGTAATCACATACATACATATAGGCTGTATCGATAATATCCTTACGGGTTTCATTACTTCTATATTTGTGACCGACAAATAATTTGTCGCCTATTTGCGAAAAGCTTGTTGGTACGATATAAGGGTTATGGTCTTTACCTTCTGGAGTTTTAGGATTAAACGTGATCATAGGTATTTCGATACCCATTGTTTTATTGATCGTCATGTTGTTGATGTTCATAAAATAGATGGGTTGTTCCAGCACATTTTTCTCCTTATTTGTTGTCCCCGCAGTTTTGGTAAATACCATCTCGTCTTTCGTGCTGATATCTTTTAAGACTTTACCCAGGTAGAAGTTTCCAGGGAAGGCATAGTTGTTCGTTTCTTTCCAAGACTTACTATTGACCACTTCAAATTGACTGAATCGGGTGCCGTCATTTGAGAGGTAATATTTACCTTCATAGGCGTAGGCATAAACAGCATAAAATGATGCTGGTAGGTGAGAAGTAATATCAATTCCTTGATTGTTATTGGGAGTCAATAACGTATCTTTCATTAAATTATCAGCTGTGAGTAGATAAGAAGATCCAGCCGCGGTTGTCACCCATACACTATATAAGCTATTTGAAGTCGGTGTAGTTTCATCAGGTGAAGTGGTGTCGGGAGATTTCTTGCACGAAGTAAATAATGCAGCCGCAGCGAATATTGCAATGGCGAATTTGTTGATTTTCATAAAAAATATATATTTATTTGTTTTTTACATAATGGATAATCTCAGCTTGACGTAGAATGCACGTCCAGGCCGCTGTAGGCGAAAATTGTCGTATGCTCTTTCATCTGTTAGATTTCTCGCCTCAAAGGATACATTGTATTTGTTGCGGTCCCAGGCGTAACTAAGTACCGCGGAGTGGACATTTTGAGATGGAATGAGATCTTTGGATTCAAGCGATCCTTGATCTGATTCGGTGAGGTAAAACCAATGTGTATATTGATATAAGTATGAAAGTTGTATTCTGCTTCCTTTCTGAAACCAGTTATTCTGGATCAGGCTAATGTCTGCATTTCCATAAACCCAAGGCCGGTTAATGAGTTGCTTGCCATAATTTATACTGATTTGCTGACGTGAATCGTCTGTGTATTTTTTGTTGTAAGTAGCTTTATCGTAAGAGCCATTTAGGGTAACCGACAACAGATCTTTAAAGCCGTATTTGACTTCGGCCTCAAAACCGTAGAGCTTCACACCTTCCTCATTATAGCTTTGAAAAAAGGCATTTCCATTCTGCATGACCGCACGGCTGTTTATATAGTTATCTGCCAAACGATAGAAACCTGTTACGTCGACATTTAGAAAATGGTCCTGATGGATGTACGTATTGTAATAAAATCCGGTATTGATATTGTCGCTGCGTTCCGGCTTCAAATCCCAGTTGGAGATTGTATTGATACCGTCACCATAAAGCGCTGTCATGGACGGTAAATTGTATGCTCTTTCATAAGATAGTTTCCATCCACCGTCCTTGGTTATCCTATACCGTGAGGCTAGGCTCATGCTATAGTAATTCCCTTGTTTTTTTTGACTGATTATTCCGCCGCTGATTAAATTGTTATTTGCATCAAAGATGCGTTCATCAATATCTTTTGAGGCATTCATGCGGTAGTATTTTACAGCTAATACATTCGATAGGCGCTTGTCAAACCATTGGTTTTGCCATGATAAACCCAAAATATGTCTGCCTAGATAGGATGGCAAACCTGAACGGTCATAATTGCCGATTAGATCATATTGTTTCTGATCGTTGCTGTTGAAATTGTAGTTGAAGTTTAAGCTTTGATTACGGGCTTCGTCAAAATCATAGTTTAGATTCACCCGCGCCAGATAGTTTGACAAATTGTATTTTGTATCCATTTGCGCATTCGGCGCAGTGCCTTTGTAATTCGAGATCCAGTTTCCAGACCAGTCGTAATTGTACATAGCTGTATCGCGCACATATCTGGTATCGTAGCTATAACTTGTGAAAATATCTGCATATAGGCGATCAACAAGAAAATTACTCTTTTTATAGCTTAAGGTTGGCATCAGATAATCGCTTTCAGACCACATTCCGCCAAACACTTTGCTAATGGAAGCTCCGAGCTGGTTTTCCTTGTGATTTTGCGAATAGGTCAGACCGGCATAAAATTGATCAGCCCAGTGTACATCGCGAAAACCAACCTCCAGTTGTCCCATTGCCGAAGTATAGGCATCGTTAAATCGCTTGGCTTTAGGAAGCATGACATACTTGTTTTCAACCGTTTTCTCAATAAGAACATTGTACTTTTCATTGGTATACATGTTATAATCATTGTCTGAATGATTGTAAAATGCATTCATCCGGAAGGATAGTTTGTTTTTGGGGTTAGTAAATGTACCCACGATAGCCGCCTGATGGGTGTTAAATGAACCATAGGAATAACTCAGATCCAGATAAGGCCTTGCACGGCGTTTTGTAATGATATTGACAGCACCTCCGAGCGCATCTGAACCCAAAAAAGCAGGCACGACACCTTTGTAAACTTCGACGCGATCAATCAGATTGACTGGAATATTATTTAATGACATCGAAGAACCAAAGTTCTCCATGGGCACTCCGTCGATGTAAATTTTAGCATTCAGCCCATTGATGCGGAATACAAAATTGGATCCTAGTCCACCATCTTCACGTATAGTCACTCCGGTAGCTCTTTTCAATATCTGGGTTAGATTGGCAGCTTCGTTGGCATGTTTATTCATGTCAATGACACTGACATTAAAGCCCGATCGCTTTATCTCAGCAACTTTGTGTTCATTTTCTGTTTTTCCACGCGCAGAGACAACAACTTCATCGATATAATTACGATCTTCTTTGAGCTGGAAATCCTGAATAAACTTATCATTTATTGCCCGCTCCTCGGAGCTATACCCAACTGCGGTAACCTGTATGATAGCGTTACCAGGTAGGGCTGTCTGCAGTTTGTAATAGCCGTCAACATCTGAAGATGTACCTGTGCTCTGATCTTTCAGTCTTATTGTCGCCCCTGGAATAGGTATCCCAAAATTATCTTTGACAAAGCCTGAAACAGCATTCTTTTTGGAAGTTTGCGCCTGTGTAAATACAGTAAAAATGAATAACAGTACAAAAGTAGATGTTGATTTCAACATTTTTATTTAGATTAAGTATATACAAGAGAGTTGCCTATACTGATCTTTTACCGAATGTTGATTTTAGATATTTTTTGAAAAAATATACAAATGGTTGATTATGAGTGTTATTTTTTTGCGGTAATAGTTTACTATTTCATATAATTCATACGAACAGTAAAATTTGCTGTATTGGGAAGTTTGAGACCTTTCGAAATCTCTTTTGTCTGTAGATTGTACTTCCATACACGGTGCTCATCATGTGCGTCATCAATAGCAATATATACATATTTTGTATCCGTCCAGACATTTTCTTTCTGCGTCCCTTTATCCAGCGGAAACTGAATTTTTTCGATATAACCAGATTTTAAATCGACTATCCTATATTCAAACTGATAGACGGAATGATAATTGGAAAAATCAGTGTACAGTTTTTTCTGCTCATTGCGTATAATGGCCTTCCCATTTCCAGCGTACCAGATCCCATACGCATGATTTCCGATTGACTTGGAAATATTAATCATAAAGTCTTGATCGACGAGCTGTTGACCTTTCTTTTTTCTAAAAATAGCCGTTGGTAATTTAAGGTTGTTGCCCAGTGCGATACCTGGGTTAGTCATAAAATAATAATCTCCCTGTTCGTCTTTAAAGCTATACGATTGGATAATATTGAAGCCGCCGGGATAAGTTGAACGGGTTTCTTTCTGAACATTTAAAAGTT
Source organism: Sphingobacterium sp. WOUb80 (assembly GCF_050058145.1). Classification (NCBI taxonomy): domain Bacteria; kingdom Pseudomonadati; phylum Bacteroidota; class Sphingobacteriia; order Sphingobacteriales; family Sphingobacteriaceae; genus Sphingobacterium; species Sphingobacterium sp. WOUb80. The sequence continues at coordinate 3,379,527 of NZ_CP165617.1, read as the reverse complement.
TAAAGCTATCGTATTTTATAGTTGCGTAATAGGTTGTGTCAGATGTAGTATGCCCATATTTACCGGATGATTTAAAAAAAGAATAGGCGATCCAGAGATTGTTATTTTCAATATCCACAAGACCAAGATGCAGCGCTTTATATTCTTTTGTAGCAAAAGGCAGGACAATCGTATCCTCCTTGATGATTTTCATAGCCGCAACGTTGATCTGGTAGAGTCTAGCTTGAGATGTATTCTCAGTAAGATTTTCCCGACAGAGCGCAACAAGATTTTTATCGTCTTTCCATGTTATGGTTTCAAAATCACTGTTTTTTAATTGAATGCTATCGATAAGAACTAGAGAAGAACCTTGCAATTGGTATTTTTTAAACAGGCTGGTCTGACTTGATAATCTATAAAAAAAACCGTTTTTATAAATATATTCTCTTTCTTGTATACGCGAAGTAGACAGCGGGATTTCTAAAGTCGGACTATTCGTGTCGTCCAAATGCTCGGAAAACAGTAAGCTTGTTGGGGTCTCTTCTTTATTGAACAGGCAAAAAACAAAATTCGGATTTATATTTTTTTCAGGACGTCGGCTACAGGAAAAAATAGAAATTGCAAGGAAAGACAACAACAATAATCGCTTCATGTTTGTCTATTAAATGCTTTGAAATTGTTCCCTGATTTTAATCTGCATATTGGATGGTAAAAAAGCTAAATCACTTTTCTGAAAGGCAACTATTTTACCAAAATCTGGAGAGTCAGAGACAAAATATTCTCTTCCAGCCTTAAATATCAAGGTATTGTGGTTACTATCCAAAAGCTCGAAATCCCTTTTGGGTTTAATGATAAAATCGCCTGAAAAAGTAAGTTTTTTATTGACCAGATCGATATTGGCTGTGCTGTTTTTACTTAATTGGACATCATAATGATCTTCAGTAAAGAGTTTGCTATTTTCAACCGATGTGTTGGTAAACGTAACATTATTCAAAGCAGGGTGAGAGAAATGGAATACTGAAAAACCGAGGACAAAAATTACTGCAGCAGCAGCTGTCAATTTAGCCCAATATAATTTTCTATTTGGAGAAATGGCCGTAGCAAGATTATTCCATAAGTCAGATCCGATTTCCTCGTTTATATCCTTATTTTCCGCAATACTATCCCAAGAATCATTGTTCAGCCATTTTTCTACCAAATGCTTGTCGCCCCCAGAACATTGACCTGAAGCATATTTTTTAAGTATATCTTGGTTGATTTCCATCTTCTGATAATACGTGTACATTCAAAAGTACAAAAAAGTAATTAATAGGAATCTAGCAATATTGATATTACAATACTTTTTAAGTTTTATTTTAATAACTGATAATGCCTTGCTGATATGGTATTCAACGGCTCTTTCTGTAATTAATAGGTTTGTTGCGATTTCCCTGTTGGTTAATCCTTCATCACGGCTTAGTTTATAAACATTTTTACATTGTCTCGGTAAAGACTCAACAGCATCATCTAAATGATTTTTTAGTTCTTTGTAATAGATATAATTATCTTCGTAGGATTCGGTAGTATTATTTGAGATCACTTCATGGTGTCTCTCTTTATTTCCTTTATTCCTTAGAAACTCCAACGATTTTAATTTAACCGAACGTATGAGGTAACGTTCAGCATCTTGTAAATGAAGGTGATATCTTCGTTCCCAAAGAGATTTAAAAACATCTTGGACAATTTCTTTTGCATCATCTTCATCTTCCACACTTTTAAGCGCGAATGAAAACATTCTCTTCCAATACAATTGAAAGAACTCTTCGAATTGTTTTTTGTTAATCTCTATTTTACGTATCGAGGTTTTCAAAGCATCCAAATATACACTCTATTTAGACTTGTTCCAAATAAAATGTAGGTAGAACAAAATTCAGCCCATCACAATTTCGATTTCTCAGAATAAAGTTGAGCCAATACTATCATAAGACTTAAACAATAAATGGATAACAGCATCTTAATTGATACTTATTTTACAATTACATGAGACGTATATAAATCGGAGCTTATACGTTTTCATCCGAATGAGGTCCCTATTAGGTCCGAATAAAGTCCCTATTAACTCCCTATAATTATTAATTCTGTGGTTAAGAGTTCCTGCTGCTAATAGCATTGATCCGATATCTTTATTTAGCTCATCTGAATGGCCGATGAGCTAGATTGCTTTATCCGGAGATAGCATTTTGAAATAGTGCGTCGGAGTGAGTCCAGTCATTTCCTTAAAATATTTATTGAAGGAAGATTTTGAGTTAAATCCGGCGCTATAGGCTATGGTAAGCATATTGATATCCAGTTCATTTGTCGCATATCGCTCTATTTTACCTTTTATATCCAATATCCTATATTCATTGATGTAGGTATAAAAAGATTTATTGGCATAGTTGTTCAGTGTTTCGCTGATATAATATTTGTTTTCCTTGATTAATTGGGAAAGTTTCTCTAATGTCAGTTCACTATCTTTATAATACCGATCGGATTTCATTCCTGTTTCCAGTTTGTTCCAGATTTCTGCCATACGCTCTTTTGTGAGAATTTCTTTACGCTCTTTTTGGTTCATTTTATGAACAACAGTATGTTTTGTTTCACTCTCTTCATGACACGCATTATCCGGATTCAGATCGGCTTGGACTTTGGGAATGATATTTTCATGTGCCATGCTCTTAAATTTATACCGTCCTATCAAGATGCATATGATTGCAAGGGATGCATAGGCGATACTTCTGATGAAAAGATCTTGATGATAGAGGTCGTGATTACCGATACTATAATAAACTAAACCGATGCAATTCAAAGTAAGAAGGATAGAAGATATACGTGTGATCAATGTCCGCGTAGCTGAAGGCGACAGATTTCGGTATGAAAAGTACAGCGTTTTGGCAGATAATATAATTGCAAATGGCATAAAAGTAAGGGTAGTTGCTAAGTTATAAAGCTGCAGTACACCTATACCCTGTGCGGGGGCAGCGTATAGTACCGTGGCTGTGGAGAAAAAACCAATGGTCACAATAAAAATAGGAACAAAGAGGTACCAGTTGGAAATCATATTTTGTTTTCTCTTAGCCTCATTGCGCGCCAAAAGATATACTATGGGAGTGTAGAAGAAACCTATAAACGTATTCATAGCTTTGCGAACATTTGGTTCATCAACAAAATGGTAGATGATAAACTTGATGGACAGATGGACAACGATGCATAGAACCAATACGAATAAAAAGGTGTCGGTACTTTTTCGCAACTTGTTGCTATAGAGAAATAGAGCTGTCAATATTGCTTGAAACAGCCCCAATACAATGATATAGTTCAGCATGGCAGTAACGGTTCAATTGTATTCAAAGCTAAGATCCTTGTGTTATTTTAATATTAATAATTTGATAACAATATTGTAATTAGTGTAAGTTGCTGATTTGCAGGGTATATTGGTGCTTCTGGAGCAAAAAAAGAAGACGGACGTCCCTAAAATTTTGGAAGTCGAAAATCATCGGTCTGCATATAATCTTTGCGGAAAAAAAATATGTCACCAATGTCTACCAAATTTAGGAACAAAAATTTACTCAGTTTAAAAAAGGGGGTAAGCGCACTGTTGTTCACTTTTCCCTGGTTTATACCGACCTATGGTCAAGTGATCAAATCTTCTGTGCAAAGCGGTTCGGGGAAATTGCCCGGAGCTTCTATTGTCGCGATCTCTTTCAAAGGTAATACATCCTCAGATTTACAGGGTAATTTTACATTAACAGCCCCTGATACTGGGATGGTATCGTTACAGGTATCTTATATTGGCTATCAGACACGTACCTTCGATATTCGCTTAAAGCGAGGTATCAATGAGATTTCGCCAATTGAGCTGGCCGTGGGTGATGGTAGTGCTTTGACGGAAGTCATCGTATCCGGTACGATGGCTCCTTCACAGGCTAAAGCCTTCAGCATCAAGAAACAGGCTGTAGCAATAATGGATGTACTGGCGGCTGACGCAATTGGCAAACTGCCGGATCGAAATGCAGCCGAAGCGGTACAACGCATGCAAGGTGTTGCAGTTGCCAAGAATCACGGCGAAGCTGATATTGCAACGGTAAGGGGTACTCCATTTGCTTGGACCTCAGTTTTATTCAACGGAAGTCGTCTTCCTAGTCCAAATGTCATGGGCAATCGGTCAATGCCCCTGGATGCAATTCCATCTGAGATCATCCAATATGTACAAGTTGCTAAGGCATTAACGCCAGATATGGAAGCAGATGCAATTGGTGGTTCGATCAATTTTGTCACTAGAACATCCCCTAACAAACGTACACTTAGTGTCTCGGGGGCTGGAGGCTATAACACATTTAGTAAAAATGGAACATACAACGGCTCACTTGTTTATGGAGATCGCTTTCTGAATAATAGGTTGGGATTGATTCTGTCGGCAGCAACATGGGCGAGACAATGGGGATCAGATGCTTTTGATGTTTCCTACAATACAGGTTTGGCCAATGAACAGCAAAGGAATTCTATTGGATCGGTCATGCTCAAGCGTTATATTGGTGAACGCCAGACTAAGGGAATAAATCTGGGGTCGGATTACAAAATTTCACCCGGACATACGGTATTCTTTCGCGCTATGTTCAATAAATTTGACGATATCCGTCCCGTGTACGAAGCCTATGTAGATTATAATAAGAAACGCTATCAATATAACAACCGTTACTCACACTATCAGACGGCAATCTATGGAGGTGAAATAGGTGGGGAACATCAACTTTCGGGGATTGCTAAAGTGGACTGGAGTGTCAGCGATCATAAATCAAAATATTACCTTAACACACCACCAGCAAGCGATCGTAAAGGATTGCCAATAGCGACTTTCCATCAGCAGATCACGAGTGGATTTAATAATTTGTCCAATGATGGACTGCGCTATTGGGGATTCGATTCACCTAATGCTGTCGGTGGCTCTCCATTGGATTTTGATCATGGAATTAAAGATGCCAACGAAGTCCTGGATCCCAATAAGCTTAAATTGACGCAGTTGGTCATCACTCAGTTGGACAATAGTGAACGAGACCGTGTAGCCCAGATTAATTTTCATCTTGAAGCATCGCCGGCATTAAAGTTTAAAGTTGGCGGTAAGTACAGGCATAAAGACCGGGACAATTTTTTTGGCTCCAATTTGGTGTTTCTGCCGGGTGCTGCGCTCGGTGTTGAAAATGCTGCTCCCTTACGAAGTTTATCCTCGTTTGAGACACAAAGTTTTCCAAAAGGAACATCTTTCTTCGGTAGTCTGAATGGCAACTATAACTCCTTTCAGCTAAATCCCTTGACCAAAGATCAACTATTGGATCTCTTTAGTTCGGAGTTTATGAAGGTAAATGGCTTTATTGATAAAACGGATCCGATGAGTGCGACATCGATTTATACTGGACAGGAGATCGTATCCTCGGGGTATGTTATGGCTGATTATGATCTCTCCGAAAAACTAAAGTTGGTTGCGGGTTTGCGCAATGAATATACAAAGACTAGACTTCATGGACAACGTGTGGAGCCTACGGCATCCGGAAACCAACTTGTTGCATCTGAAATTGAAAATAATTACAATGCTTTGCTGCCCATGTTTCATCTCAAGTACAAGTTGAATAAAGATGCAAATTTGAGGGGAGCTTTCACCCGGACTTTTGTACGCCCTAATTTTGGAGATATGACCCCCGGAACATCCATTGATGTTTCTTCTACACCAGCGACAATCAGCCAAGGTAATTCCGAGCTTAAGCCCACCTTCAGCAACAATTTTGATCTCATGGGAGAATACTACTTTCAGAATGTTGGGATCCTGACTGGGGGATTGTTTTACAAAGATATTTCAGATGTGATATTTACAGATATCAGCATGCAAAACATCGATGGGACAGACTACCGCATATCCCAAGCGAAAAATTTGAACAAAGCAACATTGTTCGGCTTGGAGTTTGGCGTAAACCGAAGATTTGATTTCCTTCAAGGCTTTTGGAAGAATTTCGGTATCGAATTTAATTACTCTTATGTGAATTCTGAAACGAAAGTGCCGCGTGTCGGCGGTGTCGAAGCTTCATTCGATAAAACAGCGTTACCTAATCAATCCAAGCATCTGTTCAATGCCATTCTATTTTATGAAGGTAAGGGCGTAATGGTACGTCTGGCAGGAAATTATAGAGGGAAGTCAATTGAGACAATCGATCAGAAATTAGGGCCACAATTTTATAAGTGGACGGACAATAATTTTACTTTGGATGCCACCGCTACGGTGTCGTTGTCTGCACGTGTAAAAGCATTTTTGGAGTTAAACAATCTGACAAATTCGGCCGTGAGTATGTACATGGGAGATAGCCGTCGCATTAGTAGCCGCGAGGTGTATGGCAGTAGGGGGCAGGCCGGGATTAGATGGGATATAATTAAATAATTAGTTTAAAACAATCATATGAAAATTTCAAATTTGATGATGGCTCTTTTGGGGACCATTCCGGCACTTGCCTTTGGGCAGCTGTCCGATAGTACAAAACGTGTGCTTCCAGTTCAAGGAGCTGTTAACTTTAGAGATATTGGCGGTTACGAAACCAATGATGGAAAACACGTCGTTTGGGGTAAAATATTCCGTAGCGATGGTATTGATAAACTTACCGATAGCGATGTCGCACTGATGGATAAAAAAAGAATTCACACTGTTGTTGACCTTCGTGGTATAGCTGAGGCTAAGGCTGCACCTGACAAGCTTGTCGCCTATACAGATTATACACTCAGTCCAGCCGGTAGTGACAATTTGCCTAATCCACAAGATATGGTGACGGCATTAAAACAAAAAGACTTTTTGGTGAAATTCTATGCTGAAGGCGTTAATTATTATGGGGATAGATACCGACCTGCATTTATCAAACTGTTGGGAGCTACCGATGGAGAGGCTGTCCTGTATCATTGTACAGGTGGAAGAGATCGTACTGGTATGCAGACAGCTTTGATTCTATATGTACTTGGCGTCCCATATCCGACTATCGAAGCAGATTATTTAGCGTCTAACGTATACCTTAGCCACAACAAGCAGATGAACGCTTATACCGATGCAATGGTCGCCGCAACTGGAATGACTAAAGAACAGATTGAAGATCAGATGAAACTGAAACCCGAATTGTTAAAAGCATTTTTTGACGGAATTAAAGCTAAGTATGACACAGTGGAGAAGTTTCTTCAGGAGGAGATGGCCATTGGACCGAAAGAGATCAAGATACTGAAAGCAAAATATACACGCTAAGAAAATCTATTCAGCTTATAAAACAGCTAAGCTCGATTTCGATCGGACTTAGCTGTTTTAGATCGGATCTATACTGTAGTGTGCAATCTGTTAAGCTATTTTTCCTTAATGAATTTCATCTCAAATCCGTTCTCTTTTCTCACCACCTGCTGTAAGTCGGGCGTAAATTGCAATTCTATACCGAACCCCATTTTAAATAGGTTATTTCCGAGATAATCAAGTGCTACATTTTCTTGATTAGGGGCCTCTACAATTAACATACCATCCTTTTCTACAAAGGTTAGCTTAAATGTGGGAGCTGTCTCATCCGCATAGGTACCCAAATAGCTATCGAGATGTTCGATGGAATGTTTTCTTTCCTGATATGGTTCTATAGCAGTAATATTTTCCATATTTTCTAAACGTGCCATTAATCCCCAGCCATAAAAATCATTAGATACCCCAACGAGTAATTGGTTTTCACCTTTTTTAAGCTTTAATCGAATATTCCCATTCTGTATAGATATTCTTCCGTCAGGGTATTTTTTCATATTTTGTCTAAAGATATTTTTGTCTGTGTAGGTGATCTGATCATTGAGATAAAGCCATATTTCATCTGAAAATCCGAGCTGGAGATTGACGGATGTAGGTTCTTTCGTAGTAATAACAGCTTTTAGCCAAACTATCCTGCGTTTTTCTGCAGAACCAAAACGTCTCGTCAGGTTTATCAATCCATATCGCTCAGCTGCTATTTTTTCTGTAAAGGCTTCGTCTTTAGGTAAGTCACGAAACGTAGTTGGCTCTCTTCCTTCCTCCAAAACTGTGGGCTGGGTTATAGACCAGTTTCGGATATAATTTGTTTCATGACGGGTCAGATCTGCACCTTCAATCTGCGGTAATCCTTCCATTTGGTTGGGTTTGATCTCAATATTGCTGATGTAGGAATCTCCGTCAAATGCAATGCTTCCGGTATGTTCGCGCCCCTCAAGTTTTGGTACAATCAATCTGAGGTTATTGTTGACGAAAACCTGCATTTGCATGCCTGAAATGACGAGTTTAATATGATTCCATTCATCTGCTTTGGCCGCTGCAGAAGACTGATATTGGGGATACATGTCCCACATGTTGACACCGTCTAAGATGGGGCAGTACTGAATACCTTCATTAGCAAATGGGTCGGTCATTTTAGGTACTCGCAGATAGACAATCTCCTGTTCTTTTTCATTTTTTCGATGAAAATAAATGGCGCTGGCAAATTCTGTTTTCGCAGGTAGCACATCATACTCGATGGTTCCATCTCTGAAAATGAAGTCTTTAATCACTACCGGACCAGATGCTGGGGCGATTTTCATTGCTTTACGACCCCTAAAATTTAGAAAATCGACCTTTCCGCTCTGAAAGATCCATTTTTCTGCGCTTAATGGAATGTTTGTGCCTGCTGATGTCTTAATTTTCTTTTCTTGAGCATAACTTTGGAATAAAGCCACCACTATTAAGACGAGTATCAAGAATGTTTTTTTCATGTTAATAAAGTTTTTGATAAATTTAGAGCATAGGCATTATTTCAACACGCTCAACCTTGCGTCAAGTTTATTCAAGTTTGTTCAAGCTGATTGTTTATTTTTAAAATACTGATATGTAGTAAATTATGTTTAAATCGAGTCATCCTGAATTGTTTCAGCATCTTAAGAATTCCATTGAAAATAAACTTGAATGGGGTGAAACTGCCAATTGGAGTACCACCGATTTTGAAAAACTTTCGGAAAAGATTCAGGAGAAAACGGGCGTTATACTTAGCGTTTCTACATTGAAGCGCATTTTTGGTAGGATTGATTATCGAAGTAAACCTGCCCTGACGACATTAAATACATTGGCACAGTATCTTGGTTACGAAGACTGGCGGGCTTTCCGCAATGCTCATGTACAGCAAGAGATACCGGAGAAGCAGGTATTTATTAAATCTGCTTTTGAACCACAGGTGAGTGTACAAAAGAAGTATGGTTCCGTTTTTATTATAGCCATTTCATCTGTTCTTGTCCTGGTCTTGGTCGGCCTTTTAGGTAATAGGTTTATCCAGAAAAAGAAGCATTTTAATGGTAGTGCTTTCCGGTTTTCGTCGAAGACAATGTTGACACAGGGTTTGCCCAATTCAGTTGTATTTGATTATGATGCTTCGGCAGCAAGTGAAGCCGATTCGGTATTCATTGCACAAAGCTGGGACACCAGCCGCAAGACGCAGGTGGATAGAAATGGCAAACACCACTCCGCTATTTATTATTATCCAGGTTACTTCAGGGCCAAGTTGATTATTGGGGATAAAATTGTTCGAGAACATGATATACAGATTAAAACAGATGGCTGGTTGGGATTGGTAGAAGCAGCGTGGGGAAAAGAGCCCTTATATTTCAAAAAAACTGAAATTACATTACCACATGAAATTGCCGTTACTCAGGAACTGCTGAAAAGTTACAAAATCGATCTCCTCCCTGAAGCTCCGCCGGTTAGATTTTACAATCAAAAGAATATGACAGGCGTTATGACCAATAATTTTAGTTTTGAAACAGCCATTAAAACAGAAACAGGCGGCGTTGGCAATATTTGCCAACGCGTAGAAGTACTCTTACAGTCTAAAAACGATATATTTATTGTACCCTTAGTAAACACAGCCTGTATCGGTGACATAGCCCTTACTGCTGGTGGTTTTTATACAGATAGCAAACAAGATGACCTCAGTGGATTTGGCTGTGATCTTTCCGAATGGACTAAGCTTAAAATAGTCTGTAAAAATCAGCAGATTAGATTTTGGATTAATGATAAAGTTATATATACAGCTACGATTAAAAATGCACCAACTGAAATAGTGGGTCTTCAATATCGTTTTAAGGGAGCCGGTTCTGTTAGAAATACGCGTTTAAGTGGATCGGATATGAAGGATATTATTTTTTGATCGGGAAACTAATTACCTTTCGCTTGCTTGGCTCATCAAGAAAAAGGTAAGCCTTTCGAAATAAAATTTGATCTTTTGGGATTTTCCAATGGCGCAAAGCTCGAATTGAGCAGCTTTCATGAAGGTAACCGTTCCTATGTCGCCATTCTTAGAGATGGAAAATGTACCATAAAAGGAGCTTTGGAAGAGCCTTCGTTGTATATATTAACGGCAAAACCCAATCTGAGGACAGTCATTTGGATTGAGCCGTCGCGTATGAAGATATTAGGCGATAGTCTGTATTTTTCGAATATAGAGGTGCTGAATTCGAGATCACAGGCTGCAGCCATTCCGATCAATAAGCAACTGGATCAATGTAGGGGATCAGCAAGCATTGCATAGCAAAACTGCCATCACCTATCGGGTACAGGGGTTACCAAAAGTTTATATCATTGACCGAAATGGGATTATCCTTGAAACTGGAGGCTCTGGGGTAGACTTAGAACACGTGTTAAAAGAAATTTCTTTTTAATCCGTTAAAAATGTCGTTTTTATAAGATTAGACGATCTGTTTGGATTGTTTTTATCCTTTAAGATGTTAAAACATCTAGTTATTTGGAATAGTTCTAAATAATTATTTATTTTGCACACTTGGACACACATAAAATATGGAATGGGGTCAAGGTAGGAGACAGCGATAGCTTTCTAGCCTTGTACGACGCAGTTTATACTGCGCTTTTCCGATATGGCCTGAAAATAACTCCCGATCGCGAAATAGTGAAAGAATCCATTCATATTTTATTTTGTGATCTATGGGAGCGGAGGGAGAAACTTCCGGCATTAAATACTGATCCTAGGTATTATTTGTTTGTATGGCTCAAGCGGATCATCTTTAAGCAGCGTGCAACGCAAAATCTATCGCTGGATGATCTTTTTGATGCCCCTGTAGAAGATTCGATTGAAGTGCAAAAAATAGCTATCGAAGAAACCTTGGAGCGAGATGATGCGCTGGAGCGGGCGATGAGCAAGCTTACAAAAAAGCAGTACCGTTATATCGAGTTAAAATTCTTCGACAATAAATCCTATGAGGAGATTGCTGTGATTGAAAATGCTGCGATAAGAACAGTTTATAATGTGGTACATGAAGCGATTAAAAAATTAAAAGGCTCATTGACAGTGTTTATTGTTTTTATTTTGAATTTTTCCAAATAAAAATAGGTAAAAATAGTGGAGTAGTTGCACTACTGATTAAAAGCAATTGCTATTACATGGAAAACCCTACCTTAGAAAAACTGATCTGTGACGAGTCTTTTCTCGATTATTGCTTAAAGTCGCACCGTGATGAGGGGGACTATTGGCCACAGTGGATAGCCGCAAATCCACAACATCGGGAGCTTATAAAGGAGGCGGAACTGATGGTCAAATTGTTGCGGAGTAGCCCGACAAAACTAGAGGTCGCTGCAGAACGCAATAGACTTCAGTCTATTATTGATGGAGGAAAATTGCCCGTCAAAAGTCTGTTAAGTTACCGATGGATTGGCTACGCAGCAGCCTGCCTCTTCATGCTCTCACTAAGTATTTTTCTTTATAAAAGACAGCAGATGTCTTCGGATATAACTGCCCAACCTGAGTTTGTACAACAGTCTGTGCCGACAGGAAGCTATATGAATGTGCTTTTGGCTGACCATACTCAGGTAAAACTTGGACCTAAATCCATATTGGAATACCCAAAACAATTTAGTGGAAACGAAAGAAAAGTTGAGCTCAATGGTGAAGCATATTTCAAAGTTGCACATAATGAAAATAAACCTTTTGTCATACAAACAGGTGATTTAAGCATTAAAGTGTTGGGCACATCTTTCAATGTACATGCATTTGCCGGAGATGAGGTTTCGAAGGTGGCTTTATTCACCGGTAAGGTGGAGGTTGCCAGAGGTGCAGTGAGCCAGCAGATCAAACCAGGTCAGGCTATTATTTACGACAAGCGTAAAGGGACATTTACAGTCGAGGAATTTGACCTGGTCAAAGAAAAGGATAATATGGATGGTATCCTACATTTTGAGCAAGCTTCCTACCTTGAAATCGCTAAACAGCTAAACCGAAAATATGGCTTAGCGTATCAAGAAAGAGCGGATATTCAATTGGTTTACTCAGGTACGATAGCACATGAGCCGCTGCTGCAGGTACTTGAAAAACTCACGCTCACAACCCCCTATCATTTCAGTGTGAAATCCAACAAACTTATTGTTCGTAAAAAATAATATCATCTATCATATGTCTTCTAATTCCATCAACAGGAGTGCCCTGCTCCTTGGTGTACTTTTCTCTTTTAACGTGTTGTCGGTACATGCACAGCAGTTGAAAATTGAGAGTAAAAATCAACCACTAAGATCTGTTCTAAAACAGATCGAAGAAAAATCGGGCTATAGTTTCCTTTATGACGAGTCTCAGATCAATCTTGACCGGACTGTTAATCTGCATGCAGATGGATCTTTAAGAGAGATTCTAAACAGACTTGAACAGCTTACCTATTTCAAATTGCAAGTTTCAGGAAAGAATATCCTGATAAGCAAAACCTCTGTTGGTACACTTTCGGGACGTGTTGTCGATGAAAATGGAAAGGGAATTTCTTCGGTTACCGTGCACTTGAAAGAATTGAACCAGTATTACTTTACTGATCAAAACGGCGCATTCAAATTTCAGTTTCCTGCACACCGACTCAAAAGCGCAGAATTGAAATTTTCGATGATCGGTAGGCAAGGGACAACCCAAACAACAGCTTTGAATGGGGTAAATACCAGTATTCCAGAAGTGAAATTACCAACACTGAGTGTTGGACTCGAAGAAATTTCAGTTACTCCCCGTACAAACCGGCAGCTAGAGAGTAATAGTTCACTCTATATAAACAGAGAAGTCATCGAACAATCTGGCGCGCTAAGTCTCAATGATCTACTAAGCCTTATTCCTGGGCAAAAGATTGCTGCCCCTTCTTTACAGCAAGTACAGCAGGCTAATCTGAGAAGTGCTACATTGAGTACTAATTCTTTTGCAAAAAAAGATCCATTTGCACTTAATAATTCCTTCGGAGTCGCGCTGATTATGGATGGTATTGCACTTTCCAACAATGCGAATATGCAAACCTTAAATTCGGGTATCTATGGCATGGGCAATTCGTATGTCAATGGAAAGATATCAGGCCTGAAGGGTAGCGACGCGGGGACTGATAACTATACGGGTGATTACACCTTTGGCGGGACCGACTTGAGACAGATAGCGATCGACAATATTGAAAGTGTTGAAATTGCAGCCGGAGTACCTTCGGTAAAATATGGGGATATGACCAATGGTGCAATTATAATCAATCGAATTGCCGGAAAAACACCGTTGAATTTCAATGTACAGCTTCGCGATAATACCACGGTATATGGCTTGAGCAAAGGCTTTGATACCAAAAAATATGGAGCTTTTACGGTCGGCGGAAACTTTACCCGTTCTTACCAAGATAATAGGGATAAAATGAAATCCTATGACCGTATTGGCGGTAATTTGATGTGGAGTACTTTTGCTGGTAAAGAAAAGGCATTTACAAATACCTTCTCTGTAGATTATGGTCGTCATATGGATAATGTCCGCCGTGATAGCGACGATCCAACAGGTGCGATGATGCGATTCAAATCTTATAGCTTTTCAGTCGGAAGCCGTGCCAATTATCGAATCGATCATGGTTTTCTTTCCAATATCGGTTTAAATGTCCGCTATAGCCAATCTTATCAGAATACCTATAAAGAGCAGGATGTCAATGGTACCTATATTGTCTATTCAGATGCAACGGAAACCGGGGTGCATCAAGGAAAATATGCCAGTGGTATTTATCAGGCTGTAACTAATATTGAAGGCAAGCCGATCGATTTTACGACCCGATTGGATCTTACGGGAACATTTCAGACTGGAGAACTTCTCCATCAGGTGAATTTTGGTTCTTCTATTAACTATTCAAAAAATATAGGTAAAGGACAGATTGTCGACCCTTCTCGGCCTAGAACGAATACAGTTGCCGCCAATTCTGATCTTCGAGCAGAACGTTATTACGATGTTTCACGTATTCATGGGCAAAAGCAGATTGGATTCTATGCCGAGGATCAATTTACGGCAAAAATTGCCGATCGGGATCTTAACGTTCGTTTCGGGGCGCGGGGGGATATATTTGAGAAGTTCGTTACATTTTCACCGCGCACCAATATCAACTATGCCATCACTCCCGAGTTAACAGTGGGGGTTGCCTACGGCTGGGCGAGTAAGGCTCCAGCACTGGCACAGCTGTATCCGGGGCCTGTTTTTTATGAGCTGTCGCTGTTTGAAAAGACTGCTTTCAAAGATGGTGGTCTGGATGAGGCGAATAGTCTTTATCTTATGTATGTGGATAAATATACACCAGATAACAGTAAACTCAAACCATCTTTGTCCGAACAGTTGGAATTCTCTGCCAATTATGAGCACAAAGGATTTAGATTGGGTATGAACATGTACAATAAACGAAACTACCGGGATATTATATCTGCTGCAAGTTTTGAAAAGATCATGCTGGATAATTATGCAACGAATCCAGACCCTGACGCCGAGGTTCCTTACGTGATCGACGGGCAGAAACAATATCGACTTTCTCGCTTTGAATTTTTGAATGGTAGCGAAACTAAAAATCAGGGGATAGAATTGATGCTCTCTACGCCGAAATGGGCTGCGATAGCCACTTCATTCAATTTCAGGGGGGGACTGACCAAGTCTAACTACAAACCGCTAAAGAATATGCGGCTCTTTACAAATGAAACGGACAATCCCGATCGGGCGGAAACGGCTGTTTATCCGACGGATAGAAGAACAACAACCGTTAGTAATGCCGCCATTACCTCAATTACGCATATTCCAAAGGCTAAATTGCTGATCAATTTTACAACGGAATTTAACCTGATGAATAAGACCAATACAAGTGCAAGTGATGGTATTCCGGTGGGGTATTACACCCAAGATGGAACCTACCATGCCATAAACAATTTTGATGCGAACAATATAAACTATAAGCATACATTGATCCCTATCGAGGAAATCAACAATCAAAATCAGCCTGCTGTCTATACAAATTTCCATTTGAATGTATCCAAAGAAATCAGTAAACGCCTGAGCTTAGCCTTCCATGTCTATAACGTGTTTAATTATCGTCCGCAATATAAGCGTTCGGACAGTACCATGGTTATTCCAAATGACAAGCCTTCTTACGGTGCACAACTTAGACTTAAACTATAATGCTATGAAAGCAATACATTTTATTATACTATTAATCCTTATTTCTGGTTGTTTTGTAATAGCTTGCCAGAAAGATATCTATCCCGAAAATGGATCTGTTGATATCACCTTAGATATCTCTTACGAGAGTGAAGCCTATATTGGTAAGTTGCCTTTAAGCGATATTACTTTAAATCTCTATACACTCAAAGGTAAATTGGTGACAACGATGAAATCAGACGAAAATGGTCACGTTGAATTTGTGGATCTGGCACCCAATACGTATAAAGTTCAGGTCGTGAAAAACTATAGCGCGGCCGAATTTAATGCATTGACGGGACTACGGGAAGACAGTGAGGTAGCATTTAGTTCGGCGATCAAACAGATCGAAGTAATCAAAGGATCGGGAGAAACGCATTGGGATCTTACGCTTATAACAGGCAATAGTAATCCCAGTGGACTAATTATAAAGCAGATCTATTATGCAGGTTCTGATGCTAACCAAGGGGCAAGTTTTCGCGATCAGTTTATTGAAATTTATAACAATTCGGATAGTATCCGTTACGCGGACAGTCTTTACCTTGCCGAGGCTTATGGCGCTAATAATGCTAGTGCCACCTATGTTTATCAAGCGAACAGCGGGCAATATGATTGGAGCAAGTCCTATGGGATGCCGCAGGGTATAAACGCCAATACAGACTATGTATATGCGTTTCTCATTATTCAGCTTCCGGGCACGGGTAAGGATTACCCCATCCTTCCGGGAGAGAGTATCGTTGTTGCTTCCACTGCTGCAAATCATCGATCGCCTTATATTGGTGCAGATGGGGTGGCTATTTCAGTAAAGGATCCTAGTCTGACTGTCGATCTGAGTACGGCGGATTTTGAAGCGTATTTTGCACCCTATCTGGGAACTACCAAGCCTTTGGCTTCGGATATCGACAACCCTAATGTTCCCAATGTCAGGGTCGTCAACAGGGCAAATGGTGTGGATATGATCATGAATCAAGCCGGACAACGCAGCTGGATTATTTTTCGTGAAGAGGGTATGGGATCTTCAGATCAATGGAAGGGTTTTATGCCACCTTACGCAGATGGGCGAGAGAGTTTGGGAACAGACTATAAGCAGATTCCTGTCACAAATATTTTAGATGGGGTAGAGCTGCAATCGGCAACTTCTACGCAATATCCAAAGCGTTTTACGGCAAAGTTAGACGCTGGCGCAATTGCCGTAGCTGGTGGAGCCCGCTCCTCCAATTCGGTGATCCGGAAAACCAAAGCGGTTGTCAATGGCCGACGGATCTTACAGGATTCTAACAACTCAAGTGATGATTTCGTGTCTATGAAAGCAAATCCAAAGGGATTTGTAGATTAAGGCACATTAAGAGGACAGAACAATGTATAAAAATAGTGCTATTGCACCCATATTTATTCAGATGAAAAATAGTATTCAATTTGTCATGTGTCTATTAATTGTTGGGATATCCCAACTTCAGGCCAAAGTAATATCAGGCCAAGATACATTAAAATATATCCAATATATCGATCAGGATAGCTTGCAACTGCGGTTGCGGCAATTCGCTGTTGACAATCCCATGTGGTTGGAAAAATTGGTGCCTGTACGTTACAGTTTAATTCGCATGGGCTATAATTCCGTTTCGGGCGAGTATCGTCGTGCTCAGGAAGCACAGGCTGTAAAAGGTTTAAATTTTAGTTCAGAAGGAGCAGTTACGATTAAAGATGTGCGCCTATGGGGACGGTTTAATTATAACAGATCCATAGAAGACAGTACGCGATTTGCACATCAAACACGGGAAAATACTTCTACACCTTGGTATTTTGGTTCTTATGGGTATAATCATTATGAGCGTACGACCTATCGGATTCAGGCACGTGGTCAACGTTCTTTTGCCGCAGGTAAATATGACCTGTTCGGAGGTTTTGACTATCAAGTCGGTAGCCATTTTAGTAATAATGATCCAAGGGGCAGTATCGATGTCATACAGTTCAATAGTTCGTTGGGTGGAAGCTTGCGTATTGCCCCGACATGGCGTATTGGTCTGGAAGGAAAATATGGTTATGGACAAGAGAACGTTGAAATTGCTTATAAAAATTCGAACTCAGCGTCAAGTGCTGTCGAATCTCCATACATGAATTATATCATAAGGGGATATGGCTGGAAAGTGGGGGATTGGCTGACAGAGAAAAGCATGTTCTACCAGAATGACATGCAGCGTTTGGGCGGTAAGTTAAACTTTTCATGGAATTCGACCTTTGGTGATTTTTACGGAAATGTAGCTTATCAACATGAACAACAGAAATATAGACAGGTATTACGAAACGAGTCCCGTATCAATGAGCTTAGTTTATATAACTTGAACAAATTAGATTATACATTGCTATGGAGTCTGGCACGGGCCAACCGGCGATATATGGCTTCATTTGTATGGTCTGATCAGCGCGGGAAAGATCAGGTGACGGAAAGTGCCAATGCGCAAAATTATGTCTATCAAAATGACAATGGAAAACTGGAGCTGTCGTATTTGGTCGCTCAGAAAAAATGGAAGCAATATTACAGTGCTTCCATTGGGGTGCTGAACGAAGTCAAAAGAGATGGCGGAACGGGAACGACTTTGGACTATGATCAGTTAAACTATGGGGTGAATGCAGCATGGACGTACTGTACCTCGACTAATCAAGAAATAGAATTCGGTCTTGGTGGTTTCGTTCGGAATAACATTGGGCTCTCGTGGTCCTTGCCTGCGATCAATGAAAATGTGTTTCACCAATATGTATTCTATCATGATATCCTTTACAATCGTGCAAATCTATATGGTGGTAATGTAAAATTGGGATTCAAACAGCGTTTGCGAAAAGGAAATTTTATTCATGTCGTGGCCGATTATGGTTATCGTAAAGCCGATGGTTTTGGTGAGTTGGAGCGAACAAATCTTGCTCCTTTGGGGACTGATCGTAAGCAATTTAATTTAATGCTTTCTTATGGTTTTTAATAGGGTGAAGCTACTAAAGAAGAATATGATATGGGGAGCAGCCATAGTGCTAGTTCCTTTTTTGATTTCGGCATTTGCCAATAGACCGAGCGAGCAGGAGGACCTGGTCGAATTGCGCAAACGCTATAGCAGCGGTAATATGGCACTATGGCCAAGGCCAAATATAGACCCTTCTGTCAGCAAAGGCTTTGTGGATATTGGGGTATTGCCCCAGGTGAACTATCCTGCTGATAATCCATACAGTAAGGAGAAATCACTTCTAGGCAAGCTGTTGTTTTTTGACCCTCGGCTTTCGGCTTCAAAGCAGATTTCCTGCGCGAACTGCCACGATTCTCAGCTGGGCTTTGGCGATGGAAAAAGTTTGGCGCATGGTCACGGAAGACGCGAAGGCAAGCGAAATGCAATGACCTTATATAATGTCGCTTTCTATAAATCCTTTATGTGGGATGGGCGTGCCAAGAGCTTAGAAGATCAGGTGCTGCTGCCTACACAAGATCACGTTGAAATGAATACACCATTGGATACACTCGTAGCGCACGTCAGGGAAGTCGCAGGCTATGCAGCCTATTTTGAAAAGGCTTTTGGAGACAAAAAAATCACCTTGATGCGTATACAACAGGCATTGGCTACATTCGAGCGTGGTATAGTTAGCTATCCAACGAAGTTTGACCGTTTTGTAAGTGGACAATCCGATGCCCTAAATGATGCCGAACTGACGGGCTTACATCTGTTCCGTACGAAAGCACGCTGTATCAATTGCCACAATACAGCTTTGTTTTCGGACAATCTTTTTCACAATGATGGACAAACTTTATATGGCACTAGACAAGAAGATTTTGGACATTATAAACTGACTGGAGATCAAAAAGATATTGGTGCATTTCGTACCCCATCGCTTCGTAATGTCTCGTTGACGGGCCCTTGGATGCATCACGGCAATTTTCCAACATTGCGTGATGTCGTCGAATTGTACAATCTTGGCAATCCTGCACCGATTCAACGACATGTAGAGGTGGATGAGAAGACACGACCTATCCACTCGCCTTTATTAAAAAAACTAAATTTAACACCAGGGGAAGTTGAGGCTGTAATCGCATTTTTACAGGCAATAAGTTCACCTACGCAACGCCGTATTGCAATGCCTGAGCTTCCGCATTAATACAATCTTTCTATGGTAGTATATTCTGCCGTAGAAAGATAAAGCCTTTTGATAGCATGGGGCACTTCGAAGTATGCTGTGTTTTTTATATGTTAAAAAATCGTAAATTCGACTGCTTTTTTCATTTAGTATAATGAAAAGCACTAACCATTAGAAAAGTTTGTAATGGAAGCTACCGAAGAGAATACAATTTTGAATTCGTTATCCCAAGGAGACGAACTCTCTTTTTTTATTTTGTATGAACGATATAGTCATGCCTTATTCTCCACTGTTTTTCGAATGGTGAAGGATAAACAAGTCAGTGAAGAGATTGTACAGGATGTGTTTCTAAAAGTTTGGCAAAAAAGATCCACCATCGATCCGAATCGAAGTTTTAAGTCTTGGATCTTTACTATAGCTAAAAATGATGTTATTTCTTGGTATAGAAAATTAGCGAAAGAGGCCGCGTTGCAGGAAAATTTATACCAGCATTTTGAGCAACTTTATGTTCTGGAAAAAGAGGGGGATATTCAAGAAAAACAGGCTGCATTATTAGACCGAGCACTCAATTCCTTAAGTGAGCGAAGAAAAGAAATATTTGTTTTATGTAAAATAGAGCAAAAAAGCTACGAGGAGGTCGCTCAGAAATTGAATATTTCTGTATCTACAGTAAGCAATGCCATGGTCAAATCCAATCAACATATTCGACAATTTGTGCAGGATCACTATGATGAGATTTTAGTTATTCTTGTAGGTTTCTATTTTTTTTAAAAAAAATACAGTAACGATAGTGTTTTTGCTAATAAGTTGCGTATTAACTTATAGATATGGCAAAGAAAATAGAAAATATTTACAAGAGCTATTTGGATGGAAGCATCAATCGTGTTGATCTTGATACGTTGCTCTGTTATTTTGAGCAAGCGAGCGATGCTGAATTGGAAGATCTTACATCCTTAGTTTTTAACAACTTTGAGCTTGATATAACCGAGGAACCATTTGTTGAACATATCTCCGTTATTCGACAAAGACTAGAAGATAAGCTTAGTGAATCCAAAAAGAAACCTTTTAAACTAGGACAAATATGGTGGGCAGCAGCATCTATTCTGCTGGCATTAGGAATAGGCACTTGGTTTTATATGGGGCAAGAAGCATCGGATATGCCTATTGTGGCTCCCTCTGAGCATATTTTGTATGTAAAAGATAAATTGGGCAAAGAAATTGCGATTTCACCTGAGACGGATTCTATCTGGGAGATGGGAGATATTGCATTTTCTCGGATTGACAGCCAGACTGTGAAAGTAATCGCTTTAGGTAAAAAACCTAGCTTGCAAACAATATACACGCCTAACTCTGACTTTAAACTTGTATTGGAAGATGGATCAAAGATTACACTGAACGCGGCCTCTACCTTACAGTTTCAGATTCCTTTTGGTCTTCAGGAAAGAGACGTATCGCTAACAGGAGAAGGATATTTTGAGGTCGCGCATGATGTCCAAAGACCATTTATTGTACATGCGGGGGTGGCAAGAGTAGAAGTGCTGGGCACAGTATTTAATGTGCGAAATTATGCCAATGACGGACATGTAATTACTTCTCTACTTTCTGGTAGGATCGCTTTAAGCAAAGCTGGAAGCACTGAAAGAATTGTACTCCATCCTGGAGAAACAGCCGTAACCGATCATAAAGGAATACATCTTGAAAATCTTGCTCCTAAGCAGGTATCTGCTTGGACCGTTGGTTACTTTGAGTATCGCGATCAGCCCATCAGTACCATATTGTCCGATTTGTCCAGATGGTATGCCGTCGATGTAGATACCAGTACATTGCCTGCCGATCAAGCTATCTTTATGAAAGTTAGAAAGAATATTCCATTGCAAGAAATGCTGGACTTATTGAATGAAGCGAGTGGCTTAAACTTTCAGGTGGAGCATAAAAAAATCACATTAAAAACAACGAATAAAAATAATAACAACTAAATATTACATTTACCTTCATCTACCATGTCACACCTAACCCAAAAGCGACCGGTATTTTTACGGAAATACCTGAGTTTGGTCGCTGGAATTGCCTTGATGAGCATGCTCGACCCCTATGAACTGCATGCACAACAAGTACAATTAAATTTTAAAAATGCCGACGTCAAAGAGGTCATTACCAACTTATCGGATCGTTATGGCTTTGAGTTTGTTTTCGATGGCAGTTTGCTCAAATCGGCACGCCCAATAACTGCTAATCTAAAACTATCGAGCGTTGAAAACGCTTTGTCTATTTTGTTTAAAGATCAGCCCTTCAGCTACCGTTTGGAGAATAAACGAATCATTCTCTATCGTAAGGCTGTATCGACAAGTCATCAGGTTGTACGTGGGAAAGTTATAGACAGTTTGGGCAATAACATTCCGGGTGTTTCTATTCACAATTTACAGGACAATAGCCAGGCGATGAGTTCGGGCGATGGCGATTTTGAGATCGCTGTTCCCAATTCAGCAATTGAATTGTCTTTCAGTCACGTGTCTTTTAATGAGAGAACGATGCGTTATACGGCAGAGCAAGTCGAGCGACCTGTACGAGTGATGTTGAGTCCAAAAGAGTCTATGCTGAACGAGATTATGGTAACGGGATACCAACGGATCAGCAAGGAGCGTAGCCCAGGGGCCTATGCTATGATTAACAACGATCAATTGAACAAACAGATTAATGTCGACCTAACCTCTGCGTTAGAGGGACAGGTAGCTGGATTGACGTATATCAAAAGTGCGACGCGTACGGATCCAGACAAGCCCGTACTCCGGGGTATCGGAACCTATTCCAGTGCGGTAACCACCAATCCATTAATTGTCGTGGATGATTTGCCGACCGAATTTACCTTGAATGATATTAATCCCTATGATGTAGAGTCAGTCACGGTCTTAAAAGATGCAACAGCAGCGTCGATATACGGTGCCCGTGCAGCCAATGGTGTTATTGTCGTGACGACGAAGAAAGGTAAGGGGCAAGGTGTTTCTGTAAACTTTAATGTGGATCAGTTCATTACACAGAAGCCAGATATCACTAAGATGCATTATGCAAGTACGTCTGATCTGATCGATTACGAAACAGATGTGTATAAGCGGGAATTGTCACGTTATGCGAATAGTGAAGCCTTATTTGATCACTATGGAACGCTTGGAAGTGGTAATCTAAAATATTATTCGCCACTGTACGATCTCTTTCGAAAAGAATCTATCGGTGAAATTAGCGCACAGGAGCGAGAGCAAACGGTTAATTCATGGCGGAGCAACGATTACATCAAGGAGTTTGTCGACAATGTATGGCAGAATGAAACGCGCCAACGTTATAATGCCAGCATCTCGCAAAACTCCAGCAAGAGCAATACTTTTGTTTCCTTTAATTATGATAAAGGTAAAGGACAGGTGATCAATGATAAGAACGAGAAATTTAACCTTTATCTGAAATCGACTTTCAATCTTACCAAATGGTTGTCGGCAACAGTGGGATTGAATGGTACCTATGGCGTCGACAAAAGTACGGATGGTGATTATAACAATTTGTTTTTACAACCACGTTATGCGCAGATCAAAGATGAAAATGGGAATTTGGTTTATAGTCCGTATGTAAAATTGCCCAGTGCAGTAGGTCCAGGATCAGCCGTTAACGGCGAGACCGCAGAACAGATTGCTGCAAATGGAAATTTGAAAAGTACCTCCTTTAATGTGCTTGAGGCAGTAGGAGAGGGTGTTGAGAGCAATAAGAGCTTAGGTCTTCGCGCATTTACGTCTTTGCGGGCTAATCTATACAAAGGACTTTCATTTCAGACGCAGTTTTCATACGAACTGGGTCAGACATCACGGGAGAGTTTTTACGACGAAGACAGTTACATGATGCGCATGGCTTCCAATGCGATGGTTAGTTATAACGCTGCAACAGGGGTGTATACAAAGAATTTGCCAGCAGGCGGCCGTTACTATCAATATGAGACTAAACGTTATAGTTATACCTTTCGTAATCAGTTTAACTACGATAATACCTTTGGACAATATGGAGAGCATCAGTTGACGGCATTGGCCGGATTTGAGATGCGCCAGGCGCGCGTACCTCGTCCTATTGAACAATTGCTCGTAGGGTACAATCCTGTAACATTGACTTCTACCACAGTTGATTGGGCAACTTTAAGCAAGTCTGGCATAACGAGCTATATCTATGGTGGTAATAATCGTCTGTCTGACTTGAACAGTGGGGCGCAAAAGGAGACCCTACATCGGTATACTTCTTTGTACGCCAATGCAGGGTATACCTACAACAATCGGTACAATTTGACTGGAAGTATTCGGGTAGATCAGGCGGATTTATTTGGTGTGGATGCTAAATTTAAGTATCGTCCACTTTGGTCTGTCGGAGCAGGTTGGAATGTCAGCAACGAAGACTTTATGAAAACTGAAGACTGGTTGAATTCCCTTAAACTGCGGGCGACATACGGTATTACCGGTAATGTGGATCAAGCAAGTTCCAGTTATGGTACTGCCACCTGGAAATCAGATAAGCTTTTCCCTTACCTCCAGTATCTAGAGCAAAGTTCGCTGCCCAACCCGATGTTGCGTTGGGAAAAAACAAGTACGACAAATTTCGGGGTGGATTTTTCGATTTTGGACAATCGCTTGTCGGGAAGTGTTGATGCTTATAATCGTTATAGTTCGGATTTATTGATCAATTCTGTCTTGGATCCTACTGTGGGCGCAAGTTCGCGTGTAATTAACAATGGTGCGCTGCGCAATAAAGGTATTGAATTTAATGTTAATGGTGTCTGGTTGAAAAAGAAAGACTTTACAGCGAGTACGCAACTTGTATTTTCATTCAATAAGAATAAGGTCGAGAAAGTGAATGGCTTAACTTCTACAGCACAGTCTTATATAGGTTCTCCAAGTGATTATTTTTTTGAGGGAAGCAGCTATAATTCGATTATGGCCTACCGCTATGGAGGAATGGTGAATGGTTACCCTTATTTCTTGGATCAAAATGGTGAATCAAATGTTGTCTTTGATGAGAATGGTACACCAACAAGCATCAAGGAGATCACCTCACCAGATGCATTAGTAAATATGGGAACCTTGTTTCCTAAATATACGGGCTCTATCAATCAGCGTCTGCGCTACAAATCTTTCGATCTTTCGGCTATGTTTGTGTTCTCTGGTGGACATAAACTGCGTAAAGATGCGATCGACCTCGGTAGTAATGAGCTGACAAATGCTGGTTTGGTCAATCGATGGGTCGCAGGTGCCGATAACGATTACCCAAGATTGGTGGTTGACTACCCGGAACAATTAGTTACCTATGCGGATAGAGTATCTACCTTATGGCGGTATAGCGATAAGCAGATCGTTTCGGCAGATTACGTAAAGTTGCGAAATGTTGCAGTAGGCTATCAGTTGCCAAAACAATGGGCAGGGAAAGCCGGTATGCAAAATGTAAAATTAACCTTGCAGGTGAATAATTTGTGGACCTGGAGTGCAGCTGGTGATGATATTGATCCGGAAGCGTATGCCCTCAATAGCGGAACACGTACTTTTCCATTGGCTAAATCATTCCTTATGGGGCTTTCACTAACTTTTTAATCCGAATTTAAGATGAATTTTAAAACTTTAGCGGCGGCATTTTCGACTCTGATAGTCTTTTCTGCTTGCGATAAATATCTTGATATAACACCTAAAGGCTCACAGTTGGTGAGTACAGCACAAGATTACTATGATTTGGTAGCCTATCCGAATAGGGGGTATCCCATCAATAACTTTCAGTATCTGGTCGATGACCAGTATATGAAAGAGTCCAATGTAATCGGTCTGACGCCTAATATCAATACGATAAACTTCTTGTTTCAAGAGCAGGAAGATCGGGTAGCTCGACTCAATGGATCCAATTTTTACAATCAATGCTACAAATATATCGCCCAATGGAATATGATTATTTCTTTGGTCGATGAGAGTACAGGAGATACTGCATTAAAAGGACTTGCGAAAGCTGAGGCCAAGATGTTGCGGGCATTTGATTATTTCCATTTGATCAATGTCTATGCAAAGGCTTATGATGCGACGACTGCAACTCAGGATGGTGGAGTCTGTATTATGGACAAATATGATCTTGAAGCGACTCCTGTCAAATCAACGGTACAGCAGGTTTATGATTTTATTCAAAAAGATATCGAGGAAGCATTGCCTTACTTGCAGGAAAAACCTTCGAATCCCTACCATCCATCATTAGCCTTTGCTTATGCATTGAAAGCCAAAGTACATCTTTTCAAAAGAGAGATCGCCGCGGCGCAAGCTGCGGCAGAAAAAGCCTTGCAGTTGAATGGTCAGCTTGTTGATCTGGTTCAATATGAGAAATTAGGGGGACCTAGCGTTGTGCCGATGATCGCAGAAAATAATCCTGAAGTACTGAGTTTTATGTATGTAACAGGCTATAATGAGATGAATTATGGATACAGCTATATGCTGAGTCCAGAATTGACAGGTATGTTTGACAAAGAAGACAAACGCTTTAGTTTATTTTATACAAAATCAAATGCTAGCTTTCTAGATATTGGCGCAGGAGCAAGCTACTACAACGTCAAGTATACTGCCTTTTTCTTTCCTACGGTAGGTTTGAAAACACCGGAACTCTACCTCATGTTGGCTGAATGCTATGCGCGTCAGGGTCAATTTGCCAATGCGGTTAACATGTTGAATACCTTGCGCAAAACTCGGATCGAAGGCGATAAAGCAATTTTAGCAGTGCCAGCAACGCGCAAGGAAGTGATGGATTTGGTCATTAACGAACGCCGTCGTGAATTGCCAATCGGTTTCCATCGTTTTTTTGATTTGAAACGTTTTAACCTGGAACCTGACTATGCTAAAACACTCGTGCGTGTATTTCCGATTGTAAACAAAACCGTGGAGCAAAAGACCTATACGTTGGCGCCAAATTCAAGAATGTATATTATTCCATTTCCATTGGATGTCATGAAATTGAATCCAAACTTGCGCTTGAATACCGATGAAACTGTACCGTTTTAATATATGCTATAACATTACACATGAAAAATAAAATTATCTACAGTACTCTTGCCTTGCTTTTGTCTGGCAGTATGGTTCAAGCCCAACAAAACTTGAACAAGACAGACACTGTAAAATCAAAAAATGATCTGAATGAAGCTTACAGCAAGATTCTAAATAAGAAAAAAATTGTTAGGTCCGGTGTTTTTAATGTCGTGGAGTCTGAAAAGAAATGGTATCTGGAAATACCGGATAGTTTGTTGAATCGTTACTTTTTGACGGTAACACGTTTGGTGTCCGCCCCACAGGGGTTTTCCATGTATGGTGGCGAAAAATTGAATGAGCAGACACTTTATTTTGAAAAAGGCCTAGGGGACCGTATACAGTTGCGGGCCGCTATCTACAGACAGGATGCGCCGGAGACCGATGTCATTCGCACAGCATTAATGCAGTCTCAAGAGGATCCTATAGTCGCCGTTTTAGACATTAAAGGACTTAATGCTGCAAATAATGGCTATTTGGTGGAGGTGACTGATCTGTTCAGAAAGGACAATACAGCAATTTCATTTGATAGTAAGCTGAAAAGTGAAAATAAGCTATCATCGTTAGCAGACGATCGGTCTTTCATTACAGACATGAAAGTATTTCCAATCAATTTGGAAGTAAAGACAACAAAAACGTATTCGTCAACAGCAGGCACACCGGCTGCAAGCTTGACTGGGGCGATGACTTTTACAACCAACACTTCCATGGTACTACTACCAAGGGTACCGATGAAAAAGCGGATCTTCGATGAGCGAGTGGGCTATTTTGCGAATAAGTACATCTTGTTTACCGATAAAGATCAGCGTTCTAAAGCATTAAATTTTATACAACGCTATCGCCTTGAACCAAAAGCGAAAGATGTAGCACGCTACTTAAAAGGCGACCTTGTGGAGCCTCAAAAGCAGATCGTGTACTATATTGATCCGGCAACACCAAAAAAATGGCGTCCTTATTTGATCGCGGGTATCAATGACTGGAATAAAGCATTTGAACAGGCGGGGTTTAAAAATGCAATTGTCGGTAAAGAATGGCCGGAGCAGGATACGACAATGAGCCTTGAAGATGCACGGTTTTCTGTGATTCGTTATTTTGCATCCGAAAAGGCAAATGCTTATGGGCCACGTATTTCTGATCCTAGAAGTGGTGAGATCATCGAAGCACACGTCGGTTGGTACCATAATGTGATGAAACTTGTACAACAATGGTTTATGGTGCAAGTAGGGCCATTAAATAAGGCCGCTCAAAAAATGCAGCTGGATGACGAGGTAATGGGCCAGCTAATCCGCTTTGTTTCGTCGCATGAAGTTGGGCATAGCTTAGGTCTCCGTCACAATATGGGAGCAAGTAGTCAAACTCCTGTGGAGAAATTGCGCGACAAGAAATGGGTGGAAAAAAATGGCCATACCGTCTCTATTATGGATTATGCACGTTTTAATTATGTCGCACAGCCCGAAGATGGAGTCGGTTTGTCCGGTATATATCCGCGTGTAGGTATGTATGATAAATGGGCTATTCAATGGGGATATCAGTATCTTCCACAATATTCGAATGGCGAAGACGAAGAGATTTACCTCAAAAAACAAGTAACTGATAGCCTGACCGCTAACCCGAAGTTATGGTTCGGTGGCGAAGGAAACGATGAGGATCCGCGCAGTCAGAAGGAAGATCTTGGCGATGATTCGATGTTGGCAAGTACGTATGGTATCAAAAATCTGAAAAGAGTTGTTTCCCACTTGGTCGAATGGACTGATGAACCGGGAGATGATTATAGCAACCTAAAAGACATGCATAAAGCAGTGCGCGGACAGTTTAATCGCTATCTATATCATGTGTTGAAAAATATTGGAAGCCAGGAGATTACCAATAAG
This sequence comes from Sphingobacterium sp. WOUb80, assembly GCF_050058145.1. Taxonomy (NCBI): domain Bacteria; kingdom Pseudomonadati; phylum Bacteroidota; class Sphingobacteriia; order Sphingobacteriales; family Sphingobacteriaceae; genus Sphingobacterium; species Sphingobacterium sp. WOUb80. Next base: position 3,350,997 of record NZ_CP165617.1, on the reverse strand, counting down.
GTGCGTGGTCAGAAAGGAGCTGTTTATACGGCTGTTCCCCGCGAGAAGGTAAAGGCTGCAGTCCAATATGTGAACGATAATGTATTTGCCCCACCATTATGGTTGTATCCGCAGAATATTCAGGATCTGATTGGAAAAGATGCGAACAAAGAAATTACGGATCAACAGGAACAGATGTTAAATATGTTGTTGAGTCCCGGTTTACTTTATAATGTTTATATGAAGTCCTTGAACAATGAAAAGGCATACGGACTCGCTGAATATTTGAAGGACATTGGTCAGGGTGTTTGGACCTTGCCGGGAGGAGATTTGCGGATAGATGCATTTAAACGTGGGCAACAACGTTACTTTTTGGAAAAGGTAAATCAAATTGTCAACCCTAAAATCGCGCAAGGATCGGATATCATTACGCAGGCACAGCGTAGCGATGTACAGCTGTATGTCCGGACTTACCTGCCTACTTTAGTTGAACAAATTACGCAACTCGCGACAAAACAGGCAGCTAGCCTGAATAAACAACATCTGGATTTGATGTTGTTAGAAATTAAACGGATTCAAAATCAAATTAACAAAGACTAAAAATGAAAAATAGTTTAAAGAAAATGTATCTGACATGTCTGATCGGCCTAATGATGATTTCTTGTCAATCAAGTCAAGGACAGGATATTGCGCAAGAACAACGGGATAAGTTATTTAAGGCTTATATGGAAGTGAAAAAAGATATTACGGATGATAACTTTGCCGGTAGTCAGGAGCATGTAGCTCAATTAGAAAAAGAAGTACAAAACTTTCGACTAAAAGGTCTGCAGATCGATGATATGATGCGACTGAAAAAGGTAAGTCAAACCATGAAGACAGATGCTGCTGGATTGAAATCAGCCCAAGATATGGAATCGATGAAAGTCTCATTTTCTGCAGTATCTCAATCCCTTTTTACCATTTTAGAAACGATGAAATGCGTGGATGAGGCTGTTTATTTACAGTATTGCCCGATGGAAAAAGGCTATTGGTTAAGTTATGATAAAGAGATTGAAAATCCTTACGCGGCTTCGATGCGTCATTGCGGGCAATTGGTCAAAAGGATGGCCGACGCAGATTATCCCGAGCCTCCTGCTAGCTGCCATTAAGAATGTTTTATGATAAGTAAAACATATTCAGGGAGTTCTTTTCCTTGGATATGTTTTACTTTTACCTCTCCAAGAATATCTTTGTTTTCTCACCTATAATAAGTATTCATATTACAGTTAAATGATGCGATGAAAATGTCATAGTTCCGAATAAAAAATACTTCTTCTTCTTGCTTTCTATTTTAAGTTCAACTGGATTAGAGCTGACCAAGTGTTACCGAAGTATCGCGATTATGAATTAAAAGTACACTAATATTGGGGAAATCAAAGCGATAATTATCTGATGCGATAGATTACTCTACTTTTGGCTATTTTGGTGTATAAAATCAATTTTTTAAAACTGGTATGAAAATTAACTTATCAAAACACACACTCATCTTTTATAGCATTTTGGCTCCCTTTATTATTTTTGGATCAATCTATAATCTTCTGGGAATTATCTCTGGTACAAGTACGGTTATTTCTTTTGGAGCATTCGCGCTCTTTGGTTTTGTGCTTCTGCCCGCCTTACTTGTTTCCACCTATCGGCAAAATCGCTGTACAATATCGGATGACCGAATAAGTATTGGAAAAAAAGATTATGTTTTCAACAGTTATGCTGTGTCTATTGTTGAGAAGTATTTGCCGATAAAGGAAAGACCGCTGTTTTCCTTATTTAGAAAACAGTATGCCAATTTAATTATTCGGGAAAAATCAGGCGGACAAATAGTGCTCAATAAAGATTTAGATATTTCCGTGGTGACTATAAAAAAAATGAAGGAATTTTTGGCGGTATAGATTTATGGCTTTAAAAGCTGATATATCAGCCTATTGGTTTATGGAAGCTGATCGAGCAGAAATTCGAAACTATACTGAGGAGTGTAACCAAGTAATTGCATTGCTTTATCACTTCGGTAGACTCTATCTATCGATGTTGGAAAACTCCAGCCTCTCTGTCGGTATATTTCAAGGGCATTTGGAATACGCTTAGCGATGATATGGGAAGGGTTAGATTTTAGCTCAATTAAATCCTCAATTTCAAAAGGCGAACCGCTAGAAACATTAAAAATCTGAAACGACGTAAAGTTGGTCTCAACACCTAGTCGAAGAGCCTCAGCTCCATCTCTTTCATCTAATCCCCGATACAAACGATGATTTAGCATAAGGTTATCGGGCTCTGGAAGAAATCGGCCAACGCGATAGACGCTGGTCATGAGCTGTTCTTTTTCGAAAAAGTCTCTACAGAGCTCTTCACAAGCCTGTTTGGTAATATCATAAATATCACGGGGTTGGGCTATAAGTTCCTCTGTAACCCACACCGCTTTTTCCGCATCAACAAGTGCATTGCCATATATGGAGGTTGTAGAGGTAAAAAGAAAACGCTTTATTCCGTTCTTTATACAGGCATTTAACAGATTTAATGTTCCTGTTATATTGGTATCTATAAAACTTTGCCGGCTATAATTCAAATCCATATGTCTACCATGCAGCGCTGCCGTATGGATAATGGCTTCATGCCCACTTGTGAATTCAATAACGGTCTCAGCTCGCTGCACATCTAATAAATGATCAGTGGTATCGCTTGCTAATAAATCAATTCCAGTGACATCATGTCCAGCCCGACGTAGATTCCGTACTGTTACACTACCCAATTTTCCTGAAGATCCTGTTACCAATATGCGCATATAGACAAAATAAAGGAAAATTTAAGATATCGGCATTTATATACAATTTTTTTTGCGGTATTGGTATGAGGTAATAAGGCCACTCAAAGCAGTAAAGATAGTCATAGGGTAATTGTACACGACAGAGACATTTATAAAAGAAATGATACAAATTGTATAGCAATTGATACGCCCTGTCAATAAATACAAACGCGTATGTAGTATCTTTCATATGGATATTTATAAACTAATTATAAAGCTTTGGTGGCTAGTTATGCCTACGCTGGTGTAAAGGAAAAAACTAGAAACAAGTCTATCCTGACGGTTTCGAATAATCAAAATAAATCAACTATGAAAAGAAGAACATTTATTCAAGCGCTGAATTTTGGCATTAGCTCAGCTATGTTGTATAAAGGTTACGCAAATGAAATTTTATTTTCCTCTGATGCTGAACCAGGAAACAAGGTACTGTCCTATCACAAGATAAAAGATATCAGATTTTCTACCGTAAAGATGAATTATCCGAGGCTTGTGGGGAAAAATGCCCGTCTCGACCTACACGGTTATGGACCTGATGTGGAAATATGTGTTATAAGGACAGATCAGGGAGCAATGGGCTGGGCTTCACTTCGCGGCTCTAGGCGTGACGCCGAACAAATTTCGGAAGAATTGATCGGTCAGAAAATATCAGATTTGTTTTCCTCGAAACTCGGTACACTAAAGGATACACATATTCCCTTCGATATAGCTCTTCATGACCTTGCTGGAGTCATTTTAAATAAACCTGTTTACGAAATACTTGGACGCAAAGATCCTTTCATCACAGATTATTATAGTGGCATGATTTATTTCGATGACTTAGAGCCTGCAGATCGGCCTGCGGGAATTGACCGTATACTCGAGGAGTGCCAATACGACTATGGAGTGGGGTACAGGCAATTCAAGTTGAAGATTGGAAGGGGACATAAATGGATGCCTTTTTCCAAAGGAATTCAGCGGGATATAGAGGTTACAAAGGCAGTGGCAGAGGCATTTCCCGACTGCAGAATTTTAGTTGATGGAAATAACGGTTTTACATCAGACCAATTTATTCAGTATTTAAAAGGTATCCCAATGGTAAATCTCTTTTGGATAGAAGAACCTTTTCATGAAACGGTGATGGATTATCAAAAGCTTAGAGACTTTTTAAAATCGGAAGGCATAAATACTTTGCTGGCGGATGGCGAAGCAGATCCTGATCAGAACTTGCTGAGAACCTTATTTGAAAAGAAACTGCTGGATGTTCACCTTACGGATATTGAAGGCCTAGGATTTACGAATTGGAGGAACTTAATGCCAAAGTTAATACAACTCGGGGCGCAAGCATCTCCACATGCCTGGGGATCGCTTCTCAAGAGCTTCTATACAGCGCATTTAGCCGGAGGGCTCGGGAATACCGTAACCATTGAAGGAGTTACAAGTACATCTGATGATGTGGATTTGTCGGGATATCATGTCAAAGATGGGAAACTTATTCCTTCCTCCTCTGCAGGGTTCGGTATGCCATTGCTAAAAAAGATTTGAAAGATAAAACTATTGAAATATTATTCAAACTTTTCAACGTTCTGCAACGTTTATTGAGGAACAAACAAAAAGATTTCTTAACCTTAAAAAGATCGCTAACCTGTGAACGAAATGTACTAAAGCGTAGTCACAGTTGTAAAACTTTTTTAAGGCCAGTGAATACATTTTTGTAATTCTTTTAATGTTGATCAAATTTTATTTCGAATGTCTAATCATGCTCCACAAAAGGTAAATGACCATCTTGCGAATGAACGAACTTTCCTAGCTTGGATCCGGACAAGTCTAGGGATTATGGGCTTCGGTTTTGTGGTTGTTAAATTTTCACTATTTATTCGTCAGATTGAACTTATCTTAAAAAAAGATGTAGTTGCAGGTTCACAGCACGAACATTCTGGTGCTGTTGGCGTTTCCATTGTGGTCATTGGTGCTTTGACGGTTATTGTCGCTTTCTTTAAATATCGTAAAACGAACAAACAAATCGAAGAAGAGAACTTCGCTCAAACTTCAAATAGCATCACCATTGTGGCCGTATTAATTTTTGTCATAGGTATTATTCTGAGTTGGTATCTTATCGATGGTCTTTAAGGAATAAAATAGCTAATCTATCAAAGGAACCCAGACTAATTTAAAATGGAATCTTTTATCTTATCTATACAAGTTATACTTGCCTTTTAACCATAAACTTGCCCTGACCAAAAGTATTAATACCGGCACCTCAACCAGTGGCCCGATGACGCCAACAAAAGCTTGTGGAGAATGTATGCCGAACAGGGCAATTGAAACCGCTATTGCGAGTTCAAAATTGTTTCCTGTGGCCGTGAAAGCTATCGCTACATTTTTGTTATAGGGAACTTTTAACGATTTGTTCATGAGGAAGCTCACAAAGAACATGATCACAAAGTAGACAACCAATGGAATAGCAATTTTTAGTACATCCAATGGTAATTTCATTATTTTGTCTCCTTTTAAGCTGAACATCAAAATAATCGTAAATAGCAGGGCATATAAAGTAAGCGGTGAGATTGCGGGTACAAACTTTCTGTTATACCACTCCAGCCCCTTGGTGTGTACAAGCAATTTTCTGCTTAAATATCCTGCTAGAAAAGGAATTCCTAGATATATCAAGACACTTTCCGTAACGTCTCCAATAGACACCTGTACATTGAAATTTGCTAAGCCTAATTTGTTTGGAAGGATGTTAATAAACAGCCAGACTAAGAAACTATAGGTGAATACCTGAAAAATTGAATTTAATGCAATCAATAACGCTGCATATTCGCGATTGCCATTGGCGAGATCATTCCAAACAATCACCATTGCTATGCACCGAGCTAGTCCGATCAGAATTAGGCCTACCATATAATCCGGCTCATGTCTTAAAAAGACGATAGCTAAAATAAACATCAGGATAGGCCCGACGATCCAGTTTAAAAACAGAGAAATCGTGATGATCTTTTTATCTTTAAAAGCAACTGGTAGTAGTGAATAGTCTACCTTCGCCAAAGGGGGATACATCATTAAGATTAAGCCTATCGCCAGGGGAATGTTGGTTGTCCCGACGCTCAAGCTGTCTGTCAGTGAGGATATATGCGGAAACACTACCCCTAATGCGATTCCTGCGGCCATAGCCAAAAAGATCCAAAGCGTAAGATAGCTGTCTAAAAATTTTAATTTCGATTTCATTCGCTATTTTTTAATCATTGAAAAGATGTAAAGCATCTCTAGGGCAATCTCTTCACTGCGCTGCTTATATGTTTCATCTTGCCGTGCTGTACCATCTGATAACTTTGGGTCCTCGTAAGTGATTGGTATTCTGATTGCAGCACCGGACACGAACGGGCAGCCCTGAGCAGCATTGCTGCATGTCATTATTGCTGCGAAATTTGAAGCTGGATTAAAAGTTGAATCATAATGCTTTGAAAATCCTATGATAGGTGGTGAATTCTGATCATATTTGATTGCGTATATCGGATTTTGCGAATCAGCTATCTTAATAATAGAAAACCCTTGTGCCGTTAATGTCTCCACAACTTTTGGAAATAACGCTGTTTCTTCGGTTCCCCCCGAATAGCAGCAGACCTTTGGAACATCATAATATGCAGCGGCTACCTGTGCCCAAATTTGGGATAAATGACTCCGGCGCGAATTGTGTGTACATATAAAATTGAGTGCTATAGGGGTACTCCTTTCCACTTGTACTTGAATATAGTCTACAAGTGGTTTTAATACCTCGGCTCTGCTTTCGGAGATTTTAGCAGTTGATAAAATCTCCGAAATTGTATTTTCCAGTTTTGTGTACATAATCTGATAATTTAGCAGCATCCTGAATTCGGAGGCAACAAGAGGATTGGATTGTGCCTAATTTAATCGTTGGTTTCTCAGCGGGAATACCGCAAGCATCAGTAGCCAAACAAGCCGTTTTTTTATTCTTCAGTACAAAAGTTTTTCCGTTAAAATCGAGATCATATTTACCGATCGTTTCAGATTGATATTCAACTTCGATTTCCGAATCCGCTATTCCCAACTTACTCTCTGATAGCTTGATGATATTTAATAATTTTTGAGGTTTCAGCCTATGTTCGTAATCATCGGCATTCCAGAGTTGGAAATTCACTACTGTTTCTTTTCTGATTGTACCACCACAGTCGATAAAATTCTTGAATACCTGTCCAATTTCAGTTACATGAAAGTGTTCGGGAACGAAGGTTCCGTCTTCCAATTGAAATTCAACGTTTTCTAAGGATGTTAGAAGTTCTTTGATTGCTGATAATTTCATAAGATGTTTTTTTAGATTCTGTTTTTAATATTGTTATATCGCTATATTACGATTATATGATACAAAAAAATGTGCTAGCAACATTTTTTGACTTTCGTTTCTTGATTAAAAAACTTCTCCAGTTCAGTCTTTATACTATCCCATATCCTATCGTCGATACAATAGCAGACAGATTTTCCTTCGATAGTTCCCTGTATGATGCCGATATTTTTCAGTTCCTTCAAATGCTGGGAGATGGTTGCCTGAGCGAGGCCTAGCTCTTCAACCAGATCATTGCAAATACAGGCTTTTTGATTGATGATATACTGGAGAATCGCTACGCGGGCGGGGTGTCCCAAAACTTTAAACAAAATGGCAAGCCGATTTTGCTCTTCTGTAAATATTTCTGTTTTAGTAAGTCCCATGTTTATGATTTTAATATCGCAATATTACGATATATATTTTTTGTTTCAAAATTTAATATATAAAAAGCCAGCGCTCGCCTTTATTGTCTTCTTCCTCATCTGTATCAATTTTAGGGTTTAGACCTAGTTACCGCTGGAATGGTTAACTAATTAGATTCAAATTTGTCTTTTATCGGTTATTACAATATTGACAACATATAGTATTGCTGTGCAGCACTGCGCTAGTGTGTTGATAGCAAATTTGTGAGTAATGAGGCAACAGAAAAAGTATATTGCAAATGGAGGGTTATAGTTTATTTCCAGTGATCGCACTGAATTTGTTACCCAGTTTGTCTTTATAAAAATCACCTTCCTTCTTAAAGCTTTTTGCATCTACTCCCTCAAGCCGCTGTTTTTGATAAAACACATTTTTTATGTCTTTTCCAAAATCATGGCCTATAGTTATAAAAGTTTTTAGATCTGCACCTGGGATTATTTCCTGATTATAGTACACATGACTCCTGTCTTTTGAATAGGAGTTACTCCCATAGCTATCGTTTTTCTCATCTATCGGAAATAACGCAAAGGAGGGGGCGTCAACATGCTCATATTTGAATTTTTTCCCTCTGAATAATATGGTTTTATTGTCAACATTAATATGGTCCTGATCGAGTACACGAATTGTCTGGATGGTATTAAATGGCATCGTTACCACATCTGATCCCTGCTGAAATGGCGGGTAGTAAATTGTATTGTCAATTCTCATGTAATAATTGTTTATTGCTTCAACTTTTCCGAGGTTAGCAATAACTGCCTTAAAAGCACCGATATTTGGCGAAACATAGACCGAATCTTTATCCTTTAGAAAATAGTCATTGACGAACGAAAAGGTTTTACGGTCAGCCCTTATCATGTCATTACTGTAGAAGTAATGGTCTTTATCACGTGCCCAGTTTATATGATCCTTTACAAGTTCATATGTTTTTGGATCTGCTCCCTCAATAATCTGAAAACCTAGGGCCTGATCGATGTAATAGACGTGAAGACGATCTTTGGGGATCTGACTGTCGACATAGAAGGAATTCTTATCTACTAGTTTTTGAGTCATGCCACGAAAGTAAACAGCGTTTTTGTCCTTGGCTATATCTTCTGACAAAACTTCAAATGATCGTGCATCAGCCTGTATTTGCGAAATGCCCAAGCTAAACCAATTTCCATTCTGACAATAAGCGATCTGTCCTTTCGAATCGATAAAATAGGAGCCTGATTTTTGTTTATCAATCGGTTTGCCAATATTTCGGCAAGAGATACAGAAACAAAGTAGAACATAAACTAAAAAAAAAGTGTATTTTTTCATTTTTCTTGTAATCTCTGACATATTTTTTACTGCATTATCGTTACTTTTCCACCCACTTATTGAGGGAGTTGCATAAAACTTGCGCCAACGACTTTTAGTGTGTTTTCAATGCGTTTCCATACTCTAAAATACCTGAATTTCCCTTCCAGTGGCGTCCCCATTACCTTGCCTTTTGCCGTCATTGTAATCACTGAAATCGCGGTATCTCCAATTATTTTGATCTCGTCAATTTCTGTTGACGCATTTTCAATAATCATTGCTTTTGATCTGTGTGCATTCAGATCCATTTCTTTCGTTAGCATTTGACCATCCGGCGCTACAGCAACGAGATGGTCATACAGGAGGACGTCAAGAGCATCCACATTACTGGCTAGCTGAGCTAGGAAAAGCTGATTCTCTGCTTCTGTAATTTCATCTTTAGTAATTTTGTCCATATCCTGATCTGAGTATTAATGTTCTGTTTTTATGATTATTACTTTAAAAATAATAAATCATTATTGTTCAGTTGCTATTTTAAAAATTCTTTTTGGATATCTCTTAGTTATTCGAACGGCAGCTGTTTGATTATTCCCTGAAAAATTAGAATAATTTACCATCACTTTTCTTAGTTCCTATCTCTTTGATCTGAATCGCACTGTAGTCCAACTATTTTTAGCGTCTATACGCTGTTAATACTATATAAAGAACATAGCTAAAGTTTGAATAGCAGACGATGTACTAGAACTGCATGTACAGGTTCCAATAGAATGTTCTCTGGGGATATAAATTGTAGTTGTTCAGCTACAAAGGTGTAGCGTTATGGCACTATTTCTGTCTTCGAAATTTTAAAATAATACCGGAATTTTATTTAATGGATAACCGAAAATATTTTAATCAATGCTTTTCTAATGGGGAGGGGATAAGGGTGTAATTGAATGTTTTATATTTTGAGTTATGAATTTATTACATATTGTAGTCGATTTGTTGTCGTTTTGGTATGTTTTTGTGGTCAAATTGAAGCCTTTTAACCCTTGATTAAGTTTTGGATTTTTGGCTTATTTGTTAGAGAAAGATTTCAGCCATAAATCGACTGCCAATGAAAGGTGCCTGCCGAAAAATAATACTATATACATCTCCACTTGTCGTTGTACGTCATTTATCGGTCTTTTACATTGATCAGAAGCTTTTTATGCGAATCTAATTAGAAATCAAGAAACATTATAATGAAAGGTCTTAACATGGTAAAGGGTTTATTTTTTAATCAAAAAAATTCTAGAAATATTACAGGGTCAGAATACATTCCGGTATACGCCATAAAGATGAAAAAAAAACTCTTTTATTCGTTGGACAGAACATATTTAGGGAAAGGGTATGTTACCCCTTTATTGAGTGCGACCTATCAATGGAGAACTAAAGGCATCTTGGGGAACTCAACAGAAAATATTCAAGTAAGTCAAAATGGACAGGGAACTGAAATTGTTGAAGTATTAAACACCATTGAAAGGGATCTCAAACATCGGCAATATCACAGTATTTTTTGGGGAAGTATGAGTGTCATTCTGTTTCTTATGATTCTTACGCTGAGTTTCTTCTTCAGAATAAAATATAAAGCACAGGCAGATGAATGTCTAAAACTAAGGGAGCAGAATGAAGATTTAGAAAGTCGTCTAAATGGTGAACTCAACTATCAGAAGGATGACCAGATGAAACTGCTTTCTCAGATACAAATACTGCAATCTCAGAATGAACAGATGCAAAAAGCCGCTTTATTTGACGCATTACAGATTGAACGCAAAAATAAACTACTTGATCACCTGAAGATTGTACTTGTGGAAGCAGATGGGCATGAAAATGCCGGTCTATTTGAACGGATGATAAAAGATGAATTGCGATTTGATGAGGTGACCGGCCAACCGATCCGCGAATTTCAAACCATCAATCCGGATTTTTTCCTGAAACTAAGACTGCTGTCTGAAAATAAGATCACAGCCCTCGAATTAAAGCATTGTGCATATATGTATTTGCAACATAGTACATTGGATATTGCCACTGCATTTCATATTGAACCTAAAAGTGTACGTGTGACAAAATATCGAATAAAACAAAAATTGAAATTAGACAAAGAGATCGATCTCGAGGCTTATTTACAAAGTCTGGTTTAGGTTTAAGGGACGCTGATAGACTGCATTTTAAAAGTCACATTTTTATCTGATTTCTGCGGAAACAATAGCTTGTTTTGGTAAGTGAATTTGTTTAATCTTATTGTTTTATATTTTTCTTTTCAGATTTATCTATTTGTTTTTTAGTGTTTTAATTGTATTTGTGGCGGTAGTTGTGTTTGTGTGTGTCGTTTTTATTGGTTTTAATTAATTGATTACTAGTTTCTTATGTTTTGTGTAGTCAAATTGTAGTCGTTTTTATGGTCAAAATGTAATCGTTGTTTTTAAATAAATATCTTTTATGGTTCATAAGTTTGCGTAAATATTATTGATACTATCGTTTAGATCATATTTTGATTTATTTCAATTAAGTGTCGGTGTGATTAAACCAAATTTTAAAAAATGAAAAAAGAAAAGAAAACCTACGAAGCACCTGCTGTGCATGTGCAAACAATTGAACTGGAACAAGGGATTGCAGCCGGTTCGGGTGGTACTGGAACTCCAAATCCAGGTGTTGGCGATTGGGGAAATGGTTCTGGAGGCGAAGGTAACGGAGATTTGTAAACTAACATCTATTTATTTAAACTAACAATTTTATGAAAATATCACGTTTAAAGCGTTTAAGTTGGACTGTTACTTCTATTGCCCTGTTGTTGGGAAGTACAGTCACATTCTCTGGATGTTCTAAGGAGGATGGTCATGTTGATCAGACTGAAGAAGGAACAAAACTGGATGGGACAAAACTGGTACTCAAAGTATCAGGTATAGATGAGACCCAACAAATAGCCTCTGTCAAAGGCAAAGCCAGTACCAATTCGACCAATTTAAACAGTCCAAAATTGATGGAGTTTCCAGAATTTGATGCATTGATTGAAGTTGATAACAATGTTCCATTTAAGGCCGCCCAATTTACGGCTAAAGCTGGCACAATTTCAGCAACTGGAACACGTGCCGCTGCAATGGATAACGGTATTACTTATCGTTTATTCTTGTTTTCACAGGATGGTAGCCAATTGATATCTTCTACACAATTTACAGCAGGCAGCCAAGGAGCAATTGATGTGACGCAAGGCCAGACTTACAAGTGGGTTGCATTATCTTACAATAATGGCGAAGATATTCCTACGATTAATACAGGCAATACGTTGATAGCACTTCCAGCTGGAAAAGATGTGCTGTATGCTAGCGGTGAAGTTGCTGTCCCAACGGGTGGAGCCAATGTAAACGTACCGATCAACATTCTATTTAAGCATAAATTTGCACGCTTGGCAGTAGAACTCAATTCGATGGGAATGTTTGCTAACATGACGGGAGCCAAGGTAGAAATCGCAGGAATAAAAACCGCAACAATTGATGTCGGTAATGGCACGCTTTCTAACCTTGTTTCAGCAGATCAAGAAATTGCTTTTTCAAGTTTTACAGATATCGACCCTGCTTATCAGGATGCAAAAATTGCTTATGCATATACCGCAGATCCAGCAGCTGTATCTGGTGGAATAAAAGTAAATGTTTCAAATTTAGCATTGAAAATAGATGACAACTCAACACGTCAATTTTCGGCAGCCCCTGCAAACTTTACTTTCAATATTACACCAGTATTGGGAAATAGCCATCGTCTATTGGTCAATCTGTTAGAATCACCTCTGACTGTGGAAGGAGTCAAATGGGCACGGCAAAATATCTACTATCAAGCTGGGCATAATCCATATCGTTTTCACCATACCTATGCACATTCAAACGCTAGAAATACCTACTTTTCATTTAAAGGGCTGGTTCCTGATCGATTTGGAGTCAATAGCGATCCTTGTAATGAAGTTTACCCGAAAGGCGTATGGCGTCAGGCTAGTGAAAATGATTTTCGGAAGCTGACCGGATTTTTAGGAATCGGTGGTAAGAATCCTACCTATGGTACAAGTAATGGAAGAGGTTATTTTGAATACGATGCTAGTGGAACAGCTGCACCGTACCCAAATAACAAGCTTCACTTCAATTTCAATGGAGGCAGTACCTCCTTCGCTGTAGTGAACGGTCTTGTTCAGCTCAACCTGGGCAATTTCGGAACACGTGCTGAAATCTGGACAGGTTCTTCGGGAATTAAAATTGGTGGTCTGCTTGGCTTGGGAGCATGGTATTACCATGGTGAAAAAGGATTGTTTGGGAGTAATAGCGCCGATCTGACAGCAAATCTTCTCAATATATCTGTCATTGGTATTGATTTGATCGAGACACAGATGAAAAATGTCCGTTGTGTAAGAAATTAACATCGCGTTCTTATGATGATTAATTGGCTATTTAATTTGAATTTTGGACTTCTTTTAAATAGCGGTAAAAAGCGACCTGTTTTTACAGGTTGCTTTTTATGCACACAGCTACGTTAATTAAAAACTGGATTACCACAATTCTTTGCCCTTGAGATTGAGGAACATCTTGAAAGTTTCAACCTTGAACTTACTTAACGAAATTTGAAGTTTCTTAATTAACCAATGATAAAAAAACATTGTAATGAATGAAAATAATAAAACTAGATCCCGTTTTACTAAAGAAGTGAAAACTGATGTAGTCAATGCGATCGTTCATGGTGAGTTGTGGCTTGAAGAAGCCATGACAAAATATAATATACAGGATAGGAGAACAGTCATTACCTGGTTAAGAAAATACTTGCGTAACAAATAACCAATAGCTATAATGATAATAGCAAGCTGATACCCATGTAGGCGAAAGTAAAGTTCCGCTTATCTCTTTGGTTTAGGGAGCTCTTTAATCCATATATTCTTAAAGTCTACGGGCTGGCCTTCACTCTGCAACGCGATAAATCCACTGCTCAGTAATTTACCATCGATTTTAATTTGTGGATCATACCCATTCGCTGTGCCGCCCCCAATCTGAGGCTTCGAATATTCCAGTACTGTATCTCCATTAATGATATGTTTGATTAATGAATCGCCTAGTACGATCAGCTCTCCTTTAACCCATTGATCGCCATCATAGGTTTTCGAAGTAGAATTTAAACAATGGGAAGATGCTATTTTTCCTTGGTAAACTACATTGGTCCCAGGAGAACACATATTACCGGTAGGGCGTGGCTGACCATCGCTCAATCCACCTAAAAGCTGCATTTCGACAGAAATAGGCCAATCCTGCTCTTTTAGCATGGTCCTTGGATCTTGCGAATGAAACATAACGCCGCTATTACGGAGCGTATAAGAAGGTGCTCCTTTGTGGAGTTCACCGACAAATCGATATTCAAACTTTAAATGATAATAAGAGAAGGGTGTTTTATAATATAAATGACCAAATTGATCATTAAAATCATCATACTGATCATACCTGACTTTAATAATTCCATCTTCCACTCTAAACGTATTTCCATAGTTTACACCAAAGTCATGATGGTGAATTTTAACAAACCAGTCGTTGATATCCCTTCCGTCAAACAATGATTTCCAGCCGTTATTGTCTCCTTGACCTTTTATTCCCGCACATCCTGTAAAAATAAAACTAGTCGCTAAAATTGAATAGATGATTTTTCGCATTGAGTTGATACCCTGAAAGTTAATATTAAATGACTTTTCAACTTTAACGAGTACGTCGCCAATGTCCTCTGGATCTATATTTTGAAGTTCACAGTCTGTCATTACGTTTATGGAATTAATTAGTTATCTTCTTACTAAGATACTAAAAATGTTCATTCACTTTGGAATAATCCGTTATGCCAAGCTTATTTCCGAAAGGATCATTAAATTCAACCGCTAAACCCGTCATGATTTCAAATGGTTCGCTTAAAAATACGATACCCTTGTTCTTTAAATGTTCATATGCTGTCTTAATATCCGCGACCTTAAACCATATAGCTGGTTTCGCATGTTGTCCTGTACTAAGAATGATAGCCGGTTCATTGTCACCTATCTTGAATGCGGTCATTCCCTTATCCGAAAAGTCGAATTTGGTTTCGAGGCCAAGTTGGTTCCCGTAAAATTCTTTGGCCCTCTCTAGGTCTTCTGCAGGCAAAAAGAAATTGTCGTAATCTAATAGTAAGTTCATAGCTGTTAGGATTTAATTTGTGATAAGTCAATACCAAATGCTGTCAATTGGGATTCCCCAAGTTCAGTGATGTAGAGGTTTTTATCGCTGGGGTCTGCTTTCGCCAGCCAGCCTTTTTTTACCAAAGCCTCCAATAGGAGTTGGCCGAGTTTTCCGCCGATATGTTCGTAACATAATTTTGCAGGCTTCATTTTATCGTTATTTTTCATGTTCATCTTTTATGCTTAGCTTAATTTTTGATTTATAGCTTCTTAGCTGTAAAATTATAGAAATGAAAGTGAATGCCAAATGATCAAAATCATCCATTCTAAGGACTATTTGACGCAACCTGGCGAGTAGCTGTTTTAGATAAAAAAACAAAATCTATCAAAAAATGGTATCTAAAACAGAGGATTTATAATTTATGAAAAAAGAACAGGGTAAAGAGCCCAGGGTAAGAAGCTTGTTTGGACGGTTTAAAAGTCAATTAGCGGACCCTGACTATACAAGCGTTGATTTTTTAGTTTTATTAGTCGATGTCATCCGTCCAAAACGTATCAATTTACTTTATCAGGTCGATATTCAATTTTTACTGGACTATCTCCACGCCGCACCCGCGGACCTGGAAGACTTTCAGCTTTATCTCAAAAGAATCCTGGTTGGTAAAGATTTTGATCAGTTGATTTCTGATACCGGTATTATTAGTTATGCAGACTTTTTTTATGAGCTTAAAAAAAGAATCACCGAGCGGTACTTGCCTTTTCAGCCACCCAAGTCTACTTTGCAGTATCTGTTAAATCAGGTTTTTTACAAACCTAGTGATGCTGACTGGGTTGCTGCGGTCCCGCAGGATCAATTCGATGAACTGTTTCACATATGTAAATTTGAAACGATTTATGATGATGAAACTGGTTTTGGAATGATCGAAATATTGTATGGGTTGGAACTGTTGGTTCAACGCATTACAGGTCGTGCAATGGAAACAGATGTAAACAAGATGGTGCCCGAGTTTCAAAATTTTGATAGTCCATTTATTGCTATTATGCGAGAGTTTACCGAATTGAATGATCGTATTTTACAGTCGGATAATAAGTTTATTTCTTCGGATGACCTGTCTTATAAACAAATTTGGGTACTTCATAAACAATGCGAATCGTATATTGAAACGGCCTTTGACAATTCACATCGTTTTGGAATTTCCATAAAAGTCAATCAATCCCTTTTGCGCATGCGGCAGCAGCTCGAAAGGATCAGGGAAATCTTGCCCTTTTTAGTGATCGACGATCCAGATGAAAAGGAACAAAAGACGATCGCACTGGCAAAGACGCTTATTGGTTACAATTCAAGGAAAAGCAATATTCGCAAATTGGCAGGACAGAGTACACAGCTTTTGGCCTATGAGATTACACATCATACTGCACAGACTGGGGAGCATTATATTACCTCAAGCAGACAGGAGTATTGGAAAATGTTCCGTTCAGCCTGTGGCGGAGGTCTCATTGTAGGAGTAATGTGTATCATTAAATTATTGTTGGGTAAGATACATACCAGTGAATTTGGTCATGCATTTTTATATAGTCTGAATTATGCCATTGGCTTTACATTAATTTATCTATTTGGTGCAACTTTGGCAACCAAACAGCCTGCCATGACAGCATCTGCATTGGTCAACGCGATTGAGCAGGGGGCTTCAGAGCAGGGGAGTAATAAACATCGTTATTGGATATTTGCTGAATTGTTTGCACGGTTATTTCGTTCACAGTTCATTGCTTTTGTTGGTAACGTTGCGATGGCCTTTCCGATGAGCCTTTTTCTTGTTTGGGCTATTCAACAGTTGTTTCAGGTCAATATTGCGAGTGCCAAGTGGCTGCATTTGGTGAATGACCTCAATCCAATAAAGACACCTGTGGTCTTGCATGCTTCCATTGCCGGTGTTTTTTTATTTCTTTCCGGAATTATTGCTGGCAGTATTTCAAATCGGGACAAGCATAACTCCGTATATTATCGCATTCAGGAGCATCCCATGTTGAAAAAGATATTTGGACAGGCAAAAACAAACAAAATAGCTTCATTTTATGAAAAAAAATGGGCGGGTATTGTATCCAATGTGTGGTTTGGAATCTTTATGGGCACAACAGCTTCCATCGGACTTTTTTTAGGTTTAAATCTGGATATAAGGCATATTACCTTTGCAAGCGGAAATTTGGCATTGGGTCTGTTTGGACATGGGATGGAGCTGTCTACTGACATATGGGTATGGGGTATTTTAGGGATAGGAATTATAGGATTCTTTAATTTTATGGTCAGCTTCTCCTTATCCTTGATGTTAGCCTTTCGCTCGCGAAACCTATCGTCGAAAGAATTGATTAAAATGGGAAAGGCAGTTTGGATCTATTTCAAGATAAATCCAAAATTGTTTTTCTTCCCGCCTCGAAAAAATTAAGGGATTCAATGCCATGCCTAACTACTACTGCTCCTAGCTATCTCTGTTTGACGACTTGCAGGTGTGCGCCTGGAGTATCCGGATAGCAGATAATTTAATGGTCCCTAAACATTGATATCACCAGAAAGATTGGGTTTATCTTCATCGTCCTTTTCTTTCTGTTCGGTTTGCGCTTGCTCTCTGTTATGAGTTCGATCGTCTTTGATACCGGATAAATTAGTGTTTGGATCATCATCTTTTTTGGAAGTATCCTCTTGCTTAGCACCGGATAAGTCTGGACTCGGTTCTCGCGGATCCGGATTTGGGATAGCTGCCATGAGAAATATAAGTATGCCTAGATGCCTGTTATTTTTGTTTTTCGATCTATCCATTTGATTGATTTTTTATTAGAGAACATCTTTTGTGTGTGTATCGTTTAGAGAAATTAGATCTTATTTATTTTCCAGCGACAATTTCAACCAGGCTTTCAAGCATGGTAAGCTTAAGCTGTTGGCCGAGATAGCTCATGCGCTCATCATCAATATGTATTTCCTTGCCTTCCCATTCTATTGCTAATGCACTGGCTCGGATGGGACTTATTTTAAATTCTATATCCGTTCCATTCAATAGTCCATCGATATAGTCTATGAGTTCCTGGCGCTGATCGGCAGTCACGATGATGATATCAAATTGTCCATCTCCGGGATCAGCATTGGCAGCGAGCACTAGCCGCGGCCCCATGCTCGGGATATTCATGACCTCAACGAGAATGCATTCTTTTTCAAAACTGCCTCCAGCTACAGTAAGTTTTAGTTTCTTAGCTGGAAATGCTGCTGCCAATTTGCGGAGCTGCCTTAATGCAGTTTTGATTTCATCTTCCACGCTAAGGTGCTCCGTATTTTTTTTATCCATTTTCTTCATCAGCAATGGAAATACACCAAAACCGATTGATTCAATAAAATACAAGGGTTTCCTTTCTATTCCTGTAACCATTCCTACATCGAATTTTTTAAGTAGGCAATTTCTCCAAAGGCCAATTGCTTTTTCACAGTCTAGGGGAATACCGAGAGAAATAGCAATATTGTTTGCCGTGCCTTGGGGCAAAATGGCGATTGGCCTTTTAAATCTTAACTTTTTTTCCAATAAGGCCATCACAGTCATTCTTATGGTACCGTCACCACCTGCTAGGGCAATAATATCGGTCTGTGGATCGATCTTTTTGACTGCATCCTTTTTTGTTACTACCTTGCATTGGTGGCCGAGATCTTCAATCAATTGACATACTTCGTCCTTATCTCCATTAGTGTCATCCCCAGCGGCCGGGTTATGTACTAACCGTATGTTTTTGCCATGTTCTTTCATAACATCTGAACAAAGGATGCTCGAGATTGGTTTTCATAGAAAAGGTACAGTTATGAATATACTTATTACCAATGACGATGGCATCTATTCACCGGGGATTGCGGCACTAGCGAAGACAGCGAAAGAGTTTGGAACAGTTAAGATTGTTGCCCCCGATGTTGAGCAGTCGTCTATGGGGCATGCCATTACTCATTCCCGGCCCCTAAGCTACCGGCGTGCACCGATTACTTTTGATGATATTGAAGCTTTTAGGGTAAATGGCACACCCGCAGATTGTGTAGCCTTGGGCTTATATATGTTTCCAAATACGCAGGTTGTGCTTTCGGGTATTAACATGGGACCAAATTTGGGTAATTCCATGTGGCACTCTGGAACATTAGCTGCTGCAAAACAGGCGACATTGCTCGGCATTACGGGTATCGCATTGAGCACACCCGTCGGGAAGACGGAACCGGATTTTGAAGGGCTTTCTCGCTGGACAGGGGATGTGCTCAAGCTATTGTTGAACGATAAAGGTCCTGCCCTTTACAATGTGAATTTTCCGCCCAAACCTCGAGCTCTTTCATGGACAAGACAATCTGTACGTTTATATGACGGTAGTGTGGTGCCCGGAGAGGATCCCATGGGAAGAAAAAACTATTGGATTACCGTCGTGCCATTAGAACCTGCTGAAAAAGGCACAGACCGTTGGGCAGTAGAAAACGGGCTAGTGTCTATTACGCCTTTACGTTTGGATCTCACTGCGCATGATGAACTTGCTGCTAGACTTGCGAGCGAACATAAATAATGAAAATAGGAGCAGACAAAAAGAAAAGATTTTTTTATAGAGAGACAAGCACAGGTCAGCATTGCATGGATTGCTGCAATACCTGCTAACTAGTCGAAAACAATATAAAGACATAAAATGACAACAACTGAAAATTTAACACAAAAGAAACGATTTCGTCCAGCCGATAAAGCTGGGTTTGGTGGCGTGGCGTTAGGAAATGGGTTTCAGCACAACGCAGATCTTGAATGCTTACAGGCCGTTGAAGCGGCATGGAATGCAGGGATACGACTGTTTGATACTTCACCTTGGTATGGCTTGGGTATCAGTGAACGTAGAATGGGCTTATTTTTAAAAGATCAATCTAGAGATAGTTTTACGCTATCAACAAAAGTAGGACGATTAATGCTGCCCCATGAAGATTTTAAGATGGAACAATCTTTATGGAAAGGTAAGCTAAATTTCGCCTATAAGTATGATTATAGTGCAGCAGGGGTAAGACGAAGTATAGAAGAGAGCCTGCAGCGCTTGGGATTATCGTCCATTGATGTGGTGTATATTCACGATCTTTCACCCGACAATGGAGATATGAAAGATAGCTATGCATATTATTTTGAGCAAGCTGTAAATGGAGCGATGCCCGAATTGACCAGGATGAGGGAAGAAGGGATTATTAAGGGCTGGGGGCTAGGTGTCAATACCGTAGAGCCTATCTTACAGACATTGGAAGTTGCAGACCCGGATATTTTTCTCTCCGCCTGCCAGTATTCATTGATCAAACATGACGAGGATCTGAACCGAGTTTTTCCAAAAGTTGCTGAAAGAGGGATTTCTATCGTCGTTGGAGCGCCGTTATGTGCGGGTTTTTTATCGGGTAAAGACCGCTATCTTTATGACGGGACATTTCCGGCCGGTGTTAAAGAAAAGCTGAATGCTTTGCAGCGGGTAGCAAAAAATCACGCAGTGGAACTCCGTACAGCAGCTTTGCAGTTTGCTGCTACCCCCGACGAAGTGTCTGGTGTTATACCAGGAGCACATACCGCTGACCAGGCCGTACAAAATGCACATGCCTTCAATGCCAAGGTACCCTCCGACTTCTGGAAAGAGTTAAAGCACGAAAAACTTATTGAAGAACATGCACCAGTACCCAATAAATAACATCGTTGATAGTGGCTAGGGTGCGGTTAACGCACCCATTTTTGTTTAAAACAACATTTAAGCGAGAAATAATTCTATAAAAATGCTAATATGTGCCGTTTTATAGCAGGGGTGCGGTAGAATCTATAGGGATCATTAGATTAAATGTAATTTTATTGTCCTTCAAATTTACCGTTATTTTTCCTTTATGAATTTTTGCTATTTCGTTCGCAATAAATAATCCTAATCCAAGCCCATTGCTGTTGGCTCCTTTTATAAAGGGCTTAAATAGATCTGTAAGATCTGAAGATTGTGGATAGGAGACCTCATTCGTAATACTAAAAATGAAATTTTCTTTTCGAATAAATGCGTTGATTTCTATATTTTGATGTGGATTGCCGTGTTTTATTGCATTACCAATTAAATTGGCAAATGCTCGTCCCATTTTATGATGATCACAAGGTACATCAATGGGAAGATTAATGTTAGCGATTAATGTTCTATTATGCAGTAGTTCAAATTCTGACAGGATTTGTCTAATCAATGAATCCATGCGTTGGTTATCACGAACTCTTATAAATCCATCGTCAAGACGGATACTACTGAAATCTAATACATCATCTATTATTCCCTTCATTCGAAAAGATGCTTCCTCTATTTTCTTTAATAAGCTTTTTTGGTTTTCATCTTTTATATTTCCCTGAAGATATTGTGATATCACTTTTACGATGCTGACTGGATTGTTCAAGTCGTGAGCTAAGGATGATAAAACGAGTTCTCTATTTTTCGAATAATTAAGTTCTTGTTCTAATTTTCTTCTTGTATTTCTGTACTCAATGACTGTTTTAAAATCTATTGCAATTAAATCGCTACAAACTGGGAGCAGTATTTCCAGTTTACTTTGGTCAAAGTTCACTGGTTCCGCATTCATCAAACTCAGGTGTCCTATAATAGCATCTTTTTTATTGATTATCGGATAAGAAATATAACTTTTTAAACCGAATTTCTGAAGAATATCAGTCCATTGACTGACTGAACAAAGATCGCTATCGCCAATATAAATAGGCGAAAGGCCCTTCCGGATTGCCTGATATATTGTAACGTATGTTTCACTGTTTTTAGCGACTATCTTTTGATACTGATAATCATAAACGCACCAGTTTCCCCAGGTCTGCCCATCCTTCTTACGTATTAGGCCGTATCTCATTTTTGTGTGACCACACAAAGCTTCTAAAATTCTTTTACAGGAATTGAAGTCACTTTCCTTAATATGTCTGTCGTACTGTTGATTTGGCCGATGTGGAAATGTCATTTTTTAGCACTGTAAAATTTGTTTACGCATAATATTTGATTTACCGTTTAAATTGCTGCAGTCTGCTACTATACACTGTCTTTATTGCACGAAATATGAGAGCTATAGTTGCAAAAGCTAAAAGAATATGAATAAAATCTTCTGTAATGAACCCGCCCAAAAAAGTAACCGCCCAAATAATCACTATGCTAACAGCTACCGAATATAATAGATCTTCCATGTTAAATATTATTCTTTATTGAAGAACAATGTATAACCGGAATCGTTTAATAATTTTAGAACTTGGTAGGGGAAAACCCCGTCCCCCTTTATCGTGGATATAGATGTTCTCGCCCAAGATATTTAATTTAAGAAACCTATACTATCATAAATGACCTTGTCAGCTGCCTTGATCTATTTTAATTTCTTGTAGTCTTCTCGCACTGGACTAAATATATCAAACAGCTTACAGTCGGTAAGTGCTACTCCGCCGTGTTCCACATCTGATGGGATAACAGCTACCATACCTTTTAAATAAGTTTCAGTTTTACCATCTATAGTTAATTGAAATTCTCCCTCTTCGACCTGAGTGATCTGTTCATGTAAGTGCCGGTGCATGGGCAGCACAGCCCCTTTTTCTACTTCCCAATAGCCTAGTGTTGTATTCTCTGTGTGAATAAATCTAGCTTTGAAACCTTTGATAACTTCGATTGCTAATATTTCGGATACTTTAATCATAGAAAAGTCTAAAGTCAATTATGGATGAATATTTTTGTGTATAAGGCTAAATATAGAAAAAAATAGTTACGCTTTATAAAGCTACATATTAGCTGCCGAAAGGTATTATGAGGGAAGAGATGGCGGACGATCTATTCATGTAATTTGTATATTTTCCTTAATAGGTTTTTATTCGTATCGTTGATAATTTCTGGAAAGACTATATCGAATTCCCAATATCAGACGATAGAATATACACGTACACGAGTCTCAAAATTCAACGAAGGAGGTCCTAGTTGCTCGGGGAAAAATCAATTAATTTTATCAATAGGCTCCTTCAAGCTCTTTGTAATCTTTTTCTCTGCCCTGTTGACGATATAGATCCAAGAGTTTGTTGTAGGAGTTGATACCCCCTGATTGATGGTTATATACGGCCGATTTCCAGTATTTCTCGGCATTGTTCAGATCCCCAAGCTCATAATAAGCCTCACCCAATATGGCTTTTACATATACGTTATCCTTATTTTTTAATAAAACCTGAACTGCTTCATTGTACCGTTTCAATTTTACAAAAGCGCTTCCCAGTGCATAAATCTGCGTTGTATCGCCGGCGTCTACAATTGGTTTTAAATAGGTAATCACATCATGATAGGCTCCGTCTCTTAAGCTAAGGTTGGCAAGAGTTTCTGCAGCCTTTTTATCTCCTTTCTCCACCGCCATGATGTAATATTGTTTCGCTTTTTCGGGCTGGTGGATATTGCTATATAATAGAGCGAGTTTATTGATTGCTTCTATGCTGCCCTCTTTGATAGCGAGCTGATAGTAGCTGATCGCTTCCTCCGTTTTCCCATCCTTGTTGAGACGGTCCGCTTTGTCTTCGTTTGAGCGGTTACAAGAAGCAAATGTGATTATTGCAACAGAAATTAAACTCCATATACCTAAAAATGTGTGCTTATTCATAACTTTATATGATATGTTGAACAATTAAAAATAAGGATAATGTGTTGAATAGCTATAGGTTATTTTATATCTATGTACGCTGATCACATAATAAATTTGTAGGCTCGTGCTATCAAAAGCAAGCCCTATCCATCTCCACTTCGTCTTTCGAACGGCTAAGCAAGAATACAGTTGAAATAATACATAGACTCCCGATCCAATCAACCAGTGAAAATGGCGTTGCCAACCAGTAAACTGCCAGAATGGTGGCTGCTAGAGGTTCTGCTGAAGCTAATAGACTGGCTTTCTGACCGCCGATTATTCTGACCGCGTATAGATAAAACGTGAAAGCAATCAATGTCCCCAATACAATAATGGCTATTAGATTGATTAGGGTATAATTATCCCAACTTCCAGATATATCCCAGGGTGATCTGATAAAACAGAAAGCCAAGCCAGCACAGAACATTCCCCAGCCGATGATAATGGATGGTTCATATTTCGCCAGCAGGCGGCTGGGCTGAAGTGTATATATCGCTAAGGCAACAGCCGATGATAAACCCAGGAACAGGGCAAGGGGAGAGATTGCCAAAGTATTTATATTTCCATGGGTTACCAATAAGAGCGTTCCTGTTACCGCGAGTACAATGGCCAGTGTTTCTTTTCCTGTTGGTAATTTTCTTTTTTTGATGGCTAGATAGATCGCAATGATAATTGGTCCCGAATATTGCAATACCGTTGCCGTAGCTGCATTGGAATGTTTAATGGCCGCAAAATAGGTGTACTGCACCGCTAGCATTCCAATAATGCTAAAAACAAGAAGCTCGCCTGCATCTTTACCATTTTTCCAGATGCCAAAGATGGCTTTCTTTTGAATAAAAAAAGTAAAGGCAAGTACAAGCAGACCAGAGACCAGTAATCTGACGGTGATTAACCATTCGACAGAAATATCTTTCTGTTCAAATAGATATTGACCGCAGGTTCCAGATACCCCCCAAAAGATCGCAGCCAGGATTGCTAAAATTGTTCCTTTATATTTTGTTGTTCTCATTTCATACCTCCTACATCAGGCTATGCAAAGTTGCATCAAGTTTTCCGAGTATTTTCGTTAGATTTGGTCCATAAAATGCAATTTTTCCTCACTTTTAGATATGGATCAGTTTGATATTGCGATTCTGGATATCCTACAGATAGATAACCAGACGTCGCAGCGCACGATAGCGGACCGAATCGGTCTTTCCGCGGCTGCGGTGCAGCGCCGTATAAAGCGCATGCGCGAAAATGGCACAATAAGAAGAGAAGTGGCCATTTTGAATCCGAAGCACTTTGGTGATCCTATTACGATATTGGTGGAAGTAACCCTGGAAAATGAGAAGATAGAATTGATAGATCAGGCAAAAAAGAGCTTCGTTGAAAGTCCAGAAGTTCAGCAATGTTATTATGTAACTGGGGAGACTGATTTTTTTCTGGTCATTGTTGTACAGTCTATGTCCGAATATGAAAGGCTTACGCGGCGTTTATTTTTTGGAAACGAAAATATCAAGAGCTTTCGTAGCCTGATAGCGATGGGGATAGAGAAGCAGGGTTTTCAGCTTCCTCTTATGCCAAATAGAAAAAACAGACTATAAGTATATCGAAGGTTATCATGTGTATAAATGAATGGAGAGAAAAGGAATAGCTGAGTTGCAGAGCGGTGATTTCGTCGTTTCTAAATATATATGCTAAAATTGTTTTTATAGAATATAAAACCAAACAACAGTGAAGGTTTATATTAGTTCATATTGATAGACTCCAGTGTACAATGTTGCACATCTTCTTGAACTCTCACTTATGATAAATTTTTTAAGAGGCTCTATTTTTTGGAAACAACCCTAATTTTTTTCCAACTTTGCTATATTTGCCATAAATAATAATTAGTCTAAATAGTAATTGTGTTTCTGGTAGAATAGGCTTTTCTGATAGAAGGAGTTCAAACTATATAGATATCAATATGCTGGCTGGGCGAATGACTCTTTTGAAATTTTTAAATACCTGAAATAAGTGAAAACAACAACATCTTGGTTTATTACCAAAAAAACGATATTGGCGAGTAGTCTGTTCATTTTAAGTTTTTCCGTAGTTCCACAAGTAAGTTTTTCCAGAGAGAGCTGGATAGCCGTTAAAAAAAATGGTGATGATCAAGAATCGGGGACAATTAAGGGTAAGGTAAAAAACTCAGAAGGGAAAGGTTTGTCCAATGTGCATATCAATATCGACGGGATAAATAGCACCAAGACCGATAATAAAGGGAATTTTATTTTTTCAAAGATTCCAAAAGGAATTCACTCCATGACCGTAACGCATATTGGTTTTCAAGAAATCAAATCGCAGATCACATTGGAAGAGGAAATCTTGGAGCTTTCAGACTTTGTCATGGAGCAAACAAGTAATCATTTGAATGAAGTTGTCGTGACAGCGAGTCGATTGGCGGAAAGTATCGACGAGGTACCATCGTCAATTACCTATATCGGTGGTAAGACCCTAGAAGATCAGCGGCTGATAAATGATAATTTGCCCAATATACTGATGCAGAAGGTGCCAAGTATCTCTCCCAGTGAAGAAAGCCAGAACAATTTTATTGCTAAAATACGCGGGCGGAACTTTTTGGTTCTTATTGATGGTATCCCTCAGTCTACTCCCTTAAGAAACGGCGGAAGAGATATGAAGACGATTGACGCTAGCGCAATTGACCATATTGAAGTCATCAATGGCGCCTCAGCAATGTATGGAAATGGTGCTGCTGGTGGTATAATTAATTACATTACAAAGAAGCCAAAGACAGACAAGAGTTTTCATTCTTCGACCTCTTTAAATAATTCCCTAAGCTTGGTCAAACCAGGTGAAACATATGGGTATAATTTGGCACAGGTATTTTCTGGATCGAAAGATAAGTTTGATTATGTCGTTCAAGGAAAGATAGCACGAACGGGCGTGGTGCGGAGCTCCGATGGTACCATTGTAAGTCCATTTTATGGTTTAGGTGAGACAAAAAGTTATAATGCTTTAGCAAAGATTGGCTATCAGATCAATGATAATCATCGTGTCGAATTTATGGGTAACTATTATAGAAGTGTGCAGGATAGTAAGTACGTCGGCACTAAAGGTGAGTTTGGCGGTAAACCCGCTATAGGGATACCTTCAGATACAGTGATTAACGGCGGAACGCCCTATAATAAAGCTTTTCATGTCAAATATGACGGTAATTTTGGCCGAACCTCAGCAAATATGAGTCTGTATTATGAAGATATGAACACCGTATTTGAAACCTACAACCAAACGTATTCTGATCATAAGGGAGCTAGACTAAATTTTAGTACGCCTTTTGATTTATCCAATAACAATAAGGTAACGTTAATTTATGGGGTAGATCTTTTGAAAGATCACACCGTTCAAAAAACCTTGGACGATGGATTAGTGACACCAGATATGAATATGAAAAGTGCGGCCTTATACTTACAAAGTAAATTTAACCTCGCCGAATATTGGATAGTAAAAGGTGGTGTGAGGTATGAAAACTTGGATTTCAAAGTTGGAGATTTAACAAAAGCGGGGAAAGTCACTCCTGGAGACAATAGTAATTCAAATGCATTTGTATTTAATTTGGCCGGAAGATATAATAAATTAAAATACCTACAGCCTTTTGTTTCATTTTCACAAGGGTATTCTATTGGAGATGTGGGGCTTGTATTGCGTAATGGAGTGCCTTTAAGTCAAATTGATCCTAAGCCAGTAGTTGTCAATAATTTTTAGCTCGGACTAAATGGCGCTTTCACGATGTTGAGTTACCAATTGACGGGGTATTATAGCTCTTCTAAAAAAGGTAATTCCTTCGCCGAAACTTCAACACCGGGCAATTACGAACTGATCCAAGTACCTCAACGTATTTACGGTCTGGAATTGGTTGTAGATGTAAACCCTGTTGACTGGTTCAAGTTTGGGACGATACTCGGGTATATGGATGGTCGACAAGATCTGAAAAATGAAGGAGCATACAAAGATAAATTGGATAACTCTATTATTTCGCCTTTTAAAATCAATATTAATGCAGATTTTAAATTGACAGAGCGGTGGAATGTCTATCTCCAATATTTACATTTGGGTAAACGCGATGTTTTTCAACCTTCTGAATATAATTATGGCAAATATCCCATTTCTGGATATGGTCTGATGGATTTCCAGACACGTTATAAATTAAAGAATTTAGCTTTTATTTTTTCAGTTAATAATCTGTTGAACAATGATTATTTCCCGTTACACGCGGAGGTGAGGGGAGCGACTAATGAAGGCCGTTATTACGTCAAAGGAAGTGGAACAATCGCTAATTTAGGTATTCAATTGGATCTATAATACAAGCCTTTGATAAGATATAAAGATGCCCCTATAAGAAATCTTATAGGGGCATCTTTATATCTTATTTCCTGAAACTACTTTGGGATTTAGCCATCTTCTCGGCTGAAACTTCTTTCTTTGAATTTCATAAAAGAAGTAATATCTTAGAAAATATACTTTCGGGTTTTGTGAGCACAAGCCAGTTTCATCTATAATACGAGTTCTAGCAGGTGACTTTTGGTATAAACACAATTATAATCTATGCTGAAGAAAATTAGTAATTCGCTTAATTTTTTGTCGTCGATTGAAAAAGGAGCAATCCTTTTGAGCATAATACTGTTGATTATCTCCTTGAGCATGCCTGCATTCTTTGTAGATCGAGGCGGAACGCAACCTGAGGAGGTGGGTAGTTTGGTTATCTTTTTGATGGGATGGATGGGGCCTTTGGGCGGAGCGGTTATACCGTTCTTATTTTGGTGTGCGAATCCGATCTATTTGTTTTCCATTTGTCTTTTCTTAAATCGTAATCGAAAACAAGCTTTTTTTATAAGTCTCGTTTCCTGTATGATTGCTCTTCTATTCATGCAAATGGATAAAATTATGGTCAGCGAATCGGGATCCGAATCAACCATAACATCACTTGGCCCAGGTTATTATTTATGGCTAAGTAGTTTCCTTGTTTTAAGCATTGGAACTGGAATAAAATTGAAAAACTAACTAGAAATATTTAAAGATGAGGTCAAAGATTTTTAAACGTATTTTAATGGTTGCCATCAGCACTGCTGTATTGGCCGCATGCCAGTCTCCGTCCATAAAAGATAAAATTGAAAATGATGATATTGTTAGTTTCCGCTCTGATGACGAGGCTATGAATACAGCCATAGCCGAGGCGAAAAATTCACTCGATCAATTTGTACAGGCTTTAAAAAAACCAGAAGAAGGATATGAAAATTTTGCTCTAAAATTAGCCTATGCTACACCCGACAATAGCTTAGAGCACATTTGGATCGGCGATATTAACTATCTAAATGACCAATATACAGGTGTTGTCTTTAACGCCCCAGTCTCGACAAAAGAAGTCGCTCTTGGCGATACCGTAGTGATTGATAAGCAAAAAATATCAGATTGGATGTATTTAGATAAAGGAGTATTATGCGGAGGCTATACAATCCGTGCCATGCGTGATCAACTGTCTGGCTCAGAAAAGGAAGAATTTGATAAAACGATCGATTTTATTATTGAGTAATTCGCTGATGGCCGATTACGGTTTGATTGATAAGAAGGTGC
This sequence comes from Sphingobacterium sp. WOUb80, assembly GCF_050058145.1. Classification (NCBI taxonomy): domain Bacteria; kingdom Pseudomonadati; phylum Bacteroidota; class Sphingobacteriia; order Sphingobacteriales; family Sphingobacteriaceae; genus Sphingobacterium; species Sphingobacterium sp. WOUb80. Next base: position 3,321,701 of record NZ_CP165617.1, on the reverse strand, counting down.
TGGCCCATGGAATCGCCCATTTATGGTGGCAAAATGCAAAATCGGGTGTTTGGGAGGATTGGCTTAATGAGTCAATTAAAATATTTGAAAATGAAATATATTGATTGTAACCGGGAGGGCTTAATCGCGTAGATATTGGCTAATAATTTTATTAACTTTATCCTCGTAATTCAGCGTTGAAAAATATGGGCCCTTTGATCATTTTAATCTTTATTTTATTGTACCTCTTGGCAGTCTATAGCATTTTTTTGCGCAGGAAATTGATTCGAGTTGCTGTTGACGAATATATCGATTTTGATTTAGAGCAGGAGAAATTCGAACTGATATCTTATGAAGTGCTGCCATCATGGTCCCTAGGTAACTTCGCAAAACTACATCAATCTATTTTTGGATATACGTTCGCTATTACTATGCCTTGTTATCCTTTACGTGTCTATTTGAACCTCAGAGTAAAGAACAGATTTAATGAAATACGTATCATTACGGCAAAGGTATCCTATGGCCTTTTCGATGGTATAGATAATATCCAATATGAACCTACCTTAGCATAATACGTTCAGATTTCACAGGTTATTGATGCATTTATTTTGTATCTTGATACTGTGGGAATTATATTAGCTATATTTCATCCCGTTTTCTCTGGATGTTTTTGCATTGAAATAATAGTCTTATGAAAGAGATAAAAAAACATAAAAATACAGTACGTATTCTGACAATGGTGCTATTTTCGATGTTGTTTATGTTTTTTTATAGTTCTTGCACTTCCATATCCCCCAAATATTTAACGCAAATTGCTGATCGGGATAGTGTCTCTAGTGTCAGATTAAAGGAGTTGTATATCTTTGATAATTTTCCTCAGAAAATACCAGGCTGGAACGATGGCAACTGGGAGAAAAATATGGCATATAATAAATATTGTCTGTGGAATTATATAGAGCCAAATTATTATAAAATTGACAGTCTGCAATATCTTTACAAAATCTCCTTGCAGCTTACCAAAAGAAATAAAATCCACTTCAAACTCATTGATACCGTGGGAAATGTTGTGCGTGAAAAGACGAGGAAAGTTAAGCCTGAGCTAAAAAATTTTGTTTCCTTCCGAAATACAGACGTTGACATCTACGTTTTAGTCAATAGATTTTTAACCGAAACTGTTTGTTTTGCACTGGATAAAAATGGTGATCTGGTGGTTCCGAATGAATATACAGGCGGGGGCTTTCTTGTTCTTTTCCCATTCGCTGGGGCCCAAGAAAATGAAGTTTCTACGTATCGTTGTATGGATCATGGCTCCTATTGACATGGTATTGATAAAGCAAGACCAAGTCAAATTTAACAACTTCGCTTTTTCTCCAAGTTACGTTTTTGTAAGGGCGTATTTAACAGAAACATAATACTAACCACACACTTCCCACATATCTCTTTAAGAATTTAGTGCCAGAAGCATCATGTTCCGCAATTGGCTCAGCAATGCTTCCCTGCCCCATTGCAACCGAAAGGAATATTCTTTTGCTGGGCATAAAGCAAGAAATAGCTAGGATCGAAAATTTTGACCAGGGGTGAATTATACACATTTATCAGACCATGAATTATTGGAAAGCTGCTGTCGGCGTGACGACCTGAAAGCTTATAATGAGCTTGTGGCCCGTTATGCCCCCAAATTGTATGCGACATGTCAGGTATATTTGAATGATGCTTTTCTTGCTGAAGAAATTGCGCTGGATATCTTGTTCTGGATCTGGAAAAAACGCCAGGAGTTTAGTATACCCGATAGCCTAAGTAATTACCTCCATCGGGCAGCCCGTAATGCCATCATCAGCCAGTTACGCAAACAACGCCGCAATATTGTTGAAACTGTTTCAGATTATGCCGAAACTGATGCGGTGGAATACCGGATGGCCGACTATGCGGTAAGCTGTCAGGAGGAAGAAGAAGAGTATCAGCAGCTCCTGTCTGGACTCAGCGCCCGACGCAAAGAGGTTTTTGTGCTCAGTCGCGAGCAGGGGTTCAGCTACAAGGAAATCGCAGAGAAAACCAACCTATCTATCAATACCATCGAAAATTATATGGTCGCTGCATTGAAACATTTTCGTAAAGGCATCTTATCTCTTCTAGTTCTGTTTTTAAATCTGTTTTTTTATTTTTTTTAACTCAATATCAGTTAGTTGTGTGTTTTTTTTACTTTGTCCTAGGTGGTGCGTTTTCGTATTTGCGCCTTTATAAGTGAAGAAGCAAAAAAATGGACGAACAAATAATCACCAATGAACTGTTAAAGCGATACCTGCAAGGAAAATGCACAGTTGCCGAACAGCAGATTATCGCGGATTTTCTGGACGATCCGAACAATTTGATCCGCCTGCATCAGATCTTGGCCGAACAGACAAATAGTCTTTGGGATTCCTCAGCAGAGGATCTCGAGCTTGATCATGGACAAATTATTGATTGGCAGCGGCGCCTGTACGAAAGGATGGAAGAAGAGCAATTGATTCCATCCGATAAAACCATACCTAATTCACTTCGAAGGAGGATTTTTCCGATCCAACAACGCATACGATGGTATGCCGCAGCGATATTGTTATTTGTTGGACTGGGAGCATTGCTCTGGTTATGGATTCCGCAGGGAGCCGAACAGCCACAGCAACTTACTCATCAAAATAACCCAATCGCTCCAGGAAGCGAAAAGGCAATTTTGAAATTGTCAGATGGTTCGATGATCTCTCTTTCGGACGCCGACAACGGAAAGCTGGTGGATCAGGCCGGTGTCAACGTACAGAAAACAGCTGCTGGTGAAATTGTTTATACCGCAGCTGGAACAGCAACCGCTTCCAACGTATTTAACAGCATCAGCACACCTAATGGAGGGCAATATCGTGTAACCCTTCCCGATGGAAGCAAAGCCCGGCTCAATGCAGCTTCTTCATTGACCTATCCCATTGAATTTGACAAAAATGAACGCCGCGTAAAGATGACTGGAGAAGTGTACTTTGAAATTGCCAAAGTCAGCAACGAAAAAAAGGAACGTATTCCTTTTTTTGTGGAGACCGATAAACAGTTGATTCAGGTGTTGGGAACCACCTTCAACGTCAATGCCTATGCGAATGAACCCTATGACTGTACGACGCTCGTAGAAGGCAGTATACGCCTGGTCGCTGCAGGCAGTGGACAATCAGAATTGCTCCAACCTGGGCAACAGGCGTTGGTTGGAAAAAATATGCAGCTCTCAGCAGCGGATATGCAGCAAAACTTGGCTTGGGTAAACGGATATTTTATATTTCGTCGGGAGGAATTGGGGAGTATTCTGCGCAAGATCGCCCGATGGTATGATGTGACGGTCGAATGTCCACCGGAATTAAGCACAATGAAATTTACGGGAAAGGTATCTCGGAGCCAATCGATATCGGCAGTAGCGGACATGATCGCTTCCGTCAATAAAGTGCAGCTGGAGATCAAAGAAAGGAGGATTATCGTGAAGAAATAATTACCCCTTGCGAATGGCATTGGATAAAAAATAAGCGGCGATGCTACCAACATCACCGCCCAAAATAGCTAAAGTCATTAAAAAAGATCTGTCGTCAATTTTTAACATTTACTATAACTACAAGACAAAAGTATGAATTTTCATCAAGTCATGCGTGTTATGAAAATCACCATGGTATTATTAACCTGTGTATTAGCACATTTAAGTGCAGCTACATATGGTCAGCGCCTAACTATTAATAAGCAAAAGACCCTTTTGGCCGATCTGATGGAACAGATCAGCCAGCAGACAGGGTACGATTTTTTTTATGACGCGGAGATTTTTGATCATGCTCCGCGCATCACAATCAATGTGGTGAATGCACCCCTGGAACAGGTGCTGGAACGTTGTTTCGAAAAGCTCCCTTTTGCGTATACGGTCAAAAACAGGATTGTAACAATTCGGCGTATCGGACCGGAAGATCCGGTAGACGAGAAAAAAACAGTCCGTCTGTCCCAGACTGCAACGGTCCGTGGACGGGTACTGGACGGCAATACCGGACAGCCACTGGCAGGGATTTCTATTAGCGTAAAGAATACCAAAAATTCGACCTCAACAGATGGAAATGGAAATTTTTCCATCGCGATCTCCGGTCAAAATGCGGTACTTGCCTTTACTTCACTGGGGTATCAGCGTAAAGATTTGACTGTCAATGTACAGCAGTCTGATCTGACCGTGCGGTTACAGCCCCTAACTACGGCATTGGAGGAAGTTGAAGTCACGGTGCAGGCACGAAAGCGTGCAAATACGGAGGCTTCTGTCCTCGAAGAACGTCGTAAAGCCTCCATTGTGCAGGATGCAATTTCCGCCCAGCTGATTGAACGTACTGGAAGTATCACCACTACACAAGCCTTGCAACGTGTGACTGGGGTGACCATAACCGACGATAAGTATGTGGCGGTACGTGGGCTGGGCGACCGTTCGGTGATCGGGCAGTTGAATGGCGTGCGGCTGGCTTCATCGGATCCCGACCGCAGTGCGATTCCACTGGACCTGGTCCCAGCTTCATTATTGGATAATATTACAGTTTATAAGACCGTGACACCAGATAAACCTGCAGATGCGGCTTCGGGAATCGTCGAACTGAAAACTAAATCCGTCCCGGATAAGATGACCTTTGAAGTGATCGCGCAGACAGGATTCAATTCTAATATCGGAGTTGGCGGGAAGTACAATAGCTTCTGGAATAGCGATATGGGCGTATTGGGTACGGCCATCAATAAAAAAGATCTTTCCAAAGAATTCCTGAATCTATCCAAGCAATACCCAAATGGGCTGAGTTCGATTCAGCAGCTGATTGCTTCGAGCAACTATAGTCCCGAAGTGCGCCAGGAAGTCAATCGTATCAATGGCATTATGCAGGGATTTGATCCCATATTGACCTCGCAGACCAAAAGAGCACCACTCAATCAATTGTATTCCGCAACTTTTGGTAACAGTTACACCCTTTTCGATAAACATAAATTGGGCTTGATTCTCGGTGGAAACTATTATCGGCGCACAAGCAATATCTACGATGGAGACCTGACGCAATATAGTATCTATCAGGGTGTGGTCACAGGAAGCCCTTATATCTATAGCCAACGTAAGATCCCCAATTTTACCACCACAAATAATATTGTGATGGGCAAATATCAGACCTATAAGGAAAATACAGGGGTAGAAACGCTCAATTACGGCCTCTTGGGTGGTTTGACCTATCGTTTTAATCCCAGACATGAAGTGAGTTTTCAGTACCTGGGTAGCTGGGGCGGTGAGAATACGGCGACCAATCTGCGTGGTGGATATTACTATGCAGGGCTGCCCGGCGAAGTAAATAGTACCACCTACTCGCTAAAACAAACCTTCCGTACGCTACATACCTTTAATCTGCAAGGGGAACACAAATTTTTAAAAAGTGCGTATTCACCACGGTTGAGTTACAATATGGCATCTTCTAAATCCAACCAGAATGATCCCGATTACCGTTTTGTCAATATGGTGGACTACAAACCGCGCTATGGCGGCGCGATTGAAAGGCCAAGCATTGGCCATCTCCCGAATACCGGAAATCTAGACTATGTATATACCGAACGCTATTATGCATTAAGTTCAGGCTATGTCAACGGATTTGGTCCTTATGGCATTATTCAAGCCGACCCAAATGGACGGCGCTGGCGCAATCTGGACGAAACGAATTATAATTACAAAGCTGATTTGGCCATTCCATTTAAATTATTCGACCATAAACAGGAATTTAAAACAGGATTCAATTATCTAAATCGCGAACGGAAATTTGGTGAAAACGTACTGTTTTTACCTGGATCTAATTTTACAAGTTATGGCACTTATGGTCCCGGCAAATTCTCTTCGATTCCCTTGTATGATGTGGAAGGTAATCTGGACCGGCTGGTCAGCAATGAGGTGGTTGGCGTACGCGTGCCCACAGGTGGAGTAGGCGAAGGCGACTTTCCCGTGGGGGGCTTCTTGTACAACATCCAAAAATCACCAAACAATTACACCGGATTTTATGAAACCAATGCGTTCTATGGCATGCTGGACCTGAAGCTGACGGATAAACTTCGGATCGCCGGTGGTTTGCGCTTTGAAAATACCAATATCCAGTCCGCGGTGGATACGGCGAATGTATATTTGGATCCATCCCTAGCAGCTGCCAATGCAAACGGGACCGTAAACCTGAATCCCCAGAATCCCAACTCGGCCTATAAGCAGGGCTACAAACCGTATTATTCAGTCAATGCGACATATACCCTCAACGAGAATATGAACTTTAGGGTAGCCTTCAATACCACACTGGCGCGACCTGAATTACGGGAAATTACCAATGTTTACGAATTTGACGCTTTCCAGATGGGCTTGGTCGTTGGAAACAGAAACTTAAAAAACCAGTCGACCAAAAACCTGGATTTCCGCTGGGAGTGGTTCCCAAATAGCGCGGAGGTCATTGCCGTTTCAGCCTTCGGGAAAGAAATAAATAACCAGCTCGTGAAGGTATTCAGTCTGCAAACTCAAGGACTGGCGGCTACTTTTCCGGAATTTCCGATCATTCAATTTCAGAACGATCCCAACCGGGGCCGGGTTTATGGAATTGAACTGGAACTGGTGAAAAACTTAGGCTCATTCTGGGAACCTGCACAGGATTTCTTCTTGGGATCCAATCTACTGCTTGCGCAGAGCAATATTAAGAAAACACCGGAAAGGCTTGCTGCCAACTGGTCTATCGACCGGAATGCACCGACCAATAGCCCACTCTTTGAGCAAGCCCCTTACAGTATCAATGCCTGGCTGAATTTTAACAATAAAAAGTGGGGGACAGATATCACAGCGACTTACAATACCGTAGGCGAAAGACTGGTACAGATCAACCTTACCGGTGAACCGGACCTTTATACGCGACCATTTTCCATGTTGGACCTAGTATTCAGCCAAAAGCTGAATAAGAGGCTGCTATTTAAAGGTTATGCAAAGAATATCCTTAATCCGGCCATCAAAACGGTTTATGCTAATCCCAACACAGGTGGCAAATGGTATGGACGCGAATACCTTAACCGTAGTTACAAGCGCGGTACAGAAATTATGGTTGGTTTTACCTATAACATTTTATAAGTATGAAACAGCAAAAAAAAGGACAAAATGGGCAGCATCTGAACATGATGGGACGATTATCCCTACAACAGATTATATTGGTGCTGGTCAGTATTTTTTCTCTCTCCTGTAAACGGGAAAATTTAGATTATACCTTTGACTATAGACCTAACCCCGATGCTGAAAAAGCCTCGAATGCACGTTTGGTCAATTTATCTGAGAATGCGCAGCTGATCGCCAACGGCGACAGTCTGACGAATTTCTTTATACCTCCCAATCGCATAGGGTATATTCCCCCTGAAGAACTGACGCCACCGGGAACGCGCTATTTTCCGAAAGATGGACGCTTGGGACAGAGCTGGACGGTACCGCAAGATCTCTTTCAGACCGATGGCACGGTACGTTTTAGAACAACCTTTGTGCCGATACCAAATAAGACCATTGCTTCTCATGATGTCGAGTTTACAGTTCGCGATTCTTACAGCGCTCCGAAAGACTATTACCTGCTGATCAATCACGAAAGCAGGGTACAGCGTCCGGATAAGCTGGTGGAGGTTCCTCGTAGTGTGACGGCACCGGCACGTCCGGATCATTTTAAAATCCGGATTATTAATTTCGCCAAGAAGCTGATGCCAACAAGTTCCATGGAGGATATTACTGGTCCAATTACCTTGGCCTATGCAGATGGAACTCCGGTTAGCAAGGTCACGACCAAGATTGAAAGCGATGCTTGGTCGGATTATGTGGAACTGCCTTATGGTACCTATCAGTTTAAGCTGCTGACGGCTGATGGCCGGCAGATTCCAGCGGTGGGGCATACCTATTACAATAATATCGACCGTTTCAACTCAACCATGGAGATGGGCGGCGGCGCCATTCCCCGAATGTCCTCAGGTCAGACCTATGCTCCGGTTCAGACTTTCCAGCCCGGCGGTATCTATACCATCGTCGTGCACCCCAAAGAATTTACCTGGACCACGGGTACGGACGATATCCGCGAACTGCAAAATGGTTTTCAGATTATTGCGGATATCAGTGAACCCCTCAATCGGACCTATGCACAGCTACAACTGGCCAATACAATCGTTGGACAAAATGCATTACTGACTGCAAAAGGACAAAAAACTGCTGCAACGGCTTATGGTGCAGCATCGGATTATATCCGTATAGTTGCAGGTCAACAGCATATTGTGCTGGAAACAGGTTCAGGACAGGCTTTGGCCAGCCTCGATGCCGAACTGCAGGCCGGACAAAATTATACAGCCTGGCTCTATACGGATCAGGACAAAAAAGTCAAGGTTCTATTAGCAGCCAATAATTTGGCCGGAACGGGCTATACAGGGAAAGAAGGAGGGGGTAATAATGCGACAATAGACCGGTTCCGGTCCAACTATATGTTTAATTTCCGTTTCCTCAATTTCTGTGCAGCTTTGCCTTATGCCACGTTTACCAATGGCGAAGGGCGTCCTTTTGGTACAGGGGCAATGAATAGTGGTGTAAATATGGCTTCCGGAGTTTTAAATATCCTGCAACCTTATACATCGCTGCTCTATAGTGCCTCCAATGATGTCGGTGGTCCCTATCAGTTTATGGCTTACAGCTCGCTACCAACGCGTATTCCAGGCGATTGGCTGGAGCAGGTCAAACCATTGTCCAGTACGCAGCTTGTGGCAAATCCCACACTGTACACCGCTGTCGGGCGTAGAGTTCCGTTGCATGAACCGGGGGTATATTCTATAGCGGTGATAGGTGATCTGAAAAGCACCTCCGAAACCGACAAAGCGAAATTTATGGTAGTAAAACATACGAAATAACCATTTTTATGAAACACAAGATTTTAAATTGTCCCATTTTTGCAGTTATCGCGTTATCGTTTGTTTTTTGCGTAGCGAGCTGCACAAAAACCGAATATCGTACCGTCGAAGACCCTGCTTATATCCGGGTATTTAATAATTTGACCTATACGCTCACTTTAGATAATAAAGAAGAAGCGCAACCTTTTTTCTGCATGTTTATTGATCCGGAGTTTGATGCGTCAGGCAAACCCATTGGTGGAAAGGCAATAGGTGATTTTTTGGATAAACGGAATATTTATGCAGCACCCAATGCAGCACATGCGGGATTGAGTACTTCCAAATATAACCCCGAATACCCGGGCAAAGAACTGGTACCCACAGCACCTATATTGAATGGTTTTGATTTAACAAATTGGGCACAGGTGCCTGCAGGCAAACGTCGTTTCCTCTTTATGGCAAGGCCCATCAGTAACGTTCCATTTGCTCAATTGCCCGATGAGCAACAGCGCAAAGTATTTCTGGATACCATTATTGATCTCTCCTCGCGCGAAGTGTATACCCTACATATACTACAGAAGGATTTTAAGACAAAGGAAAACGGACTCTATGTCCGTCAGGAGACGTTCCATAAACAGGCTTTTTCGGATACCCTGACTTATGTTAATTTTTATAACCTGAGTGCCAAAGGTTTTCTACAGGCAGATCTTTCACAGAAATTGCCCGTACCGGGAACAACAAGGTCGTTGCGCTACGGTTTACTTGATACGATGAATATTTTTATCACGCATATTCAGCCAAGTGTGAATGCTGCCGGAGCTACTGTTCAGCAGCGTATTCCAAATTTCAGTTATCAATACGCGGGTCAGATGCAGCGTAACATTGATGCGCCGAAAGTTACGCCTTATTATGGTTTCCCGATCTTCTTGCAGGATAAAAACAAGATTTATTCGGATACCTGGCAATATATTCAGTTTTTTGCACCTGCTATTGATCCGCGTACCGCAGTATCCTATCTCGAACCACCATCGGTTCCGGGAGGGCTTACGGAGCCTGCTGTTAAAGATGGTACCTTTGGTTATATATTGATGGATCATACACAGTATGCACCCAGTTATTATCTAAATACTTTTTTCCCCGGTCTAACCGTCAATGTTCATTCAGGAACAGCTAATCCACGAACTTTTGGTGTAGTCAATAGTATTGAAGTTGTCAATGGCAATGCCTTTCTGACAACCGTACAACGGAAGTACCCGCAACCTATTTATTAATTATGAGACCAGATATTTTAGCTATAAATCAGCAAACAGCGAACAGACAAGCCAAAGACTCTGTGCGATCGGGCAGTATGAAAACGCTGATTTGGTTTGCTTTACTTTTAAACACACTCTTTTTCCATGCATGCAAGAATAAAGACCTTGATCTGTATGTTGAAAGTGACAAATACAGCAATGCATCGGATTTCATTGGCAACAATTATAACCTTAGCCTTTTTTACGCCGCATTGAAGCAGGCCGACTTATTGGATATGCTCAAGCAGGAGGGGCCTTATACGCTGTTCGCACCAACAAATAAAGCTTTCAATGATCTCGGCATTGTTCGTGCCAGCGACTTCGCCGGTATGAAGCAAGATAGCCTGCGGCAGCTATTACTTTATCATATGTTGCCGCGCAGGTTGTATACCAGTGATGTACCACCAAATACCATCGACAACAAATATGTTAATATGATGGAAAAAGAACTGTTTATCGGTTATAAAAACCAAAAAGCCTGTGCGGAATGTACGCTAATTTCGGACTTCTATGTTAATGGTTCAAAATCTGTCTTAGCGACGCAGAATATTGTATTGGCGAATGGTGTATTGCATGTCGTGGATAAAGTGCTGAAGTATAATCCAACCATACAAGATGTATTAAATTCCAAACCAGAGTATAGCTTATTTATTGCACTGCTCAAACGTATGGGAGACTGGAATCGTTTAGGCGAGCCCGCCAATACAACCGTTTTTGCGCCCAATAACGAAGCCTTTGAAAAGGCTGGAATAACAGCCAATGACATCGCTCAGTTAGATCCTGGAAAATATGGCAAACGATTGTCGCGTGTTTATCTGCTGTACAACCACTTCTTTCTTTCGGATATGGCAATCTATGGACAGTTACCGGGCTCAGGCTATTACGGAAGTCCGTATTATCGTGCGCGCATTGTTGGTGATGAATTATACTATTTTGGTATTTCCGCGAATACACCAATGGAGCCTTTTATTATCCATAGCCAAGCTCCTGAAGCCAATACGCCCCTCCGGATCAGCAACTTTCAGCCGGGTTATCAAACGGATTATAAAGCGGACAATGGTGTTGTACATGGAATAAATGGTTTGTTGGTACTGCCGGAAGAAGCACTGATAAAAGAAAACTAAGACAAGTCAACAATGAAAAGTAATTTAAACCAACATATAACAGGTATTGTATGTGGACTACTCCTCCTACTTTCTGCCTGTCAAAAAACAGAATTTATGCCGGATCCGGTGGGTGAAGAAATTCCCGCTCCCGATTATCCATCGCTCACAGCAGCTTTGCCCGCAGAGACAAGCCTGTTCAAGGCGATGTGGCAAAAGGCGGAGATGGATAAGGTATTGGCGACGGAGCAGGCGCAGGTCAAACTGACCTTTTTGGTTCCTGCCAATATTGCCATGGAAACTGCGGGATATACTGCCGCAAAAATACAGCAGCTAACAAAAGACTCCTTGCAGAACCTGTTGCGCTATCATGTACTCAATGGCGCTATCAGTTCCGGTCAGTTAGCCTTGATAGGGCGGGATTTGACATTTTTTACACTATTGAAGCACCCTAAATTTTTGGACGGTGAACCGCGGGATGGTTCATTGGTCCGGACGGTACCTTATTTTTATCGGCAACAGCTGAATGTGGAGCAGGGCAGCCTGATTATTGACGGAAAGAAATTAAAGATTGGGCAGGAACTTGCCGTTGCGCAGGGACATGTTTTTATTATCGAACAGGTACTTAAGGTACCTCAGCAACAGATGTACGATTTTCTGGTCAAGGATGGCCGTTTTTCCTTGTATTTAAAGGCCATGGAGCTTAGCAATATTGAATATACCAACGATTTTATGATGAATATGTATCCGGGTTTTGGTTTACCGGTTCGTTTTATGCTCGATTGGAACTATTATTTTGAAGGTACTTTTCACCACAGTACTGAACGGCCTCGGCATGTCATCCATTGCACGCTGTTTGCTCCAACGGATTTGGCTTTCAACCGGATGGGTATTTACACGGAGGCTGATCTGCGGGCCCTGAATGGAAGGATTGAAACCCCGTGGTATTATGAAACAAATCAATTAACTCCGGTGGATAGTTTGCTCAAGTACCAATACATCGGCAGCGCGCGAATGGAGACAGGTTATAATGAAGACTATACTATGTTCAATATAGACCTACAAATTGACCGTGTAATTGATAATTCGACTATTTTTTCGCAAATGTTGGACAACAACAAGCTGGCTCAATTTAAAAATATCCACCATCGTTTTTACCATACAGGTAGTGGCATACAGGTGGGGCATTTGAACAGCAAAGCACAACCTGTAGCCATTATTGAGGAAAATATCAACACCATTCAGGGGCCCATCCACGTTGTCGATCGGATAATCGTGCCAGATGATTTCAGTATGTGGCACAAGAAAAAGTAGTATACAAAGTGTAAACGATTAGACAAAAAGACATGAAATCAATGAACTATATATACGCCATCTTAGTGATGTTATCCTTGGTGAATTGTTCCAAGGATACAGGGAACCCTACGGAGGCTATCGAAAAAAATACCTTAAATGATGTGGTTCGGGACAATTTTGGATTGACTTATCTAGCTACTGCACTGTATAAAAGTGGGCTGAATAAAGTATTGATGCAAGCAGGTTCCTATACTTTGCTGGCTCCATCCGATGATGCTTACAAGGCCGCTGGTTATCAAAATCCGGCAGCGGTATATGCTGAGCCGGTGAGTAAACTCACTGAGCAGGGAAATTATCATATCCTGAAAGCGCCATTACTGTTTACCGGAAAGGCCTTAAAAATGAATCAGGAGGAGGAAACTTTATTGGGTACCAAAGTGTATTGGAGCCGCGTGAAGCGCGGACAAGACACATTGACGACGATCAATGGCGGGCGATTACTGCAGGCGGATACCAAAGCTGCTAATGGTGTGATGCAAGTACTGGACCGTTTATTGGTGGCCAATGTGCACAGCAACCTTAAGCAGGCGCTGGCAGCAAATGTTGATCTCAGCTTGTTTTATCAGGCTTTAAAGGCTGCGGGCTTACTGGAATCATTGGCGGGTACAGCAAATTATACGGTATTTGCACTCAATAATACAGCGATCAAACAAATGGGCTATCCTGATTTGGAAGCAATTGAAAAGGCCGATCCTGCTGCATTGAAAAAGCTCTTAAGCTATCATGTCGCCAAGGAACGCAAGTTTGCGCAAGATTACTTTCTGCTGACGCCGCAGGGAACAACGAGTTATACTGAAACGATGCTAAATGAAAAGACTTTGACCATTAATTTGCTTGGTCAATACAATGTACCCAATAGCTTTACGGGAATAACCGTAAAAGGCACTGGCAATTCCTGGGCACTAACTCCGGTACGTACCGATGTACTTGCTGGAAATGGAGTCATCCATGTCATGGGACAAGTGCTCCAACAATAAGGTGAAAGACTGTGTGTTATTCACTCAGATTTATAAAAAATGTTTACATGAGAACAATCAACAAGACAATATATCATTGGATCGGGATGTTTATTGCCCTATTCTTGCTCCAGCTCCAGCCAACAAGGATGCTGGCGCAGGAAACTTCCGGGACCCTCACGGGCCGGGTACTGGACGGGACAAAAGCACCGATAGCAGGCGCTTCTATCGAAGCGCTGCATACACCTTCGGGTACAAAATATACCCTTTCAGCAGATAAAGATGGCCGGTTTACGATCAATAATATGCGTATCGGCGGACCCTACCGTGTTAGTGCTACCGCTGTCGGGCTGCAACCCGATATCCGTGTGGATATTTTTATCCGGCTGGGGGGAGCACAGGAGCTCGAGTTCCTGTTGACCGAAGCCAACCAACGCATGGAGGAGGTGGTGGTCAGCGCCCGGGCAAGGGGGCAGCGAGCTGATACCTTCGGTGCCGGTAAAAATATTTCGGGTGAGCAGATTCGCAATATGCCGACCGTATCGCGTTCAATTACTGACGTTACACGTCTGACACCGCAGGGAAGCCGAGACAATAGCTTTGGTGGTACCAACTTCCGTTACAATAACGTCACTGTGGACGGCGCGATCAACAACGATGCCATCGGTTTTTCGCCATCTTTGGGTGGGCAGACCGGTACTTCGGGAATGGCGGGAAGTTCAACCCGCACCAATCCGATTTCGATCGATGCAATCCAAGATGTACAGGTGTATCTTGCTCCTTATGATGTCAAGATCGGTAACTTTACAGGTGGTTCAGTGAATGCAGTTACGCGTTCGGGGACGAACAAAATCGAGGGTTCGGTATATGGTTTCGGCCGCAATGCGGCACTGACGGGAAAAGACCGTGTAGGGACACTGGGCAAGATGAACAGTGACTTCTACGATTACCAGGCTGGTTTCCGGATCGGTTTCCCGATTATCAAAAATAAACTGTTCTTCTTCAGCAATGAAGAGATCGCGCGCCGGCAGGATCCGACACAGCTTATTGTTGGCACAACCGAAACAGCTCAGATATTGAGTGTGGCAGATGCCGAAAAAATAGCGAATACTGTCAAGGAGCGCTATGGCAATTTGTTTGATGCGGGCACAGCCGACAGCTATACCAACTGGAGCAAGTCTGTCAAGTTCTTCAACCGCGTCGATTGGAATATCAATGCCCGGCATCAGCTGGCAATCCGCAACAATACCATCCGTAGTTCGGCTACACACATGGACCGCGACCAGCAGGATTTTCGTTTTTCGAGCATGGCCTTCAAACAGACCAACAACCAGAGCAGTACGGTAGCCGAATTGAAGAGCCGTTTTTCAAATAGTCTTTCCGCCAATGCCGTGATCGGTTATACGGTTGTCAACGATAGACGTGATCCACTGTCAGACCCGACGCTGCCACAGGTACAGATCCAGGGACGTACACCGGGGACGACGGTGTACATCGGGACAGACCGTGAAGCAAGCATCTTTGATATGCAGCAACGCACCTGGGAGTTTACGGGCAACCTAACCTGGAATACAGGGCGCCATAAGCTGCTTTTCGGTACACACAATGAACTGTACAAAATCCGTTACGGTTTTGTGAACAGCTGGAACGGGCGTGTTGATTACAACAGCATCGAAGATTTTGTGCACAACAATCCATATCGGGTACGGGGAAGTTACAATTATAACAACAATACCCGCGACTATATCCTCGCAAATCCAGCGGCAGATTTTGGTGTCAATATGTATAGCTTGTATCTACAGGACGAAATCCGTATCCACGACCGATTACGCATTACACCCGGCCTACGGGCAGATTTAGCAAGTCTGCCGGATATGCCTCAACTGAGCGATAAAGTGAAAAATATCCTCTCAGATCCGAATTTCGGCACGACTTATCAATATACACCCCTTAGTCGTCTGCGCAATGATTTTATGAATAGGGTACAACTATCGCCACGAGTAGGCTTCCGCTGGGAAGTAACAGAAGACCGCAAACTGGTATTGCGCGGCGGGGCAGGGTTGTTTACGGGACGGATTCCGTTTGCCTGGCTGGCTTACGCTTATTACAATACCGGAAACAGTTATGGTGCATTTGACCAGCGGGCAGATCAGAAGCCTTTTGCACCGGGAAGTGATGCGATACGTCCGAGTGAAAATGGCTTGGCCGATTTTATTGCGCAGAACGGGGCAGTTGTCAACGATCCCAATAGCGGAAAAACACAAGTGGACCTCGTAGACAATGGTTTTACCCTGCCGCAGGTCTTTCGGGGAAGTTTGGGTATTGACTATGAGGCGGCTGGCGACTGGAAGTTTACACTAGAGGGGATCTATACCAAAAATATCAGCGATGTATTATTTCAGCAGCTCAATACATCTGACAACCCGCGCTGGTACGGTTATGACCGTGGGCACCAGCAACCGATATATAGTGGTACAGTGGATAGCCGTTTCTCGAATATTTACTTGCTGAGCAATACCAATCAGGGATATAAGTACAGCCTGACAGGAACGGTTGCCAAAAAATACAAGACCTTAAATGCGACGGCAAGCTACACCTACGGTATGTCAAAAGACTTGTCCAATGGGGTACGGAATTCGATGGAATCAAACTGGCAGCTCAATCAGTCCTTGATCCCGAATAACCCCAGTCTGGCCTTCAGTAATTTTGACATCCGGCATCGGATCGTCGCAAGTATCAGCTATGATAAACTGTGGCACCGTGCAGGACGGACCAATATTACCTTGTTCTTTTCAGCACAGTCAGGGTCGCCATTTACCTATGGTATCGTGAACAATAGCATTCAGGGATTACCACAGCAAGTATCGCTGGTCTATATACCGACAGCGTCGGAGGCAATCCGGTATTTTAAAGATATTGCCGGTGGACAGACAGCAGTGCAACAGGCTGCGGCTTTCAATACTTTCATTGATGCCAATGCCTATTTAAGTGGACGGCGCGGCGATTTTACCGAACGTAATAAAGCACGTACACCTTGGAATGTGCAGGCAGACCTGCGGCTGGCACACGAACTTGCCGTCAATAGGCAGGGGCATATCCTTACCCTGTCGGCTGATGTGATGAACCTGACGAACCTGCTGTACCGGAAATGGGGCGTACAGTATTTCTCGCCGAATACGTTCAACTCGACAAGTTCGGTCGGACTGACGCCAACGCTATTTCCACCACAGCAGAACGAAGGAAACTGGCCGGTCTTTGAGTTCCGCAACCCCGGCACGCCATACAGTATAGATTATTTTAATTCCCGAGCACAGGTACAGCTGGGCCTAAGGTATTCATTTTAGATAAAAAACAAAAGGTACATCCGTTTTCCAGGATGTACCTTTTGCTTTTTAAACCTTTGATTTTAGATAGGGGATATGGTATTGTTCGTCGAATCTTTTTTTGTCATCGCGATAACTGCTGACTGCACCCAGTTTATGCATCATTTTAATATAGCACCAAGCGAGATCAATTTGATAAGGTTTAAAACCACTTCGCGCACTTTTTGGATACAAATGATGATTGTTGTGCCATTCGCCCGCAACAATTCCAGGCCATAGTTGATTTATTGATTTGTCTTTTTCATTAAAGTCAACGCCTTCCCGCTGTTTGTCTTCTCCTTTCGCATGACCTTCATAGTTGAATGTCCTTACACCTACAGCCCAAAATCCAGCAGCACCAAAGAGTGTACAGGCTAGTGCATGGCCACCGATCAGATAAAAGATTGCATACCAGAAAGCCCAATTCAGTATCCAGGACCCTATTGCATGGCTAGGATTTACATAGGAGCCCCACTTTTGATATTGCAGATAACTATTGGCTGCTACACCTGTATGGCGCATAAGAAGTTTTACTCGGTTATAAGAATTTTCGGTAAGGTCCTTTGCAATAGGCTGGTGATTTACATCCGCTAGAAAACAGTATAAAAATCCGGCTTGTGCATTATAGGGGTCTCCTGGTTTATCAGATTTTGCATGATGGACATGATGTGAAATCACATATATTTCTTCAGGAATTACATTGATAGTCAGATTTTGTGTGAAAAAACGCCAGAATCCGTTCCGAAATTTGAAGGCTCCATGCGTGGCAAATCGATGATGCCATATCGTTCCATGGGTACCCATAACGATCATACTGTAAACAAAGGCTGCCAGTACTGTCCACCAGTTGAGATGGTATACTAAGAATAAGATAAAAAAAGGAATGAGGCACGCCACTTTTAGCCAGCTAAAAAATGGCAACCAGTTGCGTTTGTCTTTAAATATATTGAGACGTTTGAAGAATTCGTTAAGAATTTGTTTTTTACTAGGTTTTACGAGGTTTCCATCGTTGTCTTTCCATCCGTAGGTAGGAACTTGTAGAACATGATCTAAAAAGGGCATTGTGGTTGATCTAAATTATTATGTTCGCTAAGCTACCATATAATCAGGTTAAAAAGTGTTAACAGCAAAAATTTAACATATTCACAGATGATAACGGATCAGCTCATTGTTATTACTCACATTTTCAGAGTCGCTGCTGCCTACTAACGGAATCAATTTATCTTTTTTAATCTATTCTCGAATCCTTCTCCAGTTTTTTTGCCTGTTTGATCGAGAAGGTCTTTCCAAAATTATAACTTAAACTCACTTTTGCATATCTTGACCTTAATTTATTGATTGACTCAATTGCAATCACATTACCTAAGCTGGAAATAGGAGCTTTTTGTAAATTAAAAATATCTTCAATAGTCAAGGATATGTTCAGCTTGTCTTGGAGGACCTTTTGTTGTACCCCAGTCGTTACATACCCTGTAGCTCCATATTTCATCTGAAAACTATTTCTTTTCGAGGCATAGAAACCAAGTATTTGGATAGTAGTCTTTGGAAAGATATGGATGAAGGTATTGATTGATCCGTTGAAGTTTAGCATTCCGGGTAACAAAATATCTTCCGCATTGTTCGATTTGAATGTCGGACGTTGGAGCGATAGGTATGTGCTGATATTCACCTTGCTTCCAAATTTGTTTTGCGACATGAAGTAACCTCCAATCTGTTGCTGATTATAATCATTATAATAGTTAAACTCTGGACTTGCTGCCTCCTGATTATACCTGGATACATACGCAAACATTTTGTTTGAGGAGTTTCCATATAAAGAGAGTAAGATGGAGTGGTTGTCATTCAGTTTATGTGAATATTGGAGATCCAGTCTATTGGCAAAATAAGGCTTTAAATAAATGTTACCATTGGTAAAATAGATCGGATTATTTGTTACTACAAATGGATTGAGCATGTTGTAACCGGGCCGTTCAATTCTTCTATTCCCCGATAAAGAAATACTTTTTTTCTCGTCGAAATCATGTCGTATATAAAAATTGGGAAATAAATTAATATAATTATTTTTTATCTTTTCGCTCATCGAAATGGATCGCAGTGTATAGTCGAATGATTCAAGTCGCAAACCCACATCGAAAGAGATGCCTTTATATTTACCGCCCAAAGCAGCATAAGCGGCAAGTATATTCTCGTTGTATTGGACTTCATCTTCCTTACTTTCTTCTCCACTTACTATATTTTCATTTGTAGCTAAATTCTTAAAGAAGCTTTTGGTATTTGCTCTGTTATATTTTGCTCCAAATTTTAGATCAATGTCTTTTCCAATGCTGTTTTTATAATCAGCATTGAATGTCCAGATTTCATAGGGTCTGGTTGTGATAAAATTTCTGCTGTTGTTTTCTGAAGAATTTATTCCGATGCCGGAAAAATTATATGCCTTTCTCCAAAACGATGTATTATTCTCATTGGAGTATTTAGAATAATTCAGGCCAATCGAAAGCTTGTTTTTCTTTTCAAAATTTTTATCATAAATCAGATCGACGATATGGAAATTATTGTCTAAAAAAATTAAATCACGCTGTTCAATTCTTCTTTGAAATTCATCTTTCCGATTATAGATAGCAGCGTCCCTTTCATTTGGAAATTTGCCATAAAAATAAGCATACCAATAATTCAAAGAAAGTGTGCTCGTCGAATCAACATGATAAAGTGTATTGGTTTTGATTGAATGTGTCCGTTGGGACCTATGGCTAACCTGTTCTTGCTTATAGAGAAAACTTGAATCAGGCAAGTAATAGTTTTTTATGAGATCATTTCGTTTATGTTGGTTTTCACTGTAGGAGAAATTATAGCCCAATGAAATTTCGAACTTATTTTTTTTAAGATTAAGATTCAGTGATTCATCTGTTCCCCAAAGTGTAGAAACACTGGCGCTTGCAGAACCAAAGAATCCCAGGTTGGTATTTTTCTTAAGTCTGATATCTAAAATCCCTCCATCACCGGAGGAGTCGTAGGCTGTGCCTGGACTGGTAAGCACATTAATGGAGAGTACATCGTTGCTTGGCAGGGATTTTAGGTAGTTCAATAGATCCTGCCCCCCCATATTGACTTTGCGGCCGTTGATTAATACTGCGGCTCCCTTGCCAAGCAATTGTAATTTACCTTCCAGCTCGTTCACAGTAAGTCCGGGTACCTGCTTGAGTAGTTCTGCCATATTTGTGCTGTTTCCTATGACATTGTTGTCTGCGTTGAATTTATATCCGCCAGTAATAAGTTCTAGCGTTGGCCTTTTCGAAGAAACTGTCACCTCCTCAAGCTTATTGTCAATTTTAAGCAGTTTTATTGTGCCGATATCTATATTGCTCCCGTTCATGGTTTCAATTCTTTTGGTCTGCGGCTGAAATCCCATGTAGCTGATTTTAAGATAAAAGGGCGTACGGTTATACGCTAGCTGGTAGTCTCCGGTTTTGTTTGTCATCGTTGTTTTTAGTGGGGCGTTATCAGTTTGGTGTTCCCATAAATATATTGAGGCTAAATGAATAGGTTGATTGGTAATAGAATCGACTACTTTACCCGTAACAAGAAGAGTTGAATCGTTAGCATGAATGGTAATTGTATGATATGAACCATGAGATAGAGAGAAAAACAGCAGATAGGGGACAATCAGGAAAAGTTTTTTTAATACATTCATAAATTTAAATTTCTTACGCTAAAGCTTGATGATAATTGTTTTAGTTAGTAGCTATTGGTTAGTCGGTTTTAGCGAAAGAATGTTGCATATTATGTAATAAAAATTTGAAAAATATACCGTCGGAAAAATTGGAAGGGAAGCCTTAAGAAGAGGTGGCTCCATCCAGATGAACAGCCTGTCTATATTTACTACACAAAAGTGTATTTTTAAAAATATGCGTACAATCAGAGTGAATAAAACATTAGTTTAGAGTTAAATAAGAGATGCTTGTTTTTTCTCTGCTGTACATTTGTTAAAATTATAAACTATTCATAATTATTATGCTAAAAATAGGACTAGTCTTTATGGGAAGTCTGCTATCCCTTATATTCAACTGTTACGGGCAGAGCAATTATATGTCTAGCGGCTATATTTCACTTATCATAAAAGGAGCGTCACCGCATGATTTGAAAAACCTGGAAGTAGATGGCCCTTTTATGAGTGATCCTTTACAAGGAGACCGGCCGGTTACATTTAGAAGCGTCAATGATTCGACTCTTTTACTATCCGAATTTACATTTGGCCCTGCTTCGGTTTTTTTTAGGATAAATGGTCGCTACCTCTCGACTATTCTGCTTCCGAATGAAACTAATGTTATTAACCTTCATGTAACCGATTCCGCCAATTTTGATCTGGATTACCATGGTTCTTACAAGGAGATTTTTGACAATTCTGGTCTGCAGGAAAAGCTCATCATGAAAATGTTTTCCTACAAGCCGAGAGTAAAGAAAGAGAAAGCTAAATTTGCTTCTGAAAAGGAATTCACAGAAGTTAAAATGCTTCATTTGAATCAGATGAAAGATTCTTTGCTGAAAAATACTCCTTCTCAATTCCTACGAAATTATTATTCAAAACTGATAGAAACATTTCAGATTACACCACTCTTAAAAGACTATAGAACAAGTCTTTTGAACTACTATAAAATGCTAGGTATAGATGACAAAAAAGAAATCAACTTACCGGTTAGAACACGTTCATATTATGATAATCTCATTACATCTGGCTATTTAGACTCACTTAGTTTACTTCCGTCTGGCTATTTTGACCTTTTGCTTACTATTCAAAAGGATACGCTTTTGGAATTGCCTGATATTTTGAAGACTGGCCCTGCTGTTTTTACAAAAAGCCTCAAAAAGACGTTTAAATATTTGTCTCAGGACGATCATAATCTTTTTTATGATATGATGGCTGCCAGTGCATATATTAACGCCATAAATCAAGGACAGCAATTAAGCGATCAGAATCTGTACGATATCATTGCATACTTTAAAAATAAACAATTAAGCAGTTATATTTTGCATCGATCAGCTATCAGCCTGCTTAATCAGAAGAAGAAGAATGGAGAAGTGTTCTTTCTTCCATTCGAAAAAGAAAATGATGATGTTTTAAACAATATACTGGAGAAATATAAAGGAAAAGTTCTGTTGGTTGACTTTTGGGCAACCTGGTGCGGCCCCTGTCTTGCTGCTTCCCCAGCGATAGAAAAGGTTAAAAAACGATTTGAAAATAGGGATGATATTAAATTCATTTATCTAACAGACGAAACTTCAGACCGCAATAGATTTTATGAACTGACTGAAGTCCTCAAGGGTGAGCATTATTATCTTTATAAAAACCAATTTGAAGCAATTAAGAAGAAATACAACTTTGAAGCAATTCCTAGTTACGTCGTTTTCGATAAAAATGGAAATATGAGTCAAGCAAGTACCGCTCCGGATAATTTGGAAGAAGTTGCCAAAACCTGGATAGAGAGCGTGCTTTAATTTTACCAAAACTTGTGTTTTGCATCCGATTAGTCAGAAGCAAGAATTATAGGTTTCGCTGTCTTTGTAAGCAAATAAAATAGATTATGAAAAAGATTCTCTCTACTTTGATCATGGTAGTATCTATATCGGCTCTTTTTGAGGCTAGTGCTCAAACACGAAAAAACAATAATTATGACTTTTTTGATACTGTCGTAAATAGCCATAATCAGATTTTTCCGTATTCAGGTATTCCATCTGCTATAGAAATGATTTTAAAGTATTGTAAAGTAGTGAATTTTAACTTTTACGACCTGCAGAACGAATGGCAAAACAAAGCCGATGGTTCTTTTCGGGACTTTGATAATAGAAAAGTATTCGGAATTACTTTTTCTCAAAAATTTAAGCTGCCTCGGGATGAAAACTTTCCGTTAGACAGTCTCTTTCAAACAATAAAAAATGAATTGAAGTCTGGTAAAAAAGTAATTATTTCACTGCGGGTTGACACGGGTTGGTCTATTTTTGTTGTTTATAAGCAAACCCCGGATGGAGAGTTTGTCTCGTACAACAAATTTGGGAGCCACACAATAATACTTCGAAATACAAAAGAAATTATAAGAAAAACTAATGGTACTGAAATTATGACATACAATTTTCCTCCCTTATTGTAGCCGATATTGAATACAATATGCTTCTATACCAAGAATATGATCGTTTTAATTCAGTTTTGTTGGATTTGGAAAAATCAATACTATCTATAAATAATTTAAATTATGAAAAGAATTCTCTTTAGTTTAATTCTGTTAATAGCCACATCTCCTATTTTTCTTTTGAAAGCTCAAACAATAAAAGTCGATAGCTGTGATTTTTTTGATACTGTCGTAAATAACCATAATCAGATCTTTCAGATGTCGTGTATCCCCTCAGCTATTGAAATGATACTAAAGTATTATAATGTTGTTGATTTTGATTTTTACGATCTGCAGAATGAATGGAAAGACAAAGCCGATGGTTCTTTCCATAATTTTGACAAAAAAGAATTATATGGCATTACTTTTTTTCAAAAATTTGTTTTGCCCCGGGATGAAAACTTTCCGATTGACAGTCTCTTTCAAACCATAGAAAATGAATTGAAGTCTGATAAAAAAGTGATTATCTCACTTCCTGCTGACACGGGCTGGCATATGTTTATTATCTGCAAACAAACTCCAGATGGAGAATTTGTTTCATATAGCAAACTTGGAAGCCACACCTTAGTACTTCGAAATACAAAAGAAATTGTAAGAAAATCTAATGGTACAGAAATTATGACTTACAGCATTCCCTAATATATTTTTTTAGATTTCTCAAGTTGGCTAAACCATGTTTCAATATAACATATTGTTCATAAACTTCTTGAAAGTTTTCAAAAAAATCAAACTTCT
The DNA here is from genome assembly GCF_050058145.1 of Sphingobacterium sp. WOUb80. Classification (NCBI taxonomy): domain Bacteria; kingdom Pseudomonadati; phylum Bacteroidota; class Sphingobacteriia; order Sphingobacteriales; family Sphingobacteriaceae; genus Sphingobacterium; species Sphingobacterium sp. WOUb80. Next base: position 3,297,847 of record NZ_CP165617.1, on the reverse strand, counting down.
GCTCTGATTCGGAGATTTTGTAAATTTAAAGTTGCGCATATTTATCGATCAGCATTTTAGAAGAATTAATAGCTGAAGTTGATCGATCGTCAACTAAAGAAATGAATAGTTTTGATTTATTAAGTAAATTAGTTCTATGAAATATAACTTGATAACCTTTTTATGTCTTTTGACTGTGATGCTTTCCGCTTGCTCTGGTACCCGCATTGCCACAATGAGAAAATCGAAGATGGAGCAGCTTGAGCTGGGCATGTCCAAAACCAAGGTCGTTAATATCCTTGGATCATCTTACTCAATTTCGCAAAAGGAAGTAAACGCTAATGACACCATTGAAGTTATATCCTACAGGAATGTACCCTTTGATGATGAATTCTATTTATTTAGGTTTAAGAATAGCAAATTAGAGAAGTGGCACCGCGAATTCCAGCCAATCTACAAAGCAGCGCAGCCGTAGGAGGCTATACCAACTTAGTATAACAGCACAATCTCTATTTAGTTATATTTCTACAGGATGACCTATATTCTTAAAGAATTGTCTGAGTATTTCATAGGTTGTCAAGTCTGCACAAACCTAAATCAAAACCTTGCAATTATGATCCATATTAAGCTAAATATGCCGGCTGGTTTTTTAATATTTATTCTGGTTCTTTCTAGCTGTACGACGGTTAATCGGCCAATATCGAACTTAAATAAATTTTCTCAAGGGGCTATGAATCAATTGACAAATGATTCCTTGGGGGTAAAGATCGCATTCTACGGGAACGCAAATTTTGGATCTAAGTATATAGATTTAAAAGATGTGAAGTCTGTCTTTAGAAAGAGGCAGGTAAAGTTCCCGTCAAAGAATATTATTTTTTGGGGAACCTATGAATCGAGTACAAACCCTATGTATGTGGTTGGCAGCTTGGAAGCTTTTTTAGATATTTCAAGGTTCACTTTAGATAGCTCAATGCACGGTTCTATTTATTATCGAAATATTCAGTTAAATAAAAATAACATCATAACTAGAATTGCGATCCCATATACAAAGGATTTATTTCTTTTGATTAACGAAATCTGGACGGAGACCGGTCATAGGAATGAAAATATCAAGGAGGCCTTAAATCATGTAAAAACCACTTACAGTTCTTTGACTTATGGCGCAAACTTTAGTAAAGAAGATCCCGACGAAGAAATCAATTATTTTGATATAGCTGAGTCTGCTTTTAAAGATAAAGGATATGCTAACTACTTATCTCCGAGAGATACGCTGCAAAAACTTTTGGTACAAAATAAAACCAGCCAATATGCCAGTGAACTGTTTAAATCCTACAGCTCGTTTCTCGGGGAAAGTGTCCAGTATGATAGCTTACCTGAACAAGAGCAATTTACAGGAAAAAAAACGGCGGTTTCGATAGATGATATTGCTGAAAAAATAAAACGACATCGAGTGGTAATGTTTAACGAGAATCATTTGCTTCCGCGATGTCGGCTGGTGGTCAATCTGCTATTGCCAAAGCTTTACAAAGAAGGCTTTAATGTACTTGCTTTAGAAGGCTTATCTGAAGATGAAGAGCGGATTAATAAATTTGGGTTTCCAAATATCGAAAGTGGATTTTATACCAGAGATCCCAATATGGCCAATCTCATTCGGACGGCCACCAAGTTAGGCTTAAAAGTGATCAGTTATGAGGATTTTGAAGATACAGAGGAAAGGGACCTTTCTCAAGCAAGAAATCTTATTAGAAAAACTGAAATCAACACAAAAAGTGATACTAAAGTTATTGTGTTAGCAGGTGGCGGACATATAGACGAAGGAGATATCGGCGCAAATAAAAGTATGGCCCATTATTTTAAGAAACTCAGTAAAATTGACCCTTATACTGTTAATCAGGTCAAATTTTCTTCTGCTCAGGAAACGAACGATTCTATATATATCATGGAGAACACCAGACTGTACGATAACGACCTATATCTGTCAAACTGTCTGAATAGCGATCAGATAGTAATTGGAGGAAATGAATTCAATCGTAAGTACAATATCGCAAAAACCAACTTGGCAAAAGGAACAGCCTACGCGATATATATCTATCATGATAAGGAATTTCAACTCGATAGTACGGCGATTCCGATCTATCTGTCACTCTCAAAAAAAGATACGATACAGCTAAACCTTTCAAAAGGGACGTATCGATACCTCGAAAGAGATCAGGATGGAGGCATAATTCACCAGGAAATTATTGAAATAGAGTGAAGAATAATGAACAGGCTAATTTAGATTCCTAAATTCAATTGGAGTGACACCAACCTTTTGTTTAAAAAGGCGGGTAAAATGTTGTTGATATTTAAAGCCAAGTTCTTCTGCAATTTGACTGATAGACTTATTGGGGACAAATATCTTCTCCTTTGCCTCTTCTATAAGTTTAGTTTGTATATAATCAAGGGCAGTTGTTCCGGTCTCTTTTTTAATAAGATCACCAAAATAATTCGGAGACAGATACAATTGTTCAGCACAATAACTGACTGTTGGCAAGCCAAGAGTCAGAGATTTCCCGGATCTGAAATAATCATGTAGAAGATTTTCAAAGCGTATCAGTATATCTGTATTTATATGTGTTCTGGTAATGAACTGCCTATCGTAAAAACGCAGACAGTAATTTAAAAAAAGTTCAATATTGGACACGATAAGAATTTTACTGTGCTTGTCTAAATTCAAATCGATCTCATTTTCAATCTTATCGAAACAATCACTGATGATGGAACGCTCTTTTTTTGACAGGTGGAGCGCTTCATTGACAGCATATGAGAAAAACGTATAGTCTTTGATATTTTTTCCTAATTGAGTGCCAGCAATCATGTCCGGATGGAAAACCAAAGCCCTTCCTGAAGGTTTGATAATCTGGCCGCTGCTATCAATACCATATACCTGGCCAGGAGCAATGAAAACTAGTGTGCCATCCTCATAATCATAGGGCTGGCAGCCATATCTCATATCCCCGCATTTTATATTTTTCAGGAAAATACAATACAGTCCCATATATCTGCGGAATTGAATGTAAGTGGGGATTTCGTCGAAATTGACAATACTTACCAAGGGGTGTTTTGTTTCAACCCCCATCTCGTTATTATACTGTTTTACGGTATCGATTTTTCGGATTTCTTCCATAACATTCTTTTTTCTTACAAATTTAGAAAACCTTTCTTTTAGCTGTATATCGCTGGATCCAAATCCGTAAAAGTGGTAAATACATCTGTATTCTGTATAAACAAATTGAACCCGTTAATCCCGAAATTTGCCTATACAAGTCCTGGTTAGACTATTCACACAACAAACTTTCAAGTGTGAAGCACTGGGATTAAATTACAGATAAGGAATGGAAATTTCTGATAATTGCAGCTTCATTGTTGTTAGCTGCGTTAGTTGATATATAAATTAAAAACTTGAGAAAATGAGCAGATTCAGCATGAAGCAATTGATTTTATTTTTTTTGTTCGCGATAAACATAAATAATACAATGAAAGCACAGGAAAGCAAAAAAGGAGGAGTCCTCAATGCTCATCAACAAACTTTAGCAGCCATCGCTGCCCTTACAGCCACTGGAGACCAAAAAGCACTAAGACCCGCATTAAGCAAAGGACTGGATGCCGGGCTCGCAATCAACGAAATAAAGGAAGCATTGGTACAGCTCTATGCGTACTGTGGCTTTCCACGTAGCCTTAATGCTATTGGAACATTCAAAAACGTTTTGGACGAAAGAGCGAGTAGAGGGATTAGGGATCGGGAAGGTAAATCCATTGTTGTAGATAACAAGGTTGCAGACAAATATGAACAAGGCCGAAAGGTTCTTGAAGAATTGACTAAGACCGTTCAGCAAAAGCCCAGTCCTGGCATAGGTGAGTTTGCTCCGCGCGCGGATTCATTTCTAAAGGAACATCTTTTTGCCGATGTTTTTGTTAGCGATGTTTTGAATTATCGTCAACGGGAATTTGTGACCATATCAGCACTAGCAGCAATGCCTGGTGTGGAACCGCAATTGAAAGCTCATATTTTAATGGGTAAAAATACAGGCATAACCGACGTCCAGCTAGCTGAACTTACAGATGTGATTGAGAAAGCTGCGGGAAGAACACAGGCGAATATGCTGAGAAAAGCAATCGACGAACCCGAATTACCGGTCATACAATCTGATATGATGGTACGGATTGCAGCGATAGAAATCGTACCTGAATATCTGGAACAATATAAAGCTATTCTTAAGGATCAGTCCTCTGTATCACTGAAGATAGAGCCTGGTGTAATTTCAATTTTTCCGATGTACCAGCAGGATAAACCGACGGTATTGAAGTTGGTAGAAATTTATGCCAATAAGGAAGCTTACGATTTGCATATCAAGTCTGTACATTTTCAGCAATATAAAACAACTACATTAAAAATGGTCAAGTCACTAGAACTGGTAGAAATGGGTGCGATAAGTCCTGAAGCTATGCCTTTAATATTTGAAAAATTAAAATAAAATACCGGTGAATCAGCGGAAAAAAATGATTTCTATATTTCTGTTGATGCGCTGGTGCTAAATACATTGCAGATCAGGGTACAACCTTCTTAACATCATCGTTGCCGTTGTATTTAAGCTTCTCTGAGCCACATATCCCACAAACCCTAACTGTATATCTAAATGGTGTTTTAAATTGAAATTTATTTTTCGTTATTGGATTATTTAGATTTCTACAGGTCTCACAATAGCATTTGGCATGTTCTTCGGAGCATATAGTTAAGTCTTCCATTTCGACGAAGATTTTCATTTTCTCCAAGATGAATTCTTTTGAATTTTCAAGCGTAAGGCCTGTATTATAAAGAGTTGAATTGCTGTACCTCAAATAGTCCAGATCCTCGTCAATTTCATAGAATGCTATGTACTTGTTATTATACGCGCTTGCAGATACAATTTTTAACATTTGGCTAAAAGCATAATCTATACTGACCTCTTTTCTGATTGCTTTTTTTGCGATTGTTAAGGCATAGTTTCTCATTAAATCTTCTTCACTTTTCTCTATATTTAACTTTAGATCGGCAATTGATTTCCAAAAATAGATTTCGCGTTCTTCTGTAGATGCATAATCCAAACCAGCTAATATGTACAGGTTGTCACTTTCATAGCCCAACTTTAAAACATTGACGGCCCAAGCAACAAGGAGTTTACTTTCAAAATATGTCAATGCTCTTTCTGCATAAATTTCAAGTGCGAGTTCTTCGAGTGTCATATACTATAATTTTTAATAACTAAACAAATATATTCCAGCGAAACGTAATGTATTTGCGCAGTAGATTTATCACGATGTTTATTTTGAGTTTCTACCCATGTACTTTGGTTGGAATATTTTGTTTATTAAACGCGCTTAGACTATTTTAGTTGACACGTTTTCGCTGTTCATCATTGGATTGGATGATTTTCTTATCTTCAAATTTCTTTCCATTTGTAATTGTGTAGGTAAAGGATAGTCCAAAAGTACGTGTGGGACGTTTTTGATAGAAATTGATGATAGTACCTTCGTAGCTTGAAAACTCTCGCTCCCTCGCTGTATTGAATAAATCATTGGCTTGTAGCGTTATTTTACCTTTCCCATTTAAAATCGCTCTAGAAAACATGACACTGCTATAGAATTGATCCGCATATTTCGTATTTCCAATGTAAGATGGAGTTCGATAACTCAGGTATAGATTGACATCAAATAGCTTGCTAACTTTCAGAGAGTTAAATAAGCTTCCTTCAAATACCTTTTGAGAAAGGTTTACATTGCCGTATTCAAATTCGGATTTGAAGAACGAAAGGTTGCTTTGAAGCTGCCAAAAATTGTTTATCGTAAATGGGAAAAATGCACCTAAGCCGTAGTCTACACCATTTTTGAAATTTATTGATTGATATTTGATCTGCCTGTTGTTGACTTGCGTGCTAAATAGCACTATTTTATCCTGTGTATTGGAATAGAATAGATCGACCGAGATACCTTTTTTTAGCGTAATTCCTGTTTCAATGCGATGGATGTATTCAGGCTGGAGATCTACATTTCCCTGGATTAGCACAAAGTCGTCGATCTGTAGCGTATAGGGATTTAAATCTTTAAAAGAAGGCCGTCGTACTCTTTTTCCGTAGTTAAGATGAATAGAGGTACCCTTCTTTCCTATGTTCTGCAAGAGAAAAATAGAGGGAAATAGATTGAGATAATTTTGTTTTACCTTCTCGGAGCTTGTTACCGATAGCCCATCGATAAAAGTTTGTTCTGCCCGTAATCCTGCTTTTATTGAGAAGTTGTTGATTTTTTTATCCAGGGTGAAATACCCCATAATAAGATCTTCGTTGTATATAAACTGATTGCTATACAATGAATCAAGCTGCCAGTTATCCGCAATAAAATTATTTCTTTCGACGGTGTTATTCCGTTTTGTCCGTACATATTTGAGGCCTGTTGCAAAACTAAAGTCCTTTTGATATTTTTTGTTGAGATCGGTCTGTATACTGTAGATATTTGTTGTACTGGGTGAAAGATTTTGATAGATGTAGGGGAGAGGGTTATCAGGCGAGGTCATACGATAGTTATTCGATTCCCCATTGTCGTTGTACAAATAATCGGCGATAACTTTAAAGGTAGACTCTAATGTATCTATTTTCAACGAATAATTGAAGGTAGAGTTGACCATTGTCGGTCTATTCTTCCAGACATTGTCCGTTGTTTTGTATAAAGTATCACCCTTCATCTGATGCGCATTATTGGTATGGAAGTCTTGGTCAGACCTGGAGTTTGTCCAGATGGTCTGCAATCCAATATTTTGGTTTTTGGCAATTTCGTAGTTGGCTGTTAGCCGGGCATTATAGCTATCGAGATTCTTAAAACGCTGCGTATTACTCAGGTATTTCGAATCGTCAGGGTACTGGATGTTATAATCTGTCTTATAGCGTTGGTTATCTTTGGTATAGCCGAGTGCTCCGGACAGGTAGAACCGTTTATTTTTGTAGTCAAATAAGGTACCGCCGTTAAAATAGGGATCTTTGACATTTTGTATATAGCGAGCCAGTAGGATGATCTTGGATCCATCGTTTGTTCCCTTTTTCATGACTATTTTTACGATTCCACCAAGGCCTTGCGCTTCATACTCAGCCCCTGGATTGGAGATAATTTCTATTCGCTTAATATTTTCGGAAGGAATTGAACGGAGGTATTCTGCCAATTGCTCAGTAGACATGCGTTGTATAATATCATCGATCATAACGATCACAGACTGGTTACCCCTGATCCTGATATTGCCGTTGTGGTCGACCCAAAGATTTGGTGATCGCTGTAAAAGGTCGAGTGTAGATAGTCCGTTTGCAAGTATCGTCCCCTCTACATTGACAATCATACGGTCTGCCTGCCTAACATAGGGAGATCGGTTTTCGGTCACTGTTACCGTCTCCAATACAGTATTGTCGGTATCCAGGGTCAGTTTTACTTTGCCCGTTCGGCCAAGGTCGTCAAACGATTTTTTGACTGATTTATAACCTAGAGAAGAAACCTCGAGCATCAGTTGCCTTTGGTCCGAGGGGAGGGCAATGTTAAAGCTTCCCAGCTCATTTGCAACTGTAACACCTATTATGGAATCACCTTTTAAAACACGGACGGTTGCATAAGGCAAAGGTCGATTTTTTATATCACTGACTTGTCCTTCGATTTTATTCGCTACTCGCAGCTGTTCTAATGTGCTAGAAGGCAGGTCAGATATCACTAGAATTTTTTTGTCGAGAAATTGATACCCAAGATGGTAATCCTTTAATTTTTTGTTTAATAGATCATCTAGAGTGATCTGCTTGGTGTCTACCGTCAGGATCATGTCATCCATAACAATCTCATCGCTGTAAAACACTGCATAACCACATTGGCTTTGAATCATATCAAAGATATTTTTTAATGGATACGTACCTGGTTCCAAGCGGATATGGCGTGCCTGTGCTAGACAAAACTGCAGCCCAAATACAGTGATTATTAATGATAAAATCGATCTTGTAAACATCTTCATTTTTTTAGCGTAAAAGGATCACGCTATCTCTTATCTCATATTCAAAAGGATAGCTAACATTTAATATGTGTAATAGTTCATTTATGTTAAGATCCTTACTTGCAATTGCACCACTGAATTTAGCATTCATCAATTTCTTGTTTTCAAAGATTACTTTCATGTGGTAGGTTTTACCAACTTTTTCCATCAGATCTTTTAGTGATTGATTTTTGAATATAATAGAATCCTGAGCCCATAGTCTGCTAGACTCCAATTCACGAAGGCTCAGTTTATTGATGGCCAGATTTGGAACTCCTCCCGGTGCTTTTTGCTTCCATATGGCCTTTTCTCCCGGCGTGATGGTAAAAATATGATCTGGCGAATCATTATGGAACAACTGAACCTTTCCATGGTATAATACCAGTTCTGATTCATCCTTGGACAAGTTTGGCTTTATGGTAAAACTCGTTCCCACTACATTTACTTTCCAATCTCCCACAGTGATATGCATAGGGTGCAGGGTATCCTTTGCTACATCAAAAAATGCCGCGCCATCTAGGAGGAGCTCTCTGTTATCCTTGCCATAATTACTATTGTAGCTTAATGTTGCATGTTTATCCAAGGTTACCTTTGTTCCATCTTTCAATACAAGAGAGATGATCTGCGTTCCGGATTCTTGGATTACAGGTCTGCCAAGATGGGTGGAATTGAAGTATTTGATGCCGAGCAGAACGAAAATTAGCAGAGCTGCAGCTATGCTCCCAAATAGAAAGACCATTTTACGGTAGTTTTTAGTTTTTGCCGTCGGGTCTTCCGCTGCATCTATTTTCTTCCATATGGAATCTAGTTTATCCTTATTAGTCGATTTGTTGCGTTTCGGTTTGTGGTAAAATCTTTCTAACAGGAGACTTATCTCTTTTTCTTGCTTATGCTCTACCAGATATAGATCGTAATCCAATTGTTCACTTGCGGTCAGCCCATCGGCTAACTTTTTTGCGAATAATCTTAAAAAATCGTCTTTGTCCATTGTGTTTATTTTTGAGAACTGTTTAACTGCCTACCAGAAAAGTGACAATAAAAAACGGTTGAAATTTGATTTGTTCATGATTGACTGCTCCTTCTTCCAGTAAACTTCGATATAGTTGGAGAGGTATTTGATGGCCCTGTAGAGTTGATTTTCTACTGTTCGAAGCGAAATATCCAATAGCTCCGCGACTTCTTTCTGTTTTAAGCCATCTTCTCGGATCAATGTAAAAATGACTTTTCGTTGCATAGGCAAGGAATTGACGGCTTCGGTCAATATGGCATGCAGTTCCTTGTCAATCAATACATGGAGAGGGTCGGGTGCCTGAGTGGCAGTACGTTCCTCCAGTTCATTATCAATGCTTTGACTGGCATAAACGTTCTTTCGGATTTCATTTAAACAGCCGTTTTTCAGGGACTTATAGAGGTATAGCTGTGGTTTTTGGATTTCTCGGATTATCGCTCTTTTTGTCCATATCTGTACAAAGAGATCCGACACGACCTCCTCCGCCGTATCGGTATCCGCAAGCATTTGCGTTGCAAAATTCAGGAATCTTGATGCGTAGCAGGAATAGAATTCATTAAAGGCTTGCTTATCGCCCTGATTGATCTTTTCAAACAGCGTGGACAAGTGTGAACTATGTGGCTGGCTATTCATGGGCTAATCTTTATAGTGCTCCAATACAGCACGTACGCTACCGTATTTCTGCAAATTGGTTAATGCTTGATATTCCGTACAGCCGAGTTCGTCCATGATAAAAAGTACGCCTCTTTTTATCAATTTATCGTTTGAGATCTTCATGTCTATCATTTTGTTGCCTTTGACCTTGCCCAACTGAATCATGGCCGATGTACTGATCATGTTGAGAATTAGTTTCTGTGCTGTCCCTGCTTTCATGCGAGTCGAACCTGTAATAAACTCGGGGCCAGTGACTGCTTCAATCGGAAAATCCACTGTCCGCGCGATTTCACTTCCCGCGTTGCAGACGATGCATCCTGTTGTGATACCCATGGATGCCATTGCCTGCAGTCCGGCCAATACATAAGGAGTCGACCCCGATGCCGAAATACCGATGACGAAATCTGTCTCTGAAACGTTTATTTTTTTGAGGCTTTCCCACGCGGCACTCTTATTATCTTCCGCATTTTCGACCGCATATTTTATAGCTGTGTCTCCACCGGCAATTAATCCAACAATGACGTCGCTGGAGACACCGAATGTTGGGGGGCATTCTGAGGCATCTAAAATACCTAGTCGGCCGCTCGTTCCAGCGCCAATATAAATCAACCGACCCTGGTTTTTAAGCTTTGTGACGATCTCATTTACAAGAATTTCAATCTGTGGAATCACTTTCTTTATGATCTGGGGCACTGTATTGTCCTCATCATTCATATAGTTTAACAGTTCAGCGGTATTTAACTCTTCCAGATTGTTGTATTTTGATTCACTTTCAGTCAACTTTATCATATTTCATGTTGTCATTTACCTTTAAGACACCCAAAATAAAAAAACTACTCACTCCCTTTTGATAATTCCAGTCAACTAGCCGCATTTGTTTATTTCTTGTATTCATTTTGATCACAGTGGACGGGTTACTGTGTTGTAATGTAGTTCATTTTTTAGTATTTTTTTTAGTAATCGAATGAGAACATCATTGTAAGACAGATTAGAACTGTCAAATCTCATGAAATATTAATTTTTCCAGGGAAGGGACAAAAATCAGAAGGCGGTGGATTGATGATAGCTCCGAAATGGCTGAGAGGTTCATAACGATTGATGCATTGAAGATGTAAATGAAATTGTGTTTTAGGCAGGATAGGACATGATAGTTTTTTTTGGGGATTTATAGATATTGTCTCGTAACGATGTTTGCAACAAAATCAATATTAAGTTGGTTTCTGCTGCTGGCACCTTTTTTTGTAGAAGGCCAAGTGCAGGGACATTACGATGCCATTTATTCAGGGGTGCCATGGATTGATGCGCAAGGAAAAACTGTGAGCGCACGTGGTGGTTGCATCATCAAAGAAAAGGATACTTATTTTCTATTTGGCGAATATAAAACGGACTCAGCCAATGTATTCAATGGCTTTTCCTGCTACTCCTCCAAAGATCTGTCGAATTGGCGATTTGAAAGTATGGCACTTCCGGTACAGCCCGCTGGGAAGCTAGGACCGAATCGAGTTGGCGAACGACCAAAGGTAATGCGGTCACCGACAACTGGAGAATACATTATGTATATGCATGTGGATTCGCTCAACTACAAAGATCAATTTGTTGGATATGCTACAGCAAGCAGAATTACAGGACCTTATCAGTTCCAAGGACCTTTGCTTTATAATGGACAGCCTATTCGAAAATGGGATATGGGGAGCTTTCAGGATGATGATGGACGAGGATATATTTTGATCCATGGAGGGGAAATTTACCTATTGGGCGCGGATTATAAACATGTCGAAAAGAAACTGAATGAGGCGATGGGGGCTGGTTTTGAATCACCGACTATGCTCAAAAAGAATGACCTATATTATTTTCTGGGATCTAATTTGACAAGTTGGGAACGTAATGACAATTATTATTATACTTCGCGGTCTTTGACTGGACCTTGGGAAAAACAGGGATTGTTCGCTCCAGAAGGTTCTTTGACCTGGAATTCACAATGTACCTTTGTCTTGCCAATTCAAGGTACAAAAACGACAACGTGGATGTATATGGGCGATCGTTGGTCTTTTCCTAAGCAAAAATCGGCAGGGACCTATGTATGGCAACCACTGTCTTTTGAAGGGAATAAGCTACGATTACCTATTTTCTATGACGCATGGCAGCTTAATTTGCAGACGGGAGAGTATCGCATGTCAACACCTGGAGAAGCATCCATCGACTTGACGACATCAAAACAGGTTACCCGTAAAGGTAATTGGAAGCAGGACAGTTTGCACACGATCAGCTCAAACCGGCGCGGTGATCAGTTGACCATGAGTTTTCATGGTCGGGCAGTAGCTTTATATGGACTTTCTAGACCGACGGGGGGCTATGCAAGAGTGACGATTGAAAATAAAAATGGCCAGCATATACTAACATCTATTGTGGATATGTATGCACTGGTACCTAATCTAGCAATTAAGTTTGCCAGTCCGCAATTGAAAGACGATACCTATACAATAACCATAACACTGATGGGTGAACGGGGGAATTGGTCGGATAAACGGAAAAATAATTACGGGAGCAGAGGGTTTGACGTTGTACTACAAAAGTTCTTGGTAACAAAATAATGTGTCATTAAACTAGTTATGTTAATGCTTTAGTAAAATAGGGAATTATTGAAGGCACTATATATCCAAACATTATATCCTGGTGGCAGAAAATATGGGCAAATCATGCGGGCCACAAACTCGCCCGCATGATAATTTAATAATTTTGAAGGGCGAATTAATTACCGCATTAATTCTTCCAACGCTTGGTCTAAACTGGCTCCGCGCATACCATGTTTTATAATTGTGCCATTTGAGTCGATAAGCAAAGCGTATGGAATGCCTTGGATATCGTAACTTTCGGCAATCTTACTGTTGAAACCTTCTCGGGCATTGTATTGGTGCCAAACCATATTTTCTTCGGTCATTGCTTTTTTCCAGTCCGTTTCTTTCTCATCCAGAGAGATACTTACGATGTCAAAACCTTTGTCTTTCCATGTTGCATAGGTATGTCGTAAATGTGGAATTTCACCTCTGCATGGACCACACCATGAAGCCCAAAATTCAAGTAGAATGTATTTCTTGTCTTTCGGAAATACAGAGGTTAACTGTACCTTGTTTCCTTCTTTATCTAAGATTGGGCCATCCAATATGTTGGATCCAATCGCAGTTGCTTTGGCTTTTGTGATTGCAGTCTGCAAATCAATAAATGTTTTTTTTCCATGCCAAGATGGTTCAAAGATCTGAAGGAGTTCATCCATTTGTATTTTGGAGAGACTTTCTTCCCCATAGCCCATCACCATATAGGAGGCTTCATCTAAAGCAACCCGGGCTGTTGGGTTATTTGTGATAAATGCCCATTTTTTTTCGAAAACCGTTTTCTTATACGGTGCCATTTTTTCAAGAATGGCAATTCCCCGATCTGTATTAAATTTTCCATCGATTGCCGGAAGGTGATACTCCTGCATATAGGCCTTGTCTAGTTTACTTAGCACCTGTTTTTGGTCAGTAATGCTTCGATTTAATTGATCCGCCAAGCTTTGCGCTTGAGAACCTTCAATGATAGGTTTTTGGTTTGGCAAATTCGGGTTATAATAATAGGAAGGAAGGCTATCGATATGGCCGGCCAGCTGAACATTTCCCTTATCTAAGTAGAAGTGGCTTGCTTTCCACAATTTTTTGTCGGAGTTTTCAGTAGGCGCAATAGTGATTCTTACCAATTCGGGATCATGTATGGCCCCTTTGATTTGAAAGCTATTATTTTTGATGACCGCACTGCCAATTTTCTTTTGTTCATTGTCGGCCCATAGACTAACAGTTTGCCCATTCGCTTTTTCTCCCCTAATTTTTCCAGCCAAAGAATATGTCTGTTGGGCGTAGGTGATCAGTACAAGTGCACTGCAGGAAAGAGTTAAAAATAGTTTTTTCATTAGATTATATCTTTTTTTGATTTTCTTTTGTTCTTATGTAATTAAATGTTGTATGTTCCCACTGATTTATTCAAGTCAGCAAAGAAACAGGGTTTTTAAAGTGGATTCTGTTGCAATTGATTATTCCCTGCCAATGCAGTTTGTGGAAGGGGCAATACTAATTGGGTGTCCGATTTGATCGTTGCTTTGATCGCATTTAAATCCATGTTTTTTTCGTGATAGTAGCGGACAAAATCAAACCAGTCTTCGCCATTTTCTGCAAATAATTCTAATACCTTGTGTCGAAAGATAGCGGTCAGGAGAGCGTTGTTACTGATCTTACTGACATAATCTGCAGGATATCCAACACGTGAGGCCATGGTTTGAAAACTTTGACGCGCAATATCATAGTGACCGTTTCGGACAGCAGCTTCGGCATGGATAAAATAGATTTCACCGAGACGTAGTATCATTTGCGTGTTGTGCTTTCCCGTTCCATTGGTCGAATAAGGATGTTTTCCATTGCCCTGAGCCCCTGCGAGTGTTGGATTGAACATCAAATAAAAACGTTGGTCATAACCTTCTCCGGTATTAAGATTTCCATCGTTATCACCAGCCACCAGTATATCTGCCATACGTTTGGTGTATTCACTATAAGTGGTACGGGCAATCAGATCGGATGCACTTTCCATAGCGCCTTCGGTATAGGTAGCGAAAAGTGCCTCAGGAGAATTATAACCATTGACGAAGATGCTTCTAAAAGACTCTTCCAGTCGGTAGCCATTGCCCTCAGCTAAATCAATAGCCTCCTTAGCAAGGCTTTCAGCTTCATTGTAGTTGCGCATATGTAAGAGAACTTTTGCTTTCAGGGCTTTGGCGGTGGCTTTTGTAACATAATAATGGAGCTCATTATTTTGCGGTGCATTGGCAATAGCTTCGTTCAGATCCGTCAGTATGAAATCGTAGCTTTCCTGTACGGTTGCACGTGCTGAAGTTTCCGTCCCTGTAAAAGGTGTATTTCTCAATACAATTCCATAAGGTGAAGACAGATCAAAAAAATAACCGAAATGACGGAGGAGCTGAAAATGGGCAAGTGCACGCTGAATCTTACATTCGGCGATGATTTCTCTGACACGTTGTTCGGGAGCACCTTTTGCATCCCCTCTTTGCATCAGCTGAATCAAATTGTTTGCTGTGTTAATTGTCAGGTAAGATCCCTGATAAATATTGACGAGAGCTATATTATTGGCCTGTACACTATTGGTTACAAACTCCTGGCCTCCGGTCAATCCACCACCTTTGCTTGCGGAGGTACCCGAAAGAATGGACATGTATAGGCGGAAAGAAGATACGTTAAACGCTCGCCAGCTTTTGTATACACCGCGCAAAACAGACTCTGCTGATTCCAGATTATAGACGACATTGTCTTCTTCCATTTTATAGTAAGGTTTGATATCGTCGATACCACCCACCATAGAGCAGGAATTCATTCCCAATGATCCTGCCAGTAACATTCCCAAATATTTTATTTTCATGTTGATTGTATGTTAAAATGCTGCTTTAATGCCCATAGAAAATGTTTTTGGCATCGGATAGGCATCATTACTGGATGTACTTGTGGTAATATATGTTCCGACAAATTCAGGATCTAACCCTGGCCATTTAGTCAGAGTCCATAGATTGGACGCCGAAGCAAACACCGATACCTGATTGACGCGCCATTTTTTCGTTAGTGTGGTTGGTAGGGTATAACTTAAGTTGATGTTTTTAAGACGCAGGAAAGATGTCTCGTATACCAGACGGTCAGAAGTTCTTGAGTTGGACGCCGGATCATAATAGGTTATTTTGGCGAAATGGGCGTCCGGGTTGGTCGCTGACCACATATCGCCGTAAATTTCCTGCTGTAGACTCTGACCTAACATTCCAAAGAGGCTAGTTTGAAAGTCTTCCATTATGGCTGATGCTCCTTGGGAATATTGAAAAACAAAAGAAAAATTGAAGTTTTTATAATGTAAACGATTATAAAAACCTCCGAAATATTTGGGTTGTGCAGTCGCGATGACTTCGCGGTCATCGGTAGTGACTACACCGTCGCCATTAAGGTCCTTATATTTATAATCGCCGGTACCTGTAGCCATATTTTGGTAATACCCTGTCGGTGAATTACTGTTCAGGACATCGATTTCCTCCTGCGAGTCGAAGATTTTTTCGACTAAATATCCCCTTCTAGTACCAGCAGGATAGCCCTCTATGTAGCTATCTAAGGAGTAAGCGTTAATATTTGCACCGTTTAAATGTTCGATTTTATTTCGGTTGCGCGCAATATTAAATGATAGATTCCAGGTGAAATCCTGCTTTTTGATAAGATCATAACCCAATTCGATTTCAAAGCCTTTATTGCTCATATCGATGATATTAGCTGAATAGGTGCTAGAACCGGCTTCCAATGCTATCGGTGCCGGTGCTAATGCACCAGTCGTGTAGCGGTCATATAGATCAAAACTACCTGTAAAGCGATTGTCAAAAAGCGCAAAATCCAATCCTGTATTGTATTCGCGTGTTTTTTCCCATTTGACATCACGGTTAGGCACATTCGGATCTAATACAATCGCCGGTTTGCCACCCCAAAGGTCATTGGAACCACGTACAAAAAATTGACGATATAAGAAGTTATTAATATTGGTCGAGCCGGTATTACCCCAGCTCAGGCGTAGTTTCAGGTCGTTGATCCAGTCTGCCGTTGCCATAAATTGTTCATTATTGATCCGCCAGCCAATGGATAAAGACGGAAAATATGCTCGTTTATTCCCAGGACCAAATTTAGAAGATTCGTCCGTACGGAAATTTGCTTCAGCCAGATAACGATCTTTGTATTTATAGCTTAATCTGCTGTAAATGGAATTTAACCCTTGATCGGCCCTGTAATATGTGAAAAATGTATTTCTGGCAGCCGATCCCGGATCTGTCAGAATTTCATTGTCCGGAAATTCTTCGTAGCTATTTGAATCGCCAGAATTCTTGGAGCGGTCAAATCCGATGCCAGCCATCGTATATAATTGATGACCATTCTTTTTCCAATTATAATCCGCCCTGAAATTTAGACTCGTATTACTGTTATTGGATGTATTTGTATTCAATGTCGCGTATAGGTTACTGCCAAAAGCCGTAAAGTCGTCCTGTGTGTAGGTCGGCGCAAAAATACTGGCGCCACCATTGTAAGAGGCAATACTGATGTCACCACGCAATTTAAAATTCCTGAGCACTTCATATTCGGCATAAGCTGCCCCCAAAAATTGGTGTATATTATTTAATCCGCGATTGCTGAGCTGAGCCAAAGGACTTGATAACAATACAGGGGCGCCATACATTAGCGAACCATCAATGCGGTTGAAGTTACCGTTCGCATCGTATGGCTCGACATCAGGTCTTACCAGCCAAGGTTTTGTATTACCTTCGGCGTACAACTGCTGCCCATATTTTAGTGTGCTGTAAGCATAAGATAATGAGGCTCCGGCAGTCAGACGCTCTGTAATGTTGCTATCGAACGATAGACGACCGCTGTAGCGTTTGAGGCCATTGTTGATATATAATCCTTCCTGATCGAATGTATTAAAGTTGAACGCCAGATTGCTGTTGTCTGATCCTCCATTTAAAGAGAGGTTAAATTGCGAAGTACGGGCATTTTTATTACGAATTACTTTTGTCCAGTCAGTATTGCCCGGTCCGAAGGCATCATTGTTTAATCCATCATAGCGATATTGTAATGGAGTGCCAAATCCGTCATCTGCTAAAGGGCTGACAAAAGCCATTTGTTCTATAGCCGGTATTTGATTGTAGTAGGCTTCATAGGGGTCAATTTTACCCTCATTGATGCCATTTATTGTATTTAGGATAATGGTGTTTTGCGCATCTTTAAATTGTTCGAAAGACAACGGCTTGTACATGCGCGTCGGGTTGTTGATAGAATGCGTGTAATCTGCGGAAATTGAAAATGGTCTATTTTTCTTTCCGCGATTGGTCTTGACAATGATTACGCCATTCGCCCCACGAGATCCGTAAATCGCAGTTGCAGCAGCATCTTTTAGGATGTCAATACTTTCGATTTCCGAAACTGGTATATTTGAAAGTGGGTTGATCGTTGGAAAATCAGAATATCCATCGATAAAAAAAGGCACTCCATCGATCACGTATAAAGGTTCATTGGTACTGCCCGACAAGGGCGAAGTAATGCCGCGGATATTGAGCTTGGCTGTTGAACCAGGTGCGCCAGAGTTTTGTGTCACCATGACACCTTTTGCGGCGCCCCCCAAAATAGACTCGAATGTTGCCGCATTATTACTAAAATCTGCTAATTTTTCCTGATTAATAGAAGAAACTGAACTCGTCAGATCCTTTTGTTGTTTGGCTCCATATCCGATAACAACAACCTGATCCAATCTGGCGTCAGCGATACGCATGGTCATATCCTGATTTAATTTTAAGGCATTTAAATGGATCATGGATGCGGTGGTCAGATAGCCGATATAGCTATAGGAAAGCTGATAGGTACCGTAAGGAATATCAGCAAAGGTATAATTTCCTTTTGGGTCAGAGACCGTGAGCAGATCAAGTCCTTTTCCGACTATTTTGATTGTTACTCCCGACATGGGAGCATTGTCTTCTATGCGTCTGATCGTTCCGGATACAGAGCCCAACTGCTGCATCTTGTTCTTGATGATAATGGTTTTATCTTCGATCTGGAAGGATAGGGGCTGTGCCTGGAAAATATCTGTCAGTACATCGCGGAGATTCTTATCTTTAACGGATAAGGTCACAGGAGATGTGTTTTTTAACATATCATCGGCGTACAAAAAGCGGAAGGAGATTTGATCCTCAAGCTTTTTGATCACCGTTTTTAGATTGCTTTCATGTGTCTTTAGGGTGATTTTCTGCGCATGGGCAGCGACAGAAAAGTCCGTAAAGAAAGCAGTAAGGAGTAACAATGTAAGATAAAATCTTACATGATTAAAATACTTAATGTTCATAAAATTTAGTGTTAAGTTAGTTCGCTTTTACATGGATTGTTTGGTTGTCAATCCTAAATTTGACTTTTCCAGTCATTTCAAGTAGATGTAGGGCCTGATCGATCGTTTGATATTTCGATATTCTTCCGGTAAAGCTTATTTTGGCAGTTTCTTTCGTTTCGAATCTAACATCGACATTGTACCATCTGGACAATTGTTGCATGATTTTGCCCAGCGGCTCACTATCGAATACAAAGATGTCTTCTTTCCATGAGGTGACGGATGTGGTTTTGGCCTTGGAGACGAGCATGTGTTGACCGTTATAGAGCGCTTGATCGCCGGGGAGAAGAATCACCTGTCCTGTAGGTGTCGAGATCCGGACTTTTCCTTCCAGAAGGGAAGTGGTTATATTTTTTTCATGACGATAGGCTTGTATGTTAAACTTAGTCCCCAGTACAGTGACCTCTTGCTCTTTGGATGATACGATAAAAGGCTTATATTTATTTTTGGTAATTTCAAAATATCCTTCGCCAACCATTTTTATCCTACGTTCACTTCCTGCAAATTGAGACGGAAATTCAAGTTCGGATTCAGAATTGACAACGACCAGCGAGCTATCAGCGAGCTTTATTTTAAATTGACTTCCCCGGGGGACAATCAATTTGTTTAATTCACCCGTGTTTTTAATATCGGATTGAACTTCATATGAAATCATTCCATTATCAAGTTTTTTTACGTTGATGCCGTTCGTATTTATTGTTTCTCCAATGTGTAGCGCACTCAGATTAATCGAATCTTTCGAACCCAAAAATAATGTCGCTCCATATCCCACGGTCTGAATTGTGGTTGGTGTATGGGAAATGTCTTTTTTATACTGTAGGATAATCATGTAAGAAGCAGTAGACAGAAGCAAGAGGCCGATTAACACCGCTGCATATTGATAAAAGCTCCTCTTTTTTAGAGGTTCAGTATTGAGTGAATGCCAGGTCTGAAGCTTGATTTCCTCGAATTCATTTACTTGGAGCGGATGTTTATACTCCAGTGAATTATACCAAGATTCGACAAGAATTATTTCATCTTGCGTGCATTTTTGATCCGTATATCGTTTTAAAAGGTCTGTAATTTCTTTTTCTGTCATTGCAGTCTAAATGGGCTTTTATAAACAGGACAAGGCTGATGACCGAAGGGAGTAGACGAAATTTAAAAAAAAGTAAAAAGTACGTAATTAATTTTTTTCTTAAGTATTTTGAGAGCATTGGCCACCTGCTTTTTGACCGTTAATTCGGATATGGACATCAGGTCGGCAATTTCCTTATGGGAGAGTTCCTGATGTCTGCTGAGCAAATAGATCTGTTTCATCTTTAGCGGAAGAGCATCTATTTCATTCTGAATGATTTTTTCAAGTTCGTTTTTATGAATTGTTCGGTCAGTTGTTGCTTCAAAATGAGCTTTAAAATAATGATAGAGCTCCTGACGTTCATTTTGTTTTTTAGTTTTTATATAATAGTTGATAATACTATTTCTAAGGGATACGAAAAGAAAATTGATGACTTTTCCTTCGATAATGATTTGCGTACGTTTATTCCATAGGTTCATAAAAAGATCCTGCGTGAGATCTTGCGCATCTTCTTTGGATGACAGTTTATGCAAAGCGTGCACAAATAGTACATAAAACAAACGATTATATAGTACTTTATACGCATGTGTGTCGTTAAACTTTATAAGCCCGAAGAGCTGCTCGTCACTACATTCATTATATTTTTCCAGTTCCAATTTCATAATATAATAAAACAAGGAATTTTGTCTTTAAACCATTCTATAGTTGAATTCAGGGTTTATGCAAAATGCTTTATCTCTCTTGATAAGTAAAGCTATTTATTCCAAAAATTTAATTACCAGGATTGCGGTAGATTTCAAAAGGACACTAATATATTGCTAAGGTATTGAAACTTATGTAATACATAAAATATTTTGCTATTGAATTTGCCTTTAACTTGTTTTTAGTGACAATAGTCTATAATAACATCTTCCAATGCCCTGATCCCCTCTTCCAAATCCTTTTCAGGAAGTGATTTGATTACTTAAGATATTAACATGAGTATGAGCTGTAATTAATGTCGGATTATATTTTCACTAATAGTACAGTTTATGATGCTACTCCTGCTTCACTAAAATTTTATACAGATAGTTTAGGAAATCTTCATAGTTTTGACAATCGAGTTTGTGATTGAAAATTTTAGTTCTGGGAACCAATTTAATACCTTTAGAGGGAAGAATTGTCAATCACGTATCTTCAATATTCAAGTAAGATGAAAGAAGTATTTGTAAAAAAATATTGGGATGAGGAAGATATATTGTTTTATCTACATTTTCAAAATGGAGAAGCCATAGCGCAGGTTGAAATTACGCCCGAAGGCAGGGCCTTTTTGTCCTTAGAAAATCCCGGAGAAAACACTTCCAATTTATACGACCAATCGTTGGATGAACTTGATTTGGAAGATAAAGACTTTATAACCAAGGAAGAATTTTATAGAATTTGGAATGAGCAATAAAGCAAAAGCTCTCTATCTATTGATAATGACGATATCGAGCATATTCCACTAGGCAATGATGTTTGGGCTTAAATTTTTTGCCCCGATCAGTCTATTCTTCACGATTATGATATTTTCTCAATTCTATAAAACTTACAAGAGCTCAAAATAAGAGTCTGATTGATAGATTTTGTTTGCAGCATCGGCTGATATTCTAAATTTTCCTTTACTGGACATCATTGGAGCGGTAAACATGATTTCATCAGCACTGACCGGTATGGGTACAATTTCATAATCACCGAAACGGATTTTTTGTGCATATTTTATGCTCTTACCTTTGACATGGATCAACGATCCCGGTAGGCCACTGGAGGGAGCAAAACTCTCCAGAGTGATTCCCATTGGATTGATTGCTAGTTTTTTGTCGCTGAAAGAATACACCCCCGCAGAATTCTGATAGCCTATACTGATCTTATTGGATCCAAAGTTCGACAGAAACCATGTAAAGTATGCTTCTCCATCCTTATCACATACAGCATCCCAATAGATATTATTGCTACCCTGTAGGCTGTATATATTCCCTTTTGAGAAATTTCCATAAAGCGTAATCCGATCTCCTTCATAGGCGTTAGTTTTATCACTTGACACCCAATCGAAGTTCTTGACCACAATCTTTTGGGGGAGACTGATGTCATAAAATCTGTCTTTGATCTGGAACGAATAGCTGCCTTCTTTTAAATCGCCGACTTCGAAAATAAGGGATTCATTTCCGGTTTGTCGAGGTTCCACTGGTAGGTTTCCAAAAGTATAATCAAAGTACATCCCCGATTGGAAATCCCAAAATTCAGGCCATTGGATTATACATTTCGCTCCGGGATGAACAAAAGATTGTTCAATACTAATCTTCGCTAAATCCGGAACATAAAATAAGATTTCCTCTTTAAAGATCACCGTTTCCACACCATTGGTATAGCCGAACTTGAAACGGTTGCCTTTTAGATTTTCTATTTGATTAAATTGTAGCTGACTTGTGAATGGAATCTGTAGATCACCCAATATAATTTTAAAATCACTGCTCGGATGACGGAAATCGGGGAGGTTGAGCCCCAAGATGTCCATTACTTCGATTGGTTTAAAATTTGTTTTAACCAGAGGAAGTAGCTGTCCCAGAATTTTTACCTGAGCAATATTGTAGTAAAAATCGCCATAAGGATACTCCCTGCGTTTAAATGAAAAGCTGATGTCCTGCCCATGATATAATCCGTTCGTTTTCGGTACCTGAAAACGGATAGACTTTTTATCTGGTGCTATGGTGTAGGGTATTTCTAGGCTCTGGCTAGCGTTTGATACCGCATCAGCGAAGTAAGAGAAGAATTTGTAATTTTGATCTATCAACTTAAAATCGCCTTGAACTACAATTTCTTCACCGGGTTTTGCTTTTATCATTTTGACAGGGTCGATCAAAAAGCCACCGATCTGAAAGGAGTTAAATTCACCCCTATAGTATCCTTTTTCAGTCCTTACATACAAGCTGTAGGTATATTTGAGATCTAGATCAAAGGGCTCATTTGGTTGATACGTATATTTGATCGTTGGACCTACTGTATTTTTACCCACTTCGATCTCCTGTTCTTTCCGTTCTATAGCGTATTGATCGATAGTTTTTATAATAAAGCCATAACTTATTATCTTTTGGTCCGCTATCGAATCTATTTGACCGAATAAGGTGACGCTTTTTTTGCTCAGTTCCTCCGTATGTCCTGTCCGGACAACTATTTTTTCTTCGGCAGAATACACATATTCTATCTCCTGAACTTTCTTGCACGCCACAGTGAGCAGTGTGAGACTGGACACCATGACAAAAAATAATATATTGAGCTGTTTTATATAGCGTAGCATATCACTGTTAAAATCTTAAATTAATTCAAAAGTTTCCTTACCTTTTACCCATTTATCGCCAAAAAGAAGATTGATTTCTATTTTTCCCTTGTAAGAAATATCTCGGGGGATGGTAAATTTGATTTCCTCTTCACCCGATTCACGCCATACTACTCTGCCTCCAAAATAGATCATACCATAATAAATCCCCTTTCCCACAATGGTGATCTGGTCTCCGGCTTTTCCTTTTTTCGGGTAGAAATCCGAAAAGACCGGAGCTAAAACCTCGAGGTTCAGCTTCGTTTTGTCCATATATTCTGTACCACCACTTCCATGATAGCCTACTGAAATTGGATAAATTCCGGCGGCAATCGGAGGTATAGCAATAGTCAGCTGGCCATTTTGTACCGAAACAGTGGACGCATCTTGATTCCCCAATCTAACCTGATAGGAGGCGTTTGCCTTGAAATTGCCATTGATCCTGAATAGGTTACCATAGTAGCCTTTATTTTGATCGATACCCGTTACTTGCAGTTTTTTGACCCTTAATTTTGCCTCGCTCGTAAATTTAAAAAACGGACTGCTTGCGGAAAGCGTATACTCACCTTCCGGTAGATCTCCAATAGTAAGTTTATGTATTCCGGTCCAATTCAAACTGACGTATGCACTTTTGTTGCCTACCTTATAAGTCGAGAGATCTTGTTGTCCGAATGCTGAGAAATCTACACCTGAGAAAGTTCCTGTACCGCCGGGGTGGAATTCAGTATCATTAAAATATAATGCATTGGGGAGAGGCTGTTTAATTTGGATTTTTTGCTTAAAAAAAACAGTATCTTTTCCATTAAAATATCCTATTGTATACTTGTCTGCCGGCTGTCCGTAGGTTAAATTTATCAAATTCATTTCGGATTCATAGGGGAAGGACCGGTCGCCGAAAAGAATATAGAAAGGTTCTTTCAGAGCCCCGCCCAATCCCGGACCTGTTAACATAATTTTATCGTTGTACATAAAATTGTAGTTGGTCGGTTCATTTAGTTTGCCTACGACCTTTACGGTTGCTAACAACGAGCTACTATATAGTCCAGTTGGATATGCTTTATTCTGGAGGATAAAACTCAGGCGGCTGCCATGCGTCAGATTAGCAGGTAACTGAAAGACCAGGGTTTTGAGGTCTTTGCCCAGTGTAAATGGAATTTCCTGTCTATTGTTATCGTCATTAATATTCAAAGTGTAATTATCCTTTACTTTTTCAAAATTTCCGGTGATGGTAATTTTATCATTGGCATAGGCAATAATATCATCTCTATATTCAATGTCAGGCCAATAAAATAGGAGACTTGTCGTTTCCCCTTTATAAATACCCTTATCCGTCTTGATATAATAGTAATATTTAACCGAGTT
The DNA here is from genome assembly GCF_050058145.1 of Sphingobacterium sp. WOUb80. Taxonomy (NCBI): domain Bacteria; kingdom Pseudomonadati; phylum Bacteroidota; class Sphingobacteriia; order Sphingobacteriales; family Sphingobacteriaceae; genus Sphingobacterium; species Sphingobacterium sp. WOUb80. The sequence goes on along the minus strand of NZ_CP165617.1, from coordinate 3,273,405 downwards.
CGAATTCAGGATTTCTTTTGGAGTTTGGATGGTATGTGTAATCATTCCAGTTTTGGCCATTGATCCTAGGGAATAAACCAATTCTTTTATGCTTGTATCGTAATATTTTTGGCATTCAACAACAAATCCATGATCAATGATGCTTTCATCATTTAGATATAATATGCGACCGGAAAATGTGATTTTTGACTCATCTGCATTGCCATTAATCAATGTTTCAATACGAATGGGATTGGTGTCAGGGATTGTTTCAACAACTTTTTCGACTTTTTTACAGGAAACAAGAAAACACAATGATACAAGCCAAAGGATATATGATTCTTTCATAAAAGGGTTAACATGTCTACAAAGATACTTTATTGGATTATTATATCATAAATTATTAATACAGGAGCATACATAACAAATAAAGTCCCATACTGTGCGGAAGCATAACTATAGATGTAGCGGATATATGAAGTGAAAGTAACTGTTTTTTTTGCTAAGTTAGCTGCAGTGGAAACATATGCGTCGGGTTCTCGCTCAATTTAACCTTTATTTAATTTATCTAACGCTGTCGTTGATGTATTGTTTCTCTGTAACTGATTATAATACAATATGTAAAGAATAATAGATATGGCATTCGGATTTACACCTAAGCACGTTGAAGACTTTCCACTTAATGACTTGACACAACAGCAATTCCTTGTTCTTGCAAACGAATCAGCAAGAAAAGTAGGTTGGCAGATTAGTTACTTAAGTGACAACGGACTTATTGGATACACAGATAACGGCATGTTTTCTACAGATGCGGAAATCAAAATTAAAATAGAAGACGGGATTGCAACCATTCGGAGTGCGTCCATTGGGAGTGAGCTGATGGATTGGGGGCGGAATAAGAAAAACATTGCCAATTTTATTTCTACTTTCGAAGCATTAAAACCCACGTTAACAAAAGAAGAGCTCAATGTTAAATATCTAGCACTAAACGATCCGCTTGTCTCGCCGGAAGATGATTTATTAAAGTTACATCGGGGAACTACAAAAGAGGAAATTAGCGGTTTTTTCTCTATTTTCAAGCCAACTCAAGGATTTTTTGTTACGCCAATCCTTTTAGATATCAATGTTTTAATTTTCATTTTAATGGCAATGAGCGGTGTAAATATCCTGCAGCCAACGAGTGAAAGCCTATTAAATTGGGGGGCAAATTTTAAGCCTATGACATTAGATGGTGAATGGTGGCGGCTTATAGCAAACTGCTTTTTGCATATCGGGATTTTCCATCTTTTAATGAATATGTATGCTCTTCTTTATATCGGTGTATTATTGGAACCACATCTGGGGAGGACACGGTTTATTCTCGCTTATCTACTCACAGGAATTACCGCAAGTATAGCAAGTTTGTGGTGGAACGACCTCACTATTAGTGCTGGTGCTTCGGGTGCTATATTTGGAATGTACGGCGTTTTTCTTGCCATGCTAACAACTAATCTCATCGAGAAAACAGCACGAAAGGCGTTATTGATGAGTATTGTGATTTTCGTCGGTTATAATTTAGTCAATGGAGTCAAAGAGGGCATAGACAATGCCGCTCATATTGGGGGATTAATAGGTGGCCTTGTTATCGGTTATGCGTTCATTCCAAGCTTAAGAAAGCCTGAAGAAAAGAGATTGAAATTTGGAACAATTGGTTTGTTATCAATTGTGATTCTTGTTTTTTCTTTTGTTGTTTACAAAAAACTACCGAATGATATTGGAATATATGATTCGAAAATCAAAGACTTTGTTTCCATGGAAGAAATGGCATTGGACGTGTTTAATTTGCCATCGAATACACCTAACGATAAGATACTTTACGGCATTAAAGACAAAGGGATTCATTATTGGAACGAAAACATAAAGCTTCTTGAGAGTTTTAATGACTTGGAGTTACCTGTTGAAATCAGAACTAGAAACAAGCTTTTAAAAGAATATTGTGAATTGAGAATTAAGAGCTATGAATTACTTTACAAAACAATATCCGAGGATACAAATCAATACCAGTCACAACTGGAAAATTATAATAAGCTCATTGAAGCAAAAGTTAAAGAGCTTAGTGCTGTACAACAGGGCGAATAAATGCAATTCGTTTTGCGGATTTATGCCATCTACCGACTGAAATTTCGGATCCTCACATTTCATTTTGAAATAACCTTGCATTTATATAGATTTAATATGAGTTTTGTTGCTTAGACCAAGTGTAACCTAGGGAAAATATAACCATGGATTTAAATGCAGTTCCATTGAGTCTTGATGAGTTTAATCGCTTTAAATTGGGAGACGAAAAGGTTTTTAAAAAGATTTTTGATTTTTATAGGCCTTTGATGTATCACAAGGTACGTCGTGTATGTTCGTCCGACTTAGACGTGGAGGAGATTATGCAAGAGATTTTTGTACAACTTTTTCTAAAACGTAATTCAATCCCCTCTGCGGAAGCTATCTTTCCATTTTTATTTTTAGTAGCAAAACGAACGGCCATCACTTTGTTTCGAAAAGAGCTGTCTAGACAAAAATATCAAGTATCACAATTGGCAGAATGGGATGAATTGAGTGATGAATTAGAGCGGACGATCGCTCATAAAGATTTAGATAAAGTACTCAAGACGATTGTATCCTGCTTACCACCACAGCAAAAACTTGTTTTTTATAAGAGCAAAATAGAGGAAATGAGCTATGCAGAAATTTCCGAAGAAATTGGTATTTCCAAAAATACCGTCCGTAACCATCTTGTAGCAGCGTGCCAGTTTGTACGTTTGAAACTTGATAGCTTACTTTTAATCCTTTTTTTAATAAAAAATATCTTTTGACTAGTTCATTGATCCTAGTTGTACGAATAATATTATAGAGTACACTAGATAAGGATGTCCAAAGTAGAAGCATATAAAATTATTATCAGCCAATTTTTGGCAAAAACATTAGACGAGCGTGCAAAGCAAAATTTTGCGAATTATCTCAATGATCCAGATTTTTTAAAAGCGTGGCAACAGCTTATGGATGAAGGAGAGATAGAGCCGTCTCCAGACAATCAAGTTGCGCATGATAATCTTTTTAAGATAATCATTCAAGATAAGAGAATAAAAGATCAAGTTGTTTCTAGCCCAACAACAAAGAAATCATCAATTCACATTCTACAAAATGTCAGTATCGCAGCTATATTGTTGCTAGTAGGTATATCCGCCTCGATCTTCTTCTTTATGCAAGAAAATAGACCGGATGACCGGTCAATAACCAACAATCTACAGACGGTAGTTCCCGGATCCCAAAAAGCCGAGATAATTTTAGAAAGTGGCGAGCATATAGATCTCGAAAAATTGAAATTGGATACGATCATAGATAATGGTGCATTTGAAATTATCAAATCGGACAAAGGTATCATATCCTATCGCCTGAAAAACACAGAAACTGGCAATCAGAAGACAGCATACAATACAATCGTTACGCCACGAGGTGGAGAATATAAATTACTGTTGGCGGATGGTACAAAGATTTGGCTGAATGCGGCTACTACACTACGTTATCCAATTAGTTTTAATGGCGATGAAAGAAAAGTACAATTGCAGGGTGAAGCTTATTTTGAGGTTTCTAAACAGGTCTACCAAGGAAGACGAGTGCCCTTTATTGTTCATGCGGGAAATCAGAAATTGGAAGTTTTAGGTACAGCATTTAACCTTCAAAACTATGGCAAATCGATTGTGACAACTTTGGTGGAAGGCAGCGTGAAATTAAATGTTCAAGATAGCCCACAGGACAACCTATACTTAAGTCCTGCTGAGCAAGCCGTGTTTCAATTTACGAGCAAAAAGTTTCTAAAGACGACTGTAGACCCGCGCTATTTCATTGCCTGGAAAGAAGGAAAATTTGCTTTTTATAATACACCTATTGACGAAGTTATGGACATTATTTGTCGATGGTATGATGTGGAAGCCTACTTTGATTATCGTCCCGAAAATTTTGCTTTCTCGGGCACGGTGTCAAGATATGATAATATTGACAAACTACTCCGGACGATCGAACTAGTCGGAGATATTCATTTTGAATTAAAAGGGAGGAAAATTTATGTGAAAAGATAACCAATTAAGAAGAGTTCAGGAGCGTTACGACCGCCCCTGAATTTGTCTTCGAAAAGACCAGGCTGAAAAAGATTTAATAGACTTAAAACCATTACAACCGTATGCAAAAGTACAAAAAAAAACGGTATGGAGATCCTTTGCCTAAAAGTAGGATCTCCGCCAAAAAAGAATTTGCTATGAAAATGTCATTAGCGATTCCCTTGTTGCTGGCCTCTAACCTCCAGTTGAGTGCAATTACATTTGGGCAAGGAGTCAACTTCCAAAAGAAAAATGCTAAACTCGAAACCATATTAAAGGTTTTAGAAGAGCAGAGCGGTTACAATATTCTGTATAAAGCCACTCTGTTAAGCAATGCTAAACGTATCGATGTCGATTACAAAAATGTACCTTTCGAATACGCATTGAAGGATGTGCTCGCAAACTATCAGATTGTCTATAAGATCATGGACAACAATGTTGTATTAAGCAAACCAGCTTCTACAGCGACAGCAACCTCCTGGAATCGATATATTCCGAGTCTCAATAATACACTTGTGCTTCAACAGCGCCGTATAGGGGGAATGGTGGTAGATTCAAAGGGCAATCCAATTAGCAATGTTATTATAACGGAGAAAGGAACGGATAATAGAACAACTACCGACGACAATGGTAGATTTGAGATCCGCCTTAAAACAAATAATGATCAGCTTGTATGTTCAATGCTAGGCTATCAGTCCAAGGAGGTAAATGTAAGTGGACAAAATGAGATTCAAGTTAGCCTCGATATGGCTATTACTGCCATGGATGAGGTCGTTGTAGTCGGTTATGGTGAACAAAAAAAAGTTAACCTAACCGGGGCGGTTAGCCAAATATCGGGTAAGGAGTTTGAAGATCGTCCTGTCACACAGCTTACCCAAGCATTGCAGGGCAATATTCCTAATCTCAACATTGTCTTTGGATCAGGAAAACCCGGTACAAGTGGTTCGGTCAATGTGCGTGGAAATACGTCCATTAACGGCGGTGGTCCATTGATTCTGATTGATGGTATTCTAGGCACCTTAGATCGTATCAATCCCAATGATGTAGAGTCTGTAACGGTGCTCAAAGATGCTTCCGCAGCGGCTGTTTATGGAGCGCGTGGTGCCTTCGGTGTTGTTTTGGTCACAACAAAAAAGGGAGGTAAAAATGGAAAGACCTCCATTGAATATAATAATAATATTGGTTTCACTACCCATGCCACAAATACTGATTTTATAACCAGTGGTTATTGGAATGCGAAGATCAACGATGACGCCATGTACAATGCATTAGGGTATCGGACCACGCGTTATACCGACGAAGATTATGAAGAATTACTTGCACGTGTCAACGATAAGACTGAAAATCCGGATAGACCCTGGGTTGTGGTTAAGAAAGACGCAAGTGGCAATGACATATATCGTTACTATGCCAACTTCGATTGGTTTAATTATTTGTACAAAAAGACAAGACCAAAAAACGAACATAATCTTTCTTTTTCCGGATCTTCTGGCAATACACGGTATGCGATATCGGGTTCCAAAGCGAGTGAACAGGGGATATTCAATATTGATCCTGATAAATTTGGTCGTTACAATTTACGTGCAAATATCGCGTCAGATATCCGGAGCTGGCTGACCATCAGCAATAGTACCCATTTTTTTAAATCCAGCTATGATTGGGCCGGACTGGAAAATAATTTTAGCACAGTTGCCAACAATGTGAGCAATAGTCCGACCTACCATTATCATGCGATGTACGTGCCGCGAAATCCGGATGGCACACTTACGGGGTATTCCGGTATCAATAGCTATCCTATTGGGTACGGCCTCCACAATGCGCTCGAAAGTGGCACAATGCGTGGTTATACGCGAGGTACAGAATTTACCAATATGACAGAAGCGGTTTTGAAATTGGGAAAAGGTCTATCGCTAACTGGAAACTATTCTTATCGTGAATATCGTTCTGACTATTCCTACCGACAGACGAAACAGTATTATTCGAAATATCCGGGACAGCTCGAATTGTCTTCACTTGGAGCTTTGAATCAAGATAAACTTCGCGAAAATATGAGTAAATATGCTTGGCATTTTATCAATGTTTTTGCTACTTACCAAAAGGACTTTGGCGATCACCACCTTACTGTGATGGGCGGCTTTAATCAAGAAGATCGTTTTTATAAGCGTATTGGAGGAATTGGTCAGGATCTATTGTCTGAGAATTTAAATGATCTTGATTTGGTGATCGGGGAGAAGCAGTTTGAGGCAGGTGGCGATGAGTGGGCAGTACGTGGAGGGTTCTATCGTGCCAATTACGATTATAAAGGCAAATATTTGCTGGAGGTTAGTGGTCGATACGATGGTACCTCACGTTTTCCAAAGCATAGCCGTTTTGGATTCTTTCCATCCTTTTCTACGGGCTGGCGTATCAGCGAGGAGAAGTTCTTCGCTCCACTGAAAAATAAGATCAATAACCTGAAGATCAGGTATTCGTATGGATCTCTTGGTAATCAAGAGGTGGATACCTATGCTTATATTTCATCAATGAGTACAGGTCAAATCTCCTATCTAGTCAATGGTCAGAAGTTAAATGTTGCCAATAGCCCCGCTCCGGTGGCACCCACATTGACTTGGGAAAAAATTACCACCAGCAACATTGGCTTTGATTTTAGTTTACTTAATAATAAGCTCGATTTTCAATCTGATTTTTATGTCCGGCAGACCAAGGGTATGCTGAGTAAAGGCAAAACCCAGCCGGCGGTATTTGGTGCATCTGAACCAAAGGAGAATGCAGCTGACCTCAAGACCAAAGGCTTTGAACTCTCTCTTCTATGGAAGGACCATTTCGATGTAGGCGGAAAACCTTTTAATTATTCCGTAAGAGCAATGCTGTCTGATTATCAAGCTGAAATTACCAAGTTTGCCAACGATGCAGGGCTGTTGAGCAATTATTATACAGGACAAAAATTGGGCGAAATATGGGGGTATCATTATCAAGGATTTTTCAAGACAACCGAAGAAGCACAGGAGTATGCAAAACATGTCAATCAAGATCAGATCAATAGGCGTCGTGTGCAGGCTCCCACAGCAGACTTGCGTATGCTTCAGGCAGGAGATATCAAAATCTTGGATCTTAATGGTGATGGTATTATTGATGCTGGCGATAATACGCTATCCAATCCCGGCGATCGTACCGTTATCGGAAACGATCAACCTCGTTATTCCTATGGGTTAAACCTAGGAGCAAATTGGAATGGCATTGACCTTTCTGCCTTTTTTCAGGGGATAGGGAAGCAAAATTGGTATCCTAATCTTGAGGCACAAGCTTTTTGGTCCGTGTATGCCAGACCATACGATTCATTCATTCCGTCTAATTTTCAGGATAAGATATGGTCGCCAGAAAATCCAGATGCTTATTTTCCTTTTTTACGCGGCTACACAGCACAAAATTCAGAACTTTCTGTCGCCAATGATATGTATATGCAAGATATAGCCTACCTAAAGCTCCGTAATCTGACTGTGGGCTATACATTTCCTGTGACACTTACCCAAAAGGCAAAGATCAATAAACTTCGTTTATTCTTCAGTGGAGAAAACCTACATACCTGGACGAAGTTGAAGACCAATTATATTGATCCCGAACAAGTGATGAGCGATAATACCGGTAGGAGTTATCCTGTAGGTCGCGTTTATTCTTTTGGAGCTCAGCTATCGTTTTAATTTATACATGACGATTATTTAAATTGAAAACATCATGAAAAGAAACCTTAATATTTTTACACTGATTATTGGACTTGCAGTTAGTTCTTGCAATAACGATTATCTGGAGCGATATCCCATAGCCGAGCTGGCCCCTGAAAACTATTTTCGGACCGCGTCCGAGTTGCAGACCTTTACCAATGCCTTTTATGCAGATCTTCCTGACGCGCTCGCCATACATTACAATACACCGGGGCAGGGCGATGACGAAGCACGTAATACGCTAGCTTCTGAGTTTCAGGGAACGCGCACCACTCCAGCAAGTGGAGGAGGATGGACGTGGACATCCCTTCGCCGTATAAATTTCTATCTTGAAAATTCGTACAAATGTGCAGATGAAGCAGCACGCCTGCAGTATGATGGTATTGCTCGATTTTTTCGTGCATATTTCTATTATGACAAGATCGTGCGCTTTGGTGATGTACCATGGTATGATCAAGTAAATCAGCTGGATGATCCTGCGATGTTCAAACCTAGAGATTCACGTAAAGTTGTTTTCGCTAAAATACTTGAAGATTTGGATTTCGCTGTCGCCAATTGTAGTACAACCAAAAGTGCTCAATTGATCAGCAAATGGACCGCTTTGGCTTTTAAATCCCGTATGTGTTTATTCGAGGGGACATTTCGTAAATACCATGGTTTGGGTGATTGGGAAGAGATTCTTCAGCAAAGTGTGGCTGCCGCCGACGAATTGATGAAGTCCAATACCTACAGTATTTTTAAAAGCGACCCAAGTAAGGCCTATCAGGAACTGTTTATTGCCGAAGATGCCAATCCTGCGGAAATGATTTTGGCGCGGCAGTATAGCGCATCTGTTCCTTTTGTACATTCCGCGAATTTCTATATTTTGTCCGCTTCCTACGGCCGTCCAGGGATGGTTAAAGAACTTGTGAATAATTATTTGATGAAAGATGGAAGCCGATTTACCGACAAGCCTAACTTTGATAAACTATCGTTTTACGAAGAAACGCAGGACCGCGACCCGCGGCTATCGCAAACGATTCGCACACCGGGCTACAAACGTATCGGTGCTAATACGACATCAGTTCCTGATTTTGCTACATCAGTGACAGGTTATCAATATATTAAGTATATTCTTTCTCCGGCCTTTGATGCTGGGCAGAGCACCAATGATATGCCCATTATCCGTTATGCAGAAGTATTGCTTAACTATGCCGAAGCGAAGGCCGAGTTGGGTACGATCAATCAGAATGATATTGACAGGTCCATTAAGTTGCTTCGGGATCGCGTCAATATGCCTAATTTGGTGTTGGCTGATGCCAATTCCAAAGCTGATCCCTATCTGTTGGCTGCTTATCCCAATGTAAGCAAGAGTGGCCTAACAGGGGCAATCTTGGAAATCCGCCGAGAACGCCGTATCGAGCTTGTAAAAGAAGGACTACGCTACAATGACCTGTTACGCTGGAAAGAAGGAGCGAAAGTTGCCAAACCATTTTATGGTATGTATTTTCCTGGAGCAGGTGAATACGATTTGGATCAAGATGGAAAATTGGATCTTGTTATTTACGAGGGCGCTGCGCCGACCAAAAAAACTGGTGTTCAATATCAAAAACTAGGTGAACTTGTCTTGGAAAACGGAAAAAATGGTGGCCGTATTGTCAATTTGCCGGACATCCTTAAAAAATGGACAGAGGAAAAAGATTACTACTATCCAATCCCGACACAAGAACTACAGTTAAATCCTAAGCTCGAACAGAATAAAGGTTGGGACAAATCCGGTACTTAAAAGAAAAATAAAATGAAAAACTATAAAAATGCAATTGTTGTTGCTATCATTATGGCTGTGAGTGTGTGCGTAGCATATGCGCAGGAAACATTAAAGATTGTCTCGTATAATGTCCTTTATGGATTAAAGAAAGATTCGGTCAATATAGATCGGTTTGTAAACTTTGCACAGGACTGGAAGCCGGATGTGATTGCACTAGAAGAAATGAATGGATATACGCAAAAGACGCTGGAACAATTGGGACAGCGTATCGGTCACGACTATGTTCTGCAATCTAAGGAAGATGGATTTCCTGTGGCCATTACCTCCAAGTATCCTTTGGTCAATTTTAGGAAAGTCACTGAAAATATGTGGCATAGCTACATCTATGCAAAAATAAAAGGCATACATTTTTTTGTCATTCATTTTTCGCCATTTAGTTATCAGAAGCGTTTGAAGGAAGTGACCGATATTTTGGCACAAGTCAATGAAATTCCTGGTAACGAACCTGTACTGATTATGGGTGACTTTAATTCCCTGGATATCTCGGACAAGGATAAATATGGTAAGGAAGTCTTGGACGCCATGAAGCAAAATGAGCAAAAAAATGATCACATCCGTAATTTGCGAAATGGGGCGATCGATTATTCTGTACTGAGCAAATTGCATGACGCAGGATTTCAAGATACCTATCGATTGTTACATAAGGAGTTTGAAAGTTCTGTTCCGACCTTTAAAGATGGTAATGGGAATATTAAGCAAAATAATACCGGTCATCCCAAACGTATTGATTTTATTTGGGCTAATTCAGCAGCAGCAGCACGCATTACCAAAAGCGGCATTATCAAAAATGAATATACACATTATATTTCCGATCATTACCCAACATTTATAGAGTTCACGCTCAGTAAATAATAGAATCCGCCCTTATAAGGGCGGATTCTATTATCTTGTAATAGCAAAATGTTTATCGGAGTATTCTCCGCGTTGTTGAAGGAAGCCGTTTCAAGAGTAGAAACAATAATGACTAATCAACTATGATTCTTTTAAATTAATTTAAAGTGCAATGAAAAAAAAGATCGGTACGCTTTTCTTAATCATCCTTACTTATAGTTCATTTTCTAGTTATGCGCAGCAAGTTATTCCTGCATCTAAATTTGAGATTCAAAGCAGGCCTTTTGAAAATACCCCAAGATATCATCGGGTAGACACACTAAAGTATAAAGATCTTCCTGCTGCCGTAAAGAAATTGTATACACATGCTACAGGAATGTTTGTCACTTTTAAAAGTAATACTAGTAAACTATCCTTGAGATGGAAGACTGTCGATGCAGAATTGGGCAATAATTCGACCCCGATTATGTCACGGGGATTTGATGTATATGTGAGAGAACCCAATGGTTGGCGATTTGCCGGGGTGGGGCGTCCCGATCTCAAGAATGCAGAAAGTAAAGGTATAATGGTCGAAGATATGGCTAACACTGAGAAAGAATTTCTTCTTTATTTTCCTTTGTACAAAGAATTATTGGATTTTGACGTGATTATTGATGAGAAAGCTTCCTTTTTAGCCACTAGGCAATCTTTTAATAAAACAGTGGTGGTTTATGGGTCTAGTATTGTCCATGGCGCCTCAGCAAGCCGTCCAGGCTTAGCTTATCCGGCTCAATTAGGGCGTAAATTAAATGCTAACGTGATTAATATGGGAGTGAGCGGAAATGCCCGTATGGAGCCGGCTGTTGCCGATATGCTCAGTGATATCGGTACTGTTGATTTGTTCATTTTGGATTGTGTACCAAATAGCAGTCCCGAGGAGGTGAAGGAAAGAACCTTTAATTTCGTGGCACGGCTTCGTAAATCTCATCCGCAAGTCCCTATATTGTTAATAGAAAGTATTACACGGCAGATAAGCAATTATAATTTAAAGTGGAAAGCACGATTGACCGAACAGAATAGGAATTTTAGGTTACAATATGAAAAACTGCTGCAAGCCGGCTATAAAGACCTGTACTACTTGCCAACCGATCATTTAATAGGTGATGATTCGGAAGGAACCGTGGACGGTACTCATCCGACAGATGTCGGATTTGAAAGGATGCTAAAAATAATTGGCGCTAAAGTAGAGACAATTCTTTATGATTAGATAATGGGATGTTGATGTGTTAGAATTTGCTACATTCACCTATAAAGCATCTTTTCATAAATATATTCCCGCGAGAATGATTCAAGAAGAGTATTACTCGTTTTGTTTTAAGCCTAGAAAATGTTACTATTGTGTTTTGTCACTTTTGGTTTAAAGTATCATGTATAGACCTGTCGTATGTGTCCTATTGATTGTCATATCGGTTATCCTATGTAAAGCAGGAACCGGACAGGATACTTCATTGATACAACTGCTTCAGATGATCGACAAAAAGGAAGAGTTTATGGCTATCAAAGAAGCGAGAATAGACGATTTGGTACGACAGCTTCAGAAATCAACAAATAACGCTTCCGGACAATACGAATTAAACAAGCTCCTTTATCAAGAATATGCTTCATATAAACTAGATTCTGCGATTATATATGCCAGGGGAAATGTAAAGTTAGCACAAAAGAGCGGCGATTCCTTCCAAGTCAATGAGAGTAATCTGGACCTTGCTTCATTTTACTTCACAGCAGGTATGTATATTGATGCCTATAAGTTATTGGCCGCTGCAGAGAAGAACAAGCTTCCTAGAGAACTGTTGATCAAGTATTACGATGCGTGGAAAAGGCTCTATAAATTTTATTCATTTTCAAATACAGACGATCGGCAGTATGCCATTCGGAGTGACCGCTATCGCGATTCGCTCTTAAGTGAACTGGACACGACAAGTAGTCAATACCGTATAGTTTATGCCGAAAAGCTCCATGATGAAGGGAAATTTGAGGAAGCGAAAAAGAGTTTGATGTATATGCTTGATCTTTCCCGAAAAGAGGATCATGAACATGCCATCTTATGTTATGCCCTGGCTAATATCTATGAAAAGGAAGGAAATGCTGACCTTCAACGCAAATATTTGACGCTATCCGCAATTAGTGATATTAAAAATGCCATCAAGGAGAATGCCTCGATGCAGGCATTAGCGACCTTATTGTATAAGTCAAACCATATTGAAGAAGCCTATAGCTGTATCAAATCGTCAATGGAGGATGCTATATTTTGTAATGCCCGTTTCCGGACCTATGAAGCTTCGCAGATCTTTCCAATCATAAACTCAGCTTATCAAGAAAATGAATTACAACAAAAGGCAAAATTGACAATCTTTCTAGCGATTGTCAGTATCCTATCGCTGTGCCTCATTATAGCAGTTATTTTGATATACAGGCAGATGAAGCGGGTAAATCGCGTCCGTAGAGAGCTCTTCGAACTCAATCAAAAATTGCAGGTGCTCAATCAGCAATTGAATACAGCCAATGACGAACTTCATACCACCAATAGCGAAGTGCTGTCTATGAATAGCGAGTTGGCAGAAACCAATCACATCAAAGAAGCCTATATCGGTGAGTTCCTAAACTTATGTTCCTTATATATTGATAAGCTCGAAAAATATCAGATTTCGCTCAACAAGATGGTCATGGCCAAGAAGATCGAAGAGCTCAAGCAGATGCTTAAATCACGCGATATGATCGACCATGAAGTAAGAGAATTATACGCCACTTTTGATCATGTATTTTTGCACTTGTATCCGAACTTTGTGGAAGATTTCAATGCACTGTTAGTCCCTGATATGCAAGTCGTCTTGAAGCCAAATGAAGTACTGAGCCCTGAACTCCGTATTTTTGCATTGATACGTTTGGGTATTACAGACAGCGCAAAGATAGCCCGTTTCCTGCACTATTCAACCAATACCATTTATACCTACCGGACCAAATTCAGAAATAAAGCTGCCGTCCCGCGCGAAGATTTTGATGAATTGGTCACAAAAATAGGTCGAAAAGCCCTAAATTATTGACCTAATCTTCTATATATTTCTTTGTTTTATTTGATATAATATTCTGTTTTTTAGGTTTTTACGTTTTTGTTGTTTCTATATTCGGCGATACACCTCTTTTATCTGCTCCTTGATCCTCTTATTTTTGGATAAACCAATTAGGGGGCGATTTGACACTAGTTTCAAATCGAAATTAAATAACAATTATAAGTAATACGTAAAAATCAAATTTTATGAAAAACCAGGGGCGATTACGTTTTACGTATCCCATTCTCATGCTTTTAATGATTTTGATCTGTTTAAATTCATTTGCACAGCAAAGGGAGATTCAGGGTACTGTAAAAGACGAAAACAAGCTAGCTATTGAAGCTGTTTCTGTCAGCAACAAGGGGACAACCCAACAAGTACAGACAGATCGAAATGGCCATTTTAAAATGACCGTTGCACATGGTTCAGTTTTGAGCATCTCCTATATCGGCTACAAGACTCAGGAAGTAAAAGTCGACAATGCATCAATTTATGATATTATACTAGTCAAGGATAACACAGCACTTGACGAAGTGGTTGTTATCGGATATGGGACCGTTAAAAAGAAAGATCTGACGGGTTCTTTAGCCTCTGTGGGTGCCGAGGCAATGAAAGATAAGCCTGTGGCAAATGTTGGCGAGGCCCTTCAAGGACGTGCCTCTGGTGTACAGGTTATCAACTCAGGTGCGCCCGGAAGCAATGTATCCATACAGATCCGAGGTCTGGGGTCAATCAACAATAGTGCACCATTGTTAGTGATTGATGGCGTTCCAACAGATCTGTCTCTCAATGCGCTTAATCCAAATGATGTGGAGACAATCGATATCCTCAAGGATGCTTCTGCTACTGCCATTTATGGTTCCCGAGGAGCCAATGGTGTTGTATTGATTTCAACAAAAAAGGGTAATAAAAATAAAGGCAGTATTACGGCAAGTGCCAATTATGCGATTCAGCAGGCAACGAGTTTGCCCAAAATGCTGAATGCACAACAGTTTGCATCGCTGCACAATGAGATGATGGCCAACAACAATAACCGTCAACGACCCGATTTTGCCGATCCTACATTGCTTGGCCGAGGAACAGATTGGCTAGATGCACTCTTACAGACAGGTAAATTAGCTAATTATGCCCTTAGTTATGCTGGTGGTGGCGAAAAGAATACGTACTACGTCTCTGCTGGCATACTCAATCAGGATGGCATCGTGAAAAACACCGATTACAAACGGTATAATTTTCAGTTTAACAATGAAGCTAAACAGACAGCATGGCTCAAATTGGGCAATACGCTCACGCTAAGCCATGATGTAAAACACAATGGTTCCTATAGCGTATTGAATACGTTGGCCTCATTGCCCACACAACCAATTTTCAATGAAGACGGCACCTATTCAGGTCCTGGAAATGAAGCTATATTCTATGGCGACCTGCGCAATCCAATCGGTACTGCCATGCTTGAACAAAATACAACGAAAGGCTATAATCTTCTTGGAAATATCTATGCGGAAGCAAGTTTCTTGAATCATTTCACCTTCAAAACTTTGTTTGGCCTCGATTATAAGGCTTGGGACAATATGACCTTTTCGCCTAAATACAATTGGAAACCGATCCCCGTTCCTAACTCCTATCGGAGTGAAAGCTTCAACAAGAGCCTCACCTATTTGTGGGACAATACTCTTACTTATGCAAATACTTTCGACGGGGGACACGAAGTCAATGTGATGTTAGGATCTAGTGCGCAAAACAATGATTATAATTACATGAATGGAAGCATCAAGGAGTTTCTTTCCGACAATAATAACCAGTTAAACAATGGTTTGTTAGATCCAACCGTAGGTGGGAGCCGCAACGAATGGGCGCTATTGTCATTCTTCGGACGCGCCAATTATACGTTTAAAAATCGCTATCTCCTTACGGCCACCGTACGTCGTGATGGTACATCAAGAATTGCTACAGCCAACCGTTGGGGGACTTTTCCTTCTTTTTCTGCCGCCTGGCGTATCTCTGAAGAGTCTTTTTTTAACAAAAATGATTTTTGGAGTGATGTTAAACTCCGTATCGGTTATGGAGTTACCGGTAATCAGGCCGTGTTGGACAACTATGCTGCGTCCGCTCGCTTAAAAACTGGTCAATATGTTTTCAATGGTATTCCCGTTTCGACATTGTACCCACTCGTTATGCCTAACCCAGGCATACGCTGGGAAACGATCAAACAACAGAATGTTGGAATTGATGCAAGTTTTTTCAAAAACAGGATCCAGTTGACGATGGATGCTTACATCAAAAAAACCTCAGATATGCTTGTCAAGATGAGCGTGCCCATTACGACAGGATATTCAGACAGCTATACGCCAATGATTAATGCCGGAGAGGTAGAAAACAAGGGGTGGGAATTGAGTTTACGTAGCCAAAACCTAAAAGGAGAATTGGTGTGGAATACCGATTTCAATATCTCCTATAATAGAAATAAGGTTGTTAGACTTGATGGCGATGTACCTATTTACTACGGTTATCAGTCCCATACCATTGGACAGCCTGTTGGATCATTTTATGGCTATTTGACCAATGGTATTTTTCAGAACTGGGCTGAAGTGAATAGTTATGCTTATCAATACCAAGGGGCAGATCCAGCCAATAGTACGGCACCCGGCGATCTCAAATTTAGGGACATCAATAAAGATGGAGTCGTCAATGACTATGATCGTACCTATTTAGGTAATCCAACACCAAGTTGGAGTTTTGCCATGAATAATAAGTTGTCCTATAAAAATATAGATCTTGAAGTATTCTTTCAAGGGGTATCCGGAAACCAGATCTATAACGCCAATAGGGTTACCCTGGAGGGTATGTATACAATTCGAAATCAGACGACTAAGGTCCTTGATCGCTGGACTGCGGAGGGAACAAGTAACGAGGTGCCCAGAGCGATTTACAGCGACCCCAATAAAAATACACGTAATTCAGATCGTTTTATAGAGCAGGGAAAATACCTGCGTCTGAAAAATCTGACCGTAGGTTATACCTTGCCTGAGGCTGTAGCCAAACGTCTGCATGCAGGACGGTTGCGGTTTTATTTTTCAGGACAGAATTTGTTCACCTGGACCAAGTATTCTGGCTTCGATCCTGAAGTGATAGGAGGTGTTGATAATAGTAATTACCCGATCACAAAAAACTTTAGCTTGGGATTGGACCTTAGATTTTAACCAATTAGACTCATGATGATGAAAAAAATATTTTATATGGCTCTTGCGGCGATGCCCCTTTGGTTGGGCTCATGTTCAAAATTTTTGGATAAAGAACCTCTTGAGGATCCCAGTGCCGAATCCGTCAAGGATGCTTCCGCTGCCGTTGCAATGATCAATGCGGCATATCAGCCACTCCAACGACCCAAGTTATACAATATGCGGATATGGTCATTAGACATTATGGCCGGGAATAGTGCCGTGGGCGCAGGTGGTGGCGATGACGGAATAGAAACGATCCAACTGTCCAATTTTTCCACTGGCCCCGACAATTTCTCGGCGGTTGATCTTTGGCGAGGACCCAATCCAGGTATTTTATATTGTAATACCGTCTTGGAAAATGTCCCTTCGATGGATATAGATCTCCAATTGAAAAACAGATTGATCGGTGAAGCCAAATTCCTCCGTGCGAACTATTATTTTATTTTGGTTCAGCTGTTTGGCGATGTGCCACTTTCATTGGTACCTGCAAAACCTGGAGATGATCTTAAACCGGCTCGCGTGAGCAAAGAACGCATCTATAATGAAGTTATAGTACCAGACCTTAAGGAAGCCATTACACTGTTACCACGTCGTGAGGAATATGCCGATCAGGATAAGGGACGCGTCAGTAAAGGAGCTGCGGTAGGCCTTTTGGCAAAAGTTTACCTCACGCTAAAACAATATCAGTTGTGCATTGATCAATGTAATCAAGTCGAGTCGCTGGGGTATGTGCTTAATGCAGACTATAGTGATTGCTTTGGGGGTGAGCCTCGTCATAAAAATACAGCCGAATCGCTCTTTGAAGTACAATATTATGGACTTACCAAGGCCGGATTTTGGGACGATGAAAATCAGGCAAACTGGCTGAGTACCTATATGGGACCACGCAATTCCGGCTGGGTGGGCGGCGGCTACGGTTGGAATCAGCCAACCGCTGAGTTTGTCTCCCAATACGAAACTGGAGACTTGCGCAAAGATAAAACTGTTTTGTATGAAGGAGGACCACTTTTCGACGGTAAGGCCTACAAATCCAATATGTCGTCCACAGGATATAACGTGCGCAAATTTTTGGTTCCATTGTCCATTTCACCCGATTACAATACCAATGCAGCCAATATCGTTGTGTTACGTTATGCAGACGTGCTATTGATGAAGGCTGAGGCACTCAATGAACTCGGCAATACGGCTCAATCGGTGGA
Source organism: Sphingobacterium sp. WOUb80 (assembly GCF_050058145.1). NCBI lineage: Bacteria > Pseudomonadati > Bacteroidota > Sphingobacteriia > Sphingobacteriales > Sphingobacteriaceae > Sphingobacterium > Sphingobacterium sp. WOUb80. The sequence continues at coordinate 3,255,436 of NZ_CP165617.1, read as the reverse complement.
TCCCCTGTATTTGGTGCGACAACGAGCAGGTTTGACCGACAAAAAGTCAATTACAGGACTTTCCCAAGCTGATATGCGTGAAAAAATCCGTCACGAAAGAAGAATAGAACTTGCTTTTGAAGGACAACGCTGGTTTGATATGATTCGCTGGGACAATGGACAGTATGCGCTTAACTTTCTGCACAGCATCGGCAAGCTCAATGCGACCGCAAAACATTTGTTGTTGCCCATTCCTCAAGTTGAGATTGACGCCAATCCAAATTTGAAGCAGAATCCCGGTTATTAAATCCATTTGGTAATTAACCAACTAACAAATTTAAAAAGATGAAAAGACTATATTATATTATCAATTTGATCTTGATTTCGTCCTTGTTCTGTCAGTCCTGTAAAGATGATTTTGGCAATGTCATCTATCCCGATGGTCCCTTAGAACTCAGTGTCTCAACATCAGATATTGTATTGAATGTTGCCGCCCCGGAGCAGGAAGCTGTCGTATTCGACTGGACTTCGGGTTCTAATTTTGGAACGAATGCAGCCATCAAGTATACCCTCGAAATCGGTGAAAAAGGTAAGGATTTTAAGCCTTCCATTAGCAGTACTTTTGAGAAAGGATTGCGGTCACAAAGATATGTTACCAAAGATTTTAATCAATTGTTAATTGAAAAGCTTGGCATCACAGCAGGAAGCGGAGCACAGCTGGAAGCTCGTGTCACGGCAGAGATCCAAGACGGACAAAGCGCAACACAGCTGTCTCAAGTCCTTAGTTTAAAAGTCAAAACCTATAAGCCGATCACCGAAACCCTCTATATGTTGGGTAGTGCTACTAGCAATGGCTGGGATGCACATAAAGCCAGCAAGATGAATCAGATACAGGGTACACCAGGAGCCTTTATATGGCAAGGCGTATTGAGCCCGGGCGAGTTTAAGTTTATCAGCACTTTGGGCAATTTTACACCTTCGTACAATAAAGGAACAAGCAATGAAAAGCTCTATTATCGTGAATCAGAGTCAGATCCATATGATGTTCCATTTACTGTTGCCAAATCTGGCTTATACCAAGTCAAAGTCAATCTGATCGATCTATCTATTGCCATTACTGAAATTGAAGGAGCTATGTATGATGCATTGTGGTTTGTGGGCGGCTTTACCGGTTGGTCCTTTCAGCCTATGGCGAAAGATCCGAATGACCCTTTTATTTTTACGTATCATGCCGTCTTAAATTCTAGTAATAACGCAGACGAGTTTAAGATTGCAACGAAGCCAGATTTTGATCCAAGTGTTGTCTTTTTGCGCCCAGAGACAGATCAACAGGGCGTTGGAACAGACCTACCTGTCGCAAAGTGGTCCGAAAGTGAAAATAAGAGTGATTATAAATGGCGGATCAATAAAGGAACCTATAAGATCAGGCTGGATCTACGGACCAATAAAATTACCATTGCTCCTTTTACACCATTTCCGGCTATTTATCTTGTGGGCGATGCGACGCCTAATGGTTGGGATATTGCTGCAGCAACCCCAATGGTCAAGGGTGATACACCCCATAGGTTTACCTGGTCTGGAACACTCAAAACTGGCGAATTAAAGTTCAGTTGCGATAAACAGTCTGATTGGAATGGCGCATGGTTTTTGGCCTCACAAAATGGCAAGACACCGTCAGGGCAGACCGAGCAGATGATCTTTAGCAAGTCTGGCTCTAATCCAGATAATAAGTGGAAAGTGACCACTGCGGGTACCTACAGTATCACACTGGATCAGCTACAGGAAACAGTCACAATTGTCAAACAATAAATCAATCTTAAGCTTTTTCCTCCATCAGCAAAATGGAGGAAAATAATAAGCTTCTGAGTGTATGATAAAATTATTTACAGATGAAACGAATATTTAGACTTTTTGCTGCCGGCGGAATGCTTCTAAGCGCGAGCTGCAACAACTATTACGATATTGACAAAGACCCGATCACCTATGGGCAGACCTATTTTAAACCTGTCATCAATACAGATAAGGCTGTTTATAAACCTGGGGAAAAGATCACATTTACAGCTGCTATCTCCGACAATAATTTGAGTGTCGCCTATACCTATCTGGGCGAATTGATCAAAGAGGAACCGCTTTCACAGTCGAGCTGGACCTGGACACCACCTACGACAAACTTTCGGGGCTACATGGTCTATCTTTTTAAAACTGATGATACAACTAAAAAGCCGCTCTACAGCATAGCTGTGGATGTATCTTCCGACTGGCGTAAGTTTCCACGGTATGGATTTGTATCCAATTACGATCGTCTTGATCAGCAGGCAATACAACGCAATGTCGAAACGCTCAACCGTTTCCATATCAATGGAATCCAGTTTTATGACTGGCAGATGGATCAACATAAACCTTTGGCCGGTTCAGTATCCAATCCGGCTGATTCCTGGCTGGATCTTATCGGTCGGACCAATTACAAATCTACCGTTGATGGCTATATTCAGGCTGCTCATGATAAAGGAATGAAAGCGATGTTCTACAACTTGTTGTACGGCGCTTTGTCCAATGCAGCAAGTGATGGGGTATCCGAACAATGGTACCTTTTTAAGGATAATCAACATCAAGAGAAAGATATGCATCCGTTGAATGCACCCTTTCGAAGCAATATCTATTTGGTTGATCCCGGCAATTCGGCCTGGCAAACCTATATTAACAAAAGACATCAAGATGTATTTGCGGTCTATAATTTTGACGGCTATCACATCGATCAGTTGGGAGACCGCGGAAAACTATATGACTATACTGGCAAAGAAGTAAAACTAGACCAGAGCTACGCCCCGTTCATCGCAGCGTCAAAGAAGGCTTTTCCGGGCAAATATCATGTGATGAATGCAGTTAATCAATACGGTCAGGAGTATGGGATAGCACCATCTGCTGTTGATTTTTTATATACCGAAGTTTGGGATCCCAACAAATCATACGATGAATTGGTGAAAATTATCCAAGATAATGACCGTTTTGGCAACTACAGTAAGAACACCGTACTAGCAGCTTATATGAACTATGCTAAGTCCAATCAGGCAGGCTTTGTCAATGAGCCAGGCGTGTTGCTGACCAATGCGGTCATCTTCGCCAATGGAGGGGCTCACCTTGAAATGGGAGAACATTATTTGACCAATGAATATTTTGCAAATAACAACCTGCAGCTTAAAGGAACAACAAAGGAAAAACTGATCCAATATTATGACTTTATGGTCGCCTACCAAAACGTATTGCGAGATGGAGGTACCGCCGCGGTCTTTAGTGTCACCGGAACAAACGCTTTGACTATCAGCAATGGTAAGGCAACCTCAGGTAGTATTACCAGCTATGGACGACATTTTGCTAACCGCGATGTGATCCATTTGATCAATTTTAAGGATGCCAATACAATGGAATGGCGCGATACTAACGGGACCCAACAGGAACCCTCCAACATCGATGGCCTACAGATCAACCTCGACGTAACACGTACTGTCAAGCGAGTATGGCTGGCGTCGCCCGATATGCAAGGGGGCGTTGCTATTCCGCTTACTAAAGCGCAGACAGGAAATAAATTGACCATCGATCTGCCGGGGCTCAAGTATTGGGACATGGTTGTGATCGAATATTAAAAACCTATTATGCATAAACTAAACTCTTTTTATTTGATGCTGTTTTGCCTTATCTCCATCGTTCATGGAGCAGCAGGACAGGTGATGAAAGCGGCACAATGCCAAGATTATCAGATCGAGGGGCGAAAGGTGATTTTCAATTGCAGCGATGGTGCTAAGTTGGAGCTTTATTTTTGTAGCAGTTCTGTTGTTCGGATCTGGTATGATGCCAGCGGCACACTGCAAAGGAAGAATCCTTCCTTTGCAGTAGTTCATGAACAGCTTGAAGACATTGGTGAAATCAAGGTGAATGACGAACCGGCAACCTTCGAAATCTTCACCGGAAAGCTGCGTGTCCGTCTCAACAAGAATCCCATGCAATTGCTGATTTACGATAAGTGGCAAAAGTTGGTTTTCGGTGATTATAAAAGTCTTGGACACAGCACGAGCGGCACCAAGACCGTGGCACACAAAGTGCTGCGTCCCGATGAACAATTCTTTGGCCTAGGCGAAAAGACTGGGCCGCTCAATCGAAGAGGCCGGTCTTACAAGATGTGGAATAGCGATAAACCCTGTTATAGCAGTCAGGAAGATCCATTGTATAAAAGTATCCCTTTTTTCATGAGCAGCTATCATTATGGTATTTTTTTAGACAATACCTATAAAACGGCTTTTGATTTTGGAACCACCAGTACAGAATCCTACTCCTTTGAAGCACCAGATGGTCCCTTTATCTACTATTTTATCTATGGCAAAGACTATAAGGAAATTCAGCAGCACTATATTGCATTGACCGGAAGACCGATCATGCCACCAAGGTGGGCATTTGGTTTTGCGCAGAGCCGCGGACTCTATACACAGGAAGATCAAGCTCTCGAGGTCGCCTCCGAGTTTCGAAAGCGCCAAATCCCTTGTGATATCATCTATCAGGATATTGGCTGGACACAGGAGCTGCAAGATTTTAACTGGCGTAAAGGAAATTATAAAGATCCCAAAGGAATGCTCAAAAAGCTAAATGAACAAGGCTTTAAGATGATTCTCTCACAAGATCCCGTGGTGTCGCAAGCAAATAAAAATCAGTGGCAGGAGGCCCATCAAAAAGGCTATTTTGTCAAGGACCGTCGTACGGGCACATCTTATGATATGCCTTGGCCATGGGGTGGTAATTGTGGTGTCGTTGATTTTACAAATCCATCCGTGGCCGACTGGTGGGGGCAGCTCCAGCAGAAGCCCCTCGCCGATGGTGTGAGTGGTTTTTGGACAGATATGGGGGAGCCCGCCTGGAGCAATGAAGAGGATGTTGATAGACTTCATATGCAACACCAGTTAGGCATGCATGCCGAGATCCACAATGTATACGGTCTTACCTGGGATAAGGTAGTGAAAGAACAGTTTGACAAGCGTAATCCCAACAAGCGGATCTTTCAGATGACACGCGCAGCTTATGCCGGACTTCAGCGCTATACCTTTGGTTGGTCGGGCGATAGTGGCAGTGGGACCGAAGTGACTGAAGGCTGGAGCCAATTGGCCAATCAGGTTGCGGTCGGATTATCGGCGGGGCTTGGCGGTATTCCGTTCTGGACGACAGATATTTCAGGTTACTGTGGAGACATTACAGATTACCCTGCTATGGCAGAGCTGTATACACGTTGGATGCAATTTGGTATTTTTAATCCATTGAGCCGCGCCCATCACGAGGGCAACAATGCGGTCGAACCCTGGTTATTTGGTGAGGTCGCTGAAAAAAATGCCAAGACAGCCATTGAACTCAAATATCAACTCTTTCCATATCTCTATTCCTATGCGTACAAAGCGCATCAGACAGGTCTACCTATATTAAGAGGCTTGTTTATGGAATTTCCACAAGACGACCAAGTTATCGGGATCAATGATCAGTTTATGTTTGGACAGGAAATCCTCGTGGCCCCTGTGCTGAAAAAAGGCGAACGGATCAAAAAACTCTATCTGCCCGATGGCGAATGGATTGATTTTAACGACAAAAAGACGGTATACCTGGGTGGGCAGCAGATTGCCTACCGAGCACCTCTAAATCGAATTCCAATGTTTGTCAAAAAAGGTGCTATCGTACCCATGATGCCGATCATGCAATATATCGGTCAGGATCCAATACATCCCCTTTATATCCATATCTTCCCCAATTATGAAGGAGAGTCCGCTATATTTGAACTTTATGAAGACGATGGTGAGACACAGGATTATCTCAAAGGTATTGGTTCTACGACACGCTTTACCTGCACAACCCTGGCAGAAGGAGATTTTGAAACAGCGATTCAGCCCCAGGATAAAGGCTACATACCTGCCAAAGGAAGACAGCTCTACTTAAGCTATCATATTGAAAGCAAGCCCAATGGCGTCACCATTGATGGTAAGACCATACCCTATGCTGTGGCGGACAATAATCAAACGTCAACGATAAAGAAAAATGAGCCCAGTTGGACATGGGATGCCCAACAGGGGAGCTGTATCGTTAAGTTGACGGATAATCGAAATGCGAAAAATATAAAAATCCACTAATTATCATAAAAAATGAAGAAAACGACGCTCTTGATGAGTTTATTTTTAATCACTTTGGGACTGCAAGCCCAAGAGCTGCTTTCGCCTTCGGGAAAATTGAAACTTCAGTTTTCACTGGATGCATCAGGTGCACCAACGTATACCTTGAGTTATAAAGGCAAAGCTGTAATCAAACCCAGTAAGTTAGGATTGGAATTGACCGGCAATACCAAGAAAGTTGAATTTTCAGGGGCAGGAGAAGGCAATGGAGAACCGTTATCCAGTTCACTGTATGACGAGTTTGAAGAGACGGCACAAGAAAGCAAACATGTTGATGAGCGCTGGAATCCTGTTTGGGGCGAAGAAAGTGAGATTCGAAACCATTACAACGAACTAACCATTAGCTTGCAACAGAAAACGTCCAAAAGAAAACTTGTGGTCCGTTTCAGATTATTTGACCAAGGTTTGGGATTTCGCTACGAATTTCCCGAACAAAAGGAGATGACTTATCTCGTTGTAAAAGAGGAAAAAACGCAATTTGCAATGAATGGCGATCATACAGCCTTTTGGATTCCAGGAGATTACGATACTCAGGAGTATGATTACACCAAGTCTCGTCTGTCTGAGATCAGAGGATTGATGGCCAAAGCGATTACGCCCAATGCCTCGCAGACCCCATTTTCGCCTACAGGTGTACAGACGGCTTTGATGATGAAAAGTGACGACGGGCTATATATCAATATCCACGAAGCGGCTTTAATTAATTATGCCTGTATGCATCTTAATCTGGATGACAAAAATTTTGTGTTTCAATCTTGGCTGACACCCGATGCCAATGGGACCAAAGGCAATTTGCAGACGCCTGCTCGGAGCCCCTGGCGCACAATTATGGTAAGTGATGATGCCAGAGATATTTTGGCTTCCCGGATGACGCTCAACCTCAATGAGCCCACTAAAATTAAAGATCCTTCGTGGATAAAGCCTACTAAATATGTAGGTGTATGGTGGGAGATGATTACCGGAAAGAGCGAGTGGTCCTATACCTATGACCTTCCTAGTGTACATCTAGGTGAAACGGACTATAGCAAAGTGAAGCCTCATGGCAAACATGGTGCTACGACGGCGAATGTAAAACGTTACATTGATTTCGCAGCACAACACGGGTTTGATGGCGTATTAGTTGAGGGCTGGAATATTGGCTGGGAAGATTGGTTTGGCAATGCCAAAGATCATGTGTTTGATTTTGTTACACCCTATCCCGATTTTGATCTGGCAGGCATCCGGGATTATGCCAAGCAAAAGGGCGTTAAGATGATTATGCATCACGAGACCTCGGGAGCAGTCCGCAATTATGAGCGTTATTTGGATAGCGCTTATAGATTTATGAAAGACAATGGTTATGAGGCTGTCAAAAGTGGCTATGTAGGCAATATTATTCCTCGAGGCGAATATCATTATAGTCAGTGGATCAATAACCATTATCAATATGCCTTGGAGAAAGCTGCTAAATATAAGATTATGGTTAATGCGCATGAAGCCGTACGTCCGACAGGTTTATCACGTACCTGGCCCAATCTGATCGGTAATGAGTCTGCACGTGGCACAGAGTATCAGGCATTCGGGGGTAACCATGCAAACCATGTTACCATTTTACCTTTTACGCGGCTTATCGGTGGACCGATGGACTATACACCGGGCATCTTTGAGATGGACATCCAAAAGATCAATCCTAAGAATACATCCCATGTCAATTCGACCTTAGCCAACCAGCTGGCCTTGTATGTGACCATGTACAGCCCATTGCAGATGGCAGCCGACCTCCCTGAGAATTATGAGCGTTTTAGGGATGCTTTTCAGTTTATCAAAGATGTTGCCGTCGATTGGGACAGTAGCCTATATCTCGAAGCAGAACCGGGAGAATACCTAACGATAGCCCGTAAATCAAAAGGTAAAAATGAATGGTTTGTCGGGAATGTCAGCGGGGAGAACGGACATGAATCGATAGTGGATTTTGGTTTTTTAGCCGCAGGCAAAAAATATGAAGCTACGATCTACGCCGATGCTCCAGATGCCCATTATAAAACCAATCCTCAGGCTTATGTGATTAAAAAGCTTAAAATAAATAATAAAAGTAAGTTAAAGCAGAAGTCTGCACCTGGTGGTGGCTTTGCCATTCGGATTGTGGAACTATAAAAGCAATGATATAAAAGCTGAAAAGTCTTAGGTGGCGACTTGTTTAGCTTTATATGTGAGGCCCTCAATCAGTATTGATTCGGGGCCTTTTTATTGCGTGTTTGTCACAAATTTGATCTAACAGGAAGCAACGGCCAATTCTATGCTGCTGAATTTGTTCTCTTTCAGTTTGAATGTCTTCAGAAGAGAATCTTCTTACTAAACTCTTCCTCATCACTATGCTTGATTACGTTTTTTAGACAGTCCAAAGCGTTAAGATTTAAGAACGAAGCTCGTTTTCTTTAACTTAGGCGGGAAGATAGCCATTGGATGGAATCTGTTTCTGATCATTTTCCGATTTTGATGTAGGTCATAGTTCTATATAATTCTAACTAATAATTTCGCAGACAATTTTTGAACATATGGAGGAGCTGCAAAGAATTATCTGGATATCAATTATACTTATTATTATCATTTCAGTAAAAGACAAGATAAAAATGGCGCTGCCAATTTTATTGGTGATTGCTGGTTTAGTTTTAAGTCTTACGCATTTATTGCCGTCAATGGATCTGAATCCTGAAATGATTTTTTACGTCGTATTGCCTCCGATATTATTTGATGCTGCGTGGAATACATCAATACCTGATTTTAAGAAAGAATTGCCGAGAATTTCCCTACTCGCTTTTGGCTTGGTGTTTCTGACAACAACTATTGTTGCAGTATTTGTGCATAGTTTGATCCCCAGTTTTGGTTGGGCACTTTCATTTGTTTTGGGAGCTGTTATTTCTCCTCCAGATGCTGTTGCTGCAACCAGTATTACAAAAAATATTCCTATACCAAAACGATTAACGACAATACTGGAAGGCGAAAGTCTGTTGAATGATGCTTCTGCATTGATCGCTTATAAATTTGCTGTAATAGCAGTTGTTAGTGGTGCTTTTTCTTTGTGGGAGGCGAGCTATCAGTTTATCTTAGTTAGCTTGGGAGGGATTGTGATGGGCATATTTATTGGCTTTCTTTTCTTAAAAGCTCATCGATTTATAAATGACAACAGCAACGTAGAAACTTTTGCTGTAGTATTGTTACCATTTGCGATATACAGCTTGGCAGAACATTTAGGATGTTCAGGAGTTTTGGCCGTTGTCGTTTTGGGAATGTATCTTTCGTGGAATTCATTTTCTGTTTTTACGGCAAATAGCCGTATTCAGATGGGACATTTTTGGGAGGTAATGATATTTATACTTAACGGTTTGGTATTTCTGCTTTTGGGAATGCAATTGCCTAAAATTATTTCCGACATTCCTTCACTGCAAATATTGACTTTGATTTTCTACGGTTTTTTAATCTTTTTGATTTTAGTACTGGTTCGCTTTGTTGTTTTATTTGCATTTCCTCTTTTTGATAAAAGAGACAGGAACTCAAAAGGAAATCACAGTCAGGCAAACAAAGAATATTTGATACTTTCCTGGTCAGGAATGCGCGGTGTTGTTTCTTTGGCGGCGGCGTTTGCATTGCCGGTCAACATTCATTCAGGGCAAACTATTGAACAAAGAAGTACGGTTTTATTCATTTCATTTATTGTGATTCTATTTACATTGATTATTCAGGGAATAACATTACCAAGATTAATAAAACTGATAAAACCGGAACCGAATGATTCTAATGATGAATATCGATTGAACAAATTACTGTTGGAGAAATCTATTTCGTATTTGCATCAGTTTTCTGCGAATGATCATATTTTTCAAGAAGCACGGGATGTAATAATCTCTAAACTTGGAAATGAGGAAATACAGCTTTTAAATAAAAAGGAAAATACTTCCGGAACTGACCGGCAATCCGAATGTAAAAAAGCATATTTTCAACTTGAATTAAGATTGGCAGCGTATCAAAGAGAAGAGCTTGAAAAGAATTACCAGCAAGGGGTTTTCCCGCTTGAGACCGTGCGAAGAAAAGAGTGGGAACTTGATTTTTGGATTACGACCATTCAGCATGAAATAGAACAAATAAATTACACGTCCCCTAATCCATAAAATGCAATTTCTTTAAATTATTTTCCTTTTTTGACTCAAGTCAATGTTTAGCCATTCCAGTTATTGCACTTTTGCCCTCGAATTATTTTAAAAACAAAATTTTATGAGTGTAACATTAGAAAAAGGGAAAACAATTAGTTTCTATCAGGCTATCACACCTATTATCATATCTGTATTTGGAGTGTACCTTACGATAGGGATTGCATTAGGGATACTGCCAAAGTTTGTACAGAATACTTTAGGTTATAATAATCTGATTGTCGGATTGGTAATTGGTCTTCAATTCTTGTCCACACTTATGACCCGGGCCTATTCAGGGAAAACAACCGATACCAAAGGTGCGAAGAAAAGCAAAATGTCAGGTGTTGTTTTGGCGGTTATTGCCGGAATAGCTTACGTTCTGGCAGTTTATTTTCAGTTCAACAGAGGCCTAGCACTGGCATTACTTCTTTTAGCGAGAATTATTCACGGAGTTGGTGAAAGTTTTTTGGTCACCGGCGCTTTAACCTGGGGTATCGGTTTGGTTGGACATTCCAATTCCGGAAAAGTAATGACTTGGAATGGTATTGCAATGTATGCGGGGATTGCAATCGGGGCACCGTTAAGTATTTGGTTAGGGAAATCTTTTGGGGATTTACCGGCATTTTTACTGATTATAGTACTACCATTTGTGAGCTGGCTGGCTACTGCAAAGCTCCCATCTATCCCTGTCGATAAAGGCCATACCAGAACACCTTTTTACAAAGTAATCGGAGCCATATCAGGTCAGGGATTAAGTCTTGCATTTTCTTCTTTGGCATTTGGGTGTATCGCTTCTTTTATCGCGTTGTTCTTTACTGAAAAAAACTGGGGAGATGCCTCACTTGCATTTATGGTTTTCGGAGCATGCTATGTATTGACACGGATATTTTTTGCTTCTTTTCCGGACCGATTCGGAGGATACAAAATTGCTTTAATATCGTTGATTATTGAAGTAGTCGGACAGGTATTCATCTGGACTTCGGTTTCCAAAACCGTTGCTATTATCGGATGTGGATTGACCGGTATTGGTTTTTCTTTGGTATTTCCCGCCTTGGGCGTATTAGCCATTAAAAAGGTGAAACCTCAAATGAGGGGAACTGCTCTTGGGGCTTATGTCGCATTCGTGGATCTGTCGTTGGGTATTGCCGGTCCGATGGCGGGTCTGATAGCAGGATGGTTCAATTATCAGACAGTATATTTATTCGGGGGCATAAGCTGTGTCTTGTCAATTATAATTTTAATGTTTAACAAAAAGTAAAAAGAATCTAACAATGAAGAACACCTTAGAATTATTCGGGGCTAACGCAAAAGAACGAGTTGAAAATGCAATAAAAGAGTTGCGTTTGGGCAAGGGTATGTTGTTAATCGATGATGAAGACCGGGAAAATGAAGGCGACCTTATTTTTTCTGCCGAAAAAATGGATGTACAGAATATGGTACAAATGATTCGTCATTGTAGCGGTGTCGTTTGTCTTTGCCTTACTCATGAAAAAGCAGATGAATTGGAATTGCCTTATATGGTGAATGATAATTCCAGTCCGTTTCATACGCCTTTTACGATTTCAATTGATGCTAAAAAAGGTTCAACAACCGGACTTTCTGCTTCCGACAGAATAGCCGCTATAAAGGCCGCTTGTGCTGACGATGCCCAGCCCGGTGATTTAGTGCGTCCCGGGCATATATTTCCGTTAAGAGCCAATGATAACGGTGTTTTGGGAAGAAACGGGCATACCGAAGGCAGTATTGACTTGATGAAACTGGCAGGACTAAAGCCAATGTCTGTTTTATGTGAATTAATGAATGATGATGGTACGATGTCACGCCTGCCAGAGATTATAGAATTTGCCGGTAAAAACGACTTGATGGTATTATCAATTGAAGATATTATTGAGTATAGAAAATACCATACAGAGGAAACTCTACTGCTAAATGAAATACTTTTATAAAAACAAATATGCTATGACAAATCAAACCAATACACGCAAAATACGCTCTATATTTACCGTCAAAAGAAAAGAATTCCTTACGCCACACTTTATCCGTGTGGTTTTTGGAATTTCAGATGAACAAATGCATTTATTGTCCAACGTGCAGGAAGGCTCTAATAATAAAATTTTTATACCAACGAAAGATGGCGATGTCGGCTATGTTACCGTATCTGGTTCAGAGGTAAAGGACGAATATGCTACTTTTACAAGAACTTATACCAACCGCAAAATTGACCTGCAAAATAAAGAGTTGACGATTGATTTTGTTTCCCACGGCGAAAATGGTCCGGCTTCTGCCTGGGCGATAAATGCAAAACCAGGCTATCCTTTAGGCATCGGGATGAAAGAAAGCAGTAGGGCATTAGTTCCTAAAGCAGATGCTTATTTTTTTGTGGGTGATGCCACGGCAGTGCCGGTCATTACCGCTATTTTGGAACAGTTGCCGGCTACCGTCTCAGCTAAGGTTATTGTGGAAGTGCCCAGCAAGGAGGATGAGCTACAAATATGTTCAGCTGCTCCTGTTGAAGTGGAATGGTTGCATAATACACAACCCGAAAAAGGAAGTCGTTTAGCAGAAAAGGCATTACTGCATCGTTTTTCTGATAATGAAAAAGGTACTTATATTTATGTGGCAGCGGAATATAAAACGGTAAAAGAACTGCGTGAATATTTCCGAAAGGAACTTGAATGGAATAAACATCTTATTTACACCTGCAGTTATTGGAAAGCCGGAGCTTCAGAAGATGAAATAACATCTGAATGATGATTTTTAAACCAAGTAATACCAAGTTTTATCATTTATTGGTAGATTTACCCGAGACTGATTTCAATGGAATGGAAGAACTTTTAATTTCTTATATCAAAAGCAAGATATCCGTAACCGATGAGGAATTGGCAACTATTCTTTCTTGTTTCAGACCGATGAAGGTAAAGAAGAATGAGTTGCTTCTTACGGACGGGCAATCCAGTCAAAGGACGTTTTTCGTGATTAAGGGCTGCGTGCGTATTTTCTTTATCAATGATGAAGGGCAGGATTCTACACGGTATTTTGCTTTTGAAAATCAGTTTGCCACGGCTTTGGTCAGTTTTATAACTTCGGAGCCTTCTGAGGAATTCATTCAGGCAGTAGAAGATTCAGAAGTGTATTATATCACGCACAAAAATTTTTACCATCTTTTGGAGATTGTCCCGCAATGGGAAAAGTTTTACCGCATTTATCTTGAAATTGCTTACGTTACCAATACCAAACGCCTGATGTCGTTTCTCATTCAGGATGCACTGGAAAAATACCGCCAGTTACTGGACGAAAACCCGATTATAGTACGTCGGCTGTCCAACAAAATGGTCGCCTCTTATCTCAATATATCGCAGGAAACACTCAGTCGTTTGAAATCTAAACTCTGATTTTTCTTTTTTGACTCAAGTCAATGTTTTAGGCTGAAAGTCTTACCAAATTTGCATCATTAATTTTCAGACAATGAGCAATCAGGGTACAACTTCAGAAATTTTTACAGGCATTATTCTTCAAAAAAATAAGATTGCCGAACATACTTTTCATGTCAAAATCCAAAGTGCAGAATTTTCCAAAATTAAATATGTTGCGGGTTTTACGGCGGATGTATTTCTTTCTGATCCTTACTACAATCCACAGAGTGAAGTCCGCAAATATTCTTTCTGGAATTATGAGCCGGTTTATAACATTGCTGATTTTGCCATTAATACATTCTCAAACGGCAAAGGTTCGGACTGGGTAAAAACAATACAAGAAGGTGATACAATATTTTTCAAAGAACCTTATGGCGATTTAGTTATAGATGAATCGGGAGAAAACTATTTTCTAATTGGTGACATTACGGCATTATCACATCTATATGAGATTAACCGGGCACTTGCGGTCAGTAAAGAGGTTTATAGCCTGATTTATACAGAAAACAAAGAAGATGTATTCCCGGATATTGACCATAGTTTTCCTTTAAAATGCTATACATTAAGTCCCATAGATTCCAAAAGTATTTTAGATCTTATCAATACTCATTTCCCGAAAAATTGCAAAAATACTGTCGCTTATGTATTGGGGGATTCGGAAACAGCCACGACTATATATAACTTTCTGAAGGATAATCCAGATTTTGATATACCGCATATTTATTTCAAAAGTTTTTGGGATAAAAAAACGGAAGCATAGTCTTCAACTTTAGATCGGATTGAAAATGAACATTATATAGCTATTCAAAAATCTTCGTTCTTTTGAGATGCTTGGCCTGTCGATACGAGCAAAATTAAATAGCTTAAACAGTTTGGAGATTTGACCTCCGTCTACAAAACAGTACATTTTAAAAGTGGAGAATTTGGGTGTAAATTGCTAATTTTAAATAGGAGGAAAAACACTGGATTTCTCCAGGTCCGAAACTCCACTTTTGACTGTCTAAACAACGGGGAGGAGGTCAACCCGAAATACATAAAAATGAAAATTAAACCAAATTATAGATTTTACAGTCTCCTTGTTTTATTGCTGTTCTCAGTACAGTATTTACCTGCCCAGACTACTCGTGCCGATTACAATTATTTTATGAAGGAGTTTAAAAGACTTTTTAATGAAAAAAAATCAGACGAGATTTACGTGCAATCGTCCGCCACTTATCAATCTAAAATTTCAAAAGAAAAGTTTTCGCTGGGAATGCGGAAGTTTGTCGCAAATGTGGGAATAATGCAACATTTTTCGTTTGTTGATTCGACTACCAACGGATATAATTATACCATTCAATTTGAAAACTCCGAACAATTATTTTCTGTTCTGCTTGATAACCAGAAACAGGTCCTAAGGATGAATTTTAAGGAACTACCATTTTTAATAGAAGATAAGAATTTCAAAGTGGGGAGCAATAATCCATTAAAAGACTCCATAGATTTGCTTGTGGAAAAATTCGTCAGACCCTATATTCAAAAGGGTGCTACCACAGGTATTATGTTAGCGGTAATTGATGGAAAGCGACAAAGAAGATATAGTTATGGGACTATAGCTAGGACAAGCAAGCAACTTCCAGACGCTTCCAAAAGTATTTTTGAGATTGGGTCAGTTACAAAAATTTTCACCTCACTTTTATTGGCAAAAGAAGTCGTTGATGGCAATATGCAATTAGAGGATCCGATCAGTAAATATCTACCCGATTCTATTCCTCTTTTAGCATGGCGTGGTCATCCGATTACCTTAGCGCAATTATCAAATCATACCGCTGGATTTCCTCGGCTCCCGGATAATATTTTTACGACTAATGCCGTTCTGGCAGATCCATATAGCCATTATAAGGTTGATTCACTCTTCCATTTTCTGAAAAAGTATAAAGTTTCTTCTCAGACCGGAATCAAGTTTTCTTATTCAAATTTAGGGGCGGGGGTATTAGGTGTAGCATTAGAACGCCATAATAACAAAAGTTTTGGACAATTGGTCATTGACAATATTTGTTTGCCCTTGGGAATGAA
This sequence comes from Sphingobacterium sp. WOUb80, assembly GCF_050058145.1. Taxonomy (NCBI): domain Bacteria; kingdom Pseudomonadati; phylum Bacteroidota; class Sphingobacteriia; order Sphingobacteriales; family Sphingobacteriaceae; genus Sphingobacterium; species Sphingobacterium sp. WOUb80. The sequence continues at coordinate 3,239,629 of NZ_CP165617.1, read as the reverse complement.
AAATACATCACTAGAAGATGCCGGGGTTGTACAAGGATACAATGAAAAAGGAAAGCCAACATCGTATTGGCACTTGGAATCTTTGGCAGGATCTGGTGCCATAAGATCTACATTGGACGATATGATTATTTTTATGAGGGCACAGCTAGGTTCAAAAAATAAACTGCAAAAAGCCATTCATTTGACTCATCAGATCACTTTAGCAAATGACGATCAAATTATGGCTTTGGGCTGGCGTGTTAAAAAAGCAGGAAGTAAGACGCTATTTCATCATTCTGGAGGTACAGGTGGATTTAGGTCTTTTGTTGCCTTTGATGATAAATCCAAAAAAGCAATTATTATTCTGTCCAATGCTGCCCTGGATGTTACTACTGTCGGATTTTCGATATTTGAAAATTGTTTATAGCGTAACTATGCCCAATATACACCAATGCTGGAATACCGACTTTGTCGTTACCTAATTTCAGAAATCAGCAATAATAATCTTTTTCATTCCCATCATTTTTTTGAAGGCGCCGGGTCTTTTGTTGAGTTCCTCCCAATTTTCAGGACAAACCTGCCAACTTAATCCGTATTTGTCTTTTAGCCATCCACAAACACTCTCCTGTCCTCCGTCCGATGTCAGTGTTTCCCAATAGTAGTCTATTTCAGTCTGGTCTTTGCAGGGGATCATCAACGAAATCGCCTCGTTAAATTTGAATATCGGTCCGGCATTGATCCCAATAAGGCGCATTCCCAAAATCTCAAATTCCACTGTAAGAACTTTTCCAGCGAAATCCTTCTGGAAATCAGCTAGTCCTTCGGCTTCTGAATTCGGGTAATAAGTAATATGGATTATTTTTCCATCTTTGAAAACCGATAGGTAATATTCTGCGGCTTCCTTCGCGTTGCTGTCAAACCAAAGGTTTGGAATAATTTTTTGCATAGCTTTATATTTTTTGGTTATTTTTTTCATTTTCAGTATAGTCTACAATTGATAATCCGCTATTCAATGCTATCTGGATTTTGTTCATTTGCAGTCTTACAAATCTAACAGATTTGTTCTTCGATCAACTTGGCATAGGATAAGAAATAAAACTGCATATGTAACGCATTGCATCTCTTTCGTGGTCTAATATGCTGTTGATGACAGAAAAGTATTCGATGAAACTTGCAGAAGACTGCCCCTTTCTTCAAAAATCCAAAAATGATCGGGGAATAGCTTAGACATTTATTTCTATTTCTTAAATCGACAATGCTGCATCACTAAATACAGTGATTATTAAGATGATATCACTTTATATGATGAATATTTAAACTCTTTTTAATTTATAATCACCTGATTTTTAGAGGTATGATTATTCTGGCCCTTCTGTTGATACTGTCCATACAAACAAGAACTATTCATTTAACAAAAAACAAAACAATGCAAAAAAGAATTAATATTAACTCAGCAGAACCGGAAGCTTTAAAAGCAATGATGGGACTTGAAACCTACCTTTCTAAAGTAGATATTTCTAAATCTTTAAAAGAACTTATTAAAATAAGGGCATCACAAATTAACGGCTGTGCTTACTGTATAGACATGCATACCAGGGATGCTTTAAAAAATGGCGAAACTGACCAGCGTATTTTTCTACTAAATGCTTGGCGTGAAGCTGGATCAATATTCTCCGATGAAGAAAGGGTTGTGTTGTCTATTGCGGAGGAAGTTACCCTAATTCATCAACAAGGCCTTACCGACAACACCTACAGCAATGCACTTAAGTATTTTACAGAGAACCAGATCGCGCAGATTGTTATAGCGGTAGTGACAATAAATGCTTGGAACAGAATTGCGCTTAGTAGTCATCTTCAAGTTGGCGGTGGTTTCGCTTAAAAAAAATTAAGGTTATAACCACTTTTTAACGATCCAATACTTAGTTAGCCGCTTATTAAAGGGTAACTTTTGGCTCACGTAAAAAAAGAAACATAATACAAATAATTGATAAATTTTAAATTTAAAAACATGAAGATTTTAGTCATTGGAGGCACAGGATTGATCGGAACAAAAACTGTCGCTAAGTTAAGGGCGTTGGGACATGAAGTTATTGCAGCATCACCTAACACCGGTATAAATACCATCACAGGTGAAGGTTTGGCAGAAGCTGTAAATGGAACGGAGGTTGTGATTGATCTGGCCAATTCACCGTCATTTGCTGATAAGGATGTAATGGAATTTTTTGAGACTTCCGGAAAAAATCTACTAGCGGCAGAAATTAATGCCGGAGTAAAGCATCATATTGCACTGTCTGTTGTCGGAACGAGCCGTCTCCAGGCAAGTGGCTATTTTAGAGCAAAGCAGGTACAAGAAGATCTTATTGTCAAATCAGGTATTCCATATACGATTATTCATTCTACGCAATTTTTAGAGTTTCTAGGCGGTATAGTTGCATCTGCACAGGACGGGGATGTTATCAATTTGTCTAACGCTAAAATACAACCAATTGCAGCTGAGGATGTTTCTTCGTTTGTCGCTGAGTTTGCACTTTGTCAACCGATCAATGGAATCGTGGAAATTGGCGGACCCGAGCAATTTGAGCTGGCAGACTTAGTGAGACAATATTTAGCCAAAATAGAAAACCCCAAAGAAGTTGTCGGTAGTAGCGAAGCCTTATATTTTGGTTCACCTTTGGAGGAATTTAGGTTAATACCTGCTGCGGATGCAAAATTGGGTAAACTCACCTTTAAAGAATGGTTTGGCCTAAGCGTTCAAAAATAAACAAGATCTGATCCAAGGGTATCGTTTGCCCTTGGATTTTGAATGATATTTTTAAATATTATACGATGAAGAGTTTCTATACAACTTTTACGAGCTCTTTGGGCCGAAAATTTACGATGGCATTGAGCGGATTGTTCCTCATCAGTTTTTTGCTGGTGCATATGTCGGTCAATGCCCTCATATTTTATAATGATGGCGGAGCAACGTTTACAATTGGAGCACATTTTATGGCTACAAATCCCGTGATCAGGACCTTGGAAATAGTTCTTATTGTTGGATTTGTCCTCCATATTGTGCAAGGGCTTCTTTTATGGAAAAAAAACAGGGATGCGCGTCCTATTAAATATATTTATCCATTGGCCACTCCTAAAATAAAATGGTATAGCAAGAGTATGACCTTGTTGGGAACTCTATTGCTGCTGTTTTTAGTCATACATACGTCCAACTTTTGGATACCAAATCGTATTCATCAGTTTCGTTATGACGAGGAACTGCCACTTTATGATCTGATGCTGGAGAAGTTTAGCAACCCACTGGAAGTGTTGGTTTATTTATTTGGTTGTGTCTCCCTGTTTTGGCATCTCTTGCATGGTTTTACTAGTGCTTTTACTTCCCTAGGTATATCGCATCGACGATATAATGGTTTTATAAAATGTATGGGCACCAGCTTTTCAGTTATTGTGCCGCTTGCATTATTTTTAATGCCGTTGTCCATTTATTTTAAGTGGATAAAATGATTAAACAGATTGCGTATATTCGAACTATAGCCAAAATATCAACGCATCAGCAAACATTGTAAGGGTACTGCTGTACTACAGTTCTGTATAAAATGAAAGCAAATAAAACAACCAGTCCTAAAAATGATGTATCTCAGGAGAGCATCGCATACTACCAAAAAGAGCGGGAGATCCTACTGGCATTAGGTAATGATCTAACTAAGGTTCGGGACAAAAACGATCTCATTAGGCTTTTTAAGGAAGGTATAAAAGGCCTATATTTTATTACCCATACTATTGTTACCACCATCGATTACAAAGATGATACCTACAGTCCCTTTCTTCTTGACAATGATGGTTCTCCGATTCGGGATCATCCACGTTATGAGGAAATGATAAAAGCTCGTTTTTCCCTTAATGAACCATTTATTCGGACTGTGTTGGATTCTGTCGAACCAGTTTCATTTGTGTTATCTGATATCATGGACGATCCGGGAAGCCCAAAATTTCTGCGCGTCAATTATGAAAGAGGTGTACGGGAAATTTTAATGGCCAAACTGATGCGAGAGGGACATGCTATTGGCTTCCTTCACATTTACACCGATAAAATAAATGGCTTCAGCCAGAATTTCAGAGATGTCATTGTTGGAATTATACCCCAGATATCGAGTGCAGTCTCCAATATTGTAAAAAACGAAGAGCTCCTTAAAAGGGAAAAAGAGAAGACTTTTCTGCTCGAATTCAGTAGCCGAATGGCTGCTGTTCGCACAAAGGAAGAATTAACAGACACCGTTCGGGACATATTGAAGCAACTTAGCCCGACGGGAAGCTTTGTCATTCGGCGAATCTGTGGCGATACGAAATCACTTACAGAGCCCTACATTTATGATTTTGGAACACATCCCGTACCGAAAGTCAAAGTGGATTGGTTCCAACAACTGCCGCTCAATGATGGATTACAGAATCGTATTTTAACAAGTACTATTCCATTGTTATTTGATGTCGACCGGGAGGTACAGCGTGGTATTTCCTCTGGTTATCTCCATTATTGGAAATCATTGGGAATAGTGACATTTACTGGGATACGGTTGCGGAATGGTGAAACCAATTTAGGCCTGTTGTTATTAGAGACCCCCGAAATCAATATACCTTTACTCCAAGGCATATGTGCGCAGATCTCCACAGCTATTTCCAATACGCTGGCTAACGAACAGCTAGTCAAAAAGCAGCAGGAGCAATCCTTTTTACTGGATTTCAGCAATGATATCACCCAACTGAGGACGAAGCAGGACCTTCAATGGGCTATCAGTCGGGTTTTGGACAAAATCCTGGCTACAAGATTGTCCATGATCCGTGTGATCGAAGCTGATGGTATTCACTTATCACCTTTTATGTATGATACCACATTGTTTGCCAGTGCAAAAACCGATTTTGATAAATTGGCAAGCAATCTTGTTACAATCAATGAACTATATACTGCGCAAGTACTGGCTAGCAAGGACGGGCTTGTGTTCAATGTTGAGGAGGAAATTAAAAAAGGAAACGATTATGCACGATTATGGAAGACCACAGGGTTAAGGAATATGTATGGCCTGCCTTTGCGAATCGGTGATAAAAATATTGGTACGATATGGTTGTTGGCTGATCAGCTCAATAAGATGCTTATTAAGGGGATTTGTTCACAGATATCAATTGCCATTGATAATATCCGTGCGAATGAACAACTATTGGCCTATAAAAAGAATTTGGAAATAGAGAATGATTACCTAAAGGAGCAGATCAAAACAATTTACAGTTTTTCTGAAATAATTGGCAGTGGAGAGGCCATGCAGCACGTATATCACCTGATGTCGCTCGTTTCAAGTACAAGTACTACCGTTTTGATTACAGGTGAAACGGGAACTGGAAAGGAATTGGTCGCCAGAGGTATACATACATCCTCGGATCGAAAAGATAAAGTCATGGTGAAAGTGAATTGCGCGGCTTTACCAGCCCATCTGATCGAAAGCGAATTATTTGGACACGAAAAGGGCGCATTTACAGGCGCTGTGGAGCGCCGTATCGGTAAATTTGAATTGGCACACCAAAGCACACTTTTTTTGGATGAGATTGGCGAACTTCCCTTGGAAGCGCAATCAAAATTGTTGCGGATTATTCAGGAACGCGAACTTGAAAGGATCGGTGGGCAACAGGCCATCAAAATTGATGTTCGACTTATTGCGGCTACCAATCGTAACTTGGAAGAAGAGGTAAAGGCAGGACGTTTTCGCGCTGACTTATATTTTCGGCTCAATGTATTCCCGATACATCTGCCCCCACTACGTGAACGTCTCGAAGATATCCCCCAGCTTACAGACTTTTTTATGCAAAAATACAGTCGCAATGCGGGGCGTAAAATAAAGAAAATAGGATCTAAAGTAATTCAGCAATTGCGTAGTTATAGCTGGCCCGGAAATGTACGCGAGCTCGAACATTTGATTGAAAGGACCATTCTTTTGACCACAACAGCGGAGATTGATTATGTTTACCTTCCTCAGGTGCATGCCGAATCCGGACAGGATGAGTTGCAGTATTTAAATTATTCACTTGATGAATTGGAACGCAATTATATTATCCAGGTTTTAAAGCGTTGTGCCGGTAAGATTTCGGGTCCGGGAAGCGCATCGGAAATTCTACAGATTCCAGGCAATACCCTACATTCAAAAATCAAAAAACTACATATTCGCAAGAGCGAATATTTTACCTGATTGATGCTCATTTTTAAAAGATATTGAACGATGTACATTGGAAAAACCTATAAAATAACCGAATTTCTTTTCTGGACGCGACGGAATTTGTTTCTGTTGCTCTTGATCAGTATTGTTCCCGTTTTATTATATGAATTATTGGCCCTTCACTGGCTAATAGTACCCTGGCCCATAGTTGCTTTTTTAGGAACAGCAACAGCATTTGTTGTCGGTTTTAAAAACCAGCAGACGTATAACAGGACCTGGGAGGCACGTGATATTTGGGCGCTAAAGATAGGCATGAGTAGGGCATGGGCAATGATGTGTCGCGATTTTATCAAAGACCACGATATGGCACATGAGATTGCATCTCGCCATTTGGCATGGCTCACTGTACTACGGTATGAATTACGTTCCAAGCGGGCTTGGGAAAATATTGATAAGTCTTATAATCGCGAATATGCTAGCTTCTACACTATTCCAGAGCGGGAAATAGCATTGTCAACAGTACTACAAAAATATATTAGTGATGATGAAGTTGAAAAAGTGATTTCCGCCAGTAATCCGCTGACACAACTGATGAGTTTGCAGAGCACCGCATTGGTAAGTTTGTCTGATACTGGTGAGCTTGACAATGCTCGTTTTTTCGAACTGCATAAATATTTGCGTGAATTTTCTACCCTACAAGCGAGAAGTGAAAAAATAAAAAATTTTCCCTATCCGAGGCAATATGCAACTGTCAATCGGATATTTGTCTGGCTTTTTTGTTTTTTGTTACCTTTTGCTATGTTAAAGGAGTTTAATTCATTCAATGAATTTGTAACTGGATTGATGAAGGGTCATATGGTGTGGCTTGTCATACCTTTCAGCATGATTATATCCTGGGTCTATACGTCATTAGACCAAGTAGGAGAGAGTACTGAAAATCCTTTTGAAGGCAGCCCGAATGACATCCCTATTTCTCGGATGTGTCAAGATATTGAAAATGAGTTAAGAGCTATGTGGGGAGATGCCAAACCTGTGCAGACCATTAATCCAAATAGTATTATTATGTGATTATCATTCCAGCTTCCTTCTTATCAGAGTAAACCTTTATTTTTGAGCATAACTTAGGGTTGTAGCATAACTTGACGCGCACTAGCTATGGATATGTTATGAGCTAAAATATCTATTGAAAATAATTTATGAAAGCAAGTCTGGTTATATTATTGTTGATGTTCTATTTTACAGGTGTTAATTGTCATCGAAGAACAGTCTCTTCTGAAATGGCTGAAAAAGAAGGTGTAGTCATATCGAAAGGTGAGAAGAAAGGACTAGACGACAATTATCCAGTAATAAATATTGCAAAAAAAATTGATATTAATCAGATCATTAAAATAGAGTTGTATCGGTTTAATTCTAAGAGGAGTTGTAACCAAAGTAAAGCTATTTCAATTATCTATAACAATAGAATAGCTCCTTGCTTTAATTATATTAGGACTATTAAGGATAAAGATAAATTTTTAAAGATTATTACAGATCATCATACGTATGGTGCTGAAGATGTTGCTTGTTTTGATACAGACTATTCTGTTCTACTTTACGGAAGTAAAGGCGATATCATGGGATATATTAATATCAGTATGAGCTGTAATAAATTGACTTCAAATCCAGAAATTAAAGAAAGAACATATTATTCGAGGGATGGACTTAGAAAAGTTGGATTTTCTAAAAGGGGGAAAATAAGTATTCAAAAAATTCTGGGTATTTAGTCGAGTACACGGGAAGAATTAATAATGATTTCGAAGATAAAACGTTGGAATTGTGAGAAGTTTCAAAAAATAATTATGAAGGGACCTGAATTTTTTAAGTTATTCTTTTCTTGTATCCTTTATAGTCTGCTTGTTTTATTGCTTGTTACCTTTATTGGAGGCATAGTTGCTATTATGCTAATTTGTTGATAGATCCTTTTGGCGCAAAGGGACTTCCTGCCAAGCTTGGAGTTCATGGTTTAAATGATGATGCCAAAATGATTTCTTTTCCATAGTACAATTTACTAAATTCATACATCACGTTTTTATTTATGATACTATTGACCCTTATGTTGTTTATTGGTTTTGTGGCTGTGGGAAAAGCTCAGGTACTACCATTCTATAACGTTACCCCCTTGCAGGACGATGATTATTTTACAAAAACCGTTTTTTCATTCAATCCTAATTTTATGAAAAGCAATAAAGTAAAGCGTATTGTGCTTCAGGGTGAAGAGAAGATTGGGATGAAATATATTTACGATTTTAACCCCGACGGTATGATCGTAAGTATGACGAGCATACGATATAATAACGAAAAACCTGATACCGCTTTTTATACCAGATACTCCTATAATTCAGATGGTCTCATCGATAAAAAAGCAAGGATAGATTATTCCAATGGCATCGTAAAAGTCAGCAGCTATCAATACAATAAGAATAACAAAGTTGATATCATCCGGACTTTTACATTGAACTCCCAGATGCCAAATAGACCACAAAACAATGATTGGCAGGGAGAGAAAGTTCGAGGAGTGGACAGAATGATTTTAAAGGGTGTTTTACCGGACGAAAGCCTTTGGAAGAAAATGACGGCAAATAATGATTTTTCCTCACTGCAATATCGCTACTATACTGAAAACGAATTCGAGGCAGAAGAACGTACCGAATATTTCAATTTTAGTAAGAATAGTGGTAATCTAGATACTTGTTATCAAAAAAAAACATATTACTATGTAAAAGGATATCCGGCAGTGTTGTTTTTACATACTGGCTGTGCTGTTGAGAAAACACCATCAGAATTGTACCAATTCAAGGATGGGCTTTTATTACAACTTACCGATGTACCTTCTTCCCTTGATCCCAAAACCGAAAAGTATGTCTATGACCAAAACCGAAACCTGAAACTGATGGAAGATATCTGGAATGGACAAAAAGTAAGCGAGCTGGAAATGCGTTACGATGAAAAAGGTTTTTTGATCTCCATACAGCGAAAGTCGGATGCTGCAAAAGCTCATTATTTTGAAGATCGTACTTTAAAGGTAACATATAGTTTTTACTAACTTAATTGCTTCTTTTCCATATTTGATTTTCATAGTAATTCGTTCATTTGTCAGGTGTTTTGGTCGTTCTAAATAGGCTATAATGTAGTAATTAAAGTCAGGCGCAATGGATGGTCGATTATTTATCTTGAACGAACTTGAACAAGATTGAATATGGTTAGCTTAAATCATTTTTACAACTTTAGGTTGCCACTGAAGAAATAATCAGCATGGTTTTTCCTGAGTGATGCTTTATTCAGAAATGTAAAAAAGCTTTATGAAAAAATTAATTGTAATGATCCTGTGCTTCTGTTTGATACGAAGCTTAACAGCTCAAATTATCTTTGTAGACCCTGTCCATGGTGACGACCTCAATTCAGGAACAAAAGACAGTCCACTAAAAAATCTTGAAACTGCTGTGGTGAAGGCCAATTCCTTAGCTGTCGACAGTTCAGCGACCATCAAATTGTTTCCCGGTCTTTACTTATTACACGGTAAGATCATACTGCAACGAAAAGAAGGAGGTTTGCTGATTGAAGCCCTTACTTTACCTGGTGAGAAGGATTGGGATCCTTATAAAATGCCGGTTATTAGTTCAATATCGGATAATAACTCAACGATACAGTTTCCCCATTCGACAGGGATTTTAGTCGCGATGGATGATGTGCAGATCAAGGGACTGAAATTTACGGGGAATGCGAATCCGGCTGTCCGTTATTATTATCCGATTTCAAAGAAGGATACCGTTCGTACAGGGCTAGAGATTAGTCAATGCTACTTTATTGGCGAAAGAAATGTCGCACCGATCCAAGGGGCTATTTGGGTACATGGGGCGGGAACCCATGTTGATCATTGTATCTTCTACGAATGTAAGAATGCGTTGCTATTGTTTGATCATATTAAAGATTTCGCTTTAACCAACTCTATTATTTATGGGGCTTATGAAGCCGCAGTCTGGTTTGGGCCTTTTGTTTCTGAATTTACCTTCAAAAATAATGTGATTTCCGGATGTAATTTCGTCTGGCTGCGAAAGGAATCTACCTACCCGAAATATGTGTTTCAAAACTCTTTGTTTGCGGGTAATAAGAATTTTATGGGCTATTATGCCAAGAATGGACTTCAAGTTGCGGACCGAAATGAACATGTGGAGAAAGGTATTGTACAATCAGCAGAAAAGGTAAATCTTAAAACGGTCGAACAGAATGGTCTCTTCGATGGTTATCTGCACCTGTTAGATAATACGATAGGGGCTGACCTTAAATCCGGAATTTATACGGAGAAAAATTGAGATAACGGCTATTATAGCACATTTAAGTGCTGTTGATTATGATTTAAAAATCGAATCCCAATAAGGATAGCATCCGTTCGTGATTATTCGTAAAATACTTCATCAATTTATATTGCTTAGTATGTTGATATACAATCAAACTAATTCCTGCAGCGAGAATAGCCTTATTTTAATTTGACTATAATTGATAATTTATTGAAATTAGATGAATAGTAATTTCTGTTTTTTTAATGGATCTCTATCTTATGGGAGATGGAACCTTGAGCGGAGACATCGTGAGGCAAATGAAAAAATAAAAATATGAGTTATTTTAAACAATTTTTTTGTGACATTCAGCCAGAGTTTTCTGTGATTATTGACGATGATGATAAGGTTTGTTATGGCTATTTGTACAGAGGAAAGAAGATTGTCGGTGATATATGGTTGTACAACAATGTGCAAACTCCTGAGGAACCAGAATGGCATACCAAGGAAAATTTGCCGTTTTTGAACCCTTTAGAGTTCGTTAGGGAAAATCTTGAACCTTTTCGAGAAGACACGAGAGTGGAAGTTAACTGGTGCGAGGATAACGGAATTGTAGCTTCTATTTATGTTGTAGGTCGGATAATAGCGAAACTTAGAGAAGGGGCTTGTCCAGGTTGGTCTAAAGTAGTAAGTAAAGAAGGTCCGCTAGCAAAGCTAATGTGAGGTTAGACTGTTGATTAGCGGATAAAACCCAGCATGGGGCTACTTATTTAGGTAAATCGCAAGATGGAACAGCGCACACATAGAGTAAAAATGGAATGTTTAGCACTCTTGATGTACAGACAGTTGGATAATTAAAAGATGAATATGGAAATAGGGTTCAAAACAAAAAACTAAATGAGAAAGTTGACTCTCGAAAGAGATGGTTGGATATTTTTAAAAGTATCCGCCACAATAGCTGCCTTTTATATTTTGATATCAATATTGATTCTTCCTGGTGGTAAATTTATTTACACTTATTATCCTCCTCAGACTCCTATCAAGGTTGCAAAAGATAATGGAAGCTTTATCAAAGAAATTTCTCCGTCAAGCATCAATATTATTGATACGATATCCTATGATACGTTAAAAAATGCTCTATCAATTTATCTATGTAAAGACTTATCATATAGGAGATATGGTTTTTTTCAGTTTATTAGAAGAACGGTTGAAAATCCAAATTTTGTTTGCTTAAACATCGTGAGATCAAATATAGATATCTTATTTGTACAATATGATAACTTATTGCCAATAATGGCTATTGGGGATAGTAATGCTGATTTTAAATTTTATAAAGTAGGGTCAGATGCGACCGTCAAGATTTTTGGTAGGAATAGGAAAGAAATAGTAAACATGAATTTTTCTAACCTCGGAAACTAAGAAACTAAATAAATTTTAAAGATAAATATGCAATTAGCTTTATTCCATTTTCAGATATCTGCCATAGAACGAACCCGTTATAACGCCTGACCCATGTAGCGTTTTCGTGGCTTTTTGGGTTACGCTCCAAACTGCTTTAAATGGTGGTTGCAATGTTTGTATATGAACTGACCTAATTGAGCTCTAGACATTCTACCAAAGAACCAATGTACAAATGGATCTTTTTCAAATGTTTCATATTTCTCGATTAATAATTTCCAATTTCGTTTCTCCATTTCTAAATCATGTATGTCTTCATTTACGATAAATACAGCGGATGTGGGTGCGTTTTTGCCAAAACTTGTTGTTTCATCTTTCAATATCCCCTTTATCGCATTTTGACCGACCATTCGCCCTAAAAATGAACGCTTCACCTTTATGGATCCTTGGTAATATTGTTCACATAATATACAATGCCTGACCATTTGCGTTACTGTCATTTTTCCCCAAAGAGCATCGCTGTCCTCGTGTAATAAATTAATTCGTTCGATGACTGCTTCTCTTACGTTTTTCTCAAATATTGATTTCATACTAAGGATATTTATCTATTCAATCTGGATGTTGATCATTTGCAGTCTTACAAATCTAACAGATTTGTTCTTCGATCGACTTTGCATAGGATAAGAAATAGAATTGCTTATCTAACGCATTGATGATAAGATTTGTTTAAAACTCATCATATTTCCAGTTAGAGGAATGGATAAATAAGAAACCTTTCTATTTCAATTTTTTAACAGCATTATTTTCTACGAGCGACTTCATTTGGGTTACCGCTACTTTGTTCAGTTGTATAAGTCTTTCATTTTGTGGTAGGCTTTGTTGGATCAGCAACGCATTTATACTTTCCATGTTGCTTAGCACGACCAACTGTTCTATAATTGCGTAGTCTCGAATATTGCCCTTTTTGTCAGGATGAGTATCTCTCCATTGTTTGGCTGTCATACCAAATAGTGCGACATTCAGTATATCGGCTTCGCTGGCATAAACGGAATTCGCTTGCTGCTTGGTAATTTCTGCTGGAACGAGGTTTTCCTTTATTGCATCAGTATGGATTTGGTAATTCACCTTGGCTAAAGTTCTATGTAAATCCCAATTTAATTTTAAACGATTGTTTTCATCGTCTTTTAAACGTTGAAACTCTTTTATTATATAAAGTTTAAACTCGATTGAAATCCAGGAAGCGAATTCTAGTGCTATATCCTTATGAGCAAAAGTCCCCCCGTATCTTCCAGCTTTAGAAACTATACCAACTGCGTTGGTATTTTCTATCCAGCGTTTGGGAGTCATCACAAAACTATTGAGACCAGCTTGTTTTCTAAACCCCTCGAATTCGAGGGGTTTAAAATTAGGGTTGTAAATACTTTCCCAAAAACCTAAGAGTTCAATAGTATTGCGATTTCTCATCCAATTTTGAATTATGCTATCTATATGTGCCGAATCTTTGTGCCTGGCAATATCGGTAAGTGATATAAAATCATTTTGATGTTCTTGATACAGGAGAATATCTACTCCTTGTACATTAATTTTTTTATTCTTATTCATGTTTATAGATTTGATAAGTTCTTTCCCATCAGCTTGAGAAAACTAGACGGAATAATTGGCTATTACAGTTTTTATTTTATAGGAGTAAATATACTAAAAAAAATAGTAATTTATGAGCCGGTGTATATAAAGATTTAGAATAAAAACTTTAAGAAAATCTTAAAATCTCTTACCTTTTGCCTGTTTATTACAAGATGTTTAATACAGGTGGGTTCTGTTGCTTATTTTCTTGGCAGGAAAGTATAGACAGAGCCAGTGTGGAAGCGAAAAGAATATTTTTCATAATTAAATATACATATTTAACTCTCATTTACCAGAAGGTCTTTATTGATTGGAAAATACTATTTTTATTTGTTCGGTATACGCACAGGATTGACTACCTAAGATATCCATGTATAGTCGCGTTTTATCACCTTCCACTTTCCATTAATTTTTTCCAGGATAAAATCATAACCCTGACCGCAAAGTGCTCCGCATACGTAGTCTAACGATACAAATGCTTTTTTGTGATCATGCGACATGATAGGCAAGTGAAATGTATATCTTGACAGAAATTGCTCCTTCGTTTCTGTTTTTTTATGGTATGCCACGTTATATTTCTTTTTGATTTGTAGTGGAATAAATACAGTATCCCTTCCTTTGACCTGATTGAGGTAGCCTGTAGAGTCCAGCTGGCTATGGCCTACTAAGCCCAGCAATTTTTGGATCCTCAGGCCGCCGGGCATAAAGTCTTTGTCGTAGGCATTATATAGCGAGTCCTTGATGAACCATTGGTGAATATAGGCCTTTGGTTTATTAGTTTTAGCCACTTCATTTGAAATGGAGTTATAGGCAATTACAGCATCCAAAATTTTAGCATAATCATCTGCAACAACTGTATAGTCAAATGCTTGTTTTTGGATTTTGTTTGGTACCTGTTTTTGATAATTGCTTTGACATGCTATGATGAAAAATAAAAATGGGATTAAAAAGCGTACTTTCATAAATCAATAAAATGGTTTAAAAGATGATGCCGAAATGATTTCTTTTCCATAGGACAATTTACTAAATTCATACATCACGTTTCTATTTATGATACAGTATTTAACCGACGATCAAATCAGAACAAGGCTTAGACTGGGAAAATCTGTAGAGCAGTGGCTGGATGATGTCCAGGAAGATGATTATACCATTCTTAAATGGTTAAGTATTGATAAGGAAAACGATGAAAGTTTCTCTGTAGCCTATTTTGAATGCTTTGATGAGGGGGATGAAGATTTCATGGATATCTATGCGTTTTCATTGATTGATCCTGATGAACCTTTTGGCGTAATTCATACTTTTCCTTCAATCGTTGATGCGTTAGAATTTGCCACATTCACCTATAAAGCATCTTCTAATAGATATATTTCCACGGGAATGATTCAGGAAGAATATAGGGATTATATTAAACGCTAATTTTATCATCGCATTCAAGATATATTGATTTAAGGAGGGAAGAAAGTAGGAAAGTTGTTCCAATATAATAATGATGAAAGACCAAGATTTATTTATTAAGGAATTGATTGATTTGTTCCCGAGTTTGAAGGAGGAGCTTTTAGATGAAGATTACAGGGCGTCTATTACCTTTCAAATGGGCAGTTTCAAGCGATTTATGCAGCAAGCGATAGCTAAAAATGACGGGGATATGTTTGATGCTATGGTAAATTTTTTAACGAAGAATTTGCCTTTAGTTGATAAGCGGGTTCAAAATGCCATTTATCTAAGTTTTTTGGGTAAATTGGATTTTTCTGAAAACCACGATTTAAGAAAACGTTTAGGGCAGCATTTAGGTAAGGCCTATACTGCTATAGATAATTACAATAATTCTCCAGCTAATGATGAGGTAAAGAATTTTTTGAATAAATAAGAAACATCGCGGCGCTGATTAAAAAATCAAATTTGCAAGATTCAATTATGATAAAAGACGCACTTTGGAGCCAGTTTGGCGCTAGTTTAGACATGCTTGAAAATGCGATCCATATGTGTCCCGATGAACATTGGGATACGGCATTAGATTTTTGGTATCTGTCTTTCCACTGTCTCTTTTGGACAGATTATTATTTATCTGTAGAACCCAATAAATTTGAGCCCCCAAAACCGTTTACATTTTCAGAATTTGATCCGACGGGCAAAAAACCGGACCGGACATATACCAGGTCAGAAATTCTTGCGTATTTGGAGTACTGCAGACAAAAAGCTAGAACGCATATAGAAGAACTCGCTCCTAGCAGAATGAATGCACGTTGGATCAACGAATCTAAAAACTTTTCTTTCCTTGAGATTCTATTGTATAATATGCGGCATATTCAGCATCATGTTGCACAATTGAATTTATACCTTAGACAGACTATTGATCGTGCTCCGAAATGGGTATCTCAGGTGAAAAAATAAACTAGTGCTAAGGCCGAGTCGAGAGGCTTTTTTTTAAACGCCTGTCTCTACAACAATGTCGCAGAAGACAAACCTACTATTCGTTATCACTAAAAAAAATGACCAATTGAAATTATAGACCTGCTTGTGATGATGGGATATGTAATGATTAGATCAAGTTATCTTGTAAAGTGTATTTACATGGACGGGATCAAGATTTTAAGTACTACTGTAGCAGATTATCAAATTCACTCGTATTGTTGATATATCAATAATAAATAACCAAGAAGTTATGAAAAGAAATCACAGTATCCTACTTCCAGCCATCATTATTGTCGTTCTTAGCTCTTGTAAAAAAGATGAAAAGATAGCCATTGATAACCTTATCGGTAAATGGACCGTGGCAAATGATGATCCTAAAATGGCCGTAGATGGTTCCGTTACATACAAATTCAACTCAGATATGACCTGTATTAAGAGTATCTATAATGTGCTTTCAAATCGAGATACTGCTATTTACAGAACCTATGTATTAAGTAATGATAAGACTTTGGTGACGCTCTACGATGAACGCAAGATATATACAGAACAGTATCTGATAAAAAAATTGAATACGAAGGAAATGAAATGGGAGAACGCTTCCCCAAATGACGGTAACGAGAATAAGAGGTTAGTTCGATCTAACGATCAATAGACTTCATTAGCTTTTCAGATTAATGCGGGGCAGGAATCAAGAAGATAATGGCAAATATGCGCATCGTAACTTCAGTCGAAATCATGACAATACGAACGGGGATGCAATTAAATAAAAGTAAATTATATCTTAAAGGCGGGTGGCTTTATAACGAAGAACTTGCCTTTAGTTGATAAACGGGTTCAAAATGCCATGTATTCCTGTCGATACCTTGCATTGTTGTCCATTTTGATCATCATAGTACTTGAACGATAAGTCCTATTTACAAGTAATTTATACATATTTTTTCAATTATTTGAATTCATTCTAAATAGCGCTATCTTTGAAAACTGAAAACAAAGAGAAGATGGCGAGCAAAACAAAGATATCAATTCTTACGCTGGATGAGTCCAGTTTTGAAGAACTGTATAAGGCATATGCTCCAAAAATGTATCGTATAGCTTACAGTCAGGTAAATGATCAAGATATAGCGGGAAATATTGTTCATAATGTATTTCTTTCTATTTGGGAACGACGTGATACATTGATTTTAGACAAACCCGAGCATTTTCTCACCCACGCAACCAAGCTTCAAGTTATTAAAACCTTTAGAGATTCCGCCAACCAAAAGCAACACCTCCAAAGTTCCTTATTGAGCTATAATGAGGCTGATTATAGTACACAACAGACGATATATTATAACGACCTCTCCGGTCAGATACAATCTCTCATCAGTAAACTGCCCCCCCAATGTCGTCGAGTTTATCTCATGCGTGATCAGCAAGGGCTGGATAACTCGCAAATCGCTTCTCAACTTGGGATATCTCTCAGTGCCGTTAAGCAACATATCGGTAATGCCCTTTCTTTCCTTCGTGCTAATTTGACTGATATCGATTCTGAATAATATTTTTTTACTGATAAACAGTGAGTTGTGTTTTTTTTTGAAAAAGCACCTGTACTTTTAGCTGAGTTAGGGAACTGTAATTATAAAGAGGTTTACTTAGACTGATTAAAGGAATAAAGGGCTCGTATGTATTCATAATGAAAATTACGGAAGAAGAAATAAAGAAGTACGCAAGCGGCCATTCCACGTTGGAGGAAAAGGAACGCATTGAGGCTTGGTTAAAACAAAATGACCCAATAGTAGAGCCTGCACCTGGTGAACAGGAACAACTGCAATCAGTTTGGAATAGGCTTTCAATGAGCATGGAACAGCCTGTACAACTTGTCGATACGCCGATAAAAAGAATTAACTATAAATTTTTGTCTTCTATTGCGGCGATTGCAGCAAGTGTGGTTATGATCTTTGGATTAGGCTGGTTCACTTACCAATACCTAGCGCCTGTTCCGGTCTCTAAAAATTTGGTGTTAAAAAAGGTACATACAGAGGCGGGACAACGTTTGACAGTAACACTATCTGACGGTTCTATTATTGTCCTGAACGGGAAGAGTGAACTTGAGTACCCCGAAAAATTTGATGGTCAGCAACGGTTGGTGAAATTACGTGGAGAGGGATTTTTTGATATCGCCCATGACGAGCGTAAACCATTCATTGTTAATACGGACTCTTCTTTCACCCAGGTACTTGGAACGCGATTTAATTTAAAGGCTTATGCCGATGACGAGCAAGTTGTGATGACCGTAGAAAGAGGGAAGGTGCGTTTTGGACGATACGATCAGAAAGATCAGGTCGTATTGACAAAAGGCATGCAGGGGATAATGGACATTCACAAAGCAGTACGAAGTAATCAGGCACTTCCAGCGGACGCTATGGACTGGACTGAAGATTCCTTTGTGATAAAGAATGAACCAATGTCTTACGTTGCTAAGCGTTTAGAAAGGCGCTATGCCGTTCAAGTCAATATTGAATCGCAATCGTTAAGTTCGCTGACTGTTACTGGAACATTCAAAAATACTAATCTTGAGGAGATTTTGAGTGGTTTGGCATTTAGTACCGGAATAAATTATACAATTAAAAATAAAACAATTACAATCAGTAAATAGATGAGGCAGTAAATGAAAATTTAAAAAAACCGGTATGCTGTCGACCAAAACTACATACCGGACTATGAAAAAATCCTAGCAGTATTTATCCATAATTTTTGCAAAATATGAAAATATTTTCGGCGCGGCAACCCTATGCTTTTTTGCTGCGCATAATTTCCTGTGCACTACTGTGTACCTTATGTTTTCCAACTTATACATCAGGCCAACAAAGCGCGCTCCTAGAAAAAAAAGTGACGATTGATTTTGAAGACGTAAAAATATCCCAGGCACTTCAGCAGATTGAGAAATACGTACAATGCACATTTGTATACAGTCCCCAGCTTTTGAATGCTGACCGTAGTATTTCAAGAAAGTATAGAAATGAGAAATTGGATCGGCTACTTACAGATTTGTTTTCGGGTAAGAAGCTTAAGTTAAAACAGGAAGGCAATAAGGTATTTATTGGTTTGGTAAGCGAAAAGAAACAACGGGTTTACGGGAAGATTATTTCAGCTGAAGGACCACTTGCAGGTGTATCCGTTTCGCTTGGAGCGATACAGACCACTACAGATCAACGTGGACAATATAGTCTCTTTGCTTCGGTCGAGCAGGAATATGTGCTCCGTATCAGTAGCATAGGATATAAAGCTATAAATCGCTCCCTCTTCTTGAAGGAATCATCTCCAATGCTTATTAACCTGGAATTGCAGCCCGATCAGCAACTATTGGCACAGGTCGATGTTGCCGCCAAAACCGCTAGTCAGGTTGTCAAAGAAACAGGTTTTAATGTCAATGCGATTGAAGTTAGTAAATTCAATAATACCACCCGTGATGTCAATCAGATACTTAATAGCACGACTGGGGTCCGAATTAGGGAGTATGGAGGGCTAGGGTCCGATTTTAATTTTTCACTGAATGGTCTCTCCGGTAAGGCAATACGTTTTTTTATCGATGGAATACCCATGGAAAACTTTGGTATCGGTATGAACTTTAATAATATTCCCGTTAATCTAGCTGATAGACTCGAAGTGTACAAAGGAGTAGTGCCTATTGAATTAGGTTCCGATGCGCTGGGTGGCGGTATCAATATGGTCACCAATAAGGGGGCAAAGAGTTATCTTGATGCAAGCTATAGTATTGGATCTTTCAATACACATCGACTTTCGCTGAATGCGCAATCTATCAATGACACAACTGGACTATTACTTAAGCTGACAGGATTTTATAATTATTCGGACAATGACTATTGGATGCATAGCAATCCAAGGTACGATGCTGCAATTTTAGTACCTGATGGTCCAGATCGTTTTGTAGAGAAGAGTGTTAAGCGTTTCCACGATCAGTATAAGTCGGCAATGATACAAGGAGAGGTTGGCTATGTGAATCGGAAATGGGCCGATGCATTTGTTCTGGGGATGTTGTACAATAACCATTATAAGGAATTTCAGACTGGTCAAAACCAAAATATCGTTTATGGGAAAGTCAATCGTCATGGTGACTATTTTATGCCGAGCCTACGGTATAAAAAAGATAATTTGATTTTAAATGGATTAAATGTTTCCGCTTTTGCAAGTTATGCAGTGGATAAATATACTGTCGTGGATACGTCTAGTACTACCTATTGGTGGGATGGTTCAGTGCGTAGCAGCCAGAATAACTACGGTGAATTTGGAGCCTCTATTAACAGATCCTATACAAATTATCAGAATTCATTTTTATTGACCCGCTTGAATCTGACCTATCGTTTAAATGACAATAACCAACTTGCATTCAATCAAAACTACAACGATGCTAGACAGAAATCGGATGAAGAACTGAGCGAAAAGGTATTTAGTCCTTCTGGCCAATCCAAATCAGTCTCGGGACTATCTTGGCAGAATAAAGCTTTCGGAAATGTGCTTCATACTACTGTTTTTGCAAAACTTTTTCATTTTAGAGTAGAATTGGGCGAGGTGACCGGGGGGAAAAATCCCAGGGAAGCACAGAAACGGGGCTATGATAATTTTGGGTATGGTTTGGCAAGTCGCTACCGTATTGATAAAAATACAGGATTAAAGCTTTCTTATGAGCATGCCTATCGTCTGCCTGAGCTCGTCGAAGTACTTGGGGACGGTGTAAATATTATTGCTAATCCAGATATTAAGCCTGAGAGTAGTCATAATTTAAACTTAAGCACAGATTATATTCACAAAGCGGGAGCGCATTTCTATAGTGTAGATATCGGTGGATTTTTTCGCAATGCTAAGGATTTCATCTATACCATACCAGCTGGTAACAATACCTCACAATTTCTAAATGAAGGTAAGGTGATTGTGTTTGGAGGCGAGGCGGAGTTACAATACAAATATGCACGGATTTTAGAATTTACATTAAACGCCAGTTATCAAAAATCCAAGCAGAATCAAAAGTATGTCTATGGGACGCAGACCCCTCGGGCCAATTATGGTAATATGATCCCCAATCAGCCCTGGCTGTATGGTAATCTTTATCTTTCTGTAGGCAAAAGTGATTGGTTAGGCAAAGGTACACGCTTACAGTTTGATTGGTCAAGCCAATATTACCATAGTTTCTATCTCACCTGGGAAGCTTGGGGCAGCACGCAATCTTTAAATATAATTCCAACACAACTGCTTCATCACGCTGGTATTACTTATTCTTTAAGAGATGGTCGTTACAATATTTCTGCCGAATGCAGAAATCTCGGGAATGAACTCGCTTATGATAATTTTCGGCTGCAAAAACCGGGGCGCTCTTTCAATCTCAAACTACGCTATTTTATCCAATAATATTCACATTTAACATAATTAATTATCACATATGAACATGACCAAATTTACTATACTGGCGCTAGCTGCGCTTTTTATAGGCACTTCAGTCCAATCTTGTAAAAAAAGCAATACAACTGACAATCCTGATCCTGAACCCGAAACCGAAAAGACATTTGCTGTAGGTGGGCTTGTGATGGATCCGGAAGGAACTTATCTTTTTCAAAATAGTACGCTTTCTACAGGCGAAATCACTTTTTTGGGAAAGGGAGCAAATGTAACTAGTCAGGAGCCGGGATTTCTGGCCTTTATGGCGAAAGATGGTTACTATTATTCCTATAAATCTGCCGAAAATACGTTGACAAAATACAAGTATACCAATCAAAAGTTGGAGACCGTGAAAGTAATTCCTTTTGTTTTGGCGGAAGGCTACCGCTATAATCATCAGTGGATTGACAACACGAACTTGTTGGTATATGGTTATCAGGGGGCTTATAAAATTCTTAATGTCGAAAGTATGACAGTGACCAAAGAAGGTAAGTTCGATCTTCCAACAAAAGCTGGGTTAACTGGTCCTATCGTTGGATTTGCTGAAGTTAAAGATGGCAAAATACATGTGGGGTACTGGTATGGTGACGAGAAATATCCGGTTGCTGTAAAACCTGGTAAAACCAATTATGCGACAGGCACAGCCTATTTCGCCGTATTTGACTACCCAGCGATGAATAATCCAGTATTTAGCGAAGATAATCGCTCGACGAGTCCTGGTAATGATCGAAATGGTGTATTGAAGACGTTCCGATACAATGATGATCTGTACATTCTTACTTCTCCCTTTGAAATGGTAGCACAAAACTGGGACAAGCCACACGGTATCTATCGCATCAAAAAGGGAACTTCAGTAGTCGATCCAACATACTTCTTCAATCTCTCTGAAAAATTAAATGGCGACCCGGTATTAGGGGGTGGTTATGCCGGAAATGGAAAACTCTTAATCCGTAGAATACGTATGGATAAAGCGCTGACATGGGGATCTTATGGATTTGGTAATGTACAGGAATTTCATGTACTGGATATGGCTTCAGGCACCTTGAGCAAATTGGATTTGCCTTTGGCAAAAAGCCAGCCTACTGCTCCGAATATTTTAGCAGATGAGGGGAAAGTTTATTTTCCAGTAAATACAAAGGATATTGACGGCAATTTTTATATCTATAGCTACGATAGCGCAACAGGAAAGCTGGAAAGAGGAATCAAAGTGAATGACGTGGATGGTGTAAATGGTCTTTTTAGAATTAAATAAATAAACTATGGTCGCTATACTATTCTGAACGAATCGTATAGCGGCTATTTTTATAAAACGTATGGCACAATCTAAAAAGTCACTATTCAGAAGAATCAGCAATTGGCTTCATCTCTGGCTGGGACTTATTTCGGGAATTGTCGTCTTTGTGGTTTGTTTTACTGCTGCAATATGGACTTTTAGGGATGAAATTGTATTTGTCTTTACGCCGGGACAAAAAGTTGAAAAGATGGACAAGGAATTTTTGCAGCCGTCTGAATTAAAAAGAGCTGTGGATAAAATCGCGAAAGAGATTTCTCCAAAAGGTCTGGGCAAACTCTATTCTCTGGATTACAGGGATAAGGATAAAAGTTGTTTACTGAGTTACGGCCCCGATACAGATGGCAATTACCATGACCTGTATCTTAACCCTTACCATGGAGAACTCCTATACCATCGGTTAAATGAGGATAAAATAACCAAATTTAATGATTTCCTTCGCGCCGGCCATCGGTTCTTTTGGCTACCTAGACCTTTTGGAAGCTATTTTGTAGGAACTAATTGTCTCCTATTCCTTATCACTTTGATTACTGGTTTTATTTGGTGGTATCCCTCTAAATGGACTAAATCGACGAAAGATAAAAGTTTTAAAATTAAATGGAACGCGAACTGGAAACGTGTTAATATCGATCTTCACAATGTATTGGGCTTCTATTCCATTATTATTACTATTATTCTAACCATAACTGGAGTTGTATTTACTTTTCGATGGTTTGACGATGGTTACCATTGGTTGATTACAGGGGGTAAGACCAGATTGCACCATCCTGAGAAAGGTATTTCTGACACCACATTGCTCAGTACATCCTTTCGTTATCCTGACGATGAAATTTGGCGAAGATTTATGCAACATCAAAATGTGCGAATTAATTACCCTAAAGAAGCGAAAGATGTATATACCGTTTATCTCAACCCAACGACAGGGCATAATGATCTGACAACCTGGTACGAGTTGGACCAAAACAATCTTGCAGTTGTAGGGGAATCTACATTTGCAAAAATGTCAATGGGCCAAAAAATTTATCGCGCAAATTTTGATATTCATGTCGGTACTATTGGTGGCATGCCAACGAAATTTTTGGCTTCTTTTGCATCTTTAGTGGGTGCTTCATTACCCATTACTGGATGTATTATTTGGTATAATCGTAAGTGGGGTAAAAAGCGAAAACGGTGACTTTGACGTATTGTTTATTGATTTTCGTTATTGTATTTTCATAGGTTCTTATGTATAGGTAGCGGCATGTATAATAGCATATGCTTTCGCAAAATTGTAATTTTTGCGAAAGCATAACTAGGCGTACAAATTAGATTTTTGTAATCTTTTGGACTGTATCACCATTCTCTAGACCCTCTTCGGCTTTACGCGAGCTTTTATTGGTCACATACACACTGCCATCTTTTTCATTCAGAACGATTGTATTTGGTAAACCTTTTGTAGCAACACGTTCGATCACTTTATAATCTTTCATATTGACAACAGCCACCTCTTTTTTGTTCCGATTGGCAACATATACGAGATCATTTTTGCTGTCATATACTAGACCGATAGGAGAGGCATCATAGCCTAGATAGACCTTATTGATGATATTGCCCGTTTTGCCATCCAATACCGTGATGTTATTGTCATTAGATTGGCTTACAAATAGGCGGTTGTTCGATTTGTCCACCGCGATATTCAAGGGGCAATAAGACCAGGTTTTCCATTTACCGACAAGTTTATGGTCTTTTGTGTCGTAAACAAGTATGTTTCCTTCCATTGTTTCGCTATCGCTGCTGTAAAGCCTACCACGTTGCTGATCTACATTTAGTCCCAAAAGAGAAGTACCTGGCGCCGTAATCGTTTTTTTATAGGTATTGGTACTCCCATCTACCACCCAGATTGATGGATCACCGTGGTCTGATACATAGACCATATTATTTTTCTCGTCTACGGCAATCTCTCGGATCTTAGACTTCTCTCGGCCACTTGGGATCAGGGTTTGTTTTTTTGTTTTCAGATCGATGGCACTGATACTTTGCTGCAGGCTATGTCCCACGTACAAAGTCTGTGTTGTATTGTTGATGGCTATTCCAAATGGCGTATTCTTACCAATGTTGATCGAATCGACAACAGCGAGGTCCTGACCGGACAATACATACACATACTGATCGCTTTCGGATTTAAATCCGCCTTTAGGACCAACGACATAAATTTTGTCATTGGTGGTATTGTAGGCCAATTGATATAGACTGGCATTGACTTTTTGATTAGATGCGATCTTATATGTAGGAGCAGGAGTTTCTTTCCTACCTTGCGCAAACACACTGCCCGCTGCGAGCAATGAAAACAATAATACGGATGATTTTAATCTCATATCGAATAAATTTAGTGGGAGTAGAAGTTTGTTACTCCCACAGGTGAATTAATATTGGGCTATAAAATATTGTATTGAACTATTTAATGGCAATTTTATGCAGACCTGAGACAGATCCGCCGGCGGTCACATTGAACAATGGGCTTGCCTGTGTTCCTTTCAGTTCATAATAACCGTTAATGTCTCCTTTTTTCGTTGTCGCGCGAAGCAGTATTTTACCATCGATTTCGATTGCACAAAAGGCCGCACCGGGATTAGTGACGGGTGGGATGCCGTTGATTTTCGTACGCTGGCGGGTAGCAATATCAATGTTGTAAAATTCCCAGACATCTTCAAAGTTGATATTGCCTGTAGGACCACCTGTCAGTGCGGTATTGGGAATAACAGTAATGATTTTACCATCTTTTGCAAAAACGGAGACAAATTTTCCACCAGGTGTTATATCGTCCATATTTAATGACCAGCTTTTGTCAATATCAGTTTCACCGGACTTGATACGGACAATCTTAGATTTTCCACCGGTAGCACTGCGACCTTGCGTTACGATGTACAGATCACCGTTGCTGTCAAAATCATACATTGTATTGTCGTTTATATAAGCGATTGATCCTGTATCTTCAATTTTGATCGTCTTTTCATACTTACTACTGGCAATATCAATTACTGCAATATAGACATCCGGGAAAAAGTCATCAAAAAAACCTTTTTGAGTACCGTCTGTCTTGGCGTAGGTGACGTTGGCATAGAGCTTACCTTGCTTAACAGCCAAGAATTTCTGCCCGATGGACCTGTATTTTATGGCCGATTCATTTTGACCTCTTTCGTTGATAATGGCACTCAGATCAATGTCTCCGGTCCGGCTCATTGTCCCGGGATTGAAAGTTTGTATTTTTAGTGGTGCAGCTGCATCCCAATAAAAGCCCTTATTTTCATCTAAGATTACAAAGTTTCCGGTACCATTGGTCGTATTGTCGCCAGCAATAAATTTGCCATTCGATATTTTACCTGATGCATCCACAGTCAGTTGTTGGATCCCATAGGCATTAGACTCAGTATTGAACATTTTTAACAGCCAATTACCGTATGGACGCCAGCCACCAAAGCCAAATCCCTGTAAGCTATTTGCTCCATTGTTGATGATATTGCCGCTCGGTAATGCATCAAATGCAGTTGCAAACCCGGGTTTGTTAAGCGTGTTTTCGCTCATACTTATCAATACATATTTCGTGGTCTCTGTTGATGGTGTAGGCTCAGGTACGACGCTGTCTTTATTGCTGCAGCTCGCGGTTATTATTCCGATTGCAGAAAATAATACTAGTTTTTTTACTTGTTTTAATGCATTCATGATACTTATGGTATTTGATAACTAAGTTTTAAATAAAAGCTTCTGCCGGCACGTTGGATCCGGTAGTAGTCATAAAGATTTTTATTCAGCACATTACGCACTTCGGCTCCAATCGTAAAGCCGCGGTAGGAAGGGTTGTAAGTAAACCCACCATTCAACAAATGTTGATTAGGTATGATCAAGTTGGAGTTTATGTTAGCATTACCTGATAGCCCCAAAAATCCGTTTGGTTCCCATGATTTAGGAATGGTTTCCAGGTAAAACTCCCGCATAAAATTGTAGTTGAAAAACAAGTCCAGTTTGTCTGAACCCCGGAACAAATTTTCATAGCTGCCCTGTAGACCAACATTAGCAAAAAAGTATGGCGTATTGCGTAAGCGCGAATCGTTCATCCATTGGTCTTTTTCGGATGTAATGCCATAAAGGCGCAGGTTGGTCCAGGTCGCGTTGGTATTAAATCGGTAGTTTTTCCAAAAGCGGTAATTTAAGTCGATGTCGAAACCATACCCCCTAACATTTTCCTGATTTTTGTATTGCGCATTTGGTGCATCTATGGTCACCAATAAGATCTGATTCTTGGTACGGCGATAAAAGACATTCGCTTCGATATCGAGTGAGGAAAATAGCGTTTGTTGGTACCCAAGATTAAAATTGAGACTTTGCTCAGGTTTCAATTCAAAGTTTGGAACAATGAAAATATTGTTGCCAAAAAGTTCTTCGCGCTCAGGAAGACGATAAGTATATTCGCCCCCTAATCGGAATAGTGATGTGGTGCTCAAACGATAACGTATGGCATCGGCTAGACTCCAGTAGTTTCCACTGACGGTCCGTTTGTCTTTTTCACCGACGTTAGCCGATAGCCAGGTATTTTGTATGCCCGATGCGTTATAGCTGTAATATTTGGCCATCAACTGGTTTTGGAGCTTTTCATCAAACCAGTAGTTATCAAGACTAAGTCCCAAAACTTGCTTTTTATAAGTTGATTTGAGCTGCAGCACATCGAGTCCTGTTTCTTCCAGTGTGGGGCCATAAGGATCTGCTCCGTGTCGGTTAACTTGCGTAAACACATAGTTCAAGCCTAATTGCGTCTGTGCATTGATCCGGTAGGAAAGGTTGCTGCGTGATACAACCTGATGTTCGTTGATATGCGATTGGGATGGTAGTCGAGTTTCACCGATAGTTGTTTTTGGTGTAAAATCTCCGTACCAGTCATAGCTACCACGTAGTGTATCGATGCGTTCGGTCTGTAGATTATTGTATGATACAAATTGATCAAAATGGAGTTTGTCATTCAGCAAGGCTTTCTTATAACGTAAACTCGGTGCCAAGGTATATTGCTTGGAACGGACTGCACCATACGCATCGGTCATCATGGCGGGATGCTGTTGCTCACGGGCGAGGTCAAAACCGATGAGGCTGATGCGTAACTCGTCTGCCCAGATTCGATTTTGTAACTGAGCGAATATTTCCCCATAAAGATGTTTGCTGCCGTTATGAAAGAAAGGTAAACGGACCAGCTCAGGATTCTTCGTCATTGGGTCAGGTACCTCTACTGTTGCCTTGTAATTGTTTTTGGCGTAATTATAATACATTTCGCCACCAAATAACCAACGATTATCTTTGCTCGCCGTGCTACTTTTCACACCAAGCCGATGACTATTGAACGAGCCTATTTCGTAATAGGCATTCGTCTGTGTTCCATTGGTTTTACGCGGGACGAGATTGATAGCTCCCCCAAGTGCGTCGGAGCCAAGATAAATTGGAAGTATACCTCTGTAAACTTCGATATGATCAATTGCTTCAAGGGGCATTGTTGCAATAGAATAGCCATCGCCAAGATAATCCAAAGGGATACCATCTTTAAAATATTTGATCGCTTTCCCCTGAAAGCCGTTTACCGAAACATCTGGATTACTGCCTGTGCCACCACTCTGCCGAATACGGATTCCTGGTGCCCGATTCATTAGCTCGGTTAAACTTGTAGCCTGCGTCGAAACGGCTCTTGCATCAATCAATGTGGTTTTAATGGGTTGTAAGCGTTGAAGCTGGTGTGCACGCCCTTCCACCTGCGCCTCATCAAGCGTAGTAGACGTTTGAATTAATAACACCTCAATGGTAATTTGCTGACCATTTTTTCTCTCCAATTGTTTCTCCTGAGTTACATAACCTAATGCTGAGACCTTTAATTGGTATTTTCCTGAAGGTGATTTGGCAAATGAAAAATAGCCTTGTTGATCACTCTGTGTTTCTAGCTCTCCAAGGCGTATTGTGGCTGAAACCACCGGCTGCTTGTTTGCATCATAGATGTGTCCGCTCACTGTACTATGCTCTTGAGCGAATAGAACTGTTGTGTGAAGTGCAAATATGGAAATGCCAGTAAGCAGTGTGGATCTTATCATGTTATTTTAAAAGAATTTCTCGGAATATTTTACATTAACCCTGAATGCAAATATATACTTATTTAGATTCATTAAAAATAATATTTGAATTTTATTTAGAATATGTCTAAATTGCGACAGCTTTTAGGAAGCCTAGTTAGTAAAAGGGAGGTTGATGATGCCGTCTGTAAAAGATGAAAAAAAATATGAAGTTACTGTTGAAGTGCATAACACAAATCCCGATCATATCGGTGCAGAATGCTATTTAACGGGCAATTTTAATGATTGGGCTATGCCGGGATACAAACTCGGAAATATCCCCAATGTTGGAGAGAATTTGCATGCAGTCATTGCTGATGTTGCTGCAGGCACGCTGGAGGTTAAACTAAATCGGGGCGACTGGAAGTCCTGCCTTGCTTATGGTGATGGTCGTATCGCTGAAGCAGTTTCTATCGAAGTGCCCGAAAAAAAGCACCTGCGTATCCGCGCTAATCACTGGCGTGACGAATTCCCTAAATCAACAGCAAGTCCACAGGTACACTTACTTGATCAAGCCTTCTACCTGCCAAATATTGCCGTCCATAGACGGCTCTGGATCTATATTCCAGAAGGTTATGAAAATACCGATAAGATGTATCCGGTCATCTATATGCATGATGGCCAGCAACTGTTTGACGAAGCATTTTCAATAGGTCGTGCAGGACCAGTAGAATGGAAAGTAGATGAAACGATCGATGCGGCGGAAGTGAAGGCGATCGTGGTGGGGATAGATCATGCGGATTCGTACAATGAGCGACTGGATGAATATTTGGTAAAACCTTTTGATACCGTGGAAGCTCCTCGGGGATTGTTATACCTTCGGGATATCATCGAAGTCATTAAACCATATATCGATCGGGAATATCGGACCTTGACAGCGGCAAAGTATACGGCTGTGGCAGGAAGTTCCGCTGGGGGACTTATTACGCTCTATGCCGGTCTTTGCTATCCTGAGATTTTTGGAACTGTAGCCGCTTTTTCTCCTTCCCTATGGATGGGAAACGATCTAATGGAACGCTACGAGGCCATGCCCACTGATATGAAAGCGCATGTGGCTCAACAGGCTTATTATTTCTATGCCGGCCGAAGGGAGATACGTCAAGATAAATATTTGGGAAAGGTAGACCTAGCTGCGGATATGGAGAAGTTTGTGGCGTTTTTCGCTAAACAAGGTACTGCATTGCTCAAAACTGATATAGATCCACACGGAAAACATGGAGCCCTCTATTGGCAACGTGCTTTTGTTCGGTTTTACGATTGGTGGACAAAGACATATATAGTTATTTAATATTTATTCATTTCTAATCTTTTGTTTTATGAACAAAAACAATAATAATCTTAGCTGTAAAATGTTGCGTAGTATGGCTTTACTTGGACTATTTGCTGCGCCTGTGGCTCAAGTTTTGGCACAACAGGTCGACAAATCTGCTCCAGCAGGAACGGGTATTTATGAGGCCGTGATCAGCAATAATGATGGTCATATCTATGTGACAGCTGCAGGATCTCGAAATACACCCGGGGGAGCAATCTACAAGTTAGACCCAACGAGTCTATCCGTCGTCGATAGCATTAGTTTAAAGGACAATCCGCCATTTGGTATTGCCATAAACAACAACACCCAGACAGTTTATACGACGAATACGCGTAGTAATTCGGTAAGCGCAGTAGACATCCGCTCCGGAAAGCTGTTGGCAACCATTACTCATGGCGGCGAAAAGTCTCATACGCGCGAAGTATTGGTTGATGAAAAAAATAACCTGATTTATGTTTCCGATGTGGGCGATCCGAGCAGTATCTGGGTCATCGACGGTAAAACGAATAAATACCTGCATACCTTAGAAAATATTGGAAAAACTGTTACTGGGATGGTACTCGCGCCCGGCAATAACAATGTGCTTTACGTAACAGTCATGAGTGACAATACCATTGCCAAGGTAAATACCAAAACACGCAAGGTGGAGAAAACGTTCCCATCTGGTGGTGAGGCACCCGTAAACATAGTGAGCGACGGAAAGTATCTGTTTGTAGCCAATCAAAAATCGGGAACAATAACTGTATTGGATGATAGCGGTAATTTGATACACAGCATCCCGACAGGAGCCGGAGCCATCGGTATTGCATACGATGCTGTAAAAAGTAGAATTTACTCAGCCAATCGCCAGACAGGTACTACGTCTATTATCGACGCAAATACTTTTAAGGTGATCGCTGATCTGCCGACGGGCTCCCACCCCAACAACGTAAAAGTTGATTCTAAAACGGGTATTGCCTATGTAGTCAATAAAGCAAAAGGCGGCCGCCCGGTTGAAGGCCAAGCTGTGGTCAAGGATATAAATGGTGATACGG
This sequence comes from Sphingobacterium sp. WOUb80, assembly GCF_050058145.1. NCBI lineage: Bacteria > Pseudomonadati > Bacteroidota > Sphingobacteriia > Sphingobacteriales > Sphingobacteriaceae > Sphingobacterium > Sphingobacterium sp. WOUb80. Next base: position 3,208,530 of record NZ_CP165617.1, on the reverse strand, counting down.
TAACACGTATTGTGGATTAATAATAAGGTATTTCCCTTACAGTCTTTGGGATGATCTCTGATGAGAAAATCCCGAAGACTTTGTTATTAAATGGACTGCGCTGAACGAATAAAAATGAATAAAAATGTGAGAGGGGAGAGACCTCGCCGCGGAGTAATGACCCTTTCCGCGGTTGTTGTTGTGCTGATCCTGGCTTGGATCTCACTTTTTACTGGGGCTCGTCATATTAATTTTTTGACCCTATTGGATGACCGGGACGGCATGTTAGTCTTCTTGATTAGTCGGATTCCGCGTACTGCGGCGCTTATACTCGTGGGTATTGGCAGTAGCATAGCAGGCTTGATCATGCAACAGCTTTCTCAGAATCGTTTTGTGTCTCCAACGACCTCCGGAGCGCTCGATGCTGCCAAAATGGGGATTTTAATGGCTATGATCGGAATTCCAGATGCATCTCTACTTGTTCGCTTATTATCTTCATTAGGATTTACGTTTCTCTTTACATTGCTTTTTATTCTTTTTGTGAGTAAAATACAATTAAAAAGTAACGTCTTTATCCCTCTGGTGGGGATTATGTTCGGAAGTATCCTCAATGCACTATCGACATTTTTTGCATTTAAAAATAATATTGTACAGAATGTGCAGGAATGGTTATTGGGTGATTTTTCAGCCATATTGCAGGGGCAGTATGAAGCTATCTATTTTATCCTTCCTGCTGTTGCAATTGCTTATTTATACGCTGAAAAATTTACTTTGGCGGGAATGGGACGCAGTTTTGCCGTCAATCTGGGACTATCCTATACCAGTATTGTCAATATCGGACTGCTCACTGTTTCTATGGTAGTTAGTGTATCGGTCATTACCGTTGGCGTGATTCCCTTCGTAGGCCTTATCATTCCTAACTTAGTCCGCTTATTTTTGGGCGATAATATTCGTAAAACCTTGCCGATTATTGCCTTATCGGGAGCTATATTCCTATTGCTCTGCGATATTTTTGGACGACTTATCGTTTATCCCTACGAAATTCCAATTGGTGTTACTGTAGGTGCGATTGGAGGTCTGTTATTTTTGTTTTTTATTTTAAGAAAGCGTGGATGAAAAATCGGACTAAATTGATTGTTCTTACCTGCTTCTTGATCTGTGTCATACTACTATTTTTAGGGTACGACCTCAAAGGGAATCTGGAGTATATCTTAAGCCGACGTTTCATTCGCTTGGCGACTATGATCCTAGTAGGGACCAGCGTGGGCATTTCTGCGATTATATTTCAGACCATCACCGGCAACCGAATTCTGACACCTTCCATCATGGGCTATGAATCTATTTTTATTCTATTCCAGACCTTGATCGTATTTTTTATGGGGGACAGTGCGCTACAGACTATTTCACAAGAAAAGAATTTCTTTTTTGCCGTAGCACTCATGCTACTCTTTTCGCTGATTATGTATTTACTGGTGTTTCATAATCAACAGCGAAATATGTTTCATCTGTTGCTCATCGGTATGGTCATGGGAGCACTATTTCAGTCTTTGAGTCAGTTTATGCATATCCTGATCGATCCAAACGAGTTCTCGGTAATCCAAAATTTTATGTTTGTTTCTTTCTCAAAGATGAATACCAAGTTATTGGGGATTGCTAGTGTGACATTATTGATCGCTCTGATTTACCTATGGCGTTTAATGCCTTATCTGGATGTACTCAAATTAGGAAGGGATCAAGCTATAAATCTGGGTATACACTATAACCGTTTGATCAAACAGCTGCTGCTGCTTATATCTTTAATGGTATCGGTATCTACTGCATTGGTGGGGCCGATTACATTTCTGGGAATTTTGGTAAGCAATATTACTTATGAACTTTTGAAAACACATAGACATCGCGGAATGTTGATTTTCTGCGCCATGCTGTCCTGTGTTTTTCTCGTACTGGGGCAGTTCCTGATCGAGCATGTCCTCAATTTTTCAACCACCGTAAGTATTGTTATCAACTTTATAGGTGCTATATATTTTATGTTTTTACTATGGAAAGCGCGAAAAATAATCCATTGATTTTTGACGAAATCAAAAAGTTATATGGCAAGAGGACAGTATTGGACAGTGTATCGGGCTCCATCACTCCTAAGGCTATTACTTCTTTAATTGGCCCCAATGGTGCCGGAAAAAGTACCTTACTGGGTATTTTGAGTCGCCTCTTACAGCAAGACGGGGGGCGCGTCAGTTTTTATGATTGGGATATAAAAGATTATGGATCTAATGAACTCGCAAAGAAGTTATCCATCTTGCGACAGGCCAACAACCTTGATCTGAAGCTGACCATTCGCGATTTGGTGTCTTTTGGTCGTTTCCCGTATTGTAAAGGGAGGTTGAGTGAACTCGATTGGAAAAAGGTCGATGAAGCGATTGCTTTTTCAGATTTGCAGGATATTCAGGATCAGTTTGTAGATGAGTTAAGTGGAGGACAACGACAACGTGCGTTTATAGCCATGATCATTGCCCAAGATACCGACTATATCCTGTTAGATGAACCGCTCAATAATCTTGATATGAAACATTCCGTCCAAGTCATGAAAACTCTTCAACGGCTGGTAGAAGATTTAGGTAAAACTGTCGTACTGGTAATCCATGAGATCAATTTTGCAGCCCAATTTTCAGATTATATTATTGCATTAAAAGAGGGACGAATCTGCTATAATGACTGCACCGATACGGTCATTACATCACCTATACTAAAAGATATTTTTGGAATCGAATTCGATATTATCGAACGTCACAATAAAAAAATTTGTAACTATTTTAACCTATAACAGAATATGGTAAATCTATGTATCAAGAAGGTCGCAGCTTTCAGTCTAAGTATTATTTTATTTGCTTTTGTAGGCTGTAATTCCACGGGCAAGACCGGTGGATCAGCACAAGATTCGATGGAAATTGTTCACAAGCTTGGAACGACCAAAATCCCGAAGATGCCAGGGAAAATTGTGGTTCTGGATATCGGTGCGCTGGAGACGCTGCACGAACTAAAGGTGAAACCAGCTGGTATACCCAAAAAATTTATGCCCAATTATCTGGATGATCTCAAAAATGACGCGCAAGTGGCCGATGTTGGATCCGTAATTGAACCTGACTTTGAAGCGATCAGTCTATTAAATCCCGATCTGATTTTGATCTCCACACGGCAGGAGCGTTTTTATAAGGAATTAAGCGATATTGCTCCGACCATCTATATCGGTACAGATAATAAAGATTATCTAAATTCTTTTGAACACAATACGCTTCTGCTCGGAAGTATTACCGGAAAGGAAAATGAAGCGAAAGGAAAACTTGAACAAATACAGTCCCAAATTCAGAAAGCCCGAGATAAATACGCCAAAGATCAGCACAAAGCGTTATTTCTATTGTTTAACAATGGCCGTTTCAGTGCATTCGGAAAAGGATCCCGATTTGGATTTATCTATGATGTATTGCAGTTTAAACCAGTAATGGATCTTAAGGACGAATCGGTACATGGGCAGAAGCTCTCCAATGAACTTATCGCTCAGGCCAATCCAGATTATCTTTTTATTGTTGATAGAAATGCGGCAGTACTTGGTAAAGTTGCCAATAAAGCTGATGTTGAAAATCCATTGGTCAAACAAACAAAAGCATATCAAAACCAAGCGATCTACTATTTGGACCCAAATGTTTGGTTTATTTCCGGAGGAGGACTTACTTCAGTAAAGTTAATGACGGACGATATCTTGCGGATGGTCAAATAACACTTTTTAATTCCTGTCTGCATGAAAATGCTTGACGGACACAAGGAGAAGAAATTCCCGCTAAACTTTAGCGGGAATTTCTTTTAAAATTGATATTTCACTGATGCAGCAAAGTTTCGTGTCGGTAAAGGATTATCATTTATTCCCCATATTTTTTGGTTGCCAATGTTGTTTATCTTGAAAGCCAATCTTACTTTAGACTGCTCATAGAATAGTGTTCCGTCGGTTAGAAAATATGCATCTGTTTTTGGATCAAGCGTGTATTTATTGATTTCACCAACATAATTTGTTCCGCCGCCCAGACCAAAGTTTTGAAGAATACCAGTTGAAAATTTGTAGGTTACCCATAGGTTACCATAGTCTGCCGGCAGGTAGTTTCTGCTGGTAACAGCATTGCCGTTTTCATCTTTGTTGGTGAAGGTATTTTTATTGTAGCCATATCCAGCTGTAAGATGTAATCCGGCCAAAGGCGTTGCCTGTAGATCGATTTCATAACCTTTACTCTTCTGTTTCGAATCTTGGAAAGTATACCCTTGTTGATTTGTCCGAACAGCATTGTCGATGGCAATATCAAAGAAACTGAGCGTTGCACTCAATCTATTGTTAAACAAATCTGTTTTCAGCCCGAACTCCAATTGATTTCCGGAAGTAGGCTTTACGTTGAACAGTGTTGCGTCAGGCTGCCTGACAGGAGCATTGTTTTGAAAACCATTGGTGTAATTTCCGAATACACTAAACTGATCTTTGAGTAATTGATAGACAGCCCCAAACTTTGGCGATATGGCAGTCTGGTTGTATCCGCCGTCGAAATCACCACGCATTACGGCTGTTCCCTTATTGTTCAGCCGGTCTACCCGCAGCCCTAGTAGTACAGACAGTCTATCAGTCAAGTTGGTGACACTGGAGGCGTAGGCCGCATAGACCGAACTTTGTGTTGTCTGATAACCGTTTATCAATGTCTCACGTTTTGCTTTGATTTTTGCTAACGACATAGGGGAGTAAGCTTCAGTGATTGTAATAACATCTTTATATTCTTCTCCTAAATACCCTTTGTCTACAGATTTGTAGTGGTAGACATCGAGACCTACAACAAACTTGTTTTTCAGCCCCGCCAAGGTAAAATCACCATTAAAAAATTGTTGAAATTGGTAGACATTTTCATCAGTAGCCGAGCTACTTGCCGTTCGCTCCACTTGTGTTGGCGATAGAAAACGAGCTCTTGTATAGACGCCTTCATTGATGGTATTACTATTTAACGAAGCAATGGTCGTGGACTTCCAATTGTCCGAAATCTGATAATCGGCTTTGGCGAAGATATTTATCCCACCACCATCAAATATGGCATCGTTACTTCCAAGCGATTGGTTATGCTTGAGTGGTAGTTCTTTAATATTCTTCAACCCTAATGCACTGTAATCGATATAAGGAAGCATGCTCATTTTGGCATTTGTCAGTTCCGTATTAAGCGAAACATTCAGCTTTTCATTGATCTTAAACAGAAAAGATGGTGCCACAACATAGCGTTTGTTGAAACCCCAGTCCATAAAAGTATTTTCAGACTGATAGGCCGCATTTAAACGAAATAGTACAGATTTATCGCTTGTTAGTGGAGTGTTTACATCCGCAGCAAGACGATGGAGATTGTAGCTTCCAAGCGTGTAATCGATAGCTGTACGTACGGTTTCAAAAGGCTGTTTTGTAACAAGATTGATAAGCCCACCAAAAGAAGTTGTACTGTTGCCATATAGCGTACCCGCAGGTCCTTTTATAGCCTCTGAACGTTCAACAACGGCAGGATCAATACCCGACCAATTTGAGGATGCAACGCCGTTCCGCATACGTACACCAGTCCAAAACCCACGGAGTACAGTATAGGCAAATCCGTTATTGACGAATCCATAGGCAACACCGCCGCCAGCAATATTACGTAGCGATTGCTTATAATCTGTCGTAATCTGCTGTTCCATAATCTCCTTACCAACAATATTGTACACTTGAGGTGTCTCAATATCCTTTAATGGCATACGGGAAATATAATCCGATTCCTTTTTCGTCGCTTTGTAATTCCCATTGACGATAATCTCCTCTAATGCGCGACTATCCTCTAAAAGAATAAATTCAATTCTCGTATCGGTGTCCGAAAGTGCTATATTTTGCTCTTGATTTTTTAAGCCTACATAGGATGCAATTACTGTATAATTTCCGGGAGCAAGGTTGTTAAACCTAAATTGACCGGCCTGATCAGCGACGGTAGACTTTTTGTGGTTTTTTAATGTGATGGAAACTTGTGGTGCAGGTTTCCCGTCAGATGTACTGACTTGACCACGGATCGTCAGCTTTTGAGCTAATGAAATCTGTGATACGAATAAAAATGCTATAAAAGCAATTGTTTTCATGATGATTGTTGATTGAATTAATATGAATAGATATATTGGTTGATGCTTACCACGTGTTTAGTGTGGTAGAAGTCCCTGTTTTTGAAATTTACCTGGAGGTAAACCGAAATGTTTTTTGAATGCAGCGACAAAATTTGTGGTCTCTGTGATGTTTAAAAAAGTCGCAACTTCATTGATATTCATACCTTCCCGAAGAAGTAATATCTTTGCCAATTTCATGCGTTCAGCATGGATGTACTGGTGGATTGAAACACCATAGCATAGCTTAAAATGTTTTTTTAAGTAATACTCACTGATTCCAGCCTGATCTGCAAGTTCCCGAAGGGAGAAGAGTGTTGTAATATGTTTATCAATGTACAATTTAAGCTGATATATGCGATCACGTTCTTCACTAGGGATTGCTCTATATAGCGGGTGTGTACCATTTTGTAGTTCCAGATATTGTCGAAATTGCTCACTCAGAAGTTCAATTACCTTACTCTCCAGGTACATATGTCTCAGTTCGGGATAAGCTTCCATTTTAAGGATCTCGGTTAGTAAATGATGTATATGCAATGTAATAGGAGCTGACTGTTTAAAAAGAGTATTGGTCTGTCCGCCCATGATATGTTCTTTAAAATCAAAGAATGCATTATCGTTGGGTACATAACGCATAAATAAGTCTGTTGAAATAATGATCGATACAAGTTCCTGTGCCTCACCAGTTGGCCAAAAATTCTGATAAGGCAGTGTCGGAAAATGGAAGAGATTGTGATGTCCTGTATCGATCGTTATCAATGTACTGGAATCAGCTGCTTCATAGCTGGCACTGGTCGATAGGTAAAAGCACATTTCTATACAGGGTCTTGTTCCCACTATTTCAAATCGAATAGCCTTTTTTGCCGAAATAAGAATATGTGTGACAAGAATATCTGCTGTGGCAATCAGCCTATTTTGATCAATAACACCATCGAGCTCCTGGGATCTGCAAAAATCTTTTAACTGATTTCGCTCCGCATTCTTAGCATCTTCTAATGTACTTACAAAATTAATTCCCTTCGGAGACATGCTATTGATCGATACTTTCATGGTTAATATTGTTTTTTTTTTAATCAATTTTTTCGCACAATTCATCATGAGTTCCTATATCCTATTTAATAATTTTGTGCTCGTCAAATATATTTATAATTAATCTAAATAAGAATAATAATTTATACTTCCCACTATTCCATGGAAAAGACAATCCACAAAAACAGCATAGCATACCTAAGGCATATTCATTTTGCATTTTTTACAATAATTCTTCTTTGTACGTCAGTCCATACGCTCTTTGGGCAATCCTTTAGGGTAGGAGGTACAATAACGAATACAACTGGTGAGCGTATTCCCAATGCGTCTGTTTTTTTAGGACCAGGTAAACAATCTCAGCACGCAGACAATGAAGGGAAGTTTTACTTTTCGCATTTGAAATCGGGAAGTTATACGCTTAAAGTGACTGCTTTGGGCTATAAAACTTATCACGTCGCGTTTAAAATCGACGAGGGACAGGATCAAAATATCCATGTTCAGTTGGAAGCTGCAGATAATTCCTTGGATGAAGTCAATGTTTCTGGAAAGACAGAACTGCAGCAGGCTAAGGAGCAGGCTTATCAGGTTTCAGTAATCGATGCGAAGAAATTGCACAACACCACCCTGAATATAGCGACAGCTTTAAATAATGTGCCTGGTATTCGGGTTCGTGAAAGCGGAGGCCTTGGCTCCAACATGGAATTTATGTTAAATGGATTCAGTGGAAATCAGGTCAAGTTTTTTATTGACGGCATCCCGATGGAAAATATGGGAAATGCATTTCGAATCAATAATATACCGATCAATCTCGCCGAAAGGATTGAAGTCTATAAAGGGGTGGTACCTGTAGAATTAGGCTCAGATGCTTTGGGCGGAGCGATTAATATTGTGACAAACTCTGGAAAGACGAGTTATGTGGATGCATCCTATTCTTATGGTTCATTTAATACACACAAAACATCCGTCAATGCCGCAATAAATACAAAAAAAGGCTTTCAATTTTTAGTTAATGCCTTTCAGAATTATTCAAAAAACAATTATTGGGTGGAAACCGAAAGTACAATTGATGCCGGTGGGCAATTGGAAATGGTGCGCACCCGCCGTTTTCATGACCGTTATCGCAATGAGATGCTGACATTAGGGGCTGGTGTGCGCAATAAAAAGTGGGCAGATCAGTTTCTGATCGGGATTGACTTGGGAGAGTATGCCAAGGATCTTCAAAATGGAGCTACCATGGAAGACGTTTACGGTGAACGTGAATCCAAAGGTTTGACCATTTTACCTTCTATGAAGTATCTGAAACGCAATCTGGGCTTAAAAGGACTCGATCTAAATCTCAGCGGAAATTTTAATCTGGGGCATGATCAAACCATAGACACAGCGAGTAGAAGATACAATTGGTTGGGTCAGGTAATCAATCCTAAAACTAGTCAGGGTGAACGCGACCGCATGAACTCCCGCTACAGAAACAATGACGGGGTTTTTACCGCCAATCTGAGCTATCGCATCAACCCGAAGCACTCGTTGGTACTCAATAACAGCTACACGATTTTCAGACGTGTTAGCAAAAATCTTTTAAATGATGCCGATCCTTTTTTTGATAAGCGTCCGAGTTCGTTGCAAAAAAATGTTTTGGGCCTCTCTTACCGATTTGATTATTCCAAAAAGGGAAATGTATCGGCATTTGGCAAATTATATTCACAGCACAGTAAAGCCTTCGGTGTGGTCAATAATGTCGATAATCCTTCCCATCAGGATTATGGTTGGATGCAAAATAATTTTGCGACACAAGGTTATGGTTTTGCCACTACCTATTTTATCCAGCCCAAACTGCAGATTAGGGGATCTTATGAACGAGGTATACGTGTCCCAACGAGTAATGAGATTTTTGGTAATATGGACGCTTTGGATGGGAATATTAGTCTAAAACCAGAGAATAGTGATAATTTAAATCTCGGGTTGATCTACAGCCCGTCGTTTAATGATATTCATTTCTTGACGTTTGATGTGGCGGCTCTCTATCGGTATTCGAGAGATTTTATACGGTTGGAGATCAAACGTAATATGAATTCGAGACGAGCAAGAATGGTTAATCTACGTGATGTTAACAACAAAGGGGCGGAGGCTACAATACGCTATAGATATAAAAATACCTTCAATATAGGTGTAAATATAAGCTATCAAAACCTCATCAACCAAACCAAATATGAAGGCGGACAAGAAGATATGGTAAGTATCGTCTATAAAGATAGGCTACCTAATATGCCGTACTTTTTTGGAAATTTAGATGCTAGCTATACACTTAACAAACCTTTCGGTACAGATGGATCCCTCACCTTTGGATACCAATTGTATTATACGCACGAGTATTATGAAGGCTGGCCTAGTATCGGAACTGCAAGTACCAAAATGACTATTCCGACCCAATGGAATCACAACGCAAATATGATTTACAGCTTTAAAGGTGGGAAATATAACCTGACGTTGGAATGCATGAATCTGACTGATGAATTGCTGTATGATCACTTCAAATTGCAGAAACCAAGCCGTTCATTTAATGCAAAATTCAGGTATTTTCTATTTAAGATGTAAGTACGGTCAAAATTATAAAATGAAATATTAATGTTTAATCAAAATAGTGTTTTATGAGAATCAATAGATTATTAATTCAGTTAGCTACCTTTTCATTATTGGGCTTAGGAGCCTGTAGTAAGGACAATGTTAATGGCGGAGGAACTCCTCCAGATGATAGTAGCTCAAAAAAATATGTCATTGCGGGTATGTCCGCAACTGCGGAAGAATCCAAACAATATCTTTTCCTGGCTGACCGTCTCGATGAGGGAGAAATCACAGTAAAAGGAAATGGGTATGAGACAGCAGGCGGTACAATGTACGCATTGAACAATAAGGCCGTAACATTTAAATATAATCGGGGTGATCCTGGTAATGCCGAGGTCTTTCAGTTGGGTACTGACAATTTATTGAAAAAGACCGGTGCATTTAATATCAAATCAGTCAATGTCTTTTTACCTTTCAAAGCTCAGGATCACCTTATCGCCTACAATATCGGGCGTTCGCTGACCACACCAGGTACAGCGTATTGGGTAAATATTGCCGATAACCGTGTAGACAGGACCTTGGAAGTCGATCAAAAACTGATTTACGTAGACGGTAAGCATATCGAAAATTACTTTGGATGGCCCTATGCGATGTTTGAATTTGGTGATAAGATCTATGCACCTCTCTCTCCAGCATATGGCGGAACCGGTACTCAGGACAAAGCTGACTATAAGGACCATGCTTTCGTGGCAATTTTTGATAAGAACTTAAAATTTGAGAAAACAATCGAAGACAAACGCATGCCTTTTATTGGACAATATTATAATACCATTGGATTGGGACAGGTATCTACTGGCGATATTTATGCTTTTTCCAATGGTGATGTGGAGTCTAGTAATAACCACTCTGCATTTCTGAAAATTAAAAATGATGCTTTTGATAAGGATTATTATTGGGATGTTGAAGCGGTCGCGAACATGCGAATTCGTGCAGGTTTCTTTATTAAAGACAATAAGTTTGTGTTGGTTATGGTACCACGGGATACGAAACAGGCTGAAGCAAGCGGAGTAAAACTGGCCATTGCAGATGTTGTTAAAAAGGAATTCAAATGGATTTCGGGGGTAGACACTAAAATCACCGATCCAGGCTATGGATTCCCGCTCTTTACAACAGACGGTAAATCTTACTTGCCTATGCAGGAAGGACAGTCATCAATATCCTACTTATACGTGATCGATGCGGATAATTATACGGCTAAACGTGGACTTAAACTTACCGGTATTAAAGATATCACAGGTGTAGGTATGCTAAAAAAATAAGATTAATGTTGATTGATGAAGGAGCTCGGGTTAGTACTGAGCTCCTTTTGTTCAGATGAAATCAGAGGCGGGACAATTATGATCCATATCAAGCTATATTGGTATTCCAGCGGCTCTAATAGCTGTAAGTTTAAGTAAATCAAATTTGTGATTTCACTTTCTTTTGAAGTTCTCGAAACCTAAAATAGATACACTGATATTAAGATTGAAATAGTTATATTATAATACATGCCCAAACCGATGAAAGATTCAAAAGAGAATTATTGGACAATAGTACTGCCGGCGAGGACTGATGAAAGACCAAGATTTGTTTATTAAAGAGTTGATTCAATTGTTTCCGAGTTTGGAAGAGGAGCTTTTAGATGAAGATTACAGGGCGTCTATTACCTTTCAAATGGGCAGTTTCAAGCGATTTATGCAGGAAGCGATAGCTAAAAATGACGGGGATAAGTTTGATGCTATGGTAAATTTTATAACTAAGAATTTGCCTTTAGTTGATAAGCGGGTTCAAAATGCCATTTATCTAAGTTTTTTGGGTAAATTGGATTTTTCCGAAAACCCCCATTTAAAAAACCGGACCGGACATATACCAGGTCAGAAATTCTTGCGTATTTGGAGTACTGCAGACAAAAAGCTAGAACGCATATAGAAAAACTCACTCCTAGCAGAATGAATGCACGTTGGATCAACGAATCTAAAAACTTTTCTTGCCTTGAGATTCTATTGTATAATATGCGGCATATTCAGCATCACGTTGCGCAATTGAATTTATACCTTAGACAGACTATTGATCGTGCTCCGAAATGGGTATCTCAGGTAAAAGAATAAACCAGTGCTAAGGCCGGGGCTCAATCCATTGAGGTATACCGATAAACATATCATTGATGAATTTCTCTGTATACGATTGCATTCCAGTTTCCTCCTTATCAAAGTAGGCCTTTATTTTTGAGCATACTTTAGGGGTGTAGCATAACATGACACGGAGGCTTTCGATCCATTCGGCCCGTATCACAATGGTAATTAATTTTTTCGTATCTCTGGACAAGCCGATTACGGTAATATCTTGGCACATCCCAGCATACCAATCGATAATATACACTTTGGTACCCGGGCTAAACTGTTTCGTGCCATAGCGAGTTTGCAGTTTCCCTTGACCATAGCTAATTTCCTGTTTGATGTTAGCTACTAATGTCCATAATGGTATCAATTCTAAATGATCCATATCGATTCAATTCTATTTAATCAGATAAGACTGCCCTTTTCTTCAAAAATCTAAAAATGATCGGCGAACAGGCTTAGATATTTATGCTCTTGAATTTATCCAGGGGCTAAAAAATAATAAAGCGCCCCAATTAAATTAGGACGCTTGGCTAAATGCTATTTATTTAACCGGCTATACTAATATAGCTGTAATAGTTCATCATACCAAATCATTTTGGGCAGATCTTATTTGGAGTATTCACTTAGTTTTATGGTTTTCTTTATAAGGGTGACAACAGAGAAACCCGGACTTTTTGGTATCTCCTAAATACCGCTAACATACCTCTTCTTTTCCTCAGATAGCGGCTTCGCCCCACTTACTTTTGCTAGACTTAAGATATCTTTATATCCATATATTCCTTTAAATCTCTCTTACTTACTCCTAATTTTAATCAAAAGATAAAGATTCATCAAACCTCCCCACCAACTCCCTAAAATCAACAATAAACTTCGACTTATCAAACGACAGTTCTTTATGTTTCTTGGCTTTGAAAAGATGATTGTTACAAAAATAATCCCAGACTTTCGTTAGTTCTCCAACCTCCCGAAATTCAAGAAGAGACTCAAACCTTTCATTTTGGCAACCCAGATCGCCGATCAGGTTGTAAAAGTTTACAAAATCAGCGAGAGTGTCTACGGAAACTGAATCTACTTCGAAACCATCAATAATTTCCTTGGGAGAATAAGTAACCGATATGGTTGGAGGTAAGGCTTCCATGCCCGATAGCCATGCTTCTAAATTAACAGGTGCTTTAAAGATATCGTTATTACTCTTCAATAAAGTGAGCAACTCTTCTATGGAAGAGGATAGAAGAACATTACCGTCAATAGAAGTGAGCAGCTTATCGTTTTCATCAGTATCTTCATACCAGATGAAATACTTGCTGGAGGGAAAATCTAATGGCACATAGCTCGAAATCCAGATCTTATGGTCTTGACAATGTTCCAGAAACTTTTCGGTTTCGTTCAAAATCTTACTATATGTAATCCTCATATTGTCTACCCCTTCTTGCAATGCAAATTCTGGATCGACGCTTTTATTTGTCAATTTCGAGAGAGCAATTTGTAATTCCAAAGGGCTGAAAGCGTTTTTAAATCTCGATTTGAGAATAATATAGATATTGAGCGCAAATTTTGGCTTGTGAAAGTAATGGCGTGAGATTAATTTTTTCAAGATATCAAGCAGCTCTGGGTTGACTTTAGATCTTGATCCTTTAGTAACCTCTATTTTCCAACGATAGTTTCTGGTTGTGCCATCTTTATAAGTGACAGTAAATTTATAATAGTCTACTTCCGAATATTTGTCTGTTTCTCGTGTATGAGTGCCACGGATATCAATAGTTTCTTTTGGAGAAATATCGTTCGGTATAATTTTTCGGATACCGGTTGACGCAATTGCGGGTAAAATATCCAAGTATTCGGTCTTAATGTGTTCTTTGAAAAAAGGATTGAGAATTTCGGAGAAATACTTATTCACCTTTCCCATTAAAAACGAAACTTCTCGCTCAGATATCTTTTTCTTTTTGCAGATTTCATAAAAATTAACTAGAATTTCGAAATCAATTCTTGAGACTTTTTGCCTGCTAAGGTGTTCTGTAATTGATATAATTTGGTTATCTTCTTTCTCTTCCATTGGTGTGGCCAATTTACTCGACCCAAAAGTAAGAAAATTTTGATTAAGCTAAATATTTTCCATTGTTTAGCTTCAATATATTGTTGGAAACCAACTTTTCCAGAAGATCATTAATTACCTTTCGTTTTTCTGACATGTTTTCTGTCAAATATAGGTGTTCAAAAATGTCATTTAATGACTTTTCCTGTTTGAAATAGCCAATTTCTTTCATTCCCACAATTACTTCTTCCGCATTTAACGGATTATTCAAACTAAAAACCACTTTGTCAACCAATGTGCCATCGCTATAGGGAGAATTATCTGGAGGAAGGAGGTCATGTATTTCCCAGTCAAGAGCATTGGCGATTGACGGGAAGTCAATGTGTAAATAATGTCCTCTCCGGACGCTTTCAATATTCTGTACAAATTCCTCGCTTTTACCTATTATCCTTCCAAAAGCTTTAGCTGATATCCCTAAAATAAGCCTACGTTTTTTGCTATTGTTAATTACATATAATGCAAGGCGAGTGATTTTTTCCATATTGCTATTTACAGCAATTGTTATTCTTTTTGAATTTTAATTGGGTTTGTAAAATTTGTATTTTTGTTAGTAAATTTTTATATTTGTCTTATGGATTGCAGGTGTAACTACTTGTTATTCTATATTTAAATAGGCTTGTATGCTGAATCATGTCTTAGAAAACCTAGGAAATTTTCAATTGGCGCAGATTCAGGAGATCAAGGCCTTATCTCTATCTTTGTTTTCAGCAAAGGAGAGATGGGCTTCTCTTGTTTTCGTCAATAGGCTTCCTAGGGCCTTCTAAGGAGAATAAGAAGGTCCATCTCTTTTTTATAGATATCCTTCCTTTATATCAGATTCATAATTCAAGCTTTTTTATAAATTTAAAAAAGAGAGTTATGAACATCAATGAACACCAAGTTTTTTTAGGCATTCCCCCTTAGCTTATGTGTAGAAACAGATCTTTGTGATCATATCCGAAAACAGTGTCAGTGTATCCATATCAACTGCTGTGTTAACCAATTTTTAGACGACTATATCGGAAAAATTTTACGAGTTATTTAACTATCTAATCTTAGGCATTTGCTTAGGAAAGGGATAAATTATGACCATTTTTAGAACCTTAAAAATGAACAATTTTTATAAGGCTGGGAGAGAATTGACTATAGTGAAAGAGCATCCCAGCTCAAAACAAACTACATCAAAAAGCTTGATAACCTTATTTGATAAGGTAATCAATATTCCAGTTCTACAGATTGCACTACTTGTAATCTTGTTTGTATTAGTTTCTATGTTTAGTTTATTGGCTCAGACGCCTCGCAAGGATAGCGGGGCTGATGTGCTTCAAATGATTAAACCACTTAAAGTAGGGGATAGCATACCCCAATGGCTATGGAATCTGCCTGTGGAGGTAGTCAATCATGCTACTGGAAAGACCAAAATATCGCTTCAAGAATACAGAAACAAAAAACTGATCATTCTTGACTTTTGGGCAACATGGTGTGCGCCATGTATTGCCATGCTGGATAAAACCGAACCACTGCAAAAGGCAAATATGGAGAATATTCAGATTATTCCTATTACTTATGAGCCTTTGTCAAGGGTAAGCCAGTTTGTTGATAGACGTATCCAAAATAATAAGAGTAAAAGCAAACTATTTACAGGCTACAACGAAACAAAACTGCAAAAATCATTTCCCCATAAATTGTTACCGCATTATGTGTGGATCAGTACCTCAGGCATATTTCTGGGGGCTTCAAATGGTGATCAGCTTATTCAGACAAATATTGACAATGCGGTAAATGGCGTTGTCTCCTTTAACCAGAAAAAGGATTTCAGAATTCCTTACCACCATAAAAGAAGCATGCTGCAGGCAAACAATGGCTTAGAAGACAATGACCTGATAAGTTATAGCTTATTGGGGACATATAAAGCTGGGATGCCGGCAGGAAGAGAGGCTGGGCAGCTGGAGGATGGCAGAAGTAGGCTCACCTACATTAACGGTACGCTGTCTTCTCTGTTGGGGACGGCCTATTCACGCCCCGATCGCTACTTTGGCCGAAATAGGATCAAATTGATAACGACGGACACCTCACTTTACGCTATTCCAACAAATGAAGACACCTTAAAGCAGTGGCGCAAAGATCATCTTTTCTGTTATGAAACTGTAGGCAGAGGCTCTGTCAATGATCTACGAAAAATAATGCAGCAGGATCTAAAACGGCATTTTCCTTATTTGCGTATCGATACGCAATCCGTCGATCACCTGTGCTGGGTGATGAAAGGTAATTCTACCAACCCTAAGTTGCGCTCAAAAGGTGGCAAGCGTCAGAATATCGTGGATCGTGATGGATGCTCATTAAGAAATGCATCACTGTTCGACCTGTTTTTTACAATGAATTTCTACCTGCATCAAAACTCTAAGATCCCCTTTGAATATGAGATAGAAGGTGATGCGCCTGTAGATCTTGAGTTTTTTACGGATATGAGGGATATGGATGCGGTTAACAAAAAACTAAAGCCCTATGGGATAAGCTTTGTATTGGAACGACGCCCTGTGGAAATGGTTGTAGTGACTGACCAGAGAGAGAAAGGAGCAAATCATGAATAATGTCTGCAAAGTAATTTATCTTCTCCTGCTGAATGTGTATGCGATCTCTGGGGTATTCGCACAAGAGGGAAATCCGTTTAAGCTAATCGTCAGAGATAAGGAAAGTGGAAATCCTTTACAGGGTGCGACGGTAAGGTCGTCCTCAGGCTGGCAGGTAAGTTCTCACAGCAATGGTGAAGCAACTATAATATTGAGGCCGCAGGATAAGTTTATCAATGTGCGCTTATTGGGATACGAACCAGATACCATTTTATTGCCTGTCGAGAGGAATAATTATACGATCATGCTAGTATCCAAAGTAAATGCGATAGCGGAGGTACAGATCAATACGGGCTATCAGAAACTTTCAAAAGAAAGATTGACCGGAGCAGTTAGTAAGGTAGATGAAGGTATTTTGAAAACTATCGTTTCCACATCCATCATAGACCGCCTAGCCAATAACGTCCCTGGGCTGGTATTTAATAAAACAGGCGGTAACCCATCCAATCAAACGCAGATAAGTATCCGTGGGCAGAGTACTTTGTTTTCGCGACCTGATCCGTTGATCGTGCTGGATAATTTTCCTTATGATGGTGACCTGTCGAGCATCAATCCCGATGATATCGAATCCATCAGCATCTTGAAGGATGCTGGAGCTGCATCTGTCTGGGGTGCCCGCGCTGCAAATGGCGTGATTGTGCTTACCTCCAAAAAAGCTAGTACCTCGTCTGATCTGAAAATAGACTGGACAGCACAGGCAACAGTTGGTGACAGACCGAACCTAAAATATGAGCCACGCATTTCATCTGCTGATTACATTCAGATCGAACGGGAGCTCTTTGATAAGGGATTGTATAAAACGCAGGAGACGAGCGCCAATAAAACGGTATTGACGCCTGTGGTAGAATTACTGATTGCCAATAGGGATGGCTTGCTCGCTAAGGAAGATCTTGAGTCGCAGCTGCAAAGTCTTGGTCAGATTGATCTCGATAGCGAAATAAACAAATATTTTCAGCAGCAGTCGCTCAATCAACATTATGCGTTGAGTATACAGAAGGCAACCGCAGGGAGAAATTGGTTATTATCGATGGGAGTGGACAAGAATAGGAACAACTTGGTCAAAAATGGCTTTGAAAGATTAAATGGGCGCTTGTTTATGGAACAAAAATTTTGGAAAGACAGATTGACTTTTTCTGCCAATATCGCGCGGAATAATACAAATCTTTTTACGCCTAATCCTGGAACGCTCTATACGACAAATCTAAAGCAGTTATACCCCTATGCGAGTTTAAGAGATGCTCATGGCCAAAATGCTGTAGTAAACAAGGATTACAGAGCCACTTATTTAAATAAGGTCATGGGACAAAATATAGGTCTGTTGGATTGGTATTACCGACCACTGGATGAGATAGATCTTTGGGACAAAAAGCGTCAGGATAGGGAGTACCGGATAGACTTTAATCTTGGCGTTACGCTGATCGATGGCGTGGCACTCAATACTTCTTATCAGTACGTAGACAGAAACTTCGAAGACCGGGATAATCAAAGCGTGAAATCTTATGGCGTCAGAAACCTGATCAACCAGTTTACTACCGTATTGGATGACGGGAAAATCCTCCGAAATATTCCATTGGGTAATATATTGGATGTAGAGCGTCAGACCATGGCCACGCATCGCATTAGGATGCAGGCGACTATAGAAAAAACGATCGCAAAGGTGTTTAATATCCAATCAGTGGTCGGAGCCGAGGTGAACAGGACAGCCACGGCTGGCCTGCAAAATAGGTTCTATGGCTATAATGTAGATAGAGCAGGGATCAGCAGTGTAGACTATCTTACTCTTTTCCCAAGCTTTGTGAACCCCGCGGGTACCAATCAGATTCCATTCAAAGATGATGTGTCGAAGTTAACAGACCGCTTTGTTTCTTATTATCAAAATTCAAGCATATCCATGGCATCAAAATATGTGCTCACTACAAGCACCCGGTTTGATCAGAGTAATATTTTTGGAGTGCGTACCAATCAAAAGGGCGTGCCGCTATGGTCTGTCGGTCTGGCCTGGTCAATTAACAAAGAAAGCTTTTTCAAGCTTGACTTATTCTCACAACTGAAGCTTAGAACGACGTATGGACTCAGCGGTAATGTAAATAGGAACTTGAGTGCTTTCACAACAGCATCCTATATGGGCTTGGCAGCTTTTTCAAGATTGCCTTACGCCACGATCCAAAACCCGCCGAATGCTGAACTCCGATGGGAGAGGACGAAGGTGTTTAATGCGGGGGTAGATTTTGGTTTCCTCAATAACAGGATCAATGGTTCATTCGATTATTTTCAGAAACGGGGTGTTGACCTGATCGGAGATGCACCTTACCCCGCATCAAGCGGTGTAGCCAGATATCGCGGCAATGTAGCGGCATCAAAAGGTCATGGTTATGAACTCTTGCTTAATGGACTTATCGTGGATCAAGCTTTTCGATGGAACAGCACTTTGATGTTGAGCCAGGCTAAAGATATCGTCAGCGATTACATGGAATTGACCATATCTGGTTTGAATATGATCCAAGGTACCAGCATAAATCCCCGTATAGGAAAACCGCTGTATAGTATGTACAGTTTTGATACAGATGGGTTGGATCCGATGACAGGAGATCCTATCGGGATATTAAATGGCGAACAGAGTAAAGATTGGAATGCGGTCATATCGAAAACTAAAATTGAAGATCTGCTCTATTATGGATCGTCAAGGCCAACGACTAATGCTTCTTTCCGAAATACCTTTAACTGGCGGAATTGGAACCTGACGACCAACATCAGCTACCGGGGGAACTATTTCTATCGCTTAAACTCAATTCGGTACACCTATAATAATGTATTGGATAACGGTCTTGAATCCAGGCATGCTGATTATTTAAATCGTTGGATGAAACCAGGGGACGAACAGCATACCACTGTCCCAAGTGTCCCTGCTGCAGCAAACGCGAATCGCGATAACCTGTATCTCTATGGTGAATCTCTGATCCGGCGTGCAGATCATATCCGTTGGGAAGATTTGGCAATATCGTATCGTATGGCTGTCGCTAAGGATTGGTTAAAGTCAGTTGAATTCTCATTTTATGTCAATAATCTCGGGCTGATCTGGCGGAAGTCAAAGGAAAAGATTGATCCTGATTTTGCTGGTATTGGACAGCGCCCCTTGCCGCGGACATATTCTTTTGGCGTTCGGTTAGGTTTTTAAAATAGAAATATACACAATGAAAAAGATAACATTCTTAATGCTTTCCTTATTTATCTTTTGCGCTTGTTCGAAGGATTTTTTGGAAGAAAAGAGTAATCAAAAACTGCTGGTGCCTAATACGCTGGAAGATTTTCAGCTGCTCTTGGATAATAATGGGATCATGAATAGGACTCCAGGATTGGGACAGATCGCGAGTGATGATTTTTATATTACAGCAGCTGGTTTTACAGCCTTGGACGAATTGAATAAATTAGCCTGCACCTGGCAATTACATAACACCAATGCGCTGGTCAGTTCGGATTGGAAAACACCCTATGAGCAAATTTTTTACAGCAATATTGTTCTTGATGGTTTGACAACATTGGGGGATAACTCGGATACTGCATCAGAGATCAGAGGGCAGGCTTTGTTTTTTAGGGCATATGCGCTATTTGGCTTATTGCAGGAATTTGCACCGGTTTATACGGAGGGAAATAGGACTAAGGATGCGATCCCCGTACCGCTTAAAAGTGATATAAGCGCCAATAGGCCGATTTTTAAATTGGAGGAAGTGTATGGTCAAGTTATAACAGATCTGTTGGAGGCCGAATCAAAGCTGCCACGGATGCAGACGATTAAAACAAGACCTTCGGCCCTAGCAGCATTATCTTTGTTGGGACGAGTTTATTTAGTGATGGGAAACTATCGTGAGTCCGAAGTATATTTGGAAAAAGCAGTTAGGGAATATAGCAAACTGATTGACTATAATTCGCTTTCAGCTACTTCTAAAAGACCGTTTCCAACAGATTTTCCGTCGGGTACGGGCAATGAAGAATGGATTTTCTATAGCCCATTTATCAATTATTTATTTCTATCCTATAGTAATACTGAAATAAGGGTGAACAGTGAATTTGTTGATTTATATATTCCAAATGATTTACGTAAACTGCTATATTTTCAGGATAATGAAAATAATGGATATGGCTTTAAAGGGTCCTACAGTGGTTCTAAATTAACAACGATGTTTGCCGGACTATCTACGGATGAAAACTATTTGAATTATGCGGAGGTACTATTGCGAAATGGAAAAAGGGAAGAAGCGGTCGCTATTATGAACAGGCTTTTAAAAACGAGGTTTAAAACAGGTACCTACGTCGATATAAAAGTGGGTGATCCACCATTTACATTGGACTATATACTTTCGGAGCGACGCAAAAGTTTGATCGGTAAGGGATTGCGTTGGATGGATATGCGACGTCTGAATAACGATAATCAATATTTTATTAAGGCTAAGAAGGAGATAAATGGCGAAATCTATGAGTTGAAAATGAATGATGAGCGGCTGCAGTTTCAAGTTCCTTATAATGAGTAGAGCATACGATCTGGTATGGGTAATTAGAGAGGGGCTGTCCATTTGGACTGCCACTTTCCATTAATTTGATGAATGATCGACATACTGTCCCTCGCGAGTACCACCATCCGGATTTTGATTGGATGGTGATGGAGGTGTACTGAATTGACCCGAACAGATTTGTTCTTCTTGTTCGATACAATCCCATCCATCTTCCAGATCCCCTTCTTTTAAGGGATCCAAAGGTGTTGATTGATACACCCCACCAACCATGGGATAGTAGGGATCAGTTTGTTTTTCTGATTTGTCTATACCTGCCGATGTTAATGTTGACACGGTTAGACCTGCTGCAATGGCTACTCCTAGAATAGGCATTACATTTGTTTTGATAATTTTAATTAGGTTCATGACCATAATTTTTAAAATGTTGTTAATTGATTTGTACGCTAGCCTGCTTTTTGCTGATTTTTCTGTTCGTAGCTCTCAGCAGGGAAAGCAGGGTAATCCATATCTTTTGGCAGACGCGCCCTTCACTTCAATAGCCTTGCATCAGAGATCCGCTGTTGCTTTTGGTGCTATTCTTTTCTATGCGTATGGCTGCATTTCAGCTTATGCAGGGTTTCCCTTTTTTGATTTCTCACTATTGGGATCGACCGCGTGATTTTATAGCGATCTTTATTATTTCCGTTGTCAATATGAAGTTTAGATTTTGATATCCACCATTGAAGTAGAAAGGCCCAGCTGCTGATCAGTAAAAGGAAGACGTTGAATACAAAATGTTTTATCCAGCCGATCTGAATGATAAGACCGCAATTGCAAGGTAGCTTATCACTCCAAACATGTAATATCGCTAGCCCTACATATGCTGTAAAAGCGGTCATTAATAGTGCTGAAAATCCTAATCCAATAAGTCGGGTACGGCTGTAGCCGATCAATAATGCGGCAGTAAGTTCGCTGGCAGGAACAGCATATGCCAAGAACACGGCAAAAGGTCTAGGAAATGGTTGACGAAGCATCCCTTCCATATTTTGTTCAAATCCTACAATCTTGTTGTAGGCGACAAAGAGCCAGAGTCCCATCATCAGTGAGCCATAGAAAGTCACTGCGATTTCTTTCCAATGAACCAGACAAAAGCGACCAAGCGATCCGGGCAATCGGGACAATTGTCCAATTGCCTGTCTCGATGGCGAGGGGATCTTCTCAATTGGAAGATCTTGTTGGCTGATGGGGCTGTTTGTGCTTTTCATTTTGCTTACCAAATTTTATAAGGCTAAGTTACGGCAGCATAGCCCCCTGCCGTTAGGCCGGAGATGACTATGCGATAGGCCGTTTTTGCTATTCGCCCTACACTGTTACTCACAGTAATCTTCCAGCCGATAGGGGTAGCCTTTCGGAAATTCATCGTAGCTATGCAGGTAGCCCAATATAATGGGACAGATCTTGTACCGGTTGAACAGCTTGACCACAGCGGGCAGATCAAATGGATTGTCTACCTGCACGGTGTATGGGCTGATAATCTCAATAATCTGCAGTTCCAGCTCCGCCTGTTGCTTCTCTTTTTCGGCGGGGTCAAGGCTGCTGTAAAAGATTGTACTGTGTGCATCTTGCAGTTCGGCAATCTCCAGCAGCTCCACATCCCAATAATCCAGCTTAAAGCCATGGCTCCGCAGGATCGCAAAGAGGGCTTCCATGCAATGATGTAGCTCCATATCTTCCAGCAGCCGAAAGGGACAGGGGGGAAGCAGCCTATAGCTGTTGCGGTCCTTGCCCTTGTCGAGCTGCCGTCGCTTAGCCGCCACTTGAAAGACCGTCGCAATCATATCATCGGGGTTAATATAATACGATTCCAGATCGTCGGGCCGATAGATGACCGAAGCAAGGGTAATCTCAGACAGGATAATGGCCAGCAGGTAAAAAAGCTCCAGCTCGCTATGCTGTGCCGGAGGAAAGCTGCTGCTGAAATACTGATCAAAACTGATATAATCTTCTGGCTGAATGTTGTCCAGAAAGGCATCATAGAGTTCCTGGCGGTGAATGAGCAGCTCTTGGTGTGTAAGTCCGCTCTCCCAACCCTCGGGGGTGATGGTCTTCATCAGCCGCGGGATCATATCGTAGCAGTCTTGAAGGATATTGTACAGACAGGCGCGTTCGAGCTTTTTGTTGTTGTAAAATTTCATATACGTTGTTAATCTATTGTTTGAAGGTTTATTGGTGGGACTCTTGTTGGATGTATCTTTTATATTGGCCCGTGGTCATGCCGCTCATCCGGCGGATAAACCGGTTCATCTCGCTGATACCGCTAAATCCGGCCTGCTCGGCCGCTGCCGCTTGCTTTTCATTTTCGGCCAGCAAAAGACCGATATGCTGCAAGAGCAGCCTGTTACGGTCGTCGCGCATACTGATGCCATGGTAGACATGGTAGTTTCGGCTCAGCGAAGCATGGGCCGTTCGTAGCAATCTGGCAATTTCCATCAGCCGGGCTTTGGCGCCTTCGTGTACGATAAGCAGTTCGAGCAGCTGCCGTGCCTGCTCGGGCAGTGGAAGATTGGACGGCTGCTCCAGCAGTTTGAAACGGCTCAGGTTGATCAGAAATATAAGGTGCTTGAGCAGGATATGCTCATTGTCGAGGATGTGGGGATTAAGCCGGCTAAAGATAAGCCGGAGGTAATCAACCGTGCCACTGCCCACACGAAAACCGATGCTCTTGATCGGATAGGGGGAGCGCTCCTTTTTGGCCTGGATCAGGGGGATCAGGAATCTGAAATGCTGCAGGGCCGGGGGCCTGAACATACCGGCATCGACTACAAAGCCGACGAGGATATGATGTCCCACCGGCAGATGCAGGCTATACTGCCCCCGCGCCAGGTAAAAGTAGCTGCCATGGCCCGGCGGGATCTCGATTACAAAATCCTCGTCGGCCTGCTTGGCAAAGATGGTCTGCTGGCTGAACAGGGGGTAGATCAGGTGTAGGTCTTCCAGGATGATCTCGATCGGGATATCCAATGCTTCTCTGATCCAGTACTCGTAGTAGTAGAGGTAGGCAAAGCGCCCGTCAAAGGTCTGCTCGCTCACCTGGTTGTGGGGGGACTCCCAATGCTGTGGCTGGGCATGGCGTATAGGGAAAGTTATTGCTTGTCTGGGGCAAGAAACTAAACTATAATCGGGGCCTAGGCTGAAAGTATAGGGTTTTATCATCTTTTATTTATAAATAGTTAAGTTGATGATGTTAGGAAGATTAATTGTTGAATGCCAAATAAAATGCTAACTGACCTGTTTTTGGCGCTAGTTGACATCTTTTGGTCAAAACCGGTAATTCTTGTCATCTGGCTGGCAGGTAACAGCCCTGACTGTAAGCCAGATGACAGCGTCCCTGTTATGTGTAATTTTTTTAGAAATTATTTAACTGTTCAAACATATTTGTCATCGTTGGAACCAACGGGAGTATTCAAGTGCCCGAGTGCAGGAAGGTACAGCCTGCGCAAAGGCCGATTATTAATTTTAGACCTTATGAAATGAAAATCTTGAAAGAACAGATATTCAATGGAATGGACCAGGCACTGGAAGAGCAGGCCCTGCTCCAATGGGCCGAACTGCTGCCCTTTATCGCCAATGGAGACGATGATGCGGACAGTTGCCCCATCTTAGCTTTCTAATTTTTTGCAGCCAACCTTTTGGGCAGGGCAGGTCCGGACTGGGCCTTGCTCTCCCTTTTTTAAACGAAATAAATGATGAATACCGACAATATTAATTCCTGGCCCTTTGCGCTGTTCTCGGCGCATATACACCGTTACCTTCCGCTATTGCCCTGGCAGGAGCATCCGGCACTTTATCAACGCTGGAAAAGCCATCATGAGCCCAGGCCTGTTGAGTCGCTGCTGCAATGGGATATAGCTTCGCTTGAAAGTCTGCGCGCGGGCACACCCCGGATTCTGGTTCTGTTTCACCTGGGCATGCACGCCCAGATACCGCAGTTGCTGGCCGAGCAGGGCATTCAATTTGACCTTTTGCTCGACCGGAAGGTCTTTGTCCGATATCGGACGCTTTTAGCAGATCTACTGACTGCGAAGGCAGAGCAGGGAGACTGCTACCGTTTTTTGATGAGCGACGATCCGCAGGTGCTGCTCAAAGCCCGTTCGGCAATTCGGGCCGGCCGCCATCTGCTTGTATTTGCCGATGGTAATAGTGGTACCTCCGACCTGATCGATAGAAAAGCAAAAATCGACTTTCTGGCAGCTGATCTCTATGTGCGCAAGGGAATAGGCTTACTCAGTGCTCTGCTCCGGACACCTATTCTCCCGGTTTCGCATCAGATGGATGGCGATAAACTGCACTTGATCATCGCAGCAGCAATCGGGCAGCGGCCTGATGAACAGCGGGAGCATTATGTGCAGCGCAGCATGCAGCAGCTCTACGATTTTCTGGGCGCAGAAATCTGCGCGGAGCCCTGGCGTTGGGAATGTTGGGGCTATCTACATGCGCTCAACTGTTATAAAATAATGCCATCTGCGCGGGATGAAATGGACCAGGAGGGGGAGGAAAATATCCGGGTAGCACTGGGTGAGAAGTATGGTGTTTTTAACCGAAAATATTTTTGTTATTTACTTGAATAAATATTCTTAAATTGAATAAAATAACCAATAAACTATTTTTATGAGAAAGACACTGAACCTAAGCTGTTCGTATCTTTTTATTTTCGTTTTCATGCTCTTCATCATCTGGTCTGCCAACCAGCTGTGGAACAGTAGGGCTATTCCGCCGCTGCAGATCCTCACAGCAGCAGGACTGTATACCCTGTATAGCTATATGATCTTTCGGTTGATCCTGCTGTTCTGGAATGGAACGGGCCTGCAGAAGTTGCTGAGCGCTGGCTTGTATCTCTTGCTCACGCTGACGCTGTTCTTTTTTATGCGCAGCTTGATCTATGTGTTGCTTCCGCTTATCGGTATCCACTTTTCTCGGCGGACGCAGCCTGTGCAGCTGCCGCTGTTTCATTTCCATATGGCCGTCCGCTATCTGGTGGCCAACCTGCTGGCAGGTCTGTCTTTCTGGCGGTATCATGCTTTCCTGGCAAAGCAGCAGAATGATAAACTGAACCGTGATCTGGAGATCTTTCGGGCAAGGCTGTTGGATATGCAGTATACCTCACATTTTTTGCGGTCGGTCTTTGTGACCAGCTTTGGTAAGGTGATGATCGCTGGGGTACCGAAAAATCAGCGCATTAAAAGGGATGTCATGCAGTTTTTGGCGTACCTGATGCGCATTGAAGACATGGGGCAGGCGCAACCTTTTGATCTAGAACTGGATGAACTGCATTGTTTTATCCGCTTGCTGCGCTTTCACTATGGTGAAAATGCCGTTTGCTATCAGGAAAGGGTAGCGGAGCAGCATGATCGGGCTATTCCTGCAGGTGTTCTTTTCTTTCCGCTCGAAAACTGCCTCAAACATGGCAAGATAGATCTGGATAATCCGGTCGAGCTGCAGCTCATTGCCGACGGATCGGGCATCAAACTCTGCTGTAAAAACCGCTGGGCACCCAAACATAGCGGTATCAGTTCAGAAACAGGATTTACCCTGCTCGAAGCCAAGCTAAGGCAGGTCGATTATAAGTCTTCGGTAGAGAAGCTGCTGCAGGACGAAATTTTTACCGTATGGATTAAACTTGATTTCAATAAATAAACATGAACAAACTGAATTACCGATTATTGATCGTCGACGACGATCCCGATTCGCTGGAATATATCCTGCCTTCGCTGCGCGAGCTGCCCTTTATCCACGAAGAAATCAGCATCGTCAACAGTCCTGCGCAGGCAATTGCCCATGTGAAGGAGAATGAAGTGGATATCCTGATGCTGGATATGGACCTGGGACAGACTGATATGGATGGGACCAAATTGGCACGCCTGATTCCCAATCCGCCGGTCATGGTGGCCTGTTCGGCTTATCCCAGCTATGTCTTTGAAGCCAATGAGGTGGGTATAGCCGCTTATCTGAGCAAGACAACTAGTTTTAAGGTCCTCAAAACGGTCATGGAGGAAATGGTGGGAATGGCCGACCGAAAAGCCGAACTGCAGAGCCGGGATATACAGAGCCTCACGATGAAAAATCTGCAGAATGAAAAGGTCCTGATCGAAGTCGAACAGATCTATTATGCTTGCGTGGATGAGGGTAAGCTGCAGATTTTTCTGAAAGACGAAAACCATCGATTTAACGGAACGCTGCAGGAACTATCGTCAAAACTGTCTGCACTGAAATTTGCCAGGCCGCGCCGCAATACGCTGGTCAATCTGGCCATGGTCGATCTGGTGCGCTCCACGGAACTCTATCTGATAAAACCGCTAGATGGTAAGCCTATTAGTATTTCGCGTACCTATCGGGCCAATTTTAAGCATCGCGTTGATGCCTACCGGCAAAACAGCAAATAAACAACAATAAAACAGATAAAAGGGTATGGCTGCCCTCATTTCATGGTGTCGACCATAGAAATTTTATATGTCACAATTGGATGAAATCGTGCAATTGCTGCGGCAGATTAACGACAGACTGTCCTGCACCGCCCACCACCTGCTTGCTAAAACTGAGCACACAGCGGTATGGAATGTGGACGAACTGATGACCCGCATGGCTGTGGTATCACGGCTGGGGATCTCCGAGCGCACGTACAACCGCTGGGTAAAATCGGGTATTCTCAAACCCATTTGCCTCGGCAACAAACATTACTACCGCGAGCAGGACCTCTCAGATGCACTAAGGCGCAGCGTCAACAGAGGGATGATCTAAAGTTGTTTTAAAGGCTGATCTTTCACGAAAAAGGTTGGCCTCTTTTAGGATGAAAGATAACTGTCTATCGCCTTCCTGCTGACCAATTTGTATATAAAATCCGGATATTTTTTATGCTGTTTATCTGCTTATTCGCTGCCATTTGTTTGCCTATCCTTTGCTCTTTCTTCGGGGCCGCCTTGGGCTTTCATAACCCTTTGTTTGCTTGTTCTTCGGTATTCCGTTGCTGTTTCTCTGCTATTTTATTGCTGTTTGGTTGGTACTGGGACCACAGAAAAACATCGAATTAGCCTGCTACAAGCGGAATTGTTGTCTCTTAGAAGTCTCCTTGCTGACTTCCGTAAGTTTTCTAAGCCCAATTCACAGGCCTCGTTATTCCCTTAATGCATGCCGCCGAAACGGGCATTTTCGGACAAGTGACGTCAGATGGCGCCATTTGGCAGCCTTCGTCCCATTGCCGATTTAACTTAGTGCCATGATATCGATATAGGTGGCTGCCTGCAGCGCCACATCGTTTTAAACATTTTAAAAATTAATAACATGGCAAGATTTAATAAAGGTATACATGGTGCCTACACGGGTAAAGTGGGCAACATTGTGGGGTCATCATGGCGCGGAATTGACTATGTCCGCTCATTGCCCAAGAAAAGTTCAAAACCGGCTTCTGATAAGCAGGTAGCACAGCGCATAAAGTTTGGAATGACAACCAGCTTTCTCAAATCCATCAAAGATGTACTGATGCTGGGATATTCCGATAGCAAACAGCGCGGAAAGACAGGCTATAACGTCGCTTTTCAGCATTTTATCGATAAGGCGATTGTCGGTAACTACCCTAATTTTAGTATTGATTATGCTGCCGTAAAAATCGCCAGTGGCAGTTTGGCTATCTTAATGGGCCTAGAGACTGTGGAGTCGGCACCGAGCGTACTCACACTGGG
Source organism: Sphingobacterium sp. WOUb80 (assembly GCF_050058145.1). Classification (NCBI taxonomy): domain Bacteria; kingdom Pseudomonadati; phylum Bacteroidota; class Sphingobacteriia; order Sphingobacteriales; family Sphingobacteriaceae; genus Sphingobacterium; species Sphingobacterium sp. WOUb80. The sequence goes on along the minus strand of NZ_CP165617.1, from coordinate 3,179,697 downwards.
CTGGGATCCGACGATTAATAAATTCAATGCTTTTTCAGACGATCAGGTACTCGCGATCCTGTATGAACCGGTGGATAATCTCTTTTATGCCTATGAAGGTGCAACCAGAAACGATAGTACCCTGGAAATTGCATTGCCGGCAAGTTATTCGGGCAAGACCGTGGTTGGCTGGGCATTTACAATACATCGGGATGGTGCCATTACATCGAGCAGTCAGTATCTGGGTGAATTTGTGCTGACCTAGTTCTGGTCAGATCATGGAAGGCTGCTCCAGCTGGAGTAGCTTCCATTGATCAGGAAACAGTTTTCTTTTAAAAATCGAAACATTCAATATGGAATTTATACACAAACAACTGGCCCAGGATATCGAGGATACCTATTGGCCTTTAACAGGGCGGCAGCTGCTTAGCATTATACTGGCCTGCCTGCTGATATTTTTTATTTCATCAGGCTTCTTGCTGCAGGCCGTCGATCCAACAGCGGGGGTATTGGACATCGGTGTGCTCTCGGTGCTGCTATTTGCCATCCTGGCTGGCCTGGCGGCTGTTTATTGCTGCTTTTGGCTTCAGGAAATGCTGTGGCAGCCTTTTAAGTTTTTCCGTCAGGAATTTAGTGCTCACTTTAATCAATTGACATCATGGCAACAATGCATAATCTATTTTTCGGTATTCTTTCTGTCGCTGTTCTCTTTCTTGGCCGTGCTGGCACTGTTGCTGTAAGGGAACAGAAGCTGTCAGGCAGCTGTGCCGAGCTCCGAAGCACCGATCCATTAGTCGAGCATGGGGATGCTGTAGCGGTGAATTGCTATATAGGATCGGACCTGCGTAAACGTATTATCGATAGTGCTTTACAGGAGATTGGCGTGCGGGAAGCCACAGGCAATAACGATGGTCTGCGCGTTGAAACCTATCTGCGTTACGTGGGCCTTGGAAAAGGATACGCCTGGTGTGCGGCTTTTGTATCCTGGTGTTATGGTCGTGCTGGACGCTCATTGCCGCGCAATGCCTGGAGCCCGGCACTTTTTCCAAAGGCCCGTCGGTATACGGCTGAACAGATCGCGCAGGGTAGCATCCGGCAGGCCGATCTGTTTGCGATCTACAGCAGCAGTCTGGGGCGCATAAACCATGTGGGGCTTGTGCGCCAACAAAAGGGCAACTGGATCGTGACCGTGGAAGGGAACAGTGCCGATAGGGTCTTGTCCAAACGGCGCCTTTTGGCTACGATTTATGCTTTTTCAAATTGGCTGGATTGATCGAAGGCTATGGTAAACCGTTTAACATGTTGCTTTTTCTCGGTCCTGGGCTTCTTTTTTTTTCACTCCTGCAAAATTTTTAAGCAGCAAGATCGCCAGGAACAGCAGTCGACCCTTAAAGATCTGCAGCGAATGGAGTATCTCCAGCAATGGTACAATGTACAAGACGATAGCCTATCGCGCTATTGGTACTTTTCATCGGAAGGCAGATTTCGATTTCACCCGGACAGCGGAATTATTGCTGAACGCGGTAAGCTTTTTATACAGGAATCAAAATTAAATAAAAGCTTTGGAAATGCTTTTTTCAGGGAGCTGAATGAGATTTCCTCGGAAAAAATACAAAAGTCAACATCGGATAATCGCCGTATCTTATTCAGCCCGGGCTCTTGGTTGATTGGGTTAATTGTACTGGTGCTTTTAGCGGGCTGGAAATTCAGAAAGTTTTTTAAAACCTTCCGACGGTAAAATGGATGAAAAAATGTTTGGTAGGATGATTGTGTTTCTAAAGGCTAGGTCAACGTAGACCTGGCCTTTTTTGCGGTAGCGATAACTGCTTTGGCTCCTGAAATCTTTGCCGATAATTTCATAGTTTTACAAGCATGGGGTTTTATCGCTATTGTGTATATTTTATTTTGTTGCTGCTAGCTTCATGTGCCGTGGATACCGAACAGGCAAATTTTGCTGTATTGGGATACAGTCCTTCTGAAAATACTTTTTTTAAGACCATAGATAGTTTGCAGCAGGGCGAGGTCGATCTGGCGGATGGTTCTCCGACCAGAGGTGAACTTTTCTTTGCGGAAAAGGAGGGTAACTATTATGGTATCAATGAAGATAATGGGCAGTTCTCTAAGTACAGGTATGAAAACAATCGCCTTAAATTCTATGGTAGCATACCCTTTACGGATTTTACGGGCTGGACGCCGGTGGCAAGCTGGTATAGCTGGGTATCCGATCACGAAATGCTGATCGGAAGCAGCCGGCGGGGGAAGCAGTTTATGTATGCGCTGGTTGATGTCAAAAGCATGCGCGTGCTGAAACATGGAAATCTCGATATCCCGTTGCCATCAAAGGGAATTAATTACGGCGGTATCATGGGGCGCCTGGTAGACAACAACCTATATCTTGCTTATATGCTCTATAAATATGAAGATAAAACCGCCGCAGCCGGCGACACGATATACCTCGCTAGCATAGATTATCCCTCCATGCGTACACGTAAAATTACGACAGATGTGAGATCTACTTTTCCGGGCGGGTATAATCTTTTTTGGCAGGTATCTGCTGTTTATGAAAACTACCTATACTTTATTGCCCAGCCGGGCGGAAGGCTGAGGTTTCACCCGACGGACAGACCTGCGGTGATGCGCATCAAAATCGGGTCGGATCTTATTGACCCTGATTATTTCTTTCCATTGCATAACGAGCGCGGGGATGAATTTTATGGGCTGTATGACATCGGTGGGGGGAAGGCTTTTACCAGAGCTGTTGACCTGAGCAAGGTAAAGGAATTTTCAGCTTATTTTGCCGCCAATACTGCCGATTATTACCTCCTGGACCTTAAAAATAGATTAAAACAAAAAATTGATTTCCCAACTGGAAAGCTTGATTTTTATCCTAATTTCTATCGGAATGGTGACCAGATTTTTGCCGCGATCAATGATTCTTCCGGCAATGCTTCTATTTATTCCTACGGATTAAAAACTGGACAGATCCAGAAAGGTCTACGTATTAAAGGCGATGTGATCATGCTCAATAAATTACCTTAGTTATTTGTATTTTGTCTAAATAAGATGTAGATTCGCCCGGTGGCTCTCTAAATTGGTCCACTCGACTTAAATGCAAGATACCGGATATAAGATAGATACAGCGGCTTTCGAAGCAATATATCGCAGGCATTGGAAGAAACTATTCAATATCTGTTACAATCGCTTAGCCGATGAGCATATCGCCGAAGAAATCGTTCAGGATATCTTTCAGTCTTTGTGGGAGCGCAGAAAGAATTTTGTGGTGGAGGGGCCCATTGAACACTATCTGGTACGTGCGGCCAAATTGGAAATTATGGATTTCTATCGCACGGGCACAAGACGCCAGCATATTCGCAATCATTTGTTTATAGGTTATTCTGAGCTGGACGAATCGACCGAACAGACCATCTACAGCCGCGATCTGCAAGAACATATCAGCCAGCTTGTGGACAGACTGCCCGAAGCCTGCCGTACAGTCTATCAATTCAGCCGACTGCATGGCCTGAACAATAAAGAAATTGCACAAAAGCTGTCTATTTCTATCAAAACGGTCGAATACCACCTCGGCCGTGCGCTGCAATTTTTACGAATAAACTTACAGCAGCATAAATCCTAAAAAAAATCTTAAACCCACTAGGGTAAACCGCTTTTTAAACGGATATATAGTAAAGAAGCTTTTAATATGGATAATTCCAATATTAACAAAGAAATGGTGCAACGCTATTATGCCGGAACTGCCACCTCGCAAGAATGTGAGCTGATCGAGCATTGGCTTGCAGAGGATGAGCCGGAGGATACTCTTTTGCCCGAAAAGCAGCTGCAGCATATCGAAGCGCGTATATGGCGGCGTATCAGTCCTAAATCTGCTGGTTCAGGAGTCCGGTTACGCTATGTTGCCTGGCTGGGCGCTGCGGCGAGCATCATATTCATATTGGGCTTATTGTATTGGGCAAGTGGTCTGGATGACCCCAAAATGTATCGGCTGGGTGGCAGTAGCCCAAGCTCATTGGATTTACATGGGCTCAACTTCCGCCTGCTCGGTAAGGGCGATGCCACATTGACGGCCGAAAATGGAAAAGAAGTCGCTGACCTCAATTTTTGCGGTGCCGTTGAAATTGTCAATAATAGTGACTCAGATATTGATTATATGCTGACTTCAACCTGTAAAAAATCAACCTACACGCGGAAAAATATTACGTTAAAAAAAGGAAAAACCTATATCGCTATGCACAACCACTATCACACGGATGAAGTTGTCATCCTCCGAAAAGAACATTTAATTGAATTTCCAGACATGGTACCAAACGAACTAAGGGCTGATTTAAGTATTTAAAAGGAAGAAGCCATGTGGCGCCAACCGCATGACTTCTCAATGCACTCTCTCCGCAGCAACGGAAGAATGCGCTACCTCTAAAACTGAAGATTTTAAAGTAATGCAAATTAACAAATTTTTGCGTACAAAATTGCTTTGTCTTTTTGTATGCATCCTACTGCCTTTCTTATTAAATGCGCAGTCAAAAAAAGCGGATAGTCTTGCCCGTATTGAGGGGAGAATTACCGCGCAGAATGGAAACCCGATCACCGATGTTTCGATCATCATAAGCAATCTAAATACAGGAACAACGAGCAGAAATGATGGCTACTTTGACCTGGAAAACATTAACCCCGGGCATTATCAGCTGATTTTTTCTGCCTTGGGTTATGAAAAACTCGAGCGCTCGGTAGACGTTCGTCGCAGCCAAAAACTTCGCCTGGACATTCAGCTAAAAAAATCTGACCGGAGACTGGGTACGGTCGAAGTCACGGGTAAGTCTGAAAACCAGCAGGTAAAAGAGCAGGCTTTCAGTGTAAATGCGATCGAGACAAAGCATTATGCAAATGCAAATGTAGATCTCAATCAGATCCTCAACAGAAGTACAGGAGTACGTGTCCGTGAATCGGGAGGACTTGGCTCTGATTTCAATTTCTCTGTCAATGGGCTGTCTGGAAAAGCCATCCGCTTTTTTATTGACGGTATCCCGATGGAAACAATGGGGACATCCATGAGCCTCAATAATATTCCGGTCAATCTTGCCCAACGAATAGAGGTTTATAAAGGTGTGGTGCCTGTGGACCTGGGATCAGATGCCTTAGGTGGGGCCGTCAATGTGATCACCGATCAGCGGATCCGCAATTATCTCGACCTCAGCTATAGTTATGGCTCATTCAATACGCATCGATCGGCCCTGAATTCACAGTGGGTGGACCCCAAATCTGGACTCACCGTCAAACTGAATGGGTTCCATAATTATTCGAAAAATAACTATACCATGAAAGATATTGAGGTCTGGAATGAGGAGAAGTATGCTTACGTTCCAATGGATGTCAAACGTTTTCACGATCGCTATCAATCGGGTATGGTTCAGATGGAGGCTGGTTTTACCGGTAAGAAATGGGCTGATGTCATTTTTCTGGGCGGTAGCTATTCGGCCAACAAACGGGATATCCAGACCGGGGCCTCCCAAGAGGCTGTGTTTGGAAATGCATTCTCACACGGGCATGCTTTAAATGGCACCTTCAGGTACCGCAAGGACAATCTGTTGCTGAAAGGTCTTGACTTTAGCACATTCGCATCCTACACCAACGATTCGTATGAGGTGGTGGATACGGTGTTGCGACGTTATGAATGGGATGGAAGCTATATTCCTTCGACCACGGCTGAAGTGAATACCCAGCGCTCACTCAATAATATTACACGGCCCGTCTTATTTAGCCGGGTCAATCTGGCTTACGCAATTGCCGACGACCATGCTCTGAATGTCAATTATACCCTAGACCGCACCGTCAATAAAATGTTTAATGCGTATGACCGGAGCGACACAACCCGTGATGTAATGACCAAGCAGATCTTGGGCCTTTCTTACCAGCAGTCATTTTTGAGCAAAAGGCTTTCAAATACATTCTTTACAAAATACTACCGCTCTAGTTTTTCCATCGAACAGGAAGTGGGCTATTATTCGGGAAGCGCCGAGGATGGTACGGGTTCAAATGGTAACTGGGGCTACGGTTTAGCTTCCCGCTTTATGCTTACACCGGAGCTGGGTATCAAAGCTTCTTACGAGAAGGCTTACCGGCTACAGAGTGCAGCAGAAATGCTCGGCGATGGAATGAATATCATCCCCAATTACAAGCTGAAACCTGAAAATAGCCATAACATTAACGCCGGGGCCTTTTTCTCCCATAATTTGGACGATAACCAGCATATTTTTGTGGAAGGTGGCTATTTCTTCCGTGATGTGCAGGATTTTATCTATCCTGTTGTTCTGCTCACCAATCAAAGCCAATACAAAAATGTTTCGGCCGTAAAAGTGAAAGGGCTGGAGGGCGAGTTCCGCTATTCGTATGGCGACCTGCTCGGAGCGACTGTCAATGCGAGTTATCAGCACGCTGTCAATAATACGTTTGAATTTGAGGGCAAAAAGGATATTTCTTATGGCAATAAAATCCCAAACCAGCCTTGGTTATATGGCAATGCTGAGATAAATATCGGGAAAAATAATCTACTCGGAAAGGATACGCGCCTGCAGTTCAATTGGTATACGCAATACGTGCACTGGTTTTACCGTACATGGGAAATAATCGGTGATCCGAATGGAAAGTTGAAAATTCCCACGCAATGGATCCATAACGCCATGCTGACCTATGCACTGAAAAATGGAAAATATAATATATCAGTAGAGTGCCGCAACCTCACCAATGAAACTGCATACGATAATTTCCGCTTGCAGAAACCGGGGCGGGCTTTCTTTACCAAATTTAGATACTATATCCATTAATCTTTTACTATCGATCATGATGTCAAAAAATATATTATCAGGAATCATGGGCCTTGTCTGCCTGACGGTGGCCGTCTTTTCCTGCTCAAAAGATAAGGCAAAATACTATGGCGATGCCGAACGGGGAAAATATGCGGTTTGGGCACGTATTGGCAATTATCCCAATTCGTCAACCTTTGTTGTGAATGTACAATCCCTGGATACGGGAACGCTCAATTATGTCCAGAGCGGTATTGAAGTAGATGAAAAGCTCAACTATGGTCTGGTAATCAAAGACGGCTATTATTATGAGACCCTCGGAAAAGGGCGCTTCGGAAAATATCAGATTAAAAATGACCGGCTACAGATTACGCAGGAAGTCCCTTTTACACATTTGGGAACGGAATATGCACACACCTGGATGAATGGCGATCTTGTGCTCATCGGCCCGAGCGGGGACAATAAAAGTGTACGTTATGCGGTTATGGACTCGGTGCGCTTAAAGATGCGCATGGGAGAAATTGCACTGCCTGCAATTCCACAGGGTTATGACAAATTTATCGTTGGATTTGCCCAGTTTCGTCCCAGTGACGGAAAGCTGTTTTTGGGTTTCAATTATGGATTAAGCAGCAACTACAAAGCCATAGACGGCAAAGTGAATATCGCGGTCATCGATCCCAATACTTTTAAAGTAGAGCAGATCATCACCGATAGCAGGACAAATCAATCTGGCTTTACCAGTTTGTTCCAGCCTTACTCCTTTATGGACAATAACCAGAATATCTATTTCGCTGCCGGTCAGCTGTATGGAGATACCGGTGATAATGTGATGCTTTTGCGTATTCAGAATGGTTCCACGGCGGTTGATCCGGGCTACCAGATATTTGATGACAATCCAGATCGTATTTCAGGTATCTGGAATCTGGACAATGGCAAGGCGATTGTCAGATATAACAACAGCAAGCTCTCGGGTAGCCATATTTTCTCTTTCGGCGTGCTTGACCTGGGCAATGGGCAGCTGCAAACCCTGGATATTCCGCCCTGCAGTTCGGGATCTATTCAAAGTGTCATTGTCGAGTCCGACAAAGCTTATATTCTGACCAATCACGAGGGGGATACGGATGGTTTTATCTATTCCTATTCCAAATCCTCGGGTGTCGTGGCCAAAGGAATGCGCGTCCCTCCGGGGTATACCTGGCTGCTGCGTATTGACAAATTGTATTAACCCGCTAGTCACGCTTATTATGATTAAAAAAATAGCAGCTTGGCTGCATCTTTGGCTAGGCTTAATGACAGGTATTGTCGTTTTTATCGTATCTGTCACGGGCTGTATTCATGTGTTTCATGAAGAATTTTTGGCTGTTTTTCCTGTCAAAGCAACGCAGCCTATTGTTGCCAATATTGCCTCAAAAGGGAGACCACTGTTGAAGCCATCTCAAATTGTCGCACTAGCGCAGCAGCAAATGATTAAGGATAATGCTGCACAGGAGCCTTTTATGATCCGTTATCTTCGCGATAAAGAATCCTTATTGCTGTTTGGCGATAATGGGGCGCACCGCACCTGGTTTTCCTTCGACCCTTATACAGGAGAGATCCTAGATCAGAAAATAGAACGTAACGGCGCTTTGTTTCGTGTGAAGGATGCAAAGATACAGGAACAAAACCTGCGGGGCTTTGAATTTTTTCCTTTTATCCTCGAGGGGCATGTTAATCTCTGGCTACCAACAGAAATTGGCAAGACTATCGTTTGTTATTCGACTTTGCTATTTATCGTTCTGTTGATCAGTGGGCTGATATTATGGTGGCCCAAGAACAAGGCCGCTGCCAAGCAGCGGTATTGGTTTCGCTGGAAAAAAGGGACCAAATGGCGCCGTAAAAACTATGATCTCCATAATATCAATGGATTTTATACTTTTTTGCTGCTTATCATCATTGCTTTTACCGGCCTTTGTATTGGTCTGACCTGGGTAAGTAAGGGCGTCCATTGGATGCTGGGTGGGGAAGAAGAACTTGTTTTCCATTCCAAAGTACCCGCACCGGGGACGGCGCAGGTTCCATTCGTTGCCTTAATGGATCGTGTATTTGAACAGGAAGAAGCATTATACCCTAAGGCGCATACTTATTCAATGTATTGGGCTTACCCAACACCCAAAGATCCGGTAGCAACGACCATGACTGTCGTATATGGAAAAGATGAATCTTATCGATCGCATTATGACCGTTATACACAGCGCAAGATCGGAATAGAGGAGGAGGAAGAGCATGAATCGCTGGCACATCAGCTGGAGCATCTTTATCTACCGATACACGAAGGTTCTATCGGCGGGCTGACGACCAAGATACTTGCATTTGTCGCTAGTTTGATCAGTGCATCTTTACCGATTACGGGCTTTTATATCTGGTATGGTCGAAAAAACAAAAAAACGAAAAAGAAAATAAGCGGAGCAATGGCATAAGCTTTTGTAGTAAACCTCCTGCCCTTGTCTCAGCGTATGCTATGGTCAAGGTGCTTTTCGCTAATATCGCATAATATATGGCCGGCCCGAAAGGACTGGCTTTTTTGTCTCTCGCTGATCAGAAGTGATTTAGCTGGATGAAATCTTGGCTGTAGCGTTACATGGAGCTACAAATAATTTATAGCTATAAGGTTAATTATTTTGTAATGCATTATTTTTTTGGCTTGAATTTTTAGAATTGAGTAGCGCGCGCTGGATTTACCGGTAGGTGCGTATTGCGCCGATCCCCAGATTATTTAACCCCGAGGTTAGCTTTGAATAATTAATTATTTATAATTAGTCTAATTAATTTCAAATAAACATGAAATAGTACTATATTCGGCTCCATAAATTTTTTATGGAATGAAATCTATACATATTGCTGTAGCGATGTTATCGCTTACCGGTGTCGCCAATGCACAGACAGCCAGTATCTTCGGAAAGATTACGACCCTAGATGGTAATCCGGCAGAATCGGTCAACCTGACCATTAAGGGAACGAATAGACGGACACAGACAGATAAAAATGGGCAGTACAAATTTGAACGCCTAAAACCGGGGAATTACCAGCTTATCACGAGCTTTACAGGTTTAAATTCAATCGAAAAAACAGTAACGGTAGAGGGCAATAAACCTACGGTTCTTGACTTTGTCCTCAATGAAAACTATGCCCAGTTACAGGAGGTACTCGTATCTGCGTTCAGATCCAACCGGACGGTAAGCTCTGTCGCTAAAATGCCGTTGAGCAATTTGGAGAATCCGCAGGTGTATACGACGGTCTCCCATGAAATAATGAAGCAGCAGGCCATTACCAATTTTGATGACGCTTTGCTGCGCAATGTGTCGGGTATAAGCCGCACCTGGGAATCGACAGGACGGGGCGGCGATGGCGGAGCTTATTTCTCCCTGCGTGGTTTTGAGGCGCAGAGCAACCTGGTCAATGGACTTCCGGGCCTGTCGAGCGGTATTTTGGATCCGGCCGGTGTAGAGGAAATACAGGTGCTTAAAGGACCCTCGGGGACACTTTTTGGCGCTAGCTTTTACGGTTATGGCGGCGTGATCAACACCATCACCAAAAAACCTTACTTTGATTTTGGCGGTGAAGTGGGCTACAGCTATGGTAGCAATGACCTGCACCGCGCAACGGTAGATCTCAATTCGCCTTTAAATAAAAGCAAAACGGTAGCGCTTCGGATCAATTCGGCCTTCCACCGCGAACATAGTTTTCAGGATGCGGGTTTCAAAAACTCCTTCTATTTTGCACCTTCACTAACTTATAAGGTCAATGACAGGCTGACGGTCAATCTGATGGCCGAGCTCCTCGATATGAAAAGGGCTGTAGCGCCGGTTTTCTTCCATTCGGACCGTGTCGCTCCTTTAACCTTTAAAAATATTGCCGAACTAAACCTCAACCCCAAGCTTTCCTTTACCAACAACGATTTATCCATCAAAAACCCCCGTTCCAATGTGCAGGGCGAGGTGCTTTATAAGATCAATGAACAGTGGAATTCGCAGACTGTGGTCTCCATGGGTAATGTCAAGTCGGATGGGATTTACAGCTATATCTGGGGAAATCAGCCTGGCGACAGTTATTTTGACCAGTATTTTCACAATGAAAATCAGAAGACCAGAACCTTCGATATACAGCAGAATTTTAACGGCGACTTTAAACTTGGAGGCTTGCGAAACAGGCTTCTGGTGGGAGTGGACTATTTTGCCCGCGATGTCAAGGATCATGGTTCGGGCTGGGGCCTGGGACGTCGGGTAAATCCGCAGGGACTGGTCAAAGGGCCGCTGGATGGCGACGGCAAAGAGCTGCCGGTCGTTCCACTGACCAGGCAGGCGATCGACCAGCTACTGGCAGGTACAGATGCGGGCGATCCCTCGCATATCAAAAACAGTTCATTCAGCGTGTACGCGTCAGATTTATTGGATCTGACCGACCGCCTTTCGCTGATGGCAAGCTTGCGGGCCGATTACTTTGATTCAAAAGGCGAGGTTTCCGATGCGGACGACAATTATAGCCAGTGGGCCCTTTCGCCCAAATTGGGCCTGGTCTATCAGGTGGTCAAAGACCGCGTTTCGCTCTTTGCGAACTATATGAATGCATTCTACAATGTTGCACCCAATATCGTCTACGATGCCAATAATGTCAAGACTGGCGTGCAATCCTTTAAACCGGAGCGGGCCAATCAATGGGAGCTGGGCACAAAGGCAAGCCTCATCAAAGATAGATTGTGGACAACGCTAGCCCTGTACGATATTCGGGTTGCCAATCGGGTGTACAGCACGCCAACGGGCTCAGTACAGGGCGGAAAGGTAGAGAGCAAGGGTGTTGATTTTGACATCGAAGCAATACCATACGCTGGTTTTTCGGTTAAAGCCGGATTCAGCTATAACCATATTGCCATCATCGCCGGCAACGGAAATGATTTCTACAACGAAAAGGGCCGTGCTCCGGGTGGCCAGGGACCAAGTACATTGGGTAACGTATGGGGATCTTACCAGATTCAGAACGGTAAGCTCAAAAATCTGGGCTTTGGCCTCGGTGGTAACTATGGCGGAAAGTACAAGGTCATCGACAATAGCGTGACGGGCGTGTTTGAGCTTCCAAGTTATGCGCTTCTGAATGGAGCGGTATACTACTCGTTCAACAAATTCCGTGTCAATTTCAACCTCAATAACATCAACAACAAACAATATTATATCGGTTACTGGTCTGTCAATCCACAGCAGCGCAGAAATTTCGTGGCGACGGTTTCCTACCGATTGTAATAGCCAATAATAATCGGAGTTCTTTACTGAACCTTCGGCATAGGTCTCTGAATCTAATTCAGGGACCTATTTATTTTTTGGCTAGCAGAATACCGTTTGGCTTATCCCTTGCTAACTGCTCCCGATCGACTTCTAGCCCCCCAGCTTTTCGCAAGCCGTCGCACGCTAGCCAAAGGAGCTTGTCCAGATGCGCTAAAAAAAACATTTTCATCTTTAGTTTGATGCTCTCGAGTAGCTAATGTGCTTATTTTGAGCTGTTTTGTAGTTGCTTCGCTACAGAAAAAATAAAGCTGCCCCCAATTCGATTTGCCCACTCCAAATAATAGCTACTTTAGGGTATCTACTGAATTGAAAAGAGTATCTGCCGTATTTAATTTCTTAATTATTAATGCTTTGTGTCCTTTTTTTTCGAATCATCTCACTAGTAATATTTCAAATTGCTTAGCACATTCAAAAAAAATAAAAAATGGAAATTAACAAAGAAAAATTGAGCGATGGCCAAGGCCGTGCGGACTATGTGGCACCTCGCCTCAGCGTCCGAAAAATTGAACTGGAAAATGGTATTGCTGCTGGCTCGGTCAACCCGGCAACCAAGCAGCAATGGGAAGAAACCGAGACGCAATCCCATACCGTAGACAACAACTCTTGGGACTAACATCTAAACCATCTAACTATGAAAAAGTATTCTATGAAAACCCTCCTGTGTTTTTCGGTTATCGGGTTCCTGTTGGTCAGTTCATGCCAGAAAGGCAAAGACGAAAATACGGCAGCAGACAAAGCATCTATTACCTTAAAAATGAATGGTATCGGCCCCGATGATGGCAGCAGTACGCTTGCCAAGGCCTCCACAGCAAAAACAGCTGCGACCAGCGCAGCGATACAAAGTTTTTCCGTCGCTTTTAACGAGGATTTCGTAGTACGGGCTACCCTGAGCGAAGTCAGCAATTCGTCTTCCACTGCATTGCGTGCTTCGGCAAAGGCTGCAACTGGTGTCGGTGCCATCACCGCTTTTAATGGCAACTATACCGTGCGTGTATATAAACAGGGGAGTACAACCCTGCTTACGACAGTAAATTGTACTGGCGGAGCAAGCAATAAGTTTGAACTGGATCCCGGTGCCTATAAGTTTATCGTGTCTTCCTATGGAAATCCGGGCGCCACCGGTGCCGACAAAGATCCTCTATGGCAGGAAATAGATCAAACAATTACCGCAGGGAGCAATGTGCTGGATATTGTGCTTAAGCACAAGCTTACGCAGGTAACTGTCCAGTTTGATGCCGGAAGCGGACGTACCATATCGGCTATTGGCGGTGGAACAATAGAACCGAATTTTGCGAATTACACATTCGATGAGGTCAGTGGTGTAGTTACTTTTGCCGGTGCTTCCAGTACTAAATCCTTAACTTTTCCAGTCCTTGCCACGGCACAGGTATGGACCAGCAATCCGGTTATGATCGCAGTTGGCAGTACAGCGGCCGGCAAGGTCAGGCTCGATCCTGTGACCATTAACGGCGTTGTGGGAAATGTGGAATTGACAGGCTTATCCTTAAAACAAGGAGTACAGTATACCCTCCAATTAAACTTAGGTCCTAAAAAGTTACCTACTTTCAATATTGGTAACGAAACCTGGTCTGGAGGTAACCTGGAGCGCAATCCATCGACCGGCGAATATAGTTTTGGAAGTGAAGTAAACAGTCCGGGCGATTACTGGTTTCCAGACCGTCTCTTGCCAAAACGCCTGGATGGCACAAATCAGAATGCCGATGGCACCAATGGCGGCAATGGTGATCCTTGTGCATTGGTTTTACCAGCCGGAACATGGCGGTTGCCGATGGAAGCAGAAGTACAGACGCTGATTGATCGCACAGATCCCAAACAGCAGGCTGGCAAGGGGCAGGATAATCCAAATCTGGTCGCAGTATGGAATCCGGCACGCTATGTTGATTACTACAATGGTACTTCGGCGACCACACGTGGTATGTTCTTTGGCGTAAAAACCGACGAACCGGTCAACTTCCCGGTATCTGAACGTGATAAATATCTGTTTTTTGCTTACCGTGGTTATTACCCGAATGATAATATCGGTAATGTGATCGGCAGTGAAGGGGCGTATCTGGTAACAGCAACGGCGGGCGGTTACAAAACGCTGCACATGACGGGAGCTGCAAAAGACATCGGTTATGGTATCGGATGGAGAGTAGCGAGCAGTACAGAAGCGGTACAGATCCGCTGCCTGAAAAAATAGCTTGATAAGCCTTATTTAAATAGTGTATCTTAATCGAAACGCATTCTCCCAAAAGGGGAATGCGTTTTATTTTGTCGATACGGAAATCACTATCGATAATTAACATAGCGCGCAGAATTTAGATGTCACGCAGAATTTTAATATTTTCATGGGCTTCGCGTTGCTGGCTGAGTTGAATCTGGATCAGATTTTTGACACCAATGGATAGCTTATTGCCCTCATCGAGTGCTCTATTGTACACCTCCCGAAAGGCAATCTCGCCCCGCTCACAGTTCTCCAGCAGATCTTGCATATTGCCGCCTGAAATTTTTGATTTGATCACCATCCACAGCCGGAAGAGCTCACCGCTTAATTTCGTCCGGTCGGAAGCATATTGACCAGCAAGCTCCACTTGGGGCCTGAGCTCTTCGATAAACTGTTCAGACTGCTCAATTAATTGCCTAAATACCGCTTCACGGGCACCTTCGCCCTGCTCGTTGGCCAGATCGATCGCCAGCATGTATCCCGCGATGCGGTCATTGTTGATTTTAATAAGGTCATTTAAAATATTGGGGTCGTTTTGAATACTTTTCATCTTGTTGTACGCTGTTTTATGGTGTTTTTTTATAGGAACAATGGAATTTAATCATTAGTTTGTCTTTATTTCTTTTATGATAATTGCTTGGGGCTTACTACTTGATTTTGAAGTGTCTGAGGTTGTTTTTTACGCTGTATACCTAGTTTTTTGCAAGCTGAATACCCGAATCGTAGCGTAAATTTTCTTAAAAAACAAACGTTCTGCTCTTTCCAAGAGTTTCTTTCTTAAAAACTGGAAAGATAATGGATGTAAAAAAGAAAAACTCAAGCAAGCTGCAGACTTATTGGACGATACTGAAAAATACAGTATCGGGATTTATGAATGAAGACTCCATGAAATACAGTGCCTCCTTATCTTACTATACTGTTTTTTCCATTGGGCCGATATTGGTGCTGATCATTTCGTTGGCCGGCATTTTCTACGGTGCTGAAGCCATTGAGGGAAAGGTTTTTGCCGAACTCAAAGGCCTTGTCGGAAGCAATGCTGCCAAGCAGATCGAAGAGGTTATTCAAAATCTCCAGCTGTCGGGCAAATCAAATATGGCGCTGGTGATCAGTATAGTGACCCTGATAATCGGTGCTACGACAGTATTTGGCGATATGCAGAATTCAATCAATAAGATCTGGCATGTGCGCCCCAAACCAAAAAAAGGCTGGCTCAAGATGATTCAGGACCGCCTGCTTTCCTCGTCGCTTGTCATTGGACTGGGATTTCTTTTGGTGGTGACCTTGATTATTAATGGTATAATTTTGGCCCTGACCGGGCAGCTTCAGCGTTATTTCCCTGATATCACCGTTGTACTCATGAACCTAATCAATTTTGTTATTTCATTTGTAGTCATTGTGATTCTCTTTAGCGTCATTTTTAAAACTTTGCCTGACGTTACTATTCAATGGAAGACTGTTCGCGCCGGAGCTTTATTTACAGCCATTCTTTTTGTGATTGGCCGCTACCTGATCGGGATATATCTAGAACGTTCGGCTACACAGGATACCTACGGTGCGGCAGGCTCATTTGTGCTTATTTTGCTCTGGGTGTATTACACTGCGGCAATACTTTATTTTGGAGCTATTTTCACGCGGGAGTATGCAACAGAAATGGCTATTCCGATCGAACCTTCTGAATTTGCGGTCCATGTAGAGACGCAGGAAATCGAACGCAATGTCGATGAAATCCCACCGGCGCCGCTCGATCCGGAGGAAACGACCATTGATACAACGGAGTAAAATAGGGGCGGATATCTTTTAACATTTGATAACATTTTTTTTTAAACGATTCCCGCCGCAGGCTGTTCTATTTATAAAAAAACGAAAGGAAAAATATTATGAGTGAATTAACATGGAAAGGTCGTTGGAACGAAATTAAAGGTAAGGTAAAACAGCAATATGCAGACCTTACAGATGATGATTTACTATATGCAGAGGGTAAAGAAGATGAGTTGGTAGGTAAACTTCAAAAGAAAACAGGAAAAACACAAGATGAGGTGAATAGCTGGTTGAACGGTTTGTAGAATAGTGTTTTCGTGTTAAAGGCGGATAGCAACATTGTTATCCGCCTTTTTTTATGTCTTTTTTCTATAAATCAGATAGCTGCCTAACAGACACAGGTTCACAAGAACAGCAAATGCGTTGGAATAGATAATCGGCGCCTCACTTTTCATTACCCCGTACCACACCCATAGGGAAAGCCCTATGATTAACGTTAGCAGCATAACAGGAGAAAGATCATCTACATTCTTTTCCTTTAACACTTTGATGAGCTGCGGCAGCATGGAAATAGATGTGAGGATACCCGCAACAATACCCAAAATGTTTTCATTGATCATAAGAACAGTCGGTTTTATGTGATCATTACGTTGACATGACAAGATTAAAATGGATAACCGATCGCGAGATTAAACATTAGATTGTCTTTTCGCCATCTTGAACTTCCAAAGTCAATATCCTTAAACACCCAGCGCTCGCCTTTTGGCAGATAGGGGATGCGAAATGGTATAGAAAAGTCTGTACGCAGAATCAGGAAGGTAAAATCAAATCGTAATCCCAGTCCCCCGCCCACGGCAAGTTCCTGAAGGAAATCTTTGCTGAATTTTCCACCCGGCTTGGTCGCATCGTCACGCTGCAGCCACACATTGCCTGCATCGATAAAGGCGGCCCAATGGACAGGACCTGCAATTTTTGCCCGATATTCTGTATTCAGCTCCAGTTTGATATCGCCAGTCTGATCGGCATAAAAAAGTCCATTGCCCAGCCTTTCCGGAGCTACGGTGCCTGGCCCGATCGCGCGTGCGCCAAAAGCACGGATGCTATTCGGTCCGCCTACATAATATTGCTTAAGATAGGGTAATGAACGCGAGTTGCCGTACGAGTAGCTCATGCCGATACTCACACGCGATGCGATCTGCGAGTTTTCGCTGAGCTTGAAGTAATGTCTGCCATCGACGCTTGCTTTGACATACTGTGAGAAGTAAGCATCAAAAAGTTTAAAAGTCTTCCCCTTGTTAAAATCTGCACCTTTGATAAGCCCCAGGATATTTCCCGACAGGTCCAGGTTTCCTTTAAAATAAAAGGTATTCCGCAGGTGCTTTTTCATGGTGTTCTGGAAGGTGAAGTTGTAATTCGGGCCGATCGTAAATTGGGGGTCGAGCACATGGCGCAGCGCCGGAATAGTATCCATCTGCTTTTTGTAGCTTTCTGAAATTCCTTTAGGCTGCACATAGGTGATTTCCATAAGTGCCAGATCATGCTGTTTCTCTTCGTTCTCCTGCCAGGTGTAGCCGTAGCTCAGTGCAATGGAATTGAGCGTATAAGCTTTGCGGCGGTTCAGAAACTCGTAACGTGCCTTGATATAGGTATTCGGAATATATTGACGGGAGGGATTGATGGTGCCAAACGGCGTCAGTATTCTCGGGAACGTCAAGGTTGCCTCGGTACCGTAGCGGAAATAACTAGAGTTCAGATCTGCATTGCCCCCTGTTTGTATTTCGTACCCGCCAAATACGTTGATATTGAGCTTTTCTGCGCCTTTAAAGGCATTCCGAAGGGTCCAGTTGACATTTACTTCGGTCCCATTGTAGACCGAAGCCATTTTTCCCAGCAGTTCTACACGGACGGATTTCTTCGGCAGGGGAGTGAGGTAATAGTATACATCCAGCGCATTGGGTACCTCTTTGCTGTCCACAAAGTTATTTTTGACAAATTTCCAGCTGTTGAGATTCACCAAGTGGCTGATGGTCCTGTTGTGGGCATCGCGGTTATATAGATCGCCCTCCTTGAAAAAGATATGATTGGCAATAACAGGTTTGCGGAAGGTATGATTGGGGTCAATAAAATAATAACTGCTGTCAAATAGTTCGGCATTCCGCGGTGACTGCTGGTAGCCAGCTCCGGTTTCGGTATAGTTTGGGAAAATATAGATCTTATTGATTTTGGACGCAATTCTTGCCTGTTCGGGCGTTTCCTTTTTTACGGTCACATAGAGGTTAACTTTATGATCCCCGATGGTGCTGTCGACCTGCACCAGAATATAGTCTGGGCTGAAATAATAATAGCCCTTATTTTTAAGGACGTTGTCGATGCGGTCGCGTTCATTGAGTACAACATCAAGACTGTAGTTTTTGCCTACCTGTAGCAGGCTACGGGAAGAAGTTGCGCGGATATCGCGCCCCAGCTGCGTGCTGCTGTCGACGTCAAAAGTGACGGATTTGATTCGGTAGATCAGATTGGGCTTGGCGGTATAGTCTACCGTAGCTTTTTTATTTTGGACGATTGTATCCGAAGTAACTTCCGCATTGAAAAAACCGATATTCTCAAGCCGGTTGCGCAGCAGATTCTCATTGTACTCCCGGTTTACATCGCTCAGCAAAACGGGTTCTTCACCTATCTTTTTGAGAAAACGCTTGATAAAATTGCTATTTGACGTATCGCCGGCCATGTTGTTAAAATAAAGCTTGTAGGGCATGCCCAGAACGCGTTTGTTGGGCTGTGGGCGAAGCGATTCGGCCAGATAGGTAGCCAGCTTTTCCTTGTCTTTCTTTGGAATAGTATCGGAAGCGATCTTAACGTTTCCCTTCACATAAAGGCTATCGCCTTCGGGCAGGTTTTTAGTCGACGAGCAGGAAGCAAGCAGAGCGCCTGCGACAAGCAGGCCAATCATCGATTTGAATTTAATTTGCATGGTAACTCCTTTCTTCGTCTTCATTTTTAATCGCTGTGGTTCTGATGGTATCTAAATTTGCTGGCGTACTATTTTTTCGGCCACTGTTTGCACTGCTGTCTACCTGCTGACGGCGCTGCTTTTCTTTTTGCTGATCTTCTATCTGTTTTCTATATTCCGGGCTATGGAGCATCAGGCTATCACGGATCACCGTACGGACACTGTCCCGGTAGGCCGAATCTTGTTCCATGCGGTCTACGTCAAAACGTTTCCTGAATTTCTTGCTGCCGGTATTGTAATATTCTTTGAGCTTTTTGGAACGCATAAAGATTTCCTTAAATCGGTTGTAATCCATTGTGATGATAAAACCGATTCCGGTTTCGACAAATTGCCCCTGCAATGTAACCTGATATTGGTTTTTGCGGTAGAAGCGTGCAAAGTACCGCCCGTCCTGCGAAAGCTGATAATCCAGCTGTATGTCGCCGGCGATATTATTGGCAGCCTCCCCCGGACGTGAATTTCCTTCTACTTCAAAGTTAGATCCAATATTGACTTTCAGGCGATCGTTGAGCAGCATTTTGGAGACGCCGATATTCAGGTCGGTACGTGTCTGGGCCGTTCCGGTGCTGTAATCATCTTCGGATGTCAGGTTGAAATCAAGCTCGACACCTGTAATTAAATCTGAGGCCAGCCTGTTCAGCTGCGAGCTTAAAAACGAACTGACGCTATTTCGCACAAGCGCTTCTGTACCGCCACCTCCGGAAAGGCTCTCAAATGGATTGGCCGACATAAAGCGTCCCAGTACAATCAGTGAAAAGACTTGCTTGTTGAGGTCGGAAGGATTATCCCGAAGCGTACTAAGCGCATTGTCAACCTTGCTGATGACGTCCTGCGAAACGATGGCATTGTTGGCATTAAGATCGATGTCAAAATTGAGCTGCGGCTGGAACAGTTTGTCCGAGATTTTTAGCAGCACATCGAAAGGAATCTTTTGTTTATATAAATTTGCATTCTGCGTGCCGAGCTGCGGCGCGACAAGTTCTAATGTGGGGGCTTTTAAAGTGTATGCCGCTGTAATATTGAGCTGTGCGTCCAATGGATCTCCATTCCAGGTGATCGTACTTCCTTTCTGAAAGGTAAAGTCTTTTTTCACAGGCCCAAAGCTGAAAGAATAGCTTCCCTGCTCCACGGTAAATGTTCCCGACATCGTTATTTTGCCACTGGCATCCATACCTGCATTCAGTTCAGCCTCGCCCTGAATGTTTAGGGCATCTTGCGAACCGGCGTCAAGGAGTATCTTAAACTTGGCATCCTTATCAGTCTGTAGGTTTAGATCGACGTCTATTCCTGTAAGTTTTGTGACGGTCATAGAATCTAATCTGGCAAGCGCATTTGCGGTAGCAGTATCCCGTTTATCCACAAATTCGACCACACCTTTCCGATCGGCCATGCCAGGATCGTTGTTGGGCATTACCATGGTAAAATCGGTGCTGTCAAGAACCTTAATGGTACCGTCCACAACCGGTTTGTCTAGATTTCCACCAATTTGCAGATCGGTGCCAAGAAACATTTTTCCATAAAAGAGATCGTTGTCTGCCTGTGTGGAATTCAGGACTTCAAAATTGTCCATGGCGATGCCGAGGTCAAATTCGAAATCGGTGTAGGTCTGTGTCTTGATAGAACCGCTGACCTGCGCAATATTGCCTTTACTGTCTTCGAGTTCAAATTTAGGGAACGATAGGCCGTTCTGGTCAAAACGGATCTGTTCATCTTTTGCTTTGAACAGGGCATTGAGCATGGCAACATTGAATTCGGCATCTCTAAAATGAAGATCACCCCTAATCTGCGGTTTCGAAGGGGAGCCTGCTATTTTTAGCTGCCCTTCGAGGTTGCCCTTGGAATCTTTGAGATTACCCATGCTGAAAGCCTGTACGGTTTTCATTGTCAGTGGCGCGATATCCAGTGTGAAGTCCATCGCTGCATCGCCTTGTGGCGGATTGATAAAATCGCCACTAAGAACGAGGTTATTGCCGTTTTCGGTAATGCTCACATGGGCGTTATAGGTGTTTTCACGTTCATTGTTGACCTTGATATTGACATTGCCCACGGTATCTTTTCCGAAGTAAAACTTATCCACGGTCAGGTCTGCCACAAACACTGGGCTACTTTCCAATCGAGAGAGTGTGGTCTGCCCGTTGATGCCGCCACCGATATCCAGACTGTCGCTCATGACCATCTTGCTTAGGGTCTCTATGCGGAAATTTTTAAAAGCGACATCAACCGGCGAATTAAGGATGCTGTCCTGCGAAGCAATGCGCAGCTCCTGGCCCTTGTTGCTCAGAACGAAATTATCGGCCAGTATGCCCGCGTTGCCAAATTTTAAGGTATTATTAGGTGCTACATCCCATTTATCGTAGTTGAGCATTAAGCCGTCCTGAAGCAAGCTAAATACAAATAGGCCATCTTTGGCCTGCATGTCGGCACCGAGGTGATATTGTTCTTTACCTTGTTTATCCTTGATCCATAACCCAAGATTAACGATGTTTTGTGCGATCTTTCCGCTAAGAATGGTGTTGGTGACTTCAATACTGCTGACTTTGACTTTATTGATCAAAGTCGAATAGTAGAGGGCACTATCCAGGCTGTTGATGTCCAAGGTAACATTATTGATTTCTGTACCGCCGTATACTACACGCGGTGCATCTAGTTTGGCCGAGAGATTTTTAGATTCACTGTCGAAGAGACCATCTAGGGTAATAGCTTTCATTTCTGTCAGCTCTGGGAGAAAATCCTGAATAAGCCTATTTCGGGTCAGTTGTGCCGAAAATTCGATGTGCTGCGGCGAATAGGGTGGAATATTGACGGGCTTTTCGGGTTTATAATATAGCTGTAGGAGATCCTGTACGGCACTTTGTAATTCTAAAATTTTGTACTTGCCGACTAGGTGGGCATTGAGAAAATCGGAACGTAGCTGCAGCTGATTAAGGCTGCTGTCAGCTTTTGCTAGGACGGATACCGTGTCCAGCGCATATCGATCGCTGTTGTATCGGATCAGCGAATTGGTTATATGCGCTTCACCGTTGAGGAAGTTTGGATCAGCAGTGCTGAAATTGCCACTGAGCTTGCCGTGGTAGCTGATGGCATCTTGTACCAAGTTTAACTTTTGGAGGTTGATGCTGTCGGCCATCAGTTCAAAGGCAATTTTGGGATAGGTTGCATCTAGCTGCGCAGTGGCATCCAATTTCAGCTTGATATTCGGGTCGGGACTGATGATGGATGCTTTAATGGCGCCCTTGTCTGCCGAAAGATCCATATCGATATCATGGTAGCGGTAACCCATGGCATCCATCCGGTTCACTTTGCCGTCAAAGTTGGCGATTAGTTTTTTAGGATCTGTACCGCTGCCTTTGATTTTGCCTTCAAAAGAAAGGATGCCCAGGGTACTGTCCATCTTCATAATTTGACCGATGTCGAGGTCACGGACACTGACCGCTGCATCGTAGCTGGTATCACGCTTGCTCATAGCAACCCGGCCATCTAATCTGACTGTACCTTTTTCGGTTACTAAAGCCAGCTTGGTTGTGAAGGCAGCCATTCCGCCTTTAAAAGTACCGCTCAGGCCGATTGTATTGGGTAATTCGATCCCGGCTGGCAGCATCGACTTGGAAACCAGTTTTTCGATATCCGAACGACCTGTGGTCAGCTTTTTCAGGTTGAGGTTTACCGACAGTTTATCCATATCAGGCAGTCCTTTAAGATCTAGACTGGCGATCAGCCGAGTATTGGAAAGGGTGCGGAAATCAATAGTAGGAATATGCAGGTCATCTACACGGCCGGCAATGCGGGTATCTATATAAAACTTCTTGTCAAGCAGGGGCTTCATCACCTCCATCGTGTCCAGAAAAGGGGCAAAAAAACGGATATCGTGCATATCGATATGGCTTTTTGTAAGATTGGCATTGACAGTGACGAGTTCGGGGTGTTTAGTGATGACGTCCAGGGAGGGATAGCTTATCTGAAAATAATCGCGGATCAGCGTGCGGGGAGTTTCCGCATATAGATTTTTAATCTCAGCACCTGTACCGGTATAGTTGAAATCGGCCTTCAGCTGTTTGATCGCAAAGCCCGAGTGATCAGCTGCGACGAGCTCTTTCAGTGATCCACTGATGGAATCGGCGCTATAATATAGATCTGCCAGTTGCGTTTTGAGTCCCGGCATGTGGATGTTAAAATAGTCAAACCCTTTGATGCGGGGCTGATTGTCGTCTTTGAAACGTATGCTGGTATTATTGATGTTGATGTTTTTTGCCGAAACGACCCAGTTCATCTTTGTGGCCGCACTGGTATCTGCTTTGGTGGCGTTAGTCTTTTCTTCCTTGTTTTTTGCGTCCTGGACTGTCGCCGCGTTGGCCGCAGCGTTTTGAATTTTTCCCAACAGGACATTATTGTCTGAGCCGTCTAGATCGAGCTTTTGGATGTCGACAACTTCTTTGTTTAGATCGATCTTATTGATGTCTGCATAGAGACTTTTTAGGATAAATTGGGATTTAAGTGAACTCGATTGGTCTTCATAGCGGACCAGCATATTGCGTAGGTCAACGATATGGATCCCAACATCGGGAAGCAGGGAAGTTGTCTGTGCAGTTTTGTCGGTAATGCCAAAATCTTCGACCGACGGGCCCGTACCATCGGCAGCTGGTTTCCATTGCTTTACAGTGGCATTTAGCCCATCAACGTTGATTTTCGGCAGATCAAAAGCCATATTTTTGGTCAGCTCAAATTTCTTGATGTTGGTATTCAGGCTGCCGAGGTATATATCTGCACTGGTACCGATGACCTCATCGGCGTATACGGCATGTATTTTCGAAAACTTGACCTTATCGAGGTTGAACAAAAGGGCAGAGGTGCTATCGGCGGCAGGCTCACTTTCTTTTTCAGAAGCAAAGGCTTTTACGATATAATCAAAGTTAAAGGCACTGTCGGGTAAGGTGCGGCGTATTTTAGCGGTAATGCCATCGGCTTCTAAACTTTGGATTTCCACTGTATTTTTTAATAATTTCAGCATATTGATATCGACAGCAATACGTTTTCCCGCCACCAGGGTATCCTTGCTTTGATCTTCGAGATAGATATCCTCTAGTACCAGTTTTTTGGGAAAATCAATATTGATGTAGCCGATTTTAACCGGGGTGCCGATCTTGCCTTCAACGTAATGGGTTACTTTTGCAGCGATATAATTCTGTATGGAGGGCATGCGGAGCAGAAAAACAATTAAAATAAAAAGCGCGATTATTCCGCCAATAATCCACAATATTGTTTTTAAAGCAATTCGGGCAAATCTATTCAATGTGTTGTTGATTTAAGTTTACAGATAGGACAACACAAAACTGCAAATGGTTTGGATATTGTGAATTGATATCTCCGCTGATGTATGTTTAGCTTACCATAACAACCAGGTAAGAATTGCTAGAAATCCACCACGGATGAGTAATTCTTGTGTGAGCTCCTCTCGGTCCAGTTTATACCAGCTATATTTTTGATAATACCTCCTGATGGTTTGCCTATTCTTTTCGTGGATGTTTTTATATGTTGTTTTCATAACCGATTTAGATTGATATACTAAAATTTATACTGACTTACTGTAGATCGTACAATTATGATGCAGTTTGCAGGTAAGCGGAGAAATTTACGTAGTAATGGTGCAGGAAAGGTTAAAAAATACAGGCGGGGTGGGTATTTTAACGATAATATTCAATGAATACGGTTGATAGAGGTCGATAGTTCAAAAAAAATCAGGCTTAGATAAATGGTTTTATCTAAGCCTGATGAACGTGAGTGCAGTATCGTTTATACTGAATATGGCGTATCGTTCACTACGCTTATAATTTATCGTTATTGTCCAGTGTACCTGGCTCATGCCCCGTGCTTTTGTCATATCGGGCAGCCACCCTGCGCGTACGCTGGGTCTGATCCGACGGGAGACTTTCTGTCTGTTGCCCTCGGCTGTAAAATTTATCTTCATTAAAGTGATAATGGCTGTAAAAATCAGCAGGGTCGTAGCTGTTGGAACTTACCACAAAACCGACGTCGCCGGTGCCTTCAAAGATATGACGGACGGACAGTTCGGTTTCCGGATCAACATGATCCTGTAGGTAAGCGGGTAACCGGATCAACTGGTCCTCAGCGACAGAGATCACCACGACTTCGCCATCATCTGCAGGATTGTACAGATAATCCGTAGCGGGTTCTTCCGTAGGGATTTCATCCGCGGTGAAGATAACGGTATGATCGATAGGATCGATAGGAGGTGTTACCGGGGCTTCATCATTGCTCGCCTGGATCTGTTTGCCATCATAGAGTGAAGCAAGACCGATCGGAGCCAATATTTTCTTATCTTCCTCGATCACAAATTCCGCGTCGTTGAGGTCAATGATCAGATAGCGGACTTGCTCGCTTTCGGGGTCAAAGAGTAGATCGTCAACCTTGCCGATCAGCTGGCCGGCTTCATTTTTCACTTTCCAGCCTCTGATATCAGGTTCGCCATCGACAATTTCGTAGTCGCTTCCACCGAGTTCAATCAAATGATCATATTTTTTTTCTTCTTCTAATGCCATGTTTTCAATGTTTTTGTTATCAATTCTTATTTGTTCCGAAAAACGACAATTTCTACGTTTCGGTTCTGATTTCTTCCGCTAGGGGTTTCGTTGGTGGCAACGGGTGCATTTTCACCGCGTGAATGTATGCTGATCTTCTCTGGCGCGATATGGCCATGATTCATAAGCCAGTCTTTCACGGCGGTAGCTCTCTCAATACCTAACGCTTTATTGTGCGATGCTGTTCCTGTTGAATCTGTATTACCAAATACACCAACATAGGCGCCGCTAAAATCTTTTTCCAGTGTCGTTGAGATCTGGCTGAGTTTAGCCTCTGAATTGTGCTGGATCGTGTTTTGATCTGTCGCAAACAAAATGTTTTCACCAAGGGAATAGATTGTATAGCCATCGCTCGACCTCACCCTGATATCTTTATCTGTAATATTTGGGTCGGTAGATTCAGCACTGTTAAAATCGACCGAATTCCAGTTGGGGACTGTCGTCGCCAGTGTATCGCCTTGAGCAGTGGCTGAGTTAACGCTTGTATCGGCGGGTGTTCCATTTAATCTAGCTTCACTGTTGGAGCGGTTGATAAAATAAAGGACCAATCCCAATGCAATAAGTGAAAGCAGGAGCCATAGCCACCAAGGTGCTCCGTTTTTAGGTTTTACTTCTAAATGTGCCATATATACTTTTTTCAGGAAGAACAACGCCAGAGTGGCTTCGTTTGAAAAATTTTTCTCCAGATTGGATCGCTTGACGCAGCTTGTTACTGGCCAGTGATTTAGCTTTGGGATGATTTTACCGGTTTTTAATTTGTCTTTTCTTGAATATGGTGATGCTCGGGAATTTGTTCACGAATAGATTTAAGTGGCAATTGGTTAGAGATATCTATAGCAGAAGTAAATATTGATTGTAATTAAATACTTTTTTATTTGGAATTGTTCTAAATAACTTCTAATTTTAGGTAATACTTAAAATTTGTTGTTTCGTAAAAATCAAGACTAGTCGTGAGACTAGTCTTTTTTTGATTCGTTTTTATTCATTAATTATCCATGGGCTTGCTATATCCGGTTTATTGAAACGTGTTTAATCGGATAGGGTTATATGAGTTTGTTACACACCTAATTAGCTAGAAAAAATTATATTTGTTTTCATAACTATTAAGCCTTTGAAATCAGAACAGTTTCATGTCCCGCGGTGTTTTTCCAAAATGCTTCTTAAAAGCATGGGTAAAATGGTGCGGATGCTCATAGCGGCAATAGCCTGCTATCTCCTTAATAGTATATTTGCCGCTCTGCAAGGCTTCTAAGGCCCATTCCATACGCCGCTGACAGATGAATTTTTTCACCGAGCTGTTGAAGTGCTGCTTAAAGATGCGGCTCAGCGTTGTCGGATTTGAATTAAACTGCTTGCAAAGCAGACCAATATCGATCGGTTCATGCAGATTTTTGAGAATCCACTGTTTGATGAGGGAGGCTTTTTCTGCTCCCTTAATTTCTGGTGGCTGGCTATGTTGACCCGAACTCATTTCGTAGTAGTGGAGCAATACTAGCAGAATAATTTCCCGCACCTTAACCCGGAAATAGGAGCGCGAAAGGCTGACGGGCATCGTGTTGCCGACGATTTCTTTGAGGCATTCCCGTACTTTAAACGGAATTGGCTGTGCCTCTTCAAATAGGGTAAAGCCCTTGGCCTGCGCAACTGCCCGCTCAAATCGCTCCCTGATTAAGGGGCAGACAAGCTCTAGTGTAGAAAGAAAATCCAGCGGTAGCATGAGGTCAATACAACGTCTGTCGATTGTATAATGAAGATCGCCCTGCACATAAGGCATGTAAAAAAGATTGAACTGCCCGGCCCTGATTTCAATCGGTAAATTGCTGTCCGACTCCTTTACTGGACGGTAAGAAGAATAACCCTCCAGTTCAAACTGAATCTTTAAGAGCCCATTTTTGTGCGTAGTAGGGTATACAAATGGCTTTTTTAAGTTCAGCTCCCGATATATCAGAATATAACCACGGTCCTTCCAGATCTGCTCCTTGATGTCTGCATAGCTAATGTTATCCATAATGATGCTCAGGTAATCTTCCTGGAGCATAATCAGCCGATGCGCAAAGGCCGATCCGAAACACAGATTCTCGTCTATCATGGTCAAAATTCGTTGGTGTAATACTCGTTTTCTCGTTGCTATTTCAACAAAAATACATATTATTTTTGCAAAGTTATTTAGACTGATTAAAAATAACGAAGTTTCTTGTTTCAAATTTAACAAGAGCAGAACGGAATGAAACGCGGTGTTTCAGCCTAATTCATCATTAATCTACAGACAATATATCTTATGAGAAACAATTACATCAATTTTCAATCGCTGGGAATGGTGATTTTATTTAGCTTTATTTTTCCATTTGTCGCGCTGGCACAGCAAATGGGGAAAATTAGTGGACAGGTCTTTACGACCGACCATAAACCCCTAGCTTATGCATCCATCGTATTGCGCGATACGCGTTTTGGCACCCGTGTGGATGAGCAGGGAAACTTTAAACTGGAGGCACCGGCAGGGCATTATACCCTGGTCATTACCTATGCGGGATATGCGGCCATCACTAAGCCGGTCCGTATCGAAACCGGATCCAGCCAATCCATTGATCCAATTATTATCGAATCAAAATATAACGAACTGCGGGAGGTCGTCGTGGAGGATATCCAGAAAAACAAGTTTGCCCGGAAAGAAACGGAAGACATCTCGCGTATGCCACTGGCCAATCTGCAGAATGCCCAAGTGTACTCGGTCATTCCAAAGGAGCTGATCCAGGAACTGGGCGCTACAGATTACAACACTGCTATGAGCCAGGTTGCTGGTGCGGTGGTGAGCAATGGGGTCAACGACAGTGGAAATCAGATTTTCATGCGTGGATTTAACGCTTATGTGACCATGCGGAACGGCTTGCCGAGCAATCCGCGTACAACATCCGAGATCTTTAATATTGAGCGTGTGGAGGTGATCAAAGGTCCTTCGGCTACTTTATTTGGATCGCAGGTGACTTCCTATGGCGGGGTGGTCAATAATGTGACCAAGAAACCTTTTGAATCTTTCCGCGGTGAGGTGGGCTATACGACTGGAAGTTGGGGAATGAACCGCATTACGGCCGATATCAACACACCGCTGAATAAAGACCGGACGGCTCTGGCGCGTTTCAACGTGATGGGAAGTACGCAGGATGGTTTTCAGGATGCCGGAAAACAGAAGGCCATGGGATTTGCAGGAAGCCTCCTGTTTAAACCCAACGAACGTACCACTGTCCGTTTTGATGCGGATATCTATGTGCCCGAAAAAACACTATTAGCCTATGTTAGGAATACCAATAAGCTGTCTTACGGGACCATGGACAAAGTTCCGCTTCCCTATGACCGCGCCATGCTAAGTGATGATATCACTACATCGCGGGCCAATATGAACGTGGGGACGGAACTGGAGTACCGCATTTCGGAAAACTGGGTGTCACGCACATCTTACCAGTTCAACCAGAGCGGGGACAAAGAGTCTATTTTCTTTGTGCCTACTTACCTCAATGATAACCAGATTCAGCGTCGTTATCGTATTTTTGATCGCTACAATTTGACTTATAACTCCTTACAGCAAAATTTTACAGGGGATTACTACTTGGGTAAAGTCAAAAATACGTTAGTTGCCGGACTGGATTACTCGTATTACAAGAGTACCGATCAGAGTATGTCGCCGGCATTTATTACCTATGATACCATCGGTATTAAAGATACGGCATGGAAGCCGATCTCGCGGGCAGATATCCAAAAATCCCGGGCGGCAAATAGCCCCGGAGACTCTTATAGCCGCTCCAGCTACAAAAACCTGAGTGCTTACCTGTCCAATGTGACCAACCTGTCGGATCGCCTGTTTGTGATGCTGAGTCTGCGGATCAATCATTATATCAATGGGGATTCTTACAGTTATACTCCTAATGCCAACCCGGCAAAAAGTACCGCGGTAACGACGGAAGGCTATAAGCAGACCAATGTATCTCCAAAAATTGGATTAGTCTACCAGCCGATCAAAGATCAGCTCTCGGTATTTGCAAACTACATGAACAGTTTTACCAACCTGGCCTCTTCGCGCGGTTATGCCAATGAAAATGAGACTGGCGAACCTGAAATGATGAACTGGAAACCAGAGCAGGCCAATCAATTTGAAGTAGGAGCCAAGGCCGAACTGTTTGGCGGTAAAGTCAATACCACCGTCAGCTATTACAACATTGCAGTATCTAACATCCTTTGGACGGTGGTTGATGGCATCAGTGTGCAGAACGGAAAATCGCGGAGCCGCGGCTTTGAATTTGATTTTATTGCCAATCCGCTGCGCGGCTGGAACGTGATTGTCGGCTACGGCTATAATGACAATAAATACATCAAAAATACAGCTTCCACACAAGGAAAACGGATGGTATGGACACCGAAAAATGTTGCCAACGTATGGACCTCCTACAAGTTTCTTGACGGGCGCATCAAAGGTTTTGGTATAGGGGCGGGATTAAATCACGTCGATAAAGTATACCTGGATCTGGATGAGGTATTTGCAACGCCAGCTTATACCGTCTTCGGGGCGACAGCATTTTATGATCAACCCAAATATAGAATTGGATTGAAACTCAACAACCTAGGCAATATCCATTATTGGGATTTCTATGGCAAGCCACAGAAGCCGACAGAAGTACTGGCGAGTTTATCCTTTAAATTCTAACCAATAGATCAAAAGAAAAGAGAGATGGCAACGTATACCCCCAAATTGAAACCCCGGCCTGCCGCAGTGGACCAGGTCCCCAAGCGCAAAGGAAAGACACTTTTTATGCGCTTTGTTTCGTGGATACATCTTTGGCCAAGCATAGTCTCCGGTCTGATACTGGTGTTTGTATGTCTTACAGGTGTAATCATTGTCTATGGTGACGAAATCATGGATCTCTGTGCGGGCGATGCGCGTTTTGTCAAGGAAGTCAAAGCGCAGAAGGTGACGAGTGAAGTGTTATTGGCATCCATCAAAAAAAGTAGCCCTGACCTGGCGATTTCGGAACTTGTGTTTTTCAAGGATCCCAAGCGGTCGGTGCGTGCAAGGGTATTTGATGGCAAGACCAAAAAATTGGCACATCTTTACATAGATCCCTATACGGCTGAGGTGCTCAAGGTAGATACGACCATCTATTTTTTCTATATCACGGCACACCTGCATTCCAGCTTGCTGGCGGGAAAGATCGGTGGATGGATAGTTGCCATTTCGACCGTAATCTTTTTGATCAGCTCCATCACTGGACTGTTACTCTGGTGGCCCAGTCGTTGGAATAAGACCACTCGGCAGGCAAGTTTTACGATCAAGTGGAAGGCTAGATTCAAACGACTCAATTACGATCTTCACAATGTATATGGATTTTATTCTCTGATCTTGTGTGTTGTATTAAGTGCGACGGGATTGATTATATTCTTTCATCCGCTGGGCGATCTGACGGTAAAACTTGCCGGTGGATCGACTGCCCATGTGGTCGAAAAGCTTCCTAAAGCTATCAAAGGAAAAACAGGACTGGATATGGTGCCTTTTGTCGACCAGCTTTTCGAAAAGGAATATGCGGCCAAGAAAAATATCGGTATCTGGATTTACAGACTTGAAAAATCGGGTGCTTATGTATTTTCTGGGGGAACCTCCGGTTTAAAGAGTACCGAAAATATGGATATCGCTGTATTTGATAAGTATAACGGCGCCCGTATCGCTGTAGCCCAGCCTGAGGAGATCCACGAGAAAGTGGAGAACTATGTGTGGCAGCTCCATATGGGACAATGGTGGGGACAATTTGGTAAATTATCTACCTTTGTGGCCGGTATAGTGGCCACATCGCTCCCAATTACCGGTTTTCTAATCTGGTGGGGGCGCAGAAAAAAGAAATAGAATTGCAGGTTATGCACAATGTTACGCATTGTGAGTAGCATTATTTGTCGGACGGAGTCGATCGTTATCGGCTCCGTTTTTTTAGTTATTGATGATATGATAATGAAAATTATACCCTACATGATGGCGCTGTTAGGCGTTTTACTGCTGAGCCCGGTAACAGGACAGGAAATTGCGATCGGCGTAAAAACGCCGCTGCAATCGGACATATTGAAAGAGGAACGTAACCTATTGATTTCGGTGCCGGAAGGTTATGAAGATGGTCAAAAGACAAGGTATCCCGTTATCTATATACTCGATGGCGAGACCAATTTCAACTATCTATCCTCCATGTACCATTACCTGAGCCGCGAACCTTTCGGCATTCTTCCACAGGCTATTCTGGTAGGGATTACAAACACCGACCGTACGCGTGATCTGACACCGACTGCGACTGCAAAGGAAAAGGCATTTTCCGGCAAACGGCAGGCCGGTTTTAAAGGGAGCGGCGGCAATGCGGCTTTCATGGATTTTATCAGTAAGGAGCTGTTCCCTTTTATAGAAAAGAATTACCGGTCCAATGGCTTTAAAGTATTGATAGGGCATTCATTTGGCGGACTAGCAGCCATCAATAACTTGCTTGAAGCACCACTGTTCAATGCCTATATCGCGAATGATCCGAGCCTCTGGTGGGACAGTGAACTGCTGATCAGGAAAAGTGAAAATACTCAGCAGGATTTTAAGGGGATACGGCTTTTTCTGGCGCAGGCCAACAATGCACGTGTGCGCAACGTCAAAGATGATGAACATGAAATAGCTATTGGCAAATTCAAGACTTTACTGGAACAGGGACGATTGGCCAATCTGCAATGGAAATATGCATTTTATGAGGAAGACGACCACGGCACGGTTCCGTTGCCGGGTAATAACGATGGGTTACGGTTTATATTCGCACCTTATCGCTGGAATGTGCGAAATGCCTTAAAAGATCCGGAAACGATCCGTCAGCATTTTGATCAGCTTTCGGCCGACATGGGGTATAAATTCCAACCGACGGAACTCTTTTTCAAAAAATTAATGGAGATTGCGGCCGAAAGAAGTACGCCACAGATACTGGAGCAGATCAAAGCTATAGAGCAGCATTATTATCCACAATAGTAAAGATATTCAAAATAAGAACGACAGCAGAAGGGCGCCTATTTAAGGTGCCCTTCTGTTATTCGGGACGTTTTAATCTAAAGAGAAAGCACGGTTCGTGGTTGGCCTAGCCTTTTTTTCCAATGTTGATTTTTATATGACCAAAAGAGTGTCTTGGCTGCACGTTGGGTCGATCAGGATAAAGTGTTCAACGCCGGAATATTTTTAGAATAGAGGTAGGGTCTGCGTGAATCTAAAGGATCACGTTTTTTTCGAGGCAAAACTTTTTTATCCAGTAGTCCGAGTCCCACATATTTTTTGAGTAGGACAGTTAGGCGCTCGGCCCTGATAGGTGTTTGATATTTCTTTTTAAAATCAGTTACCATTTGTTCGATCGTGCGGGTCGTCGAAAAGTAATCAGAATTGTAGATGATCTGCGCCAGAAACTCACGCTGTTCCTTGAGTTTGGTATTTATGTTGTTTTGTGGTGTCGTGTGCGCGAATTCGGCACCCTGCTGTCCGATTGCTGTACCAGGGACAGCCTGAAATGTGGTCAGCTGCTCAAGCAGGCGATCGTCAATAGACAATATTTTTTCAGGATTGAAGAAATCGGACAAATCAATTCCAAAAGATTTGCATAGCCTTGAAAAAGTATCAATGGTGAGCGAAATGGACTTTTTAAGGGCACTTCTCAATGTCGAATAGGATAATCCTGTAAATTTGGCTAAATCTTTTAAAGTTAATCCCGTTAAATCAAGAAGTTCTGTGACCCTGTTTGATACCAGTGTAGCCAGATCAAAGTCAGTTATTTTTCCCATTTAGTTCAATTTTAAGGTTTTACAAGATATCGTTGCTCGTCGAAATTGTAGCAGCTTGCTCCAATTATACTTTCAATTATTGTTGAATTAGATCCGATGATCTCGTTTGACAAAGATAATGGAGACGTAAAAAAAAGGTCAACACAGAGGTATCACATTGCTATCACACTTTTTGGTTAAGCCGTGGAACACGTTTCTAAAAGTTCGATAATGCATAAAAGTCCTCGAAATAAACTATTTTTAGTTCTGAATTTCAGTGACCCTATTTTTAATCGTATTGTTTTTTATGAAAGCGTTTGGACTTATTTTCTTAATTTTCTATTTACTGACCATGGAATCAAAGGCACAGCTTCCGACTTATCGCATGGTCGAATGGGCAACGGCCAATGATATGTCATCAAACAAGGAGGCTACATTCCTGAAATCGATCGAATTTAATAATGCACAGGTCTATAAATACCAGCAAACCTTTATTATCCTACCGCTGAACCCATTCAGTAAAGCAATCTTAACCAAAGACAGTGTATTAATGGAAAGCTGGATCCAGAAGGAAATCTTTCCCATAGATGGGACGCTGAACCGCTTCTATTTCAATAATAGGGAAAAAATGGATCATTTAAATACTTTTGTCCCTGCACTGAAAAAGGAACTCCTGCAAGCGGCAGGAATAGAATCGGCAACAGCTACTGCCGCGGAAATCGATCAGATTTATGCCTTTTTAGCCGACAAGAAGAATTTTGAAAAATATAAATTGAATTATATTGCGGTGATGGGCGATTACCTCAAATCCAAAGCAACACCCGATATAAAGTGGGGGCTGCTGAAAAGTAAACAATTGCTGAATCCGCTCGTACAGATGGCGCTGGTGAAAGAAGATGCGGGACTAGTCTATTATTTTGATCTGGAAGAAAAACTGAATGATTGGGAGCATGGAGACAGAAAAATCGTGGAATATTACTTTCACGATGATCATTGGCGCCGGTCCAATGAGATCGAAACTGCTGTGCCCATTGAATAGGGAGCTGAGATACAGCAGATCACGGTTTATAAATCTGCATGCTGTTTTTTTCGAAAACTGCCCGGAGTTTCCCCGGTACATTTTTTAAAGAACTTTGAAAAGTTCGAGGCATCGTAAGTCAATAGCAACGAAATTTTTGCGATAGAGAATGGGGAATTGATGAGGAGTTCTTTCGCCTTTGCGATAATTTTGAGGTTATAAAAATAACCAGGATGCTTTCCTTTTTCTTTCTGAACGGTATAACTGAGATGCTTAGGCGAAACGGCGATCTCTCGGGCGATCTTGTTGATTGCCATAAATTCCATGGCCTGTCCCTGGAACACATCATCAATATGCTTGTCCAAAAATAGCAAGTATTGCTTTGTGATTTGAGCACCTCTAGTTTCTGATTTCATCATCCTTATAGGTATAGTTAGCGATACGGTTCAATCCAGCTAGTGAAACTGCAGTGAGTTCGGTGAGTGAGAAAAAGCCCGGCGATGGATCATCCGTGCCGAGCTTTTAGAGCCATTGCTCCCAAAAGGAAGTTTATGGTAGATATATAATTCAAAAAATAGGATTACGGCTATTAATTACGTGCGTATGCTACCTGGACGACTATTTGTCCTGGATACAGCGTACGGGATAGCCCGCAGTTTTAAGATAATTCGATGTATCCCAGGATGCTGTAAAGCCACGGCCTTGTCTTGCGTTATTATTTCCGCCAACTTCTGTATTTAACCAGTAAATTGCAGAGCTCTGTCTGATTAACTGCGCTCCGTTGGATGGATTTCTATGGCCCGCTGCAGGAAAGCTTAATTTAATATCGCTGCTCTTTTTACTGGTCATAATATGTGCTGCTGTAAAGTCTGAAAGCCCAACGGTCGTATTGCCGTTAAAATTGGTCCAGTTTCCAATGGAAGTATGGCGTGTATTATTGCCCAGCAGTGTGTACTCCGCTGGACTAGGAACGCGATCTCCGGTGCCACATGGATCTGTCGCTGCTTTTAAAGGTGCTGTCGCTGTACCACTGTTCCAGGAGCCATCTGCCGCAGCTGTTGTATTCCAGCCTGTCATTGCCCCGTCACCGCTATATGCATTTGCGACAGGTGCTTGACGTCCCCATTGGTAATAGCTTCCGTAGAGCGCTTGGATAGATGGAACAACATCCGGATTGTTTAGTGCAGGATTCGTATTATTTACCCCTAGATTGAAGCGGTCCCAACGGTATCCGCCGATGACAGCATAGCGCGCGTCTGCAGCCGTTGCACTTTTGGTTACATTGGACGCATTGACATACCGATCGCTATTAAAACGAAGTTTTAACGTATAAGAATAGCCTGGTTTTAATCCCTGGCCACCGTCCGAGAAACTGAAATTGGCGTCACTTTGATTGATATCATGTCCAATTTTAATGCTACCAGCGTTAATGTTTAAGCTAAGTGAAAAGTTGGAAATGCCAAGCTGGTTAACCAGAACCGTTTTTGGCGTAACACCTACATTTTGCAGCGGCAGAAAATCAGATGCCTGGTTTAGGCCGCTTGCTACTTTACCCGTGCTCATATCGATCACTGGAGCAGCGATCATTCCATTGGAATAATCGATACTGCCGTTGACAGCGACCTCAGAGTTATAGCCACCCTTTTTGTAGTCAGCCTGACCGAAAGTACCTGTCGCATCACTATTGTCTACCTGGATCGTTACACGGGTAAACATATGCTGCAATGGTGTCGTTAAAGGCGTAGGCGTATTGTTACCGAGAATGGTCACATCCTTTTCAACGGCACACATATAATCCCCGCCATCATCATTATAATTAAATGATGGGCGAAGGCCTTGAGCGTCATTGGCGAGGTACATATTTGTTCCTGCATTGACCGGTTCGGGATCCTGAGTTGTGGAACCCACCGAATAGATAAAGAAATTATACTTGTGTCCGACAATCAATTTATCGCCGAAAAATACCTGATTAGCGTTAGAAGCATCACCAACGGCCTGGTCAACATAGGTTCCATCCGTTTCAAAAGCGACAATCCGATACCTTACAGCTCCACGCAAAGATAATAGCTTGGTTGCGGCTTTGTTGTTGGATGCTTTAAGGCCTGAACTTGCAGGAGTGGTTTCTGTAAGTTCTGCTGTAATGGTAAATGGGCCCGACTGCACTTCTTTGGTGAGGTTAAAGGGGTTCGCTACAGTATTGCCGCTTGTTGAAGCTTTGGTAACAGGTGTTTCGTTACTTACGAATTCACCTTCTGTTAAGGTTAGTTTTATCCCAGCTTTATTCAGATTGACTGTCTCTCCAGCTTTATCCTTACTGCAGGAAACAGCAAGGGCGAGCAGGATAATCGAGGCGAATTTTATCTTTGTGATCTGATACATTTTTTTCATAATTGTTGTTAAAAGTTTTTGATTGTTGTTAATTCCACCATTCACCGCCATTCGGATCCTTGGTTTCTGTTCCGCCGCTGTTCCAATCTGTTTCGGAAACGCCTGATCCGCCTCCTGGTTGGGCCGATCCAACTGATCCGGCAGCAATCCCTTCTTCCATTTCCACCTTCGACTGTTCAATCATGGGGCGTAGGTAGGTCTTTTTTTCAGTTCTTTTTTTCATGTTTGCAATATTATTTGGTTTATGATATTAACATTTACGAAGTTGTACATAGCGCGCAGTGAAGGATCTATGCATCTATATTTTGTAAATGGTTTTCGTTAGTTGAGATTTCAATGGCTTGTCGTAGTTTGTGATGAACTAAATATGTTGTTTATGTTAATTTCTCTTTAATTAAATAATTCCCAATGCAACTGTGATTTATATCGTAGATAGACGGGCGCGATCGACCCAGACACAGCTTGTTCTCTGCCACAAAGATAGTTTGGATTGAAAATATAATAAGAATATGATGCTATCACATTTTTATCACAAAAATATCACACGTGTTATTAATTGCTTGTTTTTTAGTGTTTTGTTGTTTGGTTTTGCTTTTTTAAGATGCAATCGGACATTGATTTTTCATTCATTGCGATTAGATTACTCGCTTCATAGGGACGGAATTTTTTTTGGATAATTTTTTTCTTTAATCTATATCCTGTTTTTTATCCGTTTTCATAGCTTCTATATTGCGGCTCGAGGTTTTGCGTCGGTGACCTGGATTGGTCAAAAGTCTTCTAAATAAGTAAGCAGTTAGCCTCGGATAAGTTCTTCAATGCTAAGAAAATCTTTCGTTCTTGATGCAAATGGCCTGGTGTTAACTCTTGGACTTAAATTTTGAATGTCTTTTTTAGTGTTGTTAAATATTTGTTTTATAGGTTTTTATAAAGTGTGATATTAATGTGAAAGGCTGTTTTTTTTGTTTCTCTCTTTTAATACAAATATTTGTCAAGCAGAATCGGGTAGGGTATCTAGGACGCTGATCTTCTGGATGTGGACATAGCAAAATAAGCTGTTAAATCTTGTAAATATTAATTTGAATTATCCCCGGATCAATTTGCGTGAAGATCCGTGATAATATATTTGGATTTACTCGGCAGGGTCACCGGGCCAGGCCGAGTTTAATTGCTTACATCAGCTTGTTCACGCTGAAAGTATAAAATAGCCATCAGCTTTTGAGAAGGGGGATTCGGCTCAAGACACGAAATATAGAATAGAATTTGCTGCAAAAAAATGTCAAAATGGAAGGGAATAACTTTAATAATTTAATTGCTTTAGCGAAGAACAATGATGCCGAATTTTTGGCTTTGTTTAATGAAATCTATCCCGAGTTTGTTGCTTCATTAAAGACAATAAACCCCAAAATCCGTAGCTCAGAACTGGAATTCTGTGCCCTGACCTTTCTGAATTTTTCAACCAAACATATTGCCCAATATACTTTTGTAACGGTCCGGGCAGTTCAGATACGCAAAAATAGACTGCGCAAAAAACTCAATATTGCTTCCGATATAGATTTTAATAATTGGATGCGCGATCAGATTCGGCCAAATCCATTCACCGAATTGGAACATAGTGCTATTGTGGCTACAAAAAAAATGGCATACTCTTTATAATTTTTTCGATTGACCGTGGATGAATGAAAACAAAAAGATATTTAGATAATGTGTGATATTTTTGTGATAGATAAATTTTCTTAGTTTCTTTTAAGGGTCAATATCTTTGTCTTTTATGAATAGATTGATGCAATACAACATGGTTATTTTGTTCTTGCTGCAGTAATTTGCCAGCATTGGCCTAGCTTGAATGTGAAAATACGGTTTTACATTTTAGATAGATGATCTTGTTATTTATGACATATTATTTTAATAACTATAATGGAGATCGTTGTCAATATAAGTGGATTGCAAAATTAAATTCGCATCGATTTAATGTTTTAAAATTATTAGATTTGCGCCGACCTTTTGCTTTAAGACGATAAGTTGCCTTAAATAAAGGGGATAAATACCTACTTGATACAATCTACCTATACAATGAAAAAGCTCCTTCTCCTTTCAATTTTAATATTATTTGCGTTTAAAGGAATTGCCGTTGATCACCAGAAGCACGAAGTTGATTCTCTGTTGAATAAAACAAGAGAATTATTTAACACCGGCCAATTGCTACCCTATATAGAGACAGCTATAAAAGCACTTAATCTGTCCAACGAAACAAACTATGATGAAGGTAAAGCGAAAGCCCATTCTTGGATAGCCGAAGGCCTTGTGACCGTGGGGCTTTTTAAAGAAGGACTGAAGCATCTTGAAAGTGTCGAAAAAACGGATTTTTATAGGAAAGGTATTCTTGCGCAGTCCGAAGTCCATCGGGTGCGCGGAAGGGCCTATGGGGAGCTTAGGCTGTATCAGCAGGCCATTCGGGAGTTTCGTCTGCAGCTGGGCCTGATCAAAAATCTCACGGGCGAAAAACAAAAAAAATCCTATCAATTTACCTACGAAAATCTAAGTATTGTTTTTGATGCGATCAGTCAACTAGATTCGGTGGAAAAGTATAATCAGCTTCTATTGAATAACCTGAAGGGTGAGGATGAAAAGAAGGAGGTTTTCCGCTATCTCGTGGTTTATGACAACCTGGGGAAGTTATATGTGAAGAAAAACGATTTTTTGAAGGCTCAACAATACCTCGACAAAGCCCTGGCACTTGTGGAAAAATATAAAATACCTGTTGTGCTAAATACCTATTCTTCCCTTGGTACCCTAGAAGAAAAGAAGGGAAATTTGAGACAAGCGGCAGATTTTTATGAAAGGAGTTTAGCAAATAAGCGGGCGATCGGCAGTAGAAATGGGATGAAGAATTCTTACCGAGAGCTAGCTGATTTTTATCGGAGAACCAAGGTAGACAAAGCGAAAGCTGATCAATATAACATGGCCTTTAGCCGACTTAATGACTCTCTCGAAAGTGAAAATAGGCAGGTTGTTGATCAGGTGCTCAGCCAGATCCTGAAATTGAAAGATGAGGAGTCGAATACCAAGGTCTCCAAGTCAGTGACGATTGCTATGGCAGCATTAGCGCTGTTGCTGGCTGCGATCGCTTTTTTTGTCTGGCGACACAAGCATAACCGCAAGATTTTGGATGAAAAAGAAGAAGCTCTGCAGGAAACGGAAACCATCAATAAGGAACTGACGGAGCAGATCGGCGAAAATAAATTCAATAATCTGATCGAGCTGGCTAAAAGCAATAACCCGGAATTCTTGATCTTGTTTACCGAACTATATCCCGAGTTTATCCAGGCATTGAAAACCCTCGATCCCAATCTTCGAAGTACCGAACTGGAATTTTGTGCCATGGCCTTTCTCAACTTCTCGACCAAAAACATTTCGGAATATACCTTTGTGACCATCAGGGCGGTGCAGGTCCGGAAAAATAGATTGCGCAAGAAGTTTGACATTCCTTCGGATGCGGATTTTAATAATTGGATGCGTGAGCTAGCTGGAACGCCAACGATGCCATTGCAATCCGAGGACTAAAAAAGGAAGCTTGTAAAGTGCCCCAGAAAGTTAGCTGCTTTCTGGGGCACTTTTTAGTCAAAAAACAGCGTGTTGATTGGGTTTTCCCGCACGAATGTCCTTGTGGTGGGATCTGGGTAGATCCGGTCTTCATCGTTTTCAATACCCTGGCAAATCGCCTGTGCAATGTCTTTGGGCTCGGCTTTGGGCGATGCGGTCTGTTCGGGTGTCATTGCCGTGTTGACATAGCCCATGTAGACGCCCATGACTTTGATTCCCTTTTCGGATAGTTCTTCACGGATGGTTTCTGTCAGAATATGTGTGGCCGTCTTCGAGGCACAATAGGTTCCCAGTCGTTTGACCACAGCAAGGCTTCCTATCGAAAGGATGTTGACAATGCCTCCCTGCTCCTGTTGAAGTAAATGGGGGAGAAAATGATTGATCATTTCAATGACACCAATGTAATTCACTTTCATTTCGAACAAGGCAGCCTGTCCTGCTTTTTCTTCCAGAAATGGTACTTTAAACTCAACTCCGGCATTGTTGATCAGTAGATCGGTGTCTGCACATTTTTGAGCGCAGGCCCGGATGCTGTCTGTATTGGTGATATCCAGTTCAAGGGGGACAATCTTATCGCCAAAGGTCTCAAACTTGCTTTTTAACGTAGCGAGATTGAGCCCTGTCGCATAAATTTTCTTGACGTTTTTGGTCATCAGCTTCGCGATAATTGCTGTTGCAATTCCACCATCGGCACCGGTTATCAGGATTGTTCTGTCGGTTAATATCATCGATTGTCTGGTCTAAAGTTAATATGTCTGCCTGTTTTGAATAGGTTTTACAGCTTCTCTACTTGTTTTGTCGTCATCACGGCCGTCCTTGTGTAAACAGCAGGTTCTATAAATATAGGAAATTATGTAAGTGAAGTGCTTAGCCGTGGTTTTTTATTTCTGACGTTTATCGGGAGTATAATTAGATAAGTCAGCTGCTTGTTAACCTTTATTCGTGAGTAGCTGACTTCTGTAGTCAGAAGGCGTAATCCCTTTAATCGCTTTAAAGAACTTGTTGAAGTTGGGCAAGGAGTTGAAACCACAGGCGTAAGCGATATGGGTAATGGGGTTTTCATCCCGGGCCAGAAGCCTGCAAGCTTCATTAATCCGTACTTCATTGACAAATTTCGAGAATGTTTTCCGTGTGCGTGCTTTGAAAAATCGACAAAAGGACGGTTTGGTTAAATTCGCCAGCTTAGCGGCCTCATCTAGGGAAATTTCATCGTTAAAATTTTCAAAAACATAATTGTATATACTAAAAATAATTTCTCCGTCCTTTAGGGGCAGTCCATCGATATATAGCTTATCGGAGAGTATCCTGTATTCTTCGGTATGAAGTAGGATAGCTAATGATTTAAAGAGATAGACCGTTTTTTGTATATCAGGTGCAGAGACCATTTTTCGCAGTATTTTTTTTAACTTATTTTTTGTCTCTCCATAAAATAACATGCCCTGTCTCGATTTTTCCAGGAAGTCATTGAGCTGAGATATTTCAAATAATAAGGGACAAAAAGACTGCAGTCCTTCCGGATCGAAAATCAGTGTTATCGAAGCGGCGCTGTGCCCTTCGGAGGCCACTGTATCCTCAGGGTGCCAAACGTGAGGCAGGCCAGGACCAATAAAAGTCAATTCATCACTTTCAAAGTCTTCCAGCTGATCACCTATGCAGCGTTGACCATTGCTCCTGATGATGTAGGTAAGTTGGCATTCACTGTGAAAATGATATTCGGAAAGAAAATTAGGACAATTTTCGTGTCGGATTTCAAAAATCCTGTTTCCTAAATTTGAAAGTGCTTTCGCATAAATTGGCCGCATAGATTCTTAAAATATTTGAATGAATCACCTAATAAGGTCGACTTACTATCCTAGATTTAAAATTGTAACTCAAAGGAAGCATTTTTAATAAAGAAAGTCATGTATTAAAAGCTTAAAATCATGTAAAATATTACTTTTTGATGCTGTTTCCTTAGCACTTGCTCCTGGAATAACCTGATCCAGATGAAGCCATATAAGGGCGAAAGTGTAAAGTCGGATGCTGAAAAAAGCCAAGCAATTTTGGTTAATAGGGCATCTAAAAAGAGCAATAAAGTGTAAGTGTTTGTAAATAGGTATCCTTATTTTTGGCTATATGGCGTGGATGGAGTGTTTTTCTATTGCGAACAGTTGGCATTGCATCCCTAAATCGAATCGTAAACCTCAATGAAATAGAACACAACAATGATAAACCTGAACCGAATATGTACGGGTATTGCACTATGTTTTCTGCTGTCGGTGGAAATTGCTGTTGCGCAGACCCAAGTCAATAAAAAAAACAAAATCTGGTTCGAACAGCCGGCAAATGCTCTGGCGGTAGACTCCAAAAATGGTTGGGAAAGTGATCCCGAATGGTTAAAAGCCTTGCCTATTGGCAATGGTAGCTTGGGGGCCATGGTCTTTGGGGATGTCAACCGGGAACGGATCCAGCTCAATGAAATGACGCTTTGGAGTGGCAGCTTTGATGAGGGCGACAATCCTGCCGCCTCGCAGTCCCTGTCAAAGATCCGTGAACTGCTCTTTCAGGGGAAATACAAGGAAGCGACCGAACTGACTAATAAAACCCAGATTACAAAGGGAAAAGGCTCAGGAAGTGGTAATGGGGCCAATGTGCCTTTTGGCTGCTTCCAGACCTTGGGTGACCTACGCCTGGACTTTGGCACAGATGCACCATACCAGGATTATCACCGCGAACTGGATCTGATAAACGGTATCGCTTCCAGTTCTTTTGTCCAAAACGGGGTCAGGTTTACCCGTGAGATCTTTGCCAGTCATCCCGATCAGGCAATCGTAATACGCCTGACCGCTGATAAAGCCGCCGCAATCAATGTGCTTTTCAATCTGGATCGGCCAGAAAGGTTTGAAACTGAAATAGCGGCATTGCATGGGTTGCGCATGTTTGGTGTGCTCAATAATGGTAGGGGCGGAAATGGTATGCGTTACGAGGCTCAGGTGACGCCCATCCTGGAAGGGGGACGCATCAGCAGCCAGACCAAAGACGGGGTGCAAATTAAAGGGGCCAACGCCGTAACGCTTATCGTAACAGCAAAGACAAACTATAAGCAGCATTATCCGGATTATACCAATACCAATTATCAAAAAGAGCATCTCGGCATTATTAAATCGGCTATGGCCAAATCGTATCCGACTTTAAGGGATCGTCATATCAAAGACTTTTCTTCGTTTATGGAACGCGTGACTTTTCAGTTGGGGAATGATAGCCCCAATCTTCCGACCAATGAGCTAATGGCCAATAATTTCCGTTCCGGAAATGAACAGGCCTTATATCCCCTGTATTTTCAGTATGGCCGATACCTTTTGCTTTCTTCTTCGAGAGCGGGTGGGCTGCCGGCAAACTTGCAGGGGATCTGGGCCAACAAGATACAGACCCCGTGGAATGGCGACTATCATACCGATATCAATGTACAGATGAACTACTGGCCTGCGGAAGTGGCCAATCTATCTGAATCGCATCGTCCGCTGATGGACCTGATTGCTTCACTTGTAGCACCGGGAAGCAAAACCGCCCAGATTCAATATGGTATGCACGGATGGGCGCTGCATCCGATTACGAACGTTTGGGGTTATACTTCTCCGGGAGAAAGTGCCAGCTGGGGGATGCACATCGGTGCGGGGGCCTGGATAGCCCAGCATATTTGGGAGCATTACGCTTTTACGCAGGATAAAGATTTTCTGCGCTGGGCTTACCCCATATTGAAAGGGTCTTCGACCTTTTACCTGGACTGGCTGGCGGCAGACCCCAAAACAGGTCTACTGGTTTCGGGGCCGTCACCTTCACCCGAGAATTCCTTTAAAGCACCTGACGGATCCACGGCGCAGATCAGCATGGGACCTTCACATGATCAAGAGGTTATTTATAATCTATTTGACCATACGCTTCACTCGGCAGCGATCTTGGGACTAAAAGAAGATGAGTTTTTAAATCGCTTGCAGGCATCGAAGGCTAAATTGTCCCGTCCGAAAATCGGCCGCGACGGTCGTCTGATGGAATGGGCCGAAGAGTTTGAAGAGGTAGAACCTGCTCACCGTCATCTGTCCCACCTGTTTGCCCTTTATCCGGGCAATGAGATCACCGTCAGCCGTACA
Source organism: Sphingobacterium sp. WOUb80 (assembly GCF_050058145.1). Taxonomy (NCBI): domain Bacteria; kingdom Pseudomonadati; phylum Bacteroidota; class Sphingobacteriia; order Sphingobacteriales; family Sphingobacteriaceae; genus Sphingobacterium; species Sphingobacterium sp. WOUb80. The sequence goes on along the minus strand of NZ_CP165617.1, from coordinate 3,135,076 downwards.
CCCGACCTGGCAAAAGCTGCACAGCTATCGCTGGAAAAACGGGGCGACGATGGGGTGGGCTGGACCTACGCTTGGAAGATCGCGCTTTGGGCGCGCTTGCATCAGGGCAATCGAGCTTTGAAACTCCTTAATAAACAATTGCGGCCTACAGTGGATATGGATACCAAATACGATGGTGGTGGGGGTACTTACTATAATCTGTTTGATGCATGCCCACCGTTTCAGATCGACGGCAACTTTGGGGTGATCGCGGGCATGGCCGAGATGCTGCTGCAGAGCCACGAAGATTTTATCGAACTGCTTCCGGCACTTCCCGACAGCTGGAAAGATGGTGAAATAAAGGGGCTGATGGCACGTGGAGCCATTGAAATTGATCTGAAATGGGCAGATGGAAAATTGCTGAGCGCAGGGGCAAAGGCCAAAAAACGCCAAAAATGCCAGATTAAATATGCTGGCAGGCTGCTTGATGTTGAACTGCCGGCTGGTAAAAGGGTGGAGCTCCAATTGCGATAATAGATTGCATAGGCTGTATTCCAACAGAATTAATTAAGTTTGTGGTATAGCGCTTATAACACATGCAATCTCTTTATTTCTATTGGTTACTTGTCTGTTCCTTGATCAGTACTGCTGTCGTCGGGCAATCGCTAGATTATCCTTCCTTTCGGAATATTTCTCTGGGAACAAATGCAAATACAGTCCATTCATTTGCGCAGGATAGCCTGGGGATGCTTTGGCTGGGAAGCAACAATGGACTATTTAATTACGATGGGTATGCGCTGCAGCCGCTTACGGGAACGAAATCTCCTTTTCAGACTTTTGTTTACTGCATTGCGCTGATTGATAGCAAACATTTCGCATTGGGGACAGGGCAGGGGGTATTGCTCTATAATTATCAATTCGACCGTTTTGAATCTTTTCCGGCAGGGGGTCCTTCAGATGTCAGGTCGCTGCTGCTCGTTGGCGACACCTTATGGATAGGGTCCATAGCTGGTTTGTACTGCTATAATACCAAAACGCGTGAACTCGTCGATTATGGTAAGCTCTTCCCCAAGAATATAGCAAAAACTGCTGTATACGCTCTTGATAAGGTTGGTGATAGAATTTTAATAGGTACGTACAATGGGCTTTTCGAGTTGAATCCAGCGAAAAAAGATATCGTATCCCTGACGCTTCCCGATTACAAACCTGGGAGCAACCAGTTTGTCAATTCTATATTTTCTATTCCGGCATCGGCAAGTACCTATGTCGGGACTGAGTATGGCCTTTATCTCTATAATACTAAAAAACGTACCCTCCTGAAGACTCCTGTGCTGCAAAATCATCCCATCAAAGCGATGGCTTCCAAGGATTCAAATACCTTGCTTGTAGGTACAGACGATGGCCTTTTTACTTATCAACCGGCTCAGCAGCTGGTCCAGCGAATCAAGCATGATTCCCGCAATAGAAATTCGCTGGCTAATAATATCGTATGGAGTATCTTTAAGGACCGGTCTGAAAATATCTGGCTGGGCACGGACCTTGGTTTTTCTTTATGGTCCAACCGTAAGGTGGAAAAAATACTGCCCATCTATCAATTGACAGCAAGCAGCGACGGTAATCGTTTTTATAAGATTGCTAAGGATCGCACTGGCTGGTATTGGCTAGGGGGCGACAACGGTTTGATTCGGGTACATGGACTGGACGATAAAAATACGGAAAGCAACTGGTATCGCATGGATGCCAAAACCTATCGTCTAGCACACAACCGTATCCGGGATATATTTCAAGATCATTCGGGATTGGTGTGGATAGCCTCCGACGGTGGTGTCAATGTGTTTGATACGCATACCAAACAATTTAAAAGCTTTACAATTGTCGATGCAAGTGGCAGACGAAATGCGAAATGGTCCTATGATATCTTACAGGATGGACAGGATAATCTCTGGGTCGCCTCTTATATGGGGGGAATATTTGTTGTCAGCAGAAATAGGCTGTTGGAAGCGGCCGGCCCGGTTATAGCAAACCGTAATTTCAGTAAAGCTGATGGCCTTTTGGAAGATTTTGCCAATCAGATTGTTGATAATGGAAGGGGGGAGATATTGGCGCTGTTCTATAATAAAGGGATCAGCAGCATTGAGGTGGCAACAGGGAAAATAACAGAACTTAAAGACAGCGCAGGGCATGCGCTGGATCAGGCAACCTTTATGCTGAAAGATAGGGAGCATACGATCTGGGTAGGGGAGCATGGCGAATTGCGGCGGATTGCAGCAGACGGAAAAAACACATTAGTTCGTTTTGATCCTGTCGGGAAGGGGGAAGTGACTGCCATGGCCGAGGTCAACGAAAATATTTGGGTGGCAACAAGTGCTGGGGTCTGGCAGATTAATAAGCAGAGTCTAAAAGCTGAATTATTAAGGTACGGACAGCGGATCTCCTCGATGTATTACGATGCTGAACGGGAGGAAGTGGTCTTGGGTGGAATCGATGAGGTGGTCTTATTGCCTGCGCAAAACGGACCAACGGATCTGGATAGGTCCAAAAAGATCGTGCTTACCGCTATGTATGTCAATAATGAACGATTTGGCAGTTATGGCTACGGTTTGCGTTATCGGAACGAGATAAGCTTGGCGCACGATCAGAATAACCTCCGACTCGAGTTTTCCGACCTGGATTATGGGAATCATTTGGGCTATCGTTTGGCCTATGCTTTTAAAGGTAAAAATGAAACCTGGATTCCAATGGAACGGGGTGATAACAAGGTGCTTCTATCCAACTTAAATTCGGGTAGCTACGAGCTTCAGCTGGCGAAAGTAGATATTGCTGGCCATGTTGTTTCGGAAATTTATACCTACGCTATTCAGATCCGTTATCCTTGGTATGCGACCTATTGGGCCAAAAGTCTCTATGTGCTCATTGCTGGTTTCCTGCTCTTCTGGATTGTCAATTTTTTCAGGGTACGCAGCACGTTAAAATGGGAAAGACGTGAACGGCGGAAGGTCCTGGAGCTCACCAAGATGAAAATGGACTTCTTGACCGCTGTATCGCACGAGCTCAAAACGCCGCTAAGTCTGATTTTGGCTCCCGTAAGCCAAATGATGCGACAGACAAAGAACAGTGATAAAAAGAAACAGTTGGATGGCGTACATCGAAATGCCTTAAAAATCAGCCAGCTTATTCAGGAATTGATGACTTTTGATCAGGTCGAACAGCAGCAGATGCCGCTGCAGGGATTGCTTACCTCTCAGATTGATCTGGTTGCTTATTGCAGACAGCTCATAGCTGACTGGCAGCAGGTGCCTGAGTATAGTACCATCCATTTTGACTTTGTCAGTACTATAGAAAGCTTTTTTATACAGACGGATGTAGCCAAGCTAGGATCGATTGTCAACAATTTGATTGTCAATGCCTGTAAGTATAATCGTCCTGAAGGTCGTGTTGACTTGCGACTGGAAGTAATTGGGGAGGCTATAAAGCTTGCCGTTCGGGATACTGGGATTGGTATCGCTCCCGAAGACCTGCCTTATGTATTCAGCAAATTCTACCGCTCTTCCCTGAAAGAAGTGAGTGCAGTACAGGGGACCGGTGTTGGCCTATACCTGGTCAAAAGTTATTGTGAGCAGTTGGGCTGGAGTGTTGATATCGCGAGCAACCCAAAGGGCACAAGCGTGACGCTCAGCTGGAGGCAGGACAATATAAACGATAAGGATCCTGCTGAAAGTACCCCGGCAGCAGGCAAAAGAAAATTGCTGATCATTGAAGATAATGCCGAACTTGCTGATTTTTTACAAAATGCCATGCAGGTACATTATGATTGCCGCATTGCTGGCGACGGCAGTGAAGGCTTACGTTTAATCGACGGGCATATCTTTATGCCGGATATTATCCTGACAGATGCCATGATGCCCACTATGGGGGGAATTGAAATGGTTAAAAGGCTGCGGCAAAATATCGTCACAGCAACGATACCGGTCATGCTGCTGACAGCACAGAACGATGAGCTCATCAGACGCGAGTGGGTTGCTGCCGGAATAGATGCTTACATGGCCAAACCTTTCGATCTGGACTTGCTGCAGATACAGCTATTGCAGCTCTTGGATAGGAAAGATAAGCTTGTCGTGCAGTTGCGTATCGATGAAATCAGTAAACCAGCCGAACCCGCTGCTGTACATTCGCCGGATGAAAAGTTCCTGGCAAACGTGACACAGCTGATTGAAGAAAATATGGACGATTCGGAATTCTCGGTACAGCGGCTCAGTGAGCTCACTGATGTTGCTGCGAGACAGCTCTATCGTAAAATTAAACAATTAACAGGATATACACCTGTGGAGTATATACGCAGCATTCGTATCAAGAAAGCCGCGCTCTTACTGCAGCAACAGAAGTTTACCGTTGCCGAAGTGATGTATATGGTCGGATTCTCCAATGCCTCTTATTTCTCTAAATGTTTTCAGTCGGAATTTGGGATGTCACCAAAAGTGTATATGGATTCTTTTGTTTAAGTGTTTGATTTTTAGTGGTGTTTGCTGTGCTGGAGAAATAGCGATGTCCAATTTGTGTTGTTCTTTGTCCGATATGTGGCCTTAAAAAATAATACCGTTTGATAGGTTTGTAAGAGTAATAACCAAAAATTATAAATCGATACAATCCATGCGTGTAATTATTTTATGCTGCTTTGCTCTTTTGGGCTACGCTAAGTCCTATGCACAATTTAAGGCCAGTAAAAATGTCCCCACAGTTTTTGTAGATCGTGAAGGTGTCATGCGCTGGTCTGACTCCAAAGCGGAGGCATCATTTTATGGCGTCAACTATACAGTTCCTTTTGCCCATGCCTTTCGGGCGCTACAGGCTAAGGGGATAGATCGTAAGCAGGCCATTGATCGCGACGTCTACCACTTTGCTCGTTTGGGATATAATGCTTATCGTATCCATATTTGGGATGTGGAGATCTCTGATAAAAATGGTAACCTGATCAGCAATGAACACCTGGATTTGTTGGACTATCTTTTCTTTAAACTCCAGGAGAGAGGCATCCGGATCCTGATTACCGGAATGACCAACTTTGGAAATGGCTATCCCGAAAGAAATATAAATACGGATGCATTTACTTACCACTACGATAAGTGTAAGGTTCATGCCAATCCACAAGCGATAGCTGCACAGGAAAAATACATCAGTCAATTGCTTAGCCATGTCAACCCGTATACTGGGCATACTTATCAGACGGACCCTTACATCATTGGATTTGAGATCAATAATGAGCCTTGTCATACCGGAGCCATTCAGACGACTTCGGATTATATTGCCCGGATGGTTAAGACCATGAAGAAAAATGGTAACAAAAAACCTATTTTCTACAATGTAAGCCATAATATGGATCATGTAAAGGCTTATTTTGATGCTGATATCCAGGGGACCACTTATCAATGGTACCCTGTGGGGCTGGTTGCGGGACGTGAACGTCAGGGAAACTTTCTGCCCTACATCGATCAATACGATATTCCTTTTTCAAACTTGAAGGGCTTTGCCAATAAAGCAAAGGCAGTCTATGAATATGATCCTGCGGATAATCTCTACAGCTACATGCATCCCGCCATGAGTCGCACATTCCGTTCGGCAGGATTTCAGTGGATTACTCAGTTTGCCTACGATCCAATGGATATGGCAGCTTACAATACCGAATATCAGACGCATTATCTCAATTTGGCCTATACGCCGGCAAAAGCGCTGAGTACCATGATCGCTGCAGAGGTGGCTTATGCCATACCGAGAAATAAAAAATTTGAGCGCTATCCACAGGATACCTTATTTGGCGATTTTAGGGTTAGTTATGAAGAGGATCTCTCCTTGATGAATGCACCAGATAAATATTTTTATACGAATAATACAGCAGTAAAACCTATAAAACCAGAAAAATTGCAGCATATCGCTGGTCATGGGTCATCGCCGGTGGTGGATTACCGGGGATCAGGTGCTTATTTTTTGGATCTTCTGGAAGATGGTCTATGGCGTCTGGAAGTGATGCCGGATGCAGAAAAAATCGCTGATCCTTTTGCTAAGCCATCCCTCAATCGTGAGGTGGTGCATATCCTGTACCGGTCGCAGACGATCGATGTTCGGATACCTGATCTAGGCGACATGTTCACTGTGCAGCAGCTTTCGCAACAAAATGGTGGCGGAGCGGGTATTTCGGTAGCCAAAACAAGTTTCAGTGTTGAACCAGGTGTGTATCTCCTCAAACGAAAGGATCTCCAGCTAAAAAATAACTGGACAGTTTCTTCATCCTGGAAAAATGGCTATTTGGGTGAATATTATGCGCCAAAAGCTCAACCACTGAAGCAAGCTTTATTGATACACCAGCAGCCCGAAGCGCTGGAAAAAGGTCGCGCTGCCAAACTGCAGTTCCGTTATATTTTTGAAAAACAACCCGATTCGATTATTTTACAAACGGATCAAGTGTCGTTTTGGAAAGATCATAATCCCTACATTAAGCTGATCCCCAAAGATAGCAGCACCTATGAAGCGGTGATTCCGGCAGCGCTGTTAGGCGGCAATGAGTTGAAATATACCGCGACAGTGTTTGTCGGTGGGAAGCAATTCACTTACCCTAACAACCAGGCCGGTGCCCCGCTTGACTGGGATTATCGGGTCAATAGTTATTGGACGGTCGGACTGTATGAGCAGCATGCTCCTGTTACTTTGTTCGAATCCTTATCTAAAGTAGCTTCTTTGGAAACTTTCGCAATTCCCGAAACCGCTTATATGACTGCAGAACGGCAGCAACAGGATTTAGGAAAACTCCCTTTTTGGACGTATACCTTTCATGCCAAGGATCCAGGCGTGAAGTATTTTTGGCTAAAGGATATCAGAACAGCGGTTCTTGAACGGCCTGCCGGGCTCAATGCCGCTAAAAAGCTTTGCATACTCTTAAAACATCAGGGGGAAAATCCGGTGCTGAAAGCTGGCTTTGTGACAAAAAAGGGGTATACCTACGTAAAAAAGATGCATGCTGAATCAGATGTCGAAACATTGGTCCGTATTGATTTAGCGGATCTGCAGCTTGTGCCGACAGCTTTGCTTCCTGCTCCTTACCCTGTTTTTCTTGAACGCTTTTTTAATCCGGTGGTTCCAATTCAATTTGACAAAAGGGATATCGAAAAGCTCATTATCTCGGGGGAAAATATGGATGGCGCAACTTTATCCATCGCAGCGATATGGCTAGAATAACTGTATAGTGCGCTTTTACGCAACTAATCATTCCGTTTAGAATGCCAATGTACTGTTCGGGGCGTCATTTTTCGGATCGTTGCGAAGGCTGAACGAATTGACAAGTGAGTTTTCGGGACTGATCAATAAGGTTGACAGGAGCGTAAAGAATAAAATAAAGGGAAAGAAAACAATTATAAACACATAAATCTAAAAAAATGAAGGGTTTTGCATTTAAAACAAGTTTATTGGGCTTGTCATTGCTATCCTGTCTTGGGGAAACGCAGCTATACGCAGCAACGAAAGGAGAGAGCAAGTGGATCAGGCCGATGCAACAACAGGATGTCCGTGGGGTCGTCCGCAATGAACAGGGGCAGGCGATGGCCGGTGTGACGGTGTTGGTGGCCGGAACAGCGGTGGGGACTTCCACCGCTAGCGATGGTTCGTACCGTATTTCATTGCCCAAAGGCAAATCCCAGCTCTCCTTCTCGATTGTTGGTTATAGCAGCCAAACCTTGACGGCACAGGGAACATCCTTGGATGTCAATATGGTGCCGGCGGGGAATGTATTGGAGGAGCTGGTGATCGTAGGATACGGAAGTACAACCAAAAAGGATCTCACGGGTGCCGTCAATACGGTGGGAAGTAAGGATTTTAATAGTGGACTGGTCGGGTCTCCTGAACAGCTGATCAATGGGAAAACGGCCGGCGTGCAGGTGATGTCTAACAGTGGTTCCCCTTCTTCCGGGAGTACTATACGTATTCGTGGGGGAGCCTCCTTAAGTGCCAGCAACGATCCACTGATTGTATTGGATGGGGTACCCTTGGAGACTGGCGGCATTAGCGGCAATAGCGGCAACTTTCTCAGTCTGATCAATCCCAATGATATTGAAAGCATGACGGTGCTCAAAGATGCATCGTCGACAGCCATATACGGATCGCGTGCATCCAATGGTGTATTGCTGATTACAACAAAGAAAGGGAAGGGGGATGATTTACGGTTATCCTTTTCATCCATTGTGTCTATGCAGCAGGCTATGGGCGTGGCTGATATGATGTCGCGCGATGAATTTGCGAATCTGATCAATAGCAAAGGAACTGCCGCGCAAAAAACACTGTTGGGAAATGCCTCAACAGACTGGTTGCATGAAGTTTTTCAGGATGCCATGGGGACGGATAACAACTTAAGTCTACAAGGAAAGATCGGTAAGAGCTTGCCTTTTCGTGCTTCCGTTGGCTACTATAATCAGCAGGGAACTTTGCGGACCGACAAAACGGAGCGCATGACGGGGGCATTGGTGCTAAATCCTACATTTTTTAATAAACATCTGACCGTGAACTTGAATGTTAAAGGTGCCCGCAACAACAACAGTTTTGCCAATACTGATGCGATATGGTCTGCTGTAGCTTTTAATCCGACGCAGCCAGTTTACTCTGGGGTAGATGCGTATGGGGGCTATTACGAGAGTCTGGACAATGCTGGTCTCCCGGCAACTGGCGCAAATCTCAACCCGCTAGGGCTGCTCCGTCAGGAAAAGCACCGTAGTACAGTCAATAGGGCTGTAGGTAACCTTGACCTTGATTATAAGTTCCATCTGCTGCCTGAATTAAAAGCGCACGTAACACTCGGTTATGACTATGCCAAAGGGAATGGATCTAATCTTATTCCGGCAAGTGCAGCCAATAATTTTACGATTGGAGGGGCTTTTGACCGTTATGAGCAGACGCTAAAAAATAAATTGTTTACAGGTTATCTAAATTATAACAAGTTCTTCTCAGAAATTAAAAGTACAATTGACGTGACTGCAGGGCACGATTATCAATATTGGAGTGCAGGACGCCCACCGATAGTGTATTATAATGAAGCTGGCGATGTACGTTCTACGGCGATTGCATCTGATGAACGCCATACGCTCATCTCTTGGTACGGCCGGATCAACTACAATTACGACAGCCGTTATTTATTGACAGCGACGGTCCGGAAAGATGGTACATCGCGATTCAGTCCCGAAAATCGCTGGGGAACGTTTCCTTCCGTCGCTCTGGCCTGGCGCCTTTCGCAGGAGTCTTTCATGAAAGGGATCGCTTTTCTGGATGATCTAAAGCTCCGCGCAAGTTACGGTATAACAGGGCAGCAGGAGGGCATAGGCAACTATGAATATTTGCCAGTCTACAATCTGGGAACAGCTTATGCGCAATACCGTTTTGGGGACCAGTATCATTTGGTGTACCGCCCATCGGTCTATAATCGGGATTTGCGCTGGGAAACAACCAAGGCATTTAATTACGGTTTGGACTTCGGACTGTGGAAAAATAGGGTATCAGGTGCAATTGAATATTACACAAGAAAAACACATGATCTATTGGCCAATGTCCCTGTGGCAGCAGGAACAAACTTTGACCAGAATGCAACCATTAACGTCGGAAATGTTGAAAGCAGTGGTTTCGAATTTCAATTGAATACTGTCCCTATCCAAAAAGATAACCTGCGTTGGGAAGTTAATATAAACGCCACCAATCAGCATACGAAAGTGACCAATATTGCATTGGTGCAGGATGCGAATGCTGTGGGAACTTATGTAGGACCGAATGTCAGTGGCCGCGGTATCCAGATCCTGACAACTGGCTATCAGCCTTACATGTTTTATGTATACAAACAGTTATACAACGAAGCTGGCAAACCCTTAGAAGGCGTATATGCGGATCTAAATGGTGATGGAGCAATCAATGAAAAAGACTTATACCGTTATCAGTCGCCGGCGGCCAAATGGCTGTTTGGATTCAATACACAGCTGACCTATAAAAAATGGACAGCGGCGACGACATTACGTGCAAATTTGGGGAATTATGTCTTCAATAATACAAAAATGAACCTCAGTGCTTGGGAGACAGTTCAATATGTGGACCCATCGATCAATAACTTACATCGGGATTACTTTAATACCGGATTTCAGACCAGACAGTATTACTCGGATTACTATGTCGAAAATGCTTCCTTCCTTCGAATGGAAAACCTGTCGCTGAACTATAATTTTGGTAAGGTAGGTAAGATCTCCAATTTACGCGTGGGTGCAGTCGTTCAGAATGTTTTTATTGTGAGCAAATATAGCGGTATGGACCCTGAAGTTCCGAGTGGATTCGACAGTTCGTTCTACCCACGATCAAGGACTTTCTCCTTGAGCCTCAACCTAGATTTTTAATGGTTACCTCAAAAAAGAAAACTTATATAGTGATGAAAAATATAAAAAGATATTGTTTTGGATTGTTGACTCTACTCGTGTTGCTGCAATCCTGTACCAAGGACTTAAACCAATATCCTACCGTGGAAACTACTTCGGAGTCGGTCTATACCTCGGTAGATGGTTACCGTTCGGTGCTTGCCAAACTGTATGCCTCATTTGCCGTTGCTGGCAATGGACGTGGTGATGCTGATCCGGATATGGCCGGCAGCACGGCTTCTTGGGGTTACCTCCGCGTGTACTTTAACCTGCAGGAAGTACCTACAGATGAAGTGATCTATACTTGGGCTGGAGGTGATAACATGACTGATATTCAGTATATGACTTGGGGAGCTTCCGATACATGGGTCAATGCAATGTATTACCGGATCTATTATACCGTAGCTATCTGTAACGAATTTCTGCGGAATACCACAGCAGAAAAGCTGGCGACCTTTAGCTCGGCCGAACAGGGGGAGATACTGGCATTTGCAGCCGAAGCGCGTTTTCTGCGAGCACTGGCTTATAGCCACGCCATGGACTTGTATGGAAATGTTCCTTTTGTAACGGAAAAGGATCCTGTAGCCGCGTTTTTTCCGCCACGGATGACGCGGAGTGATCTCTTTGCATTTATTGAAAAAGAACTGACGGAGGTCGCGTCGACCTTGCCTGATCCACGCCAAAATGAATATGGCCGGGTGAGCCGTGCGGCTGCTTGGTCGTTATTGGCCAAGAATTATCTGAACGCTCAGGTGTATACGGGTACAGCGCGTAATGCGGACTGTCTGAACTATGCTAAAAAAGTGATTGATGCTGGGTATTCCTTAAATACAAATTATAAGCAGGTATTTAATGCTGACAATGATAAACGGACCAATGAAATTATCTTTCCGATAGAAGCTGATGTAGCGCATACGACTACCTGGGGAGCGACAACTTATCTCGTCAACGGCCCTATTGTCGGGAGCATGAAATCGTCGGATTACGGCGTACTTTCTGGATGGAATAGCTTTCGTACACTTCGTGAATTTGTAGCCCTGTTTCAAGCAGAAGACAAAAGAGGTGATTTTTGGAAAAACGGACAGTCTTTAGATGTGGAAGATCCCTCTTCTTCAAGCCAGGGCTATGGGTTGGTTAAATTTACAAACTTGAAAGATGATGGCACCTATACAACAGACGAAGGTCTGGTAAGCACGGATTTTCCAATGATCCGCCTGGCCGATGTCTATCTGATGTATGCCGAGGCTATGCTGCGTGGTGGCGGTGGGAGTGTACAGGAAGCAATCACGTTGGTCAACAGTATCCGTCAGCGGGCCTACGGAAGTTCAGCAGGGGCTATCGACCAAGCACAGCTAACGCTCGATTTTATTCTTGCAGAACGCGGCCGCGAACTGTTTTGGGAGTGCACACGCCGTACAGACTTGATTCGATTTGGGAAATTTACCGGAAACGCTTACCTCTGGCAATGGAAGGGCGGTGAAATGAACGGCCGCGCTGTGGATGCTAAATTCAATTTGTATCCAATTCCAGCGACTGATATGAGCGCGAATCCGAATTTGATTCAAAACCCCGGTTACTAGTCTCGGATGATTTTATTAAATAAAGACAATGATTACATATGAAACAATTGACACTCTATATCTTGGTGCTGCTTTTAATTGCCTGTAAAAAGGAAGGTGGAGCACCGGCTGTCAGCGGGATAAAACCCGCTGTGCTGCACAGCAGTACAACGGAACTGGTCTTAAAATCTACAGAACGTAAAGCGGTGGCGCTGCAGCTTGTTTGGGATGAGGCGATTCTGGCAAGCGATGAGCCAATGGCACAGTCGGTCTTAAAAAATAAGATAGAAATAGCGGCAGACCCTTCTTTTTCTGTCATCGCCAAAAGTATTGAGCAGGTGGCAAGCTCGATCAGCTATACGCATGAACAACTGAATAGCCTCGTCACGGGGATGGGATTTGTTCCTGATGAAAAAAAGGTGTTTTATGTCCGAATTGCTTCGCGATTGGGAACCAATACAGACTGGCTCTACAGCAACGTGATTGCCCTGACTGTGACGGCTTACCAGCCTGTTGAGGATGCGGCCTATCTGTACCTTTCGAATAAAGAAATTACCCAATTCCCATGGAAACTGTGTTCGAGAAAAGAAGATGGTTTTTACGATGGTTTTGTACGCCTCGATCAGTGGTATAATTTCTATTTAACCAGTGAGGAGAGTACCAGTGCGTCGCTTATCTATGGTTCCTATCCCTTGGATGGCAGTCAATATATTCTGTATAGCGGTGCAGATCGCTGGAATTGCTGGACGAGTAAAGGGGGATATCTGTACCTGACAGCCGACGTTAATAAGTTGGCTTGGAAGGAGACTTCCGTGGAGTCGATGACGGTGACGGGCGATTTCAACGGCTGGAGTGCAACGGCAACACCAATGGTATATGACCAGACGGCAAAGGTTTGGAAAGCAACCATTACGACAGCGGCAGCCGAGCAATGGGGGATTAAAGTACTGATCAATGGCAGTTGGACTTGGTTTTTTGGAGCTGCGGAGGGTAGTGGAAACTGTAATTTATATACGGCAGATGGAAGTGGTTTTGCTTATGATAAGGTCGGTACGCATACATTGATCCTTGATCTAAGCGATCCAAAACAATTCAAATATCACGTGGAATAGGAAAGATAGGGACGATTCCTAAAATGAAATAATCGGATGAAAAAAATAAAAATAGGGAAAATATTAGGCTTGTTAAGCCTGTGTTTGATGCTGTCCAGCTGCAGCAATAAAGATAACCTTGAAGTAGCTACACCTACGCCGCATTTGGCAAAAGGTGCAGATGTGAGTTGGATTACCGAAATGGAAGCCTCCGGTGTGCAATTTTTTAATGCAGGGGGTAATGCGGTGGACGGACTGAAATTATTGCGTGGATTGGGGATGGATGCGGTACGTTTGCGTGTTTGGGTAGATCCCGAACGAGGATGGTGCAACAAGAATGACGTACTGGTCAAAGCACGTCGGGCGCATCACTTGGGTATGCGCATCATGGTAGATTTTCATTATAGTGATACTTGGGCCGATCCAGGGCAGCAGACAAAGCCTGCTGCTTGGAAAGGATTGGCATTTGATGGCTTAAAGAAGGCGGTAAGTGACCATACAACAGACGTCCTGCAATTGCTAAAAGATAACGGCATCTCACCGGAATGGGTACAGGTAGGCAATGAAACGGGCAACGGAATGCTTTGGGAAGATGGAAAAGCCTCGGTTAGCATGGCTAATTATGCAGCGTTGAATAATGCCGGCTATGATGCGGTGAAAGCGATTTTTCCGGCAGCAAAAGTGATTATACATCTCCACAATGGATTTGACAATAATTTGTTCCGCTGGATGTTTGATGGTCTGAAAAATAATGGCGGAAAATGGGATGTGATTGGCATGTCGCTTTATCCGACCCGAGAAAACTGGCAAGAACGGAATGCAGCATGTGTCAGCAACATCAAAGATATGATCGCCCGGTACAATTCAGAAGTCATGATCTGCGAAGTGGGGATGAGCTGGGATGAAGCGGATATTGCCGAAATATGGCTCAAGGATCTTTTTAGCTTAGTCAATGCCGTGCCTGATCAGAAGGTGCTGGGTATATTCTATTGGGAGCCTTTGGCTTATGGAGGCTGGAATGGTTATACCTTAGGAGCATTTGATAATAATGGACGCCCGACAAAAGTATTAAATGCTTTTAAATAAAGTATATATGTTGTTGCTGAATGAGGCTGAAATTGAACTGTAGACTATAAATACACGAATTGATGATGAGATTACTTGGTACGTTTTGCTTTCTGTTTTTTTTATTCCTATTTGTTCCGGTCAATTTAAATGGACAGTCCGGACGCCAATCCTTCCTGCTGGAGAAAAACTGGCGCTTTTTTCAGGGTGAAGTTCCACAGGGGGAATCGATGACATTGGACGATAAGACTTGGGAAAAGGTTAGTATACCGCACGATTGGGCTATTTTTGGACCTTTTGACCGAACTCATGATCTGCAGGATGTCGCCGTGACACAAAATGGAGAGAAAAAATCGACCGTAAAAACGGGCCGGACTGGTGGTTTGCCTTATGTAGGTGTGGGCTGGTATCGGACCAGCTTTGATGTGCCGCAATTCGAGTCCTCTAACAAACGCGTGGAACTCAAATTTGATGGCGCAATGAGCGAGGCTCGGGTCTATGTGAATGGAAAGGAAGCTTGCTTTTGGCCTTACGGCTATAATGCTTTTCATTGCGATGTGACTGAACTGCTGCATAGAGATGGTAGGAACAACAGGGTTGCTGTCCGCTTGGAAAATAAAGCGCAATCATCGCGTTGGTATCCTGGTGCAGGACTTTATCGGAATGTGCATGTCATTGTTACGGATAAGATCCATGTACCTGTGTGGGGGACCTATATCACGACGCCTTTTGTGTCGGATAGCATAGCTTCCATTAAGCTTGAAACCAGTTTGAAGAATGCTGACGGCAAGTTGGTACGTATGGTAACTGCGATTTTGGATGCAGCGGGGCATGTGGTAGCGCATAAAGAAAATCAGCAGAAAATAAACTATGGTAAGCCTTTCGTACAAAATTTTGAGGTGATAAAACCTGCCCTGTGGAGTCCGGAGACGCCGAATCTGTATAAAGCGTCTACGCAAGTATTTGTCGACGGCAAGCTGACGGACCGTTTTGAAACCCGTTTTGGCAATCGAGAGGTACGTATTATTGCTGATCGGGGATTTATGTTAAATGGAAAGATCCGAAAGTTTCAGGGCGTATGCAATCATCATGATCTGGGGCCATTGGGGGCGGCAATTAATGTCTCGGCCCTGCGCTATCAATTGCAGCTGCTCAAAGATATGGGCTGTGATGCAATTCGGACTGCCCACAATATGCCGGCTCCAGAATTGGTCGCCCTATGTGACGAATTGGGCTTGATGATGATGATTGAGCCTTTTGACGAATGGGATATTGCTAAATGTAAAAATGGATACCATCGGTTTTTCGCGGACTGGGCCGAACGCGATATGGTCAATATGATTCATCATTTTAGGAATAACCCTTCAGTGGTGATGTGGAGCATTGGAAATGAAGTGCCTACGCAATGTAGTGCCGAAGGATATAAAGTGGCTTCATTTTTACAGAATATCTGCCATCGGGAAGATCCTTCTAGGCCTGTGACCTGCGGCATGGACCAGGTAAGCTGTGTGCTAGAAAACGGTTTTGCGAGTTTATTGGATGTTCCTGGGCTCAATTATCGCACGCACCGTTATGAGGAGGCATATGCCAAATTGCCGCAAAATCTGGTTCTAGGTTCGGAAACAGCATCCACGGTGAGCTCCAGGGGTGTATATAAATTTCCCGTGGTAAAAAAAGGTGATATGCTGTATCCAGATCATCAGTCATCGTCTTATGATATGGAATATTGCTCTTGGTCCAACCTGCGGATGAGGATTTTGCATTGGCAGAAGACCATCATTGGACGATGGGACAATTTGTCTGGACTGGATTTGATTATCTTGGTGAACCCTCTCCATATGATACGGATGCCTGGCCCAACCATAGTTCCATGTTTGGTATTATTGATCTGGCAAGTATTCCCAAAGATCGTTATTACCTATACCGAAGTTTATGGAATAAAAATGAACATACGCTGCACATTCTCCCACATTGGACATGGCCGGACCGTGTAGGACAGCAGACACCTGTTTTCGTATATACGGACTATCCGAGTGCAGAACTTTTTATAAACGGCAAGAGTCAGGGGATACAACGTAAAACTAAGAATTCATTGCAGGAACGTTATCGCCTGATGTGGATGAATACGCTTTACGAACCCGGAGAGGTCAAAGTTGTCGCTTACGATGAATCTGGAAAGCCGGCGGCCGAAAAAATTGTCCGGACGGCAGGTAAACCTTTCCAGATTAAAATGGATGCAATGCATGATTCCATTGCTGCTGATGGACGCACATTGGCTTATATCCGTGTCAAAGCAGTTGATAAAGCGGGGAACCTCTGCCCGCATGCAGATGGATTGGTCCAATTTGAAGTAGGAGGAGCCGGTACATTCAGAGCCCTGGCCAACGGAGACCCGACCAATCTGGAAGCTTTTCAAAAGCCCCAGATGCATTTGTTCAATGGACAGCTTACCTTGATTGTGCAGTCAGATGAAAAATCGGGAAAGATTCGGATACGGGCAAAGAGCAAAGATTTAAAAGAGGACGTATTGACTATTCAGACGGTTTTGGCACCTTAAATGGCCGCCTTTCATTTGTCATTAATTGGATGACCATCTTTGCCTGTTAGGTATTTGTTGGGAGCAAACGCACTAAAAATACAGGTGTTTTCAGTGGTTATCGGGACGGACGGACCCGATCTTCGCCCGGCGAACAAATATTAAATTCTTAAAACGTTTTGGCGCTGTACTTGGTTCTGATAATACCTTAAGCAAGTTAGTGAGTTGATTGTATTTAGCAGAAAGGCTAGACCGTATTCGGTCTAGCCTTTTTTGTGTACTATTTTCGCCTAATCTGTAGTTTGATACCTAAAGCGAGTCCAATGTAATCATCAAATTTAAGATATTTGTTCTGCACGCCGCTAATTAGGTAAAGGTCGCTGGTATGGAGATCATAATAAAACTTTATTCCTTCAAAATAGGAACTGCTGGATTTAATTTTATAGCTGAAGTCCTGACCCGCAAAAATATTAATGCGCAGCCGGGTTGAAAACCGATAGTAACTATTTGGATATTTGTCAGGTTCCTTATACCAAAACTGTTTTCCCAATGTCGTATTGAGATAAGCGCCGGTACGAAGGGGATGATAGGTCAGCTGTTTATTGAGTCTAATCTCCCAAGGTGTATACGATTGACGTAGCGTTAAGGTAAGTTTAGGACGGTCGGTATCGTATTTCGGCACGTATCCAACCAAAAAGTCTGTCGACCACTGTTTGCTCCGGCCATAATCCCAGCCTGCTCCTGTGGATAGTAGTCCAATGGAGCCTGCATATTGAACCATATAACTTGATGGAACTAGGCTAAAAGCTGTTCGTTTTAGCTCTTTGGTTCTGATGCTTTCTGTGTTGATATTCTTCACTTTTAGCGTGTCTACTTTGATGCTGCCCGGAATTTCTTGCAGGGGATGTTGGAGTTGGGAAGCTTCAACCATATAGCTAGCTGAAAAAAACAGCGAAATAAGCATAAATGGTCGTGTTTTTGATTTAGTAGGAAACAAGTTCATGGGTATAGCGGTCCTTTGTGATTGTAAAAATTAGAAATTGACGTTTACCGATATTTGGAGTACCATAATAGATGATACCATCTTTAAATATATCTTCTTCTTGATAGATGTGATCATGGCCGTTGGTACAGTAAAGGAGCTTCGGGAATTGTTTTATACTATACTGGAAGACGGAGGCTACATTATTATTGAACTGATCAGAAGTAGGTCTGGCATGCATGACCACAACTGTTTGGTTAAAATGTGCAGTATCTTGCAGGCGCTCATGCGCTATAAATGAAAAGTCCGGAACGGGATTGGAGTAGTCAGATTCTAATGCATTGGTATTTAAACATAAAAATTTTGTTTTGCCCGCAATAAAACTATAATTGGGCGTACCAAATACTTGTTCAAAGATCTCTTCACCATTGGCGAGACAATCGTGATTTCCCAAAAGAGCAACATAAGGTTGTTTCAGTTTTTCTAGGATATCACGTTGCCATAAAAATTCTTTGGTAAGACCGAAATCGCTGATGTCGCCGCCGTGTATAATGAAATCGATATCATTTCTTTTGTTGACTATTTTTACAAAATCGTCAAGTTCGTCATGCCATCGTTGTGAATCACTGATGAACGCGTATCGAATTGTATCCCGATTAGCATAGTCATGTTCTATCTTAATCATATTATCTGCATTGATATGTTTTCTTCCATCGATTTTACCAGAATAAGGATGAACATCAAACATGTTGCAGCCATGGATTAGGAGCGAGAAGGTAGTTAGGGCGAGAAATTTATAAAGCTTCTTCATTTGAATTCTTTTATTGACTTTTTGAATCCAAAGGTAAGTTTTAACGATTTGATTTGTGATTTAACCTCTCGTTTTTAAAGTTTATTATTACTCAGAAATGATATTAAAGAGATTTAGAGGGCGATCGGGCTCCTTTTTATGACGATTTTATCGTTTAATAAATAGGGCTGGAAACAGAATTGGACAAATAACAATGGGGGCTATTTTTTATGAATATAAAAATTTGATCATGTAGAGCAGAACGAGCAGATGCTGTTTTGGCATTCCCATAATATCTTTTAGTGTAGAAATGGCACGGTTATTCAATTTGTACAAGCTTTTAATAGATATGTTGGTCAGTACACTGATTTCTTCATAGCTCAGTTCTTCGAAATAGCGGAGAAAGATAACTTCTTTCTGCTTACCGGTCAATTGTTCTAAAGCCTGTATGAGCCTGATGGCATTGCCGCGCTGTTCTTCAGCCGCTATGTAAGTAGATTCGACATCATAGGTGAGCTGAAAATCATCATTTTCACCAAAAGAGGATAACCTGCCATCCCGGAGCTGTGCATTTAGCAGACTATTTTTCAAGGCAACAAGCAGGTAGTGTTTGGGGTTTGAAATGGCTTTGAGCCTGTCGCGGTTTTCCCAAAATCTGATAAATATATCTTGTATGGAGTCTCTGACATAGTCTTCATCTTTTACGCGCCGCATGCCGTATTCATATAGACTGGGTAATAGCGCACGATAGATCTGTTCAAAAGCTTGTTGGTCGCCTTCGATAAATTTGTCCCAGTACAGATCTATGGTATTGTTCATCACAGAATTTACGCCATTAAAAGAAAAAGATTATTTGCTTATCCAAAAATAGTAAAGATTTAATAACATTAATCAAACCCGCATTTTAAAATATAATGTTAATCAGCGAAGGAAGCTTTTTGTGCTAAAAATAAAAAATCTGATCAATTATTTGCGTGCTAAATTATGAATTTGGCAAACATTTGAAACAGCTTTTATTTTTTTTAAAAAAAAATTGAATTGCGTGGGATAAAATTTAATCTCTGTTTGTCCTGTAATTAACAAAGGCATGATAATGGAGAAATATACAACTTATAGCACGCAGGATTTTTTGAACGATATGGATTTTGTCCGATTTGCCAAAAATCCGGATCAAGTGGGGGCTGGTCACTGGATCGTGTGGCGAGCTGCAAACCCAGTAAATGCAGCTGCCTATGACGAGGCCTTGGCTTATCTCCATGCGCTGTTTGGTATCTCGAGAATAAAGCCCGATCTCACATTCACGGACAACCTCTTCCGGGATATTAAAATAGGCATAAGCCACAACAGGAAGAAAAGAAAAAGTAACATGATCCGGATGTGGGCAGCTATTGCCGGAGCGGCTGCAATGGCAGTTTTTGTGACAGCAGCCTGGTATTATCAATCCATGATCGTAATACAGACGGGAAGCGGGATGCTGAAAACAGTGATGCTACCCGATAGCAGTACGGTGCAGCTGAATGCTAATTCTTCTGTGGCCTATCGCCGTGCCTGGAACTGGTTATCTAAAAGGGAAGTATATACTACTGGGGAGGCACTTTTAACTGTCAGGCACCTAAACAGAGATTCATCCGATATCCGACAAGGTGAAAGGTTTATAGCCTACACAGGTAACCTTGCAGTGGAGGTACTCGGAACCAAGTTTAATCTAAAAAATAGAGACAATAATGTTACGGTGTCGCTTTTGGAAGGCCGTATAGCACTGCGCCACCTCAAACATATGGGAGAAACAAAGACGCTAATGCCGGGTGATGTTGTGATAGATGGAGCTCAGGGTTTCCGCAGACTGAGTACCGATGAAAGGATCCTGAAACAGAAGGTGGCATGGACCGAAAAGGCCCTTGTTGGTGAAAATCTGTCGGTAGCTGATCTGATCAACGAATTTCGTTATGTCTATGGAAAAGAAATCGTCGTAAGCGACACTTCGCTTTTAAATCGGAAAATTGATGGCCGCATCTCATTAAATTCTCAGGAAAGCATTATTTATTCAATCGCCAATATTTTACAGGCTAATATCCGGATGGAAAAAGATACCATCTACCTAGACCCCAAATAAGAAAAACAGCAACAAACTAATACAATATACATCTAACCTAACGAAAAATGAAAATTACTGAAAACAGGTGGCAACCGATCAGGAGCTTGTTGATGGTTCCGGTTACTTCGCTGCTTTTTACTGTCGGCCAGCAGGCCTATGGGCAGCAAAAACAACCGCTTACGCAGGCAATCAAACAGATCGAACAACGCTTCAATGCCAATTTGAGTTATGAGCATAATCTGTTAAATGGAAAATTTGTAGATCCTGAATTGCTGAAAGGAAACCGCTTGGAAGAGGTGCTGAAAAAAGTGCTCTATCCTAATCAGCTGATATTTCTTTATGTGGATGAAAGATCCTATTCGATTGTACGCCGTCAGGAAACAAATAGCCAAAACCCACAGCGCTTTTCAGAGACGGCACAAAAGGGAAATGACGCAATCGAACGTATTTCGGGCATGGTGCGGTCGGGGAGCGGAAAGCCTATCCCGTTTGCAAGTATCTGGGTAAAAGATACACGCAAGGGGGGGAAAGTTGATGAGAATGGCCGCTTTATGCTATATGATTTAAAACCCTCGGATGAACTTGTATTTACAGCGGTAGGTTATAAAAGTACCACTATCGCTGCTGGAAACCGGGAGTCCATGACGGTGGTCATGGAGGCAGAGGAAAATATGCTTGAAGAGGTTGTTATCTCAACGGGATACCAGAAAATTTCAAAAGAAAGAGCTACAGGAGCGGCAACGGTCATTACATCAAAAGAATTGGAAAAAAGTGCGTCGCCCAATTTGATCAATCGAATGGAAGGACTAGCTCCCGGCCTACAGGTTTCCATTGGTTCAGGCGATCGCAGCTTTACCTACAACAACAATCAAATGGGGATTTATTCCAGTACGCGGACAATCGGTCAAAACGATTATAATCTTACTGTCCGTGGAGTCGGATCCATTGATTCGGATACTGAAAAATCGCCTTTAATTGTTATTGATGGCGCTATTTCGAATATTGACCTGGCCATGCTCAACCCCAATGATGTCGATAATATTACTATTTTGAAAGATGCCGCTGCTGCTTCAATCTATGGTGTTCGTGCGGCCAATGGTGTCATCGTAGTAACAACCAAAAAGGGCTCAAAGACCGGTGTCCCACGAATTAATTTTTCATTTAATACCGCGTTCTCCGGAAAGCCTGATCTAAACTACCTCCGTACAATGAATAGTGCGCAGATGATTGATTATCAAGAGGAACTCGTCGCTAAAAATATACTGAATTCAAATAATATCGCCTCCAATTTATATGCGTATGCTTCAAGTTACTATCCGGGTGATGTAGCTGCGGCTGCAATCCGTTTGAAGATGGGGCAAATAAGCCAGGCGGATTACGACGCGATTGTGAAACCTATGGCACAAATTGACAACAGAGCCCAGATTCAGCAATACTTGCTTCGACCGATGAACAATCAGCAGTATAACCTTTCCATCAGCAATGGTACTGAAAACAACAATTATTTTTATTCGGCTTCCTATGCCAATGAAAATCCATTTACGAAAGGTGAGAATGGAAAACGCTTTACATTTAACTTAAATAATAACTGGAAAATATTCAAAATTGCGACACTTTCAACAAGCGTCCGTGGAACATTTTTTAGAAATAGCAAGAATGGAATTGATCTTGCACAATTATATGATTCAAATAGTGCTACATTATTGCCTTATCAGCTGCTGGCCGATGAGCAAGGAAATGGCCTATATTATGATCGGGTAAACCCCGGATTCACCCAGACTTTAGGTCCTGTATATAAGGATTGGCGTTACAACTATCTGCAAGAAATGCAGCTTGCTGATAACCTGCAAAAAGATAATAATTATTCAGCTGTAATCAATTTGGAGGTACCGTTATACAAAGGATTAAAAGGATCGGTAAGCTATGCCAACGAACGTTCATTCGGTGAGAATAGAGTGTACAGTGATGAAAATTCGTACAAAAATCGATTGTTATTAAATCAATTTACACCTATAGGTGCGAGTGCCAATACGATCGGCATAAACAAAGGTGGAATTTATAATATTATCAACAGCAGCATCAATAATTATACCGTGCGTGGTCAGCTGAACTATGATGCAACTTTTGCTCAAAAACATGAGATTACAGCCATCGCCGGTTCAGAAATAAGACAGACTCAGTCGGGGCAAGGGGCCAAAACATTGTATGGCTACAACCCACAGACGGGTTTTAATACCGATGTGGCCTATACGCAAAATGGTTATAATACCATTATGGGGTATCTCGCGGGACTAAGTGGCGGGCCAACCCAGGCGGATAGAACAAGACGTTTCCTTTCTTATTTTTCGAATGCTGCCTATACTTTAAATGGTAAATATACGGTTTCGGGGAGTGTACGCTATGACGATTACAATAACTTTGGATTAGACCGCAGTTTCCGTGCGACACCTCTGTGGTCTTCGGGTTTGAAATGGAATATAGCCAAAGAAAGTTTTATGCAGCAGTTCAGCTGGTTAAACCAGCTTGGGCTGCGTGCTACTTACGGGGTGAATGGCAATATCACACAGGATGTCAGGCCATTTACCTACATTTCTTTTGATAATGCCTCATTTAATCCGACAGGCCAACCTTCGGCAAGTATAATCGCTATTGCGAATCCGCAGTTACGTTGGGAAAAAACCTATGTAACCAATTTAGGCCTTGACTTTGGCCTCTTGGACAATCGCCTTATCGGTACGCTGGATTACTACCGCAAGAATGGCAAAGATTTGCTATATAGCTTCCCAATTGCGGCTCCATATGTAGGTACGATTGGTTCTGGATCGCTAAAAAGAAATACGGCTTCCATGGCAGGAAGAGGTTTTGATCTGGGATTGACGGGCACGTTCATAAGAAATACAGACTGGAATCTGGATGCAACGCTGAATTTCTCTTATAATAACAATAAAATTACTGACAATAGGTTTGATCCAAAAGATATTTCGGCCTTTACGTATTCGTATAGTCCAATTGGCATTAGCTATCTGGAGGGGTATCCAAGTGACAAAATATTTGTTTTTCGTCATGCGGGCTTAGATGAAAAAGGTCTCACGCAGATTTATAACAAAAATAATGAGATTGTACCGGTGACCAAAACCTTAAATGGAGTAGAAGATCTGGAATATGCCGGACGCAGGACCGCCCCATATTTTGGCTCATTCCGGACTAACTTACGCTACAAACAATGGTCAGTTTATGCGCTCATATCTTATCAGTTTGGCAATGTTTTTATGAAACCTAGTATTGAATCCTACATGGCTCCAAGCCGTGGACTGACGATACCTAAATTTGATCTGAGTGCGGATATAGCGAATAGATGGCGACAGTCAGGTGACGAGGCGTTTACAAATGTCCCGGCATTAACAGCTGATATCTATAGCTCGTACAGTTTGCAAAGGTATCAGTATTCAGATATCAATGTATTGAAGGGAGACTATATTCGTCTTAGAGAAATCTCGCTGAGTTATGGATTGCCCAAAAGTATTCTAAATAGACTGAAAGTGGAAAGTGTGCAGCTGGCGGGGTCTGTACGCAATCTAGGACTGATCTGGACAGCAAACAAAGAAGGATATGATCCCGACTTTGCCAATTTGGTCGGAAACACGACAAATCTGCGTCCAGTACCTTCTTATAACTTTTCCATTAATGTAAGCTTTTAAAACTGATTGACATGAAAAATCTACTAATTGAAAAACATATATCTCAATCTGTTGTACAACGATTGGGATGCAACTTCTCTTCTACAGTTGTGCTGGCAATCTTGTCTCTGGTGGCCTTTTCGAGCTGTGAAAAGTATGTCGATATCAAGACACAGGGACAATTGACTCCGGGAACGATAGAGAACTATCGCTATCTGCTCAATAATACCAGTGCACTTGAGGCTGCACCGGCCATTTCGGATATAGCATCAGATGACCTGGAAATTGTTGATGGCACGGCACAACAGACTGGACTGGCCGCAAGTGATTATTATGGATATTATAACCGCGCTTATCAATGGTCAGATATTATCTATCCTATTGAAAACCTTTACCATAAAGATGATGCATGGAATGCTTTGTATAATACAATTGCTTATGCTAATACGATTATCAATGAGGTGCCTACTGTAACAGATGGAACTGATCAGGAAAAGGCAGAATTGATTGCTGAAGCAAAGGTTCATCGCGCCTCTGCTTATCTGATGTTGGTCAATACCTATGCGAAACCCTACCTGCAGGCAACAGCAAATACTGATCTTGGTGTACCGCTTGTGCTGGTTCCGACAACAGAGCAACCTCTAGTAAGAGTTCCTGTATTAAGGGTTTATGAAACGATCTTGAATGATATTCAAGAAGCAATTCCATTATTGCCAAATAGCCAGCAATACACCACCTTGCCCTCAAAAGCCGCGGCTTATGGCATGCTTGCGCGTACGTATTTCTATATGAACAAGTATAATGAAGCCGCTGCTGCTGCCGATCAGGCGTTGGCAATCAACAATAAGCTGATTGATCTGACTGCAATGGATCAGCTGACTGCATCCAATTATCCGAAAAGGGTATTCAATAATGAAATCCTGCTTTCTAAAGTTCCGGTTAACGGCATTTCTGCTTATACGCCGACGGCTTTCCGTCTGAGCAATGATCTGATCAAACTATTTGGCGAAAATGATCAACGTTACAATTTATTTACTGTAAGCGGTGATATTATTTCTACCTGGGAGGTTTATGAAGGACGTTATTACTACTTAGATTATGTGATGAATGAAGGTCGTAATGTAGGTCCTAGCGTTCCGGAAATGTTACTGATTAAAGCCGAAGCGGAAGCGCGCAGCAATAAGCCTGCAGCAGCGATGGCTCTGGTCAACCAGCTTCGGGCAAAAAGAGTGCTAGCAAAAGGAAATGTAGCGCTCACGGCTACTGATGCCAATGATGCATTGGTGAAAGTTGTGCAAGAACGCCGGCGTGAGTTTATGTTCCGCATGTTGAGGTGGTGGGATATGCGTCGCTTGAAAGATGATCCTTTATTTCAAACATCCTATACACGTACATTTGCTGGAAAGACGGTTACATTGACGCCCAATAGCAACCGCTATGTCTTTCCAATAGCTCAATATGAGATTAATCTGAGTCCGGAAATTGTTCAAAATCCATAAAAAATAAACAAACTATTTATATGAACACTAAAAAATCATTGGGAGCAATGTTGGGTACGGCTTTTTTGGGAGTTGCTACCTCTGTTCAGGCACAAACGCCTAATTTTAAAGTTATACCAGAGTTTCCAAAAGAGCGTGACACCATACAGTTCATCTATGATGCACGTAAGACAGCTTTGAAAGATGCGCAATCCATCAATGGTACACTTACCGGGTACCAGGATTTTCGGTGGGTACAGGATGTCTTGAAGTTCACAAAAACAGATTCTCTCTGGACAGCACGCTACATTGTGCCAGAGAAAATGTCTTTGGTCAATTTTGTCTTCCAGGCGGATACATTACAAGATCTAGGGGGAGACCAAACCTATTCGTATCTGATTTCAGGGAAGGAAGGTAAACAGGTTTCCGGTGGTATGATTGGCTGGGGTATGCTGCGCACACCCGAAATTGTGCCTGGAACCCCCTATGTAGTGGATAAATCAGCCTATAAGACTGATGAAATCTTGGTCATGTGGGCAAAATATGAGTTGCAGGGACATCCTGAAAACAGATTTAAGGTTCTTTATCCTGCTGCTAACGCGCTAAAACATATGAATACCGCCGAATCTCTGGCAAAGCTTCAAAATGAATTAAATGCTCTTCAAACCATTCCAAATTTAAAAGAGGAGGATATGATGGAAGTGTTTCGGGTCTATAAAGATGTGTTGAAAGACACTGCAAAAGCTGACGAACTGGAGCAAAAAATTCGTACACAGTACCCGCAGGGGCAATATGTAAAGGATCAGCAAAGACTGGCTGATTTTAACCTCATTCAGAAAGCAAAAACGGATGATGAACGATTGAAAGCTGCGACTGATTTTATCGATAAATATCCCTATAAAGAGTCTGAGGTTGCATTCAACGAGAAACATCGGATTAGTTATGTCACTACTTATTGGATTATTTCCGTGTATACCAGCATGAAAAAAGATTTGCCCAACTACACGAAATACATTTCGAAGATAGCGCCATATGAGGCACTTTCTAACGTCATATATCGTTCGTTGGATGTTCCCTATCTTTCACAAAAAAGCATGGGGCCTGCGGAAATACTGCCTTATGCACGCGTTGTGATGGATCGACTTAATTATTATAAAGATAATTTTCAGGGCGATAAATATGCAACCCTGTACTATTCCAATGCGCCTTTATTCGCGAAAATATTGGTCGATAATAAAATGTATGATGAAGCATTTGTATATGCATCAGCAGCTCAAAGTACAGAGCGTTACCAGCGTGCCGAACTAAATGATACCTATGTGCGTATTCTGGAAGGTCAGGGAAAAACCAAAGAGCTGCAGATGGCACTGGAGAAGAGTTATTCATTAAATCAGAGTTCAGCATATATGCTAGAACTGATGAAAACCTCATATGTAAAGCGGAACAAAGGAGAGAAAGGATACACCAATTATTTGGCAGGGTTGAAGGATGCCGACAACAGTGTGGCATTGAAAGATAAGGTTAGTAAGTTGTTGATTTCAAAAGATATTCCAGATTTTGAACTGCTCGATCAGTACGGTAAAAAAGTTAAATTATCGGATCAAAAAGGGAAAATTGTCGTACTTGACTTTTGGGCATCTTGGTGTGCACCATGCAAAGGGGCGTTCCCCGGTATGAAAATAGCGCAGGAAAATTTTGCAAAAGACCCCAATGTGGTTTTTTATTTTGTGAATACACAAGAGAAACAAGCCGATATGACGACTTATGTGACAAATTACATGAAAGAGAATAATTATCCATTTAAAGTTTTATTGGATAAAGGAAGTCTTGTTTCAAAAACTTTAAATGTAAGTGCAATTCCACATAAAATGATTGTAGGACCGAATGGGAAGTTGCGTTTTTCGGAGGTGGGTTATATGGGGAGTACCTCAGAACTTGCAGATGAAATCACGGAAATGGTAAACACATTAAAAGCGGGTAAATAAAAAATGATAAACACTGTCAAGTCAATGCTATTGGTAGCCCTTTCAATTTGTTTTATGGGGCATACTGGGGCACAGGAAATAAAAGAAAAAGAGGCCATCTTTAAATCAAGGGTAGATAGTATTATGATCGGTGCTACTATTTCTTCGCCTGTTAAAGCTGGAAAATATCCGGCTATTATAATTGCTTCGGGTACGGGACCGCAGGATAGGGATGGGACAATGGCCGGGACTAAGATGTTTGCGCGTATTGCCAATTATCTGACTCCAAAGGGGTATGTCGTGTTAAGAATGGATGATCGTGGTGTCGGTAAAACAACTGGTGAATACCGTTATGCGACGACAGCCGATTTTGCGCAGGATGTCTTGGGTGCTGTTGAATTTTTAAAGAAAGAGCCGAATGTGGATCTTCAGAAGATAGGTTTGTTAGGTCATAGTGAAGGCGGTGCAGTTATTTCGATCGCTGCTTCTCAAAGCACTGATGTAAAATTTTTGATCAGCTTGGCGGGCTTGGCTTCCAACGGTCTGGAATCTCTTTTTGTTCAAAATGAAAACTTGGTCCGCAGCTCGCCTTTACCGGAGGTTGACAGGAAAAGATCTAATGAGATCAATCGCCTGATGTTTGCAACAGCGTTCCAGTACGCCAAATCTGATAGCATGGAGAACAAGCTAAATGCGGTCTATAATTATTGGAAACAGAAAGATGATATCTATTTTAAGACCTTAGGAATTGAACATGATCATTTTCGCTTTCCAATCTGGTCTTATGTACAGCAGGCTATCGGGCCATGGTACCGATATTTTGTCACCTATGATCCACAGATCTTTTTAAGTAAAGTAGATATACCGATTTTGGCCATCAATGGAAGTAAAGATCTTTTTGTCGATCCTGTAAACTTAGCTTATTGGAAACAGTATAGCAGAGCCGGAAAGCAGGGGAAAGTAACAACGATCTTATTGCCTAATGTAAATCACTTGATGCAGGCATGTCAAACCTGCCTTCCAGCAGAATACGCTAAACTTGGTGAAATGCCTGATAGCACCCTGGAAGAAATTGTCAAATGGTTAACTGAAACTGTGAAATAAGGATGAAAAAGTCAGTTTATACACTGCTTGCGTTATCGGTTTTCGGTAATTACGCGTTCGCTCAGCAGAACGACAATATCAAATCTATCGACCGTATCATTGAGGCTATGAATATCAAAGATGCTCCGGCTGTACTTGCTATGATGGCTGATAGCGCAACGATTGGCAATTTGCCCCGGATGAATAATGCAGCTGCTGTTCCAGAAATATTGGCTAAATTTTCTTCGATCAAAACATTTCGAGTTGTCAATCAGGAGATGCTGGTCAATGGTGACGAACAGATTCAGCTTGAAGTAACTTATCAAGATGGCAAAGCTGGCAAACCGAGTTTCCTATTTAATCGAGCTGGCAAGATCGTGAATCTAGGAATCATTAAAGGGCGGATGAAAGGTAATCCGGAAAAAGCTTTGGCTGATGCCCTGGCAAATTCGAAGCGCCCGGAAACGTTGGTGATCCCTTTTAAGTTAGTAAATGGCTTGGTTTATATTGAATCTACACTTAATGGCGCAAAAGGCTATTTTCAGTTTGACAGTGGCGCTCCAGTCGTGATTTTACGCAATAAATTCGTGCCGGGAGAACAAATTCGGGCAGATGTTTCGGTGGATTTCGCCGGAATTGGCGGGCAAATGCGGGATGTCGTGTGGTCAACCGGTAACCAACTTCAAATGGGAGGTATCGTAATCCACGATCTGGAGGCTCCAGTTTCAGAAATGGATGATATGCAGCTGGAAGACGGCAGCCCTATTTTTGGTCTGCTTGGTATTGGTCTGCTAAAAGATTACCAGTTCACGTTGGATTATGGAAGGCAGGAGTTATTGCTTGAAAAGCTGGACCCTCAGGGTGAGCTGCTTGCAGAGGCAATAGACAAAGGTCCACTTTTGGCACAATATCCTCTACGTCTGAAACGCCATATTCCTATTGTGGATATAGCTGTTGGCAATAAAGTCTATCCGATGGGAATAGACTGCGGAGCAAATGCGAATGTACTGAAGAAGTCGCTGGAAACGGAACTGAAATCTTATATCGATTATGAGGAGGGTGAGGTAGATATCAAAGGGGTGAACGGTACCAGTCAAGGTAATCGCATCGCCTATGTGTTAGGTGGTAAAGTTGGGAAATTGGCTTTACAGGATATGTACACAGTCATCACCAGTCAGGCTATTGGCGGAGGAACGGGAAATGAAGCTTTACCCATTGATGGACTGCTAGGAACCCCTTTCTTGAATCAATATAAAATAACGTTGAACTTTAATAAGAACACCATTAGTTTTTACTAATTGACCACATTTTCAATACAATTTATTATTCAATTCTAATCCTTAAGGTGGTCGATTCTGTTCGGCCACCTTTATATTTTGACGTCATTGTTATACCTTATAAATTCTATTTTTAATGAACAATATCCTATCGCCGATCTATAATGGCGATTGTGTTTTTACCCCGACTTTAATAATATTCCTGTATCTCTATGTCTGCGAATAAAAAAGTATGTATGCTGGTGGTGATAACAGTCATATCCCATACAGTTCTTTCCTATTTTGCCTACTTTTTTCCTTTTGGTATGCCTGTTTTTGAAAAGATTAATCTGATCGCAGATGTTATACAGGTTGTCGCAAAAGAAAAAGACCTGTCTACCAGACTTCCAATGGGTAAACAGACCACTTTGAAAAATAATACCGTAAAGGGGGATTTCGAGAGCTATAAAAAAGGAGATCTGATCACAGACTTCAAGCTTCATGCTGGTCCATCCCTTTCAAATTTTATGGCCAAACTCCAGGCTCTTAAAAAGGGTAGCAAAAGAAAAGTAAGAATCGCCTATATTGGAGATAGTATGATCGAAGGTGATCAGATAAGCAGCACACTCCGTGATTCCCTTCAAGCTGTCTATGGTGGATCAGGTGTAGGTTATTTGGCTATTCATACGAAAGTCGGCAATTTTAGGCATTCTGCAGTAATCAAAGCTATGGGTTGGGAAGACACGAGCTTTAAATCGGCGGGCAGTAAAAACTTATATCTTTCGGGACACTACTTTGGTGGGAATGGGCAAGGAGTCTATTCGGATAAAACGCTGGGTGCTCCGACGCAGGAGATTGTCGAGAAAGCATTGCTTTATGCAGGAGGTTCGGGCGGCAGTATATTGGTCAATGGCCAATTAATAGCTTTGAAGGGTAGGGATCCCATCAATAGGCAGGTCTTAGCTAAAGATAGCTCCTCAGTTCTGAAACTCAGCAATAGCGCTAATGCACGGTTGTACGGTGTAAGTTTTGAAAGCGAATATGGTGTTATTGTTGATAATTTCTCATTTCGTGGTGTTTCGGGCAGTGAGTTTCGCAAGTTGGATCCTACATTTATGGAAGCCATACAAAAAGCGAATCATTACGATTTAATTATTCTTCATTATGGCGCGAATTTAATCTATAGACCCGGCGATAACAATTTTGAATTTTATGATCGTGCTATAAATCCTGTTTTAACACGTTTTAAAAACAGTTTCCCTGATTGTGACTTTCTGCTGATCAGTGCTGGAGATATGGCTTTCCGCTATAATGGACGTTATCGCACTGCACTGGGAATAAGTGAATTATTGGTCACGCAGGCTCTGCTAGCAAAACGCCATCAGTTTGCCTTCTATAATTTATTTCAGTCGATGGGTGGTGAAGGAACAATAATTCGCTGGGCCAATCATCAGCCTGCCCTGGCAATAAAGGAT
Organism: Sphingobacterium sp. WOUb80; assembly: GCF_050058145.1. Taxonomy (NCBI): domain Bacteria; kingdom Pseudomonadati; phylum Bacteroidota; class Sphingobacteriia; order Sphingobacteriales; family Sphingobacteriaceae; genus Sphingobacterium; species Sphingobacterium sp. WOUb80. The sequence goes on along the minus strand of NZ_CP165617.1, from coordinate 3,103,625 downwards.
TATGTCCATCCGACAGAAGATGGCTCGCAGCTCATTGGCGCGAAGCTATTTAAAGCATTTCAAAATGATTATAAAAAATTATCTATCCAATGACAGGATCCGCCGCTATTCATTTTAACTGGGAAGCTTTTTGGGCGCAGTTTCTATATGACCGTGAAAGTCCATTACTTTTTAACAATGGATTTTTTGTTTATTTCTTTTTTCTATTCATAATTTTGTTTTATGTGCTGCGAAATCATCAGCGTGCAAGAACTTATGTCTTTTGTCTCTTTTCACTGTACTTTTTTTATAAGGCCAGCGGCGTATTTGTACTGCTCGTTTTGTTGTCGGCCATTATCGACTTTGTGCTGTCAAATCGAATTTATAACAGTAAAAATAAAGGTGGAAAAAAAATACTTCTATTATGCAGTATTGTTTTTAATTTGAGCCTGCTGATCTATTTTAAGTATACAAATTTTTTTGTTGAACTTTCTAACCTCGCCTTTCATACGCATCTTTCGATACTCAATGTTTTATTGCCGGTGGGGATTTCGTTCTATACCTTTGAAAATATAAGCTATAGCATTGATGTTTACAAAGGAGAATTCAAGCCAACAGATAAATTTAGCGAGTATTTGCTTTTTCTTTCTTTTTTTCCGAAGCTGGTTATGGGGCCTATAGTCCGTGCGAAAGATTTTGTCCCTCAAATCATTCAACCTTATCAGATCAGTGAGGGTGATCTGAAAAAGGGTTTTTATTTAATTTTTTCGGGGCTTTTTAAAAAGCTGATTATTTCTGATTACATCACGCTGAATCTGGTTAATTATATTTTCGACGATCCTAAATTACATACGGGGCTTGAAAATCTAATAGGCGTATATGGTTATGCTTTTGTTATTTACTGTGATTTTAGCGGTTATTCCGATGTTGCAATTGGAATAGCACTATGGCTGGGATTTCGAATTCCGCCAAATTTTTTGTCACCCTATCAAAGCAAAAATATCACTGAGTTTTGGCGGCGGTGGCATATCTCACTTTCCAGCTGGCTAAGAGATTATCTTTATATCCCACTTGGTGGTAATCGTAACTGGAGCTTGGCAACACTGATATCGTCCCTGTTATTTATTAGCGGAATTTTCGTGGCATCGACTCATCTATTTCATTTGTCGTATGCGCTTTCTGCTTGTATTGTGGGAAGCATTATTTTCATTCTGTTTTTACCTGCGTTACTAACACGGGAACAGCGCGGTTTGGCAGCAAGTGCCAACTTATTGACGACAATGTTGCTCGGCGGTTTTTGGCATGGGGCTAGCTGGAACTTTATTCTTTGGGGAAGCTTTCATGGTATTGGTTTGGCAATCCATAAAATTTGGCTTATTTTCCCAGGTAAAAGAAGGGGAGCCATGAACGACAATAAGGTGTTCAATGTACTGTCATTATTGCTTACTTTTCATTTTGTCTGTTTCACCTGGATTTTTTTCAAAGCGGTAGATGTACATACTGCTTTGGCCATGATCGAGCAGATCGTGTATAATTTTGATGCGAACTCCTTTTTTCCTTTTTATGAAAACTACCATACGGTAGTCTGGCTGATGTTCATCGCTTGCATATTGCATTTTATTCCGGATAATTATGCAGATAAAGTTATGAGTAGCATGGGTAAGGTTTCGCTGGTCTATTATCTGATTTTATTTTTTGTTTTTATCCTGATTTATAGCTTTTTTAAATCATCGGAACAAGTACTCCCCATTTATTTGCAGTTTTAGCAAATTAATGGGGAGCACTGAGGTAATCAGTTAACTTGCGTTACATCTTGTGCTGTAATATGTACGATGCTGGCATCATCTTTCCAAAAATTGCCTTTTGCACGGATCACATCACCGACAGCATAGCGTTTGAAAGTACCGCCCGATTTCTGTAAATTGACGATGCTGATCGTTACCACGGCATGCTGGCCTTTTTTGTCGGTAACAGTTGCCATATAACCATCTTTTCCATTTTCAATTGCTGTGATTGTTCCAGTAACTTCTTTTTCAGAAAGCTGCTGTTCGCTGGCTGTTTGTGGCTTTTGACTGCTGCAGGAGCTTGCGGCCGATAAAATAAAAATTGCTGTTATTCCTGTTAGAATCTTTTTCATCTTTTTCGTTTAAACTAGGGAATGATTTTATGTTCAAACGTGTAATTGTTTTCTTGCGCTACATAGTTTACGTTATTTGAGTGACACTGATCATTATCCTTTAAACAAAAAATACCGAAGGGATCTGAGCTTCGGTATTTTTTTTTGAAAAAGAAAAAATTACTACTTAAAATGTTAGATGGTTTTGCTGTCGCGCATCATTTTAATGATATTATGCGCTTCAAGCTGTTTGCTGAGCTGAGTGTTGATCAGACTATGAACGTTTTGCGAAAGTTCTTCCGATCCCTCAGCCAAGGCTGTCTGGTAGGTCGATTTGAAGGCATCTTCACCTTGTTCACAAGTTTCCAGCAGACTTCGTTCGTCGTCGCCGGTAATATTTACTTTGATACCCATCCAGACGCGGAAGAGCTTTCCGCTAAGCATGGTCCCATCCGTTGCCTCTTTGCCTTCAAGTTCCACATAGGGTGTCAATTCAGCGATAAATTCTTCCGACTGTCCGATGAACTTTTCGAATGTAGGGATAAGTTTATCTAAGCCATGGTTTGTTGCCAGATCAATTGCTTTTTTATAACCTTCGATGCGGTCATTGTTGATTTTGATAATGTCGTTGATGATTTCGGGGTTATTGATGTTGTTTTCCATAATGTTATTATTTGTTATCATTTTGTTTATTCGAAAGACAGCCTCTGGGGAACGATCGTTTGAAGAATCCGAGATTCAGGTATTTAATTCATCTTCCGTATTTATCCCATTTTTTATTGTGCAAGAATAAATGCCCGGGGGCGGACCCAGTGGCCTGTTTATGTACAAAAGACTGATTGAAAAGAATCTTTCGGCGCTCAAAATATCGATTTTCGAGTCGCGCAAGTAACTGGGCGCAGGTATGCCATACAGTTACGAGGGTGCGACAGCTGAACACCTGACCAATGTCTCGAATCATGAAATTCCGGCAATGGTCACCACGATCGAAGAATATGTCCAATCTCTTTCTGAGGCGACGCTCCGTACCTATGGTATCGATGTGGACGATTTTAATCGCTATAAGGTCGTTCCGAGATTGCTTTTTGGTCGTTACCTTTCGGAGCAGTTTATGTTGCTGAAGCGTGAGGCTGATGGGAAAGGAATTGAAACGCAGGTTTACCTTGGCAGTCAGGTCAGCGATATCATTGATATGGAACGGTAATATCAGTCCGGCTTACTTGCGCTTTCAGTCAGTAGAACATGCCAAGGAAGAATTACTGGCTGGCAACGAGCATATGTTTGTCGCGCCCGATGGTACTATCTTTCTGCAGGTACCGGGGGTGAAAATAGATGACAGCTTCCAGCTGGTGGATCAAAGGCGGCATTCCAGCCAGCGTCTTTTCATGATGGCTGTCCCTTATATAGGTGGCTACAACCCCGATTATTCGGGTCTCGACTTTTGTGCGGCGACCTCCGAAATCATTGCCGGTAGGATCGCATATGGGGGATAAATACGTAACTTTTTGTTAAAATACGGTAACATGGTTTGGGCAGGCTGTCACGAGATTTAATATAAGCTCCTATTATTATATTTGGCGGCCATCTAGACCATCAGTTGGCACTGTCTTAACACAATTGTTGAAAAGCATGCCTAAAACTATTTTAAGAAACCTGCAGATAGGTTTTGGAATTTCACTGTTGATCCTGTTAGCGAGTTCAACGGCTTCATATGTCAGTATCCGCAAACAGATCCACAATAGTACGATGGTCGATCACAGCCGGAGGGTCATGAGCCGTGTCAACAAAATTCTGCAGGATCTGCAGAATGCCGAGACAGGCCAGCGCGGCTTTCTGCTGACGGGTATGGACAAGTTTTTGGACCCTTATAAAACGGGTCTCCAATCGCTTCCTCAATCGCTGAGCCGCGCGCATGATTTAACTTCCGATAATCCGGAGCAGCAACAGGTAATCGATACCTTATCTACGCTTGTGCAATCCCGGTTAGATAGACTTGAAAATCTGGTCAATATCAAAAAACGAGGTGGCATGGTCACGGTTTCCCAACTCGAAGAGGGGAAGACTTACATGGATAGCTGCCGTGTATTGATCGGCCAGATTATCGATAAAGAAGAATTTTTGCTCAATAAGCGTTCGGATGAACTTGGACGTTCATCGGGTTATACCTCCATATTTGTTTTGTTGGCTGCGGTGGTTTCTCTGCTGATTACCGTCTTTTTTTACTTCCGCCTGCGGGCAGATTTCTTTAAACGGGAGCAGCTGCAACAGGATCTGAAACGTAAAGATGAAGAAATCCAGCGCCGGCTGAGCATTACCCAGCGTATTGCCCGCGAGATTGCCGCCGGCCACTACGATATGCAGATACAGGATGCCGAACAGGACGATCTAGGCAGTTTGACGGGATCGCTCAATGAAATGGCCAGGTCGCTGAAAACTTCTTTTGGTGAACTCAATAACAACAACTGGCATCAGGCTGGACTGACGCAACTCAGCAATCAGCTGATGGGTAATAAACTGCAGGAGGAGCTTACAGCGCTTACTTTAGCGCATCTTATCCCATACGGCAGTTGCGTCAATGGAGCAATCTATCTGATGGAGCAAGATCAGCTGGTCTTAAGGGGATCTTATGGACTCGAAGATCCCGACCATAAACGCTTTGCTCCAGGCGAGGGCATGGTTGGCCAGGTCTTTAAAGATGCCAAAGAGAAATTATTCGAAAACCTCGAAAATACCCGTTATGTCATCAGTTTTGCCGCCGGAAAGGTACAGGTGAACAACCTTTTTATCCTGCCTGTTTTTGATGGTAATCAATGTATCGGCGTGATGGAGCTGGGGTCATTACAGCCTTTTTCTTCCTTACAGCTTGCATTCTTCAGGGATGCTGTGCAGAAGGTAGGTACTACACTCGCTGCGGCACAAGCCAGGCTGGTGGTGCAGAATTTATTGGAGGAGACCCAGGCACAGACCGAAGAGCTGCAGGCGCAGCATACCGAGCTGGAATCGCTCAATTCGAGCCTCGAAATGCATACCCATAAACTGCAGGCTTCGGAAGAAGAACTCCGCGTGCAGCAGGAGGAATTGGTGCAGTCCAACCGTGAACTGGAGGAGCGGTCGAGATTGCTGGAAGACAAGAATATAGAGATCGCCGAACGCAACAAGGAAATTCAGAAGAAAGCGGCGGAACTTGCACAAAGTACACGCTATAAATCTGAATTTTTAGCCAATATGTCGCATGAACTGCGCACCCCGCTCAATTCAATTCTTTTGCTTTCTCGTTTGATGGCCGAAAATTCGGATGGCAACCTCAATGACGAGCAGATGGAATCGGCAGCCGTGATCCAGAGTTCGGGAAAAAGCCTGCTGACCTTGATTGACGAAATTCTGGACCTTTCCAAAATAGAATCCGGAAAAATGGATCTAGATGTACAGCCTGTATTTTTTGCCGATGTACTGAATGGCCTTTCGGCTATGTTTGGACCGATCGCCGCCGACAAGCAGCTCGGATTGGAAATGAGCACCGCGGTAGGATTACCGGCCCAGCTGGAAACGGACAAACAGCGCTTGGATCAGATTTTACGTAATTTACTCTCCAACGCCATTAAATTTACGGCTTCGGGCAAGGTAACCTTAGTTATTGATCGCGAACAATCATCCGGAAAGCGGATAGTATTTGAAGTGCGCGATACGGGTATCGGCATACCAAAAGACAAACAGCATCTCATATTTGAGGCTTTTCAGCAAGCCGATGGTTCTACTCGCCGCAAATTTGGCGGTACTGGGTTGGGCCTCTCCATCAGCAGGGAGCTTGCGCGTCTGCTCGGTGGCGAAATCTTGCTGGATAGCGAAGAAAATAAAGGTAGTGTATTTCGCCTGATTCTTCCCGAGCAGATTTCAGGTGACATGGTGGCCGCTTTTGGCGCGCAGCAGGCGCGGCCAGTTGCCACGGAGGAAAAGCCCGAACTGACAGAGCAATTGCCACCGCAGGAAGTGCAGCCTGTAGAAAAGTCACTGGAAATACCTATTCCAGCGGATATTCCGGATGATCGCGACAGCATCGTGGCTGGCGACCGTTTTATCCTGATCGTCGAAGATGATATTGAGTTCGCAAAGATTCTGCTCAAATATACGCGCCAACAAAACTACAAAGGGATCGTGGTGGTGCGCGGTGATATCGCGGCCGAGATGGTCGCACGTTATATGCCACTGGCGGTCTTGCTGGATATTCAGCTTCCGCTCAAAGATGGCTGGCAGGTCATGGCTGAGATCAAAGAAAATCCCAAAACAAGACATATACCGGTACACATCATGTCTTCTCTGCAGGTCAAAAGAGAAAGTCTGCTTCAGGGCGCCATAGACTTTATCAATAAACCGATGGCACTGGAACAGATGGGTGATATGTTTCGCAAAATAGAGGATGCCCTCACACGTCATCCCAAAAAAGTACTTATTGTTGAAGAAAATCCCAAACATGCGGCAGCCCTGTCGCTTTTCCTCGGAAGTTTTAACATTGCTTCGGAGATCAAAAGCAATGTGGAGGACAGCATTGCTGCCCTGAGCTCGGATACCGCCGACTGTGTGATCCTTGATATGGGTGTCCCAGACCGCGTGGGCTACGAGACACTGGAAGCTGTCAAACGTAACCAGGGACTCGAAAACTTGCCGATTATTGTATTTACCGGTAAGAACCTTTCGCAGGTGGAGGAAATGAAATTAAAACGTTATGCAGATTCCATCATTGTAAAAACAGCAAATTCCTATCAGCGCATTTTGGATGAAGTAGGATTATTTTTGCATCTCGTCGAAGAAAATAATGGTCCTGCTGCTAAAACCAGCGGTAGACTCGGCTTTTTGCAGGATGTCCTGCAGGGTAAAAAGGTACTTGTAGCGGATGATGATATCCGCAATATCTTCTCCCTCACCAAGGCACTCGAAAAGTATCAGATGACCGTCGTCCCGGCAACCGACGGAAAGGATGCACTCAAACAGCTGGAAGAAAATTCGGATGTATCGGTGATCCTGATGGATATGATGATGCCGGAGATGGATGGCTACGAAACGATTGCTTCGATTCGAAATAATCCGCGTTACGAGGATATGCCTATCATTGCTGTTACAGCCAAATCAATGATGGGAGACCGGGAGAAATGTATTGCTGCGGGCGCGTCTGATTATATATCCAAACCGGTAGATATCGATCAGCTCCTGTCCCTGCTGCGAGTGTGGATGTATGAATAACGGTAGACCTATAAATAAAAAGGCAATAGATAAAGAGATGGATAAGAATAAAACCGTATTGGTAATTGACGATGATCAGAACAATATATTTGCGTTGAAATTGGCCTTGAAATCACGAGGTTTTCAGGCAATGGGCTGTCTTTCTGCGGCTGAGGGGCTTGCCCAGCTGCGGGATCATGCGGGTATAGGCCTTGTCTTGATGGACATGATGATGCCCGAGATAGACGGCTATGAGGCTACGCAGTTGATCCGTAGATCATGGAATGCCAATGAATTGCCTATTATCGCGGTGACGGCACAGGCCATGACCGGCGATCGTGAAAAATGCCTCGCCGCGGGAGCTAATGGTTATATCTCCAAGCCGATCGATATTGAACTTTTGGTGCAGATGATAACGGAAATAGCCAGATGACAGCAGGCAAAAAAATTGTAAGCCAAGAGCAGGTGATGGTCCTGATGGAAGATGTGGAGCGTCTCTATGGTTACGATTTTACGCATTACACGAAAGCCTCCCTTTCGCGTCGGCTCAACCAACTTTGTCTGCTAGACAATTTTGCGAGTTTTGCCGAACTGCGCTACCGTATTGTCCATGATCCGGATTACCTGCAGCGGTTTGTTGAAAAGATGACGGTCAACGTGACTGAAATGTTTCGCGACCCCAGCTTTTTTGCGTATCTCCGCCATGAGATCCTTCCCAAATTGGGGACTTCACCCTTTATACGCATTTGGGTAGCTGGCTGTGCGACGGGAGAGGAGGCGTATTCTTTGGCCATCCTACTTCAGGAGGCCAAACTGCTGCACAAATCATTGATCTATGCCACCGATATTAATCCTACCGTGCTCGAACAGGCAAAGAGGGCTGTTATTCCCATGGCAAACCTTAAGTCCTATGTCGAGAATTATCAGCTTTCGGCCGGCAAGGCTGATTTTTCATCCTATTACACGGCAAATTACAATTGGGTGAAGCTCAATTCCAGTTTGCAGGAGCGCATTGTCTTTGCTTCGCATAATCTGGTGAGCGACGCTTCTTTCAATGCCTTTCAGCTCATTCTGTGCCGCAACGTGCTGATCTATTTTGACACATCGCTGCAGGCCAAGGTCCTGTCCTTGTTTGACGAAAGCCTCGAAACATTCGGCTATCTCGCGCTGGGTAGTCAGGAGACGCTGCGCTTCTCGGTGCTGGCTTCCAACTATAACCAGCTGGGCAAAGAGAAAATATGGCGGAAGATAAAATAGGATTTCTTGTATTTATACTTGAACTATTTTTTAAAAAATAACTTATTAAAAAAATAAAGTACCTTAGTAAGATTGGAGGAAAAATGACTAAAATTCTTTTAGTTGATGACCATCGGCTTGTGCGGAACGGGATACGCTTGATAATTGATTCCCACGACAAGCTTTCGGTGGCAGAGGAAGTTGACAGTGCAGAGGATGCATTGATCTATCTTGAACAGAATACATTGCCGGATCTGGTATTAACAGATCTGAATATGCAGGGCATGGATGGCATAAGTTTCATCCGGATGGCAAAAAAAATATACCCGGATCTCAAGTTTGCTGTACTCTCTATGATAGAAGAGCCTGCTGAGGTAGCCGAAGCTTTTCGCAGCGGCGCAGAGGGGTACTTGTCTAAAGGCGGGGATTATGATGAGATTGTCTTTGGATTATTGAGGTTGTCGCAGGGACATCGATATCTAATGACCAATTTCGGTCTGCGTTTTATGGAAAATTTTGATGTCGAGCGGAGTACGGCTGTGGATGTGGCTTCACGCCTGGCGCAGTATGAAATCTCGGAAAGAGAGTTTGCCGTGCTCGAACTTATTGCGCATGGGTTTACGGCTGTCGAAATTGCAGATAAGATCTTTTTGAGCAAACGGACTGTCGAAGGGCACCGTCAGAATCTCATGGACAAGACCAAAAGCAAAAATACAGCCGACCTGATCCGTTTTGCTTTTCAACAAAAGCTGCTGAGTTAAAAAAATGGCCTTTGTTTTTGCGCTGCTGGGTGCAGCGCAGAAAACAGAAGGCCTATATAATAGGGGGTTAGTTCGTGTGGTCGCTCCGCCTGCTTATTTCGAAGCTGATTTCCAGCCATTATCACGTGCTGTTCCCAGTTCGCCAAATTTGCCTTTTTCTCCGGCAGCATCTTTCCCGCCAAAGGTGTAAACAGGCTCACCAATTAGCTCCAGTTGGATCTGGGGAATGGGAAATTGCGTTGGTGTCCCGCCCTGTAACAGATCGTTTCTGCGCATAAATGTAAAGGGTACAAATGTTCCGCCAGCACCATCGATTTCTATTGCATATTCGTAGTGAATCGCATCACGCAACGCGTTTGCGCTGGCTGTTACATCGGGAAGGTTTCCTTTTTGTTTGCGTGATGCCTCCGTAGCATTTAGCTCTGCTGCTGATCCTTCATAATCTTTGAGCCAATACTTGGCTTCAGCCCGCAATAACCGTGTTTCTTCGGCCAGAAAGTAAGGATTGACAGCACCGGCGACATTGAGGGTAGACAATTTTGGGTACATCCATCTGGACCGCATGTAATTGCTGAATAACCCTCTTCCGCGCGCCTCAAGGAGAATACCAAAGTTACTTGTATAGGTGAAATATTGGTAGAAACGTTTATCGTCCGACTCAATCGGTGCCAAAATAATGCTGTTATCTGTAGGATAGGCACTCGGAGTTTTCTTTGTTTTGTCCGCGAGGTAGGCGATCTTGATATCGGCCGGAACATAGGATGCGGTCCCATAAGGCCTTTCGAGCACATCGACCAAAGCATTATAATAACCGCCAACAGTCGTCGTGATGGTAAAGTCTTTGGTAAATCCTTTGTCGGCATAGGCAAGAACTCTGTTCCAATGTGCGGCGCCTAAGGTTTCAGCTTCAGCTTTGTCGCGTGGTACCGAGGATAGGATGCGGGCCGATAGGGAATTGATCAGCAGGACTAAGTCAGCCTTGGAAATCGTTACTCCTTTCAGAAAATCAAAATTTAGGTTGGGTGTCTCGGCGATAAGCTGTAAAGTTTTATCCAGATGTTTGATGCCATTTTCTATCAGCTCCTTGTAGGAATTCGGAAACTCTTTGAGCTTTAAATTGATATCGTCGACAATCAGTCCGCGGTCAAATATGGCGCCCAGATAACCTTGGGAAACTCCTTTTGCATAGTAGGCCCCGATGAGGCAATCCCGGGTGCGGTCGGCACCTTTGTCGTCATAGATTGTCAGCTTTTGGTTTTCAATCAGATCGATTACTTTGGTGGCGTCCAGGTTGGATTGATAGAAATTGGAATATACCTCCCGTACAGCGGCATTTCCACGGTAAGCGGCGTTATTATTGAGGCGCAACCGCGGCTCGTTGGCAAAGTCCCACCAGGACTGGCTGCCGTTGGTATTGGTAGACTGATCGGCCCAGAGACTGAAATGTGAACCGCCGGCATTATTGGTCGTTGTATTAAAGGCCGTCTGAATACTGCTTGTTGTGAGTACATAGCCCAGGCTTTTTATCTTTTCTACGGCTTCAGCATTGGTGAGCGTTGAGGGGTCATCAAATCCGATCGATTCGCAGGAACCTAATGCTAAAATAGTGGCTATGCCCAAAAATATCTTTCTCATATATTTCATGTTGATGGTCAGGTTAAAAATTGAATGTTAGCTTTCCGGAAATGATCCGATAGGAAGGGTAATTGAACCCGTCTTGCCCGATGCCGTCTACATTGACACCCTTAAAGTTTGTCCAGATGAATAGGTTTCGTCCGATTAAGGATAGATTGGCATTTTTTAAGACCTTCGCTAGCCCAAGTTTTTCTGTTGGAAGCTTGTAGGACAAAGAAAGCTCCCGAAGGGCCAAATAGGTTGTTTTTTCGATCCAATAGTCGGTCACTTGCGAAGCATTGAATACTTGTGTGGTGAAATTGAGCGGCTTGCCGGCAGCGGCACTCCGGTCAGAAAACTGCGAACGGTAGACATAGGTCAGGTATTGGGCTGTTTCATTGAATTTTTGACCGCCCTGCTGCCAATCCAGCACACTATAAAGTGAAAACCGTCCATAGTTGAATGTATTTGCAAAACCGACAATGAAATCCGGATTGGCATCGCCGATGATCTTTGCATTGCCTGTGGCTGCATTGACATAAAATACGGGCGCTTCGGTTGCCGTTCCCAGGGCTGCCTTTTCGACCACAACGCCAAATTCATTGACCACATAATCGGCTATGCGCTTGGTACCGTCACCGGCATTGATGACGTAGCCATCGCTATTGGTTTGCAGTTGTGCGAGATCTGAATGGATGCTATACCCATAAATTGCAGTGGTACTCGCTCCAACAGCTTTTCGATAGCCATTGTAGGTGAATTCGGGAACATCGCCCAGGGAAGTAATGCGGCTGCGGACACGGCTGAAAGTAAGTCCCGACGACCAGCTGAACTTTTTCTTTTCCAGTACCTTGCCGTTCACTTCGAGTTCGAGCGAATTGGACTTCACAGCACCTAAATTGTCATAGATACTTGCCGAACCTGAAATAGGGGTAAAGGCAGGTACCGATATAAAGTCGTTGGTACTATTGGAGAAAGCATAGTTGAACTGTACGTTTAACCGCTTGAAGAGAATCGCATCAAAGCCAAGTTCTGTCTCGGCGGTCACCGCTCTTTTAAGGTCTGTATTGTCATTTTGGGTATAACTGACACCGCCAGTATTGGTGATGCTGACCCTGCTGTCTTTGGCGCCAAAAGGAGGAAGGCTCCCGGCTTTACCGTAGGCAGCGCGGAGCTTAAACTCCGTCAATGGGGCTAGATGGATATCCTGTGTGAGTCGGTATGCGGCGGATATCCGCGGAAAAAAGGCCGTACCTACGTCACGTCCGAATCTTGAACTTTGGTCCAAGCGGCCCAGTACATCCACAAATAGCTTATCAGCCCAGGCAAATTTGGCATTCAGAAAATAACCGTGATTGACCGTTTTTTCCCAGGACGACCCGATGACCCGCGTGCTGGGTTCGGTCACATCCAAGCTCTTGACAGGGGCAGTGAGATTACGTCCTGAAGCATTGAAACCTGTCTGGGACGAAAATTCATAGACATATTTCGCTGTCAGCCCCCAGTCCACAAGACCGCTGCGGCGGTTGTAGTTTAACTGAAACTGACCGTTTTTGCTGGTACTTTTTGTGGTCCGCAAGGCATAATTGCCATTGTTGAGCACGACGTCCGGAACGATGGTCTGATAACCTTTGGGGTAATATTCTTCGGTATTGTACTGTTTTGTCTGCAAAGAAATTGCTCCCTCGGCACTCAGGTGTTCTGTGATGGCATACCGGAGTTTTCCGCCGAGCAGGAGATTCTCGGTTTGGTAGGCGTATTCTTCATTGCTTAGCCGATAGAATGGATTGGTCCACTGCTGTCCCGAAAGATTGCTTCCTTTGGGCAGATAAACATATTTGCCGGACTCGTCTTTTTCACTCAGATCAATAAAGGGCTCGACGAGCAAGGTGGAATAAAGCAACCCATCTGAACGGCTAGATACAGCGCTCGAAGGTGTATTGAAGAAGCTATACTGTGTTGTCAGGTCTGCCGTGATCTTGGGCGAAACCCTGTAACCTAGATTGAAAAGGATGTTTTGTCTTTTGTCGGCATCAACGACCGGAGATACACCTCCCTTATGCTGATTCTGCGCAGATAAATAGATATTGTATTTTTCTCCGCTTGCGGCAGCAGCAATCGAATTGGTGAAATAACTGGTGCGACCCAATAGATTTTTTGTGTTGTCCACATAATCTTTATAGGGGTGCAGGTTGACCGAAAAACCATTTTCTTTGTAGTCGATCACCCGTGCACCATTAACCAGTAGGAAGGAGCCGTCGGGGTTGACCTTGAAATGATGCTGATCAGAAAGCGGTGGAAGTAATAAAAGACTGGAATAACCGAGTTCATTGTCGACATTGATATTCAGCTTTCCTTCTTTTTTACCGTTCTTGGTCAGTACCTGAATAACACCGCCCTCACCACGGGTTCCATATAATGCCGAAGCAGCTGCTCCCTTTACAACTTCGATGCTTTCAATGTCATTTGGATTGATGTCAGCGAGTTTGAGTGCTGTGACAAAACCGTCTACAACTATAAGAGGTTCTATTTCCCCAGTGACCGACTTTGATCCCCGGAGATAAACCGATGCTCCGGCGTTGCCGCCAGATTGGTCGATGCGAAGACCGGCGACTTTACCGCGTAGACTCGTGGAAGCATCGAGGGAAGGAACGGTGCCGATCAGCTCCTGGTCTACTTTGGTGAGTGCAAAGGATAGTTTTTTGCGGCTGGTACCTTGTGCGACTCCTGTTACCACGACTTCTTCAAGGTCTTTGTTTGCCGGGCTGAGCGCTATCAGGATGGGACTTTTGTCGATAACAAGCGACAGAGACTTGTAGTTGAGGTGGCTCAACTTAACCTTAAAAGGAAGTTTCTGTCCGGTCACAAACTGGAACCTGCCCTCGCGATCGGTCTTTACGCTGTGGGTAACAGCATCCAGCTGCACGGTGACATCTTCGATAGGCTGTTTTGTTGATGAGTCGATGATACGGCCCTCAAGTGTCGCGTTTACGATAGGTTTGGGTTTGTCCTGTGAATAGCTGGGCTGTACCCAAAAAAAGAACAATAGAAAATAGATAGAATACAGCGGTACCCCAATGTTTTTCATAAGATTTGGATTAATAGTTAAAAATTAAACAAGTGCCAACGCCAATTGATTACTTGTACTATATTTCTAGGGAATGTTTCAGCAGCAGAGCACTGCAGTTTTTGTTAGTAGCACATTCGCATGGATACGATGTGGGATTGTTGATTTTTCATAAAGGATCTTAAATGTTAAAAAAGTTTAGTTGATTGAATATGATAAGCAAATATAGGGAATAAAAAATAAAGTCTATAAAATTAGTAGATTATTTTTTAAATAAATAGGCTTTTACATTGCCAGCTAAACAAAATCGGGCTTCCAGCTAAATGGAAACCCGATTTTGGTACTGTCTTATGACTGCCTACATATAGTGTATATAGCTTTTTTATAGATAACCTGTGTTTAAGCAGGCTGCTTTCTGCATGCTGTTCTAGGGCAGCTTTTTCAGTTTTACTGTTTTCTTCGACAAGGGAATTTCATAGCGGTTCAGTTGATCCTTGCTGATTCCTTCCAGCTCATAATGGCTTTCGGGATTTACATTGAGCAAAATATGCGCGATATTCTGGGCTGGATTACTGTTGAAAACCAGTGTAACGCTGCGGTCTTTCTGATCGTAGTGCAGTTCGGCAATCTCACCTGCATCTGTCGTCAGCCAGAGATTTTCTTTAGCCAGGAATATACGGCCCTTGGAAGCTGTTGTCAGGGCAACTTTCACCTGTTGTTTCTCTGTTTTGAGGTTGCCACTAAAAGCGAGCCAGCCAAATTCAGGATGCTCAACAATATAGGTTCCCGAGTTGACAGCATAGCCATAAAATCCCGTTCCGTAGTCTCCGGATATTCCATCATTGGCCAGTGTGGAAGGGTAGGAGTGGAATGCTCCGGGGCCAAAACCATCTTGGGTGACATTGGCCAGTGCGCCCATCATGCCGGCATGACCGATACGGAGCAGGTAAAAATCATCGGGATGGTCGCGATAGGCCGTCAGGACGGGAATGGCATTGAGAGCCGAACCATAGTGATGCAGTTGGCGCTCGATGCGGGAAAGCTTACCGCCATATACAAAGTCCCAATATCGGCGTGCGCTGCCATTGTAACCCCAGTGCGGTACCGTAGGCATGTAGGCAATAATGGCATTGAGTGTCACCTGGGCTTTGTCGTCGAAACCAAAAAAGCGGGACCACAGGTATACTTCTTCCTGACCGGTGGAGTCCCAGGGCATTTCGCTTCCGAAAGGATAATTGAGGGTTTTCCAATGTTCTGCGCGCTTACGCATAGCCGCCTCCAGGTTATTGGCCATCAGGGTCAACCCCTCCCTGCGCAGGTCGTTGAGAACGATCAGGAATATACTGCCTTCCATCTGACCGAACTGGGCATAATAAGGCGCTTTTTCGACCATGGCCATGCTGGTCTGGTAAGCTCTTTCGAGGTAAGTTTGCCAGCTTTCTTCATTGACGAGATTCGTGTAATTGCGTGCAAGGCGATACATGACCCAATGTGCTGCCGCAACGTGTGGATAATTGTAAGACCGGCCAATATCATCGGCTTCTTTTTTCGGCCAAGCAGCCCAAGTCTTCCAGTTGATATCCGACCGGTAGGTGCCGGCGGGCATGGAATCAGGTTCATAATAAAAGAGGCTTTTGACAACGCCGTATTTCTTGTCACCTTCCCGATGCTGGATGCGGCCGTAGAGGGTTTCATTGACAAATCGCTTAAGCTTGGCTATCTCCTGCAGATCGGGCTGCAGCACTTGCTTCATCATGGCTGCCAGCCAGCTTGCTGCACCAGCTTCGTCACTTAAACCCGCAAACCAGGCGCTCTTATTTTGGGTGATGGGCTGCTGTTCTTCGTAGTCATACGATATAACAGATGGTGACCGGCCAAATAGATCTTTATCATTTTCATACCACTGCTTGGTGGTGAGGAAATGACCCAGGTCCTGTACGACTTCTTTTTCCGATTTGATCACTTTATAGTGAATCGTCTGCGTCATGCCATCTCGGTAGTTGATCGTCAGACGGGCACGTCCCCAGCGGTTGCCCTGTACCTGGTATTCGGTCCATTGATGTGGGGTATTCCCTTTTTTTGTTAGGGTCAGCGCACCTTCGGGATAGACGCTGACACTTTTGATAGCCTGATTGTGTTTGACAAAAAGCTTGGCGGGATTGTCCATAGGAAGGACATAACCCGGAGTGCCCACTGCCACAGGTCTGTTGTTTTTCAATAATTCCGACTCAATGTCACGGATGCTCGGCGCAAGGACAAATTTGAGTGCAAAGGTTTTGGATTCACGGGGTTTCAATACGGTCGAGGTCGGTGTATTCCACTGCTCTACACCCTTCCAGTCGGTATCGGCATGCGCCTTACTGTGGATCAGCCATTCGTGAAATCCCTCAAAGGTAATACTGCGGGGTGTCGGATCGCTGTTGAGCGGATTGTAGGCTTCAAAGCCCGCATTCTTGTAGGGTAATACCAGCAGACTCGGGCCACGGCCATGTAAACGGTTGACCTGTAAGTAGCCGGCATCCCGGCCGATATAGGGATCAAAAAAGACATTCTGGGCATGCGCCTGATCGAGGTTTTTCCAGTCCATGTTGTTGTTGAATGGAAGGGGAATACCCAGCGAACCAATTTCGATGGGATAATCGTTGGGGTTTGTCAGTTCAAAGCTCAGGATCAGATCACCCTGATCATCCTGCCAGCTGCGGACAACCTTTAATGGGATATTGCTAAGTGTAGGGCTGATATCGGCACTGGCTAGGCTATTTTTTGCAGGGCTGAGCGCTTTTACAGGCTTCCGGTCCGCAGCCGATGAATAAGCTGTCCATGTGGTATCGCCCTGTCGGCGCAAACTGATCGTGATATCGCCGATATGAAAAAACTGGTTACGGTCCCTTTTGTGCAGAAGTTCAACAGGTGTATAGTCAAAATCCTTTTCGCTACCGTTGGGACGAAAGGAGGAGAGGGTCTGCGATGCATTGAGGATCGCCACATGCAGATTTTTGAGGGTAAAGCTTTTGGCTCCCTCTTCTACGCCCAAGGTGGCTTGTTGCGCTTTGACAGCTTTCCATACGGGATGTTCATCCTGCTGGCTATATACGCGGCTTGGAAACTGGGTACATACGAGCGCAAATAGGATCCAATAGCTTTTTTTAAGATTCATTTTAGATATTTTATTACTCATGATAAGACAGCGAAGGTCATTGCTCTTACAAAGATGGACGATTACAGCTTGTATTTATGGGTAGATTTTAACCTTCAATAGCCCATTTTTAACCGATTTGACCTTAAAATTTGTCATGTTGTTCCTGATTTATAAATTTAATGTAAAATTGACATTTATCATAGGTTTTATTTATTATAAAATTGACTGAAGAAGCTGTCTTTTTCAACCGATAAACTTTGCGCTATGAGGAAGCATTATCTTTATTTTACAGTTTTGGCTATACTGCTCTTGTCCTCGGGGACGACTTTTGCGCAGTCTTTAACACCTTGGCAGCAGCCGAATGTGCTGAATCCATTGCTGCCGGGCTATTTCGCCGATCCGACCATTAAAAAAATTGGTGATACCTATTATATCTATGCCACAACCGATGGCAATGGCTGGGGGGCCGGACCATCGCAGGTATGGACCTCCAAGGATTTGAAGAATTGGACAATTCGGCCGATGAACTGGCCCAATACGCACTGGTATTGGGCACCTGATATGACGCAGGGATACGACGGGAGGTATTACCTGTATTATAGTCAGCCAGTGGAGATCTTTGGAGCAGTGTCGGATCATCCGACAGGTCCTTGGGAACCGTTGGCCCCGGATGGCAAATCGATCATTCCTAACTATAGGATTCCGGGGGTGATCACCCTCGATGGACAGACTTTCCGCGACGACGATGGCCGTATCTATATGTATTGGGGGACCTGGGGCATCTATCCCGATCACGGATGTGCTGTGGGGCTGCTGAACGAGGATATGAAAAGCTTTGAAAAGGTACAGTTGATCCCCAATACGGTAGCAAAGGAATTTTTTGAGGCTCCCTATATGTTTAAGCGCAAGGGCATTTATTATTTGATGTATTCCTCGGGACATTGCGAAGATGAGACTTACCGTGTGCAGTATGTTAAAAGTAAAACCGGTCCTATGGGCCCTTTTGAATATCCATCACAAAATCCGGTATTGGTCACTAACACGGATGGCAGTATTCATGGTCCGGGGCACCATAGTATACTCGAGCAGGATAATCGCTACTTTATCGTTTATCACAGACACAATAATCCGCATTCGGGTGGTGGTTTTCATCGTCAGGTTGCGCTAGATGAGCTTTTTTTTACAGCGGAGGGCGATATCGAAAAGGTAAAGCCGACGCATCAAGGTGTTGCGGACCTGCTTCCGTCGGCTGCGGGGCCAGAGGACCTTGCCTTCGGTAAAACGGTAAAAGCTTCCTCGTTCTACAACAACGATTTTAGACCTTCTTTCGCGGTCGATCATAATAATGGGACGCTCTGGCGGGCAAAAAATAATATGGGACCGGCCTGGATAACGATTGACTTGGGCAAGGCCGAGACAGTACAGACGATTTCTATTCAGTTTGAATATCCAACTTATGCCTATCAATATCGGCTAGAAACTTCCGTAGACGGCGACTCGTGGACGGTTTTCGCCGATAGGTCGGCCAATAACCGCTGGGCAAGCCCGATTGTGGAGCATAGTAAAACAAGGGCAAGATATGTTAGGCTTCAGGTGCTGAATGCGCAGTTGAATGGGCTGCCGCGCGGGCTGTGGAATATGCGGGTATATGCCCAGCGGCTTGCACAAGAAACGGTATGGTCCTTGCCGCAGCAGATGCCTGCCAGCGGCGTAAAACGACTAGATCTGCTGCATATTGATGCCATGGATTATCGCGAAGGAGAGCAGCTCTCTTATATTCAAAATAAGGGTTCTCTGCAGGGGGCATTCAGGACAGAACAAGCTCTGGCCATTAAAAACTATCAGGGGAAGAAGGCCTTTTTCTTTGATGGAACCACGGCATTGCGTTCGAACTTTGCTGTACCAAAATCCCTGGCTGGGAATAGTTCTTACAGTCTTGCGCTGTGGGTCAATAATCCAGCAATTGAAAGGCTTGAGCAGCTGATTGCTTGGTCGTCGGGGGCGCAGGAGCTCAGCAAAGCGATATTTGGTTACGGCAGCGACCCGAAGCAGGGGGCGGTCATCCACGGATCCTGGCCTGATATGGGCTATTCCTCGGTACCCAGTCCGAATACCTGGCATCATCTAGTGCTATCTTTTGATGGTTATGAGGAGTCTATTTATGTCGATGGAAAACTGGAGCGCAAGGAAAATAGGATGCTATTTGTCAATCCGGGGGAATCTTTTGTCCTTGGAGCTTCGGATATACTGGACCAGAATTTTTCGGGTTATGTTGCTAGTTTGCATTTCTATAATACAAGTCTAGATGAGGAATCTGTGGCCAAACTGGCAAATGAGGTTCCCAAACAGCACTTCTTTGCGCTGCAAACTGATGATTTAAATCTGGGAAAGGTCAATACGTTGAGAAACCAGGGGACAGCACTAGATACGCTGGTGACGGTGCAAGATGGGGAAGTTGTTGTTCAGGGAAATAGACTCGCACTACGCGGAAAGGCCTTTGCGGCGGGAGCTTTGACTACGCTATTGCAGCGAAAAGATTACGCGATGGATTTTGACTGGTATGATGGTGGGGCATGGCAGCATGGGGTTGTTGTTGTTGATGGCAGCAACAAAATCTTTTACCGGAATGGGAAGGTCGAAAAGCCAGCTTTGGCTAATAAGCTGCTGCAGGTAAAAGAGAACAAAATCGAACTGGCCCATCCTTTACATTTCTTTCGTGTATACCCCCATACGCTGAATGCAGGTGAGGTGAATACAAAATTTAGGCTATGGAAGGAGGGATTGGTTAGCGGTCTCGATCGTGTTGCACCGGTGGTGCTTTCTCCGCCGCGCTTTATCAATGCCGATCAGATTTTTGTGCAGGTCGAAAAACAGTGGGGACTATGGTATCTGTTCCGTTCCGAAAGCGGAAGCTCAGGCTGGAAGCAGGAGCCCTACTATCTTTTTGGGGCCTCCGAAATCGGCAAATCGATCGAAATTTTGGCAAAGGATGCCTTTGGTCATGTGAGCAGGGCTTTGGTAAAGTCTGTACCGGAGCAAAAACCGTCTCTGCTCCGGGCATCTAATCTGCCGAATGATAAGGCCGCGGATAAGAAAATTCCTTTTTGGGATGGCTATCAGGCCAATGTATGGGACGATAGTACACAGACAGCGATATCCTGGCAAATCGATAGTGGAAGAATCCAGTCCAAAGATACGAAATGGGGTGATGTAGCGTTCCCGGTACCATTCATTTATAAAGAACTTGAGGGGGATTTTACGCTGGAAGTCAAGGTCAGCGATGTGGTCGGACTGGAAAGTAAAACCCGTACATCCAATGAAGCAGGAATCATGATTCAGCGAGCAGACAGCACAAATGCTTACATCAACAATTGTATTTTGACCGGGTGGAACCTGGGAAATCTATCGCGGAGCATTGGACCACAGGTTTTTCAGGAAGGAAACACGGGGACGGGCCTAAATTTTTTGCCCTACCTCCAGATCCAAAAAGTGGGCGATTATTTCTTTTTGCGCTGCTCGGCCGATGGCATGAAGTGGAAGGATCTTCCCAATACGCCATTTCTACGAAAGGATCTGAACGGAATAAAGCTTCGGGTAGGACTCTATCAGCTTGCCGGCAATAACCAGTTGGGCTACGCTGTATTTGATACCCTCAGGATTTGGAAGTAAGCTGATTCTCCTGGTGTTTCAAGAGAATTTTTTAGGTTTCTACGGACGATCGTTAATCTGATTACCGCGGCGGCTAGCGATTACTATGGAAGGATCACTTGGGATCAACATTCCCCAGCGTCCGGATCAACGAATCAGCCTCAGCTTTTGTAGTGGGTCTGCTGGATGATGCCGTCTGCACTTTATAGCGGATATCCACAACTTTTGCCTGTACATCATAAATGGCCTCCACTTCCAGTACCTTGGTGTATAGCTTCTTTTCGGCGTCATATCCGAAAGCGAAAAGATCAAGTTCATTTTGTATGTTACAACCCTTGAAAGCTATATTTTTCCAGCGATGTCCTACATGGCCGCTTGGATTGTACCAGATGATGCAGGAATCGAGATTTCTTCGGCCCCAGCTGGCTGGAAGGATATATAAACCCAGTTTTTTGCGCTGTTCATTGTAATCGACGCCATATTTTTCTGTAATGCACCTTTTGCTAAAATAAGACTGGATGGAGGGGTATATAGGCAATAGGATCACAATAAAGGACAGGGCGATAAATAGGTTCCGAAAAGTGGTCTTCTTCATAAATATGCTATCTTGTTTGTTGCTAAGCTGGTTTATTCGCAATGGCAGCGCGTTGTCGGCAATTCATTATTGTCTTCTATTTAAATATATTAAAAAAATATCTTTTGAAAGCTCCTACGGAAGGATTTTCAAAAAAAATAAAGGTGGGTTTTCTTATACAAGTTAAAAGTATGGCTTATCAAAAACATTCTGATAAGCTTATTGTTTTAAAAAACAAGGCATAACCTTAGGCAATGAATAGACTTCTTGTAACGCTCAGATCATTTCTCTTTTTGTCCCTATTGCTGTTGACAGGTTGTTCCACGCTGATCAACAATGTTCAGGTGCATACCTTGACGACAAACTACTGTGCGCCCAATGTGGCCTATACCTCAATTCCGATACAGGAAATCACTGCTAAGGATAGTATCCGGATAAGGAATGTTTTTTCTTATCATGATTTTGTACTGATCAAATACCTCAATTTGACAGCACCACTTATCCAATATTTGGATAGTCCGGCTAATGCACCGCTAAAATTGGCTGCGAGACAACAGATGATCGAAAAGTATATGCTGTTTGAAACGGAATTGAATGCTATTGCAGCAGAGCTGGACTGCAATGGTGAACGTATCGATAAGCTAGCAGGTTATATGGACGAACTGAATGCGAAAACGCAGACCCGTTTGACGGTGGCTTCTATCCTTCTGGGGGCTGTGACAGCTGTGACAGCAACTACGGTCAAGAATGACGACCTCAATAATGGACTGAGCATCGCCGGAGGGGTAGGCACAGCGGTTTTGGGATTTATGACCCTCAACCCCAAAGGCAAAAAGGTCAAGATGCAGCTGCAGCGCAATATGCTTGAAAGTATCTGGTATCAGAATAATAAGGCCCTGATCTATCCGAACTCGGTCTGGGGGATTTTATCGGAGAAGAAATTTAGCAATTCTGAAAATCACTCGCTGATCGAAACAACGCGGCAACGCTGGCTCCGTTATGGGTTGGACGATCAGCAGGATAGTCCCCTTCAGCAGTTGTATTTTAGAGATGGTGGAACTTTTGCTGCTGGGGAACTACACGATCTGGCCAATATGCACAATGAATTGCAGGCGACTATTCGTGCTATTCAGCAGGATATGCGAAGTTTAATACAAGTGATGAATACCTTGGACTGATCGATAAGTTGTTTCTTTGGTGTACGCTCATGGTCTGACCTGATTGGGGCTGATGGCAAACTTTTTCTTAAACGCACTGCTAAAATGCTGCAGTGAACAGTAGCCCAGTTCAAAAGCGATTTCAGTGGCTTGTTTTTTACCCTCGAGCAGCTGGTTTTTTGCCAGCTCCAGACGCAGATCGGAAAGATAGGAAAATGCGGTTTGATGGAATACCTCTTTAAATCCCCGTTTGAGTTTGTATTCATTTATACCCACTATCTTTGCCAGCTCAATCAGCGAAGGTGGCGACTCCATATTTTTGACCAGGTAATCGCGGGCAAATATAATCCGTTCTTTATCTTCATCATATTTTAGATAGGCTGCTGCTGAAAATCGGCTGTTATGAAAAGATTCGGCCTGTAAGACCAGTAATTCAATCGTCTTTGACAGAAAAAACATCTTCTTGAGACCGGCCGAGTAATCGCAGTTCAAAATCGAACGGATACAGTTCAGCTGTGATAAATCGATGTTTAAATTGCTGTCTGAAAATGCGGTGGGACTACCTGATACGATCTTGTCCGCAAATCTTTGGAGGGATTCATTTCCATTTTTTGATATATCCAAAAAGGCATCCTTCTGAAATTGGATCATAAAGGATTTCATTTTTAGTTCATCAAACCTCATTTTACCCGAAGCCTGTGTACCGTAGAATAAATTGTGTTGATTTTTTTTCAGTTCAAAAGTCCCGTTCATCCCATCCTGTTGGATTGATGTGCTCCCTTGCAGGTTAAAATGCATGCTTACCAGTTCTGTATCGCCTGTCCAGTCAAGTTCAGCCGGCCTGTCGAGATCGGCTTCTGCATACAGGATTTTGATCCCGTCAAAAATCCATTGTTTTGATGAGAGCTCACCATCAGGCAGCTTGATTTTAAAGACCTCATCTTTAAAATCCCTGCCCCTAAAGCTGTCTTCATCAAAAGCCATTTTAAATGGCTTTCCTTCATTTTTGAATTCAAATCCCATGGTTCCCTAATTTACTAGTTTTACTCCTTTTTTTGCAAGTTGATGCGATGGAAGCGAGGTAGTTTTGTACTGAAAATTAACGATAATTACTCGATATGCAAAATACCCATACATTCTCCAAAGCTACCCAATGGCTGTTTTATTCCATCTGCGCATACTTTCTGATGAATGGTGCCCAGCTTTGGGAAACAGCACTCATGGTGCCTGCATGGACAGCAGCGCCACCTTCTTCCCTGATTGTCTTTCAGAAATCCTATGCTCTGGATTTTAAGGTTTTCTGGATTGTGATGCACAGCCTGCATGAAATTATCTTTATCGTCGCTTTATGTTATAATTGGAAAATAAAAAAGCGCCGAAATTTGATGGTGGCGGTATTTTTGGCCCATCTGGGCATTCGGATCTGGACTTTGATCTACTTTGCACCCACGCTGATGGAATTTCAGCGATTGCCTCACAATGATACTGTGGACCTTATCCTAAAAGAGAAAGCTGCGCAATGGCGCCATTTGAATGACTTGCGGGTGGCCCTATTTTTTGTGCTCAATTTTTTACTGATACCCGGATTAAAAATTAAAGAAAAAGACGATGAATAAGAAAGTGATTATTATCGGCGCTGGTGCTGCTGGGCCAATACTGGCATTGCAGCTCAGAAAAATAGGTGATGACGTTGAAATTTTCGAATCCCGAATGGACAGCAATAGGCAGGAGGGGGCCTTTTTGGGGCTTAGCCCGAATGGATTGAATGTGTTGAAGGAATTTGTGGATTTAAATGCGCTAAAAGAGGACTATACAAGCGCTTCAATGATTTTTTTCAATGCACGGGGAAAACAGATCGCCAAGCTTGATACCCAATATCAACTGCAAAAATATACGGTTGAAACCCTTCAATTAAGACGGGCAAACCTGAATAAGCATATTCGGGAAGCGGCGGCAGATGCGGGTATAAAGATAAGATATGGTAAAACGTTCGTCAGTTTTCAGGAAGCAGAAGATGGTGTTACCGCCTATTTTGCCGACGGAACTTCGGTTTCCGGAGACCTGATGATCGCCTGTGACGGTATGTTTTCGACCGTCAGAAATCGTTTATTTCCAGATTTATCTGTACTTCGATATAGCAAGCTGATCTCGACCGGTGGTTATGCTTGGCTGCCAGAGCTCGCTAAGCCGTCGGAATCCATACAGATGACCTTTGCTGAACGTGGTTTTTTTGCCTATTCGGTTTCCGATAAAGGTGAAGTATGGTGGTTCAATAATTATTTTAGAGCGCAGGAACCGAGCTCTACGGAAATTAGGAAAACGCTGAAAGGCGAAATTCAGCAGCAGCTGCTCGACATTCATAAAAATGACGATCCATTGTTTTCCAAAATTATAACCAACAGCCATGAGATCATAGCCTATCCGGTTTATGATTTGCCTAGGTTGCCTAAATGGTACAAGGGGCGGGTTTGTCTTATTGGCGATGCAGCGCATGGCATCTCGCCTCATATCGGGCAGGGAGCTGCACTTGCCCTGGAAGATACAGTAGTGCTCGCAGAGCTTTTGAAAAGGCATCGGGATTACCAAAAAGCTTTTGAACTTTTTCAGTCGCTACGTCAGCCCCGAGTCGAAAAAATCATAGCAAGTGCCCGAAAAGTGGGGGATACTAAAACAAAAACAAACCCAATAGCGGCCTGGTTTCGCGATCGCCTGCTTCCTTACTTTATCGACAAACAAATTCAACAGCTGGATTGGATCTATGGCTGGACTTTCCCCCCTACCAACACCACTGATTTACCCCAAAATTAAGTTAGACAGCAATCTCTTCTTCCCTTGGATGAACGGATTGTTGTCCTTTGATGTTTTTGATTCCCTTCTTACTTAACCATTCGATAAAATGATCGGGATCGTCTGGTGTAAAATGGATGACCTTACCCGTGTTGAGCAGTAAGGAAAATATACCGCAATTCGCAATGAATTTTATGATTTCATCAGAACGGTGTTTCAATAGCGGAAAATATTCCATTAAGTTTATCTTTTTTTTTTCTTTTAAAAATAGGTCGGAAAAATATCCGAAATATGCGTTAAATGGTTAATTCAATCGATTGCATAAACTGTTTCAAAGATGTGAAATATTGTTGATATTTCTCCAAAAGATTATAAATTATTATACCATGCTTCGGTAAAACACCAATATCGATATTGTGCAAGTATTCATCGATTATGTAGTTTCTTTGATGGTTCAATACTGGTACTTTTGTTAGGAAAGAAGATAACAAATTATAAACCGAATGACTTTGTCCCATACTTTTAGGCCGAAGCATTCTGACCGAAGATTATCGTATAATGGATAGAAGAACAGCAATTAAGTTTCTCGGTGCAACTATTCCGACCCTTTTCCTTGGTAAATTTGGAGCTGCCCACGCATATCTAGGGAAAGCTCCTTTTCATCCCGATTGGCGCTCACTTGAAAATTATCAGGTACCTGATTGGTTTCGCGATGCCAAATTTGGCATCTGGGCGCATTGGGGACCACAATGCGAGCCCGAACGGGGTGATTGGTACGCCCGTGGTATGTATCAGGAGGGATCGGACCAATATCAATATCATCTTGAAAAATACGGACATCCTTCTGTCTTCGGTTTTAAGGATGTGATCCATCGGTGGAAAGCCGAAAACTGGAATCCGGAGGAGCTGATGGAACTATATAAGAATGCCGGTGCACAGTATTTTATGGCACTGGCCAACCATCACGATAATCTAGACCTTTACCACAGCAGCCACCATAAATGGAATAGTGTAAATGTTGGCCCTAAGAAAGATATTGTAAAAGGCTGGGAACGTTCCGCAAGAAAAAGAGGTCTTAAGTTTGGCGTAAGTGTACACGCGGCACATGCTTGGACCTGGTATGAAACTGCACAGCGGAGTGATAAAGAAGGTAAGTTTGCCGGTATACCCTATGATGGGAAATTAACGAAAAAGGATGGCGCAGGACAATGGTGGGCAGCATACGATCCGCAGGAACTTTATGCACAGGATCATGCGCCTAGTTTGGATAGTAAGGATGATAACACCGTTCATCGGCAATGGCATTGGGATGTAAATTCGGGGGTAAGTGTACCAACAAAGGCGTATTGCGAAAATTTTAAGGCCCGGACCCTGGAATTGATCAACAATTACAAACCCGATATCGTTTATTTTGATGATACCGTCCTGCCGCTCTGGCCGATAAGCAATGTTGGGCTGGAGATAGCCGCTGATTTTTATAATAAAAGCATGCAGGCCAATAAAGGCAAGGTTGATGTGGTAATTAATGGTAAAATCCTCAATGAACAACAGCGTAAATGTCTGGTATGGGATATCGAACGGGGGCAGAGTAATGCCATCGAGCCGCAACCCTGGCAGACTTGTACCTGCATAGGATCCTGGCATTATGACCGGCGGATCTATGATAATGATCAATATAAATCTGCCAAGACCGTTATTCATATGCTGATAGACGTGGTCAGCAAAAATGGTAACCTATTGTTGAGTGTACCCCTGCGCGGTGATGGATCTATCGATGACAAAGCTAGAGCAGTGGTCGAGGGGATAGGGGGCTGGATGGCTGTACACCGGGAAGCTATTATAGGAACAAGACCATGGCGTATTTTTGGTGAGGGCCCTGCACAGGAGGAAGCGCCTTCGCTTAATGTTCAGGGGTTCAACGAGGGAAAGGGAAAGGCTTTTACCAGTGATGATGTTCGTTTTACGACAAAGGGAAATGTACTGTATGCCTTTATTATGGGAATACCTACTGAAAAGCCGATTAAAATCAAGTCATTGGGGCGTTCCGCACCCAATACCCGTGTGGTCAGCAGGGTACAGCTACTGGGCGTTAATGATCGGATATCCTTTCGGCAGCTCGACGATGCTCTTGAGGTTCAGGTACCCGACAGTTTCGTTCAAAATGATATCGCAACAGTACTAAAAATTACCTAATGATGTGATCTATTTACGTGCTACAGCAGCTGTTCGACATTGGATAAAAACTTTAATACAGCATCTCTAGGAATAGCTAGACAAGCAGTATGACTGAAACGTGCAATGTTGATGCCTATAAAATGGCCATTGCTATCGACTATCGGACTTCCACATTCATCGGCATGAATGCGTGAATCGTGAAGAAACACACTTGGAAAGTGGTCCCTACGAACTGATTTTCCTTTGGGAATGTTGTTTGCCGGATGTGGATTTTCCCTGGTTGGCCATTTGGAAAGGATGACCTTGGTATGAAAATCCGCTGCTCCCCGTCGGTATTGAACCTGTAGCGTATCGCCTGCAGAAAATTGTTGCATGGCCGCATTGATTTTGACGGCACTTGCTACATCATGACCATTTAATGCAATCATATGGTCGCCGACTTGGAGTCCGGCGTGGGCTGCTGCTCCCATGCTATCTACTTTTGTTAAGGTTGGAAGACCGTCTAGCTCCCGCATCTGTGCATCGAAAGTTCCTGGAACAGGTATACGTGGGAAGGTGCGGGACGACATGCCCAGGACACCGGTTTTGCGCTGATTGGAGGTAAGCAGTGACCATAAATTTAAACCCACCAGTGTATCCGGTATACCTTGCTGCGCAATTTCCGATATGGCGATCGACGGAAATTTATGATCACCCGTGAGTGCCACCAAGTCGCTTTTTTCGTCTCTAAGCAGGACTTTTAAGGCGTAGACCTTCTTGCCAATTTTAACAATTGGCGCTTTGCCAACTAAACTACTTTTGGATAAGATCACCTGCTTCTTGTTGCGCAATTGAAATACCGTTCCTAATATAGAAATACTGTCGTCTTTTAAAATACTGCTAATTCTTATGGACTGAAAGTTTGTCTTTGGATGTTTTGCCTGTTTTTTTAGCGCCAATTCCAATAGTTTCTGCTGCTCAGGATCGCTACCGATCGAATCGCTTAGACTGGGATAAGTGTCGATAGCGACTGGGTGGCTGAGCGACTGCCAATATTTACGGTAGCTATTTACAGGGACCTCAAAATTGATGCCCTCAGGACTATCGATACGGCTGTGAAGGCCAATGACCCGACCTAGGGCATCAAACAATGGGCCTCCGGAATCTCCCGGTTCCATGATGCTGCTGCTTTGAATAAAACCATAGTCGTCCATTTTTTTTAGAATACGCCCGGTACGCAAAAAGGGAATGTAGAAGGGGAGTGTTTCAGGATAAGATAGTCCAAAGCAGAACTGGTTTTCAGCGATAGATGATGACCAGCCCATTTCAGCAAAGGGCCAGGGGCCTTCACCCTGCATCTTCATCATAGCAATATCGGGCAAGTTGCTCTGTTGATCCACGACCAGTCTTCCGAGCGCCTTGGCGACTCCCTGCTTGCCATCGGGGAAAATTACGCGATAGAAATTGCCCGGCTTTGTGGAATGTGCCACTGTAAGGATAGCTCCATCCACAGATACAATAACACCACTGAAAGGGGCACTGTTTTGCTGGCCGCTGATACTGTCAATACCAAACATTTTTATCGATGCCGCCATTGCCCGGAAAAGGGTAGATTTCGGTATGTCGTGATCAGGCGACTTGCTTGTCTGCGCTAAGCAGTTAGCGGGATAGGTGGCTAGGCACAAAATCGCCCAAATAATGATGTAGTGGAAGACTGTTTGATCAGAATTTTTTTTTGAGCAAGGTGTCATATTGCGAACAGGTTGATTTATTGGGTTAGGTTGGCTTTAGAATGCCACGGCTCAAAGGTAGCAGATTTGTCAACAGAAAAACAAGAGCAACCGAGTAGATCTGAATATATTATTGACTTTGCTTTCTTTTTGATCCTGTTCGCCGAAAAATTTATGGCTTATATGGAGAAATTTTGAAAAATTAGTAGGAAGAATTTAGGGATAAGTCGTCGATAGGAAGTATCAATTCTTTTTAGTTATCTTTATCCACGAAAAGATTGACCTCTAGCTAAACGAATCTACAGATGAACTATACGAGCGAAAAAGAGCTGCTTGAAGATTTCCTAAAAGGGAAAGAGCAGGCTTGCGCGCATGTATACAACCGTTATTTCAATCGCATTTGTTTATACGCCTCAAGCTTTGTGGATGAAAGTAAAGAAGCAGAAGATATTGCCGAGGAGGGCTTTATTCGCTTGTGGCATGGCAAGCGGAGCTTTGACAGCTTGTCGCATCTGAAAGCGGCGCTTTATCAGGCAACGCGCCATGTAGGACTCAATCAGCAGACAGCCCGAATGCGTAGGCTGAATCGGGTCGATAGCTATGTTGCACAGCAGGAACAGGATCAAAAATCGCATTTACATGAAATTGTCTACGCCGAAGCAATGGCCGAACTCTACGAAGCCATTCAGAAGCTCCCGCCCAAAGCACGGGAAATCATACAGCTGAGCTACCTCGAAGGCAACAGCAATCAGGAGGTTGCTGATCTATTGCAGATCAGTATTCAAACCGTGAAAAATCAAAAATTACGTGCTCTGAGCCTTCTGCGCGAACATTTGAAACGAGATTCCTTCAATTATCTACTCTCATTGATTGTTCTTTTTGGAAAATTATAATTTTTTTTAACTGTCTTTAGTACTTTTTTAAATCGGTGTGGTATCTATAGATGAAATAGCTCAAAATGGATCCTAAAGAAGAAGAAAAACTTATCCGTATCAGTGCGCTGGTCCTCCAGGAATTGCAAGGAACGCTAACAGGCGAAGACCGTCTTTTTTTGGAAAACTGGTTGCAAGAATCAGCATCGAACAAAGAGATCTATCAACGTTGTCTGGATGGACAGCGGCAGCGTGAAGCGTATGCTAGTCTGCAGCATTTTGAAAAGCGACGTAATTTTGAGTCGCTAAAAAATAAAATTTCCTTTCAGCCAACAACGAGACGGCCTGCACTGCTGAAACGCCTATGGCCTTATGCTGCAGCAGCTAGCGTACTACTTGCCCTCAGTGTTGTCTGGTATTGGAATAGGGATAACAGCCGGTCGGCAGAAGTGCAGTTGGGAGTTGTAAATGATCGGCTTCCAGCTTCTAATCAGGCCATCATAACGCTCTCAGATGGCAGACGGTATGAGCTAAACAAGGGAGAAAAACAAGTGCATATCAATGGTAGCGGAATACGCTATGATGACGGCCATGAAGTTGCATCGATCGATGCCGCGGTGTCTGCCAAAATAGAAACGCCGCGTGGGGGTACTTACGAGGTCACCTTGCCCGACGGTACTATGGTCAAGCTAAATGCAGGAACGACACTATCTTATCCAACAGTATTTGCTAAAGATAAACGGGAAGTCAGCCTTCGGGGAGAGGCCTATTTTGAAGTTGCCAAACGAAAGGATCAGCCTTTTATCGTGCGGACCAAAAATCAGGAGGTACAGGTATTGGGGACGCATTTCAATATCAATGCTTATCCAGCAGCAGCGCAGACAAAAACAACATTGTTAGAGGGGAAAGTGCAGGTAAAAGAACTGATTAAAGGCCAAAAAATCACTTTGATGCCCGGCGATCAGTCTGTCAGCACCGGTGCGGAGCTGTCCAGACATCCGGTCAATGTGCAGCAGGAGATGGCTTGGGTATACGGCAAATTTAACTTTGATGGAAAGTCACTTCGACAAGTGATGGATGAACTGTCCCAATGGTATGCAGTTGATGTTGTCTATAAGGGCGATGTACCTGATGTCTCCTTTTTCGGAGGAACATTCAGAACGAGTAAATTATCTACCATCCTGAAAATATTAAAAGACCAGGATTTGTCGTATCAATTGACGGACGATGGAAAACTCATCATTGAAAAAAGTGATCCTAAAGGACAGAAAGGAGGGCAGTAAAAAACGTAAAATTATACATTACCATACAATATGAATTAACAAATTGGGCAGTGAATCCTGCAATCTAACCTAACTAAACTAACTAGAATTAATGAAATTAAGTTGTTTTTCACAAGCGACCAGACCCCTTTTATGGCTACTTTTTGCTGTCTTACTCCAGCTAGGCCATAAGGTAAACGCACAAACCGTCACCTATGCCGGACACAATGTTCCTTTAATGGATGTGCTCCAGGCTGTCAAGCTCCAGACAAATTACGAAGTCTTGGGAGCAAAAAAGATTTTGGAATCGGCCCGACCAATTTCAATCAAAGCGGACAAGATGCCTCTTAAATTATTTCTTGATAAAATTTTAAGTCCGCAGGAAATCGGCTACACAATTGAATCGAAGACAATTTTCCTGGAAAGGAAAGCCAGTCCGCGGAAAACCGAACCTAAAAACCGTTCCCCGTTGGATAAGCCATCTCAGCTGCAGGTCCGGGGACAAGTCGTCGGTAAAGACCGTAAGCCACTCTCGGGAGTGAATATTTCACAAATGGGCAATGCCATTGCGGTAGCGGATAAGGATGGACGATTTTCTTTCGCCGGTACTATGCAACCGCTTACATTAAGTATGGTTGGCTATAAAAACTTTACCCTCAACCTGGTAGAAAATAAAGAGGAGTACAACGTGCAGATGGAAGAGGAGGCAAATGCGTTGGAACAGGTCGTTGTGACGGGTTATCAGGTGTTAAAAAAAGATTCCTATACCGGAACTGCGATTACCAAAAGCGGGGATGAACTACGACAGGTAAATCCACAAAACGTCCTACAGGCCATGCAGGTATTTGATCCTTCTTTTAAAATTTTGCCCAACAATTTAGCTGGTTCTAACCCCAATGCACTTCCTAATATTAATGTGCGTGGTTCCTCAGCTTTACCCAGTGGAAGTACGGATGTACTGCGTCGTGATAATGTCACGACAACTATGAATTTACCAGCTTTTATCTTGGATGGTTTTGAAGTTAGCCTGGAAAAAGTAATGGATCTGGATATGACGCGCATTGAGAGTGTCACCACGTTGAAAGATGCGGCGGCGAGTGCTATTTACGGTTCACGTGCCGCTAACGGCGTAATGGTAATCGTTACCAAGGCTCCCAAAGAAGGTAAATTGCAGGTGACCTATACGCATGAAACTAATGTCAATATGCCAGATTTGTCAGGTTATAATTTATTAAATGCAACGGATAAGCTTGCTTATGAGAAGCTTGCAGGGCTCTATGATGGTCAGAAACAACGTCAATCGCAGGACATATTGGACGAATTATACTATCATAAGCTGGCAAATGTACTTGGGGGAATAGACACGTATTGGCTATCACAGCCCGTACGTACGGCAGTTGGGCAAAAACATGGCGTTTTCTTAGAAGGTGGGGCACAAACTTTTCGCTATGGTGTGGATATGCGTTACCAAACGCGACCGGGGGTGATGAAGGGTTCTGGCAGAAACCAGTATTCTGGCGGATTGAATTTTAGTTACAATCCAAAAAATAAAATTCGTTTTCAGAATGAGCTCTCCATTACGGTAGTCGATGGCAGGGAATCCCCCTATGGTAGTTTTGAGAATTTTGTTAAAATGAATCCTTACTATAGGCTGAAAGACGATCAGGGTAATATCACGCAATTGTCAGATCGTTGGGTCAGGGTAGATCCTTCCGGAAATAGAAATGAAGAGTATGTGCTCAATCCTGCGTATGATGCGACCTTAAGTAGCTTTAACAAATCGGGGTATACCGAATTATTAAATAACCTTTCAGCTGACGTTGATCTAGGCATGGGCTTGCGCCTTCGTGGATTACTTTCTTTACTGAAACGGATGAACACCGGTGACGATTTCCGCTCACCCTTGTCCAATGAGTTTTATTCCTACGAAACTTCAAGAGCAGATGAAAGAGGAAGTTATGGAAGTTATAGTAAAAATGAGTTGTATTGGGATGGAAATATACGCTTGAATTGGGATCGAAATATAGAAAAGCATTATTTCAATATGATTGCTGGTGCCAATATAAGAACGGAGAGTTATGACGAACGTTACTTCAAGGCGATTGGTTTTCCGAATGACCGCTTTACTGATATTGGTTTTGCGAAAGGTTATGAAGAGGGAAAAAGTCCGGAAACGAATGTGGGCGCATCGCGTCTATTCGGGTCTTTCTTAAGTGGTAATTATAGTTATGACAACCGTTATCTTATTGATGCGACCTTGCGCATCGACGGTTCATCAAAGTTTGGCGCAAATAAGCGGACCGCGCCTTTTTGGTCGACGGGAATCGGTTGGAATATGCATAATGAAAAATGGTTTACCACAAAGGCTATTAGTCAGTTGCGTCTTCGTGCAACTGTTGGCTTGACGGGCTCCGTTCAATTTGACCCTTATATGTCGCGCGTTACTTATTCTTATGATAAGAACAATTGGTATTCTTCGGGATTGGGAAGCACAGTGCGTAATTATGGTAACGAAGACCTTGCCTGGCAAAGGACGCAGTCGATTGATTTAGGTATAGATATCGGCTTTTGGAGCAATAAGTTGACGTTTTCACTGCGAAACTATAGTAAAATTACTAAAGATATTTTGGCGGATATTAATATCGCTCCTTCGACAGGATTTAGTTCCTATAAGGAAAATCTAGGCGATATGGAGAATAGGGGAATCGAATTGGGTGTCAATTGGCAGGCAATTAAGAGTGAAAAATGGACCTTGAGCTTGTTAGCTAATATTGTACAGAATCGCAATAAAATTGTGCGTATTTCTAATGCCTTGAAGAGTTACAACGAGCGCGCAGATGAGGAACAACAGAAAGATGAATACAAAGCTGTACCCTTATTGCGTTATGAGGAAGGACAGTCAATGGACGCCATTTACACCGTCCCATCTTTGGGGATAGATCCTGAAAGCGGGCGGGAGGTTTTTATGAAACGAGATGGTAGCCTAACATATACCTGGGATCCACGGGACATAGCGGTGGTCGGGG
The DNA here is from genome assembly GCF_050058145.1 of Sphingobacterium sp. WOUb80. NCBI lineage: Bacteria > Pseudomonadati > Bacteroidota > Sphingobacteriia > Sphingobacteriales > Sphingobacteriaceae > Sphingobacterium > Sphingobacterium sp. WOUb80. The sequence continues at coordinate 3,069,289 of NZ_CP165617.1, read as the reverse complement.
TAGCGACACCAAAAATGGAGGGATCTTTCGGTGGTACCCTACGTTATCAGCAGTGGATGTTAGTTGCCTATTTTCAAACGCGTATGGGAGGTAAAACCTATAACCAAACCCTCGTTGATCGTGTGGAGAACGCAGACCCACGTTACAATGTTGACGCTAGAGTGTTTGAGGAACGCTGGAAAAATCCGGGAGATCACACGTTTTTTAAAAGTATTGAGGATTTAGGACGAAGCGAGTTGTCTTCTCGTTTTGTGATGCCAGATAATCTATTAACACTGCAATCCCTTAATATTTCTTACGATGCCAATAAAGCTTTTGCCAATCGCTTAGCGCTGGCGAGTTTGCGTGTGGGGTTGATCGGCAACGATATTTTTCGCTGGTCTAACGTAAAGGAGGAAAGGGGCATTAATTACCCGTTTGCAAGATCAGTGACCTTGACTTTACAAGCGAGATTTAAATAAGGTTTGTTAAAATCAAGAATTTAGATTGATAGCGATCTAATTCGTGAAAATTATTTCATACAACCAACTAACATATGAAGAAGAAAAATATATTTATCGTTTTACTTTGCAGTATTTTCTTGTTTTCCTGCCAGAAATGGTTGGATATAAAGCCCCAGAGCGAGGTTGAAAAAGACCAGCTCTTTACTACGGAGGATGGTTTTAAGGAAGCATTATTGGGAATCTATACCCGTTGTGCTAACAGTGACCTCTATGGTAAAGAATTAACAATCGGTACACCTGAAGTACTGGTGCAGAATTATACAATTCCAAACAATGATCCTCTTAGTTATCAAAAGACCGCACGATTTTTATACGATGATGGTGACTTTAAAGATCGAAAGGATAATATATGGAAAGGTCTATACCATGGGATAGTGAATGCAAATCTCTTATTGGCAGAAATCGACGGGAGGAAAAATCTGTTTTCTGGAGACAATTATGCTTTGATTAAGGGAGAGGCGCTTGCTTTACGTGCTTTTCTGCATTTCGATGCCTTACGTTTGTTTGCTCCAGCTCCTATCGTGGACGCACAGGCAGATGCAATACCCTATGTAACTAAATATTCGAATAAAACGACGCCCTTGAGCAAAGTGTCAGCAGTATTGGATTCTGTTATTATAGATCTGACGATAGCGAAAGAGTTATTAAAGGTAGATCCAATTCGCTCTGCTTCATACGTGGTTGGATATCCGACAGTAAATGACACGCTGGCGAACTCAGAGTTGAGCAGCAGCAGTCTCTTTTTGCAAAATAGAAGACACCGATTGAATTATTATGCGGTATGTGGTACTCTAGCCCGAGTTTATCTCTATATGGGAGATAAATCGAAAGCTTTAGCAAATGCCCTGGAAGTGATTGCATCCAAAAAGTTTCCCTGGACGAATAATACTGATTTTCAATCTGTAAAGGAGGATAAGAAGGACCGTATTTTATACAAAGAACTTTTGTTTGGTTGGTATATTCCGGGAATGAATAGAGAATATAATCAAGATTGGTTTAGTACAGGTCGGATGAACCTGGATAAAGAAGAAGGACGGACAATTTATGACGTTGGTGGTAACGGAGGGGGCGATCTGCGTTACACACAATGGTTTGGTACAGTGAGTGTGGGCACCACTGCTGTGAGTTCATTGGTAAAATACAATAGAAATACATTCAGTGATGATTTTGAGGCCAATCTACATTACCTCATGGCGCCAGCGATACGATTAAGTGAACTCTATTATATTGCTGCGGAATGTAACTATGAAAACAATCCGACTTTAGCGGCAGAATATCTCAACCAAGTGCGTATACAGCGTGGCATAGGGGAACCTGCTGATGTGTCGACGGCAACAAAATTCCGTACGGAATTACTCAAGGAATACCGCAAAGAGATGTATGCAGAGGGACAACTTTTTTATGCATATAAGCGTTTAAACGCTCCTATTATTGGGGCAAAAGGCACTGTTATTCCAGCAAGCCAGAAAATCTTTGTCTGGCCATTGCCGAGTGATGAAATAATTTATGGACAACGCTAATATAGAAATAGGATGAAAAGAATTATTTATATACTGTTAGCATTTGTTTTTTTTCTGTTCTTTTCTTGTCAGAAAACAGAACTAAAGACTTACGAATCAGATGCTAATGTTTATTTTGATCTGACTCAGGATGCGCGAGATAGCATCGTATATACTTTTGCTTATGAAATGACCAGAGCATCTGATACGCTTTATATTCCGGTTCGGCTGATGGGGAATCGGATGGGAAATCAGCGTCATTTTCAGGCTTACGTAGAGAAAGATTCGTCCACTGCGCGTAGCAACGAGCATTATGACGCATTGTCAGCAGAATATCCCTTGGACGCCAACCAAGGAAGGGGCTATGTCCCCTTAATTATTCATAATACCAGGGATTTAGAAGAAAAATCAGTGTCGCTCATCTTAAAATTGAAAGCGAGCCCGGACTTTGGTGTTAATGATCCACGGTTAATTCGAACTTATGTGGTTCTTTCTGCACAATTGGAAAAACCAAATTGGTGGGATAGTTGGTCGCCATTGGGTGAGTACTCTCGGGTAAGGCATCAGCTATTTTTTATAGCGACAGAACAACGGCAGCTTTCCACCGATGGATTGGATGCTCCAAAGAACCTATATTTTGCCAACTTGTTGACCATTATGCTCAATGATCCTTTTAAATGGGTAGCGGATCATCCTGAAAAAGGCTATGTGTTGGAAAGTAAGGATAATGGTCAAAGCTATATTTTCTTTCATAAGGACAATCCCAATCGGCCAATTCTGTTGAAAAAAAATACTGGAGTAGGTAAATTTTTCTTTATTGATGAATCAGGGAAGGAGCTTAGATAATATGAAAAAATTGATAATAAGCATTGTCGTATTGACTTTGTTAGCTGCCTGTTATAAGGACAAAGGAAATTATGCTATCGATATGCCTGAGTCACCGGTGTTACAAAATTTGGATACACTCTACGAGGCAATGACTGGTGATAGTCTAATTGTACAGCCTAAAATTACAGGTATATCTGCCGAAAATTTGGAATGTGATTGGCGTATTGATGTGCCGGAGGCCCTTATACCAGAAGCCAACCATTATAAAGGGAATGCACTAAGGATAGTTTTTGGTTTAGAAGCAAAACGTTATACAGCTAGGCTTACCGTAACAAACAAAGCTAATGGGATGAAATATTTTTACCCTTTTAAAATCCAGGGGGTGACGGAGTTTTCTAGGGGTACTTTGGTCTTATCTCAGGATCAGGGTACTGGTAAACTCTCTTTTATTAAACCTGACAACAGTGTTCAGCCTAATATCTATGAAGTTATTAATGGGCAACCTCTACCGGTCGACCCTTTGCAGTTGCACTATGTAAGGAACCAATTTACGGGCAATACGCCGTTAGGGTATTGGATTATTTCGAAACAAGCCGGAGTTCGCTTGAATGTTAATACCCTAAAAAAGGAAAGTTTAAAGCCTGGGACTTTATTTGATAATTTCTTTTTAGCTCCTTCGACCATTAACGTCGGGAGTCTTCAGGCGCATCCACAAGGGGTTCTATTAGGTGTAATCAATGATAAATTCTATGGTGGAGCAACAACAACATGGGATCAGTCGGCAACCTATGGGATGTTTGGTACGTATGCAGATGGGGAGTATGACTTGGCGTCGAAATTTGTGCTTTCAACTGCCAATAATAATTATACGGTGATTGCTTTTGAAAAAAATAAGAAACAATTTGTCCGCATTAATCTCTATGGGTCACCAATGTATTTTGGAACGCAGTATAGTGCGATTAATTCAGATGTTTTTAATCCTACTAATGTAGGTATGGACTTGTTGCAGTTGGTGCAGATTAATAATACGGACACCTATGCTTACGTGAAAAATGCAACTGGTCAGATCTATGAGTTGATGTTTAATGTGAACTTTTCGGGGCCATTTAACTTCACTTCGGGCCATAAACGACTTTTTATACGGCCAGAATGGATCACTGCTGATACAAAAATGTTGGCCAGTCGTAGTGGTTATATTTACGTTGCAGTACAAAATCAAGTTTTCCGCTATAATCCCTTAAGTGAACAAGTGCAGCTATTAAAGACAGATATCAAGAGCGAGGTCACTATGCTTAAATTGGAGGATGATGAGAATACTCTTATTGTTGGATCAGTGGGAACACTCTATTATCTCGATATTCAAGTGGGTAAAAATGGCGAGCTTGTCAAAAAAATCGAGGGTATTCCGGGAAATCCTGTGGACATGACCTGGCGTAAGTAAAGAACAATAAAATAATATCTAATCATATAAACATGAAAAATTTAAAAATAGCGGCTTTGGCGCTGGCATTTTTACCCATGGTAGCATTTGCGCAGCAAGCAAATTTCCAGATCAATGGAAGTGCACCAAAAGCTTTCAATGGTAAAAAAGTGTACTTGGATTATACAAAAGATGGATTTCCGGCATCGGATTCGTCTGCTATTGTGAATGGCAAGTTTAGTTTTAAAGGAACGGTAGAGGAGCCTGCTTACTCAAGAATGGTTTTTGATCAGGAGGGTAAGGGGAAATTGATCGCACAGAATATCGGTGACCGTTTATACTTTTATCTGGGAAATGAGACTTACAATATGACCATCAAAGACTCACTGCGTACGGCTGCAATCAAGGGGTCACCTTTGCATAACGCGTATGTCGCTTATCTGAATGAAATCGGTGGCGGTTTTATGGATATTATTGATGCCGGAAATAAGGCTTTTGCCACTGTAGATAAAAATGCGCCTGATGCCAATGAACAGTATAAAGCTATCCACGAAAAGTTTGAGGCAAGGTTTGAAGCACGCCGGGTAAAGGAACTTGCATTTGCAGCAAAAAATCCGAATTCGATCTTTGCGGTGGATGCGCTTATAGATGCGGCCAATAAACGTAAGCTCAGTGAGATTGAACCTTTATTTTTGAAGCTATCGAAAGAAGTACGCCAAATGACGAATGCTCGGCAGCTGGAAGCACGCTTTTTGGCTGAGCGAAGTGTGAAAATTGGTAATAAAGCGCCTGATTTTTCCCAACCAGATACGAATGGGAAAATGATCAAGGTATCCGATTTTAAAGGACAGTATGTGCTGATCGATTTTTGGGCAAGCTGGTGTGGTCCCTGCCGTGCGGAAAACCCTAATTTATTAAAGGCGTACAACAAGTATAAAGGTAAGGGACTGGAAGTCCTTGCGGTATCCCTAGACGATACAAAAGGAAAAAATGCCTGGATAAAAGCGATTAAGGATGATGGTCTGCCTTGGATCCATGTGGCGGATCTAAAGGGTTGGAGCAATGAGGCTGCGGTATTATATGGCGTACGTGCTGTGCCACAGAATTATCTGGTGGATCCGAAAGGAAACATTGTCGCCATCAATATCAAAGGAGAACTGCTGCATCAGGAATTGGCCAAAATTTTTGGGAACTAAAGGTCAAATGTAAGCTCATTGACCCGAGATTGGAATGATGATGCCGTGTACGAAAGATACACATTGATGATCTTATCTAAACAACAGGGGCATATATTAAAGCTAGGGATTGAATCCCTAGCTTTTTTTATCTGGGAATTCTTCGTTTATAGGCCATGGGAGTTTCGCCTGTTATTTTTTTGAACAATCTATTAAAGTAGGATATGTTTTCGAAGCCCAATTTAAAGCTGAGCTGTTGAATATTGTCTTCATTGACGAGCATCATCAATTGTGCTTTTTCGATTTTCTTCTGATTGATATAAAGTACCGGCGTTGTATTCATCTGTTTTTTGAATAGCCGGATCAAGTGATCTTTGGAAATAAAGATCAAATTGGCAAGCTGTTCGATGGAAATCGGTTGATGCATATTTTCGTCTATGTACTCGAGCACACGCAGCAGACGTTTTTCGCCATGCGGTATTTTGTTGATTGCTTCCGTTAAAAAACGGCTCATCAGCAAATGGATAATAGCTTGATTCTCGGATGCTCTGGCAAAAGGAGAAGCCGTCTGCAGCGCCATGTTTTTCATCAATTCGGTGGAGTTATCGTAGCTTTTTGGGTCATAAATTGTCAGCTCACGCCCTGGATTTATGGTATAAAGATGTTGGATGAGTGTCTCTAATAATGGGTCAGATTTGATTTCCTTTGGAAAAGCATAGCGGTCAAAAATGCTCGATCTTAGCTCGGGGTTTTCATAGATATGAATATAATAGAGTGAAAATTTAGCAGAACAGGCATAGCTATGCTGGACATAAGCGGGGGTGAGGTAGAGGTGAGCGGGTCGCAGTTTAATGACTTCGCCCTGCAAAATAATAGATGCTTCTCCTTCACAGACATAATGTATTCGGGCAAATGGACTCTTGATATCTTTAAAATTCCAATCTGCCTGATGTTCCGCATAGCCAACATTCAATAGTGTAAAATCGAGTTTATTCTTTTCATTGTTTATCATCATGCGAAGAGGAGAATAGTACAATATAAGTTGTTTTCTTTTAAAAAAATAGTTTTTTAAGTGCTAATATCGATAATGTGTCATTTTGGCTCCATCTGGGGGCGTTATGATGTCATTGAACTCTTTTTGTGAAATAATTACCCATAACCGTGTTTTTTTAAGGATATGGAGGCGTTATGAATTGATCGATTAGCATTTAAAGTTATTTTGAAAATGCTTAGCTGCATATAAAACAATACCGCTGATCGCTTGGAATTTATACTTATGAAGGGGCTTTGGAAAAGGGGCTGCAAGAATTCTGTGAAGGATAGGTCGATATTGTATTATTTTTGATCGCTAATGTTGTTTCTTTCTCCGTCTTATCCAATTATTTTTGGCTAAGCGTTAAGATCAAAGATACGGAAATCGGAAGCCTCTTGATTTCTTATATTATCTTTGCTATCATTCTAGACGATAAGAGCAATAACTGTTTAAATCTTGGTACCCATTATAAATGAAAGCAATAAAAATTGTGAAAGAAGGAAACGTGGAAATTATGCGTATTCCGCAGCCAACTGTTAAAGATGGACATGCCCTTTTAAAGGTTGATTATGTGGGATTCTGCGGTTCGGATCTAAATACTTTTCGTGGGTTGAATCCCTTGGTCAAGTTGCCTGTGATACCTGGGCATGAAATCGGGGCTACGTTAGTGGAGTTGGGAAATAATGTCACTACTGATCTGAAGGTCGGTGCAAGAGTTACGGTAAATCCGTATTCCAATTGTGGCTTATGTACAGCTTGTAAAAATAACCGTCCCAATGCATGCCGTTATAACGAGACAATGGGGGTGCAGCGCGACGGCGCGATGGCCGAATATATCGTGGTACCTATAGAAAAGATTATCGAAGGCGGGCAGCTTTCATCCAAAGAATTGGCTTTAGTAGAACCGATGAGTGTAGGCTTTCATGCTGTTGATCGAGCTTCAGTAACGGACAGCGATATTGTTCTGGTATTTGGATGCGGTATGATCGGGGTGGGGGCAATCGTGCGGGCAGCTTTGCGGGGTGCTACAGTGATTGCGGTCGACGTCAGTGCTGAAAAGCTTGCTCTTGCAAAAAAGTTAGGTGCAAAGTTTACGATTAACAGTGCTGAAGAAGATTTGGAAGCGAAGCTGCATACATTCACCCAGTCTATGGGTGCAGATATAGTTATTGAAGCGGTTGGCCGGAAAGAAACGTACCTAGCTGCCATTGCCGCAGCTGCATATACGGGCAGAGTTGTGTACATCGGTTATGCAAAAGATGCGATTCCTTTTGATACACAATTTTTTGTAAAAAAGGAACTCGATATTAGGGGATCGCGCAATGCGACGCCAAAGGACTTTGCTGCGGTGATGAAGTACCTCAACCTGAGAACCTGTCCGATTGAGGAACTGATTACGGCGATCTATCCCGTGGAGAAGGCACAGTCGGCCCTCGAGTCGTGGTTAAAGGATCCGGGGCATGTCTTTAGGTTATTGATTGAGTTTTAAACACTGGCTGTAGTTGAGTAAGGTAGCTATTTAGCGGATATACTTCTTAGATGATCCAATATATTTTTTTGCCAACCATTTTCTGATGGGTTCGTCATAAAATTTAAGTGCCGCATAAGCAAGTACAACCATGCTGGCCAATAGCACTAATCCAACTGAAAGTCCTTGACTAAGAGGGATATTATTCGTTGTAACCCAAGCATAAAAGATACAGGCAAACGGAAAGTGCAAAATGTAAAGTGGATAGGATCATTAGATTGTCGACAATCTTAGCGATGAAAAGTCTTCCGAAAAAGCTTTGCCACGGTTTTAGTAAGTTTAGGGTTGTTGTTTTCCAAACGTAGAGAAAAAACAGAAATTATAATAGTGTATTTAATGTGAAAAATCAGATACCCCAGTTGTGCCGTTTAGCATTTTGGTTGTTTCATATTTTACTCGTCAATCAAACGAAGAAAGGGAAGGCGCAACTGAGTGATGAGTTTTAGATGCAGCAAATGGAGAACAGATGGTGACCAAATTCTCCATTTAGACAGAGCTTGTTCAGTGATTGTTCAGTGCTTGTTCAGTGATGAGTCAGTGATTAGTCAGTGTAGACTGAATAATTACTGACTTATCACTGTCTAAATATTGATTAAAAAATGTGATTAGGTATAAATTGGTACTAGGATTTTTCCTGATTAGCCAAGGCACTATGAATAATAGGGAATTCTTAAAAATCCTACAGAATTGAAAACAGTGATGGATCAATGGCTGTATGTACTTAAACATTTAAGTACCATGAATAAACTACCTGCATTTTTTGGATAAGAGAATATTTGGTCCTATGTCTGAAGTAGGAGAAATAGGTAAACTAACGGAGGAAGATAGGATGTCATACGAATCAAGTTTGCAACATAAGCGAGATGCTGAAAATATATACAATTTGGCCATTCGATCCGGTGAGATCAGCGTATGTTTTTTGAAGTAATATATGTACATTTAGTGTATTATCTGTAAAGATAGTACCTAAAAGGAAAAATAGACTTAAAAATCAATGAGCAGGAAAGTTTTAGCATGTTTCTTAATCATGCTGTTTTCAAAAGTGCTTTTGGGCAATTCCCAGGATTCGGTCCAGGTGGGGTTTGTGGCCAAGATGGAGCAATTTTTTAAGGAATCTGCTAAAAGAAGTATTCAGGATCTGGAGATGGATCGTGCTACCATCCGACAAAATCGTGTACTGGAGGACATTAAATTGCTGGCGAGTCAATCTCGCTCTTTTCTGCGAAAAGACTTCGATTCGATGCGTGTGGATCGCGGGCTGAAGGAGTTGACGGTCTTACATGATATGGCCAAAGATGGTGTTTTTGAAAATAAGGGATCCGCTCAGTCGTCGCGTAATCTTACCGTAACCTTTAATATCCTAAATGCACTTTCGATAGAGGTGAGGAGCCTAAAGCGCGAGATGGACCGCTATCAGGATAGGCTGACAAATTATCAGCTGCAGCTTGATTCGTTGAGCAATGATCCTGCACTTTTTGTTGTTTCGAAAGACTCCGCTAATGTAGCTCGCTATATGGGCCGGATTCGGGTGATTGCCATGGAGATCTCGCCTATCACCCTGAAACTTGCCGAGCGGATCAATGTTGTGCACGAATTAGAGAATAGAATTAATATTGAACTGGCACGGCTGGAATCGGATATGGAAGAAGTACAATACTACCAGAATCAGCTTTCAGACCGGACGATTGCGCGTAATTTTGTTAATATATGGGTACCCAGTAGATTTGAACGACCCTTGGATGAAATCTTATATTTCTCATTCGTAAAGGCCAAATTGCTTTATTTCTATTATTTAAGGGCGCATCTGGGGAAACTCTTTTTCTTCTTTTTGGCAAGTTTAGTCGTCGTGGTGTATGTCCATGTTCTGCGCCGGCAGATCAATGATAAAAATGTGGTTCAGGCAAGTCTGTTGTTGCATAGGCCGCTTTTGAGTGGATTGATAATTGGCTTGTGTGTGATGCAGTTTATATTTCCCGCAGCACCTTTTGTGTTTACAATTACCATATTGACTATTGCTTCGATCTTTTTGTCCCTTGTTTTTAGACCGGCAATTACAAAGTATTGGATGGCGGTCTGGCTAGCAATATTAACGCTGTTTATTCTCGCCGGATTGGATAACCTCGTCCTTCAGCCTTCGCGGATGGAACGCTGGCTAATTCTTTTCATAGCCGTTGCTGCCTGTCTGGTTGGCCTGCTTGCTCTTTTTAATAAGAAACGGCGCGATGAGATAAAAGAACGCTGGATACTTTTTCCGATCGCATTTATGGTACTATTGGAACTAGTATCTGTGGTATTGAACCTTTTTGGTCGCTTTAATCTCAGTAAGGTACTTTTGGTAGCGGGATTGACAAATGCCGTGGTTTTTATTTTGTTTTTGTGGGTGATCCGATTGGTCAATGAAGGATTACAATTGGCTTCTTCCGTTTATCAGAAGCAAGAAAGAAGGCTATTTTATATCAATTATAACCGGGTAGGCAAACGGGCCCCTGCGTTTTTTTATGCCGTATTGATCGTTGGCTGGTTTGTGCTTTTTGGTCGAAATTTCTATGAATTCAGATTTCTTGCAGACCCGTTGAAAGATTTTCTGGAAACCGAGCATCGCTTGGGCAACTATCAGTTCTCGGTCAATAATCTCGTGGTATTTTTATTGATCATGGTCTGTGCAACGGTACTTTCGAAGATCGTTTCCTATTTTGCTGCGGACTCCCAATGGGAGAAAAAAGAAGGGACAGCCCAAAATAGATTCCGATTGGGGAGCTGGATTTTGCTTGTTCGGATCACAATTATTGTCATCGGATTTTTTCTAGCCTTTTCGGCACTTGGAATTCCCGTCCAGCAGATCGGTATTATCGTTGGCGCACTGGGGGTGGGTATAGGTTTTGGCCTTCAGACTTTGGTCAACAACCTGGTGAGTGGTTTAATTATTGCATTTGAAAAACCTGTGAACGTAGATGATCTGATCGAGATCGGTGGTAAATCGGGTAAAGTAAAATCAATAGGATTTCGTAGCAGTGTCATTGCCACGGCCGAGGGAGCGGATCTGATTATGCCCAATGGCGATCTGCTCAATGCGCATGTGATGAACTGGAGCCAAGGTGGAGCGAAAAAACGTCTGAGTATACGTCTCGAGGTAAAATATGGTGTAGATCTGGAGCGGGTAACACAGCTGCTAAAAAAGATATTGGAGGAGGACGAACAGATTCTTTCTTCAATCGGGACATCAGTTCAGTTTGTACAGGTCACCTCGCAGGCAGTGGTTGTCGAACTCTACTTTTGGGTCAGGACCTCCAAGGATAGTGGAGTCGTTAAGAGTGGATTGCTGGCTCAGATTTATAGATGCTTCACCGATGAGGGTATCGTCTTAGCCTTACCGATTCAGGAGGTTATTTTCAATCAAAAGGATAGTGGTACAAAAGAAGAAACTGATCATTAATCGTCAAGAATAAAATTATGAGACCAATCAAATTATTTTTAATCCTGTTTATGTTCCTATGCATAGGTGCTAAACAAACAGCTGTTGCTCAGCAAAAAGAGGATGTGATCTACCTTGCGGACGGTAGCCAGAAGAAAGGAAAGATCGTATCGATAAGTGATGAGCTGATTAAGTTTTCCTATACGGGCGAGGCTGTGCTGTATGAATTGAAGAAAGACAAAATCAGCAAGATTGTCTTTGCCAATGGCCGGGAAGAAATATTCGGGCAAAATAGCAGCGCTGAAAAGTCTTCAAATAAGGCGGAGGAACGATCGGCGGGGAATTTATTGGCTGTAATTCCTTTTGAGATAGCCAGTAATGACCAGAGCATTATGACCGATGTAATGCGAAAGAAGATCCAAGAGGCCTGTGTCGAAGCCATGCAAGGGCAAAAACTGGCTGTTCAATTTCAGGATCCAAGGACTACAAATGCGCTTTTGAGCAAAAATGGGATCAATTTTTCAGAGATTGATAATCATACCCCTGATGAACTGGCTAAAATACTCCAGGTAGATTATGTCGTGATGGGTGTTTATGATATTGAAAATAAGGGAGCTTCAACCTATGGTTCTTCATCTTCGTCTTATGGCAACAAGCAAAACGGAGACAAGGAAAAAGGATCTTCGGTCACAACAAACAATTCGTACACAACGACCAACTATAATACAAAAGTTCATATGACGATTTACGATGGGACTGGTCGTCAGCTGTTTTCGGATAGTAAATCACCGCTGTTTGGAACCTTAGATTCTTATAAAGGGGCATTGAAAACCTTAGCCAAGAAAGTACCATTGACGAAATAGAAAAAGGGTATCATAGAGTAGCTGTCAGCATAAAAAAACGCTTGAATCGGGGAGATGCAAGCGTTTTTAACTAACCAATTATTAACCTAAATTATGAAATAGCTGTATTGCTATTTGTGTGCCAAAATCTGCAGTAAAGATCAATATTGCTGTAACGAATTTGTTAAGTGCATAAATGTTGCGGATTATTTAAATGGATAAAAGCATATTTTACATGTTTTCGCTATTTTTCTACATCTCCATTTATGGTAATATGAGTTCTTTTGTATAAGTTTTACAATTATACATCTTTATGAAGCGGTTTACTTTCTACCTTGCACTTTCTTTTTTTCTTATTTCAATTCATTCATTTGCCCAGAACAAACAAAGCCTGGATGGTATCTGGCGATTTTCACTTGATGATCAAAACAAAGGTATTAACGAACGTTGGTTTGACAGGGATCTTACCCAGTCAATATATTTACCAGGAACGACAGATGAAGCCAAATATGGTACAAAGACGGTAGGTTCTGATTTTGGTATTCTGACACGAGCATATAAATATTATGGTCCGGCATGGTATCAAAAGGACCTCATAGTGCCTCAAGGCTGGAAAGGAAAACAACTATTCCTAAACCTCGAACGTGTCATGTGGCAATCGATGTTGTTTGTGGATGGTAAGCATATTTCCACCTTGGATGCACTAAATGCACCTCATACCCATCTGATTGGAGTGCTGTCTCCGGGAAAGCATCGCTTGACAATCCGGATCAATAACGACATGATTTATAATATCGGAGACAAAGGCCATGTCTATTCCGAATATACACAAAGTATCTGGAATGGCGCTGTGGGGAAAATTGAACTTTTGGCCAAAGACCCGGTTCGGTTGTCAAATCCACAAATATTTACATCAATCTCCCCCAAAACTTTGCAGATCAAAGATACGCTGGTGAATGACGGTGCTCAGCACAAAAAAGTTATATTGGCAATTTCGCTTCGTGAGCGCAAAACCGGGATGGAGGTATTCTCTGCAAAGAGAAAGCTTATTTTAAAAGGAGCCAAACAGGCACTGGACCTAATCGAACAAGTGCCAGAGTCTGTCGCTCTATGGGATGACATCAATCCGAATTTATATACCCTGAGCTTGTCGGTCATCGGAGACAAAGATGTACAACTGGATCGTAAAGAAATGGAAGTCGGCTTTCGTGAAATCAGTACCGCTAGATCCAAAATTCTCGTCAATGGGAAACCTGTTTTCTTTCGGGGAAACCTGGACTGTGTGCATTTTCCGCTGACAGGTTATCCTGCCATGGATGTTGAGTCCTGGGAACGTATCTTTCGTATTTATAAGTCTTATGGACTGAACCATGTACGTTTTCATTCCTGGTGCCCGCCAGAAGCGGCCTTCACAGCTGCGGATCGAATTGGTCTATACCTTCATCCCGAGGTGATCTGGCTCGATTGGTGGATGGCTGTAGACAACCCCGGGCGTGAGGAAATGAACACCAAAGGAAGACCCCAAGGCCTGGGACATAATGTCTCTGCGGATATATTTGCACAGAAGGAAATTGCAACTATGTTGTCCACCTATGGAAACCATGCATCTTTTACGACGATGTCGATTGGTAACGAATTGGGTAATTCGGACTTTGATGTAATGGAATCCTGGCTTAAACCTTATAAGAAAAATGACTCCAGGCACCTTTATTCGGTGTCTTCAGCTAGGAAGATCACCGCATTGGATCAATTTATTGCGACGCACTATATGGATAAACTGGGGGGCACCCGAGGTTTGCGAGGCGCCACCACGGATTGGGATTTTGAGTCTGTATACAGTCAGTCCAGTATCCCCGTGATTGCACATGAAATCGGTCAATGGCCGGTGTATCCAAGGTGGGATGAAATCAAAAAATATACAGGTGTGCTGAAGGCTCGGAATCTGGAACAGTTCCGCGAACAGGCGAAAAAGAATAATCTCGAAGCACAAAATGAAGCTTTCGTTCAGGCTTCGGGTGCATTAAACCAATTGATGTACAAAAATGAGATTGAATCTTTTCTGCGTACGCCATCGGCTGCCGGAATACAGTTGTTGAGTATGCAGGATTATCAGGGGCAGGGTGAAGCACTTATCGGCTGGCTCGATGCTTTTTATGATAGTAAGGGAATAACGACCCCCGAGCAATTTAGAATGCATAACGACACGACGGTAACGCTTTTGCGCATACCTAAATTTGTCTGGAACTCCAATGAAGTCTTTAAGGCAAAAGTGCAGGTGGCGCATTACGGTAAAGCCGATATTCAGGATGGAGTCTATTGGAAAATATACGATGATGAGCAGCGGGTTATTTCTACAGGAAACATGGAGAGCAGCTTGTTTCAGTCAGGGACCTCCAAGATCATTGGGAATTTTGAGAGCGATTTCTCTCAGATTGAACGTGCCACCAAACTAACTGTGGAAGTAGGGCTGAAGAATAGGCCTATTAAGAACCGATGGGAGATATGGGTGTATCCGACGGCGCAAAACAAAAAAGCCTATAATATATACATGGCTGACCGATTTGACGCAAAGGTAGAAGCCATTTTACAATCAGGTGGAAATGTTTTATTGGATGCTTCCGATCTTGGTAACGTAAAAACAGCGGACAACATAGCTTTTTATCCGCTCTATTGGTCACTGACCTTCTTTCCCGGGCAGGGTATCAATACCATTGGCATGCTTGTCAGGGATAAACATCCTGCATTTGCCAATTTCCCGACCGACTCCTACAGCAGCTGGCAATGGCAATACATTTACAAAAATGCAAAAGGATTTTATATCAATGATTTCCCCGCTTCCTATCGACCTCTTGCACAGCCAATCGATGATTTTCATCGCAACAATAAGCTGGCTTCTATTTTTGAATTAAAAGTAGGTAAGGGAAAATTGTTGGTCACAGGATTCAATATCCGCGACGATAAAAATCTGGTCGCCAATCAACTTAGGGCAAGCCTTGAGCAATACATGATATCCGATGCTTTCAACCCGGATGTGGAGCGCGATATAGATTCTTTGCGTAAAATGTTTGCTTTTGTAGAACCGTTGAAAAGCGTAGCACCAAAGGCATTTAAGAATTCTTTATTGTATGCGGAGGCAGGAAAGAAATCACAGCGAATAAACGAAAATGTTGCATGGGCTACAGATCTGGATCTGAATGAAGCAAGTAAAGGTACAACATACAGTGTAAAAGCTGATGGCGTCTGGAAGGATGAAGTCTCCTCCGCTTGGCAAGGAAAACAGATGGAAATCAACCTGCGGGTTCCTCAAGGGATGATCGGCACTTTTTATGTCTTCTTCCATGACTGGAACGATTTGGGTAGAGCGGCCGATATCGAATTTGAAGGAAGGGAATATACACTTGGTCCTCACAATAAGGATGGAAAATGGGTTAAACTGCATGTGATGCGCGAAGACTCAAACGACGGTGTGCTGAAGTTAAAGGTCAGCGGGACGAAAGGGCCGAATATTATGATCGGCAAAATCGCTTTGACGGAGGAGGTCGATTGATAATCGTGGCATTGCTTGTTCAAAATAGTTTAAAAAATGGTCCAATAGTGTTAGCCTCTACGTTTTTTTCTATTGTATCATTGTTGCTAAGTAGGTTATGATAATTATAATTTTCATATTTTTAAGCCCATGATAAATAACTTTAAGATTCTACAAGTCTGTGTTTTTGCCATTTCACTTTTGAATATAGGCATAAGCCACGGACAGTCTGTTCAAGCACCTCCGGCGGATCATATTTCTGCATCAATTCCTTCCACAATGCCAGCGATTTTTCCTGCTCCGGTATCGATGGAAATTGGGAAAGGAAACTTTAAAATGGGGACATCTGTCACCCTGATTTATTCTGGTACTGTTGACCAAGGTACTAGGTCCTTGGTATCAAAAGTGTTGGCGGATGCAGGGGTCAAAAGTATAAAACAGGCTAAAAAGCTTCCGAAGGCAATCGATGGTAACTATATCCTGATCGGTACGCATGTAGCTCCTAACGTACTTGATGGTTTGAAGAAAATTACATCTACTTTGGATACAAATGCAAGCGGTTACACGCTCGCAAGTAAGTTAATCGATAAGGGATCAGTTGTCACCTTAACCGCTAAAGATGCTAATGGATTATACTATGCAGTACAGACCTTCCGTCAGCTGGCAAATCGGCCTATTTTTCCAGAAATTGTTGTCAATGATCATCCTGCCTTACCAATAAGGGGCACCATTGAAGGTTTCTATGGCAAACCGTGGTCGATGGAAGAGCGTGAACGGCACTTGAACTTTCTATCGACGATAAAAGCCAATACCTTTATTTACAGTCCAAAAGACGATCCTTATGCAAGGGATCGCTGGCGCGAGCCTTATCCCCAGGAAACATTGAAGTCGCTTGAGAAGCTAGCAGGTATTGCAGCTACAAATCATATCAACTTTGTGTATGCCATTTCACCGGGGCCAACGGTTTGTTTTGCAGATTCGAATGATCTCCGAACATTGTTAAGCAAGTTTGCTGCGCTGCGGGCAGTGGGTATCCATAGTTTTTATGTTGCGCTTGACGATATTGAATATACAAAGTGGAATTGTGAATTGGATTCACTTACATTTGGACCTTCCGGTGCGGAAGCAGCGGCAATGGCACAAGCACATCTGCTAAACGCGGTGCAAGCGAATATGAAAGCGGTTGATCCGACAGCATCGCCATTGATTATGGTGCCTACCGAATACTATGATGCCAAAGAAAGCCCTTATAAAGCGGCACTGCGCAAGCATCTTGATTCAACTATTGTTGTCCAGTGGACAGGAACCGATGTCGTGCCACCTGCGATTTCTATATCAGATGCCCGCGCGGCAACAAAAGCATTCGGCCGTAAGACATTTTTATGGGATAACTATCCCGTAAATGATTTTTATCAATCGAGAGGAAGATTACTTCTGGCTCCTTATACCCGCCGTGAAGCTGGTTTGTCGGGAGAGCTTTCGGGTATTGTATCTAATCCAATGAATCAGGAGATGGCGAGCCGGATTGCTGTGACAGGCTTGGTTGCTTTTGCGTGGAATGATAAGGGATATGATGCAGAACCGACTTGGAGGTTTGCCGCACGTGAACTTGCGGGATGGGACAAGCAAGCAACTGAAGCCTTGTTGACTTTCTTTGATACCCAGCGTCTTGCGCCTATATTTGGGTCGCACCCTTGGCAAGCGCAAGCGCCGAAATTGAAATCTATACTCGACAATGTGCAGGATGTGATCGCAAATGGTGATACAGAAAACCGTAAGCAGGTACTCGCTGAGCTTTCAAAAACAGCTGCAAGTTTTGTTGGTGCCCCCGCCGTGATCCGTAATGGGAAAGTTGATAAAGCATTTCTCGCTGAAGCAAAACCTTGGTTGGATGCCATGTATCTGTGGGGTAAAGCACTTGAATCAACAGTGGCTGGACTTCAAGCAGCAAACGAGGCAGACGTCAAAGCTGGCCAATATTTTGAGCAAGCGGCTAAGTTTTCCAAAGAGGCTGCGGCGATTCAATCCATACCAGGTGCCACCCGTTTTGATGGACCGGTCATGATTGCTGATGGTGTACTGGATCAGTTTATCAATAAGGCTCCGAAATTGATCGTATTTTAATGATTTAGAAGCGGCTTTTGCAAATGTAATTGCCGCTTTGTTTTTTTGTAAGATTGTACAGTTTTAAACCACCTCAAGGCGAGTAACTGTCTATGAACCTAGGCCAATTCGGAATTGATTTCATTGATGCTTAGTGATGAACACGCAGGATTTTCTCAGATCTACGAGCAATATTGGGAAAACCCTTCAAATGCAAGAGGGGAAAAGCTATGAATTGAAATTCTAAGTAAATCGGCGAATAAGTGAGCAAAGCGAGCTTATTGATACTGAATAAATAAATACATTGAGAAAAAAAGATTGTTCAGAGATATTGAACAACCTTTTTTGGTGTGCGTCCAGTTACCGATGTTTTCCGAAATTGGACACACAGTCGACAATGGAAAATGCTGGGTAGACATAATTTTATGCGTTATCTTCTTGATAACACTTTATGGACTGTTTTTTTTGTGGCTATTTTTTTGGTGAATATGTTAAATGTCTTGAATCAATTTTGGAAGAAATGGGATAAACATCCTTATAAACATCAATTCCGGTTTGGTTAAGGGGGACCCCGGCCATAACAGTTTCTGTCCCTCGAATTGTGATGTCTTTCTTGCCAATAGATACCAAAGCCCAAATAGGATCCTTGTAGACGAGTGTCCTCTTTAAAATGCCATGGTTTTTATAGAATGTTTCGTCAAAAGCTTTACTTTCAAAAGTTTCGCCTGCCCAATAGTAAGATGAACTATTGATCTGTACGTAGTGGATGCCATTTATTTCGTTGTGGTAATTGAGATGATGGTGACCGGTAAGCACGAGAATTACTTTGTTGAAGCCGGATTCTGTGTTGATCTGTTCAAGAAGATAGCGTACCTGCATACCGTTGTCTATACCGCTCATGGTATTTTCAAGTCCCTGATGGCAAAAAATAACAGTTCTCAATTTCGTCTGTTGAAGGTCCTGCTTTAGCCAATGAAGTTGCTCCTGTCCGATCGTGCGTGGGTAACCTTCAACTTTATTGTTGGGATCTTTTTCATTACCGTCCAGCACCACAAAATGGAGACCTTTGTCATCAAAAGAATAATAGGGTTTTTCGGCTCCCCAGAATGTCAAAGCTTGTTGTTTAGTAAACCCGCCATCGGTATCGTGGTTGCCCAGCACATAATGTTTTTTGCCCTTAAACTGCGCCCATATGGTCATCAGCTTCGTGTTGGCAGGTTTGGGCATACAAAAGTCCCCCAAAGAAATTATAAAGTCGGGCTGTTCTTTGTTTATTGCATCAATGAAGAGCTGGGCACGCCGGTCTCCATCATGCATAAGGTCATAATGTAGGTCGGCGATAATACCAAATGTTAGACTTTGCTGTTTCGTTCGGGACTGCTTCGGTGCAGCTGATAGAGCGTCTTCAGTAGCTTTTGGATTCAGGTTCGATATTGTTCTTGCATGGGTAAATGCAGCAGGAGCAAACAGGCTCGAGAGGCCCAGTGTGCCAATTTTTAAGAATTTTTTTCGGTTTATCATGGTTTTTTAAGGGTTATTATTGATGATGGTTTGGGGGGGGGACAAAACTAATGATTGTTGCACAAATGGCACATATTAGTGCAACGAAAAGAAATATATTCGCTGTATTGCCTGTGTAATCAATCAGTTTACCAAACAGAGGTTCACCGATAGCTGCAAATACATAAGCAAACATATTCATTACACCAATGCCTGTTCCGACGAGTTTGGTCCCTAGTAGATCTGGACTTAAAGTCCAGAAATTAGCTTGCGGCCCATATACGAAGAAGCCAGAAGTAAACATTAGCATGCCGATCAGAAGGTGATTGTGGATAGGTACCCAATAAATGAGCAGGGCAATAACGCAACTGATAGCCATACCGACGCCTATGGATTTGCTTCTGTTTTTGTTAAAAACGAGATCTGAGATGTATCCGAAAGAAAGAGCGCCTAGAGCCATCCCAATAGGAATAAGCAATGTCAGCCACATGTTGCCCGTAGACTCTTTGTAATTGTTTCCCAAGAAGTGGATCGGAACCCAAAAGATTAAGCCATAACGCGCCATACTTTGAAAACCAATCGCCAGAGAAGCGATCATAAAGTTGCGGTTCTGAAATACGTGCAGATAGGACTGTTTCCAGTCTCCTTGTTTTTCTGATGCTGCAACCTTTTCTTGTGCATCTTCCTGCTCCGCTATTCCTTCTTTTTTTTCAGCAGTATAGCCTTTTTTTTGGGGATCGCTGTATGCGACAAATAAAAAGACCAGTAATGCGCCCGCGAGAAATAAGATGGGGTAGCGAAATAGGGTGCGCCAGCTTTGTTCCTGTTGGACGAGTACCAAGGCCATCAGAAAGGTCAGAACGGAGGAGCTTCCGGCAGCCATGGTATAAAAGCCAAAAGCCTTGCCACGTTCGGAACTGCTCCACCAATTGGAAATAAGCTTACCGCCCGATCCCCAGGCCATGGACTGGAAATAACCATTTAATGTCCAGAGCACTAAAATGGCAGTATAGGAGTTGGCAAAGCTAATAGAGAGGTTGCAAAGAATGGACAGACCGCCACCGGTAATAATCATAATTTTGGGACTCCAGCGATCTGCGAGATTCCCGTTGATGAGCTGGCCTATGGCATAACCCATGAGCATAGCAAAGCTGATCCAGCCGACTTGCTGAAAACTAATGTTAAGTTCTTTGGCAATGCCTCTTGCTGCCCACCCAAAATTGTGTCTGCCTGTGTAAAAGAATAAGTAGCAAAACATTGTGACAAACAGCATTTTCCACTGATCTTTTCTAAACGTTCTTTCCATTATTGCTTTTCCGCTGAAGAGTGAACGAATATACCCGCCCGGATAGGTTTGTGCTGTAAAGCATAGCTTATTGCTTCATTGACTTGTTCCAATGGGAACTCACGTTCTATCAATGTCTCAAAGGGATACTTTTGCCAATTGTCGATAATAAAATCCACTGCAGTGGAAAAATCGCTATAGTTGTAGTTATGCAGCCCTTTAATGGTGAGCATTTTTCGTATAACCTTTTCAGCATCTATTCCAGTTGTCCGTTGTTTAAATACTGCGCCTACGAGTATAGCTTTACCATGAAGCCCCAAGGTATCAATGCCGAGTTCCATAGCTTCGGGCGAACCGCTCATATCGATAAATCTATCGATGGTGAGCGCTTGAAATACGGTGTTTGGATCCACTTCACTTAGGTTGATGGTATCCGTGGCTCCAAATTTTTTGGCTAATTCCAGACGAACAGGGTTGATGTCGGAGGCAATAATCCGGTTGGCTCCTCTTTCCTTACACATGGCAAGACTGACCAAGCCCAATAATCCCATACCTGCGATGTGAACATTTTTCCCACTAATGGTTTCTGCTAGGCGCAGCGCTCCTGCAGAAGTAGCTATAGCACAATTGATCGTGGCCGCTACTCCAAGGGAGAGATCTTTTGGAAGCATACGTATGCAGGTATTTGGCCGTAAGATAATATGAGTTGCCAATCCACCATGCAGATCGTCCTCTTCGGTAACCTGACGATGACCATATTTGTAGAGTTTATCATTTTTTTGAGGTATTTCGGGCTGATAATTGACGCTATTGGGATCGCTTGAGAAAATAGTCCAGGTGATTCGGTCGCCAATATGCAGCTGATTGCCCCGTGCGTCAAGTCCGCTATGACCTGAGGAGATTGCTTCGATGATTCCTACAATTTCATGACCTAAAATAGTAGGGCATGGTTCATTACGCAGGCCACTATAGGTATGGAGATCACTACCACACAGGGTAGTGTACTGTATGTTGACCAAAATTTCGCCATCGCGCAGGGATCGAATCGGTTTATTCATTTTAGTAAGCGCTGTATTGGCACAATCAAATACATAATATATTGCTAGGTTTTCCATTTTAAATAAAAATACATAAGTTTTGTAATACTAAACAAAGTTTATTTATATTGTATTTTTAAGTTGTTAAGTTTTTGTGAAGAATAGGTCAGTTATAGGGTATTAAGCTGGGGTTTTTCACTAGGTAATAATTTGGCTGATTGAGTTGGTATTTATTGATTTGATCGAAGATATTTTTTATTGACCTTGCACGATGTGCAATTTAATGTTATATTAACATCACAATTATACCTTTGTAAAGATCCTTTGGAAATCCGAATAGCGTAAATATAATCAATGAGTCATGAAAGAGCTGTCTGATAAAGATCTGTTTTATCTTGTGAAAGAAAGCAATACACAGGCATTTTCAGTATTGTTTGA
This sequence comes from Sphingobacterium sp. WOUb80, assembly GCF_050058145.1. NCBI lineage: Bacteria > Pseudomonadati > Bacteroidota > Sphingobacteriia > Sphingobacteriales > Sphingobacteriaceae > Sphingobacterium > Sphingobacterium sp. WOUb80. Next base: position 3,047,160 of record NZ_CP165617.1, on the reverse strand, counting down.
TCGCTATGCTCATACTTTACTCAGTTTTATTTTAAAACGTACCGGTTCTATTACAGATGCCGAAGATATCCTTCAGGATGTGTTTGCTTCTTTTTGGAATAGACGCGATAAAATTGAAGTTGTGGATTCGATCTATCCTTATCTCTTCAAAGCTGCCAAATATGAAGTAATTGACTGGATGACACGCGACCAAAAACGCATCACACATTTCGAACGCTTGATATTTCCCTTGGAAAATGAACCTGTTGGTGCAAGTAACAGTGATGAGAAATTGATGGTGAAAGAACTGACATTTTTGTTTGACAATGAAATAGCCAAAATGCCTACAACGATGCAGTCTGCCTTTAACCTCAGTCGTGTTGAAGGACTTAGCATCAAAGAAATTGCCTTTCGATTATCCATATCCGAGCAAACGGTAAAGAATAATATCTCCTTGGCTTTGAGTCGTTTGAAACTTAAAGCAAAATAAAAATCATTTTTTTCGGTACCTCTACAGGTTATCTAAGGTTATATTAATATATGACAGAAGATAATCAAAGGGAGCAGGCTCAAAAACTGCTAAAGAAATATCTCAAGGGTGAGTGCAATGCGGATGAAGAACGGCTTGTGACCGAATGGTTCTTTTCATTTGATAACGAACCGATACTGCCAATGGAAGAAAAAGAGGCTGTATTAGGACGTTCCAAAAATGCTTTGCTACACAAATTTGAAGGTGAAATAAATACGATAAAACCTGCTAGGAAGCTATGTACCTGGAAACGGATGGCTATTGCTGCGTCAATTCTCTTTGCATTAACAACAACCGTAATACTGCTGAAACAAAAACCGACAAGCACGCTGCCCCAGCTCGCAGCAATCACTGCGGATACCTCGGGCATGTTTAAAAATGATATTCTTCCGGGGGAGCGTTTTGCCAAGCTTTCCAATGAAACTGGAGCGACCCAGCTATTGAGAAAGGATAATAAGCTTGAAAACGGTACGCTGGCAGAATTTAAAGGAAATCTTACCTTGGAAGTACCTGCAGCGGGTACCTATAGTATTGTACTGAGTGACGGGACAACGGTCTGGTTAAACGCGGCTTCCAAATTGGAATACCCCGATCAATTTGCCGGCAATGAGCGCAAGGTAAAATTGGTTGGTGAAGCCTTTTTTCAGGTTGCTAAAGATGCCAGCAAACCGTTTCGGATTGAAGTCGAAAATTCTGTCATCGAAGTGCTCGGTACCAGTTTTAACGTAAATGCTTACCAGAAAGAAATCAATACGTCGTTGGTGGAAGGTAGAGTCAAAATTATGAGCCAAGGGCATGAAGCGTATCTTACTCCGGGCAATGAAGCGATCGTCAGCGCCGAGAAGATACGTGTACAACCTGCCGATCTCCAAAAGAATACTGCTTGGCAGCGTGGTGAATTTCTGCTGGATGGCAGTAGCTTTGAAGAGATTGTCAGCCAGATTTCCCGCTGGTATAATGTTGATTTTGTGAATGCAGAAGAGATTACGCCAAGCTATCGCTTCCGTGGAACACTTAGTCGGGAATCCAGGCTTTCAGAAGTGCTGAAAATTCTGTCCTACACGACAAATCGAAAGTTTGAGATCGACGGACGTCACATATCCATTCGTTAATACAATTAGTTTTTACAATTAAAATTTATAACATATGATATAACCAGACGAATTAACCAAAAGGTCCAATACAATAAGAAAGGGGATGTTGACGCATCCCCTGTTGTAAAGAGCCAAATTTATTGAAGTACGAATTCTATAGATTATTAAACCCTTAACAATTCAAAGTTATGAAATTTTTTTCTCCATTAATAGCATGGGGGGACCGGAGAAGTCATTCTTATACCCTAAGCATTAAAGTCATATTGACTATGAAGTTGATTTGTGTACTGCTGCTGGCATTTACGATTGGTGCTAGAGCATCAGGATATGCGCAAGAAGTAAATCTATCCTTGAAAAATGCTACAATTGAAGCTGTTCTGAAAGAGATCTCCACGCAGACCAGGCTGCGTCTTTTTTACGACGAACGACTGTTTGAAAATGCTTCGCGCGTGGATATTTCCGTTGCGGGATCTGATGTGAGGGCAGCCTTGGCAAAAACATTGCGCGGACGCAATCTGATTTTCGATATTATGGGTAGTACCATTGTCATCAAAGAAAAAAAACAAACGGATCGTGAGATTTCAGGTGTTGTGAGGGATGCTTCCGGACCAATGGCTGGCGTAAACGTTACTGTATTGGGGGTGCCGGGATTATCGGCACGGACCGATAAGGATGGCCGTTACAGCATACGGGTTCCGGAGAAGGCTATTCTTTTATTTCGCTTTATGGGCTTTAAAGATGCCGAAGTGAATGCCACCGATAAGAAGAACGTCGACGTACTGATGGAAACCGCCGAGTCACACCTCGACGAGGTTATTGTGGTCGGCTACGGTACGCAGAAAAAGATCAATCTTTCGGGAGCTGTGGATCAGATTGGTGAAAAGTTTCTGGAAAGTAGACCCATTACAAATGTGGGTACCGCTCTTCAGGGCGCCATGGCCAATCTTAACATTACACCGACATCGGGAAGAGCAAATAGTTCACCGGGCATTAATGTGCGTGGATATACATCGCTTTCGGGCGGCGGACCACTGATTGTGATTGATGGGGTTCCAGCGACGAACGATGAACTCAACCGCATGAACCCTATGGATATTGCTAGTGTAACGGTGCTGAAAGATGCTGCATCGGCAGCGATCTATGGTAGCCGCGCGGCTTTTGGGGTGGTATTGGTGACCACCAAATCGGGTACAACGAAAGATATTAAGGTGACGGCCAACTCGATTTTTGGAGCCAAGGCAATTACACGCACGGTGGAGATAGAAGATGATCCTTATCAGGTCATGAAGTACAGAAATATTATGTCTGCACCCTGGTACAATCTTTACGATGAGAAAATGCTCGAATATGGAAAACAGCTGAGCGAAAATCCATCGTTACCACGTGTGATTGTCGATCCGCAGAATCCAAATGCATATATCTATTTGGGTTCTACCGATTGGTTTAAGGAAGTTTATAAAGATATTCAGCCTTCATACACGAACAACATCAGTATCGCACAAAAGAATGAACGTTCTTCTTTTTACCTTTCCGGTGAATATTATAGACAAAATGGTATGTTGCGCATCAGTCCAGATACGTATGATCGCTATAATTTCAGGGCAAAAGGCGATTATAAAATTACGGATTGGTTTACCTTGTCCAACAATACTACTTTCACGAACGACAAATATGATCAGCCTTCGGCCATTGACCAGGGCTACCTATATTGGCATAATGTCAACCGCCAGCCTTCCTTAAATACCGTTTACAATCCGGATGGTACCTATACTGAAGCTGGTGTAAACATGATCGGCGCTGTTGCCGAAGGGGGGCGTAGTATAAGCCGTAATAATGATTTTCAGACTAGCTTTGGTGCTAAAATTGACTTCATTAAAAATGTGTGGACCTTAAATGGGGACGCAACCTTTAGACGGATTTCAGGAAAATCGCATTTCTTTCAATTACCGCTGACTTACAGTACGGGGCCTAATGTGATGAATAAGCAAAACTTTAACAGTTATGCCTCCAATGGAAGTTCCGAAACGCGTTATAATGTATACAATATTTACTCGCAATACCAACGCACACTCCAAGATCACTATTTTTCGGTGATGCTGGGTTTCAACCAGGAGGAACGGATCTATGAGTCATTTTCCGCATCCCGGGATCAGTTGATTTCCAATTCGCTGCCGACAATCGGACTTGCGACCGGTCAAACTCCTTCTGTTGGTGCTTCAGATTATGCTTGGTCAGTACGCGGGGCTTTTGCCAGATTGAACTATACCTACAAAGACAAGTATATCCTCGAGTCTAATTTACGCTACGATGGTTCTTCAAGGTTTCCTAAAAAAGATCGATTCGCATTTAATCCTTCGGTATCGGCGGCTTGGGTAGTTTCGCAGGAAAACTTCTTTCAGCCGATTAAGGAAACCGTATCCAATTTTAAACTAAGAGGATCATACGGCTCATTGGCAAACCAGGATCTCAGGGACAATTATTACCCTTATATTGCCAATATGTCCAAAGGTAGCGGTGCCATATTGGATGGTAAGATTGTACCAATTGTGGGCAGTCCGGGTTTAGTGTCGTCGACCCTAACTTGGGAAACTATTACGCAGTCCAATTTTGGGGTGGACATTGGCTTGTTTAAGAATCAGTTTTTTGGCTCGTTTGATATCTATCGTCGCGATACAAAAGATATGCTAACCGCTGGCCGTACCTTGCCGATTGTACTGGGAACTGGTGTGCCACTAGAAAATGCTGCCAACTTAAAAACGAATGGATGGGAGCTGACACTCGGCTATAATAAAGAATTTATGGTGGCGAGTAAGCTATTTTCATTCTCTGCAAGAGTCAATCTAGCGGATAGCAGAGCCTATATAACCAAATACAGCAATCCGAAAAATAACTTAAACGATTATTACGTCGGTCAGGAATTAGGTGAAATGTGGGGGCTGACTACATTGGGTTTCTTCCAGTCGCAAGAAGAGATCAAGGCACATGCTAATCAAAATGATGTCACTTCTTATCCTGGTACACGGGGATTGGAACCGGGTGATCTCAAGTTTGCAGATATCAACGGCGATGGCAAAATAAACCGCGGGGACTGGACCTTAGACAATCACGGCGATTATAAGATCATCGGTAATTCGAGACAGCGTTATAGCTACGGGATAGACTTAAATTCAAGTTGGAATGGAATTGACCTGCGTGTCTTCTTACAGGGGGTTGGAAAACGGAATTATTACCCTCCAGGTGGTGACCATTACTTCTGGGGAATCTATGCGCAGCCTTGGGCGAGTTTGACCAAGTTTAATCTGGACCATTGGACGCCTGAAAATCCAAACGCGTATTTACCAAGGCCAAAATCCTATGTAGCTGAGCAAAGTGGTATCGAACTTGCGGCAACACAAACCAAATATTTACAGAATGCAGGTTATCTGCGGGTTAAAAACGTGACCTTGGGTTATACACTCCCTAAGCTGATCACAGATAAATGGGGGATTGATCGGTTACGTCTATTTGTCAGTGGTGAAAACCTTTTTGAGTTTACGAAACTAATGGATTATCTCGACCCTGAAATTGTTGGCGACCGTACGGCATATCCTTTCCAAAGGACCTACTCGTTTGGCCTAAACTTTAATTTCTAAAATTGACTATTATTATGCAAAATATAAAAAGACAACTAATCAAGATTGGAGCGCTACTGGGGGCTTTGTTCCTCATCACGAGCTGTAACGATGATTTCATGGATAGGTATCCCACCACATCGGTTACACCGGAGGTTTTTTTTAGCAATGTAAACGACTTAAAAACATATTCGGATGGCTTTTATGGAAGTTTGAGTTCACCGATAGCGGATCTTGGAACAGATAACCTCGCACATCATAATTCAGGAAGTACGATTGATGAGATCATGCGTGGTGGGGTGACAGCTCAGAATGCTGCTGTATGGAGCTGGTCTGCCCTGCGAAATATTAATTTCTTCCTCGAAAACGCTGGTCGTGTGAAGGGTGCTAGTGCCATTGATGTGAATCATTATATTGGAATTGCAAGATTCTTCCGTGCACGGTTCTATATCGATAAGGTCAATCAGTATAGTGATGTGCCCTGGTATGGAAAGACCATGGGAACTTCGGATCTTGAATTATTAAACAAGAAGCAAGATAGCCGGGCTCTTGTGGTGGATTCCATTATGGCGGATCTTGAATTTGCTGCTGCCAATATCAAACCTGATGGTCACAAGTCGACAGTAACAAAGTGGGGAGCACTGGCGCAATTGGCGCAGTTCGCTTTACAGGAAGGAACTTTTCGTAAATATCACACCTATCTGAATCTGAGCGGATCGGCTAATACCTTTCTGCAGCGTGCAGTTTCCGCTGCTGAAGAAATAATGAAATCGGCTAAATTTTCGATCAGCAACGCTGGCGGTGTCAATCGTGCCTATCGGGATTTATTTATTAGCCTGAATCTGCAGGCAAATCCCGAAACCATCCTATTTATAGATTATGATAAGGATTTGGGAAGAAGACGTAATGCCCATACCGTATTGGATTACGAATGGGCGCTGAGTCAAACGCTCATGGAAAGTTATCTGATGAAAGATGGAAAGCGTTTTACGCAACAGGCCGATTATAAAACAAAGAATATTGATCAGGTTTTTGTGAACCGCGATCCACGTCTTGAACAGACTTTTATGAAACCTGGATTTCAGGCTGTCAATGCTTCAACGCCACAGCGTCTTAAACCTACTTTAGGGGGATACAATCAGATCAAGTTTTACCCTGAAATAGCGGATATGATTAGCTGGGAAGCTGCTTATACAGATGCCTTTGTATTTCGCTACGCTGAAATCTTATTAATTTTTGCCGAAGCTAAAGCGGAGCTGGGAATCCTCACGAGTCAGGCTGATCTTGACAAATCAATCAACCTCTTGCGGGCCCGTGTAGGTATGCCGGCAATGCAGCTTGGAGAAGCCAATGCCAATGTGGATCCGGTATTACAAGCGTACTACACAAATGTAAAAGGCGGCAATGTCGGACTTATCCTGGAAATCCGTAGAGAAAGACGTGTCGAATTGGCTTGTGAAGGCCAGCGCTACAGAGACGTCTTCCGTTGGGAAGTTGGCGAACGATTGGCTGATCAGCAACAAGGAATGTACGTAAAAGGATTGGGCGCAATGGACGTTACAGGTGATGGTAAAGTGGATATTGCCATACTCGAATCTGCAAAAGATACCGGTCCGATCAAAGATTTGACAGAAGAGGAAAAGAAAAATATTTCCCTCTATTATTTGAAGGATGCCAATGGCAATAATACGTCTATTTATCTTGAAAATGGAAATAGTGGACATATTATGTTTACGGTAGCAAGAGATAAGAAGAAGACCTTTGAAAAACCTAAATATTATTATTATCCAGTTGCCAATAGCCAAATGGTACTGGATGGTAGCAAATTGGTTCAGACGAACTTCTGGTAATTGAAATAATTATTTTTTACAAAGCATAAGGGTAAAGATAGGTTAATCCACTAGCGGAACGATTTTATCTTTGCCCTTTAATTTAGAATATTGACATGAGACAACTTCTACATAAACTTATTCTTCCGTTCTTATTATTGTTGTGCAGTAATGCCATGTTTGCCCAGTATAAGGGCCGTGTCTTCTTGGATGATAATAAGAACAAGAAGATGGATGGAAATGAAAAAGGAATGCAAGATGTTGTAGTATCCGATGGCTATGACGTCGTACCGACCGCTGCTGATGGAAGCTTCAACTTGAAAAAGAGTGGAAATGCAAGATTTCTTTTTGTGCGTATCCCTGCTGGTCATAAAGCGAGCGGTACTCATTACTTAAAGATTGACCCTAAATTAGAAAATTATGATTTTGGCTTAATCAAGGATGAAAAACAGTCTGGCGATAAGCTTCGGTTTATCCAGATTACGGATACAGAAACACCTCTATATGGAGAATGGATTGATAATATACGTAAGTTTTCACAGCAACAACATGCCGCATTGATTATGCACACGGGCGATATCTGCTACGAACCGGGCATGCAGTTTCATGCCCGTCAGATCAATACCGAACTCATGGGGCTTCCAACCTATTATACGGTAGGCAACCATGATCTTGTCAAAGGCGAATATGGGGAGAAGCTATTTGAAGATTTATTTGGCCCCGTTTACTATTCATTTGAGGCCGGACCGGCATATTTTGTGGTAACTCCTATGCCCAGCGGAGACTATGCTCCGAGTTATAATCAGGATCAGGTCATCGCCTGGCTCAAAAAAGACCTTGCTCTGAAAGCGAACGATAAACCACTTGTTTTTATCAATCATGATCTGATTGTTGGTAAAGATTTCGTGATGAAAGGTAAAACAGATTCTATTGATTTAAAACAGTATAATCTAAAAGCCTTTCTTTATGGACATTGGCACAATAACTATAGTTTTGGAAGTAGGAATGGCGTAGCAGTTATATCCACAAATGCACCTAATAAAGGCGGAATAGACAATTCTGTAGCGCAATTCATGGTCATTGATGTAGATAAGAACGGGGTTAGCAAAATAACACCGACTTACCCTTATCTGGCTGAACATATTTCGTTGATTTATCCGCAAAGCAAACAGATGCAGATTTCAAAGACACAAGAAATAGAAATTAGCGCCAGCGTATACCATACCGAAAAAAGTATTCTTTCGGTATATGCTAAACTGTTAAATCAAGAAGGGACTGTACTTAAAACAGCTAAGTTGAATCCGGCAAGCGACTGGAACTGGCGCGGAACTATTGCTGGGAGAAGTCGTCTGAATCAGAAACAAGAAGTCATGCTGGAGGTTAATTACGGCGACGGTACACAGGCATTGAAGAAATTTGCATGGAATAATGAACCTACCCCAGCAAATTTATTAAAGTTGATATGGTCAAAAAATATTGGCGCAAATGTATGGAAAAGTTCACCACTTGTACAGGGTCAACGGATTTATGTTGCCAGTATGGATGATGCCCTTGGCGGTAAAAGTAAAATTCAGGCGTTGACAAAGCAGTCGGGAGAAATCATCTGGACCTTCGGGACTCAAAACTCTGTTAAACAGAAATTAGCCTATTACAATGGCTTAATATTAGCGACTGATATGGGCGGAACAGTTTATGCGATTAATGAAAAGGATGGTAAATTGGTGTGGAAGAAGGATCTCAGGGGGGGACGTCTTCCGGGATATGTGAGTGCTGGTGTTGTTCAAGATGGTATTTATTATACAGGAGCCGGGAACTATCTATCGGCAATAAAAGCCGATGACGGTACCATGGTATGGCAAAATCGTGATTGGAATGGGGGTGAAGGGATGCCCGGGGAACTGCTTGTCATAAATGGATATTTAATTACAGGAGCAAATTGGAATAGCTTGTTCGTTCATGATTGCAAGACTGGAAAACTCCTGTGGAAGAAAAATGAAGATGGCTTGCGGTTTAGAACCGGAGGGGCCGGTGCTGATGCTACCTCTTTTTATGTAGCTGGGTTGAACAATCTTTTTCAACTGGATCAAAAAACAGGAACCGTAATTAATAAGACACAGAGCGAAGATGATTTTAAAGTGATGGCTTCGCCACTCTTAACGGAGAAATTGCTGATCATGCCGACAGCAACAAATGGAATAAAAGCCTTCGATCGTAACAGTTTAGCCGAAAAATGGAATTTTCAGACCGGAGAAGCCCTCATCTATACTTCTGCTTATTCGACTCCTGATCTTCATAAAAAAGTAGGTACTGTTGAGTCGAGTATTCGTTATGCGGCAGGAAAACTATTTTTTGGTGGATCGGATGGTTATTTGTATGTGTTGAATCTGGATGGGACATTGGTGCAAAAAATTAACTTGGGTACGCCGATTTTGGCAGAAGTCACTATTCAAGGAAATGAAATCTATGTCGCGGATTTTGGCGGTAATATTTATTGTTTTAGCATGTCTAAGATCTAAACAGATAAAGCTAAACGCGCCCATCTCCCTATCAACCGAAAAGGAGCAAAAAAGAAACCACATCAATAGTAGTTGATGTGGTTTCTCTCGTAGCTTAATAAAATGGAATTCAGTTTTGACCGATAGGTCTTAGCTCTTTTAAAAGGTGCGAGAAACTGAATTATTCCTCCACTTTTTCATATTCCAACGTACCGGTTTTATCACTGCTGATAACACGTTTCTTCTCATCAAAAGACTCTACCTTAAATTTGATGGAGATGATACTTATTTTAATCGTGAGTGTTTTATTATCATCGGACAGTTTCCACTTTCCGTTGCGGGAATCTCCGTTATGTATACCCTGAAATTTTCCCTCGGGCATAAAAACTTGATAGGTGTCTTTTGGAGTTGAAACGACACCGTTGTTCGTTTGCTTTATAAGTTTCCATTTTCCGATAAGTTCTTTGGCTGTTTGACTGTAACCTACAAAAGAACAGAGCACCAAGATAAGGGTTACTAATGTTTTCATGTTGTTTGATTTTAGGTATTTAGTATTTGACTTAAATGTAGCAAGTATTTTTAATAGTTCGATGGAGAAAATGTTTTTCAAGAGTATTTCGTCCATTAGCTACTTATAGACTATAAAGAATGGATTCAGTTCGTATAGGTGTACGTGATTTTAATGCATCAATAGGTAAAATAGTTAAAACTATTTTACGTCACTATTGTTCAATAATCCAAAGATATATAAGGTATACGTCTATTAGAGGATAGTTTTTTGTAAAGGCTGAGTCGGCATCGACTTAGCCTTTTTTGATGAATTAGCTTCCAGGGTGTCGAGCAGATTTCAACTTGGATGGAAATACCCGTGATTTTTTTTAAGGTAAATTTTTTAATTAGCAAGTGATTGATTAGTTTTGAAATTCCATTAGTCATTATTGTTAATTTATTACCTAAAATTGTGCAAAGCCAAACTATTATTACCTTACTTATTGTTGGAATAGTCATCAGTAAGACGCTTATCGGAGTACTGATCTACTTTTTAATCCGAAAAAACCGCCAGCTAAAAGTAGAGCAGCTCAAATTGACAACTGCCAACAGCATCCTCAGTGATCAGGCTATTCGTATTCATCATTATAATGAAGAATTAAAAATAGCCGAAAGTTTTAAGACTAAAGTCCTTTCTATCGCCTCGCATGATCTCCGGGCTCCGTTTGCTTCGGTTGAAATTTTATTGGCCATCGATGATATTTCTTTGGTCGATAAGGAAGAGCTTAAACTTATCTTTTTAAACTTAAAAGGACAGGTGGCCAGATCGCGAACAATGTTGGAGGAAGTCCTTTTGTGGACAGAATCACAGCTCCGGGATAAGCTTGAAAATACCGAGAACTGTAATATTTGTGATCAGATTAAAGCTGTATTGGGGATCTATTCGCTAGAAATTCAACGTTTCAATATACAGATCTTTAATTCGGTAAATCCAGATTTTTGGGTAGATACCCATAAAGGAATCTTTGCTTTTGTGCTTAGAAATGTGATCAGCAATGCCATTAAATATGGGCGAGTCGGTGGTACCATTGCGCTACAATTGATCGATGATCAACGCGATCGATGGGAACTCATCGTCGCCAATGAAGGGGAAGAACTTTCGTCAGAAGTCCTCCATAACCTAAATTTTGTCAATAGCTGGGATCGCAAGAAAGCTGAAAACAACCAAGGTGCAGGACTGGGAATTTCGCTCTGCAAAGATTTGATCAAGCGGATTGATGGAACTGTAAAGTTCGAGAATACGAATGGCAAGGGGGTATCTGTACGCATTTCGTTTCCGCGGAAAGTTTATCAGGCTGTCTCCTGATAGCAATTAATCTTTTATAAAAAGCCCGGTCATGTATCGGGCTTTTTTTTGGAATAAGAAAAACTCTTTTTGTCATTGCACAAATGTTGAGGTGCCCAATTAGATTGGGTAACTATCGCGGCTTTGTTACAATATAATCTGGCAATCGTGCTGTTTTCTGCTTTGAAATAAGTGGTTTGGTATAAATGTTTATTTTTATTATTTAGATTGATTAAAAATAATACATTTGCAAAAAAACTACCGATGAAACTGAAGGCTGCTAAACGTTGGTTCAACTGGCACAAATGGACAAGTCTAATTTGTACCATTTTTCTTCTCTATCTCTGCATCACGGGGCTACCGTTGATCTTTCATGAAGAGATCGAACATTTATTAGAGGGAAATAAAGAAGCTGTGACCACAGAACATAAATTGAGTCTGGATAAGCTGGCAGAAATTGCGGCATCCAGGTATCCTGGAGAACAGGTGCGGTATGCGTTCTGGGATGAAAATGAAAAGAATAAGGTGCTTTTTGATGTCGTGGACAAACCTGATGCGCCTTATGAAAAAAGTAAGTATCTGGTCCTCAATGAATATACAGGTGAGGTGCTTGGGGCTCCCAAGACCGATGGCCTGATGAATATTATCCTTAAACTGCATACCGATATGTTTTTGGGTATACCCGGCAAATTGTTCCTCGGTTTGATGGGGATATTATTTATGATTTCTATTGTCTCCGGGATTGTGCTTTATGGACCCATTATGAAAAAGTATGATTTTGGAATGGTACGGAAGAATCGATCCAAAAGACTGCAGTGGTTGGATACACACAATTTATTGGGTATCGCTTTAACAGCATGGATGGTGGTGGTTGGTTTTACAGGCATCATCAATACGCTCTCTGATGTGATCCTCGGTCTCTGGCAGCAGGGGCAGCTGGCCGAAATGACTGCACCTTATAAAAATCAAGAGCCGCTGAGGGGCAATTATAGTTCATTGGAGCAGGCAAAGTTAGCGGCTGAAAACAAAGTGAAAGACATGAAAGCTGCGGTCATAGCCTATCCAGGTACACCTTTTACCAGCAAGCATCATTATGCTGTATTTATGCGCGGCAACACGGAGCTGACATCGAAGTTGCTCAAGCCAGTTCTGATTGATGCGAAAACCGGATTAGTAACCGATAGCCGGGAAATGCCCTGGTATGTCAATACGCTTTTCCTTTCCGAACCGCTGCATTTTGGAAATTATGGCGGTCCGGTTCTTAAAATTGTTTGGGCTGTGTTTGATATTTTCACCATTCTCGTTCTGGTAACGGGACTCTACCTATGGATTGCCCGGCGACGTGCAGAAAAACAGCAGCTATTTATCGCAAAAGAATATTAACCATGAAAAATATCTTCCTAAAACTTTGGGGCATGCCTATGCTATTGGCGGCTTTATCACTATTTGGGCTAATTGCTGCATTATTGGGCGATGGTCTATGGGACTATTTGGGCTGGCTCGCGCTTTCTGTTCCGCTCTTTCTCGTGATTCGACACTATTACAAATAACTACAAATAAATTATCATAACATGAAGAAGTTGATCTTAAGTGCTTCTGTATTATCGAGTATCGCTGCCTATGGGCAACAAAAGGACACTGTCAAAATGAATAAAATGGATGAGGTTATCATTAATGCCTACATCAAAAAAGATAGTGAATACACCAATAAAATGCCACTTCGAGCGATTGAAAATCCGCAGGTCTACTCCTCGATAGACCGTGTCGCTTTAGAAAACCAAATGATTTTTACCGTCGATGAGGCCTATCGAAATGTGACTGGTTTGCAAAAAATGTGGAATGCAACAGGGCGAGCCGGTGATGGTGGAGCGTATGTCAACCTGCGCGGATTTATCTCAAATAATTCGCTGAGAAATGGTTTGGTAGCGCCAGTAAGTGGTACGGTAGACGCCGTGAATATCGAAAAAATAGAGGTGTTAAAAGGGCCGTCAGCTACCTTATACGGAAGTAATGTGACTTCTTATGGAGGTGTGATCAATCGTGTCACCAAGAAGCCTTATGATAGTCTAGCTGGAAATGTTTTGGTCTCGGCCGGAAGATATGATTATTATCGTGCACAAGCCGATCTCAATGCACCCTTGACAAAGGACAAAAGTCTTTTGTTTCGTGTTAACACGGCCTATACAACAGAAGGGAATTTTCAAAATTCCAAGGTGCACAATAAGTATTTTGCATTTACCCCCAGCCTAACGTGGAAGGTAAATGACAAAGTGGATGTCAACCTCGAATATGAGATGTTTGATAATAAGGCGCAGTCTGAGCAGAACTTCTTTTTTATCGGCCCTTTGTCGGCTTTTGGTTTTTCGGGAATGAAAGACTTGGAGAAAGCCGGCCTCGATTACAAAAAACCGTATGTGGGATCGGGCTTATATAATACCGGCCGTACGCGTAACTTGTTTGGGCAGGTCAATTATAAAATCAATGAACATATCCGGTCGTCAACTTCGATCAATAGTGCTTATAGCTATTCGAATGGTTTCAACCCATATTTTTACATCACGACAAAATCCTATGGTGCCGATCCCAATGACAAGGAAGTTGGTTTATACCGTGGTGACCAGTCTACTGCAGATAGCAAACAACGTTATCTACAGGTACAGCAAAACTTCAATTTTGACTTTCATATAGGTAGTATGCGTAACCGGACCGTGGTGGGCGGAGATTATTTGCGTACCCGCAATGATCAATTCTTTTATTTTGGGGTCATTGACTTTGTGCGGTTTACGGGCGATATGGACTATACAAATTTCAATGCCGACTATGTAACAAATTATTATAATTCAATCCGCAATACGCCGGCATGGGATAGCTCAATCTGGCCATTGAAAAATAAGTCAAATACCTACAGTGCGTATGTTTCCAATGTGATCACACCTGTGCAGGGCTTAAATTTGATGACAGCCATTCGCTATGAAAGTGTTAAATTCAATGGAGGCGTGAAAGGTTCCAATGAAACTCCGGCATATACACAGCGTGCATGGTCGCCCAAACTAGGTTTGGTTTATGAACTTGTGAAAGAAAAATTGTCGGTATTTGGGAACTATCAGAATAGCTTCACTAGTAATGGTTATTTTGTTTCAGACACGGCTTCCAACCTTTCTCTTTCTGATCCTGAAAAAGCCAATCAGTGGGAGGGTGGATTTAAAGCCGATCTGTGGCACGGAAAAGTCAATGCTACACTTAATTACTACAACATCAATGTCAAGAATACCTTACAGACAATTGGTTATACACCGCAGGGAAGAGCGATCGAACAGCAAATGGGAAAACGTAACAGCAAAGGTGTTGAACTGGAAGTAAATGCTTATTTGGTTAAAGGTTTTTCATTGATCGCAGGATTGAGCTATAATGACTCCAAATTTACAGAAACGACAGATGCCACTGTCTTGGGGAAAAGGCCGAATACGGCTTCTTCGCCATGGTTAGCAAATTTCAATGCGACCTATCAGTTTACGGAGGGTAACCTGAAAGGACTTGGTCTGGCTTTCGGAGGAAATTATGCCAGTGCCAACAAGATTATCAACACGACAAATGGAACCTTTGAATTGCCCAAATATGTAGTCCTCAATGCGAATGTATTCTATGATGCGAAGAAATTCAGAGTTGGGGTAAAAGCGGATAACCTGACCAACGAACATTATTGGATCGGTTATACCACAGCTAATGCACAGAAGCTGCTGAATGTAGCGGGAAGTTTTAGCTATAAGTTTTAATCCGCTGAACTTATAAAAGACTCCCATTTTTGTAGTACCCCCAAAAAGTTAGCTACTTTTTGGGGGTACTTTGTTTGTTCTCGCTATAGTATCTTATCCATATACGGCTTTGAATTGCCTTAATCGGATGAAGCTCCATTTTATTTTTTGACAGCTTCCAGCATAAAGAGACCTTCCGTTTCCAAAGGAAGTTTCAGAATACGATTTTGGGCATCCATATCGATTTCAATGGAACCAAATCCAACGGCTTCTAATAGTTCGACGTCTTTGGCCGGACGTTGATGTGCGCTGATCTCGAGAGCCGATTTGATGTCATTGATCTGATCGATAGCACCGGACGGACATTCATCATGTCTTTCGGTACTAAAAACTGTTTTTCCGAAATCGGCATCCAGATTGATCAGCCTTCCGCCGGGTTTGAGTACACGTTCCATCTCGCGGTAACATTTTTCAAGGTCAGGGATGGTCCATGTCATCAATCTGGTGAAGACCAAATCGAAGGTATTGGCCTCAAATTGCAGCACCTGTGCATCCATGACCTGATAAGCTACGTTGAGTTCCAGTTCTTGGCTGACGAGGTTGGCATAATCAATCATCTGGGGGGAGAGGTCAACGGCAGTAACCTCAAAGCCTGCCAGGGTCATAATGTTGGCAAAATATCCTGTCGCAGTACCGACCTCAAGGACTTTGTTGCCCGTAACCTGGCTACGGACAGACTTAAAGAAGTCAAGCCAGTGTTCGGTCTCTGGACGGGACCAAGCCTCATCCCGTTCCTTGCGCCAAGAAGCGCTCCGATCATTCCAGTAGGCTGTTATTCTGTTAATCATCGTAATAATTTTAAGAGGAACAAATTTATCTATTTTATCAGGAACAAATGATGGAATTTATGTCATATCTCCAAGCGCCCATTTTGCAGCTTTGTTTTTTGTCGCTTACTGCGCCTAGTCCAAAGGACAAAGCCAGTCAGTGCAAGAAGGGCGGGAGTCAATCCAATCAAAGCATAAAAAATTCGTAATGCATAACCGCCGAAGGCACCAATGTGGAGCTGGTAAACTGCCCAGGAAATCTTTTTAGATGAATCGGCTCTGTCGATGTCCAATATACTGAGGCATGCACCGGTCGAAGCGTCAAATGAAAAATGACTTGCTTTTCCGCCAAATAAAGGGAAATAGGTGCTCGAAAGCTGGCCACGTACCAAAATTGGGGAATCGTTGTTCTTTGGGATATTGATGGCAATAGGGTGAAAACCGGGCGACCTCGTTTTGCAATATTCCAATAATTTGTCCAAATCTGTTTTTGAAGCAAAAGACCCTTGCACATGCGGGGCGGCGGTCTCTGCGGAAAACAATTCCTGAAAAGCAGGGAGATTCATCCAAACTCCGGTAACCAGTAAAACTAAATTGAGCAAAGCAGACCACACACCGACTACGCGATGCCAGGATGAATACAGTCTGCGTCCATTCTTATGAAGCGGTACTTTAAATAGCAATACGCTGAGAAGATGTTTTCGATAAACGATTAGGCCAGAAAGAATAGTCAACAACAGCAGTATCCCCAGTGCTGCGACAAAGGCCTGGCCTAATCGCCCCAGTAAAAAGCTATAATGTAGCGCATATGTCCATCTGAAAAATGAGCTGCTGAGTGTTTCATAATTGCCTTCCCGGAGAATTGCTCCGGTGTGGGCGTCGACAAATGCAAAGCCTAGATGATTGTCTGCGGGATCATTGATCGTCCGATAGAGCATAAATTCGTACGGTTCATGGGAAGATAAGGGAAAATCATGGAGCACAATTTTTTCTAAATCGGGAAAGGCAGTAGCGATAATCCGATAGGCGCTATCGGCAGAAATCACAGGTCCATTGGAGGACCTGTGATAAATATCGGGATTTAGTGCGCGATCGAGATCATGGCGAAATAGCAGCACAGCACCTGTCAGGCCTAAGATCAGAAAGAATAACCCTGTGCTCAGTCCGAGGAATCCGTGTACGCGGAATGCCCATTTGGTGATTGTTTTCATCATTAGAAATTATAGGAAACATTCATGCGAAATTCGCGCGGGGCATAAGGGACATAGGCATAGAGGCCAGTAGGCCGTGTCCAAGCACTTCCATAATTGAACCGGTTGGTGATGTTATTGATAAGTCCGTTGATGGCGATCTTACCATTTGTCCAGCCGATACCAGCATCCAATCGAAAGATCGGTGCTAGAGAAGGGATGTCGTCTTGCGGGTAACGTCCAGCTCTACCCGCTTGATATTGATAGCCTGCAGATACACTCATTCCTGTTACTTTTTTGAATGGAAGCCGGTAATTCAGCCAGGTATTTTGTATATGTCGTACCCGGTAGGGGCTTGCTTTGCCAATCAGTGCTGGATTGGCATCGGCAGAAATATAGCTATCCGTATAGGCATAGTTGATCACTGTATTGAGGCCCGGAACAATTTCACCTTTGAGGTCGAATTCAATTCCTTTGGATGTCGTCTGGCCGATCTGTGACTGCAGGTTGGTCGCGGGATCGCTTACCAGAATATTGTCTCTCGTGATATGATAAAGCGATAAGGTACTGTTCCATTTGCCTTCCCACCAGTCCTTTTTTAGACCAAGCTCATAGTTTTTGCCGCGTAGTGGCGAGAATGTTTTGCCATCAGCGCTGAGACCGCTCTGGGGAGTAAACGTACGATCATAAAGGGCGTAAGCCGATGCACTTTCTGTCAGCGCATAATTTAAACCCACTCGGGGTGTAATCACCAGATCTGAGACTGTGGAGGGGATAGGGATATCGATAAGGCTTGTCGATCGCGTTAGCCGCGCCGCTAAGGTCACATGTAAGCGGTCCTGCAGGAATGCAAGTTCATCCTGGAGATAAAAGGCGACATATTTGATCTGCTGCTTGTTGGTCGCAATGCTGTCTAAAGAGCCTGTCTTTTTATTATCATAAAATGGTACTCCATATTGTGGGTTATTGACGTTTAAGGGATATAAGGTTGGGTTCGCATTTTTGTCGTTATAACCCGAATAACCTAGTAAAGATTTTCGGTTGCCATCGATACTTGCCAGGATATGATGCGCAAGGTTGCCCATATTTAATGTACCATTCAAATAGATCTGAACAGAAGTAACATCCGTTGTAAATCGTTCGTAGGTGACACGTCGTTTGATTTCATCGGGACGGTTTTTATCGTATGCAGATACAAAAAAATAATTGCCATCCATCTGGCTGTTGGCATAGGCCGTTTTCGCTGTGAGATTCCAATTTCGGCCGATTTTTTTTGTGTAGGTCAGAAAAGCTGTATGTTCTCGAGCCTTGACGGGGTCTTTTGTGGGATCGGCAATACTAAAATCCCGAGGAAGGGATGCAAATCCGTAGGGTGAAAATACCGTGAGCAGGTACTGTAGAAAAGACTGCTGCTGAAAGCTGTATTCTGCAGTCAAAGAAGATGTTGTGTCTATGCTGTAGGTCAGGCTCGGATTGACCACAACCTTGTCGTTAAATGCAAAACGCTGAAAAGAGCGGGATTTTTGTCCGACAGCATTGACTCTATATAGCCATTTTTTTTGTTGATCAAAATGGCCATCCAGATCTGCTCCAACGCGATAGAGGTCCCAGCTGCCTGTCTGAAAGAACACCTGATTGGAAGGTATACCCGTCGGTTTTTTGGTGACGAGGTTGAAGGATCCCGCTGGATCGCCAATAGCATTCATAAAACCCGAAGGCCCCTTGATAAATTCCAGCCGATCGATCATATTGGCATCTTCGGGCATGGGACCGTAATAGATCATGGAAAGATCTACCCCGTTTCGAAGCGTGTTGATACCTGCTCCGCGCATAAAAAGAAAAGGACCATAGAAGTCTGCTGTGTTGTTGCGCATTGCACCGCTCACATTCCTACTGATGCTTTCGTTGATATTGATGGCCTGCTGGTCGATGATGATACTATGGTCGATTTCCTGGATGTTCTGTGGTAGCCGTAGAAGCGGTACCTGCAGTTTTAGGGTATTGGAAGCAGCGTCTAATTTGTATTTTCTATAATATTTGGAAGTGACAAGCGCCTCTTCCAGGCGAATACTATCGCGAAGTGCGGAAGTTGTATCCCGTAAAGGATGTTGAGCATATACGATACTGCCTGATAACACAAGCAATACTGAAAATGAGTATTTCATGAAATGGTTTTACCTAATTATCAATTTGTCTAAAATTATTTATCAATGGATGGATCTTCCATTGAGCGAAGATTAATTAGGCAATAGGGGGACGTAGTAATCTATTTGGATTTCTACGGATGGATTTGGAAACACTTATAGGAATGGGAAGTACGGTAATTTCAATCGAAATAGGAGTGAATGAAAACAAAGCATTGGAGTCAACAATATCGTAAACCTCAGCTTTAAGCTTGACGCTTGGATTCTGCTTTTCCTTTTCCTGTGCCTTTCTGATCTTTTTCATT
The DNA here is from genome assembly GCF_050058145.1 of Sphingobacterium sp. WOUb80. Classification (NCBI taxonomy): domain Bacteria; kingdom Pseudomonadati; phylum Bacteroidota; class Sphingobacteriia; order Sphingobacteriales; family Sphingobacteriaceae; genus Sphingobacterium; species Sphingobacterium sp. WOUb80. Next base: position 3,027,571 of record NZ_CP165617.1, on the reverse strand, counting down.
AATACGCAGTTACCATTACAATGCAATTGGGGTTTATCCCGATTTTCGCAGAGGTATTTGGCGATATAGTCTTTATTGGCATAAAAAGCTCCTATCACAATATAACCCCATCCAGCTTGGACGAGCAATGATACGGTCAGAAAATACAGGAGCATTTTTTTCATCGGGCCAAACTTAGATAAATAGTTTTTTATATGCAATTTAAATTTGGTCGTGCTCTTTTGTCGTCTGTATCTGCTAGCTGTTTTTTGACTGTTTTAGCTGATCAAATGTTCGGTTATATCGGTCATAAATGACTTTTTCAGATTCAAAATCTGGATTTGGCTTCCAATATTCTTCGACCCGAATTGTATTGTTTTTGATGATGGTATTTGAGCTTATCAACGTTCCTTTTCCGTGGACTTCGTTCATGTTAACGGAGTTTATGGGGACAAAGAATTTTTCTAGCATTTTGGGGATTTCGCGAAAACTGATGCAATCCTCGTCGATAATGACCGTTTTGCTTTTTGTGATCAAAGGCAAAAGTACTTTGGCTATCCAGCGGGGTTGTTTCGACTTGATTTGATCTGCGGGCTGTGTCAGATAGAAACTGAACTGTGCCTTATCGTCGCTGTGGTGGTTGCGGTAGACAACGGTTTCGATGGTATTCCAAGGAATAAACTGCGTTGTATTTAGCAGTGGGATTTGATGAGATAGACCTTTGTGATCGGCTGTTACACTTTCCTGTAGCGCTGTTTGTCGTTCGATCGTTTTCTCAGAAACTCGAAAACCAACTGTTAAACCGTATAGGATAATACCTGGAAAAAGGATAAAAAGTCCTGAAACGAAATAGGCCCCCACAACTTTGCTGCCATGAATAATCATAAATATGGTCAAACCTATTCCAATGCAAATAAATAGTCCAAGAAATAATTTAATAAATAAAAAAGGGTTAAATTTCATTTACTCAAAGCCAGTGGTTTCTAGCTAAATATACTAAAAGTTGTTGGTTTTTATGGAAGCGCTACTCACTTTGAAAAGAGAAGGGCGACACAGGCCTGCTACAGAAGGGGCTAAGGTCTTGGGGCAAATAGCAATAATTATTATATTTGTGGCACTGTCGATACATGAAAGCGAAACAATTGATATGGATACTATTGCCGTTGATGCTCTTGCAGAGCTTCTCGTCGGTGTGGCTATGGACTGTTTTTGAGCTAAATAGGGATTATATCGCTAAGAACGAGTGTATCAATCGATTCAACGAAAAGGCACTCTCCTGTCGAGGACAATGTGTGTTGATGAAGAAAATGCGTGAACATGAGGAGAAGGAACAGAAGAACCTCGAATCGCGTATAATCGATGTTGTGTTTATCAATAATCAGCAGAATTTTAACCTTGATATCGCTTTTTTTGAAGAAGCAGCTGTAGAAACCCTACTTCCGGAATATCAGGCAAATTATACCTATACACCAATCTTTTCTATTTTTCACCCACCCTTGGTTTAGATCATTTTGTTTTTTAGTACGTGCTATAGGCTTATTGTCTGATAGCCGGTACTGTCTATTTTCAAAAGTTTTAAATCAATTCATATGAATATCTATTCCCGTATAGGGACTATCGAGGGATTGTTATACTCTCTATTTGCCTTTTTAATTACTTTTTCAATTTCATCATGTACGTCGGATCTTGCAAAAAATAGCAGGGATGAAGCAAATCTTATTCCGCCAAAAGAGTCTGATTTGGTCCGCATAACGGATACGACCTGGCGTGACAACAGCTATACCGTATACGCAGATGCCAAACTCAACAATAAATATCACACTGTTTACCTCCATGTAAAAGATAAGTCCGGAAATCCAATCAATGACAAAACCTTAGATTTCTATCCCGAGATGAGTATGGGACGCATGAAGCATGGTGGGCCCTACGAACATCCTCTTGCACTCGGTAATGGATGGTATAGAAGCCCTATGGTTTTTATTATGGCGGATATCCCGCAAATGGGAATAGGCTGGCAACTGCATACCATACGTAGTCATGAGGGGAAAAAAGACACATTGGCCATTAAGATTCCAGTTACAGCGGCAGCAAGCATGCGCACCATGAGTTCAGGGACAAGAGACGATAGCCGTGTATTTATATCCTGTTTATTGCCCGACAACGTAAAACAAGGAAAGCATCAGATTCAATTTTTAATGAATAAAATGGATGGACATCATTTTCCGGTACTGGATAATTACGTCATTAAATTAAAAACCAATATGCTATCCATGGGCCATGGTTCTTCGGGTAATGTAGCGGCGGAGAGCATTGGGCGTGGTTATTATGAGGGTACCGTTAATTTTTCCATGGCTGGCTCCTGGGAAGTTCTTATCGAACTATGGAAAGATGGCAAAAAGGCAAATCAGGATGATATCAAATATCGGGTACAAGTCATTTAGATTAAGAGAAACTTATTTTACGAACATATTTAACAAATAGAAATGAAAAAGATAATCAATATAATCCTCGCCTGTTTCGGTTTTGTGGCTATACTGGCTTGTAGCGGAAATGAGGAAACGAAATCTAAACAAGAGAATAGTCTGCAGCAACCTGCGGCTGCAGAACCAGCAGCCATGCTGGATTATAAGACCGAAGGATCTAAAGGAGTGGGGAGCATTACTTCTTTTGAACACAAACCTTTTGATGCGGCCCTTGCAAATAAAGGGGTAGAATTATTTGTGTCAAAATGTGCCATGTGTCATAGTTTTGACCGGACTTTGGTGGGGCCGTCATTGGATGCTGTGGTCAAACGTCGTACCCCGGAGTGGATTATGAATATGATGCTGGATCCGGCAACCATGTTGGAGAAGGATGCCGATGCGAAAGCACTTAGTAAGGAGTATGGTTCGCCAATGATTAGTCTGGGCCTGAAGCAAGAAGAGGCACGTGCCATTCTAGAGTATCTGCGCGAACGTAATAGCACAGCTAAATAGGATAGGATAAATGAAATTGCACGGTTGTAGATGGTTGTTTTGTATGATAATGGCTTGGGCGATATGCTTGCAGGCAACCAATCTCTTGTGGGCATTTCTTGAGTTTGAATGCAATCGCGTCTATATAGAGTATAATCTCTGTGTCAATCGATTTGAACCAGCAGTGAGCTGTAAAGGCTTCTGTTACCTTAGGGAAAAAACGGTTGAACAAAAGGATGTGAACGATGTGCTTGCCAAAACGAAAGGCATGGAAACATTGGTTTTCGTGCAGTATATGAGGGAAATTTTGTTGTGTTTTCCGACATGTCCAGCCCTAAAGGTTGTCTATCCCACAGCTTTGGCCCCCGAGACCTGCGCGGGGATAGCGCATCAAATTTTTAGACCACCAATCTTTTGATTATTCCTCAAATATTTTTTTACAGAATAATCATAAAGAAATGGTCATACGAAAAAAGAAACTAGATTTTCTAAAATTAGAAGATATTGATTCCACTTCGCAGGGAATCGTTATTATGCCTATAACGGATTTTTTACGTGCTAAAGCTAATCAGAATACGCTGCATGTACGCGCGTTTTATAGCCTTTTGTTCGTCCAGAGTGGCGAATTGTCTATGGTGGTCGATCAAAATGTACATGTCGTAGGTGCTCATGACATGATCAGCATCAATGCTGATGCTGTGTGCAGCTTTGAGTCGCATGCTGACGTAGAAGGTTACGTTGTCTTATTTAAAGCATCTTTTTTTATGCAGCGGCATCCGACTGATGTGATGCGTTATTTTCATTTTTTAAAGAGTAGAAGTATGCACACTTTTGTTCTCTCAAAAGAAGAAAGGACGAGTTTTTTGCAGGTAGTAAGCCTCATGCTGACAGCATACAATTCCTTTAGCTTGAGTGCTGACTATGTATTGAAACGTTACTTAATTATGCTTTTCCAGATGCTGGGGCGGTATATCGTAGTAGAGGGAGTCGATGCACACATGGATGAAGGCGACGATAGGATCCGAAATTTCGAATCGCTAGTCGATAGTCATTATGCACAACAGCGTTACCCTTCATTTTATGCCGGGCAATTGAATATATCGATCAATTACCTCAATCGGATCTGTCGGGAAAAAAGAGCAGCAAGCTGTGGGACGATTATTCGTGGACGTATTTTAGTGGAGGCAGAGCGCTTGCTTTACCATACTTTTAAAACAGTAAAAGAAATTGCTTTTGAACTTGGGTTTGAAAATGCACCCTATTTCAGCACATTTTTTAAAGCAAATAAAGGAATGAGTCCTGAAGAGTACCGGAAGAATCTGTGAAATGCATCACATTAGAAGCCTTTTCCACCTACATGGAAAAGGCTACATTTTAATTGCGGAGTATTTCTGTGGCTTGCTTAGCGAAAGCTTTTTCAAGCACGGGATATTTCCTATTGCTGATGGTACCAATCTTACTTTTTCTTTTTCATTTTTTTATCGCCTTCGGCAGGCAGATCCAATATAGCCATCAATAACAAATAATAGCCTTTTTCCAATCCCATTTTTTGTGCTTTTTGGTTTATAGTTTCCATATCTATATTCGATTATTGTTTAAATATTATTTTATGATTTGTGTAAACTGAATCAAATGCTATACCCAAAAGCCTCTTTCGGACCCATAACCGTATTTTTAGAACGGAAATAACGTAGAGATTTCAGTTTGTGACAAAAAAATACGCGGTACTCAGGTATTTAATGCGGTGAAAGTATCGGATGGATTAGCGGTGAGATGTAAAAAGTACACAAACGTGCTTGCTCTAAAACATTTTTAACGCTGGTATTGTCATACTTCCGATTAATAATTAAAACAGGTATTTATGAAAAAGATAATTCCATTTGCACTCATGTCGAGTTTATTGGTGCTCGTGTCGAGCTGTGCGGCAATTGAAGGTATTTTTAAGGCCGGTGTCTGGTCGGGTATCCTATTGGTTGTAGTCGTGGTCGCTATCGTCATCTGGCTGGTGAGCAAATTGTTTGGTGGATCAAAATGATTATATGAACTGGGATTTTCAGCACCAGGGGATCTATATTTTTTCGGTCAGATATTTCCAGTAGCGTTTGGGAACATGTTTTAAATGAAGCTTTAAGTTCTTACGTGATTCAATATTGGTACTTTTAAAATAAGTCTTCCAAAGATGCTGATATTCCTTTTCTTGAGGATCGAGATCCACTTCTAGCTGATATGGATCTCGAATCTCGCTCTTATCGTTATTGGATACCTCCACGATGTTATGGCAATCGTAGTGGAAGCCATAGTTTCGCCGTATATCATAAATTAACCAATTCTGGTCAGCAAATCGGTTTTTAAAGAAGTCTACGACCAAGGGAACCACATTGAAATCAGGTTCAACGATAGCTGTGTAAAGGTGATCTTCAGATTTTACAAATCGGATAAATGCCTGCATACGGTGGCGTTCACGGCTAATCTTTTTGACTGTCTGATGCATACGTAGGATAGCTGGATGCCCATAATTATGTATATCCAACTTTCCTTTGCGGAAGAGTTCGGTGATCAGTCGAAATCCGTTGAGCCATTCAGATTGGTTGTCGGACAGAAAGTTGTGATAAAAGATCTTTGCTTCTTTCTTTCCCAATATTTTTTCCATTCCAGCAAGAATGCGATTAGTTTTTTTAGCATCCGTATTAATTTGGCGATTCTCCGAAAAAATATTAATTTCCATAGTTTGCATTGTAGCAGGAATAATATCAAATTCTTTTCGTTCAAAGGCTTCAAATATGCAGCAGAGGTACCCGGAATAACTTCCATCAAAAATATAATTCATTAGAATAAGGTCAATTGGCTATTGGAAGCTGCGATTTGCGCTTGAGGGTTGCGTTCAAGAATGGACTTTCTGATATTTTCGGGGTAGTGGAAGCCCGCGGTTATCAATGTATCCTGGCAGACTATAAAATATTTGGCGCGATTATAGGCAATTCCCATTTTTCGAAGCTGGTGCTCTTTTAGTTTTCCATATTTGCGCGCCTGTACAATTTTGTTGGCGGACTGTCTGCCAATTCCCGGAACTCGAATAATCCATTCGTAACTAGCAGTGTTGATGTCGATAGGAAAGAATTGAGGGTTGCGCAGCGCCCAAGCTAGCTTTGGGTCTATTTCCAGATCGAGCTGCTGATGTGTGCTATTGAGTATTTCATGGAGTGAAAAGCCATAAAACCTAAGTAACCAATCTGTCTGATAAAGTCTGTTTTCACGTACAAGAGGCGGTGATGTTCCAATCTGGGGGAGGTTGGAGTCGGTCGCGTTAATGGGTATATAGCCCGAATAATAAACCCGTTTGAGATTATAATCTTTATAGAATGCATTAGCAGTCTGCATAATCTGTAGGTCACTTTCTGGCGTAGCTCCAATAACCATTTGGGTACTTTGGCCCGCCGGTACAAATAAAGGCGTTTTCTTATTGATTTTTCGATCCTGTCGTAGGTTTAGAATCTCATTTTTAACAATAGCCAACGGCTCGCGAACGGATTGATGATCCTTTTCAGGAGCAACCAACTTGAGCCCTTCCTCCGTGGGAATTTCGAGATTCACACTCATTCGGTCAACATATAGCCCTGCTTCTTTTAATAACAATTCACTGGCGCCAGGAATGGCTTTCAGATGGATATAACCATTAAAACGTTCTTCAGTACGAAGTTTCTTAACGACTAACATTAAGCGTTCCATGGTGTAGTCTGCAGATTTGAAAATACCCGAACTTAAAAAAAGGCCTTCGATGTAATTACGGCGGTAAAAGTTCATGGTCAATTCGACAACTTCCTTGACCGAAAATGCAGCTCGTTGCACATCATTGCTACGCCGGCTAACACAAAAGGAACAATCGTAGATGCAATAATTGGTCATTAGGATTTTTAAGAGGGAGACACAGCGGCCATCTTCGGTGTAGGTATGACAAATACCACTAGCTGACGAATCGCCAATACCACCATTATTCTTTCGTTTACTTCCGCTCGAACTACAGCTTACGTCATATTTTGCGGCATCAGCCAGTATCTGCAATTTATCATCAAATCCAAACATGATTTATTCTTCAATATTTGGTTGTAAAAATACTAATATTATTAGTATTTTAGGTGTGTAAAATTACTTGATTTACTTTTTTGTAGCCGTATTTTTCCCATTGTTCACTGCAGATTACTTGAATTTATTAAAAAATAAACGATTTGTGATAGGATACTGTTCATTCATAAACTACATATTATGGCAGAGAATAATTTAAGTAATAAAGAAGCACTAGAAAAGCTAAAAGTAATTGTTGATCAAATTGATATAGGGACAATCTGTTCCTTTCCAGTAGATTCTGCTTATCCGCACGGCGTGCCGATGAGCAGACAGGAGGTGGATGAAGAGGGGAATATATGGTATATCTGTTCGGCTGAAAGTGAGACTTTTAAAAATATTTCACGGGATCCAAGAGTTTCTCTATTTTATGCTGATCCAAAACACTACACTTTTTTGAGTATTAATGGTATGGCGAACCTTTCGCGGGATCAGGAACGGATAGATCGCTATTGGAACAAAATGATGGAGGGATGGTTTGCAAAAGGTAAGGAGGATCCCAATATTAGGTTGCTACAGGTGACGCCTAAAGATGCTCATTATTGGGATTCAAACTCCAATATGATCGTTAATCTGTTTAAGATGCTAAAAGCTACTGTAACAGGTGAGACCGAAGACATAGGTAAAGAAGGAGATCTGAATATTTAGCGCGTAAGAAATGGCAGAAAACAAAAGCTCCTCTGTTTCGAAGCAGAGGAGCTTTTATATAGAACAAACTTTCGTTGCCATAAATTGTCACGCATTCCCCTTTATTAAACGTAAAAGAACTGCGATAATAGCAATTACCAAAAGAATATGAATTATCCCGCCGCTAACAAACCCTCCAAAAAAACTGATTGCCCATATTAGGACCAAAATAACAGCGATCGTATACAATAGATTTCCCATAACAATGAATATATATGTTTATTGAATAACAATATTCAGCAGGAGATGGTTTACTATTTTTCGTTTTTTTGATAATTACGCAACATTGATCTACCTGAAATAAGTTGATACCAGGTATTCGCTGATAATCTGATTGATCGTGTAGGCAAGCTCCTTTGTGTTAGTTTAGTAGCTTATATTTTTGAATATATTATTGGAATTGAAACAACAGATTGTCTTAAATTGAAAAAAAAATGGTTTTATAAGTATTTTTTAATAAAATTTATTGTTTTGTTGTTGTGGTATTGTGTTTTATTCTGTTTATAACGAATATTGTTGTAAGTATTTACACAGAATCTTTCATAGGGAAAATGCTATGTGAAGTATACTGCCAATGAAATAATAAACTGAAAAATTGATAGAAAGATGAAAAAGATTTTATTTTTAATGACTATGGTTATGTTCGCCATTACGGGGGTGTTTGCGCAGATTCATAAACCTGTTAAATGGACTGTAGCTAGCAAAAAACTGAATAACAAGGAAGCTATGGTCTATGTGAAGGCAACTATTCAAGATGGTTGGCACATTTACTCTCAAAATATAAAAGATGGTGGTCCAATTCCAACATCTTTCAATTTCGCTAAGGCTGCTGATTATGCTTTGGTAGGCAAGACAGCTGAACCAAAACCAAAGATCAAACACGAAGAAGTTTTCAAAATGGATGTAGGATATTTCACCAATGAAGTGATCTTTCAACAAAAGGTGTCGCTCACTAAAGGGACAGCAACAGTAAAAGGTTCAGTAATATGGCAAGCTTGTGACGCTTCACAATGTCTTCCTGAAGATGAATATGCTTTTGCTGTAACGATCAAATAGTTTAAGGAATAGCAATTAAGCATCTAAAGCGATTTGGCGCTGAGGATAATTGATAGAAAAAGGAAAAATTAAGGATAAAGGCTAGGTATGATTACCTAGCTTTTTTTTTCTGACAGTGTCTGATGTTATTGGCCAGAAAGAACCTTCAGTTCGCTTTCATTGTTTTCGGTGCCTGCGAAATCATGAAGGTTTTGTTTAAAGGGGCCATTTGGTATAAAAAATAGGCTCTTTTGTATAATTTGTTAAATCTATTTTTTGGGGAATTTTAGCTTTGTTTAAATGGATTACACAAACTTACTTCAGCAGGCAGATCATTTTTTAGTGCATAGTTATCGGGAGAACCACCATCCACAGCTTTGCTTTCATACCATGGATCGGGTTCGTGATATTGTAAATGCGGTAGCCACGTTGAGTGAAAAGTATAACTTGACAGACGAAGATAAATTTGTGATAAACTGCGCGGCTTATTTTCAGGATATCGGTTATTTGTATGACGGCGTAAAAGGAACGCGGTTGAGGAGTGTATCGGTAGCTCGTTGTTTTTTACAGGAACATTTGGTTGCGGACTCGGTAATAAAAAAAATTGAAATGTGTATTCTCGCAACAAGGCCATCGAAAAAGCCTGAAAATCTCCTGGAGGAAATAGTCGTGGATGCGGTCTCATTTCATTTGGGCAGTAAAAGCTTTGTTGACCTTAATCAAAGGATGTATCTGGAGGTAAATTATAGAAAAAATCAAGTGATCGATGAACGTATCTGGTGTACACTCACGCTAATCTTCCTGCGAAACCATACTTACTTTACAGAGGAAGCGCGTCTATTGAGGGAGAGTATAAAGCGGAAAAATATCACCTATTTCGTAAAAAGACAAATTATCGGAAAACAGTTGTTTGTCTGAACTAATGATGTTTTGTATTGTAAAAATGATAAAGATGGATCGATTAAAGCTAATGCACTGTGCAAAGTTAATTTGCTTTTTGATAATGGGATTGTTCGGTTTCAAGTCTGTATGTTATGCGCAAATGGGGGTTGGACTTCGGATTGGTGCTAATATTTCGCGTGCAAATGGTAATGCATTCGGTGGCAATAGAATGGGGTATCAATTAGGAGGAGATCTAATTTTTCCCCTCAATAGTAAGATGGATATCCAAGTTGAACCTACTTACAATTTGACCCGAATACGTGTCAACGACAATACAGCTTCTCTGTCCGGAGGCCTGTCCAAAGGCACCCGCTCGCTGAAATACCTCAACACGCCGGCATATCTTAAAATTAATTTTACGGGGAAATTTTCGGTCCTGGGTGGCCTAGACTTTAATCTGTTGCTGAACGACGATGCCTATAAACTCAATAATGGAACACCAGCGTTCAACAGTCGCACACGTATAGGCTACGCATTGGGAATAGACCTTGGGGCGTTGTATTTTAGATATCGTCAATTCAAAAAGAATAATAAAATTGTAGACAACTGGGATGCACATATTGACCAATATCAACTGGGATTTAAAGTGCGTTTGTTTTAAGTAAATAGTTTCACTGGTAGGTAACCTTTACAGACTTTCCTGTGCTGTAAGCTGAGCCGCTCTGATTTTGCTACATCAGGCGGCTTTTACTTTTTGTTGATTTACTAGTTGTTGTTTGTCAATAGGCCTTACCAGTGGCTGCGAGTAAAAAATGTTTGTTATCGATATGGAAAGAAAAAAGGTGGAGGTATCGGATAATTGATCGAACCAGACTGTAGCTATTGGAGTACTGATCATATCTTACGCCAGCAGATTACTGATCATGTAAATGAGACTTATTGAATAATAAGATCTTCAAGGGAGAAGTTGTTTGACTTATATTTATTAATAAAGCAACTATGTTGCATTTATGTCTTTTTGTTTTTACATTTGTTTAAACTAAATTACTATGAGCAGCATTTCCCCAAAATTTAAATTGCCTGTCACCGTTTTAAGTGGATTTTTAGGCGCAGGAAAAACAACACTTTTGAATCATATTCTGCACAATAAGGAGGGCAAGAAAGTTGCCGTTATTGTCAATGATATGAGTGAGGTCAACATCGATGTACAGACGGTTGAACGCGAAAATGTGCTTTCGCGAACAGAAGAAAAGTTAGTGGAAATGAGTAACGGATGTATTTGTTGTACACTAAGGGAGGATCTGATGGTCGAAGTGGAGCGGTTGGCAAAAGAAAATCGATTTGACTATCTACTCATAGAGAGTACTGGTATTTCAGAGCCTATTCCAGTCGCACAGACATTCAGTTATGTTGGTGCTGATCAGGTAATTGATTTGTCTAGGTTTAGTTATATCGATACTATGGTAACGGTTGTAGATTGTTTCAACTTTGCTAAAGATTTTGGAAGTGCCGATACCTTGTTGGATCGGAAACTAACGGATGATGACTATGACAATAGGACAATTGTTAATCTGTTGACCGATCAGATCGAATTTGCAAATGTTATTCTTCTGAACAAAGCTGATCTGGTGTCTGAGGAGACTCTGGGTACCTTGGAAGCGGCTATTGGGCGGCTCAATCCAGGAGCTAAACTTCTTCGTACACAGTTTGGGCGTGTTGATCCCAAAGAGATTATGGGTACCGGTTCGTTCGACTTTGACGAAGCTTCCTCTTCGGCAGGTTGGATCAAGGAGCTTGAAAACGAACATAAGCCCGAAACAGAAGAGTATGGGATTTCATCGTTTGTCTTTCGGTCCCAACGTCCATTCCATCCACAGCGATTGCATCAATATCTCAATGAGCGGTATCCGCACAATATCCTACGGGCTAAAGGTCTCCTTTGGTTGGCTTCGCGACCGAATCTTGCGATCAGTTTTAGTCAGGCAGGTGGAAGCGTAAGATTAGAAAGCGCAGGTTCCTGGTGGAGCAGCATGCCCGAAGAGCAGCGTTACGAATACCCCAGTTATGCTGAAATAAGAACTGAACTCCTTCAACGTTGGCATCCGGAGTGGGAAGATAGAAAGAATGAATTGGTATTTATAGGTCAGGATCTGGATAGAGAAAAATATACAGCAGAACTGGAAGAATGCCTTCTGACTGAAGAAGAGGCCGATGACTGGCGTTTTACCTGGTGGAAAGATGAATTTCCTGAAAATATTTAAAACTATTTGTGTTCCTGAATGGTCCAATCAATAGGTAATGTAGGTTAGATATTGTATTTTTTCAAAGGCTGGGAATTAATTTCCTGGCCTTTCTTGTTATTGGTCAGTATCGAGAAATCTAGACTCGTAACGTGTTTTCTCAATTTACTTTATTTCGTTTGGGAATTGGGAAAAGCATACCGTGCATTAACCTCTGAGTTCAGGGAGACTAAAGCACAGGGTTCTGTGCAAGTAGAAAAAAACAAAACCTTTTTTGCCTTATCGTTGTGTTAAGATAGAAAGATAGTTGCCATTAAAAATAGGCGTATGGGTTTGTCAAAATATCGCGAAAAACGTGCCGCTGAAAAAACACCAGAACCCTTTGGCGGAAGACCAAGCGGAAAGGACTTGAGGTTTGTCGTGCAGAAACACGACGCCTCTCACTTGCATTATGATTTTCGGCTTGAAATGGGAGGTGTACTTAAAAGTTGGGCGGTCCCCAAAGGACCTTCTATGGATCCTTCAGTCAAACGTCTGGCGATGATGGTTGAAGATCATCCTTACGATTACCGAAATTTTGAGGGTATCATTCCTAAAGGACAATATGGCGGCGGAACGGTGATTGTGTGGGATGAGGGTAGCTACGAGGCCCTGGCAATGGGAACCGATGATATTGAAAAGATGGATAGCAATCTCCGTCACCAGCTTTATAGTGGAAAGCTCAAATTCAGATTGCATGGACAGAAACTGAAAGGAGAGTTTGCACTGGTAAAAGCATATGGACGGGGAGAAAATGGCTGGCTATTGATGAAGCTGGAGGATCAATATGCTACCGACAAAGATGTTACTCAGAATGATAAATCTGTATTGTCAGGCAAAACGATTGTGCAAATGGAAAAATCTCCCGATAAAGTCTACGGACATCCAAGTCTCAAAGAGCATCGTATATCAAAAGATAAATGTAGGGAAAGCAATAAAATAAGCCCTGATCAGATGGATGTAGAGCCCAATATAAAAAAGGGTATTTCCGGCCAAAAGGAAAGCAATATTTTGACGCTGTTGAAAAAGTCGCCGAAACAAGCATTTTATACTAGGGTGCAGCCCATGCTTGCGACGCTGGTCGATAAGCCTTTTGATGACGAAAGTTGGGTATATGAGGTGAAATGGGACGGTTACCGTGCTATTACCTTTGTGAAAAATGGCCAAGTGGAACTAAAATCTAGAAACGATAAAAGCTTTAATGAAAAGTTTTATCCCATATACGACAGTCTGAAAGCTATAGGGCTCAACGCCGTGCTCGATGGAGAGGTCGTGGTACTGAAAAAAAATGGAACCTCCGATTTTGCTTCTCTACAAAACTGGCGTAGCGAAGCAGATGGCTATTTGGTCTATTATGTGTTTGATATCCTGTGGTATAATGGAAAAGATCTAAAAGAGCTATCGCTACTGGAACGAAAAGCAATTCTAAAGGAAATACTGCCACAAAACGAATCGATCTTATTGAGCGAGCATTTCGATACATCGGGAATTGAATTTTTGAAAGAAGCGAAGAAGCTCGGTTTGGAAGGCATTATAGCAAAACGAAAGGAAAGCACTTATCATCTAAAAGATCGTTCACGTGACTGGTTGAAAATCAAAGCCAATAGGCGTCAGGAGGTGGTTATTGGGGGTTTTACGAAAAATGATGATTCCAGTAGGCTATTTAGCAGCCTATTGGTAGGTCTATATGCCGGTAGAAAACTGATCTATACAGGTAAGGTCGGTACCGGATTCAATGTGAAATTACAACAGGAAATGATGAAGCAGTTCGAACCTCTGATCATAAAAAACAGTCCATTTGAGGGGCAACCCGATATAAACAAACCATCACGGTTTAGACCCAATCCACCTCATACTTCGGTCACCTGGCTTCGCCCTGAACTGGTTTGCGAGGTGAGCTTTACGGAGATGACAGCTGACGACGTCATGCGCCATCCCTCATTTGATGGTATGCGTGATGATAAAAATGCTAAAAAGGTGATTTTTGAAGAGGAGCATTCCGCTCAGGATATTGTTGACAATGTTGAAGATCAGGTGGGAAGATCGAAAAGGCCTGTTGCAGCCAATGAATCCGCCAAATCAAACAGTTGTGAAAATTTCTTGTCATTACATAAATCATCTAATGCGAAAACGTATAAAACAATGCTAAATCCCAAAGACAAAACCCAAGTTCGGAAAGTAAATGGACATGAGTTAAAGTTTACCAACCTCGATAAAATATTCTGGCCGGAGGAAAAAATTACCAAGCGCGATTTGATTAATTATTATGAACAGGCTGCTGCTTATATTTTACCATACCTTAAAGATCGGCCACAAAGCATGAATCGATACCCAAATGGTATCAAAGAGGAGGGGTTCTATTTTAAAGATGTCACCGATACAGCACCAGAATGGGCCGAAACCTATCTTTACCAAAGCGAGGCCGATAACCGTGATCGACATTATCTTGTAGGAAAAGACGAGGCCACTTTGCTGTATATGGTTAACCTGGGCTGTATCGAGATGAATCCGTGGAGTAGCACCGTTAAGAAACCCGATAACCCGACCTTTTGTATCATTGATCTAGATCCGGATAAAAACACATTTGATCAGGTGATCGAAACAGCTCAGCTTACCAAGCAACTGCTGGATGACATGGGAGTCCCTTCTTATTGTAAAACAAGTGGTTCTACGGGACTTCATATTTACATCCCATTGGGAAATAAATATAGTTACGATCAATCCAAGGAGTTTGCACGTATTATCGTTACCCTGATTCATGCCGAGCTACCCAACTATACAAGCCTGGAGCGAACTGTCCGTGACCGGAAAGGTAAAATGTATCTTGATTTTCTTCAGAATAGGCCACATGCAACGATTGCAGCGGCATATTCCGTGCGGCCCAAACCTGGTGCAACAGTGTCGATGCCATTGCATTGGGATGAAGTAAAAAAAGGTTTGAAAATCAGTGATTTCACACTGTTCAATGCGGTCGAAAGAATGCATGCTGTAGGCGATATCTTTAAACCCGTACTCGGTAGAGGAATCGATCTGAAAAAAATTATTGACAGGTTCTTAAAACATAATTCTAACTTGAATAAATAAAATTATTGTGAATGTAAAGCGCATATTTGGAAGCATACTGACTATACTAGGTATCGAGGGACTCATTTACACCGGAAATGGATTGATTAAACGATACGAAACCAATATGACGCTGATTGTTGTAGCTGTAATAGCATTATTGTTTTTTTTATCAGGCATAGGTCTTATAAAAAACACAAAAGATGAAGGGGAATTGGTGGGTTAGATGACTCGAAAAAAGCAGTGAAAAAAACAGGTCAAGAAGAGAAACATTTTATAAAAGAAGGAGGCGGTCTATTTAGTGGAAATGATTGTAAAGGTAATATGACGTAAATACGAAAATGTCCCCCTTTTTTTGGGAATACCACCTGCTATTTCAGTTAAATTGCGGTTAGTTTTGTATTGATAAACTAAAATTATATCGTAATCAAACTTTTTTAGTAATGAAAAAAATCTTTTTTGCCTGCCTTTCCCTTTTTACAAATTTTTATGATGGTAAGAGTCAAACCCAGATTCCTGCGGGATACGATCTGGTTTGGTCTGATGAATTTAATACAGAAGGGCCTGTAAATGCCAAAAACTGGAACTTTGAAGAAGGTTTTAAGCGTAATCAGGAAGCTCAGTGGTATCAAAAACAAAACGCATACTGTAAAAATGGGCTTCTTGTTATCGAAGCCAGGAAAGAAAATAAAGTTAATCCAGACTATAGACCCGATGTTGCTCATTGGCCGCATATAGAAAAAAAAATTAAGTACAGTTCTGGATCGCTTAATACGCTTGGGAAACATAGTTGGCAATTCGGGTTGTTTGAAATGCGGGCTCGAATACCTGTTGGGACTGGGCTTTGGCCGGCGTTTTGGACTTTGGGGATTGATAAAGAATGGCCCTCAAATGGTGAAATCGATATTATGGAGTATTATAAGGGTAATATACTGGCAAATATCGCTACAGGAACAGATCAGCGTTGGAAAGCGCACTGGTTTAGTCAGATTAAATCGGTTGCAGATTTAGGAGGGGCAGCATGGGCTAGGGAATTTCATACTTGGCGTATGTTGTGGAATGAGGATATGATTGAGCTCTATGTTGATGATTTTTTAATCAATAGTGTCTCTTTAGATCAATTGAACAATCGAGATGGATCAGGGTATAATCCTTTTAAGCAGCCTCATTATATTTTGCTCAATCTTGCGCTAGGGGGAATAAATGGTGGGGCAATAGATCCAAATTTGCTGCCAGCGAAATATGAAATCGATTATGTGCGTGTTTACCAAAAGAAATTAACGAATAAAAAAATATCGTTCCTTCCTGGACAGACTTGGAATGATCAGTCTGGACAAGTTATCAATGCGCACGGAGGTGGTATCCTCTACCAAAATGGAATTTACTATTGGTACGGAGAGAAACGTGGTGGGGAAGAGTCTCAAGGCATCAATGTATATTCTTCAAAAGATCTGTATCATTGGACCTATGAAAATTTAGCATTGTCCCCCTCTGACGGCGAAAAAAGTGATATTTCTTGGGGCTGTTTGATGGAACGTCCAAAAGTCATCTATAATGCCAAAACGAAAAAGTACGTTATGTGGTTTCATTTGGAACTCAAAGATAGGGGTTACGCAGCTGCTCGTGCTGCTGTAGCTATTAGTGATTCAGCTATAGGACCTTTTCGATTTTTACATAGCTTTAGACCCAATGGAAACATGTCCCGAGACATGGGACTTTTTGTGGACGACGACAACAAGGCTTACCAAATATATTCATCTGACGAGAATTATGCACTGCGTTTGGTGGAGTTAACTGACGATTATCTACATACTACGGTAAAAGATTCATTGCTTTTTCGAAATCATCGTGAGGCTCCAGCGATGTTCAAGCATGATAAATATTATTATCTTTTTACAAGTGGTTGTACAGGTTGGGCACCTAATCGGGCAGAATTATATCGCGCAAATACTCCCTTTGGACCTTGGCAATCGCTAGGTGACCCGATGGTTGGTCCTGACGCGACATTGACATTTGGCGGACAATCGACTTTTGTATTACCCGTTAAAGGAAAAAAGGATGCTTTTATTTTTATGGCAGACCGCTGGAACCCCAAAAATCTATTGGATAGCCGCTATATCTGGTTGCCCATTGAATTGCAGAATGGAACGGTAAAAGTTTCTTGGAAATCGGATTGGAACTTGACTATATTTCAGTAATGGATATATTGAGTCGATGAAAAGTAACATAAGGCGAAAAATAAACAACAAAGTCGTTCTCTAATAGAGATCGACTTTGTTGTTTATAACAAGATGCTAAATTGATTGTAAGCTTGTTGTTGAACAAAAAACTGTTAGAAATATCGAATATAGTTCATTTAAGGTTTTTTTGACGAATTCACCCCTCAAAAAAGATTGTTTTTACCCCCTCTGTTTTTTTCTTCTATAACTAATTTCATCCTGGTCATTGTGGTGTTTGCACGAAGCTTATGACATGCTTACTAACCTATTGCTTTAACCAATCGCAACCTCCCAAAGTGCCCACAGAGCTGGCTATCTGTAAGATGGACCTGCACAAATTTTGTCAAACCGATTATTAAACAACGTATTATGAAAAGGCTATTTTCTATTGAACCTACAACATGATTTCCAAAACACCGCGTTGAATTCGAGGAATTCTTACCCGTGGGACAGTTTATTTTATAAACCTAATTACCGAAATGAGAATTGAAAAATATGGACCTATGCTAAGAAAATTGCTAACCGATTATTGATTATTATGAATACAAAATTTAGATTACAAAAACACTTTAAAAAATGGATTTGGTTGCTCTTGCTGTTTTCGCTGACAGCGATGGCAAGTTTTGCACAAGAGAACCTAATAAAAATTCAGGGGATAGTTTCCGCCAAAGACGGACCTGTGGCGGGTGTAACGATATCCATAAAAAATGGTAAGGTCTTGGGTACTAGTGATGAAAAGGGGAAGTTCAAATTTGATGTGGCGGAAGTGACAACATTAGTTTTTAAGTATTTAGGATTTAAAGAAAAAGAGGTAATTCTCAAAGAATATCGTCCAGATGCAAAAGGGCATTATATCTTGGATGTGTTACTGGAAACAACCCAGGAAAGTGCTTTGGATGAAGTTGTCGTTGTGGGGTTTGGTACGCAGAAGAAAGCTTCTTTGGTAAGCTCCATAGCATCCATAAATCCCAAAGAACTGAAAGGGCCGACCTCTAATCTAACGACCATGTTAGCGGGACGGATTCCGGGAATGATTGCTTATCAACGTTCAGGAGAACCAGGAGCAGATAATGCTTCCTTCTTTGTGCGTGGATTGGGATCTTTTGGATCTGGAAAGACAGATCCTCTGATATTGATTGACGGTGTGGAGTCGACACAGACGGACCTAGCTCGTCTACAACCTGATGATATTGCTAGTTTTTCTGTGTTAAAAGATGCAACTGCCGCTGCTGTGTATGGAGCCCGGGGTGCCAATGGTGTTTTGTTAATTACGACCAAAGTTGGAACGTCGGGAAAAACACAGTTTATGGCGAGAGCGGAAGGTAAGATTTCGACAAACTCTAGGAATATCGAACTCACCGACAATATTACGTATATGAATTTGGCCAATGAAGCTGTACTGACCCGCGGACTTTCCAAGCCAACGCCGTATACACAATCCAAAATTGAAAATACAATTCGTCATACAAACCCTTACTTATATCCGGATAACGACTGGATCGATATGCTTATAAAAGATTACACGTTTAATCAGGGATTCAATTTGAGCGCAAGTGGCGGCGGTGAACGCGCTAGATTTTATGTATCAGGTACTTATAATGTCGATAATGGTGTCTTGAAAAAATTGGGTACCAATAATTTCAATAACAATATCAAGTTGATTAACTATTCACTGCGTTCAAATGTAGATTTACAGCTTACAAAGTCTACTCAGGCAAGTGTCAAGTTATATGGCCAATTTGATGATTATAATGGACCAATAGGCTCAGGTGCGGATCATTTCAGGGCCGCGTTATGGTCCAATCCCGTACAATTTCCCGCTGTATATCCCAAAGAATATATGCCTTATATTCAACATCCTCTTTTTGGTGGATCTGTGGTTATCGATGATACTGCACCACAGGGGGTATTGTTGACAAATCCGTATGCCAACTTGGTTCGTGGCTATCAACAATACAATCGATCGACATTAATGCCACAGGTAGAGATAAAACAAAATCTTGATTTCTTAACAAAGGGCTTGAATTTTAGAATGATGGGCTATGCTAAACGCTATTCATATGGGCAGACGGCGAGGTCTTATAATCCTTTTTATTATACTGGGCGTTTGGATCCTTCGGACAACTCTATCCTGTTGAGTGTGATCAATGACGGATCCACGGGGTCTGTTGGTACACCTGGTCAGGAGTTTCTAAGCTACGGAACCTCAGGATCGGATATCAATTCTACCTTGTATTTTGAAGCATCAACCAATTATGCGCGGACGTTTGGAAAACATGATATATCCGCAATGTTAATCACGCTATTTCAGGATTATAAAATATCTAGAGACAATATTACAACATTACAGTTGGGCTTGCCGAAACGTAATAATGGGATTTCCGGTCGTTTTACGTACGGTTATGATAACCGTTATTTAGCGGAGTTTAACTTTGGATATAATGGTTCAGAGCGTTTTCACGAATCAAACCGGTTTGGATTCTTTCCTTCCTTTGGTCTGGCCTATAGAGTTTCTAATGAACCATTTTTTAAATCGCTCTCTAGCGTTGTATCAGATTTTAAGCTACGGGCAACTTACGGAATTATCGGTAATGATGCTATTGGAAGTGATTCCGATCGTTTTTTCTACCTTTCCCAAGTTAATATCGGTGACACCAATTTCGGTTCTACCTTTGGAGAAGATTATGGTTATTACCGGCCAGGGGTCAGTGTGAGCAGATATGCGAACCACCAAATTTCTTGGGAGCAGTCACGTCAGATCAATCTGGGACTAGATCTCTCATTTTTGAATAATTCCATTGGTTTGATTGCGGACTTCTACAAGGACTATAAATCTCATATTTTGGAAAGCCGTTCCTACATCGGTTCTACAATTGGTCTACAAGCGACACCAATGGCAAATACGGGGAAAGCCGAAAAAAGAGGCTTTGATTTGGCACTGACCTATAATAAAAATATGTCTACAGGTTGGTCGTTTCAATATCGCGGAAATGTCACCTTTGCTCAATCCAAAATAACTAAACGTGACGAACTACTCTATCCGGATAATATGAACTATCGTTATCAAGTGGGACATTCAGTCGCGCAATCTTTTGGTTTGATTGCTGAACGTTTATTTATAGATGAATATGATGTGGCCAATGCTCCGGCTCAACAATTTGGGGATTACATGGCCGGGGATATTAAATACCGTGATATGAATGGTGATGAGCTGATTACCGATAATGATGCGGTTCCGATTGGATATCCTACATCACCAGAGCTAATTTATGGGTTTGGTGGAACAACTGGGTACAAAGGATTTGACTTTTCTTTCTTTTTCCAGGGTTCAGGAAAATCATCATTCTTCATTAATCCTGAGAACATAACGCCATTTGTGCGTAATGGAGGTGCACAAAATGGCTTATTAGCAGCAATTGCCAACGATTATTGGTCGGAAGAAAATAGAAATATTTACGCCTTTTTTCCTAGACTGAGCGATTATTTTGTGAATAATAACAATAGACAATCTACCTGGTGGATGCGAAACGGCGAGTTTCTTCGCCTTAAAAATATTGAGCTAGGATATAATCTTTCTCGTTCTCTCGCAGACCATTACAAATTAAAGTCCTTGCGTTTGTATTTCAATATGATGAATGTGTTTACGTTGAGCAATTTTAAAATGTGGGATGTTGAGATGGGCGGAAACGGTCTCGGATATCCTATCCAGCGTACTTATAACTTTGGTATCCAAGTTAATTTTTAGACATGAAAATAATCAAAAGATATATGGCTCTTGGAGCTATGGGGATGGCATTGACGGTATCGGCAATATCCTGTAAAAAATTTCTAGATATTGTTCCTGATAATGTTGCTACAATCGAATATGCTTTCCGCCTACGGGTTGAAGCTGAAAAGTACTTGTTTACTTTATATAATTATTTGCCAGGGGAGGGCTCCCTTTGGAATAACCCAGCTTTCTTGGGAGGAGACGAAATCTGGATTCCCTATCAAACAAGTATTTCACCACTTGCGTTTGAAATTGCCAGAGGAAATCAGCAGATTTCCAAACCTTTTGTCAACTACTGGTATGGGGATCAAGATGCAAATCGTGGCCTGTACCAAGGCATAAGACATTGCAACATCTTTATAGATAACATGTCCAACTCGGCTTTGGTCCCCGATATTACAGATACAGAACGCGCGCGCTGGATTGCTGAAGCCAAGTTCTTGAAGGCATATTTTCACTTTTATCTATTACGGATGTATGGACCGATTCCAATTATGGACGATGACATCGATGTTAGTGAATCCAAAGAGGTGATGGACGTACCACGTAACTCGGTAGATGAATGTGTTGAATATATCGTCGGATTGCTAGATCAGTCTGTTGTCAATTTGCCGCTACAAATTGTCGATAGGCAAAGAGAATTGGGGCGTATTACAGTTCCTATTGCCAAAGCGGTTAAAGCGCAGGTACTTTTGCTTGCTGCTAGTCCGTTATTTAATGGGAATTCAGATTTTTCTAGCCTGAAAAATAAGGATGGGAAAAACCTTTTTAATTCAACTGTTGATAACAAAAAATGGGAATTGGCTGCCGAAGCAGCATATGAAGCGATAGAGATCGCTGAAGCAAATATGCATGCACTTTTTAAGTTTAAGCAGGGGGGCAACCTGGCGATTTCCGATACGACATTATTGGAATTGCAATTGAGACAGGCGATATGTGAGAAATTTAATGAAGAGCATATTTGGGCGGATCCAAACAGTCGTTCATGGACAATTCAACAGAATGCCATGCCGCCCTTAAGTGCCGAGGAAAACCACAATTACAATCGAAAAATCCTATCACCACCATTAAAAATAGCAAAGATGTTCTATACGAAAAATGGGGTGCCAATAACGGAAGACAAGACCTTAAGTTTTACAGATGATACGGAATTGCGTACAGCTACAGCTAATGAACGTTTTTATATTGAGCCGGGATTTACGACGGCAAGGTTGCATTTTGATAGAGAACCCCGATTCTATTCATCCTTAGCTTTCGATGGTGCTCGATGGTTTAAATACGACACACCGGGCTATAGTGATGAAAATTCTAAAGTTGTCCGGAGTAAACGTCCTGATTATGCAGGCAGTACACACGCTTTCCATTTTAATGAGACGGGGTATTTTATCAAAAAACTGGTTGACTGGAATCAGGTGACCACAACGACGGGAGTGACTTATAAAGATTATCCCTGGCCTAAAATTAGGTTGGCAGATTTGTATTTGATGTATGCAGAAGCATTGAATGAAGCTTATGGACCAAGCAATGAGACCGCATTTCAATATATCGATAAAGTACGGGCTAGAGCAGGGCTAAAAGGAGTCAAAGAATCTTGGACAATCTACGCTAAAAACCCTGGAAAATTTACCACAAAGGACGGTTTTCGAGATATTATCCACAAGGAGAGGATGATAGAACTGGCTTTTGAAGGTCAACGGTTCTGGGACCTGCGACGTTGGAAAATGGCAGCGACAAGTCTGAACGAACCAATTACGGGGTGGAACATGCAAGGAGAAACTACAGCTGCCTATTATGTAATCCGTACGGTATATAACCAACGTTTTATCGCACCGAGGGATTATTTCTGGCCAATTAGTGAAAATACAGTCATCCAGAATTTGAATCTCGTTCAAAATTATGGCTGGTAATCTTTAACAATCATTAATAATTATGCAGATGAAAAAAATTATGGAAAAGGTTTGCGGCTTGTTGTTTTTGGCAACAGTTGCGATATCCTGCCGGGAAGAAAATATGCTGAAGCCGCTCGAGTCCAATACAACTCCACCTGGAAGTGTCAGCAATATAGTGGTTGAAAATAAGCATGGCGGTGCTATATTGACCTTTACGGTGCCCGCAGACGATGATTTGTCGTACATAAAGGCTGAATATATTTTACCTAATGGCAAATTACGTACTGTAAAAGCTTCTTATTATTCTAATCAGCTCATTGTAGATGGTTTTTCGCAACCCGGTGAATATACTGTGAAGCTTTATGCCGTGAACCGTTCAGAAGCTGTGTCCAAGCCGGTAGAAGTGCTTATTCATCCTGAGGAATCACCGATTTGGAATATCTATCGATCAATGAAAGTGAATGCATCTTTCGGTGGGATTCAGGTTACAGCTGAAAATGAAGACCGCGCCAGTATTGCCATTTTAATTATGCAAAAAAATGAATATGGCGAATGGGTTGCTGATCCAAATAGCATTTATACGGCAACGGATAAAATCAAGGCCTCTAAGCGCGGAATGGATACGACGGCAAGGGATTTTGCATTTGTTGTTCGCGACCGTTGGTTAAATTATACCGATACATTATTTAAAACAATAAGTCCATTATTTGAAACTAAAATCCCACAATCGGGTTATCGTGGGTTTCGGCTTCCTGGAGACGCACCGAATCATACCGCTACAGCACATTCGGGGATGTGGGATGGCAATATCCTCGATTGGCCGAAAATCTATATGACCCAAGCGGCTATTTCGGGGATACATAGTACAACCGTAGATTTAGGTATTAAAGCTAGATTAAGTCGTTTGGTTATTTGGGATTATCCCGAGTATTACAACGGCCGTACTTATTATTATAAGGGCAATCTGAAGGAATTTGAGATTTGGGGATCCGATAATCCACCTGAAGACGGATCGTGGAACAACTGGCATCTTTTGGGATCTTATATTGCGGTAAAACCCTCCGGTTTGCCATTTGGTCAACAATCAGATGAAGATTACCAGACAGCCAACAGTGGTCTTAGTTGGGAATTTGATATCAATGCGCCGAAGGTTCGCTATATCCGCATAAAAAGCAAGAAAAACTGGGATGGATCATCCTATATGGCAATTGCTGAGATTCAAGCATATGGTGATCCTCGATAGTAAATTTTAATGGAATTAAACAATGAAAAAGTGGACATATAGTTTTATTTATATCGCACTATGCTTAATTGTTGTCATCTCTGCCTGTCAGAAGATGGATGACTACAAAAAATATATTGCCGATAACCCAGTCATAACATATACTGGAAAAGTGGATTCAGTAAAAGTGTATCCAGGAGAAAATAGGGTCATGATTAAAGGACTTCTTGTATCCGATCCGAAGATTGTTGAGGTGCGTATCTATTGGAACAGTAGGCGCGATTCGCTAGTCGTACCAATCAAACGTACGTCGGGAGTTGATACGTTAAAGGCCTACATTAATAATTTGGCCGATGCAGTTTATAATTTTGAGATTATTACTTTCGATCAACAGCGGAACAAATCCGTACGGGTATATGCTATTGGTCGAGCTTATGGGAAAAATTATCAGCTTTCCCTGCTAAATAGACCTGCGTTGGAAGCTAATACTAGCAATAATGGTGTGACGACCATTTCATTTTCTAATCTGGATGCTAATAGTGGTGCTCAATCGACCGAGGTCAAATACACAACATCAAATGGAAGTGAAGCAAAATTGAGTCTTCCATTGACTCAGGCATCACTACAGTTGCCGAGTGATTATAAAATTGGCACAGCACTCTCTTATCGGACAAAATACCTCCCCGATACCCTGGCCATCGATACTTTTTACACCGAATATAACCATATAAATGTCAGACGATATGTAACGAATTTATATTTGGTCAATACAGCCTTCCCTTTTGCTACATCAGAATGTAGTGGTTCGAGGTGGTGTACACCAGGTGGTTGGATATTGAATGCTGCAGCGCGTAACTTTACATTGAATGGTGTAAGTTATGGTGGGGTAGATGCCAACCAAGGATATCGACTAAGTATGGAAGCGGGTTGGAGTACAACGCTACTTTCCATTACCAATGGTAAGATGTATCAGAGTCCAATTCTACCTCCCGGGGAATATGAATTGGAAGCGACGATCAGTTCAGTTGGAACCACAGGAAGTTTTTATCTGGCAGCAGCGTTGGGGAATTCATTACCTGATATTGGTAATTTGACAAGCGATGCAATCAGTTATATCTCCTTTACGGGTAAATCAGGAGTGTCATCTATTAAGTTTACTTTAGAAAAAGAACAACAGGTATCTCTAGGTTTTGTCTGTACACTTGTAGGAAGTGCAAGCAACGGACAATATTGGAAAGCAGAGGGTATAAAGCTTAAATATTTAGAGACAAATTAGGATATAGAGCCACAATCAATAGTGACTATAACGACAATCCCCCTTATTCTTATTTTAAGGGGGATTGTTATTTCAGTGTCTTTCAGTTTTAGTCTCTTTCGATCCTATAATCGTGCTGAAATGCCTTTCTATATTTCTTGATATAAGCGGAAGGGTTCAAGCCAAATAATTTATTGAATTGCTCGCGGAAATACTTGATGTCATCAAATCCAACTCGATGCACGACTTCATTTACTTTTAAATCGGATAAGATGAGTAGCTCAGCCGCTTTTTTTAGGCGTACTGAACGTATAAATCCGTTTAGGGATTTACCTGAAATCATTTTAATCCTTTTGTAAAGTGCCGAATGGCTCATGCCGATGTTGTCAGCTAAGTTTTTTACATTAAAATCTTCCAGTAAATGGGCTTCGATCTCTTGGATGCAGCGTTCAATCAATGTTTTATCTTGTGCCGAGATTTTAAGTTCATTGGATTGTAAGGTGATCGCCTGAAAGAAAAACTCTTGTAAGTTTTTTCGGTTACGAAGTAAGGTTTGGATCTTTACACGAAGAATGTCGGCATCAAAAGGTTTAAGTATATAATCGTCCGCTCCAGATTGGATACCGACCAACTGATTCACATCTGAGGTACTTGAGGTGAGTAGAATAAATGGGATATGGTTAAACTGTGAATCTGATTTTACAGTTTTACAGAGACTCAATCCATCCATCTCGTCCATAATTAAATCACTAATTATCAGATCAAGCTGTTTGTGTCGAATAATCTCAATAGCTTCAGTTCCATTTGAAGCTAAATGGATCAAGTATTCTTCCTTAAATAAATTGTACAGATAATTTCGTAGCTGAATATCGTCGTCTACGAAAAGTATACTCGCTTTTTGAGTCGTGATTGGTCTTAAAGAAATCGGGGGAGAGAGGATATGATCGACCGCTGTTGTGTGGAATAAATCTTGAAGTAGTTTCGGACCATCTTCATTCGAAAATAAGCTGTAGTCTTTTTCTTGCTCAACAGCAATAGGAAGTTTAATAGTGAATAGAGTCCCGTTTTTCGACGAACTTTTGTACGTTATTGTTCCGTGATGCATTTCCACAAAGTTTTTCACGAGAAACATGCCAATTCCGAATCCCGAACGTTGCTTCTGTCCAGCGGCGGAATTAGAGAAATACTTATCAAAGATCTGATCACCGATGTGAGATGAAATTCCTGATCCAGAATCTTGGACTTGAATAACAACATCTTGATTTTGCCGATGTAACCGCAATAGAATGGATCCATGATCGGGTGTAAATTTGAATGCATTAGAAATTAAATTGCATAAAATGATTTCAATTTTTTCCTTATCAGCGACCACATATATGAGCTCCTCTTCACTTTCTAATTTGTAATTGATCTGTTGAAGCTTAGCCTGTGCTGTAAAATAGAGATAGACCTCTTTGGTAAAAGATTGAAGATCAAAGTGTGTTTTTTGTATCTGTGTTGCGCCATCTTCTGTTTTTCGAAATATAAGTAGTTGATCAACAAGACTAAGTAAGCGCTTTGCATTTCTGTATACAGGTTTTAAGCTGTCATCGTGATGAGAGTAATTATGTTCATTAATTATCTTTTTTAAGGGGTTGATAATCAGTGTTAGTGGAGTGCGAAATTCATGGGATACATGGGTGAAAAATGTATATCTTTTTTCGTTGAGCTCACGTTCTTTTTGCGCGTTGAATCGGGTGTGCTGGATTTCTCGATCGAGTGTTGCCTTTTGAATATTGTAAAGGCGATAGCGATAAATTAAAGTGCCGAAAACCAATATATAGAGTAGATAAGCCCACCAGGTTCGGTACCATGGCGGTAAGACCTCTATTGCTAAGCGAATTTCCTTGGCGGACCAATTGCCTCCCGTATCGGTGGATTGGAGATGTAGAACATAGCTCCCTTCCCGCAGATTATTATAATTGATGGACTGTGAAGTTCCAGCATCATTCCAGTCTTTATCTAAACCGTCCATAAAATAACGATAACGGATTTTTTGTGGAGAGCTAAATTCCAATGCGGAATAATCCAAAGAGAAAGTCGATTTATGGTAAGGTAAAATAATTTTTTTTATCAAATTATCTTCTCCGATGATGACTTGATGAATGGTATCATTCAAAGGTTGATTATCTATTTTAATACTTGTTAATACTAGATTTGGAATATTGACATTTACTTTTATACTATCGGGCTGGAACAGATCGAAACCATTATTCCCCCCAAAAAGCAAACTATTATCCTTTGTCTTTAGTGCGGCTCCGTAGGAGAATTCATTGCTCTGTAAACCGTCGGAAGTTTCATACCGGGTAAATCTTTTTGTTTTCGGATTGAACTTAGATAGGCCATTGAAAGTACTTAACCAGAGATTTCCAGATTGATCCTCTAGGATATTGAGGACTGAATTGTTGTTGAGCCCATCGTCCGTAGAGTAACTGGCACTGATTTTCTCTGTTTTTTGGTCAAATTTCAATAAGCCGCGTCCTTCAGTCCCTATCCAAAAGGATCCCTTTCTATCTATGTATAAGGCACGTATAGGCTTGTCAATATTGTAACGCCGGACAGCTTTTGTTTTTTTGTTGATTTTAATGATTTCATGGTAGTTACCGGCCCAAAGCTGTCCTTTTTTATCATCCAATAAGCAATTAAGATCATTTAGCCATTCGTCAAAGACCTCAAAACGATCTTTATCAAAGTGATATTTGTATAGATGTCCGTTGGAAAAAGTTGCCGCCCAGATTTCTCCCTCCTCATCTTTGAGCAGTACTTGTACATTTTCATTCACGACACCCTGTTTTGTGATACATTGGTAATTCTTAAAGCCAGTTTTTTGATCGTATTGTACGATGCCACGCTCAGTCCCTAACCATAAATTACCTCGTGGATCTGTCACTATGCTATTGACGGTATTGTCAAGAAGTTGGCTACCATCCTTTTTGAAATGTTTGTAGGTGTTTTTAGTTCGGTCCCAGCAATAAAGGCCATTGCCCTCTGTACCGATCCAAATATACCCTTTGGATTCTCCGAATGATCGGACAAACTGCTTACTCAAATTTAAATGCGGCGTTAATTTTTTTCGCTGGGAATTGAAGTTATGATAATTGTCATCTATAATATTAATACCTCCGCGTGTCGTACCGATCCATTTTTTATTATGCGCATCGATAAACACGCTAAAAATGGAATTGCTGTTCAAAGGAAGCATCGATTTTTCCGATAAGAAGAATTGTTCTACCTTGTTTGTATTTATGTCCATAAGCGAGATACCATTATTTTGTGTCCCGATCCATAGTTTCTGATCATTCTCTATGGCTAACATGCTGACTTGAGAAGAGCTTAGTTCCTTTTCGAGATGGGACTTAATTGACCTGCTTTTGATGTCCCAGATGAATACGCCCGCTGAACTGCCAATAAAAAGCTCAGCTCTGTCGTTGCTGGTCATACTGGTAGCCTCACGAATTGAAGCATTGGCTAATTGCAAAGTCTTTTTTCTTCGGTCAAATCTATAGAGACCTTTTTCGTTGATAAAAACCCAGACCTGATCAGTACGGTCAATATGCAAGGCAGAAACATGGTAATATCCTGCTGGTGCAGTTTTCCCCTGCTCGGGACAGTATATGCGTATAGCCGTCGATTTTTGTCGTTCCTTGAAGAATAATCCCCAACCATTTGTTCCGATGTAAACATTGTTTTCCCGGTCTACCTCAATAGCTCTGGTGTCTGCATTTAGATGATATTGTTGTTGTGAGTTTTCACTGTCAATAAAATGTAAACGAGAAAAAGAATTGAAATTCCTGTTATAGATGCCAACTCCTTGGCCTGTTCCAACCCAAAGATTTTTGTCACGATCCTCGGCGATACAATATATATAATTATGTGGGATGCTTTTGTTATTTCTAAGTTGATTCCTATATACTTTCATTTCATGGCCGTCATAACGATTTAATCCATCGAAAGTTCCGAACCACATATAGCCTTGGCTATCTTGATAAATTGTTTTGACCGAACTATTTGAAAGCAGTTTATTGACCTCCGTTTGGAGCTGGGCTAGAACTTGGTGAAATAAGGATAGAATAAAAAATAAAATCGCTGTGACGGTTTTTTTTTGCATGTATTCACAAAATTTTTGATAGATGTTGACGGTTAAAAAATAGTTTCGGCTTGACTATATCAATTGGCTTTTACTTATTTTTTAAAGATATGGAATGTTTTCAAATAAATGTTAAATAAACATTTATTTGAAATTAAAGACAAGCTAATGTAGTACATGTTGTTATTTGAATTGGATCTATGGAAATAGTAGTATTAGAGTAATTTTCCTTTATTTGATCCGGACGACGAAAGCAACAAATTATTGACCTTTTTGGTACAGCATCAATTGGTCGACAAACCTTTTGATGACGAGAGTTGGGTATATGAAGTGAAATGGGACGGATACTGTGCTGTTGCCTTTGTGAAAAGCGGCTATGTGGAACTAAAAATCCCGAAACGATAGGAGCTTCAACGGAAAATTTTATCCCATATCCGCTGCCCGATTATACCAGCTTGGAGCGAACTGTGCGTGATCGGAAAGGCAAAATGTATATTGACTTTCTTCAGAATAGGCCACACGCGACTATCACAGCGGCATATTCAGTTCGCTCCAAGCCAGGTGGAACTGTGTCGATGCCGCTCCATTTTAAACCCGTACTCGGCAAATGAATCGATATGAAAAAAGTGATTGACAAGCTCTCAAAAAATACTTCTGATAACAATGAATAGGTATCAATAGTCTATCTTCTTTTCTTGGCAAAGGGGTTGAAAGAAAGTCCTGCATTCATGTAAAAAGAAGGACCAGGGCTCGCTTCCCAGACATAATCGCGCTGGGGTTTATTTTTTTCAAATATCCGGGCACGAGGAATTGTTTTTACACCTGACTTTAGGGTGGCAATAAAAGATCGGCCCAAATTATGCTCATAAGTCAGACCCGAATTGATTTCCATCTGGCTAAAGGTGTATACTTTGTCGGAGCCTTGGAAATCATGGAGGTAAAAGATTGTACTGTTTAGATCTGAACCTATAGAAACCCGACCATTCCTTAAGACCTCTTTCCGAAGATATGCTCCTTTTGGCAAGATCACATCAAGTATCAGGCCATTGGCATATTGTTGTTTGTAGGCGAAGGTCGGGAAAACAGGAATAATTGCGGCCGGATCTATAAAACCGATAAGACCAACAGCCATTTGAATCTCCCGTGTGGCTTTTAGCACCACCGTAGCAGATAGTATCCCATTGATACGTTCGATGGCTTTTTCACTTCCATTAGCGGCGACCGTTGCGGTATAAAATGCTATTTTACCCCATAGGCGTGAGTAACGGGTCAGGTTGAGCGATTCGTAGTGATAATGATATTGATGGGTGGAATGTGTTATGGACTGTGTTGTTGGGTCTAGACGATTGGAGTTGACAGAAGTGAGCTGATAACCGATATTGGTACCTAGGTTCCAGGTTCTGCTTTTTAAAAAGTTAATGTTAATGCTACCTCCGGCTTGGTACATGGATTCCACTTTTGTTTTGGGTAAATCCTGGCCTTGGTATTTTGATGAATAGCTGTATCCTGTATTGGACTCATAGGTCAAGTTGAGGACTCGTGTAATCGGAAATTTGTCGGTCACCACAGCCTTCACTTTTTGTTGTACGCTATCTTTAGTCTGTGCCATGGAAGTGGATAATCCGAGCAGCAGCATAAATATGAAAAGTATCTTTTGCATAAATGTATGATTAAAATCGCTGTAAGAATAAATGAAATTTATAGGCTGGAATCTTTTTTTAGACCAACAGGTCTGGTTATTATACAAAAGCCCCATTCATCGGGACAGTGAAAAGGAATACCCAACTTTTGCGCACTGCTTTTTGGTATAAAAAATTAAGCCCTTTGTATAAGAGATCGGATAGTTGCCAAGAAAACCCTTATTTTTGCTATTCAGGTTAAAATTATTCTAATGCATGCAAGACTTCAATAATAGCATTGTCTTAAGGTACTTTACAGAAAATAAATTCAGGCCATTGCGGCATGTGTTTTTTCTGATCGGTTTACTGTTACTCTTCGCAAATGCTAATTCGAGCTCTCATTTTCAAGGCAGTTATCGGTTTTATTTCTCCATTATCCTTTGGTTTGTATTCGTCTGTATGTTTTACGTCAACATGTATGTGCTCATACCAAAGTTTTTCTTTAAAGGGAAATATGAGCTATATATCCTGGCATTGATACTGCTCGTGACCGCCAGTCTACTTGTGGTGATGTACATTGCCAATTACATCTTCTATGCGATCCATATACCAGCGATCAAAAAGCCCGAGTCGGATTCTATGGGGCTGATTGCTGCTTTATTTATCTGTATTCCCATTATTTTGACGACCACGACATTTAAGCTTTTCAAACGCTGGCTGGAGGACAATAAGCGGATTTCTGAGCTGAAAAACCTGGCTCTGACGACAGAACTTATTTCCTTGAAGAATCAGATTCAGCCGCATTTTTTGTTCAACATGCTCAACAATGTGAAGGCTTTGATTCGAAAGGATCCTACTATGGCAACGGAAGTCATCATCAAGTTATCGGATTTCTTGCGGTATCAGCTATACGAAAATAACGATGACAAGACGCTGTTAAAGTCAGAGATCAACTTTATATCCAATTTTCTGAAATTGGAAGAAATACGTCGAGACAACTTGACCACACATATATCATGTGCGACGGAACTCGAGAAAAAGGGGGTGTTTTTACCGCCACATCTTTTTACGGCTTTTGTTGAAAACGCTATTAAACACAGTCTCAGCGCGGGAGATGGGCATACTTTCATCAGCATCCGTTTTTCGGAGCTGGATCAACAACTTTGTTTTGAATGTGAAAATTCGAAAGATGCCAACAGTCCATTTGCGCAAAGTAAATATAGCGGACTGGGATTGGCTAATGCCAAAAGACGGTTAGATCTCCTATACCGGAACGACTATGAATTGTCGGTGTCAACAACTGAGGCGCTCTATAAGGTTAAACTTACTATTCCATTATGAACTGCATTATTGTAGATGATGAACCCTTAGCAAGGGAAGAAATGAAAAATCTGATCGAAGAAATTTCATCTATTCAGATTGTCGGTACTTTTTCCAATGCCATATCGGCATTGGAATGTATCAAAACAAATTCGGTAGACCTGCTTTTTTTGGATATCGAGATGCCAACAGTCAACGGCCTTGATTTTGCACAGTCTCTTCCCGATGATAAATTGGTGATCTTAACCACTGCATATGCGCAGTATGCGTTG
Organism: Sphingobacterium sp. WOUb80; assembly: GCF_050058145.1. Classification (NCBI taxonomy): domain Bacteria; kingdom Pseudomonadati; phylum Bacteroidota; class Sphingobacteriia; order Sphingobacteriales; family Sphingobacteriaceae; genus Sphingobacterium; species Sphingobacterium sp. WOUb80. Next base: position 2,994,882 of record NZ_CP165617.1, on the reverse strand, counting down.
AAAAGTTATGAATTGGACGCCATAGATTATCTGTTGAAACCGATCAAGAAAGACCGTTTGGCCAAAGCAATTGATAAAGCAATAGCCTATAAAAAATTACTGGCCTTAAAAGAACATCAAAGTACCGTTGAAAAGGCCAGTGAGGATGCGCTTTTTATTAAATCAGATCGGAAATACTATAAAATTGCTTTTACAGATATTCGCTTTATAGAAGCACTTAAAGATTATGTGGTCATCTATACGCACAACAATAAATTGATTACGGCGATGAACTTAAAAACAATCCATCAGAAACTTCCAGCCGAGCTGTTTGCGCGTACCAGTAAATCTTATCTGATTAATTTGTCGTTTATTGATTCTTTTGATAACCATACGGTTTACATCGACAAATTTGAAATTCCGATCGGAGAAATCTATCGGGAATCTTTCTTCAAACAGTATACTGGAGGACTGCTGTAATCTATTGGTCGCATTAGGCGACCACAAACCGATCGAGGAAATCAACTTGGATACCATGACCATGTAGAAAATTTGTGAGGTAGTCGACGGAGCACTCTTCTGTTTCGACTCTGAAAATAGCATCCTCATCATCTAGATCGACTGTAGCATCTTGTATTTGTGGAAGATGGGTCTTGACCAATTGCATCAAAAAATTCTTCTTGTCCTTCGTCTTTACCGAACTTTTAAAAATCAACACTTGCCTAACTTTCATCACTACTAATTTATACATGTTCAAAATCATTTGATGTACCTGTTCATCGGAGACATCTTTACAAATCTAGGTTCTTGGTTACTCCACAAAATCTATATTATACGAAAGCATTTAATTTTTATACAAAACAAGGTCGGGCAGGTAGTATGTAAATGTCTTAGATCCGATAGAAAGGGAAGAGGGTTATCAATTCTAAATTTCTACAGAAAGGTATCGCATTTTTGTCAGAAGCTACAGTTAAGTAGCTTTTTTAAGTGTTAAAATATGATTACAAGTTTAGTTGTCCTGTTTTTAAGTACAATAGTAGCTTTTTGGATCAGCGCTATCTGTGGCGGAGGGGCAAGTCTTATCCTTATTCCCCTGTTGAATTTTATGTTGCCTTCATCGGTTATTCCGTTCTCGTTGACTATCGGTACATTTACGAGTTCAGTGTCAAGAATAGTCGTTTTTAAACGGAATATTAATTGGAAAATCTTTTTGTGGTTTGTTCCGTTTTCCATTCCGGCTGTACTGCTGGGAGGATATCTGATCAAATATATTGAACCTTCTTATTTGCAGTTGATTGTCGCTTTTTTCTTGATCGGAAACATTCCGCAATTATTTAAATCAAAAAAGACCGACTTACCAGTACAAAGTAAATATTCGAGATCTTTTTTGGCCATTATCGGTTTTCTTTCCGGCTTTGTTTCTGGAATTACGGGCGCAATTGGGCTCTTGTTCAATCGGTTTTATTTGCAGATGGGGTTATCCAAAGAGGAGATTATAGCCACCCGTGCTGCCAATGAAGTGTTTTTGCACCTTGTAAAGCTTATTATTTATATTGCCCTGGGTTTGTATTCTAAGGCAGCTTTGGGCCTGGGCCTCGCAATTGCTTTGGCAACAATAATCTCTTCGGTGACGGTTAAGTTTATATTACCGTATTTTAGTGATCAGCTCTTTAAAAAAATAGGTTATGGCGCTATGGTCGTTTCGGGAGTTGTGTTGTTGGCAAGCAGTTCGCGAAAGATCGTCGATCAGAATGGTTTACAGGTTGCTTTAGAACACTTGGAGAATAAAACGGAACTTGCCTTGAGCTGGAGAGAAACAAATTTTGTCTTGGAGTATAGCAAAACACATGGACTGGAATTTGAGCGATCAATCCATTGGACGGGGCTGCCGCTCCAGCTCCAGCAAAAGTATTTTGCCCTAAGCAAAAGCCATAGCAATATCTATATTGAAAAGGTTATGCGTTTTAGGAAAGGAGCGAGTTACGAGTTTTATTCTCATAAAGAAGGTCTATTAACACGCTTGGATTGATTGTAAGTCTTGTTTTTTTTGTTAATCTGTTTGTTTTTAGTGTTTTATGTCTATTATAATATATAATCTATATATTTACTAGATTATTAGAAATTATTACTATATTTGAGCCGTAGAAATATTTAGTAGGAAGGATATGGCATTGGAATTTTTAACACAGCAGGCGCAGGCACAGCATTTGGATCAGGCTTTTTCGTATAAAGAACAAGTAATGATGCGAGCGTTGTGTATGCTCAGAATATCTGATCGTGTTTTATATATCGGTGCCCATCCGGATGACGAAAATAATAAGTTGTTGACCTTTTTGGCGCAACATCAATTGGTCGATACGGCCTACCTTTCTCTGACACGCGGTGAAGGCGGACAGAATTTTATAGGTACAGAAAAGGGAGTAGATCTAGGGGTACTTCGGGTGCAGGAATCACTTTCCGCACGTAAAATAGAAGGAACAAGACAGTTTTTTACACGGGCTAAGGATTTTGGGTTTGCAAAAACAGTGGATGAAACGTTGGCACGATGGGATGAAAACGCTGTGCTCGCCGATATCGTATGGACCATCCGTTATTTTCGTCCCACGGCCATTGTAACGCGATTTTCACCAGATGTACCTGACTTACATGGACATCATCAAGCCTCAGCAATCTTAATAACAAAAGCTTTTGATCTGGCCGCTGATCCAACAGCTTACAGTGAACAGTTGACTGAACTGGCGCCTTGGCAGACTAGGCAATTACTTTGGAATGTATATCAGGATAGTGGTGTTAAAGATATCGGCGGAGAAGTGCTGCCTTTGCCTGACTATCTTTCTTTGGAAATCCCAGTGACGCATAGTTCTTTGGGTTTACATTATGGTGAAATTGCAGCAGAAAGCCGTAACAGGCATCGTTCTCAGGCCATGGGAAGTCTGGTACAGCATCATCCGAGTATCGAATATTTTGAATTGTTAAAAGGTGAATTGGTCGGTTCAGAGACTGCGAACACTATTTTTACGCAGTCTTCAGTGCAAGATTCTTATGCAATTGTATTCAATCGGTTGGTGGATGAGCTGATCGTGAAACGTGAGTCAAACAGGACAGAGCTCACATTGGAGCTTGCGGCGATTTTATTTTGGATGAAGATTGTTCCCGAAGATCATATTATTCATCAGAAGCGGGCCGAGGTGGAACGTCTTCTGCTGGATAGTGCGGGTGTCTCCTTGGAAGTACAGGCATCGGAGGAACTATGGGTGCCAGGAAAGGAAGTTAACGTGGTCCTGCATGTTCATATTCCAGTAGAGTCCAATCTGGAATTAACGGCAGTAAACGTTCCTTTTATTCAGGGAACAGGACAGATAGACTATCCATTGTCGGCATCGAAAGCGATTCATTTAAGTGGTCAGCTTCTTGATACAATTTCACCTTCTTTTCCAACTTGGTTGAGCTCAGACGGTGATGCTCACAATTATGCCCCTGTATCGCCTGCGGATGTTGTATTGACAAATTATGGAACTGAATTGGAAGTTGATCTAAAACTAGAATTTGCAGGCCTGTCGATCGCGGTTAAACGGCCTGTGTTGCATGCCGGTAATCCTGTTGTGGTGGCTCCTCCGGTAACAGCAACTTTTGATTCGGAAATAGTGGTGCTATCTGATGCAGCCAAACGTTCAATTTCGTTGGAGCTGCAATCGACAGTATCTGAATTGCTACCGATAAGCGTGAGGTTGATCCTTCCTGATGGGCTGAATGCATTTCCGAAGGAAATTAATCTCAACATCGCGGGTAATTCGACTGAAAGACTTTATTTTGAGCTGAGTTCATCTTCTCAACAAGAACAGATTCAAGAGATTGGATTTGAGATTGAGACGATTACCGGTGTATATGCTTTGACATCCAAAAGTATCGTTTATCCGCATGTTGATAAAATAACCTATTTTCCCAAAGGCCTATTACGGGTTTTAAACTTACCGGTGAATATTAAAGCACAGAAAGTTGCCTATATCTCGGGGATGAATGATGAACTCGCAGGGAGTTTGCGTCAGCTTGTTGGTCAGTTGGAGATTATTCCAATTGAGAAAATCGGGGAAGTAGATCTTGTCACTTTTGATGCAGTGGTTCTGGGTATACGCATATACAATACACATCCCTTAATAACGGGATTTCATCAGCTCTTTCATCAATATGTTGAGCAAGGCGGTGTATTGATTACGCAGTATAATACACCGTATGACCTGCATTTGAAGGAGGTTGGGCTTTACCCTTTGGCTGTTTCCCAAGAAAGAATGACCGATACCGAAAGCCACATTTCATTTTTGAATCGGGCCCATCGTATCCTGAATTATCCGAATGCTATCGGGCAGCATGATTTTCAAAATTGGGTGCAGGACCGGGCGCTTTTTATCCCTCAAAAATGGCCTGCTGATTTTGAACCGATCCTGCGCGGTCACAATGGAGAGAGTGGGGATGAGGATGGTTTGTTGCTGCTTCGCAAGCAAGGAAAGGGTTATTACATCTATAATAGTTTGTCCCTCTTTAGACAACTACCAGCAGGGGTAGCGGGTGCATATCGCCTTTTTGCGAATATGTTATCCCTGGCTTCGAACTAAACCGCTATTTTTTTCTGAACGCGTTTGATGTTATTGGTTAGAAAGAATCTTCTTTCGCTTTCATTGCTGTTGGTGTGTGCGAAGTCATGAAGGTTTTGTGGTGCAAAAAATATCCCCAGTGAGGGGTGACTTCACTGGGGATGGAATTATCGCTATCTGATAGAGATTTTTTAATCCTTTTTATGGAAAAAGGATTCTTTTGGAATTTCAATCACTTCTGAATCATTGACACTATATTGAAGTTTTAAGGTAAAACCTCCTCCTGCCTCAATAAAATCTACAGCAATTGGATGGTACCCCGGTTCCAAAGCGATTTGCCCGCTTTTCATAATTGGAGCATGCTGCCCGTCATTATTGACGACGAGCTGATCGTGTATCCGCAGGACACCGCCATCATCACATGTGAAGTAGAAATTATAGATTCCTTTTTCCTTGACATAGATATACCCTTTTATTTTTGCACCGAATGAAGGCATCTTGATGGTATCGCTTAAGGCGACATTGCTGATCACTTCCCGGCGAACTTGAGGCCCCGTAATGGCAGAAGTGTTAGCAAAAGTTCCGTTGAAAAGTGTTGCCGTAAGCCCTGGAGCTAGGCTATTATCATCGAGTTTTATGTTCTTTTTCCAGGTATCATTTTTAAAATCAACCTGATAAAGTTCGCTTTTTGCACCCGAAGAAGAAATGGTTGCAAAACGAATAGGGCCCTCCTTTTTAACGACAAGCGAACCGTTCAGTACTGGGCTTTGCTGTGTTGGTAGGCTGCCATCTGTGGTATAATGTATTTGATTTTGAGGAAGCTCATTCGCGACCTTTAGGGTCGATTGCCCGTCGACAATCACTTGTGTTTCAGCAAAACCTTTCAGGTCTGGCATGCGATACCGCAAACCCATTTTGTTCCAAAGTCCAAAGTGAGCAATTACACGATTTCTATAGCTATCATACAGTGATCTGTTGGTCCATACGCGTTCCGACAAAGCGCTTAGCCTTGGAAGAATCATAAACTCCAACCTAGCGGTGGACGGGATCATTTCTGTCCAGATATTCGCTTGAGCACCTTGGATCAGCGGTGCTTTTTGGCTGGATATATCCGAAGGGACCACGCTCATATTGTAAACAGCGTCTAGGCTGCTGCTATTCGGAAGGTAATCAAAATAAAGCGGATTTGTGGGCGTCATAATAACCCGGTGACCTCTGTCCACAGCTTCCATAGGGGCATTCTTTACCCAACCACGCCAGTACATGACCATCATGCTGGTATCGGAACTTCCGTCCAGTATTTCATCCCAGCCGATACTCTGTTTATTTTTTGAACGGATAAAATTGTTCACCCGTTTGACGAAATAACCTTGCAGATCATGTAAGTTAGGTATTTGCTTTTCTTTCATAAAAGCCTGCGCAGCTGCTGATTTTGACCAGGAGTCTTTTTCTACCTCGTCGGCACCAATGTGAATATAGTGTGATGGGAATAGCTCAATGATTTCGCTTAATACATTCTCAACAAAAGTATAACTGCTTTCTTTCCAGGGGCTGATCGGTACAGAAAATTGTTTTCCCCAGCCCGCGGACTGACTGTCCAATAGGAGTTCGGGATAGGCCTTTGTAGCCACCATCATATGCCCTGGCATATCTATTTCCGGAATGATTTCTATATGTCGGCTGCCCGCATAAGCTACAATGTCCCTGATATCCTGTTGTGTATAAAAACCGCCATATTCTTCCTTTCCGTTTGTTGTGCGGATAAGTTCCTTGGGCAGATTAAAGTCGGGATTTTCCTTGGCTTTCACAAAGCAGGCAGAATCCTGATTGTTATACGTCCGCCAAGCCCCTTGTTCGGTTAGTTTGGGGTATTTTTTGATTTCTATGCGCCAACCTTGATCGTCTGTCAGATGCAGGTGAAATTTGTTGAACTTGTAGGTTGCAAGTAGATCGATAAATTTATAAATATAATCTTTTGGAAAAAAATGACGGGCTACATCGAGTTCGACACCTCGCCATTGGAAAGCTGGCTTGTCTTTGACCGTTACATAGGGAAGAGCAAGCTTAGCTGTTGTTCCTGAGAGTAAATATAATTGCTGGATTGTCTGTAATCCATAAAATGCACCCTTTTCAGATGCGGCGATGATCTGAATACCTTTTTGATCTATTATCAATTCATACCCCTCATTTGAGAGCCCTTGATTTTTAATCAATTGCAATGTAGCGCTAGTTTTCTTTACGTTTTTTTTGTTCAGTTTCCCGAATAGGGAATGATCGATCCATCCCGATAATGATTTAGAAGATAGGGCTGGATCAATATAGTAACCCAATTCTTGACCCTTTAGCTGAAAAAGGCCTGGCTTAGCCTCCAATTGCTGCGGAAATGGAATGAGTTGAGGAAGTGCATTTTTTTGTTGCGCAAAATTTAGTGTCGGCAGGTACAGGGCACAGGATAGGAGTAAGGTTGAGAAGATTTTATTCATGAACGTGTTTTTGTGATTCACAAGTGTTATTAGATTTTGTTGCAATATACCAATATTTCAGGTATTGGCAGGTAATTTTAGTTGATCAATATTCCGTGAGATTATGCGCTATATTCCTCTTGGTATTATTATAAATGTTTGTTTGACATTTATATATTTATTCTTATCTTTAACTTGAAAATAACCTTTATTTGAATGGGCCTATGTTGTGTTTATATCCTGAATATTTTCATTGTATAGTTGTTGCGGTGCTCAACAATCTTGTAAAAAGGTGCAAATAGATTGGGGCGAATGATAGTCGGCAAAGGATCTCATCCAAGAGAACAGGTTGGTGTTGTTAACTTATTTGGTGGTGGTGGAGCTATGAAAAATTTTCTCATTATTATTGTTTTTCTTTGGCAGTTGGCCCATGTTTATGGACAGCCCAACAATGCCCATTTTTTTTCCCTTCAAGATGGCTTAAGCAATCAGCAGGTACTGGATATCGTACATGACGATGAAGGATTTATGTGGGTAGCCACAGAGCTAGGGTTGAACCGTTATGCGGGAAAGTCTTTTAAATCGTATTATGCCACCGATAAGCAGGACGGTCAATCAGTCAATAGCAATGAAATTAATACGTTACTGTATGCAGACAGGAAAGTGTATATCGGAACAAGGTCCAATGGGCTGAATGTGCTTGACCTAGGTACAAATAGATTCAGTTATTATACACATGACGCAGCTAATCAAAAATCCATAGCCACGAATGATATTACGGATATGATTGAAGGCAAGGATGGGAAATTGTGGTTAGCGACCTACCATCAAGGGGTGCAGCATTTTGATCCGGTAACGGGAGAATTTAGTCATTTCAATAAAAAGAATTTTCCGGGTCTTCCCGAAAATAGCATTTGGTCTCTGGCCGAAGATCAAAAAAGAATGCTTTACATCGGGCATGTTAACGAAGGTTTAACAATAATGGATCCCATTAGCCATTCTTTGAAACGACTAACTAATCACAATACCTCCGGACAATTACCGGATAATGAAATTAAAGTCTTGTTTTGTGATCAAGCCGGCAATATGTGGATAGGGACCCGAAAGGGGCTGGCTGTGTATCACCCAGCTTCCGGTAAACTACAGCAGGTTTCTTTGGCAGGATTGGCAAAAAATGGAAATGAACCTTTTGTGTATGCGATTAAGGAAATTGGTCATACATTGTGGATAGGGGCCGAATCGTCGCAACTCTTTTTATTGCAGCCGAGCTATGGTTATGATAAGCGTATTGAAGCCGTACAGCATGTAGAGCGTTTTGATCTGGGGAAAGGCAATAATACGATGGTCCAGCATATTACTCCCGATCGGTTTGGAAACGTTTGGCTAGCGTTATATGGTGGTGGCTTGGGAGTTGTGAGTCATATTTCCCGCTTCTTTAGTGTCTTTCCATCAGACAATATGCTGCCGGATCGACTGGCAACAGTGAGCAATGTATTGGTGGGTGAAAATCGGACAATACGTTTGGCGACTGAAGGCTCAGGTCTTGTCGAAATGAATGCAGAAGGGCGTTTATTGAGACAGATTACCAAAAATAATGGTGGGGCAGACGATTTCCTTCTAACAGCTTTTAAGGACCAGCATCAACATGTTTGGCTCGGATTACGTAAAGGTGGAATTGCCGTTCAATATGCTGGATCGTCCGTTTGGAAAACCATTGATTTAGGTGAGCCTGTGACAGAGGTACGGGCGATTTATGAGGACCATTTGGGACAGATCTGGTTTGCAGCGCATCAAGGGGTATTTATATATGATGAAGGAAAGGGTCGTGTCCAGAAGCTTTTGATCAACAAACCAATGCTTGGCGATTATGCGCCCCGAACGTTGATGGAAGATGGCAAACACAACATGTGGGTCGGAACTTATGGGCAAGGACTCTATGTTTACGATCCTCAGCATAAACTGCTTCGAAAAATGGACAAGGGTAATGGCTTGCAAAATAACACGATTAATCATTTGTTGCGGGATAGAAATGACAATATCTGGGTGGCTACAAATCAAGGACTGGCCGTACAGGAAGCGAGCAAGAAGATTGGTGATCTGTCTCTATTGATGCCTCCGGGAGGGAATGCATGGCTTTTTGTCAATGGACTCGCAGAAGATCTGACTGGAAATATTTGGTGTGCGACCAAATCGGGGATGTTACGCTATGTCCCGAAAGAAAGACGTTTTCTACAATATGACCAGTCTTTCGGCTTGCCTTTGGGCGGATTTATCAATGCAAGTGTAGGAAAAGACGGTGAAGGTCGACTGTATTTTGGGATGCAGGAAGGAATGTGTTATTTCAACCCAGCCACAATCCCGTCCAATTTACCAACCTCACCCCTAAGTATTAGCCGATTTATTGTTTTTCGATCTGGAGAGTCCGGTACACAGGTCGATAAATATCCCTCGCCGACAAAGGCAATTGAACTCAATTATGATGAGAATAGCTTTCGCATCGAACTTGCTGTCATGGACTTTGCTTTAGACGGCTTGGTCGAGTTTGGCTATAAATTGCAAGGGCTTAATAATGACTGGATTTTTCTGGGAAACGAGACCAACCTCGATTTTCGTAATATACCCTACGGTGAACATGAGCTGCTGATTCGCACCCGGATGAAAAATGGGCAATGGTCGCAGGACTACCAGCATCTATTGATCAAAATTGCGCCACCTTTTTATCTCAGTTTATCCGCCAAGATCGTGTATCTGCTCCTTGTGCTGCTAATTGGATATATTATCATTTCTTTCTATTTCAAAAAAATGAAAGCTGAATCCGAACTAAAACTGAAAGAGCGGCAACATGTGCAGGACGAACAGTTACATGCAGAGCGCATGAATTTCTATACGCATATAACACACGAGCTACGGACACCTTTGACGTTGATTCTAGGCCCCCTTGACGACCTGTCCCAAGAACAGCAGCTTACTGAAAAACATCGCGAACTGGTTCAGACGGTACAGAAAAGCGCTAATAGACTCTTCACATTGGTCAACCAGTTGTTGGAATTTAGGAAGGTAGAATCGCAGTTTAAACCCTTTGTACCCGAAGCTGGGTCTTTGGGAGAAATGCTCGTAGATCTTGCCCATAAATATAAGACATTGAATCACAAACCTGGTCTTCGGGTGTTGTCTGAACTCCCTGTGAAGGATTCACGTACGCTATTTGATGCCGAAATCGTACAATTGATCGTCGATAATTTATTGTCGAATGCTTATAAATATACCGAGTCAGGTTATATTAAACTAAGCTTGCATTACGAAGAATCGGATTTGGACCATTGGGCGGTGTTGTCCGTAGAAGATACTGGAGTGGGTATTGACAAAGAAGATATCGGTAGGATTTTTGAAAAATATTATCAGGTTGCGAACACAGGTACTCAGGGTACGGGTATTGGTCTGGCCTTGGTGAAAGAACTTGTGGCAATCCATCATGGAAAGATTGATGTGAATAGTACATTTGGCCTTGGTACCACCTTTACGGTAAAATTGAAAACCGATCGATTACCTGTTGAGAATGGCGAGCTGTCTATTTCTTCGCAACGTCCGCTAGTGCTATTGGTTGAGGATGATCTGGAACTTCGTGAATATCTGGGAAGTACCTTGCAAAGACAGTATGATGTGGTGCTCGCCGAAAATGGAACTGTAGGCTATCAAATGGCGATGGCTAGGGTTCCCGATTTGGTGATCAGTGATATTATGATGCCCGATATGGATGGTTTTCAGCTTGTACAGCAATTGAAACAGGAACGTAGTACAAGTCATATCCCACTGTTGCTATTGACAGCAAAAAACACCGATGTAGACCGACAACGAGGTTATGACCTGGGGATAGACTCCTACCTGATCAAGCCTGTTACAGCAGCTTTACTTTTCAAACGTATTGACAATCTATTGAGCCGACAGAAACAGATCAATGAACTGATTTTGGAAAGTTTAAATACAAAATCATCTTTTTCAACTGCCAATATAGAACTAGAACAAAAGCCTACGGAGGAAATCTGGCGTGAAAATGAATTTGTTAAGGATTTTATGCAGATTGTCGAACAGCATATGCAGGATGAGGTATTGGATGCTGCAGCCCTCGCTGATCGAATGAATATGAGTCAGTCTACCCTTTATCGGAAATTGAAAGGCATCACAGGAAAAAATATCAATCAGCTCGTACGTAAGATACGTATCCATAAGGCGGCAGATCTACTTCGGACCGGGAAGTATAACGTGACTGAAGTGTCATTTATGGTCGGAATCAATAGTGCGATTTATTTTCGGCAGTGCTTTAAAGAGGAGTTTGGCCAGCTACCTTCCGAATATCAACGATCCGACAATAAAGCCCGCGTAGTGTATTAAAACAATCCACATCAGATAAGTATGCCCCTACTATTTAAACATAGCTAGGGGCATAGTTTTTTCGCATAAAGCAACCTTCTAATATACTTCGATCAAAACAAGATCAGTTTGAAAAAAACATGAAATATGTCTTAAATATGTTTAAAAAGCCGTTTTTGACTAAAAAATATATGGTTTTTGACGGATTTGTATACGATGGAATGCTGCCAAATCGGCTAAGTTTGAGGTATTAATCCAATTATAAAATCTAGATAGGGGTGGCAACGATGCAAAAGAAATAACCAAAGTAAACCATAGTTTACCGTCATATTGTCCTGTCCGGCTAGATTGTATTATTTACTGTTTAATTCGTATTGAAATTTATGAAAAACTTAAAGATTGCTTCTTTTTACACCATGTTGAGCGTGATGCCAACATTGCTGTATGCGCAGGAGAAGGTTACGGGACAAGTTTTCAACAAAGCAAACGAACCTATCGTTGGCGCGAGTGTACTCATCCTGGAAGGGGGGAAGGGGACCTCAACAGACAAATCGGGGAAATTTGAGCTGAATGCTAACAAAGGAACGCTCGTCGTGTCATTTGTTGGGTATAAAACTCGTCGAGTTCCATTGGATGGAACAACAAATTTAAAAATCCAGCTCGAGGCAGATGAAAATGTATTGGAGGATGTCGTCGTTGTTGGTTATGGTAAACAGTCCAAACGTAATATTACAGGGGCGGTAAGCAATATTAAATCAGAGGATATTGTACGGTCATCATCGACAACGACTGCTGGGGCTTTGGCCGGAAAGGTGCAGGGGATTTCAGTGCGGGCCAAAGATGCGCGTCCTGGTCGTGGTGCATCGATCGAAATCCGGAATATGGGCTCGCCACTCTATGTGATTGATGGGGTTGCTTATGGAGGTCAGGAAGGGACTGATTGGGTCGGTACACAGAATGGTTCCGGAGCAGATATCTTCAATTCGCTGAATCTCGAAGATATTGAGAGCATTTCTATTTTGAAAGATGCTGCAGCAGCGGTATATGGATTCCGTGCTTCTAGAGGTGTTGTACTGATTACCACCAAAAAAGGAGCAAAGGGAGAAAGCGCAAAAATCAATATCAATGGCTACCAAGGCTGGCAAAATTTGACACGTTTTCCGACCATGGCAAACGCGAAACAATATACGCTTGGATTGGTTGAGGCTGCACAGAATGAAAACCGCGATCCGAAGACGGTTTATACACCCGAGGAGTTGGCTAAATGGCAGGCTGGAACAGAGCCCGGCTACCAAGGCTATGATTATTATGACATGGTGATCCGTAAGAATATTCCACAGCGATATATCAATGCCAATGTCACCGGTGGAAATGAAAAATCCAATTACTTCCTTTCATTGGGCCATCTCACTCAGGATGCAATGATTAAGGATTTCAATTATAAGCGAACCAATTTCCAGGCCAATATGGAAGCTGAGGTACTCAAAGGACTTACAGTTGGTACTCAGATTTCAGGAAGGCATGAGGGGACACAAGATGTTGGTTTACCAGGTGGAGATGGATACTTCTCCTCGATTTTGGCCATTATGAAAAACAAACCAACGGTAGGCCCCTATGCAAACGACAATCCAGCGTATATCAATTATACCAATGATTTTCCCTATAACCCGGCCCTTTTTAGCCGCGATATTGCCGGCTATAAAGACAATAAATACCTGGCGGGAAATGTGAATCTCTTTGCTGCCTATAAGACAAAATTTGGTTTGTCGGCAAAAGGAACCGTTTCTTACAATTATACCAACAATAAATTTGAAGGCTTCCAATATACCTATGATGTGTACCGTTACGAAAATGATACGTATAAGCGCAGAGGAGGAAGTGATGCTGGCTGGCGTTACGATACCACAAGGGAAATTGTTTCCCGATTTGCACAGTTCCAGATCGACTATAACAAACAGATCGGCGATCACACTTTTGCAGGAATGCTGGGCTATGAGCGTTCAGATTGGGACCGGACGTATAAGGCATTGGGCGCAAATCCTTCAAATAATTATATTCCGCTGTTAAGACTGTCGGAGCTCAATAGTTTGGCCGATGAATGGGCTTACGAGGCTCGAGCTGGATATATTGGCCGTATAAATTACAACTACAAGGGCAAGTATCTGCTGGAAGTTTTGGGCCGTTATGATGGGTCCTTTAAATATTATGAAGGTAAACGCTGGGGGTTATTCCCTGGAGCATCTGTAGGCTGGCGTATTTCAGATGAAGGCTTCTTCAAACCGTTGAAATCCGTAGTCAGTGACCTTAAAATCCGTGGTTCGATCGGGCAAACAGGACTTGAAGAGGGTGTAGGAATGCATGATTACCTTGCCGGATATAATTGGGCGGCTGGAAGTGCTGTCTTAGACGGAGCCTATGTGCCCGGGGTACAGCCTAGAGGTTTACCAGTTCGCAACCTTTCATGGGTTAAAAACACCAATTATAACATGGGTATCGATGCCACCTTATTGAATAATAAGCTGACATTGACGGCCGATATCTTCAAAATTATCCGTACTGGATATCCTGGCAAACGATACGATGTGCTACTACCGGCTGAAATCGGTTATGATCTTCCCTATGAAAACCTTGGCAAGAACGGTTATTATGGTGCGGAAGGTATCATTACCTATACCGATAAGGTCGGTGAGCTTAACTACGTTGTCAGTGGGAATATGACTTTTTCACGTTATCGTGATCTAGAAACCTATAAGCCTCGTTTTAGCAATTCGTGGAATGAATACCGTAACTCGATCGAAGACCGCTGGGGTGGCGTATGGTGGGGATATCAAGTAGTTGGACGATTTCAGTCGGAAGAAGAGATCCGCAACCATCCGATCAATAATGATGGTCAAAACAATAGGACGCAACTCCCTGGTGATTTGATATATAAAGATGTAAACGGCGATGGGGTTATCAATGATATGGACCAACGTCCAATTGGTTACCAAACGGGTTGGGCACCTATGATGAGCTTTGGTGGTCGGATAGGACTTGACTGGAAAGGCATCAACTTGAATATTGATCTGGCGGGTGGTGCAATACAGTCCTGGTTTCAGGATTATGAATTACGTAATGCCTTCCACGGTGGCGGCAATTCACCAGCCTACCTACTCGAAGACAGATGGCATCGCAAAGATCCGTATGATCCAAACAGCGAATGGATTCCGGGACGCTATCCAGCGATCCGGAACGGAAACTCAGGTCCCAATAGTCAAAATAGTGATTTTTGGTTGACCAATGTACGTTATTTGCGAGTCCGCAACCTGGAGGTTGGATACAATCTGCCAAAAGCATGGATTCAAAAGATAAAGGCCGAAAAAATACGGTTTTATATCAATGCTTCAAATTTGATATCGTTTGACAATGTCAAAGACTACCAAATTGATCCAGAGATCGAAGCGAGAGCGGCAGTAGTATATCCACAACAAAGGGTATTTATGGTTGGATTTAATATGACTTTTTAACATGAAACTACGATTTAAACTTACATATATAGGCATAGCTCTATTGACAATATTATCGATGAGCAGCTGTAATCACGACGACTGGTTTGATAGAGATTCAAAGACCTTAATCACCGATGCGCAGCTCTGGAACGATCCTAAACTACTGACTTCACTCGTTGCCAATTATTACGATAGAATGCCAACACTACATGGTGTTTTCAATACGGGAGGAATGACCGAGTTGGATGATGCGATGTGGTCGGGACATCGTGATCAAAATTGGCGTAATGATTACCAGTTTGGTGACGATTACGGCCGCTACTGGGATTACGGACTGATACGGGACTTAAACCTTTCCTTGGAAAATATCGATCAGTTCAGTACACAATTAAGTGATGAACAACGGAAGCAGTTTAAAGCTGAAATACGCTTCATTCGCGCCTTTGTTTATTTTGAGCTTGTTAAACGCATGGGTGGGGTTCCGATTGTCACTACACAGCTTATCTATGACTTTAGCGGCGACCCAACACCATTGCAGGTGGCACGTGCCAAGGAGTATGAAGTGTACGATTTTATTTACAAAGAACTGGAAGAGATTAAGGATGATCTTGACGCATATAAAGACAGTAGGACTAGAGCTAACAGGTATACCGTATTGGCGCTGGAGAGCCGCGCGATGCTTTATGCCGGATCTATTGCGAAATACAATAATCTGATGGCCTCTCCAATAACGACAGCCGGAGGAGAAGTGGGGATTCCGGCTAATATGGCGACGGGTTACTATACCAAGTCGCTGGCGGCTTCCAAAGAAATTATGAGCGGTCCGTTTGCACTATATAACGACAATGCGGACAAAGGAGCTAATTTTTACGATATGCTCAATAAAAAAACTGGTAAAGAGGTCATCTTTGCTAAGGATTTTGCAGTGAGCTTAAAAGTTCACCGTTTTGCCTATGACAATATCGTTAAAAGCCTTACTGAAGATAATGAATCATCATCGACAATTTCGCCTTCATTGAGCCTTGTTGAAAGTTTTGAATACTTAGATGGTAGCAAAGGTACGCTTCACGATAAAACTGCTGGGGGAAGTTATGTCGCCTATCAAAATATCAATGATATTTTTGCGAATAAAGATGCCCGTTTATATGGAACAGTGATTTACCCGGGGACCTCGTTCAAGGGTCGGGATGTCAGTATTCAAGCAGGAGTAGCTACTTGGGTAAATGGAGCCTATCAGTTTACCACCTCCCCTAAATTAGGAGAAAATTATGAAACGGGTGGGTTGTGGACGGGGTTTGATGGTCCGCTTTATGACGCACAGGACGTTAGTAATACTGGTTTCTATATTCGGAAATTTGTCAGTGATGCGCCGGCAGCAAGTACACGCGGTACATCCGCGGCTAACTGGTGGCCCTGGTTCCGTCTAGGCGAAATCTATCTTAACGCATCAGAAGCTGCATTTGAGCTGGGGCAAATAGGTGATGCGACAACTTATGTTAATAAACTACGGGAGCGTGCAGGCTTTGCAGCTAATAGCGTTAATACGCTAACAATGGATATCATCCGCAACGAGCGTCGTGTCGAACTTGCCTTCGAAGATCATCGTTACTATGATCTTAAAAGATGGCGTATCGCACATTTAGTGTGGGGCGGGTCGGAAAATGATCCTAATGCGGTGGTGTATGGATTGTATGCCTATCGTATAGTACGCCCAGGTCATGTGGATGATGGTAAGTATATCTATGAACGGGTAAGACCTGCCCGTTTTAGAAGAGCCCGCTTTTTCCGGATGGCCAATTATTATGCATCCATCAGTCAGGATGTCATCAATAAGAATCCTAAAATAGTTAGAAATCCATTCCATTAATCTACTTGTACCATGAAAATGAAATTTTTAAGCTTATTGGTAGCTTTTACAAGCCTACTCGTTGTAGGTTGCGAATATGATAATTTTGAAGCCCCAAAATCAACGCTTTCGGGACGCGTTGTTTATGAGGGGAAGGCGATTGGCGTTCGAAATAATGGACCTCAATTGGAATTATGGCAAGATGGATACCCACTCCGTTCCAAGATAAATGTCTACTTCGATCAGGATGGCACTTTTTCTGCAAGCTTATTTGATGGAACGTATAAATTGGTTCGAATGGGGGATTCTCCTTGGTTACAACAAGCAACAGATACAATCATCGTACAGGTGAAGGGTAACACAGCTGTCGATGTTCCTGTAACACCCTATTTCACGGTGACAAACGAATCATTTCAAAAAAATAATAATAATATTACGGCTAATTTTACGGTTAATAGAATTGTTGGTACAGCAAATTTGGGTGCCGTGTGCCTTTACTTGGGGAAATCCATATTGACAGATCAAGTGCGACAAGAATTACTGGTGGATGCTAACCTGGCCAATGTTACTTTTGGCCAACAAACGAGTATCGTGGGCGTGCTGCCAGACAAGTTAAAAAACCTTGATTATGTATATGCCAGAATCGGTGTAAAATCCACCCTATCTGGAGAATATTATTATACGGCAGTTCAAAAAATAGCTTTAAAATAGGTGCTTATGGCAAGTAAAATTGCCAGATTACGAAGCCACGGGATCATATTCCGTGGCTTTTAAAGATGCAAAAAATGGTCTAATGCTTATTTATTCTACTAAACCTTCATGAAAAAAAACAAAATTTCAATCTTAGTTACCTTATTTTTAATACATGCTGCATGCGGTGTTTTTGCTCAAACTTATCGCAGCGGACCTACGGACAAAGATTTTGCAGGTTATTTATTTGCCTATTTCAAAGGTAATGCTGTCGCCGATGAGGCGGTTTGTTTTGCGATCAGTACGGATGGCTATACCTACAGAGCCTTGAATGAAAACCAGCCTATCCTGGATTCGAAGATGATCAGTAAAACTGGCGGTGTCCGGGATCCACATATTCTCCGTGGCGAAGATGGAAAAACATTTTATATGGTGCTCACCGACATGACCTCCTCCAAAGGCTGGGATTCCAATCGGGGGTTGATCCTGCTAAAGTCCGAAGATCTTGTGCATTGGTCTCATCAGGCAATCGATATCCAGCAGCGCTTCAAAGGCCAGGAAACGTTGAAAAGAGTATGGGCACCACAGACTATATTTGACCCTTCGGTCGGTAAATACATGGTGTACTGGTCCATGCAGCACGGAAATGGTCCGGATATCATCTACTATGCTTATGCTAATAAGGAGTTTACAGATTTTGAAACCGAACCTAAAGTGCTGTTTCTCCCAAAAAATGGCAAATCCTGTATCGATGGCGATATTATTGCAAAGAATGGCTTGTTCTACCTTTTTTACAAAACTGAAGGACATGGAAATGGCATTAAGCTGGCGATAACGGATTCACTGACTTCGAGAAAATGGATTGAACAACCGGGTTATAAACAGCAGACCAATGATGCTGTGGAAGGATCCAGCGTTTTTAAACTCAATCAGTCGGATAAATATATCCTTATGTACGATGTCTATGGTAAAGGGAAGTACCAATTCTGCACCTCCGAAGACCTTGATCGCTTTCATGTAATAGACCATCAAATTGACATGGATTTCCATCCACGGCACGGAACCATTATTCCGATTTCAAGGCAAGAAATTTTGGACTTGACCTCCAAATGGGGGAAACCCAAAGATATGGAATTCGCATTCAGGAAGAATCCAGTATTGGATGGCTTTTATGCCGATCCGGATGTACTCTATTCCAATAAAACAAAAAAATACTATATCTATCCAACGAGTGATGGCTTTGACGGTTGGGGCGGCTATTATTTTAAAACTTTTTCTTCCACAGATTTAAGTCTTTGGAAAGATGAAGGGGTGATTTTGGACCTGAAAAAAGATGTTGCCTGGGGACCTCGAAATGCATGGGCGCCTACCATTACGGAAAAGAAAGTCAAGAATGATTATAAGTACTATTATTATTTTACAGCAGCGCAAAAGATCGGTGTTGCGGTGGCTGATTTACCTACCGGGCCTTTTAAGGACGCGGGAAAACCGCTGATCGATTTTAAGCCAGAGGGTGTCAATGGCGGGCAGGAGATTGATCCGGCGGTGTTTAACGATCCAAAATCGGGAAAAAGCTATCTGTATTGGGGAAATGGCTATCTGGCTGTTGCTGAACTCAACAAAGATATGGTTTCCATTAAAAAAAATACAGTCAAGGTACTCACTCCCGATAAGACATTCCGCGAAGGTGCCTATGTTGTCTATCGAAAAGGTCTTTATTATTTCTTTTGGTCAGAAGACGACACCCGAAGTGAAAATTATCGGGTACGTTATGGAACCGCGACTTCCCCAGATGGACCGATCACTGTTCCCGAAAATAATTTAGTCTTGCAAAAGGATCCTGCCAAAGGCATTTATGGTACAGGACATAATTCTATTTTGCAGATTCCAGGTAAAGATGAATGGTATATTGTATACCATCGTTTTAATTATCCCAAAGGTATCGATATGGGCGATGCCGCTGGGTTTAATCGGGAAGTGTGCATGGACCGGTTATTTTTTGATGATCAGGGCCATGTATTGCCTGTCGTTCCTACACTTTAATCACTAAACCTAATGCACATAGTACAATGAAAAAAATAATAAGAAATCTGGCCGTTTTAGCTGTGTCGAGCTATTTGGGTATTAATAGCCTATATGCACAGCCCGGATTTGGTGCCGCCGAACGTGTGAATTCGGATTGGCGTTTCCATTTGGGTGATATCGAGGGACAGGCAGGCGCTGAAAAAAATCGCAGAGGCTGGCAGCAGATCAGTTTGCCCCATGATTGGAGTGTAAAATATCCACTGAGCCCAACGCTGGCCAGCGCGACGGGCTATTTACCTGGTGGTATTGGCTGGTACCAAAAAAAGCTGGCTATACCTGCGGAAGATCGGGGTAAAAAGATATTTCTATATTTTGAGGGTGTTTACAACCGAAGCGAAGTTTTTATCAATGGTAAATCTGTTGGAAAGCGGCCCAATGGCTACATTTCCTTTTCGTACGATATCACACCATACATTGAGTTTGGAAAAGAAAATACCATCGCTGTTAAGGTCGACCACAGTAAAAGTGCCGATTCAAGATGGTATACAGGATCGGGCATTTATCGTGACGTTTGGCTTGTAAAGGCAAATGCGTTGCATATCGATCAATGGGGAATATATGCCTATCCCGAGCTAAAGCAAGGGAAAGGAATGTTAAATACCGAAGTGACCGTTGTCAATAGTACGTCCAACGGCAGTGCGGTTACCGTTGTGCAGGAGTTGATTGATGCCGCAGGGAAAGTTGTCGCTAATAAATCGGAGAAAGTGAAGGTTGATGCTGCCGCTAAAGCGACGATACAGCAGCAATTGACGGTTGCAAACCCTAAATTGTGGAGCTTGGATCAACCCAATCAATATACTTTGCGGACAAGCGTATTGCAAAATGGAAAGCAAATTGATCAGTTGGCAATCAAAACGGGCTTCCGAACTTTTACATTTGATCCAAACAAGGGCTTTGCTTTAAACGGCGAATGGATGAAAGTCAAAGGCGTGTGCCTACATCACGATGCCGGTGTGCTGGGTGCTGAAATGTATACTGAGGTATGGCGTCGGCGGCTGCAGACATTAAAATCTTTGGGTGTCAATGCCATTCGAACCAGCCATAATCCGCAAGCATCCTCGCTTTATACTTTATGTGACGAGTTGGGGCTGTTGGTTATGGATGAGGCATTTGATGAATGGGAATTTCCAAAACGGAAATGGCTGCAGGGCTGGAATGTCGGGACCCCCGGTTTTGAGGGATCGTATGACTTTTTTGAAAGCTGGGGCGAGCAGGATCTTGCAGATATGGTCAAACGGGATCGCAATCACCTCTCGATTTTCGCCTGGAGTATAGGTAACGAAGTGGATTATCCAAATGACCCTTACTCACATCCCGTCCTTAATGGCGAGAAGAAGGAGGGTGGTTTCACACAGGCCTCGTATGGTGGCTATAAAAAGGATGCACCAGATGCGATGCGATTGGGTGATATCGCCAAACGCTTGGCTGCGGTTGTAAAAAAATATGATAAAAGCAGAGCTGTTACAGCAGGGCTTGCTGGAGTAGCGATGTCGAATGAAACAGCCTATCCAGGAGCACTTGATATTGCAGGGTACAATTATACCGAAAGTCGTTATCAACAGGATCACCAGCGTTATCCAGCACGTGTAATTTTCGGAAGCGAGAATCGACACGATCTTCCGGCATGGCTTGCCGTACGCGACAACAACCATATATTTGGCCAATTTTTGTGGACAGGTATAGATTATCTTGGAGAATCCGGTCGTTGGCCGTCACGGGGATTTTATTCAGGACTGTTGGATTTCGCAGGGTTTATCAAGCCGCGAGGCTATTTTCGTCAATCGCTGTGGTTGGATAAGCCGATGGCCTACTTGGGTACCTATCCATTGCAGGGAGGAGCCGCAGCCACAGATGTCTGGTCAGCATTAGAATCTGAACAGGGGCAACGGAAAAATGAAGCGCCCTCCATGGATGCCTGGCCAATTTGGAACTATCAAGAGGACCAGCAGATCAGGGTGGTCTGTTATACCAATAGCCCTCAGGCTCGATTGGAGCTCAATGGTAAGGTTGTTGGCGAAGAGAAAAATTACGATGAGAAGACAGGTATCATCTTTTGGGATATTCCCTATGCAGCGGGTAAACTAGAGGTTGTTGGTCTGGACACGAATAAAAAAGAAGTAGTTCGGTACGCTATCGAATCCAGTGAACGTCCAGCGGCGATTCAGGCGACGGTAATAGGTGGTAAAGCAATTGAAGGCGGTGGCATTTTGCAGGTTGCCTTGCAAGTGGTGGATAGCAAGGGACTTCCTGTAGTCCTTTCGGAAGATGAAATCACCTGTGATATTGCTGGACATGCACGTTTACTCGGTATGGAAGCGGGGAACAATGCAGATATGGGCGACTATACCGATAATAAACAGCGCGTTTATCATGGAAAAATGATCGCGTATGTTCAGGCCTTGGGCAAATCGGGCGATACAATTAATATACGATTTACCTCGCCTTGGTTGACAACGGCAAACGTAACCTATAGCATAAAATAATCAACTCACTTGCCTTTATTGAACTTCTGAACTAAAAAAGCACCGGAAAATTCCGGTGCTTTTTTTATGCCAAAATCTTATAGGATGTTCATTCCACTATTGGAAAAATTACGGTTTTATATAGTTCTTTATAAAATAACGTAATCTAACCTTATTAAATAAAAAAAATTATTAAATACTTTTTTTATTATAAATTTTATTATTAATTTAGCTTCACTATAAATCTAAAGACTGACTCAATTATATCCATGCGTTTAATCATATGCCTTTTATGTGCCGTTGGCACAATGTTGGCCAAGGGACAAGAACTTTATACTTTACAGTCTGCTCATCTTTCTGGAGTAGATTCCGGCTACGTTTATATACCAAAGATGAAGCCGGACAACCGTGCCTTACCTGTTGTATATGTGCTGCATAGTCATGGGGCAAATTATAAAAGCCTTTCAAAATTTGTCGATTTTCAGGCATTGAGCGATCGATATGGCTTTGTGGTGGTATGCCCTGACGGTCTTCGAACGAGCTGGTTTTTAGATAGTCCACAAAAAGGCGGAGCACAATTTGGTCGGTTCTTGACAGGGGAATTAATGCCTTATATACAGGGTAAATACCATACGGATAGGGACAACTCATTTATTACGGGTGTGAGTATGGGGGGGCATGGTGCACTTTGGCTCTTTTTTAACTATCCGTCATTTTTTAAAAGTGCTGGTAGCAGTTCGGGAGTTGTCAATCTGAGACATTCGGCTTTCAAGAAGACAAGTCTAGCCCAACATTTAGGTCAGTACAGCGATCAAAATCCATTATTCGATCGTTTTAGTGTCATCCATAATGTCCATAAGATCGCTGGGAGTGAAAAGGCATTTATTTTTGATTGTGGTACTGAAGATTACCTTTATGGGGCTAATAAGTCCCTTCGGGATAGTTGTGATGTACTCAAGATCAAATCGACTTATATTGCGCAGCCCGGCGCTCATACCTCTGGCTACTGGGCCAAAACCATTCCGGTTCATTTTGCTTATTTTAATCGTCTGATCCATTAATCGATAACCTATATGTTTTATTCACCTTATACTGATCCTTTAGTCCGGCAACAAAATAGTGTATCTCTAGTTCTTACGCTGGTATTTGGCGCGTATTTTTTAAATTATTTACTGCAATTAACTTCATATGAATTGGTTTAAATCTTTTTTTTCTATTTTATTGATTTCTGTCACACTCTCCTCGCAGGGGCAGGCTGTTGCTTCATACGATGTCTTGATTGTGGGAGGGGGCGCTAGTGGTGTTTCTGCGGCTTTACAAGCTGCCCGTTTGGGAAGTAATGTCCTTGTGGTGGAAGAGACGAGCTGGTTGGGTGGTATGCTCACTGCTGCCGGGGTCTCCGCTATTGATGGTAATCACCGTATGCCTTCGGGAATATGGGGCGAATTTAGGGCAGAACTTTATGCCTATTATGGTGGTCCAAAAGCAGTGGAAACAGGTTGGGTAAGCAATACGCTATTTGAGCCTTCGGTCGGTAACCGCTTGCTAAAAAAGATGGTTGGAGCCGAAAAAAATATTGCCGTTTGGTATAAAAGTACCCTTTTAGACCTGAAAAAACAGGCTAAAGGCTGGACCGTTGCCATTGAACAGGAAGGAAAAAAGAAAACCGTAAACGCTTCTATTTTAGTCGATGCGACGGAATTGGGGGATCTCTTGCCGCGTGCGGGTGTTGCTTACAGCATCGGTATGGATAGCCGCTACGATACGAAAGAAGAATTTGCTCCCGAAAAGGCCAATTCAATAATTCAAGACCTTACTTATGTCGCTATACTGAAAGACTATGGTGCCGATCCAAAGAGATTGCTAAAGAAACCTCAAGGTTATGATCCTAAAGAGTTTGAACATGCCTGTGATGTTAAAGATCCTGCTTCACACAGCAATACACCTATCATCAATTGTGATCAAATGATTACCTATGGCAAATTGCCGAATGGAAAATACATGATAAACTGGCCTAAAGACGGAAATGATATCTACCTGAATATTATCGAAATGTCGCCAAAGGCGAGGACAGTGGAATTGCAAAAGGCGAAAGATCATACCTTACGTTTTGTGTATCATCTTCAAAATCAGCTTGGTTTTAAAAACTTGGGGCTTGCCGATGATGAATATGATACGGCCGATAAACTTCCCTTTATTGCTTATCATCGCGAGTCTAGACGTGCTAAAGGCTTGGTACAGCTTACGTTGCCTTATGTCCAGAGTCCTTATCAGCAGGAGCTGCCTTTGTACCGCACAGGTGGGATAGTAGGCGATTATACCATCGATCATCATCACCTGAAGAATCCCGATGCACCCAAAATCGATTTTGTTAAGATTCGGGTACCATCTTACAATGTACCCCTTGGAAGTTTGATTCCTGAGGAAATAGCGGATTTTATTGTTGCTGAAAAAAGCATCAGTGTGAGCAATATTGTGGCTGGGGCCACCCGCCTTCAGCCAGTTGTATTGGGTATTGGTCAAGCTGCTGGAGTGTTGGCAGCGCTGTCTGCAAAACAAGCTGTTACTCCCAAAGATCTTTCATTAAGGGAGGTACAGCAAGTACTTTTGGACAATCATGCCTATCTCATGCCCTTTATCGATGTTGATCCAAAAGATAGTCGGTTTCAGGCAATCCAACGTATTGGAGCGACCGGGATTCTTAAAGGAAAAGGTGTGCCGTACAAATGGGCCAATCAGACTTGGTTCTATCCCGAACACCGCATAAGCGAAGTAGACCTGATCGATGGTATGCGTAGTTATTATCCATCGGCCGATAAAGTCGCTGGCTCGGGTGCCGATGTCACAGCAGATTTTTTTGCCGCTCTATTGCTCCAGGTCGACCCCACTTTGAATAAAGATAAAATCAGGTCCGTCATTGCACCAAAAGAAAATCAAGTGTTAACAAGGGCTCAAGTGGCGGTTGTGTTGGATCTTATCCTAAAGCCGTTTGAACGGCCAGTGGATTTTACCGGCCAATTTATAGCAACAAAAAATTGATTTCCGAACGCATAGAAAAACGAGATGATACCAATTTTACCAAATTCTACAGCGACTCCACAGCAGCGCAACGATAGTTTGGATGTTCTGCGGGGAATTGCCATCCTTTTAATGGTGCTTTCATCGAGCATTTCATTTGGAAACCTTCCTGCTTGGATGTACCATGCACAGGTGCCTCCGCCCAAACATGTATTTGATCCCAGTATAGCAGGTATAACCTGGGTAGATCTGGTTTTTCCGATTTTCCTTTTTACGATGGGGGCGGCCATCCCATTGGCTATGCGGAAAAAAGTGGCTAACCTAAACGCTTTGCCTATCGTGGGTACAATTTTTAAGCGTTTTGTTGCCTTATTCTTTTTTGCCTTATTTTCTTTTTATATGCGCGCTTGGGTTATGAGTGGAGAGCCTGCTGCCTCGCAGTATCTCTTGTCAATCGTGGGGTTTGTCCTGCTCTTTGCGCTCTATGCCGATTTAAAGTCCTATTTGCCGATGCGGACCGCGAGACTTGTTCACGTAGTGGCCCTGTTGCTATCTGTAGGGATGCTATATCTGCTGTATGCACAAACGGATAGATTTACCCTACAGAAGACAGATATTATTATTCTGGTACTGGCCAATATGGCTTTGTTTGGAACGCTGTGGTGGTGGCTGACGGCGAAATCCATCTGGTTACGTATGGCGATTTTACCATTTATTATGGGCATTTTTTTGGGATCCAAAGAAGTCGGTAGTATCAACGAATTTATCTACAAACTCAGTCCTGCGACTTGGCTTTATCAATTTTATTACCTCAAATACCTCTTTATTATCCTTCCGGCTACAGTTGTCGGCGAGTGGATTATTGCTGATACGTCGTTGGCGGACAAACCCAGGATGCAGCGGTCTCAACTGGCGTTACAAGGCTTGCTCTGTGCCTTTCTAATTGGGCTGAATGTCTTCAATCTCTATATGCGGTATCTCAATATCAATATCGGACTTACCCTGATGTTGATCTTTTCACTATGCTTCTGTTCAGGTGTTTTTCGGAAGGGCGAAGTACTAACACTACCGGCAAAAATGGCTGTACTCGGAAGTTATTTGCTTTTTTTAGGACTGATCTTCGAAGCGTATGAGGGGGGAATAAAAAAGGATTATTCCACATACAGCTATTATTTTGTCTGTACGGGCTTAGCCTGTTATGCGCTAACAATGCTGTGTTGTATCGAGAAACTTGCTTTTGGAAAACCGCTGTTTCGAGGTATAGCACTGGTTGGTAAAAATTCGATGGTCGCCTATACCGCAGGAAATCTATTGTTGATCCCACTATTGGCGCTTACGGGACTACAGAGCGCTCTTGATCAGATGGGCGCACAGGGTGTTTTTGGGGGAGTGATGCGAGGTGTATTATTCACCGGAATCGTGGCGCTGTTGACGATCGTGAGCAGCCGGTTAAAACTTTATTGGAAGTCATAAAATGAATGAATTATTCGAACAAACGGTGGAGCTTCGCAAAGGGCGTAAGGCACTTCCGCCTATTTTCTGGATCTCCACAACATGGTTTGCCATGGGGCTACCTTTTGTTGCCCTTTCGGGTGCGAGCTCCATTATGTATAAAAATTTGGGGGTATCGGACGCACAGATTGCTTTTTGGACCTCATTGATTATGCTGCCTTGGACAATAAAACCCTTATGGGGGCCTTTTTTGGAGTTGTATAAGACCAAGAAATTTTTTGTCTATACCACGCAGATACTCACGGGGCTACTCTTTGGTCTGCTTGGTCTTACGCTGCAGTTGGATCATTTCTTTAGCTTCTCCATTGCTTTATTGACACTGATTGCATTCAGTGGTTCCACACATGATACCGCAGCCGACGGGGTATATTTGAATGAGCTGAATGCAAAACAACAGGCAAAATATGTCGGCTGGCAAGGCGCCTTCTATAATGTGGCCAAAGTGTTTTCTGGTGGCGTACTCGTTTATTTGGCGGGGCAATTGGAGCAGGAAATCGGCATTAAATCCGCGTGGATGGTGGTGATGTTTGCTTATGGATTTATTATGTTGGGGATTGGATTGTACAGTATACGTGCTTTACCTGCTCACGATGAAGCTCCCAAATCCACTTCTTTAAAGGAGGGAATGGATACGCTTAAAGACGTTATCATAACTTTTTTTCAGAAAAAGAATATTTGGTTTAGTTTGCTTTTTATTGTCTTTTATCGTTTTGCTGAAGGGCAGGCTATTAAGATCACCCCGTTATTTTTTAAAGCGCAACGTACCGAAGGTGGGCTTGGCCTGAGTACTTCGGAAATTGGATTGCTTTATGGTGTATTTGGTGCCATAGCCTTTGTGTTGGGGTCGATTGTCGCAGGGCACTTTGTATCCAAAAAAGGCTTAGACCGGAGGACACTTATGATCCTTTGTGCCTTCTTTAATATTCCATTTGTAGCTTATGCATTTCTCGCAATCACATTGCCGACAAACCTTTATCTCATAGCTGCTGCTGTCGCCATCGAGTACTTTGGATATGGTTTTGGCTTTATCGGAATTATTCTTTTTATCATGCAAAATATTGCCCCAGGTAAATATAAGATGGCACACTACGCTTTCGGAAGTGGACTTGTTAATCTGGGATTTATGATTCCTTCGATGATCAGCGGCTGGCTGAGTGATCATTTGGGCTATAAAGAATTTTTTATTTGGGTGTTGATTTCTACTATTCCGGCCTTTTTGGTTTCCTGGTGGGTGCCACTGCGAAAACCCGAAAAAGAGCATACCGACGAAAATAATTAATGCATATGAACATACTTTCTTATAGGAACTGGAAGGCCTTATTGTTGCCTTTTTTTTTACCGGCATTGACTTTAGCGCAATCAAAGGGTATTGATTCTACGTTTGATAATCAGCATTATCGCGCAAGGCTTGAGTTTTTTAAAGCGATGCCCAATCAGAAGGACGAAATCGTTTTCCTTGGCAATAGCATTACCGAAGGTGGAAAATGGCAAGAAATCCTCCAGCGGAAGCATGTGATCAATCGTGGGATTAGCGGTGATGTGACTTACGGTATTTTAGCACGACTAGACGAGATATTGGCTTCCAGACCACGAAAAATATTTCTGCTCTGTGGGGTGAACGACATGAAAAGAGGAATACCGCTTTCCATTATTTCAACGAATATAGAAAGGATAATAAAGCAGGTTAAAAAGCAGGCGCCAAATACAACGCTTTTTGTGCAGGGACTTCTACCTGTGAATGAATCTTTACTACCAAAAATCTATGAAGAGGTTCGGAATGACAAGATAGTGCTACTGAACAATGCTTTGAAAGAATTGTGTACGGAACATCAAGTTCGTTTTGTAGACTTACAGCCGATATTGGTGGACGGTAATGGGGAACTAAAAGCTGAGCTAACAATTGATGGCTTACATCTGAAGCAAGCCACTTATTTAATTTGGGCCAATTATTTGAAACAGCAAAAACTATTATGAGATCATTGGAATTTTTTAAGGCGTATCGTGTTTTCCAAGGTTGCTTCCTAATTGGAATATATCTATTGGTATTTTCCCAGCCCCTCTCCGCTCAGGAGACTAAAATAGATAGCAGTTACGCCAACTGGTATTATCAACAACGAATGGCCTATTTCGAACAAAGTCCAACAATTAAAGGAGCAATCGTTTTTTTGGGAAATAGTATTACTGAACGGGCAGAATGGCAGGAATTGCTTGCAGATTCAAGATATCCTGTACTGAACAGGGGGATAGGCGGAGATAATTCGTTTGGGATTCTTGCGCGTATAGATGAGGTATTGCGCGGACGTCCACGGGCAATTTTTCTGATGGATGGCATTAATGACCAATTCCGAAAGCTTCCGCAGGAAGTGTCGGTCAATAACTACAAGCGTATCATTAAACGAATAAAAAAGATCTCACCAAAGACCCTTATCTATCTTCAGAGTGCTTTACCGATCAATGAAGGACTAACAAAAGAGCCTTATACAAAAGGTAGAAATGTGTTGGTTCCGATCTTAAATGAGAAACTAAGACAGCTTGCAGCAGATGAAAATATCCCATTTGTCGACCTCTGCCCACTTTTTCAGGACAATGAGGGAAAACTTAGCGCAATTTACTCAGCTGATGGTGTCCATCTGATACCCAGTGCCTATATAAAATGGGTACAATTATTAAAAGAAAAGAAATATTTATGAGAATTACAGGGACATTTATTGACGAGATTTCCCACGATATTCCGCACCAGAATTGGGGTCCGGAAGAGTGGGATCGGGATTTTGCATATATGAAGGCAATTGGTATAGACACTGTTATTATGATTCGCAGTGGCTATCGTAAATTTATAACCTATCCATCGGCTTATCTGATGGACAAATATGGCTGTTTTAAACCATCGTTGGATCTTGTAGAGCTTTATCTGCAGCTTGCAGATAAGTATGAGATGAAATTCTATTTTGGACTTTATGACAGCGGTATTTATTGGGAGACAGGAGATCTGAGTCACGAAATCGATTCCAATCAATATGTAATTGAAGAGGTTTGGGCAAAATATGGGCATTATAAAAGCTTCGGTGGATGGTATATCAGTACGGAAATCAGCCGTAAAACGAAAGGGGCTGTTCATGCTTTTCGTACACTTGGGTTACAGTGCAAGGCAGTCAGTGGGGGCTTGCCGACATTTATATCGCCCTGGATTGATGGGAAAAAAGCTGTGCTTGCCGCTTCTCCCGAGCTTAGTAAAGCCGATGCAGTTTCGGTATTGGAACACGAACGGGAATGGGGCGAAATTTTTGAAGGTATACAAGGAGCTGTCGACGCAGTGGCCTTTCAGGATGGACACATTGATTACGATGAGCTTCCCGATTTCTTTGAGGTCAATAAGAAATTGGCTGATAAATATGGTATGGCCTGTTGGACGAATGCCGAATCTTTTGACCGGGATATGCCGATCAAATTCTTGCCGATCAAATTTGATAAACTAAAACTAAAACTTGAAGCTGCAGCAAAGGCTGGTTATGATAAAGCTATTACTTTCGAATTTTCTCACTTTATGAGTCCACAATCCGCTTATTTACAAGCAGGACACCTTTACAATCGGTACCGAGAATATGCACTGCACCATAATTGGTGATAGGGGTCGCGTGTTTACAACACGCAAAATGACGACAAAAGCAATCTCGAAGAAGTCAGAGAACAAGAAATAGCATTATTGATAAGAGTAGGCCAGCGATTTTAAATGGCCTTTAAAGAGCAAATTCATTTATATATGAATCATTATAGTACAATTTATAAAGACGAATTATTTAATCATATTCTTCCTTTCTGGACGGAGCATTCGCTCGATAGGGAGTATGGTGGCTATTTTACCTGTCTGGATAGAAGAGGTGGAGTTTTTGATACGGATAAGTTTATGTGGCTGCAGGGGCGGCAAGTTTGGCTCTTTTCGAGTATTTACAACAAAATTGAAACACGTTCATCCTGGTTGGATATTGCAGTTCATGGGGCCAGCTTTATGGAAAAACATGGACGTGACGAAGAGGGAAACTGGTATTTTTCACTTGATCGACAAGGAAAGGCACTTGTGCAGCCCTATAATATTTTTTCCGATTGTTTTGCTGCCATGGGATTTGGGGCCCTGTATACAGCAACTCAAGAGCAGCGTTACGCGGAAATTGCGCAAGATACCTTTCATAATATATTGAAACGTCGAACACATACCAAGGGGATATACGATAAGGCTGTTCCAGGGATACGTCCATCAAAGAATTTTGCTTTGCCTATGATCTTGAGCAATCTCTCCATCGAACTGGAGCATTTATTGGAACCTAACCTGGTGCAGGGATTGATCGAGGACATCGTGGTCGATGTAATGGATGTATTTTATAAAGAGGAGCAGGGGCTTGTCTTTGAAAATGTAAGTCCCAATGGTTCATTGCTGGATAGTTTTGAAGGAAGATTGCTCAATCCGGGACATGCAATAGAGGCCATGTGGTTTATGATGGATCTGGGGGAAAGATTGCAGCGACCAGCGTTGATTGAAAAAGCCATGCGTATTGGTCTTCGTATGTTGGAACATGGATGGGATGAGAAATATGGAGGTATATTCTACTTTATGGATGCGCAGGGTAAACCAACCCAACAGTTGGAATGGGACCAGAAGTTATGGTGGGTACACTGTGAAACACTGGTATGTATGGCGAAAGCTTGGGTACTGACGGGTAATGAAGAGGCTAAACGTTGGTTTGAACGGGTTCATGAATATACCTGGACGCATTTTAGGGACCCCGAACATGGCGAATGGTTTGGCTACCTCAATCGAAGAGGTGAGGTATTGCTCGATCTCAAAGGCGGAAAATGGAAGGGATGCTTTCATGTACCTCGTGCCTTATGGAAGGTCTATGAGGTGTTTGAAAAAGCAAAAATAATCGTGTAACTTAACTGGTATGGATGCTCTCAATGGAATAAATGCGTTGACCTTAGTTTTCGCAGCGATATTGATCTTTGCGATCGCGTATCGTTTTTATGGCTTGTTTCTAGCAAATAAGCTGCTCAGGTTGAATGGAAGTCGCCAGACACCGGCGGTGGAGTTTGCTGATGGACATGATTATGTGAAAACCGATAAAAAAGTGTTGTTTGGCCATCATTTCGCAGCTATAGCTGCTGCAGGACCATTAGTTGGTCCAGTTCTTGCAGCCCAGTTTGGTTATCTGCCGGGTGCACTGTGGATATTAATTGGTTGTGTATTAGGCGGCGGTGTGCACGATATGGTGGTACTTTTTGCCTCCGTTCGGCATAAAGGCGAAAGTTTGGCTACGATTGCATCCAAAGAGGTCAGCAAACCTATTGGAACTATTGCAGGTATTGCTGTTCTGTTTATTTTGATCCTAACCCTGGCAGGCTTGTCCCTAGCCTGTATAAGTGCCATGCACGAGGCTCCTTGGTCACTATTTACCATTGTGCTAACCATGCCAATTGCCATACTGATGGGGTTGATGATGCGTTATCGGGAAGGGTCGGTCACCTTGGCGAGTATAATTGGCGGTATCTTGCTTATTGCAGGTATTATAGCCGGTCATCACCTGATGCAGGTTCCAACTTTTCACGCACTTTTCAACTGGGATGTGAAAACGATCTCTATCGGTATTGCTGTATATGGTTTCTTCGCTTCAGTATTGCCCATTTGGCTATTATTGGTTCCGAGAGACTACCTTTCGACCTATCTCAAAATAGGTACAATTATTATGCTGACGGTAGGAATATTTTTTGTTGCACCAACAATTCAGATGCCTGCCTTAACCTCATTTATCCATGGTGGCGGACCTGTAATTTCAGGACCTGTTTTGCCCTTTATCTTTATTGTGATTGCCTGTGGAGCCATATCGGGATTTCACGCAATTATCGCAACCGGGACGACACCCAAAATGATCGGTAATGAACGCGAGATCTTGTTTGTGGGGTATGGCGCCATGCTTGTTGAAGGCTTTGTTGCCTTGATGGCATTAATTGCAGCTTGTACGTTGATGCCTGGTGATTATTTTGCAATCAATACGCCGGTAGCCGATTATGCACAGTTTCTAGCGCAGCACCCCCATCTTTCAGCTGTGGATTTACCGCATTTTATAGACAGAATAGGTGTAGATCTGCACGGTAGGACGGGCGGAGCAGTGTCGTTGGCTGTAGGGATGGCTCATATCTTCGATAAGGTTCCTTTTATGAATGATATAATGGCCTATTGGTATAATTTTGCTATCATGTTTGAAGCTGTTTTTATTCTTACGGCGATTGATGCAGGTACCAGGGTGGGACGTTTTTTTCTACAGGAAATGCTTGGAACTGTTTTTCCTAAATTTAGCGATAAAAACTGGAAACCAGGTGTATGGATTTGCAGCGCCCTGTTTACGTTTTCCTGGGGATATTTGGTTTATACCGGTAACGTAAGTAGCATTTGGCCATTATTTGGTATTAGCAATCAGCTCTTGGCAGCCTGTGGTCTGATTGTATGTACAACGATGCTCATCCGGATGAATAGGCGAAAATATGTCTTGTTTGCAGCCGTTCCCGGTGTCTTTATGGCCGTGATTACATTTTGGGCCGGCTATCTTCAGGTGGTACAAGGATATGTGCCTAAAGGACAGTACCTACTGGCGGGCTTGGCCGTAGCAGCGATGTCATTGATGGCGATTGTATTTATCGGAACGTTTAAGAAGTGGATATACCTTGCACAAAAGAAAGAGCAGGTGAAAGATCAATATGGAGAGGTTGTGAAGGAAATTGTGGAAAGATAAAGTAGCGTGGATTTCAGTGAAATCCACGCATTATGTCTTAATCGATAATAGAAAGCAGACGGTCCCGAATGAGAAGGCAGGCTCCAAAGGCCGCAAGTTTTTCTCCATTATTTGAATAAGCAAGTTTGGTGTCCTTGTTGACAATGGATAATGAAAACTTATTGACTGCATTTTTCAGCGGTAACATCAGGTATTCCTCACTCTTGGCTAGAATACCACCTACGATGATGATTTCTGGATTGAAAATATTGATCAATGTAGCAAGTCCACGACCTAATTTTTCCCCAAGTTCATTGATCAACTCAATAGCGAGATTGTCATCTTTTTTTGCAGCAGTGATAATATCGCTGAGCCGGATATCTTCCAGATCATTGAATTTTTTTGTTAGGATGCTCGTTGCGCCATTTTGCAGTGCTGCTATTACACGGTTTCTAAGTGCAAAACCAGATGCTTCCGTTTCGAGACAACCCTTTTTTCCACAGCGACAGATGATATCGTTGTCAAAAATGGGAATATGTCCAAATTCACCCGAGAAACCCGATTTCCCATAATAGATCTTTCCGTTGATTAAAATACCCAATCCGATACCGTTGTCTACATTGACAAAGAGTGCATCTTTCTCGTCCTTTAAAATTCCGCTGGAAAATTCGCCATAAGCAAGCGCCTTACTGTCGTTTTCAAGATAGGTGCGCAATTGCAGCTCCTGTTCGAAATATTTCGATAAAGGGTCTTCATAAAAATTAAAATAACTGTAGGAATAACCTGTGCGATAGTTGATACGGCCAGAAAGATTGATGCCTACACCCAATATTTTATCCTTTTGAATCTGATGTGTGGCAATAAACTGATTGATCTCCCGGCATATATTCTGGAGTGATTCCTGATTATTCTCCAAACGATGTGGAATTTCCTCCTGGCTGGCAATAATGTCTTTTTTCATATTCATGACCACGATACTGAGATGATCATGGCTCACTTGAACTCCGACGAAAAATGCTGCATTCGGAAGTAGACCGTAGGAATTCGGTTTTCTGCCAATTCCCGAAGTCGATTTTCCATTGTCCTGTACCAATGCGTCTTCGATGAGTTCATTGATGCATTCGTTAATCTTGGGAATGCTAATGTTGAATTCCTTGCTCAATTCTGGGATGGTCGAAGGACCTTTGGTCGCAAAAAAGGTTAAAATTTCCTTTTTAAGTAAAATGTTTTTATACGCTACACCGCTATAGCTCGCATCATGTAAGTCACTCAAAAATTTTATACCCATAACTTTGTTACGTTAACTTCTGGGTAAATATAATAAATATCTAATCATCGCAAATTAAGTTTATGTTTTTTCTTCTTTAGTCTGTTTGAATTAATAAAAAAAATTAGAAATAATTTGAATATTTAAAATTTTATTTCTTATTTAGTGTTGTATAAATAATATACCTAATAATTGTAAACCAAAATACGTTGCCTTGTCCGAGTCAGAACGTTGCGTGTTTTATCCAATGGAAAACGTCTGATCATGGTATAGGTAACCGAGTGACCATAAATACTATTTTTTAACATAACACTATTTTTTCATTCCTAAATTATGAAACCAACACATGTAAAACGCAGGTATCTTTTTAAGGCATTGGGATTACTTATTGTTTTTATGCAATCCGCAATAAGCTTTGCTCAATCCATTGTAAATGGTACCATACGAAATCGCGATGAACAGCCTATTGCTGGGGCGACGGTTAAAGTAGTGGGGACTTCTGTAACAACACGTACAGATCAAAAAGGGAGTTTTACCGTGCAGGTAGACCGCCTTCCGGCCGAACTTCAGGTTAGTTATATCGGCTATTTGTCGCAGTCGCGGAAGATCACAGTTGCCGGAACACAAAGTTTTGTTTTGCAGTCCGATGAACGTCAGATTGACGAGGTCGTTGTTGTGGCTTATGGTACGCAAAAGAAGAACAACGTCGTTGGATCTGTCGTACAGATCGGAGGTGATCAGCTCAAGAAAGCCCCGTCGATGAATTTGACCAATGCACTTGTAGGACGTGTTCCCGGATTGACAGCATTACAACAATCAGGGCGTCCGGGGGCAGATAATGCGACCTTGTATCTGCGCGGAGTTGGAACTTATGGTGGTAATCGAAGTCCTTTGGTGATTGTCGATGATATCGAAAGACCGCTTTCTACCTTGGCTTATCTGGACCCAAGTGAGATAGAAACGATTTCCTTTTTAAAGGATGCAGTCTCCACGGCCGCTTATGGTGTACAGGCCGCCAATGGTATTATATTGGTTAAAACAAAAAATGGACGAAAGGAACAGACCAAAGTAACCTATGACTTTGGATACAGCATTGGCCAAAATACCCGCTTTCCAAAATTCCTCAATGGACCGGATTATATGAACTGGTATAACAAAGGAACAGAACTGGACAATGATTTTCTCCGAAATACGAAGCAAACTGAAGCACCTTACATCTACACCCAGGAACTCATCGATGCTGTGGCAAATGGAACCAATACCAATCCGTTATTTGGGAATACAGACTGGATTGGCCTATTGGCAGATAATAATAGCTATTCGCAACATCATGCAGCGACAATTTCGGGTGGAGCGGGCAAAACGCAGTATTTTGCTTCGGTCAGCCATATGAACCAGGACGGGGTGATCGACAATACCAATTTTAAACGCTACAATATCCGTACAAACCTTAAAAGTGAGCTTAATGAATACCTGACGGTTGGTTTGAACATTGGTTTACGTAATCAAAATACCAATTTACCCGGTATTTCACCCGATAACTCGGCCTATATGAATCCATTTTACCAGGCTGTTCGGATGCTCCCGAATCTGCCTATGTATGCCCCAAATGGACTTCCGGTAGCTTATCAGGCAGGAGCAGGGTGGGTCAACCCAATTGCTTCCGTTGCAAATTCGGGATACCAGAAGCTCAAAAGCAATATCTTTCAGGGAACAGCAAACATCGATTTTAAAGTTCCGGGAGTAACAGGTTTGCTGGCAAAAGTTCAGGGCGCATACGACTATAATTCGGATGAATCCAAATCTTGGCTGACACCCTATCCGACGATGGGAAGACAGCGGGACCAAGTTGCAGGCGACTTTGTGGCGATGACCACTTTGCCCGGAATCACGAAGACATCTCTTCGTCAGAGTTTTGCTGCAAACTATCGCAGCACCTGGCAGGCCAGTTTAAATTATAACCGCACTTTTGGTGATCATAGCATCGGTGTGTTAGGTTTATATGAATATGCAAAAACTCATGGTAATCAATTTGGTGCCGGCGCAAGTAATTTTCCAATCAGTATTATTCAGGAAATAAACTATGGTTCGGCTTCCCAGGAAGACATTATCAAGTCTACAGGTTCCAGTGATGCAGAATCTGCACGTGCGGGATTTGTGACACGGCTGAATTATGCTTTCCGCGATCGTTATTTGGTGGAGTTGGTATCGCGTTGGGACGCCTCCGCTAACTTTGCCAAGGAAAACCGCTGGAAATCTTTTCCGGCCATTGGATTGGGCTGGGTTGTCTCAAATGAGTCCTTCTTTAAGGAAGCTGTCCCTTTTGCAGATTTCCTTAAAGTAAAAGGGTCGATTGGGCGTACAGGTAACGATCGTGCACAAGTGGGTAGTTTCCCTTACATTAATACCCTTTCGCAAAATACAACACCAGTCATTGTCATAGACGGCAAGCCGGTCAAAGCCTTATATACCAATGCACCTCAAAACCCACTATTGAAATGGGAAGAATCCACCACATCCAATGTTGGATTTGAATCACGGTTTTTAAATGGAAAATTTGGTTTTGATTTCGAATGGTTCTATCGTTATACTTCCGGTATTTTGGGACAGGTTGGAAACCTTTATCCAGCGTCGATGGGTGGTTATTTTCCGAGTTTGGCCAATATTGGCGAAGTTGATAATCGCGGTTTTGATGCTCAATTGCGTTATAACGATCGTTTTGGTGAATTTAAACTGGGCGTAACCGGCAATATCAACTGGGCGAAAAACAGGTATCTGAAACTGGATGAAGCGAACGGTATCCCTTCTTGGCAGAGTCTCATTGGCAAACCTATCGGAACAAAAATTGGATTTGTCAAAGAGGGGATGGTACAGACCTGGGAGGAAGCACGCAATACACCTTCACCAAGTTCGGGATTTATGGCTCCCGGTTTTTTCAAATTTAAAGATTTGAATGGCGACGGCCGGATTACCCGAACAGATGATATGACCTATATTGGACGCTCCAACGTACCTGAATTAACATTCGGTTTGAATTTCGATATGGCTTATAAAGGCTTCGACTTTTCAGCATTGTTGCAAGGTGCTGCACGTGTTGATGTTGCCCTAGCAGGAGCCTATGAAGGATCGTCAGGAACTTCAGGGGTAGAGGATAATACACCTTTTACGCGACCTTTTTATAACTATGGAAACTCCCCTTATTTCTTGGTTGAAAACTCATGGCGCGAAGACAATCCGAATGCCGAATTTCCACGTATGAGTGCCTATAAAGCAACAGGCATGTCGACGAACAATGCAAATGCCAATTCAGGATGGATCAGAAAAGGAGATTATCTGCGGCTTAAATCCGTGCAGTTGGGCTACACTTTCCCGAAAGGATTGCTGAATGCAGCGAAGATTGAACATGTACGCGTGTTTGCTTCGGGCTCAAACCTTTTCACATGGGATTACTTGAAATACCTCGATCCCGAAATGCCAAACGTCAATAATGGATTTTATCCGCAGCAACGGATTTTTGAATTTGGTTTAAGCGTTACTTTTTAATCTCCTAAAAATTACTATTACAGATGAAATCAACTCTATATACCAGCTGTCGGCAGCTTTCATTTTTAGGCCTGTTGTTTATGGCGCTGCAAGGTTGTTCTGTCGATCTAATTCCACAGGACCGGATCGCAGAAGAGAAAGTATGGGCTGACCCCAATTCGGCCGAACTATATGTGTCGGGTATCTATGCTGAATTTAAAAAATTCCAGTTTGGTCAATTTCCAAATTTAGGCTATGACAATGCAATGGATGCCTTAGCCGATGGAATGAAATTTACCTCAAATACCGCTGGGAATGGTACCGTCAATATTCTTGTATCTAACTCAAACCAGTTTTCTTCCGCAAGTGTAGGATTGAATTATTGGGCGAGTGGATATGAGCGTATCCGTCGTATCAATGAAATGATCAATGGAATTAATACCAAGTCCAGCCTTTCCGATGCTCAAAAACAGGTTTATGAGGCTGAGGGTAGGTTCGTGAGAGCATATGCCTATTTCTGGCTGGCAAAGATCCATGGAAGCGTGATTCTATTCAAGAGTATGGATCAGTATACTGAAAAAGATCATGAACGCTCGAGTGAGGAAGCCGTTTATGATTTTATCTTGGAGGATCTCCAATTTGCGGCAGATCATCTTCCGCTCAACAATCTTGCCGGCCGGGCTACCCAGGGCGCGGCCTATACCCTGATGGCGCGTGTAGGACTATATGCAGGCTCTATTGCTAAATATGATCTCAAGCAGTTCAATCAGGATCCTTTGACGGGCATTTCACAGGCGAGGAGCGCAGAGTATTTTAAAAAATCAGCCGATGCAGCGCAAAAAGTCATCGATATGGCTAATGGGGGACTCTATGCTTTGGACGATAATTTTGCAAGCATTTTTACTAATAAAAATACAAAGGAAGCAATCTTTCGGGTAGATTTTGCGGCACCTGATGTCACGCATCAATACGACCTGGGCTATGCTCCACCTCGGGATGCTCCGGGTAATACATTGGTTTATGGTGTGCCAACCGCAGAATTGGTCAATGAATTTGAAATGGCTGACGGATCTAAATTCTCCTGGCAGAATACCGCGCAGGCAGCGGCTCCCTATACAAATCGTGAGCCTCGTTTCTATGCGACGATCTTATACAATGGTGCAACCTGGAAAGGAAGAACACTGAATACGTCGACGACCGATGCGATAGAAGGATTTACAACATTTGGCGCGAGTGGCGACCCCAAACGTACCGTTACGGGATACTATGTACGCAAAATGCTTGATCCTACAAATACCACATTCGTTCAAAATAAG
This sequence comes from Sphingobacterium sp. WOUb80, assembly GCF_050058145.1. NCBI lineage: Bacteria > Pseudomonadati > Bacteroidota > Sphingobacteriia > Sphingobacteriales > Sphingobacteriaceae > Sphingobacterium > Sphingobacterium sp. WOUb80. Next base: position 2,955,520 of record NZ_CP165617.1, on the reverse strand, counting down.
AGTACACAAAGCTGGATCGAAATGCGCTATGCCGAGGTCTTGTTGATTATGGCGGAAGCGAAAGCGCAATTGGGTGATTTTGTGACTGCAACCACCTACATCAATCAGCTTCGCCAGAAGCGTGGACTTAATGCCCTTAGCCTTGCCAACAATAATCAGGCAATGGCCGCAGTGGAGCACGAGCGCAAAGTTGAACTGGCTTTTGAGGGACATCGTTTCTGGGATTTGCGCCGTTGGCGGAAAGCTCACCTCCTGTTGGATAATGTGAAGTTTACAGGGCATAAGATCAGTCCGAACGCAACAGGATTAACGTATGAAGTTGTCTCAGCAGACGCAACCAACAGAAGTTTCAGTACAAAATTATATTATCTGCCCATACCTGAAAATGAAGTGCAGTTGAACGGCGCTTTGACTCAAATTAAAGGTTGGTAAAAATAGTAAAGACTAGCAATGGACAAAATAAAATTTTACAGTTTATGGGCCTGTGCGATCCTTTTGGGAGGATGTCAAAAACCTAATTATCTGGAGCGGAATGTGAAAAATCAATTGATGGATTTTTACGCTACGATTGATGGGAAAGGGCAAGATCGCCTCTTCTTGAGTACGATCAGCAATGATACGGTGTATTTGCACGTAGATTATTATTATCCGATCGATTCGGACAATGAAGTAGATCTTTCGCGATTGATGCTGCGTGCCTCCATTCCGGCTGATGCCCAGGTGACGCCGGGATTAAATGGATTTACAGACTTGACGGCACCCAAGAAAATTACTGTTACCGCGGGAAACGGTGACGCAAAGGATTATGTGGTCATTGCCGAGAAGAAAGGCAATACCGATATTTCGGGAATCAAAATTACATTTAAAGACAGCGAACAGAAAGTCAATGAAGTCGAGGGGATTTTAAATGGGAATACAGTCACGTTTTATGTCGTGCCGGGTATGGATCTATCGCAAGTCAATTTGAGTTATGTTATCAACAAACACTCTAGCGGTTCAATAGTAAGCGGCGGACAGGTGAATTTGGCAAACGGTGTGGAAGTGCCGCTGACAATTTCTGGAGCCGGAAATATCAAGCGGCAGCTCAAATTGGTTGTCAAAGAACCTGTCAAACTTGATAAAGGGGTGGGCATTAACCGGCGCTTGTTCCTGAAGAAAGCGGCAGACTTGGGTTTTACTGCAAATAGTGAAACGTCCTGTTTTGTGAGTGGCGATTACTTGGTGATTGTGAGCCGAACTTCTCCATCGGTATTTAAGGTATACAACCGTTTTACTGGAGCTTATTCCCATAATCTAACAAATCCTTTTCCAGCAGGCCGCTTGATCTTCCAGGGCGTGAGTGATGAGAAAGGTCGATTTATGCTAGGAACTTATACGCCGAATGGACAGAGCTTTGTGTTATACAAATACAATGATGTTTTTGATACCAGTCCTGTCAAGCTATTGGATCTACCTTATAGCAAACCTGCTGCGGTAGCTGCCGGCGATGGCAACATCGGTCGTAAACTTAACTGGGTAGGGGATATGGACGGAAACGGTCAGTTACTCGCTTCGGTTGCAACCAGTCGTTACCTCCTGCGTTGGACACTCGAAAATGGCCAGATAAAATCTACAGCTGCCGATGTCCTGGAATATAAAGATGGTGCGACCTCATTAGGCTTCCTACCGGAATATCTTCCTTTAGGGGTCGGCGCTAACACCGAACTGATCGCGAGCACTAACGCCGAACTTGCTTATGTTTCGGGAAGTACATGGGGACGGCTAGCAGCATTCCCGGCAATTACAGGTACTGCCATGAATGGTGGTATCGCCTTTCAGCGTTTTAACAATGCGGATATTTTGGCTCAGGTCAAATTGTTTGGAAGCAATGAGATTGGTCAGATGTATGTTTATGATATTAGTGATCGAGCCCGCATTGGTACCACACTAAGTTCACCGACCTATAACCAATTGCGTGTTTATGAGTCGGAGCTGTTTACCGGCGGTACCAATGGCAATGCAACCAGCGACATCTGTATGGGAACCTCAGAAAATGGACAAAGGCTTCAGGTGTATATGTTGACGACCTTTGGTTATCTCGTTGCGCAGGAGTTTACAATTTATGCCGATTCAAATTAAAATAATCGTTCCTTCACGCAGCTTGTGTTGCAGTGGAGGAACATTGTATTCATTCGTAAAAAAATAAAATTATGAACAAGCACATCAAAACAAGCTTATTGTTGATGTTAGGTTTAGTTTCGTGTAAAGTTGGATTTGCACAAAAAAGTGATTTAAGTAGCGTGTCCAAAAAGATTGTCAGCGCAAATAAAGGCGATATCGTTTTGTTGGAGGATTTTCTAAAAACGGACTTTCCCAAGTTGCCTTACACAAAGACCGTATTACCGGGGCCGCAGTATATCATATCTGATGATCCCGAGTATATCCGTGTTCCGGAAGCCATTGCACTACAGGAGACGGTTGATCCCGGAGCAGTTAGGTTGTATGTCTATAACGTCAATGGTGTCAAAGAACCTCAAAAAATGCCCCGTAAGATTTCGGCGGTCATAAAAAATCTGGGGCATGAAAATATGCATTTTCGCATGTTGAAGTATGCTTCACAAAAACCGAGTTCAAACTACTTTGAAATTGGAAAGAAGGGGCTTGAGGACTATTTTTTATCTGCTGTAAACAATCAGGTGAAATTACTTAAACCGGGGGAAGTGATGGCTATCGATGAAAAACTGGAAAAACAGCTGGTACAATACGATGAACTTGTCCATGGATTCTATGAATTTGTGGTGGACCAGCCGGCGCAGATCTCTGTCATACAATTTGCCCCAAATGAGTCTGGACCAAAAGTGTTTCCGCGGATAAAGACACTCATTCCACATAGTCACGCAAACGCTGGGCGTGGTATTTTTCCAATTTCCAATTATCAGATTAATCCGAAAGATACGCTTGACACCAAAAAAGGAGCAGTGCAGCTGATTGTTGCCGACGGGCAGGACGATCCATGGATCACGGGAACGATTGGTGCGAAAAAGGAATTTGCCAAGAATGCGGGAAACTACGGTGTGCTGTATAAAACAAAGATCAAATGGAAGAGTACAGACGGAAAAGGATTGGCTTTGGTCAGCTGGAACAGCCGATCTGGTGACAACCAATGGTGTGGTGGTATGGGGCTGACAATGGAACTTGTGGGGCAGGACGGTCAAAAGACGGTGATGCAATATCCCAAAAATGCGCTGATTACAAAAGGTTATCCAGAGGCAATTCTCATCGAAACTTATTGGCCCGACCCGAAGAAGGAAATACAGGAAATTGAATTCACTTATTCTCCTCCGGGAGCTTCCTGCCTACCGACACCATTAATTTTTGTACCCATTGATCCGAAGAAATAATGAAACATATGCTCTTACTTTTTTTACTAGGCTTGACCGCCTGTAGTGCAAAAAATGAATTTGTTAAACCAGAATTTCCGGTTGTAGGTGTTGATGGAAATGAGTATCTCAAAAATGAGGTGCGTCCGGCTTCTTCAAAAGCTTGTTTTCAAGGAGCCTACTATCGAAAAGTTGTTTCCAGTACGGATGTTTGGGTTGGAATCAAGGCCGAGGTTACCTTGCCAAAGATGGAATTTGATCCGGCGCGTTTGAATCCGAGCAAACCCAAACAATACCTGGATAATCCCTCTGTTTATATGGGCGGTAACATGGGGGGACAGGAAACGGATATTGGTCTTACTTGGGAAGTTATTAAAGATGAAAAAGGAAATGTGACCGAAGACAGGAGGGCTTTTCGACCGTTTTTAAGAAGGGCAGCACACAGCTCTGGTCAAGCAAGTCTTTACCAAAATGCACCAGCACAAGACGAATATTATTGGTATCCTGGCGAAAAGGTGCTGATGACATTGGAAATTGTTGGTCCAGGTATGTTAAAATTTGCTATACAGGGTAACGGCAAGAAATATGAAGCTACGTTTGAAAGTGCAGGATATACCCTGGGTGGATTGGGTGAGTTTAAGCGGGTGAATGCTATCGATCAGGTGGCCAATGAAGGCAAACCTGTACAGGCAACAAAGACGAAAGTATTGGAAGCGATTTGGTCCTACACCACTTTACTCCGCTATGATGCAAAGCAAGTGATCGAAGTGCCTATGCATGCGGGACGAATGACACAGATGGCCTGCCCAGCAGCTCAATATTTTAAAATCCAACAGGATGCAGCCAACCTCAAAAAAGGAGGGGAGAATGTACAGATAAATGGAGCTGGTTTTTAAATATTGCTCACAAAAAATATAAACGACCAAAGCCAGCTGCATGCAGCTGGCTTTTTTTTGAAAAGCCTAATTTTTTAAAAGGGACAGTTATCATTAGCGTTATCGTAAATTTAATGTAAAATAAATTTGTCTTTATGTAAAATATATTTGTCATAATGTATGATATTTTTTACATTTGAATGAACTGATAAACTTATTGTATTATGAAAAAAATCCCTTTATTGCCCCGTTATTTTCGCTGAATTGGCTTCTTGTTTGTTGTAATTAGTCTAGGACTGTACTTTTTGGATTCGTTTCGGGATCGATCTGATCCGGGTGGAATATTTATTAAAACCTTTGTTTTCATCAATGATACGCCACTGAGTCCAATCGGATTCTTTGAGATTATGGAGGTTGATGTTTTGTTGACCCTGATCATGTTGACAATGCTGCTCGGATTATCATGTTTTGCTTTTACACGACGTAAAGTGGAAGATGAAATGATCAATTCAATACGTTTGTATAGTTGGTCATGGGCAGTCATCGTCATGATTGTTTTGAGCACACTCGTTATGATCTTTGTATATGGAAAGACCTTCATGAGTTTTTCGTTTCTATTTGCACATTTATTATTGCTTGTTTATATTACGATTTTTAAGGTAAATATCTGGAAGATGAATAGGAGATCGGAACATGAAGAATAAGATAAGAATCCATCGATTAATAAAAAACTACTCGCAGGAACAGCTCGCAAATTTGGTGGGTGTAAGCAGGCAAACGATCAATGCACTGGAAGCCGAAAAATATATTCCTTCCACTGTACTTTCGTTAAAAATCTCCCATGTACTTGAGCGTAGTGTGGAAGAATTGTTTGAACTTGAAGACAAAGATTAAAGTCATTTTGCAAATGGTTCTTGTCATGAAGAAGTTGTAGGGATTTAGATTTCAATTGGAAGGGGATGCTGATGTTTTATCAAAAAATAAGTAAGGACTGTTTCGATGACAACAGTCCTTACTTATTTTTTGATTAGCTTATTGCTAGGAATTGCTCAATAGAGCAAACAAAGCTTTAGCAGTTTCTTCCGAAGACCCAGGGTTTTGCCCGGTAATGAGATGACCATCTTTGACTACATAACTATGCCAATCTTCCCCTTTGCTGTACTGACCACCCAATTTCACGAGTTCATCTTCCACTAAAAAGGGAACAACATCCGTTAGTTGAACCGCTTCTTCCTCGCTATTTGAAAATCCGGTAACTTTTTTGCCTTTGACCAGTGGCTGACCATTACTATCCTTGACATAGCGAAATACAGCTGGGGCATGGCATACGGCGGCGACAGGTTTGTTGTGGGCCCAAAATGATTCAATCAATGCAATGGATGTCTTATCGTTGGTTAAATCCCACAAAGGTCCATGGCCACCAGGATAGAAAACAGCATCATAATCTTGCTCATGGATCTGATCCAAAGGAATGCTATTTGCCAATTTTGTTTGAAGCTCCTTATCGGCATCAAAACGTTTAGTTGCTTCGGTTTGAAAATCCGGAAGTGCACTTTTAGGATCGATTGGCGGCTGCCCTCCTTTTGGAGATGCGATTGTCACATCGATTCCCGAATCTTGCAGAACGTAGTAAGGTGCAGCAAATTCCTCAATCCAAAAACCTGTTTTTTCTCCTGTATCTCCCAATTGGTCATGTGATGTCAATACAACCAATACTTTTAATTTGTCTTTTTTCATATCTTAATTTGTTTTTAGTGGTGATGAAGCTCGAAGATTTACATCAGGTCAATCTAAATCAATCAAATAGCAGCATCAATAAAAAAAATAACTGTTTAAAACGATAGTACAAAGTAGGGGATAAATTGCCAAAGCCCTATGTGATATACATCACAATTTGGAGAATGGTTTTGCTTTTGTGATCTGGATCACACTATTTGGCTTGGTATAGCCTGCTCAATGTTTCGCGAGAAACGCCCAGATACGCTGCAATCAAATGTTTGGGAACGAGATTATAGAGTTCAGGATATTGCTGCATGAGTTCTTCATAACGGCTTCGCGCATTATTGTTCAGCAGTGACATTATTCTTTTTTGCAGCCCAATGTATCCTTTATTGGAACGCCATCTAAAAAAGGTTTCAACTTCGTGAATTTCCTTACATACTTTTTCACGGTCCTCGTTCGATAAGCAAAGCGTGTCTGCATCGCTGACACAATCTAAATTGACCGTAGCTGGGCCTTGATTATGCAATGCATTATAATCGGAAGCCCACCAGGTTTTTGTGGCAAACTGTAAGATATGCATCTTTTGTTCATCATTGGTGAAATAGGTCTTTAGACAGCCATTTAGCACAAAATACTCTTGTTCCACAAGGTCTCCTTGACGGATAATCATTTGTTTCTTTTTAAAGGAGATCGGTTAAAAAAAAGAAAAGAAGTAGTCGAATTGTTCGTCGTTTAACTGGACGGTCTTGTCGATATGTTGTCTCAGAATTTCACGTTCGGTCATAGCTAATAGTTACTTGATAGATTTAAAATTAAACAAAATCTCACAATGATAGCGAAGGCCTGCATCAAGTTCCCCTCAGATTCAAAATTAAGAAGGGAATAACACTACTTTTACAGCCTATTAACAAGGGGTTAGTAGGGGATATACCCCTGCTAACCCCCTGTTATACCCCTGTTAACCCCCTGTAATCTCCCTGTAATATATTAAGATAATATCAATTAGATTTTAACTTGTGCCCAAACAAAAAGGGAACTTCCTAAAAAAGATGGAATTTCACAATCCTTACTCGTTCGGTCCTTTTTGAGATTGAGCCGAAGGGATCGCCAGGAATATTTTAGTCCTACTTTATGGGGGATATCAGGTATCTAATATCCCGACGCCAGCTTCTTGTAAAACCAACGCTTTGCAAAATCGGCTGTAAATACATAAACAGCAACAATCAACACCATATAAACATAGAATTGAAATGGCAACCTCACAAAACCAAATATATCACCCAATAGGCTGAAAGGCATAACCAAAACAAATGAAATCACGATCAAGTTAAATAGGAGCAGCGCTTTGCCGGGTTTACTTTTAAAGAATGGAAGTCGGGTCCGAACGACAAGGACAATAAGGGCAGCGGAGACAACAGATTCTAAAAATCAGCCAGTTTGAAATTGTTGTTCATTGGCTTTGAGGATTAAAAGAAGTACTGCAAATGTACAATAATCGAACACCGAACTCAGTAAACCAAAGATAAACATAAACTTTTTGATAAAACCAATATCAATGCGATGCGGTTTTTTAATGTACTCTTCATCGACATTGTCTGTTGCTATGGTCGTCTCAGGAACATCCGTAAGTAAGTTGGTTAATAAAATTTGTTTTGGTAAAAGCGGTAGAAAGGGAAGCAATAAGGATGCCCCGGCCATACTAAACATATTCCCAAAATTGGCACTCGTTGCCATGAAGATATATTTCATTGTATTCGCAAAGGTTCTACGTCCTTCTTTTATACCGTTGGCGAGTACATCAAGATCCTGATCCATTAATACAAGGTCGGCGGCTTCTTTTGCAACATCTACGGCGCTGTCTACAGATATTCCCACATCTGCAGCATGTAGTGCGGAGGCATCGTTAATTCCATCTCTCATAAAACCAACGACTTGTCCCGTTTTTTTAACGCTAGAATAATCTGTTCTTTTTGGCTAGGCTCCACCTCCGCAAAGATATCGGCCTGCAACACCTTTCTCACCAGTGCTTCGCTAGTGGTTCCCCGCAAGGAACTTCCGGTGACAACAACCGGGCCTTCAATCCCCACTTGTTTAGCAAGACTTTCGGCCACCAGCGCATTGTCGCCCGTAATTATTTTTAACTTGACTCCTAATGAATTTAAGTTATTTATTGCGGCGACTGCACTTTCTTTGGGTGGATCGAAGAAGGTGACAAAGCCAAGAAAAATCATATTGTTTTCCTCTTCTTTCGAAATGGAGTTTGTTGTGGTTGTTTTCCAGCAGATTCCTAATGTAAGGTACCCTTCTCTACTGTACTGTTCGTAGAGTTGTATTAAGGTCTGTTTGAGTTCGCTGGTTAGTGGTGCCATGCTATCGTTGCTCGTTTGTACTTGATTGCATATGGCGAGGATTTCCTGAAAGGCTCCTTTGGTGATCATCTTGAATCCTTGAAGTTCAACCAGAATACTCAGTCGTCTACGTATAAAATCATAGGGAATCTCGTCCAATATAGCTGGAAGTTGTTGCTCTTCGTTTTTTAGTCCGGCTATAATTGCAGCATCGATCGGGTTTTTGAAACCTGTTTGTAGTGCAGCATTAAAGAGGGCATAGTTGTTCACAAGTTCGTTTTCAGTGTTATTGATATCGAAAGCTTTATAAAGCTTCACTTTTCCCTGGGTAATTGTACCAGTTTTGTCTGAACATAAGATATTCATACTGCCGAAGTTTTCAATTGCGGAAAGGCGTTTAACAATGACTTTCTGCGCGGCCATTTTTTTTGCCCCTGAGGAAAGATTGACCGTAATAATAACAGGAAGCAATTGTGGTGTAAGTCCAACAGCAAGTGCTAAAGAGAATAGAAAGGAATCAAGAACTGGTTTATCGAGGAATACGTTCAGTGCAAATATGAAGAGGATCAGGATAGAGGTAATTTGCATGAGTAAAAAACCAAACTTTTTGATCCCTCTTTCAAATTCAGTTTCGGGGGCATTGTTTCGTAAGCGCGCGGATATTTTCCCAAATTCGGTATTCAGTGCTGTAGCGATGACGAGTGCTGTAGCTTTTCCACTAATGACACTCGAACCCATAAACAATGTGTTAGAACGTTTGGAAAGGGGCGTATTTGTTTCTAGTGTTCCTTTTTGTTTTTCGACAGGATAACTTTCTCCTGTAAAAGCAGCTTCATCAACAAACAATTCTTGGGAATTCAAGAGGATACAGTCGGCAGGAATAATATCACCGGCGGACAATACGACGACGTCCCCCGGAACGATTGATTCTGTACTTACTGCTATCTCATGGTCGTCGCGTATGACAGTCGCTGTAACTTGGACCATTTTTAATAATCTGGCAACAGCATTGGATGCTCCATATTCTTGCCAAAATCCCAAGCAGCTGCTAATGACTACAATTAAAAGGATGATGATTGCATCTGTGCGATCCTGAAGCAAAGAGGAAAGAATGGCTGCGGCGATTAAGATAAGTGTGATGGGATTTTTGAATTGATTAAAAAATAATAAATACGCGCTTGAACTATTTTTTCCTTTCAATCTATTGGGACCATATTTGGTGATTCTCAAATTGGCTTCGCTTTCGGATATACCGTTTTCCTGCGAATTGAGTTCTTGGAATAGCTCCTCGGCAGACTTGCTCCAGAAAGCTTCTAAATGGCTATTATGTGTACCTTGGTTCTTTTCTGTCATCGTGGCCTTGTTAATGATGTAAGAGTAAACAGGTTATTTAACCTGAATTTAGGGAATTATATTGAATTATCTTAACGGGTATTTCAGATGACAAAATCAATGTTTAACCGGTTTAGTGATTTAGAAAAAATGATTTTTTTTGATTTTATTTTGTTTATACAAAGTTATTTTCTATTTTAGTGTTGCCCATTCAAGGGCACTTTTCATAAAATAGGTTAATAATATGGCTAAAACACCCGGAGTACCCCATGCTTTCGGGTGTTTTTTTATTGTTTTTTACCTTCTCCAAAGCAATTTATGGTGTCTGACGGGAGCAAATATGACGGGCAAATCTACTTTGTTGAAGACGATTGGAAGCTGTGTTTATCTGGCTCATCTTGGTTCTCCTGTTCCTGCGGATGCTATGAAGACGGTACATTTTGACGGAATAATGGTGACGATAAATTTAGGTGATAATTTGAGCACAGGAGCGAGCCACCTTTTTAATGAGGTATGACGGGTTAAACATTTAGTGGAATTACTGGCATCCGGTAAACACATCTTTGTACTGATGGATGAGTTATTCAAGGGGACAAACCATAGTGATACCAGTGAAGCAACTTTGGAGTTGGTTAACGATTTGAAAGAGTGCAAGAATCGTGTATTTTTATTGTCATCACATATCCCAGAAATTTGTCTCCTACTCCAAAAGGGGCGCACTGCATTGAAGCATTTGGAAGCCCCGTTGGATGAGCACAAGGAGATTATCTTTACCTATCAACTTTTGGATGGTGTTGCTGAAGCAAAGTTACGCATGTGGTTATTGCGGAAAGAAGGTGTATTTGAGATGCTCTCGAAAAGAAAGTTGGAAGGGAGACAGAATTGATTTTCTTAGGAACCTATTTGGATTTTGCGCAGAGCACTTTTCGGAGAGACGAAAATATGAGTATACATCATATGCTGACAAGATTTTCCTTGATCAGCTTATGACGTATATCTGGAGGGAGCCTGTTTTTGATTGTAGGTCTATGTCCTAATTCTAACAGATATTTTTTCGTTAACTGGATCTTTTTATTATAAATGTAGTGAATTGGGGATATGTCGAATCATTTTGTGCTTACTTAACGTCTTTTTTCTCCGGCCATTTTACAAACACGCCCGTTTCGAGTGTCAGTTCACCAGTCGCAGGATTATAACTATCCTTGGATAGAATTGGGATTTCACCGGCTACTTTACTTTGCTCGGGGTTGTGTGTACGGTTGTGGTAAGTCGGTACTTTTTCAAGCTTGACCAATTTGCCATTGATGCGTAGATTTTTTTGAACAATGGTTATTTTAGGTAATTTGTCGTATCGGATGACATTCAGTCCCTCGAGATCCCTCGGCCTTTGGGAAAAATCGATGAAATATTTGTATTGCTCCAAGAACGATGTGATGTGCTCTTTCATCTGGATCTTTTTACCCGGGAAGGCCAAGGATCCTACATTGACCACTTTTTTTGTGCTTAAATCTTCGACATACATGGTGACCCAGGAATGTTCATAATCGCCCCAGCTGAAATAGGTTTCTTTAGGGTTAACAGCATCTGGAATAGTCTTACCCGCGATATAGCCTTCTTTTTTTAGTGTGATACGATAAGAACCTTTGCGCCAACCTACGGTATTGCGGACACTGATAAAGTCACCCTCTGCATCTGAACTGGCATAATATCCCGTAGTTTTTAAGGCTTTTTTTGTCCGTTCAAACCAACGCGAAAAGATGCCATTAAATTTGATATCCTCTTCTTTACCTGTCTTAACACTGATACCGCCACCGGCAGATTGGATACCACAATATAGAGGTATATTGTTTAGGTATATATTAAAAGGTGAAATGTAAAATGAATAGTGGTCGGGGATGTCATCTTGTACAATAACATCAATGGAAATAGAATGGAAATCATTGACGGCAGAGTCCAATATATAATAGGAATTGGTATAGTGTAAGGGGGGTAAGATGAGACTATCAGGAAAGACATATTCCGTAGCCATCTTCTTTTTGAGCTCTTCATCTATACTGCTGTTTTCATATTTTTTTTTGAGTTCCTCTTTGGTTTGGGAAAAGGCTGGGCTACTGAATAAGGTAAGCGGTACAAGCACCGCCAAAATATTTTTTATCAATTTCATAAACAGTTTTAATTGCGTCCACCAATATACTTTTTTTTCTTTTAGGAGTAAAGGGCTAATTAATCGGCCGATTAAAATAATACAATGGACGAATCGTAAATCATTTTTGGCGAATTGTAAACGGTGGCTTGAATCTCTGACCGAGCACTTTATATTTGGTTCCAAGAAATGTCGAAACATAGATCTTAATTCGCTAATTCATTGTGTGATAGGTTTATGTGCGGCATTTTAATTTTAATTGTCATAGTAGATAGTGCCTTATACTTAAGGTGAATGTTTTTCATAGGTAGTAAGCCGTAAAGGACTCCCCGTTCTTGCGGCTTTTTTTTGCCTATTGGTCCGTTTAAGAACGGATGGCTAGCGTATTTTTTATAGTTCGTTTGCAACAAGATGTTATATGTCTTGGTTGTTTCAGACGAGGATAAAAAAGATAAAAAAAGTCAAAATTTCTTTAGGACGTTTTTTCTTTCCTGTTGTCATCATTGTATAAATGGAAATTTAGGTCGTTAATTATCCATTTGCAATGCAACTACTATGAAATTTTAGCCTATTAATCATTTTTAGCATGGCACTGACTAATAAAATATTCCAGCAAAGTGAGATTGAAAGTTTTGAATTCAATCACAAAGTTTTAAAAAACTGTTCATTTATCGATTGTACGATAAAGGGCAAAAATTTCATGAACTCCATGTTTCGTGATTGCAAATTTATCCGCTGTACCTTTGTAGACTGTAATTTTCAGTCTGTTGTTTTTCAGGAATCTGGGGTTTGGATGGAAAGTACATTCGAAGCGAATGATTTTTCGAAAGCTATCATTGGAAATTTAAAAATTGAAAAATCGTCCTTCCTTTACAACACGTTTGACAAAACAACTTTCGACGGTACCAATTTGGTTCATGTGGTTTTTAAAGGAAAGATCAATTCTTCATGGTTTTATGGCATTCCTTTTACGGAAGATCTGTACTCCACTAATCTTTTCATTCTCAAAAAAGCAAAACCGTTAAAGACACCTTTAGTCAATTTTGGTCACGCCGAATTGAAGGACGTTATATTTTCTCGGGGGCTAGATCTCTCCAGTACAGTTTTTCCAAATCAAGAACACCTTAAAATCATCAATAATCCAAAACGTTTTTTTGATAGTTTCCTCAAAAGGTCAAAAGAAGTCTTTACGGATAGCGAGTCGCTGGTTTTCTGTCGCGAATTGGTAGATAATGTCTTGTACAAGCCAGAAAACAGGGGGATGCCAATCATATTGGTCGATTTAAATCAGTTTTATCCCTCATTAAATGAAAATAGAGATCGTGTAATTGTTGATCTCTTGAAGGCAGGATAATCATATAATTCTATATATAATTGTTAGTGCAAAGCCGTTTGGAGTTCCCAGCTCTAGCGGCTTTTTTGCTTTGGATAATACTACAGGAAATTAAAATTCAACGAGCTGTATGATAGTTTTTTTATTTTTTTTAGATATATAAGAAAATTAGGTATATTTAATTTATTATTTACTGTGAACGAATGAAAGATACGAAGTTATTAAAAGGCACTTTACACACAATTATTCTGAAACTTTTGTCGGAAACGAAAAGAATGTACGGCTATGAAATGACTCAACAGGTAAAACTTCTAACTGCAGGGGAGTTTATCCTGACAGAGGGAGCGCTCTATCCTGCATTACATAAGCTAGAAGCGGAGGGGCTCCTGGATACAGCAATAGAAGTTGTTGATGGAAGAGCAAGAAAGTATTACTCCTTAACAGAAAAAGGAAAAAAAGCTCAGGTAAGCAAAATGAAAGATGCGTTGACGTTTGTAGAGAAATTGCAGATCATCTTAAACACTAAGCCAATTATATCATGACTGAAAAGAAATTGACCAAAGCTGAATTAGGTATTCTGATGGATTTTATCCGTTCTAAAGGATATCGTTATATTGATGTTCAGCTTGAAATTCTAGATCACTTTGCCTGTAAGGTCGAAGCATTGATGTCTTCAGATACAGATCTTTGTTTCAATCGGGCTATTGATTTTGCTTATGCAAGTTTTGGAGCGGAAGGTTTTGCCAGTATTGCACATAGTTATGAATTGAGTCTGCAGGTTAAGCAAATCAATAAATTTCCTGCGGATTTTTTACAATTCGTCAAGCATTGGCATAGTGCAATTTATATTGTATACTTTACATTGTTCTATTATTTTGTGCCGCTCGACGCAGATGCGTTCTGGACGGGATTAAAATTGGGGATGATCGGTACATTGATTCTTTATATTCCCGTATACTTATTGCGGCATCGCCCCATGGGCAGCAAATACTGTGTTTATCGGAATTATCTTGGTTTAACGATTCCGGTTATGATTTTGATTATGGGGTTGGTTTCTTCGGAATGGATAGCCAATTATGTTCCCTTAGCATTGTATCGTGTTGTTATTCTTATTTTTATGTATGTTGGATTAGGAATTTTGTATATATTTGAGAAGAATCTAAAGGCCATTGTCCGACGGGTAGATGAGATTGAAGTGCTTCACCAAAGGTGACGATTAATTTTTTAAATTATGAAATATCTTTTCCTGTTGTTGCTAAGCGTTTGTTTTTTGTCCAGCTGCGACAAAGAAGATGCCGATTTTGACGCTACGGCGATCGAAGGTGGAGCAACGGCTAAAAGGTATCAGTTTGTAGGGCGTTCCGTTGGGTTTTCGGTTAGCCAGATCTACATGGATGGCACTGCAGAAAAGAACTTCTATCTAGGGGCAGTATGGGGATTAAAAGATACCACACCGGAACTGAAACTCACCTCCCTCCGTAACTACTATAAACCTTTCAAAATTGCAATTTCATCTACCCAGCCAACTTTATCCAGTATTCGTGTGATACCAAGCTTTGATGCTGTGCGTGCTTTTGCTAAGAAAAGTAAGGGTGAACCATCTGTTTTGGAGCAATCGTCCGTGGGGGCATTCTTCGATTATAGGGCGATACGTTACCATCTTAATAATAGCCCCGACGTTGATAGTGTACTAAAAATGGTTCGTCACCACGATTCCACCACGATAAAAAGAGCAAATAGCTTACTATTGCGTCGGGAACATATTACATTTAGTCTTCATGTAGACCTGGAAGATTTTGCGAAAGCTTTTAATAAAGATGAACTTGGGAAGTTAAAAAAAGCAGGATTTAATCCCTACTATGTTTCTTCTGTCAACTATGGCACCCACTCGATTATGATGGGGGAAAGCGATTTTCCCCGTGGTGATCTTAAAAGCGTCTTGGAAAAACTGCTGTATAATCAGCTCTTGACGAAGACGGACGAAAGAGTGTTGGATGGTTCCGATATGCTGGTCTATCTGCGCGGTGGACGTAAAACAAGTTTTATTAGACGTGCAACAGGTGTGGACGCCATTAAAAAACTTGTCGCTGATTATAAAAATGAACTTGAACTGCAACAGAATAGCTTTGATTACCCCATTAGCTATAGCCTAGGAGGCCTCAATTCCTATGGACATCTTAAATTCTGGTACTCTTATGATTTTCTCGTTCGTGAGGAAAAGGAGTGATTTTTATTTAAACATATAAATAATTAAAAGGATATTTTTTACATTTGGGCTATTGTCGCAAACGGCATTATAGCATTGTTTTTTGTCTATCTATTTTAAACAGGGCATAACCATTAGCCTTTTTGCTTCAATACCATTATTAGCTATAAACAATTATTAAAAAAGAACTATGGAAGAAACAATTAAAACATTGATTTACATTCACGCATTTTTTGGTGGGATAGGATTGATTACCGGCCTGATAAGTGTGGCTGTAAAAAAGGGGGGAGCAGGGCACAAGAAAATGGGGATTATATTTTCCTATGCGATGGTGACTAGTTCTTTAATTTCACTTATTATTGCGAGAATGCCGGGCCACGAAAACACATTTTTATTTTTGATCGGGATCTTTACGATTTATCTTATTCTAGCGGGTAATCGGGCTTTGACTTTGCGAAGCAAGATTAAACAACAAGCAGATTGGAAAGATAAACTGATTTCGGCCACGATGCTGCTTGTATCGGTCGGTATGTTAGGCCTTGGTTTAATTGGATTGGTACAACAGGTGGCAAATTCTGTTTTATATGTCTTTTTTGGTGGTTTTGGTGCCTTTATGAGTATTCGGGATTTTCAACTGTTTAAAAGTTTCAAAGAAAAGAAAAATGCCTGGCTGGTTAGTCACTTGGGCCGTATGGTAGGCGCATTGATTGCGTCGGTGACTGCATTTTTAGTTGCCGGGATTCAGCTTGGTTCAACGCTGGTTTGGATTATGCCAACTATCGTCGGCACGGTGTATATCATCTATTCCAATAGAGCATTGAACAAAAGTAAAGTGCTTCGTGCGGATTTGCGTTAAACTAGCGAATTAAACATTTGAATTGATTAAAGAAAGGCCTAAGTAAAAACTTAGGCCTTTTTTAACGCTTGATCATTACGCTAATGAGCCCTTGTCAAGAGGTTTTTATGACTTTTTTTACTCCTGTTTTTTATCCAATTTAATGCAATAGCACTCGGTTCGCTAGATGCCGAAAGGCTTGTATTGTGATCTAATAAGGGAAATAGGCAATACTCGAAAGGCTTTCCTTGCACTTTCAGTGCATTGAGATGTTCAATGGATAAACCTACAGGTATTTGGATATCTTTGGATCCAAAAAGCCAGAGTCCTGGAGTTGTTATTGTTTTAAGTGGTGTCATGGGATCGGTATTTGTAAATTGATAGCGATCCGGATCATTCGCCACATGTTGTCGGGCATCGGCTTCTGTATGTTTATCCCAAAAATCTTTTTTTCCATTTGTAAAGAACTGAAAGCGTAGTTGCTCACGGGCAGGGATAACTGCTCCACTGTACAAGACAAAAAAGTCGACCAAAGGATTTTGGTTAGTAGCTAAGGGAATGATCCATCCTGCTTGGCTGAATCCAAGTAGTCCCATTGGAATGTTCGTCTTCCCTAGTTGCTGATGGAATGCTTTTACCGCTGCTTGTGCATCTTTGGCCAACAGATTGAGGTTGGCGGAGTCGATATTATTTGTACCGACTTCAGGGCCAGCATAGGTTCCTTCGGACTTTCCAACTCCACGCTTGTCATATGTAAATACTGAAATACCGTTTTGGGCTAAATATGAGGCAAACTCCATCATCCTTTTCTCTTGTCCAGAACCATGGATGAGGACAATGGCCGCATGGGTGCGACGAGGCTGAAGCATGGTTCCGGCCAACTTAATACCCTCACTCTTAAATACGATATCTTTTGTGGACCAGTCTAAAGATTGGGCTTTTGCATGTTGCGCAAAGAGCACGCAATAAATGGCGAAGAGAAAAGGTAGCATACGAAGTTTAAGCCGCTGTAAGGGAGAAGAGTTCATCGATGAACGGTCTAATGGATAGGCTTTAGGCATAATTAATTCGGTGTTAAATTTATTTTTGTCTAAAGTAACGGGTTTCATTCTAAAAAGCTTGTGCTTTTCGGTGGGCTGTAGATTTGAATCGGTAAATTGTACTATTTTCGCTGTAAATGGCGGAACAAAATTCCCTTGAATCGTGTGCTTGGTATTTCGCGGATACCCTATGTTCATTCCTGAAGAAGGTTTACAAAAGGTCCTATACACCGGATTGTTGTTTTTTATGGGATGAACAGCATTCGTTAACAGTATTTTAAGTTTTTCTTTCTTGCTGTATAAGGTAATATTGCGTTCATCAAAAGTTAATATGTGAAAATTATTTTTGATCTGAATGAAGCGATTGTTCCTGCGGTAGCTTTCCTTAAGGATAACTCAGCAAGGACAACCATAAATCTTATGAAAGAATAATATGCAAATTTTCTGCAACATGATTCCTCTCTTAGGGGAAACCGACCTTAGTACTGGACTTCTTATTGTTTTTGCCCTTTGTTTATTTGCCGTTGTGGCCTTTGAATTTGTCAATGGCTTTCATGATACCGCGAATGCTGTTGCAACGGTAATTTATACCAAAGCACTTAAACCAATTGTAGCCATTCCTTGGTCTGGTTTTTGGAATTTTCTAGGTGTTTTTGCAGGTGGTATAGCCGTGGCTATGGGAATCCTTAAATTGGTACCACTGGATACCTTAATGGCACTCCCAGTTTCTGTAGGCGCTTGTTTGGTTCTTTCAGTACTATTAGCGGCTATTATTTGGAATTTGGGGACATGGTACTTCGGCATTCCTTGTTCGAGCTCACACACGCTGATAGGGGCTCTTATCGGGGCTGGTATTGGCTTCACCTGGTATTATGGGGGCAGCGGTGTCAATTGGCATAAGGCCGAAGAAATTGGCCTTTCTTTGATTCTGTCACCTTTGATTGGTTTTGGTCTAGCAGTGTTATTGATGCTCTTTTTGAAGCACGTCGTCCGTTATAAGGCACTTTTTCACATCCCACAAGGGGAAGATGACAGACCCCCATTTTTAGTACGGGGTATTCTTATACTGACCTGTACATTGGTCAGTTTTTTTCACGGAAGTAATGATGGACAAAAAGGAGTAGGGCTGTTTATGCTGATCTTAATTGCATTTCTGCCTGCCCGTTTTGCAATAAACCATTCCGTACCAGATGCGACTGTCATTAAAACGCTTGATCAAACCGAAATCGTGTTACAGACAATTGCTTCCAGTAATGTATCTCAGGGAACGATGTTTGCGCAAATCAATCAGGAGATTGAGCAAGTCAAACTACATTTGATGGATAAAAGTGTAACAGATAAAGCCGGGACGTTTAAATTCAGAAAAGAGGTTGAAGGTTTAGTCAAATCCATTGCTACATTGGAGAGTAATAAACAGATCAATATCAATGCTGAAAATAGATTGGAGCTCAATCGTAAATTGGGCGAATTGAAACATCTTACGGACTTCGCCCCAATCTGGGTGATCTTAACGATTTCGGTAGCACTAGGCTTGGGAACAATGATCGGTTGGAAACGTATTGTCGTAACGATTGGAGAAAAAATAGGAAATGAACATTTGAGTTATGCTCAGGGGGCCTCAAGCGAGATTGTCGCAGCTTCGACAATTGGTATCAGTACCGTATTGGGTTTGCCTGTTAGCACAACGCATGTGCTCTCAAGTGGTATTGCCGGTTCAATGGTCGCTTCCGGAGGAAAGAGCAATCTAAATAAAGGAACACTCAAAAGTATCGGTCTTGCATGGGTACTTACTTTACCTGTGTCGATTGGCCTTGCATTATTATTATTTGTATTCTTCCATCTTTTTATTTAGTTGATTGTTATCTGAATGTTTTTGTCATCCACTGACTTAGTACACATGGCTATTGACAGGTTAATATTAAAAACTTAAAAAATGAAACAAATTCTTGTTGCCTCCGATTTTTCAATCAATGCAAGTCATGCTTTGCGTTATGCCTTGTCTTTGGCTTCTCGTTTGAATATGGAAGTTGCTGTTGTACACGCCATACACCCGACAGAAGGAATCAATAACAGTACTTATAACGCGATCTTTATAGAAGATTATTACGCTAGAAAACGCGCTGCTTTGCAAGAATGGACCGATCAGGTGGTCCAGGAAAATAAATACAATGACCTCAAAGTGAGAACCATTGTTGAAGTAGGTTATCTGCGTAATGTAGTCACAAAGTATGTTGAATATACTGATGTTTCTTTTTTGGTGATGGGAATCACCGGAGCGACAGGCATTAAGGAAATTGTCGGTAGTAATGCAAGTATGGCTGTGACAAAATTGCGTATTCCAACCTTGATTGTACCTCCTGAAAGCAATTTATCAGCTATTCCAGTCATTACATTGGCGACGGATTATAAAACAACAAAGCTGTCCGTTCGGGATGTCAAAGCTTTAAATCGTATCTTGAAGCTTTCAGACCCAAAGAAGTTGGAAATCTTGCATATTTCGGAAAAAGAACTGGATGACAAGCTCGTTCGAAATGGCGAAAAAAAAATGCGCCAGTTACTTCCTAATGTTGAAATCAATTTTAATTATGTGGATGAGGATGATACACGCCCATCGCATGCGATCGTTGATTTTGTTGAAAACAACCAGACCGATATTCTATGTTTGGTCAAACGCAACCATAATATGATTTACCGTTTATTTGCAAGCAGCACAGTGAATGAAGTTTTGAACCGATCGGTTAAAGCGATTTTGGTTTTGCATGAATAAGCTGAGTGGAAACTTTTTTTACGCTATATATCAAGCCGTTTTGGATTTTCCGAGCGGCTTTTTTCTTGACTTGCCCCATGCTCCAGAACGCCTTTAAGCAGAAATTTTCGCCTGATCCATAGTTTGTGCACGATTGGTCAATGTAGTGTGGTTACTTGATGAGAAAGCCTTGGCATTGAGCTTTCGATTTTTTTTGGATTCTTGGATTGAATTTGTTTAACTTGTGCTGCGAATTGCAACGTAACCAATGTATTTGAAACCTTTATCTGCGGAAAATAAGAAGAATATTGCCATTAATCGGGATGAAAGCTCGTTTAAGGCTTATTTCGTGGCCAATTATGGGGTTTTGAAGAGCAATGCATTTTCTTTTATCAAGGATAAGCAATTGGCCGAAGATGTGGTTTCTGAAGTCCTTTGGAAAATTTGGTATTTGGGCCCCGATCTGATGAACATCGCAAATGTCGAGGCCTACTTGCTTCGGGCAATAAAAAACAAATGCCTCAATCTTCTGCGCATTCGTCAGGTCGTCCTCACTGATGGAGTGGAATATCAGGATATGTTGATCGATAAAAATACTCCCGAACAAATTTTAATATCTAGAGAAAGCATACAACGCATTCAACGGGCCGTCGAAGGGCTTCCACCCAAAACGAAAGAGGCTTTTAAACTGGTGAAAGAGGAACGGAAAACGTATTTGGAAACTGCGGAAATGATGGGAATATCCAAGAAAACGGTAGACAGACATATTCAAATTGCCTTGGAAAAGCTGTGGTCCTGTATTAAAGGAAAAAAATAATTTTTTTATTGGGGATTTTGGTTTCATTGGGTGTCTCTACTCCAAATAGACCGAATGCACATGTTTTCATCTGAGGAACAATACTTTTTATTTTTAGCGGCTAAGTTGCTAGCGGGAGAACTCACAGCGGAGGAGAGAATCGCGCTGGATGACTTGCTACGTGCCGATAAAAGTAAGAGGGAGTTATTGGCCTATTTAGAGCAGAAGCACGGGGAAGAGGAAGATCTAGAAGCCGAAGTAAGCTATGAAAAGTCAAGACCGATAGAACTTACCGCTGTCGAGGACGAGACCGTCCCTCCATTTATAGGTCGTTATAAGGTTAAGTTACTGTCCATTGCCGCTAGTCTATTTATCGTTTTTGGGGTATGGTCCTTTTGGTATATCAAAAATGATAAAAAGGTAGCTGGAGATGCGGAATGGCAGACCATTGTTACTGGAAAAGGAGAGCGTAAATCGATCAAATTGAGCGATGGCTCTGAAGTATGGCTGAATAATGAAAGTGTGCTGCGATTGAAGGCTGGATTTGGTAAGACTGACCGCGTGCTGGAATTGGTTGGTGAAGGTTATTTCGCTATTGCAAAGAACCCTAATTTACCCTTGAAAATCAAAACGGCCTATGCAGAGGTACAGGTCTTAGGTACAAAATTTAACCTTCGTGCGCTTCCAGATGAGAATACCACGACGACGTCCTTGATCGAAGGGAAAGTGCGGCTAAAGGTAATGGATAATAAACAGGAGAAGTTGTATGAACTTTTGCCAGGGAATAAGGTGTCGGTGATTAACCAGCCCGTATCAGCGAATGATCATCGGAGTAAGCATGTTGCGCTGCAACCGAAAGTGACCTTTGCAAAGCTTGATATCATTGATGCCGAAGTCACTGAAACACTTTGGATGAAAAATAGACTGGTGTTCAATGGAGAAGGTTTTGATATGGTTGCAAAGAAAATGGAGCGTTGGTTCGGTAAACCTATTGTTGTTGAAAATGAGCAGCTTGCGAAAGAACCCATCACCGGTATTTTTGACGAAACAACCTGTGAAGAAGTCTTGAATGTGATCAAGCGCACAGGTACTAAACTAAATTATTATACCCAAAATGATACGCTTTATGTAAAATAATATAAAAAAAGGGTATCCCTCATAGTGAGCAATACCCAATGTTTTAACCAATGGCATCGGACCCTAGGAAAGTAGGATGCCAATCGATTATTTCTTAAATACCAAAATTATGAAAAAAAAATCACATGTTCTTTATCATGTGCCTATCTCGTATTATCTAAAATGGTTGTTAATGGCCAAATTTTTAATCATTTTCTTATTTGCATGTGTTGCCACTGGATTTGCAAAAGAATCGAAAGCGCAAAAAACAGTTTCTTTACGTTTTGAAGAGATCCGACTCAAAAACCTATTGACTTCAATTGAAGAGCAGACCAAGATCAATTTTATCTACAACGATAATACGATCAATGCGATTAAGATTAAGCATGTTGACGTCCGCAATAAAAAATGGACTGATCTTTTGCTGCCAATTTTAGCCAAAGAATCTTTGGAAATGGATATGGTCAGCGAAAACCGTATTATTATACGCTCGACAGCAAAGGTTCAGGATAGAATCGCTTCTGGTACGATCAAAGATCAGCAAGGAAAGCTATTGGCAGGTGTATCTGTACGTATAAAGGGTACGGATAAGATGACGCAGTCGAATAGTGATGGTCAATTTTCGCTGGTCGTTGAAAACGAAAATAGCGTTTTGCAATTTTCTTATCTGGGATACCTTTCTCAAGAGATTGCCTATCAGCGACAGGCCATTAGCGTGGTTCTTCAGGAAGATCTTGCACAGCTGGAAGAGGTTGTGGTGATTGGGTACGGTACACAGAAAAAAGCAACATTAACAGGGTCGGTGAGTCAGGTTTCGGGAAGCGAGCTTCAACGGTCCCCTGCGCCAAATCTGTCCAATTCCCTGGCAGGAAGAATGCCTGGTGTAGTGGCAAATAATCGTTCGGGTGAACCTGGAAATGATCAATCGCAGATCTATATCCGTGGCAAGGGATCTCTGGGGAACAACAGCCCGTTGTATGTCATTGATGGAGTGGCCAATCGAGGTGGAATAGAACGGCTTAATCCAAGTGATATCGAGACAATTTCGGTTTTGAAAGATGCGTCGGCTGCCATTTATGGTGCCCAAGCTGCAAATGGTGTTATTTTGGTCACGACGAAACGCGGTAATGGTGATAAACCTACGATCACCTATGATGGTAGTTACGGTTTTTCCGAACATACAAGAACACCAAAACTGATGGATTCTTATCAATTTATGGTGTATGATGATGAAATCAATGCACATTTTGGGCGTGCTGAAAAGTATAAAGATATTAAAGGAAAATATCTGGATGGTACAATTGATCCTTTACTATATGCCAACACCGATTGGATGAAGTCCGTATTTAAATCTTCTCCACAAACGCAGCATTCCTTGTCACTTCGTGGTGGAGACGAAAAAGTGCGTTATTATGTTTCTGGAGGATACCTTTATCAAAAGCCGGGATTTAGAAATACAGATCTAAATTTTAGGACGGTTCAATTTCGTACCAATTTGGATGCTAAGGTAACCAAAGACCTTTCGGTATTAGTTGAGGTCGCCACTAGACAGGAAAATCGGAATAATTCAAACTACGATATGGGAACCTTCTTTTGGGAAGCTTTCCATGCCTATCCTTTTTTGCCTGACTATTATCCGAATGGATTACCTGGTCCGGGTCTTTCGTGGGGTAACAATTTAACGATTCTGGCTTCGGGCAAGACCGGCTATCAGCGTGTAAAGGATAATTTTGTCAATACAAAAGCAGGTTTTGATCTCAAAACACCTTGGTTATTAGATGGCTTAAGTTTTTCTGGTTATGCGGCATTCGATTCGCAATATAGACATGAAAAGAAGCTGAATGATATGTGGGATGCTTATCGTTATAATCCTGCAACAAAGAATTACGATAATATCCGTGAGACAACGGGCGATGCAAATATCAATCTTACTGAAAGAAACGATGATATACGTACCGAGACCTGGAATTTTAAAATCGGATACGATAAGAAATTCGGCTCACATAGTGTCAATGCTTTCATTGCTTATGAGCAGAGCAAGAACAGAGGTGATTGGTTTTCGGCGTATCGGAGAGATTTCTTAAGCGATGCCGTAGATTACCTATTTGCGGGAAGTGACAATCAAAAAAATAATGACGGAAAAGCAACGATTTCGGCAAGGCAGAATTATTTTGGTCGTGTAAGTTATGGTTTTAAGGATAAGTACCTGGCTGATATTACAGTGCGAAGAGATGGTTCACAAAACTTTATCAGCAATGCACGTTGGGGTTGGTTCCCAGGGGTATCGGCAGGCTGGCGTATTTCTCAGGAGAATTTTTTCAAGGAAAATGTGCCTTTTATCAATGAGTTGAAAATCAAGGCTTCCTGGGGCAAGCTAGGAAACGACCGGGTGGATCCTTTTCAATATATCAGTACCTATGTTCTTGGAGATGGAGCCATGTTTGGTCTTGACCCCAAAAGAACAAAGGGTTTTACTGTCGGGAGATTGGCTAACCCCAATATTACCTGGGAAAAAGTGGATACGAAAAACGTAGGCTTTGAGTCTGTTTTCTTCAAGAATACCTTGAGTTTTGATTTGCAGTATTTTTATTCGATGCGTACGGATATCCTAACACCCAAACAAGCTTCTGTACCGCGGTATACCGGATTGACGCTGCCTGATCAAAATATCGGTGAAATTTCAAACAGAGGTGTAGAAAGTAGCTTGCTTTACCGCAATAGAGTCAATGACTTTAGCTACTCAGTGGGTGGAAATTTCACCTTTGTACGTAATAAGATTCATTTTTTTGATGAGGCACAAAATACACCGGAGTGGCAGCGTCGGACAGACCATAGTATAGACTCCTGGTTAGTGTATAAGACAGATGGTATCTATCAAAATCAGGCAGAGATTGATGCCTCACCACATTTGCTGAATACGATGCCAGGGGATATCAAGTATATGGATGTTGATGGCGATGGAAAAATTACCAGCAATGACATGGTCCGTATCTATGAAAGTCCGATTCCTGAAATTACCTATGGTATCACCATGGGGGCCAAATGGAAAAACTTTGATTTGAATATCCTGTGGTCAGGACAGGGACGTGCAAAACAGATCATTAAACCAGGAAGTTACAACAGAGATGTAACTTATTTTGAGAACAGATGGATTTCTGAAACAGAGACACCCAATGCCCTGTATCCAAGAGCCTTCGACCGTGACGATACATTCAATAGCATGAATTCGACATTCTGGTTAAAGAATGCCTCTTTTTTAAGATTGAAAAATGTGGAGTTGGCCTATTCATTGTCGCCTAAAGTGCTGGAAAAAATCAAAATGAAAAACTTACGGGTATTCATTAGTGGATTTAATTTGTTTTCGATCGATCAGATCAAGATACAAGATCCTGAAGGAACAAATGCAGGTGGTATGTACTATCCACAACAACGGATTTATAGTGCAGGGGTGAATTTGAGTTTTTAAAGAAAATTTATTGACAGATGAATACAAAGATAAAATTATATATAACGATCTTTTTTGCAAGCTGTTTGACATCCTGTTCAAATTATTTGGATGTTAAACCGTTGGATTCCTTTACTGGAGATGCTATATTCTCGGATCTAAAATTGACCGAAACCTATGTAAATAAACGTTATACTGAAATATGGGATGGTTTTGGAAATCTTGGTTTAAGATATGTTTCGGACGAGGCCTATCACAATTTCAATTCCGGAAATCCTTATTTATACAACCGTGGCGAAGTGACTGCAGATCAGTTCGGAGACTATTCCACATGGAATGCTTATTATGAAGCGATTAAGAACTGCAATATTTTCTTTGATAATATTGATAAGTTGAAAGCCGACAAGGGGCAAGTTGATCGGTTGAATGGTGAGATGATCTTTCTTCGCGCGTTCTTTTATGCGGATCTTGTCTCGCGTTTTGGTGGTGTTCCATTGATCACAAAAACTTTCGATCTAAACAGCGATATGATGGTGCCACGTAATTCTTACGATGAATGTATAGACTTTATTGTGAAAGAATTGGATAAAGCGGCTGGGTTGCTTCCCCTTAGTTATGAAGGAAAGGATTTTGGTAGGGCAACGAAAGGTGCAGCATTGGCACTGAAGTCAAGGGTAACCTTGTATGCCGCAAGTCCATATTGGAATCCATCCAATGATAAGGCGAAATGGCAAAAAGCTGCTGACGCGGCAAAGGCTGTGCTGGACCTCAATCAATACCAGCTTGATGCAAATTACAAACAGCTTTTTACGAGCAACAAGAGTAAAGAGATCATCTTCATGAAGCAGTTCAACACTGAATTTGGACATTCTTTTGACTGGACCGATTCTCCGAATGGTTTTACAGGTTGGTCAAGAACCTGTGTGCTTCAGGACATGGTCGATGCCTATGAAATGGAAGATGGTTCTATGCCTTCTGCACAGGCCTATGCGGATGGTAAACCTTGGGAAAATCGTGAGCCTAGATTCTATGCTTCTATTGTTTGTGATGGTCAGCAGTTTAGGGGTAGAGAGATTGAGTTTTATGTATCCTCAACAGGAAACCGGGCGAATAGTGGTAAGGATAGCGAATTCGGTATCGATGATTGGAATGCTTCGAAGACTCATTATACGATTCGTAAGTTTATGGATGAAAGTTTGCGTAATCCATGGAATGATAAAAGTGCGCAACCGTGGATTTATATGCGTCTGGGCGAGATCTATCTAAATTATGCGGAAACTCAGTATCAATTGGGCAATGAAGAAGTGGCTCGCACGTACATCAATAAGATTAGAGAACGTGCACGTGGGGGGAAGGCAGGCGTACTTCCGGCAATTACGAGTACAGGTGCCGCGCTTTTGGGAAAAATACAGCAGGAACGACGCGTAGAACTAGCCTTTGAAGATCATCGTTTTTTTGATGTAAGACGTTGGAAGATCGCTGAACAGACTGAAAACAAACCGGCGCGAAAAATTACCATTGTGCGGGACGACCAGACGAAGAAGAAAAGTTATAAAATTGAGGTGCTCCAGGAACGGAAGTTCTTTCCTCAGCATTACCTACTTCCAATTCCACGCAGTGAGATTCAACGAAATGCATTGTTGAAACAGAATCCAAGTTACGACTAATCAACCAACCTCCAAGGGTCTGTCCAATGCAGATCCTTGGTTTATTAAATTGCCAATCCTTATGAAAACCTTTTTATTATTTGCGGTACAGACTGTGCTTTCTGTCAGTGTGTTTGCGCAGAAGCAAGATATTTCAATCGATACGGACCAAAAGGAACTCCAGGAAGTCTTCGACTGGGCTAAGCAAAAAGCGCGATCTTTTGTTGTTACGGGAACGCGAGGGCCAGTCAATGTTTACAAGAAAAATCAATCCGCAGACAGCGCTTTGTATCAACCAGCCTATTGGGCCGGATATCCTTTGCGAACTGCTTTCTATTCGCGTGATTTTTGTCATCAAGCGGTGGGAGCACATCTGTTGGGCTTGGAAGAAGAGAATTTTACGATGCTTCGTTCCTTCGCGGCAAGTGCCACAAAGGAACGAAAGTGGTTTCCTTTGTGGGCGATCAATTTTGATGGGAGCCCTTATACGTTGGACTACAGAAATGACGATGACTTTGTCCGTGAGATACCGGCAGTGTTTGAGTTGGTTGAAAAGAATGCGCAGCTCTATGACTGGACCAAAGATCAACGGTATCTTAATGATCCGGCTTTATTGTTATTCAACACAAAAGCGGTAAGTGATTTTGTAGCATTGCATGATGTTAAAACGCCAAATGGCGTGGCCGAAAGCGAAGGTTCGGGTAATATTTTCAAAGGCACGGCTACCTACAATGAACACCGTGACCAAACCTTAATTGAAGCCGGTGACGGTATTGGAAGTCAGTACCAAGCCTATTTGGCCTTCGCCAAACTCTCCGCATGGAGTGGCAACAAAAGCCAGGCTAGGAACTACACTAAAAAAGCCCAGACCTTGTGGAAATATTTCAACACCGTATGGGGCATAAAAGGCAACAAGGAACTGTATAACCGGGGCTACGATAAGAATAATCTCCCCGTGTCCGGGTGGGGGAAAGAAAATTCCTGGTTTCTACCCTTAAAAGAAATTACGGACCAGCGATCAAATAGGCATCTGAATTATTTGGATTATATCGATGCACAATTGGGGTCCAAAGAAGGGCTGCCCGAAAACATTGAAGCCATCACTTATGTTCCCGAATTGTTTTTCAAATATGGACAGAACGAGCGAGGTTGGAAATGGCTGAAATATATTATATCAAAAATTAATACGGTGCATGCCATGGCTACATTGACTGGTACCAATGGTGATTACCCCGAAGTTTCTTTTGTGCTGATAAGCAACGTTGTGCAGGATATGATGGGGATTAACCCTGGTGAAAAAGGTATTTCTTTAGAAACTTGCTCCCACCTTCCTCAGGAAATTGGTCGGGTCACAGTATCGAATGTAAAAATTGGTGGGGCAATGTATGCGGTAGCGCAACATGACCTATCAGCGACTACCCTGTCGTACAGTGGGGGAGAATCTATACAGTACTGGCAAGCTGGTTTTCCGGGAAGTCACCCTTATCTTTACTGTAATGGCATCAAGAAGAAAAGTCATATTGGTCAGAAAAATGGTTTTACTTACAGCTATATCGAGGTGAAAATTGACCGAGATAAGCAATATACGGTAGCTACGCAATTATAGATAAATCATGAAAATTAAATTATATTATTGGGGCATCGTTGCCATTGGCTTACTACTGTGGAGCAATTCGACGGTAGCCCAAAATTCAAAAAAATGGACTTTATTGAAGGGGAATAGGATTGAATGGAAGGTTAAGCCGGGGGAGAGTCACGAAGATCATATTGAAATGGCAGGTCTACAATCGGCTGCTGTCGTTTACTATGGTGTTCGCGACGGTCGTCTGTTATTGGACAAGAAGGTTGTATTTCCGATGTTACGAACAATTCCCAACAATACACATGCAAGTCTGACTGTACCCTTTCAGGATAATAAGTCTTTATTGATAAAAGTAGATGGCGTAGCGGTCGATGAGTATCCTCTACGATTTGTGCTTGATGGAAAATTAGCTGTTTATTCAACAACGAATTCACCACTGGAAATCCAGCGGACGTTATTTCCATCCGTCGATAAACCTGTTTTGATTGAACGCGTTAAGTTGGTGAATACAGGGAATAAGCCCCTGCGAATTGATCTGATGAACAAGTATTCGAAATTCCAGTCTGAGCCGACGAAAAGTGTATATGGGCCGTATGTTGTACAGGCCTTGTTACGTGATACCCTCGTGCCAAATCTCGAACCAAAGCAAAGTTACCTGTTTGATATTGTGTATGAGGGAAAGAAAATAGCAACGCCTGCTTATCAGTATTCTCCATCTTATGAATTGCAGAAAAGAGAGGATTTCGTGAAAAGTTTAGCCGACGATCTAATGCTGGAAACACCCAATGATACGATCAATACAGCATTTGCTTTTGCTAAGATTCGTGCAACTGAAAGTATTTATGATACGAAGGGCGGATTGATGCACGGTCCTGGAGGTTTAAGCTACTACGCCGCTATTTGGGCAAATGATCAGGCTGAATATGCCAATCCTTTCTTTCCTTTCTTGGGCAATCGTAACGGTAATGAAAGTGCCATAAACTCCTTTCGTCATTTTGCCCGTTTTATGAATTCGGATTATAAACCAATTCCGAGCTCAATAGTGGCAGAGGGCGATAGTTATTGGAATGGTGCTAAAGATAGAGGGGACATGGCTATGATTGCCTATGGAGCATCGCGGTATGCGTTGGCATTGGGAAAGAAAGATATTGCTGTCGAATTATGGCCATTGATCCACTGGTGTTTTGAGTATTTGGAGCGGCAGAAGACAAGTGAAGGAGTTTATCGATCGGATAGTGATGAACTGGAGGGGAGAGCACCGGCGGGTAAAATTAATCTGTCGACGAACAGTATTGCGTATGGTGCTTATCAGAGCGCGGCGGACCTTGCTGATGAATTGGGGAAGGCAGATCTTTCTCAACAATACAGAAGGCGGGCTGAAGAACTCCGTCATTCGATTGTGCGTTATTTTGGTGCTGATGTGCAAGGCTACTCCACCTACCGTTATTACGATGGTAATACCATCTTAAGGGCTTGGATATGTTTGCCTATGACCATGGGGATCACCGAGCGGAGTGCTGGAACAATTGAGGCCTTATTATCAAAATATCTCTGGACAAACAACGGTATCCTCACACAATCTGGAGATAAGGTATTTTGGGATCGGGCAACCTTATATGCCTTTAAGGGATTTTTTATGACGGGAGCAACCGAAAGGGCGCTGCCTTATTTTAAGTATTACTCTTCGATGCGTCTTTTGGGCGATCATGTACCCTATCCGGTTGAGGCTTGGCCTGAAGGTGGACAAAGGCATTTAAGTGCCGAAAGTGCCTTGTATTGCCGGGTCATAACAGAAGGATTATTTCATATTGTACCCACGGGTTTTCGAAAGTTCAGCATAAGTCCCAGTCTACCGAAGGAATGGAAATATATGCGGCTTAGACGTGTAAGAGCCTTTGATCGTGTATTTGATATTGAAATATCTCGGAAAGGTAAACAAGAGTTTCTTATCGTGAAACAGCAAGATGGTCCTGTAATCCAGAAACCAATTTTGAACCGGCAAGCAATCAGCATCACGTTAAATTAACCGAAAAATCTCCACAAGTCGTCGTCCTGTGGAGATTTTTCACTATAGTCCCTTATAGTGTGCTGAAACTTTGCATATTTTTCCATGTACATCTAATTCCATATATTCCGCGGAAAGCGAGTCGTTGACGCTTTTATAGAAAAGTACCATGGAGTTTACGCCCGTAAGTATGTGGTAAAGCTCAAAATGAAGTTCTGGATATTTTTCCAGTGCGCTTTTAAAATAAGCTTTTAATTCTTCTTTGTTTTTTATATTTCCCGCCGCATTCACACCCATTTTCTGAATAATGGGGGAGCGAAAGTCAATGTCTTCACTATAGTGTTGCATAATTGCATCTAGATCGTGTTGGTTCCAGGCATCAACCCAATGCTGTGCAAGATCTGCAGGCTGATTAAAATTATCTACTGTATCCATACTGTATTAAAAATTAGACGATGTATCTGACGGAATTGTCAAACCAAACCGCTTAAAGCAATATACATAATTTAACTGTTTTATCGGCCGGAAGGATGGATAAACCGTTATTGATCCGCGATTTGTTGGAATCGCTAAATTGAACAAACGGTTGCGTTTTGATCAGAGTTGTCAATGCTGATAATTCTCGTTATTATCGTAAGGTTATAGTCTGTTCGTACGTAGATCGGCTATAGCTTGTCCGTTTATAAAATAAGAAAATTGTGAAAAAATATCTATTTCTTGCAGGTATTCAAGTATTGTCAGTACTAGGGCTATCGGCTCAAATGACAAGATCAAATGCGCCATTACAGCTATTAGGTACCCGGAGTTGGATCCGTGTGGACATGAACGATAAGCAATCGAATATGTCCGGGGCAAAAGTCTTTTGGGCAAAAACGAATAAGAAACCACAGACCGCTAATGCGGTATTGGCTGATGGAACCAAACGTTATTATATTCAACAGGTAGATCCTGAAACGACCTATTATATCTGGGTAGAATCTGCCACAGGAAAATCCTTGGCAAAGGGAAAGGTGTATACGAGCAAGAGGTGGCAGCTGGATGATACTGAATTAGATGAAGAGCAAAAGAATCCAAGTTCAAGAGCGGTTCCGGTTGGTATGGAAGTCTATTGGCAGGATGAGTTTAACGATCAATTACTTAACCGGAATAAATGGACGACCAACTATTTCTCGTCCTTGAACTATCTAAATGCAAAATCCAAGGATGAAATGTTACATGATCGTTTGCCACAACCTGCGTATACGTTAAATGGATCAGCGATCAATCTGTATGTCAATGATACCATTCCCTCGCGGATCTTTACAGAAGGTGGCAACCAAAAGATTTCATCCATCCAAACTTACGATTGGAAGTCCAATGAAAATCTATTGGACAACAGCAAAGGGGGCTACTTTGAAGTGAAGGTAAGACGTAACCGCCAGGGTACTCCAAAAGGAACAAATACTGCTTTTTGGTTTGATTCACCGGGGCCAGATATTCGTTATTATCTTCAAGAAGGATCCGAAGTCGACGGAATTAAAGGCATTCGCCCCAAGGGACAGCTTTTTGAAATCGACGTTTTCGAGTACATTACTGCCCAGTTTGTGATTCATGGAAACGTTGACTCAAAAGGGGTATTTCAACGTAATCTTGCTACACATATTGCGGAAGGGTATGAACATGTAGGACAATGGGTAACACATGGGGTATTGTGGACACCTACAAGTATTAAGCATTATATCAATGGAGACCTCATCAAAGAATATACGAATAAAAATCAGATTTACTCACCCAACCACTTTTTGAACGTATTTCTTGGAGCCTATGGTTCTGAAGGCGGGGTCAATATGGAGGTCGATTATATTCGGGCGTACAACTGGCCTTTAAAAGATGGGAATGAATTGCCTAATCCAGATTTTGAGGGTAAGTCTGGCCTTGCACCTTGGGAAGGAGCAGCGGTCATCGAAGAAGGAGGCGGAGAAAAGGGCAGTAAAGCGGTCGTACTGGAACCGGGACAGAAAATAGAGCAATATGTTTATTTGAATCCTGAGCAAGACTTTAAGCTTGTCTATTGGAGCAAAGGTGACAAAGTCCAGGCAGAAGTGGATGATGTCGCTGTTGTAACTGGGAAATTGTCTAACTTAAAGACATTAATACCTGATCAAGCTAAAAAGGGCGGAAAACATGAAATAGATTTTCTTACCGGTAAGGAGATTAACCCGAATAAAAAAATTGTTCGGATAGGATTTACCAATATAGGGAAGGAAAAAGCCTTTTTGGATAATATCACGTTGAAGAAAAAATAGGCGCTAAGAAGATTTTCCTAGAATCGAGATGGCTCCACGTATAGCACGTAGGAGCCATTCTATGATTTTTTATGCGAAAAATGTTTCTGTTGATATGTTGATGGAGACATATTTGTTCGTTGTTTGAAGAAATGAGAGAAGGTAGAGAAATCCGTAAAACCTAATTCAATAATCGTAGATTTGATAGGGCTGTAGCTCGAACACAGCAGATGCTGAGCCTCCTTTAGTAGGCGAT
This sequence comes from Sphingobacterium sp. WOUb80, assembly GCF_050058145.1. Lineage (NCBI taxonomy): Bacteria > Pseudomonadati > Bacteroidota > Sphingobacteriia > Sphingobacteriales > Sphingobacteriaceae > Sphingobacterium > Sphingobacterium sp. WOUb80. The sequence goes on along the minus strand of NZ_CP165617.1, from coordinate 2,922,471 downwards.
TGTGAACTAGTTCGAGCGGCTTAACTTGCATATATTGACGCGTTAGCTTGCAAAGATAATTTGAAGTGACATTTAAGGCAGATGCATAATAGCTAATGCTGTGTTCTTGTTTGTAACGTAGCTCAATCAATTCGAGAAAGCTATTCAGCATAGGTGGATACGCATATGGTGCTAAATTATCGATGTGTTTGGTTAAGGAGCGGTTGATCTCTATTAAGCTAGTTTGCAAACGTGATAAAATGATTGATAATAGTGGCTGACAACGATAGAGTTCTACACGGATCTTATCGAATTCATAGCGGAGCGTTTCAAATTCATATGGCTCGATCTGAAGTATCGGATAATCTTTAAGGAATTTTATGTTGATTGAAAGCGTATAACATAATTTTTCAAAATTTTGGCTGGGAATTCTAATATGATAAGCAGAGGTTTCTTTGAAAAAATAGAAAGAAGCTGACTGTCCGGGGAACATTAGATGAATTTGATAACCCATCGTATCATGTTCCTCCTGATCAATCTGACGGCTACCACCTTTCGAATGTATTAAGATAAGGGTCACCACCTCTTTGCTTTTGAGCATATGGCAGGTGTGTACCCTGATATTCCGCATTCGATATAAAAAACCGAGATGCTCTACCTCGTCGTCGCATGTTGTTATGTTTGCAGCATTCAATATAGTTATTTTGGTCTGCGGAGGTGTTAAGTGCATGATTTGTTTTATTTAGTTTTTACGATTCTTATTTAACGATTATAGGGATATTCCTGTACCCAATGGAACTTGCGCTGCATTAATTCAAAGGCTTGCACGTCTTGTTTAATAAGTTTAATTTGCGCTGTATGGTCATCAAAGGTTTTTGTCAGAAGAATATTTCCGTCAGGGTTGATCTGATAATCAAATTGATAATTGTTTAGGGTAATTTTCTTCCCAGCTGTATCAATAACAACGCTCTCCCTTTGTGGGTTATAGTCTGTGTTGCGTATGAATACCTTGTTGTTATTAATTTCGAAAACAATAAGTCGCCAATTTTCGGGGATTGATTTGCGTTGTGTTCCCGATTGTTCAATACGGTAGATTCCATATAGTGGTGACTTCGTTAGGTACTCAGCTATCATTTTTTTTGTACTTAATATGCCTATGCCCTGTTGCACCATAAAGAGCAGTAACACGGCCAATTTGGCGATAAACAAACTTTTTCTTTTCCAGCTTTTGTTGAATAGGGGTTGTTGGATAGGGAGTAACTGTACAGGTTTTCCTGAAATAAAAATTGCGAACAATGCTTTTAAGTAGGGAAGCAGTAGAAATATGGAAAGTAGCAGGAGTGCTGTGGAGACCATTTTAACAGGAACATCGTAAAAATAATTGACAGCCATAATATTGATACTGGTCGCAACCGTAATAAGTGCACCAGCAATCACCGTCTTTCTGAAAAGCAATAAGCCCGATAATATTTCTACTGAACCAATAAGTATATTGTAGCCTTGAGAATAACCGATATAGGTCCATGCGAGGCCCATAGGAGAATACTCGCCTAATGGCTGGAGAAGTTGTGTTAACCTCGGCGGCTGCATTTGCATATAGAAGACTTTGTACAGGCCATAGTTAATGAGCATAAAAGCAAGATAATAACGTATTGCTGTGGTTAACCAATAGAAAAGGATTATGTAGCTGGCTCTTCTTCGATCCAATATGGACCATAAAGCCGCCCCAACTAATGCCAGCAGGAATAGGATGAATAAGGATACCCAGGCGTAGGAGGTATCTCCACTTCCGTTGATAAAGATGCTGTGGTCGTAAGAATAACCTAATATATTTTCTGCAAACCAGGGAGTCAACCTTTGCATAAAATGGGTAAGAGGGGGGCTGATATATCCATATAACGGATAAGTACCGTTATTAAAAACAAGAATAAACGACAAAATGAAAATAAAGGAAAATCGAAAACCTAATTTTCTAAAAGCAGGCCACCGTTCTGGGCCGTTTTCGTTAAGAATATGCATGATTAAAGTTTATAGTATTTAAGTTAATATTTTTTGTTAAAATAGGTCGTATGTTTATTGAAATAAATAATCGATTAAATAGTAAATAATCATTACGATGTATTTGAACAGAAGTTTTTATCTTGCTCCTAAAAAATAAGAATCATGGACAAGATCAAACAATATTTTGAATCGCTCGTTGTCATGAATGATACGGACTGGGAAGTATTTTCCGCTAAGCTTGTTAAGATGGAGTTTCCAAAAAAATCACTGATTTTGGAAATTGGAAAAACGGAGCAGTACCTATCTTTTATCGAGAAAGGAATTGTACGTTTCAATATCCCAAAACTGGACTATGATTTTACTTTTGGATTTGCTTTCGAAAACTCTTTTGTAAGTGGGTACGATTCTTTTTTGACGCAGCAGCCCTCATCCTATCATCTCGAGGCAATAACAGATTGTATTTTATGGCGGATATCGTTTGAGGATCTCCATGCGGTATATCAAACAACAACGGTTGGGAATCTAATTGGTCGGAAAGCTGTTGAGGACATTTTTCTGAAAAAAATGAAACGAGAACTAACGCTACTTGAAGATTCGGCAAAAACCAGGTATATCAATTTGATGCAGGAGCAACCTGAACTGATTCGGAATATTCCCTTAAAATATCTGGCTTCTTATATCGGTATCAGACCGCAGTCGTTAAGTCGGATCCGGAAGGAAATTTATTAACAATTGTTCATTGATAAAAGAAGGAGAGGGACCTAATTTTGAAATAAAAACATGAAACCACTCTTTGTATTGATCGTCGTCTTTGTTATCTCTAATGTAAGTACGCTGTTGCTGAAGGGCACATTGGATTATTGTCTTTCCGGTAAAATAGCACTGGCCGTTATGCTACTGTTTACATCATTGGGGCATCTATTGTATACGAAGGGAATGACGCTGATGCTGCCGGAATTTATTCCATTTAAAAAGGATATGATCTATGCAACCGGATTGTTGGAAGCCTTTGCAGCTATTGGGCTATTTGTTCCACAGGTAAGCCGTATGACCGGGATACTTTTGTTCGTTTTTTTTCTGTTGATATTGCCTACAAATATCCGTGCAAGCTTAAAACATATAAATTATGAGACAGCTACGTTCGATGGACCAGGTCCAAGTTATCTATGGTTTCGTATTCCTTTTCAAATCTTGCTTATCGCTTGGACCTATTATTTTGTGATTCATTAAATCAGGTTTCTTAACCAAAAGATAGCATTAAATTAATATGGAGTTGTTTAGTTTTATTTAACAATTTTTTATTTTTGCTAAACTTTTAGGTTTAATAAAATGAAAGAAGCAATCAAGATGGTCGTATTTGACATGGCAGGTACGACAGTGAACGAAAATAATATTGTCTATAAGACACTTAGAAATGCGATAAATACGATAGGAAGTTATGAACTTACGTTAACGGAAGTATTGGCACATGGCGCAGGTAAGGAAAAGTTGCAAGCGATCAAAACAGTGCTTAAAAATAGCCTGAATCTTGTTGATGATGAATTGGCACAACGCATGTTTACTTTGTTTTTAGCGGAGCTGGAGCATGCTTATGAAGTGGAGGAAATTTATCCTAATGGAAATGCGGAGGAGCTTTTTGCTGCATTGAAAGACCGTGATATTTTACGTGTGTTGAATACGGGATATGACCGAAAAACTGCGGAGTCGCTTTTAGAAAAGCTTAACTGGAAAGTAGGGAAGGATGTAGATGCATTAATTACAGCATCTGATGTGCCTCGAAACAGACCCTATCCAGATATGATTGAACTAGCGATGCAAAAATTTGAAATTGCCGATCCGGCTGCTGTTGTAAAGATTGGAGACTCTATTATCGATATACAAGAGGGGCAGCAAGCAGGCTGTGGTTTGAGTATCGGTATCACAACCGGTGCACATAATGTGGCTCAGCTCACATCAGCAAATCCGGATTATGTGATCAACGATTTATTGGAGATAGTTCCGATTATTGAAAAATACACGATAACCAGCCAGGTGGGCTGATGTTATTTTCCATTCAACGAAAAGCGGGTGTTTCAAACAAGAAACACCCGCTTTTTGTTGATAAGACTCACAACTATTATTGCATTTGTATACCTTCCATTGAATTCTGATTTTTGTTTTTCTTAAACATATTCATATCCATTTTCCCAAAACGGTAGGAAAGATTCAATTTGATCAACTGTGGGTTAGAAAGTCGATAATAGGTTTGGGAGAATCCTTCACCCGATGAAACAATGGTATTGCCACGTGTTCTGAAGATATCGTTGATGGCCAATGTTGCTGAGGCAGCCTGATTTTTCAAGAAGCTTTTCTTGATGGCAAAATCGATACCATAGAATGGTTTGATATAGCCTTGTGAAGAGCTTTGCGCCTGGTTCATTGGTGGGCCGAATGTTTGACCCTGTGTAACTGGCATATTTGTTTTTCCCTGATATTCAAACGCTAGCTGTAAATTCCAGTTTTTCTGTAAGTTGAATGTATTGTTCAATTTTCCAAATACCGTCCACATACCTTCCGATGGTGTTTTCTCATCCACTTCAATTTTAGAATTGTAGAAGTTGAGGTCTGCTGTCAGATCCCACCATTTTTTGAGATTATTGGTATAAGTGAATTCGGCTCCATAATTTTTGCTGGAATTGGCATTGATATAGGTGTTGATGAAATCCATTTTGTTCGTCACCGGATTAAGTTCTTGTGTCAGGTAACGTGTAATTAGGTTATTTGTAGATTTATAGTATACCGTTGCCAAAAATGTACCTTTTCCATGTGTACGACTGTAGGAAAGTTCGCCCGAAGTGGTGAATTCAGGAACAAGATCAGGGTTACCGCGTGTAATATTCAAGCTATCCGTGTAATCAACAAATGGGATGAGCTGAAAGAAGTTCGGACGGTTGACACGACGGGTTACGCTCATCTGTATTTGGTCTTTTTCGGTCAGCTTTTTGCTTAAGAACAAAGAAGGAAATAAGCTAAGGGGATACTTATTGTGAAACTTTTCGTTTGTATTTAATAGTTCTCCGTCGTACGTGGAGCTTTCTGCGCGCAGCCCAACTTTATAGGATACCCAGTCTTTGAAATTCCCTCCAAGTGATGCATAGGCTGCATAGACGCTGTTTTTATTGTTATAGTTGGCTGAAGCTGCGGTGATATTTTCAAAATCCTCTTTGTCCACTGCTTTTAAGGAATTATTGTTGAGATTTTTGAGCTTATTGATCTGTGCACGAACACCGGTTTCGAGTTTCATGCCATTTTTGAATGGTTTGACATAATCTGCCTGCACAGTCATGAATTTATTATCACCGGAGCCGATGTTTTTTTGGATCTGAGTTCCGCTGATTTCGCTGCTTGCATTGAGGTAATTGGTGGTATATAGCCCATTGGATGTGTTGGTACCGCCAAAATAATTAAAATCGACAGATAATTCCTCACCTTCAGTCTTGAATTTTTGGACAAGACCGGCTTGCAATCCGCGTGGTTTAAAGCTCCTTTCAGATTCGGAAATCCGATCACTAAACGATTCGCTCCCTCCGGACTTGGTTAAGATCGACGAGTTCTCATTCGGCTTAAATTTACCTTGAACCAATACTCCGGCTACAGATAGCGTTGTTTTGGGACTTAAGTCGTAATCTACGCCGAGCCGGCCAAAGGTAATCATACCTTTTGTTTTACCTTCAATATCTTGATCTACTGTTGATTCTATGCCATTAATTGTACTGGTACGGTGGCTGTCGCCCTCGGTGTTGGTCCGCATGCGCATATTCATTCCCGTCAGTGAAATGTTGAATTTATTTTGACGCAGATTTAAACTACCCATAAAGTTGGTTCCGCCAAAGCGGTCCCCACCCAAGGTGACCATACCATTGTATCCAGCTTTCTTATTTTTTTTCAGGATAATGTTAAGGATACCGGCCATACTTCCCGAAGCGTCATATTTGGCAGATGGATTTGTGATGATCTCGATTTTATCAATGACATCAGCCGGAATTTGATCCGGTGTAAGAGTGGTCGGTTTTCCGTCGACAAAAATTGTTGGCGCTGCATTTCTCAGTTTTACGTTGCCGTCGATATCTACTTGAACAGAAGGCATATTTCGGAGTACATCGATTGCCGTACCACCGGCTGCAACGATATTTTTCTCAACGTTGAATACTTTTTTGTCGATGTCCATTTCCAGTAGTGCCTTACGGCCAGTCACGGTGACTTCTTCGAGCTTACGGTTGTCATTTTCCAGTTTAATTGCGCCGAGATCTTTGGTTGTTGTTTTGCTATCGCTATAGTCTACAGCTAGATCGATCGGTGCATAGCCTACAGAGCTAATTTTTAGCTTCCATTTTTCTTTTGGTGAAATGGCTGCAAAATTGAATTTTCCATTTTCTGAAGAGCTAGTACTTTTTACAAGAATTTCCCTTTCTTTACCTGTAGCTTGATCCTTGATAACCTTCAATAAATTCACGGAAGCTTGTGCGATAGGTTTCCCGTTGTTGTCCACAATTTGGCCAGAGAGCTGACCTTCGGACATGGCGAAAGCGGGACGACCGCCTGCGGGGGCTTGAGCGTGTACAGAAGCAACCGCAGTTGCCATTAGCGCTATTGCTATAAATTTTTTCATTTTTTCTTTGCTATTCTATCGGCTACGCGGATTAGGCTGTTCGATAGTACGCAAATTTGAAAAGGATTTTTTAGCTATGCAATCATCTGTAGACCGAAGCGAAGAATGTGTAGACGAACGGATAATTGTATCGATTCAATTTGCTGCGATGGCATTAGATAAACTGTTCAATATTTTTGATATATTTTTTACCTATAGGAAGTGCGGTTTCGGGTAAGGTAAGTTTGCTTTGTGCGACCTGCTCAATACGATTTTTATTGACAATAAAGGAATTGTGTATGCGTAGGAAGTCTACTGTAGGTAATATTTTTTCCATTCCCCTGAGGTTGCTACGCGTAAGGAGCGGTGATTCACGGTCTACCAGGTATATTTTTACATAGTCTTTCAAGCCTTCGATGTAACTGATTTCATGGAGAAAAATTTTCGTCTTTTTGTATTCTACATTAACGATAATATGGTCCTGTTCGTGTAGCTGTTTTGCCCGGAGTAGCATACCTTCTTCCACTTTTCGGACTGCGGCTGCAAGTCGTTCTTTTGAAATGGGTTTAAGCAGATAATCTATAGCATTTAGCTCGAAACCTTCAACAGCATATTGGTGATAGGCCGTGGTGAAGATAACTAAGGGGCGGGGAGCGAGTTCGCGAATAAACTGTGTGCCCAATTGATCGGGCATTTCAATATCCAGAAAAATCAGATCGATAGTGTGATCTTTTAAATATTCTTCAGCTTCGGCCGTCGCATTAAATTTACGGGCGACTTCGATTTGTTCAAAATTCAATAAGTCGTCTTCTAAAATGTTGAGCGCGAAGGGTTCATCATCTATTAGTATACATTTAATCTTCATCGGTCATCAATTTTAGGGTTACTTCGAAATCTCCAGCATCGGTTTTTCTGATCCTGAGGTCATGTCGATTTGGATATAATAATTGTAATCGTCTGCGTACATTGGTCAGTCCTATACCCTCGTTTGGACGCGGTTCTGTATGTTGTAAGATTTTATTGCGGGATATAAAGATAATGCCACCTTGAGTTTCCTGAAACTGAAACTGTATCTGTGGTGCAGTTTTGCTGTCCACACCGTACTTAAATGCATTTTCAACAAAATGGATGAAGAGTAATGGGGGGATCATTCTGTTTTTGAGCTTGTCTTCGATATCTAGTGATACATTTCCTTGAATAGGAAGGCGAAGGGTCTGTAAGGCGATAAAATTGCGCATATGGTCGATCTCTTTAAAAAGCTCGACTTTGGGACCGTCTACTTCGTAAAGTATATAGCGTAGCATTTCGGATAACTTAACAATAGTGTCTTCGGAATCTGGTGATTGTTTACGAATGAGCCAACGGATATTATTGAGTGTATTGAATAAGAAATGTGGGCTGATCTGAAGTTTTAACATCGTTAGTTCTGCCGTTGTTTTCTCAAGCGCAATCTGTTTGTTGAGCTCCTTTTGTCGGGCTTGCTCATCGTAGAGGAAGATCATCGAAGATGTGATCATACAGAGAGAATATATAATGCCTGGGCCGATGACCAAGCGTACGAAAAGAATATTTTCCTTGGTCAAATGAGCGAGCTCTCCATCTGGATTAAAATAGACTATACTGTAATTCAGTGCTACATAGGTGGCGAATCCAAGTGCCATTAATAGTACAAAGATCTTTCTACGACCAAAAAAATAGGTGGGCGCAACAACGTAGCAATGCAAGTAAAAATGAGTAGCTAGGAACACAATATTTACTAAATGCGATAATGCCGAATAGGGTTTGAAATCCGCGATTTTATCCGGCTGGTATAGATACGTAATAAAGGGTAAAAGCAGCAATATCGTCCAGATGACAATATGTAAATAGAACTTTCTGAAAAATCTGCCAATCATGTTATGTCTAATTAATCCCTTTACTTTTGGATAAGATCAAACTTAGATAAATTGCTTTTTATATGCAATATAAATACGTTGCTATGCAAAAACAATTATTCATCGAAGCCTGTTTTGCTAAGGTTATCATGACTTGTAGTCAATCGACAAGGTGTTAAAAACATGACCTGCTGTTAAATGATATGATGTTTAAAAGAGGTTTACGAAAGAAAATGAAAGCGGGAAATACGCTGGACTGTTGGAAATAGTTTTGTATTTTGCAGGTATAAACTTTATAACGTGACATTCAATCCAAACCGATATCAGAATATGCCCTACAGACGCTGTGGGAAGAGTGGTATTTTCTTGCCAGCCATATCATTGGGGCTTTGGCAAAATTTTGGTGAAACCGATATTCAAGCTGTATTCCGTAAAACCTTGCTGACCGCTTTTGATCGTGGGATCACCCATTTTGACCTTGCCAATAATTATGGTCCTCCCCCGGGAAGTGCAGAAGAGAACTTTGGGCAGATATTACGTGCCGATTTTGTGGGCTATCGTGATGAACTTTTAATTTCCACTAAAGCGGGGTATACCATGTGGCCGGGTCCGTATGGTGATTGGGGAAGTCGTAAATATTTGATGGCCAGTTTACATCAGAGCTTAAAACGGATGAAGCTCGATTATGTGGATATATTTTACCATCATCGACCGGATCCGAATACACCGTTGGAAGAGACGATGGCAGCATTGCGAGATATTGTTCTTCAAGGAAAGGCCTGCTATGTAGGTTTGTCCAATTATCCTCCTGATCTTGCTAAGACAGCTGCTGCGTTATTGCGTGCCATGGGGACACCATGCCTTATTCATCAGCCTAAGTATTCGATGCTGGTGCGGACACCTGAGGAGGGACTTTTGGACGTCCTGAAGGCAGAAGGAATCGGAGCGATCGCTTTCTCTCCTTTGGCTCAAGGATTGCTAACCAACAAATATTTAGGCGGAATTCCGGCAGATTCACGTGCTTCGAAAGAGCATTTTTTGAAAAGTGACACGATCACTGCTGAATTGATGGAGAAGATCGACCGGTTGAATAATCTTGCGATACATAGAGGTCAAACATTGGCTCAAATGGCAATTGCATGGTTATTGAAAGACGAGCGCGTGAGCTCCGTTTTGGTAGGAGCGAGAAATAGTGAACAACTGGTTGATTCACTCAAGGCCTTGGACAGGTTGGACTTCACGGCGGATGAATTGACGCTTATTGATTCTATTTTGAAGCATAATTAATCACCTAATTGATCGTTTAATGTTTGCCTTTGAAGCACAATTGGAAATTATCGGTATCAACCCTTTTGTTTTTGTTCCTGCGGATATTCTGGAAAACCTATTTAAGGATGCAGGAACGAACAAAGGATATATTCCTGTGAAAGGAAAAGTTAATGAGAAGGATTATATTCAGACGTTGCTGCGATTTAAGGGGGAGTGGAGGCTTTACATAAACACGGTTATATTGTCGAACTCGCCGAAACGTATCGGTGAGACTTTAGCGATAACAATCACTTTTGATCCGGAAGACCGGGCTATTTTGCCTCACCCAGAACTCGAAGCAGCATTTGCACTAAATAAGGATGCACTAGCGGTGTTTGATGGATTGTCTCCATCAAAGCAAAAGGAAATCATCCGCTATATTTCTTCCTTAAAAACTGCGGATAGTCGAAGAAAAAACATCGAAAGGGCAATCGGTTTTCTTTTGGGTAAAAACCGATTTTTGGGGCGTGAAAAGCCCTAAGAAATCAGACCGGTACTTCGATGTGTGTACTATAATTCTGGCCAGATATCGGGATTATTGATCAGAATTTTAGCAATAATTTAAATATACTTATGGATAATCCTAAAATTGTATGGGGTATCATCGGCTGTGGTGATGTCACAGAAAAAAAAAGCGGACCAGCGTTTAATCGCATAAATAATAGTCAGCTAATGGCTGTAATGCGAAGAGATGCGGCGAAAGCTGCTGATTATGCTAGTCGACATCAAGTACCCTTGTGGTATTCAGACGCTGACGATTTGCTCGATAATATCGATCTCAATGCGATTTATGTAGCAACGCCACCTTCCTCTCATCTCGCGTATGCACTATCTGCTCTGCGTAAAGGGAAATCTGTTTATGTTGAAAAGCCCGTTACGTTAAATGCGATAGAAGCAGAAACATTATTGCAGGAAATAAAAGAAAGAGACGGGAAGTTGGTAGTTGCACATTATAGGCGGCAATTGCCTTTGTTTCTGAAGGTTAAGGAGCTTGTTGGAAATGGTGAAATCGGTCAGCTAAGGACGGTGCAACTGCGTTTATGGCAAAGCAGAACCCCCGACCTAGTGACCAAAGGTGGTGGAGATTGGCGTACTGATCCTGCTGTTTCGGGAGGAGGTTATTTCTTTGATTTAGCCCCACATCAATTGGATTTGATGCTCTATTTTTTTGGGATGCCGGTTTCATACGATGGTTTTAGCTTGATTCAGGATAAAGAAAGTGCTGTAGCTGATCTGACCACAGGGACCATTTTGTTTGAAAATCAGCTTGTCTTCAATGGAAGTTGGTGTTTTAATGTTGCCAAAGAAAACCAAGTAGATATGGTTGAAATTGTAGGAAGCCTTGGGCATATTACTTTTTCTGTTTTTGGAAATTCAGTTGTTGTCAAAACAAGAGATGGCGAGCAGGAATTCAGATTTGATCATCCTGAAAATATTCAATTGCCGATGATTTCGCGTACGGTAGATTATTTCAGCGGCATCGGGCCAAATCCATCTCCGATTGAGGAAGCCTTGGTTCTGATGAAGATTATCGATAACTTTTCGACAATAAGGCAATAATATTTTACAGTTGCTAGCAAACTTTAGTTCTTTAGCAATGAAGTAGGTATAGATGAAGTGGGGATAAAGGAAAGCCTATTTGGACGGCGGGTCTGATTTGGCCTTTCAAATAGGCTTACTTAAAAGCAATTAGTAGATCGCCACTGGATTGACATTAACCTGTGTGGATCCTACATATAGTGGCTGTCCAAGAACGAATAGAAATTCCCAGACCTTTTCTTTGACCAAGGGGCGTGTATCGATTAATTCAAGATTGTATATGCCACGTTTTGCCAATAGAAACTGATTGATTGGAAATTCCTCGTTGGTATTTGGATTTGGATATACTTCGGATGCCCATGTGTCTCCACCAAAAGCAACTATACCTTGATCTGCCAGCCATTTTGCTGCATCCATACCGATACCGGGCTCAGTTTCCAGGAACTGTTGGTTGTTGTTACCGATCAATGCTAACCAGCCTGTGTTGAATAGGACAATGTCACCTTTTTTGATCGTGATCCCTTGTTTTTTTAATACCGATTGAATGTCTTTGACGGTAAATTCCGTACCACCGGGAACGATATTTTTTCCATAATAGGTTGTCATATCCAAGACAACAGCACGGGTTACCAATGGTGGAACTTTTTCTATTCCAAGTTTTTTAACGCCTTCTACTGTAACGAAATCCTGTGCTTTGTTGCCATTGTAGTAGATATTGTTGATTCCGATATGTCCAATACCGTTCAATTGAGTGCCGACACCTGTCCAGGCATTTACCAATTCGTCGTTGAAAGTGAATTTATTGGGACCAAGTGTTGTACCAGCCTGTTCTCCAGGTTGTATATTATACAAGTTAAAACTACGGTGGCGGAAAGCTGGGAGCTGTTTGTTTACAGGGACAGCAAGAGGAACAGTTTTTCCCTTTTTAACGAGCTTTATTGACTGTAGCACCAATTCTGGTAAAATTAAATTGGCAGCTCCGATCTCGTCGTTCTGACCATAAGTAGCATGATACCATGTACTATCTGTTGGGTCGACGAGCAGTGTTTTATTTTGCGCATTGCTTTGCAATGTTGTGAGTGACAGTACGCCCATAAGGAGTACTGTCAGCTGATTGAATTTTTTCATTGTTGAATGTTAGATTTTCGCTAATGCAAGATTGATAAATGATAGTTCTTCTGCAGTAAGCGTGATGTCGATGGCTTGCGCATTTGCAATGGCCTGCTCTGCATTTCGGGCACCTGCCAAAACCACAGTGATCGCAGGCTGTAGACTGGTCCAGCGTAATACCAATTGAGAAAGCGTGACACCTTTGTTCGTGGCAATTGGACTGATGGTATCCAAGAAGGTTTTTACCTTGGCCAGATCAAATTGTTGGAAATAACCATTGCGGTGGTCGTTTTCTTTTAATTTGCCTGTATTGAAATATTTACCGGTTAACAAACCGCGCTCCATAGGGCTATATACAATGATACCTAGATCATTTTGCTTTGCATAAGGAACAAGGTCCTGTTCGATACCACGGTTCAACATACTGTAACCAACTTGATTACTCGCAATATTGAGGTCCTTTCGAGCTTCTGAAACTTGATCGACACTATAATTGCTGACGCCGGCGGCACGGATCTTACCTTGTTGTAAAAGAAGGTCCAAGGCTTCCATCGTTTCCGAAATCGGGGTCGTGCTATCCGGCCAGTGAATCTGTAATAGATCGATATAGTCGGTGCGTAAGCGTTTTAGGCTATTCTCTACTTCATGAATTACACTGGTTTTTGACGCATATTTATAAACTGGAAGAGTTTTACCAGCTTCTTCTGCATCAAAGAAAAATTCACCTTTTCCTTGGTTACTACCGTCCCATACCAAACCAAATTTGGTCAATAGCTGTATTTTGGTCCGATCATAACCCTGAATTGCCGCACCGATCATTTCTTCACTTAAACCAAATCCATAAAAAGGGGCTGTATCTAATGTAGTGACACCATTGTCGATCGATGCTTTTACAGAATCAATAGAATCTTTCTTTTCATTTCCGCCCCACATGTTGCCGCCAATGGCGAAAGCTCCATAGGTAATTGCTGACAATTCTAAATCTGTTTTTCCTAATTTTCTGTATTCCATTTTTTTATTTTTTATGTTTTCTATTAAAATTATTTATTACGTTAATGCACCTTTTTTACCAAATAAATCTGTTCGAAATGGCGCTTATTATTATTTGAATGATTGATAGCACAAAGTTATAGTCCTGATTTTTATTATTAAAATAATTTAAATTGGGTTATTCTATTATTTTTATGATATATGATTAGGCGTTTTTTAAGGAAAGAACGACGGGATTCCCGTTAAGTTTTTCTTGTGCAATAATGCTCAAACTAGTAAATTTATATAAGGCAGTTGGTCTTGTGAGCAATCACATTTTTATTGGGATTACTGTTCAGTAAAAGAATAACAATGAAAACAGTCGAACAATTTAAACCTGATGTGATTATTATTGGATCCGGTTTAGCAGGTCTTACGACAGCAATGGAAGTCACCAATGCGGGTAAGAAAGTGCTTCTTGTGGATCAGGAAACGGAAGAAAATTTAGGGGGGCAGGCCTATTGGTCCTTCGGGGGACTTTTTCTAATCAATTCGCCGCAACAACGTCGCATGGGTATAAAGGATTCTTTTGAACTGGCATGGCAGGATTGGATGGGAACTGCCGGGTTTGACCGCGAAGAGGATTATTGGCCGCGACAATGGGCAGAAGCCTACCTGAAATTTGCAGCGGAAGAAAAGTCTGCCTACATCGCTAAGCTTGGTATTAAGCTGATGTTTATGGTCGGTTGGGCGGAGCGCGGTGATGGTTCGGCCTCGGGGCATGGTAATTCTGTTCCTAGGTTTCATGTCAGTTGGGGGACTGGAACTGGCGTTGTAAAACCTTTTGTGGATAAAGCTTATGCTGCACAGGAAAAAGGTCTTCTGCAGTTTCGCTTTCGACATCGTGTGACAAAATTGCTAACGCAAGATGGCGCGGTCATCGGAATTGCGGGCGATGTTTTGGAAGATGATAACAAAGCAAGAGGGGTTGCAACAAACAGAGATGTTCTTGCAGATTTTGCATATTATGCAGATCAGGTGGTCATTGCTTCGGGAGGGATCGGTGCAAATCATCAATTGGTACGCGAAAATTGGCCTGAACGATTGGGGAAAGCGCCAGCACAAATGATTTCAGGTGTTCCCGCCTATGTCGATGGAAAAATGATCGGAATTGCGGAAGAGGTCGGGGCTCATATGATAAACCGCGATCGCATGTGGCATTATACGGAAGGGATTGAAAATTGGAATCCAATATGGCCTAACCACGGCATCCGTATCTTGCCTGGGCCCTCTTCGCTGTGGTTTGATGCCCGCGGCAACAGACTTCCCGCTCCTTATTTGCCTGGATTTGATACTTTGGGTACACTCAAGCACCTGCAAGAGACAGGCTTTTCTTATTCCTGGTTTATCCTGACACAAAAGATTATCAAAAAGGAGTTTGCTCTTTCGGGTTCAGAACAGAATCCAGATATTACCAATAAGGATTATACGTTATTTTTGAAACGCATTTTCGGGAAAAATGCACCCGGACCTGTTGAGGCTTTTAAGGAAAAAGGACATGATTTTATTGTTTCGGACAATCTAAAGGATTTGGTAGTTCGTATGAATCGTCTGACAGGCGAGGATCTATTGGATTATGAGGCGATTAAATCGCAAATTGAAGCACGTGACCGGGAAGTAGATAATAAGTTTTCAAAGGATACGCAAGTCAATTACATTCGGAATACACGAAATTACCGTGGTGATAAATTAGGCCGAGTGGCAACCCTTCATAAAATTCTGGCTTCCGAAAATGGGCCACTCATTGCCGTACGCCTTCATGTGTTGACGCGTAAAACCTTAGGTGGTCTTAAAACAAATCTCCATTCGCAAGTGCTAACAAAGGATGAAGAGGTGATAAAGGGCTTGTATGCTGTGGGTGAGGTGGCTGGATTTGGTGGTGGTGGCATGCATGGTTATCGGGCACTGGAAGGCACATTTTTGGGCGGTTGTATTTTCTCAGGCATGAAAGCCGGACAACATATTGCGAGTCTGCCAAAGCCACCATCAGCCTAAGAAATGTTATGAAAGCCGATTCTTTTCTTAACGTTAAAATAGAGTTTCTATAGGCAATCAATGTGATGTTTGCCTATAGAATCATTAAGCTTTTCTTCTGATAGAGCGCAGCGTTTGGAGAAGAACAGAAACAAGTACAAAAGCGAGTCCAACATAGAAGGAAGCATTGACCTGTTTGCCTTCGTTGAAGAACAAAAAAGCAATGATAATCGAATAGATGGGCTCGAGATTGAAACTCAAATTGACCGTAAATGCAGATAGCTTTTTGAGTGATTCAGCAAAAAGAACATAAAGGCCAACTGTACAAAATAGAGCCAGCAAGATTAAATAGATTCCATCAGAAAAGCTTGGTATAAAACGTTCGGTGGGAAATAGATAATAGAAGATTGGTAAAGCTAGCCCCAATACCACTGTACCGCTAAGCATCTGATAATAATTGAGCAATTTACTGTCATAGTGTTTGACCAATCGTTCATTGTATATGGTATATAAGGCCGCGAAAATTGTTGAAATTACGCCTAAAATAATACCCACTTGATAGGAGCTGTCAAAATGAAAAATTAAACTGATACCGATCAAGGTCAGCATGCTTAACATCAGCTGGGCTGCGCTAAATCTTTTTTTATTGATGACAGGTTCTAGAACTGCTGTGAAGAAGCTGGTGAGGCAATAGCATACTACGCCAATGGAGATATTGGAAAACTTGATGCTACCATAGAAAAATATCCAATGGATGGTGATCAATAATCCACCTCTTGCAATTTTTAGTATGTCTTTCGTCGATTTTAATCGCTCAATCTTGAATAATTTGAGGACAACAAATAGTATGAGTGCTGAAAGTAATACCCGAAACCACACGAGCGGTATTTGATTGAGGGTAATGAGCTTGCCGAAAACTCCGGTGAAGCCTGCGAGCAGTACTGCGGTATGAAGTACTAAATATGATTTTTTCATAAGAAAAATGTCCTTCCCATAAAGGAAAATTTAAAAGCTAAATAAATAGTTAATTCTTATATCATCCGAATTTGCTCCTGATCGGATGCCATTATTCGTTTGACATTGCGCTATGTTATTTTGCTGGTGGAGAAAGACAAGTTCTTTGGCCCATGGTTTTATGCTAGTTTTTAACAAATATAGAAATTATCTACGGTATTCAAAGTCCTTTATTTCAGCCATTTTGTTTGGACTAATATTCTTCATCCTGAAGACTAAATGTTATATTAGTGATCTCACTAGGGTGATGCCCAAGATAATCGTCTTCCTAGTATTGAGTATGCAATATCAATATAAACCAAACTAAACAATGAAGAGAAAAGAATTTATCCTAAATACGAGTCTATTGGCAGCATCGGCACTTTTTGCACAGACGAAAGTATTCGGTTTTCAAGCTGATACGGTCCGTGTGGGGCTGATCGGTACCAACGGTATGGGTTGGTCCAATCTGAACGCTATCTTGAAAGTACCAGGTGTGCAGTGTACGGCATTATGTGATGTCGATGAAAATGTTTTGAAGAATCGCGCTGAGGAATTAAAGAAACGCAATATTAATGTAAAGACTTACATCGATTATAAAGATCTTCTGAAAGCAAATGACGTTGATGTTGTTATTGTCGCTACGCCTGATCATTGGCATTGTATGCAAATGGTTGATGCTGTTGCGGCGGGAAAAGATGTATATGTCGAAAAACCGATTGGCAACTCCATTCGGGAATGTGAAATTATGGTTGCAGCTGCTAAAAAACATAAACGTGTTGTACAGGTAGGGCAGTGGCAACGAAGCCAACAACATTTCAGAGATGCGATGGATTTTGTTCATAGTGGAAAATTAGGGAAGATACGTCTTGTTAAGGCTTGGGCTTATCAAGGTTGGATGAAGAGTATCCCGGTTCAGGCAGACGCTCCTGTTCCAGCTGGAGTACATTATGATAAATGGTTGGGGCCAGCCCCAAAACGTGCGTTTAATCCCAATCGTTTTCACTTCAATTTTAGATGGTATTGGGATTATGCGGGTGGTCTAATGACCGATTGGGGCGTTCATATGTTGGATTATGCGCTAATTGGAATGAAAGTGTCAGATCCTGTTTCGGTTATGGCTGCTGGGGGTAAATTTGCTTATCCTGACGATGCCGCTGAAACACCAGATAGCCTAACAACGGTATACGAGTTTGATGGATTTAATGTTCAATGGGAGCAGGCAACAGGTATAGATCTGGGTCCTTACCAGAAGACTCACGGAGTTGCATTCATCGGTAATAATGGTACCTTGGTTGTTAATCGTGAGGGCTGGGAAGTGATTCCCGAGAAAGGACGAATGGATGCTATCTCTTTTCAACGTTCACAAGACAATGGATTAGACAAGCATATGGTTAATTTTGTTGACGCTGTTAGAAAGAAATCGGTGGAAGGTCTACATGCGCCGATAGAAGCCGGGGCACATATTGCGATATTCTCACAGATGGGAAATATAGCTTATCGGACCAAGAAGAAATTGTTCTGGGATAAACAAAAGCGTAGTTTCAATGATAAAGATGCGGACAATTACTTAGCGAAAGTTTATCATAATGGCTATAATTTGCCTAAAGTGTAGGATGTTAAAAATGGGTATTAAAAAGATCTTGTTTTGTCTAGCACTGGCGGGGTTGGTTGTGAACCAGGCTTCAGCGCAACAGATGGAACAAATGTGGAATGGTGAAGGGGGGAGGAATCCGATCTCCAAAAATAGGGGTAAATTATTTCGTGACGGCAAATATGCGATGTTTATCCATTGGGGGATCTATTCGCAGCTGGCGAATACCTGGAAAGGGAAAACGTTTTATGGCATAGGGGAATGGCTCATGAACAAAAGCATGGCCAATATCCCTGCCGCTGATTACATGGCAGCGGCGGCGTCTTTTCATCCAGATCATTTTGACGCTAAAGCGATTGTACAGCTTGCAAAAGATGCTGGGATGCGCTATATCGCGATTACGAGCAAACATCACGATGGATTTTCGATGTTTCATTCTAAGGTGAATTCGTTTAATATTGTTGAGGCGACTGATTTTAAGCGTGATCCAATGATTGAGCTCGCGAAAGCATGTAAGGAAGGGGGGATCGGTTTTGGCTTTTATTATTCGCAAAATCAGGATTGGACTTATCCTGGTGGAAATGGAGGTCCCAAGGTGGATGCGCTTGGTCAGCCGAAAACATTTGACGATTATTTTTGGGAGAAATGCTATCCTGAAGTGAATCAGATTACGACTCAGTATGGGCCGATAGAATTGGTCTGGTTCGATACTCCGGGTGGAATGGATAAGAAATACGCACAGAAACTTGTCGAATTGGTTCATAAAAATCAACCTGGAGCATATGTGTCGGGGCGTGTTGGGCACGGGCTCGGTGATTATTCTACTTTGGGGGATATGGAAGTACCGCGGCAGAATGTTCCAGGTCTTTGGGAAGCAGTAGATGTAACCAACGACTCTTGGGGTTATGCTTGGTACGACAATAATTGGAAGAGTGCTCGTGAGATCTTGTCACGTACCTTGTCGACTATTGGTCGGGGTGGGACCTATATGTTAAATGTTGGGCCTAAACCAGATGGGACTATTCCAGAGCCCGCGAGTTTAGCTTTGCGCGGTGCTGGTGCCTGGATCCGAAAATATCCAAAGGCCGTTTATGGTGCGCAAGCTTCACCTTGGGGGCATGCCTTGCCCTGGGGGGATGCTACTGTACAGGGACGTAAAATTTCATTGTTGGTCTATCGCTGGCCAAACAATGGAAAATTGTTTGTTCCGGGCCTAACAAAAGGGATAAAGTCGATTAGCCTTTTAACTTCCAACGGCAAAAAGTCCTTGAATTACACGATCGATGGAAAATGGTTGAAAATCAATACCCCATCGGTTGCTCCGGATCCGCTGGTTTCTGTGATTGAGGTCGTTATGCAGGAAGCGCCCGTTATTGATAAGATGTTGGGCATTGATCCAGGTATGGAGACAATTCTTCCGGTAGACTTTGCCGAAGTTGAAGGATGCAATAAAACGGGGAAATCCTGGATGGAGAAATTCGGTGAATGGAAGCACGTTGTTCAAGTAGGGGAATGGACTGATCAAAGTAAACTAACGTATGCTATAGATATTGTTAAGCCAGGCTATTATCAAATTGATCTAAATTATACGGGGCAGGGGAGAGTAGTGTGGAAGATTGAAAATTCAGCTGGGGAGATTGTACAGAATCAGCAAGCGGCCGCTTCTGTGTATAATTGGTACCCTTGGGGATGGATGAAATTTAAGGCCCCAGGAAAGTATAAAGTTATGGTTTCATTTCTCGAAGGTGATGGTGAGAAGGTAAGTCTCAGTGCACTTCGATTTAAACCTGTAGAATAGACTGTAGCGGTCAATTCTACAGGTTTTTCAATAATCACCCTTCTATGCTTCTTGCCTTAATTGATGATTTCTTGGATGATATTTCCAAAAAAATAGACTGGGGTTTGGTGGCAGGCATTCGACTCAGCTATTCTTGCATAAGAGTCTGTATTTTTTCGATAGAATCTTCATTCTCCAAAAACTCAAGATATGGTAACAAAGGTTCAATATCCTTTTTGTCCATTGTTTCTATGTCTTCAAATAAAGCATTTACAAAATCACTACAAAAAGATTTGCCAAAGCTGTACGTGTTGATTCTATCAAGATCCGCACAATTGATTTCAGTTGCGTTCAGATTAAATACGACTTCAGGTATTTCGTAGTCGCCTTCGGCCGGATAACCGATATATCTGAACATTCTTTCTTTCCATACCCGAAATAAAATCTGATGGGAAACATGTTTTCCAAAGTATTCGTACACTTTGGAAAGTAAATCGGAAGCAACTTCTTTCTCGAAAACACCAGTGACACTTTTATCAATCAATTCGGCATAAGGAATAAAAACTGAGCTGTTGAAATGAGCGTCGAAATTAGCGGTAAGCATTGCCAATATATGTTCTTTGGGCTGGGTTCTTAGGAGTTGTCTTGCGGTCAATGAGGTTAAGTTGTGCTTTTGTTCTCTACCGTGACTGTCGGGGATGAGTACGGTATGTTCTTTGTCGAGGAGGGAGATGACGTATTTCCAGTCCTCGGGTCTTTTGAGAATCCTGCAGTTTTGGGCGAGGTAACCATTCCTTTTGGAATCAGGTTTTTTATCGCCGACAATCACTTCTCCAGGTTGAATAATATGTTCTGGAGGAACTTTAAACCTACGTATATGCACAAAGAGTTCTTCTCCGGAAGGTAACGCAAGAGTACCAAATCCTTTGTTATTGTCGAACCATTTGACAGCGCCGATAAACATGGCTTGAGTTGAGTTTTGTTTCAATGACATAAAGGTAATGAATAAATGCCTTTATTAAGTATTGAAAATGAAATATTTGTAATTATTTGCAAATCCAGGCGGGCTGCAGGTGATAAACCAGATTTTATTTTCAGATTGCTGTGCCTTGTTTTTTTCTTTTGGTAACACAAATTTCTAAAAACCAAGACCAAAGAAATAGCCCAATTGAGGTGATGTGTAGATGAAATGAGTTTTGATAAATCTATTAATATGAATAATTTCACAGAAATTTTCCGTCCGGTGTATTTTTCGGTCCGGATTTAATAACATGAAGTTCAGCTCCTTCACGATAGTGGAATTATAACGATAAAATAACGTATGCAAGTTGTAATTGCTAAGTCCATTCTTAATAAAACCAAACGGAGGGATCCTTGGTTTCTTGACGATTATACCATAAATCCTTATAGTGGCTGTTCTTTTAATTGCCTGTATTGCTATATTAGAGGTAGTCAATATGGGCTCAATATGGCTGAAAAGCTGAGCATCAAGAGTAATGCTGTTGACTTGTTGGAGCGAGCATTAGCGCTTCGTGCCCGTCGAAAGCAATATGGCATAATCGTATTATCTTCTGCTACAGATCCTTATTTGCAATTTGAAGAGAGGGAATTGCTGACTCGAAAATTGCTGGAAGTTATTCTTCATTATCGCTTTCCGGTACATATTATCACAAAATCGAATTTAGTCTGCAGGGATTTTGATTTGTTGAAGCAGATCAATGCAGAAGCTATACTTCCTCTTGATCTTCAAGATAAGTTGACACATGGCGCTTTTATTACGTTTTCATTTTCGACGATAGATGCTGCTATCGCTAAAATTTTCGAACCAGGGGCACCATCTCCAGAACTTCGTTTGGAAGCACTTGGAAAAGCGCGTTCTGAAGGTCTTTGCAGCGGAGTGAGTTTAATGCCGCTATTGCCGTTTATTTCTGACACTGGAGTTCATCTCGATCAGATGTTTGCCGCTTTTCAATCTATGAGTGCAAATTATATTTTCCCTGCTACCTTAGCTTTATATGGTTCAGGTCCCAGCGACAATCGGACTTTAGTCTTGCGGGCAGTTGAACAGCATTATCCTCAGTTATTAACAAAGTACCAAAGATTATTTGGCACCGATGGAAAACTACCCTTATATTATAGAAAGGCATTTGCGGAAAAGGCAAAGGCTCTGTGTCTGCAATATGGGCTGAAGGATCGGCTGTTTTAACAATGAGACCATAGGGGAACCTAATAAAATTGATAAACTTCTTTCAGTTTATAAGTTGTTGTTTTATAGGTTTATATGTTGTAAAAAAGTCGTTTAATTTATTTTTCGTACCTTTGTACTGTCAAAAGACAGAATGGCGTGAGTTTATTCCGCTATGGCCAGGGCGCTAAACGGCATGGTCTAGGTTGTTCGTAATACTTGTTGAAGTATATTTTTGGAGATGCTTTACTGCATTTCGTCTTTAAAAGATTAGTTTCTTTTTCATCATTGCTCTTATCGAACCGAGAGTAAAGTATGTTAGTTAATAAGTTGATTGAACTGAATAGTAGGATTTCGATCAAACGAACTCAACTGTAGGGATATTTTATTTCAATGAAAGCGACGTAGGTATTTAGCCTTAGTGGATCACTTGTGCCCGGATGGTTTACTTATGTTTAAAAAAATTAAAGAATGGATAAAACTAGAAAGATAAAAGTAAAAGTAGAGGACTTGGTGCTTGTTTTTGGGAAACAGAAGAAGCAAGCTCTGAAATTGCTGAACGAAGGTTTCTCCAAAAAGGAGATCTTAGCAAAGACGGATTGTACGATTGGGATCAACAAAGCTAATTTTGAAATTCTCGAAGGGGAATTTTTTGTTATCATGGGGCTCTCTGGCAGCGGCAAGTCTACCTTGCTTCGATGTCTCAATCGCTTAAATGAACCAACTTCGGGCAAAGTATTTATTAATGGCGAGGATATTACCGGAAAAAATAATAAGGATCTCCTTGAGGTTCGCCGAACAGAAATGAGCATGGTTTTTCAGAAGTTCGGTTTGTTGCCCCATCACACAGTGCTAAGCAATGCGGCTTTCGGTTTGGAACTCAGGGGGGAGGATAAGGAGAAACGCCAATCGAAAGCCCAAAAAGCACTTGATATAGTAGGATTGAATGGATTCGAGCAGCAGCTGCCCGCTCAGCTCTCTGGTGGTATGCAGCAACGTGTCGGTTTAGCCCGTGCGCTTGCAAATGACCCGGAGGTACTACTGATGGATGAAGCGTTTTCAGCATTGGATCCACTGATTAAAACTGAAATGCAAGATCAGCTGCTTGAACTTCAGGATAATCTGCAAAAAACAATTGTATTTATTACGCATGATTTAGATGAAGCAATCAAATTAGGCGATCGTATTGCCATTATGAAGGATGGCGTTATTGAGCAGATTGGTACAGCGGAAGATATCCTTACAAATCCGGCAAGCGAGTATGTTAAAGCCTTTGTGGAAAAGGTGGATCGTAAATCCATTATTTCAGCGGGATCGCTGATGTTTGAAAAACCCACTGTCGTACGTTTCAAAAAAGACGGTCCGGAGGGGGCTTTGCGGAAAATGAGAGCTACTGGAATCGAAATTCTGCCTGTAGTCGATGCACATGATACTTTTCTTGGATTTGTTCACATAAATGAAGTTATTCAGTCGGCCAAGCGCAAGGAACCTACAGTGGAATCCATTATACATACCAACGTTCCAACGGTGTCAAAGGAAGTGACCGTAGAAGAAATGCTGCCCTTGATATCAGAGGTTAGATCGCCCATTGCTGTTGTGAATGAACACAGTCGCTTATTGGGTATCGTTACACAAACCTCTTTGATTATCGAGGCGACAAAATATAATGAAGAAGAAATTATTGAATTAAAAGAGAAAGCAAATAATCAGTAGAAATGAATAAAGTAATTGATATAGGACAATATATAGCTGTAGCCGTCAATTGGCTGACAGATCATTTAGAACCGTTTTTTAATCTGATAAAAAACACGGGTAATGCCTCAATTCTAGGATTGGAATGGGTATTAACAACCATTCCATTTTTTATTCTGATCGCTTTATTCACGGCATTAGCCTGGTGGAAATCGGGTAAAGGGGTAGCATTGACAACAGTGTTAGGGTTAACATTGATTTATCTCATGGGATTTTGGGTCGCCACGATGGAAACCTTAGCATTGGTATTAGTCGCGACGGCGACAGCGCTGGTTATTTCAGTCCCTTTGGGCGTATGGGCTGCAAAAAATAAGTTAGCCGCAAAAATCATTCGTCCATTGCTTGATTTGATGCAGACGATGCCTGCCTTTGTCTACTTAATTCCAGCAGTGCTCTTTTTTAGCATCGGTAAGGTACCTGGGGCTTTTGCTACCATTATATTTGCGATGCCCCCAGCTGTCCGTTTGACAACTTTGGGAATTGATGCAGTGCCAAAGGATATTGTAGAGGCTGCACGTTCTTTTGGAGCGACCAATCGCCAGATCTTATTTAAAGTAGAGTTGCCTTTGGCTACGAAAACGATTCTTGCGGGTATTAACCAAACCATATTATTATCCTTATCGATGGTTGTGATTGCTGGGATGATTGCAGCTGGAGGATTAGGAGAAAAAGTATTGGAGGGTATCAATAATTTGGATATTGGGCTGGGATTTGAAAGCGGATTGTCTGTCGTCATCCTTGCCATTATTCTTGATCGAATTACTCAAGGTTTTGTGAAAAAGAACGCATAATATGAGAAAAATTAAATTCATAGGATTTTGTCTGATTGTACTGTTGATGGCGGCATGTACGACAGGTCGAAATAAAAAGATGATCCATATCGGTATGGTCGATGGTTGGGCCGAGGGAGTCGCAATGACAGAGGTCGCAAAAGTTATTATGGAAGAAAAGGGGTATCACGTCGTTATCCAACGCGCTACACCAGATATGATCTTAGCCTCGATGAATAATGGTGATACAGATCTATATATGGATGTCTGGCTACCTTTGACCCATGGAAGTAAAGTGGCTAAATTCCCCAATATTGAAGAGCTTGGAACGAGTTATAACCATGCGCGAAATGGACTTGTTGTACCGGATTACGTAACAATTGATAGCATTGAAGAATTGAAAACACATCGTAAAGAGTTCAACGGACAAATTATTGGCATTGAAAAAGGCGCAGGAATCACAAGGGCGGTAGATCAGGTTATTGTAGACTACGGATTGGATTACAAACATATAAATTCCTCTACTGTAGCTATGATCACAGAATTACAAAATGCAATCAAAGCGAGAAGGTGGATCGTTGTTGCCGGTTGGCAGCCCCATTGGATGTTTGCTAAAATGAAATTGAAGTTTCTGGAAGATCCTAAAAAGACGTTGGGCGATGCAGAGCAAATTAAAATTTTTACACGAAAGGCGTTTAAAATAGAACAGCCTGAGTTAGCAAAGTTTTTTTCTAAAATCTATTTTGATGAAACAACCATGGCAGATTTGTTGTCGGAGATGGAAGGCAGCAAAAATAAAGAAGCTGTTGCAAAAAAATGGGTTGAACAACATCGGGATCTTATCGAAGGATGGGTTCGGCAATAGCATTCCAACCAACTTCCCATGCCATTACCGCACTCAAAAGTAATGGCATGGGCTACTTTGTCGACATTTAGGACAATGTCCTTAAAAATTCACGTGCCAGCTGAATTTGCTGTTGCTGAAGTACAGATAGCGGTTTACCGGGAATAATTAGGGTGTCCAAGCCCTTTGGAAACTCCCAGGCAAAATCCAGAACTTTTGCCTTTTCTGCTGCTAGGATAATATCGTGTTTAGTCGCCCTCGGATTAGCAATTTTAATATTATTGTAGATACTCTCGTTCATAATAAGGCCGGAGTCCATGGCCTTCTCTGCAATTTTATCCATATCGTCTGAAGGTATATTTTGATTGCTATTTGTATACATGGTGAATTATTTTTTAAATAATTAAGAATGATTCTAAATAATTTTATACTTTAGCTAAAGGTAACGGCAATTCTACTGTTATAGGGTCTGGATAAAGGAGTAAAATGTCCGTCGAAAGGAGTTTTTCTTGAAAGAAACCTCCCAAGCAAAAAGACCGGTATTATTTGAAACTGATTACAGGAAGTTAATAATGGCACTTAAACTATATGAAATTGATTCCCCAAATTTACTGCTAGAGCGGAATTATCCAAATACTTGCTTTTCTCTTGATACGGGAATCTATGAATCCATAACGCATCTGGATGCTTCTTTTGGGAAAGGCTTTTATAAGGAAATTTTCTTTGATGGCATTCATATTGGTTATGGTCATGCTAATTTATTTAAGCGAATGCGTTTTCGTTTCGAAAGTGATTTTGAAACTGTCGAAATGCACTTTGCCCTGAAGGGCAGCAGTTACGCTAGTGGAGAAATGATGCCGTCCGGTGTAAGTTTTGATGCCCATCAACATAATATTATCTATGGAAATTCGATCTGTGGAAGAATGGAATGGGGAGATCAGGAATTTCAGCTGTGTGAAATAAATTTATCGCCTGAATTTTTTAAGAAGTTTTTACCTGAAGATTCAAAGTTCTTTGATGAGTTTAGGAATGCTATTGATCGAGGTAGATCGGGCTTGTTGATGAATCTAAATAGGCAGATTACCCATGAGATGTATGAAATTATCGATGGCATAACCCGCTGTGAACGAAAAGGTATTTTTAAGAAAATCTACTTGGAAGCAAAGATTATGGAGTTATTGCTTCTCCAGCTCGAACAGCTGCAGGTAGATGATCGAGCTGCTGTATCCTTAAAAAAGACAGACATCGATAAAATTTATGCTGTAAGGGAATTTTTATTGCAAAACATTGATGGGAATAGTACACTGATCAATCTAGCGCATGCTGTTGGTACCAATGAATTTACTTTAAAAAAGGGATTTAAAGAGCTCTTTGGAACAACTGTTTTCGGCTTTTGGCATGATGCAAAAATGGAGCACGCTAAAAAGTTGATCTTAGAAGCGGATCGGACGATCGGAGAGGTTTCCGACTTAGTCGGTTATAAAAATCAGCGTCATTTCTCAGATGCTTTTAAACGTAAATTTGGGATTCCTCCCAGTAAGCTGAAAAGAAACTTTTAGCATTCAGAAAAACCATTTTCACAATTTGCGGACTTTTTATTCCTTTCTACGGAACTTTTAATTGGATGTGGGCCCTAGTGGGCTAGGATCTAATAATTATCTTTGTTTAGAAAGATTCTTAATAATAGTCTTTCTGTCAAATATGCATTAAATTAAAAATCATGGGAAAAGATGAAATGAAAGTGATACAGGCCATTCTGACTGTTAGCAGGAAAGAATACGTGACACCACATTATATTCGGGTCTATTTGCAGGGCGATGCCGTGCAGCAAATTGCTGATACGACGGTTGGCGTAAATAATAAAATTTTAATTCCTCCAAATGGTGTAGATACGGTTTATTTTCCTGAATTCGATTACGAACGGGGACTGTGGAAGCCTATGGATGAAGCTATTCGGCCAACAATACGTACATATACACATCGTGGTATAAACCTTGATCGAAATGAGATATGGATTGATTTTGTTGCTCATGGTGACGAAGGTCCGGCCTCTGCCTGGGCAATAACTGCAAAGACTGGAGATACACTTGGCGTATTGATGAAACATGGGAAAACGGAATTATATGGAGTCGCAGCAAATTATCTTCTTGTAGGAGACGCTACGGCCATTCCGGTTTTAGGTGCTATTCTGGAAGATCTTCCAGCTTCGGCAAAGGGGATTTGTATGATCGAGGTGCATGGTAGCGAGGATATACAGCAATTGGATACCAAAGCAGACATCGATTTTATTTGGCTGCATAATGATATGCCGCAAAAAGGAAGTCTTTTGGCAGATTTAGTGAAGATAAGATCATTGCCTCAACAGGATAAATTTGCCTATGTGGCCGCTGAGTTTTCAACGGTGAAGGAAATTCGCAATTACTTACGTAAGGATCTTGGCTGGGAAAGGAAAGAACTCTATGCTTATTCCTATTGGAAAGCGGGGGTATCTGAGGATAAATCGGCCACTGATCGTCGCAGTGAAAGCGAAGAAATTCAGGCTTAATGTTTAGAATGTGTTATGGAAAAACAGACGCAACTGATTTTAAACGCGAAGCTGAGCAGGGTGATGTGGCAGATGTCGTGGCCTGCAGTGATCGCCATGCTCCTTTATGGTCTGAATAATTTCTTGGATGGTATTTTTGTAGGGCATTTAATCAATAATACAGCTTTGGCTGCAGTTGGTGTGACCTATCCTTTAGCACAGTTTGCCCAAGGATTCGGGACCTTGATAGGTACCGGTATGGGAGCGGCAATTAGTATTTGGATTGGTGGGAACCGGCAGGACAAATTGTTTAGATCGTTTGGGAGTATTAATTTTTTAACTATCCTTTTCTCCATAGCTATTACATTGCCTTGTTATGTATTTGCAGAAAAACTAGTCTACATGATGGGAGGGCGTGGTGATATACTATCGCTTGGGGTCGATTATTTCCGGGCGACCATATTGGGGAGTTTTTTCTGGATTTATGGTTTAGCACTCAACATGATCATTCGAGCTGAGGGACGCATGAAAACTGCGGCCTGGATGATTGCCGTTGGTTTACTCATTGATGTGCTGCTCAAACCGCTTTTTATACGCAGCTTCGGCTGGGGTGTTTCTGGTGCGGCCTGGGCGACGAATGTGTCGATGATTATTTATACGATTTTAGGTGTATGGTATTATGCTGGCGGTAAAGCTTCTTTCACAACCAAGTTTTGGTCATTATCCTGGGATTTACCCATTTTAAAGGAAGCGCTTTCTTTGGGTATGCCTGGTTTCGTTATGATGATCATGATTGTCATTCAAAATATTGTTGTTTTCAATGCATTGACCAGTTACGGCAATGAAATGGATATTACATTCTTTACCGCTGTCAATCGTTTTTATATTCTGTTGAACACGCCGCTTTGGGGCCTTATGCGTGCTTTACAGCCTGTTGCAGGCATGAATTATGGGGCGGGGCGTTTTGCAAGATGCATTGAATCATATCGTTTATTTGCTATTACAGGACTGCTAATTCTACTTCCTTTTTGGTTGCTGGTGATGGTTTACCCTGCAGGAGTAATGGCTGTTATGATACCACATACTTTATTTTCGTTGCAACAATTGTTGGATTTTAGAATTTATATGAGCGTGTTGCTCGTGCTCCCCTTTGTTTTTATGGCCATGGTTTGGTTTCCTTCCATTGACCATGCTAGACCAGCAACTTTTATTAGCCTATTGCGGCAGGTCGTATTCTATATTCCTATTTTGATTATTGTACCAAAATATTTTGGTATTCATAGCATTTATGTGGCGAGTGCAGTGATCGACTGGGTTATTTTTATACTGGTCATTTATGCGGTGTGGAACAGTTCCCGAAAACTTCAAATGTCGGCAGGTGTTTATAGCGGATCTTGACTTAAAGCCTGTTAATCTTAGGTTAATCAAAATTGTTAAAGGATTGGATCTTTTATTGATGCATTTCAGTAAAATGGAATTTGCGGCTCTTAGGTCAAATCGTTATTTTTATGGTTTGGATCGTAGCACCCGAAAGGGAGCTACACATCATAACAAATATGGAGGAGCAAAAAATTATTTTGGTAGAAGACGAGCAGGATGTTGCTGATTTGATCGTACAAGGCTTAGGCGAGGATGGCTATAGAGTCATTCATCTGGGGCGTTCGGAAGGTCTGGAACAGCTTTTGGCGAAGCAAGATGTCTCCCTTGTACTACTGGACATTCTTTTGCCGGGAACTAATGGACTAGATATTTGTAAGCAGATCAGGCAATGGGGCTATACAGATTTACCTGTTATGATGCTGACTGCACTTGGAACCCCGGAGAATGTGGTGCTCGGACTCGATAATGGTGCTGATGATTATCTTTCCAAACCCTTTAAGCTCATTGAATTGAAGGCTCGGATACGTTCATTGATCCGCAGACAACAGTCTATCGTACAGGCAACACAGCGTGACTTGCAACCATCGAAAGACACGTTTAGTTATGGTTTTCTGAGTATTGATGATTATAAAAAAATAGCCTATTGTGAAGGGCAGGAGCTCAATTTGACTAGTACAGAGTATCGTTTGCTTTTGTTGTTTATCCAAAGTCCCAAAAAAGTGTTTGAAAGAACTGAATTACTGGATAAGATCTGGGGGATAAATTTTGATATTGGATCAAATGTCGTTGATGTATATGTCAATTATTTGAGAAAGAAGATCGAAAAAGTGACCAGTAAAAAAGCGATTCATACGGTAATTGGTATGGGATACGTTTTAAAGATTGAAGACTGAATAGTTTAAAATGCATAATTATAACCGAAAGCTTATTTATCTCATCGCGATCCTTGTCGTATATGTGAGTTGTTTTGTAGGATTTATTTTTTATTCCATAACGAATTTTGCCTTTACAGATTTTTATAAACGTTTGGATCTGCGGCGAAATATTGCCGCTGAAAAATTCCTGAACAGTAAATCTGCTACCCAAACGGATCAGTGGAGCCTTGATTTTATTGAGAACCTCAATAATCAGCATGAGTTTTTGGTGGAGTTTGATAGCAAAGGTACTATTTTAAGAAGCCAGGGATTTCATCAAGAACTTTGGGATAAAATCAATAAAAAGGGAAGCTCAAATTTCAAGTCGGGTAATCAATTCTATTCAACTAAATATTTCTCCCAAAATGGCCGGCACTATATTGTTGGGGCCTCTGCTGAAAATTACTTTTATACACATCATTTGGCCTATCTTCGGAATCTGCTTATTATCAGTCTGATTTTGGGAATTCTCTTTATTTTCGTGGTTTCGGTTTTTATGAAACGTTCGTTCTTAAAGCCAATATTGACGATGATGAAGGAGGTGCAAGAGATTGGTTCGGAAAATCTCTATAAGCGATTGGATGAGGATAAATATAAAGGTGAGCTTCATGGTCTGGCGCTCACATTTAATCGGATGTTAACGCGCTTGGAAACCTCTTTCGAGACACAAAAGAACTTTATCAGCAATGCATCACATGAACTAAATACGCCATTGACATCCATCATAGGACAGGCGGATCTTGCTTTATCCAAAGAACGAACAACAGAGGAGTACCAACGAACATTATTTAAGATCATTGAATCGGCAGAACATTTGGAAAAAAAAACAAAAGCACTTTTACTGTTGGCGCGGACAGGTTTTGTAAATAATGCAACCGCATTTAGCCCCGTTCGTATTGATCAGATTGTGATGGATGCCGAGCTGACTGTTAAGGCCATCAATGACAAATTTAAGATTATTACAGATTTCAGTCTGTTACCAGATGATAGTATGCGACTCAAGGTGAATGGAAATGCAATTTTGTTACAGCTTGCCCTATCCAATATTATCAGCAATGCCTGTAAATATTCATCCGATAGAACCGCTTATATTGCTTTGGGTGCATTGGACAATAAAGTCTTTATTCTAATAAAAGACAAAGGTATCGGAATACCCTCTCGGGAATTGGATCATATTTATGATCCTTATTTTAGAGCCTCCAACACAAGTGGAATTGATGGCTATGGTATTGGTCTCCCGTTGGCCAGAAATATTATTAAACTCCATGGGGGGACATTAAAGGTCAATTCTGTTGTAGAAGAAGGTACAACCGTAGAAATTGAATTGCCCACTTATCTTCGATTTTAATGTAATTTTAATTTCAATGGTATTTCTAATCTCCTTTTAATACTGTTGCGAGCTTTCTAATGGAAAGCTAATTTTAGATTCATTCCGTTGCCATGTGTGCGTTTTAACTTTGCTAAAAAAAAGCATGGCTAAAACAACGCGTATATTAATACCTAGTGATTTTACAGTTGATTCACTCCATTTTGTGCGTCAAAGTATTGAAGAGTCAACGGCTGATTCTATTGATATCATCCTTGTGTATGGCAATAAAAGCAGCACTTCTGCGAGTGAATTACTCGGAATTGGGTTGGAAGATCAACTGGAAACACTTCAATCTGAATCTTTTTTAAAAGCATGTAGCGTAATCTATCAGCGCTATAAAAATCGTAGGCTCAGTATTTTTGCAGATATCTTGGGTACCGATAATAGTCATTATTTGCAGCATTATCTCAGAGGACAGTCTGTAAATGAGGTCATAATACCACGAGATTATACCTATAAAAAGAAAACACGCAATTTTTTTAATGTCGCTAATGCACTCCGTAAAGTTGAGCGCCAAACTCGTTCTACGGTCTCGTTTAAAGAGCAATCAAATATTGGAAACAGAGAAATCGGACTAATAGAATGATCACTCGGAGTTTTTACCATTGTTTTAGCTGAAATTCATCATTTCTAACTTATCTTCTATCTACTTTTATGGGGCATATACCAGGTGGACCATCGCCTTTACAACGGTTGGCAAACCTATTACATACTGAACGAAAAACAATCAATTATATATTTATTTATGCTATTGTCATCGGGATTTTTAGTTTGACTATTCCAATAGGGATAACAGCAATCTTTAATTTTTTAAGCAATGGAGCAATGTATAGCTCTACCTATATCTTAATTGCTTTTGTGTTATTTGGCGTGATTGTGGGTGGTGTATTATTGATCGGACAATTGACCTTAGTCGAATATTTGGAGCAGAAAATCTTTCTAAAATCGGCAATTGAATTTTCGTATCGCTTGCCAAGAATTAAACCTAAAGAGTTACTTGGAAAAAACCTTGTGGAGTTGGTCAACCGATTTTTTGATGTTATCATTATTCAAAAGGGAATTATCAAACTTTTGATCGATATCATCGCCGCGGTTGTGACAATTTTCTTTAGCGTGGTCTTATTATCATTTTATCATCCTGCATTTCTGGCCTTTGGCCTTATTGTCATTTTTTCGGTTATTACGATACTTGTTTTATACTATAAAAGAGGGTTGAAAACAAGTATTGAAGAGTCTGAATATAAATATGAGACGGTAGCCTATTTGGAATCTGTTGCCGGACAAATTGACCATTATCGTGCTGATGAGACGAAAATGAACGAAGTGACAAAAACAACAGATTATATTGTCAGTAAGTATTTAGGGGCGAGGAACGATCATTTTAAGGTTTTAAAGCGTTTCTTTATTGGTTCTGTCCTGCTTCGGACCTTGTTGTTTGGCGCGATGCTCTTGCTTGGATCCTATTTTGTTGTTGAGCGGCAAATGACTTTTGGTCAATTTGTGGCGGCTGAAGTTGTCATCGTTCAAATTGGTTATGCCATTGAAAAATTGATGACAAATTTGAATACTATTTTTGATATGCTTACTGGAGTTGTCAAATTGGCGGCTGTAACGGATCTTGCGTTGGAGGAGGACGCTGCGGTTTATGTTGATTAATAAGGATCGTTCGAATCAGAAAACGCTCTCTTGGAGAGATCTTTCCCATGATGCGGTTGATAAGTTATTGAAAGAGCGGGGATCCCTCGTCTTGGGGCGAATTCTCGTGTTTTCAGGGATTGTTTTTGTATTAGCACTTTTTCTCCCATGGAGGCAGACAATTCCTGGCGTAGGAACGGTTACGGCTTTACGTCCACAAGATAGACCGCAGACTATCCAAAATCAGATTGGTGGCCGCATCGAATATTGGGCAGTCACCGAAGGACAGGAAGTAAAGAAAGGTGATACGATTTTAGTGCTTTCGGAGACTTCTCAATCTTATTTTGATCCCATGTTACCATTGCGATTAGAAGAGCAATTGAATGCCAAACAAAGCGGAGAAGATGCTGCTAATCAAAAAATGAAAGCCACTGAAGCGCAGATTCAGGCTTTACGAAATGGTTTGGATTTTCAGCTTGCGTCAGCTAAAAATAAGGTGATCCAATCTCAAAATCTGGTAAAAATAGATAGTGCAGAATTGGTCGCTGTCATGAGCTTTTTTGAGACTAGTGAAAAGCGGCTCAAACGGTACGAAGAGGGCTATCGTGACGGCTTATTTTCGTTAACAGATATCGAAACAAGGCGCTTAAATCTGCAAAATGATCGAGCTAAAGTTGTAAGTGCAGATAACAAGTTGTCGAATTCAAGACAATCATTAACGAATGCCAGTATCGAATTAAACAACATCCGTGCAAAGTATAATGAATCATTGGCGAAGGCGCAGTCTGATTTAAGTTCGGCTTTTTCCTCCAAGGCCTCTGTACAAGGGGATATCGCCAAACTGAGAAATGAGATATCCAATATTGATGTCCGTCGGGGACTATATGTCGTGAGGGCTCCACAAGATGGTTTTATTGTAAAAACCTTTAAGGCAGGAATTGGTGAAAATATGAAGGAGGGTGAGTCCGTTGCAACATTACAGCCTAAAAAACCACTGCTTGCCGTAGAACTTTATGTAAACGCGATGGATGTCCCACTGATTGAGCCGGAAAGTGATGTAAGGCTACAATTTGATGGCTGGCCATCGATCCAATTTTCCGGATGGCCGTCTGTCGCGGTCGGTACCTTTGCCGGAAAAGTTTCAGTCATCGATAAAGTGAGTAGTACGAATGGACGATTTAGGATTTTGATACGCGCGACAGATCCAGTTCCTGAGGGTGACGAGCCCTGGCCGATCCAGCTAAACCAAGGCTCAGGTGCTTATGGAAGAATTATTTTAAATAAAGTCCCATTATGGTATGAGATATGGCGACAGTTAAATGGTTTTCCGCCGAGTTTGGAAAGGGAACCAAAAGAAAGGGAGAAAAAGTAATTGTTATATGAGCAAATTGAATTTCATTTTTATTGTGCTGTGGTTTTTTTTCTCTCCCCATCTTTCGGCTCAGGAAAAGGAGTATGGAGCAAGGAATACTTTTACCGTGGATGATATGGAAGAGCTTTTAATGGCCAATCATCCCATCGTTAAACAAGTGAATCTGCTGAGTGAAACTGCAAAAGCCCAAGTAACACAGGCGTTAGGGAAGTTTGATCCGACGCTAAATTCCAGTTTTAAAAATAAGCATTTTGGCAAGACGGATTATTACAATCAATGGAATAGTGAGTTGAAAATTCCACTTTGGTTAGCTGGCGCAGATCTGAAAATTGCTTATGATCGCAATGTAGGTGATTATACAAACCCGCAATCCCGAACAAATAATGCAGGGCTTTCCGCAATCGGTTTAAGTATTCCATTGGGGCAAGGTTTAATTGTCGATAGCAGAAGAAATACGTTGCAGCAGGCAAAGGCTATGATCAGCTACCTCGAAGGCGAAAAGATAAAACAAATAAATGCCATTTGGTTTCAGGCACTTTCAGATTATTGGAACTGGTATTTTGCTTACCAGCAATACCAACTTTTATTGGAGGGCGTTAAATTAGCGGATCAGCGGTTTAAAGCAATCAGTGAGCAGACTCTGCTGGGAGATAAACCTGTAATCGATTCCATCGAAGCTTCGGTCGTTGTAAAAGAACGACGGATAGAACTTTCAAAGTATGAAGTTGAACTTAAAAATGCGAAAATTGTATTGTCCAATCATTTGTGGAATGATCAACAATTTCCAGTAGAACTCCCCGATCATGCCATACCGCATAAGCTCGAAGGCCAAGTTATTTTGCCGGATAATCGTTTGATCGAGTCACTGCTGGATTCGGTAAAAATTGTTCATCCCGAAATGATCAAGTTGGCTAGTAAAAATCAGCAACTGCTATTTGAAGAACGTTATCGAAAAGAAATGCTTAAACCTAAATTGAATGTGTCGGGCACGCTCATTTCTAGCCGTCGCGGTTTTAATAATTTTGTACCACCACAGTATGATTTTAATTGGCAGAACTATAAGCTAGGTTTTGAATTTGCATTTCCACTTTTTATTCGCGCCGAACGTGGGAAGCTCAAAGAGGTCCGGATTAAGCACGATCAGCTACGATTTGAACAGGTTGCGACCGAGAGAAATATTTACAATGAAGTCGTTAAAAAGTATAATGATTTAAATGCTTACAGTAAACAGATTGAACTTCAATCGATCAATATAAGTAATCAGGAACTGCTTCTTAAGGGAGAATTAAATAAGTTTGAATTGGGTGAATCAACCTTGTTTGTTGTTAATAGTAGGGAAAACAAGCTGATCGAAATGCGGATCAAGCAAGAGAAGCTTGTTACGGACTATAGAAAGGCACTAGCGGAGTTATATTACAAAGCCGGAACTAAATTTTAATCCCATTTTAATCTGCATCTTTTTTTTAATCTCATTTTAATATCGGTCTTAAAATTCTAATAGAAAGTTAATTCCAGATTCATTCGGTTGCCATGATGACCTATTAATTTTGTATAAAAATAATTGGATATGGCAAAGGCAATGCGTGTATTGATTCCAAGTGATTTTACGATTGATTCGCTTTTTTTTGTGATTCATAGTATAGAGCAATCGACAGCCGAAGAACTTGAAATCATTCTTGTCTATGGTAATAAGAGCAGTACATCGATCAGCGAACTATTGGGAATCACATTGGATGACCAACTCAGTAATCTTCAATCGGAGGACTTTTTGAAGGCCTGCCAGATGATCTGTCATCGTTATGAAAATCGTAAGCTAAATATCTATACAGATATCATCGGTTCTGACAATCTCAATTATTTACAACATTATTTGCGCGGAGCTCGGATTGATGAAGTCAAAGTTCCCACAGATTATGAATTTGAAAAAAGAACACGGCATTTTTTCGACGTTGGACAGGCTTTGCTTCACTTGAGTAAAAGTAAGCAGAAGAATGTCTCGATCGTAGAAAGACCCGGGACAAACAAAACCGGAGGAAATGTTTTGGCGGATTTATTTTTTAACAAAAAATGGGATGTTAATTATTAAGAGAAAAATATTGGCACGGTTCAACTTTGTTTTGTTGTCCTTTTTGCTTTTGGGAGCGAGCTCCATGGTGATGTTTTATGAAAACCCTGAGCGGCTTTTAGAGGGAGAATGGGAAGAGCAAGGTTGGTACTTTGAGAAAGTGGAGAAATCTCCAACATTCAAAAAACAGGCAGTTATCCATGAGGGGATAAAAGATGCTGCCATTGCGCATCTTCCACCATTACAGGATGGATTGTGGCATTTTGAAAAAATGGGTGACAAAAATTTTATTGCCCATCATGAGGACAAACAATACAATTGGTTTTTGAAGGGACGAGGTCATATCCTTGAGCTTCGGAAAAATGATGAGCTTATAGAAAGCTTTGTCATACAAAAATTGAATAAAAACCAATTGATACTGCATCTTAACTTGGATATGCAGACGAAAGGAATCGCACGAATTGTGCTGAAAAAAGGAGGAAAGGAAAAATATGCTGAGAAAATATAGCAATCATAGAACGATTCAAGATAATATCAAATTAGGGGGAATAACTGCATTCTCTGCGGGAATGGTCAATGTCGCATCTGTCATTGTCTTTTTCTCGTTTACATCCAATGTAACAGGTTATTATGCTGTTTTTGCGCAAGAGATTGCGAAAGGAAATTGGTATCAAGGTGCAGTAGTGCTATTTTGGATTTTACTTTTTCTAGTGGGGAGTATGCTTTCGAATCTTATCATCATTCATGGTAAAGGACGTTTTAGCTCCTATCTGACACATTCCATTCCGTTGGCATTGGAAATACTGAGTATATTATTTGTGGGGATATATCTTGATGTATTTTATGAAGATTCTTTGAAAGAAACAGAGATTCTTGTCGGTGCATTGCTGTTTGCAATGGGATTACAAAATGGTTTAACAGCGAGCATATCGAATTCTGTTGTGAAAACGACGCACTTGACAGGGCTAACGACAGATTTAGCAATATTGATTTCGATGTTCACTAAGGAGTCGAACCGAAGCAATAAGGCATTGGTCGACAAATTCCATTTACTGCTTAGTATCGTGGGAGCCTATGTCATGGGAGGGCTTGTGAGCGGTATTTCATTCACCTATTTATCGAATAAGACATTTTACGTGGTTTGTTTTGTTCTTTTAATCATTGGTTTGTACGACCATTACAAATTGTATCTATTGAAAAAGCAATTTGTAAATCGTCATCGTCAGCCAATGGCAGCTTAGTTGACTGAACTAAGTCTCGGTTGACTGAGCTTGAGGACAATCCATATAATCGCATTTTTTGAAATGCGATTTTTTTTGTTCAAAAATGCTTATCTTCAACCTCAGTTATCGCGCTCTACCAAAGCGAATGAAAAACTAAGTAATCAATTTAAAAACCATATCATGTTCAAATCCTTTCGCTTTCGGCCCTTTTTGGCATTATCTCTCATTTCTCTGTCAGTATCACCCCTCTGTGTAGAACAGGCTTGTGCACAAGAATTG
Organism: Sphingobacterium sp. WOUb80; assembly: GCF_050058145.1. Lineage (NCBI taxonomy): Bacteria > Pseudomonadati > Bacteroidota > Sphingobacteriia > Sphingobacteriales > Sphingobacteriaceae > Sphingobacterium > Sphingobacterium sp. WOUb80. The sequence goes on along the minus strand of NZ_CP165617.1, from coordinate 2,884,354 downwards.
TACACCCAAAGATCAGTACATGATCAAAATAAAAGTCAGCAGAATCTTTTACGGGCAATCCAATTGATTGATCGATCAATGGACGTCTATTTTACCGGTGAAGATTTCAAAATGCATCGTTTTTATAACCCATTTACGAAGGTTCGATCCGAAGAAACAGCTAGTGTATGGATGTATTCTGCTTCCATAGAAGCTGTAAACGCTGTGTTGAGTGGCTTGAAAAAGCAACAAAAGGCAGGTAATAGCGAGCTTTACGGAAAGTATTACTCCCGCTATGTGGATTTATTGGCTAAGCTTCATGCAAATGCAGCTTATTATTTAGGGACATTTACGCTAACATCTTTTACACAACATAAAGAATGGACGGTGTATGCTGTCGATCGCGTCCGAGAAAAAGGAAAAGCAAATGTAACTGGAGTACTGAATGTCTATGATGATCAGATGTGGCTAGTACGGGAATTATTGGAAGCTTATCATTTGACTGGGCAAGAACGCTATTTGCAAGAAGCTGAGTACCTTACTGCTTATGTTCTTGATGGTTGGGATTGTACTTTGGATGAGAAAGGGAAAGAGCATGGAGGAATCCCATGGGGCCCAGGATATGTAACTAAGCATGCCTGTAGTAATGCACCGATTATTAGTCCGCTTGTTGCATTGTATGAAATCTATAAAAAGAGAGGAGATCAAATCCTCGCGCATTCCATTGATCCGAAAGATAAACTAACTCGTATTTCTAAAAAAGAGAGGAAGAGCGATTTTTATCTTCGTTATGCTAAAAGGATTTATGACTGGCAAAAGGCATATCTTCTTAATGAAAAGGGTGTTTATGCGGATATGATGGGTGATTGTTTTCCAGATTGTTCTATAGCTTATGAAACGGTCAATGGCGTACAATATCGAAAAAATACCGAGCTCAGAAAAGCGGTTGGAACAGCATTTTCCTATAATAGTGGAACGATGATTTCTGGAGCCGCCGACTTATATCGTGTTACGAAAGCAAAAAGCTATTTAGAAGATGGTAAGAAACTCGCCGATGCGACTTTTATTTATTTTGGAAAGTTAGGGCAGCAGATTCCTGAGCACTATACCTATGCAACAGATGGTTTTAATAATTGGTTTAACGGCGTGTTGTTAAGAGGATATACCGCTATATCTCCCAATTATAGCAAGGCTGGACTGTATGCAAAATCTTTTCAGGAAAACTTGGATTACGGCTATACCCATTTCTTGAAAGATGGATTTCTGCCGAATGACTTGCTTGGAGGCTGGGCAAATGATAAAAGTAAGAATGATTTGGAGGGAATGTTTATGTTTACTTATGCAGCACAGTATGCAACACTTGCGCAAGTTGAACCAACAAAATAGGTGCACGCTTGGACGGACACCTATTTTTATTCAGATATGATTATTTGCTTGTTCAAGATTTAGATAAAGCAGTTTGAGCGTCCTGAAATTCGGTAGGACTTTGGCCAAACTGCTTTTGAAAATTACGTGAGAAATGAGTAGCGGAACTGTAGCCCAATAAATTAGAAATTTCGTAAACTTTATATTGTTTTTGAATAAGCAGTTCTGCCGCTTTTCTGAGCCGAGTTAAATTAATCAGTTCATTGGGTGATAGGCTGGATACCACATTGATTTTGCGGTAGAGCGTAGGTCTACTCATACAGAGAATATCTGCCATTCTATCGACATTAAACTGGGGATCATCGAGATGTTGCATAATGATTTCTTCAATTTTCAGCAAGAACTCCTGTTCACTCTGATTCTGGCCGATCTGCTGTATTTGCGACATCGGGTTTTTAATAAAAAACTCCTTGACCTTAACTCTATTCTTTAATAAACTAGCTATTTGTGCTCTTAAAAAAGCGGGCGAAAAAGGTTTTTCAATGTAAGCGTCGGCACCAAATTCTAAACCCTGAATTTTTGATTCAATACTATTTTTTGCCGTTAAAAGTATAAGTGGAATATGTGCATAAGCGATATTTTCTTTAATTCTTTGACAGAGCTCAAAACCATCCATTTCCGGCATCATTACATCGCTTACGATCAGATCGAAGTACTCCGTGGACAATAAGTCCAAGGCCTCTCTTCCATTGGAACTTGTTGTTATCTGATAATCTTCATTGAGATCATCTGCAATAAATTCGAGCAGTTCGGTATGATCATCTACTAATAATAAATTGGATTTCGCATTCATAATTATGGGTTTGTATTGTGATTCAAAGGTAACGTCAAGCTAAATACGTTCAATTGGAGGTCGTTTGTGCTATATAACAAGATACCTTGGTGTTTTAACGTCAGAGATCTTGTCAATGCCAAGCCCAGACCGCTTCCAGGAACATTCTTATTTTGTTTTAAACGATTGAATGGTTCAAAAATTCTTTCCCTTTCTTCTGAAGGAATTAAAGCTCCGTCGTTTTTCACGGTCAATATAAAGATATTTTTCTGTTTATCCATATTCAAATTCACTTCGATATAGGATGATGAATATTTAAGCGCATTATTCAATAAGTTGTAACAAATCTTGTCGAAAGCGTCTATATCGACCTGACCTATAATATCGGGCATAATGTGCGACACAATCTGCTTTCCCTGTACCTGGAGTGTGACTGTAAAATTGTTGATGATTTCCTGAACCGTTTGGCTTATGTTTTCTGACTCAAAGTGTAATTTGAATCCTTCCGTTTCGACCTGTCTAAAATCCAGTAACTGATTGCTAAGCGCAATCAACTTCTCCGTATTGTTCTGCATGGTCAATAATAGCTTGTCTGTTACAGGATTGTGATCTACCTTATCCATAAGCTTTTCTAGCGGGGCTTTGATCAATGTTAATGGCGTACGTATCTCATGGGCGACATCCGTGTAAAAATTGATTTTTGAACGGTAGAGTTCCTGCTCACGGAGATTTTGTACGGTTAAAAGGTGCTGTCGATTGCGCTGTTTGATCTTTTCATTGAAATGATGAATCACAAAGATAATGAGTCCGGCAAGAATGAGTGCATAGCAGATAAAGGCCGGTACACTTGCCCAGATAGGGGGAAGAATGGTGATTTTAAGACTGGCAAAAGTAGGAATCGTATTCCCATTGGGATCTTCCGCTTTTACAGTAAAAACATAGTTGCCGGGAGCAAGTTTGGTAAAATAAGCACGTTGATTGCTTGTAATATCTATCCAGTTATCGTCAAGACCATCCATTTTATAACTATAGTGAATAGAGTGGGGGGCTTGGTAGTGTAATGCCGCAAAATCAAGACTGAAGGATGATTCGTCGTGTTTTAGTTTGATATTTTTTGTGAATAAGATTGATTTTGATAGAATACTTGCATCGGTATATTGATTGATCGCTCTATTGTTGATGTAAAAATTAGTGATATAAATCGGTATTTGATTCTTATAGTTAATTTGGTTTAGTTTTTCAGGGTTGAAACGTATAAGGCCATTGATAGTACCGAAATAGAAGTTCCCATTGTCGTCATCAAAAGATGAATTGTAATTGAACTGAATCGTCGGTAGGCCTGACTCCAAGTTGAAGATCCGTTTTCTACCGCTGGGAAGATGGTAGCGTACCAGACCTTTTGAAGTACTCACCCAAAGGTTGTTTTGCTTGTCTTCTAGAAAGGCGAGTGTCACATTACTTGGCATTCCTTCCGCCAAGCCAATGTTTTCAAAGCTATCTTGATTTGGTTTTTTCTTTGCCATTCCACCTTCTGTAGCTATCCAAATTTGGTTTTGCGAGTCCTCAAATAAGCTATTGACCCTATTATTGGGCAAGGCATTGGGATCGTTCTGGCGATGGGTAAAATGCTTGAAATACTTCGTTGCCGGATTATAACAAAAAAGCCCATCTCGCCATGTACCTACCCAGATATTTCCCTCTTTATCTTCCAAAATAGTCGTATAAAACATGTATTCAGGGACATTATCAATCAGATGGAATGATTTTTTTTCGAGATCAAAGCGGTATAATCCGCGCGTTGAAGCGGCGAGAATTTCTCCTTTTCGAGTTTTATAGAGATAAAATAGAAAATTGCTTTGTAGATCAGAAGGGTTTGCATTGTTATTGCGATCAATGTGATAAATTACTTTTTGAAGCTTTGGCGAAAATATGTCCAGACCATTGACGAAGGTACCGATCAGTAGTTTATCACCAATGGGAAGAACGCCATGGATATTATTGTTTGCCAGATTCCCCCGCTTATCGAAAAAGTTTTGGATATTACCCGACTTAGGGTCCAGTTTAGATAGCCCTCCATTTTCGGTGCCTATCCATATATTCTGATCGATATCTTTTTTGATAATGCGTACAACAGAGCCTTTTAGGCTCCCGGGGCGATCTTGCGGGAGGAATTTTTCGATGATACTATTGTTCTTATGATAATAGTTGATCCCACCAAAATAGGTTCCCAACCAAATACCTTCATCCTTATCCTGTAGGATGTTATAAATGGCATTGTCAGATATACCCCAAGGGTTTTCTTGTTCTTTCTGAATGTTGATGTAACGTCGGCTAGCAATTTGATAAATGAAGAGGCCAGACTCCGTTGCAAACCAATATTCATGATCATTTGGCTGTATAATATCTCTGACATAGAGAAATTGATGCAGTTGATCTGGTCCAAGGATGGACTTAAGGGATTTATCTTGAAAGCGATAGCTATAAACACCAGTTTTTGAGGTGCCAATCAACAAGTCTCCCTGGCGGTTTTCTGTTATTTTCTCAATACTAAACCAATCTTTAGTACCATATTTCGCCTGAAAATCAAGTATGAGTACGGGTTTTTCGGAAGGACCTATCTGGAAGATTTTGCCTTCAGGAGTTCCAAAAAATACAGAGCCACTTTTTGTGCAGCTGATGGAGGTAATATAGAGATCTGATTTTGTAAATTGTTGAATTGCGTGACTAACTAAATCATGGCAATAGAGCATTCCATTTGATATAAACCAGATCCTTTTGCGTTGATCGGTAATAATAACAGGGACGTCTGCATTTTCAAATTGTTTGCTCAAGAGTCTAAATTGTTCATCGACAGGATCGTAGCAATAGATTCCCTGATCTGTTCCAATCCAAATTCTCTTTCGAAAGTCTTCTTTCAAAGAGATGATATTATTGCCACCTAAACTGTTTTTTCCAGATTTGGAGGCATCAAAATGTTTGAAATTATTACCGTCAAAGCGATTTAGACCATCTTTTGTGCCAAACCAAAGAAAACCCTGACTATCCTGCATACTACAGATGACCGCATTATTTGATAACCCTTCATTGATTTGATAATGATTAAAATAATAAGGCTGCGCATGGAGCAATCTCGGAAGCAACAGAAAGAATAGAAAACGTAAAGACTTCAGGTTGATCATGATCATTTGGTTATTGATACAAAATAGTGCTAAAATGAAACAATTTAATCTTATAATTTCTAAAAAAATTAAGACTTTAGCCTATATATTGTAATCGCTAAAATTATAAAAAATCTAGAAAAGGACGCAGGTTCTATCTAAACAAAGATTATAAACCATTTAAAATATTACGAATGAAAGGAAAAATGACCTTGCTTGGTCTTTCTGCAATGTTGGCATTTTGTGTGTCTTGTCAGCAATCGACGGGTTCTAAAACTTCAAAAGCAGATTCTTTATCGGCCTTCATGGATACTGCACAGTTCAGCGGAACTATTGATCAAAAACAGGCTTATCTATATGAACTGAGCAATAAAAATGGCGTACAAGCTTATTTTACCAATTTTGGTGCACGTTTAGTGGGATTATGGGTACCTGACAGTAAGGGTGAATTATGCGATGTTGTTTTGGGTTTTTCTAAAGCGGCTGATTATAATAATCCCAAAGAACCATTTTTTGGTACTATTGTAGGGCCTTTTGGTAACCGGATCGCCAAGGGGAAATTTAAATTGGATGATAAAACCTATACATTGGCGGTAAATAATGGACCCAATACGTTACATGGAGGTTTCAAAGGAGTGCACTTTGCCAATTGGACCTTAAAATCGTCAGATAAATCATCCCTTACATTTGCCTACACCTTACCTGATGGGCACGAGGGTTTTCCAGGAAATATCCAGATGGAAGTGACTTATACGCTTAACGATAATAATGAATTGATGATTGCCTATCGTGCTACTTCCGATAAAAAGACAGTGATCAATTTGACCAATCATGCTTACTTTAATTTAAATGGTGAGGGAAGCGGTACAATTCTGGATCATCAGCTTCAATTGTTTGCGAATGAATACACACCAGTGGATAGTACACTAATACCAACAGGGCAATTGGCACCAGTAAAGGGAACAGCTTTTGATTTTACAACCTTGAAACCAATAGGAAAAGATATTAATGCCAATGATCAGCAACTGAGCTTTGGAAAGGGGTATGATCATAACTTTGTCTTAAGCAAGGAGAAAGATGGCGAGTGGTACAAAGCAGCCCATGTGATTGGAGATAAATCGGGTATTGTTATGGATATTCTGACTGCAGAACCTGGAATACAATTTTATAGCGGTAATTTTATGAATGAGCAAGTGCAATTGAAGAACGGTAAAAAAGACTCCTTTCGTACAGCTTTTTGTCTTGAACCGCAGCATTTTCCGGATGCACCAAATCAGCCTAATTTTCCAACAACTGTCCTAAACCCCGGGCAAGTTTATCAAACGAAATCCCTGTATCGTTTTTCGGTAAAATAATACATATTTAATAATGATTGGTTTGAAAGTACACCACTGAAAAGAGGTGTACTTTCTCTTTTTAATAGACTTTAAAACGTTTTAGGTCTATTTTATTTATTTGATACAAATAGGCAGTTTTTTGAGAAAAAACGAAAGTCTGTACGATTGAATATACCTTAATTTTGGACAAATCAATTATACAAACTAATCAATCTAGGTATGTTTAAGGGTCTTAAATGTCTGCCAATATCTGCTACATTGCTCTGCTGTGCGAGCAGTTTTATCCCCTTAGCTAAGGGAGCTAATTTAATGCCAGTTTCTTCTGATGGGATCGAGTTGCAAAAAGCAATAAAAGGGGTTGTTAAGGATAAGGATGGCAATCCGATCGTAGGAGCTACAGTCGCTTTAAAATCCAAACCAAATACAGCCGTCTCAACAGATGCAAAAGGTAATTTTAGTCTGACAGGTGTGAATGCCGGGGATCTACTGACTGTAAGTTCGGTAGGGTATATTTCAAAAGAAGTGGCAGCGAGTGCCGATTTGGCAATTACTTTAGAAGATGATAATGCACGTATCGATGAAGTTGTTGTGGTAGGGTACGGTACACAAAAGAAAGAATCTGTTACGGGTGCAATTACGGCAATTTCTTCGCAGGATATTTCGCGATCGGTGGCAACAACAACTTCTGGAGCCCTGGTCGGAAAGATAGCAGGGGTCAATAGCCGTATGTCAGATGGACGGCCAGGAGCAGCCACAGGGATCAGTATTCGGAATATGGGAACACCCTTATATGTAATCGACGGTGTTCAAAAAGATGAAGGCCAATTCAACAATTTGGACTTCAATGATATTGAATCGGTTTCGGTATTGAAGGATGCATCGGCCGCTATTTATGGTGTACGTGCGGCCAATGGTGTTGTTGTTGTGACGACAAAGAAGGGAAAGCGGGGCGATAATAATACTTTTAATATCAATTCCTATTACGGCTGGCAGAGCATGTTCCGCTTTCCCAAGCCAGCAGATGCCAGTACTTATATCAAAAGCTATATTCAGTCTGATGCTATTCTCGGAACCGAACATCCACAATATACGTTGGCGGATCTTGAAAAATGGCAACAAGGTACCGAGAAAGGATATCGTCCTTTTGATTGGTATGATTATATTCTCAGAACCAGCCCACAGACCTATGTTTCGGGTAATGTCAGTGGTGGATCGGAGAAAATTAATTATTACCTGAGTGTAGGACATTTGGATCAGCAATCCATCATCCGTAATTACGGCGGTTTTAATCGTACCAATGTGCAAATGAATATTGACGCGAATGTATCGAAACGATTAAAGATAGGGGCCAATTTGAACGGACGGATCGAACAGCGCAAACAACCTGGAGTACCCGGTGCTGACGATACTTGGCAGGCCTTATTTGCGATATATCGTAACCTGCCTACAGCGCGACCTTTTGCCAACGATAATCCTTTGTATCCAACGCAAACATCGCCTAATGCCGAAACCAACTTTGCGATGTTGAATTATGATCTATCGGGTACATATCAGGAAAAATGGCGGGTGATGCAGTTAAATTTTAATGCGGAATATAAGATCACAAATGATTTGATTGCTAAGGGGACAATAGGCTATTATCTGGCCAATAAATGGATGGATAATCAAGAGTTTACCTATAAACTATATGGCTACGATGAGAAGACAGATACGTATCCGGTCACTTTTAGCATGGACAACCCTTGGCGGGAAAGATCTATTTCGCAGGTGGAAGAAATCTCCACCCAATTTACCTTAAATTATAATAAGCGATTCGGTAAACATGGAATCAATGCTGTGCTTGCTGCTGAGTCCATAAAAAGGGATAATCCAGACGTTTACGTGCACGATCGTCCAGCATCCAATGCCTTGAGTTTGATCTATTTTCAGACAATGGACACCTACAATGATACGGGCGTGAATACCCAGGCGAGAGCAGGTTTTGCAGGTCGGGTCAATTATGATTATGATCAGAAATATCTCTTGGAGCTTTCTTCGCGCTATGACGGTTCTTGGAAATTTGCTCCTGGAAGTCGATGGGGATTTTTTCCTTCGGTATCTGCAGGCTGGCGTGTTTCATCCGAAAAATTTTGGTCTGAAGGTATGAAAAAGGTATTGGACGATGTGAAATTAAGAGGATCTTACGGTGTATTGGGCGATGATAATTTGGATGCCTGGGAATATTTTGCTTTTGGTTACTTAAGTGGATATAATTATTTCCGGAAACCTGTCCGTGACGGCTATCAGAATATAGTCGGTTCAACAATTGATGGGAATTACGTGATTGGTTCTCAGGCGAGAGGTCTTCCTGTTAAAACACTTTCTTGGATTCAGGCCCATATGCTAAATGTTGGTTTGGACTTTAGTACGCTAAAAGGTAAATTAACAGGTTCGGTAGATTTCTTCCGTCGAAAAAGAACAGGACTGCCCGCGAAGCGAGAAGATGTATTGATACCGAATGAAGTAGGCTTTAGTTTACCTTATGAAAATCTGAATTCAGATATTCACCAAGGTATAGATGGATCATTAATGTGGCGGAGTAGCGTCAATGGATTTAACTATTTCGTAGGCGGTAATTTCACTTTCGCACGGCAAACTGATGGTGAGCAATATAAACCACGTTTTGGAAACTCTTTGGATCAATATCGGAAATCGATCTATGACCGTTATGCCTTTCTCAATTGGGGATTACATTCCATTGGACAATTCCAGTCCTGGGAAGAAATTGCAAATTATGATGTAGACAATGACCGTAAAGGTAACTCATCATTACGGCCGGGTGATATCAAGTACGAAGATATTAATGGCGATAAAGTGATCAATGAGCTGGATGAGCGGCCAATCGGATATCGACAAGGCGGCCTTCCTTATTTCAATTACGGAATTAATCTTGGTGGCCAATTTAAGGGATTTGATTTGGCAATGGATTTCACCGGAGCAGCTTTTGCTTCCTTTAATCCGAGTTATGAGGCCGTATTCCCTTTTCATGATGGTGGCAACAATCCGCAGTACTATATGGAAAACCAGTGGATGTTGAGTGATATTACGGATCCAAATAGTGCCTTGATCCCTGGAAAATATCCTACGTTAATTAAAGGAAATAGGGATCATAGCAATTATTGGCATAGTGACTTTTGGCTTACCAATGTCAACTATCTGAAATTAAGAAATCTGCAGATCGGATATACTTTGCCGGATAAATGGATGAAACCTCGAGGAATTCAGAAATTGAGGATATATACCATGATGCAGAATCTGTTTAGCATAGATAATTTGGGTGATATGAAGATAGATCCGGAAATCACAAGTGATTCGGGCGTTCAGTACCCAACAAACAGAGTTATAAATGTTGGTGTTACCTTAACTTTTTAATGAAGATGATAAATAAGAAAGTTATTTTATTGGGTGTATGTTTGGTATGTACATTTTCAAGCTGCAATAAATTTTTGGAACGGGAATCACAGGCTATTTTTACGGACGATCAGATCTTTTCGGATCAGAATATGATAAAATCTGTGCTAGCGAATTATTATGGACGGATTAGCTGGGGACAGCAATTTGGCGACAATGGATCTTTTGCGATGTTAGACGAGGCCGGATTTTCAAGTGGTGGCCCCAATACAATGCAGGAATTTCCGAATGACTTTTGGCGTATGTATGACTATGAACTGATTCGCAATCTGAATCAATTTATCGTAGGTGTTCGTCAATCATCATTGGACGAAAATAATAAAAAGAGTATCGAAGGCGAGGCGAGATTTATTCGTGCTTGGACCTACTTCAATATGATTAAGCGTTTGGGAGGTGTGCCTTTGGTGGGGGATAAGATCTATGACTATACGGGTGGTATGGATCCGGCAGAGTTGCAGACACCTCGATCAACAGAAGCCGAGAGTTATAATTATGTGATTAGCGAATGTACCGAGGCGGCTAAAATGCTCGGTATAGAGAAAACCATAAATTCAGCTAGAGCGAATAAATGGACAGCTTTGGCACTCAAGGCGCGAGCAAGTCTGTACGCTGCTTCTATAGCGAAGTATAACTATAAAACACCGGATGTAAAAACGGCAGGGAATGAGGTGGGGATTCCGGCAGCCGAAGCCAATAAATATTACCAGATAGCTTATGAATCCGCATTGGATATTATCAGCAATAGCCCTTATGCGCTCTATAATGGAAATGCCGACAAAGGAAAGAACTTCTACCTTGCCGTAAGTTCAAAATCAAGTAGCAATGAAGTTATTTGGGCGAAGGATTATGCGTATCCGGGTGAAACACACTTTTTTACCAACAATAACATTGCCTCATCCGTACGTGGAGATATTGATGCCAATTTTGTTACGCCTGTTTTAAATTTGGTGGAAGCATTTGAATATACAAATGATCGGAATGGTACGTTGAAAACGAAGACTGCCACGGGAGATTACATTTATTACAATAACCCAGAAGAGTTATTCGCCAATAAAGACGCACGCCTATATGGTACTGTAATTTATTCTGGTGCTGATTTTGCTGGTACCAAAATCACTTATCAAGCCGGTGTTCGATACAAAGAGGGGGGTGTTTGGAAGACGATGACCGCAATACCCGGTGCTTCTGATTCCAAATTTGGAGGAATTATTACAAGCAAAGATGGCCCAACGACTTCCAACGATATGTATGTCAACAAAACTGGATTTAATATCAGGAAATTTATCGACGAAAATAAAGATGCCTCTACTCGTGGGCGTGGATCAGATATCTGGTTTGTGCGCTTCCGTTATGCTGAATTTCTGCTGATTGCTGCAGAGGCCGGACTTGAACTTGGTAAACCGCAAGCTGAGTTAACGGGATATGTCAATAAGATTAGGGAGCGCGCGGGGATACAGCCATTGACGACTATTTCTTTGAATGATATCATTCAGGAGCGCCGGGTTGAATTTGCCTTCGAAGATCATCGTTATTGGGATCTGAAGCGTTTGCGTATTGCCCATGAAATCTGGAACGGAAGTGCTGATAATTACAATGCGGTGCACTATGCCCTATTTCCATATAAAATATATGCTCCAGGGGATCCGAACGATGGTAAATGGGTTTTTGAGAAACAGAAATCGAGTCATACACTCTATCCAAGAAATTTTAAATATCAGAACTATTATAATTTCATCGATCAAGGCTGGATTAATAATAATCCTAAGTTAGTTCGAAATCCTTATCAATAGCATTAGTCTTATGAAAACTTTTTTTTGTAAATTAATAGTCAGTTTGTGTTTGATCGTAGGTGTATTTGCTTGTGGCAAAGATAACTATGATGCACCTAAAAGTACACTGAACGGCCGGGTAACCTACAATTCAGAACCTCTGGGAGTAAGGGGGTCAAATCAGTCCGTTTCACTTCAACTATGGCAAGATGGTTTTCCACTTCGATCTGCTATTAATGTGTATGTGACGCAGGATGGTTCATTTGCTGCAAAGCTCTTTGATGGGCAGTACAAATTGGTGGCAACCAGCGGAAATGGCCCCTGGTTGAATAGTACCGATACAGTGCTGGTGAATGTACAGGGCAATACAAGCATCGACTACCCAGTTAAACCTTATTATACCATGAGTAATATTACTTATAATGTTCAAGGAAATATGCTAAAAGCTTCTTTTGAGGTCAAGACAATAGATGCTTCAAGAACGATTGATTTTGCAACCTTATTGGTCAATGATACAAAATTCGTGGATTTGGGTCAATATACCTATAAAATGGAAAAAACTGGAATTAGTACGGGGCATGTCGACCTGGAGTTGGATATCAAAGATATTTTGACCAAGAGTGCTGCAGTATATGCGCGTGTGGGCTTGAAGATAAGCGGTATCACCGAGGCGCTATACGATAGTTCACCTAAGAAATTAAAATAGCAATGATCAAAAGAACTAGCTTTTTAAGCCTATTCATGGGCATCGGTCTCGCTACCTCTGCGCAAACAGGAATAGCAACAGCTGTAGACCAATTACCATTAACCGGTAAGAATACACAATATGTTAATAATAGGGCTCCTTTAAGACAGAATGCCTTGATAAAATTACCCGTGGGCAGTATCGTCCCCGAAGGTTGGCTTGGGAAGTATCTGGAGCTACAGAAAGATGGTCTCACAGGCCATTTGGGAGAAATTAGTGCTTGGTTGTCCAAAAAAAATAATGCTTGGTTAAGTACGGATGGGAAAGGAGATTATGGCTGGGAAGAAGTTCCTTATTGGTTAAAAGGCTACGCTAATTTGGGCTACATCTTGAAAGATCCTAAAATCATAGCGGAGTCAAAGATCTGGTTAGAAGCAGCGCTAAAAAGCCAGCGTCCTGATGGATACTTTGGACCATTGATCCTACGTAATAACAAACCGGATCTTTGGGGAAATATGTTGATGCTATGGTGTTTGCAGTCCTATTATGAATATAGCGGTGACCAACGTGTTTTAACGTTGATGACAAATTATTTTAAATGGCAAGCCAATTTGCCAGATAGTTTTTTTCTCAAGGACTACTGGGAGAATAGCCGTGGTGGCGACAATTTGCTATCCGTATATTGGCTCTATAATAGAACACAAGGTAATGAATGGTTGATGGATTTAGCGGATAAAATCCATCGGAATACAGCCAATTGGCGGCAGAAAGATGATTTGCCCAATTGGCATAATGTCAACGTAGCGCAGTGCTTTAGAGAGCCAGCAACCTATTATCTGAAAAGCCAGTCGACTGCAGATCTTAACGCAACCTACGATAATTTTCATTTTGTCAGACAAGTATTTGGTCAGGTTCCGGGCGGCATGTTCGGTGCCGATGAAAATGCACGTCCGGGATATACCGATCCCCGTCAGGGAGTGGAAACCTGTGGAATGGTGGAGCAGATGGCTTCCAATGAAATCCTTCTCGGGATAACAGGCGATCCTTTTTGGGCGGATCATGCGGAAGAAGTTGCTTTTAATACCTATCCAGCCGCTGTGACAGCCGATTTTAAAGCATTACGCTATATCACGAGCCCTAATATGACTATTAGCGACAGCCATAATCATGCTCCCGGGATTGATAACAATGGGCCATTTTTAATGATGAACCCCTTCAGTTCACGTTGTTGTCAACATAATCACAGTCAGGGCTGGCCATATTATGCGGAGCATCTGTATATGGCAACAAATGATAATGGTGTTGCGGCAGTACTTTATGCCGCATCAAAAGCTGACGTCAAAGTCGGAAACAATCAAGCCATTCATATCAGACAAGAATCCAATTATCCGTTTGAAGAATCGCTGCGATTTGAAATAGGAACACAGGGTAAAACGGTTGATTTTCCCTTTTATCTCCGTATACCAGCCTGGGTGAAACAAGCCAAAGTAACGGTTAATGGTAAAAGTCAGGCTGTGGAAGCCGGTGCAAAATATATTCGGATTCAACGGCAGTGGAAAGACGGCGACAAGGTCGAACTTTCCTTACCGATGACCATAGATCTGAAAACATGGACTGCCAATAAAAATTCAGTTAGTATCCAGCGTGGACCATTGACCTATGCACTCAAAATCAAAGAGAATTATGTGAAAAAGGATAGTAAGGCTTCGGCAATTGGGGATTCTAAATGGCAGGAGACTGCAGATCCATCAAAATGGCCATCCTATGAAATCCTTCCTGCAAGTGACTGGAATTACGGACTTGTACAAAGTCAGCTACAAGCTATTGACCAACTAAAAGTAGTCAAGAGGCCATGGCCTAAAGATGCATTTCCTTTCGACGCAGAAGCAGTACCTATTTCGATTCTTGTGAAAGCGAAACGTATTGATGGGTGGAAAATTGATGAAAATGGACTAACGGGCGTATTGCCCCTGAGTCCTGTGGAAACAAAGGGTGAGGTGCAGGAAGTTGAACTGATTCCCATGGGGGCAGCACGTTTGCGCATTGCTGCTTTTCCAACTGTGAAATAATGTAAATACGATATATAAATAAATGACTTAACGATTTTTTATGATGAAGAAAACCCTATTTTTTGCCAGTTTGATGATGGCAGCACAATTGAACTTTGCTCAGGATTGGAAACCCGCAGGGTCACATATATTAACTCCTTGGGGCGAGAAAGTAACGGCACAAAAGCCACATCCTGAATATCCTAGACCACAATTAACCAGAACCAATAACTGGCAGAATTTAAATGGACTATGGAAATATGCTGTCACTCCAGTAGGCACTAAAGAGATTCCTCGTCAATGGGACGGAAATATCCTTGTTCCTTTTGCTATTGAATCGGCATTGTCTGGTGTTGGTAAAGAGGTCGGAAAAGATAAAGCCTTATGGTATAATAATACCATAACATTGGACAAGTCTGTCAATAAAAATAAAGTCCTGTTGCATTTTGGCGCGGTAGATTGGCAATGTGACGTTTATATAAATAACCAATTGGTCGGAAGACATGAAGGGGGCTTTGATCCTTTTTCGATGGATGTGACAAGCTTTCTAAAAAAAGGAGCAAAACAGGAAATAGCCATTCGGGTATGGGATCCGACTGATGATGGATCTCAACCACGCGGTAAACAGGTAAATAAGCCGAATGGTATATGGTACACACCAGTTACGGGAATTTGGCAGACCGTTTGGTTAGAAAGTGTTCCACAAACTTATATAGTGAGCACCAAACAGACTCCGCGATTGGATGATGCTGTCTTGGCCTTTCAAGCTTCCGTAGAAGGAAGTCAAGCCGGTGACGAGATAAAGGTGCGTGCATTGGATGGCGGAAAGCTTATTAAAGAACAAATAGGACAACCCAATACATCTTTTGATCTTTCGGTACCCAATTTGGAGCCCTGGTCGCCGAGTAACCCTAAGCTCTATGATTTGGAAATTCAGCTAATTCGAAAAGGAAAAATCGTAGACCAGGCGAAAAGCTATTTTGCTATGCGGAAAATAGCTATGCAGAAAGACGAAAATGGTGTTCAACGTTTAATGTTAAACAATAAGTTTACCTTCCAATATGGTCCATTGGATCAAGGCTGGTGGCCAGATGGTCTACATACAGCACCCACGGATGAAGCGCTGAAGTTTGATGTTGTTAAAACAAAGGAAATGGGATTCAATATGATCCGTAAACATATCAAAGTAGAACCGGCGCGCTGGTACCGTTACTGCGATAGTATAGGTATGCTTGTCTGGCAAGATATGCCTAGCGGCGATCTTGGCGGAAACCATTGGGATATGCAACCGGGAAAAATATCAGGTGGCAATCGGGATAAAGTACGTTCGCAGGAATCTGAGGGTTACTACAGAAAAGAGTGGAAAACCATTATGGAGGTATTGCACAACTACCCAAGTATTGTCATCTGGGTACCTTTTAATGAGGCTTGGGGGCAATTCAAAACAAAAGAAATAACGGAATGGACAATGGCTAATGATCCTTCAAGACTCGTAAATAGTGCCAGTGGTGGTAACTTTATGGAAACTGGACATATCTTGGATATTCATAATTATCCGGACGCAGCCATGCCTGATCCAAATTTGTTTGGCGCTAAGCAAGTGCTTGCATTGGGTGAATTTGGTGGTCTGGGATTACCGATCGATGGGCATTCCTGGCAGCAAAAAGACAACTGGGGATACCAAAGTTTTAAAAATAAAACGGAATTATTGGAGCGCTATAAACGCCTGATCCATGACTTGACACGTCTAATTCCTATGGGATTGTCTGCCGCTGTTTATACACAGACAACAGATGTGGAAGTAGAAACAAATGGTTTGATGACCTATGATCGTAAAGTTGTCAAAATGCCTGAAGCGGAATTGAAAGCTGCACATCAGGCGCTTTATAATGCACCTACCAAATAATTGATAGCTATATGGCCGCAACTCGGGTTGCGGCCTAAATTTATCGCTGAAAGTATACCTGTCAACCTAAACCTATTTTATACGAAATCAATGAAATTAAAATTACTAATTGCAACGGCTATTGTGTGTCAATCGGTATCGTCGTTTGCACAAAAACAAGTCCTTAAGAATGAGCTTCGCGCGCCTGCCTATCCTTTAGTAACAATTGACCCCAATACAAGTGCCTGGTCCTATAGTAACGAATTAAATGCGGATGTTGTACGACATTGGACCGGAAAATCCTTCCCCTTACTGGGTGTCCTTAAAGTGGATGGGAAATCCTATCGCTTCTTAGGTAAAGAAGAAGCGGAACTCTTGCCTTTGGCACGGATGGGCGAACATGCGGCATGGACGGGAAGTTACGTTGTCAGCGAACCCGCTTCTGACTGGATGAAACCTTTATTTGATGCACGGCAATGGAAGACTGGGGCAGCACCATTCGGTACCAAGGACAAAGAACCCAATGTGGAGACTGATTGGCAGGAACCTAAAATTTGGATTAGAAGGGAAGTTGAACTGACTGAGGATCTGACAGGAAAATCTGTATATATAGAATTTACACATGACGATGACGCTATTTTGTACGTCAACGGTATTGAAGTTGTTAATACAGGTAATTCGACAGGTAAAAATAGTCGGGTCAAACTGCCCGAACATGTCGTAAAAACATTGAAAAAAGGAAAAAATATACTGGCGGGTTATTGCTATAATAGGGTAGCGAACGGATATTTTGATTTTGGACTCTTTACAGAAAAAGAAGGTAGCATTCAATTTGACAATGAGGCGAAGCAGATCGCTTCCAATGTGCAGGCAACACAGACACATTACACGTTTAATTGCGGGCCCGTCGATTTAAATATTACATTTACTGCGCCGATGTTTCTGGATAAATTGGACTTAATGGCTAGACCCGTAAATTATCTTTCCTATATGGTCCATGCGAAGGATGGCAAGAAACACCAAGTACAACTTTATTTGGAGGCAGCACAAAATTGGGCACTGAATTCTCCACTTCAAGATGCAGCAAGCAGCTCCTTTGTCTCAGGAAATCTCCAGTTTGTAAAGACAGGAAGCAAAAGCCAGCAGGTTCTAGGAAGGAAAGGTGACGACCTACGGATAGATTGGGGGTATTTTTATATGGCTGGTGCAAAATCAAAGACAAAGTCCGCGGTCGGAAGTAGCCATCAATTACGGTCTAATTTTCTGAAGAGTGAAAATAGCTCTTCTTCAAATGGAGGTCAACAATTGGCACTGATGCAAACTTTTGATGTCTCATCAAGCTACCAGGATAAGATCTTATTGGGGTATGATGACCTGTATTCCATCCAATATTTTGGACAAAATTTACGACCTTATTGGAATACCAATGGAAATAGTTCCATTGAGAAGCAATTTGAACTGGCCGACAAAGAGTATACTGCTCTCAAAAAGGCTGCTGATAAATTTGATGCCGAATTATGGGGTACAGCTTTGCGCAACGGAGGTGAGGACTATGCCGCATTATGTGCCTTGGCCTATAGACAGGCAATCGCTGCCCATAAACTTGTCAAGGCACCCAATGGTGATCTGCTTTTACTGTCCAAGGAAAATGACAGCAATGGATCAATAGGAACGGTTGATGTAACCTATCCTTCAGCTCCGATTTTCTTATACTATAATCCGGAATTGGCAAAAGCACTAATGAATGCTATTTTTTATTATAGTGAAAGCAATAAGTGGACAAAGCCTTTTGCCGCGCATGACGTTGGAACCTATCCTTTGGCGAATGGCCAAACCTACGGTGGGGATATGCCCGTGGAAGAATCAGGCAATATGCTGATATTAACTTATGCTTTAGCCAAGGTCGAAGGCAATGCAGCTTATGCCAAAAAACATTGGAAAGTGCTATCTACCTGGGTAGATTACCTAGTAGATAAAGGTCTTGACCCAGAAAATCAGTTGTGTACAGATGATTTTGCAGGCCATTTTGCGCATAATGCCAACTTATCAATTAAAGCTATTTTAGGTATTGCATCTTACGGTTATCTGGCCCAAATGCTTGGTGAAGAGACTACGGCGAGAAAGTATCTGACCGAAGCAAAAGCAATGGCGATGAAATGGAAAGAGATGGCCGAAGATGGGGATCACTATAAGTTAACTTTTGATAAAAGTGGAACCTGGAGCCAAAAGTATAATATGGTCTGGGATAAATTGCTTAAGATGGATATTTTTGACCCCTCTATCCGTGAAACTGAAATTAAATACTATCTCGGCAAACAAAATAAATACGGACTTCCCCTGGACAATCGTCAGCCTTATACCAAAACCGATTGGATTATTTGGACGGCGACCATGGCAGATGATAAGCCTACCTTTGAGACATTTTTAAAGCCAGTCTACCGTTTTATGAACGAAACAACAGACCGTGTTCCCATGTCGGATTGGACGTATACAGACCGTCCTAAGAGAGCTGGATTTAAAGCAAGATCCGTTGTTGGGGGCTATTTTATCAAAATGTTGGAAGAGAAATTGGGAAAAGCAAAATAGCTTTTCCTATGATATAGAAAATAATATAAATAGAATAATAAGATGTTGAATGCAATGTTGTTAAGATATTGGATTGGCGGAGTTGCCGTAATGAACCTGTTGAGCTCCTGTGGAAGCGCTAGAGGTTCAGTGAAGCAGTCGGGTCAAATAACAAATGCTAGGGCTCAGCATAAGACCTACAGCAATCCGGTTTTCGAGCCTATACTTGCTGATCCTACAGTCGTTAGAGATCCTCAGAGCAAAATGTTCTATGCGTACGGGACAGCCGATAATTGGGGCGACGGAAAGGGGCAACGTCTGGTGTCTATTCTACAATCGGCTGATCTTGCTCATTGGACTTGGATTGGCACGGCCTTCAGCTCAAAACCGAGCTGGAAAGCCGAGGGGGGAATCTGGGCACCAGATGTGGTGAGGTTAAATGGTAAGTATATATTATATTATGCCTATTCAACATGGGGAGACCCCAACCCCGGTATCGGTGTAGCCCTAGCAGATAGACCGGAAGGCCCCTTTACCGATCAAGGTAAACTTTTTGATAGTAAGGAGATCGATGTGCCGAATTCAATAGACCCTTATTTTTTTACAGAAAATGGGAAGAATTATCTGTTCTGGGGTAGTTTTAGTGATGCGAATACGCAGGGAACATATGGTGTTGAACTCGATGAAAATGGGACCGCGGTACCTGATTTAAATAAAAAATTTAAAGTTGCCGCAGGAGATTTTGAAGCTGTGGTGATCTATAAACGAAAGGGATATTATTACTTTATCGGATCCAAAGGCTCCTGTTGTGAAGGAGAAAAAAGCAGTTACCATGTTCTTGTGGGCCGCTCTCGCAATCTGAAAGGACCCTATGTGGATCAGGAAGGTCGCAATCTTACACAGCGGGGGAGTGGAACACTGTTGTTAAAAGGAAATGATAAATTTGTGGGGACGGGCCATACTTCGCGCATTATTGCAGACGACAAGGGAAAAGATTGGATACTCTATCATGGTATAGATCCAAAACAACCTCGTGTGGCTACGGGGGGAAATCGCCGGATGCTATTTTTGGATCAGATTGTCTGGGATAAGGACTGGCCCAAAATTGAAGGGGCGACCAGCAGTGTTGAGGGGCAACCAGCACCAACGTTTAATATTAAATAGAATTTTCAATAGTTAGCAGTGGATCGCCGATTTTTGTTGGTCTTGATTTTCGCTGTCGATAAAAAATATGATACATCAAACGAAGAAACATTTTGAACTTCTTGACGCCATGCGTGGGGTGGCCGCAATCGCAGTCGTACTGTTTCACTTTATGGAAATTGCGCAACCGGATTACCGCAATAGTTTTATTCCACATAGCTATTTAGCCGTTGATTTCTTCTTTTGTTTATCGGGGTTTGTAATTGCCTATGCCTACGATCAGAAGTTGGTCACAATTGGTCTAAAAAGATTCTTTCTCTTACGTTTGCTGCGATTGCACCCATTGGTTATAATCGGTACATTGATTGGTTTATTCGCATTTATTTACGATCCATTCAGTAATTTGGCCGGCTCATTTTCAGTCTTGCAAAAGATGGGGATGTTCATCAGTGGGATAACGCTGATACCATATCCCGCTGTACCAGAACGATATTTTAATCTTTTTCATTTAAACCCACCTACATGGTCGCTATTTTGGGAATATATCGCCAATATAGCCTATGCTTTGGTCCTGGTACGGATTCCAAAAAAGTTTCTTTGGGGAATAGTGCTCCTCGGTGCAGCAGCGCTATGTGCCGAATCATTTCGTTCCGGCTATTTAGCTGTCGGTTTTGGAGCAGACAATTTTTGGGCTGGCGGAATTCGCTTATGGTTTTCGTTTTCAATGGGACTACTTATTTTTAGATCCAACTGGACTATTTCTAACAAGCTTCCTTTTTTCAGTATTCTAGGTCTACTTGCCGCCGTATTTTTTATTCCATTTTCTGAAGCTTATGGTAAATATATTGATCCTATTGTCGTTATCTTCTATTTTCCTTTATTACTCATGCTGGGGATAGGAGGGCAGCCTGTTTTTGGAGGCGTCAAGAAGTTATGCAAGTTCTTAGGTGATACTTCCTATCCACTCTATATCATTCATTATCCATTTATCTGGATTTTTATGAGCTACGTGGAACTCCATCACCCATCGAATAAGCAACTGGCCGCGATAATTGTAATTGGAATGCTGTTGTTGATTTTTTTAGCTTTATTAGTCTTTAAATATTTAGATGAGCCTATTCGGAAATATTACGGTCGTAAACTAAAGTAAATGGCGATGAAGCCAGTTACTGATGAACTGGAATACCTCCATTTTGCAGTCTTCATTAAGAATTTCATGCCGCATACCTGCATACAATTTAAGCGTTATATCGGTTTGCCCCTGTGCACTTAACTGTGCAGCACTTTTTTCAACGCCTATTCCAAAATCTCCAATTGGATCATCCTGTCCGCTGATAAATACAATTGGTAGATTTTTTGGAATATTCTTGGTAGCCTCGATATCTGTCGCTTGCAAGGAAAGGTCTAAAACGGTATGAAATCCATTGTTGGTAAACAATCCTCCGCAAAGTGGATCTTCCAAAAATGAAATACGGTTTGCCTGATTTATGCTTAACCAATTGCTGTTATTTTGGTTGGGCTCGTTCTTAAATCTAGCATTATTGCGTTTGTCAAAAATACGATTGATCAATTTACTTCTTCTTTTGGGAGCAATATTATTGAGAAGAGTAAGTAAAAGGCGAAAGGCTGTGGATCCTTTTTGACGTTGGCCTGTCCCTACGACAATGGCCCCCTTAAATTGCCTGCCAATTTTTTGTAAAACACAACGCGTAACAAAGGATCCCATGGAGTGCCCTAAAATAAATTGAGGCAGTTGTGGATAGGCTTCACGTAAGAAGTTACTCATTGTAATGGCGTCATCAATGAGTTGTTCTTTAGCCCCATGTTGTTTAAAATACCCCAATTGATCGGCATCTAGAGCTGTCTTTCCATGACCCAATTGATCGTAGGTTAAAACCGCAAAATTCTGTGTCGTTAGATAATTGGCTAATTCTTGATACCGACCACCATGCTCCTGCATGCCATGTACCAGGAGTATTGTTGCCACTATCTGATTGTCGTCGGGTACATACAAACGATAGAAAGTTTTATGTTCATTTTCAGTCGTCGCGCTGATTGTATAAAAATTGGATGCTACCTTGCTCATTATACCGCTTTATTTTAAGTAAACTAAGATAATTTTAGTGCATTTGCAAGTTTAACAATCTTCTTTCCGATTTTGTTCGAATGAGACCGAAAGGCTTTAAGGGCAGTTGATCAATGAAAATTAGCACGATTAAATTTTGTGGTTTGGGAATATTTTTTAGATTTGCATTAATTTAGAATTAATTTAAATAAAGTAGTTGTTCTATTTTAAACATGGGCTTGTCTGTATGCAGAAATTGTTGTAAAAAATCGAATTCGGAAAGCTCCCATGTTCTTAAAATATACGCATTTACACTTATATTCTGATGAAACCTGCACGATGTATTTCGACCCAAGTTATCGTATGACTGAAGCTCAATTTGCTGAATAATTGAGTAGGGAATGAATAGGCCATGTTACTTCATCAACTTCAAAAGACAAATAAAAGGATGAAAAAGACACTTTTAGCAGCTTTATTATTCGCTGCAACTTATGCACAGGCGCAAACAAATTCGTTAATGAACGGCGAGTTTTGGAAAGGTAAACCTACCTTGACAATTGTTAAAGAAGAAATCAGCAAAGGAAATAGCCCTTCTCAGCCTAATGCGGCATCCTTTGATCCAGTCACAATGGCGATATTAAATGGCGCTCCGACGGATGTTGTCAAGTTTATGATCGAACAAGAAGGGAATAGTGTAACGAAGAAGACGCATCACAGCCGTAGTTATTTACACTGGGCAGCGTCAAGTGGAAATGCGGAGCTTGTCGAGTTTTTAATTGCAAAAGGATCGGATGTCAATTACCAAGATAGCCATGGTTACCCAATTATTGCTTATGCAGCTTCGACAGGAAATACAAATACTGCCGTCTATGATGCTTTGTTTAAAGCGGGTGTGAATCCCAAACAAAAATATGAAGGTGGTGCTACATTAATGATGCTTGCAGCGTCTGCAGACAAGGACCTTGCATTGACGGATTATTTCATAAAAAAAGGATTATCTATTCAAGATAAAGACGAGTCGGGCCGTACAGTGACGGATTATGCGGCTAAACTTGGAAATACCGAGCTAATGGAGAAATTCATCGCCCGTGGCGTAAAACCAACCAATAATGCGTTATTTTTTGCGACTCAGGGTTCTAGACAAGCATCGAATGGTTTGTCGGTTTATACCTATTTGGTTGAAAAGTTTAAATTGGATCCCAAGGCTATAAATAAAGAAGGAGCGACAGTGCTACATGCTTTAGTTCGCAGACCAGATATGGCCGTGATCAATTATTTTTTGGATAAAGGTGTAGATGTCGCAAAAGCGGACAACGAAGGAAATACAGCGCTTATGGTGGCTGCTAGTGGTAAGGATGCTAAATTGGTCGAGCTGCTGCTTACTAAAGCGAAGAACGTAAATGCAGTAAATGAAAAAGGCGAGTCTGCATTGACTAAAGCAATAGCGAATGGAACTCCGGAAGTAGCTGCAGCATTGATTAAAAATGGAGCCGATACCAAGGTATTGGATAAGGAGGGTAATAACTTAGCTTTCTATTGGTTTAATTCTTACAAAGAATTGCCACAGGGGGGCAGACCAGGTGGCCAGGGAAATGTGTCACAAGGAGATGAGTTTAAAGAAAAATTAACTATCCTTAAGACGAACGGATTGGATGTTGTTGCTCCACAAAAAAATGGTAGTACATTGTATCATCTGGCGGTAGCCAAAGAGAATGTGAAGCTTATCCAGAAGGCCAGCGAACTTGGCGTAGATATTAATGCACAGGATAAAGAGGGAACAACTGCATTACACAAGGCAGCTCTCCTAGCGAAAGACGATTCCTTACTAAAAACATTGGTTTCGCTTGGTGCAAAAAAGGAATTGAAAACAGAATTCGATGAAACGGCTTATGATTTGGCGAAAGAGAACGATTTCTTGTCTAAATCCAATGTGCAGCTTGACTTTTTGAAATAAAATTAGATACAATTGAAGATGAATAACATAGTTAAAACAACGATAGCCACTCTTTTATTTTCGATGGCGGCCTTAAGCTCTTTCGCACAGGCAGCTAAATATAAGTGTATGATCCAAATGAATGCCTATGAAGGTGAGAAAGCCTACGTGGTGATTTCACTGATTAATCCTAGTGGAGCTTACGAAAAAACACTCGCCGTATTGGGATCTGATAAACAATGGTATAATACAATCAAGGAATGGTACAAGTTCCAAAATAAAACCAAGGAAAAGCTAAATGCGGTGACGGGTGCGTCAGTTGGTGGCGGTGACCGTGCCATGCGGACATTGGATATTGATGAAACGAAGTTTAACAAAGGGTATAAACTCCGTTTTGAATCTGCTGTAGAGGAACAAAAATACCATACTGCTGATGTTGAAATTGCTTTGACAAAGGAAGCTATCACTGAAAAAGCTAATGGCAAGGGATATATCAAACTTGTTAAGTTAAATAAAGTACAATAAGAAAAGGGGTAAAAATGCTGGTATCTATTTGGAGGTATGCACATTTAGCCTTAGCTATTGTTTCTTCTATCTTTTTACTTTTATTATCGATAACTGGCGTAATATTGGCCATTGACGCCGTCAACGAAAAAATTCCGCCTTATCGGGTTGAACATATTGAAACATTAAACCTTGCGCAGTCAGTAACAGCTTTGCGCAAGGTTTATCCTGAAATCATAGCGATATCGGTAGATCACAATCAATTCGTGAGTATTGACGCTATAGACGCAGATGGCAACACCGTGAAAGGTTATATCGATCCGAATACGGGGCGTCTGCTTGGCCCCCAATTGAATAAGTCCCAATTTGTTCAATGGGTGACAGCTTTACACCGCTCACTCTTTCTTAAAGTGACCGGCAGGGTGATTATTGGTGTGGTTTCATTTCTGTTGTTTCTTATTA
Organism: Sphingobacterium sp. WOUb80; assembly: GCF_050058145.1. Taxonomy (NCBI): domain Bacteria; kingdom Pseudomonadati; phylum Bacteroidota; class Sphingobacteriia; order Sphingobacteriales; family Sphingobacteriaceae; genus Sphingobacterium; species Sphingobacterium sp. WOUb80. The sequence continues at coordinate 2,859,174 of NZ_CP165617.1, read as the reverse complement.
CTATTTCAGGAATTATTCTGATTGTCAAGCGTCAACAGGGCGTTCGACATTTCTTTGCCAAAATCAACCGGGACTTTTTCGCACAGTATTTTCATGTTGTTTCAGGACGTTTATTTTTGATACCAATTTTGATATTGGCCCTAACAGGTACCTATTTATTCCTGGTGCGTATTGAAATCTTAAAAAAGCCGAACCAAACAATTGAATATCCCAATAAGATGAAGGAAGATGTCCAATTGGAGGTAGCGAAATTTTCGATATTCCAAAATACAAAACTTGTCGATTTGAAGACGTTGGAGTTTCCGTTTATGGAAGACGATCCTGATGAGTTTTTTATATTGAAGCTTCGCGATCGGGAATTGACCATAAATCAGTTGAATGGAAGCTTGCATAAAGAAGTAAAGTATCCCTTTACAGCACTGGCCGAACAGTTTTCTTTGGATCTACATACGGGCAAGACCAATATCATATGGGCCATTATATTGGGACTCGCATCTTTGAATATTGTGTTCTTTATTTACACGGGCTTTGCAATCACATTCAAGCGCACGCGTACTAAAATCAAGAATAAATATAAACCTGAAGAAGCGGAGATTGTTATTCTTTTTGGAACGGAAAATGGAAGCACGCTGTTTTTCGCCAATCAGATCCATAAACAGCTCTTAGCGGATGGGCAAAAATCGTTGTTGCTCGGAATGAACCAATATCAATGCTTTCCAAATGCCAAACATTTGCTTTTGTTTACCTCAACATACGGGCTAGGAACAGCACCCTCCAATGCACTTCAATTTGAACAAAAGCTCAACAGCCATCCACAAAAGCAAGATGTACAATTTTCGGTTCTCGGCTTTGGTTCGAAAGCCTATCCCGACTTTTGTGCCTATGCGCGCGAAATTGATCATTTGTTAGAAAAACAAGTATGGGCTTCTCGTCTAACCGAGTTACATACCGTTAATGATAAGCATGTTGATGAACTTATTTCATGGATACATCACTGGTCAGAAAAGACTGATATCGCATTAGCTTCTGCTCCTGCTATTTATAGTGCTAAAGTCGTCGGATTGACAAAATTCAAAGTGATAGCGAAGTCTACTGTTTCATCAACCAATACAACTTTTACGTTATTATTGAAACCTTTGAGTAAGGTTAAAATGCAATCCGGAGATTTGTTGGCAATCTATCCCGCCCAAGATCAACGTGAACGTTTTTATTCGATCGGCTACAAAGATGGGATGGTTCAGCTTGTGGTGAAATTGTTTCCTGATGGATTTGGTTCTAGCTTCCTTTATCAATTGGAACCGAATCAAACCCTGCAAGCACGTGTCATGGTTAATCCAAGTTTTCATTTTCCGAAAGCCGCTAATGCAGTCGCTTTGATTGCGAATGGTACAGGGGTAGCACCTTTTATAGGCATGATTTCAGAAAATGAAAGTATGACTCCTTTACGTTTATATGCTGGTTTTCGCCATCGAAATGAAATGACTGCGCACTATGTGGATTTTGCTGATGAACAGCTGAAATTAGGGCATCTGCAGCAGCTTGAACTGGCTTTCTCGCGTGAGGAAAATCCACAATATGTCATGGATTTGATTCGTCGGGATGCGCCGTATTTTGTCGAATTGCTTGAAAAAGGAGGTTATATATTGCTTTGTGGTGCATTGCGGATGCAGCATGATGTTGAACATACTTTAAATGAGCTTCTCTTAGCACATATCGGCAAAACTATTGCGGTCTACAAAGAAAATGGACAGATCTTAACGGATTGTTATTAGTAAATTGGTGGTACTATAGCAAATCCCATCACTAAGACTACTTTTGGTATAGATCGATTTTATAATTCCTTTTTAGATCAATCGCATGAAGAACAATAAACAATGTGGCCTATTTTTAATGTTTTGCTTTCTATCCATTACTTCGGGTTTTTCGCAGGTATTGGTTAAACGGCAAGTCACCCTTATGGGCTCTGTTTTCGAAATTAGCTTGGTAGATCGGGATAGCTCGATTACAAATCAGCATATCGATGAAGTCATCTCCGAAATAGATCGAATAGAAAATCTGATTTCAGAATGGCGTCCGCAAACCCAAATAGCTGCGGTGAACCGCAATGCAGGGATTAAGCCAGTTAAGGTGGATAGAGAAGTGTTTGATCTAACACAACGTGCAATCCAATATGCTCAAAATTCAGGTGGTGCTTTTGATATCAGTATTGTTGCCTTAGATAAAGTTTGGCTATTTGATGGCAGCATGACCTCGATGCCCGCAGAAGAAGTGATTAAGAGGTCTGTCGAGAAAGTTGGCTATCAACACATTCGCCTCGATAGTGCGGCTTCGACAATTTTTCTGGAGTTACCGGGTATGAAGATCGGTTTCGGCTCTATTGGGAAAGGCTATGCGGCAGATAGGGGCAGGGAAATAATGAAAGCAAAAGGGATTGAAGCAGGTATAGTTAATGCTTCCGGTGATCTGTCGGCTTGGGGAAGCCCACCCAATAGCGATGCCTGGAAAGTGGGCGTAAACAATCCGTTCAAACCCCATCGAATGGTCAAAGTTCTTCGTTTGAATGAAATGGCCGTAGCAACTTCGGGCAGCTATGAGAAATATGCGGAGATTAATGGAAAACGTTATTCACATATTATAAATCCGGTGACAGGTTATCCAGCTACGGGATTAACTTCAGTGACGATTTATGGACCCTCAGCGGAAATCGCAAATGCACTCAGTACCTCAATCATGGTACTGGGCGAGAAAGAAGGGAAAAAATTGATTCAGCGTTTCCCCGCATATCATTATATTTTTATTACCGATACAGGTAAGGTTATTCAGCAGCGCCGGAAGTCTTAAACCATGGTACTACTTTTTTATATTGCATAAAGTGTATAGAAAGCATAGCCTATTAGCTGATTATCTAGTATATTTATGCAAATAAAGCGTATACGAAAGACGACGAAAAAGGAATGTGTCATGTTGCTCATGCGGTGGAAGTCAGCTAGAAAGTAGATCCATGAAAATAATTTAAAGTAAAAGTTTGGCTGATTCGTCTAGGCTGCTATGGACATTGCATACCAAAATCATATGGCAGAGAAAAATTCCAGATCATTTACGGACACCGTTAAGACTTATGGAAGTCAGCTGCTACGTTTTGTTAAGGGTAAAGTAAAGAAAACGGAGGATGCAGAGGATATCTTACAAGAAGTATGGTATCAATTCAGCCGTTTGACCAATATGGATGAATTGGAAAATGCGGGAGCTTGGCTTTATGCCGTTACACGCAATAAAATTACGGACAGCTATCGAAAAAAGAAAAGTGAATCGCTTGATGATCTGATTGATGGCGGCGATGATAGCGAAAGTTCATTTCCTATTCGTCAGTTTCTTTTGGCTGATGACTCCAATAATCCGGAGCTAAAATTATTTAAGGATATTTTTTGGGACGAACTGATGAAAGCATTGGACGAATTACCTGAAAAGCAACGTCGGGTTTTTATGCTCAATGAACTGGAAGACAAAACACTTCAAGAAATTGCAGTCATGGAAAATGAGAATTTAAAGACGATCATCAGTCGAAAAGGGTATGCAGTGAAGCATCTGAGAGTACGGTTGCGCAGTTTGTATGAAGAATTAAAATTTTAAAGAATTAAGCTATGAATGGAAGAATAAAAAGGCAGCGGAAGGGTAAATTCGCTTTTATGTTTGTCGCTATTATCGTTGGTGTTTTTTTATTGGTAGCGTTGTTACAATATTTATGGAATACGTTAATGGTTGACATTTTCAATTTGAAAACAATTACCTATTGGCAGGCGCTGGGACTCTTTGTTTTGTCAAGAATCCTGTTTGGCAGGGGATTTGGTAAACCGGGAGGTGGAAGATTTCGAAAGGATTTTCCACGTCAGATGGAAAAAGGAGAGGATCTTTCCGAAGAAGAAAGGGAGCGTTTGCGTGAGGAATGGAAGCGTCGTTTTGGCGGACGATGCGGATTCTAAAAAAAGAATAAAAATTTTAAAGTAAAAACTGTTGTTGGGCGTCTTCTTCTATAAAGGCGCCTTTTTTGTGTCAATATCCCGAAAGAAATAACAGAACGCGATGATCTGTCAGAATGGATGTCGGCTAAAGTAATAGTTAATTAAAAAATATGAAGGTCAATGTTAAGCAGATGAAACTGTGTGCTAACGGAAACCTTAAAAAAGATGTATTCAAATGAAAAATAAACTTCGATTTATATTGCCACGCCTGATAGTGCTTACGGCAATAGCAGGATTAGCAACCTTAATTATTGGGACGATCTTTAAACTCTTATTGTTTGGAACAGTTCTGTTTGGAATAGGAAGCTTTGCCGCAGCAAGAATGCGCAGGAGAGATAGGCATACATTCAAAATGGATAAGGCTCCAGTGTACCCGAATGTTCAGCGTCACTATAACACAGTTGTAGCGATTGTGCCTTTAAAGGGACAACAACGTTCGAAGAGAGCAACAATAGTTCCCGTTTATTAATATTTACAAAATCGCAACTGTGGATGCAATCCGGCGATCATTAATTCACACTTAGTATTCAACATTAAAAATTAAAGACATGTTTAAAAGAGATAATTACAGCAGAGGATATTCAAATCATAATAAATTTTGCGGACAGCATTTCAAGGACCGCTTTGAAAAATTTCAACAGCATTTTTTTGAAGGTGAACACAGTTCAGAAGGGCAACAGTTTATCCCTGCCAATATAGCAGAAAATTCGGAATTTTACGAAGTCCAGCTTTTTGCTGCTGGCCGCAAGAAAGAACAATTCCAAGTCAGTATAAATGATGGGATTTTAAAGATTTCTTGTACAGAAAACACACAGGACAATGGTATCGACTACATTTATAAAGAGCATGAAGGACTGCCATTTGAACGTGAGTTTCAGTTGAATGAACAAGTACTTACTGACAATGTGCATGCGAGTTTCGAGGATGGTGTATTGACCGTTATTCTTCCGAAGGATCTTGAGAAGGTAAAACGTCCCCAGGAAGTTGTTATTGATTAGTAAAGACCAGTCTATAATCTGGGCGCACATCAAAGTAAAGGTTGCTTATGTGCGCAAACTTAATCAGTGCAAGCGCTAATTTTGAAAAAGGACAGCATCGAATTTTGCTGTCCTTTTTTGTTTTACGTATTATTTATCGCCAATCTCCAGGCAGTGCAGAGATTTTCTTGATCAGGACCTTTTAAGTTTTTCACGCAGTTGTTCTTTGCCAAACCGCCAAAAGAAGTAGAACAAGCCTATAACAACTATAATGGCCATAAAGGGCACAAATATGGCAAGTATGGTCAAAATAGTAGAACCGATGGTTTCCATTGTCGAAATCATAAAATTACCAAAACCTGCCGTTCCGATAGAAGAGGCGGCTCGGGTGCCTGCCAGGGCCGTGCTGATGGTTGCTGCAGTACCGCCACCGGCTATAATTGCCATGGCCCAACGGACAAACGGTGAAATATCTGTAAACTGTATGGCAAAAAGTAAGGTACCTGCTATGGTTGCTAAGGGGATGGATAGGCTGTCCAATATATTGTCAATAAAAGGAATGTAGTATCCCGCTATTTCTAAAATCATGGCTACGCTTGTTGCTACTAAAACAAGCGTTGAGCCCGCCCAAGCCAATTCGTTGCCAACTTGGAACAGTTCCAGCCGGCAGCCAAGGCTCAATAAAAATAAGGGCATGAAAATCCGGAAGCCGGTGGCTGCCGCCAGACTCACGCCTATAAATGCACTCACCAAAAATGTAGATAGTTCACTCATGGCCAATATTTTTGATTCAACCTAATTGTAGAATAATAAAAGAATGGCTTTTGTTTTAGCAACACCGAAAATCGTTATTTTCTGGAGTCTCATTAAAAGATGATTTTCAGTATTTTGTATAATTGTCTTTTATGGATATAGATTTTGGTTATAGTGTATCGAATCATTCGATGTACAAGTGGGATCGCATTTGTGTAATTTTATGAAAGTGGGAGTCAAACAATTTGATCACTTAAGGTATTATATAAATAAACTTTCTTTTCATATGGACAATAACGAAAAAGACATTAGCAAATGCCCATTTCACAATGGTACTATGCGCAACGCCGTTGCGGGAGGGGGAACTCAGAATCAGGATTGGTGGCCAAATAGACTTCGTGTAGATCTATTGAGACAACACGCGAGCAAGTCAAATCCAATGGACGAAGGCTTTGACTATGCAGAAGCATTTAAACAATTGGATTTAGAAGCCGTAAAAAAAGATTTGCATGCTTTGATGACCGATTCCCAGGATTGGTGGCCTGCTGATTTTGGTCTTTATGGACCATTATTCATCCGGATGGCTTGGCATAGTGCAGGAACCTATCGGGTGAGCGATGGTCGAGGCGGAGCTGGGTCTGGGCAACAACGTTTTGCACCACTGAATAGTTGGCCGGATAATGTTAGTTTGGATAAAGCACGTCGCCTGTTGTGGCCTATCAAACAAAAATATGGTAAGCATATTTCCTGGGCGGATTTATTGATCTTAACAGGTAATGTTGCTTTAGAGTCTATGGGTTTTAAAACTTTTGGTTATTCCGGTGGACGCGTTGATGCATTTGAACCTGAATTGGATGTATATTGGGGGTCTGAAAAAACATGGTTAGGCGGTGATATTCGTTATGCACATGGTTCAGAAGGCGTAGTGGAGTCACACGGTGTATTATCTGCCGATGATGATGCGGATGGTAAACAACATTCGCGAAATCTTGAAAAACCGTTGGCAGCGGTACAGATGGGGTTAATTTATGTGAATCCAGAAGGACCGGATGGAAATCCAGATCCTATCGCTGCTGCAAAAGATATACGGGATACTTTTGGTCGGATGGCTATGGACGATGAGGAAACTGTCGCTTTGATTGCAGGTGGGCATACTTTTGGAAAAACACACGGAGCAGGCCCTGCCGACAATGTCGGAAAAGAACCTGAAGCAGCAGGCATAGAACAACAAGGGCTTGGTTGGAAAAGTACATATGGCAGTGGAGTAGGAGCAGATGCGATCACTAGTGGTTTGGAGGTTATTTGGACACAGAAACCGACAGAATGGACAAATCTTTTTTTTAAAAATCTCTTCGAACATGAATGGGAGTTAACAAAGAGTCCTGCGGGAGCGCATCAATGGGTAGCCAAAGGTGCCGATTCGAATGTTCCAGATCCTTTTGATCCGAATAAAAAACGTAGACCAACAATGCTGACGACCGATTTAACGTTGCGTTTTGATCCAATTTATGAAAAGATCTCGCGTAAATTTTATGAAGATCAAGATGCATTTGCTGATGCATTTTCTCGCGCCTGGTTTAAATTAACGCACCGTGATTTGGGACCGCGGGAACGCTATTTGGGTGCCGAGGTTCCTGCCGAAGAACTATTGTGGCAAGATCCTATTCCTGCTGTCGATCATGCTTTGGTCGATGCTGATGACATTAGCACATTGAAATCTGCCCTATTGAACGCGGGGCTCAGCACTGCCGAGCTCGTAACGACCGCTTGGGCTTCGGCTTCTACTTTCCGTGGATCGGATATGAGAGGCGGAGCAAATGGTGCACGGATACGCTTGGCTCCGCAGCGCTATTGGCAAGTCAATAATCCAACGCAATTACAAAAAGTTCTTACCGCGTTGGAGCAAATTCAACAGGATTTTAATGGAAAACAACAGGACGGAAAGAAGATCTCATTGGCAGACTTAATTGTCTTAGGTGGTGTTGCTGCGATAGAGCGGGCGGCTCGCGCTGCTGGACATGAGGTCAATGTACCGTTCCATCCTGGGCGTATGGATGCATCACAGGAGCAGACGGATGTAGAATCCATGGGCTATCTTGAGCCAATTGCGGATGGATTTAGGAACTATCGCAAAGGTGCTTATACCGTGTCTACGGAATCATTATTGATTGATAAAGCACAATCGCTTACGCTATCTGTTCCAGAATTAACGGTATTAATCGGCGGACTTCGTGTTCTTCAAGCAAATTTTGATGGATCCCAATTAGGAGTGATGACAGATCGTCCTGGGCAACTGACGAATGATTTTTTTGTCAATCTATTAGATATGGGAACAGCTTGGAAAGCTATTTCTCAGGATCGGGAAGTTTTTGAAGGATCAGATCGTAAATCTGGTGTTAAAAAATGGGAAGCCGGACGGGCCGATCTTGTTTTTGGCTCGAACGCTGAACTGAGAGCTGTTGCCGAAATATATGGCAGTGCCGATGCAAAAGATAAATTCGTACAAGATTTTGTGAAGGCATGGACTAAAGTGATGGAGTTAGATCGCTTCGATTTGCATCGATAGTTTGATTTAATTACCGTCTCGTTCAAGAACAGTTGGGTCGAAAACTTATAATAATATATTTAGGGCTTGTATCTTTTTAAGTACGAGCCCTATTTATTTCTGATGTGATCTATCATCACTCCCGCGCCTATCTAATGATAACTGATATGCTTTCCATGCGAGCACCTGCACCCCGGCAGCGTAGTGTATGCTTTCTATATTTTCATGGTTTAAATTTAGCCTGCCAATTTTATAGTCTAATTGGCATTCTTCCATTTGTACAGCAAACAAATCCCATTCCGCATGATGGATTTCAAAACAATAGATCCCATCGGATTTGTCCAAATAAAGACAGTAGCGTTCCGTAAGCCAGATGTCAAGTTCGGATTTAAAAGTAATAGCTTCCGAAATATGAAATATGCTATTTAGGGTAAATTCTTTTTCGCTATTATAATTCTTATAACCTCTAGCGTCGCGTACAATAGTAGATTTTTCATAAGGAAGATCGGAGAGTTTTTTCGCAACTAATGTAGATAAATATTTACTTGCTTCAATATTTATAAAATACACCCCCTTTTTGCCGTTTTGACTGATATAGGTGCGTACATTAATTTCAAGAAAATCCGATATCGGCGAAAGCGCAGGAACATTTCTAGGGCGAATATTTTTCATTTCAAATGCCACCAAAGAAACGTAAGATCTACCCTGGTATCGATCAATGGATAATTCCTCGGGTACTAAAGATCGGAGCAGTTCATAATCGACCTGAAAATGTAAGAAGAGTAAATCAAGCCATTCTTGATAGAACTGCCATGGGCCCGAAGGCATAGGCCATGGACGATGAAGATTATCCTGAAGGATCGTTTTAATTTTCTTAGACAAAACCTCCAATTTATACCTCTAATATCATTTTAATCTCACCTTAACCAAATTTTAATTTAATATATAAAGAATTAGGGAATTTTCTTTGGGTGTTTCCTATTTTGTGAAATAAAATTCAAGATTTGTGCTACTTTTTCTTCTTTGATCGGTAGTAACTTTGTATTGGTCTCAAAGGAATCTTTGATACTTTGTTAGGTTAAAGCTATGTGGAAGCACTTTATTTTTCTATTTGCAGTACTGTTGTTATCATTTAAGAATTTAAATGCAAACAGTCTTGTACTGAAAAGTGATAGTGTCGAATCCCAGTTTTTATCCTCCAAAAATACGTCAAAACATGCGGACCATTTGCGCATCATCCATTTTTCAAACGATCATAGTCAATTTTCTTCGCTCCACCCATCGCTTCAATCCATTGTTGCCGAAATGGACGTGGAAGTGGCACAAGATTGGTTGATGGATCGTTGGTTGGTTACGGTTGATTTGCTTTGGCATGAACTACTGCCATCCCCGCAACAGAAAGATTATCGGTATGAACATACCCTAGATCTAGAGCCTATACCCATAGCTCGATTTTTGCTGTTTGAGCAAATCAAAATTCCATGCTAAAGCATACGCTTTTCTTCACATCATACAGGCAAAGAAAGCTTTCATTTCTTTTCTAAATTTATTTATTTCTTAAAATATACCAATGCACGAGCTAAGTATAGTAAAGGATATTTTTGATACTTTGACCTCGCATTATGAGGCTAGGGTGGATGATATTCAAAAAATTCAAGTTACAGCAGGATTGTTGTCCAACATCCAGCCTGTATTGATCCAAAATGCATTTGATGCTTTTATTGCTGAAAATACGCAATACCAAGATATGGAAATGGAGGTCGTGGTCAACGATATCATTGCATATTGTGAACATTGTCAGAAAAATTTCCCGGTTCATTTTCATCGATTTGTCTGTGACTGCGGACAACCTTCTAGTACAATTGTTCAAGGGAATGAACTCTATATATCAAAAGTAATTTTTAATCAAGACTAAAAATCGTTTATCATGTCAGACAATACTTCAAATCCTAAAAGTTTAGGTAACCGTGTAGGTTCGGTTCAATGTGAAAATACAACGCTACATTTATTAAAGGCAAATGATTTTGTCGCAAAAGCCATCCGCGATAGACTGAAAGATGTTTGTGTAATTAACGTGTGTTCTTCTCCGGGTTCGGGTAAAACAACTTTGATGCAAGAGACGGGAAAACGTTTGGCAAAAGATTTGAATATCGCTGTTTTGGTAGGTGATCCGGAAACTGAACGTGATGCGGTTCGTATGCGTGAGGTAGGCATTAATGCATTGCAGATTGTTACTGGCGGAATGTGTCATATTGAGGCACAAATGATCTTACAGGCTCTGGATCATATCGATATCGAAGGAATAGACCTGTTGTTTATTGAGAACGTCGGGAATTTATTGTGTCCATCAGCGTTTGATTTGGGGGAAGATTACCGCGTGACCTTATTGGCGACGACAGAAGGTGACGATAAACCAAAAAAATACCCACGTATGTTTTTAACAAGCGAATTGATGTTGGTTTCCAAAGCTGATTTATTACCATATGTACCTTTCTCGGTAGATGCGGTAACGAAAGATGCACGCGAGGTGAACCCCAATTTGGAAGTTATTACAATCAGTACATTGAATGGAGACGGACTGGATAGCTGGTGTGATTGGTTGAAAGAAAGAGTTCAAGCAAAAAAAGAACAGTATAAAGCACTTGAAGCTAAATAATAGAGGATAAATGTGATTGTCAGTATAACAGTGATCCATATTCATTGTTATGCTGTCTTTCGATTTAGGAATATCCATGTTTGAGCGATATAAACAGCGTAGAGAAAAGTCTTATGTCTGTGAATGACGCGAGAATAAAAGAGATTTACAAAAATGAATGAACTGCCGCTTCCAATAGATAAAATCATAGCAAACTATGCGTTTGCCTCTACTGAGGTCGATCAAGTGCAACTTGAATGGTACGAAGTCCATAAGAGACGTTTAACACGCCATACTACCGGTGGAAAATCTATTCTTATGCAATTGGAGCAAGGAGCTGAATGGCACCATGGCGACGCTTTATTTCATCAGGAAACTTTGCAAGCGATCTTGGTTGTCAAGCCCTCGTTGACAATAAGATTCAATCCAACAGATTTGGTGCAGCTTGCAGATTTCGGTTATTTCATTGGAAACAGACATCTTCCAATATTCAACATTGCATCGGAAGGATCCCTTCGTTTGCCTTATGATGGGAGGCTATATGAACAGGTGTTAGCAAAATATGGAACTTCGATCCAGTTGGAAGAGGCGTTGTTGCTGTCTGAAGATTTAATTCGTCAACAGGCAAAAACGAAGAAGAGCCCTGATGTAAAGGCAATAGACGAGCATACTGGCCTGAGTGAGCAAGTCATAAATGATAATTAAATGAAAGTGAATCGTGTTATGCCCCCAATGCTTTTGTTGTTGTGCTTCTTATTTGGCGCCTGTCAAAATCAGCAATCAGGAGGTCTTAATGATCGTGTAAAGGCGATTGATAGTCGAGGTAAGGAAGTTAGTTTGCAGCAGACTGCAAAGCGTGTCGTTGTACTATTCCCTTCGCTTGTTGATGAAGTGTATATGTTGGGTGCTGGAAATAGCCTTGTTGGGATTCCCGAGCAAGTTTATCAGATGGAAGATACTTACACCTTTTTATCGAAATTAGACCCTCGAATAGCAAAAAAATCAATCGCAACGCCAACTTTCGGTGGACAAGCCAATAATGTAGAAAGCATTGTGGGGCTGAACCCTGATCTCGTGCTGACATTCAATACAGACCAGGATAATATTTCCCAATTAGAAAGCCTGGGAATTCCGGTGTTTACTTTTTCTTCGCAGGATGAAAAAAGTATTTTTAATGAATTGATAGGGATGGGAGCCTTACTCGGAAAGAAAGCGCGAGCGGAAGAAATTGTTCAATTCGTTTCAACGGAGATCAAAAAAATGACTGTTCCTAAGGATCAAAAACAAAAGAAGGTTTATTACGCCTGGTCTAAAGGGCGTGTTCTTTCCACATCCGGTCGCGGTAGTTTGATTGATATGGCGATCCGTCTTTCTGGGGCAGCTAATGCCTGTCCGCTGGAAATGGAAGCTCCAAATGTCGGTGCAGAAACCATCTATAAATGGAACCCTGATCTCATTATTCTTTGGAATTCAAAATTAACAGATGTCTACAATCTAAAGGAACTCGCAGCTTTGCCAGCTGTGAAAAATAAACAGGTGTTTGTGATGTCGCCTTCATTTCCATTCGATCCGCATACGGTAAAATTTATGCTGTTTGCAAAGCAGGTACGGCATTGGTGTTTTTCGGATTATACCAAACAACAACTTGATCAGGATATGACGGTAGCTTTTGAAAAACTTTACGGTAAAGCAGGACTACTTCAATGATACATCACTTAAAAAAGCTGTTTCTTCTGGTTGTTTTGCCGCTATTCGTTTTATTGTTCTCCTTATTGGTCGGCTCAAGTCAGAATATAGGTTTGGGTGAACTCTTTCAGCATATAGGTATGGAATTGGGGATTTATAAAGGGGCGAATGCAGCTGTACTTATTGGGAATATGGATACCATATTATGGCAAGTACGTTTGCCGCGGATTTTGTTAACTTTTATGGTCGGGGCAGCACTATCTTCCTCAGGCGGAGTTTTACAGGCTATTTTTAGAAACCCTATCGTCGACCCTTTCACGTTGGGTATTTCTTCGGGGTCAGCTTTTGGGGCTGCATTGGCTATGTTGTTTCCACTATTGTCGGTCAATCTATCCGCATTTTTGTTTGGTGTATGTGCAGTAGGTCTGACCTATTTCGTGTCGAATGCGGGTTTAAAAACATCGATTATAGGAATGGTTTTGGCTGGAATGGTTATTTCAGGTGTATTTACGGCTATGTTAACGCTGCTACAATACATCAGCGATCCCTATAAACTGCAGGCTATTGTACAATGGACAATGGGAAACCTTCATACGGCTTCATGGTCTAAAGTACAACATGCTTTTCTGCCAATAACGATTGGATTGTCGATTCTTATCCTGTTGCGCTGGAAACTAAATCTTCTTGCTTTGGGCGATCAGGAAGCCATTGCTGTCGGCGTTAATCCGAAACTATTGAAATTGGTATTAATTGCTGTTGCGACCATGATTACGGCCTCAGCTGTAGCAGCCGTAGGGGTTATTAGTTTGTTCGGATTAATTGTACCACATATCAGCCGTATGATCTTTGGTCCCAATAACAATATCGTCGTATGGGCTAATATCAGTATCGGCGGTACATTTCTTTTGCTTATCGATGACTTTTCTAGAGCAGTTATGCCATTTGAAATTCCGATAGGTGTATTTACCATGATTATAGGTGCTCCTTTATTTATTTACCTGATGCGCCGTAATGAAATTAACTGGAATTCATGAGTAACTCGATTCATATCAAAAATCTTTCCTTTGCTTATGGTAAAGACAGCATCCTAACAGATGTAAATATGTCATTTCCAGAGGGGAAGCTGTCTGTTATTCTTGGGCGAAATGGAAGTGGAAAATCGACCTTATTCAATATTATAGCAGGCTTAGAGAAAAAATACGAAGGCGCTGTATATATCGGCAAAACGGAACGACGGGAATGGAAAGTTGGCCAGAGCAAGGCTCTGAAATTAGGATTTTTGAACCAGTTTCATCAGACGACGTTCCCCTTTAAAGTTGTTGATGTTATTTTGACCGGTCGTGCTTCATTCTCCCGTTTTTCTCCCGGAAAGAAAGACTTCGAGGCAGTAGAACAGATCTTGGATAAATTTAACCTCACACACCTAAAAGATAAGCCTTATACCTCTTTATCTGGAGGGGAGCGACAATTGGTATTACTTTGTCGCGTGTTGGTACAGCAACCTGATATATTATTGCTTGATGAGCCTACCAATCATTTGGATCTGAAATATCAGATCGCGGTTCTGCAGACGGCCAAGGAACTGGTCAAGGAGGGGACAACCGTATTATGCGTGATGCACGATCCCAACATGGCATACCTTTTTGGTGATCAGTTTTATCTGATGAAAGATCATAGACTCTTGGATCTTGATGGTATGGAAAGGGAGGAGGTAAGAGAATTATTGGAACAGACTTATCAGCTTCCTTTGATCAGTTTGGAAAATCAGAACAAATGGATGTTTGTTCCGATGCTAAATGTAGGTTCTGCTTTTAATTCGGAGTGCGGAACAATAAATGGGACTTCGAACGAAATTGAGATGAATGCCCACTAAAGGAGTCGCTATGTGCTTCAGAAAGAGTCATTATGAAAAAGTAGTGATTTTCAAATTGAGCGCTCACTAGACTACACTATTATTAAGATAATAAATATAACAATATGAATAGCATCAAAGATCGTGGCAATATGTGGGTTGATGAAAAAGGATCTAACAAGCAATTTCTTTCCGTTCATCCTCATTTAAATAACATCAGTATATCTCGTGTAGGTGAGGAGGATATTGATGTGATATTACCATATGTTATTGAATTTCGGAGAAAGCTGTTTCCGATGTTGGATGCGAATAAAATTCCGAAAGATCTGCTTGCTTTCTCAGCAGTGTATCTGAGCTCGGAGGCTGGAGCATTTTTGCAGGCCAGAGATCATCAGGGGAAATTGATTGGGGTAATTGGTATGCTTGCCTACGATTATCGCTTTCCCTATCTGAATATAGATAAACGGAAAACAGTAGAGGTTGCCCGGCTTTTTGTGGAGCCAGCTTATCGCAGGTCGGGATTGGGAACAGCGCTGTTTCTGCATTTGACGCAGGTAGCAAAAGAAAAGGGGATTGAGCGGCTTTATCTACATACACATCCCTTTCTAACAGGCGCGTACGAGTTTTGGAATAAGCTGGGATTTCAGTTGAAGGATATTCGTGACGAATCGAATTTCCCGACAATACATATGGAATTATTTGTCGATCAAATCGCTTAACCATTGAAAAGGTTAAGCCAAAAAAAATATAAATTATTCGAATGAACAACATGATGAAGGCGCTAGCTTTCGCTTTACTGGCGAGTGCTTCTGTATCGGAAGCCGTTTATGCACAACAAGGTGTAGTCATCTTTGGAAAAATACAGGATGAGAATGGTGACCCCATCTCTGGTGTAACACTGACCTTAGCAAATGGACAACAGCAGACAAGTTCAAATAATCAAGGTGAGTTTAGTTTTGCTGGGATCAGCAGCTTTCCCGTACAGTTAAGAGCAGAAGCAATTGGGTATAAGTCTGTATTGCTAGATTTGAACGCCGTCAACTGGAACGCAAAAAAAGGTGTTAGAATAGGTATGGTAGCCGGCGACAATACCTTGGATGAGGTGTTGGTGACGGGCAGACGCAACAATTCATACCTGACAAACAATATGGAGCTGGGCGGCAAATTTGCTGGAAAATTAAAAGATCTACCACAATCTGTAGCTGTTTTGAGCAAGGAATTTATTGAGGATAAACAGGCTTTTACAACTGGGGCACTCATACAGGATTTGGCTGGAGTGACAGAGGCATCTTCCTATGATGATGTGGTCATTCGTGGTTTTAAAAGCGGTTATGAAACAGGTGTCCGGCTTGTCAATGGTTTGCGCTCGGGGTATGGTTATGGTAATAGTTATTATAATTCGCCCTTGACAATCAACCTTGAAAACATTGAGGTACTAAAGGGGCCAGGGGCTTCATTGTTTGGTGATATTGTACCTGGTGGTACAATTAACATGACGACGAAGAAACCTTTAGAAGATTTTAAGGGTTATTTGAGTTTTGCAGGTGGTAGTTTTGAAACGATGCGAACCACGGTGGATCTTGGTGGACCATTGGATAGTGCTAAACGGATATTGTATCGTTTTAATGCAGGATATGAAGATACAAAGACTTTCCGCGATGTAAATCGGCAGAAACGAATCATGGTTGCTCCTTCATTTACTTTCAAACCGGCAGAAGGAACAATAGTTGATATTGATATGGTATATAATCAGTTCAATGGTTATCTTGATCGGGGGATGGGGATTAAAGAGAATAATTTTTACGCTTTGCCGAGATCATTTACCTTGAGTCAGCCGTCAGATTTTTATAATTCCAAAACTTTTTCGTTAAGTGGCCGACTGTCTCAGCGTTTGGCAGAACATGTTAGTTTGAATCTGAGCTATATGAAATCCATCTATCAGGAGGATGTCAATGAACACCGGACAATGAACACCTTTGCTGATGCGCCACATAATACAATTATGAATATGCGTTTTTTTGATCGTCATGGACGTGACTATACGGATAACGTTGTCGGTTATGTGAAATGGGATCTTTTGGGCAATAGAGTCGATCATCATTTGGTTGCTGGGATTGATTTTGCCCAATATCGGGGCGACAAAGAAAACCAATTGCGGGAGGCGCGGCAGCAAACTGTAGATGGCAAAGTCGTCCCGTTGACTTTTGATTTGAACAATCCCACTTATACCACTCATGATCTAACTAATTATGTATGGCGCACGGGAGTCGCTTATCCATTTTTGAGCCCTTATAAAACAACGGGTAAATATATACAGGATCAAATCAGCATTGACGACAGACTGAAACTTATTGTAGGTCTACGTCATGAACACTATTCTTCTGAAACACTTGATGGACAAAATCGGTTTCATGCGACACAAAATGCCTTATTACCTCGCTTTGGTGTGACCTATGGAATCAATAAGCAGATTAACTATTTTGCAAGTTATTCACAGGGATTTGTACCTGTGGGCGCCAATTTTATTCAGAATTATAAAGACTACGGAGCCGATAAGCCATTTGATGCAGAGCGGAGTTTTCAGGTAGAAACAGGGGTGAAAACAGGCTTCTTTAAAGAACAATTACAGGTGGATCTCTCCTTGTTCCGAATTGAACGACGGAATATGCTCATTGCAACTGGAACAATCAATGATTCAGGACTGCCAGAATATAGACAATCTGGCAAAGCACTATCACAAGGCGTTGAGCTAGATGTTCGTGGACAGCTAACGCGGGAGTTTCAGGTCATGGCCAATTATACCTATAATGATACGGAGGTAAAATCGTCCTCTATTCCTTCGGAAGTCGGACAGTCGCTGCCGGGAGCACCCAAAAATATGGCCAGTGCCTGGTTAAAATATGTGTTTTCAACAAGCAGCTTAAAAGGCTTGGGTTTTGGAGCCGGTGTTTATTATGTAGACCGTAAACGGATGGATAACAGTATCGGAAAGGATAGTGATGGGAATGCACTCTGGGGACAATGGCCTTCTTATACAACTGTAAATGCAGCGGCATATTATCACGTAGGAGCAATGAAAATTGCTATGAATCTGAACAACGTATTCGATAAATACTACTTTTTAGGTGGTTTTGACTACACCAGAGCATTTGCTGGTGCTCCGCGAAACATCATGGTATCAGTTGGTTACTCTTTTTGATCCTGAAAATAGCACTTCAGAAACACAAAGCGGGCTTTTTCAACAAATTTGGACTATTTAATTCAAGATTTGTGCTAGTCAGATAGCCCGCTTTGGTTGTAAATTTGAATAACAAATAATAGAATTGTGAACACAAGAATGAGGGTTGTTTTAGTCTTTTTAGTTTTCCTTTTGAGCACCTTGCTCATGAAGGGAATGGCTATGCCTACGCATTCGAGTGCACTAAATCCGATTGTTAGTTTAAGGTTGTCTTCTACCTTTCCTACTCAGGTGGAAAAGGATTCAAGGCCGTCTGAACGAGAAAATTTGATCGCTGCGGTTAAAGATCATGATCTCTATGATGTCACCGAACAGATCGATTTAAAAGATGAATGGAGCAAGCTGCTCTTTTGGGGAGTTCTTTCTATTTGTCTTTTTGTATTCTGTTATCCTGTATGTCTCAAAATTCAGAATAATAGAAAACCTTACATGGATCGCTTGATCCTACCCCCAAAATATATTCTTTTCCAAAGTCTAAAAATTCCATTTCTGGGATAAAAAACTCCATTTCTTACGATGCTGAGCATTGGTTCGCTATGCGATCCGCATAGGCTAAGTGTGTCATTTTGATCACGATTTTGAACGATTTTTTTAGGTCGTGTGGCATCGCTATGACTTGTTTTTTAATTGAATTAACAACAATTTAAATAATATTTATATGCATTTATTACCTAGAGAGACAGAGAAGCTATTGCTTCATCTTGCCGGCGAACTAGCAAAAAAACGTAAAGCTAGAGGATTAAAATTAAACTATCCGGAATCTATTGCATTGATTAGCAGTGAACTTTTGGAAGCTGCTCGTGACGGACGTACTGTTGCTGACTTAATGCAGTATGGTGCAACGTTGTTGACACGTGAAGATGTGATGGAAGGCATACCTGAAATGATTCACGACGTACAGATTGAAGCTACATTTCCAGATGGTACAAAACTGGTTACTGTTCATAACCCGATTCGCTAATTGTTAAAAATATAATCTATGATCCCAGGAGAATTTTTTATTGCAGATGGCTATGTGATCTGCAATGAAGGTAGAGAAGTAACAACCATCACCGTGACGAATACAGGTGATAGACCAATTCAGGTAGGTTCACATTTTCACTTCTTTGAGGTGAACAAAATGATGGAATTTGATCGTGAGAAAGCTTTTGGCAAGCGATTGAATATTATTGCCAGTACTGCTGTGCGTTTTGAACCAGGCGAATCAAAAGAAGTAGAATTAGTTCCTTATGCAGGAGCGAGAAAAATCTATGGACACAATGATTTGGCCAATGGAGACACCGAAACCGAAGTTGCGAAAGCAAATGCAATGAAAAAAGTAAAAGAACAAGGCTTTAAAAACAAAGTATCATGAGTTTAAAAGTTAGCAAATTAAATTATAGCGCCATTTTTGGCCCTACAAGTGGTGATAAAATCCGTTTAGGAGATACAGATATCATTATTGAAGTTGAAAAAGACTACGCTTACTATGGCGACGAAGCTAAATTTGGTGGTGGTAAAACGGTTCGTGATGGGATGTGCCAATCTTCGGTCCATACACGGGACGAAGGTACATTGGACATGGTAATCACAGACGCTATTGTAATAGACCACTGGGGTATCGTGAAAGGTGATATCGGTATTAAGGATGGTAAAATTGTTGGTGTTGGTCGTGCTGGAAATCCAGATACCATGGATAATATTACCCCAAACATGATTATCGGTGCTTCTACTGAGGTACATGGTGGATCAGGGTATATCCTAACTCCAGGTGGTATTGATACTCATATTCACTATATCAGCCCAACACAAGTTGAAACGGCCTTGTATAGTGGTATTACAACAATGATTGGTGGTGGTACAGGTCCTGCAGATGGAACAAATGCAACGACAGTAACACCAGGTAAATGGAATTTACGCCGCATGTTACAAGCTGTTGAAGATCTTCCAATGAACTTCGGTTTCTTTGGTAAAGGAAACGTCGGTACGGAACAACCTATTGTTGAACAAATTGAAGCCGGCGCCTTAGGTGTTAAAATCCACGAAGATTGGGGGGCTACTCCAGCAACAATCGACAGAGCGTTGACAGTCGCTGATCAATATGATGTGCAGGTTGCCATCCATACAGATACGCTGAATGAAGCGGGCTTCTTGGAAGACACAATCCAGGCAATCAACGGACGTGTCATCCATACATTCCATACAGAGGGTGCTGGTGGTGGTCACGCTCCGGATATCATCAAATCTGCGATGTATCCAAATGTATTACCAGCATCGACAAATCCAACACGTCCATTTACAAAAAATACAATTGACGAACACTTGGATATGCTGATGGTTTGTCACCACTTGAGTAAAGAAATTCCGGAAGACGTCGCTTTTGCGGATTCGCGTATTCGTCCAGAAACGATTGCTGCTGAGGATGTATTACAAGATCGCGGTGTATTCAGTATCATGAGCTCGGATTCGCAGGCAATGGGACGTGTAGGTGAAGTAATCACACGTACATGGCAGACTGCAGACAAGATGAAGAAACAAGTAGGTCCATTGCCTGAAGATGAAGGTAAGGACAACGATAATTTCCGTGCACGCCGCTATGTAGCGAAATATACCATCAATCCAGCGATCGCGCACGGTATTTCGAAGTATGTTGGTTCAATTGAGCCTGGTAAAATTGCTGATATGGTGATCTGGCGCCCAGCTTTATTTGGCGCAAAACCAGAAATGATTATTAAAGGCGGGATGATTATCGCTTCAAAAATGGGGGATGCAAATGCCTCTATTCCTACACCGCAGCCAATCATCTTAAGAACAATGTTCGGTGGTTTAGGTAAAGCTGTTCACCAAACTTGTTTTGACTTTGTCTCTAAAATTTCATTGGAAAAGGGAATTAAGGAAGAATATAAACTGGAAAGAACTTTACTTGCCGTAGAAAATTGCCGAAATATCTCCAAAAAAGATATGATCCACAATGACGCTACACCTGAAATTATCGTTAATCCAGAGAATTATGAGGTAAGTCTTGACGGTGAGATCTTGCGGTCAAAACCTGTTGATACAGTTTCGTTGGGACAACGATACTTCTTGTTTTAACCCTATAACTACTTTTTTATGGCGTGATCCTATATCACGCCATAAACTATGAAAAACAATATGTTGATGAAATCATCATGGGCTTATCAAAAGCGCATAAGAGAGGGAATAATGACTGCTCATGATGTTTCATTAAGCTAAAATACGATTTACGCTAATGAAAAATTTGAAGATATTTTTAGGCTGTTGTATAGCAATGGCGTGCTTTACCATACAATCTGCCTATGCGCAAAAGGGAGGTATCATGGTTTATGGGTCACTGAATTACCACGAAACGACTGCTGGGCATCAATTTAGTGCCGCTCCGGTGGGTGCTGCCTATTTTTTCACCGACAACATGAATGCGGGGCTAAACTATGGATTCAATTCTGCTAAGGATAAAGCACTGGATTTCACAGATCATTCGCATGAAATAGGACCTTTCTATAGTAATACTTGGCCTCTGAGTGAGCATTTCATGTTAATTGGTCAGGTTGATGTGCATTATTTGTGGGGCGATCAACATGTCGCTACCGGAGGTACTATGGTCGATGGTAAATACAATGGCTATCTATTCAGAGTGTACCCGCTTGTGGGTATCGCCTTGGGAAAAGGTTGGGCATTAAAAGCTAAAGTGGCAGAATTGTCTTATAAAAAGAGAAATAGTAAAGATGCTGCTATTCCCAATGATCACGAAGTCATTACAGGAATCAATGGATCAACTGTAGGTTTAGGCTTGTCTAAAAATCTATTTGTTAAGAATTAAAAAATGATAATCACGGAAATCACAAGGAATATTCATGGTGAGCAGATCACTAAGCGTCTGGATTCGCTTGCTATTGAATGGTATGAGTCGACCAAACGTATTCAACGTTTACGTACCGCGGAGGGAATGGATATTGCTGTCAAATTGTTGGGTAATACATCCAGCTTGCAGGATGGTGATATCTTGTACGAAGATGAGGAGAAAATTGTTGTGGTAACGATCAAACCTTGTGAAGTCATCCGTGTCATGGCAATTGATTTCCTGCGAACTGCTTTTGTAAGCAGCGAAATTGGAAACAAACATTTGCCTCTATTTGTGGAGGCAAATGAATTGCTTATGCCTTATGAACGGTCAATGTACGAATGGCTAACTAAACAAGGATTTGATCCACAGTGTTGCGAGCGTCAACTTTTACATCAGCTCAATGCAAATGTCGATCCCAAACATCATCAGAAGATAAAGTCTTCGACTAAAAATATCCCGCTTTTGATCAACGACAAAGCCTTCATGAATTCGCAAGCGCCAACAGCTATGAAGGGAGACTGAAGTTTCGTTCTGCTCGATAACCGAGCGTAGTTAGCTTATTGATCCTATAATGTAAAAAATAGGAATCAGGAAAAGGGATGGTTCAGATAAAAAAGGATTACAGCAGTACTTTCTTTTCATAAAAGGAAAAACTTGGTACAGCTTTAATATCCAATGGTAGAGAAGATTACACAAGGGGCGGGTTGGTCCTTGAAGATATATACTTATAATAAAAAATAATGTCAATGAAAAATACATTTCTAGGCAAGTTACTCCATCTAGCAGATCCAACATTGCCAATTGGTGGGTTTACCCATTCAAATGGACTGGAGACCTATGTGCAACAGGGCTTGGTCTGTGATAAGGTTACGGCGGACAACTATGTGCGTCATAACCTCTGGTATAATTTGAAGTACAATGATGCTGCTTTGATGAAATTGGCCTATGAAGCAACTTCTTCGCAGGACATGGATGCATTGATCGGCCTAGATCAAGAATGTACAGCATTAAAAAGCCCAAGAGAAATTCGCGATGCCAGTAAAAAACTGGGCGTACGTATTTATAAAATATTCAGTCGGTATCAACAGCAGGATTTTATGCTGTCTTGGGGTGAATTAATCCAAAAGAAGGAAGTAGATAGTCATTACTGTTTGATGTATGGCATGCTGGCGTCACTTTTAGAAATTCCTTTGGAAGAAGCGTTACACGGCTTTTATTATAATGCCGCTATTACGATGGTGACCAATGCTGTAAAACTTGTGCCGTTAGGTCAATTGGATGGCCAAGATATACTTTTTGGTTTACATGATGATATACTTGATCTCTGTAAAGAGACCTTAACAGTTGAACGGAATTTAGTGGGCTTATGCAACATTGGATTTGATATCCGTTGCATGCAACACGAACGATTATATTCTAGAGTTTATATTTCTTAAAAAACAATTAAAATGGAAAATAGAAAATATGTTAAAATAGGGGTTGGTGGTCCAGTAGGATCTGGTAAAACAGCATTATTGGAAAGATTGAGCAGACGTTTGATGAATGAAATTGATCTTGCCGTAATTACGAATGATATCTATACGAAGGAAGATGCGGAATATATGGCCAAAAATAGTTTGCTACCCCGTGAGCGAATTATCGGTGTAGAAACTGGCGGTTGTCCCCATACGGCGATACGGGAAGATGCAAGTATGAATCTCGAAGCTGTCGATGAACTAGCAAGCCGCTTCCCGGATTTAGAGTTGATTTTAATTGAAAGTGGTGGTGATAACCTGACTTCTACCTATAGTCCGGATCTTGCCGATATTACCATTTTTGTAATTGATGTTGCCGAAGGTGAAAAAATGCCTCGTAAAGGTGGCCCGGCAATTACAAGATCAGATCTGTTGTTGATTAACAAGAAAGATTTGGCACCCTATGTAGGTGCAAGCCTAGAAGTGATGGAGCATGATGCACGTAAAATGCGTAAAGGTTCTCCATTCTTGTTTTCAAATCTGAAAACTGGCGATGGTTTGGAAGAGATCGTGGGCTGGATTAAAAAATACGCACTCCTTCAAGATATTGAGGAGCCAAATTTACTACGTTAATTATGATTTGTTCTTTAGATATTAAAATAGCACATCGCGAAGGAAAATCCTTTTTAAAAGATGCATATGCGACACAACCGTTTCGTATCGTTCCTGTTGGACAATATCAAAAAGACAATGCCGCGTACTTGATGATCATGAGCTCATCCCCAGGCTTACTCGACGGTGATGACCACCGTATTCAAGTGGATATTGCTCCCGGATCTAAGTTGCAATTGCAGACACAGGCTTATCAGCGTCTATTCCATATGAAAGGGCATTCGTCCCAAACTATGGAAGTGAATGTAGGCGAAAATGCGGTTTTTTCTTATGTACCCCATCCTGTAGTACCGCAGCATTCGTCTCATTTTTTGAGTCATAACATTGTGCATCTTGCTTCAAATTGTCACTTATTGCTGAGTGAAATCGTGACCTGTGGGCGGAAAATGTCCGGTGAGGAATTTATGTACAATCACTTCCAGAATTTGACCGAATGTTATGTCAATGGCAGACTCGTTGTAAAAGATAATGTATTGTTACAGCCAGATCGTATGCCCATACAAGGTTTGGGCATTTTGGAAGGTTATACGCATCAGGGAACCTTGATCTATCTCAACAGTGCCGGCTTGAATCCGAGCGACTGGATCGAGACTTTCCATGAACAATACGGTGAAACTAAAGACGTCGCGTTTGGGATTAGTGAATTGCAACATGACGGTTTTATGGTTCGCGTTTTAGGCTACGGTGCCGAGCAGCTTTATCTTCTTTTTAAAGAAATGCAAAGCGCATTATGGGACAACATATTTTTGAATAACAACTAATTATATTCCAATGAAAAATAACATCCTAGCTTTTATCAAAGCTTTCTTTAAAGGATTTGGGCAAATTATGTTACAGGGTAACATTTGGACAGGTATTTTATTTATATGTGCCATTATTTATGATTCGGCGCTCATGGGCTTTGCAGGAATTCTCGCCAATATCGTGGGGGTATTGACTGCCAAGTTGATGAAATTTGATGAAGATCATATCAATGATGGACTTTTCGGATTTAATGCCACGCTTTATGGTATTGCTTTGGTTTTCTATTTTCAGACAAACGTCTGGGTATGGGGAGCTTTAATCGTAGGATCTGCGTTGACCACGATCTTGATGGGCTTTGCATTAAAGAAGAATCTGCCCGTATTTACATTTCCTTTTATCTTAATTACCTGGATCGCATTGTATGTGTTGAGTATTCCAGAATTGGCCTTGCGGACAGTACCTGAGCATTTTGTTGATATTCAGGAAATGGACGACTTCTTAATTGAAGGCCATGCTTTTGGTCAGGTTATTTTTCAGGGTAGTTTAATTGCTGGATTGATCTTTTTTATTGGGGTTTTCCTGAGCAATCCCATGGGAGCACTTTATGGTTTCGCTGCTGTTATTATCAGTGTTTATATTTCACACCATGGCCATGAATCTGCTGACATGACCAACAATGGCATCTTTAGTTTCAATGCGGTCTTGGTTGGAATCGCCCTAAGCGGCCCCCGTGTTAGAGATGGTGTATATGTTCTAATCGGAACAATTATCGCCACCTATTTTGATCATTTTTTGATTCACAACGGATGGACGACATTGACTTTTCCATTTGTTTTTGCGATGTGGGCTATGCACCCTGTGAAACTTATCGATAAATGGTTGGTGAATAAATTTTCATCAGCCGAGGGGACTTCATAGTCCTTTTGTGAACTAAAATTTTATGTATGTTTAAATTTCGTTTAATAAAACTATTCCCAATAATGCTCTTATTGGGAATTCATGTAAATACGGTCTATGGACAAGTCAGTCCGCCGGGATTAGGAAAAGCAAGGACCGCATCTTGGTCAGTTTTGGGCTTGCGTAGGAAATTGGACAGTGCTGGAACGAAGGAAGCATTGACTTATATTGGCCTGGGTACCAAAAGCACTCCCGATGATTCAAATCCTTTTCATAAACAGGCCATTTGGGTACTAAACCATGAAGTCTACCATAAATTTGCCAAAAACCAGCAATATAGTTATGCTGTAAGCTATCGTCGCCAAAATATCTATGATGAGGCGGCACCTTATCATAATGAAGGGGTCGAGCAAGAGTTTAGGTTATATGGACGATATGCGTATATATTTACCCTTAATGATCGCTTGAAATGGAAAAATACGTTAAGGCAAGAGTTCCGAAAGTTCTTTACAGCTGATTTTCAAAAGACAGAAGAAAATTTTCAATTTAGGACCCGCTTGAAGTCGCAGCTAAATTTTAAAATTTCGGCTAAAAATAAGCAAGAATTGGCTTTGAGCGCAGAGGGACTTTTTGCAATCAGTAAACTCTACGAACCTGTTAGTGCCTGGTCAAGCTTTGGCTATAAAGAGACCCGTCTAGGTTTCTATTACATGACAGATATTCCAAAGACACCTTTGCGATTGGATCTGGGTTATATGAACGACTTAATTAAAGGCTATGACAAAGTAGATTTCGGGGTTCATTATCTAGCCGTAGACTTAATTTGGAATCTACCTTACCGTAAAAAGCATTAGTCCGCCATAAACTTATGTTTTCTATAGTCACTGGGTGAATACCCAGTGATTTTTTTGAATAGCCTGGTGAAATACGAGGGCGATTGAAATTTCAATTCAAAGGCTATTCCAGCAATATCTCTCGTAGCGTCCTGCAGGAGAATCTGGCTATGTAAAATACTTATTTCGCTAATCCATTGCTTTGGCGGCTTGTTTGTCGCTTCTTTAACACATTTATTGAGGTAGTTTTCTGAAATATGCAATAAATTGGCATAGAATAATACGTTTTTATGATCGATATGGAACTTTTGGACGTATTCACGAAAACGGAACGCAATATCTAACTGTCTGCTCATCGGGGCCTTTGTCTCAATATCCGATTTTATCACCTTCAATAGGATACACTGCATCATGGAGATGCAGACTTCCATTACGCGACCCTCGGTAAAAAGTTCTTCTTCCAATAACATCAACATTTGCTGGATCCAATGCGCTACATGCGGTTTAAGTGTGGTAAAAGGATGGGAATTGAAAAATTTAATATCGTTTATACCAAGCTCAATATCAGTTACAATTTCATTTTCATAGACCACAAAAAAACCTTCTACATCATCGGAGATTGCCAGCGTAGCCGTAATATTACCTTGTTTGATGTTAATGACCTGGTTTTCGGTCAGTGTATAAGAGGCACTCTCCAGGTGCTGTGTCAATGTGCCTTTCGTAACAAAAATGAGAAAATTAAAGGTTGTACGATAGGGGATGACGGGCATCAGGATACTGCGAAGGTAGCTTTCAATTCGATAGACTTGGATTTTATTCTCGTTGAACAGATTATGCTCCGAAACATCCGGTAGAAATAGTTTTTTGTACTCGTAATTGTTGATGATCTTAATCGAATTTTTCATAGTCTTAAAACAACGTACTTAACAACGAAATCTTATAAAAGAAATAGTTGTATGTATGACAAATATACTTAAAAGTTTGCGAAAATTGTGTTAAAACTACCTGTGCTTATACAATGAATTAGGCTGTTGAATGGGGTATAATGGCGCTGTTAGTGCCTATTTTCATTGCCAGCTTTTAAAAACTCGTCAGAGAAATTTATAGGCTATTTTTCCCTGTCGAATTTCTCTTTGTTATAGGATGCCGAGGCGCCTTTGGGTATGGATAGGGAGGACCATTTTTCATCGATACATATTTTTCCGATATAAACAATCTGTCCGATGTGGTAGGGGTAATGTGCAATCTGCCGCAAAATAGCTTCCATGACTGTATGCTCTTCATTGCGTATATAAATAACTTTTTCTAGGTCATCTTCTACAAGGGATTCAATGGCTTGAAAGAGACAGTTCCATCCGGCATTCCAATGATCAACAAGCTCTTTGCGGTCTGTCCAGGTATTCTCAAACTCCAGATCCCGGTTTCTATTATCTTTTTCTCCGTCCGTGCTGAGAAAATCGGTCCAACGTGAAAGCATATTTCCACTTAAATGTTTCACAAGCAGTGCAATGCTGTTGCTCGAATCATTTGGCTGCCAAAATAGTTGTTCAGTACTTAATTGATCAAATGTTTTATCACCCAGTGATTTATAATATTGAAATTTTTTTAAGCAGCTCGCTAGAAAGTTATCCATCCTTTTGAAGTTTATGATTTTATACTTTCAAGATACGAAAATGCCAGGAATCCTCGATGACTAGAATCTGGACTCCATGTAAAGAATTGCTTTTAATGACAGGAGGCCGTTGCAGTTGAATAGGATAGGAAAAAGAGAATCGGTTAAAAAAGCAAAGGTGATACTGGGGATTGTATCACCTTTAAGCTAACTAAACATTAAACATAAATAAACAGTCTTTTTAAAGACCACACTAAAAATTACATGACTATTCTGCCACTTGTTGATTTGTCAACCTGGACATTTTTCGGTTGATTTTTTAACGCAATTCTTGCTGATGTAGAAACATTTCCCTGTAAGTTTTCTTTCACGCTGAGCGTTACATTGGCAGACGAATTGGCTTGTATTTGGGCATTCGTTGTCGTGAAACGGCTCATATCAACCGATGCTGATGAGTTGGTGTTCAGATTTAAATTTGAAGCGCTACCCGCAATTTCTTGCCTAGACGAACTATTTGCCGATACTTGCAAATTTTTACTGCTCACTTCTGTCGTTAACTTACTTGAAGAACTTGTTGAAAGGCTTATATCATCTGCAATTAATTTTTTAAGGGATATGCTAGCCGAAGACGAAACGTCAACAGAGATTTTATCGGCCTTAATCGTTTCGTCGGTATGAATCGAACTGCTGGATGATGCGGAGAAACGTGTTGGTATCTTGCTTGAGTAAACAGTTACACGATTGTTTCTCGCATTTCTGATCGAACTGTTTCTTTTATACTGTACATAGAGTGTGCCGTTTTTTACGGTTGTTTCGATAAGGGATAAATGCTCGGGATTATCTGCTTCAACAACAACCTCATTGCGATTAGAATGAATATAATCCACACGTAGTGAAGTCGCTGATGAAATGGCATCTGGCGCCGTGATCTTGCGTGTTTCGCGTTCTTGTGCCTGGGCTACATATAAAAATGAAATAAAGGCAATGGTTAAGATTCTTTTCATTATTTTTCTGTTATTAGTTTAAATTTATTGTTATTGAAAGTTTCATGTTAATTTCCCTTTTACCATTTCTTATGCAGCCGTATTACAGCTTATCGTTAACTGCTACTTGTAGTATAATAGTGATGCCAAAACTTAAAATCATCGTAAATGATTGTTTATCACTGTTTTTTTGTTTTACATCTACTTTTGCGAATGCTCATTACCGAACAATAGCTGTTCGGTATCGGACAGTTTGCGTTTTTTACCATACCCTTCGCTCGTAAGCTGCTAACCAGAACTGATACTCTAATTGGGAAGCTGTTATAAATACTTGTCGCATCTTCTCCCGATTTGTTGCAGTAGTTTCTGCTGCAATTTTGTCAACGTAGTTTTTTGCCTTGACAACTCCCTGTGCAAAGTCGTCACCACTATAGGTTTCTATCCATTTGGAATAGGGATTCCCCTGTGTATTTGCCGCGGCTACAATATGGTCGCCGACCTCTTTATAAATCCAAAAACAGGGGAGTGTTGCCGCCATAGCGACCTCAACGCTCTCGAAAGCGGCTACGCTTTTAAGAAAATGGACATAATGATGGCAGGTTGGTTCGATTTTGTTGCTCTTGTCGGCAGGACTTAAACCAAATTCCCGAAAGTAATTTTCGTGTAATGCCCGTTCAACAAGAAGCGCATTGCGACCAAATTCGAAGTAGTCCAATGCTTGTTGGTTATCCGCACTTTTTGCACCTATAAAGGCGAGCACACGGCCAAATTCTTCTAAATAGAAAGCATCCTGCTGCATGTAAAATTGAAATTTATCCAGAGGAAGACTGCCATCACTAAGCTGAACAATAAACGGCATAGTAAGTATATCAGAATAAATAGCTGTTATGGATTCCCAGGCATGATTAGTCCAGTTCATATTGAATAAGTTTAAGGGGGTTGTGGAAGTGATTTAATGGCCCATTTCCTTTGCCAATGACCAGGTCTTTGCTACCAGCTATTGCTGCGTGTATATAAGCCAGTGCAAAGTCTACTGCGCTATCGAGACCAACGCCTTGTGCCAATTGGCTCGCAATTGCTGAAGAAAGCGAACAACCTGAACCATGTGTGTTTTTGCTGTTAATTTTTTGTGATTTGAATTCAATTGGTGGATTCTTATGCTGGAACAACAGGGATGTTAACTCTTGACTTTGGAGATGTCCGCCTTTAATCAGTACGGATTGACAACCCTTGGCCAATAAGTGATTTCCCGCTTTTTCCATTTTTTGGACGTCGTCGATAACTTCGTCTACTAAGACACTTACCTCATCTAAATTTGGCGTAATTAGGGTTGCCAAAGGAAAAAGAAGTTCGATGCAGGCCTGAACGGTATCATCGTGAATCAATTTGTGTCCGCTAGTCGAGACCATGACTGGATCAAATACGATAGGCCCTTTATATTCTTTTAAATAGGTGCTAATAAGCTCCACAAGTTCAATATTGTGTACCATCCCGATTTTGATTGCATTGGGATAGATATCGTCAAAAATGGCATCTAGTTGGTCTTGGACAGCTGCCATAGGGATCTCATAAATACGTCTTACACCTTGTGTGTTCTGAACAGGTAAGGCGGTTAAAACATTCATGGCATAACAACCTAATGCAGATATGGTTTTGGTATCTGCTTGTATGCCTGCTCCACCACTACCATCGAACCCTGCAATGCTGAGTACAGTCGGGACACTGTATTTTTTATCTTTTGTCATTTTAATAGTTCTTTTAGTTGTGCACTGGCAGCTCTGGGATCTTGACTTTGGCATATGGCCGAAACGACTGCAATGGAGTCTGCACCTGCGTTCCAAGTCTCTGCCGCAGTTTGAAAATTCATTCTTCCGATCGCGATCAATGGTTTTTCCGTCCTATTCCGAAGTTGTTTTAAACCCACAATTCCCCATTCAGTAATTGTATCCACTTTGGTTCTCGTTGAAAAAATGGGACTTACACCAAGGTGGTCGACGGCGTACATTTGTTGACTTTCCAGTTGCTGCATATCTTCTATAGACCAGCCTATGGTCAATTTATCGCCATATTTTTCTCGAATAGCGAGTGGCTGGAAATCATTTTGCCCCACATGTACTCCCCATGCTTCGATTTGGGCTGCGATTTCCACGGAATCATTGATCACGAGCGGAATACCATAATGATCGGTTAGTTTTTTTAAACGGATGGCTTTATCCAAAAATGTAGCTGGATCGTCAACTTTTTCGCGCAATTGTATAAGATCGACTCCACCTATGATGGCTTCTTCGGCAACATGGAGCCAATTTTGAGGATAACAGTCTCGCTCGGAAATTACCAAATACAGGGGGTAGGGGAAAAGTGGATTAATACGCATAACGTTTGATTTTGAGCTTTGATTTTAGACGTTCTGCATTGAGCTGATAGAGTTCATCATAGAGATTCAATTGCAGGGTGCCCGGGCCAGCTGCTGTTTGGGCAGCGAGTTCTCCCGCCAAGCTCAAAATGGACACACCGGCAACGGCTGCTTCAAAATATTGGTCTGTAACACCTAGAAATGCACCAATGAGTGCAGTAGCGCTGCAGCCTAGTCCGGTGACTTGCGTCATTAAAGGATGACCATTATAGACCTCAACACGGTGTTGTTCGGAGAGGATATAATCGATTGCTCCAGAAATGCAGATAATGGAGCCGGTCTGTTCCTGCAATAATTTGCCAAACCGGAGTGCATCTTTGCTATCTGTCGTACTGTCGACGCCTTTTGTGTTCGGTTGGTTGAAATTGTACAGCGTCATGATTTCTGATGCATTTCCACGAATAACGGTTGGTTTGAGATCCAGTAGATTGGATAATAAATCATTGCGGAATGCTGATATCCCAGCACCAACAGGATCAAGTACCCATGGCCGTCCGATGGTATTGGCATGTTCGGTAGCAACCAGCATAGCTTCGGCTGTATCTTCACTCAAGGTGCCGATATTAATGACCAGCGCTTGCGCAATATCGACAACTTCGCGCACTTCCAACGGGCTGTGTACCATCACAGGGGAGGCGCCTACAGCTAAAAGTGCATTGGCCGTATTGTTCATCACGACCAGGTTGGTGATGTTGTGGATAAGAGGTTTTTCAAGCCTCAGCTGCTCTAATAGTTTGATAATTGAATCTTCCATTCTTTTTGCTTGTCGTAAGATGTTTCCGTGCGGCTTTGACGGGAAGAAGAGAGATAGCCTGTGCAGTATAGAGGTTTGCTGTACAGTTGATGTTTGCTTTTCCCTACGTCGGTATAAACCGAATCAGGTTCAAAGGGACTATCTCAATTCTATACAGAATACCCCCAAAGCCATATCAAACTTAAACAAAAAAGTGGACTTTTTATATAAAAAAACGCAGAGCTGTTAGCTGACCAGGCTAGATGAATACATTGCTGTATTAAGATCCTGATTTTTGTTCAGTACGCATTTCGATATATTTTTCGGGAGTGTAGGTGACACGCGCAAAATTTTTGGTCAAAAGTTCTTTTTCTATAGTCTTCCCACCCTGAAATTTAAAAAACTTCTCGCGCCAGATCTCGTTTTTCCGAAAGAATTGATTGTCTATTTTCAGAAATTGATGTTCTTTTTCAAAGACATGGTATGCAAAATCCAGTTCTTGGTCTATTCGCAATTCGCCCTCTAAGCATTTCTCCGTAAACCATAGATTTATTTGGAAAGTGTATGGTGTATGGTTGGTGAACTGATAATCACGATAGTTATAAAACACCGTAGCACCACTGCCGAATGGTAATACACGGCCATCGTCTGGAAAAGGGTCAAAAGAATGATGATAACGTTCATTGACGGTAAGCGGACTATGGATTACAAGCCAATGAATGAGGTTGGATATTTGACAGATTCCGCCGCCAATACCCGCTCTCGCTTCACCGAAGGATAATTCCATGCCCGGCAAGTAGCCTTTTTTTGCAGTTGGCAGTCCAACGAGTTTACAGAAAGAAAAGGTTTCCGTCGGTCTGATGAGAATGCCGTTAATCTCCGCTGCAGCAATTTTCAGATTGGTAACTTTATTGATCTGCAATTGCATATTATTTTCGCCCAGTTTCTTCAATAATACAGACTGGTGTTTTTTGATACGGAAGGGAAGCTTTTCAGCTGATTTAGCTGCTGTATATTTTTTGTTATCACATAACCATAGGGCTTTCCTATGTATTCTTCTGGCCCATACCGCTAAAAAATAGAGTATTGGGTGATGTTGACTGATCAATTTTCGTTTTCTCAATTCGGCGTTTTATTATCCCTATCAAAATTAATGCTGAAATATTTTTTTTTCTACTTTTTACAGGATTTCATCGAATCTTTTTTTGTAAAAACCGGGATCTTGATTTCATCCGACAATAGCGGTTTTTCAGTGAGTGCTTACATCGTTCTTCTCGCCTGTCGGTATTTTGTCGTGAGTTGGCCATCCTTGTTATAAATCAAACTTTCATAGGCACAGTTGCCCAAATCTTTTACAATTGATTTTTGCTGTAAGACGCCCTCATAATAAAATTCATCAATTGTTTCGTTAACACGGTAAGATCGCTTGATCTCAGCTGTAAGCCTACCTGTTTGATCAAAGGTCTGGCGTTGTGAATATTCACTTATTTCCGGGTTGCTATACAGATAGTGGACACGGTTTTCTACCTGGTCATTTCTGCCGGAAATTTCCTCAACAATTCGATTTTGTTCATCATACTGATAAATGGTCCAGTCTATCCGTTGATATATAAAATGAATGGATTCACTTTTTATAACCTGAAGTTTACTGTCCAAGTGGTATATCATCGCTGATTGTAATGTGGGGTCGTAGGACACAATAGCATTGGGGAGATATCTGTAAATTGTACTGCTGCTCCATTTACTATTTTGAAGGTACTGTATGGAGTCGATAAGTCCTAATTGATTATAGAATCTTTTGCTGAAATAATTATTTCCGCCAGAAAGATTGTTGGATGTGAGCTCTTTGCCTTCTTCATAAACAGTCGTCATAATTGCACCGGATTGTACCTCATTTTCGTCCGAAAACTGCTGCATGACATAGGTGCCGTCGCATTTATTTTTACGCTGACTGTAATAAAGAGGGAGAGCGGGGTTGGCTATTATAGCCGCTGCATATTGCCTGGATGGAATAAATTGGACTTGTGCGATTGAGTCAAAGAAATGTCGGGCATTATAGTGTGCCGAAGGTTTCTTTGATGCAATTTGTGTGCTGGTGTTTAATATCGGTTTGGCTACTGCCAAATAGGTATTACTATCGTATATGATCTTGGGTTTGGCTAATCCATCAAACAAGATCATGGCATGACGTTGCTTCAATGACAATACGTCGATGGTCCATTGTTGATTTTTAACGATAAATGTAAGTTTTTTTGCATCGGTTTTTGTGACCAGTAACTTTGTTGTGCTAAAAGGCACTTGCTTGAAAATCGCAGCAGCATTTTTTTCGTGTAGACGCATGATAAAATCAGTTGATTTATCGGACTCATTGGTTACAAACAGAACTGCCTGTGTAGGGCTAGCTATTGTTAGCGATTTTGCGGTTTGAGATTGTGCGAAGGAACTATACAACAGCAATAGCAGCAACTGAATGATAAAGGGGGAAATTGATAGCCTCAAATTATGACTCATTTGGGTGGATATTGCTGTTGTTGGTTATTAGTTAATTTAATACTTCTTTCAGAAATAATAAGGTATGGTCCCAGGCACGTTTAGCCATCACTGGATTATATTCTGCTGACTCGGGATTGGTAAATGTATGTCCAGAATTTGCGTAGGTGATTATTTGCCAGTCTGCTTTTCCTTCATTTAATTCCTTGACCAACCCATCGTAATCTTCTTTTGATACACTTTTATCGGCTGCAGGGTGCTCAATGAGTACTTTTGTTTTAATTGAACCATTGGGTCTATCGGCAGCTTTGGATAGGCCTCCGTGGATACTGATCACTGCATTGACGGGGAATCCGGCTCTCGCGGCTTCTAAGGCTCCTGAACCTCCAAAACAATAGCCAATGATTGCAATTCTCGTCGGATCAGCACCTTCTTTTTTCAGTTGTTCTAAAGCGAGCATTATGCGATGCTGATAAGCTTTGTAGTCTGTCTTGTAATGGCCGGCAATTTTCGAAGCTGCGGTGTTGTCCGAGGGAATATTTCCCTCTCCGTAGATGTCGGCAATGAACGCGATGTACCCTTCTTTTTCAAGAAGCAATGCCGCTTGTTTCGCTTCGTTGTCAATTCCCTTCCATGCAGGAAGAATTAAAACGGCCGGCCCTTTTTTTGCCCTATTGGCGGTTACCAGTCCATTGAGTTTTTGTTCACCATCCTGGTAAGAAACCTGTTTTAATTGTTGGGCTTGTGTAGTCATGGTGACCATAGTAAGCATCAATAGTGTCATAACTGTTTTCATCTGTAAAGAATTTGTTCCACTCATTATTTTGTGTGATCAGAAATGAACCTAATTTGGAGTCCATCTCAACTAAATATAATTTTCAATGTACATTTTTTTCACTGTCGCCAACCTGAAGCTACGACTTGATGGATTCAATGATACCAATAACATCGAGCTGTCCGAGACCTTGATCGTGTGCTTTCCCGTAGGTTTCGAGTAAGGTCTTGAGGAGGGGATAGTCAGCACCGGCTTGTTGAGCCAGTCGAATATCTTTCAGCATAAGGTCTAGCGCGAATGCAGGACTGTAGTTTTCTTCTACAAGTAAGGGTGTCTTTACCTTGGTCGCACCACTGCCACTGGCACTATCGTTGATGATTTCGAGCATATCGCTTCGTTGAATTCCCAGTTTATCTGAAAATAAGATCGTCTCCGCGAGACCTTGGTAGATCGTAGAAAGGAAATAGTTGATCGCAAGTTTGGCGGCAATTCCCTGTCCATTTTCGCCGAGATGTTTGATCGATTTTCCCATCTGCTCGAGGTATAGTCGGGCGCGATGAAGGTCTTCGGGATCACCACCGACCATAATAATAAGCGTACCCTCAGTCGCTGGTTTGGTGCTGCCGGCAACGGGAGCATCTATAAAAGCAGCGCCTTTTTCTTTTAGCTTAGTGGCTATTGAAATACAGCGTTCACGAGATATTGTACTCATATCGACAAATAATTTGCCTTTGATCTCCCTTTGTAGGATTTTTTCATATACTTCGCTGACTGCTTCATCATTTGTGAGCATGGAGAATATAATGTCGCTATGATCGACTAATTCACCTATATCTTCTCTGATAATTGATTGCTCTTCAAAGCCTGCTGCTTTAGCCTTGTTTCTATTGTAAACAGAAAGGGGGAATCCTGCTTTTTCTAGATTTTTAGCCATGGGGTATCCCATGTTTCCTAATCCTATAAATCCTAATTTTTCTATCTTCATCTAAAAATTACATTAATTGCTCTTGAAATTTACGTATAGCTAAAGATACAAATGTTTTGGTCATTACACCAATACCCTAATTTCGTTACGAAGCAGCACTATTTTATCTTCCTGTTCCAGTTTTTTTAAAATTCGGGAGACAACGACTCGGGACGTATTTAAATCGGAAGCGATATCCTGATGCGTAAGGGTGAGTATTCGGTCGTCATTCAGCTTCACTTTGGCTTTCAAATAGTTGATGATGCGTTCTTCCATGTTGGAAAAAGCTAGACTATCAACAGCTTGTAACATTTCGTCCATACGGCTTGAATAGCTCGAGATGATGAAATTTCGCCACGAAGGGTATTTTCCCATCCAAAGGTTGACAAGCTCATTTGGGATCATCGCTACAGTCGTTGTTTTTTCTGCGAGCGCACGAATTTCACTTTTTTTATTCCCGAGACAACAGGCTATCGACATTGTACAGGTTTGACCTTTTTCCAGATAGTAGAGCAACAATTCGCCTTTATCTTCATCCTCCCGGACAATTTTTATTGCCCCATCCAAGAGGAGAGGCATAGCCTTGATATATTGATTGGTATCAATGATGAGATCACCTTCACGGAACGTTTTTATATGCGCGTTTTCCGCTATTTCAGCGATTAGTTCCGGTTCAAGAATGCCTGTATAAGCTTGTTCTATGGATAACATATTTTTTAAATTAGTTAAAGTTAATTATTTATAGGCTTATTTCAGCTGTTGTGAGAAGAAAAGAAGGTCGGTGGAAATGGCGGATTGAAAGAAACAATTTTAGTAGCTCATGAGGATAGGCTATAAAATCTTGTGTCCAATTCATAAAAATCGTAAAATTGATAAATTTTGATTTATTCAAAACAGACAAAATATTATTCTGATTATTTTTAATGTTTTTTCAAGAATAGGATGAATGTATTGTGTTTATTTTATGTATGCTGTATTTTCATTGTATCTTTTTGCTGAAATTTGCTGTTTTTCTGTGGAAGATTAAAATTTATTCTTTCTATATAGAGATACTGCATGATATTGGTATTGTTAAAATTAGTTAAAAAGACAATCAATTCCTAATTTTGCGGCACAAAAACAAAACAATCACATCTAACATGAAAAAGTCTTTACTTTTTTTTGCCCTTGTTTTTGCTAGTTATAGTGCCGTTCAAGGTCAAACAGCAAATACTGGTTCGGTTTCAGGAGTTGTCAAAGAAGCTACTGGACAAACGGTTAAAGGAGCAACTATTAAAATTACCCACATCCCAAGTGGACAAGTAGTAAGTGGCTCAGCCGATGCCCAAGGAAAATTTCAAATTTTAAATCTTCAAGAAGGTGGCCCCTATAAAGTAGAGGTGACTTACATTGGTGAGACACCGGTGGTTTTTGAAAACATCCTATTGAAATCGGGCGAGTCGTTGAATTTGAATCCAACTTTTACGGCTGGATCTTCAACAAATTTAGATGAGGTTGTTGTTGTCGGTCATGGTGTCATTGATATTGCTGAAGGAAGAAAAACACCGATTGCCGTTTCGACAATCCGTAAACAGGATTTGGAAGAAAGGGTGGGAGCACAGGATATTACTTCTGCTTTGGCTAATACCCCTTCGGTTTATATCACTGGTCAGGCAAAAGGTTTCGGAGAGTCATCCATGACAACACGTGGTTTTGATCAATCCAATACAGCATTTCTTTTAAATGGTCAGCCTATCAATGGTATGGACAATGGTAGCGTCTATTGGTCAAACTGGTCGGGTCTGACAGATATTGCCTCTTTGGTGCAAATCCAACGCGGTTTGGGATCATCTAAATTAGCGATTTCATCTGTCGGCGGAACCGTAAACTACGTGACACAATCCACTGCAATGAAAGAAGGTGGTTTTGTGCGCACTACCGTTGGTAACGATATGTTTATGAAGGCAACTGTAGGTTACAATACGGGACTTATGAAAAATGGTTTTGCAGTTTCAGCGATGTTTACCCAATGGTCAGGTAATGGTTATATGGATCATACAGAGGGTTCTGGTCAAAGTTACTTTCTATCGGTAGGTTACAAAGCCAATGAAAAGCATAATCTGAACTTTATGGTGACCGGTGCACCACAATGGCACAATCAAGGTTACACCTCTAAATTATCTAACTACCTAACAAACGGCAGACGTTACAATGATAATTATAAGGATGCAAACGGCGTGATGATGAATGCACAAAAGAACTTTTATCATAAGCCGGTAGCCAACTTGAACTGGGACTGGACCATCGATGATAAATCATCTTTGTCAACTGTCGTTTACGCATCGTTAGCTGCTGGGGGTGGCCAATCCTTGCGAAGCGATAAATATAATACCGGTAAATATTTAGCGGCCGATGTGAACAACCATCAATGGTTTGGATTGGTATCTAATTATAACCGTAAACTTTCTGAATCCTTGAATTTTAATGTGGGTTTTGATGTAAGGGACTATAAAGGTACACATTATCGTAAATTGACTGATCCACTTGGAAATACAAATGGTGTCGTATTAGGCGGTAATGTTAATTTTCCTAATAAGCCATTGGTTACCAATACATACTCAACGAACCCTTGGAAAGCTTTCTCAAGTAAACCTGATTCGCGTGAAGATCGTTTAGCTTGGGATTACAATCAATACATCCGTTATGGAGGTTTGTTTGGTCAATTGGAATATGCGAAAAATGGTTTTACAGCATTTTTCCAAGGATCGGTTTCCGAACAACAAAACAAACGTTCTGATTATTTTCAATATACACCAGGTAATGAAGATTCTAAGGACGTGAATAATTTTGGCTACAATACGAAAGGTGGTGTAAGTTATACATTGGGACATCATAGTGTTTTTGGTAATGCAGGCTATTATTCCCGTCAACCTTATCAGAACAATATTTTCATGAATTTTGCGAACGATATCAATGAAAATGCTGAAAATGAAAAAATCCTTGGTTTGGAAGCAGGTTATAAGTTTGCTTCTCGATTCCTGGATGTGAATGTCAATGTTTACCGCACAACTTGGGAAAATCGTGTTACGGGTAGTTCGAGCTTAGCGACGGCAGATGATGTGAAAAAATATAATCCGACAAATGATCCTGGTATTCTGGTTGAAGGGGCATATCTTTATACCACAAATTACGGTGTAAAACAGGTACATAGAGGGGTAGAAGTTGATTTTGAAGCACGCCCGATCGAAAAATTAAGCTTAACAGGTTTCTTATCGATAGGTGACTGGAAATATGACGGTGCAGTAAACTCTGTCGTACGTAACGATAACCGAGTAGAATTAGGACGCTCTGAGGTTAACCTAACAGGTGAACATGTAGGTAATGCTGCCCAAACTTCTTATGGGTTTGGAGCCAAATATAAGGTGTT
Source organism: Sphingobacterium sp. WOUb80 (assembly GCF_050058145.1). Lineage (NCBI taxonomy): Bacteria > Pseudomonadati > Bacteroidota > Sphingobacteriia > Sphingobacteriales > Sphingobacteriaceae > Sphingobacterium > Sphingobacterium sp. WOUb80. Next base: position 2,819,652 of record NZ_CP165617.1, on the reverse strand, counting down.
TAAAGGTATTTCTGTTGACGCAAATTACAGATATTATGAGCGTTTGTATGCTTCGAATTATCGCAGAGAGGTAATAGATGGCCAAACATACGGACGTTATATGAAATTACCTTCTTTTAATTTATTGGATGCTGGTCTTTCCTACCAACTGAAAGTAAGTGATAAGAATACCATGAGTTTCCGTGTAAACATGAATAACGTACTCAATAAATTCTATATTTCCGAGGCTACTTCCAGTAATTTAGTTACTGATGTAAATAATAGCTGGAATGGTATAGACACGTCTAACTTCGTGTTGATCGGACAAGGTAGAACTTGGAATGCATCGGTGAAATTTACATTCTAATAAAACGTACTGAATAGCAAAAGGTCCACAAAATATTGTGGGCCTTTTTTTGTTTTTTAATAAAAACTTAATAATTTTAGGTGATCTAACTGTCAACCTGATGTTGCATAAATTAATTTGTCTGGAAAATTTACAGATCGGTACTGTCCATTTTTCTGCTTTTGTTGTTAATTTGGATGGTGGAAATACAGGCTTTGCTTTATTTATTAACCAAGAAAATGACCCAATCTTTATTTTTCGAAAAGAAAAGAAAAATGAGGTATCTTTCCATGTAAATGAAGAGCAATTCTTTTGGATTGTAAAAAACAGCCATTTTACACCCGCAGAACGTCAAAACTTTTTTGCAGAGTTTGTTGAGTTCCTCCGTTTGATGGAAGAGAAGGTTTCTAATTATGTCTTCAAACGGGAAAAATTAATCCGCTTTACGAATTCGAGGGATATTGTCCGCTATAAATACTTGTATTTGACAGGAGAAATTAGTTGAGGAGAATAGTCTAATATCGCACTTGATCTATGTTTAGATTTCTTTTGTAATGAAATTTAGCTTAGTTTTGGGTATGAAGCATATGATTTCAAATCTAGCTGTTATTCTACAAAACAACGCTTTTGTAGCATCAGATTTTACACTGCCCGTACCTATACTTCTTGCTAAGTTTTCTTTTTTACCTATTGCATCATTTTTTCCGGAAGAGACGCGATCCTTTCCTACTGATGGGCTTAATTCAGTCGAACAGAGCGCGCTTAAACATATATTAGAAGGATTTAATAGCGGAATTATCGGTAATGGAGATCCTGTTGCTCTTTTGGAACAGGCGATTGCTCAGACTCATCATGCGCTTGCTTATAGTTATCTGGGGCTTTATTATTTTAAAATCGCGGATTATGATAAAGCGATTACAACATTTACAGATGCAATCGAACATTACGAAGAAGAACCATTTTTTTATGCGAGCCGCTGCTTGGTCTATAGGCTAATCGATGAAGATGAGGGCGCTTTCTATGACTACCAGATTGCCAAACGACTGGATTTTAATTATCATAGTGTATTGGAATGGCAGGAAAATCAAGCTGAACTAACTTATTTTGAAGCTGAAAATCTGGTTATTCAGGAATTGGAGTCCAAACCTAAGCAACTGAGCTCGGATGAAATAAATTCATTGGGACTCGAATATGTTCATAGCTATAGTTATCTAAAGGCAATAGACCTTTATTCTTCGGCTATTGCAGCATCAGGCGGTAAAGACAGCAACCTTTTTGTTTTTAGAGGGAGTTTGTACCTAAAATTGACCTGTTTTGAATTGGCGTTATCTGATTTTAATCAGGCTATTGCACTCGATGCGAATAAATCTGCAGCCTATATATTCCGGGCAAAAGTTTTTGAATCCTATCGGGATTCCCAAAGTGCGTTGCTAGATTATGCCAAGGCAGAGGAGATAGACGCTGATTCGTCGATTGTCTATGAAGAAAGGGCTTCTTTGTTTGAACGTTTGGGGTTGTTAAAGGAGGCATTGATGGATTTTGACCGTCTTGTTGTCCTCAATCCAGAGGATTTTTATGTTTATTCTCTACGGGCTGATTTAAATGAAAAGCTAGAGGATTTGCCGGGAGCACTGGCGGATTATTCCAGAGCAATCGATTTGAATCCATATTATTCGGATCTGTATTCTTACCGTGCGGCGATTCGGGAAAAACTGGGCGATCCAATAGGGGCCAAAGCCGATTTGGATAAATTCAATGAATTAGAAGATGAATAAAATGAAGATATCTAAAAAGGCGGCTCAAACTTTTTAAGGATAGGATGTCTGAAAAGGTTGAGGGTATACCTATAAAATTGTAGCAAAAAGGGGCGGTCCAACTGGACTGCCCCTTTTTTTGAACGTTATTTTGTTTTGAAGAATTATCTATTTAATAACTCTTTTTATTTTATTGGAACGTTTTATGAGTTTGTGTAATTTGTCATAATCCTCGGATGCGATAGAATCATGCAGTGACTGGAGCTGCTTGATATGTTCTTCAAGTACTTCGAGCACATTCTCCCGATTTTGCTTGAAAATAGGTGTCCACATATCTGGGGAACTTTTGGCTAGACGCACGGTCGATTCAAATCCCGACCCTGCCAGTTCGAAGATACGTCCTTGCGATTTTTCTTTCTCCAATACCGTCAATGCGAGAGCGAAAGAAGTCAGATGGGAAATGTGAGACACGTAAGCGGTATGCACGTCGTGTTCATCCGCATTCATAAAGCAGCTGCGCATCTCCAATTGGTCGGTGATGGCATCGGCAATCTCGAAGGCATCTTCATCGGTTCTAAATGCCTCGACATAAACCATCATTTTGCCTTTGAATAAGCCCGCTATTGCAGCCTCTGGGCCCGAATACTCTGTTCCCGCCATTGGATGGGCAGCGACATAGCGCCCCCTGTTAGGATGATCCTTGATTTTATTGAGAATATTTGTTTTTGTTGATCCCATGTCAATAACAACCTGATCAGTAACTTGATCCAGTATTTGGGGGACAACTTGTAAGATGGCATCTACAGGAATTGTAAGCACCAGCACTTTACACATCTTAATCGCGTCTTCCAGGCTGGCTGTTTCGTCGATTAAGCCGATCTGCATCGCTTTATCCAAGTTTTTTTGACTCTTATCTACACCGATTATTTTGTCGCAGAATTTTGTTTCTTTTAGGCGAATGGCAGCCGAACCACCTATTAAGCCTACGCCGACAATGGCTATGTTCATATATAAACAATTATATTAATTTCTTAGAAACTATCTTTTATTCGCTGGATTGATTCTTTGAGTACCTCTACCGTGGCGCAAAGGCTGATGCGTATATATTGATCGCCCTTATCTCCGAAAATTCCACCCGGTGTAATAAATACCCGTGATTTTTCCAAAACTGCATCACTCAATGCATAACCGTCTTTGTATTTTTCGGGAATGCGCGCCCATACGAATAGCCCTACTTGGTCTTTTTGATAAGTACACGCTAACAAATCCATAATCTCATAAACCTGTTGACGTCTTTCCGCATAAATCTTGTTTAGATCAGCATACCAGGATGCGTCCAGTTGCAAGGCTTTTGCGGCAGCAAGTTGGACAGGTAAAAACATACCCGAATCCATATTGCTTTTGAAACGCAGCACTTGGTTTATACGTTCTTCGGCGCCTACAAGTACACCAATTCGCCATCCAGCCATATTAGAAGACTTGCTCAGCGAATTCAATTCAATGGCTACATCTTTCGCTCCTGCAATACTCATGATACTTTTTGGCGTATCTGTCAAGATAAAGCTGTATGGATTGTCGTGACAAATCAGTATGTTGTGCTCTTTGGCAAATTGAATCAGCTCTTGATAGAATGCATCAGGTGCGGATGCACCGGTAGGCATGTGTGGATAGTTTATCCACATCAATTTAACCTTTGATAGGTCTTGCTTTTTGAGCTCATCTAAATCAATAAGCCAGTTTTTCTCTTGGGTAAGATTATAGGTTATTGCTTCGGCGCCACTTAGTCTTACTGCTGCGGCATAAGCTGGGTAGCCCGGGTTGGGAATAAGCGCCTGATCACCTTCTTGAAGATAGGTCATACAAATGTGCACAATACCCTCTTTTGATCCAATTAAGGGCAATATTTCGGTATTGGGATTAAAAGTCGCGTTATAATAGCGTTGGTACCAATCAGCAACGGCTTGTCTTAGGGCGGGGGCGCCTTTATAATTTTGATAGCCATGCACATTTGGAAGTTGGGCATTCGTATTTAGTGTCTCGATCACCTCCGGGTGTGGAGGCAAATCTGGACTTCCGATTCCGAGGTTGATTACGCGCGCACCCTGTCTATTCAACTCGTCTATTTCTCTTAATTTTTTGGAGAAATAATATTCTTCGGTGTGCTGCAATCTTTTGGCAACGTCTATTTGCATTGTTATTTTAATAAATTTGGTGTTTGAATAAGGCTAAATTAGGGAATTATCTATAAAAAGGAGATTTTTTTGTCGATTTTTCAAGGTGAACAAACTGAAGGTGTTGTTCTTGACCTATAACAATTTTATAGTCCCTCAATAGGATATGTGCTTTTCTTGATTAATTTGTTATTTTTGTTCAATTTCCTCCGTAAAAATCTTAAAGAAGAGGAGAGACCGACAAATTATTTTTTGTGTAAAAGTAATTTGTCTAAGTTCAAAATAAATGAAAACATACTTTAGGCTCTTATCGTTTGCTAAACCCATCGAGAAATTTGCAATCCCATATGTGATTTTCACGCTTATCACGGTTATTTTTAGCACATTGAATTTAGCATTGCTTGCTCCATTACTCCATACACTCTTTAATGCTGGTCAAACGACCGCCGAGGCAGTAAAGCCGGAAACTTATACGGATATTCTCGCTTGGTTTAACTACTATGCCAGCGTTGCCAATAACCAGTTTGGAGCCTACGGCGCATTGAAATACGTCTGTATTGTGATTGTAGTCTCCGTTTTTATCAGTAATCTGTTTCGTTATTTCTGTCAGCGTATTATGGAGAATTTTCGTATTCATACCTTGCTCAAATTGCGTAGAGCGGTATTTGATAGTGTAATGGATCTACATGTAGGTTATTTTACAGGACAGCGAAAAGGAGATATTGTTTCTAAAGTTGCGTCTGATGTGCAGGTCGTGCAGTACTCTGTGACGGGGACTTTACAGGTGGTTTTTAAGGAACCATTGCAATTGATAGCCTATATTGTGATGCTTTTCAATATCTCTGCACAATTGACATTCTTTTCACTCTTGGTGATTCCTATCTCCGGGTTTTTTATTGCAAGGATTGTTAAAAACCTCAAAAGTCAGGCCCATGCTGCTCAGGAATCTTATGGAAATATGATTTCCTATCTGGATGAAGCGTTGTCAGGTATTAAAATTATCAAAGCCTTCAATGCGGTATCCTTTATTAAGAACAGATTTCATAATGAAAACGAACATTATGCAAATATCGGCCGTTCTATGGCTAGAAGACAACAGTTAAGTTCACCAGTTTCCGAATTGCTGGGGGTTATTATGGTGGCAATTATTCTTTTGTATGGAGGTCATTTGGTGCTTTCCGGTGACAAGAGCTTAACCGCTCCCGAATTTATCGCCTATATCGCTATTTTTTCACAGGTGATGCGTCCTGCAAAAGCTTTAACAGATTCTTTTAGTGGTATTCACAATGGTCTTGCTGCCGGTGAAAGAGTCTTGGAGCTCATTGATGAAAAGACTGAAGTGAAAGATCGTGCGGATGCGAAGGCCGTGAAAAGCTTTGAGAAGAATATTGTATTTAATCAGGTGAACTTTTCATATACCAAAGATAAAGAGATTCTCCAGAACATTGATCTGACAATCGAAAAGGGGAAAGTCGTTGCCTTGGTAGGGCCTTCCGGCGGGGGGAAATCGACGTTGGTTGATTTAATTCCTCGCTTTATGGACGTCACAGGTGGTCAGATTCTCTTTGATGGTATTGATTTACGGGATTTAAAACAGGATTCTTTACGTGATATGATCGGTGTGGTCAATCAGGAATCCATTTTGTTTAATGACACGATCTTTAATAACATTGCATTTGCCAATCTTTCTGCCAGCCAGGAAGAAGTAGAAGCTGCTGCACGTATTGCCAATGCGCATGAGTTTATTTTGAAAACAGAACATGGATATCAGACTAACATTGGCGATCGGGGGGGGAAATTATCTGGCGGACAACGTCAGCGGATTTGTATCGCGCGAGCTGTTTTAAAGAATCCACCAATTATGCTTCTTGATGAGGCGACTTCTGCTTTAGATACTGAGTCTGAAAAATTGGTACAGGATTCACTTTATAAATTAATGGACAATAGAACAACTGTTGTTATTGCCCACCGTTTAAGTACCATTCAGAATGCGGACAAAATTGTTGTTATTGAAGCTGGAAAAATTGTCGAGGAGGGTAGCCATAGTGAGCTCATCCAGCGCGATGGTTTATACCGAAAATTAATAGAGATGCAACAGTTCACTGATTAAGTCCCTTTTTTAAGAGCTTTGTCAAATTAGTTGTTGTCACATTTTTTATTATAACTTTTGTTGCCTTTTCGGTACATTTGAATTAAGATAGGAGATACATTTAATGAACGCAATAGATAAATTGAATTTCTTGATTAACGACAAAAATTTAGCTGTCGAATTGAGAGATATAGCGGAGAAAGTGTTGCGAGAGGAGCGTATCACTTTTGATGAAGGAGTTCTTTTATATGAAAAAGGTGAGTTAGGCTATCTTGGTGTGCTTGCTAACTATATTCGTGAGAAACGTCATGGTGATCATACTTTTTTCAATCGCAATTTTCACATTGAGCCGACTAATGTTTGTGTCTATGACTGTAAGTTCTGTTCTTATTCCAGATTGATAAAAGAACGGGCTGAAGGTTGGGAGATGGAAGTCGATGGCATGATGGATATTGTGAAAAAGTACGACAATGAGGCTGTTACTGAAGTTCATATTACAGGTGGAGTTGTTCCTAAACAAAACCTTGAATTTTATGCCGATTTTTTTCGTCAATGTAAGGCACACCGGCCAGAGCTACATATCAAAGGACTGACACCTGTAGAATATTACTATATTTTCAAGAAAGCAAAATTGAGCCATTACGAAGGCTTGAAATATTTGCAATCCTGCGGTTTGGACTCTATGCCAGGGGGCGGAGCGGAAATCTTTCATCCGGAAGTAAGAGAACAGATTGCGCATGATAAATGTACAGCTGAACAATGGTTGGATATTCATGAGCAGGCACATAAGCTGGGCATGCATACAAATGCAACGATGCTGTACGGTCATATTGAGCAGTTTTGGCATCGTGTAGATCATATGGAGCGCTTAAGACAGCTTCAGGATAAGACCGGTGGTTTTCAGACCTTCATCCCCCTAAAATTTAGAAACAAAGAGAACCAAATGTCTCATATCGCTGAAGTGTCAGTTATTGAAGACTTGCGGAACTATGCTATTGCTCGAATTTACATGGATAATTTTGATCATATCAAGGCCTATTGGGCAATGATTTCGAGAGATACGGCACAGTTGTCTTTAGCCTTTGGGGTAGATGATATCGACGGAACACTGGATGATACCACAAAAATATACAGTATGGCGGGGGCTGAAGAGCAAAAGCCGGGAATGACTACGCAAGAAGTTGTGGAGCTGATTAAGAATGTCGGACGCCATCCTATTGAAAGAGATACGTTATATAATGTGGTTACGGATTATAAGGATTTCGTATTTGATCAAGGTAACCAAAAGAAAAGCTACTACGCATTACCCGTTGTAAAATCATAATTAGACTCATACTTTGAAAAAGACATTTTATTTTATACGACACGGACAGACTGATCTAAATCTAAAAGGTATTGTGCAGGGGAGGGGTGTTGATTCACCACTCAATAAAATGGGGATAGCGCAAGCTCAGGCTTTCTTTGAACGTTACAATACAGTGCCTTTTGATAAAATATATACATCAACTTTACTCCGTACTCATCAAACTGTACAAGGATTCATTGATCTGGATTTGCCTTGGGAGCAGCTTGTTGGATTGGATGAAATAAGTTGGGGAGTCTATGAAGGAAAAGAACAAACACCCGAATTGCTGTCTGGTTTTGAAAAATTGGTCGCTGCGTGGCGTAATGGAGAGTTGGATGTCAGTATTGAAAATGGAGAGTCTCCTCAAGAATTAATGGCGCGTCAGCAAGTCGCATTGGATCATATGCTTGCCCAGACGAACGAAAAGAATATACTGGTCTGTATGCACGGACGTGCGTTACGGATTATGCTTTGTCTTATGACCGGTGTCGATGCCCGTTATATGGATGATTTCCCGCATACAAATACTGCTTTATATAAATTGTTGTATGATAACGGTCAATTTGAGATTATCGACCATTATAATACGACACACTTAGAAGCATTGATAAATGAATAAAATTAGAGTTTCTGCCGTATCGTATACAAATACTTATCCATTTTTGAATGGAATACGTAAATCGAAAGTAATGGAGCAAATCGACTTGAGCGTTGATTATCCGAGTGCATGTGCGCAAAAAGTAATCGATGATCAAGCTGATATTGGTATTATTCCTACAGCTGCCTTATTAAGTCTTCCCGAATATTACATCAATACAGATTTTTGCATTGGTACAGAAGGTGCCGTCGATTCCGTGTTTATTTTTGCCAATAAACCTATCGAAGAGGTGAAAACATTACGTCTCGATAAACAATCGCGCACTTCAAATGGACTAGCCCGCGTCTTAATTAAGAACTATTGGAAAAAAGAAGTGGAATTGGTCACTGACGAATCTGTTGAACCAGATGCTTATGTTTTAATTGGAGATCGCACCTTTGGCAAAAAGAACGCAGTTCCTTATATCTACGATTTAGGAAAAGAGTGGTTTAATTTTACAGGATTGCCTTTCGCTTTTGCGCTATGGGTAAGTAATAAGAAGCTACCTGACTCTTTTGTGAAGCAATTTAATGAAGCTTTAGCGTATGGTGTTGAACATGCAACCGATGTTATTGCCGGTCTCCCGGAGTTTGAAGGTTTTGATTATACCAAGTATCTGACGCAGCACCTGAATTTTCATTTAACGGATAAAAAGCGTGAAGCTGTACATTTGTATCTCCGCTACTTAAAAGAATTGGATTAACCAGAATTCAATGACCGAACCCAGGCCAATGTCTTATATTCTGCCATAGACATTCTTAAATCAGATTTGCCAGGTAAGCCTTTCAATGTATCATGATGAAGGCTTACCTGGCAATAAGATTGCATTCTAAATTAGCAGATAGCCTCCTGTTTCCCGTTAACCATATCCGATCGGATCAATGATCCGATTACCATAATTGTTTCTTTCCTATGTTGTGCATTGCTGGCATTTAATTTATGGCCATGTTGACATCATATTATATATTAGCAGCGGGTTAACACTATTTTTACACGGTATTAACAAGGGGTTAACAGGGGTTTTACCCCAGGTAACCCCCTGTTATACCCCTGTTAACCCCCTGTAATCCCCCTGTTATTACAGGAACTGGTCTTAATTTTTAGTTAATAAGGAGCTTCGTTAAAGTGACGCATTTTTATGATAAATTTTGACTTTAACTGTGCACAGGATGTTTAGACTATTGATCGATGTGATGGAACAGCAATTAGGTACGCCCTATTTTTACTTTGCGGCCTTTGATTTTTTGCCCACTAGCCTTATTGATAATAACGGAAGCAAGCTTTCTTTTAACGGCAACATAAGCGACCTTATCTTTCACTTCTATTATACCAATGTCTTCTTTTTCAATACCTTCCAAATGCAGGAGAAAACCTACGATGTCAATTTTATTGACTTTATCTTTTCGTCCAGCACTAACATAAAGTGTTGCAAAAGGTGAGTTTTCAGGGAGGTCATAGAATTCAGGAAATTCCTCTTCAGGTATTTCTGTAGGGATATAAGGATATACTTCTTCTGGTTTGAGGATAACATAAACATCACCCTTCGCTTGCATACGGGCAGTACGTCCATTGCGGTGAATAAAACCGTCTTCTTTGTGTGGCAACTGGTAATGTATAATGGCATCAACCTCTGGAATATCTAATCCCCTTGCAGCCAGGTCTGTTGTAATCAGTACATTGTTAGAATGGTTTCGGAATTTGAGAAGCGCCAGTTCGCGATCCTGTTGTTCTAGTCCACCATGAAAGGTGTCGTGAATAATATTGCGATTGTCCAGTAGTTCGCTGATGTGATCGACTGCATCACGATGATTACAGAAGATAATCATTTTTTTCGTCCCGATCTTGCAGATGAGTTTTAGTAATGCCTCCAATTTCTTTTGAACAGGGGCAACTACTTTTTTAATTGTAATGCGGGGTATATTTTGTGAATCATTCAGGAAATCAACAAGAATAGGCTCCTCTATCTGTGTAAACGGTGGGATTGCATCCATCATCGTTGCAGAAGTCAATATCCGCGATCTGAGGGTTGGTATATGTCGAATAATGAAATCCATTTGTTGTTGAAATCCCAGTTCCAACGATTTATCAAATTCGTCTAACACGAGGGTGTGGATATGGGACGGATCAAAATTTCCTTCTTCGATATGTTGTTTTATACGTCCTGGAGTTCCTATAATAATTCCTGGAGCATCTTTGAATTCATTTTTTTCGATACGGGTACTATGACCGCCATAGGCACAGGTGACTTTGTGGCCTGTGGCCACCTTACGGAGTACTTGTTCTATTTGTAAGGCAAGTTCGCGAGTTGGTACTAAGATCAATACTTGAACCTCCCGAACGATTTCCTTCAATTGCTCTAGAATGAGCAATGAAAAGGCCAGGGTTTTACCAGATCCTGTGGGTGAAAGTAAGATGAAATCATGGTCTTTTTGGTACGATTCCACTACTTTTTCTTGCATCTCATTTAAGGATGAGATACCTAATTTATTTAAAATAGCTTCTAGCTGCATTTAGCAAAAATACAAAATACCGCTATTTTGAAAGGAACAAACTCGAATGAAAATTTTTTAGGCATTTTATGTTCAAAAAAACAAGGTAATCAGTCTATAAAAGATGATTACCTTGCCTTGATTTGTATCGATATACTGAACAACGCCGTATTGTTACCGCGTCGTTAATTCTTAATAAGTATTGTTTTATAGAATATCAATACCTTCTTGTCTTAATGTCTCTTTTTTATCTTCTTCCCAGATACTGACTTGCACCTCTCCAATATGTTGTTTCTTGAGCATAAACATACATACACGTGATTGTCCGATTCCACCACCCATAGATTCTGGCAATTGGTCATTAAGCAGCATGCTATGGAAAGTCAGTTTGGACTTTTCTGTACAATTTCTAATTTCCATTTGATGTGCCAAAGCCTTTTTGTCGACACGGATCCCCATGGATGAAAGTTCAAAAGCTGAATTTAAAATTGGGTTCCATACGAGAATATCTCCGTTCAATCCTTTGTGCCCAGCCTCATTGGCAGTACTCCAATCGTCATAGTCTGCGGCGCGGCCATCGTGTGCAACACCATTGCTGAGTGCCCCTCCGATACCATATAAAAATACAGCACCATATTCTTTGGAGATTGTATTTTCACGTTCTTTTGCACTTAGATTAGGATATTTTTGCAGTAGTTCTTCAGCCGAAATGAATGTAATGGTTTCGGGTAGAATAGCTTTTATCTGTGGATACTTGCTTTCAACTTGTCGTTCTGTAAATCGTAGCGCATCGTAAATTTTTAGTACGGTTTCTTTCAGTAAGGCTAAATTACGTTGATCTTTATCGATTACTTTTTCCCAATCCCATTGGTCTACGTAAATGGAATGAATCGGTGTGTAATCTTCATCGGGACGGAGAGCTTTCATGTCTGTGACGATGCCCTCTCCAGGCAGCATTTCAAGCTCTTTTAAGCGGACTCTCTTCCATTTGGCCAATGAATGTACCACGACAGCTCTTTTTTCATTCAATGATTTAATCGGAAATGATACAGGACGCTCAATTCCATTTAAATCATCATTTAACCCTGTGCCGTCTAAAACCACCAATGGTGATGAGATCGGAATTAGATTTAATGTTTTCTTTAGTTCTTGGACAAATGTATCTTTAACGAAGCTGATAGCAACTTCGGTATTTAAAAGTTTTCTTCCCTCCATATGAGTCAAATGAAATACCATGCGTGGATTGATACGCATAGTTTTATTTTTTATTCAGTTATTTCATACAAAAGTATGAAAATATCATTGGTTAATCTGTTTGGTTGTGATTTTTAATATTTATCCATTAAAAAGTTGAAAAAATAAAAAAATTCTAACAAAATGAAGATAGGTCAATATTTTATTATAAAACTAATAATTTGTTGGTGCAACCAAAAGTGTTTGGTTACTTACCAAAAGAGCCTTGAAATATTTCAAGGCTCTTTTGCTTATGGTGGATCGAAGGGGCGTTCTATACGGAGAAGCTTTCGCCGCAAGCACAGGTACGGCTTGCATTGGGATTGTGAAATTCAAATCCCTTTCCGTTCAAACCATCCGAATAATCAAGTTCGGTACCTGCCAGGTACAAAAATGATTTGATATCTAAACAGACTTTTACGCCTTTATCTTCGAAAAATTGATCACCTTTTTTTTCTTCATTATCGAAATTCAGCTTATAACTCAATCCCGAACAACCGCCACTTTCTACAGCAACACGCACAAAGTAATTGCTGTCATATTGCTCATCCTTCATGATTTCCTCGATACGAGTTTTTGCTTTGTCAGTAACTGTAATCATAGTATTATCCTTTGTATTGAACAAAGATACATACAATCTTGTTATATTTTGTCTCTTATAAAGTTTTTAGAATGTCATAAATTAGTCGATCAGGCCGGCTTGGAAGAGCTGCCATATTGGCGATTGATCGCGTATTTTTTTTACAGCCTCTTTGATGAGTTGCGCAGCCTGAATAATCTCTTCTTGTGTAGTCAGGATACTGAGGCTAAAACGGATTGCTGCGAGCGCATGTTCTTTGGGTACGCCCATAGCGAGCAGGACATGTGAGGCTTCCCTGGAGCCTGTTACACAGGCCGCACCTGACGAAAGTGCCAAGGTAGGGCAGGCAGTCATTATTTCACTTGCAAGCACATGTTTAAAGCTGATGTAGCTGGTATTGGGCAATCGTGTACAGTTCTTCCCATGAATGATGATTTCAGGAATACTACCTAAAATTTCCTCCAATAAATCACGATTCTGCCGGACGGTCGTGTAAGCCGCTGGGTTAATCAGGGAAATGGCTTTTCCAAAGCCAACAATTGCAGGAACGTTATATGTACCGCCTCTGAATCCATTTTCCTGTCCTCCGCCTACAATCAGGGAGGCGATTTGAATCGGTTTTGATTTTCGACGGATGTAGAGTGCGCCGACTCCCTTTGGCCCATGGAGTTTATGAGCGCTCAGGCATAGAAGGTCTATGGGGGTCTTTTTTAGGTCAATGTCGATTTTTCCGATAGCCTGTGTTGCATCACAGAAGAATAAGATGTCTTTTTCTGAACAGATAGCAGCAATCTGTTCTACAGATGCACATATACCGGTCTCGTTATTTGCAGCCATGATGCAGACGAGTATAGTCTGCGCAGTAATGGCGTTTTTTAAGTCATCGATAGCGATGGCTCCTTTCGTATCGACAGGGAGGTATGTGATTTGCGCTCCTTTTTTTGTCAATTGTTCACAGCAACTGAGCACAGCCTTATGTTCTGTTGAAACGGTGATGATATGATTGCCTTTCGAGTGATACCTGTCAAATATGCCGCAGATTACAGTATTAATACTTTCTGTTGCTCCGGAATTGAAAAAAATTTCTTTTGATGAGCAGTTCAGGGCATCTGCGATTTGTGTTCTGGCTGATTGGATAGCCGCATTGGCTTCACGTCCCATCTGATGATAGACGCTCGATGCATTCGCATAATTCTGGATGAAGTAGGGAGTCATGTCATTCCACACTTCATCCAAAACTCGGGTTGTTGCGTTATTGTCCAAATAAATGATATCCTTCATTCGGATAAAGATAAGGATAATGGCGTTTATGCTGAAGCCTTCACATCAACTTCCTTTTTTTTGACATTTGGATCATACCTTAAGCCTGGAGTTAACCAATACATCAGTATGATACGGGAATAGCGGTAGTTGAATGGAGACATTAAAACAACGCTCATGATAGCAACTGTTGCATAGAGTATAAAAGAAGAATCATTACCTGTCAGGATATAGGTTGCCATACAAGCAGTAACCATCTCTGCGATGGAGAATGCATAGGTCACATACATAGCACCATAAAAATAACCTGGCTCACGTTCGTAACGAAGTCCACAATATTCGCAATGGCTATTCATCTTTTGTACTTTAAGACCATAGGCAGGGCCTTTGTATACATGGCCGATTCTGCATCTTGGACATTTTGCTTGCCATGCGGCTTTAAATTCAGATAATTCGTATTTAACCTCTTCCATAGTTATAGTTGTTTTCTGAACTCTTCTGGTGTGAGTCCAGCGGATTTTTTGAAAAATTTAGTAAAATATGAGTTGTCATTGAACTGCAGCTCATCTGCAATTTCACTGATATTTAAATTTCGATTGACCAATAACCTCTTCGCTTCGAGTACAATACGGTTTCGGATAATTTCTCCTGCCGATTGCCCGATGTAAGATTTACAGATCGCATTCAGGTGATTAGGTGTGATAAATAACTGATCTGCGTAGACGCTGGGCAATTTGGTAGACTTAAACTGCTGCTCAACAAGCTGCTGAAAGCTATTGAATATCTTGTGATTATAGGGAGTGCCATGTTCCTGATAATCTTTTTCGGTTGAAATGGATATATATAATATAAACTGGAGTAGAAGCGTGCGGATATAATCTTCCGATAGCCCCGCGGCCTTAGCCGCTAAAATATGTTCAAGAATAGTAATCGACTGATTTCGAAATTGCTCGCCAATCACAAAAATCAAGTGTTCAATTTTACCTTGCAAGAAGCTAAAGCGCTCTAGATAATCGGTCCGCAAAAGAAAGGACTGAAAGTAATCAATGGAAAAATTGACAACATAGCCCTCTTCATCGCCTGTGAAATTCCAGGTATGCACCTGGCCCGGAACCATAAAATAGATTTGATAGGGTTCAATCTTATAGTGATTAAAATCAATAATATGTTCTCCGGAACCCTCGGTAAATAGGACGAAATGAAAAAAATTATGTTTGTGCGGAAACACCATATCCTGATGCTTGATGATATATTCTTTTAGATCATCAATATGAATCGTTGTCTTATTGTTGAGATCAATACTACAACTATCGATAACGGGAATGGTGTTTTTCTTATCCATACAGCAAAATTACGCTAAATATTCTTTTTTTAGTGGTGTTTATTTGGTGTTTTGTGGTGTTTTTCAATGATTTTTAAATTTTAATGCCATATGTATTATGTTGGAACAATCCTTGTGCCTAAACTGGTGAAAATATATTTAATAAAATGGAAAGTAATTTAAATAGTTTAGGGACCAGATTTGGGCGATTGATCGATATTGTTATTGAATCTATTCCGGGGATTATCGGTGGAGTTATCTTACTGATTCTTGGGAAATATGTAATCAGTTTTGTGGATCGGATGTTACATAAGCGTTTCGAAAAGAAGAATGTAGATCCTTCCATTCGGGCATTTATTTCCAGTATTGCAAGAATAGTTATGTGGGTGATGTTGCTTCTTACTGTTGCGAGCCAGATTGGCATACAGACCACTTCTTTTATTGCAGCTTTATCGGCATTTGGATTGGCTGTCGGCATGGCGCTCCAAGGAAGCTTGAGCAATTTTGCCGGAGGAGTACTGATTTTGATGTTTAGGCCATTTGAGGTAGGCGACTATATTTCAAGTGCTAACGGCACTGCGGGGACGGTGGAACGAATCGATATTTTGTATTCGACACTTATCGGTGATGATGGCGTACGTATTTTTAGCCCCAACGGTCCGCTAGCCAATTCTGTGATTAAAAATTACACAAAAATTGTACAGCGTATGTTTGAATATACGATCACGATTTCGTACGATAAAAATGTAAAAGATGCAAAAGATATTATTCTCCGTGTACTTCGTTCAAACGAAAATATTTTGATGAGCCCTGAACCAACGGTATTTGTAAAGGAACTAGGTGATAATTCGATGGTGTTGACCGTTCGTGCCTGGACCAAGAGAGAGCACTATTGGCCAGCTCGTAATTCCATGCAGGAAAAGATTATGCTGGAATTGGAAAGAAACGACATTAGTTTATCATCCAATCCTACACAGATTAGTATTGTCTCAAACTCAAATGACCAAGGGCTTTCTAAGGGGCAGGTCTAGTCCGTATTAAGAGACTGTATGAGTACAAAGTACCGGTAGGCAATAATAGCCTGCTGGTACTTTTTTAATTTTAAAGGATCCTTTTTGCTATACTTTGGCAGGATAGCTTTATTGATGCTGTTTAAAAATTGGAAGAATCGTCTTTTCATGGATAAACTTCGTTATTGATAATCTGAGGCATTTTTTTTCCGTCAATTGCTGTAAGCAAGTTACTGGCAGCCATAACAGCCATATTATCCCGCGTTTCTTCTGTAGCAGAGCCAATGTGTGGCAGTATACAAACATTTTCCATATTTAACAGCGGATTTTTCGGATCCATCGGTTCGGGATTTGTCACATCAAGTCCAGCTCCCCATAGTTGACCGGTCTTTAAGGCTTCTGTTAGATCTATTTCATTGACCAATCCGCCTCTAGCGGTATTAATCAATATAGCGGAGTTTTTCATGCGCGCGAATGTATTCTTGTCAAAACGGTTTTTAGTCTCCGGTGTCAGAGCTGCATGTAGTGAAAGGACATCGCTCCGCGTGAGCAGATCGTCGAAATTAACATATCGTGCGCCAAGAATTTGTTCCGCTTCTTCATTACGGCTTCGGTTGTAATAGATAATTTCCATGTTATACGCTGCTTTGGCTTTTCTTGCGAATTCAAAGCCGATCCGCCCCAGTCCATAAATACCCAGTGTTTTGTTGTTGAGCTCGATGCCTAAGTTTGCAGTAGGGTCAAACCCTTTCCATTCGCCCTGCAAAATTCTCTTGTGGTTAAAAAATGCCTTTCTTGATACCGAAAGCATTAAAAGGAATGCGACATCAGCTGTTGCTCCCGAAAGTATGCCTGGCGTATTGCTTACAGGTATCCCATGCTTTGTAGCGGCAGAGATATCCACGTTGTCATAGCCGACACTCATGAGGGATAGGGCTTTAAGATTTGGGCAGTTTTGGAAAAAATTAGCATCAAATTTCTGCATCCCGCCATTAAGGACATAGTCGGCTTGCTGGCTGGCTTTGATAAGTTCCATTTCCGATAGGGGATTTGGGGAATCGTGCATGGTTATATCGTGACCGGCTGATTTTAATAGATCTATCCCTTTTTGCGGAATTCTTTTTGTGATAAATATCTTCATGTAAATAGCTGCTTTTTTAGCTTGTTTGTGATTGATCCTTGTGAATCAATTTGTATTACCTTATAGTCAAAGTTAATTATCAATCATTGCTATTACAACAAAAAAAGCCATATTGTTGTTTCAATATGGCTCATTATTCTATATTTTTTGATCTTTACTTTTTACGGAGCAAATAGTCCAAAATCGCTTTACCCTTGTCATCTGCAGAGATGGCTGAGTTGGACAGGACGATTACCCCACTTTTTTTATCTGGGGATAAGGCTAGATAGGAACTGCTTCCGGCGGTTCCGCCATTGTGCCAATAGACCGTTAGGTCATCAATCAGATTCATGTGCCATGCAAGTCCCAGGTCTGTATCTGGAGGTAGAAAAAAAGTAAATAATCGGGTGTTTGCCATTGCATTTTCCAAGGGAGTCTGCGGCATCTTGAATTGTGCATTCGCAAATTTAAGCAGATCCTCGAGAGTCGATTTTAATCCACCAGCGGGACCAAAAGCGTCAAATGACCAAGGAATTACTTCTTGACCATCTTTGTTGTATACTTTAAAGGTATCTTTTCTTTTAGGATCTAATACTTGAAAGGTATTACTCATTTCAAGCGGCTTGCAGATAATATCTTTTACAAGTTGCTCGTAGCTTTTCTTGTAGATGCCACATATAATGTCTCCCAATACGGCGTAACCGAGGTTGCTGTACTCATATTCTTCGCCAGGATTTTTTTTGTTTTTAAAGCTTGATAAGTAATTATAAAGTGCTTTTTTGTCGTATGTTTTGTAAGGGTCGTTTTCGTTAAATCCTTTGACTTTGTCCAGATTGTCAGGAAGTCTAGGTAAGCCAGAGGTATGATTGGCCAACATCTGAAACGTTATTTTTGAAAGCTCTTCATTCTTTTTGAGTGTATCGGGGAGAAAGAGCGATATGGGCTGATCTAACGTGATCGTTCCTTCTTCAACTAGATTTGACAAAAGTATGGCGGTAAAGACTTTGCTCAGCGAACCGATTTCATAAATAGAGGTTTTTGTGGGTGGTGTCTGGTTACCTTTGGCTGTCTCTCCATAAAAATACGTTTTAGTTTGTCCATTTTTTAGGATGCCAATTGCAAGTGATTGTGTGTTTTGCTGTTTCAAATAAGCATTGGCAACAGAGTCTACAAAAAGGTCATCGTTATCGACAGATTTTTGCGTAACAGGTACTACAATGTTTTTTTCCACTTGAGGCTTTATTGCCAATGGGGTGATTTTTAGTGTGTTGAATTTTAAGGTTGAATCTGTTGCGAAAAGGACTTCATAGGATTCACTGTCGAAGTCCATTTGATAAGTAGCAATCCCTTTTTCAAATTCTTTTACAGTGGAGCTTTTGACCCTTCCTAAAGGATAGAGCTCCTGTAGTACTTGTGTAAATCTGGGTAGGCTAAATTGTTGTTTGAAGGAATCACTGGCCAAGTTATAGGCTGAGTCTGTCATCTGGGAATTGATGAAAAATTCCAGCCTATTGTAAACTCCTCTGTTGATCTGTTCCTCAGGATTCGTTTGGGCGAAGGAGTAAGATGTGATGCCCAGCAATACTATTGTAATAAAATTTTTCATAACTATTGATGGGCACAAATCTACGGAATGTTTAAATTCCAATCAATTGTTTTAATCGAGCATAGCCTGATTTACTGATATTGAGCTTTTCGCCTGATACCAGTGCCGCAATGTAAGAATCCTTTTCATAAGGTTCTAGTTTGGCTAACTGATCTACTTTGATGATAAAAGAGCGGTGAATACGAACAAACTGATTTGGATCCAGCGATTTCTCAAAAAATGCCATTGTTTTATTCTTTAGATACATGCCATCTTTGGTATGAATTTTAACATAGTCATCGTAAGACTCTAGGTATTTGACTGTATCAATCGGAATAATCTTGATTTGGGTGCCTGTTTTTACAACAATACGGTCGATTTTTGTTTCGTCTTGTGCTGTCAGCACTTCATAGTTGGGCTGTACCTTTTTCTCAGGCGCAGAGTAGCTTGCTCTGAACTTTTCTAGGGCTTTTTTGAAACGCGTCGGCGAAACGGGTTTTAAAAGATAATCTAGTGCATTCTTTTCGAAAGCTTTCAAGGCATATTCGTCAAAAGCGGTTGTGAAAATGACTGCTGGCGGATCGTCCACAAGTTCAAGCATTTCAAATCCCGTCAATTTGGGCATCTGTACGTCCAGGAAAATTAAATCGGGCTCGTGTGTATGGATGGCCTTTACACCTTCAAAGCCATCGCCACATTCAGCCATGATGGATATATCGGCTTCATTTTTTAGGTAACCCGCAATAATGGAGCGTGCTAGGGGTTCATCATCGATAATAACGACTTTAATCATATTGAGGTATTTTTAGGGTACTGATAAATATATTGTCTTGAATTTGAGTTTCCAGCAGATCATTTCTTCCATAGAGGAGGTATAAACGACGTTGAATGCTCGAAAGCCCAAACCCAGTGCCTTTTTTCGGTTTAGATTGTTCTTCGGTGTCGAAAGGGTTCGTGATTTGAATCAGTAATTGACCGTCATTCGACTGGCATCTTATTTTTATTTCGACCTGATCCGTTACATTGTAAAGTCCGTGCTTAATAGCATTTTCTACAAGAGGTTGGATGATCATTGCTGGTAATTTGTTGTTGAAAATTTCTTCTGAAGAAGAAATGGATGTATGTAGTCTATGGCCAAAACGTACTTTCTCGATATCTAGATAAAGCTGGAGGTGGTCAAGTTCTTCTTCGAGTGTGATGATCTGGTTATTTTCTTTTCTTAATGTCCCTCTCAAAAAATCCGAAAGCTGGAATGTCATATTTCGGGCTTCATCGGGATTGGCACCAATAAGCGCTATAATTGAGTTCAGGCTATTGAATAGAAAATGGGGCTGTAACTGTTGTCTTAGATTATAAAGCTCGGCCTCCCTGAGCAGGTTTTCGGATTCCTGTTTCCGTTTGATATTGTTGATATTGTCTTCTTGAATATTCCAGACAATATTGATAATGGCGACAGATGTCAAGATAAGGAAGTTAACAATGCCGCGATAAGGTAACGTTAAATCCAAAAGCGGGGTAAAGGTAGATTGAATAAAGTAACTCATCAAAAACCGGCTTAATGCAATGCTTATTCCGCCCATGATTAAGCCGATGATGAGTACTTTCCAGATTTCCCGCGGTTGCGGGGTGTAGAAATTGAGTGCTGATGACATGCCATAACAGCAAAACATCATCACAAGACTATTTATAAAAGAATCTTTAAATGCGAGCTGTTGATCGAAACCAGAACGAAGCATCAATAGATATTGTAACGCAAGATATCCGATAAATACGGATATACAGATAATGCCAATTAATCGACTTTTAACACTGAGGAACAGTTTGTTTTTCATCTATTAAGCATTTTTTATGGTTAAATTACCTAATATACAGGTGCCTGTTATATAGATTTTTTTATCCGTATCAGGGTTATAGATCGTTTGGAACCTGCGGTCATCGACAGAACCCAAGATCGACGCAACATTGCTAAATACTGTCCAATGCGGAGGTATAATAATACGCGCACTGCCGAATAATTGGAAGGTGTCGATAACAATCGGCTGTTGAATGTCTGCTTTCGTCAGATCAAGTTCAATGCTCCCAAATACGTTGGTCAAATTGCCACCTCTAAAATGTTTGGAATAGATTACTTTCTTTTGGCCCGCAAAGATGGTGTTCAAATTGAGGTTGTCCTCAAATGAATGGTGAAAGGAATCTTTCTCTTTGTCGCCAAAAGCCTGCTGATTAGGCGAGGCTTGTTGGCTTGAACCGTATTGTTCGTTAAATGGTTTTGATTCCTGGTTGGGCGCACCACTGTCTATCGTGTCTTCTGCAGGGATATTGACTCGCTTGTCCCAATCATAAGAGCCTTGCGGCGGATTGGGGTACGCTGGGGGAACCATTGGAGGTTTCCTTTTGCTCATGATAAAGTAAATCCCAAGAGAAATAATGATGATCGGGACGGTTACGGAACCAAAATCTGTACGCATCATTCTTGAGATAAGACTCGCTCCACCTATGATTAATAGGATAATTGCCGATTTTTTCTGAAATTGAGAATTCACTCCGATGACCAATCCGATGATAATTAGTATGGTTGGCCAGCTAAATAACCAATCCGGGAACCAGCTTCCTAAATTTAGATTATTCAATAATAAGAATATACCTACGATGATTACAATCGCTCCTACAATATTGCGGCTATTATTGCTGTTTGGTATGATGGGTTCTTTTTCCATAATGTTTTTACTATTTATGACTCAAAGATAGAGGCACAAATTTATTATACATATTTGCTTTAGGTAATACAACTTATATTTTCGGTAAATGTAATGATTTCGTCGGTAAAAAATCTTGTTGTTTATTTTTTATCTCGGCTATAAATAGAAGTGAACTGCCATTTTTACGCGTAATTGTCTTTTTTTTTAATATTATTTGGTGTATTAAAATGAATTATTATATATTTATCAAAGATTAAGATTACTTTAAACTTAAATAACAACCAATGGGAGATTTTGAAAACAAAGAACGTGAAGAAGTTTTTTCAAAAAAGGTGAGAGCAGGTAAGCGTACTTATTTTTTTGATGTAAAAGCAACTCGATCGAACGATTACTACATTACTATCACAGAAAGCAAGAAGCGCTTTGAGGATGGCCAGTTTATTAAGCATAAGATTTTCTTATACAAAGAAGATTTTGAAAAGTTCGCTGAGGGTTTGACAGATGTGGTTAATTACATCAAGTCAAATCAAGAAGTAATCGAGAAACGTTATGAGCCTAACTTTGATGATGCATATGCTGAAGAAGCAGGTGCTCGTTCAAAAGATGATTTTTCGTTCTAGCATAAATGGAACGAAATCTTAATGAAAAAAAGAAATAAAAGCCACTGATGTGGCTTTTTTTATTGCTTTATAACCGATGCTGTACTTGGAACCAAGGTGATGGTTATAATGGTATATTTCGCAGGAAATCATTTAGCACGGCATTAAATTTTTCGGGTTCCTCGAGATTTGGCAAGTGCCCGGATTCTTCAAACTCCATATAGCGGACGTCGGGTATATTTTCGATCAGGATATTTGTTTGTTCTTCGCTCATCAACTTATCGTGTTTCCCTTTTATGATCAGTGTTGGGATAATAATTGTTTTCAACGAATGGGTTGTATCTGTTCGAGAAGCTAGAGCAAGTTGTGTCGCGCAAATGCTGGCGACTTCATTTCTCCGAATACAGCTTTTGATGAGTTCAACAGCTTCGGGGTTTTCACGGATTGTTTTATCGTGAAACACATTCGCGATAAAACCAATGGCAAAAGGTCTTCTGCCATATTTTAATAAGGCTTGGATGGAATCAAAACGTTTTTGTTTCCCTTTGTTGTCGTCGGAAAGCGAATTCGTGTCACAGAGGATAAGTCCTTTGAGCTGTTGTCCGATGAGTTCATATGTCCTGAGTGCAATGTACCCCCCCATAGAGATTCCACAAAGGATGACATGATTGAGGTCGAGTTTACGAATAAACTCCACAAGATCTTTAGCAAAAACATCGACCGAGAAGAAACCATGTCCATTGGTGCTTAGGCCATGTCCGCGAACATCAATGGCGATGCCCGTATAATCTTCGTCAAGCTGTAGGAGTTGTTGTTTCCAGGTGTTTTTGTTGAAGGGAAAACCATGGATGAAAATGACTGTTTTTGGCGAGGGATATAATTTGCTGGGGCGAATATAGTAGGAGATACTGATATCTCCGATGCGAATTTTACTGAGTTTTAATTCTCTTTTGCTCATGAATGCTAACATTTGTCCGTGTCTGAAAAAAAAAGTTGATATTTTAAATATAATATTATCAACGAGATAAAAGAAATGTTGTTGTATAAAGTTTAAAAAAGAGAAAAAATGTTTGTTAAATCGATAAATATATCGATATTTGCATCACCAAAACGGAAAAGGATATCGGATTTGTTTTGGTTGCCTAGCGCTCCTAGCTCAATTGGATAGAGCATCTGACTACGAATCAGAAGGTTAGGGGTTCGACTCCCTTGGTGCGCACAAATACAGGTTCTGTATGTTAAAAAAGGCATTCCTAGCTCAATTGGATAGAGCATCTGACTACGAATCAGAAGGTTAGGGGTTCGACTCCCTTGGAGTGCACAAAGAAAAGCCAGTCAATTTGATTGGCTTTTTGTTTTTTGAAGCTTTACAGCAAGGCAGTCGATGGAAGGGGGGAACTTCTTTTTGAAAAAAAATTTGTAAAAAAACGAATTCTGACTATATTTGCGTCACCAAAACACATGGGACAGAGTTCTAAACGTAATGGTTTATTGCGCTCCTAGCTCAATTGGATAGAGCATCTGACTACGGATCAGAAGGTTAGGGGTTCGACTCCCTTGGAGCGCACAACTGAAAAGCCTAGTCATCATCTGTGATTAGGCTTTTATTTTTTAACTCGTTTTAATTTCTTAAATAAAACTATGCTAAACCTTGTAATATTTGGCCCTCCGGGTGCAGGTAAGGGAACCCAATCTGCAAAGCTTATTGAAAAATATCAATTGGTACATGTTTCAACTGGTGATATTTTTAGAGCACATATTAAAGGTCAAACGCCGCTTGGTCAACAAGTGAGCCAGATTATTGCTGAGGGAAATTTAGTGCCAGATTCGATTACAATAGCAATGCTGGAAGAGGAAGTAAAGAAAAATCCGGATGCGAAAGGATTTATTTTTGATGGATTTCCTCGTACTGTTGCTCAAGCTGAGGCTTTGGATGCTTTTTTAGAAGGTATCAACACCTCAATTTCAGTCGTAATCGCACTGGATGTGAATGAGGATGAATTGAAAGAGCGTATTGCCAAACGGAGAGAGATTTCTGGCCGTGCGGATGATGATGCGGATAAATTAGTGAAGCGTATCGATGAATATTTCACGAAGACGATTCATGTATTGCCTTATTATGAGGCTCAGGGTAAGCTTTCTAAAGTGAATGGTATCGGCGAGATCGAGACTATCTTTAAGAGCTTAACCGATATCATCGATAATTATTAATTGAAATAAATACTTTTAGACTGTAATAAATTGTAATGGCGCAAGGCTCGAATTTTGTTGATTATGTGAAAGTGTGTTGTCGTTCTGGACACGGAGGGGCAGGTTCAGCTCATTTGCATCGTGACAAGCACACAGCGACCGGTGGTCCCGATGGTGGTGACGGCGGTCGTGGAGGGCATATTATACTGAAAGGAACGACCAATCTATGGACTTTACTCCATTTAAAATATCGTAAGCATATTATCGCATCAAACGGTGAGTCTGGCGGCAGTTCTTTGCGTACCGGGGCAACTGGACGTGATGAGATATTGGAAGTGCCACTGGGTACAATTGCGAAGGATGCGGAGACAGGAGAGGTGTTGTTCGATATCACAGAAGACGGTGAAACCAGAATATTGGTTCCGGGTGGAAAAGGTGGGCTGGGCAACTGGCATTTTAAGTCGCCAACACAGCAGACTCCACGGTTTTCGCAACCTGGTCTTCCAGGGAAAGAACAGTGGATGATTCTGGAATTGAAGGTTCTTGCTGATGTTGGATTGGTTGGATTCCCAAATGCGGGTAAATCAACGTTGTTGTCGGTTGTCTCTGCTGCGAAACCAGAAATTGCGAATTACCCCTTTACAACACTGGTACCTAATTTGGGTATGGTGAGCTACCGGGATAACCGTTCCTTTGTTATGGCCGATATTCCAGGTATTATCGAAGGGGCTTCAGAAGGAAAAGGATTGGGGTATCGTTTCTTGCGGCATATTGAACGAAATTCTGTTTTGCTGTTTATGGTGCCAGCTGATACGGACCGGACAATTCGTGAAGAATATGCCATTTTATTAAATGAATTGACTGCATATAATCCTGAGTTGGCAGATAAGCCCAAATTGTTGGCTATTACGAAGTCTGATATGCTCGATGAGGAGCTGGAGAAGGAAATGGAGCAGGAGCTACCGGAAGATGTGCCTTATATCTTCATTTCTTCGGTGACAGGCAAAAATATCTTGCCATTGAAAGATATGATCTGGAAAGCAATCAACTCTTAAAAGTTGAATACATAAACAGAAAAGGCGCTCCACACCGTGAAGCGCCTTTTCTGTTTCTATTAAATTCTATATGTCGCTAAAAAAAGAACATTTTATAAGTTTTTTTGTTAATTTCATGCTATTATTTTATCCCGGATGGAAGGCTGGTTTTTAGCCCCATTACCAAATTAAATCTAAATGAAAACAGAAGACGAAAAGTATTGCGTAGAATGCGGCAAGTTGATTAATATCAAGGCCGAGGTTTGTCCCTATTGTGGTGTAAGACAACCTATATTTTATGCCAACCAACCCTTTCAGCAACAAAATAACACGTTTCAGGATGACAGATGGTTGCCAGCATTGTTATTTTGCTTTTTTCTAGGTCCTTTTGGAGCACATCGGTTCTATTTGGGGCAAATTGGTACTGCCGTTATTCAGCTGCTTACCTTGGGCGGTTGTGGTATCTGGTATCTGATCGATTTGATTATGATTCTTGTCGGAAAATATAAGGATGCAGATGGCAATTACATTAAGAGTCCTATAAACAATAATTAATGATTTATATCCTGCTGAAATACCTTAAATATCATTGGATCTATTCGTTGATATTGGGGTATTTCGGGATTGCTATAGGCTTATATCTTTTCACGGATATCCATATTCTTGTTCCTTGCCTTTGGAAGGCTGTAAGTGGCTATGATTGTCCGGGATGTGGTCTTACTACCGCTTTGATTGCTTTGTTGCGCTTGGAGTTTCGAGAAGCCTGGTTAGAAAATCCATTGATTTATATGCTTGTTCCGCTATTAACAAGTCTGATTTTGAGAGACTTTGCAACGTTTTGGAGGAAGGAATTAGTTGAAGAATAAAAAAATAAAAAATGTTTTCACTTTTAAGTGATATGTCGTAACTTTGTCTCCCGTGAAAATTAAAGTAGAGTCTTTATTGGTAGGTGCCTTAGGAAACGGTTTGTCAATCGTGATGATGCATTGTTAATTGATATTTAGCCCATTTGAGGGCTTTTTTTATATCCAATCAAGAACGCTTTAAAATTCATAAAAGTAAGGATACACATTTTATAATATTACATCGATAATGACCAACTACAGCAAATTGCCTGCAATTTTAGTTTTAGAAGATGGTACAGTTTATCACGGTAAAGCCGCTGGTAAAATTGGTACGACTACTGGGGAAATCTGTTTCAATACAGGAACAACTGGTTATCAAGAGATTTTCACAGATCCATCTTATTTTGGACAAATCATGGTAACCACCAATGCGCATATTGGTAACTATGGTATTGATGAGGATGATACCGAATCAAATCAAATTCAGATTGCGGGGCTAGTTTGTAAGAACTACAACATCAACTATAGCCGTAAAATGGCTGATGAATCTATCCAAAGCTACTTTGAAGAGGGTAATTTAGTTGGTATTTCTGATGTGGATACCCGTTCATTGGTGCGACATATTCGTGATAAAGGAGCGATGAATGCGATTATTTCTTCTGAAACAACGGATGTTGAAGAATTAAAGCGTCAGTTGGCTGAAGTTCCTTCAATGGATGGGCTTGAGCTGTCTTCAAAAGTAACAACAGCTGAGCCTTATTTCTTTGGTAATGAAAATGCTTCGTTACGTGTAGCGGTTTTGGACTTGGGTATCAAGAAAAATATCTTGCGCAATTTTGAGGCTCGTGATGTGTATACAAAGGTTTTTCCTGCGAAAACAACATTTGAGGAAATGGAGAAATGGAATCCGGATGGTTATTTCATTTCCAATGGTCCTGGCGATCCAGCACCGATGGATTATGCTATCGAGACTGTAAAAGCTATTTTAGATGCAAACAAACCGATGTTTGGAATTTGCTTAGGTCACCAGATCTTAGCATTGGCAAACGGTATCCGTACAAGCAAATTGCATAATGGACACCGTGGTATCAATCACCCCGTGAAGAACATTATCGCCAACCGTTGTGAAATCACTTCGCAGAACCACGGTTTTGGGGTTGTGGCTGAAGATATCCAAAATTCTGAGAACGTCGAAATTACACACGTTAATTTGAACGATCAGTCTATTGAAGGTATCCGTATCAAAGGACAGAAAGCATTTTCGGTGCAATATCACCCAGAATCATCACCGGGTCCACATGACTCGCGCTATTTGTTTGATGATTTTGTAGCGATGATCAAAAACTAAATTGTACAATATTATATAAAAAACCCTTCAGATCTTGAAGGGTTTTTTATTGTATTTATTTGAACAGTTATGCCGATGGGGCATATTTTATTCATAATAAATAGGGGAATAAATACATTTTTTATTATATTTGATTGTGAAAAATGTCTGTAGATAAGAGTGTGTCTTATTTACACTAAGTAATGAAAATAAATTATAGTCTAATAAAGAGATGAGTTTAATTATCGATGTTCATGCGCGTCAAATTTTGGATTCGCGCGGTAACCCTACAATTGAGGTAGATGTTACTACACAAAATGGTTTTGTTGGTCGTGCAGCTGTTCCTTCAGGTGCTTCAACTGGTATTCACGAAGCAGTAGAATTGCGTGATGGCGACAAGTCAAAATATCTAGGAAAAGGTGTTTTGAAAGCTGTTGAGAATGTAAACACTAAAATTGCAAAAGCACTAGAAGGTGTGGATGTTTTCGAGCAAAATGCCATCGATAAAATCATGATTGATTTAGACGGTAGCGAAAATAAAGGAAACTTAGGCGCAAATGCTATTTTAGGAGTTTCTTTAGCTGTAGCGAAAGCTGCTGCACAAGAGTCACGTCAACCATTATACCGTTATATCGGTGGTGTAAATGCGAACACGTTGCCTATTCCTATGATGAATATCATCAATGGTGGTTCACACTCTGATGCACCTATCGCATTTCAAGAATTTATGATCATGCCTGTGGGTGCGCCTTCATTCTCTGAGGCTTTGCGTTGGGGTACTGAGGTTTTCCATACCTTGAAAAAAATCTTACATGACAGAGGTCTTTCAACTGCAGTAGGTGATGAAGGTGGTTTCGCGCCAACTTTTGAAGGTACTGAGGATGCTATCGAAACAGTTTTGAAAGCGATTGAAATCGCTGGTTACAAACCAGGTCAAGATGTTTGTTTAGCGTTGGATTGTGCTTCTTCTGAGTTCTACAAAGACGGTAAATACGATTATACGAAATTTGAAGGTGATAAAGGTGCTGTACGTTCTAGTGAAGAACAAGCAAGCTATTTGGCTGAATTAACAGCTAAATACCCTATTATTTCTATCGAAGATGGTATGGCTGAAGACGATTGGGCTGGATGGAAAACATTGACTGACAAAATCGGTGACCATGTTCAATTAGTAGGTGATGATCTTTTTGTTACAAATACAAAACGTCTTCAACAAGGAATTGATACACATACAGCAAATTCAATTTTAGTGAAAGTAAATCAAATTGGTTCATTGACTGAAACAATCAACGCGGTTACTTTAGCTCAAAATTCTGGTTATACTTCTGTGATGTCACACCGTTCGGGCGAGACTGAAGATGCGACTATCGCTGACTTAGCTGTAGCATTGAACTGTGGACAGATCAAAACTGGTTCTGCTTCACGTTCTGACCGTATGGCTAAATACAATCAATTGTTGCGTATTGAAGAGGAATTGGGTGGTAATGCCCGTTTCATCGGTAAAAACTTTAAATACGCTAAAAAATAAGCTAAAGTTTGATTTTTAATATAAAAAGCCGAAGTATCTTCTACTTCGGCTTTTTTTTGTGTGAAAAATATCCTCAATGATCTTTTCTATCGTTGCCTCTAGCACCAGATCTGATATCCTGTCTTAGAATAAAGTATTTCCTGTGTTTTTGTTGGGATAGGTTAGATCCAAGTCGAATGTTGCATTCAGTTTTTTGATAAAATGCGTCGCCAGTAAGGGTGATTCCACCTCAATATTCTGGTGGATAAAGAAATACAATTTTTGCAATCCGTTTTCGCGCCAAAGTTTCAGCACATCGATCCATTGATCCAGTCTATCATAGTCTGATGCATGATTGGCACCTACATACCGGATGAAAGCAATCGGCGTAGTCAAGCGCATATGGAGCATGTCTCTCCGGCCGGCGGTATCGACCAGTACGTTGGTCACATTGGTTTCCTCCAACAGCGCATATAATTCTTTTGTTACTTCGGGTTTGGAAAACCAATCTTTATTCCGGACTTCTAATGCTAGCGGGACTTCTTTTGGCCAGTCATGAAGAAATAGTTTTAAACGGGCCATGTCCTTTGGATTATAATTGTCGTGCATCTGAAGAAAAGCCATTCCCAGCTTTTCGTCGAAATGAACAATGGAATCCGTAAATAATTTTACTTTATCACCCGTATTTAATAATCTGCTGAAATGGCTGATGGATTGTGGTATTTTTGGGAAAAACTTGAAGTTAGCAGGTGTTTTCTTTTTCCAGGTCTCTACTTGGTCTATGCCAGGTGAATTGTAGAATGTAGCATTGAGTTCAATGCTGTTAAACTGTGTGGAGTAATAAGCAAGTTCGTCTTTTGTACCTCTGGGATAAAAGCCTTTTAAATCTTGTTTATTCCATTTTGCACAGCCTACATATACCTCAAAAGGTTTGTCAATTTTGAAGTGCTGTAATAAGGTTAAGGTTTCTGGTGTAGTAGGAGGAAGGGTAAAATCGATTTCCTCGGGATGTTCTACTTGGCCGAATTTCATATCAGTTTTTTCTTAATTTATAATCAAATAATAGATGAGCCAACAATGCCAGCAGCGTATAGCATGTGCCTACGAAAATAACACCGGGCCATTGGAAGTGTTGCCATGCTTGTGCAGCAAAAAAAGTGCCTGTTGATCCACCAATAAAATAGCTGACCATATATACGGTATTTAGTCGGTTGTTGGCCCCGAGGTTTAGCGCATAGAAATCGCTTTGATTCAGGATATGCATCGACTGTAGGCCAAGATCGATGAGAATAACACCAAGGATCAGGCCCCAATAGTAATTGTCGAAGAGGGCGAATAATAGCCAGCTAAGCAGCATCAATAGAATAGCGTATAAGATAATTCTGGCTTTACCGATATATATGGTCAATCTATTGACAAAAGCGGCCGCAAGCGCACCGCAGGCCCCCACAAGTCCAAATGCTCCGGCGGTTGCTGGCCCATCGAAGAAAGGAGGGCCTTCCAGGTGGAACACAAGTGTCGTAAAAAAAGCAGAGAAAGCCCCAAATCCCATGGCACCACGAAATGCTGCGAGCTGCAACACCGGCTGTTTTTTCGCGAAGTTCCAGACCGAACGCATCAATTCGCGATAAGAACCTTTGAAATTAGGCAGTACCTCTGGTAGCTTGATTGCTATGGCGATGGCTGTAATGACCATAATTGCTGACGCTATCCAATACATTTCGCGCCATCCGAAGTAGGAGCCAACAAACCCGCTTACAACCCTAGAGAGTAATATACCGATCAGCAGACCCGACATAACCATACCGATCGCTGAAGCCTGCTTTTCTTTGCTCGCTAGTTCGGCTGCCATGGGCACAAAAACCTGTGGAATAACAGATGTGAAACCTATCAGAAAGCTGAATAGCAATATAGATAGGATAGAAGTGGACATGGCCATACCTACCAAAGAAAAAATAATGAAAAAGAAATCGATCAAGATCATTTTCTTTCGCTTAAACATATCTCCTAAGGGAACGATCAGTAACAGGCCAAAGGCATATCCGATCTGGGTTAACATGGCCGAATTACTGACCATGGCCTCATCAATATGTAGGTCTTTGGCAATCAAGCCCAATAGTGGTTGATTGTAATAATTGTTGGCGACTACCAAGCCTGTGGCGATGGTCATCAGCCACAAGGTTGCTTTGGATATTTCGTTTTTGGAATCTATTGTTTGCGACATGAGCAATTAATGTAATTCATCCCAGAGATCCTGAAATTTCTGTTTTAATGCTGCTACTTCCTGTTCCAATTGTCCAATTCGATCGAGTAAGACCTGATCGTTCGAGGAGCTGCCTACAGGAGCGCTATTTTCATACGCTTCCAGATTGATTTCTCCTAATAAATGAATGTAGCGGACTTCTTTATGCCCTATTTGTTTAGGCAGAGACTTCAGGTAGCCTTCTTGTGTCAATTTTTCCAATTGTTCATTGATTTCGCTCAATGATTCAAATTCATAAAGTCTTCCCGAGTTTGAATTAATTTCGCCGGCGGTCATTGGTCCTCTGAGTAGTAATAAGCAAACAATGGTTAATTCAGAAGGGACCAAAGGAAATTGTATGGCAAAATTGTGTTTATACTTTGTTACGCGAGATCCTCCGCCAACAACTGTCGAGATTAAGCCTTTTTTCTTTAATATATCCAATGTAGCGATAATATCTTCTTCTGTATATTGTACAACCGGTTTTCGGGAAGTTTTTTGGTTACAAGCAGCTTGTAAGCTGTTGATTGTCATTGGATAATATTCCGGGGTTACTTTTGATTTTTCGATTAGTGAGCCTAGTACACGTTGTTCCATGGCAGACAATTGGGGCAGATTAGTTGTTTCCATTTATTTTCAAGAATATAAATTGATGATCGAATACAAGTATGCTGTTATGGCAACATAACATTGGCTTGCTGTTTGTTCCTTCTCAAAGATGCCCTTTTTCTCATATAACTCCAAAAGATCTTTTTCTTATCTTCGCATGAGTAATATTAGATTTAAGGTGCTTAAAATAGCTTTTCGTCCAGAATTTGTCCATCCCGTCAAAGAGGGGCATCGATTTCCGATGCTGAAGTACGAGTTGATTCCTTTACAGTTAAAGCATGAAGGGCTGGCAGAGGAGTCAAGTTTTTTTAGTCCCGAACTTGCCAGCTTTGAATCATGTTGTCTGGTGCATGATCCAGTCTATGTCAAACAGCTATTTGATTTGACTTTGGATCCTAAAATGATTCGAAGAATAGGTTTTCCGTTAAGCCAAAGTCTTGTTGATCGGGAACGTTACATCTTGGAGGGGGCAATTCAAGGTGCAAAATACGCCCTTGAGTATGGTGTTGCTTTTAGTATTGCGGGTGGAACACATCATGCAGGTTATGATTTTGGCGAAGGCTTCTGTTTGATGAATGATCAAGCAACTGCCGCTGGTTACTTGCTGAAGCACAGACACGCTAGCTGCATCCTCATTATTGATCTGGATGTGCATCAAGGAAATGGTACTGCCCATATTTTTGAGGGGCATAAACAGGTATTTACTTTTTCTATGCATGGTGAGAAAAATTATCCATTTGTCAAACAGCGTTCCCATCTGGATATTGGTTTAGCTGATAACATTCGGGACCTTGAATATCTCGCATTATTGGAAGACAGTTTATCCGATTTGTTTAGACGGGTTGAACCGGATTTTGTTTTCTATCAGGCCGGCGTGGATATTTTGAAAACAGATAAACTGGGGAAATTAAATTTAAGCCCCGAGACCTGCAGCCGACGAGATGAATTGGTCTTTCAGATGTGCCATAAACACCATATTCCTGTTCAGGTAAGTATGGGTGGGGGATATTCTCCCGAAATTAAAGACATTGTCAATGCACATTGTCAGACTTTTAAAATAGCAATAGATTTATATAATTTATAAGATAAGAATATGTTTTTTCACCAAGATGCGACTTTTGAAGCATTATCTGTTCATCGTGTAGGAAATAAGGCACAAGATGAATTTTATATTTTGTCAGATGCACCTGTTTCTCTTGAAGGGGATGAAGTGTTACCTGGATTGCTGATGCAGTATTTTATGAGCCCTTTTGCAAAGGTGAATGAGGTATATCGCTTATATCATCCCAATGGAGAGTTGGAACTGAATGAGATTTTCTATTTTGCAAGACAATATTTCAAGGAGCAGCTTCCATTTCACGATTTTTCCCAACAGATTTCAAAACACCTTTATGAAGTATCTAGCCATCCAAAAATAAAGGGGGGTGAGGTGTATGTTGTTGCCTTAAAGAATGTTCAGATAGAAGGAGAGGAACATGATGCCAT
Source organism: Sphingobacterium sp. WOUb80 (assembly GCF_050058145.1). Classification (NCBI taxonomy): domain Bacteria; kingdom Pseudomonadati; phylum Bacteroidota; class Sphingobacteriia; order Sphingobacteriales; family Sphingobacteriaceae; genus Sphingobacterium; species Sphingobacterium sp. WOUb80. Next base: position 2,786,196 of record NZ_CP165617.1, on the reverse strand, counting down.
TGGTATATTCAAATCCGAAAATAAGGAGACCTATCTGAAAGTGTATCCGGAGCAAGGTGCTTTTATGTTGGAATATGAGCAGGAGGCGATCAATATCAATAAGCTGGACAAAGGCTGTATTATTATCAATGTAGAAGAAGAGGAGGGGTATAAGGTGCTGGTTCTCGATCAGACAAACCGTCAACAGGAGGCAGTGTACTGGAAAGATGAATTTTTGCAGCTGCGCGTGCGTAACGATAATTTCCATCAAACGGGGAATTACCTGAAAGTGTATAAGAACTTTGTTCAGGAAAAATTAGACGAAACATTTGAATTGGAGAAAGCGGACAAGATTGATCTGATGAACAAATCCATGAATTACTTTAAGGAAAAGGAAACTTTTATCCAGGAAGAGTTTGAGGAGGAAGTATTGGGCAACCCGCAGGCGATTGCTTTATTTCAGGATTTTAAAGCTGGTTTTGAAGATGAATTTGACTCTCCATTTCAGGCAAGTTTTGAAATCGCAGATAAAGCCGTGAAGAAGATGGAATCTTCCTACAAATCTGTGTTAAAGCTCGATAAGAATTTTCATATCTATGTTCACGGTAAGCGTGAATACCTTGAGAAAGGTTATGATGAGGATAAGGGTATGAACTACTATAAGCTTTATTTTGAGAACGAAAGTTAACCGTTTTATATTTTATTGAATGGAAAAGCGCAATAAAATGGCTGTTTTCACTGCTGTATTATTTCTAATTGGGATTTTTCTTATTTCTTTGATCGAGAAAAATAGCCAGTGGATTGAGACATTTTACGCGCGCGGTTTTTATCGCCTTTATGGTTATGTGCCAAGAATTGTTTTTGGTTATATTCCTTTTAGTATAGGTGATCTATTTTATGCGGCAGTTGTTATATTTTTATTCTATTTGGCTGTCAAGTTGATCGGAAATTTATGGAAAGGAAGATGGAAAAATTCCTTTCGTTCGGTTTTGTTTATCATCAATCTGCTATTAGGGCTCTATCTTTTCTTTTACCTATCATGGGGTTTAAATTATTACCGTAAGCCAATTAGTACAAATGTACAATTGCAAGTCGATAGTTTAAAGCTGGCCGACTATCTTGTCGTATTGAATGGATTTTTGGATAGTACAAATACGCTACGGGAAACAGTAGAGCCATCGCAGTGGGATGAGCATAAAGATTCAATTCAAGAAGACTTGAATAAATGGGTAGGACAGGATACGACTTTCGCAGATTTCTTGTCAAGCGGGCACATTGGAGCAAAATCTCCGCTAAATAGTAGAATAGTTTCTCTTTTTGGGGTTTCAGGCTATTTTAATCCATTTACGCACGAAGCTCAGGTCAATAAAGCAATGCCAGTCACCTTCTTACCTTTTACGACAGTGCATGAACTTGCGCATCAACAGGGTATTGGTTTTGAAGACGAGGCAAATTTTATAGCTTTTGTTCGCTTACAGCAACATCCTCAGACCTTTTACCGATACTCGGCTTATCTACAGACGACACTTTATATGTTACGTGAACTGCAGGGTATGTATCCTGATTTAGGAAAGGATTACAAGGGAAGATTAAGCGCAAAAGTATTGAACGATATGGAAAAAGAAAGGTATTTTTGGAGTCAGTATACGGGTTGGGTTGACGATGTGATGGGAATATTTTATAATCAGTATCTGAAACACAACAATCAACAGGAAGGCATCGCGCGATATGATCGGATGACTCGATTAGTATTGGCCTACGAACTTAAAAGAAGAGGATGTAAGTAATAAAATATAGAAATAAAAAAGCCGTATTATAAAAGAATAATACGGCTTTTTATGATTTTAACAATATTCTTATTGCGTTGAAATAAGTTCAAATGTTCCTTCAGTTCCAGGGCTTCCAGAATAAATCTGTCCTTGAGGCAAGCCTCTCAATCCGGTAGGAGCGGTTTTAATCCGATCATAGATGTTTCTCAAGTCTGTATTTGCATTGACGGCTCGACCGCCTGCTGCTACATCACCATAAATATAATTAGTAGCTTTCTTGTTTGTTGTTTGGGGTTTAATACTTCCGTCAATTAAATTGACTTTGACTTTTCCCCCATTTCCATTCGGAAAGGTTTTGGTCCCATTGAAAGCGTCATCTCCTTTTGCAATGATATAAAGGGAACCCAATTTTTGGAAATTAGCATTGATGTCAAAGTTGGCACCATTATTCTTTCCATCGGTCCCATAAATCGTTGCTTTATTTCCAATTTCAGCATAACCAATGGTTAGTTTTACATTTTTCTTGCCGTAGAAAGATAGGGCAGAATTATCTTTCATGATCAAGGTATCAATATGCATAACAACAGTAGAGTCCCGGCTATCGATATTTTTTTTTGCCTTTTTGCCAATTTCCAGTTTAGAAATATGTTGTGTTTCTTGTGCTTTTCCTGTTAAGGCTATTGCAAAGCAAAGAAAAAAGCCTAGAATAATTTTAGATTTCATAAAACTTTTAATTAATTGTGACTACTAGTAGTTTGACAAATAAAAGGCAAAAGAGTTTAAATCTTAGCGAGATATTTTACGATCAATTTGGCCGTTTTCTCAGAAGCTCCTGGAGAACCTAGTTTTTCTGCCAGAATATCGTAGTTTTCCATCACACTTGCTCGATGCTCTTTATTATTGATTAGTTCTCCTACTTCATATGAAATATCGTATGCAGTACAGTCATCCTGAATCAATTCCCTCACGGATAGAAAATTATTAATTAGATTCACTAGAGAGATAAATTTAACCTTGATGACTAATTTAGCTATCCATACAGATATTGGGTTAGCCTTATAAACGACAACCTGAGGTACCTTCAGAATACCTGTTTCAAGAGTAGCCGTTCCACTAGTAACGACAGCGGCTTCTGCGTTATGGAGAATATCGTAGGTTTGATCGAAGATTACAGGAATATCAATACCCTTAAAAAACTGCTTGTAATAGGCCTCTTCAAAATTAGGGGCGCCCGCAATGACAAATTGATGGACGGGAAAGAAAAACGGAAGTTCGGCCATGACCGGAAGAAGCTTGGAAATTTCCATTTCCCGGCTTCCCGGTAAAAGCGCGATAAGCGGTTTTTCCGAAAAACCATGCTGCTCTCTAAATTTAGGATTGAAATTATAGCTTGAAATTGCATCTAAAAGCGGGTTGCCAACGTAATCAACGGGCATGCGCCACTTTTTATAAAAATCTACCTCAAAAGGCAAAATACAAAACATATGGTCGACAATCCGTTTGATTTTCTTCACGCGACCTTGATTCCAAGCCCACACTTTAGGAGAAATATAGTAGCATGTTTTGATTCCATGTTTTTTTGCAAAATCAGCAATTTTCAGATTAAAACCCGGGAAATCTATGAGAATAACAGCGTCCGGTTTTTCTTTTAACAGATCATTTTTGACGAGTTTGAGATTCTTTGATATCTTAGGTAGGTTTTTCAAAACTTCAATGAAGCCCATAAAAGCCATTTCTGAGGTATGTATCAGCGCTTTTTTCCCAGTCTCTGCTTGCATTAGATTTCCCCCGACTATTTGGAAAGTCGCATTTGGGTCTTCAATTTTTAATGCTTTAATAAGATTGGCACCATGTAAGTCCCCTGAAGTTTCACCTGCAATAAGATAGTATTTCATATGTCAATGATTTATTCTTTAATGATCATATGGAATATCCTTTTTATCGTTAAAACTGCGTTTAGTCTTACGAACGGATATTTCATTGAAATGATCGTTTTTGAACTGTTAAAGATAAGATTATTCTATGTATATGATGACTTTGAACATATTATTCCATATCTTTAATTAAAGAAGTTCAACTTTTGAAGAAAATATCCTAAGTATAAAAGCTAAATAGTATTTTTGTCTTATGCAACGATTGTGGTCTTTAATAAGAAATAAGTATTTGTTAGCCGCTTTGGCTTTTCTCGTGTGGATGTTGTTTTTTGATCGAAATGACTTTGCCACGCAGTATAGTTATCAAAAGCAGAAAGCGAATTTGGAAAGTGAACGCTCCTTCTACCTGAAGGAGAATGCCGCCATCATTAAGACAATTAACGATATTCGATCAAATCCGCAAGAAGTGCAACGTATTGCTCGTGAGAAGTATAAGATGAAAAAAGATAATGAAGATATTTATGTGATTACTAAAGTAGCAGCTAAAGAGAATCATTAAGATCCACGGTATTGACTAAAAATAAAACAACGGCCATCATGTTTACATGACGGCCGTTGTTATAAAGTATATAGATATGGGTATTTTAATTTGCGGCTTGCGCTACTAAACCAATGTATAATGGTTTCTTTTCATCATTAGCTTTGCCTATGAGTATTAATGAATAATAATAGCCTTCAACCAATTTAATGTCGCTGCGTGTTGCGATTGTTTTCCCCGCTTTATCACGAGCTGTTACAGTGAATGTGCCACTTTTTTGAGCGATAAAGCCCTGATGGGCACTTGCCGAATTCTGAGTTTCCTTTGCTCTATTTGTCCATTCTGATGGGGAAGCCTGATCGCCTATTTTTAGGCTAACCATATCTGTGCCTTCAGCAAAATTAAAGAAGCGTAAACCGGTCTCCGTATTTTTGATGTCCTTATTGATTCGATCTGTCGTGATTACCTGAACTGGTTTGGCTTTTGTCCCAAATAAAAAGGATGTATAGATGGTGCTATCTTTGATAGTAATTGTAGTATCCGTCAAAATACTGTTATATTCGGCGGAAACAGCTATTTTTCTAGCCCCAGTAAATAAGCCTACTTGCGCATAACTTTTGAATCCCAGTGGATAATTGGGGTTTTGAAGCGAACCTCCGTCTGCGAAATATATAACTGCATTCGCATCAGTATATCCATTGACCATGGTAAGCAATGCAGCAGGAATTGGCTGGTCATCGTTATCTTTTAGACAGCTTGTTAGAAAGAAGGCCGCTAAAGCAATAGCAATAAAATTAAATAATCTATAGTTTTTCATAACCGTGTAATATTAAAATCTGTTTTTGTGACTCACATTGCGCTTGTGTTGTCTATTATACGGAGATGACTGACACTTTGCTACAGCGATTTGTAAAAATAATAAAAATCTATATTCAGACCTCGTTTTTTATTCCGATAGCCTTTGCAAGCCAGTTTTTAAAGATGGTGGTTAATCGGATCGGCAGCAGGTGAAATATGGTTCTTAGGCAAAATTTAATCAGTTTGAGGGAAAGGATTTGCTTATGCTTGATAAACAATCCGATTTTGATGTGCGTTTGGTTGTGCGCGAGGATTTGGATTGTTAAACTAGTAATCCTAATTTTGAGGTATGAACAATAGAATCAAAAGAATTGCGAAAGGAATGTTTGAGCAGTTTAGGCATCGTAAAATTACGGAATCTGAATTTGTACAGGCGGAGGCAAAAGCGAGGAATCTAGGGGGCTATATGGACGACTTCAACGTATTAATTGCGATGTGTAAGGACACAATTACGGGGAAGTATAAAATGGATAAATGGAATTTATCGATTATTATTGGAACGATACTTTATGTGGTTTCGCCGATTGATGCAATTCCTGATTTTATTCTAGTAGGTGGGTGGATAGATGATGTGGCCATTGTTGGTTATGCGATTCGCAAACTTAGCGCTGAGATGGAACAGTATAAGCGTTCAAAGTTTCCTGTAGAAGCGAGATAAATAAAAAAAGCTACTTTAGAAAAGTAGCTTTTTTTATTTATTATTGAAGTTCAACTAATGCTTAAAGTGTCTAACACCTGTTGTTACCATAGAGATTCCTTTTTCATTGGCCATATCAATTGATAACTGGTCTTTGATTGAACCACCAGGTTGCAATACCGCCGCGATACCAGCTTCTGAAGCAATTTCCACACAATCTGGGAAAGGGAAGAAGGCATCCGATGCCATCGCACAGCCTTTAAGGTCAAAACCGAAAGAAATTGCCTTCTCAATAGCTTGTTTCAATGCATCTACACGAGAAGTTTGCCCTACACCTGAAGCTAACAAAGTGCCATTTTTAGCAAATACGATTGTATTTGACTTGGTGTGTTTTACAATTTTGTTCGCAAAATAAAGATCCTCCAGTTGTTCTGCAGTTGGCTGTACTTGTGTTACTGTAACCATTTGTTCAGGTCCTTCAATCGTATTGTCTTTATCTTGAAGAATGACGCCGTTCAATAAAGTTTTGAACTGTTGTTCTGGCAATGTAACCTCTTTACGAACCAAAATAATTCTGTTTTTCTTTGCGGTAAGTATAGCAATCGCTTCTTCAGAATAAGAAGGTGCAATTAATACCTCGAAGAATAATTTGTTAATTTCTTCAGCTGTAGAAGCGTCAACTTGCCCGTTTGTAATTAAAACTCCACCAAAAGCTGAAACCGGGTCACAGGCTAAAGCATCTAACCAAGCTTGTTTGATTGTTGAACGGGAGGCAACTCCACAAGCATTTGTATGTTTTAAGATCGCGAATGTAGGTTCTGTGAACTCATCAATTAAAGCAACTGCAGCGTCAACGTCAACCAAATTATTGTAAGATAACTCTTTACCGTTTAATTTGTCAAACATTTTGTCCAAATCGCCGAAGAAAACTCCTTTTTGATGCGGATTTTCACCATAGCGTAACACCTGCGCTTTTTGCTCAGATTGTTTAAATACCTGAAGTGGATTTTCTTGATTGAAATAGTTAAAGATTGCAGTATCGTAATGCGAGGATGTATTGAATGCACGTTTAGCAAATTCCTTACGTTGTTCCAATGACGTATTACCTTCTTGGTTTGCTAATATTTCTTCCAACGCTTTGTAATCATTTTTGGAAGAGATAATAACGACATCGTTAAAGTTTTTAGCGGCAGCGCGGATCAATGAAATTCCACCGATATCTATTTTCTCGATAATATCTTGTTTCGATGCACCGGAAGCAACAGTTTCTTCAAAAGGGTACAAATCCACAATAACCAAATCGATCTCAGGTATTTCATACTGAGCAAGCTGTTGTTGATCCGACTCAAGCGGGCGGCGAGCCAAAATACCGCCAAATACTTTTGGATGCAATGTTTTTACACGGCCTCCTAAAATAGAAGGGTAGCTGGTGAGGTCTTCAACTGGAACAACATCTATACCTAAATCTTTGATAAATGTTTCTGTTCCACCAGTGGAATAGAAGGTAACACCGTATTTGTTTAATAATTCAACTAAAGGAGCAAGGCCGTCTTTATAATAGACTGAAACCAATGCATTTTTAATCTTTACAGGATGGTTCATTATGATGGATTTGTTTCGTGGCGCAAAGATAGGTATTTAAAATCTTGATACCAATAAATCAAGTACTTTAAATAGAAAGGAGAATCTGTTTATGAGATTCTCCTTTCTACATTGTTTTAATTTTATACCAAATTGAGCTTTAATTTTAGCTCTTCAGAAATTTGATTGGTGATATCCCAGATTGGTTCTGGTTCATCGGTATTGTTAAATATGACCTGATCGCAAGTATCCTGATAAGGAAGTAGGTACTCGTTGTAGGATGGTAGTACATGGTTTATCCATTTGTACATGACATCATCTTCAAAGTAGCCCCGTTCAACCAGATCGCGGTGTAAACGTCTTCTTAATGCAATATCCTGATCAGCGCTTAAAAATATCTTATGATTGATTAAATTATTAATTTCCGTATAATAGAAAATGAATAGACCCTCAATAATTAAAATGGGTGCTGGTTTAATCTCTAGTATTTTGGGCGTTAATGAAGGGTTGTTAAATGTATACTCTTCTTTATATATTGTCTCACCGTTAAAGAGTGCCTTGATATCTTTATAAAAAGCATCTCTGTCGATTGATGTCGGAATATCGAAGTTATAGAGCCTATTTTCCTCCTGGGTTTTAGTATTGGCAGGGATGTAATAATCATCTTGGGAAATTAAGGTTACCTCATTGGGCTTAAAATGTTTTAAAAAACTATTTAAAAAAAAAGTCTTTCCAGAGCCACTACTTCCGGCAATTCCTATGACATACGGTTTGTTATTCATTCTTACTATGCTATAAAAGCTATTTTATTCTGTTAATTTTCTAGAGGTAATCCATACGCAATTTCGACCTGGAAGCGTTTATCAAGTGCGCCTATGCTTGCGGCGGCAGACTTTGACAACACGACAATTGCATTTTGGTTTTCGGCATTATCATTAAATTTACCGACCACTTTAGCGTAAGTAACACTTTTGGTCATTGGGTTGGTAATTTTTAGAATAGTACCTACTGGAGCGCTCTTATGAAGAGCAAGGTTGCTTGTACCCTGGGATGAAAGTCCATCAATCCATACGCCAATTCCACGTTCTGATTTTTCACGTATTCCGTAGCGGTTTGTTGAAATTTGATTTTCTTCTTTATCGTCATCGTCAGTCGAGTCAGGGGTTACAATTTCGATCCCTTTAGGTTCAACTAATTTGGGTCTTTCCGGAGGAAGGGGCTGATTGGGAATCATCAGTTTCATTCCGCCGCCAATAACGTTATTTTTTAAATTGTTCGCTTTTTTGATATCTTCAACAGAGATACTGAATCTTTTCGATATGGCATAAAGCGTCTCTTTTTCACCAACGATATATTCCGTAAAACCTTCTTGCTGTTGCGGGTTACGAGGATTGGGCGTTACCGTATTGCTATGATCATTGGTAATGGCAGATTTCGCTTTTCGACCAGTCGGAATCTTGACAATTTGACCGAGGCTTAATGTTCCATTACCATTTATTTGGGTCAATTGGCCCACCGTTGTTTTATACTTTTTACTTAACTGGTAATAATTGTCTCCTTTTTCAATTTTGAACAACACGTATTCTTCACCATTGATTGCTTCAGTTCCTACTGAATCAGGGATAAAATCAGTACGTAAAGAAGTTGAATTCTTTGCTTCAACTTGTTGAATAGCTAATATCGCGATGGATAGAATAGCTATCTTTTTATATGTTTTTAATTCGAATAAAACTTTCATATATTTTGCAATTATACTAAATACGAAACAAACTCCCGTTTATTATCTGTCAAAAGGAATATTTGTTCGTGAATAAGAAAATAAATGTTGAAGAGCTTTAGTTTCAGCTCGGAAACTGCAATAATAGACTCTGTCAATTTTTCTCTTGTGGATTGCACTAGCCTGATTTGATAACGATTGTTTCTGTCTTTTTCATAGAAAGCCCAAATAAAGTAGTCATTCACCGTATTTATCCAGATTTCGCCATCAATTGGGAAGTCCTTCAAAAAGATGGGTATTTCACCATTGTAGATAATAGGATAGACGAGCATGTTGGCATAAGGTTTAATGGAATTCTCATTTTGGCTTTCAATCGACATCGATTGGAGGTTTAAAAATAATTGGAAGCCTTCTGCTATTACTTTTGGTCTAATAAGCACCCCTTGATCAACCATACCGATGAATATATAGTTGAACCAGGTTTCTTGAAGCTGTGGATTATAGCAATCGATTACCTGTATGCCTGCGTCAATAGGTGAATTATTGGCAATCTTCTTAAGTATTAATTTTTTATTCTGGATTCCACCTAATACCCATTCTTTGGCAATAGCCTTAAAGTCGCGTAGAATGGAAGCTCCTTCAAAAGTGATGACATTAAAATAGGGGAGGGTATCGTCTGGATTTCTGGTCTCTATAGCGATCAATTTATTCTCCGCATCGATTTCTATCCGCCAAATCGGGTATGTGAAAACGAAATTGAATGCTTTTGAAATTGAGTGATTCACCATGTAATTTTTAATCCGAGGGGACAAACTTAGATAAAGTTGCTTTTATATACAAGTATAATTATGAGATAAAGTCGGTTTAAACGGAATTTTTCAATAGGGGGAGGGAATTTTGGCGACGAGATCTTCACGTATTGGTTTTTATCATTTATCTTGATCTGGTTGACGGTGATAAACGGAGAACGTCCAGACTTGCTGGACGTTCTTTTAAAATAAATTAAAATTTAGAACCGATGGTCAAAATAACACTCGTTCTTTGATTTTTGATATCTGCTAGTGGGCTAGATGATTTCCAGTGAGCTTCGTCAATAATATATGGGCTTTCTTTAAAATTTACGGCATTATAAGCACCTGTTAAATCGATGTACATACCGCGACCAAGTTTAGCTCCAACACCTAGTGAAGCTGTATAGTCTGTATAATCAGCATTTTTGTAAGGGTTACCATTGTAGTTGAAACCGGCTCTTCCGCTAAATACATTATTAAATAAAACTTCACCACCGATTCTTGCATTAATTGCACCTTGGTAAGTGTCTTTGATACTTTGATTCATTCTATCTTCTTGCATTTGGTTGTAACCGCCAGCATCTTTATAGCGAATCGCTGCATAATCTACCCACTCCACATCGGCGGTAATCAAACCTCTTGAAAATAATTGGCTCGCCCCTAAGGAAAGGCGGTAGGGAGTATTCATGTTATATTCCCAGGAGCTATTACCTATTTTATCGTTCGTTACAAATTGAGCACGGGCTTCATTTGCATTAGGCAAAAAGTAATTAATTTTAGTGTAATTTTCAGAATCATCCTTGATATTCATAAATGTCGGTGACTTGGCAGTGAACCCCATACTAAAAGTAGGCGTAAACTTATAGATCATACCTAATTTAAAATCAATTCCTGTGCCATCCGTAATCTGATTATAAGTTTCAAATAGCTCGTAATCGTTGTCGAGATATTGATACTCTGGATTTTTTGGGTTTAAAAACACAGACTTGCTATTGTAATCCTTTAATTGTGCTTCGGTCATTGTTTGACCATATTCGGTGAATAAGTTAGCCGTATTATAGCGGAAGCTGGTGAAACCTAGGGATGCACCTAAGTAAAGCTTGTTGCTATAATTTGCTCCAAAGGACAATACAGATTCTGATTTACTGCCTTTTTCATAAATAGAATTGACTTGTTCGTTCCCAGGATACGATCCCATCTTTTTACCAATGGCAATCGGATAGAAATCTTTTGAATTATTTGGGTCGTCATCAACCATAAATGAATTTTGATAGAAGTCCTGTCCCCAACCTCCAGCATTGCCTTCAGCTGCTAAACGATCGGCAAAGGAATGGGTAATAGAATTGTCTGTATTAACGCCTCTATATTCTAGACGGTTATCATATACATAGTTTCTATTATAGGCAATACCTACGTTGAAATTTAACCAGCCTCTATCTAAGTTGCCTCCATTGCGGTAAGTTGGGAGGTGAAAAACAATTCCAGCATTATCTAAGTTGAAATTATTCTTGCTGCTGTTTGAATTTTGACCAAAATAGTCGGTTTTGTTTTTATTATTAAGGTACCTGCCAGTTACTGATACATCAGACTGATTGAAGTAACCCAAACCTGCAGGGTTACTCGTAATCGAACTAATATCCCCACCTAAAGCGGTAGATGCATTTCCCATGGCTTTAAAACGAGCTGTTCCGCCATTGTCCCCTTGGGAAAATAAAAGTACATCTTTCGTATATTGTGCTTGAGTAGTCCCTGCTGCACCTAAAACGAATGCAGTTCCAAAAAGTAGTTTTTTGATTGTCATATGCTGAAATGTCGTCAATAATAATCAGTAGCATACACTATACTGTATGCTACTGTTCAAATGCTTTTAACTATCGAGTACGTCCTCCACCAGATCTTGAGCTACCGCCTCCGGAAGAGCCTCCACCTGATCTTGAGCTGCCACCTCCAGAAAAACCACCACTAGAGCGTGATGATGAACCGCTATCATAGCTTCTTGTTGGAGGGGTATATGTTGGTCTTGACGTTGAGCTCGGGTTGCTAGAACGTGTTTCGATCGAACGGCTCATCGGACGAGATACTTCGCCAGAGCTTGTACGTGATCGCGCACCATTATTATAGTAATCACTTGTACGCCGTGTGCTATTCGGGTAGGAACCATTTACGCGCTCGGATGTTCTTGAACGTGTACCATCTGAATAACCCCTGTTTGATACGCCATCGGAAGTTCTTGTTCTACCTCCAGTTCTATCGTATGAAGAACTACGTGATGATACAGAACCATCAGTATTTCTTGATCTGCTAGCAACGGATGTGATTCTTCCTCTAGAATCACGTGCTACGCCGGTACGGTCATATCCTCCAGAATTTCGAGCAACGCTATTACGGTCGTATCCCCCCGAAGTCCGGCTTCTTGATGATGAACTGCGCGTGTTATAGTTATCCCTATATACAGATCTACTTGAAGCGTAACGTGGATTTGAGTTACCCCAGTAACCACCACCCCAGTAACCGTTTCCATACCAACCAGATCCCCAGTAGCCACCGCCATACCAGCCACCCCAAGGTCTATAGCCTCCATACCAAGGAGATCCCCAGCCCCAGCTAGATCCCCAACCCCATCCGAGACCAATTGACCAAGATGATCCCCAACCAGAGTTCCATCCCCAGCCCATTCCGAATGATGGCCCATATCCGTACCAACCGCCAAAACCATAGCCATACCATGGGTCAAAAAACGGGTCGAAATAGGTCATCCCTGGTGTTGCGTAATAAAAACGGTTGATACGATTGGCATATTCAAGATCTTCATAGGAATCACTGTTGTAATCCTGATCGGAATATTCATCATCGTAGTAACCACCTTGTGCTTGCCCATTTGGTTGGGCTTGATCTGCATCTGTGTAATAATAATCTGGGCTTTGATAAACCTTTTGTCTCGCTTGCCCACTATTGCCATAGACATCGTCGCCATAGATTTGCCTACTCGTACCGCAGGAACCTAGCATGAACGCTCCTGTTATGGCAAGTGCTCCGATAAATAATCTATTTTTTTTCATAATATCCTAAATCCTTATTTTCGATTATACAGCCTTATTTACTATCTTAGACGCAAATTTCTCGACGGGGTTTAATCGAAGTAATCAAAAATACAAATATTTTTTATTGAACGCTTTTCGTATTAGAATTGCAGACGAGATTTAACGTAAGAATGTTACAATAATTTATCAATTTCATATGAGTAAAGGAATAACAAGTCGTGCAGAAGATTATTCGCAATGGTATAATGAGCTTGTGATCAAAGCTGATCTCGCTGAAAATTCAGCTGTACGAGGCTGTATGGTGATCAAACCATACGGATACGCTATCTGGGAAAGAATGCAAGCAATCTTAGACAAAAGATTTAAAGAAACAGGTCATAGCAATGCTTATTTCCCTTTATTCATTCCCAAGTCATTTTTTTCTAAAGAAGCAGCCCACGTTGAAGGGTTTGCTACTGAATGTGCGGTAGTAACACATTATAGATTAAAAAATGATGGCACAGGTAAGATTGTTGTTGACGAGGAGGCGAAACTGGAGGAAGAGTTGATCGTGCGCCCGACGTCCGAAACGATCATATGGAATACCTACCGCGGATGGATTGAGTCTTATCGTGATCTTCCGATCTTAGTGAACCAATGGGCGAACGTGGTGCGCTGGGAAATGCGTACGCGTCTTTTCTTGCGTACAGCTGAGTTTTTATGGCAAGAAGGACACACAGCTCATGCGACTAAAGAGGAAGCTATTGCTGAAACAGAACGTATGCTTGATGTGTATGCGGAGTTTGCTGAGAATATTTTAGCTGTACCCGTTGTACGTGGTAGAAAGACAGAAAACGAACGTTTTGCCGGTGCATTAGATACCTATTGTATTGAAGCATTGATGCAAGATGGGAAAGCGTTACAAGCTGGAACGTCCCATTTTCTAGGACAAAATTTTGCAAAGGCTTTTGATGTGAAGTTTACTTCTAAAGAAGGAAAGCTGGAGCATGTATGGGCAACTTCTTGGGGTGTTTCTACACGTTTGATGGGCGCATTAATTATGGCACACTCGGACGATCAGGGATTGGTATTGCCACCAAAATTGGCGCCAATTCAAGTTGTTATCGTTCCGATTTTTAAGACTGAAGAAGAAAAAGCACAGATTGATGGCTTTGTGAATCAGTTGACAAATGAGTTGAAGGTAAAAGATATCTCTGTGAAATATGACGATCGGGATACACAGCGTCCTGGTTTTAAATTTGCAGAATGGGAATTAAAAGGTGTCCCTGTCCGTGTAGCTGTTGGCGCAAGAGATATGCAAAATGGTACTGTAGAATTGGCGCGTCGCGATACCCAAACAAAAGAAACGGTTGCTCAGGGAGGCTTAGCGGGTACTATTGCACAGTTGCTAGATACAATACAGGAAAATATATACCAAAAAGCTTTAAATTTCAGAACATCTCATTTTACTGAGGTGAATTCATATGAAGAGTTTAAAGAAGTATTGGAAGGAAAGGGTGGATTTATCTCCTGTCACTGGGATGGGACAACAGAAACAGAGAAACGTGTCAAAGAAGAAACAAAAGCAACGATCCGTTGTATTCCTTTGGACGCGAAGGAAGAGGAAGGTATCTGTATCTTTACTGGTAAACCTTCGAATAAACGCGTGCTTTTTGCGAAAGCTTATTAATAGTTTCGTCGTATGAAGATACTCATTTTGGGATGCGGTTGGCTCGCGGAGTTTTTTGCTATCCACATGAAAAATCGAGGCCATGAGGTCTGGGCAAGTACGACAACATCTGAAAAATACCATCGGCTTAAAGCTGATGGTATTTTTTCGTTTATCCTGGACTTTGATTGTGAAAGCTTTCCGGAAAACGCTGATTTACCTGATCAATTTGATTTCGTATTGAATAGTATACCCGCGAGCCAGAAAAATAGTTTAACGGTTATTGAAAACAGATTTTCAAACATCAAATTATTTTTTGATCATATTACATGGGGGAAACAGGTTTTCTTGAGCTCTATTGGGATTTATCCCGACAAAGATGCGGTATTTGATGAGTCCTATGCTGATACGGCAGAGCTTTCATCAAAACTCTTATTCGCGGAAGAGTGTATGTTGGGATTGACTCATACAATAGTTTATCGTTTAGGAGGTCTGTTTGGTAAAAATCGTGTTTTTGCTAAATATTTTTCCGAACGTATCTGTACAACAGGAGAGCAGCGAGCCAATTTTGTTCACATTGACGATGTGGTCAGGCTAGTAGAGGAAGCATCTTGCCGTGTGTTAAAACATACTATTTATAATGTCGTTGCACCCTTACATCCTAAGAAAATGGATGTTATTCTAGCTTCGGCAAAGAAATATGGCTATGCTTTGCCGCTTGCGTTCGAAGCTGAGGATGTGACGCAAAAAATAGTTAGCGGAAAATTACTTCAAGAGGAATTGGGATATCAGTTTATCTCACCTGATCCTTTACAGTTTTAATTTATTTTTATTTTAGAAGAAAAATGAATTTGTGATTATCAAGGTGGAAAAATTAAATAATTTCATTATTTTAACCTCAATTCTACGAAGGGAAATTTAAGTAGAAGGTCATATTTGTTGAAATTTATCGATATAGACTGGTGTTTCCCAGATATCGACATATTCCTTTAAACAAACCGATAATAGATTTAGTATTTTAACAGCTTATTATAATAGAGCCATGACAAATGTAGAGAGACATCAATATATCTTAAAACAATTAAAGGAAGTCGGCGCAGTTCAAGTAATTGATCTATGCGAGGAGTTGGGTGTTTCTTCTGTGACGATTCGGAAGGATTTGACCTTGTTGGAAGATAGCGGATTGTTGTTTAGAACGCATGGCGGGGCAACACAATATAATCCTTATACGACTGACCGTACGGTATTCGAAAAAGAGAAGCTTCGTTCGGATGATAAGAGCAGGATAGGAAAAAAGGCTGCTGAAATGATCGAAGAAAATGACTCAATCATCATTGCTTCAGGAACGACCATGCAGTCGTTGGCAAAGCAGATCGTTCCTAAGGGTAATATTACCGTAGTAACATCGGCATTGAATGTTGCGATGGAATTGATAAAATATCCTTCGGTTGAAATCATGCAGATGGGAGGGACGCTTCGTAAAACGTCTACATCTGTAACCGGAAAATATGCGGAAAATTTATTACAGGATTTTTATTGCAGTAAGTTGTTTTTGGGGGTAGATGGGATTGATCTGGAATACGGCGTATCAACTTCGAGTGCCCAGGAAGCACAATTAAATCGCATTATGATCGATACAGCGCAAAAAGTTGTTGTACTGGCAGACTCTTCTAAATTTGGACGTCGAAGTTTCGGACGAATTTGTGGTTTTGATAAAATTGATGTGCTTATTACCGACGATAAAGTAAATACCAGCTTTGTAGAATCGTTGGAAAAAGCTGGGGTCAACGTTATTGTTGTTTAACACGGCTTAACTAAAAATCAAAGCGGAGCTGCTTATTTTTATCATAAAAAATGTCCCCAAAAGAGTGTTTAACTTTTTGGGGACATTCTTTTATGGATAGCTTTTTTTAGCTCAGTGCCGGCTCTTGCTGGCTTAAACAGTGAAAACTTCCCAGTCCCCAAATAATGTCCACAGAGTTTATTCCTATGACTTTACGTGTAGGGAAACAGCTTTGGATGATCTCTAGGGCTCTTTGATCATTTTTATCGTTGAAGATCGGTACAACCACGACTTCGTTTGCGATATAGAAGTTTGCGTAAGAAGCTGGTAATCTTGTGTCGTCATAGATAACCGGTGCCGGCATTGGAAGTTCAATAATACGAAGTGATTCGCCATTTAAAAGCTTGAATGAACGAAGTGTTTCTAGATTTTCTTGAAGTATTTCATAGTTTTCGTCTGTCGGATCTTCTTCCACGACCGTTAAAACTGTGGTTTCGTTAACGAAACGAGTAATGTCATCAATATGCCCATCTGTATCATCGCCAACGATACCATCTCCTAGCCATAAAACTTGTTCCTGTCCGTAAAATTCTTTTAAATAAGTTTCTACTTGTTCCTTTGTCAGGTGTGGGTTTCGGTTTTCATTTAATAGACAGGCTGTCGTAGTCATAATAGTTCCTGCACCATTAAACTCAACGGAACCACCCTCCATGACGATATCAGGAGTAAATAAAGGCAGGTTAAATTTTTGGGCAATGCGTGTCGGAACGACGTCGTCGAAATCGAAAGGTGGATATTTCCCCCCCCATGCGTTATAGCCCCAATCAACAACTGCTTTTTGATTTGTTGTCTGGTTGATAATAAAAGCTGGGCCGTGATCCCTGCACCAAGCATCGTTGGTCGGATTAAAATAGAACTCGATATTGCTAAAATCTGCTGTCACTTCTTTTAATGCTGCAATAGCAAAATCTCGCATTTCCTCATTCGCAACGTTAATTCTTACTTTCTGCCCTGCTGCTACGACTTTAATAAATTCGCAATAAGGCTTGTATATAGTTTCAATTTTCCCAGGCCAAGATTCCTCTTTATGAGGCCAGCTCAACCATAAAGCTTCTTGCTTTGCCCATTCTGCGGGAAATGAGAATCCCTGTTTTTTTGGGGAATTGTCAAAATATGCCTGTGTGAATGTCTTTTTTTGTTCCATACTTATTTTAGGGGGATTAAAAAAGCCATTTCAGTTTGTCTCAGCACGGCTATGTGCGTTCGAAACCGAAATGGCTTGCATATCCAATATTAGTCTTCGTCAATAAAACGCTTGGTGATTGGTGCGTATGTTTCAATTCTTCGGTCTCTCAAAAATGGCCAATGTTTTCTGAAATAATCAGATTCATTCAAATCCAGTTCGACAACCTCAATTTCCTCTTTGTCATGTGAAGCGAGGTAAAGCAATTTTCCCTGTCCGTTCGTTACGAAGCTTCCGCCCCAAAACTTCATTGCACCATTTTGTTCAAATCCTACGCGGTTAACGGATACAACAGGAACACCGTTAGCGACTGCATGGGAGCGTTGTATTGTTTGCCAAGCATTATATTGATCTTTGTTGGTTTCCTCATCTTGGTCTGTTGCCCATCCAATGGCAGTCGGGTAGAATAAGATTTCAGCACCCATCAGTGCAGTAATTCGAGATGCTTCAGGGTACCATTGGTCCCAGCAGATTAATATACCGATTCTTCCAAATTTTGTTTTGAATACTTTGTAGCCTAAATCACCTGGTGTAAAATAGAATTTTTCGTAAAACGCAGGGTCATCGGGAATATGCATTTTGCGATACTTCCCTAGATAGGAACCATCAGCATCTAATACAGCGGTTGTATTATGGTACAGTCCTTCCGCTCTTTTTTCAAATAATGAAGCGATAATGACGACTCCTGCTTCTTTGGCGACAGCTGATAGTGCGTCGGTCGATGGACCTGGGATGGATTCAGCCAATGCGAAATTGTCATAATCTTCTACATCGCAGAAGTATAAAGAGGTAAATAGTTCTTGCAGACACACAATTTGCGCACCTTTTGCAGCGGCTTCTTTTACTTTAGCGATAGCTTTTTCGAGATTCTCTTGTTTGCTTGCGGTACAGCTCATCTGTACAACTCCAACTTTTACTTTGCTCATTCTTTAATGCTTATTTTAATACAGCACAAAGATACTATTCTTAATTTGGATTTGGTCTGTGGGAAAAACAAAAAGAGCTCTTAGAGCTCTTTTCGTAATCTTGCTACAGGAATATTCAATGCCTCCCGATATTTTGCGACCGTTCGACGTGCTATGTTGTAGCCTTTTTCTTTGAGGATTTCAGTGAGTTTTTCATCTGCCAATGGCTTCCTTTTATTTTCTTTTGCGATGCACTCCTCTAATATTTTCTTAACTTCTTTGTTGGAAACTTCCTCGCCGGAATCTGTCTGGATGGCTTCGGAGAAAAATGATTTTAAGAGAAACGTTCCGAATTCTGTCTGTACATATTTTGAATTTGCTACCCGCGAGACAGTTGATATATCCATGTCGATTTTGTCGGCGATATCTTTCAATATCATTGGTTTTAACTTACGATCATCACCCGTAAGGAAATAATCATATTGGTATTCCATGATTGCATTCATTGTTTTCAGCAAGGTTTGTTGACGTTGTTTGATTGCATCAATAAACCATTTGGCTGAATCAAGCTTTTGTTTGACGAATTGCACGGCCTCTTTCATCTTTTTGTCCTTTTGATCCGATTTTTCGTAATGTTCAAACATGTGTTGATAATCACGGCTTATGCGGAGCTCAGGCGCATTCCGGCCATTTAAAGTCAGATGTAGCGTGCCATCATTATTGCTGATATGAAAATCAGGGATAATATGAAGCTGTTTACCTGCAACGGCACCGGAGTCTCCTGGTTTTGGATTAAGTTTTAGAATCTCGTTGACTACATTTTTTAAGTCCTCCGATGAAACACCTAAAGATTTTTCTAACTTATCGTAATGTTTTTTTGTAAACTCTTCCAGGTAATTCGCTACGACTTTAATCGCAAGTTTGATCGTGGGATTTTGCGTGTCTTTTTTTTGCAATTGGATTAATAAACATTCTTGTAGATCTCGTGCGCCGATTCCGGCCGGCTCAAAATCCTGAATTACTTTTAGCATATCAAGTACTTCATGCTCATCGGTCATTACATTTTGGCCAAAAGCTAAGTCGTCAACAAGATTAATAATAGGACGACGTAAATAGCCGTCGTCATCCAAACTGCCAATGATTTGTTGGCCAATTAAAAAGTGCTTATCATCTAGCGCCAAAAGGTCTAATTGTTGTTGCAGCTGCTCATAAAAGGAGTGCTGAATAGCGACAGGCATTTCTTTTCGGTCGTCATCATCATCTCCATAATCGTAGCCGTTGCCATAGTCTTTGAAATCATCTTCCTGTATATAATCTTCTAGGCTAAAGTCTTCTGAATCGAATCCGTCTTCATTGTCAAAATTATCGTCGGGATCTTTATCGGGATATTCTTCAATAGGATCGGTCATATTAGTCAAGCTACCATCTTCTAAAGCAGGGTTTTCTTCTAATTCTTCCTTGATTCTAGCATCTAATGAAACTGTCGGAACCTGCAACAATTTTATGAATTGTATTTGTTGCGGTGACAATTTTTGTAATAGCTTTTGTTGTAATGTTTGTTTTAACATGCTAATAGTTGACTTTTTTACATCTAAATTTAAACAAATATCATTATTATTTTAAAATAAAATCGATAATAAATAAAAAAGAGGTATAATATTTGTGGAACGCGGGGTCGAAAATTATAAACAAAGATGAGATTAAGCCGGTTTTTTCTGAACGGGTAACTTTTGCTATTTATGCCTTGCTGTTATTCCTAAAATAGGCCGTTGGAATTGTGTTATATTTATCGTTGTAGATCGGGATTTTTTATTGTTAAAAAATGTAAATAGTTGATTACGGCGATTTATTTAGTTGTATATTTAGCCCCTGAAAATAGATATAAAGGCATATTGGGCGGGTATAAAACCTTTTGCTAGTCGGATGTGTTGAATATAAGATAAATTTCCATTTATGTTTAAACGTATTAAGAATAAAATTCTTCGTTATCTCGTTATAGCAATATATTTTATCATTATATTGGTTTGTGCTATACAGCTGAATTTTTTGTGGCTTTTTGGGTACTCTCCGACAAAAAAGGATATTGTTATGCCTAGTGTAAATATCTCAACGGAATTATATACGGCAGATAGTGTTTTAATTGGGCGGTATTTCGATGAGGACAGAAATCCGATTCCATTTGATAGTATTCCTAAGTCAGTTACGAATGCGTTGATAGCAACCGAAGATGTGCGTTTTTATAGTCATAATGGTGTTGACTTTTTTGGGCTTGGATCAGGTATTCTCTCAACATTGAAAGGGGATAAGCGCGGCGCCAGTACAATTACGCAGCAATTAGCAAAAAATCTTTATCGTACCCGTTATAATAAGGCTGGTGGATTGTTGACACGTCTTCCTGTTGCGGGCTTGGTGGTGACGAAGTTTAAGGAATGGATGACGGCTTATAAATTGGAGCAACGTTATTCCAAAAATCAGATATTGGAAATGTATTTAAATACAGTATCCTTTAGTAATAATGCCTATGGGATTGAGACTGCTGCAAAGCGTTATTTTTCAAAAGGGGCTAATCAATTGAATCAGAATGAAGCCGCTGTTTTGATCGGCATGTTAAAAGGTACTACCTTATATAATCCGATTCGTAATCCCGAAAATGCTTTTGTGCGTAAAAACACTGTTTTAAGTCAAATGTATAAAGGTGGTTTTCTCAAAAAAGAAGAGTATGATAGTCTGATTAAAGAGAAGATTGTTTTGAATACAAATAGTCAAGATCTTAATGCTGGTGGTGATTCTTACTTACGTGCTGCTGTAGCTAAATGGTTGGAAAAATGGTCTGAGGAAAATAATTATGATATCTATACAGACGGTTTGAAAATTTACACGACGATAAATTCTAAGCTTCAAAAGCATGCTGAAGAGGCTGTGGCGAAACAAATGATTGAATTGCAGCAACGTCTGAATAACACCTGGGAAGGACAGGAGCCTTGGCGTGATTTATCAGGCAAGGTTATCCCGAATTTCTTGGATAATTTGGCCAAGAAAACTCCTTATTATGCTTTTTTGAGTAAGAAATATGCAAATACTCCTGATAGTATCAATTACTTCCTGAATAAAAAGAAGAAGATTGAAGTCTATAACTGGAAGGATGGCAGTAAGATCGAAAAGGATATGTCTACAATGGATTCTTTAAAGTATTATGCCATGATGTTAAATGCAGGGATGATGTCTATGGATCCATATTCGGGTGAAATTAAAGCATGGGTGGGAGGTATCAATCACCAATATTTTAAGTATGATCACGTGATGCAGGCAAAGCGACAAGCGGGGTCTACATTTAAACCTTTTGTTTACTTGGCCGCTTTGGAGTCAGGGATGTCGCCTTGTGATAAGATTACGGATAAACCTGTTACGATTAAAATTGATAAAGGAGATTCAGTTGAGGTATGGGAGCCAAAAAATGCAGACTGGAATTTTTCCTATCGTGAAATGTCGTTGCGTCATGCGATGGCGCGTTCCATCAATTCGGTAACCGTGCAGTTAACTGATATGGTTACCCCTGCGAAAGTCGTTGATGCGGCTCATCGTTGCGGTATCACGAGTAAATTAAATCCGGTTGCTTCTGTGGGGTTGGGGCCTAATGATGTTTCTGTTTTTGAAATGGTGAATGGGTATTCGACGATGATGAACCATGGCGAGCGTGTCTCACCTTTATTGGTATCGAAGATCGAAGATCATGATGGTAATGTGATAGCAACCTTTCAGGCGGAACGTAAACAAGTGGTGGATAAGCAAGATGCTTGGTTGATGACTTATATGTTGCGTGGTGGTATGGAAGAGCCTGGAGGTACATCGCAGGGATTGTGGGAATGGGATTTGTTTGATAAGGAAAATGAAATCGGCGGAAAGACAGGTACGTCTTCCGAATATGTTGATGGTTGGTATATGGGTGTGACTAAAGATTTGGTTACAGGTGTTTGGGTTGGTTGTGACGAACGTAGTATTCACTTTAAAAATTCTCATTCGGGAGAAGGTTCTCGTACAGCATTGCCGATATTTGGGGTGTATATGGAGTCTGTTTATAAAGATAAACAGTTGGGGTATACACAGGGTAAGTTTCCTAGTCCAACTGTTGAAATTACAAAATCCTATAAATGTGAGACACCACGTTATAGTGATCCGGAGCCTGAGCCGAGTGATTCTACGCAAGTGGAAGAGCCTGCGGATGAAGGTTTTATAGGTCCAGAAGAAGAAGGGGGAGAGCCTCCTGTTGAACGTAATCATACGCAAGGTAGTCAGGATGGTGCTAAAAATGATGCAGGATCCTCATTAGAAGAGGCGAATACGTCAAATTAAAATCTGATTTTAAGAGACAATTTTAATAATAGAAGATAGCTACCTAGTTCAACTTAGGTGGCTTTTTTTATAAATTAAGCTGCATAATGTGCATTCCTTTTTTGAAAGGTCTGATAGTGATGCGGAAAAAGATTATTCCAGTTTGGATTGGATTTACGAATGAGTCTTTCGATTTGCATATGCGTAAAATGCTGTAGTTCGTTTACTTTTTTATGGGCAGCTTCAAGGTTTGTAAAAGAAGCTGTGTAGATTATTCTGTTCAAACTGCTGCTGTGATTGAAAATAAAACTGTTTGATTGCTGTAATTCTATTACAGTGCCGAATATGTTGGAACTGAGGCCGATTTCAAAGCGTTTACGATTGCTATCAGTCAATATATAAATAATAAAATTGCTCATAATGCTAAATTATTTGGACGTTTAAAATATATTTACTAATTTTATTGGCACAATATTACTAATAAAATTAGTTTTTGCAAAATATTTTTTGAAAAAATAATATGTCAAATATATCATCCAATCTGAAGTTCCTTAGAAAAGGAAAAAAAATTACACAGCAACAATTTGCTGATATTATGGAAATTAAGCGTGCGTCCGTCGGTGCATACGAGGAAGATAGGGCAGAGCCTAAATATGAGCTGTTAAAGAAGATTGCTGAATTCTATGGTTTGACTATGGATGAGTTGGCCAATGATGTTATTGATGATAAATGGAAACCAGTTCCAAAAAGCAATGCGTCTAATTTAAGAGTTCTTAGTGTGACAGTGGATGCAGATGATCGTGAGAATATTGAACTTGTTCCTGTTAAGGCAAGTGCGGGATATCTGAATGGTTATGGCGATCCAGAATACGTAGCTGAATTACCTAAATTTTCGCTTCCTATGTTTGGTCAGGGTACATTTCGAGCATTTGAGATAAAAGGGGATTCTATGTTGCCTTTGCCATCTGGGTCAATTATTGTGGCCGAATATGTGGAAAACTGGCATGATATTAAACCGGGGAATACCTATATAGTGGTATCTAAGGAAGATGGTGTGGTATATAAACGTATCGCTTTTAAATTTAAAGAAGATAAAGGTTTGAAGCTTGTTTCTGATAATAAGACTTATGAGCCTTATTGGGTGGAGACCGCAGATATTCTAGAAGTGTGGAAGGCTAAAGCCTTTATAAGTACACAGCTGCCCGAACCTACTCCAGAGCCAACAATGGAAACCCTAACAAGTATGATGGCGCAGATGCAGAAAACAATTAATGCAGTGGTTGATAGTTCGAAATAATGAAAACAATAGCTAAGCATTTTATTTTTCCTGTACGCGTGAAAAGATTTTTAGTAGCTGTTTGGGAGAAGGATAGTTGTTCTTACAAAGAATGTAGATGTATTGAATATAAAAAACAATCGGTGTAAGTTTGTTTTTTATATTATAATATGCTATATTTGCATATCTGAAAGGAAGGGGGCTCGTATTGCCCCCTTTTTTTAATTCAATTAATTTAGCATTTCTAGAAACAGAACAATGCAGAATGTAGAAAAGAGAGTTATTGAACTCATAGAGGAAAAAATAGCAGATCGCGAGGATTTGTTTATCGTCAGTGTGAAGATGCGTCCGAATAAAATTCTTGAGATTCTTTTGGACGGAGATAATGGTGTTAATATTGATGACTGTGCGCAGGTGAGTCGTCACGTTGGTTTCCATTTGGAAGAAGAGAATGTCATTGATAGTGCGTATCGCTTGGAGGTTTCATCACCTGGAATCGATGCTAATTTTGTCAATATCCGACAGTACCAAAAGAATATAGGTCGTACAGTTCAGGTAAAGTTGAGCGATAATGCAAAAGTGGAAGGCACGTTATTGGCAGCAGACGATGGGAAGATCAGTATTCTTCAGAAGATTAAAGAAAAAGGTAAAAAAGCACAAGAGGTAGAAACAGAACTTCCTTTTGATCAAATAAAAGCAACA
Organism: Sphingobacterium sp. WOUb80; assembly: GCF_050058145.1. Taxonomy (NCBI): domain Bacteria; kingdom Pseudomonadati; phylum Bacteroidota; class Sphingobacteriia; order Sphingobacteriales; family Sphingobacteriaceae; genus Sphingobacterium; species Sphingobacterium sp. WOUb80. The sequence continues at coordinate 2,761,525 of NZ_CP165617.1, read as the reverse complement.
AAAGTGGTAATTTCATTTTAATAATAATGAGTAACAGCAACATCAATCTGATAGACTCTTTCCAAGAGTTTAAGGAGTTTAAGAATATCGATAGACCTACTGTTATTACAGTATTGGAAGAGGTTTTTCGTAGTATGATCCGTCGTCGTTTTGGTACGGATGAAAACGTGGATGTTATCGTGAACCCAGATAACGGAGATTTGGAGATTTGGAGAACGCGTGTCGTTGTTGAAGATGAATTTTCAGAGGATGATGATCTTGAGATCGAATTGGCGGAAGCTAGAAAGCATGATGAGGATTTGGAAGTGGGAGATGATTTTATAGAACAGATCACATTGGAAAGCTTTGGCCGCCGTGCAATTTTAGCTGCTCGTCAGACGCTTGTTTCTAAGGTTTTGGAATTGGAAAAAGACGAGGTCTTTAAAAAATATAAAGATAGAGAAGGAGAGTTGGTCATTGGTGAGGTTTATCAGATTTGGAAAAAGGAAATTTTGGTATTGGATGAGGATGGGAATGAATTAATTCTTCCAAAATCAGAACAGATTCCTGCGGACTACTTTAAAAAGGGAGACGGTATACGTGCAGTTGTACATAAAGTGGATATGATGAATAATAATCCAAAGATTATCATTTCACGTACTGCACCTGCATTTTTACAACGTTTATTTGAACTTGAGGTTCCTGAAATTTTTGATGGTTTGATTACGATCAAGAAAATTGTTCGTGAACCTGGGGAAAGAGCGAAGGTTGCTGTTGAGTCTTATGACGACCGTATTGATCCTGTAGGAGCTTGTGTTGGTATGAAAGGGTCCCGTATCCATGGTATCGTTCGTGAATTGCGTAACGAGAATATTGACGTGATTAACTTTACAACGAATCATTCATTGTATATTGCCCGTGCATTGAGCCCTGCAAGGATTAGTTCAATCAAAATCGACGAAGAAAATAAGACTGCAGCCGTATACTTAAAATCGGATCAGGTTTCTTTGGCAATTGGACGTGGTGGGCACAATATCAAACTAGCAGGCAAATTGACTGGTTATGAGATTGACGTTTATCGCGAAAATGATGAATTTGATGAGGATGTTGATATTGAAGAATTCAGCGATGAGATTGAAAGCTGGGTTATCGATGAATTGAAACGCGTCGGATTGGATTCAGCGAAATCTGTATTGTCTCTTACTGAAGAAGAGTTGGTGAGACGTACCGATTTGGAAGAAGATACTATTCGGGAGATTGTCCGTATTTTACAAGCTGAATTTGAATAAAATTCAGCTCGTTAATTTTTTTCTATCTAACATTCGGAATAAATTGTTTATGGATGGAAAAAAACATATTTTTGTAATTATATTAAAATAGTTTATATTATAGATGACTGAAGGAAAAGGAACAAACTTGCTTAAAGCAGCAAAGGAACTCAACATCGGGATACATACCGCCGTGGAATGTTTAGTGAAAAAAGGATATGATGTAGAAGCAAAACCTAACACTAAACTGAGCGGAGAGATGTATGGTGTGCTGTTAAAAGAGTTTCAGGGAGACAAATCACTGAAAGATGAAGCTAAACAAATTGTTATTGGCAAAATTCGTCGTGAGGAGTCGCCGTCCACTTCTCCTAAGGAATCATCTAAGAATGAAGATTTTAACGATTATGATGAGTCCAAGGAAATCTTGGTGAAGAATACTGTGGAGATCCCTTCTGTTAAAGAAAGTACTCCTATAAAAACAGAGGAGCCCGTTCATCAAGGCGGCATGAAGGTCGTTGGTAAGATTGATTTAGACGCGTTGAACAGAGGCGGAAATAAGATCAAGAAGGAAGAGCCCATCAAGGAGGAGCCTAAAACTGTTAAAGAGACGCCTGTAGAGGTCAAAGCTGAAATTAAGGTGGAAGAGAAGAAGGAAGCCGAAATCAAAGCACCTATCGTTGAAACGAAAAAAGAAGAACCAAAGGTTATTGAGAAGAAACCCGAAGTTATAGCGCCAAAGGCTGATATCCAAAAAACCGAAGTAGATAAAACTGAAGTAAAAGCAACTCCGGTTGCAGAGACAAAAACTGAACCTGTGAAGGTAGAAGACAAGAAAAAAGAAGAAACAGCGCCAAAAGCTGTACCAGTAACTCCAACAGTGGAGCCTGTGAAAAAACAAGGAGATGAGATTATTTCTGCGCGTGCAGAAAGATTGACAGGTCCTAAAGTAATTGGTAAGATTGAATTACCATCTGCTAGACCTTCCCACAAACCTGTGGCTTCATCTTCAAATGCTGGAAATAATAATGAGAAACGTAAGCGTAAGCGTACGAATCCAAATGGTCCAGTGAATCCAAATGCGGGGCAAGGCCACGGTAATCACAATCAGAACCGAGGTCCGCGTGAGGGTAACAATCCCAACAACCGAGACCAGCAAGGTAATCGCCCTGGGAATCATGGGAATAACAACAATCCGAACAATCGTCAAGGACAAGGTGGTAACAACCAACATCATGGTAGACCAGGACAAGGTGGCAACAACCAACACCAAGGTCGACCAGGACAAGGCACAAGACCGCAGCACGGTAATCGTTTTGACAATAGAGGAAAGGGAAGACCTGTTGAGAATAAGGAGGAGCCTTCTGAAAAGGAAATCCAAGATCAAATCAAAGCAACACTTGCTCGTTTGAGTGGTGCAGGTAAGTCTGGTAAATTTGCACAACGTGCTAAATTAAGACGTCAAAAACGTGATGATGTTGCTCAACATGCAGAGGAAGCTGCAATGGAGCAAGAAATGATGGCGAAAATATTGCGTGTTACCGAATTCGTAACTGCAAATGAATTAGCCAATTTGATGGACGTTCAAGTAACTCAAATTATTGCAACATGTATGAGTTTGGGTATGTTCGTGTCAATTAATCAACGTCTAGATGCTGAAACTTTAACAATTGTAGCGGATGAATTTGGTTATCAGGTAGAGTTTATCAAACCTGAGGATGAGGAGACTGCCGAACTCGAGGAACCGGATGCGGAAGAGAACTTGGTACCAAGAGCACCTATTGTAACGGTAATGGGGCACGTGGATCATGGTAAGACTTCCTTATTGGATTATATCCGTAAGGCGAACGTTACTTCTGGTGAAGCTGGTGGTATCACCCAACATATCGGTGCATACGCGGTGAAATTGGAGGATGATCGGAAGATTACATTCCTGGATACGCCTGGTCACGAAGCGTTTACTGCTATGCGTGCCCGTGGTGCTAAAGTAACGGATATTGTTATTATCGTTATTGCAGCGGACGACGCTGTGATGCCGCAAACAAAAGAAGCAATCAATCACGCGCAAGCTGCAGGTGTTCCGATCGTATTTGCATTTACTAAAGTAGATAAACCGGGAGCAAACCCTGATAGAATCCGTGAGCAGCTTTCTGCTATGAATATCTTAGTTGAAGATTGGGGTGGTAAGTTCCAAGCACAAGAGATTTCCGCTAAAACGGGAGAGAACGTGGATCTATTATTAGAGAAAGTTCTACTGGAAGCTGAGATGCTGGATCTAAAAGCTGATCCGAAGAAACGTGCTGTTGGTTCAGTGATTGAAGCTGCTTTAGATAAAGGTCGTGGTATCGTGACAACGGTATTGATACAAAGTGGTACGTTACGTGTTGGAGATCCTATTTTAGCGGGATCGCATTCTGGTAAAGTGAAAGCTTTGACGAATGAAAGAGGTGAACGTGTTAAAGAAGCGGGACCGTCTGTTCCAGTCCAGATCTTGGGTATGGCAGGTGCGCCAACAGCAGGTGATAAACTTTATGTTCTTGAAAGTGAATCTGAAGCGAGAACTGTAGCAAACAAACGTCTTCAGTTACAACGTGAGCAAGGTATGCGTGCTACTAAGCACATCACCTTGGATGAAATTGGTCGTCGTTTGGCAATCGGTAACTTTAAAGAGCTTAATATTATCGTTAAAGGTGATGTGGATGGTTCGATCGAGGCGTTATCAGATTCATTATTGAAATTGTCTACTGACGAGATCCAAGTTAACATTATTCATAAATCAGTAGGTGCGATCTCTGAATCAGATGTATTGTTAGCTTCTGCTTCCGATGCGATCATCATAGGTTTCCAAGTACGTCCAACACAAAACGCACGTAAGTTGGCGGAGAACGAGCAAATTGATGTACGTTTATACTCTATCATCTATGATGCGATTGATGAAATCAAGTCTGCTATGGAGGGTATGTTGGCTCCGAAATTTGAAGAGAAAATTGTTGCTGAGGTTGAAATCAGAGAGACATTTAAGATTTCTAAAGTTGGTACCATTGCCGGATGTATGGTTCGTGAAGGTAAGATCAATAGAAACAATGATATCCGCGTAATTAGGGACGGTGTTGTTATTCATACTGGTAAACTAGCATCTTTGAAACGTTTCAAAGACGACGTGAAAGAAGTTGCACAAGGGTACGAATGTGGTTTGAATATTGACCGTTTTAATGATATCCAAGTTGGAGACATTGTTGAAGCTTACGAACAAGTAGAAGTGAAACGTAAATTGTAATTACTTAAGTAATATTCATAAAAAACAAAAGGCGGCATTGATTTTCATCAATGCCGCCTTTTGCTTTAACACTCATATAGTTCTATCGGAATTTGGTCAGGATCAAAAAAGAAAGTAAAACGTTTATTTGTTAATTCGTCGATTCTGATGCCTTCATGTGATATGCCTTCTTTTTCTAATTTATTTAACTCCAGGTCAAGATTATTGACCTCGAATGCCAGATGTCTTAAGCCGGCAGCTTCAGGGAAACTAAGTCGTTTCGGCGGTGAAGGAAAAGAGAAAAGCTCGATAATATAATGGTCGTTGAGTTTGAGATCCAGTTTGTATGAATCACGCTCCACGCGATAGTATTCTTGTAGAATCTCTAAGCCTAGAATTTCTGTGTAGAATTTTTTGGAACGCTCATAATTGCTGCAGATAATGGCAATATGATGTATTTTGTTTAGGCTTAATTTCATATAAAAATGCTTTTCTTCTTGAAATTCGTTATATGTTTCTCTCTTTTAAAAGTATAGACGATACGCTGATTATTCTCAATATATTTTATATTATTTTGCTCTTTCATATTGTTTGGGCCATTGAATGTCGGCGGATAGTTCTTTGGCAAAATGCAATGGAAGATGGGGGTCATCAAGAAATCCACGTGCAATTAGAATCAAGTCAGCCTGTTTTTGAGTAATAATGTCAGATGCTTGATTAGCATTTTTAATTAACCCCACGGTGGCAACCTTATTCTTGGTATTCTTCTTGATAGCTATAGCGAAAGGAAGTTGATACGCTGGCCCAACGTCGATTTTTTGATGAGAGACTAGGCCTCCGCTTGACACATCAATTAGATCGACTCCTAATTTATGCAACACTCCTGATAAAAAGATAGACTGCTGTAGATCCCAGCCATTATCGGCCCAATCTGTTGCCGAAATACGCACCCACAAACTTTGAGTTGTTATTTCTTGTTGTACTCTTTTCACAATTTCAATGAGAAAACGTATTCTATTGTCAAAGGTCCCGCCAAATGAATCTGTCCGTACGTTACTCAGCGGTGAAAGAAATTGATGAATCAGATAGCCATGTGCAGCATGGAGTTCAATAATTTCATAGCCGGCCTCTATTGCTCGTTTAGTTGCTGTTCCGAATTGTTCTATGAGTTTTTCAATAGCGGAAATATCAAGCTCTTGCGGTTCATAATCCCCAGTATGGAATGCGATCGGAGATGGAGCGACTGTTTGCCAACCTTGAGGGTCCGTTGGTGAAAATTGATTTCTGCCTACCCAGGGTTTGTTGCTGCTTGCTTTGCGGCCTGCGTGGGCAAGCTGGATGCCCGGTATGCAATTGTTTTCTTTAATGAACCCAGTTATCTCCTTCAATTTTTCGATCTGACGGTCGTCCCATAAACCAAGATCTCCGTCGCTGATTCTACCTTCAGGACTAACTGCTGTTGCTTCTTGCATTACAGCTGCTGCACCACCGATTGCAAATTGGCCTAAATGAACCAGGTGCCAGTTGTTTGCAAAACCATCTATTGCGGAATACTGGCACATTGGGGATACCACCAAACGATTTTTTAATTGTAGACTCCCGATACTTATTGCTGAAAATAATTGACTCATAATTGCTTGTTTATAGAAGACAGGAGCGAGGAATGCTCCTGTCTTGATCTATGTCTAGTTATTTTAGAAGAAGGTCTTTAAAAGGCTTCTTATTAATCCCGACGAACTATTCGATTATTAAGGATTTGTAGACCATAAGGATGCTGATTTAAGCATTGCCCTCCTTGGCAGTTTTAAATTGGCGATGACCAGCTCTGCGAAATCTTCGGGCTGGAGAACTTTTTCCGGATCGCCATCAGTCAGTCCAAGGTCTTTTGACATATCTGAAGCAATGGTACTTGGCATTAGCGTGCAAACACGAATATTGTTTTTACGTACTTCCCGCATTAAGGAGTCAGCAAAACCGATGACGCCAAACTTTGAAGCACTATAGGCGGATGTGGTTGCGGCGCCATTTAATCCTGCGGTAGAAGATACCATAACAATATCACCCCGGTTTTTCTCAATTAATTGTGGAAGAACTGCTTTTGTAACAAAATATGTTCCCAAAAGATTGATATTAATGATAGATGTCCAATCGTCAACCTTCATATCGAGTACAGAGGAAAAGGATGATACCCCTGCGTTATTAATTAGGATGTCAAAGCCTCCGAAATTCTCCTGAAGCCGTTCGACTTCCCGTTGTACGGCGGAGTAATCGGATACATCGAACACGGCATAAGTCACTTCAGTACCTAGTTGGGCAAGTTCAGCGGCGGTATCCTTTAAACTAGATTCGTTTCTTCCTGTGATGGCGATATGTACACCTTCTTTGGCTAGTGCGAAGGCGATAGCTTTTCCTAGCCCCCTTGCACCACCAGTAACTAAGGCTCGTTTTCCTGTTATATTTTCCATATCATAAAAATAGCTATGATCTTTTTTATTCGTGTCAGATGAACCTCAAAAGGCAATTTATTTTGCCTTTTTGATGATATTTTCTATAATGGGGTAGGTGTTGGCCCGTATTTCTTCAAATTGGTCTACATGACGCCATTCCGCTTTTGTAATATCTTCCGTCGTTTGTGGGATTAATTTAGGGGCTTTGTTAACTCCCATTTCATACCAGTTTGTTAATTTTAGGACAAATTCTCCATTCCGTAAAAAATAGGTATGGTAAGATGTCATAATCTTTTTTCCTAAATAGTTGATTTTGATGCCACATTCCTCTTCAACTTCGCGTACAGCTGCTTCTCGCATCTTTTCATTGTCTTCCACTTTGCCTTTAGGAAGATCCCATTTTCCCAATCGGTAGATAAAAAGATAATCTCCATCACCGTTTTTCACTAATCCACCAGCTGCTTTGATGATCTTTATTTTGTTTTTTAAGTTTTGAAATACGGTTTCAAAATCTTTGTTGATGTAGAGATATGTTTTTGGAACTTTATCAATTTCAGATTGTTTGAAAAGTTTTTGGAGGTCAATCTCTTGAAAACTAATTGTTTGTGGGTTTTTGATTTTCGAAGGAACAAAATCTGCTAAAATTAGCACGGTTTCGTTCATATAAATTTTATAAATTTGCGCCATGAATAATTTAAATGAGGTTGAACAAAAAGTTGCTGAATCCTTATTGCAAATTAAAGCAATAAAATTGCAACCTAAAAGTCCTTTTACATGGGCGTCGGGTTGGAAGTCTCCAATTTACTGTGATAACCGTATCACTTTATCTCATCCAGCGATTCGTACATACATTCGTCAGAAGCTTTCTAAGCTTATTCAAGATGAGTTTGGATCAGTGGATATGATATCTGGAGTTGCTACGGCAGGTATTCCACAAGGCGTTTTGGTAGCACAGGATTTGGGATTGCCATTTTCGTATGTTAGAAGCTCAGCTAAGGACCACGGTCGTCAAAATTTGATCGAAGGTGAAGTGGTTAGCGGTCAACGTGTCGTGGTAATTGAAGACCTGATTTCGACAGGCAAGAGTAGCTTAGTCGCTGTAAAGGCATTACGAGAGGCTGGCTGTAATGTTGTTGGATTGGTCTCTATTTTTACTTATGGACTGCAACAGGCTACTGATAATTTTGCTGACGCAAAATGTCCTTATTTCAGTTTATGTAATTATGATGCATTGATTCAGGTTGCTGCTGAAAACAGTTATGTATTGGAAGAGGATATTGAGATCTTAAAAAAATGGCGTTTAAACCCTGCCACTTGGGGAGAAAATTTTCAATAAAGAGGATTATTTATCGTTATGACTACTATTCAAAACACAGCAGAAATCAACAAAAACGTAAGTGAGGTATATGCATTTCTGGCTGATCTCAACAATCATGAACAGTTGATGCCAGAGAATATTTACAATTGGTCTTCGACAAAGGACGAGACGCGATTTACAATTCAGAATATGGCAAAACTGGCGCTTAAGGTAGAAGAGCGTGTCGAAAATCAAGTCATTAAGTTGATTCCTTCCGAAAAGGCGCCTTTTGAAGTGAGACTGCGTTGGGAGTTACAAGCGGTTACCGATACGATAACGACGGCAACGTTTATTATCGATGCCGATCTAAACATGATGATGAAGATGATAGCCTCGGGGCCACTCCAAAAATTAGTTGATTTTCAGGTCAACAAATTAAAGGAAGTGCTAGGATAGGTTAGTTCTTAACGGATATAAAAAAAGCTCGATTAATAATAACCGAGCTTTTTTTTATGCTAATCTTTCATTGACCTTTTTCCAGTTTACAACATTCCACCAATTTTTAATGTAATCAGCTCTCTTGTTTTGATAGTGTAGGTAATATGCATGTTCCCATACATCAAGACCTAAAATAGGAATACCTTTTACCTCTGCAACGTCCATTAGAGGATTGTCTTGGTTTGGAGTAGAGGTAATCTTCAAGTTGCCTGAGTCATCCAAAATCAACCATGCCCATCCCGAACCGAACCGTGATGTCGCTGCTGCGCCAAACTGTTCTTTAAATTTGTCCAATGAACCAAATGTCTTAGTGATCATCTTCAACAATTTTTCGGAGGGTTGATTCGGTTTATCGGATAGACTTTCCCAAAAAAAGTTATGGTTCCAAGCCCCGCCAGCATTATTCCGCGCTTTTGGGGAATACTTAGATATATTCGCTAAAAGTTGCTCCTCTGAGGCTTCTTTGATATTTTCAGCACTGATTGCTTCATTAATAGCATTGATATAAGCCACATGATGCTTTGTATAATGGATTTCCATCGTCAATGCATCAATATTAGGCTCCAAAGCGGCATAACTGAAAGGTAATTTAACTTGGGAAAACTTTAACGTAGCGGCATTTAATTCAGTTGCTTTCGCGGAAGCAATATCTTGTAATATTGATCCAGATACAGCGATGCCCAAAGTGGCTTTTGCTGCATTTTGAAGGAAGTTTCTGCGTGTTTGCATATAATCTTATTATGATTAGTTTTGATATAAATATAACGTGAAATTTTGCAATTATTGTGCGAGAATTGTCTGTTAATTGTAATACAACAAAATTGTTATAAATGCATCTGGAGGACAGGCACTTTGTTTAAAACACTGGTTTTAAATATCTCTTTCAATCTATCTCAGATTTACTTTATGAATGCTTAAAATGGGATTCTGAGCACTTTGGATAAAGAATTAGAATTGTTTATGAAAGCAAATTTTTCTAAGTTTGATATATGTATGCATTAAGGATCTCAAAAATTATCCCTCAACCCAATAATAACATTACTTTTCAGCTTGAATCTGTGGCAGGAGACTATCCATCTTACAAAGCTGGGCAGTTTATTACACTTTCTTTTGTTTTTGGTGATCGCGAGGTACGTCGTTCCTATTCTTTTAATAGTTCACCTGATAATAATGAACCCTTAAGTATCACTGTTAAGCGTGTCGAAAATGGCGAAATATCCAGACTTTTACACCATACTATTGTAGAAGGGGATATTGTCAATGCAATGGAACCTCAGGGCTTATTTGTATATGATCCTGAACCCGAAAAGGTTCGGACTTTATTTCTGTTCGCTGCAGGAATTGGCATCACTCCTTTATATGCTATTTTAAAAACAGCGCTCCTTACCGAGAAGAAATCCAAAATAGTGTTGGTTTACAGTAATAGTGCATCGGAATTGACTCCATTTCGATCGGAATTGGAGCATTGGGCCGATCAGTTTCCTGATCGCTTAACAATTATATGGATCTACTCCAATAGTAAGTATTTGATGAAAGCACGGTTGAATAGAGATTATATACATGCTATTGTTAAAGACCATTTGTTTGGAAGTAAAGAAGAGGCTTTGTTCTACACTTGTGGTCCTGTGATTTATATGGATCTATGCCGTTTCACGCTTTTGGGGATGGGATTTGATTCCAATCAGATAAAACGAGAGACATTTCTATTGCCCGAAAATGAAGAGGATGACGACGACGAGACTGAAAAGGAAGTCGATACAACCACCTATGTTGTCAAATTAAATTTTCAGGGTAAAACATATATTCTTGAAGTTCCCTACAATAAATCTATTTTAGATATAGGGCTAGAGCATAAAATCAGGTTGCCATATTCCTGTAGATCTGGTATGTGCAGTACTTGTATTTCGCAGTGTACAAGTGGGAAGGTAAGGATGGATTATAATGAAGTGCTGACAGATCGCGAAGTTGAGCAAGGAAAAATACTTTTGTGTACGGGGCATCCAATAGAGATGGATACGGAGATCGAAGTGCTCTAGTGGAGCATGAGTATTGCGACAACAATATAGCGTGTAGATTTGAAGAATAGTTAGCAATAATTAAAATTGCATATACAAGTAAATTTATCTAAGTTTGGATATAACCGTTTTATATCCAACTATTATGGGGAAATTACTCTGGAGCCCAACAGAAGAGCAAAAATCTCAATCTGAGATCAATAAGTATAAACAATATGTTGAGAAGGAATATAACTTATCCTTTAATTCCTATCATGAACTTTGGACATGGTCAACAACAGAACTGACTAATTTTTGGAAGAGTATAGCCTCGTATTTTAATTTAGAGTTTCATTCAGATTTTACAAACATTTTTGAGTCGTCAGCAGATTCCACAAGCTTTATTGGAACAAAATGGTTTGAGGGGGCTACCCTGAATTATGCTGAACATGTATTTCGAAAAGCGACGGACAAGCGTCCTGCATTAATCTTTCAATCGGAGCAGCAAGTTATACGGGAAGTTTCCTGGGCTGAATTGGAATCTATGGTTCTTAAGCTTCAGGTCTACCTGAATGAAATAGGTGTCCAAAATGGCGACCGGGTGGCGGGTGTTTTGACTAATAGCATTGAATCTGTCGCATTATTTTTGGCTGTAAATTCGATTGGAGCTGTTTGGTCCTGTTGTTCCCCCGACTTTGGGGAGGCAAGTATTCAGGATCGTTTTGAGCAAATTGAACCCAAAGTCCTTTTCGCTAATGCTAGTTATTACTATAATGGGCGACTTTTTGAGAAGTCGGAGAGTGTCCGGCAACTTTCAGGGCGGTTACCTTCTTTGTTAGCGTGCATTTTTATAGAAGACAATGTTTGGGAAGGGATTATGGCAAAAGATGTTGCTCAGGCTAAGCTTCAATTTACAGCAATGCCTTTTGATGCGCCAATATGGATTTTGTATTCTTCAGGAACTACGGGAAAACCCAAAGCTATTACACACGGAGTTGGAGGTATGTTACTGGAACATATGAAAGCACTTGGGCTGCATCAAAATGTGCAAGAAGGGGATCGATTTATGTGGTATTCCACTACAGGGTGGATGATGTGGAATTATGCGGTTTCGGCACTTTTAATGGGAAATACATTGTGTATATATGATGGAGCTACGAATTATCCCGATAAATTGAGTTTGTGGCAATTCGCAAAGGAAAGCAAGGTAGACCATTTTGGTGTTGGTGCAGCTTATCTTATATCTTGTCAGGATCAAGATCTCAGGTCTCTGGCTTATCAGCCCAAAACGATAGGTTCGACCGGTTCACCACTTCCACCAGATGTCTTTGAATGGGTAAATGTACAGTTTCCAAGGAGTCAAATTATTTCATTAAGTGGAGGTACAGATGTTTGTAGCGCATTTCTTTCGGGTTGTACATTGCTTGATGTTTATGCAGGAGAGATTCAATGCCGTACTCTAGGTGCTAAGATAGAAGCCTTTGATGCCAATGGTCATCATCTTTACGAAGAGGTGGGAGAACTCGTTATATTAGCTCCAATGCCTTGTATGCCCCTATATTTTTGGCATGATGTCGCAAATAAAAAATATCACGACAGCTATTTTGAAAAATATCCAGGGATTTGGAATCATGGAGATTGGATTAAGCTTACGAAGCATGAGGGAATAATTATGTATGGGCGATCAGATGCGACGTTGAACCGTGGCGGTGTACGTATCGGTACTGCAGAGATCTATAATGTTTTAAATAGAACCGAAGGGGTCTTGGATAGTTTGGTTATCTGTGTGGATCACGAGAATGGTTCATCTGATATGTTGCTTTTTGTTCAATTGGACAATGGTTTATTGAATGATGCGTTAAAAGGGGAAATTAAAAGGGAACTTCGGCAGCAATATAGTCCTCGGCATGTGCCTGACGATATTTTTCAGGTAGCGGCTATTCCCTATACCTTAAGTGGAAAAAAGCTGGAGCTGCCAATCAAGAAGATTTTTTCAGGGGTTCCTATCGAGAAAGCAGTATCGATAGACGTTATGCGAAATCGGGAGTCGCTGGATGATTTTGAGAGAATTAGAAGATCGTGGATTAAATCTTAAGTACTGCGGATATTTATTACATTTCCCCTCATACATTAAACTGTTTGTCTGTATGAGGGGAAATTTTTTGTGTCATACTTGAATAACGCCCACATTGTAGCGTTCAACAATAGGTTTTTCGTTGGCTGCTTCTATTCCCATACTAATGACTTTTCGCGTTTCCTCGGGACTGATAATGCCATCCACCCACAGTCTCGCGGCGGCATAATATGGACTTAGTTGTTCATTATATCGATCCTCAATTGATTTTAGGAGGTTGTTCTTTTCCTCTTCACTGATTTCCTGACCTTTGGCTTTTAAGGTTGATTCCTGGATCTGAAATAATGTCTTACCTGCGGCAGCGCCACTCATAACAGCCATCTGGGCGGTAGGCCAGGCATAAATTAACCGTGGGTCGTATGCTTTTCCACACATAGCGTAGTTTCCGGCACCATAACTGTTCCCGACGATAAATGTAAATTTGGGAACGACTGAATTGGCCATGGCATTAACCATTTTTGCGCCATCTTTAATAATTCCCCCCTGCTCTGAACGGCTACCTACCATAAAGCCTGTAACGTCTTGAAAAAATACGAGTGGAATGTTCTGCTGGTTGCAATTCATGATGAAGCGTGCGGCCTTATCTGCAGAATCGCTATAGATAACTCCACCCATTTGCATTTCCATAGCGTTGCCCGGTTTTTTAGCTTTGATGATTTCACGTTGATTGGCAACGATTCCGACTGCCCACCCGTCTATGCGTGCAAGGGCACATACAATGGTTTTTCCATAATCCGGCTTGTATTCATCCAAAGTATCTGCGTCTACAATCGCATTCAAGATATCCTGCATGCGATAAGGTTTTGTCCTGTCTTCGGGAAGAATCTCTGCTATTCTGCTGGGATCTATTTTTGGAAGTTGGCTTTCCTTTCTGTTGAAATTAGCTTTAGGATGTCCACCGATTTTATCAATAACGTTTTTTATAGCATCTAAACAGCTTTGGTCGTTGGGGAATTTATTGTCCGTTACTCCAGAGATCTCCGAATGTGTAGAAGCTCCTCCTAGTGTTTCGGCATCGACAGTTTCACCTATTGCGGATTTGACTAAATATGGGCCTGCTAAAAATACAGAGCCCGTTCCTTCGACGATAAAGGCGTAGTCGGACATAATTGGCAGGTAAGCTCCACCGGCCACACAGCTTCCCATGATTGCTGCAATTTGGGGTATTCCCATGGAGGACATTCGGGCATTGTTACGGAATATGCGTCCAAAATGATCTTTGTCGGGGAAGATTTCATCTTGCAGCGGCAAAAATACACCTGCAGAATCTACTAAATAGATAATTGGAAGGTTGTTTTCCATAGCAATTTCTTGTGCCCGTAGATTTTTCTTTGCTGAAATAGGGAACCATGCCCCTGCTTTTACCGTTGCGTCGTTGGAGACGATGACACAGAGTTTGGATTTTACGTAGCCTAGTACCGCTGCGCAGCCTGCATTTGTACATCCGCCATGCTCTTTGTACATTCCTTCACCAGCAAACATGCCTATTTCAAGATATTCTCGGTCCGGATCCAGTAGATATTCTATCCTTTCCCAGGCAGACATTTTGCCTTTTTCTTTCAATTTTTTTATTTTATCGATGCCGCCACCGAATTTTAAATTTTCTCTTTTTTGGCGAAGTAATGCGATTAGCTCCTTCATAATTTACAATCTTGGTTTAAAAAGCTATTGAATTAAGAATTTCTTATTTTTAGATAAATTTAAAATAAAATTTTAAAATATTTGCAATTTTATTCCTAAATATTTTGATATATTTGAATTAAATTACCGATTGTAAATTTAATATTCATGCTTATGTTTATTGAAAATAAACAACAAATGGATATGATCAGACAAAGTGCAAGAGATTTCGCACAGTATCATATCAAACCTTATGTGATGGAATGGGACGAAGCCCAGCTATTTCCAATAGAAGTTTTTAAAAAGTTAGGTGAACATGGCTTTATGGGAGTTATTGTTCCGGAAGAGTATGGTGGATCGGGTTTAGGCTACCAAGAATACATTACCGTGCTGGATGAGATCTCCAAGGTCTGTGGTTCCATAGGCTTATCAGTTGCTGCCCATAATTCACTGTGTACAAATCATATATTGAGTTTTGCAAACGAGGAACAAAAGAGACGTTATCTTCCAAAGTTAGCCACAGCTGAATGGATAGGAGCATGGGGCCTCACTGAAACAGGGTCGGGTTCGGATGCAGGGGGAATGACAACATTTGCCGAAAAAGATGGTGATTATTATGTTTTAAATGGATCAAAAAACTTTATTACACATGCAATTAGTTCAAGTGTTGCCGTAGTGATTGCCCGAACAGGTGCTAAAGGTGATAAAAAAGGGATGTCGGCTTTTATTGTGGAAAAGGGGACTTCGGGATTTACTGCTGGTAAAAAAGAAAATAAATTAGGAATGCGGGCGTCAGAAACGGCTTGTTTATTTTTCGATAATTGTCGAATTCATCGCGATCAACTTATAGGTGAGGAAGGGCAGGGGTTTGTACAAGCCCTAAAGTTATTGGATGGGGGGCGTATTTCGATTGCTGCACTTTCTTTGGGTATTGCGCGTGGAGCTTACGAGTGTGCGCTGAAATATGCGCATGAGAGGGAGCAGTTTGGAAAGAAGATTTATGACTTTCAGGCCGTTTCTTTTGCGTTGGCTGATATGGCTACACAAGTCGAGGCAAGTGAATTGTTGACGAGGCAGGCGGGTTATTTAAAGGATCACGGAGACCGCGTTTCTAAGATTGGTGCGATGGCGAAGCTCTATGCTTCTGAAGCGGCTGTCAGTGTCTCAAACGAAGCGGTGCAGATCTTTGGGGGATATGGATTTACAAAGGATTATCCAGCAGAGAAGTTTTTTAGAGATGCGAAGTTATGTACGATAGGCGAAGGTACTTCTAGCATTCAAAAAATGGTGATCGCCAGAGAAATTGAGAAAGATATTTTTTAACACAATATGAAGGATCAGGTGGTATTGGTTGATTGTCCGAGAGACGCTATTCAAGGGCTTCACAACTTTATTGAAACAGACAAAAAAATTAAACATATCAATACGCTAATTGAAACTGGCCTGTTTGATATGATAGATTTTGGTTCTTTTGTTTCGCCGAAAGCCGTGCCTCAGCTGGCAGATACAGCAGCGGTATTAAAAGGGATCAATAAGAATGAAAAGGTAAAGTTGCTGGCTATTGTAGCAAATCTAAGAGGAGTACAAGAAGCTGTTCAGGAGGAAAAAATCGATTTTTTGGGGTATCCATTTTCAATATCTGAAACATTCCAGCTGCGAAATACCAATATGGATTTAGCGATGTCTTATCAGCAGTTAAAACAGATGAAATTGTTGGCAGATTCTGCTCATAAATCTATGGTGGTCTACATCAGTATGGCTTTTGGAAATCCCTATCACGATGCTTGGTCACCCTTATTGGTGGAAGAGTGGGTGGAACGATTATTGGATCTTGGGATTTGTGAGTTTTCATTGGCGGATACGACATCGGAGGCTGATGCAAATCAGATTTCGGAGCTCTTTGGACATGTCAAAGCCCGTTTCCCGGGACTTGAGATAGGTGCGCATTTTCACGCCAAGCGAGAAGATAGCCTTGCTAAGATAGAGGCAGCTTATCACGCTGGATGTCGTAAATTTGAGGGAGCATTGTTGGGTTATGGGGGCTGTCCATTTGCCAAGGATGATTTGGTTGGAAATATTCCTTCTGAATTGCTGTTGGACTATTTTCAGCGAGGTAGTGTAGCTGAGGTAGTAGCCCTTGAACAGAGTTTCAGACAATTGATTTTGTAGAATTTTTAGATGGAAAAACTAAATTTTATAAAAGTAACTATTGAACAGCATGTGCTTACAATGACGCTGGCTCGTTCGGAAAAAAGGAATGCTTTTAGCCCGACTATGGTTAGTGAGATAGCCTATGTATTGAATATCGCGAATAGCAACCCTGATGTACGTCTAGTGCAAGTGGAGGCTGAAGGTCCCGTGTTCTGTGCCGGAATGGATCTGAAAGCATTTGAAGATCCTGCAATGGATGTGGGTAATCCCGCAATTCCTCGGGTAGAAAAATCCCTGGCCGAGTTGTTTGCAGGTTTAGACAAACCTTCTATCTGTGTTGTTAGAGGGGATGTTATTGCCGGCGGTTTTTTGATTGCGTTATCCTGTACGTATTTATATGCTCTTCCGCAAGTGCGTTTTTCTTTGCCAGAAGTCAAAATTGGACTCTTTCCTTTTCAGGTATTGGCTTTGCTTCTGGACTATATGCCTGAAAGAAAAGCGATGGACCTCTGTATCAGAGGAGCTTCTTTTTCTGCGCAAGAGGCTTTAGATAAGGAAATTTTGTGTGGAATTTTGGATGTTGAGGAAAAGGCATTGATTGAATTGAAAAGTACTATCCTTGATAATGCTCCTTTAGCTATATCAAGAGGTTTTAGTGCACTGCGGAGGTTAAAAGAGCAGCATTTTGAGGATAAATATAGCTTTCTACTAGATGCACTAGCAGATTTGCGTCAAACAGCCGATTTCAAGGAAGGAATGGATGCGATGCGCAGCAAAAGAAAAGCTAACTGGAAAAATAGCTAAAAAAATGATCGAAAACTAGGTCTGCTTGTCAAGGGGGAGAATTCCCAAGGAATAGAGCTCAGTACGATCAAGAGTGCTAGGCCAAACCAGATTAATAATATTTTAAAACGTCGATCATTCGTATCGGCGTTTTTGCTTTTTAGAGCACCTATAGTCAAGCAAATTGCCGCAATAATCATCATGCTGCTGTGTTCCATCCCGAAGAAGCGGATTTGTCTGAGGTGAACTGCCTTGCTAAAATGCTGCATGAAATACTGTGTAATAGGGCTCAATAGATAGAGGCTAAAACCTAAAAATAGCTGAATATAGAAAGAAATAACCGTTGTTTTTAAGAGTAATTGATCGATAGGGGAGAATGGAAGCTGTTTTTTTTTCTTGTAAAAATAAATCGAGAGGCTAATGGTTAGTATGATCAATACTTCCCATCGCCATAAAGAATGCATCGCAAGAATGAAAGGATAAAAGTAATTCAGCATAGGGACAAAGATGGGAATAAATAAATTTAAAACTATATCCAATCTGGATGTCAATAAAATAGCCAGCTAGCAGCTAGTGGTATTTGTGTTTCTGTTCTTTGAAAATTCATGCTGAAGATGGAATTAATGTTGTATATATATCTATTTATACTTTATGTAAATTTTATATTAATTTGATTACTAGTTTCTTTTGTTTTTTGGTTAATTATTGGTTAATAGTGTTTGATGCTGAATATTTGTTGTTGCCTTACGGTTTCGATCAAATAAAAGCTAACGGGAAAGATAATTGCATTGATTGCGAGAAAAACATGGCTTGTGTTGAATTAAATAATGGATGGTGTAATTCTATATTCTGTTTTTGATTGGTTTTAGCCTTTCTAAAGCATTATCTTCTACCGTCTGAGGTCTCCTCTTCAATGCGTATTTACACTAGCTTGTAGAGCGGATATTTTCATCTAGCTTGGATAGCTTTAATTTATTTAGGTTTTTAAAAAATTAAATAGGATTTTAAAATGGATAACCAGTGCTGATCAAAGTCGCCCAATTTTTCATTATGAATTTCGTAATTTTTAGTAATAAATGTCTATTTGTCAGGTTTATATATTGTATTATATAAATTTAATGTTTAAATATTTTTAGATGAAATGCGGCCTTCCTTATAATCTCGAATTGTAATTTAATCAGATTGATAGGAGTATTTTTTTTTAAATATTTTTTGGAATTATATAAAATTCATTTCTATATTAGTGTATTAATTAAATAATACAGTAGTATGATTACTATCCAAAATCTAAATTTCAGCTATAGTAAATCGAAGCCGCTCTTTCTTCAGATGGATCTTGAATTGAAGCAGGGGCATATCTATGGTTTATTAGGGAAAAATGGCGCAGGTAAATCGACCTTGCTTAAAAATATTGCAGGTTTGGTATATCCTGTTTCTGGGCGGGTTAATGTGTTGGGGCACAATCCGAATCGAAGGGAGCCTTCGTTGTTAAAGGAGATTAGCTTTATTCCGGAAGAGTTTTATCTGCCAGCAGTTAAATCTGATCAGTTTCTGAAGGCAAATGCGGGTTTTTACCCGAACTTTGATCGGGAATATTTTGATCGTCTGATTGACGAGTTTGATGTTCCTATTGAGCAGAAGCTGGCAAACATGAGCTATGGACAGAAAAAGAAATATATTATTTCTTTTGGCTTAGCGTCTAACACAAAAGTGATTATTATGGATGAGCCGACAAACGGTTTGGATATTCCTTCTAAGGTTCAGTTCCGAAAGATTATGGCTTCTGCGATAACAGAAGATAAATGTGTGATTATTTCTACACACCAAGTGCGTGATCTTGATAACCTTATTGATGCTGTTATCTTGCTTGATGATCACAAGGTCGCACTTAATGCGCCTATGCACGTTATCACTGATCGTTTATGCTTTAAAAAGGTAAGGGAGCTGCCTTTAGATACACTCTATTCTGAAGAAGGTTTGGGTGGTTTTAATGTAATCCTCCCAAACTTAGTGGCGGAAGACTCGAAGCTTGATTTGGAGTTGTTGTTTAATGCCGTTTTAAAATGCAAGGAAAAAATTACGAACCTTATTAAACTTGATGAATATGTCAAACCTATTTAATTCTACACGTTTTTTTGGGCTGATTCGAAGACAATGGATTGGTTTTGGGCGCATTTATCTTATGGCAATAGGAATTATTGCAGGGGTAATTTTTGGTTTTTATGCTGTTAATTTTGGATCAAATTATGATGATATTAAAAAGAACACTATTTATTCGTTGCTAAACTTCAGGGCACCACTGTTTTGCATCTTAGGATTGTTTTTTGTGACAGTTATTTCCAGTAGTTATTTTGCAGATTTAGGTAAAAAGACCCGTGCAATTTTTGAATTGATGATTCCCGCTTCACAATTGGAGAAATTTTTGGTAAGTCTCTTTTATACAGTTGTGGTGAGTATTGGTTCTTACTTATTGGTTTTTTATCTGATTGATTTAGCGTTTGTTTCCTATTTGCGAAGTTTTGGTTCTGTGGTCATAAATGAGGTGCAACACTCAGGGGAAACGGCCAGTGTGGATCTTTGGCAGTACTTTTTCAAGGTGCGATATCCGGATCCAGCTTATTATTTCTGTTTTGTGCCGATTCTTCTGAATGCTATATTTTTACTAGGAGGAATTGTCTATCAAAACTATCAATATGTAAAGACAGCTATTTTCCTTGTGCTTTATTGTGTTGTCTGGATGTGTCTTTTTGTTTACTTGATGAAAACGCAAACCCAGAATACCGTAGGTACTATGGATAATAATTATTGGTCTGATTCAAATCACATTTTTGCATTGATTGGCGCCGTTGGCGTATTGCTTGCTATAATATTTTGGGGTATTGCTTTTTTAAGGCTAAAAGAAAAGGAGATTTAATATGGAATTTAATGCAAATAAAGCCATTTACCTTCAGATCGCTGAGTATGTATGTGACCACATTTTATTAGCAACCTGGAAAGTGGATGAAAAACTTCCATCGGTGAGGGAATTGGCGGTACAGATGGAGGTTAATCCCAACACGGTGATGCGGACTTATGATATGCTGCAGCAGAAAGAAATTATAGCAAATAAACGTGGTATTGGTTTTTTTCTGACGCAGGATTCTGTAAAAAATGTGAAGTCATATAGAAAAGCGATTTTTCTGGAAGAAGATCTTCCACTATTTTTTCGTAATATTTATCTATTGGGAATTGGTCTCGATGAGTTAGAACAACGTTATAAACGGTTCGTTAGTCAGAATTTTAATCAAAATGAATTATGAAATTAAGTACAAAAATTATAATGGGATTAGCAATAGGCTTGTTCGCGGTTCCGATGCTTGTAGCGTCTTACCTTGTTAGCATAAATCGCGTTGATGCAAAAAAATATAATGCTGATGTGGAGCAGGAGGTGTCTAGGCCAGATGCTAAGGATGTTTATTTTCGGTCATTTCCGTTGGCGGCGTTTGACAAGCTTTATATAATTGGAAAGAATGCAAATGGTGTAGGCTTGTATTGGGTGAAAAGCGATAAGTCTATGGTTAAAGTTAATAAAAGTCAGGCTGATTACGTGAAAACGAGTGTGGATCAGTCCGGGAATCTTACATTAGATTTTTTACCTGGAGGACAGGGATTTTATAAGTCAATTTATATTTTTTCACCTGATCTTAAAGTTTTAAAATTAAAAAACGTAGGAATTAATGAGTTGTCTGCTAAGCTGAACGAGCTGACTGTTGTTGGTGATAGTGTTGGTGCGTTTTCCCTAGCCGAGAAATCCACTATAAATACGTTAAACCTGAATTTGACCAATTCTACTATTGATGATCTTGGTGGTACGGATAGTAAGGGCAGTTCTTTAATTAATCGTTTGTTTGTCAACACGACAAATAGCGTTTTAGGTTTGCCGCGTACTAATTATCAAAGTGCGGATATCGTTGCTAATAATTCAGAAGTATATTTTAATAGAAAAGGTCCTAGTGCCAAAGCTGATTTTCTGAATATCAAAACAGAGGGAAGTTCAAATGTTCGTTTAGATAGTTTGCAATGGGGAGCTTTGAATGGAAGTTTATCTAATGATACCAAAATAGATCTGCCTGTCCATGCATTGCGATCCTTAATTAAATAAGGTGTTAATGATGGATGCTGCGGTAGATTGTAAAGTGGGTATTCTTTTAAAAGGTCAAAATTCCATTAGGGAATTTTGATCTTTTCTTTTTAAAGGGATAATGTGGATTTTCGGTGTTCGATGCTGCAGTCTAAAAAATACGTTTCGAATTCGAAATAATTCTTTTTGTTTCTTTTCTTTAACATCTGTAAAAGGAGTTCTACAGATTTTTCTGCCATAAGATGCGTAGGTTGAGTAATTGTTGTCAGCGAGGGGTTGAGGCTGTTTGCAAAAGGGGTATTACTAAAACCGATTAAGTTCATGTCTTCAGGAATTTTCACCTTCAATTTATTTAATATGTGTAATACCTTGAGCGATAAAGTATCTGTTGTTGAGAGGAGCGCATTCGGTGCTGCTACACTATTTAATAGTAGGCTGATTTTGCTTTCCAGTTCATCATCGATGTCGTCCTTAGGGCTGGAATAGGATATTTCTATTATATTTTCTTCTTTGAAAGGTAGCGAGGAATTGAAGAGTGCATCTTTATATCCTTTTATTCGGCTTACATTTCCACCGATGTCTTTGCATAGTAAAAGAATGATGTTCTCTCGTTTGTTTTTGATCATTTCTTCCGTTGCTTGATAGATAACTTTGCTGTTTTGGATCCCGATTTTGAATGTATCGAGTTGATGATTTATTCGGTCAAAAATAATAACTGGGCAGATCTGTTCCATAATATAGAACAAGAGCGATAAGCTTGAATCATTTTTCACCGGAGAAATGATTATTCCTTCAATATTGCTTTGTATACATAGCTCTAGGGCTTCTTTTTCTTTTTTCTCATCATTAAAAGTTTGCAATAGGATCAGTTTATAGTTTGTCTGTGCTAGAATGAGGGATATATCTTCATAGAAATCAAAGAAAAAAGAGCTTGAAATAAATGGAACAATGATTGCCAATGTATTTGAGCGGCCTGTCTTTAGGCTTTTTGCTGAAAAATTTGGTATATAATTAATTTTCTCCGTAAAATCTAAAATGAGCTTTTTTGTTTCTGCGCTTATTTCATGGCTATCGTTTAATGCTTTGGAAATGGTTCCGGGAGATAGGTTTAATTGTTGGCCAATCTCTTTTAACGTAAATCTCTTCATATGCTCGATCCTCTTTCATTAATTGCAAATGTTCTAGCGTCAATACGATGGTCAAATAGAGCTAGAATTATTTTTTGAATTACCGGTTGCCCTTTAAATTAGTTTGGCCGTAGATTCTTGAAATTATAAAGATAAGATAAAAAACATGTTTTCAAATGAAGAACAAGAAAACATAGATGGGTGTTATTGTTGTGTGTGTTTAGGTAAAAAGGTGTTGAGGAGATCATTAAAAGAGTAATTGTCATTATTTGGTGCCGCCAAAAAGTTTACTGATAAGCCAAATAAGGAGGGCGACTACAACAACGACGATGAGAATTCCTGTCCAAACGCCCGCTTTGAATATTCCTTCTATAACGGAGCAACCTGTCAGCAGGAAGAAAGAGCTTGACATCAATAAATATGCTAATTTCTTTTTCATCATTTGTTTTAATCTGCGGTTATAGAATAGAGACAATTGAAAATGAAAATAGTTTTGAGGAAATAGAGGGGTATTAGTTTCTTTGTGGGGGATCGAGCCTGGTTGGCACCTCTTTTGAACCCTGGCATTCTTAAGCAATAAAAGCTAATCTTACGATTAGCTTTTATTTTGTGATCCCGCTGGGATTCGAACCCAGGACCCATACATTAAAAGTGTATTGCTCTACCAGCTGAGCTACGGAATCCTTTCTGTTTTTGAAAGTGATGCAAAGGTAGAATTTCTTTTAATATATGCCAAATTATTACGGGTAAATTTTGCTGAAAAAGCCTTAACTGCTTAGTAAATAAAAGGATTATTTTTTATTGAGCTTTTTTCTTTGCATGAATTATTCGATCTGCACCATTGATGTCTTTTATAAGTTTGACTTGCTCAAATCCCTTTTTGTTTATGAGCTCTTCCATTTCTGCACCAAGGTATTGATTGATTTCAAAGTAAAGATCCCCTTTCGGCGCTAGATGTTTCAATGCGAAAGATGAAATAACGTCATAAAAAATCAGCGGAGCGCTTTCTTCAATGAATAATGCAAGTTCAGGTTCATAAGCCAATACATTTTGGCTCATATATTGTTTTTCTCCAGGGGTAATATAAGGAGGATTGGATACGATGATGTCATATTGTTGATCAGAAAAAATATAATCCCATTCGAATATATCTGCATTGATAAATTGAATTGAGGTCTTAAAATTCTTAGCGTTTTCCTGTGCGGTTTTTATAGCTTCCTTTGAGATATCTACTGTTGTGACTAATGCATCGTTTAGATGCTTTGACAGGGTAATCGGAATGCAGCCCGAGCCAGTTCCTATATCTATGATTTTTAAATTTGGAGAAGATTTGTGGTTTCTAATAATCAGATCAACAAGTTCTTCAGTTTCTTGCCGGGGAATTAGGACCGATTCATTGACTTGGAAAACTTCGCCATAAAAATCCGCTTTATTGAAGATATATTGTATAGGTCTATGCTTTTTTAAATCCTGAAGGATCCTACCTATGTCCGCACTATCCGTTTCGCTTACGCTATCTGTTTTCCTAAACTGATAACTGGCTCTAGTTAATCCAAATGTTTCGGCAATAACTACGAAGAATATTGCTTTTATTTCATCGTTATCGTATAACGTCTGGAGCTCATGTTGAAATAATAATTCGAAATCTTGAAGTATTTTCATGTGTCAAAGGTACGATTTTCATAGATTTGTATCTATGGATATGCACAGGCAATATATGCATCGTTGTTTGGAACTTGCTCAAATGGGTGCGGGTTCCGTGAGTCCCAACCCAATGGTCGGGGCGGTGATAGTATTTGACGGTAAAATTATCGGTGAAGGATATACCTCTCCCTATGGTGGACCGCATGCAGAGGTTAACGCTGTGCAGCAGGTTATACAAAGGTATGGTGAAGACGCAAAGAAGGTTCTTGGGGAAAGTACTTTTTATGTTAGCCTTGAGCCCTGCGCACATTTCGGAAAGACACCGCCATGCGCCAATATGATTGCAGACTTAAAACCCTCGAAAGTTTATGTAGCGTGTTTGGACCCTTTTGCAAAGGTCAATGGCAAAGGAGTGGAAATATTACGGGCAGCGGGTATTGAAGTTGAAATTGGCTTGCTGGAAAATGAGGCGGTATGGCTCAATCGTCGTTTCTTTACGCGTATTGGTCAATTTCGCCCTTATGTTATTTTGAAATGGGCTCAGTCTAAGGATGGTTTTATTGGTCAGGAAAATAAACAGATCTGGTTAAGTAATGCTGCTAGCCAGCAGCTAGTTCACCGTTGGAGAGCGGAGGAAGATGCTATCTTGGTCGGTACAAAAACGGCAGTGGTCGATAATCCAAGTCTGACTGTAAGACATTGGCAGGGTAAAAATCCATTACGGATTCTTTTAGATAGAGATCTGGCTATTCCGCTTGATGCCAATATTCTCAATGGACAAGCTGATACGATTGTGTTTAATGCTAAAAAGACAGAATGGAAGGAAAACGTAAAGTACATTGAGCTCGAGAATTATGGTCTGTATTTGCCGCAGAATATTCTTTATCAACTTTATTTAATGGATGTTCAGTCAATAATCATAGAAGGGGGGCGTGCAACCTTACAAATGTTTATCGATGCGGGGCTGTGGGATGAGGCAAGAGTTTTTGAATCTGAAATCAAGCTATTTAATGGGATTATGGCTCCGCGATTCAGTGGGCAAATTATCGAAAGTAAATTGGTTTCCAATGATCTTTTAAAGATCTATAAGAAAGAATAAAGATCTATAAGAAAGAATAATGATTAAATTGTATATTTAGGCAATTATAAGCCATAGCCGGTTAGTTTAATTCTTAAATTACAATTATGTTAGTTACAGAAAACTTAATGCAGTTTATCTGGAAACTTCGGCTATTCCGTACAAATGGATTGAGTTCTGCTGATGGAGAATCCTTGGTCGTTGTTCATGTGGGACAATATAATACAGATTCCGGTCCCGATTTTTTAATGTCTCATATTAGGTGTGAAGGTAGTGACTGGTTTGGTCACGTGGAGATGCATATTCGATCATCTGATTGGGATCGGCACTGTCACCAGCAAGATGATGCTTATAATAACGTCATCCTGCATGTCGTCTGGAAGAATGATAGAGTGATCTACCGAAGCGATGGAACGGCTATACCGACAGTTGTGCTTTCAGAATATGTAGATCAGCTTTTATTGGAGAGATATTCAAATATGATGAGTACAAAAAGCTGGATCCCTTGTAGATTTCAGCTTGGCTCTATTGATGATTTAAAGAAATCAATGTGGCTGAATACTTTGTCGATTGAGCGCCTGGAAATGAAAGTTCAGCAGATCATGGTTATTTTAAAACAATTTGATGCGGATTGGGAAAAAACTTTTTGGGTATGGATGTGCAGGTGTATGGGATTAAAAGTTAATGCCGATACATTTCAGGAGCTTGGAGAGAAATTGCCTTTGAGTATTCTCCAAAAATATCGTTCAAATCTGTTTAAAATAGAAGCTCTTTTTTTTGGAATCAGCGGTTTGCTAAAGCAACAGAAAGATAGTAAGTATGTTAAGCAATTAATCGACGAGTTTAAGTACCAAAAACATATTCACGATTTGGAATCTGTATCTGGTATTTGGAAAAAGTTAAGAATGAGGCCTTATAATTTTCCTGAGCGGCGGATTGCCCAATTAGCAGTTTTGTTCTGTAAGAATGAGCTGGGTGTCTCTAAGATTTTAGCTGTTGACAATTTGGCGGTAGCTAGAAAATTGTTCAAGATAGATTCGTTAAGCGATTATTGGGTGTCGCATTTTTCATTCGGTACAAAAGCGGGGGAGAAAAAATCGGTACGGTTGGGTAAAGATGCGGTTGATATCTTGGTGATCAACGTTATTGTCGTATTTCTTTTTTCATATGGTAAATATTTTGGTATTGAAACTTATGTAGATAAAGCTTTGGAGCTTTTGGAGGAGATGCCTGCAGAAAAAAATGTTGTTGTGCGGCAGTTTGCTCAATGTGAGTGGCATGTTCAAAGTGCATTGCAAAGCCAAGGGATTTTGCAGTTAAAGAGATTCTATTGTGATAGGAAACGTTGTCTTTATTGCAGAATCGGATCTGAAATTTTGAAAAAAAACTAGTTCTTTAAAATCTCGGCAATTTCTCTATGACCTTTTTCGTAAGCGAGATCAATTGGAGATAATCCTGAAATATTGATGACTCTGGTATCAGCTCCATTCTCTAATAAGGCGACAATAAAATCGATGTTACCATGCTGAGCTGCAAAGTGAAGTGGAGTTTCGCCAGTAGCTTGAATGGCGTTGACATTTGCGTTGGCCTCGATAAGGAGCTTTCCAATCTCTTCATTGTTGTTTGACGCGGCAATATGTAGCGCTGTCGTAAGTTGTTCGTTTTTGGTTACTGCGTTTGGGTTGACTTTTTTTGATAACAAAAGACGAACAATGTCTACTTTGTTAAAATAGACAGCGATTGTCAATGGTGTAAAACCCTGTGATGACCACTCGTTAACAACGGCCGGAGCTTGTTGAATAATAGCTTCGAGATATGAGGTTAATCCGGCGGCACAGGCTTCGTGGATAGTCATGGATTTGGTGTGCTGTAGAAGTATCCGTATAATTTGCGGTTTATTGTAATAGCAAGCTAATAATAATGGGGAAATTCCATGACTTGTTGTTTCTTGTAAAAGTTCGGGGTTTCCAATCAATAATAGGTCAATGTCGTGGCTTTTGCCTTCTTCAATATATTGTTCTAAAACGGAAAGATTCATGTCTTCATTAATTGTCTAACTGTCGTACTAAAATAGACTTTATTCATGAGAATAAATGTTCGATTGAAGAAATTATTTGTATTTCATTTTGTCATAGATTGAATTGAAAAACGAGATGAAAGGTGATTTTGAAGGAGGGATGGGTAAGTAAAAGCTCGAAAAAGGTTGTTTTTTGGGTGTTTTATATACACAAATGTGTAGTAATGCATATAATGTTTTTGTAAATTAAAAACTAGATGTACTTTTGTTAAGCCCCTCCCAAGGGCATGTTTTTCATAGGTAGATGTAGGGTCGGGTGTTTCTCACTACGACCCTTTTTTTATAGCTTTGTTTTTATATTTTAAAAAAGATGTCGAAGAGAAAAATTGTTGTTGCCATTACTGGAGCTAGCGGCTCGATCTACGCTAAGGTTTTACTTAAAAAGCTATTGGCATTAAGAACACAAATTGCAGAGGTTGGGATAGTGATGTCAAATAATGCAATGGATGTATGGCGCGCGGAGTTAGGTGATGAGAGTTATCAGGACGTACCTTTCAAGTTTTATGATAAAGGTGATTTTTTTGCTCCTTTTGCTTCAGGATCGGCACGTTATGATACGATGATTGTTTGCCCATGTTCTATGGGGACATTATCACGAATAGCGCAGGGAATTTCTTCCGATTTGACAACACGTGCGGCTGACGTCATGCTAAAGGAACGGCGACGATTGATTTTGGTTACTCGTGAGACGCCTTTGAGTATTATTCATATTCAAAATATGAAACTGGTTACGGAGGCTGGTGGGATCATTTGTCCTGCATCGCCTTCATTCTATAGTTTGCCAAAGACGTTGGAGGATGTAGCGGAAACTGTGGTCGACCGTATACTGAGCCTTGCAGGGTTTGAATTTAAACATTATCAGTGGGGAGAAAATACCTAGTTATTGATCGTTGAAATCTATTTTTAATGTTCTTTAATAAATTTGTATTTTGTAACTTTGTTTCTCGAAATGAAGCAATCACAAGCATCACGCGAAAAAGTTATTTGTAGCTATATGATTTATAGTGATAAAGCCGCTGTCTGTTTGTCCATACTGCGAACGCTACATGCTTCGATAAACAATTTGTATCCTATTAATTTCAATCACATTCATATATGAAAAGCTTATTGATTACTTCTGTTAAAGTAATTTTACCTGGTAACGAATTTCATCAGCAGCAAGTTGATGTATTGATCGAAAAGGGAAAGGTTGCACAGATTGGAAAAACTGTCAAAGTAGCTGATAAAAACATTGAGACCATTGATGGTGCTGGAAAGATTTTAGCGCCTGGTTTTTTTGACTTACATGCCAATTTTGGAGAGCCCGGACTAGAAACTAAAGAAGACATCCAAACTGGAACCGCTGCAGCTGCGGCGGGAGGGTTTACTGGAGTAGCAGTGATGCCAAATACTGAACCCGCTATTCAAAGTCGTTCCGAGGTTGCACTTATTGTCAATACGGCAAAAGGAAATATTGTTGATGTCCATCCGATTGGAGCGATCAGCAAAAAGAGAGAAGGAAAGGAATTGGCCGAGTTGTTCGATATGAAGCAGACAGGTGCCGTTGCCTTTAGTGATGGAAATAGAAGTGTACAACAGGCAGGATTAATGAGTAGAGCATTGTTATATGCGAAAGGATTTGATGGATTAATTTTTTCACATGCTGAAGATGAATCTATGGCTGGTGGAAATAAAATGAATGAAGGCGCGATGAGTACTTATTTGGGAATGAAGGGTATTCCCAATCTTGCCGAATCGCTGATGGTTTCTCGTGACCTCTACTTGGCAGAATATACTGGGGCTCCTATTCATTTTGCGTCTATTAGTACGCCGGAAGCTGTTGATCTGATAAAAAAAGCTAAAGCAAAAGGTCTTCCTGTGACATGTGATGTTGCTGCCCATCAATTGGTTTTTACTGATGAAGATATTGTCGGTTTTGATAGTAATTATAAAGTGAGTCCACCTTTACGAACCAAAGGGGATGCAAAAGTTTTACTTAAAGCTATTAAGGATGGTATCATTGATGCTATTGTTTCTCAACATACGCCGCAGGAAATAGAGTTTAAGAATGTTGAATTCCATATTGCAAAAAATGGCGTTATCGGATTGCAAACAGTGTTACCCTTATTGATTCGTGCTGGACTTAACGAAGAGCAAATTGTAAATAGCCTGTCAATTAGACCTAGACAAATTCTGGGACTTGAAGTTCCTCGTTTTGAAGAGGGGGCTACAGCTAATCTTGTCGTATTCGACCTGAAGAAATCTTGGAATTTCGATGAAAAAACGAATAAATCAAAATCAAAAAATTCACCACTATTCGGACAGAAGTTAATTGGCGTTGTCGAATTGGTCATCAATAATAATCAAATCATAAAAAACGATTAAAACCATGGAAGCAAATATTAAAGCAGCCGTTGAGGCAGGTATATTAAATTATGGCAAGGTTGATGGAATCTCGACAGCCCCGGAGTTTCTTGAAAAGATTATTGGCGTATTCAATACGGAAGCAAGTTATTTAGAGAAATTAGAACTGTTGGATCAATCTTTTGATGATTATCCACTTTTTGATGAGTTACGTGAGATTTATGTAGATCTTTTACTAATGAACTTTTTCTCCAATGATGTTTTAAAGCTTGAAGATGACTATTTGGATTCCGAGGAATGGGAAGCTATAGAAGATGAGACCATTGATAGAGGAACCGAATTGTTGAATATTTTTCTTTATTTAGGAGAGTGCAAGGATGATGAGATTGAACCTGAATTGGATGATTTCTTAAAAGAATTTTTGCTGGTTGATGAAGATGAATTTCAAGATGAGCATGAGATTTATGAAGATATCATTGCCAATCAAATTGTCGTAGATAGCCCATATGCTGAAATTGCAAAAGTAGGTAAAGGACTCAATCCAAGAAGTGAAGTTTATGAACTTTTCTATCCGATGATGAGTTTCTTTAGTGAGTTGAAACCTACTGAAAAACAGTTTGAAGAATATGCGGAAGCGTCGAACAATAAAGCCTTTGACATCGCCCTTTATCAAATAATTAGTACCTACTATAACAAATAACTTTATGGCAGATTCAATCAATCAAAGTAACATAGGATTTGATGCGGTAATTGATAAGAAGAAAAGTATTATCTATGGTGTCATCTTAGGAATAATTTCTTTTGTTCTCGGATTAGTTGTCTTGTTTGTTGTCAAAGACTTGAATTCTTTCTGGGGAGTAATGTCGATGTCATTTGTTGTTAACACTGGTCTTTTCGTTGTTATTTCAGCGTTGTTTGCTTTCTCTCTTAGGAAAGCAAATGGTGGATATTGGAATTTTTCCATCGCATTGAAATCGATATTTATGATGCTTGCTATTTCCACCATTATTTCCACCATTGGAACACAACTATATGTCAATTTCATTAATCCAACCTTGCAAGAAAAGGTAGTGACACATACGATTAATGTTACCATTGAGTATATGGAAAAAAACAACGTGCCAGATGAAGTGATTGATTCAAAAATTGCAGAACTTGAAAAACAAGTTGATTCTATCGGAAAGATAACCTTAGGACAGGTGCTCAAAGGATTGGCCATCACATTGATGTTTCAATTTGTTTTTGCATTGTTATTATCCGCCTTGACAAAACGGGAAAAATTAGCGATTAGACAAGATGCCAATTAGTGGTTAACAAAATAAAATTGTTCCTACAAGGTATTACTGAAAAAGTAATACCTTTGTTGGTATTATAATACTATACTTTTAGCATGATTAACATTCACATGGATATTTCTGTTGTTGTTCCTTTATTTAATGAAGAAGAATCCTTACCCGAATTGACAGCTTGGATCGACCGTGTTATGGCGGCCAATCATTTTTCCTACGAAATTATTTTAGTTGATGATGGAAGTAGAGATAATTCCTGGAAGGTTATTGAAGAGTTGAAGTTAAAAAATAGTAATATCTCTGCGATTAAATTCCGACGTAATTATGGGAAATCTGCTGCTTTGAATGTAGGTTTTGCTGCTGCACAGGGCGATGTGGTTATTACAATGGATGCGGATCTACAGGATAGTCCTGATGAGATTCCTGAATTGTATGATCGAATCATAAATAAAGGGGCTGACTTGGTATCCGGTTGGAAGCAAAAACGTTATGATCCATTGACCAAAACAATCCCAACCAAATTATTCAATGGAGTGACCAGGTCGATGTCTGGAATTCATAATCTGCATGATTTTAATTGTGGTCTTAAAGCCTATAAAAAGGATGTTGTTAAGAACATTGAGGTTTATGGTGAAATGCATCGTTATATACCCGTTATCGCAAAATGGGCTGGATTTACAAATATACAGGAGCAGATTGTACAGCATTACCCACGCAAATACGGCACAACCAAATTTGGTCCCGGTCGCTTTGTAAAAGGCTTCTTGGATTTATTGTCCATATTTTTTGTTGGTAAGTTCTCGAAAAGACCGATGCACTTTTTTGGTGTTATGGGCGTGATTAGTTTTCTTGCGGGTTTATTTATCTCCATTTATCTGATTTGCCACAAGCTTATGAGTATAGCCAGCGGTACTCCCTTCAGAGATATAACAGATCAGCCTTTATTTTTCTTTGCGCTGACAGCGATTATTTTGGGAACACAATTATTTCTGACAGGTTTCTTGGCAGAATTAGTCTCTAGAAGCAGTTCCGATCGGAATGATTATCAAATTGAGAAAGTCATCTAAATAATTATGCGAATTGTGATTTTAGGATCCGCCTATCCATTGAGGGGAGGGGGGATAGCGTCTTTTAATGAACGATTGGCATCCCATTTTCAGGAGTTAGGCCATGAAGTAGACATCTATTCCTTTAGTCTACAGTATCCCAATTTCCTTTTTCCCGGAAAGTCACAGTATTCCGATGAACCAGCACCAGTTGGTCTTCGTATCAAGACAAAGGTCAATTCGATTAATCCATTTAATTGGTTAAGTGTTGGCAAGGAGCTAAAAAGGGCAAATTACGATTTGCTTATTGTGAGATTTTGGATGCCATTTTTTGGACCTTGTCTGGGGACAATCCAACGACAAGTCCGAAAAAATAAGCATACTAAAATCGTCTGCATTGCTGACAATATTATTCCACATGAACAGCGCATAGGGGATAAGCAGTTGATTCGTTATTTTTTGAAATCCGTTGATGCTTGCCTCACAATGAGTAAAAGTGTACTAAAGGACTTGAAGACCTTAAGTCCTAAAATGCCAGCTGTATATACGCCGCATCCACTCTACGATAACTATGGTGCGCATCAAAGTAAAAAGGAAGCACGTCGATTACTTAAGATTGCCGAAGAGGATAAAGTGGTATTGTTTTTTGGTTTTATTCGTCCGTATAAAGGTTTGGATATTCTGCTGGAAGCATTGGCTGATTTCAGAATTCGTAACCTTGGTGTGAAATTGTTGCTCGCAGGTGAATTTTATGGTGACCCAGCGCCATATTTAGATCTTATAAAAAAGTATAAACTAGAGGAATTTATTTTTATGCATACTGATTTTATTCCAAATCAGGAGGTGGGACGTTATTTTTCAGCCGCAGATTGTGTTGTCCTTCCCTATCGCAGTGCTACTCAGAGTGGAATTACTCAGGTTGCCTATCATTTTGATCTTCCAATGATCGTCAGCAATGTCGGTGGATTGCCTGAATTGGTTCACAATGAGTATGTTGGATATGTAGTAGAACCAAATGCTCATCAAATTGCTGATGGAATTTTCTCATTTTATCATTATGATAAAGAGGAACAGTTTAGAACAAATATTATTGACGAAAAAAAGAAATATAGCTGGGATACTTTTGGTAGTGAAATTCTTAAACTGGCCCATTAACTGACAGCGTTGATTTTATTTGTATTTAAAATCAAATTTATCTAAGTTTGGGATACTGAGGTAGAAATTTAAAAGAAGGAGAGATTTTGTTGCCGTTTACACAAAGCAGTTTAACGAAGATAGAAGAGTTTTTTAAGGAGCAAGGTTATAAGGTGAGGTACGAGAAGGGTTCGTTTCGTACAGGTGCTTGTATGTTACAGACGACAAAAGTTGTAGTGGTCAATAAGTTTTCGAATCTTGAAATAAAAATCCAATCATTGTGGAATATATTACTGGATATTGAAATTGACTCGGAGGCTATTTCTGAAAAACTTCTCCCATTATATGAAGAGGTATTGAAATCAAAAATTGTAGCTTGAGAATTACATTTTTAGGAACGGGAACATCACAAGGGGTACCTGTAATAGCGTGCCAATGTCAGGTCTGTCAATCTAATGATGAACGCGATAAGAGGTTGCGTTCTTCTATTCTTATTGAATACAATCAACATACATTGGTTGTGGATACCGGTCCTGATTTTCGGTATCAGATGCTGCGTGAGAAAGTTATGCATTTGGATGCTGTCTTAATGACGCACTCACACAAAGATCATATTGCTGGTTTAGACGATGTAAGAGCATTTAATTATCAGCAGCACAGTTCAATTTCTATTTATGGTACTGAGGCACTTCATGAAGCGCTAAGACGTGAATTTTATTATGCCTTTACAGAGGTTAAATACCCTGGAGCTCCGAGATTGGATTTGGAGGTGATTAAGCCCGGGGTGCCATTGCCTTTATTTGGAAAGGAAATCATGCCTATTGAGGTTCTCCACTATAAAATGCCAGTCTTGGGTTTTAGGATCGGAGATTTCGCCTATATTACTGATGCTAAATTCATCTCCGATGAATCCAGAAAATTGTTGGAAGGAGTAAAGGTTCTTGTGGTAAATGCTTTACAAAAGGAATCCCATATTTCACATTTAACTTTGGAAGAGGCCATTGAATTTGCCTATGATATTCAAGCCGATAAAACCTATTTTACACATATAGGGCATCGAATGGGACTGCATGAAGCTGTTTCCAGAGAATTGCCCGAAAATATGTTTCTAGCTTACGATAGATTACAGCTTGAAATTAGCTAATCCATTTAAAATAAAACTATAGTTCTTTTTTCGTTGTTATACCTATAAAAAATAGATTTAGGTATTAAATTATAAAGAAATGGGAAATTTACTGTATATCATCGCCGTTATTTTAGTTATCATTTGGGCGATAAGTTTTTTTGGAGGTTATGCGGCTGGCAATAATATCATCCACATTCTTTTGGTGATTGCAATTATCGTAGTATTACTACGTGTTATTCGTGGCAATGCTTAAATTCACTTAAAGTAGTTTTAAATAAAATTGGGCAATTTGTAAGTCTTGTGGATAGGTGATTTTTATATTCTTGGAATCACCTTCAACAATATAGATACGTTTGCCCATTTTTTCTACGACTGAAGCATCATCTGTAAAAAGTGGATCCTCATCTTGTTGATAGGACTTTAGCAACAATTCCCCATGAAAGACTTGTGGCGTTTGTATCATCCAGGTCTGGTTTCTATCTACGGCTTTATTTGTTGACATGTCACCCATGCGAATAGATTCTATACTTTTTTGTGCCAGCACTATCGCTTGATGCTCGTAAGCTCCTTGAAAAGCTTTTCTAATTAAATCGTCTGAGACAATCGGACGAGCCCCGTCGTGTACCGCAATATAATCTTTAGGACCAATATCAAAATTTTGCTGAATGTAATCTATTCCGTTCCTTACACTTTCGAAGCGGGTTTGTCCGCCAAAAGCGATATGTATAGGGCGATCAAACTGATACTTCAAACACAGTTCGGTCCAAAAACTTTCCATTGGCTCGCTGATGACCAAAATAACTTCCGAAATAGTTTCTGATTGGCAAAAGCGATTAATTGTATGCATAACGATCGGCAGCCCATTCAAATTAAGGAACTGCTTTGGAAGGTCGCTCTTCATTCTGTTTCCGGTTCCTGCAGCAACGATTATGACAAAGTTCATGGTTTTATTGAAAGGTTTTTATTTAAAAAAAACGTGGATAGTTTATGAGGCCATCCACGTTTTCTGTTTTTGTTATATCAGATAACTAGATAATTAACATGGCATCGCCATAGCTATAGAATCTGTATTTTTCTTTAACAGCCACTTCGTATGCATTCATGACATTTTCGTATCCAGCGAAAGCAGCAATCATCACCAACAGCGTAGATTCCGGCGTATGGAAATTTGTAATCATGGAGTTTGCAATACTGAAATCGTAAGGAGGATAAATGAACTTACTGGTCCAGTCAGATGCCGCTTTTAAGTGATGATCTGCAGAAACAGAAGATTCTATTGCACGCATAGAAGTCGTTCCTACAGCACACACACGACGTTTATTGTCGATTGCTCTATTAACAACACGCGCAGCTTCATCAGTGATAATAAATTGCTCGGAATCCATTTTATGTTTGGTCAAATCTTCGACTTCAACGGTACGGAAAGTTCCAAGACCAACGTGAAGAGTAACCTCTGCAAAATCAACCCCTTTTAGTTCCAGACGTTTCATTAACTCTCTTGAGAAGTGAAGTCCAGCTGTAGGAGCGGCAACAGCACCTTCATTTTTTGCGTAGATCGTTTGGTAACGGAATTTATCTTCCGGTGTAGCTTTACGTTTGATGTATTTAGGAAGCGGAGTTTCACCTAAGATTTCAATATTGCGGCGGAATTCTTCATCCGTACCATCAAATAAAAATCTAATTGTACGGCCACGGGAAGTCGTATTGTCAACTACTTCGGCAACCAATAAGTCATCATCGCCGAAATATAATTTGTTGCCTACACGGATTTTACGCGCAGGGTCTACCAACACATCCCAAAGACGAAGTTCATTGTTTAATTCACGCAACAAGAAAACTTCAATCGTAGCTCCAGTTTTTTCTTTATTACCGTAAAGGCGGGCTGGAAAAACTTTAGTATTGTTTAAGATCATGACATCTTTGTCATCGAAATAATCCAATACATCTTTGAAAATTTTGTGTTCAATTTTACCAGTATCTCTATGTAGGACCATCAAGCGCGATTCGTCACGATTTTCAGAAGGTTCAGAAGCAAGTAATGATTCTGGTAAGTTGAATTTAAACTGAGATAACTTCATCTTTAATAATATATATATTAATATCTGCCTTTCAGCGCATTACAGTGCGCCAAATACCAGGCTGCAAAAAGCATACAAAGTTATAATTTTTTCGGGTATAGAAAGGGCATATTTCTAATTTATACATATATTTTTGTTGATTTTGACATTAAATCAAAACTATATTGTATTTTAGGATACAATTATGCTATTTTTTAGATTAATACTGGAGAGTTGTCAATTTGCTTTTTCGGCATTAAAGGACAATCGTACACGGACTTTGCTTTCATTGCTGGGTGTAACCATCGGTATTTTTACGATCATAGGTGTATTTTCAGCCGTAGATACGTTACGGAATAATATCGAAGAATCTGTTAAAAAGATTGGTAGTAAAACGCTCTACATCGAAAAATGGCCATGGGATGGAGGTCCCAATTTTCCTTGGTGGAAATACTTGAATAGACCTGAACCTACGTATAACAATTATTTGGACTTAAAAAGCCGGATGACGACTGCAGAGTATATGGCCTATATGATCAATATTGGCAATACGACGATAAAATATAAAAATAATTCGGCCCAAGGTTCGTCGGTCAATGCGGCGACCTATGAAAATCTTTACATTCAAAATTTGAATATTGTCGATGGTCGTTACTTTGCTGAAAGCGAGTCTAGGGGGGGAGCTCTTGTGACTGTATTAGGAGCGAATATTGCAGAAGGGCTTTTTCCTAATGAGGAGCCAGTTGGCAAATATATTAATATGTTAGGACGAAAAATCCAGGTCATTGGTGTATTAAAGAAAGAAGGAAATGGTGTATTGATCAATACTTCTCCTGATGATACGGCCTTTATTCCGTTTGAACTGGCTCGGAATTTGGTCAACTATGATAATTTCTCACCGAGTATAGCGATGGTTATTAAATCGAACTACACGCTTGGCGAGGCTGAGAGCGAAGCGAAGACACTCATGCGTTCCATCCGTCGGATATCCCCGCAACGGGAAGAGAATTTTTCCATCAATCAGACAACTATGATTACGGGTGCTTTGGATCAGCTTTTTGGCATTATTAATCTTGCAGGTTTTTCAATTGGTATTTTTTCGATTTTAGTTGGGGGCTTCGGTATTGCGAATATCATGTTTGTAAGTGTCAAAGAGCGTACGCATATCATCGGAATTCAAAAAGCATTAGGCGCTAAAAATTTCTTTATTCTTTCACAGTTCTTAGTGGAGTCTATCGTACTTTGTTTGTTGGGTGGGGGGATAGGTCTCATCGTCGTCTATTTTTTGGCATTTCTAGTGCAAGCTGCTACCGGTGTGGCGATTGTTGTTAGTTTAAAAATGGTGATACTTACCGTTTCGCTTTCTACATTTATTGGCCTGATCTCAGGAATTGTCCCTGCTTTAATGGCTTCTCGGTTGGATCCCGTAGAAGCTATCCGGAGTAAATAAAAAGGAGATATGTTTAAAAAAGCTCAATTTTCGATATTACATGGATTTTGGCTTTTAATTTTTGCCTATAGCTGTTTGCTTATGGTGGAAATTACACTTCGTTACCGTGGCTTCGATCTCGATGCCAATTTTTTGATGATCAAGCAAACTGAAATTAAAGAGCTCTGGTGGTATCGTTACGTTTTTTATATTCATGTCTGCACAGCTATCTTTGCTTTGCCTGCCGGCTTTACCCAGTTTAGTACCTATCTATTGAATACATATCCACGTGTTCATCGAGCTATCGGCTATTTGTATGTATTGATAGTTTTAATTTTTGCTGCGCCTTCGGGCTTATTTATTGGCTCTGTTGCAAATGGTGGTTTAATATCCATTATTGCATTTGAATTATTGGGGCTCGGATGGTTCTATTTTACATGGCGAGCAGTTCGTTTGGCAGGTCAGCGAAAATTTAATAAACACCGTGATTTTATGATCCGCAGTTTTGCATTAACCTGTTCGGCATTGACTCTGCGATTTTGGAAGGTCGCTTTGGTATACTTGTTTCAGCCCAATCCAATGGATGTCTATCAAATTATTGCCTGGTTGGGATGGATACCTAATTTGTTGCTGGCAGAATTTATTATTTATCAAAAAAATCATAAATTATGAAGAAAAACCTTTGTTTAATGTTATTGCTTGGAGCAGTCCTAGGTTGTAAGGATGGGAAAAGCAAAAAAAATGAAGTCGCCGAAGCGAAAGATAGTACTGTTGTCGAACGTGAGGCACATCAGGAACTTTACGGCAATTGGGTCGGCGAATTTGTTGTGGATGAAAGTACCCTTGAAGAAGGAGAGGAGTTACCCACAACAGATTATTCTCCGAAGATAAATTTGACCATAAAAAAAATTACCGATAAGGGCAATATATTTGGACAGAATGTTGTCAAGGGAAATCTGCGTTCCTTTGTGGGAAAGCTGGAGGAAAACGGTGCTGATGTACGGCTATTATTGGATGAACCTGGAGATAAAAAGTCCGATGGACGTTTTGAAATTAAACTTAATCACGATACCTTAATCGGCAATTGGACCGCATACGACCAGGGAGTAAAAATCAAAAAGCGCAGCTTTAAATTGTTAAAAAAACAGTTCGCCTATAATCCAAATCTGATGCTAAAAAATCAGGATGGAGAAGACGGAACTTTGGTCGACTGGATTAATGAAAAAAGAAAGGAGGAGACCGACGTTGACGGGGATTCAACTTATACATACATTATACAGTACTATAGATCTGCGTCTCCCGCAGTCTTTACGGTAAATGCATCTAAGCAAAAGTTGACGGAGAAAGATCTGAAAAACCTCAAGAAATTAGATTTGGAGATTATTCGGAATACTATTTTTGCCCGACATGGCTATGCATTTACTAAACCCAGCATTCGTCAGTTTTTTGAGCCTGTAGATTGGTATGTACCTATTTCCAAAGATGTCAATGCGGACTTAAGTCAATTGGAAAAAGATAATATAGCTTTGCTTACGCGATTTGAAAAATATGCAACGGATAATTATGATACCTTCGGGAGATAATGTAGTCAATATTAGTAATGAATATTCGAAAGATCAATTTCACAAAAAAAGCTTTACATCGTAAAGCTTTTTTTGTGATTTCAAGAGTTCATCCTATATCATTTCTTCCGAATGGAAATAGCATTTTTATGCGCTTGCAGGCCTTCAAGTTCAGCGAGTATTTCAACTACTGACCCGATTTGTTGAAGTCCACTTTCGTTGATATGCTGAAATGTAATCTTTTTTACAAAAGAATCCACAGATACACCTGAGTAGGAGCGTGCATATCCTGATGTAGGCAGTGTATGGTTTGTGCCAGAGGCATAATCCCCTGCACTTTCAGGTGTCAAGTGTCCCAAGAACACCGAACCCGCATTACTGATATAACGTGTTAGGGACTCCCATTGGTCCGTCTCCAAAATAAGGTGTTCTGGCGCATAATCATTTGAAAACTGTATGGCATCCTGAAGATTCTCAACAGTTATTGCATAGGAATTTTCAATAGCTTTTGCAGCAAGTTCCTTACGAGGTAAAACCGCTAATTGGGCCACAAGTTCTTTGTTGACGGCATCAACTATGGTCATGGAAGTTGCAACCAAGACAGCTTGGCTGTCAGCTCCATGCTCGGCTTGTGCCAAAAGATCAGCTGCGACGAACGCTGGGGTAGCTGACTCATCAGCCACGACCAGTACTTCGGATGGTCCTGCAGGCATGTCAATACTGACATTTGCTAGGCCCTGCACAATTGATTTTGCTTTAGTGACAAACTGATTACCTGGACCGAATATCTTATCAACTTTTGGTATAGTCTCCGTTCCGAAGCCCATAGCAGCAACGGCCTGAGCGCCTCCAACGAGGTATATTCTGTTTATCTTAAGCAATTTTAAACAAAAAGCGACAAAACCATTGATTTTTCCATTGGATTGCGGTGGCGAACAAACGACGATTTCTTTGCATCCAGCTATTCTTGCCGGAACACCTAGCATTAAAAGTGTACTCGGTAAGACCGCAGACCCTCCAGGGATATATAGCCCCACCTTTTCAATTGGACGAACCTCCCGCCAGCATTTTACACCGGGCATGGTTTCGACAGTACGCTCTCTTTTTAATTGTGTACTATGGAATTTATGGATATTTTGAAACGCAATCTCCAGTGCTCTTTGTTGATCACGACCTATGGTAGACGCTAGCACGTCGATATCTTCCTCGTCTAAATATAACCTGTCAAGTTCAACTTTATCAAATTTGGCTGCATATTCGCGTAAGGCGATATCTCCCTGTTGACGTACTTGTTGAATAATTTCTTGGACAACCTCTTGTATTGCATTGTTCGGATCTGTATTCCTAGCGACCAGTTGCTGGATTTCAGTTTTTCCTAACGTTTTGTAATTATATTTTTTTAACATGGTTGTATAAGTGCATCAAGTTTAAAGAATGATTTTTTCAATTGGCATCACAACGATACCTTGGGCACCTTCAGCTTTTAATTTATTGATCTTATCCCAAAAGTCATCTTCGGTGATAACAGTGTGTACAGCTACCCAGCCTTCTTCCGCCAATGGAACAACCGTAGGGCTCTTAACACCGTGCAATAAAGAAGTAATGGCTGGCAAATTCTTCTTTTCGACATTTAATACGACATATTTGGTTTCTTTTGCTAAAAGAACCGATTCAATACGTTGTACTAATTCCGTTAAAACTTCATTGCCTTCTAATCCTTTTCTTCCGACTAATATGGCTTCTGAATTTTTAACATCAGCAAAAGGCTTCAAACCATTACTTTTTAGCGTTCCACCGGTCGATACGATATCACAGATTGCATCACTAAGACCCAAACCGGGAGAAATTTCAACTGAGCCAGATATCAAACGGATGTCTGCATTGATCTTATACTCGTCTAGAAAATTCTTTAGGATATTTGGATAAGAGGTTGCGATTGCTTTGCCGTTAAGGTCTTTAATGTCCTGGATGGTGCTATCTTTGGGAATAGCTAGTTTCAACGTACATTTTCCAAAACCAAGCCGTTTGATGTACTCTACTTTGGATTCTGTTTCATCGATGATATTTTCACCGACAATACCTAAGTCAGCGATTCCCTGTTCTACATAGCCTGGAATGTCATCGTCTCTAAGAAACAATATTTCCAAAGGGAAATTTCCTACCGTGGTGATTAATGAACTTTTATAATTCTCAAAGTCTAAACCACAATTTTTCAGTAATTGAACAGATTTTTCGTTTAACCTACCCGATTTTTGGATAGCAATTTTAAGATTTTTCAACGCTTTATAAATGTTAGCAGTAAATTATTAATAATAAGAAATCAAACAAGAGGGAAGGTATTCTACGTAAGAACACATTAAATTAACATATCGCCACAATGGCGATGGTGCAAATGAAAATGATGTACGTA
This sequence comes from Sphingobacterium sp. WOUb80, assembly GCF_050058145.1. Classification (NCBI taxonomy): domain Bacteria; kingdom Pseudomonadati; phylum Bacteroidota; class Sphingobacteriia; order Sphingobacteriales; family Sphingobacteriaceae; genus Sphingobacterium; species Sphingobacterium sp. WOUb80. The sequence continues at coordinate 2,719,659 of NZ_CP165617.1, read as the reverse complement.
GGTATAGACCATGTTTGTATTAATAACTGATAGCAAATGTATAGTAAATTAATGGGAAATGCAAGATGCTCATTTTAAAAAAATCACAGCATATATTTCAACTCGCGTAAATTTCCTTATTTTTAGGGAGTCGGAACGACTTTGAAGAAAGGATGCCCAAATTTGTTTGATGTTGCTGTCGTTATGGGCCAAGCGATTGTGACCGATTGAAATTGTATAAATACTTATGCTGGGGGATTATAAACGAGTAAATAGATTAATTTAATGAGATTATTAGTTTTTATTGTTATCGGTTGGATTGGTTTTCTACAGAATCATGTTTTAGGACAGGAAAAACCAGCTTCTACATTGGATATTCGAATATTGGAGTCTATTGCAGAAACAAGGACAGAACCACAAACACAAACCTTTAAGGTACTTTCTGATATCAATAATTATGTTCAGATAGCTGTCCCCGTTGGCTTATTGGTTGCCGGTGCAGTGAACGATGATAAGACAATGCGCCAGAATGCGCTGTATGTTGCGAGTAGTACTGCTGTTACCGCTTTAGTTAATGTTGGTCTAAAACATTTATTTAAAAGGAGCAGGCCCTTTAAAAAATATCCGAATTTTATATCGATTCGTACAGCAGGTGGATATTCGTTTCCTTCTGGTCATACTTCTTCTGCTTTTGCCACTGCTTCTGCGCTATCGCGTGCGTATTCGAAATGGTATGTAGTCGCGCCATCGCTTTTATGGGCAAGTAGTGTGGGATATTCTAGAATGTATTTGGGTGTACATTTTCCTTCTGATGTGCTTGCCGGAGCCGTGCTCGGTGCAGGTTCGTCTTTTGCGCTAGATGGGCTAAAGAAATAAGATTAAATTAAATAAAAAATAATTAATGCGACAGGTTATCAGAATATTAGTTGTAGGTTGTGGAAATATGGGAGCCTCCCATGCAAAAGCATATCATGATCTAGACGGGTTTGAAATCGTAGGCTTAGTGGCTCGAGGTGAGAGTAAAAGTAAACTGAATAGCGAGTTAGGAAATATATATAAACTTTTCGACTCCTATGAAGATGCACTTGCCGAAACGAAACCAGATGCTGTTTGTATAGCGACATACCCAGACACACATAAAGACTATGCTATAAAAGCCTTTCAATCGGGCGCCCATGTTTTTATGGAAAAGCCGTTGGCTGAGGATGTGACTTCTGCACAGGATGTTGTTGATGCGGCCGTGAAATATGATAGAAAATTAGTTGTTGGCTATATTTTGCGGTACCATCCTTCCTGGATTAAATTTATAGAACTTTCCAAAACGATGGGAAAGCCACTTGTCATGCGTATGAATCTTAATCAACAGAGTCATGGTTATATGTGGAATGTACATAAAAATCTGATGTCTAGCTTAAGTCCCATCGTCGATTGTGGGGTGCATTATATTGATGTGATGTGCCAAATGGTCGGAGCCAAGCCATTGTATGTATCCGCAATAGGTGCACGATTAACCGATGAGATTCCTGCTTGGAATTATAATTATGGACAGTTGCAATTACATTTTGAGGACGGTTCTGTTGGTTGGTATGAAGCGGGTTGGGGGCCGATGGTCAGTCAGAATGCTTTTTTTGTCAAGGATGTTTTTGGGCCTAAGGGTGCGGTTTCCATTGTAGCGAATAAAGCAAGTGATGAAGGTCAATCGGATTCGGTCGCATCGCATACCAAAACAGAAAGCCTTCGGGTGCATTATGCTGATTTAAATTCGAATAATGAATTTATAAAGGTCGATGAATGGATCAACTTGTCTGACGAGCCCGATCATCAGGAGCTATGTAATCGGGAGCAGTTATTCTTTTTACAGGCGATTTTAGATGATTTGGATCTTTCAGCTTCGATGGAAGATGCTATTAATAGTCTGCGAATAGCTTTAGCATGTGACGAAGCGGTGAAAACTAGGCAGATGATAAAGTTGTAATTCTTTTCGCGTGGCGGACTCTTTTTCGCGTTTTATAAAAATAGGAATGGGAAAAAGCAAATAAATAAAAAAATAGCGTAAAAGATAGGCTTTTTGGTCTGCCTTTTGTTATTTAGCTACATATTTCTCACTCTTATGAATAATTTACTCAAGGTTGCATTATTATTTGGATTGTCAATTTCTACGGCCTATGCGCAAGATAAGCAATGGCAGATGGAGTTGGTCTTTAAAGGTGAAGTTTCGCCTGAAAAATTTGAAAGTGAAGTTCCAGAATTTGCAAAAGAGTTTTATGAGCCATTCTTGAAAGGAAAAATGGCTTATCGAAATGTGGAGGTTTTGACTGACGCAGATTATTCGTCTACCATAGTGAATCAAAAAGCACACGCCATTTTAAATCGAAAGCTGGCAAAGACATATTCGTATTCGGTCGGAGATGATGTTGTTACTGCTGAAGCGTATAGTCCCTCATATAAGATTGTCAGTACCAAGCTGGAGCAGTCTGAAGGACCTTACGTGCAGTTGCAAGATATGGGAGAGATCGAGTCGATTGCTGGTATTACCTGTAAGAAAGCAAAGTTATTGATAAAAAATCAGACTGATTCAGCAATAGCAACAGTTTGGTATTCGGAAGCAATGCCGACTTATTACTTGACTGCATTTTCGTTTATAAATGATTTGCCTGGTGGTGTGCTCAAATTGTCTTTAGGTGAAAACAATGAACTCGGTTTTGAAACAACAAAAGTGGTCAACGTATCTTCTATGGGAGATTTTCAACTACCTAAAAATGTAAAGGTAATCGATATCTCAGGAGGGGGAAGCAATAGCGAAGGAGAAGATGTGAGTTTATTTGAGGACACTTTTCCGTTGGACAAATCATTAAGATGGACAATGGTCAAAGATAAAGATACCAATGATGAATATTATGGTATCAAGAACATGGCCGGAGAAGAAGTCCTGTCCTGTTCCCTTTTCTCGTTAGCCTACTTTAATGAGCAAACTGCTATTGTTTCAGATAAAGATAATTATTTTTGGTTGCTGGACAAGAAGGGTGAAAAGATAAATAAAGATGGATTTGACTGGCTTACACCTGCGAATCAAAAACTGGCTATTTTTCAGAAAGATGGTAATTTTGGACTGGTTACACAGGAAGGGAAAGTGCTGCTTGATAAAAAAGAAAACATCAGTAAATTTTTAGACAGTTATTTGATGTTCTCCGAAAATGGTAAGGTTGGATTGTTGGACGAGAACGGCAAGATTTTGTTAAAGGCGAACTTACTATTTCTAGATGCTGATAACGCTGGAAATGTTTTGGTTCGAGAGAAAGATGGTGAAGAAACGAAAACGCTCGCTCTGGACACTTTTCTAAAGACCTATGTAAAATGATTTAAAGTATATTATATAGATTTATTGCTTATCAAAAAAAATGCCTTCGATAATATCGAAGGCATTTTTTTTGATACTTGACTTTCCATTTGCAATATTAAGGAATGTTCAAGAACTTATGTGTTTGTAGAGAAATATCCCATTTAGGGTTTTCTTTTACATAATCAATAATAGAAGGAGTCATTTCTTTAGATTTTGACCATTCAGGTTGAAGGTATAATCTGCAGTTTGATCCAACGAGTTGTGCGTATTCTTCTCCCCACGCGAAATCACTTTTGTTGAAGACGATAACTTTAAGTTCACCAGCAGCAGCTAATACATCTTTGCGTGGTGCTTTGAATTTTTTGGGAGATAAGCATATCCAATCCCATTCACCGCTTAAAGGATAGGCACCAGATGTTTCTATAAATGTTTTAATGCCAGCTTGATGCAGGCCCTTCGTGAGGTAATCTAAATTATAAATAAGAGGTTCTCCCCCTGTAATGACAACTGTTTTTGCCGGATATTTCTTTGCATTTTCGATAATAGAATCTGCTGTGGTAAGGGGATGGATAGATGCATCCCAGCTTTCTTTTACATCGCACCAGTGGCAGCCCACATCGCAACCACCCAATCGTATGAAATAAGCAGCAGTCCCGGTGTGGTAGCCCTCTCCCTGAATAGTGTAAAATTCTTCCATTAAGGGTAATAGTGTTCCGTCTTCTGGTACTTGATTTGACATAGTTAAAATTTCAGTCTGCAAAGGTAGCAAATATTAATGAGAAGCTCAATTTGTGTCCAGGCTTTTAAGTAGTAGTCATGTCATTTTTATTTATTATAATGGCTCATATAACCTGTTTGAGTGCTTTGTTTTAGTTTGTTCTTGCTAAAAAGCGCAAGTTCATTCCCCATTATATGACCAGGGCTATACCATTCTCTATATTAACAGCGAGGTAACATCCTTTTTATAGGGGTATAACAGGGGGGTAACAGGGATTTAACCCCTGCTATACCCCTGTTATACCCCTGTTAACCCCCTGTAAATACCCTGTTAATTTAGAATTCAATAATAATCAATTGTTAATATGGTCATTAGGTTAGGAAATGTTTTTTTGAACGGTAAGATCCAATTTTGCTCGTTTTCTAAATGGTAATGAACATGTAAAGTGGGGGTATAGCTTATGAAATCTGGGATCTGTTATGTGGGCAGTGGGGAAATTGGTTAGCAATGCCTTTAATAACCCAAAACCTATGATTTTATTAGAATTTTTACTAAATTTGTGTCACAATTTTTTTATTGAAAGCATGAGTGTGATAACATAATTGTACATGTTGTTTTATGTTTTCTATTTTTTAACAATTTAATGATCATAGTTGTAAATGATTAAAATTACACTACCGGATGGTTCCGTAAGAGATTATCAAAAAGGAATCACTGCTGCCGAGATTGCGTTGTCGATCTCAGAGGGGCTTGCAAGAAATGTGCTTGCTGCAGAAGTAAATGGTGAAGTATGGGACTCTGCCCGTGCTATTGAAAACGACGCTACTGTAAAGCTACTAACATGGAATGATACAAAAGGTAAGTCTACTTTTTGGCATTCTTCGGCACACTTGTTGGCCGAAGCGTTAGAGACATTGTATCCTGGAATTAAGTTTGGTATAGGTCCTGCGATTGAAACCGGGTTTTATTACGATGTGGATTTTGGTGATCGTGAATTTTCTTCTGACGATTTTAAAGCGATCGAAGATAAGATGCTGGAGTTGGCTAAACGTAAAGAAACATTTGAGCGTAGAGCTGTCTCGAAGTCCGATGCTTTGGCTTATTTCACAGAGAAAGGCGATGAGTATAAACTTGATTTGATTAAGGATCTGGAAGATGGAAAGATCACTTTCTATACACAGGGAGATTTTACAGACTTATGCCGTGGTCCCCATATTCCAAATACTGGGTTTATCAAAGCGATTAAATTGACCAATGTTGCAGGAGCGTACTGGAGAGGCGATGAGTCTCGTAAACAATTGACACGTATTTATGGTGTTACTTTTCCAAAAGCTTCGGAGCTTACAGAATATTTGAAATTTATAGAAGAGGCGAAAAAACGTGACCATCGTAAACTTGGTAAAGAGCTTGAACTTTTCGCTTTTTCTGAGAAAGTTGGAGCCGGTTTACCTCTTTGGTTGCCGAAAGGAGCTGCATTGCGTCAAAAGCTGATAGACTTTTTGCAAAAAGCACAATTGAATTCTGGTTATGAACCAGTTGTTACTCCGCATATTGGACATAAACAATTGTATGTAACTTCGGGACACTATGAAAAATATGGCGCAGATTCATTTCAGCCAATAAAAACTCCAATTGAAGGTGAAGAGTTTTTGTTAAAACCAATGAACTGTCCGCATCACTGTGAAATTTATAAAGTAAAACCACGCTCGTATAAGGACTTACCGGTTCGATTTGCTGAGTTTGGTACTGTATATCGTTACGAACAGTCTGGTGAGCTTCACGGTTTGACAAGGGTGCGTGGATTTACTCAGGATGATGCCCATTTATTTTGTCGCCCAGATCAGGTTAAAGATGAATTCAAAAAGGTAATCGATTTAGTCCTTTATGTTTTTGGAGCCTTAGGCTTTAATGATTATACAGCACAAGTGTCGTTACGTGATCCTGAGAATCGTACAAAGTATATTGGTACTGACGAAAATTGGGCCTTGGCTGAATCGGCAATTATTGAAGCCGCGGAAGAAAAAGGCTTGCCGACAGTCGTGGAGTATGGTGAAGCGGCTTTCTATGGTCCGAAACTGGATTTTATGGTAAAAGACGCTTTGGGTCGTAAATGGCAGTTGGGGACTATACAGGTTGACTACAATTTACCAGAGCGCTTTGAGTTGGAATATACAGGAAGTGATAACATGAAACATCGTCCTGTGATGATCCATCGTGCACCTTTCGGATCTTTGGAACGTTTTGTAGCTGTATTGATTGAGCATTGTGCTGGACAATTTCCATTATGGCTTGCTCCTGAGCAATTTATCGTCTTGCCAGTGTCAGAAAAATATGAAGAATATGCTCAAAATGTTTTGAATTCGCTAAATAATTCCGATATTCGCGGACTGATAGACTTACGTGACGAGAAAGTGGGCAGAAAAATCAGAGACGCCGAAGTGAAAAAGCTTCCTTATATGTTGATTGTAGGGGAAAAAGAGGTGGAAAATGGCACAGTTTCTGTACGTAAACATGGCTCAGTGGAATTAGGAACTATGACCGCTGATGCATTTAGAGATATATTAATTAAGGAAATAACCGTTTAATTTTTAAACATTTGGCATTAAAAAGACCCGGTGGTCCAAGACCACCAATGAGAAAGAAAGAACCAGATCACCGCATTAATGAATTAATCAAGGTACCTGAGGTACGTTTGGTAGGCGATAATGTGGAACAAGGAGTTTTCCCTACGCGCAAAGCGTTAGAGTTGGCTGATGAGTTGGAACTTGATTTAGTGGAGATTTCGCCAAATGCTGTACCGCCGGTTTGTAAGATTATCGACTACAGTAAGTTTGTTTACGAACAGAAGAAGAAACAAAAGGAAATCAAAGCTAATGCAAAACAGACTGTTATTAAAGAAATCCGTTTCGGACCTAACTCTGGTGAGCATGATTTTGAGTTCAAATTGAAGCATGCGATTAAGTTTCTTGAAAGTGGAGAGAAAGTTCGTGCTTATGTACACTTCAAAGGTCGTGCTATTGTACACAAGGATCAAGGTGAAATCTTGTTGTTACGCTTCGCTCAGGCCTTAGAAGATTATGGCAAGGTGGAGCTTTTACCAAAATTGGAAGGTAAACGCATGTTTTTGACAGTAGCTCCAAAGGCTCCTAAAAAATAATAAGAATTCTAACAGATTGATATAAAATTTATAAGTATTATGCCAAAAGTTAAAACCAATTCCAGCGCAAAGAAACGTTTCAAATTGACTGGAACAGGTAAAATTGCAAGAAAAAATGCTTTCAAAAGCCACATCTTGACAAAAAAGAGCACAAAACGTAAACGTAACTTAACACAAACAAGTTATGTATCTGATGGCGATATGGGCAACGTAAAACGTATGCTTGCTATCGGTAAATAAGTTTTATTCGATTTATTTAATAATAATTTTTTAACCGGGTATAAGGTTGTAAGTTCATTGAAATACATGGCACCTTCTACCAAACTAATTTTAAAAATATGCCACGTTCGGTTAACGCAGTAGCTTCTAGAAGAAGACGCAAAAAAATCCTAGGCCTTGCAAAAGGTTACTTTGGATCACGTAGCAAAGTTTATACTATTGCTAAAAATACAGTAGAAAAAGGTTTACAATACGCTTACCGCGATCGTAAAACCAAAAAACGCGAGTTTAGAGCTTTATGGATTCAACGTATCAACGCTGGAGCTCGTCAACACGGAATTTCTTATTCCCAATTGATCGGTAAATTAAATGCTAAAAACATTGGTTTGAACCGTAAGGTTTTAGCTGACTTAGCTTTAAATAACCCAGAAGCTTTCAAAGCAGTTGTAGACGCAGTAAAATAGAGTTTTTAATCCGTTATCAATTTGTTAGAGATATTAGAGGAGCCTTTGAGGCTCCTTTTTTGTTATATCAAATAGTCAGATGCTGTATCTTTTTTTGGACGTTACGTAGCGCGTAAATTCAATACAAGGATAGATTTCATTTTATTACTTATCTCACCGATCATACCTTAGCGCAATTGAATTATTAAATTATAGCTAACAATCCTTTTTGATTTGAAATTAGGTTTGATTTTTGTATCGTTCTTTGGAAAACAAGCAATTATGAAAACAAGAGCAATCGCATTTGGATTTTCACTTCTTTTAATAGGAGGTATGGTTATGGCCAAGGGAACTGATTTGGTACCAAAAATATCCAAAATAACTAATCAACAAGGTAAAGTGATCTCGATTGAAGGGGTAGGAAATACGCGCACGATAGAAGCCAAAGGTGGTGAAACCGTCCAAATAGAAGGTGCAGATAATAAGATTGTGATACGTGGCAATGTGAGCAAATTGATTATTGAAGGCAAGGGGAATACGGTAACGGGCAATGATGTTGCCATGGTGACCATCGAAGGGGCTGGAAATATGGTGAATATTGGTTCACTAGAGACTGTTCAAATTGAAGGAGTCAAAAATCATGTTCATTATAAGTCTACAAAAAACAAATCCGGTCAGGCAAAAGTGTCTACAGAAGGTGCTGATAACATGGTGATGAAAATGAAATAATGTAAGTCAGATTTCCATAAAAAAGGGTTTTGTAAATAATATACAAAACCCTTTTTTATGCGAGATGGTAGCTATGGTTTATCTTGAAGATCATCAGGATGAGTAGGATCTATTTTGTTACTCTGAGGACTAAACTCTTTATTATCATTATTTTTTCCTTGCTCTATAATTGAATAAGGCTTTAGAAAATCTTGATTAAAGGGATGCGCTGTCGCAGCCTTCTGAATAATCTCATCGTTCTGATATGTCCGAACACAAGTGCCTTTTATGCGTTCTGATTTATAGGCATAAGTTCCCCAAATGCAGAAGAAAAGGATTGCTCTGATATGATCTGTATAATTTGAAAATGAATCCTCCATGTTACCCATATATTGTTTGGACATATAATGGTATCCTATTGCATGGACGAGATAGAATATAGCCATAAACAAAGTAACTAGAAAAAACGTCTGGGCAAAAATATCCCTTTTTTTGATCATAAGTATAAAACTATAGACCAAGCCGATCAGAATAAAAAGATGAGCTGTCATTTCAGATATGAGTAGCATTTTATAGAATGTCGGTGCACCTCCATCGATATGGTCTATCGCCCGCCAGGTATTAAGGTTAAAAAAGGATTCCCTAAAGAAAAGAAAAGTGAATTTGGTAAATATGCTCGTAACTATTAAAAGAAGTAAAAAAATCATCCACCCTCCAATTTGGTCATGATATGTTTCGTTATGGGGTTTTATGATAAAAGGTTTGCTTTTATTGTATTTTTTTGCAATAAACCAAAGGAAAGATGATAACAAAAGAATGAATAGAATTAATGAAAACCAATTAATTTCATTGACTGAAGAAGGTGTTCCTAAGCGAGGTAGCCCATCTGTTACATATCCATCATTGTCAAGATAGAAGCCATTATAAAAGATATTATCACGATCTGCAAAATCTGTATAATACTGTTTCAGGTCTTTTTGTTCGACAAAGGGTTCGTGGAAACTTAACGTGTATGCAACCTTAATACTATCCTGCTCTACTTCCAATGTTTTGCCGAAAACATACGCAGTTCGGTCGAAATAACTATTGTCTCTATAATTACCAAATTCCTTTTTCCCTTTGTTGACAATATACATTTCGTAATTTAGATCTGTTGGAAAAGAAAGGCTTAGGGGAGCAATACGATCCTCCATAATCTCTGGAAGCTTGTCATTGATATTTGTTCCCAACAAAGGAATATATTTTTTAGTAGATCCGCTTTCCGTCTTTCCAATGTTTTTTATTTTATACTTTTCGATGATCTCCACAATATTGTTCTCCAAATCATCTTTGTATTGTATATGACCGATTTTATTGATCTTCGGATAGATCTTGGTATAATACTCCAAGTATTGCTTCTGTATATCATTTTTGGCACTACTTTGAAAATAAGTACGCATATCGTCCGCTTCATTTCCAACATAAGTTGTGTGGACATCAAGGGTAGCCTCAAATTTGCCTTCCATTGTCAAGATTTCCTTGACTTTAATATTGCCGGTAACACGCTGTGGTACGTCTATGAGCTTTCCACTACCCATAGTGGAGAGTACTTTCCCATAAGGTGGGAAATACCTGTTTTTGATATCTCCACCCTGATTAGTTATGGTTGGGTCAATATATTGGGAACGTCCACCAATATTAACTTCAATAACCATATGGTTGAAAGCATAAGGCGAGGGGAGTTCTTCCTGCAGGCCTCTATTCTTATAGGTATTGGCTAATACGAGTCCTACATCAATATTCTTGTTTTTGAGCATTGTGGCCAGCAGCATTGATTTATCTTTACAATCGCCGTAGCGCTGGGAAAATACTTTTTCTGGAACATTGGCCCGGTGCGAATATTCTCCCATCTCAATGCCCATATAGCGTATCTCATTTTGTACAAAGTCGCAGGCCTTTTTCAGGTACGCATAGGGTTGCCCATTGGACTCTTTCCAAAGTTGATTGACGAAGGTTTGGAGTGTACTTGTCGTTGCTATTTGTGGAATGGGATTAATTTTACGGTTCCATTGATCAACTTCCTGCCAGGTATTGAATTCCGAGCATTGGATATATTTTAAAGGGCTGTACCATGACGGGCTATAATCTTCGTACTGAACCGTCTTGTCCGCCGTCAGCTCCCAGAAAAAATTTGTTGCATTTCCTGTTGACTGTTGCTGTACCTCAGGTGCGCCATTGAAACTCTTAAACTGAAGTTTGCGACCACTGGGTACAATATAGTTGAGATGGACCAGACCTGTAGGTTCGTATCCCTGTAAGTAATAGCTGTCGAAAAATTTCTGTTCAAATACGGGATTTGCACCTATTATTGAATAAGCAAATACAATCTTGTCGTCTTTACGTAGATCCTCCAAAACATAATGGGCCATTTGACTTCCGTTGTAGATGGATCTCGAAAGCTCCGTTTCGGAGGCAAGGAGCTTAAATTTTGCCTGCGGTAATAGGTTAATATCTTTGCCGTTGCGAATAACCTTTAACTCATGTAGTTGAAGTTTTTGAAAATGAGGGTCAAAGGTTACCTGAACTTGTCCCAGATTTTCGATTCCAGTCTGATCAAACAGAACTTTTATGTCCTTATAATACTTTGTTTGGGTAGCTAAGTTTATTTGATGTTCGATTAACTCAAAGTAATATCCATCACTAATATCATCCAAATTTGGCTTTATAGCCTTTTTTGTAGTGGGGCGGAGCCAATTTGGTGATGCTGTTTTTTGGATAGTTGTTTGGCTGAAAGACCAGGAAAATGCAGCTAGTACGAGTACAAAGGCAAATAGAAGATGGCTAAATCTTTTCATTAATTCATAATTTAGCCTAAGATAAGTAAAAATTGGACGTAATGGTAGGCGAATTTAAGGAGTATTAGAATTTGACTTTAGTAGAGTCTAGGTTATTTGGGAACGAAAAAGGGTGTCCGTATATTCGGACACCCTTTTTCGTTGCTAATTCGGTAATCTTATAATTTACTTTCTCTTTTTTTCTTTTTCTTGACAACTTTAGGCATCTGAGCTTGCTTTAACTCGTATTGTCTTTCAATGTATTGTATTATTTCGGAGGCGATATCCTTTTTGGTTGCTTTCTCAATCCCTTCCAAACCTGGAGATGAATTAACCTCGAGTACTAAAGGGCCGCGATCAGAAGGGATCATATCGACGCCACATACCGTAAGCCCTAATTGAGCGGCAGCGGCAATCGCTGTGTCTTTCTCAGCCTTACTTAAACGGATAATTTGTGCGGTACCACCTCGATGGATATTTGATCTAAATTCGCCTTCTTTTGCCGTACGTTTCATGGCACCAACAACTTTGCCGTCCACCACGAATGCGCGGATATCAGATCCTTTAGACTCTTTGATGAACTCTTGGATCAGAATGTTATTACCGAGGCCGTAAAATGCTTCGATAACGGATGAAGCGGCTTTCTTTGTCTCAGCAAGAACAACTCCAATACCCTGGGTTCCTTCTAATAATTTGATAACTAATGGAGCTCCACCAACCATGCTAATCAGGTCATCTACGTCGGAAGCTGTACGTGCAAATCCCGTAATTGGGAGTCCGATTCCTGCACCGGATAAAATCTGCAGGCACCTCAATTTGTCCCGAGATCGCGTAATTGCCTGGCTGGGATTGGCGGAAATAACATCCATCACTTCAAATTGTCTAACAATAGCTGATCCGTAAAATGTTACCGATGCTCCTATCCGCGGAATAATGGCATCGATATCACTCAGATCCTGTCCTTTGTAATGAATACTGGGTTTACCTTGTTGAATACCTACATAACATTTACTGTGGTCGATGACAACGCATTCGTGTCCTCTTTGTTGTGCGGCTTCTACGAGACGACGAGTTGAGTATAAACTCTTTACTGTCGATAATACGGCAATTTTCACGATTTGTATATTGAGTATATTTTGTGCTAAGATAACAAAATAGCTTGGCTATTTGTTTTTATTTTGCCAAGGCCTTCACGGAGAGATTTTCCTTGGAAACATCAACCAAAAACCTTTTATATAAAAAATTTTTCCCCAAAAGCATAGGGTAGGTCATTTGGGATCGATTTCTAAAGGATATCTTAATGCCAAACACTTGGTCGTACAATGTTGCTGTGGTACGGATGTAAAATCGCTTCTCTTCTTGACCAAAAGAGCTTTTAACCAATTTTGTTTTATAGAGCTTTAATTTTAAAGTTTTTGTCTCTTCGGTCTCAAAATTAATGATGAGTTCGCAGATAATCCAGTCTTGACCATCTTCATGAATGATTTTGTACGAATTACAGTGTAGGACTGAAGAAGCAGCACCGGTATCGACTTTTGCTTCTATACCATATATTCCCAATTCAGGTAAATCAAGGGTCTCTTTCCAGCCCACAAGAAGTTTTTCTTTCATTTATACCAAATTGAAAAAATAGCCCTGTCCCATGTATAAGCAGGGGACAGGGATGAAAATCTTTTATTCGTAGATAAATTCTCCGTAAGGAGAGGTTATAGTAACTTTTTTAGCAGTAGATTCTTCCACGCGACCTATGATTTGAGCCGGAATGCCAAATGATTCTGAAATAGCAATGATATCCGATGCAATCGATTCAGGTACATATAATTCCATACGATGTCCCATATTGAATACTTTGTACATTTCTTTCCAGTCTGTATTGGATTCTTTCTGTATTAATTCAAAAAGCGGTGGGATCGGGAAAAGATTATCTTTGATGACGTGCACATTATCCACAAAGTGTAAGACCTTTGTTTGCGCTCCACCAGAGCAATGTACCATCCCGTCAATTTGAGAACGATACTTGTCTAGTATTTGTTTGATAACAGGCGCATAAGTACGCGTCGCTGAAAGAACAAGCTTACCCGCAGTTATTTTTTCTCCGGTTTCAACTTCGATTTCATTTGTAAGATCTTGGCTTCCCGCGAAAACTAGTTCGTAAGGAACAGCTGGATCATACGCTTCAGGATATTTTTCAGCTACTTTTTTGTTAAATACATCATGACGTGCAGAAGTTAGTCCATTGGAACCCATTCCGCCATTGTACGACTGTTCATATGTTGCTTTTCCATTCGATGCTAAGCCAACAATGACGTTACCGCCCTTGATGCGATGATTTGAAATAACATCTTCACGTTTCATCCGACAGGTTACTGTACTATCAACAATGATGGTACGAACAAGGTCGCCAACGTCGGCAGTTTCACCTCCTGTAGAATAGATGCCAATTCCCAACTCCCGAAGTTCCGCCAGAATCTCTTCTGTACCATTGATGATTTCAGCAATCACTTCACCAGGAATAAGATTCTTATTTCTGCCAATCGTTGAGGATAAAAGAATGTTATCGATGGCGCCCACGCAAAGCAAGTCATCAATATTCATGATAATTGCATCTTGTGCGATACCTTTCCAAACTGAAATATCACCGGTTTCTTTCCAATAGACATACGCCAATGAAGATTTGGTGCCAGCACCATCAGCATGCATAATATTACACCAGTCTGGGTCTCCACCCAAAATATCTGGAATTATTTTGCAAAATGCTTTGGGAAACAGACCCTTATCTATATTTTTTATCGCATTGTGCACATCCTCTTTCCCTGCGGATACGCCTCGTTGATTGTATTTTAAATCTGACATCTTAGGGCAAAAATAAGCAATAGGACTGAATTAACGAATCTAATTCGTGTAATTTAATCACTTATTATTACGCACCATTGTTTAATTAGATTTTCGAGATTACTTTTCGCATTGGCTGGACTTGTGCTAGGCAAGCATCTGTAAATAATGTCCTCTCTTTTGTTGAAATGCTTTACGTATAAACTGTGCGCTTTTTGCCCGTTAAAAATAATTTGTGTGATTTTAGGGTGGGCTTTTAGCAGCTCAACAATCTGATTCGGAACTTCATTTTGTATGGCTAGATCCATACTCCCGGGGCGAGAGGCTTCTGCGCAAACATCCCAAAGACCGATGTTGTTTTTGAATAATAGATCTATCTTCTCCGTATAATTTGTTTGTTCCGGCGCATTAAACAAAGAGGTGATTACTTTCCAGAATCGATTTTGTGGGTGTGCATAATATTCATTTTCTGCCAAAGACTTGTCTCCAGGCAAAGAGCCAAGGATGAGTATTTCTGTCGTGGAGTTTACTAAAGGTAAAAAGGATCTTTTGAGCATAATCAAAAATAGTAATTTTAAATTTTCATTTGAAATATGAAAAATATTATAGTATATTTATGATATTAAAATGATATCAAATATATATTAACAAATTATGGAAAAACTAATTAAACCAATGTCTGGCTATTTAGCCTTATTGATAGCTGTTGTCTCCTTTGTGGCAGCTATATTCTCCTTCGCGAATGTCGAAGCAAGTTCCCTGTATGTTGTACTGGGTGTGATATTGATGATTGCTACTTTTTTTATTTTGAAGGGATTGATGATTATTAATCCAAATCATTCACGTGTGCTGAATTTCTTCGGAAAATATGTAGGTACCGTTAAGGAAAATGGATTATTTTTTGTCAATCCGTTGTATTCAACGATTAAAGTAAGTCTTCGTTCGGATAATTTACAGGGACAGACATTGAAAGTAAATGACAAGATGGGAAATCCAATCGAGATTGGAGCGGTTATCGTATGGCAGGTAGGTGATACGTATAAAGCTGCTTATGATGTAAGTAATTATACATCTTATGTACGCACGCAGAGTGAAGCAGCAGTAAGACATTTGGCCGGAAGCTTTCCTTATGATAACCTGGAAGATGAAGGAGCGGAGATCACTTTGCGTGAAGGTGGAGATACCGTAAATCATATTCTTGAACAAGAATTGTCTGATCGTTTGGCTCCAGCCGGGGTTATTATTAAAGAGGCCAGAATCAGTCATTTGGCTTATGCTTCCGAAATTGCAGGTGCTATGCTTCAAAGACAACAGGCGGCAGCAATTGTGGCAGCAAGGGCAAAGATCGTAGACGGTGCGGTCGGGATGGTGGAAATGGCCCTGCATAAATTGTCTGAGAAAGATATTGTAG
Organism: Sphingobacterium sp. WOUb80; assembly: GCF_050058145.1. Lineage (NCBI taxonomy): Bacteria > Pseudomonadati > Bacteroidota > Sphingobacteriia > Sphingobacteriales > Sphingobacteriaceae > Sphingobacterium > Sphingobacterium sp. WOUb80. The sequence goes on along the minus strand of NZ_CP165617.1, from coordinate 2,704,039 downwards.
AATTGGACAACGAGAAAAAAGCAGCAATGGTCAGCAATTTAATGGTGGTGCTCTGTGGAGAGAAAGCGGCGACACCAATTGTAAATACAGGTACTTTGTACCAATAAACGAAATGAAATGGCGGATAAGAAAAACTTTATGCTACGCTTAGACGACCAGATGTACAAAGCATTGGAAAAATGGGCTGCGGATGAGTTTAGAAGTGTTAACGGGCAGATCGAATATCTTTTACATAAAGCGCTGCAGGAAAATAAAAGATTGGGTGCGGAAAAAAAGACTACCGATAAGAAATAGTATAGAGTAAGGAACGAAAACTGTACCTTTGGCTTCGCAATCGACAAAGCCAAGGGTACTTTTTATTTTAATGTTTTAGCGAAAAAAAGATGAATGTTAATCCAGCGTACAAGTTATTGGTCGTAAGTACGAGTACGATCTACGGTAGTGAGTTTTTAGCTTATATTAAGCAAGATTTTGTAGAATTTATTCAGTCAGACGAATTGCTATTTGTCCCTTTTGCGAGACCCTCAGGAATTTCGTTTGACGGTTATACGGTTAAGGTGCAGGATGCACTGAAAGATAGGGGTATAACGGTTAGGGGGCTACATGAGTTTCATAACATGAAGAAGGCTATTCAGGATGCTAAAGCTATTTTTATTGGTGGAGGAAATACATTTCTACTCTTAAAAACACTATATGAGCTGGATTTGGTACAGCAATTGCGCGTACAAGTCGCAAAGGGGATTCCATATGTCGGTACATCTGCGGGGTCCAATTTGACCGGATTAACAATAGGAACTACAAATGATATGCCTATTGTTTATCCGCCTAGCTTTGACGCACTTGGTTTCTTACCTTTTAATATTAATCCACATTATTTGGATCCGGATCCAAATTCTACACATAAAGGAGAGACAAGGGAAACGCGAATCCAGGAATTTCATCAACTTAATCCTCAGCCGGTCATAGGCTTACGTGAGGGGAGCTGGTTGCATGTAGATGAAGGAAATATAGAACTGAAAGGTAATTTAACAGCCCGGCTATTTAAAGCTGGTTTTGAGCCCGAGGAGCTAGCGCCTGGATTAATTAATTTTTAAGATATTGTAAAGTTCATGGGCATATCAAGTCAAATGTACTCTTCAATGTAGTAGTAGACGATTTTACGAAAGACTAGCAGCAATTCCCATTGGGAAAAATAGTTTTTCAGATTGTTGAAAATCATACAAAATAAGCTACTTTTGCGCTAAATCCATTAAAATATTCTTCCAATGGAACAAAATTCAGCATTACACCCAGCCGATATCGCGGAAGAAATATCGCGTTTAAGTAAGGGAGAACAACATCAACAGTTTATGGACTATCCTTTGGAGGATAGATTGGAGATCTTTTCTTTTTTTGAAATGGATGTTCAATATACGTTGATCAAATCCATGACGGAACATGAACTGTCCGAATTGCTGAATAATTTGAAGCCGGATACGCGTAATGAATTACTGTCTGAATTGCCTGATGATCTGATCAAGTATCTGATCAATCTATTGAATGAGCGCGAGAAGCAGATGGCTTTGGAGCTGATTGGTTATAAAGAGGACAGTATTGCCCGACTTATGACGCCAATGTATGTTCAAGTTCGTCCTTATTATACCGTGGATGATGTTTTTCGGCATATCAAGGTGTTTGGAAGGAAGGCCGAAACGCTTAATTTTATTTACGTAGTTGACGAGAAAAACGTGTTGATCGATGACTTAAAAATTGGTCAATTACTACTATCGGATTCTTCTACTAAGATTTCCGACTTAATTGACTACAATTTTGCCGCGATTAAAGCCTCTACACCCATGGAAGAGGCATTCGAGATTTTTCAAAAGTATGACCGAAGTGCTTTGCCTATCGTTACAGAAGCAGGGGTATTGGTTGGAATTGTGACATTTGATGATGTGTTGGATCGAATTGAAGATCGCGATACAGAAGATATTCAGCGATTTGGAGGGATGGAAGAATTGGATCTGGCTTATACTAAAACTCCTTTGTTGCAATTGATTCAAAAAAGAGCCGGCTGGCTGATCATCTTGTTTTTTAGCGAAATGCTTACAGCCTCTGCAATGGGCTTTTTTGAAGGAGAGTTGGAAAAGGCGGTTGTACTTGCTTTATTTGTTCCTTTAATTATATCCAGTGGCGGTAATTCTGGGTCGCAGGCGGCATCTTTAATTATTCGTGCCATGGCGCTCGGTGAGTTAAAGCTTAAAGATTGGTGGTACGTGATGAAGCGCGAAGTTTCTTCTGGTTTGATCTTAGGTGGAATATTGGGTTCGATCGGATTTCTACGCATATTGGCCTGGCATTTTCTTGGTCTGTATGACTATGGCCCTTATTGGATTTCAATTGGTTTTACGGTTGCTGTTTCCTTATTGTTTATCGTTTTATGGGGGACTTTGTCAGGATCGTTTATTCCATTTATCCTACGTCGGTTCGGATTGGATCCAGCTACGGCATCAGCGCCATTTGTAGCTACATTGGTGGATGTTTCCGGATTAATCATCTATTTTACCGTTGCTGCATTCTTTCTGCATGGAAAACTCCTGTAGTGCGATTATAAGATTTAACTTAAAAAGCCTAAAACATACTTATGATTTAGGCTTTTTTTATCAAAAAAAAATATCAAAAAAATTCTTGTGTCATTATTAAATTCATCCACCCATTCATTGTGGTCTGCACTCTTCTTCTTCGCATGTATTTTTTGCCCTATCTTGTTTTTATTTGAAGTAGTTCATAATGGGATACAAGGAGATAGACTGAGAAGCTGAAAGCGCATTGTCTTGTTTATAAATTGAGTCTGCGATATAATTTTTCCTTTAAACCGCCTTTTTGCGCAATATAAATTCCTTTTTTTCCGGAAAATAAAAATGCGGCTATACAGGCTATTACGATAAATAAAATAGGTTGAATCCCAAATAACTCATATCCCATGACAATACAGGCTAAAGGGGTGTTTGTTGCGCCTGAAAATACAGCTACAAAGCCCATAGCGGCTAGCAGACTGATTGGAAGTGGAATAACGGCGCTTAACGCACTCCCCAAGGTTGCCCCGATAAAAAATAGCGGGGTGACTTCTCCGCCTTTAAATCCGGCAGAAAGGGTGAAAGTCGTTAAAAGTAATTTGATGATAAAGTCATAATAGTTCGACTGATCGACAAATGCGTTCTGAATCATCGGGATACCAAGTCCAATATAGTTACTGCTATGGAATAACGTAATGATAAGTACCAAAATAATACCGCCAATCACTGGTCTAAGTAGAGGATATTTAATTCGTTTGAATTGAAGGCTAAAGAAATCACTGGTAAATGTAAAAAGCCATGCTGTAATACCGAATAGAATGCCTGCGGCGAGACTAAATCCAATATTGGTCAAGGAAAGCATCGGAATAACATCATGAATTGGATAGTGGGTGTGTGGAATATTCCACAATTGACAGCTAAAATTAGCGAGATAGGCTGTAAATAAACAAGGAATTATACCAAAATATCTTTTTTTGCCAATAAGTAGAACCTCTAAACCGAATATGGTTCCGGCTAATGGTGTGCCAAATACAGCGGCAAAGCCTGCAGTTATACCGATTGATATTAAGATACGACGTTCTGTTTTATCGAATTCAAACCGGCTATTGAGCTGATCGGAAACTGCTCCACCTATCTGTACGGCAGTTCCTTCACGACCTGCCGAACCGCCAAACAAATGCGTAAGCAGAGTTCCGAATAGGACGAGAGGTGCCATGATAAGCGGAATGCGGCGTTGGGGATGAAGGTATTCTTCAATCAGGAGGTTATTACCTTTACTTGATGGATTGCCCCAATACTTATAGGATAATGCTATGGCAAATCCCGCTAGAGGAAGTCCATAAATTATCCAAGGATGAGCTTCTCGGTATTGCGTTACCCAATTGAGGGAAAAGAGAAAAAACGCACAAATAGATCCTACGATGAAACCTATCGCACTACAGGAGATAAGCCATTTAAGAAAAAAATGAAGATTGCTTTGATTTGAATGTGTTATAGTCATAAGTCTACACTTTATATAAAATTGTTGTTTTATACTAAAATAGTAGACGTCATCAGCTTATTAGGGCGGTTCAAGGCAGACATCATTGCCATATTTAGTTCAAATCTACAAAAAACGAATGATAATAGCAACCCAGCCTGCGATCATAAGTAATCCGCCAAGCGGAGTAATCGGGCCAAGAAACTTTAGATTCTTTTTCCAGTATTCTGCAAACGATAGAAAATATATGCTTACAGAGAATAAAATAGTTCCTAGTGTGATCAGATAAAATGCGACTCGTTCAGACTGAAGCTCAAAGTGGAAATTGAATCCTAGAATCAATAGGGTTAGAGCAGCATACATTTGATATCGAACGCCGACCTCAAAGGATTCCAGTTTTTCAGCTGATAGGATTTTTTTGAATGCATGGGCTCCAAATGCACCTAGGATAATAGCGAGGCCGCCAAATAGAGCGGCTGTGATGATGACAACGTTTTGCATGCCTAAATTTACTAAATTGCGGGTTTAATCATATCAATATGAAGGATTCCATAATCAGGGTAGGGCTCGGAGATTTGTTTAAACCCTAATTTTTCATAAAAGGATTTTAAATGAAATTGCGCACCTATCTGTATCTCACCCTCACCAAATTCTTTATAGAGAGATTCGATGGAATGAATCATTAATTGTTTACTCAGACCAGTTCCACGAGCTTCCTCGGCGACGATAACCCGACCAATCGAAGCTTGTGGGTAGGAAAGGCCAGGAGGAACTAATCTCGTGTATGCTATAATACGATCATCTTGTTCTGTCCACAGATGTAGACAAGCAAAATCTTTATCGTCCAATTCAGGATATAAACATTCCTGCTCCAAAACAAACACTTCCATTCGAAGCTTTAAAATACGATATAATTCTTTCGTGTTGAGTTCGTCAAAACTCTTTAGATTCCACTGAAAAGCCATAATTGAAATAAAAATAGAGTCAAATTATGTAATCGATATGGCTGGAAAGACATATCCAATTTAATTTGACTCTATTGATTTAAGAGTTTTATGCGAGAAGACTTTTAACAACTTCAGAGATGGTTTTTCCATCTGCTTGTCCAGCAAGCTTTTGATTTGTGGCTCCCATTACTTTACCCATATCTTTAATGGAAGAAGCCCCAGTTTCAGCGATAATTGCTTTGACGACGGTCTCAACTTCTTCTTTACTTAACTGTTTGGGCAGATAAGCCTCAATGACTTTTTCTTCCTCGACTTCAATTTCATAGAGATCTTCACGGTTTTGAGTCTTATAAATTTCAGCAGATTCGCGACGTTGTTTTACAAGTTTTTGTAAAACTTTAATCTCCGCCTCTTGGTTAAGATCTTCCGCATGACCTTTTTCGGTTTTCGCTAAGAGAATAGCTGCTTTAATCGCGCGTAAACCACGTAATTTTGCCGTGTCTTTTGCGATCATTGCCGCCTTAATGTCTTGATTTATTTGTATTTCTAATGACATGATATTTTAATTATTTTCGATTGACAAGTGTGCCTGTGGCCTGCGCTGTAGGCATTATTAAGAGATCGTTGATATTAACATGTGCTGGTCTGGTAATGACGAAAAGGATCGTTTCTGCAATATCTTTCCCAGTCAGGGGTTGTACACCATTGTAAACATTTTTAGCTCTTTCCCGATCTCCGTGAAAACGAACTTCCGAAAACTCCGTCTCCACCATCCCGGGGTCTATAGATGTTACTTTAATGCCCTGAGTTAACAAATCTATGCGCATAGCTTTAGTCAACGCATCAACAGCGTGTTTTGTCGCACAGTATACATTTCCATTCGGATAAACCTCTTTCCCCGCAATGGATCCTAAATTAACAATATGAGCACCGTTTTCGGTATCCATAAGTGGTATCACAGATTTGCTCACATATAGGAGACCTTTTACATTCGTATCAATCATTCTGTCCCAATCTCCGATATCACCATCTTGAATAGGATCCAATCCTTGGCTCAGCCCAGCATTGTTGATTAGAATATTTATTTTTTTCCACGCTGGAGGTAGACCATTAATTTGATGTGCAACTTGTTCTGCATCGCGAACATCAAGCTCAAAAATATGGATCTGAATAGTCGGGTAGGCCGCTAGCAGCGTATCTTTTAATGCTTCCAAACGGTTTAACCTACGCGCGCAAAGTAAAAGATTGTAACCCTCTTTCGCTAAAACTTCGGCACAAGCCTGACCAATTCCTGAACTTGCTCCTGTAATAAAAACTGTTTTAGTCATATATTGTAACTCGTTAATATTAAAAATTAATCCGATTGGACTCAAAACCAGATCTTAGATGGTACTATTTTGTAGCAATATAGATTGTACAGATGCCAAATGTTTGCGGTCGAACAATAGTTTCATTAAAACCAGCTTTTTTGTTTATGGCAACGAACTTTTGGCCGTCCGGAAATTGAGCAACAGATTCTGGTAAGTACTCATATGCACTGGAATCCTTTGAAAAGAATTTTCCAATGGTTGGTGTAATAAACTTGAAATAAAAATTATAAAGCTGTTTAATGGGGAATTTCTTTGGATTCGAAAATTCTAAAATAACAGCTTTCCCACCAGGTTTTAATACGCGGTATATGTCTGATAGGCCTTTCTCCAAGTTTTCAAAGTTACGGACACCAAATGCTACGGTAACAGCATCGAACGTATTATCTTCGAATTGAAGCCTCTCAGAGTCTCCTAACTGAACTTCAAATTGATTCGCTAATCCCTTGCTCGCAATTTTTTTCTTAGCGACTTCGAGCATTCCTTGGGAGATATCGACACCAATAATCTTTTTGGGATTCAAGATTTTAATTGATTCCAATGCAAAATCACCAGTTCCCGTCGCTACATCCAACATCAGTTGCGGTTTTATGGACTTTAAGGCATTGATGGCTTTTTTGCGCCATATAATGTCAATACCCAAAGACATGAAATGGTTCAAAAAATCATAGGAATGAGAGATATTGTCAAACATATCTGCTACCTGTTTCTTCTTCCCATCGTTGGTATCTTTATAGGGTTTTAATGTTGAGGAGTCGTGCGTCATAGTTACAAAGATACAATATATGAATATTTTTTAGTGCTAAAAAAGGGATTTGTTTTCATATGAAAGTCAGTTTGTTTTGACGATAGTGGAGGGCATTGAATTACTTTTTACCATTTTGCTTATTCACAATGGCTTAAGTTATTAACATTTTTTAATGTGTTGATTTTAAGTGATGAATTTTTATTTTCAACATCTTTTCAACAGTAAGTGTTGAAAACTCGCTATGTAAATCTGTGTCCTTCAAAGCTTTTTGAGGTTTCGGGTGTGATCGTTGAATTTCTCTGTGTGTAACTCCGCATGGTGGTGAATTTTATTTTTTATACATTTGTTATCCTATCTCAATTTATAAGGATAGCAAAGCTATATTTCTGATATAATATCATGATGAACGACAGTAATTTTGAAGCGAATAACACGGATAACAACAAACGGGGTAATTATGGCGAACGTCGTACCAAATTAAATAATTTGGTGAGCGGTTTGGGCAAACTTCCGCCGCAGGCAGTGGATCTTGAGGAAGCTGTTTTGGGGGCTTTGATGCTGGAGAAAAATGCGCTGAGTGAAATTATTGATATTCTAAAACCAGAATCGTTTTACAAAGAATCACATCAAAAGATTTTTGAAGCGATTTTTGGCCTTTTTCAAAAGACTTCTCCAATTGATATATTAACCGTTACCTCTGAGCTTAGACGCATGGGGGCTCTTGAAATGGTCGGTGGTGCCTATTATATTACGCAATTGACAGATCGCGTGGTTTCTGCAGCTAATATTGAGTATCATGCACGTATTATTTCGCAGAAATATATTCAGCGTGAGCTTATTAAAGTTTCTACTGAAATTATTAATAGCTCATACGATGAAACGTCAGATATCTTCGATCTTTTGGATCATGCTGAAAAAAGCTTGTTTGATATCGCGCAGAATAACTTGCGGAGAGATTCGAGGAAGATGGATGATATTATGCGTGAGGCAATTTCTAATCTTGAGATGCTGCGTGACCGCACAGATGGTTTGACAGGTGTGCCTTCGGGTTTGACTGCCTTGGATCGTATGACTTCAGGTTGGCAGCCTTCCGATCTTGTTATTATTGCAGCACGTCCAGCGATGGGAAAGACGGCATTCGTACTTTCTGTTGCGCGTAATGCCGCTGTGGAACACGGTAAAGCAGTCGCCGTATTCTCGCTGGAGATGTCATCCGTTCAGCTTGTCAATCGTCTAATCGCTGGTGAAACAGAAATTGAGCAAGAGAAATTGAAAAAAGGAAATCTTGCTGATCATGAATGGCAACAATTACATTCGCGGATTGGTCGTTTAACCGATGCGCCCATTATTATTGACGATACACCAGCGTTGAACGTGTTCGAATTTAGAGCAAAATGTAGACGTTTAAAAGCACAATACGATATCCAAATGGTCATCGTCGATTATCTACAGTTGATGCATGGAAAAGCAGACGGTAAAGGTGGGGGGAATCGTGAACAAGAGATCGGTAGTATTTCCCGTGCTTTGAAATCTGTTGCCAAAGAGTTAAATATTCCTGTGCTTGCATTGTCGCAGTTGAGTCGCGCGGTGGAATCAAGACCAGGAAATAGTAAGCGTCCAATGTTGTCCGATTTACGGGAGTCTGGTTCTATTGAGCAGGATGCCGATATGGTTCTTTTCTTATATAGACCCGAATATTATGGTTTGACAGAAGATGAAGAGGGGCGTCCTACTGCGGGAGTCGGTGAAGTTATTATTGCAAAACACCGTAATGGGGAGACCGGAATTGTTCCACTTCGCTTTGTGGGTAAGTTTGTGAAGTTTGTGGATTTAGAAGATGAGTTTTCGGGTATGGGCGGAGGAGATGGATTTGGTGATGCGCCGGCTACTTTTTCTGCTTCGGCCTTGAATCCGTCGCCAAACTTTGCTGATGATTTTAGTGGTGGTGGCTTCAGTGGTGGTATCACGATGCCATCTCGAATGAACGATATGCCTGATGATGCACCATTTTAGTAATTAATTTTACGTAAGTATTCCTAATAATAGAAAAAACCGAATGATTTAAATTCGGTTTTTTCGTTTATAGCAGTTATAATTTATATTGCTTATGAGGGCTTGTTCCTGCTGTTTTTTTGATCTTTAAAATTTATAGGTCACACCTGCTCCAACAATTTGCCTAATTTGTAGGGCAGAATTTCTCTTTCCAACTTCAACATTATCTTTAATAATCGGAATAGCAGTATTGTCATCGTAGATCATCTGTACACCTGCGTTTACGGTGATAAACTTGTTTACCTTCATAAAAAGATTGGCCGTATAGTCTATATCTACATTTTGAGGTTTATCTAAATAGTTTGAATAGAGTTTTAGTATATTTTCAAATGAAATATTCTCCATTAAATTTACTTTATAATAAGCGTCAAATGATGCACCAAATTCTGTGCGGGATTTGCTGTTTTGGTCGAGACCGTATCGTGTAGACAAGAGTGTGTCTCTTACAAATACAAATCTGAGCGCCGCAGGGGAGAGGTTGAATCTGAGGTTATCAGATCTTTTGTATGCAAAACCAGGTCCGAAGCTCAAATACGCCGGGGCTAAAAATCTGGATATCCGTTTTTTGGGTGAAGCTGTGTAATCATAACCATCGGCAAATTGTGTGTTGAAATTTAAAAAGAATGTATATAGCCAGTATTGGGACGCTTGATGGCCCAACAAGCTGTTTAATACTAATCGGTCGTCATTTTTTCGCCAGTCCGATTCTTTTTGAAAGGTTAGCCCATAAGCTGCCAGAACTTTGTTGTCCCATGACCATTTGCCTTTCTTGTAATTGAAGTCGTAATTGAGAGTTAGGTTGCCGGAAAATGAATTTACCCCACCTGCTGCCCAATTGGAAAATGAACTTTGGTTGATCAAAAAAGTGTTTTCTCCTTTGATGATCCAGGTTTTGGTGCTGTCTGCTGCAGTTGTTTGAGCGTAGGTTTCATGTGCTATTAAACTTAAAGCGATAAGGATAATTGATTTGATTATTTTCATGTGTATACTTATTTTGTTTGCATTTCCATGTTATTATAATTTCCATGAGCAGGTACAATTTTACGTCTTTTTATGGGGCTAAATGTAGTCGATTATTCCTAGTTATTGGATTTCCTGAACTACTTATTGTCCTATGCTACATTGGTCTTCGCGATGCCTATGAAAGCTAGCTTATTATCCATTTTCAACGTGATGTTTTAAGCGTGTACGAGAAAATAAATGTTTTATAACTAAACGAATAAATGGGGGGAATGTTTTTTTGTTGTTTTGATTGTGTTTATTTTAAATAAAATCAGAACTTTGCTCAATTGTATGTATGCGCTATTTATTAGCGTAACAGCTCTTGGATAAAAGTTTGTGAACGGCATTTGACAAGGTCCAGAAACAGGAAGAGAGGTATTCTTTTGGATCTAGAAAACTGGCTTCTCTAGGGCTATTCACAACAATAACTTATAAAATGTTTAAATGAAGATAACGTTACTTTGTATAGGGAAGACGGATGACAAATACCTGATTGAAGGTATTGAAAAGTATATTAAACGGTTAAAGTTTTATGTGAACTTTAATATTACGGTGATACCCGACATCAAAAATGTCAAGAATCTTTCTGCTGAGCAGCAGAAAGATAAGGAGGCTCTTTTGATTCTGAAACAATTACAGCCTCAAGATTTAGTCGTTCTGCTGGATGAACATGGAAAAGAGTTTCGCTCCTTGGAGTTTTCTGCTTATCTGGAAAAAATGATGGTGCAAAGTGTTCAGCATATGGTATTTATTATTGGCGGTCCCTATGGGTTTGACCAAAAAATTTATGATCGCGCAAATTCAAAAATTTCATTGTCCAAGATGACATTTTCACATCAAATGATTCGTTTGTTTTTTACAGAACAGCTTTATCGAGCATTTTCTATCATGAAGGGTGAGCCTTATCATCACGAATAATATGGAAAAAAGTCCGTAACTTCATCATGAATAAAAACAAGCTTATGAATTTGCCCAACAAACGAGATTATCACTATAAAAGTGACGAAGGAGAGAAAAATAGCCAATTGAATAAATACATTATGATTGCTTGTATTATCATCGTAATCGCATTGGCCTATTTTTTCGCATAGCTTAATGCCCTCCATACGGATCTAGTAAAAGAAATAAATCTCTTACTTAATATCCGTATGGAGGATATCAGCAGATGATTTTAATAAATTTTAGTTGAATTGTTTAAGCAAGAACGCTTAATTTTTGGGAGAAGGTTGGCAGGTTTTGCGCGTTCTTTTTGGGGCGGTGTTGTTTACGAATCCCCAGTTGGTCATATAGAATGACAAGGGATTAATTTCTAATAATTTTTTCATTTTTTCTTTTTTTACCATATAATAATTTATTGATTCGCTAATAGATGATCAATAATCGAGCCAAACTAGAGCTGTTGTCATGTTTGAAAAGAAATATAGCAAATAAGGTCAATAAAAAATAATTGAAAATGTGTTTTTTAGCACTAGGTCAAAATAAAACGCAGCCCATTGGAGAGGGGCTGCGTCGAATCGAAGTATTATTTATTTTTTATCAATTTTATATAATTTTCCGATATCTGTGATAGCGTACAGCGCGCCATCTTTGCCCTGCGTGATATCTCTAAATCGTTGTCCTTCACTGCCTAGTAGACGTTCTTCTCCAACCACTTTGTTATCCTTCAGTATAATTCTGGCAATGTGCATGCTGCTCAAACCACAAATAAAAAGATTATTCTTCCATTCGGGAATATTTTGTCCGGTATAGAAAGTAATTCCGCTAGGGGAGAGGACAGGGTCCCAATAATAAACAGGCTGTTCTAAACCGTCTTTTTGCTGTATGCCTTCACCAACTTTATCTCCTTTATATTCTATACCATATGTAATTGTTGGCCACCCATAGTTTTTGCCTGCTTGTATTCTATTCAGCTCATCGCCACCCCGAGGGCCAAATTCAGTTTCCCAAAGATCACCTGTTTCTGGATGTAGTACGAGTCCTTGTGGATTGCGATGTCCATAGCTGTAAATTTCGGGACGGACATTCGGCTTACCTATAAATGGATTGCCAGGTGCAGGCTGTCCATCTGTAGTGATGCGCAGGATCTTGCCCAATGCTGCATTCAGGTCTTGTGCCAGTGGTCTAGTAACCAAATCTGATCTTTCACCAGTACTCAGAATAATATTTCCTTCTTTATCGAAGATGATACGGCCGCCATAATGCAGATTCCCCTTATGTGCCGGAGTTGCCTGATAGATCACTTTAGCACCTTCTATTGATTTCTCGTCTGCCGACAGTTTTCCTTTTGCAACTGCCGTCAAAGTTCCCGCAGCCGTATTGTCCGAGAAAACCCAGTAAATCATCCGATTTGATTCAAAATTTGGGTCAAGACGTAATCCTAAAAGCCCTCCTTGGCCGCTGCTATTTACTGGAGGTAAACCTTTGATCGGTTCTCCTAGCTTGCCGTCTGTACTTGCAATACGAAAGTCACCCTCTTTTTCTGAAATTAATAATCGGCCATCGGGCAGTGTAGTAATTCCCCAAGGTGATTTTAATCCTTCTGCGATTACCTTCCCTTCGAAAGGAGTCGTCGTTTTCGCACCTTGAATTCTGGTTTGTCCGGCAAATGCTGGTTTATAATCTGTGTTTGCCTTTTGTGTTTCTACTGGAGGGTAGCTTGTGGTGTCAGTTGCAGAATTTGCGCTGCTATCCGAACTTGAATTTGAATTCGCATGATTGGAATTACATGCCGTTAATCCTAAAGATACGGTTAAAAGGCTTAGTGTCAGTTTGGTTTTCATTATCTTTGACTTGTTTGTTGTCTGATTATCTGCTTGAAGATATTAAAAATTAATGAAATATTATTTTCTAGCATGTAATAATATATATACATTACCTATGAAATAAAAAGTGAAATGCTAGTTCAGCTTAATTGTTTTATACCTATTAAAGGAGTTACTTTGCTGCTAAACAATTTTTTACTATCTGTTGGAGTTCCGTGTCCTTGTTGATATAATAATCACTTATATCAAGAATTGTATTTGTGTTTAAATTGTAAATACATACCGGCACATAGTTGGGTTGTGCAGAGGTTTCGAAAGTTTTAAAATAGTCAGCACTTTCTTGGATGCTTGAAAATTCTTTGGATTCGCAATGCTGTGTGTCTTGATTATAGGCTATGGTTATAAAGTTCTTTTTCATTATATCTCCCTTTTATCAGAATAACGAAAATTGGGAAGCAAAAGTTTTAAAAATCGTAGCTTTTTATTTTTTAAACACTGATATGGCTTGCCGCTATTGGCTGCCCAAAAAATATTTTTGCTTTGCTTTCAAAGTCTCTCGGATCATCTGTCGTATAGAAGGCCAATTGACCATTTTGGGAACAAATTGTTTCAATTTCCTGATGTCTACTGAGATATTCTTTTAAGCTATTTGCAACAATAGGCCCCTGAGAGATTATCTTTATATTGCCGGGCGTATATTTTTTGATTACGGGCAGTAATAAAGGATAGTGGGTACAGGCCAGCACAATGGTATCAATCTGATCCGATTGTAGTAGAAGCTCGCGCAAATCCTTTTCTACAAAGTAATGAGCACCTTCTGTATTGATTTCATTGTTTTCTACTAAAGGAACCCAAAAAGGGCAGTCGTGCTGGAAAACTTCAATTTCTGGATTGAACTTGTGTATTTCTATTTTATAAGATTCAGATTTTACAGTTCCTGTAGTCGCTAAAATACCTATCTTGTTTGTTTTCGTAAAATTGTGTACGATTTCTGTCGTAGGTCTAATGACGCCAAGAACTTTCTTTCCTGGAGGAAGGTCGTTTTGTTGAATGGTTCTTAGTGCTTTTGCTGAAGCTGTATTGCAGGCTAAGATTACGAGGTTACAGCCTAGGTCAAATAGCTTAAAAACACATTGTTTGGTGTAGTTATAAACGGTTTCAAAGGATCTTGTACCGTATGGAACACGGGCGTTATCGCCTAAATAGATATAATCGTACTGTGGCAAAAGATGCTGAATTTCCTTAAATACGGAAAGCCCCCCATAACCAGAGTCAAAAATGCCAATAGGCCCAGATTTTGATAAATTATCCATAACACAATGTTATAAGCTCTTTCACTTATAACATTGTGTTACAAGTTTCAGATTTATTGAAGCAAAGATGGTTTCTCTTTATATATTTTCCAAATTAATTCGCCAAATAATGTATTTGTCCAAGCAAACCAATGTCTTGTGAATTTTTTAGGATCGTTTTTATGAAAAGATTCATGCATAAATCCAGTTTCACCATGTGTATTGACCAGGGTTTTAATACAATGACGAATCTCATCATCATTTGTTGAGGTCTGCGCTCGCATAATAATGGACATCGGCCATATCATATCTCTTCCTATGTGAGGTCCACCAATGCCTTCTGCTGCTGTTCCCTTAAAAAAGAATGGATTTTTGTCGGAAAGAACAAAATTCCGTGTGCGTTGGTAAACTTCGTTATTTAGATCTACAGCACCTAAATAGGGTAGGGCCAACAAGCTTGGAATATTTGCGTCATCCATCATCAGATGACTCGAAAATCCATCTACTTCAAAGGCATATATTTTCCCCAACGTAGGGTGGTCTATGATTCCATATTTATTGACCGCGGCCTCCACTTCATTGGCCAATGCTTCCATTTGAGCTGCGAGTGTCTGTTCATTTTTGACCTTCTTCAAAATTTCCGCAGACTGTCTAAGGCTAACGATTGCAAATAAATTGGAGGGAATCAGAAATGAGAAAATAGTGGAATCGTCTGAAGGTCGAAAACTAGAGCAGATCAAACCAACCGGATTTACAGGATATCCATAGCCATCTACTTGTAATGTGTCAGATCCTCTGGAGGTTGTCCGTTCAAATTTATAAGGACCTAAACTATCTTTACGTTGCTGTTCAACGAAAGTCTGATATACTTTATGTTGAGCTTCCAGCCATTCTTCATTAAACGGACTACTGTCATTAGTTTCTTTCCAATAATGATAGGCTAATCGAATTGGATAACATAATGAATCGATTTCCCATTTTCGTTCATGAATTCCAGGTTTCATGTTTGTATGATCACTGAACCATTCGCCTTTTTTTGTTGGATCGTTATAAAATGCATTGGCGTAGGGATCAATATTGATACATTTACTCTGTTTTTGGATTAAACCAACAATAAGATCCTGCAATTTTTTATCCTTTTTCATAAAAGGAAGGTACGGCCATACCTGCGCACTGCTGTCACGCAGCCACATCGCATCAATATCTCCCGTGATTACATAAGTGTAATTCCGGCCATTTTGAACATAGGGAAATACGGTCGTATCCAAGGTATTCGGGAAACAATTGTTAAATAACCAAGCCAGTTCCTTATTCTTAACATTTTTCTGAAATTCTACAATTGCATCTTCGATTACCTTGCTGGAAAAAAGTCTTTTCTCTTTAACCGTTCGTACAGTAGGAAAAGAATGTTCCTGAGCAAAGGAAAATTTGCTTGTAAGTGCACCTGCAGTCAACAGGGTTGCGTTTTGGATAAATGTTCTGCGTTTCATGCTTATTAAGGCTGTTTATGTTATATAAGGTTATTTAATGAGATGCAAGATATAAATATTTTTGAATAAAAGGAACAGCAAATACGATTTAGCATGATAAAATTGACTGAACATATGAATAAAGTCAATTTTATTCGGTTAATTTGCGTTTAGGAATGCATTTTGCT
Source organism: Sphingobacterium sp. WOUb80 (assembly GCF_050058145.1). Taxonomy (NCBI): domain Bacteria; kingdom Pseudomonadati; phylum Bacteroidota; class Sphingobacteriia; order Sphingobacteriales; family Sphingobacteriaceae; genus Sphingobacterium; species Sphingobacterium sp. WOUb80. The sequence continues at coordinate 2,688,177 of NZ_CP165617.1, read as the reverse complement.
AGAAAAAATAATCTTTGAAATAATTTTATGAGGCTGAATATAACAAAAAATAATAATTTACTCCGAATAATGCTGGCAAGCATGGGAGTAGGTATTTCCTTCGGAGGTTTTGCCCAGATTAAAAGCCAACCTTATTCGTATCATTTTTATCAAAAAATGAACGATGTGGTTTATTCTACGGAGACGAGAATGCATACTTCGGCTAAACCATTCGTCATTAAAGACTCTTTATTGTTAGCCAAGTTTGATTCCATACAATCCAATAAACCTGTTTCTTCTTCCAATTGGTTTATGCGTAAGATTTTTAATGAGCATCTTGTGCAGGTTGAGAAGGACGATTATACATTCTACGCTGATTTTTTGCCTGATCTTTATATTGGAAAGGACATGCAGGGTGATAAACGGCGTACTTGGATGAATAGCAGAGGATTTCAGGTGGGATTGAATGTGGGGAATAAATTTACATTCAATACTTCCGCATTTGAAAGTCAGGCGGTCTTTCCGAAATACCTTGATGATTATATTGTTGCAAATAAAGTTGTTCCTGGCCAGGGAAATACGAAATTTCAGTCTAAAAATAAAATGGACTGGATGTATGCGACAGCGAGCATGACCTATGACGCCCATAAATATATCCAGGCAACTTTGGCTTATGACAAAAACTTTATTGGGGATGGGTATAGATCCATGCTTTTATCCGATTTCTCCTCAAACTATGCGCATCTGAAATTGACTGGGACGATAGGAAATGTTCAATATACCTCAATCTGGGCTTATATGAATGATCCTACGCACCCTAGACAGGATTTAACGGGTACATATCCTATGGAGGGGCAAAATAACAGACGTTTAGGAGATGGGAAGAAATGGGGCGCCTTTCAATACTTGGATTGGAATGTAACCAATAAATTGTCGGTAGGCTTTTTTCAATCTGTTGTTTGGGCAGCGCAGGATGAAGCTGGGAAAAGAGGTTTTGATTTTAGTTATTTGAGTCCAATTATCTTTATTCGTCCTGTCGAAAGCAATAACTCGACTTCACCCGATAAAATGTTTTTGGGTTTAACCTCAAAATATAAGCTTCCTTATAATTTGACAGTATACGGCCAGTTTTTGTTAGGAGAATTTACGGCGAAAGAGTTTTTCGCAGGCAATGGATATGCACATAATAAATGGGGAGCACAACTTGGTGTAAGGGGATATGATATGTTTGGTGTCAAAAACCTGAGTTTTTTAGCGGAGTATAATACGGCTAGACCTTATACTTATGCGCACTTTAAATCATATTCAAACTATAGCAACAATGCCGAACCATTGGCGCATCCGAAAGGAGCAAACTTTAGAGAGCTTGTCGGTCTTGTGAATTATGCCTGGGATCGATGGGACTTTTCGCTACAGGGCATGTTCACCCAAAATGGACTTGATCTACCTGATGGAAGTAATATGGGAGGGAACATCTTTCAATCCTATAATACGATACCAAATTTATACGGAAACCATATCGCGCAAGGGATAAAGAATAATATCTACTATGCAGATGCGAAGGCTGCCTATGTGCTTAACCCGAAGTATAATCTTCGTTTAGAACTCGGTTATACCCAACGATATGCAAAAGCGCAATATGATACGCCTGTTGTCAGTAAGTCAGGAGTGGTTTCATTTGGACTTCGCTCCAGTTTCCGTGCAATTTATAACGATTTATAGCAATTTTTATAAACGGATCTATAGACAAACTATATTGATTCTGTTAGGACAGTCAATATATAGTTTGTCTTTACAATCATGTCTCAGGGCAAATTGACAGCATAGGGAGTGATTGCTCCTTGAGGGCCTGCTAGCTTAGCATTAAGGTTGACTTAAAAACTATTGATTTAAACAGAATAATTGCGTGTAGTCAAATCGTAAATGGACATGCACAAAAGATAATTATATTCCAATGAAAAAAATCCTCATACTGAACGGCCCAAACTTGAATTTATTGGGCATAAGGGAAAAATCAATTTATGGTAGCCAGGACTTCCTGAGCTATTTTGAAGAGCTAAAAGGACAGTTTGAAACGGTGCAATTACATTATTTTCAAAGCAATTCAGAAGGAGGATTAATTGACAAGATCCACGAAGTTGGTTTTGAATTTGATGGAATTGTATTGAATGCAGGGGCTTACACGCATACTTCTGTTGCCATTGGAGATGCAATTGCTGCTGTCACTACGCCTGTTATTGAGGTTCATATCAGTAATGTTCATCAAAGAGAGGAATTCCGTCATCATTCGTTTTTGGCAAAGAATTGTAGAGGCGTGATCTGTGGTTTTGGTTTGGATAGCTACAGATTGGGGATAGAAGCACTTCTGAAATAAATACACTTCCTTTACAAGGAAGAGAAAAATAGTCATTTATAAAATAAAAAAGCGGGAATTCCCGCTTTTTTATTTTATAAATGACATACTGTTATCCAATAAGGCTTCTGATTTCTACTTCGTCTGCTTTGATCTGAGCTTTCATTTCTTCAAGTGAATCGAACCGTTCATCGTGACGGATAAAATGGAGGAATTTGACGCGTAATGTCTTACCATAAATATCCTGATCGAAATCAAATAGGCTGATCTCAATAGCACGATTCATACCATCGACAGTAGGTCTGGTCCCTATATAGCCCATACCCTTAGCAATTGATACAGGACTTTCTTCTTTATACTCCCCTGTAGTGATATTTTGGATATGGTTATAGATATATACCTCCACAGCATATATACCATAGGCAGGTATGAGCTTATGCGGTTCGTGGACCTGAAGGTTTGCTGTTGGAAATCCTATTGTACGCCCAATTTGGTCGCCTCTAATAACAGTTCCCGTTAATTCAAAAGGATAACCTAAATAAAGATTAGCCGTTCTTATATCGCCTTTTATAAGCGCTTCACGGACTCGTGTGGAGGATACAGCAATATCATTGATATCCTGTTCGGGGATTTCGTCAACACTGTAGTCAAATATAGATGCAAACTGCTCTAAATCGCCCATAGAACCCTTTCGATCTTTTCCAAAGTGATGATCATAGCCTATCACAATCTTTTTCGTGCCCAGTTTACCAACAAGAACATTACTAATGTATTCTTCTGGAGTCTGATTGGAGAAATCGCGGGAAAAAGGAATGATAATCAAATGGTCAATTCCCACTTTACCCAGCTGACTAACCTTTTCTTCGATATCGTTGATTAAGCGTAAGCTATCATCATCCGGATTGATAATCAACCGTGGATGTGGAAAAAAAGTAAGTAAAATTGTCTCACCATTAATTTTTTGAGCTGCTTCTTTTAAATGCGCCAATATTTTTTGATGGCCAATATGGACACCATCGAAAGTACCGATGGTTACAACAGCATTTTCAACTGGTGAGAAATCATCTAAACTTCTGTAGATTTTCATTTATAGGAGTTTTTGCAAAAATAAGATAAAGAATCAATAAAATGGGACGGTAAAGTTATTTAATGATTTCTTTATGACGTTTTATTTCAGCGATAAGTTGTTCTAGATTCCATGCATTTTCTACTTTATAATCCCCGCTTTTGGTGCGTCTCAAAGAACTCAGATGTGAGCCGCTCTGTAAGACTTTTCCAAAGTCATAGGCTAGTGATCTGATGTAGGTTCCTTTTGAACAGGAGATACGAAAATACACGTTTGGGAGTTCGATTTTTTCAATCAGAAAGCTATTAATGCGTACTTGGCGAGATTTTATTTCAACTTCTTCGCCTCGTCGGGCTTTTTCATACACGCGTTCGCCATTTATTTTAATAGCCGAGTGGGCTGGTGGAAATTGCTGAATATCGCCTTCAAAGGATTTCGCAGCTTCAAGGATCATTTCCTCCGTAATATGATCGATTGCAAAGGTTTCATCAATTTCCGTTTCCAGATCATAAGAAGGCGTTGTAGCTCCCAGTGTGATCGAACCGGTGTATTCTTTGTCCTCAGCTTGGTAGCTGTCAATTTTTTTTGTGAGTTTGCCTGTGCAAACAATAAGTAAGCCGGTCGCAAGCGGATCTAAAGTTCCCGCGTGACCGACTTTTAATTTTAACGGTTTGATGGAGTTTCTGACTTTACCAACAACGTCAAAACTTGTCCATGTTAAAGGTTTATCGATCAACAGCATCTCTCCTTCAGCAAAGTTGAACTTCGCTGAGTTTTCACTAACCTCTATATTTTCCATCCAAAGATTTTAGATAATTTGTAAACTATGACCCGAAAGCAGAAGGGCAAGAATAATAACACCAACGATGATTCGGTACCAACCAAATGCTTTAAAACCATATTTGGTCAAAAAGCCAATGAAAGACTTGATGGCAACGATGGCAACAACGAAACCAATTAGATTTCCTATGATGAGCAAATTAAGCTCTTCTCCTGTAAACGTATTCCCTTCCTTGAAAAATTTCAACAGCTTCACTGCAGAAGCGCCAAACATCATTGGCAAAGCTAGGAAAAAGGAAAATTCAGCAGCAGCTTTACGGGTTAACTTTTCTGCCATACCGCCAATAATCGTACTTGCAGATCTTGAGGTGCCCGGGATCAATGCAAGACATTGATATACACCGATCATAAAAGCTTGTTTGTAGGAAACCTTGTCCGAATCTTCAACAGTTGGCTTGTTGAACCACTTGTCAACAAAAAGTAAAACCAGGCCTCCGACCACTAACATGACCGCGACCATTAGAGGGCTTTCTAATAGTGCGTCAATATAATCGTTGAACAGCAAGCCCAGCACAGAAGCCGGAATAGCTGCGATAATCAATTTGTAATAAAAAGAAAGCGTTTTAAAAAAACGTTTGTAGTATAGCACTAGAACGGATAATATCGTTCCCAGCTGGATGACAATCGTAAATAATTTGACAAATGCTGATGGTTGAATACCCATTAAGGCAGTAGCAATGATCATGTGACCTGTCGACGATACAGGCAAAAACTCCGTTAATCCTTCAATGATAGCAAGGATAATAGCTTCAATAATAGACATCTGTTTAAAATAAGATTATGCTTTAGTTGGATTTGTTTTTGGGACGGTATAGGATTGCTGCGAATCCTATGGCAAACCCGAGAACAACAACAATAGGAGCCAAGGTAATCTTGGTAAAACTATAAATGTCAGTTTCACCGGACATCAATGCAAAGCCAATGATTACAACAGCTAAGCTAGCTATAAACAGTTGGTAATTTACTTTGGAGAATACAAATGAACCTTTGTTTACTGATTCAGTAGATTTCTTTATTTGAGCCATTTTTATCTGTATAAATCGTTAGATTGTGCCTTTAAGTATTTTGTTACCGCGAAATAGGTACTAAGTCCCGAAATGAGAATCCCAATTAAGATTACGCCTAAAAAGATCACTCCAAATTCAAACCAGTTGCGTAAAAAGACCAATTCAGGTATTTGCTGCTGCGCAAACTTAAGCGTTAAAATGAGGAGTAAAATTGCAATTAGAGATCCCAGCAAACCATGAATGATGCCATAGGTTATAAATGGCTTGCGGATAAAGTTTTTAGTCGCTCCAATCAGTTGCATACTTTTGATTAAGAAGCGTTGTGAGTAAATTGCCAGACGGATTGTATTGTTTATTAAAGCTACGGCGATAATGAGTAGAATGACCGCAAATGCCAAAACAATCATACCGATAATACGTACGTTTTGATTGACCATGTCAATCAATGATTCCTGGTATACAACTTCTTTGATCTTATTGTTTTTGGAGATCTTCTCAATAAAAGTTTTAATACTATCGGTATTGGCATAATTCTCTTTCATGTAAACATCTAAAGAAGGCAGAAGTGGGTTATGCCCCAAGTATTGTACGAAATCCTCACCGAGATCCTCTTTTAGATTTTTTGCAGCTAATTCTTTACTGATATATTCGGTACGGAGTACATAGGGATCCTTCTCAAGGTCTTTTTGCAAGGATAGCACATCACCTTCACTTGTACCATCATTCACGATGACATTTAAGACAATATTTTCCTTAACGTATTTTGAAAGATTTTTAGCGTGCACCAAGAGTAATCCCAACATACCTGTTACCAGCAGCACAAGAGCGATACTGATCACCGTAGATACATATACAGATTTTGTTTTTCTTTTTTGTGTGCTTAATTCGTATTCTGACATAATAAGCAAAAATTTATTTGCGAAAGTAACTATTTGAGTGGAAGATTTCGAATTAATCTTGTAATTACTTTGATAAAAATCTATTCGAACACTGTTTTCTTCCTATGTTTAATTAACTTTTCAATACTATAATTTATTGTTCAAACTACAAAACTTTTATCACATTTCGGTATTAAAATCGTAATTTCGCAAGTCATAAAAATTCCTTACGAATAAAAATGGAGTATAATCACAAATCATTAGAGAAAAAGTGGCAAAAGTTTTGGGCGGATCATCAAACGTATAAAACGTCCGATACGCATCAAAAGCCAAAATACTATGTATTGGATATGTTTCCTTATCCTTCTGGAGCGGGATTGCACGTTGGTCATCCGCTGGGATATATTGCTTCGGACATCTTTTCAAGATATAAACGTTTGAAAGGTTTCAATGTATTGCATCCGATGGGATATGATTCTTTTGGACTTCCTGCAGAGCAATATGCCATTCAAACTGGCCAGCATCCTGCTGTTACGACTGAGGTAAATATCAATCGTTATCGTGAGCAAATGGATAACATTGGCTTCTCTTATGATTGGAGCCGCGAAGTACGTACTTCCGATCCTGCTTATTACAAATGGACACAGTGGATTTTTATGAGATTGTTTGATTCTTGGTATAATAAAGAATCAGATAAAGCCGAACCGATCGAAACGTTGATAGCGAGGTTTACAGCAAGTGGCTCTGCTTCCATTGCAGCGGTTTCTGATGAAGATGTGTTGGAATTCAGCGCCGAAGAATGGAAATCTTTTGATGAAGAAAAGCAACAACGTGAGTTATTGAAATATCGGATTGCTTATTTACGTGAAAGTACGGTAAATTGGTGTGCTGCTTTAGGTACAGTATTGGCGAATGACGAGGTAATCAATGGTGTTTCTGAGCGTGGTGGATATCCGGTTGAGCAAAAGAAGATGATGCAGTGGTCTATGCGTATTACTGCCTATGCGGATCGTTTGTTAAGAGGGTTGGATACGGTTGATTGGCCAGAACCATTGATTGAAATGCAACGAAACTGGATCGGGAAATCGGTCGGTGCTTCTGTGAAATTCCCGGTACCGCAATTAGATACGGTCATCGAAGTTTTTACGACGCGTGTAGATACTATATTTGGTGTTTCATTTGTTGTTTTGGCGCCAGAGCATGAATTGGTCGCAGCATTGACAACTCCTGAACAACAAGCTGAAGTCGATGCGTATATCGAGAAGACGGCAAAGAAATCTGAATTGGATCGTATGGCCGATACAAAAACAGTTTCAGGAGCTTTTACAGGTTCCTATGCCAAGCATCCGATTTCAGGACAAAATGTACAAATTTGGATTGCGGATTATGTCCTTGCAGGATATGGTACAGGTGCTGTTATGGCTGTTCCTAGTGGTGATCAACGTGACTATGTTTTTGCTAAACATTTCAACCTAGAGATTATTCCTATTTCCGATACACAAAATATTGAAGAAGAAGCCGATCCTAATAAGGATGGGAAATACATCAATTCCGATTTTATCAATGGCATGACCTATCAGGAGGCTGTACCAGCTTTAATTGCAAGATTAGAGGAGCTTAAATTGGGAAAGGCGAAAGTAAACTTCCGTATGCGCGATGCTATTTTTGGACGTCAGCGCTATTGGGGGGAGCCAGTGCCAGTTTACTTTAAGAATGGATTACCTTATTTAATTAAGGAGGAGGAATTACCACTATTGTTACCTGAGGTGGATAAATATTTACCAACAGAATCAGGAGAACCTCCTTTAGGAAGAGCTAAAGATTGGAAATATGAAGATCAATACGAATATGAGTTGAGCACGATGCCAGGATGGGCGGGTTCTTCATGGTATTGGTTTAGGTATATGGATCCGAAGAATGAGGGTGATTTTGCCTCCAAAGAAGCTGTAGATTATTGGAAAGCCGTGGATTTATATATTGGAGGCTCTGAACATGCTACAGGACACTTATTATATTCGCGTTTTTGGAACAAGTTTTTAAAAGATTTGGGTTACCAAAATGAGGAAGAACCATTCCGTAAATTGATTAATCAAGGAATGATTCAAGGACGCTCAAATTTTGTATACCGTGTGCTCGATGAAGAGGGCAGAGGTACTAGCCAGTTTGTGTCCTATGGTTTAAGAAACGATTATAAAACAATTCCATTGCATGTAGACGTTAATATTGTCTCCAATGATATGCTGGATTTAGAAAAATTTAAAAACTTCAGACCGGACTTTGCTAATGCTGAATTTGTATTGGAAAATGGTAAATATATCTGTGGTAGTGAGGTGGAGAAAATGTCGAAATCCAAATTCAATGTGGTCAATCCGGACGATATTATCGAGTCGTATGGAGCGGATACACTGCGCCTATATGAAATGTTTTTAGGTCCATTGGAGCAAGCTAAACCTTGGAATACCAATGGTATTGAAGGGGTTTATAAGTTCTTGCGTAAAGTATGGCGCCTTTTCCACGATGCTGAAGGTAATTTCAATGTTTCTGATGAAGATCCATCCAAAGCGGAATTTAAAGCTTTGCATAAAATTATCAAAAAGGTGGAAGAAGATATTGAGCGTTTTTCATTCAATACTTCCGTATCAGCCTTTATGATCTGTGTCAATGAATTGACGGATCTGAAGAGTAATAAACGACAAATATTGGAACAGTTGGTGGTTATTCTCCAGCCTTATGCGCCACATATCACCGAAGAGCTATGGGCACTGCTGGGTAATGAAGCGGGCACACTTTCGTACGCTTCATATCCTGTCTTTAAACCAGAATATTTAGTTGAATCTGAATTTGCGTATCCGGTATCTTTCAATGGTAAAATGAAATTCAATCTATCATTGGCGCTTGATTTAGATCAAAAAGCAGTAGAAGATACGATTAAAGCACATGCTGATGTACAACGACATTTAGATGGGAAAGCGATCAAAAAGATTATTTTTGTCAAAGGAAAAATAATCAATATTGTGATTTAACCCACTCAATACACTATAAAAAAGCCGTTTTATCGACAGGATAAAACGGCTTTTTTATGCCAATACATCTTGAAAAGCTATTGTTTTGTCGAAAATAGCTTTCGCATAGGGACAATTTGGGATAATTTTGGCATCATTCTTTCGGGCATAGTCAACCGCCTCCAGTACCAATTTTTTTCCCACACTCATTCCCTTATATTCGTCGTAGACCTCCGTATGATCAATAGAAAACTCATGATCGTTTTGCCAAGTATACTCTAAAATTCCAGCTTCACTATTTTCAACTTCTGCAATAAAATTGCCTCTGTCTTCCCTTTCGATGTTTCTTATTTCCATAGTTTTTTCTCAAAATAACGCCCAAATGACCTTTTTGTTTTATGAAAGTTTTCAATTTTTGTGATTGAAATAGATCGCTTTTATAGGATTGGTATAGATAGGCTATGGTTGAAAATGCTTGTCGCTCCTAAGAGCCGTACTCGAGTCCGTTTAGCCAATAAGATAACAGTCTTTGCATTTGCTGTTTAAAATCGAAGAAACGAACCGGTTCTAGCTTAAAATCTGGGGGACAAGATCTTTAGATATCCCTTTTTTGAAGAATTTTTCTTATATTTGCAATTATCTCCTTAGTATACCTCGCATTTTTATCTTTTCAACGAAGCTCTAAAGGTCCGTAACCTCTTCGGGAACATTTTATTTTAATCCATATTGAATGAGCAAAAGCCAAATTACATTTAACAAAAAAGAACGAGAAAAAAAGAAACTACTCAAAAAACAACAGAAAATTGAAAAAAAAGAATTCAACAAAACAAATAATGACAAAGGGAAGTCGTTAGAAGAATTGTTTGCTTATGTTGACGAGCATGGGAATATCTCTGATAGACCTGCAATTAAATTGAAAGAAGGAGAGAGTCCTAGTATGGCCTCGAACCATCAAGATGACTATTCCTTTGGAAAGGTTGTTCACTACAATACAGAATCTAACTATGGGTTTATTCGGGACAGCGATACGCAGCAATCTATTTATTTCAATGATCGTCTTGTCGGACAGAAATTAAACCTCAATCAAAAGGTTAAATTTAAATTCAAAAGTGCTAAGCAAGGAGCGCAAGTCACTGAAGTATTGATTGAGTACTAATAGGAAACAAGACACTTAGTCTGTGAAGTGCTGTTAATATAAGGTCCTTTGTTTGATGTCATAATGGTTGGAATCAAACAAAGGTTTTTTTTTGCCTTATCTGGCCTATTTTTCGCGCTCCGATAGCGATAGGAGGATATTGTTTGAGAATCGTTGATTGATAAGGCTGATTTTCTGTTTTTAAGTACCTATTTTTTTAGGGCACTACGTTCGCATCTGGATTGGGCGAGCTCGCAGCTTCTTGCTGTTGTGCTAATTGAAAATTCCTCCTTATGTAATAGGGTTGGTGAAAACAGAAATAGAATAAACCGCCACTAAAATAAGCCAAAATATCAATAATATCTCCGGTATTATAGCTTGTATACTTAGGCATGATCCACTCAAAAAGGATAGATACCAAGAAAGAAATCGTCCAGATTTGATATAGAGGGTAGCCGTGTGCCCTGTTTTTGTTGAATAGAAAACTTCCAATCACGGATGAAAAATGAATAATGATCGGGACAAATACCAAATCGGTTAACCAATTGTTCAAGTATGGAATTGGAGCATTCACCGACCTGCTGAATCGGATGAAAAACCAGCAAAACCAGTAAAAAATAAATAAACCATCAAACAGTTCCTTGCTTAGTGTGCAAAAGACACTGCGATTAACATTGCGATAGCTCCACATGCCATTAAGGTTAAAAACATAAAAAATGCTGTTTGTTTGCCGAATTTTTTCCAGGGGCTATCGTTCGGATTTGCCGGAATCAAAGTTTGTTTTAGTTCCTTAAACTGTCTTATTAGCCAATTGTTTGATGATTTTTCCATTCTATTGTCTTATTTAATAATTCACGATACAAATTTAGAACAATTGTTCTAAATTTGTATCGTGAATACGAAAGAAAAAATTATTAGCGAAGCGCTGAAAATCTATAACCGGGATGGTATACGCACGGTAACGACACGTCAGATCGCACAAGAAATGGGGATAAGTGCCGGTAATCTTCACTATCATTTTAAGCATACAGAAGATATTATTTTTCACATCTTTCAGTTACTTGAGGCTGGCTATGAGAAAATGATTTTGCTTCCAGAAAAAAGGGGCGTCTCGTTTCAGCAATTATTGGACGGTTTTATCGAAGGCTCCTATGTACTGATTGATAAGTATAGATTTATTTTTGAGAATTTTGTTGAAATCTGTAACTGGATTCCTAGGATTGCCGAATCCTATAGACGTTTGGTTGAACAGCGCGAGGGGCAGCTGGTTTCCTTATTTATGTATTACGCTGATGGGGGGATGTTCCGTAGCGAAATCCCGCTGTTGAATTTAAAGAGATTTGTACGTCAGCTTTTCATTGTTTCAGATTTTTGGAGTTCAAGTTATGCTGTTTTGGGTAGACAGCAAGGGATAGATCCTTTCGAGGATTATAGACAGACAATTCACACGGCATTCTATCCCTATCTTCTTTAAAAGATCAGTTTTAAACTGTCGTAGTTCAATTTTTATTCTTTTTTCAAGGTGAAAATTGTTACCTCGGGCCTGGCATTGAATCTGACGGGGATACTGTGACCTAATCCCCGATTGACATATAATGTCCTATTTCCGCTTATTCTTTTTATTCCCTGATCGTAGTTTTTGTTTTGTACAGGTAGGATAGGAGAGCCCCAGAAAGGAATTCGTACTTGCCCTGCGTGTGTATGTCCAGCCAGAATCCAGCCATTGTAGCTATTCCAGACATCGAGGTCAACAGCATCGGGATTGTGGCATAAGACCAGGCTGGCTTTTGATTGGACATAGTCCTTCAGGGCTTTAGCGGGATCAAAGTTTGTACCCCACAAATCATCTATACCGAATATGCGTAATCCCTGGACTGTTACGCTTTCATTTCTCAATACGTTAATATGATACCCATGGAGTAGGTTTACGATTGAATCTGCCGCGGTGCGGTCCTGAAAATTCTTTCCGTAATCGTGGTTTCCAAGGATTGCCAATGTTTGCAGTTTACCTTTTGGTGCAATCCGCATGACTTCATTGAGCTCTGCTAATGGCATTTTATCTTTGACAAGCCGTACAAAATCGCCGGTATATACCACGATATCGGGATTTAATGCGGTGACTTTACTGAAAGTTCCTTTTATAAAATCTTTATCCACGTAGTTGCCGATGTGGATGTCCGAAATTTGGACCAGCGATTTTCCTTCCAGTGCTTCAGGTAAATGATTTATAGTTAGGTTGACTTGCTCATATTTTACCCAATGCGGCTCTATTTTCCAGCTATAGAAACCGAGCAATACACCTGTTATCAGCAAGCATATTGTTATTCGCTTTATTTTTTGTTTGTTTTTCATCGTGCTAAATTAGCTTTCCAGTCAGATTTGCTTATCTGCATAAGGACGCTTTTCCAGGTCGAATGACCAATCGTTACTTCTGAAATAATATTTTTGTTGATCCGGAAACCTACAGCTTCATAACAGCGGATTGCATGGCTGTTCCAGTCATAAACATTTAATTCAGCAGTGTCATAGTTGTCTTCGATAAAGAGCAGTTTTAATAATGCGTTTACGGTACTTTTGCCATAGCCTTTATTTCGTTCGGAATTTTTTGCAATAAGAATGCGGCACAGTCTTGGGGTGTTCCGTTCGAAGTTTAGCTCGCAGTGGCCAATAATTTCTTTGGTGGCAGTATCGGTTATTTTAAAGATACGGCGTTTTGGGTCCTGAATATATTTTTCAAGTTGGAGATCAGTAATCGGAAAGGAGAAATAGGGACCTGCAAACTGCAATAGATCCTCTTCGGATCCAATCCAGGACTTGAAACGAGGAAAATCTGATTGTTCGAATCGAATTAATGTTATCATGATTATTGTTTAGCCGTCTTTCGGATGCGGCAGGTCAATTTAGAGAATTCTTGTGCTCGATCCTAAAGAAATTCCTGAATTTTACGAAATTCGTGTCAAATTTATTATAGAAGTGTTATGCCGCAGCTTATTTTAGATACCGTTATTAAAGCTCCTCTGTCTGTTGTTTTTGATTTGGCACGGAGCATTGATTTGCATATGTACTCGACAAAGAAAACGGGAGAAAAAGCGATTGGTGGGGTCACGACGGGACTGATTGAAGCAGGGCAACAGGTTCGGTGGTGTGCGAGGCATCTTGGTGTAAAGCAGACATTGACCGTTCGGATAACTGCAATGGAAAAGCCTTATTTTTTCGAAGATCAGATGATCCAGGGGGTGTTTCATTCTATGGATCATCAGCATATCTTCGAGGAGCTTGAAGAAGGTAGCATACTCATGCGTGATGTGTTCAATTTCAAGGCTCCGCTTGGTATATTGGGGCGATTGGCAGAATGGATCTTTCTCAAAAGATATATGCTTCGGTTTCTTGAAGAGCGCAACCGTGTGATCAAGGAGGTTGCCGAATCGGGCAATTATGCAGATTATGTTTCTTGTTAATCCTCCGGAAATAACAGAAGCACGCCAGTAGGGAGGGTTGGTCTCTTCGGCAATAAGTTCCCGAGCTAATTTGCGCTCGGAAATAATTCGATGCCAGATGTGGATGTGCTTAGGGGTTGAAGTGTTGGGTGCTTTTTTTCTGATTAGGAGTGTGAACTAGTGCATCTATTGGTTCCTGGCTACAATGACCAAATCGCTATTTTCCTTTCGAAGCTGTTCTTGCAGGAAGTCAAAGGCACCTTTCTGATGGGTTGTCACCTGATAGATTTTGTTAAATTCGTTGTAGAAATATATGCGATAGCTGTTTGGGCCGCGGGAATGCCGAATGATTTTTGTTTCAATACGGTGAATTTGACCCACACTGATCTTTTTGTCTCCGATGAAAGGAAAGAATAGAATTTTATTTTCGCAGAAAAGATAAGGGGCAATAGTCGCGTTTATACGGATTAGGCGCCTGGTGTATTGCTGATAAATTTCCAGGTCAGTATCGTTTAACCGTTGTAATGCGCGAATGAATTTTTGGTATTTGATATAGACTATCCAGATAAGAAGTCCAAATATAAAACCTAAATAAACAAAAAGAAAGGATAGGGTAGGGAGTGACTTGTAGAAAAACGTGAGTTTGTCGTCGCTATCTGACCATTTCTGGAAAAATGAAAAGAGGAAGAATCCGTAAAAAAAGGCGAATATACCAAAGAAGAAGGCCATTATAATATTGCGCGTTTTTCTCGTTCTGCCTAGTTCTGTTGTTAGAAATGATCCTAGTGTTGATGTAGTACTGCTCATGGTTTTCTGAAAAAGTCTAAATATAATAAAAGAGTTTGTTTACTTTTTGTGTACCTCGTTTTGAATTTTTTGATTTAACTATTCTTTTTCTTTAAGATTTTTAGCTGATAATTCTGTATTTAAGGGCTTTATTATGTGTGTCGACTGTATTTTTGCTTCTTTGATATCATCTATGACAGCCGGGTATAAATGATAGGGGGCGGGGGAAGAAGGGGGATGACGTTGTTTTAAGCTTATCTAGGCTTTGTTTTGGTGGGTGTGTAAATTCCTTTGGTTGTTTGAAGATGTTGTCTTAAATCGCTTAAAATTGACCTTGAATGAGAAGTAATACCCTATGATCTCTTGTGAGTCTTGTTTGCGCCGGTATTTCATATAGGGCAGTCGTAGCCATGATCGCATTGGACGGATGTCTGTCGTCTTCCAGGTCGATACCGGATAATTTAGTTTTCATCTTTATGTCTGTAGCTCGATTAGCTCGTCTGTACGGTCTTTTGGAAATCGGATAGCGGATGAGTGCTTTTCTCAAAGATATCATTTCAGATCGCTTAAAAAAGATTTCAAATCGAAGCATTGGTAGGAGCTTTCTGTTTTGTTCTTAGTTATCAAAATAGTTTGGGGAAAATCAGCTTTGACCCTGCCAATTTTATCCGAACCAACAGGGTTGGAGTACTTCACTCATGTCTATAGTCTGCGCGAAGTATTTCCTGATGGTTCTGGCGCTGGGGTAGTGGCTAAAATGGTTTGCTGGCCCAAAAACAGGTGTGGATAAAATTTTATCCACACCTGTTTTTGGGTTTATACGGTTTTTTTATCCCATTTTTTATGTTGTTTTTCTGTTTATGTGAATTGCTTAATTATTTGTAATATAGAGATTAATGTTTTTATTTTTTACTTTTTATTTTTAGTGTCTATTAAAGCCGTTGAAATTGGGGTTTGGTCAACGAAATAACCCTATTGACGATGGTTTAACCCTAAGGAAAGCGCCGAAATTAAACAATAATCAGCTTGAAATCTGGTGAGAAAAAACTTATTTCGGTATTCAAATAGGTCTATCATGCTAAATAGGAGCATTATTTTCAGAGGGTTATATACAGCCGGCTAATTACTGTCAACATGGTATCTTAAGATATTCTTCTTGAGCTATTCATTCCAATTTACCGGTATTTTGATCATTTAAACAAATAGGGAATGGAATCTTTTGAAATACTTTTTTTAAGATATATTTTTTTGTTTATATATTTGTCTTTCAGTAGTAATATGCTTCTTATATAAAGTTTATGTTTTTCTTAGGGAGAAGCATAATATCTCGTTTCAGATGAATTGACAACGGAAGAGAGTAGGAAGGAATAAAATAAAAAACTATCGATTTAACCGCTTATTTTGATGGATTATCGTCAGTTTTATGAGGGGTGATATGGCTTTTAGTTAATAGGATTTTCCCTTTAATAAGATCATCGTTGAATTGTCCTAGTGTTGTTTTTTGAAGCATTTCAGAAAGGTTGTTGCGGATATTTTTGAACTCGTGATGCAAGGGACAGGGGTATTGCTCAGAGCAAAATTCAAGTCCCATGCCGCATCCGACAAAAAGGTTCTCGCCGTCTATTGCCTTGACGACTTCCGATAGTGGTGTGGACATATCTCCGCTATCGAGGTAAAATCCACCGCCGGGTCCTTTCATGGACCGAACGATACCTGCCCGGCTTAGATTCTGTAATATCTTGCCTAGAAAAGCTTCTGGAGAATGGATGCTTTCTGCTATTTCTTTGATGCCCACACGTTTGTTTTCTTGAGAACTTTGTGCAATAAAAAAAACTGCTCGTAGTCCATATTCACATGTCTTAGAAAAAATACCCATAATCTTTTACTTTTTGCAAATGTACAAAATCAAAAATAGCCATCCGCTAAATGATTAAAAATTAGGGATGACTATTTGATAAGTGAATTGCGTCATTAATTCAGCTGCAGAGATACCGGACCAAATCATTCGACATGGATTTTTTTGGCATGAGTGGCCTGATCAGCCAAGTACTGAAAGTGCTTTTTGATAAATTCTGATGGACTACATACTAGTTGGCGTCCTGCGGAAGATAGATGGCATCTGTTGTAATTCAGAAAGAAATATCCGGACATTTATAATATTGGTCGGCTTCGTGTTATGGGAGCCAGCCGGTGTCTGTGTGTTTGAGATAGTTAGACTGTATCTCAGCTGTTTCACCAGTCTTCGCCGGTTAGATTTTAATGATGTCATTCTTCTTTGCGATTATTTCCAGGTTTTGAGATTTTTAGGATAAAATGTCCATTCTGGGGTTTTAATAATATCCTGATCTATGTCGTACCAGGGGCTCAGCTTGCTGTTGTTCCAATTGTTCAAAATTTGTATTTCCTGAGCCGGCATATAGCTTTGCGCGAGCAATACAATTGTTTTTCCCGCGCTATTCTTTGCGAGATCAACCACGATGATCGCATGACCAATAGATGATCCTTTTTGGATGAAAGTGTCCCCAATTTTAACTTCTTGCGTTGTTTTTACGTTCGGAAGTTCATCGTGCAGCGAAGCGGTGTTTGCATAAGCGAAAATATATTCCAGGTATTTCCAGTAGGTTGGGTACGAATAATCTCCTTTTGCATAGTTTGTATAGGTGCGGGGTTTACCGTCAGAAAGGAAGTTAAATTTGATATCCTTATATCGCTTTTGTTGGTATAAGTAATCTGCCCTGAGCCGCATGACAGCATCGGCGCATTGGTGTAGATCACGCTTTCCTATGTCTAGTTTCACAACACTGTTGTAGATATTATTTCTAGGTTTAATTTTTCCGTTATAATAATGCACTTCCTGGTCGATAGGGTATAATGGAAGATTCTCAAGAAAATAACCGAATTCCCCAGCCTCGTAGCTTAGTCTTTTAAAGCCTTGTGGTAATAATATGCGTGATTTGACAGTCGTTCCGTCAGGGTCAATAAATTGACTTCCGTCAGTTCGTACGGGCTGTGCGGCTGCCAACTCGGTAGATTGGGTTTTCGACGCAACAGGATTGGGTTGCCCACAGCCTGTGAAAACCTGACAGGAAAAGAGTGGCAGGAGTACGTATATTGATTTCATATAAAAGTTTTTAAGCCAGTGTATTATGTTTCAACGAATATAATTAAATTTAGATGTAATTTGAAGGATGAATCATTTGAAAAAATTAAGAAATTTTTAAGCTATTCATCAACTTTTTGGACCATTTTCTGATGTAGCTTAGCCGAAGTTAATAAGAACACGATTATGTCAGGAAAACAGATTTTTCAGACGTCAAGTAAAAAGCGCTGGTACGCTTTTTCATGGATGAGCAGCGCATTAGTGATTGGTTTGATTATTGGTGTCATATGTGTGGTGTATACATTGGGAAAGATTCAGATTCCTCCTTTTCCGACAATTAATACCAATACACCATTGACTGAAAAGTCCACTGCCAAATTAAAGAAGTCCAAACAATTCAAGGAGTTTACAGTTGTAAAATCCGAACTGGAAAGGATTAAGCGTGATCGAGAGCTAAAGCATTTAAAACATATTGGTACCAAAAATAGAATCAATATGGGATTTTATGTTAGTTCTTGGTCCAATGAAGTGCGTGAGCAGTCTTTATCTGATTTACGTCGCAATATCGGTCATTTGGATATGGTTGCTATGGAGTCCTTTTTTACTGTGCCCAATCAGGATACAGTAGTGGATAAAGCCGATACTGCTGCGCTTAAAGTGATTCATCAATATAAACGCAAAGCAATCGCGCAGATTTCCAATTTCAGTGGTAAGGATTTTGATGGGCAGACTGTAAAAGCCATCTTGCTTAATCCGGATAAACAACAACGTTTTATAGACGACATTCTTCTCAAAGTAAAGCGAAATGGTTTTGCTGGAATAAATATTGACTTTGAGAATTTACAGTTGGATGACCACAAGCCACTGAACGATTTTATGGCACATATCTATACTATATTTCATACAGAAGGCCTGCTCGTTACACAGGATATTTCACCTGAAAATGATGATTATGATCCTATTGCGCTACAAAAGTACAACGATTACATTATTTTGATGGCTTATGATCAGCATTCCATTGAAAGTAATGCCGGTGCCATTTCACATCAGGCTTGGGTCGAAAAGAATCTCGATGAGCTTTGCAATAAGATCGATGCAGATAAGGTGATTTTGGCCCTGGCATGTTATGGATATGACTGGCCAAAAGGCAGTGTCGGCAAGACCTTGACTTATGATAACGCCGTAATTTTAGCTCATAATTACAACGCCAAAATTACTTTTGATCCCGAATCTGCAAATCTCAACTTTAGCTATAAAGATGGGGCAGGGATGTCTCATGATGTTTATTTTACTGACGCAGCAACTTATTTTAATCTTATCCGCAAAGCAGATGACTGGGGGTTAGCGGGTATTGCACTCTGGCGCTTAGGAAGTGAGGACGCCCGTTTATGGTCATTTATTTCAAGATCATTGGATCGGGAAGACTTGAAAAAAGAGCCCTTTGACTTCGGAAAAATAAGCCAGATCAATGTCGGTGGTATACAATATATTGGTGACGGCGAAATTTTGGACCTGGTAAATAGTCCAGCTCCAGGAGAAGTTAAATTTGCTTTTGATCCATCAACAGCGATGATACAGGGACAGGAATATGTGAAGACACCGAGTAATTATGTCATTAAGCGTTTTGGAGAAAGAGACAATACAGTGGTCCTCACCTTTGATGACGGTCCTGACCCTACCTATACGCCGCAGGTATTGGACATCTTAAAAAAAGAACATGTGCCGGGAGCTTTTTTCCTTGTTGGTGTGATGGCTGAAAAAAATATGGACCTGGTCCGCAGAGAATATCAAGAAGGACACGAACTCGGTAATCATACTTTTTTTCACCCCGATATGTCTACCATAGGGCCCAACCGTGTTAAGTTTGAGTTGAATGCGACCCGAAAGATTATTGAGTGTATAACCGGCCATAGTACGATCCTTTTCCGGGCGCCTTTTAACGCAGATGCTGAACCCCAGACTGTGGCCGAAATTCTGCCCGTCGCTCAGAGCCGAAAGGAAAATTACATTAATATAGGTGAATATATTGATCCCAACGACTGGTTGCCGGGTCGTACTGCAGATGAAATTTACAATGAAGTCATTAAACAGCGCGATAATGGGAATATTATCCTATTACATGATGCCGGTGGAAATCGGGAGGCTACAATAGAAGCGCTCCCCCGTATTATTCACTACTTTAAATCCCATGGTTATAAATTTGCAACAATTGGTGATTTAATGGGCAAGAAGCGGGATGAGCTAATGCCGCCCGTACAAAATGCTTCCGACTCGGGATTTAGTGGATCTTCCAATCGCTTGTTCTTAGGTACCTTGTTTTACGGTAATATTTTCCTTAATCTAGTTTTTTCCGTTGCGATTGTATTGGCAATTTTTAGAACCGCAATGATTGCTTATTTGGCGATCAGACAAAAACAAAGGAGTAAAAAAGAGCAATCTCAATTGGTTTTGGACCCTCGGGAGAAGGTCAGTGTGATCATTCCTGCCTATAATGAGGAAATAACAGTTTTGGCAACGATAAAAAGCCTATTGAATTTGGACTACCCTAATTATGAATTGATTTTTGTAGATGACGGGTCCAAAGATAAGACTTTTGAGATGGTCAGTAAGGTTTATGGTGACCACCCCAAAGTGAGGCTTTTTACAAAACCTAATGGCGGAAAAGCATCTGCGCTCAATTATGGTATTCAACAATCCGATGCACAGTTTGTGCTCTGTATTGATGCCGATACACAGCTCAAGGCTGATGCGCTAAAACAATTGATGAAATATTTCAATAAATCGTCGGTCGCGGCTGTTGCTGGGAGCGTTAAAGTGGGCAATGTGCATAATATACTGACGCACTGGCAATCGATCGAGTATGTAACTTCACAGAATATGGATCGGAGAGCTTTTGATCTGCTCAATATGATATCGGTAGTCCCGGGGGCCATTGGTGCTTTTCGTCGATCCGTTATTTTGGAGGTTGGCGGATTTACAACGGATACATTGGCCGAAGATTGTGATTTGACTATGCGTATATTAAAAGCTGGTTATACCGTACGGAATTCATCCGAAGCAATCGCGTATACGGAAGCACCAGATACGGTCAAAATGCTTTTCAAGCAACGTTTCCGTTGGAGCTTTGGTGTCTTGCAGAGTTTTTGGAAAAATAAGAAGACCTTATTGAATCCTAAATATGGCTATTTTGGTATGGTGGGGATGCCTAATATCCTGATCTTTCAGATCATACTCCCTTTATTTGCGCCATTGGCTGATATATTTATGCTGTTTTCGCTGGTAAGTGGTCTTTTCTCCCTAAGTGAAGTGAATGGGATTAGCTGGACGGGAATAGCAGGATTGTTTTCGCTGCATAATGGTTTTGGTCAGGTGATGTTCTATTACTTTCTTTTTGTGTTTGTGGATATCTTCTTCGCTGGTATTGCCTTCAAGATGGAGGGAGAAAAGCTTAAAAATTTAATTTATCTGTTTCCACAGCGCTTTTTCTGGCGTCAGCTGATGTATTTCGTTTTATTTAAGTCGGTGAGAAAGGCTATTAAAGGTGAATTAAATACCTGGGGAACCTTGAAACGTACTGGTGGGGTGAAGGAGGTAACGACAAGTGATTAAAACCTTCATGACTTCGCAGGTACCAACAGCAATGAAAGCAAACTGAAGGTTCTTTCTGGCCAATAAGATCAGACATTTTCAGAAAAAAAAGCATGTACTTACATAAGAGAGGAGATAGGATACTCCGCGAGGATCGCTATCGCGTGCCAAAAAGTTTCCGTAGATTTTTATTTGACCTCGGGAATGGTTACTTTCAATAAAAATAGCAGCAATGAAGGTACTTTCCGCACAGCAGATGAATCAGATCGATCAAGAAACCCTTAAGGATCAAAAAATCAGCGGCCTGGATCTTATGGAACGGGCAGCAACAGCTGTTTTTGAAGAACTTAGAAAACGTTATCCAAAATTGGAGGAGGAATCCTTTTACATTTTTTGTGGTAAAGGAAACAATGGCGGTGACGGGCTGGTACTTGCCCGGCTTCTGGATCAGCAGCAGGCACAGGTAAGTGTTTATTTGGTCGAAGCAGATGAATACGCCGTGGACAATCTCGCCAATCAGAAACGATTGGCGTCACATATTATCCGGAAGATTACCTGCGAAGGTCACCTGGATATCCCTTCGGCAGCCATTGTGGTGGATTGCATGTTCGGGTATGGGCTGAAGCGTGTACTGGCAGCGGAATGGGAAGGCATTATTTCTTGTATAAATGGATCTGGTGCAAGCATTTATTCCGTCGATATGCCTTCGGGTCTCCTTGCTGATGAAAAGACTCCTCAGGGAGTTCCCATTGTTCAGGCAGACATGGTCTATACTTTTCAGTCACCCAAATTGGCCTTAATGTTGCCTGAAAACCGGTTTTATGCGCAAGCATTTAAGGTGCTGGAAATCGGTCTTAGTCAACGTGCAATGGCGGAAACCGAAACGAATATTTTTTATGTCGATCAGTCTCTTGTTAGATCTTTCTATCGAAAAAGAAGAAAGTTTGATCACAAGGGAACTTTTGGTCATACCTTGATTATTGGGGGAAGTAAAGGTAAAATGGGCGCCGTGCAGCTTGCACTTAAAGCAGCTCTTCGTGCCGGATGTGGTTTAGCGTCTGCGTATGTACCTGCCCATGGCAATACTATTTTGCAGACCGCTGTTCCTGAAGCGATGGTAATTACAGATCCCGAACAAGACGTTATTAGTCAATTCCCCTGTATTAAAAGCTACCAGTCTATCGGTATCGGCATCGGTATGGGAACCGATCAATATACAATTGATGCGTTAAAGGTATTTATAGCCACTGTTAATGATACTCCTTTGGTATTAGATGCCGATGCCTTGAATATTCTTGCTCATGAACCCGATCTTTGGGCATTTGTTCCGGCCCACAGCATATTGACGCCACATCCTAAAGAACTCAGCCGTATCGTAGGCAGCTGGGGGAATGATTTCGAAAAGATTGAAAAGGTAAAAGTCTTTGCGCGTGAACATCAATTTTACGTGTTGATAAAAGGAGCTAATAGTGCTATGGTTATGCCCGATGGGATGGTGTACTTCAATAGTACGGGCAATGTAGGAATGGCAACAGGGGGGAGCGGCGATATTCTAACGGGGATTGTCAGCTCCTTGTTGGGGCAAGGTTATTCTTCAAAGGAAGCCTTGATTATGGGGGTGTTTCTTCATGGGCGAGCTGCAGATATAGCGGTAAAAACTTTTGGAGTCTATTCATTGCTGCCTTCCGATACCATCAATTATCTTGCCGACGCATTGATAGCATTAGAACAGGATTATGATGGAATGGTACATTGAGCAGGTCTTTGCAGCGCGGACCTGGAAGCTTCGAAAAGAGATTTTCGCTCCGGAAGGTAAATTGGGGGATGTGATGTTGGAGGGCGATTTTGAAGCGACGCATTTTGCGGCCTACGATGGAAACGAAGTGGTAGGCGTGCTGAGCCTGATTTGTTCAACCGATAGCTATACAATCCATTTCTTTGCTGTAGCTCCACCTGCCAGGTTGAGGGGGGTAGGGACTGCATTATTGCACTATGCGCGGCTTTTTGTCGGTGCATTTAAAGGTAAATATCTCCTGGTGGATGCGCCTCACGAACAGCAGTACTTTTGGGAAAAGAATGGTTTTGTCTCTGGAAAACAAAATGGAGCCATGCGCAGCTATTCTTTGTCTTTAGCCAATGATTCTGTAAGTTAACTGTAAGTGGAAAGATAGATCGTTTTCCTATAAATGTGCCCCATGTTATCCCTCGTGATCTATATTATTCCTACAGATTCTCAGTGTAGTTGATCCGATCCGCTTCGGTGATGTTACGTATCACCCGGCAAGGATTGCCTGCAGCTACGACATCCGCTGGTATATCTTTTGTGACGACTGATCCAGAACCAACGACCGAATTTTTTCCGATTCGCACGCCGGGATTGACGACAACATGTCCACCGATCCATACATTATCTTCGATAACGATCGGCAACGCAAATTCCCAACCTTGATTTCTTGCTTCAAAATGGAGGGGATGACCAGCTGTAAAGAGGCTTACATTGGGCCCAAATAATACATTGTCACCTATGGTAACCGGCGCGCCATCTAAAATCGTACAATTATAATTGCTGTAAAAGTTCTCACCAATAGCAATATTATAACCGTAATCGCAACGAAAAGGGGGTTCGAGAAAGAATCGGGTTCCCGTCGCTTTAAACAGTTTTTGAATAATCTGTTTTCTGAATTTCAGTTGTTTAGGCTCCGAATCGTTAAATCGCTTCAGTTCTTCTTTTGCGTATTGTCTTTCCTTAAATAATTGCCCCTCCGAATCAATATAGGGAAGTCCGGCAATCATTTTTTCCTTTGCTGATTTCATTCAATGCCCATTTTTCTGTAACAAACTTAGATAAATTGATTTTTAAAAGCAATAGCAATTTACGCGTTGTGAATCTAGGATATTGAGCGCTCTTTTTTCGCATAATCAAGCTTCTGTTTTCTACTAAGCATAACCAATGGATGCCCTGTTTTTCATCAAATTATCCTGTTTCCAACAAATTATCCTGTTTCCCATCAAATGGACAGCGTTTCTGCGCCAAGTTTTATGGCACCGTACTGATCTGCACCAGATAGCATTAAATCTTCCTTTAATTTAATTCATACAGTTGTGACAAACAATTTTCGTTCGAAACGCATTTAGATAGTGGAGCACACATATGCTATTGCCTTTGTCCAGGCTACATTCAAAATTATTATTTCAATGAAGATTGCTTATATAAGTACCTATTCACCCAAGGAATGTGGGATTGCCACTTTTACATCAGATTTGTTGCATGCTGTAGCGCTGCATAATCAGGAACTGACTCAACATGTTTTTGCGGTCGCGGATCGGGATTATGTTTATCCCAGTGAGGTCGTATTTAGAATAGATCAACATCGTCAATTGTCCTATATTGAGGCAGCAAATTATATTAATGAAAACGGGTACGATTGCGTCATACTCGAACATGAATATGGTATTTTTGGCGGTAATAGCGGGATATATATCTTATCATTGATTAATGCTCTGCATATTCCCCTGCTGGTCAATTTTCACACCATTCTTGAAAAACCGAATGTTGATGAAAAGGCTATTCTTATTGAAATTGTAAAACGCGCCTCCATTGTAATTGTCATGAGCAATTATGCCATTACATTACTCAAATCGATATATCGGGTCAATACCGCTAAAGTAAGGCTGATACATCACGGTGTGCCGGAGTTTAATTTAGATCATGAGCTTGCCAAGCTTAAAAAAGGACTTTCCGGGAAAAAAGTCTTATTGACCTTCGGTTTTTTGGGACGAAACAAGGGGATTGAAATGGTGATTGAATCCCTACCTGAAGTCGTCAAAGATGAACCGGATCTGTTGTACCTCGTTGTTGGTAAAACGCATCCCAATGTATTAGCACATTCCGGCGAGGAATATCGGGAATACCTGGGCAGTCTTGTGGAAACCTATCAGTTGCAGGAACATGTGCAATTTGTTAATTCCTTTGTTAGTCAAGCCGATCTTGTGGAGTATCTAAGTGCTTGCGATGTTTATGTTACACCTTATATTAATGAGGCGCAAATTACAAGTGGAACCTTGTCTTACGCCATCGGTGCCGGAGCTGCGGTGGTGTCCACTCCTTATTGGCACGCCAAAGAATTGCTCGCTGATGGAAGAGGAGTGCTCGTCGAATTTAAAAATTCAGCCAAGATGGCCGAGGTGCTCAAAAATCTGTTTTCAAATTTGGACTATCGCACAACACTAAGAGACAATGCCCGTATATTTGGTAAAGAGATGACCTGGAAAAATATAGGCCTCCGGTACACACGAATTTTAGATAAAATTATTCCTACCTACGATAGCCTCAAAGAAAATGTCGGATTTAGTAAGGAGGAAATGCCCAAATTCAGTTGGAAGCATATCGACAGACTGACCAATCAGGTCGGTATCTTACAGCATGCAACTTATTCGCTACCGAACTACAAAGAGGGCTATTGTCTGGACGATAATGCAAGAGCGCTTTTAGTTACTTTATTGGCGCAGCATGATTTTGCCGACAAAAGGCTTGATCGTCGCATCTCGACCTACTTGAGTTATATCTATTATCATCAGCGCGAAGATGGGCTTTTTCACAATTTTATGAATTTCCAACATAGTTTCCTCGATGAGGTCGGTTCGGAGGACTCCTTTGGACGGACCATGTGGGCATTGGGAGTCCTTCTTCGGGAGACAAAATTGACAAGCTATTATCAATTGGGACATGAGTTGTTTTTTAGAGCTGTTCCAAATTTTGGCCAGTTGCGTTCCAACCGGGCGATAGCTTATACTGTACTGGGAATTGCGGAGTATTTGCATCATCAATCCAATGATGAGGTGATGATCGAATTGATGCGGGCACTTATCGGTAAGCTTGTACAGGAATACGAGGCTAGTTCAGATGAACATTGGCAATGGTTTGAGCCGGTATTGGCTTATGACAATGCGATTTTACCTTATGCATTATTGACGGCTTATCCCTTTTTAAATGATGAAACAATAAAACAGTTGGGACTATCGACTTTAAAGTTTCTCGAAAGTATGACCGTACAGAATGGTGCGCTTTCATTGGTCGGAAACCAGGAATGGGCCAAACAAGGTAAGCATATTAGTAAATTTGGCCAGCAGCCACTTGACGTCACCGCAATGGTATTTATGTATCGCGAAGCTTTTCGATTGACCAATAAAAAGGTCTATTTTACCCGTATGATTGCTTCCTTCCGCTGGTTTTTGGGCGAGAATGACCTTCGGCTCGGTTTATATGATGAGGAAACCAAAGGTTGCTGTGATGGCCTCGAATCCTATGGCATCAATAGAAATCAAGGGGCAGAGAGTACCCTTTGTTTCTATTTGGCTTATATCGTAGTTTACAGTGCTTTTATTGATAACGATCAGGATTCAAGATAGCGAGCAATAAATCTTCGAGCTTGATGGTCGCATACGTCGAAGCATAATCGGACATCGCATAAGGTAAAATGAGGTGTTCATTGTGTACTATGGCGCCACAGGAATAAATGACGTTTGGTACATACCCTTCTCGCTCTTCGTCATTGGGCGTCATCAATGGGCTATGTAGGCGTCCAATTTCCACATGCGGGTTGTCCAAGTCCAAAAGAGCTGCGCCTAGGACATATTCACGCATTGGTCCAACGGCATGGGTTAAAATCAGCCAGCCGTATTGCGTTTCTATCGGCGAACCGCAATTACCGATCTGAACAAATTCATACGGATATTCTGGCTGCTGAATTCGGATTGCCGTTTCCTGCCATATATTGATGTTATTGGAGTAGGCGATATAGTTGTTCTCACCATCAATGCGGCAGAGCATGGCATAACGTCCATTTATTTTACGTGGAAATAGTGCCGCCCCCTTGTTGGCAATTTCACCATAAATAGGTTTCACTTTAAAATGGTAAAAATCTTTAGTAGTGAGTAGTTTAGGAAGAATACTGAATCCATCGTAAGCCGTGTAGGTTGCATAGTACGTGCTCTCACCTCTTTCGTTTTTGAACTGAACGAAACGCGCATCTTCAATTCCTCTTTTTTCGGTATCGGCAATCGGAAATATCACACGTTCTGAAATGGAGGTGTCCAGGGAGAAAGTCATTTCATAATGCGAGGAAGCGAGCCAGAGTGCCTGTTGTAGAAATGTCACATTTTCCAGGTTTTCGTCACTATCCCGCCGTACTTCATCGATGTAACGTTTGAGCTCTTCGTAGGTAAATGTCTCCGTTAGCTTTTCCTCCAGTTTAGTCTTGACTTCCGTGGGTTCCGCATGCAGCTCATTCATTTTCTTTAAGAAAGATTCTTTGTGATAACGGTGATTTTTGACCTGCATGGGTTTGTCCAATAAATTACCGACATAGTCGATATGTATATTGTTGTCAACATCCAATGTGCCTGATCGAAAAACGATCGAAGAAACGTGGCCTTCTCCTGTAGCCCTGAAGCTCAAAATAATGCGTTTTTCGCCCCTAAATAATTCTGTTTGATCCGGGTGTTCGATAATGGAGGGATTAAACAACGCGGCCGATTCAATCGAATATTCCATCGTGAAATAGGAGCCGATCAGTAACTTGTCAATTTGAGTCAGCTTCTCTTTTGGAAATGGAATCTTCTCCAATAAATGGCTTATCCGGTCAAAATTACGTTCAAAAATATGGACAATGCTGCGATGTCTTTTCGTATAGCTTCGCAGGACCTGCCCAAATACTTCTTTTCGCTCCGATTCGTTCAGGGATAAGATACGTTTGATAACCTTCATGGTCCGATCATCTCCTAGCGAGAAAAAACGTGCTAAAACTCTCTTTTTATCCGGTTTAAAGTAAATATCCTTCCGTTCAACTTGTACTGGTCTATGCATAGTTTTATGTTCATGTTTACACTCTCATAAGAACGAACAGCGCTTGGCTTTTGTTTTTATTCTAAACCAATAATCACCGGATATCTGATAAAAATGGAGTAACTTTGACCAAGGAAAAATTTTAGATATGATTGAAAATAGTTTAGAACCAAAAGCCATTTGGAAAAATTTCTCCGCATTAAATGCGGTGCCAAGAGCTTCTAAAAAAGAAGAGCGCGTGATTGCCTTTATGGTAGACTTTGGTAAATCCTTGGGTTTAGAAACAAGCGTTGATGAGATTGGCAACGTGCTCATCAAAAAATCGGCTACTCCGGGAATGGAGGACCGCAAAACGATTGTTTTGCAGTCGCATTTGGATATGGTGCACCAAAAAAATAACGATACTGTTTTTGACTTCGATAATGAAGGTATTAAGATGTATGTCGATGGTGATTGGGTAAAAGCAGAAGGTACCACTTTGGGTGCAGATAATGGTCTTGGCGTTGCGACAATCATGTCGATTCTGGAATCATCTAGTATTGTACACCCTGCTATTGAAGCCTTGTTTACCATTGATGAAGAGACAGGTATGACTGGAGCTTTAGGTTTAAAAGGCGGTGTGCTTTCGGGTGAAATCTTGCTGAATTTGGATACAGAGAATGATACTGAAATTGATATAGGATGTGCTGGCGGGATTGATGTGACGGCAACGCAGTCTTACATTGCAGAGCCTTGTCCTTTTGATACGCTATCTTTTGAAATTACCGTAAAAGGATTACATGGCGGGCATTCTGGTATGGACATTCATAAGGGCTTTGCCAATGCCAATAAGGTAATGAACCGTTTGCTATTTGGTGCTAATGCGCATTATGGATTGCGTATTGCTTCTTTATTGGGCGGAAGTCTACGCAATGCAATTCCGAGAGAAAGTGTTGCAAAGGTAGTTATCAGTAAGGATAAAACAACTGACTTTGTTCAGAATTTGGCACAATTGGCACAGGATATTAAATTGGAATTTGCCACGACAGAACCAGCTATGGAAATTGTCGTAAAGCAAACTGATGCCGCTTATGCAACAGTAGTTCCCGTAAACGTGCAGGAAAACTTGATCAACAGCGTTTATGCGGCCTTAAATGGTGTATATCGTGTGAGTGCCGATTTTGAAGATTTGGTAGAAACTTCCAATAATATTGCTAAAGTAGAAGTAGGTGGGGAAAAGGTTTCCATCAAATGTCTAACCAGATCTTCTGTTGAAACGTCTAAATTTGATTTAGCCCAATCTTTACAAGCAGCATTTGAACTGGGCGGTTTTACCGTTGATTTTTCAGGCAATTACCCCGGATGGGCACCTAATCCGAATTCTGAAATTTTAGAAGTGCTCAAATCAATTTATACGAGACAACATGGTGAAGCTCCGGAAGTCGTGGCTTGCCATGCCGGATTGGAATGCGGTATTTTAGGGACAAACTATCCCGAAATGGATATGATTTCTTTTGGACCAACAATCTTAGGTGCACATTCGCCTGCAGAACGTGTCTCCATTTCTTCGGTGCAGAAGTTTTGGAGTTTTGTGCTTGATATTCTCAAAGAG
The DNA here is from genome assembly GCF_050058145.1 of Sphingobacterium sp. WOUb80. Lineage (NCBI taxonomy): Bacteria > Pseudomonadati > Bacteroidota > Sphingobacteriia > Sphingobacteriales > Sphingobacteriaceae > Sphingobacterium > Sphingobacterium sp. WOUb80. The sequence continues at coordinate 2,658,571 of NZ_CP165617.1, read as the reverse complement.
ATCCCTAAAAAATAAATTTTCAACAAGGGCCTATTGCTGTTTTTTTTTTGAGGATGGGTCATGAAAGCAAAAAGAGATAGGTCACGGAAACAGAAAGGTATGGTGTAAGCCATACCTTTTTTGTTTTCATTAATTTTTCATTTTTCTTGCAAAAAATGAAAAATAACCTTACTTTCAGGATGAAAAAATGATTTAATAGACCAAATTTTATACAAGCTCTCAAATTGAGGGAAAACCTAATCGTGATATAATGACTATAATCCTCATTGTAATCAGCATTTGTTTGCTTATCCTTTGCATAACTTATTTTAAGATCAATGCCTTTCTCGCTTTTTTAGTTGTTTCCTTACTCAGTGGACTTTGTTTGGGTATTCCACCGGCACAGTTGGTGGGTACAGTTGAAAAAGGTGTTGCCGGCGTTATGGGGAGCCTAACTTTGATCATTGTTTTGGGTGCAATGTTGGGAAAAATTGTAGCTGAAAGTGGGGCTGCCGAGATTATTGCTGAGCAAATGGTCCGCTTAATGGGCGAGAGATACCTTCAATGGGGGCTTATGTTGACGGGTTTTATCGTTGGAATACCGCTATTTTATGGAGTTGGATTTGTCTTATTAGTGCCCTTGATATTTTCGATTTCCTACCGCTATAAGTTGCCGGCAGTATATATTGGATTACCGATGCTGGCAGCCCTGTCTGTAACACATGGCTTTATTCCGCCGCATCCTTCTCCTGTTGCCTTAGTTGCCCTGTTTCAAGCTGATATGGGACTGACACTTATTTATGGTCTTTTGATCGCCATACCTGCTATTATTTTGGGGGGACCTATTTTTGGAAGAAGCCTGAAAAAAATAGGGGCAAGTCAGGAATCGATTTTTCGCGAGAAAGATCGCTCGGAGTCAGCGCAGTATCCGCGCCCGACAGTGGGGGTAAGTCTGACTGTTGCCTTGCTGCCGGTATTGCTCATTGTCTTGTTTACATTGCTTCCTTATTGCTATCATACAAGTAATATAGCGCTGCAGGAGGGATTGAAGTTCGTTGGCAACCCTACCGTTGTTATGGTTATTGCGGTCAGTGTAGCAACCTATTTATTAGGGTTGAAATTGGGTCGATCGATGGCCAATGTGATGACAATCTATGAGTCTGCTGTGAAAGATATTGCCATGATTCTATTGATTATTGCTGGCTCGGGAATCTTTAAACAAGTGATGGAGGACAGTGGGGTCAGTCTGTTATTGGCCAATACCCTGCAGCAGCTCCCCATTTCACCTTTGCTTTTGGCTTGGTTAATTACAGCTGTTATCAGAGGTTGTGTCGGCTCAGCCACGGTTGCCGCTTTGACAGCCGCTGGTGTCTTGCTACCTATTGTTACAGGCGGAAAAGCGGATCCCAACCTTATGGTATTGGCGATAGGAGCCGGAAGTCTGATGTTCTCCCATGTCAATGATACCGGATTTTGGCTATTTAAAGAGTACTTTGGCCTTAGCGTAAAGGATACGTTATTTTCCTGGTCGATCATGGAGGCGATTGTTTCCATTGTTGGGCTACTTGCTGTTTTACTATTGCAATTAATTTTATATTAGCTATTATTTTAAACTTTAAAATCATTAAAGATGTACAATGCAGATGAACAATTCGAAAAATTAGGTTTGACACTACCTCCGGCACCGGCGCCAAAAGGTGTCTATAAACCATACGTCATTGATGGAAAGTACCTATATCTTTCTGGTCATGGTCCTGTACAAGATGATGCCGCATTAATTATCGGTCGAATCGGAAGTGACATCAGTCCTGAGGAAGGCAAACTTGCAGCGAGACAAGTTGGTCTAACCATGTTGTCGACCATTAAAACCAATTTAGGATCATTGAACAAAATCAAACGCGTAATCAAAGTATTGGGTATGGTCAACTGCACCTCGGATTTTCTTTATCATCCTGGTGTAATTAATGGTTGTAGTGAACTATTTGCTGCGGTTTGGGGAGAAGAAAATGGTATTGGAACACGCAGCGCCGTTGGATTTGGTTCTTTGCCCGATAATATTCCCGTGGAAATCGAAGCATTATTTGAGTTATACTAATTCGAATGGTATGGAAACTTGGTGTCACATACACAATATTGATCAGGTCGATTCACCGGCTTTGCTGGTCTACCCTGATCGCATTGTCAAGAATATAGACCGTGCTTTGCATTTTGTAGACGGGCAGGTCGATAGATTGCGGCCGCATATCAAAACGAATAAATGCCGTGAAGTATGCCAGTTGATGATCGATAGGGGGATCACGAAGTTTAAATGTGCAACGATTGCGGAAGCTGGGCTATTGGGTGTTATCGGTGCAAAAGATGTTTTGCTGGCATACCAGCCCGTAGGGCCAAAGATAGATCGTTTTTTGAATCTCATAACAGCCTTTCCGGAGACACATTTTTCCTGTCTTGTGGATCATATCGATGCCGCACAGGAGATTTCAAAGCGGAGTCTATCGAAAGGCTTACGCAGCGCTGTTTATCTCGATGTGAATATTGGCATGGGACGTACAGGAGTACCTTTAGAAGGGATTGAGCGTCTCGTTATGGATATCCATCTTTTAGAAGGTATTCAGTTGGTAGGTGTGCATGGCTATGACGGTCATATCCATGACAAGGATTATAAACTTCGCGAAAAGCAGTCCCAACATTCATATGGTATACTCGAAACCGCTTACCTTATGACGCAGGTGTCCACCTCTAAACCTTTGACTAAGGTAATTGGTGGATCACCAAGTTTCCCTTTTCATGCTGAACGCAGCGATGTAGAATGCAGCCCCGGAACCTTTGTATTTTGGGATTTTGGCTATGCCGAAAATTACGCAGAACAGGATTTTATGCTTGCAGCGATACTTTTGACGCGTGTCGTTTCTATTGTTGATCACAAGCGCCTTTGTTTGGACCTGGGGTATAAATCAGTAGCATGTGAATCGCCGCAGCCCCGCGTCAAATTTTTCGATCCGCGTATTGGCGAAATAAAAATGCAGAGCGAAGAACATCTGGTTGTTGAGGTGACAGATAGTAAACAGTTCAACTTAGGGGATGCGCTGTATGCTGTACCACGACATATCTGCCCGACAGTAGCCTGTTATGGCGAACTTCAAGTTGTCCATGAACGGCAGGCAGATCAAATTTGGACTGTTTATGCACGAAATAAAAAGATAAATTATTGATATGTACGAATTTGAAATGCCTTTTTTGGTCGATGCACATTTAGATTTGAGCATGAATGCGATGGAATGGAATCGGGATCTTCGCTTGCCGATTACGGAGCTGAACCGTAGGGAAAAGGGGATGGATGACAAGCCTGATCGGGCTAAGGCAACAGTCACTTTTGACGAATTGCGTCGTGGTCACATTGGTTTGGTTGTTGCTACACAAATCGCTCGATTCGTAAAACCCGAAAGTTCTTTACCAGGCTGGTACTCACCGGAACAGGCATGGGCGCAAACACAGGGACAGCTTGCATGGTATAAAGCAATGGAGGCCGATGGACAAATGAAAATGATCTGTACAAAAACTGATCTGGACCAGCACTTGGCACTTTGGTCGGATGGCAGCGATCATGCCGATAAGCCAATCGGATATCTGCTGAGTCTGGAAGGTGCCGATTCCATTGTAGATATCAGCTATCTCGAAACAGCCTATAACTATGGTTTAAGAGCTATTGGACCAGCACATTACGGGCCAGGTAGATATGCTAATGGAACAGACTCATCCGGCAAGCTTAATGAGCAAGGAATAAGTTTATTACGAGAAATGGAACGATTGGGGATGATATTGGACGCGACACACCTCAATGATGATGCTTTTTGGGATGCTGTACAACGTTATCAAGGTGCGATTTGGGCAAGTCATAATAATTGCCGCAAGTTTGTGGATCATAATAGGCAGTTCAGCGATGAAATGATTAAGACACTTGTGGAGAAAAAAGCAGTGATCGGTGTAGCGCTCGATGCTTGGATGATGGTACCTAATTGGGTCCGCGGGGTATCCGACCCTAAAACAAGCAATTGCTCCATGGAAATCATGGCCAACAATATTGATCATATTTGTCAATTGGCAGGAAATGTCGATCATGTTGGCGTGGGGAGCGATCTGGATGGAGCATTTGGCCGTGAGCAATGCCCTTATGATCTGGAAACTATAGCTGATATCCAAAAAGTCTTTGGTATACTGTCAAAAAGAGGGTATGATAACACGGATCTTGAAAAGATTGCCAGCAAGAACTGGCTTAATTTTATGCGAAATGTATTGCCCGAATCTTAAGAAAGGATAATCGAATCTTAAGAAAAGAAATGGAGACATACTTGAGCACAAATAGGTCAATAACCTACCCAGATGATAGCATGTCTTGAAGAGCAAATAGTTAACAATAGCGAAGCCGATTAAACGAATCAAAACAAACACCTCCAACACTAATTAATAGATGAAACCAGTATTACGCGTGCAATTGTCCCTAATGATGTTTTTAGAGTATTTTATCAAAGGGGCTTGGTTTGTTACTTTGGGAACATACCTCATTAAATCGCTCAATGCCTCAGGTATGGAGGTCGCGAATATTTTTGCGACACAATCCCTTGGTGCTGTATTTGCCCCTTTTTTTGTGGGTTTTGTCGCCGACAGATACTTTAATGCCGAGCGGGTGCTTTCGGTTTTACATCTCATTGGAGCTGGACTACTTTACGGGATGTCGCAGGCACCGGATGCGACACATTTTTATCCCTATGTGTTTGTCTATTTTATGGCTTACATGTCTTCGCTATCCTTATCTAATGGGATCGCATTCCGGCATATTGAAGACGCGAAGAAGTATTTTCCGGGGGTCCGCGTGTGGGGAACGATCGGTTGGATCTGCTCGGGACTTGTCATCAGTTATTTTTTCCGTTGGGATGCTCCCGAATCGATACAGGCTGGTGCCCTGCACAACACCTTTATTATGGGGGCGGTTTGTTCGTTGTTACTGGCAATCTTTAGTCTGGCCCTCCCAAAAACTCCACCGCAGGTGAAACTCAGGGATGAAAAATTTGATTTTGGAAAGGCAATCGGTTTGGATGCATTGAAACTTTTAAAACAGCGAAGTTTTCTGATTTTTTTTGTAACAGCAATTGTGATCTGTATTCCTATTTCGTTCTATTATCAAAATGCCAATCCATTTTTGGTCAACGCCGGAATACCGAACCCCACAGCAAAAATGGCATTGGGGCAATTTTCCGAAGCCATCTGCCTGTTGTTGATTCCATTTTTCTTTAGACGTTTGGGGTATAAAAAGATGATTTTATTGGGGATTGCAGCCTGGGCACTCCGTTATTTGTTTTTTGCCTATGGCGACGGACAGGAACGGTCATTCTTACTGCTATTCGGAATTTTATTGCATGGCATCTGCTATGATTTTATGTTCGTAGTGGGTCAGATCTATACCGATCGAATTGCCGGTGAAAAATACAAAGCTTCTGCACAGGGGCTTATTACCATTGCGATGTATGGTGTAGGTATGCTGATCGGATTTTGGGTTGCCGGTGCTGTTTCAGACTATCTAAAAACAGCTTATGCTGCTCAATTTTGGGAATATCTTTGGTTTATTCCAGCAGGTATTTCTGGTTTTTGTCTTGTGCTATTTGCCTTGTTTTTTAAAGAGGAGAAAGCTGTGCCAGATATGAAAGCCCGTTAAAGATGCTTTTTGGCCAATTAAAAATAGGCAGTTCAGAAAAATTAAAACATGGAGCATCTTTGATGGGAGATGCTCCATGTCATCTATATACCTATTATATCATATTAAACCATTCCTGGTATTTTTCACCGATGAAGGGGAGTGGTTTTCGCTCTCCGGCAAATGCGGACATTAATCCCAGTATAAGAGCAATAAGTAGGAGCAGTCCAACAATACTAAGGACAATTCCGCCAATACCGGGGACAAAACGTAATAGTCCCAAAGCCATTCCTGTTACTGAAATTCCTATACTTTGTCGGATATGGAATTGCGCTAAAGCGGTCTTTTCCTTGTTGTTCATAATGATGGCTGCAACAAGGCCGATGATGGTTAAGTAAGAAATAATAGCAATTGTTTTTCCGTCACTTGACGTAGCCTTCTGAATAGGGGTTCTCTCCATGATCCTTTAATGTAAAATGTTTGACTTAAATATTTAAGTCAAATTTAGGAGAGATATCCCTTCCATCCTTTAGCTGAATTCAGGGATATTTTAATTATCCTTCTACACTTTCCAGTAATTGCTTTTCATGGAGTTCAAAATATTCACCTCTTTTCTCCATCAATTCAAAATGAGTACCCTGTTCTACGATTTCTCCTTGATCCATCACCAATATATGGTCTGCATTCTTGATTGTCGAGATGCGATGGGCAATAAAAATACAGGTCTTGCCTTTCATGATGCGGCTTAGCGAACGGAGAATGGTTTCTTCCGTTTTCGTATCTACGGCCGAAAGACAGTCATCAAAAATCAATACTTTGGGTTCCTTAATTAAAGCGCGTGCGATGGAAACCCGTTGTTTTTGTCCACCGGAGAGGGTGATACCACGTTCCCCAACGGCCGTTTCAAATCCATCTTCAAAAGCTATAATATTGTCGTATACAGCGGCATCTTTAGCCGCCTGTTCCACTTGTTCCTGTGTAAAATGGTCTAAACCAAAGCCTATATTATTGGCAATGGTATCCGAAAATAGGAAAACATCTTGTGGGACAAATCCAACTTGTTGGCGTAAACTTTTAAAATCAAGGTTTTTAATTTCAAGACTATCATAATGAATACTTCCTTTGTCGATATCATACATCCGAAGGAGTAAGTTGGCCAGCGTAGATTTTCCGGATCCTGTTTTTCCGATAATAGCAAGTGTTTTGCCGACCGGAATTTGGAACGATATATTTTTAATCGCCTGAATACCCGTTTCCGGATAGGTAAAGGAGATCCCATCAACCCTGATTTCACCCGCTAGTTCTTTGGTAGCTGTTCCGTTAACAATTGGAGATTCAGTATGGAGAAATTCGTTGATGCGTTTTTGTGAGGCTGCAGCACGTTGTACCAATGAGGTAACCCAAGCCAAAGACATGGCAGGGAAAGTTAACTGGTTGACATAGATGATAAACTCAGCAATATTTCCGGCCGTGACTGTTCCTTTGGCAACTTCAATTCCACCAATATAAATGGTGATTACCGTACTGAGCCCAATAAGCAATAGAATAAGCGGAAAGAAAACAGCCTGTACTTTGACGAGGTCAAGAGCCGTATTTCGATAAATGGTACTTTCCTTCTCAAATTCCTGCATTTTATTTTGTTCTCTGGTATAGGTCTTGATGACGCGTATACCAGCAAAAGTTTCCTGCACGAAAGAAGAAAGGTTCGCCAGTTGTTTCTGTATTTTTAAGCTACGCTTGTTAATAATCTTATTGACAAATAAAATGATAACCGATAGGACCGGTATTGGGGCTAATGCATAAGTAGCCAATCTTCCATTGACACTATACATTGCATAGATGACCATGATCGATAAAACTACGGTATTGATCGCATACATGATGGCGGGTCCTAGGTAGTTACGTACCTGATTGACATCTTCGGTGGCTCGGCTCATGAGATCTCCGGTATTGTTCTTCCGAAAGAAACCGAAGTTTAAATCTTGGTAATGATTATAGATCTCATTTTTGAGGTCGTATTCAATATAACGCGACGTTAAAATGATCGTCTGACGCATAAAGAATAAAAATATGCCCCGCAACAGCGAAAGTAGGAGAACGACGAAACCAAAAAACAGGAGGCTGGTGCCAAATACCTGGTAGATGAGTTCCTGTCTGTCGAAACCATCAAATAGACGGTATAGATAGATGTTTTCCTGTACCAAATCAAATGCTTCGCGGATTACCTTTGCCGGCAATACCCCGAAATAGTTGGAGATGATAACAAAAATAACCCCTGGAATCAGTTTCCAGCGGTATTTATAAAAGTACTTATTTAAGTAGGCGAGATCCTTCATATTACGAATACAAAAGTAGGACTAATTCATCAAAATGCTTTACGATTTGAGTGAATTTACTGTCATTCGGAAATCAAATGTTAAGTCTTGGATAAAAAAAGTTGTTATGCACAACGAATAATTTTCCTACTTTTGCATCAAGTACCTTAAAAAATTAAAACAAATTAGAGTAGTACATTTTATGTCAACATCTCAAAATTCTATTTTTGAATTGATGAGCCAGTCTGGCCATCAAAACTTATTTTTCTGTAATGATGAATTAGTGGGCTTGAAAGCTATCGTTGCGATCCATGATACAACCTTAGGGCCTGCGATAGGAGGGGTTCGTATGTTACCATACGAAAGTACAGAAGAAGCTATTGAGGATGCTTTACGTTTATCCAAGGCCATTACGTATAAATCAGCCATCACTGGATTGAATTTAGGCGGTGGTAGTGCTGTTATTATTGGGAATAGCCGTTTGGACAAATCTGAGGTTTTATTGCGCCGTTTGGGCCAGTTTATTGAAGGATTGAATGGTAATTTCATTGCTTCTTTGGATGTAGGTACCACACAACGCGATTTAGAACATATTTATACCGAAACTGACCATGTTGCTGGTTTACCAAAAGCAATTCACGGTAGTGGTGTCGGTGATCCTTCCATCTTCGCTGCTCAAGGTGTTTATTTCGGTATAAAAGCCTGCTTAAAGGAATTATACGGATCGGAAAATGTTGCTGGTAAAAAAGTAATTGTACATGGAGTAGGTGGTGTTGGTGAGCGTTTAATTGCGATGTTGCGTGAAGAGAATGCGCGTGTATATGTCAGCGATATTACGGAAGAAAAAATGCTAAAAGTTGCGGCTAAGTACAAAGCTGAGCCAATACCTTACGGTGAAGTATTCGATCACGAATTTGATGTATATTCTCCCTGTGCATTAGGCGGTACGGTAAATCCTGAATCCGCACAAAAAATGCAATGCAAAATTATTGCTGGTTCGGCCAATAATCAATTGAAAGATGAACTTGTCACAAGTTCAATTCTTCATGAAAGAGGTATATTATACGCCCCTGACTATTTGATCAACGCTGGTGCATTAATCGGCTGTTATTCAGAAATTCAAAATTACGGCGTAGATCACACTGAATTTGTGATCAAAAATATTTATAATGCGACTAGAGACGTATTGAAAAAATCAAAAGAAGAGAATATTTCTACTTTTGAAGCGGCTAATCGCATCGCGGAGAAGCGTATCCAAGATATTAAAAAAATCAAGCGGTAGTCTTCATCCCAAAATCGTTCTTATTTATTATTTTATAAAAAATCGTTCTTTAAAATTACTATGTTAAACAGGAGACACCTGAGGGTAAAAGTAGTGCAAACGCTTTATGCGTACAGTCTTTCGGAAGATAAAGACATCAAAACATTTGAAAAAGCACTATTAAAAAATGTGGATGAAGTCTATGAAATGTATATGTGGACACTGAATCTATTAGATGAGGTATCAGATTATGTTTTAATAGATGCAGAAGGTCGGGCCAATAAGTTCTTGCCTACTGAAAAAGACTTGTCTTTAACGACCAAGTTAAGTACAAACACTTTTATTGAGTCATTGAGACAAAATCCACAATATGGAGAAGGTGTCAAAAAGTATAAGATTTCATGGAGCTTTGACCCGGAGATCGTGCGTACAGTATTTTTGCAGTTAAAGGATTCTGAAGCTTATTTGGAGTACTTGCAACAAGAAGATCGTTCGATCGGTACGGAAAAAGATATCATCAAGCATATCTTTAAAAAGATCATCTTGAAATCGCCGGTTATTGAGCAGGTGTTTGAAGAGAAATTCATCAACTGGCCAGTTGATAAAGAAGTATTGCAAGCTTTGATTGCGAAGACTTTTAAGAATTTTAGTTCTGAAGATCCACGTAAAAATAAACTTGCAGAGATTACGCAAAACTGGAATGATGATAGCGACTATGTCATTGCATTGTTAGGTAAAACGATCCGCAATACAAATGAATATCAAAAGCTTATCTCGGAGAAAACGAAGAATTGGGAGTCAGATCGTATTGCCTTAATGGATACATTATTGATGCGTATGGCCATTTGTGAGTTGGTTAATTTTCCATCAATTCCTGTGAAAGTGACAATAAATGAGTATATTGAAATTTCTAAGGTATTCAGTACATTGAAAAGTAATACATTTATCAATGGTATCTTGGATAAAATATTAAGCGATCTGAATCAACAAGGAAGAATCCAGAAGGCAGGTCGTGGTTTAAGAGATTAAAACCAAACGCGTAAATAATTTATACGAATGAAAAACTTTGGCAAATATTCGGTTTTAGCTTTGTCGGCGGTACTTTTATTTTCTTGTGGAAATGCACAAAAAGGAAAAGAAGAAGGAAGCAAGACAGCGACTGAAACAGCAGCTGCAGACAGCCTTTCAAAGGCGGCAGCACAATTGGGAAAAGTAGAATTTGAAGAGTCTGCATTTGATTTTGGTCAGGTAAAGGAAGGCGCGCAGGTAAAACACACCTTTGTGCTGAAAAATTCGGGTGATGCACCTGTTATTATCTCGAAAGTCACAGCTTCATGTGGTTGTACACAACCTGAGTTTTCGAAAAGTCCTATTTTGCCAGGTGGAAAATCGGAGATCCATGTTACTTTTAACAGCGAAGGACAAGTCGGTAAACAGCAGAAGATCATAACGATCCAATCGAATGCATCCAATGGCTTGACAACAGTGCAGCTGAAAGGCGAAGTATTAGCAAAATAACACATTATTAAACGATATAATAGAAGATGAATACAGTATTATTACAAGCAGCGGGTGGCAATATGATGAGTTTTTTACCAATGGTTTTGATTATCGTGGTATTTTATTTCTTCATGATCAGACCGCAAATGAAGAAACAAAAAGATCACAAAAAATATATTGAAGAACTTGGTGTAAACTCTAAAGTTGTTACTACAGCTGGAATTCACGGACGCATTGTAGAAGTATCAGACACGACTTTCTTAGTCGATGTAGGTTCGGGTGTAAAAATCCGTTTTGATAAATCAGCAATTGCTTTAGATGCTTCAAAAGCTGCTAACAACACGGAGAAGAGCGCTTCCTAAGCTTTTTCCTGAAAGAAATGAAAGCCAGTTTTCTACGAAAACTGGCTTTTTTATTATGTTCCCGATAAGATGATTACGCTAGGGGACGAGTCCCGAATATGGTAAAGATGCGCTGGTATCCCTAATTTTTGATAACATAAAATGATATTTTGGTGGTAATTTTATAATTTCGTCTTCCGAGATTTAGTCTAAAATGTATCCCCATTCGAATTAGTATAGTGAATATTTTGTATATTTAGACATCGGAGGTTATTATGACATCATCAGAATTGAGAGAAGAACGCAGAAAATTAAATCAAGCAGCGAAACAGGCTTCTGAAATTGCGAATAAGGAGAATCGGGCTTTAGATCTATCGATCCAGGTCGTTGAGGACGGATATGTTGTTGAAAAACGTGTAGACGGAAGTCGTCAGATTATAAAAAAAATAGATCGGATAAAGAGTAAAGTTAAATTAAAAAAAGGTATTGTTTTATGCCTAGGGCCAAAAGATTGAGAGTATTTGCCGGTCCAAATGGTTCGGGTAAATCAACTTTATATAAGCAAATCAGTAGCCAGTTTAATACTGGCTATTTTGTTAATTCAGACGAAATTGAACAGGATATTAGTAAAGCTGGGTTTATAAATCTTAATCGGTTTGGATTAAAACTTACTCAGGAAGACTTGGATCAATTTCTAGGCAGGGATCAATCTATAAGCCTATTACGGAAGGCCGAAGAATCGGGACACCCTATCTCTATTGCTATTCGTGAAAATATGATCGTAGATAAGTCTAGAGATACTCATAGCTATGAAGCGTCACTTATTACCTCTTTTATACGATATCATTTACTCGAAAATGATATCAGCTATTCATTTGAGACTGTTATGAGTCATCCATCCAAATTGGATGAAATTGATGAAGCAAGTGAAAGAAAATATAGGACGTATTTCTATTTTGTTTGCTTGGATGACCCATTGATTAATATTTCTCGGGTTGAAATTAGAAAAGAGAAGGGTGGTCATGGTGTGCCAAAAGATAAAATCGTCGAAAGATACTATCGTACACTGACCAATTTATTGCCAGCGATAAGAGCTTGTGAAAAAGCTTATTTATTTGACAACTCTGGTGAAAAAATGGTTCTGATAGCAGAAGTATTGCGTGGAGGAATCACTATTTTATTACCGGAAAATAAGCTTCCAAATTGGTTTATTCAATACGTTGTCAATAAAATTGACGAATAAGCTTTTTCCTGAAAGAAATGAAAGCCAGTTTTCGTAGAAAACTGGCTTTTTTTATGCTGTTAATAGAACGCCCAGGCAAGAGCGTTCATATAAATTGTTAGCATAATAATGTTTTAGAGTACTCCGCAATAGATGGAATTCGAAAAACCGCCATCTAAGGTATCCCATATTCCGACATAGACATGGAAATCAGTTTTTTTTCGCTTTAACCAGTCAAATTGAACGGAACAAGAACCTTCACTTACGCTTGCGATAGAAGTTCTTAAATGGGATTCATTAAACGGGTCCAATAATACCAGGTTGATTTTATATACGCTATCACTATATTGATCATCTGCTTCCCAGCTTAGGTCGATTACATCATTGTTGATACTGACTTGGCAGTTGGATAATGGGGTTAGCGAACCGGAAAATAAAAGCAGTCGTTCTGGATTAACAAAAGGGTTATTATCTGCGTCTATTTCGATGGCCTCCTTAAAAATATGTCGTTGTGCCAATTGAAATGCACCTACGCGACTTCCTTTTTCCGCTAAAAACTGGTAACCAAATTCAAGAAGCCGCTTATTATGGCCGGCAAACTTACCGGCTACTTGCTGTTTTTTTCTGTTTAAGAGCTCCGCCGCACTTGGTGGGGAGCTGCGTTTTCTTTTTGGGCCGCGCACCACATTTTGGTCCTTCAACATGTAGGCACTCACTGATCCAAATTTACCAATGATAGGTCCATTTGGACCGTTTTGTAAAATTGCCATAGCTATTCCTCTTTTAGTTTATAATTCTTGTATTGAGCTTATTATCAATTTACTACTATTTTCTTAATTACTCCAATAGTAACACTATTTTTACAGGGGGTTAATAGGGGGTTAGTAGGGGATTGACCCCTGTTATACCCCTGTTAACCCCCTGTAATACCCCTGTAAAACCCCTGTTAACATAAAACGTAATACCTGTTAAATACAATTGTTTTTGCGATGTTATTCTCAACTGTTTTTCATTTGTCTTTAAGATTTGATCCACTGTTGACATCGCGTTGTCAATCGAGCTTTTAATTTTGTTAAAAAGAATGCGATGAAAAATCTTAAACCATTTGATGGGCAGCATTGTGAAACAACGGCAACAGGTACATTACTGGTCCATATAGGCATTGAACTTTCAGAGCCGATGCTTTTTGGACTGGGGGAAGGGCTCAGTTTTATCTATTGGAAAATGAAAACCATGGACTTTCCATTTTTGGGCGGACGAATAAAACCAGATCTCCTGACGCAGCATATCTGCAAAAATCTCGGTCTAAACCTCAGCGTTCATGAAACTTCTTCAAAAGTAAAAGCTTGGCAGGCTGTACGACAGCTCTTGGATGGGGGGCAACCGGTAGGCTTAAAACTCGATGCCTATCACCTGGAGTATTTTGCAAAACCCTTTCATTTCGCGGGTCATTATGTAGCTGTTTATGGTTATGACCATGATAATGCCTACTTGGTGGATACGCGGCAGCAGGGTGGAAGCGTGCGTACATCCCTTGCGAGTTTGGCGCTAGCTAGGGCGGAGAAGGGGCCTATGGCGTCTAAAAATCTGTATTACACGATAGCTGGTAGTGGCGGGGATCTGGACCTGAAAGAAGTGCTGATTGCTGCAATGGTCAATAATGCAAAGGAATATCTTGCACCGCCTATAAGCAACATTTCATATAAAGGAATTTTGAAAACTGCTGAGGAATTGACCAAATGGTACAAGACGAGTCATGCGATTGAAAGTGAGTTTAAAATGGCTGCAAATTTGATGGAAAACGCAGGTACGGGAGGCGCCTTGTTTCGAAATCTATACCGCGACTTTATAAAGGAAAGTTATGATCTGCTCGGAATAGAGCAGATCGCTGTAGTTCATCAAGAGTTTGCGCAGATTGCATTATTGTGGACATCCTTGTCGGAATTGTTTAATCAAATTGCGGAGACAGCTAGTTTCGATGACGTGCAACAAGCATCAGAAATTCTCAAAACCCTTGCTACAAAAGAGAAAAATGCAATGGAGCTGTTGGTTTCATTAGAACACGGTGTTAGCTGATGCGGTTTCCTGTAAAAATAGGGTTTGTCTGTTTCTATATTAGTTTAATTTTGAGATAAAGAGAAATTTAGCACTATACTGTTCTGTATCTTTTGGGTTTACTCCATATCAAGAATGTCTCCGGGCTTGCAGTCCAGTACTTTGCAGATGGCTTCTAAGGTTTCAAACCGGACGCCTTTAGCTTTACCTGTTTTTAAGATGGAAAGATTAACGAGGCTTAAACCGACTTTCTCCGATAATTCTGTCAAAGACATTTTACGCTTAGCTAAGACAACATCTAAATTAATTATAATGGGCATGTTTAATTAAATAAAGGATTCATTCTCCCTACTTAAGACGATACCAGATTTGAAAGCTGCGCCAAAAGCTAATAATACTAATCCAATGATTGTCTCCGTATCGAAAAGATGTGTTCCATTGTGTAACATATAGTCTGAACTATTTAAACTTAATTTTTTAATACAATTAAGGAAAAATTCCTGTGTAATCCATCGCATAACAGGCAAAAGCATTAGGCAGAATGAGCTGAAAACGATTAATGAAGCATTTTTATCCGTAAAAAATGTATTATTACTAAACGATTTAAAAAGTTTCTGAACAACGAGAATTAATAAACCAATTAGAATCCAGTAACATAACTGTGCGGTTTGATAAAGAATAGATGAGAAGGAAAGTAATTCTTTTAGGGATTGAAATCTCAACTGAACGAAGCCCTTCGCTTGGTACGGACTGATAATCAATGTGTCCTTGAACCAGTGATCCAATGTTTGAGAAACATCCTTTTGTTGATTTGCTTGACCATTTGTGTATTTGGGTACAATATTAACATTATAAACCCCATAAGCTTTGAGACCGGTACCTGCGGCAGGTATGCCGGATGAAAATAAATTTGATGCCAAGAATAGGATATAGAATACCATTACTACCCGAGAAAGATAGTAGAGATATCGCGCTGTGTTATTAGTGGATAGTTTCATAATTGATTTTTTTTGATTAACCCAAATTTAATGAAATTTAAAATAAAACATATATTATTTAATGTTTTATTTTAAATTTTTATTGAATTATACTATTTATTCGAGCTATGGTTGTATTGGTTGCTCTTTCGATTACAGTAATTTAGTCTGGATTTGATCAAGCCATCTTTCGGTTTTGACCAAATTTTAAGTACATCTTATTTGGATAGAGGCATGCAATTGGTATTTTTTTACTTTGGATGATCGTGTCTGCCTTTACCAACAGATCAAGTGCTCTCCTTATGAAAGATGTTTATGGATTTTTTTGGGTGGTAAGTGAGTTGTCGTTGGGCAGACAATTTTTTATTAGCTGATTTACACGCCTAGTGGACTAAGTTTTTAACCGCATATGAACTGATTTTTACGCAAATTGATTAAGTTTGTATCATGGCGAATGCAGTTCGAATAAATAAGACCCAACGACGTAAGATGAATGTCTTTGTGCGTTGTGTTGGAATTTCGTTGTTAGCTTGGTTATTGTTTTCGATCTCCAATCAATATACTGTGTCCGTTAAGGCGGCGATTGAATATGTCAATCTTCCCGAGAAACGCGCATTTCACCCCCAGCAATCCGATACGGTAAAAGTAAAGCTGGAGATGACAGGATGGCAATTCCTGTTTTCCAAAGCTGCATTGGAAACCCCAAAGGTTCAGGTGGATCTAAGCTCTTTAAAAACTAAAGATTGGATTGTTTTTTCTAATCAATTGGGCTTTATCAACCGGCAGTTTCCACATGAGCAACGGGTAGTCTCGGTGAGTCCAGATACCTTGTTTTTTGATTTTTCCAAACAGACCCAGCGTAAGGTGCCTGTAAAACCCCTGGCAAATATCGGATTTAAACGTGGCTACGGTTTTATAGCGGATACCAAAGTTACACCAGCTTATGTGACAATCACCGGACCTTACGAGGACGTTTCGGCTATCGAGTATTGGGAAACCGACACCGTTCGTGGGAAGGAAGTGGAGACCGACGTTCGGACCGTAGCAAATCTTGCCCGCAACCAAAAAGCAAATATTAATGTCTATCCTACATCGGTCGAGGTGCTCATGCCTGTAGGTGAATTGACAGAGAAAGTGATTGAATTACCAGTCAAGGTTGAAAATGGCCAGCGCTATAGTTCTGTGAGGCTTAGTCCAAGCAAAGTTGTCGTAACAGTATTGATGTCTGTCAAAGATTATAATAACTATACATCGCGAGATTTTGAAGCTGTGGTGGATTTGTCCGACTGGGAGAAAAACGGCGTGCAATATTTGCCTGTTTTGCTGACCAAAGTACCTGACTATTGTAAGGTCATCAGCGTTGTACCTCAAAACGTGGACTTTTTTGTACGTAAATAACAATATTTTCATGAAGATTGGAATAACAGGTGGAATAGGATCCGGTAAAACATTTATCTGTCAGCTTTTTAAAGCCATGGCTGTACCTGTTTATAATGCAGATGATGAGGCGAAGAAACTGATGAATACCGATTTCCGGATCAAAGAACGTTTGATTGCGGAGTTCGGTGAACGGACCTATAAGGAAGGGAAATTAGATCGGGCTTTCTTGGCTGAACAGATATTCACCGATAAGACGAAACTCGAACTTGTGAACGGTATTGTACACCCCATCGTTATCCAGGCAGCCAAAGACTGGGCCGAACAGCAAAAGTCCCGTTATTCGCTCAAGGAAGCGGCTCTCCTTTTTGAAAGTGGCTCCTATAAAGATCTTGATTATACCATATTGGTCACAGCTCCTTTATCCGTACGTGTTCAACGGGTGATGGAACGTGATGGGGTAACCGAAGAGCAGGTCATGGAGCGAATAAATAAGCAACTATCTGACGAAGAAAAATTAAAATTGGCAGACTTCGTGATCATTAATGATGGAACCACTCCGCTATTACCGCAGGTGTGGACTTTACATCAAAAATTTCTAAAATAAAACTATGTCGATCATATTAGCTGACTTCTTGGTCAGAAAACCAGCGGGTTATTATTGCCGTTATGGTGATTTTTTTATTGATGCGAGCAATCCCGTCATGTACAATGTCGTATCTCATGCACATGGCGATCATGCCAGTTCAGGACACGACTATGTGTATGCTACACATGCGACTTCACTGTTTATGGCTTATCGTTATAAACAAAACCGCAAAGATTCGTATCAGGTCAAATTGTTCAATAGCCCCTTTAAAATTGGTGCAGTCGAAATTACATTTCTGCCAGCAGGGCATATACTTGGTTCAGCGCAGATTTTAATGGAATATCAGGGGGTACGGTACTTATACACGGGCGATTACAAATTACAAACTGATGATACCTGTGAGCCGATCGAAGTACAGCAAGCCGATGTGCTCATTACAGAAAGCACATTTGCAAATCCTGAAATTATTCACCCTGATCCTGCCGAGGAGATAAAAAAACTTGATGGACATGCGAGCAATATCCTCTTGGGTACATATGTGCTAGGGAAGGCACAGCGGATCACCGATTTGATCAACAGGTATTGTCCGGATCGAAAAGTGCTTGTGCATAGTGGAATATTACCCTACCATCGCCTTTACGATCAACACGGGCTGAAGAAATTAGACTATGAGCCCTACAATAGAAAAGAAATGAAACAGGGCGAACAGAACAAAGTTTATCTGGTACCGCCGATGACCTTCAATAGTTATTTTAGGGCGACTAAAGTATTACGCGCATTCGCCTCAGGCTGGAAACGTCTGCAGGCACAGAATGATATCGAGCTGTACATTTCTGATCATGTGGACTGGAATGACATTCTTCAATATATCAAAATGGTAAACCCCGAAGAGGTTTGGACGCTGCATGGTGACGGAACGATTTTGAAAACTTATTTTAAGGAGAAATTGATCGTTCGCGACGTGCTTTCCGAATAAATATCAACTGGATTATGTCGAAAACCATGTTTCATGAAAGCAATGTATCACTGAAAAGGGAGTAGATCACTTAGACGAACATCTACAGTAAGGTACTCAAATTGATCTTGGTAGCTCCGCTGATAAACACAGCGGAGTTTGCTATTTCATATTGACAATTTTGTCCACAATATAGACCGTATTTCCGCGCCAAGGAAGCACTCCGTGATATTCTTTGTAACGGAGATCGAAATATTTCCCGCTGTTGAGCTCCAATTGCCGGAATATGGAATCATCTTCAATCGAAAATTCAAATTGATTGCTGGCTATGCCACCTGTTTTGATACTTCCAAATCCTTCCTGGATGAGTTTGCCTTCATAGGTCTTAAAAATATTACCCTTTTTTACAGCATAATTAAGATAACCGGACTTTACACCTTCACCGAATACATAATAATACTTCCAATAGCCATAGGAGCCACCTCCGACAAGCAGAAAAAGTATCAGGAAGAGTAAAAACTTTTTAAACCCCGATCTTTTCTTTTTTTGTTCTGGCAAATTTTCCATAATGCATGAATATTAAGTCTTTGTATTATTGTTGATGAGACTAACAGAGGGCGATATGATTGTTTGTCCCGTCTATAGTTTCACCTAAAGATAAAAAATTAACAGCATAATAACGAATGGATTATACGTCGATAGCGGGTTGGCTAGCATGCGGTTTGCCTCTTGATGGTCTGTTGCTAATTCTATTAGTTATTTTTCGGTTTTCTTAGTCTATAATGCTAATTTTTGTAAATTTGGATCATGGATCCCGAACAGGTACATCGCAAGATTATTCATTTGGATATGGATGCATTTTATGCATCTGTAGATCAGCGTGATTTTCCCGAATATCGGGGGAAAGCGATTGCAGTAGGTGGCTCCCCGGATGGAAGGGGAGTGGTTGCGACGGCCAGTTACGAAGCACGAAAGTTTGGTGTCAAATCTGCTATGAGCTCCCGAAAGGCCCTTCAGTTGTGTCCCCATATTATCTTTACCTATCCTCGCTTTGATGTTTATCGGCAGGTTTCGTATCAAATTCGGGAGATTTTTCTCCGTTACACCGACTTAATTGAACCGCTTTCCCTGGATGAAGCTTTTTTGGATGTGACCATAGACAAACAAGGTATTGGTTCGGCTATTGCTATTGCCAAAGCCATTAAAGAGGCTATCAAGGAAGAACTGAATCTGACCGTCTCTGCTGGCGTTTCCGTCAATAAATTTGTTGCAAAGATTGCTTCGGATATGGACAAACCTAATGGTCTAACGTTTATAGGTCCTTCTAAAATCGTCAAATTTATGGAGTCATTGCCCGTGGATAAGTTTTTTGGGGTAGGTAAGGTGACTGCGAAAAAAATGCATGAACTGGGACTGTTTACTGGGCTTGATTTAAAAAAACAGCGTGAAGAGGACCTCGTACGTTGGTTTGGAAAGACCGGGCATTTTTTTTACCGTATCGTACGCGGGATCGACGACCGTCCTGTTGTTCCGAATCGCAGCAGTAAATCGGTCGGGATTGAGGATACTTTTGGCGAGGATGTAGAAGCATTTGAAGAATTAAATACCATTTTGCAACGGCTCTGCAAACAGTTGTGGACACGCATCGGGAAAAAGGAGATCTCTGGGCGAACCTTAACCTTAAAAATTAAATATGCCGATTTTGTTCAATTGACACGGAGTATAACCCTAGAAAATAGTTTTGATTCGGAAGACAAAATTTACGCCACTGCCCATAGTTTGTTGAGCAAGGTTGAGCTGGTGAACAAAGTGAGGTTGCTGGGGGTTTCGATATCAAATTTTGTGGAAGAAGCTGATTTTCCAAAGGAAGGTATACAGCTTGCACTTTTCGAGGATCGACTTTAGCCAGGAATCATCCGGTTTAATTAAGTCTTTGCTAAGCCCTATGGTACGCGCAATCTGAATTAAGCTTGTTACAGGCAAAATCGTCGTTATTTGCCACAATTCTTTATCTTAGCCAAAATAATTAATAAACATATCCAAAAATTAATGAATACGGTATCAAGAGTACTCTTAGGTGCGTCTATCGTTTTTTTTGTGCATGACTTTGCTTTCGCACAGAAAAAGTTGGATTTTGCACAGTCATGGGGACAAAAGCAATCTTTGACGGTTCGTACTAATCAGTATCCTGGATGGGCAAACGGGACGGCTTACCTGGAGAATGATGTGAACGATGGTCGTTTATATCAGGTCAATATTAAATCGGGCAACAGAAGTGTTTATACTGTTCCTGCCAAAGAAGGAACAGTTGTCTATGTTGAGAATAACGATATCTTCCTAAAAAGTAGTGATGGTGTCGCGAAAAAGCTTACCAACTCGCCTGATGTCGCCGAACAGAATCCGACCTTATCGCCGGATGGTAAATATGTTGCTTTTACACGTAAAAGTAATTTGTATAGCCTGGACGTGACTTCAGGAAAAGAAATGCAATATACAAATGATGGTACCGACGTGATTTACAACGGCTGGTCATCTTGGGTATATTATGAGGAGATTCTTGGCCGTCCGACAAAATACAAAGCTTTTTGGTGGTCTCCGGACAGTCGTAAGATCGCTTTTATGCGTTTCGATGATACCAAGGTTCCTATGTTTCCGATTTATTCCTCCAAAGGTCAGCATGGTTATCTGGAAGAAACCAGATACCCCAAAGCGGGTGACCCAAATCCGGAAGTTAAAGTTGGCATAGTTCATCTTGATGGCGGAAAAGTTACCTGGGCTGATTTCAACGAAAAAGACGATCAGTATTTTGGTCAGCCTTATTGGGCCTTTGATAGCAAAAATGTAATGGTGCAGTGGATGAACAGGGACCAGAACAATTTGAAGTTTTATCAAGTGGATCCGAATTCTGGTTCGAAAAAAGAAATCTACGATGAGCGTCAGGCTTCATGGATCAATTTGGATCACGATGAGCGTATCACCTATCTTGCGGACAATAAATATTATATCTTAAAATCGGATAAAACTGGTTGGGCCCATTATTACCTTTATAAATTGGACGGAACCTTAGTGAACCCCATCACTTCCGGCGAATGGCAGGTAACCGAATTGAAACGGATTGATGAAAAAAATAAGGTGATCTATTTTACCGCACGTAAAGAAAACTCGGCACGTTTTGATTTGTACCGTGTTGATTATTCCGGTAAAAACATGAAACGGTTGACTTTCGGTGAATACTCGCACGATGTCAATGTATCGCCTGATGGCAAATATTTTATTACTAAATACTCCAATGTGAGTACACCGGATCGATATGCATTGCTGGATAATCAGGGTAAAGTTGTACGTCAGTTAGCAGACAGTAAAGCGGCTGATTTTGCTTCCTATACTTATGGCAAGACGGAATACTTACATATCAAATCAGATGATGGATTGTTCGATCTTCCATTGACAATTACTTATCCTACAAATTTCGATAAATCAAAAGTTTACCCTGTTGTTTTCAGTATCTATGGTGGTCCTGATGCGGGAACGGTAAAAGATACCTGGAAAGGAACAGGTAACCAATATTGGGCAAACGAAGGTATTATTCAGGTATCAGCTGACCACCGCGCTTCGGGACATTTCGGTAAACAAGGGGTTGCCTATATGCACCGCAATCTTGGTCACTGGGAGATTATTGATTATTCAACTATTGTCAAGTGGTTAAAATCGCAACCTTGGGTCGCTAAAAACAAAGTACTTATCACCGGGCATAGCTACGGTGGGTATATGACTTGTTTGGCGATGACAAAGGCCGCTGATGTATTTGATTTTGGTATTGCCGGTGCTCCGGTAACTTCCTGGGACTTGTACGACAGTCATTATACCGAAAGATGGATGGATACACCGCAGGATAATCCAGATGGTTATAAAGCAGGTTCTGTGTTAACCTATGTAAATAATTATAAGGGTGTATTGCGCATTATGCATGGTGATATGGATGATAACGTACATTTACAGAATACAATCCAACTTGTTGATAAATTGACGGATCGAAGTGTTCCTTTTGAGTTGATGATCTATCCGGGAAGCCGTCATGGATTTGACCGTTCGAAAAGTAAATATGATTCAAATGAACGTGCACGTTTCTACTACCAATACTTATTGGAGAAACCACTTCCTAAAGAATTTAAATAAGAATCAGATGATCTAAAGTTTAAAATCCCTTATCCATTCGGATAGGGGATTTTTTTTGTTAAATATGACAAAAAAAATGATTTTTATGGGAGTGTAAATTGTTGAAAACTAAAAAATATGGCATCTTTGTAGAAGTTTATTCAAAGAAAAAATGATTCAATTCCTAAAGGAAAGTACTTTTGCCGTTAATGAGGTTTTTAATAAGTCATTGGAGTTGCTGAAAAGGCATTATTTTTCAGTGGCCGGGCTTTGTTTTTTGCTGTTTGTGACCTCCGGTCTTTCTAATTATCTCGCAACCACAATCAGTGATTTCAATGTGGTGTTGAGTGGTTTTATGGCATTTTTTTTCATGGTGATGTATTTCGGATTGAATATGACTTTATTTAAGTATATTTTAAGTCTGATTGATGGAAATCATGATAAGAAATTGATCCAATGCATCCCTAGTTCTAAGGAGCTTGCCTATTTTTTTGGTGCTATGTTAAGTATAATGGTGCTCTCCATAGCACTTTTGATGATTTTAGGCGCCGTTTCTTTACCATTCCTTTATCTATTTGAAAATGGCGACAACCGTATGGAGCTGATGAGCAACTTTACAATGTTTGTCGTTTTTGTCGCGGCAATATTGACTTTCATCTTGATTATTCGCGTGGCGTTTTATCCCTTTTTCATTATTGATAAACACGCGGGGACATTGAGGTCATTACGCTTCAGTTTTGCACTGACAAAAGGCAATGTATTCAAACTATTATTGATTTTGGCTGTATTTGCTTTTTTTCAGTTATTACAGATGTATTTTAATTATTTAGAATATTACATAATTTTTATTATTTTGAACCTCGTGAGCTCTTTCTTGGTGGTACCTCTGGCTAGTATCGTTGTTTCGGTCGCTTACCGATCCATGATGGCGGATTACCACGGGGGAGAGGATCCTAAGATTTTAAATAATATATTTTAATTAATAGCAGAGGTTTTGAGTAAAAAAGGAATTGCCATTTTAGGGGCAACGGGAAGTATAGGTACACAAGCCTTGGATGTGATAAGAGCCTTTCCTAATAAATTTGAGGCAATCGTTCTGACCTGTGGCAGCAATGCAGCATTATTGATTAAACAGGCCTTAGAGTTTAAGCCTAAGGCGGTTGTCGTAACAGATTCTCTTCAATATAGCCATATTCAAGATGCCTTACAAGGGCAGGGGATCACTGTTCTTTTTGGTGAACCCGGACTGATCGAAGTGGTACAGTATGACGAAGTTGATGTGGTGTTGAATGCAATTGTTGGATCGGCTGGACTGAAACCTACTGTTAAAGCCATTCAATCCAAAAAAGATATTGCACTTGCTAATAAGGAAACACTGGTTGTGGCCGGGGAACTGATTATGGCCTTGGTGCAAGAATATGATGTACGTATGCTCCCTGTGGATTCAGAGCATTCGGCGATTTTTCAGTGTTTGGCCGGAGAGGAGCATAATCCGATCGAGAAAATTTATGTCACGGCTTCAGGAGGTCCTTTTCGCGGTAAAAAGAGGGCCGATCTGCTGCAGGTGACCAAAGCTGAAGCTTTAAAGCATCCAAATTGGTCGATGGGTGCCAAAATTACGATTGATTCGGCATCCCTGATGAATAAAGGACTAGAAGTGATTGAAGCAAAATGGCTTTTCAATCTGTCTGTAAATCAGGTTGATGTGATTGTGCATCCCCAGTCTATTGTACATTCGTTAGTTCAGTTTCAGGATGGTTCCATCAAAGCACAAATGGGGGTACCTGATATGAAATTGCCGATCCAGTACGCATTGACGTATCCAGCACGTTTTGAAAATAGTTTTGAGCGTTTTAATTTCATGGACTATCCAACACTTAGCTTTGAGAAAGCAGACATGGAAACGTTCCGGAATTTGGCCCTGGCGTATGAGAGCCTACGTGCCGGGGGAAACAGAAGCTGTGTGTTGAATGCGGCAAATGAAGTTGTTGTAGAGGCCTTTCTGAAAGATCAAGTTGGGTTTTTGGAGATGAGTGATATTATTGAACAGACATTAGATCAAGTAGAATTTATTGCGGCACCAACGTTGGATGATTATCTGGAGACGGATCGCATTGCAAGAATAATAACGAAGGAAATAATCAAAGATTAAATTTTAAAAAGCATACATGGGTGTTTTAATTATGGTCGGACAAGTGATTTTAGGCTTGTCAATTTTAATTGTTCTACATGAGTTAGGACATTTCTTAGCAGCACGTGCATTTGGTATCAAGGTGGAAAAGTTTTATCTGTTCTTTGATGCATGGGGAGTGAAATTATTTAAATTCAATTATAAAGGATGTGAATATGGTATTGGCTGGTTGCCTTTAGGTGGTTATGTCAAGATTGCGGGTATGATCGATGAATCGATGGATACTGAGCAATTAAAAGGGGAGCCACAACCCTGGGAATTTAGATCAAAACCCGCTTGGCAACGTTTAATCGTTATGCTCGGGGGGATTATTGTCAATATTATCGTTGGTGTCGTAGTGTTTTGGATGCTAACTTTTAAAATGGGCAATACCGACATTAAAATGGATCAAATGGTCAATGGTATTGTTCCGGGATCTATTGGGGAGTCCATTGGCTTGAAAGCTGGAGATAAAGTAATTTCAATCGATGGTCACCGTGTCGAGAATTATTCGGAGCTGATTAGTTCTAAAGTATTGATGGGTGGAGTGACCCTTGCTGTTGAACGGGATGGTGCTACTACAGATATCAAAGTTCCTGCGGATTTACTGAATACGCTCTCAGACAAAAAAGGCGAGAAGTTTATCGAGCCACGGGTGAAAACAACAAGTGTTGCTGAAGTCGCACCTGGGTCTGTGGCAAGTAAAATGGGTTTTGCGAAAGGAGATAGCATTATTGCTGTAAACGACATACAAGTGCCTTTCTTCGATCAATTTAGGACACAGATAAAGGCGAATATCAATAAAATTGTCGCAATTAAGGTATTGCGTAAGGGAGCTGAAGTTTCGTTGCAAGGGAACGTTCCTGCAGATGCCATGCTCGGAATAGGTATCAATCGTGATTATTCCATCAAATCGTTTACAACGCAATATACGTTGATGGAGGCATTTCCGATCGGTGCAAAGAAAGCATTTACGGTGATCACCGATAACGCAAAAGGATTTGGCAAAATCTTCAAAGGTGAAGTGCGTGCAGATAAAGCATTATCAGGTCCTATTGGTATCGCTACCTTATTTGGTACGGAGGTGGACTGGATCCGTTTTTGGTCTTTAGTAGGAATGCTATCCATGGCATTGGCATTTATGAACCTGCTGCCTATTCCGGCTTTGGATGGCGGTCACGTATTGTTCTTATTGGTTGAAATGATTCAAGGCAAACCATTGAGCGAGAAATTCCTGGAAAAAGCACAAATGGTCGGTTTCTTCATCCTTTTGGCTTTAATGGTCTTTATATTCGGAAACGATATTTTTAAGCTATTTAAATAAATTCAATTGGTCAGTTTGCCGCGAGGCTGATGACTTACACACCATAAAAAAAAGGGCTTAAAGCCAGTCATGGTCGGAAGAAATTCCGACCATTTTTTATGGTATGTAGCTGTTGTGTAGAATAGCTTGAAGTTCGATTTGTAGCATTCATCGACGCTACAGACTTTCATTTGCTTTCATTGTGCCTATTCCAAAATATAAGACGAAGGGTTTTCCAACAATAAATTGTTTTTTATATTGCATTTAAAAAACAATTTATCTAAGTTTGACCATGGATGGAAGAAATAGAGCAGATGTAAAGCCAGGTATGTTGGTGAATATAATCTTAAAGAAGGACCAGCGTACAGGGAACCTAACAGAAGGCATTGTGAAGGACCTGCTGACATCATCCTCCTATCATTCGAGGGGGATTAAAGTGCGGTTGACGGACGGCCAAGTAGGAAGAGTGGCTGAAATTATTGAAGATGATTTTTAGAAGATATTCTACCGGTCATCATTTCTCTTTACCGAATCTTTTTTAGCGGTGTTGACGCGAAAAGGTTTGCTACCTATGATGTTCTTATTGTGTAAATCAAACTAAAAGCTTGTTGGATTGTTAATAGGGAACATTTTGAAATAAAATTTGTATAATAACATAATTATTGCTAACTTTTTTCTGTATTTTTTATTTTATTACATATTTATATAATATTGTTTTTATAATTAGTAAATGACAGCTTTTTCAAATGGATACCAAAAATAAATGTACGGTTGTCTACGCAGATGATGCGATGATTCATCATGTGTTGATGCGAGCTATGGCTCAATCGCATTTATTGGATTTGGTTTATTGTGCTTCTAACGGTAGGGATTTAATCGACTACCTCCATGAAAACGAGCATGAACTTCCTGAAATATGTATATTAGATCTGCATATGCCTGTATTAAATGGAATAGAAACGGCAAAAATTGTGAAAGAAAGATTTCCATCCATTAGAATATTTGGGTTGACATCAAGCAGTGATGAAAATGAACGGATGGAATTGCGAGATGCGGGAGCTGAGGAAATTTTTTCAAAGGAACAGATGCCTTTATTAATGAAACAGCTTGCTCCAAAGGCATAGAGAAATAAAAATAAAGAAGAAGCCTAACACAGTTAGGCTTCTTCTTTATTTTCTAAAGCATCCTTGAATTTCAAAAGTCTAATCCAGGATGGACATTTGCTTAAATCTTTTTTCCATAATCCAACGTGTATAAAACTTGTGCGCAAAAAACGCTGCACGTCGAATACTTGCATGTCTTGCTGTATTTCTAGCGTTTCAGGCAAATCTTTGGATTGAAAATACTGTTGTAATTCTTCTGGCGTCATACTGCAAAAATAAAGTTTTAAATCCTTATCTCCAACCTCCGCCGAGTGCTCGGTATAGATCCACAAATGCATCTAAATGCTGCTGTCTTAACTCGACGAGATCCAGGTCACTGTTGAGGGCGTTGCTTTGTGCTGTAATGACCTCTAAATAAGTTGCATATCCACTTTTAAAGAGCAGGCCTGCATTCTTGACCGCCAAATGTGCATTATCGACTCTTTCTTTTGCCAAAGATAACTGTTCCCGTTGTTTGTCGACTGTGACCACTGCATTAGAGACCTCGGCTACGGCTTCAACGACTTTCTGCTGCAGCTGGATTTCGGCTTTATCACGTTCCAGTTTAGCTACCTCATACTGTGTTTTCAACGTTTTGTTTTTAAAAATAGGTGTGGTTAAATTGCCAGTTATACCACCGAGCAATGCACCGGGGATATTGAACCAATTTTTGGGCAGCATGCTGTTGACACCCAAAACACCGCCGACAGTTAACGATGGATAACGCATGGCCTGCAGGATGTTGGCGTTGGCATTGGCCGCCATTAATTGAAATTCAGATGACCGGATATCAGGTCGATTACGGACGATCTCGATCGGAGAACCTAGCGAGATGTCCTTGCTCTCTGCGAAGAGATGTTCGTAAGAAGTACCTCTTTTGATGCTGTCGGGCAATTTTCCGGTAAGTGTCTGAAGTGCATTTTCCTGGATGACAATTTCTTTTTCAAGTTCGGGCACCAGTGAAGCCGCGAGCAGACGCTGCGATTGTGTTTGCTGGATCGCCAGGGCGGTAATCTCGCCGGCTTCATATTGCAGTTTGATCATGCGCAAGGTACTGTCGTTTAACTGAACGTTACGTTTGGCGACTTCTATTTTAGCATCAAGCATCAGAAGATTGAAATAACCTTTTGCTACCGAAGTTATGATGGAGGTCTGTATTGCATTTTTTGCTTCCTGTGTATCCAGGTACTCGGCTAGAAGCTGTTCTTGTTTGCTTCCGATTTTCTTCCAGATATCTATTTCCCAGCTAAAGTTAATATCTGAACCAAACATCGACTGGTAGACGAACATATTTTCGGGAGCTTTTTCACCTTTGTGGTCATAGTATTTGGTCAGGGGACCGCTGCCAAAATCCTTCGATCGCCAGGTACGGTTTCCATTGGCAATCGTTGCATTTACGCTAGGTAAATAATTGGCCTTATTCTGTGCTAAAACCCGGTTTGAAATCTGCAAGTTGAGTAATGCTGTCTTCATCTCAAAATTGTTTGCCAGGGCAGAATCAATCAATAATTTTAATGTGGGATCATGAAAGAAAGATTTCCAATGGATCAGTCCCATACTGGAGGTGTCCCCGAAGTAATCCAACGTATCGCCACGAAAGTTTTCCGGAAGTTTGAGTTTGGGCTGCACATAATCTTTGCCGATCTTACAGGCATTCATTAGGCTTAAGAGACCTATGATGATCGATATTCCCGAAAGGTATTTTTTTATGTTTTTCATTATTCTTCCTCTTCTTTAGCTAGTTTATCATGTAGTTTTTCATCCAAACCTTTAAATACGACAAAGAGTACTGGGATGATAAAGATGCCGAATGCCACACCAAAGAGCATGCCCCCAGCGGCGCTGAAACTAATCGAATGGTTGCCAATGGCCGATGGTCCTACCGTCCACATCAGGGGAACGAGGCCGGCGACAAATGCCAGGCTAGTCATCAAGATTGGCCGTAACCTAAGTTTGGAGCCGCTAATGGCTGCATCGACGATACTTTTGCCATTTTTGCGTTCCTGGACGGCAAATTCGACGATCAGAATAGCGTTTTTGGCCAGAAGGCCAATGAGCATAATCAGTCCCACCTGAACATAAATATTGTTTTGAAGTCCAACTAGGTTGATCACGGAGAAAACCCCTATCAGTCCCACAGGGATAGACAATAGCACTGCCCAAGGGAGGATATAGCTCTCGTATTGGGCCGAAAGCAGAAAGTAGACGAACAGAATACTCAGTACAAAAATCAAAATGGTCTGTGAACCCGATTGACTCTCCTCATAGCTCATGCCCGTCCATTCAAAACCGTAATTGCCGGGAAGCTTATTGTCGGCCAATTTTTGGATAGCTTGCATGGCATCATCTGTGCTGTAACCTTCTGCAGGTGTAATATTTACAGCAATTGCATTGTACAGATTATAACGTGTAATGGTTTCTGGACCTACGGTCTTTTCCAAGGTCAATATTGTATTGATCGGAACCATTTCACCCTTGTTATTGCGTACAAAAATAGAATTGAAGGATTCGGGATCTTTACGGAAATCAAAATCTGATTGCACATAAACACGATATTGGCGACCAAACCTATTGAAATCACTCGCCTGTACACGTGCAAAGTAAGATCGGATTGTGGACATGAGATCTTTGATCTCAACGCCCAGTGATTTAGCTTTGACGGCGTCGATATTTACTTCATATTGTGGGAAGTTTGATTTGAAACTTGTGTAGGCACTGCGTATTTCCGGCAGGGTATTGAGCTGGTTGATAAAGGTATCGGCAATGGTGTTAAAATCCCTGATGTCACCGCCCATTCGATCCTGAAGTACCATTTCAATTCCGGCAAAGTCTCCAAAGCCCTGTACGGTAGGCCGTGGAAATACCGTAAAGGTCGCTTCATTAATCTGGGATAGATCATTTCTGATGGTATCCATGAAGGCATTGATATTTTTGATTTGTTCACGTTTTGCATGCGGTTTTAGGGTAATGTACCCAGCGGCAAAAGCAGGACTTGAACTTCCATCCAGTGCATTGAAACCCGAAACTGTTGTCATCCCATCGATATCCTGTCTTTTCTTTAAAATGCTGTCCGCACGGTGAAGAACTTCAGTTGTCCGGCTCAATGAAGCGCCGGGTGGGAGTGCTATGTTGTAGGTGATAAATCCATCATCTTCTGTCGGAATAAAACTTTTGGGTGTTTTCATCATAAACACAATGCCAAGCGCTGTAATTAAAATTAAGCCTGCCCAGGCTATTTTCTTATTCTTGATCAGTATTTCTACAATCGAGACATAACGGGCGGTCAGTCGATCAAAAGAGGTATTGAATGCTTTAAAGAAACGATCTTTAAATTGGTTCACTTTACCGGTCTTCTGATTTGCATGATGGTTTGGTGCTTTAAGCAGGAGCGCACATAAGGCCGGACTCAGCGTTAGGGCATTGAGTGCTGAAATTAGAATTGCTGTTGCCAAGGTGTAAGCAAACTGCCGGTAAAAGATACCTGCTGGCCCTTCCATAAATCCGACAGGCAAAAATACTGCCGCCATGACCATGGTAATGGAAAGGATCGCGCCCGTAATTTCAGACATCGTCGACAGTGTCGCCGCTCTAGGTTTCAATCCCGTACTGTGCATTTTTTCGTGGATGGCCTCGACGACAACGATTGCATCATCCACCACGATACCAATGGCCAGGACCAAGGCAAACATCGTGAGGACATTGAGAGAAAATCCAAAGAGCTGCAGAAAAAAGAAAGTTCCTACCAACGAAACCGGAATTGCAATTGCTGGAATCAGGGTAGACCTGAAATCCTGAAGGAAGATAAAGACAATAACAAATACCAGAATAAAAGCTTCAAAAAGTGTGTGCTCAACTTGATTGATCGATTCATCGATCTGATCGCGTACCGAGTAGGTCACTTCATAGTGTATGCCTTTTGGAAATGTTTTGGATTGTTCTTCAAGAACTTTTCTGACGGCAATATCAATATCATGGGCGTTGGAACCACTGGTTTGTGTTAAGTTGAGTGTAAGACCGGGATGTCCATTTACCTTATTGTCGCTGCTTAGATTTGTCGCACCAAACTCGACGCGTGCCACATCTTTTAAATAAAGTACTGAACCGTCGCTGTTGGTTTTGATCACAATACTTTGGAATTCCTCTGGTGTGGTAAAACGCCCTTTGTGACGTATTACGGTTTCGAAAGCTTCATCCGAAGTTTCGCCAAATTTACCGGGAGCAATTTCAAAATTTTGGTCTTTTATAGCATTGGTCACATCCTGCGGGACAAGGTTGTAAAGGGCTAACTTCTCGGGGTTCAGCCAGAGCCGCATAGCATAATCTCGTGCTCCTAAACGCGAAACCTGAGCAACACCGTCTACACGCAGCAAAGGCCGCATCAGATTGATCTGCGCATAGGCCTGGAGAAATGTTTCATCGTAGGCGCTATCCTGGTGATCAGAATAGAGATTGATGGTCATAATGACACCTGTTTGCCGTGGCATAACCGTGATGCCGGCTTCGTTTACTTCCGCAGGAATGGAACTGATTGCTTTGGAAATTCGTGTTTGCACATTGACGGAGGCAATATCCGGGTTGGTACCTGTTTTGAAATAAACGGATACGCTTCCGGATCCAGAATTAGAAGCAGATGACTTGATATAAGTCATATCTTCTACACCATTGATGGCTTCTTCAATCGGGAGCAGAACACTTTTTGCTACGGTCTCGGCGTTAGCTCCCGGATAACTCAGTGAAACAAGTACACTTGGCGGTGCAATTTCCGGGAAGCGTGAGACGGGAAGCAGTTTTAGTCCAACCAAGCCTAGGATAACCAGAATAATGGACACCACAGTGGCTAAAACGGGCCTATTTATAAATGTTTTTAGCATATAGATAGAATTTAAACATGCTGCTTTCTGCGCATAGTATACCATGCACAGTGCAGCCTGCAAAAATGATCGATAATTATTTTTGTAAAATCGGAGTTACTGGTGAGCCGTCCGTTAGTTTGTCAAATCCACTGGTAATAACGCGATCGTTTTCCTGCAGTCCTGAGTAAACGATATAGTTGCTTTTACTTTTGCCTGTAAGCTGGATATTTCGTTTCTGTGCCTTATTGTTTTTGTCCAGTATATAGACAAAGGTTTTATCCTGCAGCTCATTAACGGCGATCTGAGGGATCTGGAGAACATCTTTTTTCACTTCGGCAATTTTAAGGGTACCACTGCTTCCGGATCGAAGTATATTATCGTGGTTTTGAAATGTTGCGCGCAAGGAGATTGCTCCCGTAGTACGGTTGATCTGACCATTTACGGCGTCGACAATACCTTTCTTTGCATATTCTTCGCCATCTGCCAGAACTAGCGTAACTTCGGGAAAAACAAGTTTCTGATTCTGGTTGTATTTTTTTCCTTCTAAACTGTCTTTTTTTGCCTGTGCTTTGGAAAAATAGAGGAAATCCGATTCATTCATGGAAAAATAAACGTATACTTCCTGGATATCCGACAGGTAGGTGAGGGGTTCTTTATCACCTTTTGAGACCAGATTTCCGATGCGTTTTGGGATTCGGCCGATATAACCGCTTACCGGAGCTGTGATCACTGTAAAATCCTTACTGATCTGAGCCGAACGTACGGCTGCGATGGCCTGGTCTAGCGTTGCCTTGGCTACTTGATAGTCTGATTTGGCCGAAGCCAGTCTGACATCCGAAATAACGTCGTTTTGAACTAGCGGTTTCAATCGGTCTACTTCGAGCTGTGCATTTTTAAGTTTAGCTCTCGCGACCTGTTCCGTAGCCACCATGTTATTGAGATTTTCCTGATAGGTAGAGGGGTCTACTTTAAATAACTTCTGACCTTTTTGTACAAAAGAACCTTCATCCACATAAATTTCCTGCAGCAGTCCTTCGACCTGTGGGCGGACTTCGACGTTGACTTTGCCTTCAATAGTCCCTAAATAATCCTTGATGGTAGTCGCATCTGATTTAGTGACGGTATAAACGGGCAAGGCTACGGTTTTTTCATTGGTTTTATTTTCTTTTGAAGAACTTGAAGAACAACTTACCTGAGTGGCTAAGGCTGAACAAATCAATACGGATACTTTAAAAATAGATAATGTTTTTTTCTTCACAATGCTTGATTAATTTTTACGATATATGTGTTGTGTAATATGAATATTACAATATAAACGTCAAATCGTTTGATTATTGTGAAGATTAACATTTGTTAACATCTCAAACATTAGTTAATAGTTGTTCAATTATTAATCAAAAATAATGTTTAATAGTTTTAAATGTCTGATAATTATTGTCTTATGGAGGGAGGGGACATCATATTTTCCGTTAGGAGGAAAATATGATGTTGTCGCTTAAATACCTTAAAATTTAAGGTGTTTAACGGTCAATCCGTTATTGATAAGCTGTTTTAAAGCATCGATACCTATGCTGATATGTGCTTCTACATATTTTGCAGTCACAGTGACATCACTGACCGAAGTTTTAACGCCTTCTGGAACCATAGGTTGATCCGAAACCAGCAATAAAGCACCTGTTGGAATCTTGTTGGCAAAGCCGACGCTAAATATTGTCGCTGTTTCCATATCGACACACATGGCACGGATTGATTTCAAATATTTTTTGAAAGCTTTGTCGTGCTCCCAAACCCGTCTATTAGTTGTGTATACCGTTCCTGTCCAGTAGTCACGTTGGTGGTCGCGAATGGTGGTGGAGATCGCCTTTTGCATAGCGAAGGCTGGCAACGAAGGTACTTCTGGTGGAAAGTAGTCATTGGATGTTCCTTCGCCGCGAATGGCCGCAATTGGCAGGATCAATTCCCCTACAGGAATCTTTTTCTTGATACCACCGGTCTTACCCAAAAATAAGACTGCTTTTGGGGCAATTGCCGCTAGAAGATCCATAATGGTCGCAGCCATGGGGCTTCCCATCCCGAAATTGATAATAGTGATGCCTCCGGCAGTGACGGATTGCATCGGTTTATCTTCCCCGTAAATAGGGGCATTATCATGCATTTCAGAAAACAGATGGATATATTTTGAAAAGTTCGTTAAAAGGATATATTCTCCAAACTCTTCCAAAGGTCTTCCGGTATAACGGGGAAGCCAGTTGTTCACGATTTCTTCTTTGGTTTTTAAACCTGGGGTGATCGGACTATTCACGGTATTCTTTGCACTTTTCTTTGTTGTCATAGTCATTAAATTTAATTTCTTGAATCTCTTATCTTCCTGTCAACATTCCGTTATGGCTATGTTATTATTGTAATATAAGATTTTTAATTCTTTAAAAAAAAATCCCGTTCAGCGAACGGGATTTTTTTTAAGCGACTTTAAGCTTTTTCAGATCGGACTTTTCGAATTTTTTCTTCGCATAGTCCAAGGTGATTTCCAATGCTTTCTGTCCCGTTTGCTCTTTTGTCGACGGAATCTCAAACATGGCATCCAGCATAATGGCTTCGCAGATACTGCGGAGGCCACGGGCTCCAAGTTTAAATTCGTCCGCTTTATCAACAATAAACGTATATACGTCAGGATCAAATTTTAGTTCTATACCTTCGTATTCAAACAACTTCTTATATTGTTTTACCAATGCATTTTTTGGTTCAGTCAAAATGCTCAGTAAGGTCTCCTTATCCAGCGGATTTAAGTAAGTCAATACAGGAAGACGGCCAATTAGCTCTGGAATTAAACCAAAGTTCTTTAAGTCTTGAGGTGTAATATACTTGTATAAGTTATTCAAGTCAATTTCCTCTTCGTCTTCGTTCATTTTATAACCTACTGTTTGCGTGCGCAGACGGTTTGCAATTTTCTTTTGAATACCGTCGAATGCACCACCACAGATAAATAGAATATTACTTGTATTGACTGCGATCATTTTTTGATCCGGGTGTTTACGGCCACCTTGAGGTGGAACGTTTACAACCGTGCCTTCCAGAATCTTCAATAAAGCTTGCTGCACACCTTCACCCGATACATCTCTTGTAATAGACGGATTGTCGCTTTTACGTGCGATTTTATCAATCTCATCGATATAGATGATGCCGCGTTCTGCAGAGGCTACATCATAATCTGCTGCTTGCAGTAAACGTGTCAATATACTTTCTACGTCTTCCCCTACATAACCTGCTTCTGTCAATACGGTTGCATCCACAATACAGAAGGGTACATTCAATATCTTGGCAACAGTTTTTGCCAGTAAGGTTTTACCTGTACCTGTTTCACCAACGATAATCAAATTGGATTTTTCGATTTCAATCTCGTCTTTATCCACTTTCTGATTTAAACGTTTATAGTGATTATAAACGGCTACAGAAATTACTTTTTTTGCATCATCCTGACCAATTACATATTGATCCAAGTGAGTTTTAATCTCCAAAGGACGGATCAACTTTAAAGCAGTCTGTAAAGTTTTACTTTTTCGTTGTTTTAATTCTTCTGCCAAGATTTCGCCTGCTTGCTGGATACATCTGTCGCAGATGTGTGCTCCGTTGCCTGCAATTAGCATCTGGGCTTCATTTTTGCTTATGCCACAAAACGAACAGTGAATGTCTCTATCGTTATTCTTTGCCATTGTTATTTAATAATCTCCTTCTTAGGAAGTAAAATCTCGTCAATCATACCGAATTCTTTGGCTTCATTGGCTCTCATCCAGTAATCGCGATCGGAAGATTTTTCTACCCATTCGTAAGTTTGTCCAGAATGATCTGAAATAATGGTGTATAATTCTTCTTTCAATTTCATCATCTCACGTAAGTT
The DNA here is from genome assembly GCF_050058145.1 of Sphingobacterium sp. WOUb80. NCBI lineage: Bacteria > Pseudomonadati > Bacteroidota > Sphingobacteriia > Sphingobacteriales > Sphingobacteriaceae > Sphingobacterium > Sphingobacterium sp. WOUb80. The sequence goes on along the minus strand of NZ_CP165617.1, from coordinate 2,622,793 downwards.
GATTTCCATGTCGGCAGCAACTCCTTGAGCGCCTCCAGAAGGTTGGTGAATCATGACGCGTGAGTGACGTAAGGCAGCACGTTTGCCTTTTGCACCAGCAACCAAAAGAACAGCTCCCATAGACGCAGCAATACCTGTACAGATAGTCGCTACATCTGGCGTGATGTATTGCATGGTGTCATAAATACCTAGACCCGCGTAAACGCTTCCACCCGGTGAATTAATGTAGATCTGGATATCACGTTGTGCATCGGTAGATTGTAAGAACAAGAGCTGTGCCTGAATAATGTTGGCTACCTGATCATCAATGCCGCTACCTAAAAATATGATACGGTCCATCATCAAACGCGAAAATACATCCATCTGAGCGACGTTCAATTGACGTTCTTCAACGATGTAAGGCGTAAGGTTTGTCGGAATGCTAGTCTCTGTACGAGCAATGAAGCTATCAACATGTTGACTTCCAATACGGTGATGCTTTACTGCATATTTTCTGAATTCGTTTTTATCTATATTCATCTTTTTATTTTTTCTATTCTGTAGGACTAATATAAAACTATATTTTAAAAATCAAATAAATTGAAAAGATGTTTTACATCTACTTTACATTTTTTAACGATAGCCTCCAGCAATGAGACCGGGCATCGTCCTTAACCAATTTCGTTATAGCCGGGGAGATCTTCTAAAAATTCATAAGACTCCGTGTTAAAGTCGACTTTACAATAATAATGATTGATCCCATTGCTCACCAGCAAGTAAGGGATGCGGTGAACGCTGTTGTAATTTGCAATCTGCTCAAATACTTGCTGCGTGATTTTTATATGTGGTGCCTTAAACTCGGCTAAAACGACCTTATGTCCGCTACTGTTATAAATCAATAAATCACTCCGTTTCTGAAGGTTATTTAATTTCAATCCGCCTTCAATATGCATCAGTGATTTGGGGTAATTTTTCATGAGTGACAAATAGTTGATCCAATGCTGTCTAACCCATTCTTCCGGTGTTAATACCAAGTCCTTTTTTCTGAGCTCATCAAAGATGTAAATCGCATTGTTCTTTTTGGATATTTTAGCTTTAAATGGCGGTAAGTTCAGTGGAGTCGGTGAAAACATACACAAATATACTAAAATTTTAGCAAAAAAAACGAATCATCCAGGGATGCAACCTAGTGTTTTTTTCTGAGAATGCTTGTATTTATTCTTTAGAAAAAAGCTTCAGGCTGCTTTCAGAGTGATAAGTGCACGCAAAATCATAACGATTTTATGGTCAGATGCTCATCGTTTGAAACCAATAGCTTTCCATAATAGTAACCTTTGGATCAAGTTTAAAAACGTAACTTTGCAGTATCTGAAACATTGGTTTGCCGTTAAAATCGTATTTTCGCTTGTTATTATATAGACTTGCCGGAGCAGCGCAAATAGGTTTAACAAGGTATCAGTAAGCGTGCATCAGCAGTGGGGGCGATGGCAGGCTGAAAGCCTGAACAAAGTAAAGGGCAAACTCATAAACGAAGAAGGAATAAAATATAAATACGTATGAATATAAATCCGATCCTATCCGACATTAAGAACAGGTCTTTTAAACCAGTGTATTTATTGCAGGGGGAGGAAAGTTATTTTATCGATACCATTGCCGACGCGCTGGAAGCAACTGTATTGAATGATGCGCAGAAAGGGTTTGACCAATCTATTTTTTACGGAAAAGATATTGATATGCCTACAATTGTCAATGCAGCAAAGCGATATCCCATGCTGAGCGACTATCAGGTTATTATCATAAAGGAAGCGCAGGAACTAAAATGGAAATCGGATACAGAAGAACTGCTGACCAAATACCTGGAGCATCTCACACCGACGACCATACTTGTATTTTGTTTTAAACATGGAAAATTTGACAAACGCAAAAAGGTCTATAAAGTTTTTGAAAAAACAGGCCTTGTTGTAGACGCGGCCAAGCTATATGACGATAAGGTAGCGCCCTGGATTGGAGCCTATGTGAAAGACGCCGGCTGGCGCATTCATCCGCAAGCGACGGTGATGATTGCCGACTATCTTGGCAATGACCTGTCCAAAGTATCCAATGAACTTGACAAGCTGATGCTGAATGTTACCAAAAGTCAAGAGATAAGTATGGAAGACGTTGAGCGAAATATCGGAATATCCAAAGATTACAATGTTTTTGAATTAAATACCGCATTAGCCAAACGTAACGCCTTGAAAGCTTATCAGATCGTCGATTATTTTGTCGCCAATCCCAAAAACAATCCCTTGGTGATGGTAATAGGACAGATAGCCACTTATTTTACCAAAATTCTCAAATACCATTATCTGATCGACAAGTCGGTGGCGGCAAAGGAGCTTGGGGTACATCCTTTCTTTTTGAAGGAGTACGAAATTGCCGCGAGGAACTATAACAGACGGAAAACTTTTGATGTGATCAACGTGCTGAAGGAGACCGATTTAAAATCCAAGGGTGTCCATGTGCCGAGCAACTTTAACAGTGAGGAGATCTTAAAAGAAATGGTCTATCGAATACTAAATTAATTTCCATAAAAATATAAAGACACCAGAAATGGTGTTTTTTTTTACATAAAATTCATAATTAAACGTTTGTTTAAATTAAACGTTTGTTTAACTTTGTCGCGCATTTAGCGGGAATGTATCTTTTCTTCGCTATAAATATGCGATTGTATCGATAAAAGATAGGGGTTTTAAATGGAATTTAACGAGAAACAGATTGATATCCTTCTTGCAGCTGAACGTCTTTTTGCAACGAAAGGTTTTGATGGAACTTCCGTTCGGGATATCGCCAATGAGGCGAATGTAAACGTCGCGATGATCAATTATTATTTTGGTTCTAAAGACAAGCTACTGGATACTTTTTTTGAATGGCGTGTTCCTGATTTTATGATCAATGTGGATGAATTGGCGCTTATTGATAATGCGTTGGACAAAATTGACGCCATGGTGGACCGATCGATCAAATCGATGAATTCACATCGTAAACTGTATCATATCATCACGATTGAGAGTTCCTTGAAGCAGCGTATGCTGATTTCTGAAGCTTTTAGAAAACTTAAGCTGCATAATTTGGAGGTGATCTCTTCTGTGATTAATGAGGGGGTAAAGCAAGGGGTGTTTAAAGCCGGTTATGACCCGATTTTAATCCATTCGATGATGATGGGCACTTTTATGAATTTTCAGATGAACCATTGTTTTTTACAGGATCAGTTGCGTATTGATAACGATGAGGAATATGCAAATTATATAGAAACAACTTTAACAGAATTTATACAGAAAACAATTAAAGCTTTATTGACATATGAAAAATAAGTTGGCCAATTTGAGTGCTTTATTGCTTTTGAGTCCCATGGGTTTGTTGGCACAGGACAACAAGCACATGACTTTGGAAGAAATAATTCACTTGGCTGCAAATCAAAGCGTGGAAGCGAAGTCTGCCGATACCAAGATATTGGGTAGACAGCTCGAAGTTGAAACTGCCAAATCGAAACAGCTTCCTGATGCAAAATTGAGTGGACAATACATGGCTATGACTACTCCAAATGTGAATTTAAAGTTGGCTTTAGGTGAGGGGGGCTCTGCTCCTGATATTGCTGCAAACCAATTGTGGCTGGGACAGGCTTCGGTGAGCATGCCAATCTATACAGGCGGTAAGATTAAAGGGGGAATTGATATTGCAAAAGATGTATTAAAAGCCGAGGAATATAATGCTGTTGCCAGCAAGGAGCAACTGGCAATTCGTGCAGTAAATCTTTATTTGAGCTTGTATAAGGCTCAGCAGACCAATTTGTTAATCGCTGAAAATATCAAGCAGTCTGAACAGCGTGTTTCTGATTTTAAGGCCATGCTGGACAATGGTTTGATTGCTCGGAATGATTTATTAAAAGCGGAACTTCAGCTGTCAAACTATCAGGTTTCTCTTCAGGAAGCACAGAAAAATATCAAGGTGCTTAATTATCAACTGGCCAATTTCTTGAAAATTGACGAGGATACGCAATTGGATCAGATCAATTTGGGAGAAGTAGCGGGGGTAGATTTAGGTCTGAAGGGATCGTATGAAACCGCCAAAACTGTGCGTTCGGACGTGAAGTCGCTGGAGTCGCAGCGTCTGGTTGCTGAAGATCAGCTGAAGGTGACCAAGGCATCGACATTGCCAACAGTTTCTGCAACGGCAGGTTATAATGCTTTTGGTTTGCAAAAAGTGGTTACGGTAACCAATGCTGCTATGGTGGGGGTTGGCGTTTCCTATGATATCGGTTCACTCTATAAGAATAAAAGAGAAGTGAATGTCGCGAAAAATCACATCAAGGAGATCGATGAGCATCTGGAACTCTTGAATGATAAAGTGAAGGTTCAGGTACAGCAAGCGAATGAAAATTATATGCTGGCACAGAAGCAGGATGTCGTTTATCATCAGGCGGTGGACCAGGCTGTTGAAAATTACCGTATCACAAAGGATAAGTACGATAATGGAATCGCCGATACAGACGATTTGTTGACAGCTGATGTACAGCAGCTTCAAAGTAAAATTAATCTTGCGATCAGCAAAGCAAACACAATTGAAAAATACTACGATCTTCTATTGGCAAATGGATCGTTAAACATTAAATAGCAATTAATCTAGACATGGAAAATACAGTAGAAAACGCACCTGAAAAAAAAGGTACAAATAAAAAATTCACAATTATTTTGGCTGCTTTGGTCATCTTTGGAGGAGCCTACGGTGGTTATAAATATATGCATGGCCAGGCGCATGAAACAACAGACGATGCGCAGGTAGAGAAAAACATGAGTCCGATCATTCCACGTGTTGGTGGATTTATCTCGAAAGTCTATGTAAAGGATAATGATTTGGTCAAAAAAGGGGATACTCTTTTTACGATTGAGAGCCAGGATTATCAGGTCCGTGTGGACGAAGCATTAGCGGCATTGGCTGCTGCGCAAAGTAGCTTTGATGTTTCAAAGGCCGATGTATCTGCATCTTCGGCTAATGTAGCGATTTCTGATGCAACGATCCAGTCCAATTCAGGAAGTATTGACGCGGCTCGTATCCGTGCGAAACAAGCAAATAATGACTATATTCGCTACCAGAACCTATACAACAACCAGTCGATTACCAAACAACAGTATGAGCAGGCATTAACAGCGAAATTGGAAGCTGACAAGCAGGTTGAAATTTTGCAACAACAACGTAACGCCAGTGCTTCACAACGTAATGCAGTCGTGAGTAAGACTACAGTAGCTTCAAAGCAAACTTCTGTTGCTGAGGCTAATATAAAAAGAGCAAATGCGCAACTTGAAGCGGCTAAATTAAACCTTTCTTATACTGCAGTACTTGCTTCTGTGGATGGTCAGGTATCGAATATTAAAGTACAACCGGGGCAGATGGTCAATCCAGGCCAGTCTTTGTTCTACATTGTCGATAATATCGAAACTTGGGTAGTTGCGAACTTTAAGGAGACGCAATTGGAAAAAATAAAACCCGGACAAAAAGTCGGTATTAAAGTAGATGCTTATCCAGCTATTGAGTTTGAAGGTGAGGTAAACTCTTTTTCACCAGCTACAGGTTCACGTTTCTCTTTACTACCTCCGGATAATGCGACAGGTAACTTTGTAAAGACCGTTCAGCGTTTACCCGTAAAGATCAAATTGACAAAAGACAATAAAGCAGAAAATGTGGCTTTGCTCAGACCGGGCATGAATGCTGACGTAGATGTGCATGTTCAATAACTATGGAAAATTTAAATCAACAGGATAGTCTGGTTGAATATGGTTTTCGACGCGTTGTCATCACGATTACAGCGGTGCTTTGTGCGCTGCTGGAGATTGTGGATACAACGATTGTCAATGTGGCCCTAAACGATATGAAAGGTTCATTGGGTGCTACATTGACGGATGTGGCCTGGGTTATTACGGCTTATGCAATTGCCAATGTAATTGTAATCCCGATGACCAGCTGGCTGTCGCAGCAGTTTGGACGTAGAAACTACTTTGCGGCTTCCATTATCATATTCACAGTATCTTCATTCTTGTGTGGCAATGCAACCAATATGTGGGAACTTGTTGCATTCCGCTTTATACAAGGGATGGGTGGGGGAGCCTTATTGGTGACAGCCCAAACCATCATTACGGAAAGTTATCCCAAAGAAAAACGTAGTATGGCCCAGGCTATTTACGGTATGGGGGTCATTGTCGGCCCTACCTTGGGCCCGCCGTTGGGAGGATATATAATCGATAACTTCTCATGGCCTTATATCTTTTATATCAATGTGCCGCTTGGAATTATTGCGACCTTGTTGACATTATCTTTTGTACGTAGTCCTAAATACAGTCAAAAGCAGTCTCCTAAGGAAGTGGATTGGTTCGGTATGATATTTTTGATCATGTTCATTGGTTCGCTCCAGTTCGTATTGGAACACGGGCAACAGGATGACTGGTTTGATGATCCTTTGATCCTGGGACTTTCCATCTTATCCGTCTTCGGGTTGCTGTTTTTTATTTGGCGAGAGCTGGTATATGACAAACCTATTGTCAACCTGCGTGTATTGAAAGATAAGAATTTGCAGGTCGGTGTGGTGATGAGCTTTATTCTTGGTTTTGGCTTGTTCGGATCGACGTTTATTATCCCAATTTATACGCAGTCGATATTGGGATGGACAGCGACAGATGCCGGTTTGTTATTGCTGCCAAGTTCAATTATGACAGGTATCATGATGCCTTTTATCGGTAAGATGATCCAGAATGGTGTTCCTCAGAAGTATATGGTTGCTATAGGGCTATGTATCTTTTTTGGCTTTTGTTTTTGGATGTATAGCCTCATGACAAACGATACTGGTTCGGAGCATATGTTTTGGCCATTGATTCTCCGCGGAGTTGGCCTAGGATTGTTGTTTGTGCCTGTTATGACACTGTCTTTATCAACATTACATGGTAAGTCAATCGGTGAAGGAGCTGCTTTTACAGGGATGATGCGTCAATTGGGCGGTTCATTTGGAATTGCTTTGATTACGACATTTATCGCCCGTGATAGCCAAAAACACCGTGTTGATCTGGTAGCTAATTTAGATCCAAGTAAGTTTGATGTGCAACAACGGGTGCAGCAATTGCAAATGAGTTTTCAGGCGAAAGGTTTTTCACCTAATGAGGCTTTGGCCAAAGCGCATCAAATATTGGACTTGAGTGTGATGAAACAAGCAACAGTCCTATCCTACATGGATGTGTTCCTGTACCTCGGCGTTGTCTTTCTGATTTGTGTTCCTTTTGTATTGATGATCAAACAAGGAAAAACCCAAATCGATATGTCGAGTGTGCACTAGAGCACGATAGACTGATTTCATATCCTAAAGGTAAATTATTCAAAAAGGATAGTTAATCCTTTAACCAGGAGCCCTCAAAATGCGCTGAGCTTTTTGAGGGCTTTTTTATTTCCTTTTTTTTCTGAATTGCCTGTTATTGATTCCGCAAAAATCTCCTTTTGCTTTCTTAGCGGTCGGTGGTCGCAAAGTCATGAAGTTTTTTATTGTTGAATAGTAGGTTCGTTTGACGCTAGTTACTGTTTGTACATCGAAAAGCATGTCAGTTTTGCAAACCGAAAATAATAATTGAAAAACCTGATTTAAAATTGATTGTTTAATAATAAAGAATTTGGAGGAATCAATCTTTTGAAATGGAAAAAGGTGGTTCTTTTAGAATTGTGACTTAGATAGATTTTTTTGTTTTTAAAATAGCGACTGTATGTATACCGAAAAGCTTAATCTTTTGGCATTTATCATTCCCTTGTTTTTAGTTTTGATGCTGTTGGAATACTGGTATAGTTTAAAAAAACAGAAGCGTTTTTATTCTTTTGATGAATCTATCTCAAATCTCAATGTCGGTATCGTCGAGCGCATGTGTGATATGTTTTCCGTGAGCTTGTTTTACTTTTTTTTCGTTTGGGTGTATCAAAATTTTGCTATATTTCATATTGAAGCTAATCTTTGGACCTGGATTATACTTTTCCTATTTACAGATTTTCTTTGGTATTGGTATCATCGTTACAGTCATGAAATCAATCTATTGTGGGCCGCACACGTTGTCCATCATCAGAGCGAAGACTATAACTTCACGGTAGCAGCGCGTATTACCATATTTCAGGCCGTATTTCGTTCGCTGTTTTGGGCTTTTATTCCCCTTTTGGGTTTTCCACCTTTTATGATGACGGCAATTTTATTGGTGCATGGTGTATATCCATTCTTCTCACACACACAAACCGTAGGTAATTTGGGTGTTCTTGAGCGGATATTTGTAACTCCCTCACATCATCGCGTACATCATAGTAGCAATGAAATCTATTTAGATAAGAACTACGGTGACATCCTAATTATTTGGGATAGACTGTTTGGAACATTTATCCCAGAGCAGAAAGAAGAGCCTTGTGTCTATGGGCTTACCAAACCTATTCATCGCTATACTTTCCTATGGCAGCATTTTCATTATTTATTTGAAATTGGCCTGTCATTTAAACGCGCGCAGGGATTTAAAAACAAAATGCGTACTATATTTGGTCGGCCCGACGATATACAGCCTGAAATCAGGGCAGAATTGGAACAGAAGATATTTGCAGGTATCAAACCACAGGTTCATGGACAGCGGTTAAGCCGTTATATCTTTTTTCAGTCCATGCTGACAATGATCCTTCTTTTTTTCTTTTTGCTTTATGGTAATTATCAGCAACTCATCCAGCTCGTTGTTGGCGGAGTATTTATTCTCTGCAGCGTCATTTGTATCGGTGGTCTTCTGGAACATGAAAGTTGGGTTTTTCCGCTTGAGATGTTTCGGTTGTTTTTGTTGCTGCTGTATATCAGCCTAACGTTTTACTCGCCTTTAAGCCTTGTTTTATTAGGATCGTTTGTTTTAATGCAATTGATTTTTTATAAAAGTTTAGCCACGCGTTATAAAAAATTGCTCCATCTTGAGCGAAACTGAATTTATCGGGAAGAATTCTTGTCTGTCCGGATTGTATTCGAATTTATGAAGTATGTAAAAGATCTAGTGGCATAGGTCCACAAAGGACTGACAGTAGGACCTGGCCATAATATCCCAGCTATATTGCTTTAGGGTGTTCTGTTTAAATTGCAGACTTAATTTTTTATAATGTGCTGGATCGTCTAAAATAGCTTGAAGTTGTTCGACCCAGGCATTATGGTTCTTGCTTGCCAGGAGCAGACCATTGCCATTATGCGTCACTGCACTTGTGATGCCTTCCAGTTCGGACGCGACAACAATTGTGCCTGCTGTCGAGGCTTCCAAACAGACGAGTCCAAAGCCTTCCATATCACCCGCCACTTCGATATTAGGCATCAAGAAGGCTTGAGCGTTCGTCAATAGGCTTTTGAGCTGTTCAAATGGAACTTTTCCAAGATGTTGAATTTTTTCGGGATATGCTTTCAGTAGTTTTCGGATCGCCCGTTGATCCGTGGGGTAGCCCAGGAATAGCGTCATTAAATGATATAGCTTTGCTGGCATAAGGTGCAATAAACGTTCTTTCCATGTGGGCTCTTGATCGAAGGGGCCGACCATCAGTAATTTGAAATCACCTTGGATTGCCGGTATGACATCTTTCATAAGCCAGGAGAACCCCTTCCGTTTAACTGCTCGTCCCAATGTAATAAAATAAGGCTTGCTCTCGCTGTTTGTTTCAGTGACTTGGGCGGAGGCCTGTATCGGATCGACACCGTTGGGTATAATAATAATTTTGGAGGAATCAATACCACGTAGCTGGGCAGCTTCTGCGGTGGCTTGGCTAACGGCAATAATCTGGTCAAATGCGTTAAACCTTGGTATGACCTTTTTTTGAAAATAGCTGAAGGGAAATACGATATCCAGGCCATGAATGGTAACCACACGCTTTAAATGGCGGTATCCTTTGTGGAAGGAGGCCAACGATGCGATTAATCCATCGTTAAAGTGAATAAGCTTGATTCCTGGGTTTTCTTTCACCTTTTCCAGGATGCGACGATTTAGCTGAAGAAAGAACGTAAAAACCGACTCCTTATTATCGTAAACTAAGGTGTGCGCTTTCAGGTAAAGAGCTGCTGTGTTGATCAGTTCAAAACTCTGCTTTTCCATGCCTCCAACACGTGGAGGGTATTTGTGGCTGACAAATAATATTTCTATTTCAGACAGGGACATGAACTGGTTTCTTTTTGATGCATAGATAAAATATAAATCCTAAACCTGCCCAGAAGAGCTGCCGGCTGCGGCGCAATAGCGAAGCACTGAGCCAAATTGTTCCCCCTGTAATGCCGATCATATTGAGCAGGAGCTTGTTGGCGATTTCTTCGACACCAAGTTGGCCGGGAATGAAAGCACCCATACTTTTCAGTACAATGACACTCATATCCAGTATCAATCCATGAATCGGTTGGGCAGGGGTACCCAGAAATTTTAGAATATAATAAAATTCCAGACTTCCGATAATCCAATGGAGGGCAAACAATAAATAGGAATACCAAAAAACCTTATTTTGATGTCGGTAAAAGTCTTTTACATTCCAAAGTAGCGTCTGCATATAAGCTTTTGCTTTTCCCCAAAAACTTGTTGTCGAAGCCGAATTTTGCGAAGGATTTTTTGCGGCTATTAGCCAGTAGAGCATCAAGAGAACCAAGAGTAGCAAAAGAGTACAGACGAAATAGATTGTAGAGCCCGTATAACGTATAACTTCACTTTTTAAGGGAGAGAACATCATCCACAGCATAGCGATCAAAAAGAGCGTCAATTGGGACAGGACCGCAGTAATACGGGATATCGCAACAGAATTTAATCCTTCTTTTAACGGAATTTTGTAACGGGTAATCAATTCTGCCTTTAATAGATCCCCACCGATAATGCTTGTGGGATTGAATAGTCCAACGGTTTCACCGATTTGACGGATAGCAAAGAGTTCAATCAGATTAACTTTCTTTTTATCGGAACCCAAACATATCCACCAGGCTAGGGTACCTAGAAAATATGCTGCACAAGTTGTCAGCAAAATAACGATAAAGCGATAACCAACTGCTGAGAGTTCTTTTTTTAACGCATTGAAGTCGCTTTTAGCCAAAAAGATAGCAATGGATACGAGGATCAAAAGTAAAAATGTGCCTTTGATGAGCTTGCTTGGGGATGTTAGTTTGCCCATGCCAAATCTGTTTCCTGTGTTTTATCTATCAGTCGGTCAATATCATCAAAATAGGATTGTGATAGCCTGTTCCAGTCCAATTGGGCAACATAAGAAAGTCCTGCAGCAACAAGATTCTTCTTTAAGTTCGCGTCAGAAAGGATTTTTTTGAGGTAGTAAACATATCCAGCGGCATTCTCAGGCTGACATTTAAAGCCATTTTTCCCATGCTGAATCAGGGATGCGGAACCCCCACCATCGGCGATAACACAGGGAAGTCCAGATGCCAATGCTTCCACAACGACATTCCCATAAGTTTCTGAAACTGATGGAAAGACAAACGCATCTGCCGACGCATATAGGGCCGCAAGCTCTTCATGGTTTTTCTTTCCTAAAAATATGGCTTTCGGCATCTCTTGCATCGCAATTACTTTGGCTGTTCCTTCACCAACAACAATGAAATTATAGTCAAGGTTTTGTGCCTGTATCTGTTGATAGATTTCAATAAGCGTTTTAATATTTTTTTCCCAGACGATACGACTGACAAAAAGGATTGTTGGTTTGTCATTCTTTGTGATGGTCTGCAGGTGAGATCGATTCTTTTTATTAGGGTTAAATAGGGCTGTGTCTATTCCTCTTTGCCACAGCTTTAATCCTTCTTGTTGTAAGCCGATCTGCTGTAATTCGTTTAGAATGGAGTTGGTCGGTACATAGACAATATCACATTTGTTATAAAAGTTATTCATTGCTTTTTTCATCCATTGTTCAGTCGGTTTGACCAGGGGTAATATGTTTTTGAAATAATAGGCAATGTATGAAATGAAGTGTGTGTGATAGATCGTAAGAACAGGAATACCTTTCCGTTTGGCATAATTCAAGGCAAAGAAACCTAAAAGGGAAGGAGTTGCAATATGGATCGTGTCTGGGGCAAATTCATCCAGGGCAAGTTCAAGTTTCTTTTTAATAAGCTGTGGAATAGCAAGGCAATAATCATCATTGACGGGTATTTTGAATGTCGGGACCTTGTAAGAATGAAAATTTCGAAATTGCGTGGGGCCGCCGCCATAGATAAAAAAATAATCGAATTTTTGCTGATCGATGCGGTTTATCAGCTGAAACATTGTACGCGATGCACCGTCGAAATCCTCAACGAGTATCTCTGTAAAGAATGCTACCTTTCTCATGTTATTCTTATTAGGGGTTGTATAAAAATATCTGAAAGCTGTAACTCCTATGCTATGCGGGTATTAACCTTTTGTCATTATAGTGTTTATAAATTATGAGTTTTTAATAATTTGTGCATAATTATTAAAAGTAGAATTAATTGAATATCATAACGGAGCTAATGTTGGAGCGGTAGCTTTGGATTGAACAAAATATTCATTCCATGTTAATAGATCTATTGTTCGAAAAAAAGATTAGACCTAAGGGTTTTCGAAAAATTGTCATCTTATTTATTTGTGCGTCTGCCGGTGTTATGCTGGGTTTTAAGTTGAAGCCAAAACAACAGCCGAAGCTCAGTAATGCTGTGTATGCAGCTATGCCGGAAGCGAATTACGGGCAGCTTAGTTTATTGACATATAATATTGCTGGTTTGCCCGAGCTGATTTCCAGTGCTGTAACCGAGCGGTCTTCCAGCATTACCTCGATCGGCGAGCGGATCAATAAATTCGATATTGTCAATGTACAGGAAGACTTTAATTACAACAAATTTCTTTATCGAAACAATAAGCATAGCTACCGAACTGCAAATATGGGGGGAGTACCTTTTGGTGATGGTCTGAGCACACTTTCAAAATATCCTATTGTTGAATTTGAGCGAATAAGCTGGACGGATTGCAACGGTACAGATTGCCTGACTCCTAAAGGTTTTTCATATGCTCGTATCCAATTAGCTAAGGAGGTTTTTATTGATGTTTATAATGTACATGCAACAGCTCAGGATGACCGGAATGCAACTGTTGCCCGGCAGAAGAATATAAACCAGCTGAAAACCTATATCAAAAAATATTCGGCGGGTAAGCCACTTTTAATTATGGGTGATTTTAATGCACATTATGCTTATGAATTGGATAACATCGGATCTTTTCAGCAGGACTTGGGTCTGGTAGATGCCTGGGTAAGTTTACGCAACAAAGGTAATATTCCTGGGCATCAAGTGAATTTTGAAGCGAAAACTGCACTGGATCTGACAGCGGATTGCGAGGGTATTGACAAAATTTACTATCGCAATAATCATCATCTGCTATTTGAAGCAAAGGATTACCAGGTCCAGAAGACACTTTTTCAAAACGAGCAGGGACAGGATTTATCCGATCATTGCGCGGTCTCCTTGCAGTTAGGCTGGCGTGTTGTCAAACCTTCGGTTCAGTAAAATAGAACTTTCTCAATTCTTTCATATCAATCGCGATTAGCACTGAACCCCTCAGTGCTTTTTTGCCTATGGGACATCTCCTGGGGGCCTGTCGTACTTGGTTTATTTTGAAGAGCAAATAAAAAGCCCCATAAAATGAATTATGGAGCCTTTATTAAATTGGGATAAATTATCTTATTTATACATTTCTTCACGTTGTGCTTTCACCACATCGCTATTAATGTATTCATCGTAAGTCATCAATTTGTCGATGATACCTTTCGGAGTCAATTCGATGATTCTATTTGCAACAGTTTCAGTCAATTCGTGGTCACGGGATGTGAACAACATTGATCCTTTAAAATCAGACATTCCATTGTTCAATGCAGTGATAGATTCCAAATCCAAGTGGTTGGTTGGTTCATCAAAGATGAGGAAGTTGGCACCTTGAAGCATCATGCGAGAAAACATACAACGCATTTTTTCTCCCCCTGAAAGCACAGATACTTTCTTCATAACTTCTTCTCCAGAGAACAACATTTTCCCTAAAAATCCGCGTATAAATTGTTCGTCTGCCTCTGGGTTAGTTGTATAGTCTCTCAACCAATCGACCAAATTATCACTTTTTCCTTCGAAGAATGCGGCATTTTCAATCGGCATATCAGCAGGAGTGATGGTAACGCCCCATTTGAATTCGCCACCAAAATCGGTGTCTCTACCGGTGATAATATCATAAAATGCTGTGGTAACCAGTGAATTTGGACCTAGAACAGCGATTTTATCGCCTTTATTAATCATAAAGGTAATATCCTTGAAGAATACCTCACCATTGACCGTTTTGCTTAATCCTTCGACTTGCAGCGTTTGATCTCCTGGTTCACGATTCATGGTATTGAACATGATGGCAGGATATTTACGGTTGGATGGTTTAATCTCGTCAATATTAATCTTATCCAATGCTTTCTTACGAGAAGTAGCTTGTTTGGATTTGGAAGCGTTGGCAGAGAAGCGACGGATAAATTCCTGGAGCTCTTTCACTTTATCTTCCATTTTCTTGTTTTGATCAGAACGTTGCTTTAACGCTAATTGAGAAGATTCGTACCAGAAAGAGTAGTTACCCGTATAGATTGTCATCTTACCAAAATCAATATCCACCGTATGCGTACATACAGCATCCAAGAAGTGACGGTCGTGGGATACGACGAGGACGATTGCTTCATAGCTTGCTAAAAAATCTTCTAACCATGCGATGGTGTTTATATCCAAATCATTGGTAGGCTCATCGAGAATCAAAATATCTGGTTTTCCAAATAAAGCTTGCGCTAGTAATACGCGAACTTTTTGGTTACCGTCGATTTCAGAAACCAATTTATAGTGCAGATCTTCTTTGATACCCAAGCTGCTCAATAACGTCGCTGCATTAGATTCAGCATTCCAGCCATCCATTTCAGCAAAAAGACTTTCTAATTCGCCGGCGCGTTCGCCGTCGGCATCAGAGAAATCCTCTTTCATGT
Source organism: Sphingobacterium sp. WOUb80 (assembly GCF_050058145.1). Classification (NCBI taxonomy): domain Bacteria; kingdom Pseudomonadati; phylum Bacteroidota; class Sphingobacteriia; order Sphingobacteriales; family Sphingobacteriaceae; genus Sphingobacterium; species Sphingobacterium sp. WOUb80. The sequence goes on along the minus strand of NZ_CP165617.1, from coordinate 2,607,769 downwards.
AAATGGCATCTTTTTCTTTCATGATTTTGTAAAGCTCTTGGTTACCCATCATGACAGTTTCAAGAACAGTAAACTCATCGAAAGCATAGTGATCCTGACTTAAAACAGACATGCGTTCGCCTGGCGTGAATGCCACTGAACCTGTCGAAGGATCAACTTCCCCTGAGATAATTTTTAAGAAAGTAGATTTACCTGCTCCATTAGCGCCAATAATACCGTAACAGTTTCCAGGTGTGAATTTTAGATTGACATCTTCGAATAGTACACGTTTACCAAAACGAAGAGAGAGATTTGACACATTAATCATGCTGCAAAGATACGTTTTAATATTGTATTTTTAACTATTTACGGTGATCAGTTTCAGGAGAAATTGAAAGGAATAATGTTGGGGAAATCAACTGTTTTTTAGCTTCTTTGGCAAACCTGTATGCTCTGAAATTTCAATGGATGGAGAGGATCTTTGAAACGAAGCCTGAAATCCAGCAATGTGTGCAAATAATGAATTAATAAATTATAAATATTGTGCTGGTGATTTAAATTGGCTTCTTTTTTGTGGACAAGAGCTGAAATGAAATCAATTATGAAAAGAAATAGAATAACGGGTGTCGTTATACTTGCAGTTGCTTTTTTATTTAATATCCAAGGAGCCTCGGCTCAATTTGGAGGGCTATTGGATAAGGCAAGCAAAGCCGTTGCTTCCAAGGGAAGCAAGGTACTTGGACTGGATAAACTTTTAAAAGAGCCCGAAGCGATTAGTACAAGTTTTGAAGATGTCAATAGGAAGGGGGAGCAAATGCCCGATTTTCAAAATACGGCTGTTTATAAACCTTTAGAAAATTTGCAAAAGAATGGCAATGATGGTTACTTATTGGAGGCTGGACATTTTGAAATGACCAATAAGAGCTATTGCTTGAAAGCGGGTACTTATGCGCCTTCGAAAGGTGATGGATATATGTATGCACCTACATTGGGCAAGAAGAGAGACGTGGTCATTGCAATTTTGAAAAGCGCTGAGAAGCACCCTGAAGTTGCACAATCAGACATACAGATGCTATTGTGGACGATCATTGCGAAGACAAAATTTATTGATTATTCGGGTCCGGTGAAAGAAACAGCCTTAAAATTGCTTACAGCTGAACAAATTTTACATTTGGAAGGTGGTGCACTCGGCGTTTTGCCATTTGACGTTGTCCAAAAGGCAAAAGATCAGATGCCACCGGCAGTACAGACAATCTTTGAAGCAGAAAATAATATTCGGCAGCTCGTTTCCTCAGGAAACTATTCGTACGCTGATTTTGAACAATATGCGATCTTAGCTGGTATGGCTGAGCCTCGTACGGACGTGCCAAGTGGTATTTGGACGCTTCATCCTGATGGTTATTATGTTCGTTATTATCCAAGTGGTTATGCGGTTACTAAGGTTCAGGTGTATGTCCCTCAAGAATTGATTACAAAATTGAATGGCAAGAAGCTTGTATACGATGCAACAGATGATATTGCCTGTCCGGCAAATACGGGCTCGCAACGATTAGCACAAACGAATGAACCGATTCGTGATTAATATGTTGAGTCATTGAAAGTTTGATGGGAAGTGAAGGGGATGTGGAAGGAAGTTTAATGAATAAGGGAGATCTACTGATCTCCCTTATTCATTAAACTTCCTCTTTTGCCTCCTGTATAATATATAAACAATGACAATGATAGCGATGATTGCTAAAATAATGTAATGGGAACCTGAATGTTGGGTTTTATCCTCTGTCGTCTGCGCATATGTAAAATTTGCTACGAAAAGAAGCACCATGAAAATCCACTTCTTGCACATAATAAACGGTTTATTAACTATAGTAGCAAGCTAAGTATTTTTTGCAACAAAGTCAAATTAATTCGGTAAAAAATAACTAAGATTTTTATGAAATTTTAATGTATAATGTTTGTTTCTCACATTTGATTCGTTAGGTTCAAAAAATAAAAGGATAGAAGAAGAGCTTTACCACTGATAAAACACAGCTAATTCACCTTTTTTACATTGGATATAGCTCCGGATATTGTTTAGGGAATTCGGTAAATGGTCCTAAAAATCGTATCTTGTGAACCTTTGTAAGCGTTTTTAGATATTCAAATCATGTCAAAACTTATCAATTTAACTGTCTTTAGAGAGTTCTTAAAATCCAGCTTTGCAGGCGGAATTATACTTTTTTCCTGTGTTATTCTGGCATTGATCGTAGCAAATACATCATTGTATGCCAGTGTAATGGAATTTCTGAACCGGGAAGTAGGCTTTGAGAGCGGTCATATTCATTTAAAATATTCGTGGTTGTTGTGGCTCAACGATGGTTTGATGGCGATTTTCTTTTTACTGGTGGGGCTCGAGATAAAACGTGAAATTGTAGAGGGTGAACTCTCGTCGCCAAGTAAAGCAATTCTGCCCATTTTGGCTGCGGTTGGTGGTGCGCTTTTGCCTGCCATCATTTATTTTGCATTAAATCAGGGAACCGATACTGCAAACGGCTGGGGAATCCCTATGGCAACGGATATTGCATTTGCTTTAGCGGTTATCACGCTTCTGGGAAATAAGGTACCTGCCAGTCTTAAGATCTTTTTGGCTGCGCTAGCGATTGTTGACGACCTACTTGCCATATTGGTTATTGCGATCTTTTATAGCAATGGTATTCATGCGACCTATTTATTTATTGCTTTAGGTATATTTCTGTTTTTGATCGTGTTAAATAAATTGGGCGTTAAAGCGATATGGGCTTACCTGATTCCGGGACTATTTATTTGGTACTTTGTTCACCACTCGGGTATTCATGCAACAATAGCTGGCGTGCTGGTGGCCATGACGCTGCCGACAACACCGGATGCGGAAGAATCTCCCTTGGAAAAACTTGAGCATCTATTGACCAAACCTGTCAATTTCATTATCATTCCTTTGTTTGCATTTGCGAATACGCTTATTCCAATTCATGGGGAAATGATTGGTGGTTTGACTTCAAAATTGGGTATCGGTATTATCCTTGGCCTAATCGCTGGTAAATCAATTGGGATATTTTTGATCTGTTTTATTGCTAAAAAATTGAAGATTGCGCAATTACCGGAAGGGGCTGGCTGGAAACAGATTTTTGGTGTAGGCTTGTTGGGGGGAATCGGTTTCACGATGTCGATTTTCATCTCGATACTATCTTTTAATGATAACATGCTGATTGAAGAAGCAAAGTTTGCGGTTCTGATCGCTTCTTTATGCGCTGGCTTGCTAGGCTATGTCGTTTTGAGCGCAGTGTCAGCCGCAAAGAAAACAGAGGTTATTGATTAGATTTTGAATAGATAGCAGTCGTATGCTTGGCTTACAGGAATGTGTAGGACAGTTGTTTTCGGTCAAATTTATTTCTGATTTCCTCATGGATTAATTCTATCTGGACATCTATTTGAAAGCGGACAACGAGCTATAGGTATTAAAACGAGCTATAGGTATTAATTTTAGACTTTTATGAATTAGATTTAGTAATTTAGGGCACAACAATAAAAACAATACGTTGAGATTTGATGAATTTGGCTTTGTTCCAGCTTTGGAAGAAGGTTTAGAAAGTATGATGTTTGAGGAGGCTACGCCGATCCAAGAACAGACCATCCCGATTATTAAAGAGGGAAAAGATATGATTGCCTGTGCACAGACAGGTACAGGTAAAACAGCAGCTTATATGTTGCCGATCCTCGATGCAATAGCACGGAATTCAAGGGAATCTATCCTTGCTATTATCCTTGTTCCGACCCGAGAACTTGCTATGCAAATTGACCAGCAGATTATGGGCATGTCTTATTATACGGGTGCAACATCCATAGCCATTTATGGTGGTGGTGATGGTATGGGGTATGAACAGCAAAAACGGGCCATACGAGAGGGGGTAAATATTATTGTTGCTACGCCGGGAAGGTTGATAAGCCATCTTACCTCCATGAAGATTGATCTCTCTCATTTAAAGCACTTTGTTTTGGATGAAGCCGATAGTATGCTGGATATGGGATTTCAAGACGATATTTTACGTATTGTAAGTTATCTACCGAAGAAAAAGCAGATGCTTTTGTTTTCGGCTACGATGCCGATGAAGATCAGGTCTTTTGCCCGAAAAATTCTACAAGAGCCTGTGGAAGTCAATATTGCCATTTCTAAACCTTCGGAAGGGATAGATCAACGAGTATATCTTGCCTATGATCAACAGAAAATGGAGCTTCTGAAGAATATACTGAAGGATCCCAACTATGTATCAGTTATTATTTTTGCATCCCAAAAAACTACAGTCAAACTTCTCGCTCAGGAATTACAGAAGCAGGGGATTGATGCGGAGGGTTTCCATTCGGATCTCGAGCAGTCGAAACGGGAAGATATCATGGCCAGATTCCGGTCTCGTCAGGTACGGGTACTGGTAGGGACAGATGTGATATCTCGCGGTATCGATGTGGTGGGGATCAGTTTGGTCGTTAATTACGATGTTCCACCGGATCCGGAAGACTACGTACACCGTATTGGACGTACTGCGCGGGCAGCGACTACAGGAACAGCCATTACCTTTGTCAATGAGAAAGACCAAAATCGTTTCGCTCAGATTGAGAATTTAATAGGTTATCCGATTGAACAACTTCCATTGCCAGAGGGGTTTGAAGCGGGACCTACTTACAATCCTGCCAAAAAGAATCCACAGCATAAAAAGAAGCGTTTCAATAGGAATAAAAATAAAAACTATCAGAAAGCTAAAAGAGCCTGATTTTAAAATACAAAGCCCCCATATGAGAAAAATATGGGAGCTTTGTATTTCAGTATATATTGTATTCAACTTTTATTCAACAGTCCATACGGCCAATTCATATCCGTCAGGATCCCGGAACTGAAATCTTTTTCCACCCGGAAAGCTAAAAATATCTTTTAATATAGTCCCGCCAGCACGGATAACCTGATCACGCGTAGCCTGCAGATCGTCGGCATAGATAACGACGAGAATACTGCCATTTATGGGGTCACCAAGTGTAAAACCACCATCAACATATTTTCCGTCAAAAGCCGTATATGCTGGCCCGTAATCCGTAAACTCCCAACCGAAACTCGTTGAGTAGAATGCTTTGGCACGTTCAAGGTCGCTTGATACAAACTCAAGGTATTGGATCTGCTGGTTAACAAATTTGTTTTCTGTACTGCTATTGCTCATAACGGAACTATCTATTTAATGTATATATAATAAATTGCTTGACCGGTTGTGCCGGTTTTGGAATTAAAACCCGAATCGTTTCATAAATATAAGGCTTTGTTGAAAATGATACACATTTTTCTTTTCAACATGTTTTTTTCGGGGCTACCTGTTTATCGGGGCTACCTGCTTGGCACAAGGAGGAAACAATGTTCATTTCCCAATCTTAGTTGGACTGGGAAATGAATGGAGGTTGTTAAGCGCTCTTTTTACTGCTGATCCAATATTGTAATAACACAGATGAAACAACCAAAAGCAGTCCAACATAGAAGGATAGGTTTAATTCTCTTGCTTCATTAAGAAGTAAAAATGCAATCAAAATAGCATATACTGGCTCAAGATTTAAGCTTAAGTTCAATGTAAATGCTGATATCTTCTTTAAGATTTCTGTAAATGCGAGATAGACTCCCACAGTGCAACATAAAGATAGGATGATCAGATAGAAAATATCCAGGGCATTGGGAATGAAAGTGCTGATTGGATAGTGTTGAATGTAAAAAGGAAGTAGACATACCAGCCCTATTGTTCCACCGATCATTTGATAATAGTTAATGCATATTGCGTTGTACTTTTTGGTCAATTTTTCATTGTGAACCGCATAGAGTGAGGCAAAAGCCGGAGAAATTATCCCTAAGACTATGCCCAGCTGGTGTGAGGTATCGAAATGAAATATCAGTGCAATACCGCACAACGTAAGTCCACTCAACAGAAGTTCAGACAATCTGAATTTGGTTTTATTGATCATCGGCGCAAAAATAGCGGTGAAAAAACTTGCCATACAGTAGCAGATCACGCCGATTGAAATGTTTGAATATTTGATGCTAGCATAGAATAATAGCCAGGATGCTGTCAATAGCAGCCCATTTTTTGCAATATGCAGTTTCTCTTTGAAAGTAAAATCTGTAGGTATTTTATACCATTTTAAAATAAAAAATAGGATAACGGCAGCTAAAAATACACGGTACCATGTGAGTATCCCCTCGTTGAGTGAAATCACTTTTCCAAATACGCCAGATAGTCCCAGGCACAGCACAGCAAGGTGCAGCATGAAATATGAATGTTTCATAAGAAATTGTCTTCCAGTTCCGTCCATTAAGGACGAAAGGTGTTAAATAATAAAATTGATAGAAAATAAGAAGCACAGCAATTCGGTCCATTTCTGGCATTGTGCTTCAGTAATATAGAGAAAAAATATTACGCTATTGGAGGAGGAAGACAACTCGTTCTATTCATCATATTTGTATTTACCCGAAGATAAGGAATTTTGGACACAGCTGCAAAAAAGGAATGAAAAAGCCCCTAGAAAGTCTTTGCTTCTAGGGGCATATATTTAGTCAGTTGCCTTTATTTTGTGATTTTATGGCGTATTTGGTGGTAAAGTATCTGTTCCGCCACCCAGTGCACGGTAAAGATCTATGGCTGCGTTGAGCTTTTCCCGTTTTACTGTAATACGTTCCAAATCATTTTGAAGTGCATTGTTTTGGGCAGTTATCACCTCCAAATAGTTTGCCATCCCACTTTTGTAAAGTAGGGCTGCATCGGCGGTGGCTTTGGCGAGGGCATTTGATTTGGCATGGATAAGTTGCAGGCGCTGTTCCGTATGTTTGATTTTTGCCAAGGCATCCGAAACTTCTGAAACTGCGACCATAACCGATTGTTTAAACTGCAAAGCTATTTTTTCGCGTTCGATGACCGATATCTCATAGTTTGTTTTTAAAGCTCCTTTCTGGAAAATTGGCTGTGCAATATTCCCCGCTATTGTTTTCACAATAGAACCCGGTAAATCGAACCATTTGTTAAATTGAATGGAGTTTGTACCGATGGATGGTGTCAAGCTTATGGAAGGGTACATCGCTGCTTTAGCAAGTCCCATTCTGCTTGTGGCAGCAACTACAGCGTATTCAGCTGCTCTGACATCTGGTCTGCGGCTCAAGAGTTCGGCCGGCACCCCAGTAGCAAGCCCGTTGCCAACGATCGTATCATCTAAACTTGCTGTACGTTGAATGCCCTCGGGGAAACCCCCGCAAAGAATGCTCAGTGCATTTTCTTCGACCGCCATATTTTGATGGGCTAGGGGAATCAATAATTCAGCAGTTTTCTTCTGAGCTTCGGCTTGCTCCACAGCAAGCGAGCTGACCAGTGATGAGTTGTATTGCAAACGTATCATGCTAAGTGTGCTGTCGCTCAATAGAACATTTTTTTGTGCAATCTTAAGCTGCTCATCCAAAGCAATCAGATTATAATAGGACTGGATGACCTGTACAATAAGGCGTGTTTTTAATGCGGAAAGATTTTCCTTTTGGCCAAAAAAATTGGCCATAGATTCCTCTTTTTGCATTTTTACCTTTCCCCAGATATCGGCTTCCCAAGATAATCTAAGCGTAGCACTATAATCGTCCATATAGGGTGTTCCAATAAATTGGTCACTCAGTGAACCATTCAAGGAGTTACTCGATAACCAGGTTCTGTTCGCTCCAATGCTTAAATCAGCTGTTGGCAGTAACCCTTTCTTAGACTGCTTGTAGGCGAGTTCTAATTGTTGCATGTTGAGGAGTGCTACATTGACGTCCGTATTATTGGACAAAGCCTTCTCAATGAGTGAGGTCAATAAGGGGTCCTGTACAAATTTACGCCAGGATAGCTGTAGCGTATCGGACGTGAGAACAACCTCGCTGTTTTTGAAATTTTCGGGCATTGCTATCTCCTGACGTGTGTATTTTTTCCCCACGCTGCATGCGGACAACAACAGGGTAGTGCTTGCGAAAATTGTTATATAGTGATGAAATTTTTTCATTTTAATCGTTTGTATTGTGTACTGTATTGTCCGTAAGCTTTTTACCCGAAACTTTTTCTTGCAAATATTGGAACACCAGGTACAGTAATGGTATAATAATAACCCCAAGGATAACACCGCTTAACATACCCATTGCTGCTCCTGTACTGATGGAATGGTTACCTGTAGCCGTTCCGCCGGTAGCAAACATCAAGGGTACCATACCCGCAATGAAAGCCAATGAAGTCATCAAGATTGGGCGTAGACGCGCTCTTGCGCCTTCCAAAGCCGAATCAATGAGTGAGGAGCCTGCTCTTCTCCGCTGTAAAGCAAATTCAACAATCAAAATGGCATTTTTTGCCAAAAGACCGATGAGCATGATCAAGCCGACCTGGACGTAGATATTGTTGTCCAATCCAATAGCACGTGTTCCTAGGAAAGAGCCGATCATACCTGTTGGGATTGATAACAGGACGGCAAGGGGCAATAAATAACTTTCATACTGTGCTGATAGTAAGAAATATACAAATAGTAAGCTTAATGCTAGGATAAGTACGGTTTGATTGCCTGATGACTTCTCTTCCAAGCTAAGTCCCGTCCATTCGTAGCTATAGTCTCCCGGTAACTTAGTCAATACATTTTTCTCCAATGTTTCCATGATCGCACCATTACTGATACCAGGCGTACTAACCACGTTTATCGTGAGTGAATTGTATAAATTATAACGAGTTACCGACTCAGGACCATAAACTTTACGAAGTGTAACCAAGGTATTTACAGGGACCATTTGGCCAAGGTTATTTTTGACAAATATCTCGTTGAACGCCTCTTTATCGGTTCTATAAATGCCATCCGCTTTAACTGCTATCCGATAGAATTTACCAAAACGATTGAAATTCAATGATTGGTCACCCGCAAAGTAAGTTTGAACGGACGAAAGCATTTCACTTACATCTACGCCAAGTTGGGCAGCTTTGTCTTCATCGACTTCCAGTTCCATCTGAGGATAATCTGCTCTGAACATGGTATAGGCAAATTGTACTCCTGGTTGTTTCATGATCTGTGCAATAACGGAATCGGACATTGCTTTGAGCTCTACCGGCGATTTACCAGCTCTGTCCTGTAAGACGAGTTCTGCGCCATTCATCATACCATAACCATCAACAGGAGGGGAGCGAAAGGCCATTGCGTTACCTTCTTTGACACTGGATAATTTTTGCGAGATCACTTGGTGAATCTGATCGATATCGTTCATCTCACCACGCTTCTTTTTATCTTTCAGGCGTATGAATCCTGTTGCATAGGCTGCGCTGGAGTTGTTACCGATCATATTGAATCCAGTAATACTTGTATGGCTTTCAATAGAAGGGATATCGGCAAGTAGTTTTTCGATTTTTTCTACTGCTTTTGTGGTTCGATCAAGTCCCGTTCCTGGGGGCATTTCCAAACTGTATACAACAAAGTTATCATCTTCCATTGGTACGAAACTTTTGGAAGTGCTTGTCATGAGGTATCCAGCAACGCCAATTGTAGCCAGGATCAAAAGTGCCGAAATCCATTTTTTCTTTGCCAGGAATTTTAATGAACCAACGTATCGGTTGGTCATGTTTTCGAAGCCAGCGTTAAATGCTTTGAAAAAACGCTGAGAAAATCCTGTTTTTGGGGTCTGCCCATCGTGATTTTCGGCATGTGTATTTTTAAGCAATAATGCACATAGTGCAGGTGTCAGCGTCAATGCATTGATCGCAGAGATCACAATGGCGATCACAAGAGTATAGGCAAACTGTTTATAGAACATGCCCGATGAACCTGTCATAAATCCAATGGGAATAAAAACTGCACACATAACCAAGGTAATGGAGATTACAGCCCCTGTAATTTCACTCATGGCACTATGGGTAGCCTGCTTGCCGGTTAAGTTGGAAGTCTCCATCTTTCCGTGTACTGCTTCGACAACGACAATGGCATCATCGACAACGATACCAATGGCGAGTACTAAGGCAAATAACGTCAATATATTGATGGTAAAGCCAAACACCAGCAGGAAGAAAAAAGTACCTACGATGGCTACCGGAACTGCGATTGCTGGAATAATAGTCGATCGTATGTCTTGTAAGAATAAGAATACAACGAGGAAAACCAAAATGAAGGCTTCAATCAATGTCGAGCGTACTTGGGCTGTACTTTCATCCAAGCGCTCTTTGGTACTGATCAATTTAAAAATCTTGATCCCAGGAGGGAATGAGCGCTGCGCTATTTCAATCTGTTTATCGATTCCGATTTCAATTTCATTGGCGTTTGAGCCTGATGTCTGGAAGATACCAATGGTAACGGTATTGAGGCCATTATTTTGCGAATTACCACTATAACTGATCGAGCCAAACTCAATACGTGCGACATCCTTTAAACGAACGATCTGAACGTCATTGTTTTTGACGATAATGTTTTCATACTGCTCTGGAAGGTTCTTTTTCCCTTTGTAGCGTATGACATATTCAAGTGGTGCTTTTGATTCTTCCCCTAATTTTCCAGGTGCAGATTCCAAACTTTGTTTGGAAATTGCAGCAATGACTTCTTGTGGCACAAGTCCATAACTCGCCATTTTTTGCGGATTCAACCATACACGCATCGAATAATCTTTGGAACCGAATACCATGGCCTGACCGACCCCAGGTACACGCTTGATCTGTGGGATCAAGTTGATGTTCACATAATTCTGTAAAAATAGTTCATCATATTTTTTATTATCTTCTGTATAGATATTAAATATCATGATCATACTATTTTGTTGCTTGGAGGTGGTTAATCCCATTCGGACAACTTCCTGTGGCAGTATAGGCGTAGCCTGTTGTACTCTATTTTGCACATTTACGGCTGCCTGATCTGGATTTACACCTGCTTTAAAGACAATACGTACAGAGAATGTACCATCATTACTTGCAGTAGATGTAATGTATTCCATGTCCTCCACACCATTGATTTGCTCTTCAAGGGGTGTCACAACTGATCTCAATACTGTTTCGCTATTTCCTCCGGGATAGCTTCCGGTAACTTGGACCGTTGGCGGGGCGATATCGGGGAATCGCGTTTGAGGCAGCCTAAAAAGACCGATGACCCCCAGTATGACAAATATGATAGATATAACAGTTGCCAAAACTGGCCTGTCAATAAATTTCTTTAACATTTTAGTTTAAATTTTATAAAGCTTTTAGTACGTTTTTTTCCAAAAGTGAATACGGAATGTATAGGCTTGTTGCCTTTCTTTGAGTAGTTCAGCTTTTGCTATACCTGCTATCCTTGTTACATGGTGGATTTTTTAGTCGGTTGAACTTGCATTCCATCATTAAGCATATCAATTCTATTCATAACGATTTTTTCACCAGCTGTGAGTCCTGATTTTAGTAAATAGGCGTCAGCTGTATTTCCTGCAATTTCAATCTGTTTCATGGAAATTTTATTTTTCTCACCAATAACATACACGAAATAGCGGTCTTGAATATCCTTGACAGCGGCCATAGGTACCAACAACACGTTTTCATGCGCTTTTTTCAAGATTACTTTGGCTGAGCCACCCGAACGGAGAATTTTTTCAGGATTGGTGAAACTTGCCTTAAGTGCCATACTTCCAGTTGTTCTGTCGATGTTACCACTGGCTAATTCGACTTTCCCCGAATGGTTGTATGCGGTTCCATCAGCCAGTAATAGCGTTGCTTGTTGATTGGATGGTTTGTTATTCTGATCTTTGATAAAGGCTATAAAATCGGCCTCACTCAATGAAAAATACACATTTACGGTATTGATTTCAGATAGCGTTGTTAAAGGTGTCGCATCTGCTGCGGTAATTAAATTTCCGATCCGATTAGGAATACGGCCGATATAACCACTCACTGGTGCATTGATCAACGTAAATTTGGCATTTATTTGAGATGAACCGAGTGCAGCTTGTGCTTGCGCTACCTGTGCTTTAGCTGCGGCATAATTGGCCTCTGCAGTTTTTAACTGTAATTCGGTATACACTTTACCTTCAACAAGTGGTTTGATTTTTTCAATCTCCAATTTCGCATTTTGTTCTGCCGATAAAGCAGCTTGGTAAGCTGCCTTGCTGTTGTTTACTTGTTCGTTGTAGACATCAGCTTTTATTTTGAAAAGGGGTTGACCCTGGGAAACATAGTCTCCTTCTTTGACATAAATCTGATCAAGATAACCCGTTACCTGCGCTTTGACATCGACGTTGACGGTCCCCTCTAATGTACCAGGATATTTTTTTTCGGTCTCCGCGTGGGTAGGAGATAATTCGATAAAGTCAACAGTAACTGCCTGCTCTTGCGGTTGTTCTTGGTTGCCTCCACAGGACGATAATAATGCTGCTGCTGTAATAAGTGTAAGGAAAGGTTTTAAAGTCATCGTTCTTTGTGCCATTTTATCATTTTATTATGAAACAAAGAAAAGAATTCTTTTAAGCCATAAGGCAAAGAAATCTACCGAGACGTTACAATTGCTTACTGAAACGTATCAGTGATGATCTGAATTTTACGATATTAAATGGTACGATCCAATTGTGTTGAAGATATTGGTCTTATCGATTGACATTCCCTTCTTCATCGCGAAAAACTTACTTTACCTTTCTGACGAAAAAAGGAGCAAGCGGATCAGTTTTAACATTAATAGTCTAACCAATTTTTTAGCAGTTGAGCCTTTTCTCTGCTCACAAGGATTTCCACTTGATCGTTGTTTTTAATCTCTATTTTTAGTTTTCCGTTGAAGTGGTTATGTAATCTTTTGATCGCATCTATATGTACAATGAATTGCCTGTTGGCGCGAAAAAATACTTTTGGATTTAATTGCTGTTCGAGTTCTTCCATTGTTTGAGGGACAATTTCGACAGTGCCACATTTGAGTTGTGCATGAGTAAGTTTAAATTCGGAGTAGAAGTATAATATCTCTTCAACGAGAACGGTTTTATAGCCGTCTTTGAATGGAATTAAAAAGCGTGAGCGAAAATCTTTCGGATAGATAAAATCCAATAAACCTTGAAGCGGTTGTTGGTTGATCTGGAGATCTTTTTGATAGTCAAGTTTTTGGATAGCATTTTCCAGCTCTGTTTTTTCTACAGGTTTAAGCAAATAATCTATGCTATTGAATTTAAAGGCCCTCACTGCGTATTCGTCAAATGCTGTTGTAAATATGATTGGGCAGTCTATTTTTATAGTCTCTAATATTTCAAAGCTTAAACCATCGGATAGACGAATATCCATCATCACCAGGTCGGGAAGTTCATTGCTATTGAACCAGTTGATGCTATCAGCGATATTATCCAGGACATCTAAAATAACGATGGATGGCTTTATTTCCTTCAAAAGTCGTTTTAAACGATCGGCATTGAGTTTTTCGTCCTCGATGATTAATACTTTGGTTATATTCATTATGCTTGCGCTAAAAGTGGGAGGATAACGTTAAATGATTTGCCATCATTTTTTATTTGCAGTTTTAAGTTGGATAGCAAATCGTATCTTTTAATGATGTTTGAAATACCGATTCCCGATGATTCGGATACATTCTCAATAGGGATTAATATATTTTCAACAACAAGTTGATTCTGGGAGTTGGTGTATACCTTTATTTTCAGCGGTTTTCTCTTATTTGTCTGATTATGCTTTAATGCATTTTCTACCAATAATTGTAAGGTAAGAGGAGGTAATTGGCAATTGCGTTTGGCGGGATTGACGTTTATTTCGAAGTTTACCCCATCGCCAAATCGGTTTTTGATGAGAAATATGTATGAATTTAGAAAGTTGAGTTCTTCTTCGAGTGAGATAATGTCCTTTTTGGAATTGACAAGAAGGTAGCGATATATTTTGGAGAAGTTTTCTGCATATTCATAGCCTAATTGTTGGTCTTCGAGGATGATTTCTGAGAGCACGCTCAGGTTATTAAAGACAAAATGGGGATCGATCTGTAATTTTAACGATTGAAGTTCTGTTTCAAGAATGACCTGATCAAGCTTTGCTGCGCGCATGGATTCATTCTTCCAGTTGGTGATCAAATGACTACCAATATTGATCCCCATTATCATCAACGCAATCAATACACTGATTGTAATGTTTTGAATCATCCCCCTTTTTTCCTCCAAAGATGGGGCTATAGTAACATTTTGAGGTCCAAAATAATATTTTGAAATCAGGTACTCCAGAAGTAAATTGATAAAGAGTACTGCAAAAAGGTTGATGACGGTTTCAAGTAAAAGCCGCTCTGTCGGACTATCTTTCCAGGTTAAGAATTTATTAAGCTTGTCATGGACAATGATACTAAATTCGGAAATGATAAAGCTGTAAATGATCGTAAATGTCCATTCACCAAGTATTTCGAACATATTCCGTTTAAAATAGCCATCCCAGCAACTCGAGAAAGGATCAATAATATAGGCGACGAGATAAATAAGCAGAAAGGACAGAAAGGTAAATATCAGCCTTTTTTTATTTGTACTAATTAGAGTCTTATCGTTTTTATAGATCGCTATATCCTGCATTCTTTTAACTTATATGTATCGGTGAAATCTATGCAAATTTCGTAATTCCTTTTAGTATTGGGCGACAAATTTCTGCTGAAGCGTATAAAGCCCCGACTGAAATATCAATTTGATACACTCAGACGTATATTGACGAAGGCTGGTAGATTATCTAGTTTTGACATATCAGAATATAATTCTTTATGAAATTTGTGTGTTCTGTTTTTTAATTGGTTGTAAATCTTGTTGTTATTTGTTTTTTGTGATCGGTTGGTATAACAGTGTCAAAGAATGACTTTGGAGATGGGGTTCGTTTTTAGCTATAAACAGAAAGGCTTGACATCATTTCGTCAAGCCTTTCTGTTTTATTGAGGTAACTATTTTTTCGATGTGTTATCCTGTAAATTATTTTGGCTCTTGATGCGTTGTTGGTGTATGGATAATATCGAAATAGATCGTTTTGTCATTAGCGTTCGGATAAACTCTATACGTGAATTCTTTCTTCGTTAATACAGTAATATCAACCACACGAGTAAACAATGTTTCTCCAGCTGCATTTTTAGCAACAATTGTTCTCGTTTTACCATCTGCAGATACGGTCCAGTCGCCGTGCATTTTGGGAGAATTGTCAAGATTGAACATGGTAAATGTACCGTCAGATTTGAAATAAGCAAAGCCTACAAAATTTGACACATTGGCATCTGTTAACACGACACTTTCTCCTTTATTATTTTTTGCGTTTGTTGTTTCCCAGGGTGTACTGGCCAATATTTCGCTTGGTGTAAGCTGTGGCTCAACAACAGTTTCGTCATCTTTACTGCAGCTCACCGCTACTAATGTGCTTAAGGCGATACATACCGCTAATG
Source organism: Sphingobacterium sp. WOUb80 (assembly GCF_050058145.1). Taxonomy (NCBI): domain Bacteria; kingdom Pseudomonadati; phylum Bacteroidota; class Sphingobacteriia; order Sphingobacteriales; family Sphingobacteriaceae; genus Sphingobacterium; species Sphingobacterium sp. WOUb80. The sequence continues at coordinate 2,592,391 of NZ_CP165617.1, read as the reverse complement.
CAATTTTTTTTAAATCTCTCATTTTATAAAATTTATATGATGTCACAAAAGTAATCGCATTGTTTCAGCTATATTTGTCTCTTTTATTCCAAGGTTTGAAGGATTTATAACGGTGTACGAAATCCTTTTGTTGAAGAATCTCTAAAATAAGAAAAGCGTAAAGTAGGGGATTGAAGCATTTTTTTAAAAAGGATTTAGCTTACTATGGCGATATAAGCGTGACTATGTACGCAAAAAAACAGGGGACCTTGAAAGGCCCCCCATCTACCAGATATGTATAATAAAATTAGAAAATTGCTTTTTAGGCTTTAGTTGTTGCTCCATCCACCTCCTAAGGATCGATATAGTTCAACAACAGCAGAAAGCTCTGCTTTTTTTACCTGAGCGAGTTCAAGCTCACTCTGTAATATATTGCTCTGGGCGGTAATTACTTCCAGATAGGTAGCCATTCCTGTTTCAAATAGAAGGTTCGCATGTTTTGTAGCTTCCTTCAAACGGCTGGTTCTCTCCAATGTAATCTTTTGTTTTTCTTTCAATTTCTGGATGGAAACTAAAGCATCCGAGACCTCGCCGGCAGCAGAAATCACCTTTTGTTTGAAAATCAACACATTTTTTTCTTGTTCGACACGAGCTAATTCATATTGTGTTTTCAGCTCCTTACGTTGGAAAATAGGTTGTGTAATACTTCCTGTAATCGCACCGAATAGAGACGCAGGTAAGTTAAACCAGTTGCTCGCTTTGAATGCATTTACTCCGGCTTCGGCACTGATGACCAAAGAAGGATACATTTTTGCTTTTGCGTATTGCTGATAGGCCTGTGAAGCCGTGATAGCGAGTTCCGCTTGTTTAACATCGGGACGATGGCTTAGCAAATCTGCCGGTATGCCTGTTGCCAATTCTTCGGGAAAGCGTATGTTCGCCAATTTCTCTTCCGTTTTGATCTCCTGGGGGAGTTTTCCACTAAGGATCTGAATTGCATTTTCCTGCATTCTAATCTGCTGTTCAAAGTCCGGAATGAGGGCTGCTGCGGATAACCGCTGTGCATCAACCTGTTCTAACGCAAGTAGGGTAATGTCACCAACTTCATATTGCTGTTGGACGATTCGCAAAGTTGTATCGCTTAACTGTAAGTTTTGTTGTGCGATGTCACGCAATTGATAAAGCATCAGAAGTTGATAATAACCTTGTGCAACTTGTGCAATTAATTGGGTCTGAATTACTTTTTTCGCTTCTTCTGTCTGCAGATAAGAAGCCAAAGCAGCAATATTTTGGTTTTTGATTTTACCCCATAGGTCAGCTTCCCAAGACAAGCCCAGAGATGCCGTATAATCTTCGACATGATGTTGGCCCAAAAACTGTCCGAGGCTCAATCCATTCATACTATTATTGGATGGATTGGTGCTATTTCCCCGAATCTGCAGCTGTGCCGCAGGAAGATAGTTTGCCTTTGCTTGTTTCAAACTCAGTTGAGATGCTTCGATATTCTTTAATGCCAGCTGCATATCCAAGTTGTGCTGAATCGCGCTGTCAATTAAAGTTTGTAGGACCTGATCCTTAAAAAAATCGCGCCAAGGAATAGAACCTATACTATTTTCTTGCAGTGCTTTTCCCTGATCACGGTATTGATCAGGGAGGCTAGGGGCAAGGTTTTTATTGCTGACCAACTTATCTGTTTTACAAGACCATGCGACAAAAGACAGGATGAAAACGGTCAGTAATTTTGCTTTGCTATTTATGTATTTAAATGTTGCCATGATTTACTAATTGTTTGTATGCACGGGTATTTCCAACGAAACAGCATTATTTTCAGACTGTTTTTGTTGCGGAGCACGTCCTATCTTCTCTTGAATAAATTGGAAGACGATAAAGAGAATAGGGATAATAAAAAGCCCCAAAACGACTCCTGTAAGCATCCCACCCGCAGCGGCGATACTGATTGAATGATTTCCTTGAGCTGAGGGGCCTACTGCTGTCATCATTGGTATCATACCAACAATAAATGCCAGCGAAGTCATGATAATAGGTCTCAAGCGCAATCTTGCCGCTTTAAGTGCAGCACTTGGAATAGAAAGCCCCTGTTTGCGCCCCTGAATCGCAAATTCTACAATCAAAATCGCATTTTTTGCCAATAAACCAATCAACATGACAAGTGCGACTTGTACATAGATGTTGTTGGCAATATCAGTGAAACTAATTGCTGCAAATACGCCAAATATACCGGTCGGAATGGAGAGAATAACCGCTAATGGAATGATGTAGCTTTCATACTGTGCTGCAAGCAAGAAATAAACGAATATCAGACAGAGAATAAAAATCAACGTAGACTGTCCTCCGGAGACAATTTCTTCTTTAGTCATACCTGAGAACTCATAAGTAAATCCGGTTGGCAATTGTTTTTTCGCAACCTCTTCAACAGCACGGATAGCATCTCCGGAACTATAGCCCGGTTTTGGTATCGCATTTATTCCAATCGAATTAAATAAGTTGTAACGAGATGCTGTTTCCGGTCCATATACACGTTCTAATTTGACTAATGTATTGATGGGAACCATGTCTCCCAATCTGTTTTTTACAAAAATACCGTCCATCGAAGTTGGTTCACTTCTATCCTTGGCATCAGCTTGAACCATCACACGATAATACTTTCCAAAACGATTAAAATCTGAGGCTTGGGCACTACCAAAATAGGCTTGCATAGTCTGTAAAATGCTTTTTGTGCTTACGCCAAGTTGTTCTGCTTTGATATCATCTACCTGGAGCTCATATTGTGGATAGTCTGCTTTAAAGGTCGTGAAAGCCATCATAATTTCTGGACGTTTCATCAATTCGCCAATGAACTTTTGGCCTATGCCACTGAATTTTCCGAGTTGTCCACCGGTCCTGTCCTGTAGTACCATATCCAGACCATCCACGTTACTGAATCCTGGGACAGTAGGGAAGGTAAAGACAAAGAAATTTGCCCCTTTGATATTTGCCAAGCGTTGATTGACATCGGCCATAATAGCATTGATGTCTTTTATCTTGCCACGATCTTCATGTGGTTTAAGAAGGATAAATGCAACACCGGCTGAGGGACTTGTGGATTGTGTCAAAATATTGAAACCAGCAAGTACATTTAAAGTTTTGGTAAAATCAGCATGTTGAAGTTGTTTCTCCGCTTCGGCCAATGCACCAGATGTACGGTCTAAAGAGGCTCCGGCAGGCATTGATAACGAGACTGCAATAAATCCTTGATCTTCCGAAGGAATAAATCCTGTAGGTGTTTTACGGATCATAAATACGGTCAAAAGTAGGGTAATTCCCAATCCTGCAAATGCAACCCACTTATAACGAATTAAAAACCGTAAGCTACCTAAATAATTTTTCGTAAGTCGGTCAAAGCCAACATTGAATCCAGCGAAGAAACGTTCTTTAAAATTGAGCTTCTTAGCGCCAGCATGTGCATGATGCGTCGGTTTTAAAAATAACGCACAAAGGGCAGGGCTCAGTGTCAAGGCATTAATTGCAGAAATAACGATCGCAATTGCTAGTGTGAACGCAAACTGCCTATAAAAGACACCTGTGGAACCTTCCATAAAACCGATGGGAAGGAACACCGCAGACATGACCAACGTGATGGATATAATCGCTCCGGTGATTTCACTCATGGCAGAGGTTGTCGCCAATTTAGGCGGTAAGTTCTCATGCTCCATTTTAGCATGAACAGCTTCCACCACCACGATTGCATCATCGACGACAATACCGATGGCAAGCACGAGCGCAAACAAAGTCAGTAAGTTGATGGAAAAGCCAAAGAGCTGCATAAAGAAAAATGTTCCTACAATGGCTACCGGTACAGCTATTGCAGGTATCAAAGTCGATCTAAAATCCTGCAGGAATAGAAAAACAACTAAAAATACAAGTACAAATGCTTCAACCAATGTGTGTTTTACTTGATCAATAGACTGATCAAGGGCATCTTTGGTATTGTATAAAACAAGATATTTGACCCCTTTAGGAAAACTTAAGGATGCTTTTTCCATAAATTCTTGGATCGCTATCTGGATCTCATTGGCGTTTGAGCCAGCTAACTGCATGACACCAATGTTCAATCCTGCTTTTCCATTGATACGGGTGTGGCTCGCATAGGTATAAGATCCTAATTCTACCCGGGCTACATCTTTAAGTTTTAGCACAGAACCATCTGTATTGGAGCGGATAATAATATTTTCGTAGTCACTAGGTTGATTGAGTTTACCTTTATATTTGATAACAAATTCGAATGCTTCGCGACTGCTTTCTCCGAATTTACCTGGCGCTGCTTCAACGTTTTTATCTTGAATTGCAGCCATTACTTCCTCAGGCGTCAATTTATAAGCCGCCATTTGATTTGGATTAAGCCATACGCGCATTGAATAGTCTTTGCTACCACCGAAAGCGAGTGCTTGTCCAACTCCCGGAATACGTTTAAGCTCAGGGATAATATTGATCTGTGCGTAATTGGTAATGAAGGTTTGATCGTATTTACCTTGATCTTCCGTGTAGAGATCCAATACCATGATTAAGCTGTTTTGTTGTTTTGCAGTCGTGATTCCGGCTTGTACAACTTCCGCCGGTAATTGGCTGGTTGCCTGTGCCACACGATTTTGAACATTGACAGCAGCTTGGTCTGGGTCTGTACCAAGTTTAAAATATACGGTAATCATCAGGGAGCCGTCGTTACTGGCGGTGGAGCTCATATAGCTCATATTTTCTACACCGTTGATGGACTCTTCTAGTGAGGGAGCTACAGCACGAAGAACAGTTTCGGCATTTGCCCCGGGGTATAGTGCCGTTACTTGCACCGCTGGCGGTGCTATATCAGGGAACTGCTGCAATGGCAGTTTTAAGATACCGATCACACCCAATATGACCAGTAATATGGAGATAACGGTGGCGAGTACCGGTCGTTCTATAAATTTCTTAAGCATGTGATTTTTCTAATTATAATGAATTGATGCTGTCTTTTGATAAAGCTTGTGGCGTAATCTTTTGCCCGTCCTGAAGAAGGTCAATGCCTTTATAAACGATACGGTCTCCCGCATTTACCCCTTTACTAACGAGGTAGTTAGCGCCGCTTTTTCCAACGACAGTAATTGGCTGTTGAACGACTTTATTTTCTTTTCCAACTGTATAAACGAAGATTTTGTCCTGCATCTCAAGTGTTGCAAGCTGCGGTACCAATAATGTTTGCGCATATTTTTTTGGTAACCTTACGCGACCAGTATTACCGTTGCGCAAGACCCCCTCTGGGTTGTTGAAGGTGGCCCGAAGGGTAATAGCGCCTGTATTTTTATCAAACTGTCCATCTACCATATCTATTTTTCCTTTCTGATCATAAATTGTCTGGTCGGAAAGAACCAAACTAATCGGAGGAAGATTGTTTAGTTTTTGTTGCAGATTATTGCCTTCGGTGTTGTTTTTGAATGAGATAAAATCATTTTCTCCCAAGGAGAAGTAAACATGGAGGTCTCTGACATTCGACAGCGCTGTAAGTGGCTGTGGATCTGTTGGACCTACCAAGCTTCCCTGTTTTCGTTGTAGTCTACCAATATATCCTTCGGCAGAAGCTCGGATCAGCGTATAGCCAACATTGATTTTTGCAGTTTCAACGGCCGATAGTGCCAATTGTACGTTTGCCTTAGCGGCATTACGTGCGCTAATAGCTGTTTTTAGCTGGAAGTCTGTCAGTACTTTGGTATTCACCAGTTTTGTTTTCTTTTCGACTTCTAACTCCGCATTTTCCAGACTAGCTTTTGCTGCTAGTAAATTTGCCTTCGCTTGGTTTAATTGTTCCTGATAGGGGCGGTCGTTGATTTTAAAAAGCGCCTGGCCTTGCGTTACTTTCGCTCCTTCATCGACATAAATGTGTTCCAAGATTCCCTCTACCTGAGGTCTAATCTCAATATTGGCAGAAGCTTCGATTGTAGCCGGATATTCTTGATAAACGGTTTCATTACCATTCTCGATTGTAACGACGGGAAGGTTAACTGGCGGTGGATCAATAGGTTTGCTTGTTCCTGTTGAGCAGCTATATAGAAAGATTGCACTCAGCACATATGCAGTCTTTACGATATTAATTCGTTTAACACTGTTAAGTGCTGGAACGTAAATCCTCTTAAGACTTGGTGATAAATTTGTTTTCATGTGATATTAAAAAATTGAAGTTTTGGTGTATTTAACGGTGTTAGATTTTTTAACGTTGTATTTTTTAGTGTAAAAAAATTTAGTCAGTCAGAGAGCGTGTAATGCCATAAATAGCATCCTTCAGTACTTCCTGATTGGTATTATCGCCATTACCTTGATTGACAAGATTGATCGAAATCAGTCCATGTATAATAGACCAATAGGTGAAGTACTTTCTGCAGATCAGTTCTTCGGATGGATTTTTCTCTTTCATGATTTCACGGATGACATCACTAATCAGCTTACCATGGGATTCAGCACATTTATAAGTTTTTTCAAACCCACAGCATGCTGTACCGATGCCGAACATTAACTGGTATAATTCGCGTTCCTCAAAAGCAAAATCCCAATAACTAAACCACATTGCTTCCAATTGTTTCTCCAGATCGGTTTCTGTTGATTTTGACTGTCTTACTTTCTTGGCAAGCAGGAGATAACCTTGGTTGGCAAGTTCTGTTAGAATAGCATCTTTATTGGCAAAATACTCATAAATCATAGGAGCAGTATATTCAATGATATCTGCAATTTTACGCATACTCAAAGCTTGCCAGCCCTCTTCTTTTACAATTTGGAGCGCAGCATCTAGAATGTTGGTTCTATTCTCATCTTTGAGCCTTTGTATACGTTCTTTACTGCCCATGTGTCAATGCGTAAATAATTTAACAGTGTTAAGCAAAAGTCTAACTTTTTATTTTATTTATTGACATCTAAAAGTCATTAAATAAAAACACGCTATTTTTCTTGATCAGAGATGTTGTTTTCATCATCGCTAGCAAGCGCTAAAACCTGCTTTATACGATTCTTTTCTTTATCGGTTAACGGAAGAGCCTGCTCGATAATCGGAAGAATGTCTTTGCTTTTTTCCGATTGCAATAAAAGATCAATAAAACCTAAATAGGTTTGAATGAGATCTGTTTTTATGCCAAAGAAAATGCGTGGATCTACAATATATATTTCTTGAATCAGCGCCAGGAGGGTACGTTTTCTTTTTTCATCCTTTTCAGATTGTGTATAGATGGGTAGAAGCCCTTTTTTTTCCAGGTCCACAAGTTTGACGGCAACTGCATGTTCTAATACATATTTTTTCTGTTTCCTATCCAGGAAATCGCGTAATTCAGCGAGCAGATTGCGGTAGACAACTTGTTTGGTTTTTCCTGAAAAAAGATTATCATCTGTGGAGACGGCGATATCTTCCTGTTCGAAATGGTCAAAGAAACTGGAATCTATATATACAGAGTGGTGGAAATTGATTGCATTGTTATTAAAGCTGCTGAGTACTTTTGCAATTTCTTTCTTTTCGCTATTCAGGAAATAATAGTAATATCGATCACCGATTTGCTGGTTCCAGCGAATGTAATTGATCGTAAAATTATAAGAAGAGTTTCCGTCTGGGGCATAGGTCGTCCAGGAAAGACGGTCGGTTTCTTGAATTAAGTGATCATAAGTCAATTGTTTGCCATTAATACGTATGCTGTAGTTTAGCACTTTATTTAGATACAGAAACCAGCCAAATTCCTGTGCTAAGAAATTTGTAAATTCATCACTTTCGAAAAAAATAGCATTTAGTCCAAAAACGCCTTCAAGGCTAACTTGTGTTCCGGTATTTTTACGTTCGGACAGTCTGCTTTCGCTCATATCATACTGTTCTTTACTTTCTCTATCGATTTGAATGCGGTAGGTCTTCAAGTTTTCACCTTCTTTAAAAGTGGTATCCCAACTAGCACGTGTAGCAAAAAGAGAGAAAGAAAAGCGTCCTTTTCCTTTTTTTCCTCTAGTATAGGAACTACGTTTTAGACTGTTCTTTTTTATCGAATCCAAAAAATTTCCAAATGAGTAGGAGAGTGTATCCAAGTTTATTCCTTCTCCATTATCATTTATGCTTATCTGATTAATATATCCCAATTCGTTGCTGTCGATGAAGAGATCAATTTCGGTTGCTTTTGCATCAAATCCATTCCATATATATTCAGCGATAACATGTTTAGGGTCTTTGGGTAGCCCTGCCGATTCTATACTCTGATTGGTTATCTTAGCACTTTTCTTCATTGTCCAGTTTTTTGATTTGAAATTTGTTTGTAGTGAAATTGGGAAAATTTTATTCAATATTAAAATACGTTATTTTTTGTTTTTCTTTATCAAAATGCTAAAAAAATATGCTAGACCAAAATAGATAAGCAGATTGAAAAAAAGGTAAATAGCGTGAAATGAACGTCGATTTTCCATGGGGATCGAGCGCTTTCCGCCAAAGTATTCATAAAAGGGGAATGGGAAGCCTATACGATCATTCCCGTCAGAAGCACTGCCGCATTTGATGGAAAATAGGGTGATGGATAGTGTTAAAATGCTAAAAATTAGCCAGGTTTTCTCTGGAAATTTCTGAAATATCTTCATTGTTATTTTGATTGTATGGCATAAAATTTTGATTATATCTGATTGAAGTTACATATTATCCCACGCTGTTGGAAGTTTAAAGCGGATATTTTCGATATACTATGACTTGTAATTGTAAGTGATTGTTTCATTAAGGTAGTTTGTTGTCGGTAAGTAGAAATTATGATTACATTTAACGCATGCTTATACAAACTTTAAAAAGTCTTTTCCACCGGGATTTAAAAAAGCTTCGAGATGAAATCTCTTTGTACAGACAGGAAGAGAATATATGGATTATTGAAAATTGTATTTCAAATTCGGCCGGAAACCTGTGTTTGCACTTGATTGGAAATCTACAGACTTATATCGGTGCTGAAATAGGGAAAACGGGGTATATCAGGGATCGAGCAGCAGAGTTTTCTTTGAAGGATATCCCTCGCTCCATATTATTGGATAAAATCGATGATACGATTGCAGTCGTAACCAAGGCATTAGACCTTTTGTCAGAAGATCAACTGGAAGAAATTTATCCAATTTTGGTGTTCGAAGAGAAAACGACAACAGCCTATTTTCTTGTCCATTTGACCACACATTTGACTTATCATTTGGGGCAAATAAACTATCATCGCCGATTATTGGATCAATATTAAATGGTTGATTATTAAAATATTTATGTCATGAATATAAGAAAGGCGGTCTTGTCGGATTGTCCGGAAATCGCAGGTTTGACCGAACAGCTCGGGTATTCTGGAGATGCTGAAAAGGCAAAGACTATTTTGACTGGTGTATTGTCTCAACAAGACTATGGTGTATTCGTTGGAACCACTGATGAAAAGGTTATTGGCTGGATTCAGCTACATCGGGTCATCAGTTTGGAGACCGGTGCCTATGTGGAAATCATGGGCCTGGTTGTCGACGATCAATACCGTGGTCAGGGGCTAGGTCGATTATTAGTGAAGGAAGCCACAGATTGGGCAAGGTCAATAGGGGGGTGTCGCTTGCGTGTTCGGTGCAATGTTATTCGAACGGAGAGCCACAAATTTTACGAAAGTATAGGCTTTAAACTAAAAAAGGAACAGAAAGTCTTTGATTCCTTGCTTTAAAAGGAGAACTTTAGCGTTGATCAACAATCGATGTTGTCGTTGCTCATAGTATGCGATCATTTTAGGAGTGTTGACTATTGTAAAAATAGAAGGAGCATTAACATTTGCGTGAGTATGTACTGTTGCTGTTCTGGATGACCGACTTAAATAGAATGAGAAGAATCTTTACTTTAATCGCCTGTTGCTTTGTTGTTAATTCACAAGCGCAGCGTCTCGATAGTATCACTACGCTTATAGCACCTGAATACGATCGGGTGAGCTTGGCCCATAGATTTTGGCTTGGAGATAGTTACCGTAAGTTATATAATACTCCGGTTAAAATGCGTGTAATGCACCTCGCGACTGAACGTGGCGGACTTCAGATCGTCAAGCTAGGTGGGGGAATGCAAACACAGTCACTTCGATTGGTAGACTCTTCAGGTAGGGAATGGGTGCTGCGGTCTATTCAAAAATATCCGGAGCGCAGTCTTCCGGAAAGTCTCCGAAAGACCTTTGCGAAAGATATTGTACAAGATCAGATTTCAATACATCATCCATTTGGGGCATTGACCGTTCCGCCTTTTAACAAGGCTCTGGGTATTCCTTCTGCATCCCCAGAATTAGTTTTTGTCGGGGACGACGCCAGGTTCGGTGAATATCGAGAGGTCTTCAAAAATAGAGCTTATATGTTTGAAGCGCGTACGCCTTTCGAAGATCAAAAAACAGATAACAGTGCAAAGGTGATACGCAAGGTGCTGGAAGATAATGATACCCAGATTGATCAGAAATTGACACTGCGCGCACGGATGCTTGATTTTACCTTAGGAGACTGGGACCGCCACCAGGATAACTGGCGCTGGGATCCTGAAAAAGAAAAGGGCAAAAAGATTTATACGCCCGTGCCCCGGGACAGGGATAAGGTTTATTATAAAACGTCAGGTGTATTTCCGACATTACTTTCTTACCAGTGGTTGAAGGCCCATTTACAGCCCTTTAGTCCGCATATACGTAATGTGCCGCACTGGAATTTTAATGCCAGTAATTTCGATCATTTTTTTCTTACTCATCTTACCGAGGACGAATGGATTGATGAAATAAAATTTGTTCAGAAGACACTCACCGATTCCCTGATTCATCAGGCGATGTTAACGATGCCAGATACCATCGTGAAAATGAGTGCTAAAGAGCTGGAAACAAATATTCGATCGAGAAGAGATGAGCTTATGGAAACCGGACTGACATATTATCGTTTTCTTGCGCGAGTTGTCGAGTTGCCTCTATCTGCAAAATCTGAATTTGTGGACATCGATTACAATAAGGAAGGATCAGTATCTGTCACTATACACAACAAAAAGAAGGATGGAACTCAAGGACGGAAATTGCTTGAACGTACCTTTTTGCCAAGCCAGACCAAAGAGGTCAGGATCTATGGACTCTCTGGCCGAGATGAGTATAAGTTCCATGGTTCAGGTAAGTCGCCCATTAAGATTCGTATCATTGGCGGAGACGGTGAGGATCTGTATCGTACAACTGAAAAGTTTACGAACGGAAGCAAAGTCTATATCTATGATTCCAAAGATCAATCAACAAGTAGTATGCAAATTGCTGATAATATTCATTTAAAACTGAGCAGCGATACTGCAATCCATAAATTCGAATACGATAATTTCGTGTATGACCGTAAAGGAGTTGTTTTTAATCTGGACTATGGCGTCGATCGTGGACTTATTTTTGGACTGGGTTATCTCATCGAAAATCAAGGTTTCCGAAAAAAACCTTATGCTTATCGACACCAGATTATGGCGAGTTATCTAACAGGTCGTGAGTCATTTATGTTTGATTATAAAGGAAACTATAAGGAACTTATTGCAGGGCATGATCTTTATATTCATTTTTCTTCCCTCGGTCCCAAAAATCTGAGCAACTTTTTCGGATATGGAAACAGCACTGTTTTCGATAAGTCGGAGTCAAAAAATATCTCCTATTATCGCAATCGATTTGACCTGGTCTCTGGCGATATTTTTTTGGAGAAGTATTTGGATCCTAAATTAAAACTTTTCTATGGTTCTTCATCCGAGTATTATAATAGTAGAGAGTCAAATAATATTGGACGATATTTTGAAGAGTTCCATGAAAAATATCCTGCAGAGCCTATCTATGGTAGTAATTTTTTTACTGGGGTTGCTGCCGGAATAGATTACGATACGCGTGATAATATCACGAATCCCAAATCAGGAGTTCATTTTCACACAAGATTGGGCTGGAATGCAGAAGTTGGGGGCGAGGGGCGGAATTATACAAAACTACAGCATGCGATGAGTTTTTACAAAACAATTGCTGACAATTGCATCACTTTTGCGAATCGTGTAGGACTGGATGCGGTATGGGGAGATCCATATTTCTATCAACATGCTCAAATTGGTGGTGAGATGAGTTTAAGAGGATATAACTCAAGACGATTTACTGGAAAAACAGCACTTTATAATAATTTTGATATGCGTTTGAAATTATTTAGCTATTCTTCTTATTTAGTTCCTGGTACAGTAGGGGCAATTGGTTTTTACGATGTTGGTCGTGTATGGATGAGTCGTGAAAACTCCAATGATTGGCATATGGGATATGGTGGTGGAATTTATTTTATGCCGGGAGATCTTTTAACCATTCAGGGAGTAATAGGTTTCAGTAAAGAAGCAACATTGCCCTATCTTCGGGTAGGACTTTCTTTTTAGATGTTTAGTGATTTTTAGAAATGAATCATTATGGAGAAGGATCTCAAGAAAAATTTGAGTAAAAGTTTTGCAGAACGGGTATTACGAAATAGCAACGTAGATTTATCTGTATTAAAAAAATATAAAAGCTATGCGAAAGTCTTCGCAGAAATTCATAATGGTATAGCTGTGCTGAGTGATCTAACGGCCAACTGGAGTTATACCTATATTGGAGCAATTGCGGAAAAGCTTCATATTCCTTCCAATGAGAAGAAATTGGAAATAAATAGTATTTGGGAAGATTTTCTTCTTGAACGTGTTTATCCCGATGATTTGGTTGTTAAGCATGCATTGGAACTTCAATTTCTCAATTTGGTAAAAAATATGGATGTTGAAGACCGATTCCATTATCAAGCGAACAGTATCCTACGGGTAGAAGGAAAGGAGGGGCAGACTATCCTTATGTCACATCAGATTTTTTACCTAGATACCGGCTGCAAAGAATTTCCACAGTTGGCCTTATGTTGCTATTCCATCATGCCCGAAGCCGAACGTTCAGTCAATGTTAGAAATTATATTTTTAATCAGGTAACGGGCACCGTATATCCGCTGAATGAAGGTGGACTCAAAACCTCGCTTAGTGCGCGAGAGAAAGAGATCTTGAACTGTATCAAAGCTGGAATGATCAGTAAAAGTATTGCTGTAAAATTGAGATTGAGTATAAATACAGTCAATCGTCATCGTCAAAATATTTTGCAAAAGCTTCGTGTTCGGAATTCACATGAGGCTGTCAGTGTTTTTAATAAGCTGTTTCAGGAAGAAAATGAAACGATTTAAAAGTATGTCCGTCTAAAAAAATCTTAGACGGACTGAAACGTTTTTTAGTTCGAGTTATTTTCTTTTAGCCATCTGGTTCGTCGTTGATCCGCCAGATGTTTGATATTAAAAGAATCAAATTTAGCTTGGAATCCGTCGCCGTCAGGTGAAGCAGCCATTACACCAACCATGACCGGATGATTATCCGCCAACCAGGCATTTCTCATCATGATATACTCTTTGTCATCAAATGAGTAAAAGAATTCGACAGCATCTAGCCTACGTATTGCTTTGATCCAGATGAATGGAATTTCTTTCTCGATGGGGATGATGCTCCAATCACTCGTTTTATGTGTAACGACGGTACTCAAATTGTATTTTCCATCTACAAATTCTATTCCTGCTTTTATATAATTTTCATGATCGATGCGTAACATGAGACCTGCCTGATCAAACCGGTTTTTATATTTAGCTGAGATCTTAGCCTTAACTTCAAATTCTCCGCCTCTCAGCGTATAGAAAAAGGGAGCGTCATCTACGGTAAAACCATAGTGGGATATACGCCAGTAGTCACTTTTTGCTGTCACAGACATCGTTAAAGAATTGTCTTTGATGGTCCATTCGGCAGGTTCATTAAACCATGTCATTTTATCTAATTTTTGGGCACAGGCCTGCATGGTTAGCCAGGGAAGAAGTGAGGCTGTTAGTATGGTCTTTATGATTTTCATGTTTTTCTTGTTCTTATTGTTGGAGTAAGCATTTTTTGTTCCGAGCAAAGATATTCAAGAACCTAACCGGTTTTCAATACTGATAAATAACCATGATTTCAATAATTCATCCGATTGTAATTTATTTGCAATTTAATTGCATTTAATGGTTTTGCTACATAGTTGCAATAGTGTAAAAGTATTATCTTCGCTACGTAGACTTTGAATTGCAGAATCGCTTGTTATTTCTGGAGTATATTCAGGTTTCAATAAAAAATAAGAATCTATAACATGGAATTTTGGGAACGTAGCTTTGTTGAGAAGCAAGAAATGTGGGGTACTGAAGCTGCCCAATCTGCTGTTTTTGCAAAGGATTTTTTTTTGGAAAGGAATATAAGTGACATTTTGATTCCAGGCTTTGGCTATGGTCGAAATGGTCGAATCTTTTTAGACAATGGTTTTAAAATTACAGGAATTGAGATCTCAAAAACTGCCATTGAACTTGCCAGAAAATATTTTGAAACAGAGACGATTATCTATCACGGATCAGTCAACGATATGCCTTTCGACACCGGCTGCTATGGCGGAATTTTTTGTTACGTATTAATTCATCTATTGGATGATGATGAACGTGCAGCATTAGTCCGGCATTGTTTTGATCAACTCGCTGAAGGAGGTTACATGATTTTTACAAGTGTTTCTAAACAAGCGAGTATTTACGGAAAGGGGGAGAAGATAGGTGCCGAGCGGTTTGCCATGTTTGGAGGAGTAAATATGTTCTTTTATGATTTTGATTCTATTCATGCCGAATTTGATCAATATGGACTGCTGGAGATCCGGGAAGTCGAGGAGAATTTTCCATTTTATATAATCATTTGTCAAAAGAGAAATAACAACTAAAAAAGCATATATGAAAGACAATAGAAGCTATGAAGTAATTATTATTGGGGGGAGTTATGCAGGGTTATCTGCGGCAATGGCATTGGGACGTTCATTGCGGAGTGTCTTAATTATTGACAGTGGGCTTCCCTGTAATAGACAGACCCCATATTCACACAACTTTATTACTCACGATGGGGAGAAGCCACAGATTATTGCAAAAAAAGCGAAAGAGGAGGTGTTAAATTACCCAAGTGTTAAGTTTCAGAAGGGCATGGCTGTCAGCGGTGAGAAAACAGTGGACGGTTTTGTGATAACAACTGAAAATGGGGAAATCTTTAAAGCAGAGAAACTTATTTTTGCAACTGGAGTGGAAGATATTATGCCAAGTATACAGGGGTTTTCGGCCTGTTGGGGTATTTCAGTCATACATTGTCCTTATTGTCATGGTTATGAATTCAGAAGGGGAAAAACAGCGATTATGGCTAACGGGGAAAGAGCCCTCCATTTAGCGGGATTAGTCAACAATCTCTCGACAGACTTAACGCTATTGACACCTGGTAAAGCTGATTTTGACTCCAAGCAAAGGACTAAGCTCCAGCAACACGATATTGCCCTTATTGAAGGTGAAATTGATAAGATCCAGCATAAGAATGGCTGGGTTCAGCAGCTGCAATTGAAAGATGGCCGTGAGCTTGCATTTGATGCAATCTATGCCGCTATTCCTTTTAGGCAACATTCCGCAATTCCTGCGGCTCTAGGGTGTGAATTGACAGAACAGGGACATATTAAGATAGACAATTTTCAGAAAACAACAATTGCTGGTGTATTTGCCTGTGGAGATAATTCCAGTATGATGCGTTCTGTTTCAAATGCGGTTGCTACCGGAAATTTGGCCGGAGCTATGGTTAATAAAGAACTTGTGGACGAACGTTTTTAGTGGCTAATTGTATGTTGGGCCAAAGGATGTTTAACGGAGTATAGTGCATCAGGAAGTTGGATTTTACAAGAACTTCCTGATGGGTAAACTCCAGCCTTTGATTTTATCTTAATTTGAGGCCCTTCTTAAAAGTAATTCAAATGGGCCATTCCTGAATTTTTTTGTCCAAATCTTACTGAAATAATAGCTACCAATAAAATAAGCCGATGAAAGAAAAAGTATCGTCGCTGGTGATAGGGATCCTGACAGCTTCAGGGCTTGAATAGACTCTTCGGTGTTGACTAAAAAGGAAAATAATATAATGCCCAGTGTTAAGTGGGATATATAATGCGTCAATGTCATTTGGCCAGTCTTTGCCAGACAGTTTACAAATGTATTTGGAATTATAAATCGGTTAATGTACATGAAAGCACTAATAAGCAAGAGGCTGAAACCTGTTGTACTGATTAAAAACGGAAGTACGGGAGGAAGATAATCGGCATTTAGAAAGGTGTAGGCTGCTATCCCAATGGCATCCTGGGGAATACACAGCGCAAGTTGTACCGCCAGATATAATATCAGGCCTATCAGAAACACTTTCTTTTGGATAAAGAATTTGGTCCAGTCCAATTTGCCCAGGTACATACCGATCATAAAATAAGACATCCACGGAAAAACAGAATTCCAGCCATTATATAGTGAGTTTCTGATGAACCCTACTAAAGTCCAATGGTCTACATAGGTCAGCGTATCAAAATTCCATCCAGTTTCATACGGAATTAAAATAAGTAAGAGGTGAAAAACAATACTGAAAAAAATTGCTCCATACATGTAATATTTTTTATCAAGGAAGAGAAAAAAAGAGGCGATAAACATATAAAAGCCATAAAAGTGAAGGATATCTGCTGGCCACCAAGTAGATAGTAATAATCCGAGAACAAATAAGAAACCCGCTTTTTTCTGTATGATAGTTCTTTGCTTAAATTGTTCTTGCTGAGAAGTGTAAATAGATTTCTCCGATGTCAATGTCAGTCCCATACCCGCCAGGATAACAAAGATTGTACTCGAATTGCCACTAAAGAGATTCAGAAACTGACCTAGCCAACTGGTATGCTGTGGATCTCCAAAAACGAGATTAAAATTGACAATATACATACCGAAGATTGCGTAAGCTCTTAGGATATCAAATCCTATAAATCTAATTTTTTCTGCCATGATAGTTGATTTTCAAAATGTATTGCAAATTTTGAAAGATGAACTTATTTGGCATTTGACTTAAGTCAAATAATTAGATTTTTGTGCGGACTCTGCTTAACGTTTCCAGCGAAATTCCCAAGTAAGAAGCGATATAGGTAAGAGGGATATGACGTATGAAATCGGGCTGTTCCAGCAGGAGGAGCTTATACCTATCAATGGCATTTAGGGTATGAAATTCAAATAAACGTTTTTCTAGCCACATGGCATAGTACTCCGTCATTAAAAGATCTAGCTGAATGAGATGGGGATGATTTTCTTTGATATTTCGAAAAGAGTTTTTGTCAATGCAGGAGACTGTGACGTCTGTGATTGCCTGAATAAATTCTAGACTCGGCTGATTCGAAACATAGCTGCTGAATGCGACGGCAAGATCGTGCTTAAAAAGTAGTTCCGTTGTGACTTCTTTTTTATCATTCATATAGTATTTTCTGGTGATACCTTCCTCAATCCAGAAACTGGATTTACAGATTTCTCCCTGGTATAAAAGAAATTCACCTTTTTTATATTTTTTGGTTTTAGAAACGGATTGTAATGCTAGCTCTGTTTCCACATCAAAGTTTTCGATTAAAGCATTAATTTTTTTCAGATGCCTTTTCATCATCAAGAATTTAGTGATTCTGTCTTACATGTGCTGAATCCGTTCCGTCCGGCTAGCTGTTTCTCTTCCCCATTCAGCAATAGATTCTAATAGTGGAATAAGTGTTTTGCCGAAAGCGGTAAGTTCATAATCTACTTTTAATGGCGCTTTGTCCGTATGTACTGTCCGTTTTACCAAACCATCTGCTTCAAGTTCTTTTAATTGTAAGCTCAACGTCCGTTCGGTAATTAATGCACATTCTTTTCTTAATTCATTATAACGTTTTTTTTCAATTAAATGAATCAGGATAACTGCTTTCCATTTTCCGCCTATGTATTTCATTGTCAGGCTTGTACTGCAGGGGTATTGTTTGTTGTCTATCAAATACATCTGTTACTATCAATTTTGACCGTTATTGCAAATATATAACACTATATTTAAGTTTGCAACTATAAAAAATATAGTTAATTAAATATTGTATGTTATGGCTTTTTTAGAAACAGCAAAGCAACGTTACACAACGAAAAAGTATAATTCAGTGGAGATCATTTCTGACGACAAGATTACTGAATTAAAGGAAATAATCCGACTGAGTCCATCTTCTATCAATAGTCAGCCTTGGAAATTTTTCTTTGTTTCTGCGGGGGAGGTGAAGCAGAGGCTTGCTGCAGCATCTTACTGGAATGCACAGAAAATAAATGAGGCTAGTCATTTGGTCGTTTTTAGCGCCCTTACCGATGTCGAACGGTTTGAAACTCAAATTGAAAATACACTTCCTGAGGGATCAATTAATTATTATAAGCAATTTTTACGATCGAAAGGGGAGTTGCACGTTAAATCCTGGATGAAGCAGCAAGTCTACCTTTCTTTGGGATTTTTCCTTGCAGCGTGTGCTGCGAATGGAATTGATGCGACCCCTATGGAAGGAATTGAAAATGAGGTTTATGATGAGATACTGGAACTTGAAGGTTATCAGACACTATTTGCGGTGGCCATTGGTTATCGGGATGCTGATGACACCAATCAACCTTCCATGACAGCGAAATCGCGTTTAAGTATAGAAAATATAATCGAAGCGTTATAGTTCTTAAAAAGATGAAACCGATTAAGGTTTCATCTTTATGATAAACTACTAGTTCAAGTTTATTTTTTTCCCCTGCTCAGGGAAGATATAATTCACTTTTAGCGGATTATTCTTTAATAATTCATTTTTGATAATCTTCGGATTATCACCTGTTGGTTTTCGATGGGTGACAACGATAGTGAGCCCTTCGAGGTTTTTCAGCCCTGTTTTTTCTTTGAGATTTTGAAGTTCCTCTAGCAACAGATTAGGGGTAAGATGTCCAAAAAGTAGATTTTCCGGTTGACTGTTAGGAAAGGATACTTCAATCAATATACTGTTTAATTGTTTCTGCTTAATTAGAGGGGCAATACTTCTCCAAAGCTTGTCCAGCTGATTAGATTTTTCGACCCGATCGGCTCCCGTATCGCCGAGATAAAGTAAATAGTGATTATCATGCTGAACGAGTGCAGCACTGCTTTTATAAGGATTTACGTGGCTAAGTTCATATGCCGTCAAAGACAATGGCGTATTTTGAACCGATGTCGTGATACCCTCTTGTAGGGTTGTGTAGTGATATTTTCCAAGTATGGGTTTTTGCCCTTGATCGCCAAAATTTATCCAGGTATCTGTGATAAAGTAATGGTTTTGTAGAATCTGAAGTACTGGAGCTATGGCGAAGATATTCTTTTTACTGTCAGCAGGTGAGTTGATAATAAGGCCAGATAGATGGTCGAGATGACCATGGGAGATAAAATATCCTTTTATTTGATTACGTAAAACCGTTTCGACCGACCCATTTAGGCTTTTTAGTTGAATGGCTTTTCTTATTCCGGTATTTATGGTCCCTGCATCGAGGGATAGGAAAGTCGTATCGCTTGGAATTCCTACTAAGTAGGCAGACAGATTGTCTTCTTGTTCACCGCCATATATTCCCAAAGGAATGAGGTCAAAATGTTGGGCCTGACAGGCGATGTAAGTAAAAATGGCGAATAGGGAAAGTGCTAGTTTTTTCATCTATTTATACTCTTTAACTAAAAACCCATCCTTTGTTTGAGGATGGGTTCAAATTTACGTTATTTTTTGTTTTATTGGTTGAATCGATAGCGTACACCCAATTGAATTCTCCAGCGTGAGGTTTCATCCACACTATTTGAGAATGTGTTGGTGAGCGGAATCTGATTGGTAGCATCTAAATAAGGGAAGGAGAATGTTGGTTGTCCCTGTGCATTTAATCCTTTGTAATTTAAGATACCATTTGCTTTGAGCTACACCCCAGCTTTTGTTGATCATGTTTCCGAAGTTAAATATATCGAAGGTAATCTGCAATTGATGTTTCTTGCTGCCGGTATTTAAGAATACATCTTGAGCAATACGAATATCTAGGGTTCCAATCATTTTACCTACCAATGCATTACGTTTTGCGTACTGACCTCTGTGCGCATTGAGATAATTGTCTTGATTAATATAGCCGTTTAACTGAGACCATAATTGATCTGAAGACCGGGTGTCTTGTGCATTGTCACCGACCAAGGCAATCTCGTCTTTACTGTTCGGAATATAGATCAAATCATTACCTGACAAGCCATCATTATTTAAGTCACCGCCGTAGGTGTAGGAATAACGTGGACCATCCTGTAGTTGATAAAATAGAGAGAATGTTGTTCCCAAATGATCTAGGTATTCTTTACGGTAAGAGAAATTGGCAATGAATCTATTTTTAACCAAATAAGTAGAATAGGAGAGATCAGCACTATTTGGATTACCAGATACATAACGATCACGCCACATCGACTGCGCAATGGATCCGCCATCGTTGACCGATCTAGAGTCCGTATAGGTATAACCTACATTGGCAAAAAATCCACCTTTGAATTCTTTCGATAAGGTTTATAAGAATAAAATTCATTAATTGGAAAGAAGCATTTTTTAGAGGTGTTTTCTATTTACAAAGGTGTTTTTATTTTTTTATGTGTAAAATAAATTTATTTAAATTTAATATTTTTTTAATATTAGTCTCTTCGTTTTTCGTGTGATTATTATTTATTTTGAGATATAATCTTAAATATTTAAATTATGAAAAATTTTAATGTTTACTGTAAGTTGATGTTTGTTTTAACTTTATTTGGATGCATTAGTTGTAAAAAAGAAAAGTCGAATACGCAAATTGTTTCGACGAATGACAAAGCTAAAGCTGGTCCAATTTCAGCTTACGATTTCGATTGGGAAGCAGGTACCTATGTGCCTTATAAGCCAAGCAGTGGCACGAATCCCTTACCGTTACCCTGGAATTCTGGTACTACAGCGATTGACCCCAATTTGGTTGGTGATTATAAGAAAGCTGATGGATGGAAGCTTGTTTATAATACTTTCTCTCCATCTACAGTGCTAAATGATGCAAATTATACATACTTTTTTTCATTGTATAATGTATATAGAGGACTTTTAAGATTCTACGTGTGGCAACCAGCTAGTGCGATTGCAACCTCTCATGTTGTTCATGGATTGGGGATTTATGGAGCAGGAGCAACTTCTCCAATGTTGAACTTTAATACACAAGAGAAAATTGATCCGACATATAATCTTCCGAAGTTTCAACAAGTTTTAAATCAACAAATTTCATCCGCTGGAGGTACTTGGCTAGTGTTTCAATATGAGATGGCCTATGATCCAACAATAAGTCAGCAAGCAAAATCTTTCCCAGGATACGGTCTACAATTTACTTCCCAATGGAGCAATGTAACAGGTGTTACCATTAACGGAACGCAGACTGGTACTGTTAAGTCTATTCCTGGAACACCAAGCGGAGGAATTAACTTCGGGTCTTTATTAATAGGTGGTGTTACAACATTTACTGGAGGGATTAATTTTGTTGAGGCTTTTGACGGGCTTATTGGAAGTCGTCCATATACTAATGCAATTAACAATGCTGCTTCTGGGGTCGTTAAAGGATTTTTGAATGCTATTCTAGGTGGATCTAATGGAGGAACTTCATTAAACTTGACTCTAAATACAGATATTAAATTAGACGGTACCATGGTCAACAATGGAACTATCCAAGATCTGAAATTAAAATTGCCAGGACAATATAATAGTCAAACTGGTGATGGTGCCTCTCCGAAATATAATCAAGTGCTCGGAGTGTTTAATGTAAATAGTAAGCCTACGGTTCGAATCAACCAAAACTTTGTAACAATAGAATCAGAGGATCCAAGAAGTGGAAGTATGGGCATGGAAACGTATTCTGATGCAAAAGTTTGGTTTGATTCAGATGCTGTTAATATAACTTGGAATCCTGCAATAATTAATTCTACTTCAACAGGGGCTACGATCAAAAACATCAATACTGACTTATTAGTACATAGTGATCAATTTTATACGAATGTATTTGGTATAGGACAAGGTGGAGTTGAAGAAGTTGGAAAACAGCGGTATATAGTTTATCGTAACCCTTCTGCGAGCAATCCAGCTAAATTTAGTTATTGGGCCGACGTTATGAGCGGATTAGGTAAAGCGGGATATCCACCGCCTATATATGTCCGAGTTTCATTTGATGTGGTGCCAAATGATGGGGGGGCTAAAGCCACTTTAGTAAAAACATTTTTACCATCTCAGGGCTTGTAGATATAAAAAAGTTAGTTATACTGTTATATTCTCTATTCAGATTTCATGTGCAAACCCAGAAATATTTTATTGATTTTTTTAGGTACTCTAGTAGCGACATCATCAAAATCGCAAATATTTTTGGGTTTAAGCTCAGGATATTCTAGAAATTATATGATTAATAATTTTAATAAATATTTTATAAAGAAGGTTGCACCAGGAGACGGTCTTGTGTATAGCATTGATGCTGAAATGTATTTGAAAGAAAAAATTTCCATTTCATTATCTTTGATGTATATTCAAAAAAAATACTCTTTAGTTAGGAGGGAACCTTATAACGAATATGCGACTAAATTTAGTAATAATTATTTTCAATTACCTTTAAAAATGCAATTTGATATTCCGTTGGGAAACAAATATTATTTTTTATTATCTGGAGGAGCATATATTGGGTATTGGATAAATGGTTATGTCACGGGTATTGTCCCTGATATTTTTAGTATAGACGTATCAGAAAATGAAGATCAGATTGAATACTATCGTTTAGTGAATTATCAGGACAAATATCAGTTTAATATGATGAAAGACAGGAGGTCCGAATTTGGAATGGTACTTGGTACTGGTATTGGATTTTTTGTATGTAGAAATATGAGGATAGGATTAGGTGTTGAATATTTGGGTTCCCTGACAGGACAAGAAACAGGAACCTTATTAAATCAAAAAAGAAAAGTCAATAAGACATTAGTAACTTCTTTCGGTGTAAAATGTTTTATAAATAATAAATGAAAATTTTTAACTGTTTTTTATTTTTAATAGGCTTAATTGGATGCAAAACTTCCGAATATAATGATAATCTTAATGTAGTAAAACAACCAAGAAATTTTGACGAAATTTTTGAAGCTTTTTGGTGTGGAACGCGGACACATTATATCTATTGGGATATTGATACAACAAATTGGAATATGGTTTATAATAAATATAAACCACTATTTCGAAATCTAAATATAAACCACGCAGATGATAGGTCTCTATCTGCAGATTATTTTAGAGAAATAACTAAAGGGTTGATAGATTCCCATTTCCAAATTGTGTTCGAAGATAGTATTCTTGGAGGAGCAATTATATTTCCTGCTTCAGATAGAAAGGCAAAGGCAAGCGACTTTAGATCGCCATTTGACTATTCAACATTAGATAAAAAGTATTTTGATGCAGACTATTTACATGGTATAGACGAATTAACAAAAATCAATAACCAATCACAAGAGGTTGTATTAGCAACTATTGATAAAAGCATTATATATTTTCACTGTAATCAATTTTCATTAGAAAGATCCTTTTACTCAAACTCAGAAGGAAATGTAAAACTTATTTTAGATAAGTTCTTCGAAAGAATCTATCGGAATCAATATAAGGGGCTGATTATTGACTTACGATACAATTTTGGGGGAGATTTGGCTGATTTAAATTTTTTTTTAAATTATTTTGTTCAGTCTGAAATGACTATTGGTTTTAGCAAATATAAAAGGAGTAATGAGATGCTGGATTATAGCCCTTGGATTAAAGCTGTCTTATCTCCCGGAAAAAAAGAAAAACGTAAATTAATTCCAATCGTTATACTAGCAGATAGATTTACAGTTTCTACCGCAGAATTAATAATGATGTCTCTGCGTCTTTTGCCTAATGTAAAGATAATTGGTGAGACCAGCTGGGGCGCGACTGGACCTATTGGTGCAACTAATCTGTTTCAAGCAGGAACATTTAAAGTGCCTGGCTATTTAACTGTTTATACTTCTTCGGCAGCGTTCAAATATATTGATGGACGCATATTCGAAGGTGTGGGGTTTCCTCCCGATGTGTCAATCCCTTTTAGTCTTGAAAAAATTACAGACAATATCGATATACAATTAGAGTATGCTATTTCCGTTTTAGATAGATAATCTAGTTTAAAAATGTAATGTTTTTAGATCTAGGTTTAATTAAACCTATTTTTTGCTTCTTGCTATTGAGTTTCTATATAGACTAATCGAAGCAATTAAAATATCTTCAATCGCATTTATCGGGAGGTCTTCATGTGGATGAATAGGTAATGTTTTCATTCGAAGACGTTGCCCTGCTTCCAGCTGAACCTGGTCCAAATATTTTCCTTCAACCATCAGCAGGTAGGGAAAAGTGGTTCGTTTGTCTGTCCAGAGGTAACAGAATACTTTCGTTCGATAGCAAAAACAGGGCATGCCATATTTCATGGTTTCACTCACATCTGGATCCTGCTGAAGGATGATATGTCTTAATGCCAAAAGACAGCTTTTATTGGGTTCTTTCTGGTTCAGATAGAAATCTTGGATTTCCTGCATATCAATTAGCTGTTATATGATTTTTTTGTCTTTTTTGAGGGAATTATTTCTAAGGAACTCATTCGTGTTAATAAAGATACGTACTTATCGCTTTTTTATAGCAGATGTTTACAGTTTTCTTTGTTGTTTAGTATATTCAAATTGTTTAGAGGGAACGAATTACATCTTGGTTTATGACTGTTAATTTTAAAAATATAGACTATTTGAAGACTGGAAATGAAGTTCAGAGAAAAACTTATCGATTACTGCATGATTATCAAATTGTTGATTGCCTTAAAGATTATGATCCCATCGTAGTTGGAACGATTCCGATCCAGATCGATGTTGCTGGAAGTGACGTTGACATCATCCTATATGTACAAGATTATGATGTTCTTGAAAGAATGCTGTGCTTTAATTTTTCGCGGCATGCGCATTTTCAGCTGCAGCGGGCTGAAAGCAATGTGATTCTATGCAGTTTCTCGATTGAAGAGCGGCTTTTTGAAATCTATGCGACCGACAAAGCGACTGAAAATCAGAATGGATATTTACATATGCTTAAAGAATATGAAATTATACAACTAAGAGATGAAGAATTTGCTGAGCAGGTCAGAGGGTTGAAGAGAAGCGGGATAAAAACTGAACCGGCATTTTGCAGGTTATTGGGAATTGAGGGCGATCCGTATACGGAACTTCTCCTGTATAATCATATAGATAATTCGATGAGCTATGACTGATTTTAATTTATAAGAGCATGAATCCATTAATCCAACAATTTAAAAAATATGGTTATCTCAATGAAGTGATAGCAGAGGAAGTCGAAAAAAGAACACGTTATTTTTTTAAGAAAAAGGGCGAGCATTTTTTGAGGGAGGGACAGCATCTATCAAGCTATTTTGTTTTGAGTACGGGATTGATCCGTGCCTATTTCTTAAAAAATGGACGCGAAATGAACAGTTGGTTTGGTGAGGAAAATCAGATTTTTGGATCAATCCTGCCTGTATATACGGAAAAACCCTCCTTTGAAAATATCCAGTTTCTGGAAGACTCGGAGATCTATGCAATTTCTGTAGACGATTTGAATGAATTGTATAGAATTTATCCTGAGCTAAATCTGATAGGACGAAAAATTGCTGAAGAGGTTTGCATTGTTCTCGAAGAACGGATTATGTCATTGCATACTGAATCAGCGGCGGAGCGTTATCAGTCTCTCATACGCCTGCAACCCAATTTAATAAATCGAATTAATCTTGGTCACATTGCATCTTATTTAGGTATTACACAAG
Source organism: Sphingobacterium sp. WOUb80 (assembly GCF_050058145.1). Taxonomy (NCBI): domain Bacteria; kingdom Pseudomonadati; phylum Bacteroidota; class Sphingobacteriia; order Sphingobacteriales; family Sphingobacteriaceae; genus Sphingobacterium; species Sphingobacterium sp. WOUb80. The sequence goes on along the minus strand of NZ_CP165617.1, from coordinate 2,566,593 downwards.
AAACACTTAGCCGTATAAGGCGATAAGCATACGATTTTGATATAAGTCAAAAAAAGCCTTTCGAATAGCGATTATCTTTGTTTTAGAAATTTAAACTATTGAAAATGAATTGGATTGCATTGATTGTCGCTGGCATTTTTGAAATTGGATGGCCACTCGGTTTAAAAATGGCTCAACAGCCAGACTCAAATAAATTTGGTTGGATCATATTGGCTATTGTCTCCATGAGTATTAGTGGTGGACTATTGTTTTATGCACAAAAAGCGATTCCTATCGGCACAGCTTATGCCGTATGGACAGGCTTGGGAGCCGTCGGAACATTACTGGTTGGAATCTTTTTTTTCGGAGATTCAGCCAATGTGTTTAGACTTCTTTCGGCAACATTGATTGTTGCAGGAATTGTCGGCTTAAAAATATTTTAAAATCATTGGACTTGATATTTATATTATGATCGACAGAAAAACAACAATCTAAGTTCAATTTGCATAAGTTAATTATTTGTGAAAATCTAAAATCTCTTTTTTTAGCCAAAACTCCTTATAAAAGAGTAGGTTGGGATGATTTTTGCTGGATGATTAAATTATGAGGCAAGAACTAGCGGAAAAAATAGAATTGTATAGTAAAAGGTACGGCTTATTTATGCGGCCGGAGTATATTAGCTTTGCTCGTGATACAACAAGATTATTGCTTCGCAACGAATGTCTCCGCGAAGGTAATATAAAAGCCTACCAAGACTATATTGCTTCGCATTATCCCGAAGATCTTCCTTGGGAAATGAAACAATACCAGGAAGCAACAAAAGCTTTGGAGCGGATGAGCAAAGAGATGGCAATTGCTTGGGTGAGTACGCATCAAATCAATATTTTTGAATCTGACATTTTTATTGATGACGAAGATTCAATTCTCCGTCCCATTCAATCGAAAGATGAAGATATGTTTCGTTATAATTTTAATGCGTTGGAAGAACTTATCTACAATCATCAAAGGCCGGAGGAATTATTTCGACGGGATAGAGATTGTTTTTGGATAGACACAAGGATCGAATGGAGATAGTTTACATCCCATCGATGTATTGTTCCCCACGATTTATCTTTTGGAAAAACAGATAAGTCGTGGGGAATTTTTATTATTTGGATTCTAAAACAAAAATTTCATTTTCTTGTCCTAAAAGCACTGTAGGAAACTTTTTGTTGAAGTCAATCGAAATATCTCCATTGCCTTTTTCGCCGTCTCCGTTGGAATCCCAATCTAATGCGACATAGTATTTTATGGGTTCGGCATTGCTGACTTTAGGCCAGATCAGTTTACGGTGATTTTTAGGTAAGTCAAGTTTGAGATCAAAGGGTATTTGTCTGGCTGTAAAATTCTTTTCCAGAACTACTGTAGCGGGAACATCTGCTATTTGGGCCGAAACCGCATAAACGCGAATCTTTCCGGATGGATTTTTAATAGCAATGGTATTTGCCGATTGGATTTTTACAGACAATCCGTCAGATTTTGCATTCATTTTTTCCTTATTTAATGTTGTCGAGCAACTGCTGGCTGCGACTGCGGCAGCAAGTAATGGTATCGTAAGTTTTAACATAATGATTTTTATCTGTATTTTAAAAGCTGTTATTTAATTGTCGATGATCTATAGCTTGAAAGATATACCCACATTTGCGATGCCCAGGTAACCGAATCCAAATTCACCATAAATACCTACTTTATTGCCATAACGAATAGCGATAGGGGTAAATTGATAGGATAGGGCACCGAAGTTCTCTTTATTTTCTTTTTGTCTATTATTATATCTTGCGTAACCCAATCCCCCTTTTCCATACAGGTTAAGTTTGGTTTTATTCAGATAGCTATATTGCATGTTTACAAGTCCCCCATAGACGCTCCATTTTGAATCCCCGAGATCATCTTTGTAAGAAACGGTATTTTTGCCATAAAATCCATCAACACCTACAGACAGCCTTTTGTTTAAATTTAGTGAATACCCCATGGTAAATGTGCCAGTGCCACTGGAATGTTCCACTTCTCTTCCAAGTAGCCCCATAAAAATTCCGTCGCCGAGCATTGTACCGATTTCCTGGACGGGAACAAGTCCATAACCCACTCGAATTTCAGATTTTCTCGGCATGTTTTCTTGACCGTAACCTTTCAGCGATAGCAGGCCGGCAAGTAAGATGAATATAATTTTCTTCATTAATATTGTTGCGGCATGATTTTATTTGACTCTTTTTATCTAACGTTTTTGAAATTTAATTCGCTACAATTTATTTTATATAGTATTTTATTTTATTTTTTGATGATATTTTGATTTTAAATTCTTTTATATGTATGGGTGAACTTTTATGTTTTTTTTACGTGTTGACTTTCTTACAATTGAGTTATCTTCAATAATGTGTGAACGAGATCATTGGGGATCCCACGTTTTGGAAGTAGATATAAGCTTGTTAACTCTTAGCGCAATAGGGGACGGGGGGAGGGGTAAGAGTTGAGACCTGAAAAAATGAAGAAAATATGATAGGAGAGTCGTTTTGGAAGGACGGGAACAAGGTCAGTATTAAAAAAGTCCTTAGCACACGCTAAGGACTTTTTTAACTATAATGGTTTTATTTTTAGATTTCTAAACGAGACACCTCTTGACCAATCCTGCAGCGCTAGTTTTCCGCTAACATGCTGACCAAACTCCGGATAGTCTTTGAAATTACTATGTTTTACTAAATCTTTCCATTTATTTGAATTAAAATCCATTTCAGCGGTGATTTTACCATTGAGGTAAAACGTAACTTTTCCATCCTTCTGAATGATACTTGATTCATTCCAATCGTCTTGCGCCTTCACATTGACAAAGTTTTGCTGCGGTAGAAATGTATAAAGACAGCCCGAACGCTTTAAGGGCTTATCGAAATCAGGATGGGAATCGGCTAACAATTGGTATTCAGGTCCTGAATGGTAGGTCGCATCAATAGTCGGTTTTTCCTGTACATTGACAAAAACACCGCTATTCCCCTCTTTTTCAAGCTTCCATTCAAATTTGAACTCGTAATTTTTGTAATCTTTGTCCGATACTAAATCATATTTCTGGCTTTCGTTGTTTGGATCGCAATAAATAGTTCCATTTTTAACAACCCAGGCTGTCGGTGCATTTTTACTATTGTTGTAGGTATGCCAATTATTGAGCGTTGAGCCATCGAATAAAAGTTGCCAGCCGTTACTTTGCTCCTCTTCCGTCAATGTATTGGGGCTGCTTTTTTCATTTTGACAGGAGAGTAAAACACAGCCCATACAGACTGAGAAGATAATTTTTTTGAAAAGGTTTAAGTTTATCATTGTTTAATTTTGTATAAGTGTCTCTTAGGGTATCCCTAAAATAATTTTTAATGTGAACTTTTGGCGACAATTTTACGCTTCTTTGCAAATTTGTTACACAAAGCTCCTCATTGTGGCCCTTCTCAGGCTTCCATATTTTCATTTCCATTCCCGAATCTTTCCATAAACTTTCGCCTGGGTTATTCCGAATACTCATTCTCATTTTGATAAAAGAACCTTATCAAAATGATAGGGTTAGCCAATTTTGTTTTACTGTTAATATTTTTATTAAGCTGATTAGTAGTGTTATATGTTGTTTTTTAACATAGTGGAACAGGGTTTGGCCTATTGGGACAAATGACAATAAATATGGAAACAGCACGAAAAAGAAAAGTATGTGGTAAGAGCCCTCCAAAGGCGCGATCGTCACAGCTACTAGTATCTAATGGAAATTTAAAAAAAGAAATCGCGAATCGCTAATAAAATTTAACAATGGTAATGACAATCATACTCCTCATAACTGGAATTTTTTGTTTCTGGTTATTCTATAAAATGGTGGATTTTTTTGAGAAAATATAAAAAAGATAACATGAAAGAGAAGCAAGAAAATAAGGGCACAGGTTCCCCTCACAATATATTGGGAGACCGCATAGCGAAGGTCATATTAGTGGTGTTGATTATCGCGATGATTTTTCAGCTCTATGTCGGTTAGATTTTGAAGTATAGTTCTATTCATAACATGAAAAAATTAAATCAATACAGGGCAGGTTTGTATATGGCCCTTCATTATAGGGAAATCCGAACAGAGATTAATTTCTTGCTTCGGAAGCACAATTTTGCAGGTGCCCTGCAGGCTGTTATCAATCATCTTCGACACTTGAGTACAGAACGCAACATAGACAAAATCTGTCAGCATATCGAGTTTCTCGGAACGATTTATGGCCGTGGAAACCACTATGTCAAATATATTTTGGAAAACCTCTTTGTAAGATCCTTAGGCGGTCTTCAGCGCATCAGTACCGTTCATACCTGGACAGTAATCGAAGCTCGGTTGCCCGTGCCTTTTTTAGAGATCCGTAAAGGACAACAAATACATAATCTATTAATATCAAAGTAAATGACAGCTTTATTTATTATAGCACTACTGGTTTTTGGATATATCTGTTATGTACTTCTAAAGCCTGAAAAATTCTAATAACGAGATTGCTCATACTACATCGTCACGTATACTAATGCCACTGCAGCCTGCGATGAAATGGGAAAAAGGGGCTTGAGGTTAGTTAACGATTGGTAATGATACACTTTTTATACAAATCAATTAAAGAAATGAATACAGAGATTCTTGGAATCATAGTGATGTTCATCGTAACATTGCTACTCGGATTTCCCCTTGGGAAATATATAGCTAAGGTATATGGCAATGAAAGGACCTGGTTAGATCCATTATTTCAACCCTTGGAACGATTTTTTTATCGTGTGACAGGAATTAACCCTAGTCTCCAGATGACCTGGAAACAGCATCTCGTTGCTCTTTTGACAATCAATTTAGTCTGGTTTTTGTTGAGCATGGCTATTCTGATGAATATGGGACATCTACCTTTAAATCCAGATGGGAATCCAGGAATGACTGCTGATCTGGCTTTTAATACCAGCATATCCTTTTTGGTCAACTGTAACCTTCAGCACTATTCTGGGGAATCTGGAGTGAGCTACCTCGGACAAATTTGGCTCATGTTTCTTCAGTTCGTGACAGCGGCGATTGGAATGGCTGCGGCAGTGGTTATTTTCAAAGCTTTTAGGGATAAAACAACAACCCAATTGGGTAATTTTTATGATTTCTTTGTGAAATCATGTACACGGATTTTACTACCTCTTTCTGTGTTGGTTGCTACCATTTTCGTATTCCAAGGGATGCCTATGACATTCGAAGGTAAGGACAGCATGGTGACAATGACCGGAGATACTGTACAGGTAAGCCGGGGACCAGTAGCTGCCTTTGTCCCAATTAAACATCTGGGTACAAATGGGGGTGGTTTCTTTGGCGCGAACAGTGCGCATCCACTCGAGAATCCTAATTATTTGACCAACATGGTGGAAATGATCGCCCAGTTTATTATCCCGATGGCAATGATATTTGCCTTTGGCTTTTTTATTCGCAAACGTAAATTTTCATGGATGATGTTTGCTGTGATGACCATTGGTTTTCTCATTCTGGCAATCCCAAATATAAAAATGGAAATGGCTGGAAATCCGGCTATTGCGCAGATGGGGATTGACACGTCGATGGGAGCTATGGAGGGAAAAGAAGTGCGGATAGGTGCCGCCGCGTCGGGTTTTTGGAGTATTGTTACAACGATGATTTCGACAGGTTCAGTCAATTCGATGCATGATAGTTATATGCCCTTATCTGGAATGAACGAGCTGATAGCCATGATGGTAAATGCCTTTTATGGCGGTGTGGGAGCTGGCATACTCAATTTCTTCATCTTTATTATACTGGCTGTTTTCATCAGTGGCTTGATGGTAGGGCGTACGCCAGAGTTTATGGGCAAGAAAGTCGAGGCACGGGAGATGAAAATTGCCATGATTGTTGCCCTTGCCCATCCTTTTCTAATTCTTGTCGGTACGGCACTGGCTACGGCATTTCCAGCCCAGGGTGCTGCTACATTAAACAATCCCGGATTCCATGGTTTTAGCGAAATATTATATGAATATACCTCATCTGCAGCGAACAATGGCAGTGGCTTTGAAGGGCTTGGAGACAATACCATTTGGTGGAATATCTCGACGGGTATCGTCTTGATGCTCGGCCGCTTTATACCGATTATCGGTCCTATAGCTATTGCGGGATTGTTGGCCGAGAAGAAATTCATACCTGAGGGAGAGGGGACGCTAAAAACAGATACCAGTACATTCGGTTTGATGGTATTTGCCGTGATTGCGATTATCGCAGCACTTTCTTTTTTCCCAGCTCTGGCTCTTGGTCCACTTGCGGAATATTTTTCCATGTAATACATAAAATTAAAGAATTCTAAAAATGAGCAATCAACAAACATTGTTTCAGAAAGAACTTGTACAACAAGCATTAAAGCAATCTTTCGTGAAGCTGAATCCTAAAATAATGTTCCGTAACCCAGTGATGTTTACCGTAGAAATCGGAACATTGATTATGGCTGTGGTCTGTCTATGGATAATGACTGGAGAAAAATCACAAGGTACACTGGGTTATAATTTTACGGTATTTGTTATTCTATTTTTGACCTTGCTCTTTGGCAACTTTGCTGAGGCAATTGCAGAAGCCCGCGGTAAAGCGCAAGCAGACAGCTTGCGTAAAACACGGGAGGAAACCCCAGCAACCCTGCGTGATGGCCGGATAGTTTCATCCGCGCAATTGAAAAAAAATGATGTCTTTGTCTGTCAAGCCGGGGATGTAATTCCATTGGATGGGGAGATTATTGAAGGATTGGCAACCATTGATGAAAGTGCAATAACCGGGGAATCGGCACCAGTAATCCGCGAGGCCGGGGGAGATAAAAGTTCAGTTACCGGAGGTACCAAGGTTTTATCAGACCGAATTGTTGTACAGGTGACGACAGAACCGGGAGAAAGCTTCTTGGATAAGATGATTGCTTTGGTCGAAGGGGCAAGCCGACAAAAAACACCGAATGAGATTGCTTTAACGATCCTTCTCGCAGGTTTTACACTCGTGTTTATTATTGTAACTGTGACCTTAAAACCATTTGCAGATTATGCCAATGTCGATATCACCATAGCTTCATTTATTTCACTTTTTGTCTGTCTAATCCCCACCACAATAGGCGGTCTTTTATCGGCAATCGGTATAGCGGGAATGGATCGCGCACTTCGTGCAAATGTTATTACAAAAAGTGGCAAAGCAGTTGAAACGGCAGGTGATATTGATGTCTTGTTGCTTGATAAAACTGGAACCATTACGATCGGAAATCGTAAGGCGACAAATTTTTACCCCGCAGATGGCGTCATGAAAGAAGCTATGGTACGTGCAGCAACATTGAGCTCCATGGCGGATGAAACACCAGAAGGGAAATCAATTGTCGAATTGGCTGGTGTCAACCCATCTAGCTATAAGGTCGAAAACCCTACATTCATTAAGTTTACCGCCGAAACCCGTAGCTCGGGAATAGACTTTGCACAGACACGTATTCGTAAAGGTGCAACAGATGCTATTCGAAATATCATTGTAAAGGCTGGAAATCTGTTTCCTCAGGAAATAGATGAACGCGTAACGCTTATCTCTCAAAATGGGGGAACTCCATTGGTCGTTGCAGAGAATGAACAAGTGCTCGGTGTCATAGAATTGCAGGATGTGATAAAACCCGGGATTCACGAACGCTTTGAAAGATTGCGAAAAATGGGTATCAAGACTGTTATGGTGACGGGAGACAATCCGTTGACAGCCAAATATATTGCCGAAAAAGCTGGAGTGGATGATTTCATTGCCGAAGCGAAACCTGAAGACAAGATGAACTATATCAAAAAAGAACAGCTTGACGGACGACTGGTCGCCATGATGGGGGATGGTACAAACGATGCTCCGGCACTTGCACAGGCAGATGTTGGTGTGGCGATGAACAGCGGTACGCAAGCTGCAAAAGAGGCTGGAAATATGGTTGATCTCGACAATGATCCGACCAAATTGATTGAGGTTGTGGAGATAGGCAAGCAATTGTTGATGACCCGGGGTACGCTAACTACGTTCAGTATTGCAAACGATGTCGCCAAATATTTTGCTATTATTCCGGCCTTGTTTATTGCAGCAATACCGGCACTTCAAGGTTTAAATATTATGCAGCTCAGTAGTCCACAAAGTGCCATACTTTCAGCGGTCATCTTCAACGCAATTATTATCCCATTACTGATTCCTTTGGCATTAAAGGGAGTGGCATACAAACCTATAGGTGCAAGCGCATTGTTACGGCGAAATCTACTCGTCTTTGGACTTGGTGGAGTGCTCGTTCCATTTATTGGTATAAAGGTTATAGACCTACTGGTTTCACTATTTATCTAATACATTTTTAATAATATAAGCAAAGATGAAAACACATATATATCCGGCAATAAAAATTACAATTATTTTGTTGTTGCTGCTCTCAGTTGTATATCCAGCTCTTGTGTGGGCGATAGCGCAAATAGCACCCAATCATGGAAAAGGGGAAATGCTACAATATAATGGGCAAATGTATTATAGGAACATTGGCCAGGCTTTTTTGAGAGATGATTATTTCTGGTCGCGTCCTTCAGCAGTTGATTATAATGCCGCAGGATCGGGTGGAAGCAATAAAGGCCCCTCTAATGGAGAATATCTTTCGGAAGTGAAATCGCGTATTGATACATTTTTAGTCCATAATCCGACCATACAACGTGCACAGGTACCCGTCGACATGGTGACAGCCAGTGGCAGTGGTTTGGACCCCGATATCTCCGTTGAAGCAGCAAAAATACAAATTGATCGTGTTGCAAAAGCGAGAGCTATATCAGTAAATAGCTTACAATCACTTGTTGATGCCCACGTGCAGACACCGTTGTGGCATATGTTTGGACCTCGCAAAATCAATGTCCTTGAACTAAATATTGCTTTGGACAAAATGGTTGAGAAATAAAATTGACCTGGTGGGTCATTGACATACACTTTACAAGAACGATATACATGAAAAAATTAGCGATGTTGGCCTGTTTACTCGCAGGGGCAACACAATTATTTGCACAGCAAGATACGACTCAAATTACCAAATTGTCGATAAGTGGTTACCTTGAAGCATATTACCTTCGGGACTTTAACAATCCAATTGGAAATACACGCCCAGGCTTTGTATATAGTCACAACAGGACGAATGAAGTAAACATAAACTTGGCACTTTTAAAAGCTGCGTATGAAACAACAAATACCCGTGCAAATCTTGCATTAGGTGTCGGTACATATATGAATGCCAACTACAGTGCGGAACCTGGTGTCTTAAAAAATATTTACGAAGCAAATGCCGGTGTTCGCATCTCGAAAAAACATAATTTATGGATCGATGCCGGAATATTTTCTTCCCATTTGGGCTTTGAAAGCGCTATAGGAAAGGACAATTGGACTGTAACGAGAAGTATTTTTGCGGATAATTCTCCCTATTTCGAAACTGGCGCAAAAATATCTTATACATCCGCTTCGGGAAAACTGTTTTTAAGTGGGCTTGTTTTAAACGGCTGGCAGCGGATTCAACGTGTAGATGGTAGCAGTTTACCAGCATTTGGACATCAATTGGTCTATAAACCGACAGATAAATGGACCATCAATAGTGGTTCTTTTATCGGCAGCGATAAAGCGGATAGTGTAAGACAGATGCGTTATTTCCATAATCTGTATGCAATCTATCAAGTGAACGAAAAGCTAGGCATTACATTCGGATTTGATATTGGAGCCGAACAAAAAGCAAAGGGGAGCTCAACGTACAACGTATGGTATACACCCGTGTTAATTGCACGATATGCAACAACTGAAAGATTTAGTTTAACAGCAAGAGGAGAATATTACAACGATAAACATGGTGTTATCGTCTCCACTGGGACGGCTCAGGGCTTTCAAACATTTGGCTACTCTTTAAATGCAGATTATGCTATTCTTCCGAATGTACTTTGGCGTACAGAGTTGCGAAACCTCACGAATAAAGATGCTATTTTCCTTGATCGGTCAAATAAGCTGCTTAAAAATAGCGTGACAGCTGTCACTGCACTTACGGTTAGTTTTTAAAAACAATCGTTCCTGCCGTGTGTTGGATCGGCAGGAACCTTTTGAATATGAAAGGTATTAAAAATGGAAGAAAGGAAAAGCGCTGAGCATTTTCTGGATCTGATCCGGAAATCGAAACGAGGCCGATTCAAACTTTATATTGGAATGAGTGCTGGTGTCGGAAAGACATATCGCATGCTACAGGATGCACATACACTTTTACAGGGTGGAATCGATGTGCGTATCGGCTATATTGAGACCCATAATCGAAAGGAAACACATCAATTGCTTGATGGTATTCCCATTATTGCTCGGCGTCATCTTTTTTACAAAGGCAAACAGTTGGAGGAACTGGATCTTTATGCTGTTTTGAATTCACATCCAGAGGTTGTCATTATCGATGAGCTAGCGCATACAAATATTGAAGGTAGCAAAAATGCCAAACGATGGCAGGATGTCATAGAAATTCTCGAAGCGGGCATTAACGTAATCAGTGCTGTTAATATCCAGCATATCGAGAGTTTAAATGAGGAAGTCAAAGCGATTACAGGGATCGAAGTGCAAGAAAGAGTTCCCGACAGCGTTATTGATTCTGCAGACGAAGTCGTTAATATTGACCTTACCGCCGAGGAACTTATTGTTCGTCTAAAAGAGGGCAAGATCTACGATGCTTCAAAAATTCATGCAGCACTTCAAAATTTCTTTAAAAGCGAGCATATTCTGCAATTGCGGGAAATGGCACTGAAGGAAGTAGCTTCCCAGGTCCAGCGGAAAGTAGAGACCGAAGTTCAACCCCAGCGATGGGTGCGAAAGGAGCGTTTCTTGGCCTGTATAAGTTCCAATGAAATAAAAGCAAAAAACGTCATCCGAAAGACTGCACGATTGGCCGGATATTACAATAGCAGCTGGTTTTTGCTATATGTACAGTTGCCAAAAGAGCGTGGAGATCGGATTGCGTTGAACAAGCAACGGCACCTGATCAATAATTTTAAATTGGCAACAGAACTTGGTGGAGAAATTATCAAAGTAGAAAGCCGAAGCGTAGCCAAGGAGATCATCGCTTTGTGTGAGCTCCGTAAGATCACCACAGTTTGCATTGGAAAACCACGATTATCTCTTTTAAGGATGTTACTTGCTAAGGATACATTTAGCAAACTGCTGGCACAACTGTCGACCGAAGACATCGACCTGATTATATTGTCTTAATGATAAAGACAAATTGTGAATAAGATGAAAATAAAAACGAAACTTACTTTTGGTGTGGGATCACTTTTTCTCATGATCTTCCTGCTTGCTGCTTTGAGTGGCTGGTATGTGAACCGATTAAAAAAAGATACCGCAAATATACTGACAGCGAATTACAATACGCTGCTGTATGCAAAAAACATGCTATTGGCATTGGAGGAAATCCCCGTTGAAAAAACTGCTTTTACCAGCTTCGAAGTCAATCTGGACAAACAACGGAAAAATGTTACCGAAGTAGGAGAACAGCAAACGACGAATGCTATAGCGAAGCATTTTTTACAACTGAAAGATAAACCTTTAGATGTTACTGTTGTCTCCTCCATCAGAAAGGATATTGCATTGTTAATGGAGCAAAATATGACGGCAATTTCACGAAAGAGTATTCTTGCGGATAACACTGCTGAACACGCAATTTTGGTCATTTCATTTGCCGGCGCACTCTGTTTTATTATCGCTTTTATTTTGTTGGTCAATCTGCCATCCAATATAGCTGATCCTATTGCAAGATTGACGGATAGCATCCGGCAAATTGCCGGGCAGAATTATAAGGAACGGATTGATTTGCAGAGCGGTGGCGAATTCACAGAACTTGCTGCCTCATTTAATTCCATGGCAGAGAGGCTTGAGGAATATGCTGAAAGTAAACTTGAAAAAATTTTAAAGGAAAAAAAACGAATAGAATCTCTTGTGGACAATATGCGTGATCCTGTTATTGGTTTCGACGAAGACCGGAGGGTTATTTTCGTCAACGAAGAGGCTCTTCGCATCACAAACCTGCACAAAGATCAACTTCTTGGAAGATCTGCGTTAGCGGTTTCAGAAGAAAATGATCTTGCCAGGGATATTTTTAAAGATCTCTTTCTTCCTGGGGCAAATAGGGAAAAGAATGCTATTAAAATATATGCAGACGATAGGGAAAGCTATTTCGAAAAGGATGTTATCGATATCAATGTTCTGCAGACAGGTGAACTTGAACCGAAGTTGATCGGTCAAGTGGTTATTCTAAAAAATATCACCCCATTCAAGGAACTCGATCTAGCAAAAACGAACTTTATCGGTACCGTATCCCACGAGTTCAAGACGCCTATTGCAGCGATTCAGATGGGAGTTCAATTGTTGGAAAATGAACAGATAGGCCCCCTGAATACCGAGCAGCTCACGCTTTTAAATGGAATAAAGGATGATTCCAGCCGTTTACTTCAGATAACAGGCGAACTGTTAAATATGACACAGGTTGAAAGCGGTTCTATTCAGATTAATTTACATGCTACAGAGATACAGCCTATTATTGAATATGCCGTCATGGCTAATCAATTTGCCGCCAACCAAAAAAATATTCATTTTGCTATTGAGATAGCACCTACTGTGAAGAGCATAATTGCTGACAACGAAAAAACTGCGTGGGTATTGACAAATTTCCTTTCCAATGCGGTGCGATATTCTTACGAAGATTCCGTCATCCATATAGCAGTTGAAAATATAGGCCTTAAAACCAGATTTACTGTAAAAGACAATGGACAAGGAATAGAAGCTAAATATCTAGAGAAAATTTTTGCACGTTACTTTCGTGTGCCAGGGTCTAAGAAGGGGGGAACTGGTCTCGGTCTAAGCATCAGTAAAGAGTTTATAGAAGCACAAGGCGGAGAAATTGGTGTTGAAAGTGATTATGGTGCTGGAAGTTCTTTTTATTTTTCATTACGTAGTGCGGCTCCCAATGAAAAATAGTGGCTCCGATGGTCACTCATTTTTCAAGCATGAAGCGAGGTTAGGTTGAAATTATGAGTGGTGTTAAGCACCACTCATAATTTCCTAAAGATTAATGGTTGACTAAAGCCATGGCTCCCTCGCTGTAGCGTGCTCCAATATTCGGGTACTTATTGAGTATTTTATCAATATTTTTTAGATCAGAATCGGATAACTGGACTTCGAGAGCACCTGCATTTTCTTCGAGGTACTTTCTTTTTTTAGTTCCTGGAATAGGGATGATATCATTTCCTTGCGCTAATACCCAAGCTAAAGCGAGCTGAACGGGACTACAGTTTTTATCTTTTGCTAATAAGGAGAAGTCGGCGACCAATTGCGCATTGTTCAATGCATGTTCACCTTGATTACGTGGCAAGGTTCTCCTAAAATCGTCTGCAGCAAGGCTTTCTAAATTCAGGAAATTTGAAAATAATCCACGTGCCAGGGGAGCATAGGGGATTAAACTAATGCCCAGTTCGCGTGTCGTTTGTAAAATTTCCTTTTCTACATCACGTGTAAGGAGCGAATACTCACTCTGCAAAGCCGCAATGGGATGTACAGCATTAGCTTTTCTGATGGACACTGGTGAAGCTTCACTTAAACCAAGATATCTTACTTTTCCTTCTTTTACCAATTCGGCCATTGCACCTACGGTTTCTTCAATAGGTATATTGGGATCTACGCGATGCGCATAATAGAGATCTATTGTATCGATACCAAGACGTTTCAGACTTTTTTCCACCGCTACTTTTATCCATTCAGGCGAGCCATCGAAATAGGTACTTGCAGTACCACTTGGTCCTGCTATTTCGTCTTTAAAACGAAATCCGAATTTGGTTGCTATAAAGATTTTGTCGCGATTGGGAACGAGTACTTTTGAAATAAGTTCTTCATTGGCTCCGTTACCGTACATATCTGCGGTATCCCAAAAATTGATACCGAGCTCCAATGCCTTTTCCAATGTGGCAATGCTCTCTTGTTCGTCAGTAGGGCCGTAGGCAAAGCTCATACCCATACAACCTAGTCCGATAGCAGAGAGTTTTTCATTTGTTGTTCCAAGATTTCTATATTTCATAATAATTCCATTTTGTTCAATACAAATGTAGGCATGGACCAAACGAAGACAGTTAAGACAATCAAACAGATTATTATACAATTCAAACAGTACTGTTTCGAGCTTGGTTTGGAGACATTCCAGTTTGCTTTTTGAAGAAATTGGTGAAATAGGATGGATATTCAAATCCCAGGCTGTAGGCAATATCCGATATATTCCAATTTGTGTGCAATAATAAAGCTCTGGCCTCCTGGGCCACACGATTTGCAATATGCATACTGGTCGTTTTGCCGGTTGTTTCTTTTACCGATCTGTTGAGGTGATTGATATGTACCGAGAGTGCATGTGCGTAATCGGCAGGGCTTTTTAACTGTAGGCTGAGCTGAAGAGTATTGATAGGAAATTGTCGTTCCAGCAGCTCAAGAAATAGTCCTGATACCCGCGTCGAGGCATTGGTGTAAGATCCAAAACTTGCCGCAGGGCTTGATTTCATCGTTTCATGAATCAGAAGATGCAAGTAGCTGCGCAACATATCATCTTTATGGATATAGCTTGAGTTCATTTCAGTCATCATTTTCTGGAAGATAATTGAAATTTCTGCTAACTGCGCTTCGTCTGGAAAATAAATCGGGTTGCTGCCTATCTTGAAAAGCGGAGAATCCTTTAGACTTTCAATCCGTTCACTATGTTGGATAAATTCTTCAGTAAATACACAATACCAACCTGCCTGCTCGGTCGATTCAGGCTCCCAAGCATAGGGGACGACTGGATTAGCAAATAACATAGCTGGTCTATCTATTTGTATCCATTTATCGGCGTAATATAGTTTTCCCCTTCCTATAATAAGAGAGGTTTTATAAAAATCACGACGATTATAAGGAGATACAACGGTACAGGTTTCTCTGCTAAAAACATTGAAATGACCAATTCCTGTGTTATTTAGTGGCCTATCTGGAAGAGATAGTCCTGGTTGTCTTTTGTAAAAATCTGTTACACTTTCGGCTGATTTCATACCACTAAAATAAAAAAATAGAAGCAATCCTGCGTCACGGACACATCAGTTTCTCTAAACGAAGGCTCGTAATTTAGTATCACAATGCTAACTTATTCGAATGGTTTATGATTTAGTTGCTATTTTTGGAGATATTCAAAATCGATTTTCTGACGCTTATAATTTTACAGCTTGCGACCATGATCAAAATTTACCATAATATAAATTGCAGCAAGAGCTGCAATGTACTGGAACTGTTAAAACAACAATGTGCTGAATTTGAAATCCAGGAATACCTAAATGATGTTCCGACCAAGGCGCAATTAATCGAGTTATTGGGACAGCTCGGACTAACACCTAAGGAACTCATCAGAAAAGGAGAATCGGTATTTCAAGAGAAATTCCAAAACCTCGAACTAACGGATGAGCAATGGATCGATGTGCTGCTGGCATATCCTATTTTGATCGAACGCCCGATAGTTGTAAGGGATGGCGTTGCAATAATTGGCCGACCAATCGAAAAGGTTGTAGAGTTCATTGGGGTTAAATCATAAGGTTGGCTTGAATGTTGTACATCGTTAGGTATGAAACATTTTTTGAATGTAGCGGCGGCTGTATTGGATATTTTTAGACTATTTATCTGAACAGCCAGGTAAACCTTGTCTTAAGCGATCTGAACGGGATTAATTTAATTGATCTGATTTTGTTATTTTTTTAAAGAGGTTATTTATGCTTTTGCCAACTTTATCCGGGTCTTGCTGGTGTATTCCATGGCTGTATCCTGGGAGGAGAATCAGTTCACAATTGTCGTTTTGCTTAATTAGGTCTGCATAATGTTTGATACGAAGGTTATCAAATGCATCAAACCAAAATCTACCATTTATTCCTAATTTAGCGTTCATTTCTTTTTCGTACCTCTCAATAGGCCGATTATAAGCGATGAATACGGTAATTGGGATATTATTTAGCGGAGGTAGATTGCTATATTCTTTGAAAAATTGATTTTCGCTGATAGCGAGTTCTCTTTTCATTTCCAATCTTGCACCATAGGAGAGATTTTTGTCACTTATCATATCCGAAAGCATTTTTATCCAGAGCTGCTGGTAGCCAATTTGGCTATTTGATGTTTTGGTGGCCACAGCGTCTTCTTTTTTTGTTAACATAAAGTCGGTGGGATCAATTAGGATTAAGCCGGCAACTTCATTAGAATATTTAGCCGCAAACAGTCGAGTGAGGGCTCCGCCTAGAGAATGACCCACCAGGATATAAGGTGGTTTAATATTTAATGTGTATAGGATTAGATGCAGTTTGGTCACAACATCATTGTCTGATTTTAACGATAGATCAGGTTCTGAGCTACCTAGACCGTTTCTGTCATAACAGAAATAAGGTATATCGTTCATTAGTTTTGGAAAAAGAACAGAAAAATTGTCTCGCCCCATTCCTAGACCACTTTCAAAGATGACAATTGGCTCATTGGATTTTCTATTTTTCAACCCCTTAATCAAATAGGACGTTCGTAGGTTTCCGATACTGACCATTTCTTGTGAATAGCTCTGTACAGCTGTAATGAAAATAAAAAATAGAATGATTGCCCAAGTCTTCATATTTCTACTAAATTTAAAAATAATTCATTGCTGACAATTATCGCTTATTGATTAGCCCCGCTATATGTTCTTTGAGACCATCGATTGCTTGTGGCTCAATGTCCGTAAATTGATAATCATTGAGTATAAATTGATGAGAGAGGTCTTGTTCCAATAATATTGTTCTGCCTTTTGAAAGGTTGTAAATTTTGGAATTAATTATGCAAATATCATGGGTATCCTGCGTCAGTGCTATAAAATCAATACGATAATCATCTCGTATTAGAGTTCCTTGGCCAAAGTAGTCGGGATGGTTTCTAGAGACGTTTCCTGCATAGATTTTGTTTGTTTGAGCCAATTTCATCATGGATTCATGTGGGGTTAATCTAACCGCGATGTTGCAGAAAGAATAATATTCCGTGTCCTCGGTGGTTTTGGTCAAGCCAAATGTATAAATGATATAATTATTCCCGCCAAGTGATAATGAGTCTACCATAACTTTTGTTCCTAAAGCTTGATAGGGCTTAACGTGGAAGTTGAAATTTTGCATTGGTAAAATGCTTGCCTGTGTTGGTACCTTAATATTGTCTTTTTCGAGAAAATAACCCGCATCCTTCACTTGTCCAATGCTGATTTGGGAAAAGCATACAAGAAGCAGGATCCATATTCCTATAATTCTATTCATTTTTTTAATTTATTGCTTATCAAAGTATATCTAAAGTAATTGTACAAATTGTCTAATGATATAATTATTCGGTAAATGTGGAGATGGTCTCGGTTAATCAACACTATTTGTCGGTAAGGCGACAGGATTCTGCGGCACAAAATGTGGACCGTGTTATGCTACGGTCTTTATTTTGCAGTATGTGCCGATAGCATCTTCTTTATTTGTACAATATGCCTTGTATTATGATGGATAACAAAGCGAAAGATATCGCCTAATCGGAGTTGTATCCAACTGCAAAAGGACAGCTTAATATGAATTTTAGTCAGATCTTTTGATTTCGCTCTGTCCAGTAAATTAAGTAGCCTATCTTGCTGTTCTAAGAAGACTGTAATTACATCCTTAGTTAGCATGAGATACTTGGGATCCATTTTTTGAAAAGTTTTCATCTTTTTTTTCTTATCATTTGGCAAAATGGAATTGGCGAAATAATTCCCTAAAAAGCCAGTTTTGAAATCAGCGTTAAAGCTAAATTTGCTGTCGGTCATTTTTTTTGTGATCTCAGGCAAATAGAAATTTCCGTACAGATTTAGATGCTGTAGGCATTCTAAGATATTCCATGATTCTTCATGAGGTCTATTGTTCAGTACTTCCTGCGAGAGCACCTTTAAGGAATTAACAAATGAAATATGTTCGTGGACTTGATTTTCCAGTTGTTGAAGTAATTCTAATGATTTGTATTTCATCTTTTTTTTGATAAAATACCCGAAAATAAATCACATAAATATTGATTTGACTCAAGATTTTACGATTCTTGATAAAGTTTCGGGAGTCATTCTAAGGTAATTGGCAATATGCTTATTGGGAATTATCTGAAATAATGCAGGATTTCGCTTGATAACTCTTTCATATCTACTTTTTGGGGAATCTAGCAGTAGATCTCGCTCCCTTTCAATTTGCTGCAGCACCAACTGTTCTAGTATCGTTATGTACAATCTTGTGTTTTCTGTCGTTGAATAGACAAAGTCCATAAAATCTCTCTTTTCGGCGACTAGAAGATCTGTTTTTTTTATCGCCTGGATTGCGAAATCCGAATAGCTATTATGGATAAAAGAGTCCATTGCCACAATTAGATCGCCATCGTATCCAAAGCGAATAATCTGTTCATGATCTTCTTGAAAAATAGAAATTTTTGTACTTCCTTTTTTTATGAAATAGATCTTTGAATCTGCTGAACCATTCATTTTAATATATTCATTTCTCTTGAAGGAAATTTCCTTTTTAAAAACGTGCGGCGATATGAGATCTAAGAGCTTGAACATACAAGTTATATTTAATTGAATCACTAAAGGTCTTCGAAATTAACGATTGTATTGTTTTTTTCAAATATTGATTATTGAGCTACAAATATCGTCGAGTTTTGACCTAATATGGATTTCGGATTTACGGGTTGAATTATTATGTGCAGATTTATGATAATAATTGAAAATGTGACCTATGTTGTCACGATTTTACAGATTTAAATGTGGTATTAAAATATTTTAGTTTGAAAAGAGCACTATTTATCCTTCTCCTTTTGGCGATTTCATTTTTAATCGCGGCGTTTTTTATCAAAGTCAATAAACGAGAAACCTTGTTGTATAAGATACAGCAATGGGTTACTTACGACAAAGCTGATTGGGACAATTATGAAAATAACAAGCGACTTCTTGGTTCAGCAGCAGCCCAAGCCACAACGACCGAAGTGGTTGCCGTGGCAGATGACCTATATCCAGTTGATACAAATTATGTTGCTTCAGAATTCAATGCTTCAGAAATCGAAAAAGTTAAAAAAGCAGATTTTGGAAAATTAACTGTAGCGAAGTTACGCCCAGATCATGAGGATGCGCAAATCGCATTAATTCATTTTACAGAGCGTAAATTGACAGACGTGATTATCAATCAGAAAATTAATATTAAAGTTGGAACCTGTTTTGAAAATCCGAAAACAGATGGTCATTATAGCTGTGTGAGCTGTATGATTTTACTCTATAATCGAGCGAAGAAAGATTGGGTTGAGGCTCCAAATGGTGAAAATTTCATGAAAAATGCTTATGATTTTTACCAAGCTTCAGAAGGGGATATTTGGCAGGCGCGGGAGTTGTCCATGCGAATTCCGTATGATTATGCTTTAGTAGCAACATATAGCAAATAATATTTCATAGTGAAGTAATTAATATGAATAGCATGATGTTTAAATTTTTTAGAGAACTATTGAATGCGGCGAGAGAAGGTGTCACTGATGCAAAAGAGGAATTGACGCTGCAAAGTGAACAGAAAAAAAAAGAGGACGAAGGGAGTCTAGTAACGGATGTAAATATACTCCGGGATATTCCCTACGAAGAGCAGTTCGGTAATGCACTTGGAGCTCCATTTAGGGTCATTGTTTTTGGGGATTGGTTTACTGTTTTCGGAAGTGCTGGAGATGACGGAAATTATCCGATTCATCTATATCAATTCGGAAATTATGCCAAAATTGATCAATACCGAAGTGATTTTATCAAATTGTTAAAAAGGGACTTTGCTATAACGGATATGGAAAGTTGTTTCGAGGTTTTGACCAGCTATTTTACATTACTTGGAATAGACAGAACGGGAACCGCATTGGAAGGGAAATCCGCTCATATTGATACAGCCATATGGGATATTTCAAAACCTGGGGTAAATGCATTTGCTGTAGCTGTGACAAGTTATATTGTGACATCCGCAACTGACGTTGGATACCTCTCAAAACCAATAGCTTTAACCATTTTAAAGAATCTGTCGATATATGCGAAAAAGCATTTTAGCGATTGGTTACTATTTTCTGACCATTTTCTAGAAGGAGAAAATCAGGTTGGTCTAAATAGCAAAATTGGAAAATCTTACTTGAAACGGTACATCGGATATTTAAAGCAAAAGAAAGGCAGCCCCTGGAATAATGTGGAATGGCGGCTTGGAAATCAGTCTGGAATACTTTTACATGTGGCTTGGCGGTTCCAGCGGAAGCGATATCGTCATATTGAAGAATTTGAAAAAGAAGTTAATCTGTATCAAAAAGACACTTTAGAAAATAGGAATCGATGGAATCCAAATCAAATTGTTGTTGAACACTCTGAAATTGAGGTCTGTTACCTCGTTTGGATTAGAAGCATGGAGGATCTGAAAGAAAATGAATATCTGTTGGACGATGAAGCAGACGCCTTTTGTGACGACAATGTAGATAATGGATATTATCAGGTTGAATTGTGTGCCAGATTGAAATCATCTAATGGTCGATATTTTACGGCTTTGGATTTGCTTTATCAACTGGAAGAGCAGCTCTCCGAGAAAGAGTTGGGTGACCATATCTTTTTCGAAGGATTGGATGCAATCGAAAAAGACGAAGAGGGAATTCCTATGTTCTATTTGAGTTGTGGAAGCTAATATTCTCTTCGAATAAATGAGCCGTAAAAATGATTTTGGCTATAAGTTTTTTATCGATCGGTACCTGCGTTTTTGTTTACCTTCATCAGAATATCGTTCACCGGCGATTTTATTTGATTCACCGAAATAGACTAAGAAAAATATATTCTCCCTCATAAATTTAAGCGTTTGAAAAATAGCCGCCACGATCTAGCGTAATTAATTTAGCGTGGCAGTTCATTTTTAAAACCCAGAATGTTTAAAACCCAGAATGAAAATTTACTTTTTTGATTATGAATATATTAATTAAGATTAGTTTGTGTTTGCTTGTGTTTTGTGCGGCGATTACTATGGGGAAGCCTCAGTCACGGGTCGATCAAATAAAGATTGATCTGACTGATATACCATGCTATTCGGAATTGATGCAAAGAGCTGGAGAAAACTTGAAGGATAAGCAATATCAAGCAGCTCTGGACAATTTTAAAGTCGCTTTTATTCATAAAGATTCGATTAGTAAATATGATTTTGCAAATGCGATGGTGGCGGCTGCACATGTAGACAGTGTGGACTTGGCAATTGCATGGTTTGAGGAAGGTATTAAGCTGGGATTGGGGGTAACGGAGGATGAGTATCATTATTTTTTAACAGCAGAGGATTTTCAAAATCTGAAAAGACAAACGGTTTATCAAAATCAATTACATCGTCTGTCACTAAAATTATCAGAACAGGAGAAAAGGCAAGTTGAGGTACAACGTGAATGGTTAAAAAAGATTCAATTTCGTGGCTCAGGATCATCGGTTGAGGCCGTCAAATCAGACTTTACTTTATATTGGAATCAAACTGGCGACAGTATTGTCCCTTATTTAGTATACCAACCGGCGGGCCTTGAACATACAAAACAGCGGAGAGCTATCGTCTACTTACACGGTGGTGTGTCAAGTGTGAATGAGTTTCAATTTAAAGATCCAAAAGTAGCGGATGAGCCAATCTTTAAATTGGCAGATTCTTTAGGAATTGTTGTGATTTATCCTTTTGGAAAGAAATCTTACGGTTGGGTACGACAGCTTCCTGCCTTTCAACAAGTGTTAGCTATCGCTGAAGAAGCGAGATTAAACTATTCGCTAGACAGCAAAGAAATTTACCTTGGTGGCATGTCAAATGGAGGTACAGCTGTTTACTGGTTTGCCACTCAAAAAAACACACCATTTAGAGCCTTCTTTACATTATCTGCCAACTGTGAACTCGTTATTGGACCAATCCATTGGGAGGGACTACAGAGCGATAGGCCGATATATTCGTTTCACACTGTCGATGATACAATCTATCCATTAGAGAAGATTAAAGCCGTATATGCTAGCCATAAATCGCCCGCTTGGAATCTTCGGATATTGAAAACAGGAGGCCATGGATTCATTTATGATCCCGTTATAGGCCACCAATTATTCATGCAGTGTATTGATGAATTCCTGCAAGGAGTTCATAAGATAGGATAATCTAGACTGGATTGATGTTGCGGTACGCACATAACAAATTCAATTTCAATACTTGAAAGCATGGAAAAAGAAAGGTAGCGAAAACTGTAATCTAATTGCTTTTGTTATCCTAAATAAAACGTTATGAATAAATTACCGTTATTGATAATGAATTTGTTTGCATTTTTCATTTTTGGAGCATGTCAATCGCCCCAGAGGCCATCTCAACAAAATGCAAATGAATCTAAACAGAAGGTACAGGAAATACCTTCAAATATTACCTTTTTTGGTGGTGGAAGGTTTAAAAAAATGAATATGGTATCTGGTAAAACGGACACTATCTTTATTTCAGTCCATCAGGCGGATTCGGTACTTATCAAACTAAGAACACCCAAAGATACTGCTAATGTAAGGATTAGTCAGCTTTTTCTGCCCGATGGTTCTGCCGATGGACCCTTTGGTCGGGAACTCACCTATAGATTTAAAGATATTGGCCAATACTATATTACTGTGAACGAGAATCGGATGATAGGGAATCATTATTCGGGTCCATATGAAGTGCAAATTGTGCCGATAGTGCAATAAAAGATAGCTCTTCTAAGCGAATTTTGTTCAGTTAGAGCAGCTATCTTTTCATTCAGCGATTGACTGTCTTAGCCAATATGACTGATGCTAGATCTTCTCTTCAGATTACTCAACGTCTCCTTTATATTTGATCGTATTATTCTCGTAAAGCGCTGATTTTTTAGTATCATATTTATAGCTATCCTTCTGGTAAATGTCATTTTCAACCTTGTTCAAGATAATGGTATTTTTATTGTCAGGTAAGAATAATTCAAGTTTTGATTTATCATCGCTAACAACAACAAAAGCACTAATGACAGCTTCGCCTTCTTTTTTCTCTGTCGGATTTAGACGTAGGCCAACATTAAAAACTTGGATACATCCTTGCTTGATCTCGCTCCAAGTCTGTCCCGCAGCGACTAGACAACCATGTTCATCCTTATTGCCGCCAATGGATGGTGTGTCCTCTTTCTTGCTTTGATCAGTTACTTTCTCGGATTCGCTGTGCTTGGGAGCATTGTTACAGGCTGTCAAAGTAACAAGGCTCATCACTATAAATGCTAGTTTTTTCATTTGAATCGGTTTTTATATGTTCATGATTTGTATGCAATAAATATACCATAGTCTTTTGTGGGGTCTTTCCTCACGATGTTATGGCCGGCTTTCGTTCTTGTAAAGAGGTCGTGGGCAAAGTTTCTCTGTTTAGTGAAAAATATTGTTGGTTTGGCGTTAATATTGTCATAGGACAAGTAGAGTTATTTTATAGTTTATTAATATTGTTGTGTAATTCAATCCGGTCTTTTATCTCGATGCATTGAAGGACATGATTTTAAACCAATGTTGATATACAAAAATATCCTTAACATCATATGAAACACAAGGATCAGCCTGTAAGAAAGTTAGTCTCGGTTATTTTGGTTGAAAAGCAGCTAACCGATGTCTGGACATATTGGAACGATTCCGATGCAATTATGCAATGGAATATCCCATTTGACGATTGGCACTGTCCAGCTGTCCGTATCGATTTTAGGGAAGGCGGGATGTTTAATTTTAGAATGGAACAAAAAGATAGTCGGGAAGGGTTTGATTATGTGGGTATATTCGATGAAATTATTGCGATGGAGTATATTGAAAGCACCAGTGGCGGCAGAAAGTGTATTGTTGAGTTTCAGGCGATTGATAACAATACGATTATTAGGGAAACTTTCGAACCTGATGCGTTTACCCCGGTGGAACTTCAGCAGTCTTTTACCGATGGAGTCTTGTTAAATTTTAAAAAATTTATGGAAAACAAAACGTATTAGTGGCGTGTTGCTACAGACAGAAAGACTTTAGATGATAAATTATGCGCGAGTTAGAATCAAAAAGCGGCTATGCACCGGCTAATGGAATAAAACTTTATTACGAAATATTTGGGACTGGAAGGCCTTTAGTATTGATTCACGGTGGTGGCTCTTCTGGTTTTTCTGATTTCGAGGAGACCGTAAAAAGGTTTCACGACCGATACCAATTGGTTTTAATTGACCTGCAAAATCATGGAAGATCCGAGCATAGGACTTCGGCTGAAAGCTTTGAACAAGATGCCAAGGATATTTTGGCCATTCTGGATTTTCTTTCTATTGAAAAGGCCTCATTTTTCGGTTTTAGCAATGGAGCGACAACCGTTTTGAAATTTGCGACGATGTACGCCAACAAGGTTGAAAAACTAGTCGCGGCATCAGGAAATACTAAAAGAGAAGGACTTTTGGATGGTTTTTTTGAAAGCATGGAAGCTTCAACTATTCACGACATTCCACCGTTTCTCAAAGAGAATTTTATGAAGCTAAATCCGAATCCGGAGAAATTTAGAAATATGTATGAAAAAGACAGCCAACGGATGATAAACTTTGAAGATTTTGACATAGAATCTTTAAAGCGCTTGACCTGCCCAGTATTTCTGATAGGAGGGGATCAAGATGTTGTAAAAACGATTCATTTAGCCGATATGCAACAGCAGATTCCGCATGCAAGGCTGCTTATTTTACCGGCTAATCATGGAAATTATATGATGGCTGACTTTAATGGTAAAGTCAATGCCAAACTGATTGATTTTACAATGGGACAAATACAGCAATTTTTGGAATCTAAATAACGCTTTCCAATTGAATGGAAAAGCGCTAAAAAGCTTATCGGTAATTGCGCATATTACGTTCCATTTTACGTATACGCTGTTCATTTTTTCCATCAACACGGGATGCGACGGCCCATATGGCTGCGGGTATCCAGCCCAGTATAGTCATCT
This sequence comes from Sphingobacterium sp. WOUb80, assembly GCF_050058145.1. Classification (NCBI taxonomy): domain Bacteria; kingdom Pseudomonadati; phylum Bacteroidota; class Sphingobacteriia; order Sphingobacteriales; family Sphingobacteriaceae; genus Sphingobacterium; species Sphingobacterium sp. WOUb80. Next base: position 2,541,516 of record NZ_CP165617.1, on the reverse strand, counting down.
GAAGAATCAAACAAAGAAGGCCACTAAAAATCTTACCGCGTAAAAAAAATGATAGCCAAGGAAGTAGGACCGCTATTAATATCATAAGTAATCGGTTTATTATAATAATGAACTAAAATACAAAATTAAAAGCATTCGCTGATAAAAACTATACATAATATCAACTAGATAAAAATAAACTATTTATTGTAACGTTCTGGTATTTAATGTTTAATGGATTGTTGGTTGTTAGGAGAAGTAAATGTTAAGAAAACTTAAAATATGGAATTAGACAGGTAAATTTTGAAATTTTAAGTAGGAGTGGCATCAATGTTGATGTTTCCCTGTCGAATATTTTAGATGCAGTTTACATAGAATAAATGACGGAAAACATGGGAAACAATAATAATATTATTGAGAATTTAAATAGCAAATATCGTGAATATCTCGATGATGAAGGGAAATGGCTCAATGAAGGATTTAAGAATATTTTCATCGATGGGGAACCAAGCAGAGAAAACCTGAAAACATCAGTTTATCTCATGTTGCCTCAAGAGATCAGAGAATATGTCGATCAATTGCTAGGTAAAATAATTGATTAGAAGATATAGGAATAAATAGTACAAATTGAAGGTTTACTGAGATCAATTCTTTCTGGTTTTAGTAAACTTTCTTCTTTAAAAATAGGAGAAGAAAGCATATGGTAAAAATTCATTAAATACCAAACTCCTTCACGGTTTGACAGATTTGCTCCTTTTCTTTTCGACTCAACACATTCAACATTGTGAGTATTTCTTTACCCTGAAAAGTTTCAAGCTCAAGTCTTGGACCATACCAATTACTTTCAATAATGCGGATATTGACAATCTGAATATATGGTACGAAGACCAGTGGATCTAAATCTGCCAAAGCCCACATACTCCCTGTTTTTTTTTTAATCCGTTTAAAATACAATCCTTTTTTATCTGTTCTAGCCCGGATGATCTTTTTGCTGCTTCTTAGAAGAAGGAAGCCTCCGATAATAAAAGCTAAGTGGAGCAATAACATAAATAAAGAGATTAAAAAGCGAAATACATCCTTAAAGTCAAGTATCATGGCGCTGAAATTTTGTTTAAATGAATCATTTGGATCATAGCCAATGAAAAATGTAGAGCCTCCCACTATAATCAGAACTATACCAATAATAATGGATCGCCAATTTGGTAAATAATAATTGATACAGATTTGACTGCCTTTGGCTACAGATTTTCTCCTTTTCATTCCTAAAGATAGCGCAAGATACAATTGATACTAGACCAGACTTACAATTCGTATTAAAGGATTTATAATTCGAGAACGATTGTTTTAACGAGATGAATGTTGTTTTCGAATTTTATGCGTCTGCTATATGGAAACGCATAGAAACCTCTATTGCAGGAGACTGGACTACGCCGCATCTTTAATCTGGATGAGACCGATGAGAAGAAGTTGGGATACATTTGCGATATAAATCAAAATATTTAATGAGATGAATTACAACATTAGAAAAGCAAGTCTTGAGGACTTGGATCAAACAGCTGCGCTATTCAATCTTTATCGAATTTTTTACAGACAGGAACCGGATCTCGAAAAGGCAAAGGAATTTTTGAGGGAACGGTTTCTATATGGCGAATCAGAAATTTTTTTAGCTACTCTGGGGGAACAGGCTGTTGGCTTTGTTCAGCTTTATAAATTATTTCATTACACTAAATTGCAGCGGCAATGGTTATTGAGTGATCTTTTTGTTCACACCGATCACCGAAGCAGAGGGCTATCGGTCCGACTTATCGATCGCAGCAAACTATGGTGCGAAGAGACCGAGGCCTGTGGTTTGATGCTTGAAACGGAGAAAACAAATGTTATAGGTAATGCTCTTTATCCAAGATGTGGATTTGAATACGATGGCATACATAATTATTACCATTGGTGGAGATAACTTTAAATGGATCGCAAGGGTATTTCTGTTCCTTGCGATCCATTTTGATAGTTTAGATTGACTAACTAGACAGCAAATTGCGTCAAATGATGATCGAGGTGTTTATAAAACATGTTGTTCCATTCCCAGCTTTTGAGCCTTCCAAATGAATGGGACTCCTTTCCATCAAAATAGTTTTCGCCCAATTCCAGTGTTTTTTGAATATAAGCTATCAATCTGCCTTGTTCGAGTTCAAAATCCCGTCTTGATGTTACCAGAAACTCGGTAGCAGTAGGATTATTTCTCTTATAAGGTTTTTCGCTCACAACCAGATTTTTTACAAACCATTTTAGCAGCAGTTTCTTTAATCCAGTTGGTTTAGGATGCTTATCATCATAGATTAATTCATAGGTCACATTGCAGTGAGCCAGCATTTGATCGACAGTCATTATACCCCATTGGGCTCTGCTGTCTGGATTAAGATTTTGAATCCGTGTTATCACTTCATCACTCACTGTTTTGTCGAAAATGTTTTTCATTATTTAGCTGTTAATTGGTTTTTTAATTTTTGGGGTCTAGATTGTCGACTATTTGTAATATAATATCACATTTGTGGGCTCATCTTTTACACTTACTTGTTTTTCAGTGGGTCCGTTTTTATTGCTGTATCTCAATGTATAAGACTGATTTTTTTTTACAATAAATGTTAAATGATCATTCGCATCCTGGAGTTTTGTTGCCGTAGAACCACCGCCGATTTGATCATTTCCCTGGAAGATATCTACATTACATTTTGTTCTGCCTTCAGGTTGGCATTGATCCTTACTGAGATACATGGTAACGTTTAAACGAGTGTATGATTTATCATTTAATTGTTGGTTATATTGCTGATTGAATAGATCTATGTAGCGTTGTGAGACATTATCTGCGTAAACCTCTGTTTCACTCCATGCAGGGAATGAAGTAGCAGCTGGTTTATAAGAAGCTGCATAAATAGCGTGTTCCCGGCTATTTGGATCTGCTTTCCCCGCATCTGCCAAAAACCAGCTGTAGTTTAGGTCTTTGTCTGGATAATATTCTGTAAAATACCATTTTCCATTGATCCATACTTCCACCCAACTGTGGTTACCACGATTGTCATGCCAATTTGGTGTACCAGCGATCCTTGCCGGAATACCTACTGATCGCAATGCGTCAATGAGTAAAATGGACAATCCAGTACAAGAGGCCATCCCTTGACTCATTGATTCAGCTGGATTTTGATCCGCTTTTTTTCGCTGGGTATTGTAATCAACTTTGACCTCATCTCTGATATTCTTATTGATGGCTGCTATAGCATCTTTTATTGTTTTACTGTTCGTTACATATTTCGAAAAACGATCGTAGAAATCACCGCGCCAGTCATCGACATCCTCAGAAAACACGCGATAGGGCAATACTTCATTTAGAAAAATGGAATCAGGAATTTCCTTTGCCCAGGAAAAGGTTGATCTTGCTTGGTAAGCCTTTTTGATGTTACGGATAAGAAGGTCACTTTTAATCGTTGTTAAATCGTTCTTAGGCATATACGCAATGAGAAAAGCTGTACCTTCACGCATTTCTTTAGGTATTTCCCGTAGTACTTTTTCCAATTCGCTACGATTTGTACCAGCTACATTTAGTGCTTTTTTGACTAACATTTGATACTGGTCTGGTAAAGAGGAAAGCTTGAAATCTTGCGCAAATGCTTTGAGGAAAATGGCTGTAAATAAACAGCAGGCAACTAAAGAGGATGCTTTTTTGAACATAATATAAGCTTGCTTATTCTGTATTTATATAAATTATTAGATTTTGTTTCAAACTTAGATAAATTGATTTTTATATGCAAAATTAGGCTCCAACACAATTTCATTTGCAAATGAATACAAATTTATTTTAGTTTGAAGATCTTTACGCCGAAGTAAGGATCGTAACCCCAAAAATAGTTTACATGGCAATTCCGATGAGACCATTTCATTTTCTAGATCAAAGGGCATTTTGTCTGATCCTTTTATCTATTCTTCTGTATTCTTGTCAATCGGAAAGTCCGAGTAGTGTTATACTTGAAAAAATGGATAAAACATTTAATGTGTCCAAGTTTTATGAGCCCAAAATACAAAGAAGCGAGAAATTGTTGCATGCTGACGTAAAAAAAATGGATAAAAAGGAGTTGAAGGAAGCCTTTGGAACGGCTATGTTTAAAAAGGATACGCTTGCCATTTTTAATTCAGAGGGTAGCTTACCAACTCCATTTTACATCGAGTCTACCGCAGTTTGGGGAACTAGAAAACTAAAACCGCTCAAAGATTTCGGTTATCGTTACTCAACTGTTTCCTACAACGAAGAAAAGGATACCCTAGCGATGTTAAACGGGGTAACCTTTCCGGCCTTGACTATGGGGGAAAGTAAAAATGGCGAATTTGCTTATCTCTATGCCATGAAGACCTCAAAAAATAAAGATGATTTCCAAGATCTTCATAGCTACCTAAATAAGAACTATAAAGGGTTGGTGTTCTCAGAAGATGTAGGAAGTAGTATAGAAGGTTGGGAAAACAAAGATTTCTATTATTTTTTGATTAAAAAAAATAGAAGGGAAGAGCAGATATTTTCGTTCGGGGAAGAGGAGAACGATAATCAGAAGACTACCGACATCATTGAGATCCGTTTAGAAATTTATAACAAAATATATATCGAAAATATGCGAAAAGAGCAGGTCTATTTACCGGATTATATTCCTCTTCTCCACTAATTGATCCAGAAAACGGAGCGACCGTCAAACTTGTTACAAATCTACATGGACGAATTTGTTTATATTTACTTCCTTGTAAAAAAATCAATCAAATCGTCTAATTTTTATGTCCGATACTCAAATACCAACTTCTGCTTACGCAGATACCAAACCACATTATGCTGTACTTGACGGGTTACGTGGCGTAGCTGCTATTACTGTCGTTTGCTTTCACATTTTTGAAGCCTTTGCAACGAGCCATTTGGACCAGCGTATTAATCATGGGTATTTGGCGGTTGACTTCTTCTTTATGCTTTCAGGTTTTGTTGTGGGGTATGCTTATGATGATCGTTGGAAGACAATGACAACAAAAGAGTTTATCAAACGTAGAATAATACGTTTACATCCGATGGTCGTTATGGGTGCTATTATAGGAGCGATCATGTTCTATTCTCAGGGCTGTTCTGTTTGGGATGTGACTAAGGTAACATTTTCGTCCTTGGCAATTGCAACGTTATTGAATGCCTTATTAATTCCTGCACTTCCGGGGCATGAAGTGAGAGGGCTTGGAGAGATGTTTCCGTTAAATGGACCTAGTTGGTCTTTGTTTTTTGAATATATCGGCAATATCCTATATGCATTGATTATTCGTAGATTCTCGACTAAAGTATTGGCTGGACTCGTTATTTTATTCGGAGTAGGATTGGCCGTATTTGCTATATTAGGACCTTTGGGAGATATCTGTGCTGGATTTTCGTTCACAGGAACTGAATTTACAGCAGGCTCTCTTCGTCTTTTATTTTCATTCACAGCCGGTTTATTTCTATCGCGAATATTTAAATCTTTGCAAATCAAGGGTGCATTTTGGATTTGTAGTTTGATTCTCGTTCCACTTTTGGCAATGCCCCGCATTGGCGGTGCCGAACATCTTTGGATGAACGGTATATATGATACCTTGTGCTGTGTGCTGGTGTTCCCGTTACTTGTCGTTTTAGGGGCTTCGGGAAAGGGGAGCAGTGGCTTTACAAATTGGCTTTGTAAATTTTTAGGCGACCTATCTTATCCTTTGTACATGGTACATTATCCATTTATTTATTTGTATTATGCCTGGGTCAAGAATGGAAACCTGAGTTTCGAAGAGTCTTTACCTGGAGCCGCAGCTGTTGTGATCGGCAGTATTGTTCTTGCATATTGCTGTTTGAAGTTATATGATATGCCCGTACGAAAATATCTGTCGAAACGATTTCTAAGATCAAAAGGAAAGTAAAGGTACTATTTCCAAATACCATCCCATACAAAAATACCATGAAATGGTGTTTTTGTATGGGATGGTATTTGTTCCGCAAGCCATAGAATAGCTTAATAGGATGTCAAACAGATGCCTCTCGTAATCAGTCCTTTTCGAAGTATACGTGTTGTACTGCCAGTCTGATTGCTCTCCGGGAAATAAGTTGCGCTTGATATGATATGTGCCATAATAATCTTCTTTTTTTCAGGATCTTTGAAGCGGTAACCCACTGGATAAACAGCGATAACAGGCTAAGGCAAATGGCACCAGCAATCATTAAAACAATAGCCTTTCCGAGGAAGCGACTTCCAGTGAGAACGCCGTATAATATCAAAATCACCAGAATGGGGACAAAGATATATACAAAGACTAAGTTAGTTCCAAATCCCATTTATTCTCCATCATTATAACAAACCCATATCTACTAAATCCAGTACAGTATGCCTTTTATTGGCCAATTTGTTCTTTATACATGCTTCAATTATTTTTTTGACGCCACTTGAATAAGAATCATGCCCGAGGACTTTGGTTTCAATTTTAATCTCATCATTTTGATCTTTGATTACAATCTGATGATAGGCGTGCTTTTCTAAGTGGGCAACAGGGATATTGATCCTATAGGCTTGCGTTTTTGCATCACGGATAGAGATTACCCGCTCGTGAGGTACATGTAAGGAATTGGCAATATGATAGGCTGTACCTGGCTCAGTCGTTTTGGAGGATTGATGAGACTCCATAATGGATATTTCATAGTCCTTGAAATTATGGCCAAATTGCTGGAGCATAAAAAGTGTTTTTAACAACAGTATGGACGTGTTCGGACAAATAATGAGCGGAAAGGTTGTCTCGAGCTTTTCCGTCTCCAACCCCGTCGACAGTTCGATTAACACTGAGCCCGTGCGAGCACAAAACTCAAGACAATCTTTCAGTTCACGACCCGAGCCAGCATGTATAACGATAGATGGAGACGTCGTTGTACCGGATGATTGCCACGGAAGAAGTTCGACTGTGGGAATGGAGAAATCAGCTTTCAGTATAGCGTTTGCCAGTTTTCCTGATCCAACTACAAATGCTTTTTTTGTATTCATATAGTTTATTTTATCAACTATCCGATATCCCTTTGACTATAAATGGATACCAGATGAATTTTTAACGAAGTAAAGGTTGTGCTTGAGTCGAGTAAGTTACAAAAATAGACGGTAAAATTTAATCTTTGTTAGTATGGAATTATTCTTTTTTCACGCATTTCGTCAAAAAGCTGATAGAACATTTGTTCGGTATCCATAAATTCATGAAATCCGAGGCGTCGGGCTTTTGTACCATCGGCAAAAAAATCATAATCCCAAGAAAAAACAAAATCGCCAAAAGGCCAGGCCGAAACCTCCTGATAGCTATAGCTTAACTGATGCTCTTTTTGTAATTTCTGCCATATAGGTTCTTTATCCGCCATCATAGTTGCAAGAGATAGCGGGATTGGATCGGCGGTTTCCATCTTGAAGTAAGAGGCCAATTTCGGCCAGAGTTCCTTCCATCGGAAGAGATCGCCATTGTTGATGTTAAAAGCTTGATTAGCAGCTTGCGGATTCGTGGCAGCCCATACCATAGCTTTCGCTAATAATGTGGCATCGGTCATTTCCATCAGTGTCTGAAAAGCACCAATTTTTCCTGGAAACCGAAGCGGAATACCGAGTTCTTTTGATATTGAAGCATATACAGCAATGAGCATTGCTAGATTCATCGGATTACTGGGAGCTGTTCCACCAACAACGGATGGACGTATTGCAGACCAGGTCCATTTTTTGCCTTTTTGTAGCTGTTCGAGGTATTGCTGTTGGCTGGTATTGAATTCCGGGGGCATATGGCCAGCATCCGATTCTTTGGCAGGTGTCTTAAAAGGACCTAAATGTGCACCATATACTTTATACCCCTGCATTAGGCTAATATGTTGAATATTGGGTGCAATTGGTTCAACTGCGGCCAAAACATGGCTTAACATTTTCATGTTAGGCTCAACCAACTCTGCCCAAGTAGCTCTATCTTGGTAAGCAACGTAGTAAATGTGAGTGACCGCATTCAAGTTACCTAGTTTTTTCAGACAGTCCGCTAAATCCAATAAATCTACGGCTATAAAACGGACCTTTTGCCGGTCAACATTTGCTCGCCGCGATACACCTATGATTTCCCATTCCTCCAATTTTTCGAGGTATTCGATCAGATTGTTGCCAATGACGCCATTGGCGCCAACGACTAAAGCTGTGTTTTTTTTAGTTTTCATTTTTTTCTATTCTGAAGAACAAAATTAGCTGGAAGTCTAGCGGGTATTAGGTAAAAGTCTAATATAATTATGTATATTTCTAATATGAAACGCTATCGTCAATTTGAGCCTGTACTTATTTCATCATTTAAGATGCTTGAATGGAAGCATCCGGAACATAATCATAACCATTACGAGTTTATTTTTATCAGGGAAGGCTTAGGACGACATATCATTAACGGACATCCATATCCTTACGGGGGCGGGATGATCTTCCTCCTCGGTCCCGACGATGAGCATTATTTTGAAATTGAACAACACACACATTTTGTTTATCTTAAATTTACCGACGCTTACCTTGCTTGCAACCCAGCAGGGTCTCTAGCTGCCATACAACATCTGGAATATCTAATAAAGAGTAGAGAAACTCATCAGACCGGATTTCAATTAGTTGGGGAAGATAAGTCGTCGGTTGAGCTGATCTTTGATCTACTTGTGCTATGGAGAAAAGATCAGACTGGAAATCAGGAACTTATTTGGTTGCAATTATTCAGTATTGTACATATTTTGCAACGGAATATGCCTGAATTGCGCAGTAGTAATTTTAGGAGCCGTGATCTGCAAGCCATGTTCTGTTATATCCATAAGAATATTTACGATCCTAATCGTCTGCGATCAAATGTGATGGCACAGCATTTTAATATCGCTAACGATTATCTGGGTATTTACTTTAAACGTCAGGCAGGAATTACCCTGCGGAACTATATTCAAAACTATCGCAGTACATTGATAGGTCAAAGAATAACAGCAGGAAGAGCGACTTTAAAGGAGATTGCTGTGGAATTTGGGCTGACCGATGTAAGTCATCTGACGAAAATTATACATAAAGCTTAATCTATTTCCCTATAAAAATGCTCAAGTCGAAACAGATCTAATCCATGGAAAGTTTAGGTAAAACGGTTTTGAATACAATGGTTCGAAGGAGACTAATGCGATTTTGGGGGAGTAATATGCTTTGTAAAGTTTTTTAGAAAACAATGATGTTATATAAAAATATTGCGGACGAGATTATCAGGATGAGTCAGGATGATGACTCGATACGAGAGAAGTTATTGCGGACGGGAGAGCTCCATGGCGGCTATCATCCGGAGATGGAAGCAATTCATCGGCAGAATGCAAAAAGACTACGTGAAATAATTGCCGAAATAGGTTATCCAACGATTTCAAAAGTGGGCAAGGTCGCTAGTAATTCAGCATGGTTGATTGTGCAGCATGCGATCGGGGAGCCCGATTTTATGGAGGATTGTTATGAGTTGCTTCTTGATAATATCGCAGACATCAACTTGGCAAATCTTGCTTATTTGCACGATAGAATTCAGTTTTTCAGGAGCAAACCGCAACGTTATGGGACACAGTTAACCCGTTGCGGGAAAATTTATCCCGTGGAGGATACAAGTGCATTGAATGCATTGAGAAAGTTTATGGACCTTCTACCGTTTAACCACATAGAAATAGGTGAAATTGAACATGTGGAGCAAATTCCATTACTAGATAAGGAAAATAGCACATATAACGATTGGCGAAAAAAAGTTGGCTGGATAAGTTGATTTTTCGACATTTTTTGTAGATTTGTCGAGTAATGACAGGTCAACAGGAAAATATTAAAGAGGAGATTATCTTATCATCCATGAAAGTGTTTGAAACATATGGATTTGCAAGAGTTTCTATGCAAGATATTTCAAAAGCTTGTGGAAAGGGACGAAGTACACTTTACTATTATTTTACCAGTAAAATGGACGTCTTTGACGCGATTGCGGAGTACCTATGTCAGCAAGTGTTTCAGGTCGCGAGCAGAACTTATAATAGGGACGCTTCTCTGGAGGATAATTTAGTTGGTTTTTTACAAGCCAAACTGCGCCAGATTAATTTAATTACCAAACGTTTTCATCTCGCATTTGAAGATATGAAATCTGATCCGGCTTTAATGGTTTCGAAGACACGTTACATGTTGGATGACGAGATTAAGTTGATTCGTGAAATGATTGAACTGGCCATTCAGAAAGAAGAAATCCAGACCTTGGAGGAAAAGGATGTTCTGTTCTTATCGGAGATGTTGGTGACAACATCGCGCTGCTTTGAGCAGGAAGTTTTACTTTTTGACCGTTTTCCGGATTTTGAAGCTAGACTTTCTTGGCTGACAAGTATATGTGTCAGGGGACTGCGCTAGTAATTCGACAGCGTAGCGAAGAAGAATTGTTTTGGACAGTAAGGGTATATATTTATTGTTCTTTTTTTTGAAAACGAATTCGACAAAAATACAAAATATGTCCATATTAATCAGTTATTTCTTTTTAATAGGGACACTAGACAGGATATAAACTATGGGGTTAAATGCGAAAGTAGGCAAGGCGATAGACAGTTTTGCATCAGAAAGATGTGTTTTGGTCATGGTGGAGACTGATGGAACGATCCGCTCTGAAATAAACGGATTGCTGGATCCGGATATTGATTGTTATTTATTGCTACACCGTGATGTAGAGAAGTTAGATAGCCTAGCTCTCGCATTGGAAAACGAAAATAAAAAGGTTCGATTAGCCAGGGATTTTGAGGAGCTGAAGCAGATGCGTTTTTTGAGCCATCACCTACAACAAATTGCCGTTAAAATTTTGAAATAATCTAATTATGTATAAAGTTGTCTACTCTTTATCTCGTAAACTCAAGTGGAAAGCCAGCGAGATTTATCATTTTCTTTATCAGAGTTTCCCTGAGATAAAAAATATTGACCTATTGCTGGATGATCAGCAATTTTTACTTGTTCTTCGGATTAGCAGCCGGTTGGAATTTTCTATTTTGAATATATGTCAGAAACAAGGATTGGCCATGCAATTTGTCCAGGTAGAAGATACGGATTAGTTAGCCCGGTTTGAAAGAGTTAAACTATCGGATCTGCAGCTGTGTAATCCATTACTTGATGAGCCGTAAAGCAATATCATTTTGAGCTCTGCAGCAAAATCATTCTGAAAGTTACTTTTTACTTTTGCTATCGTTCCTTCAAAACATTTTTTACATCCATTGGTTAATTTTATCGTGTGGCTGGAATATGTGTTGCATCATAGGAATTTTATGCATTTATTTAAAACAGAAAACAACAATTTTATCAAGTATGAGTACATTTTCAATTAGAGCTTTTGGAACAAGCGCACCAACGGCTGATCTAAAACAGATGGATATTGAACGCCGTGAAGTGACGGATAAAGATGTCGAGATTGATATCTTATTTTGTGGAGTTTGTCATTCGGATTTACATACAGCGCGAAATGAATGGGGCGGAACCGTTTATCCGAATGTACCCGGTCACGAAATTGTAGGGCGAATTACTAAAGTTGGATCAGCTGTAACTAAGTTTAAAGTAGGCGATTTAGCTGGCGTGGGATGTATGGTCGATAGTTGTCGCGAATGTGAGAGTTGTAAGGAAGGTTTGGAACAATATTGTGAAAATGGAAATATTCAAACCTATAATGGTCACGATAAGCACCTTAATAAACAGACATTTGGTGGTTATTCTGAACGTGTTGTAGTAGATCAGGATTTTGTGCTTCACATTCCTGAAAATTTGGATCTCGCAGCGACAGCACCTTTATTATGTGCTGGAATTACCACTTATTCACCTTTGAGGCATTGGAATGTCGGACCAGGAAAAAAAGTCGGTATAGTGGGTATCGGCGGCTTGGGACACATGGGAGTCAAAATAGCGAAAGCAATGGGAGCTCATGTGGTCGTAATTACAACGTCTGCTTCCAAAGTTGATGACGCCAAACGTTTAGGAGCTGACGAGGTGATCTTGTCAACTGATGCTGAACAAATGAAAGAGCATGCAGGCACATTACATTTCATTTTGGACTGCGTTTCGGCACAGCATGATATCAACGCTTATTTAAGTTTATTGAAACGAGACGGTTCTCTGACGCTTGTTGGTGCGCCTGAACACCCACTGCCTGTAGCTCCTTTCAGTTTGATTCCAACACGTAAGAGTTTTTCAGGTTCTATGATCGGCGGGATTGCAGAAACACAGGAGATGCTTGATTTTTGTGGTAAACACAATATTATCTCGGACATAGAGCTGATTAAAATGCAGGATATCAATCATGCCTATGATAGACTATTGAAAAGCGATGTGAAATACAGGTTTGTTATTGACATGGCGAGTTTGAAAAACTAACGTAATAAAATTCTTAAACGCTGAACCATCAAAGGGAATTTCGAGTACCTTTGATGGTTCAGCGTTTTTATATGCTTAATTTGCGATTAATTATTTTGTTAATCTTTTTGTCCTTTGAAGTTGTTAACTAGGGGGGAAGGCAAAAACTCGTCATTTTTATGGAAAAAGATAAAATTAATATATTTTGGTTTCGAAGGGATCTACGCTTGGATGATAATGCCGGACTTGCGCGTGCGTTCGCTTCGGGGTATCCGGTATTACCCGTATTCATATTTGACGAAGATATTTTGAAGCTGCTGGAGGATAGGAAAGACAGACGTGTTCATTATATTCATCAAGCACTAACAGGTATCAATGCGACCTTAGAAAAAAGTGGTGCAACTTTGAATACGTTCTTTGGTAAACCTATCACTATTTACAGAGAGCTTGTTGAGAAATTTGACGTGCAGGGAATCTATTGTAATCGGGATTATGAACCGAAAGCAATTCATCGGGACAAAGAAATTTTTGATTTTTGCCAATCGATAGGAATTCCCTTCAAAGCTGTGAAAGATCAGGTTATTTTCGATAAAGGAGATATTTTAAAAAATGATGGAACGCCCTATACGGTTTATACGCCTTACGCAAAAAAATGGCGGGAGAAATTACGTCCCGAGGACCATCTTTCCTATACATACACAACGGAATTTTTCTTTCAGCAAAACCATGAGCAGATTATTTCTTTGGAGAACTTAGGTTTTCTAGAGACCGACCTTATTTTTGAAGAACCACAACTGAATGCTGCAATTATTGACCATTATGATACAACCCGTGATTATCCGGCATTAATGGGTACTACTAAATTGGGAATTGCACTTCGTTTTGGAACAATCAGTGTACGTCAATGCGTTACTTTCGCTTTAAAGCACAATTTGACCTGGTTGTCTGAATTGATCTGGCGTGAATTTTTTATGCAGATACTCTATCACTATCCGCATGTTGTTACGGAGTCCTTTAGAAAGCAATACGATGCCATACAATGGCGCAACAATGAGGTAGAATTCCAGCAGTGGTGCAACGGAGAGACTGGATATCCTATGGTCGATGCGGGTATGCGCCAATTGAATAGTTCGGGTTATATGCACAATCGCGTACGAATGGTCGTAGCCAGTTTTCTTTGTAAGCACCTTTTGATCGACTGGAGATGGGGGGAGGCCTACTTTGCACAAAAACTAAATGATTATGACCTGTCAGCCAACAATGGTAACTGGCAATGGGCCGCCGGTAGTGGTTGTGACGCAGCCCCGTATTTTAGGGTTTTTAATCCGACGCTTCAGGCTGAGAAGTTCGATAAAAATCAGGAATATATAAAAAAATGGGTTCCTGAATTAGACACTTCAGCCTATTGTGAGCCTATTGTCGACCATCAGATTGCCCGTGATCGTGCGATAAAGACCTACGCAAAGGCGTTGAAATAATGGTATTGAATGTCTACTCCTTACGAGCGGTTTTAAGGACCAACAAGTAGGAGCGGACATTCAATGTATCTAATTTATTGATCTAAAAACTCGGCAACAAAGGCGTCAAATGCCTGTGGATTTTCGGCTTGAACCCAGTGGCCGGCATTAGGAATTGTTTTAAACACGGCATTTGGAAATTGTTCCCTGATCTTAATTTTATCTTCAGGTAATATATATTTTGATTTCTCTCCAGGTAGAAATAATGTGGGACCGTTGAATATTCCTGATTTTACCCCGACAGTGATAAACTCTGTATATTTATTTTTTAAAACATCCAGATTAAAGCGCCAGTCTAATTTCCGATCTTCTCTGATATATACATTTTTTAATAAAAATTGGATAACACCCGGATCACTCAAATAGTGTTCAATCTTTACTTGTACATCTTTCCTGTTTTCTAGTGTTGTAATATCTACAGCAGATAGCGCATTGAAGATATCCTCATGATGTGGAGGATAAGCTTTCGGGGCTATATCAGCGATGATCAGTTTTTCAATTTTTTCTGGATGATCAATAGCAAATTGCATCGCTACTTTTCCGCCCAAAGAATGGCCCAATAGTAGTACTTTATCTGCTCCAATGGATGTTATATAGGCCAGCAGATCGTCTACCATAACTTCCACCGACATATCTCCACTATGGAAACTTCGTCCGTGATTACGAAGATCGAGTAAATGTACCTGTCTTTTCTCTCCGAAACTACGACCAAAGGATCCCCAGTTGTCTGCCATACCAAAAAGCCCATGCAGGACAATTAATGGCGTGCCACCGTTATCTGCGCCATATATTTTGCTGTGTTGTAATTCTTTCAATGTCATGCTATTTATTATTGCAATTTATCACCTGTCTGTGACGTATATATCCAGCGAAGTTAGCTTTTGTTGGTGATTTTTTGATCGAAATTATGTAAAACATTTACATAACTTCCTACTTGATCCCATCTTATTGCTCTTATCAAAATGGTAGGATTTGGTGATTTATTGGTAGTTCTTCGCCGCGATATCCACTTAATTTTGTATTAAACTTAATTCATAAAATAGATGAGTAATAGCGCATTAATAGTCATTGATATTCAAAACGAGTATTTTGAAGATGGCGGAATGGAACTTGTGGATCCCTTAAAGGCAGGAAAGAATGCCAGAAGAGTGATCGACCAATTTAGGCGAAGAAAATTTCCAGTGGTTCATATCCAACATATTTCTTCAGATCCCAAAGCAATGCCATTCTTTATTGATGGCACAAGAGCTGCCGAAATTCATGAAAGCGTGAGTCCAATGGCAAACGAGCTAGTAATACGTAAACATTTTCCCAACAGCTTTAGAGAGACAGAATTACTGGATTACCTTCGCAGCAATAAGGTCGAGGAACTTGTTGTCGTAGGCATGATGACCCATATGTGTATTGACGCCACGGTACGCGCCGCTGTCGATTTAGGCTTTCGATGTACCGTAATTAATGATGCCTGTGCAACGCGCGATCTTGAGATCAATGGCTCCGTAGTTGCTGCACTGGATGTTCAGCATGCTTTTCTTGCCGCTTTGGCGTTCTTTTATGCGCAGGTTCAGGACACCGAGACGTACTTGGAACTCCATTGATTTATAGGGAAATCGGGCCATGTGGATGCCTATTTGCATGGCCCGATTTTCATAATGCCAACTTGTAGAGACAGTCCAACATTTATTTGAATTCCTGAATAAATGCACTAATGGTTTTTCCAGTTTGAGTTTTGAAAAACCGCATTAAATGATTGGGTTCTGAAAAGTTAAGGTCAAAAGCAATTTGATTAACGGAATGGTCAGAATGGATGAGAAGGTCCTGAATCTCGAATAGTAAACGCTGCCGAAGTAGGTGTGTCGCTGTGGTATTAAACTGTGCTTTAACGGCTTGATTTAACGTAATCCTACTTATTCCCATGAGTGTCGCATATTCGTTTACCCGTTGTTTCTCCCGAATGAACTGTTCCATAAGTTCTTTAAATTGATAGGCGAAATTATTTTCCGCTTTTTGGTTCGGCAACTTATTCAAGCGGGCATATTTTCGGTTTAAAGTCTGCAATAGGTAATAAAGTAAAGAACGAATAATATGGGCACTATCTGCTTGGGTTTCGATAAGTTCAAGTTTAATTTCGGCGAGAAGACCACAGAATTTTGACATATGTGTGTCATCTGCTATAATTTGGGGTACATAACTAAGCTGGTAGAAATATAATAGTTTGTATGTGAATAGTTTATCCGAAAAGAAATCATTCAAAAAGTCTTCCTGAAAAATCAATGTTGTAAATTCAAGGTGTTCTGGATCCAGTTCCCAAGTATGTTTTTGAAAAGCCGAAATAAAGATGATTGAATTGTCGGACAAGGAGAGAATCTCTTGCCCCAATATCAATCTGCCTTTGGCTTTTTTGAAAAATAGAATTTCAAAAAAATCTTTATGGTAAGTATCTTGATGTGTATAATCCGTTTCTTTTTCATTGAGGACATTCAACAAAAACTCAACACCGCATTCACCCTTATGGAATTTTATTGTTCTCAAGCTAGATTACTTTAATAGACCAAAAATACTAAACTTTATAAGTTACACCAGCCTAAATACAAATATTATCTTAGTGTTTTACCCCTCATGTTTATTCAGGCAACTAAGCAAGGAGTAAGGGGGGGAGGCGAAGTGTTTGGATGGTAAAAAGGTCTTCTTTCTATTATTGGGTGTTTTTCAAAATAGTTATCAAAACAGTTAACGGAGAATAGATGAGTTGGGTGAAATGTTAAGAGAGAAGCTGAATTTTGAAAATGAGAATAAAATTTTTGGTAAAAGTGATTTTCATCACTTTTTTGTTGGGAAGAATAAGCTACTTTTACTGCTGTAGCCATTTATCCAGTAAGATTAGTCTTTGGTATTGACAAAAATTATTTAGCCATAAAAATATATTATTTGGGGGTTTTCTCGTTATGAGAGGCCCCTTAATTTTTTAAGCAACCCCTAGTTCTGAAATAAAGGGACTGTGCACTTCACCGCAAGCTTGAGGTCTTGTTTTAAAGAAAATAGGTCTTTTCGATAGCTTTCAATAACTTGTTCGAAAAGACCTATAGGTGTCTTCTTATTCCTGCTTAGTAAATTGCATTCTGTGCCGTTAATATAACAGGAGCGCCATCGGTAATGAGAATTGTATGTTCATGTTGGGCCATGAATCCACCTTTGTCCCCAACCATTGTCCAGCCATCCTCGATTTCGGTCGCGTATGTGGAGGTCGTTGAAATAAAGGTTTCGATAGCAACAACAGTATTTTTTCGAAATCTTCGTTGGTCGAAGCGATTTTTATAGTTAAGCAATTCATCGGGGTCCTCGTGCAGACTTTTTCCTACACCATGTCCGCCAAGGTTCTTGATGACTTTATAGCCTCTTTTTTTCGCTTCAGTTTCTATTAGATGTCCAATATCGGCTATTTTCACACCACCACGAATATTATTGATTGCTTTTTGAAGAATTTCTTTTGATGCATTGACCAATTTTTCGTGTTGAAATATGTCCTTTCCTATAATAAAGGAACAACCATTATCGGCCCAATATCCATCCAGTTCGGCAGATACATCGATATTGATCAAATCACCTTCTTGCAATAGTCTTTCCGCAGTAGGTATTCCGTGGCAAAATTCGTTATTTACACTAATACAGGTGTATCCTGGGAAACCATAGGTAAGAGCAGGAGCAGAATTTGCACCCATGCTTTTTAATATTTCGGCTCCATATTCGTCAAGCTCTTTCGTGGACATACCCACTTGAGCATGTGCTATCATAGCTTTTAAGGTGATGGCAACGGCATCGCTCGCTTTTTGTATGCCTGTTAGCTCGGTTTCATTCGTTATAGACATCGCTAATGTATTTATTGTGGAGCAGGTGAGCTCTGTTTTTTATTTTGTTATTTATAACCACCCGAAACAAATGATTGAAGGTCATTTTGTTTTAATCGGATATAAACCAGTACAAAGGTCTTAATAAAATTGAATAAAATAGACATTTGCTTGCGATTAGAAGTAAATATACTGTGTTTGGGCGTTAAAAGTCTAGTAACAAATGCTGAAAGGCAGTGTGTTTTTGTCCTGTTTTTTATTGTTTTAGTCCTTTATTTTGATGTTTAGACATTTATTTTTTTATTTATCTTTACATAACTTTATGATGTTGCTATTGATCATTTAAATTAGAATAAAATGGCTTTATTAGATACCCTAGAATGGCGTTATGCCACAAAAAAATACGACCCTACAAAAAAGGTCGCTCAGGAAGATTTGGATAAGATTTTGGAGGCAGCACGTATGGCTCCGAGCTCGTCTGGACTTCAACAGTTCCGTGTGATTGTGGTTACGAATCAGGAATTAAAAGAAAAAATTGTACCTGTGGCTTGGGGGCAACAGATTGTTGCTGATAGCTCACATTTATTGGTCTTCGCAGGATGGGATAGCTATACGGACGAACGTATTGATAATACCTTCGACAAGATGAATGCGTTGAGAGGTTTACCTTTAGACACGACTGACGAGTATAAAAATAGATTGAAAGCACAGTTATCAAGTCTATCCGGTGAACAACAAGCGGCACATGCGGCGAAGCAAGCTTATATTGCTTTTGGTTTGGCAATTGCTCAGGCAGCAGAATTAGGCGTTGATGCTACTCCTATGGAAGGTTTTTCAAATGCCGAATTGGATGAACTTCTTGGTCTAGACAAACTTGGGCTGAAGAGCGCTGTTATGCTTCCGTTGGGTTATCGGATGGAAGAACAAGATTGGTTGTTGAAGCTGAAAAAATTTAGACTTCCGAAAGAGGAATTTTTGATTGAGCTCGCATAAATTGCAGAACAGTATTAAAAAAGCGTTTCAACCAACAGTTGAAACGCTTTTTTTTAGTCGACAGACCGACTTAAGCAGGTACCGTGTTTATATACTACATAAGTTCACTGTTTGCCCCTTTTTTAATTTCACATATTGTATGGTGTTATCTTTATGTAAGGTCTTCTTCGTACTGATGTGCATGAGTGTCTTGGGTTCAAAAATTCGAAAAGTACCATCTTCGGTCGCGGTTATTTTCAGTATAACGATTTTATCTCCTTTTTTTTCAGCGCTTACGATAAATCCGCCCATCGTTCTCAAATTTTTGAAAGATGCTGTTTCCCATTCAGCAGGTAAGGCCGGAAAAACTTCTACATAATTATTCTTGCTTTGAATGAGCAATTCGTGTATTCCTTGTGCAAATGCAAAGTTACCTTCTAAGGTAAATGGTCGATACGTAAAGTCTGAATATTGCCCGCCTTTCTGGTCACCATTCAGATGAAAGGAATTGGTGGAACAAAAGTTCTGTGCAAATTTTTGAAGATTGGTTACGGCTTCCTTTCCTTGTTTAGCTCGCGCGTGTAAACAAGCCATCCATGCAAAGGAATAACCAACCCACGCACGTGTGCCCTGCTTTTCAATGTGATCTAGTGAACTTTCAATGAGCTCTTTTTCCTGCGGATTATTGATGTCTAATAAATCCAATGGATAAATTGCCATATAGGGAGACATATGGCGATGGGAATGTTTCATTGGAAGATTTACAGCAACTTGTAGTCCGGTTTCATCCGTCGCATAGTGAGGTAGTTGGGACTTGCATTTCAACCAATTCTCTGCTTCTTGCGGTTTGCCCATTGCCGTGCACACCTCTGTAGCAGCCTGGAAAAGAAAATGCGCTAAACTAAGGTCGAAATTGGTCCAACTGTCAAACCATGCTGATACACTATTGTCGTTGTATTCGGGACTGCTGCTCAAAGGCAGGTAACGGAGTCCATTTTTTAATGTGGTTATATTCTTAAGGTAAGTCGCAGACTCAATGATATAGGGATAGGCTTGTTCTCTTAGAAAGGCTTTATCCATACTATATTTCCATTGCCAGTAAAAATGTTGGGCCGCCCATGCACCAATCGTAGGAGAAAGAGAATACTGGATCCATCCACCCATAGGGTCTCCATTTAAAGTAAGAACACCGGGTACATTCAGCCCATCGACACCAAAATATTGCTTTGTAAAGTCCCTGTTTTTTTTACGGATCTTCCAGAGCCAATCCGTATAGCTTTTGGCTTCCGCCAATCTATTCCCCGAATAGGCCGGCCAATAGCTCAATTGTGTGTTAAGGTCATTGTGAAAGTCGCCTTTCCAAGGGGGAAGGCCACCATTATCTGCCGTCCAGACGGCCTGAAGCGTAATTGCTGGAGCACCTTCTCTTGCGACAGCACCGAGTTTGTACATATCAAGATAATATTGCTTTTCAAGATTTTTTTCAGGAATAGTTATACTTGATTTGGACCAATAGTTTGACCACCAATGCAAATGGCTCGCTTTTTCTTTCCTGTATTTTTTTAGGGAAAGTACAGAAGGGTTTGCCTTTTGATCATTGACAATTGTCCAATAACCAATCAGCTTTTTAGCTGATATTTTTTCCCACCTCAATACAACTTCAAAAAAATGATCATCATACGTTTTTTGGTGCAGCACTTCGTAGTTGCTGGATCGGTTTATATTTCCTTGCTTATATCCTAATCTTGCTAAATTTTGACCTTCGACAACGCTTTTGTTGTCATCTTTGTTTGCGCTATTTTCATATTGATGCGGAATCAATTGAGGAACAAGGTCACTCACATTGTTTCCTGTAATTTCAAAGTAGCCAAAGGGTTTGTAGGCGTGTATGAAGGTTCTTAATATTTTACCATCTTTGAATTTAAGAATATTGGTGGCCTGTTTCAGGTCAAGTACGTTCGAAACGACAGGGCCAAATTTCGCTAAGTCAAAAAACAGCGACGCTGCTGGAAGCTTGGTGGGATAGGGGGATCTATCGTATGGAGCGTCTCCCCACTCTTGTACAATGCCATAGCTGTTGTTTTTTATTTGTTGTTGGACCCAATTGAAATTGTGGTTTTCTATTGCAAAAGCCTTTCTTTCATCCCATAGATCTGCGCGATCAAGTGAAAATCGAATCGTATTATCTTTTTTCCAAATCAGTGCACCCAATTGACCATTTCCCAACGGAATGGCTTCATCCCATCGCGAAGCCAACTGATCGAAATGGAGGTTGTTGTCGGGTGTTGGTTGCCCGAACGAGAACAGGGTGAACGAACAGAATAGTAGTAAATAAAGATATTTCATAATTGAAAGGATTAGCTTGTAAATTTAAAACTCTGGATGGGGAGATACTGACACTATTGTTACTTTTTTGCATGCTATTTTAGCTACGCGATGGTCCTGAGCCTGAAATCACGTTCAAAGCAGATTTAACTGAGATGGATGAGGTGCATAAAAGCAAATAAGTTAATTCGTATCGAAATTGTTATACTTTTTGATGCCAAGGAATATGGTGTATAAGTATTGTTTTATTATCTGCAGTTTAACCAAAGAAATTACGTTCTGCTGTTTTAAACCAGCCTTTTGAGCAGCTAAGGCTGTAGAATCCAGAAAATCTCGCAAGAGCAAGGGGTAATATTGTTTATGTTTCTGTTAATCTAGTTTTAGTATAATTGAGTGCTGTTCCCTAAATTTATGCTATTCGGAATAGGTGATTTTATCCCTTAGTTTCGGTCGTTCCTAACGAAGAAAATGAATACTGTTTTCTTTGGAAGGAGTACATAAACCTAAAATAATACAGAATAGATATATCCCAAGGCTATGAAAAAAAAGATTTTGGTGCTAATATTATTGGCGCTTGTGCTTATTGGTACAAGCATTTTGACTTTTGGAAAAAAAGAGCCAGTTGATTTTAGCGCTGATGTTAAACCGATTTTGAATAAACATTGTATCACATGCCATGGTGGGGTTAAGAAAAATGGTGGCTTAAGTTTTCTTTTTGAAAATGAGGCATTCGCCAAAGCCGAATCAGGCAAATCAGTTATTATTCGTGGCGATGGTGAACATAGTGAACTGGTAAAGAGACTAATTTCCGATGACCCTGAATTGCGTATGCCTTACAATGCCCCTAAACTGAATGACGATGAGATTGATATACTCAAAAGATGGATCGATGAGGGAGCCAAGTGGGGAGAGCATTGGGCCTATACAACACCTCAGGAAACGGAGATACCTAAACCTTTTTCGTTGCTCAGTATATTTGGTGTTAAGCCTAATGGGGTGAACAATACGATTGATTTTTTTGTTTTGGATAAGATGAAGGAGAAGAAATTATCCTTTGCAGATGAAGCCGATAAAGCATTGTTGCTTCGGAGAGTGTATTTGGATCTAATTGGTATCCCACCCACGTTGGCAGAAATTCAAGCCTTTGAAGCGGACCAGCGTGATGATGCTTATACCCGGCGGGTAGATAGTCTGCTGGCTTCTCAGAAATATGGCGAAAAGTGGGCGAGTTGGTGGTTGGATATGGCGCGATATGCGGATACGAAGGGTTACGAGAAGGATGGTTCGCGGACGATATGGACTTATCGGGATTGGGTCATCAAGGCCTTAAACCAGGATATGCCTTATGATGAATTTACGATAGAACAGCTCGCTGGGGATTTGCTCCCGGAACCAACCAAGGATCAACTTATCGCAACGGCCTTCCATCGCAATACCATGAATAATGATGAGGGCGGGACTGATAGTGAGGAATTTCGGATGGCGGCGGTTTTGGATCGTTTAAATACAACCTATCAAGTATGGTTGAGTACGACCTTCGAATGCGTGCAATGTCATAGTCATACTTATGATCCGTTTAAATTTGAAGAGTATTATAAATCGTTAGCTTTTTTTAACAACACCAGAGATGAAGATACCCAAGGTGATCATCCTAAACTGCGTTTTTATACTGCGCAGGATGAAAAGCGAATTGACAGTATAAAGAGGTGGTTGTCGACGACAGGAAATGCAAGCTTGGTAAAATCAACAGATCTATTTCTTCACACCCTTGAGCCCAAAGTCCATGCGCATTACAGTGACCAAATAGTAGATGGTGCGCTTTATGATACGAAATGGTTGGGGGTGAGAACTGGAGGATCTGCCCGATTAAGGGCAATAAACCTGGATAATAAACAGCAATTCTTCATGAATTTCTGGACAGGTGCGGTAGGTGGAAAATTGGAAATTCACTTGGATAAACCTAGCGGACCAATACTTGCCGTTATTGATTTGCCGAGTACGAATGGAAGACAGGTTATTCAGGCTCCCATACTCGCGACTCCAGGTGTACATGACTTATATCTGGTTTTCAAGAATCCATCTGTAGCTCATGGACAGCCGATCTGCATGATTGAATGGTTTGCATTTCGCGAGAACTTTCCACATGAAAGGTCACTGGATAATATGAATTTTCAAAAGACTTTTCTCCAATTGGTCAACATGCAACCTGAGGGAGTACCAATCATGATTGAAAATCCCAAAGACATGCATCGTAAAACCAATGTATTTATACGTGGTAACCGCTTGTCGCTAGGTGCGGAAGTGCAGCCTACAGTTCCGGCATCACTGAATAGTTTCCCTAAGGGGGCTCAACGTAATCGTTTGGGTTTTGCGCAGTGGATTGTCAGTAAGGAAAACCCGTTGACAGCGCGAACTTTAGTTAATCGCGTATGGGCTCAACTATTTGGTAGGGGGCTAGTTGAACCATTAGGAGATATGGGCACACAGAGCATTCCGCCAATTCACCGAGAATTACTAGACTATCTTGCCCTAGATCTGATGAATACCAAAAAGTGGAGCATTAAAAAATTGATCCGCGAGATGGTATTATCCGGAACTTATAAGCAGTCCTCTAGCTTGAACAATTCCAATTTTGAAAAGGATCCACAGAATTATTATTTGGCAAGGGGACCTCGGTTTAGATTATCTGCCGAACAAATTCGTGACCAGGCTTTAGCTGTAAGTGGATTGCTCAGCAACAAAATGTATGGACCAAGTGTAATGCCATACCAGCCGGATGGGGTATGGATGACTGTATATAGCGGTGAGTCCTGGGTGAAAAGTGCTGGAGAAGATCAATACCGAAGGGGTATCTATACGTTTTTAAAGCGTACGAGTCCTTATCCGTCTTTTGTTTCTTTTGATGCTTCGAGTAGGGAGGTTTGTTTGGTCGACCGTATCCGTACCAATACACCGCTGCAAGCGCTCGCCACATTAAACGATCCTGTTTACCTCGAAGCAGCTAAACATCTGGGGGCTATTATGGAAAAGGAGGGAAATGGAAACCTTAGAAATGGTATCCGTATCGGTTATAAACGTGCGATGTTGAAGGATGCCGATGAAAAGAAACTCAAAGAGCTGGAACATCTTTATCAAAAAGCGTTGATTGATTTCAACAAAAAGCCTGATTCGGCAGCCAAATTTCTGAATGAAGATTTAGCAAAAAGCAATGTAAAGGTCCTGCCTTCAAAAGCTGCCTACATGCTTGTTGCCAATGCAGTGTTGAATCTGGACGAGTTTTTAACGAAATCATAAATAATGAAATAATATATAGGAATTGAAACTTCTGGATAAGGGCTTTCGTATGAAAACGAAGTCTTTTGTTAAGAAGGATAAGGCCTATGAAATAATAAGAATATAAACCGAAATGAGCTAAAGCTGCAGACTAAAAATTTAGCGACACAGCCCGTTCATACATAATGATAGTCAGATGAAAGATCTAAATAAGCTAATAAAAGAAGCGCAACAATTTGAATTGCAGGCTGTCACAAGAAGACATTTTCTAAAGGATTGTGTGGCCGGTATTGGAGGTATTGCTTTGGGTAGTTTGTTGACGAGTTGTAATGGATGGGGGCAGTCAAAATCAGCAGAAAAGTTGGATCTGAATGCACTCAATCCGCTGGTACCCAAGCCTCCTCATTTCCCGGGTAAGGCTAAAAGTGTAATTTATCTGCATATGGCCGGCGCTCCGTCGCAATTGGAGTTATTTGATTACAAGCCTGCATTGCAGAAATTACATAATCAACCTTGCCCGGAATCCTTGCTCGCAGGAAAGAAATTTGCCTTTATTCGTGGGATTCCAAAAATGTTGGGGCCACAGGCTACTTTTAAACAGTATGGAGCAAGTGGGGCTTGGGTATCAGATCATTTGCCTCACTTTAGTAAAGTTGTTGATGAAGTGAGTTTTCTGAAGGCTGTGCATACCGATCAGTTCAATCACGGTCCAGCGCAATTGTTTATGCATACGGGAAGTGCCCGTCTCGGTCGGCCAAGCATTGGTTCATGGGTAACTTATGGACTGGGATCTGAAAATAGCAATTTACCCGGATTTGTTGTGTTAACATCGGGAGGTAAAACGCCGGATGCAGGAAAAAGTGTCTGGGGAAGTGGATTTTTACCATCGGTATACCAAGGCGTTCAATGTCGTTCAAAGGGTGACCCCGTATTGTATATTGCCGATCCTGAAGGAATGGGAAGGGATATGAAGCGTGATTTGATTGATGCCATAAATAACGTCAACAAAACAGAATACGATACCTTTAAAGACCCAGAAACCTTGTCGCGGATTGCACAATATGAGATGGCTTATAAAATGCAGGTTGCAGTGCCTGAAGTGATGGACATCAATAATGAACCTGCTTATATTCACGAATTGTATGGAACTGAGCCGGGTAAAGAATCGTTTGCCAATAATTGCCTTTTGGCTCGGAAACTCGTAGAACAAGGGGTACGATTCGTTCAGTTATTTGATTGGGGTTGGGACAGCCACGGTACTAATCCCGCAGATTCGATTGATCTTGGCTTTAAAAATAAATGCCGGGAGATAGATCGACCAATGACCGCATTGATTATGGATCTAAAACAACGTGGTTTGCTGGAAGAAACACTAGTCGTGTGGGGAGGGGAATTTGGACGCACGCCGATGCAAGAAAATAGGGACAACAGCGATATGCCATTCCTGGGACGCGATCATCATACAGACGCCTATACCATCTGGATGGCAGGCGGGGGAGTTCGTAATGGCATAAGTTACGGTCAAACCGATGATATCGGGTTCGCTGGGGTAGAAGGGCGCAGTTCTGTACATGATGTCCATGCGACCATGCTCCATCTTTTGGGTTTTGATCATGAGAAATTTACATACGATTTTCAAGGAAGGCCGTTCCGATTGACAGATGTGGAGGGTGAACTTATTCAAGCTATAATTTAAAAATATGAAACAACTTCTAGTATTAATTTTATTTATGAGCAGTTTTCTATCCATGACTGCCCAGCAGTTACACATTAAATATTATTGCACCAATTGGGGAAATAGCGATTCCTGGGATACGTTCTGTCTCCGGGTGAAAAATGCTGGTTACGATGGTGTTGAATCCTGGTTACCTGGTAGTCCAAATGAGCGCAAGGAGATGATCGATGCATTACATAAATATGGATTGAGTTTAGGATTGCTTTCAGGCGGATCGGGCGGAACTTATGAGGAATATAAACAAAGTTTTAAGCGTAATTTGGATGAAGCAGCACAGCTGAAACCCGATTATATCAATTGCCATACAGGTAAAGATTATTACTCTTTTGAGCAGAATAAAGCATTGATTGAGCTTGCCGATGCGGCTAAAAATAAGTACCACATCCCCGTTTATCATGAGACTCATCGCGGAAGATTTAGTTTTGCAGCTCATGTGACAAAAGAATATTTAGAGAAGATTCCGACCTTACAACTTGCATTGGATATCTCGCATTGGTGCAATGTGCACGAATCAATGCTTTCTGATCAGACCGAGGCTGTAACAAAAGCGCTTTCCAGAACGGAGCACATTCATGCACGAATTGGGCATCCCGAAGGACCACAAGTCAATGACCCCGCGGCTCCTGAATGGAAGAGTATCGTTGCACAACATTTGACCTGGTGGGATAAAGTTGTTGCTAAGCACAAGGAAAATGGGGTGAAGTTATTGACCATAACGACCGAGTTTGGTCCAGCGGGTTATTTACCCACATTACCATTTACACAACAACCGGTGGCCGATCAATGGTCAATCAATGTTTATATGTTGCATTTACTCAAAGACAGATATAAAGAATGATAGTTTTCTTTGATGAATTATTGGGCTTTTTGGGACGATTTCACCCGCTTTTGGTCCATCTACCGATCGGCATATTATTGTTGGCTTTTGTTATGGCAATTAGGACTCAGTTTAAAGGCGGAGATATGTATTTGCCTGCTATTAAGCTCTCCTTATTCCTAGGGACTATCGCTGCTATAGTAGCTGCTTTATCGGGTTATCTGCTTTCACGAAATGGAGGTTATGAGGAGGATGTCCTGAGTTATCACAAGTGGCTGGGAATTGCCGTGGCTATCAGTAGTTTATTGCTTTGGTTTCTTTATCGTAGGGAATCTCCTGGTGCATTTCGCTTTTGGCTTTTTTTCATCCTGGTGCTCTTAATTGGGGTGACTGGACACTACGGTGGAACACTGACACATGGAAAGGGTTACTTTGTGGAAGCTATGCCAGTAGCACTTAAAAAGCTGTTTAAAACGGAGGAAGCTAAAGAGGAGGTTCTTATCGTTCAAAATGCGCAAGAAGCAGAAGCCTATAAGGGAATTATTCAACCTATTCTAAAACAGCGTTGTCAAAGCTGCCATGGGCAAAGAAAGCAGGAAGGGGGACTGGCATTGGATACAAAAGAGAATTTGTTAAAAGGAGGAGAGAACGGCACAGTACTAAATTCAAATGATTCGAAAAAGAGTGAATTATATGCCCGGTTGGTGTTGCCCGAGGGACATAAGAAACGTATGCCCCCTAAAGGTCGTACACCGATAACCGCTGATCAGATAAAACTGATTGCCTGGTGGATTGATCAAGGAGCCAATTTTGATAAAAAAGTGCATGAAATACCACAAACGGAGGAAATAGCTCATTTGTTGAAAAAATTGGAAACAGGGGAAAAGGAGGAGTCTGCTGTATTGTATGCTGATCTACCAGCAGCACCAGCTTTGCCAAAAGATAAAGTTGATGCTTGGCAGGCTAAGGGTATTAAGATCATCCAAGTTGCAAGAAATAATAACTTCGTGTTGGTTAATGCGATTAATTATCCTCAATTTAATGATAAGGACCTACAGGAATTGTTAGCCATTAAGGATAATATTGTTCAGCTGAAATTAGGAAATACGGCTGTTACAGATCTTGCTTTTTCAACATTTTCGGCAATGCCCATTCTTTCCCGTCTGCATCTGGAAAATACAAAAATTTCCGATGCTGGATTGAGCCAGCTGAAAGGCCTGTCAAAATTAACGTATTTGAATCTGACAGGCACAAAAGTTACATCAAAAGGTTTATCAAAACTGAACGAGCTTCCGAGTTTAAAGAACGTCTATCTCTATAAGACGGTAAATCAGGAAGTCGCTGCGATAAAGCAGTTGAATGCTAAGATTAAGGCAGATACCGGTAATTATAGTTTGCCTTTTATTGAAACCGATACAATCAGGTTTTGAGCTGTTATTGGACTTGCTAGCTATACGCTGGAAATCCGCGATCCAAATGGAATGCTCTTGTACAATTTAACGATTGGGTGACATGGACAAGTAATTTAAGAAAAATAAACAGGATATTTTAGCGGATAGGAAACGAGTATACAAAGGAGAATGCGGAAAAGACTTTAGAGTAATATAAAATAGGAATGCTAAGGTGACGATTTCAAATAAAAGAGCAGCAGGAATTTGGACTGCTGCTCTTTTTACATCGCGATAAGCTGTTTTTATTTCTTGCCAGCACCTTCTAATAATTCGATGGCATCGTAAAGCACACCTGCTTCACCTCTAAAAGTTCCTGAACCTTCTGGTTTATTATCTTTTGTGTACCATTCATAAAAACCTTTATTTTTGATAACACGAGCAAGCATCGGCTGTATTTGCTCGTAAGCTTCCTGTTGAAAACCATTTTTAACGAGCTGCTGAATCATACGCCCACCGAACCAGGTCCAGTCCCCACCATTTTGGTAACCATACGGATACATGCCTTTGTTTTTAAATGAACCTGCAGGATAAGTTGGGTACACGGTAAGTCCAATTGTCGCCGCACCAGCGTCTTTTACATTTTTAATCATTTTATCCAATGAAACTTTTATTTGCTCTTTGCTGAGTAAATTTGCCTCAATAGCGATAGCTGTTCCACCATGATAATAGATTTGATTTTCATCAAAATCAGCTGCAAATGGAGAGCCTTTGATATAAATATGGGGAATAAACTTTTGGTTCTTTTCATCCCAAAGGTGTTTCATGGTATTACTTGCTATGGAAGCTCTGATTTTTCCCCATTTTTCTTTTTTCTCAGGAAGTAGATCCATGTAGTTGTCAAGGGCGATCAAAAACATCGCATTGTCGTAGATGTCCAAAGCAATATGCGAATTTTCATCTAGATGTACACCCCAGTCATGCTCGGGTTGAACATCACCCCAATCGACTGTAGTTGCGCCCCAAATTAAACCATAAGTATCATTATAACGTTTGTCCAATAAAAATTGCAAAGCATGTTCCATGCGATCCTTTACAGTTGCATCACCAATTTTTTCATTGAGAAAAGCTTTGTCTTTAGTTGCAACGATGTATTTATGTACCGCTTGGATTAAAGAGGATTCCTGGTCTGTTTCAACGGTGTTTTTGTGTGCAGCATAATCAGGAGCCAAGGTGCTCGTGATGGTGTAATAGTCCGATACGCCATTTTTTAAGCTGGACTTTTTGACAAAACCATCGGCAATATTACCATCAGAACCTTGTAGTTTAAAGAACAAAGCCAATTGATCTTTGATCTGTTCATGGGGATGTACTTTTGTTGCTAAGGTGATAAATGTATTGTAATCTCTAATCCATACCTCACTGTATCCATCCCCCGCATTGAATCCGCTTTTGATGATGTTCGTAGCCATATCTTTGACAATATGGAAGCTGCTATCTTTTTGGATGCTGTCTTGTAAATTGTTCGTAGATGCTTTACTGCCCGCGTTTTGGCAGGACAGTAATAGGAGCGATGAAGATAATGCGAAAAATATAGTTCTCATTGTGCTGTTTGTTTATAATAATGGTTTGATTAACATTTGGATTCTTTGACAAAAGATTGGATAACCTTTGCCTTACCGTTTCCTAAATTACGCAATGTATAGGACCCAGCAGCAGCTGGAACGGCAAAAGTCTCGGCATAATGGAAGACCCTTTTCATGCCATTAGCTGTCGTCAGCTCAATTGCCTCGCCCTCGACAAGCATCATGATATGACACTGTCCCTGCGTTTCAATCGAAACATCCTGATCGAATTCGTATCTAAAAACATCGTAGAAATGATCTTCATGCGTTGGCAAATGTATTCTTGTTGTTTGCGCATCAAGGACTTTTTCACTGGGCTGAGATAGCAGTGTGTTTTTTACGACATCGCCTTTCCGGCTAAAATTGAGGTTAGCGAATGCTCTATCAATATTTAATGGACGTGGTTTCCCATCTAAATCCGGACGCACCCAGTCGTACATTTTAAAGGTATAATTGTAAGGCGTTGCACTGATTTCGAGTACGAGATTGTTTACTCCGGAAGAATGTACGGTACCATGTGGAATCAAATATAACTGGTGTTTCTTGGATTCGAATTTTTGAACGTATTGCTCGATATCCATAGCTATTCCGCTATGGAAGCTCTCTTCTAAAGCTGAGCGAAATTTGTCTGCATCAATTGTTTGCTGAAAGCCTAGATACACTTTTGCGTCCTCTTTTCTATCAACGATATAGTATGATTCGTCCTGTGTGAAGTTTTCTCCAAATTCTGCTTTTGCATAAGCTGGACTGGGGTGACATTGAATGGATAGGTTGCCGCCATCAAAGGTGTCCAGGAAATTGAAGCGTATTGGAAATTCAACATCGAAACGTTGCTGTGCATGACCGAGTACATTGGCACTTTCTTGAAACATCAACTGATCGAATGAAATTTCGAGCGTATGTCCATCTGCTTCGAGCAAAATACCATTTTCGGGGACAATCATTTCGAAGGACCACGCATAGTTTTTGACATCCTGATCGATGCCTGTAAGGTGCTCTTTCATCCACTGTCCACCCCATACTCCGGGTTCAAAAGTTGGTCGTACGCGGAAGTAATTTTGGGACATGGTTTGCAATGTATCGCGTAGATCCTTCCCCGTAATCCATGGTAAGCTGTGGGACGATTGTTGATCGGCAAGAATTTCGACACGGGACAAGATGGATCTTTTATGTCGGTTCAATATTTCCCAGTCGACAAAATAATAACGCTTATAGGTTTCCTTTTGATTGGTTTGTGTTGAACAGCCTAAGTTTAAAGCTTCTCCAGTACGCATGCGTTGAATAAGCACGTTTTTAGGCAGATCAATAAACATCAGTTGACTAGACGTATCAACTAATGATGCTCCAGGACCATAAAAGATGGTATACTCGCCTTGTGTTGATTCGGCGTTTGCTCGTATGGTTTGAAGGTTCGCAAGCTTTTGGTTATCAAAGTATTCAATGAGCTGAATCCCGGCTTTTTTTCCGAACAATGGATCATTGCCGCCTAGGTAGGGGGAGACAATATCCTGGATGGCTGATTCCGATTTTAAGGCAGAATCCATCGCAATAAATCGTGCGGCTATGCCCTGTTTTTCAAATTCTTGCTTCAGGTTGGGGATGATTGTGTCCCAGTTAACACCTACAAAACCATCAATGCTATGTATATTATGTATAATGAGATGTGCAACAAGATCTTGGTAAGAATTTGATAAGGATCCTTGAACTGGAAACGTCGGCGCGATTTCGTACTGAAAAGGTTTTGTTTGAGTATTAGAATACATATTGATGTAATTTTTTATTGCAAATGAATGATGTTGGAATAAATAGCTTTTTGCTTACTTGTTTGTTGATTTTTTGTTGTGTTTTTCAATCCAGAATTTTTCGATCTCCTCCAAAGGTTTGCCCTTTGTTTCTGGAAGGAATCCAAGTACAACAAGGAACGCTATGGCACAGAAAAATGCAAACAACCAGAACGTATAGCGGGCTCCCCAGGAAGCGAGAAGAATAGGCGTTAGTTGCCCCACGATCGCATCGGAAATCCACATTACCATAATACTGATACCCATGGCACGAGCCCGGATGGCATTAGGGAAGATTTCGGCTGCGACGACAAATTTTAGTGGGCCAATGGAAAAAGCAAAGAAAAATAGAAATGAAAGTATCGCGATAATCAATGCGATATTATTGACTTGACCTTGATTAAAAAGATAACCAGTAACCAGCAAACTCAGGGTAGCACCCACAGTTCCCAAAAGATATAAGGGACGTCTACCCCAATTATCAACCTTCCAGATGGCAAAGAAAGTAAATAGCACATTGGCGGCTCCAAAGAATAACTGGGCATGATAGGAATTGTTTAATGAAATACCTGATTCAAGCAATATGCTCGGACCATAATAAACAATTGCGTTTATGCCACTGAGCTGTGAAAATAAAGGGAGGAATAAGCCCAATAGAAAGGCTTTGCGATAAATAGGAGAGAACAGATCACGTAGATTTCCTTTGGAGGAAACATGGCTGACCTCTTGTATATCCGATAGTCCTAATGTGGCACTGATCGCCGCAACTTCAGTGTTTCGTCCATTTTTAGAAAGCCAACGCGGACTCTCAGGAATAAAGTAAACACCGATGCATAACAATAAAGCCGGTATTGCGCCAACTAAAAACATATTTCGCCACAGTTCATTTTGCTGGGCGGAGGTATATTCAAGAATCAGGTAATTGCTGATATAGGCAAATAGGATACCGAATGTAATAGCGAGCTGGTAACAGGTGACTGATCTTCCTCTAAATTTGCTTGGCGATATTTCTGCGAGATATAGGGGCACAACGATTGAGGCGATTCCAACACCTAAGCCCCCAATGCTTCTACTTGCGATCAATATGCTGTAAGAAGGACTGAATCCACAGCCAATTGCTGAGAATAAAAAAAGCAGGGCCGCAGTAACAAAGGCCGGTTTTCGGCCGTATTTATCTGTTAATGGTCCTGTGAAAAATACACCAACAATACAGCCTAGCAAGGCTGAACTGACAAAAATGCCCTCTTGAGCAGGAGATAGTCCGAAAAATTGCTTCACCAACGGCAAAGCACCTGCAATTACAGCCATATCGAAACCGAAAAGGAGTCCTCCAAGTGAAACGATACATAATATGATGATAAATTTCTTCGACATCTGAGGTTTATATTAATATGTATATACATACAAACATATATCTATTTTTTTAATTATGCAAAAAATCTTATTTTAGCACAAGCAATCCAAATGATGAATTTAAAAATAGATCATAAAAGCCCTGTTCCGCTGCATATACAAGCAGAGAATTTGTTACGCGAATTAATTAAACAGCCTGAATATATAGAGGGTAAGTTATTACCCAATGAAATTGAATTAGCAAAAAGATTGGCAATTTCCCGTTCTACTTTGCGTTTGGCTATCAATAAACTTGTATATGAGGAGCTGTTAATTAGAAAGAAGGGGATAGGAACGAAAGTGGCTAGTTCTAAATTCAGTTCAAAATCCAAGAACTGGTTAAGTTTCTCACAAGAGATGAAAAACCGTGGGATTGAGGTGAAGAATTTTGAGCTTCACGTCAGTTGGGTTGTTCCGGACAAAGCTGTTTCGAAGTTTTTTAATGTAGATGAGGACCAGAAGTTATTAAAACTAGAACGTTTGAGAGGAAAGAAAGATGATCCATTTGTTTATTTTATCTCTTACTTCCATCCGCGTATAGGTTTAAACGGCGATGAAGATTTTAAGAGACCTTTATATGAGATCTTAGAAGCAGATTATCACGTCGTTGCAGATCTTTCTCAGGAAGAGCTGGATGCAATGGCTGCAAATAAATTTATAGCTGATAAATTGGAGATTAATATCGGTGATCCTATTCTGTCCCGCAAGCGCTTTGTATTTGACCAATCTGGAAAGCCAATTGAATATAATTTAGGGTTCTACCGCGCGGAAAGTTTTACCTATACCGTTGAAAGCAGAAGAGATTATTAAGTCATTCACTCATCCTTTTTAAATTGATCAATTGGATGAGTGAACAGCTAATTTATTTATTCTTTTAATGATTCTTTTCTACGGTAGTTTCAGCCCAGCTTTCAAGGAGAGCTATTGCTTTACTCAGCACTCCTGCTGAACCTTTGAATTTCCCTGATCCACTAGGGACGTTATTTTGACCATACCATTCGTAAAATCCTTTGTTTTTCACAACCCGATCGATCATCGGTTGAAGTTCTGCATAGGCTTCTTGATAAAAGCCGTTTAAAACGAGTTGTTGGATCATCCGCCCGCCAAACCAGGTCCAATCACCACCATTTTGGTATTGGTAAGGCTGAGCCATTCCGCCGATGAAAAATCCAACCGGATAGGTCGGGTATAAGGTCAATCCAATACTCGGCATGCCAGATAACCGCACGTTTTCCAGCATTTGCGTATTGACTGTTTTTATTTCTGAAGCGGAAAGTAACCCGGCTTCTATAGCGATGGCGGTGCCCCCATGATAATGAATCGTATTTTCATCAAATCCTTTTGGGATAGGAGATGTCTTAGGGTAGACATGAGGGATGAATTTTTGTTTTTTCTTATCCCATAAATGACGTCTACTGTTTGTTTCGAGACTCTTTTTTAATCCCTTCCATGCTGTCACCTTCGGAGAGTTGGGCTGAATATCAATCAATGTCTGCAATGCAATAATAAACATCGCATTATCATAAATATCGATCGCCTCATTGGAGAGCTCATTCCAGTCACAACCAAAGCTATCGTTGGGTTGTACGTCTCCCCAATCTGCTGTCATCGCACCCCAAAGCAATTGATACTTTTGGTTGAACCGTTCTCTTTTCAAATAATCCAACATAAGTTGGATACGATCTTTGATAGAAATTCCACCGATAGACTCCTCCAGGATACTGTAATCCTTTGTTTTCCGGATATATTTACCAAGCAGTTGGATGAGTGACGTTTCCTGGTCTGTTTCTACTGTATTTTTAAATCCAACATGGCCGGGCGCATTTTCTGAATAATAAGGTGTATCATCGTGCCAGGTAAAATCCTTCTTAAGGACATAACCGTCTACCATTTCACCATTGGGCTGTTGCATCTGAAAGAATACTAAAATGGCCCCTCTAATGTCCGCTTGGGACCGCTCTTCCAAGGCGGTTTCAATAAATGTATTGAGATCCCTGGCCCAAATTTGTGAGTAGCCACTTCCAGCATTGAAACCTTCTTTGATGATCTCTCGCGCAAGGCTGTCCACATATTTTAGGTTTTGATCCGCTAGAATGCTTTTTGCCAACTTAAGTTGAGCTATACGGTCAGGTTTTGTTTGTTGTGCTGATAGTTGGGTTCCGAGTAACAGAAGTATTAGACTAAAAAATGGGGTGTTTTTTTTCATTATGGTTTTATTGTAATTAATTAGGCTTGACAAGTGTATCTGTCAATAATTTGTATCTATTTCAGGGTTAATTTTCATCTACTTCAGGGTTTTGATCGAAGATCAGCCGTCTGATGTGTATTTTTTTTGAATTTATTTACTGGTTATATTTTATTATGTATGTACAATCAAAGTTATGGAAAAATGTCAGTATTTAAGCTTTGGTAACACTTTATTTGATTAGTATTTAAAATTTTACAAATTTAGGTGTTGTGATTCGGCCTTTTTCGCAGTTAAATTGAGTAAGAAAATGGAGCTCATGTTTATACATACTCTATTTTTTTGTAAGTTTGCTGTAGAACCTAATTGAAAACAATGGTAAAGCGTATCATTTATTATTTTTGTAGTTTATTTGTTAGTACGACGGCTGTTTTGGCACAGCAGAAAACAGATTTGACCGTTTTTGTAAAACCTAATATTGGATCCGTTCATAGCCGGTATTTCTTTTATACACCAGCAGCAGTACCTTTTGGAATGGCTAAGCTCGCTCCGAGCACAAATGGAAGCTATGGGAACAAGTCAGGCTGGGAAGCTGTGGGGTATGATGATAGGCATGGGTCAATAGAAGGATTTGCTAATTTTCACGAATTCCAAGTAGGCGGAGTGGTATTTGCACCGTCCGTTGGGAAATTGAAGACAACTCCTGGTCAACTTGATCGTCCACAAAGCGGCTATCGTTCTGCTTTCGATAAGAAAGATGAGTTTGCTACTTCTGGCTATTACCGCGTCAAGCTAAAAGATTATAATATACTTGCGGAGCTCACTGCAACCAAACGCGTGGGTTTTCATCGGTATACTTTTCCAAAAACGGAAGAAGCCAACCTTATTTTCGATATTGGCCATATGATAGGAGAAAGTGGCCCAGTCGTTGATGCTGAAGTGAATTATGACAAACAGCACGTCTGGGGATATGTGGTTACCAATCCTGTATACGTACAAAAATATCAGCAGGGGGCTACGGTCAAAATGTTTTTCTTCGCGGAGATAAACAAACAGCCTAAATCTTTTGGAACATTTAGAGATACTATAACTTTTGATCAGCATACGAGCATAAAAGGAAAAGGAGCTGGAATATATCTGAAATTTGGTACTGAAGCAGGCGAATCAATAGAAATCAAGACCGGTTTGTCTTATACATCTGTGGAAAATGCGCAACTGAATTTGCTTAAAGAAGCAAAGGATATATCGTTTGATACTGCAAAGAAAAATGCCTTGCAAACCTGGAATAGCGAGCTGGGAAGAATTTTGGTAGAAGGGGGCAAAGTGGACGACCGCATAAAATTTTATACTGGATTGTATCATGCTTTACTTGGCCGGGGGCTTGCAAGCGATGTAAATGGTGCATATCCCAAAAATGATGGCTCGGTAGGGCAGATTGCCCTCAATAAACAAGGGCAACCTATTCATCATCATTATAATACCGATGCCATCTGGGGGGCATTTTGGAACTTGACTCAGTTGTGGTCCATAGCTTATCCGGACTATTACAACGACTGGATTCAGAGTCAATTGTTGGTCTATCGCGATGCAGGTTGGTTAGGAGACGGTATTGCCAACAGTAAATACGTTTCGGGTGTAGGAACTAATTTTACAGGTTTGGCAATTGCAGCGGCCTATAATGTGGGTATTCGTGGCTATGATGTGAACCTTGCTTATGATGCGGTGCGCAAAAATGAACTGGAAGCGAAGGACCGTTTGCCTGGAGCGGGAAAGTTAGATGTGGGAGTTTTCGTCCGCAAAGGCTACTCACCGTATATAAAAGATGACCATGGTAGTCCCGAATTAATGACCAATGGATCTCCTTTTGGCGCTTCGCATACCTTGGAATATGCTTTTTCCGCTGGAGCAGCAGCACAATTTGCAAAATCATTGGGGCATCAAAAAGATTATGTTAAATTTCAGGAATTATCCAATGGATGGCGCAATCTGTACGACACCACGACAAAGTTTATGCGACCAAAGGATAGTACTGGACGATTCATCTCAAACTTTAATCCTTATGAACCATGGCGTGGATTTCAAGAAGGAAATGCTTGGCAGTATACGTTCTATGTTCCGCATGTCCCACAAGAATTGGTTAAACTGGTTGGAAAGGACCTGTTCAATCAGCGGTTGGATAGTATTTTTACGGTGTCGCAGAAGAATGTGTTTGGCGGTGGTACACAAATTGACGCTTTCGCAGGGATCGAAAGTCTTTATAATCACGGTAATCAACCGAACCTGCATATCTCTTGGCTGTTCTATTTTTCTGGTAGACCTGATCTAAGTCAGAAATGGGTACGGGCAATTTGCAATGAATTTTATGGTAACGATGCGATACATGGCTATGGCTACGGACAAGACGAAGACCAAGGACAGCTGGGAGCATGGTATGTCTTGTCTAGTATAGGCCTATTCGATGTACGAAGTCTCACCACCGAGAAGCCCGCACTTCAGATTGGCGCGCCACTGTTCGATCGGGTAACGATACAATTGCCGAAGAAATTAAGAAAAAATAAATTTATCATTCAGGTGCAGAAAGAGCAGGCCAATAGTTATATTGTTGATCAAGCTCGGTTGAATAATCGCCTGTGGAAAGGTTGGCAACTTCCTTTTGAACGTCTAGTGGAAGGTGGAATTTTAGATCTCAAGTTAAAAGGTAACTAAATTTAAGAAAAAAAATAGCCCCATTCGGGGCTATTTTCAAGGTAGGTTGGTTTGTTGATTGCCTACGCGATTTCAGCAATAAAATTGCCCTCTTGATCCAAATCAGCTTTGTGAGCTGCGATTTGTTGAAGATTAATATGTCCTATGACATATTTGAAATCTGGTGCGTAATATCGTTCTGTGATTTCACTGAAATTTAACTTTTCAATCAGTGTATCATCTGTGTATCTCAAATAAACCTTAATTAAATAATCTTGGCTATAATTTAATGTGCTGGATTCTAAATGTTTTTTATATTCATAACGGTATCCATAGCGCAGGGCAGCGATATCCGATAGTACAGCAGAGCCTGTCGGGTGGCCACCGGCTCCTTTACCATAGAAAAATTGTTCGTCTGCAAAGGCCGCTTTTACCAATACACCATTGTTCTCATTTTCTACATTATAGAGCATGCTGTCTTTACCCACTAGACGTGGTAATACGTAAAGTACAACTTTGTTGCCGTCGATCTCTTTTGCTGTTGGTATCAATTTGATCTTGAGGTTCTTTTCTTTAGCAAAACGAATATCCTGCTGTCCCAATTTGTCAATACCAATATTAAAGACGTCATCTGGTTTAACATAGATTCCATACGCATGGGAAGCAACAATACATACCTTAAATTTGGGGTCAAATCCACCCACATCCAAGGTTGGGTCTGTTTCTGCAAAACCGAGTTCTTGCGCTTTTTTTAAAGCATCTGTATATTGCTGATTTTCGTTGAAAACTTTAGATAAAATATAGTTGGAAGATCCATTAAAAATACCGCTGACAGAATGAAGTAATTCATTGTCATAGTACTCTTCTAAATTCCGTATAATGGGGATACTTCCGCAAACGGCACCTTCATACAATAAACTGGTCCCGTATTCATGTTGGATATCAACCAGCTCTTCCAAATGGCTGGCAATCATTTTTTTATTGGCAGATACCACATTTTTTCCCGATTTCAAGGCATGAACAGTTAGTTGGTATGCTGCTTCGGCATCATCAATTAGTTCGACAACAGTATTAATTTCTGGGTCACCTAAAATTGTTTCGGCATCGGTAGAAAATAGATCTGCTGGTAGCGAGCGCTTTTTATCTCCGTTTTTAATAACAAATTTTTTGATCTCCAGATTAAGATTTTTGGTTTTGATGATATCGTAAAGACCTTGGCCTACTACACCAAACCCAAACATCCCTATTGTTAATTTATTACTCATATCTCTTCTTAAATTCTCTTATATATTATTTATTCTCTTATACTAATTCGTTGATGTATTCTTTTTGTTCCCTCAGAAAACTACTAATGATTTTTGTAAGTTTTTTTGTTTCGATCAAAAAGCCATCGTGGCCATAGGTCGATTCAATCTCCTGATAGTGGGCATTGGGAATATGTTGCGCAATGAATTGTTGCTCTTGTGGTGGAAACAGCAAATCTGTATTGACGCTCAGCACTAAAGTCGAACAGTCGATGCTCGCTAAAGCGGATTCGATAGATTGTCTTCCTCGACCTAAATTATGGCTGTCCATTGCTTTGGTTAGGAAGTAATAGCTGTACGCATTATAGCGTTTCACCAATTTTTCACCCTGATAGTTTTGATAAGAGGATGCTTTATAATGATCGAGTTTTTCGTTATCATCCTCCTTTTGCGTGTTGGCGTACGTTGTATAGTTGCGGTAAGATAATAGTGCCATAGCGCGTGCAACTTTTAATCCTTTAGCTCCGCCGTCAGGGTGATTGGCGTAAAAGGTTCGATCAGTTGTAATGGCAAGACGTTGACTTTCATTGAATGCAATACCCCATGGTGAATGGACGGCATTTGTTCCAACGACAATTAGGTGGTTGATGGCTATACTGTGCGATACGGCCCATTCCAATGCTTGTTGACCGCCTAAGGAGCCACCAATAAGGATTTCTATTTGTTTGATATCCAGGTAGTCTGCAAGAAATTGATGTGCGTTGACCAAATCCCTTACTGTAAATTCAGGAAAAGATAGGTAGTAAGGCTGTCCAGTAGCTGGGTTAACAGATAGCGGATTACTGCTATTATATGCTGATCCTATGACATTGGCGCAGATAATATAATAATCGTTTGAATCAAATAATTCACCTGTTCCAAAAAGACCGGACCACCAATCCAGTACATCCGCATTGGCCGTTAGTGCATGGCAAACCCAGATCACATTACTGCGATCTGCGTTGGGTTTGCCAAATGTTTCATAACTGATCTGTAAATCAGTAAGCTCTCTTCCATTTTCAAATACAAAAGGCTCCGGGTGCAGATAAATATGCTTACTCATTTTACGTTTAAGTTTAAGCCGAAAAAATCTGATTATTTAATTTTATCAAAAGCTTGTTGTAAATCAGCTTTGATATCATCAATATGTTCTATTCCTACAGAAAGGCGTAATAAACCTTTGAACACGCCAGCATTGGCTTGATCTTCATCACTCAATTGTTGGTGAGTAGTCGCTGCTGGATGGATAATCAATGACTTCGTATCGCCAACATTGGCCAAGTGACTGATCAATTCTAAGCTGTCGATAAAGCTATTGGCCTTCTGTGCTGCGTCACCTTTGAGTTGGAAAGAAAGCACTGCACCATAGCCATTTTTAAGGTATTTTTGTGCATTAGCGAAGCTAGGAGAGCTTTTTAAGCCTGGATAGTTTACTTTTTCTACCTGTGGATGCGCCTCAAGCCATTTAGCTACCTCTAAAGTGTTGTCTACATGGCGTTGCACCCGCAAAGACAGGGTTTCAAGTCCTTGTAATAATAAGAATGAATTGAAAGGGGAGAGCGCTGGTCCGAAATCCCGAAGCCCTTCCACACGTGCCCGAATGGCAAATTGAATATTTCCAAACGGTCCGCTTTCACCGAAAACTTCGGAAAAAACTAGGCCATGATAGCCTTCAGATGGTTCGGAAAATTGAGGGTATTTTCCATTGCCCCAATTGTAGTTTCCGCCGTCGACGATGACACCGCCAATGCTTGTACCATGTCCGCCGATCCATTTAGTTGCCGATTCAACAACCACATTTGCACCATACTCCAAAGGTTTAAATAAATAACCCCCAGCTCCAAAAGTATTATCGACGACTAATGGTAAGTCATATTTTTTTGCTACTGCAGCAATTTTCTCAAAGTCTGGAATATTGAAACTTGGGTTTCCAATTGTTTCAACATAGATTGCCTTTGTTTTATCATCAATGAGGGCTTCAATTTTATCTGCCTCGGCGTCCGTTGCAAAACGAGCTTCGATGCCCAAGCGTTTAAAAGAAACTTTAAACTGGTTGAATGTACCGCCGTATAAGTTAGATCCGGCAACAAAATTGTCACCACTTTCCAAGATATTATTTAATGCAATAAACTGTGCCGCCTGACCAGATGCAACAGCAACAGCTGCGACTCCACCTTCCAGTGCTGCAATACGTTGTTCGAAAACATCCGTAGTAGGATTCATAATCCGTGTATAAATATTGCCGAACTGCTTTAATGCAAATAAGTTTGCGCCGTGTTCGGCATTTTCAAATACAAAAGATGTTGTTTGGTATATAGGAACTGCTCTAGATCCCGTAGTAGGGTCAGCGACTTGGCCAGCGTGAACCTGAAGTGTTTCGAATTTTAAATTTTTGTTTGAAGACATAATATATCAGATTTTAAGGGTTCAAAAAGAAATTGCTAAGTAAAAAGAGAAGCATACACACCACCTTGAAGGGTCTGTTAAATCTTTATCCAAGAAAACGGAAATGATTTTTAACAAGCATGGAAGTGCATATGCATACGCATTCGCATCGGTACAGTTGTACGATGGGTTACACTTTCGCTTATCGTGCGGTTCACTTGTGTTGAACCTGAATTTTTAATGGATTTCAGTAATGTAATAATCATTGTCTTATGTCATTTATATGCTCCAAAACGATATTGTTTTGGACAGGAATTGGCACCTTTTCAAACAAATTGAAGGTTGCCAGTGGGTCATTGAGCCAGTCTCTCGCCACTTCTTTATAAATCAAGACCTACTGATTAAGGGAGGTGTTGATTAGAAATCTTCTTTCGAAGACGACACAAATATAAACTCTTTTTTTATTAAAGCAAAAGAAATGCTATTTTTTAGTTAAAGGAATTTTGAACACTATGCTGATCAGCACAGCATATAACTCGTCTAAATTTGGTCTACGTAGGTTTGTTTGATCTTATCATTTTTTCAAATGGATGCTTTCTGCTATCTGATTTAAGTCTGTTAAAAGAGGTTTAAGTGCATCAATTCTACTGTGAATTTCATGCGCGGTATCGCGATTTGTTTTTTTACTAAGTGATATCGAAAGACCAACCAAATGTGAGTTGATCCGATAGGAGAGTGTTTGAAAATAGTGAATGTGAGACCAATCTATCCACTTTTGCTCGGGTTCCTTTTTCATCTGATTGATGGAGTCTGAAAACAGGGCCATGGCGGTTTGTGCTTTTTTTCGAGCCAGTCGTATATCGAAAGAGCTTTGTCGTTCATCCAAAAGACGGTTATTGATGATCTGGAAATAGTGATGATTGTAAAGTGATACCTCTTTTGCCAACTGAACCATTCCTGTGCTTTGGCGTACTGGAATCAAGAAATAGCCAACGATAGCCAAGAGTGCACCAATAAGGGTGAAAAGTATTCTGCTACCCAAAATAAGATTGATGTTGCCTTCAAATAAGTTCAGAGCGATTACGATTCCCCAGGTAATGAAAATAACGCTGACCATATAGTTTGATCTGTTGAACAGAAAGAATCCGAAAAGGCCAATAGCCGCCATTAGAAGGAGAACTGGAAGAAAATGAATGGAAATTAAGCACAATATACCGACAATTATCCCTGAGAATGTACCAACAATACGCTCGATATTACGTGTTTTGGTCATTGAAAATGCTGGTCTGGCAACAATTGCAATAGTCAGTAGGATCCAATAGGTATATTTAAAATCTAAAAACAAAATACCGATCAAAGCTCCAGTTCCAAACAGAATAGCCATGCGTAACGCGAATCGAAAAAGGGGATTGTTGAGATGGAGTCTATTCTTAATATCCGCTAGATTCCGTAATGGACGATTGATGAATTGCTGGTATTCATTGGTGTCAATCTTATCCTGTATTTCTTGATTTTGATAAAAAGCGACCTGAATTCGGTTGAGGACTTCGATAATAGCTTCAATATTGACGATGATCGAGGATAATATATTTTTTGCAGGACCAGTCTGTTGCTCCTGAATCTTTTTTAAATCCAATAATATTGCATTGATTTTAATGTTGTTGTGATATAATTGATGCGCATAACGAAACCGCTTATTAGGTTGCGAAAAACTATCAATTTCTAAAGCTAATAATTTTATGGTGTGACGAATTAAAGGAAGACTTCCCGTATCCGCTAGATTCTTGCGGATTGCATCATAATCGTGATCAAGCGCAATAATTAACTCATGTAGGTCAATTAGTCCATAAACTTGACTGAGCCAATAGTTGCTTTTGTGCCATTGTTGGCTTATGATTTTCTTTTCTCTAAAAAGAAGTGATCTGATTTGTTCCTGCTGCTCACTGATTTGCCCATGAATTTTTCCAACGCGGCTGTAGGTTATATCTAAAGGAATATCGGGATCGTAAGATTGGGATCGTATCAGCAGGAATTGCGATAATCCATGAAATCCATTCGCCATAGCGTGTCTTAAAGAGCGATAAGGCCGTATATACGCTTGTAAGAGGCTAAAAATGTAGTAGATGATAGAACCTCCAGCAATCTGTGAGCTAACAGCGAATGGATGCTGCGGAGCCATTCCGATTACAAAACTCATCAAAATCAATGTCATGTTTCCTATAGCAGCATAGCGAGGACCAAAAATACCATACAATGTACAGATAAATCCGGCTGCGCCAAGTAATATGACAAGAGGCCAATGATACGGAAATACAAGAGCTGTAAGAAGTGCTGCAATAAAAAAGGTGGGGATACAAACGAGAGCCGACGAAAGCTTATCTTTTCGGTTTCCAGGAGGATCAGTGAGTGTGGTTAACAACGATCCGACCCCTATACCGATAGCCGTACTTGCATGCGCCCCCAAAAGATAGATGGCTAAACTAGGCAAAATGCTGATAGAAACATTACGCAACGCGTCGCCACTATGTTCGCCCCCCATAAAACGGATTATCTTGATATAAATACGGTGGAATCTTTTCTTTAATGATAGCGTGCTCATCAATCAGTTTACTAATTTTCACTGCAAAAATACAAATATTATGCTTAATATTTTCTGTATACATTTTATTTGTTTTGATTATTGTTTTGTTTTTAAACTTTTATTTTGATTCAATGTGTTTTTCTGTGATTCATTTTGTAAGGATTCATATTTACTAGAATACTTATGACTTGAATACGCTAAGAAGAATGTGGTTTACCGATTTTATTCGGTGGTCTACCGAGTGATTTGGGCTATCTGTCTATTTCTGCTGGTCAAGGTGTAATGAATACACGAGGTTTGTTGTCATTAATTATGAAAGTCGACTATCCAATTGATAGCGTAAAGAAATTATATTATGAAACTACAAAAAATTAAATTGCTGCTATTACTTATTATTTTGTCTCTATTCTCTGTTTGCGGAGCTGGCTATGCCCAATCTGTCGGTGGAAAATTACGTGCCGTAGTTGTTGGACAAGATAACCGACCCATTGGAGCTGCCAGTATTTCATTGTTTCGTAAGCCCAGCGATGTCCTGTTAAAAGGAACGTTATCCAATGAAAATGGTGAAATTGAGCTATCTGCGATACCAGAAGGAAAGTATATAGTGCAAGTATCTTTGGTCGGTTACGCCATGTATCGCTCCAGTGAAATGACACTGAATACGGGCGATTTCAAAGTGCTAGATACCATTCG
Organism: Sphingobacterium sp. WOUb80; assembly: GCF_050058145.1. Lineage (NCBI taxonomy): Bacteria > Pseudomonadati > Bacteroidota > Sphingobacteriia > Sphingobacteriales > Sphingobacteriaceae > Sphingobacterium > Sphingobacterium sp. WOUb80. Next base: position 2,496,636 of record NZ_CP165617.1, on the reverse strand, counting down.
TTTACAAGTGGAAAATAAAGTTCTGAGTGAAGCACAAGTTATTGGAAAGAAGCCATTGATTGAAAGTCAGCTGGATAAAGTTGTACTCAACGTCGAGAATAGTATTTTGGCAACAGGAAATAACGCATTAGAACTTTTGCAAAAGGTTCCTGGTGTCACTTTAGATAACAAAAAGATCAATTTACGAGGTAAAAGCAACGTGATTATCATGATCGATGGCAAACCTACCTATCTTTCTGCCGATGAAGTATCAAGATTATTAGAAAATACGTCGTCCAATGCAATTGCTTCGATCGAAGTGCTGACAAACCCGCCGGCAAAATATGACGCTGCTGGGAATGCCGGAATTATCAATATTAAGACGAAGAAAAATACACAATTCGGTAGTAATGTCAGTTTAAACTTAAATTTAGGACAGGGGAAATATACAAAGGCTGATGGCGGTTTTCAGCTAAACCATCGCAACAACTGGGTGAATTTATTTTCCTCCTATAATTATGCAAATACATTAGGTTTTAATGATTTGGATATCGACAGAGCTGTAGAAACCAAAGCAGGGACGACCTACTTCAATTCAGATTCATATTCGAAATTCCGATATCGCGGCCATAATTTTAAATTTGCGGCAGATTTTAACTTGGGTAATCAGGATGTGATTGGCTTTGTAGTCAATGGTAATGTGAGCAATGGTCATTCAACCAGGGAGGGGAGTAATCTGATCGCATCCCAAAAAGGAAAGCTTGATTCCATTGTGCTTGGAAGCAATTTGTCAGATTTTAAGTATCATTACCTCACTTATAATCTCAATTATAAAAAGACTTTTGATACTTTAGGCACTGAGTTAACATTCAACGGCGATTTTTCAGATTCTAAAAATGATGATAATAGTATGGTTGGTAACGGCTTTTTGGATGCAAACTGGCAAGAGTTTAAATTGCCAAATATTTTCCGGAATGATATGCTGTCAAAGGCAAAGATTTTAGTTTTTAAAACCGATTTTGTACATCCTTTTGACAAAACCACAAAACTTGAGGCGGGTTTAAAGTATAGTCGTGTAAAAACGGATAATAATCTGATTTATGAGGACCAAAATCAGAATGGGGAGTTTGTACGGAATAATGGCCAAAGTAACCAGTTCTTGTATAGCGAAAATATTGCTGCGGCCTATTTTAGTTTAAATAAATCCTTCGGCAAGCTTTCCGTACAAACCGGACTTCGTGTTGAAAATACCAGCTCATTAGGAAATTCAGTCACTATGGAGCAGCAAACCAAACGTAATTATACTGATTTTTTTCCGACAATATTTATACAGCAACAGATTAACGATACTCACAAGCTTGGTATAAGCTATAGTAGACGTATAGACCGTCCTGATTATGGGTCATTGAATCCCTTTATATACTATTTGGATCAATACACTTATCAGTATGGAAATCCCTATTTAAATCCGCAATACACTAATTCCTATGAATTAAATTATACGTTCAAAGACCATTACCTGTTGAGTTTGGGCTATAAGAGAACAAAAGATGCAATTACTCAGATCATAGAAAGTAATTCGGAAACGAAAGCTATTGCGCAGACAGATAGAAACCTGACTTATTCTGATTATTATAACATGAATATCAATATACCTGTCAAGCCTTTTAAATGGTGGAGTATTTCGAACAATGCTACTGCTTTTTACAATAAGTTTAGTTTTGATGAGCGTTCTGGGGCACAGCGCCAATTGGAAAAACTGTCCTTCCAGGTGAGCTCCAATCATGATATCCGAATTGGAGAAACAACGAATGTGGAGCTAACGGCTAACTATTCCTCTCCGGCGGTTTATGGTGTGCTAAGTTTCCAATCTTACTATGGGATTGATCTCGGCGCAGGAAAAACATTTCTCGATAAAAAAATGAATGTCAAGCTGGCTGTGAATGATATATTGAATACGAGAGGTCAGCGCAGGTTGTCAAGTTATCAGGAAGATGGATACTATCGTATACGTAATGGATATGATAGTCGGGTTGTGCGATTGTCCATCTCTTATCGTTTTGGCAATATGAATATTAAATCTGTCAATAAGAAGGCAGGTAACAATGACGAAGATAGTCGCTTAAAAAAATAACGTAAGATACTGGAAAGGCGCTATAAAATGGTATATAAAACAGAAAGAGCATGCTATTTAGCATGCTCTTTTTGTTTTATATAAGTTATCTTAACTTAAGAATAAGATCTCTCTCAGTTTTGGAAGAGGCCATTTTTTATCATCAACAATTTTCTCCAATTTGTTAACATGATAGCGAATGACGTCAAAATATGGTTTAACTGACTCATCGTAGGCGATTGATCTTTCACGCACATCTTCGATTTGATTTGCTTTTTTACGTTCTTGACGCATGGCTTCAGCTTGTTCCAAAATAGTATTAACGTGTGTAGATATACGTTCTACAAAGTTTAATTGAGAGCTGAATGCTGCCTGAGCTAGGCCAAGGTCTTTTAATCCTTTGACATTCTCAATCAATTCATTTTGATAAATAAAACATGCCGGAGCGATTTGGTTGTTAACCATCTCTTCGATAACACGTGCTTCAATCTGTAATTTCTTGTAAAAGTTTTCAAGCAAGATCTCGTGACGTGCTTCTGATTCACGTTTTGTATAGATGCCAAGTGATTCAAATAAAGCTAAAGATTCTTCTTTTACATAAACATCTAATGCTTTAGGTGTAGATTTGATGTTAGAAAGACCACGTGCTTCAGCTTCTTTTTCCCATTCTTCACTATATCCATTACCTTCAAAACGGATTGCTTTTGAATCTTTGATGTATTTGCGGACAACATTTAAGATTGCAAGGTCCTTTTTAATGCCTTTTTTGATTTGTTTGTCTACTTCAGTTTTAAACTCGATCAATTGGGCTGCAACGATTGCATTCAACACGGTCATCGGTAAAGCAGAGTTTGCAGAAGAACCAACAGCGCGGAATTCAAATTTGTTACCTGTAAAAGCAAAAGGTGAAGTACGGTTACGGTCTGTATTGTCCAATTTTAATTCAGGAACTTTTGGAATACCATGCCATAAGTTTGCCTCTGCTTTTACTTTTTTAGCAACACGAGCAGATTCAACTTCTTCTAGTAGCTCATCTAATTGAGAGCCTAAGAAAATTGAAATAATTGCTGGTGGAGCCTCATTTGCACCTAGGCGGTGATCGTTGCTTGCACTAGCGATAGAAGCGCGCATCAAATCAGCATATTCATAAACAGCTTTAATGGTGTTGACAAAGAAAGTCAAGAACATCAAATTGTTTTTAGGCGTTTTTCCAGGAGATAATAAATTTACACCGGTATTTGTGATTAAAGACCAGTTGTTGTGTTTACCAGATCCGTTGACACCAGAGTATGGTTTTTCATGCAACAATACTTTGAAGTTGTGTCTTAAAGCAACTTGTTCCATGACATTCATCAACAATTGGTTGTGATCGATAGCCAAGTTGATTTCTTCGTACATTGGAGCACATTCAAATTGAGAAGGTGCAACTTCGTTGTGACGAGTCTTTAAAGGGATACCTAATTTTAGAGCTTCATTTTCCAAGTCCACCATGTACGCTAATACGCGCTCAGGAATAGCACCAAAATAGTGGTCTTCCAATTGTTGACCTTTTGCTGACATGTGACCAAATAATGTACGGCCAGTTAACTGAAGATCTGGACGAGCATTATATAAAGAAAGGTCAACCAAGAAATACTCCTGTTCAATACCAAGAGAGGCATTCACTTTAGTGACCGATTTGTCAAAATATTGAGCAACATCCGTTGCAGCTTTATCTACTGCGTTGATGGCTTTCAATAAAGGAGCTTTATAGTCTAATGATTCACCAGTGTAGGAAACAAAAACTGTTGGAATACATAATGTTTTACCAGCACCTGTTTCGTAAATGAATGCAGGAGAAGATGGATCCCAAGCGGTATAACCTCTAGCTTCGAACGTATTACGGATACCACCATTAGGGAAAGAAGATGCATCGGGCTCTTGTTGAACTAATGCGTCAGCTGTAAATTTTTCAATTGCTTCACCGTTTTCGTCTGGCTCAAAAAAAGCATCATGTTTTTCAGCAGTCGAACCTGTTAATGGTTGAAACCAGTGTGTATAGTGAGAGACACCGTGGTTAAGTGCCCAAGTTTTCATGGCCTGTGAAATGTGTTCAGCCAAATCTCTTGAAATAATCTGTCCCTCTTCAATGGATGCAACTAACTCCTTGTATGAATTTTTAGGAAGGTAGTCTTTCATTTTGTTTACGGAAAAAACATTCTTTCCGTAGATGTCAGTTGCTTTTTTAGTTTCAACTTTTTCAAATGAAGCGATTTGGCGTGAGCCTGCTGCTTCTACTGCTTTGAATCTTAGGTTCGACATTTGTATTTTGTAGTTAAATTACAGTTTTGTTGATTTTGTTTTTCAAAAATATTGTGTTTTTATTGAAAACTGAAATTTTTTTTGATGTTTTTTGTGAAATAATTTGAAAATTGTGGTTTTTGGTTAATAAAAAAGGTGTGATTTGTATAAATCACACCTTTTTTATTGTTTTTAATTATAATTCGAATCCCCAGTCTATTCCTTTTTCGGTGGCAGGTACTCCTTTCTTCATCCAAGCAGGGGCAGGGGCACCTTTTAGGAAATGATCGAAGAATTGTTGTTCGCGAATTTGTATATCCTTGCGGTTTTGTCGGAGTATGAGGTTATGTTCATCACCATTATAATTCAGCATCCATACGGGTTTGTTTAATCGGCGCAATGCAGTAAACATTTCAATCCCTTGATACCATGGCACGGCCCCGTCGTTGTCATTGGCCATAATGACAACAGGAGTTTTAACTTTATCTAAATGAAATAGAGGTGAATTTTCGATGTACAGTTCTGGAGCTTCCCATAGAGTTTTTCCGATGCGGCTCTGTGTATGTTCATATTGGAATTGGCGCGACATGCCGGTCTGCCAGCGTATTCCACCATAGGCAGACGTCATGTTGACAACAGGAGCACCAGTCCAAGCTGCAGCATACATATTGGTCCGTGTAATGAGGTGAGCAACTTGATAGCCGCCCCAACTTTGACCCTGTATTCCCATCTTCGTACTATCAACCCATGCATTCTGAGCGAGATATCTCATCCCCGAATTGATATATTCTTCAGCTGATTGACCAGGGTGACCTGTTTTGTAGCTTATATTTGGTGCAAATACAAGGTATTCGTTACTTACAAAATAGGGGATGTTCAATCGTGATGGTGTAGGAGCAGGAGGTTGATACGTATATAATCCATCGGAAAGCTTTTCATAGAAGTAAGCTATAATGGGATATTTTTTTGCAGGATCAAAATTTTCCGGTTTGTAAAGGATGCCTTCAGCCTGATTTCCTTCGGGTGTTGTCCAATGAACCAATTCAGCTGTTCCCCAATTGTAATTAGCCTGTTGCTGATTAATATTGGATAGCTGTATTTCGTCTTTGAATTTAACTGTATTCGTGTAGACATTAGGCGAATTGACATAATCTTCTTTTGTATAAAGAATAGTCTGTTGATCCGTGGAAGCGCTGATATTCTTGAAGGTTTTTGTCTCTACCAAAAGACTTTTAGGATCGTTATGCTGTCCCTTGAACTGGTAAAAACCAGATTCTTTGGTTTTATTGTCAAAAGAAGTTAGAAAACCGCCTTTTTTATAGTCGAGCGTTGTGGCTTGTTCGCGATCCTCTTCTCTTCTTAAGGATAAGTAACGGAATGTTGTTTGTGAAGCAGCACCATAACCGTTGGTCAAGATAGATTTATTTGACCCATCTAGGTTAAAATACCAGATGTCATATCTCGAATTGACATATATTCCTTTATAGTCCGGGCTCCAGGCGGCCATGCCATAGCCTTGCGCTGTCGTAGGCATGTCATTTTCCTCATCCGCGAAAGAGGCTGGTATTCCATCATTCAGAATGATTTTTTTCTTTGTACTGACCTGGTACGAATTCCAGGTTCCTTTATCTTGATCAAAATAAACAACATATTTTGCATCAGGACTCAAAATTGCATTTCCCGAAAAGTTTGAAAGGATTAACTCTTTATTTCCCGTTTTTGTCGAAACCAGATAGATGTCATCTCTTGTGCTACCTTCCCATTGGCTGGCGATGCGCTTGCCAAAATCAGTACGCGCTAAGATATATTCTTCATTTCCATCAGGTGTTGTCGACGCGGAGTTGAATGTCTGGTCTGTAAGCGGGATAATAGTGCGGTTGTATTTAGGGTAAGTGACTGCTAGGAAATTTTTAGCAAGATCTTTCTTTAAATTCACCAATTGCATGGGCTGTAAATAATCATCTTGCCAGTTCCATACGTCTACTTTCGCATGCTCGAAATCAACTAAAGTGGTATCCTTGACACGGGGTATTGGCGCTATGCCAAAAAATAGCTTTTCCCCATTTTTGCTGAATCGAATATCTCCATCACCGCTAACAGTCCAATTTTTTGGTATACCATTACTGGTTTTCGTCGCAAGATATTGGGCTGTATCAATACCGTTTGTATAGTAATATAGATTGTAATTTTTTAGCAATGCCTTTTCGTTGGAGAGATCTCCTAGGTAAGCGAGCTGATTGCCGGACTCATCAAATTTGAAATTCTTATAATTACCTTTTCCATTTGATATTTTTTTGAGCTTTTTGGTTGCTATTTCGTATATATATACGCCAGATTCCTTTGAAAGGCTGTCTTTTGAGTCAGTCTTCTTTGAAAAAACAATTTTTGACCCGTTTTTATTCCATTCATATTGATCTACGAATGAAAATTGAGTGGAGTCACCCGAGTTTAAATCATATAAGGCAAGTGTTGCTACCGTTTTTTTCTTTTTATCATTTTCTTTCCTTGTCGATGTGGCATCGGCAGTCGTTTTTGGTGCTGATTTTTCATTTATTTCCTTGTCAAAAAGGAAAGAGACGAAATTGTTGTTTTGATCGGCAACTTTGTAAGATTTTACCTGTGCAAATTTGATCAGGGATGAATTTGTTAAACTGTAGATCGCCAATGAATCCTTTGGGAGGTCTTCAGTCTTCTTCTTTTTGATTTTTGCTTCGCGTGTCGCTGCGAAAGGTGCCTTAATCAAACTTACCAAATGATTTTCGGTATCTGTAAGTTTTCCATTATATCCGCGGGGAATTTGAACGAGTTCTTTGTTGTCTTTGGTTTTTAGAAAAAGCTGGTTGTCACCTTCTTGTGGGCTTACTTGAAATAGGACAAATTTGCCAGATTTACTGATATAGGGAGATGATATGCTTTGCCAACTATCATATACCGTATGATCCAATGGTTTCTTTTGTGCATGTGCAGCGAATGCTGCCAGAAAACAGAATGGAATACAGATATTTTTCTTATTCATATTTTTAATCCTTTTTGCTGCAATTTATTTATAAAAAATAAATAAACATCGATTTTTTGGTATATTCATTGTTACGTAAACATAAAAAACTGGTTATGAAATCATCATTCGCTGTTATTATTTCGATTATACTAGGCGTTGTGCTGTTGCTTACCGCCTGGATATTGGGGGCAGCTTATCGCTACAAGTTTAAATCGACACAGACAATTACTGTCAACGGTAATGCAAAAAAAGATTTTGAGTCCGATTTGGTTAAATGGAGTGCTACTTTTAGCCGGAAGAATTATGAATTGAGTGCTGCTTCTGCACAATTGGCTACGGATCGTGATTTGGTACGTGATTTTTTAGTTCAGCAAGGCGTTAAAGCCGAGGAGATTCGCTTTGAGGCAGTTAATATAGCTAAGGATTTCGAGTATCATACAGACGGAAAGGGGAATGGTTACAATACGTTTTCGGGTTATACTCTATCGCAGACCGTAAGCGTTGAATCAAAAGATTTGAATAAGGTGGATAATGCTTCGAGAGAAATATCTACACTAATTTCAAAAGGGATAGAACTTAGCTCCAGCACCCCCAATTATTATTACTCCAAACTAGAGGATCTAAAATTGGAACTTATTTCACAAGCTTCGAAAAATGCACATCAACGCGCTGACAATATTGCTAAAGAATCTAACGCAGGACTGGGTAATTTGGTTAAGGCCGATTTGGGAATTTTTCAGATCACGGGGCAAAATGACAACGAAGAATACTCTTCTGGTGGTGCATTTAACACGACATCGAGGAAAAAAACAGCCAATATTACAGTTAAAGCGAGTTTTTTGAGTAACTAATCGAAAATTATTTGGCTGAATTTCAGTTCTATATTGATTATGATGGAAAATTTATTCAAAAAGTTTTCTCCTTTTCAATAAAAAACCTACTTTTGCATCATCCCAAACGGATATGCCCGGATGGCGGAATTGGTAGACGCGCTGGTCTCAAACACCAGTGGGAAACCGTGCCGGTTCGACTCCGGCTCCGGGTACTAAGCCGAATTGAGCTCTAATTTTAGTTCTTGATTCGGCTTTTTTGTTTTTCAAACTTTTGTTAAGATAAGCTTGGCAGCTTTGTATATTTTTCCGGTTCGATGTTCACCATTTTGAAATGGCCATTTTTGAGCAAAGATCGAACCAATAATTTTCCTTTTTCCTTCAATATCTTCGTTTACATACATTAGATCGAGTTTTTTGAATCTTTCGACTGCTTTATAAATAATGCTTTGAACATCCCATTTTTCACTGTTTTTATTATTTGAGGTGATGTCTACAATTCGGGCTTAAATTGTAGAAATTTTCTTCTCAGCTTCATCTTTAATGCTTTTATATCTTATATTCTCCTAATCTATATAAAGTTGAGAGGGTATCCGAATGTTGTTTATTTAAAAGATTCAGCATGAATCCAAATATATTGCAAAATTTTACTATCGATTAAATAGTAGGAAAGAAATGCAACGAATAGCCTGAAAAGTATAATTGACGGAGTGCGTTATTTGTTTGGTGTAGCATTTGATTTAAAATTTTAGTATCGTTTAGCTGATTATCTTACATTTTGTTGAAAATAGGTCCGGGTAGATCATTTGTAGGATAAAATCGAGGTGTTCGTAAAATCAATTTGCCTTCCTTTTGTTTTTAATGGAATATTGTGCCATACAAAAATCTGAGTGTAGCTGGGATTTTAGGGAATGAAATTACAATATGATGTTTAAGCAAGTTATTATAGGTTTTTTTTCTATCGGAGCTTTCAGTTCAACCGTTTTGGCGCAGGACTTTAAGGTTAATGGGAAGGTATTGGGGAGTGATGGCCGTCCTATAGAGTACGCCTTGGTTGAGGTTTCACAGAATCAAACCGGAATAAGCGGCAAGACACAAACAGATAGTGCGGGAATTTTCAGTTTTAAAATCCCACAGGGTGGATATTTGTTGAAGGTGAATGTCCTGGGCAAGAAATTAAGTGAACAGAATATTGAAGTCAAAAGTGATTTACTGGTCGGTATCATCAGGGTTGAAAATGAAAATTTACTCGATGAGGTCACTGTCGTGGGTAAAAAGAAGCTTGTAGAAAGAAAGATTGACCGTACCGTTTATAATGTTGAAAATTCCATAGCTTCCCAGGGAATGAGCGGTCTTGATGCCGTTAAATCTGCACCATTGGTTTCGGTATTTGACAATAAAATATCCATTGTTGGGAAAAGTAGCTTATCGGTCATGATCAATGACCGGCTCTTGAATTTAAGTGGAGCAGAACTTACAAGTTACCTTGAATCGCTACGTTCAGATGATATTGCAAAGATTGAGGTCATTACATCTCCGCCATCTAAATATGATGCAGAGGGTAACAGCGGAATCTTGAATATAGTTTTGAAAAAGAATAAATCCATGGGTTGGAACGCGTCGTTGACATCAACTTATCAGCGTAATCATGAAAATGGTGTAAGAAATGGAGCAAACATTAACTTTTCTGCAAAGAAGGTAACCAGCTCCCTGAAACTTAGACAAGGCGATGTAGGCTATAAGCCAATAGGAACCAGAGAGCTGTTAAAAGATGGAAAGAGGGTTTTCACCGATGAGACCAGGGTTGACCGTTCACTGTCACTGGGGTTGAACTACAGCTTGGATGTAAAGCTTAATGATCGGTCAAATGTTGGATTGATCTATGATTTCAGCCGATCCAATTATAAAATGGATGCGGGAAATGAGACCGGTTATTATACGGACCAAAAGTTGGATTCACTTCTTCACACGAAGTCCAAACAGGATTGGAAGACACCGTTACATCTTTTGAGTCTTTATTATGATCTTAAGCTCGATACCCTGGGTACTAAAGTGACCATTACCGGAAATTTATTGAATAATCATGCTCAAAAGAATAATGATTTTGTAACGACCACAAATGATCTTTCTGATGTAATCAATAATACCAGTATGATGAATTACGAGGTGTATTCCGGTCAGGGGGATTTTTATCGACCTTTCAAGTGGGGAAATATCGAAGCAGGAGCAAAGTATACGGAACTGAAAAATAGATCTGATGTCGGATATTACATCAAAACTAATGGGGAATGGAATGAAGAGACCAACAACAGTAATATCTTCAGCTATAATGAGTCGAATTATGCCGGATATATCAGTGCCCTCTTTAACATCAATAAATATTGGACTGCCAAGGCAGGCTTAAGATATGAATTTGCAAAATATAATGGAACATCTTCAGATGCTGATGTATTGCCGATTTCAAATAAATATGGAAAGTTCTTTCCCACAATGTATCTGCAATACAAACCAGATAGTGAGAATAATTTCACAATAAGCTTTTCCAGAAGGATAAACAGGCCATCCTTTGAATCGCTGAACCCTTTCCGATGGTATACCAACCCTTATATCTACAATAGCGGTAATCCCTCTTTGAAACCCTCTTACAGCAATAACTATGAAATAGGATATTCCTTCAGAAATAAATTTAATGTGTCATTCTTTAGAAGTGAAACCGAGGATGGACGGGTGAACATAGCAAGGTACAATGATGGAATCTACAGTAATATCATTGAGAATGCATTCGACCAGACCAATACAGGAATAACACTCAGTTACTACGATACCCTGTTTAAAATATGGGAAACCTCAGTAAGTGTCAACGGATATAGAATTAAGGTAAAACCCACGGTGCCTGAGATACAGGCTACGGCACAGAGCAGCCTTTTTTATGATGTCAAGAATACGATCGCACTCAATAAAGAAAAGAGCTATTCGGTTTTAGTCAATTTTTGGCAGAGCTTCCCATATAATTATGTCGCCACAAGAATGAAGGGGCAATTTGAAACAGCTCTCGGACTGAAGGCAAGTTTATTTGAAAAGCAGCTGCAGGTTAGTTTGGTCGCCAATGATGTTTTTAGAACAATCAGGAATAGGGGCTATACTTCCTATAATGGATATAGTGATGAGTTCAATCAATACAATGACCATCGTCGGATTGTACTGTCCGTTACCTATGCATTTGGAAATGCAAAATTGAAGCAGAACAATAGACGGATCAAATTCGAGGAAAAGGACAGGGCTAACTAGTGAGCGATGCCGGTGATCCGAAGGTATACAGAAATTACATGTAGGGAGAATCCTGAAAATCCTTTGAATAGAGTAGGGAATAACATTTTTAAAATCAAAATTTATGAAATCAAAATTTTCAAAATTGAACTTGGACAAAAAAACAATTGCCAAGTTGGACGAAAAACAAATCAGCTCGGTAAAAGGCGGTCGTGGTATTGCTGATGATGAGGAAGTAACATGTAGAGATGGTGGTATTACCTGCGTAGGTACTACTACTGTAAACAAAGGGTCATAAGATCCCCGTACATGATGGGAGAATCCTGAAAATCCTTTGAATAGAGTAGGGAATAACATTTTTAAAATCAAAATTTATGAAATCAAAATTTTCAAAATTGAACTTGGACAAAAAAACAATTGCCAAGTTGGATGAAAAGCAAATCAGCTCGGTAAAAGGCGGTCGTGGTATCGCTGATGACGAGGAAGTAACATGTAGAGATGGTGGTATTACCTGCACGGGTACAACCAACGTTTCTAAATAAGCTACTGATACGTGATAAGGATAGCCTTCTTGAACAGTCAGAAGGCTATCCTGCTTTATTGACATTCCGCTAATCACAAACTTCATCAAATGTTTGAACCTGCTAATTATTTTCTTATACGGCTTCCTAGATTCCCATTGAATAATCTGCTTGAATTAAATGAAGCAATAGATAAAAAGGATATTACCCTGATCAAGGGAATTTTAAATGATACAGGCTTTTTACAGGCTATTTCATTGGCATCAAGAAGTTTCCTTAAAATTGGTGTCGACTGGCTGAACGATGCAGATACTGCTTATGAAAGTAATGACAGGGTCCTTTCAACTTTTTATAGATATTATACGCGGATGTGCAGCAGGGCTACTCCTTTTGGTGCTTTTGCGGGCTTTGCTTTAGGTGATATTGTGGAACGAAAACAAAACCAGCTGCTTTTCTCGGATATCAATTGGCAATCCAATGTTCGGGTTGATATGGAGGCGTTTTTCATGATCAGGAATTCCATCATTGAATCCCTGGTACGCAATGAATCGAAATTTTTCCCCAATAGCACCATTTATCGAACGGGTGATCACCTGAGGTATTTTGAGCAAGACAAGTATGGAAGGTGTACGCTTGAGCAGGTTGGGTATTCTGATATTCTTTTATTATTGATTCAAAAGAGCGATCAGGGATTGTCCATGAAACAGTTGTCGGAGATAATTGCCAATGAATTCGGGGATGTGGATACGGACGAAATAAACTGCTTCATTGGTTCCCTGATAACAAACGGCATTTTCATTGAGCGGCTGCCCCCTTTTCTGGGAAGTGCCAAAGACAGTATGGATTCGTTGATTGAAGTTTTGGAAATGAACCATAACGGAACGGGACCATTGGATAGATTGCGTAGCCTACGAACGGAATTGAAGAGCGGCCTTCCAATTGAAAATGTAGAAGAAATTTCGCGAAAATACAGTGATTTCATAAGCGATGATGGTCAGTTGTTCCAGCTTGATCTGGAGGCAAAACCGAAATCAGCCGAATTCAGCAAACAGATCGTCAGAACACTAATAAAAAGGGTTGAGGATCTTTCAAGGCTCAGCCCGTCTGGCAAAATAGCAAATTTAGAGAGTTTTCGCATCAGGTTTGTCGAAAAGTATGGCGAAAAGGAGGTGCCTTTACTCGTTGCATTGGATCCTCATGATGGAATCGGATATGGTCATCAGACCAGTGGTAATATAGAATTGCTACCGCTTTTGAAGGACCTTCATTTTAGCCATGAACAAGTAAGCGGTGGTAAACCGGTTCCTGAACTTATACGTACTGTTCTGGACAAATATCTGGATCACTTCCAGACGCAGGAACCTATATCCTTAACCAGGGACGATGTTGAAAAAGCCAGTTATCCGGAGGCTCCCCAGTTTAGCAGTGATTACTTTATTTTTGGCGAACTATTGGCAGATTCAATAGCTGATTTGGACGAAGGAAATTATAGATTTCATACGAAAGCTGATCTTCCCTCGCCTTATGTTTCCAATCTGATGTCCAGGTATGCAGTTCACTCCGGGGAACTATTGGAAAATATCAAGGCCCATACCACACAGAATAACCATGACGGTTCTGTGTTTGCCGAGGTGCTATACCTCCCCAACAACCGGTCTGCCAATATCTTGCTCCGGCCTCGATTCTATAATTATGAAATAGAGTGCATGGCTTCGGGTGGCAATGACAATGATTCCATCAGGATAAACCTTAATGATCTTTATATCTCAGTGGTAAAGGATAAGGTGATGCTAAGGTCCAAAGACCAAAATATATTTATTTCGCCAAGGATTTCAAGTTCCTATAACTCGGATAAAAGCGACCTTGCGGCAATACGTTTCTTTGGTGACATCCAGTACCAGGATCTCCATAAAGGATATCGATGGGACTGGTCCATTTTGAATTCATGTCCGTTCTTACCGAGAATTGAATATAGGGAACTGATTTTAAGTGAGGCAAGATGGCTCCTTAAGAAGGATCAGTCCATTGGTCGTCATCAGCTAAAGGAGCTACTGGCTAAGGCGAATGTTCCGCGGTATTGCGTCATCAAGGAGTACGACAATGTGCTATTGCTGGACCTTCAGAATGATGTTTCCCTAGAAATTATTTTTAAGCGCTTGCGGGATACCAATGTTTATATTTTTGAGTCTTTTCATAATAATGCAATTCAATCAAGTGATGGATTGAAATATTGCTCAGAAGTTGCCTTTCCTGTACGATCCACAAAAGCGGAAGCGGAAGTGAAGGTTGTAGATAGGGATGAGCCTGAAAATATAAAGCGCTTGTTTCAGATTGGCGAAGAATGGTCTTATTTCAAGATCTACTGCAATGCAGGGCTGGCAGATGAAATTTTAACCGGAGTACTACAGGAATTTATAGACCTCTGTAAGGACAGGTATCAATTGGAATCCTGGTATTTTATAAGATATGAGGATCCTCTCCATCATCTTAGGGTACGGTTGAAGATGGCACATTCGAAGAATATGCTTGATGATTTTAATGCGCAGCTCGCATATTATATTTCTGCAGGATCTGTAAGGATTCAGATGGAACCCTATGAAAGGGAATTGGAAAGATACGGTTCCCAGCTCATTGAGTTTTCCGAACAGCTGTTCTTTCATAACAGCGTTTACACTTCCGCGGTAATTAAGTGTATGGCAGAGGAAGGTCGTGAGGACCAGAATTGGCAATATGGCATTGTGATGGCTGATCGATTGCTGGATGGTTTTTGCCTGAATGTTTCTGAGAAAGCCGCCATTGTCAATACATTATTTGTGCAGATGTTACCGGAGTTCATCATTATTGATGATCCAGAACTGAGAAAAAAATTCATGTATTCCATCGATAGGAAGCTTAGGGACAACAAGGAGATCCTGGATGGACTGTTACGCCGAAAGGATTATTCGTCGATTTCACAGCTGAGCCAGATTAATAAGTACTGCTTAGGGATAAAAGGACCAGTAAGTGAAATTTTAGAGGTGACAAAGGGTAAGGACATTACCTATTTCTTACAATGCCATATGCATATGAACCTCAACCGTCTTTTTTTTACCAAATCCAGAAGGCAGGAACTTGTCATCTATTATTTTTTATACAAAACCTATCATTCCATTGCAAAAAGAAATGACAGCAAATAAAGATTTCAGCCATACGTTAATCGATGATATTACGGATGACCTTAAAAATAATTCAGCAAATTTTGCATGCCCTTCCGTAGAAAATGGGAGTATGGGACTTGCCATTTATTTTTTACTTTTATATGAAACCAGAAGAGATCCGGAATTCCTCACTTTAGGCGAGCAGCTCATTGAACAATCTATTATAAACCTTACAGCTATTATCGGTTCGGAAGCGTATGAACCGTATTATAGGGGAGACTGTCTGGCCAATATAATTTCCAGTTTCGGTAGGGGACTCTTATTCATAGAAAATCGATTTGACCTTTCTTACGATTTTGGGGGCTATCATGATTCAATACATGATGCATTAGAACCATTGCTCCTATCCGATATTGAAATCGGTGATTTTGACTTCTTTAGCGGTGCACTTTCTTCAGGTTATTATTATCTGAACAGGTATTGCCATACCCGGTGTCAACGCTCAGCTCAGGTTTTAAGGCAGATCGCTTCTGAAATCTGTAAGAAAGCATGCTTTTTACCCGGTGATGCTGTTTGCTGGGAATCTGTTCCCTATGCCTTTAAGGTTTATTTGGGGCTCTCACATGGATCGGCAATGATTATCAACTTTCTGGCAAAGCTCTTTAAACTTAAAATCTTGACTCCCGGGAACAATCCATTGGAACATTCAATCTTGGAAAAAGCCGTCAATTTTGTCCTGGCGCAGATTAAGGATGATCCAGAAGGAATTTTTCCGCATTTTTCTGATGATGTGCCTGAAAATGATTCCGGTCAGTTTACACTTTGTTATGGAGATCTAGGGGTTGTTTTTGCGCTTGTTCAGGCTAACTTTGTACTTGATAACCAATCCTTGACCACAAAACTTCCAGAGTTGCTGGCAGCCATTTCTCAGCGGGAATTCGATATCAACAATACATTTGATGGCGGAATACTCTATGGCTGCTCGGGAATCTACCAAATATTTAAGCTCCTGCATCAACAGACAGGATCCGACTGCCTAAAGGGCGCGGAAGAGTACTGGTATTCCGAAATTTTCAACAGGAGGGATCTGATGGTGAAGACCAGGTCAAAGTTTGCGATGGGATTACCCCAATTTGATCTGTTGAATAAAACGGCAAAATATTCTTTTGCCTGGGGGATTGCCGGAATCGGTTGTACACTGCTCAGCCATGAAAATGCCGCACTGCCAGATTTTTATGAATTGTTAATAACAGGATAACAGATCGGAATGCAATTTATATCTCAGCATGACCAGATGGACTGCGGTCCAGCTTGCCTGGCGATGATTTCGAGTCATCATGGTAAAAAATACAGTTTGGAATACCTTAAGAAAAATAGTTTTGTTACGAAAGAGGGTGTATCCTTATTAGGAATTAAGACGGCAGCATCAATGATCGGTCTGGATGGAACTGCCGCTGAGTTGAGCGTGGAAGATTTCAGCAATGATATGCTCCCATGTATCCTCCACTGGAATCAGAACCATTTTGTCGTTCTGTATAAAATTTACAACAAACCTCTATCCCAAAGGAAATCCTATAAAATTGCGGACCCCGGACATGGGAAGATCAGCTTGTCTGAGGAGCAGTTTCTGGAGTCTTGGTATTCCAAAAAAGAGAGAGGGATAGCCTTATTCCTGGAGACAACGGAAGATTTTTATCTAAAGGACCCGGAGGCAGAACTTGATAATTCCGTATGGAACCTCTTGCACTATTTAAAACCTTTCAAAAAGCAGATGATTGCTCTTTTTGTCCTGCTGCTCCTTGGAACTCTTACAACATTGGTGTTTCCAATATTGACCCAGAAGTTAATAGATGAAGGTGTACAGAAGAAGAGCATGCAGGTTGTCAGCTACATACTGATGGCTCAATTGGCTTTTTTTTCGGGAAATATCGTTTTTGATATTTTTAGAAACTGGATCACAATATCAGTCGGCGCCAAGGTAAATATTGAGATCATCTCCCAGTTTCTGGGTAAACTGATGAAGTTACCCATGAAGTTTTTTGATACAAAATTCATGGGTGATTTTAACCAGCGGATAATTGACCATGAAAGGATTGAGCAATTTTTGACCTCCCAAAGTCTAATGACTTTTTTCTCGATCATTATGTTCAGTGTGTACTTCGGTATTTTATGGTATTACGACTTCGCAATTTTGCTTTCCTACATCATTCTGACCATTTTATCTGTCCTGTGGTCAATTTTTTGGTTAAACAAAAGAAAACAGCTGGATTATATCCGGTTCCAAAGTAAGAGCCAGACCCATGAGGAGGTCTTCCAGATTATTCATGGCATCACCGAAATGAAATTGAACCAGTACGAAGAATTGAAGAGAAGGGACTGGGAACATGCTCAGCAGAAACTATATAAAATAAATCTCAGAATATTGAGGTTAGATGAAATCCAGGCATCGGGTTTTAATTTTATCAATCAGTTTAAAAACATTATGGTGACCTTTATGGCAGCGTCCTATGTTATTTCTGGTAGGATGTCACTTGGGGAGCTATTGGGGGTGTCCTATATTATAGGTCAGATAAATGGGCCCGTTAACCAGTTGATCGTTTTTTTCAGATCTCTTCAGAATGCAAAACTTAGTTTGGCCCGGTTGGACGAGATACATAGGATAGAGGATGAGGACCACGCAATGGAACATGAAAAAGTCACTGCCTCCTGGGAAGGCTCCCCCCGGACCGGAATCCAGCTCAAAGGCGTTTCTTTTCAATATGAAGGACCGGCCTCGTCTTATGTGCTACGGGACTTGAACCTTCATATCCCACATGGGAAGATTACTGCGATCGTCGGAGCCAGCGGCAGTGGAAAAACAACGTTGATGAAACTGCTCTTAAAATTTTATTCCCCAACAGATGGGGCGTTATATTTTAATGATGTCGATATGGAGAGGATTTCATCTAAAGATATGCGCAAGCTCTGTGGAGTGGTGATGCAGGACGGTTTTATATTTTCGGAGACACTTGAACGGAATATTGCAACGGGAGAGGAACTGATTGATGAAAAAAAATTTGACATGGCGGTAAAGATCTCCAATATCGAAACTTTTATAGCAGGTCTTTCCCAAGGGGTCAAAACGAAGATAGGAGCCGCAGGCAATGCATTGTCTGGAGGACAGAAGCAAAGGGTACTTATTGCCAGGGCCATATATAAAGACCCTGATTTCATATTTCTTGATGAGGCCACTTCTGCACTGGACTCTAAAAACGAGAAAGTCATACATGATAATCTACAGCTATTCCTGAAAAATAAGACCGGGGTTATCATCGCACACCGGCTGTCAACCGTAAAGCAGGCGGACCAAATTGTCGTATTAAAAAATGGTAGAATTGTTGAAGTAGGTTCCCATCAGGAACTGGCTGCAAAAAAAGGAGAATACTTTGATCTTGTACGTAATCAGCTGGAACTCGGAAATTAATTTTGCGAATGATGGAAGTTTGAATTTCGATCCTCGTTTCCATGGTAAATAAACGGCTGGGCACGGATAAAAAATTACAGCGTCATTAAGTGGTTGATGCTGAAAATTTTTGAAAGTAGCTCATGGACTTGTTCGCGTAGAAGACTATATACTGGAGTTGAGTGAAAGGGTTTGACCAGCCTTTTGTAACCATGATGCCATTTCCTCCGGTTTGGAATTCCTTTGGAAGTCCAACCGGATATTGTAGTTAATAAGCCTTGATTTCCGCAGTAAGCCTTCATTTTCATCGTTAAGGGCATGATGATCGTTTAATCGACCTTCAGAAATGATGTACAACCCTGGTCCTGAGACCATTCATTGGATGAACTGGCTGATATGGTAGTAATATTTAAAATATCGGCGGTCTGAAGCAATGAGGTAGGTAGTGGTCGCCCGCTGATAGGAGCTTTATAAATTGTTGTTTTAGCCATTCCTTACTTCGATTGACTATTTTCAGATGTTCGGCACCACTTTTTTGACGTATACCGTATCTTACCTGTGGCTAGGAAATTAATGCAGTTGGTCCGTAGTTAAATTATATACGGTTATGTAACTTAAATGATGAATTATCTTTTATGTTAAGGAATTTTAATATATTGTCAATTCTAATGTTTATTACAATTGTTAAATCGGTCCGGAGATCAAGTTCTGTCCATCAAAAGCAGCAGTAATAAAGAACGCTATATTGAAAAAAATTGTATGATAAATTGTATTTTGATTGAGGATGAACCGTTGGCAAAGCAAGGGATCGAAAAACATATTATGCAGATCCCATTCTGCAATTTAAAAGCCAGTTTTGACAATGGAATAGAAGCCTTATCCTATTTAATGGATAATGAGGTTGATCTTATTATTTCTGATATAAATATGCCGGGGCTAAATGGCATGGAATTCCTTAAGAGTTTAATGAAGAGACCATATTTTATCTTTATTACGGGGATGGCTGATTATGCCGCTGAGAGTTATGATCTGGAGGTCTTTGACTTTATTAGAAAGCCCTATACCTTTGATCGATTGATGAAATCGCTGGTTAGGTTAAACGATGTGATTTCCCGGCAAGATCAGGAATCTGTAAAACAACAGACAGGCTGTTTTACTTTACGGGATAAATATATGAACTATCTTATTCCGTACGAGCATATTCAGTTCATAGAGGGTGAAAGGGAATATATAAAGATAAATACGGTTGAGAAGGAGTATTTGACCATAAACTCACTCAAGAAAATCATTGAGTTTCTGCCCAGTGATGTATTTCTGCGGGTCCATAAATCATACATCATAAACCTTAAATTGGTTAGGGCCATCGGACCCGACAAAATAGTGATGAAAGGCAGTATTAAAGATATTCCTTTAGGATCGACATATAGGGAGGAAGTCTTCAAGAAAATGAATTTAAGATAATTCCAAAAATATGCAGGGAAAGGTTATCAGGGACTGGTTTGAGGGTTTTGCCGGAATCAAGCTTTTTAATGCCATCCTTTTGATCGTCGTTTTTTTTATTTTCCTATTAGCCTATCGCGACGCAATTGGAGATACGCCATATATGTATCTATTTGTTGCTAAGGATGTTTGTATATTTTTGATCTGTTTCTTGCTGTGGCCAGATAAGAGTATCCGTGCTTACTTTTCTTTAGCCAGGACTTTTTTTGTTCTTGCAGCCTGGTTTCTGACATTCTATGTCTTCTGGATATTATCGACCTATGCGGTGAGTTATTTTTTTCGATCCACTGCTACCGGTTATAATGCGCGCTTTGACGTTTTCCTTGATTATGTGATCGCAAAGGGCCCCAGTAGGATGATCATTGATTTTTTGCGTTTTGGTCCCGACTTCATGAGTATTTTTATACTGGCATTGGGACCGCGATGGATGAAGTTTGCGGTGGATGAAAAAATTACCAATTATAGGCGTGAAAGCCAAAATATGCAGTTGGAATTGAATTTCCTGCAATCCCAGATAAACCCCCATTTTCTATTCAATACCTTGAATAATATTTATCTTCTTCTGGATTTTGATGTGGAAAAGGGAAAGGAAATGGTTTTAAGATTAAGTACACTGATGCGTTATAATGTATATGAGTCCAAAAACGAGACCATCGATCTTGACAAAGAGCTGGACTTCATAAGCGATTTCCTATCCCTGATGCGGCTTAGGTATGGCAGCAAGGTAAAGGTCATATCAGAAATTTCCAGACCGGCAGAAAAATATTCCGTCATACCACTTTTAATGATTTCATTCATAGAAAATGCATTTAAGCACGGCCCGGATAAGAATCCAACCAACAATTTTGTGTCTGTCGAGGTAAAAGTTGCTGATGGATGTTTACATATGAATGTTGAAAACAGATTTTGCGACTTAGGTAAGGCAGGGGAAAGAACGGGCCGGACGGGATATGGAGGTATCGGAGTGATGAATGTGAAACGGAGGTTAGAATTGTACTACTCCGGGCGTTACAATCTGGATATAGATAAAAAGGACAGTTTATTTTGTGTCAATATGAAGATTCCATTAATTACGACTGGGAACTGATCCAAATCAAAGAGCTGCATGAAAAAATTAGTTTTCACAAAAAAACAGGTTGTTTTCCAGGTTGTGTTTTGGGGTTTTATTTTTACTTTTTACTCCCTTCACTATCATAGATTGGTAAGTGATTTTAAAATCTTCCTTCTCTTAAGTACAAAGGATCTTCTTATCGCTATGCTTAGTTTTTACTTTTGGCCCGAAAAACTATTCAGAAAGAACATGATAAGCCTCAGGCTATGTGCTATTATTGTGTTCTGGATCGCCGCGATTTTCGTGACCTGGGCATTTGTGACCTATTTATTATGTTATACTTTAAGGATACACGATGATTCTTACTCTTATCGGTTCAGACAATATTTAAATGCCTTTGTTGGAATGGGCTTTTGGGGAGTGTTGAGGGAATGGCGGTCATTTGCCTACGAAGTTTTGGTACTTTTCCTCTTGTCCGTAAGTCCCCGTTTTTTCAGGATGATCGTTTCCGAGAATATTAACAAAGCGAAGCTTGAAAGGGATGAGACTGAATGGGAGCTCAACGTTTTGAAGTCAGAAATCAATCCACCTTTACTTTTTAATACGTTGAATCATATTTATTACCTGTTGGATGTGGATATCGATAAAGGAAAAGATCTGATTATCCATTTGTCAAATTTGATGAGTTATACACTTTATGATTCGAAGAATGAATATATCGAAGTGTCCCGTGAAATTGAAGCGGTCGAAGATTATCTGTTATTGATGAGAAATTTCTTTGACAAACGGATACACATTAAATGGGAGATGGTCAGAATGGAGGAACCCTATATAATCCGTCCTCTTCTTATCATTCCAATCATTAACGATGTGCTTAAAAAAGGTGATAGGGATTCCGGGAGTGCTGATGTCGATATCAGCATCGATATAGTGAATGATCATTTGATGTTGGACATCTACAGGAGAAATGTTAACGAATGCGCTAAGGGAAGGGAGACCGAGTACTATATGGATGAGGAAATGAACCTCTATCACGCTAGAAAGCGATTGAACCTATATTATAAGGAAAGATTTGAAATCGTGGATACAGGCATGTCAGGGTCACGTTATTTAGGCTTGAAATTAAACCTTAAATCATTTTAGAAGCGGATTGGCCTGATACCGATTTATAATATTGGGCACTATAGCTGTATATAACCATTTCATTGGCACGGTGATCTGTGCTGAACAATCTGTTGAGAAACATGTGGACGATACTGCCTATTGCAGAGCGTAGAAAGTCCCATTGTTTTTTAGTAAGAGGCCTTAATACTTTTCGAAGGGCGGATTCATGTTGCCTAAAGATTTTTTCAGTTGCTTCTTGATCATCGGCATCTAAGTGAAGGAAAGATTGAAGAATTTCTCTATGTGTTCTATAGGAGCTGTTGATCTGCCTGGCATCATTTTTTGAAACAGCTAGTTCCAATTTTAGATTTTCTGCCCAGCGGCTGGTGAACAGGATCCGGTCCCCGATATCGACGTTAAAAGAATTGAATAAGGAATCGATTCCTTTAATGGCAGCGAGCCATTGGAAATGTGGATTGCAGTTACCTTCCGTACCCAGTAATCTCAATACCATCGTACTGTTTAGAGCAAAAATTGTTTCGGCTGTTTCGATTGTTTCCAATCCATAGCGCTCCAGCTCCCTTTCATAAGTGTCATATTGAATACCCATAATTTTATTGTGTTCTATTAAAGGATTGAGCTGGGTCTGGAAGATTTCCGTTGTTGCCTGAAATGCATTGGGGAACGATTCCGGATGATGGAACCTTATTCTAAGATGTGGGGCGGGGTCGTTGAATCTAACAAAGAACCATTTATCAACGATTCCTTGTTCCTGCAATTGATCCGCTATGTTGTGTATGCTTGTGCGTAGGATTTCATCCATAACCGAAGGGGCGCAATACAGTTTTATATAGGACCATCTGGTTCCCGGAGGAAAAGTACGTATAGGTGAATGCTGTGGAACTACCGTTTGCAGGGCAGGTACATTGATGCTTTCAATCTTTGACATGAAGGGTATGACCAGTTCATTTAAGAAACTCTGTTTTTTGCTGTTTTTTAGGATAGGTTCCCCTGGGTTTAAGAATTCATAAAGGATAACAGCTCCCTTTCTTAACTTCCCACACAGTATACCTTGTCCATGGGAAGTCCGGCAATCAATGTATAATTCGTTATCTCCCTCTGCGAGGAGTACTATATGGTCAAGCTTATAATTTTCAATCAGATCATTGATCAGAACATGATCCGGTTTTTTGATAACCTGTTTCTCTATGTACCAACGTGCCCTTGAAAGAATAAGGTGTTTGTAGGTAATGCGTGGCAGAAATGCGTTTTTTTCAAGTTCTTTCCAGTTCCATCGAAGTGAATTAGGAGCATATTGAAATTGGAGGTCACCAAGGAATCTATAAATAGGATTTCCTCTTTTATAGTTGTGGGCTGAGGATATTCTTGGTATAATGTATTTATCGAGTCTTAATGAGCGGAGATAGATTTTATTGTTTTTTATTGAAATCACGATATCCTCAAGCGGAATCTGAAATTCCTTAGTTTTTGAGGAGTTTCCTAAGACAGGTATTTCATAAGCGTAAAAATCTGGACGGCACAGGATATTGGAATCCTTTTCATGGGGAGTATGGGCAATTTCCGCAACAATGAAATTTTCGTACGCCTGCTGGTCATGGATTACACACTCCTGTAATTTTTCTTTCAGCACGGGATCGATTTCAGCAAAGCGTGCCATCATCGTTATGCTTGATGCCCCTCCCCAGGATTTCAGCTGAAATGAGAAATCCTCCGTATGCCCTGACTTTGGGTGCAAGGTGCCAAAAGCGAATGAAGTAGCAGGTATATGGATCTCACTATTTTCAGAAGGCATGATATCTGCGGTGTCAAGTTCAATGGTCCTTTGATTGGCTATTAACCTTTTATTTATTTGATTCCGGATTGTTTTTTTAGGATGTGGCGCCGAGGACAGTGCCAGCATTTTCAATAATGGATTTGCGGCTCTGTACTGTTCTGTTTTGTCCCCGTATCCAATGGAAATATCTGAATCCATAACCTCAAGTAAAGGGACTTCCTGCAAATCATATTTTGCGATGAATTGTTTTTTGAAGAATTCAATCTCAGGCACTTCGATAGGTTCGGCCAAATGAATGAGTTCTGATAATTCCTTAGCTATTGTACCTAATAGGTTGCGATCAATATTAACTTTTACCGGAATCAACTGTCTGTTTATTTCCAGCTCCGATAGCAAGTTTTCTTCGGTTTCCTGAGAAAGCTTCTCCCAGTGTAGAAGCATCTCAGCGGCATCGTGATCAATTCTATATGATACGTTAGAGGCCAATTTGCTTAGTGGGGAAGGTAACGGCAAATTTGAGAGGAGTTTTCTATACTTGTTTCCGGAAAGAGCAGGCTCGATGTCTGATATTAAAAATTCCGAGTAAATTAACTGGTTTATATAATGCTGTGCTGCTTTTTGTTCTAATCCATTATTTACCAGGTAATTGGCTAGTCCTTGATAGGTAGTTCCTTCACTGACCTTTTGATACACTAATTTCAAAAGTGGATTTACTTTTATTTTTACTCTATCGATCGCTGTGTCCTCAGACGCCGACTTCTGTGCATATCTGAAGTGTCCTCCATGGTAAAATAGAGTGGAATTTCTGTGGATAAGCAGTTTGCTTAAGCTGCCAGTCATGGCACTTCCCCTGAATTTTTTCGAAAGGAAGGAGGCACTTAACCGTGAATATACCTTAGTGGTGGACTTAATCTCCAAATGCGTTTTTTCCTTTGAGACAGTTCCTATTGCAGTACCGGCAGATATACCGAAAGGTGTTGCTCTTGTGGCCATTCTGGAAATATATTTGTAGAGAGTGGAAAGGTGTTTCTCCTCAAGTGCTGAGTTGCCTATTAACCAGGATTGTATGATTCCTCCAAAATGTTGTGAGGATATAATCATGGCGGTGAGAATCTCCGGGTTCTGCTGGAATAATGAACGGAAGGCAGTGGTTAATTCCTCAACCGATCTGGTTGTATTGATTTCTTGAAGTGCATTGAGCGGTAAGGAAGGAGCGCGCAGTAAAAAAAAACTGCAGTGAACTAATTTCATGAATATTATTGTTTGAGATTACAGACCGTCAATAATTCTATCAATACAATTATTAAATGTTTCTGCTGAAAAAGGCTTGTTAAGTTCTACATATTTGAACTTTGACAGATAGTCTTCAATTTGTGGAAAGACAATAAGTGGAAGTACCGAGGTTATGACAATGATAGTGTTCTTAGGGATCAGCACCAAAAGCTTTGGGATATTTGACACTCCGGGAATGCAGTAGTCAAGAAATACAATCCTAGGCCGACAATCAGATATGGATGTATAGAAGACATCCATATCTGTTATGACACATTCAAGCTTAAGTCCGGAATTGCCATTAACATATTGAGAAATCTGCCTTATGGCCAGTGGTTCATCTTCGATTAATATGCAATTCATGACCATTATAGGAATGGATAATTGTTGGAAACCGATTAAAATAATGTCGATGTTACGAAGGTGGGAACAGATTCATCATCAGAAAGGGTATCTTTTCCCGAAGCTCGGATCACCTTGGTATTGAAGTTGGAAACTGTCAGTACTTCAAGTTCCAGATAGTGCTGTAATTCATTTGTTGGTTGTTGTTGCATAATATTTTTTTTACAAACATCATTTCTTTATCGTTTCTGTACACTTTTTTTTTATGAACATGTTGATTTTGTTATATGAATTGCCCTTTTGGATCAATATTTAGATTTTATAATGTGATCAAATTTAAAACTACATGAATAATAGAGCTATGAATTAAAGAGTAGATGACAGTATTTCCAAATAAAAATATTGTGCTTACGGGGAAGGTTGCAATAAGAATTACTACCCCTGTTTTATTCGCAGTTGGAAGAACTGAACAATTGAAAATATTTATTTTATGTTTTCTGGTAAAGAACCCTAATTTTAATGTAGAAACTAATAGGATAATAATGTAATAAACAACAAATTGAGAAATATTTTTTAGAGGCTCCTAATATCGTATTTAATTCGAAAAAGAAGCTTTGTGGAATTTCAAGATAACTATAAATGGCATAGCATTATTCAGCAATTTCCTAAGTATTGGAGACTGTAACGTAAACTTTGTCAACGGAATAATTCAATAAGGTTTTTATATTTCATTATTCAAAGGTCATGGTTATGAAAGAAAAGACCCCATTTGATTTTTCGTTAGTGTTTGTTTTTAATGGCACTCAAGGGGGCTTCGCCGTTTTGAACGCTTCAAAGAGGAAGCTATGCAAGGTCTTTATAACGGAAAAAGTTTATCCCCCAATGATGGCGTTCTAGCGCCCTTAATGAAGCATTTACTGGAGTCGATAATGGATAGCGAGATGGAAAGTCACCTTCAGGAAGATAAAGCTTCCGGGAACTCCAATCGTCGGAATGGCAAGGTCAAAAAGACGGTTCGAGGTCTTAATACCGGTACATTTGAACTTGAATCTGGACGGGATAGATCTGGTACATTTGAGCCCAAGGTAGTTCCCAAACGTCAGCTTATTATAACAGAACAGCTGGAATGTCATGTGCTGAGTATGTATGCCAAAGGTGTGAGCACACGTGCAGTAAGTGATTTTATCCGCGAGATGTATGCTATGGAGATTTCTGCAACTGAAATATCCCGTATTACAGAAAGCGTCATGCCTGCTGTTAGCGAGTGGCGAAGTCGTCCGCTAGAAGACGTCTATCCCTTTGTTTTCCTAGATTGCATGCATTATAAAGTCCGTCAGAATGGTACAGTTGAGTCCCGGGCCATTTATAATATCTTGGGCATAGGAATGGATGGTCGCAAAGACCTGATAGGGCTTTATAGTTCGGAAAACGAAGGAGCAAAATTCTGGCTATCCGTACTCACCTATCTAAAGCAACGCGGTGTAGAGGACATCCTGATAGCCTGTATTGATGGACTGAATGGCTTTCCTGAAGCTATAGAAACTATTTTTCCAAAAACAAAAGGTCAGTTATGCGTTGTCCATCAGATTAGATCAAGCATGCGCTACGTTACTGAAAAGGACAAAAAGGCTGTTATTGAAGATTTAAAGCCCGTTTGTAAAGCTGTAAACGAAGAAATGGAATATGAAAAACTACTGGTCTTTGAAGAGAAATGGGGCAAGAAATATCCCATAGCCGCTAAGTCATGGCTCGATAACTGGATCAACCTCTCTACTTTTTTGAGTATGATGAGCAGGTGCGTAAGACTTTTATACCACTAATCCTATTGAAGTAATACACCGTCAGATCCGAAAAATTACGAAGGCTAAGGGTGCATTCAGTTCTGAGCAGGCTCTTATGAAGCTGATATTTCTGATAATAAAGAACATTTCTAAAAAGTGGACAATGCCAGTGCATAACTGGGGCTTGACCATATCCCAACTTTATATTAAATTGGGGGATACGCTCAAAATTGATAGAGGCTTTTAGATTTTGGTTAATTATCCAATGACACAGTTTTAGTTACACTTCCACGTGATTGGAATAAACTTCCAATCACGCTTA
Source organism: Sphingobacterium sp. WOUb80 (assembly GCF_050058145.1). Lineage (NCBI taxonomy): Bacteria > Pseudomonadati > Bacteroidota > Sphingobacteriia > Sphingobacteriales > Sphingobacteriaceae > Sphingobacterium > Sphingobacterium sp. WOUb80. The sequence continues at coordinate 2,468,902 of NZ_CP165617.1, read as the reverse complement.
CTTTCGATCATCTCATCAATTTGCTTACATTTCCTATAATGAAGTATAGTGATTAAATATCTAAATTATTCGGCATCAACTTATCTCTCATTTTTACAAGTTGATTATTCGTAATTTAAAGCAGCAATTCTTTTCAAACTTTCAATAAATTCATTCAACAAATAATCATTTAGGAGTACAAAAGCCTCTTTACATTCAGTAAAGAGGCTTTTTTTTTACATTTGTTGGGTCTGACTTTTTTGATGATTACCACAATTGGCTGATTTTAACTGATCAAGACAAACATTAAAGCTGATACATCCTGATATCAGCTTATACCTAATCCCAATTTTCAATCAGTTTTTAGACAGCGATTAGTCACTTGTTATTCAGTGTCTACTGAGCGATCACTGAGCAAGCACTGAACAATCACTGAACAAGCAATGTCTAAAATACTAATTTGATAACTATTTGATTCTAATTTGCTGCAGCTATTGCTTACTCTTTGGTGTTTCTTCGCTTATTGTAGCTACATTCATTAGACCTTCCTTGGTATTCGTTCGCTATTTATGTGGTGTTTCTTTGTTTATTCTTTGGTATTTTAACGATAAAAAAGCAATAAAACAGCAAAGAAACGGTAAAGGAGGTGTAATCTTGAACCAGACTTGTCTATAAGAAAGATAAATTGACTACCCACGAATTTGTAATAAGATAGGAGCTTTTTTTTGTGTAAACTTTTTTTTATCTGAATATTGTTGTTTAAATTGGAAATACCAAATATAAACTTGGATGAAAGCGTTATTTTTATCTTTGGCATTAGTATGTTTTTTTCTCGGACATGGGCAGGTTGGCTTTGTCCTAAAAGGAAAAAAGAATGTTAAACTGCCCTTCCTTTTTGTACATAATTTAGTCGTTATTCCGGTTCAGGTTAATGGATATCGGATGAACTTTCTATTGGATACGGGGGTTAAGGAAACGATGATATTTGGAGAGACTTTAAAATCAATTGACAGTGCCGTTTTCGTTAATAAATTTCAGGGTTTAGGTAGGAGCGAAGGGTTAGATGGTTATCTGTCTATAAATAATCACGTCATTGTTGCTGATGTTTATGAGGATTTAGATCAGCCGATCTATATTCTACAAAATGCACATATTGATATTTCTACCCGAATCGGAATAGAGGTCAATGGGATTATGGGAAGCCGTTTTTTTGAAAACTATCCGGTAGAAATGGATTTTCAGAAACATCGAATTACCTTATACCATAAAGATAGTCAGCCGAAAGGATTGGCTAAAATGCAGCCTTTGCCTCTAGATATTTTAAATAGTCGACCCTATGTATCGGTGGCTTTTAAACAGGGAAATGAAGCAATTGATGGCCGTGTGTTAATTGATATGGGAAATAGTGATGCTTTAATGCTTATTCCTTCAAAATTAAATAATTTTGACATTAAACCTCCCTTTATCGAGGATTACATAGGTCAGGGCTTTAATGGTGAGATCTATGGGAAAAGAAATCGAATAAGGTCCCTTGAGTTGGGACCATTTACGATGAATTACCCGCTGGTTGCCTATCCCGAATTGAGCTCTTTGCAGCACGCAACTTTTGTGAGCGAGCGGATAGGCTCCATTGGAAATGAACTGTTACGTCGCTTTAAGGTCGTTTTTGACTATCCAAATAAAATGGTATACCTTCGTAAGAATAAAGATTTCGATCGGTTTTACTATTTAAATATGAGTGGTTTGGAAATTATACATGATGGGATTAAATACGAAAAGGAAGAGATTCCTGTTGTTCTTCAGAAGGACGGCGGTACAGAAGTAAGAATGGATAATAGCGTACAATATCGTTTTGTACTCAGAAATATGTATAAGATTGCAACGGTACGTGCAGGCTCACCTGCGGCAATTGCGGGATTGATGCCTGACGATAAAGTGCTACGGATCAATGGTAGATCCGCATCATCTTTCTCGCTGGAATCTATTCATAATCTATTCAAGACAGAAGAGGGAAAGGAGATGAGGTTTCGGATAACAAGAGGTGAGCGTACATTTGATTTTAAATTTGTTTTAAAAGATCCCTTACCATTCAACTCAAATTAAATGTTGTAAAAATTGGAAGTTTAAGCTTAACTTACCTATATTTGCACCCGATAATAATTTTTTAACAATTAAACACGAAGAGATATGTTGGTCGCCAAGATTATAACACAGCAAGCTTTTAAGGCAAATGGATTTGCCAAAGGCAATCTTCGTGCTTTTCGTTGTATTTAAGATATTCTTTAAATTATGAAAGCATCTTGATGTATGCAATCTCGTAGAGATTGTTCGTTAGATCAAGTCCATAGTTTCGAATAAACCAATTTAAACAGATGAAAAAGCCGAAGTTCATTCGGGCTTTTTATTTTCCGGATTTTCTGTTCAATGAACATAAGCAAATTTTTAATGGGCTTAATAGCTGTGCGCTTACCTGCAGCACGATGGAGTCTATGTTAAATGTGTAGTAAGCAGCTTAGTAGCTGAATTGAACGATTAATTCCAATAGAATATTCCCGAATTTTTTTAAAATGCTGTCAATTTTCGAGAGAACTTTGATGGCTAGTGTTTTATAGTTTTTTATAAAAATGGGAAGTAAATTATCTGGGAAAGATCTATTAAAAATAGGTTTTCCACAAAATAATATAGTTAATACAGCTTTAGGATTGATTACGCATCATCGGAAGAAAGAAAATAAAGAAACCATTCTTCTTGAATTAACGGAGGTTCTGAAGGACCCCAATAGGTTTATGGGGCACAATATATGGGGGAAAGTCTCTGAGGGCTTGGTTAAACCCGTTGAAGTACGCATGCGGGAGCTTAACGAGCATGGTGCTCCATTTACCATATTTGGTGAAAATGAAATTGATGAGCAGGCAAAAAAGCAGCTGTACGATGCGTTGAAACTACCTATTGCGAAGCAAGGGGCGCTGATGCCCGATGCACATACGGGCTACGGTCTTCCTATTGGAGGAGTTTTGGCAACAGAAAATGCGGTTATACCCTATGGTGTAGGAGTTGATATAGGATGCCGTATGAGCTTATCGATATTCGATTTACCTGGCAGTTATTTTAAGGGGCGGGAATTCCAGCTAAAAAATATACTAAAGGAAAATACCAAATTTGGTTTGTATGACACGCATCCGGTGAAGCACGATCATGCGATTTTTACCAAAACTGAATTCAGCGAAATTCCACTGCTGAAATCCTTATTGAGTAAGGCATACAGGCAGTTTGGGACCTCTGGAAGCGGAAATCATTTTGTCGAGCTTGGAGTTGTTGAGCTTGGTGTTACACGAGCAGAGTGGGGGATAGTACCCGGGCAATATTTAGCTGTCTTGTCCCATAGTGGATCCCGAGGCCTGGGGGCGAATATCGCTCAACATTATACAGCTCTTGCGGCTCGTTTATGTCCTTTACCTCGGCATGTTCAGCACTTGGCCTGGTTGGATTTGGCGACACAGGAGGGACAGGAATATTGGATGGCCATGAATTTAGCCGGAGAATATGCCCAAGCATGCCATGAAGATATTCATAGACGTTTGGCCAAGGCACTCGGGGTACAACCTGTGTTGACGATCGAAAATCATCATAACTTTGCCTGGAAGGAATCTGTGGATGGTAATGAATGTATTGTGCACCGAAAAGGAGCAACACCTGCAGGTAAAGGCGTATTGGGGGTAATTCCTGGTTCGATGACAGCGCCTGGGTTTATTGTGGAAGGAAAGGGAAATATTTTGAGCTTACAATCTGCTTCACATGGAGCGGGACGCGCGATGTCGAGGTCTGCTTGTATAAATAGCTTGACCAAAAGTGCCATGCTGAAAGATTTAGAGGACCATGGGGTCGAATTAATCGGTGGGTCGCTGGATGAATCTCCGCGAGCTTATAAGGATATTCATCGGGTGATGAAATTGCAGGAAGAACTGGTTCATGTCCTTGGTACATTCAGTCCAAAAATTGTTCGCATGGATAAATAGTATGGTAGAGGAAATGTATTTGCAAGTTACCTCAGGACGAGGTCCTAAGGAATGTAATTTGGCTGTGCGGCTTGTGGTTGACCGTATGTCATCGGAAGCCCACAAAAATGGTGTAATACTAATGGTGATGAAAGCAGAGCTCCTTGAAGGATTGCCATGTTCAATAATCGTGAGATTGACAGGGTGTGACCTTGGCCTATTTGTCGAGCGCTGGCGTGGCACCATCTGTTGGGTCTGCAAAAGTCCGTTTAGGCCTTTACACAGGCGTAAGAATTGGTTTGTCGAAATTAAAAGCTGTCACCCACCTACAAAGAAGAAGGTGTTGGATTTGAAGGATGTACATTTTCAGTCTATGCGCAGTAGTGGAGCCGGAGGGCAGCACGTCAATAAAGTAAGCTCAGCAATAAGGGCAACACATCGCCCAACAGGCGTAAGTGTTCAAGTGATGGACACAAGATCGCAACTGCAGAACAAAGAGCTTGCCATTGAGCGGTTAGCAGAATGTCTGGAGGAGTTTGCGCGCGCTAAGCTCCATGTCGCTAAAGAAGAGCAATGGCGAAATCAGCTCGAAGTGAAAAGAGGTCTGGCAAAACGTGTTTTTCATGGACAGAAATTTATTGAAAAATAAATCATTTCTCTTGGTTTTGTATTCTAAAAATTGAGAAGGCGCCTACTTGGATTAATGAAAAAAAGCCATGAACCCCAGTTCATGGCTTTTTTTTTGAACGTTTTAGATGTAATGTTCTTTTATGTTTAACCGTATTTTCTTCTGTAAAAGATCTGAAATATAGAAAATAATTTGTTTAATTGCCTTGGTAATTAGTATCTTTAAGATGGACAGTCCGATAAATGGATGTCGAAACTATATAAACTTAAATAGCATTCATGGCTTGGATCGTGACAGGTTATGATGTGTTGAATTTCAAAATTCGATATGATGATTAAATCTCCCGGTTTCCTTTTTAAGGAGGCAATTAAGAACGAAAATCCGTTGCAAGTTGTTGGGGCTGTTAACGCCAATCATGCCCTTTTGGCCCAGCAGGCTGGCTTTAAAGCAATTTATCTTTCTGGTGGTGGTGTTGCCGCCGGATCATTGGGAATCCCGGATCTTGGCATTACAACGCTTCAGGATGTGTTGATTGATGTTGACCGCATTACAAATGTCTGTAATCTTCCACTTCTGGTGGACATTGATACAGGCTTTGGCCCATCGGCGTTTAATGTTGCACGTACCATAAAATCGTTAATTAAAGTAGGTGCGGCGGCAATACATATGGAAGATCAAGTAGGGGCTAAACGCTGTGGGCATCGCCCCGGAAAAGAGCTTGTGTCAAAATTCGAAATGGTTGATCGGCTGAAAGCTGCTGTGGATGCACGGACCGACGACGATTTTGTCATCGGTGCGCGTACTGATGCTCTTGCTTCTGAAGGTCTGGATCTTGCTCTGGAAAGGGCTGTTGCCTATAAGGAGGCAGGGGCAGACTTTATCTTCGCCGAAGCTGTGCATCAATTGGATCAATATATTCAATTTAGCGCAGCGACTGGCTTACCTGTTTTGGCTAATATCACCGAATTTGGGCAAACTCCTTTGTGTAACCTTGATGAGCTGCGTCAGGCGCATGTCTCCATCGTGTTATATCCCTTGTCCGCTTTTAGGGCTGCCAATAAAGCTGCAACAAATGTGTATCATCATATCCGACAAGATGGTAGCCAGGCTAAAGTGATTGACCAGATGCAAACGAGAGAAGAGCTGTATAGAAGTATCGATTATTATGCCTATGAAAATCGATTGGATAAATTGTTTAACAAATAATTATAGACAGATGGAAGAGACAAAAGATACTAGTTTTAAACCCAAGAAAAGTGTTGCACTCTCGGGAGTACCCGCTGGGAATACCGCGCTGAGTACTGTGGGTAAAAGTGGCAATGATTTGCATTATAGAGGGTATGATATTTTGGATTTGGCGTACCAGGCTAGTTTTGAGGAGGTGGCTTACTTGCTTGTTTATGGTAGTTTACCAACGCAGGCGCAGTTAACTGGCTATCAAAGCCAGCTGATTAGTCAGCGTGGGTTGCCGATTACCGTTCAGCAAGTACTGAAGCAGCTACCGTCTACCGCCCATGCGATGGATGTCTTGCGGACTTATGTCTCTTTTTTTGGAAGTGTATCACCCGAAAAAGAAAGTCATCCCATTGCTGGTGCACGGGATATCGCCACCCGTCTGATGGCTTCCATGGCTTCAGCTTTGCTATACTGGTATCATTTTAGTCAGCATGGACGCGAGATTCAGGTGGAGACCGCTGATTCCACTTTAGGAGGGCATTTCTTGCACCTGCTTCACGGTAAATCCCCTTCGGCATCTTGGGTAAGGGCCATGCAGATTTCGCTTAATTTATACGCTGAACATGAGTTTAATGCTTCGACCTTTAGTGCGCGGGTCATCGCTGGGACAGGATCTGATCTGTATTCCTGTATAGCAGGTGCTATTGGTGCGCTTCGTGGTCCCAAGCACGGTGGAGCCAATGAGGTAGCATTTGAAATCCAGAGTCGTTATGCGGATGCCGATGAAGCGGAAGCCGATATCCGTAAACGCTTGGCAAATAAAGAGGTTATTATTGGTTTTGGCCATCCTGTGTATACGATTTCGGATCCAAGAAATCAAGTAATTAAACAGGTAGCCAAGGAGCTGTCCGAAGAAGCAGGAGACATGACACTGTATCTGATTGCGGAAAGATTGGAAAAGGTGATGTGGGAAGAAAAGAAAATGTTTCCCAATTTGGATTGGTATTCTGCCGTATCCTACCATCTAATGGGAATTCCAACAGAAATGTTTACGCCATTATTTGTTCTAGCTCGTATCACCGGTTGGTCGGCACACGTATTTGAACAACGGCAAGATGGAAAAATTATCAGACCAAGTGCAAATTATATAGGGCCAGACGATAGGCCTTTCGTCCCTATTTCCGAACGATAAATTCTGATTTAGGAATAAACAGAAGTTTCGGTCGGGGATAATTTGAGGACAAGGAAACGTAAAAAACAATATAAAGAATTTCGAACGACAATCTTATACGAAATAAAATAATGAGTTCAGCAATATCAAATGAGAGGCCACAGCCAGATCAGGTTTTAGTGGACATTGTGGACTACGTCCTAAATTATACAATTGAAGAAAAAGTAGCATGGAATACGGCATTTTACTGTTTTCTTGATACCATAGGTTGTGGTTTGGAGGCTTTAACCTATCCTGCTTGTACGAAATTGCTGGGACCAATTGTACCCGGAACTATTGTACCAAATGGCGCAAGAGTGCCGGGTACGAATTTCCAGCTCGATCCAGTTCAGGCAGCATTTAACATCGGTACAATCGTTCGATGGTTGGATTTTAATGATACTTGGCTTGCTGCCGAATGGGGACATCCATCTGATAATCTCGGCGGGATTTTAGCTGTAGCGGACTGGTTGAGTAGGACTCACATCGCAAATGGTCAGAAGCCTTTGAAAGCTAAGCAGCTACTGGAAGCCATGGTCATGGCGCATGAGATACAAGGTGTTTTGGCCCTTGAAAATTCGTTCAATAAAGTAGGCTTAGATCATGTTATTTTAGTGAAAGTAGCTTCAACAGCTGTTGTGGGTCGACTGATAGGGCTGACAAAAGAGGAACTTCTTAATGCGGTTTCTTTGGCTTTTGTGGACGGCCAGGCATTACGTACTTACCGGCACGCTCCCAATACAGGCAGCCGAAAATCCTGGGCCGCAGGTGATGCTACTTCACGTGCCGTTCGTTTAGCCTTGATTGCGAAGACCGGAGAAATGGGGTATCCGTCTGTTCTGACTGCTCCAATATGGGGATTTTACGATGTGTCTTTTAAAGGCAATGCATTTAAATTTCAACGTGCCTACGGATCCTATGTAATGGAAAATATACTCTTTAAAATTTCCTTCCCTGCCGAGTTCCATGCACAGACAGCTGCCGAAGCTGCTATGCAACTTCATCAGCAATTGAAGGAATTTGGGAAAAGTAGTGCGGATATTGCGCGCGTAACAATTCGTACACATGAAGCCGCCATCCGGATCATCGATAAAAAGGGACCTTTACATAATCCTGCAGATCGCGATCACTGCATTCAGTATATGGTTGCCGTCCCTTTAATCTTTGGCCGTTTAACAGCTGAAGATTATGAAAATCATATTGCTTCAGATCCGAGAATAGATGAGCTTCGCGATAAAATTTTCTGTATTGAAGACTCTCGATTCACCTCGGACTACCACGACCCACAGAAGCGGGCTATTTCAAATGCTTTGACAATTGAGTTGAATGATGGGACCCTATTGCCTGAATTGGTTGTCGAGTACCCGATAGGCCATCCAAGACGTAGGGCAGAAGGAATCCCTAAGTTAATCGAAAAATATAAAACCAACCTTGCGCGGGTATTTTCTGAAAAGAAACAGCGGCAGATACTCGAAGCAACATTGGACTACGATACTTTTGTTGATCAGGATGTTTCTTATCTTATGGATTTGTTTGCACAATAAAAATAGGGGAGCAAATCGCTTCCCCTATTTTAATCATATTGCCCTGATACTACTAAATTATTCAATTCAGATAACTTTATTCTTACTATTTGGTCGTTTTTATCTTTTTGCTGAATGGTCCGTTTCTTATCAGCAGGAAAAGGCCTTGACTCGGTTTTCGCAACTGTTGGTCCTTTCGAAATCATGAAGGTTTTTAAGTTTACGGTTGATATTCCAGTGTTAATCGTGTTCATACTATAGCGCTGCAGTATTCGGCAAAACGAATAAGCAGATCATCTAATGCCAATTTGAAAGGAAGCCATTATAAAATTTGAAATTCCGCTTCGCTAATTCTTTTAATGATTCCGGTACATCCCATTGTTCACCGTAAGCATAAAATGCTTGGCATTCCGCTACGAAAATCGGGAGGGTTGTGAGGTCGATATGACCAAATACCCCACCTGTATAAGAAGCATAACCTACTCCTAAAATTGCGCCAATATCGCCGTCAATAGGTCGGTCAATTATCCCCCCTTCTAGACAACGATAGCTATCTAATGCCATGACATGAAGCAGTCTTTTACGAATAGTTGGTGGGGTTAAAGTGTTTGATTGTAGTGATATAGTCGGGTTTTTCCAAATTGTTTTCTTTTTGCTTTCTATGTCATAATCGTAAAATCCAGCGCCTGATTTTTTACCTTTTCTTCCCTGGTCGACCATTTTTTTGAGGTAGCTATATGCCCGTTGCTGGCTGGCGTGGAGAGCAGGAAATTGATCGTAAACATGAAGCATCAATTCCAGAGATATTTCGTCCAATACCGCCAAAGGGCCCACTGCAAATCCTGCTGCGACCGCTTCCTCTTCGATCAGCAAAGGAGAAATTCCTTCCAGTACCATTGTGATGCCCTCCAGTAAATAGTTGAAGAAAATGCGCGACGTAAAAAATCCCGGGCCATCATGCACTATTATTGGAATTTTATTAAGCCTTAATGCTGTTGTAAGTGCTTTCTCCAAGGTTATTTCATCAGTTTCCTTTCCGCAGATAATCTCTACCAGTGGCATGCGGTCCACGGGAGAAAAGAAATGCATGCCGATAAAACTTTTGGCATCATGAGCTGCTTTTGCAAGCTCAGTAATGGGTAAAGAGGTTGTATTTGAGGCGAAAAAACCGTTATCTGCCAAATAGGGAAGGCTTTCCTGAGTGACGGCTGCTTTTAAAGGAAAATCTTCAAATACAGCTTCTATAATACAGTCCGATCCATTGAGGTCGTCGACTTTTTCCGTAGGTTTTATGCGGGAAAGCAATTGTTCGTGTTGAGATTGGTTCAGGATTCCAAGAGCTAGCAATTTTTCGCAAAGCTGGGTCGAATAAGCTTTGCCCCCTTCGGCCTGAATGATTGTAACATCTTTTAAAACAACTTCGATTCCTGCCCGGGCAGCTTCGTAGGCAATACCCGATCCCATCATTCCTGCACCTAAAATTCCTATTTTTTTTAAGCTATAGTTATTCAGTAGCCGAATTCGGCTTGGTGATTGCGCATCTTGAACGCCATAATAGAGGGTTCGGACCATATGGAGCGGTTCGGGGCGATTGAGCACTTCAAGATATAAAGTGACCTCTTGCTCGATCGCTTGAATTGGGGTAGACGAAGCTCTTTTCTTTACCAATTCTACGACTGCATTCGTTCCGGGGTATAAGCCACGTGTCTTTCTTTGGATATTGAGAATGGCTTCAGGGCTTACCTGATCTATTTGTTGGGTTTCCTCTGAAATCAGAAGGGGATTTCTAAGAATCCATTTTTTTGCCAGTAATATGCCCTCGTCTTGTTGCTGCGAAACTTCATCAATTAATCCCTGTTTGTAAGCTTCTTCACTATTCATGAGCTTGCCCTGCGTTAGAAGATTTAAGGTAGCGGAATTCCCGATCAATGAAGGTAAATAAATGGTACTTCCAAAACCTGTAAACAAACCGTATTTGCTTTCCGGGAAGCCAAATTTGAGCTTTTGGGGGGCAATACGGTAACCAGCCCATAGCATAGTTGCCAGTGCAATATCTGTACAGTTTTCTGTAAAAATCGAGACGATAGGCTTGTTCAACTCTTTCCATGCCAAGACTTTCAGTATAAGTGACTTTAATGTTGATGCAGTTGAATCACTAGGGAGGAATTGATTAAATAATGGGGTATATTCGATTTTTCCGGCCGGAATCGGACAATAGTATATTACGCCAGTTGTATCTTCCTGTTGAAGCGTAGAGGTAACTAAATCGGCAAATTGCAGGAGATAATCTACGATATGCAGTTGTTCGGGAAGTACCGTTGATAGGGGACTTATCGTAGCAATCTGTAGATTATCCCGCTCGATGTGAAAAAGGGATTGTTGTAAAGAAGGTTTATTTTCATCCATGATACTAGAAAATTGATAAGAATATTTTAATTAGACTTACCCGATTGATAAGTGATATTATCTATTGTCATTTTCGCTATAATTTCGAGCATGATTTCTGACGTTCCGCCGATAATTGTGCCGACACGTACATCCCGATACAAGCGTGCTATTTTATAGTCTTCGGTAAAACCATAACCACCAAATAGTTGGAGACACTGATTGACCACTTGTACCGCGAGTTCGCTCGCTTGTAATTTAGCAATAGAGCATTCCTGTACCGCATACTCATGCTGGTTTTGAAGATCACAGCAATGATAAACAAAGGCTTTAGTCGTGGCGATATCTGCAGTCATTTGTGCAATGCGATGTCTGATGGTTTGGAATTCCTGAATTTTTTTTCCAAAAGCTTCCCGCTGTGCGATATACTCGAGTGTATATTGAAGGGCAGAATCTGCGGTTGCAATACTATGTATGGCAGCAGTAAGCCGCTCCAGTTGGAGACCGTCCATTAAATAACGAAATCCTTCGCCTTCTTTCCCGACAAGGTGGGCAATGGGAACCCTGACATTGTTAAATCCCAATTCGGCAGTATCCGATGCATGCCAGCCTAATTTATTAATCTTATTTGTAGAAACTCCCGGTGTATTTTTATCGATAATTAGTAGACTAATACCCTTTGTACCTTGATTGGGATCGGTTTTGACCGCGGTGATGAAGAAATCCCCGTAGTAACCATTGGTAATAAACGTTTTGGAACCGTTGACAATATAAAAGTCGCCGTCGCGAACTGCGGTCGTTTTGATATGTTTCACATCGGAGCCTGCACCGGGTTCAGTAATTGCAACTGCACTGATCATATCGCCAGCTATGACCGGTTTAAGATAACGTGTTTTTAGCTCATCTGAACCATATTTCAATAAATAAGGGGCGGACATGTATTGGATAACAAGTGCGGAGATGGTAAATCCTCCTGAGAAGCAATAGGACAATTCCTCACAAAGCACCAGCGAGTAATAAAAATCGAGATCAACTCCGCCATAAACTTCTGGATAATTGAGCCCCATGAGTCCCATGTCACCCATCTTCTTCCAGATACTTCGATCTATTTCTCCCCGTTTTTCCCAGTCATCGACATAGGGAATGATTTCTTTCCGAATAAATGCGCGAAGTGTGTCGCGAAAAATTTGATGTTCAGCTGTAAACCGGATTGTCTGCATAATCGTTTATCTTGCTTCTGGTTATTTTATATGCGTGGGTTTATGAATGCCCGCTCGCTAGGATTTTATGTAAACGAATTTAATGAAAAGCCTTCGCTTTTCGCAAATTTTTATTCTTTATTTTCTGTTAAATTGTTTAGGTAGGGAAGTTTTTTGGTTGATTTTTATCCATTTATTTTGTTTTTATACAAAAAATAAAACTGAGTTGTTGTGTTGTCTCTCTTATATTTTTTATCTTTAGGCATAATTATAAACTTTTTATACCATGTCAAAGAGAGTATTTATCGTTGCCGCGAAACGTACGCCAATTGGAAGTTTTGGCGGTGCATTGTCGTCTATCTCAGCTCCAGATCTCGCTGCTCATGCTGTCCGCGCTGTAATGGCTGAAACAGGTGTCTCTACTGATTCAATTGATGAAATTATTATTGGTGCCGTTTTGCAAGCTGATCTGGGTCAGGCCCCAGCCCGGCAGGTCGCCCGATTGGCTGGTTTGTCAGATCATACTTCCGCAACAACGCTCAATAAGGTATGTGCAAGCGGAATGAAAGCAATAGCGGTGGCTGCACAGTCCATTTTACTGGGAGATGCAGATATCGTAATTGCAGGTGGGATGGAGAGCATGAGTAGAGTGCCATTTTATGCAAATACCATGCGTTGGGGCGCCAGGTTTGGAGCTCAAAATCTCAGCGATGGCTTACAGCGAGACGGTCTTAGTGATGCCTATTCGAATGAAGCAATGGGTGTCTTTGCAGAATTATGCGCCGAAAAATACAATATCAGCCGCGAAGACCAAGATAATTATGCAATCAGTTCTTATAAGCGCAGTCTCGATGCTTGGCAAAAAAATAAATTTTTAAAAGAGGTTCAGCCTATAGCAATACAAACGCGTAAAGGGGAAATGACCGTTTCACGGGATGAGGAGTTTTCTCAAGTCAATTTTGATAAGATACCCGAACTTAAACCCGCCTTCAAAAAGGATGGAACGGTCACTGCAGCAAACGCATCGACAATCAGTGACGGGGCTGCGGCAGTACTTCTGATGTCTGCTGAAAAAGTGAGTGCGCTTGGCCTGACCCCATTAGCCGAAATTGTGGCTTACGCCGATGCCGAACAGGCGCCAGAGTGGTTTACAACTACTCCAAGTGTTGCTACGGAAAAAGTATTGAAAAAAGCTGGACTGACGATTTCAGATATTGACTATTTTGAATTTAATGAAGCTTTTTCTGTTGTAGCTTTGGCAAATGCACAAATTTTAGGCTTGCCATTGGATAAGGTAAATATTTATGGTGGCGCAGTTTCCTTAGGTCATCCATTAGGTTGCTCAGGAGCGAGAATTATCGTCACATTAAGCAGTATCTTAAGGCAAGAGGGGGCGTCCATTGGACTGGCAGCAATATGTAATGGTGGCGGTGGCGCCTCTGCGATGATTATAAAAAAGATTTAAGTTCTTCGTCCAGATAATGCTCCTGGAGTTTTATCTGGACGGAGTTTACGCTTATTGAATGGGAATGTTTTTAACCACGCAGCTTCCCGCTTAATTATATACGGGAAGTAACAGCACTATTCTTCATATAGCCGACTGGCTTCAACGCCATGTAGTGCAAGTTCTGATTCGATTTCCGTTGGATTTAATCGAATGCCTTCTATGGTTAATAGATTATAAATAGAATCCAAGTCGATTTTCCATTCGTGGATGCCATTCAATTTTTCAACAGCCTGTTTAATTTTGTCTACAAGACTGGGATGTTGTGCATTAGTTTCGAAAATGAGCTTTTCCATAGTGTTTCATATTAAGCCTGATAGAAAACCAGGCGGGTTTAACCAAAATAGCGCAGACAATCATTTGATCGGCTAATTACAATAGTCTCAATATAAGGATAATATCCTGAAATTAATGTTTTAAAGTGACTAAATTGTAATGAAACTGTTAATTTTTGTAATAAATATATTGAAATTTTATAGTTGTATTTTTCGGTTTATAACGCATTGAATTCTGTTTCATTGTAAATTAATATTTATTTTTTACGACAAATGCTTTCCAGTGCCGTATTTTCATTTGTAATAAAATTTTAAGTAAGTTTGGGATGAACATGACGACTGAGATCTCCTATATAATCATTCTAGTACTGCTGACAATCGTTATTGTACTTTCTGGTTTGTATATCGTTTTAAAACAAAAATACAAGAAGCTTGCGGTAGAAAATAAACGACAAAAAGAGCTTTTTAATCGCATGGATAACGGAAAAATCGAGCATTTCCATCGTGCTCAGTTAAATCCACATCTATTGAAAAATTCGCTGAATGGTATTCTTTCCCATGCCTATCAAACCTATTATACGATGGACAAATTGGCGATGGTATTGGACTACGTACTTTATGAAAGTGAGGATGAACTTGTCTCACCTAAGGCCGAGATTGAATTTGCACGTAATCTTATCGAAATTAATAAAGTTAAGCTTAGCCCATTATTTGATATACGTGTTAAATTTGATGTTGATGAACTGAATGATGTTGCGTTTGATACACCAACTTTGGTTCCGTTAATGACAGTTGATTTGATTGAAAACGCATTCAAACATGCAGACTTCCATAGCGCTGATTCCTTTATCTCCATTAACATGACATTTAGGGATGGAATATTGGATCTTGTTGTAAGTAACCGAATATCAAAACGCTCGCCTTTGCAAAAACAGAAAAGTGGTATAGGAAGCAAGACCTTAGCGGAGCGTCTCATGTTATATTACCCCGATAAGCATCGATTACATCGGTTTGTAGAGAATGATGTTTATAGTGCTCACCTTCAAATCAGATTATATGCAGATTGAAAAAAAATTAAAGTGTATACTGCTAGATGATGAAATGCCAAGTTTGCGTTTTTTGAAAATGCTCTGCGAGCAAATTCCCGGACTGGAGGTTGTCAAGGCTTTTAACGAGCCTGTTACATTGTTACAGGAGTATAAGGAGCTAAGTTTCGATTTTTGTATTTTGGATATTGAAATGCCGGAGTTTAATGGATTTGATGTAGCCAAGGTGTTAAAAGAATATCCGATTGTATTTTCTACAGCCTATAAGCAGTACGCAAGTGATGCTTTTGATATCAATGCCGTTGATTACATGCGCAAGCCGATATCATTGCAACGACTTCAGCAAGCCATTATGAAAGTAGAGCAAGTCCTCAACAGCCAGCCCGAAACCATCTCTTTTGCACAGTTTAATACGAATAAGGGAAAGGCAATACTTTATTTTGGACAGATTAATTATATTCAGATTGCTGAAGTGGACAGTCGCGATAAAAAGGTATATCTGTCTGATGGCTCCCTCGTATTACTAAAAAATATAAGTTTTGACAAGTTGCTCGCAATCTTACCCGCCCCTGATTTTATCCGCATCAATAAAAAAGAGATCATTGCAGCCAAGATTGTCAAATTTTTTTCCGCGGATGAGGTAACAAGCAATTTATTGGATGAGCAGAATCAGCCTCTACTTTTTAATTTGGGCGAGTCGTACAAAAAGGTGTTCCACGATAAGTTCAGTTGATTACAAAATTCTTAAGTTTCATTACATTTTTTCCTAATCTGACGTTCCTGGCAGCATTAAAGCTGCGATAGAATTATATTTTTGCTGTGACCATATTTCGGAGCACTCGTTGCTTGGTAGATATTGGTGGAGATTAATATGCTGTTGTCACTACATTTATTTTAATTGCTATTAAAGATGAGAAAATATAGGAATACGATCTTCTATGTCGTTCTGATAGGTACATTGCTTGCAGTAATGTATTGGGTAATTCATTTAGGAACACAATTGCAGGCTCCGGAATTAATCGGTGGCGAGAAGATAAGTAAAGGTGCTTGGCAAGATTTTACATCAACTTTATTGCACAGTTTCAAGCATCCCCTGGCTATCCTATTGGCCCAGATTGTAACTATTATTATTGCTGCCCGTATCATGGGCTGGATTTGTATAAAGATTAAGCAGCCTGTTGTGATTGGAGAAATGCTGGCGGGAATTATACTGGGGCCATCTTTATTAGGACTCTATTTCCCCGAGTTTTCACATACGCTTTTTCCGATTGAATCATTGAGTAATTTGCAGTTTCTGAGCCAGATCGGACTGATCTTGTTTATGTTTATAATCGGGATGGAACTCGATTTGAATGTGCTTCGAAATAAAGCACATGATGCAGTTGTGATTTCTCACGCAAGTATAGTGATTCCATTTACTTTAGGAATCACCTTAGCCTATTTTTTATATTTATTCCATCCACCGACCAATGTTGAGTTTTTATCTTATAGCTTGTTTATCGGCATTTCAATGAGTATAACGGCATTTCCGGTTCTTGCTCGGATTATACAAGAGAGAGGATTGCAAAAGAGTAAGCTAGGAGCAATGGCGATTACCTGTGCCGCTGCAGACGATATTACGGCCTGGTGTATACTGGCTGTAGTGATTGCGATTGTAAAAGCGGGTGATTTTGCTAGTGCATTATATACTATTGCGATGGCTGTTGCCTATGTACTTATCATGATTAAAATTGTACGTCCATTTTTGATGCGGATAGGAGAGGTTAAAGGGAGTAAGGAGGCTTTAAGTAAACCTGTTGTTGCTATTTTCTTTATCGTATTACTGTTCTCGGCATATGCGACAGAGGTTATCGGTATTCACGCCTTGTTCGGTGCGTTTATGGCTGGAGCAATTATGCCGGAGGGAAGCCGTTTTCAGACAGCATTTATCGAAAAAATAGAAGATGTTTCCACCTTGTTGCTATTGCCTTTGTTCTTTGTCTATACTGGTCTTCGTACCCAAATCGGATTACTCAATGACCCCCAGCTATGGATGATTACGGTAGTCATTATTTTAGTCGCCGTTATCGGTAAATTTGCGGGCAGCACTTTAGCGGCTCGTTTTGTTGGTCAAAGTTGGAAAGATA
The DNA here is from genome assembly GCF_050058145.1 of Sphingobacterium sp. WOUb80. Classification (NCBI taxonomy): domain Bacteria; kingdom Pseudomonadati; phylum Bacteroidota; class Sphingobacteriia; order Sphingobacteriales; family Sphingobacteriaceae; genus Sphingobacterium; species Sphingobacterium sp. WOUb80. The sequence continues at coordinate 2,451,856 of NZ_CP165617.1, read as the reverse complement.
GCTTGAGTATAGGTGCATTGATGAATACACGGGGACTGATGGAGCTTATTGTTCTGAATATAGGTTATGACCTCGGTGTTTTAAGTGCTGAATTGTTTTCGATGATGGTGGTTATGGCATTAATTACTACTTTTATGACAGGGCCTTCCCTCGATTTAATTAATTTTCTATACCGGCCCAAGAAAAGTTCATTGCAGGAGAATCTTCAAAACAAGGCAAAGTTTAAAATTCTGCTGTCATTTGCGAAAAGTAATACCGGGATTTCATTACTGCATTTAGCAAACGCATTAACATTGAAATCAAAAAAAAATTCAGAAATTACAGCGTTGCATATCGAACCTTCCAATGAATTACATCATTATGAAGTGGAAACACAGGAGTTAGACAGTTTTCGTGAGATCAAACAAGTCGCTGAGGAATTAGAACAGCAAATACGGACAGTCTTTAAAATTTCGGGCGATATTGACAGTGAAATCGTTCAGACTTCCAATGAAAGAGAACAGGATCTATTGCTGCTAGGAGTTAGCGAGTCCATTTATGAAGGTAGTTTACTCGGTCGATTTTTAGATTTTACTTCACGTATCGTAAATCCTGAAAAGCTGTTTCATACGGTGACAAATGCGGAGTCGCCATTCACTACTTTTGATCGAAATCAACAGATTAATGCCAAAGTCAATGCTATGGTAGGCATCTTGATCGATAAGAACTTTGTAAAGGCAAGACGCGTGATTGTTCCTGTTGTATTAAAAAACGACGAATTTTTATGTGAAATGATACAGCGTCTGATTCAGCATTCGGATGCGCAGATTATCGTTTGGGATCTTAACCAGGTACTGAGACACCAGGAGAGTTTCAAAGAGAAATTGAGGCAATTGGAGCAACTTGTTCCCAATCATCTGACGATAACCGAAAAAGAATTAGACTATGAGACCTGGCAGGAACAGGATCTGATGTTGATAAGCTTACCCAGTTGGAATAAAATCGTCAATAAAAAAGTGCACTGGCTTCATTCGACCCCCTCAACGCTACTTATGGCAGATCGAAAGCCATAAATGAAAACTAAAAGCCCCTAGATCAACCGATCTAGGGGCTTTTAGTTAAGGCTCCTTAAGGGCCTATTTATTCGTTTTTTCTATCTTGATTTTTAATCCGATCAGTTTTTCAATATCAGCTAAATAAGGTCTTTCTTCAACATCGCAAAAAGAAATTGCTTTTCCCGCTTGTCCGGCCCGGCCTGTCCGTCCTATACGATGAACATAGGTTTCTGGAACATTAGGGAGGTCATAATTGATGACAAGTGGGAGCTGTTCGATGTCAATTCCCCTTGCCGCAATATCGGTAGCAATCAAAATTTTAATGTGGCTTTCTTTAAATTCACCTAAAGCTTTTTGTCTTGCATTCTGGGATTTGTTACCGTGAATGGCCGCAGCTCTCAGTCCATTTTTTGCAAGCATCTTAACGATTTTATCCGCCCCATGTTTTGTCCGGGAGAATACAATAGTACGTTCGTGCTTCAGCTTTTTTAATATACCTGTCAATAATTTGATTTTCTCCTTTTTTTCAACAAAGAATACCGATTGATTTACTTTTTCGGCGGTTGAACTTACTGGGGTTACATCAACCTCCATAGGGTTGTGCAGTATGCCATGTGCAAATTTGCGTATGTTTGGAGGCATAGTAGCTGAGAAAAACAACGTTTGTCTTTTTGAAGGAACTTTGGCAAGGATTTTTTTGATATCATGAATAAAACCCATGTCAAGCATGTTGTCAGCTTCGTCCAGGATCAAGATTTCAATTTTATCCAGCGAAACTATCTTTTGATTCATTAAATCCAACAACCGTCCCGGGGTTGCCACTAAAATGTCAACACCTCTTTTGATCTCTTTGACCTGCTTCTCTTGGCTTACACCACCGAAAATAGTACAATAGTTTAATTTGAGATATTTTCGGTATAAGTTTATATTGTCTCCAATTTGAATCGCCAGTTCGCGTGTCGGGGTAAGAATCAAAGCTCTAATCGGAACGACTTTACCTGCTGTCTTGCTTTCTTCAAGACGCTGCAGAAGTGGGAGTGCAAAAGCCGCTGTTTTGCCTGTACCTGTTTGTGCACAACCAATAAGATCGTCACCTTTCAGTACAATTGGAATGGCTTTCTGTTGAATTGCTGTAGGATGTGTATAGCCTGTTTCTGTTATTGCTTTTAAAAGCGGATCGATTAAACTGAGTTGTTTAAATTCCATAAGTAGTATGTTCGAATTTGTCTTAAATAAAACCTTTGACAACCATTTTTATGCTTTTGATTTGAACAGTAAGAACCATTCAACAAAAAATAAAAAGATTGCTTAAAATAGTAAAGGAAGAATAGGAAAAAGAAATGGGATAAGTCATTAAGAATTACCCCATTAACAAGAAAGTGTATTTTTTGGATTACGCCAATTTTACATTTGTAGCGCTGATCCCTTTTGGAGTTCTTTCTACATCATAAGTAACAACGTCGCCTTCAGATACTTGGTTTTTAAGCGCAGAAACGTGTACGAAAACATCTGCACTACCATCCTCTGGTGTAATAAAACCAAAACCTTTAGTTTCATTGAAAAATTTAATTTTACCTGTATTCATTATTTTTAATTAAGTTCGGCAAGTTAGGTATAATAAATGATTAATCTTTTGTTTTTTTTAATGAATTATAAAATATATTGTATGATTGTCCTTTTTCTTTGTAGAAGAGGCGGATTGGAATACCACTGGAGGGAGAATCGATTAAAAATAAATGCTTAAAAAAAAATAGTTCTGTTAACGAATGTAACATCACGAAAGCGTTGAGCTTTTGTTAGTCGTATTATTAATTATTTAGATAAATATTTTTTAAAAACATTTGTTCTTTGTAAAATTAGTATTAACTTCAAACGCCCCTCCCAAGGACATGTTTTTCATAGGTAGATGTATGGTCGAGTAATTCTAACTCGACCATTTTTTTAGTTTGTTTTGGCGTTTCTCGGTATTTGTCTATATATATTTTACAATGCTTTTTGTAGGCACCTAAATTCATTTTTGTATTTTCATCGGAGTAATTTGTTTTTTAATCACAACACGATTATTAGAATGACATTCATCTATGACGACTATAGATTCTATTTTTATCGGGGAACTTGGATGATATTCGGCAAAAACAAAACTTAAACCAATATTCAATGAATAGAAAAAATTTTATCAAAACATCTACCGTTTTAGCTGCATCATCATTTTTTTTTAAAGTCAAAGGGTCAAATTTTTTAAATCAATCCATTCGAGTTGGATTAATAGGCGTGAATGGAATGGGCTGGTCGGATTTAAATGCGCTGTTAAAGAATGATAGTATCGTGTGTACTGCGCTTTGCGATGTGGACGAAAATATTCTTCGTAAACGAGTTGAAGAACTTCAAAAAAGAAACATCCATGTCGAAACTTTTGTAGATTATAAAAAAATGCTTGATAGTGCCAACGTGGATGCAGTTATTATAGCAACCCCAGACCATTGGCATTGTCTACAGATGGTAGATGCTGTGAATGCGGGAAAACATGTTTATGTTGAAAAACCTATTGGTAACTCCATCTTGGAATGTCAATTAATGGTTCAGGCTGCAAAGAAAAATAAGGCTGTTGTGCAAGTTGGGCAATGGCAACGCAGCCAGCAGCATTTTAAAGATGCTATTGATTTTGTTCATTCTGGTAAATTAGGTAAAATAAGGCTCGTCAAGGCTTGGTCTTATCAGGGATGGAAAAGTGCCATTCCCGTACAGCCGGATGAGCCTGTTCCTACTGGCGTACATTATACCGAATGGCTGGGGCCTGCACAAAAAAGACCATTCAACCCGAATCGATTCCATTTTAACTTTCGTTGGTTTTGGGATTACGCCGGTGGTCTGATGACCGATTGGGGGGTACATATGTTAGATTATGCTTTACTTGGGATGAAAGTCTCCGATCCGAAGTCTATTATGGCTTCAGGAGGAAAGTTTGCATTTCCGGACGATGCTGGTCAAACCCCCGATACGATGACAGCTGTTTATGAATTTGAAGGCTTCAATATCCAATGGGAACATGCCAAGGGAATTGATCTTGGTCCTTACAGCCGTAATCATGGTGTGGCATTTATTGGTAACAATGGCACTTTAGTCTTGAACAGAGGTGGATGGGAAGTGATTCCTGAAAAAGGAAGAATGGAAGCTGTTCCATTGCAACCTTCTCTAGATAATGGGCTGGATAAACATATGGAAAATTTTGTTAATGCCATCCGGCAACGCAATCCGCAGTTGCTTCATGCTCCAATTGAAGCAGGAGCTCATATAGCGATCTTTTCGCAGCTAGGAAATATTGCTTTTAGAACGGGAGAAAAACTCTATTGGGATAAAGATAAACAACGTTTTACTGACCAAAAAGCAAATAAGTATTTGGCTTCAGTTTATCACAATGGTTATAAATATCCAAAAGTATAAGGTCTTTAACTTGGTTGCTGCGTAATTATTTAAATCAGCAACCAAGTTAAGATACTTATATTTCTGAAAAGACAAATTCATTTGCTAGATCGATCTCTTCGCGATTAATAGCATGTCCTGCATTTTGATAGACAACTAATTTTACATTGGCGTTCATCTGCTCCAGGATGGATGCTGTATCTTGGACACGTTCCAGTGGAACATGAAAATCAGGATCACTGGTCCCAAGAAAAATGGGAGTTTGCGCAAAATCGCCTACATAGGGGGCCCTGTTAATTTTTTCGCCTATCACTCCGCCAATAATAGCCACCGCACCACCATAGTGCTGTGCATGTCGTGCAAGATATTCGAGTGTTAGACACGCACCCTGAGAAAATCCAAAAAAATAGATGTTTTCGGCTAGAATACCTTTGTCTAAAGCTAGCTTAACCGTCTGATCGATAAGATTAATTGCCGAGCTCAACCAAGGTTCATTCTCTTGTGCCGGCGCGATAAATGAATAGGGGTACCAGCTATGATTTTCTGCCTGCGGAGCAAGTAATGCATAATTATCGACATGAAGATAGGACGACATACCAAGGATATCTTCGGCACTCCCGCCACGACCATGGATCATGATAATTGCTTTTTTTGCCTGTTCTAAATTTTGACCAGCCGTTTTAATATTTATTGAATGACTCATTTTTGTCCTTTCTTTTTATGGCAATTTATATTGTTTTTTTAAACCAAACGTCTTGATATAGCTCCGGATGGCGGTGAAACTGCGCATTTACATAAGGACATAACGGAACAATTTTCATGTTGTTTTCGCGCGCATGAGAAACCAATTTCTCGAGAAGTATTTTTGCGAATCCCCTGCCTTCATAGGCTTCGTCAACCTCTGTATGGTAAACAACTAGATTACCGTCAATGATAGCGATGCTCATTAAGCCTGCTTTAAGTTCATCGGAGAATAATTGCAGTTCTCCACGTTGATTTTTGTCTAATACAATTTCAGTTCTTTCCATAGCTTTATTGTCTGTTAAAAAATGTTTGTATAATCTAGTTAACCTAATTTTGGTAATGTCTCTTCTATCTGCGAACGGTAGCTTTCATATTGTTTTGGCAATTTAAGTGACGCGCCTAAACTGGATAGCGGTTCGTCTACTGTAAATCCCGGATTGTCCGTAGCAATCTCAAACAAGACACCTCCCGGTTCACGAAAATAGAGCGAGAAAAAGTAATCTCTATCTATTTTTGGTGTAATATCTAACCCTGCCGAAAGCACCTTTTCGCGATACTCCATCAATACATTGTCGTCCTTTACCCGAAATGCGATATGATGATTTGTGCCCGCTGCATTTTTACCGTATGGCAAATTTCTGTCGGCTATAATGTCGACGACGTTAGCCGTGTCGATACTATCGGTGGCCAATCTATAATGGTTGTTGTCTTGCTTTTGGATAGAATAACCCAAAATATCTGTCAATACCTTTATCGTCGGATCAGCTTCTTTTAACGAAAGAGTAACATTATGGAATCCTCTTAAGGCATATGCTGGATTGACGTCAGTGCTTGTCCAAGGGTTTCTATTATCATCCGTTTCAATAAACTGAATCTGTAAACCGTCAGGATCCTGGAACGAAATAAGCTTCTCTCCGAAAATTTCACGTTCCTGTAAGGCTATCTGATGTTCACCCAAACGATTTTTCCAGAAATCGAGGCTGCCATGCGGTACAGCATAACCGATGTGGGTCGCCATACCTGCTCCCGATGTACCCTTTCCGATACCTTCCCAAGGGAAAAAAGTAAGGATAGTTCCCGGTTCGCCCTGTTCATTGCCAAAGTAAAAGTGGTAAGTGCCGGGATCATCAAAATTGACGGTTTTCTTTACCAGGCGCATGCCCAATACTTTTGTGTAAAAATCTAGATTTCGTTTTGCATCATCAGCTATCGCTGTAATGTGATGTAACCCTAATATTTTATTTTCCATAGCCCATATTTTTATTTTCTTAACTGATGTAAAGTTACGTCGACCCGTATGGAATTTTATTGAACTAGATTAATAAAAGCTATGATTGACATTTTTGTTTTTATCGTACTGGGGATTTTCTAAAATATATAAAAACCTGCATGATTAGATAATCAATAAAAGCTGTGAAAGAGAACTGAAGGTCTTTCTAGCCAATAAAAAAACACTATCAAAAAAACACCTGAAGTTGGGGACTTCAGGTGTTTAACCTAACCAATTATTAACCTAAATTTATGAAATGTATATTTCTGAATATTATACTAGAATAACAAATTCAATTATCATGCCAGCAATCAAAAAAATCAGTGACCTAAAACAAAAGGAGACAGTGTATGTTTTATTGACTCGATATATTGTATTCGGTCAATGAATCAATACGTCGAGGATTCTAATTCATAAATGGATTTAAAGATGAAAAATATAGTAAGAATTCAAATGCTGACTTTCTCCGTTCTGTTTCTAATCATAGGATGTCAGACGCCACAAATCGACGAGTCCAAAGCGATGGCTGCACAGAAACAACTTGAAGAGAACAAAGAGAATAAACGAATCGTATTGGATTTTTATCAGCAGATGTTTGGGGATAAGGATATTTCAGCTGTCGACAAGTATGTTTCTTCTGGATACATTCAACATAATCCATCTGTAGCAGATGGAGCAGCCGCATTTAAACTGGCTGCAGCAAATTGGTTTAAAGGGCAGCCGAAGACAAAAATTGATGTACAGCATATCGCATCGGATGGGGATTTAGTCTTCATACATTTAAAAAATAAGAATCCAGACAGTAGTCTTAAATCAACGATCGATATCTTTAGATTGGAAAATGGTAAAATTGTCGAGCACTGGGATGCACAGCAAGATGTACCTAAAGATGCAGCAAATGCACATCCCATGTTTTAAAGATCTTTATAAATTTTTCTTTCTCGTTCCACTTAGTTCCCCTTTTTTAATTTTTGGAGGTCTGTTAGGTCTGGTAATTTATGCATAAATTTAGACTCAAATCATTTTTGTACAAACTGCTAATTTAATAATGAAAAGAGTCCTGGGCCTAAGTTGGTTTTATTTATTGTTGTCTGCTTGTAGCGTTCATTATACGCCTAAAGACCACCCTTACGTATATATCCAGAAGCAGGATCGTGAGACTAAAGTATGGAAACTGGTCTGGGAAGAGAACTTTAACTCTCCAAAACTAGACGATCAGAAGTGGTCTCGAATTCCGGCAGGAGGTGCTGATTGGAATCGACATATGAGTATGGATGACGCTTGTTTTGGTTGGGAAAGTGGAGAGTTGATTCTTAAAGGAATAAAAAATACAGATAAAAATAAAGATCCGAGACCATTTTTGACAGGGGGAATATGGAGTAAAGAAAAGTTTGCCTTTCAATACGGCCGTATAGAAATTAGAGCTAAACTTGGAAACGCAAAGGGAGCATGGCCTGCGATGTGGATGCTGGCCGAGCTGGACAAATACGGGAAATATCCTAAAAATGGTGAAATTGATATCATGGAGCATCTTAATTTTGATGATATCATTTATCAAACTACGCATTCATACTATACCTTGGATCTGGGGGAAAAAGAGCACCCCAAACATTTTGGCACCGCATCGGTCAGAACAGAAGAGTATAATATATATGGTATAAGCTGGTACCCTGACCGTATCGTATTTCAGGTGAACGGTACTGATACATTTACTTACCCAAGAATCAAAGATGTAGACGCTTCTCAATGGCCTTATTATCAGCCCTTTTATCTATTGATTGACCAGCAGTTGGGCGGAAGCTGGGTCGGAGAGGTAGATCAAAATCAGCTGCCTGTCGAGATGCGTGTAGACTGGATAAAAGTTTACCAATAACAGCTGTCATTTCACCGCTCCGTTATCTGATCATGTGGGTGCGGACGAAGCGTAATAATATCGATAACCAACGATTAGGTGATAAAAACTTAATATACACTTGATACGAAAATTGTTTACTTTTGGCCAGATTATGGAAGATAATACGATATTCAAGATTAGCAATAAGATTAAAGGAATCCGAAAAGAAAAAGGGATTACCATACAGGAAGTCGCGGATAGAGCAGGGGTGAGCAAGGGGCTTATTTCACAGATTGAAAATAACCGGACAATACCTTCCTTACTTGTGTTGATCAATATCATTAATGCGCTGAATGTTGATCTAAATGAATTTTTTAAAGACTTTAATTCTGAATTGGATTCCGGTCCCGTTGTCGTTCGGAAAAAAGATAGTTACAGTTCATTTGAAAAGGAATCAGCCATAGGTTTCCATTATAAGCGCATCTTTACTTCAGCAATGGATAGTGCGACTATGGACATTGTCCTTTTGGAGTTGCTTCCAGATGCACAACGACCGATGGTTGAGACCGAAGCCTATGAGTATAAATATATCATCAGTGGACAGGTGGAGTATATATTCAATGATCAAACAATTAGCTTAGAAGAGGGCGATTCAATCTTTTTTAACGGCAGATTATCACATACGCCGCGAAATATCGGAATAGAAAAGGCAGTCATGCTGATTGTATACTTTTTTGAAAATAAGAAATAAACGATAGTTCCAATCTTTTGAAGCATCACTGAATCATTCAGTGATGCTTTTTTTATTTTATACCTTTCATATCGCGTACGGATGTTTATATTTGTTTATAAATACTTAACAAAAGTTTAGTGTTGTGTTAATTTCCAAAATTTACTTTTGATTGCGGACAATGAGGTCTGTCAACAAGTTTAAATGATGGAGTTAAGCCAACGAATAAAACGAAGAATAAATAGACTGGATGAGAAGTCTGTGGCCATTGTATTGGCTATTACGGCATTTTTGTGTTATACAAGTATGTATTCATTTAGAAAGTCATTTACGGCATCTTCTTTTGCAGATGATACTATTTTTGGTGTCGATTACAAGGTATGCATGGTGGTCATTCAAATGCTGGGGTATTTGTTGTCAAAGTTTTATGGTATAAAATTTATTTCAGAAAGCAAACAACGTAATAGAGGACGGTATTTAATCGGTCTGATTTGTATCTCATGGATAGGGCTTTTGGCTTTTGCGCTTTGTCCGAGACCCTGGAATGTTATTTTTCTTTTTATCAATGGTTTTCCATTAGGAATGGTTTGGGGGTTGGTATTTAGTTATTTAGAAGGAAGACGGTTTACAGAGATTATGGGAGCAGTTATGTCTGTAAGTTTAATTTTTGCTTCGGGACTAATTAAAACTGTTGGAAGATGGTTGATGTCTTCTTTTCATATCAATGAATTTTGGATGCCATTTTTGACAGGTTTACTTTTTTTCCTGCCTTTTGTTTTTTGTGTATGGATACTGGAGAATGCTCCTGGGCCAACAGAAGAGGACAAGAAGCTACGGACAGAGCGTGTTGCTATGGACAGTAAGATGCGAAGACACTTTTTTAGAACCTTCATGCCTGGAATTGTATTGACCATTATTGTTTACACCATGTTGACTATTTTACGTGATGTGCGGGATAATTTTGAGGTAGAAATCTGGCAGATGTTGCATGTAAAGGGGGCGGGCATTTTTGCAAAAGTTGATGGAACTATTTCTATCATTGTACTTCTGCTAGTAAGTTGCCTAATTATGGTCAAAAATAATCTTAAAGCATTTAAATTGATTCACTATATGATCATTATAGGATTTCTGACAGCAGGTATTTCTACTTATTTGTTTACGAAACAATGGATTGATGGTTTAAGCTGGATGTTGCTTGTCGGTTTGGGCTTGTATATGGCCTATATTCCTTATAATGCCATATTTTTTGAGCGAATGATCGCTACATATCGCATGAAAAGTAACATTGGCTTTGTGATGTATATGGCAGATTCAATCGGCTATTTGGGGAGCTTTCTGATATTGGTAAACAAGGAATTTATGCCAAATTCGGTTACCTGGGGAAATTACTTTATTCAATTGGTCTTTCTGGCCTCGATTATCGGAGCGATTTTGGGTATCTTTTCTCTTTTCTATTTCATTCGAAAAAAAGAACAGACGAAAGGAAGCGATGATGAGCTGCTTGCTCCCTGGCATGCAGCAAAAGGAGAAGTGCAAATTAGTTAACTATACTTTTTATAAAGATGAAAACAAATACATATGATTTAATTATTGTTGGGGGTGGGATTTTAGGAACTTTTCATGCTTATAATGCACTAAAAAAGGGATTACGTGTGCTCCAGCTTGAAAAAGATAATTTTCCTGTGGGATCGACTGTTCGTAATTTTGGACAAGTGGTGCCATCGGGGATGGCCGGAGAATGGTTTGATTATGGCGTACGGGGACTCGAAATATATCAGTTCATTCAGAAAGAAATGGATATCTCGGTTAGAAATAATGGTAGCATCTATATCGCTTCGGACAATGATGAGGTGCAGGTACTTCATGAGCTTTCCAAGCATTATCTGACAAAGGGATATCAGCATGAACTTTGGTCAAAGGAACAGATTCTATCTAAATATCCAATGATGAATTCGGATTATGTCAAGGAGGCTATCTTTTTTCCGCAGGAGCTAAGTGTAGAACCGGAATCAATGATCAGGCAACTACATATTTATATGCAAAGTAAATTCTCGGATTACACCCTGAAATATGATACCACAATTGTGGCCTGTGAGGATAAAAATGATACGGTATCTGTCGTGAGCAGTACATTGCAGCATTATGAAGGAAAGAAAGTCCTTATATGCAATGGATATGAATTTAAAATTTTATATCGCTCGCTATTTGATGATAGCGGTCTTGAAATTAGCAAGTTACAAATGCTGCGTACCAAGCCGCTGGATCATATCCATTTGCCAGGGAATATCTTAACAGGATTGACCATCCGTCGGTATGAAAGCTTTGAAGAATATTGCCCCTCATTTCAAACAATTCCAATGCCTGATCATTATCAGGAGCTGCGGGATAATGGGATTCATATCTTATTTAAACAAGCTATGGATGGGAGTATTATTATTGGTGACTCTCATGAGTACGCGGCGGGTAATCGATTGGATGAATTGGGTTTTTCTGTAAATTCCCACATCAATGAATTGATGATTGCAGAAGCTAATCGTATCATGCCCATGAATAGCGAATGGATTTCATCATCCTGGGCAGGCTATTATGCTCAGCATAAAGATCATATACTTGAAATAGATGTTACACCGAGAATACACGTTAGAACGGGTATCGGTGGAAAAGGAATGACAGCAAGTGCTGGCTATGCCGAACAGAGTATTGAAAAACTTTTTTAATTAAACATATTGAGGAGCCCCGCTATCACATCTAGCGGGGCTCTTTCGTTTTTACGACCACTATTTTCCTTGCATCTTCTGATCGACTTTTTTTGATCCGTTTCTACTAGCCTTGGGATGAGATACTTTGTTGAGTGTCTTAGTAAAGATATTGTTATAAAAGCTAATTAGTAAATAACTTATTTATTAGGAATATGGATAACTGATCTTTGTTATTGCATCAACAATTTTAGTAGTTGCTTGTTCTTTATAAAACATTCCCTGATCAATATTTCCTTATTATTTAGGCGTTCAACAATGTTTTTATTAACTTCACGGGCACAATAAACCAGATCTAAATACTAGAAGTGAATGGCAAATAACGTTTTTCCTGAAAATGAGTTAAGAAGGATAGAAAAATTAAGGTCCTATGAGTTAATGGGGCTTGGGAAAGACCCTGAATTGGATGTTTTTGCCCAAGCGGCTTGTTTGATCACAGACTGTCCTGCTGCTTTAATTGCTATGATGGAGCAAGAAACACAGCGAATTCAGAGTTGCGTGGGGATGGAATTGGATACCGTTGAGCGGAAGAATACAGTCTGTCAATATACGATAATGAGTAAAGAGGTCCTTGTCATAGAAGACACTTTTGAAGACCCACGCTCATCTTCTAATCCCTTGATTCGCGAAGGAAATATCCGTTTTTATGCTGGTGTTCCTCTTTTGGATGATGATGGCGATGCACTTGGGACAATCTGCGTTATTGATTTCCAGCCTAAAAAGCTGTCTGATAAACAGAGAAATTCACTGGCTGAACTTGGTAAGGCGGTGACTAAAATATTATTAGGAAAGAAACGAAAAGTACAGGCGGGTTACTTCTCCGAAATTTTTCATTTAACCAATAATATTATTTGTGTATTGGATGAAAAACGCAATGTAAAAGAAGTCAACCCTGCATTTAGCAAAGTTCTTGGCTTGTCCAGGTCAACTAGTTTGAGCAAATCTATTTTTACATTGTTGGGAGACAATGAAAGTAGTTTAGTATCGGACTTAGGTCGAGTTGAGGAAACAAAGTACGGAGTTCAATCTACGAGTAGAACTAAAATAGAAAATGGCCAAGTTGTCGAAATTGAATGGCATTTCAAATATGATCCTATCAATCATGATATTTTGGCTTTTGGTAGAAACGTAACAAAAGAGCGTGAAGAAAAACTCAAATTGGAGAATTCCGAACGTAGATTCCGCAGTTTCTTTGAAAATGCAATTGGTCTCATGAGCATGCATGATATGGAGGGAAATATACTATCTGTCAATGAAAAAGGAAGAGAAATATTGCAGTACGCCAAAGAAGAGGTTAAAGGGCTTAATCTAAAGAAATTGGTCCCATCTCATCATGTAAGCATGGTTGAAGAATATCTCAAGCGCATTGCGAAGAACAAAGAGGATTCTGGAATGATGGTTCTACAAACAAAAGACGGTGAAGATATTTCTTGGCTTTATCACAATATGCTGGAAACCGATGAGAATGGACGGTCTTATGTTGTCAGTACAGCACTGAATATGACGGATCGATTGCAGCTTGAGAACGATCTTTTGCACACCAAACAAATCCTGGAGCAGACAAATGCTGTTGCTCAGGTTGGGGGATGGGAGGTAAACCTGGTTGAAAATAAGGTTTATTGGTCCGATTCGACCAAATTAATTCATGGCGTAGCTCCTGATTTTACACCTGATTTTGAACATGCCATCGGATTTTATGAGCCAGAAAGCCAAGTTATCTTACGTCGGATTTTTGAAGATGCTATTACATCCAGAACGCCTTACGATACAGAATTACGACTATTAAAGCAAAATGGAGAGTCAATTTGGGTACGGGTAAAAGGTATTCCCGAATTTGAGAACGATGTTTGTAAACGTGTATTTGGAATTATTCAGGATATAGATCAAAGTAAATCGCTCTTCCTGGAATTGGAACGCAAAGAGTCGATGTTACGTGCGTTTGTAGATTATGTTCCGGCATCGGTTGCGATGTTTGACCGTGATTTTAACTATATTTCAGTGAGTAATCAATGGTTGGAAGATTTTCACGAAGGGACAAGTTTGCCGCACAATAGCAACTTTTTTAAACTGTTTCCAAATATTCCGGAAGATCGAAAAAAAATCTACCTCGATGCACTGGAGGGTATTCCTTATAAGAATACCGATGAGGTCATACAAGTAGGAGGGGTTTCAGAATCACAGCATTTCAATTGGGAAGTAAGACCATGGCATCTTGCAGATGGAAGTATAGGAGGAATCATTATTTTTACGCAAAACATTACCGAATCGGTAAAAATAAATGATGAATTAAAATTAGCGAAGGAACTGGCCGATCTGGCAAGTAAAGCAAAATCTGAATTCCTCGCTAATATGAGTCATGAAATTCGAACGCCATTAAACGGTGTGATCGGATTCTCAGATTTGTTGTTGAAAACGCCGTTAAATGATACGCAGTTGCAGTACCTTGGTTACATCAATGAATCGGGAAATAGCCTATTGAATATTATCAATGATATTTTAGACTTTTCAAAAATTGAATCGGGTAAACTCGAATTATTTGTCGATAAGTATAATGTATATGATGTAGCCAATCAGGTTATTAATGTCGTTCTCTATCAGGCTCAGCGAAAAGATGTCGAACTGCTTTTGAATATTGAGCAAGGTCTACCAGCTTTTGTTTGGGTTGATGAAGCACGTATCAAACAAGTGCTGGTCAATTTACTGGGAAATGCTGTCAAGTTTACAGAAAAGGGCGAGATCGAATTTAAGATCAGTAAACTTCGTAATGATAATGATAAATTAACCCTCCGTTTTGCAGTTAGGGATACCGGTATAGGAATTCCACCAGAGAAGCAAAAACGTATCTTTGACGCCTTTACACAAGAGGATAGCTCCGTAAGTAAACGTTATGGCGGCACAGGGCTCGGTTTGACTATTTCCAACAACCTGCTGAAATATATGGGAAGCAAATTAAATCTGGTAAGTGAACTCGGTGTTGGATCAACATTCTATTTTGATATTGAAGTACGATGCGAGGAAATGGAAGAGGAGGACACAGATCTGCCTTTAAATCGTGTCCTCGTTGTCGATGACAACGCGAATAATCGAGTGATCCTTCAACATATGCTATCCTATAAAAATGTCGAATCTGTCCTCGCAGAAAACGGTATGGAGGCCTTACAGTTGCTAATGAAAGGCGAGCGTTTCGATGTTATTCTCATGGATTATCATATGCCGATATTATCGGGCCTCGAAACAATTGAAAAAATCAAAGAACTTTTTAGAAAGCAAGGGGAAGGAATTCCTTTGATCGTATTGCATACTTCTTCAGAAGAACACGAGGTTATTTCGGCATTTAGGCAAGAAGAACGGTCATTCTGTCTACTTAAGCCCATTAAATCAGAGGAATTGTATTCGACTTTACGAAGGGCAATACAACAAAATAGAGACGAGACAATCCAGTTAAAGGCAAATGCAAACTTGTCCTTATCTGGGGATTCATATGGTCAGGATGTTCAGGTTTTGCTGGCAGACGACAACGCCGTCAATATGGCCCTTAACTTAAGAATGATGGCTAGTATAATGCCAGGGGCACTCTTAACCGAAGTGGCAGACGGAGCTCAAGCAATTCGTGCCTGTAAAGAAAAAATATTTGATCTTATTTTAATGGACGTGCAGATGCCAGAGGTCGATGGGATCGAAGCAACCAAACAGATCCGACAGATGACAGGATATGCCGTAACACCTATTATCGGTGTTACAGCGGGTAATATTTCGGGCGAAAAGGAACGCTGTCTAGCGGCAGGTATGTCAGACTTTTTAGCTAAACCCATTCGACAGCAAGACTTATTCCAGGCGCTGGAAAAGGCAATGTTAGCTGTAAAGCCTAGTGCTGCTGAATCTTCCGATTTTGAGGACCTAGATCAGCATTTGGACATGCGACGTCTGGAAGAACAGGCGGGTGATGATCCTGCATTTTTATCCTTTTTTCTGGATCTGGTCATCAGGGAAATAACAGGCTCCAGAAAGCAATTGCATGAGGCCATTAAGGTACAGGATATTGTACGGGTTAAAGAACTCTTACACAAACTACGGGGAACATCATCGACTGCTGGACTGGTCAAGCTGGCTCAAATGACCAAGGACCTGGAGACAAGTTCGACGATTGAAGCTGACCTTGCGGTCGCTTTTGTGGCAATCGAACAAGAAATGGATATTGGACTAGAATTAATTACGAAAATCTTAAATAAATAATGATATGTTGATTTTAATAGCTGAAGACGACGAATTGATACTGCGTACTGTTGAACACAAATTAGTAAAAGAAGGACACGAAGTGGTGCTGACCAGAAATGGCCGTGAAGCCATTGAAAAAATTATTGAGCTGGATTTGGATTTGGTGGTTACGGATATTATGATGCCTTTTGCTTCTGGTATTGAAATTCTTTCGGCGATAAAAAGTATAGGAAAGAAGATTCCAGTTATTGTATTGTCGAGTATGGGGCAGGAAGAGGTCGTGGTCGATGCTTTCGATTTAGGGGCGTCAGATTTTATGGTCAAGCCATTTAGTCCAAACGAACTCATTTTAAGAATAAAACGCCTAACAAATAAATAAAGTTAAATTATGCATCACCACATCGAGCTACATGAGCTTATATTGGCGATTGTTATCGTGTTGATTTTAGTACTGCTATTGATCATCACGGTGCTGGCCTATAGTTTTTATAGCTATAGGATCCTGCACAACAGGCAATCCTGGAGGCAGATCATCGAGTATAAGATTATGGAGACAATTGTAGGGAGCGATGAAAACGACGAAAGAGATAAAGAATTTGCAAAACATTTAAAAGAACCATCATTTCGGGCACTTTTCTTAGATGTACTCGTCGACTCGGATAGGAAGTTTTCAGGTGGGGCCAAACAATCGATCAATAGATTGTTTCATGATTTTAAATTGGAGGAAGAAGCCTGGAGAAAACTTAGGCATAGAAAAGCTTATTTGGTTGCCGGTGGTGTACAGGAGCTCGCGGCGATGAACGTCGAAGCGGCAATTCCCGAGATCACAGCCAAGCTTACTGATTCCCGCACCGCAGTATATCAAGAAGCGCAATATGCAATCGTAAGTTTTAATGGATACGAAGGGCTTGGTTTTTTGGATCATTTTGACAGGCCGCTATCAGACTGGCAGCAGCTTCGTCTTTTATATTCTATTCAGGATATACCTGAAAGTTCTGATTTGCATGTTGATACCTGGTTGAAGAGTTCAAATGACTCAGTCGTTATATTTACTTTACGCTTAATCCGAAAATTTAGATTGATGACTTTTTATACAGGAGTTTTTAATCTATTGGATCACCAGTCTCCCAAGGTTCGAGTACAGGCCATACGGACATTGCAGTCGATTGAAAACAGTGCTACGATCCAGCAATTTATTTCCATCTTTGACCAACAGCCTATTGAGGTGCAAAATGAAATTCTAAAAGCAATGAAAGTTGCCAGAAGTAGAGAATGTGAATGCTTTCTAAAGGATCAATTGTGGAATCATACTGCCGTGTCTATTAAAATCTCTGCTGCGGAAGTACTTGTTGTTTTGGGAGAAGAACAATATTTACGTGATATCTCACAAAGTGAAGATACTTACGACGAACTAATACAAATCATTAAACACGCTTTGCAAGAGAAAAAATGTTAGAGTTTTCCCATATAGTATACGAAATTGTAGTTTGGTTATTTTTACTTTACTCTGCTGCAGTATATATTATCTATACCTGGATAGGATTATACGCTTATGGAGCTGTATTTCGTTATAAACACAATAACACCTTTACAGATTATAGCATTATTGCCACAAACCCCAATGCACCTACATTCAGTCTGATTGCACCAGCCTATAACGAGGGTATGACTATTGTTGAGAATGTACGTTCCCTATTGTCGCTGTATTACCATAATCTCGAAATTATTATTGTGAATGACGGTAGTAAGGACGACTCTATTTTGAAATTAATAGAATCTTACGAACTCGAACCGACCTCTTTTTTTGTTCAGGGAAATATTGAAACAAAATTAATAAGAGGGATTTATAAAAGTAAGAACCCTGCTTTTAAGAAACTTATCGTTGTCGATAAGGAAAATGGGGGTAAAGCCGACGCGCTCAATGTGGGAGTTAATATTTCTTCTGGTGATTATATTGTCTGTATTGATGTCGATTGTATTTTGGAACAAGATGCCATTCTAAAGCTGGCGAAACCATTTTTGGAACAGACTGACAAACGGGTTATAGCCTGTGGCGGTGTCATACGCCTAGCCAACAATTGTAATGTTGTCAATGGATCCGTCGTCGATGTCAATCTGCCTAAATCTTGGTTGGGACGTACACAAGCTTTAGAGTATATCCGTGCTTTTATTTTAGGCCGGATGGCTTGGTCAAGGGCTTCTGGATTAATTCTTATTTCAGGCGCATTTGGTGCTTTCGATCGGGAGATCGTACTGGCTTGTGGTGGTTATGATCGAAATACGGTTGGTGAGGATATGGAGCTTGTTGTTCGTATGCGACGCTATATGGAAGAACAAAAGCAAGCCTATGAAGTGGTCAATATTCCTGATCCTTTGTGCTGGACAGAGGTGCCCGAATCAAAAGAGGTTTTACGTAAACAGCGTAATCGTTGGATGCGGGGTACAATGGAAACACTATGGAAACATCGGAAATTAATGTTCAATCCGAAATACGGACGTTTCGGTATGGTCAGTATGCCATACTGGTTCTTTTTTGAATTCTTGGGACCTATTGTTGAATTTACAGGTTACATCGTCTTTTTGATCTTTTTTATTTTAGGAATCATCAATTGGCCGTTTTTCTTCGCATTATTTGCATTAGTTATTGCTTCAGGAATTTTATATTCTATTTATGCGATTTTGGTCGATCTTGTTAGCCATCAGGTCTATTCGAAGAAACGAGATCTTTCTACATTAATTACCACTGCTATCCTTGAACCCTTGTATTTTCACCCTATTGTTGTTAAAGCAGGAGTACAGGGGGTGGTCGATTACTTTCGTAAACAGCATGGCTGGGGCGAAATGACGCGGCAAGGTTTTCAGCAAAAAGATGCCAATGAGTCCATTTGGAAATATTTTGGCCAGCGAATAAACGTATCGCTACAGAGTCTAGGACCGGTGATGTTGGTTTTCTTCGCTTTGTATATGTTATCTGTTGGCGTTGAATGGTGGTGGTATGGTCGCCGTTTTACACAGTTGTCCGAATCGCATGCGGGGAAATATCTCTTTTTCGATAATCTGGTATTTCTCTTTCAATCTTTAGGTTGTCTGGGAATAGGTTATTTGTTGCTTCAGTTTTTAAGCAGTTTTTGGGCGAGATTGTTGTTGGTCATCTCATTCTCTTTTATGGTCGTTATGCAATTCATCCTGTTTTTGTATTTCGGTGAATCGAGGAACCTGCTCGGGGCCGATATGTTTTATTACAGTTCGGAAGAGATGAAGCAAATTTTGGAAGCCAGCGGTATGTTGAGTTTTACCAACATTGCTTTACTCTTATTGCTGATTGTGATTTCTTGGGTTCCGCTTTGGATAGCCAACAAACAGACTTTCAAAAAATCCTATACCAGTATCGCATTGCTATCTTTGGGTATCGTATCATTTTTTATCTCCTCGGCTTCAATTTTGGGTAATGGTTCAGAAAAAGATGAATTTGTAGCCAATGCAAGCCGCAGTAAGTGGCGTTATTTTTTCGAATCCAATTTATCGAATTATGTGGAAGAGCATCCGGGAATGCTCGCTATGTTCAATAAGGATGATGATGATGATGCAAAAGTGCTGGATACGAAATTCCCTTTCCTGAAAAAAGAAGATACCAAAGATTTTCTCGGGACCTATTTACAGAAAACAACGAAAGCACCCAATTTGGTCATTCTCGTTATCGAAGGGTTAGGGCACGCTTATAGTTCTGAAAACGGCTATATCGGTAACTTTACGCCGTTTATAGGCTCATTAAAAAAGCAGTCATTGTATTGGGATAATAATATGAGTTCTTCTGGTCGGACATTTTCCGTGTTGCCTACAATAACAGGTTCACTGCCATTTGCGATGCATGGTTTCCTTGAACAGGATACATTGCCGGATAATTTTAACCTGTTCAATATTCTGAAGAGCAATGGCTTTAACACAGGATTTTTCTATGGTGGTCACTCCAATTTCGATTTCATGAAAAAATTCATGGATTATAATAAAATTGATATGCTCATTGATCAGGCCGCTTTTGGCCCACCTTATAAAAAACTGCCTGAAAAAGGAGGAGAGAGCTGGGGCTACGAGGATCAAGCCGTATTTAGTAAACTGCTCGAAGTCCAAAAAGTACAGGAGCATCCCTATTTTCATGTTCTTTTGACTTTATCCACACATAATCCATTTTTGATTAATAATACAGCTCATTATGAACAGTTATTTGATCAGCGTGTAGCGACATTGGATCTTACACCGGAGCAAAAAAAATGGGCTTTAGAGAACCGGACCCAGCTTGTTTCAGTGCTGAATCTGGATGAGGCGATGGAACAGTTCTTTAATGAATATAAAAAGAGAGCAGATTTTGCAAATACAATTTTTGTAATAACAGGAGACCATGCAATGCCTGAGATACCTTTGCAAAGTAAAATAGATCGCTATCATGTCCCACTGCTGATTTATTCGCCACTGCTAAAAGGGCCAAAGACCTTCCATAATTTTGTGAGCCATTTTGACGTTGCACCTTCGTTATTGGCTTACTATCGGGATAATTTCGGTATCAAAACACCGACACAAGTAACCTGGATCGGGCAAGGTTTAGATAAAGGTGCATCAGCTCAAGGCGATGGAATTGCCATGATGCAAAGTAAAAACCAATTGATCGATTTTGTGAAAGGTAGTTACCATCTTTCGGATGGTCAATTGTATAAATTGGACGGGGTACTCAATGAAGATGCCGCAGCGGATAATGTAAAGGGAGAATTGTCCAAGCGCTTTGAATTATTCAAGCGCAAGAACAAATTATTCTACACCCAAAAGCGACTTCTTCCTGACAGTGTTTATACTAATTTCTTTGATCGGGCAAAGAAAAACTAGAATTTTCGAATATAACCAAGAATGATGTCCAATTGATTGCCTCTTTCTTTTGGCCGGAATTCTTGGTTATAATAAGTACCTGAGATCGAAAAAAGGTTACTTTGTTTAACAGAGAAATTGTACTCGGCACCGACTTTAAATGTCTTTAGTTTATAAGAAGCATTATCTAGGAGATTATTTCGGTTCTCCTCGGGACTCAAACCTGTTCCGGCACTAAATCCAAAGTAATCGTTGGCTCCCTTTGTATAATAGCGGACTGTACCCGTATAAGATTGGGAGATATTCTTTTCACCCGGTGTAAGGTAAGTCCTCAAATTGAACCAAAAGTTTTGATAATACTTTCCAACTGAAGCCGTGTACATCCAGATATTGTCACTAAAATAAAGCTGACGGTAACCGATTTCCCCTTCAAAACTGTTGGGAAGATTGGCATAAAGAGACACACCAGTTCTATATTTTGCAAAAATACCTACATTATTGGAATACCCGGCACCGACATAGAGGTAAAATATCTTTGAAAGGCGTGGGTAAGCCTCCATTTCAAATTGGACTCCATTTTCTGCAAACTTATTCGCGTAATTAGTTCTGAAAATCACGGAACCTATTGGTGTTGCACGCTTATAACTTAGACCCACAATATGCCAATTATTATCAAACTGTTTGTCAAAATACACAAAATTATAAGTCAGCCCGATCGCATTCTTTGCGGTATATTCTTCAATGCTTTTTGCCAGTGCTCTCGCCTCTGTGTTTTTAGGATTAATCGCCAATAGGTTGTTAATTGCCTTCTCGGCAGCCTCATAGTGATCATTGCCGTAGCTTATTTTACCTTTTAACAAAAGGAGATCCTGCGACTGTGGATGTATGCTCAGTCCTTTATCCGCAATTGCAATGGCTTTGTCCGCCTGATCATTCCAGTATTCCAAGGAAGCATAGGCCAAAAAGAAATCTTCGTCGCTTGTATTTTTCTTGTCGAGTTCTGTAAAGATAGTCCGTGCCGAATCAATCTTGTCAGACCAGGTATAGAGGCGTGCAAGAAATATGCTTATATCTGTATAATCTGGAGCTTGAAGAAGAGCCTGTTTTGATAGTTGAATGGCCTGTGGATAATCTTTCGAATCAAAAGCCACCTTTCGTGCTTTTATAAAAAGATCATCCGCCGTAAGTTTGGTCTCTTGCGCAATTGAAAATAAAGGTAATAAAGAGAGGGAGAGTAATGGGTAAATTACTTTTTTCATTCCAGATCGTATAGTTGACATGTTAAGCTTGCTAATATATAAACTAAAATTAGGAAATTTTGTTTGTTGACACCTGTTTTAAAATAAATTTTCGAATAAGGGTCAAGATATCATTTGTTTTTTTGAACTTTCCAGGGTATCATTTTAAAATAAAAGTTTCGTAAAACGCCAATGGAATGTATCGAAAATGGTCAATTGATTGCTATCTACAGGTAATCCGGCTGCTATTTTGAGTACCTGCATAGCCATCATGCTGCCTATTATGCCAGGCAATGGACCCAAAACGCCATTTTTATCGCAATTTGGTACTTGCTCTGGGGCAGGGGGACTTGGAAAGATATCCAGCAGGTTTCTACTGCCCCTATAGTTAAAGACGGCAAGCTGCCCCTCAAAACCATAAATACTACCGTATACCAGTGGTTTATTGAGCTGTATGCAGGCATGGTTTAGCAGGTAACGCGTCGTGAAATTATCACAGCAATCTACAATAATGTGGTAGGGCGCAAGGATCTCAGCAACGTTGTCTGCAGTTATTTTTACCGGAAAGGTTTCGAAATCAATTGTGCTATTGTGTTTTCGTACGTAATCTTTGGCGCTGGCAGTTTTAGCGTTGTGAATATGCTCTTCGCAATGAATAATCTGCCGGTTTAAGTTATGTATTTCCACTTTGTCAAAATCAGCCAGGCCAAGTTTGCCAATGCCGGCCGCGGCTAGATACTGAATGACAGGACTTCCGAGTCCGCCAGCGCCAACGATCAGCACCTTGGCATCCATAATCTTTCGTTGTCCTGTAACGCCAATCTCTTCTATAAAAATTTGCCTGCTATAACGGTCAAAAATACTGTTTTCTTTCATGTGTTTAACGTATTATACCCGCATAATTAGTCTCCCAGTCCTTCATGACAGGAGCGTAACCCATTTTTCGGATTTGATTTTTGATTGTTTCCATATCTCTTTCATCGCTCACTTCAAATTGTTCCAAAGCTTGCGGATCAACAACGTAGCCTCCCGGGTTTGTTTTGGAAGCAGCACTCATTGTGGTTACTCCGATTGGAATGATATGATTTCTAAATGTTTCATTTTCTCGTGTTGAAATAGAAATTTCCAAGTTTTCATTCCACAAACGGTATGCACAGATCAGCTGCAAAAGATCTTTGTCTGCCAGATGGAAATTTGGTTCAACAGAACCCGTTGCCGGTCGCAGGCGCGGAAAGGAAATGGAGTATCGTGTCTGCCAATATTGTTTTTGCAGATAGGCGATATGAGCTGCGGTGAAAAAACTGTCTACCCGCCAGTCCTCAAGTCCAAGCAATACACCTAATCCGATTTTATGGATTCCCGCCCGGCCTATACGGTCAGGCGTATCCAAACGATAGTCAAAATTGGATTTCTTACCTTTCGGATGGTACTGTCTATAAACGTCCCGATGGTAGGTCTCCTGGTAGACCAAAATTGCATAGACTCCGGCGGCCTGTAGTAGCCGGTACTCGGATTCTTCCAATGGCTGTACCTCGATAGATATCTGTGAAAAATGAGGTTTTAAAAGCTGAATAGCATTTAGGAAATAATTAATCTCGACAGTTTTGTTGGCTTCTCCGCTGACCAGTAAAATATGGTTGATTCCCATGGCTTTGAGTGCCATTGCTTCCAATAATAGTTCGGTGTTGCTAAGGGTTTTGCGCTTGATTTTATTGTCCATGCTAAAACCGCAATATGTGCAGATGTTTTGGCACTCATTGCTCAGGTAAAGGGGGGCATAGAGCTGTATAGTTTTACCGAAACGACGTTGTGTGATTTGCTGTGTTTTTTGCGCCATCTGTTCAAGATATGGCGCGGCCGCAGGCGAGATAAGCACCTTAAAGTCATCGAGTGTTAGACTGTCTTTCGCTAAGACATAGCGTACATCCTGATCGGTCGTGTCATAAATCTGTGTTTGGACCTTATTCCAGGAATATTGATCGAGTATCAATTTAAAATCTGTCATATATAATCATCAATCGAATAAAAATGAAGTTAAGGGACTCGAGCCGATTGCATGAGATGCAACTTTTCCTAAACCGGCCTCATAAGCCTTTCTCCCTGCGATAACGGCTTCTTTGAACGCTTCCGCCATTTGTACGGGATGATTTGAAACGGCGATCGCCGTATTGACAAGGACTGCAGCAGCCCCAATTTCCATGGCTTTGGCCGCATCAGAAGGTGCACCTATTCCAGCGTCTATGACAACAGGGACATTGCTCTCCTCAATAATAATTTCGAGAAAGTCCAAGGTACGAAGCCCTTTATTGCTACCGATAGGAGCCCCTAAAGGCATCACAACAGCGGTGCCTGCATTTTCCAGTCTTTTACAAAGTACCGGATCCGCATGGATATAAGGCATAACGACGAAGCCCAGCTTAGCGAGTGATTCAGTAGCGCGTAAAGTTTCAATAGGATCGGGCAGTAGATAACGTGGGTCGGGATGAATTTCCAATTTTACCCAGTTTGTTTCCAGTGCCTCGCGAGCAAGTTGAGCCGCGAGCACAGCTTCTTCTGCAGTTCGTGCTCCCGAAGTATTGGGAAGTAAATGGATAGCGTTTAAGTCAAGCGCACTTATCAGGTTTTCATCACTGGTGGTCTGGTCAATCCGTTTGAGGGCAACTGTAACCAATTGGGAGGCCGAAGCCTTAATGGCATGATTCATTTCGTTGAGATCACCAAATTTTCCCGTACCCAAAAATAGTCGGGATTCAAATATGCGATCGGCTATATGTAAGTTACTCATACTAAAAGTTTGTTGATAGATGAAACAATGTGTGGAGTTTGGGTTATAATACCAGATAGCGCAATGCCATAAACTCCTATTTGTATTAGGTGGCGGATGTCTTCAAGATCATTTATGCCGCCTATCGCGAATATTGGAATAGGGGGCAAGCCTTCTTGGTGGACTTCTTGGATGATGTTTTTATATCCTGCAATCCCCAGTAGGGGACTTAATTTTTGTTTGGTTGTGGTATAGCTGAATGGCCCAAGACCGATATAGTCACAATTTTCTGTTATTCTTTGCTTTACATCAGCAAAGCTGTTGGCTGTACCGCCAATGATTTTTTCTGGCCCCAATAGATCCCGTGCTTCTGTGATGCTGCAGTCGTCCAGTCCCAGATGGACCCCATCAGCATCGATATCTTTTGCGATTTCGGGATGATCATTGATGATACAATAAGCATCAAATTCGGAACAGGCCTTTTTGATCTGTTCGGCAAGAATATAGAGCTGTTTATTAGAAGCCTCTTTCCATCGGATTTGTATCCATTTGGCACCAGCGTCAAGCGCCTTTAAGATATTACTTTTTTGTTCTGCTAATGTTTGCCCTTGTGAAATATATTGGAGTCTTTCCATAGTTTTTGTTTGCATGCGATAAAATTTTCAATAGGATCAGCATGTTTCCATAACGCACCGTATAGCGCAATTCCGTCTACCCCCTCCTGTATGGGAAGAAGGCAGTTGCTTTGGTTTATTCCACCCAGACCGATCAGACGAACGGTCACATTGGAACGCAATGGAAGCTGCTTTAATAAAGCATTATCCTTTCCATAGCCAGGTTTTGAGATACTTGGAAATAATGGGCTCAAAAAAGCATAATCCCAACTTTCCTCCAGGTTATTGAATTGCTCGATATGATGTACAGAGGTGGAACGAATGGCTGCACCTGCTATTTCATTTGCCGGACCATTTTGTCGACTTTTTTCATTTACATGGATACGGGAGATCCCGAGATCGGCCGATAAATGCGCATGTGAATGTAAGACCAGTTTGTCAAGGTATACCGCGTCTATACACGCGATGTACCTCGACATTTGTAAGTCCGTAAAATGATACTTGCGCAAGTGCAGGATGTCAAGTCCCTCTTCGAACAACGCATTGATAATTGCATGTTCGGAAAATATCTCCTCTTCAGCTGTCAAAGCGATGATCATAAATAGATCTCTTTTCCTTGTGCAATAAATTGCTGTGATTTTTCCAGCATGCCCTGTGCGGCACTGTCCCGGATTTCTTGCGTAATTTTCATGGAGCAAAATTTTGGCCCGCACATCGAGCAGAAATGAGCCACTTTGGCTGCATCGGCAGGTAGAGTTTCATCGTGGTATTCACGTGCCGTATCTGGATCTAGGGAAAGATTGAATTGATCTTCCCATCTAAATTCAAACCTTGCTTTACTCAGCGCATTGTCCCGGTATTGTGCACCGGGATGTCCCTTGGCTAAATCAGCCGCATGAGCGGCAAGTTTGTATGTAATTACACCATCTTTAACATCTTTTTTATTTGGTAAACCTAAATGTTCTTTTGGTGTAACATAGCAAAGCATTGCGCAGCCATACCAGCCGATCATGGCAGCTCCAATAGCTGAAGTGATGTGATCATAACCCGGGGCAATGTCAGTTGTTAAGGGGCCTAAGGTATAAAATGGTGCTTCGTCACAACATTCCAGTTGTTTGTCCATGTTTTCTTTGATCAATTGCATGGGAACATGGCCAGGGCCTTCGATCATCACTTGAACATCATGTTTCCAGGCGATTTTGGTAAGTTCACCCAATGTTTCGAGTTCAGCAAATTGAGCCGCATCATTCGCATCTGCGATAGCACCCGGACGAAGACCATCACCGAGAGAAAAAGCAACATCATATTGTTTCATAATCTCGCAGATCTCCTCAAAATGTGTATAGAGAAAGTTCTCTTTATGGTGAAAAAGACACCATTTAGCCATAATTGAACCGCCTCTGGAAACGATGCCGGTCACCCTGCTTGCCGTGAGGTGGATATAACGGAGCAACACGCCGGCATGTATTGTAAAATAAGAAACTCCCTGCTCGGCCTGTTCGATCAAGGTATCTCTGAATATGTCCCAAGTGAGATCTTCTGCTACACCTTTCACTTTTTCTAGGGCTTGATAGATCGGGACAGTACCGATTGGAACTGGAGAGTTGCGAATAATCCACTCGCGGGTTTCATGAATATTTTTGCCCGTGGAGAGGTCCATAATGGTATCGGCACCCCAGCGACAAGCCCAGACCGCTTTCTCAACCTCCTCATCGATACTCGAACTGACCGCGCTATTCCCAATATTTGCATTAATTTTTACCAAAAAATTACGTCCGATAATCATGGGTTCACTTTCAGGGTGATTGATATTATTAGGGATAATAGCTCGTCCTGCAGCAATTTCTTCGCGGACAAATTCAGCAGTGATGGCTTTTTTATGTGTTCTCGCACCAAAATTTTGCCCGGTATGCTGATGATCCATTCCTGGGGTACTGGCCGTTAACTGCTCGATGCGTTGGTTTTCGCGGATGGCAACGTATTCCATTTCCGGTGTGATGATACCTTTCTTTGCATAATGTAACTGTGTGACATTGCAATCAGCTTGGGCCACTTTCGGTTTATGACTATAGGCAAATCGAAGCTCATCTAAACTTGGGTCGGAGAGCCGCCGTTGGCCATATTCAGAAGTAATGGTAGCTAACTGCGTTACATCCTGACGGTCCAATATCCATTGCTCGCGGAGGCGAGGGAGACCTTTTCGGATATCGACAAGCATGGATTCATCTGTATATGGACCAGAGGTGTCATAAATAGTAACCGGAGGATTAATTTCTACTTGTCCATTACTTAATTTGGTGGGACTCAAAGAAATCTGACGCATAGCGACTTGAATTGGAAATATTTTTCCGGGTACAAAAATTTTCTTTGAATTTGGGAAAGGTGATTGTGTGATTGTTTCAGCTGCCATTTTTTACGGTGTTGATGTAAATTTTCGGTTGATTTTTTTGAAATAACTATCCGCCTTGAGATGCGGTAATCAAGATAATTTGATCATGGGCTTTAAGTTTTGTAGCTGGCCAGTCGTCCTTTGGAATAACTTGGTTATTGATCGCTACGGCCACGCCTTGCGTCATAGCAGATAATTCCAAAAGGACCAAGGCTTCAAGTGAAGGCGGTGCCGGGTCAAAAAATCGAATCTGATGGTTTATTGTAAGTTCCATTCCTTATTTTTTTTGGTAAAACTTTAGGAATGGCTACACGAAGACACAGTAATGCACCTTGTAGACAGCTCACTTTTCCCTACGCCAGTATGATCCGGATCAGGTTCTAAGGGTAAAATCTCAGCCTGCACGAGCAGACACCCCTAAAGTTGGGACTAAGATAGGGTTATTTTTGTGAAAGTACAGGATAATATGTAGGAAATATTTGATATATTAGTATTTTGAACAAGCTAAAACAATTTAACAACCACCAAGAACACCTCCTTTTGATGCGTAGAATTTTATTGACAACGATGTTGTACATGATGGCTGGCAATGCCCAAGCACAACCTAAAAATAACTGCAGCGCTGTTCAGCTAACCTGCGAACATCTCGTTAATCCATTGGGTATCGATGCCGTCAATCCAAGATTTAGCTGGCGACTTGATGACCCGCGGAATGGCGCTCGGCAAAGCGCCTATCAGCTGTTCGTTGGGCAGGATTCGCTGGCATTGATTAAAGAGGCGAAGGGTGTTTGGGACAGTGGGAAACAGCTCAGTTCAGCCATGCTGGTTCCATACAATGGCGCAAAGTTAACAGCCCGGACCAAATACTTTTGGAAGGTGAAGGTATGGGACAAAGAAGGTCTGTCAACAAGTTCAGCCATAGCGTCTTTTGAAACGGGGATGATGGGCAAAGACAATTGGGAAGGAAGATGGATCAGCGATGGTAAGGACATCCATGAGCGGAAAACCCCGTATTTTAGAAAAGTATTCACAACAAAGAAAAAAATTAAGTCGGCCCGTGCCTATATTGCTGTCGCCGGATTATATGAACTATCCATCAATGGTCAACGCGTGGGCGATCATCGGTTGGATCCGATGTATACCCGATTTGACCGCCGGACACTTTATCTCGTGGAAGATGTGACCGCGCAGCTTCAAAAAGGAGAGAATGCAATTGGAGTTATTCTAGGTAACGGTTGGTACAA
Source organism: Sphingobacterium sp. WOUb80 (assembly GCF_050058145.1). NCBI lineage: Bacteria > Pseudomonadati > Bacteroidota > Sphingobacteriia > Sphingobacteriales > Sphingobacteriaceae > Sphingobacterium > Sphingobacterium sp. WOUb80. The sequence goes on along the minus strand of NZ_CP165617.1, from coordinate 2,422,750 downwards.
TCATCAGCCAATGGCTGTTTGGAACTTTGATAAAGCGCCATGGCGAGACCGTCCCGCATTCTGTCTGGATCTGCATATCGTTTATGCAGATGGTTCACAAGAGACGATTGTTTCTGATGAGCAGTGGAAAACCGCTTATGGGCCAACTGTTTACAATAACATCTATACAGGGGAGCATTACGATGCAAGACTAGAAATACCCAACTGGGATAAACCAAAATTTGATGACTCGGCATGGGGTGCAGTTCAATATAGAAATGCACCATCTGCCAACTTAGTTGCCCAGCAAACCGTACCGATCCGACTGCTGAAGTCATACCTGCCAAAGTCAATAAAGAAGATTGACTCGCAAACTTATGTCTTCGATATGGGGCAGAATATGGCCGGCATCACAAAAATAAAAGTCAAAGGATCAGCCGGAACAGTGCTGCGGATTAAACATGGTGAACGATTGCATGCAGATGGGCGTTTGGATCAGTCTAACATTGATGTCTATTACCGGGGTGATAAAGAGGCTGAACCTTTTCAGACGGATATCCTAACGCTGAGCGGACGAGATGATGAATTTATGGCAAAGTTCGGCTATAAGGGATTCCGTTATGTCGAAATTAGCAGCAACGTACCCATTGCGCTGGATAAATCAACTGTAACGGCCTATTTTATGCATAGTGATGTGCGGCCATTAGGAGAACTTAAAACTTCTTCTGATTTGGTAAATCGGTTATGGGATGCAACCAATCATGCTTATTTGTCCAATTTGATGGGCTACCCAACAGACTGCCCACAACGGGAAAAGAATGGTTGGACGGGGGATGGGCATCTTGCAATTGAGACGGCCTTATACAATTTTGATGGAATCACAGTTTACGAAAAATGGATGGCCGATCATCGCGATGAACAACAGGAAAATGGTGTCCTGCCTGATATTATTCCAACGGGTGGTTGGGGTTATGGTACCGCAAATGGATTGGATTGGACAAGCACGATTGCTATCATCCCCTGGCAGATTTATCAGTTTTATGGGGATTCGCGTGCACTGGAAGACTGTTATGCGGCTATTAAACGTTATGTCGATTACGTAGATGGAATCAGTCCCTTTGGTCTGACAACCTTTGGACGTGGTGACTGGGTGCCTGTTAAGTCTTCCTCTAATCTGGAGCTCACTTCATCCGTCTATTTTTATGTCGATGCAACCATCCTTGCTTCGGCTGCAAAGTTATTTGGACATACAGCGGATCAACAAAAATATGAATCGCTAAGCAAAAAGATTAAGACAGCTATCAATGCTAAATTTTTGGATACTTCAAAAGGAATTTACAGCAACGGAACACAGACCGAATTGAGTGTACCGTTATTTTGGGGAGTCGTGCCCGAAGAAATGAACGCTCGCGTTGCAGCCAATCTGAATAAGAAAGTTGAAGAGACCAACTTTCATTTGGATGTAGGTGTATTGGGCGCAAAAGCACTTTTGAATGCATTAAAAGATAATGGCTATCCAGAGACTGCCTATAAGGTTGCGGTACAGGACACTTATCCATCTTGGGGATGGTGGATTGTTAACGGGGCGACCACCTTATTGGAAAACTGGGATCTAAAAGCGACACGGGACATCTCGGATAATCACATGATGTTTGGTGAGATCGGCGGTTGGTTTTTTAAATCTATTGGTGGCATTCTACCAGACCCGAAACAGCCTGGCTTTAAGCATATCCTCTTAAAGCCAATCTTTCCTCAGGGACTGAAAGAATCTGCGATCTCCTACGAATCACCGTTTGGGAAAATTGTTTCCGACTGGAAATTAAAAGGCGATAAAATTGTATACGATATCAAAATACCTGCAAATGCTACTGCAACATTCTATCCTCCGGATAATGTGAAGAGCAGCGATGTTGTTCAATTGGACGCGGGTAAACATACATTGGAGCTACAGCTAAAATAATAGGGTTTTCGCCTTTTCTTTCTCTGGATAAATAGTTGGTTTATTCCTTTGTATGGTCAGATTTTACAGCGCTTTTGCAAGATTTCCAAGCTGTTTTAATTTTAAAGACAGTTCATTGCTCCATGGTAAACCAATACAGAGACGCATGCAATGATAAAATTGATCCTGCAAGGTAAATATCCTTCCCGGTGAAATGCTGATCTGCAATTTAAGAGCGTAGCTGTATAGTTTTCCAGTATCAATATGTTTTGGAAATTCCACCCACAGGGCGAGCCCACCCTGTGGCCGGCTTATTCTGGTTCCTTCAGGGAAATGACTCGCTATAATGGCTGCATAGTGCTGATAATTTTCCATTAACGTTTGGCGAAGTTTGCGAAGATGGTTGTCGTACCTCCCAGTTAGCAGAAAATTTCCTACAGCTTCATTAATGATTGCGGTAGAGGATAGCGAATGAATCAGTTTTAGTTTGATGATCTGTTCTTTATATTTTCCCGGGGCGACCCAGCCCACACGGAAACCCGGAGCCAAAGTTTTTGAAACTGATCCGCACCAGAGTACATTGCCATCTAAGTCAAAAGATTTGCAGCATTTGGGGCGTTCGGCCCCAAAATGAAGGTCGCCATAGGTATCGTCTTCGATCAGCGGGATCTGATGTTTTGATAGCAGTGATACAATTTCCCGCTTTTTTTCGTCGGGCATACAGTAGCCTAAAGGCGTGTTAAAATTGGGAACCAGTAAGCAGACCTTGATTTTGTGTAATACATTTTTGAGCGTTTCAATATCGATCCCATTTATCGGGTCTGTAGCAATTTCCAGGACTTGCAGGCCTAGGCTAACAGCTAATTGGAGGATTCCGGGATAACAGGGGCTTTCGAGTGCTATTGTGTCTCCAGGTTGGGTTAAAGCCATAAGACATAAAGCCAAGGCATTCATACAGCCGTTAGTTGTCACGATATCATCTTCATGTAGATTTCCCTCCCATGTCAATGAACGTACGGCCACCATGCGGCGTAATTTGATATTGCCCTGTAAGGGTTCATATGCTGTGCCACCATCATTCAGTACCCGTGTTGCGAGAACAATTTCTTTCTTCAATTTCGCAACGGGCAGCAGAATTCCTGAAGGAACACCAATAGAAAATAAGGTTAAATCCCGACGTCCTATGGTTGAATAAACGTCATTCATCAATTGGTCAGGTTGCCGGCTGTTGGCGATGGGTACGGGCTGACTAGCCGCGGCCAATGGAAGCTGCAGGTAGTTCAAGGGGCTGATGAAGTAGCCAGATTGGGGCTTGGATCGGATAAGAGAACGAGCTTCCAGCTCCAGAAACACTCTTTTCGCCGTGTTAATACTGATCCCGTGTTCACTGCTTAAGCTTCTCACTGATGGTAGTTTCTCTCCGGCTTTTAGAACGCCAGATTTAATCTTATTGGCGATATTGTCTGCTATTTCATTGTACAAATAATCTTTTTTCACAGCATAAGGATTTATAACATGCTTCAAAGATAACTGTGTCCATTGAATTATCAAAAACTGTGACTGTACTTACTGATGGCAATCGACGAACTTTGTGTTAAAGATTTAACGATGGCAGAATTAAGTATAAGTAAGGTACAGGAAAATACAGCGAATGGCTGGTTTAATGGTTTTATTGGTGTCGTATTATTTAGTGGTTCGCTACCGGCGACGCGGATGGCAGTTTTGGCATTTGATCCAGTCTTTGTGACGCTAGCAAGAGCTTCTATTGCAGGTTTACTGGCTTTAGTAACTTTGGTGGTTTTTAAGGAAAATCGCCCCGAGAAAAAACAATTAGGTTCGTTATGCATTGTGGCAATAGGATGTGTAGTTGGGTTTCCCTTGCTGAGTGCTTTGGCCTTACAGCACATCACTTCAGCACACTCTATTGTTTTTATCGGCATTTTGCCCGTATCGACAGCTGTATTTGGTATCATACGTGGTGGCGAGCGCCCGAAGCCAATTTTTTGGCTGTTCTCTGCCTTAGGGAGTCTATTGGTTATCGGATATGCCTTGGCGCAAGGATTAACAGCCTCACCTTTAGGTGATGTTTTAATGATTTTATCGGTCATTCTATGTGGACTGGGCTATGCCGAAGGTGCAAAATTAACGAAGACACTAGGGGGATGGCAGGTGATTTCCTGGGCGCTGGTTTTGTCATTACCGATTATGCTTCCACTTACCTTTATCTATATGCCTCCTTCTTTTAATGATGTAACTATGGGTGCCTGGGGCAGTTTAGCTTATGTATCATTGTTTAGTATGTTTATCGGTTTTGTTTTCTGGTATAAGGGGCTCGCACAAGGGGGGACGGCAACAATAGGGCAGTTACAGCTACTACAGCCATTTTTCGGCTTGGCTTTAGCAGCCTGGCTTCTTCATGAACAAGTCAGTATCGGCATGCTGGCCGTGACTGTTGGGGTTATTCTTTGTGTGGTTGGTACCAAGAAATTTGCGAAATAAACCCCCTGGAAATGATAGGTGGCTAATGGATCCGCATGGTAAACTATAAATTTGTTAACTTTAGCTCTTGGCACCTCATCCAGGTTGTATAGGATGAAGAGTATTATTTGTAGCGAAAAAGACAATATATTATGATTTTACCTTTTGAACCTTATAATCCGATATGGAAGGCAAAGTTCAGCAGTATCCAACGAGACCTTCATACTTTGCTGAAACCAATAGATCCGAGGATAGATCATATTGGCAGCACAGCTGTTGAGGGTTTGTCAGCTAAACCGATTATTGATATACTGATCGGGTTGGATAAGGACAGCGACCTGGATCTTGTTCCAGTTTTATTGAAAGGCAAATCCTATGTATATTATGAGAAATACAACGAAGAGATGCCATACAGGCGTTTTTTTGTTGCCCTGATTGATCGCCCCGAAGTATTGGGCGTTCCAGAACATATTGTTCGGGGCGATGAAATTCCAGAAAGATTGCATGATCATTCATTACGGATAGCACATATCCACAGTATTCCGTGGCAATCAGATCATTGGTTGCGTCATATCGCATTTCGGGATTATCTGCGAACGCATTCCGAAGTAAGGGATAACTATCAAAGAATTAAAGAAGAATTGGTGCTTCGGGAATGGAAAGATGGCAACGACTACAACGGTGCAAAAGATGAATTTCTGAAAGAATACGAAAGAAAAGCTATTGAATGGTATAAGAGAGTTGTGGAAAAATAAGATAATAAAGATATGGACCTGAAAAAAATAGCCTCTCAATTGGCTAAACCAAAAATTTTGAACGACTATATTGCCTATGCCGATGTAGCTGCGGCAATAGAAACCATAGATGGCAATGTGTATACAGGTATTAGCATTGATACAGCCTGTTCTTTAGGACATTGTGCCGAGCACAGTGCTGTTTCAGAAATGTTGAAGCATGGAGAATCACAGATCAAGGCGATGGTTGCCGTGAATAAGAGTGGAAATGCTGTTCCGCCATGTGGTCGATGTCGGGAATTGATTGGTCAGCTGTCTAAGCAAAACAGTAAAACGATCATTGAAGTTCAGGATGGAATATTTAAGACGTTGGAAGAATTAATGCCATATGACTGGAAAACAGCTACGGGATTAAATTGGTAAATTCAATAGGCAGCGTTAAATATGAAAATAATATTAGCAGAATTTGAGGATATTATCCTTAATTTCCCCCAGCAGATCAGAGAAATAGCGGTAGCAGAATTCGAATTAAAATTAATGCCAGATAAGTGGAGTAAAAAAGAGATTCTAGGGCATTTGGTTGATAGTGCATTCGTTAATTATTCTAGGTTTATTCGAGCCCAATTTGAAGAGAATCCGCAGATATATTACAATCAGGAGGAGTATTGTCAATGTGGAAGCTATCAAGATACTGAGGTTATACAATTATGTAATCTATGGCATTCATTGAACAGGCAATTGTTGTTTTTATTTCAGCAAATAATCGATAAAAAACTACTAATGAGAACTTGCAACGGCCATAGTCTTGAATTTTTAATGCAAGACTATGTCGTACATTTGAAGCATCACAGAAACCAGATTTTGGCTCAATGATAATCTCTGATCATAGATTTAAATAGAAATCGGTAGAATCGGCATGTTACGCTGCAGGCATTTTGTCGGGACATCAAATCTTTTTAATAATCCATAAAAAAGCGGTCATGGAGATAAGACAATTAACGGAGTTGGATAAATCGGATCTATTAATTGCCATTAATGGAGCCTTCGCCGATTACATCGTACCCTTTCAATTAGGTACATCCCAATTGGAGGCCAAGATCAGGAATGAAAATATCTTGATGGACTGGTCTGTAGGTGTTTTTGATGAGGCTCGACTTGTTGCTTTTATCCTAAATGGCATGCGACAAATTGAAGGTAAGACAGTAATTTATAATGCTGGCACGGGTGTTTTGCCTGCATACAGGGGCAAGGGTGTGGTTGGGAAAATGTATGGATTTATCCAGCCTTTCTTTAAAGAACGTCATGTGAAGCAATTATTTCTGGAGGTTATAGATAACAATCTATCTGCTATTCGGGCGTATGAAAAAAATGGATTTGTTAAAGGACGCAAACTATTGTGCTTTGGAGGGGAGCTTCAAGTAAGTGCGCGACCATTTTCTTGCAGTATAAAACTTATGCACCATTTTCCTTGGGATATCTTACAAGCTTTCTGGGATATTGAGCCTAGCTGGCAAAATACGAGAATGAGTATGGAATTAGTTCAGCCGACAGGACTGGGGGCATTCATTGGTTCTGATCTGGTGGGGTATATCTTATTCAGCTCGCACAACAATCGGATCTACCATATTGCGGTAGCGGTACAGCATAGGCGGAAAGGTATTGCCACCCAACTCTTAACTGAACTTAAAAAGTATCTATCAAGCACCCAGATACAGCTAAATAATTTTGACGAAAAAGCCGAAAATCTGAAGTTTTTCTTAAAAAAGTGTGGTTTGACCAATAGAATCAACCAATTTGAAATGATTAAGAATATATAATAGTTGAAATAAAATTTATAATGCGAAATCTTATTTCAACTATTATGTAAATCAGCGCAAATACAGCTGATATTTATTTTTTAATAAAAAAAATAAACAATTTTCGTTATAAGCTTGTTATCTATTAGCTGGTTATAAAGACTCTTTCTAATATGAGATCTTGGGGCCGGCCGAGCTAGTTTATAATCTCGAAAAAATAAAAATGTAACTGCCATTACCGCCATTTTTCCAAAGTATACCAACTGCTGCATTTCAAAAAACACTAATTTTTAAACATATGAAAACCAAGTCATTTTTAATCGCTATTGTCTCAAGCTTCCTTTTGCTTGCTTGTAGCACTTCGACTAGGATAACAGATATCTATAAAAATAGAGATGTGACGCCTAAACAGTACCAAACGATATTCATTATTGCGATGACAAGTCATGCTAAGGCAAAAGATGTCATTGAATCTAATTTGGCCCAAGCAGCTTCCATGCACGGCTATAAAGCAATTAAAAGTACAGATGTTTTTAAAAAGACATTCACTAAAGACGAAAGCCAAAACAAGGATTTGGTGATGAAAACCGTACGTGATCTGAATGCTGATGCAATTTTCACAGTTACATTGATCGACAAAACCAGTGAAACCCGATATGTACCTGGAAGCGGTCCATATATGCCATATCCCACCTTTGGATGGTATGGTAATTTTTGGAGTTACTATTCCCATTGGTATCCGATTGCCTACAATCCAGGCTATTACACCACTGATAAAATGTATTATCTCGAAAGCAATTTATATGATGTAAGCTCTGAACAGTTGCTTTGGAGTGTTCAGTCAGAGACAATTAACCCTTCTAGTCTGGAGGATTTTTCTAAAAGTTATACGAAAGCACTAGTCAAAGCGCTGGAAAAGGATATGTCCGCTCATTAAAATAGATCTGAGCTGTTTTTAAAGCTTATAGTTTCCTCGAAATTATAAGCTTTCTTTTTTTATTTATCGACAGCTATAATCCGATAATAGTCCTTGTACATATCAGTTCAGCGACTCGTCAGTTGAAGATAAGCAATAATTGACGAAAGTTTAAGCACGATCAGGTTGAGGTTAATAATCAAATTGGTTTAATAGTAGTCTTTTTTTATCTATTTTATTCATTTTTTACATATTAAAAATATATTTTTAGTATATTAATAAACTAAATTAGCTATATAGTTGTTATTAAAATGAAGCAGGATAGTTGACATAAGATGAGGTACAAATTATACAGAGAACAGCAGTTGACATGTGATCTACATACCGCATGGGATTTTTTTTCTTCTCCCATCAATCTCGCTGAAATAACACCAAAAAAGATTGGCTTTGTGGTTGTGTCGGATTTCCAAGGGCAGGAAATCGCTGAAGGTATGATCATTGAATATTTGGTGTCTCCTATCCTTAGGATACCGCTGAAATGGAAAACAAGAATAACTCAGGTGGAAAAATACGTGAGTTTTACGGATTTTCAAGAAAAGGGGCCTTATAAGTATTGGAATCATTTTCATGAATTTATTCCAAATGAAAATGGAGTCTTGATGAAGGATACAGTTGACTATGAATTGCCTTTGGGAATTCTTGGAACTATTGCTCACGGCGTTTTTGTTAAAAGGAAGCTTGCGAGTATTTTCAATTATCGTTATCAGGTATTAGAAGATTTATTTAGCCAAAGTAAAAGCACATCATAGCTATTTTATGACATGTGTACTTATTCTAAAACACTTTGTAGAGTGGATGTTTAAGAAAATATAATTAGATGCGAGCACGATGAAAAAGGTATATCAAATAGTTAATGGAATTGCATTAATGATAACGGTCATTATTAATTACCTATCCAATACGGGAATTTTTAATGGGGAGACCATGGCAACGATATCTGCCAAATACCAGAATTTATTTACACCTTCTGGTTATGCATTTTCAATCTGGGGCATTATATATTTAGGTTTGATGGGCTTTGTTGTATATTATGGCCCCTTTGGCAAGCAAACAGCGGAAAAAGATAAAGTCACACTAAATATTGGATGGTGGTTCTTAATTTCTTGTCTAACAAACAGCTTATGGGTAATTGCTTGGTTATACGATTATACCTTTTGGACAATTTTATTGATGGTCCTACTTTTTGTTTCACTGTTAAAAATCATTCAGCTTACCTGTGATGTAAATAATTCTACAGTGAGCACTGCTGTTTTTTTTAAACTGCCTTTTAGTATGTATGCGGGCTGGATTTCTGTTGCTCTGATTGCTGATATTGCAGCTTATTTAACAAAGATCGGTTGGAGTGGTTTTGGAATTTCCGATACAATTTGGACCCTTATAATGTTTGTTATTGCGCTACTAATTCACCTATTTATGATCTGGAGACGTCGTATGCCCATGTTTGCACTTGTGGCAGTCTGGGCTTTAATCGCTATTGCTGTTGCTAATAAGGTAGCTAATGGCACTGTTTATACAGGAGCTCTGATTGCGGCAGTTATTGTTTTGCTCAATGTGATTGTATTTTATATCCAATACCCGAAGAGCTTACTGAATTGAAATGTTTAATATGAGAGAAAGGAAAATATTGAAATTTCCCAATTCTTTCCCAAATTGATGTATAAGTTTAGGTTATTGTAACATTTTAAAACTTAAATCATATGGTTAATTGGAATTTAATAGCTGGGTTGGATAGGGAATTTTCTTCACAGGATATCAGACGTAATATTTTGACTTATATCATTCAAAATTATCCTGCAACTCAGATTGACTTTATTGAAAAAGATCAGCATTCTTATAGAATAGATATTAGGGGTGGAGATTCTCTTATTTTCAATTTTAAAGGACAATTTGTGAGAGCAGTTAATTAGGACGGAATCTAACGATGATATTGGCAAATTTTTCCTAAAAATAGGGGATGAGCTAAATCGGATCATTTAATTGCATTTTCTTTAATAGGTTTATTAGCTATGTCAGAAAGAAAAAGACGTAGCTAATTTCTTGTTTCTCATATTTTCTCAGCGGGGTGCTGGCGCGGTTTTATACTATTCTTCCGCAGCAATTGTGTTTATTATTTTTGTTGGTATGCCTTTTTCATTATAGTAGATCCGCTTTTTGGTTTGATAATTATCTATACTTTTTAGTTTCCCGGTTTCTAAGTTATATATGCTCCATTTACCAGTTTTTTTTCCCTGTCTGTAAACGCCTGTTTTGAGCAATCTTCCTTTTTTATCATACCAATACCATCGGTTGCTTTTAACACCGTTAGCATACTGTCCTTTGATTTCTATTTGCCCATTCATGTAATACCATGTCCAATGATTTACTTGGTTGCCTTGATCGTTATAATTCCCTTCTGTCTGCAATTGGCCGTTTTCATAATACCATTGCCATTTTCCTATACTGTTATTTCCCTTCGAAATTCCCTGATTTTTTAATTGTCCATTCTCGTGATAATACTTCCATTCGCCAATTTTATTGCCCTCGAGCATGACTCCAATTGCTTGCAAGTTTCCGTTTTCGTAATAATACTTCCATTCGCCCGATGTTTTTCCATTTTCATAATTGGCAACATTCATTAGCTTTTTGTTGGCATAATACCATGTCCACTCGCCGGTTTTTAAGCTGTCTTTCATTTCTCCAACACAGCGTAATTGACCGCTATCGTAATACTCCATCAATAAGCCTTTTTCCTCATTGTCTACAAAGTTTTTAACAGCTCGGATTTTTCCATCTTCACTATACCATTTCCATTCACCAGTTTTTCCCCCATGTGCATACTGACCGATAACGGCGGGAGATCCATTTGTATTATAATACATATAGGGACCATCATCTTTATCGTCGAGATAATTTCGGAATCCCTGTAAGGTTCCATTTTCTGTATAAAATTTCCATTCTCCTGTTTTTGCGGCCATTTTATATTGTCCCATAGACCGTAGCTGTCCATTCTCATAATAAAATTTCCATTCTCCGGATTTTTTACCCGCTACGTATGCTTCGCTTTTTTCCAATTGACCGTTGGGAAAGTAAAATTTCCATTCTCCGATTGGTTTACCATCGATAAGATGCCCAATCTTACTCAATTGTCCATCTTCGTGATAGCCTTGCCAAAGGCCGGTTTCCAGGTCGTTTTTGTATTTTCCACTTGCATACAGCTGTCCACTTTTATAAAATTCTTTTGACCATCCGTCTCTTTTTCCTTTTTTATAGTTGGAAATAATTTCAGGAGAGCCGTTTTCGTAAAACCCTTTCCACTGTCTTTCTAGGCAATCTTTTTTGTATCGTCCGACATATTTTACATTTCCATTCGGGTAATAGTATAGCCATTTGCCCGTCTTTAGACCATTTTTATCCCATTGGCCTTTTTGTTTTAAGCTGTCGTTTTCTATCATTACTTTGTGTGCTGATTGCGCGTGAATGACCCTATGGAAATTTAGCAACAATAGAAATAGAATGATATTTTTCATAGCTTTTTATTTATGGTACTTCATTTTAATGGTACTTCATCCGCTGTCAAGGATGGTGTTGAACTGAAAATTTTTATTATTTACGCCACATGAAGATCAGATTTTTTCGATGGTTTTCCCGCATTGATTTATATTCGATGGCTACTATTTATTATTCGATATGTTCTGAAAAAAGTATACCCTTCGTTTTGGACGAAGGGTATCGAATTACCTATGCATTGCTGACTTCTTAAGTTATCTGTCAGAGCTGATTAGAAGACATGTACCTGGCATTGCTGATCATTTTTTAACGTAGTGTAATTTCACCAGCCCGGTTTCAAATGTCTTCGTCGTTATTAGTTTAAGTAGCTGCTCGGGTCTTCCTTCCTGGAAAAGTCTTGTTCCATCGCCCAGTAGGGTTGGTATGACAGAAATTATCAACTCGTCTATTACATCATGCTTCAGCAATTCATTGATGATCTCTGCTCCGCCGTCACAATAAATATTTTTCCCTTTTCCGGATTTTAGTTCTGAAATTAAATTGACCAGATCTCCGGAATAGAAAATCGTTCTGCCTATATGGGGCCTTGCTGTTCTTGTGATCACATATACATCCCGTTGTCCGTTGTCATAGTGGGATGCGCCAACATTTTTAAGTACATATTCATAAGTCTTTCTACCAACAATTAGGGTGTCAATCGTGTCTATAAAATCCGAATAACCGTAATCTTCTCCTTCTTTTTCAACCATGTTTAGAAAACTGAGGTCGTCATTGGGTTTTGCAATGTAACCATCTACACTCATGGCAATAAAAACTGATAATTTTCGCATTTTTTTAAATGTTTGAATTTTTCTATAAAGTTAGCTTTAGATAAGCAAAAGGCTTTGGAAAAATACGACAATATTAAATTTGTGAAGGAACCATTCCGGTATTTTTCTTTATATCATTGCTGAGGTGGGCCTGATCATAATAACCGCACTCGAAAGCAATATCCGATAAGTTCTGTTTTCCATCTGAATTTCTGATGATGCTAAGTGCATGTTGAAAACGTATAATATTAACGTATTCTTTGGGAGACATACCAATATATTTCTTAAAACCTCTTTCAAGCTGTCTTACGGTAGTAAAGTTACGTTTCGACAGCTCAAAGATACCAATCTGCCCATCCGCTGCATGTATATCATTGATGACTCTTTGTAATGGATTGGCTCTGTTTATTATTTTCTCTGAATAAAATCTGTTAAAATAATCTATTGGGTGATGAAGAACTTGATCAAGCTCAAATGAATTGGATTTTTCAAATTCAATCGTATCATTGACTAATACGTGTTGCGGTTCATATTTATAGAAATTAGCAAGAGCTCCGGGTTTGAAACATACACCCCATAAATGGGTCCCGCCTTCAATGAAGCTATCTTTGAAGGAGGTCATTGCGCCGACCACATAGGTTTTACCGAATTGGAGAGAAAGGGAACCATTGTCGGTTAAACAGTTATCTCCCATATTCATGACTATACCTGCACAGCCATCAGGGAAGACACGCTCGTATTGTCGCCCCAATTCATGGCTTCCTTTTAGTTCCCAATAAAAATCTATCAAGGGTTCCAATGCTTTATGTGGTTTCGTTTTTTTATACTCCATTTACATCAACAATTTACCATGCCAGCTGTTTCTCCGGTCGCCTTGCTTTCTGATTGAACTTATCGGCTGCAATTACCTGCAATATGAAAAAATAAAATGATATTTTTTATATAGAAATTTTTGAAAGGAGAGATTTAAGGTTATCTTATAGTTCACATGTGCCGCTCCTGTTGATTACTATTTTTAGTTTCTTTTTGGATGCATCAAGCACACTTGTAGCACCCTTAAAGCACATTTTGCTTTGTGTGTCAACAGTGCTATATCCGTGCTTTATCTGCACTATATCTCTACTGGAACCTTGTAGGTGCGATCATCCCCTCTAGGAGGGGGACCAAAAACACTATGGTTATTAATTTAAGTTAAAAAACCTTGTGTGTAAAAAACGTGTTTGCCCTCCAATTTGGGGCAGCAAATCCTCGAACCGGATGGAAATGTAAACTTCAGCAAGCAGAAGTTTTTCGAAGAGCATTTCAAATACATCACTGATTGCCGGAGAAGCCTACACGGACCGCTTTCAGGCCGATCAGACCTTGTAAGTCTTCCACCTCAAACTGCTCGATTTCGGTGTCCAATAATCCCTTGTGCTGTAATAGGTTGATGTAGCCTAGGTATTCAGTCTCTTCATGTACATTGGAATAGACGATGACCAATTTACCTTTTTGTGTGATGCGCTCTGTAGAGCCTTTGATCTTGGCTTTATCAATGCGTTTCTTGGCAATCTCGTAGCGTACATTGTAGGAGCCATCGATATCAAACTGCTTCTCGTCCATGCGAAAGCGGATGGAAATAGGCGTTGCAAAGACCAATACGAGGGAGGTCACCTCTAGCTGATGTGGTAGGGAGGGCTGGAGCTGTCTAAACTCAAGTTCCATCGCACACATAACCTGCAGTTGCCACAGCCGTAAATTACGTAGGTAGTAGAGCTCAAAATTACGACCGGGTGCGATGGAAGCGCCGATATACATATTGTGCTCGATACCGTCTGTCTTGTAGCGCTCGTAGTAATGTGGAAAGTATTCTTGAGCTTCCACCTGCTTTTCGTCGAGGATAGCCACCAGCTTTTTGTTGATTAGCGTGATGGAGTTGTCATAATCCTGCCGCGCTTCATAAAAACCACCGATAGCCTGGTTGATCCGCTCAAAATAGCGGTCGATTGCCGCATTGGCGACGTTATTTTTGTTATTTTTCCTGAAATTCTCCAGAATAGGGTGAATATCCTGGTTAAAATAATCGAGCATGAGCTGTTCGGTATCGGTCAGCAGCGCTTGCTGCAGCGTCGTCAGGTTTCTTTCCAGGTCGAAGATCTTCTGCTCAAATAGGGGTAATTGCTGCGTTTGGTTGACCGCGTTGAACAATTCGATCAAATCCTTGCTCTGATTGATCAGATCTTGCCGGATGGCCTGATTACGGGACTCGGAGGAACCCTGTACGTCGATTTGTCCATAGAGCGGATAAACATGGTCAAAGACGATTTCCTGCAGGGCATAGTCTTTCCCAAAGGCGCGGTCGTTGAGGAAATGGATGGCTTCTTCCTGAAACCGCCACTTGACACTCGGGTGGATAGCGGTATATTCCCGTTGGATCACCGCTTCGATCTGGTTTTCAGTTTCGGAAAATGCTTTCGAGACCTTATCCTTTATAAAGGGCAAGATGAAATTGAGCTTGTTGGCATTGACCGAATTAAGTTCCCGCACCTTTGATGAGGACATTTCCAGTAGACCCAGCACTTTGTCGCCTTCGATCAGGGGAACAAAAATAAAGCTCTTCACCTGTTGCTGCTTAAGCTTATTGATAAAATAAGCCTGCTTCGGATCACCCATCGGCAGCTTGTCAATATCCGGTACAACAAGGTATTCGTCCTTGGTGAGCAGGCTCTCCAAGGCCTCGCTGCAGAGCATGTTTTCACATTCCTCGATGGTAGAATCGTAAAGCAGATGACTGTACAGCTGTTTTTCGACAATGCGTAAGTTGTACTCGTTCCTGACCTTCTCAAAGGAGGTTAATCCGATCCGCAGATCATTTATTTTATAGATCGACCTGAAAATACTTTCTATTTCTGCCAGTTGCACAGCGCTCTTTTCGCGCAGCAGATTACTCTTGAAGCTGGATACCGCATTTTCAATGGTGGCATCAAAGAGTGTCATAATGGAAAAGCCTTTTAGGGTCCAGCTCTGCTCAGGAAATTTGGACTTCCAGAGGGCAATATCCGAAAAGTTGTCGACCAATTCGGTAATATCTTCGGCCGAAAGCTCGAGCGCCCGTTCTGTAGGAAGGACATCGATAAAATCGGCATTGAATAAGACGCGGTAATGATGGATGATATTATTCTTGTCTGGTATATCCAAAAAGAGCGGTGCATCCATGGCGTCCACCTTATAGCCATAATATTGACTGATAATGACGCAGCAATTGAGAATATAATAGGTATCGGGCGAGATGTCGCGCAAACTAAATTCATAGTGATCGCCGGCATCCTGTAATATTTTTTCCAGTCTTGCGGTATGGTTGAACGTATAGAGATGGAAGGGAATGCTAATGGCCTTGATCTCATTATGTGTCAGTGAACTTGGAAACAGGTCGGCCAGCAGCACCTTAATTATAGGCTCATAGTGCTGTAGGTCCTCGGCTTTTTGGACCCCATCGATAAGTTCGGGATATTTGCTGATTTCTTCCAGTAGCGATCGGGCATAGGTGGCCTGAAAGCCAACCGGCGACAAGGCCGCTGCTTCAAAGGATGGTATAATCTTATGAAAAGCGATCAGGGTTTTAAACGGACTGGAATCAAAGGCGAAATTAAACTGCATAATGGTTTTTCCCGACTAAATTAGATTATTGCTGGAAGATGTACAAAAATATAAAATAATTGGCGAAAAGAAAATCCAAAGCGGACGGATGAAAACGTCGCGCTTTGGATTTCGGGTAGTACAGTTTTATTGGATGCCGTTATTTGTATCCTCTTATTTTGTATACTGCTATTTAAACTGGATTTTTCGTATCGAACCATCATCGGATGCGACGTAGAGCATATTGTCATTATCGACTGCAATGGCATTGACACCGTTGAACTGTGCTGCTTTGCCGAGACCGTCTTTGCTGTTGTTGTTCGGGTTGTTGCCCCCGGCAATAGTAGTTACCACACCGTAGCTATTAACAACGCGGATGCTATAATTGTGGTTGTTATAGTCGTTATCACAGACGACAATATACTGGTCTGACCATAGGGCTATACCCATCGGGCTTCCGAACAATGCTGCACTGCTCTGACCATCCTGTGCAGGTTTATGGTTGTTATTATTGGCTCCGGCAAGGAGGTAAAGCCCATTTTGATCCTTTTTCCAGATGCGTTTGCCAGTGCCATCGGCAAAGTAAAAGGTGCTCACGTTTTTCATTTTTGTCATGCCCAGCATTGTGGCAGATTGCTGATAGGTAGGGTCTACATTCAACAGGTTGATATTATACAACCAGCCCATAATATTATCGCCAGCAATCCTGTTGACCACATATTGCTGATTACTGAAATTATTCGCATACAACATTGTCTCGCCATCGGCTAAAAGGGCGATCGGATTCATGCCTGTGTTTAAGCGGCGCCCTTCTAAATTGAGGTCGTTGCTACCAGCCCAAAGTTCCGTTTGCTTTGGCAGACTGGGCGTAAAGCGGAATATGCTCGGTATCACTTCCTTGCTTTTTCCTGCAACATATATTTTTCCGTCATTCCCTAGGGTAATGGCCCAGGGATCCGTGATGATAAGTGGTGCATCATTGGCATCAATTCGGCCGTCGCCATTGAGATCCTTTTCTGGTGTTCCGAGGGGCTGATAGATGACGGCATGCCCACTTGCATCGTAGGAAAGCGTGCGATAGTTGGACGGATCGGTGAAATAGAGCGTATTGTTGTTGTCAATAGCGATCCCCTGAATATTCTGGCATCCCAGCGCCTGTATGCCACTGACTGTGCTTACATTGGGCAATAAGATGGGGATAGTCGATTGGCTGCTCACCGTTTTATTATTGACGGTGACCGTCAGCAATCCCGTAGTGGCCTCTGCAGGAATGGTAACAACAAGCTTATTTTTTGAAGCTTCATTCACCAGGGCATTTTTGCCATTGAGTGTAACGAGGTTTTGCTCCGGTTTCTCGCCGAAATTTTGACCTAAGATCGTTAAGGTGCCCCCCGGTATGCATGGGGCTGCTTTGGCGAGCGCCTGATTGTTCAGCGCGAGCATACTACCATAATTGATAAAAGACGATAAGGCAAATACAGCAAATGCACTGTTGTTGCCGATGGGATTACTGAACAGTTGTACCCCATTTAGATAGACCATACTGTTGACGACCTGAACGGTAATGGTTTTGCCGCTCAATGTGGTTAGTTTCTTGTCGGCTGTTAAATCGCTCAATGAAAAGCGACCCTTGACAATATAGTCCTTGATGGAGGAACCATCCTTAAAATCGGATCCATTGGTTCCATTTGCTGCCCTTAACCGGGGTAGATTTTGATTGTCCTCGGTCGCGGATTGTGGGTTATTCCTTGCTACAGATACATCCGCAAGGACCCGGTCGCTCAGGGTAAAGACCGTAATGCCCTGATTGAGCTCTTCCTCAGTAAGCGAAGCGCTTTTAAAGTCGACGGTAAAAGATTTTAGTGAATCTATTCCAGTCAGCACATCCTCGAGTTTCGATTTGGTACTTTGTTCCGGTGGATTGTCTTTATCCTTATGACAGGCTTGGATACCCAAAATAATGAATATTCCAAAAAAAATGGTGAATCTATTCATGGTATATGTTTTAAATGTAGATCTATTGTCTGACTGGAAACAGTCGGGTTTTGATGGCTTCATGTTAAGTAGGTAATGATGACAATTAAAATTACCAGTCCTGGTAAACTGTTGAAATACCCACTTGTGGGTATTTGTGTAACTATAATATGTTCAGTGAATTGTATTGAAAAAGTAATTTTGTGGGTATTGCAAATAATGGTTAAATTTAAGAAAGTCAATATTGGCCTATGGAACGTCTTTTCAGATCAGAGAGCCTAGCCATGTATTACGATGAAGATCGTGATATTTTCATGGGTAAATGGGACAACTGCAATGTGGCGGAAAAGCTCATCGCAGGAATCAAGGAGTATAAGGGGATTTTTGAGAAAATAGTACCCGAAAAGGTCATTTGGGATCTCTCTTCCATGAGTTATACGATACCGACAGAACTACAAAACTGGATTCTTGATTTTCTAGATATACCTGCATGCAGACATGGTATAGACTATAAGGTTGCGCATATCTTAAGTCCCGATATCTATGCGAGCATCAGCGTGATGAATATGTACGTGGATGGGAAAACGACCTTCAGACCCCATTTCTTTTCGCATGAAAATACCGCGCTGGACTGGGTCAACCTAACTGCCAAAGGACCTGTTTCTGATGCAGAAATACTGCCGCCTTTACTGAAAGTAGAGTCTTTGCTTAACGAGAATAAGGGCCGGATTACACTCGATGTGGACAGCGCGGAAGTTCCGGAATATCTGCTCGATATTCTTAAAGTGATCAAAAACCGACGTTTTTTTTCGGTTGGCATTCGCAATTACATGCAGCTTACCGCAAGGGAGAAAGTGATCTTGACGCTGATCTTACAGGGAAAGCCCAATAAAAATATTGCCGATATCCTGAGCATCTCCTGTGAAACCGTAAAGACCCATCGGCGCAATCTGCTGCGAAAACTGCAGTGCAAGAACATGAATGAACTGATGCGTTTCCAAATATTTTTATAGCCCCATCGATACGAATTATAGAATGAAAAACTAGCGGTGTAATTTTGATATGAAAAGCTATTTTCTCGAGATTAAGTCCTTCAATTCATAGTTTTGTTTGGCCCACATCGCGCTTGGCCTTATCCAATCGTCCGATGCTAGATAGAGAAATCCATGCTTTAAGCCAGTGTGAAGTTCTACTTCCCTGAAATGACCAATGGGAAATTTTGAAACTTCTTTTCTTTTCACGGCAGAAACACCATAAGTGTCTGTGTTTTCGTAAATGGTTAAAATATTACCGCAAAAATTGATATCTGGAATTTCCGATAAATCACTCGGCTGAAAGCTGCCGATAAATACAAAGTTCAATTTTGAATTTGCTGCATAGGTGGACACATATTGTGCAATATATCCCCCTTTGGAAGTGTCTACTGCAGTAATATGATCTGCCGGCACACCTGTTACTATTAAGCTGTCTATTTGTGATACGACTTTTTTAGCATAATTTTTTACATCGGTTCGGGGTTTTCGGCGCCGAAAATACAAGTTTATTATTTTTTATGATCAACTAATAATAGTAATTAATCCAATAGATAGATCTTCTTTTCTTTTAAATTGAATCCAAGCTTTTTACCCAGCCAATTGATACTTGTTTTCCCTTCATAAATCAAACCTTCAACAAAAAAGACCGTTGGATTTTCTCTTTTTGCAAAAGAATTGGAGATGGATTTAATACGTCCTTTAGAATATTTTGTCTTTATCTGGGGGTTAAATTCACTGGCTCTCTCCGTTACTTCAAGTTTGGTAGGATCCAATTCCAATGTTGAGATAAACCGATCACTAAACCAAAACGAATCATCGCCAGCCCCTGAATCTAACAGAATGTTGATCCTGTACTTTTTATTCAGATATATGTAGGTCGAGATATCAAGAGATTGATCTGCATTGGTAGTCAGTTGAATTGGAATAATTTTGTCACTTTTTAGCTTTTCCTTTGGGAAAATAAGCTGTTTCTTTGTGTAGTCTATAATAAACTCGGTATCGTAAAACATTGGAAGGGAAATCAGTCCATTAATACCGGCTAATTTCATGTCGAATGTTGAAAAAGGAATATCATTAAACTCTTTACCATTGAATTTAATGGAAGAGGATCTGTAAAGAGGAATTGTCATTTTTTCACCTGTTGCACGGAATGCGGTAAGAAAATTATAGCTTTCATTTTTTTTCAGTTCTTTGGCAAAATCATCAAAAAAAAGATTGATTCCCCCGCCTGTGTCGAAGATAAAATTTCCTCTCTTTCCTTCGATTTCGGCTTCAACTAAGATATGACCGGAAGGTAATAATTGTAATGGAATGCTTTGGGCAAAGGTGATAAATGGTAGTATGATGGTTGCTATTGCGCTGAAATAGAATTGCCTAGTTAATACTATTTTAAATATGTTCATTTGCTTTTAGCTTTTAAGATGAAATGGTCAGTTTTTTCTACCAGCTTTTGCTTGAAGATGCTAAGTAAATTTTTATTTCAATATAAAGATAAATAAAGTTGCTTGAAACTTCATCATCTAAACCGTAAAACTGGACTGCTGATTTAGCGATTCAATAAAATATGATGATCTTTCAGTGTAGTATCAAATATTCGATCAGGCAAGCAGATGTGTGGTAAGAAAGGGCGGGAGAGATATTTAATTTGATTAAAAGTGAATATTCGTAATAAGGGTATCCTTCAGTTCAGCTAATCTGTCCTGGCCGCTACTATCGTTTACTAGGATGATAATAGCGGTTTTCTTTTCGGGGTAGAGGTAGCATAGTGCAGTGAAGCCACAACCATCATGCCCCGTGTGCATAAGATAGGAGAGACCATTTTCCTCCTTATCCATCATCCAACCCAATCCCATGTGCATACCATCGGGTCTCGTAAACGTAGTTTTATGACTTAGTGCGATGGCTGCATTTTTATTTTTTAGATTAGCGGATGCGTACTTGAGCATATCGCCGAGCGTTGAAAACATGGAGGGGGCTGCTCTATAACCATAGTCTGGAATAAAGGGCAAAACTTTTCCATGTTCGTCATGACCGGCGATGAGTCGCTGCTCATCCTTTGCTGAAAGTTGAGGTTTTGTATCTCTCATGCCTATTTGATTGCTTAAAAATGAAGCGATCAGATCCTTGTAGGGTTTATGGTAAACGCGTTCCAATAGGGCAATCAACAGCATCATCGCGTTTCCATTGTAGCGGAATTTTGTGCCAGGAACCGTATCGAGCACAAATTTGTGCATATCCCGGAACAGGCTGTCGGCGGTATAAATACGGTAAAACTCCCGAAATGCTTTGGGGGGCAATTTGGTGATGCTATCGAGGTATTTATCATCGTAATCTCTTGACATCGAAGGTAGGGCTGAAGTGTGGTTTGCCAGATCTACCAGTCGAACAGGATATCCCTTATACTGCAAATTCGGATAATCCCCAGGCAAATATTTTCGAATATCATCATCAAGATTTACTTTCTTTTCGATGACGGCCTGCGCAAGCATTATGCCGACGAACGTTTTTGCAATGGAACCTAAACCGAAAATGGTATTGGTACGACTCAAATTGCCCGCACCACGATGAAAATGGTATTGCTGTGCTAAATCGCCTGTTATTATTCCGATCGATAGGTCAACGGTAATCGGGGATTGTAGATAAAGCACTGCCGACCTTTGAACTAAGCTATCCAGCGAAGTTTTCAAAGGGTTGCTACTTAAAATCGAATCCTGATAAGTTTGGCCGAAACAGAATTGTATCGTGAGAATGAAAAAAACAATAACTTTTAAAGGAGTTGATTTCATATAGAGCTGACAATAATAGCATAAATATAGCCAAAGAATTTGTATTTCACATGCAGAGCGTCCTCTTCTGGCAAGAGGTTTCCTGTCACTTTTGAGGATCCCAAAACTGCTGATCATACACCCGATCAGACCAGAATATATACCGAGCGAAGCCTTGAAATTGCAAGGAGCATGTTTTAAGTCTTTTCAAGAATCAATCAATAGCCTTGCAAACGAAATTAAGATTTCTTGACTGTTCCTTATCAAGGAAATAAAACATACATACTCAGTATGCTACTGACGGGAATGCTTATGTTGTCGTAACCGTCTTTGCTACATGCTTCGGCTATGGTGGCCACAAGAGCGAGGGTACTTATCATTGTGATTTTGCTCATGTGCAGGCTTGGCTCCTGTAGATAATGTCCAATTACAATCACGGTAATAAATGCGCACACAAAGAACACGGCGGATCCCACTAGTGTTTTTCGCGCACCGAATATGCGGTAAGAACCATAAGGCCATTTTTTGCCAGATAATGCCGCTATCGGATCACATAGTGCTAACGTGAGCAACGGCAAATAATAAAAAATAGATCCTTTGTCTAACAATTTCTGAGCGAGAAAGCAAAGATAGACTGCCGCTGGATAGGCCAGGCTCCCGACGGATTTTCGGTCGATGGCATGGATAGATTTTAATAAACTGAACTTGATGGATAGCAATAAAATCAAAGCGAACAATCCGCATAGGATGAAAACAGACCAGTGACTTGTGATCAAAATCGGGAATAATAGGCAGATTATTCCCGTGCCTACATGAACGAGTTTTCGGGTAAACTCGGCTTGAACCTTAAACTGTTGATACAGTAGTTCGGCAAGCCCAAATAGCAGCAAGAAGAGGGTGCCTAAGAGGAGCATGTTCCATAAATCGTTTTTCATAGTCTTGTTTTTAAAGGTAAATTAGCCCATACATGGCTCCGCTGAATATAAAGCTGTCAAATCGATCCAATATTCCGCCATGCCCTGGAATGAGAGTACTATAATCTTTAATTTGACAGCTTCGTTTGTACCATGAAGCCAATAGATCTCCCAGCAATGCTGAAAAGCAAATAAAAAGGGTAGTCATTAAAGTTTGTGCGATGGACATGCCGATGGATGGAAAGAGGAAAAGGCTGGTACTGCTGGCAATGACCAAAGCGCCAACTAACCCCGCCGTAGTTTTATTTGGACTAATCGATGGTATCAGTTTTCTTTTGCCAAATAATTGACCGCAAAGTTGGCTGAATCCATCAAAAATCACGACGGTAAAATAGAGTAAGAAAACCTTTTCTGTCGATGCCCTGTGCCCGAAGTCTATAAACGCAGCGATAAGAGCGAGGTAAACGACCAGTACCGGTGAAAAGAGTAACAGCGACCGCTTTGAAAGTAGATGGGCCTTGACAATTTCGTAAAGACCAACTATTCCAATGCAAATAGCCAAAAGTCTGATATAGTCAGTATAAATGGAAAAAAAGACAAGGATCAAAATCAGGAAGTAAAAAAACAGTTTTAACCAGCGCTCCCTGGCTTGTGCAACTTGACAATTCTTGTTGAGATAGCCTGTGACCAACGCGCCAATGCCAAAAAATAACAACAATATATTCGCTATCAATACATACATAATCAAGCCCTTTTTTGTAATTGGATAAGGAATATACTTTTCAGATTGGATTGCAGCTTCGGAAGGATAATCACGAGAGCCAATTCTTCCAGATAAGCCAAATAACTTACGGTTAACATCAGGTGGAAATAAAAGACGTTAAATCCAAATACGAAATAACTAAAGATAAATATGCCCTGAAGATAGCCCGTTAATTTATAGGACCACAAATGGAAGCTGGGAAAACGTTTAAATCGGATAAGCGCGTAGATCTGGGGAACAATCCACAGGACAAGAAGCAGGATAAATTCGATTTTATAGGCCATTACAAAACCTTTCTCCAATGTTATCATGCCTATGAATGCCATCAGGTATGTGCCGATATCCGCGACCGAATCTAATTTGGCGCCAAATTCGGTCTGAAGGTTAAATAGCCTGGCAATTAGTCCATCGA
Organism: Sphingobacterium sp. WOUb80; assembly: GCF_050058145.1. Classification (NCBI taxonomy): domain Bacteria; kingdom Pseudomonadati; phylum Bacteroidota; class Sphingobacteriia; order Sphingobacteriales; family Sphingobacteriaceae; genus Sphingobacterium; species Sphingobacterium sp. WOUb80. The sequence continues at coordinate 2,399,076 of NZ_CP165617.1, read as the reverse complement.
GGATATCGCTAATCAGGTTGATGGATAATAAGAGGATAAAGAGATCCTTGTCTGCCGTCAACAACGCATAGCTGATAAAGGGCAATGCCAGTATACGGTAGGCAGAAAGTGCATTGGGCACATTCCATCTGTTTTCTTTTTTAGTTTCCATTTTATAGTGATTTTTTTCTGCCAAATTTTTGATGTGCCTGTGTAAACTGACCTGCCGAAAGGGCTGCGGCTATAGATATTTCTCCTGCGAGTACAAGAGCTGCGGCGATTTCGGCATATTTTATGGCATTCCCTTCGCCGTAGCAGTCCATCATTTCCAGGCACTCTCTTTGGGTCGGGAGCTTTGTTCCACCGCCGACAGTGCCGACAATAAGATTGGGCAAGGTCACGGCAGCATAGAGTGAACCGTCTTTATTCAGCTCCATTCGCGTGATACCTGTTGCCGCTTCGGCCACACAGGCGACATCTTGGCCCGTTGCTAAAAACAAGGCGGCCAATCCATTGGCATAATGGCCCTGTGCACCTATAGCTCCGCTTTGAATAACACCCATGGTGGATGTCCGCCAATAGCGATCCATCCGCTCGGCCGAGGTTTTAAGGACTTCGGACAGGATGTTGGCCGGTAGTGTTATTTCGGCAGTTACCTTTTTACCCCTGACATGATTGAAAGCCGCGGCGCTCGCTTTTTTGTCTCCCGAGCTGTTTCCCTCAATAAACCAGTGACTGGGCTTTATGGGGCAAGAGGCAATTATAAATTGGCAGATGGCCTCCGTGCAGATGGTAACCATATTCTGGCCAGCAGCATCCGCAGTGAAATATTCAAAGGATATGGTTAAATGATTGCCTTCGATCTGTATGCGCGTATCGGTTAACTTGGCAAACCGGCTTGTGCGTTTTACGATTTCCTGGAAGTTTTCTTTCTCTGCGAGGAACCAGGAAACGAAAAGACTGAGATCCTTGATGTTCTCAAATTTGAATACTGGGCTTCTTTGGATCCCTTCTTGCAGACAGATCGATGTAATGCCCCCGGCCAGTAAACAGGCTCGGGATCCGCGGTGATAGGATGCAACCAATGCACCTTCAGTTGTCGCAAGCGGAATATGATAATTTCCATTGGCCGAAGTTCCATGAACCTGAAGGGGGCCGATGACGCCTGTAGGGATTTGACTCATACCGATGAAATTTTCGATGTTGCCTTGGAAGAACGCTGGTTCTAGTCGGGTGTCAGTTAGGATCGGGAATTGCTTGCCTGTTGCGCTTTCGAGGTACCTTGATAATGCTGCGGTCCCCTCATGACTGATTTCTCGAAAAAATGGCAAAGCCTTTGGCGTTTCACTTGAGCTGGCTAAGCCCTCTTGTTTATTAAATACGATTTTCATAGCTGGCTTTTATAAAATTATATCGATTGTCTTCCAAAGTTATTGTGATAATCGCAGTTAAAATTGTGGTAAACAATAATATAATTTTTTATTTTTGTGATTATCGCAAAAAAAATAACGGGCTTATGTATCAGGAGAAATTGATTCAGGAAATACAGCGGAAAATCGATCCCTCGAAATCTCTTATCGAGGTAATTGCAGATGCTCTTGATATTAGTTATGATGCGGCGCACCGCAGAATTTCAATGAAAAGCAAATTTTCAATAGGGGAGACGGTGCAGCTTGCAAATCGCTTTTCACTTTCTTTGGATAAGCTATTTCAGCAAAGTGACCACATCTTAGTGAAAAAAACAGCAGAAATTCAGTCCTTTAATGATCTGTCAAATTACCTGGAGCACTCGTTTAAATCGTTAACGGAGTTTGAGCCCAATCTGCAGACTTACCTGTATTACTCGGCCAAGGATATCCCGATCTTTTATACCATCAATACAGGACTATTGTCCGTATTCAAAAAATATGTATGGCTCAATTTATTAGGCTCGGACGGTTTGGAGGTATCTTTTGAATCTTTTTTAGCGAAAACACCCATCGATAGTAGGGGCCAAAAGCTTCACGATTATTATTCGTCCATTCGGGTGAAAGAGATCTGGAACGATACCACCATTAACAGTACGCTCCAGCAGATCATCTATTTTTCTCAGGCCGGTTTACTGACTGCCGAAAACGGAAAGATGCTCTGTGAGCAGCTTAAAGAACTGCTGTTTTCGCTGGAGAAAAGTTGTGTGCCAAACAACGACCAATATCAGCTATACTATCATGAGTTATTGATCTTAAATAATAATGTCCTTGTTGGAAATAACGACCGGAGGTCGCTATTCGTTCCGCATACGATGCTGGGTTATTTTATTACCAATGATAAAGACAGCTGTCGACACGCCTTCAATTTCTATTATCATCAGCTCAAAAATTCTCGGTTGTTAAATACCGCCGGAACGCGGGACAAGAAAATGTTTTTTAACAAGGCTTACCAAAAGATCGACCGCTATAAAGCACAGGTAAGTGTGGATCATGAAATGTAAAGTGGTTGAATGAATACCGACGACAATATGGCTCCGGTAAGCACTTTCACTTCAGCTTCCCATGGGCAACTATAAAAAAAAGACTACAAGATCAATATTCGGATAAAACTTGCTGGACTATGGACAACTGTGATGTTTTGCTACATATATGGCGACTATTTTGAACTATATGTGCCCCAAAAAGTTGAAGAGCTCTTTAAGGGAGAAAACATGTTGGTGGCTCAATATTGCGGTAGGAATATTTTTCACGTTATTTACCTTACTGGTAGGGATTTCTTCGATGACTGCCTGGAGAACGTTCTATGTATTTTTAAGATGCCCGTAATCGTTAGCGGGCTAATCTTTAATCTACGCCCTTGGTACGCATGGGGATCTTATAGATGGCTGTTGAAGCGGTGATAAATAAAACCGTACGATCTTTACCCCCAAAACAGACATTGGATGTCCATGGTTCATTTACTTCAATATGGCCGATCAGCAGGCCTGTTGGACTATAAATAAAAACGCCTTTCCCTGTCAGGTAAATATTTCCTTGATGGTCCAAAGTCATTCCATCGGATCCCTGATCGATAAGCGCTGTCTGTCCGCTGAGTTTACCGTCGGATTCAATGCTGTACCTGTACGTTTTATTCCTTTCGATATCGGCAACATACAGGTATCTTCCATCCGCCGATCCTACAATGCCGTTCGGTTTGGTGACATCATCGGCTACTACGATCGGTTTTTTTCCTTTTCCTGGTGGGAGGTAGTATACTTTCTGCCCTGCGATCTCTGGCTTTTTCCTCGTCCAATAATCGCGCAGATAAAAGGGGTCTGTAAAGTAGATGCCGCCTTTCTTGTCTACCCAAAGATCATTTGGACCATTCAGTTTTTTCCCATCAACTGCTGAGAGCAGGACGGTAACCTGGCCATCTTTACTGATTGACCATATCTCGTTTTTTTCGTCGGCACAGGCGAGGAGCTGACCCTGATGGTTAAAGTACAGCCCATTTGCACGGCCTGCAGCATCTTTAAAAAGCGAAAGTTGCCCTTTGGTGCTATATTTCCAGATTTTGTTATTGGGCTGGTCGGTAAAATAGATGTCTCCGGACTTATCCACCGCAGGTCCTTCGGTAAAGGCAAACTGCCGGGCTATTAATTTCAGGCTATCCTGATGAAACAATTGTGCACTGAGGTCTAAACCCATTAAGGAGAAGAGTAGGGACAGTAGGAGTGTAGGCCAATGTCTACGGGAAGAAGCTGAATGGAACATATCAACTAATTTATCAATTTTCGGATAATAAATAATCTTCTCGGACGGATTAAGTTTGGATAAAGCTTGGGGGAAAGGGGCTAAAACAAGAAAAGCCCATCGTTAGATGAGCTTTCTTGTACCTAGGGCGGGAATCGAACCCGCACTCCCTTAACGGGAACAGGATTTTAAGTCCTGCGTGTCTACCAGTTCCACCACCTAGGCAGGTGAGCGAAAAACGAGATTCGAACTCGCGACCCCAACCTTGGCAAGGTTGTGCTCTACCAGCTGAGCTATTTTCGCATTGGAATTATTATTTTTTCAATCTGTCAGAACCTAGCGTTCTTCCTTTTCGGTGGTGCCAGCTGGATTCGAACCAGCGACACAAGGATTTTCAGTCCTTTGCTCTACCAACTGAGCTATGGCACCTTTTCAATTCAGCTGTTTGCCTTATTGATGATGCAAATATAGACCGATTATTTGAATTACGAAAGCTAAAAGCGCTTTTTTTTGCGTTTAAACGCCAACCTGCTGATTTTTAAGGAAAAAAAATAAGGGGCTATTCGTGTAGAATAGCCCCTTTATAGGATATTGGTGGAATTGATTATGATAATTTACCAACTTCTAATACCAAGTCAACGATTTTGTTTGAATATCCCCATTCGTTGTCATACCAAGATACAACTTTAACGAAGTTATCATTCAATGAAATTCCTGCTTTTGCATCAAAGATTGATGTACGTGCATCACCTAAGAAATCTGAAGAAACAACTTCGTCTTCTGTATAACCTAAGATACCTTTCAATTCGCCTTCAGAAGCTTCTTTCATCGCAGTTTTGATTTCTTCGTATGAAGCACCTTTGTTCAAACGTACTGTTAAGTCAACAACTGAAACGTCTGCTGTAGGAACGCGCAATGACATACCTGTCAATTTACCTTTCAATTCTGGAAGAACCAAACCTACCGCTTTAGCAGCACCTGTAGATGAAGGGATGATGTTTTGGTATGCACCACGACCACCTCTCCAGTCTTTTACTGAAGGACCGTCTACAGTTTTTTGCGTTGCTGTAACCGCGTGTACTGTTGTCATCAAACCTTCAACGATACCAAATTTATCGTTTAATACTTTAGCGATAGGCGCTAAACAGTTTGTTGTACATGAAGCGTTTGAAACGATGTGTTGATCAGCTTTCAATTCTTTGTGGTTTACACCCATTACGAAAGTAGGAGTGTCATCTTTCGCTGGAGCAGACATCACCACTTTTTTAGCACCTGCATCGATGTGTTTTTGAGCCAACTCTTGTGTCAAGAAGAAACCTGTAGATTCGATGATTACTTCAGCACCTACTTCATTCCATTTCAAGTTTGCCGGATCTTTCTCAGCTGTGACACGGATAGTTTTTCCGTTAACAACCAAGTTACCGTCTTTTACTTCTACAGAACCGTCAAATTTACCATGTGTTGAATCATATTTCAACATATAAGCCATATAATCTGGTTCAACTAAGTCATTGATACCAACAATTTCAATTTCTGGACGATTGATAGCCGCTCTGAATGCTAAACGACCAATACGGCCAAATCCGTTAATTCCAATTTTCATATTCTTAATTTTTATTGATATAATATTTAATTAAATTGTGTATCGGTTCCTTTACAACGGTACCAATACTGATATTAAATTCCTCTGTAGCAACTTCCCGAAGTAAGTGCTCATAATTAAACGCTACTGAACCCGTAAAGTTTACATCACTGTCCGGATATTCTTTCATTAAAGGCTTGATGTAGGTTTTGATAAACGTGCGAAGCCCATTTTTAACCAATTGACTGATGAATAGATGATCCTTATTTTCGAGGACAAAGTCGGTAAATGAATTCAGAAAATTTGTCGGCTGTGGGGCAATATACACCCTTTCCAGAATGGTTTTCTTATCGATGTTAAATTCTCTTTCCAGTTTGTCCCGCAGATCAACAGGTAAGGTATCTGTCATGTAATGTTTGAGCAGTTGCTGGCTATTCCAGTTTGTCGCCCCCTCATCGGCCAGAATATAACCTAGACCATAGTTGTTGTCAATGATTTTTTTCCCTGTATAATAAGCTGCATTTGATCCACTGCCAATGATGCCAATAATTCCTCTTTCGTCGCCGAAAGTCGAAATTGCCGAAGCAATGACATCATGATCAACCCGTACACGCGCATTGACGAAAAAACGTTCCAGGACGTTTTTTATTTTATCCTTACGTTCCTTCGACGATGATCCGGCACCAAAAAAATAGATCCGTCTGATTTTTTCGGCATTGTTGATCAGATTGGTGTTTTTATGCAGATGCTGTAGTATGGAGCGCTCATCTTGAAGATAAGGATTGATCCCGTTCATGCGGAACCCCGTCGTGATCCGACCCTTGTCAGCCAATCTCCAGTCTGAAAATCGAGACCCACTATATACTACTGCTATCATGTCTGTTCAAATTATGATTATAAAATCTCAGCCATTTCCAATAAATCAGGGCTAAGTTTAATTTCCTTATTGCTGATTGCTTCTTCAATTGGAGTTGTCTTGATTTCATTACCACGGAGCCCAACCGTAACTCGTGTGTTTCCGGCCAATAATTCATTGACAGCAGCAAAGCCCAATCTACTCGCAAGCACGCGATCGAAACTCGTTGGAGAACCACCCCGTTGCAAATGTCCTAATATACTAACTTTCGTGTCGTAATGATCAAACTTTTCTTTTACTTTTTTTGCGACATAATAAGCGCCACCGTTTTGGTCGCCCTCTGCAACAATAACTATAGACGACGATTTCTTTTTGATGGCCCCGTCTTCTAAATGACGGATTAGATCGTCAATGGCTGTTTCTTTCTCTGGAAGTAAGATTGCTTCGGCTCCGCCAGCAATACCGGCATTTAAAGCGATACAACCTGAATCGCGGCCCATCACTTCAACAAAGAAAAGACGTTCATGTGACGCCGCAGTATCTCTGATTTTATCAATCGCTTCGATAACCGTGTTGTTGGCCGTATCGTAACCTATGGTATAATCTGAGCCGTAAAGATCGTTGTCTATCGTACCTGGTATACCTATAATAGGTATTTCAAATTCTTTGGAGAAGAAGTTAGCACCTGTAAAGGTACCATCACCACCAATGACCACCAAAGCATCTACTCCGGCAGCGACTAGGTTGTCATATCCCTTTTGACGGCCTTCCGGCGTCTTGAATTCCATGCAACGTGCTGTTTTTAATATCGTACCACCACGTTGTATAATATTGCTGACCGAACGCGTATCCATTTCTATGAAATTTGCATCGATCAGACCTTGGTATCCTTGATAAATACCCGTTACTTGCAATCCTTTATGTAATGCTGTTCGAACAACAGCACGAATACAGGCATTCATACCAGGAGCATCACCTCCCGACGTCAATACACCTATTTTTTTAATTTCTTTTATCACACGCTATATTTTAGGTTTTACGAATATAAGATTTTTATAGTGTATATTCTACACTTTGAATAAATTTTTCAATATTTTTTTGCGCATCACGTTTAGGAAGCGTATAATTGTTACAGATAACCCGATGATTAGTAACCGCTAAATTTAGCTCAGTATATTGCACATAAATAAATTTAGAAGTTTTGTATAGTAATTTTACCGTTGACTGTGTCATATTAGGCTTTCACGAAGGAGAATTAAAAGTTCTTTTGGCCGAAAGAAATGAATATCCTTTTAAGGATTGGTGGGCATTGCCAGGTTTTTTCGTGGATAATGACGAAGAGATGGAAGATGCCGTAAAACGAATTTTGTATGAGAATACAGGTTTGAAAGATGTATTTATGGATCAACTGCATTCCTTTGCCGGATTAAAACGGCATCCAAAGGGGCGCATTCTGACGGTGGCTTATTATGCCCTCGTGCAGCTGGATAATACCAAATTGAAAACCAAACCTGTTACAAACTATATGAAACAGGCGAAATGGTTCCCCGTTCGGAATGTACCTGAACTAGCATTTGACCATAAGCAGATTCTGGACCTCTGTCTGGAGCGGTTGCAGCGGCGCCTTGCGTATAAGCCGATTGCTTTCGAGCTGCTACCCGAAAAATTTACGCTCACCCAGCTACAGCTGGTGTATGAGGGGATCTTGAATAAACCACTCGATAAACGCAATTTTAGAAAGAAAATGCAGAATTATGGCTTTCTAAAAGAACTCGACGAAGTTCAGACGGGAGTTGCCTATCGTGCAGCAAGGCTCTATAAACTGGATAAACGAAAGTTTTTAAAACATTTCCAGAACACGGTCGCATTCTAACAGATCTGTTCGTATAATAAAAGGCAAACTTGATAGTTTGCCTTTTTTGTTGTCAGGTTAATATCAAAATTATTACAATTTCAAAATTTATTTTGCCCAACATGTTACTTTTTATATTTTTGAACAATTTTTGATAAAAGTCAGAAAGTAGAAAGGAGTTTTTTGAAGAATGGAAGATAGAAAAGATCAAATCATTCATGCGGCGATAAGACGCTTTATGCATTACGGTTTTAGTAAGACTACGATGAATGAAATTGCGGAGGATATAAAAATTACCAAAGCGAATTTGTATTACTATTATTCGGAAAAGAATGCACTTATACGGGATGTGATTGTGCGTTTGACGGATGAATATAGGGAAGAGGAGGAGAAGATGGTGGCTGTGCATGTGGGCACCACCTACGAGCTGATTATGAAAATTCTGGAACTGCGCGATGCATTTGTTCGGAAATACTATATGTTGCACATGAACGAAAATCTGGAATGGATCAAGGGACTTTCCATGCAGGATTTTTTTCAATGCCTCCACAATCGTGATGTACAGGCGCTTTATGAAATTCTACAGGTAGGCGCGCAAAAGGGAGAGTTGAATGAAGAGCATCTTTACGAAACTGCGGAGATTTATGTGGAACTGATGAAGAGTCTGTCCTTGATGTGCAATATCTCCGATATCATTTCGGGGATTCCAAATCAGGATCGTTTTGATGAAGTATTGCAGAAACAAAAGTTGGCTACCAAGCTGTTTTTTAATGGTATAAATAAAAAGTAGATATAAAATTAGGATAAATAAATTAGGAATGAAAACAATCAGAATACTAGCCAGCCTTTTATTAGGTACGATGGTTTTCCAGAGTCATGCACAACAGCAATTAAGCTTAAGTGATGCAATTAAATTTGCATTGCAGAACAAGGCTGATGCGAAAAAGGCAGGTCTCGATGTTACGAATGCGGAGAGTAAAATCGCTGAGGTCCGATCTAGTGCTTTACCACAGGTAAATTTGACTAGCTCGTTGAATTTGAATCCCAAAATTCAACAGAACGCTATAACAATGATTGATGGAAAAACAGGCGAATCTACAACCATGTTTATCGAATTTGGTCAAAAATGGCAATCGACGAATGCGGTTAGTTTGACCCAGCAATTGTTCAATCAAACGGTATTTACAGGACTAAAAGCAGCAAAGACCACACGTGAGTTTTACGTAATTAATAAAACATTGACCGACGAGCAATTGATCGAAAAGGTGGCCAATAGTTATTATGATGTTTATCAATCAAAGTTACAATTGAAGACCATTGAAAATAACCTGGAAAGTACAACCAAGACTAGGGATGTGATCGAGGGATTGTTTAAAAATGGATTAGCGAAAAAAATTGATCTTGATCGCACGAACGTAGCGGTCACAAATTTGAAAGCTTCTCGTCAACAGGTTATTAATGCTGTTGAGTTAAAGGAGAATGCGCTTAAATTTGTTATTGGTATGCAGATGTCCGAACAAATTGCAATGCCGACCTCAACTTTCGAAACTGTAGCGTTAAATGCTGTATACGAGCCTATTGATGTTGCAAATAGAACCGAAATTCAGGTACTGAGTAAACAGAACGAATTGTTGGAACTAAACAAAAAAGCAGAGGTGTCGAAATATTATCCAACATTGTCTTTTACGGCAAATTACGGTTATATGGGAATGGGGCCGGTTTTTCCTATTTTTAGTAAAAATGAAGGTGTAAAATGGAATAGCTATAATGGTGTAGGTCTAAATCTATCTATTCCAATTTTCAATGGTTTCCTCACACGCTCTAAAGTTCGCCAGGCACAGATTGATATCGATAAGTTGCAGGTGGATATCGCGGATACAAAATTAGCCTTGAATCTGGCAGCAGAAAACTCCAAGGTTCAGATTAAAAATTCTTTGTTAACGATTGAGTCAAACCGTAAGAACGTGGATTTGGCAAAATCAGTGCTGGAAGATACTAACAACAATTACAAAAATGGTCTGGCAACATTGACCGATCTTTTGGATGCGGAAAATGCCTATGCAGATGCCCAGAATAATTTAAATACCTCTTTGCTCGATTATAAAATTGCTGAAGTGCAGCTGATCAAAGCGAATGGAAATCTTAAATCACTAATTAAAGAATAATTGACTAATACAATATGAAACGCGGAATTATTACCTTACTTATTATTGCTGCTGGTCTAGCAGGAATATTTTTTGTGTTAAATAAAAATAAAAAGAAAAATGAGGCCGAAACTGCAGAAGTAGCAAAGAAAAATGTGGCTATTGCTGTGCGTATCGATACAGCAAAAGTATCTTCCATGGATTTACGCTATACGGCTAACGGAACATTTTCTCCGAAACAGGAAGTAACCGTTTCGGCTGAAACTGCCGGCAGGGTAGTGAAAGTATTGGTTGATGAAGGTTCTCATGTGAGCGCCGGACAGACTTTGGCGATCATTGAGGGCGATAAACTGAATGTAAACGTGGCGAATGCTCAAGCTGCATATACCAATGCACAGGCTGATCTGCACCGCTTTGAAAGTGCTTTCTCTACAGGTGGTGTAACCAAACAACAGTTAGACCAGGTGAAATTGCAATTTGAGAATGCGAAAAATAACTTAAAAGCTTCTAAATTGAATGCTGGCGATGTAACCATCAAAACGTCGGTATCGGGTATCGTCAATGCACGTAAAATCGAACCGGGTACTTACCTAAATGTCGGCGCTGCAGCCTTCGACATTGTGAATGTTGCTACGTTGAAATTGCGTGTTAATGTTGACGAAAAGAATGTGGCTACTTTAAAGATCGGTCAATCTGTTGATGTGACAGCAAGTGTGTATGCAGACCAACGCTTTACAGGTAAAGTAACTTTTATTGCACCTAAATCGGATGGTAGCTTAAATTTCCCGGTTGAAATCGAGGTAAATAATGCATCGAACCAATTGCGTGCTGGTATGTATGGTACGGCTATCTTCGGTGAAGGTGTTGCCAGCAATACGTTGATCGTGCCTCGCAATGCCTTTGTGGGTAGTGTGAGCGACAACAAGATCTTTGTGCTGAAAAACGGTAAAGCAATCGAAACAAACGTCAAATCGGGTAGAAACTTTGGTGATTACATCGAGATACTAGGTGGTTTGCAAAATGGCGATCAGGTGATTGTTTCGGGTCAGATCAATCTATTTGACCAAAGCCCTGTAGAGATTATTAAATAGAGCATACTGTAATCAGTAGCAGATGGAACTCCGGTTGCATAGCTATTAAAAATAAATTATTCGAATGAAAATTACCGAAATATCGATAAAACGCCCCAGTATAATTATCGTATTATTTATAATACTGACATTAGGCGGGTTGTTTTCTTATACGCGATTGGGCTATGAATTAGTCCCTAAATTTGAAATTAACGTCATTACGGTACAGACGGTCTATCCGGGAGCTTCGCCTGCGGAGGTTGAAAGTTCGGTGACCAAAAAAATAGAGGATGCTATTTCATCCTTGGAAAGTATCAAAAAGGTAGAGTCGACTTCCTTGGAAGGGGTATCGATCGTTATGATTACCCTCAACAACGGTGCGGATGTCAACTTCCTGCTGACCGATGCCCAACGGAAAATCAATGCCGTGATCAACGATTTGCCGGATGATGTAAAGACACCTTCACTCTCGAAATTTTCCCTGGATGATGTGGCTATCATGAGTTTGGCCGTCACCTCCAACTTATCGGAGAAAGAGCTCTATGATTTATTGGATAATAAAATCCAGCCGGTCTTTGCGCGGATCAATGGTGTGGCCAAAGTCGACATGATCGGTGGTGAGGAACGTGAAATCCAGATCTCTGTAGATCCGAAGAAAATTGAAGGTTATGGACTGACAATTTCTCAGGTACAGCAAACTGTAGCGGCATCCAATCTCGATTTTCCGACAGGTAACGTAAGTACCCGCGATAACAGGACAACCATCCGTCTTTCGGGTAAAGTGACTTCAATCGAGGAGCTACGTAACCTACCGATCACAACGCCGGCAGGGGTGCAGATCTATCTGCGCGATATCGCCGATGTGCAGGATGGTATCAAAGAGATTGAAAAAGTGGCTCGACTGGACCGTCAGAATACGATCTTGTTGCAGGTCTTTAAACAGTCTGATGCAAATGCGGTAGCAGTGTCTGAAGCGGTTAAGAAAACCATTGCTGTACACGATAAAAACGGAAAAGTAATTAGTGGTGTAGAGAAGGATTATGCGGCACAGAATATTAAAATTCTGGTGGCCAATGACTCTTCAGATTTTACATTGAATGCGGCCGATAACGTGATCCACGACTTAATGATTGCAATTGCCTTAGTGGGCTTTATCATGTTGTTCTTCTTACAAAGTTTACGTAATGCGGCGATCACCATGATTGCAATTCCATTGTCCTTGATTGCGACGTTTATTGGTTTGCTCCTGATGGGCTATACCCTCAACTTGATGTCATTACTCGGTTTGTCGCTGGTGGTCGGTATCCTCGTGGATGATGCGATCGTTGTTATCGAGAATATTCACCGCCATATGGAGATGGGTAAAAACAAGGTGCGCGCGGCCTATGATGGTGCTTCTGAAATTGGATTTACCGTAACAGCGATCACTTTGGTTATCGTTGTCGTGTTCCTTCCGATTGCGATGTCTACGGGCTTAGTAGCCAATATCCTGGCGCAATTCTGTGTGACTGTAATCATTTCTACTTTATTGTCCTTATTGGTGTCCTTTACTGTAGTACCTTGGTTATACTCGCGTTTCGGTAAATTGGAACATTTGAGCAAAACCTCTTTCTTTGGCCGTATTATCCATGGATTTGAAAGTGGATTGACCAGCTTTACACACTGGGTAGGAGGTTTATTGACTTGGTCATTAAAAAATGTCGGTACCAAACTGGCAACGTTATTTTTGGCTATAGGTTTGCTTGTTGCATCATTTTTCCTGGTCGCCAAAGGCTATATTGGTTCGGATTTCTTCCCAGGTATCGATCGTAAAGAGTTTTTCATCCAGTTGGAACTCGATAAAGATGCTTCTCTGGAAAAAACCAACTTATTGACGCAGAAAGCGGAAGCTTATATTAAATCGAAACCCGATGTAAAAGAAATTATTACAACGGTGGGACAGTCTTCGGACGGTATGGCTTCGACAACAGGTTCGCGCTATAAATCGGAAATCCACGTGATCCTCGACAAAGAAAATTTTGAAGGCAACTCACAGGTCTATTCAGCGACATTGAAGCGCGAACTGGAAAATAAACTGATCGGTGCAAAAATTAAAACGGTCAATGTGGGTATCATGGGAGCGGAGCAAGCGCCATTGAAGTTGACCATTATCGGTGCTTCTGTCGAAGATGCACAGGAATTTGCAGAGAAGGCAGCAGATCAATTACGTAAGATACCTGGAGCAGCGGGTGTTAAATTGACTTCTGAAGCGGGTAACCCCGAGATCAATGTGAAGATCGACCGTGATAAAATGACCTCTTTGGGACTGAATGTCTCTACCGTGGGGATGACGATGCAAACGGCGTTTTCAGGAAATACGGATAATAAATACAGAGCAGGCGATAATGAGTATGATATCAATATTCGCTATGCGGAAAATGGTCGTGCCAATATCGACAACGTACGTGATCTGAAATTTATCAATAATAAGGGTGCCTCTATTTCTTTGGATCAATTTGCCAATGTAACTTATGGTTCGGGACCTACTTTGTTGGAACGTCGCGACAAGTCGCCGGCGGTATCCATTCAAGGACAGGCAATCGGTAGACCAATGGGTACGGTAGCGCAAGAGTGGCAGGCACAGTTTGAAAAACTACCGCGTAAACCGGGTATCGTCTTTATCTGGGGTGGTAATATGGAAAACCAATCGGAAGGTTTTGGTACGTTGGGAATTGCCTTATTGGCATCTATTATCCTAGTATATTTGGTGATGGTTGCTTTATACGATAGTTTTATCACGCCATTTGTGGTCTTATTCTCGATTCCGTTGTCGTTTATCGGGGCCCTATTATTCTTGGCTTTGGGAAATCAGACCTTGAATATCTTTACGATTTTGGGTATCATCATGTTGATTGGTCTAGTAGCCAAGAATGCGATCATGTTGGTTGACTTTGCCAACCATCGTAAGGAAGCTGGCGATAATACGCACGATGCATTGGTGGCAGCCAATCACGCACGTCTTCGTCCGATTTTGATGACGACAATTGCCATGGTATTTGGTATGATTCCTATTGCAATCGCTACTGGAGACGGTGCCGATATGAATAGAGGTCTTGCGATTGTAATCATCGGTGGTTTGTTATCTTCTTTATTTTTAACCTTGGTTGTTGTGCCGGTGGTGTACTCCATTTTTGACAGTCTTCAACGTCGTTTTGGAAAGAAAGAAAAAACAAATTATGAAGCCTTGATCAAGGAAGATTACGACCATGTAGATGTGGCAGAACATTAAAAAATAAATAAATTTTACAGTTGAAAAAGGCGGCTAAGAGACATTAGCCGCCTTTTTTGTGTTAATTTTAGGTTAATCAATCGATTGCGTAGATATTTTTTATTACATTGCGGCGCATTAACAAAATATACACTTAAAATTGAGACATACATGTGTGGAATTGTAGGATACACAGGTTATCGTCAGGCGTACGGTATCGTCATTGACGGATTACAAAAATTAGAATACCGCGGTTATGACAGTGCTGGAGTGGCATTGCATAAGGGTGACCAGATCGATGTTTTCAAAAAAACAGGAAAAGTCGCAAACTTGGAAGAGTTTGTGTATGGAAAAGATCTACAGTCGACCACAGGGATAGGTCACACCCGTTGGGCTACCCATGGTGAGCCTTCTGACCGGAATGCACATCCGCATTATTCCAATAGCGGACGCATTGCGATGATTCATAATGGCATCATTGAAAACTATGCTTCCTTAAAATCAGAATTAATCAATAAAGGTTATACGTTTAAAAGTGATACCGACACAGAGGTTCTGGTCAACTTTATCGAAGAGATCCAATTGCAGAATGAATGCTCTTTAGAAGAAGCGATTCGTATTGCTTTGAAACGTGTCGTAGGGGCCTATGTGATCCTCGTATTGGAGGCTGGTTATCCGGATCGTATTATTGCAGCACGTAAAGGAAGTCCTTTGGTGATTGGTATCGGTAAAAATGAGCATTTTTTGGGTTCAGATGCTTCCCCGATGCTAGCATACACCAAAGAAGTCGTTTATATCAATGACTACGAACTGGCTATTATCACACCAGAGGAGTTGATCCTTAAAAATCTGGGTAATGAGCGCATCACACCTTATGTCCAAAAATTGGATCTAGAGTTGTCGGCTATTGAGAAAGGGGGCTTTGATCACTTTATGTTGAAAGAGATCTTCGAGCAACCGCAAACGATTTTTGACTCCATGCGTGGACGTTTGGATCTGCAATCTCATCAGATTACACTGAGCGGCATTGAAAAATTTGCCAATGAGATCAGCAATACCAATCGCATTGTGATCGTTGCCTGTGGTACCAGCTGGCATGCTGGACTCATTGCAGAATATGTTATTGAGGAATTGTGCCGCATTAATGTGGAAGTTGAATATGCATCGGAATTCCGTTACCGTAATCCGGTTATTCATCCGGGTGATGTGATCTTAGCGATTTCCCAAAGTGGTGAAACGGCTGATACATTGGTTGCATTGGAAAATGCGAAAAAACAAGGCGCTATCATATTGGGTGTTGTCAATGTTGTTGGATCCTCTATCGCACGCCTTTCAGATGCAGGTGCTTATACACATGCTGGACCAGAAATCGGCGTAGCGAGTACAAAAGCATTTACTGCACAGTTGACGGTATTGAACCTGATTGCCTTAAAGATTGCTTCTTTGAAAGGCTCGATCAGCGAAGAGCGTTATCAAAAACTTGCACAGGAATTAAACGAAGTGCCTGAAAAGGTGGAGTGGATTTTGGATACGCAGGTTGATAAAATCAAGGCCATTGCCAAAAAGTACAAAGATGCCCGTGACTTTCTTTTCTTAGGTAGGGGGTATAATTTCCCGGTTGCCCTGGAAGGTGCGCTTAAACTCAAGGAAATTTCCTATATCCATGCCGAAGGTTACCCTGCAGCAGAAATGAAGCACGGACCTATCGCATTGGTTGATGAGAACTTACCGGTTGTTTTTGTCGCTACAAAAGATGCTTATCACGAGAAGATTGTTTCAAATATTCAGGAGATCAAAGCACGTAAAGGAAAGATTATATCGGTGGTTACCAAAGGCGATACCGTTTCTGAAAATCTATCGGATGATTTTATGGAAATTCCGGAGGCCGATGAGGTCATTGCGCCATTGATTTCGGTTGTACCATTGCAACTGTTATCGTATTATATTGGTGTAGAGCTAGGCTTGGATGTGGACAAACCACGTAACCTAGCGAAGTCGGTAACTGTAGAGTAGGGAGGTCTATGAGTGTATTGAAGAAGAAACCTTTGGAACAGCTGGGCTATGGATTTATCCCAGATGAGTTTATTCCAGCAGGACAAGACGAATATACCCTGCGCTTTCAGCAAAACCCTCGTAACGACTACCGTGATCTGAGGGAAACGGAGATTCAACAGTTGATTAACAACGGAAACTGGTCCAGCGACTGGACCAAGGTCAAAGTATCGGCAGTATTTGATCCGAATCAGGTTCAGCACTGTAAGTTTTATGGTCTGGTCCGTATCGGCAATTTGAGTCCGAGTTACTTGGATTACCGCAATTTGCAGCTGCCCATTGGCCTGTACCATTCGACGATCATCAGTTCGGACTTTGGTGACGATGTTGCCGTTCATTATGTGGGCTACTTATCCTACTTTATTGTTGGCAATGAGGTGCTGTTGAGCCAGATCAAGGAGATGGAGACCGGTAGTACAGCTAAGTTTGGTAATGGTATTCTCCGTGATGGTGAAGAGTCGGATAAACGGATCGAGCTGGAGCTCTGTAACGAAAATGGTGCCCGTTCGGTTTACCCTTTTGATGGCATGCAGGCTGCAGATGTATACCTCTGGACCCGCAATCGCCATGATCATGCCTTACAGCAGCGATTTGGAGAACTGACGGATCAGAAATTTGGAAGTCAACGGGGCTATTACAGCCAGATTGGCGACCGTTGCGTCATCAAAAATACGTTAACGATCAAGAATGTCAAGATCGGGACTGATGTTTATATCAAAGGGGTCAGCAAGCTGAAAAATGTAACCGTCAATTCTTCGCAGGAATCGTATACGCAGATCGGTGAAGGCTGTGAGCTCGTTAATGGAATTATTGGCTATGGCTGTCGTATATTTTACGGCGTTAAAGCCGTACGTTTTATCTTGGCTTCCTATTCGCAATTGAAATATGGTGCGCGTTTGATCAACTCTTATTTGGGTGACAACTCGACAATTTCCTGTTGTGAAGTGTTAAATTCCTTGATTTTTCCAGCGCATGAACAGCACCACAACAACTCGTTTTTATGTGCGGCATTGGTGATGGGCCAAAGTAATATGGCTGCTGGTGCAACCGTAGGATCCAATCACAACTCTAGAGCTGCGGATGGTGAAATTATCGCGGGACGTGGTTTTTGGCCTGGACTCTGTGTCAGCCTAAAACACAACTCCAGATTTGCATCGTATTGCCTGATTGTGAAAGGAGATTTTCTGCATGAACTGGATATCAAGTTACCTTTCACCTTAGTGAGCAATGACGTACAACATGATCAACTGGTTTTGATTCCGGGGTATTGGTTTATGTACAATATGTATGCATTGGTACGTAATGCCAATAAGTATGCGGCGCGGGACAATCGACATTTCAAAAATCAATATTTTGAATACGATATGTTGGCACCGGATACCGTGAATGAAATGTTTGAAGGGATGGATATGCTGGCCTTGGCCGTAGCAGATAGTCTCCACGCTGCCGTGGGGGAGGATAAGCACGAACGTACTATTGCTGGTCGGGCACTGCTTGCCAACAACATGGACCTAAAAGATCAGACCATCGTGCTGCAGGGAGCTGAAAATTCACGCAGACCGACTGTTATTCAGAAGGTTGGTGAGGCCTATCACTTATATCGTTCGTTTATTAAATACTATGGTGTACTGCACCTGATGGATGCCCTTGAGGAAGGCCTGTCATTGCAGGATATTATTGGAGCCGTATCGGGTAGATCGCGTACGAGCTGGGAGAATATAGGCGGACAGCTGATCGAAAGTAATGCCCTGCACATGTTCCTGAATGATGTCAAATCAAAAAAGATAGATTCATGGGATGATATTCATGAATTCTATCATGATAAAAGTAAAGATTACCCCCTAGATAAACGTGAACATGCACTCTTGTCTTTAATCGAAGTCTTAAATTTGGAAGGTATGGTTTTATCAACAGATAAAATTGTATCTTTGTTGGATCAGGCGCTTGGGCACCGGATCTGGATTGGTGAACAGATTTATAAATCCCGGGCCAAAGACTACAAAAATCAGTTTAAAAACATGGTTTATGCCAATGATGAAGAGCGTGATATTGTGGTCGGAAAACTGGAGGAAAATTCTTTTATCAATCAACAACAAAAAGAATTAGAGATATTTAAGATAAGGGTTGCTAATTTGAAAGGGCAATTTTAAAAGAAAGGCTTCCGCTCGGAAGCCTTTTCTGTTTTTGTAACGCTTGTGGCCGCTCCTTAATCATTGATCTTGTCGAGTGGTTTGCGTTTATTGTCTTTGATCTGTTTAAAGTGGCTTGGCGTCAATCCGGTTACTTTTTTAAATTGATTGCTTAAATAGGCAACACTGGAGTAATTCAGTTTATAAGCAATCTCACTCAAGGTAAGTTCGTCGTAAACTAATAACTCTTTGACATATTCAATTTTCTGGCCGATGAAGTATTTTTCGATAGTTATGCCTTCAACATCCGAAAAAAGATTGGAGATGTAGTTGTAATCATGGTGTACTTTCGTGCTGATGATTTCGGAAAGATTAAGGCTGGTCTCGTTATGTTGATTGCGGATGAGATCCAATACCAGATGTTTAACCTGTTCGATGATGACTGTTCTTTTATCGTCAATCAGTTCAAACCCAAGTGCCGAAAAATTTGAAGCAAGTTGCTTGCTCTCCGCTTTGGTCAGCTCTTCCTCAATCTCAACTTGGCCCAAAGAAATATGCTTAACATGGAGATTGAGCTTCGCCAATTCATTTTCAACAACCATAATGCATCTATTGCATACCATATTCTTTATTGCAAGTTTCATATATAAATTATTATTGATTTGTGTCTACATCCAGTGGTCTTCATAAATGCTTCGCATTTTGTCTTTTAGAAACCATTGGAATATCCTGTTGATTTTATGCACGTGTTTTAATTCTTAGATGCCGTGCATGCTACGATGTGGTTATCGGTATTTGTATGTTTGTCACATTTGGATATTCCATCGGATTTATTTTAAATACAAGTTACTCATGTAAACTCAAAAATCGATAATTTATTAGACATGGGGTTGTAATATTTAGGGTTTATCTTGTAGTATTTTGAAAAATGTCTACAGGAAAAGTATGACGGAAAGGTTAGATCGTCTGCTGTTGAGCGTAATGGGATGGCTGACGAGAGCTTTAGTCCTCAGTTTGTTAGGGGTTGATCTCAATAGCTGTGCCTATTGGGACTGCATCAAAAAGCTCGTCAATTTCCGAGTTTGTAAGTGCCATACAACCGAAAGTCCAGTCCATGTGGCGTTGCAATTTACCGATAAAGCCTAGTCCGTTTCGGAGCCCGTGGATTTTGATGTCGCCACCGGCATCTTTTCCCAAACTTTTGGCATGGGCGATATCTTGTTCATTCGGGTAAGAGACCCCCAGATTTTTGTGATAGCTGCTGTATTGATTTTTATCGTTGATCGTATAAAGACCTTCGGGCGTTTTTAAATCGCCTTCAAATTCTTTGGCCCCCAGTGGTTGGCCGCCCAGTGAAATGCGGTAAGATTTTAGGAGCTTTCCTTTACTATAGGCCAATAGTGTCCTTTTAGATTTATAGACGATAAGTTTGTCTACCTTAGTATTTTGGCCCAAAGTTGGTTCGGGATAAAGATTATAGCCAATCAGGCCCAGGCCAAGTAAGACTAGGAGGCTGACTACTGTTTTTAATACTATTCGACGATTTCTTGGTCGATTCATCTTGGAGATCGTTAGCTAATGGATAAAATGTTTAGACCGATTGCTTAGCCTAAGTTAGCCAATCGGTCTACTCATGTATTTTGATGCTGCCGTCTAGAATTCGCGGTCAACATCCTTGTCGCCACGTCCCGAAAGGTTTACAATAGCGACTTGGTTTTTGTCTTTGAGCAATTTCACCGCAAGGGCAACAGCATGTGACGATTCAATGGCCGGAATAATACCTTCCAGTCGGGAAAGCAACTTGTAAGCATCAATAGCCTCGGCGTCGGTCACGGGGTGATAGTTTGCACGATTGTTATCTTTTAGCTGCGCATGTTGCGGCGATATCCCTGGGTAATCGAGGCCCGCAGACACCGAGGTTGACGGGATCGGATTCCCATCTTCATCGACCAGACAGTACGAAAAGGTTCCTTGGAATACGGTTGGTTTACCAAAAGAGAGTGTCGCAGCTGTTTTTGGATAAGTTCCGGTGCCACCGCCTTCACCACCATGAATTTCGACGGCGTGGTCATCAAGAAAACCCGAAAATAAGCCAATGGCATTTGACCCACCACCTACACAGGCAAAGATGCTGTCGGGAAGGCGCCCTTCCTGATCAAGAATCTGCTGGCGTGCTTCTTTACCAATAACGCTTTGAAAATAGCCGACCATTTTTGGATAGGGGTGCGGACCTACGTGTGATCCCAATAGATAATAAGATGTTGGATTTTCGACGTAATACATCAAGGCTGCATCTACGGCATCCTTCAATGTACGGCTACCTAAGTTGGTTGTTACAACTTCGGCACCCAATAATTCCATGCGTTTGACGTTAAGGGCCTGGCGCGCAGCGTCGATTTCGCCCATAAATACTTTACAAGGGATGTTTAACAATGCTGCTGCTGTTGCTGTTGCAACACCATGTTGACCGGCGCCAGTTTCGGCAATGATCTCCGTTGCGCCCATTTGTTTAGCCAAAAGAATTTGACCGATACAGTTGTTTATCTTGTGGGAACCTGTATGGTTGAGATCTTCTCGCTTTAAATAGATTTTGGAACCGACATATTCGCTTAAATTCTTCGCGTAATATAAGGGTGAGGGGCGACCGACATAATGTTTTAAGATCGCAATAAATTCTTTTTGGAATTCTTCTTTTTGGACATGGCTATCGAAAAAAGCAGCCAGCTTATTTAATTGCTCTTCCAGTACCGGGGGGATGTAAGATCCGCCATACTCTCCATATTGACCATTGTATTGAAGCATCTTCTCATTTGCTTCGACAGATGCAGCTTGTGCTAGACTCATTTTAGGCTTAAGTTTCTTGTTGTAAAAAGATATATTATTTATTGAAGCCTAATATAGTAATCTTTGCAGGT
This sequence comes from Sphingobacterium sp. WOUb80, assembly GCF_050058145.1. Taxonomy (NCBI): domain Bacteria; kingdom Pseudomonadati; phylum Bacteroidota; class Sphingobacteriia; order Sphingobacteriales; family Sphingobacteriaceae; genus Sphingobacterium; species Sphingobacterium sp. WOUb80. The sequence continues at coordinate 2,377,549 of NZ_CP165617.1, read as the reverse complement.
ATTGGGAAAAAAACAAGGCATCTTTTCTAGAAAAGATGCCTGTTAAATCTTGTATTTGTAGACAAGTATATATTACGCCTTGTTTTAAGCTTTGGTTTTCCGGAAGATAAAATAGAAACCTACCAGAATAAAAGGTATACTGAGCAATTGGCCCATGTTTAAAATCATACTTTGCTCGAAAGCTTCCTGGTCAATTTTAAAATGTTCCAAGACCATACGTGCGCCAAATAATAAGACCATGAATATGCCAAATAATTGACCTTTTTGGCGATTGGGATTCGATTTGAATAGGGAACCAATGACAATAAAGATCAAAATATAGGCAATTGCTTCATAGAGTTGTCCTGGATGGCGTGGTACATTGTCTACACGGTCAAACACGATAGCCCAAGGTAGATCAGTAGGTGTACCAATTATTTCAGAATTGAAGAAATTTCCGATTCGAATAAGTGCACCGGCAATAGGGACTACAACGACCAATCTGTCCGCTAACCATAAAAAGTCGGTTTTTGTTTTTCTGCAGAATAAATATAGCGCGAGGATAATACCGATGGCGCCGCCGTGGGAAGCCAAACCTGCAAAGCCGGTGATATGAAATCCTGTTTTATCCCATTTGAAAGGAAGGAAGATTTCAAGTATATGATCTTTGTAATAGTCAAAATCGTAAAATAGGCAGTGCCCCAATCGAGCTCCGATCAAAGTGCCCAGGAAAATATAAATTGAAAGCTGATCCAATTGTTCCTGTGTGCGGCCTTCCTTTTTGAATATACGCAACATGATCACGTAGGAAACAAAAAACGCTAATAACCAGCATAAGGCATAATAGCGAAGGGCAAAGGCGCCAAAGTTGAACATTTCGGGGTCAATATTCCAATGTATTGCACTTAATATTGAATTCATAAATTTTATAGCTGTTTAAATTACTTTGGAGTAAAGATAAGCTTTAATCTCATTTTTTATTCCTACAATTTGTTTTTAAGCATAATATCATTAGGCTGCGAACCTAATCCATTCATCGTGAATGAAATATTGTCTTTTGCTGATCTTTTTTACTAAAATAAGGGGAGATGATCTAAAAAATGCGCAAACAATATTTCAAAAAACATTTTTACTTTTGCATTTCATTGAAATTTTCATATTTTGACGAAAGTAAATAGAAAAGGAAAAGATGGCAGAAAAAAACAAGAAAAAAGAGCCGAAGCACGACGCGGTTGTGACTAAAGATTCGCTTTCATTTTTTGAGAAATATATCAATAATGCTTCTCCTACAGGATTCGAGTGGGAAGGACAGCGACTGTGGTTGGATTATTTGAAGCCTTATGTTGATGATACATTCGTTGACAACTACGGTACGGCTGTAGGGGTAATCAATCCAAAGGCGGAATATAAGGTCGTTATAGAGGCTCATGCGGATGAGATTTCTTGGTTTGTCAATTACATTACCAAAGATGGACTAATCTATGTGATACGTAACGGTGGTTCGGATCACCAGATTGCACCGTCTAAGCGCGTGAATATCCATACGGAAAAGGGCATTGTCAAAGCTGTATTCGGCTGGCCGGCAATTCATACACGTTCGGGAGAGAAAGAAGAAAATCCTTCGCTAAAAAACATCTTTTTGGACTGCGGCTGTAGTACCAAAGAAGAGGTTGAAGCCTTGGGTATACATGTGGGGTGTGTCATTACATACGAAGATACATTCTCTATCCTCAACGACCGTTATTATGTTGGGCGGGCTATGGACAATCGTGCCGGTGGTTTTATGATCGCTGAGGTTGCTCGTTTGCTAAAAGAGAATAAAAAGAAATTGCCATTTGGATTATATATCGTAAATTCGGTGCAAGAAGAGATTGGTTTACGTGGTGCCGAAATGATTGCAGATCGTATCAAACCGAATGTCGCTATCGTAACCGATGTGACACATGATACACAAACTCCGATGATCAATAAAATCACGCAGGGCGATCTGTTTTCAGGAAAAGGTCCGGTATTGTCTTATGCTCCAGCAGTTCAGATCAATCTGAATAAACTGTTGGTTAAGGTTGCTGAGAAGAATAATATTCCTTTCCAGCGTCAGGCTTCTTCTCGTTTTACAGGAACTGATACGGACGCATTTGCCTATAGTAATGGTGGTGTACCGTCTGCGTTGATTTCTTTACCGCTCCGTTATATGCACACAACAGTGGAGATGGTTCATAAAGAAGATGTTGACAATGTGATCAGATTGATCTACGAAACATTATTGAATATTGAGAATGGACAAGACTTTAGAACATTTACAAAGTAGAATTTAAGAATATATTAACTTATCATTAGAATTATTATGGAAAATAACCAAAATCAAAACGAATTGAGCATTGAGTTGACAGAAGAAGTAGCAGAAGGAACCTACTCAAATCTTGCGATTATCACTCACTCTAATACTGAATTTGTGGTTGACTTTATCCGTGTGATGCCAGGAGTGCCAAAAGCAAAAGTGAAATCAAGAATCGTTTTGACTCCAGAGCATGCAAAACGCTTGTTAGGTGCATTGGTTGATAACGTGAACCGTTTCGAAGCATTAAATGGCCCAATTAAAATGGACTTAGGTGTTGCTGAACAACCTCAACAAGGTGGTGATCCTACAGTTGCATTCCCTTTTGGAACGCCACAAGGTCAAGCATAGTTGATAGCAGCTATCATTGAGATATCAGAAGCGCCAATTAATAATTGGCGCTTTTTTTATGTTCTTAATATTAGCAAAGTTTTCCCGTTGCGCTGATTCGGTTCGTGTATAAAAAAGATGATTGCCATAATTGCCTGGTAATGTATAGACCATCAAAGATCTATTTTAAAACTGAAACATTCGCATACCAAATAGGGCCTATTAACATTTTTTAATCAATATTTAGTCAGTAATAAGTCAGTGTTTATTCAGTCTACACTGAGCAAGCACTGAACGAGCACTGAACAATCACTGAACAAGCACTGAACAAGCACTGTCTAAAAGATGAAGTTGGGGACCATCTGATCTTCGCTTGTTGCCTATTGCTAGTTTTGGACTTGGCCTTTACTTTTACTAAATTTAGATAACTAATTTCAAAAAGGAGATTTATATGGATATTCAAGTGCGGAACTTGACAAAGAAGGATTATGTTGATTTGAAAAAATCGATGGAACAGGCTTATGATGGGGTAGGTGAAACCTGGTCAAAGGAAAATATTCAGGATTTGATCGAATTATTTCCCGAAGGGCAGTTATGTGTGGAGATTGATGGACATGTGGTGGCTTGTGCCTTGTCGATTATCCTAAATTCAAAGAAGAATAATATTTACGATAGTTATTATGAGATCATTGACGATGGTAAGTTCAGTAAGCACAGCGATGAAGGTGATACCCTCTATGGGATAGAAGTATTTGTTCATCCGGCCCATCGGGCGTTACGTCTTGGCCGGCGTCTCTATGATGCGCGTAAGGAGCTGTGTGAACAGATGAACCTCAAATGTATTGTTGCCGGGGGGCGTATTCCGAATTACCATAACTATGCGGATAAAATGAGTCCGCGGGTTTACATCGAGAAAGTCAAACGCAAGGAGATTTATGATCCGACGCTGACTTTTCAGCTTTCGAATGATTTTCATGTCAAAAAAATACTTAAGCATTATCTGCCCGAGGATGCTGAATCGATGGAGTTCGCTACGCTGTTGGAATGGAATAATATTTACTATGAGCCAGAGACGCGATCTATTTCGACGACCAAGCAGACGATCCGCTTGGGGCTAGTGCAATGGCAGATGCGTTTGTTTGATAATTTGGAGGCATTTTATGATCAGATTGAGTTTTTTGTGGATACGGTGAGCGATTATGGGACGGATTTTATCATGTTTCCGGAATTTTTCAATACGCCACTCATGAGCCCTTACAACGATCTTCCCGAGCGTCTGGCAATGGAAAGGCTTGCACAGCATACATCAGAAATTATCGATCGCATTCAACAGTTTGCCGTTTCCTACAATGTGAATATCATTGCCGGGTCGATGCCTTTGGTGGAAAACAAAAAACTCTACAATGTTTCCTACCTCTGCCATCGCAACGGCAAACTGGATGAATTTAAAAAAATTCACATCACACCGAATGAGTTTAAATATTATGGGATGGTGGGCGGAAGTGAAGTCAAGGTCTTTGACACCGATTGTGGTAAAGTGGGACTGTTGATCTGTTACGATGTAGAGTTTCCTGAACTGAGCCGTATTTTGGCCGATCAGGGAATGCAGATCCTATTTGTGCCCTTTATGACGGATACCCAAAACGGATACATCCGGGTGCGTACCTGTGCGCAGGCTCGAGCGATAGAAAATGAATGTTATGTGGCTATTGCCGGCTCTGTGGGCAATTTACCGCGTGTGAATAATATGGATATACAATATTCGCAGTCCGCTGTTTTTACCCCTTCGGACTTTGCTTTTCCCAATAATGCCATTAAAGCTGAGGCGACGCCGAATGCCGAGATGGTGCTTATTGCCGACGTTGATCTTTATGCCTTGAGAGATCTGCATGAATATGGTACGGTGAAAGTCAAGAAGGATAGACGAAAAGATTTGTATGAAGTGAAACTTTTGAAATAAATTAAATACTCTTTTAATCTCTTAAAATATGATACAAAAAGTCAAATGGGGGACGCTATCCATGATCTTAATGATGATGTCATGTCAGTCAAATAAGAAAAGCGATACTGCTCAGGAGGTCCGCACAAATTTTTTTGATGTCTCAGGCATGGATACCACAGTGAATCCAGGAGATAATTTCTTCCAATATGCGAATGGAAGCTGGATGAAAAATACCCAGATCCCGGCTTCTGAAACTGGCTGGGGTTCATTTTATATTCTTGCTGATGAAAACCTGGCAAACCTGAAATCTATTTTGGAGGGTGCGGCGAAGTCTGACAACAAAAAAGGTTCTGATCAGCAAAAGGCCGGCGATTTCTATGCGAGTGGTATGGATACGGTGACGATTGATAAATTGGGCGCGAAACCGATCGAGGGGGCCATTCAAAAAATCAATGGGTTGAAAAGTATTGATGAATTGATCGCTTATGCTGCGGATGGATTTAAAGAGGGGGATGGTGATCTTTTTACATTTTATGTGGCTGCAGATGACCGGATCAGCACTAAAAATGCATTGCAATTTTTCCAGGGTGGACTCAACCTGCCTGAAGCAAGTTATTACTTGGATCAGGATGATAAAGCGAAGAAAATCCGGGAGGCCTATGTTGCGTATCTGGTGAAATTATTCGGGCTGATCGGCGAAGGGGCAAATGCCCAAAAGTCGGCGGAGGAAGTGCTGCGCTTGGAAACAGAAATTGCCAAATCGCATGCTACACCGGTGGAATTGCGGGATCCCATCAAAAACTACCATAAATTTGCGGTACAGGAATTCCAAAAGCAAACACCAAACCTCAATTGGAAAGATATTTTGCAACGTTTGGATGTGAAGACCGATACCATTTTGGTACAGCAGCCCAAATTTTATCTTGCTCTAAATAATTTGTTGAAATCACAGGCCTTAGATAGTTGGAAAACAAAACTAAAAGCAGATTTAGCGAATGCTTCTGCGACGGCACTGAGCAAAGGTTTCAGGGATGCCAAGTTTGAATTATTCGGAAAAACCCTGAATGGACAGAAACAGGAGAAGGAGCGTTGGAAGCTGATGGTGAGCTCGGCCGACGAGAACCTTGGCGAGATTGTCGGAAAGTTGTATGTGGATGAGTATTTTAAGCCCGAAGCAAAAAAACGAATGCTCGAATTGGTCGACAATTTGCAAAAAGTCTACAAGAGCCGTATCGAGAAATTGGACTGGATGACGCCTGAAACCAAAAAGAAAGCGATTGAAAAACTGGAAGCATTCACCAAAAAAATCGGCTATCCGGAGAAGTGGAAAGATTACAGTGACGTAGAAGTTGCCAAAGATACCTACTATGCCAATTTACAGTCTGCTGCAAAGCATGCCTATAAAGAAATGGCAGGTAAAATCGGCAAACCGGTTGACAAAGCCGAATGGCTGATGACGACACCTACGGTGAATGCTTATTACAATCCGCCGTATAATGAAATTGTATTCCCGGCTGGTATCTTGCAGTTTCCATTCTTTGACGCCAATGCGGACGATGCGATCAATTATGGCGCTATTGGTGCCGTTATCGGACACGAGATGACACACGGTTTTGATGATCAGGGGCGTCAATATGATAAAGACGGTAACTTAAACGATTGGTGGACTGCTGTGGATGCGAAACAGTTTACGGAACGCGCCAATCAGGTAGCGAAGTTATATGGTAGTTTTACCTTGTTGGATAATCAACATGTTAATGGTGAGCTTACTTTGGGTGAAAATCTGGCGGATATCGGCGGTTTAAATATTGCCTATGATGCTTTCAAATTAACCAAGCAAGGGCAGGGGCAGGATAAAATTGATGGCTTCACTCCAGATCAACGTTTCTTCCTGAGTTTTGCACAAGTGTGGCGCGTAAAGAGCAGCGATGAGCGTATGCGGTTACGTTTAAAAGTTGATCCACATAGCCCCGAACAATTCCGGGTAAATGGTCCCGTATATAATATGGAGGCCTTCTATAAAGCATTTAATGTACAGCCTACGGCAAAAATGTATGTAGCACCTGAGAAAAGAATTTTAGTTTGGTAAGCAAAAATAAGGATGAACAGCATTGTCCTGATACGGATTAAGACAATGCTGTTCAACGGATAACGTTTAAATGGAAGTGAAAAAGTAAATTTGTCTTTGAATTATGATAAAAACTGATTACTTTTGCCCTTCATTTAATAACACATTTAATTAATTAACAATGTACGCAATAGTAAATATAGCAGGACAGCAATTTAAGGTTGCAAAAGACCAGTTCCTTTTTGTACACCGTTTACAAGGAGATGAAGGCGCTAGTATTGAATTTGACAATGTATTGTTAGCAGAAGACGGTGGTAAATTTACCATTGGTACACCTAGCGTTGCTGGTGCAAAAGTTTCGGCTAAAATTTTGTCTCATTTAAAAGGCGATAAAGTTATCGTTTTCAAGAAAAAACGTCGTAAAGGCTACAAAAAGAAAAACGGTCACCGTCAACAATTTTCTAAAATCCAGATCACTGGTATTACGTTATAATTGAATTTTTAATCAGACAAATAGTCTTAAATTAAGATAAAGAAATGGCACACAAAAAAGGTGCGGGTAGTTCTAAGAACGGCCGTGAGTCACATAGCAAGCGTTTAGGTATCAAAATCTTCGGTGGTCAACAAGCAATCGCTGGTAACATCATCGTACGCCAACGCGGTACACAACACAATCCTGACACAAACGTTGGTATTGGTAAAGACCACACATTGTTCGCTTTAGTAGACGGTAAAGTAGTTTTCCGTAAAAAAGCTAACAATAAATCTTATGTATCTGTAGTTCCTACAGAACAAGCGTAAGGTTTTGCAACAATATTGGAAAGGCATCAAGAAATTGATGCCTTTTTTTGTTGTTTATACTTTTAGCTGCTGCTCCACTGTATGTGTTCTTGGGCGATGCGACTGCTGGCGGGCGTTGTCATGGGAGCCGTTAGCCCGAAGCGCTGCTACAGCGGTAATTTATCGGAGTTGGTAATGAGCTCTTTAAGCTTTTGACTTTATTTAAATTGTTATTTTCTGTTAAATGTAACTGCTTTGGTACAATTTTTATAAAGGATAGGTGTTTTTAAGACAATAGGCGAAACATTCCGGAATACCATTGGATGTAAGCACGATTGAATAAATACTTACATATGAAATACAATAAGTTTGGATATGGTTTGTGTGCCGGGTTATTTGCCTGTTCATTTTATTCCTGTAGTTCTATTTACATGCCCAATGTGCCTTCAGCGCCTATGTTTACAGAAGCTGGCGAGGTATATGTTTCCGGCAATATCAATACAAAGGCCAACGTATCGGCCAACCTGGGGGTGGCTGTAACCGACCATGTGGCTGTCATTGCTAATGGTTCCTATGTTGATAATAAATCCAATATCAAAGACTATGCACAAAAGATGGGCGAAGCGGGGATAGGTTATTATACACGCTTTGGTCGGAAAAATAATCGTGTGTTTGAGGTTTACGGGGGGTATGGGCTGGGCAATACCAGTGTGGTTGATAAGCGTTCGTCGACGATGGGACAGGCTATTGTAGAAACGAAGGACATGGATTTTGAAAAGGTTTTTGTGCAGGTGAACTTTTCATCGGAGAAAAAGGATGCCCTGAAATTGTTTGGTAACCGGCATGATATCGATTACGGCACCATCATTCGGCTGAGCAATATGCGTATGAAGAATTTTGCTATTGATGGTCTTCCGGCAGAGAAAGAAGATAATATGCTTATTGAACCTGTATTTTATACAAGAATGGGCTTAGGGAAAGGATGGAAGTTGCAATATACGAACGGTATGGTATTTGGTTTTAAAAGTAATACCTATTTAAAAGCAGGGTACCCATTGTTTACACTGGGAGTTTTATATAAATTTGGAGGAAAATAGTGGCTATGAGCAAGAAAATTTTATTTGGATGTTTGGTTCTGCTGGGGTTGTTTATCTCCGGCTGTGGCGTGAATCGACAAAAGGCACAGATCGAGAACTTGGCGAAATGTAAGTTCGATGTGGAATCGGTGGATAGTATTCGGCTGGCTGGGACATCATTGCAACGACTGATCAGGAATAATCAAATTGACCTGGGAGCGGCGCCGAGCTTGGCATTGGCCTATTTGCGGAAAGATATTCCACTGGATGCAGTTATCAGGCTTAAAATTGATAACCCGACACTCAAAAAAGCGTCCATTAATAAGTTCCAGTATATCATTCTTTACGGTGGACAACAGCTTGTGGAAGGGATTGTCAATCAATCATTACAAATTGAGCCCGGAGAATCTACAGTGGCCAATGTGCGTATAGCAACCAATATCTATGATTTGTTGAAGAATTCGGATTTGCAGGATTTTTTAATGTCAAGCGATGAAAATAAAAAGGGAATATTTACGTTAAAAGTTAAACCTTCTATCAATATTGCAGGGCAGTCGGTGTTCTATCCGGGGTATATTACCATTGATAAAGCAGTAAGTCGTAAGATTCTGCTTTAGGCAGGGGCATACTGTGATAAGATATTAAGGTTTTCCATGGAAATGGAAAACCTTTTTTATTGATCTTGATTTTCAGGCGAGTTAAGTTCCTCAAGGATACTAATCAGCATCTTGCTAAATCGATATTATGAATGGACTATTATGTTAAGAATTAAACTGTAATAAAAAAGTTATAGTGTCAAAGTGTAAAGTATACACCTTATTTTATATTTTAGTCTCTAATTACAAACCTAAATATGTTAAAAAGAATCTTTATTCCTGTTTTGTTATTTGCTGGCGTGCATGCTATGGCTCAGAAGACGTTCGAACCTTATGAGCAACCCATTGAAGGGACTAATCTGACGTTCAAAATGCTAGCAATCCCTGGTGGTAGTTTTAAAATGGGAACTACAAGTGGGGGAAAAGAGGATGAAAAACCTGCACATGAGGTGAAGTTGGATCCATTTTGGATGGGCCAGTATGAAGTAACCTGGGATCTGTTTGAACCATTTCTGTATAAAGATTATGAGATCGCAAAGAGCAAGGACGGTAAAGTGTCGAAAGAGATTGATGCCGTTACACGACCTACCAAACCCTATTTGGATATGACTTTTGGTTTTGGAAAAGAAGGACACCCGGCCTTGGCGATGACCCATTACAATGCCATCCAATTCTGTAAGTGGTTGTATGTCCGTACCGGTGTGTTTTATCGTTTACCAACAGAGGCTGAGTGGGAATATGCTGCGCGAGCTGGTTCAAAGACAACTTATTTTTTCGGTGATCAAGCAAAGCCATTGGCAGATTATGCCTGGTTTAAAGATAATGGTGAACAGAAAACACATATTGTAGGACAGAAGAAACCGAACCCTTGGGGCCTATATGATATTTATGGCAATGTTGCCGAGTGGACTTATGACCAATATAAGGCCGATAGTTACAATGAAGGTAAAGGCAAGGTATTGACTAATCCTGTAGTCGTTCCGACAACCCTGTATTCACATGTTGTACGTGGTGGTGCTTTTGACAGTGGGGCCGAGGACATGCGCTCTGCAGCGCGTGGTGCTTCAGATCCCGTGTGGAAACAGTTGGATCCACAAATTCCAAAAAGTAACTGGTGGTTTCCGGAAGCCCCATTTGTGGGTATGAGACTGGTAAGACCTCTCAATTCACCCAGTCACGAAGAGATTATGGCTTATTACGACAAACAGCCGATCAAAGACTTTTAATATAAAATAATCAATATAAAACTGTTATGGAAAATCTAGAAAGAAGAGATTTTATTAAAACTTCTGCTGTAGTTGCTGGAGGCGCTGTGTTGAGCTCACTGCCTTTATCAGGTGCGTATGCTGCCGGTTCAGATGTTATCAAAGTTGCCTTAGTGGGCTGTGGGGGCCGCGGAACGGGAGCTACATTTGATGCATTAAGCTCGGGAATGAACATTAAAGTGGTGGCACTTGCAGATGCTTTTAAAGATAATTTAGAGAGTACTTATAAAACGCTGAAGGAAAAATGGCAAGATAAGATCGATGTAAGCGACAACCACAAATTTGTGGGCTTCGATGCGTATAAAGATGCGATTCAATTGGCCGATGTTGTTATTTTAGCAACTCCTCCAGGATTTAGACCAATGCATTTTGAGGAAGCAATCCGTCAAGGTAAACATGTTTTCATGGAGAAACCGGTAGCGGTTGATATCCCTGGTGTACAGCAGGTCATCCGTGTGGCTGCAGAAGCTAAACGTAAAAAATTGAATGTTGTGGTTGGTTTGCAACGCCGTTATCAAACGAATTACCGTGAGGCCATCAAACGTATTCACGAAGGTGCGATCGGTGACGTTACCTCTGGACAAGTTTATTGGAACTCAGGTGGTGTATGGGTGCGTCCGCGTAAGCCAGAGCAAACTGAAATGGAGTACCAAATGCGTAACTGGTATTATTTTAACTGGTTGTGTGGCGATCATATCGTTGAGCAACACGTGCACAATATTGATATCGCCAATTGGGTGAAAGGTGCTTATCCCGTATCGATCCAAGGTACAGGGAGCAGAGCACACCGTACCGGAAAAGAGTATGGTGAAATCTATGATAATTTTGCATTAGAATTAACGTATGCTGACAATAGTGTTGTTTATAGTCAATGTAGACACTTCGAAGGTATACATAACCGTGTAGACGAGCAATTCCAGGCAACAAAAGGCCGTGCTTATCTTTCTGCAGGTGGACAGGCTGTATTGTACGACTGGAAGGGAAAAGAAATCTATCGCCACGATGCGAAGGGCAATCCAAACCCTTATCAACAAGAGCATAAAGAACTTTTCACGGCAATTTCGAAAGGCGAATATAAATTTGATAATGCAGAATATGGTGCTTATAGTACGTTGACAGGTATTATCGGGCGTATCGCTTGTTATACAGGTAAGGTGATCAAATGGGATGAAGCCTTGAAATCTACCATCAAATTGGGACCAGATGTGCTTGCTTGGGATGCTAAACCAAAATTACTTCCGGATGCAGAAGGTTTTTACCCTGTTGCGATGCCTGGTCAAAACACCAACTTATATATTTAAGCTATTGGGCCGATGGGATTAAGGTGGAATTTGTGTCTTCTATTTTTTGTTACGATTTTTTGCATTGATTTACAGGCGCAAATACCATCAACGAAACTCCATAAAATTCGGCTGGAGGGACCCGCGCAGGGTACCCAATTCCATATTACTTACTTCGCTTCCGACAGTCTTGTTCGACGGTCGGAAGTTGACAGTATTTTAACGACGATCGATTTGTCGATGTCAATTTACCGCAAGGACTCGAGGATATCCAAGTTCAATACAGATACGGTAATGTCTATTGTGATGGATAGCCACATGGCAAAGGTGATAAAAGCTTCCTTTAAATACCATAAATTATCGAAAGGTCAATTCGATATTACTATTGCCCCGCTGGTCAACCTATGGGGCTTTGGTGCTAATAGGAGCCCGGTCGCCCCAGATTCGGCGACGGTGCTAAAAGCGAAGGAACTGGTGGGAATGCACTACTTGGAAATCAGTGGCAATCGGCTGATCAAAAAGAAAAAAGGGGTTAAAATTGATGTCAATGGTATTGCGCAGGGTTATACGGTGGATGTTTTGGCCGACTATCTGGGACGAAAGGGAATTGCCAATTATATGGTAGAAGTAGGTGGTGAAATCAGGGCTTTGGGAACTCCACCAGGAGGACAGGGCTTTTCCATTGGTATTGTTCAGCCCGATGATGCGGGCGGGGAGGAATTGATGACCGCTGTTGCGCAGCTCAAAGAAGGAGCGCTGACAACGGCCGGCAGTTTTGAGAAGTTTATTCAATACAAAGGGAAAAAATTGGGTCATCATATCGACCCTGTTTCGGGTTTTCCATACATGACCGATATATTGAGTGTTAGCGTCTATGCAAAGACTGCCATGGAAGCGGATGCACTGGATAATTATTTTATGGGCATGGAACCCGAACAAATTAAGACAAAGGCCAAAAAAATGAAAGGTGTGGAGGTTTTTGTCATTTTTAAAAATAAAAATCAGTCCATAGAAACGATTTATTCGGATGGATTTGGTAAATTATTTAAAAATTAATCAATTATAAATAAAATGAAGAGATCGGATTTTATTAAAGGTAGTCTTTTGGCCGCCGGGGCAGGACTAGCTGGACAGACTTTTGCGTCAACAACTCAAAATACAGCAAATACGATGGATAAAGGAAAGACATTCAACTTAAATTATGCCCCGCATCAGGGGATGTTCAAAAATCATGCAGGTGATAATTTCTTGGATGAAATTCGGTATATGTATGATTTGGGATTCCGTGGAATAGAAGATAATGGCTATTTGGGCAGAACATTGGACGAGCAGAAGAAGATCGGTGATTTATTGGCCAAGTTAGGCATGACCATGGGTGTATTTGTTGTGGATGGCGGACAAAACTGGATGCCTTCTTTAGCGACAGGAAAACAAGAGTATTTAGACAAGTTCGTCGAAACATGCAAGAAGTCTGTCGAAGCTGCCAAGCGTTGTAATGCGAAATGGCTGACTGTGGTACCTGGCTTTTATGAAAGAAAACTGCCTTGGGGTAATCAGTTCAGCAACATATTGACTGCAATGCGTAAGGGGGCGGAGATCTTTGAACCACATGGTTTGGTGATGGTATTGGAAACGTTAAGTGATACACCAGATTTATTTTTGCAGCAAACACATGAGACGTATGCTTTATGTAAGGCCGTGAACAGTCCGTCATGTAAAATTTTATATGATATTTATCATATGCAACGTACCGAGGGAGATTTAATTGCAAATATGAATCGTTGCTGGGATGAAATTGCGTATATTCAAATCGGCGATAATCCGGGTCGTAAAGAACCGACTACGGGCGAGATCAATTATAAAAACGTATTCAAACATATTCATAGTAAAGGATATAAGGGTATCATGGGGATGGAACATGGTATTTCCAAGCCTGGTAAAGAGGGTGAGGATCGCTTGGTGGCGGCATATCGCGAGGTGGATAGCTTTTTGTAATATTTTAATAGTGTACTATTGACAATTAGATTTAATTTCTTAAATTGAGCAGGTAAAACCAATTAGTAGTATTGTAAAACACCATTTTTTTTTATGATTTCATCAACAATAAAATTTAAACTATCCTTTATGATGTTCCTCGAATTTTTTATTTGGGGGGGATGGTTTGTCACATTAGGTACTTTCTTGAGCAAAAATCTACATGCAACGGATTTTGAAATGGCCAATGTATTTTCAACACAATCATTGGGAGCGATTATCGCGCCTTTTATTGTCGGAATGATTGCAGACCGTTATTTTAATGCGGAGCGTATTTTGGGTGTTTTACACTTGGTTGGCGCAGTATTAATGTATCAGATGTATGGTGCTGCAGACATGTCTACTTTTTATCCGTATGTATTGGCTTATATGGTGCTTTACATGCCAACATTGGCCTTAGCGAGCTCCGTTTCGTTTCGCCAATTGACCAATCCGGAAAAACAATTTTCAGGAATACGTATCTGGGGAACAATTGGCTGGATTGTAGCAGGTTTAGCAATCAGTTATATCTTTAGATGGGATGCTGCTGCTTCAGAAGGAGCTTTGAAAAATACCTTCTTAATGTCAGGTGTAGCTTCATTGGTACTAGGTGTATTTTCCTTCGCGTTGCCTAAAACGCCGCCGGTTAAATTGGATGAAAACGAAAAACCATCATTTGCATCAATCATTGGTCTGGATGCGATCAAATTGTTGAAAGACAAAAACTTTTTGATCTTTTTCGTTTCTTCGGTATTGATCTGTATTCCATTGGCATTTTATTATTCAAATGCAAACTTGTTCCTGACCGAAATAGGATTGGAAAATCCAACGGGTAAGATGACAATTGGTCAGGCATCTGAGGTATTGTTCTTATTGGCCTTACCAGTTTTCTTTACAAAATTTGGCTTCAAGAAAACAATTTTGGTCGGTATGTTGGCTTGGGTGATCCGTTACCTGTTATTTGCTTATGGCAATGCAGGTGAATTATCGTTTATGTTGTTGATCGGTATTGCATTGCACGGTATCTGTTATGACTTTTTCTTTGTTTCGGGACAGATTTATACAGATAGCAAAGCAGGTGTTAAATATAAATCGGCAGCACAGGGCCTGATCACGCTGGCAACCTATGGTGTTGGACAGTTGATCGGTTTCTGGGTAGCAAGTTATGTTGGAGATAAGTACAAAGAATTGAAAGCAACTGATATGGCTGGATTCTGGAATCATACCTGGGTTGTACCTGCAATTATCGCAGCTGTTGTATTTTTTATCTTTTTAGCTTTATTTAAGGACGAAAAGATTGACAGTACAAATGCTGCACACTAAACAGAAAAAATAACTATTTAAAAACAAATAATTAGAAGAGAGATGGCAACAAATACTTATGACGCAATTGTAATCGGTTCGGGGATAAGTGGTGGATGGGCTGCGAAAGAATTGACAGAGAAAGGGCTGAAAACAATTATGCTGGAGCGTGGTCGTAACATTGAACACATCAAGGATTACACTGCGCCAAATAAAAATCCATGGGAATGGCCTCATGCTGGTGGTCGTACGCAACAAATGATCGAAGATTATCCGGTTTTGCGTAGAGATTATCCGTTGAATGAGAAGAACCTGGATTTTTGGGTAAATGAAAAAGAGAGTCCATATACAGAAGTAAAACGTTTTGACTGGTACCGTGGGTATCATGTTGGTGGACGTTCTTTAATGTGGGGAAGACAATCTTATCGTTTGGGCGATTTGGATTTTGAAGCTAACTTAAAAGATGGTCACGGTGTAGATTGGCCGATTCGTTATAAGGATATTGCCCCTTGGTATAGTTATGCTGAAAAATTTGCTGGTATCTCTGGAAATAGAGATGGTGTGCCTTCTTTACCAGATGGAGATTACATGCCGGCAATGGCGATGAACATTGTTGAAAAAGACCTAGCTGAGCGTTTGAAAAAACAATACGGTGGTCAACGTCATTTCATCATGGGTAGAACAGCCAACATTACTGTTCCACATCATGACCGTGTAAATTGTCAATATCAAAATCAATGTTGGTTGGGCTGTAATTTTGGTGCTTATTTCAGTACGCAATCTGCGACTTTACCAGCAGCTAAAAAAACAAATAACCTTACGTTACGTCCTTTCTCGATCGTAACAAAGATTATCTACGATAAAAACACGAAAAAGGCAAAAGGTGTTGAGATTGTTGATGCTGAAACAAACCAAACTTATGAGTTTTTCGCTAAAGTAATTTTTGTTTGTGCATCTGCATTGAACTCGACTTGGGTGTTGATGAACTCGGCTACAGATGTTTGGGAAGGTGGTCTTGGTAGCAGTAGCGGTGAATTGGGCCACAATTTGATGGATCACCATTTCCGTTGTGGTGCTGGTGGTAAAGTTGACGGTTATTTGGATAGCTATGTATTCGGTCGTAGGCCGACAGGTTTATATGTACCACGTTTTGTGAACGTAGAAGGTGATACCAAAAAACGTGACTATGTACGTGGATTTGGGTATCAAGGTGCTGCGGGCCGTGGCCGTTGGACTGGTGCTGTTGCCGAGATGGAAGTCGGTGGTGCATGGAAAGATGCTATCTGTGAGCCAGGTGACTGGACTGTTGGCTTCACCGCTTTTGGAGAAACCTTGCCTTATCACGAAAATAAAATTACACTTGACAAGAGCAAAAAAGATAAATGGGGTTTACCTGTATTGTCTTTTGACGCTGAGATCAAGGATAATGAATTGAAGATGCGTGGTGACATGCAAAATGAAATGAAGGAAATGTTGGAAAGCATTGGCGTAAAAGATACGTATACGTACGATAACGTATATGGTTTGGGCCAAGGTATCCACGAAATGGGAACTGCCCGTATGGGACGTGATCCGAAAACTTCAGTATTAAATGGTAACAACCAAGTTTGGGATGCATTGAATGTATTCGTGACTGACGGTGCATGTATGACTTCTGCAGGTTGTGTCAACCCTTCATTGACGTATATGGCGCTTACTGCTCGTGCGGTTGATTTCGCAGTGAGCGAATTGAAAAAAGGTAACATCTAATAGCTAAAGATTGATAACAATGGAAAATAACTCAAATAAGACGAGTAGAAGAGGTTTTATAAAGAGCGCGGCAACAGCTGCTGCGGCTTTTATGATCGTCCCTCGCCATGTATTGGGCGGAAATGGCTTTACAGCTCCAAGTGACAAATTACAAGTAGCAGGTATTGGTGTAGGGGGTAAAGGTTTTAGTGACATCAATGCATTCCATGATTCAGGAAAAGCAGATTTAGCTTTCTTGTGTGATGTGGACGATCGTCGCGCTGCCGGTGCATTGAAACGCTACCCAAAAGCAAAATATTACAAAGACTACCGTGAGATGTTGGATAAGGAGCACAAACGTATAGAAGCCGTTTCTGTATCAACTCCAGATCATCAACATGCGATTCAAGCGCTTGCAGCTATGCAATTAGGCAAACACGTGTATGTTCAAAAACCGTTGACACACGATGTATGGGAAGCGAGAGCATTGACGCATGCAGCTAAGAAATATAAAGTGGTTACCCAAATGGGAAATCAAGGTGCATCGAATGATGGACCACGTTTTGTACGCGAATGGTACGAAGCAGGTCTGATCGGTGATGTACACACTGTATATTGTTGGACAGATCGTCCGGTATGGCCTTCAGGTATTGCATGGCCTACTGGTAAAGCTGAAATTCCAAAAGAATTGGATTGGGACCTTTGGTTAGGTACAGCACCGCATAAAGAGTATGTCGATAAATTGGTACCTTTCAACTGGCGTGGCTGGTGGGATTATGGTACTGGTGCATTGGGCGATATGGGTTGTCACTTGTTGGAAGTTCCTTTCAGTACCTTAGGATTGACGTATGTACAAGATGTACAGGCAACTGTAGGATCGGTGTATGTGGATGAATTCAAACGCGGATATTTCCCTGAAAGCTGTCCTCCATCGAGCCATGCGACATTAACTTTCCCTAAAACAGCACGTACAAATGGTCCTGTTACTTTACATTGGATGGATGGTGGTATTCAGCCTGCTCGTCCGGATGAATTAGGTCCAAACGAAATTTTTGGTGACGGTGGTAATGGTATCTTGCTTGTTGGTACAAAAGGTAAAATCCTTGCCGATACATATGGCCAGAATGCACGCTTGTTGCCGACTTCAAGAAAAGAGCAAGTGGCACAGAAATATGCCCGTGTTCAAGGACAAGAAGGCGGACACTATGCACAATGGGTTGAAGCTTGTCAAGCTGGATACGGCAAGAAAGAAGTGAGTTCACCTTTTGAAATAGCAGGTCCGTTGACAGAAGCTTTATTAATGGCTAACCTGGCGATCAGAGGTGCTGATTTACGTATTGATGGTAAATACCCTGGACGTAACTTAAAATTGTTGTGGGATAACGATAACATGCGTGTCACCAATTTTGATAACGTCAATCAATATGTAAAACGTAATTACAGACAAGGTTGGGAAATGAAATATAATTTCTAAAATTAAGATATTTAGTAGTATGAATAGAAGAGAAGCATTACAACGAGTTGCCTTAATTTTAGGAGGTACCGTTATCGGCGCTAATTTATTTTTGGAAGGTTGTACACGCTCAGCAACAAAAGATGTACAAGCCTTGTTTGAAGCGAAGACAACTGATTTATTAGGTGATTTGGCTGAAGCAATTTTACCAGCTACCGCAACTCCGGGTGCGAAAGAAGCAGGGGTAGGAAGTTTTATTCCGGTCATGGTTCGCGATTGTTATACGGAGAAGCAACAGAAAGCATTTTTAACTGGTTTTGGGAGCTTAGATGATAAAGCAAAAGAGGTGAAAGGAAAACCATTCCTGGAGCTTTCTGCTGAAGATAGAACAGCTGTTGCGGCTGCTTTGGATAAAGAAGCAAACGAGTTTAATAAAAAGCAAGCTGAAGATCAAAAAGATATTCTGGAGAAAAATAAAGAAAAACAAAATCAATTGTACAATTATGTTGAGAACGATCCACCACACTGGTTCACGATGTTCAAACAGTTGACGTTGACTGGTTTCTTTAACTCAGAGCTGGGTTGTACAAAAGCGTTGCGTTTTGTGAAGATCCCAGGAAGATTTGATGGTAACCTTCCTTACAAAAAAGGAGATAAGGCATTTGCATAACATTATGCTATATGTAACATAAAAGGGAGGCCCAAAGCCTCCCTTTTATGTTGTTTCGCCTTTTTATTTTGTTTCTATGGCCAGCGCAAAATGAATACGCTGCTGTTTGGTCACTGTCATAAAGTAACCCTGATCTGTCGCATCGCCATTTATTTCTACGGTATCATTATAGCGTAATTCACGCAGATAATTCATCTCTAAGGATTTGATCTGATTGGTCAATACAAGCTCAATGGGTAATCTGTCCATACACCAGTCGAGGTATTTTACATTGTTGGCGTGATTGACAATATCCAGATCTGAGAGCTTAACGCTATATTCATCAAGATTTTTGACGGTCTGGGAAATATCCAATTTTGAAAATGGCTGTTGTGTTGCCGGACGATCCGGATAGGTGGTAAAATCTTCGGTGGAAATTGCGAGTGTTTCAGAGCTCCGCTTCACGGTATTGATGACAGCCCAATAACTGCTTGCAGTCACATAGATCTGTCCATTGACGGTAATTTCGAAATTCCGCGTTGAGCGTGCCCCCTCTAATTCCTGTACCCACGTTTTAACCTTGACAAGGTCCATCCACTTGGGTAATCTTGCAATTTCTATGCGTATGCGGCTAAGTACCCAAGTTTGGTTATGTTTAGCCATTTCCTTAAAACCGAATCCGACAGCATTGGCATGTTCTCCCGCAGTAAGCTGCAGGATATTGGATAAATCGGAGAAACGAATGCGGCCGTTAGAATAGCATTGCGTGAAATAAATTTCCCACTCTTTTTCAAAAACAGATTTTTCCATTTACATATTGTTTTGATCAAAAATAGGCAATATGAATGATTTGGGCTATAAATTCAAAATGAAATGACACTATATTTAGATATCTCGTTATAAATGCCTGTCGGGCTCGCTGATGGCCCCCAAAGCGGAGCAATGTGTCTAAAGTACAATCGTTTTTTTATTGTAAAATAAATGATAGTTTTCAAGGATTTAATTGATTATTATCATGGGAATCGGTAGATTTAGATAAGCCAATGGCAGAAAGAGATAAAATAAGATTGGCTTTAAAGCGTTATAAGAGTAGTATAGCGCAAAACAATAAATTACACATTAAATGCTAATATTATGGTTGGAGAACTAATAGCTAAAGAGGAAATTCCTCAATTTAAATTTATCCCGGCGAGTGAAGATAAGACAGCGACTTTTATGGATAAATTGAAAGGGGCACTTCGGTTGGGAAATGAGTTTAAATCCAAAACTGAAATCGCCTTTGAGACTGATTCCGGACCAAAGCGTATCGAGACCACTGTATGGTCGTTAACCGATAGATATATTCAGATTAAAAGTGGCGTTTTAATACCACTGAAATCTATTATAGCGATTGACTATTAAATAGACAAACGAAAGGCTCCTCATTTAGTTAAGGAGCCTTTCGCTTTTAATGATAGATGCTGATAAAAAGCGCATCGCTATCCTGTTCTTTCCTCACAGGACCTTTTGCAAAAAAGAAATTGCTAATATGTTTCGCCTGTTAATTCTTTTAGGCGTATCTCGGAAACCTTCGCATCATATTGTGCGGTATAGCTACGTGTCATTACATTGATGTAGTTTAACTGTGCTGTTCTTACTTCCAAAGTTGTAATGGTACCGATACGGAATTTATCCATGGTGATGTTCAAATTTTCTTTTGCCAGCTCCTCATTTTTCTGTTCTACATGAGCCAGTTCCATATTGGTGATGTAGGTTTGGAACAAGGTTCTGACCTGCGCCTGGATATCTTGTTTTTGTTGCTGTATCTGTAGCTCAGAACCTTTAATCTGAAATTTGGCAATCCGTTCGTTTCTATTTTGCAGAAATCCATTGAAAATATTAAGAGAAGCCGATACACCGTAGGTCAGACCTCTATTTTTATTTTCTGTGGAGAAACCGAGGGAGGAGTGGGATTCGTTCCAGTTGTACCCGCTATTTAAACCAATTTTGGGATAACGCTCGGCCTTAACTGCTTTTAAGTTGAGTTCGGCTACCCGATTGTTGATGATGGCAAGCTGAATTTGTGGATTTTGACGATCGGCAATTTCGATCAGATTACCGAGTTTAAGATCCGTATCAAGTTTCATTTCGTCTTCAATTTGAAAATCCAGGCTCAGGTCGCGCGTCATCAACTGATTGAGGTACGTTTTGGTATTTTTGAAGCTTTCCTCCTGTCTGAGTAGGTTTGTCTGATCGGTATTTAAATCAACTTTTGCATTCAGAAGATCAAGTTTGGAGCCTTTTCCGATCTCCAGACGATTTTCTGCCAGCGTGACACGGTATCGTGATAAGGTGATGGTTGTATCCAGGGCATTTATCAGGCGCTTTTGCTGCACCAAATTGTAGTAAGTTGCCATGACTTCGCTGAGTTGGGTGATCACTTGATATTTGATCTCCGCTTCCCCTTGGCGTTGTATTTCTTTGAAGCGATCGCGACGGGCAAACATACCCAATCCATCGAATATCGTCCAGTTTAGGTTAACGCCATAAGACATGTTATCATTTTTTGCATTGGAGATCTGCTGTATTTGACCATCTGCTCTGACCTGTCTGGAATTCTGGATGGAGTTGCTTCTGTTGAACGTTCCAGTTACGGCTGGAAGCATACCAGCACTTCCTAAACTGGTATTCTCTACATCAATGTTATTGTCATTTTTGGCCAGGAGAATATTGAAGTTATTGCTCAACGTGGTTTTCAGTGCATCTTCCAAAGTCAGTACTTCTTGCGCACGTGCTTGAAACATGATGGAGTAAAGTAATACTAGTAGGATGAAATTTCTCTTCATGTCTTTATTATTCGTAGCTTTTAATGTTATCAAATTCAGGTCTATGCTTTTTTTGTCTTGACCACATGTAATAGATCGCCGGGATAATGAACAAGGTTAGGATAAGGGAGAATATTGTACCACCAACGATAACAACCCCCATACCAATTCTGCTCGTTGAAGCAGCTCCAAGTGACATGGCAATCGGTAATGCGCCTAAGGCAATGGCCAAACTTGTCATTAGGATCGGTCTGAGGCGTGACTCGGCAGAGTGCATGATTGCCTCAAATTTTTCCATGCCTTCTTCGCGCATTTGGTTGGCAAACTCAACAATCAAGATACCATTTTTGGTCACGAGACCGATAAGCATAATCGTTCCAATTTGGCTGAAGATATTCCAGGTTTGATCAAATAACCATAGACTTATTAGTGCACCGGCAACGGCCATGGGCACCGTAAGGATAATGATAAATGGGTCGAGGAAGCTCTCAAATTGGGCTGCCAAGATCAGGTAAATAAGCAACAAAGCAAGACCAAAGGCAAACAAGGTATTGGAGCTACTTTCAACAAAATCACGTGATTCGCCACTGAGGTCGGTGGTGAAGCTCTGATCGAGTACCTTTTCTTTTATGCGATCCATTGCTGCAATTCCGTCGCTCATACTCATGCCGGGTGCCAAACCAGCTGAAACTGTAGCCGACATGTACCGGTTATTGTGGTAGAGTTGGGGTGGACTGCTTTCTTCCCTAACGCTTACGACGTTATCTAACTGGATAAGCTGACCGAGGTTATTACGTACATAAATTGAAGCAAGGTCTGTCGGCGTAGCCCTACGGTCGTTTTCAACTTGGCCGATGACCTGATATTGTTTGCCATCGCGCATAAAATAGGCGAAACGTTGACCGCTTAACAATAATTGGAGGGACTGTGAAACGTCAAGTACGGAAACACCCAGACTGAGTGCTTTCAGACGATCAATTTCGACATGCAGTTCGGGCTTGTTGAACTTTAGGTTGATATCCGTTGTGGAGAATGCTGGATCGCTGTTGACCTCATTCATAAATTCGGGGATTTTCTCCTGAAGTTTTTCAAAATTTTGTGCCTGGATAATGTATTGAACAGGTAATCCACCTCTGCGATTCATGGATATCGTTGGCGTTTGCGAAACATTGACGCGGACACCATCGTATTTTTTTGTCCATTTGGTCAGTTCTTTTGCAATATCATCCTGAGACTTTTTACGTTCTTCGGGATCCACCAGTGTCATCCGTATACGTCCGGAGTTGACCGAACTTGCTCCGAACCCTGGAGAGGTAATGTTTAAACTAATTTTATTTTCGGGAATGGAGTCATAGACTAGTTTGTCCAGTTCCTGCATGTAGCGGTCCATATATTCATAGGTGGCACCTTCAGGGCCAGTCACGTTGACAGAAATGCTGCTTCTGTCATCATAAGGTGCCGTTTCTTTTTTAATGGAGGAGAAAAGAATGCCAATAATGACAAAACATAGGATCAGAATTGGAAAGCTGATCCATTTAAATTTCATGAATTTTTCCAGCGCATTGGCATAACTTTTATTCATTTTGACGAACATGGGTTCTGTCCAATCATAAAATTTCGTCTTCTTGTGTCCACCGCCTTTGATCAGATAGGCGTTGAGCATCGGCGTGAGGGTGAGGGAAACAAATGCCGAAACCAACACGGCCGAGGCGATGACGACACCAAACTCCCGGAAAAGCCGTCCCACAAAGCCCTGAAGAAATATAACGGGTAAGAATACGGCTGCAAGTGTGATTGAAATGGAAATAACAGCGAAGAATATTTCCTTCGATCCTTTCAGGGCCGCCTCAATAGGGGACATTCCCTCTTCAACTTTCTTGAAGATATTTTCGGTAACAACGATACCGTCGTCGACGACAAGCCCCGTCGCGAGTACAATAGCGAGCAGCGTCAGTACATTGATGGAAAAACCAAAAATATACATAATAAAGAATGTGGCGATCAAGGATACCGGAATATCCAATAACGGACGTAACGCTATGCCCCAGTCACGAAAGAAAAAATAAATGATTAGGGTGACCAAGATGATCGAAATCAGGAGTGTCTCGGCGACTTCCTCAACAGATTTTTTTATAAATGTCGTGTTGTCCGAAGCGATGTTAAGTATAATATCCTGCGGCAGATCTTCTTTGATCTGATCGAGCATTTTATAGAAGTTGTTGGCAATATCGAGGTAATTTGTTCCTGGTTGCGGAATAATGGCGATACCGACCAGCTGTTTACCATTACTAACCATTTTTGTTTCGAGATTCTCCGCGTCTATTTCGGCCCGGCCAATATCGATAAACTTGACGATACGGCTGCTATCGGCTTTTAGAATGATGTTGTTGAATTGCTCGGGTGTAGAGAGATTGCCGACGGTTTTTACGGTGAGCTCGGTTGTGTTTCCGACAATTTTCCCCGAAGGTAATTCAACATTCTGACTATTCAATGCTGTACGAATATCCGAAGCGGTGATACCATAGGCAGCCATACGATCGGGATTGAGCCATAGCCGCATGGCGTAACGTTTTTGACCATAGATCTGTGTGCTGCTGACGCCGGGGATGGTTTGTAACCTTTCGGAAATAACATTTTCGGCGTAGTCGCTCAGCGAAAGTTTGTCGCGCGTCTCGCTTTGCAATGTCAACGTAATAATGGGATCGGAGTCCGCATCGGCTTTGGATACCACCGGTGGAGCATCAATATCCTGTGGTAGGCTTCGGACGGCTTGGGATACTTTATCCCGGACATCATTTGCGGCTTCTTCGAGGTTCTTTTTTAAATCAAACTCAATGGTGATATTACTGGATCCCTGATTGCTCGAAGATGAGATGTTACGGATACCATCGATTGAGTTTATGGCCTTTTCTAGAGGCTCAGTAATCTGAGATTCAATGATATCTGGATTGGCACCGGCATAATTTGTTCTGACAGAAACAATCGCTGGGTCAATAGAGGGGTATTCGCGTACGCCCAGAAAACTAAAACCAATATAGCCAAACAATATGATGGTAATATTGACGACAATAGTTAAAACCGGGCGTTTAATAAAAACTGCAGATAAATTCATGTACAACTAGTTAGCTAATGATACCTTAACTTTTGCTCCATCTTTTAATGACAGAACGCCTGTGGTTAAAACGGTGTCACCGGCACTGATGCCAGAGAGAATAACGATGTCTTTGTCGGTACGTGCACCTGTTTCAACCTTCACTTCCTTGGCAAGGCCATGCTGTAATACAAAGACCTTTTTTCCGTCCTGTACTGGAACAATGGCTTCCGTAGGAATGGATATCGCATCGTTTTCCACTTCGATCGGCACGATAACATTGACAAAGGATCCGACTTTCAATTTGCCCTGATCGTTTGCTGCTCTGGCGCGGACGGTGAGTGTTCTGGTATTAAGTGATACTTGCGGTTCAATAGCGTAAATATTTGCTTTTATGATAGTTGGGTCATTTGCTACGCTGAACTCAATGGGCATATTTATCTTCACAATATTGCTGTATTTTTCGGGAACTGCAAAGGTAATTTTGACAAGATTGTCCTTCACTAAATTTGTAATCAGGGTACTGGATGAAACAATGGCACCTACAGAAATATTCCGAAGTCCAATCATGCCACTAAAAGGGGCGCGGATTGTTGTTTTGGATATTTGTGCCTGAATCAACTGGATCTGTGCTAAGGAGGTTTTTAGGGCTGCACTGGCTATATCAAACTCTTCCTGACTAATTGCTCCTTTTTGTAGCAGCAGTTTGGCCCGACGTTCATTTTCGGCATTCAGCTGATTTGTTGTTTGCGCTTGTCTTAATTGTGCCTGAAGTTCAATATCATCAATCTTGATCAACGGTTCGCCCTGTTTGATGCGCTGTCCTTCGGAGAAATAGATTTTGGTGATTCGACCACTGACTTCACTTCTGATTTCAACCTGCTCTTCTGCGTCAATGCTTCCCGAGAGATTAATGGATCTATCAGCGACGGAAGATTTGGCAATGATAGCCTGCGCCGGGACTGGCATGTCTTTTTTTCCATTGGGCTTATCAGCTTCTTTTTTGTCTTTTTTAGCAGTTATCAGAAAGTATCCACCTCCAAACACAGCACAAGCCAATAGGAGGTAAATGATCGATTTTTTATTCATACAATATAGTCTCTTATGTACTTTTTACATTTAACGAGTAAATATAGGTTTATTATTATGAGGATGTCAGTTGTCAAAAGGATTTTACAATACGACCAAAACTTTGCAAATGAACATCGAAATAGGCGTAGCAAGAACGATCGGAAATAAAAAAGCTAGAAATGAGTTTCTAGCTTTATTGTTTACTATTTTTTTGATTTTGTTTTTTGTTCCACTTCTTTTGAAGCCGCATTTTTTACCTTTGGCTTGATCGCAGCTTTCGATACATGTGGTCTTCTTTTTCCAAAAGAACCATTCGATATTTTTCCTCTTCTGGTCTTGATATCACCTTTTCCCATAGTGTAAAATATTTTGGTTTTAACAAATTATATTGATTACCTAAATATAATACTTTCTTTCCTGATGTGCAACCTGTTAGTTTTTAGATGATTGGAAAAATGCGTTTTTGAATATCTATTTTAAAATTTTGGACAATGGTATCGAAAAAGAGATTATTGACCGGTTTGTTTTCAGCAACTAAATAGGGGATTTCCAATATTTTGTTCTTTAACTTGATACGGTAGTAGCCGTACAATAAACCTTTGGTTGTTTGAATCGATTCGATCTTCTGAACGGCTTCTATGTCCTTAAAAATGTTAAAAGCATAATTTTCCCCTTTGAGCTGCTCAACAAAAACCTCATTGGTTCTGGCATTGTACCAGATTTGCTGGCTTTTGAGCTTACTGAAGTGGTTGTTGAACAGAAAAAGATAACCCAACAGAAAAAAGGCAATCGGAAGCAGGAACAGGACAATTTTTATTTTCATGAAGAGCAAGACGGTGATCAAAATGAGGATAACCCCCATTATGGCGTTGGAAATGCTCTTCTTTAGATTTGCCTGGATGACCGGAGATGAAGCTTCAATTAACTGAAAACCTGATTTTAAATTTCTGGACATATCTTCGGTAAATCCAAATAGATTGAATTTTTTGCGTATCATCAGATAAGCAATAAGAATAATAAGCCCAATGATCAGAAACCGCATATTTTCTTCTAGTATTGTTCGTCTTCGTTCGGGTACTGTACTGCTTTTACTTCGGCCACATAATTAGCTACTGCAGTTGTGATTTGTTCGTGCAAATTAGCGAAATGACGCATAAATTTTGGTTTGAAATCAGCATTCATACCCAGCATGTCGTTAACCACAAGGACTTGTCCATCGCAATCCGGTCCAGCTCCGATGCCTACTGTTGGAATCACCAATTTTTCGGTAACTGTTTTAGCTAATTTTGCAGGTATCTTTTCCAAAACAATTGCAAAACAGCCCGCCTCCTGCAAAGCGAGTGCATCTTCTATTAATTTAGCGGCTTCTTGTTCTTCTTTTGCCCGCACACCAAAATTTCCAAATTTATTGATGGATTGGGGAGTCAAGCCCAAGTGTCCACATACAGGGATGCCACCGGCAATGATTTTTTTGATGTTTTCGATGATTTCAAGCCCTCCTTCTAATTTCAATGCGTGCGCACCTGATTCTTTCATCATGCGTACAGCTGCATTGTAAGCCTCATTTGCAGAGCCCTGATAAGATCCAAAGGGCAAATCTGCTAATACCATGGCACGCTCGGTACCTCTAGCAACAGCAGCGGCATGGTAAATCATATTATCGAGGGTGATAGGCAAGGTAGTTTCGTAGCCAGCGAATACGTTGGCAGCAGAATCTCCAATCAAAATAACGTCAACACCAGCTTGATCTACCATTTTAGCCATGGAGTAGTCATAGCTTGTAAGCATAGAAATCTTTTCCTGACGTTCTTTCATGGCTTGCAGCATTGCTGTGCTTACTCGTTTCATTTCTTTGTTTACAGACATCTTAACTTATATTGTGTGTTCAAAAGTAAGCTTTTTATCATACATTGACCAATATTCTGCCTTGTGTTTTGTATTTTTGCAGAATGATACAAAATGAGACTCGTCTATTTAAATTCCCCAAATTTTCAGAATTAATCATCCATGAGGATGAAAATTTGATTGTTATCAATAAACCACCGTTTGTCGCTTCTTTAGATGAACGTGAGGGTGGGGAGGTCAATATTCTTCGTTTGGCGAAGAAATATCATCCTGATGCACAGGTGTGCCACCGCCTGGATAAAGAGACCTCGGGTATTTTATTAATTGCAAAAAATCCAGAAACATACCGTACAATCTCCATTGCATTTGAAAAAAGAAAAGTGAATAAGATTTATCATGCCATCATAGGAGGTACGCACACTTTTCAGGATTTGCTTGTCGATTTGCCCATCTTGAACCAAGGTAATAAAAATGTATCTATTGATCGTGCAAACGGCAAAGCGGCGGAGACCATCTTCAATTCGATCAAATACTATAAAAATTATACTTTAGTGGAATGTAAACCCATTACAGGGCGTATGCACCAAATCCGTATTCACCTTGCGACACAACATGCCGCTATCGTGGGGGATGATATGTATCGTGGTAAACCTGTGTATTTGTCCCAAATTAAGAAAAGGGGATATACACTGTCCAAAGATGAAGAGGAGCAGCCAATTATGAAGCGTTTTGCGCTACATTCAAAACATGTTGAATTTGAGTTGAATGGAGTTAAGATGGCTTTTGAGGCACCTTATCCAAAGGATTTCGCGACCTTGCTGAAGCTGTTGGATAAGTTTGATTCTTAATAGTGGGATTACCTATGAGTCCGAAGACAAAGAAGATAATCGGAAACGTTGTATTTGTACTGTTCATCGGTTTGTTGATCTGGCCAACAAGTAGAAGTTATTTTCAGCAATTTTTACTGAAAATGGGTTTTTTCAAACCTACACTGGAGCTTAATTCAGCTTCTAAAGAATCCGATAGGGTGGCTCCAGAGGGCGCATTCAATCATGTCTCCTTTATCAATTCCCTGGGTGAAACAGTCAGGGTGGCGGATCTGAAGGGAAAAGTGGTCTTTATTAATTTTTGGGCAACTTGGTGCTCGCCTTGTCGCGCAGAAATGCCTTCCATCAATGTACTCTATGATCGCTATAAAGATAGCCCAAATATGGTGTTTTTGATTGTAGAGATAGAAGGCGATAAAGCAAAGGCCGGGGCTTTTGTGGAAGAACAGCAGCTGACGTTGCCGATTAGTTTTCCAAATAGCGATATTCCAAAAGAGTGGCTCTCGGGATCCATTCCTTCAACTGTGATATTGGACAAAGCGGGTAAGGTAGCGGCACGGCATGAAGGTATGGCCGATTATTCAAGCCCGGATGTAGGTAAATTTATTCAAGATTTAATCAATAAATAATTTTTAAGATCTCTAAATATAGCATGACAAGGGCAGAACTTATTCATCAGATAAAAGCGAAACGCTCATTTCTATGTGTCGGACTAGACACAGACCTTACCAAAATCCCGGAACATCTTTTAGATAACGAGGATCCGATCTATAGCTTCAATAAGGCTATCATAGACGCAACAGCTGATTTATGTGTTGCCTATAAGCCCAATATTGCGTTTTATGAATGTTATGGAATCAAGGGTTGGCAATCGCTTAAAAAAACATGGGCTGCGTTACCGAAGGATTGTTTTAGTATTGCTGATGCAAAAAGGGGCGATATTGGTAATACCTCGGGACGTTATGCGATGGCATTTTTTGATGAAAAGACGTCTGGTCTTGGATTTGACAGTATTACAATCGCACCTTACATGGGGAAGGATTCGGTGACACCATTTTTGGAATTTAACGATAAATGGGCAATCGTACTTGCTCTGACATCGAATGAGGGTAGCTTGGACTTTCAAAATTTTGAAAACAAAGAAGGGCTGCAATTGTTCGAACAGGTGATCGATAAAGTTAATACTTGGGGTACACCTGACAATTTGATGTATGTGGTCGGAGCAACACGCGGAGAGGGCTTTATCAAAATTAGGGAACATGCACCGGATCATTTTTTATTGGTTCCAGGAGTGGGGGCGCAAGGAGGTTCGCTTGAAGATGTTTGTAAATTTGGTATGAACAAAGATTGTGGGCTTTTAGTAAACAGCACAAGGGGAATTATCTATGCTTCAAACGGACGTGACTTCGCTGAAAGAGCACGGGAGGAAGCCATAATTCTACAGAAAGAAATGGAAGTAGAACTGTTAAAAGCAGGCATTATTTCCTGATTTGACATTTAATAATTCATTCGTAATACTTACCTTTGCAGCATGCCAGAAAAAATTATAATTCTAGACTTCGGGTCTCAATACACACAGTTGATCGCTAGACGTGTCAGAGAACTAAATGTGTATTGTGAGATACACCCGTTCAATAAATTGCCAGATTTTGACGATACCGTAAAAGGTGTTATCTTTTCGGGCAGCCCTTATTCTGTTAGACAAGAAGATGCACCGCAAATTGATTTTGTTGCTATTCAGGATCGTTTCCCACTTTTAGGAGTTTGTTACGGAGCACAATACATTGCTCAAAAATCAGGTGGTGAAGTGTTGCCGTCTGAAATTCGTGAATATGGTCGTGCAAATCTGCAGTTTGTCAATAGCGAGAATGAATTATTGGCAGGAGTACCAACTCAATCGCAGGTATGGATGTCGCATGGAGACACCATCAAAGAAGTTCCTGCAAATTTTGATATTATTGCAAGTACGGATAAAGTTCGCGTTGCTGCTTATCAAGTAAAAGGCACCCGTACTTATGGTATACAATTCCACCCGGAAGTAACACATAGTACTGATGGGGCTATCTTATTGAAAAACTTCGTTGTAAACATTTGCGGTTGTGCACAAGATTGGACACCAGATGCATTTGTTGAAACAACAGTATCCTCTTTGAAAACGCAATTGGGTGACGATCACGTTATCATGGCTTTGTCAGGAGGAGTAGATTCAACAGTAGCAGCAGTATTGTTGCACCAGGCAATCGGAAAAAATTTACATTGTATTTTCGTAGATCATGGTCTGCTTCGTAAAGATGAATACGAGCAGGTATTGGATTCATACAAAAATATGGGGTTAAATATTAAAGGAATAAATGCCAAGGATTTATTTTATGGTAGATTAGCTGGGGTTTCTGAGCCAGAAGAGAAACGCAAAATCATTGGTAATTCTTTTATTGATGTTTTTGATGAAGCTGCAAAAGAAATCCAAAAGGAATTACCTGAAGGAATTGAAGCGAAATGGTTGGGACAAGGAACAATTTACCCAGATATTATCGAGTCGGTTTCAGTGAAAGGACCTTCAGCAACAATCAAATCACACCATAACGTTGGTGGTTTACCTGATTTCATGAAATTGAAAGTTGTAGAACCACTTAAAACGTTGTTTAAAGATGAAGTAAGAAGAGTAGGAAAAGCTTTAGAAGTGGATCAGGCAATTTTAGGCAGACATCCCTTCCCTGGACCAGGTTTGGCAATTCGTATTTTAGGTGATATTACACCTGAGCGTGTACGTATTGTGCAAGAAGCTGATGCGATCTTTATCAATAATCTGAAGGAAGCTGGCTGGTACGATAAAGTATGGCAAGCTGGTACAATTTTCTTGCCAGTGCGTTCTGTAGGCGTAATGGGTGACGAACGTACTTACGAGCATGTTGTTAGCTTACGTGCAGTTGGTTCTCTTGATGGAATGACTGCGGATTGGATACATTTACCATATGACTTGTTGGCAAAAATTTCAAATGAGATTATCAACCATGTGAAAGGAATAAACAGAGTTGTATATGATATCAGTTCAAAACCGCCCGCTACAATTGAGTGGGAATAAAATATGGGTTGCGGCACTTGTAGCATTATGTCTTGCAAGCTGCACAACCAAAAAAAGCACAGTATTGCGTTCGCCTTCCTCTGGTCAAGGCGAACAGCAAACTGCTGTGACTAAACCAGCAGTTGACAAAGATAAGACCGTTGCCAAAGTAGGGGACATCCAGGATGTCAACGGGCATGCTGTGAAAAATAATCGCATCGCCTTGCTATTACCATTCGAGTTAAGTGGTATTGCGGGGACGATTACAAAAGAAGATGTGGAGCGTTCTTCCTTGGCACTGGATTTTTATCAGGGATTTCAGTTGGGTCTTGACAAAATTGCCAAAGAAGGTGCTTTATTTGATTTGCAAGTAATTGATTCTAGAGACAATGTTGCCTATAATGCGACTTTAGGGACTTCGGTGAATGTCAAGGATGCCGTACTTGTGGTCGGCCCGGTATATCCGCGTGAGATAAAAAGCTTTGGACAAACATTTGCAAATAAGAATGTGCTACAAGTTTCACCTTTGGCGGCGACTATGGCTTCTGAATTTAGCTTACCCAATTTGGTTTCCATCACACCTTCTATTCGTACGCATGCAGAAACATTAGCGAAATATGTTGCTGATCAATACTATACGGGCGATCAGATCGTGGTATATGATGCCGGTGACGATGAAAGCAAACAGTTTCTAGTCAATTTTGTTAGCGAAATTTCAAAGGCTAATGCGCAAGCAAAAGTGAAAACGGTTTATAATCTCGCTGAATTGGATAATAATCTCGTATTGACCGGTTCGAATCATATCGTAAGTGGTACTGCCAATAAGAATCTTGTGAAAGCTTTATTGGATAATATGGACGAACGCTTTTTGAATCCAGGTAATCAATTTAAGTTATATGGGCATCCAAACATGTCCAAACTTTCGTTTGAGAATTTCGAAAATATGGATTTTTATGGACTTACTATTACTTCTTCTAATTTGGTGAATGAGAGTGATAGTGATACCCGTAAATTTATTGGAAATTATAAATCGGTTTATAAAGTGGATCCATCTGAATTTTCTTATAAAGGTTATGATGCAGCATTGTATTTCGGTCGGTTGATCCACAAATATGGAGTGGATTATGTTAGCCGAATGACGCAAGATAAGTTTTCGGGATTGAATAGCGATTACAAATTTGAATTTTATCCAAAATGGGGCTATGCGAATAGAGCTTTGGGTATGATGGTTTATCACAACAAAAAATTTGAAAGAAAATAATCTTTGAATGGCTGAATTCAGTGAAAGACGTGTTCATCAGCAAATACGTAATTTTGAGCGCGCAATGGATGGTTTTGAAGCTGATCAACCATTTTCGCGTTATTTGACTACTTTTTTTAAGTTGAACAAGCAAATGGGATCTTCCGACCGGAAGTCTACCTCCCGTTTATGTTATAATTATTTTCGTCTGGGAATGGCGGCTTCGCAGTTATCACAACAGCGTAGATTGGTGCTTGCGGAATTTCTATGTGAACAGGAAAGCCCTTTAGTGGCTCTTTTTGAGCCTTCCTATCGTGATAAACTCCAGCTGCCACTGAAGGACAAAATTGCATTTCTAGAGTCTGAAGGTGTTTTCAACCTGAATGACCTCTTTCCATTTACGGATCATATTTCAGATGAGATCGACTTGGTACAATTTTTAGAGAGCCAGTTGATCCAGCCCTATTTATATATTCGGGTGAAATACGGGAAGACAAAGGTCGTGTGCGCTATTTTGGATAACCATCAGATTCCTTATTCCATGATTGGCGATCAAACTATCGCCTTGAATAATGGAACATCTTTGCAACGATTTGATACCTTGGATGGGATGATAGAAGTGCAGGATCTTTCTTCACAGCGCACGTTGGATTATATGGAGCCAGTTGAAAAAGAATCCTGGTGGGATGCATGTGCGGCTTCGGGTGGTAAATCCCTCTTATTGATGGATGCTTGTCCCACTGTTAATCTTTTGGTATCCGATGTGCGTATGAGTATTCTGCGAAATCTT
Source organism: Sphingobacterium sp. WOUb80 (assembly GCF_050058145.1). Lineage (NCBI taxonomy): Bacteria > Pseudomonadati > Bacteroidota > Sphingobacteriia > Sphingobacteriales > Sphingobacteriaceae > Sphingobacterium > Sphingobacterium sp. WOUb80. The sequence continues at coordinate 2,344,024 of NZ_CP165617.1, read as the reverse complement.
GATGAAAGGTTTGATCGAGCAGGAATAAAGCACTACCGAAAAAAGATTCTCGATCTTACAAAAGATACTTTTCAGCTTCTTGGAAGTGAACGATTTGACGGTGTCCTATTGGATGCACCTTGTACCGGATCGGGAACTTGGGGGCGTACACCAGAAATGGTTCGACAGTTTCGGGGTGCTAAGATCGCCGAATTCAATGCGCTACAAAAAAATATAGCAAGTAATGTGGTAGGGCATGTCAAAGTGGGCAAGCCTTTGATTTATATAACCTGCTCTATTTTTAAAGCGGAAAATGAAGATGTTGTCAATTACATTGTAGATAATTTTGGTTTTGAAATAGAACGCATGGACTATTTGAAAGGTTATGAAGAGAAAGCGGACAGTATGTTTGTGGCGCGATTGATTAAAAAGTAACTTCTATATATTATAAAAAGCAAAAGGCTATTTTTTCTAATGAAAAAATAGCCTTTTGCATGAATATGGATAGTTTTGTTATGTTTGTGATCTATTTTTCTACTAGATCAAAGAATTTTTTGATTTATTACCATATAGAATTATGTTTTGAAACGAAGGCTAGCTTTATTCGTGACAATATAACTTGACTTGTAATAAACAGATCGATATCAGTCACATTTACTGGGTACAACGAGTACTGGACAGGTAGATTTGCGAATGACAGATTCAGATACAGAGCCCAAAATGAAATGGTCAAAACCAGTCCGGCCATTGGTTCCCATTATAATCAGATCCGCGGACCACTCATGCGATGCCGCAAGAATTTCTTCTTTAATGGATCCGATCCGGTTAAAGAGATATACTTCGCCTGATCCAGTAAATTCGCGACTTATTTTCTCAAGATATTTTTGCGCATTATCCTGTTCCATTTCCGATACTTCTGGTACGATGATGGGTTGCTGGCCTAATAAGGGGTCCGCGCCAAAGCTGGCGGGTGAAGTAGGAGGAATAACCGTGACAAGGGCTACAGAAGCTCCAAATATCTGAGCCATTTCTTTTGCATACTGTATCGCTTTTTCTGAGCATGGTTCGTCATCCACAGCGACGAGTATTCTTTTGAATTTTGAATTTGTATTCTCCATATCTACTATAATTAATTTATCTTCGTCATATAATATATAATCACGTTTTCGACGATTTTGTTTTGTTTAGCACATGAAATATGGTATTTGTACATTAGCTCTCGTTCCGTTACGTTTAGAACAGGCACACCGTAGTGAAATGGTTTCCCAGGTATTGTTTGGGGAACTTTTTGAGATTCTTGATGAAGAGGCCGATTGGACATCAATACGTCTGCTGGAAACGGACTATTTGGGCTGGATTCAAAATGGGCAGTTTCAAAAACTAGATGATTTGGATATGCAACATTATCTGACTGGAAAACCAATTATCGTTGGAAGGGCGGGGGGAGTTCTTTCTACTGATACCGCTCAATTTCAGCTCTGTCATGGTACGAAACTTTATTTGACAGGGGAAAATACAGTGAATTTTCCTTCATTAAAACTAACTTATCAAGGTGATATCAACCCTTTTTCCAAAAATCAGTTCCAATCCCAGGTGGCGCAATTGGCATTGAGTTATAAGAACACACCTTATTTATGGGGCGGACGTTCGCAATGGGGGATTGATTGTTCGGGTTTTTCCCAGTTGATTTATAGTTGCTTTGATCTTTCCTTGCCGCGCGACGCTTATCAGCAGGCAGAGATGGGGCAGACTGTGGATTTTATTTCAGAAATAAAGGTAGGGGATTTGGCTTTTTTTGACAATGTCGAAGGACGGATTACACATGTCGGGATTATGTTGGATCGCGATATGATTATCCACGCCTCTGCGAAAGTCCGTGTTGACCGGATGGATACGGAAGGTATTTTTAATGCTGAACTGAATCGTTATTCACATAAACTCCGGATTGTTAAACGATATCTTTGATACTCGAGGAAATAAAAAAAGGCTATAAGTAATTATAGCCTTTTCTATTGTTAAACTCCTTATCGACTAGAAGTGGAATTGTACACCTAAAGTTGGTGCTAAAGAGTTAGCGTCTAGGCCAAATGTATTTGTTGATCTATCAGCTGTTTTGTTGTTATTGTAGTTGTAGTATAGACCTCTAACTTTTAATTCGATGCCGATTTTGCTTGTCGGTAAGTAAGCTAAACCTGGAGCCAATTCAACACCATAGTTTTCGAATTTTGATTCCGTTTTAGCATTATTTGTTTCAATTGTAGTTTTTCCCCAAGACATTGGTACAGATAGTTGTGCAAAAAATCTTAATGGACCATTAGCAGAGTATTTTCTTACGAATGGAGAAACTTGGAATGCATCTCTTTTTGTGCTTAAGTCCATAACACTCTCATCTTTGCTCCAGTTATAACCAATGCCTGTACCAATTGCTAAGTTGTCACTTACAAAGTAACCAACTGTTGGGTTAATGGAGAATGAGTTATTTTTGAAGTCTGTGTCTTTAACTTTAGAAGTTTGGAAGCCAACTTGACCACCAACCATAATTTTTCCTTGTTCAGTTTGAGCGTTAGCTGCTATTGTTAATCCTGCAATGGCAGTTAATGTTAGTAAAACTTTTTTCATGTCTTTTTATTTAATAGTTTGTTTTAATGTGCCAGTAATTACTTTCTGACTTTTTAAATTTGTTAGTCAAATATCGAAATCTTATTTTAATTTTTTGTCACTAGATTGTCTAGATGTTTTGTTATAATGGTAAATAATAGTGGTTCAATCGATTAAAATTTAGTATATTTTTATTTTTACAGATTCTATTTAACGATAATGATATTGACCTGACTTTTTGTTTTTAATTGTCAATTTTAAGTAAGAAGACAAAAAAAAGCCATTTGTCAATGAAAGACAAATGGCTTTTTTTTGTATCTGGAAGAATCTATTTAATCGAAATATTCTTTGATTCGCTCGAAGAATGATTTTTCACTTTTACCTGGTTGAGGTTTAAAGTTTGGTGATTCTTTGAGTTTGTTCAATAATTCTTTTTCTTCATTGGACACAACTTTTGGTGTCCAGATATTAACGTATACAAGCTGGTCCCCTTTGTGATAAGAGTTGACTTCAGGGATACCTTTTCCTTTTAATCGTAAAATTTTACCACCTTGTGTACCAGGCTCAATTTTGATCTTCGCTTTCCCGTCTATGGTAGGAACTTCAACGCTAGTACCTAAAGTAGCATCTACGAAATTAATATATAGATCGTAGATCACATTTAGTCCATCACGTTTTAGACTTTCGTGTGAAACTTCTTCGATCAGGATAATTAAATCTCCAGGGACACCACCACGTGGAGCGGCATTTCCTTTTCCACTCATGGAAAGTTGCATGCCTTCACTTACCCCTGCAGGAATATTAATGGCGATTGTTTCCTCGCCGCGTTCAAGTCCTTCACCTCTACAAGTTGTACATTTTGCCGTGATTTCAACGCCTTCACCATTACAAGTAGGGCAAGTGCTCGTTGTTTGCATTTGTCCTAAGATGGTATTCGTTACTCTTCTAACAGATCCGGATCCACCACAGGTTTTACAGGTATGGAAGGAAGATTTATCTTTAGCACCAGATCCGTCACAACTATGACAGACAACTTGTTTGTTGACCTTTACCTTTTTCTCAACGCCTTTGGCAATTTCTTCCAGTGTTAATTTAACTTTTATGCGTAAGTTGCTTCCGCGGGCTACACGACGGCCGCCACGCTGGCCACCACCACCGCCAAAGAAACTTTCAAATGGATGTCCTCCACCAAAGATATCACCAAATTGGCTGAATATGTCTTCCATATTCATACCACCACCGCCGCCGTAACCACCGCTAGCAGAATTACCGGCATGGCCAAATTGGTCATAACGCTGACGTTTTTGTGGATTGCTCAAGATATCGTATGCCTCAGCAGCTTCCTTAAATTGTTCTTCAGCTTCATGATCACCAGGATTTTTATCCGGGTGATACTTTATCGCTAATTTGCGATACGCTGATTTAATCTCCTTCTCGTCCGCTGAACGCGAAACACCAAGTATATCGTAATAATCTCTTTTTGACATCGTCTTAATATTATTGACCTATAACCACCTTTGCGTGACGGATAACTTTGTCACCTAAGTAGTATCCTTTTTCGATTACGTCCACTACCTTATTTTTTAATTCTGCAGTTGGTGCAGGAATTGCTGTAATAGCTTCTTGTAACTCAGGATCAAATTCTTGGCCTTTAACTTCCATTTCCTTTAAACCCAATTGCGACAATGTTTGTCTGAATTTGTTGTTAACAATATCCATCCCTGTTTTTACAGATTCAACATCCGTAGCAGTTTCCATGGCTGTTAATGCTCTATCGAAATCATCTAGTGTAGGTAATAGCTTACTGATGACATCTTTTCCCGCTGATTGAATCAATTCAACACGTTCTTTGCTTGTACGTTTTCTATAATTGTCAAATTCAGCCGAAAGACGAATGTATTTATCCTTTGCCTCTGCCAATTCTGCAGCCAATTTCTCTTCAGTAGACAGTTCTTCTGCTATGTTATCAGCAGGCTGTTCTTGTTGTTCAGAAGAATTTGTTTCTACTGGATCTTGACCTTCATCGTAATAATTATCTTGCTCATTCATATCTTCAATGCTAAAATTAGATTCAAAAATTTACTCTATGCTTCGTTTGTCAAAGTTTTTGCCAAACAATAAAATTCCGACAGCTTGTCAGATTTTATTAAAAAAGCCTAACAATTTGTCGGAATCTCAGTTTTATATGTCAGTTTTCCGTCTAGATACTGACATTGTCCTGTAATATTCCATCAGCGGTTTTGATGATGCGGGATGGCATATTACGGATAATGGTATAATCGTGTGTTGCCATTAAAATAGCTGTTCCGGAATTGGCAATGTCACGTAATAATAAGACGATTTCTTCTGATGTAGCAGGATCTAAGTTACCGGTAGGTTCATCTGCCAGAATAATTTCAGGGTTATTTAGTAATGCGCGCGCAATTACAATACGTTGTTGCTCACCGCCAGAAAGTTCATGCGGCATTTTCTTAAGTTTGGAACGAAGCCCAACTTTTTCCAATACATCTAATATACGGCTATCGATCATTTTCTTATCTTTCCAGCCTGTTGCTTTCAGTGCAAATTCGAGGTTTTTCTCTATGCTTCTGTCTGATAAAAGATGAAAGTCCTGAAATACAATCCCCAATTTTCTACGCAAGTAGGGAACATCATTTTCGTGCAGCTTTTTAAGATCAAAGCCCGCAATCATACCCTCACCATTGCCGATGTATAAATCACCGTAAATGATTTTTAGCAAACTACTTTTTCCACTGCCGGACTGGCCGATGAGATAAATAAATTCTCCTTTACCAATGTTTAAATTAACATTGGACAATACCAGATGTTTTTGTTGGAAGATATCAACGTTTTTTAATGTAATGACTTTATTTTCAATCATGGAAGCTAAAATTCTAATTTTTTAATTTGTCCAAAAGGCATTTCTTTAACCAGTTGCATGATATATTCTGCCTTTTCTCCTAATCCAATCTTATCAAGTGATTTATCTGGGCGGTCGACTCTAAAATATGCCAGCAAGGTGAAGGCATCATCTCTTAATTGAACATAATCAGGGATTTTGGCGACGCCTTTTACTTTAATGATATACATGATTTCAAAGTTAGTATTTTTAATGCAATTTATTTACTATGAATTTAAAGGAAGCTTATTGCTGTGCGAATAAAAAATCCAGTGTATTCACGCCATCAGCAAAATCATCTAAAGCAGGGCATTGGCTTTCTCCAAAATGAAATACAGGCGACGGCACATTTAATGTTACTTCTGATACAATACATTGGATATTTTCTCTCGTTAGTTTGAGCTTATTTTCAACTTCAGCGATTGTTTCGTATGTTTCGTAGTAAACCACAGCAAGGGGAGAAGCTGTGCGCTCATCTTCTTTGAGCAATAAAAATCCATTATCAAAATGCTTGTCGCCGTTGATCAGATAGATGGATTTGTTGTAGTCGTAATTGTTATTATATTTAAAATGCTCTGTCACGTTGTTAAAAGTAGCGATACCTTCGAAGAAGTGTGCTATTGGGTAATCTTTTGGAATAAATAGCTTTGATACAGAGCGACAGCCTAGTCCAAAATAATCAAAGATGTCATGCCCAAGGGCTTCAAATTGCTCTGGAGATTCTTGTCCACCGATGACAGCAATACTATTTCTGTTGCGACGAATAATATGAGGCTTAGCACCAAAATAGTAATCAAAATAGCGGGAGGTATTATTGGAGCCCGTTGCAATGACCAAATCGAAATCTTTTAGCTTGTCCACAATTTCAAAAGCATCAAGAAAGGACGGCTCGATTTGCTTGAGCAGATTGAGGACATAAGTTGTCAGTCCAGCATCGTCTGATGAAATTTTGATTTTGGCTTTAAAGCCGCTAATCAACACACAGAGAATATCATGGAATCCTACCAACGGAATATTGCCGGCAAGAATCAATCCTACTGTTTTCGTTGGACTAAGATCTGGATAAGGCGTCAACCATTGGGTTAGCTTTTCTGTTGTCAAATTGGCAGCAATCGCATGAATGGCGCGTTCAACATTTTGTGGGGTGTACCAGGGGTTTTTATGTTGGGCGAATTGAATGATTTGAATCAAATCTTCAGGTCGCTGTTGAAGCTGCTCGCCTAATTTTACAAATGCATTTATTCGTTGTTGCTTTGTCAAAATATTAAAATTTTAAAAGATGAATACACAAATTTGTATTATATTTGTGCTGTTAACATTAATCAACGTGAATCAACTAGCCTTATTGTTCAATCAGACTTTGTTTCATATTGATAATGCAAAAATAGTTTATTTATCATAATTGTGAGGTTATAAATGGCGATTAAAATTACAGACGAATGCATTAACTGTGGTGCTTGCGAACCGGAATGCCCAAATAATGCAATATACGATGCTGGTGTAACTTGGAAATTCTCAGATGGGACGGCTTTAGATGGGATTATTGATTTTGGCGAGGGTGTTACCTTAGATGCCAACGAGTCTCAGGAAGCAATCTCAAATGAAGTCTATTATATTGTTTCAGATAAATGTACAGAATGTGTAGGTTTCCACGATGAGCCTCAATGTGCGGCGGTTTGCCCTGTTGATTGTTGTGTGGATGACGAAGATGTGCGCGAATCTAACGATGAGCTATTAGCGAAAAAAGCTTGGTTACACGCGGAATAAATTTAGTACTCCGTTAAAATATAAGGCAGGATAAGAAATTTTCCTGCCTTTTTTGTGTCTTTCTATTTTGGCGAAATCGATATTTTGTTGCGAAACTTGGCTATTTGGAATAATAATATTTGCAAAAGCATAGTATTTTTTTATTTTTGTTCTTTTGACCATTAAAATCTTTTAAATGTTAAAAACCAAAATAGGGTTGATTACCCTGATCACAGTTACATTAGCTTGTATCATTGCTGTATTATACGAATTTGATGTTGTAGGCTTTTCGCATGAATTTCTAATGGCTGTCCGTTGGATAGTTGCTACCGTTTTGGTTGTAAATGCGCTCTTCAAGAAAAATTTGACCACCTGGATTCTTACTTGTATGATTATGGGGATATTTGTTGGCTTGGATTTTCCAAATCTGGCAATTTCCCTGCAACCTTTAAGTAAAGGTTTTATCAAATTGGTCAAGACTATTGTCGGACCGATTCTCTTTGCTACACTTGTTTATGGAATTGCAGGGCATTCTGATTTGAAACAGGTAGGGCGCATGGCGTGGAAATCGATGCTGTATTTCTTCTGTGCAACGACTTGTGCTATTTTTATTGGTTTAGGTGCGATAAACCTGACTCGGGCAGGAGTGGGGGTGGATGTTGCTCATATGCCGCATGAAGAACTTCCGGTGCCGAAAGAAAGCATGGATGAGCATATCCTTAAAACACTTCCGGACCATGTGCATCCTGTATATAAGTTTACTTCTTTTATTAGGGACTTGTTTCCTGAAAATATTGTCAAATCTGTAGCGGATAATCAAGTTTTACAGATTGTTGTATTTTCAATTTTGTTTGGGATTGGATTGGCAATGGTCGATGAGAAAAAGCGTAAACCCTTGGTTGATTTTACCGAGAGTATGTCTGAAACGATGTTTAAGTTTACGAACATGATTATGTACTTTGCACCTATTGGAGTTGGTGCTGCCATGGCCTACACGGTGGGACATCTTGGTGTCGATATCTTAAAGAATCTTTTCATGCTTTTAGCGACGCTGTATTTCGCTTTAGTGTGCTTTTTATGTCTGGTTCTTCTTCCGGTAGCACTTTATCTAAAAATACCTGTGAAACGTTTTATTAATGCAATTAAGGAACCTGTTTCGATTGCATTTGCCACTACAAGTTCGGATGCGGCATTACCGAAAGCAATGAGCGCGATGGAGAAATTTGGTGTGCCACGTAAGATTGTTTCTTTTGTAATTCCGACAGGATATAGTTTTAACTTGGATGGTACTTCACTTTATCTATCGTTGGCTGCGATCTTTGTCGCTCAGGCGGCTGGTATCCATTTGTCGTTCGGACATCAATTAATGATTGCATTTACGTTGATGATCACCTCCAAAGGTGTTGCTGCTGTACCAAGGGCTTCATTAATTATTTTGATTGCGACAGCGGATCAGTTTGGCTTACCAACATTTGTCATTGCTGCAATTTTAGGTATCGATGAACTCATGGATATGGCGCGTACCTCTGTCAATGTAATCGGAAATTGTTTGGCAACCGTTGTTGTTGCTAAATGGGAAGGAGAATTTGATGAAGAAGCTCCTTACCGTGAAGATACTGAAGAGGCGATCTAATAGAAATAACTAACGAATATTCGTTGAAAAAAGCAGTCTTGACATCCCGTTGAGACTGCTTTTTTATTGTCTTTAGCTCATGTTGATGATTTTGCTACGCCTATTTATTATATTTAGCGCTGTAAATACCGTTCTTTGAACCAAATAGAACTTTAAACCAAATCCGTACAGGGAAATGAGACGATCTATATTTTATTTTTTTTGTGTAATGATTACGATCAATATGGCATTTGCTCAAACAAAGATGACTGCTGTCGATCGTGATTCATCCGCTTATATTGAAACCCAGGATGGAGTCAAACTTTTTGCGAAGTCTGCCGGAAATGGACCGGTTTGTATTTTCGTTCATGGTGGTCCAGGCGCGTGGAGCAAGTCCTTTGAGGAGATGGGCGGGCGTGGTCTTGAAAAGCGGCTAAGGATGGTGTATTTGGACCAGCGAGGTTGTGGAAGATCTGAAGTATCGGCTAGTGGAAATTATTCGTTAGATCGCATGGTTGAAGACATTGAAGCTATTCGTCATGCCCAAGGGGTTGAAAGAATCTATCTATTGGCGCATTCCTTCGGGGGGGTAATCGCTGTAAATTATGCGAAAAAATATCCAGAACATTTGTTTGGTTTAATTTTGGCAAACTCGACTTTGGATCTTAATAGTTCATTGGAAGATCAGATAGGGTATGTTAACCAATTAATCCACAGTAACTTCAAGATTGCAGCCAAGGATTCAATCTTGTCCACTTTTTCGTTAGCAAGGCGAGCACTTTCAGCGAAGGATTTGAGCTATAAAATGCTCTCTGACGATAAGAAAACGGTCGATAAACTAGATCATATCGATGAGAGTCCTGATCGAACTTATGATTTTGGGAAACATGTATGGGATTATAAAATCTATTGCGAAGATTTTAGGCCAGAAACAAAAGAGATTAAAGTGCCAGTTTTGGTCATTGCGGGTAAAAAGGATTATGCTATTGGGGTGGATCACTACCGAAAGTTTCAATTTCCGCACCAAAGGACTGTGCTCATCGAAGGTGGGCATGTCTTGTATTACGAGCAAAATAAAGCCTTTGTTGATGCTATATTTTCTTTTATAAAATAAAAAGATGCTTGCAAGCTGTTGTTGACGGCCTGATATCCTTTACAATAGCTTGCAAGTAAAATATTTTATATCAACGTCCGTCAACGTAGTACCATAAATCACCTTGTTTTTTGAAAGTAGACTTTTCATGGTGAATTTGAACTTCCATCTTCGGGTCCAGATAATGTGCTTCAAACTCGACTGTGTGGAATGTAGATTTCAGGATCGAGAGTTGCATCCATTTATTCTCCCGCGCCCATTGTCCGATTGCCTGTTTATTTTGGAGCCGTCGTGTTGAGGGATGAAACGTATCGTATAGGAAATCAATCTGTTGTGCCACAAAGGCACTATAGCGTGCGCGCATCAACGCCTCCGCTGTGGTCGCATTGGTATGGGAAAGATGTATTTGCTGGCAGCATTCGCTATAGGTATTACCGGAGCCACAAGGGCATAATTGACCTGATTGTATCACTTGCATGTGCTAAATTTTACCAGCCTTTAATTGCACCATTTTTGAAGACCTTCTTTGCGGTAGCTTCTACTTCTGGTGATTGATATGCTTGAATAAACTGTTGGACTTTCTCATCGTTTTTATTATCTGAGCGGGCAACGATTAGATTGACATAGGGAGATTCTTTATCCTCTGTGAATAAACCTTGTTTTTCTGGATCCAATCCAGCTTGAGACGCGAAACTGTTATTGATGATAGCAATTGTAACTTGGGGATCATCCAAGACACGGGGTAACTGTGGTGCTTCCATCTCAATGATTTTGACCTGTTTAGGATTGCTGACAATATCTGTTACTTTAGGTTGGATACCTACATTTTCTTTTAGGCCGATAATTCCCTCGCGTTGGAGAAGCAAAAGTGAGCGCCCCCCATTGGTAGGATCATTTGGGATGGCAATAGTGGCTCCGGGCTGTAATTCGGTGATAGTTTTGATTTTCTTTGAATAAGCAACGATAGGAAATACAAATGTGTTTCCGACGATGGTTAGTTTGGTGAAACCGCGTTGTTTGGATTGTTCTTGTAGATAGGGCTGATGCTGGAATACGTTTACGTCGATATCACCTTGATTTAAGGCTTCATTAGGCACAACGTAGTCGTTGAAGGCCACTAACTCCACATCGAGATTGAACTTTTCTTTTGCAACTTTCTTAGCCGTTTCTGCTAGCTCCTTTTCGGGGCCAGTCACAACACCGACTTTAAGGATATTCTCTTTCTTTTCCCTGTTATTGCATGCTACAATCGATACGAGACTGAAAGCTAAGATTGCAAATGCATAGTTCAATTTTTTCATATGATATAATTTATGTTAACGATGGTTTACTTTTTTTGAGATGTAATCTCCCGTATATTGTAACAGGAATACGATTAAAATTAATAAAATTAGAACAGAATTCATGATAAAAGTGTCATATCCTACATAACCATACTGATAACCAATCTGTCCCAATCCACCAGCACCTACGGCACCACCCATTGCAGAGTAACCAACAAGTGTGATCAGTGTAATTGTAGCATTGTTTACTAGCGAGGGGAGCGCCTCAGGAAGTAATACTTTGAAAATCACCTGTTGGGCATTTGCGCCCATTGCTCTTGAGGCTTCGATTAGGCCATTTGGAATTTCCAAAAGACTATTTTCTACTAGCCTTGCAATAAACGGGGCCGCACCTATACTCAAAGGAACCAATGCCGCGGACATGCCTATTGATGTTCCCACAATATTACGCGTAAACGGAATCATCCATACAATGAGTATAATAAATGGGATAGACCTAAAGACATTAACTATCAAGGAAACAAGTTGGTGCATGCCTTTGTTTTCCAGTAGTTGATGTTTTCGGGTTAAGAACAGGTATATTCCAAGTGGGAGACCTAGTACAAAACCAAAGAAACCAGACAGGAACGTCATGGTCAGGGTTTCTAATGTCCCTGATAGTAGAAGATTAAATACCTGATCAGACATAGCCTAATATTTTAGTTTGTGAATGCTTTTCTTTTAAGAACGATAGACTATGCGTTACATTTTCTTTTTCACCCGATAGTTCGGCCAATATAACACCAAATTTCATTTCGCCAATATAATCTATTTGAGCGGTAATGATGTTTGTCTTGACTTGATATTGTTGTTCCAAATGCTGTATAAATGAGATAGATTCTTCATTTGAAGTTAGATAGATTTCTACGAGTGGGTTTCCATCGCTTTTCAAGCGTTCCTGCAAACTTAGTGGAATGTCTACTTCAAGTGAAGATTGAATAAAGTTTTTGGTTGTTGCTTCTTGTGGATTAGCGAATATTGTTTCTACTGGGCCAGCTTCGATCAATTTTCCATGGTCCAATACGGCAACCTGATCGCAAATACTTTTTATAACATCCATCTCGTGAGTAATCAACAATATCGTAAGGTCAAGCTGCTTATTGATTTTTTTTAGCAGTTTGAGTATGGATTTTGTCGTTGCTGGGTCTAAGGCACTTGTGGCCTCATCGCAAAGTAGAATGTAAGGGTCATTGGCTAATGCACGCGCGATGGCAACACGTTGTTTTTGGCCTCCGGAGAGATTTGCGGGGTACACGTCGGCTTTGTCTTCCAACCCGACCAAATGCAATAGTTCCAACACTTTTCGGCTGATAAATTCTTTCGATTTACCTTCAAGTTCAAGCGGGAAGGATATGTTCCCATAGACTGTTCGTGATGATAGTAAATTGAAATGTTGGAAAATCATACCAATTTTTCTTCTTTTCAACATAAGACCACTGGAAGACAGTGACATCAAGTCGTCATTTTCTATAATTACTTGACCACTGTCTGGTCTTTCCAAAAGGTTGACGCAACGGATCAAAGTACTTTTTCCGGCTCCGGAAGCCCCTATTACACCAAAAATTTCACCTTTTGCAATAGACAGTGAGATGTCTTTTAAAGCATCGATGCGTACGGCTTTTACCTCAAAAGATTTGGATATGTTGTTTAGTTGAATCATTGACCCTATGGGTATTTAGCTATATTTAGAAAAATGGATGATGTTGCTATAAATGTACACAAATGCCGGGGATAAAATAAATTAAATTAACGTATGGCGGCAGAGGCAGTGTAGATGTTCTTTGTCTGTAAGTGATAGAAAGTGGGTTCTTTCAGACTGAAAAGAATGAAAGAACCCATATATATGTTTTTTATAACGCTTGATAAGCTGAAATCACTTGTTTTGCAGATCCAAGTCCATCGATGCCATATTCGATGACATCGCCATCTTTCAGGAATCTTTGTGGGGATTTGCCCATGCCAGATCCTGCAGGTGATCCTGTAGAAATGATGTCGCCTGGAAGTAAGCTCATAAAGTGACTTAAATAAGAAATCAATTTGGGCACACGATAGATAAAATCACTTGTATTACCATCTTGCATGATTTCACCATTGAGTTTAAGCCATATTTTCAAATTATCAATATCTGTGATTTCATCCTTGGTTGCTATAAACGGACCAATAGGAGCGAAAGTGTCGCATCCTTTACCTTTGTCCCAGGTTCCGCCACGCTCGATCTGAAATTCACGCTCTGTAACGTCATTGTGTAGCACATAGCCAAACACATGGTCCAAAGCTTCTTCTTCAGTAACATAAGAAGCTTTTTTTCCAATTACAATGGCAAATTCGGTTTCCCAATCAGATTTTACAGAGAACTTCGGAAGGGTGATTCCATCAAAAGGGCCATTGAACGCAGATACAGATTTCATAAAGACAATAGGCTCTGAAGCTTGTTGCAATTTGGTTTCTTTGACGTGATCATCGAAATTAAGCCCTACACAAAGGATTTTGGAAGGGGCTTCCAATGGCGTACCGATACGCTCGTCGTCAGCGATCTCTTTAAGCGTGTCGCCTTTTTCAATTATATATGCTTGAAGTTTTTCTAAATTTGCAATATCCGCAAAGAAATCGCGGTTATATTGAAAATTTCCTTCTGAAACATCGTATTTCTTTTCGTTTAAAATGACTCCCGCTTTTTCGGAGCCCTTTGCGCCATATCTAAAAATCTTCATAAGCCGCAAATATACGGATTTTGTCCCAAAAAGGGCGGAAATTAACGGGAATTAACAATTAATCAATATGTAAATTATCTATACAATTATTGTCCAAAAGGGGATATTTAAAAGGGAATTTTTCATGTACTATCTTTTTGTTGCTTACCCAAGTGCCATTGAGCACCATTTCTTGCCCTTTTTTTCCAAGCATAAATTTAATCAAAAATGCCGGGATGGGTAGGGGAATATAGAATGGACCGTATTTACGTTTGGCTATTCTTTTTACAAACTCCGTGAGGGGAAGCGGTTCGGATGAACAGGCATTATAAATCCCGGCTAAGGTATCATTTTGTATGCCAAAAAGGAGCATCCGACAGAGATCATCCATATGGATCCAACTGAGTATCTGTTTACCAGAGCCTAATATCGGGATTGAACGAAAGGGTAGGAAGCGGCTGATTTCTTTGAGTAGGCCTTGATCTTTGCTGATAACTACCCCAAATCGGAAGACAATGAGTCTTTTTCCCAATGTTTCGATAGGTTTTACACTTCCTTCCCAGAGGTTGCATACCCAGGATAGAAAATTTCCGCCTTGTGGATCCCCTTCTTCAAAAGGTTTTTTTTGGTATTGATCGTCTGTTCCATACCATCCTATGGCGGAGGCCGATATGACTGCTTTTACCTGATTTGGTATTTGCTTTAGGCTTTGGTAGAGTAGCTGTCCGCTTTCTACCCGGCTGGTGATAATTTCCTGTTGATAGGACTTTGTCCAGCGTTTGGCGTTCAGGTTGGCACCCACCAGATTGATGATATAATCGGCTTCTTGAATTGATTTCGTATCAATTATTTGTTTGCTGGGATCCCAATGTATGTAACGGACATTGGGTTGTGTGGGGTGGGATTTGGGATTTCTGGTAAAAATAATAACTTCATAGAAATTGGCAACCAATAGTTTTGTCAAATGAAGACCTATGGCTCCAGCACCGCCTGTAATAATCACTTTTTCCATGAATTGAATCTTGCTTTTATAATAAACTCATCTCGTCATCTGAGCCAATCTATTCCTGTTGATACTAAATATACCATTTTGGTTTAAAAAAGTTGATTATTGCAGTCGCAATTATAAAAAAAAAAGGTTTATCTTATTGCTAGATAAACCTTTATCAGATGAAATTAAGTGGAAATATCCGTTAAAGTGTCTGAACAGTACTGCCACATGTCAGCATCTGCATACCATAATAGGGATTTTTGATCTCTTTATCACGACTTAACCAAGTGCCACCTTTACCTTTATTGAACATTGGGCACTTTTGATAATAAACGGAAAAAGAAGGCTTGGAGCTTTTGGACAAACTATAGATGTCTTCAGACAGCACAGCGAAGGCTTCTCGCTGTTTATGGAGGTCCTTTGCGTCTTGCAGATTCTTTGCAGCAGCTTTAAGCGATGTCATTTTTGTTTTCCAGATGTCTTGTTCCACTTCCGTTAAATTAGCGACTTTTACTTTGCTGATTGCATCGGAAAGATGATTTGCTAAGCCTGCTGCTTGTTTGCTGTCAGCAGTAACAAGTGCATCTTTATGCAGAAAGTATTGGTCATAGATTTGCTGAAAGTTGGTTCGATTGCTGTTGTTATCAGTTGAAACTGCTAATGGGCTTTCTGCGTCCTTAGCAGCATCTGAAGCAGAAGGAACTAAATTCCTTTCGTATTGGCAACAAGCATGGAGTTTTGTGTAAGCTTCTTCGGAGGCCAAATATTTTTCATTGTCATAGCCTGCTCCAGCAATATTTTTCAGTACTGCATCCAAGGAAGTTTTCTTACTATCATAGGATATCGTCGCTGTCTGATTGTCTTCGTTCCAGTCTACTTTAGCATGAGCTGAGGTTCCCGCATTTTCTATTGTTTTTTTGCACATACCGCAGTTCCCTGCGATCTTGACATTGCTGTTCGTCGTGTTGATGTCTTGTGCACGGTTTGTTAAAGAGGAGAGCACAAGTACCCCTGTTATGATATAATGATGGATTTTCATAGTATTGAAATGAAAGAATAAATAAAAATAAGTAATCAAAAATGATGGGTATTCAATCAGCTTATTTTGGGCGGTACCCAGGGACAGTAATATCCACCTGAAACAAATACGGGCACTATTGATTTATAGTTTTTTTTGATTGCAATGGCACAAATTTTAGGGCTTGGCTCAGGCGGATTGTAAATCGCCAAAATAGTGCAACCATAAGCACATTGGCAATTACAATTTTTACCTCGTTTATGGTGTTTGCAGATGGCTTTTTTAGCGGATTTAGATTTCGCGCAGCAAAGTTCTTTTGTGTGAGCAGCTGTCTTATGCCCGGCGTCAGATGCAGCGTTATCCTTCTGATGGCAAGCGAAAGCGGCAGACGTACTCATTAAAAAGCCGAAGGTTAAAAGGATCAATATAAATCGCTGAATCGCCATATCTATCCAAAGATAGCTTTTTTGCGAATTATCTGCTTTCTATTTATTTTTTTTACGTATCCATCGCTTTTTATTTGTTCCCTATTAGCTGGTTCTTGAAAAAGCCAGCTAATAGGGAACGAAGTATGGGGGATTTTATTGGTTTGAAAGCAATGGAACTGTTAAAATTTAAAGCCAGAAAAGAAGCCTGGTTTTTTCCATGTCCGTTTGTATTCGTCAGCCAAGGGCGAGTGATCCGAGTAGGCAAGGACTTCATCCAGCAGGCTGTGTGCTTTTTTTAGATTTGCATTTTTGTAGGTAGCAAGAGCCTCTGCTAACCTGACCGATTCGACATCGTCGTCATAACCCCAGTCATATTGTGAGTAAATGCTATTAAAAACGTTGGTATATTTATTTAGTTCGTGGATAGCGCCGTTTTCAGCCAAAAGTTCAATCCCGAATTTTAACCAAAGCACGTAATCATTGGGTTCCATAATGGACTGGACCCAATTGTCATAGGTTTGGAAGGTTTCTATACCCGCATCAAATTCCTTCATATAATAATGGCTTTTGATGATTAAGTAGAGTGTCTTCGCTTTGTCGAAACTATCTATGATAAATTCCCTTTTATTTTTAAGGTATTTTTGAGCAGCGGCGTTCATGGCTTTATAGTTGCTTTGCTCATTGTGCAGTTGCATCAGCACATATTGAGGCTGTGCTTCATGTGGATATTTCTGTGCCATGTCTTGGTAATAGGAGATACGCTGCTCCAAGTTATCCTGTTCGATCATGTGATAGATTATACCCTCAATAGCATTCTTGGTGGCTTCGAAATCGCGATAATGATAATCATCCAAATTGGGATTATTAATATAGAATCGATAGACAAACTCCAGCAATTGCTGAGCTCTGGATTGAATATCCACTGAGCGTTCCAGGTGATATTCGACATCGATTTGATGCATAAGCATACGGTAGCAGGGAGGAAAGATAACTGGTTCGGTATTTTCATCTTCCTGATCTTCTTCGACGGCAAATTCTGACTGTTCAAGGGTGGCTTCTAATGAAATTTGATAGGCATCAAAGTACTGTTGCAGTACATCCTCCAGCCGCACATAGTCTTCCAATGCTGACATGGCATCGGCCCGGGTGAAGTGAAGCTCTTCAAAGTTCGAATAGTTTAATCCTTCAGTAGCAATCGTGTAGCAGGATTCCAAGTCGCCGGCTTCTTTATACGCTAATGCTAAATTATTGCAATTCATGGCCCTGTTGTGGCTGCCACCAAAATAGTCACTTTCGTATTTATCTTCTTCAAAGTAATCGTTAAATGCAGCATAAGCCTGGCGGTAGAGCCCGAGGACAAGCGTTTGCAATGCCGATTGGTTAGCAGCAGTCAAATTGTCCAAAGAATGAACAAAATCGGAGAGGATAACAGCTTCATTATAGCATTCCCGTGGAAGATCCCTGAAAAGGGGAATCTGATCATAAACTACAGCATTGGTTTTATGGCTACATTCGACCAAACGTCGCCACGATGTGACATTCCATTGCCTTTCGCCTACCATTTGGAGATGTGGAATCGCAGCAGCATATTGCCCCTCATCATAGAGATATGCAGCTGCAAAATGATAACCAGCATAAGATCCCGGATATTCGTCTATCAATTTAAGTGCATGCAAATAGTAATAATCAAGTGGGATTCCGATTTCCTCTGAATAATTCCGCTCAATGATGAGCTGATAATAGAAAACTTCAGGGTTTTCATAGCCCTCAGCAATCAACTCTTCAAACCTTGCATGCCATTTGACAAGCTCTTGGTGAATATGTACAGCAGAGTTTTCTCCTTTGATAAGCTTAAGTAGAATCTGAAGAGCTAGGTCGATCGCTTTGTTTTCATAAGCAATTTCAGCAAGATCTACATAATTCATTTCGTTGCTGCTGATGAAGTGTTTGAAATCCGCTTCAATTAAACTTGACACGTTGGTTTCATTGATCTGCTTTGTACGGTCCAGCAGGTATATTTTCTTTATCCAAAAGATCGAGAAATTATGATCCGATGTTTCGCGCTCATGTTTAAAGGCTTCTTTAACGAAATTGATTCCCGCCTCTAAAGCCGGTAGCATCGAAGTATCATCTTGAAGCCCTTCATAGATGTTAGTTAGATAATTGTAGCCATATCCGCTCATATTGGGCGACGCGATTAGTTTTTTCGCATAGTCGATGAATTGAGCTTTATTCGTTTCTGTAATATGTCGTTTTGGATAACCAATTTGTGCTAACGTTGCTTGATTATCAAGTACATAATTTAGGATATGATAGAGGGTCGTTTCATTTTCAGGTTCGATTGTCAATGCTTTCTGAAAATAGGGGATCATTTTTTCTTGAATGATATCAAAAATAGCTTCGTGGCCCTCATAAAAAACCTGATCGTGGTAAGCGATGGCAAGATACGTCCAGAGCATAACGTCTTGGTCGTTTTGTTTCAGTTGATTTTCCCCTTCAATGATAAATAGATCTAATTGCCCGCTATAGAACAAATCATATATATTTTTCTCGTCCATTTGTCAATTCTTATTTTTTAATAGTGCAATATGTTAAAATTGATGGAAAGTACTAGTTGGCCGTTGGCAGCTTTTCAAAGCCAGTACCGTTCCATTGGAATTCTTCTTTCTTTTTAGTAACCTTGAAATTTGGATATTCTGCATTATCGTCGATAACTTCTCCTTCTTCGATGTATTTATAGATAATCTGGTTATTTTTTCCATGTTCCGAAGGGAAAAGAATCTTTTCATCATAATAGAAAACACCCGCATCACTCACGGAGTATCGACTTGGGAGACTAACAAGCTGCTGTCCTGTCCAGGCAACATAGTTGTATTCGGAAGGAATTCCACAAGCTTCTCCTAGAAATTCTATGCGAATGATCTGTTTAACATTTTGGAGTCCCATTGCTGGCAGCAATTTGCTTTGGGAAAATGTTTGTTCCGAATAGGCGAAAGGAAATGACTTTTCTGCCTGCAAATTCCCGTTCGCATCCAGTAGTTTTACAACAGTTGAGAAACGATCCGGTTCCTGCTCATTGGTACTTTTCAAAAAACGTTCGAAACCATAGATATATTGTGAGCCATCGGCAGCGGTTTGCTTTCCCAATGCCAATAGCCCGAGCCAAATAAATCCAGTCTTTTTAGCGTTGCCATCAGAATAACTTATCTCATGCCAGGGGGCATAGAAATTTTTTATGGTATTTCCTTTGAGTGGGGAGCTATTGATAGTAACTATATTTCCTAAGGATAAGGAGTCTACAATGGGGGCATTAAGCTTAGGTTGAGTACGAATATAGGCTTTGGTGGCAAAAACAGTTGCCTGCTGACCTTTTTGTATATTCCATAAGTTGAAATTATCGTCAAATCTTACGTTTTCCTGTGCTGCCGAATAAAGAGGGCTAAGTGTCAGGAGTATCATATAACATCCAATTAATTTTCTCATTTTCCACTGTTCTTTCCTGCAAAAATAAACGAATATGCTGACAAGCCTTATCACTGGTTTCAGGTATTTTTTGTTGGATCTATATATCGATATGAAAAAATAGCAGGATGATAAGCAGGGGTGACTTTGGTATTTCATAAAAGGATTTTACTTGATCGATCGACATCATCCGAAGTTGAATATAACTAATTTTAGTTATATTTATGATTTTGAGAATATACTTGTAACCCTAAAATGATGCGAATAGATAATAGCAGTCCACTTATATTGGAAACAGGTAAATATATTAGTTTTTCATTCCAGGCTTGTTGATCTTGAAAATCAAAGCTCTCGTATATATAGCGTAATTGCGTTATTCTAATACGAGATCAATGTGTCGGCCCTTCATCCTTTCTTTTTATACTGAGCGAAGAGACTTATTGATATCATATAAGAGAGCTTTCGTATAAATCTCGAAACGAATGAAATAATATTGAAAACGCTTTGCTGTTTTTGTCCTATCAGAGGAATGATTTGATCCCGTAACTTCGTTTAGTCTTTAAGAGGGTACTGGCTCTTTTAGTTTATGGTTGTCCAATGCGGTTTCTGTATTTAAAGAGCCACATTTTATGCAGCTCTTAATTAAATCTTGCCGAAGGATTGTGGAGGATGGAAATACCTTTTATTGCAATTTACAAAAATAGTAATATGGGAAAACCTGCCTTAAAATTTGGTCATAGCAGTAAGGAAAGAGTGCTTTCTGATATGGATGTCATGCGTCAAGAACCCTGTTCGAAGGATAACGTATTTTTATCGAAGGGGGGAGGGATCGGCCCGGGATGGGAGTATAATTCGCTGAGTGCAACCGGAAGTGATCGGTTGCTCTCTTTCCGCAAGTACGAAATCAAGGAGCCTTCGGAGTTTAAATCCGAGATATCTGAACCGGTGATCTGTCTGAGTATACGTTGTGGGTACAAAGGTAAGATAGGATTCCCTGAAGGCTTATCTGATCCCTATTTTGAAGAAAGGGAAAATTTTCTTTTCTGGAGATGTGAACGTAAAGTCGAGCGTTATCTATCTAAAGGAGAACATGTTCAGGTCGATCTTTTCATTCGCCCCGAAGCACTTTATCATTTGGAGCATATTGAGGTTATCAAGGCCATTATTGAACAGTCAACCTTAGGAGAACACTATTTATTTGAGCTTGGACGTGATGGAAGAGTAGATAGTTTTTTATTGGAATTTCTAAATGAGCTGGAGGAAAAACCACCGGCGACTGCACGTTTTAGTTATCTCTGTGATTGCTTGCTGCTATTATATCTGGGCGAAACGATCGATGCTTTATCATTTCCGGCAGCTAAAGGCGGGGAAATATTGGAATCTATAAAAAATGTAGGTACACAGAGACACTTTTTACCGACCTATGCGCAACATGAGATAATAATGGATCTGCAAGGCAAGAGCAACGAGAAACTAGTACAGAAGTTTTGGTCTTGTTATGCCTTGGTCGATAAAAAGAAGGCTGTTTGGGAACGTGAGATCGCCTTAGCAAAGGAAGTAAGAAAATGTACAGATGCAATATTGGGAGATGCAAAAAAAGAACTCGCTAAGCTGTATATTAAAATTGCAGCGATTCTTCAGGAGGCTTTGGATAAATTTGAGATTGATAAAAAAGAGCAAAATATAATTCACAGGTCGATATTGCGTGCATTTAAATTATCATTTCGTTTGCTGCGTCCAGATAACGAAGATTTAGCCTTTTATTATAGCTGCATTGGGGATCCTTTTTCCTTTGATGATGAAGAGTTCAATTTAGTTAGTGATGTCGAGTTCGCCTTATATGATTCTGTTCCCGCATATTTTGTTATTCCAAACAATATGAGCGAATATCGCGCATGTTACAATCAAACGACTTTTGGTGATAATTTTAAGAAGTATGGAATTGTCGGACAAGAAGCTATTTCGATAGAAGTGACCCAATTATATAGTAATCTTATGGAGCATTTCTTAGATTCGTTAGATTTCGGTGAGGACATGGGAATCCCTACAAACGAGATTGTTATGGAACTTGATTCGGCCTATGAGTCAGACGACTTAATTAGCCTGTTGCAAATTGAAATTGAGCATTTTGCAGGGGACAGAAGATATATCGAATCTCAGGAAGATGACAGATTGAAATGGTTTATTGTTGCGTTGTGCGCAGCTGATGATATGCTAGATGCTGCACTAGATGATCTAAAAATGGACAGCAAATACGAAAATCTTCAAAAATATCACGCATTGAGGAAAAATATGAGGCGGTTTAAAAATACGATCGAAAAACAACGTTCATGTATAAACAATAGGTTGACACTTCTTGAGATAAAGCTTAGAGCGGTATCTGACACACCATCTTTTGAACACATAAGTGACCTCGCTACGACTATTTTATCCTTAAAGAAATAAACAGTCGGTGTTATAGATACCGGTATAGGGAAGAGGAGTTTGCAATATGAAACAGGCAAAAACGGCTGCTCATTATGCAACCGTTTTTGTAATTTAAATTAAAAATGGACTTGTTTATGATCCCCATCCACCTCCATCTCCATTTCCACCTCCGCCACCGGCATTTCCGCTGCCGCCACCTGTCGTATCGCCGGCAGATCCAGCTGCAATGCCTTCTTCCATTTTTACTTCAAAATGTTCTATTAATGGTGCAATGTAGGATTGTTTCATTTTTTCTTTCATTTACGTACTTTATTATAGATCCCTAAAAATATGTATCAGCCCGTTTTAAAATTTTATAGATTACCTGGTGATGAGCTGAGGCAAAATTATGAATCACTAATGAAATATCTGTTGCTGTAATTATTCATTCGGTTTACTAATTTATCTTTTATCATGCTGAGTTGAAAACGGGAATAGGTTCAAGTGTGGCTAGTATTTAATAGTATTTTTTAATTTTCTACTTGTTGAAAAAGCTGGCTCGCGATTACATTTTTTAGGCAGTGACAGATCATCCTATCATTGTCTGTTGCCTTATGTGGTTATTGTGTTTGTTTTCACCGTAAACGGATGAGCACTATTTCTACGCTGGGAACTGGAGATCGATAGTAAGCTAAAATAACCGGCAAAAGAAAGGGTCAATTAAATTGCTGGCAGGTAAGCGTGTAGATACGATTAGGAGTAAATTTATTTACTCCCGATAATTCATGGGTGAATAACCACTTTGTTTCTTGAAAAAGACAGAAAATGTAGAGATTGACTTGAAACCTAAATCAAAAGCAATTTCTTTGATGATTTTATCGGTGAATCGCAACTGTTGCTTGGCTTCCTGCATGATTCTTTGATTGATCATTTCTGAGGCGCTGATGTTCAGATTTTTCTGACAGAGCACATTTAGATAATTAGCACTGATGCTAAGCTGATCTGCATACCAGCTGGTGGTCCTATGTTCAGTATAATGTGTGTTTATCAGGTTCCAGAAATTCTTTACAATAGGATTTAATTTTGCGGATAATGTAGCGTCTATGTAACGCTCGGCTTCATACTTCATGAGCGTAGATAAGCTATCCATGCGTTTCAGCACTAGTTTGTGCCATTCTTTGTTGAAATCAAACAGTTCCAGGGCACTTTTTATACCCTTCATTTCATGGTCGACAGCGTCAAATATCATGCTGTCAATCTTAAATACGGGGGGCAAATTGTGTCTGATAAATCGGAATTCCTCTATGCTGGAGAATTCTTCGAAAATGAGTTTTCCGACTGTGATCTTTTGCGCAACAGTTTCTGGGCCGGTTTCCCAATGATGGTGTTGTCCCGGAAAGAGAAAATGCAGCTGATTTTTACCGATTGAATGCTGTTTTCCGTCAATGTAATGGATGCCGCTGCCATCCAAGAATAGTACGATTAAAAAGTAAGTACATTTTGTAGTTTTATTGAATGAGTTCTCTCCTTCAATTACGTCGTATACAACGCCGTCATCAGCAAGTGTTTTCATAGGTGATTCAAAAGTAATCTAACTTCTTGGATTATATTACAATCATCAGGCCGAAATTCTTTTTTGTCTATTGATTTTTATGATTGTTTTATTTTGTGTTTTTTCTAAGTTCTAAAAGCTATTTCGATATGTATTTACTTCAAAAAATAGGTTTCTAGGCTATTTCACAATGTTTTGCATTTTAAGCTTTACATGTTGCTTGTTGCAAATGTCATTAAAAAGGGGAATTTGTTGCTATAAATACGAAAAGTAATGGAATAATTTTATAAAGTATATCTATAAAATCAATCACTTCTTTGCAGGATTAATTTTGTTTTTTCATAAAGAATCAAGCTGTCAATTTGGACGACTGGATCGTATTTCTGAAGAGATTGAGCCACTTTGTCAGAAGTTAAACACATATAAAAATGCCTATTCATTATGGCGGCGGTGACTTAAAGATTGCCTTGGATACATGTAAGTAGCTCTGCTTTGATGCGGTCTTTTCTTCTTGAAAGTTGGTGAAATAAGAAATCGTTTATCAAAATCATGTATATGCTTTCTCAAATCATTCATTTCGTTTCAATCGCTTTGAGAATCGATAAATTCAATGTTATTTTACCCTCTACGAAGAATTTTTGCCTTTCGCATTGGCTACTACGAAATATTTTTCTTATTGATACGGATATGATTTTAAATGCGAATTAGAGGCGGAAAATTCCATTTGCTACAAATAATTGATTATGGGAAAAAAGAAATATTATCAAAAGGAGCTTTTCGGAGATTTTCAGGAATTAAAAGGCTCGGTAGAAGATATTCTATACTTCAAAACCGAACGTCAGATGTATAGAAAGGATCCTATTGGTCTTGATTTTTTTTCATTTTTATTGTTTGAAACAGGAAGTGGAACACATACTATTGATGGATTTATCCACCACATCAATGGAAAACAGCTGCATATGATCTTTCCTGGACAAGTGCATAGTTGGGATATTTGGGTTGGTACAAAGGTACATACTATTTTTGTGTCAAGTAAACTATTTAAAGCATTTGAGAATTATTTTATTTACCCGGTAGAGTATTATAAAAAGAACCCCGTGGTAAAACTGTCACGCCGGAATTTTCATGAGATATTGGGCGAATTTAAGGGCATTGATAGGGAACTGGATTGCACACGCGGAATGAAGGAGATTATCTTTTCAAAATTTAGGATTATCTCGTTGATGTTCAACCGTGAAGTTCTTGGGAAACTGGAGCGAAAAAAGAATAGTAAGCTCGAACCTATTCTCACACGTTTTTCGATGTTGCTTCTAGCGTTTAGCCGTGAGCAGCGTTCAGTTAAATATTATGCAGATAGACTGGGGGTCTCGGCTAATTATCTTAACGTTTTATGTCGAAAACATCTGGGTATGAACGCTAACGCTTTTATCGCCAAAGAGGTCGTGAATGTAATTATAGCGGAACTGCTGAGCACCGGTAAATCCGTTAAGGAAATCTCTGTAGATCTTAACTTCAATGATCTAGCGGGTTTTTCCAATTATTTTAAAAGGCATGTAGGGTTTTCACCGCGTCAGTTTTTGGAGAGTTCCGGTATAGAAGAATTGCGGGGTCAAAAAATGTAATCAAATAAAATCTGGAGAAATTATGAGGTGGATTGAGATAGAAAATGGCAGAGATAACGCAAAAGAGCGAGCTAAACTAATACTTGCCGTAATGGACATTTTGGCGATTGAAGGGCATACTGCACTAAGTAAAGAGAGGGTTCTTTTAATAGCAGGAGTAAACGAGAGCGAATTGTACAAATTTTTCGGAGAAATGGCGAATTTGAAAGAGTATTGTCAGCGAAATTTATTAAAGGATATCCGGGAAAAAAAAGTTTTATCGGTTTTTTCTTTAAAAAGTGGTCAGCAATTTGCATTCGACACTGTGGCCGTATATCTAGATGGAATTTTATTTGAGCTCTGCCGCAATTCAATATTACGCAACCTTATTTTGTGGAGTTTGGCTGAACGCGGTCCTGTTTTGGATGAGATACGACTATATTGGAAGATCCTGTTTGATGATCTTTTTGCATATGGTAGCGCATATTTTAAGAGCCCACTTATTGACTTTAAAATGTCTATACTCCAGCATATCGGCGGAATGCTCTATCTATTTTTAAGGGATAGCCTAGCAATGGATATAGATCCGGAATCCTTAGACAACTGGGAGACTATGGTTAAAGTATCTGAGCAGATGAGTATGCAGATAAAAGCCATGTTTGCCGAGGATAAGGCGTTCAAGAAAAGAGCGGGGTTCTAACAATATTTTTTGAACTTTTAAAATGGAGCTGCTCACACAAGAAAGATCGTTGGCTATAATTTGATTGAAGAATGAATACCGGTTTGCAGATAAGAGTAGAATCACAAAATGGCAAGCGAGAATTTCAGCTGCGTTTTTTTGTAGAAGAGGGCGTTGGTTTATTGACAGCACGGGACGGCGAATGTTATTTGATAAGGGATTCTGTCGAACGTTGGTATGATCTGACCCAAAAAACATACCCAAAGAAAAGGATATGCAACTGTAAAAATGATTTTTTCGAGCTTACATGCCGTAATGAAAACCAAATCGTTGAACCGAATAAATTCGACCTAATAGCGATTTGCACTAGCTGTCAAAAGGAGAGAAAAATCACTTCGATATACCTCAAAAACAGCTTTAATGATGAATTGCTAACCCTATGTAAACAACCTAGAATTAAATATAAAGTTTGGCAGTTAACAAGTTATTGGTCTCCGATGGATTTGAAAAACTTTTTGAAATTTATGGCCAGTGGTTTAAAAATGAATACTTACTGTTGGTATTACAACCATGTCGAGAAAAAAAGATATTTTGAACGGGTAGATATTTTTCAGGCGCGGCATATTATTACTAACCATACACTGTTGAATTTTTATTTCTCGGACCAAGAATTGGATACCGCCAATTTTATCAGGATAGGCGGTTATGAAGAAAATAGTAGTATGCCAGATCAAGAACCCTGGCGTAAGACAGAAGTAATCTCACTTTCGGCTCCTATCTATATGTATAGAATCGGTGTGGTTTATTTTATAGAGTATTGTCACAGGTATATTAGTAAAGGGATACTGGAGACGAAATCCAGTAGATTTGAGCGGAAGACAGTTTTACTTCGGTCCTGGCTCAAAGATAATTTTATCAGTAACAGAGGTAGCAACTGCTATGATGGTAAAGAGGTATCATCGAGATTTCACGTTTTATAAATTGTCTATCAGCTGCATCGGGGGTCTGTATATCTATCCATAATATAGCTTTATAAAGGTCTTATTCTATCGATTAAGGGAATCAAGGTTGGAATATTTGTGAGTATATACTTTGTGTGTTGATTTTGAAAACAGATGGAATAATTTGAACAAGCAATTTAAAGCATGTATTATAGCTTAAGTCCTTAAATTAGAGGAAAGTTAAAACAGATAATAACACGGTCTGATCGGAAACAGAGTTTTCACGAAACTAATGACTTTTTCAGAACCTAATCAAGGGCTAAATTTCGAAAGGTATGAATATTAGACAAATGAAGGACGTCGATACGAAATTTGTTTCGACTTTAATGTATAACATTGGGTTACGAAAGTTAGAAGTATTCTGCTATACAGTGATTCCCTTTCTTGTTAATAATACAAATGAATATCAGTTATTGGTTGAAGATGATAATTGTCACATTATAGGACTAATTGCTGTACATATTTTGCCCTTTTTAGCACTCCGAGCAGATTTTTTGTATTTAGGGCCGTTCTCTATAAAGGACTTTGCGTACGGAAACTCTTTATCTACAACTGTTCTGGAAGATATCGAATTGCGAGCTATTGTACATGGCTGCCCTAAAATGGAGCTTTACTATCGAAGCCGGAATGGAGATTTCAAAATTGTTAAATCCTGTGTTGAACTGTCCGAAAGCCTTGGACGAGATTGTCAATAGGAAATAAAGGATTTAGGAACCCAAACCCATTGTTTGCGATTCTTTATTTTACCAATAAAACCTATTCCAGGCCAAGGCATATGGGATGCGATTACGAGTGTTCCTTCTCGATGGCAACGTTCAAGAATTTTTATCCGTGTGTCAACCGCACGTTGGAAATTTATATCCCATAGCGTTCCCCAGTGTGGTTGAGAAACAAGAAGTGGCGAATGTATAAGGTCAACGAGATTGGTGATAACGCTATACTCTGACTTTACTGTACAGATAATATGTCCTGCGGTATGTCCCGGTGCTAATTCTGTATCGATACAGGAAAATAATTGATCGCCGGGTTCGAATAGCAGTAGCTTAGGACTGATGGCCTGAAGTGTTTTTTTTATCAAAGCCAGATTAGACTGCCCGAGTTCAGGATTTTTGCCTTGTGAAAAATCAGGATTATCTGACATCCAGAAATCAAATTCGGGTTTAGAAATGTAGTATGTAGCATTTGGGTAATTAGGCAAACCTTTGCTATCCAATATACCGCCAATATGGTCTCGATGTGCGTGCGTAATAATAATATCGGTGATCTGCTCGAGTGTTATACCTGCTAAATATAGGCTTCTCTTTAAATTTCCAGCATTTTTTATGTCATAATGGCCTTCGCCTGTATCAATTAGAATATACCGATTCTGCTGTTTAACTAGCATGACGATAATTGGGGCCTGGTAGTTTTTTTTCGAAAGGGAAAGCCTGTCAAGCTCCTTTTCGACTAATTGAGATGGTATGGTTGGGGCAATAACTGGCTGCCATGTTTCTACTGTAAAATAGCCGTCAGCCAAAAGTACAAGTTCGAGCGAGCCAAAAGGTATTTGAATATGGCCAGTCTTTATTAAATTCTCCATACTGGCAAAATAGAGAAACAAATTGTCAAAAATCTGTCAAGTGATGAAAATCAAAAACAATGGAATAAATAGAGAAAACATTTACGCTTTTTAAAGGCTTTGACGTGCAGTTTTAGGTAAGATATGTTGGGGATTCGCAGCGATATTCAAGAATATCCTGCCTTGTCCAAATAATCGCCATTAAAATTATTGTGTTGAATTTATAAAGCGATGGAATGTTTTTGTAAAGTAGAATTTCAAAAGAAATCATCAATTTTGATGCAATTAGGTAGCGGACAAATGTTTTGGTTGAGCATCTGTCCAAGTTTTTTCGGTAGATGGAAAAGGTGGTTCTTATCGGCCACCTTTTTTAGTTCCCATAAATTAAAAAAAGTAATGGAAAAAAGAAACAAGTGTATTTTGATTGGCTATGGATTTCTGTTAGGAGTCTTTGGTTTTGGCTGTTCATCTGGGGCTAAACCTCCTTTAATTGATAAGGATACTTCAGTAGAGGTTGTGGATGTGAAGGAAACGAACAAGAAAGTTGTGCTCGATTTTTATCAGCAGATGTTTGGGGATAAAGATACCGCTGCTGTCGACAAATACATTCTCCCAAGCTATATACAGCACAATCCGGATGTCCCCGATGGCGCCGAGGCATTTAAGTCTGCGGCAGTGAAATGGTTCAAAGGTTCTCCAAAAATCAAAATTGATGCACAACATATAGCGGCCGAGGGAGATTTGGTTTTCCTGCATGTAAGAGATAAGAATGCAAATGGTACAGTGACATCGACAATCGATATTTTTCGTCTTGAAGGTGGTAAGATTGCCGAGCATTGGGATGTACGTCAACAGGTGC
The DNA here is from genome assembly GCF_050058145.1 of Sphingobacterium sp. WOUb80. Classification (NCBI taxonomy): domain Bacteria; kingdom Pseudomonadati; phylum Bacteroidota; class Sphingobacteriia; order Sphingobacteriales; family Sphingobacteriaceae; genus Sphingobacterium; species Sphingobacterium sp. WOUb80. The sequence goes on along the minus strand of NZ_CP165617.1, from coordinate 2,314,530 downwards.
CGGTACACGCAGCAAATAAGCACCCTATGTTTTAGGTTGAGCAGCCTATTGTAAGTGTAAAATTGTTATAAAAAAAGAAAGTAATCGGATGATTATGTAAATAAAGCACAATCAATTAAACTTTAAATTTGGATTACGGGTAAATTTCTGCCACTAATGGTTGTCGCTTAAGTCTTTTTACTGAAAAGGTACAATTGTTTGGTAGTTGAAACTCAGCAAACTCCTCTGGCTGCTGAGCGTCATCATTGGGCCTTCAAGGAAACAGACAATTGAGTGGTGAAGTAGGTGAAATTGGTCAGGTTGGTCCGGCAAACTGCCGGACCATTTTTAAAGATGGTCTATCCGAAGAAAATAGTAAAATACAAAAAGGAATTCGATATGAGAAGATTTGAAAACAAAGTAGCTTTTATAACCGGTGGAAACTCTGGAATTGGTAAATCAGCAGCCATCCTTATTGCTAGGGAAGGGGCAAAAGTCATGATCGTAGATATTCATGAGAACTTGGATACCTTGGATGAAATCAGGAAAGAGGGAACAGAAGCCGAATTTTTCAAATGCGATGTCTCCGATCCGGAGCAAATGAAAGCAGCCGTGGAAGCTGCGGTATCAACCTTTGGCAGTCTGGATGTCGCATTGAACAATGCTGGGATTGTAGACGCTTCACCGATCCATGAAAAGACAATCGAGGAGTGGAACCGCGTTCTGAACATAAACCTAGGCGGGATCTTTTATGGGATGAAGTATCAGATTGCGCAGATGCGAAGACAATCCACGGGTGGTTCAATCGTCAATATGGGGTCGATTATGAGTCAGGTTGCAGAGCAGGGAATTGGTGCTTATGCTTCATCAAAACATGGTTTGGTAGGATTAACCAAGGTTGCGGCATTAGAAAATGCGACAAGCGACATTCGTGTTAATGCGATCGGTCCAGGTTACATTGAGACACCGTTATTGATGGATAATAGCGCCTCTGGTAACGAATACCGTTCCTATATGGAATCAAAACATGCCATGAAGAGATTAGGACGGCCTGAAGAAATTGCTGCCGCATTTCTATTTTTGGCTTCTGACGATGCCAGTTTTTGTACTGGAGCTTACCTACCAGTTGATGGTGGTTATTTGATCCAATAGTATAAAAGTTAGATTAGACTGGTTCAGAAGGATGTTCGCGATATCGGGCATCCTTCTTTTTTACATTATAGTTTGTATAAGGTTGCTTTCTTAATTGTACCTGGTCTATTTGGTGTATTAATTTTCAGATACTCACAATCTTTTCTTTTTCTCCTAATTGTCCTGTTTTTAGTTGTTATTGTCCTAGTTTCCAGTTGCTTCTTGTTGTTAATTTTGCTCCGTATTCTACCTTGCATATCATCACACAGTGCCGCAAGAATTACTGAACAAAAAATTTAAATAGCATGAAGGAAAAAAAAGAACAATCGAAGAGCAAGCTTACATATACTGCTCCATCATTGGAAATTACGGTTATTGAAATGGAGTATGGAATCGCGGCGGGGTCTGCGAGCCTGTCGCCAGGAGATCAGGGAATGCCTAATAATCCTGGTGTCACCGACAGAAATAGTCACGGTGATATAGGCGGTGGGACAAATAGTTTTGACTTTTAAGTTTTATCATAAAAATGTATTTAGAAAAAAATAAAATGTTCTCCAAAATAGGGATAGTAAAAGTCGCGCTATTTAGTGCAGGTTTAATGGCCATAGTCGCGTGTAAAGACCATAAAGAGACTATTGGGGGAGAGGAAGAGCTAAAAGGAACAGTCTTGAAAGTCAATATTTCAGGTATTGACGAATCTGGGAAAGTATCTGCTGTTGCAAAAGTCGCCTCGACTACTACAGGTACGCATGTTTCTTCCGGTATCCGCGAAGATGAAAAGCTTGTAACAGGCGGTAATTTTGATGCACTTTTGAGCATGGATCCAGTTCCGGCGAGTGTGCTTTCTGGTAAACGGGCGGCTACGAAAACTACGGCAATCGGGGGGAGGAGTTTAAAGGCAGTTACCACACCAATGCCAACAAACTTAAAATATCGTATACTATTATATGATGAGTCAGGTTCCACTTTGCTTAATAATGTCGTGGGTACTCCGGGGACGGATCCAGCAATACAGATAGATGGTGGAAAAACATATAGATGGGTAGCGGTTTCGACCAGTGAAGGAACTGTTCCTGATCTTAGCAATGGTAAAATTGCGGCGGCTGACCTCGCGAATAAAGATGTCCTTTTTGCGACAGGTACTATTGATACCAAGACCGGTGAAAATTATCTTAATATTATCTTTGATCATAAAACGGCTCGCTATGATGTAGATATTGATACACGGGGACTTTTTGGCAGTATTAATACGTTGAAATCGATGCAATTGGGCACGGGATCGGGAGCTCAGTTCAAATCGATGTTGCTGACGGCAGATCTTGACATATTAAGTGGAACATTTGGAAACCCCGTTGCTGTTGCTGTTGAGAAAACAGCCGCCCATATCGCGAATACTGATGCGAGTACAGGAGATTTAGTAAAAACTGTTTCATTGTATACAATTCCTACAGGTACAGCGGTAACTGCCGGAACAATCTCGATTCAGCCATTCTTTTCTACGAATCTGGATCATCTGATCATGAATCTTCCGGTCACTTCAAATGAGATATCCACGAGAAACTACGGAACTGCCAATACTTATCTGACCTTCGCTAACGGTGCATTTACACCAGAAGTCGGCGGTCAATATCAACTAAAAGCGAGAATTATCGAATCTGCAATTCCTGTTGGTGGACTGGCCTGGGCACGTAGTGACCTGTGGTACGATGGTACTGCAGGACAATTGGATAAATATCGTTTTAAGGCCGATGCGGGTATTGAACCTTATGATAATGCAACTCAATCAGAGTATTGGACTTGGGTATCAACGACGCCAACAGGAACACCACTTTCAGGAGATCCGTGTGCATTGGTATACCCTGCGGGTGTGTGGCGGATGCCCAATGCAACCGAAATGAATTCTTTAACTGAAAGATCCTCTACTCAATTTATCGGTATTTCTGGATCTAATCAGGTCGATACATATAACTGGTACGCTGTCGTCAATCAGTCCTGGGCCATGGACAACGGTGCGCCATCCTACGCTGGAGAATATACAAGTTATAGCCAGCGATTGATTTTTACATTTAATGGTTACTATCCGGGTTCGACACTTACCTATTCAAGAAAACAGATCGACTCACGGAGCAACACTTCTGCAAGTGGTATTCGTACCCAACTATTTTATTGGGCTGCCGGCTACCTAAGTACCGATCATAGTAAAGGAGCGGTAATGACCCAGGCAGCAGTGTACAATTATACAAAACCATTTACATATAATCTCACGCAATTGGGCACGAGACAAATGCAAGCGCTCACACAGACTTATCGAGGAAACGTACGTTGTGTGAGAAAATAAAAATCAGAAGCGAAATTTAGGAGACAGGCACTTTTCGAAAGGAATTATGCCTGTTTTTTTTGTTTATCGATTGCTGTAGTGTTGTTACAATTTTTTAAAGGAATCGCTTGTCTAAATCATTTATTGTGTTTCGAATTTTATCTAATTTTTACAAGGTAGTATTGCATTTTTTATTAGTTAACTGTTTTAAATTTAACAACTTGTGTTTTTTTTGGTAAGTGGAATGTTTTCTGAAGCCAAAGAGATCAAGTGTATGAAGCATCTCTTATATTGTAATTTTGGCAACAACTCAAGTAAACATATCTACCACATGAATAGAGTTTCTATGGATTATGATTTATGTCAACGAGTTAAAAATGACGCTTTAACTATGGATGTCAAAATTAATAAGTACAGGAACAATCTTAGCGGTACCAAGAAGTACCCTGTGATCTTAAGTAAGATAGAGGGACCGATTCAAGAGGTAGAATCGATGGAAAGTAATTCCAACCGATTCATTTTGTTACTATGTAACAACGGTCATGGATTACATCGTATAAATTCGATAAATTATGGTATCGGTGCTCATCATGTACACCTTGTTTTTCCCGGGCAAGACCATCAAATGCAGCTTGATGCTACCACAGAAATCTATTCTATTTCAGTGGACTGTAGTTTCTCTTCAGTCTTTTCTACCTCCTTAAAATTTAGTTTTTCTCAATACCAAGACTATCCTGTTATTAAATTATCGTCTAAGAGTCATGCAAATATGCTGGCTGAGTTTGAGTGGATCCATCTGGAACTTTCGACTGGAGATCCAGCATGGGAGATTGTTCGACTGCGGTTAATGATCGTTGGCGAAATCATAAACAAGGAGATTCTGCGTATGTTTAAGCGGGATAAAAGAAGAAAAAATTTGTTGGTTTCTAGATTTATGCAGCTTTTGGATCAGCAATTCAGAGCGGAGAAACATACTGCATTTTATGCAGAAAAGCTGTCCGTAACTCCATCCTATCTGAATATTGCTTGCAAAAAAATACTTTCCTTAACTGCTACCGAAGTTATACAGGAACGGGTCATCGAAGAGGCAAAAAAGGAGCTTAATAATGGTGATTTATCGATCAAAGAAATTGGGATGAATTTAGGATATGCAGATACGTCATATTTTACTCGGTTTTTTCGATTAAAAACAGGTATGGCTCCGAATAGGTTTAGATCTGAGAGACATTAACAAATCATAAACGTTGTATAAGTAATAAATTTCTAAATACGAATCCAGTAAATTTCCATCGTATATTTAATCCCTACTTTTATATAATCTATACTTTTAATTAACGGAGCTTAATTGTTCTTGTTGAATTTACAAACAGGGTTGTAAATAGACAAAATATATAACTCTTCAGCTATAATTTTCAACGTTATTTTGTATCTTAATGCAACATGATTAAGCTAGTATCAGTTCTCTCCAGATATCGAAGAATTTGAGCAAAGGAGCCTTAGGAATCGTTCGGGAGATATTGATGGATTCAATTACGAATTTCATGGTGCAGGTTGCCGTATAGAAATAAATGGTATTGTTTGTGAATTTGATTTTATGCCTACCAATGAATATACCATTAAGTTTTCGTTAGGGGAAATGAGTGAATTTGTTTGTACAAATAAAAAGTATGGTATCCATGAACTAGTGCTATCCGAATTACATGAAGCGCTGTATCCGCTAGTTGAGGATGGGATTCTTGTCATATTGGTTTTAGGGGGGTAGTTTGGGAAGTGTACCAGATTTAAAGGCAACATAAACAATTATTGATCATTTGTAAATGAAATTATTAAAAAGCCATTTTGTATTGATAGGGATGATCATTGCATTGATTCTCATGTTCATTGCAATTTCGGTTTATCCCGGTGGCACCTACCAGAACGAATCCTCGATTGGGTTTGATTGGTCAAAAAATTTTTTTAGTAACTTGTTTGGAGAAAAGGCATTAAACGGAACCGAAAATACCTCTAGATATTGGGCATTTACAGGTATGTTTTTCTATTCGTTAAGCTGTGCTGTTTTTTTTGTTCATATATCAAAAAAAATCCCCAATAGGGCTGCTTCAAACTTTATAAAATATGCCGGAGTACTTACAATGCCTTTTACATTTTTTATAATCTAATATAGATAATATGTATGTTTCCATGAATAATAATACTTTCTATATTGTAATGTCAAATTCTGATGCTGGAGGTGCATACAATATCGTTTGGACAGTTTATAAAGAAACAATTATTAATAGATTTATCAATAGAGATTTCTAATACACTTATAGCTAATATTGAAATTTAAAGATTTTGTTCTTTGGCAACAGGAGTGTGGGAGTGTAATACCAACGGTATCATAGGATTAAAACTAAAAGCGTGAAATCTCTAATGAGGTAATAACAGAAGTTGCTCTAATCCTTCTTGATTTGAGTTTCCACCCCATGAATGGAGTCGACTTTTCTATAAAATTCATTACGCCAATTCTCCCCGTGAATTTGTTCTAAGTAATCTTCTACGACATCGTTATAAATTTCTACTCCCGGTGTTCCCATACCTATGTTAATGGTTTTATAGCCATAAGATTTTCCAAGAGAATCTATTGCTCTATATACATTGCTTGGGATACAGCACAACTGTCCATAGGTATAGAATCTGATTTTACCATTTCTGATATCCTCTTTTGCTGTAAAGTAATTTATTGTACTGTCCAGCCCATAAGCGCTTATAGTCATCCTTATGATGAAAAATAGGGAGAAACCTATAAATATTAGCGCGGTTGAAATTGATGCACGTGTGGCAAATTTTTGTTTGGAAAGTGGCAATATACCGATAATGATTCCAATGGCTATCAGCGACTGTTTCAGGAAATCATTCTCTTGAAAATACCATAGTCACCGTAGAGCGAAAGTTATCCCCAACACCATAGCTTATCTCCTGCTTTAATTTTAATAAGTTTCCATCTACGGATATATCCCACCAGTTTATATCGTCCCTGAGTTCAGGGTAATAGTTTACAAGAGAGTCGACAATACCTGTTGTAGCCTCTCCCCATTTCACTGCCCATGCAGATGGATTAAATGCATTGGTTTCCTTTAGTAGGAGCCGACCTTCATTCAGGCGATAGTAATATTTTCGAAAATAGACTGGTTTTCTGCTCTGTGGGCTTCCATCTTTAATACTTACATCTGCGCCGGTTGGATTCCATTCTATCACACTCGGCGAACCATCTGAACCAATAAAATATGGTATTGTTAACCACAGCGAAGCGCTATCGGGCCCATCAAAGCTCAGATATTTGTAGGGTAGTTTATCTGTTTGAACGCTACTGTTCTCATTCTTGCCGCCAACGGAAAAAGTCGTTTCATAAATGGTCATCTTCCATTTTCCTATCAGGTTGTCCGTCATATCCCGGCCAGAATTTTCTTTTTTGCAGGAAAAAAACAATAAGGGGAAAATGAATAAAATGGTCAATCGGTTTCTCTTCATGGCTTAATCGTCGTTTAAGTTGCTAATTTAACTTTTTTCTAGAAAAGGATCAAAAACACATTGTTTTTGCTGCCGAGATATACTCCCAACCTCATCGAGATTCAAAGGATCAGATGCCACAGATACATCTTCGTCACAAGCCCTAAAGCATGGTCTTATTTCACTAACCTTTCACATTCACCACTACCTGTCGTCGAAGATCGGAGTAGGGGAAGAACGTATTTTTCCCCTATGGCATCTTTCATTGCGTCGCGTTCCGATTGTCTTCCTGCGACAGGAAGATAAGCATAACCGTTCCCTTCGATTGCTAGGACGGGATTCTTCTCAAGTAGCGTTGGCGTATTGATCTTTGGGAGGAAATTCTAGATATGTCCTATTTGGATAGATCATTGAGGGTTGAGAGTACTTTTGGTTAGCCCGATCCTAAGGCAGACCAAATTTATCAGAAGAATTATGATTCACTTCCTGATAACATTGAATTATTAGATAATGACCCTAAAAAATTAAGACTTTTATATAATAGAGTAGCCGAATTTGAATCCTATATTAAAGGTTATAATGCATTTCTTAGGTGGGCAAATGAGGACGCAAAGAAGCTTATAGTAAAAATCCAAAAAGAATATAAGTTTTAGATTAGTTAAACTACCCGTTCTTTCGCTTGAGGATGTTACCATCAAGGGTTCTTATTTTAAATAATGCCTCGTATCATCGGGGATTGAAATGTAAGGGGCGACGTTGTACCGTTCAACTATGTTGATCTTAAATGCTTGTTGTTTTTTTAGCCTTTAGCTGAAATACATTTCCTTCAGAGTCTGTCCCGTCACAAAGCATAAAGTCATAATTTTCAAAGGTTTTTATCTCACGCATGGAAACACCTTTTGAAATTAATTCTTTTCTAGCACTTTCGATATCTATATCAATTTCAAAAACAATTTTTGTGTTGTTGTCGAATTGATGGTTCGGATCAATTGATTTTAAATATTTTTCACCTATCTTATGAAATCCGATATTTACACTTCCTGCATTTAGAAGTACCCAAATATCGTCTTCTTCCAATACCTTAAAGTCAAAGTTCTCAACATAGAATTTTCTAAGATTTTTGACGTTTTGAACATATAGGATCACATCTGAAAATTTGGCTTTCATTTGATCTGTTTTTTAGTAAATCATTAATGGCATGAAAGGAATAAAGATAGTCTAATTTATCTCCGAAATAAGCTATAATTAAATGATATTTATTTCTTTCCCTATGCGAAGCTTCTTGGCAATGTAAAGCTTTAAATTTAAAGCATAAAAGATTAATAGAATGAGAAAAGTAATTGCAGCATTCAATATGACACTTGACGGGTTCTGTGATCATACATCAGGTATTCCCGATGAGGAAATACATAAGCATTATACAGATCTATTAAATGAATCAAGTGTCATTTTATATGGGAGAATAACCTATGAGCTTATGGAATATTGGCGGCCTTATATAAAAAATCCCTCAGGAGAAGAATCAATGGATAACTTTGCATCGGCAATTGACAAAATTCCGAAGGTCATTTTTTCAAATAGCTTGAGAAAACTTGATTGGGATAGTGCCCAGTTAGCAGATGGAGAGCTTATAGATGAAGTATTGAGGCTGAAACACCAAATCGGTAAAGATATTTTAGTTGGGAGTAGAAGTTTAATTATACAGCTGTTGAAGCTTAATCAGATCGACCAATTTCAATTATGCGTTTATCCTGTTGTTGTAGGGCAGGGGTTACCTCTATTTGAAGATATAAGCGATAGGATTGTGTTAAAACTATTAAAAACTAGAACTTTTAGCGGTGGTTCGGTTTTATTATACTATGAGCCAATCAAAGCGATTGACTAAACTTAATGTTGTAATGTAACCTGTGAATGTATTGTTTCCATAGAATTTGGGAAGTTTAAACCTAGGTTTTCAAAAATTATTTTGGTTTCCCGTATATTTTTGAGCAATTAAGAAAAATCTGTTTTCCCATATTTTTTGATGCCATATTCACAAAATATACTTGATAGGATAACTGGCTGGAAAGTTATGCGTCCAATAAAACCTGTCGAATATATTTGATTGACACACTTTCCGTCGGTTATCATGATCTGAATCTTTCCCAAGCGTTTGAAAGTTTTATGGATGGATCTCTCTATTCGCTTCGGGAAGCTTTCTTATATACTAATTTCTTTCAGCGCTTCTTTGTGGGATAGTAATTTAGCTTTTTTTGATTCACCTTACCAGTTTCCATTCTGTCAAGTTGGAAAAAGTGGAGAAGCGCGATGAAAATGCTGTTATAATGATCTTTGAAATGCTCCTTTATTGCTCCTTCATAAGGGGATAACTTTTCATCGTCAAGATACATTGAACACTGATGTGATAGGTTTCCATCGCTGGATAAATGACTTTTTCTATGGTTAATGTTAATATCTTATCACAATTTTTCCGACGATGGATTTAAGTATCATCTTTTTTAAAATCGGTAGTATTTTATCCGTAAGGGTTTCAAAATTGCTGTGACCCTTATAGACAGAGCGTTATTTTTTTCGGGATTCATGAAACCGTTCCCACTATTTGGGAACGGTTTCATGAAAATTAATTGCATCTAGCCATTAGATGTAGCAAGCCTTTGCTGTAATTTAGGATAACCAATACATCTTCTTATAGGAAGATTACAAGACCATTTAAAATATTTAAAGAGATGAAGGTATCCGTAACTAAATGTTTCAAAATAAAATTATTAATTTTTCTCGTGTTGACTATGGTTTCGATTTCAATAGTTGTAGCGCAGTCATCGGTTTTCCATCCAGTGGTTCAGCTGAATTTTGTAAAGTCGAAAATAAGACAAAAACAGGAACCTTATTGGTCTGCTTATCAGGATTTGATTCATTTAGCAGATTCTTTACCAATGAATCATCACGCAATTGAAAACCTAAGTATTCCTGGGTTCTACTCTGATAAGAAGAAACACCGTGAAGTGGCGATGAATCTACAGAAAGATGCCTTTGCAGCCTATAGTGCTGCGTTAGCATTTCGTCTTAATGGGAAAAAGAAATATGCTAAGAAAGCTCTTTATTTTTTAAATGCGTGGGCTGCGATTAACAAAGAATATGATCAGTTGGACGGCTCATTAGTAATGTCCTATGCTGGCTCGGGTTTGATGATTGCTGCTGGACTAATGCAGAATACAAAAGCGTGGAAAGTCGGCGAGCAGCAACAATTTAAACACTGGACACAGAATGTCTTCCAGAAGGCAACCCATAGTATCCGGTCTCGTCATAATAATTCAGGAGATTGGTCACGCTTTTCTGCTCTGCTGGCTGCGGCCTACTTACGTGATACAGCCGATTTTAACGTTACGACCAATCTGATTAAAAATGATCTTTTTGATAAGATTGCTGTGGATGGGCATATGGTTGAGGAAGTGAAGCGAGAAGGTAAAGGGTTATGGTATACTTACTTTTCTCTAGCGCCGTTAACAGCTTCTATGTGGACGATCTTCAATATGACCGGGGAAAATCTATTTTTTGTAGAGCAAAATGGAGCATCCTTATTAGGTGCGCTGCGCTATTTGAGCTACTATACCTTACATCCCGATGAATGGAGGTGGTATAAGAATCCCGATGTGGCTACCCCTAAAACCATTACCGGTTTTTGGCCACCCAATCTTATGGAAGCCATGAAGGATGTTTACCGGGAAGAAGAATTCGAGACTTTTGCCGCCCCTTACAGACCCATCATATTTCAAAAGCATCATTTTGCTTGGACTTTCCCAACATTAATGCCGCTCAATTTTGATCAGTATAAAAGCAAAAACTAGAGGCCATTGGCACTGTTGGAAATCATAGAAGATGTGGTTGTTGGTAAATCTTTAAAATAATATAAATTGATGAAAATAAAGGGTTTTATTGCGTTTAGTATACTCGGGCTTTACCCAGGACTATCAGCTTGCCAGGGATTAGTAAGTAATAAGGATGCACAAAAAGAAGAAGTGATTCACATTGGGAAATATTTGGATCGGGTCGCGTCCTGGCAGTTGGATAGTATTGAACATAAGGGGTTACGTCATGCGGCCCGTGAATGGACGTCTGCGACTTTATTTACCGGTCTGATAGAGATGACGAAGTTGTCAGGTGGAGAACGTTATGCCAGGTATCTCGAGTCGGTAGGAGAGCAGTTTGATTGGAAAATGTATGCGGACAAATATCGGTATTATGCGGACAATTATTGTGTCGGGCAATTGTATACCTGGAAATATAGTCGGGATAAAAACATAGATTACATAGCCGATTTCGCTCGTTTGGCAGATACGTTGGTAGGTCGTCCACATAGTGAATCCTTGGCTTGGAAAAATAATATCGCACTTCGAGAATGGGCTTGGTGCGATGCCTTATTTATGGGCCCTCCAGCACTTTCTGCAATTTATAAGGTGACGGGCAACCTGCAATATCTCGAGTTGGTAGACACGCTTTGGTGGAAGACTACAAGCTATCTTTACAATCCTCAAGAACGCTTGTTCTATAGGGACCAAAGTTACTTTGATAAGAAAGAGAGGAATGGTCAGGATGTTTTTTGGTCTAGGGGAAATGGCTGGGTTTTGGCCGGGTTGGTGCGTGTTTTAAACGATATGCCGAAAGCTTATAAAAGCCGCGCGAGATGGGAGGATCTTTATCGTAGTATGGTACAGCGGATTGCGTCTTTGCAACAGAATGACGGTTATTGGCGGACGAGCCTCTTGGACCCCGAGCGTTACCCCGCAAAAGAAACCAGTGGAACAGCACTATTTACATATGCGATAGCCTGGGGCATCAATAATAAACTTATTCCTTCCAAAGATTATGAGACCGTCGTATGGAAAGGCTGGAAGGCACTCAGTAGTTCGGTGCATCCCGATGGAAAATTAGGTTATGTGCAGCAAGTCGGCGAGGCTCCAGGAGAAGTCAGCTATGGAGATACGGAAATTTACGGTGTAGGGGCCTTTCTGTTGGCGGGTAATGAGTTATTGAAGCTCGCACAAAAAGAATAGTCTAGGGCCAGTGACATGATCAAATTTTCGCGAGGTTGGTATTAAGATTGGTCGTAGGGATTTCTACGGCCAATCATCTGAGCGAAAAGATGCCACAGGAATACCTTCAGTACGATATAGTTCCCCAAAGCACCAGTCATGAAAAGCATACCGCACGGCAATAGGTGCCTGCACGGCAGTTGAAGTAACAGCAATACGGTTATTTTGCAGTACAGCTGTTGCCGGATGAAAGATCTGATCAGCGCCTGCAAGTTCAAACTGGGTTAATGGTTTTCCATAGCTCGTAAGTCCCATAGGACAATGCTTTAATGAAATCAGCACAGTATCATTAAGGATGACGATTTTATCCAAAGTTGGCGTCTGATAAGCTATTCCATGTTTTTGATAGTGGCTACCTAATGCCCAGCTTACCAATCGCTGTGCAACAAACGTTTTATTGGCAGGATGGATATTGTGCATTTCACCTACATCTATCGTAGAAACCATTCCTGCATTCGGTAGGCTATCTTGTGTTTTGAGTTGCATTTCGCGAAGACGAGGTAGTAAAATGCCCTGTCCAGCAGGATATTGCATAGGAGCTATCTCTACATAGTAAAAAGGCCATTCTCCCATATCCCAGCTCTTCCTCCAATCGCGGATCATATTGGTTTGTAATTTGTTGTAGTCATAATAATTATATCGGTTTTGTTCGCCTTGATACCAAATCACGCCAGCAATGCGAAATCCGATGAGTGGGCAGATCATGCCGTGATAAAGATTACCCGGCTGTTGGTGTACCTGCTTTCCGATCGCTCTATTCGGTAATTCTTGCTCTCTTAATGTCATTTCCACAAGCGAAGGCTTCATCCAAGCCTCAATTGCTGAACCGCCCCAAGTGGTTTGAATAATGCCAACAGGAATTTTAAGATGCTGCTGCAGGTACTTTGCAAATTGGTAGCCAAGCGCACTGAATTTGACGACCGAAGTCGCATTTGCTACAGACCAATTTCCCTTTAAATCAAACTCGGCGTTTTCCGCATGTTGTCTTTCTACCTGGAAGAGACGAATTTGATCATTAGGTGACTCCAATAGCATTTCTGTCGCATGAAGAATAGGCTGGCCGTAATAACCTTTCATGGGGATGTCCATATTGGATTGACCTGAACATATCCAAACTTCACCGATCAATACATTATGCAATGTAAGTGTCTTTTCTTGTTGTATCTGAATTTTATAGGGACCACCGGCTTTTGGCGTTTCCACCCATAGTGACCAATTCCCCGCTTGATCTTTGTATGTTTGATATCTCTTTCCATCCCAGGAAGTTTGTATCTGTATTTTCTTTTTTGACGTACTCTTACCCCAAATCTTGACCTTACTTGATTGTTGTAATACCATATTATCTGCAAAAAAATGCGGTATTGTTAAACTTGCGAAGCTTAGTTGGCAAGAGATTAAACTATATATAAAAGCAAGAATGTATTTCATGTATTGAGCTTTCTATTACGCGTGAGTTTTGCTATAAATCCAGCAATGATCAAGACAGCCAGTCCGACAGCCATGACCATATACGAGAACTGCGTAGTCAATGCGCCGAGAACGATGATGCCGATCCCGACTACCGCCATAGAAGCGGCGATAACCCTAATTCCAAATTGATTCTGTTGCTCGGTATCGGTATGTTTTTTATGGTTTTTGGGGGTAATAGAATCGCTATCTTGGTTTGTCATAGGGACTAGTATATGTGGCGCTATCTGACCGGTTGAAAGATAATACAATTCAAATATGGATAATATGAGAATTGGAATTCCCATGCCAAATATAGTTTCCAGGGTTAAATTGAGCTTCCATCCCAAGGTGTCTGGAGCAATTGTTTTTAAAAATAGATTTACGACCAAAGAAATGATCGTAGCGCAGACGACCGAAAGTCCAGTTTGTCTTTTTGAAAATAAGCTCCAAATAATGGGAGCGAAGAGGGCACCACCGGCAATGGATGCAGTACTCAGTACCACATTGACGATCCCTCCGGCGGAAGGTATCCACATGGCAATCAGAATTGTGCCTATACCAAAGATCAAGGTAAATAATCTTGCTACTGCGATAACCGATTTTTCAGAAGCTTCAGGTCTGATGAGATTCTTGTAGATGTCTTGTGCAAATACTGTTGCTGCCATATTGATTGTGGTGTTAGCTTTACTTGACGTTGCCGATACCATGCCTGCCAGAACCAAACCGATAAGCCCCGCAGGCATTACTTTTTGGATAAGCATCATGTAAGCATCTTCTACCTCCAGTCCTGCTAGATTGGGGTTAATAATGCGATAGATCATAGGCGGAAGCATCCAAATCAGCGGACATATAAAATATAAGATGCTAAAAATACCCGATACTTTTTTTGAGCCTTTGGCTGTGGCCACACTGGTGTACCGTTGCACATAGGACCAGTTTCCGCCGAGATAAAATGTTTGGTATACAATAAAGGCTAACATGAAGCCAAAGGTATATTCTTCATTAAAAGGTTTGAAAAAATCTTTGGGTGCCTCGCTAACCAATGTATGAAAGCCGCCAATTTCATTGAAAGCAATCGGAATCACAATGACTACTGCGGCCGACAATATAACGAATTGAACTACATCAGTTACCAAGACTGCCCATAATCCACCGGCAGCGGTATACAAAATAATAATTAGTCCAATGATTACAATACATAAATTAACGGGCAGATCGGCAGCAACGTGAACCATCTTTCCTACGGGATAGAGGACCGCGGCTGTAGTGAACAAGCTTAATAACAAAGTCATATAGGTGTAAAACTGCTTTTCCTTCTGACCAAAACGTTTCCCTATATACTCTGCCCCAGTTGCCACACCTGTTTTTTTCCATCTTGAGGCGATAAAGAGGGTTACAAGCAGACCGCTAATAGCCATGGTCAGCTGGATGGCATTTGCGATTAATCCATGTCTGTAAGCTATCGATCCCCAGACAACAAATGTGCCTGCGGAAAAATAACTAATAAAAAGAGATAGTCCATTGATCCACCAGGGTGTTTCACCCCCTGCCTCAAAAAAAGCTTGTCCGGTCTTACTTCCTACACGCGTAAAAGTAAGACCAATGCCAAAAATCAACAGGCTAAAAATGCCCATCACGATATAGTCTAACTGTATCATACTATAATTCTTTTAAAAGATCATTTATTTTTTTCCGAAACAACGTATACCAAATAGTGATGCCGGTACATGATCCGACGGGTGCAGCATTTGTATACTAATACGTTCAGTAAGTATCGGTTCGGCTAAGGTAATACGATTTAATGTCCTGAAGTTGTCAGACGTTGAATATATGATCTCACCTGAGGAATCTTTGATAGTATATGCGCGCACACAGAAAGGCATTATGTTTTCTGGATGACTCATCAATACTGACTCCATGGCATGGTCAAAGTCTGTGTCAAACCAAAGGTCGATTTGTGTGATATCCTGCGGGCTATCCCAATTAAGTACAAGGGTAGGTGTTTTGTCTTTAGGGTCTGCAACCCAGGCATTTGTAGAAGATACTGGTCTGTTAATTCCATTCTTTAGTTGAATACTTGCAAAAGTATCTATTTGCTGTTCGAAAGCCACCGCAATGTTTTGTCCATTGGGTCTGCGCTGTGGGCACCAGAATTCAAATTCGTCTACACCTACACCGGTTATTGGTATTTGCTTTCCGTTGTTAGATACAGCTTTGTTAAAAGAGTTAAATACGGACAAGACGCCTGTTACACGTTGATCTGTATAGCCCAATTGTATGTTAGGGTTAGCTTGGAAAGTCAAAAAGACATATCCATCGGAAAGTAATAGCGTATCAAAATCAATGTCGACCGAAGTCGTTCCCTTAGTAAGTGGAATCGTACGTGTCGTAAGGGTAATGTCTGGAGTGAAATTTCCGGCTTTCTCCGATATTCGTATTGAAGTTTCCAATACGGTGTCTTGCATTACTTTCAGGGCGACATGGAAAAGTGGAAGTTTTCCTTTTTTCATGGGAAGCAATTGCGCTGATGGTATAGTCAGCGGCTTCCATAGACTGACGCGATCGAAACCAGTAAATTGCAATTCACTGGAAGTACTGATGTGTGCCTGGAGAGCAAGATCCTTCTCATCGTGTAAGGCCATTGAGGGAATATGCTGGCCTTCTGCCATTAGGCGTTGTTGTAGGTTATGCATGTTATTGTCCAAAGTCAGTTGCCGTGGCGACACTTGTAGCTCTTTGCAGAGTGCGGCTGCCATCCCCACTGCTTGACCGACATAAGCGCAGGTCGCCATTACGCGCGTGGCGCCAAAAGCCACATGGCTTACACTAATTATACGCCCTGTCAGAAATAGATTACGGATGTTTTTGCTATATAGACTTCTGTAAGGGATATCGAATATTCCTTTGCTATGCCATTGATTACAGCCTGGTAATTCACTATAGACTCCGTCGGCTGGGTGCAAGTCGATTGACCAACCGCCATATGCAACTGCATCTGGATGTTGACGTTGTTCAATAAGATCCTGTTGTATCATCATATAGTCGCCTTCAAAGCGCCTACTTTCACGTTTTCCAGGTATCATTCCTACCCATTCTAAGGTGAGTGTTTCTGCTTCCGGAAAATTTCCGGAGTTTTTAATATAATTCCATACGCCATAGATGATTTTCCATAATTCCCATTTGATCGTTTCTGTATCGTGCACTGTATCCAAGCGCCCCCCATACTCCACCCACCATAGTTTACAGCCATGCTCGTTCGCTTTAAACTGCTTGAATCGTGGTATTTGACTGATATCCTTCAGAGCGAACGCTGGAGGGGTGAAAGAAACAGGCATCCCTGTATCCTTTGTATAGAAATATAAGGAATGGCCTAATAATTCGCCATATTCTTTACTTGGCGCCATCCCTTCACCAAATTCCTCCTTACTTTCAGCACCCATACGGAATGCAGCCCCTGCTAGAAATCCTACGATACCATCGCCAGAAGCATCGCAAAATAATGGTGCATGAAATGTGTATTGGGTCGAATTCTGGCTACAGAAAGCATGTATACACTCTATTTGGTCTGCAGCGGATTTTTCGATACTATATACAGCTGTGTTTAAGAAAAGTTGGATGTTTTCTTCCTGATTTATTTTATCAATCAGGATCATGTCCAAGATGATTGGGTTGCCTTGCGGATTGCGATAGGTATTTTCAACTAAAATTTCGTCGATGACACCACCCTCCCTGGACCAGCGATTGTTGTTTCCCATGTGTGAGGTGGCACCCAACATCCAAAGACGAACTTCGCTGGAGGCATTGCCACCTAGAATGGGTCTATCCTGTATCAGGATTACTTTTAAACCTTGACGTGCTGCGGTAATGGCGGTACATATACCCGACATACCTCCACCTGTCACGATCAGATCGCCATTGCACTGAATATGATGTAGATTTCTTTTTTCTAGTGTATTGTTTGTGATCATGGATAAAATTGGGATTAAGTGCTATAATTCGTTAGATCAAATTTATCCAATCTATGGGTAGGAGCTGGTGTGGTTTGTTATAAAATTTCCATGGGAACGCTCCCTATATTTGGGAACGCTCCCGTTTTAGTTGCTGTTTTTGGGAATTATTCGCTGGATCGTACAGTCGATTCACGTACCATGAGCTTGGCTTCCATCGTACGGATTATCGGCTTCCATTCTTCGATATTTTTTCCAATTAGCCCCAATAAGAGTTCCATTGCTGTTTTACCTATTTCCCGTACAGGCTGTGCCACTGTAGTGAGGCTAGGTTCGGCAAAGCTCGAACCGTAGTTGTCACTGAATCCGACTACAGCAATATCTTCAGGGATACGTTTATTCATTTTTTTGATTATCTGCATAGCTTCTATCGCTGTGGGATCATTCACAGCAAAAATACCGTCTATGGGGTTATCGAGTTCAACCAGAAATTTGACAAATATTTTGATCTTATTTAAGCTGAGGTCTGAGTCAATAATCAGATCCTGATCGATAGGAATGCCATGTTTGGTCAAGGCATCACAATATCCATTGAGCCTTTTTTGGCTAATGCTGAGCTGTTTGGGACCCGCTAAGTGTGCAATTCGTCGTCTTCCTAGGCTGATAAGGTGCTCTACCGCATTGTATGAGGCATCATAATCGTTGACGACAACCTTGGGTACCATAATTTCATTACAAACTCTATTGAAGAATACAATGGGAATTTTTTTGCGAATAAATACTTTCCAGTGATCATAATTCAATGTTTCCTTTGTCAATGATACCATTACGCCGTCCACACGATTGGCCAGCATGACCTTAGCATTGGCGACCTCTGTTGCGTAGCTTTCATTACATTGCGATATTAGTACAGAATAACCATGTTTGCTGGCCTCTTCCTGTGCACCAACGACTACTTGTGGGAAGAATGAGGTAGAGAATTCAGGTAAGACAATACCGATCGTGTTGGTTTTGTTGGTGATGAGACTTAGTGATTGCATATTGCGTTGATAATCTAATTTCTCAGCCAGTTCCAAGATTTTTTGACGCGTTTCTGCCTTTACATTAGCATGCCCCGTGAGGGCGCGGGATACTGTGGATTTTGAAATATTTAGTTCGTTGGCAATATCAACAATAGTTATCTGATCACTTTTCATAGAAATAAGCGTTGGTTTCGATTTATAATGAGCAATTAAAAATAAGATATGTTTATGAGAAAGCGAATACTTTTTAATTTTTAGATTTTCTAATAATTAGGACGGTATGCTAGTTGGGGCCTAGTGTAAAAACGATAGCATCCTGTAAATCTTTTGGAGATTTTTTAATGAAGTAAAGGTGCGAATAGCAACAGTCGCACCTTTACCGCTGTAGATAGCCGGAATTATTGTCAATAACCAGGATTTTGTCGCATAAGCGGCATTTTTTGAATTTCACTTAATGGAATTGGTAAAAGGTACATTGCTTTCCTAAAGTTTAATGGACGTAAGGCCGAACCGACGAGATAAGTAAAAGTATTATCATTGCGTGTAATAATAATTGTTTTATTAAAGCCTTTCAGCACATTTTCGGCAATCATCCAGCGACGGATATCATTAAAACGATGATCTTCAAAAGCTAGTTCGATACGTCTTTCATTTTGAATGACCACCCGCATTTGCTCTACATTCATACCTGCCTTCAAGCCATATAGGTGGTCTGCACCAGCTAATATTCCGGCTCTTTCACGTAATTCCTTAAGCTTGTCATAGGCGCGGTCCGGAAAGCCCGCTTCATTGATTGCTTCGGCATAGTTGAGTAGTATTTCTGCATAGCGAATCAGGGGCCAGCCGCGCTCGGTAGATCCTGCGGTATTGGTCGCTAAATTCTCATCCAGCATTTTTCTGCTGTAATAGCCTGTGGAGTAATTATTGGGCGTATATGCATCGTTTGTAGAATTAACCGGATTTGAACCGCTACTCATATAGGTATAGATGGTTGTCTTGGGGCCTGTATTGGATACATAAGATAATCCATTATAAATAACGGAATAGTCGAAACGCGGATCCCGATTGGCATAGGGGTTGTTGGGATCATATAGCGTACTTTCATCAGTAGGTTTACCATCTCGCATGGGAAATGCAGCGATCAAATTGTGCGTAGGTTTCATCACTGAGCTGCCCGAACGAGTGGGAGGTAAATAGTAAGCCTCCAGCTCTTTCTGTGTTGACCGATTGTAGGCAAGGATATACTCGCTGTTCATTCGTTTTAGAAACACTTGATAAAAACCGTTGCCTGGGCGTGTATCGTTATCGACGTTTAAAGCATATTTATGGCTGTTGATCACAGCTTCAGCGGCCGTTGCAGCAACTTGCCAACGATTTTTGTCGTAGTTTGGGTAGCCGACCAGGCTACTGAGTTCTGCCGGGGTATCACTTAGTCCACCGTTAAAGAGGGGGCTCGCTGCATAAAGTAATACCCGTGATTTTAGGGCCATGCAGGCACCGTTCGTTATACGACCAAAGTCTATATCCTTGTACACCACCGGCGCAAGAGTCTGTGCTGCTGCATCCAGTTCTTGTACAATGTAATTGATCGATTCTTCAAAAGTATTACGTGGAAGGTCAATAAGATCATTGATTTCAAAGACGCGATCTCCTACGAGTGGAATACCACCAAAAACCGACACCATGTTATAATAATAAAAAGCACGTAGAAAGCGTGCTTCTGCAACCATTCTTGTCCGGGTGGCAGGAGTAAAGGGGGCATTGGGAAGCTTTGTTAAGAGTAAATTTACACGACGGATATTGGTATAAGGGGTATTCCACAGATCCTTATTCGCTGCAAAGCCTGTGAGTACATTGCTAGGAGCTATTACACCCTGAGCATAAGCATTTCCCCAGACCGAGACGTTATTGTTACCTTCGGCATTATCGGTAGCCAATTCCATATTACCAGCGCCACCAGCTGCTGAGAAACGATAGGGATCAAAGCTGAAGCCCATATCCTGATAAATCCGATTAAGAAAACCAAGCGTTCGAACGCTGTCGGTAAATACATCTTCAGCAGAAATACCTACAGTTTTATCATCCAAAAATTTAGAATTTTGACAAGAGTACAATGTGCTTGTCAATACGATTAGAAATATAAATATCTTCATGATTGTGCTTTAAAAAGTTACATTTAAACCTAAGTTGAAAATACGCGTAGGGGGGTAGGGTAGGTCTGCTGATGACTCCAGCACTTCCGGGTCCAAATTGTACAGTTTGTCGAGCTTTGTCCATGTAAATAAATTATAGCCACTGCTATAGACGCGTAATTGTTTTACTTTCAGTTTTTGAAGTACATTCCCAGTTAGTGTATAGCTGATCTCCGCGGTCTTAAGACGAATGTAATCACCTGGTATAGCCCAGAAGTCCGAATACCAATCTCTTGGGCTTTGGCTTAGCGCACTTGTATATACTTGTGGGTATTTGGCGTTATTCCCTAATTCTGGTGTCCAATGTTGCAGGTGTATGGGGAGTGCTTTACTGGCGTTGTGATGTATAACAGCACCTTCGGCACTAGCGACAAAGTTGGCTGCTCCCTGAAAGAGAACTGTAATATTAAAATTTTTGTAACCAGCACCCAATGTAATGCCATAGGTTGTATTAGGCAGATTTGTATAGCCAAAATAAGATTGATCGCTCGCGTTGATGATGCCATCCCCATTTAAATCTTTGTATTTTAAATCTCCCGGGCGACCGCCTGCGGGTTTGGCTACATTAGGATCCGCAATTTCTTCGGAGGTATAAAACTCTCCTGTCCAGCTGTATTTTAGTTTGGCTCCAATCGCTTGGCCGGTTTGTTTTTGATAAGGGTATAAAGGTACTGGTTCGTCCCTAAACAACACTTTATTTTTCGCTAACGAATAGGTTCCTTTTACAGTGTATCGCCAATTGTCCTGAATTTTGCCTGTATAGCCTAATTCAACTTCCCAGCCTTTATTATTGGTTTTTCCTAAGTTTACATTAGGCAAGGTTTGGCCGAATACAGCAGAAACAGCCCCTCTGCTGGTCAGGATATCAAATCGATTGTTGTCAAAATAGTCAATGGTTGCTGTCAGCTTGCGATTAAAAAAAGCTAGATCTAGACCGATATCCATTTTCTTTTCTTTCTCCCAGGTTACTTGATTATTTCCCAAGGCGCCCTCGACAGCGGTAACATAGCTGTTGTTGTTGGCTTCACCAAATAAGCCCGAACCGCTACCAATGCTGTAGTTTTGAAGATAGGCATATACGCCACCGGTATTGTCAACGCCGGTTAGACCATAGGAGCCACGCAACTTGAAGATATCAATAAACGGAAGTTTTTGCTTAACAAAGTTTTCTTCCGCGATATTCCATCCGATGGAGGCTGCAGGGAAGAAGCCAAATCGGCGTTCTTTCGCAAATCGATCGGATCCATTATAGGCACCGCTCAGCTCGAGTAGATATCTGTTCTTGAAGTCGTAACCTATACGGGCAGTATAGCCTCGGAAATTCTCCGGAATAAAATTATAATCTTTTGCGCCTGTTGCGCTTTTACTATTCTGGTTGTATAATATCAGTGCGGATATATGGTGTGTCTGTGCGAAGCTACGGCTATAATTCAGCATGGCTTGAAGGGTGATCGCATAATTGGTACTGCCAGCACCATAGTTTAAGGTTGGAGTTGCGATGCGATAGACGTTGTCCTGACGTCCGAACGAATAGGAATCGGTTGCCGGATCGTAGATATAGGACGGGAAACCGCCGCCCGCAGTAGGTCGCTGTAAAGAACGGTTGTAAGCGTAGTCGTTACGATAAGCTAATGTTCCTTTGAAAGATAGCCCTTGTGTAATAAAATTCAGTTTCTGGTTTGCGGAGGCTGCCAGATTCATATTATTATTGTGTGTACGATAATAACCGTTGTACATCAGCCGACCGATGAGATTGTTGTTATTTCTACCCGAGGAATTTCTCTGCCATACGCTGTAACCTAAACTACCATCTGGATTGAATAGGGGATAATTATAAGGAGCGGTCTCTGCAGTACGACCCAAGTCGCTGAAAATATTATCGTTAGCACTAGCGTTGTTGCGGTTGGTCTCACCTAGACTACCAAAGAAATCAAACCGTACATCAAGGTCATCATTAACTTTTAAATCTATATTTGAACGATAATTATATCGTTTATAATAAAATTTACTGTTCAAGTCTTCGCTGAAGTCCTTTAGTTGTCCTCCTTGGTTCAGGTAGCCTACAGATACATAATATCTGGCGCGGTCGGTACCGCCGGTTACATTCAGTGTATTCGTAGACTGTGGTGCGAATTTGCGCAATAGGATATCCGTCCAATCATTATCGGGATGCGTATAAGGGGAAGTTCCATCTTTGAACAACTGAAGGTCTTCTTCCGAAAATTGCGGTTTAAAATTTGCGTTTGGATTCAAGTTATTTGTGTTGACCTGAGACTCGACCAGGAGTTTGGCTGATTCGTAGGCATTCAAATACCGGGGTGTCCGGGTCAATTGACTCAGCGCATATTCCGTCTGGAAATTGATTTGAGGCTTGCCCGACTTTCCCCGTGTTGTTGTCACTAAGATAACGCCATTGGCACCTTTGATCCCGTAAATGGAGGTTGTTGCAGCATCCTTAAGGATGCTGATTGATTCGACTTCATTTGCATTTAACGTTTGGAATTGTGTGTAGGTGAATTCGATGTCATCCACAATAATAAGCGGTTGGTTGTTACCCGTGTAAGAACTGGTCCCACGGACATAGAAAGTGGCACCATCGTTTCCGGGTTGTCCAGAGCGTTGTTGGCTGGTAAAACCTGTTAAACGGCCCGCTAATGTGTTTTGTAAGCTAGGTGATGGGCTTTGCCGGATTTCTTCGCCACTAATCGAGCTAACAGATCCTGTCAGCGTCTTTTTAGTGGTTTTGCCATAACCCACCACGACCACTTCATCGATTTCCTGCTCGCGAGGTATCAATTGGATGGTAATCGTTTTCTTTCCCTGTACGTCGACCTCCTGGCGTAAATAGCCGAGGTGGTTGACTACAATCGTCCCAGTGCTAATATTTATTTTAAAGTGACCATTTTCATCCGTGCGGGTTTGGTGTGTTGTCACATTTTTCTCCGTAATCGTTACATCTTTTAGCGGACCACTGCTTCCTCGAACGGTGCCAGTCAGCAGCCTTTCCTGACCGAATGCGGTTGAGCAAGTGATCGCGGTTAGGCCAATCAGATAATATGCTAAGTTTTTCATTTTAGAGTTCATGTCTTTTGGATTAATAATAGCCCTCATTTTGGATCAACGCGGTATTTTTAGACGTTTCGCTATAAGGGAGAGGCATATAATAGTACTTCGTCTCGAAATGAAACGGTGCCAGCATTTGTTCAGTTGCGGTTACGGTTGCCTCTGATTGATGCAGCACAAGACCTTTGAGGGTATTTTTGATATCTCCAGCATCCTTCCAACGTCTGATATCCCAGAAGCGATGTTCCTCGAATGCCAGTTCGATGCGTCTTTCATTTTTGATGAGGTCACGCATTGCGGTTTGTGCGATCCCTTCCGAGATACCATAGCGACTATTGTTGCCCGGTTTAATACCAGCCCGTGTCCGTATCAAGATGATCTGTTTGACTGCATCTTCTGTACGACCGACTTCGTTTAGCGCTTCGGCGTAACTTAGTAAGACCTCAGCGTAACGGAAATAGGGGAAATTATGACTTTGATTTGCATAAGTAGTGGAGTTTGTGAAATCACCCAAGAATTTGCGTAAGTAATACGAGGTCTTGGTTTGGTTTAAGAAAGGCTTATTGGGTTTATCCAAGCCACCTTCAAATGTTTCAATCGGCCTACTCAACCAACGGACACCATTGTAAAAGAGAATAGCTTTTAACCGGGGATCTCGATTTTCATATTGAGTGAGATCAGTAGTTGAACCAGCATATGATAAACCTGTCTCCGTCGGGAAGGCATTGACAAAGTTTTGTGTAGGGCTTGTTCTACCATTGCTTGCCGCAGGTGCTACATAACCTACCGGTGCATTATTTGCTTCTAGCGAAGTGGAATTAGCCGACTGTTTGGCGAAGATAATATCTGTATTTACCTTGGTTGTAAAGATATTTGCATAAGCTGTGGAACCTGTGCCAGCAGGTAATTTATGATACCCTTTAGCAATTAGCTCTTCAGCGATTGAAATGACCCGTGTCCAACGCCCGTTGTTTTTGTCTGGATAGCCATTAAGTAGCTTGATTTGTGGATCGATACTAATACTACCACCGTTAAAAAGAGGGCTAGCTGCATAGAGGTATAACCTCAGTTTTAGCGCTAAAGATGCTTCATTTGTCACACGTCCATATTCGGTGGTGGTGAGCAGTGCCGAAGAAGCTGCGGGTAGATCATCTTTGATCGCCGTACACTCATTGGCGATATAATCCACACATTCAGCATAGGAGGCCCGGGGGATATTCAGGTCATCGGTTAGTTCGAATACCTGATCGCCCAATAATGGAATCCCTCCGTAGCGCTTCAACAACTCAAAATATGCAAATGCCCTAAGAAACCTCGCTTCGGCTTTATAGCGACGGATCATATTTTCGGGAATCGGTACCACGGATATATTTTGTAAGAATATATTCGCCCGACGAATAATTGTGTAGCTATTCTGCCAGTTGTTGTCCGGGTAATTGACAGCAGTTAACTGGCCATTTGTAAATAGTTTAATATCCGATGTTTCGGAAGATGATACAGCATCATCGGTTGCTGCGTCGAGCATATCGCCCGTTATGCGGTTGAATCCATTAGGGAGAAAGGAGTAAATTCCAAATAAATAGGCCTTTGCCTGTACCCCCTCCTTGTCTGTCGGATCGAATACGTCCCCAAGCAGAATCCGTTCTTCTGGTTGTTGTTCAAATTTGTTGCAAGATGCTATCCCGAGCATGGCACAGGTTAGCACACAAATTACTGTTTTTCTCATATCTCCCTGTATTATAGTTGGATGTTTAGACCGAAACTGATGACTTTCTGTATGGGGTACAGACCACGGAAATTTTCTGGATCGGCACCATTGAATGTGTTTGAGCTGAATGTGTGTAGATTAAAACCATTTGCGAAAATCCGAGCTGATTTGATCTTTGCCCGTTGGGTCAATGTCGTTGGTAAAGTATATCCTAGCTCGATATTGCGTATACGTAGGTAGTTGCCACTGCGTAACCAAAAGGTTGAATAAACATTATTGTTAACAGCACCGCTCTGTGGCCCTGAACTGGTGCTAAGTCGCGGATAGCTGCCACCGGGATTGTCTAGGGTCCAACGATCGAGGTGGGTGTCGTAAGCCTGACCGGTACCGCCGTTAAATTCCCTGTAACTATTGCCTGAAAGATAGACTTCCCGATTTATCATGCCCTGAAATAAGATTGAAAAGTCGATGTTGGCGACACTAAAACCTAAATTCACACCCAGTAAGATTTGTGGTTTCTCGGAACCTATAGGACCCTGATCATATTGGTTGATCACACCATCACCATTCAGGTCTCGGTAACGAATATCTCCTAACTGAGGTGTATACCCTTCAACTGTTGGCGACGATTGTAATTCTGTATCATTCCTATACAATCCTTCTGCTATATATCCTATGGTTTGTCCAACGGGATGACCTGAGGAGGACATCCAAGAATAGGCCAGTGGAGGTTCGGCTTCGTAAACCATTTTCGATTTTTGGAAGCTGGCATTTAGCAAGGCATGATAGGTGAGTTTGGAGGTGTGATCGCGCCATCCCAATTCGGTCTCAAATCCCGTGTAGTCTTGTTTGCCAATATTTTCATTAGGATAGCTGATGCCCAACAGAGTATTATTACTTTTGCGTGTAATATTGAGGTCGCGATACTTATTTTTATAGTAAGTTAGTTCAAAAATAAGCCGGTCGTTAAGGAGAGCGCCATCGATACCTAGGTTTAACATGTTAACTTTGGCCCAGGTTGGGTTGGCGCTGGCCAAATAAGACTCACCTATAGTTCCTGCCGAACCCGCAGTCGATCCGAAAAATGTCTCAGGAGTTCCATTATAACTTTGTATATAGGTATAATAATTCGCATTGTCACGACCTAATGAACCATATGATCCAAAAAGCTTCATCCGGCTTATCCACTTTGAGTCTTTAAGGAAGTTTTCACGATGTATATTCCAACCTAAGCCAATAGCAGGGAATGTGCCGTATTTGAATCCACCGTCAGTTGGATAGCGATTGGCACCATTCACAGCAAAAGATACTTCTGCTAGGTAGCGGTTGTCATAGTGGTAAGCAGCATGACCTGAGATACCCTGTATGGTATAAGGTAGGTCTGAGCCATTTACCAGATTGTCCCGATTAGCTAACAGGATGAGGTCTATCCCGTGCTTTTCGGTCTCACTGGAATAACCTACTGAAAGTTCCTGAAAATTAGATCTATTCTGAAATGCAATATTATTGCTGTTATTTTGCTCTGTATTGTTACCATACTGTTTATATATAGGGCCTTCGACATCATTGTTTACTAGCTGAAATACAGCAAATGACTTATTCCGCACGTAGTTTTCACGTAGATTCGAAAAAAATGAAGCTCTTGCTTTTAGCCATAAACCTTTCACTACATCATCCAAAGAACGTTTTAAGTAGAAATCTGTTAATACGGTACGAGTATTAGCTACAGCATAACCCGATGCGATTGTTTGCGCTAATATATTATTCTGAAACGTTGAAGAACCACTATAGGTTCCATCTAAGTTATAGATCGGGTATGCGCTATTGGGGGTATTCAAAATCGATTGAAAAATATTGTCGGTACCGTCATTACCTGGGCTATTGGCATTCAATATTCGTCCTTGGATATACACTCCTGCCTCCAGCAAATCGGATAGTTTGACGTCTACATTCGAACGGACAAAATAACCTTTAGCGTTGGTATTGGTGTTATAATTGTTTTTAGCATCGGTTTTCAGGAACCCATTTTGACTGAAATGTTCGAGATTGACGAAGTATTTGACGTATTTATTGCCTCCTCGGGTATTCAGATTATACCGTGCAACAGCAGCGTTATTTTCCATTACCTGTTCAGGCCAACGGACATTTGGATAGACCAATGGATCATTCCCATCTTTAAAGCTCGCTAGGGCAGTTTCACTAAAACCATTGTTTTTGACGGAAAGTCCATCATTTTTTAATGCTTCATTGTACAATAGGGCATATCGATAGGCATCCAATGGTTTTCCGATTAAGTTCTGTAATGGTTTTTGGATACCGTATTGAGCCGAGAAATTAATCTGTGTCCTATCGGTGTACCCTTTTTTTGTGACAATAGATATAGCACCGTCTGCACCGCGGATTCCCAGCATTGCTAGGGAGACAGCATCTTTCAACACGGAAATAGATTCGATCTCCTGCATACCGATTTCTGTTACGGAACGAGGGATGCCATCGATTAAGATAATCGGCGTCCGGCCCCTGAGTTGATAGCTTACATCTTCATTAAGGGGCTGCCCATTGCTTTGGTTAACTTTTAGACCTGGCAATTGTCCCGCCAAGGAAGTAAGGTAGCCAAATGTGGGTGTTGTGGCAATTGCATTGCCTGATAACTTGGATACTGAAGCTGTGGAGTGTTGCTTAGGTGTCTTGAAATAGATTAATTGATGGATCTTACTGATAGAATCTTGCTCTAGAGTTTTCTCTAAAGAGACATCTTGCTGCGCATAGCTCCACAAGGGAAAACAAAAGAGCATAGCATAAGCGGTCTTAGATTTAAGCAAACTTTTTAATTCTAACATACCTGATTGGTTTAAAATTGGTCTCTTAATATTGTTGAGCATCACGAATTTAGCTACCTACGGTTAAAGCTATTTAACCATACTCTTATTCTCACTGTTATTATAAAATAAGGCTCGTAGGTCTATTATATTCGGTTAGTCAATATCCAAAGATATTATAGTTGAACTCGGAAAGGTTTGCTGGATTGGTTTTTTTTTTAATGAAACCGTTCCCAAATTTTGGGAACGGTTTCATGATACAAAAGATCGACTTTGATATTAGCGAGCATCCAGGTTGGGGATAATGAAAGGTGGTAGTTTAAGACAAGGATGTTGAATTTCATTTAAATATAACAGGGAATTCTGTCATTTTGTTACTTATATCATTTCAGAACATTTATGAGTGTTGTTTTCAGTAAAATTGGTTTCAAAATTTAAGAGGGGAGATATCTATTAAATCTTTAAAAAGCCGCTGAAAAGATTGTGGATACTCGAAACCTAATGAATATGCAATTTCACTTATGGGAAGATTGGTTGTTGATAATAGTATTTTAGCTTTTTCAATAATCTTGTTTTGTAGATGCTGCTGGGTTGTCTGTCCGGTAAGCGTACGGAGCATGTCGGTAGGTCAGTATTACCAAATTTACCTAATTACCATAGGCCCGATTACTTTTCCTTCTCTGCTAGCATAAAAGGCGCCACTCGCTGATGAGCAGACCAAAAAAGAAATATTTTTTCAAAAATACTATACGCTAATATATTTTTTGAGTACTTCAAGAAGGTCTGCCCGCCGTATAGGTTTAGGAAGAAAGTCATTCATTCCGGATTCAAGGCATTTTTCTTTTTCCCCCAGCACATTTCCAGCTGTTACGCCAATGATAGGTATATGTTGATATTCTGGCAGCATTCTAATATTTTGTGTTGCCTCAATGCCATTCATTATTGGCATCTGAACATCCATAATAATAATGGAAAACTGCTTTTTCCTGCATTCTTCCAAAGCCTGTAAACCATTTGCAGCTTCCGTTAGATGTATATTGGGAGCGAGAGACTTCATTATCCTATTATTCAGGACCATATTCACCGGGTTATCATCAACCAAAAGCACTTCTAATGCTAGTGTAAATGCATGCGAATCTTTCTTAGGCTGATCCTGAATAATTTCTATTACAGTACTTCGGTCGACCTTTTTAAGGGTTTTGTATAGATCATGTGACTTTATAGGCTTCAACAGTAGATGTGTATTTTCTATTTTCCTAACTGAAGTAAGTATATTCAGTTCTTCCGAAGAAGAAGAAAGTATTATAAATGGAGCAATCTCTTTTCGTTGATTTAATAATCCTTTTATTTTATCTATTGTTTCCAATCCGGACATGATAGGCATATGATAATCCATCAGGATCACATCAAACCGCTCACCTTTCAACATGATATCTAGGGCTTCCATGCCGTTAGAAGCCAACGTAGATTTGATATTTTTATAGGTAAGCATGTGTTCAAGAATGATCCTGTTGCTTTCATTATCATCTACCACTAAGGCCGTTTTAATAGCTGTTTCATCTTCTTCTTTCCATTCAGACATTTCATAAGGAACCTCAAGATCGAAGAAAAATACAGAACCGCTGTCCATTTGGCTGATCAGCGACAAATGACTTCCCATATAGCCTAAGATATTGTTTGATATGGTTAGTCCGAGACCCGTGCCACCATATCGTTTGCTGATTGAACTGTTTTCTTGGGTAAAGGCATCAA
Organism: Sphingobacterium sp. WOUb80; assembly: GCF_050058145.1. Lineage (NCBI taxonomy): Bacteria > Pseudomonadati > Bacteroidota > Sphingobacteriia > Sphingobacteriales > Sphingobacteriaceae > Sphingobacterium > Sphingobacterium sp. WOUb80. The sequence continues at coordinate 2,284,572 of NZ_CP165617.1, read as the reverse complement.
AAATGTATTTCTGCTTCTCAACGGGAATGCCGATTCCCGTATCTCTTACAGAAAAACGCAAGGCAATCTTATGATCATCCATGTGTAATTTCACTACTTTTAGCTCGATCTCTCCCTGTTCTGTGAATTTCACAGCATTTCCCAGCAGATTGATTAAGATCTGTTTTAACCTTGCCTCATCAATGAAAAGTATTTTTGGGAGACCCGGCTCAACGTTGAGAAGAAGTTCGATGTTTTTTTTCTGGGATTGATAAAGAATAACATTAATGACTTGGCTTAACATATCATACATATCACTTTTTTCAATTAAAAGTTCCATTTTTCCGGATTCTATTTTAGAGAAATCCAGTATATCATTGATGATGCTAAGGAGGTTTTCCCCTGATTCATTGATGTAATGCAGATATTGCGTCTGTGCTTCATTCAGTGGTGTCCGGAGGAGGAGGTCTGAAAAACCAATAACTCCGTTCAAAGGAGTACGGATCTCATGACTCATATTGGCCAGAAATTCGGATTTTGCCTTGCTAGCTATATCTGCAGTTTCCTTTGCAGTTTTCAGTTCTTCATTTATTTTTACGGCATTTGTAATATTCTGTATGGAAATAATTATACCTCCAACTTCATCTCTTGTAAGATACCAAGGTCCGACTTTGAGATCGTAATGCTGAATTCCTTCCTTTCCTTCCACCTTTAGCGCAAAATCCCCGTCGACATACGTTTTTCCCAAAAGAGCATTACTGTAAATTTTTTTTCTTTCTTCGGGAATATTAGGAGATATTGTAAATAGATTATTGCCGATAAGATCTACATTATTCATACTAAATTCGTCTCTCCATCTGCTACTTACAGCAACGTAGTTAAGGGCCTTGTCAAACATTGCCAAAGGAATAGGGACATCGGTAGCAAAGGACTGCATCATTGCCTCCTTCTGGGTAATTTCCAAAAACATTTTTTTGAAGGCATCAATGTCCTGAATAATTCCAAAAACCCTGTGGCAAATTTCATTTTCAAATTCGGGAATCCCTTTTACTCTTACCCAGATCGTCACGCCATCATTACGTAGAAGCTGTAGCTCCTCATCAAAAGAAATTCCCTGTTGTACCGCTCTGTTAAATAGATATTCTATTCTCTCTCTGCTTTTTCCTTCGTAAAATCCAAGCGCATTTTCAAAAGTTGGTTGGAAATTAGTGTTCGTTTTGTGAATTTCCCTCACACTTTGGGACCATATGAGCCTTCCGGTCTTCATATTGGCTTCCCAGCCTCCCACCTGGGCAACTGCACTTGTTTCCTCAAGCATTTCTTTCGTATAAAACAGATCTCTTTCTAACTTATTCCGGCGTAGAATGTCAGATTTTATTTGGATATAAACGAAAATGGTGACACCAATGGCTGCAACTGCAGAAAAGATAATGAATAAAACTGTCCGTTTGGTGGAGTTATTCAGATCTACATTTTTTAGGGCAAGCTGAACTTCTCCGTGTTTTATAAATTTCTGAACGAGCATTCGACATTTATCCATGGCTCTCTTGTTTTGCACAAGTTCTTCTGGGGTCATTAATATTCCCTTTTTACGATTATCAATCAACAAGGAATATTCTTTCATAAGGATGTCTGAGGTGTGCAGCAGTTCATGAAGTATATTAATCTGAAGTTTATCTTGAAGATTAAGCCTATCTTTGTTAGCTACAAGCAGGGGATATTCACTCCTGCTTTGCTCGAAAGGATCAAGAAAATCTTTCCGGCCGGTAAGCTGATATCCCCGACTGCCTGTTTCAGCATTTAACAGTGTGTTTAAAATATCTTTTATTAAACTGATAGATTCCTTGGTTTTTAAGAGCCTTTGTCTGCTCTCCATCTGGTTATGTATGCTAATATAAGATGCTATAGAACCCGCAATCAGCAGTATCAAAGAAAGTACTACACCTATCTGAAGATTTCTTATAATTTTTTTTGGCATTGAATGGTCGTTTACTGTTAAGATACTAAAAAAGTAAATATCTACTCCACATTTCTTATTTAACACTTTGAAAACTTTAAGTGCAATAACAAATGGTATGAAAGTGTCAGTATTCTTCCCTAGATAATTCTATTCAATTTCAAATATAGCCTGTATTTCAACAGAAGTATTTCCGGGCAGTGACGATGCACCAACTGATGCTCTGGCATGTTTTCCTTTTTCACCAAATACATCTACGGCCAGATCTGATGCAGCGTTCATCAGCTCAGCATGTTTGGAATAGTCTTCAGGAACATTAAAATAACCTGTTAACTGAACACATTTTTTTATGCGGTTAAGGTCGCCTCCAGCGGCTGCTTTTAGCACGCCCAATACATTGAGCATTGTTGTACGTGTCGCCTCTCTTACCTGTTTTTCATCTACGTCCTTACCGAGTTTTCCTGGGTGCTGTATTTTTCCATCCTTTAATGCATATTGATTGATAAACACAAGGTTTCCGCTACGTACAAATGGTTGGTAATTTCCGGCAGGTTTTGGTACTTTAGGCAGGATAATGTTTTTATTGATCAGTACCTGATTTATATCGGTATTATTTGTGCGTGAAATAGGAGCGGATTCTTGGCGAAACGTTCCCTTCAGAGCCGTTGCAACCTTACCAAAGTTTTCCCCCTGATCTTCGGCAAGAAGGCATTCATCTACGCTCGGACGTGGCACATTTTTTATACCTGCTAAACTCGTGGTTCCTAAAACAGAATTGCCCTGAGCAATAGAATTGTCAATTTTGTCATTTGACCGTATGCCATTTGAAACAAGTATCATTCCATGAACCGCAAGAGTATTCCAAAATGACTGTAAGGCGAGTTCACGTCCAGCTCCGCTACCCGCGGACATAAATACGCTGGCAGGCATTCCTTCAAGTGCGTGTTTGGCCCATAGATCTATTGTTTTGGAGAAAAATTCGCTCATGCCGGTACTCATATTTCCAAAATACACTGGAGAGCCAAAGGCGATACCATCATAGGAAGATAGTTCTTCTATATTAACAACCGGGATGGTCTTTAAAATTGGATTCTCCGAATGCTTTACCTGTTTGATCACCGATCGAACATTTGAGTTTTTTTCTAAGCCTTTAGCAAATTCTTTAGCTAATTCATATGTCCCACCGTTATCGGAATAAATAAGGACCAAGACGTTTACATCTTTCTTTTGTGCTATGGATGGGGTTGAAAATGCTGTTATCAGAATAATTAAAGGAAGTAATAATTTTTTAAATTTTGTCATCTCTGAATATTTTGGTCAAAATTAATCAAAGTACTTTTTTTAACTTTGCCAAAAAGTGTATGCAAAACGACATGGGTAAATGTGGGTTAACCGAAGCGGAGCAGGGATGGTATACGGATCGAAGTGAAAAAAAATCCTTCCTGTGGTATGAAAGAAATTATCAGCATGATAACTATGAGCATTATCACAGTCATTATCAGCTGACCTATGTCGAGGAGGGATATCAGTATTTTCATATAGAAAATAGTATTTATCTCGTTCCGCAAAATAGCCTGATCTGGATTCCTTCTGGGATTAAACACCGTATTTCTTCTGATGCAAAGACTGTTAATTTAATGGTACTATTCTTTAGCGAATTGCAAGTCGAAGAATTCCACCGTGAGGTTCGAGTTTTTTCTTGTCCAGCAGTTTTAAGAGAAATGCTTATTTATGCCAAAAAATGGAATAAGCTTGATACCATAGATAAAGAAGAATCAAGTTTCTTGGCTACCATTATCAATAGTCTACCCAGTTTCTGCAATGAAAACACTTCACTGCAGATTCCGGTTCCAACGGACAAACGTCTTGCCAAGGTATGTAATCAAATTAATGTAAACTATGTCTCTAGCATTGATTTAATAGAATTGGCTTCGCTGGCATCTCTATCAGTAAGGCAGATGCAACGAATATTTAAGCAGGAGACAGGAATAACGATCTTAAAATATCAGCAGCTGCTGCGCATAGTTAAAAGTGTTGAATTGCTCGACAGCGGCCAATTTACACAGACAGAGATCGCTACAATGGTTGGATACAAAAGTCTTCACGCTTTCTCAAGTTCTTTTAAGCTACTGATGAAAAAAAGGCCTGCTGTGAATAAGCACAAGGTTAATTTAGATGTCGTGTGATAACCTGAATATTTGGTTCTGTCAACGTATTTGAATACATGCCCAGATCAAAGTAAAGCGTATCTATGTTGTCTACAGCAATTGCGCCGACATAACTGTCGATTCCATTTTGTTTGACCTGCTGCCATTTATAAGGAGCTTCAAGCGTAAATAGACCAAAATTCATTGTCTTTGTGGGAGATGGATCTTTGCACCTCACAACAAGGATGGTAAGAGCAGAAATGTGGAATAGTTTTATGAACTGTTTCATGCAATGGCTTATGCGTTGAATTTACAAAATTAGGCTGCACTATCAATCTAAGGTTAATATTTTTTATTATTAAATCGCAAACGGGTGGAGTGGAAGCGCCAAATTAATTATTAGCTTCGTGCAATATGATTTTCTTTTTAGATATAGACGGTGTCATAGTACATGCCAATCCACATAGGGCGGTAGAGCAGGCAACCGATGGCTTTTATATATTCAGTAGTGAAGCTGTTGAAACATTTAATACTATATTCATTGCAAAAGAAGATCAGGTGATTCTCTCCACCTCGCATCGTTTTAGATATAGCATAGCAGAATGGAAAAAGATATTTCTTGATAGGAATATTCGAATAGGTTCGCTTACGTTGTTGGATGATGTTAAACACCACTTAAATCATCGCTTTACACGGAAAGATCAGGTATTGGGTCAGATTGTGCGTCAAGGTCTGCAAACTGAAGAAATAATCATTATAGACGATGACAAATCATTAAATGAATTACCACAACCATGGAAGTCAAGGTTAATATTGACATCTTCTTATATCGGATTGAATGAAAGGGATCTTCCCAAATTGAAGATCATACTCAATAGGTAATTTCCCATTAATAGTTGTGGTGTTTTGTTCATATCTCTACGACAAGATTCTTATTAAACCCATTATACGGCTCATCAATATAGCCGTGTGGATTGCATATAATTTCGGTGTTACCGATTTTATAGTTTACAGGAGTATGTATATGGCCATGGATCCAGTAGGAGGGCTGATGCTTTATTATTAAGTCTTCCATATCTGAGACGTAGGCGGCGCTGATCGGATCGTCTATATACTTCATTGGCAGGGATCGAATGCTCGGAGCATGATGCGTCACTACGATGTTATGTTGCGCTTCACTGACACGAAGACTTTCCGTCAGCCATTGCCTCGAAGTTTGGTGGATTCTAAACGTATCGATGCTTCTTAATTTGGCATAATTGTCACCTAATCTGATCTTCTTATAATCATTTATACGGCTTTGGCATAGCGATCCGTAAACTGCAGGATTGCCCTTTAAGGAAAAATCAGTCCAGAGTGTGCAGCCATGGAAACAAACGTGGTTGATCTCCAAAGATTCATTTTCCAAAACATGGATATTTGAATTGCTTGCAGCGTCCTTGATTTTATATAGTGTTTTCGGATATGCACCCTTATAATACTCATGATTGCCCAGCACATAGATGATCGGTATATTCAAAGAAAGTGATTTGAGCCAACTGATCCCTTTTACCCCTAGATCCGTATCTCCCGCCAATACAAGTACATCTGCTAATTTCAGATTGATATCGTCGTATCCAAATTCTCTATGTAGGTCGCTAATAATATGGATTTTCATTGTAGGTAATTTTAGTCAATTTAATGCCAATCGTAATAACAAAAACGACATTGTTTTGCTGTTGGAGTTCTGGCTAGCTTCCCACAATTGGGGCAGTAATTAAAAAATATTTCAGAAGCATGATCACGCAGGATACGCGTTGCAGTATCTTCATTAAATTTCTCTAGGCCGTTGTTCAATAAACTTAGTGCATTTTCGTCTTTGATCAGCCATCCAGCTTTAAAGTAAACTCTCTTTATTTTATCAATATCCGCATTTTGATTTATATTTAAAAGCGAATGTGTGTGTTTATAAGCAAGTTTCTCTTTTGGAGACATCAAATGAAGGTAATAGTTGATGATGTAATCTTGTTTTTCTTTTTCCACAACTATGATAGCTAAGTTTTCTTTTTCCAACCTGAAAAATACAATTGGCAACTGTTATTAGGATGGTTAACAACCAAATAATTAATGAGTAAAATAGTAAACCAAATGATGCTCTACCTTGAAAATCAGGAGGTATAACTAATTTTAACTTCATTATGTTTTTAATTTACAGAGTGAGTTATTAACCTATTGTTGGAGCAGTTGCTCTTGTATATTCTCTTGATTTAAACCTAGATTTTCAAAAATAATTTTTGTTTCCCGTACATCTCTGAGCAATTTGAAGAAATCTGTTTTTCCATATTTTTTGATGCCATATTCACAAACTAGGCTTGCGACAACATAGCTTGCAGGAAAATCATGCGTCCAATAAGACTTATCGAATATATTAGATTGACAAACTTTCCATATATCTATCCGATTGATTTCTTTTTTTAATTTGGCTTTAAGTTGCTCATATGATTGCGTTCCACTTCCACCTAAATACGTAGCAAGTCCTTCATCGAAAAACTGATTTATCCCTGGGACAGCGTTTCTAATATACAAATGACTGATTTCATGAGGATAATATTCCGAATTATTTGCAGACAATACATTGTTTTTGTAAACGACGCCACCAGTACTATTTGCATACATCATTGGATGATATTGAAAACCCTGCATATTAAAAAACTCTTCTACCGTCGATGCAGAATAGTAGGTTAATGGGATCCTGGGAACATCAAAATATTGAGACATTTTTTTATTAAACTCTATCTGTTCATTGATGTCTTTATCAACGTTTTTTAATCTATTGTGACTTATATAATAAGTAATTTCTTCTTTCTCTTTCCTTTGCCATGTCTGCTCAATAAAATTTAGATATGATGAGATTCTGACCGTATCATTATCGCATTTTGCTATTACATTGACAATAGCTTTTAATAGAGATTTGCTGGATGAGATAAAACTGATCTTGACAATAAATTGTTTCCGAGGAATCCACGGAATAACCTCCATTACACAGGGGTTGAAAACACGTTGACCACTGTTATTATTCTCCATATCCTTCAAGAAGAAAAATGGACTTCCAAATCGATCAAAGTCAGATTTTTCGCAGAATTTATACCTATTAATATTGGTATAGTCATCCCTAACCCTTAAAAAGCTGTCTACAGTATTGACAATTTTTTGATTGATCGGTATATCTAAATCAACTATGGGGGATACTGCAATAGGGGGCGTATCTTGGCAATAGGCAGATGATAAGAAGGCGCAAAGATTTAAAAGTATTAATAAATATTTCATAATCAAGTTAGTCAGTAGGTGGGTCGTAATCTATTCCTCGGTATTGATTTTTAGCTCCGGAATCTAAGGTTACATAATAGCCTATTTCATGACCCGACACAAATTCAAGTTTTGCTATTTTTTCAATTTTAATGGTCATCGCCAGAGTAAATCCACATTGGTTCAGTTTGTCCTGCTCTTTCAAAACCATTCTTTTTATAAAAGTTTATGGTTTTTCCGTCGGCAATAAGCATCTGCATATGAAAATCATTATAGATCTCTTGCATTTTATCCATCATTTTGGGGTGTATTATCGCTGAAATATCGTGATGTGCTTATTTTAGCAGGTGTCTGAGATCCCATTCCTTTTTGTTATGCCCAGTATCAATTCCACCACCAATAATATTTATAATATCCCTAACTGAACGGTCATGATAATTGATTACATCCAGCGAAGCACCTTTTGACACAAGAAGATTTATTATTTTGATCGTATTCTCCTGACCGCGGTAATTCATAACAGCTATCCATAAAGGGGTATTCCCATTTATTTCACGGATATCAATTTCTGCACCACAATCAATTAAATGGCTTACAATTCGATAGTTCATTTTAGAAACGGCTACATGCAGAGCTGCAAGTTCACCTCCGCGTTTATTCTGCCTATGATTAATGTCAATGCCACAGTGTAAAAGAAAATCTATCAGATCCTCCGGTTGATATCTTTTGTTATAACCCGAACCCGAATATGCTATAAGCAGATTGTTCTGATCATACCCGTCGGTTCTACAAAAATCAACACCTTCCGACCTAGTTTTTTCTAACGTATCAATGTCATTTTCGTAGATTAGTTTAAATAATTCTGTAAATTCCATCTTTTAAGTCTTTAAAGGATTTTACTCCCCTTTAAAAATAGTAATTCATCACCGAATTTTCTAATTTTCAATACTCTGGAACATTCCGCCACAGTACAATACTAAAATCAGTCAATAGTTGACAAATTTTACCTGCACTATCTCTTCCTATGTAAGTAGCATAAAAACCATCTCCAAACCCCGTAGAGAAAAAGAAGGCATTTTGATTTTGAAAACTGTAATTTAAATAATCCTCGAATTTTTCGGAGAACATATTGTCCCAGTTTTTGTCGAGCAGCGTATTCAGATTATTCTTTGCTGCTTGATCAACGAAAAGACCTAGTCCTGCATCTACTCCGTAGCCGTAGATTTCTTTGGATTTAAGGGGGATTGGAGTCTGTCCAGGTAATAAGGCAAACTCCCATTTTCGGATGGGTTCATCTGAGAATTTTACCCGTGCAAAGGCGACCCTTCGATCCTTATTAGCGTTGATATTTGCCATTGCCAATTCGACCGGAAACTCACCAAGAGGGAAATTTTCGCTGAAAGCTATTGCATCTCTTAAGGTAACGGGATCAGTTGCGATAATCTGGCCTGATGATACCTTTATATTTCCGACAGCTATCTTATCAAAAGTTATTTCCGTACCGAATTGCGTTACTTTTGTGCTCGTCGCGAAACTTCCCTCAAATATTTGCGGGAATGCCAGTGATGTGTCGTTAATGGTTGTTTTCGGTATGGTATCTGTGAAGTCAAATTTGGCTGTCGGTACAACAATGTCGTTACTATTACTTGGAACTTTGTTCGTCGAAGTACATGAAAATTGCACCAGGGCCATTAAACATATTGCTATTATTCTTTTGTGCATTGAACGTATAATTAAATTATCTTTGTCTAATTCATGACTCTACATGATGACCTATCTCCTTAAAAAACTTTCTAAGCATTCCATATGTACTACTATCGGCTGTAACCTGCTTGGAACTATCTAGCGCCATTGCTTCACAACTTAAACAGATATTCAAAACAGATATAATTTCGCCCGAGCTTTTATAGAACACTATAGCATCCCTGTAAATGGGGGCACACATCCAATTGTTGACGTTAGTTGTTTTGGTAAGTAAAATATTCTTTAATAGACTGATTTCCTCATTGCCACATATAAATGTATTGGTTCTTTGACTAGAAAAATGAAATCGACCTGTACTATCAATTAAGTACTGTGTTGCACCTAATAGCGCGTCAAGTTCGCTCAGTCGAATTTCTTCGCTATCGGTCAGATTATTGCGTTTCTCCTTTCTTACTTTTAAATTATGTCGCTCTGGTTTCAGTATTTGGATCAATGCATTGTATTCCTTTCCGCGCTGTAAGGAGTATGTTTCGATGTAGTCAAATGGGAAGCCATTTATATAATCAGCGGAGTTCACTGTATTGGCTTTTGCGCTATCTTTGGGCATGTATAAATTCAAGTTTATAGTTATCTGCTAGACACTCGAAAGTCTCATCCTTAAAAAAGAAAATGTAGTGTCTTTTGTTGTCTAAATCATCACTTAACTGTACAATCGGTTCAGGCAATTTCCTATCTAAGCCGCTAATTATTTCGTAGAATTCTCCCCATTCGAGTTGCTTCCAATTTATCCGATATTGTCCATAATAGTATCCCCCGTCGTTGCAAGAGTTTAATGAATACTTGTAGGAGTTTTCAAATGTAATACGTGCTTTGTCGCCTTCGACAAAGCTATCGAACATATAGTGATTAAGATAAATCTCCATTATCAAATTTTTACCTACAATTTGTAGGTTTACTTCCGGTGATACAGGGTGTGCATTCCAGTTGTTTGATAGCTGGATAAAATCAATAACTTTTGCCATATTGTCTTTAGATATAATTATATCATCAGGAAATTGTACACCTTCACTTCGATCAGTGATCTATTTTCAATGTATCATTCAATATTTCTAAGATCTTTCCTGTACCGATCACAGGGGGGCGTTCCCGAAATTCAAATAACATACCTTCGGCAAGTCTTCCTCTAAAATATATGACACCCGCTAATCGAATCGCCGCTTTAACTTCCTCTCCGGGATACACTGTATCTTTATCGATAAATGTTTGTTCACCTGATGTTTGCATTTCATCAAAATCAAATTTTATCTGTGGTCTATATTTAGAGAAAGCAGGCGTCTTTCTTCCACCTTCTTGTGTTGTTCTGTATTGCAGCAGCGCTATGAAATCAGACATATACTAAGACTTTTTCTAAAATTAATCAATTTATCGCAGTGATGAGTCGTCATCAGGATTGTGCTTCCTGTGATGTATACCCCCTGCAACTCCAAATCCAACAAGTGAGCACCATATAGTGATGATATTCTCACGCCCTTTTAGCGCAGCTAATTTAAATATTGGCTGTGCGGCATATAATCTGCTATTGGCCATACCAGTACAGATAACCCAAATATGACCACCATCGAAAGCCAGAATTTTGGGAAAGGCAAGATTATATTTGTAATAAGCGCAAATAGTATTGCAGCTAAAGCCGAACCAACATACATCGCATACATTCCCATTGGAGAAAGCATAAATACAGTGATGCCAATTGTGATTATAAAGATAACAATACTCAAAAACCAATGTAGCATTATGCCTATCAATTTCTTAGGAAAACTGATCCTATCAAAATTGCTCAATGACACAGCTAATGAGATTAATGTCGGGATAAGAATAAATGACCAATCCCATTTAATGCAAACCAGAAATATTATGCTGGCCAAAACGCAGCAAAGTGATGTCATAGCGATTCTCATCATTTAAATATTTTATATCTCAACCGTGTATTCCCAATAATGGTCTGTCTTGTCATTACAAAGAAAACCCTCAAACAAATCGCTAGCGATGAGCTGATCCATTTTTTTATGATCCGTTGCGATGAGAAAGAAGAAGCTATCCCACTCAATGGTAAACAGAATTTCTTTATCTGCGGAGTATAGGTAATAATCTTTGCCGCCGATCTCATCACAGAATTCATATTCCGTTAATCGATTAAGATCCACAGTTGAGGTGTTTTCATAAAACTCGTCGGTTATCATGATCAGGCTCTTTTCCAGGAGTTTGAAAGCTTTATAGATGGCCATCTTTGAAAGTACGCCAAACGCACCTTCAGTCGGATGGTACATACTTTCGCGATCTGTATAATTATTAAGCTTTTCCATGAGGTCCGGTCTCGTAAAATTTCGGTTTAGCCCACCTATAGAAGTTCTTAGGGCCGTATTAAGTTGTGCATAGCCCGTGAGGGAGGAGCCATTCACGATATTTTTCCAAGGTGTTGCTTTACCCGTCCTAAAAATATCTTCATCGGAGGGATATCGTTCATTGTCATAATTATAGATCTCCCTATTTGCCTTGGGAAGGTTTTTTAAAAAATCAACTTTCTTCAACGCCTCTTCATGCGATAGAAGCTTAGCCTTTTTTAGATTACTTTTATCAGTTTCCTCTCTGTCAAGTTGAAAGAAGGGGAGGAATGCAATGAAAACGGTGTTATAATGGTCTTTGAAATGCTCTTTTATTGCCCCTTCATAGGGATATAACTTTTCTGCGTCAAATATGTTGCCCATAAAATATTGGTTAAGTATGAATAGCCTTTATTTCAAATCCAATATATGTAATTTTATGGAGAGCTGAAAATTTGAGAAAGCCCCCAAACCTTTGGCACAAAGTACATCTCCTATACTTTTTCCACTGTTCTTGTTCGATATCATCTATCTCGCAAATAGCTTAAATCCAAAAGTATTGCCTTCCAGTTCGTTTCTTTCATATCTATTGCTATTCGCGAAAATATGATTGTGGACAAGTCGAAGTATACGGTATCATTTACTCGAAAATGGTATTATATAAATGTTAAACAGGTTTTCTAAACCACGATGATATCATCTTTCTATCACATCAGATGGAATATTGTGTCCCCCGTTTTCTACTCTCTTCTTTTACACGTTGTATGGCTAGTGAAGGTGAGTCGAGCCAAAAATATAGGATAGTGACTGAATAGCCCTTTTTTTGAGCATCGATTACTAAATTTTTATAGCTTTTTGTGGGAAGCGTTGTTTCAAATGCAAAATCAGTCCTATTCTTCATTAATTCCGCTATAGGCTCCAACATAATTCGTCCAGCTAACACGGCGTGGAGTTTTTTTTTGATCTCCAAATTTTGTAGTTTAATTTTTTTTAAAGAGGTCACCCCTTTAGAAGTTCATATTCACGCATGGGGAAGTCATGTTCAGACCATTTTTTCTTATAGCCTTCTGGTCCTTCCTCATTCCATATTCTGATGAGATTCTCCCGAACCAAATTAATGTATTTTGGCAATGTAGTAGTTCCCGAGATTACGGGCTCAAAATTATCTTCAGATGTGAGATTCCAACTGGCCCAGTCTTTATACCATCGCAGTTCATAGTCAATACTAGTGCCTTTTTTTTTCAGTATAAGTTTATGCTCACCCGGTTCATCCATAAAAACAACCGATGTTTCATCTTTAGTTTTTAATTCAATAGCAGATTGAGCCAATTCTTTCAGTGAATCGTGTAAGTAGGAGATATTTAGTATTACTATCTCTGTTATATTGCCGATGCAGAGTGTAGCCCAGCCACCCTTATTTACTACATATTTCAGCGTTAGAACTTGTTTCATTGTATTGAGCTATTTTTTACAATTTAAAAATATTTTGTTACATATATATCATATTCTACCCCTAAGTTGGTTTTTCGGTATTTCCGAGATGCCGCTTATGTAAACCGATATAACTATCTTTATGGAGGAAAGGAGATACAGTACGAAACTGGCTGGTACGACCGTCATGCCCGAGAGTAATTACAACCCATACAGATATAATAACAGCTTTTCCAATAAAATAAGATAATGAAAACACTGTTAAATGTATTGTTAAGACTAATTGAGACTGCAAGAATTCTGGGATTAAATTATCGTGATTTAAAAAATGCAGAAGATCTTTTAATGCATAATGAGTTTGGTTTGTGCTTTGACACAATAATAACACAGATGTATGAATACGAAATTGAAATTGATGATGAGTTGTATGAATCGATTTCTAAAATAGGTGATATAATGAATTTGAAACCAGAGAGTTATACTTTTATGAAAGAACTAATAAGGGATGAAAGTAATATTCCTAAACCTTTGAAAGATGAGTTGACGAGGATTATTACGAGCTTAATAGAGTAAAAATTGTAGTTGTCGCTATGGGGGTATGTCCGGGAGCTCAATATTCTGTTGCTTTTGAAATGAAGTTAGCAAGTGGTTCTTATCCAGGAGTATATAAGCGATGTGCTAGATGCAGTTTTGGGTTTTTTATCCAATAATTTACTTCCTCAAATCAAGATCATTTTTAATGAAAATAGTAATCAAGTGTTTTGAAATGGTACGGGTGTTGTAAAATAAAATTATGGAAATAATAACAGAAATACGTGATATAAATTATATGCTTCAGAAATATAAGGGAGCTAATCTCCAACTCGCATTTTATAGTGAGAGTTTAAGTAAACTCGCTATAAGATTATATTCCATGAATCAAAAAAAAGTAATTTATATCATTGGAATTGGTTGTGAAAAAATATGTGGCCCCTTTCGTCTCTCAAATATTGACTTATCGATTAATGATGTAGTTAATTCAGAATTAGGAGCAAATTTAATAAGGGTTTTTGATAAAACATCTGGTTTCGAGCTTTTTGCATCTGGCGGTGTTACGTTAGCACAGGGAGAAGAGTCTGAATTTGGGACATCTTTTGATCATTTTATTGCACCTGATGACTAAATTTTGTTAAAACTAAAATTGTATTTTTCATATATGCGATCTAAGCACTGCCGTTTATTATAATCTGAGCCCGAAATGCCATCAGAGGTTCAATTACGATACAATACCGTTTCTCGTAATCAATCTTAGTTTCAAACCCATACCTTAGCCTTACAGTTTGTAATCATCTTGAAAGTTAATATCTGTAAACATATTAATTCAGCATACTACGACCAATTCCAATTTTCCAATAGCTGCCAATGTTGTCATCTATACTAATATCTTTAGCGATATAGGAGGGAGGTGCACAAGCAATTCGCGCTCCAAAAAAAACATTCAAGAGACAAAATATATAAAGGGGGACATTATTTCCCCCTTTAATCTATGTTCCAATAAATTTAACAAAGACTACACCGCGCATTTTAACGATTAAGTAAAAATAACAAGTTTCCAGCTTTAACAATTAGCATAGTCATTATATAGAAATGTTACTGCGTTAAAGAAAACTACTGTAGAGTGTTATATTTACCATTTTATCCTTTGCTACCTGGTAAGAGCCAAATCCCCAGCCATAGTTGCCATAAATCTTGTGGTGAACAATAAAATCAAAACTTTGGTTCGCTGGTACTTTTAGGCTTACGTATCCACTTTTATTTGTCAGTCCTTTCAGCGTCGAACTTTTTACTACTTCAGCGACATTATTAGAGGTGACATAGATCTTATTGACAGGAAATGCGACGACCCCCTGATCTTGAATAGGGATACTGCTTTGGTACGATAGTAACTGAATTATAAGGGTGCCCGAAAAATCAGTCACCTTTGTTGTCTTTTTACGTTCTATACCCGCTGTAATCTGTACATATTCATCGATGCTGTAATCGTTGTTATTTAATTTTATAAAATCTGTCTTTAGTTGATAATTATTAGGTAACAAATCAGTAAAATAGACTTCGCCAACACTGTTCGTAATAGCTGAATCTATCAGTGAATTGGAGGCTTGCTTGCTCCCAGGGTTATAAATGTAAACTTTGAGGCCAGGCAATCCCTTGCCAGTATCGTCTGTCAATTTGTAGTTTAGTTTTCCCGTAACTTCTCCTTCTACCAGTTTGACAACGACCTCCTTCTTACAGGAGACTGTTGCAATCAACAGTGTGAGCACAATAAAAAAAATGCCTTTCATATTATTAAAGTTTTTTATCAGCAATTTATTGATAAAAACCTGCAAAATAGTTCATCGTTATACCTTTTTGAATGGATGTTGTACCCCAGTTAACATTTGAAAACGTTGTTGTATTGTAGAGTAAGACAACATAATCTTTGCCAGATGCGATATTAAATGTAGCAATACCATTTTCGCCTGTCACACCTTTAAATTCGGCGTTAGCTAAGTTTTTTGAAACATATTGCTCATATTCGTAGTTATTAGCAGGAATAATAAGGACACCTATATTTTTCGCGGGTTGATTCGTATTATAGGAAGTTACTTTAACGACTAAGGTTCCTGAAAAATCTGTCACTTTAGTCTCTTTATTCCTTGTCATACCAGTAGTGACCTGAACATAATCTCGAACAATATAATTTACATTATTTACTTTTGCCGAATCAGCGACTACTAGATAACTTTTCGGATTTAGATCGCCAAAATCAACTTGGCCGTTTCCGTCTGTACGACGCTCATCGATTAATATACTGTTGTTTGCATAATAGCTGTCCAAGTGATCGAACAAGGATACCTTGACATTGGATAGACCTTTACCATTTGCGTCGGTTAATTTGTAAGTAAGTTTTCCACTATTAGAGAGGGACATCTCTACCTCAGTGGTTTTCTTACATGATACAAATGCTACCGCTAAGAGCATTAAATAGGCTAAATTTAATTTCATAAATGTTAATGAATTGTTTAAGGTTGCAAATATATAATTTTAGTTATTATGTTGTGATTTAGAAGTGTTAAATAGACAAAATATATAACTCAATAGCTATAAATTCCATATGTATTAAGTATCTTGACTAAACATAATAATCCTAGTTATACGGAAGTATGGAAGAAGAGGGAGCTGGATTAGCCACTAATTCATTCTAAGTAGTTTTGTATAAATTCCAAAATGATAAAAGCACAACGTTGAAAATAGATTACGAACAGTTTGCAGGTAAAAAATGTCGGGAACTTGTGCAGATCCAGGAGAGGTTTATGGAACAGTTGAGTATCGGCAGCTATCAGCATTGGTATTATGATGCTGAACTTGCACTCTTGCGGTTATACAATGACGATACAGATCAATTGTATCTAAAATATATTCCCATCGGTACCTTTTCGCTTACGTCAGAAACATGGATGTGGAGTTGGTTCAATAATCATAGTTACGAGCCTAATAAGGACAGCACATTTGCTGTTAGGGAATTTGGCCTCGAAAACGATTACCCGAAATTGACAGCAGGCACTTTCCCGGCCGATGAATTCGATTGTTGGGAGTTTGCTGCGATATCATTAGTCACTTTGGAGGGGATAGGAGTGTATCGAGCTCCCACCGAAAAGCTTCAAAGTTATCTTCTAATTACTGCTGTCTTGGAAGAAGATTCTCGGGAAGTTGTCCATTTTAACCAGGCAAAAGTTGAATGTAAAATCCATGGGCGGTCAAGAACAGCGTTTGTTTGTCAGCATCTTAACCTAGAGCATCCGAAGGGTTTTGAAGAGGCTTTTGAAACATATAAAGGGATGGAACTTGGTGAAGATGACGATTTTCAAGCATGGTGTGATGAATGTGAAAAGGTCAGGATCAGAAATAACGGTTGGAACGAATACGCTGAAGAATTTGCAAAGATCAAACTGGTCTGTGAATATTGTTACTTTGAACTAAAAGATTTTAATAATCTTTAAATAGAAGATTAGTAGCATATCTGGACGGAGTTTAACTATCGTTTTTCTTGTATGTTTCATCCTGTTTGTATGGAGTAACTTATAAATTGACAGGTATGTGCCGTTCACAATATTACTTCATAACTTAGAAAGATTTTTTAATAAAAATGGTAAAACACTTTGATGTTAAGTTTTTTTAAACACATATTGTGTTGTTAAATAGTGCTTTAATATCTTAAAAAAATAAAAAAATAAAAAAATAAAAAAATAAAAAAATAAAATTTTAAAAATAACCAACAGGATATTTATTTTTAGTTTTGATGGAAAGAAAATATAATTTACATTTGACGATAATTATAAACTCGTCATATTTTTAATCAATTCTTCAGAAGAATGTTATTGTATTTGTTTTTTTTCATAATGCTGATTATGGCAATCGTTGTCAACGAAAAAAATGCCCGGTATATTCTTGCTGGGTATAATTCGATGTCAGAAATTGAAAAGCACCAATTTGAATTGGTAAAATTTTTGAAATTTTTCAAAAATTATCTTTTGATATTGGCTGTTTCCTATATTGTCATTGGATTTATCTTAATCAAGATGTTTGATAATGCGAATATTGGTATTGTATTCTCTGTATTATATCCTTTTTTTGGTTTTTTCCTTTTAATATATAGGTCCTTAAGTTATTATAGAAATAGTTCTAAAACTAACGTGTTGGTCTTAGTTGTTGGGACGGCAATTATTATTGCAGTTATAACTGCTATTTCTATAGGGTTAAGTAACCCAACTATAAAATTGAATAATAATAAGTTATTTATTTCTGGTCCTTACGGAAAAATACTAAATATTGATGAAATTCTATCCGTGGAGAAGATATCTACACCTATTCAAGCGAAAAAGGTAAGTGGGTTTCAAATGGGTAATGTCCGTAAAGGGAAATTTGAGTTGCCAGATGATGAAATTGTAACCATTATATCAACAACCGATAAAAACTACCTAATGATATTTACAAAGTCTTCCAAGTATATTATAAACTTTGATAGTGTATTGCAAGCTAAAATTAATGAGAAAATAAAAAAGCAATAAGTTTTAACCATTTTATTTTTTATTTTATGAAAATCAAACAAATAATTTTGATCACTTTGAGTGTGATTGGGTGACCTCCCCCTGCAAACCAGACATTTTAAAAATAGAGAATTCGGGTGTGAATTACTAATTTTAAATAGGAGGAAAAACGATGAAAAGATCAAAGTTTACCGAGGCACAGATAGCTTTTGCGCTACGTCAGTCCGAGACCGTTACTCGAATGGAAGAAATATGCTGGCAAATGGGAGTTTCACAGGGCGACATTTTTCAATTGGAAGAAACAATACGGTGGTTTAGGCGTTCCTTAATTACGCAAACTGCGGCAGGCGGAAGATGAGAATGCTTACTTTTATTGAGGAATTGTATTCTCTTTTCAAGAGATTGTTATCATTAAGCCTGCTTTATAATGAGAAAAAAAGACAAAAATATTCCTGTCAACACATTGCCTGAAGGAACTTCGAAGGGTATTATGATGATGCGTGAATCATTTCATGGATCACCAGATTCCGAAGTTGAACGAGCCCATCGCGATGGAGGCTATACGTTTATCATTCAGGAAAAAGGAAATACAACTATTGAAATTGATTTTCAAACCTATTGCATTAAAGCCCCGGCCATTGTCTACATCAATCCCCATCAGGTGCATCGCGTAATCTCATTCGACAAAGCAATGCTCAGTACCTGGATCGTTACCGAAGAAAACATCCGCGCTGCATATCTGAGCTTGTTGCAAGATCTTACACCGGCAAAGATATTGTCTGTAAAGCCTGAGACCCTTGATATCCTGACAGACGCCGTTGCCTTATGTATGAAATTGTCTGGAAAAAAAACGGAGATTTTGTATCATTCCATTTTAAAAGAAAGCTGTAATACCTTGATTACGCTGATTATTTCACAATATTTAGTTTTGGAAAAATCGACAGTATATCATACCCGATTTGAGGATATCACAAGAGCGTTTAAAACAACATTGGAAAAGAATTATAAGAAGATTAAAAATCCAAGAGATTATGCCGGACTTTTAAACCTATCGACTTCTTACCTCAACGAATGTGTCAAGGTGACGACTGGTAAACCCGTTTCTATCCATATTCAGCAGCGGATTGTACTCGAGGCCAAACGGCTGCTTTATCATTCCGGGAAGTCAGTGAAAGAGATTGCGGATGAACTAGGCTACGATGACTTTTCCTACTTCACACGGCTGTTCAGCAAAACGGTAGGAATGTCACCGACTGCCTTTCTTGCTAAAAACCGCGAATAGTCCTAAATTTACAGCATCTCGTTATTGTATCGCCTTTCTTTCCGCCCTTCCTTTGTATCATTAAAAAAGATAGAAATGTTAAGCGAAAAAAATATTGCCATCGTTGGAGGTGGTCCAGGTGGTCTGACATTGGCCAGGCTGCTGCAAATGAAAGGTGTACAGGTTAAAGTGTATGAAAGAGATTTTAGTCAAGCCGCAAGGGTACAGGGAGCTATTGTAGACCTGCACTTTGATTCAGGTCTTAAAGCGATGGAGGCGACCGGACTTATGGAGGCTTTTAAAGCAAACTACATGAAGGGTGCCGACAAATACCGTCTGCTTGATCCGCAGGGAAATATGCTGATGGATGAGAGTCAGCGAGACGAAGAACCCGTATTCGGAGATGAACATTTTCGACCAGAAATCGATAGAGGAGCGCTGAGAGATCTCCTAATCGACGGACTGCTTCCTGATACCGTAGTATGGGATAGCCAGCTTATCGGTTTGCGAGAAATTGAAGATAAATGGGAATTAAAATTTGAGAATGGAATGACCGCGGTTGCTGATCTGGTCATCGGATCGGACGGTTACCGCTCCAAGGTTCGTCCCTATCTGACAGATTTGAAAGCTCTTTATTCCGGAGCCGCAATTATCCAGGGCGAAATAGATCATCCCGAGATTGCATGCCCGGAAATGTACGAACTAGTTAATCAAGGGAATCTGATGGCTATGGGAGATGGTGCGACCCTAGTTGTCCAGCCTAGAGGCGATGGCGGATTCACTTTTTATGCAGCCTCAATGTATCCGGAAAACTGGGGTATATCCAGTGGTATAGATTTTGGTAATCCTATAGAAGTTGGCGGGTATTTAAAAAAACATTTTGTAAATTGGAATCCTGTCTTCTTCATGCTTTTTGAAGCCAGTGAACATTTCACGTGGCGCCCACTTAACTATTTTCCTTTATCGATAAGGTGGGCTTCTAAAAGTAATCTTACCCTCATTGGGGATGCCGCGCATTTAATGCCTCCGAATGGTGAAGGCGTAAATCTGGCCATGCTGGACGCTTTGGATCTGTGGGAATGCCTAACCAGTGGAAGGCAAGCCAATCTTAAAGAGGCAATTTCAGCTTATGAAGATATCATGTTTGAAAGAGCTGCGCCTCTTTGCATGGAAACAATTGATGGAATAAAAGATTTTGCAGCACCAACTAACGAATCTGTAAAGGAACTTGTTAGATTGCTAAGTAATACTAAATCATAGCTTCAGCGGATGGCGTTTTAAATTCTAATTCCAAGATTAGATATGATATACCTAGTGGATAACACTAAGTATATGGGGAGCGTTAATTTTCTTCATTCTCTATATTACGTTTGTGGAATCTCAATGTCTTTACATACTCATTTTGTACCTTCATGCAACATGAATAATCTTGTTAGAAGAAAAATAATAAATAACTATATTGTTGCCATCTATCCGATGAAGGTTGAGTTTACTATATCTGCCACCTAAACATAACAGAATTAGAAAGATGAAAATTAAATATTCTTTTGCAGTATTTTTATATGCCTATTTGAGACAAGTTGATTTATCATTAGACAGGAGCAGGTGGGAACCCATTGATAATCTGAGGGGTTTTTATCGAAGCCAAATTTCTCCTAAAACAGTAGCAAATTATCTCATTGATAAGTTGGGGCTAAACGTTGAAAAATTGAATTATTTGATTTTTATTGAGGAAGAATCTTTGTGGGAGAAAATTAAAGATTCATTATTATCTAACTTTAAGAAAGATGTTATTTTGGATGAAGATAAAGTATACTATTTATGTCAGAAATTATTGCTTTTGGATAATTTCTTAGAGAATGGCGAGTAGGTGCATAGATTAGAAATCGAGAAGTTAAGAATAGAGTTTTCTAAACTAAATTATGGTACCATCATGTTTAAACTTGCCGGCAATGATCGTTTAAAGGCGGACAATATCGAACATTTCTTACAAAATGAAAGATTGAGCACAATTAAAATTTGTGAGTTTAATAAAGGTTATTTTTAGATCAAAATGGTCATTTAGCCAAACTTCCTCCTTTAACGGTTACAAGGGCACCTTTTTGACACCCTCTTTTATGGAGATTCTATATTTGTTCGAACAGAAGAAATTAAAAGTACCTATATTCACGATGTTACCAATGCTGATATTTGGTTTGATATAGAACCGGATGGTTCTCCAGAACTATTAAAAAGATTATTTCCCTTTGCTTCAAGTGATAACGGTCTTTATCTCTTCTGGGATTATGAATCAAAATCCGAGAATGAGATGGATATCTATTTAACTGATTTTAGAGGAATTGGATTTAGAAATGTTGGCAGATCTTTGTATGAAGCTATAGGAAATTTAACGGGAAATCGATACAAAGAATTTTTACCATTTTCTACGCGACCTTTGGCAAGAATTTTTAAATATCCGAATAAAGGCTAAAGGGTTAAAAACTAAACGTTTAATACGGTAATTCAAAAGCTATAAAATGTTATAAAAATCATTCAGAACAGAAATCTAGTAGCCTCAATATGAATACACATATTGAGGCTTTTTGTGAAGACCATTTCAAAAGATCTTCTTGGGTATGAGATGGCTATTTAAGAAGCTTAAAAGTATCTGTGATCCCTTCTATAAATGCTTCCGGATTTTCCCAAGGGCCAAAATGTCCCCCTTTCTTAAATGCTTTTGCATATACGGTATTAAATTGCGCTGCCATCGGGCCATTTTTGAAAATATCCACACGGTTTTTCTCGGTACCCAGGGGAGGATAGGCATCCCCTGCGAGGAAAGTAAAGCCTGCAGGTGCTTCCACAATCGGGGTCCTATCATGTGATGGTTTCCATGGATACCTATTGGCGTTGGAATATACACGGATAGAGGAACCGATAGCCTGATTTATCCAATAGATCATGGCAAAAGTAATAATATCATCCTTTGAGAACACATCTTCAAAATTGCCATGAATGTCACTCCATTTTTTCCAGCGCTGTAGTATCCAAGCAAGCATTCCAACAGGGGAATCGTTCAGTCCATGCGTGATGGTCTGTGCATCAAGCATATGTACCGCAACATGGGAAGCATAGGTGCGCTGTAGGTTGATGATGCCATCACGCAGCTCAGGAGATGCATCTTTCGGTATCATCTGTCCTTCGGTAAGATCCCACGGTCTTTCACTCTGAAAGATGGTCAATGGCATTTCCTGCCCCAAATGGATACCGATCAATTCGTCCGCATATTTATGTCCCAATTGGGCAGTAACGAGCATTCCGTAATCACTTCCTGAAGCGGCGTATTTTTTATAACCCAATGTTTCTGTCATTAGTTTATGCCAGAGTTCCGCCATTTTCCAAAAATTCATTTCCCCGTTCTTAACCGGTGTAGAAAAACCAAATCCCGGCAATGAAGGAACAATGACATCAAAAGACTGTCCGGGATCTCCACCGTAAGAAGCAGGATCGGTGAGCTGGCGGATAACTTTGCTCCAGTGCCAGTAAGTCCACGGCCATCCATGTGAAAGAATAATCGGCGTGGGGTTAGGACCTTTACCTTTTTCGTAAATGAAATGAATAGGCTGCCCATCTATTTCTACCTTATGCTGATGAAAGGAATTCAGTTCTTTCTGTGCTGCCTGCCAGTCATAGCCACCAGTCCAGTGATCAACGATCTCTTTTAGGTAGGCTGTACTGATGCCATAATAAGAATCTTCATTGTTCAGATCCTGAGACCAACGTGTAGCTTTTAGTCTGTTTTGCAAATCTGCAAGTATCTCTTCGGATACGTTAATTTCAAAAGGTTTTAAGTCTGTATTCATTGTTCTGTTATTTTAATAAGTGAAATCCAATTTTAGTCGGGTCTGTACGAGTTTTTCGATATACCAAGTGTTATCTATTTTAACGAAATCGCCATGATAATGTCCGAAACCATGTAATGTCCGGAATGCCGGAACATTGCTTTCGTTTAATAAGACACTCTTCTCGCTTTCAGGTCTTATCAGGCGGTCTTCCATAGAAAATACAGCATGGACTTTCTCAGGAGACAGTATGTCCACTTCAAAAGAAAATAAATGATGGATTGCGGTTGCTTGCCCTACACTTGCAGCAATCTTACCAGCTATTTCCGCTCTTCCTGACATTTCGACAAGAGCATCACCGTTGACATCCAATGGAACAAATGTTCCGTCCGAGGTGAATAAACCAGCAAGCTCCTTGAAGTTTTTGTTGTCAGCATTACGAACATACTTTGCCATTACCGTTCTTATGTCATCGGTGATTTTTAATTTTTCTAAATCTGTCATATTCATTTTTATATTTTTTGATGTCTTTGACAAATTTATGGTGAATTTGATATACATTTGTTACCAGTATAACAGAGTATATCAGTAACATTGGTTATATCACTTAAATTTGTAGCTATGGAAAGAGACCAGACAGAAGAGCTTAGGGCATTACAGGACACCCTTTATTTTATCGGAGGAAAATGGAGAATACCAGTAATCAATTCGATCTGCAACGGAAATAAGCGATTCCGTGAAATAGAAAGAAGTATTCCTGGTATAACAACAAGGATGCTATCTAAGGAATTAAAGGATATGGAACTGAACAAGCTAGTAAGGAGGAACGTTTATCCCGAAACGCCAGTACTAATCGAATATGAACCCACGGGATATTGTAAAACATTTGGGAAGATAATTCAGGAAATGATTAACTGGGGCCGAGAACACAGAAATGTGATCATTGAAAAGTGATGTTATAAATCAGTAATAAGGAGCAATAAAGCAAGTTTATTCAGGGTAATACCCATATCAATATTTTTAGTATTTATAATCTATTCTGATTTAAATATGGATCACAAAAAAATAATAGGCGAGTTTAAAAAACAGATCGATAAAGCAAAAAAGGGAAGTGTCAGCTAGAAAGAAATCGATCAGTATTTTGATTTAATAAAACAAAGTATCCAGGATGATATCAAAGAGGGCTTTAAGGATACAATTGCCAGAAATCTTACTTTAGGAATTGGTATCCATGCAAGAGAATATCCTAAATATCTTATTTTGAATGATCAAAAAGAGGGATGGAAATATATTACGCGCTATTTACTATGGCAACAGCATATTTTAGAAAAACTGTTTGCTTATAAAGAGGTGACACCGAAATCTATAGGATGTATTATCGGTTTGTCACTTTTACGGAATATGGATGATCTCGCAAGATTATCGAGAGCCTATTTTCAACTTTTATTTGAAGAGGACAGGAAAAAATACAAACAGAAGGAGACGCATCATTTGCTTTTAGCAATTTTATATGACCTGATTCAAACGAAGGAAATAAATCAGGAATTGTATTCCACTTTACCTGTTGATCATATTTATAGGAGATTCCTGGATCAATGGCACTCAACGGATGAAAAAGTTATTGGTGACCTACTTTCTGAAATATGCGATTTTCACATTTATAGCTCATTAGATTTAAAAGATAGATTTTCAGAGATCCTTTCGTTAAATTTTATTCCGTATGAGATCAGGTTAATTGAAAAAATACGAAGTGAGCAAGGATTAGGAAACGTAAAAATCAATCACCCCTTACTTGAAACTCAATTGGCAGATATCCCCGAAACAGCTAATGAATGGGATCTTTCTCACGATGAAATTTATCAGTTTTTAAAAAGAAGAGAGGGTAAAGCATGAAACATATAAGGAAAAGGTAAAATGGGAGCGAGCTATGTAGATTTTTTTAGTCGTCCTGCAGGTAACTTTTACAGTTTTTCTTTGTTCGGTAGGAAAGGAGGGAATCGAACCAACTGCTCTCACGCCATTTGAAAGCACTTTTTAAGGGGCTTTTTATAAGTGCCACGAATATGGATTTTTATCTTGTTTCAAAGATTTATCATCCCAAATGATTATAAACAAAATTAAATATGTTTTATCGCCTGAATAAACTCTTAGCTTTAAATTTTCCGATTTGGGTTGACTATTCAGATCCAAAAAACTTATCGTGCCAACAATACCAAAGCGTACAAATTTCAAAATGGTTTCATTCAACATATAAGTTTTTATTTTCACCTTTAGTTCAGTAAAATCTGACCTAGATTCAATTGTTGCTAATCCTTATTATTCAATAGTTTATGCTAATCAGATTTCAGTTTGGGTATTTCTTCTATATTTTTATAAGGTAGTTTATAAATAGGGTTGAAATAATTGTAATATCTCCAAAAAGCAAAAGGATTCATCGGAAACAATCGGTATAACGTAGTATTGTTAGATTTTACATTGCCCTTTTTCAAATATGCATGCCAACTCTCCTCTATCCCTTCGAAGTTTTCAGCGCTAGTTGCTCTTATATAGAAGTCACCGGAGCTATTTGCAAATTTGTAATGGTATGTATCTACGAGCCAATCACAAAGCGTTCTCAATGGATTCAAATTAAATACTACTATTATTAGAAGTATAGGGACTAAATACTTAATTATTTTTTTCATATTAATTACATCCTGTGTTGGATTGAACTTTAATCGGATTTGTTGTTGCACCAGCGACTCCAGCGTCTTTCTTTGCCTTAATAGCTTTATAGAGGCCTGAAGGTGTTGTTCGATAGTTTATAGGTAACGGCGCGGCGGTCATAGTTTTTCTTTCTATTATCCAATCTTGAACAGTAATCTTATCTCATCTTAACTTTATTCCTTGTGTTTCAAGTTGGTCCGCGCCCGATAAGATACCGAAGCTTCCAATTCTTTTTGTTGCCAGTTTATTATGAATTTGATATTTTAATTTTCTTGATGTCGCTTGAATTTCTGTCCAGTCCCAAGCATTTACTTTTCCGTTGAATGTAGTTGAGCTTTCGTTTTTCAGTGCTCCGTTTTCATTAAAATGTCCGATGTGAGATTGATTAAGTTCGCTGTTCTTTAGTCCACCGAAATATAATTGAATAAGTCCCCAACCTTCTGTCGAATATCGAAAGGTGTGACCTTTACAATATTTGGGGTTAAGGTCAATTTTTTTGAATATGGGTTTACCTTTATGTCTTGGTGTCCAAAGTTGAAAAGTAACAGCAAATTTGTCTCCATTGTCAAGGTCAAACTTTGATGATATTTCGTTAACAGTTTTGTATTGGCAAATCCCTTGCCCGTATGGTGAATACGAGTCGTAAACGTGCAAGTCAGTGTCCTTGAAAATGAAGTCAAGAATTTCCAATTTATCGGCTTTGTCAGCGAAAAAATCGTAGGTCATAGTTTAAGTTTTCTGTCTTTTAGTTTTGCTGGTCGTGGATTACGTATTGGCGAAGTCGCGTAGTTGTATCGCAAGATACGAAAGTAGCGCTGTTTTACCAAGTCGCTTGTTAGAAGTCAATGTTCTTCGTTCGTAAATATGTGAACATGTGAAAGGAATGACTACGGTTTCCCGTAACTAATCCCGCTTTTAAGCTCATACCTTAGCCTTACAGTTTGTACTAAACTTGAAAGTTAATAGCTGTAAACCTATTAATTCAGCATAAATAATGTATATTAGGCTTGAATATTAACCTTGCCCGATTGAAAAGTCGCATGCCATGATAGTGACCACGACCAATTCCATCGAAGGGAGGGAGATTTCACGATATAATGATCCAATAGCTGCCAACGTTGTAATCGGCACCACTGTCTTTAGCGAGATAGGAGCGAGCTAATGTGAAATGATATCACATTTACTAGCCATAATAGGGGGAAACTTATCTATTGCTTAGGAGCAGACAGGTCACCCAGTTTCCTTGCCAGCCTTTCCCGCTCACCGCTACCCGTAGTAGAAAATCGGAGTAGTGGTAGACCATACTTTTCCAGTATGGCATCTTTCATTATGTCGCGTTCCGATTGTTTGCCTTCGGCGGCGTGATAGGCATAACCATCCACTTCGATCGCCAGGACCGGATTCTTTCCAAGCTTGTTGTAGATCAGAAAATCCAGGTGCGTCTTGTGATGGCTTGCATACTTTGCTTCCGCAGGCGTCAAGAGTGAGTAGTCGTCAATCAGGCTCCGCAATGGAAAGTGGAGGAGTACATCATATTTAGAAAACCTGTCATCAGATAATACCGAACGCACCAGCGTATACATTAGGTTTTCACTATCAAATATCGATTTTATACGCTTCTGGGACAAGATCCTGCGCCGTTTTTCCTCATAACCTTTGTATAGGTAATCAAAGATCGAATGCAGCTTACTTTGTATGATCGTGAAGTTATTGTATTCAATATAACGGATCAGATCTGCAATATTACTTTCATTTTCAGAATCGTTGCCATGTACCAACAAGATCAGCTGGTCTTTAGCGCGCGAGATTGCAACATTTAGTCGGTTAGGGTTATCCGTAAACTCGGAGATTTCATTGTCGACCGTCGATAGAATAATCACATCATTTTCTCTGCCCTGAAATTTATCAACCGTGTCAGCTATAATTTCCGTACCCGCAAAAGTACCCTGCAAAGCATTTGTCTGATTACGATAAGGTGTCACAATACCCAGATCAACCGAAGCAAGCTGCTGTTGTGGAATAATCTCCTGTAGGATAACATCGATCTGTCGCTGATTCATCCGTGCCCGCGCATGGTTACCGGCCACTGTACGATAGACCAGGAGCGGTTCACGCTCTGATGTTGGCTCAGATAGGATAATGAGCTGATCGTTGTAGAATTTACGGTTACAGAATTCAATAATCTTTGGATGGCAACGGTAATGTTCTTTCAGAAGTGTTTTATGGATACCAGGGAATAACTGTGTGATGGATGCGAGTAAACTGTTTTTCGCATAATGATAAGGATCAGACAGCTTGAATGCATGAAAGATCGCATCTGTTTTTTGGGCCATTGTGGCATCCACTACATTCGGCAGCTGCTTGAGATCACCGACAATAACGGCACGTTTGGCGCATGACAGGGCCAATGCACCCGTTGCCATATCCACCTGTGAAGATTCATCAATGATCACATAGTCATAGACGGTATGCTCAGCCAGGCATCTTCGCAGCGAATAGGTGGTACTCATGATGACGGGATAGTCTTCAATGAAACTTGTGGACTTACCACGCAGATCGGCCTCCTGATATATCGGACGATCCTTGTGCTGATACCTGTTGTAAAGCACATTTTTAAAAAGCCGCATCGCGATTTCCGTATACTCACGCATCTTTGCATCAAAGGAGAAGTTATGTAAAGCCTTTTCCAATGATCCGATACGAGATGCCAGTTCCGCAATCTTTGTTCGGTAATAAGCCGACTGAGCGATCCTGATCATGTCCCAATGCGATAGGGTATAAAAGTCCTTATCTTTGATGCGGTACCTGAAGCGATAGACTAGTTTCTTCCACCAGTTAAACTGTTTGCCAGTATGCTCCAGATCGGTGACTGAATTCCAGAGTGTCAATAGCCGATCTGATGAGAGGTTACTATTCAGTTTAAATTCTGCTATTGATTTCACCGTATTCAGAAAATGCTGCTGTTCTGTCTTTATATTTTCTATTAAGAGCTTTAGGGCGGCTAGCTCGTTCTTCTGTGCTAGTTTTTCGGTGAGCTGTAACAGGAGCTCACTATTCTGCTGTTTTAACTTAGTCAGCTGCTTCTCCGTTAACTGAAACTCGGATAGGTCAGGAATGTCCGATTGCGATTCTATAAATTCTCTTTTATTATGGTTGCTTCCCAGTAAAGCAGCGATAAAAGAGAGACCATTCTTATGCAATTTTTCATACACATTTTTCGTTGCCGAGTTATTGCTTGACACCACAGCTACACTTTGACCATGCATAACAGCGTTGGCAATAATATTGAGGATCGTCTGCGTTTTACCGGTACCCGGAGGGCCCTCGATAACACTCAGTGGGTTGGCAAAGGCATTATTTACAGCCTCTTGTTGACTGAGGTTGAATCCAAAAGGAAAGATTTCAATGGGAGAGAAGGGGATACAATCTTGTGGCTGTGTTTCATTTAGATAGTTCGATAGGATAGCATATTCTGGGATAAATGATATTCTATTATAGCTATCTTCAAGAATATTTTTTCCATCATCAGACTTAAGCCCTACAGCATCTGCAATTGTTTTTAGATAATTGAATGTTGTTTCCGCTTTTTTGCTCTGCAAAGCCGATTTGATGACCTGAACTTTATCTTTATTGTACGTATATTTTTTATTACTGCTTTTAAATGCCACAATACATTTCTCCCCTACGAAAGAATAGGACTGGATATCGTTGGTCTTGTCCCTTCCATCGATATAGATGGCTTCTTTCTGTGAGAATATATTTGAATTGTGCATTAGTTAGTAATTTATATTGAAGTCTAATTTAAGTTTTTCCCCTTAACTGCCCTAACCATTTTTAGCGGATATTGTCAGCGCAATAACTCTTATTAGCTCAAAATTATATAAAAAGCCATTACCCTATAATATAGATGATTTTAAGAATATCAAAATCAATATTTTAAAATAGAAGGATCTATGACTATAAATGGGTAAGTAGCGATTAGTCCTAGTTGATCGTAAACTAAATTAAACCCTTCTTTTCTGCATATTCTTTGAGGTTCGCTATTTGATATCGATTACAATTTTCTTTTGATATTTTCCTGTATTCGGCTCTGGCTTTATCCAGGAGCTTTAGCTCGCCGAAAAACGTTATTTTAGCGGCGACGTTGAGTAAGGTTTCCTCGGATGTTTCCAGTTCGTTGATAAGCTTTTGTTCAGTGTTTAATTTTTCAAAAAAAGGTAAAATAAAGCTTGAAATATTGTATTTCATTTCGGCAATTAGTTCTTCAACATCTGTCATCGTTGTTATATTATACCAAATATCGGGTAGGCCCCTCATGTAGCTAATTCTTTTTCTTATCATACATTCAGGTTCGGTGGGATATGCCGGTACGCCTTTGTTATGAAAGTTAAAGCACGCTAGCCAATACTCGGGCGAAAATATTCCAACGTTTATAGTGAAACGGATATCGTCTTTAGTGCTATAATAACTTTTTTGAATATTTATGATGTGACCGATTTTCTCAAGCGGCAGATAAAAATTGTTGGCCTTCTTTTTAAAACCAAGCGGTTTTAAGATTTTAATAAAGCTTTCTTTTATGATTCTGTCAAATTTTTCTTGGGTTTCTGTTTTCATATATGACCGTTGTACTATTATATTTATTCAATGTTTGAAAAGCGGTAAGGCTTCAATCTAACAAAATATCATATAAAATTTTAATTTTTTTATGGTGAAAAACTATTATTCAAAAATAAAGTTTAGCAAGATATAATCTATTATAATATGAAAAGGATTTAAAGAATTGCGGTACTTTCATTGCCATATTATCACCGACGTACCAAGTTCCCTTATTTCACAAACAGAAGTTGTTGAGAAGATAAGCGTATAAGCTAAAGCAACATCGGCAGAAAACAAAAATGATTTTCTTCTTGACGTTTATTTAGGCGTCAATGAGCGTGTTGGCATTTACATATGTTTTAGACAAGTGAATTTAAAACGAATATTTAGAATGGAAAATAGCTAGCTATAGTAATTTTTTGTTCCTCAATGGTCTTGTAACTATGATTAATAAAACTAAATTATATTTTCATATGGACAACTTAAATATAACATCAGCTACAGTATTGGACTTTGAAATACCCTCATTTTACAATACTTACAAAACCACTTCTGTGGCGGCATATTGAAGGTCTTCTGAAAATCTCTCTTATAGCCTGAAAGGCTTCTCCCTGTAAGTTGTGCAAACTTTTCGATAGGGATATTGAAATGAAAATTGCTCAGCATAAATTTTTCTAGAGCCTTGAAACCGCGGGACCGTTTTTACCCAATTGAATTTTAGTGATTTCTGACATTTGATTGATTTAATGTTACTACACAAAGGTCTTGATTTAATAACTAGATTGCTTTCTTCTACGGTTCAATTTACTTGTCTGTATAGTTCATCTATTGGTAAATTGCATAGTCATTGGTTTTGAACCCAGACAGCCAATATGATCAAAATGTCCGGTCAACAAATTGAGTAGCTTAGTTGCAAAGCTATATATTGATAGAAATTTCAAAGCCTGGTTTTATTCCGGCTACAACATAGTCACTTTTGGCTACATTTGTGAATTCGCCAAGTCTGAACTTTGCTTCATAAAAGATTTAAGATATGAAAGTATTTATTACAGGAGCTACAGGTTTTGTTGGAACAGCCGTAGTACAGGAATTATTAGAAGCAGGTCACGAGGTTCTAGGACTGGCAAGATCAGAAGAATCTGCAAAGAAATTAGTTGAGGCAGGTGCGGAAGCCCACTATGGAAACCTGACAGATTTTGAAAGCTTAAAGTCAGGAGCCCGACTTTCTGATGCTGTGATCCATTTAGGGTTTGTTCACGATTTTAGTCGTTTTCAAGAAATGTGTATCCTAGACAGTGAAGTAATTGGAGCGCTTGGAGATGCTCTGGCTGGAACTGAAAAACCTTTTCTCATTACCTCCGGAACCGCGCTGTTTTCAAAAGATGGATTTACAATGGAGAAAGACCGCGTTGTTAACTACCCGCATCCAAGGATTGCTACCGAAAATGCCGCAGACGATCAGGTTAATAAAGGCGTAAATGTTGCGGTGATCAGATTATCTCCTTCCGTGCATGGAGAAGGGGATAAAATCGGATTTGTACCACTCTTTATTAGAATTGCAAAGGAAAAAGGCGTATCGGCCATCATTGAAGATGGAAATAACCATTGGCCAGCTGTTCACCGCTTTGACGCAGCAAGACTGTACCGCTTGGCTCTTGAAAAACCGTTTGAAAAAGGAACCAGATATCATGCTGTAGCTGAGGAAGGAATTCAGCTTAAAACAGTGGCAAATGAAATTGCCGAACGTCTCAACATCCCGCTAGTTTCACTGAAGCCAGAACAAGCTGAACAACACTTTTCCTGGTTTACACATTTTGCAAAACTTGACAACCAAAGCTCGAGTGTGCAGACAAGGGAATCACTGGACTGGAGTCCTGTTCATCCTACTTTACTGGAAGATTTAAAAGGTTCCTATTACTTTTCTGATCTTCAGTAATTTGTATTTTTATTATAATCCACATAAACACAAAATTCTGTAAAGCCATGTCCGATAATAAACCGATAAGACTAAAGACCATTTCTGAGTTTCATAAACTTCGGGGATTGCCGGTACCAAAGCATCCGCTGATCAGCGTAATCAATTTTGAAGATATGAAAGTACCGTCCGTAATTGGAAAACAAAACTTGCTGTTCGACTTTTATACGATTTCTGTAAAACGGGATATGGACCACAAGTACAGATATGGGCAGAAGGATTATGATTTTGACCAAGGAGTGATGTTCTGCATGGCACCGCATCAGGTGTTAAGTGTGATACGGGAAGAGAAAGGAAAGAATCCTTCCGGATGGATGCTAATGATCCATCCGGATTTTCTCTGGAATACGCCACTGGCAGCATCTGTCAAAAGATATGAATTTTTCGATTATTCTGTGAATGAAGCCCTGTTTCTATCAGAAGACGAGGAACTCAAAATGCTGCAGATCATTGAAAACATCAAGCAGGAATATCACAGCAATATTGACCAGTTCAGCCAAAATATAATAATCTCTCAATTGGAGACCCTGTTTAATTATTCCCAGCGGTTTTATCAGCGCCAGTTTATCACACGTAAGAAAGCTAGTCATCAATTTTTAGAAAAGCTGGAAATATTTCTTAACGAATATTTTGAAGGAAAAGATATTATACAGAATGGGATACCTACGGTACAGTTACTCTCGGAGAAACTAAATATGTCGACACAGTATATGCGGGGCATGCTCAAATCGCTGACAGGACAAACCACCCAGCAGATCATCCACGAGAAAGTAATTGAAAAAGCCAAAGAGAGACTTTCTACAACTGAACTTAGCATCAGCGAGATCGCTTATGAGCTGGGTTTTGAACATTCCCAATCATTCAATAAGCTGTTCAAGGCTAAAACTAATATTTCTCCTATGGAATTTCGTAAATCTTTTAACTGATCACAACTTTTTTGCTAATTATTTTAGTTTTTTATTTATTTAATATTGTATATTTGATGGAAAACCAATTAATAAATATTATGGCTAGATCAAAAAAGCACTTGGGTAAATATGTAGATCCACGTACCGATTTCGGTTGGAAATTTTACTTTGGTAGAGAGGACAACAAGATCTTACTGATTGAGTTTCTCAATAGTCTATTTCATGGAGAGAAGATAATTTCGGATCTAAGATATAAACCTGTAGAACATGATGGTGATTATGAGGAAATGCGTCGTGTTGTATTTGATTTACACTGTATCGGCAGCGATGGTGAAGTTTTCATCATTGAGATGCAGCAGCTCTTTCAAGAATTTTTTAAGGATCGCGCGGTGTATTATACCTCACGTCTCATCAATAAACAATTAGCGCGAGGTAAGAAAGGGGACGATTATTACCTACCAGAGGTTTACTTTATCGGTATTCTGGAGTTTAACATGGATGGAAATGGAAGTTCTAATATGTCCCGTGTGACAGAGCGTCCTTATTTTTATGATGTGGCGCTGTGTGACAAATTGACCAAGGAAATATTCTATGATAAATTGGGATATAAGATGATTTCGCTTCCCTTGTTTAATAAACAGCCAGAAGAACTAAAGACAGTTATGGATCAATGGTTGTACTTACTTAAACACTTGAGTACCATGGATAGATTGCCATCATTTTTGGATAAAAGAATATTTGGTCTTATCTTTGAGATAGGAGAGATAGGTAAATTAACGGAGGAGGAACTAATGTCATACGAAGCAAGTTTAAAACATAAGCGCGATGCTGAGAGTGTGTTCAATTCGGCCAAGAAATCCGGAGAAGCTTTAGGACATGCTAAAGGTCTAGCGGAAGGTAAAGCGGAAGGTCTAGCAGAAGGTAAGGCAGAAGGTAAAGCGGAAGGTCTAGCAGAAGGGGAACGCAAAAAAGCTCTTGAGACTGCTAAAGCATTTAAGGAAATGGGGCTGCCTGTAGAGGATATTGCTAAAGGCACAGGACTTTCAGTCGAAGAGGTCGAAAATCTCTAAGTTTCGCTATTGGGGGACTGTTCCACTAAATGTGCAAATAAATTACGGAGTTCAGCTATGTCCCTTATATTGGACTCTGTTTCCATATAAAGTAGAACTGACCCATACCCTAGCCTTCTAGTTTGTAATCATCTTGAAAGTTAATATCTGTAAACATATTAATTCAGCATACCATGACCAATTCCAAACTTCCCATAGCAGCCAATGTTGTCATCCGGTACCAATATCTTTAGCGATAGAGGAGCGAGCTATGTAGATTTTTTTGGTGGCCACTCTACCACCTATGAGAAGCAGATGCAGGAGATGTACAAGCGTGTTACCGAAGCGCTCAAGCAGCGTGCACAGGCAATTCGTGCTTGCTATTATTGGGCTTAGTGTCGATATCGATGGAATTTTAGGATGTAATACCCAACTCTCGATGCCACTGATATAATCCTCCGGGGTCGAAGACATTCCCTTTTAAAAAACGCTGCAAAAACTCTGTGAGGGACGACGTCAATGCAATTTTAGGGTGCGTTGCATTAAATATTTCATATCGGCAATCTCCTAAATACCTTAATCCCCATATATCTGAATTAATCATATATTCTGAAAAATAAAACCAATTATCCCCATAGTTGTCTGAGTACTCCATTATTCCATCAAGTGGTATAATATTGAAAATATCTTCATTACAACCGAAACCATTACATAAGAGATAAAATCTTCTAAACTCATCGGGCAAAGGAAATCCAATTTTTTGCTCAAAGGTATCAATCTCCGAGAGCATTGCTCCAGGATAGATGTCAATTCCATCTTTCTCGTGCTTTTGTTTTATAGCCGTAATTAATTGTCTCATTGCTATTATGTGGTAAAACTGGCGGGGTATAAAATCATCTTAAGATAAAGTTATTAAATATATTCGTCCATAAGTAAACGCAGTAGGAGTAAATGTAGTTCTGATAAAGTTAATACCTCCGTTCCAATTTCTCGAAACCTTCGGTGGAACCATAACAAGCATATCAAACTCTTTCGTTTAAATTTTCCATTTCTTTAGTGTTTTCTGGCTTCTTTCAGATGCCAACGCAATTCCTCATGAACTAAATCAAAGGCGAAGCTGGAAATTCCAAAATCTTTTGAAAATATCTCATTATTATTCTGCCAAACTGTTATTTGATCCCAACAAGCGAGGAAGAAACTCCCTTCCTGAATAAAGTCCATCCAACCATTGGCTTTAATTGATGCTTGTTTGTCGGTCAATATAATACCCGAGTAATTTTCTAGGCTACCATCCAGAAACATTCCATCATGCCCTTCTATGCAGGATTCTGACCAGTGAAAATCAAATTTAAAGCTCATACCTAACAAACTATTTAGTTCATCAGCAAGCTGGATTTGCACTAGTTCCCTTAATTTTGGCCCCATAGCACTTGAAAGGCCATATTTATCACAATTATCTTCCATAAATTCTTATTTACGTGTTGAAGGTAATCTTTTCAATGTAAAGACAGCATATCCGACCACGGGAAATATGGCTGAGAGAATAATATAAATGCATTTCGCTTGAAATTGCCAATTTATATTCAATGGGAGCGGGATTCTCTTGATGAGATGAGCTATTAAAACATCATATGCTATGTAATAGGCCTCAGGAACCAGGCATAAAATGGTGATATCTATATTGGTATTAAACTGATAGTTTCCCGTAATGAGTATACAAGATATTAGCATCAATAGTCCAATCAATGTTGGGCGGAATACGGTGAATATTTTTCTATTTCTTTGCGCCTGCAGGTATCCCGCATAAATAAGTCCTGCAACTTGCAATCCAAAAATAATCAGGTTAAAATTTAAACTCCCCGTAAAATACCTCAGCCAATCACCGTCTGTTAATAATGCATAAAATGTTAAAGCCATAAAGCTGAGATGTACAAATAGGGGACCGTTAATTCTCTTCATTATCTATATTACCGTATTTGAATACATGCCCATATCAAAGTAAAGCGTATCTCTTTTATCTACAGCAATAGCGCCTACATAACTGTCTATTCCGTTTTGTTTGACCTGCTGCCATTTATAAGGAGCTTCAAGCGTAAATAGACCAAAATCCATTGTCTTTGTGGGAGATGGATCTTTGCACCCAACCACAAGGATGGTAAGGGCAGAAATTTGGGATAGTTTTATGAACTGTTTCATGCTATGGCTTATGCGTTGAATTTATAAAATCCGGCTGAAAGGCACAAGAAGTCATTTCAGTGCCAGTCGCAATAACAAAAACGACATTGTTTTGCTGTTGGAGTTCTGGCTAGCTTACCACAATTGGGACAGTAATTAAAAAATATTTCAGAAGCATGATTACGCATGATAAGCGTTGCGGTATCTTCATTAAATTTCTCTAGGCCGTTGTTCAATAAACTTAGTGCATTTTCGTCTTTGGTCAGCCATCCAGCTTTAAAGTAAACTCTCTTTATTTTATCAATATCTTCATTTTGATCTATTTTTAAAAGTGAATGTGCATGTTTATAAGCAAGTTTCTCTTTTGAAGATATCAAATGAAGATAATGCTGTATAATGTAATTTTGTATTTCTTTTTTCATAATTATAATGTCTAAACTTTCTTTTTCCAACTTGAAAAAATGCGATTTACAAATATTATCAGAGTAGTACATGCCCAAATAATTAATGAGTAGAATAGCACAACTAATGATGCTCCACCTTGAAAATTCGCGGGATCTATATAGAGAAAAATATTAAGTGCAAGGCTAATGGACACAATACATATCAGTTGAACTTTTTCACCTCTACCACCAATTACAAACCTATAGCTGATATAGCAAAATAGGAGTATGTACAGTGCGTAAACCATAATGAATTCATGATCTGTGGGAAACATATTCGCTATTATTTAGTTTTTCTTTTGTTATTTTCTAATGCTAGATTACCAGCGTCAAACCTCAGCGGGTAGGTGTATCCGCATTTTACAGCACGTCCATCTTGATATCCCGGTTTCCAGGGACTAGATTTTCTAATTAATTCAATTAATGCTTCACCTGTATGATAACCAATATCTTTGGTTATCTGAAAATTACTTAGCCGGCCATCTTTCTCAATCGTAAAATTGATAATCAGTTTGCCGTTTACTTTTGCTTTCTTGGCAGCAGTTGGTATCTTATAATTTTTAACAATCCAATTTTTAAATCCGTTTGTACCATAAGGTGGCTCAGGAAATACTTCAATCATGTGAGGAGGAATATCCGCGATTGAGTCATCCAAAACAAGGGACTGACCGACAGCTTGCGATAAGATGCTTATCGATACAATACACATAAATGATAACTTGTGAATCCAAAAAAATCCCATTGTATTAATATATATAACTAAGCAACTAATTTACATATCTAATTTGTATCTTGATGCAATATGATTAATCTAGTAATAAGAAAAGTATTGAACGATTATGTCACTTTCATAAACGACTTCAAATATCAGTTTTCTCCAAATATGGATGAATTTGAACAAAAGAGCAGTCGAAATCGCTCGGGACAAATTGGTGGATTCAATTACCAGTTTCATGGTGCGGGCTGCCGTTTAGAGAAAGACGGAATAGTATGTGAATTTGATTTTATGCCAACCAATGAATATCCCATAAAGTTTTCTTTATGGAAAATGAGCGAATTTATTTTAACCAATAAAACTTATGGAATAGGTAAATTGGAGGAGTCGGAATTACATGAGGTGCTACATACACTTGTTGAAGATGGCACACTTGTCAAATTGGTATTGGGTGGCGTGATTTGGGAAATATACCAGATTTAACACGAAATTTTATTTGCGGATATACTCCTTAGGATAGTATGCTTTTTCAGAAATTCAATAGCATCTTCGTTTTTTAATAGCTGTAAACATATTAATTTAGCATACCACGACCAATTCCATCGAAGGGAGGGAGATTTCACGATCTCATGATCCATAGCAGCCAATCTAGTCATCGGTACTACTGTCTTTAGCGATATATGTAGGTTTCTTTGTCGGTCGCTCTACCAGCTGTCCTCCTCAATCTTTAATCATTGCACAGATCTTAAAGGTTTTCTGTTCTCTGGCCGGCATAACGGAATTAATTCTATTTGCGAAAAAGTCCTTAATTAATTCCCAGTCACTTATATTCATACTACCATTCCCGTTTTTGTCGAGGTAGTCAATAATATTTAAATTACCAATAACTTCAAAATTGTCTCGAAACTTCATAAAGTCTTTTCGGAAAATTAAAAATCCGTAAGAACCTAAAAAGTATGGTTCAGTCTCAGGATGAATTGACCACATCTTTTTAAGTTCATCATCAGAATATTTGAAGTAGTCACACTTTCTATTTCCTATTCCAAAGAATTCGATATCATTAATGTTTGAAGTAGTAGGCTTGTCGAAACTGTCGTAGGTCAATGCCGCGAAAGTAAAATATTGCGGACTTTTGTTCTTGCGCGTACTCGTACAAAGCAACACTTTAAATTTATTGTCAGCGGCTTTGAATGTTAACAAGTCTCCTTGATTAATATCTGTTATTTTTAGCATAGGATGTTTAATCAATAATTTTAAAGTTCAGTTTGTTATTCCCTATTAAAAGGAGTAGTTCTTCGTTCGTTATACTTCCATCAATTTTGTTCGGTAGTACAACGCCAACCGGATGTCCAAAATTTAGGTATTCAGTGCTGTACATGTTTCCTGTCGAATCAATCAATCGTTCTGATTCAGACCATTCATATCCAATGAAATCAACTTGGTCTACTAATTCTTCAATCGTTTCCAATTCAATAATATCTTTGGGATATTTTAAGTCAATTATTATCGAAGGAAACACGGGCGGATTAAATTTGTCCTTGCTTTTCCAGTTTTTCAAGTATTTGGAAATGATTTGCTCAAGTTTGTTGAAATTGAAATTGTCATATATACTCCACATATCGTTAAACAACTCCCTATCTATGTCCTTTATGGGTTGAATGGAGTTTAAATGTAATTCTGCGTCCCTCAATCCCCTTATTGGATTTTTAAAAACATCAAAGGGAATCTTCCTTGTAATTGAATTATTTATATCGTCAATTTCTACCCACCAATAATCAACACGTTTAAGTTTTTTTAATCTCTTATATTCGGCTAGTTTGCCCGTAAAAAAATAGTAAATCCAATTCCTCTTAATTTGTGAAGTAGAATTTAACAAGGAATCACTATATGATATTTGTAATGTTTGTATCATGCCATTATTGCTGACAATATTTGCTCGAACTTTGTGATTTCCTCCATTTTAATGATCACCGCCAGAATAGATCCACATAGGCTCTGTTTGACCAGCTCGTTCAAAACCATTCTTTTTATAAAAGTCTATGGCTTTACCGTCAG
This sequence comes from Sphingobacterium sp. WOUb80, assembly GCF_050058145.1. Taxonomy (NCBI): domain Bacteria; kingdom Pseudomonadati; phylum Bacteroidota; class Sphingobacteriia; order Sphingobacteriales; family Sphingobacteriaceae; genus Sphingobacterium; species Sphingobacterium sp. WOUb80. The sequence goes on along the minus strand of NZ_CP165617.1, from coordinate 2,244,921 downwards.
CAGTAAGCATCTGCATATGAAAATCCTTATAAATCTCTTGCATTTTATCCATAATCAAATGACCAACCCCTTTGCCTTGATAGGAGGGTAGCACCAGTAGATGCGGATAATAAACCACGAGATACCCATCGGAAATAGCATTTCCGAGGCCTACTAATGTTGTACCATCCCATGCCGTGACCAAAGAATGCGAATTTACGAGTGCTTTAATCAGTAGTTCTGGTTTTTCGGCTGCGCTCCATTTATTAGCTTGGTAAAGTTGCAGAATGTCGTTTGCATTCAAATCTCTATTAACACTAAGCTTTACGTTCATATATTATTCTGTAGTGTTGGTATGTATACTTAAGTAAATGTTCGTTGGAAATATGCGAACATGAGAAAATCGAAGTTTATGCTTCATATTACTCATAAATTTTAGCTCCCTTGAAAATATCAGCAAATGTTGACCACGAAGCTTTTTCAGCATCCACGTTTGCATTTGTATTATCATAATACCCTTGGATATCTTCTGTATATGTCGCCAAAGCTTCCAGAAAATCAGGTAAGGTTTTGTTTTCCCAAGTTTCAGGATGTTGTAGCAAATCCAGGCGCAACAAATCAAGAAATTTGATGAAGCTCTGTCTGTCTGTGACTTTCATTTCGTATAATTTATTATTCATGTAATTTACTTAATTGTCCATAATTTAAGGCCTATAATTTTGATCATTTTATCTATTCTTGCAAATATCAGGTTCAGCTTCTCTTTGAGCGGAATATCATATTTACAAATGCCCTGAACATTTTGAAATCTCCAGCATTCCAATAAGTTTCTAATTTCAGCTAATGTAAAGCCCACTTACTTGATCACTTAGCAAAAAGTCAATCCGCAAGGATTATCAATATGTATTCCGCAATGCATAGACGAGGAGGTAAGCCCGATTTTAATGATTTTCAATCGGTTAAAAATTATAAGCCTGATCGTGCTTATGGGTTATCTAAATTATACCTTATCTGGATCACCAAACACCTGGCCAAAGAATTAAAAAACAGGGGTATATCAATCATTTTATCGAGGCTTGTCTTACTCGTCTTTATCGTGGCAATATGTTTTAGGGTGCGGAAAGACATCAAAAAAAAAGCTACATTTTGAAAATACCTATGCGATTCAGAATGTCTTGACAGGTAAAGCACTCAGACCTTTTGGCGCACATATCGAAAATGATGTTGAAATCATTTCTTATCCTCTTAAAAACTAGGAATGTATAACCTGGGAATGTATTGTGATAGTGGATAATACTTATTTACTCAAAGATCTATTTAATTTTTTTACCTTAGCTGACAGTAATTACTGACATGAAAATTCTCAGAAGCACTTTTTTTAAAAAGCGGAAATCCAATCATGGTGATTTTGAACTGATCCCTGATAAAGGATGGGAGATTTTGCAGTCCTTTATCGATTATGAATCCAAGCTTCTTGTTGTCACGACTACAAAAGAAAAAGATGTCCCGCATCAAGGCTCGGTGAAGCAGTTAGATGTCAGACAATTTATCATTGACCCCGTAAAGGCCAAGATACTCATCCCTTACGTATATCGGACACTTTTTAATTATAAAGTGAGCGAGACGATCAGCGATGACGGTAAGCTATGCCTGATATCGCAAAGAATACATGATGAACAACGAGACAATGACTTTATTTCAGAAAAGTTGTACGATGCAGAAGCGGGTACGCTTGTTTCTTCGTCCGAATCGGTCGCATTTAATCAGAATAAAAGAATAAATCTGCTGGATAGACATTATGCCTGCCAAAAATTAAATCCCACAGATCTCAAAGCAGGAGAGATAAAACAATACTGCTCCAACTGCAAGGCTATGATAGCAAATAATCCAAGATATCCAAAAGCAATCTGCTCGACTTGCCTTTCCAAAGATAAGTATAACGAAGATGGACTGTTTGTTGAGTTTTATAATATTGATCTTTCAGGTGGATTAAAAGTTATCTGCAAGAATACCGCTGGTGAAATTATTTCTGAAGATAATACCCATTGCGAATATATATGCTACATCGATGGCAAGGCGTTTGTTGCCCGAGAAGCCAGGTTCGGAGGGATTGTTATTCAGAAAAGATGATTCTGTGTGATTGAGAAAAAGGATCTATATTTCTTAGTTTAACTTTTAATATGAAAAATTGGAATTCTTCATACTGCCGTACAAATAATATAGATATACACTTTACAAGGACAGGAGGTACCAAACCTCCTATCATATTATTACACGGACTTATGACAAGTGGTCTTTGTTGGATGGATCTAGCAAGGCGATTAGAGCAAGATTATGATGTAATAATGCCCGATGCAAGGGGACATGGAAAATCAGGTAAACCAGATTTCGGGTACACCTATAACGATCATGCAAACGACATTATCGGCTTCATTGAAGCACTCCGGCTGCCACCGGTAATATTATTAGGGCATTCTATGGGGGGAATGACTGCTGCCTTAGTAGCAAGCCTTAGAGCAGACCTGCTCCACACATTGGTACTTTCCGATCCAACGTTTATTGAACTTGATGTTCAGTACCAAGTTTATAACAGCGATGTAGCTCAGCAGCATCTGAAAGTTTTGGAAATGTCGATGGAGGAAGTAATATCTGAAGGAAGGAGGCGACGTCCCCAGAGGTCCACTGAGCTATTGGAAATATTTGCTCAAGCAAGACTTCAGACGTGTATACAGGCATTTGATGTGCTTATTCCTCCAAATCCTGATTATAAGGAATTAATGGGAAAAGTTTCTGTTCCTAGCTTGCTTGTGTTTGGCGATAAAGGAATAGTTTCTTGCAATGTTGCCAAAGAGCTGCAATCTCTTAATACACTAATGGAGATCGAACAAATTCCATATGCCGGTCATTCAGTTCATTTAGACCAGCCTGAGCATTTTACTTCTACTGTAAGTTCTTTTTTAGCTTCCGTCTATTAATTCAATAACCTCATGTTCGTATATTTTTAAAGGAACTCAAATCGATACTTTGATACCCTTGACCATCTTGATTCGAAACCTCATGACTATTCGTTCGGACATTTTTGACCCTATAAATATTGATTGCCCCGATTACTTTTCTCATATCCGTCATATTTTAGTACAACTAAAATATATAACATTTTGAAGTTTAATAGATTGTAGTAGTTTAGTTGTGCAATTCCCTGATAATAATTTGAAATTGTAATCTAAATTTTACGTAAATTCGGTATTCTTTTTAGGTTTACTTCATATGCTCAAAATCCTAGGCCCTCTGCGCTAAAACAGAGTTCAGGAAATGTGAAGAGCAGCCAAAAACAGGTAGAATATTTTGATCATTTAGTTTTGGCAATAAAATTGTGAGGTTGCATATCTTTGGAGCTATTCAGATGTTTCACATAAAGAAAAAGTTTAGTTTAATAGATAGAAGGATGTATTTATATCTTATACTGATCGCTGGTTTAGTCATATTTATTCTGTTGTCTATTGTACTTTACAGAAAATACGCTGCTGGGTTTAAACCCGATAATAACCAGATCATTGATCAAAGTTCTGCAGATTTAACGATGGGTGAACTAAGAAAAATATCCTCACGGCCGATTCTGCTGGGGTTGGAGGATAACCTGGTTAGTGATGAAGATTTGTATTTTGATGATGTGAATTTTTATGCGATCAATACTAAGCATAATAGAAAGGTGGTTTTTCCGCTTACAGATATAGTGGAGTTGAGTAAGACTTCTGTAATAATAACGAATCATCATGTTTGGCTAGTCATCCTCCAGACAAAAGATAATAATAAAATTGTCTTCAGATTTACGCATAATTATACGATTTGGAATAAGAATTTCCATGTGTTTTATCAGAAAGTCAATCAAATTAGCCCTTCTGCAGTTAAATCAAAATGGAGCCTTTGGACTATGTAGTATCGTTTTGTGGCAAAATAGTTGGAGCTGGAATGCCCAGGTGCAGACTAATAAGGTAAAAATAAAGTTTGAATCGGGGAAAGATTACACCCTTTTTACGGACATAGGGTCAGGTGAGGCCCCAAAAAAATATTACCTGCCGTAACTTTTGAGGACTCTGGCGCATGTGTTCATCGGTCGTGCTGACGCTATTATAGGGCTAAGTGTAGATATCGACAAAATCTCAGGAAAGGGAGTCAGAGGTTTGTGCCTAGTATTATGATTATGAACCTGGTAAAGCAATTGGAAAATAATGTCGAATTATTTAGAAAAAGAATTGGTATATTAACCTATCTGTTCTATTTTTGCTCCACGCGATACTGTTCCTCTGAACAAGTCATTAAAAGTCCTTTCTGAAGTTGACTGATCGACTGCCATCAGCTAGAGATATGGAGTGAAGATCGCAATTTTAATCAGTAATGAACATAAACTGAAAATCACATCAAATTATTGCAAACATAAATGAACCAGGTTTTTAAACTCACCATATTTGTATTAACAATACTATTTATTCCTCATTATTCTTCTGCACAAAAGAAAGCGGATTACGTAGAAAAAATTGACAATTTATTAAAAAACCGAAATCCCAGAGATTTTAACGGAGTGGTTTATATCCAGCAGAACGGAAAATTAAAATATGCAAAAACCTATGGATTTGCCGATTTTGATAAGAGAACACCTCTAAAAATCAAGGACCTTTTTTCTACAATGTCCATTGCCAAACAATTTACAGCGGCCCTTATTTTACGGCAGGTAGAACAGGGTACGATCGATCTGCAGGTACCTATTCGCAAATATCTGCCAGATTTTAAATATGCCTGGGCGGATACCGTTACTGTTCATCAGTTGTTAAACAATACTTCGGGATTGAATAGTGACAATATGGACGAACCCCTGAAGTTTAAACCGGGTTCTGCTTTTAGTTATTCAAACATAGGATATTATGTGGCGGGACTGGTCCTGGAGAAGCAGAGTGGTGAAAAATTTGAAAAACTTGTTGCTGAATTGTTTAAAGAGTGCAAAATGAACGGTAGTTATTACCCCAACGAAACAAATAGTAAATTTTTAGTGAAAGGGCACACGATCAAAAGCGACAGGAGTTTCGTCCTTAAGGAAAAATCCGGATTTGATGCGCCCCACTACTATGGAAGTCATCTAATTGTTACTGCGCCTGACTTAGCTCTTTGGAACGAATGCTTGCACAGGGGGAAAGTTTTGAAGCCTGAAACCTATAAAATGATGACTGATTACGTAATCACCGCTGTACATCCGATTTTTGGTGACGAACCCATTGGTTATGCATATGGTTTACGAATAAATGACAAGGCTGATATTTATGAAATTGGACATACTGGCTTTCACCCAGCGGAAGGTTTTACAGCTGTAAACCTGTATTATCCGAAAACTAACACGAGCATTGTCATTATGGAGAATGTGGGTAATGAAAATTTTGACATCGCCTATTTTTACGAGCAGAAAATCAGGGACATTATAAAACAAAGTACGCTTTTAAGGTAAGTCGCTTCTATGAGAAAAATATTTTTATTGATCTGCTGTTTACTATCATTAATCGCAAATGCACAGACCGGGCGTACCATTTATTCAAAATCTTATGGACAGCGTAAAGATCCTGTGATCATATTTATTCACGGCGGACCGAGTGGAAATTCAACACTTTTTGAGGGGACGACCGCTGAAAAGTTAGCAAGCAAAGGATTTTATGTCATCGTTTACGACAGACGTGGTGAAGGTCGCTCCATTGATAGCACTGCAACATTTACTTATCAAGAAGCGATTAATGATCTGAATGAACTTTATAAAACATATTCGCTCAAAAAGGCTAATATCATAGCTCATAGCTTTGGAGGCTTGGTTGGGACGCTTTTTGCAGCACAGAATCCTGATAGAGTAAATTCGCTGATACTTGCGGGGGGGCTGTTTTCCCAGCAGGAAACATATGACCATATTTTAAAAACCACAAAAGAATATTATACGGAGAAAAAAGACAGTCTGAGCCTTCAGCAGATTGCGGAGGTGCAGAATCTTTCGAAAAATTCAGCCGAATATAGAAAAAGGTGTTACGAACTTGCTTCCAAAAACGGTTATTTTACGATGCCTTTTCCAACTGCTGAAGCAGATGAACTCCGTGAACATTTTGAGCTGGGTAAATTCGCTAGTTCCAATATCAGAAATAACAATGCACCTATTGTGTTCTATAGAAATGAACCTAGAAATAACATTGACACACAACCTATTTTAAAGAATCTAAAAAAACAGGTTAAATTATTTGCAATTTATGGAAAACAGGACCATATATTTTCAGACAGGCAATTAAGCAATATGGAGAATATAGTAGGAAAGCAACACTTTATGATCGTTGAAAACTGTTCACATTTTCTTTTTGTTGACCAGCAGAAAATATTTATCAACGCGGTTGTTGGATGGCTAAAATAATAGGGTTGAAAATTTCCATATTTAAATTACCGACCAACATCAGGTTTTTAGTGAAAAAGCCCCTTATAAAATAGATTTATTCATGAACAAATTTTTATTATTTTTCTGCATTTTCTTCTTTTCAGTTCACTCTTTTGCACAACAGCGTAATAGCCTCCGCAAAGAACTTTATCAAATAATTTCAACAAAAAATGCAACAGTGGGTATTGCAATGAAGGGAATTGAAGACAAAGATACGTTAAGTATTAATGGACATTTAAATGCACCATTAATGAGTATTTTTAAATTCCATATTGCTTTGGCGACCTTAAACTTGGTTGATAACGGGAAACTTTCTTTATCACAGAAATTTTTCATTAAAAAAGAAGATCTGCACGCAGATACGTGGAGCCCAATTCGGGACGAATTTCCGAACGGAAATATAGATTTAACTTTGGACCAACTATTACGATATACCGTTTCGCACAGCGATAACAATGGGTGTGATCTTCTTTTAAACTTGATTGGAGGTCCGGAAACCGTCCAAAAGTTTATCAATAAACAAGGAATAAAGGATTTTACCATAAAAGTCAATGAACAAGAAATGCGAACTTGGGAGAATCTTTATATCAACACAACAACGCCATTAGCGTCCACCGATTTATTGGAGAAATTTTATGCAGGACGGGTTCTTAAAAAGAACACCACAAAATACCTTTATCAACTCATGGTTGAATGCTCGAGAGGCCTTACCTGGATGAAAGCAGGGCTTCCCGAAGGAACAGAATTAGCACACAGAACTGGAATTTCAGATAGAAATGAGCATGATTTAAGAGCAGCAATGAACGATGTAGGCATTTTTAAACTTCCAAATGGAAATCACGTCGTTCTTTCTGTTTACTTAAAAGATATCACCGAAGAACGTGAGGTCACTGAAAAAATTATTGCTGACATAACAAAAGCTATTTGGAATTACTACACGAAAAAATAAATATTTATCCAATGACAGTTGACCTCCCCCCGCAAAACAGGACATTTTAAAAATAGAGAATTCGGGTGTGAATTACTAATTTTAAATAGGAGGAAAAACGATGAAAAGATCAAATTTTACCGAGGCAAATTGACCATTGCGCTACGTCAGTCCGAGACTGGGTCTTGCTTTTTATGTTTTCAGGAAATCTCAGGGAGAGTGGCAATTGGCATTCGGTGTACTCGCCGATGACATCAAGGAAGCGTGCATTGACGCCCTTATACTTCGCTTTGATACGGATGTGCCTGAGTTGTATTACCATCATGGAAAACGCCAGGTAGTGGAAGTTCGGGCCAAGAAATACAGCCTTTGGCATATTTATCTCAATAATGCTTATGTAGGAAGTATTCAATATTACACCTTCACTAAGCAGTTCAATTACCACCTTGAAGACAATGGCTTATTGACCGATGATCACGTGCAAAAGTATATAGCAATGATACAACGTGGGGAATTAAAGTGGATAAAGGACGATATTCGATGAAAAACGATATAAAAGGAATAAAAAAACCTTGAGTCCGGGGGGGCGAATCCTGTTTGGTTTTAAAAAATCTATTTCTAGATGTTGAGTGCGGAGTACTAGCTGTCAAAAAGTTTGATCACATGTCCAGCGGTTACCATCCCAATCTTACCATCGGAGTTTCTTTTGGCAGCAAAGGCATAAGAACCGTAACTTGAACCCGAAGTATTCACCGCAGCTTTACATTCAGGATTTAAGGTCGCTTCCAAAACCATTTCCCCTTCAGATTTTCGGAAACTGATTGCTTCGTAAGGAGAGACGTTTTTCGGATTATCGTGATATTTTTTTTGATTGTCATAACCAAAATCTAATAATGTGTTGAGTTCAATCATGGCTAACTCAAATCAATAACATTATTGTCCGCAGGAACAACTATCTTTTTACCATCAGCGTACGATTTACCCCAGTTGCATAAACTGTCTAAAATGGGAACAAGGTCCACACCTTTATTGGTTAATAAATATCTTATCCCTACTGGGATGGTATCTGGTATTTCCCTTTTTACTAAATCGAATCTACTTTAATAAATCATTTATCCTTTTTTCATTTAGCGTTCTACTTTTGGCTCCGTCTAAGTAATAATTTATAATAGTGCTGACTGCGTCAAAATTGTCCACACTGTTAAATTCTGAAGTAATATCTTCCGTAAACCATACAACTTCATCAAAGGGGATGTTAAATTTAATTTTGACTTTGGAAAACTCGCTGCTAGAAGAAAATTCCTCCTTAAAAAGGTTATAACTATCAATCAATGGCTGTAAAGCATGGTATTTGTTCGTCAACTTCGGAAAGTTGATGTAATCAATTTGTTTCAAATGAGCTTCTTCTGGATAATTAATAAAAAATGATATGTGATTGATTTTATCCTTAATATCTTGATGCAAGATATTAGACTCTAAATTCTTATTAGCATTTTTGGCACAGAAGTCTTTTGATCTAAAAGCTATTACGGTCTTTGTAAAATAGTGATAAATTCGTCTCCCTGTATTTTCGTTCGGAAAAATAGCGTTGATCTTATCATTGGTTTCATTAAGACCCTCTAGATATTTCAATAATACAGTTTGTTTGAAAGAATTTTCATCTATTGATTTGTATAAATCTAAAGTGTTAATGAATTGGCTATTGTTTTCATGAAAGGCAAGCCGTAATAAAATCTCATCTTTTTCTTCAACATCATGATAAATATACTGGGCTGCAAAATACTCTTGAAGCGATTTGTGCGACCATTGGTAGTATAATCCATCTACAATCATAACTGGAACAGCGACAGTGATATCGTCAATAAAATCTGAAATATTTAAAGTTATATTTTTAGCCAATCGTAGGGAATTGGCTAGCGCTTTAACGAGACCATCCTTTGTAAATTCTGTTTTATTTTCTGATGTCAAACAAACAAATCCGAAACACCTTAATAGACGGTGGAAATCATCTGTTAATAATCTGGATTTCTTTTCGCGTCTAAATGGTCCGCCCTTTGAATAGTCATGGCTTTCATATAATGAATCATAAACTTGTCGATAGAAGAGGTGTTTTTTATCTGGAATATCATTATTGTATTCGAATGAATGATATAAAAGCGATACAAGCAATGGTGTCTCCAAATATTCACGAATATACTTTTTTATACGAGGTTCCATAATCTTTTTAATAAGATTATTCGATACCAGACCATTACAGCCATATTTTCTAATGAGATTATAAGCTTGTTCTTTGTTCAATTTTTGAATACCATATTCTGAAAAGCTACCGAAGGATTGTAATGAACTATCTGGTCTTGATGTGATAACAAAATAGTTATTACTTGCTTTGCTAATAAAGTCGTTTAATTCATTAGTCACTTTGATTTTGTCATCAAGCGCTACTTCGTCGTAGCCATCAAAGAAAAAAAAGAAATTACCATAATCTATCATTTGCAGCAGTAGTTCTTTATCGAAAGTTCTAGTAAGTTGATTCAGTTGTTCTAAAACTAGTTTTATAATCGTCTTTTTTGATAGTCGCCTAAGTTCAATCAATATGGGGATTCCAGAGGACTTGCTAATGATACTTAAAATTAATTTCTTAATGATGGTAGATTTTCCCGTACCGGCAGTAGCATTTATAAGGACATTGCTATTACTCTTAAATAAACTGGGCCAATATTCATCAACAATGTATTTATCAGTTTTATTGATATTTTTAAGCGTAAGAGGAATATAGATATCATCTAAAATAACTTCCCTACGTTTGCCACCTATAATATTCACGACTGACACATTTTTATATAAACGGGTCATATACTTATCTAGACTTGTCAAAAGAGATTCTTCAGATTGACCTTTTGCCTTTAGATGCGTTGGATTTAAATCCTTTAAAAACGGTTTGACAAAAATTTCAGATATGACTTTAACTCCTTCAGCATATACCGTTGAGAGCTCTGATGGTAATATATTATTATCACTCATAATATTTTGATTAAAATCTCATATATTTCTATAGTAAGATAAGTAAATTGCACGAAGAAAGACAGATATAAATGGTATTGTCTACTATTATAGATCATAACAATGGATATCTTTGAGATAAATATAGGAGAGCGTAGATATTTAGTGAAACCCTTCAACAAAGATGGGGGCCTTTTCTTTATTACTGAGATTAATGGACTGCAGGTAATTTTTGGCGGTACTGGTAATGGCCTGGAAGCAATAGATCCACCAAATATTGATGACGATCTTTTAGATGAGATCGCATCTGAGATAGATTCTTATATGATGTAATAAATATTTAGATTTGTTGTTGGTAAAAGTCTAAAGCGATCTAGTAAACTCGTCAATTTTAATAACATAGATGAATAGAAATAGTTATCGTATGAAAAGCCGTTATATAGTCGCTCCAAAGGATAAAGCAGCAGCAGAATTGTTGGACTATAATAGGGCTACTGAGAATGACTTAATTGAATTGGTCTTGACAGAGCAACAGTATAATACATTAAATTACCATAATGTTTTTTCTAGTTTAAATGAAATTCTAGGATGCAGCATTGAAGATTTTGAAGACGAGTCGATCACTGACGAAAGACAGCTTGAGATGGGCTTGAACTACCTAAATGCTATAAATGTGAATGACGAAGTCGCCAGAAAACTACTAGAAAAATTGATTTATTTGTTCCAAGAAGCGAGAATAAGGAAAACAGGTGTTTACTTCTACTTTTGACTCTATAAAAGCTTAGGCAATTCGTGCTTATGTTATTATAGAGTTTAGTATAGATATGGACGAAATTTCAGGAAAAGTGAGTCATATGCTTATCTAGCGGTTACGAAGTATAAAATATAGGTCTACCAATCCTAATATAGACAACCAATATATGAAGATACAATTGACAATGATTGTCCTACTGACGACATTAACATTGACCAGCTGTGGACAAGATAATGATCATAAATCTGTACATAGCTCGGCAGACACCACTTTTATAAAATCATTGGAAGAAAGGCAATTAGGGGAAAGTAAGTATTCTATTTCTTTACCCACAGATTATGCTATAGGTGAAACCAATGGAGAAGATTTTTCCGTTTACTATTTTAATCCTGCTGACACTACAAATCATACTGGTTTTTCGGGAGGCCTATATTTCGGTAATCATCCTAGCCAATTTCCAGCTATAAGCAAAAGTTGCAAAACGGAGCATCTGAAAAATGAAATATTTGATCAAGATGTAAGCTGGACCATCTATAACTGTAATGGAGACTATTCAATTCAAAGCATAATCTATAGTAAAAGCGGCGAGGGGTGGAATGAAATGATTCACATGTTTGGCAATGCAAAATCAACTAAAGATCTGGACAAATTGCTGTTTATTTTTAAGACAATGAAAAAAAAGGAATAATATATAGAAGGAACTAAGTCAGTTTTAATAAGAATTGGCGGAAATTGTAAATATATAAGAATTAGAAAGATGAAAATTAAATATTCCTTTGTAGTATTTTTATATGCCTATTTGAACCAAATTGACCTTTCTTTAGATAGAAGTAGGTGGGAACCCATTGATAATCTGAGGGATTTTTATCGAAGCCAAATTTCTCCTAAAAAAGTTGCAAATTATCTCATTGATAAATTGGGACTAAACGTTGAAAAATTGAATTATTTGATTTTTATTGATGAAGAATCTTTGTGGAATAAGATTAAAGATTCATTATTATCCACCTTTAAGAAAGATGTTATTTTGGATGAAGATAAAGTATACTTTTTATGTCAGAAATTATTGCTTTTGGACAATATCTTAGCAGATGGAGAACAAGTGCATAGATTAGAAATTGAGAAATTAAGGATAGAGTTTTCTAAACTAAATTATGGTACAATAAAATTTAAACTTGCCAGCAAAGATCGTTTAAAGGCGAACAATATCGAACATTTCTTACAAAATGAAAGATTGAGCACAATTAAAATTTGTGAGTTTAATAAAGGTTATTTTTAGATCGAAATGGTCATCTAGCCAAACTGCCTCCTTTAACTCTTACAAGGGCACCTTTTTGACGCCCTCTTTTTCTGGGTTAACCCATAGCTAATAAGGCCTCCCTAGACTGTCATCAAGGAAAGGCTTTTCTCTCTATTTTATATCTTTATAGCAGCTTACGTTTTGTGTCCTCAAATTCTTCTTGTGTAAGTATTCATTCGTAATCGATAACTTAAAAAAATAATGGACGTTTAAGAAATGTCATTTGGGCTTTTAAGAAAAAAAGTAATAAATTCAATTACTTACATTTGCCAATGTAATAAGTTATTATGGAACAGATTCAGCCAGAAAAATATGGAATGATAACCTATACCGGTGTCTTTCTTACCTGTTTTGCAGACTTAGAAGAAAGATGTTTTCATGCCATGCCCGAACACGTGCTTTTTTACCTGTATTCTGGTGAACAAACTATCGTGGACAGAAACAGGAAAATTAAGGTCAAAGCTGGTGAATGTGCTTTTATCCGCCGTGACCATAGAATAGAGATGTTCAAATACAGCAAAGGAAAGGAACCCTATAAAAGCATTACATTAAGTTTTGATAGAAATGTAATTCGAGATATTTATAATAAAATGTCCAAATCCGATATTCCTGCAGATATTCCTTTTACTGATGATAAAGTAATAAAAGTTAAAACTACTCCCGACATCACCAGTCTATTTCATTCATTGACACCGTACTTTGATGAGCATGTAAAACCAACGGATAAAGTTGTTTATTTAAAGCTAATGGAGGCTATATATGCTATGCTAGAACAATCCGACAATTTCTATCCCATCTTGTTTGATTTTGCTAATCCCTGGAAGATAGATATCCTGGAATTTTTAAATAATAATTTTATGGATGATCTTTCAATTGAAGAAATTGCTGCATATACCGGCAGAAGCTTATCTACATTTAAACGGGATTTTAAAAATATCAGCAATATTTCACCACAAAAATGGATCTTAAAAAAGAGATTGGAAGTTGCTTATCAGATGTTGAAAGAAGGGAAGAGAGTTAGCGAAGTTTATGTAGAGGTCGGGTTCAAAAATCCATCACATTTCTCAACTGCCTTTAAGAAAGAATATAATTTAGCACCTACAGAAGTTCTTTTACAGAAAACAAATTAATACACTGGATTTTTCATGAACTCCATCATCGTTCTAATCTGATTCATTTTTTGATAATTTTATCAGATTGGACGTTTGAGAAAAGATCTTTGGGCCTCGTAGTAAAGTCACTGCGAGGCTTTCATTTTACATTTGTATTGTAATATTAAATACATGCAAAATGGAAAATAACAGCAACAACTCATCACGACGAAATTTTCTGAAATTAACCTCATTAGCTGCGGGTACTACACTTGTCAGCCCTTTGCAGATGTTTGGTCAAACAGCCGATAACACTATCAGAACAAAGAACATTCAGTCAAAAGGAATTGCCGGAAAGGATACCTACAGTCCGCTAGAGCTGTGGAACTTTGAACGTAGAGCCATTGGCGAAACTGATGTTTTGGTTGAAATAAAGTATTCTAGCATTTGCCATTCAGATATTCACACCATCAGGGGACATTGGGGCAAACAGCCCTTTCCTCTTGTTCCCGGACACGAAATTGCAGGTATCGTTAAAGCCATTGGTAAAGGTGTCTCCAAATTTAAAGTTGGCGACCGTGTGGGTGTCGGCGTAATAGCTGATAGCTGTATGAAATGTAAGCCATGTAGCGAGGCACAAGAGCAGCATTGTATTGAAGGAATGGTAGGTACTTATGGAGCACCGTATCCTACAGAGCCGACAGGCATCACACAGGGAGGCTACGCCAGCAATATTGTAACGAAAGAGCATTTTGTTTTTAAAATTCCCGATTCCATGGATTTAAAATACGCCGCTCCATTACTTTGTGCAGGCATTACAGTCTATTCTCCTTTGATGCGAAATCAAGTTAAGAAAGGCGATAAAGTAGGCATTGTAGGTATCGGAGGCTTGGGACACTTAGCCGTTAAGCTGGCAGTATCAAAAGGTGCGGAAGTATACGCTTTTACCACCTCGCCATCAAAGGTTGAAGATATAAAACGCTTCGGGGCAAAAGAAGTTATTGTAGTGGATAAACTCGATACATTAAAGGCCTTCTTCGGAAAGCTGGACTACATGGTTTCCACCGTTCCCTACGACTTTGCCGTGTCCGATTATATTTCCTGCGTAAAACCTTACGGCTTCTTCACACAAGTAGGTGTCGGTGAAAACGGAGGAATTACCCTCAACAATTTTAATATGGTCAATAATAGTGTAAACTATAATGGTTCCCTTGTTGGCGGTACGGCTGAAACTCAGGAACTCCTGAATTATTGCGCCGCTCATAAAATCTATCCCGAAGTACAGGTTATCAGCGCCAGCGAAGTGAACGAAGCTTGGGATAAGGTCGTCAATAAAGAAGCACGTTATAGGTATGTCATAGATGCCAGCACCATTGTTTAATGATGATAGCATTTCATAATAATTTTTAAATGAAAAAAAAGATGATAACTCCACTTTTATATACCATGATGCTGTCCGCAGTATCAGGCTTATCGGTTACTGCAACATCATGTAATGATATTACGCCGAGAGCCGAGCAAACAGTTAATAACGAAAATCAGTTTCAGGATATGGATACGATAAACAAAACGGCTTACAACCTAAACGGTGTAGCATTCAAAATGGTAACTGTCGAGGGAGGCACATTTACGATGGGTTCTGACCAGCGTGCTCAAGGTGGCGGAACACAGGTAAGCAATCAGGCCGGCGAACATCAGGTTACGCTCTCTACCTACATGATAGGCGAAACAGAAGTAACGATAGCCTTATGGAATGAGGTGATGACAGGGAAACATAGCGAGAAGGATAACAAATATCCGGTTGCCAGTGTAACCGTACCAGATTGTCGTGAATTTGTGAAAAAACTCAACGAAAAAGCATATGCCGCAGGTATTATCCCTGCCGACAAAAATTTTTATCTTCCTACCGAAGCGCAATGGGAATTTGCAGCCAAAGGCGGTAACAAAAGCAAGGGATACACTTACGCCGGAAGCAATGATTTATCCGAAGTAGGTTGGACCAGCGATGACGGCAGCAGTGTACATCCTGTCAAACAAAAGAAGCCGAACGAGCTGGGGCTTTACGACATGAGCGGCAATGTATACGAATGGGTAGCTGACTATGCAGCACCATATACTGCCGAAGCCCAAACCGACCCTTGCAATACGAAGCCGAGCAGCAACTACATCAAACGGGGAGGCAGTTTCTATTACAACGACCCTTATCGTTTTACATCCACCTACAGATATTTCTATTCATCTACGGATTACACGATAGGGTTGCGGATTGCGCTTTATTAATTTGCAAACGCGACGAACAATTAAATGGTTAATAATATAAAAGATTTAGATATGATTTTGAATGAACATTATACCCTATCAAATGGAGTTGAAATCCCAAAATTGGGGCTTGGTACTTGGGAGATCAGTAATGATACCGTAGCGCAGGCGGTAAAGGATGCGGTTGCTATTGGCTACAGGCATATTGATACAGCGCAGGGTTACGGTAATGAGAATGGGGTAGGCGAGGGTGTCAGAACATGCGGACTAAAAAGAACAGAAATTTTTGTAACTACCAAACTGGATGCAGCCACAAAAGGTTATGAAGCAACAGTCGCAGGTATCGAAAGTTCGCTTAAAGCATTGGACATTGAGTATATAGACCTGATGATTATCCATGCACCCAAACCGTGGGCAGAGTACGATAAGGAAGATCGCTATTTTGAGGGAAACCGTGAGACCTGGCGTGCTTTGGAAAACGCTTACAAAGCAGGCAAAATTCGTGCTATCGGCGTTTCAAACTTTCAAGTAGAGGATATAGAGAATATTCTTTCAAACTGTAGCGTAAGACCGATGGTCAATCAGATCCTGACACATATCAGTAATACGCCAAAAGAATTGATTGCCTACTGCCAGCAGCACAATATTCTTGTAGAAGCGTATTCGCCCATTGCCCACGGTGAATTGATGAAAAATCAGGAAGTCATTAAAATGGCTGAAAAGTATGATGTTTCGGTTCCCCAGTTAGCTATCCGTTATTGCCTTGAATTGGGATTGCTGCCTTTGGCAAAAACAGCCAATCCAAAGAACATGAAAAGTAATTCGCAGTTGGATTTTGTAATTTCAGCGGATGACATGGAGAAGTTAAAAAATATAGAAAAAATCAAAGATTACGGTGAGTTTAGCAAATTTCCCGTCTTTTGGAGCTAGTTTATCCATCTACTAAATTTCGTGAGTAAGTGCCGTGAGATTTCATGGCGTTTTGCCAAAATGGCCTCCCTTAACGGTTATAAGGGAGGCTTTTTTTATTTTATTGTCTTATTAACACGGTCGAGTAAATCAGCTACGGTTTCCCGTAACCAACCCTTCTTTCAAACCCATACCTTAGCCATACAGTTTGTAATAATCTTGAAGTTAATATCTGTAAACAAATGCTCAAGCAGCGTGCACAGGCAATTCGTGCTGATACTATTATCGTATCGGGCTTAGTGTAGATATCGACGAAATCTCAGGAAAGGGGAGTCAAATGTTTATGATTACTGCGGTGGGTACACCAGTATATCTTAAAGAGGTTGCACACGTTCCGATGGAGAAGCAGGATGAACTATTGTACGGCAAACTGGAAAACCACCTTAACGAAGAGAAAGCTTCAGGCAATAACAACTAGCGAAATGGCGAGACAAAAAAGACATTCCGAGGTCTTAATACCGGCACTTTTGAATTGGAGATATACGAAGAAGATGAAAAAAAGAATAAATAATCTAATATTAGCTGCCCTTATTTTTGGATTTTTTACCGATTGTCACCAAAAGGAAAATAGAAAAGCAAATTTTAGTAAAGAAAAAAAATCAGCGTTTACCGATAAAGATAGTACGGTGTATGCTGAGAAGTTTGACGACTTTTACACCCATTTCTTTAGAGACTCAATATTCCAAATAAGTAGAATAAATTTCCCGCTCAGAGGTATGTCAACTGAATTTGTTTTTAATGAAGAAGAAGCAAGTGATTCAGTAGGTAATGCTTTTTTCATTAAGGACAGAAAGTTTTATTGGACCAAAATGAATTGGACCTTCATACAGGCCGCTAATCTTAATCTAGAAGACTATTCCTTTTTCAAAAAGAAAGGAGATAATTATTATGAGATAACCTATCGGTCAAAGTTGGACGATATTGTTCTATTTTTTAGATTTCAATTTGTGTCAGGACATTGGTACCTCACATATTATAGTTTTGAATGGAACTAGATAAAAGATTACAGAAAGAGGACAATATGACAACAGAAAAATAGAACTTTACAAAAAATGGTAACTTAGAATATGAAAACAGTCAATGAACTATTATTGAAATACAATTGTCCAAAACGTCCTCAAAAAGCCAAAACAAAAATTGAACAAATACAAAGAATTTTGAACTTCAATCTTCCTAACGATTACTTGTTTTTTTTACAGAATTACTCGGGTTTTGAACAGTTTATAGGATCAGAGTTCGTGAGACTTTGGGACACTGACGAATTAATTGGAGCCAATACCGACTATCAAATTTTTGAGAACCTTCCAAAGACTTTGGCAATTGGTGGAAATGGAAGTAGTGAATTTATTGCCATTGAACAAACAGTTGACAATTCAATTAGAGTAGTACTTACGCCTTTTATTGATTTGGACAAACAATATCATATTGAAATTGGAATCTCTTTTACTGACTTTTTACAACGATTAGACAACGGACAAGAATGGTTCAAATGAAACTTATTACGAGAAGAGCGTCAGAGACCCTAAACGTATTGGCAATAGTGGGGCTGACATTAATAAACGGTTGTTGGATGGCTAAAATAATGGCGTTGGAAATTTCTAAGTTTTCGGTTAGGAAGAAACGTTTTGAGTTATCGAAAATTTTTGAATAGAATTAACAACTGATATCTCAAAATAATCTAGCAAGCTTTACAGAGCCTGTAAAGTAACTATTTTGGTAAATTCATAAGTAGTTCCTTTGCAGGTACTTCTTGAATTTTACCATCAACTTTTACCACCAAACTCTCACCCTTTGCAGCACTTTCTTCTGCCAATTTTCGTAAAGCCTTTTGCACTCCTAAACGAATTCGTTCAGCAAGATTGATATTTTCAATATTTACCTTATCGTTCATTATAGTATTTCGATTTTAGTGTTGACCAAATTTCGCTATTTGAAACGAATTCTCCAAATTTATCACCTTGAGCAATTATTTCGGGTATTAGATCCATGTTATCAAAAACCAGCCATCGATCACATATCGGAATATAAATGTTAAACAGGTTTTCTAAACCACGATGATATCGTCTTTCTATCACATCAGATGGAATATTGTGTCCCCCGTTTTCTACTCTCTTCTTTACACGTTGTATGGCTAGTGAAGGTGAGTCGAGCCAAAAATAGAGTACAGTGACTGAATACCCCAGTTTTTGAGCTTCGACTACTAAATTTTTATAGCTTCGAGTGGAGAGAGTTGTTTCAAATGCAAAATCAGCTTTATTCTTCATCAATTCCGCTATACGCTCCAACATAATTCGTCCAGCTGATACAGCTACGCTTTGCGGGTTGAAAGGAGAAATACCTGCTGCTATGTTGTCGGCATTTACAAATTCCCTGCAATCTAATATCTCCGGTAATACAGTGTAACTAGCGGTTGTTTTTCCTGCTCCGTTGCAGCCAGAGATAATGTAGATATTTGGCATATGCTGTTTTTTTGTTAAAATAGGGAAAATTGACCAAATTTTAATTTCTTATTTAAAATTGGTTATTTCAGTAGCGATAGTTTACTCACTTCAAAAGCGGAAAGAGCACAAAGTTCGAGTAGGCTTTTTTTAACAGCCCTACGGTTTCCCGTAGCCAGTCCTACTTTCAAACCCATACCTTAGCTTTACAGTTTGTAATAATCTTGAAAGTTAATATCTGTAAACATATTAATTCAAAATAAATAATGTATATTAGGCTTGGGTATTAACCTTGCCCGATTGAAAAGTAGCATGCCATGATAGTAACCACGACCAATTCCATCGAAGGGAGGGAGATTTCACGATATAATGATCCAATAGCAGCCAATGTAGTTATCGGTACCAATATCTTTAGCGATATAGGAGCGAGCTATGTCGATTTCTTTGGCGGTCCCTCTACCAGCTATGAGAAGAAGATGCAGGAAATGTACAAGCGTGTTACCGAAACGCTTAAGCAACGTGCACAGGCAATTCGTGCTGATGATATTATCGGCCTTAGTGTAGATATTGACGAAATTTTAGGATGTAATACACAATTCTTGATGCCACTGATATAATCCTCCGGCGTCGAAGAAATTCCCTTTTAAAAAACGTTGCAAGAATTCTGTAAGGGACGAAGTTAATGCAATTTTAGGGTGTATTGTATTAAATATTTCATATCGGCAATCACCTAAACACCTTAATCCCCACATATCTGAATTAATTATATAGATACGCATATCATGGCATCGAGTTTTGGCGATACCATGATATCTGGGAGTTGACCTTTAAAATATGGATCATTCAGGAAATAAACAGTGAAAGTTTAGCGTATGTTATTACCAAGGAATTTCGCCTGTTTCAGGGTTTAACTCTTCACTGATAAATTTGCCAGTTACTCCGTCTTTATCTAACAAAGCGTACTTTACTATACGTTTTCCCGCAATTTCAACATCGCCGCCAAAAAAGTTGGTATGATCGGTTTTTGTAAGGCCCGGGCAAACAGCATTTACTTTAAATGGTGTATCACGAAGTTCATGAGCCAAATGAATGGTATACATATTCAAAGCCGATTTGGACGAAGAATAAGCTGAAAAAGATTTATAGCCGTAATTCGGAGAATTCGGGTCGCTATGAAGTGCTAGAGAGCCCATATTTGAGCTTACATTTACGATGCGCGGCTCCTTTGATTTTCTAAGTATATCCATGAATTCGGTTGTCACCCGAACGACCCCATACACATTCGTTTCATAAATTTTTCTGAAATTCTCAATGCTTGCTGCCGTAACATCTTCTGCAATGCCATCCGCATTAATTCCGGCATTGTTGATCAGTACGTCCAGAACATCTGTTCTTTTGCCGATTTCAATTCGCGCTTTTTTCACCGAATCCTCATCAGTCACATCGAGCTGAACGGCCTCAACGTTTACCAATCCTTCGGCTACAAGCTTTTCAACTGCCTGTAAGCCATTTTCTAAATTTCTACTTCCGATGTAGACATAGAATCCTTTTTGCAACAACTGCCTTGCCGTTTCAAAGCCAATACCTTTATTTGCTCCTGTTATAAATGCTGATTTCATTTTTCTTCATTTTTAATATTACCATACAAAGATGATTCTATTAAAAATGAAGTTATTTACCATTTGGTAAAAAGTGATTCTAGCGAATATTTTTTCGTATTCTGCTCAATGATTGTTGCGTAACTCCCAAATATGATGCAATATGAGAAAGGGCCACACGGTTAACAAGTGATGGGTAATTATCTAAGAATTCCAGGTAGCGTGTCGTAGCATCTTCTGAAATCATTGGGTTTTTATTGAATAACTGGTACATACACTTTTGAATCATTTTGTTTTTAATATTGTCCCAACCAACTATTGTTAATGACAATTCGTCCCAAAGTTGTTTTGAAAATACAATAAGTCTACAATCGGTGCTGGCCTGTAAATATGCTGCAGATGGCGAGCTCGAATCAAAACTTACATAATCAACTACTAGGTTATTTTCGGGTATAAAACATCTTGTAATTTCCTCACCTTTATTGTTGTAATAACACCCTCTAATAATTCCTTCCATAATGAAGCCGACCTGCCGCGAAATTTTTCCTGCTTCCGAAAAGTATTCGTCTTTACGAAGTTCAATTTCCGTGACATTGGCTGTTATAAGACTAATTTGCTGTTGGTTTAGGTTGCCAAACTGTAAAATGTATTCTATCAATTCTTTCATTGCTGCAAAATAATAAAATGACGCTGTTTATAATTTACCATTTGGTAAAAGTACTATTCAATTATATAAATCGCTCACAGTCAACGTTAAGCAACTTGTGTTTTCGAAATAATCCTCAGGATTTTGGGACAGGTAAAAGTACATCTGAAACCAGCCTCTGGTTCTTCTGATATCTATTTGTCCAACACTTAGATTCCATGTCCGGCCCATCCAATCCTCTTCTGAGGAAATTTCCCCTTCTTCATAATACGATTTACCGTCAATGTCCGGTCCAAATTTATCGGCAAATAATTTTATCATTCCTTCGACTTCCCAAATATGAATGATGTGTTTTTTTGTTGGACTTTCCTTGCTGAGAATGAATAACGCACCATTGGACTGAGGATGGGGAACTAATAGTTTATTGAAAAAATTAAAAAAATATTGGTCTGTAAGTTTGACAAAGCCAAAACTCTCTCCGTTTTCATACTTCTGCTCGAGATAATTGTCGGTTTTTTTATATTCATCAATTAAAGACTCGAAATGCTCGTCAAAAGTATTAGCAGTAAGGAATGAGTTATTATATTGAACAAAATCATTTGGCTTTAGTACTTTTGTGCGGATATCTAATTTCTGAAAAACCGCTTTTGTTTTATGGTAATTTTTATCGTCGTTTGTGATGTAAAAATCACATCTTGAGGCGAATGCCGAATGAAAAGCGTCTTCTGTAGTATTCCTGAATGTATTTTTCTCCTTGTCTGTAACTTTGATCTTATCGGCTTTAAAGCCGTGCATATCTAAGCTTACATATTCATTTATAATATCATTAAACCATTCGGGAGCATTTTTGGTTTTATCAAAATATTGCCCAACATCGAAGATTTCCATTCCCTTTTTTTTATAGGCATTTTCGATAACATCGAACGGTTTTTTGTCTTGGCTAAAGTGGCCATTGCTTATTCCAACTTGTTGAACAATGTTTCTTAGATCTTTATAACCTTCGCCTTCATTCATATTATCCAGCATCTGTCCAAAACTCTTGAAGAAACCATTCATAGTTAGATCATCTTTTAAGCCCGGAAATAACTCTTCTAACATCTTTGCACTTTCTGGATTTTGATAAGCATCATTGAATGCACTATCCAAAGGAATCGAAGCAATCAGATTTTTCATGGCATCACCAATCCCATACATAGGATTATCTGCTTCCATGGAATCAAACAGGCTGTCAAGGCTAAGATTCTTGAAGAGCGGAGCTTCACTGATCCTGTCGTCCAATAATTCTTCCGGATCACAGATGCTAAGTGTGACTTCTTTTGAATCGTTTCCCAAGCATAGATTGTCTGTCAGGCTGGTAATAAATTCTAAATCCTCCCGAACTAGTTTTTGTTCTTCAGCACTATTGTTTTTGATGCTTGCAAAGATATCCCCGATGTGCGATGTCGAATATACAAGTAGAAATTTTTCTCTGTTGGATATTATCTCAGTCAAATCAGGAAAATAATTGTTTTTCATTCCAGACATGACATTCCAATCCAAATAAACTTTTATCATAATCTCAGACTAAATGATCTCTCTAAATTAATTCTTTTTTGATGATTATCCATACAATTAAGATTTGTACAGCTGTTAATTCAAAGCCTATTTTTTGAATTTATTTCATTGATCATTGCAATCAAAGAGTAACGAAAATAAATAATTGCAATATTTCCTCAGGTTGGCGTAATTGCCCTTAACAATGGTGTATCTTGTATCAAATATCGGAAAGTATTTAAAGTTATGATTTCGTAAAGCATTTGAATGTTTGTAGAAATTAATTCCTCGGATTTTTATTGATTTATTGCTTAAATTGTAGGCACGTCATATTAAAGGAAAAATTCAAGTTTATTGCTTTTAGCTTCCTGAAAGAGCTTTAAAGACAATCTTTGAAATTTGACCCTGTTCTAATCGTAAGGTTATGAAAACAAATTCTAAAAAATTGTCATATAGCCAAAAAGTGCAGGCCAGCCGGAAAGTATTTTATCATCGGTTGGAAATAATCTGTAATAAGATGGTAGGACCAGGATATTTCGAGATCCTCCCAGAAAGTAGTCTCAGACTCTTATATGGACATAGATATCCGTCTGTCAAATTGATCCGGCAAGGAAATCGGGTTATGAATGAGGAAGAGTTCTTGGAGTATAAAGAAACCCTTACCAGGCTACTTAGCGAATATCATGTTGAAACATTGAGAGGTGAACAAATTTCCTATGCAAGATTTTTGACAGATGTCATGGTGCTGATCCATTTTATACAGTATAGGATTGGAAGCAAAATCAAAGGTTTTTTAAGCCTTTATCAAGTTTTCTCCCCATATTTTACGACTACTGAATGGTTTGAAAAACAGCGGAATAAAATTATAGAGATCATGAGCCTAAATGATCTTAGGCTTTATGATTTTTATAGAGGAACGGTTCGTATCAGTTTTGAGCGAATGGCGGTCGAAAAATTTGGTGGTACGAATGAAGTGTTTATTCACCGTTTGGCACATAATACTTCTTTACAGAAAGTAGATGGTAAAAAACGCACCATATTGCAGCTTGGGGTACCTTCATCTGAAAAAGTTGATAAATTTAACTGGGTGGCTATAAGACCCAGTCAGCTTGGAATAACTGATAGGGATGATGATAGTCCAATGCCGGTATTTATACAGCAGCATGTTCTGGAACGGTTTGAAGAACGGATAGTTTTCTGGCGCGGATATGTTCAGGTGTATCTTGGATATGTTCTAAGCAAAGCTAAGGTAAATACTATTTTGCGAAACGGATACTTTCTTCTGGAGTGCTTTCTTGGAGTACATAAAGTGGGATATTTTGTTATCACCCATCATATGGATAAATGGCTTGTACGGACTTTTCTATTTCTAACAAATGATGGTACACCAGAAGGAAATAAATTAAAGAAAATTACTCATCTTGAAATTCCTGATAAGCAGTTCTTGATGCTGGACCGTATGGATGCCTTTATAACTTATGGTATTTCCGAAGACAAAAAATTACGAGAATTATTCGAAAAAGTTGGTTGTAGCTCACTATTGGATTATGCAGACGAACTCAGGAAATTTGTAGGTGACCCGCTTAAAAGTCCTGAGTTCATTCATCGTTATCTATTTAGGATCTAAATTGCTCTTCTAACTATTGTTTCTTTCATGAACAGAAGATAACATCTATGGCAAGGAAGCGGTTGAAGCGATCAAGAAATAAACCAGTAATGCATTTTTAGTACAGTTTAGACTAATTTGGCGACAGAGCATCTAGCCAAAATGGCCTCCCTTGACGGTTAACGAATAAATCAGCTACGGTTTCCCGTAACCAGTCCTACTTTCGAACCCATACCTTAGCCTTACAGTTTGTAATAATCTTGAAAGTTAATATCTGTAAACATATTAATTCAGAATAAATAATGTATATTAGGCTTGGGTATTAACCTTGCCCGATTGAAAAGTAGCATGCCATGATAGTAACCACGACCAATTCCATCGAAGGGAGGGAGATTTCACGATATAATGATCCAATAGCAGCCAATGTTGTCATCGGAACCAATATCTTTAGCGATATAGGAGCGAGCTATGTAGATTTCTTTGGCGGTCGCTCTACCAGCTATGAGAAGAAGATGCAGGAGATGTACAAGCGCGTTACCGAAATGCTCAAGCAGTGCTTACAATTGCATTTATAGATAAAAAAAATACACTAAAAAATATGGATTATTACAGACGATGAATAGTCTGTCTTAGTTAATAGTTATAATAATAGTCGTAATAAGAGAAGATAAATTTATGAGAAGGATACATGGAAAATTACCGCCTGAGCTTCTAGAACATACGACGCCTAAAACTGTCGGAAAAGATTCTGGTTTTAAAATTTCGAGCTTTCGTGAATTAGTTGAGCAAATAGCTAAGCTTTCATATCTAAATAAAGATTATTTACTATTCTTTAGGGGGCAAAAGAGTGATTATCGAAATAGTAATAATAATTCAACATTTTATCCAACAATTTATCGAAGTAATTACTTATCCCAACCGGAGTTGGACTTCCGATTTGAGAAATTAAGCAGTGCTTCAAAAATACTAGTAGAGTTGTTAAAGCAAAATAATATATCAGGTGTTTCTGAGATAGAAAGAAAAAAATATATCCAATGGAGTATTTTACAGCACTATGAAGTAACTGAAACGCCCTTTATTGATGTTACGCAGTCATTAAGAGTAGCTTGTTCTTTTGCTCAGCTCGATAATGATCAACCTAATGCTTTTATTTATGTTTTTGGCTTGCCATATTATTCAAATAGGATTTCAATTAATTCTGAACATGATTTGATAAATATTAGGTTACTAAGTATTTCTCCTCCGCAGGCTTTAAGACCCTATTTCCAAGAAGGCTATTTGGTAGGTACTGATGACGTGTTTAATGATTATTTAAATAAATCAGAACTTGATTTAAACAACAGATTGATAGCAAAATATGAAATTCCTAATAATGATGATTTCTGGGGGATACATTTCAATCGAATTCCTAAATCAGCTCTTTATCCTGACAATGACATAATCCATTCTATCTGTCAGGAAATTACGTCCGAAATAAAAGTGGAATTAAATTCGTCTAATATTGGTAACTATATCAAATTATGGACTGACTTAGAACAAATAATTATTAATAAAGCCAAAAGATACTTTCCCGAAACGCACACATTAACGAATGCAATATACGTCTTACTAAAATATGATGAAGAAAACAGCCATATATATAGTGAAATCAACTATCTCAGGCAGTTTCGCAATAAATTAGTTCACAAACCTACTAGTGTTTCCAATGACGAGACTATCAGGATGACTGAAAATCTTAAAAATGTGCTGAATATGCTTGGATAATAGATGATTAGATGTTATAAAATCGCAACTAAATAATTTAGTTTTTTAGAATATAATTCATTTAAAAAGTTATGTCTACAAATAAGCATGCACTCATTCGTTACGAAGCATTAGATAGATGTTTCTCCAATAAAGGTCGGAAGTTTTTTATTGATGATCTGATAACTTATGTTTCGGAAGCAATTAAAGAGTATACTGGGAAAGCGACCTCCATTTCTCGACGACAGATTTTTAAAGATATAGATTTTATGCGTAGCGAGGCAGGTTTTCGTGCGCCTATCGAATCTTATAAAGAAGGGAAGAAAAGCTATTATCGGTACTCGAAAGCTAATTATTCTATAGCTATACAGCAAATCAATCCAGTCGAAGCAGACTCATTGAAGACCGCTTTGAATATTCTTGGAAGATTCAGTGGATTACAACAATTCGAGTTTGTTCAAGAACTAGCACTTAAACTAAAAAAGAGCTTCCAACTGGAGGAAATCGAAGAATGTATTTTCTTCGATCAGAATGAGTATCTAAAAAATATAAACCTATTAGGTGATTTGCTTAAACATATTCAACAGAAGCAGGTGTTAGAAGTTAAATACAAGCCATTTAACAAAGAGATTGAAGAAACGTTTGTTTTTCATCCTTATTTCCTGAAACAATACAATAAGCGTTGGTTTTTATTCGGAAAGCGAGATAGTTTTGAAAATTGGACCAATTTGGCTTTGGATAGAATCTTTAGCGTGAATACCTTAGAAACCCTAGATTTTATAGCTTCAAAGGAAACGTATAATGCATATTTTGAAGATATCGTGGGCGTTAGCAAACCAGCGAATACAGAGTCTTTGATTGTTTCAATCAAAGTTAGTATGCCATTGTGGCCTTATATAGATTCTAAACCTATCCATCCGTCGCAGACAGTGGTTGAGAGAACTGCAGAATATGTCATTTTAACATTGGATATTATTCCCAATTATGAGTTCTTCTCACATATATTGGGTTATGGTTCCACCATTGAGATTTTAGCTCCAGTTTCGGTGAGAGATTCCATGCATAAAAAACTGGAAGACACTATCAGCAAATACAAATCATAAAAAATTACCTGTGCACATTGGTTGCACAGATACAGTACAACTTTGTATCAATATGTCAAATGCAAAGTTTGAAGTATTTGTGAGTTCAAGGAATTCGCAATACTATTTTAGATTAAAGTCTGGTAATGGTGAAATTATTCTTGGTAGCGAAGGCTACGTGAACAAACAAGGATGTTTAAATGGGATAGCCTCGGTTAAGGCTAACTCTCCCTATGACAGCCGTTACCAGCGTCAAAATTCCGTTTATAATTATACCTTCAACCTTACAGCTGTTAATGGTGAAATTATCGGACGGAGCGAGAATTATACGAGTTTAGCAGGTAGAGAGAATGGGATTGCGGCGGTAAAACGTGATGCTCCTACTGCTCCAATAGTTGATCTTGTTTAATTGTTATGTGCTTTGTGTTATGATAGATACACAAAGCACATTTTATTTTATAATCTAATTACTTTAATATTATGAGTACTAAAATAACCGTATCCCTTTATTGTGCAACCTGCGGTCAAGGTGATTTTGAACACAATGAAAATAAATCTTGGGTGAAATGCAAGAACTGTGGTCGTGAGTATCCCGGTGGAATCGATGAATTAGCAACATTCAATCAAAATCAAATTCAAGATGCAGCAGAGGAAGTTGGTCAACAGTTTATTGATGACTTTGCTAAAAAACTAGAGAAAAGTTTTAGAGGTAATAAATTCATTAAATTCACGAGAAGATGAAAATAGATTTAAGCGATCCTTCATTTATTGTTGCCGCTATGGCATTAGTGGGGACTATTTTTACTTATTTCAAGCACGATAAAAAAATAAAAGCTCAGGAGAAACTAATCAATGACTATCAGCTTGGGAAAATCGAAGAGGAGAAAATCCAAAAAATGCAGGCTGAGGTCAGGGCCTCTATTATTGTAGGTAATAAGGGGCTTCGGACTTTAAGGGTATATAACAAAGGAAAGGCTTCTGCAAAAAATGTTCGGTTAATTTTACATGATGAACCTGAATGTCTTTACAGTTTGAATCCTTTTCCTTTTCCGCTTTTAAATGAACATGAAAATGTAGATCTGAATATCCATCTTCACATGGGATCTCCCGATAATATTTCATTTGAATTATTATGGGATGATGCATTCAAAATGAATAATTCTCATTTACAAACCGTTCAGCTTCGTTAAGCTGTAATCCCCAAAAAATAAGATATAAATAAGAATTTAAAATTAACAACAATGGACTATACAGAGATGTTAAATTCTTTAAAGGAATTTAACATCAATCCTACTATCATAATGGTAATATTTATCATGTGTGTGGTAGCTGCTTTCTTTTTAAGGTTTTTAAATTCCGAAGGCCCCTTAACAGGATTGTTATTCAAAAAAAAGCAGAAGCCGAGGTCATATTGGTTGCAAAGACATGCTGATTTACGTCATCTTGCGAAAGATATTCAGAAACAACAAGAATTTCGGGAATTGACAGGTATATATATCCATCCAGATAAAATCGACAAGCTTATAGCATTGAGGGATAATTCAAACGGGGAGTTTGATTGGCCAGAAATCAAGGCTGCGAGGTCATTTATGGATTTAAGTACGGAGCAGCCAAAGCTTAGAATAGACGTGCGGGCGAAAATTTTTGATATTTTCACGATTACATTATTTTCTGTCGGAGGAATTTGTTTTGCGTTACTCTTTTCAATCGTAGTTGTAATTATAGCTACTGAGAAAGACGTAAAACCTAGTCTCGTGGCATCTCTTCCATTATGTTTCGTTAGTATTGTATTTACTTTTATATTGATGCAATCTTTAAGACGTAATTATAGAAGTGCCAAGCTTATTAAAAAAGTATTAGGTGGGGGTAATAAACTTAGTGTTTGAGACAATATTCTGTTGTATAACGATTGGTTTTGTTTATATTTGGTTCTAGCTGAATATCTGAATTAAGTATTATCAATATGGCCATATCCAATTTCCAATTTTTAGAACAAGAATATCCCTTACTTTTTAATTTAGCACAAGCCGCCGAATACAATCTGTATCAAGATCCAGCCACATCTTTATTCAAGTTGCGGCAATATGGGGAATACATGGCCAAGCAGATTTTTGAGACCTATGGAATTGACCTGCCGGAGGATACAAAATTTCAAAATCTAATTTATAATCTGAGGAGTCAAGGTATTCTACCCTCAAATGTAATTGACCATTTTACGATACTTCGCAAGCAGGGTAATGATGCCGTACACGAATACGTAGGTACCACTGCAGATGCGACTTCGTCGCTTTTTTCCGCATTTAAACTAGGGAAATGGTTTTACGAGTCCTACTCTGTAAAAAATATCGATATTTCTTCATTAAGATTTGGTACACCGAAGGATTTAGATGCCAGACATGCATTGCATATCCTTGAAAAGGAAAATAAGATCTTAAAGGAACAATATGAGCAGGCGATAGCCCAGCATAAAACAGTCAGTGCAGAACAGCGGACGGTATTTACGGCGCGTGCCAAACGCTCCGCATCCAAACTTGATATGGACGAAGCAGAGACCCGAGAGCTTATTGATCTCAATTTGCGTAAGATAGGATGGGAAGCAGACACCAAGTTACTGAATGCTAAAATACATAAGACGCAACCCCAAAGAGGTCGCAATATGGCTATTGCCGAGTGGCCGGTCAAAGGTGGCTATGCAGACTATGCACTATTTGTAGGTACAAGTTTATACGGTGTCATTGAGGCCAAAAAGTATGGTCAGGATATATCCACCAATCTTGATCAAAGTAAGCGTTATGCAATGAATATTATACCAAGAGAAGGTATAGACATATTGGGCGACTGGGATGGTTATCGGGTACCATTTCTATATTCAACCAATGGACGCGAATATTTGCAACAGATTGCCACGAAAAGTGGCGTATGGTATCTTGATATCCGTGAGAAGTATAATAATTCTAGATCTATCAAAGGATTCCATAGTCCAGCGGATTTGCAAATTAAGTTTGAACAAGACATCACACTTGCTAATAAAAAATTGGAAGAGAATTCATTGGATTTTCTTCAGCTCAAGACAGGATTGGGGTTGAGAGATTACCAGATCAAAGCAATTCAAGCAGTCGAAGATATTATTATCCATCATCCCGAGATCAACCGGGCATTATTAGCCATGGCAACCGGTACTGGTAAGACACGTACAGTTATTGGGTTGGCCTATCGCTTAATCCAGACCAATCGTTTTAAACGTATTTTATTTTTGGTAGACCGCACCCTGCTGGCCACACAGGCGCTCGACGGTTTCAAAGATTACAAGGTTGATGATCTGAAAAGTTTCAGTGACTATTACCACATCGACGGGTTAAAGCATGCATGGCCCGATATAGATAGCCGTATCCACTTTGCAACTGTGCAGAGCATGGTCAAAAGACTCTATAACAATGATAGCGAAGGAAAAACGCTGAGCGTAGATACTTATGACTGTATTATCGTTGATGAAGCACATCGAGGCTATTTACTGGATAAGGAAATGGACGATGAAGAGATTTACTTCAAAGACCAAGATGACTATGTCAGCAAGTACCGTCAGGTGTTGGATTATTTTGATGCTTTTGCTGTTGGTTTAACAGCTACACCAGCGCTTCATACCAAAGAGATTTTTAATAGACCTATCTTCAACTATAGTTTACGAGAAGCCGTATTAGATGGTTATCTAGTTGATCAGGATCCACCGATCAAGATCAAGACACAACTATCAGAAGAAGGGATTGTATGGGAAAAAGGCGAGAAACCTACTATTTATGACAAAGAAGGTAATCAGGTTATTGAACTCGATGAGTTGAGTGACGAACTCAAGTTTGATATCTCAGGATTTAATAAACGTGTCATTACCGAGAACTTTAACCGTACGGTACTTCGGGAGCTTGTCAATCATATTGATCCCGATGGCGACGCCAAGACGCTTATCTTTGCAGCTACAGACCATCATGCAGATATGATTGTCAAAATCCTGAAAGAGGAGTTTGCGGCAGTGGGGATACCTGTTCCTGATGATGCTGTGGTAAAAATCACTGGAATCATTGACAAGCCAGCGGAGAAAGTCAAGCGTTATAAAAATGAGAAATACCCAAATATCGCCGTTACAGTCGATCTATTGACCACTGGGATTGATGTACCCAAGATTGCTAATCTCGTATTTATGCGTCGCGTTCGATCACGTATCCTATACGATCAGATGATCGGGCGTGCCACCCGTCTCTGTCCAGAGATAAACAAGGAGAGTTTTCGTGTTTTTGATGCGGTCAATCTATATGAAGGCATTAAAGATTATACGGAAATGA
Source organism: Sphingobacterium sp. WOUb80 (assembly GCF_050058145.1). Classification (NCBI taxonomy): domain Bacteria; kingdom Pseudomonadati; phylum Bacteroidota; class Sphingobacteriia; order Sphingobacteriales; family Sphingobacteriaceae; genus Sphingobacterium; species Sphingobacterium sp. WOUb80. The sequence goes on along the minus strand of NZ_CP165617.1, from coordinate 2,213,213 downwards.
AACCACTTGTTGTCAATCCTTCGGTTGATTTCAGTACATTGAACAGTGAATTTGCAGATATACAAACCGATGAGCGTGCAGCCGTACAGGTTGATCAGATCATTGCGAAGTTGCAACGCAAAAAGCGAACCGCAGGCCTAGATGGCGAAAAGATCAAATACTTTACTGGAGCGGATACACTGGATGAATTTATTCAGCATCTTCGCGAGAAAGATATTACAGAGCAGGTGAAAATGCTGACTGAAAAAGCGGAGCTCTGGAAGTATTTAGACGAGTATAGACAATCGCCGGCTCATCAGTTTTATTCCAATCATGCTGATGTACTTCGTGAGGTAAGTACCGGCTATGGGGAGATGGACAAACCCGAAGACTATATCGAAGGGTTCAGACGCTATCTTGAAGAAAATCAAAATGAGATAGCTGCACTTAAATTGATTGCCACATCTCCGACGCAACTAAAACGTGCCGACCTCAAGGAACTAAGCTTATTACTTGATACCAAGGGCTATAATCTTCGCACCCTACATGATGCGTGGAAAAATGCAAAAAGACAAGATGTAGCAGCCGATATTATTGCTTATATTCGTACCCTTATGCTTGGGTCCGCACTTGAAAGTCGAGAAGATCGTGTCAAAAAAGCCTTCCAACGACTGTATCAAGAGCAAAATTGGACCGTGCCGCAGAAGAGTTTGCTCCAGCGGATTGAAAAGCAGATGATTGCCGAAGGCATTGTTACTGTCGAAGATCTCGACAAAGAGCCCTTTGATGAGATAGGCGGATTTGAACGCATCAATAAAAGATTTGAAAATCACTTGCCCGATATTCTGCAGAAGATCAATACCTATATGTACAATGGAAATCAAACAGCTTAATTGAAATGGCAAAAATTAATGTTTATGATACCGAAATTACGGTTATATCTGTCCAGGAGAGAGACTATATTTCGCTTACTGATATGGCAAATGCCAAAGAGGGTGATAGCCGTGCAGCCGACATCATAAAAAACTGGCTCAGGACAAGATATGCACTTGAATTTTTGAGTACTTGGGAACAAATCAATAATGCCCATTTTAAAGTGGTGGAATCTGACCACTTTAAAATGCAGTCAGGTTTACCAAATTTTGTGTTAAGCGCATCTGAATGGATTGAAAAAACAAATGCAGTTGGCATTATCGTTAAAAAAGGGAAATACGGAGGAACCTATGCCCATAAAGATATTGCTTTTGAGTTCGGTTCGGCCATCAGCGTACCATTTAAACTGTATTTGATCACTGAATTTCAGCGGCTGAAAGAAGAAGAACAAAAGCAATTAGGCTGGACTGCAAAACGTGAATTGGCAAAAATCAATTATCATATTCATACGGATGCCATTAAGCACAATCTTATTCCCAAGGAGCTCTCGTCGGCCCAAACATCAATCATTTATGCCAACGAAGCTGATGTATTGAATGTTGCCTTATTTGGCATGACAGCTAAGCAATGGCGTGAAACAAATCCCGATAAAAAAGGGAATATACGCGATTATGCATCCATCAATGAATTGATCTGTTTGGCTAATATAGAAAATCTGAACGCCGTACTTATCAGTGAAAATTTACCACAAAAAGAAAGACTTATAAAACTCAATAAAATAGCTATTCAACAAATAAGCATATTGCAAAACGTGGAGAATCGCAATTTATTGAAATAGATATCATAACAAATCATGAGCGCTGAAGAAATCGCACAGAAACTTTGGAACCTCTGTAACGTCCTACGTGATGACGGAGTTACCTATCACCAATATTTAAATGAATTGACTTATATTCTTTTCCTCAAACTTTCCGAAGTGCGGAAATTTGACAAGGAGATACCAGAAGAGTATCGCTGGGATAAGTTTAAGTCAATCAAAGATAATAAAGAATTATACGACACCTACCGGGAACTGCTGGCTACCATCTCTGCAAAGACGCAGAACGCAACGATTAAGGAGATCTATACCAATGCAAGCAGTATGCTGCGTAAGCCTGTTAACTTACGTACCCTAGTGACAGCTATAGATGGTATAGACTGGTTTGAAGATGTTGAGAAAGACCAGATTGCGACGATCTATGAAGAGTTGCTAGAGAAAAATGCCAACGAGAAAAAATCTGGAGCTGGACAATATTTCACACCACGCCCGTTGATCAATGTGATGGTTGATCTGTTGGTGCCTAAAATTGGCGAACGTTGGAATGACCCTGCTGCGGGCACATTTGGTTTTATGATCGCAGCAGACCACTATCTCAAAGGAAAAACAGACAACTATTTTACATTGGGTGAGAAGGAACTTCGCTTTCAGAAGTATGAAGCTTTTACGGGCTGTGAACTCGTACAAGATGCCCATCGCTTAGCCTTAATGAATGCCAAGCTACATGGTATAGAGTCCCCCATAGCCTTAGCGGACACACTGAGCCAAGAGGGAGAGGCTTTCAACAATTACGATGGCGTGTTGGCCAATCCACCTTTTGGTACCAAAAAAGGAGGGGAGCGACCAACGCGGACGGACTTGACCTTTTTAAGCTTCAACAAGCAGCTGAATTTTTTACAACATATCTACCGCTCGCTGAAAAAAGACGGCAAAGCACGTGCGGCAGTTGTGCTACCAGATAATGTGCTGTTTGAAGACGGCGACGGTTTGAAAATCCGTCGTGACCTGATGGACAAGTGTAACCTGCATACCATCCTGCGTTTACCTACAGGTATCTTTTACGCGGCAGGTGTCAAGACGAATGTATTATTTTTTACGCGTGGCAAGACAGAAACCGGCAACACCAAAAACGTATGGGTCTACGATATGCGGACCAATGCGCCCAGCTTTGGTAAGCGCACCCCATTCACGCGGACAGCATTTGCCGATTTCGTGAAGGCTTACACAGGTGGCATTTCCATTGATGATGTGAAAGATAGCTGGCAAGGAGATATCGTTGAGGCTAAACGTACTGAAATAGCCAAAGAGGATAATCGCTGGCAGGTATTCAGTCGTGACACCCTTGCAACTAAAGGGGATTCGTTGGATATTGGTTTAATAGCCGACAGTACATTAAGTAGTGGTGATGACCTTGGCGATCCAATAGATATCGCACGTGAAGCGTTATTGGAACTAGATGCTATTACCAAGGAGTTGAATGATTTGATAAAGGAGTTGAATTGATGGAAAACGTATTACCTAAGGGATGGGCCTCTTCGAAATTGGGATATCTTGGACAATATTTAAACGGGAGAGCTTTTAAGCCTAATGAATGGAAACTCGAAGGTTTACCAATTGTTAGAATACAGAACTTAAACAATGAAGATGCCCCATTTAATTATACCGATAAAATACATGAACAAAGATATCTAATTGATAATAATACTTTATTAATGGCATGGTCGGCGTCTTTAGGTGTATATTTCTGGGATAAGGGACCCGCTTGGCTCAATCAGCATATTTTTAAAGTTTTACCAAATGAAAAGTTAATAACGAAAAGATTTCTATACTACTGTTTATCAATTTCCATTGATGATTTTTATCGAAAGACACACGGGACAGGAATGGTTCATATTACTAAACCAGTATTTGAAAATCATGAGATACCGCTCCCTCCACTTTCTGAACAAGAGCGTATAGTTGCAAAACTTGACAAACTCTTTGCTCAACACGAAAAGATAAAAAAAGCACTGGATCGCATTCCACAATTGCTAAAAACTTTTCGCCAGCAAGTGTTGACACAGGCGGTTACAGGAACGCTTACTGAGCAATGGAGGGAAGGAAAAAAATTGGAAGACGCTGATATTTTCATCCGAAAAGTCATTAGTGATAGAAATGAAAATGATCGAACTTTAAAACGAAAACTTACTTATAAATTTATTGAAGGCTCTTATGAGATTCCAGATAAATGGAGTTTTTCTTTTTTACAAAATTTAGGAGAATTTACAAGAGGGAGATCAAAGCACAGGCCAAGGAATGATAAAAAACTATTTAATGGAGCGTATCCATTTATTCAGACTGGCGATGTTTCCAATGCTACGATGTATATCAATGAATACAAAAATACCTATAGCGAATTTGGATTAAAACAAAGTAGATTATTCCCCAAGGGAACATTATGTGTTACAATCGCGGCAAATATAGCAGAAACAGCTATATTAAATTTTGATAGCTGTTTTCCTGATAGTGTGGTGGGCTATGTGCCATATAGAAACCTCTATTCTTCTGAATTTGCCATGTATTTCATTAAAACAATACAAAAAGAGTTAGAGCATTTTGCACCGGCTACGGCTCAAAAAAATATTAACATGGCTATTCTGGGAGAAATCCCATTTCCAGTTCCGCCGCTTCAAGAACAACAAGAAATCGTCCATCGAGTAGAAAGTCTCTTTTTTAAAGCCGATGCTATTGAAACTCGCTATCAAACGTTAAAAGCAAAAATAAACAATTTGCCGCAAGCTATCCTGCATAAAGCCTTCAAAGGTGAGCTAGTCCCTCAGCTTACAACAGATGGTGATGCGATGGAATTGTTAGCGGAGATTATGGCCTTGAAAAAAGATGTAAAGAAAAAAGGAAAAGCTTAAAATTCAAATATTCTCAAGCAATGTAAAAAGCAATGCTTGAGAATATTTATAAATAAAATGCCTTTTAAAAGTGGCTATTTTAAGTTTTTTTCATTTATTACAGTGATTAGATCATTGTAACCATCTCTCAGGGCTAGCTTGTTCAATGTGTACACAAATCGGTCAAACTCCCTATTCAATATATTCTCATAATCGGATGACATTGAATTAAAATCGTACGGTAATAAATTTGATATTGCAAAATTGATTCCCGATAACACGGTTGGAAAATCCACAACAAACAGTTTTCCGTCTTCTACAAATACCTCGACGTCGATATGACGTGGGCGGCCCATATAGTTGAAAGTAAGTTTTTTGGTCTGGAACCTTTTTTTCAATGTTTGAAACTGGCTGTTTACATCTGCTGTAAGGCGTTCAGGAATAATGATCTTTATAATACAATCCTCATACAGCTTATCGTCATCATTCACTATTCCGTTGTTTTGTATAATATGTAAACAAGTAGGTTTTACGAAGTTTTCGTAATATACTGCTGCTAAAGTAGATGATGGAAAAAAGTTAATTCCTGAGTCTACTTGATTTTTGAATAAACTTTTAATCTGATTGATGGCGTTGAGAAAAGTCTGAATTTTATCTCTTTCAAAACGGGCTAACGAAATCCCTTTAATGTCGGACAAGACTTTAATATCTTTGTCTATTAAGAATGCACAATTATTTAGCCCAAGACGGCCTATGAATAAGCCTAATTCGAACAATATATTGTCTCTAGGTTGTAGGTATTCCTTTTCTCTGACCTCTACTTTATCATCTTGTGTCCCGATCAAAATTCCAAAATCGAATTGCAGAGTAGCTTTTATCAAATCGTTTAAATAATTGCTATTCAATTTAAAAATGGCTTTATCCCATATATCTTCATTCCAAACAGTAACTTCAAATTCACCATCTATTTCTAAAATATCTTTTGCTGCTCTTGCCAAATCAAGCTCTTCACTAGAAGAGCCAATGAAAATTCTTTTTTTTCTCATGCTATAATTGTGCTTTTAAATCAGATAGAATAAAACTTACTTCAGCCATCAGATTCTTGAGATACTGTAGCTTATTCGGTTGGTTTCTAAAAATATATTCCCGACCATCTACAGATGTTAAATCATTTGCAGCTTGTTGGTTGGTGGCAAGTTTGAAAAGTTGACTTAGCACGATAGAAACGAGCATATATTTATTTAGGTTCTGATAGGTAGATGCGTCGATATCGTAACAGATAGCATTAAAGTCGAAACTGGTTAATTGAATGTCTTTATCGCTATCTTCTTTAATATTTTTTAATAGGCGAATCATCTTCTTTAATCGGCCTTGTGTAACAGAGCTTTTTTCGTTGATACGTTTAATACTCAAGAAGGGGTAGTCTACATCACCTTTTGAGTTGGTGTGTTTGTTATATACTTGTATACCTCTATAGTCTTCTTGTTTGCTGTTAATCACTGATTTAGCGTCATCATACCAGTTAGCTATAACAATATCGACATCACGTTTCAGGTGTTGATTTGTAATTTTTATAGATTTAGGTTTGGTTATATCACAACTATCGTACACGTCTGATAATTTAGATTCTGACTTCAATCTATTAACTCTTAAATCCTGCAACGCGGTATCAAGTCCGTATCCTCCCCCTTGTAATTCCGCTTTGAGGCTACTGACTTGTGTTGCCTGCAAATATTTTATCTGGTTATAATCAGATAATACTTCCTCGATACCCGACTTGTCAAAGGTGTAAAATTTTTGCGTGATAACAAGAAGGTCAATGTCGCTACTTCCCTTTATATGAGTGTTTGTCATTACCGATCCTTGATATTTGTAAGTAACGTCGGATAAGCTCTCTTGCAGATGGCTTTTTACTCTTTCTCCAGCATCTTTACTCCTTTTAGTATATGCAGCGTCAACACCGTTCATTGCTAACGTAACATACCTCATGATGTCGCTATATTGGAGTGCTGAGAGCTCATCTGACAGGGATTTTTCTAAGATAATATTCTCTGGGTTAGACCTTCTTTGAATATTACTTATGAGTTGGTTATAATTTTTATACATCGTAAATTATTGATAATATGAACAACTATTTATTTTTACCAAAGTTCACTCTTATCTGTGCAGCTAATGTGCACAATAAAATGAGAGAGGCATTTTTTTGTGCAAGCTTAAGGAATGAACTTTTATAATCTTTATGGAAAACCGTAACCATGGTAATTAAGAAATAATGAATAGTTTTTACTATTAATAGGAAAAAGATGTATTTTTAATTGAGCCTGATTTTACGAAAAGTGATTAACGTTCAATAATACAAATTATAATTCATGACCTATAATTTATACATCCAATGTGGCAATGGACAATTTAATTTGTTCGATCTGCCTAATGAGAAACTGGAAAAGGTTTTATTGGCATATTTAAAAGGAGATTCTAAATTTACTTTATCTGGTCAGACTTATCACTTTGGTAATAGTGTAGATGTTTTTAAAATATGTGAAAATGAGTCTGGACGAAATCAAAGGGAACTTGACGAGATAGTCAATATGCATGGGAATCAAGCCTACTTTGGCGGCGCTTATTTTACTCCTGAAGAACTTGAGGGTTTGGGAAAAAACGTTTCAGATGAAATTGTAGGTGATCGAGAATTTGGATGTGAAAAAGAAAAAATAATCCAAAGCAATGAGATATATATTAATTTAAAGCATATAGAAATTTTAGAAAAATTAAATGAACAAACCTCTTATGATTTATCAAAATTGGTAGGATTATGCAAGGAAGTTAACGATAATTTTGTCCGACACAATTACTATTCTGTATCATTACTTCTGAGAACGATATTAAATCATGTTCCTCCTGTGTTCAATGGAAAGGATAACTTCGATCAAGTACTTGCAGAATTAAATGGGCCTAAACATCGGACTAAAAGAGAACTTCTATCTCGGCTTAACGAGCTACAGCGTAAATTAGCGGATTTGGTTACTCATGCTACTCTTAAAGAGTTTGAACCCGAAATAACTAGACAACAAGTTTCTTTTATTCCTGAAATTGATTACCTTTTAACAGAAGTGATCTCTGAACTTAAGTGTAATAGCCACTACTTGATCTGACAGTTGGTTGTTTTTTAAAATTGTCAGATTGCCTATTCGAATATAGTAATGTTTCCGCAAAATCTATAGATTCAACTTGTTACTTATTTTCTTGCACCGGATAAGTAACAAGTTGATCTTCTTTTAGTGTCTCCAGCATCTTTTCTTTTGCCAAATTAATTGTATCATTGAAGGTCTGCATAGGTGTCTTTCCAAAGCAATACTTTCCTGTATGGGTACGATCCTGATTATAGTACGTCATCCAACGATCAAGGTCGTTTTGGAGTTCCTGAATGCTTCGGTATACTTTCTTTCTGAATGCAACTGCATAAAACTCGTCCTGAATAGTACGATGGAAACGTTCGCAAATACCATTTGTTTGAGGACTTTTTGCTTTGGTTTTTGTGTGATCTATATCTTCGATGGCTAAATAGAGCTGATATTCATGCTGGTCTCTTACCCCGCAGTATTCCGTTCCTCGATCTGTCAATATCCTTAACAACCTTAAGTCATGTTGCTCGAAAAATGGTACGACCTGATCATTTAGCATATCTGCAGCAACTAATGCATTCTTACGATCATACAGCTTTGTAAAAGCGACTTTGGAATAGGTATCAATGAAAGTTTGCTGATATATATGTCCAACTCCCTTAATATTCCCGACATAGTATGTATCCTGAGCACCTAGATATCCGGGATGATGAGTTTCTATCTCACCGTGTGCCTTTTTCTCTTCTTTAGCTCTTTCCAGAGCTACAAGCTGAGCTTCCGTTAAAACAATACCTTCCTGTGCAGACTTTGCCTCTAAGGCTTTTAATCTGAGCTTGAAGGTCTGCAGATCATGCCTCATCCATATACTCCTAACTCCTCCAGGAGATATTAATATACCTTGCTTTTTCAACTCATTAGAAACACGTAACTGACCTAAAGCAGGCTGGTCTATAGCTAGATCGACAACAGCTTTTTCAATATGCTCTTCTACTCGGTTCTTTAATATAGGCTTTCTTCTAGAAAGTTCTTGCAGTGCAAGCTCGCCTCCTTGATCATACAATTCTTTGAATCTATAAAAGCTGTCTCTGGAATAGCCCATTACTTTACAGGCTCTTGATACATTTCCTAGATGCTGGGCAAGTTCTAAAACACCCAGTTTGTTCTTGATGATTTTTTCTTGTGTTGTCATAACTCTAATCTATTTTACAGTTGTTAATTTATCGCAACTGTCAGATTAAGTCTTGACTACTTCAATTCATAGGTGAATAATCTACTCCATACCTGCTTTTGAGGATATATCTCGAGTACTACACTGTCTCCTATATGACCTAATTTATCAATAAAGAAACCTGTCGATATGGAAGGGCTACTGACAAAAATATCATAACTATTTCTCTTTAATTTTATAGAAAATTTGCCTTTTCTATCGCAATAAGCTGTCTTATCTTTCTCATATATAGATTGACCTGCGCTTCTGAAATTTACAGATACTACTTGAGTCATCTCCGTTGGTTGAATTACACGTCCTGAAATAGTAACAGAATCTTTTTTATAATATTCTTCTACCTCTTTAAAAGTACTTGTATACCAGAATGTGTAGCTTGCTCCATACTTATAAATTTTGTTTTTTGTGGTGCAGGCGGTAAATAGTAGTGATACTAAGATTATACTTATTATATTTTTCATCTTATTTACATCGAAGTGATAATTTATTCCCTACCGGATATATGCCTCTGAGAGATTGTTCAGTACTGTCGGCTTTAATTCTATTTTTAATTCTTGTTCGATCCGCTATATTGGGGACAGCGGTTACAAATTCAGTCATATCATCAAGGCCAGTCCATGCAATATTTTTTATACCTCGCTTTACATATTCATTGTGTCAATCAAGCCTTTAAACTTGGCTTTACCTTATCAGGAGCTGGTTGTTGTGGAAAGAAAGCAAAAGCCTACCTTGTTAGCTAGGCTTTTGAATTTTGGAAATATCTACATATTTCCATTTAGAGTGATATTTTTTATAGTGTAACTAGATGTACCACAGGAGTTTGTTTCTCTAGCTCTAACTTTCACCGCCATAGTCGAACCTGAGGTGTTTGGGTTGACAACTTTAATAGTGAATTGCGTATCAGATACGGGAATTAATTCAACATCTCCTCCCAGCATTAAGTTATATTCAATAGTTGACCCGGGAAGGTTTCTAGAAACAATATATCCGTACTCTCCGACTGTATTTATTTGAGATGTACCTGATATTGTTGGGGCAGGGGTTCCAATCACAATATTTTTATCGTAAGTTTTACCATTAAAGGTAGATCTTAACTTAATCAGACCACTAGCAGTACCAATTCTGGTTACTTTCCATTGGTTATTTCCAAGAGGGGTTAATGTAGCAATACCAGCTGCATTTTCAAGGGTTATAGTGTATGGGTTTGTAATCGTATAATTACCTTCATCACATATTTGCGATGGTCCATCGAACAAAGTAGGGGGGACAGTATCTATTTCAACCGTTTGCCATGTTTTACCAGATTCCATAGCTGACCATCCATTACTCGTATTTGGATAATTCTTTTTGTAATATTTGAATCTAAGGATAACTTGTCCCGCCTTTTTATTGGGTTGAAGTTTAAAAGTGAAATTTTTTGGTACACTTATCGAAGTACGAAACTCTGAATTATTTACTCGAATAGAATCTGAAATAGTCGTTTCAGTTCCTGTAGAACTTCTATGTATAAAAATAGCTGAAACATTACATTCCAATGAATCCGGGATACTTTTCGTAAAGGTCAAGAAACCAGTTACGTCTGTTGTTTTATTGTCGTTTTTATAAGGGATTTTACCATCTTGTAAGGTGACATTCAAATTAGCTTGGTAAACTGAGATATATCCTCCTTGTGCAAATACAAAACTATTACACAATGTTATAAGAAAGACAATAGACAGAATGGATTTTAATAAATATCTCATAATGTAATCGTGTTTAATGTTGAGATCAAATCAACCAATTTGTACTCCCCAGTGTATCCTACAAGGTATAAGCTTTGATTTTCAGCAGAAAACCCAATTTTATCTACTTCTAGATTGAAAAATTTAGCCATTTTAGCTTTTAAGACGGCAATTTCATAAGTCATTCCATTTATGATCACGTATTTAGAGGTATCAACGGTTTCTTGATCTGACTTTAGAGATTCCTCTTTCTTACACGCGCCAAAGCCTAGCCCCAGCAACGCAATAAATACTAAATATCTTTTCACTTGGTAATATAATTTAGCCGTTAAGATAAATATATTTAAGTCGATAAGACTGTAGTATCAATTAGTTCTACACAAAAGTGTAGAAGTCAGATAGTTATTTCTGCTAATTCACTCGTTCCAAAAGAGGAAGGGGCGGAAAGTTGGAGCAGGCTTTTTTTGAAAACCCTTTGTCGAGATTTAAACAAGATTTTAGCGAAAATGGACAACTGATAACTCAAATAATCTCAAGATTTTTACAATAGACGAATGCCCCAAAGCTGGTTAAATTAGTTGACAAGGAGAGTATTTGGCTAGCATTGCCTCCCTTGGCGGTTAACGAGGGGGGCTTATTCGGTATCTCCCGATTACCGCTTATTTATATCATCTTTTCTGCAGTTAGGTATATCGAGTCGAATACCTTTGTCAGATACATTTAAATCAGAAAAAATATGACAAATCAATTTCTTATCAAAAACACAGTAGAAGATCTTCGTGTATTGTCTTCTACAGAAATATCAGACCTACAATTAGGAATTTATGAAGGACTCATGCTATTGGGATATTATGATAGAGGAGATACTCCAGCCCCAATTATATATTATCTATCGGATACAAGCGAAGAAGAAGATGGAGGGAGCGTTTTTCAAGTTGGGGGTCTTAAGTTGGAGCATAAATTTGTGGGTGGCGTTGATGTTCTTTATTATGGAGCTAAAACAGATTCTGATAGCACTGATGCTATAAATAAGTCGCTTTCAAAAAATAATGAAGTTGTTATTAGTAGTAACTTTAAAATAAATCCAGTAAAAGTCGTAACTGGAAGTTCATTTGGAGGGGGGATTCAATTAAATGACAATAATATTTTACGATTTATAAATGGCTCATACTTATATATAGATGGCCAAAATACTGATAAATATGTTATAATAAATTTGAGAAATACCTCTAATGTAACAGTTATAGATGGTTATGTTATAGGTGATATTGATTCTCATGTGGGAGATACTGGTGAATATGGTTTTGGATATTATATAGCTTCTGCTTATAATTTCAAACTTATAAATTGTCAAGCTTATAAATGTTGGGGTGATGGCATTGTAGTAACTTCTGATAATGTTACTAAGACACCTTGTGTTTTAGGAGAAATTAACAATGTTTTTATGTCCGATAATAGAAGACAAGGAATGTCTATCATAGCTTGGGACAATGGCGTTGTCAATGGTGGTGTTTTTGAAAAAACAGGATTTACTAAGTCTATTAACCCATCTTTTGGTATAGATATAGAGCCTAATGCTGACGGTAGGAGTGTTATAAATGTAGTTTTAAACAGTCCAAGAACACGTTTCAACAAAAATGGCGGAATTTTACTGACACCCTCGCAGATGACAGACGATTCCTACTCATCTAAAGGTATTTACAACGTAACTATAAATACACCAATTAGTTATCAAGACTACGGATTCGCTGGTTTGAGATTTAGTTTTGCTGGAAATTCTAACAGCTGGAATCCTAATTACACTACGGCTAAAATAAATGGGACTATTAATATAAATGATTCTTTAATCCAAGAAAGCGCATATAATGCCATTAAATTTGACAGATGGGGTTTATCTGCGCCTGTTGTAAATATAAAAAACACAACAATTATTGATTGTAATGCAACTCTGTCTAATGACAGAACTTTAGGTTCTGCAATAATAATTCTCCCATCACAAGTTCAGGATGATATTGGTACAATAAATATAGATGGGGTAAATGTATTAGAAACTAGAGAGGTGAACAGTATTTATACAGCTGTAAATATAGTTATGTATGATTTCAGTTCTAAAAATATAAATCTTAAAAACATAAATATTGAGAGAGTAAAAGACGCTTCGGGGGCTAAGGTATATATAAACAAATCATTAAGTACTTGCGTAAAATATGATGTTCCTCCTGAAAACAGAATAACAGGATCATATATTATACCTAATTTTGGAAGATATAATGGTGAAACAATTATTTTAGATTCTAATGGCACTAATGTTACACTGCCTAGCGCAGTAGTGTCAGGAGGGTATGAGGTAGAATTTGTTTACGGAGCGAACAATACAGCATCAGTTTTTGTAGGCCCAAGATCAGGAGATGCTATCGATATGATTGGTTTTACTGATGGAGCATTGATACAAATGGGTTCTATTAGAGATAGAATTAGATTAAAGTCTGTTAACGGCAGATGGAAGGTAATATCATTTCAAGGTGTAACTAGGATTAATAGTAGATCATCTACAGATTTGAATAATTCTTTTATAAATAAGTCCGGAGAACCTGATCTTGCACCTTTATCTTCAGGAGAATTTTATTTTGATTCTACAAATAGAATTTGGTATAAATCTATAGGTACAACTGCTATTAATAATTATATTGCACTAAATCCTAGAGCATCTACTACAGTTAGAGGAGATTTATTGCAATCCGCAGCATCAACAGATACGGCTACTAATCCAAGTGCAACTTATAATCAATCAGAAGTTCAAGCAATATTAACAGAACTTCGTGACTTAAAATCAAAAATGAGGACAGCAGGTATACTAGCCACTTAATCTTGTAACAAAAAGCCTAGATTGTGCACTACCATATTTAGGTTGAAGGTGTACTTTTTGTTGATTTTTCAAGTGACGGGCAGTAAAGTCATTTAATAAAACTGTAGTAATCAATAATATTTTGAAACGGAATTTTTCATAAGAGACTGTATATGATAAAGTTATAACAAAAGGTGTAGAATTATAAAATAAATAATATGACAAAAAATCTGAAAAATATCTATTACAATTTTGAAGAAGGAAATTATGGACTTAAGGTGGTGTTTGATTTGGACGGATTATACCTTCTATTCGATTCGACGAATTTTATATACACCGATGCTCCTGAATTTGATGGATGGAGAAATTGGAATACACCAATTTATAAAGAGCCTGAAAAAGATTCATTGCACGTTACAGAAATTAAAGAAGATGAATTGACAAGTTACTTCGTCAAGCTTTCAAATAGGGATGTGTTTTATATTTATCAGCATATGGATTTGGAAGGGACCTGGCACCAAAATTTTACAATGGTCTCCCCAAAAGAGGACAATTATAATGAAGTTGTAGAATACATGGAAGAGGAATGGGTAGAAACAGTCGTTCCGGAACTCCGAAACATGTAGCATCATTACCCTCATTCGAAAGGGATCAGTCAAAGGGCGATAAGTTTTTCCGGTATATGCCAGTCAATGAAATTCTCCAGCAATGTAGTTTATCATTCGATTCCTAGCGGGATTGTAAAGCGAACATCTAGCCAACATAGTCTCTCTTTGCGGTTAACGAATAAATCAGCTACGGCTTCTTGTAGCCAATCATTCTTTCGAACCCATACCTTAGCCTTACAGTTTGTAATAATCTTAAAAGTTAATAGCTGTAAGCCTATTAATTCATCATATCATGACCAATTCCAACCTTCCAATAGTTATAAGAAAACATTTTCTGATCTGTAAAGTTTTTTCAAGACGAGACAATATGACAACAGAAAAATAGAACTTTACAAAAAATGGTAACTTAGAATATGAAAACAGTCAATGAACTATTATTGAAATACAATTGTCCAAAACGTACTCAAAAAGCCAAAACAAAAATTGAACAAATACAAAGAATTTTGAACTTCAATCTTCCTAACGATTACTTGTTTTTTTTACAGAATTACTCGGGTTTTGAACAGTTTATAGGATCAGAGTTCGTGAGACTTTGGGACATTGACGAATTAATTGGAGCCAATACTGACTGTCAAATTTTTGAGAACCTTCCAAAGACTTTGGCAATTGGTGGAAATGGAAGTAGTGAATTTATTGCAATTGAACAAACAGTTGACAATTCAATTAAAGTAGTACTTACGCCTTTTATTGATTTGGACAAACAATATCATATTGAAATTGGAATCTCTTTTACTGACTTTTTACAACGATTAGACAACGGACAAGAATGGTTCAAATGAAACTTATTACGAGAAGAGCGTCAGAGACCCTAAACGTATTGGCAATAGTGGGGCTGACATTAATAAACGGTTGTTGGATGGCTAAAATAATAGCGTTGGAAATTTCTAAGTTTTCGGTTAGGAAGAAACGTTTTGAGGTATCGAAAATTTTTGAATAGAATTAACAACTGATATCTCAAATAATCTAGCAAGCTTTATAGAGCCTGTAAAGTAACTATTTTGGTAAATTCATAAGTAGTTCCTTTGCAGGTACTTCTTGAATTTTACCATCAACTTTTACCACCAAACTCTCACCCTTTGCAGCACTTTCTTCTGCCAATTTTCGTAAAGCCTTTTGCACTCCTAAACGAATTCGTTCAGCAAGATTGATATTTTCAATATTTACCTTATCGTTCATTATGGTATTTCGATTTTAGTGTTGACCAAATTTCGCTATTTGAAACGAATTCTCCAAATTTATCACCTTGAGCAATTATTTCGGGTATTAGATCCATGTTATCAAAAACCAGCCATCGATCACATATCGGAATATAAATGTTAAACAGGTTTTCTAAACCACAATGATATCGTCTTTCTATCACATCAGATGGAATATTGTGTCCCCCGTTTTCTACTCTCTTCTTTACACGTTGTATGGCTAGTGAAGGTGATTTGAGCTTCGACTACTAAATTTTTATAGCGTCGAGTGGAGAGAGTTGTTTCAAATGCAAAATCAGCTTTATTCTTCATCAATTCCGCTATACGCTCCAACATAATTCGTCCAGCTGATACAGCTACGCTTTGCGGGTTGAAAGGAGAAATACCTGCTGCTATGTTGTCGGCATTTACAAATTCCCTGCAATCTAATATCTCCGGTAACACGGTGTAACTAGCGGTTGTTTTTCCTGCTCCGTTGCAGCCAGAGATAATGTAGATATTTGGCATATGCTGTTTTTTTGTTAAAATAGGGAAAATTGACCAAATTTTAATTTCTTATTTAAAATTGGTTATTTCAGTAGCGGTAGTTTACTCACTTCAAAAGCGGAAGGAGCACAAAGTTCGAGTAGGTTTTTTTTAACAGCCCTACGGTTTCCCGTAACTAATCCTACTTTCAAACCCATACCTTAGCCTTATCAATTTGTAATCATCTTAAAAGTTAATAGCTGCAAACATATTCATCTAGCATAAATAATGTATATTAGGCTTGGGTATTAACCTTGCGCGATTGAAAAGTAGCATGCCATGATAGTAACGGCGACCAATTCCAAACTTCCCATAGCAGCCAATGTTGTCATCCGGTACCAATATCTTTAGCGATAGAGGAGCGAGCTATGTAGATTTTTTTAGTCGTCCCGCAGATAACTTTTTTTCAGTTTGGGTATTTCTTCTATATTTTTATAAGGTAGTTTATAAATAGGATTAAAATAATTGTAATATCTCCAAAAAGCAAAAGGATTCATCGGAAACAATCGGTATAACGTAGTATCGTTAGATTTTACATTGCCCTTTTTCAAATACTCATGCCAACTCTCCTCTATCCCTTCGAAGTTTTCAGCGCTAGTTGCTCTTATATAGAAGTCACCGGAGCTATTTGCAAATTTGTAATGGTATGTATCTACGAGCCAATCGCAAAGAGTTCTCAATGGATTCAAATTAAATACTACCATTATTAGAAGTATAGGGACTAAATACTTAATTATTTTTTTCATATTAATTACATCCTGTGTTGGATTGAACTTTAATCGGATTTGTTGTTGCACCAGCGACTCCAGTGCCTTTCTTTGCCTTAATAGCTTTATAGAGGCCTGAAGGTGTGGGACAATCCCTTATTATATAGGGTAGGGAGTGTAAATCCTGTCCGTTTAAGCAGGATTTTTATCTGATGTTATGTGCTTTTTTCCACTTCCGAATTCTCCCTCTTGCATTGGTATAAGGCGAAGACGTGTTAAACTGAATCATTCTTCCTAAAGCCCATTTCTCATACCAGGAAACCTCATATAATTCAGTATTAGATTTTTGCTTAATTAGATTAATAATTTTAGAAACCGTTTCATCTAATTTACTACACAATCTATTGAAGTCCATGCCTTCATAATCTTTGTAAAACTTTTGTGCCAACTTGCCGAGTTCATTCCACTTATAGCCTGTTTCAGGAAAATCCACTGGCTCATTATTATCCTTTTTCCGATTCCATTTAAGCACCAATTCTCCCCATCCCATCAAATAAGAAACAAGGTTATTGATACTCATTGTCGTATCTTTTGCATGTCCTTCTAAATCTGTGACGCTAGTTAATTCAACAGGGATGGTCGATAATTCATTTTTTAGCTTGTTGTAATTCGTTTCAATAGCCTTTTGTAATTCTTCTTTATTAACTGGTACAGCCATACTCGAGCGAAATAGATTTTTACCAAATTTACAAAAGTTTTGTTCTAATAATTTATCATATTCATATCCGCATTGGACTATGCTTTATGAATCATAAAAAGGGATGAAACTCAAAAAATTGCGACCATTTAGAAGTTTTGATAGGAATACTAATCTGATCCGTCTTCTCTTTTCATCTTCCGAAAGTCATATACTGTGTGCCTTTAGTCAAGTCAGCTCATTAGTCAAGCCAATGAACGATATTGAGCAAAAATTGGGCATTCTGTGTTGCGGCGGGATGGTTCATTCCTCTTTTTTCACTTTTGATGCCATGGAGTTGTGCCGAAAAAGGAGCACCATCTCCGAATACCACAATCCTCCCTTTCCCAAACCGGAGGTAAGCACCGTTTGCAAATCCTTTGCCCGACAATCGGGGAATATTGTTTGGAATAGGCCTTTTTATCTGATTAGCATCATTGGGTAGATAGATGTCATATTCTTCATTTAATAAAGAAATAATATGTGCGGTCGTTGGGACGATAAATCCAGTTCCACCCCAGCACATGATACTGTCTATTTCTTTACCTGACGCAGTGGTTATTTCGTTGGATAACAGTGTTTCTCTATCTTTTGAAAAGATCTCGGGACGTCCATTCTTAGGTAAGGCAAAACCGTTCACTATATGAATGCCAAATGCTGCACCAAGCGTTTGTACAGAACCGCCACAAGGCATGTGGTCGGTGACTAGAAATAGGCTTCCACCATCAAATACCCATTGGCGGAGAGTTTCTATCTCCTTATGGGTAAAGGCTGAATAGGTGGGCAATTTCCAGTTTTCCGGATTATATAGGGCATTTATGCTGATATAGATTTTTACTTCCTTTAATTGATCGTAAGAAATTTTTTCTTTAGCACTTCGGATACGATATCCATCAGCCTGAAGGAGATCTGAAAAAGGAGCGTAAGCTCCTCTCAAAGTAACTGGATTGTTGTGTGCCTCGTCAAATAGGAGTAGAGGTCCATCACCGATCCGGTGGTGCGGATCGGTAATGGGATAATGAAACTGTTCATCTGCTACCTGTTGGGCCCTAAGCTGAGCCATACCCAACAGCAGAAATACGCAGGCAATAAATCTGTTCATATTATTTTTTTGAATAGGATTATTGGTCAGTCTTTAGCCAAGCATCATTTTCGAAACACTGCATCTGCTTTACCTTTGCATTGGCAACAGAAAATGTCAATGGGAAGGTGCCATCATCGTTGAGGAAGAAAAATTCCGAACGAGGAGTAAATGAAATTGTTTTGTTATCCCACAATTGTGTAAGAATTAAGCCTGTTGAGGAGGGTTCTATTTGAATCTTAAAGTTGTTGTCATTTAACTTTTGATAAGTTCCGGCAAGCTGTTTCAGTTGAGATGCGGTTAGAGTCGCAATTTTATTCGGGTCAAATGGCACGCGCTCACATACAATTCTACCAATGATTTTTGTTTGGCTAAAATCGCCGGAGCCATTCTTTAAAAATTCTATAGTATATCCTTCGTTTTTGGATTCAAAATGCGTATCATCTTTACGGACGAGCTGATATCTTTTTTTCTGATCCCATAGCTGTGTGGCATACAGGTTGTTTTCTTGCTCCTCGAAAGCAATGAAAGCTACTTTATTGGGTAGCTGGTAGTAACCTTGAAATGATTTTAGCGGAACCAACTGTTGTTGCTGGGGGCTGTCTTTAGGGTGGGACTGTGCAAATGTATCAATCGAAGCAAAAAGACAACATGCTCCCACCAGAAGACCATATGTTGCTTTGGAAAATTGGTGGATCGCTTTCGAGTATCCCCTTGGTTTGATGTATTGTATCATAATTTTTTTTGTTGATATGATACAAGAGTAGGTCTTTTTGATAGGCTAACCGTTCGAATGGATGCAATCGAACAAACTTCATTGTGTCTGGTTAGTTTGATTGTTTACTATGGACTTTCATATATTCTGTCGGTGTAATGCCTGTTGTTTTTTTGAAGCTGGCATAAAAGGTTGTTCTTGAATTGAAGCCTGCCCTTATTGCGATTCCAAACATATCAAGTAGCTTGGCCTCTTCGGATAATAAAAGTTTTTTCGCTTCTTCCGTGCGAAGCTCGTTGATAAACTGGTAAAAATTTTTCTCCAGTCCATTGTTTATGATGTAGGACAGATCATGCGGATTGATTCCGATATGCCCCGCGAGGGATGATAGTGTTAAACCCGGGTCGAGATATAGCTTTTCAGCTGTTGTTTTCTGCAATAATTTTTCTTTTAATGTGTCTACCTGCTGTACTGTCAGCCGCTCTTCGGCTTTAACCTTTTTATGCTCCGCTTCGTTGATGAGGTTTTCTGTAGACTCAATTGTGTAAATTGATCCTTGTGTTAGCGTTGCGTACCCAAGTGCCACGGTGCCCATAAAATATAAAATTGGGGCGACAGCACTAAAAACTAAATGAACCATGGCCAGTAGACGGGCAACAATCATCAATAGTAACGCGATCAATAGATACTTCAACCAGACCATGTTTATCTTTTCCGTATAGGAAGATAGCTGGCGAATGTTTTTCTGATGTATTTTGAAGAGCCTATAACAGGCAATCCAATAAAAGATACATTGTGCAAAAAAGAAATATTTGATAGCAAAAATGATCCATTGCGGCAATTGAGGCGGATGGATATGATTATTAAAAAGTCCGGGTATTAAATAGATGATGGAGAAGAAAAGGAAAGCGAGGAAGGGAACAAAATGTAGTCCCCAATACCGAATTTTTGCTGTTGGCTTGACCATGTAGTGAACGGCCAGGTAGAAGCAGGGGAGTGTAGCCCATCGCGGGAGTTCCAGCGTATGGATCAATACATTGCTCTCGATATGAAAACCTTCAAAAAAAAGCTGGGTAAATAAGCATGCCATCAAATAATACCATGTTCCAAGCCACCGGTCTGCGCGCGAAAAACTGTGGTTGACACCCATAAAGATTAAGGTGCCAAGCATCAGAAATGCACCCGCTGAAAAAGCATGAAAGGTATAGAGTATATTGATCATGGGCAGTAGCAAGTTATCATTGTAACGTGAATTTAAACATAATTGATCAAATGGTACTACATCATCCAGATGGGTACCCCGATCCAACCATTGATGGATAGAAGGGCGACGAGATAGCAGAAAAAGAAATTATTGAAGGCCAAAAACAGACGAAGCCATAATGGGTTCAGTCTAGACCAACGGTAGTAAAGCAGCAAGCTGCTGACGGCAACCAAAATGGCAAATAGAAGCATGCCTAGAAAAATGGAAAAACTAGTTCCATTAAAAGAGGTAAATAACTCTTTATGGCTGGTGTCCGTTTGTCCCATGAGACGATAAGCAGCGAGAAAACAGCATGTTCCTATTATTGGCAATAAAGGAATGCCTAGGTCTATCAGTTTCATTTTTCGAAAGAGTGTAAGAAATATGCCTATAAGGCTATAAATGAGATAAATCAAAATGGCCATAAGTCCAAGGTAGATAGGCAACTTTTGGATTAAAACCGAAGCCCGAGGTACTTTGCGATAGAAACTACTGCCATAACCTTGAAAAAAAGGCTGCCCATCGGGATCTCTAGCTAGTACAAAAGCAGGAAGAATATCATCTTTTAGTCGGAAGATGCCGTTGCCGACATGGACAAGAGAATCGAGCTGTCCGTTTTCTTTTTTTACGACGAGTCTATCCTTGCTGACCGCCGTTAATTCGATGCCGCCAAAGATACGTCTGTAAAATTCCCAGCGTTCGTTTTTGGGATTCATAAATTGATAGTATCCGAGTAGCGGTTTAATTTTTTTGTCATCTATCGGTAGACTGATTGGTTTCGGAGCAGAAATGTCCCTTGTCAAAAATTCTTCAATAGCCTGTGATATTGGCCACATATTGACGATACTATTGGCTGCTATTGCGTAGGCGATACCGGTTTTACGGTCAAAGAATAACCAGGATACAAAGCCTTCTCCTTTACCGTTGTGGCCCCGTAAGCTAACTTTTTTATTATTTGGAAATAGATCATTACCGAGGGCATATCCCGTCTGTAATCCAGCATGGCTGGCTAATGTACTGTGAATAGTCTCTATTTCCTTCAGGCCGGCATTGTCCAGTAACCTGCTGTCGGCATTACCATTGAGCAGATAAAGCATAAATTTTGCCATGTCCTCAGCAGTGGATACCAAAGCGCTTCCGGCCCCATTTCCGATAGGACTATAGAATGGCATTGGTCTGTATTCACCCTTTTGAAAGTCATAGCCTGTGGCAAAGCTGGGTCTATGCGTACCATCAAGATCAAATAAGCTATTGTGCATGTTTAATGGTGAAAAAATATTTTCCTTTAAATACTTATCCCAAGGCATGCCCGAAATTTTTTCAATCATATAGCCGAGTACATTATAGCCCGGATTGGAATAGGACATCATTGTTCCCGGTCTCCAGCGTACCTTAAGCGAATTGCTAACAGGTTTTAAGGCCTCGATACCAACAACTGGCTTTTTTTTGCTTATATCTACCATGCTGTTGAGTTGAACATCTTCAAAACCGGCAGTATGTTCGAGTAGGTGAACTACCCGTACCGGATCTGTGGCTTCCCAATGATTGTCAAATGGTATTTCGGGTGCTATATCACGAATACGGTCATTGAGCTTTAGCTTACCGTTAGCCACTAATTGTTGTATACCCATTGCCACGAAAAATTTGGTGACAGAAGCGAAGTGAAATTGCGTTTGATGTTCTACTTGCCGACGTTGTTTAAGATCAGCATAGCCCAGTCCACCCGAGTACAGTATACTGTCTTTTTTTACAATAGCAACCAGTAGACCGGGTATATGTTCCTTCTGAATGACATTATCTAAACGTCTATACAATTGGCTAATATTACTGTCAGATTTTGTAGCAGTGCTTACCTGTGCTGAGGCGGTAAAATAACTGGAAACAATGAGCATTGCGAGATAGAAAGTTTTTAAGTTGATCATATGCTTTTCTTTCTTGCAAATTAGCAATGATCTTAACCGGTCTTGTCCGTGTCCATCCAAACGGATAAATCTGTTAGGGTTACATGCGGTACAATATTGAATTGCTGTCGAATGAGATTACGGATATATGTCGCTTTTTCGGTTTACGCTTTGATATGATAAGGAGTATGTTTTTCAATAAAGTTTTCATACGATTATTGCTTCCATTTCACTTTTCCATTATCGTCAAACATTTCGATAGAAGGGTTACCTAGACTGTCCACCTTTAAAATAATTCTCGGTATTTCATTCTTATCTTTCATCACTAAAGAAGCGTTTCCATTCTCGGTTAGCAGGTTTATCCGGTTAATATTATGCCCCGGCTTACCGGATAGATCTTTATCATTAATCAATAGACCTGCCCTGAAATAATTGTCGTGTTTATTATCCTGTGCTAAGATACCAATGGCATCGGCATTCTGATAATCAAATGCAAGTGCATTCAGGTTAGTCTCTTCATTATCAGTAATTGCCAAACCACCTCTTTCGTCGCCATTTTTATCAAAGAAAATCAGACCCGCGGGAGTGTAAGCCCTTTTATATGTTTTCCCATTGATAATAGGTTGCGGAATGTTATCTGTGTTTGCAATAACGACACGATTTTTTCCCGATCTGTCCTTGATATCTATTCTTTCCGCGGTTAAGTTGTTCTTGTCGTTCAAAAAAAAGTAAACCACAGAAGCCATCAGTACGATATTGGAAAGAATAAGTGCGGTTAGAAATATTTTTAGTCCTTTAGAAATTGTTTGCATAATTTGATTTCAGTTGTTAATTATTACGTTCTCCTATTCCGCTTTTAATAGTACGATGTGTTCTATTTCAAAGCGGTATTTTAATAGTATGCTGTATTATTGTTTGATAATAAGCAAAAATAAAGTGCGATTTCGAGAACGCACTCTACATAGGTTGAGCGTAATGATTTTTTTATTTGGTCAGCCCTTTACGTATTCTGCTCAACTGTGTCGGGGTAATGCTCAGGTGCGAAGCGATATATTGTAGTGGAATTCTCCTATCAATTCCCGGATGTGCCGCCAGCAATTTTAGATATCTTGCGGTTGCACTTTCAGTCAGTAAAGAAATTTCTCTTTCTTCATTAATGACTATCCATTTTTTCTCCAAATAGGCAATGTAAAGGTTTTTTAGTTCATCATTTTGATTAATAGCTGCTCTTGTTTGATGATAAGGCATACATACCACAGTAGTGTTTTCAATAGCTTGCAGTTTAAAATCGTTGGGCGTTTTTATGATTGCCGAAAATCTTGTGCTCGCAAAATCCCTCTCCAAATAAATCCATTTATTCCAGATAGCCCCTTTTTCATCAATAAAATAAGAGTTTAAGACTCCTTTACAAACAAAGAAAATGTCATTGGCGACACGCCCTTCCCTTAGTAAAACTTCATTTTTCTTAAACTGCTGAACGTAGGCAGTTTTAGCCAACAAATCAAATGCCTTATCCGAAATAGGATATACGCTTGTAACAGCTGTTTTAAAGTCAGCAAGATATTTTTCTGTTTCTGTCATTTGTTTTAGCTGAGTTACATGATGCTATTACTTTTAAAATAAATATACATATTTTATTTTCGATCACTTATGATGTGTTTTCAAACGTATTTCGTATATAGATATGGCTTTGCGAAATACGTTTGTATGTTGGTTTCCCAAATACAATTTTTAGCGGTAATTTAGCAGAACCGTCTAATTTATATAGAAAAGCAATGAAACTAACAAACCAATGAAAGTTAAGAAATTAGAAATTGATAAACTTATAACTGAAAGATTAATACTAATTCCATATACAAAAGACCTCTGTAGAAATATTTTAAAAGGCGATTATAGAGATTTAGAAGTTTTAAATTTAAAAAGAGGTAAGAGTTGGCCCGATGCAGATGTTTTGGACACTTTGCCAAGAATAATCAATAACTTAAATAAAGTGGAACATCCGACAGGTTATGAATCTTGGATGATTATTAAAAAAGAAACTTCGGAAATAATTGGAGATTTGGGCTTTAAAGGATTCAATAATAAAGAAAAAAATATTGATTTAGGATACGGTATAATTAAAGAAGAAAGGGTTATGCAGAAGAAGCAGTAAGTGCAATAATAAAATGGGCTTTCTCAAACAAAATAGTAAAAGAAATAACAGCAAATTGTTTTACAGAAAATGTGAGTTCTATAATTCTATTGAATAAATTTAATTTTATACAATTAAAAACAGAAAATGACATGATATATTAGAATTTAAATAACCTAAACCATTAAAAAATAGAAACTACCGCTACCTTCGCCAATGCGTTTCCGAATTGATTGGCCCCCAATAATGCTTAGATTATTTAAAGCATTCATTTATTATCTGAAAAATGTCCTGATCCTGGCATAAAACTTTTTTACGATCTTTAAAGAATCAATAAGTCGCTATTATGATAAATATATTATTAAAAACGATCGCAGATGCAATAGACATTAATCAAGCAGATAGGGAGCTGATTTCGAAACTTTTTAAGGAAAAGAAATATCGCAAGGGAGATTATTTTTTGCGTGAAGGGGACGTTTGCCGTTATGTTGGTTTTATTATCAGCGGTGTTATGCAGTATTATATCAACAATGATGGGGAAGAGAAGACTTATGGATTTGGTAAAGAAATGGATTTTGTCTGCAATAATGAAAGTTTTATTCCCCAAAAACCATCTAGGCAGCTTATTCAAGCTCTTGAAGATTGCACACTATTGGTAATTTCTTATAATGATTTACAGATTTTTTATTCTGAGATCAAGAATGGCGAACGTTTCGGTAGAATAGTGATAGAGCAGGTTTTTGTTCAAACCCTTCAAGGGCTTAATTCTTTTTATACCGATTCTCCCGAAATTCGTTATGAGAAATTTATAAAAGAATATCCTGAGCTGGTACAAAGAATTCCTCAATATTATATTGCTTCGTATGTGGGGGTGAAACCACAATCGTTAAGCCGTATCCGGAGCCGAAATACGAGGAGGGATTGAGTTATTAACTTAGGTGCATGAACAGTGAAATCGGTCCACATAACTTTGTTGTCAATAAAATTATATATTATGGCAACAAGGATATGTTACATCATTTCATTTTTGACCGGAATAGGATTACTATTTATAGGTCTACGATTTTTGTTTTCACCGCTTAACGCTGAATTCGATTACGGTATCTCTACTAATACACATGCTGATTATTCCTTTCACTACATCAAAGGAGTTCGCGATCTATTTTCCGGTATTCTACTGGTTCTTTTAGTACTGGCAAATGAAAGGAAAGCACTGGCCATAGCATTGCTAGCAGCGACCGTCGTGCCCTTAGGCGATTTCATGATCGTAATGGGCAAAAATGGCAGCGACTGGCAGCATGGCATAGCTCATTTGATGGCAGTATTGATCTGCATTATAGTGGGACCGGTGCTTTTAATGCAAAAAAAGAGAACCAACAATCCTTATAATCAAGTATCTTTTAATCTTATTCAGTCTGCCGCCAATGGAGGCCCTACTATAAGTGAATGTGATCTACTCCCTGGAGCAAAAACTCCATGGCATTATCACACTTTATTCTCTGAAAGGTTTGAAGTCCTAGAAGGAGAACTGGAAGTGGGTAGAAACGGTAAACTTTACCAACTCAAGCCGGGGGATAAGATCATCATATCGGCTACTGAAACACATCTTTTTAATAATAGGTCTAACGGCGTGTGCCGGTTACGGACAACCATCGATCCTGGAAATATTGAATTTGAAAAGGCCGCACTAATTCTACTGGGTCTGGCAAAGGATGGCCTCACGGACAAGAATGGAATTCCAAAGAAGTTTTCAGATCTGGCTCTGTTCATTTATCTGAATAACTCCAAGATGGTAGGAGTAATGAAAATTGTAGAACCTCTTCTGAGTTTTGTTGCGAAAATTGCGATAAAAAGCGGGCGACTGAAAATTCTTGAGGAAGCCTATTGTAAGACAAAATCAAAATGATGTTAAAAGTAGTACTTCCTTTCCATCTTATTAAAAGAAGAACGGAAATTCCAATACCGCATTAAAACGACGATTTTTTTGTAGAACAAACCTTTTCTAGCGTATGTATATAAGTCGATTCTTCATTTAGAATCGACTTATTTTGATATTTAGCACGCCATTTTTTTGAATTTCTCTCGGGGAAATTGAACGTTTTATTTCAAAATTACTTTCCTTAGACGCTCCTGATGCTCATCACCCCAATTTCCTAGTGCAGAAATTACAGGGATTAAAGTCTTCCCAAATTCTGTAAGACTGTATTCCACTTTAGGTGGTACAACAGGGTAAATAACTTTTGCAACCAATTCGTGCTCTTCAAGTTCTTTTAGCTGAACATTTAGAACTCTTCGTGAAGCATCCGGTATTTTGCGCTGGAGTTCGCTTGGGCGTTTGTACCCTTCACTGATAAACCATAATAATCGTATTTTCCATTTACCATAGAGAACTTCACCAATCAGGTCTAAACCACAGTTGAGACTTAACGGTATTTTCTTTTCGTACATATTCCAAAATTAAATCAATGTTCGAAAATATACAATATGGGATAAATTTATCCCTATGCAATTCGTTTTTCCGTACTTGTGTAAACTGTTTATAGGTCGGAAATTTGTATAAAAATATTTCAATAATGGAACATATAGTTGATTTCAACAAGGAGTTATCGGGTAAACTTGCTTTGGTAACAGGTGGTACAAAAGGCGCGGGAAAGGCAATAGCTGAGCGCTTGTTAAATGCAGGCGCAACGGTGATTATTGCGGCAAGAAATACCCCTAAACAAGCCAACGACAAGTTACATTTTATTTCTGCTGATCTAAGCCAATCTGCCGGAACCAAAAAAATAGTTTCAGAAGTTCTTCAAAAATTTGGAAGGTTGGATATACTCGTCAATAATCTGGGCGGTTCAGATGCAGAAGGCGGAGGTTTTTCAGTATTGAGCGATGAAGATTGGGAAAAGGCTATTCATACCAATCTGCTTGCGCCGGTCCGTTTAGACCGAGGCTTTTTGCCTCATATGTTAGAAAGGGGAAATGGTGTCATTATTCATATCGCTTCCATACAAGCGAGGTTACCACTACACGATTCAACTTTACCTTATGCGGCAGCAAAAGCAGGATTGCTAAATTATAGTAAAAATCTATCAAATGAAGTATCTCCGAAAGGAGTACGAGTTTTAACTGTTTCGCCGGGCTGGATTCAGACAGATGGTGCAACGGGAATGATGCAGGAAATTTCGGAGCGAAACGGTATTAGTGTTGAGGAAGCAATCCAACAGGTCATGAATAGCCTGGGAGGAATACCTTTTGGCAGGCCGGCAAAACCCGAAGAAGTTGCAGAATTGGTAGGGTTTTTAGTATCACCACGAGCAGGATATCTCACCGGAACCGAATTTGTAATCGATGGCGGAACAATACCAACTGTTTAATTAAATCATATGCAAACAGGCCGCAGCACACCACAAGGCTGGGGCAATATATAATGGCAGCAGTAGTTTATGACGAGGGCAAAACAAAATGTTTATCTAACTCTTTGTGAATTATGATCGAGTTTAAAAAAAGGGAATTCACTGTTTAACAATGTTAGACTGTAAAATTGAATTTCTTATGAGCATAAAAAGTTGATTAATGTCCAGGTTAGGGGACAGAACCGATTGAACATAATCTGTACATCGCTTTGCTTCCCATAGAAAAGTTTGATGTACAATGAGTAAAATGACTGTGTCGGGATAAAAATAATTTACAAACGAAAAGAAAAGTGCTGTGTCTTTAAATACGAGGCGATAATCTATCAGCAGCAATTCTGGCCTTTCATTGATGTAAGAATTGCTGCTGATAGAATCAATAGATGTTGCTTCAAGTACAATATTTGCAGGACTTTGTATACGCTCAGAAAAAAGTGTACGGTAGGCGAATAGTAGCTTTCTCAAATTCGTAATAATACCAATATTGATTTTTTCCATAGCTAACGATATTAATGTTATTTACAAGCTCTCTACTTATCGCTACCGATATATTGCTACCTTTAAAATTGAGGTATACGTTGATTTAGGGATAGCATTTCAGATTTGTGCTGAAAAGCATTTTCTCCCTTTTCGGCTTCTTTGTCACTTACAATCTTTCGAAGCGATTGGCTCGAGAACCTATTTTTGTTTTTGGTATAACATATTTCGATTCCTTCCGAGACACAATAATCCTTTCCTGAAAAATCGACTAACTTATATTCTTCACCTATAAAATACTTGTGAATGGGCAGCGACTGAAGCATATCCGTGATGTCTTTATCCGATTCAAAAGGAATAATTTCATCAACAAATTGACAACCCTCCAATTTGATAAACCGTTCGACCATTGTTTGTGCTGCATCTTGGGATTCAGCATTCTGTATGTTTGAATCGGTTTTAAGTCCTACAACCAAATAATCACATTTGCTCTTAGCCTCCTGTAGTGCAACAATATGGCCTACATGTAACATGTCGAATACACCGAAAATAATACCTACGTTCATATATTTATTATTAGTTTATGCATTTATACGCTTTAAGGCGTAGTTAACTCCCTCATTTATGTTCACGACTGAACCCGGACTGACTCTTTCTTTCGATGCAATTATTCGGCGTAAAGAAGAACTCGAAAACCTGTTTTCCCGTCTATTGAAATACAATTCTATTCCTTTTTCTTCGCAATATTGCCTTCCTGTAAATGCTTTATCCATATATTCATCGCCTAAAATCCGTACATGTATTTTGAACGAACGTAATACATCTTCCAGATCCTGTTCTGTTGCATATGGAATAATCATATCTACATGTTTACATGCCTTTAATTGCATATAGCGTTCAAATACAGATTGTGTTGGCTTGTTTTTTTCTGGACGATCAAGTGTTGGATCGGTTTGTAGACCGCAGATCAGAAAGTCGCAATGTTCTCTGGCATCTTCGAGCATTTTAATGTGACCTGCATGGAGCAGATCAAAAGCAGAAAACGTAATTCCTATTTTTTTCATTTTATATTAGTTTAAAACTGCAATTATTGAAGAAGTATAGGTAGAACGTAGCTCAAAAAGATTCGTTTTAATTTTAAATTATTTTTTCACTGCAGTATTTTCAGGATTCTTAGACCTTTTTCCATCTTTCTTTTTTGAAATTCGTATGAACTAAAATTGCTGGCTGACGTTCTGATCTAAAATGAAATTCAGCGAGCCATGCACATGAAGAGAAATGTATCCATAAATACGCCAAACATTACTTACAGAATTCAGTTTCATAAAGAATTTAACTTTTCGGATTTCAAGAGAATTATTCCTTACTTAAGAGATCTGGGCATCGATACAATCTATGCTGCACCTATTTTTCAGTCAACACCAGGAAGTATGCATGGTTATGACGGCACAAATTTGAATAAAATAAATAGTGAACTTGGTACGCTGGATGAGCTGAAATCCATTAAAAAAGAGTTACGTGAATATCATATCAAATGGTTACAGGATATTGTTCCTAACCATATGGCGTTTCATCCCTCGAATGAATGGCTAATGAATCTGCTCGAATTTGGACAGACATCAAAATTTAGCCATTTTTTTGATACCTGCTATAGTTCCAATTTATTTGAGAAAGGAAAGTTAATGGTGCCTATCTTGTCTAAGACTTTAGACGAAACGATTTCAAACCATGAATTTACAGTCGTTTTCTCAGACGATAGTCTCCGGCTTTCTTATCAGGAAAACCTTTATCCACTTTCTCCTGAATCCTATTTTTTCGTCCTTAATGATTATTTAAAAGAGAGCCAATCGGATTTTAGTGGACTTCTGGTTCAAATAAATACTTCTCAAGCTAATGGAGATGTCGAGGAATGGAGACAGCTGCGTGCGCACATTTTTAAGAACCTTTCTAATGAGAAATTAAAGCATATTCTTGATCAATTTAATAATAATCTGGAAGGTGTTCACGAACTGGTAGCTAGTCAGAATTATGAGCTTTGTCCTTGGTGGTTTACAAATCAACGTATAAATTTTAGACGGTTTTTTACGGTAAATGAATTGATTTGTTTAAATGTACAAGACAAAAATGTATTTGAGCAGTCGCATAAGCTGATAAAAAAACTTGTCGATGAAGAACTGTTTGATGGATTAAGGATTGATCATATTGATGGACTTTATAAGCCTACTGACTATTTATTTAATTTGAGGAAATTAATCGGTCCACAAACTTATATAGTTGCTGAAAAAATACTTGAACAGGGGGAGAAACTTCCACTCGAGTGGCCTATACAGGGAACAACAGGCTACGATTTTTTGTCGGCTTCCAATAATGTGTGCTCCTGTAAATCGGGAAAGAAAATATTGGATAAGTATTATAGAAAAGTTATTGGAGAAAATCTATCCATTAAAAAACAACAGTATATAAAAAAGAGCATAATTCTCAATGAACACATGCAGGGCGAACTTGATAACCTGGCCCGGTCATTGGCATCACTTTTAGCAGTTAAAAGTCCGAATAAGCTAAGGCCTTTAAAAGATATTCTAACCTCTTTTTTGGGATTTTTCCCTGTTTATCGATTATATGACGAAAGCTTTCCACTGTTGGCAAACAATTTTGATCTGCTTTCTTCTCTTTTTAAAAAGTTGGCCCGAAAGCCCGAGCTAGATCAAAAGCTGGTTAATCAATTTCGAGAACTGTTTGAGCAAGCACAGGTAGATTCAAAATCGCTGAGCCATACTGCTGTGTTTGATTTTTTTCTACGATGTATGCAGTTAGCCGGCCCTGTAATGGCTAAGGGGGTGGAAGATACGTTAATGTATACATACAACCGTTTTATAGGACACAATGAAGTCGGCGATCATCCGGATAATTGGGGGCTAAGTAAAAAGAAATTCCACAAATTAATGCAGGAAAGGCAAAAATTTTGGCCACTTTCCATCAATGCAAGTTCTACACACGATACCAAACGTGGTGAGGATTCGCGAAGTCGCCTATTAGTCCTAACCGCTATGGCTCATAAATGGGTTAAGCAGGTTCAGATTTGGCAAGATGTGGTTTGGAATGAATATCGAAAAGACCTCCCACATCCGAATGATGAATATTTTATTTATCAGTCGCTGGTATCCTCTTATCCAATGGAAAAACAGGAAGGAGAAGCCTATGTCGCCTTTGAAAAACGTTTTTTGGACTACTTGGTTAAATATCTACGCGAAGGGAAACAGCGCTCGAGCTGGGAAAATCCAAATTTAACCTATGAAGACGCTGTCCGGGAATTTGCCTCTTTTTTGCTTGATAAAGATCGTCCATTTTTTACGAGCTTTTATCAATTTATTGAAGCGGTAGCTGATTTCGGGATTTTAAACTCGCTTACACAGCTAATCTTGAAATTTACTTGTCCCGGTGTACCTGATATATACCAGGGGTCGGAACTTTGGAACCATAGTTTTGTTGATCCCGACAATCGACGAGCGATAGATTATCAATTAAGTAAAAATCTGCTGCAGGCTATTGAAAATATGCCCAAAGACAATCGAATTCGACAATTATGGCAAAATAGATACGATGGGACAATTAAACTATGGTTAGTTAAGGAATTGGTAAAACTCAGAAAGCATAATGCTGCACTTGCATCAGATAGTAGTTATATTCCATTAAAAGTAAGCGGTCGTTACCGTAAACATATTTTGGCATTCGCGCGTAGATCTGGAGATGATTGGATGATTATAGTACTTCCGCTACACCTCGCGGCTATCGGTAAAATCTCCAAATTCGTACCTGGCTCATTTGACTGGGCAGATACGAGCGTTCATCTTTCTGTAAATCATTCCGTGACCTGGCATCACATCCTATTTGACACAGCGGGCGAAGGCACAGAAATTTCAGTGAATGCCATTTTTAGGGATCTTCCAATGGCTATTTTACAATACAAAAGTACCCTCCCTAAACGCAGTGCGGGTGTTTTAATGCATATCAGCTCATTACCATCATCCTATGGAATTGGTGATTTGGGATCCGGGGTTCGTCGTTTTGTTAAACAGCTGAATTACAGCGGCCAAAGCTGGTGGCAGGTACTTCCTTTAGGGCCTACAGATGTTGAGCAAAACCATTCTCCTTACAGCACCCTAAATAGTAGAGCCGGTAATCCATTATTCATCGATTTAAACGAATTGCTGGAATTTGGCTTATTGGAAAAAGGGGAACTAAAGGCTTTAAAAAGAAATAGTTCTAAAACAATAGATTTTGCTGATATAGTCTTCACCAAATACAAACTTTTGGAGAAGGCATTTAATCGTCTTTCTGTTCAATATGCTCTTGATTTCTCCGAATTTGTAGACCGTGAATCTTTGTGGCTTAAGGATTATGCACTTTTCAAAGTGCTAAAAAACAGACATGGCAATCGTCCTTGGTATGAGTGGCCAACACAATACAAACATCGCGATAGTGCTGCACTTAACGATTTCGCAATTGAATTCGCAGATGAATTGCGAAAGGAAAAATGGTTTCAATACCTATTTTTCAGACAATGGGATGCCATAAGAAACTACGCATACGATTATGGCGTAAGATTTATCGGTGATATTCCATTTTATGTTGCCTATGATTCTGCCGATGTTTGGGCCAATCCGCACTATTTTTCCATAGGGGCAAATGGTACTATTAAAAATGTTGCTGGTGTTCCGCCTGATTACTTTAATGCAGCGGGGCAATTGTGGGGAATGCCGACTTTTAATTGGGGATCACTCAAAAAAGATGGTTACAAATGGTGGATTGAGCGCTTGTCACACAATTGCGCGCTATTTGATAGGTTACGGCTTGATCATTTTAGAGCATTTTCTTCCTATTGGGAAGTTCCCTTTGAAGAAACTTCCGCCAAGAATGGACGTTGGTCAACAGGTCCTGGTTCGGATTTTTTTGATCAAATAAAAGTTCATTTAGATGACATGCCTTTTATCGCCGAAGATCTTGGAGATATCGATGCGAAGGTATATGATCTGCGCGATCAATACAGCTTTCCGGGCATGGCGGTTTTACAGTTCGCTTTTGATAACGATATGGCACATTCACCGCATATTCCACATCATTATCGAAGAAATTCTGTTGCTTATCCTGGAACACATGATAATAATACAACACTTTCTTGGTATCGTGAAGATCTTAAATCATCGAGCAAAATAAATATCAATACCTATTTTGGAAAAATTGTTGAAAGTGGAAATGTAAATGAGGTCCTCATACGATCACTTTACGCTTCTGTCGCAGATACAGTCATTGTTGCGATGCAAGATATCCTGAATCTTGATGGATCATGTCGTATGAACCGACCTGCCAGTACGACCGGAAATTGGTTGTGGCGCATGCAGAAAAGAGCTCTTTCTCCAAAACTTCAGGCGAGATTAAATGACTATACAAAATTATACAATCGTTAAACATAAAGATGGAAACAAAAATCAATACTGGAAGCCCTTATCCTTTAGGTGCAACTTACGATGGAGAAGGGGTTAATTTTGCCCTTTTCTCCGAAAATGCCGAAGCTGTCGAACTTTATCTCTATGATAGTTCGAACCAACAAGAAATCGAGAAATTTAAAATAACGGAGAAGACGCATCAAGTTTGGCATATTTATGTTTCGGGAATTAAACCAGGACAACTGTACGGTTATCGAGTGGATGGTCCTTACGATCCGGCCCAAGGGCATCGCTTCAACCCGCATAAATTACTGATTGATCCCTATGCAAAGGCAATTTCGGGTGTCGTAAAATGGAATGATGCTTTATTTGCATACAATATAGGAGAGGACGATTTAAGTTTGGATACAACTGATAGCGCTCCTTTCGTCCCGAAATCCGTGGTTGTAGACGGTCATTTTGATTGGGGGGACGACCATCCTCCGCATATACCAATGCACCAGAGTGTTATTTATGAAACACATGTAAAAGGTTTTACAGCAACTCATCCAGAGATTCCCGAAGAAATAAGAGGAACATACGCTGCCTTGGCGCATCCTGTAACCATAAATTACTTAAAGGAATTGGGTATCACTGCAATTGAATTATTGCCTATACATCATTTTATTACAGACCGTCACCTACAGGATAAAGGACTAACTAACTACTGGGGATATAACAGTGTTGGTTTTTTTGCCCCTGATGTACGCTATTCAGCTTCGGGTAGCCATGGGGAACAGGTCGTGGAATTCAAGGAAATGGTAAAAGCACTTCATGGGGCAGGGATAGAAGTTATCCTCGATGTCGTTTACAATCATACAGGCGAAGGGAATGAAATGGGACCAACACTCTCTTTTAGAGGAATTGACAATGCTTCATATTATCGTTTGGCTGAAGATCCACGTTATTATATGGATTTTACTGGAACAGGCAATACATTAAATACCCGCCAGCCTAACGTACTACGGTTGATCATGGATAGTTTACGCTATTGGGTGCAGGAAATGCACGTTGATGGATTCCGTTTTGATCTAGCATCAGCATTAGCACGGGAGCTCAATGACGTAGATAAATTGAGCTCTTTCTTTGATGTTATCCATCAGGATCCCGTGATCTCACAGGTTAAGCTAATTGCAGAACCATGGGATATTGGAGAAGGAGGGTATCAGGTAGGCGAATTCCCCGCCGGTTGGGCCGAATGGAATGGAAAGTATCGTGACTGTATCCGCGATTATTGGATTGGAGCGGACAGTATGATCGCTGAATTTGCCAATCGCCTAACGGGATCCTCCGATTTATACCGGGGTGACAATCGTACACCTTCCGCGAGTATAAATTTCATTACCGCACATGACGGATTTACCCTCCACGATCTGGTATCGTACAACGAAAAGCACAATGAAGCTAATGGTGAGGATAATAAAGATGGAGAAAGCCACAACCGCTCTTGGAACTGTGGTGCAGAAGGACCTACAGATGATTCAACGGTAAATAGCCTGAGAGAAAAACAAAAAAGAAACATGCTCGTCACATTGTTTCTTTCCCAGGGAGTACCTATGCTTGTCGCTGGCGATGAACAGGGGCGAACACAGCAGGGCAATAATAACGCCTATTGTCAGGACAATGAGATTTCATGGCTCAACTGGGCCAATGTAGACGTATCTTTATTGGACTTCACCAAAAAATTGATCCATTTTAGGCGAGAGCATCCGGTATTCTGTCGTCGCAAATGGTTTCAAGGATTGCCTATCCGCGGTATAGGTGTTGAAGATATCGTATGGTTTCTTCCAGATGCATCTGAGATGGATGATCATCACTGGCAGGAAGACCATGCGCGCTCACTCGCTGTGTTTTTTAACGGTGCGGGAATTAGATCAGTAGATACCGATGGAAAGAAAATCGTGGATGCTAATTTTTACCTGTTATTTAATGCGTATTGGGAAGACGTAACATACACGCTCCCCAGTGAAAATTATGGGGCTGGTTGGTTCAAGATCTTAGACACGAATAACGATACGATAGAAAGCTTTGGAAACTATTCAGCAGGAGATTCTATTTTGGTGCCCTCACGTTCCATACTTTTATTTCAATCACAATAAACTGGGGGATATTGATGAGCAAGACAGGAATTGAACAATTGGGTATTCGTCGCAATGGTGACGTTTGGCAGATTCGCGTATGGGCACCAATGGCAAAGAATGTGCTTTGCCGATTTTATCAAAAAGATATGGAGATCGCGCTTAAACCCCAACAGTATGGTTATTGGTACGCAGAGACTGATTTACTAACAGCTGGAGATTTATACAGGATCAGTGTCGATGGCAACGAATTGCCGGACCCGATTTCGCTCTCCCAGCCAGAAGGTGTACATGGTCCCTCAAAAATCGTTGATCTCACTTTTTCTTGGACCGATAAAGACTATCGACCTCCAGCATTGTCTGATTTTATTATTTACGAGCTTCATGTAGGAACATTCACTTCATCCCATGATTTTGATGGTGTTATCAAAAAGATTCCCTATCTGAAAGATTTGGGTATCACTGCTATTGAAATTATGCCTGTTGCACAGTTTCCTGGTGAAAGAAATTGGGGCTACGATGGCGTTTTTCCTTTTGCAGTGCAGCATTCCTATGGTGGCGCTTCGGAATTCCAAAGGCTTGTGAATTCCTGTCATGAGGCCAATATTGCGGTAATTTTGGATGTCGTCTATAATCATCTCGGTCCAGAGGGAAACTATTTCTCGAATTATGGCCCATATTTTACCGACAAATACCATACGCCCTGGGGTAATGCGCTGAATTATGACGACGGCTATTGTCATGGACAGCGGGATTGGGTACTGAACAATGTACGCATGTGGTTTGAAGACTTTCATATCGATGCGCTGCGTTTGGATGCGGTACATGCAATCAGGGATTTTAACGCTGTTCATATCCTTCAGCAAATTCGTAAGGAAACGGATGAAATGATTGCTAAATCCGGAAAAAAACATTTTCTATTTATTGAATGCGATCTCAACGATAGACGATTTTTAGACCCATTGGCGATAAATGGTTTTGGGATGGACGCACAATGGCTCGATGAATTTCACCATGCTTTAAGAGTAAGCGTGGGCGAACCAAAAAAGGGGTACTATGAGGAATTTAATGGATTGGCCGATCTAGCAAAAGCTTATGAAAAAGCATATGTATTCGATGGCAACTATTCTTTCCATCGGGAAAAATTCTTTGGAACAGACACTCTCGGTATCAAAGGGGATCATTTTATAGTCTTCTGCCAGAATCATGATCAAGTCGGCAATAGGATGATGGGCGATCGCGCGGCTTCACTCTATCCTGTAGAAATAACGCGACTTATGGCCTTTGCCGTGTTCATGTCACCATATCTTCCTTTACTGTTCATGGGAGAAGAATGGGGAACAAAACGAGCTTTTCCCTATGTTACTAGTCATAGTGACCCCAAACTTGTAGAGCAGGTGAGACAGGGACGAAAGAAAGAGTTTGAAGATTTTTTTAAAGATTCAGAATTTCTCGATCCGCAGGACGAGACGATATTTAGGAATACCGTATTGAATTGGGAAGAACAGGATAGCGAAATCCATCAGCAACATTTATCCTATTATAGATCCCTGATAGCATTCCGTAAAACCAATCCTGTGCTGAAAAATATACAGCGCGATGAAATGACAGCCAAATGTCTCCCGGAACAAAATGTACTTATCTTAGCGATGAAAAAAAACGATAGTTCTCTATTTGTAATGATGAATTTTTCTGCCATTGCACAACAGGTAACTCTACCTGCGGATCTGCAATGGAAAATGATATTTAATACGAATGAAATGGATACCGAGATTTTGTCAGATGCTGATTATGCTCAAATCACTGTCGCATTGCTAAAGCCTTGGTCAGGTCAGGTTTATTTTTCTAGTCAAATGCATGGTATATAAAATTTTTATATACCATGCACCAGATTTTTATATCGCGTTAAGCAGCCCCTCGGATGACACGTAACAGAACAACAATAATGGCGATAACTAATAAAACGTGAATTATATTCCCTGTAGCATAACCTCCAAAGAAACTAAATGCCCAGATAATGACTAAAATAACAGCAATGATATACAATAAATTTCCCATAATATATTTGTTTTTGCAGTAGAACAGCCTTCGATAGATTATGGTTTGAATGGATAAAATTTAAACGCTAATTCTTATTTATCAATCGCTAGTTGTTAGTTATTAATAAGGTATACAGTTTTCAGCGACCGACTACCAAATTGTTTTGCAAATAACACTTAAGAATAAACGTATTTATAACATTTCCCCATATATAAATACCCTATTGTCTTTTTTTATTATTTGCTTATTTTTTTATCTGTATTTAAAATTAAGCGCAAAAATCCATTAAAATTTGCTTAATAGGCTTTGTAAATAAGGACAACGTATTTTTACCGCTAACAATGCTATTTATTTTATATGGCAATTGGCCCTCAAAATTAGCACTCTTCTTGTTATCCTTTTCTTGTATAATCATTTTAAACAATCAGTTGAATAAAGAAAGAGGATAAGTTATGAACAACCACAATTTAAATGTACTCATCAACGAAAAAAGAAGTTTACTTCATCATTTTGCTGCTAAATTTACTGCTGATCCGGATGAAAAGGAAGACCTGATCCAAGAAACGTGGATACGAGCATTGAAGTCCATAGACAATTTTATTCAGCATCCGAAGTTAATGAGCTGGTTATATGTAATTATGAAACATACTTACATTAATAAGTATAGAAAAGCAAAACGTACTACCGAAATTCAAGATCAATATGTGGTCTTGGAAAGTGCAAATACAACAGAACTCAACAAAGGGATTAATAAGTTTATGGCCGAAGATATCGAACGGGCGATGAACAGCTTAACGGCAGAAAACTATGAAATTTTCCGTTTGTTTTTAGATGGTTATAAATACCATGAAATTGCATCCTATTTTGATATGCCAGAAGGTACAATAAAAACGAGAATCCATATGGTAAGAAAAAAGCTGCAAAAACAGCTTAAGGTCTACCGGTTAAATTGACAATCCCAATAAATAAAATAAAAGCTAACGTTTCAGTTTAGTTTGATTTTTGCAAAGGCTGACTTTTTAAGGTCAGCCTTTCTTTAGTGTACTTTCAAAACAATAGTTCCTTTGCGGAAATCGTATGGTCATCAACTGAACATGATTGCACTCCGACGAAGGTTCATCCCGGCTGCAACTTTTCGACTATTTTCCAATTGTCCTCTTTTTTATCATATCGAAGTAGCCAGGTTTCCTGGGGGACTTTCTCTTCCTTATCGGTTGAATGTTCACCCACCGTAATCGTGATCTCTGAAGGAAGAGCGTGGATAATTTCGGCGTAGGCTTTTTCGCCACCAAGGAATTCGATAATTGCTGGCATCGCATTATAACCAATTTCCGGGCTGAATAAGAACTCAGCTATGCCGCCATAATGAATCTCAGTACCATGAAAAATAATACCATTCATAATCTTACAAATTGAAAGTTAAAGTTATAGTGATCTTATTTCAGATCATAAATTTTGGAATTTTGATCTGCGATAATTCTAACAGTCGTATGCCATTTTTGTTTTTTTAGCAATCCAATAATTTATTTTGCAAAAGCAATCTATTTGTTTTTGAGACGTGTTATATCAGTAATTAAAAGCAGGAGCTTGAGGCTGAAATAGAAAAATTTTCAGGCAAAAAGGATTCAAAAAAAATAATATATTAATCATGAACGTAAAAAGAATATTTGGAACTATTCTCACAATATTGGGTATTGTAGGACTAATTTATACTGGCTATGAACTGATCATGAAGAGTAATGCCTATACGAATTTGGCAGTAGTCGGTATTTTGGCGCTTATTTTCTTCTCATCAGGAATAAGTCTTGTGAAGAATACTAAAGACGAGTCTTAAAGGCGGTTCATTGTAGGATTATGAAACAAATAAGTTTTGACGATTCACATATCTATATAGGTAGTTTTGGGAAGTTTAATTTTCGGCCATTAATGGATTGTGTCTATCTAGAGATACCGATCTATTTTATAGATGGTGCGATTTCGATGGGTAATGTCGAAGTAATTGATCCAGTTCAAATTGTCCTTTATGTTGCTCCATATACAACAGCTGCAGGTACAGCGATAAAAGCCAAAACGTGGGTTTTAGTATGTATTGAAAATTCGGATGTATGGAAAGTTTCTGAAAAATATAATGTTTAATATAAATTAGATTAGGTCTTTTGCTAAAAATTAGTGAAGGCCGAATTATCAAGTCCGGCCTTCATACACGAATTTTACTTAATATAGTTGAGAATATAAATAACAAATATATACCTATCCTTGTTTTCGTAAAAAGCCTTTAGCTCGTCGTGAAGACTTTTGCTGTATTTCGACTATTCTTGGGCAGCTTTGTCGTTTACAAAACCACCTGCTATCCCTGTCAATGCTTCGTCGGTATCCTTTTCATTATCTAAGGTTTTTTGGAGCAGTGTAGCTACATCGTCGTGTCCCATCGTTTCTGCAAATGTACGAAGAGTACCGTAAGTAGCGATCTCGTAGTGTTCTACTTTTTGTGCGGCAAGGATGAGACCTGCGTCTCTGGTAAAAGTATCCTTTTCTGTGTCAGAAATGATCGAGTCGGCTTCATCAAGCAAACCTTGCATGGCGTCACATTTTTTAGCAACAGCTTTTTCTCCCAATTGCTCAAATACCTGTTCAAGAGTGTCTATATGTTTCTGAGTTTCCTTGGTATGCTTTTCAAAAGCAGCGGCGAGTTTTTCGCTAGTTGCAGCTTGCTGCATTTTGGGTAAAGCTTTCACTAAGTGTTTCTCTGCCCAATAAATGTCTTTTAGTTCATCGACGAAAAACTCGTGGAATTCACTGTCTTTCATTTTTCCTGTATTACCAGAAGGTTTTTTTGTGGCATTTTTTGCCGGTTCAGATTTCGTTGTTGCCATAATAAAAATTTTAAGTGTTACTTCATAGATAACCCTGCCCAAACCACTTTAGTTCAATAAAAGAAATCTAGCGCTTAATTTATTTAAAAACCAGCGGTGTTTTCTCAAATCCCTTCATCGAACGGTAAATGTAAATACCTGTCAAACTTTTCAGACTTTGGCTTTGTTCACCTGGTGGATCTAAGTAAAATAGTACGGTATATAAGAATTAAGACCTGCCATGGGAAAGATTATACTAGTATAAAACAGAACAGCATTGGATATGAAAAAAGAAAAGAATTTAAAAACTGCTGAGATAGATCAGCATTTAGTGGACAATTCCCAGCAGATTATGACCACCAATGATGGTGTGCCTATTTCCGACAACAACAATACCTTAAAGGCGGGTGAGCGGGGGCCATCATTACAACAGGACCATATTTATTTTGATAAGCTGATGCATTTTGACCGTGAACGTATACCAGAACGTGTCGTTCATGCGCGTGGATCAGGAGCTCATGGTATTTTCGAAGCCACAGCTGACCTATCCCAATATACGAGCGCAGCATTTTTAAAAAAAGGAACAGTAACGCCTCTTTTTACAAGGTTTTCAACAGTAGCGGGCTTCAAAGGTTCTACCGACCTTGCAAGAGATGTACGAGGTTTCTCTGTTAAATTCTATACCGAAGAAGGCAATTACGATCTCGTTGGGAATAATATTCCAGTTTTTTTTATTCAGGATGCGATGAATTTTCCAGATCTCATCCACGCCGTAAAACCAGAGCCGAACAACGAAATACCGCAGGCGGCATCTGCACATGACACCTTTTGGGATTTTGTATCACTGATGCCCGAATCTGCACACATGATCATGTGGACGATGTCAGATCGTGCCATTCCCCGCAGTTTAAGGATGATGGAAGGTTTTGGTGTCCATACGTTTAAATTTGTGAATGCTCAAGGTAAAGGCACGTTCGTTAAATTTCATTGGAAACCCAGATTAGGAGTACATTCAGTCGCATGGAACGAAGCTCAAAAGATCTCAGGATTTGATGCTGATTTTCATCGGAGGGATCTCTACGAAGCTATTGAAAGGGGCGATTTTCCGCAATGGGATCTCGGCGTTCAATTAATTCCTGAGGCTGATGAATTTAAATACTCGTTTGACATTCTTGATGCGACAAAGATTATTCCAGAGGAACTGGTGCCTGTTCAGATTATCGGAACGATGACACTAAATCGCAACCCAGAGAATTTTTTTGCAGAGACCGAACAAGCGGCTTTCGATCCCGGAAGGTTAGTGCCAGGTATAGATGTTTCGGATGATCCGCTTTTGCAAGGGCGAATATTTTCCTACATGGATACCCAAAATTATAGATTAGGTGGTCCAAATTTCCATGAGCTTCCTATCAATCGTCCAGTGACCGGCAAACATAATAACCAAAAAGATGGTTTTGCGCGATCTGAGATTCCTAAAGGTGCTGTGAGTTATTTCCCTAATAGTAAAGCTGTGGGTTGTCCTTATCACGCAATGCTCAATGATGGGGTAGGATTTGAGTCCCACAAGCAACCTATTGATGGCTCGAAAATTAGGGCTCGCTCAGATTCCTTCGCAGACCACTTTACACAAGCAAGATTATTTTTTAATTCACAAAGCCCAGAAGAACAGGATCACATGGTCAATGCCCTGAGTTTTGAGCTTTCGAAAGTAAATGATGTCAATATACGAAAGCGAGAACTGGCTATTTTGAATCAGATAGATCCGAGATTAGCAAAAAATGTTGGTACAAACCTCGGGCTTACACCGCCAAA
This sequence comes from Sphingobacterium sp. WOUb80, assembly GCF_050058145.1. NCBI lineage: Bacteria > Pseudomonadati > Bacteroidota > Sphingobacteriia > Sphingobacteriales > Sphingobacteriaceae > Sphingobacterium > Sphingobacterium sp. WOUb80. The sequence continues at coordinate 2,170,700 of NZ_CP165617.1, read as the reverse complement.
AGAACTTGATCCATTAACCCTCAAATTCGCACGGCAAAACCATCCTCAATATCCTCTTAAACCAGTCAAACCAGAAGTTGATAAGTCTGTTGCTTTGAGCATGCAAGTAAAAGACGGCGAGGGTACAATCAAGAGTAGGAAGGTTGCTTTCCTTGTTGATAATGGGGCTAGCAAATCCTCGATAGATAAAATGAAAACAGCACTTGAAAGCGAAGGAGCACAAGCCGTGCTAATCGCATCTCATGTCGGAAAGATCAAGTTCATGGAAGGGACAGAAGAAGATATCCAACATTCCTATCTTACAGAGGCCTCAGTTTGTTACGATGCGTTCTTCACACCAGCAGGCGAATCAGTAAAGACTCTAGCGCAAAATGCCGATTATCTACATTTTATCAATGAAGGTTACCGACACTGTAAGGTCCTTGCATTTGCAAAAGATGCTGAAGGGTTAGCTGAACGATCATTTATTAAAAAAGATAAAGGCGTTATTTTCGAAAGCAAGGACAATTTAACAGCAGATTTTATAGCGGTAATGAAAGGCCACCGTGTTTGGGAGAGAGAAAAATCAAGAAAAGTGCCTTCTTGATGTATAACAAATAGTTCTTCGTTAGAAGAACTATTTGTTATACAATCGAATAGAAGTAAGGCTGGAAATCAAAAATTGTTTGTATTTATTTATAGGAAGTAGTATGAAAAAAGTAGCAAGTAAAAAGATTCGACCACTGCAAAAGCAAAAGCGACCGGGATTGGAAATAAATATGGCACCAGTTCCTGACACATCTCCATTAAAGTATCCTGCAGAAGGAAAATTAAAAAATAAGGTAGCGTTGATTACGGGCGGAGATAGCGGCATTGGCAAAGCTGTAGCGTTGTTATTTGCGAAGGAAGGAGCTGATATTGTTATTGCTTATCTAAGTGAATCAAAAGATGCAAAACAAACCAAGAAAGAGGTTGAATCCTTCTCTAGAAAATGCACGCTGATTAAAGGTGATTTGGGAAATGAAAATAACTGTAAAAAAGTAATTGATTTTACGATAAAAACGCATAAGAAAGTTGATATTATCGTTAATAATGTAGGTCTTCATTGGGAAACAGCATCAATTGAAAAAATTACCACTGAACAGTTACACAAGACTTTTCAGAATAATTTCTTTTCCTATTTCTGGATTACGAAGTATGCCATACCTTATCTTAAGAAGGGGGCAAGCATCATTAATACATCGTCTGTAACTGCTTATCGAGGCAGTCCAAAGTTGATCGATTATTCTGCAACAAAAGGTGCCATAATTTCTTTTACACGAAGCTTGTCAGCAAATCTTATCGCTAAAGGAATTAGGGTCAATGCTGTCGCCCCAGGTCCCGTATGGACTCCATTGATAGCATCTTCATTTGACCCTAAAAAGAATTCCGAATTTGGAAGCGACTCTCCCATGGGAAGGGCAGGAATGCCGAATGAAATTGCACCAAGCTTTCTATTTCTAGCTAGCGAAGATTCACGTTTTATGAGCGGTCAAGTTTTACATCCCAATGGCGGAGAAATTGTCAATGGCTAGTTAACGAATAACTCGTCATCAGATCTGCAAGTCGTCTAGGGGTGGAAAGCTCCTTTCTTGTTTAAATAGGCACGAGAACAATAATAATGTTTCTTCTAATATTGATCATTCTGAGGCTCTCGGGTAGAAGAGGGGTTCGGCAGTTAACTCTTTTTGAGGTTGCGAGCTTCTCTTTTCAACTTTTTTCAAATAAAGTACAGACAAAGATACTACAGGATTATCAGATGATGATAACCAAGCGTTTTCCTCCATCAATATTAATATCCCAAGCTGTTTCGATGTCTTTTAGCGGAATTTTTACTGTATCAATCGTTAGTTTAGCCTCAGCTGCAAGCTGGAACATTTCGGGAAGTATTTTATCAATAAGTAGCTTTATTTCTTCTCGGGTCCATGATCCAAGGCCAGAACCTGAAATTTGGATATCAGTACTGCGTAAAACAGAAGATGATAATGTAAGCGTATCGCTCATCATCCCTCCAACGGTAACATAACGTGTACGGTGCGAAAACGAGCCATCACCTTTCAGTGCTGATAAAATAAGTTCTGCACTCTGTCCCCATAAATAATCAATAACGACATCGATCGGAATTTGATTGTGGCTGTTTTTTAATTGTTCTAAAAAGGCTTCGTTCTCCTGTTTAAGGTTGATAATTTCATCTGCACCTAAGGCCAATAATTCTTTTAAAGCCGATTCATTTCGACCCGTTACAATTACTTTTTTTGCGCCGTAAAATTTGGCAATCTGCACAGCAATTTTCCCTGTGACACCTGTCGCACCATTGATTAAAACAGTTTCTCCTGTTTTTAAGCCAGCCCTGAAAAGTAATGCAGGGGCGGAACCCATTACTGCATTTGGTAGGGCGGCAGCCGTTGCATCATCAATGTTTCCCGGTAGTTTCACTATTCTATTTTTATCTACGATTGCCTTTTCTGCAATCATTCCACTGATACCTATTCCGTATACCCGAGTTCCATCCTCCAGGAAACCGATGCCATCTCCACCGACAACCTTTTCCTTAAATATTTCGTTCTGTGTGGAATAATGTTTACCGCTTGCTTGCATTTTGTCAAGGTTTTTTACGGCAGATGCCTTTACCAAAATCAATAACTCATTTTCGCTCTGAACCTTTGGTTCCGGAAATTCTTTTGTATATTTTGGCAATTCACCTTTTTGGAATACTACTGCTGCTTTCATCTTAATAATTTTAAGACAAAATTAGAGACTGGCATAACCTTCAGCAATAACATTTGTTATCAAATCTATTTTTTCAATATTTTACTTTTGATCCGGCTTAGGTGTACGGTAGAAATTCCCAGATAGGAGGCGATGTAATGCTGTGGAACTCGTTTTACAATTTCAGGTCTTTCTATTAATAAATTTAGATACCGCATTTGTGGGGTATCCCTGACCATTGAGAAGAAATATTTCATATAATCGAAAGTCCGATCAAAAATTTTATCAATAAACATATCCCTCAAATGAGGATTTTCTTTGATTTCCTCAATTATCCGATCCAAATCTCTTTTGTGTATCCACCATAAAATACTCGGCTCAATAGTTTCAATATTTGTAGGGCTCGGAATATTTTTCCGGAAGCTTTCGATGGAGCCAACTGTTTCATTTTCCAGGAAAAACTGGCACGTGATATCTTTTCCATTGCCATTGAACCACACACGGATGCAACCTTTTTCAATCAGGAACATTCTTTTAGAGACTTCACCTTCGTTTAAAAGTATGGTTTTGGCAGGAGTCTCCATACGCTTAAAACAGCTTGTATAATCATCCCATTTATCTGTATCAAGCTTAAATGTATTTTTAAATTGTTGAAACATTTTAAATCGAAGTTATTTTGAATTTAATATCATAATAGCGCCACAGTTAGTACAGTATCGCCAAGTTGCCAATATGTTGTGTGCTCGGAAAATCTATCAATCGTCGTGTTGATTGCCTTAGTTACCTTTCTCATGCTTATTCAGATTTTAATACTATCAAAGATATAATGTTGACCTCCCCCCACAAAACAGTACATTTTAAAAATAGAGAATTCGTCGTGAATTACTAACTTTAAATAGGAGAAGAAACGATGAAAAGATCAAAGTTTACCGAGGCACAGATGGACTTTGCCCTACGTCAGTCTGATGTGACAATGGCGCTGAGTTTATAGTATGCAATTTTAAAAAGACTTTCCTAATATTTTATGACTCTTGAAGAAATAATTAATCATCATAGAAATACTTACATTAATCAATTAATTTCCTTTTATGGAAACAGAGGTAATGGTGTAAAAGAAATATTACTAAAATTAAGTTCTGATGAGGAAACCTTATTATTTAATTTGACAAGACCTGATTTTTTATCAAATAATGATGGAAATTATGGTATCGAAGAATTATACCCAGATACATTTTCAAATCATCAGCCTATAAATTTTGTATATAAAAATTTAAATATAGCATTACACCCTATATTTTGGCACGGAGTTGAATTTATTTTGGATACAAAATTTGCAGAATTTGAGTGGTTAAAAAGTTGGACTACTACAGCTCTGAAAGAGAACAATGATGAATCTACTAATGAATTAGATTTGCTTGAGGCTATACATAATGTATCTATTCCCAGTATTTCGGAAAAATCAACGATTTTCACAGTAGACTTTGGCACTTCAACATCCGAAACATTTTTCGCGTTGTTGGATATTATTAATGAAATTGGAGCTAAAAACATTATCATAAATTCCTTTGATTTAATTGAAGAATAAAAACTGCATACAACATGGACGATATTCGATGAAAAACGATATAAAAGGAATAAAAAAAACCTTGAGTCTGGGAGGATCTCAAGGCTTCCTAATTACTACCTATTTTGAAAAGTACTATTAATACAATATTGAGTCCTGTTTAGTTTTTTAAAAAAAATTATTTATAGATGTTGAAAATGGAGTACTAGCTGTCAAAAAGTTTTCTCTTACGGGATTTTTGACTATAGATGATCTAAGCAGTAAAAAAATATTTTACATTGACAGATCAGCTGTGAATGATCATAGAAGAACTCTTTGCCTAATGAGCAAAATTATCCCAAATAATCTAACGGTCGTTACAATAGAGGAATATCCAAAGCCGGTTTAAATTAGGTGACGAAGCAATAAAATCTATAGATTCAGTTATATTATATCCGAAAAGGGAACTGTTTCTAAAATATATAGAATGTCCTAGGCGTAAAAAATAGCTACTTTGCGATCTTGTCGGATGATATAGCGCTTGGTCGCAGAAATTTCAAACCATCAACCATGATCTTGTGTTTCACTACTGAAAGGTGTATATTGCAACCAAGTTGTGATAGAAATAATCACTTCTACTGAAAAGTTTATTGATTTATTTAACTGTCCTTAAAATAATTAAATATGAAAATTATAGTAACCGCAATATTTATGCTTTTGTTCGCAAACTCAGCGTTCTCCCAGTATTTTACCCTTGCGCCAACCGGTTTCATATCTAAAGAAAACCAGGATTATGCTGTTGTAGAAGTTCCAGGCTCCAAACAGCAGGAGCTATACGATAACGTACTTAAGTCGATAAATAGTTTGTACTCCAATCCCAAAGATGGCTTGACTTTGATTCCTGGGCAGGCTATTACTTTAGCAGGTTACAAAAATAAGGGACTTAAAACCTCTGGTTTCTCGAAGGCTTATTATGATGTGGATTATACTTTAACTTTTTTGTTTAAAGATGGAAAGATACGAATCAATAGCCCAACATTTAGTGCCCAAATTATGAATTACAACGGTACTTGGAATAAAATGAACGTGAAAAAATTTTATTTTAAGGGTAATGGTGAACCTAGAGGGGAAAAAAATCATCAGTACGTAAACACATATTTTAATGATTTGATCAAATCCATTCTTGATAAATCCGCCAACATCGAAAATTGGTAAATCTGATCTATCAAAATAATTCTGTTAATTATACTCAAAACATACCCATACCTGCAGATTTAGTGAAGAGATAGCGCTAAGAATATGCTTTAAATGGCAAAGTGTTTGTTGAATAGGGATGTCCATCTATTGAAGTGATCCGCTGTGCCAAGATGCCCTTAAAGCCAGATCCAGGGAGTAAATAACAGCTTTCATTTGAATAAAAACCTAAACGTTCTGTAGAATGAATTGTTCTTATCCGGTTTACACGTTGCTGGGATATCCAGATCGTCCCGATGGGAAGCACCGCTATAAGGCTTTTGATTTGGAGGGACTGCCACCGCAGGGCAGTGATACCGAACAGACATCATTTCGCGCATAGTTGTATGAATCAGGAATGAAAATTGGCGAATGGAATTATTATTACCAAAATGGCGAATTGGAACATTTAGAGATTTATAATAAATACAAAAGACATAATGGTGAATGGAAATTTTAGAATGAACAGGGAACGTTGATAAAAACCGAATTCTATACATATGGAAAGGACACGGGGGATTGGAAGTTTTATGATGAAAAAATGCAATAAAATTCCCCGAGACTATAATCCATTTGGAATAAGTTTCCAGAAAAATAGGGATCAGCGAGGCTATGTTGTATAACTGGAAGAAGGTATTTGGCATTAAGCATTGTAAGCAGCATTCAAGAAAAGATTACATATATTCGTCCCATAATTGAAAGATATGATGATCAAAAAATTGCTTTTTGCCCCCTTATTTTTACTTTATGCAAATACTTTCGCACAAAGTATCCAAGCGACAAAAATAGATAGCCTCTTAAATACTTTGCATCATAAAGAAATGTTCAATGGTAATGTTTTGGTGGCAAAAGGTGGAAAAGTAATCTATAGGGGAAGCCGCGGCATGGCTAATGTGGCGACCGGGGAAAGTCTTAATCCAGAGACTATATTTGAACTTGCTTCTGTGTCAAAGGCTTTTACGGCAATGGCAGTAGTATTGCTGGAGAAGCGCGGAAAGCTCGCCTATGATGACTTGATGTCCAAGTATATTCCCGAACTAAGCGATTATGGTAACATCAACATTAAGCACCTACTTCTGCATACCAGCGGCCTTCCCGATTATATGGATTTGTTTATTGAGAATTGGGACAAGAGTCATTTTGTCACAAATGAAACCATTGTAACCGAGTTTGTGAAATATAAGCCAGTAGTTCATTTCAAGCCAGGTGAGCGATTCGAATACAGTAATACAGGGTATGCGCTATTGGCGCTCATAATTGAGCGAGTAGCAAAGGAAAGTTTCGTTACCTTTTTGAAGAATAATATATTCGACCCCCTAGGTATGTTGAATACCTCCGTGTATCGAAGTCGATATGCACCACGTGTGCTAAAAAATTACGCTGTGGGCTATGTAACAGATAGTTTGGGGAACAAAGTTGCTGCTGATAGCCTCGGTAAGGGTCACTATTATTATTATCTGGATGGTGTGGTAGGAGATGGTATGGTCAATTCCACCTTAGACGATCTATTCAAATGGGATAGAGCATTGTATACCGAGCAATTGGTCAATACAGCGGATAAGGCATTAATCTTTCAATCAGGAGTGACGGCAACCGGAGAGAAGACAGACTATGGCTTTGGATGGGAGATCGGAGAATCTAAGAAATATGGGCGTTTGATCTATCATTCAGGAGGCTGGGCTGGCTATGAAACTTATATTGGCCGGCAAATCGATCATGATGCGACAATTATTGTTTTACAGAATAATTCAACTTTCCTTACCTATACGCCGAAGAGTGAAATTAGAAAGATCATTTGCGATGAACCATTGCATGATCCCATCTTGAAATCATTAAAGCTCACAGATGATATGTTCGCACAATACATAGGAAACTATTTTGAACCGAACATTCCTTTAAACCTAAATTTTTTTAAAAAGGGCGATCTACTGATGCTTCAAGCCGATGGACAACATGCTTTGCCTCTGGATGCTTACGAAGATCATACTTTTAGATATGACCCAGCAAATATCCAGCTGACTTTTGACCTGAAGGCTGGGATAATAAATTATAAACAGGGCAAATCGAACTTTCAATTTATGAAGAAGAAGCGATAATGGAGTAACCTTTTTAACGGCAACACGGAGTATACAGTCTATTATTATGATGACCACAATAATAATTCATATATGATTCTGTAAAGGAGCTGTTGTTGTGGATGACTGAATTAGCGGCCTATGCACAGAAGAGAGTTGATCAACATTGTCTATAGCAATTGATAACAATATCAAAGATCCTAAAAGAACTGGCATAATTACTCTGTAATTATGCGATTAATGATGTATAGGCTAATATAAAGCCGATTATAGAATGGCGCAGACGGTAAAATCTCGTTACCGAAGTAAAAGTTTTTAAAGCCGAGCTGTTTAGATATAATTGCCGCAAATAAAAAAGTAAAAAGCGAGTATCTAGCCAACATGGCTTCCCTTGGCGGTTATCGAATAAATCAGCTACGGTTTCCCGTATCCAACCATTCTTTCAAACTTATACCTTAGTCTAACGATTTGTAATAATCTTGAAAGTTAATAGCTGTAAGTCTATTAATTTCAGCATACCACGACCAATTCCAACCTTCCAATAGCTATAAGAAAACATTTTCTGATCTGTAAAGTTTTCAGGACGAACTATATTAAATTCCAAATTTTTTATAACTATTTATTCTGTTGAACATGTATAATTGTCAACGTAATCCGTATTCGATATAATAACTGCAAAGGCCTGTCTTAATAATTTATTTATAACGGCCATTAACGCCACCTTGCTTGGTTTACCTTTAATTTTTAAACGTTCATATAATTCCCTACACGGGGTATTATATCGGATTGCCGACCAAGAGGCAATATAAAGTAGCGAGCGAAGTTCTGGATCGCCATGACGAGTAATGATTCCTTTAGTTTTAATTGATGTTCCCGACTGCTGATAACTGGGACATACGCCAATGTATTTTGCGAATTTTTTAGCTGAATTAAAATACTCAAAACCACCAGTTGCCATTATAAGTTCAGTCGCAACTCCATTTCCTATCCCTTTAATAGATGTCAGGTGATCCAGCTGTTTTGAAAATTCATTACGGGTTACGGCGACTATATCAAGATTCAATTCTTGTATTTGCTTTTCAATGAAAGCAATACTCTTTTTTAGAGCTTTGTTTGCCGTGTGGTCGACTTTTGGTAGCGCGAGAAATGATTCCTGAACATTTAAAAGCATACGTAATTGCTTCTTAAATTGTCGAAGTAGAGTCCGTTTTTGCCGAAGTCTTTGAATGGCCACGCTTGGAATCTTATAAATATCAGGTTTCATTTTTTCTCCATACATAGCAATTAACTTAGCATCCAGATTATCAGTTTTTGTGACACTTAGCATCATCTTGGCAAAGTGATTAATCTGTTTAGGATTTACCATGGACACAGCTATATGTGCTTCTTGGAGCAAATAGAGCAAAAGAGTGCTGTACGTCTCTGTAGCTTCCAGGACACATTGGTAATCGTCCTTATGAAGTGTGGTGATAAACTGTTTAATACCTTTACAATCGTTCTTAAAGATTTCCAAACGATAAGCGTTTTCTGTAGGGTAAGCAACCGTAAAACTGATTTTGCTTACATCAATTCCAATCCATTTCATAGCATTGATTTAATATAAAATAACATCTATAAAACTATCGTCGTAAATGCGGATTTTAAGATCCATCGAACTATCCAGTTTTGAGATGAAAGAAAGCGTGTGACGAAACGTCCTGAGCGGTATCCTGCTACCAACGAGACAACTGTCTTAACCACGCTTTCTTCAAATCTAATAAACATATTATGAGATTAAATCAAACATACGACGAGACAATATGACAACAGAAAAATAGAACTTTACAAAAAATAGTAACTTAGAATATGAAAACAGTCAGTGAACTATTATTGAAATACAATTGTCCAAAACGTACTCAAAAAGCCAAAACAAAAATTGAACAAATACAAAGAATTTTGAACTTCAATCTTCCTAACGATTACTTGTTTTTTTTACAGAATTACTCCGGTTTTGAACAGTTTATAGGACCAGAGTTTGTGAGACTTTGGGACACTGACGAATTAATTGGAGCCAATATCGACTATCAAATTTTTGAGAACCTTCCAAAGACTTTGGCAATTGGTGGAAATGGAAGTAGTGAACTTATTACGAGAAGAGCGTCAGAGGCCCTAAATGTATTGGCAATAGTGGGGCGGACATTAATAAACAGTTGTTGGATGGCTAAAATAATGGCGTTGGAAATTTCTAAGTTTTCGGTTAGGAAGAAACGTTTTGAGGTATCGAAAATTTTTGAATAGAATTAACAACTGATATCTCAAATAATCTAGCAAGCTTTACAGAGCCTGTAAAGTAACTATTTTGGTAAATTCATAAGTAGTTCCTTTGCAGCACTTTCTTCTGCCAATTTTCGTAAAGCCTTTTGCACTCCTAAACGAATTCGTTCAGCAAGATTGATATTTTCAATATTTACCTTATCGTTCATTATGGGATTTAGATTTTAGTATTGGCCAAATTTTGCTATTTGAAACGAATTCTCCACTTCATAAACGACTTCAAATATCAGTTTTCTCCAAAGATGGATGAATTTGAACAAAAGAGTAGTCGAAATCGTTCTGGACAAATTGGTGGATTCAATTACCAGTTTCATGGTGGGCTGTCGTTTAGAGAAAGATGGGATAGTACTAACCTTTTATTCCTCCGCTTTCTTCATTATGTAAATAATTCCAGAAGTTCCACCCGACCCATTATAGTTATCCGTTAAATCGAATGTATTTACCAGTTCATAGCCAATCTTTGACATATAGTTCAATATGGAGGCATAAGATTTTTTATTGGTCAATACTTCGGACAGCTTTTCACCTTCCGCGATCTGCTCATCAGAATCTCCTAGGTCAACTTTTACCTTTAGTTTTTTCGATAGGAATTTCCCTTCCACCCGGATATACGCATAAAAATAAGTGTTGTGTATTTTATCAAAAGCGTTATTAGAATAATTTGCGGAGCTGCTGTTAAGACAACAAACGGTAAGAAAAGTGATTAAAAGTAATTTACACATAATCGATATTATTTACTAGGCTATAGCCCTAATTTAAGACATACTAAGTAACTCATAAAATTTAATAAAGACTAGTCTGTCTATAACTTTTCAGCTCGTGCGATTGATTATCACTATAAATTACTTTCCTACTTTTGTTTTTTTTTGCTAATTAATTTAGTATTTTTGAATTTATTATTGTATATTTGCTTGATAACCAATTAATAAATGTTATGGCTAGATCAAAAAAGCACTTGGGTAGGTATGTAGATCCACGTACCGATTTCGGTTGGAAATTTTACTTTGGTAGGGAGGACAACAAAATCTTACTGATTGAGTTTCTCAATAGTCTATTTCATGGAGAGAAGATAATTTCGGATCTAAGATATAAGCCTGTAGAACATGATGGTGATTATGAGGAAATGCGTCGTGTTGTATTTGATTTACATTGTATCGGCAGCGATGGTGAGGTTTTCATCATTGAGATGCAGCAGCTCTTTCAAGAATTTTTTAAGGACCGTGCAGTGTACTATACCTCACGTCTCATCAATAAACAATTAGCGCGAGGTAAGAAGGGTAGTGATTATTACCTACCGGAGGTTTACTTTATTGGTATTTTGGAGTTTGATATGGATAGAAATGGAAATTCTGGTATATCCCGTGTCACAGAATGCCCTTATTTCTATGATGTGGCGCTGTGTGACAAATTGACCAAAGAAATATTCTATGATAAATTGGGATATAAAATGATTTCGCTTCCATTATTTAATAAACAGCCGGAAGAACTAAAGACAGTTATGGATCAGTGGTTGTACTTACTTAAACACTTGAGTACCATGGATAGATTGCCAACATTTTTGGATAAAAGAATATTTGGTCTTATCTTTGAGATAGGAGAGATAGGTAAACTAACGGAGGAGGAGCTAATGTCATACGAAGCAAGTTTAAAACATAAGCGTGATGCTGAGAGCGTATTTAATTCGGCCAAGAAATCAGGAGAAGCTTTAGGTCACGCTAAAGGCCTAGCAGAAGGTAAAGCCAAAGGTCTAGCGGAAGGTAAAGCCAAAGGCCTAGCAGAAGGTAAAGCTAAAGGCCTAGCAGAAGGTCTAGCAGAAGGAGAGCGTAAAAAAGCTCTTGAGACTGCTAAAGCATTTAAGGAAATGGGGCTACCTATAGCTGATATTGCTAAGGGCACAGGTGTTTCTGTCGAAGAGGTCGAAAAACTCTAAATTTCGCTATTGGGGGACTGTTCCACTAAATGTGCAAATAAATTACGGAGTTCAGCTATGTCCCTTATAATTGGACTCTGTTTCCATATAAAGTAGAACTGATTTAGGATAATGTTCAATTATAAATAGGCATTGCTCATTTTTCTGGAGATTTCTCTCAAAACCAAGTATATAGATTTCTCTCAAATAATCTCGCGATCTTACAATAGATGAACACCAGCTCAATAGCAGTATGTAAAGCGCGTATACCATTGTGAATTCATGATCTGTGGGAAACATATTCGCTATTATTTAGTTTTTCTTTTGTTATTTTCTAATGCTAGATTACCAGCGTCAAACCTCAGCGGGTAGGTGTATCCGCATTTTACAGCACGTCCATCTTGATATCCCGGTTTCCAGGGACTAGATTTTCTAATTAATTCAATTAATGCTTCACCTGTATGATAACCAATATCTTTGGTTATCTGCAAATTACTGAGCCGGCCATCTTTCTCAATCGTAAAATTGATAATCAGTTTGCCGTTTACTTTTGCTCTCTTGGCAGCAGTTGGTATCTTATAATTTTTAACAATCCAATTTTTAAATCCGTTTGTACCATAAGGCGGCTCAGGAAATACTTCAATCATGTGAGGAGGAATATCCGCGATTGAGTCATCCTCCAAAACAAGGGACTGACCGACAGCTTGCGATAAGATGCTTATCGATACGATACACATAAATGATAACTTGTGAACCCAAAAAAATCCCATTGTATTAATATATATAACTAAGCAACTAATTTACATATCTAATTTGTATCTTGATGCAAGATGATTAATCTAGTTATAAGAAAAGTATTGAACGATTATGTCACTTTCATAAACGACTTCAAATATCAGTTTTCTCCAAATATGGATGAATTTGAACAAAAGAGCGGTCGAAATCGCTCGGGACAAATTGGTGGATTCAATTACCAGTTTCATGGTGCGGGCTGCCGTTTAGGGAAAGACGGTATAGTATGTGAATTTGACTTTATGCCAACCAATGAATATCCCATAAAATTTTCTTTATGGAAAATGAGCGAATTTATTTTGACAAACACTGGGTAAATAGTTACAGGTCTTCTTCTCCAAATACTGAAAAACAAATTCCGGAACTTCGGTATTGACCTTAATTATACATAGAAAATCAAATAAGGAAATAGCGGATGTTTTTTGCCTATCCAGTGAAATCGTAAAGACCCATCGAAAGAACCTGATACGCAAATTGAAGTCTAAAAATATTACCTAATTGATGCGATATAGTATTTTTCTATAGTATTGCAAGGTTGATAAGCGAAGTTTATTTTCGGTATTTCCACATATAGAACAACAGAATTCCGCCAACGATTGTACCTAAGCCTTGAGCCCAGATGATAACCCAGTCATCCTTTAAAAAGCCGTATATAGTCCATAGGAAAAAGGAAATAAAGGATGTGACAAATAAGACGGTGGAGATCCCCGCCGTTGATTTTGACTTCCTTATTTTCTGGATCTGCTCAGGAAAACCGATAAGCTTGATAGCATAGGAAGCAACGAGGGTTAAGATACCAAAAATCTGTATTGCCAGTTCTTTACTCATACAGTTCGTATTAAAATTGATTTTCTTATTTTGTTATTCCCTTTTTTGGAATCAGGCATTTGCCCGATGACATGCCAGCCTGTTTCTGACGTTATTTTTTTTGCTGCCTCATTGGTTAGCGCAACAAAGCCTATAATATATTCCAGTTCGCTTTTTTCTGCCTGTGCCATCACATATTCCAGTAAGAGCTTTCCGACACCTTTGAGCCGGTTAGATTTTGAAATATAGGTACTACTCTCGGCAAATGCATGTTCACGGAACGGATTGTTTGATACACGGATTAAAGACTGCCAGCCCAATATTTTTTCAGTTTCATCAACAGCCAACCAAAAATTGAAAATACCATTCCTACTAAAAAAATTGGAAGCGAATTTTTTGCGTATCTGCTCCATATTGAAAGCGCTATCATCAAAAGAGTTGCTAATGCCGTCAAGCCAGATCCGATAGATCTCGTCAAAGTCGTTGTCCTTAGCCAATCGGATTTCAATATTTTGTGCTATCATGGCTGGTAATATTTTTTATTCATTAAAATAGCCTCACCTGTCACCTTCAGTTCTCCGGTTTGTTTATTAATGATTTCATTGCGGTAACGGACTCTGTTTCTGTCAAGTAGTAGTTCTGTAACTGTAAAGACTGCTGTATATACCTCATCGGCAAAAACCGGCTTAACATATTTTGCTGATTGGCTGATCAAAATGTGTCCGTCAGGGTAGAGCATTGTTCCATAGACTTTGGAAAATATACTAATACTATAATAGCCATGGACAATGCATTTCCCAAAGATCGAATCATTACCGTAGGTTTCTGTCACATGAACAGGATTGGTATCACCTGATAATTCTGCATATTTTAGGACCTGCTCCCAGGAAAAGGAAAAGTCATATTCAAATGTATCGTTAAGCTGTGGTTTCATGGTCAATGTAGTCGTTTGGTAGTAATACTTATGTATGGTCATTTACATAAACAAATAGGTAGAGCCGTAGGTAATCATGTTTCAATTATTTTAACACAGTGAAATTAGTATGAATTGGTTTTAGAGAAAATACCCACTTGTGGGTATTTTTTTAATCTGTCCTAACTGTAACTTTAAGGCGGAAAGCAAAGCTGATTACAACTACATAACAAATAGGACGTAATACCTTCGAATTCGAAATGTACAATCGCCTGATAGAAACGCTCAAGGAACACGTCCAGACAATTTGTGTGATGCTGTTTTCGGGCTATGAGAGTCTTCATCCATCCAATTACATATAAAAAATGAGAAACCCTAAATATCTTTACCTTATATAATATTGCTAATATTATTAGTAATATTGTGAAATGGAACCGCTAGAAATCTTTTGCCGAAATCGGGTAATGTACGCTCAAATTACCGTGCATGATAAAAGCATGGGCATGAAAGATTATCATCTTTATAACAAAAATGGTCTTGCTTTTTATGTTTTCAGGAAATCTCAGGGAGTGTGGCAATTGGCATTCGGTGTACTTGCTGATGACATCAAGGAAGCGTGCATTGACGCGCTTATACTTCGCTTTGATACGGATGTGCCTGAGTTGTTTTATCATCATGGAAAACGCCAGGTAGTGGAAGTCCGGGCCAAGAAATATAGCCTTTGGCATATTTATCTCAATAATGCTTATGTAGGAAGTATTCAATATTACACCTTCACTAAGCAGTTCAATTACCACCTTGACGACAATGGCTTATTGACCGATGATCACGTGCAAAAATATATAGCCATGATACAACGTGGGGAATTAAAGTGGATAAAGGACGATATGCGATGAAAAAGGATATAAAAAAACCTTGAGTCTGGGAGGATCTCAAGGCTTCCTAATTACTACCTATTTTTGAAAAGTACTATTAATACAATATCGAATCCTGTTTGGTTTTAAAAAAAATATATCTAGCTGTTGAGGATGGAGTCCTAGCTGTCAATAAGTTTTCTGTTATTGGATTTTTGACTATAGATTAACTAAGCACCAAAAATATTTTGAATTGACGGATCAGGTGTGGATGATCATGGAAGAACCTTTTGATAAAAGACGGTTGTCATTATCGAAGAGTAGGTTGATTTGGAGTGATCTTTAAACTGATAATATATTTGATGAAGTGAAATAGCCTTTTGGAATTAAATTATTATCAGCAGTCCTCCTTTAAACAACATTTTAGCGGAAATGAACAACTATTATCTCAACTAATCTAGCGATCTTTACAATAGATAAACGCCCCAAGCCAGTTAGAATCAGGCGACGGAGCATTTAGCCAACATTGCCTCCCTTGACGGTTATCGAGGGGGGCTTCTTTTTGTTTAAAATGTTTAATTATTGTCTTATTAAAACTGCTGAATAAATCAGCTACGGTTTCCCATAACCTACCATTCATTCAACCCCATACCTTAGCCTTACAGTTTGTAATAATCTTGAAAGTTAATAGCTGTAAACATATTAATTCAGAATAAATAATGTATATTAGGCTTGGGTATTAACCTTGCCCGATTGAAAAGTAGCATGCCATGATAGTAACCACGACCAATTCCATCGAAGGGAGGGAGATTTCACGATATAATGATCCAATAGCTGCCAATGTTGTCATCGGCACCAATATCTTTAGCGATATAGGAGCGAGTTATGTAGATTTCTTTGGCGGTCGCTCTACCAGCTATGAGAAGAAGATGCAGGAAATGTACAAGCGGGTTACCGAAACGCTCAAGCAGCGTGCGCAGGCAATTCGTGCTGATGCTATTATTGGGCTTAGTGTAGATATCGACGAAATCTCAGGAAAGGGGAGTCAAATGTTTATGATTACTGCAGTGTGTACACCAGTACATCTTAAAGAGGTTGCTCGCGTTCCGATCGAGGAGCAAGATGATTTATTGGACGGCGAATTGATTCAGCAGAAGGTCCGAGCGGATATTATCCTAGAAAACTATAAGTCGGTAGAATCTATTAATAGAGAAACAGCTGAATTTATCGCTACATCAGGGCTAAGGGAATTTGAGCCACTTGTGTTCAAGGCGATGAATGAGGATTACGGTATAGAACAAACTCCAAAAGAAAAGCTGGAAATGCTATTTCGTTATTTTGATTACTTACCGAATGAGGAAGCCATTGCTATTCTTTATAACGCTTTATTAGAAGGCAATTTGACAACCTTACAAGTAAAACGTATCAATGCTATTATCACTTCATCTAATTTTATAGATTATTCAAAAGCTATTAACCTTTTAAATAGTAATGCACATGCAAGACGTATTGCACTGAAAATATTCTCTTTAGACAAAGATTGGTATTCAAAGGAAGATGTTACTATTCTGAAAAGTTTAGAAGGAAATGCTTTAGCCAAGTTCTTCCCAGAAATTGTACAAGTTGAGGAATCGAAAGGGATGTTTTCTAGCGGAAAAGAAGTGTGGCGATGCGAATGTGGTCATACAAATAAGCTTGACAACTTAAACTGTAGCTCGTGCACACGAGATAAGAGAGGTTTTGAAGAGAATAGTTTGAAACCGGAAGAGGTGCAAGGGAAGTTAAATAGGAAGTTAAAGATCATAGCCAGTTTTGAGTTTTAAACGAATAATATGAAAGAGTTTTTAGAAGGAAAGATATTTTCACTTGATAACGAGGAAATAATGCACCTTGGTGATCAGTCCATAGAAGTCGGAAATGTTATAAATGGGTTCAACAATAAGGTTGTGCAACTTCGATGTGAGAAACTAAATTTTGAATATGTTTATATAGCGTATGAACAAAAATTGGAGGGCTATGAATTACAATACTCCTTCTCAGAAGAAGATCATCGAGATACTATTTTAGGCTTCTGCTTTTTCATTTATAGAAAATTTCCAGCACAGAACCCAATAGAATTATACAACACATATATAGACCAAATGCGAAGCCTTTTAGGAAAACAAGGCTTTGACGTTGTGCTCCAAAGTGAACTAAACAAAATAAAAGAAGAATATGGACGGAGCATTCTAGTTCCCCAAGCTCCAACAATAAAACTGATTGATCTTGATCAAATTGATGTATACCGTGAAATGTTTGATTTTGTTCACATTGCGTTTGAAGCTGAAACGGATAAAAAATACGTTTATTTAATCTTCAACAAGAATAATGGATATTTTAAGATCGGTAGAAGTAAAAATCCTTTAAAAAGAGAAAAAACACTTCAAGCGGAAGAACCTCAAATTGCGCTGTTGAAAATCTGGGAGGGGGATGGTTCTTTTGAGAGATTCTTGCATAATAAATTTGATCAATATAGATTAAGGGGAGAATGGTTCAAATTGGGATTTAAAGAACTGTTCGAAATAAAAGAATTAAAATTATAAATTTTTAATGGGAAATATTGAGATGAACGAGTTTTATGATCTCATCTACGATCTTACTGACGAAGAGATAAAAGCCTACTCTAACAAGATTATTGACGTAGGTGCGGTTATTCGAGGAAGTCATAAGAAATGCTTTTTCATGATACCAGACGGTCTCCTTATTAACCTTTTCTACATTGGAGAAAAGGAGGAAATCAAAGGATTTCAATTACAGTTTGAATTTAAACAGGAGGATTGCAATAACATTATCTTGTTTTTCAGCTGGTTCATCGCGGGGGAGTTTCGGACGGAGAATGCCATTTTGCTTTATAATGGATATATTGACTTGCTGAGGAAATATTTGGAAAGCATAGGTTATAGCGTTATAACTAAATCCGATCTACTGGCGTTAGAGAAAAAATTTGGGGAAGGCGGTTTACTTGCTGCAAATGGTGTGTTTTTGAGAGATTTAAAAGAAATCGATTTTTATCGTGACCTGTTCAATTTTAATTATAGTTCATTCAGTGTAGAGTCGGGTAAACAATACGTTTATCTAATTTTTAATCAAAAAAATGGATATTTTAAGATAGGATTTAGTAAAAACCCACTGAAAAGAGAGAAGACGCTACAAGCTGAGGAACCGGAGATTGCTATTTTAAAAATTTGGGAAAAAGATATGTCATTTGAAAAATCATTACACAAAAGTTATTTTAAGCAAAAGGTAAGAGGGGAATGGTTTCGGTTTACGCTAACTGAACTTTGGGAATTGCGAGAAGCTTAATATTATTACAGTTTTATATTAAATAGCTCTATTTTTTATTATATTAGAAATAGGAATCAAATTGAAGCCAATTATTAAACCAAATGAATCACAAATTCATAAAAGAGGATATTAAAATATCGACGCATTTATTCTTAAATTCTCAGAAATGTATATTAAACAGCTGCACTTTTAGTCCTATGAGACAGTCTCTTTAATGATATTTTTATTGCTTTGAAATATGATTTGTTTGTAAATACTAGAAGTAAAATATGATTACTAAAATTATAAGTTCGATAACTCAATTTATTGATGAAGTAAAGTCAATAAATTTTAATACAAATTACTATGGACATAATTTATGGTTCAGGGCAGAAAACTCTAAATTTAATAAAACCTATCTCATACCAAACTTGTATCGAGAGTATATAACTGGACCCGCAGCTACAGTAGAATTTTATATAAAAGAATGGAATCTCAGAGCTACTTTCCGAAATGAAGCATATCCTTTTTTAAAGAAATTTGACCTTATAAATGATAATCTTGGAACAGCCTTCGTTATGCAGCATTATAGTTCACATACTAGACTTTTAGATTGGACGGAGAATTCACTAATAGCTTTATTTTTTGCTGTTGAGAATACTTATAGTAATAATGATGCTTTTATATGGGTATTAGATCCTTTTAAATTAAATTCATCAACAAATAAATTTGTAAGTGGCATTGACGTCGAAGAATTAAGATTATATCCCTCAATAGAGCCTGAGAAAGAAGTTTTGAGCTATTTTGATATTGATTTACTAAAGGCCAAGTCTAACGAAGTTAAGTATCCAATCGCGTTAAAACCATTTTATATCGATGATCGAATGA
The DNA here is from genome assembly GCF_050058145.1 of Sphingobacterium sp. WOUb80. Classification (NCBI taxonomy): domain Bacteria; kingdom Pseudomonadati; phylum Bacteroidota; class Sphingobacteriia; order Sphingobacteriales; family Sphingobacteriaceae; genus Sphingobacterium; species Sphingobacterium sp. WOUb80. The sequence goes on along the minus strand of NZ_CP165617.1, from coordinate 2,151,343 downwards.
AAAGTCAAAATTCATGTTTTACTTTGTTTGGCCATGAACTGGATGGATTAAAGCTACATCCATTTGAGAGTGATTTTCTTAAGCAAATAGTAATTCCTTATGGGCACTTTAGACAGATTAAAAGGGATCTTTATCAATTAGGGATCTCTTATGATTCAATTTATCCAGGACTGGAGGGGATTTCGAAAAAAACGGTGTATGCTTTTGATGAATATTTTATCTGAAATAAAATAAATTAAAATTCAAAGCTGTGTAAAATAATTTATTGAATAATATTCGATTACCAATAAATTTTGATTATTTTACAGGAAACTAATCCATTATTAATTTATGAGGATTACAAGCCATCAATTTATAAAAACAAATCCAATAAAAAAGACAGATGAGAGATTGATTTTAGGAACTATTCATCCTCATGATGTAAGTTCATTTAAGCTTCCTTTTTTTTATGGAAATCGTAATAGTATTTGGAACATCTTTAGAGATGTTTTTCCTGAGGATTTACCTGAGATGTATTCAGTAGAAGATATTCAGAAATTGCTTTCGAACAAGAATATAGCTGTAAGCGATACTATTCTCCAATGTGAGAGATTAAGTAATAGTGCTCTGGATAAAGATCTTCGACCGATTCGTCTTAATTTAGATTTGATTGAAGACATAAAAAAATCTGCAATATCAAGGATATACTGTACAAGTGGTTTTGGTAAAAATAATGCATTTAGGTTGTTTTATGATGGAATACTTGGACTCAAACTGACGAGAGACATAAAGCAAGAAAAATCGGTTGTACTTCCAGTTGGTATTTTTGGTAGAGAGATTATTGTTTCATTATTACCTTCACCATCTGGTGCAGCTAATATCTCTTTATCTAAGTCAGTAGGATATAAATCCAGTTCTTTTTTCAATAGCCAATCGACTAGACCTGTATATGACTACAAAGTAAGTTTATACACTAAATTATTAAAATAAACATTTTGTTAATAGAAATGGAGCAAAAAGGAGACAATATATCTACAATTATACTTAATGAAAGTACTAATGCAAAAAAATTCGATTCGGACAATATCATTTATAAACAACAATTTAGGAGCGTAATATCGACTATTAACAATTTTGTCATTAAAGACTTAGATCCTGAATATGCGCACAATACAATAACTTTGTTAGGTACAAGGGGAAGTGGTAAGACTTCATTTTTATTAAGTATCAGGGAAAGCCTAAAAAAAAGTAAGGTAATTGAAGTTCTAAAGATTATTGATCCTACTTTGATTGAAGAAAAAGGACATGTTTTTCTTAATTTAATATCATCTGTTTGTGATATAGTTAAGGAGCATTTAAGTTCTTGTAGATGCAATCCAGATCAATTTGATCAAGAGATAGCAAATAAATGGAAGAAAAGTATCACCAAATTAGCCGCTGGACTTCCTTCGATAGATCATCTTTCAAGGGATTCAGAATTTGTTTGGCAGGATCCTGAGTATGTAATGGAAAACGAATTACGTGCGGTAGGGGCTGCACAAAATTTAAGTGACAATTTTAAATTGTTTTTAAAATTATCACTTGATATTTTAGGTAAAAATGCTTTTTTGGTTCTTTTTGACGACATTGATGTAGATTCGTCAAAAGGGTATGCTGTATTAGAAACGATAAGGAAGTATTTTACGACAGGTAAAATTATTACCGTTTTAAGCGGAGACTTTAAGCTCTACAATTCTTTAATAAGACAAAGTAAGTGGAGAAATTTTGGTGCCGAGATTATTCGTTATGAGGCTTCTCAGGAATATCGAGCTAATTCCAATGACAGTAGAATTAGTTATTATGATGATATGGTGACTGATTTGACTTCTCAATATCTTCTTAAAATAATGCAACCTCAATATAGGTATCAACTTGAAACTGTTTATAGTACATTAAACTCTACGAACAAGTTAGATATTAATGTACGAGTTGATAAAAATGGAATTTCTCTCTCTTTAGAAAAAACTCTTCAAAAAGTATTTTCTCAATTAGGGATAAATAATGGATATCAACTAGAAGGTCAAAACCATTTTTTATTAAATCAACCATTACGCACAATAGTACATTTCTTACAAAGAATCATTATATCTATCAATGAAGATGATGTAGAGTTAAATGATAAAGTAAATATAGTATCAGTCTTACTCTCCGATTTATATGAGAAAAATATTAATATAGAATCCATCGTTAATTCACCCAAATTTATTAACATCGAAATTCTAAAGCTCCTAGTGAGGGATGGGCAATTGAAAGAATTGTATCAACTTAGCCCGACATCCAGTGATAATAGTCTAAATGCAGGAGTATTTTCATTAAATATATTATTTTCAACAGCTATTAAGAAGTATAGATTTTTAATATTTGATTACTTAGTGCGAATTTCTTATTTAAGGAATGTAATTGATTATTATACAGAAGGTTATAGTTTAAAAAGTGGCATAGTAAAAGAAAGTGGTGTAATGAACGACTTAGTATTAAGGGATATCATGAATACACTTCAAGTTTATCACTTTTCTGCTAAAAATAAACAGAATAATGTTGTTTCTTTAATTAGCTTGCCTGGATTAAAGAAGATAAGTAAGAAGTCTGGTTTAGATAATCGTCTAGATGCGATTTTAGATAATAAAGATGTCTCTAGTGCTCAGAGAGTTATTGGGTATATACCATGTTTAGCAGGAGAGTATCTTTATTCAAACCAAAGCGAACTGTTCTATTCCTTTTACACTTTACTTTCAGCTATCGGAGAATTATTAAAACGATATGATTTGAGCGTAGATAAGGATACAAATTTAGAGCTTGCATTTAGTGAATTATCACAGATTAGATATTACTCCATGCAAGAAGAAGCTCCTAGTGATAATACAGGTGATGAGGATGAGAATGAAGACGAAACAGTATCATCAGAGAGAGAAGATGAAGACATAATTGTTTTGAGTAAAGTTGTAAATGAGTGGATGGAAGAATTTAATGAAAATCGTTTGTCTATACACCAACTAGGAAAGAGTTTTACACGCTTTTACGTTGGGTTATCCAACTTAATGAAGTCTCACAATGAGAAAAAACTAGGAAAGCTATTTCATCTCTGTGTAATTAATTTTATGAATTCAATCCTTATAGAAGATGTTAGAGAGAATCTTTCAACAGGTGCTTCTCAGGTTCTCGATTTGAATCACAGTAATATGGTTAAGTCCGAAAGTATATTCTTAGCCAATTTGAGTAAGATCATTGAAAGTAGAACGGATTACAGTGTAAAATTGAAGTTTTCGAAATGGATAATGAAATGTCCGCTTATTGTTGCCTATCTGGATGTGTCAAAAGCAGAGCTGATAGAAAAATTAAAAGAGTTTACTCTTTGTAGTTATTCTTTATATGCAAGTTTTAATGTTTTTGAATTGCTAGAAGAAGTTTTATTACAGCCTAAAAAGGAAGGAGGATCTTCTAAAGGTGGTAAACCAGCGAAATGGAAATCAGATGTTTCCTACATTAAGAAATCAAAGCGTAATGATTTAATAAAGCTACTGGAAAATGATGGTTTTGATATGGAGCTTTTTAAAGACCTGGGGTCAACTAAAAACGGATTAAACAACGATTTAATTCGAGAGCGTCTGCCATTTCTTCAAGAATCAGATCATATTAGAAATTTCAGGAATCATCTTAAAGAAATAAAATACTTCGGGGAAAAATAATGCAGAAATACCTTTTTGATGATATCGAGTCTTTAGAAAAATACTACTCGAGTGAATTTCTTGATATTAAACATATTGGCTTAAGTTCTTTTTTAAAAAAACGTGATGAGAATCGTAATCTGCCCGATCATTATTATAGATTGGAAAAGGAAGAGTTCTTCAGAGATGTAAATACTATTGCTGATTTATTTTTGGTAGTAATTCCAAAAATGGCAAACGAATTTCTGTCTATTGAGAGACGGAATATCTTTGTTAAAAATGACAAATTCTTCAATTGGCAGGAATATATTTGTCATATTTCTCCACTAGTGTTTGTTGCGCATAAGTTGGAGCCATATTTGGTAGAAGAATCTAATGGAACCGTCTTAAAGGATTTCTTTCATAGCTATATTTTAACGAACACGCAGAATACCTTTATGCCTAGGCCCAATGTAATACAACTAGATGCTAAGGCAAAAAGTTGGGGAGGTCTTCATGATTTACATATTCATTTAAATGGCACATTAGAAACCGATATAGTTTGGCAAGATTTATTGTCACATCCAGATAGAGTTCATAAAGAGCTAAAAAAATCCTTCGTTAACAAGGAGAAAGTATTAGAGCAACTGAAGCAAGAGTCCTTTTTATTGACCCCAGATAAATATACACATTTACTAAAAATAGCAGGAAGATTACGACAGTACTTTTTTATGTATTGTAAGCGTTCTAAATTACTTTCAGCTTTCTCTAATGAAGATTGTTTGCTAAATGGGATCCTGAGTAATGATAACATCGTTTTTAACGAGAATCAGGTATCCCATCCGTTTCTCGACTATATAGTACAGGGAGGAGTTGACTATAAGTATCCCCACTCAATAGAATGTTTGATGTACATTCTTGTTCTTAAGGAATTAAAAAGGAGTAAAGATCCTGTGTTGTCATCAATGTTTCATTTTTACAATTTGATACTAGGATTAAATAATAGGTTGTTGGTACAGCAAAAACATCAAAAGGGGTTTGAACAATTCCAAAAAATAACGCTCAATGATATTAGGCGATTTAGTGAATCTACATATTTCAGACGCTTCCACCAGTTAAATGGTAATAATAGAAATGATGTAAAATATATAGAAGGCAGAATTGCTCCTAAAAACAATGAAAAAGAATTACAATTATTAATAAAAAGCGTCACAGAAGGTTGGAATAAATTTACTGAATTTAAAGAAGAAGGGCAATCTAAAGATACCACACTAAAGCTGATAGTTCACTTTATAAAATCTAAGGAAGATTTATCAGCCTCATGGGTATTTAGGTTCGAAAAACTAAGAAAGAGTCTGCTTGCGCAAGCTCACGTGTTGAAGTTGTATTGGACGAAGAATTTTGATAACAAGAATATTTCAATCGTAGGTATTGATGCCGCGTCTAGTGAGTTTGATACGCCTCCTGAAGTATTTGCACCTGTATTTAGAATACTTAGAAGAGCAGGAATAAAGCGTTTTACATTTCATGCAGGAGAAGATTTTCATCATATTCTAAGCGGTATCAGAGCGATTTATGAAGCCATAAATTTTTGTGAATTAAAAAATGGGGATAGAATAGGGCATGCTACCGCTTCTGGTTTGTCAACAGAGCTTTGGTGTAGCGAAGTTGGTGATCAAATTTATATGAGAAAAGGTGACTACCTAGATGATTTAATTTTTTCATATCATTTTATCCTAACAGATAGCATTGATGAGTTAAAGCCCCAGTTATCACATTTAATTACAAAAATTCAAGGATTGGCCTTTGACGTGTACAATAACTTCTACGCTATTGGTGTCCTAGAACAAGCCTGGTTGTTGCGGGCTGCTTGTCCTTTACATATGGAAGATGAGTCTTCCTTCTTACATGGAAACTTCAGCTCAGATGAACATACTTTTTCGAAAAATCTTATGAAGACGTATAAACAAGCAGAAGCGATTTATAAAATGTATCATACAAGTGATGTTAAGAATAATCGAGACGTTGTATTAAGAATTAATCCAGTAGAATTTTTTTCTGCATCTGACTTAGAGCTAATCCAAAAAAAAATGCTTAAATATATGAATAAACGGGAAATTGTAATTGAAACTCTTCCTACAAGCAATGTCCGCATAGGCATACATAAGAACTTCAGTACATATCATTTGTACAATTGGATAAAGTGGGAGAAAGAAGGATTTAGTATACCACCTATAGTTATCGGTACTGATGACGCGGGAATCTTTGCAACGAACATCTATAATGAGTATGCGAGTGTTTATTTGATGCTTATTCAGTATCATAATTTTTCTCATTCGGAGGCGATAGAAGTTATTTCCAAGTTAAATGAGAATAGCTTAGTTTATCGCTTTACTTAATTAAAAACTTCATGTCTAATCCTTTAGAAAAACTAGTGTTTTACCAAGATGGAGTTTATGGTGGAAATAATAAAGAAACGACTGTTAGGGAGGTTTTGACGGCAATTAAAAAAGGTAAGTATAGGACAAATGTTGATTACCTTCGAGACATTTTATCCAAAGGAGATCGTAAGGGCTATGATCGAGAAAAGAAAAATCTTCCCGCTGTAACATTTGGCGCAACCTTTCATAAGAAAAGAAATACCAACGATGTCAAGAGTTATACGAATTTACTTGTACTCGATATTGATGATTTGGGCAATGAGGGCAATGTTGTTGCAGTTGAAAGTTTTTTACATAAAGATAAATATGTTATATCTTGTTGGAGATCTCCATCAAATTTTGGATTGAAAGGAATTATGTATTTGGAATATAAAACGGATTTCCCATTAGAACAAGCAGCTTATTTTCATCAAAGTGCTTTTGTTGAAGTAGAAAAATATTTTGAAAGCACGTATGGGATAGTCTTAGATAACTCAGGAAAAGATGTAGTAAGAATGTGTTTTCTCTCTTACGATAGTAGGCTCTACTATAATAAGAACTTCGAAAAATTTCAAGTTTCGATATCTCCTACTATCAAAACAAAAACAAAGAATAGAAAAGTACTATCTCCTTCTGATTCAGCTGTGGAACGAGATGTGTTGTATAACCCTAAAGGCAAGAATAAGTCTCAGGATAGAAAAATAATAGGTCAAATAATCAAATTTTTGGGAAAGCGTGATTTGTCAATCACTCGTAACTATAATGACTGGTCAAACGTTGCGCGAACCATTGCTTGTTGTTTTACCTTTGATATCGGACTTAAGTATTTTCAAGCATTAAGTATGCAGGATGTGAAGGTTTATGATGCGGACGAGTGTAGACTATTTCTTAGAGAGCGATATTTAGATACTAGAACTCAATTTTCGTTAGCAACAATGCTATATCTAGCTAATAAACAAGGGTATAGTGGTAGGGGGGTAGATTTAAATAGAAGAAAGATAAAGGATGTGATAAAATATTTAGACAAAGAAAAGCTTTCCATTACTTCTTCCTATAGTGACCGGAAAGAGATTGGAAAAACAATCGCTCAGATATTTGAGTATAAATTAGGAATTAAGTATTTTAAGTTGTTAAATAGACAAAATGTAGTCAACTATGACGAATTAGAGTGTGAAATCTTTTTAAAAGAATTATATTTAGACAAATATGAAGGATATACAATTGAAGTAATATTGAGATTGGCAAAAGAAAAAGGTTATAAAAAAGAGGTGAAGTACTAAAGACGGCGAATGAACCGAAAGGTAAAGGGGTCGTAAGTATTAACAGTTTTTTCTTATCAAAAAATGTTTAGAATGGTTTATTTAGCTGAGTACTATACATCGGGTACTTCCCTCTTTTTTTATGGAATTTTCTGAATACTACAGCCATGGTGCAATTTTCACGATGCTTTGTAAGCTTCGTTGTAAAGTTGCTTTCAAGAGAAATAAAAAACACTATTACTTTGATCATCTTAAAGATCAGAAGATCAAGGATAATGATGACGATTTATTCCTGATGTCTTTGTTTCCCCCTAGAAGGAAATGGTTAAAGCTAAAACCCTCGCTGAGAAACGACGAAAAAGGGGTGGCAAAAACTTCAACTGAGCGTAATATGCTTAGCCTTAAATTAACTGTAAAATATTTAAGAGTTAACGAACCATCATCAGCGTTTTTGAAAAGATTGGACTTTTATATTGAAAGGATACAGGAATATTTTTCCAAAGGTAGTATAACTTTGGAAAAACCGAATATCATACCTGTTTTGAAGGGGAAAAAGAAAACACATGGTGAAGTAAATATTTGCAGGCCTCTATCCACTTACGGTTTAACTGAAAAAATTATATTATCTATCACTAATAAATTTGCTGTAGACATATTTGATAATCTTTTTAATAAATGTGGGTATGCCTTTCGGGCAAAAAAGAAAATTGGGAGAGAGTTTAGAGCTCCAAATCACCTTGATGCTTTTCGAGAGATCATAGATTTCAAAGCAAAGTATCCAAACCAAATAGTCTGGGGTGCAGAATGTGATATGAGTAAATTCTTTGATACCGTGAATCATTCTTTTGTTATAAAACGATTCGACCAATTTATTAGGCAGAAGTATTTTAGGAAATATAGACAGGAAGATTTGAGTCTTTTGCGGCATATTCTGAAGGAATATCTCAGGTCATATACTTTTAGTAAGCATGTTCGCTCAATAAGTAGCGACCAAGATTATTTCAAACAGCATCAAATTAAAAACGGAAAATTTGATTGGGTTGATAAGGAGTTTCTATTAGAAGGCTTTTACACCAATCTTAATAAAACTAAAATAGGTATACCACAAGGTGGCGCCTTATCCGGCTTTATCGCCAACCTATTGCTCCATGATGCAGATTGCAAGGTTATCAAAGAATTGGATAAAGACTCGCTTTATTTACGGTTTTGTGATGATATGATCATCCTAAGTCTTAATAAGGAGACCTGTGAAAGAAGTTATATCGCTTATACGGATTCTCTTAGAAGGAATAAACTAATAGTTCATAAACACGTAGGCCCACATTTTGAAAACCTTAAGAATTTCTGGGATAGTAAATCCAAGCTATGTTATAAATGGGCTTCGGATGAGACCAAAAATACCTACTGGGTAGGTTTTGTAGGGCTGGAGATAAATTTTTTGGGGGAGATCAGGATAAGAAGATCTACATTAAAGAAAGAGTTGCAGAAGCAGGCAGATTTGATGTTAGAGATGAAAAGGCTTCTCAAAAATGAAAAAAGGAAAAGTTCTCCTTCTTCTATATTAGGATCGCTCCAAAAGCGATTGATATCCATGTCAGTAGGACGCGTAGATCTATGGAATTATGAGAAATATCCTAACGAGATGTCTTGGACAAAGGGATTTACAATAATAAATGACAATGTTCACTCAAGGAATCAACTGAAAAGTTTAGATCGTAGACGCAGCTTAAAAGTTCATAAACTCAAAAAGTTTATTAAAAGAAAATATCCTGAGGAAAAAGCTTCAGAAGATAAAGATCAAGACGGCGATACAGAGGAGACTAGATTTCAGATAAAACACTATGGCAAGCCATTTAGCTATTATTATAATGTACTAAAAAAGCGAAATTAAATGCTGTCGTATAAAATATGCGTATTCCCATTTGGGAACCCAAGTCAATATATACTTGGTATCCAATTTTGTGAGCTTTATACGCATGAAAATATTTGTAAAGATTGATTTCTGGCAATGGGCCAACAGCCCATTTATCAAGAAAAAGACGCCTGATAAAAACGGACAGTTTGGCACCTTTTAAAATGATAGGGGATAGCTAATAGCGGAATCTAAAATAATACGCTTGAAAATAGCCTCTTTCCCGAACCTGGATTTTATTTTGGACGCGCTACTGACATAAAATAAGTAATAAAGCTATATTTCATTTTAACTATAAAATTTTTAAACATGCCTGCATTTAAAGGAATTAATTTAAGATCAGGAGATATTGCAGAACAACTAGGCTTATTCCTTTTGCAATCACTCGCCCTTGTAGCGCCAATTCCAAGAACAGAAGATATAGGTGTTGATGCCGTTGTTACTCTTTTAAGGAAATTTGATAAGAAAAAATTTATTGCTGAAGATAGTTTTTTAATCCAAATTAAATCTGCTTCGGAAGAGAGAATTATCTATAACAACGATCAGGTAGAGTGGATTAAAAGTTTGGAACTGCCTTTATTCTTCGGGCTTGTTAATCGGCAGACTTCATCAATACAAATATTTAGTACTCACGCATTGACAGATGCAATTGTAACCAACCCTGAATTTAAAACTTTAGAAATGGTTTTCAACGAAATTTATGAGGGAGATTTAGGTACTGTAGATGATAATCTTAAATTACCAATGGGTCCTGAAATTCTTCAATGGTCAATTCAAGATTTGCAAAATAATGATTTTCAAGAGAATTTTTTTAACCTTTTAAAAACCCATATAAAAATTTCATTAAAGGGAATTGAAACCCGTAAAATTGGGTATGCGGAATTAGTTCAATGGAAATCTGGGGAAATGCCACATGTTTGGGCTCGTAAATTAAAGGGTATTAAATCTAAGGAGATCCTTGATGAAAAAATAAGCCCCGCATTCACTATGTTTTTAAATGATTTGATTTTTAATAAAGATCTTTTTATGACTCGATCATTATATAGATTGACTGAAAAAATTCTTGAAGGTGAAAAGCATTTTGAAATTATTGACGGCGAAAGAAAACTTATTAAGTGGACTGCTTCAGATATTCTTAAAAATTTTAGAGACAATTCTAGTGAATAATTTTTTTCTCAAATTTAAAACAGAATGGATATTAAAGATATATTGTTTAAGGGTTTGGGTGTTGTATTTTATTTAACCATTACCTACCTTTATATAAAACTATATTAACCAAATAAATAGCTATTATATAACTTGATGTACAGAAATTTACTTGCTAATTGCATGCGCAAGGTATATTAATACCTATGTTCTGCTTTAGTAAGGACTTTGGAATATTCGATTTTGTATAATTTAAAAAACCTTAATAACCATATTTAACCATGAAAAAATTAACCATGATCCTTTTATCGTGTTTGCTGTTGGGATGTATTAGTCCTTCTGAAAATCAGATTGCAGTAAATTCTAAAATTGGAGACTCCAACAAGCGTTTTATCGATAAAACGCTAAAAGAATTTTCACTAGCTAAGAAAGAATTTCAATTAACAAACAGTAATACTTCCGAGATAGGCAAAAGTGTCAATCTTTATGATGAACTGTTAGCATTGTTCGATCCCGATAATTTTAGCTGTGGATGCGATGACGAATTAAAGAATAAGCTAAAAAAACTTAAACCTGCTAATAAAGATAAGGCCGGTTTTATACCAGCTGATGTAACTAAAAACGTTTATTACGCTGATAATGTTATCTTATTGGATAAATCAGGTAGCAGCATTCTAGCACATGGATTCCAGTACAAATCGGGAACTGCGGTTTCAAAATTACTATTTGCCAGAAACGCCCCTACGGTAAAAAATTTCAATGAATCTGATTTCATTGAAAAAAATCCTAAAACATACAATAGCTTTTTCTACACTGTTGACTGTTCAGGTTATTTATCAGCTGCAATTTCGGTGGCTGGTGGGGTCGGTAAGAATGCTCTTAAGAGTTCTGCATCTGCAGCACAAACGAAAGACAAGTCGTTGCTTGTAATTAATGGAGTAATGTATTCAACCTTATATCAGGCTTTCAAAGGGGAGGGGGTTTTTAAGGGAAATAGTAGGGAAGTAATGACCAGTCGTATAGAGACATTGTTAGCGATTATTTCTGAAATTCCGCCATTGCAAAGAATACCTGGTACAGAGATCATCATTAATGCCAACTACAGAATTATTATTACATCAGATTCTGGAACGTCAAGTTTCAATGGAGAAGCGAAATTAGTTGCAAACGGCGGATTCTCTTTCGGAGCTGGAAGTGTCTCTGCGGAAGGAGAGGGAAAAGGAAGCGTATCCCGTAAAAGTAACTTTTCCAGTTTTAAAACCTATATCATTGAAGAAAATGTCGGTGCAGTTCCGCAGACCATAACCTATACAGATTTGACAACGTTAATTTCTGATTTGCAATCCAAAATTAAATAACCAACTACTGAAAAAAAACTTGATTATGAAAATTAAATTGTTAATATTATCATTTATTACCATTGCATCTTACAATGCATTCGGACAACGAATTGATGAATTTAAAAAGTATTTTACCGGCAAAGACGAAATTACTACGATCTCTGACATAAAGACTAAAAATGACTTTGACCAAACCAATATGTCACCTGCAGAAATTGATGAGAAGATCCAAAAGATGCTTGACGAGCCAGTTGCTGATTTAGATATTCCAATCAATAGTGCGAAATTAATTCATTTGGGCAAAAATAACCCTTTAAAAGTTATTGATCTTGACTCAACAAGCTTCGCCCGAGATATGCCAATGATCAATAAGGATTTAGAAATATTTTCATATGACGGAGTGTTTATTTTGGTTCCGGATAAATCTCCCAAAAATTTACTCAATATTTTTTTTACGGCTAGGGCTTTACAGATTCTTAAGGTAAAATATCCTCAAGCATATTTGTATCTTATCGCCCCTGATCAGGTAGAGCTGGGATATAAGAAACTCAAACCTGGAGAATATCGTCCAATTCTAAATAAGATAACCCCAATTATTTCTTTTGATAAGTCCCCTACAAAAATCGCGGGTAGCCTTTGGAATATGGTATGGGCAAAGGAACCTACAAGACTATACGAAGGTGTCAAGAATTTTGAAAATAAATTCAATGCTTTAACTTCAATTAACTACGAAACCGATAGGCCTAAAGAGATTTATCAGAAGAACGATACACTTGATAATTACTATTTCTATCTTCGGGAAGGTTTATTGGAATCGATAGTACATGAGTTTACACATCACTATATATCTAATTTCAGGAACTTTGATAAAAAAGCAAATTTTATATATAATAAAAGATATGATTTGCAGGATAAAACTTTTTCTTTTGATGCTGAAGAAGCTATTGTTATCAATACAACCGAAAGTTATTTTGTTAAGGTAGGTGGGTTATCAAAAAAACTCATAAACTTTAATTTGGCAATTAAATATAAGGATAAAAAAGAAAAGCTTATAAATATGGATATTCCAATCAACAAAGAGCGTTTTGAAAAGTTAAAGGAATTATCAAATGCATCTACATTTGATGGGGTTTATCGACTTGATTTTTATAAATAGACAGGTAAAGACATCCCTATTTTAGCTCTGTGAGCTATCTTAAAAGCCAAGAAATGCTGATAGATCATTAATAAAACAAATAAACTTCGAGGCCCTTTTCCTATGGGAAAAGGCCTCGAAGTCTACACTATATTTCTCATTTTCAATGGTTAACGGTCTGATTTTTAGTAGACCAGAGGGATAGAAACAATTGATCTACCTTCTTCAAGAATTTAAATAAAATACCTATAATCATAGGTAATACCTTCCCTCTTAGAAAGAAGCTTCCCAATACGTGCGATATCATTTGAAGAACTTACAGTTGCAGGCAGCTGACTGTATAAGTCAAATGAATTCCAGTTTACTTTAGTCAATCCTAAAATTTCATTGGCAATTGTTCCTATGTTGGAATTACCGTGATGTTTGATTATCTTTAGTGGACCTGGTATGAATCTACCACCTAGATAATATTTTCGATAGTTACTTTGTACAGAGGTAACAACACCATGTGTCCATAGCAGAGCGCTATATTTGCTTAACAATATACAAGTTCCACGTTTAACAGCATAGCCATCAATATTAGCTCTTCCTTCGTTATCCACAATACTGGCTAGAAATCTCATGTTTTCTTCAAAGTTGATTTCTATAAGATCCAATTCTTCTATACCATTTCCTAGCAGACTATCTTTTAAGCCATTTAATTCGTCATTTGTATAAAATGTTCGTTTATGGATTACTACGCGTTTTGGCAATTTTTCCATTGTTTTATAGAATAGGTCCCGAATAGAAACACCAAAACTATAGGCATCATCATAAGACAAGTGCGGACTTTTTTGATGATCCCAAAAAATCTCATCTTCAACTTTGGAAAGTTTGTATTTGAGGCCTTGCCCTTTCGAATTGTATATATGGCTACAACCAACCATGATTTCACTATTTTTTCCTTTTCCAGCCAGGCTATACCCGATACCAGCAAAAGCAGTTTCTGGATCAAGATTTTGTAATACCCATGGGGTCCGCATAGACTTTACGAAATAGGATAAGGCTAGCCACCAATTAATCTGACAGGACAATTCTTTATCTTCAACTGTGCTCTGTAAAATGAATTGGGTTGCGATACCTTTCTCAGCACAATACGCTTTAATAAAGTCATGCAAATCAAAACTTTCATTATCTATGTCATAATCTAGGTAATAGAGCCATCTTGTCGGAATGCATATTACCATCACTTTATCTGAACGATCTCTTGAAAGAAAATTGATACGGTCTATAATTTTGTCTCGCAAATCTAAGATCGTAAATTTGATATCCGCTCCAATTTTAGGTTCAAGACATATAGACCAATTGTCATCCGCAACATCAGGAATTTCCAGCGATGAATTAAAGGCATCGTAGAATCCGGGGTAGTCTATTAAATAATCAATATTCTTTTTATTAGAGCTAATTTTTGTGTTTTGAAGCTTAAGGAATGTACTGAAAAGATCAGTTTCCTCTCGGGGGCAGATAACGGCTAGCTGTATTTTATTTTTTAAGAACACATCTTTTGTCGGATCGTCATAAGGTTTATTTTTTGCTACACCGCGCATGGGATGGAAATCTCGAGGCTGTTTGGACGTACTATCGTGTTTGTTACTAAACAGCAATAAAGGTTCAGGATATTGAATTCCTTTAAATTTAAATAAATTATAAGGGACATTACATTTGCTTAAATCAATAGTGCCATACTGAGCAGATGAGTCCATTATTTTTGCAAAAGCAGGACTTTTGTCAATTTTAAAAATAAATCCAGTACCTGAGTCCAATGGAAATTCTAAATTCAAAGTTTTTTCCTCTGAATTTAGCAATCGTCTTCTCCAATCGTTAAGATAATCATTAAACTCTTTATTGCGCATTTTTTCGAAATATTGTCTTCCGACTTCCTGCCTGACGTCATTGGACACAATTACTTCTGGGTCTGATGAAGTTACTTTAAAGTCAGGCATTAAAGACATATACATTCTAGTATTGTCTGACACAATCGAAAGTCGAATTGCTTTATGAGTTAAATACAGAGTATTGTTTAACATCCGCGCGGTATCATGTTTGTAAAACCAGAGTAGGTCTTTATTATTGGTTTGTAGATTGAATTTCTTGGCAAACAATTGGGTTAAAGCAGATAGCATTAAAGAACTCAGAACCGAACTTCTACGTACATCTGAATGCTCTAAATGAACGCGTGTAATTTTTCCGAGCATTCTTGAACCAAAACAACTATTGATATCAGCTGTCTTACCCATGGCCCAAACGTACTTTTTAAAGGGAACCGCGACAATATCGTAATCTTTTGTTACGCATTTTAGTAATTCCCATGCACCTATTCCTACGTCATATTTGATTTCAAACTGATAAATATCTTGTGGTAATTCTATAGGAAACAAGTTGCTCTTAACTATAGAATTCGTCCATCTAACGTCTATAGTAAATGGTGTTCTATGTTCCTTTGGCTCTTGTTGTAAGAACACGGCGTATTTTGAGGCCAGGTCAGGATATATTTTATTACTAATTTTGCATAAACTCAACATTAACTTATCGAATCCATCAGTTGGGATATAATAGGCGATACGATTGTTCTCTCTAGCAACTTCAATCAGCTTTTTTACTTTTTCAGGTATGTTTCTGCCGTAGCCACACCAATATAAGCGACCTCCTCCTTTTTGGCTGTAGCTTTCCATTAAGGCATCCATAATAGAATCGTCACGCCCACTGTATCCAGAGATAATTAAATGTTTATTTTTTATATATTCGATTAAGTGCTTTCGAAATGTTGCATCTTGAGTTTTAAGTTCTTCTTCTGTATTCTTTAAATTGCCATATTTATAATCACCATGAAGTTTTATAAGCAGCAATTCCTTTCGATTGTCTGCTCTAAATATCCGTTCTACGGTGTCTAAGCTTACATTAATTAGTGTATTATTAGTTATACTGGTGGCACCTTGGACAAGATCGTCAAAATTAGTTGTCCAAATCGTATCGATTATCCCTGCTTCATGGAGTTGGCAGCAAAGCTTATATCCAATGGAAGGTGTCTTCTTTTCACAAATACTTTGGAAAAATAAACGGATGTCATCTTTAATGAAAAAACAATTTTCAACATAAAAGCTATATTCTGATGGATCATCCAAAGGAGGGTAACCTCCTTGGTTATCAAGCCAATTTTGTATAAAGGTTCGAACGTGTTCAGATTTTAGATCCAAATCTACACTTATATCTTTGGGGCCACTTGTTGAATATATCTTTTTTTTCCATTCCCATATACAATCATAAGCTGAAGGTATTCCCGAGTTTATGGATGCTCCAGCACCCAGAAAGATCGAAAAGGAATGGTTAAAGCTTACATCGATTGATCGGATAAATTGGTCGTATTCTAAATAATAATTAATCATAAATGTATATTAATAGCTAGGATGACAAGATAGAACTTCCTAATGATATTTATTGTGGGAATGATTTGGAAATCAAAGTTTAACAAAATGATTTCAGAATAGCTGTTGGTACCTAAATTATATCTTATTCCGCTTATTTCCCTCTGCTTTAGTCTCCGCATCAACAACCACAATGTCAACGACCTTGTTCTCCATTAATTTAGACTCTGTACCATCAGCTTTTTTTTTCGGAATTTTTTTATAGTGTATTACGATTTGCTCATCTATAGGAATTCCATTAGGAAAAAAATCATCCAAGCTTTCAAAGCCAAATACCTTCTTTAATATTCCCATATGGCGGAGGTTATACTTTTCAGGTTGATCTAAAGACTCACATTTTCCAACAAAATTTTCAGCTAAGCCCATTTTTCCACTTAATGCTTCCTGTGACCAACCCCTTTCTCCACGCAGATCTTTAATATTAAAGATTAATTCGTACTCAATTCGAAATATAGCTTTCGTTTTATAAATTTTATCCATGTCAAATTTTTTTACCACCAAATGTTTGGTGGTCTTAATGATTGTTTTTATATTTGTGTACCCAATCAAGAATTGGTAATAAATATGTTAACTATGTCTATTTTAAATAGACCATGAGTTGAACGAGCCTTTGAATCCGAAACTAGCAATTGAAAATTCAGCGTAAGGCAGCAAGTTTAACCCATGTCTAAAGATATTGTGTATCTTTGCACAATCTTTAGGCTGGGCTTGTTGATTGTTACGCTGTGGGATTGCTAGTTCCCGGATGATAGCAGGATACAAGTTCCAGCCTTCTTAATTCCAGCTCGTTCACATAAAAACCAAAACGATTATGAGAGCGAAAAAAAACACCACCACACATCACCCGCATTCGATCAAAGATCGTATGACGAGGTATTCTCGCAAATCACTTTTAAAGAACATATTTCGCGCACCTGAATAGGAGGCGCCTAATCAAAAACAGGCTTCAAAGAGCAATAAAAAGGGGAGGTCTTGACTTTCCTTAAAATGAAAAGACAGCTGAATTTAGTTCAGTTTAATTTCACTCTTGATATGCCTGTCACCGACCTATACATTTATATAATTGCATAAAAGGTAATATTGGCCAATGATACAGCTTGATTTAGAATTCGCACCTTAAAATTAAGCAAATTTTCATTCAGTCCAAACTTTTTACCCGTAGTTTTTATTGCAAGACGATATTGCTGTAGGTCGGTCTTTACTTCTTTCCGGCAGGGAGCGCCATAATTAACCCTAATTTATACTATGAAATTGTATCAAGGCGCTTTTCGGACTTTTAACCGTATTTGTCCATTTGGCATAGGTCGCATTTGATCTGTGCAATGACAAGCCTTTTGAACGCGAAAAAATCGCGAAGGGGGAAGCTATGCCTTTATCTGAGCGGCACCTCAAGGTTTGTCATACTTGATAAAACTAAATTATGAACCAAAAATCAAACAACCTGCTGCCCTTTGAGCTAGCATGTTATGAAATATACGACAATGGATACGATCCATTAAATACCATTCGGGAGTTCTGGTCCCAACATACAATAAATGACTGTCAAGAAAACCTTTGGGTACTCTTTGAAAACTATAGAAAGGGTGAGGGGCAACAAGATATTATTGACGTAAAGCAGATGCATGCCTTTTTGATGAAGCTGTGCCGGGTGCTGATCGCTTATTTCCTGGTGCACTTTCGCAAGATCGAAATCGATGCAGTGCCATTTGCCTTTACGCAATCTGCGGAAGTCATTACGGCCGATCTGGAAGCCAAACAAAGGATCCACAGTTTCTTTAATAGAATTGCAGAATAATACTCAATCCATAAGCAGATGATAAAAAGATCAAAATCATTAACTGCCTTATTGGATAAGGTAGTCAATATTCCAGTTATACAGATTACATTTCTTGTAATCGTGTTCTTACTAGTTTCTATGTTTAGTTTATCGGCTCAGACGCCCCGCAAGGACAGCGGGGCCGGTGGGCTCACCAAAATTGATCGGCTATATGTAGGCGATACAATACCTGATGAACTATGGAACGCAATGCTGCCTGTAGCAAATCATCCCGAGGGCAAAGATCATATTCAACTCAAAGAGTATAGAGGCAAAAAGCTTATCTTGATAGATTGCTGGGCCACTACCTGTAAAAGCTGCCTAGAGGGTTTACCAAAGATTCAAAAATTACAACATACCTATTCCGACGTTGCATTTTTACTCGCTACATTAGAGCAGGGTAGAGCTGCCAAGTATCTGAAAGACAATGGGTATACACTCACATCCTTTATCAAAACCAGGGCGACGCTATTTCAATACTTTCCCTATACTTGGATTCCTTATTACATCTGGGTCAGTGAGGGTAAGGTAGTCGCCACGACGCAGGCAACCGAAGTGACCGATGAGAATATTGCCAAACTGCTAAATGAAGGAATTGCGCCCACAAGGATAAGGCAAGATCGTGTGTCTTTCGACTTAAAGGACAATTTTTTGAATGATCCTTTGATCTTTCGTACGCCCCAGTTGCAACGTTCCTTTACGATAACAGGCTACCTACAGGATGTCCTTGCGCAGACAAATTATCAGATCGGTAAGGACGGTAGACCGAGTTTCTTTGGAACAACCAATGCGGGGCCGATAGATATCTATAAATCGGCCATTGCCATCGCCCGGCCTGATTTGCGTAAGGGAAATTGGTTTCTATTAGAGACAAAATGGCGCGATAAGCTCTTAAAAGTAAGTACAGATCAATACTTCGCCGACAGCACAGCGCATCTGTATGCCATACAGTTTTATTCTGCTGCTGCGGATAAAAATGAACTGGCTAAAGATTTACTTCTGGAACTCAATACCTTCTTCGGGCAAAAATATGGTATGGAAGGACGTATTGAACAGCGTAGCCGTAAAGCTTATGTGATTCGAAAAGATGCATCGCCTCAGAACTTGAAAATTCCTAAGAAGTTAATAAATGAACTCCCCATGTATCAATTGGTCGATAGGCTTGATAATCAGAGTGAGCAGACTGCGGTGGGAATACCATGGATCAACAAAACCGACGAATTTAAAAAAACAATAAAAATCCCCGAGGATTGGCCAAATGATCTAACCAGTATCAACGCATTCTTGGTACCGCAAGGGTATAGAGCGACATTGGAAACCTTGTCTATGGATGTATTCGTACTAAGTGATATTGCGAAAGGAGGTCGCCATGAATAGATGGATCGCATTTATCCTTATTATGGTAAGCTATATCAGTTCGTTCGCACAGGGATCGAATGGTTTACACATTCAATTGCTGAGCAAAGCTGATCAAAAACCTATTGCTGGTGCATCTGTAAATTCCATATCGGAGTCTACCATTGTGACAAAGACAGATCGAGATGGAAAAAGCCATATCAATAAGATTACTTACCCCATATCGCTCCGCTTTAGCCACCTCAGCTACGCGCCTAAAACTGTGCAGTTTGACAGACCTGGCGAATATACGGTAGAATTGGAGTCAAACGTACAGGAACTGGAAGAGGCCGTGGTACAGACGGGTTATCAAGCAATTCCAAAAGAACGGGCCACTGGATCATTTTCATTCCTGACAAACAAAGAGCTCAACCGTAGACCTTCGGAAGGATTGGTAGACCGGCTGGAAGGCACCGTCAGTGGCTTAACCATCGATTCGCGATTATCGGGTCGAAATGCACTGATGCTGCGCGGATATGCAACGATCAAGTCCGACAATACGCCTTTAATCATTTTGGATGGTGCTCCATTTGAAGGTGACATTACGGCACTTGATCCGAATGTACTGGAATCCATTACCTTTTTAAAAGATGCAGCAGCGTCTTCTATATGGGGTGCCCGTGCGGGTAATGGCGTATTGGTCATTACGTCCAAATCGGCAAAACTGAACGAGGGCACCAAGGTGAACCTTAGCCTGAACAATACATGGGAAGCCGCTCCGGAGCGCTATTATTCTAAATTTTTGCTCAATAACAACGATTTTATCGGCTTTGAGCAGTACCTCTATGACAATGGCTATTATAACGCACAAAAAGCAAATGCGGGTTACCGGAAGTTTACGCCAGTAGTTGAATTGCTGCTCAAACGGGATAAAGGGCTGCTGAGCGCAGAGGAAGTGGCAAATCAGATCGCAGGACTGGCACAGCAGGATGTCCGAAAGGATCTCGATCGTTATTACTTCGGCACAGGGTATAAACAGCAGTACAATGTTCAGATCAGCAATGGGAATGCAAAGGCGGCAAATTTACTTTCCCTGACTTGGAATAAAGCCAATACTTCGGCTCACAGACAGAAAGACAGCAGAATACTGCTGCAGTTCAATTCGACATTCAAACCTGCGGAATGGCTGGATTTCAATCCGACCTTATCCTGGAATCTGGGCAACCAAAACAACCGACTACTGAATTATGCGGATTACATTTATCCTTATGCCCAGCTTGCAGATGAAAACGGAAATTATCTGCCTGTTATACACGATTACAACGGGATATTTTTGGATGCACAAAAGCAAACGGGGCGATTAAATTGGGACTATAGTCCATTGGACGAAATGGACAAAAGACAGTTTTCCAACGAGCATAATGAGTTTATAGCCGGATTTAATTCCAATATACGGCTAGGATACGGGCTCACAGCACAGCTCTTGTATAACTATCAGAACATAAACGACCTGCAGACCTTCAATTATGACCGCGATAGCTATTATGCGCGCAATATGGTCAATAGCTTTGCCTATGAAAATAATGGTCAGCTGCTATTTCCAATTCTGGAAGGTGCTATACTGGATAAGTCCAGAAACAAAACTCAAGCGCATCTGGGAAGGGCGCAACTAAATTATTCGGCGACCATCGGACTGTCAAACATCAATCTCCTACTGGGAGCGGAAGTTAAACAGACAACTCTGGTAGGGGATAAGTCTACGGTGTATGGATTTGATCCCGAAACATTGACGTATCAGGATATGGACTTCAGTACACGCTTTACACGCTTTCCGACAAGTTCAAAATCCAATATTCCCTCAGGAATTGGCTTTACGGATCGTATCGATCGTTTTGTATCGTATTACTTCAACGGTAGCTATCTATACAGGCAACGATATCTGCTTTCCTTTAGTGCACGTAAGGATGCATCCAATCTTTTTGGTGTCAATACCAACCAACGTGCTGTTCCGCTCTGGTCTTCGGGGCTGGCATGGACGGCTTCAGAGGAGCGCTTTTGGCCAAAGGATTTTATCGTCGACTACCTCAAACTACGGACGACTTTTGGTTATAGCGGAAATGTAAATAAGTCGCTTACACGGTACAGTACGGCTAGATACAGTACATCCTTACTGACGGGTTTGCCTGCTGCACAGATCCAAACCCCACCCAATGAGGATCTACGTTGGGAAAAAGTAAGCACAGTCAATATAAGTTTGGATCTGGCGACTAAAAACCGAGCTGTCAGTGTTTCCTTTGATTATTATCAGAAGAAAGGCCGTGATCTGATCGGGGAGTCTGCCCTTGACCCGACGACTGGCTTCTTTGTCGGTCAGCGCTTTTCCTTTACAGGCAATACGGCCTCACTCAATACCGAAGGGATCGATCTCCGAATAGATGGCCGAAAGAACTTTGCTGCAGTCGAGTGGATGCCAAGCCTACTCTTCAATCGGAACCGAAATAAGGTCATCAAATTTAGTGGTACGGCACCGAGTAGCTTATTGAGCTCATCATTTGCTGTTCCTGTGGAGGGCAAGCCCATGAGTCCATTATATTCAGTCCCCTGGGCGGGTTTAGATCCGGTAGATGGAAGCCCACGTTTTTGGTATAAAGGCGAGATCAGCAAAGATTATACAGCCATCCGGTCCAAGATGACATTTGACGACCTGCAATATCACGGCTCAGCGCTTCCTTTGTATACGGGATCCCTTATAAATCGCCTGAAATACAAATCTTTTGATCTTTCTTTTTCAATGCTTTATGCATTTGGTGGTTACCTCCGTAGACCAACGATTAATTATTCAACATTGGCGACAAATTGGTTTGGCCACGAGGATTATACCAAGCGCTGGATCAAACCTGGCGACGAGCTCGAGACAGATGTTCCAGCTATTCCAAAGGTTGCTGATCTGGACAAATGGAGCATTTTAAACAGCTACTCAAGTGTACTTGTCGAAAAAGCCGATTATATCTTTTTGAAAGATGTACGATTGGGTATTGACCTTCGTACATTGAATAACACATGGCTAAACCGGTCATTTAAAAATGCTTCTTTCTTTGTGTTGGTCAATAATGTCGGGCAGCTTTGGGTGGCCAACAGCGCCAAGATCGATCCGATGACAAATGAGAGTTATTTGGGAAGACCCCGATTGTGGTCTATAGGTATTAACGTAGGATTGTAACTTACAATGAAAAGAATTATAGTACTATTGTTGGTCATCACGCTGGGCGGATGCACCAAAGATTTTCTATCGGTCAAATCGGACAAGAAACTTGTTATACCGAGCACATTGAAGGATTTTAGGGCTTTGATGGACCGAACAGAAACAATGAACGAAGCGCTGCCTCATCTCGCTCATCTTTCTGCCGACGATTATTACTTGAGCAAAGAGGTTTACGACGGTCTTACAAGTTTGATCGAGCGTAATACTTATATCTGGAATAAAGATATCTATGAAGGCTCGCTAGACATTGTGTGGAGCAATTCTTACCAACAGATCTTCTACGCCAATAACGTGCTGGATGGTCTGGAAGTATTAGCTAGCAAGCAGGATGAAGCGTATTATCTAAAAGGAACAGCCTTATACTTTAGAGCTTTTGGTTATTTTAATCTTTCGCAGATTTACTGCGATACGTATACGGTAGGTGCCGAAAATAAGGGGCTTGGGCTACCTTTACGCCTTAAAAGTGACATCAATGAAAAGGCGGGGCGAAGCACGGTTGAACAGACCTATGCACAGATGGAAAAAGACCTAAAGGATGCTATTGAGCTGCTGCCAACAACGGTATCGGTCAAAACCAGACCGAGCAAATATGCCGCACAAGCACTTTTGGCGAGATTATATCTCATCATGGGGAGATATGGAGAATGTTTAGCGTTATGCCAGTCTGTATCGCCAGCTTTTAAATTGATCGACTACACGAAAGTAAATACTTCCATCGCTTATCCGATGGTACAATTTAATGATGAAGTGATTTTTCACAGCATTATGTCTTATGTCTCCCATAAAGATTCAAAAGCCTTGGTCGATACCAACCTTATGCGGGCCTATGCAGACGATGATTTAAGATTGAAGACTTTTTTTGCTTCTAGGGGAGAGAATGCAGCTTTTATCGGTAATTATTCTGGCTCCTTATCCTTGTTTAATGGACTGGCTATTGATGAGGTCTATCTTATGGCGATGGAATGCTTGACGCGATTAAATAAACTCGATGAAGCGAAATCTATGTATCAGACATTTATGGCATCAAGGCTTCGTGATCATCGAATTGTGGTATTAAAAGAAAGTATCACACAAGCTGAGCTGTTAAATATTGTCTTACTTGAAAGGAGGAAAAGCTTGCTCTATCGTGGACTTCGCTTCTCAGATATACGTAGACTGAACCGAAACGAAAAGGCGGAAATAACGATGACGAGAGTGCTTGGAGATAAAATTATACAGATCAAACCTAACTCACCCAATTATATTTTGCCCATCCCAGATAATGTGATTGATCTGTCGGGCATTGCTCAAAATCTCCGCGAGTAGCTTGATCAATAGTTAGAACTTTGCTTTAAATCAAAAGGGTGGCTGTCTCGAATTGAAACAGCCACCCTTTCTTTTTAATAAGCAGTGAATTTACAAGGTTTTGGTACGATAGTCAGTATAACTTGACTCGTGACCCGAAATTACAACACGTTGTCCCAATGAGTTAAATTCAGTATCCTCATCTTTATATCTACGAGCACAATCTGGATTCTCAAGTTTTGGACAATTCGGATCAGGCTGTTCAATTTCCTGTCCCGGCTGACCTCCGGTCATTTCAAACCAGTATTCTTCGCTTGCAGTTTGCTTTTTAATTGTGTTTGCAGACATTAACGATACTGTTGTCAATCCTGCTGCTATGCCTAATCCGAGAATAGGCAATACATTTGTTTTGATGATTTTAAAGATGTTCATAATCTTCGATTTAAAATGTGATATTAAAATTTGTTATTCTGTTTATGTCTTTTGGCAGACGCGCCCTTCTTGCTGACAACCTAGCATCAGCGTTTCCGATGTGTAAGCTGTCATTTTCCCTTATTTTGCCCATGGAAAAGGCTGTCTATATGCTTTGCAAATGATCTATAGCTCAATCGTGGAATAGTATTGGCTATTTTTGTACGATATGGAATACTATATTTATCATGTACAACAGGTCTTAGTCGAATCCAACGTTCTATGATAGAGGACCAAACGCAGATCAATGTGAGGTAAATATTTAATATAAAATGTGATTTCCAGCTAATCTGAACAATCAGTCCACAACTACAAGGTAGCTCGTCGCTCCATACATAAAGCAAAGCTAGCCCCACATAGCTGGTGAAAGCCAGCATCATTAGCGATGATAGCACCAAGCCAATTAATCGCGTCGATTTAATCCCGATCAATACTGCTGCCATGATCTCACTTGTCGGTATCAAATAAGCCAATACGATGGCAAGTGGCCTTGGCAGTGGCTGGCGGAGCATTGCATCCATATTGCCACTGAAATCAGAAAATTTATTGTATGCCACAAAGATCCAAAGGCCCATCATAAATGAGCCATAAAACGTCACAGCAATATCCCGCCAATGCGTCAAGCAAAAATGGACCACGATCTGTGGAAGTCTCAAAATAAATTGAATCATCCATTTTAAAAAGATCGTGATCCTTCGTACGGAATAGTTATAGGGAGCAATATTTCTTGGTGTATTTTGCATTTCCTTACTTACATTGTAAATCAAAGTTCGCCAGTAAAAAGCAGCCGGACTTGGCCGAATCTGGAGTCGGGTATATACAGGTTTATAGATCGTCTTGGGTATACCGCTTAAAAAACTCCTTCGCGGTCATTCCGGTTTTCTTTTTAAAAAAGCGGGCAAAGCTGCTGGGTGATGTGTAGCCGAGTTCATAGGCGATCGCACCGGTATGCATACCGTCCAAGACATATTTCTTGGCGAGATCCAGCATAAATTCTACCTTCAGCTCCTGGGGACTCTGTCCATAATAAAGTTGGATAAGCTGATGCAGATAGTCCATACTGATCCCGAGCTGCCAGGCAATATCTTCCAGTTTAAAATCCTGCCCATGCTCGGTTACTGCCTGCTTAATGGCTGCATGGGCTTCTTTGGCTTTTAACTGGGATTCCGACATCTTTTCATATTCTTCAAAGATCTTTTCCTTCGAGAGCTGGATCAGTTTCTTGATACCCCAGAGGATATTGACCTCACTGTCGAGGTCACCTTGCTTGATTTTTGACGCAATGGTTTTCATCAATGAAATAGTCCTGGTGCCGGCACGGAAATCGATGCTGCACCACGAATTCGGATCTTGTTTTCGATAGGCATGGATCAAGGGGTGAAGAAACTGGAAGGGACGCTCATTGCCATCGCGGAAAATGCTGCCGCGGAAATAAAAGTTAACGAGGGTATACCTTCCGGCAGGAACAAGGATTTCATAATCACTTCTGGTTAAGTAGAAGTAGCGGCCACGATTGCAAGAAATGCTGTAACTGATCCGCTTCTGGACATCCCTGATCTGAATAGCACGATCTTCTGTGAAGAGATAAAAGATATGCAGGTCTGAACGTGTGACTTGTATAGGAATGACAATATCGGCAGGTAGATGCAGATCCAATATATTGATGTAGCCGAGCATGCCATCAAATTGCTGCAGGCAGGCTTGCCCATGTTGGTTTTCGTAATGTTGATAGTCCGCATTGGACATGCTTATTCTTGGCTTGAGCGTATCAGTTCTCGGACTGATCGGCTGGTCAAATACCTGTGCGATATCGATCTGTAGTGCTGTTTTCATAATGGTGTATAGGTCAATAAAATCCCCCCGGTCAGGATTTCGGTATGATCGGGGGAAATGGTTTTTGGATAACGGGGGATCGCTCAGGTGCTAGGTCATTCTGTAGAATATCCCAATAAACAGGGGAGTGAACGCCAGCCGCGCCGCAGTATCCTGCCATTCATCGAGGCCGTGAACCATGAGCTCCTTAAATTCTGGATCATCATCATCACCCTTGTCATCTTTTTGAAATTGAAGTATGTTGCCCTGCATGAGATAATTGCTTATCGCAGTGCCAAGTTGTTTCCGAAACCCATGGGGAAATTCGTAGAGCTGTATTACCTGATGGGGATCGAGGTTAAAATTGTGTTCCATCCAGACTGCAAAATCGTCTTTAAGAAGTTGCATCTCTAGTGCTCGCTCCGCTATTGGCAGAGTGAGAATCATGGCTACTTTTTGAGCCACGCCTGCATTGTCAAATTTCTCTTTCATTTAAATTGTATTTTTGCAAATATTTATTTAAATAGATCAAATTAGCAACCGTCCTGTCCTAACCTCCGGGATTTTGGAGGAAAGTATTCTTTTGAGCGAATGAATTTTGCTTAATATTTGATTTTATTTAGTAAATTGGATCTGTAAACCACTAGAAACCTAAGCCATTTAAGAGAGCTTGACATAGCATATGAAAGTATTAAAACTAACGGTGGAGAGTTTACTCATCTCCATGCTTTTTAATTTAATCGGAAATCACGGTATTTATCTGAATCGATTTTGGACACAGACCTATTGGATGTGGACAGTGGCATTTGCAATTGCGATTGGTGTTGCGGTCGTGTTCACGCAGATGTTTCTTAAAGGCTTTTGGACCTATTGGCAGAAGCGGTACCCTGATCTGATACTCATGAGCAAGGGGAGGGTCATGACCAAGAGTATACCCAAAGGTCAGCTCTGCTGTGCAATTCTTGTTACAACTATATCGATTCTATCGATTTATCTCTTCATTATCTATTGTTTCGCTAATATGCGCAGCGAAGATACGTACAGCTTGTTAAGAAGCTATCTGCTGCATTATATGCCTTTTATTGGTCTAGGCTTTATAGCCTATGTGATCTATGTTTTTCGTAACGGCAAATTATGGTGGCTAACAACTGAAAATGTGATGGCTTTGTTAGGGAAAGAGGTCATGTCGCAGGAAAACACAACAGATAGAGCGGGAACTATAGCACCTCCAAGTGCATTGGATAGGATTATCGTAATCGGATCACTCTATGATGTGCTGTATAACGATTCGCCATTCAATTTAAATACCTTGCAGATGGATGCTGTACGTATGTTTGATGTTCCCTTTTATTTTTCCAAAAAAAGAAAAAAAGAAGTCGTCCTGATCAATGGTATCCGGCTAGAGGCCCATCATTTTGTGCAGGAGCTAGAAAGGTTGGGGCTTGATAAATGGTATTTTCGCATCAATAAAACCTGTAGGGTAAATATGATGCTCGTCCGTCAACCGATATTGCCAAATGCCACTTTTCTGGAGTTCCGAAAGGAAGTGTTTGACAGCCTCAAGTTGAATATGACGGAATTGGAGATCAGCAACCTGCTGCAGATAACCGAATGGATGCGCAAAGAAAAAAAGCTAAAGGATTTTTTGGATAACGTCAATAACCTAGCGCATGAGGGATGGGATAACCTTATTCGGCTCAATTGAATCATCCCATTTTATAAACTTAGATAGACCGAGCGCAGTAGACAACAGGTCTGCTGCTGAGCTGGATTTCGGCGGTTAGTCGAGCTAACCTTACCCGTTTATGTTTTTTGTAAAAGGATCTCCTGATCAACAGGAGATCACGCCTCGTTTTGTGTCCAATGCGACAGCTATTCACCTAAAAATCCACTATTCTTTTCAATTAAAACCAAGCGTCGAATATACACCCTTAGAGGCCAAGCTGGACCGTATCCTCGACCTGCTGCAGGAACAGCAGTATATGGAGCTCCACAAGCTGACCGGTACGATGACCATCCACGAAGTCGCCTATTTTTTGAGCAAAAGTGTGCGTACCATCGAGCGCCGTATCGCCAAAGGCCTGCTCAAGGCCACCTACAAAGAGGGCAATGCGGATCTCTTTCTCAAAAAAGATGTGGTGCAGCTGTATGTGACTGAATATAAAAAATGGCCGCGGCAAATGCCTTAAATCCCTATACTGTTCGTACCTGCTTCGTATTGCCTTCGGGGCTGCATGTAAAGGCAGCCACTGTTAATCCGTTGCTGAACAGTATTTCCCTGTTCGGAGACTGGTGAAGGTCTGTTCAGCATCTGTACAAGATCTATTGCTGATCCGAAGCAGGTACGGAGCTGGTCCGAAGCAAAGGCACGAGACTGCTGCTCGAGTGCGTAGTTTTTGAAGTATAAGACGAGTGCTTACCTGGAATATGCCGGACTGCACTACTGATTTTGTGTCTGCTTTTGTCCGGTCTCCGACAGCCCGCCGACAAAAGCCGGGCTGCCGACGACGAGTCTCCGCCAACCTGTTTTACGCTATTGACAAGGGGCTGTGTGATGTGGTATGTTTGTCGAAGTAAAGCGCTACATACCGGTATAAATGAAAGCTTTATGGGTTTTAACTTTTAAATAAAGAACAACATGGCAACAATCAACAATGGTGTAATCGGAAGAGCAAGTGGTAAAGTGGGCGCAGTGATAGCTTCGTCCTGGAAATCTATCAACTACCTCAAAGGATTGCCCAAAAAGCGGACGAAAGGGATGTCCGAAGAACAGCTGATCCAACAGGACCGTTTTCTGAAAATCTCCAAATTTCTGATGCCGATCACGCCGATCCTGCAGGTTGGGTTTGGGCTCTCCAGAACCGAAAAGATGACGCCCACAAATGTGGCACTGCAGCTCAACATCGCACAGGCGGTAAGTGGTACTTATCCAAACTTTAGCTTGGATTACAGCAAGATCGAAATCAGTACGGGCTCTTACCTCAACGGCGGCGGCATGGAGGCTGCTGTGGATAATGGAATTCTTTCTATCTACTGGGATACCATCCTCAACAGCCTGTACAAGACCAAGGCCGATGATCAGGTTATTATCTTGGTCTATTCGCCTGAAAAGGATGAATTTATGACGGCACCTACACCGCCCACCCGTGCCGCCGGTACGATAGACATCCAGATCCCGGCCCACCTGCTCGGTGGCAAGGGGCATGTCTGGATCTTCTTTACAGACCGCAAGGCCGAAAAGGTATCCAAAAGTACGTATTTGGGCGAATTTGACCTGGCTTAGCCGCTGAAGGATTAATTGAACGGGAGGAGCATGTG
This sequence comes from Sphingobacterium sp. WOUb80, assembly GCF_050058145.1. Classification (NCBI taxonomy): domain Bacteria; kingdom Pseudomonadati; phylum Bacteroidota; class Sphingobacteriia; order Sphingobacteriales; family Sphingobacteriaceae; genus Sphingobacterium; species Sphingobacterium sp. WOUb80. The sequence continues at coordinate 2,121,710 of NZ_CP165617.1, read as the reverse complement.
GCTCCTCCTGATTTTTGAAAACAAAACGATAAGACATGCTGGTGATTTCTGAGTTTAAAAAGCAGGTTACAGATCCGACACGTAGGGAGGCTGCGCAGGAACGCTTTCGACTGGCACGCCGGTTTTTGAATCCGCTGTACCCGCTCATCCGCAAAGGTTTCGCGCATAGCAAGTGCACGGTGCAGGCGGCTTTTGGCCGCGCCATGTCGCATACGCTGACGAACGTGATACAGGGGGAATATCCGGATTTTGAGGTAGTGCCCGCCCTCGCAAAAATCAGCAATGGCATGCTGTCTCCGCTCGCGGTGAATACCTGTGTACGCGGGTCCAATACGATACAGCTAAGCTGGGATGTAACCGAATCCAACATCAAAGATTATAACCAATGGGATGACCAGGTCATTCTCTGTGCTTACGATATTATTGGCGAGCAGGCAGCGATCAATGAACAACAGGTGCTGCGGAAGGATCTCCAGATGACTATCGATCTGCCATCCATCCTGCATGATCGGCCAGTGCACCTGTACCTTTTCCTACATGATCGTGATGAAAACCTGTATTCCAGAAGTCAGTACCTCGGTCTTTTCTAATGAATCGCTAGCGTATGAAATCAACGATAAAAGTACTTCGCACAAAACAGGGCAAGCATAGCACGTTGTCCGAGATCTACCTGAACAATCAGTTTGTCTGCTACGGCCTGGAGAATATTCCGCGCCCCGTGAAAATAAGGGGTGAGACCGCCATACCTACCGGGCATTACCCGCTGGGTTTTAACCGCGATGGGGCAATGAATGGCCGTTATTATGACGACTATCCAGCGATGCACCGGGGTATGCTTGAAATAGTTGATGTTCAGAATTTTAGCTATGTCTACTTCCATAAAGGAAACAGTTACAAAGAGACTGCTGGCTGCATCCTGGTAGGCGCGCAATATGTGCTGGAAGATGGCGATTATCGCCTGCTAGCCTCGGGCGTCGCCTACAAAAAGTTCTACCCGCTTGTGGTCGAACTGATGGCCCAGGGGCTCGTCGAAGTACAAGTCGAGTGAACGAGTTTGCTGTCCTAAAATTGATCATCCATAAAAAAGTAATCATGAAAAAGATCTTCAATAAAATAGGACAGGTGCTGCAGCTTTTGCTGGCGGCACCTGTCAAACTACCGGGCAAGGTGGGCAATGTAATAAAATACCTGGCCTTGGGACTTGGCATCGTCGAAACGGTATTGGATGAGGCTAAGCCGCGGCCGGAGGTAGATGATAAGGATCCTTCGGCCGGCGCCACGGAGAACAGTCCTGTTAGAAATGCAACCGAAAATACCGTAGAAAGGAGCGAGATGGATGAAAGTGAATGATTTCCGCGTTTCGGCCATCGGTGGTACCATCTGTTCGATTTGGGCGAGTATTTCGCTGGGGGATGTGCTGCAGACCGCCCTGACGGCGGCATTGGGTACTCTGGTCAGTTTCGCGACAAGTAGGCTACTGGCGAAACTAGGTAAACGGAAAAGATAAATTTGAATAAAACGGCGCGCAGTATCGTGCGCCGTTTTACACGATATGCGTCAACTGATTGGAGTCATTCCTGTTGGTAGACCATGTTTTTATGGAGACAATGTTCTTCCCAAGACATTGTTATAAGCCGACTATGGCCGTTCTGGGGAATAATACGTTTTGATGTCGGCAGATAAAAATGGTTTTTATTTCCACTTTTAAGGGTATCGCGAAGATCGGGGATCTTTTTGAGGCTGCGCTGCAAGGCGGAAAAAAATGCTTTTGCGGATTTGTCCGCTTGCTTCATGATCTGACGCAAGTGGATAATTTCCCTTGTCCGCTCAGTTTCATAGCCCCCACTTCCTGCAATGGTATATTCGGCTACAGGCGAATCATAGAAGATACCTGAATCTACGACAATTTCCTGATCTGAAAAAGGATAGGTGGACAGGTAAAATCCATGATAATCTGCTGATGTAAAGCTTTCCAAAAACGCCGACTGATTTTCCTTGCTATATTTTACATAATTGCGCTTGCTTGAATGGCGGTTGATCTTCTCAACATAAGCATGCGCTTGATGTTTTTCCATCGTTGCCTCGCAATACTGAAAAAACAGCTCCGCAGGTATAGCAATCCAAAAGTATTGACTCATTTTCTTTCTTGTGTTTATGTAATTACCATCCTGTCCATTAGCTAAGTAAATATACTAAAAGAAATGTTGATAGGATTGAGCTTTTTTGCAAAGTATAATTGAGCTTTTTTACCAAGTTGAATAAAAAGGCTACAGCTAAATTTGTATTATAAATAGAAACAAAATGAAAACAGTCAATAAGATTTACAGCAACGGGGAATTTGTAAGCCCGCATGGTACGGAAATTTATAATCTCATCAATCCGGCTAATAACCAAAAGATCGGTGAACTCACTTTAGCGGATGCAATAGACACTAAAAACGCCATTGCTGCAGCTAAGGTTGCTTTCCGGACCTTTTCAAAATCCACCGTTTCGGAACGTATCGGTTATTTAACAAAACTGAAAACGGCAATTGAGAAGAGAAAACAGGATTTTATAGATTCGATGATCGAAGAGTATGGCGGAACGCATCAATTTGTCACCATGAGCAACGCGCATACCGGAGCCTGGTTTGACAGTATGATCGAAGTGCTCAACAGTTTTGAATTTGAACGAACAATTAACGCGGCATTGGTGCGATTGCAGCCTGTCGGTGTTGTGGCTATTATTACACCTTGGAATGCCAGTAACAGTTCAGTAGCCAGTAAAGTGGCTACCGCAATCGCCGCAGGATGTACCGTAGTAGTCAAACCCAGTGAAATGAGTGCTCTGCAGACGCAAGTGCTGATGGAAGCTTTTCACGATGCGGGTTTACCAAATGGTGTTATCAATGTGGTAACCGGTCTCGGAAATGTAGTGGGCACGGAATTAACCGAGAATCCCGGAATTGCCAAAATTTCATTTACAGGTTCTACAGCCGTAGGAAAATCCATCGCTAAACAAGCGGTAGATACCATGAAACGCATCACGCTCGAACTGGGCGGAAAATCGCCCAATATTATACTGGATGATGCAGACCTCGAGAAAGCAATTCCGATGGCCGTATACGGCGCTTATATGAACAGCGGTCAGGCCTGTATAGCGCCGACAAGGCTCCTGGTGCCACAGGATAAGCTCGATCAGGTAAATGTCCTAGCAAAGGCCACTGCGGAAAGTATGGTTGTCGGTCTGCCACAAAATGCAGATACCAACATCGGACCGATGGTGAGCGTGAAGCAGTTTGATCGCGTACAGCAGTATATTAAAATGGGTATAGAGGAAGGGGCAACCTTGTTGACCGGTGGATTGGGAAAACCTGAAGGTCTGGAAGAGGGCAATTTTGTGAAAGCCACCATTTTTACAAATGTCAGCAATGCGATGACCATTGCGCGGGAAGAAATTTTTGGTCCCGTTCTGAGTATAATACCTTATCCAACTGAAGCGGAAGCCATAGAAATAGCCAATGATACGCCTTATGGACTAGCAGCATACATCTCATCGGCGGATAGCGAAAGGGCAAAACGTGTGGCCGCAGAAATCGATGCCGGACGGATCTGTATCAATGGATTCAGTCACGACCCCATGGTTCCGTTTGGCGGATTCAAGCAGTCGGGCATCGGACGGGAATATGGCGTATATGGTTTGCAACCTTACCTTGAAATCAAAGCCGTACTAAGCTAATTTTTTATACATTTGACAAAGCGTTGTCGTACGAACGGCGCTTTGTCTTGATTGATAGTCTTATGATAGAAAATTCGGATATTGTCTATTCCTGTTACCACCAGGTGAGCAGAAAAGGGGAAAATTTTGTGGCTCAGCATACGATTTCTTATCAGCTATCGGGAAGTTTTATGTTGTCCGACAATAAAGACAAGCATATTGCGCATCCGGGCGATTTTCATCTCATCAGAAAGAACCAGCTGGTGAAATTTGCAAAAATTCCACCACCAAACGGCGCCTGCGAAAGTCTGAATATCTATTTGAGTGACGAAACGCTAAAGAATTTTGCGCATGAGTATCAGCTGAGATCCGAACACTCAACCGTAACGGAAGCGCTGGTTAAAATTGATGTCAATGCGGTTCTCGAAAATTTTATCGCGTCGCTGAAGGCCCTTCTCCAAAGCAATTTGAATAATAAATCACTCACCGATCTGAAAATTAAGGAACTTTTGTTGATCCTCCTTCAGACGAAACCGGAGCTCAAAAATATCCTGTTTGATTTTTCTGAACCGCATAAAATAGACCTGGAAGCCTTTATGAACCAAAACTACAGGTATAACGTCAATTTAGAGCGTTTTGCTCGGCTCACAGGGAGAAGCCTAGCCACGTTTAAGCGCGATTTTGAAAAGGTTTTTCAAACCTCGCCGTACCAATGGATACTGAAAAAAAGGCTGGACGAAGCACATTATCTCCTAAAAGAAGAGAAGCGCGCTGCTTCGGACATCTTTGTTGATCTGGGCTTTGAAGATCTGTCGCATTTTTCCCATGTTTTTAAAAAACAGTTTGGCTACAGCCCCAAAAATCTAGCTAAAATTTAAAGGGCTAAGCGGCGTTCTGAACTTCTTTCTTTATTGATATACCCCTTAAATTGGCTCCGTCGCTTGGTTTAATTTTGAAATACTCGATTAAGGATAGCAGTGATAAGCCAGCAATTAACTGTAGTGCCAAGCTAAAATCCCGCATGTGGTAAACGCTGTCCCGATAATAGCTGCTTGCCAGGTGCAGGGTTACCGCTCCCAGGGCGAATTTTGTCACATGATACATGGAATTTAGCGGGAATCCCATAAATCCACCAATGGATGTGGTCGAAATAAATAAACCACTTTTCTGTGCTCTAAAATGGGGAATAAAGGGTTGTGTGACCCGCAATACCCCCAATAGATTGGTGTTGATTTGGCACGATTATTTGTTGTAATTCGTTATAAAAAAGTATGAAATGGGAAGCTCATTGGTGCCCCATTCATATACTTTTTAGGGTATTCGTATTGGCGTAATTGCTGTATTTTAAAAATTTTAGAAGGTCTATATTTATGCAAGGCACAATTGACGGGATAAGCGGGGAACCACATCGTTCACAGGTGTTCCGTTTAACTTACAAAGGACAGGATTATCAGCTGGTGTTGCTGAAAAAGTCTTTATCAAAGCTCGATACGGAATTACCAATTTTGCTTGATGGAATTGAGCAAAAACTAGTAAAAAAAGGCGAATGCTGGTTTTTTGAAAACAGGCATTCGGATCAGCACTTTGCGACAGAGATTTGGCGCAACCTATCCCTTCGATATCGCCTGTAAGGCTAAAATTTAATCAAACCTGAATCTACCCTCGATTTGGTTAGAAAGTTCCTCGATTCGACTACAATTGAACAGCTGTAGATGTTGAAATTTGTCTTGTTATAATTAAAATAAATAGACATGAAGACAAATGAAACAAAAGTTGCTCTTGTTACTGGTGCCAATACAGGTGTAGGCTTTCAGATTGCCAAAGCCCTTGCTGAAAATGGATATGAAGTTTTTGTCGGATCACGCAATTTACAGAAAGGGGAAGATGCCGCCAGGCAGATAGGCGGTCAAACGCAGGCTATTCAGCTCGATATCACCGACAATAATTCAATCCGCAATGCGGTACGTAAAATTGAAGATGCGTTTGGGTACTTGACATTGTTGGTCAATAATGCCGCCATTTCAAACGCAGGGATTCCCGGCCGTACCATGTGGGAAATTCTGGGTGCCCAGAAGGCAAGCAGCACATCCATAGCAGAGATGCGCCAGGTTTGGGAAACCAATGTCTTTGGCACCCTTGCCATCACACAGGCATTGTTGCCCTTGCTGCGCAATGCTAAAGCATCCAGGATCGTCACAGTCTCCAGTTCACTGGGTTCACTGACCCTGAATGCTGATCCCGAAAATGCCTTCCGGAGCGGATTTGACGCTGTTTACGGGGCCTCCAAGACAGCTTTGAATGGTGTTTTTCTATCGCTGGCAAATGAACTGGAAGGTACCCATGTTAAGGTAAATCTGGTAAGTCCGGGCTTTACGGCTACAGCGCTGAATAATTTTGAAGGTACAGATACGGTAGAAGAGGGGTCACGTGAGCCAATACGCGTTGCGCTGGCCGAAGATATACCCAATGGGAGTTTTACGGGACCGGCTACCTATCGTACAGCACAGGGCAGTCAAGTTCCCTGGTAGTATCACGCACAGGAAGACCTGTAACTTCATCGGTTACAGGTTTTTTTATAAATTTAATGTATGAAAAAGAAAGAGGATAAGTTAAGGCGTTTTATATCTATAGCAGAGAGCCATGAAGCTTTTGGACTGCCAAAACCGCAGCATCCGCTGATCAGTCTGGTTCATTTCAATCAGGAGAATCCGTTCAATAAGGATATGGCTCCGATATACGATGTGCTCAGTTTCTACAAAATAACGTTTATAACAAAGAACAGCGGAAAACTCAAGTACGGCCGGGGCTACTATGACTTTAATGATGGCAGCATGCTTTTCTTTGCACCCAACCAGCTGGTCGGCAGCACCGAGTATAATCGGGATACCTATGCTTACCTGCTGCTGATTCATCCTGACTTTTTCCTGGGTTCCCCCTTAGCGCAAAAAATGAAGAAGTACGGCTATTTTTCCTATTCGGTCAACGAAGCATTGCATTTATCGGATCAGGAAAGAGAGACGATGATCGCGATCCTGACGATCATGAAAAATGAACTGGACAACCGGATAGACGAATTTAGCCAAGAAGTCATTCTTTCCCAGATTGAGTTAATGCTGAGCTATGTCAACCGGTTTTACAAACGGCAGTTCATTACCCGAAAAAATGTAAACAATGATATTTTGCAGCGGGCAGAAGCGCTGCTCGATGAGTACCTGGACAATCATCATCCAGCTGTTCATGGTGTACCTACGGTGCATTTTCTGTCCGAACAGCTGCATCTTTCGGCGGGTTATCTAAGTGATATGCTGCGCACGCTTATTGGTCAGAATACCCAACAGTATATTCACCATAAACTCATTGAAAAAGCAAAGGATAAATTAGCGTCGACACAGCTCACTGTCAACGAAATCGCTTACGAACTGGGTTTTGAGCATGCGCAAAGTTTCAGCAAACTGTTCAAGAAGAAAACCACCCAGACACCGCTTGAATTTAGGGCGATGTTCAATTGAAAACAGGCGATCGAAAGGCCATAAGACAGCCTTTCAGCGTATTATTTGAAGAAATCGTCCCGTATCAGTTTATATGTTTACGGAAATTATATTTTACACAATATAAATTCTGCCTACCTTTATTAGTATAAAAGCAACAGGTTCTGTTCTGGAAGATCGACAGGGGCCAAACATTTTATCCGGATAAAGTGTTTAAAATTGCGCAAAGCACTAACATATGACAACAGAAATCCAAAACAAAATAAAAGCGGTATTCGAAAAACAAAAGGAATTTTTCGGTACGCAGGCAACCAAGGATATTGCATTCCGTAAAGAACAATTGCAAAATTTCCGCAAAGTGTATGCAAGTTATACCGATGCGATCTGTGAAGCGGTGTATATCGATCTTGGAAAAAGTAGGGCAGAGGCGGAATATGTCGAAGTTCAGATTGTGCTCAGTGAACTGGATGATATGATCGAAAATATGGAAGAATGGGTAAAACCGACCTTCGTCGAATCCAAACCGCATCCTTCTGGAGCCGAAGTCATCAGTAAATACATTTATGAGCCTTATGGGGTAAATTACATCATCGGTCCCTTCAATTATCCGGTGCAGCTGACCTTCAGTCCGCTGATCGGTGCGCTGATGGCGGGAAACACCGCGATCATCAAACCTTCTGAAAATACACCGCATGTGGCACAGGTCATTGAAGATATTATTACCGAAGCCTTTGACGAAAAATATGTAGCTGTTTTTCAGGGCGCTATTGAAGAAAATACCTATCTATTGAGCCTTGCTTTCGATTACATTTTCTTTACGGGAAGCCCGAATGTGGGGAAAATTGTCATGAAGGCCGCTGCGGAGCAGCTGATTCCGCTCACCTTGGAACTGGGTGGTAAATCCCCGACGATTGTGCACCAAGATGCCGACCTGGAGAAAGCCGTTCAGCGCGTTGCTGCCGGCAAATGGATCAATTGTGGTCAGACCTGTGTGGCTCCAGATTATGTCTATGTACATGAGTCTGTAAAAACGGAATTTATCGGTCAGTTTAAATCGTACCTTAAAGCGACTTACAACGACGAATCTTTAGGGAAGATCGGCAAGATCGTAAGTCAGCATCAGATCAAGAATCTAGCTGGATACCTGGATGTGGCTCCCGAAAAAGTGATTTATGGAGGCAGATATGATCTGGAAACACGGCATTTTGAAGCAACCCTGATGGACGATGTCAACTGGAATGACGCGGTCATGCAGCAGGAAATTTTTGGTCCGATCCTGCCTATTTTGACCTACAGCACCATCGATGAGGTACTGAAGGAGATCAATAGCAGACCCAAACCATTGGCACTTTATGTATTTTCTGAAAACCAGCAGTTTGCCGACAATGTGATCGCGAGGACCACCAGCGGCGATGCGGAGATTAACAGTACATTGATCCACGTTGGCTCACATTATCTTCCGTTTGGTGGCGTAGGAACTTCGGGAATGGGAAAATACCATGGTAAATTCAGCCTTGAAAATTTTAGCCATCAGCGCTCGATCCTACAGGTGAAATAACGAGTATTCACGAAAGCTCCCCAATTGGGACTGCCGCAATGTTCCGGTCCCGGTTTGCTGCCCTTTAAATCTGTGGGTGATGACAGCCAACTGTTTGATTTTTGTAATCTATTGTTTCTATTTCGTTACTGTCACGGTTGATTGAAGTGCTAATTTTGTCTTATAAATAAATCAAATATGAAGACAGATAAAGTATGGTTTATAACAGGGGCATCCAAAGGAATGGGGCTAGCACTGGTCAAAAAACTCATCGAAAAGGACTATAGCGTAGCGGCGACTATGAATTAATCTTCAGCGGATTGTAAATACCATGCACTAAATATCGAACAATAGGCGAATAGAACGGACAAAATTGTAATTTACATCCGGATGAGATCTCCATATTTAGATCTTAACAGTTTTGAAATAACGGCTTAAAAACAATCATGATGAAAAAATATTCTTGTATACTACTGCTTTTTGTTGCTGCAGTGGGTAGCCTGCGTGCCCAGACGGTGACAGCCAAATTGGTTCCGCTCCGTTTGGCGGCAAGCTTCGAACGCGTAAAAGAGTCCCTTCCGAATATGGCCGGCCAGTTTGTGGACAGCAAAATGAAAATCACGGCCCTGGAAAGCACAGATTCCACGGCCAGCTTTGAAATCGAGGAACAGGGAATAAGTATTGAAACAGTTGTGGACAACGAAAAAGAGTATAATAAACTGGTCGCGGCAGCAGCAAAAGATGTTTCAAAGCCAAGTATTCATCTGCTGTATACCTATACGTTAAAGAACAAAAAATTGAAGGTGCCGCCGCCGAGAAAAATCTTTTTCGCTCCGGAGTATGGGGTACTCTGGACCTTGATCGTAAAAAAAGTAGCTGAAAAGGAAACCGAAATTGTCCTGCACTACAAATCGCTATCGCCGGCATTCGCCGAGAAAATCGAAAGCGAATTTGAAAGCGATACTTATTACAGCCACAAAATCGTAAAAATCGATGTCAATGATAAGCGTATGCATCACCTGATCAACGAGGTTTTGATCAATCAGATGCATGTCGACAGGGACTATCCGGCGCCATCATATCCCGCGCGAAATTAATCCTTCGCCGTCGATTTGCTCGCGAGCAGGTCAAATGGGAGAATATGCCACGCCTGCTAAAGATTGTTTAAGCTCATCCTTCTTCTAAATTCAAGGGGTGAGAGTTCCGTTTTCTTTTTGAATAGCCGATTGAGTGACTGCGGCTGTTCAAAACCGAGCTGGTAGGCAATCTCCGCAACGGAAAGTTCGGACCTGGACAGCAGATCCTTTGCCTTTTCAATGAGTTTATGCTGGATATGGTTCTGTGCGCTCTCTCCGGTCTGCGAACGTAATAAATCGCTTAAATAGTTTTTCGACATGTTGAGCCGCTCGGCAAAATAGCCCACCTGGGGTAAACCGCTACGCCCGGTTTCATCGTTGAGGTACTCATCCAGCAGCTGTTCGAAGCGACTGACCAGGGGTACATTGTGCACTTTACGGGTAATAAACTGCCGGTTGTAAAACCGCTGCGAATAGACCAGCAGCAGGTCGATAAAACTGACAATGGCATCCTGGCTATAGCTGTCAATCGGACTGTCATATTCGCTCAAAATCCCTTTTCCGATATTTCGGATCTGCTCTTTTTCCCGGTCGGACAGAAAAAGTGCTTCGTTGACTTCATAGTCGAAAAAACTATAGCTGCCGATTTTGTTGGCCAGATCGTAGGTGCGGATAAAGTCGGGATGAAAAACAAGGGAATATCCGACTTCGGCAGAGGCAGTCGTGGGGTCAACGCTGATGGTCTGCCCCGGTTTAAAGAAGGTCATCAGGCCTTCCCTAAAATCGTATTGATGGGGTCCATACCGCAATACGCATTGCGCATCTTCTTTGACAGAAATGCAGTATAGGTTGAGCTGAAAGGTGGTCTCGACCGATGGATGCGTAGGTTTGTTCTGTGAGAAATCGGTGATGCTAAAAAGCGGATGCCGGGGTTTGGGCAGCTGCAGCGCTTCATGATAGTCGGTGATGCTATTGACCCTGATCAGTACTGATTCTTTCTTTGACATGCTTATATTGCCTGTTAATTGATAAACGAATTTAAGTAAAATGCCATGCGCTTTCTGCAACCATGGCATTTATATTTTTTTAGGACTGCAAGGGCATGCTGACATCTCGCGATCCAGTATCCAGGCCAACGGGCAGAATCGCTTCAATGCGTTGCAGTTCTTGGTCGGTCAGGAGGATGTCGGTTGCGGCGATATTCTGCTCCACATAGCGCACTCTTTTTGTGCCCGGTATCGGCACGATTCCCTTCTGGATGAGCCAGGCCAGAGCCAGCTGGGACGAGGTGACGCCTTTTTCTCTGCCGATTTGTTCGAGCTCGCGGACCAGATCGAGGTTTTTATAAAACTGCTCACCCTGAAACCGGGGGATCAGTCTGCGGAAATCATCTTCGGGGATATCGTCCGGCGATTTGATCTCACCGGTAATAAATCCGCGGCCCAGAGGGGAGTAGGCCACGAGGCCGATACCCAGCTCTTGAGTCAGATCGTATACACCATTGGTCTCCACTTCGCGTCCGAATAGGGAGATTTCATTCTGTACAGCGCTGATCGGGAAGGTTGCATGTGCTTTTTGGATCTGTTCGGCACTGACTTCTGAAATGCCTAGATACCTGACCTTGCCCGCTGTAACCAGTTCGCCCATGGCACCGACAGTTTCCTCAATCGGTACATTCGGATCGGGGCGGTGCATATAATAGAGGTCAATTACATCGGTATCGAGGTTTTTTAGCGAACGCTCGACAGACTTCCGGATATAATCCGGACGGCCGTTGATGCGCCAGGTCACCTGTTCGTTATCATCAATCTCAAAGCCGAATTTGCTGGCCAGGATAAATTGATCGCGTTGGCCGCGTATAGCTTTGGAAATCAATCTTTCGTTTGCAAATGGACCATAAAGATCGGCTGTATCCAAAAAGTTGCCGCCCAGTTCCAGTGACCGAAGGATGGTAGCGATGGATTCCTGCTCGTCGGCCTTGCCGTAGATATCGCCTGTGGATGCAAAACTGCTCATCCCCATGCAGCCTAAGCCGATCATCGGAATTTCGAGTCCCTGCTTGCCTAATTTTCTTGTTTTCATCTGCTTCTCATTTTTGTTACCCAAATTTACAGCGTAGGACCGGCCGCAGGCTTATCCCAATTACAGAATGTTGTAACTGAATTACAGATCTTAACAGGTTGTTTCCGTTTAATACCAGATGACCGGAGGCAGTTTATTCCAATTGCCACGAAATAGCAATTCGGTTAAGCGACTCTGAATTTTTCTTTATAAGCATCTTCGAGGTACTGTCCCAAGGTTCTTGTCCTTTCTGTATCAATGGTACTGATGTACCGATGAAACATCTGCTCGGTACTGTGACCTGTGGCTTCCATCAATAGCGGTGTGGGGATTTTACCGTAAAAATTTGAGGCAAAGCTTCTTCTTCCGATGTGGCTTGTAATCGCTTCCCATTTTTGGACAAACATTTCTATAGCGCGGAAGCCCTTTCTTTTGCGGACTTTGACCAGGCTATTGATACCGGCAAGTTCCGCCACTTCTTTGATCTGCAGATTATACTTCTGTGCGGTAAGCTTCTGCGGAAATACATTTAAATTTCCGGATAGGATGGTGAGTGGAACCGGATGCAGGGGCAGCAGGATTTCCTTTTGCGTTTTCTGCTGGACGAATGAGATACAGGGTTTTCCCTTGATTATTTCCAGGTTCTTGATATCGAAATTCATGAAATCAGAAATACGCTGTCCGGTGTAGCAGCTGATGATCAGCCAGTCGCGCGCTGCTTTTAGGCTTGGGGGAACATCCATTTCCTTGAGTTTGACCAGTTCATCCTCATTGAGGGTGACAAAAAGATTGACTTTCTTTTCCTTGGGAAGTTCAAGTTCATAGACGTAGGTTCTCATGCCTCGTTTTTCCAGAAAATTGAGTACCGTCCTGACAAAATGTATTGTCCGGCCGATCGTACTTTTATTATATTCTTCTATTCCGCCAAATTCGAGAAACTCTTTGACAAAGGCTGCATTGACTTCATGTAGCAGAAGGTGTTTTTGGCGATGTCCTTCAAAACGCTCGAGCAGATGGAGAAATACCCGGTACCGTTTGGAAGTCGGTTCGGAAATAAGGTGGGCACGGCTCCGGATATAGGCCTCTACATAGTCTAAAAGGCAATTGCTGGGGCGGCAGTTCTTTGTGCCATCACAATTTTCTCTGATGATCTTACGGAGTCTGGCATGCGAAATTTTGATTTTTTTTGCGGTGATAGTGCGCAGATATTCAGCGATGCTGATTTTGAGCTTATCGAGCTTGATGTTTAAATTTTTATTTTTTTTGAGGTAGATATTATGGGGACGTTGTTTTTCAAAATCCCATAATTCGGCAGCAATTTTAAGGGGAGTATTGATTACATGTTCCGTCTGAAAATCATCAAGGATCGTAAGGGATATTGTTGAAAAAGGAGAGGAGTATAGCAGCGTAAATTTAAAGTTTATCATTGGACGTAATTCTAGTTTTCTGAAAATAAATATATAAGTTTTTCAGAGAAGTCCAATTCAGACTACAGTCCCGATATTCAAATGTAACTATTTTACTTCACAAAAAATAATCTAATAAATATTATTAAAAACTACACCTTAATAGCCAGTCTTTTCATGATAAATTCTGTCTGAGCAGATAATTTGATTTTTTTATTCTTTATAAATCAGTCGATTGTAAAAAAGTAATGGTCTGAATTGGACTACAGTTCATCGTAACTAACGCATATTTTTCAAACTTAAACGCAGTCGAAAATGAACGATCAATTAAAGGATAAACAGAATTATATACCACCTGCAATCCATGTGACCATAGTGGAAATGGAAGATGCTTTCGGGGCTAAACAGGTGGCCTGTCGGGAGGGGACTGAACAGGACTATCTGGCTTTGGATATTTTGCAGAAGGGAGAAGATGCAAACTGAGATTGGACGGAAAATAAAAATAGCATTTGTGGACGATTGTCTGTTGCAGCGAACGCTTATGAAAATAGCGGTCGTCAACCATGAAGCATTTGATCTATGTTTCAATTGCAGCAATGGACTGGCGCTGCTGAAAGAACTTGAACGTACCGCTGATCTACCCGACGTATGCCTTGCAGATCTTCACATGCCTTTTATGAATGGGCATGAGGCGGCGCTTCATATCAGCGATAAATATCCATCGATCAAATTATTTGGTTATACGACGACAGATAATATCCTGGAACTCGAACGGTTTAAGGCCAACGGTGCACTTTTTATTTTCGATAAAACCAATCCGCGAATGACATTGGAAGAGATTAAATTTTGGTTTAATGACGACATCTGATCTTCATTAAGCAGGTGATAGATACACAGTATAGCGCATTGATGAACAGTAAGGCGATAGAATTTGAAATTATACAGTTAAAGGAATGGCAGCAGCAGCGCTTTCCCGGCTGGTATAGCGGTCAGGATCTTTTCCATATTCTGGTACCCTTTGATGCTATCGAGATCTGCCTGGAGCATGATTCTTTTAGCATCGAAGGCAACACGCTGATTTTTATTGGTCCGGCAAAAGATTTTACAGTAAGGCAATCCGCTACGACCGACGGATATTTGATCAGGTTTACTTCGCGGTTTTACGAAAGGTCTGCCCCAGATCGGACATTGATAAATTCGGGACTTTTTTTTGACAGTGAAAGATTTATAAGGGTCGTTAAAAACAGAATAAAACAGGAAGAGATGAGGATGCAGATCATGGAAAATATCCGGGGGTATCCGTCAGGGAATGCAGCTGTAGCTTCACTGCTTGTACATCACTTTATCGAATCACTCCTTTTACAGGGGATATGGGACATAGATTTTGATCAGGAACTGACCAGCGGTAAAGACAGTACGTTTCAGGGCATGGCTAACCATTTTTCTATACTGGTACACAAACATTGTAAGAAAAACTGCAACGTAAAATTCTATGCAGACAAATTGAATATCACACCAAGGAAGCTAACCATGCTATGTACTGAAGTCTGGAACAAAACGGCTAAAAATGCAATTATCGATATCGTTGTGAAAGAGTCACTGCGTTATATTGAACATACGGATCTTTCGATTTCCCAGATCTCCTATGAGATGGGGTTTTCAGAGGAATCCAATTTTCGTCATTTTATCAAAAAACATTCCGGCTCCAATCCGATTCAGTACCGCGAAAAAATGCGCAGAGCCATACAGTGATAAACACATGAAATACCTTTTTTGGGGGGAAAAGCAAGCAAAAAAAACTGGAACGAATCCCTTCGCTCTAGAGTCCATTAGTATTATCTTGAATAACAACTCGCAAAAAAGTTGTTATCCAAAAGTAAGGAGTTAAGCAGTGTGAAAGTAGGTGAAAAAAGGCAATAAACGTGTAAAAAACAACAGCTACATTTTTGAAAAACAGTTGGCTAAAAGAGCCAAGATTGGAAACGTAAAGAAACTTGGGTACTTAAAAAATTTGATTATGGAAAAATTTCAGGAACAGCGACAGGAAGATGATGCAGACAGTGGGCGTAAAATCAGTGAAGCTACCTTACAAGATGCGGAGATAAGACGGTTGCGGGAGAAACTCAAATCGCTCCTGGTCGGATTCGCTGCGCATAAGCTGGTCGGAGGTGAGCTTCGGCCATGTTTTACGGATCAAAAGATTCAGGAAGAATATGATCACACGGTTCTGCTGATCGAAGAGAGGCATGAGGAGATAAAAAGGTTGTTTGGGCGGTAAAAACAGGAAGAAAGAATAGAAAGCATAGGTCAGGTTTTCGCTTTGGGGGCTGTTGCCGCTGCGCGAACAGCTCCGCCCGGTGTTGGTCCAGGGAGCCGACGTGACGTTGTCCAATAGACTGACCGGTCTGCTGAACTGTGTCCTGCGGGCCGATGAGGTCAACAGACGGGGCGAAAGGCAGATCATCGACAGTAAGCTCGGGCTGACTTTTTTATTTTCTTTTAATTTCCGAAAATAGTCGATCAACATCTTTTTTAGCGAATAGGCCAGTTCCCTCCGCCATTGTTGTCGCTGAGCCACATGCAATTCCCATCTGAAGGACATGTTCGAGATCGCCTTGTTGCGCTAAGACAGACACCATGCCGGCGACCATACTGTCACCAGCTCCCACAGTACTACGTACTTTTACGACTGGGGAAGGTAGCTGGATTTTTTCTGTTTTTGAATACAATATAGCGCCCTGTGCACCTAGCGAGACCACGATTAGCGTAGCTTTCCCCTCCGAAATTAGCTGCTGGGCGGCTATATCCAGATCGGAATGCTCCAATTCCTCTTTTCCCACAAGAGCTGCGAGCTCGCCGGCATTCGGCTTGATTAAATAGACACCTTCCTCCAATGCAAGGCGAAGTGCATCCCCAGAGGTGTCAATAATTATTTTACTGCCCTTCGTTTTGTACGTATTGATCAGTGATCGTGTAAACTCAGGCGGCATACCAGCCGGCATACTACCGCTGATAACGACAAAATCCGGAACAGAGGTGAGTTCCTCAATTGAAGTCCTAATTCCCTCCAGTTCGTTGGATTCAACTTGTTCGCCTGGAAACCCGAATCGATATTGCTGATTGGTTGAGCTGTCAACCACGATAAAGTTTTCGCGGGTCTCGCCATTCACCCGAATAGGATCAATAGCAATATCTTCCAGTTTCAATAAGCTTTCGAGTAAACTGCCTGTCTTTCCCCCGGATGTAAAAAGGGCAGTTGAATCCAGACCAAGTCTTTTCAGGGCACGAGATACGTTAATTCCTCCGCCACCAGGCTGGTATATAGGCTTTTCACAGCGTAATTTCTTTTCAGGAACGATATGTTGTACGCTCGTACTCTTGTCTACGGATGGATTCAGGGTTATTGTTAAAATAGATTTTGCCATTTGTTTACGCTATATGTGGTATTTCTTCTGCCAGAATTTCATTTACGGCCTTATCATAGTATACACAGCTCATCTTGTCAAGAAAAACAGTCCATTTTTCGATACCACATGTTGCACACATCGCTATAAAAGTCGGATAATCTGTTTTGCCCTGCTGATGCTCTTTTAAACCTTTTTTGAACTGTTCTGCATCAACAGGTTCACCGATGGCCAATGGCTCATGACTAGCTGGAGAGCTGGCTTTGTAGTCATTAGGTCCATAATAATCGCTGTGGCCATCCGCAACAAAAACGTCGTAAGATGTTACGCCCAATTTTTTGATGTCCTGAATATAGGCTGGAAAGTCCGCACCTGATTTTACTTTGCTATGTGCAGTTTTAATTTGTGCTACTGTAAACATTTTACCTTGATTTATACGGGTTAGACCCTTTATTAAATTACAAACTCTCCCGTCAAAGGGTTAAGTAAATATACTAAAGAATCTCTTTGGCTCCCTTATAATCTAACAGAAATACTACCGCTAGAAGCTATGCTGTTCACTAAAATAGAATCACTGCATCTGCATAAGCTTTTAAAATCTTTTTGAATTCTTCGGGTTACTGGCCAAGCTGGGTAAACGGAAAAGATGAGTTGAACAAAAAGGCGCACGAAACCGTGCGCCTTATTTCGGTATTATTGTCCTGCTCCGATGACGACGGGCCACAAAGGATTCTGGACGAGTAGCCGTTCTCGTAACAACAAAATTTAAACAATCGATTGCATAACTATTGTTCTTTTACTTCAGGATTTAATCTCTTATATTCCCCAATCCTATTTTCAATATTCATGGATAACATCGAACACCTAAATAAGGAACATGCCTTTAAAATTGTATTTGATCAATTCAAAAACGCTGTATTTGGTTATGCTTTTCGCTTTTTTAGGTCCAGAGAACTCTCCGAGGAGCTGGTACAGGATGTTTTTATGAAACTGTGGGTTAATTGGGATTCGCTGGATGCCACTAAAAATATCAAACCTTATCTATTTACCATTGCAAAAAATACCATTTACAATAAACTAAAATCTTTCGTCGTAGAACAGACTTATTTAAACGATGTTTTTTATAACTATTCTATGGAAAGCAATGCGGTCGAGGAACTTGTTCAATACAGAGAATTGAAAGGTATCTACGATATGGCAGTGGAAAAATTACCCGCGCAGCGACAACGGATATTTAAGCTGAGCCGGGAGGAAAATATGAGCCATGATGAAATTGCCCAGGAGCTGAATATTTCCAGGAATACCGTAAAAGATCAAATGGTCAAATCCCTTAAGTTTATTCGTCAATATCTTGAAACGAATGCCGAGTTAACGAGCTTGTTGATGGTATTTTATCATTATATGCAAAAAAAATAAAATATCGGATCGTCCTTCCACAGGACTTAGTTGTATTAGCTCTATATAACGGAGTTTAATATGATGACCAACCAAGAAGTAACCGAACTTTATATAAAATTTATTAATGGGCAATGTACCCAAGATGAAATCGACTTATTGTTGTCTATTCTCAAGGATGGGCAATATAAAGACGCTTTTCCTGATTATGACCTAATAGAACCCTTTATTTCTTCGGAAGACCGTTTGACAGCAGACGCTTCGAATCGAATTTTTGCTGCTGTTACAGCGAAAGAGACGCCACATCAAGCAGTGATCTATTCGCGGTTTGTACGTAAAAAATGGTGGGCAGCGGCAGCTTCCCTAATCATCTTATGCGGAAGCTATTATCTCTATACGACTCATCAAACAACGAATAGTGTTAAAACAGTCTATAACGCATCGGAAGAAAAGAAAGTCTATCAACTGTCCGACGGAACACAGGTTACGCTAGATAAAGGCGCTGAACTGGAAGTTTCACATCAGTTTGGAAAAAGTCCGGTCAGGGAAGTCTGGATCAAAGGCGACGGATATTTCAATGTTGCACATAATGAAAAAATGCCTTTTATCGTACATACCCCGACAGGAATGGATGTTAAAGTATTGGGCACAGAATTCAATGTGAGCGCCTGGGATGACAAAGCTTTTGTTGTGCTCAACAAAGGGAGTGTTGAAGTAAATGCTGAAAATCAGTACGTACGTTTAATCCCTGGGGAAAAAGCCCTTTTTAGGACTGCGGAACATCAGATTGAAAAGGTTGCGGTCGATACGGTCTTTTATAACGCTTGGAAAAACAATCTATTTGCATTCAGTAATGAAACGTTGAAAGAAGTTGCCCGAAAAATAGGTAGAAATTATTCTTGCGCAATTGAAATCTCCGACAATCAATTATCCTCTCTTACATTCACCGGATATATACCCAAGAATGATCTGGAGTTAGCCCTCCAAACCCTAAGAAAATCCCTGAATTGCACCGTGGATTTTATTGACGGCAGATATATAATTAAACCAAACCAATTAACTAATTATTATGAGTAAAGTCCTGAATGGATTTGCCAGACCTGCATTGGTCTTTGCAGCACTGGCAATGTCTTCTTCCACCCTGGTGTGGGGAAGTCCGTGGCGCGAGGGTATCGCGATGCAACGTCTTGAATCTTCCAAATCTGTGATCCAGCTGCTCAGCAGGATTGAGAAAAAATTTAATGTTAAATTTAGCTATAGCCCAGACCTGATTCGGGATATTTCAACAAGCAGGATCGACACACCAAAGTCAAAAGAGGAGATTATCCAATTTTTGCAGCAGCAGATGCCTGATTATTCAATTACTAAATTGACAAACCAACTGTATTCCATTGCACCGAAGGAAAATAGTTCCTGGAACGGGAATCCTGTTGCAGGAACGACGGGTATAATTGGACAGCAACAAAATGTTAGGGGATATGTAAGAGATGACAAGGGTGTAGCGATTAGTGGCGCAAATGTTTCGGTGGTCGGTAAGTCATCCAATACAAAGACGGCTGAGGACGGCAGTTTTGTCCTGGAAAAAGTCTCGGTTGGAGACCGGCTGATGTTTACTTCGGTGGGATATGACCGAAAAGAAATCATGCTGGAAAACCTCGGTGAGCTTAACATGGTGCTTTCTTCTTCCAATGTTGGTCTGGATGAAGTGGTGGTGGTTGGTTATGGCAATCAAAAGAAGAGAAATGTCACGGGGTCTATTTCCAGTGTTTCTGGAAAGGACCTGAACACTTTTCCAACTTCAAATATTACCAATGCGCTGGCAGGTCGTGTAAATGGTGTGTTTGCGAGTCAACGAAGTGGGGGACCTGGTTCGGGTTCAGATATTGTCATCCGTGGCAAAAGTACGACCAATGGTACGGCTCCATTGTACGTTATCGATGGTATTCCAAGAACACTCAATGACTTCCAGGCGCTGAGCACAGAGGAGATCGAAACGATTTCCATCCTGAAAGATGCGACTTCGGCCGCAGTTTATGGGGCAAGGGCAGCAAATGGTGTTGTACTGGTCACCACCAAACGCGGAAGTATACAGGCTCCGGTAATCACCTATTCATCATTTGTGGGTAAAGATACCTATACAAAGGTTCCCAAAAGAATGACTGCCTATGAGCATGCCATTTATAGAAATAGGGTTGCTACATTTAAAAACCTACCACTCACGGATCCAAGTTACTATACGGACGATGAAATCCAATATTTTAAAGATAACAAAACCAATTATGACTGGTTTGAAGGTGCATGGCATGATCCGGTTTACACGAAACATGATCTCAGTGTCAATGGCGGAAGTGAAAATATCCGTTATTTTTCTTCCATTGGCTATTATTACCAGGATGGAGCTTTCAATAACCTGAATTATAACCGCTATAATCTTCGGTCCAACGTAGATGCTAAAATTTCGGAACGTCTGAGCGTCTCCCTCAATCTGGACGCCTCGCTTCAGGGGAGATCCCGGCCTTACTGGCCTTATGACGGCGGTGATGATGACCGGATGTATGATCTTTACCGCGGCCTACTCAATAAACCTTCTATGATGCCCTGGAAGATCGGTGACAACTATGTTCGTGCTTATCAGCAATGGAACCCTATTGCGCTGATAGACAATGCAGGGTTCAGTAAATGGAACCGGAATACGTTTAATGGGCTTTTACGGATGGACTATAAGATACCGGGTATTGAAGGGCTGAAAGCAAATGCGACCATGAATTACCGGAAGTATTATGATTACAATAAAACAATACGAAAAAAATATGATGTTGCTGAGTTTGAGATGACCGGTGGACATAGTCATATCATGACCGAAAATGTGATCAAAACGTTACAGCTGGGAGACTGGGAAAATAGCGCTTTTGCCTCCTTTAACCAGAATAATTCCTACACATTGAATTTATCCCTTAATTACGACCGTGTATTTGGGAAACATGCGGTGACTGGGTTATTTTTATACGAACAGAGTGAGGGAAATACAGCATATCTGTATGGTTATCGCAACAAAATGCTCTCCACTTCCATTGAACAGCTTTTTATCGGAGATGCTGCTGCGGAAAACAAAGATGCGACAGGAAGTGAAACCGAGACAGGAAGATTGGGCTATGTAGGGCGTTTCACTTATGGTTTCGATAACAGGTATTTAGTCGAAGCAAATTTTAGGTATGATGCTTCATTAAAATTTGCGCCTGAGGGACGCTGGGGTTTTTTCCCTTCTGTGGCGGTCGGTTGGGTGATGTCTGAAGAACCTTTTATAAAAGACAGGTGGAGTTTTGTTGACAATCTGAAGCTTCGCGTTTCTCATGGACTTCTCGGAAACGATGGTGGGGACAATGTTGCCGAATATGGTTATCTAAATCGTTATTCGGTTACTTCCGGGGCTGTTTTTGGTTCCGCTACATCGGGTATAACACCCGGAGCGCTGCCCAATTATGATATCACGTGGGAGAAAACCCGAATTTCTAATGCCGGTGTGGACTTTAGTTTTCTAAAAGGTGGACTGAGCGGCTCCTTGGAGTATTTCCAAAAGCATACCTACGATATCCTCGGATCAAGAATAGCTTCCACTCCCAATACTTTTGGGGCGACATTGCCGCGTGAGAACTATGGTGTTGTGGACAACTACGGTATAGAATTTTCATTGCGTCATGATAGACAGCTAAATAAGGATTTTAGCTATTTTATTGGTGGGAATTTCAGTTTTGCGCGTAATAAAGTCAAAGAATGGGATGTTGCTGCCGGTGCTTTCGATTATCAGCAACGGGTTGGCAGACCGATCGATTTCCTTACAGGATATCAGGCAGATGGGATAGCCCGGACCACTGACGACTTGAGCGGCTTGCCTAAGTATACAGGTTTTGCCTATAGTCTAGGTGATGTTATTTTAAAAGACCAAAATGGTGACGGTGATATTACCAGTGCTGACATGGTGGTCTTAAGCAAGAAAAGTATGAATCCCGAAATTATCTATGGCTTTACGTTGGGTGGTAAATGGAAAGGTATTGATTTTAACGCATTTTTCCAGGGTGTTGCCAATCGTGAAATCATGTTCCCCAACCGGGGAGATCTATGGGATGAGCAGGCTGTGCTCAGTATGTTCAATGATACATGGTCCCCGGAAACACCTAATGCCAGATATCCACGGGTGGCGGGTATTGCAGCGAGTAGCATCGGAGCCAGCAGAGCAGCGTCTTCGTTTTGGTTGATGAACGGGAATTATATGCGTCTGAAAAATCTTGAAATCGGTTACACCTTAAGTGATGCTTTTGCAAAACGTCTTGGAATAGGGGGATTGAGAGTGTATGTTTCTGGAACCAATCTTCTGACATTTGACAGTGTCAAGGTCGCAGACCCGGAAGCGATTACAGGTAATTATGGTGTTTATCAATATCCGATTATGAAAAGTATTACCGGAGGTCTATCATTCAAATTTTAATCCAACCCATCAATTAATCTTTTTGAGCAATGAAAAAAAATACCGCAATATATAGCCTTTTAGCTATTGGATTGATAACTTTTAGTTCATGTAGCAAGGTACTTGATAAAAATGATCTATCAGCGATCAGTGAACCTGTGGTCTGGTCGGATCCAAAATTGGCAACCGCATTTGTAAATAATATCTACATGACGGTTCCCGGCTGGGATGTTACCCTTGCAGATGCTTCGGATGAGGCCTCCAGGTCGAATAGCTGGATAGATGGAACAACCACCATCGATAATGGTGGACCGGGATACTGGCCTTATGCTGCTATCCGGAACATGAATGTCTTTCTAAAGGAAATTGATGGAACGCAGAGCACAATCGCAGAGGATACCCGTAAGGTGTTACGGGGGCAGGTGAGGTTTATCAGAGCATACACTTATTTCGAAATGGTCAAGCGTTATGGTGGCGTGCCCTTAATTGTCAGTCCGCAGGAACGTACAGAGGATTTATTGGTAGAAAGGAACAGTACCAAAGACTGTTTTGATTTTATTGTCAATGAACTGAATCAGGCAGCAGATGAACTTCCTGCCAAATATACGGCTGCTGAAGACCTGGGACGGATCACAAAAGGCGCTGCTTTGGCGATGAAAGGACGTGTGCTCCTTTTTCGGGCAAGCCCGCAATTCAATCCGAACAACACAACATCGATTTGGGAAACAGCTTACACCGCGAATAAGGAGGCTTTGGCATTTCTAGATGGAAATGGCTATGGTTTAGTTGATAAATATAGCAATGCCAGTTTATTTCTGGCGGAGATGAACAAGGAGGTCGTATTTGCAATTCGATACCTGCAGCCAGGTCGCACGCAAAGTAGGGACGCCGCCGTTCGCCCCATCGATTTTACGGCAAATGCCACCGGAGGCTGTCATCCGATCCAGAAGCTGGTGGATGCATTTCCGCTCAAAAGTGGAAAAAAAGTACAGTGGAACAGCTCCGTTTTCAATGGTGATGCCACGCTGAGTTGGCAAAATCGGGATGATCGTTTTTATACTACTGTTGTCTATAATGGTGCCAGCTATTTAAGTACCACCATGGCGCTTTATGATAATGCACAGAACGGCTATGCCTACGGAAAACAAAACGGATCCCTTACAGGCTATTATTCACGCAAGGCTATTGATGAATCTCTTGATATAACAAACTCACAGATTTCAGGCACTGATTTTATTGAAATGCGTTATGCCGAAGTACTCATGAATATGGCTGAGGCTGCTCTGGAGACTGGTCGGTCGGCGGAGGCTTTTGATGTTCTTAAAATGATTCGTAAACGGGCAGGTATCACGGAGACTACTTTGGGTGATCCGGAACTGGCAGGTAAAGTCTACGGATTGGATCCGGCAATGGGCCAGGCAGAAATGCGTCAAGCAATAAGAGATGAACGTTATATCGAATTTGCATTTGAACAGAAACGCCTTTGGGATCTTAGACGATGGAAATTAATGGATCAGATCATGGTCGGTCAGCAAAAACGCTTCGCGCTGGTATTGCACCAACAGGCAGGATCTCCGGGGGGATATACTTATACCTTGACTGAACGTGATTTTTCTCCGATGATTTATAACCAGAATATGTACTTCTTACCATTATCTACCGCGACTATTCAAGGCAATGCCAAACTGAAACAGACCAAGGGCTGGGGCGATGGTACTTTTGATCCTTTGGCTGGAATGTAATATTTAAATGATGATAAAAATTTTTCAATACTGTAGCTTGATTTTGCTTTACATGGGGGCACTCGCATCAGTGGGTGCTCAACCCAAGGACCTTAAAGCAATAGAAGCCCTTGTGCGCCGTGTGGTGCCAAATCATGCAGAACAATTTAAGCTATCCATTCAGCCAGGCGGCAGCGGCAGGGATCATTTTGAAATCGCCGGATCGAATGATGGCCTGATCCAGCTTAGCGGTAACAATCAGATCGCCATTGCTTCGGCCTTAAATTGGTACCTAAAATATTTTTGCCATGTGCAAATGGGCTGGAACGGAAGTCAGATGCATCTACCAGCAAAGCTTCCCATACCAGACCGTACCGTAACGAAAGAGGTTGAGCCCCAGTGGCGGGTATATATGAACTATTGTACGTTCAATTATTCTGCATCCTGGTGGAATTGGGAACGGTGGGAAAAAGAGATCGATTTTATGGCCATGAACGGCATCAATATGCCGCTTTCGGTAGTCGGCCTGGAAGGTGTATGGTACAATGCGTTGCTACGTGTAGGCTATTCGGATCATGAAGCCAGAGCGTTTTTGGTGGGGCCGGCTTATTCGGCCTGGCAATGGATGACGAATATTGAGTCAGCAAATGGACCATTGCCGAAAAGTTGGATAGATAACCATATTATTCTTGGAAAAAAGATCATGCAGCGCGAACTGGAATTAGGGATGCAACCTATTCAACAGGGATTTTCAGGTTTTGTGCCGCGTAGTTTTGTCGAACGTTATCCCAAGGCAAAAATCGCTTATGGTAAGGATTGGTGCAGCTTCAAAGCAACGGCACAATTGGATCCATTGGATCCGCTGTTTGATGAATTCGGGAAGATATTTTTGGAAGAACAGGATAAGTTATTTGGTAGTCATGGATATTATGCCGCAGATCCTTTTCACGAGGGTACACCGCCAAGTGAAGATCGGGCTTATCTGCATGCGGTTGGACAGGCCATACAAAAGCTTGTTTCGACTTATGATACCAAAGGTCACACGGTTATGCAGGCCTGGTCATTGCGAAGGGATATTGTGGAAGCAATACCAAAAGATAGATTGCTCATTCTCGATTTGAATGGAAGCAAATATAAAGACAAAGCATTGGATGGCTTTTGGGGTTATAATTTTGTTGTTGGAAATTTACATAATTTCGGCGGTCGTATTAATTTGCATGGCGATGCCCGCCTGCTTGCCTCCAATCAATTTGGGCAAGCAAGTTCAAAATATCCAAATGCTATTGGTTCCGGACTTTTTATGGAAGCCATCGGACAGAATCCACTTTTTTACGATCTCGCATTTGAGATGCCTTTTCATCGGGAGGCAATTGATGCAGATGATTGGGTCAAGAGTTATCTGTTCAGAAGGTACAATACCCAAAATACCAACATTTCAGCAGTCGGAGCGATGTTGCTGGCAGGACCTTATAGGCCCGGTACCAATGGCGTGGAGAATAGTTCAATTATTGCAGCCAGACCCGCTTTAAATGTGAAAAAGTCAGGCCCAAATGCAGGTTTTAAAATTCCTTATGCAGCTGACACACTTGCTATGGCCTGGAAACTTTTGCTTGATGCTTCATACGAATTGCAAGGTTCGGACGGCTATCGCTTTGATGTGATGGATATCGGACGGCAAGTCTTGTCCAATTTGGGACAAGAAATGCATAAACATGCCGCTGAGGCCTTTATTAAGGGTGATAAGAAAGGTTTTAAATTGCATAGCCAACGGTTTCTTACCTTACTTAAGGACGTTGATAAGCTTTTGGGAACACGGAGCGACTTTAACTTTAATACCTGGATAAAAGACGCACAGTCACAGGCAACCAATGCGGAGGAAAAGAAGCTTTATACGTTTAATGCTTCCCAGCTTGTAACCTGGTGGGGCGGCGATAAAGAACCTTCCATCTTTGACTATGCTTGGCGTGAATGGAATGGCCTGATTGGCGATTATTATTACGAACGTTGGAGCAGGTTTTATGCGATGCTTGAGCGGAAGCTAAATACCGGTGAATCCTATTCCGAAGAAGGCCTGAAGCAGGTGTATGGACGAGAGTCTTTACGTGCGAATACCTTCTATACAGATCTTGCAAATTGGGAGGAAAACTGGATTAAATCACCGAAAAGCCCCAAAAAAGTGAATGTAGGTCGAGAAATTAAGGTAGCAAAGCATATCTTAGCACAATATGAACCTTTATTGAAGGAATACTACTAAGCCGAATACAAATTTATGTCTATACAGAACCAATACTTTTCAAACTTTATCATACACATGAAATTTAAGTTATTTTTAGCCGCATTCGCATGGATGGTGTCTAATCCTGTTTTAGCACAGTACAAAGCGCCTGGACAGCAAGACTGGATAATGAATGGCACTGGTCAGCATTTGTCTCGTATTGACATCAAAGACCAGGACATTATATTGCAAAATGGTCTCGTACGCCGTTCTTTTAGAATAAAACCCAATTCATATTGTTATGATTTTACCAATTTGGTTACTGGTCAGCAACTTGTGCGCGCAGTGCAGCCCGAGGCTCAGTTGCAGCTTAACGGAAAGTGGTATAATGTTGGTGGAGCATATGGACAAAAAGAGCGTGCATACCTGAGACCTGAATGGATGGCCGGATTCACGGCAAGTGCTGAGGATTTTCACTATTCGAAATATGAAGTCCGCGAATTGGACCCGCTGTTGCCCTGGAATGGCGATAAATGGTGGGCTACACATAAAGCGCCCGGCAAAGGAAAGGAATTGATCTTTACCTATGTTGCTCCGGAAATAGCATCATTGGGCGGCATAGCGGTAAAAGTTCATTATGCGATTTACGATGGATTGCCCCTGATCAGTAAGTGGTTGACCGTTCAGAATAATAGCGGGGAGACCGTTCAGATCAATCAGGTCATCCATGAAAAATTGGCGCTAGTTGAGGAAGAAAGTGCAGTAGTAGGATCTATTGAAGATATGCAAAAACAACATGGTATCTATGTCGAAAGTAATTTTGCCTTCAATAATGCGATGCGTTATCATTTAAGCGATCAATCTTTACACTGGAAGGCCGATTCTACATACACTTCGCAGGTTAATTATAATTATACGACACCTGCGATTCTGGAAGTCTATCCAAATGTCGGGGTGGGGATCAGATTGCAACCGGGCGGTAATTTTAATTCCATTCGATCTTGGGAGCTGTTGATGGATAGCTATGACCGGGAACGCAGGGGGCTAGCTATACGAAAGATGTATCGTACCATTGCACCATGGACGACAGCAAACCCCATATTTATGCACCTTGTCAGCAAAACAGATGAGCAAGTTTACACGGCTATCGATCAATGTGCCGCTACGGGATATGAAGCACTTATTCTGAGTTTTGGGAGCCATGTAAATATGGAGGACACTACGGCGTCAAATCTTGCCGGATTAAAAAAATTAGCTGATTATGCTCATCGAAAGAATGTCAAAATTGGAGCTTACTCTTTGTTCAGCTCACGAAAAATCAGTGAGACCGATGATATTATTAATCCTGCAACTGGAAAAACAGGTGGTACGATTTTCAATAATGCACCCTGTTTTGGCTCGAATTGGGGAATTGGCTATGCGAAACGAATAAAGACCTTTTTCGAAAAAACGGGGTTTGATATCTGGGAAAACGATGGGCCTTTTCCCGGTGATCAATGTGCTTCGACAAGTCATCCAGGGCACCATGGGCTCGAAGATAGCCAATGGGTCCAATTTAATATGCAAAAGGAACTATACCATTGGT
The DNA here is from genome assembly GCF_050058145.1 of Sphingobacterium sp. WOUb80. Taxonomy (NCBI): domain Bacteria; kingdom Pseudomonadati; phylum Bacteroidota; class Sphingobacteriia; order Sphingobacteriales; family Sphingobacteriaceae; genus Sphingobacterium; species Sphingobacterium sp. WOUb80. The sequence continues at coordinate 2,093,664 of NZ_CP165617.1, read as the reverse complement.
TAAATGCACGTGGTGTATACATCAATTCCCCCGATTGGTATTTCTTGGATGGCGCCAATAAGACTGGATTGGGATATCGGGAAGTGAATTTCTCACTTCCACGTGAGAACCAGCGTATACTCAACCGACAAAATATCTTCGATGCACTCTGGGAGCAAAATCCAGCAATGGGATGGGGCTTTGTACCGTTGACAGCTTATCAGGGTGGTGGAAAAGATGCGGTTTTGGAACCCTTACATGAACACATCGAAGATTATAAGCAATTGATGATGCAGTATTATGGAGCGGGTATTCAGGCCTGCTACCGCGGTCCCCGCCTTTATGATACCGAAGAGACCAAGCAGACTGTTATTGATGTGATCCAGTGGTATAAAAAATATCGTGGGATACTGAATGCAGACCTGATACATTTGCGCCGTGCAGATGGAAGGGACTGGGACGGCTTTCTACATGTCAACGCTCCGGAAAGCGGTATCAAGGGATTGGCAATGCTGTTTAATCCTTTAAAAACGCCGATAACCAGAACGATAGAAATTCCACTGTATTATACCGGAATTACCAAACAGGCTAAAATAACATTTGGGGATAAAACAGTAAAGACTGTGACCTTAGATCGATTCTTTAAATCGAAATTGACCGTTACGATACCTGCAGAAAGTTATGTCTGGTTTACTGTCGAATAGTCTGTTGAACTGAAATAAAATAACTGTATGAAAACGAGTGTAGTATATGTATTCATGGTGTGGGTTGCGTTGGGATTAGCTTCTCCACTGATGGCGCAAGACTGGCTGATTGATGGCAGTCCATTTAAGACGGTGGTCAAAACGGAGAAAAATAAGCTCGTTCTTGAAAATGGTTTGTTGCGACGTGTTTTTCTAATTGGAGATGGTCTGGCGACGGTTGCATTGGATAACCTGATGACGGGGGAGAGCGAGCTGCGGGCAGTTCGCCCCGAAGCCTCGCTCACCATTTCAGGTAAAGAGTACACGATCGGTGGAATGCAGGGACAGCCGGTGAATAATTACCTGGAGGAGCGTTTTCTGACTAAAATGTCTTTTGACAAAAGTTCCTTTAGGCTTAAAGATTATCGCATCGAAGAGACACAGGCGAGATTCCCGTGGAAGCCTAATAATGCATGGATTTCCAATAAAGAACCTTGGCCCGCACCGGGAAAAAGGCTTGTTTTTACCTTTTCATCGGTAACAGAGGCCGATCCGGCAATCCAGCATCTGGAGGTAAAAATCTTCATCGAACTCTATGACGGAGCGCCCATTATTTCTAAATGGATGGAGGTCATCAATCGGGGTAATCAGGAAGTGAAAATTGATGCGTTTAAATCGGAGCTATTAGCTTTGGTCGAAACTGCCCCGAAAGTACATTATGGGGAGCCACACGAAATCCGGATGATGGCACTTGAACCCGGTCATTTTACAAAAGATTTTCGGAAGGCACCCGTACAGACAGATGCCCCTAGAGATTATATCGATCGTTTTACCCAGCTGTTTGTGGTGACAGATTATGCCATGGGTGGCGATATGGAAGCCATGAAAGATAATCCGGCGGTACGCTGGGTATTTGACCATCCTGAATACGAATGGACGGGAATACGCTACTATGGGCAGTATAAGCCCGCCCGCCTTGAGGTATCGCCATTAATCGGCCCTGGTTATAGACTCACAGCTGGTCAAAAATTTGAGTCATGCCGTGCATTTGAGCTCTTGCGGGATGCGACCGATCAAGAACGTAGAGGACTGGCCGAACGAAAGTTTTGGCGGATGATGGCTCCCTGGACCCAGGAAAATCCCATATTTATGCACGTGCGTAGTTCTGAGCCGTCTGCTGTAAAACAAGCGATCGATCAGGCAGCCAAGGTTGGTTTTGAAATGGTGATTATGACCTTTGGAAGCGGTTTTAAGATTGAAGACAAGAGCATTGCATACCTAGATACGATGAGGCAGCTCAGTGCATATGCGAAGGAAAAAGGGATAGCCATTGGAGGTTATTCGCTATTGGCGAGCCGCGGGGCAAAAGCGGATGTGGCCGCCATTAGTCAGAAAACAGGTAAACCTGCGAAAACGCGTGAAGAAGGTAGCCGTTTTGGTCTCTCCCCATGCCTGGCGACGGATTGGGGGAAAGATTATTTTGCGACCTTACAGCATTTCTTTGACTATACCGGAATGAATGTTTTTGAAAATGACGGTTCTTATCCAGGAGATCCCTGTGCTTCAACTACGCATTCAGGCCATCATGATTACGATGACTCCCAATGGAAGCAATGGGAAATTATCCGTGATTATTACCAATGGTGCCGTGCTCAGGGAATCTATCTGAATGTTCCAGACTGGTATTTCCTGTCGGGATCCAATAAAACCCCTATGGGCTATGTGGAAACGAACTGGTCTTTACCGCGTGCGCAACAGGAAATTATTGAACGTCAAAATATTTACGACGGTACCTGGCAGAAGACACCGAGTATGGGATTTATGTTCGTTCCGCTGACACAATATCATGGTGGTGGTGAGGCAGCGACAATTGAACCATTGCACGAGCATTTGGATCACTACGAGACCAGGTTACGTAATTTATTTGGTGCGGGAGTTCAGGCCTGTTACCGCGGGCCAAGACTGTATGATACCGATGATACGGAAAAGCTTGTACATAAATGGGTAGATTTTTATAAGACCTATAGGGCTATTTTAGACGCAGATATCATCCATCTCAGGAGACCAGATGGGAGAGACTGGGACGGATTTCTACACGTTTCACCGAAACTGAAAAATAAAGGGTTTTTATCACTTTATAATCCCTTGGCAGTGCCGATCAGTAGAGAAATTAAAGTTCCTCTTTATTATACTGGACTTACGGATCAGGTTTTGGTCGTAGAGGGGGGTAAATCTGGTAAAAAGTATAAGCTGGAAAGGGATTATACGATTAAGTTGAAGGTGACAATTCCTGCAAACGGCTATATGTGGTATTTATTCCAGTAGCATATTGACCTACAGTAGCTTACTTGATGTATTTGCTATAGGACGATATGGAAACGTTTTCAGATAGCCGGGAGGTACCCCAATCTTAAAATTATGGGGTAGAAGAAAACGATACTTTTGCACAAATAAATAAGGCGCACCAGAAAGTGCGCCTTATGTCGTTATTATTGTCCTGCTCCGATGACGACGGGCCACAAAGGATTCTGGACGAGTAGCCGTCCCTTACTTTTGTTGATCTCGTCCTGTGGTACAGGATACCAGTAATATTCCTTTACCCAGCGGCGGTTTTCCAATGTTGTGCGTTTGAAAAATGAATCTTGGTCGCCCAAAGGTTTTACTGTTGTGGTATTTTGGCCGTAGGTTTGTTGTACATTATCAAAACCATTCATATTCATTCCGCTCATGCGGGTCATGTCGCCGTCCACGCCACCTTTGTCAGGTTGGTTTGCACTTGAAGGGTCACAGATCATCCAGCGGCGCATATCAAACCAACGTTGACCTTCACCTAATAATTCGACATGTCGTTCTTGAACAATGGCTTTAAATTGGGCAGCTTTATTGCCGATAATACCTGTTTTAGTACCGCCGGCATCCATCTCTGCATAACCGGGTATACCTGCGCGCTGCCTCACCTTGTCTATGTACTCGATAATTTTAGGGTCATTTGGGTTAATTTCATTGAGTACTTCGGCATAATATAGGTAGAAATCAGCTAAGCGAAACAAAATCGATGGTCTTGCCCATGCTGTATAGACTGTAAAAGGAGTCCCAGGTGCACCGGCTACGTTAATAGAACTGATTCCTTGGGCAATACGTCTATTTTTAAATTTGTAAAGTAAATAACCTGCCCGTGGCCAATTTTCACCACCTGCAATACCTGATGGTTTCCCGCGACCATACCACTGATAATAGATGCCATTTGGATTGTTATGTTCGTTGGTATGTATATGCCAGCTTTTTCCATTATAACCTACAGCAGCATAAAATCGCGGTTCACGATTCGCATACATATTAAAAATATTTTGGTCTGCATGATTATTGACATGCGTCGGATTATTGACCGTCGTGAATCCATTTTCTTTATAGTCCGATCCAGCATCATAGATCGTCTTTCCATTGCTCATAAAAAATGCATCCACAGATTCCTGAGAAATACCAATATTGGCAAAATTAGTCGGACTGGCATAAAGATCAACGGGGTTGGAGCGACGCTCCTGGTTATTAGGGTTGCTGTAGTCGTTGTAGCCTGTAGCCCAAATTATTTCGTCATTGTATTTCTGAAATACTTGGTAAACGGATTCATGAGGATTTATTTCCTGTACACCGGGGCTGGCAGGGTCGGCTGGATAATATTCCACATGTAACTTGTGTCCAAGACCATGTGCATAATCCAGAAACTCTTCCAAACGCTGCTTTGCCGTTTGTATCTTTTGAGGATTATAATCGGGAAACAACCGCGTACCGTCGGTATTGACAATCCCTAGACTTTCGGCAAATCCACCATTAAAAAGCTTGGAAGAGGCGTATACCCAAAGTTTAGCGCGTAGTGCACGCGCACCGACAAGGGTTGGACGAACCATGCTGCCGGTATCATATAGGTTTGCGCCGGTATTGCTCTTGATTGTCGCCGGGAGATTTGCCGAATTAATTACTTCACCCAACAAACCGTCAATGTAATTGATAACATCATCCATAGGCGCACGGGCGTAGTCAAGATTTTGATCCTCTGGATCGGCCAGTTCGGTTATCAGTGGTACGGGACCATAAAGCTCCAATAATGTAAAATAGGAATAAGCGATCAGAAAGCGAGCTTCGTCCTTCATTCGATCTACTTCAGCTTGTGGCAATGCATTGTTACCGGAACCCTCGATTGCATGGGCACGCTGTATAAAGATCAATGCTTGGCGGATTTGCATGTATTGTGTGGCCCAGCGATGATAACCGGCATTACCAGCCGTATAGCCGGATACCATTAGATTACGGGCAAAGTTGGCAACAATCTCACCTGAGATGGCCGACCAGGGATTGCTCATTTTGTCAGCGGAGGATGCATTTTTCGAATACTCGATGATACAGTTAAAAATATTGCCATGCCAACGTTTTGTGTAGGCTGCATTTTCGAATACTTGATCGATTGTTAAGTTGTCCGCAAGTTCGGAAGAAACATCCAGGTATTTTTTACAGGATACGGATAGGGTAGTTGTCGCTATCGCTAGACAAATAAGAGCCTTATTAAATATTTTCATAACAGTAGACAAATTAAAAAGTAACGTTTAAACCGAAAGTCCAAGTCGAGCTGAGCGGATAACGTGAACCTGAACGCTCAGTCACTTCAGGATCCCAAAATTTTACATGATCCCAGGTGTGTAGATTCTCGCCTTGTACATAGAATCGGACCGTATTTAAATGCAGTTTTTTTACAAAATCTGATTTCACGGTGTATCCTATTTCTATGTTTTTAAGGCGTAGATATGCTCCATCACGGTACCACCAGGTGCTATTCCGCATATTGTTACCGTTATTGGCGGTACTCAATCGTGGGAATAAGACATTTTGGTTGTATGGATCAGAAAATGTCCATCTGTCCATGGCCTCTTCTCGTAATGCGGCATCACTGATGGAACGAGCAAACGGGTAGAAGTTTTCAACCTTGCCAAGCAGATTTGTAGAAAAATTGCCGGCTCCCTGAAAAAATACACCCACATTCAATCCATGCCATTCAGCATTAAGCCCAAAACCATAGACGATGCCCGGGGTGATGTTTGAGGAAAAAATACTGTTGTAGGTTTGATCATAGTTGTCTATCAGACCGTCACCATTCAAATCTTTGTAACGGATATCGCCGGGAGCCACAGCAAAGCCTGGGTTAGCGAGGCCCGATTTAAGTTGATAAGTTTGTGCACCATTGGCAGGATTTACCGTAATATCGAAGTCATCCGGGGTATATAAGCCGTCTGCAATATAGATATAAGGTTTTCCTATACTTTGACCGGTATATGCCTGATAGGCATAGGATGGCGGGATTTCATCATATTCGGTCACCTTATTGACCGTATAGGTATAGTTTAGGCGTGCACTCAAAGTGACTTCATTGATCTTTTGTGTACCGGTAATGTTCATGTCCAAACCACGATTGTTTGTCCGCCCAAAATTCTGCATGGGAGCAACCTGCAAACCTGCGGATGTAGGCAGCGTCCGGCGGCGCATGAGGATATCAAAACGTTGATTGTAGAAAAAATCAATCGTCGCATCTATCCGGTTTTTAAATAAGCCGATATCAATTCCAGCGTTAAATTTGTTTTCCTCTTCCCATTTTAATGCCGGAGTAGCGTAATCGCTTTCCACGACGCCTGAGCCTGGACTTCCCGAACCTTGGCCGTCGCCAGCTCCCGAACCGCCTGTCCAAGAAAAATTATAACCTGGAGCACCTTCATTCAGTTTTTCACGATAAGGGAAACGGGAAAGATCATTGGCTAAAACGTCATTTCCGGTCTTCCCGTAAGACGCGCGAAATTTTAATTTACTGACAATCTGTTCCAGCGGTTCCCAAAATTTTTCATGGCTGACCCACCAAGCGCCCCCAATAGAAGGGAACAGTCCCCAGCGATTGCCCATGGCGAAGTTTTCACTTCCCGTCATTCCCATACTGGCTTCTAGTAGATAACGGCCATCATAGCCATAGGTTGCCCGAGCTACAATAGATTGCTTGCGATACGGCAACATTTCTAGACCATTACCTCGGTTTTGATATTGTTTTTCCTTTTGATTATAGAGGACTAACCCGGAAACGTCGTGCTTACCAAAATTGTGTTTGTAATCTAAGGCTGTTTCCAGGTAGATATTCCGTTCACCCGAACTACCGGCGGCCGCAGGATTGGACAATGCCGCTCCACCGCGGATCTGCCTAAAGATGAGATTTCCTTCGGCATCTCTGGCATTTGCGTAGTAGGACTTAGCTTCCTTGGTGCGGTTGGTACGCCCCTGTGATAGGTTGTCAAAACCAACAGCTCCACGCCATGACAAACCTTGCGTAATGACATCCAAAGCCTGTGTTAGGTTGATTTTAGATTGTAACGTCACTTCTTGATTGCGGCTATACCCCATATTGTTCAACAAATTGTATGGGTTGGCTCGCTCTGCAGTTCCAACAGAACCGGCTGAGTAAACAGGGTGTTCAGCAAAAGTTCCGTCGGAATACACCATCGGGAACATATAACGTGGTGCTAAAGTAATGATACTCCACAGATTATCTGCTGTCTGAATCGGTGCGTTCTGTTTGACAAAGAAGCCGGCAAGATCGACGGACATTTTTGTGGTCGAGGTCAGATCCATATCGATATTGGACCGCAGATTGAAGCGTTCATATTTCAGATTGGCATTGTAATTTTCAACCGTTTGCGAATTATACAGACCATTTTCAGTGTAGTACGCTCCGGAAGTAAAAAAGCGAACGCGATCACCGCCACCACGAAAATTGATTGTATAACGGGATACATCGGTGTTTGGTTTTAAAAGATCCAACCAATTCGTATTTGGATACAAATCTGGGTCTGCACCAGTGAGGTATTTCTCCAGTGTAATATCATCATAGGTCGGTAGCCATCCCGTTTGGGGATTGCCTTTCTCATTCCAGGTAGCTTCGTTGTATAAACTTAGCGTTCGGTATGAATCCAATGAACTTGGCAAGCGCAGCGGTTTACGAATCGCATGCTGCAAATCGGTCGAAATAACGGTTTTTTGCGGCATACCACGTTTTGTTGTAATCAAGACCACACCATTTGCCCCTTCGGCTCCATATACTGCTGTAGCGGAGGCATCCTTAAGTACAGAAAATGTCTCGATGTCTTCTACAGGGATATTACTCATATCGGATTTACTGCGGGGTACCCCATCAATAATGATCAAGGGGCTGGTACCACCAGCGAAAGAGCTCACGCCACGGATCCAAAAGTTGGAATCATCATATCCAGGCTCTCCCGAAGGTTGAATGGCTACAATTCCGGGAACTTGTCCTGCAATTGAATTGGACAGAGAGCGTCCAGTGACAGCAAGATCCTTGGCCGTGATGGTGCTGATAGATGCTACTAAACTCTCTTTTTTCTGTTTACCATAGCCGACCACCACAACTTCATCTAAATTGGACGCACTTTCAGTTAGACGGATATTTACAGTAGTTTCATCGGGTTTTAACACATGTTCTTCCGTGACATAGCCTACGTAGGTAAATACTAACGTATTTCCGGGTGAGGCTTGTAATGTATATTGTCCAGATCCATTGGTATTTGTTTTGGTGACCTGATCTTTGATGGAAACCGTTACACCTGAAACAGGGTTTCCTTTGCTATCGGTGATTAGGCCCGATACTTTTGCCTGCTGGGCAAATAAACCAAAAGGTGCGCATAGCAGGGAAAGAGATAGTAGATTCCGGTGCATAAAACGGCTACTATCTGTGAATATTGTTTTTTCGCTTATCTTCATAATTTTGTGATCTACATTATTCTAAAGTGATGGTTACTGCGGCTGGAGATACCTTCGTGTCTAAGGTGAAGACATATGTCCGGTTGGCTCCCAGTGAGCGGTTACTCCCGGTCGAGATTATGGGTGCTCCTTTGCTCAGATTGCCACTAGAAGTTTTTAACTCAAAACGTGCCGAACCACCTGCAGATGTGGGCTGTCCAGGACTTCCATACAATGTCTGTACTAAATTGAGTGCAAAGTAATTGTCTAATGACCGGCTGTTTTGATAGAAGGCAATACCAGCTGTACTTCCAGAGACATTGCTCAAGAATAAGGTTTGATTGGCTATCAATTTGATTTGATAAATACCGTTGCCGAGTGGGGCCATGGCCACATTTTTTTCGGGGTTCCATAGGGAGGGATTTGCTGCCATAGATGGAATACCGAAACGTTCTTTGAGTGCGGAGCCATCTGAATCACCGATACCACCATTGACCCACACGCCACCTGTTTTACTGACTGGATCAAAATTGGCCAGCGCGTTGCCCTCCATCGGTTCGATCTTAAAGTATTTCAACGCTTGATCGGCTGTTATGCGATACTTACCATCAATAGCCCGGAATTTATACGTGCCGTCTCCATTGCTTGAAAGAAAACTTGGATTGATCCACCAGTTGGCAATATCGACTATGCCATCCAATCCAATTGGTTGATTTTGTTTAAATTCTGCTTCGATGACAGCGATGTTATTCGCAAAATTCGGAAATTCAATACCGCCAAAGGAGGGTTTGAGGAAGGGAGCAGCTTCGAAACTACGGGTGTCGAAGGAAACAGTAAATGTACTGCCTGGCGCCCGGACGATTTGAAATGGGATAGAATCCTTGTTGGTGGCATATGCGCTAATACTTGCACCTCCAAATAAAAAGCTATTTCCATTTTTTCCGTAGGCGGGAGCCTCAATCAAGGCGTTGAGTTTTGTATTGGGAAAGGCCTCCGTAACGGCATATTCGTAGGGTTCTCCGACTACGGGCTCCATCTTGTAGTCGCCATAAGCTGTCTTGAGGGTCAAATAGGGGAATTTAGGGCGTGTTACCTGGATGGGAACAATGACAGTCGTGTAGTTAAAATTTTTGTTTTTAACCATAAGCTGTATTTCAGCTGGACCATCAGCGATATCTTTGATAAAGGGTACCAGCAGTTTATTCGAATAGATACCCGCTTTATTGGCCGGAACAATACTTTCGGCAATCTGCTGGTCGTTTTGAAAGAAAGTCGCCTTGATGGTATTTATCGGATATTCACCATTAATTGTAATATCCACAGGTATACTGTCGCCCATATAAGCAACTTCGGCCGTTTGGTATGAAGTAATACTTGGAGTGTCAATTTGGACTTCCTCTTTACAGGCGTAAATTCCTGAAGATACTCCTAGTAGCAGGAAAAGTTTTGTTTTTCTTCTCATGACATGCGTTAATCAATTGGTTGTTTTTATTTGTTTTTTTAATAGGTCTGTTGGCAAGTTGGTACAACAAACTTTGCCAGAATGCGATGGTTCTTTAAATCATATTAGATGCTGTAAATTGAGTTTAAAATTGGCTATGTAAATTTCCTCCAGTGCGGTATTGCCGACCGTGGATATTTTGCAACGGTTATGATACAAATCTAATGGACTGTATTATGATATTTTCGTCTATAAAGGAAAAGTGAGATTTCTCCAAAGAAAGGTATGTTGTAATGTTTTGCTTTTTAGGTTTTTACCTGTTTTCTGTCTCAGACAAAAAGTGGTTGTCGATGAGGTTTATGCGCCTAAAAATTTAGAAAACCGCCTGATTCGATGAAGATATTTCTCTCCTTGTTAAGCGGATTGAGAGTCATTGGTATTTACTTTTTTTTAAATAAAGTTTTCTATAAGTTGTTTATGTTGAGTTTTTTATGGTCTTATGTTTGGTTCTTTTTTCTCATTTTTTTTTGATCTAGTATGTTGAAGTAGACCGAAACTATAAATTTGTTCTTCATGGATTGACTGAGACTACGTCAATCGACAATTTCAATTTTAAACCTCGATAAAATAAAAAATGAAACAACGCAATTGCCGTTTACTGTTCGTATTGATTTCGTCCTCAATTTGTTGCTTTGCACAGGCCGCACCCAGACTCTCCAAAGGCCAAGTTGAGATTTATGTGACAACACAGGATAAAAAACAGGATTTAAGAAAAATACAGATAAATAAAACTGTCAGAGAGGCTGTCTCGAGCACAATTACGTTAGATCCTCAAATCCGCTTTCAAAAAATGGAAGGCTTCGGTGCTGCTGTGACAGGATCCACTTGTTATAACTTAATGCGGATGCAAAAGAAAGATCGCGCACGTTTTTTACGCGAAACTTTCGATCCCATTAAGGGCTTTGGTCATAGTTATATCCGTATTTCGATTGGATGTTCAGATTTTTCATTAAGCGAATATACCTGTTGTGACGAAGAAGGCTTAGTGCATTTTGCTTTACAGGATGAAGAATTGAATTATGTCTTACCTGTGTTGAAAGAAATTATAGCCATCAATCCGGAAATTAAAATTCTGGGATCACCTTGGACAAGCCCACGGTGGATGAAAGTGAATAATCTTGTCGATATGTTGCCCTTTAATTCTTGGACGAGTGGCCATTTAAATCCACGTTATTATACCGCGTATGCACAATATTTCGTCAAATGGATAAGGGCCTTTGAGGAAAATGGTGTAAAAATATATGCTATAACACCTCAAAATGAGCCTTTAAACCGGAAAAATTCGGCATCACTATTTATGGGCTGGAAAGAACAGCGGGATTTTGTGAAGAGCTTAGGTGCTGAAATTTTATCTGCTGGCCTTACGACAAAAATTTATGCGTTTGATCATAACTACAATTATGATAATATGAAAGAACAGCAAGAATATCCCTTACATATCTACGCCGACAGCCTCGCTTCAAGTTATGTTGCTGGAGCAGCTTACCATAACTATGGTGGTAAACGTGACGAATTGCTTCGTATACATGCTGCTCGACCAGACAAAGATCTATTGTTTACAGAAACTTCCATTGGTACCTGGAATAAAGGCCACGATTTTGGCATTCGTCTTTTCGAAGATATGGAGGAAGTGGGTTTGGGAACCGTAAATAATTGGTGCAGCGGGGTAATGGTCTGGAATTTAATGTTAGATTCGGATCGTGGTCCTTGGCGGGAAGGTGGATGTAAAACCTGTTACGGAGCCGTGGATATTGATACTAAAAATTATCGGTCAATCACTAGGAATTCACACTATTATGTCATCAGCCATCTAGCTGCGGTTGTAAAACCGGGCGCTGTACGGATTGCGACGAAGTCTACCGGCGGCGATGATCTGATACAGGCTGGATTTCAAAATCCAGATGGCTCAATGGCCCTGGTGTTGTTGAATAAATCAGCTATACAACAATCCATTACGATTGCTGATAAGCAAGCACAATTTTCTTATACCATTCCCCCTAAATCCGTTGTTTCGTATCGATGGAATTAGTAGTTGTCATAAAAAACGGATCAGTATGAAAATAAAAATATATATGACGCTCGTGTCTCTAGTTGTCATGACGATGGGAGCATCTGCACAATGGTTGTGGAATATAAAAAGAATGACTTTAATCAGGGATAGCTTGCACGCATCTAGTTATCAACCTGCTTATAACAACCTGTTGGAACAAGCAGCGGAGGTAATGGGGCATAATAGTTATTCCGTTATACTAAAGGAAGCTATTGCGCCGAGCGGTGATAAGCACGATTATGTAAGTTTAAGCCGTTACTGGTGGCCCAATCCAACAACGGCAAATCACTTACCTTATGTAAACAGGGATGGACAGTCCAATCCCGAACTCAGTAAGTACGACCGTGATGTATTGGGCAGTATGTGCGCTGACGTGAATACACTTTGTCTTGCCTTTTTCTATAGCAAAGAAGAGAAATATGCAGAAAGAGCTGTACAGCTTTTGAGGACATGGTTTCTGAACGCTGAAACACGAATGAATCCCAATCTGAACTATGCGCAGTTTATTCCGGGCAGAGATGATTCTAAAGGGCGCCCCGAAGGACTGATTGATAGCTATTCTTTTGTGGAAATGCTAAGTAGCCTGCGTCTGTTAAAAGATTCTCCGAGCTATACGGCAGATGATGAGGTACGCCTGAAACAATGGTTTAGCGATTTCGCTAGTTGGATGCACCAGAGCAAACAAGGATATCAAGAAAGGACCGCGAAAAATAATCATGCAACAGCATACGATGCGCAATTAATAACCTACCTCTTATTTTCAGGTGACGAGCAGGCAGCTCGAAAAATAATTGCAGATTTTCCTCAGAAAAGAATTTTTGCACAGATTGAGCCCGACGGCAGGCAGCCAAATGAATTATGGCGCACCTTATCCTATCATTATTCGCAATACAATCTGACGCATATGTTGGATGTATGTGCCACAGCGCAAACATTGAATATTAATTTGCTTGGTGAAAAGTCTGCAGATGGTCGTTCAATTTTAAAAGGCATAGATTACTTGACCGGCTTTTTGGGTAAAAGTGTGAAAAGCTGGCCTTACAAGCAGATCAGTGGCTGGGAAGCGAAGCAGCAGGATATATGTCGAGATCTGATCCGAGTTTTAGTTCTCGATCCCAGCCAAAAAAGCTATCTGTCGTTGTATAAACGTTATGCTCAGGAAGATAAGACCGAGCGGTGGCGACTCCTTTATGGGGTAGAAGAGTTGATGAAATACTAAATAATCCTAAATAAAAAATGAACAAATTGAAAAACAAAGTATTGCTCGGTCTCCTGTTCGGGGTACTTCTTATGGGATGTAAAGAGGGGAATGGTGGAAGCGGATTTGTACCAGAAACGGCCATTAGGAAACCTACTCCTCCAACAGTGATAAAAGATGGCCCTTTTGCGCATCCTGGTGTGTTAAACAGCGCCGCGGCGTTGGATCTTATCGCACAGCAGGTGGATCGTAACGATCCCACGCGGACGGCTGCATTTAAAAAAGTTACGGATTTTATTGCTTCAAAAAGCTATCCGAATTCGTTTTATGCTATAGTCGCTGTAGGGTCTAATGGGCACACCAGTCCGTCAAAAAGCCAGATACGCTCGGATTCCGAACTAGCCTATGCCTATGCACTCAAGTTCGCTAAAACGGCGGATCTAGCCGATGCAAATAAATGCATAGGTATTTTGAATGGTTGGGCTTCAACATTTAAAAAATACGAGATTATTGATGCAACAGATAATGTCAATCAGCCTGCCCTGGAGACTTCTTGGACAACGCCTACTTTTGTGGCAGCAGCAGAAATTATCCGCTATTATAAACCGAAAGGTGTTTCGGCCAATTGGTCGGCGACAGATATTAAACAATTTAGTGATTATCTCAGTTTAGTGAAAACCTATATCGACAAAATACCAAATTATAAAAACAATTGGAATGTTTCTGCAGGTTATGCGCTTATGACCATTGGGATATTCCAAAATAATACGAGTGTCTACGCGAATGGAATAGCAACATTGAAAACCGTTATGCCTTTGGTTATAAGCACCGATGGTACGATGCCTGAGCTATGCGACCGACAAGATTGTGTCCACTATCAATATTCCCTCACAGGCCTGACTTATGCAGCGGAAATAGCTTCTATGCAAGAAGATAATTCACTCTATTCGGCCTTACAAAACAGGATATCTGCAGGATACGATTTTACTCGGAAAGCCTATAACCGCACAACAAGCTGTGTCGTATGTAGCGCAAGCAGCCCAATGTTTCCGGGTATTGAAGTCGCGTTAAAACACTATGGCACTGGAAATATGCAATCACTGCGGGATCAGCAGGCTCCTTTCGGTATTCCTAATGACAATACTTTTCTTGGATTTACGAGCTACACACATTTTAAAATATAAGTACGGCAAAACACTTGTTTTTTGTTAAAATTGTTATATTTAGTTCCTCAAACCTGCCTGTGTATGACACATGGTCTTGTGATGTAAGTAACCAATTTTTATGAAAACAAACCTATTGATCGTTATATTTTGGATAGTGAACGCTGTTGCTTGTTATGGACAAAGTGAGGTGGACTCTTTATTGCATCTTCTAGACGGGAGGATTAGGGACAATGCACTGTTTTTGCGCCAGAAAGAGCAAAGGATACAAGGGTTAAAAATTCAACGTAATGCGCTAATACGGACCTCTGATAAAGGCTACAATTTTAATTTTGCACTTTTTAATGAGTATAAAAACTATGTATCTGATTCTGCTATACATTATCTCAATATAAACCGAAGAATTGCAGAAGAATTAAAGGACAAAAACAAATGGAATGAATCTACAATTGCGTTAGGAAACCTTTTTGTCGGGCTGGGTATGTACATGGAAGCTTCGGAGCTATTGAAAGCTGTTAAGGCAAATGAATTGAATGATGATCTTAGTGTACCTTATGCAATTGCTTACAGAGAACTTTACCTTGGAATGGGAAAGTACACGCAACATACAGAGGCGAGAAGTACTTATTGGGCGCAAGCTAATCGTTTTAATGATACCGTGCGCGATCTTACACCAGAGGCGTCGGAAGAGCATTTGCGCATTGTAGAGAAAAAGTTTAGACTGAAAAAGCAATACCTCGATGCACTGAAGATCAATGATCGCCGCCTGCAGCTTACATCACCTGACAAACCTGGTTATGCGCTGGTCACATTCCATCGTTCATTGATCTATAGGGAATTGGGGGACATCGCAAATGAAAAGAAATATCTGGCGCTGTCGACCCTGTCGGATATACAGCTTGCGATCAGAGATAATGCATCTATATCCGTTTTAGCCAATTTGTTAATGCAGGAGGGGGATATCAATAGGGCCTATCAGTATATCTGTTTCTCCCTAGAAAATATCAAGGCCTATAATACCAGGATCCGGAGCTCGGAAATCCTCAATATTCAGACGATCATCGACAGTGAATATCAACGTAAAAATGAGCAGAAAAGCGAGCAGCTAAAGGGACTGCTTCTACTGGTTTCTGTTTTGTCGGTATTGCTGATCATCTCTGTGCTTTATGTATATAAGCAACTGAAGAAAGGACGGGCATCAGCGCGCAAATTAGCTGCTGCAAATGCAGATCTCGCTACTTTTAATAGCAAACTGCATGATATGAATACGGAGTTGGCCAGTCGCAACTTAGAAGTAGCAGAGGCCAATCATATTAAGGAAGAGTATATTGCTTATTTTTTGAATGAATGTTCCATTTATATATCAAAGTTGGATAATTATCGAAAAATGGTCAATAAAAAAATGCAGGAGCGGCAATATGAAGAACTTGCCCGGATAACGCGGGATAACTCATTGACGGATGAGGAACTGAAAGAATTGTTTGCAAATTTTGATAAGATGTTTATCAATCTCTTTCCGGATTTTGTGGATCAGGTGAATGCGCTGTTGTCCGATGAAGAACAGATTGTTCTCAAAAGGGGGGAAGTGCTGAATACGGAATTGCGCATTTTTGCACTGATTCGTCTGGGAATTGTAGACAGTTTGAAGATTGCCAACTTTTTTGGCTATTCCATCAATACGATCTATAATTATCGAACGAAAATGAAAAATAGATCCCGTGTAGCCCGGGAAGATTTCGAAGTTAAAGTAAAGAAAATAGGTGCCTTTATGTGAAGTGCAGTCTATATCTTTAGGTGAAATGTAGTCTATAATCGATTAAAAATGAACTATAAACAGATTTTATACCTCGTGCTGTTTCTGCTGCTGGCAAAGACTTCGCAGGGCCAGTTTATAACGACTGAACCTACTGGTTGGGACCGTTTTCCGCCGGAGGTCCAAAAGCCCGGATTTGGTCTCCACAAGAGTTTGCGTGTGCAGATGGACGATTCCGCTGAGCTCGAGGATGTTTTACTTTTTACGGCTGACAATGGTCATTATCCCTATTTTGATATTTTCAAGTGTTACTACGTGATCATCGGTTATTACTCGAAAGAAATTAAACACGTCAGCGACATAACGGTTTCTGATCAGCGGGAGCTGCTGCTGGAGGATAGGAATAACGATGGAAAATATGAATTATACCGGCGTTATATGAAGGATGGGCAGTTTTCTGTGGACAAAAATGGAAATAATTTAAAAACGAAATGGCAATTTGATCGCGTAGAATGGAAATAATAATGAAATACTTCAGTCGAATAGCGATGCTCTTGACCCTGTTGTCATTGGCTTGCACCTCACTATGGGCACAGCAGAAACACAAAGCCCTTATTGTAACGGGACAGGATGGCGCCCATTGGTGGAAAGGGAGCACAGATGCAATAGAAAAGATACTCGAGCAGAGCGGCCTTTTTGAGGTCGATGTTGCGGTAAGTCCGCCCTTCGGTCAGGATATTGCTACCTTTCGGCCTGCCTTTGGCAACTATAATCTCGTGATTGCCAATTATGGGGGCACCACCTGGAGTAAAGCGGCGCAAAAGGATTTTGAAGAATATATGGCCAATGGAGGTGCTTTAGTCGTTATTCATTCGGCAATCGTCCCCATGGCGGATTGGCCAGAATATAATAAGATGACCGCATTGGGCGCCTGGGATGGAAGGGATGAGTCCGTGGGTCCCTATGTTTACTTTAAGAATGACCGGATCGTATACGATTATAGCCCCGGACCGGCAGGGCACCATGGCTTGCAGCATCCATTTGATGTGACGCACAAGGCCGTGGAGCATCCTATTTTGAAAGGACTGCCAACGGTTTGGAGTCATTTTAAAGATGAACTTTACACCTACCTCCGCGGGCCGGCACAGCATATGGAAATTTTGGCAACAACCGTTGATGATACACGTCCGCAGGGAATCGGACGCGAAGAACCGATCATGTGGACGGTTAATTATGGAAAGGGCAGGGTGTTTGTGACCGTGATGGGACATGTCGGCAATGATCCTGAACTGCGTTATTCCATGGAATGTACCGGTTTTCAGGTCATTTTACTGCGGGGCTGCGAATGGGCCGTGACCGGAAAGGTAACACAAGCTGTTCCAAAAGATTTTCCAAGCAAGGGCGTTCAAACGTTTAGAAAAGAATTTAAGGCACCCTTTCATGCGAAATAGGCTAATGAATACGATTTTATCATCATCGATCGGTTTGCTGTTTGTGCTGTGCTCGGGCAAGGCGATGGGGCAGACAGCAAAACTTACCGCAGATGGGAAACTGAATGATGCGATCTGGAATACGGGTATCTTACATCGTCCATTGCCCTTAGATACAACAGGATCACTGGAAAATCTTGGCTGGAAAAAAAAGGTCTTACTACGGCATCAGCCCAAAGGAATCACTGATTTCGTCAACTGGAGGCAGGAGGGCGTGGGTAAAATTTCTTTGACGAGGAAGCCGGGTGAACCCAGCTCCGGCCAGGTAAAACTACAGGTGCCTACGGTCCGCAAAGACTGGGCCCCGGGAGCGCCCACAGATGGCGATTATGCAAACTATGGCGGTGCCTCGGCCGTATTTGAGGTTGGCGGAGAAAATTGGGAAAAATACAACCGCATTATTTTCCGAATCTATCCCGATTGTGAGGGTGGTCGCAACCTGCATTTAAATTTGCATTATTACAATGATGGTAAACAGAAGATTCCAGATGAATATTTTAGGGAAGGCACGCATGAAATAAATTTGGTCAATAGAACCTGGAATACCTGTTTTTTAGAAATCGGCGATTTGCCTCGGGATCGTATTACGCGTATTGCTTTCGGCGTTCCAGGCTTTGGTAAAGACCGTGTTACCGGCGACTCCTTAAATTTTTATATCGATGGCATCGAACTGCAGCAGGTGGAAAACCCCGAACGGATGCTGGGCTGGGAACCTGCAGCGGGACGCATTATTTATTCATCCACAGGATACGATCGTTTAGGCGAAAAAACAGCTCTTTTAAAGCGTAGTGAGCAGGGGAATGCTTCGTTTCAGATTGTTCGGGTTTCCGACAATCAAGTGGTGTATGCGGGAAAAAAGAAAAAGGTTCATACGTCTATCGGCGAATTTGATGTGCTGGACTTTAGTGATCTCACAACGGCCGGGCAGTATAAAATTAGGGTGACGGATCTTGAGAGCTTGCCTTTTACCGTCGGTGATAACATCTGGCAGAATTCGGTATGGCGGGTACTTAATTTTATCTTTTGTGAACGTTGTGGACACCCGGTGTCGGAAAAGCATGGCTCCTGTCATGCCGATATCGGAGCCAGTTTTGAGGGACTTAGACTCGCCTATAATGGCGGCTGGCATGATGCAGGTGATCTTTCACAACAGAGCCTGCAGACAGGGGATGTCGTATTCTCGCTATTGGAAATGGCCAATAAGGTGAAAAATGATAATCAGGCACTTTATTTACGGCTTATGGAAGAGGCCGAATGGGGCATAGATTTTATATTGAAAACCCGCTTAGGGAAGGGGTATAGGGCGAGTAGTGCCGGCATTGTCATCTGGACAGATGGTCTGATCGGAAATAAGGATGACATGAAGGCGCGTGTACATGACAGTCCTTTTGATAATTTCTTGTTTGCGGCCTACGAGGCCTATGCGGCCATGAGTATAACCCAGGATCCGGCTTTAAGTGAGAAACTTAAAAAAACGGCCATGGAGGATTTTGATTTTGCAGTGGCCAAATGGCGGGAGAAAGGTTATGATCATTTTCCGATATTTTGGGAGCATAGCTATGCGACATCCGAAAGTCAATTTATGGCGACAGCATCCTGGGCGGCGAGTCAACTGTATAAATTGACAGGGCAGGATAGATATGCACAGCATGCAGCCGATTTCATGGACGAGGTATTGTTGGCACAGCGCAAAGAACCTCTAGGAGATGCCGATGGTCTCAAAGGATTTTTCTATCGGGATAAAACGCAAAAGGTGGTCGTTCACGCGAATCATCAATCGCGGGAGCAGGTGTATGCTCAGGCATTGGTCACGCTAGCAGAAGGACAACCTCATCATCCTAATCAATCGCGCTGGCAGCAAGCATTGCATGCCTATGGCGATTATCTACTCCAGATGATGAAGTATACCGCTCCTTATGGCATGGTGCCCGCGGGCGTTTATCGTATCGATGAGGATCAAGACTCGCTCAGCTTTCAGCGACAGCATCTTTTTGCCGGTAAAAAAGCAAAAGAGGATTATGTAGACCAGCTTAAGCAAGGTGTTAAATTGGACGAAGCGTATTATTTAAAACGTTTTCCAGTCTGGTTTTCCTTTCGGGGCAATGCGGCAATTCATTTGAGCCAGGGTAAGGCAGCAGCCCTATTGGGCAAATATTTAAAAAATGATAAGCTGTTGCAGATCGGCAGAGAACAGCTCTATTGGACGGTCGGTAAGAACCCTTTTGGCCAATCATTGATTTACGGCGAAGGAGCCAATTTTGCGCAACAATACTGTCCGCTTCCGGGGGAGATGGTTGGTGAGATGCCTGTCGGTATACAAACCCGATACAACGAAGACGTTCCCTATTGGCCGCAGGCCAATAATGCAACCTACAAAGAAGTCTGGATGACCACCGCTGGAAAATGGCTTTCGCTAACAGCGGAATATCAACCAGAAGAGCTAAATAGATGATATTATGATAAAACAAGATCTAAACCGAAGGATTTCGACCTTCCTATACCGAAATATTGTCGCGCTGTGGCTATTGGCAATCGGAACAATCCCCTGTTTAAATGCACAGACTAAACAGGTATTTGATGTATTGGTGCTTACTGAAAGGGGCGGACAACATGCGTCTTTTACTGACGCAGGATTAGCATGGCTGAAGGAGACCGGTGAAAAAGAAGGCTTTCGTCTGACAGAAATCAATACTACTGAAAAGATGACAAAAGAATATCTGGTCAAGTTTAAGGTCATTATACAGCTGGACTATCCGCCTTATATGTGGACGAAGGAGGCAGAAAATGCATTTATAGATTATATAACGCATGGCAAAGGTGGATGGGTAGGATTTCATCATGCCGGACTGCTGGGGGAATTTGACGGTTACAAGATGTGGGATTGGTTTTCCAATTTTATGGGCGGTATACGATTCAAAAACTATATCGCTAAAACGGCATCCGCTACGGTCTATGTAGAAGATTCAACACATCCCGTTATGAAAGGCGTAAATCAGCATTTCCTAATACCAAATGATGAGTTTTACACCTTTGACAAAAGCCCGCGTCCGAATGTTAAGGTATTGGCTCATGTCGATGAGCGTAGTTATCAGCCCGTTTCTGATATCAAAATGGGCGATCATCCGGTTATTTGGAGCAATACAGCTGTGAAAGCGAGAAATGTATATTTTCTGATCGGTCACAGTGGATCGCTATTTGCCTCCAACGATTTTAAAACGATGTTCACCAATGCTATTTTGTGGGCTGCAGATGGTAAGTAGTAGAGTTAGATGTCCCGTACGAGTACCACCGTAGTTTGGCCGCAGCCCGAAAAGTGTATCCCAAATATAGGTATAGGGGCTTAAGCGGCCTTCTGAAGTTCTTTTTGTGACGGCAGGCCCCTTAAATTTCTTCCGTCGCTCGGATTAATTTTGAAATATTCGATCAAGGATAGCAAGGACAAGGCAGCAATTAACTGTAGCGCCAGACTAAAATCCCGCATCTGATAAACGGTATCCTGATAGTAACTGCTTGCCAGGTGAAGTGTCACCGCGCCTAGGGCGATCCCCATACCAAGCGCCATTTGTTGTGCCGTATTATACAGCGTATTCGCATTGCTCATCTGCTCATTGGGTATGTCTGCATAGGCCAGGGTGTTAAGGCTTGTAAATTGAAGCGACCGTGTAAGTCCGGAGAAAAAGAACACAATTGCTATAAGCCAGATCGGTGTCTGCAAGGAAAGCAGGGAAAGGCCGGCCGTAAAAAATGTTAAGATAATACCATTCCCGATTAAGACTTTACGGAAGTCAAATCTTCGTGTTATCCATATGGCTACAGGCTTCATGCTCATACTGCCCAGCATGTTAGCCATATAGAGGAGGCCTGCATGAAATGGGCTCAGTCCAAAACCCAGCTGTAACATAAGTGGCAGGATAAATGGAGCAACATTGATCACCATACGGGTAATCGATCCGGAATATACTGTAACCCGGAACGTCTTTATTTTGAGGATACTATAATCGATCAATGGATACCTGATACGTCGGGAGTGCCACACCGCAATAGCCATCAGCGCAAAGCTTGCCACGATGGTAACAAGTGGTTTGGTATAATCTCCTTTGGCTGCGCCGATCATTTCTGTCCCCAGCATAATGCCCGCGAGACCTATACCGCTGATAAAAAAACCGACAATATCAAGTGGACGGATATTTTCAGATTCCATTGCTGGAATAAATTTATTCACTGCCCACAGCGCAAATACGCCAAACGGTATATTGATAAAGAAAATCCAGTGCCAGCTAAAATAGGTTGTAAAAAATCCCCCCAGCACAGGTCCGATAATAGGACCTAACAATCCAGCCCAGGCAATATAACCGATCGCATCTACCAGATCTTTCTTTGCAGTATGTTTTAGCACAATGAGACGGCCGACCGGCACCATAAGTGCTCCGGCTGTGCCCTGGCAGATACGCGCTATCACGAAGGCTGTTAAGTTGGTACTCAGCCCACAGGCGATCGACGAAAGTATAAATCCGATAATTGCCGTATTGAAAACTTTTTTTGCACCGTAGCGGTCGGCAATCCAGCCGCTGATTGGAATAAATACAGCTAGCATGACGGTGTACGAAGTAATGCCCGCACTGAGGTGTACCACATTGCTCTCAAAATCATGTGCCATTTTGGGTAAGGCCGTGGATATCGCTGTGGTGTCGAGCATCTCCATAAACAGGGTGCCACCAACAATGAGCGATATGAGGCGTGATTCTTTCTTCATTTTGCTCTTCTTCAATCCCGAACGGGATACATTTGCGACAAAAGTAAACCTATCTAAAAAAAGAAAAGTCATTTAAAGGCAATTAAATGACCAACATGCCCGCGTATCTGTCTTCCGAAAAGCCCAAGAAAAGAACTTATAATATTGACGATATTTAGACTACTGAGCGGGAAGCCACACCTTAAATGTGGTTCCGCCTGCTGAATTGTTCTCCACAGCGATATGTCCATGATGCAGTTCTACAATTTCACGGCAGAGATAAAGGCCTATGCCAAATCCAGAGATTGTTCCGACCCTATCTTTTCCTGCCCTGTAAAATCGTTCGAATATCTGATCTCGGTCTTCCGCAGCAATTCCCATCCCTTGGTCGCTGACGAAAATTTCTATATCCTGATTTGCCGTGGCCAAATAGCCAAATGTAATTTGGGTTCCTAATGGGGAATATTTAGCTGCATTTTCTACCAGGTTTTGGATTACCTGTGCAATCTTATTCAGGTCAGCATTAATGGAGCAGCCATTACACGTTCCTGATCCTGTTCTACGATGGAAGAAATAGCGGCAGACAAATCCAATTGATCTTCATCGGCCAAACCGAACCATAACTTTAATAGCGCATTTCCGGAGAAAAGGTTCACCTCAGGCTCATAATAGAATGTCGCAAGCTCTCTGGCACGAATAGCCTGCCTGCTAAATGACCTAAAAGAGCGCGCTGAAAAGAGGATAATAAAGGCGCACGAGAGCGTGCGCCTTACAGTTTATGAGTGCAGTTGTAACAAGCTGCTTTGGCGAAAGCGCTTAACTTCTGATTTCCCTCCGCATGAAAATGTAATAAGACCAGGCAAAACAGATCATCATGGCTGCGCTGAGTCCACTGACCTGTGGCCAGACCATCAGAAAACTTTCCCGAAAGGAGAGTGGCGAAGGGATGGCACCGACCATCTGTTCCATGGAAATAGGACCAAGGCTGCGTACAGAGGGCATCAATAGGGTAGTCGTGGCATCGGTATAGAGCTGGCTCGGTGATAACCGGAGCAGATTTAAGATCAGCTCATTATAGCCGATGTATTCCTGCTCTGAAATATAATTGGGATTGGGCAAAAAGGGGCGTATTGCTAGATTGACCAGGATAGGAAAGAATACCGTAAAAAACAACCAGACGCCGATGGCGGTAAGTGCTGAGGTGGCCGGCTGGCGAAAGCGGATCGACAACAGGATAGAAAGGCTCAGCCAGAAGGCAACATAGAGCACACTGATCAAGGTAAAACCGAAGATACGCAGCAACTCCTGGGGTTCTATCCGAACACCGGTACCCAGGAGACCGCCGCCTATCATCAGCATGACCAGCGCAACAAATAATGTACCTACCACGGCCAGTGGCGCCAGAAATTTGGCGAACAGCAGATTGTCGCGGTAAATTGGTTGCGCCAGCAAACGGGTGAGTGTTCCGTTGTTATATTCTGCATTGACGGCGTCAAAACCCAGGGCTATGCCCAATAGTGGCGCCAGAAAGTTCAGAAAAACATGAAATGGCGGAATGGAATTGTCCGTTATGGTCAGTAGCTTAAGATAGAGAAAAGACTGATCGGGATCGCGCATATTGCTGACAGCGTCTTTGAGTCCCATGGATGAAACATAGAGGGATGCGCCGAAGGTTAGTACGATAAGCAGGATCAGTATAATAAAACGCCAGCTGCGGATATGTGCCGCAATTTCTTTGCGGACCAAAACCTGCATCGGAAAGGATGGCCGTTTATTGGTATCTTTTGAAGAAACCCTTAGATTTTTCATAGGCATTATCTATAGTTATGCTGTTCTCAAAATAGGTATTATAAATATCGTCGAGCTGGTAGTCGTTGCGGCTCACGGAAACAATATCCGCGCCATTGTTTACCAGCATGCGTACTGCCATTGCAGTCGTATCGTTGTCTGTCTTTAATTCGATCGTAAGTCCGTTCACGGTAAGATCACGGAGTCCGGGCAGGGGCTTTAATGCTTCTTCAAACCGTTTGGTATCGCCCTGGGCATGGTCAAGGGTAATAACGGTACTGATGCCTTTCTGCTGCTGCAGGTTATGGGCAAGGCTTTCGAGCGATCCTTCGACCAGTAACTTTCCGCCGACAAAAATACCGACCCGATCGCATACACGCTGCACCTGGTGGAGGTGGTGTGAAGAAAGCAGTACAGTAAGGTTATGTTCCTTGCTGAGCTGCTTGATGAGTTCGAGGAATTCGTCAACACCCTTGGGATCAATGCCCAGCGTAGGTTCGTCGAGGATAGCAACCTCAGGAGCCTTGATCAGCACTTCGGCCAAGCCTAAACGTTGTTTCATACCACGGGAAAATGCGCCGGTTTTTTTATGCATTTCCTTCTCGAGCCCCACGACATATAACATGTCTTTTGCGGATGCTTGCGCATCGGATTCCGAAAGGCCATTTAATCTGGCAATGAAGCATAGATTTTCCAGCGCTGTCATATCCGGGTAGAAACCTACATTGTCGGGCAGGTAGCCAACTTTTCGTTTCACTGCGATCGGATTGCGCGTGGCATTGTAGCCACAGACATAGGCAGTGCCGGCCGTGGGTTCGGTCAAGCCTAGCATCATCAGGATGCTGGTTGTCTTTCCGGCTCCATTGGGGCCGAGCAGGCCAAAGATCTCTCCGGGATAAATATGCAGGTCCAACTGGTCTACGGCGGTTACTTTGCCATAGCTTTTTGTCAGGCCTGTCAATTGAATGATAGGGTCCTTCATGATGATCATCTTTTTGTAAAGCCCCTATCTGCGGCCGTATTTGCGGATGAGAAAATACACCAAACCAATGGCCAATACGATGACAAGCATGCCGATCCAACCAGAAAGCAAAGATGTCTTCACGATCATACGGAATGAAATGTCGGCGTTGCTATTGGATGACTTAATCTCAAATTTGGAAGCATAGTCACCGGCAATAGTTTTGTCGGGAACTTTTAGGTTGACTTTGACGTCAATAGATTTACCTGCTTCGAGCTGTTTGATGTTCGACGGATCGAAGCTTGCCTCCCATCGGCTGGGTAATTGGGACGTCAGTTCCAAGGCATTGAGTGGCAGGGTGCCCGTGTTTTTGACTTTAAGCAGAATTTCCTTGGTACTACCTGATACGACTTCGTCGCTCAGCCGTCCGCTGGGGGTGGTCAACTCAAGGGCATAGGAGCCTTTGACTACAGCTTCGAGCTCAAGTTTTAAGGTATCGGTTGGGGATATAGCCCGTATTGGAATTTTATATTTATCCGGCTTGGCCGTGATCGGACAGCTGATTTCAATGCCGATTTCCTGGGCTTTATTGGGCTGCATCTGCAGGGAAGTCACCTGCGAGCCTTCTACGCGGTAGCTAATCTGCCATCCATCAGGCAGCTGGGCATTCAGGTTGTAATTAACCAATTGAGCGAATCCGTTGGTCAAGGTCGTTGTATAACGAAAGGGTTCGTTGCTAGGTGCTTCAATATTGATCAACCTCGCTTCGAAACCGGATTTGATGGGCTTCAAGGATTGCCCCGATAGATAGAAACTGTTAGCCAGCACAATAAGTGCGATAAGAAATGGCCTGAAAGAAAAACGTCGGTCTGTTTTTGTAATTAGTAATTCTGTTAACATGATCCAATAACTAAAATTTATATTTAAATAGAATATTAGCTTTTAAAAAATGTCGGTTTGGGCAGCAGGTGCCTTTTTGAAAAACCGTGCCCAAATTAAAAATCAATTTGATAAAAATCAAGGCTTAGAGAAAAATGATTGTAAAAAAAATGTGTTTAAATGGTCTATAGGCAGATAGCTTGTGTTGTATGCTGAAGTGCACTTCCCTCAGTCAAAGTTTACTGAGCGGAAGGTCTTCTTGATGATAATCTTGGTATTCTCGGCCAATTCATCCAGTGTACAGTGGATGGATCGTAATTGTGTCCTCTGAATTGCAGCGTCGCTTAGAAGAAGATTGATGCGAAGACGTCTGCTGTCTGAGGCTTCAAGTTCACCGCGCAGTTCATCAAACAGTTCATGAATAATCTTTTCGCAGCTTTTTTGGTCAAAACTGGCGATAGTGATGTATTGTCCGTGGCTGTACATCTGTAATTCAATATAGTAATTCGAGGTTTTCATAATCTTAGCGTTAAAGACTGAAAAAATAGATTAGCCTCCACGGGAGGCTAACCATTAAATTTGCTATTTGGATCTTTAGGATATTTCGATCATCCGCGGTTCTTTCTGTTTGGCTTCTTCTTTTTTGGGTATGGTCAATCGGAGCATACCATTTTCGTAGCGCGCCTGAATATTGTCCTGATCGACAACCTCTTTCTGAAGTTCAAAACTACGCTGGAAAGATTGGTAGCTAAACTCCCGACGTGTATAGTTGTCTCTATGTTCCTCGTTTTCTTCTTGCTTAACCGAAGATATGGTCAAGAGATTGCCGTCTAATGTCACCTTGAAATCGTCTTTGGCCATGCCCGGGGCAGCGACCTCCACTTCGAAGCTGTCTGCGTTTTCCTTGATGTTGACCGCAGGAACGGTGGTACTTGTTGATGAGTAATTTTTGTTGTCCCAGTTTAAAAGCTCACGGTTAAAATTATCAAACATGGGCGAAAAAAGTGAAAAATTGTTCCAGTTTCTTTTTGCAAGTTTCATAGTAACCTCCTTTTAATGAAGTATAACAATAATTTAAATCTATCAGCCGGCCGACTGTATTAAGGCCTGTACAAAAAAAATACCGAGCTCAAAAAACTGAAATTTTTGCAGCAAAACTGTCAAATTTTACCTGATAAATTGACAGAAATTTCATTATCGCTTCTTCTCTAGATGGATCCTACAAGTTTGAGCCTGTACCGACAAACCGCTAATTGAAATTTTTTCAAACGATGTTCAGCTCAATCTTGTCCTTATAATAATCCATTTGATGGATAACTTAGTTAGAAAAGACCGGGCTTTTCAGAGGTTTCTGGTCTTTTCTTTTTGCTGGAAGCTATGGACTTTGATGGCCCATAAAAGCCATAGGGAAGAGACAAAGGAAATGAAGCGGCCTTCCATCCAATAGATTGATTATTTTGACATGGCCTCCAGCACCTATAAATGCGACCTAAATGCAGTCCAGAAGCTCCGAAACTCGTTGTATTTACATTACTGAATTTTACAGACTGGGACATTTGGATTTTTACTCGGGAAATTAAAGGTCATTTTGCCATCCTTGATTTCCTAAACTATTTTAGGCTGCCCGCTGTTCTCAGAATAATTGAACATACATGTTATAAGCAAGATTGAAAACAAAAAGAAAATCATATGAATGGATTCAATAAAGATATGCTGAGCGGACTGATCGGTGCGCTTGTACTCAATGTAGTTCATGGCATCGCCAAAAGGTTTGATAATGAAGCGCCTGAAGTCGATAAGGTAGGCGCGGAGGCAATGCAAAAAACAGTGCGTTTTGCCGGATTTAAACCGCTAAAAGGCAACGGGTTGGTGGCAGCAACTTTTGGCGCAGACGTAGCTTCCAATGCCATGTTATATACCCTCATCGGCTACGGCGGTCAGAAAAATCTGCTGCTCAAAGGAGCAGTGCTCGGAACAGTGGTAGGCCTGGCGACATTGACCATCCCTGAGCAGGCAGGTCTGGACGCTACGCCTATAAAAAAGACCGACCGCACCAAGTTGATGACCGTGGCCTGGTATGTGATCGGAGGTTTAGCCGCAGGGATGGCCATGAAAGCATTTGGGAAGCGCAGGTTTCTTTAAATGTAACACACAATTCGCACTAAAATTTAATGTATACTGTTTTGTCAGTTAAACGATTGTCTGAACGCTAAAGGTGAAACATTGGTTTTTTTCTTAAACAGTTTGTTGAACGATTGTGGATGTTCAAAACCGAGTTTATAGGCAATTTCAGCCACGGAAAGGCTTGTTGCCGTGAGTTGTTCCTTGGCTTCTTCAATTAACTTATCATGAATGTGCTGTTGCGTGTTTTTACCGGTAACTGAACGTAGCAAATCGCTTAAATAGCGCGCTGATACATGGAGGTTTTCAGCTAAATACTCTACGGTTGGAAGCCCTTGTTTTAATGTTTCTTCGTTGCCGAAATACGCATCCAGCAATTTTTCCAATTGGGTGAGGAGCGTATGGTTAACAGCTTTGCGGGTAATGAATTGACGCTCATAGAAACGATTGCTGTATTGCAATAGCATTTCAATTTGCGACAAAATAATACCTTGGGTATGTTTGTCGATATGCTGATATTCTCTTTCGATTTTAAGAAAAATTTCTATAATGTCTTTTTCTTCGCGTTCGGAGAGATGTAATGCTTCGTTAAGAGCATAGGAAAAGAAATTGTAGTTTTTTATCTCGGTGGCGAGTGGGTGTGTATACAAAAAATCAGGGTGAAATAGGAGCATGTAACCTTTTCCGCATTCGGTATTCATCTTTCTGATTTCAGCAATCGTCAACGATTGAATCTGCTTGGGCGCAATGAAATTCATTGTTCCTTTGTCGAAATCATAATACTGTTGTCCGTACTTTAATGTTGCAGTAACGTCTTTTTTAAGCGAAATACTATAGAAATTCACGCAGAACTGCGCCCAGATGTCGCTTTCATCGGGCTTTATTCCAGCTACATCTATGACACTGACGAGCGGATGTAAAGGGGCCGGCAAGGACAATTGCCGATGAAATTCGGATATGGAGTTGATCGTATGCATCCTGTTTTTGTTGTACAAATTTACAAAAAACAACTGCCTCGCAAGGCAGTTGCTGAATTAAAAGATTAGGCCTCAAATTGTTTTGCGATTTCTTGCCTGAATGCTTCTTTTCCGATTTCCAATCGTCTTTCATAGAGTGCATGCGCATCTTCACCTGCCAGATAACGTACTTGATCTTTATTGTCCGTGGCAGCTTCATACACCACATGCGCAATTTGCTCGGCCGTAGATGCATTTTGCATCATCAGACCCATTTGTTCGAAAAGTTTGTCTTCTATGTCCTGATAGTCGGAAGATTGGTTGATATCCAAAGAGCGACCTGCGAAATCTGTAGCTATTCCTCCCGGAGCAACTGTTTTGATGGCTATTCCAAATTTTTTCAATTCAAAGGACATACTTTCGCTCCAGCCCTCCAAGGCGAATTTTGTCGCATGATACATGGAATTTAGCGGGAATCCCATAAATCCACCAATGGATGTAGTCGAAATAAATAAACCACTTTTCTGTGCTCTAAAATGGGGAATAAAGGCTTGTGTGACCCGCAATACCCCCAACAGATTGGTATTGATTTGGCGAAGTATTTTTTCGTGGCTCAACGTTTCAAACGCCCCCATTAGCCCATAACCTGCATTATTGAAAACGACATCAATTTTGCTTAAAGAGATGGCTTTTGCTACAGTGTCTTTAATTTGAGCAGGATCGGTTACATCCAGTTTTAATAGCGTGATGTTATCGATTCCGGTAAGTTCGGTTTCGTTTTCGGGATTTCGCATGGTTGCGATCACATTCCAACCCACTTGTTGGAATAGTTTGGCAGTTGCTTTTCCCAAACCGGAAGAAGCTCCTGTAATGAAAATTGTCTTTTGCATGGTATTTTTGTTTGATTCCATACCACAAATGTCTACAGAAGACATCGGGTACCTGTTGCCAAATTGAGCTTGGTTGTAGCCAAAATGACGAAATCAAAATGGAGGGAAAAATTCATCGACAGTGGAGCGGAAAATTCATCAATTTTGGCACGATTATTTGTTGATATTCGTTATAAAAATAATGCAATGTTACGCTGATCTTTGCTCGATTTTATACTTTTGGCGTATTCGTATTGGCGTAATTGCTGTATTTTAAAAATTTTAGAAGATCTATATTTATGCAAGGCACAATTGACGGGATAAGCGGGGAACCACATCGTTCACAGGTGTTCCGTTTAACTTACAAAGGACAGGATTATCAGCTGGTGTTGTTAAAAAAATCTTTATCAAAGCTCGATACCGAGCTGCCAATTCTGATAGATGGAATTGATCAAAAATTAGTAAAACGAGGAAACAGTTGGTTTTTTGAAAATATGGATTCGGATCATCACTTTGCAACAGAAATTTGGCGCAACTTTTCACTTCGGTATAGACTTTAACGGAAAAATTACATCATCGGGCCTTTCAGCGCCTTTTTGCCGGGAGGCCATGAAAGCGATCGCAAAGATAAATGAATCGTGTACACTGAAATTTTCGATATTTGTACATGGCTTTATTTATCACACTGGATAACGTTTATCAGTTGTATCCTATTGATCCCTCAAAAAAGACCGATGGCATCGTTGTATTCCATCAATTGGCCGGAGCAAGTAATGGATATACCGAACATAGCCGTTTATTTGACGGATTGCTACTTGGTTTCATGCTAAAAGGATCGATGAAAATGCAGATCCATTTTCTGGAGTACCAAATAAATGCCGGTGATATAGCGGTTTTACCACCGCAGCTATTAATGGATACAAAGTACCTGAGTGACGACGCCGAAATCGTAACCATTGCGATCTCCCTCGATTTTATGTCGGCATTTCCAATGCTGCGTGAATTTGTCATGAACGATCAGCTGCGCTGGCAACCTGTCGTTAGGCTACAAGAGGACGAAAGTGGCTTACAAAATGAACTGATAACTTTGATAAAGGGATTTTACCATAAAAAGCCTAGCCCGAATAAAGCTGAAATGCTTCGACATTTGGTCATGGTAATGATCAATATGATCGCCGAATTATATACAGAGCTACCTAGTTCCAAGAGTTTGTCAAAAAGCCGTACACACGAAATTATCGATGACTTCTATCAGTTGGTTTTAAAACATGCCAAGGAACAAAGAAACGTTAATTTTTATGCAGAGAAACTTCATTTAACACCCCAGTATCTTTCCACCTTCCTGAAAGAAAAAACGGGTAGATCGGTATCGCAATGGATTGATCATCTGTTGATATTGGAAGCCAAGACCCTGCTTAAATCGACCAATCTGTCCATCAAGGAAATCAGCCATGAATTAAATTTTGGAGAGACTAGCATCTTCTGTCGGTATTTTAAAAGAATAAGCGGGGTATCTCCAACATCCTATCGGAATCAACAGACCATAACCAAGCTTCCATAGGTAATCGACCAATTACCTTAAAAATTGCACGTAAAACCCATGAAGCTGTCAATGCCTACTTTTGTGGTGCTGTCTATTTTTGTGGCATGAAAAATACAGCGAAAAAAGCAGCAGTTGGTTTTATATTTATCACCTTGCTAATTGATATTACAGGCTGGGGAATTATACTTCCCGTTGTACCTAAACTTGTCGCGGAACTTATCCATGGTGATATGACCGAAGCCGCGACATATGGTGGTTGGTTGGGGTTTGCCTATGCGTGCACACAGTTTATCTGCGCACCGTTGGTCGGTAATCTTAGTGACAGGTACGGAAGACGTCCGATCCTATTAATTTCGCTCCTGGGATTTGGATTAGATTATCTGCTACTTGCATTGGCACCATCTATTGGTTGGCTATTTGTTGGACGTATCCTTGCGGGCCTAACTGGGGCCAGTATTTCAACAGCAAGTTCTTATATTGCCGATGTGTCTACGGATGAAACCCGGACGAAGAATTTTGGACTGATAGGTGCGGCATTTGGTTTGGGATTTATTATAGGTCCGGTAATGGGAGGGGTATTGGGGCACTATGGAGCCCGGATTCCTTTTTATGTTGCATCGGTTCTATGCTTATTGAACTTCCTCTATGGTTATTTTATTCTTCCAGAGAGTTTGGATAGAACCAAAAGGCGGCCGTTTGAGTGGAAGCGTGCAAACCCGATTGGATCGCTGAAATTGCTGGCAAAGCATCCCGAAATTTCAAGTTTGGCGGTCGCATTAATTCTGGTCTATATCGGACTCCACGCTGTACAGAGTAACTGGCATTTCTTTACCATGTATAAATTTGATTGGTCAGAAAGGACCGTAGGACTGTCTTTGGGAATACTGGGGCTTTTGCTTGGGTTGGTTCAGGGTGTTTTAATCAGATGGACGGCGCCCAAATTAGGGGAGCAGAAAAGCATCTATTATGGCCTGATTTTTTATGCGCTGGGTTTATTGCTGTTTTCCTTTGCCGGTGAGGGCTGGATGATGCTACTATTTCTAATTCCTTATTCATTGGGCGGTATCTGTGGACCCTCACTTCAATCGATGATCAGCAAAAGTATCCCTGCGAATCAACAAGGTGAGCTTCAAGGAGCATTAACGAGTCTGGTAAGCGCAACTTCGATTGTCGGGCCACCGATGATGACCAATCTTTTTTACTACTTTACACATGATAAAGCGCCATTTCAGTTTTCAGGGGCCCCGTTTTTGCTGGCTTCTATCTTGATGATGCTAAGCGCTGTTATTATCTATAGCACCTCAAAAAAAGCAAAGCTTCAACTAAAGGACAATAAAGGAATGTAAAACCGAAGATTAGATAAGAATGGACAGACTCCTCCGTTTACTTGCAGCTCCAGTAATAATCCATGAATAAAAAACCTGAAGGAGATACAGAAGACAATTTTTTGATCTGACTTGGCTCTAAGGTGTAAGATATTTCTGTAGTGTTATAGCTCTTGATCCTATTTTTACTTCGCTTGCCAAAAAATCCTTGTTCGTAAAGCACTGTTTCCGTTCTTGGATCTAAATAATGGACGCCATAAATCATTGAATAAGGTATATATTCATTTGTATAATCGTATTCAAAACTATCCGTCAACAATGTGTTGGGCTTACCATCCTCATCGTAATCCTGTTGACTAACAAGATTACCATCTTTATAGGAGAAAATACTGTACGAGCCCCATCGACTTGTAATTTTAATTAGCTTTCCTTCGGAATCATATTCGAATTTCCTTCCCTGGCTGTCGGAAATAATCAGATTTCTCTTATCCAGCGTATAGGTATCTTCATGGCTCAATTCATCTTTATTTTTATAGGAAACATTGGCTACTATAGAACTCGTATGATAGCTATAGGTGGACTCAATTTCCAGCGGCATTTTCTGAATGCTATCATACCTGATATAAGCAACGGTGCTTATTTTTCCTTGGGCATCATAGCTGAAATTGAATATGGTATAAACCTCAGGCATTGATTTCTTGATGGAGACTATTTTACATTTTTCATCACGAATGCCAGTGCCATCGATTTTTTTTGAACAACCGTTAATAGCCAGCCCGATAACAGACAGAATAAATAACCTCTTCATTTCTATTAAAATTATTTTTTCAGTTGTACCGTCACTGGTTTAGCTAGAAGATCTGCCGAGACTTTTGTCCCGTTTAAAAATAACTCGGAGTATCCAAGGCTTCCCTTTTGTCTTTGTACCTTAATCTTTATGGAAACTTCTTCGTAGCCTTTTACTTTTAATAAGGTTTCCGCATAATCATTATGCTTAGCGTCCAGGTTTGCAAACAGACGCAGTACCTTATGCTGTTGACTATCTATAATTTCCATGTTCTTCGGCAAATCTAGGTTTCCATGATTTTGAAGTACTTTATCACCTGAACTTGTGACGTAATAGAGATCCAGATCGGCTATTGTTAGTTTTGAACTTAGGACATTTTCATCATTTTCACCTACCAAATTTAGCTGTACTTCACTATATAAGTTTGCATCGAGGGGCTCGCTTTTCTTACAGGCAAGGAAAGAAAGCAAAGTTGCTACTATTAATAATAATTTGTTCATATTGATTTTATTTTAAGCGGAATAAACCATTTGTGATACGGTCTTGTAAATTAAATATTAATTTACAAGTTTCCTAGGTTAAGATATCGAAAATATTTATCGGCCGATATAAATATGGTGAATTTTTTTGTCAAATGGTATCCAGTTGGTTTAATGTTTAATATGATCTGTAGTACGTTAGAGGAAATCATCGAAATTACGAGTTTTAAACTGATAATAATTGTAGATATCTCTTTAAAAATAAAATTAATAACTCTTTGTTATTTTAAATGTAATCTAAAAAAATGTATTTTTATTTTGGAGACCAATTAGTGCGCTTTAACGAATTTTGATTGAACCCAAATGAATTTTTTGAGATACTTAACTCTTTTAATTATTATATACAATACCGAATCACTAAAGGGACAGGTATTAGAGTCGTTAAAAGCAGACGTGGATCAAAGCGTGGGAGATATCAAACCGGACAGGGGTATTGACTTGCCTTTATTGAAGGTTTGTTATGAGAATAATATTCCTCAATACTATAGTGTAGATGGGGGATATCATGGTGGGCGAAGAGAAATATTAAGATTGGCAAAGCGTAAATTATTTCTACCAAGCCTCTCCGGCCCAGCTGCTAAAGATGGATTTATCACAGTAAGATTCGTAGTAAACTGTGATGGAAAATCTGGCAGATTCAGGGTATTGCAAGTCGATAACAATTATAGGACAGCTCAATTTGGCAAAGCTCATGTTTCTGCCATTCTGGACTTTACAAAGAGTTTAAAAGACTGGAAAATCGGCAAAATACATCAGAAACCAACTGATTATTATCAATATTTAACCTTTGTTATTCGGAATGGAAAAACTACGGATATACTTCCTTAGCATATTTATATTCTTATCTTGTCATCGAAATAATGCGACAGGGTCTAAGCAACTTGGAGTGAAAGCTGATACCCTGTCTAATTGTGCCAAGGCTGAAATGCTCTTCGAGGAAAAGGGCAATCAAGGAACGTACCAGTCACAATTCTATCTTGATAGTGCAATAAGATTATGCCCAAACTTAGCAAAGGCCTGGAGGGAAAAAGGCGTTCCTTTTTTGAAACGTGGTGATTACGCAACATGGTTGAATTGTCTAAATCGAGCGATCGAAATATCGCCGGCCGATTTCTTGGATATTAGGGCTTGGTCTAAAGCTAAATTTTTGCATGACTATAAAGGGGCACTTGAGGATTTTAAAAATTTTGACCTGTTACGCCCTGACAACCCGAAGGTTATTGGAGATTACAATATCTATACATGGATGGCTCTTTGTGAAATTGGTCTTGATCACTATGAACTCGCATTGGACTATGCAAATAGAAGTATAGCAATTTCAAGTAAAGAACATGGAGAAGAATGGGTAGGAATGTATGATTTCCTATATCGCGGGAACATCAAGTTGGTATTAAAGGATTATAAGGGGGCGCTAGAGGATTTTGACAAGCAGCTTCGAAATTCAGACAAATTAGCTGAGGGATATTACTATAAGGGACTGGCTTTTCTGGGACAGAAGAGAAAAAAAGATGCAAAGAAGTCTTTTGAAAAGTCTGTTTATTATTTCGTCAATGGCTACACAATGTTAGATCCCTATGTTGAAATGCCTTTTAAAGTATATATAAATGATGCAAAAATCGAGCTTGCAAAACTGCAGTTGATGGATTAATTTCATCCATACTGCTTATAGATCAAATTTCGTTTTTTCAGCATGCTGTTTCCAGCTATCCATGCTCTTGTGCTGACCTCTAGCAAAAAAGAAGAGAAGAAAAGATAGCCGTTGAGAATCTTATGGGTAAATTGATTGTGGCAAATGTAGACTATTTGCCTAAGCGTAAGAGGACAGAAAGTACTTGATTCAATAGTACTCTTTGCCTAAAACAAAAAAACGCTTTTTGATTTCTCAAAAGGCGTTTTTGTCTTGGCGGAAGAAGCGAGATTCGAATGTCCTATTTAGGTTCACGATTATATTCTTCGTCTGTTACCTGTTTATACCACAGTGTTTCTCCTTTTTCCCTGCCCGTAATTGCAACCTGTACAAAAGCAGAATCAGCACTTGCTCCATGCCAATGAGGGACGTCAATTGGGCATTTGACAACTTCACCTTTGCGAACGATGACTTTGTCTTTGCCTTCTTCCTGGTAATAACCAACTCCGTCCAAAGCCAGGATAATCTGTCCGGCAGGATGAGAATGCCATTTGGTCCGAGCACCCGGTTCGAAGGTTACACTGCCGACTGCATTCTGGTTGAGGCTATCTGCTGTTACCAGGTTATTTAAATATACTGTTCCGGTAAAGTTGTCGTTTGTAATCTTCTGGCCTTTTTCAAAAACTGGCTCATGTGTTTTCTCCTGCACTGTATTTTGCTGCTCTTGTTGGCTACAGGAGAGTCCCAATATGCCTGTTATAAATAATATCGCTGTGTTTTTTAAATTCATAGTTCTTAAATTTTGGATATTTCCGCCAATATCCCGTCCAAGACTTTTTGCGCATTTAAACTTTCTTTTTCGCCTACTGTCGATCCAATAACACTTATAAACTGCACTAGTTTTTCCGCGGATAAACCAATATGTAAACAAATGGTCAGATGGGATTTCAGCATCGGCTCCACACCGCCTATACTGGCCAGTACGGATACTGTTACAAGTTCTCTTTCTGCATGTGAGAGCACATCCCGTTCAAAAATATCGGCAAATAGATGTTCTTTTAGAAATACTTCAATAGTCGGGGCAAAAGCTGCATAACCAGTTTTGGGATCTCCTTCCGGTACGCCCGTGAGCTGTTCTAATATCGCTTTTCCACGATCGTATTTTGTCTGGTCGTTTCGAATAGGGGATGCATCTGCGCCTGTCCTGTCATTTATGCCTTTAGCTTTTCTCTCCTCGAGCACTGCCATCAGGGTCTGCAAGCCTCGTATGCTTCGTGGAAAACCAGCGTAGGCATAAAGATGTATGATTCCCTCTTTAATCTGATTGATTGTCAATCCATCATCAAGCCCATTGTTAAGCACATCTTTCAGTCCTGCGAGGTCACCTTTGGCAGCTGTCGCAGCGATACGGACTAAACTCTTTTCTTTGTTATTTAAGGGATCTTTCTCCGTATACTGGCCAGCATACAGCATGGAAGATAGGATCAAGCATAGGCCGAGCAATAATTTTCTCATGATAAGTATATTTTGCTTGTTATTGAAGATTTTGGTGATAGAAATCAACCAGTTTATTTACCGCTTTTGCAACGTATTCTTTTTTCCAATACGTTTCTATATGTGTTGCGCCATCTATCAAAAAGAGCTCTTTGTTTTTAGCGTTCTTTGCTTTAGGAAAAGCCTCATCCGTCATGTATTTGGTATCTGCTTTGCTTCCGGCCATCATCAATAAAGGCTGGTCGATCAATTCGATTCCATCTGTCGCATCCCATGTCATCAGGTCCATCAGGCTGCTGGTGGTATATAAAAACGTTGAATTTGGATGGGCATGGGTTCTGTAATAGTACTCAAACCCTTCACGATAGAGGTCAGTAGGAGTTTTGGCTATTTCTTGGTCCGTTATGCTCGCAATACCTGAATATCTGATCGCTCCACCTGCTGCTTCCTGCGCCCGGGCATCTGATGCTTGTTTAAGGCGTTGCTCAACGGTGCTTAGCTGTGAATTCTGAAATCCATGACGTCTCACTTCACCTGAATTGAACATGCTTAATGTCGCAACAGCTTTTAAACGTTTATCGGACTGTGCGGCCTTGAGTGTATACCCACCGCCGCCGCAGATCCCTAGGGCACCGAGACGGGCAGGGTCGACACCTGCATAGTTTGCTATATAATCTGCCATTCCATGGATATCCTCTGTTCTGAACTGTGGTTTGTCCGTATGTCTGGGCACTCCGCCGCTGGCTCCCTGATAAGAAGCGTCGGCAGCCATGGTTATGTAACCCGACTCAGCAAGTCGCTGTGCGTACAAACCCGCAGTTTGCTCCTTGATTCCACCATTGGGATGGGCTACGATAATAGCCGGATATTTTTTCGAAGCGTCATAATTTGCGGGGGTATAAACATTCGCAGCGATGTCTATTCCATTCAGTTTATAGGTCACAGGATGTATATTTACTTTTCCTTTTACATTCTCCGTAATAGCATCCCTGTAGACAAGTCCAAATGGATTTTTTATTTTGTCCTGTGCTTCGGAGGTAATGCCTGTTGCCATAAATATGGCGACGATGAAATATTTGATCTGTTGCATTTCTTAATAATTTTAAATCTCTTTTTATTTTCCGACTCGGTTCTGTAAATCTGCGGGATAACGGGCTCCCTGAATCGTTATCTGGGAAGCCGCATCTTCGATTTGCTGAATATCTGTAGGCGTTAATTTCAAGGCCACAGCACCGATATTCTCTTCCAGACGGTGCAGTTTGGTAGTTCCCGGAATAGGGGCTATCCAAGGTTTCTGAGCTAGTAACCAAGCTAGAGCAACCTGTGCTGGAGTAGCTTCCTTTCGCAGGGCAATAGATTTTACAAGCTCCACTAAGTTCTGATTGGCTTTTCTGTTTTCCGCTGAAAATCGGGGCACAATATTTCTGAAATCAGACGGATCAAATTGTGTTTTCTCGTCAATTGCACCCGTTAAAAATCCTTTGCCCAGTGGGCTGAACGGAACAAATCCAATGCCCAGCTCTACAAGCAGCGGTAAGATATCTTTTTCGGGTTCACGGTAAAACAGCGAATATTCACTCTGCAATGCTGCCAGGGGGCGCTCAGCATGCGCACGGCGTATTGTCTCAGTTCCCGCTTCTGACAGTCCCCAATGTTTCACTTTTCCTTCCTTGATAAGATCCTTCACTGTACCGGCAACCTCCTCAATAGCAATTTTTGGATCGGTTCGGTGCTGATAAAGGAGGTCGATCCGATCTGTACGAAGCCTTTTTAATGATCCCTCAACTGCGATCCTGATTCTCGCAGGACTACTATCAAGGCCTTTTTTTGAATCTCCGTTTTCAAAACCAAATTTGGTTGCAATCACGATATGATCTCTGAATGGCTCCAACGCTTCTCCGAGCAAGGTTTCGTTTGTAAAGGGGCCATAACATTCAGCCGTATCAAAGAAAGTAATTCCCGATTCAAAAGCCGAGCGGATCAACTGAATAGCATCTGTATGCACAGCCGCTGGACCATAACCAAAACTCAAGCCCATACAGCCCAATCCAAGCGCAGACACTTCAAGTCCGCTATTTCCTAATTTTCTCTTTTCCATGTGTATATTGTTTTTAATATGTAATACGTTTAAGCCTATATTTAGGCCGGTTTATATTATACCATCCATTACAAACAAAGTTCGGTGTTGCATTCCAGGGTTTAGGTATATGGATTACGGATAGTTCTACCAATCTTACTGATATAATAAATTGTTGAATTTCAGTTTTGTAAATTTGTTTAATAACATTTAAACAAATGGAAGAGATCATCAATTTTAAGAGTATTACGGAATACAATAATTTCAATAACAATGAGACTTTGCATCCATTAATCAGTGTGGTTGATTTGAGCAAGGCAAGTCCTCGTAAACTCTCCAAACTCAGGTATGAGTTCTATACGGTGTTTTTTAAGGAAATAAAATGCGGTGATCTAAGGTATGGCCTTAAGAACTATGACTATGAAGAGGGAACATTGATATTTTTGGCTCCCGGTCAGGTGATAGGCGAGAATGGTACTGATTTCTATCAGCCCCAGGGAACAGCCTTAGTATTTCATCCAGAGTTATTGTACGGCACTTCTTTAGCAAAGGAGATTATCAATTATACCTTCTTTTCCTATTCTGCCAGTGAGGCGCTGCATCTTTCTGAGCAGGAAAGAAAGATTATTATGGATTGTCTGAACAAGGTTAAACATGAGCTTGCACACAGTATCGACAAGCATACGAAAAAGCTTATCGTTTCTAACATCGAACTCTTTCTGGATTATTGCCAGCGCTTTTACGACAGGCAGTTTATTACACGGGAAAATGTCAATAAAGGAGTTTTAGAAAAATTTGATGAGCTATTAAATGCGTATTTCCAGTCAGACCAACCGGAACAGAACGGCCTGCCTACCGTAGCGTACTTTGCTGAACAGCTATTTTTATCACCCAATTATTTTGGTGATCTTGTGAAGAAAGAAACAGGGAAAACTGCACAGGAATATATTCAGAACAAGTTAATAGAGATTGCTAAAGAAAGGATATTTGATACCAATAGAACAATTAATGAAATCGCATTTGAATTGGGATTTAAATATCCACAGCATTTTAGCCGGTTATTTAAAAATAGGGTAGGGTATACGCCCAATGAATACAGAAATGCTAGTTTAAATTAATAAGAATATTGGTCGCATTAAAATGAATGCTCGGATTTGCTGGATTTGCTCAATTTTTGTATCATTGGGGAGATCATAACCAATGCAGCAGCTTAAGTCTTTTTTATACGTATATCTCAGCATTTTTCTTCTCCTTTTCGTAGGTCAATCTTCGGCTTGGAGCCAGGTCAATACCTATGCGTTTAAAACCTTGACTTCTGACCAAGGTTTGGTCCATAATCACGTCAATTGTGCCTTTAGAGATAAGAACAATTATCTGTGGTTTGGTACCGAGTCTGGCTTGAGCCGTTTTGATGGGGTACAATTCACCAATTTCCGATATGCCGCCAGTAAGCGCACAGGCCTGAGTGGAAATGTGATTTCAGCAATCTTTGAGGGGCCGGAAGGCAATGTATGGATCCGTACCAGCAACGGGATGAATGTGTATGATCAGCGTTCAGGCATTATCTTGCAGCACCTTGATTCCATACTGACTAGCTTAAAGTTGCCCGTCAAAGACGTACACACAATAAGGCGGCTGGAAGGGCAGATCTTTGCACTATTGTATAGCGATCGTTCGCTGATTTTGTACGATAGCCAAACCAAAACATACCGTACTGTCCCGCAGTTGACCAAAAACAATCGCATTGCTGATGTGATAGCCGGGCAAGGGCAAACGATCTGGGTAATCTACGAAAATGGCCTGCTGGGCTACATCGATACAAAGTCACTGCAAAGTATCAAAACCTGCTTATTGCCGGTCAGCAATAAACTTGTAAATTATAATCTATTTGCCGATCAGGAGGGCGTCTTATGGATTTTCTCAAAGGATATTCCCATTGGTGTATACTGGCTTGACCCAAAAGATGGCGTAATTCGGCATATTCAAAAAGAACTGTCCAATCCCTTTGTAGGCAATATCGTGCAAGACGATAAAGGAGATCTCTGGTTAGGTACAGATCATGGTGGTATCAATGTCTACAATAAGAGAACGAACAGTATCGAAATCATTGGCAATGATAAATATGACTTACGGAGTCTGCCTTACAATAGTATAACCTGTTTATATCGGGATAAGTCAGGTATCATATGGACGGGAACCTATAAAGGCGGTATCAGTTATTATCATCCTAACCTGTTGTTATTCTCCTTAATCAGGAACTATCCAGGGCTTCCCAAATCACTTCCCTTTGACGATGTCAATAAGTTTGTAGAGGACCGCAAGGGTAATCTCTGGATCGGGACAAATGGTGGGGGACTGCTCTATTATGATAGCCGTCAGAAAACCTTTACACAATACCTGCATGATCCGCAGGATCCCAATAGTTTGAGCTCCAACGTGATCGTTTCCCTACTGCTGGATGCGGAAGACAGGCTGTGGATCGGAACTTATCGGGGTGGTATGTGTCGATTTGATGGCAAAAGTTTTAAGGTTTTCCACCGTGACTCGGCTCCCGGAAAATTGAACGACGATAGTGTATGGGAGATCTATGAAGATAGTCAGCATCGGTTTTGGATAGGAACGCTGAGCACCGGCCTGTACCTGTTTGATAAAAAAACAGAACAGTTTTCGAAAACATATACAAGACAGGGCAAAACTATCAACAGCAGTTATATCTCTGTCTTATTTGAGGATTCAAAAAAGCGGCTCTGGATTGGCACAGCTACGGGCTTGGCATTGTTGGCTCCCGACGACAAAATCAGTTATGTCAATACATCCAGTTCACCCATGAAACTGATGAATGATCTGATTTATGATATTAAAGAGGATAAAACTGGTCGGATTTGGGTAGCGACACAAGAGGGATTGCATGTAATCGACGGTGCGAAAATAAGCTATCTCACACAACAAGATGGGCTCAGCGACGATGCGATTTTGGCACTCTTGGTAGATAATCAAGGGGCTATTTGGGCTTCAACAAACAAAGGCCTGTCGGCGATTGTCGGCAAGGGGCAGGCAGAGAAGTTTATCATCCGCAATTTTACGCAGGAACTGGGTCTTCAGGGGAACGTATTCAATGAAAACGCCGCTTTAAAAATGCGGGACGGAAGACTTGTCTTTGGCGGGCCAAAAGGGTTTAATTTTATTGACCCTACAAAAATTAGCCACGAAAGTGAACTGATCCTGCCGCTTTTGTCCAATCTCTATTTATTCAACAAGCGGGTAGCTGTAGGTGAGGAATTTTCGGGCCGGGTCATTTACGATCAAGCCCTCAATAATCTCAGGGAACTGAGCCTTCCGTACAATCTAAATGCTATTTCGTTAGAGTTCTCTACCTTTGACTACCTGCAACAGCATAATGGACTCTACCAATATCAGCTTGCTGGTCTGAGTGATGAATGGTTTGATTTTGAACCGGGAACCATGCGTGCCAATTTCACCAATCTAGACACCCGCAGCTACAGCTTATATATCCGGCATGCCATCGATTCGAATAGCTGGTCTGAGGGTGTGCTGCTCCTGAGAATAGATATACAACCGCCTTTTTGGCGTTCTACCTGGGCCTTTCTTTTCTATACCTGTCTGATTTTGGTCGTCCTGTGGGCTTATTTTTACTTGACAAAACTGCGTGTCAAGACGCGCAATCAACTTTATCTCGCCCAAGAACAGGCTACACAGGCGAGAGAACTAGATGCATTGAAAACACGTTTCTTTACCAATATAAGTCATGAATTCAGGACTCCGATTAGCTTGATTCTAACCCCAACACAGCAGTTGTTGGATGAAGAGCAGCATCCAGAAAAAAAAGCTGACCTAAACTTGATCAGGAAAAATGCGGACCGCCTGCTTAAATTGGTCAATCAGCTACTGGACTTTAGAAAATTGGAGAAAAGTGAACTGGAACTGAACGAAGAGTATGGGGACCTCATGGGATTTATCCGTGAACAGCTCGATGCCTTTGTCGGAATGGCTCAAAGCAATCAGATCTCCCTGCAGGTTAATATCGCTCCAGACGCATATCCGTCTTGGTTTGACAAAAACAAACTGGAAAGCATTATTTTCAATCTGATGTCGAATGCGATCAAATTTAGCCCAGTATCCGGTATTGTGGCATTCCATGCCGAAGTAACCGAACAAGAAGCAGGAAAGGCCTTGCGCATTGAGGTTCAAAATCAGGGCACAGCGATTCCCGAAAATCTACAATCCCGCGTTTTTGAACGCTACATGCAGCTGGATGTGCCAAATGGAAAACTGAATCAGGGTACGGGTATCGGACTTTCTATTGTCAAAGACTATGTTGAATTCTTGGGTGGAAATATCAGGCTGAGCAGCAATGCGCGGTGGACGACATTTGCTATTCAGCTGCCCTTAAATAAGGCCGCAGCGAACCCCGATCCCGTTGAAGACAGCAAGCAGGATAAACCCGCAATTCTATTGGTCGAAGATGATATTGATTTCCTTCGCTACCTGGAGCGAATGCTTAGATCAGCTTACGTAATCCGCTCTGCGCAAAGTATCAATGAAGCAAAATTGATCCTGAGCAAGCAGCAAGTTGATCTGGTCATTACTGATCTCAGCCTGCCCGGAGAGAGCGGATTGGATTTTTGTCGCTATATAAAAGCCCAGGCCAAGCTGGTCCATATCCCTGTACTGATTGTGACTGCGGTAGTCAATCAGAAAATCGAACTGGAGGCTTTACAGGCCGGTGCTACAGATTATATCAACAAGCCTTTTAATATCAGCCTGCTGCGTTCGAAATTAGCGCAGATACTCAATCAGCAGCAGACGCTGGTAAAACGGTATAAAAAGCAGATCAA
Organism: Sphingobacterium sp. WOUb80; assembly: GCF_050058145.1. Taxonomy (NCBI): domain Bacteria; kingdom Pseudomonadati; phylum Bacteroidota; class Sphingobacteriia; order Sphingobacteriales; family Sphingobacteriaceae; genus Sphingobacterium; species Sphingobacterium sp. WOUb80. Next base: position 2,049,511 of record NZ_CP165617.1, on the reverse strand, counting down.
TGTCAATCTAGCCCAGCCCGATATTGCATCTGCTGATGAACAGTTTATCCGTGCGCTGGTAAAGGAAATTGAACAGGATCTCAGTGATTCTTCGCTTTCTGTCGAGCATCTTGCCAAAAGAATGAATATCACCCGCGTAGGACTTTATAAAAAGGTGCTTGCCATCACGGGTTATTCACCGATGGAATACATCCGGCATATCCGGCTCAAACGTGCCATGCATTTAGTTCAGAATTCGAAATTATCGATGGCTGAAATTGCTTATGAAGTGGGATTTGGAAATCCGAAACAATTCAGCAAATATTTTAAATCTGCATTTGGAAACTTGCCGTCTTTTTACAGAAAAAGCTTGTAGGTCAGTCGTTTGATAGCTGTTCTGCCTGCAAATATTCCCGTATATGTTAACAAAATAACCCCCAAAAGTTAACAAAACATACCCCTTATACAACCGGTTGCATTCTATATTTGATTCGTTCTTTCAATAGGAAAGGACGCGTAATAACCAAGGGAATACAATAACCAATAAATCTTATTTAAATGCGCAACTTAACGTATGCTTTAAGTGGTTTGCTGCTCTTCACAATGGCGCAGCAGGGTTTTAGCCAAACCAATAAAGCTCATTATGAAAAAACGTCTACCGGGATTAAGGTCAGCTTCAAAAATTCGGAAACCTCCATTGATCAGGATGTCTATTTGGATGTCGTGACCGATAAGATCGTGCGTGTCACTGCTGTTCCTACAGGGGCCGCTTTACCGAGCCAAACAAGTTTAGTCATCGTCGATTCACTGCGTCGACAAGTGAAATCTTTAGCGGTAAGCTCGACCGACTCCACCGTCAATTTAAAAACAGCCAATATGCAGGCTGTCGTTTCTTTGGAGAGTGGCAAAGTAGCGTTTTATGATCTGAAGGGGCAATCCATCCTTAAAGAAGCAAAGCGAAATTCAAGTTCTTTCTTAGCCAATAGTTATCAGGGAGATGCGTTTTATCACCTTAACCAAGACTTTATTGTCAATGCTGAGGAAGGGATCTATGGACTTGGCCAACATCAGAACGCGGTGATGAACTATAACCGCGGAAAACAGGTTTCGCTGCTGCAGTATAATACAGAAATCGGAATACCCTTTTTGCTGTCCACCAACAACTATGGTATCTTATGGCACAATTACTCCATTACAAAGGCAGGCGACGTGAGGCCATTATTGCCCTTAAATGCTTTTAAGTTGCTGTCCAAGGAAGGTGAACCAGGTTGGCTCACAGCAACCTATGTAAATCGAAGTAAAGCCGACGAGATCTATTTATCCCGGCCAGAATCGATCATCGATTATGGCTATCTAACGGATCAGCACAAGTTTCCAAAGGGTGTAAATCTGGCCGAAAGCAAAGTCATCTATGAAGGAAGTTTCTCCTCGCCCTACACGGGCAGGCATGTGCTGCATTTTAAATATTCGGGTTATATGAAAGTCTGGATTGATGGTGAGCAGGTCGCCGACCGCTGGCGGCAGTCCTGGAATGCAGGTACCTTTGAAATAGAAAGAGACCTGCAGAACGATAAGACGCATCAGATTCGCATGGAATGGATACCGGATGGGGGTGAGTCTTATTTTACCTTTAACTGGCAGAGTCCCATCCCAGAAGCGCGTAAAAACTTATTTTCCTTTAATTCGGAAGCCGGCGATGCCATTGATTATTACTTTGTTCAGGGTGCATCAATGGATGAGGTTATTGCAGGTTATCGCCACTTGTCCGGTAAGGCACCGATTATGCCGCTTTGGAGCTTTGGGTTTTGGCAGAGCAGGGAACGCTACAAAACGCAAGCGGAAATTGAAGAGGTGGCGACCGAATTTCGCAAGCGTAAGATCCCGATCGACAATATTGTGCAGGATTGGTCTTACTGGTCTGAAAACGACTGGGGGAGCCAGAAATTTGATGGAAAGCGTTTTCCAGATCCTCAGGCCATGGTGAAGAAGCTGCATGATCAGCACTTTAAGATCATGATTTCGGCCTGGCCCAAAATCAATGAAGAATCTTCCGTATACCAAGAATTTAAAGCGAACAAATGGATCTATCTACGCAATATCTATGATGGTCGTAAAGATTGGATTGGAAAGGGTTATACCTCAACTTTTTATGACCCTTTCAACAAAGAAGCACGCGATGGGTTCTGGAAATTGTTGGACAATAACCTTTTTAAAATCGGGATCGATGCCTGGTGGATGGATGCCAGCGAACCCGATATTCACTCCAATATTGATCTGGATGAACGAAAGTCGGTTTTTCAGCCGAGTATAGGATCATCGGTGCGCTATTATAATGCGTTCCCTTTACAAAATGCGAAGGGCATCTACGAGGGACAGCGTGAAACAGATCCCAATAAACGGGTATTTATTCTGACACGCTCCTTTTTTGCAGGCCAACAGCGCTATGCCGCGGCGGCCTGGAGTGGCGATATTGCTTCGAGATGGCATGATATGAAAGATCAGATTGCAGGGGGCATCAATTTCTCGATGTCCGGTATTCCGTACTGGACAATGGATGCCGGTGGTTTTTTGGTTGAAAATAGATTTCACAAACCTAATGCGGTGGACTTGGAGGAGTGGCGCGAGCTGAATAGCCGCTGGTACCAATACGGGGCATTCTTGCCTTTGTTCAGGGCGCATGGACAATATCCCTACCGCGAGCCGTACAATATCGCTCCGGCAGATCATCCAGCCTATAAAAGCATGACCTATGCGATCGGCCTAAGGTATAAATTACTCGCCTACAACTACAGTCTTGCCGCAAAGACTTTTTTTGAAGACTATACGATGATACGTGGCCTTGCCATGGATTTTCCACAAGACAAAGATGGATTCGATAGCAACGACCAATACCTCTGGGGGCCATCTTTACTGATCAATCCAGTTACAGAAAAAGGGGCGACCTCACGCAAGATACATTTTCCGAAAGGAACCAGCTGGTATGATCTATACAATGGCAAGATGATAGCAGGTGGGCAGGATCTGCTTGTTGCGGCACCCTACGAACGTATCCCTGTCTATGTCAGAGCCGGATCTATATTACCTATTGGACCCGTTATGCAGTATACGACGGAGAAAAAGGCGGATGTGCTGGATCTTTATATTTATGCAGGGGCAAACGGTCAGTTTTCACTCTATGAAGACGAAGGCTGCAACTATAATTATGAAAAAGGAAGGTACAGCCGTATTGATTTCAGCTACGACAATTCGACGCAGACACTTTCTTTAGCTAACCGTCGGGGAGATTTCGAGGGCATGTTGACCAAAAGAAAGTTCAATATCATTTTTGTCAGCGATAGCAACGTCGTCGGACTGGATGTTTCATCAAAAAAATCAACAGCAGTAACCTATACAGGGAAAGCCGTACAGATCAAATTAAAATAATAGAAAACCAATTTATAAATCAAGACATATGATAAGCAAACAATTGTTGAGCAGGGGCGTGGCCGTCGTGGTCATGACCAGCGTGACCTCTTTGGTCTGGGCACAATCCTTCACAGGATCGGTTGTTTCGGCTGATTCGGGCTTGCCAATCGGGGGAGCGACTATCAAAGTAAAGAATCAGAAGATTTCAGCAAGTAGTGATGAATCGGGCAAGTTTTCACTGACGGCGAGCGCGGGAACTGTATTGACCATTACTTACGTGGGCTACAAAACGGAGGAAGTTAAAATTACCGGTCCTAATATGGTAATCCGCCTGCAACCACAAGCTTCCGATCTCGAAGAAGTGGTGGTCATTGGCTACGGTGTACAAAAGAAAAAATTGAATACAGGAGCCAATTTGAAGGTGGAGGGTGAAGAACTGCAGAAACGCAACCAGTTGAACCCGCTGCAGTCGCTTCAGGGGCAAGCACCCGGAGTATCCATTACATCAACTTCGGGTCAACCGGGAGCAGACATGAAAGTTGTCGTCCGCGGATTGGGGACAATCGGCAATTCGGGTCCGCTATACGTTATTGATGGCGTTCCGGGAGGGGATATTTCGGTCTTGAATGCGGCCGATATTCAATCTATCGACGTACTTAAAGACGCTGCTTCGGCTGCCATTTATGGTTCGCAGGCTGCAAATGGGGTTATCTTGGTTACCACCAAAATGGGCGCAGCGGGTAAAAATGTGCTGTCGTTTGATGGCTATACGGGTATTCAGAACGTTTCGCGTAAAGCGAAATTGCTGAATGCAGATCAGTACAAGCTGATCATGAATGAGCAATCACTGAATTCGGGAGCCGCGGTGATTGATTTTAACAGCATGGACGGTTTGGCCAATACCAATTGGATGGATTACATGTTCAAGGATAATGCAAAAACAGACAATTACAATGTTGGCCTGACCGGTGGCAATGAAAAATCCACCTACGCTTTATCGATGAACTACATTGGTCAGGAAGGAATTGTGGGTGGTAAAGACGTTTCTAACTACGAGCGTTATGGTTTCCGAACCAACTCGGAACATAAACTCTTTGATAACTTTGTGAAAATAGGGCAGCACCTCAACTTTAACTACATTAAAAATCGAGGCATCAGTGTTGGCAATCAGTACAGCAATACGCTGCGTGGTGCTTTTGCCACGTCGCCCTTGTCACCGGTGTATTCGGACAATGGCTTGTACGGAAGTCCTTTCAATGATACCTCCAATTCACCTTGGTACAATGGGGACAGCAATCCATATGGGGTGATGATGACCAATTCGAACAACGCCAATGATGGTCAAAAATTACTGGCGGATGTATTTGCGGAAATCGAACCGATCAAAGGCTTGAAGGTCCGGTCATTGCTGGGGTTCAACTATTATGCTTCGGAATACAGAAGTTATACACCCTTATACCGGTTCTCTATCTATACCTACAACCAAGATCATACAACGACCTCACAGAACATGAGTAAGGGGCATACTCTGACCTGGACAAATACAGCTTCCTATGACTTTGATATCCATACGGATCATCGTTTTTCGGCCATGATCGGTATGGAATCGCTGCGTTATCAGGGAACTTACCTTTCGGGGTCCAACTGGAATCTGCTTTCGCAGTTCAACGATTTTGCTCATGCCTATCTGGACAATACCACAGGCCAGGCACACCTGGATGAAAAAGGTAATGTAGTCGAAACGCGTACGGTGTCGGGAAAACCAGAGAACATCACCCGCAGGGTCTCGTATTTTGGTAGGCTAGGCTACAACTACAAGGAAAAGTACCTGTTGAATGCTACATTGCGTGCAGATGGATCTTCCAAATTTTCACGCAGCAACCGCTGGGGATATTTCCCTTCGGTATCGGCAGGCTGGGTAATTTCATCGGAAGAGTTTTTTAAAGAGCATTTAGCGGCTGTAAACTTCTTTAAACTCCGTGCTTCATGGGGGCAAGTGGGTAACCAGGATATCGCTGATTTTCAATATGCGGCACCCATTAGTACCTCAACAGGAATTACATCGTCCAATCCCGGAGCACATTATGTCTTTGGAACGAGCAACAATAATATCGCTGGGGCTTATCCGAGCCGCCTGTCCAATCCGAATCTGACCTGGGAAACTTCTGAACAGACCAATATTGGATTTGATGCCAAATTTGCAAACAGCCGTTTGGATGTCGTTGCTGATTTTTATGTCAAAAAGACGAAGAACTGGCTGGTTACTGCGCCTGTTTTGGCGACAACCGGAACGTTGCCTCCTTTTATCAATGGCGGTGACGTAAAGAATACAGGTGTGGAGCTGGGGCTAAACTGGGCTGATAAGATTAATGAAGTGAAATATCGTGTTGGGGTAAATGGTGCCTATAACAAAAATAAGGTGGGACAGATACCAACTGAAGATGGTATTATCCACGGACAGACAGCCATGTTGTACGATAACTCGGAAGAATTTTATCGCGCCGCAAACGGTCTACCCATTGGCTACTTCTGGGGGTATAAGACGGATGGTCTATTTCAAAACCAAGCCGAGATCGATGCCTGGAAAACAGCTGGGAAGGGTATCCTTCAGGCCGATGTAAAACCGGGCGATGTGAAATATGTAGACCAGAATAGCGATGGCATTATCAATGCCTCGGATAAAACAAATCTGGGTGTGGGGATGCCTAATTTCACCTATGGATTTAATATTGGACTGGATTATAAAGGATTTGATTTCTCGGTGAATGCTTACGGTTCCCTCGGAAACAAAATTGTGCAGTCTTACCGCAATCATGCGAATAAACAAGCAAACTATACCACACGAATATTGGATCGATGGACCGGAGAAGGGACTTCCAGTACGATCCCTCGTGTGACGGAAACCAATGTAAATTGGCAGTTTTCAGACCTTTACATTCAGGATGGAGACTTTCTTCGAATCAGCAATGTGACCTTAGGTTATGATCTATCGAAGCTAATCAAATGGAAGTACGCCAATCAGATCCGCTTCTACGTACAAGGGCAAAATCTGTTCACGTTCACCAAATATGATGGGATGGATCCTGAGATAGGTTATGGAACCGATGGTTGGGTATCGGGTATCGACCTTGGCTACTATCCGAGACCAAGGACTGTATTATTTGGCCTAAATGTTAAATTCTAAACACAAGAAATCATGAAAAAAACGAGCTATATCTATCATTCCATGTTATTTGGGTCCTTAATCTTAGGATCATGTTCATCTAGTTTTTTGGATGTCGAACCGATGACAAGCGTTTTGGAAAGCAATTTTTATAAAACGGTAGCCGATGCTGACATGGCTTTGGTCGGTTGTTATGATGGTTATCAACGGACAACCTCCAATGGGAGCCAGTCATTCTATCTAACAGCTGAGGTGGCCGCCGACAATTGTTTTGGTGGAACAGGTACAACAGACGGTCGCTCATTTCAGGCAATAGACCGCTTTGATATTGCGCAATCGCAATCGGACAATAATATTTTTGATGGTACCTGGTCAGATTACTATGCAGGAATTTTTCGCTGTAATACGCTATTGGGAAAATTAGACGGTACTGATTTTTCGGGCAATACAACGGCGCGGGCACGTATTGAAGGGGAAACGAAATTCCTACGGGCCACCATGTACTTTGATCTTGTCCGTCTATTTGAAAACATACCTTTGCTAACGAGCCCGACCAATGAGAATACCCCGCAGTCGGATCCCAAAGCGATTTATCAGCTGATTGTTTCGGATCTTAAATTTGCGGCTTCCAATATCCCAGCCACAGCTTACCCCAAGTCAGCTGCGGCAACCAATGATGGTCGGGCAACTCCATTTGCAGCTAAAGCGCTATTAGCCCGTGTTTATCTATTTTATTCTGGCTATTATGGAAGCGAAGATATCGGCGTCTCCAAAGCCGAAGCGCTGGCTGGACTGGAGGAGGTCATTAGCAGTGGCCAGTTTGCGCTGGTGGCTGATTTCAAGAATCTGTGGCCGGCTGCGAGTTATATCCCGAATGTAAGCAACAATACACTAGATATCTCCAAATATGCTGGTAAGGGAAATGCTGAAGTGGTGTTTGCACAGAAATTCAACAATACATCGAATTACAACGGTTATGTTGATGGCAACCGTTGGGTAGTCTTTCTTGGCTTACGTGGTAAAAATTGGTCGCCTTATGGCCAGGGATGGGGGGCGTGTACAGTAAGCAAAAAATTCTTCAATGAGTTTGACAATACGGATACGCGTAAGACTGCTTCAATTATTGATATCGATGGCGAGAAGATCACGGGATTTGATCTGAAAGATCAGCGCGAGTATACAGGTTATACCATAAAAAAATACGCCCCCACGGCATTGCCGGATGGTACCACTAATACAGGCGGAGATAAGGATATGCAACTGTCCCAAGATCAGGATTACTTTGTCATCCGCTACGCTGATGTCTTGCTGATGGCGGCAGAACTCGGTTCGGCAAATGCACAGAAATACTTTGACGAGGTACGGAAAAGAGCGTATAAGACCAATTTTGTGTCGTTAGCAGCCTCAAAAAACAATATTCTGAAGGAAAGAAAATTTGAATTTGCGTTTGAAGGTATTCGCTATTGGGATGTATTGCGGCAGGGGCTAAATAATGCGGCCGCTACACTGGAAACAACGGAAGATGTGCTTAGCGGTTCGGTACCGGAGAAGGTTACTGTGACTAAAGAGCGTTTTCTGACAACGAAAGGATTTATGCAGATTCCAAACAAGCAGATTACTCTATCCAATGGCGTACTGAAACAAAATGCCGGCTGGAATTAGACACAAGAGCAGCAGCACTTGCTATCCATTGAATTATAACTAGACAAAAATGAAAAAGATATTCACATATGCCATCTGCTTCTTTGTAGCGATGGTACTCTTTGGAGCCTGTTCTCCAGAGAATTATACACTGGGGGACATCGATGTTACATCGGCACAGTTGGAGAAGGGAAAAGCTTTTACCATTGAACATGACGCCAATAATCCCAATATAGTGTATTTGACCAGCTTGATGGATGCCAAATACACCGCATTATGGGAGCATCCGCAGGGACGGAGCCAGGAAAAAAAGGTGACCTTGAAAATGCCTTTCCCTGGTGAGTACACGGTCAAATTTGGTGTCGAGACCCGTGGTGGAATTGTCTATGGTGAGCCTGTGACATTTAAAATCGATCAGATGTATGCTGATTTTATTAGCGACGAAACCTGGACCTTATTGTCAGGCGGAGCAGGGGAAGAGAAAACCTGGTACCTCGATCTAGACGCTGACGGTACCTCCCGTTACTTTAAAGGTCCGCTTTATTTTTACGGCACCGGTGACTGGTGGGGAAGCATCAACAAAACCGCTGCGCCTTTAAACAGCGATAGCTGGAGCTGGGAACCCGATTGGAAAGACAATAGCTGGCTTATGCCTGCAGGCGATTATGGGAGTATGACCTTTGACCTGAAAGGTGGTGCAAACATTAACGTGAATCACGCCATGTTGGGCAAAGTCCAGAAAGGGACTTTTAATATCGATACCGAAAAGAAAACCATTCGCATGACGGGGGCTTCGCCTTTACATGGAAAACCACAAGATGGGATCGTCGTTGACTGGGGCGACGTCCGTATTATGTCGTTGACCGAGAATACCATGCAATTAGCAGTATTGCGAGATCCCGTGCTTTCGAACGATGGAGCGGCCATGCTGACCTTTAATTTTATCAGCAAGGCCTACAAGGAGAGTTTGACTGAAGATTCACCGGCTGCCAAAAAGACCCCATAAATGTATGCCGAAGCAACTATTTGATACAGGGTATAGCCGAATAATAGGTATACTGTTCTTGCTATTGGTGACCGCGAGCTCCTTAAGTGGGCAATCCAGGAAGGTTATTGATTTTAATGGAGGCTGGTGGTTTAAACTGGACAGAAACCAGCAATACAGCGATGGGCGAAAAGGAGAAGGCTGGCGACAGCTCGATCTGCCGCATGACTGGAGCATCGAAATGCCATTTAGAGAAAACAGCCCCGCAGGGAGTGGGGCTGCTTACCTCGATGGTGGCGTAGGCTGGTATCAAAAAACGTTTAAGCTGGCGAAGGCCGAGCGGGGGCAGCGGATATTTGTCGCATTTGAAGGTGTATACGAAAACAGCGAAGTCTGGATCAATGGGCATTTCTTAGGGAAAAGACCCAATGGTTATATCGGATTCGAATATGAGCTGTCACATGATCTATACTGGGATGGTAGGGACAATCTGCTGTCCGTCAAAGTAAATAACAAGAATCAACCCAACTCGCGTTTCTATTCCGGTTCGGGGATCTATCGGGATGTTAAATTAATCAGCCGAAATCCAATCAGCATAGGCACCAGCAGTATCTTCATTAAAACTAGGCAGCTCACCGACAAACGTGCAGCAGTAGACCTGTCGCTGGCAATTGAGCAGAGCCGTAAAGAGTCAAAAAAGATGACGCTGCTGACAGAGGTCCTTTCCGCTCAAGGTGCTGTTGTCGCAAGCAAACGTACTACTTTGAACGCTGTCAAAGCAGGTTTACATCCCATCGCACAGCAGATCGTTATCGAAAATCCCGTCTTATGGGATATTGAAAGTCCCTATCAATATACAGCAAAAATGCAGCTCATTGTGGATGGTCAGGTGCTGGATGAACAGCATACCAAATTTGGCTTACGCAATTTTAGCTTCGATCAGCAGCAGGGCTTTATACTGAATGGAAGACAGCTTAAAATCCGGGGGGTCTGTTTACATAGTGATCTCGGCGCACTAGGCATGGCATTTAATCGGTCTGCAGCATTACGTCAGCTCCGCATGATGAAAGCAATGGGGGTGAATGGGATACGGACATCACACAATCCTGCGGCCCCAGCGTTTTTGGATCTCTGCGACAGCCTGGGTTTTGTCGTGATGAGCGAAACATTCGATGTCTGGAAAGGCCATAAAAATCCCTATGACTATCATTTATACTGGGATCAATGGTACAAGCGGGACTTTGTTGACCATGTCAAAAGGGACCGGAATCATCCGTCGCTGTTTATCTGGTGCCTGGGTAATGAAGCGCAGGAGCAATGGCATTCCAAAGCTGATGGTACAGCCATTCCGATCGCGCTGGCAGCAATCGTCGATAGTCTAGATGGCACACGTCCGACCACCATTGCTAATAATGAGCTTTCCAAAGCCAATCCCGTACTGATGAGTGACGCGGTGGATTTAGTTGGCTATAACTACAATCATAAAAAATGGGCAAGCTTCCCACAGGATCGTCCCGGAAAGAAATTTATCGTAACCGAAAGCACCTCGGCATTGGAAAGCCGTGGGAAATATGATTTGGTTCCTTATGATTCTAGTCGCATGTGGCCCGAAAGATGGGATATTCCTTTTGATGGGGGCAACAAGGACAGGAGCATATCGGCTTACGACAATGTATTCACGCCTTGGGGATCAAACCATCAGACGAGCTTGCGGTTAATGGAAAAATACAGCCATATTGCAGGTATGTATGTGTGGACGGGTTTTGATTATCTCGGCGAGCCCACGCCATACACTTGGCCGGCGCGAAGTTCGTACTTTGGCATTGTGGATCTAGCCGGATTTCCGAAGGATGTCTACTATCTGTATCAAAGTGTATGGACAGAAAAACCGGTCTTGCATGTATTGCCTCATTGGAATTGGAAGCAGGGTGACCAGGTAGACGTCGTGGTCTATTTTAATCAAGCTGACCGGGTGGAGCTTTATCTGAACGGTAGAAAAATAGGAGAACAGTCCAAAGACCCAGACCGGTACGACCTTGTATTTAGAGGCGTGCAATTTGAACCTGGGAAGATTGAGGCAATTTCGTATCAGGGAACGGAGAAGGTGCTGAGTAAAACAATCCATACGGCATCGAAAGCGCACCGCATACAATTGTCATCAGAAAATGCCACTTTCGATACAGCAAACAGAGAACTTTGCTTTGTACATGCTTCTGTGGTGGACGAGTTTGGTACAATCGTCCCGGATGCCGCTGATAGAATCGAATTTGAGGTGGAGGGAAATGGTGCTAAAATTGTGGCGACAGACAATGGCAATACGACGGATCTGACCAGTTTTCAATCGGCGTCGCGTCACGCATTTCACGGCAAAGCATTGGTGATCGTCAAAAGTGAAAATAAAGGGTCAATTGTCGTTAGAGCAAATAGTAAGGGACTTATTTCAGGAAAAGTGCAAATTAATGCGAAGTAGGGAGTCTGGTACTGCTTTCCTCCGAAAACAAAAAAATACTGTCTGATTTCTCAGACAGTATTTTTTCTTCTATTATCTCGAAAATTGGTTCTGTTCTAGGACTATATTGAACGATCGTATTCAATTTAATTGTTAGCCACATTTACTTGTTTTAGCTGATATTTAAGCTTTTCTCCAGAACTCGGTCTTATTGCATCATTAGTGATCAGTGTTCCTTGTTTATCGACGATTGCATAAATAGGTATGCCTCTAAATTGCTTTTTGCTGTCGAATAAAAATAGGTTTTCTAAATCCGTTGCAAATTGATTCGGTTTTCCGTCCGGTGCCTGATATGTTACAAAATATCCTGTGGCGTTCTCGGTTTTTAGTACTTCTAGAGCTTTATCCGTCTCTCCAAAATTGTCGATACTAATATAGAGTTTGACTATATCTTCGTTCGTAAAAAACTCATCAAGTCCTTTAGAACTTTTCAGTTCCTGAATACACGGTTTGCACCACGAAGCCATAAAATCAATATAAATAACCTTCCCTTTAAATTGCTTAATCAAATCATTAAACGATAAGGGATGTTTTAAAATGGTGAGCACATCTTTAGGTTTCGATAAATCTGTCTGTCCATGTAGCTTTCCTAGAATTAACAGGAAGAAAAATAAGGAAGTTAAATATTTTTTCATTGATTATCTTTTGTACATAAAAGTAACCAACAAATGCAGCGTTTTTAGATTCGTTTAAGTTAAAAGTAGTTAAAATTGTATTCTATATTCTAATATCACGGGTATAGTTCAAATTGATACACTTTTGTTCCATAATTGACTTGAAAAAGGGAAGAGTGCTGAGAATTGATCATTGGCGACCGTTGGCAGAATAATAAAACCGAGTCAAATGATTGTATATATTAGAGAACTTTCCAATGTTTATAGAAAATAACGAAACAGGATACTAAATCCACGACGGACTTAGATCAGTTGGATTTTAACAAAAATGATCGTATCACCACTACGTGATTTCGAGGCCAGTCATTCTCTTAATTTTTGAGTAATGGTATCATTGAATATAAATAAAGTACTTATAGTAATATCTGTATTGACTATTTTGACCACTTTGGGATGTGTTTCTGAAGTTCGGAAAAAACCGTCAACTTTTAAAACCTTACAAAAGGTTCCTGAAAGTGGAACCTATTTTAGAAATTCGGATACTTCGTCTTTATTTGCTGTCATTCAGGGTATGAATTCAATTCATCTTTATAAGATAGATTTTAGGGACAGTGTCTATATAGGTAAATTCTTTGGCGAAAAAAGTAATGACTCCATTTTTATGGATTGGAGGGATTATCAGAAATATCCTTATAATTCGAAAATAGGTTATATTGGAGGACAACCTTATCCAATGTGGACTATTGCTAGAAAAAATAAGGAAAATCCCAAAAATGATATTAAAGGATATTTTTTAATAGATGAAATGGTAAACGATCCGCTATTGGGACAAAAACTTGAGCGAATTTCCAATGAAACTTTTTCAAGGGTTTTGCTTTCCTACTTAGAAAAGACAATATTTAACTTTAGAAAAAATATTATGATTTTTGATTCTAAAAATCTAAATGGTCGGAAATATGACTGTAATATAAATATTGATCATAGAGATTTAAATTACCAATTTGACAATCCCTATGGAACAATTAATTTGTTTTATAATCTTACAATTTCTACAAATGGCGAAATAGTAGAGTCCGGTATTGATCATTTGAAAAATGCGAATCAAAAAATTGAGCTAATAAAAGAAGTTGCACATAATTTAATTGGTAAAAAAGCACAAATTTATACAATATTAAATCTTCCCGTTTCCACATGCATCCCATGTGCAGTGACGATACGATTTACTGTACCCGCTGTTAAATAGCTGGTTGTTGAAGCTCTTCTAGTATTTTCCAGCATTGGTATAGTCCTCTGGGAAGATGGAAGCAACCTTTCCATTTTCCACCTTTTAAAGAAAGGAGGGGCTCACCTGTGCGTTTGAGGTATCCATACCAATCGGGATATTCAGGGTCCTTAAAATGTGCCCATGAACCGCACGTGAAAGCCATGCTGGATACTGGTCGATCTGATTGTAAAGCGTGGAAAATAGCCATACCTGCTGTTTTTGGTGCTACCTTAGGCAATGAACAAAAAAAAAGCTTTCTGATTTCTCAAAAAGCTTTTTTGTCTTGGCGGAAGAGGCGGGATTCGAACCCGCGGTACCGTTTCCAGTACGACAGTTTAGCAAACTGTTCCTTTCGGCCACTCAGGCACCCTTCCTCGTTTTGACATTGCAAACATAAGGCAATTATTTGATTCTGCAAAGTCTAAATAATAAAAAAAATGCAAAAAAAATGTAACGTTGCAATAAGCGTTTGAAATTCAATTTGTTGTTTGACAATTAAAATTACATTGTTTTTTTGCTCAAATCATAATCTACCCGTACATGGTAGATACTTTTGAGCATAGCCTTAAAAATAACCGCAGATTCGGTGATATCTTTGAGTGTAATATTACTATTGTTGAACTGGCCGCGCATCAATTTGTGCTCAATAATTTTGTCGACAAGATTATTGATAGACTCCTCTGAAGGTTCTTTCAGTGCACGGGACGCTGCCTCAACCGAGTCGGCCATCATGAGCACCGCTGTTTCCTTGGAAAAAGGAATAGGACCGGGGTAGGTAAATAAAGACTCGTCAACCAGTTTATCGGGATTGTTCTTGACAAAAACGTTATAAAAATAGTCAACACGCGTCGTTCCATGGTGTGTGCGGATGAAATCAAGGATAACATCTGGCAGCTGATGTTTTTTGGCAATATCGACCCCTTTGATGACATGTGATATAATAATCTGCGCACTCTGTTCCGGAGAAAGCTCGTCATGCGGATTTTTTTCTGTCCGCTGGTTCTCGATGAAAAATTGAGGGTTTGTCAATTTTCCAATATCGTGGTACAGGGCTCCGGCACGGACCAACAGTGGATTCCCACCAATTTTGTAGATAGCGGCTTCCGCTAGATTAGCTACCTGTAGGGAGTGCTGAAATGTTCCCGGCGCTTTAAAAGAAAGTTCTCGCAATAACTTGGAGTTACTATTGGTAAGCTCCATGAGCGTTAGATCTGATACAATACCAAATAACTTTTCGAATGCATAGATCATCGGATAAGCCAATAGGGTAATCATCACGCTTACGAAAAAGGGAAGGAGGTCAGACCAGTAAATGGTGTCTATCGATCCGTTTCTCGTGACGACCAAGCCAATGTAAGCAATCCAATAGGTGCCGAGGATAATGGCCGAGGAAATAAACAGTTGTTCCCGTTTGACCAATGTTTTAATGCTATAGATCGCAACTATCCCCGCCATAAATTGTAAAAAGACAAACTCAAAACTATTCGGTACAAAGAGACCTGCTAGCAATACCATCAACAGGTGGATATTGAGCGCCACCCGTGTATCAAATAAAATCCGGATTATAATGGGGACAGCACAAAATGGGATGTAATAGAGATTGGGTATCTTGATTTTGATAGCCCAAGACAGGACTGCGAGCATACCAATGATCACAATCATGATAATGACTAGCAACCTATTGTTGAAATAGATGTCCTTACGGAAAAGAAAAAGGAACACCATCAAAATAGAAAGGGCAAGCGAGATAATCAGAAATTGCCCCAGAGTCACATAGTTTTGATTTCCACTGATCTTGCCTTCGTCTT
Organism: Sphingobacterium sp. WOUb80; assembly: GCF_050058145.1. Taxonomy (NCBI): domain Bacteria; kingdom Pseudomonadati; phylum Bacteroidota; class Sphingobacteriia; order Sphingobacteriales; family Sphingobacteriaceae; genus Sphingobacterium; species Sphingobacterium sp. WOUb80. The sequence continues at coordinate 2,034,143 of NZ_CP165617.1, read as the reverse complement.
CATATACCTTACGGAGCGACTCCAGTTTCTGGTAAGTCTCATTGGATATGATTTTCTCTTTTTCGGCGATTAGTTCTCCTTTTTGGACCACACCGCGCGTAGCCGATATGTTTGCAATGGCATTTTGCTCTAAAGCTTCAGTTTGCTGATCGTTGTAGATGTAGTTAATGGTAATGTAATTTTTTAAGGTTTCCTCCAGCCAGCTCTTTTGTTTTATCTTGGTCAATTTGGGCATAATCTCATCCATATAACCATAGGAGCTTTCAATGGTGTAACAGTCGGCTGTGTTTTTTTGGCTGGCAACTTTATCCTGGATGAGTGTGAAGTTGTAATGCTTGGACGCTGGTGATTTGTCATTGCTGCGGTTCTGGAACCGGTTGTTCAGCGACAGGATGCCTTTGCCATAGAGGTGGCTTAAGATGGCATTGCCGGCATTTCTATAATCCGCTATATTTTCATGTGTTGTATCCAGTTTACTGCTTTGCCATTTTTCGGCGAGGTCGGTATTGAATTGATCAATCTGCTCTTTGCTCGTTGTTGTATTGGCATTGTAAATCGGTTGAATCGTGTTTAAGATACTTTTCTTATCCGCATTTAATTCCTCCTGCGTTTTTAGGATGGCAAAATTATAGGGTGATATCAGATTCTCATGATTCCATACTTTTCCTTTTTGGAATTCATAGCGAAAACGAGGCTGTTTGGGAAGGAATATACAGATCAGAATGATGGTGATAAGTATTAATCCAATTTTTCGGATAAGGTTCTCCGTTGTGTTTAATTCTCTTTTGTATTTTATTTTTAGTCTTCCCACTGCGAGCTATATTTTTGATATAATGTTAATATACAAATGTAGTTATAATTTATTTTCTGCAGCTTCTGCCAATTGTCGTTTGTAGGTATTAAATCGGGTAAATGCTGTGATGAACAGAAAATACTTGTTATCTTTGCAAAAAAAATACAACATGTCAACAAAATCACATCTAATTGCACCATCCGTTCTTGCGGCAGACTTTGCGAAATTATACGATGATATTATCATGGTAAACAATAGTGAGGCAGATTGGTTTCATATTGATATTATGGACGGTGTTTTCGTTCCCAATATCTCTTTTGGATTCCCAGTTATGCAGGCTATTGCAAAACATGCTACTAAACCTTTGGATGTACATTTGATGATTGTTGATCCAGACCGTTATCTGCAGGTATGTAAAGACTCTGGTGCGGAGATTATTACTGTGCATTATGAGGCCTGTACACATTTGCATCGTACACTGGCTGCGATTAAGGAATTGGGCTGTAAAGCTGGTGTTGCCTTGAATCCACATACGCCAGTAGCACTTTTGAAAGATGTTCTGGCGGATTTAGACTTGGTCTGTATCATGTCTGTTAATCCGGGATTCGGTGGTCAGAAATTTATTCCGAATACTTACGCCAAAGTGCAGGAACTAAGAGCCATGGCACAGGGTGTGAATGATGGTCTGTTGATTGAAATCGATGGGGGAGTAACGACTGCGAATGCAGCACAGTTATTGAAAGCCGGAGCAGATGTGCTGGTGGCAGGTTCATTTGTCTTCAACGCGACAGATCCGCTAGAAACTGTGAAAGCATTAAAAGACATTGATATAACTGTAGAAAGTATATAAGACGAAAAGGTGATTTAATAATATAAATCACCTTTTTTTATGACAGAAATAGAGGCAGCATAGCGGATTTCAAAAAAAGATGGCAGGATTGCATAAGTGCTGTTTAGAACAATTCCAAATTGATTTAAATAAATGGAATGCATGCGTTTAAAGCTGGATTTTCACTATTTTTGTAATTAGTCATGCAAGTTGATTTACGACAAATAGATCAGCTTCAAAACATAAAGTGGAAGGGCTAATTTGTGATTTGTCAGGGAGACCCGATAGATGGTGCATTAGCTTAATTATATAACAGACATGGTGGTTTAGAAAGACAATGTGTTTCTATGCTGCCCATAAAATAGAAAGATAGATATCTATGAGTATTTACAACGATTACGTACAAGAGGTTGTAGAACGAGAAGGCCAAGGATTACATCCTAAGCCTATTGACGGAGCAGAATTACTAAGTGAAGTAATTGCTCAGATTAAAGATTTAAACAATGAAAATAGAGCTGAATCTTTAAGATTGTTTATTTACAACACGTTGCCGGGTACTACGCCTGCAGCGGGTGTTAAAGCACAATTCCTGAAGGAAATTGTTCTGGGTGAATCAGTTGTTGCTGAAATTACACCTGATTTCGCTTTTGAATTGTTGTCACATATGAAGGGTGGTCCTTCAATCAAGGTTTTATTGGACCTGGCTTTGGGTACAGACCTAGCTATTGCAAAACAGGCGGCTGAGGTTCTTAAAACACAAGTTTTCTTATATGACGCGGATACCGCTCGTTTGAAAGAAGCTTTTGAACAAGGCAATGAGGTTGCAAAAGATATTTTAGAAAGCTACGCAAAAGCAGAGTTTTTCACAAAACTGCCTGAGGTTGCTGAGGAAATTCAGGTGATTACTTTTATCGCTGGTGAAGGTGATATCTCGACAGATTTATTGTCGCCAGGTAACCAGGCTCACTCGCGTTCAGATCGTGAATTACATGGAAAATGTATGATCACACCTGAAGCACAGCAACAGATCGTTGAGTTACAGGCGCAACACCCTGGTAAAAGTGTCATGTTAATTGCTGAGAAAGGTACAATGGGGGTAGGCTCATCTCGTATGTCAGGTGTAAACAACGTAGCACTTTGGACAGGTAAACAAGCGAGTCCTTATGTTCCATTTGTCAATATTGCACCTATTGTGGGTGGTACGAATGGTATCTCACCAATTTTCTTGACTACAGTAGATGTAACCGGAGGTATCGGTATAGATCTTAAAAACTGGGTGAAGAAAGTGGATGAAAATGGTAACGTAATCCGTAATGAGAAAAATGAGCCGATTCTTGAAGAAGCTTATTCTGTCGCTACAGGTACTGTTTTAACGATCAACACAAAGACTAAAAAGTTATATAATGGTGGGCAGGAGCTAATCGATATATCGAAAGCTTTGACTCCTCAAAAAATGGAATTTATTAAAGCAGGTGGTTCTTATGCTATTGTCTTTGGTAAAAAAATCCAAACTTTTGCAGCGGAAACTTTAGGTATTCAAGCGCCTGCGGTATTTGCTCCTTCAAAAGAAATTACAATTGAAGGTCAAGGTCTAACTGCGGTGGAGAAAATCTTCAATAAAAATGCAGTTGGTGTAACACCAGGTAAGGTGTTACATGCTGGTTCTGACGTTCGTGTTAAGGTGAATATTGTTGGGTCGCAAGATACAACAGGTTTGATGACTGCGCAGGAGTTAGAAGCAATGGCTGCTACGGTAATTTCACCTACAGTAGATGGCGCTTATCAATCAGGTTGTCATACAGCATCGGTATGGGATAAAAAAGCACAAGCGAATATTCCAAAACTGATGAAATTTATGAATGACTTTGGATTGATCACAGCACGTGACCCTCAAGGTGTATATCATTCAATGACAGACGTTATTCATAAGGTATTAAATGATATTACCATTGATGAGTGGGCGATCATCATCGGAGGTGATTCACATACCCGTATGTCTAAAGGTGTGGCTTTTGGTGCTGACTCTGGTACGGTGGCGCTAGCTTTAGCGACAGGTGAAGCTTCTATGCCAATCCCAGAATCGGTAAAAGTTACATTTAAAGGCAGTATGAAAGAACACATGGATTTCCGTGATGTGGTTCATGCTACACAAGCACAGATGCTGCAGCAATTTGCTGGCGAGAACGTTTTCCAAGGCAGAATTATTGAAGTTCATATCGGAACGCTTTTAGCCGATCAGGCATTTACTTTTACTGACTGGACTGCAGAAATGAAAGCGAAAGCTTCTATTTGTATTTCGCAGGATAATACGTTGATCGAATCATTGGAGATCGCTAAAAACCGTATTCAGATTATGATCGATAAAGGCATGGAAAACAAAAACAATGTTTTACAGGGCTTAATTGACAAGGCGAATAAACGTATTGAGGAAATTAAATCTGGTGCTAAGCCTGCTTTAACTCCAGATACCAATGCGAAATATTATGCAGAAGTTGTTATTGATCTGGATATCATCGAAGAACCGATGATTGCTGACCCAGATGTGAGTAATGCGGACGTTTCCAAACGTTATACACACGATACGATACGCGACCTTTCTTACTACGGTGGAAACAAAAAGGTAGACTTAGGTTTCGTCGGTTCTTGTATGGTTCACAAAGACGATTTGAAGATCGTGTCGAAGATGTTGAAAAACATTGAACAGCAAAAAGGTGTCGTTACATTTGAAGCTCCTTTGGTTGTTGCAGCGCCAACTTACAATATAATTGACGAGTTGAAAGCGGAAGGCGATTGGGAATTCTTACAAAAATACTCTGGATTTGAATTTAGTGATGCTTTACCAAAAAGTACAGCACGTACTGAATACGAGAATATTATGTACTTGGAACGCCCTGGTTGTAACCTTTGTATGGGTAACCAGGAAAAAGCAGCTAAAGGTGACACGGTAATGGCTACTTCAACCCGTTTATTCCAAGGACGTGTTGTTGAAGACAGAGATGGTAAAAAAGGAGAGTCTTTATTAGCATCAACTCCAGTTGTTGTTCTTTCAGCGATCTTGGGCCGTATTCCGAATATCGAAGAATATAAAGCTGCTGTGGAAGGCATTAACTTAACAAAGTTTGCGCCTATTCCAACAAAATAATGAGTGATTAGGGTTTAGTAACTTAATTAAACAACATAAATTAGAGAGATATGGCTTTTGATATAGATATGATTAAAAAGGTCTATAGCCAATATGACGAGCGCATTACTGCGGCTCGTCAAGTGGTTAACAAACCTTTGACTTTATCTGAGAAAATTTTGTATGCCCACCTTTGGGAAGGCAATGCTAGTGAAGATTACAAACGTGGCGTTTCTTACGTCGACTTTGCTCCAGATCGCGTTGCTATGCAGGATGCAACTGCACAGATGGCATTATTGCAATTTATGCAAGCTGGGCGTCCAAAGGTAGCAGTTCCTTCTACTGTACACTGTGATCACTTGATTCAGGCGAAAGAAGGAGCAGACAAAGATTTAGCACGAGCTAAAAACGAAAGCTCTGAAGTATTTAACTTTTTGAGTTCTGTGTCCAATAAGTATGGTATCGGTTTCTGGAAACCCGGAGCAGGTATTATTCACCAGGTTGTTTTGGAAAACTATGCTTTTCCAGGCGGTATGATGATCGGAACAGACTCGCATACGGTGAACGCCGGTGGTTTAGGTATGGTTGCGATCGGTGTGGGTGGTGCTGATGCTTGTGATGTCATGGCGGGTTTGCCTTGGGAGCTTAAATTTCCTAAGCTGATCGGTGTAAAATTGACGGGTAAGCTCAGCGGATGGGCTGCAGCAAAAGATGTGATCTTGAAAGTTGCAGGTATCTTGACTGTAAAAGGCGGGACAGGTGCTATCGTTGAGTATTTTGGCGAAGGTGCGGAGTCTTTATCTTGTACAGGAAAAGGAACAATCTGTAACATGGGCGCTGAAATTGGCGCAACAACCTCAACTTTCGGTTATGACGAATCGATGGAACGTTATTTACGTGCTACCGGTCGTGCCGAAGTGGCGGATGCGGCAAATGTGATTAAAGAACACCTGACAGCGGATGCGGAAGTTTATGCTAACCCTGAGCAGTATTTCGATCAGTTAATAGAAATCAATCTATCTGAGCTGGAACCTTCTCTAAATGGTCCTTTTACGCCAGATTTGTATACACCAGTTTCACGCATGCGCGAAGAAGCTGAAAAGAATGGCTGGCCTTTGCAAGTGGAGTGGGGATTGATCGGCTCGTGTACAAACTCTTCTTATGAAGATTTATCCCGTGCGGCCTCTATTGCAAGACAGGCTGTGGATAAAGGATTGATCACAAAAGCTGAATTTGGGATTAATCCAGGGTCAGAACAAGTACGTTTTACGGCTGATCGTGATGGTTTGCTGAAAACTTTTGAAGACCTCAATGCGACGATTTTTACGAACGCATGTGGTCCTTGTATCGGTATGTGGGATCGTGTAGGAGCCGATAAACAAGAGAAAAATACAATCGTTCATTCATTCAACCGTAACTTTGCGAAACGTGCTGATGGTAACCCGAATACATATGCATTTGTTGCATCGCCAGAATTGGTTGCTGCGATTGCGATTTCTGGTAATTTGGGCTTTAATCCTGTAACAGATACGTTAACCAATAATAAAGGTGAGCAAGTGAAGCTGGATCCACCTGTGGGTGACGAATTGCCAACAAAGGGATTTGCGGTAGATGATCCAGGGTACCAGGCACCAGCGGCTGACGGTAGTTCCGTCGTGGTTGATGTGGCACCAACATCAGACCGTCTTCAATTGTTGGAGCCCTTTACTCCTTGGGAAGGTACGGATTTAAAAGGTTTGAAATTATTGATTAAAGCGAAAGGTAAATGTACTACTGACCATATTTCTATGGCTGGTCCTTGGTTGAAATACCGTGGTCACTTGGATAATATTTCAAACAACATGTTGATCGGTGCAGTGAATTTCTTCAATGAGAAAACGGATAACGTTAAAAACCAATTGACAGGTGAGTATGGTCCTGTTCCTGCAACACAACGGGATTATAAAGCACACGGTATTGGCTCAATTGTCGTCGGTGATGAAAATTATGGTGAAGGTTCTTCCCGTGAGCACGCTGCAATGGAGCCTCGTCATTTGGGAGTCCGTGCTGTTTTGGTTAAGTCTTTTGCCCGTATTCACGAAACAAACCTGAAAAAACAAGGGATGTTGGGATTGACGTTTGCGAACAAAGACGATTATAACAAGATTCTGGAGAATGATACCATTGATATTATCGGTTTGACAGAATTTGCTCCAGGTAAACCACTGACACTTGTGTTACATCATGCTGATGGTACATCGGAGGAGATTTTGGCGAACCATACGTACAATGCACAACAAATTGAGTGGTTCAAGGCCGGTGGAGCTTTGAATATCATCCGCAAAAATCAAGGATAATAACTCTTTAGAAATAAAATAAAAAGCTGCTTTCTTGGAAGGCAGCTTTTTTTATTTCCCAAGGGGAATGACATTTCTGTGATCTTCGTCATATTTTACCAATTTCCACTGATTTTATTTGCTTATAAAATAGAATGCCGGTACTTTTGCCCAACGTTTTTAGCACCGATATGAGAAAAATATTTTTAACAATTGGAGCACTTGCATTAAGTGTTTCTGCCTTATTTGCCCAAGAAAGTCCTGAGATAGGAAAAAGCATTTTCAAACCGAAAAATTTGAGAACAGAAAGTAACAAGGGCAAATTCTTCTTCTTTTGGGGGTACAACTTCTCTTCTTACGCGAAATCAGATATTCATTTTACGGGTCCCAATTATGACTTTATACTGCACGATGTAAAAGCGGGTGACAGGCCAACTAAATTTGGATCAACTTATTTTGATCCAAGCCGGTTGACTATTCCACAATTTAATCTGCACTTTGGTTATTATATCAAAGATAATTATTCAATTTCATTGGGATGGGATCATATGAAATATGTGGTCGATATTCCGCAGCAGGTGAAAATTTCCGGTTTTATAGGTGAAGAGATTTCTAATCCTGGTATCCCGACGGGAAACCGCGCCGGTCAATATAACGGTGAATTGATTACTGTAGACTCTGCCATGCTGACATTTGAGCATACAGATGGTTATAACTTTGCCTCAGTAGGTCTGGAGCGTTATGATGACATCATCAATAATCGCAAAGGTCAACAGGTGCTGACAATGGAATCTGGTGTGGATGTAGGTCTATTGATTCCTCGTTCCGACGTACATCTTTTTGGCGAAGGAGCCAACCACTTTTGGAACATTGCGGGTTATGGTGCTTCGGCAAAAGTAGGTTTGCACTACCGTTTTTATAAAGGACTCTATCTTCAGGGGAACTTCAAAACGGGCTGGACTGATTTAACAAACATTCGTACAACTGGAAGAAGAGGGGTAGATAAAGCATCTCAACAGATCTGGTTTTTTGAGAATTATTGGGCTTTGGGCTTTAGATTCTAAACATATACATGAAACAAAAAAGGCTACTTTCAAAGTAGCCTTTTTTGTTTGTCCTTTTTTATATCCTATTTGATCTCCTTTGATCAGACAAGCTAAATCTCGCTCAGTTTGAAAATGTCCTTTACCCGGATACCTTTTTCAGTACGTTGAAGTGTACAGCATTCATGTATGGGATCGTGTTCGAAAAATAAGATGTATTCATTATCGACGATCTCATTCCAATAGCTGTTGCGTTCCTCCATGGTCACGAGAGGTCTGACATCATAACCCATAACATAGGGAATGGGAATATGTCCCACCGAAGGCAATAGATCCGCCATATAGAGGATTGTTTTGCCTTTATACTGTATCTGTGGCAACATCATCGCTTCTGTATGGCCGTGTGCATAACGGATAGCGATATTGTTTCCAAAAGGATTCTGATGATCTTCGACAAATTTCAATTGCCCGCTCTCTTGTATCGGTAAAATGTTCTCTTTTAAGAAAGAAGCTTTTTCGCGCGGGTTAGGATCGGTCGCCCAAGACCAATGGTCACTATTGCTCCAAAAATGTGCATTTTTAAAGGCCGGAACTAGTTGCTCACCTTCGCGGACAATAGCGCCGCCACAATGGTCAAAGTGTAGGTGTGTAAGGATGACATCGGTGATATCGCTTCTGTCAAATCCAATATTTTTTAATGATTTATCCAGCGTTGCATCCCCGTGAAGATAATAATAGCTGAAGAATTTTTCATTTTGTTTGTCTCCAAGTCCTGTATCGACCAGCATTAATCGGTTACTGTCCTCGATGAGGAGCAGACGGTTTCCCCAGGTACACATATTGTTTGAGTCGGCCGGGTTTGTTTTGTTCCAGATACTCTTTGGAACAACGCCAAACATTGCACCGCCATCGAGTTTAAAAAATCCCGTTTCTATAGCATGTAATTTCATTCGCAGATTATGTGTCTTTTAATGGTTATATAGCATATCCAATTTATTTTAAGCACAAGCAATTATTTGTCAGATAGCATGAAAGCCACCCTGTGCTCTTTCGTGTTTGTGCTACAATTGTAGCTATTTCATCTCTTTATCTTTACTCATGTTAGTCCGTCTGCCTGGACATTGCTGCCACTTTCAACGATCAATGGTCGATGGACGTTACACGGTCTGTTTTTTACCTTATTAATATTTGTAAAGGTTGGAACAATTTACGAAAAATATGTGATATTTTTTGATAAGTATAAATTGATGTGCTAAAAAAATATGCTAAAAAGTTTAATTTTTTTTATCTCTATAAGTTATTGTTAATGAGTGTTTTGTTTTTGTGTTTTTTGTACAATAAGCTTGATTTTTAGATAATTAAGTTTTGTTTTTAGCGAAAAATGCCTTTAAATTTGGGCACATTTTAAAACAAACAAAAAATATGAAAAAGGGTAACATTGGAAACGCGCCTGATTTGAAATATTTAAAAATTGATAGTACAAAAAATGTATTTTATCAATTGCCTGTTTCTGAATTGGTCGAACATGCCTTAGCAAATCACGAAGGTCGACTTTCTGATACGGGAGCACTCGCTGCTGATACGGGAAAATTTACTGGAAGATCGCCAAAAGATCGGTTTCTGGTCGAAGATTCTTTAACAAAAGATAGCGTTTGGTGGGGAGAAATCAATCAACGGATGTCTCCAGCCAATTTTGAAGCACTATTTTCGAAAGTAGCGACTCACTTAAGTGATAAAATCATCTATGTAAGAGATTGCGCAGCAGGGGCTGATCCAGCTTATCAAATAGATTTACGGGTTGTTACGGAAACAGCTTATCAAAGTATATTTGCCAATAACCTGTTTCTGCGGCCGGAACCAAATTTGGATGCTCAGCCTGCTTGGTCGATTTTAGCTGCCCCGACGCTTCTTATCGAAGAGCCGCATCAATACGGCATTATCAACGAAAATTTTGTCGCGATTGATTTTACAAAAAGGATAGTACTGATTGCAGGGACCGGTTATACAGGAGAGATTAAAAAGAGCATTTTTTCAATATTGAACTTTATTTTGCCATTCCAGCATAATGTGCTTTCGATGCACTGCTCGGCGAATACTTCGAAGGAAGGGGAGACAGCTTTGTTTTTTGGACTTTCGGGTACAGGTAAAACCACCTTGTCAGCTGATAGAAATAGAAAGTTGATCGGTGATGACGAACATGGATGGAGCGAAAGGGGAATATTCAATTTCGAAGGTGGCTGCTATGCCAAATGTGTAGGTTTGTCGGAGGACAAAGAGCCTGAGATTTTTCACGCAATTCGTTTTGGGTCTCTGCTTGAAAATGTTGTTTTGGATGAATTTGATCGACCTGATTACAACGATATCAGTAAGACGGAAAATACCCGCGTATCCTATCCAATAGATTTCATGGAAAATGCCGAAATGAGCGGAATTGGCCGTGAACCCGAAAATATTTTTTTCCTTACGGCAGATGCTTTTGGGGTACTTCCTCCCATTTCATTGTTGACAATCGATCAGGCGGTATATCATTTTGTCAGTGGTTATACAGCAAAGGTCGCGGGTACCGAGGTAGGAGTAAAGGAGCCTACAGCAGCATTTTCAACTTGTTTTGGACAGGCATTTTTGCCGCTTCATCCGGCAAAGTATGCTGCCTTGTTGCGTTCAAAACTAGAGCAAAATCGCAACATCAAAGTTTGGTTAGTGAACACGGGCTGGATCGCTGGTCCTTATGGAATAGGCAGACGTATTAAACTAAATTATACGCGATCGCTAATTCGAGCAGCAATGGATGGCTCACTGCTGGAATCTCAGTTCAAGAGGCATGATATTTTTGGACTGGAGTATCCTACGAGCTGTGGCGAGCATGTTCCTGCACAAATTTTAGATGCGCGCGGCTTATGGAACAATGACGAGGCTTATGACATGCAGGCAAAACGCCTGGCGAAGCTGTTTATTTCGAATTTTGAAAAATTCAATAATGAGATGCCACCCTCAGTGCACGCAGCAGGACCTAAAATAGAAACTACGGTTCTGGTGTCCTAATTCGTTCTGACATTATAACAAACAGGAGGAAATACTTTTTCTCCTGTTTGTTATAATTGTACCTTTCCTAATCGACAGACCTTTAATCGTGTTTTGTGACGAAAGAATCTATTTTTTCCTGCTCACTTCCAACGAGTGCATTGATAATCAGTTTGAAGGATGCTAGGCGAGCTTTTTTCTTGTTATCTTTCGTAATCTCTAGCCAAGGCGATTTTTTTGTGCTTGTCTTTTTAAATAAATCGTCAATATAGCCTGTATAGACATCCCATTTCTCCTGCGCCTGCTGATCGAGGACGCCAATTTTCCATTGTTTTAGGATATCCTCTTTTCGCTCTTTTAACCTTTCGGCTTGCTCTTCTTTGCTGATGTTGAGGAATAATTTGATGAGGATGATGCCATCGTCGATTAACTGCTTCTCAAATTCAGGGACCTGGTTCATAAACAGCTCATGCTGTTCCTTGGAGCAAAATCCAAACACAGGCTCAACAACAGCTCTGTTATACCAGCTACGGTCAAAAATCACAATTTCCCCAGCATTGGGGAGCTGTTTAATATATCGTTGAAAATACCATTGTCCAGCTTCCTCTTCGGTTGGCTTAGGCAATGCAACAACGCGTAGCCTTTTAGGATTTAGGTATTGGGTTATACGGCCTATTGTACCACCTTTACCCGCAGCGTCCCTACCTTCAAAAATAATAAGAACGCGTTTTCCTTTTTCAATGATTTCATATTGAAGCTTTAAGAGCTTGACCTGTAGCTCGTAAAGCTCCTTTTCATAATCGTAAACATCATTGAATTTTTTTATCTCCAGAATGCCATGTTGTTCCAGATAGTTTAAAACATCTTTGTTTTCGTGGATCTTCTGAAGTTCATTTAAATCGTATTCTGCCATATGATATTTATTTATACGTTCGTTTACCTAAAGTTACTTATTGAATTGTTAAAAAATGTCAAATTTCACATAAATCCGCTCGGACTGTGTAATAATAAGCGCTTGGCGTACGTTTAATATTCAAAATAGCTAAGAGGCTATTTGCATAAATTAGACTTTTCATAAATTTAGGTTAATAATTGGTTAGGTTAGCTCGGAGTTCCCCACTTCGAGCTTTTTTGTGTGGATAGGATGAGGGATCTCTGACAAGAGCACGAAAAATGACGGGTTCTGGCTCCGTTGAAATAGAGCGGATCATGAATTTTTTCTAAACGTTAAAAAATGTTAAATGGACGCTATTGTTATAATTAATTCAAAAAAGTGGCGTTTTCATTACAAATACTTTTCATAAAATAGGTTAATATATGGCTAACGAAAGCTCAGAGTTCCCCACTCTGGGCTTTTTATTTTTCAGCTTCCTTTTTCGACTTGCAGGCTATTTTTTCGACTTGAGTCAATGTTTAGCTTTTTGATTCGCCGCATATTTGCACTCGAAATATATTTAATGTGTGTGCTAGCCACAAAAAAAGTTGCACGGCAGATGCGTGGTACAGCACTTGGCGCTTATGTTGCATTTGTGGATTTGTCTCTAGGAATGGCAGGACCATTCTGTATAAATAAGACGGACTGGATGTAAATCCAGTCCGTCTTATTTATTGTGTATTTTGTTGCGCACTAAGCAACTTCTCTTAGATCTACTGCAACTACACGGGATACACCTTGTTCAACCATGGTTACTCCATAGATGATGTCTGTACTTGCTATCGTTTTTTTATTGTGTGAAACCACGATAAATTGTGAATTCTTGGAAAAATCCCGGATAATATTATTGAATTTATCAATATTGGTATCATCCAAAGGTGCATCCACCTCATCGAATATACAAAATGGTGCGGGTTTGGAAAGATAAAGTGAGAATAACAAGGCTGTTGAAGTCAGGGTCTTTTCACCGCCCGAAAGCTGATTGATAGACAGCGGTCTTTTCCCTTTCGGCCTTGCAATAATGTCGATATCTGAATCCAACGGATTGCTCGGGTCTGTGAGTACCAGGTCACAGCTGTCTTCTTCGTTAAATAGCGAACGGAATACCTTGACGAAGTTGTTCCTTACGGCGTCGAATGTAAACATGAACTGAACTTGAGCGGTATCGTCAATTTCTTTTATAGTTGCCATCAATGAGCCTTTTGCTTCGATTAAATCAGCTTTCTCTTTGTTAATGAAATCATAGCGTTCGTTCATCTCGTCGAATGCCTCTTTTGCCATCAGATTGATCGTTCCAAATTCATCAAGCTGTTTCTTGAGTTTGCTACATTTGGTTGCCAATGTCGCCTGATCCTCTGTGATCTCAGGCACATCTTCACGGTCAATCAGGTCTTTCAATTCGATGTTGAATTCAACAGAAAGACGTTCTTTTAAAGCATTGAGGTCGATCTGAAGGCCTGTTTTTTTATCTTTGATCTCTGAAACAAGAAAGTCACTCTGTTCTTTTGAACGACGCTGCTGTGTCAGAGCATCTTCGAGGTTATTGATTTTCTGCTTATCTGCATAGTAGCCGTCTTCCAATTCTTTGAGACCATCTTCCAGGGCAATTTTCTGCTCATACATAGCAATAAGATCCTGATCTTCTTCATCTTCAAATGGAATGGTTGTTCTTAAGGCTTCTTGCACCTCAACTAACTCTGCACTGTTTCGCTCAACACGAATTTCGTGGTCGTCTTTCTGCGTCTCCCTAAATTCGAGATCTTTTGTGATATTGGAAACTTTGTTTAGCTGTTGGTGGTAAGCGATATTCTCTTGATTGTATGCGGTCGATTTTTCGTTAAGTACTTCAGATATTTCATGGAATTGGTCCTGTAAAGTCGATAATTCGGCAATACTTTGTTCTTTTTCCAGGCGCAGCTCCTGAAGCTGTGGCTCGGCAATCCTTAAATCCGATTCTATACCTTCAATTTTCTCCTGAATATCTTTTTTACGCGCTTGTGAGTTATTGATGAACGCTTGATATTGCTCTTGCTTTGTTTTGACTGTAATTAATTCATTATTCAGTCTATTGAGCTGAAAACGAAGCTCATCGATTAACTCTTTCTGTGAATTGCCGCGTAGTACATCAAGGCGAGCGGTTTCGGCCGTTATTTTATCTTCAAGTTTTGCAATTTCCTGATTTAAGGTTTTGATCTCTTGAGATAGCACTTCCAGGTTCTTCGCTCTTCCAATACGTTTGCCCTCAAATAATCCCACAGAACCACCAGAAAGACCCAAATGATGTTTCGAGTAACGTCCATTTTTTTGCAGAATTACCTGTCCTATGACAGGTAGCTTATCATCCAGATCCTTTTCAGTTTCATGTTTTAGGATGAAGACCTGTTGGAGCAGCATCGTACATAAAGCCTTGTACTTTTCGTCTACGGTAATCACATCCAACGCAGACATCAAATTGTCATTTGGAGCAGGGGTAGCACTTGGCGAATGTTCTATGGCATCTAAAACAAAGAAATTAGCTCTTCCTTTTGCGGCATCGCTCAATAACTGAATCGCTTGAACAGCATCTTGTTGTGTTTCGACAACATAATGGTTCATAATAGGCTCTAGATAGTTCTCAATAGCCACGCGGTAATCTTCCTGACAAAAAAGGACATCGGATAGGAGCGGAGGCTGCTTTTTCCATCCTGCATTTTTCTTGAGGAACCGAATGGAATCGGGGAAACCTTCTAAATTATCAACAAGAGATTTCGTGAGGTTGTATTCGTTTTGTTTGGCATCGACCAGACGAAGATCTTTGGCAAGCTGGGCCTTAAATTCCTCTAGGTTTGCTTGGCACTGACTAATCTGTCCTTGGAGCTCTTCTTCCAGCTGATTTGCTGAATCGTATTGCAGCTGCTGTGCTTCCACACGACCCTCCAATTCTATAACAGCGGAATTGAACTGCTGCAATTCGGTTTCTTTTGCTTCTGTATCAACACTATTGCGAACAGATTCTTGCAGGAGGGCTTCTTTCTGAATGGTGAATACGGCAAGATCTTTTTCTAATTTGTAGATTTTTGCCTGTAATTCAGCATTGCTCTTATTAAAAATATCGAGCTTTCCCTTTGCAGATTGTTGCTGTCCTCTCAATTCGTCGACTTCGGATTTATCCGATTCAAGATTCGATTTTAACGAATCGAGTTTATTTTGCTCATCAAACAATTCCTCATTCAGTCGTTTGATGGTGTAGAGGACGTGATTAAGCTGTTGTTTATCGCTGTTGATATCGAGGTTCAGCCGGTTTTCTTTATCTTGAAGATTTTTGACTTTTTCGTTTTTGATCTTCTTTTCCGATTCATAACCTCGGATTTTATTGACAAATTCTTGTGTTGTTTTTTGCTGTACCGAAAGGTTTTTTTCCTGTTCCAAATTTGTCTGGCGGAGTGTTTGGAGTTCAGTTTCCGCGTTCAGGATATTTTGCTGTGCATTGACGGCATCTTTCTGAACCTTGGATTCTTGTGTCTGAAGTCTTTCTAATTCGGTCGAGAAATCTGCAATTTTATAATAAGCCAGATCTATACTGCTCTGGCGGTATTCTGCTTTAAGTGAGGTGTATTTTTCAGCTTTTTTAGCTTGATTTTCTAATGATTTGAGATTCTTTGTGATTTCGTAAAGCAAGTCATCTACACGGCTGAGATCGGCCTCCGTATCTCTCAGCTTTGCTAAAGTTTGTTTTTTACGAACTTTATACTTAGAAATTCCGGATGCTTCTTCGAATAGGTTGCGGCGTGAATTATCTTTATTATTGATAATTTCATCAATCATTTTCAATTCGATGATCGAATAGCTGTCTGCGCCAACTCCGGTATCCAGGAATAAATCTGTGATATCTTTTAAACGACATTTGACATCATTCAATCGATATTCACTATCGCCGTTGCGAAACAGCTTACGGGTGACAGTCACTGTCGAGAATTCCGTTGGTAAAATATTATTGTTGTTGTTGAAGGTCAGCGAAACCTCCGCAAGGTTTGCCGGCTTTCTATTTTTCGTTCCATTGAAGATAATATTTTCCATTTTATCGGAGCGAAGCATCTTTGTGCTTTGTTCTCCCAGTACCCAGCGTATGGCGTCGACCACATTGGACTTCCCACATCCATTGGGACCGACAATCGCTGTGACACCATCATTGAAGTTGATCGTGATCTTGTCTCCGAAACTCTTAAATCCTTTAATTTCTAGTTTGGTTAACTGCATTTATACCAAATTTGTTTGTCGTTATAAGCTTGCGAAAATAGTAAAATTAAACAATAATTTTTTCTTTCTTTATTCACATTTTCCTGTTTCAGGGTCACATGAAGGGCCTTCTTCGCCTCTACGCTCAAGCGGTGCAGGCTGACTGGCCAAGCATTCATTTATGGTGTTGTGAAAGACCTCCATGGGCTGTGCGCCGGGGATAGCATATTTTCTGTCAAATACAAAGAAAGGAACACCTCGTAGTCCTAAGCTGACACCTTCTTGGATATCCTGTGCAACATCATAAGCAAATTCATCCGATTCCAATAAGTTTTTTACCTCCTGAGCGGAAAGCTGCTCTTGTGTTGCGATAGCGATGAGAACCTCGTTGTTATTTACATCGAGACCATCGGTGAAATGAGCTTTAAATAGGGCTTTTTTGATCTGGGTGCTTTTTTGCTGCGCCTGGGCAAAATGGATCAGACGATGTGCTTTTTTTGTATTTACGACGATTGCCTTTTCAAAATTTAGTTCAATACCCAGCTCTTTTCCCTGTGTACTGAGCTGTGAAGTCATCGCAACGACATCGTCCAAGCTCATGCCTTTCGTCTGAACGAGGTAATCGTAGGTTGGCATTGCTGGAGCATCTTCGGGATAATCGGGGTTAAGCTGATACGATTTCCAGATGATTTCAGCGGCGGGCTTACTTGTGGATTCCTGAAGTGCCATTTCAAGCTTTGTCAGACCAATATAACAAAATGGACAAATGATGTCCGACCAAATTTCTATTTTCATATTTCTTTTTTTACTGCGTATATTGTAATCAAAAATACATATAATAACGATGATTATCTGTTTACATTGTTGCTTGGATGTAAACAAGTGTTTCAAGTACTTGTATAACTATGGTGGAGAAAGCTTTTTTGAATCGTAAAGTTACCCTTGTCCTGGGCGGAGGTGGTGCTAGAGGTCTTGTGCATATTGGTATTATTCGACGGCTTGAAGAGCTTGGCTTTGAAATCGATGAGGTGGTAGGTTGTTCAATAGGAGCGCTTGTCGGTGGTATTTATGCACAGGGAAAGATGGATGTTCTAGAAGATTGGATGCAGCGCCTGACGAAGAAATCGGTCTTTAATATGATGGATTTTAGTTGGAAGGGATTGGGGATGATGAAGGGAATCAAGGTTTTTAACGCCTTGAAATCTGTGATTCCTGATGCGAATATAGAGACTTTCCCAATTTTATTTAAAGCCGTTGCAACAGATCTAAATTATGAAAAGGAGGTTGTGCTGGATTTTGGAAGTATGTATGATGCGATTCGGGCTTCGATTGCCATTCCCGCTGTGTTTACAGCTGTAGAAGAAGATAATCATGTCTATGTTGATGGAGGGGTATTGAATCCATTGCCCATAAATCATGTCACCAAAAAAGAGAACCTGATCATAGCGGTTAATCTGGAATCTAAACCGGATAAACAATATTCTGTGATCAAAAAACTGGATACAAAGACTTCGAATTCGTTGGATATACTCCAAGCCTCATACTATGTGATGCGCAGGAAAATGAGCCGTATGATTGTTGATTTATACCATCCCGACGTGGTGGTTGATATTCCTTATAATATCTGTAACCTTTGGGATTATCACCGCTCTGAATTTTTGGTTCAAAAGGGGCGGGAATATATTGACAAAGCATTAAAAAACAAAACCAAAGCAAAGTAGTTGCGGGTGAACAGCTTTGCTTTGGTTGGACTTGGTTTCTCCTGGCATTGAGATGCACTGGAATTCAGTTTTTTATTTTAGGCGAAACAAGCAATGTGTTCGTTAAAACAAATTGGGGTAGTCGCTAATAATGCCATCAACCTTTACGGCCTTCAGCTGTTCTATCTCGTCTTTTGTATTGACGGTCCATGGAATAACCTTGATATCTGCTTTATGACACTGCGTTATAAAATCGCGCGTAGCAATTTTATAGTGTGGACTTAGAATAAAAGGTGTAAAACCTAAAGCTGCAATTGTTTGCTCTACACTTTTGGTATAGTTTGCATCAATAAGATAAGAAACTTTGATTTGAGGATATGCTTTGTGCAGGTATTTAATAGCTCTGCTATCAAACGATTGGATGACGGTTCGTGAAGCAATTTTCTTATCGGTGATTACCTGCACCATAAGGTCCACAAATTCTTCTACCCTTGGATGGAAAATACCATCTTTATCTTCCTTACTCTTCACCTCGATATTATAAAACATCGGCGCTTTCCTTTTTACACTTGCGTAGGCTTCAGTACTATCAATAAGGTCTGATAGTTTTGCTATACGTGTAACCTGTTTTTTCTGTTCAGGAAACTCTTTATAAAATTTCGATCCGATATCGTATTTAATCAGATCTTTATAAAGCATATCATAAATTCTCAGCGGTTTATCCTTGTCAGAAATTTCGGCGCCATTGGGTTTCAATACAAATTTTGGGTTAAGATAATCGTCGTGAAAGACAACAACCTTACGGTCTTTGGTAATATGGCAATCCATTTCCAGTGTGGTCACCTTTGTGAGATCTATTGCATTTTTCATGGCTGCGATAGACTCTTCAGGATATAGGCCGCGACCACCGCGATGTGCTTCCAGACTAAGTTTAGGGAAATTGTCTGAATTTGATTTTGCTGAATCTTTCATAACTGAACAAGATACAAATGGTAATAACGTGCCCCAAAAGGCAATTCTGAGAAGACTTCTTTTCATTATTAAAATATTTAAACAAAATAGGGGAGTTGTTATATATTGCCCTTTTGAATAGGCGAATATACATATATATTTTACTTCTAAGCCGAGCTCGATTAAAGAAAAACTATAAATGGTCATTCCCACCAAAATGTTTGCTGTGAAATTAACTAACGTACGATGTTTGAATGGGCACTCATTTTTATTCTAGCGTGAGAGTGGTCTGATGATTGCCGTTTTAATAGATATTCAAAACCTATATTAAAACGGTAACATCTTCGTGTCAAGTTACCCCTAATCTCAATTTTTAATCAATTTTTAGACAGTGATCATTCAGTTATTATTCAGTCCGCACTGAGCAAGCACTGAACAATCACTGAACGATCACTGAACAAGCACTGTATAAAGGTGGAAGTTGATCCCTATCTGATCCCCGTTCGTTGCTCCTATGTGCTGACCTCAACTCCGTTATTCGGTCCTTTGTCATTGGATAAATTTCTTAATTGTTGACATGAAATCTATTTTTTTTGTCTTTTTTGCAAGAAATTATTGTCATTCCTTTCAGAATTCCCTTTATTTGCACAAATCTCAAATTAGATGGCGAAAAATTTATTGATAGTTGAGTCTCCGGCGAAAGCGAAAACCATAGAAGGGTATTTAGGAAAGGATTTTTTGGTCAAGTCAAGTTATGGACATATTCGCGACTTGGTGAAAACCGATGATGCAATTGATACCGAAAAGAATTTTGAACAAAAGTATGAAGTTCCCTCCGATAAAAAGGCGGTTGTCAGTGAACTTAAGAAATTGGCTAAAGCTGCAGAAACCGTTTGGTTAGCGTCCGATGAGGACCGCGAAGGAGAGGCTATTTCATGGCACTTATTTGAGACTTTGGGTTTAAAAGATGAAAGCACAAAAAGAATTGTGTTTCACGAGATTACGAAGCCTGCTATTCTAAAGGCTATTGACAATCCACGTAAAATAGATTATAACCTCGTGAACGCCCAACAGGCGCGAAGGGTATTGGATCGATTGGTCGGTTTTGAATTATCGCCGGTTCTCTGGAAAAAGGTGAAACCTTCCTTATCTGCTGGTCGGGTGCAATCTGTTGCAGTTCGTCTGATTGTAGATCGCGAGCGTGAAATCAATAAATTTGAACCCGAAGCGGCTTTTAAGATCGTTGCTTTTTTTCATACGGGAAAAGTTAAAGATAGTTTCAAGGCTGAGCTTCCGCAGCGTTTTGCAACAGAAGCAGAGGCGACCAAATTTTTGGAAGATTGTAAAGCAGCGCTGTTTTCTGTAAAAAACTTGGAAACAAAACCTGCAAAACGTTCACCAGCGGCACCATTTACAACATCAACATTACAGCAAGAAGCAAGCAGAAAACTCGGATTTTCGGTTGCTCGCACCATGCAGGTAGCTCAAAGGCTATATGAATCAGGACGAATTACCTATATGCGTACCGATTCTGTTAATTTGAGTGATACGGCAATTGAGGCTGCTGAAAAGGAAATCAAATCGGCTTATGGTAACCAGTACCATAAGGTCAGAAAATATAAAACAAAAACATCGGGTGCACAAGAGGCGCACGAAGCTATTCGTCCTACTTATTTCTCTGAGCATACCATTGACGGTGATGCATCCGAAAAAAGATTATACGAGCTTATTTGGAAAAGAGCAATTGCGTCCCAAATGAGTGAGGCGGAATTTGAACGTACATTGGCAAAGATCGACATCTCAACCCGCACCGAAGATTTGAATGCTTCGGGTGAGGTTATGAAATTTGATGGATTTTTGAAAGTTTACATGGAGTCCTTGGATGATGATCAAGACAATACGATGGACGAAGATAGTGACAATGCTATTCTTCCGCCATTAGCCGTTGGTATGCCATTGACTTTGAAAAATATGTCGGCAACGGAGCGTTTTACTCGACCTCCGGCACGTTATACGGAAGCGGCTTTGGTGAAAAAATTGGAGGAACTGGGAATTGGCCGACCTTCAACCTACGCACCTACAATTTCAACGATTCAAAACCGCGGTTATGTTATAAAGGAAGAGCGTGAAGGTAAATCGCGCGATTACCGTGTGCTGACATTAAAAGATGCTGAATTAACAGCGGTAACAAAAACCGAAATCACTGGTGCCGAGAAAGGAAAAATGTTTCCAACGGATATCGGTGTTGTGGTGAATGATTTTTTGGTTGAACATTTTAACGGTATTGTGGATTTTCATTTTACCGCTAACGTGGAAAAAGAGTTTGATGATATCGCACATGGATTGACCGAATGGACAAAAATGCTGCACGATTTCTATGGCCCGTTTCATTCTGAAGTTGAAGATACCTTGGTAAATGCTGATCGCGCAAATAACGAGCGTGAGCTTGGTGTTGATCCGGTTTCTGGTAAGCCAGTTTCGGTGCGTATTGGTAAGTTCGGTCCACTGGTACAGATTGGTTCCCCTGACGACGAGGAAAAACCACGTTTTGCATCTTTGCGGAAGGGACAGATGATCGAAACCATTACTTTTGAAGATGCCATGGAGCTGTTCAAATTACCGAAAAAAGTTGGTTTATTTGAAGACAAAGAAATGACGGTTGCCGTGGGACGATTTGGACCTTATATCCGTCACAATTCAGCTTTTTATTCGTTACCAAAAGGTATCGATCCTTTGGATGTAACAGAAGAGGAGGCAATACAGATTATCAAAGACAAACGTCAAAAAGATATCGAGAAAGTTATTCGGGTTTTTGATGAAAATCCGGATGCTCAGATCGAGCAGGGACGCTGGGGACCATTTATTCGTTTTGGCAAGCAAAATCTGAAAATCCCTAAAGGAACCGAGATTGAAAAAATCACCTATGCCGATGTGCTGCAGTGGGCTGAAGCGGATGCGCCGAAAGGGAAAGGGACCAAAGCAAAATCGACAGAAAAGAAAGCTGCCGTAAAAAAGACTACAGCGAAGAAAGCTCCTGCTAAGAAAACTACAAAGTCTAAATAAGCATGAAAGCAGATTTGCCTGAAAATATTGTCAAGGACATTATGATCGCCGTTGTTTTGGAAGGTGAGACCGTGGAGACAAAAAATTGGACTGTCTATGTTATCAACGACAAGAACATTGCCATTCAGAATGTGCTGATCAGCTCAAAAGGTTATGGCGAAAAGGATGGTCGACAAGTAACAACAACGACTTTGCGTCATTTTATTGGAAATATAGAAGCTAAATCTTTTGATCGCGTTGAAGCGATCGATGAACAGGTATTCGGGCTGACGAATGAATATTGGTTAAGTTTTTATATTGATAATATTATTTACGATAAAAAATATATCTTTTTACCCGAGAGCATTGTAGACGGTAACCTGACTAAGGTTCCTTTGGTCAATCGTCCAGGTGTAATCATAGGAGGAAACGAATAATGAGTGGACGTCACAATTTTATTATTGCCATAGATGGTTTTTCCTCCTGCGGTAAGAGTACACTGGCAAAAGCTTTGGCAAAAAAACTGAAGTTTGCCTTTATTGATAGCGGAGCTATGTATCGGGCAGTCACACTCTATTTTATTCGGCATGAAATAGCGCTAGATGATCAAGAAGCGATCGAAAATGCACTGAAAGATATCCATATTGATTTTATCCCAAATGCAATAAAGACGGAGATTCATCTTAACGATGAGGATATCTCGGAAGAGATCCGTCAGATGTATATTTCTGATAAAGTCAGCGATGTGAGTGCGATCAAAGCTGTTCGGCTTGCAATGGTTGCCCAGCAGCAGAAATTGGGCAGCAGACGAAATATTATTATGGATGGCCGTGATATCGGTACTACTGTGTTTCCAGATGCTGATCTGAAAATTTTTATGACAGCAGATCCCAAAGTACGCGCTGCGAGACGTTATCTGGAGCTGACGGAAAAAGGAGAGGATGTGACTTTAGAAGAAGTCGTCGAAAATCTTTCTACGCGTGACCGTATCGACAGTACGCGTGCGGAAAGCCCATTACGACAAGCTGAAGACGCAATTGTTTTGGATAATTCAAATCTGACGCCAGAACAGCAGCTTCATTTTGTTGAAGAAGAATATTTAAAAGCTAAGGCTGCAAAAGCCCAATCATAAAACAAAAGAAGGCCGATTAAGTAATCGGCCTTCTTTTTGTGCTAGCTATTTTACGCTATTGATCTGTTGTTGTTCCAATAATTTTCCAACATTGTTTTTCTCTCCGAACTCCGCTGTCTGCTCTTGAAAAGATTCCAGAAGAGCCTTAATAGCATCTGAATTATCTGCTGTACGTTGATAGATATCAGGAATTGTTTTTTCAATATTCTTATCGCCGAGTTCAATGTTATCAACTTCGATTTTGCCTATTTTTTCCAAAACAGCTTGTTGACTATTTCTAACATCTTCTAATTCTCTTGCTATTTTTTCCATCAATTGGAATTTCTTCAATTTATCCATATGAAATCGCTTTTGTTACTATAATAAGAACAAGATGCTTCAAAACTTTGTTTTGTTTTTTTTAAAAAAGCAAATAGAAGACAGGTTTATGGGAAGGAACTATGAAAAAAGAAAAAGGCGGAACATACATGTCCCACCTTTCATAAGTGCTGTTATTTTATTGTTAATTTGTACGTCCCGGATACACTTGGAGTGCTTTCTCTAGGCAAACTAAGGCATTTTTAAGATCATCCTGATTCAGTACATAGGCCAGGCGTACTTCATTTACCCCGGCACCTTCCGTGCTATAAAAGCCAGTAGCTGGAGCCATCATAACTGTTTCGTTATTGTAAGAGAACTCTTCCAACATCCATTGACAGAATTTATCTGCATTGTCAATTGGTAGTTTGGCGACGACGTAAAATGCACCACCTGGGTTAGGAGAGTAAACTCCTTCAATGGCATTAAGTCCTTTTACGAGTGTATCTCTTCTTGCTGTATATTCTTTGGATACCGCTTCAAAATAACTGTCTGGTGTATCAACAGCAGCTTCACCCGCTATTTGTCCTTCTAAGGATGGGCTTAAGCGAGCTTGTGCAAATTTCAGGGCAGTCTGATATAACTCTTTATTCTTGGTTATGATACATCCAATTCGCGCACCGCAGGCAGAGTAACGTTTAGACACCGTATCAAAAATAACGACATTATTTTCGAGCCCTTCTAAATGCATTGGGGAAATAAATTCTCTTCCGTCATAGCAGAATTCACGATAAGCTTCATCCGAGAAAAGGTAAAGATCATATTTTAAGCAAAGTTCACGAAGTGCTTCTAGTTCTGCTCTGGAATAGAGGTAACCGGTAGGGTTATTTGGATTACAGATACAGATCGCTTTTGTTTTAGGGGTGATTACTTTTTCAAATTCAGCGATAGAAGGCAATGCAAATCCACTTTCAATATAGGACATGATTGGCTTGATAACAACATCTGAAGAGCAGGCAAAGCCATTGTAATTCGCGTAAAATGGTTCAGGAATGATAATCTCCTCGCCTTCATTTAAACAGGCTTGCATAGCGATCATAATCGCTTCCGAACCGCCATTTGTTACCAATATATCTGTTGGCTCAATATTATAATTTAGCTTATTATAATATTCTGCTAACTTGTTTCGGTAAGAGGCTGTACCTTCAGAAGGTGTGTAGGCCCACACTTTGAACTGTATATTTTTCAAAGCATTAAGCATCACTTCAGGTGTTTGGATATCAGGTTGTCCGATATTGAGGTGATATATCTTTTTACCTTCTTTTTTTGCTTGATCAGCATATGGCGTCAACTTTCTGATAGGCGACGCAGGCATATTCAGTCCTTTTTCTGATATTACTGGCATTATCGTTTTTTTAAAATTAGTAGTGCAAAGCTAACCAAAATAAAACGAAAAAAGCCACATGATTATGTGGCTTTTTTCGTTTTATCTACGAGAATTGTTATTCTACAATACCCTTAATATATAGCGTTTTTACAGGAGTTTTGGTGTTTGACTGCACCGTGAAGCTCTTTGTGAATGGAGCTTTTGCTGCCGCATTATAAGTCACTTTAATTGTGCCGCTTTCTCCTGGTTTAATTGGCGTCTTTGTGAATTCTGCTACAGAGCAACCACAGGTAGGTACAACATTTGAAATGATAATCGGCTCACTGCCGGTGTTTGAAAATTTGAAATTATACGAAACGGGCGTACCTGCCGGAATTTTGCCAAAATCATGTGTCTCTTTTTCGAATTTAAATTCCCCTTGTCCTGTTTGCATCGAAGAAAAACCAATAAAGGAAATGATCACTGCTAAGATTGTTATATACTTTTTCATGCTTCTAAAATATTACTTTACGATTAAAATAGTACAACTGATATGCCAAATTTAATATTTATTGCCAATTTATTGTACATCTAACAACTTTATTACAGTTATATTATCCCTTCTTTCAGTAGGTCCTGTATGTGGATGACACCGGCATAATTCCCTATATCGGAAACCAATAGTTGTGTGATGTTATTTTCACGCATAATATGGAGGGCATTGGCCGCCAATTCATTTTTGTCGATGATTTTTGGTGATTTTCCCATGATGTCAGCAGCAGTAATTGCCGCTAAATCAGTGTGTTTCTCCAGCATACGACGGATATCACCGTCTGTAATGATGCCAAGTATGTGGTCACCATCCAACACGGCGACAGCTCCCAGTCTAAACTGTGTTATGGTGATGATGATATCACTTACTGTGGCTTGTGGTTGGACACTAGGTTTGCCGTTCTGATCAGATAGATCGCCGACTCTTAAGTACAGCTTTTTGCCTAATGCTCCTCCAGGATGGTATTTTGCAAAATCTTTGTCTGTAAAATCGCGGCACTCTTGTAATACGACGGCAAGCGCATCACCCATTGCTAACTGAGCGGTTGTACTTGAAGTTGGTGCAAGGTTGTTAGGACAAGCTTCTTTCTCAACGGTGGTATTTAAGATATAGTCGGCATTTTTAGCGAGGTAGGATTCGGTGTTTCCAACCAAAGCCACCAATACATTCTTTGTTTGCTTTAGGAAAGGAACAAGTACTTTAATCTCAGGTGTATTACCACTTTTAGAGATGGCAATAATTAAATCATTTTGTTGGATAATGCCTAAATCTCCATGGATGGCATCGGCTGCGTGCATGAAGATCGATGGTGTACCTGTCGAATTTAGCGTTGCAACTATCTTTTGTGCAATAATGGCACTTTTACCAATTCCAGTTACGATCACTCTACCTTGCAGATTTAAAATACAATCGACAACGGTAACAAAATCATCGTCAATATATTGGGCTAAAGCAGCTACCGCCTTAGCTTCTTCTTGAATAGCCTGAATAGCTATATTTTTTATTTCGTAGTTGTTTTTCACAAAAAATACTCTTACTTTTATGTATTAGAATAGATTGCAAAAATAGATTATTTTTCAAGATTATTTCTTCATTTATCTATCTTATTTTTGCCCAAGGCGCAATGGAAATAGAAAAATCACTTTTCGACAATTTACAAGATTTTTTTGGTTTTGATACTTTTAAAGGGGATCAAGAGGCAATTATAACTAGTATTCTTCAAAGAAGAGATACCTTTGTAATTATGCCAACCGGAGGAGGAAAATCAATTTGCTATCAGCTTCCTGCTCTTATGAGTGAGGGGACAGCAATTGTTATTTCTCCGTTGATTGCTTTAATGAAAAACCAGGTAGATCAGCTTCGTGCATTCGGTGGCGAAGATAGTATCGCTCATTTTTTAAATTCTTCATTGAATAAGAGCGAAATTACAAAGGTTAAGGATGATGTACTCGCCGGAAAGACCAAGTTGCTGTATGTAGCTCCAGAATCACTTGCTAAGCAAGATAACCTGGAATTCTTACATCAGATTACCGTGTCTTTCGTAGCGGTTGACGAAGCGCATTGTATTTCGGAATGGGGACACGATTTCAGACCAGAATATCGTAAAATACGCCAGGTCATTAACGAAATAGGGGCCAATATTCCTATTATCGCGCTTACGGCGACTGCTACACCCAAGGTTCAGTCGGATATTCGTAAAAATTTACAGATGAATGATGCTGTTTTATTTAAATCATCGTTTAATCGGAGCAATTTGTATTACGAGGTGCGTCCCAAAAAGGATGTTGTTAAAGAGATTGTTCGTTTTATCAAAACCAAATCAGGTAAGACCGGTATAGTTTATTGCTTAAGCCGTAAGAAAGTAGAAGAAATCAGCGAAGTGCTGAACCTGAACGGCATCAAAGCTTTACCTTATCATGCTGGTCTAGATGCGAAAACGAGAGCTGATACGCAGGATAAATTTTTGATGGAAGACGTCGAAGTTATTGTGGCGACCATCGCTTTCGGTATGGGAATAGACAAACCTGATGTTCGTTATGTCATTCACCATGATATTCCTAAATCCATGGAAGGATACTATCAGGAAACAGGGCGTGCTGGCCGTGATGGCGGAGATGGTTATTGTTTGGCTTTTTACTCGGAAAAAGATGTTGAAAAGCTGACAAAATTTATGAAAGATAAACCTGTGGCTGAACGCGAAATTGGTACACAGATTTTAAAAGAAGTTATTGATTATTCCGAGTCTGCAGTATGTCGTCGTAAACAGATCCTCCACTATTTTGGAGAAAATTTCGACGAACAGGGTTGTAGTAACATGTGCGATAACTGCCGCTCGGAGAAAGAATATTTTGAGGCAGAAGACTCCTTGAAAAACGTACTGGGCTTCATCCAGGAGCAGGGCGAGAAATTTGATGATCATCATGTGATCAATGTCATGATGGGGCAAAATAATCAACCAGTATCTTCCTATAAACATGATGAACACCGTCTTTTCGGAACAGGTAAAGAGAAAGGCGTTATCTATTGGAAATCCTTACTTAGACAGGCAGTGCTTGATAACTTTATCGAAAAAGATATTGATCATTATGGCCTTTTAAAATTGACAGATATTGGGCGTCATTATTTGGATAATCCTTATCAATTAAAATTTGTTTTGAATCGCCCAATTGAAGGAGGAGATAACACAAATTCGGAAGATACAGGGCATGGCACAGGTGCTTTAGATACCGTATTGTTGGGTATGCTCAAAGATCTACGTAAGAAAATTGCAAAAGGTAAGTCGTTGCCTCCGTTTGTCATCTTTCAGGACCCTTCGTTGGAAGAGATGTGTACCCATTATCCGGTCTCAATTGATGAATTGAAACAGATTCAAGGCGTTGGAAATGGTAAAGCAATCAAATTTGGAACACCATTTATTGCGTTGATTAAGGACTATGTGGAAGAAAATGAAATTGATAGACCGGTAGATCTTGTTATTAAGAGTACAGCCAACAAATCCGCGTTAAAGGTATCTATTATTCAAAATATCGATCGTAAAATTGCCTTGGATGATATTGCTTCAGCTAAAGGGATCACCTATGAGGAAATATTGAAAGAAATTGAGACGATTGTGAACGCTGGGACCAAAATCAATATTAATTACTTTATTGATGAGGTCATTGATGAGGATCGTCAGGATGAGGTATACGACTATTTTAAGACAGCGGAGACTGATTCAATTAATGATGCGCTTAAAGAATTAGGTGGAGACGATTATAGCTACGAAGATCTCCAATTGATGCGCATCAAATTTTTATCAGAACTCGGCAATTAATTTTTTATAATTTTATGATTAACAAATACATTCCCGAAATCAAGAATGGGACATCGCAGAATTTCTTTTTAATGGCAGGGCCATGTGCAATTGAAGGAGAAGAAATCGCTTTGCGTATTGCTGAAAAGATTGTTACTATTACAGATAAACTTAATATTCCGTACATTTTTAAGGGATCTTATCGTAAAGCAAATAGATCTCGCCTAGATTCTTTTATGGGGATAGGTGATGAAAAGGCCTTGAAAATTTTGGAAAAAGTAGGGAAGACTTTTGGTGTACCGACTGTTACGGATATCCATGAGAGCCATGAGGCAGAGATGGCAGCGGCCTATGTTGACGTTCTTCAGATTCCTGCATTTTTGTGTCGCCAAACGGATTTATTGGTTGCAGCAGCAAAAACAAACAAGGTAGTAAACGTAAAGAAGGGGCAGTTTTTGAGTGCTGGTTCCATGAAATTTGCGGTAGATAAAATTATTGAATCTGGTAATGAGAAAGTTTTTTTAACTGATCGTGGCAATACGTTTGGTTACCAGGATCTTATTGTTGATTATAGAGGAATTCCCGAAATGCGTTCCTTTAATGTACCTACTGTCATGGACTGTACCCATTCTTTGCAGCAGCCGAATCAGACTTCTGGTGTTACAGGCGGAAAGCCTGCGCTGATTGAAACGATTGCGAAAGCAGCAATCGCCGTGGGAGCTGATGGTCTATTTATCGAAACACATCCTGATCCGGCAAATGCAAAGTCCGATGGCGCCAACATGCTACATTTGGATTTACTTGAAGGCTTGATGGAAAAACTGGTACGCGTTAGACAAGCTATTTTATAGTATAATAAATAAATCGCAATAGAAAGGAGCCAATAGGCTCCTTTTTTATAATCAATTACACCCAAATAAAGCTAAATTATTGTATGTTTTCAAAAGTTGCGTTGACAGCTTTCTTGCTGTTGTCTTTTTCTGCCATCAAAGCGCAGGAGAATTATAGTTGGTTTTCTCCACTTGAAGATAAACATGTGGAAGGTAGACTGGAGAATCAGAAGCTTTCTGGATTTAACCGGCTTCCCGATGAATTGGAAAGCCAGGTACGTAAACCCGTATGGGAACTGGGGAAAAACAGTGCCGGATTCTACATAGACTTTCAAACCGCTTCTCCCGAAATAACCGTTCAATATCAAGTGGCAGGAGGTTTAAATATGGCCCATATGCCGACAACCGGTGTCAGTGGCGTGGATCTTTACGCTTATGACACCGTAAAGAAAGAATGGAAGTGGGCTTATGGGAATTATGATTTTTCGGACACCATTTCATATACCTGGAAAAATATTGGGCGTAATGAAAAGTTTAACTACCGTCTATATCTACCTTTATACAATACTGTTAAATGGTTGAAAATAGGCGTTCCGAAAAGTGAAAAGTTAACATATACTCATACTACGGCTGCAAAACCAATTGTCGTTTATGGAACGTCGATCGGACAGGGTGCCTGTACGAGCCGTCCTGGTTTGGCTTGGACCAGCCAGGTAGGGCGAGCATTTAATCACGAGGTGATCAATTTATGTTTCTCTGGAAATGGTCGACTCGAACAACCCATTCTAAATATGATGAACAAAGAGGATGCCGCCTGCTATATTCTCGATTGTATTCCTAATCTGGCTATTTCGAAGTCGTTAACAGAAAAACAATTGGATTCTTTGTTGGTCAATGCGGTGACATTTTTAAGAAAAGAACATCCTGCAACGCCTATTATTTTGACGCAGCATAGTTCGGGCAATATAGCCGAAGTTTTCAATGAGGATAAAAATGCAGAGTATCAGCAAAGTAGCCGTGTGTTGAAGGCAACGTTTGAAAAATTGCAATCGAAAGGTGTTCGCCAGCTTTTCCTGTTG
This sequence comes from Sphingobacterium sp. WOUb80, assembly GCF_050058145.1. NCBI lineage: Bacteria > Pseudomonadati > Bacteroidota > Sphingobacteriia > Sphingobacteriales > Sphingobacteriaceae > Sphingobacterium > Sphingobacterium sp. WOUb80. The sequence goes on along the minus strand of NZ_CP165617.1, from coordinate 2,003,630 downwards.
TCGAGCCAAGAGCTTAATTTGGATCTGAATTCAACTGTGGACTATGCTCATCCAAATGATCAGGGCATGGAACGAATCGCAAATGCGTATATTAAATTGTTGAAGAAAATTCTAAAGTAGGCTTCAGCTACCAGTGACATCACGATAGCATCGTTCGGAATTTACTTTATCAATAGGGAGTCGTATATGAAGGAGATTTATTCGGGCAGTATTCATCCTTCGGCAAAAATAGAAAGGGAAGTTTTAAACTTCCCTTTTTTATTTCTTTTTCATTTTCATCGTCATCTTTGCCTTTTCGCCACCCCCGTAATTAAAAGTCTTGGCATTGCTTTCTTTCTTTTGGTGAAAGGCGCCACCACGGGAAAGATCTTCTTTATATTCCTCCTTGCTCGACTTTTTCTTCTTGTCAGTGATGGGATTATAAATTGCAAGATCCTCCGGCAATTCCAAAACATCCATTCTCTTACCAACGGCCTGTTCTATTTTTTTAACCATGGGTAATTCCAGGTCAGTTGTGAAAGTCAACACGACCGATTCTTCATTTTCGTCGTTTTTAACAAGATGATTTAAGAATTCCTCCTTTTCATTCGGTAACTCAAATTGAAAAATGAATGGAACAGCGGAAAGGTCCACATCGTTTGTATTTTCCCGTGCAATAATCAGGACACGAGATTGACTATTTTCCTTGAAATCTTCCATAGTCTCATAGCCAAAATCATCGTAGAACAATGGATTGAGGATAGCAATTTCTTCTTTATTGCTACTGAATAAACTGCTGGCCAACTTTTGGGCAGTAAGCTTCGAGTTTACAAAGACAACTACTTTTTGAAATACTTCTTTATCCTGCAACAGAAGATTTAATAAATTGATCTTTGTTGTGAAATTAGGAACATGATATAATAATAGATCTAGGGTGTCGACGGTGTCATTCTCAAGTTCATCTATTTCGACCGAGGCACAATTTTCATTCATGAAATTGTCGATCATATCATAAAGTTTTTGGTGTTCAACAGTACTGAAAACCAAATGTTGTACTTTTCCGCAGCTTTCGGCCAATTCCCTTACTGTATTTTGCATTCCTTGTTTGATAATCTCTTCGGCATCATCGATAATTAATGTCTGAATACGGTTGAGATTCAAGGCCAATTTAAGATAAATAGCTCTTGCACGATTTGGAGTAGCTACGACGATGTCTTTTCCATCAACCAGTTCTTCTATTTCTTCCTCCATGCTGCCCGAAGCCCGCAATCCAATGATACGAAGACCTTTGTTTTTGCTTAACTGGTAGAATCTCTCAACAATCTCGTCGATACGTTCTTCATTAGGCGCCAAGATCAAAAACTTTGGAGCTTCATCTGTGGTGAATTTCAGCTTCATCAAGGTCGATAAGACATAAGTAGTGGTTTTACCAGCACCTTCGGGAGCAATGGCAATTACATCCTGTCCACCAAGAATTCTGGAAATGCATCTACTTTGAATTTCCTTTGGAGCCAGATAACCGAGTTCAGTCATCGTAGCAGTCAATCTTTTGCTAAGTTTTAGTTTCTCTAACGACACGTATCCTTTAATTTATGTAAGTTACAAAAATACAAATTTAGATCTTAGATCAGCTAATGTGCGCCCATTTTTGAAAATAGATTGATAATAATGACGCCAGCGACAATCAGTGTCATCCCAATAATAGCAGCGGTATCGGGAATTTGTTTAAATAAGAACATCCCAATTAATGTAATCGCTACAATGCCAACTCCCGACCAAATTGCGTAGGATATGCCGACGGGTAAGTATTTGAGGGTGATACTTAAAAAGTAAAAGGCGATGATATAACCGACGATACAGATCATAGTCGGTTTTACAAGGGTAAAGCCTTCGGACTTTTTGAGGAAAGTGGTTGCTAGGATCTCAGCAGCTATGGCAAGAAAAAGATATATATACTTCATTGTTATAAAGGTACAATTTTTTGCTGGGCAAGGTGCAGTTAATTAAGACAATAACTGGGGCTCTTTAACTTCTATTTGGGATAATTAATTGCGTATAAAGGTAAATTTATCTAAGTTTGGCCTATTCACATAGCTAGAGCAATTATTTTTTTTATGGGGCATATTCGAAATTTTTGGAGATCGGTACTGATATTTTTTATCTTTTTATGCGTCTGTTGTACTGTTTTTGCCCAAGAACAACTGCAGGAGTTAAAAAAATCGTACTACAGTCTTCCTTTGGGGAGCAGGGAGCGTTTTTTGTTGACTGGAAAATATGCACAGGCTTTATATTTTAGTAATGAGAAGGCGCTGGCGAGTCAATTGCTGAATGATAATATTCAGCTGGCCAGAAATTACCCCGACAAACAATATTATGCCTATTTGAATTGTATTGCTGCCATGAATAGCTTTAACGATCATGCATTTGAAAAATCACGCTATTATTTGGAGCATGCTAAATCTGTGCTCCCTATAGTTAACGATAATGGCATCAAGGGCTATGTTCATTATTGTGATGGATGGGTTATGACACGCCAGAATAAGGAGGATGAGGCTGTTTCACAGTTCCATAAAGCAATTTCATTTTTGGAAAAGGCACCACAGACTGAAGCAAATATTGCCCGAAAATTGGCGGTTTACAAGGAGCTTACAGCTATCTATGCGAATCAGCGAAATTATGATTTCCAGGAGAAGTATACATCACTTTTGTTGGAAACAGCTAAAGAAGGGAAAAATATCAATAGTTTATTTGACGCCTATATGCAAGCAGGTTACTTATTTGAAGAGGAGTATAGATCAAATAATGCAGACCGCAATTTGTTGAGGAAAGCTGAGCAGCATTACCTTGACGCATATAATTTGGTTAAAGATCATGAGAAGAATATGGTTAATCCGACTGATCTAGCGTATGTTTCTGTTAACCTGGCGAATCTGTATCATGAGTTTTATCCTGATAATGGCAGTAAAAAAGCGATATCATATGCAAAGCAGGCTTTAGAGATCGCCGCGGAAACAGGCCAATATGCGATTACAATACCCGCTTATGGCGTCCTGGCTGATGAATCTTTTAAATTGGGACGTCGCGAAGAGGGTAAAAAATATTTACAGCAAGCACTGTATAATCTTCAACAGGAGCCTCATTATGACTACCAGGTCGGATTAAGCCTGTTTAGCAGATTGGCCGAAGTAAGTGTGGAAGAAGGAAAATATGAAGAAGCTTTCAACTATCAAAAAAGCTATATTGACGTCTTTGAAAAGGCATTTAATTCGGACAAACTGGATAAGACGAAGCAGCTGGAGCTGAAGTATGAGCGTGAACTGCAAAACCAAAAATTAATGCGGCTTCGACTGGAAGGAGAGAAAAAGGAACAGCAGATCAAGTTGATGAAAGCATTGAATGACAGGCAGCATCAGTTGGTTGAGAATTTGAAGTTAAATGAACTGAATCGAACCCAGCAACTTAAAGTATTACAGCTCGAACGCGATAAAAAGGAACAGGATCTGCAATTAAGCCGACTGGAAAATGAACAGCGCTTACAAGAGCTTGATGTCTCCAAAAAACAGATTGCTTTTAAATCACGGATGAATTCGATTTATATCTGGCTATTTATCAGTTGTTTGATCGTGATCATGTTACTATTTTATGCCTATTGGCAGCGTTCAAAGGCATTGAAGCAAAAGGAACATTTGCATGAACTTGAAATAGAAAAGAATAATCAGCAACATGCAATTAAAAATCTAACTGCGATGCTCGCAGGAGAGGAGAAAGAGCGTACCCGCCTTGCACGGGATTTACATGACGGCCTGGGTGGTTTATTGTCAAGCACCAAATTGGGCTTATCGTCTATCAGTAAAACTACCTTGGAACAGGAATCCGTAAAGGAAGGAATCGATAAAAGTATTGATTTGTTGGATGGTGCTGTCGATGAACTTCGTCGGCTCGCTCATAATCTTATGCCTGATTTAATTGTAAAATATGGATTGAAAGAGGCTTTGAGAGATTATGCGAGTCGGATGAGTCAGTCTAAATGTCAAGTTGAATGTGAATTTTTGCAATTCGAATCAAGTTTGAGCACTGAACAGGAGATCTCTTTATACAGAATTATCCAAGAATTGGTCAATAATGCCTTAAAGCATGCCGATGCTTCAACTATTTTAATACAACTTTCTGCACATAAAGAACGTTTACATATCACTATTGAAGATGATGGCAAGGGTTTTGATATGGAAAGTATCGATTTGCAGCATTCTGCTGGAATGCACAATGTGAGATCAAGACTTTCATTTCTACAAGGAGAAATGAAGGTTCTCTCGGAAAACGGAGCGGGCACAACAATAGAATTGGAACTGCCCATGATTTAAATTTTTGAAAATGATTAAAATAGCAATTACAGACGATCATCCTTTGCTGCTTGAAGGATTGAAAAATATTATAAATGCCCACGAAGATTTTGAAGTTGTGGGAATGTATTCCAGTGCAAGTGAGTTATTCAACAATATTGCGGCTGATACACCTGCGGTATTGTTGTTGGATATTAATCTTCCTGATGCCAATGGAATAGACTTAGTTAAAGGCTTGAAAGAAACGAATACGGATTTGAAAATCATTGCATTTAGCGTTCACAATGAATTTGCGGTGATCAATAGTATTTTGAATGAGGGTGCCAATGCCTATTTGCAGAAAAATGCAAATGGCGATGAAATACTGGCCGCAATATCCACTGTTCTTGTCGGAAAACGATATATCTGTGCGAAAACTCAGGCTATCTTAAATAAAAAAGCAGAAATGGGCCTGAAACAGGTGCCAAAATTAACGCGTCGGGAAAAAGAAGTTCTTTCTTTTGTGGCCCGGGGAATGACGACCAATCAAATTGCGGATTCCCTGTTTATCAGTTCGCATACAGTGGAAAGCCACCGGAAAAACCTAATGGAAAAATTTCAGACCAAGAGTGTGACTGCAGCAGTAAAATCTGCCATAGAGTATGGATTGATCCGGGAAGCTTAGTTAAATCCCTCAATTCCCTGAATTCAGGGATAAAGAAATGGACTTGCATTTGATACTTTTGACATTGTTGATTTAAAAAGAAATTATAAAGGATTTCACCAGATGGATTTTCAAAAATTGACTATTCAATTGAGGTAACTGAGGATGATAAAAAAAATAATAATTTGGACGATAAGTGTCATTATATTTTCGGCAGTAGTTGCTTGGGGATGGTATATAGTTCGGCAGCAGCAGTCTTACAAATCATTGGTCCATAAAAAAAGCAAGTCTTTATTGACCGTATCATTGGACGATATTCTGTTGAACCAATTTTTCGATAAATGGCAGACAGCACAGAAAGAAGGACAGGATTTTGGTAAAAAATTAAGTAAACTCAGAGACAACGGGATTGATATCAAAGCGAATGTATTCCTTTTTGCTTTGGAAGACCATCCAAAAAACTTTTATGCTTTTTTCCAGCTGAAAGATAGGCAACAATTTTTACAGTTTTTAAAGGAGGCAATACAGGTTGATACTATGGAGACAAATCTTGCTCCGGGTGTGAGTTATGCCTATCATCAAAAGAATAACATTGCATTTGCCTGGAAAGGGGACGACTTGTTGATAAGCTTGGGCTTTGATCTTGATAGAAAGAAGAATGAGATGATTCAGCTCATTCAGTCAAAAGACAATTGGGTGACCATAGAACAATTTATCAGTCATCCAAGTACACTGACACGTAAATCATTGCGCTATAGTGATGTTTCTACGCCAAATTTTATCGAACTTGAATTGAAAGGAGATCGCGTCGATGTTACGGGTGAATTTTTCTCAAAAGACTGGAACTTTCCAAAGGATTATCTTGTTCGTGAACTTGTATCCGCAAATTACATTGGGAAAGGCTGGACCAACATCCCGAATATCCAGCTGAAAAATAAGTTAAAACAAGTGCTTCAGGAATTTCCTATTGCTGCTGATTCTCTGATGTCACATTTGGATGGAAATTATGTGGACATTGAGATTTTGAAAAATAAAGTTGTTCAAACTGATACCATCATTAATTATGCTGTTGATGAGAATTTCGAAACGGTGGAAGAGAAGACTCCTTATGAAACGAAAGTTCCCGATGTTAGAATAGCTATGCGTGGTGATCACTACCTTTCCAACTTCCTTCCAAATAAACTATTCTATCAATGGTTTCAAAAGCGGGATAATGAATTCAGTATTTTATCAACATCGAAGGATATGGATAAAATTCAGCCAAAATACAATAAGACTGTAGAGCTGTCTAATGTGGCACTCCGTTTGGCGGATTGGCCCGATGAAGTGAAGATATCGCCTATTCTATTATTAAAGGCTCTCGCTTCGGATATTAATCTCAGTCTGAAGGTGGCTGGACATGATCATTTGGTTCTCCAGGGAACGATTGAGGACTATTCACATTAAAACGCTCTAAAAACAAACTTTCTTCCCTTGTAAACGGTTTGTTCTTGTGTATAACAAAGCACAGGAATATGGATATAAGAACAAAAAGTAGAAATAAGTTAAAAACATATTGGCGAATTTTGAAGAGCACTGTCTCAGGATTTCTAAATGAGGATTCGATGAAGTACAGCGCATCATTATCTTATTATACTGTTTTCTCGATTGGTCCGATATTAGTTTTAATGATTGCACTGGCAGGAATTTTTTATGGAGAAGACGCTATTGAGGGAAAGGTGTTTATGGAACTGCGCGGTTTTGTGGGAAATAGTGCTGCTAAACAGATCCAGGAAGTTATTCAGAATTTACAGCTTTCCGGAAAATCAAATCTGGCTTTGCTTATCAGTGCGATTACGCTGATTTTAGGAGCGACGACAGTCTTTGGGGATATCCAAAATTCAATTAACAAGATTTGGCATGTACGTGCAAAGCCTAAAAAAGGGTGGCTAAAACTAATTCAGGATAGGCTGTTGTCGTCCTCATTGGTTATTGGTTTAGGGTTTTTGTTGGTCGTTACGCTCATAGTCAATGGTGTAATTTTAGCGGCGACAGATCAGCTACAGCGCTATTTTCCGGACATGACGGTGATGTTGATGGATGGGATTAACTTTACCTTATCCTTTGGGATTATATTTTTGTTATTTAGTGTGATATTTAAAGTGCTTCCGGATGTCAATATACATTGGCGGACCGTACGGGCCGGTGCTTTATTCACCTCAATTTTATTTGTACTGGGGCGGTATTTAATTGGAGTTTATCTGGAGCATTCAGCGACACAAGATACCTATGGTGCCGCAGGTTCATTTGTATTGATCCTGCTCTGGGTCTATTATACAGCTGCAATTTTATATTTTGGTGCAATTTATACCAGGGAATATGCTACAGTCATGGGCATTCCGATTGAACCTTCGCAATATGCTGTTCATGTCGAAACTCAGGAGATTGAAAGAAACGTAACCGAAATTCCTCCGGCTCCGCTGACACAGGAGGAACAGACGATAACGATAGACGAAGATCAGGGGCATCATTCCGATAAGTCGTAGAAACTGAATTTACACAATTATTAATCCTTAATTCTGTAAATTTGGTCAGAGGATCAAACTATTATGATGAGCAAATTGCAGTTATTACGGGAGAAGCATAATCTGACTCAGGAAGATGTCGCACAAAGATCGGGCATTTCTGTTAGAACGATTCAACGGATTGAAGCAGGGCAGGCACCCAAAGGTTATACGCTTCGTGCTTTGGCCCAGGCGTTAGACGTTGATGAGTCGGAGCTTTCTTCTCCTGGCACAGGCGTGGAATCGGAAAACTTGCTGTGGGTTAAGATCATCAACCTTTCCTCTTTGCCGTTTTCTATCCTGCCACCATTAAATGTTTTGGTTCCAATTGCGATTATGCTATTAAAAAAACAGAATTCTCACAAGATTCGCCAGCTTATTTCTATTCAGATTTTATCCACATTAATTGCTGTTATATTGTTGCTTGCGGTATTTATCCTCAATGATTGGTTGGGTGTTGAAAGTAATGTGAAATTATTGATTCCACTATTTTGGATTCTTGCAAATGTGATTGTTATACTACGCAATGCCATCGCATTAAATAAAGATGTAAATAAACGTATTTTGCCGGATGTTAGTATTCTGTAGGCGTCTTCAAGCAATTGTCGGGTACCTGTCGGGACATTGTCAGGTAATAGACTAGCCTTCTTCTTTTGCGATTTGTTTTCTTTGATTTTGACAAAAAAGCAAAATTATGAAAGCAATAAACTATCAAAAAATCCAGGGCGATGTAGCCCGCCTAACTCTTGTTATTATTTTTATTTTTTCAGCCGCATGGAACAGCTTCTCCCAAGTTAAAATCCCTCTCATTAGAGCCTCATCTGAGAAAGTAGTTATTAAAGATGGCGCCCATTGTCGCGTTGACTGGAAATTAGATCCTCTAACAAAACCAGATACTTATTTCGTCAATATTCCGTCAAAGAAGAGCACAGTTGTTTTCAAAACAGATCAGGAAGAATTGGCCGTTGCCACTGAACCGGGCAAATCTTATGATTTTGTGGTTCTATTGAATAACAGAGATACCTGTTATGTTCGCATAAGTGCTCAGCTGCCGCCAGATCTACCTTCAATGGATAGCACGCTTCAATATCCTATTCGAATACCTTTTAGGCTCATTGGTTCCCGAATTTTCCTGAATGGGTCAATTAACAAAAAAGAGGTAAGTATACAGTTTGATTTGGGCGCTGGAACCGGTGTTGTTAACAGGAATAGCTCAGAACGGCTAGATTTATCATTTTCTTCGTTTACTACGGTTTCAAATACAGAGGGGGTGAATAGCGAACGCACAAGTTTGGAAAATCAGTTGAACATCGGTTCGATTGATTGGAAAGGTGTTTCGTTAACAGAAGTTGGTAATATGAAGCCTTTTGAAGATCTTATTATTGGTAACAGTTTCTTTCGAAACCACATTATTGAAATCGATTATGACAAAATGGAACTGGTAATTCATAACGATCTCCCCGCTAAAGCAAAAGAGTATACAAAACTTCCGGTATTCTATGAGCAGAACCGACCTAAGTTTGAAGCTGCTTTTAGACATAATAAACGGCAATATGATTTCTGGTTTCTTTTTGATACCGGACGTGATGGCACTATGCTTTTAGGGGAAGATTTTACAGGAAAAGGTAATATTTGGAGTGAGTTAATGCCACTGACAGTGATCAATAATCGTAAGATCATTCGTTTAGACGCTACGATTGCTGGTGTAGAATTTAGAGATATTGTGACTAACGCGGCTGATCCGACCAAACCTAACGGAAGATCGAGCTTGTTTGGCAATCAGATTCTCAACCATTTCAATGTAATTTTGGACAATAGAGCTGGATTTCTGTATCTAAAACCAAACGGAAGGACCAAGGAGCCCTATTCAAACTATGAAAGTTATTTAAATCAAATACCGCCATCCATCAAGAAGAACTAGAGATAGGACCGATGTGGTTGGTATTCGAGCAGAAAAACCACATCGGTTATTTACTATATGCTGGTATTTAAATTAAAAAATCGGTCCATTTTTGTTCTGATTTTCCTGAAGCTATTACCGTTTCTAGAAATTTCATGCCACGAACGCCATCAGCAACAGTTGGAAAGTCCGCATCTTCTTCCGTCGGCTCTATGCCTTGCATGGTGGCCAAAAGAGAGACCGCAAAATTTCTATAGATATTTGCAAAAGCCTCAATATAGCCTTCTGGGTGACCGGCAGGCAAACGAATATTGTGTTTTGCACTTGAAGAAAGATATTGTTGACCTGCCCGAAATATTTGCGTTGGTGCATCGAGCTGTTTAAATAAGAGTGTGTTAGCATCCTGTTGGTTCCATTCCAATCCCCCATGTTCACCATATATTCTAATTTTTAGCGCATTCTCTTCTCCCGCAGCGACCTGAGAGGCCGATAGTACGCCGGTAGCACCATTTTCAAAGCCAAGTAATATATTACCGTCATCTTCAAGTTTTCTTCCTGCTACGAAGGTTTGAAGATCGGCACACATTTTAGTGATTTTCAAGCCTGAAATATATTCTGCCAAATGTGCTGCGTGTGTTCCGATGTCACCCATGCAACCACTTTTTCCACTCTTTTCGGGATCTGTCCGCCAAAAGGCTAGTGAAAGTCCATTTTCGATCATTTTACTCAGCCAGCCTTGAGGATACTCGACCATAATTTTTCTAATAGTACCTAATTGGCTGTTTCTAACAAGCTGACGGGCTTGCTTTACCATTGGATAAGCAGAGTAGGTATAAGTAACGCAGAGCATCAATCCCGTTTCTTCTACCTTTTTCTGTAGCAGCAGCGCCTGTTCCAGCGTAAAAGTCATAGGTTTTTCCAGCACAACATGAAAACCATATTCCAGAGCCATCATTGCAGGTTCGAAATGAGCGAAATTGGGTGTGACAATGCTGACGAAATTCATGCGGTCATCTGGAGAAAGTTCACTTTCCCGCACAATCATTTCCCGGTAACTAACATAAACCCTTTCTTTTGGAAGTCCCAGAAGTTCACCGGATTCTTTTGCAACAAGAGGGTCAGAACTCAATGCGCCGCAACATAATTCAATGTGGCCATCGATTCCTGCGGCCATGCGATGTACCGCACCTATAAAGGCATTTTTCCCCCCGCCAATCATTCCCATTTTTAGTTTCATATTGCTCATAAAGTTAAATTTATAATGACGGTATCATTGTTTACAGACCCAATAGTTTGCGATTAAGACTGTCATTTGTTTCGACAGCAGCAAAATTATCGAATGCTTTATCGGTAACACGAATAATATAGTCTTTTATATGCAAAGCGCCTTCCCGTGCACCGTCCTCGGAATTTTTGAACGCACATTCCCATTCCAGTACTGCCCAGCCTTGAAAGTCATATTGCGTGAGTTTGGTAAATATAGATTTAAAATCAACCTGTCCGTCGCCAATTGATCTGAATCGTCCAGCTCTTGATTGCCAGCTCTGAAAGCCACCATAGACGCCCTGGCGGCCAGAAGGAGTAAACTCAGCATCTTTGACATGAAACATTTTAATTCGCTCGTGATAGATATCGATGAACTGAAGGTAGTCAAGACATTGAAGGACAAAGTGGGAGGGATCATAGAGAATGTTTGCACGTTTGTGGTAATTTACATTCGCTAAAAATAGATCGAAAGTGACACCATCATGGAGATCCTCGCCAGGGTGTAATTCATAACAGAGGTCGACATCGTACACTTCACATTCATCAAGAATGGGTAGCCATAATTTTGCAAGTTCGGCAAATCCGGTTTCAATCAGATTAGCAGGTCTTTGCGGCCAAGGGTATATAAATGGCCATAGAAAGGCTCCACTAAAGGTGGCCAGTGCTTTAAGCCCGAGATTGTGGGAAGCTTGTACGGCATATTTTAATTGCTGGATCGCCCACTGTTGTCGTGCTTGAGGATTACCATGTAAATGCTGTGGCGCAAAAGCATCAAATAGATCATCGAAACTTGGATTTACGGCTACTAATTGCCCTTGTAGATGAGTTGAAAGCTCGGTGATTTCCAATCCAAAAGACTGAACTTTAGCTTTTAGATCAAGTGCATAGCTTTTATCGAGTGCTGCTTTTTCTAGATCGATAAAACGGGCATCCAAGGTTGGAAGTTGTATACCCTTATAGCCAAGTGCAGCAGCCCACTGGCAGATAGAGTCCAAGGAGTTAAATGGAGCTTCATCGCCAATAAACTGTGCGAGGAAGATGGCAGGACCTTTAATTGTTGTCATATGTATTGCGTTTAGAAAAAGACTATGTTCTGTACAAAACAGCTCAACATTCCAATTCGTTTGAAGAAATGGCTCCGTCTGTCGTTTATACTATTATAATTTGGTTATCCAAGCTACCTGCTTGTTTAATACAATATTACAAAAATTTGCAACCGGTTGCAATAAAATCAAAAAAAAACCTTAAACTTGTTTAGATGATCGATTTTTACGCTTTCCAAAATATAAGAATAGGTCGTCTAAACAAGGTAAAACTGTCAGGCATCTTTGTGGCGCTTGATCGTAGAGGAGACTTGATTTGAACCGGAAAATTTTCCCTCGAGTAATAACCAAATAAACCAATTATAAATAAATGGCAAATAACGTTTATGATGCAATTGTCATCGGGTCTGGGATCACAGGTGGCTGGGCAGCCAAGGAACTAACAGAGCGTGGACTTAAAACCATTATGTTAGAAAGAGGACGCAATATTGAGCATATCAAAGATTACCCATCGCCAAACAAAGATCCATGGGATTTTCCGCATCGGGGTCGGGTGCCCTTGGACCGTGCTCAGCACTACTTACCTTTTGGAATTAAAAATCAATGGATGAACGAAGGGAACATCGACTTTTGGACCAATGAGACAGAAAGTCCATATAAGGAAATAAAACCTTTCAATTGGTTCCGGGGCTATCACGTTGGCGGGCGTTCGCTTATGTGGGGACGACAGAGTTATCGTTGGTCGGATGTTGATTTTGAAGCGAATAGCAAAGATGGGCATGGCATTGATTGGCCCGTACGCTATAAAGATATAGCACCTTGGTATAGTCACGTTGAAAAATTTGCCGGTATTTCGGGTAATAGAGACGGTATACCGGTGCTGCCTGATGGCGAATTTATGCCGCCAATGGACATGAATATTGTCGAAAAAGATCTTGCTGCGCGCTTGAAATCGCATTATCAGGGAAAACGACACTTTATAATTGGCCGGGTCGCCAACATTACAGTGCCCCACCATGGTCGTGTTAATTGCCAATACCAAAACAAATGTTGGCTGGGTTGCAATTTCGGCGCTTACTTTAGTACACAGTCTGCAACGTTGCCCGCAGCAATGAAGACAGGGAAACTTACCCTACGACCATTTTCAATTGTAAAGAGTATTATTTACGATCGGGATACGCAGAAAGCTAAAGGAGTAGAAATTGTAGATGCGGAGACGAATCAAACCTATGAGTATTTTGCTAAAATTGTCTTCGTATGTGCTTCGACTTTAAATTCCACCTGGGTATTAATGAATTCAGCTACCGATGTATGGGAAGGTGGGCTCGGGAGCAGTAGTGGTGAACTGGGACATAATCTGATGGATCACATGTTAAATAGTGGGGCTGGGGGAAGAGTAGAAGGATTTGAGGATAAATATATTTTTGGACGACGGGCCAATGGATTATATGTACCCCGATTTGCTAATCTTACCGGCGATACCAAGAAGAGAGATTACATACGTGGTTTTGGCTACCAGGGCGGAGCTTCAAGGGGACAATGGTCTGGTAAGGTCGATAATAAGAGCGTGGGCGGGGCTTGGAAAGATGCGATTGCTGAGCCCGGAAGCTGGGGTGTAGGTTTTACTTCATTTGGCGAAATACTTCCATATCACGAAAATAAAGTCCTATTGGATTCATCTGTAAAAGATAAGTGGGGGCTTCCTGTATTGGCCATAGATGCAGAGATTAAGGATAATGAGCGGAAAATACGGGTTGATGCAAGCAACGAAATGAAGGAAATGTTGGAATCTATCGGGGTCAAAGACGTAACAACCTACGACAACGGGTTTAGTATGGGGCAGGGAATTCATGAAATGGGAACAGCGCGAATGGGTAATGATCCGAAAACCTCAGTATTAAACAAGTTTAACCAAGTATGGGATGCTAAAAATGTTTTTGTGACAGATGGGGCCTTTATGACGTCTTCTTCCTGTGTGAATCCATCGCTTACCTATATGGCATTTACTGCAAGGGCAGTAGATTTTGCTGTAAATGAATTAAAAAAAGGGAATCTTTAATATTTTATGATGCAATAGTTATGAATAGACGAGAAGCAATACAACGTGTAGCCATGCTCATGGGAGGAACAGTTATTGGCGCTTCGTTATTTTTGGAAGGATGCCAACGGTCTGCTTCGAAAGACATAGAAATGCTTTTTGATTCAAAATCAATAGACTTTCTGGGAGATCTCGCTGAGGCCATTCTTCCTAAAACCACTACTCCGGGGGCGAAAGAAGCTGGTGTAGGTTCTGAGATTCCCGTTCTGGTGCGAGACTGCTATAAACCTGAAGAACAGCAGGTCTTTTTGACCGGAACAGCCGGAATTGACGAACGTGCCAAGAAAGAATTTGGGCGTAATTTTCAGCAACTCGAAAAGAACGACCAAACTGCCTTTGTTGATATTTTGGACAAGGAAGCGCAGGATTATGATGAAAAGAAAAGAGCAGGCGAATTGCCTCATTTTTTTACGATGTTTAAGCAGCTTACCCTTCTTACGTTTTTTAACTCAAAATTGGGTGCCACGGAAGTGTTCCGTTATGTGAAAATCCCAGGAAAATATGATGGCGATTTCCCATATCAAAAGGGGGATCATGCCTGGGCAACATAGCTAACAAATCGTATAAATCTGATATTGACCCCCTTGCCCTTAATTGGCAGCGGGGTCAATTAAAGAGGTTGTCAAGCCCATGAACTTTAACAGATTTTTGCTATCAAAAAGTAAGGTGGTAAAATGTGTTCCCGTTTTCATCGTTAGTCTGGTACCTTCAGGAAAAGAGCTCCCAGCATCAAGTTTTTCTCTTTTTACATCGTGACGACTGAATTTTGATAGCGCCTCGTTGAGCGTTGTTTTATTGATTGCTAGATCGAAGGGCAATCCTTCAACAACCAGGAACTTGTCTTCCGGAATATCAAAAAAGATCTCATTAACGGATTTATCAGCTTGGTAATTGCTGTAGAGTTCTAAACCGGATTTAGTGATCCATTTCGCATACTTTTCGTCATTGGCATCTTCATAGAAGATCGTTTTTACGTTCAAGGCTTGAGCAATTTTATCCACTGTCTGTGGAAAGATAAATTCTCGGTTTTTATTTAACAGCGATTTTAACGCTGCATTCTGCTGCGCAAAGGTCGTCACCGCAAATAGGAAAAGGAAAATAGTTAGGGTAAACGCTTTTATCTTCATCATGATTTTGAGATATGTATGTCAGTACTTGTTCAATGAGATTAAAATTAATTAAACGAATAAAAATATACAATAGTATTATATACTTGTTTTAATGGTTTACTTAGCGACCACCTAAAGAGGTTTGATCAAATAAGCAATTTCTAAAATCGATCTAATTTAATCCCAAAAGTGAATAGAGTAGTTCTTTTTTATTGCTTGCTATAGGAATGATTTTCCCATTTGAAAGCTGAACGATATTTCCATTTAGTGACTGTATACGGTCGGTGTTGACGATGAAGGCCCTGTGAATTCGAAAGAAATTGGAGTGATGTAAAATTTCTTCCATTGCTTTAAGAGTAGATAGTGTCTGACTTGTACCAGCATCAGTGACAATGTGCAAATAGTTTCCCTGAGCCTCCATATATATAATATCGCTAAGCATTATTTTAATAAATTTACTCTCGCTTTTTATAAAAATACGATCGTTTTTTATCGCTCTGGAAGTTAGCTTGTTAATGATATCCAGTTGTTCTTTTACTCTATTTACAGCTTTTAAAAATCGTTCAAAACGGACGGGTTTAATGAGGTAATCTGCCGCACCTTTTTCAAATCCGTCAATGGCAAAATGACGATGCGCAGTAATAAAAATAAAATAGGGTTGCCGCTCTAGTGTTTCCAAAAGATCCAAGCCCGTTAGCCGGGGCATCTCAATATCGCTAAACACGAGATCGATTGAATTATTCTGCAGGTAAGTCATCGCTTCAACAGGTTTTCTAAATATCTTTTTGAGCTCCAGAAAAGGCACTTGGCTGACGAAATCTGTAATGAGTTCTATACCTAAGGGTTCGTCATCAATGACGATGCAACTGTATTTTTCAATCATGTTGTAATGCAATATTTAATGAAACTTTAAATTCACCTTGGCCGTCTGTGATTTGGAGATCACTCTTAGTTGGGTAAATTAGATGTAAACGCTTCTTTAAATTCTTAATTCCAATACCCCTGGATCGGGATGTTATTGTTTTATCTAAAATATCTCTGTCATTTTTAATTTCAAAAACAAATTGATCTTTGGTAATATTAATTGTCAGTATAACAAAGGATTCTTCCTCGTTTTTCAGACCATATTTAAATGCATTTTCAATAAGAGTAAAGGTTAGTAATGGAGCGATGGTCAAGTAATTAGCGTGTTCACGACCTTCTATCTGCAGGTTAATCTCATAAGATTTTGGGTACCGCATTTTTTCTAACGAGAAGTAGTTCTCGATAAAATCCAGTTCTTTTGTCAATGATACATATTCAGCATCCGAATCGTATAACGTATATCCCATAATTTCGGACAAATTTAATACAACCTCAGGTGCCGTATTATCTTTTTTTATAGCGAGACGATAAAGATTATTCAGTGTGTTGAATAGGAAATGTGGATTGAGCTGGGCTTTTAAAAAATCCTTCTCCACTTTGATATTTTCCAATGCTAATTTTGACCTCTGGTCCTGGATTCGAAGACGATCCTTATTTATTCTCCTGATATCAATTAATATTTTTGTAAAGAAAAATGGGGACAAGGAATAAATAACAGATAGGGCATTTAATATGACTGCTTTAAAGCTGAACACAGACCACAAGGTAGGTATGAAATTCTTTTCCTTGCCCATTAAGGGGTATAAATTTGATATGTCAAAACCATATCGATAGGCTAGTACATAAAATAAATTATTAATGAACAGCCAAATAAGAATACATATAGGGGCAGCTAAGAATGGTATTATCCATAATTTTGATCCCCTGGCGTAAGGGATGACCAAATAGAAAAAAAGATAAAATATAACAAGAGAAGAAACTAAAACACGGACTGATAGAAACAAGGATTGGTTGATCGAAATTCCGATCACATCATAGTAATTGCTAAATAGAAGTATGGTAAACATAAGCCACATGCCAAAATGCATTATGATGCGGACTTTTGATGTATAAAGGCTGTCGAAATCCTGCTTCTTAAAAAATGAATTTACTTTAGTGATAATTTGATCAGGTCTAATTTTTTTCATAAATCATTTGATATGTTGAGATAGCGGCTCATTGAGCCGCAAATATAAAAATAGTCGAGCATTTATAACCTTCCTTTCTCCTCCATATTGCTGGATTCTATTCGTTTTGTTTTAAAAGCGGAGCCAGTTTTAAAATTATATATTAAAGAAAGGGAGCTTACCCGCGATTGTTCCTTATGGCTTATCCAAATTTTAGTATTGTTAAAATAACTTGTGGCCTTGTAATTATTTGTGTAAAAGATATCGCTTACGTTTGCTTTCGCAATAAGCTGATCTTTAAGAAATTTTTTCTGGATTCCTAAATCCACAGTTCCGATGGCTTTCGTGATAATATTTCCAAGTAGCATTTGAGGTGTATAAAATGCATTCAGATTTATACTGTAACCTTTGCCACATGAGATTTCTTGGTCGGTTTGTAATACAAAAGAAGCTTTTTGTAAATTAAAATAAGGTGAAGTGGAGTGGGTATGCGTGAATAAAAGAGTATTCGTACTTGTCCACCAGGATACCCATGAAACAGGTGCGCTTAAAGTGACTGTCCATATTTTGTTCGTTCCAGCGTTGTCCTTAATAACCGTCAACAGTTCGTCTTCGACATTGTTGCGTATAATCTGTGCAATCGCATTTTTAGTATGTGAATAGCTCAAAGCGGTATAATATTTTTCTTTCCACAGTCCGCCCATCTCAACTGAATTTGTAAATTGTGGTTTCAAATGAGGATTTCCCGTTTGTACAGAATAATTATCAATGTAATATTTATATGGATTTAAATCAAAATAGGAGGGTCGCCTTATTCTGCTGTTGTAGGAAAGTGAGAGGTAGTTGCTTCCCTGTGTATTTAGATTCTTCTTTAAAAAAATACTTGGAAACCAATTGAAATAATTTTGCGATAGGCTGGCATTTTGATTTCCCAAAAGTTGTCCATGGACATCGGACTTTTCAGCTCTTAAGCCCAGTTGATAGTCAATTTTTGCCCATTTCCCGGTATAGTTTGCATAGGTAGCATAGATTCTTTCTTGATAATCGAATTGGAAATCAAGTGTGGGTATGGGTAACCAATCTTGCTGAAAAACTTCATAGTTATTGGTATTCATGATATCTGTTGCTGTCGCCTTAAGACCCACTGATAAATTGCTTCCGGTTTTAGCTATCCAATTGTATTTGGCATCAGCGGTAAAAATTTTCGCTGTGCTGGGATAAGCTAATCTAAATAAAGTATCAGCTATTATATGGCCACTTGCATCGATATCTGTACTGTTGCTAACACTATTTCCTGTCCGTTGATTGAGTGTGTAGTCAGCCACAATGGTAAATTTGGAGTGTAGACTGTCCGTTTCAATGGAGTAGTTTAATCCGAAGTTTTGATAATTGGATTTTGATTCTGAAGGAAATCTTCCTGATGAAGTCATGTTTTTAGTCGGATCGGGATAATTGATTGTCGAATGGGCCAGGGATGGCCCAATAAAACGACTGTATTGACCTGTATAGGAAAATCCTAAAAATTCTCTTCCAGAGATATCGTATGTAGCAGCTGCTCTTATCCGGTTATTCCTGTTTGTTTGGGTATTTTCTGTTGCTTGGTTATATGTACCAAGGTTTGGAAAGTTCCGTTGCTGCTTCAGTTCCTCATATGACTTAGCATGGGTATATGAATAGCTCGTCATTAGGCCAATTTTGCCCTTTCGATAATTTAAAGCTGTATAAGGGTTGTATGTCGCGTATTTTCCAAGACCAAGGGCATAGTCATTGCCAACATGGCCATTGATGCCTTGTATATTATGTTTTTTTAATATGATATTGATGATACCTCCACTACCCTCAGCATCAAATTCTGCTGAGGGGTGTGCTATAATCTCAATGGATTGGATATCATTAGAACGCAATGTTTGAAGGTAGTTTTTGAGATCATTTCCTGCTAGATTGAGGCTTTTGCCATCCACAAGAATACGTGTCCCCATAATGCCATTAATGGAAATTTGCCCATTATTAACAAATACTCCCGGTGCTATTTTAAATACATCTAAGGCTGATTTTCCTACAGCGTTGGCTGTTTGTGCAACATTCATGACAAGACGGTCAATTTTTCGCTGTATCATAGGTTTCCCTTTGCTTACAGTTACTTCATTTAATATCTGGTTGGTTAATAGTGATTTGGGTATAATAAATTCTAATGTCTCTTTAGATTCCTTTATTTCGATTTTCCGCTGTATTTTAAGAACATTTTCAACGTGAATAGAAACAAGGTAGAGACCTTTTTCGGAGAGAGCTAAGTCGAAGTTGCCGTACTCGTCTGTGATTTTTTCAATTATCGTATCTTTCTTTGTTTTCAATGCTTGAAAGGATACTGTAGCATAGTGGAAGGGCGCACCATATTGATCAGAAACTTTTCCCGTGACCGCGCTTTGAGCAAATGAAAAGCTATTGATAGAAATTGTGGTAAGACTAATGGTAATTAATTTGATCATAAATTTTGAATAGTTATCCAAAACTATGTTCATATATATTTTCATTCAATTTTTTGGGATATAAGATGCTGCTTTAGGGATGAAAGGGGTAGATTTCATGATGAGCTATTTTGTAGTTGGCAGATTCATTTTTGCTAAAAATGAAAAGGATAAAAAATCATTGTTCCGAAAACAATTTGAAGTATTGGACAGTTACAATTTAAATTGTACTTTCATAACGTTTTTTAACAATGGGAGATATTGATATTTTATGATCACAACCAAGTATTTTAACTATCGACAAATATTCAATTTAGCTGGAGCGCATTTGATATGGCTTACGTTATGGTGTTCTTTGGTGGCGGTCATTTATTATTTTTTTAATTGGCAGTGGATGATAATTCCATGGGTTCCCTTGGCATTGATTGGAACTGCAGAGGCGTTTTACGTTGGTTTTAAAAATAATCAAGCCTATGACCGACTTTGGGAAGCTCGAAAGATTTGGGGCGGAATCGTCAATTCGAGCCGTTCTTTTACGGCGATGTTGTATGCATTTGATACCGAAGATGGCGATCATACAGATTTAGAGGAGAGAAGAAAAAGGATTGCTTATCGGCACATTGCCTGGCTGTATACTTTTCGTGAGCAATTGCTCGTCCCGACGGAATGGGAGCATATCAGTTTAAAAAAACACTTTGGTTCAATGAATGTTAAAAGGAATAGACTGATAAAAGCGGGCTTTCCAGATTACAGTAGAACATCTATTTTTTTGCATAAATATCTTCCTACAGAAGAACTTAAACTACAGCGCGAATACAAGAATTTTGCGACTTATTTGATTTCAAAGCAAGCCAAGGAAGTCAATGCGTTGAAGAATGATAGAATTATTTCGGATTTCAATCAAACTCAATTGCAGAATTGTCTCAATCAGTTTTATGATTATCAAGGACAGGCAGAAAGAATAAAAAAATTTCCTTCACCAAGACAGTTTGCCAGTACAGCATTTGTCTTTAATGTTATCCTCATTATTCTGCTTCCATTGGGGCTAGTGAACGAATTTGCAAAATTGGGGGATTGGGGAATATGGACCAGCATTCCTTTTTGTGTGGTCATTGGATGGATCTATATTGTGATGGAATTGGTAGGGGATTATACCGAGAATCCTTTTGGAGGACTTATGTTTGACATTCCTATGCTATCCATTTGTAGAACAATAGAAATTGATGTATTGCAAATGATAGGTGATAAGGATCTTCCAGAACCCATTGCATCGAAAAATGGTGTACTGGTTTAAGTTTCTATAGACCTATTGCTATTGTGTTTTTTACTTCAGCGATCATAAAGGAGCTATGGGTGCTTGCGATATGCTGTAGACTTGTTAGTTTTGTTAGCATAAAATTACGGTAATCTGCCATGTCCTGAACACATATCTTCAGAATATAGTCGTAATCACCACTAACATGGAAGCATTCCGTTACTTCCTGAAGATTTATTACCTCTTTTTCAAATTCCAGGATAAACTCCTTTTTGTGTTGTGCTAGTTTAACATGACATAATACCAAAAAATCTTTGGCTATTTTCTGTCTATCGAGTATTGCGACATAACTTTTGATAATTCCTGTATTTTCGAGCTTACGCACACGTTCGTAGACTGCTGTTACGGATAAATTGAGTTTATGGGAAAGTTCTTTAGTGGTTTGTTTTGCGTCTTCCTGTAGAAAAAGCAATAATTTACGGTCAATTTCGTCGAACTGCATAGATTTTTTTTTGGTTTTCTCTAATTATTTTTACTTCAGTTAGTTCTTTTAACTAGATATTGTTGTTATAATAGATTTATAATCTAATATATGTATAATTCCTTGTAATCTAATTTGAAATATCCCAATTTTAAAGATAAAAACATGGAAGATTTTAATGCAGCAAATGAAATCCAAGATTTGCAATATTTCGGTGAGTTTGGAGGGGTAAATCCATCAATATCTGATAGTTCTACTTATACGTTTCTTTCCGCTAAAACAATGTTTGATACATTTGAAGGAAATGCGGAAGGCTGTTATCTCTATTCAAGGCATTCATCGCCAATGAATTTATATTTGGCGCAGGCCTTAGCGAAAATGGAGAATACAGCTGCAGCCAATGTAACCTCTTCAGGCATGGGGGCGATTACAACAGTTCTTCTTCAGCTTTGTAAAAGTGGTGACCATATTATTTCAAGCAGGACGATCTATGGTGGAACTTATGCTTTTCTCAAAAATTTTCTTCCGCCGTTTCAGATTGAAACAACGTTTTTGGACATTAATGATTTTGAGACACTCGAGAACTCAATAAGGCCCAATACAAAAATTGTGTACTGCGAAAGTGTGAGCAATCCTTTGTTGCATGTGGCAGATCTAAGGAGATTATCGGCGATATGTAAAAAGTATAAGCTAAAATTGATTGTTGACAATACGTTTTCTCCACTTTCTATTTCACCAATACGCCTGGGGGCAGATATTGTTATTCATAGTTTAACCAAGTTTATCAACGGCAGCAGTGATACAGTGGGTGGGGTTTATTGTGCGAGTCAGGAGCTTATCGATGACACTAAAAATGTGAACACAGGAGCATCTATGCTGTTGGGGCCAACCATGGACAGTTTGCGTTCGGCGAGTATCTTGAAGAATCTACGTACACTTCATATACGGATGAAACAGCATAGCCATAATGCCATGTATCTCGCTGAGAGGTTTGAGAGAGACGGATTAAAGGTTTCTTATCCGGGATTGCCATCTCACCGAGATCATGAATTAATGAAAAGCATGATGCACGAGGCCTATGGTTTTGGTGGTTTGATGACTTTGGATGTGGAAACAACTGAAAGAGCCAATGCATTGATGGAGTTGATGCAGTCTGAAAATTTGGGATATCTTGCCGTAAGCTTAGGGTTTTATAAGACATTGTTTTCCTGCTCAGGTAGTTCAACATCGTCGGAAATCCCCGAGCAGGAACGTCTAAAGATGGGAATTTCAGATGGATTGATTCGATTTTCTATTGGCTTGGATCAGGATATCGAACGGACATATCAAAAGATGCGAACATGTATGCAGAAGACCGGGGTTCTGAAATAATATGGATCATGTATTTAGACCTAGAATAAGACATCTTGACATGTATGGCCTGATCGTATCCATGCTTTACTATCTGTTGCGGATTAAAATAGTTCCAATTGTCACAGGGAAATCAGTATTTAGAGTAGAACGGTTTAAGAATCTAAAAAATAGATCTTTTGGCATATCATTAGCAATTTTAAATCAATACGTTATCGATATGGCAAAGCGACTTTTACTGATATTATCCCTATTTGCGTTAGGTGACATCTATTTTTTTCAGGCTTTCAGTACTGTTATTCAAGGTTCAATCTGGCACAACATGTATTGGTGGTTAGATGTACTGTTGTTGTTTGGGGTTTTTACCCTAATTTTTTTGCGAAGGGCGGGATATGATGTTCAGCATACAGCGACCAGTCTGATCACCGCATTTTTGATTGTCTTTATACCGAAACTGCTTGCTATTCCGTTTTTATTTATAGAAGATCTTACTCGTATTTTTCGTTCCTTTCCACCACGGAGCATTTTTTTAAGTGAGATTGTACTTCTTTTGGGCGGAGCGATGTTATTGCTTATTTTTTTCGGCTTAACGAGAGGCCGTCATTTTTATAGGGTTCGGGAAGAGGTATTAAGTTTTCCAGATCTTCCGGAGGAATTTGATGGGTTTAAAATTACACAGCTTTCGGATATCCATTCGGGAAGTTTATCTGATATCAAAGGAGTTCGTAAAGGTATCGAATTAGCAAACGCACAACACAGTGACCTTGTATTATTTACGGGGGATTTGGTGAATAATAAAGCTTCAGAAATGGAACCCTGGATTTCGGACTTTAACCGGTTGAAAGCTCCCGCAGGTAAATTTTCGGTACTTGGAAACCACGATTATGGAGATTATGTGCAGTGGGAAAGTGCCGAATCGAAAACTTCAAATTTGAATAGGCTGAAAGAAATACATCATGAAATGGGATTTAAGTTGCTGTTAAATGAATCTATTGCGATTGAGAAGCAAGGAGCCCGAATTTCATTAATTGGTGTTGAAAATTGGGGAAAAGGTGGGTTTCACCAATACGGCGATCTAGCAAAGGCAACCCTTGGATTAGCCAAAGATACGTTCAAAATATTGATGTCTCACGACCCTTCACATTGGGATCATGTTACACTTGGGCATGATCAGCATGTTCATCTAACCTTGGCCGGGCATACACACGGTATGCAGTTTGGAATAGAATTGTTTGGCTTTAAATGGAGTCCGATCCAATATTTTTATAAACAGTGGGCCGGACTTTATCAAAAAGAAGGAAAATACCTATATGTCAATCGTGGTTTTGGTTTTCATGGCCTAAAAGGCAGGGTAGGTGTTTGGCCTGAAATTACGGTTATTACATTGAAAAAAAGTATTACCTGACTTTCTGGCACATGATAGGGTATTCAGTTTAACTTCAATCAATGAGGTTCATTTCCTTTAACTGCTGAAAGATAAGTTGATCCACGGCAGAGGTTCTATCTTTGTCCTTATAGGTTAACCATTCAAATGTTTCAATTTCATTGGCTGGAAGCAATACTCCTTCGAAATCAGAAAAGTAGCAGATCATTCTTACGAGCGTATCTTGATTTCGTCCATCGGCGATTGCTTCAAAGGTGCCCAAAAGGCGCATTGATTCTTCGACTATGTGCACAGAAAGCTCCTCCAGTATTTCTCTTTTTAAACAGGTAATATCGGATTCATTATTCTCTCGTTTACCACCGGGAAAGTAAAATTTTGTTTTAGTCTTGGATCGTGTACTCAGGATTTTCCTATCTTTAATGTTAATTAAAGCAACTTTGTCTATTATTTTATGCTGCATGTTACAAAACTAGCCATTGAGAATGAAAAATCAGATAGCATGGTGAAATACTTCTTGAGATTTTATTCAAATTTGAGTATTTAAAAGAGGATGAACCTTTATATTCCTGATGTTAGTATCTTAACAATTTCATTGAAGCCTCTTTGTTTTGCGTGTTGCAAAGGGCTTGTTCCATTAAAATCAGGAATATCCAATTTTGCTCCAGCATCTTTGAGAATCCGAACGATTTCCTGATATTTTTTACTTCCGTCACCGAGTACAATTGCTTCCATCAAAGCAGTCCATCCTAAACGATTGACATGGTCCAAGGGGAAATTTTTTGTATTGGCTAATAATTTTACCGTTTCGACGTGACCGCGCTCGCATGCAGGGATCAAAGCTGTGCCGTTATATCTATTAAATAGATCAAAACGAGCTCCGTGATCTAAGAATAGTTTGACAAGTTCTGTCTGTCCGCTTGCACCCGCATATAAAAATGGGCTATCCATATTGTCCGCTTGAAGGTTGACGTCGGCACCATATTTTACCAATAATTTTGCCATTTCAAGATGTCCATTGTTTGTTGCAATAAGCAGGAGAGAGCGTTTGTTTGCATCTTTACTATTCACGTCGATATTGTTTTCCAACGCATTTCTGACCCCTTGTATGTCATTCTTGTTGACCAATTTAATAATATCTTCCTGCGGCGCAGCTTCAGTAGCGGGGCTTTCTGTGAATGCTGAGCGACACGAGTTGGTTAAAGTCATCATGATGAGGAATATTAAAGTTGTTTTCATCTTTTTTTGATTAGTGCAATTTCATCAATAAGCAGTTGAAGAAATTCCGATACCTTTCACAAAAATAGTAGATAACAGTATTGCTGCAATGTAGTTTTCATCTCATCCGTTGGAGAATTTATTCCAGCGACATATTAGGAGATTCATTATTCACGTCATTTTTAGATAATCGTTAACACCTCGTTTTCCAGTCGTTTGGTCGGCTATTGTTGTTTAAAGCGAACGCTGTGATAAATTGTTCAAGTATCGGGATGTATTCTGCAAAGCATCCGAGGGAAACATTGCGACCTTTGTTCAGCAAACAGATGCCATTTCTATTGTCTTATCGTTTATTGATGACCGGAAATGGCTTTTATCAAAATAAATATGAAAGCTAAAACATATCGTTTAAAAAATGTATTACTGGAGACTGGTTTTGAGTATGAAGGTAATGAAGTTGTAAGGACAAACACCGCTTTACATACCGTCGAAGTTGAAGATGGTAAGATAAAATTGCTTAAACCCAATGATCCAAATGTAAATGCTATTGACGCAAAAGGACATCTAATGCTACCGGCCTTTAAAGATATGCATGCACATTTGGACAAAATGTTATTTGGTTTGCCTTGGGAAGCAGTATCTCCAACACGACATACCGTGAAGGATATGATCGCCTATGAACAAAAAATGATTCCCACATGGCTAAATACTTCTGTAGAAAGAACGGGTAAAATGCTGGATTTTTTGCAGGCCTATGGAACCGATTTTATTCGATCACATTTCAATGTTGATCCAACATCAGGACTGAAATCTCTATCGAACTTAGAAAAAGCACTTGCTTCAAAAGAAGGTACTGTGGAAGCTGAGCTGGTTGCTTTTCCACAGCATGGTCTCTACTATACGGAGACATTACCTATTTTAAAAGATGTTGCAAAATTGGATGCAGTAAGTTTTATCGGTGGAGTAGATCCATACTCCCTAGATGGAAGCATAGAAAGAACCATGGAACAGATTACCAAGTTGGCGCTCGATAATAAAAAAGGGATCGATATACATCTCCATGAGATGGGAGAAAGTGGTATAAAGACAATTGAGTTTTTGATCGATCGAACGTTAGAAAATCCAGCATTGAAAGGAAAAGCTTTTGTAAGCCATGCCTTTGCACTTAGTCGTCTCACCAATGTGGAGGCAGAGAAAATAGCAGCACGTCTTGCAGAGGCAGGAGTTGGGATTGTTTCCTCAGTGCCTTTTGGCAACATGATTATGCCAATACCAACACTGCGAAAATACGGTGTGGAAGTATTGGTTGGTAACGACAATATTCAAGACCATTGGAATACTTTTGGATCTGGTAATATGCTTCAAAAAGCGAATCTTATTGCAGAGCTATATGGTTATGGGACGGAATTTGGTTTATCAAGAGCGCTTGCTTTTGCCACGCGTTATAAATTACCTTTGGATAATCAGGGTAATCAGCAGTGGCCAAAAGTAGGGGATGAAGCAAGCATGGTTTTTGTCGATGCAAGTTGTTCGGCAGAAGCAGTTTCGCGTATTTCGCCAGTGACATCACTATTGCACAAAGGAAATATTGTATTTTAAATGGGGTTCTTATAACGCTATAAAGCAAGTATCTCCTTATTGCATATCGCAACAGAAATATTGGAAAAGAAAGAACAATTATATGTGGGAGCCAGTTATTATAAATGACTGGCTCTTTTGTTATCTTGATATAACAAGATTGAAAGCTAGAATATAGCTATTATTGGGTTTGAATATAGATGATCACTGAGGATCAGGTTTAAACATTTAAATATGGAATTTTCACCATTTAATCATGTTGTAAAGCTTTGCATACAAGGAATGCGTATGGAAGAAGAAGGCAAAGCTGATGAAGCATTAGATTTTTTTATGCAGGCTTGGGCAGACGCTGCTGATGACCATGAGAAGTTAATTTCGGCCTATTTTGTAGCAAGACAACAAAAAACGGTGCCTGATCGCTTACATTGGCTTCAGATAGCCTTAGATCACGCTTTGGTAATAGAAGATGATCGGGGAAGCAGCGCGCTACCTGGACTCTATTCGAAAATTTCCGAAACCTATACAGACTTAAGGGAAGAAGCAATGGCGGCTGAATATGCTAGATTGGCATCTTCCTATAGGAATAATCTGGTTGATAAGGGCCCTTTCTACCATGGTACAAAAGCAAACGCGCAAATTGGAGATTTATTGACGCCTGGATTCAATTCCAATTATAAGGCTGAATTTAAAATGAACCACATTTATTTTACAGCCATGATGACTGGAGCCGGATTAGCAGCGGCGCTAGCAAAAGGCGATGGCAAGGAGCGGGTATTTATGGTTGAACCTACCGGTGATTATGAGCATGACCCTAATCTGACGGACCAGAAGTTTCCCGGAAATCCGACACGTTCCTACCGATCGGAATCTCCATTAAAGATTATAGGTGAGGTTGCTGAATGGGCAATACCAGGTGTTCAGGAACTTGAAAAATTTCGTGATAAACTAGATCAGAATGGTGGCGAGATTATCAATTAAGAAACCAGGAGCGGTTGCTCCGGCAATCGGAATTATGTCTTACTGATAACAATCTTACTGATGACTTCAAAATCTGAAATTCGATAATCGTCGTCAAAAAATAACCCGTTGATATAACGTTGTATTGGATAGAACAGATCGGCCGGTGTATCCCCGAAAAACGTTTTGAAATCGTTCGGAATAGAATACAGATAATTGTATTGCCCTTTACCCAAACTGATACCGCCGATCTTTTTGAGATAACCCGTTATCTTATGTTTATTTTTGTTGGAGAATGCTTCTTTCGTCTCTATAAAATAATCTTCAATGTAAAAATTACGGATATCTTGAAGATTAAGTATGCTGTTTGGAGCAGGTTTGATACGTCTTGAATAGGATACATCAACCAAAATACAACTGGCTTTATGCGCTTTTGAGAGATCAATAAAGTAGCCTTCATCGACCATAAGGTGTTTACTGTCTTTATATACACCGAGCAGCATTTCATTGATCTCCCGATCCGAATAATCGGATATATTAGAAGATCTTCCCAACTTTTCAAATGCGAGATCACTTTCACTCCAATTTTTTCTAATTCTATTAAGCTCGTGCTGTTGAAAAGTTTTTATTTTCTCCATATATAATTTGTCTAACCTTACTTTAGCGAGTTTAAAGATAATTTTAAAACTTTACTTTCATCAATCTTATGGCTTGCAAAGTGCAATTTGAATCAAATCTAATTTAATAGAGTCTTTGTTTAATGCTGTCGTACTGCGCTAATGCGCTATTTCTGAGGAAGGATAAGTGTAATAATTATTGGATTTTCCGTGTCGATATGAGGTGACATCACAGCTTTAAGTAACCCGTGTGTCAAATCATTTTGAGTAAATCGCGTCGATTCTCGGCGCGATTACGTAGTGAAGAAAGAGCCACCTGTATTAACAAATGGCTCCTACGATTTTTTTATTTTACAGCCTTAAGCACGATATCTAAGGTGAATTCATCATCGATGGCGCGATTGCCTAAGTCGGAGAAAAAGCTTGCTGAACGATACTGTATATCAAAGTCCAGTCGATTTACCTTAACTCCTATAGCTTCAGCAGAAAGTCCGTCTGCAGTTGTGGTGACTTTTGCTGGAAAGGAGATCGATTTTGTTTTATTCTTAATCGTCAGATTACCCGTTATGATTGGATTACCTTTGCTATTATCAACTTTACTGATGACAAATTTACTGCTGGGGTAGGTAGGCACATTGAAGAAATCTTCATTTTTTAGATGCCCGGTCAATTTGGGAGCATCAGTACAAGCCATGGAATTCATATCTATGGTAAAACCACCGCCGGTAATTTTCCCCTTTTCTGTCTGTACCGTTCCTTCTTGTATATTGATTGTTCCCACATGTCCCCCGACAACTTTTTTCGCATTCCATTTGATCGTCGAATTTTGCGTGTTCACTTTGTAGCTTATCTTTTGGGCGAATGCCATTGATGTTAAGCAAATAATTGCTAGCGTTAGACTGGTTCTTTTCATTGAAGTGATTTATATCAACTCAAATATACATGGTCTCGTGCGGATACTTCTATGTTTAAACTTGTTTTTTTGTTTGCGCAATGTCAATATTATACTCGACTTCTTTATCAGTCGGCAATAGCGACTAACTTAGCACAAAGTAAATCGTGGATCGAAGATATTTTCGTATCCGAATTTTGGTCTATAAAAAAAAGATAATATGATTAAATCGAAAGGTTATGCGGCAAAAGACAGTAGTTCTCCACTTGAGTACTGGGAATTTGAAAGAAGGGAGCTTGGTGCAAACGATGTTTTAATAGATATCTTGTATAGTGGGATCTGTCACTCCGATATTCATCAAGTGCATGATGAATGGGGGGGAACACAATACCCGATTGTGCCTGGTCATGAAATTGTAGGCCGCATCAGCGCAGTTGGTCCTGAAGTGACTAAGTTTAAAAAAGGTGATCTAGCTGGTGTGGGCTGCATGGTTGCCTCTTGTGGAGAGTGTGACAACTGCAAGTCGGATCAACAACAGTTCTGTTCAGAAAAGAAGACCGTCTGGACCTATAATAGCAAGGATGTGATGCATGATCACAGCTATACATTTGGTGGGTACAGCAATAATATTGTTGCGGATGCAGATTTTGTGCTTCATGTGCCCGAATCCTTGGATATCAAAAAGGTTGCACCGTTGCTTTGTGCTGGGATTACGACTTATTCGCCATTAAAAAGATGGAATGTAAGCAAAGGTCATAAGGTAGGGGTACTGGGTTTAGGTGGATTAGGGCATATGGCGGTCAAAATTGCAGTAGCTATGGGAGCAGAGGTTACCATGATAAGTCACTCGCCGCGAAAAAAGGACGACGCAGCTTTGCTTGGCGCACATAAGTTCTTGAATACACATGAAGCGGATGAAATAAAAGAGTTCTCATCGTATTTTGATTTCATCATCGATACCGTATCCGCACCCCACGACTACAACCTCTATTTAGCATTGCTGAAAACAAAAGGTGTTTACATTTGTGTGGGAATTCCTGCTGCTCCTATGGAGATTAATGGACGCTCCATCATGGGAGGAAATAAGATTCTAACAGCTTCTAGTATTGGAGGAATACAAGAAACACAGGACATGCTTGATTTCTGTGCTGAACATAGTATTCTTCCCGAGACAGAAATGATTGACATTGATTACGTCAACGAGGCTTATCAACGCGTATTGGACAGTGATGTAAAATATCGATTTGTAATCGATATGGCATCTATCGAAAAGTAGGAGAAAAACAGGTTGACTCCTTCGAGCAGCCTGTTTTTATCTAAACATCTTTTGAATATTTCATTAAATAAGAGTCGTGACTTTCTTCCATAATTTTAAATCCAAGCTTTACGTATAGTCTTTGTGCTTTATTGACTTTTAAAACCTGTAATGTAATTGATCTCTTCTCGGAATTTGCTTCATTTATGATCTGTTCAAAGATCTTTTTTCCGATTCCTCTGCCTTGGTATAGCGGATCGATCTGAATTTGTATCAACTCGATACTATCCTGTTTTCTTTCTATTTTTAAGAGTCCAATTGATGTTCTATTATATTCAATGATGGAGGCATGTTCGAATTTGTATTTTACTCTCAGCATATGTGAGTCGACGGTTGTCGAAAGAGAAGATGCTATTAAATGGGGATTCATAGTTTTTGTTCTTAAATCCAAAAGAAAATTCAAATCACTTTCCAGTGCTGTTCGATATGTTAATTGGGACATTACTATGTTGATGTTTTAACGGTTTAATCTATTTAGTTTGATGGGGCATATTCTGCTTAACCATAAACTCAGAATACAAGTTTCTGTAATGAGGTGATGAATCAGATGATAAATCACCCAGGGAAATTATCCTGCAATTTAGCATATTCTTATCATATCTGTATCTTCTCATTCCTACAGCTTTGCCTAAAGGCTGAATAACTAAGTTGTTTTAGATTTTTTTTATGACAATTTTATGTGACGGTTTTTGAGCCTGTCTCGCTGTGAATAGCGTAACTTTAGTGTAGTTTTTACACATATTATGTGATAAATATTTTTTATTCAATGAGACAATAAATAAATAATTTCAATGAAAAAGGTAGAAATACAACACACAGATTTGCAGATAGCACCTATTAATTTTGGTGGAAATGTTTTTGGATGGACTTTGGACCAACAGCAGTCATTTGAGATTTTAGATAAATTTGTAGGGGCAGGATTTAATTTTATTGATACGGCCGATACCTATTCATGGTGGGTAAATGGCACAGGGGGACAATCAGAAGAAATTATTGGCAAATGGCTGAAGAGCCGTGGTAATCGTCAGGATATGGTGATTGCAACAAAAGTTGGCTCGGAAACCAAGGAGCACGGCTACGATATATCAAAAAAGCATATTCTGAAATCTGCAGATGAATCTTTAAAAAGGTTGGGAGTAGATCATATTGATTTATACTATACCCATTTTGACGATAAAGTAACACCGGTGGAGGAGACGCTATCTGCTTATGATGAATTGATTAAAGCGGGCAAGGTTAGGTATATTGCAGCTTCTAATTTGTCTCCAGCACGATTAATCGAAAGCTTTGATGTTGCAGAGAAAAACGGTCTACCCAAATATGTCGCATTACAGCCACATTACAATCTTGTTGAACGGGCAGGTTTTGAAACAGATTATGCTTCGTTGGTTGAAAGATATGGCTTGAGTGTATTTCCTTATTGGTCGCTTGCTGCCGGATTTCTGACAGGTAAATATCGCACTGAAGCAGATTTTGATAAAACAGCCAGAGGGGGAGGAATTAAGAAGTATTTTGATGAGAAAGGAAAAGCTGTTTTGAAAGCACTGGATTCCATCTCTGAGAAACATGAGGCGAAACAGGCGACGGTAGCGCTAGCTTGGTTGTTGGCCAAACCCCTTATTACGGCACCGATTGTAAGTGCTACAAGTGAAAATCAATTGGAAACATTGTTTGCTGCTCCGGCGCTAAAATTGGATACAGAGGACATTGAATTGTTGAATGAAGTGAGTAAATGATGATTTTATAATTATCCAGTGATCACTTATTAGATCCCAACCATCATACAGAAATCCTCACCTTTGGTGGGGATTTTTTATTTCTGTCTGGAAGATAAGAAATAGAGAAATACGTATGCTAATAAGCGTTGTATAAAACAAAACAATGGACCAGGACAAGAGGAGGTTATTTCTATACTTTAAGAAGTTTATTGTAAATTAGGTTGATAAATTGATCTTATGAAAAAAATCTTGATACTCTTTTTGGTATTGCTTTCCGGTAGAAGTTATTCCCAGACGCTTACACCATATGAACAAGGCAATGGTAATCAGACGACAACTTTTGATGAAATGCGTAGATACTATCAGGGATTAGCACAGCAATACGCATCTATCAGTTATGAACCAAAGGGGCAAGATGATAACAATAAACCAATCGATGTCGTTATATTTAATCCTTCAGGAAATACTTTGGAGGAGTCGAGAAAAGAGAAGTGTATTTTATTTGTCAATAATGGCATTCATCCTGGAGAGCCAGATGGGATCGACGCGACTATGATGCTTATGAGAGATTTGGCAACAGGAAAAATTAAACCGCCAAAAAATGTAATTGTCGTTGCGCTCGCGAGTTATAATGTCAGTGGAATGTTGAATAGAGGTAGTTTTTCCAGGGCCAATCAAAATGGTCCTGAGGAGTATGGTTTCCGAGGAAATGCTAGAAATTATGACTTAAATAGAGATTTTATCAAAACGGACACCAAAAACTCACGTAGTTTCCAGCAGATTTTTCACTGGATCAAACCTGATGTTTTTATTGATAACCATGTCAGCAACGGTGCAGATTATCAATACACATTCACGTATATTTCAACAAATAAAGAACGTTTGGGAAACCTTTTGGGAAACTACTTTAACGGCCAAATGCAGAAAACCTTGCTAAAGGATCTTCAGGGAAAAGGATTTATTTCTGTTCCCTATGTTAACATCCATAACGACGTTCCAGATGGTGGATTTCCAGCTTTTATGGACTCACCGAGATACGCAACGGGTTACACCAGTTTATTTAATGTAATTGGAACGGTTGTAGAAACGCACATGTTGAAGCCTTATAAAGAACGGGTTAAAGCGACTTATGATTATATGCTTTGTAACCTCAATTTTATGGAGGAGAATTGGAAGATCATCAAGCAGAAGAGATCTGAAAACCTGGATCAATATAAAATAGGGAATAAATACGCCATTGGATGGAAGCTTGATTCCTCCAGGTATGAAACGATGGACTTTAAAGGCTTTGAAGCAAAATATAAACAGAGTGATGTTTCTTCCAAAGATAGATTGTGGTATGATAGGGAAGCAAAATTTTCAAAGCAAGTTAAACTGTACAATACGTATATGCCAACAAAAGAAATCACTATTCCAAAGTATTATGTAATACCGCAGTCCGAATGGAAAATTATTGATTTGTTAAAGCTCAACCAAATCAAATTGATATGTATCAATAAGGATACTGTTATTACAGTGGAGCAATACAGGATTAAGGACTTCAAGACAACTTCAAGCCCCTATGAGGGACATTATTTGCATTTTGATACCGATCTTCTTCGGGAAGTTAACAAGGTCAAATTTAGCGCTGGCGATTGTTTGGTACCATTGAATCAAGAAGGCGTGAAATTTTTGCTGGAAACTTTAGAGCCTGAAGCTATTGATTCTTATTTCAATTGGAATTTCTTTGATGCAATCTTAGGCCAGAAAGAGTATTATTCAGCCTATGTTTTTGAAGACACGGCAGCTAAGCTTCTAAAAGAGGATAAAGAATTAGGAGCTGCATTTGAAAGAGAAAAAATGACCAATCCTAAATTTGCCGAAAATGGAAAAGCACAATTAGACTGGATATACAGACATTCTCCTTATTATGAGGGATCTCATCTTCTTTATCCTATTTGTCGCATCAATTGATAATTATTTTTTTGATAGAACCATATCGTAGGACTGTTATTTTGCAAATATGTCCAATGTGATACCGATGCAAAGTATGACTATAGAGTATGTTGTAAAGCCTAATATTAAGACTATGAATGCTTTGAAATAATTGATCATTTTAGATTTATCAAAAAATTGGCCTATTGCCCAAGAATAATAGACAAAGCTTAATACAGTTGCATGCACTATTAAACTAATATGGGTCACCCCCTCCATAATGGCAAACAGGGCATAAATTAACATGGTCATCCCCATAATAAAACACAAAAGTATGAGGATCTCGAAAAGGTTATAATCGTATTTTTTGAAGAATATTCTAGTCCAGAGTGCGATAAAGAATCCCATAATGATATTCGCATAGCCGTAATGATTTTGTAGCCACTGGAAGATTTTGGTTGTTATAATTAGTTTTTTTTCAATGGAGTGTGTGTCGATTGACTGCATGTATCTTTCTTCTGTATGGAAGAAATGCGAAATGATAGAATACAGCAATGATGTCACAATAACGAAAATGATTGGTTTCACTAGGCGGCTTCGGTTTTCAGAAATATAGTTTCGTACATTCAGTCCGGGAGCAGTCACCAGTTCTCGAATAGTATAGAGTATGCCGCGTTCAAAGTGAAGTACGTGCTCTATTTCATGGGCAACATAATGGGCGTCTATTCTTTTAAGAACCGCAGGCTGACCACAATCGGGACAGAATTTTGATGTCATGTCCGTACCACAGTTTTTGCAATTTATCATATTTACGTGTTTCTTTAGTTAAAGGTTAGTCTTCCTTTTTTAAGGTGGAGGACGTCAAAAGGAGATCGTCATTCCCGATTGGATTAATTAAGATATTCCGCAGCTTCTTTGAGTTGATATTTAGGACTCCTTTTTATAAACTCATGCAGAAAAGCGGCGTGAGCGGCGCCCGAGATAATAAAAATGCGATCTTGTTCTGTTACCGGAATTTGATTGAGGTTGGAGAATATTCTTAAATTTCTCCGATAGAACTTACTAGCTTCATCTGCTCCCTCAAAATTGCCTTTGGTACTGCTATATGTGAGTATATCCGCGTTTATGTTAATAAATTTTTGTAAAGTCTCTTGCTGATTAAATAGTTTTAATTTATTGAGTGTTGAAAGTTCTTCAATGCTGGAAAATTCCTTCATTATATTTTTAATATAGTTTTTGGAGGTTACGCTGTCTACCTGGTTGTCTAGTTCTGTTCCGATGTTGTAATTATAAAGAGCGGTTTCCTGCTCATCAATTCCATAAATTTTTTTTACCCCTGCAAGTTTGCCAACTTCATAAGCGATTAAGGCTACTTCGCCGCCAAACTTGGTTTTATAGGCTTTATCATTGATAAAAGAAGTATAATCTATGTTTAATTCTTTATTTTTTTGCGGCACAATTTCCACACAGATAATTGTTGGTTTAAACGCAGCTAATAATTTGGCTATTTTAAGGGTTTCATCTCTATTTTTTTTATCCTTTTCATCGAAATCCACTTTATGAGCATCAGGTGTGTAGCTCATGTGAAATGTCGCAAAATTCAGAACCTCTATTTTTTTCTGGGCATAGGAGTTTCCATAGAGTAAGACCCCGAGGATTATCCCAATATTTCTAAGGTGGATGGCGTTAATGAACATTGTGCTATTATACGATTATATGTTTTTCAGTTATGATGGCTAGTTTTTTAGCTGTTTTTTCCAAAAGTATTACAGTTTGTCTAATTAAAAGCTACACTTGAGTGTAGTTTTTTTTAACTTCGGGATTTAGAATTTTGATATGGATTTTAACGCGTTGTTTTCTCAAAAAAATACGGTAGATAAACTTTCAGAGAAGGACCTATCACAAGCCTATGGTTACATCGAGCTCGTCAAAGCATTTTCACGAGTTACTTACCAAAGTATTTACGTGATAGATTATCAAGCTAAAAGTTTTGAGTTTGTATCAGATAATCCATTGTTTTTGGCAGGTTTAACAGCTACTGAAGTGATGGAAATGGGGTATAGCTTTTATCAAAAATATGTTTCACCAGAAGACTTCCAGATGCTCATCAATATTAACGAAGCGGGTTTTAGCTTTTACGAAAAAATCCCCATGGAGGAAAGAAAGCTTCATATTATATCTTATGATTTTCAGATACAAAACGCCTACAATAAATTTATTCTAATCAACCATAAATTGACGCCTATTTTTTTGACAGAAGAAGGTAAAATATGGAAAGCAATCTGTATCGTATCACTGTCAACGAAGGTATCTTCAGGTAACGTGACAATCGAAAAACTGCATTCTGATTCGTTATGGGAGCTAGATCTCTTGACCGGTAAGTGGAATTCGCAAAAAAAGATCAATCTTACAGAACGCGAGGTAGAGATCTTACGTTTTTATCATCGTGGTCTGACAATTCACGAAACTTCAGAGAAAATATTCGTTTCGATAGATACGGTGAAATTTCATCGACGGAAATTATTTGAAAAGTTGGGTGTGAGTAATATGAATGAAGCACTGGTCATTGCGTTGAACAATAGATTATTGTAGCGGAGCGAGGAATTGATCCTGTTTTAATAAAAGCGCCCCCGTAAGGAGGCGCTATTTAGCTATTTTTTTACCAATAAGGGCAGGTACTTTTCGTAGCCCTCTGCTTTCATCTTATCTTTTGGAACAAAACGCAGCGAAGCACTGTTGATGCAGTAGCGCAAACCACCTTTGTCGGCTGGTCCATCATTAAAAACGTGACCGAGATGAGCGTCTCCAGTTTTACTGCGTACTTCCGTTCTTCGCATTCCATAAGAATTGTCTGAGAGTTCCTGAATCAGGCTATCATTAATCGGTTTAGAGAAACTTGGCCAGCCACAGCCAGATTCAAATTTATCCGTGGAAACAAATAAGGGTTCTCCTGTAGTAACATCGACATATATCCCTTCCCTGAATTCATCATTGTATTCATTGTCGAATGCGCGCTCAGTTGCACCGTTTTGTGTGACATTAAATTGTAATGGTGTTAACTCCTTCTTCAAGGTTTCCTTGTCTGCTTTTTTAAATGATTTTTCGGAATTCAATGCCGTCTTTTCTGGGTTCGCCTTTCGGGCAAGTTCAAATAGATCCGGACTTATATGACAATAGCCACCTGGGTTTTTGTCCAAGTATTTTTGATGGTAGGCTTCTGCATCATAGTAGTTCTGTAAAGGTTCTACTTCGACAACTATTTTGCCCGAATATTGACCTGCCAATTTAGTGATCTGTTCTTTGATGATAGCGGCATCTTCCACATTATTGTAATAGATACCTGTGCGGTACTGTGTGCCTATATCATTACCCTGTTTATTGACTGAGGTTGGATCAATAGTTTTGAAGAAAAGGTCAACGAGCAGTCTGAGGTCTACAGCCTGAGGATCGTAGCTTACCTTTACTGTTTCTGCAAAACCAGTCTTTCCTGTAGAAACTTGTGTGTAAGAGGGATTTTGAAGATTTCCATTGGCGTAGCCAACCTCGGTTGCAGTAACCCCTCGAACTTGTTTAAAGAAATGTTCCGTTCCCCAGAAGCAGCCTCCTGCAAAATAGATGACATGATCTTTTTGATGTGTAGTATTCATAGTATTTTGTGTTGACGATTTTAAATCTTTTCCTTTTTGTGAAAAACAAACCTTACTGATCAGAAATAGACCGATGGCTATAGCAAGGAGGATAAATAAGTGTTTCATAATATGAATTGCTAAGCGAAAGAAACATAATTGTTTCTTTATGTCAATTAACAAACACCGTACCTTTCTACGCTGTTTCGCTCGGAGATATCAGCAGTCATTAAATCTTAGTACTCTTTTTACAATTGAAAGACGAAGTCGTTAAATCAAACTTGGATACTGACAAAAAGACCACTCTGGCGACAATCGAGCGTGGAATGTTTGACAGTATAATTCTTATCCTGTCAATAGCTTCTATGGCGCATCGGAGATGAATGATCAAGTGAAAATAGGACAGTTTTAATAACGAGATACACTGTTGGCTGATAAGGAAGCTACGTTGTCATAAAACTGTCTTATTACTGCGATTATAGCTTCCTTGTCATAAGCATAGAGTCTATGAAGTTCTTCTTGGGTGCCCTGGACCGCAAAAGTATCAGGTAGTCCCAGTCTTTTTAAACGGGCCTTATAACCCTGATCGACCATAAATTCCATGATAGCGCTGCCCACGCCACCTGCTATACATCCATCTTCGACAGTAATGACATAAGGATATGTTTGGAATACTTCATGTAAGAGTTCTTCGTCGAGGGGTTTAAAGAACCTTAAATCATAATGAGCAATAGATATTCCTTCGTTGAGCAATTCGCTGCAGGCTTCCATAGCATATTGGCCGACCGGGCCGAGAGAAAGTATTGCAATATCTTTACCGACGCAGAGTTTTCTTCCTTTTCCGATTTCAAGTTTGGTGAATCTATTGGTATGCTGATCCTGAATGCCAAAACCTTTTGGGTAGCGGATTGCAAATGGCCCTTCAACAGGGCCGGCCTGTGCGGTAAATAGTAAGTTTCTAAGATCCGTCAGTGTCATAGGGGAAGCCCCCACGATATTGGGTATGCAACGGAGAAAAGCAATGTCAAATGCACCCTGGTGAGTGGGGCCATCGGGACCGACTACGCCAGCTCTGTCAATACAGAGCACGATCTGTAATTTTTGCAATGCGACATCATGGATCAGCTGATCGTATGCGCGCTGTAAAAATGTCGAATAGATGACACAGAAAGGCAGCAATCCATCGGTGGCAAGACCCGCAGAAAAAGTAACAGCGTGCTGTTCGCAGATACCAACGTCAAAAACACGATGGGGCATCGCTTGTTTCATTGAAGTCAACTTACTGCCCGAGAGCATGGCTGGACTAATGGCCACGATACGGTTATTGCTCTGGGCCAATTTGGTCAGCGTTTCCCCAAATACCTCCTGAAATGTGTTCCTATAAAGCTGAGAAGACTTGTTTTCTAAACGCATGCCCGTCAGCTTATCGAATTTTCCGGTTGCATGCCACAGTTCTTTGTTTAGCATTGCTGGCGCAAAGCCTTTTCCTTTTTGTGTTACACAGTGTAATATTTTGGGCCCGGGGATCTGTTTTAGCTGTTCGAATACTTTGATTAATTTTGGAAGATTATGACCATCAATCGGTCCAAAATAGCGGATATTTAGAGCTTCGAAAAGATTGCTCGAAGCAAGTAAGCCTGTCTTCATAAGTTTTTCCAATTTTCGGATTGTAGCGATAGACCAGCCTGCCCGCTGTTTAGTCGACAAGAGCTTTTTAATGTGAGCTTTTAATTTATTATAAGTGTGCCCCGATATTAGGTCAACCAGATAGTTCTGCAATGCCCCGGTACCAGCATCAATAGACATATTGTTGTCATTTAAAACAATAAGTACGTTAGGCTGTTCGAATCCTATATTATTTAAAGCTTCGAACGCCAGACCAGCCGTCAACGCACCGTCGCCAATCACAGCAATATGCTGACGATTGTGGTCCCCTCTATAGCTGGCTGCACATGCCATACCCAAAATTGCAGAAAGAGAAGTTGATGAATGGCCGGTGCCGAAGGCGTCAAATTCATTTTCTTCCATGGAAGGAAATCCGCTGATACCTCCTAAAAGCCTATTCGAGTGAAAGAGGGGAGCTCTTCCTGTTAGTAATTTATGTACATAAGCTTGATGCCCTACGTCCCAGATCAATTTGTCTTTAGGAGTGTTAAATACGTAATGCAATGCGATGGTAAGCTCCACAACACCAAGGCTTGAACTAAAGTGACCACCATACATAGCGATATGGTCAATTAAAAAAGTGCGTAGATTCTGGCTCAATTGCGGTAATACATGGGGTGGAAGCTCCCGTAATTCTTCGGGGTTGTTTATTTGGTAATTGCCTGTCATTTCTTTTTTGTACAAATTTAAATTGATTAGATTTGTGGTACAGGTACAGTATATGTAAAAGTGATCAATACAGATGAAGAGTTACAAATTTGAAATCTTTACACAAACAATCGAGAAAAATATCAGATCGGGCACCTATAAGCCCGGTCAAAAACTACCTTCGGTACGTGAATTGAAAGATTACTATGGTTTTAGTATGAGTACAATACAAGCTGGCTATGAGTATCTCGTGATTCGTGGTTTGGTAGAAAGTGTTCCAAAATCGGGATACTACGTTAGCACGAAGATTGAAATAGTGATCGAAACCGGTCGGGTTACACATCGGCCAGTAGCAAGAGATGCGGTCTTTGAACAGGGGATTGGTCTGACGACTTCCTCTCGAGGAACTCGCCATTTTTCGGAATTTAACGTTGCTGCACCGGGAGATCTTCTTATACCTCAAAAATTGCTACTTCGGACTATGCAGCAGGTCATTCGGGAAGAGGGGGCCAGATTATTGCGCTATTATCCATCCAATGGTTCGCTGCAATTGAAAGAAAACATTGTCAGACGTGCCGCCTCACATCAGATGTCGCTGCATCCAGATGAATTGCTGATTACAGATGGTGCTCTTCAAGCATTATATATTGCCTTAGCCTCTGTATGTAAATGTGGGGATGTAGTTGCAGTGGAAAGCCCATGTGTGTTTTCTGTATTGGAAGTCATTCGGGTGCTAAAACTACGTGTCATTGAAATTCCTGTTCTTGGTAATGATGGATTTGATATAGACTTTTTTAGCCAAGCCTGCCAGGGCAATGTGCTAAAAGCAGTAGTCCTTACACCCAACTTTCATAATCCAACAGGTATTTTGCTCTCAGACGAACAGAAAGTTGCTTTACTGGAGATTGCTTATCGATATAACATTGCAGTTATTGAGAATGATATCTATGGTGATCTGAATTTTCAAGGGAATAGACCATCTACGATAAAACAATTTGATGAAAGTGGACTGGTTATGACATTTTCGTCTTATTCAAAAACACTGGCACCTGGTATTCGACTGGGCTGGTTGAGTACGGGGAGATTTCTGAAAGATGCCGAGCAGATTAAGTTTGCGTTAGGGAGCACAGTTTCACCTTTGAATCAGGAAACGGTAAACCGTCTGATTGGCAACAATAGTTATGATCGGCACATTCGATCGCTGCGGATGCAATTGGCGAAAAATTCTTATCAGGCTATCAATCTTATTACTTCCAGTTTTCCCGAGAAGACCGCGGTTATCGGACCTGCTGGCGGTTATAATCTTTGGGTGAAGATGCCAGGAAATATAAATATGAACGATTTTTACACACAGTGTGAAAGAATCGGAGCAAAGTTTACTCCTGGATATACATTCTCTTTTTCGAATACCTTCGGACACTATTTCAGAATGGTCATCGCAGACAAATTCTCTGATAAACGTGTAAAAGCTATTGAGCTTATAGGCCAGTATTTATGTGGGATTATTTAGCATCTGTATCGATTGTAAATGCAGAATGTGTACCGAATAATAGTCATTTAAAGGGTTTACATTTGAGCTTTTAAATGTAGATGCAAATATGAAAATAATCACAAAATTTACAGTCGCAACAGAACAAGGCATTGAAGCGCTGATGATGCTCACCAAAACATTGGCTATACAAAAATTTACTCAACTATTGAAACCAGTTGAATTGGAACATTATATTATTGAAAATTTTAATGCGCAAACCCTCGTCAGCGAAATAAACAGTATGTCAAATCAATGGTTGGTGGTATATGTTGACGACCAGCCGATAGGATATGCAAGAATTACGTCAAAAGGCCAGAAACCGATCGCTGTGGAAGGTAAACGCGCCATCCGAGTGGCGGACTTTGGTGTTTGCCAACATCAAGCTCAACAGCAAATAATGACATCATTAATTGATAAATGTCTTACAGTATGCAGTACTTACGAAGCGATTTGGATCAACGAACCCATAGGAAGTTCCTTCACAGGGCTTTTTGAACAGAAAGGTTTTATCAGGCAACCGGGAACGAGCCGATTCGATAAGTTGCCGTTGGAATCAGCCTTATACCTTAAGATCAATTTGTAAACAAACAAAAAACGCACGCCATCAGTGCGTTTTTTATTTAGTTATGGATACGTTAATATTAAAATTTGTAATTTGAGCTATCGAAAAGAAAATATTGATGTGATTTCTGCCCTAATAGCTT
Organism: Sphingobacterium sp. WOUb80; assembly: GCF_050058145.1. Lineage (NCBI taxonomy): Bacteria > Pseudomonadati > Bacteroidota > Sphingobacteriia > Sphingobacteriales > Sphingobacteriaceae > Sphingobacterium > Sphingobacterium sp. WOUb80. The sequence continues at coordinate 1,961,364 of NZ_CP165617.1, read as the reverse complement.
ATGGGGTAGAAAGCCGTATTTTATAACCTGCTTTTAAATCTGTGTAATGAAGAAATTGTTAATTGTTGTTCCCGGTCTATTACTAAGCACAATCGCATTCGGGCAAGAATTTGAGGAGGTAAAGTTAGATAGTATTGTGCAATATTTTAGTGAAATTAAAACTGCAACTAAAAGATCTTTTGGTTTGTGGGACAGGGATCTATATGGTAATGTTATTTTAGTTGATCCAAGCACACGACAACTCTTTAGTAACAACTCCGGCACAGATAATTCTTTCATAAAGTATAAAAATATCTATGTGGGCAAATTACCGGATAGTGTCAATATTGCCAACACATCTTTAAAATGGAATGGTCATACCTGGGCGATGGTTATGTTGCCTTTGTCCAAAGATTATTACGCACGTATAAATTTATTGGCGCATGAATTGTTCCATTCCGTACAGTCCTCTTTAGGATTTGTTCAAAATAACTACGAAAGCAATCATCTCGACCAGCAAAATGGACGTATATTCTTACGTTTAGAGCTAGAAGCACTTAAAAAGGCTTTTGATACAGATTCACAAGACAAGCAAAACAAACATTTGACGAACGCATTGATCTTTCGGAGATATCGAAATTCACTTTTCCCAGGATCTGCCCAAATTGAAAATCAATTGGAACTTAATGAAGGTATAGCTGAATATACGGGCGTAATGATTAGTGGCAGAGGCAAAGAGAGGACTAAAAAACATTTCATTGATGCAATAGATAGTTTTTTCTTAAATCCAACTTATGTCAGGTCTTTTGCATATAATACTACAGCACTCTATGGTTATTTGCTGCGTTTAAAGCATCCGTTTTGGAATCAGAATATTTCCGCGAATACAGATTTGACTGATTTTTTCATTCGGGAATTTAGTATTGAGCTTCCTGAGGATTTAGCATCTGCGGCAGAAGGCCTCGCACCTGATTATAATGGAAACAAGATTTTCGCTGAGGAACAAGTACGAGCAGATAAAATAAAAGAGCAGATCGGGTTATATTACTCATTGTTCGTTGATCAGCCCCATGTGATCCTAAAATTTGAGAAGATGAATATATCTTTTGACCCAAGAAATATTCTTCCTATTGCAGATCTGGGGACTGTCTATCCGAACATTAGGGGCACAGATAATTGGGGAATTCTCGAAGTTAAAAATGGAGCACTCATGAGTCCCAATTGGGATAAGATAACGGTTAGTATACCGACAAAAATCGAAGGACAGCGAGTAGAAGGAGAAGGTTGGGTACTACAGCTCAAAGAGCCCTATGCCCTCCATAGGGACGAATTATTGAATAATTATAAATTGATTAAAAGATAGTTCCCTTCAATCGAGACTTTTAGTCGTTTTGGAGTTTTGCCCCTAAACAAATTGTATCAGATATAATCCAGTGAGTTTAAAGCTCTAAATTTTCGTGGACTAAGGCCTGTATGCTTTTTTATAAACCTTGTTAAAGAAGCCGATGAACTGAAACCATAGCGAGATGTCAATTCTTTAATTGGAATTTCAGTAGAAGCTAGCTTCTTGGCAATCTCATTTGCTACAATATCCTTAACGATCATGCTTGGAGGTGCTTCATTGTTGGAAACCGTCAATCGATGTAAAGTTAATCTTGATACGTTAAGCTTTTTCAAATAGAACTGGAGATCCCAATGATTCTGAGGGTATTGGTGTATTAGATTTTTAAACTCTGCTAGGATGGGGTGTTCAGTTAGCAATGCTGAATTTTGATCCAATTGATTTAATGTTTCTTTTTGTTTTGGAATGTCGTTTTTCATGTTTTCAGATAATTTGCCCTGTTGCCGTCCCACATTGCGCGGCCTCAATATTTTGGTTAGGTGTTTAATCAATCTTATTGAATGAACCAAAATTAGTATATTAATTTCATAGTCTACTTTTCGAAATTAACGATTCGCTTTTTAAAATTATAATTTTTTGTGGTTGATCGACCTAAAACTGACACACTGGCGACTATTATTGAAAAAATCGGAAAGTAATGCTCGATGGAAAATATTAAGTGAAAAATCCCGAGTGCTGTTCCGATTTGGTAATTGATTTATTTTGCTTATATTTTTATTATTACTCTTTGTAATTTAGGTTTTTATGGGTTTTAAATTTATTAAATATTTAAGTGGTAAAATGCAGTGTTATAACTTTAGGTTATAGTATGTTTTAAGTGTTTTTAGATGTCCACACACAGTGTGTTCGCGCGTCACACCAAAAAATCTATATGCTGATGAATGATAAGAATGCAGAAAATTTAACTTGCTCCTAATTTCAACCTATATGATTGCACCATACTAAAAGGAGAAGGTCTTGCTTTCCATGGGACAGAAAAGTCAAGTAAGCGGAGTTCCATCGGAATAATTAGTTCGAATGACATCTACAGCCCATATTAAAGTTGATGAATCGATATATATAGAGTTAAGGAATTTGCATGCTTTAACACAGGATATATCCGCTTTAAGAGATTAGGCCGATGAATTACTGCACTATACGCCCAATTTTGTTACTAAAAAAAATTAATCATTGTTTTACAATAAAAACATTGAAAAGTATTATCTTTAGTATGGAAGTTAATTCCAATAACCACGTATTTATTTAATTAATTGAGAAAATGGGTAAATTTGAAGTAAAAACAAGAAAAAATGGAGAATTCCAGTTTAATTTAAAGGCTGGAAATGGACAGGTAATTTTAAGCAGTGAAGGTTATACAACCAAAGCCAACTGTTTGAATGGAATTGAATCTGTTAAGAAGAATGCTCAGGATGATAATAAATTTGATCGTAAAACTTCCACGAACGGCAAGCATTACTTCAATCTCAAAGCCACTAACGGCCAAATTATTGGGACTAGTGAGATGTATGAAAGCGCAAGTGGCATGGAGAATGGTATTGAATCTGTCAAAAAGAACGCACCTGATGCTACAGTTGAGGAAATAGCTTAAAGAGTAAAGCTTATGATTTGATAATAAAAGAGCCGGTTTTTATCCGGCTCTTTTTAGTTTATTTTTGTGCTGTCGGAAGAGGAATGGAAAACCAGAAACTGCTTCCTTGGCCTATAGTACTATCGACACCAATCTCACCAGCATGTTTTTTTATAATCTCAGAGGAGATGTAAAGTCCGAGTCCAAGGCCTGAATAGGATTTACCCTCATGATTAGCCCGGTAATATCTATCGAATATAAAAGGTTGTACAGCTGGATTAATACCTTCGCCTTTGTCTATAACGGTTATTTTTATTTGATCTTGTAATTGTTCAACGACAATATTGATTTCTTTTGATTCCGGGGCGTACTTAACAGCATTGTTGACGAAATTAACAAGAACCTGTTCTAATCGCTGTTCGTCTGCAAATATATCTGCATCAAGATCTCCCGTAATGTTGACTTGATGGTTACCTTGCGATATAATATTGTGACAACTCGACGTAAGTATCTTTAATGCCTTGAAAGTTGTCTTTTCGAGATGGAGCTGCCCCTCACTGATTCGATGCATATTAAGTAAATCGTCAACAAGTGTAACAATCTTTTTGATATTGACAGCGGACTGATCAATAAGCCTTGAAATAACGTCACTTCCGGTCTTGTCTTTGAATCGCTCCAGCAGCTGAATGGTGCCTTTTAAACCTGTGACAGGGGTTTTTAATTCATGACTCGCAATACCAAGGAAGTCATCTTTTTGAGATTCATAATTTTTCCTTTTTGTAATATCTGCGACTACGCCAATGAGGTGAGTGGCGTTACCTTCTGCATCGTATTTGGGAAGTCCAGAGGCATTGATCCAATGCAGTGATCCATCTGGCCAACGGATAAGATATTCAGCGTGATAGGTCTTCCTGTTTTGGATTGCTTCCTGAACTTTTCTGTAGACCATTTCACGATGCTCAGGAATGATGCTTTGCATAAGGTCTTCATAATCAAAGCTATCTTTTTTAGTGAGGCCAAAATTTAGTTTGCAGGTTTCAGAGCAATCCATTTTCCCAGTTCTGATATCGCGATTGTAAGAGCCAAGTTCACCAGCTTTTAGTGCAATTTCTAACTGGTGATTGAGCGCTTCGAGATGTTCATTTCTTTTAATACGCTCAGTAACTTCATTTGCTATAACAATAATAGATTCGGTTTCACCTTCATCATTTTTCAAAGGCTCATAAGTGAAATCGAAGTAATGATCACCTAAGACGCCTTTCGACTCAAGTTTCGCATAGGCGGTATCTCCAATATAATTTTGGCCTGTTGTAAAAACGTCGTCCAATATTCCCAGATAGGGTTGTCCTTGCAGTTCAGGGAGTGCCTGAACGAGTGGTTTGCCAATGATAGCTTCTGTCTTACGCCAGAGTTTAAGCATCATATCGTTGGCTACTTCTATATATAAATCACGGCCTGTCAAAATAGCAAAAGCGATGGGAGCTTTATCTATAAAGGATCTGAATCGACGTTCGCTCTTTTTGAGGTTTTTGTTGAGTAGAACTGTCAAATCGTAGGATTTATTCAGCTGGCTATTGGTACGATAGAGTTCGTCATTGGCAAGTTCCATCTCATCGTTAAGTTCGATGAGTCGTTGTTGCATGGTTGCCATTGTAATATTTAGTCCCTCGAGCTCATCAATTTTATCTATGGAAGAGCTCCGAAGCTCAATTTGATCCATTGCTGTTCGTGCAAGACCCTCCAGTATCTGTCGGTCACTGCGCGTGAATGTGCGTGGATGCTTGTCGATAACACATAACGATCCGATCATAAATCCATCGTGAGTAATGAGGGGAGCGCCTGCGTAAAACCGCAAGCCAAAATCACCTATCACATTTGGATTGGCCAGCAATATGTCCTCCTTTAGAGCATCTTCGAAAACTGTTACTTTCTTGTTCAGAATAGCCAGACTACATAAGCTTTTACCTCGATTCGTTTCTTTTGTGGCACCCATGCCAATATTTGCTTTGAAATAGACAGATTCAGCGTCAACCAACGATAGCAACGCAATAGGAGCATTGAATATTTGTGTGGCTAATTTTGCGATTCCATCGAAGCTAGCTTCGGAAGGCGTACCGGTAATTTTATAGCGTCTAAGTGCATTCAGTCGGTCATGTTCATTTTTTGGCAAAATATCCATTCCAAACGTATTCTGTATCATAGTGACCGTGTAATTCTTTTCATAAAGATAAAGTTTTAATTACAAAAGCAATGATGCTTTTTCTCTATTTCATGTTTGAAAGAACGGGTAACATGGATTGTGTAAGGCATGGTGGTCGCCAGTTGTCGAAAGAATAAACAATTTTAGGAATCAAATAGCGTCGGTGTGCGGCATCGTTGTTCAAGATCAAGCAGGATAGATTTATTACGGAGGCCTCCGGCAAAGCCCACGAGCTTACCTGATTTGCCAATTATCCGATGGCATGGAGCAATAATGGCAATGGGGTTTTTATTCAATGCACCGCCGACAGCCCTGACGGCTTTGATGTCACCTAATTGCTGCGCGAGCTGGCCGTAAGTGATGGTGGTGCCGTAGGGGATTTGTAAAAGTGCTTTCCAGACCTTGACCTGAAATGCTGTTCCTTTAAAATCCAGCGGAACATCAAATACCTTTCTTTGCTTTGCAAAGTATTCCTTCAGTTGCAGTTCTGTCTGTATTAGAATTGGCGCCTGTTCGTCATAGTTTGCAGTAGGAAGCTTTGTGCGTATATAGTTTTCGCCTTCCCAAAGCAGACCTGAAAGTCCCTTTTCTGTAGCAACAATGTGGATGAGCCCAACAGGCGTGTTGATTTCCTTGTATACAAATCTATCGTTAACTTCCATATCTCTGTTTATCAATGCAGGGTTTGGATAAATCTACAAAAATGAATAGGTATCGAAAAATGTTAAGTTGACTTGTCTAGTGGATAAATCCAAGATTTTTTAACTCAATAATTTCAAAAGCTGCTCCTCTGCTAAAAAATACCTATTTTTATAGCTACTCTATTTTCAATGAAGATGAAAAAGCTTTTTCTGCTGTTGCTGATTACTTTTTTTTGCCAAAGCTTGTTTGCCAAAAAGATAAACGAACTTAAAATCTTGCAGATCAATATCTGGCAAGAGGGCACTGTCGTACCCAACGGTTTTCCGGCTATTGCTGATGAGATTATTGCTAAGCAAGCAGATGTCGTATTATTTAGCGAGGTCCGAAATTATAAGAATACAAATTTTGTTCAACATATTTTAGCCGAACTACGGGCAAAAGGAGCAAGTTATTTCGGAAAGTCAAGCGATGAAAAGCTGGATGTGGGTTTCATTTCCAAATATCCAGTGAGAGAGCAAAATGCGCTCTACGAAAAAAATAGTGATATGGGAGGGGTACTTAAGAGCAAGATTAAAGTCGGAAGGCGCAATTTTGTATTCTACTCTTTGCATCTTGATTACACCAATTATGCTTGTTATATGCCACGGGGCTATGATGGAGTAACTTGGGAGAAACTGACGAATCCAATTACAGATGTTTCAACCATAATCGCTGCAAATCGGAAAAGCAAACGCGATGAAGCGATCCGTGATATTATCAAAGATGTGGAAAAAGAGGATCAATCACAATCTTTTGTTGTCGCTGGGGATTTCAACGAGCCCTCACATCTGGATTGGACGAATGAAACAAAAGATCTTTTTGATCATAGGGGAGCTGTGGTTCCATGGGATTGTTCAGTTCTGCTACAAAGGGCTGGATTTACGGATAGTTTTCGTCAAAAGTATCCCAATCCGGTCAGGTATCCGGGATTTACTTATCCTGCATATAACAAGGATGTATCAATCAATAAATTGGCATGGGCACCAACAGCAGATGATCGTGATCGGATAGACTATATATATTATCGCAGTAGACTGCCCTTTCAACCGATCGAAGTGCATATAGTGGGTCCGGTTGAAACGGTCAAATATGGGCAAAAACAAGATAAAGATAGCGAAGATCATTTTTTAGTACCCAAGGGTATTTGGCCTACCGACCATAAAGCATTGCTCGTTTCCTTTAAATTCTAGCCGATCAGTTTTTGTGCTAACAGCACGTGGGTTCTTCTAGCTTGACCTGTGGTGTATTGCTTGGGCAGGAGGGTAGCCCCACGCTAAAAACTGAACCCTTGTTGGGCGTACTCTGGATGTTCACAACACCTTTGTTCCGTTCAATAAGATCCTTGCATAGGACAAGCCCCACACCTGACCCCGGTTCGTCTTCGGTACCAAAGGACTTTTGCTGAATCTCGTTAAACAATAAGGCAGATTTCGAGGGGTTGATGCCTACTCCTTCATCCTGAATATGGATATGTGTATAGAGGTCGTCTACGCTAGCATAGATGTTGATATTCCCATTAGCATAACTGAATTTGATTGCATTACTGATTAAGTTGCGCAAAATAATTATTGTATGATCCCTATTGGCAATTATTTGCGTCTCAGTAGGTATATTGATATTGATTTTTAGTTGTTTAGATAATGTGTTCTCCTTAAAACCTTTAATGATCTGCTGGATCATGGGTTTGATTAATAATGCTGACGCCTTGGTATCCATTCCCTGCATGCTGCTGCTGCCCCATTGCAATAGGTCATCTAATGCTTGATTCTGCTGCCTAATCTGCTGATATATTTGTTGAATATATTCCTGTGAGGTGGTACTGTCAAGCATTTGGTTGCGAAACATGAATACCAATGCCTCAAGGTTGGCAAAAGGACTTTTAATGTCGTGCGCAATAATTGAGAAAATTTTTTCTTTGTCTCGATTCAAGGATTCTAAATGATGACGTTGACGTTCGATCTTTTTCATATTCTTATAAATGATATCAAGAAAGAAGTTGACCGCAACAACCATAAAAGCAAGTGCATTGATAATGTTGAAAACAGACCTAGAGCGAGGGACTTGCTGATTCAGAGGAAGAATATCCGGGAGCAGATATAAAAGCGAAATCAAGAAAGCTACGGTAAGGCAAAGAATAATATGAATTTTTCTATTGTCATACATCAGCATGGAGACAATCAATGTGCACAATAAAAAGTATTCGCCCCCATTTTTATAGAGGAGAGCCCCTAAGAAGAAAAATACCGAATTGCTTGTCAGCAACGTAGCCTTAGCGATATTGTGTTTTCCATAATATTGAAGTAAAAGGACGGTAAACGCACATATTGAATTGGAGAAATTAATCGCTGATAAAATATAGCGGTGGTCAATAAGATTGAGGACTGAAAAGAAAATTGTCGGAAATAAACATAATAATGCAATCAGGTTTATCATGTAGACGCGTTTGAAATCGATGTACGACATCTCATGATGTGCACCAATATGGGAAAAAAAATTCCAATATTTACGAAAATGATTCATAGGGACGCGTCTGAATTTTCTTACAATTTCTGAATAGTCAAAATTAGCCATAAATCAGGAGTCCAACAATGATTTTTCTCGAATAGAATATATCGTAGACAGCGTCGGTAATTAAAAGGAGATCTATTGAATTGGGCGGGCACCCTTAATTCGGAAAAAACAGGCGTATTTCGGTCCCTTGATTTTCCTGGCTAAAGATAGCCATCTGTGCTTTCAGTCTTTCCAAAAGTTCCTGGACGATAAACAATCCGATACCCTTTCCCTGGTAATCCATAGAGTTGGAGCCACGAAGTCTTTCCATGCGGATATTTTCGAGTTCGTGTTGCGGAATGCCTATGCCATTATCTCTGATAATATATAACACGCCATTGGTTACTTTCTCACTGTAAATGTGTACCTGCGCATTTTTATTGGCCGATGAGTATTTAATAGCATTATTGACCAGGTTGGTGAAGATCTGGTAAATCCCATTCTGATCGCTGTTTACTGAAAAAAGATCGCCGAAAATAAGTTCCGTATGGGGGCTACGATATAATAATTTGGCCTCTCGGCACCAATTGGGAAGCGTGAGATCTAAACGGATGTTTTGTTTCTGTAGCTTATTGATCGGAGCAAGACTCAGTTCTACCGTTTTGTCAATAATATCTGCAATGTTTTCAAGCGATTGGTCGATCACATCGTACAGCTCCATCCGTCGATTGGATTGCATGTCTAAATGTTCTTTCAGCACACCTATCCCCAGTTTAGCGAGAGCTAATGGATTCTTGGCATCGTGAGAAAGCGTGTAAGAGATCATTCGCAGGTTTGTTGCGGGGTTGATCGCGGTATTTTCTTGATTCTTTTGTTTTTCTTCCTGTATTTTATGGGTAACATCTGTGGCTGTATGCAGGATAGAATATGTCCGACCACGCTTATCAAACAGCGGTTTATATTCAAAATCAAAATATCGTTTAAATTTAAAGTCACGGTCAGTGATTGTTGCTGGCGTATCAAAGGCCTTATAGGTTACACCGCTATCCCAAACATTACGCAGTATATCGGTAAATCCCTCTTGCGTAAATATGGGAAATACCTCTGCGAAAGAATGTCCGAATATCTCATTTTCAGTACGCCACATGCTTAACATACGCGAATTGGCAAATGCGATATTGAGGTTTGAATTATCATAAATGGCCGTTGCAATCGGCATCTGATTTAATGCTTCAAAAAAAATCGGAACATCCTTTTGAGGTTTTCGCATATTGGATATCTAATGATGGCCTGCTTACTGCAGTGCTGCGCTAAAATTACTCAAAAATCAAGCCAATAGGCAATTATTTTTGCGCTTTTTAGTTTCATTCCAAATTATCTTTTAGCTAAATTTAAAGGACATAGATATGGAAGATACAATTGGTTTTAAGATTTATGATCCTTTTAAAAGACAGACTTTTCCTTTTACGTATAAAGGACAGGATTATCAAGTCAGATTACTAAAAAGAGATGTAGCGAAAGAACAGGAGGAAGTGGAAATACTATTGGATGGCGTCATTCAGAACATTGTCAAAAAAAATAGCAAGTGGTCCTTTGATCGTATTGATGAAGACCAAGATTTTGCAAATGATATATGGCGGGCCATTTCATTACGTTATAGACTGTAATTTAATCAACAGACAAAAGAAAATTTAGCCAGTCGTACGTTTGGGATACTTGGAAAATACAATACTATTAGACTTTTTTATAGTAAGCTGACCTAATAAAAACACAAAATATTATTATATTTAATAAGCGTCAGGAATTTTAAAATTAAGAAATGGATAGGAATTTGTAATCGTATTACATATGGATAAGTATCTGGAAATTAGAGAATATGATGTTCAGGATAGAAGTAAGCTGATTGATATTCTCCGTATGAATGTACCGAAATATTTTGCGCCGAATGAGGTCGCAGACTTTAAGGAATATCTTGACCAGGAGATGGAAAGATATTTTGTTGCTCTTGTTAATGGACAAATTATTGGTGGTGGCGGAATCGGTTTTTCGGATGATGAACGGATAGGATTTCTTAGCTGGAGTTTTTTAAATCCAAAATATCACGGATTTGGTTTTGGTAAAGCCTTATTGCACCATCGTATCGATTTTCTCTACAGCCATGGCAGTGTCGAAACAATAGAAGTTGGAACCTCCCAGTTTACATTCGGATTCTACAAGAAAAACGGATTTATATTGAGGGAAATTCACAAAGATTACTGGGCTGAAGGATTTGATCTATACGATATGGTTCATACAAGGCAATAGGCTATATTTGATTAAGCCTAGTTAGATTGGGAGACTATAGGTAAAGGATAATATCATTTATTTAGTATCGTGAGATTTGCTTTGATTTGATTAAGGTGATGTATCGGATGATAGCTCATCAGGTAAAACATTTCGCGTATACTGAGCTTTCCCAGTAGAGGATGGGGTAGAGCCAGGCGATCAAGTTCATCTTCCTTGTATAAGGCAAGAAGCTGACTAATTGTTTCTAAAGTCTCTTCCGTTTGTGCTATCAGGAGCTCTTTTTGTTCGGTTGCAATCTCTTCAGGCAAAAATTGTTTTGGCGCCTGACTGCTTGTTTTTAGATAGTTATTGCGTACAGCATCGTAATCCCAGGGCGCGCGCTCCAGCATGCCGAATTTTTCGGAAATGAAATCTTTTGACTGAAGTACCTTAGGAAAAGGCAGTAGCGTTAGTAAAATATGTTTTAGCTGCTGACCGGCAGTCCATTTTTCATTGTGGCGAAAGGAAAAATGTGATTCAGGTAATGCCTGTATATAAGAAATAGCCGTATAATGATTGTCAGAAAAAGTTTTGATCAGCTCTTGTTTAGTCATAAAATTTTTATCTGTAATTGGTGTTTCTGCTTTGTTTAACGGAACATCCCCAACAGATGCTAGCATATAGCAGGTATTAAAAATAACAAATTATTTGTGAATGTCTATTATTTCGCTGTAATCAAAGCTAAAAACGGCCGGTATTTCACTATACCGGCCGTTTATTTAATCATCCAAGGTTTATTTTCTTCTTTGAAAGAGGCTATCTAGCTTTTAATAAGCACCAAAATCAGCAAGATGAGAATAAAAGAAATCGCCCCAGGAACTAGTAGATTCTATTTTAAAATACTGGGTACTAATTGATGTGTTAAGATCAACATTGATCCAGGATCCGGAAACTTTAATCAATTGAGCTGTTTTAATCAACGTCCAATTTATGCCGTTTGTACTTGAATAAATATTGATATCCTTCATCGCTCCATTTAAATTGTCGCGGTTACGGAAAGCAACTCCTTTCACTGTACGTATTGCACCCATATTGACGGAGAAGAAATGTGGCTGTGGGGTTTGGGTAGAAGACCAAGGCGTATGCCAAACCGTACTTCTGTTCATATCCAGGACATTGCTTGCCGGTGAACCAGGTTCGTTGCTATCGCTGGCGATAATTGACCAGCCTGTGGTCGGTAATAATTTATAAGTAACCACTTTGGATAGATCGGGTATATTATTAACGAAATTATAGGCGTAGCCTAAAGTTGTGCGGCTTCCGTTGACATGCATAAATCCGATTCGCATTTCGTAATTGCCTGTGAGATCATAGAAATCAGCTAATGGACATTCAAATCGAAAACTATCCTGACCGATTATTTTTGTAGCCCACTGTACCGCATCATAATCGTTATTTACACCGAAAGGTTCTCTATCGTGCCAAACAACAATGTCATTCACTGGTTTTGTTGCTGTAAACTTTCCAGAAACAATAATCTTGTTATTTACGAAGCTTGAGGACAATGAAGTGATTTCTGCAGATGCAGATGCATACCAGTCACTTCTTGCCACAGGGCTGAATACCTGGCTATTGTTGAATGTTGCTGCAGTGGTACTTGTCAATGAGGTAGTGGAGATTCCGTAAGTTGAGTTGCCTGAACCCATTAATGCAGTACCTAAGGTTGGAGCTAATGTTTTGTTCATTCTATTATGACTTGCATTTAAGCCATGGCCCAGTTCATGAATCATTCCGCCGATCCATACGGTCGCCTTCCAGCCAATATCACCGCCTATTCCGAGGTTCTTAGCGTCCAGATTTACATAATCCAAGGCGTAGCAACTCGTACCTGTGCCATAGAATGGAGGTCCTCCAGGATTTGCTGGATCGGTATCATAAGTTGGGATAATGATTAGATTATGTTCACTTTTTTTCGCGGAAGGATTTTGACTAAAATAACTGTCTACTTCCGTCTTCACAGCTCCGCTGCCTCCCGAATAAGGGTAAGTAGCTTTACCATATTTTCCAGCTATGTAATGGATATTAATTAGGCTGTCGTTGAGGAGATCCAGTCCAAAAGATCTTCGGCCAAAGCCTTCACGATCCATATTGTTGGCAAACATATTTTGTGCGTCCAGCAGGATCTTGCTGAGCCGTTTTCTGAAATTGGGAATAGAGTCTACATCATTTGGAACGAAATAGATGACGTTCAGTTTATAGGGGTTACTATTCCATTCGTTCGTTACTGTGGCAGTAGATGCTTTCGCTTTGAGAGTTCCAACGGATTCTTCGGTGTTTACCAGCGTCTTGCTACAGGACGCAGCTCCTATGGTGAGGGCCATAAGCATTAAATTTAGAAGTTTTCTCATAATGGTTTATATTGTGTGCCAATAAATATAAATGATACACCTTTTATTGGTGTGTAAAGAAATAAACTTTTACCATAATTAGTTTAGTCAATCGATTGATTAATCAACTTTGAAAAATGTTTTGTAACATTTTGTTTTTTTGTCATGAATCCGCTTAATTATGAATCAATAAATAACTTGATAAAATTTAAGGTCGTTTTTGCTGATTTTCCTAGCGGTCTTATTACATTTGAGTGTTTGAAGCATTAAATCGGATGGAAAAAATTAAAAACCTGATATTATTACTAGGCGCACCCAATGATGAGCAGGGGAATCTTAGCGTTATGGCATTAAATCGAAATGAATGTGCCTATAATTTCTATTGCCACAATGAAGGGACTGCAATTTTATGTACGGGCGGCATAGGTGAACATTTCAATCGGACAGAAAAACCGCATGGAGCTTATGCCAAAGCCTATTTGACGGAAAGAGGTGTCGCTGAGAGAGATTTACTTTCGTGCGTACTATCCACAAATACTTACGAAGATTTCATGCTATCAAAGGAGATCATCAAACAGATTTCTCCTGATCTCTTCATCGTGATTACATCTGATTTTCATATGAAGAGAGCAAGATTATTGCAAGAAAAACTGATTGGCTATCCTAATGTAATATTTATAGCAGCAAAGTCGACTGTTAGTTCTGAAGAATTTGATTTGCTGTCATTGCATGAACAAAAGGCTATTCAGCGGATACTGGAAAGTTAAAGAGTCATATTGTTTTTAGCGATTGATCCCTTATGCCGCAGTGTTAGTTATACAATGAAATGGATAGAACGATTAAATTAGATGTTTTTTTACCTTATGACCAAGATCTTGTGTGGCGTGCCCTGACGGATGCAGATCTTCTTGGAAAATGGTTTATGCTAAATAATATCAAAGCAGAAACGGGGCATTATTTTACTTTTAGGATGAAGGCCCAAAAAGGCTGGGATGGTATTACCCATTGCGAGATTATTTCTGCCATACCCCGGCAGTATCTTGCTTATACCTATCGGGGTGAAGCTACTGGGGAGAAAGCATTGGCCTGCGCCGGAATTCATTCGGATAAGGCAGATAAACTAACCAAAGGGATCTTTACAAAATTGGATACGGTATTGAGTTTTTCATTGGAACCTACATGCGGCGGGACTCTATTGAAGGTGAAACAGTCCGGGTATAAAGGCATTAAGCTTGTCTTGATTAGTTTTATTATGGAAATGGGCTGGAAAAAGCAGTTGCGCAAGAAGTTACCCAATCTCTTGCAAAAGCTCAATCCAGACCTATAGAAGCCATGATTAGCCCATTTTTTTTCTGAGCCATTTGCGGACAGGTTCATCATACCATTTCAAGCTGGCATAGGCTAGCGCAATACTTGTTACCAGAATCAATATGGCGTAAGGTAAGGCCTGTACAATGGTCACATCCTTATTGTTGCTGATCCAGGCAACATAAAAATAGACAAAAGGGTAGTGTACGAGATATAACGGGTAGGAGATGTCACCCAGAAATTTACAGAGCTTATTCTCTATTTTGCTGGTTGATATGTTGCCTGTCCCTAGGTAAACAATCAGGGGGAATACAATGATAATGCATACCGACTCATATATTCCATTCATCCAGAGTTTTTCTGCTCCACCTATACGAGGCATATATAACACAATAGCGATTAAAATACTACAGTACAAAAATGCATGCCGGATACGGCTCGGACTTGTTATTCTCGATAGGAGGAGCCCTGCAAAGAAAGGATACATCGTCCGGGTGATTCCTATCCGCACTTGCTCAGTATTTAATGTCCAGCCTCCGCTAACATCTCCGTTGGGACTTGTGATTGCCAAATGGGCGAGCGCCACAGCTGCTATAAAGACCAAAATGCTTAATGCTGTTTTAGATAATTTTCGAATACCTATGGCATATAAAATATTAGCAATATATTCAAAAAACAAAGACCAGCCGACACTATTGAGTGGGTGCATTTCCTGCCAGCCACGAATATCCAATGAAAGGGGAACGGGGAGAATCGTATAACCGATGAGCATTACCAAAAGCATTTTCCAGAGTGGAACGGTGTGAATAAGTGGCCAGATTGTGGAATCTGTAAAGTAAAAGCCGATTGCGCCAAGGGTCATGCCCAGTATAACCATGGGTTGAAGTCGTTCAATACGGCGTTTAAAGAAGGTGCCAATCGTCATTTTAGGCCAGCGATCATCATAGGCATAACCGATCACAAATCCAGATAAAAGAAAGAAAAAGTCAACTGCTAAATAGCCATGATTGACCAAGATATCGAGATGCCCTGTCCCCAGTGGCTCCGTGAGATGAAAGGTGACAACGATAATTGCTGCTACTCCTCTTAGTCCGTCTAAAATGGGATAGTGTGGCTTTGTAGAAAGGTTTTTATTGTTCATGGCTTCTGATCGTATTTCGAAGATGTCTATGGACTTGCTAATTGTTTATAAATATTATAATGAATGGGTGAAAATAATGAAATAACAGGTTCGAATTTGATCAAATCGTATCAAAATCCCGATGGTTAGTCTCATTTTTCATATTGCAGCGAACAGTTTATACGGATTCACAATTCTTGTTACTGGTATATACAGCTACCCAACTTATTTTCTTATTGATGATGCATTGCGGGATTCAATGCTCCAAATTTTTTATATCTTGCTGCCCGATTCACAAAGGCTTTCTTTGACCTTAAGTTTACGAAAGAAGGAAAAGAAGCTCACTTTGCGCATTGAAAATCCTATTGAGCATTTATAAACATAAATAATAGAAGAGATGATTGTTGTTAAAGTAACCTATAGTGTCCATGATGACTATATACATACGAATAAACAAATGATTGAAAGCTTTCTCAAAGATTTCAGAAAGTTAGATGGAACACAATTCCTATATACTATTTTACAGAGCGGTGAAAGCAATACCTTCGTGCATATTTCCCAGTATAAGAATAGAGAGATACAGGATCAATTGTTGAAAGTACCCAGCTTTCTCCATTTTCAGGAACAAAGAGATAAAAACCTTGCTACTGAACCCAAAATCGAGTTTATGAACTTTATAGGAAGCTCAAAGAATCAGTTTTAGCGAAGACGAAACTACTTCCTAAAAAGATATGTTTAATCGCTATACGCAATCAAACCACTTTGTTTGGTATTTGCAATGTCAAGAATTTGGGTTAAGCTTTTTATGTCAGTATCCATGTGCAGTCCCTTGCTTAATATAATTTGCTGCATTTGTTTAATCAGAGCAGTATCCAGCCTGAAATCTGTATAATAGTCAAATCGTTTGGCGATTATTCCTTTTTGCTGAAGGCTACAGAAAGTTTTTTCATCAAGTTGTCCAGCAAAAACCAGCCCTGCCTTTTCGGGGAAATCTGGTTTTGGTTGTTTATCATCGATCGTATAAAAGTCTAACATGTTAAGATTTAAGTTTAGCAAGTATCTGGTTACATCGACTCGATGGTGTACCGTGTACTTCAATGACCTGTATGCCGAGATCGTCAATCCAATCGAGGAGTAAATCATTTACTTGAGATCTAAGTTTTGGTAGATCCGACTTTTGGCAATGTATCAAATCAGGTTCTTCGATGGGGACAAACACCAAAATATCAATTTCAGCCAAAACTGTAATGGTTTTTTCAAAAAGGGACTGAATATTTTTCTTAGGATCAAGAATATGCAGATACGCCAAGATGTCGAGTACACATCTGTCGAATATCACATCCTCTCCACTTTGGGAAATTAGCCGGGCAGAGTAGTTAAATTGTTCAACGAAATCTTCAGCAGTGGGTTCTTCAAGGAATTCATGCCCCGATGATTCCAGCTGATAGTAGGGTTCTACTTCTAGGGTATACTCGGGAAGCTTTTCTAGGAGCTCCTCTGCTAAGGTGGTTTTACCTACTTTGTGCGTGCCAAATAAAGCAATTCTCATTTTTCAAATATATTTGTGGAGTAGGTAATTCAGGTGTTACGATAATGGTGTAAACTCAAAAAGTGGATTTTTTGATTCTCTTTTTGAGCGTTTCCTACGTTTTTGCTTATTGTAAATTTGGGAAAGGCAATCTATAAGATAAAGAATATTTTTCTCCATTAATTTCAACGGCTTGCTTTTCCTTCATGGTTTGTAATAACTTAGTGAAGTCACCAAAAAATTTTTTGTCTAAATAAATACTGTATAAGTCATCACTTCTTTTAATCGTCGAACCGCTCTTAATATCGTTCCAGTCCTCGTTCCATTTCAATGGTTCTTCAGGCGAGTAACTATACTTTGTCGCCATAACTTCAAAGGTATCTGGTAGCCATTCTTTTGCTTTACTTTCATTGTAATTGACAATACGATCAAATACAGTTAAGAAGTCTTTTGGGGTATTTTGTCGAGCATCACTATTAATTCCCCTTATTTGGCCATATACACTGATTTCTTTTAGTGTATCAAAGTTAAAAATAATAATATTGGTCGGTTGGTCTGTTTTACTTGAAGCTTCAATAAAGTCTTCTTGTTTTATTAAATTGTCTGTGATTCCAAGTGATTTAATTATTTCCTGCGCTGTCGTTCTGTCATTTGACACTTCATAGTATTTCCATTGTTTATTGACTATTTTTTTGTAAATGATTTGCCCACTTTCATATAAGGCAAAAGTAGGGACGTCAGAACCGATAACCATTAGCCAAGGGTCTGTTTCAATTAAAACAACAATGGGTTTTCCATATTTTTCATTAAAGGTTTGTCCGAATGTAACCGTCAAATTCAAGGTTAGTAATATTGTCAAAATCTTTTTTATCATATCAGTTGTATTTTTTAAGTGATAAACAAAGTCAAGCAATTATGCTTTAATAAGCTGATTGGAGATGATTCCATTCCTCGGTCTCACGAATTACCCAGAATGATAGCTACATAATTGTTGGAGAATATTTCGTCAAGTCGAACTTAATAAAAAATAGTGTACTTCATACGATGAAAATGAAATTTTTTAGGTACAGGACTAAGTCTGCAAAAGGATCTACCCCGGCTCTTGTTTATTTGTATCCAAATGCGGTTAAAACAAAAAAAGCTAATCTTGCGATTAGCTTTTTTTTGTGATCCCGCTGGGATTCGAACAAAGCCCGAAAATCTGCAAAATAAAGGGAGAAACGGTATATAGTGGTGGAATAAAAAGCTTTTATTGAGTATTATAGCTCAAAATCTTTTAATAGTGCTATGACGATTTGATCTATGAATCTTCAAAACTATATGGTTCATTCTGTTAAAATGTTATAATCTTTGTCAATCCAGAGGATTAGAAATTATTAGTTTTTTTTGATGAAAAAAGAGTTGGTCGGATTTGTGCTGTCAACGAAGATAAATTATTCCGACCTTATTTATCTGTTTGATTTAGTTGGTTTTGGAAATGTGAGAAGCATCCTAATTGGCTCTTAAAGCTATCTCGATAATTTTCTGATGGATCCTGAGGGAAAAATCATTTCTAGGAGTGATAATAAAAAAGGGTATTGGAAAAGAATAGTAGAATGTTTTAATAAATCAATCAATGGTTAATGTTTTTTAGTAAATCACGGTCTTTTGAAAGAAATATTTTCGTTTCGAAAAGGTTTTCGTAGAAAGAACAAACGTTTGCTTGTGAAAAAAAAGTAAAAGTAAAAGAAACTTTTATCTACATTGGATAGACATTCCTAAATACAGGAAAATAAAAGAACCAATATAAATTATGATAAGTATTCCGTTTTTTCTAAAAAATAGATTGTCTAATGATCTCCTTGAAAGTTGTTCAGCATTATTAAATCACTATAACATAAAATATACACGGAACAAATTGAATGAATTTCTGGAATCTCATGTAGAATATCCCTCACTTCTTGCCATTAAGGATACCCTAAATGAATATGGAGTCGCCAATGTAGCCGTCCGTAAGGGATCGTTTAATTACATAGAGTTTGAAACACCCTTTATCTGTTCTATACAGAAGCCTTATTGGGCTAAGGCTAGTTTCGTTTTAGTAACCTCTACGGAAGAAAATCAGATAACCTATCTAGATCCCGAAAATTTTGTAACAACTGATTTATCTATAGAAGAATTTGAACGAATTGATAAAGGAATAGTCTTATTAGTTGATGGATCTGAAGCAAAAGATGAAATAGATTATAAGAAAAATAAAAAAGAAGAAAGATTAAATACGGTTATAAAGCAGCTTCCTATCAATATATTATTAGGTATTTCTCTACTAACAGTATTTTTCTTATTGTACGAAGAAAGGACAATATTTAGTTGGTTACATATAGGTTTTATAATCAGCAGTTTGTCAGGTGTTGTTTTATCCTCTAAGATTCTTCTCTATAATATTGATTCCGAGGATCCTTTTTTAAAAAGTGTTTGCGGTATGTTAAAAAAGCAGTCAGATTGTAATGCGGTACTTTCTTCATATGGAGCAACATTTATGGGTATAAGTTGGTCCATATGGGGATTTTCCTATTTTGTGACTTTCTTTGTCAGTATAATATTTTTTGCAGGTAGTTTAAACAATATATGGCTTTGGTCCCTGATATCTGTGTTGGCTAGCTTTTATATTCTTTTTTCTCTATATTACCAATGGCGTGTGGTAAGGCAATGGTGTCCTCTTTGTTTAACAATACAAATTATTTTAGGTATTAACCTCGTTATTGGATTGATTAGTCTTTCTATTTTTGAAGATTTTCAGAAAAAGATAGACTATCATAATGTATTGTCGGTCTTTTTTATTGGCATGGGAGTTCTTGTCTTGGCGTATTTATTAATTCCTATTATCAAAAGAGCAAAAGATAGTCACCTCTTTGAAAAACGTTGGAAAAAACTGCATTATAATCCTGTTATTTTTAAATATTTACTTGCTTACAACGAATCTATTTCTATATCTCCCGAAGGATTGGGAATAGTACTTGGGAATAAATCTGCATCAACAGAAATTATCAAGGTCTGCAATCCATATTGCACCCCATGTTCAAAAGCACATCCTGAATTAATCTCTATTTTAAAAAATAACCGAGATGTTAAAGTGCGTATAATCTTTACTGCCTCGGTTAATGATGGAGATATGAGAACTGCTCCGGTGCTGCATTTGTTGGCAATTCAGGATAGGTATGATGATATTGTAACTCATCAGGCATTAGATGACTGGTATCTTTCGACGAAAAAAAATTTTACTGCTTTCGCAGCAAAATATCCAATCAACAGCGAACTAAAGGAACAAAAAAACCAAGTTAAAGCAATGCGAGATTGGTGCGATACAATGAAAATCCGTGCAACTCCCACATTCTTTATTAATGGTAGAGAATTACCCGATAGCTATGAAGTAAAAGATTTGAAGAATTTTTTCTAGATTAAAAAATGCCCGAGCCAGTTCGAAATGTACTCGGGCAAAGGGGGCTCACAAAATCTCTCTTTTAAAGACTGTAACAAAGTAATCTGATGTGAGCAGAGTACAAATTTAAACATTTTAAATTTTGTAAAAATGAAAAAAATTTCATTAAAAAACTTTAATCTAAAGGAGATTGAGCAACTTTCAAGAGAACAATTGAAAAATGTTTTAGGAGGGTATGTGCCTAAAGCAACGGATGTTACATTACCGGGTGATCCTACTGGCACAACAACCTATGCTCAATCTGGAACTCGATGTAGCAGCGATCAGCATCTTTGTAAATGTAAGTCGGGAGCTGAATATTGTATTCCAAGTGATATGGACTGCGTTCATGCTTGTCCTGAGGACTCTATTTAACTTTATTTTTCATAGGCCACATTCAAAGGTGGTCTATGGCATTTGATAAAAATTTACAGTTTTGAAGTTTAATAAATTATTTCGTTATATCTATAATATACTTATTATTTTTCTTTTGATCGGGGGTTCTGTCAGCCGGACTTTTGGCCAACAATCCGTTTCACAAATCTACCTACATACAGACCGAGCAGCGTATTTCCCCGGAGATACAGTCTGGTTTAAAGGGTATATATTGAGGGGAGGAAAGTTAGATAGCTCGATTCGTAATCTCTATATCGATTGGGGAGATCAAACAAAAAATATCATTCAACATGATGTGTACTTAGCTGGAGATGGGTTTTCCGTAGGACAATTCAAGATTCCGGAAAACTACAATCAGGAGGAACTTCAATTAAATGCATTCTCTTCTAAAATGGAAGGAAATGGAACAGAAGGATATTATAAATCTATTGGAATCATATATCCGAATGGCAGACAGCAGACTGCCAAAGCAGAGGAAGATCTAGCAGAGAAGACCTTGCCGATATATTCGCCGGCAACGCAAGGAGGACGAGAAAGAAATAGTTCGATGTTTACGGTTAAAACAGTTGCTGACACAACAGTGATACAGGTCAATCCTGTGACATTAAAAAATAGATCCGTTCACCTGATTGGTATATTTCACCATAAAGAAGTTTTGAATAGAGAGATAACCCTCCGAACAGATAATATGTTAGAACCTATTGAGGTAATGACAAAAGGATGGGGATATGGACTTTTGCAGTTACAGATAAAAGATCATACAGGAGCAATATTAAATTTTCAGAATATCCCGATTGGGATAGACAATGTCGTTATACCACAATTGGCCACTAGCGAGGATTCCCTTTTGGTCACACTGCCCGATGGAATATTTGGTAATATATCGCTATCTGTTACCCATAAAATAGCCCCAATTGATAGTGTACATCACATTGTCGCTGATTTATTGTTGGGTAACAATTGGAAAGCTCCATTTCCTACGATAGATATCTTAAAAGCTTCTTCTACAAGCCTAATCGGAATGTTACAAGAAAAAAGTCCTTCATACAATGATTACCTGGCGTTCACCCCACATGAAGACAAACTTTTATATCTCAGGGGCAAACTGCTTTTTAACAAGAAACAACTTGCTCGTTTTCAGCAAGAATACCATAAGCTAAAAGTAAAAAATAAAAATGTAAAGGGGATTTCTTTTGGATATAAAGAATCAAAGGACATACAGTTCCGCTATGAAACACTTTCTCTGGATACAGCTTTTCAATTTGAAGTCCCTCAATTGACTTTTTTCGATTCACTTAAGGTTCGGATTACACAGATTGAACCAACATTGAGATCAATTCCATTTCAGGTGACTTATACTTTTAATCCCATGAAACCTAACGCACAACTATATACTCCATCATGGAAAAAGTGGAAAACGGAAAAGTTTTTTAAAAATGAGGAGTGGGTGCAATGGTACGGAACCTATTTGAAAAACACCAAAGAAATTCGGTTAGAGGAAGTTCAAATAAAGCGGCAAATTAGGGATCAACGTATAACGAAATTGGAAAAAGAACATGCTATTAGCGGTATTTTTTCGGGAATTAATGCCATGAGCATAGCTGTCGAAGATGATCCCCGTGCAGAATCCGAAATAAATATTTTTACTTATCTCCAAAATCAACTTCCATCATTAAGGATCAATACTACCGATCCACTGAGGCCACAGGTTAAAAATAATCGCGGAGGAGGAATATCTTTTTTTCTCAATGGAAGTCCATGTACCAATTTGATGGATTTGGCATTGATTCCGATAGCAGACATTTCATATGTTAAATATTTTTATCCTCCTTTTGTAGGAGATCCAAAGGGAGGAGCTGCCATTGCCGTGTATAGCAAGAAAGGAAATCCAAGAACTCGTACCCCCGATGGTGAGATTTCAGAAACATATGTGAGAGGTTATGTTAATCCGCTACCTTTTTATAAAAATAATAATTTACTGACTCCAACGCTTCTCTGGATGCCATTGCTCTTCTTATCTGCGAAAAACGATACGATTCGAATTGGACTCGACAAATTGGACATTCAAGATGGATGGGTTACTATACAAGGCGTTACAACTACAGGGAAACTTATTTTTATGCAGGAAAAGTTAAATATTTCGAATCGTTAAAAAAGAGACAGTACGTTTTTATTTATAAAATCAGATTCTAAAGGAGATAAAAATTAATTGATGAAAGTTCTCATTATCTATTTGGCTATTTTATTTCTATGTGGACCTACTTTTGGACAAGGTATCAATGGAATTTATGTCCATACAGACCGAACAGCCTATTCGCCGGGTGATACCGTTTGGTTTAAGGGATATGTATTGAAGGATGGCCATTTAGACAGATCAGCAGTCAATCTATTTGTGGATTGGGCAGATCGTGACACTATTATTCGGAATGATGTTTTTTTGGTTGGTGGGGGTGTTACCCCAGGACAGTTTGTAATTCCAATAAATTACAGATATCCGATGTTGGAACTTAATGCTTTTACCCGAAATATGGTAAGCCATAGGCAATTTGGATATTACAAGAGTCTTGTTGTGTTTCAGGACAGTCTAGAGACAGAAAATTTTCCACAGGATACATTTCTTAAAAATTCGGTAACACCCAGTTCGGCAGATACAAGTCATGTGGAAATGAATGTTCTTTTTCAACCGGATACGATTAAAATCTCGCTGAGATCACTGGTTTCATATGACATACAGAATTTAATGCTGGAATGTATTTTTCAGTATGTGGAGGTTTTTTCAAATCAAATAGATCTTCAAAGTAGGGCAGAGATGACTTTTAAGCTTCCGCGTTACGGGATTGACAGTGGCGTTTTGCAATTTCGTCTAATCAATGAAAAGAATAGGATATTATGCCATTACGCCAAGCTTCTAATCGATAGTTCACAAATGATTACGCCTAAGATAGGGTTCAACGGGACCGGAGAACCTACAGTCAGCCTATCGAATGGCGAGCTGGCGAACCTGTCCATCGCAATTACCAAGAAGAATACTGTAATTGGAAATTCAAAAAGCATGTATGGAGAACTGTTGTTGAATAATACGGCAGACAAAAGCTATCCCGACCTATACCATGTCAATAACAAACAGGTCTGGCAATGGAATAACCAGGCTGAGATTCCTCAATTACGGGACAGTGTTCTTTATCTGAAAGGGAAACTGAACTTTTCAGAGAAAGTAAGCAGGCAATACGAGAAAGCACTTGCTAACCTTACCACTAAAAAGAAACGTGACTTGAGGGTACTCTCTGTGGGATTTCGTCCGCTAGCAGATACTTTGATGCAATTTTCGGAATATACGCTAAACGCAGCCAATACCTTCGAGATACCAAATTTAACTTTTTTTGACAGTATCGAAGTGCGAATCAAACAGATAGAGCCTTCTTTACAGTACTATCCGTTTGATGCTATTTGTAGTTTTTATCCTATTGAAAGACATAAAACAATATACCGTCCGTCTTGGGCAACTTTCGAAAATCAAGAAAGCAGATTATTATCAATCGTAAATGGTAATGAGAGATCAGTAATAGAACGACGTTCTTTTCAAAATATGAGAAGATTACAAACTGTAGTTGTCAAACGAGATGTAAATACTCAACGAATTGCTTTGTTAGAAAAGGAACATGGTATTTCTGGCCCGTTCAAATCAGTCAATGCTTATGCTTTTGATGCTGCCAATGATCCGCTCATTTCCGTGTCGTCAGATGCGAGGTCTTATCTTTCCTCGAAGCTCCCCCATGTTAATATCGGTTCGGGAAGAATGAACCGTGGAGACAATATTCGCCTTTTTATTAATGAAACACCAAGTGAATTTTCTGAATTGGAATATCTATTTGCCGATGATCTTTCTTATATAAAATTTTTCCAGCCTCCTTCAATATTAAATCCTTCCGGCGGGGCGGCCTTAGCGGTCTATACGAAAAAAGGAAATCAGTATAAGCGTAGCTCTTTGGCTAAAGCCTTCACTGCGAAGGTGATGGGTTATACCGAACCATTGGCAAAAAGTATCAGTCTGAAAGAGGAGACAATCTATTGGCAGCCTATGGCTCTGTTGTCACTTTTAAATCCTTATTTCACGATTCCCTTAAATAAGAGCGAGCTTAAAAATACAACTCTTACAATAGAAGGGGTAACGGAATCGGGGAAAATAGTGTATTTACAAACAGAAATGGATAAGTTATAATTATAATTCTATTATTAAAAACTAGTTATTGATAAGACCTCGCAAATATTGTTGGGTATTACCAACTAGCAATAGTAGAAATCAATTTATGGGCCAAATCAAATAATCTTATCATAAATAAGACATGCCGAACTGTTTATAAAATATCATTAAAATTTCTGATTATAACCTTATAATATGTCTAAAATGTTATATCTATCAGCACAGCCAGATGAACAATATTTTCTTTGGCAGTTAGAGATTCAAATTAAAAATTTTCTTTCCGTAGGAATTAAAAAAACTCAAATCCATATTGTGGTTGCGTATGATCCCAATTTAGGGTTGGACGATAACTTTCGAAAGTTTTTCGTGATTTACGAAAATTGTGCAAATTTTTACACGTATCCTGATCTGATAAGTAGTAAAAAATACAGATCCTCGATACGCCCACATATCCTAAAACAGCACTTCCAGAAATTTCCAGAACTTGAAGAAAAGACTATTTTTTACCATGATTCTGATATTTTATTTTCTCGAATTCCCAACATATCTGCTAGGGAAAAAAACAATATATGTTATGTATCTGATACGCGAAACTATTTGGATAGCCAATATATCCGCGGAGCAGCAACTGATGGTTTGTTAAATGATATGATAAATATCGTGGGCATTTCGAAGGAAATTTTAGAACGGAACGATTCTCATACTGGCGGAGCGCAGTATGTGCTGAAAGGAATTACAACATCTTTTTGGGAGAAAGTTGAGAAGGACTGTGAAGAGTTATATGCTCTGATGAAAAGGTATAATCATCAGCTCTGGGAAGATCAGTACCCTAAAAATAAAGAATTTAAAAGTAAAAAAAGGGGTATACAAGCTTGGTGCGCAGATATGTGGGCCGTACTTTGGAATCTCTGGTATTTTGGCAAGGAAGTAAAGATAGATCCTGAAATGGATTTTTCATGGCCATTCAGCGCGATAGGGGATTGGGAGAAAAAATCTATCCAGCATTATTCAGGAAATATCACAGAAAAAGATAAGTTTTTCAGAAAAAGTGAATATTTAAACTACCCTCCCTGGTACGATGAGGATCTTCTTGCTATCCCACCAACAAGTTGTAGTTTTAAGATCGTTGAGTTTATACGAAGCAGACGTCAGGAATTGGATGCTGAACGGAAATCAATATTTGAAAAAGCGATTATCTTTCGCATTGAAAAGATCGATCAATCTATAATCCGTCTGTTTGAATTGTTGAAAAAATATATTCAAAAATATCTTAATGTCGCGGTCTTTTTGAACGGGGAGGAAAAACGAGAAATGGACGAAGAGATAGACTCATCCCCTTATTTATGGAACGATAGGTATTGGGGGGGGTATGATCAGTGTCTGATTTTACCGATCCATGTCTTGCCAGATATCGCCAGCATTATTCGGATATTGGAAGAGAGTAACGACACGAGTCTATGGTTTGATGTCGTAACCAACTACAGAGTGGATGCTCTTTTTGTAGAAAGCTTTGAGAAAATATTGGACAGTGATCTTTTATATCAGAATCGTGGTAAATTTAACAGAAAAGAATGTTCAAGGGGCTGTTATGCGTTGTTATTGCATCGAAATGAAAATAGGGCCGATTCAAACCTAGTTCCCACTGAAGACAATTTTCCACAGGAGCGTCGTCGCATCATTCCTATAGCTTATAATTTACTATTAAATTAACTCATCATGGAACACATTATGGTTATAAGTGATATTCTTTTTAAATATACTTTTTATAACGAAGAAGTTGGAAAGGAAAATTTATTGGACAATTGGGCTTCAATAGTAGTCTCCAGCGGCAAGTACGGGTTTGAAGATGGTCTGTTAGGGCTGGGCTGGCTGGTTGCTTATTTGGGTAAAGTAGGGAAAATTGACTGTGATGTGGACGAGGTATTGGAAGATATTGACGATATGATCTATAAACTGACCATCAAAGAACATCTACAAATTGAAATCTGCCCCAAAAGGATACTAGATTTCGTTACCTTCTACCAGATGCGTCTGTATTCGAAAGGTAACAGGGCATCTTTTCATAGAAAGTTTGTCCATTTTGAGTGCCTAAAATTATTGGTGGAAAAATTAAATCAATATCTTCTGAATTTGGACTATTCCTCTCGTCCTGCAGTAGAGAACGGAATAGAGATCATATTAAAATATAGTCTCATAGCCAAGGTAAACGGAAATGAAGGCACTTTTGACACCTACTTCTACTCGTTTATAGAACAAGTGCTGGAACTTTTGGAAAGTGGAAGACCTTTGGATATTGCATCTTTGTCACTTCTTAAACTGTACTGTGCAATTAAGCAATATGAACATCCTTATTGGGAAAAGAAACTTAAACCTTTTGTTCCCAAAAATCCGATAAGTAAACAAGAAATCTATTGGGGAAAAGTGCGAGATTCTTTGGAGAATAATAATTCGGAGATTTTTCTCCCGTTGAACCAATTGGACGACCCGCAGGGTAGAAGTTTTTTGTTAGACTATGTTACTAATATAAAAGGGGCAGAAATAATCTATGAAAAAAATAGCAGTGAGTATTGTCGTTCCTTTGTTCAATAACAGAGAACATGTTGTTCGTACATTGGAAAGTATCTGCTTACAGTCTTATCCGGATTGGGAATGCATAATTGTAGACGATGGTTCAACAGATGGCTCAATAGAAGCTATACAGGAATTAATAATCCATGATTCAAGGTTTACGCTCTTAAAACGAAGTGACCGGACAACTATAAAGGGAGCGAATGTATGCCGCAATATCGGGTTGAAACAGGCAAAGTCAGAATGGTTGATCTTTGTTGATGCAGACGATTATCTGGCTAATGATTGCCTATATCGACGTCTCCAATATATACAATCCAACACCGGGTTTGATTTTTATGTATTCAAAACAGCATTTGTTAATGATGCAGGAACGGTCATGGGTACCTTCTGTCACCCCGATAATAATCTCCAAAACCTGATTTTTGGGTTGATAAAACATCAGATTCCCTGGCATACCATGTCCCCGGTATGGAATGTTAAATTTTTGCAAAAAATCGGTGGTTGGAGTGAAACATTTGAACGCTTGCAAGATGTTGAGCTTTCTATTCGCGCTTTACTCCATGCCCCTTCTTTCCGAGTCGATAATGGGCAGATAGATAGTTTCTACCGTTCCAATGGAATGACACCGCAAAAAATAGCTGCCGCACGAATGGGCTTCTGTCGTCTGATAAAGGATTGCTATTTTGATTTAATGAATTCCAAATTATTGGACGAATCTTGTAAAGAAGAAATTGTTGGAATATTTCAGGGGATAATAGAAGGGCAGCTTTACCATTATATAGTCAATAATGCAGAAGATAAAAACTGGGAAGCACTGTACCTCCAGACGCTTGATACCTTAGAGATGGAAGAATATACGAGCGTGAAAAAATTGTTTGAAACTATTTAATATTACAGAGGTATATGAGAATTAGACTGACCACCTTTGCAAGGCCTGATGACGATCTTCTAAAACGCTTTTCGCTACGATATATTGACGGAAAGACTGTTTGGAAAGATCTGCAATTTGTGACGGATGAATCTTATGACAGACTGGTAATATTAACCTATCCTTATGAAAGAACACTTCAACAGGGATATCTGCCTGAGAAATCGATCATCTTTATGACAGAACCTTCCGTATCTTATTTTGCTAAAGCACATCCCACTGGAGCTGTTATGGATATACATTTGCATTTACCTTTTTTTCCTATGCGATCAGAAGGTATGTGTGGGACTTGCCTCAGGGAAGATATTGCCCTCCTAAAAAAAGACGTCTTGTCCTGTATTGTGAGCGAACTGTCGGGGCTAGAAGGGCATAATAGGCGCCTTGAGTTCGTATATGTGTTGGATCAGCTATTTGAAGAGGGGTTGGACATTTTCGGCCGCCCCTCAAAAGGTAACTTCTTTCAACAACTGTCCAATTATAGGGGCTTTTTACCGGATAAATATGATGGACTATGGTCGTACTGTTATCATTTCGCCTGTGAAAATTGCTTTCAGGAAGGTTATTTTACCGAAAAAATTGTGGATCCCATCATAACTGAATACTTCTGTTTCTATGATGGCTGTCCCGATATTGAAAACTATAGACAGTAGGGCATACATTAAAATAAATGTTAGGGATATAGCCACATCTATTCCTATGATAATTAAGAGCATTCACGACAAAGAATGGAAAAAACGGCTTCCGTATATCCAACAGGAAAAGCAACGCTTTCTTACAGATTTACACCCCTTCAACCTGATCTGGATGGCGGTACATGACAATGATCTTCATCGTCTTTAAACTAAATATATATGACAATAAACCATATAACGTGCTAAATAAATTTCCTCATTATAAACAGATGGATATGATGGACTGTGGAGCTACCTGTCTCCGTATGGTCTTTAAATACTATGGACAGTTAGTTTCTATCCATAAGATCCGTAAGCTTTGTCAGACCACAAAAAATGGCGTCAATCTGCTCGGAATATCCGAAGCAGCCGAAAAACTTGGTTTTCGTACCTATGGTGTACGGTTGACCCTAGAGCAACTTGGTGAAGTAGAACTTCCCTGTCTCTTACACTGGAACCAGAACCATTTTGTAGTACTCTATAAAATCAGAAAAGGACGATATTATATCGCGGACCCAGCAACAGGACTGATATCGTGTGAGGAAAAAGAATTTGCCAAAGATTGGTATTCTACCAAGGAACTTCATTCAGGGTTATCACTACTATTAAGTCCTGGTCCTAACTTTTATCAGTTGGACGAAGAAGAACCTGAACTTGCGCTGCAATGGGACAAGATGTTTACTTATTTTTATCGGTACAAAAAGCTTTTTCTTCAGCTGATCCTCGGCATGCTGCTGGGTACGATTCTTCAGTTAGTTACACCATTTTTGACTCAATCGGTAGTAGACATTGGAATCAATACCAAGAACATCAGTTTTATTAACCTGATCCTGACTGCTCAGCTCATGCTATTTGCGGGAAGCACGTCAGTATCCTTTATTCGCTCCTGGATTATGCTACACATCAGTACAAGAGTAAATATTTCCATTTTGACGGATCTACTCATCAAGATCATGAAACTGCCCATGTCATTCTTCGACCTAAAAACCCACGGCGACCTGATGCAACGGATGTCGGATCAACAGCGTATCGAATCGTTTCTAACAGGAAATACATTAAATACACTTTTTTCCCTAGTCAATATGTTGATATTTGGAACTCTGCTGATTGTATATAACAAGACCATATTTGTAGTGTTTTTTATCGCAACAGTATTATATACTTTGTGGATATTATTTTTTATGAAATACCGGCGCGAGCTTGACCACAAGCGGTTCAAGATTTCTTCGGAAAATCAAACCTATATGGTCGAAATGATTCAGAGTATTAAGGATATTAAGTTGAATAATGCCCAGAAACAAAAACGTTGGGGCTGGGAAGCACTACAAGCTAGATTATTCAAGTTTAAGGTGCGAAGTCTCGCATTATCCCAATATCAGTCAATCGGATCGATGGCAATCAACCAGACTAAAAGCATCTTGATCACTTATATCAGTGCCAAAGCGGTCATCGACGGCGAGATTACCCTAGGCGGCATGATGGCCATTCAATATATCGTAGGGATGGTAAGCAGTCCAGTGGAGTCTTTGTTGAGCTTTATGCAATCCTATCAGGATGCTAGGATCAGTATGGAACGGTTGAATGAAATCTATGAGACAGAGGAAGAAGAGAATATTCAGAAGGACTATCTGGACAAATTACCGCCGCAAAAAGATATTGAGATCCGTAATCTGACTTTTCGTTATTATGGTGCTGGAAATGAACCCATATTTCACAAGATTAATCTATCCTTTCCTTCCGGAAAGACAACTGCCATTGTGGGCACAAGCGGGAGCGGTAAAACGACTATATTGAAACTGTTGCTTAGGTTTTACGATTATGAAGAGGGCGAGATTCTTGTTGGCGGTAAACGTCTGGAGCAACTTGATTTCTCGCTTTGGCGGGACAGCTGTGGGGCTGTATTGCAAGATAATTATATCTATGCTGACACAATTGAACGCAATATTGTAGTCAATGACGAGTTTCCGGAAGAACGGCGCTTACAGGATGCTATCACAATAGCCAATCTGGACGAATTTATCGCGGAGCAACCTTTTGGCTTAGCAACCAAAATAGGCACAGGAGGAAAAGGTGTCAGTCAGGGGCAACGGCAACGGCTCATGATCGCCAGAGCAGTGTATAAGGCGCCTGAATTTATCTTCTTGGATGAGGCGACCAATTCATTGGATGCCAATAATGAAAAGGTAATCATCGAAAATCTTGATCGCTTTTTCCAGAATCGGACAGTGGTTGTTGTGGCCCACCGATTGAGTACGGTAAAGAATGCCGACAATATAATCGTAATCGAAAAAGGAGAAATCGTCGAACAGGGTACACATATAGAGTTGACCCGATTAAAAGGTAGGTACTTCGAATTGGTTAAAAATCAATTGGAATTAGGGAATTAGCGGATGAAAAAATCGAATTTAATGGAAGATGATCTCCATTCCGAAGACTTACAGGAAATTATAGCGAAACCACCTTCCTGGCTGCTAAAAAGGGGAATTTCACTCGTGCTTGGAACCGTTCTATTGATTATAGGGCTTTCGGTATTTATCCGTTTCCCGGAAATGGTGGGCAGCTCAATAAAATTCAACAGTGTAGATGCGCCAAAAGTCATTACCAGTCGAGTCAATAGTAATTTGACTAAGCTATTGATCAAGGACGGGGAACAAGTAAGCCCAGGTACTGCATTGGCTTATTTGGAAAGTACGGCAGAACACAGTCAGGTAATTATGTTGTTGCAACGCTTACAGGATTTACGAACAGGAGAAAAACAAAATTATAATCTTGAAAGTCTGATCAATCCTAAAGATTTGAATTTAGGGGAATTACAGGGAAGCTACCAAAACTTTTATCTCGCCTATCTAAATTATAGAGCCGCAAGTCAGGATGGAATTTACCAAAAGCGAAAAGGAACACTGCAACAGGAAAAAGCTAATATAGTCCGACAATACGGGAAAGTATCTCAATCTTTTGAATTACAGCAACAACAGCTAAAACTAGCGGAAGAAGAATTTGAAAAATACCGCTTGTTGGCACAAAAGAAAGTTATTAGCCCTTCGGAGCTACAGGAAAAAGAAGCACTGCTGCTTGTCAAGAGACAAACTATACCCCAGATGGAAAATAATCTGATCGGCTACGAAGGAAGTGTACTTTCGAAAAACAAAGAATTGACTGATCTCGATAATCAGATCAATGAGGAACGCAAGAAATTTGTACAGGCTTTGAATAGTTTTATCAGCGAGGCGGAGATTTGGAAACGGCAATATATCTTGACGAGTCCTGTAGGAGGTAAACTGATCTATGGGGCTTTCTTACAGGAAAACCAACCTGTCAAGATAGACGAACCACTCTTTTATGTCAATCCAAATAGTGATCAGTATTATGGCGAGGTATTATTATCTCAAAATACATCTGCTAAAGTCAAAAAAGGGCAACAGGTGCTGATAAAAGTCCGCAGTTTCCCCTATCAGGAGTATGGCTACCTGCATGGCAAAGTAGATTATATATCTGATATTCCAATGCGGGACAGCGTATTTTTCATTAAAGTATCACTTATTAGATCAACGTATGATGCGTTGATTACATTGAAACCAGGTATTTATGGCGATGCGGAAATTATTACGGAAGATAAATCAATATTTAGGAGAATATGGGATAATCTCACCAAAAACCTTAGATTTTAGTGTTATCTAACTCTAAAAGCTGTTTTATTAAAATATTGCCGGTCCAGTTGGCTGGTTTTTCTCACGCTCATTTTCGGCATGCGGAAACCCGTCTTTTTTTCTTTGGTTCCGGTGGCCTTTCCGGCCTTAACGTTCCATCTGTAAGGTTCAATTTCCCGTCCAGCAGATAATTCTGTCCTAAAAAAGCAAAAACCCTGCAAATCATTTGATTTTCAGGGTTTTTGCTTTTTTTGATATTGTCTCTTGTGATCCCGCTGGGATTCGAACCCAGGACCCATACATTAAAAGTGTATTGCTCTACCAGCTGAGCTACGGAATCTTACCTCTTTATTTTTGAACTACCGTTCCTTGTTTGAAGTGATGCAAAAGTAGGGCTTTAATCCTATTCCTGCAAATAATTTTGGCTTAAAATCACGCTCTAATGCTTAATAAGCTGATTTTAAGCCAAAAAAATTAATCATTTTCCAAATCCATGATTTCTTCCGCCAACTGCTCCCAACTCTCCTGGAATTGTGTCAATAATGCCTTTGCTGAGTTGTAAGAACGTGTAGTTTCCTGTAACTTAGTCGCATCCGAATACACTGCTTCGTCCGCAAGCTTCGATTCTAAGTTTTTGACTAAAATTTCCTGCTCCTCAATTTTTTGTTCAAAAGACGTTAGCTCCTTATTTTTCTTGCTCAACAAACGTGTCTTATCTTCCGTAAGTGGTTGTTTCTCCTTCTTTACTTTGGGTTCTTCCTTGACTTTTTTCTCGGTTTTTACCTCCGTCTTCACAACGCGTTTTGCAGCCCATTCTTCATACTCCTGGTAAGTACCTGGGTACTCCTTGATCTGTTTGTCTTCAATGTACCAGATTTTGTTGGCTACATTATCCAAGAAATAACGGTCGTGGGATACAACTATAAATGTGCCTTCGTATTGTTGTAAGGCCTGGATCAGAATGTTGACAGACTGCATATCCAAGTGGTTGGTAGGTTCATCGAGCGCTAAGAAGTTCGCGTCTGCGGTTAATGCTTTCGCTAAAGCTACACGTGATTTCTCCCCACCGGAAAGGACTTTGATCTTTTTGAATGCATCGTCACCTGAGAATAGAAAACATCCAAGAATAGAGCGTAGCTCCGTCTCTGTATGCTTTGGTGCAAAAGCCTGTAACTCCGCAAGGATAGAATTTTCCAGGTGCAGTGCCTCGAGCTGATGCTGCGCAAAAAATGTTTGCGACACGTTGTGTCCCTGTTCTGCTTTTCCTTCAAACTCGTGATCCGCATTAGCCACGATACGTAAGAGGGTAGATTTACCTTTACCATTGGCACCAATTAGTGCAATCTTATCACCTTTTTCTATAATCGCTGAGGTATTTTTTAAGATCTCCAGGTTAGGGTAGGACTTGGAAATATTTTCCAATGTCACAACGTGACGACCTGAAGGTTTTGAAAATTTAAAGCTGAAGTTTACTGTAGGGTTGTCATCGTCAACATCGTCAATTCTCTCCAAGCGATCCAACGCTTTGATCCGCGACTGCGCCATTTTAGCTTTGGAAGCCTTAGCGCGGAAACGCTCAATTAAACGTTCTTCCTGTTTTATCTTGGCTTGCTGGTTTTTAAACTGATTGGCCTGCAATTCATTTCGTAATTCCTTCTCTTCAAGATAAAAACTGTAATTACCTGCATAAAGTGTTAATTTTCCTTTACGTGATTCTACCGTTTTCTTGATGATGCGGTCAAGGAAATATCGATCGTGGGAAACAATCACAATGGCCCCATCAAATGCTTGCAGATAGTTCTCCAGCCATTTAATGGAAGGCAAGTCCATGTGGTTGGTCGGCTCATCCAGCAATAGAATATCCGGAGTTTGCAATAAGATACGGGCAAGCATAACCCGCATACGCCATCCTCCAGAGAAAGTGGCCAATGGTCTTTTTTGTTCTTCTTCCGAAAAACCTAGACCAGCAAGGATTTCATGGGCCTTAAATTCGATGTTATAACCATCTAAGGCCTCAAATTCTACTTGTTTATCGCTTAGTTTATTCAGGATGTCATCCGAATAATCTGTTTCTAGTTTGTGGAGTAAGTCCTCGATTTCGGCATGTAATTGATTTTGGCGCTCAAAAGCTTCCATGGCAACATGCAAAATGCTTTTGTCAGAATGGTACGACAATAAGTCCTGGTTTAAATAACCAATCTTAAGGTCCTTCGCCATGGAAATTGTTCCTGATGTGGGCGTATATTGACCGACAATAAGGCGAAGTAAAGTCGATTTACCTGTACCATTGGCACCGATCAAGCCAACTTTATCTCCTGGTTTGATATGCCAGTTTGCTTCGTCATATAAGGCGCGAGATCCTATTTCAAATGTTAAATTATTTATTGATATCATTTCAACTGCAAAAGTACAAAAGTAATGAATATTTCTTCTTCTTTGAGTAACTTTGCGATTATGTATAAATTAGTCAAACCTATATTCTTTACAATGAATCCGGAGACGGCACACCATAAAGTGACCGGCGGATTGAATGTCTTCTCAAAAATTTGGGGTGCCAAGCAATTATTGAACGCTTTTTTTACCGTGGAAGATCCACGTTTGGAACGCGAAGTCTTTGGATTGAAATTTAAAAATCCTGTGGGCCTTGCTGCTGGCTTTGATAAAAATGCGGAATATATTGCAGATATGACTAATTTGGGATTTGGTTTTATCGAAATTGGAACGGTGACTCCCAAGCCTCAGCCGGGCAACGATAAACCCAGGATGTTCCGACTTGTTTCCGATGAAGCTTTGATCAATAGAATGGGATTTAATAATCAAGGGGCAGACGTTGCCGCCACAAGATTGAAAAATCTAAAGGATCGAAAAGGATTGCTAATAGGGGGGAATATCGGTAAGAATAAGATCACACCCAACGAAGAAGCGGTCAATGATTACATTTATTGCTTCAATGCCTTGTTTGATTACGTAGATTATTTTGTTGTCAATGTGAGTTCTCCGAATACACCTGGTTTACGGGATTTACAGGAAAAGGAACCGCTAAAACATATACTGAACACTTTACAGCGTCTGAATGTTGAGAAACCGGCACCGAAGCCGATCTTGCTTAAAATAGCGCCTGATTTGACAGATAGTCAGCTGGATGATATTGTTGAAATCGTTATGGAAACACAGATCGCAGGTGTCATTGCGACAAATACGACCATTTCCAGAGCAGGATTAAAAAGTCAGCCAGCACTGACGCAAGAAGCGGGTGGGGTAAGTGGACGTCCTTTGACCAAGCGTTCAACAGAAGTTATTCGCTACTTAAGTGAAAAGTCCAACAAGGCATTTCCTATTATTGGTGTAGGGGGGATTCATTCGGCCAAAGATGCTATTGAGAAGTTAGATGCTGGAGCCAGTCTCATTCAAGTTTATACCGGTTTTATCTACGAAGGTCCAGGCTTGATTGCAAATATTTGTAAGGGTATACTGCAGACAAGAAGATAAGGATTAGGATGGCAGTTGATTTTGATTTGAAAGATTTCTTGGATAAAAAAGTTGATGAATATAATCAACCAGGTTTTATCCCAAATGATCCCATATCGATACCGCATCAATTTTCTGCGAAGCAGGATATTGAAATTATGGGATTCCTGGCTTCCATTATGGCCTGGGGACAAAGAAAGACCATTATCAATAAATGCAATGAGCTGATAACGCGAATGGATGGCGCACCCTATGAATATATCATGAACCACCAGGAGCATGACTTAAGGAGCTTATTGGGATTTAAGCATCGCACCTTCAATGATACTGATATTCTTTATTTTGTGTCTTTTTTTAAACAGCATTATCAGCATTTTGAATCGTTGGAAGACGCGTTTCTAATGGGACAGGAGGCCAGCAAAGAGATTGATCTGGAAATGGCACTTAATGCCTTTAAAATATATTTCTTTTCATTGCCAGACTACCCTGTTCGTACACGTAAGCACATCAGTAGCCCAGCACAGAAATCTACGGTCAAGCGGATCAATATGTTTTTGCGCTGGATGGTCAGAAAAGATACAAAAGGTGTAGATTTTGGTATCTGGAACCGCCTTTCGCCAAAAGACCTGATTTGTCCATGTGATGTTCATGTGGAGCGTGTGGCACGTAAATTGGGTTTGATTACGCTCGATAAGGTGAATTGGAAGACCGCACAGGAGTTAACCGCTAATCTGCGGCTACTGGATTCGAATGACCCGGTAAAGTATGACTTTGCACTTTTTGGTTTGGGCGTAGAAAGGGAACTCTAATGTCCCTTCAAACTCCCTTGCTTCCATACCACCTCGGTACGGATAAGGCACTACTGCGGTACTGTTGCCATAGCAACAAGGCATACGCCAAGCAGCGGCCCTAGGCATAAGTACTTCTTTCGTGTTTTATCTATGCTTTTCTTGCCTTAGGTCTATTGTTAATAGGGAAAAAGATACCCAAAAAAAGCGTCCTTGCCAGAATTAGCTGACAAGGACGCTTTTTTTCTTTTATACCGGTACCTATTGTAGGTCGGCACTGGTTCAGCTAAATTATACGAGCCTATCGATCTTGATCAGTAGGTCTACCAGCCGATTGGAATAACCAAATTCGTTATCATACCAGCCAACAACTTTAACCAATCCACCTACAACGGATGTAAGCTGTGCATCAAATACACATGAATAAGGATTGTTAATAATATCGACAGAAACGATCGGATCTTCCGTATAATAAAGTACTTCCTTTAATTCATTTTCGGCAGCTGATTTAAAGGCCTTATTGATTTCTTCTACCGTAGTACCTTTCTCCAGAGTGCAGGTAAAATCCGTCAATGAGCCATTGAGTACGGGTACACGTATGCCTGCTCCTCCAAGCTTATTCTGCAGATGCGGAAAAACATTGGTGATCGCTTTCGCGGCACCTGTAGTTGTCGGAATGATGGATGAAGACGCAGCCCGAGCTCTCCTTAAGTCTTTATGTGGGGCGTCATGAAGATTTTGATCGCCCGTCATGGAGTGGACCGTCGTAATATACCCATCTTTGATACCCCAATTTTCATCCAATATCTTAACCAGTGGAGCGACATTGTTTGTCGTACAGGATGCATTGGATAGGATGGAAGCCGCAAGATCAATTGTGCTGTCATTAATGCCCAACACAACAGTAGGTATATCTTTATCTTGTGCGGGTGCGGAGATGATCACCTTTTTTGCACCAGCTTCTAAATGCAAAGCAGCCTTGGCACGACTGGTAAAATATCCCGTGGATTCAATGACAACATCAATAGCCAGGTCCCGCCAGGGTAATGCTGCAGGATCTTGTTTATTGGTGACCAGGATCGAATTGCCATTGACAATAATATGTGTGTCATCATGCGTTACGGTGCCCGGAAAAGGACCATGTACAGAATCATATTTAAAAAGATGGGCCAAAGTCTTGGTGTCTGTCAGATCATTGATCGCAATGACCTGTAGTTCATCGGTAGCCCCCCGCAGAAAAATGTTACGCAAGGTATTTCTGCCGATACGCCCGAATCCATTGATTGCTATGTTTAGCATTTCAGATTATTTATGAAATTGGCTGATGGCCTCGTTAATGTTTTTTTCACCTTCCCAATGTGCTTTCAATTTTCCATCAGCGCCATAGACATAATTTGCTGGAAATTGTGAAGGGACATGGATCGTTTGAATAAATGTCTGATCCTTATCGATTAATACCTCTACGTTGGAAGCTTTGGACAGTTTAGGTGCAAATGTGTCAAAAAAGCCCAAAACTAATGCCGGGTCATTCATAGAAATATAATAGATGTTGACGTCTTTCAAGCGATCGATATTTTTTTCAAGCTCGGTAGCTTCATGCTGACAGTGACTGCACCCTGGATCAAATAGAATAAAAACAGTATTCTTATCTTTCGCAACGTTTTCCTGTGTAACGCGGATTCCCGAACGAAGCTGATAAAATGTGAAATTAGGAAGGATAGCTGCTGGGTCTGAAGATTGTGTGGGTGCAGCTTGACTATGATCATGGCCGGCATGGTCATGATTTTCAGGGCTGGCTTCTTGGCTGGTATTTGCCGTATTATCTGTTTTCGGTTTACTGTTATTGTTGCATGAGTAAAGGATTGCGGCAGTCAATATCGCTGATACTCCTAAGATTATTTTTTTATTCATAGACTACGTTTGCTTTTAAATCAATTTTAATGATTTTATCGTTTTAATGTTTATGCACAATAGATTGTCAAACTTTGCGTAGAAAGGATGGAAGAATCTATTGAATCAATGACCAAAACTAGGAAAAAAAAGGGATTATCAATCTTTCAATCTCATTTATGACAGTTTACTGGATATTCCGTTCCGATCAGCCTGATTCAATTAAATATCCTTATTCAATGATATCCGGTGTATCATGTGGAGCGGTTGAATCCGTCAATGATGTCGATTGAATGATTTCAGGCGTGCTTCTTCCAAATTCAATGCTGTATACTTTCAGTAGTACACCAACACAAGATAGGATTAGTGGACCGAATATTAATCCGAGCATACCAAATAAATTTAATCCAAGTAATACCCCAAACACGGTGATCAGGGGGTGTACGTCGCCCAACCTTTTTAGTATGGTAAAACGCAGTACATTATCAATGCTTCCGATAATAATGATGCCATATAGGGCAAGACCTATTGCATTGCCAGATTGTCCATTGGCAAGAAGAAAAAGTGCCGCTGGTAGATACACGACCATGGTTCCTAGAATAGGGATTATGGTAGAAACTGCGGTGAGTATACCCAA
Source organism: Sphingobacterium sp. WOUb80 (assembly GCF_050058145.1). Lineage (NCBI taxonomy): Bacteria > Pseudomonadati > Bacteroidota > Sphingobacteriia > Sphingobacteriales > Sphingobacteriaceae > Sphingobacterium > Sphingobacterium sp. WOUb80. The sequence continues at coordinate 1,921,783 of NZ_CP165617.1, read as the reverse complement.
AAAGATAGGACTTTCCAATCCAAAGAACCAATAACCCAGGCCTGCTACTATACCTTGACACATCGCCAGGATAGGAATACCAATTGCATTGGATTTTACCATCATATCAAACTCTTTCCATAACTCGGCTTTACTTGTTTTGGTGAAAGGGATTGCTTGATAGATGGTCTGCTCTAATTTTTTGCTGCTTACCAGCATAAAATATAAGACAAATAAGGCAACAAGAATATTGACACCGACCTCAGCAACGGAATTCAGAATGTTGGGTATAAATTTAGCTGCTTTTTGAAGAGCACCCATTAATGCGGTATCCGAAAGATCTATATTGCTCAGGTACGGGCTGTCCTTGAAGTAAGTCTTGATCGAGTCGAACTTTTGCATGAGTTCATCTTTGTTGCTGATAACTTCTGTAACCTGCGGCACCATGTAGTTGATTAAAAGGTAGAGCGGGCCTACCAAGAATATGATTGTCAGCAATATCAATAGAATACTGGTAAAAGATTTATTCCATTTTTTTTCTTCCGTCAGTTTCAAATTGACTTTTCTAAAAAGAACATACAGTGTAATTGCGCCAAGAAAACCAGGTAAATAATAAAATAAGCTCGTAAAAATCAATATACAGATCGCCAGAATAATGACGATAAGCATGATTTGATTGATGGAATTGTTGTTGATTTGTTTATACTTCATATAGCTGACAAATGTACTGTCTATGGATTGTTATTTATCGTATGACAATATTTTTTTGGAAAAGTTTTATAATGTTAAATTAAACTTCCTTTTTTATAATTTCAATGATTTTTTGAATTTCTTTTTCTAAGCCTATGCGGGTTTCGATAAGATAATTACGGATTGTGCCAGTGAATTCCCTTCGCTTGATTTGGAATTACTTGTGTATCTGCTCATTTTCGGGTGAATTCGCTTGGTTTAGAACCAAAACGTGCTGTAAGACGGCAATAGTCAGCTACACTGATCTGCATATATAGCTGCGATTGACCGTTTTTATCAATACGAATAAATGGACTAAAATCTAGCTGATCCAAACCAATTCCTCACTTGTGCCTGGAAAGTTAAGCATTTTAACTAAATTTTAGTTTTGATTCTGTGGCATGAGGATCTCCTTGAAAATACTTAGGATATCGTAATGTTTGACAAAAAGCATAGATTGTGCTGACCGCATAGAATCGGATCCGCGATCTGATGTGTTTGCATGGCCCGATGTTTTAGCCCCCTTATGAAAAAAAGGATGAGACCCTTTTCCTTTTTTATTGTTTGAAAATAAGCCCATAATCTTTTGTTTTTACTGGTTATAGCGGTCACACCAAGTGAGTTAGACCACTATAACTAATATACAAAATAAATTGGATTTAATTGATAAAAATTTGGCTGCCATGCTCTTCATCCTTTTCGATCGAAAGTGATACCGGAATACGTTCTTTGAGCTCTTCAACGTGTGAAATAATGCCGACGATTCGGTTTTCTTTATGCAGATCCAAGAGCGTTTCAAAAACGATGTTCACAGAGGTGACATCTTGGGTTCCAAAGCCTTCATCGATAAAAAAGAAATTTTTGGCTGCCCGTGTATTCGACTGGACACTTTCAGCCAAGGCCAAGGCCAAGCTTAAGGATACCTGAAAGGCTTGTCCTCCGGACAGCGTCTTTACACTACGGCTTTTTCCTTCATTCAAATAATCTATAATCTCAAACTCATTGCTGTCATTTATCTGTAGACTAAGCTGATTTCGGGTCATACGGTGGAAGCGGATATTGGCGTGATCACACAGCTGACGGAGATAAATCGAAGACACATATTGTACAAAACCCGCGCCTTTAAACAGGTTAAAAAGTTGTTTTAAATTGTCATTGCGCAAATTTAATTTGACCTGTTGTTGCAGAAGATTTTCCTTTTTAGCATAGGCTAACTGCAATTGATCGAGGTCCTGCCGGAGTCGGGCAACGTTTTCTGTGCTTTCTTTTAACTGTTGGGAGCTTTCTTCTAGGATCTTTTCCTGCTCAATAAATATGTTTTCGTCGTGTACCTGGTCGGCAAGTTTCTTTTCCAGCTGGCCAATCTGTGCTTTGACGGTCTCGAATTGTATTTGAAATTGTTCAAGTTGCTGCCGGATCTGCTGTATAGATAGATTTTCAGCTAAGATTTGTCTGATCTCTGCCAATGTGCCAAAAGATGAACCGGTAAGCAGCTGCTGAATTGTGCTGTCGACTTCAAGCTGTTCGCGTTTGATCGTTTCCAGACGTTCAGCGATTGTCTGTACCAAGCTATTTTGCGCAGCAAATTGACTGTTCAAGTTGTTAAATCGTTCGGTTAACGCACTGTAATCTCGCTCTATCTCAAGATTTGATTTTTTCAGTGCAGTATATTCCCGGTCGACACTTTCGGCTTCCTGCGTTATATAATCGGACCAGTTCAATTCTTTTAGGTTGCCCTTATTTTGATTGATCTGTGCCTGTTTGCTTGCCTCATCGCGCTCAAATTGATGCAATGCTTTGGAGTATTTGTCCAGCTTTTCATCTATAGCAGCTAATGCGGACTGATTCGTTGCAAGCTGTCGCTCCACCATTGTAATCTGCCCTTCGATTTTAGAAAGTTCCTGTTTTTTTGATGAATAGCTGGATTCGTCTGTACTGCTGTAACCGGTCCATATAAACTGATTTAAATGTGCAATTTTGCTGGATGCATTTTGCTGGATTTTCGTATTTAAATCATGTTGCTGGTCGGTCAATGACTGTAAACGAAGAAGCAGTTTTTCGACTTGGAATTTTTGATCCTGTCTGTATTTGAGCGTTTCATTTATCTCAGCAATCTTTTTTTCGTTGGCGATAATTTCCAGGGAAATATCTTGTCCCTGGTTGATCGCGGGATGTTCCAATGCCCCACAAAGCGGGCAGGGGGAACCTTCTTTCAGATTTTCTGCATAATGAGTCAGCCTTTGCTGTAAAAGGAGGTGAGACTTCTCATTCTGGAGTGCCTGAAGTGTGTGTTCCAGTTCTCCAACCTCGGTACGATGGTTTGACTGGAATTCTTCAGGATCAGGATGGACAGCATATAGATCTTGTTTCAGTTGAGTAATGCTCTTTGCTAAGTCGATATGCTGTATATGGAGATCGCTTTCCTGTTGCACTATCCCTTGCTGTTTGGTGTACCATTGACCTAGCTCCATTAGTTCGTGCGCAGAAGGTTTTGACTGTTTTAAAGCAGCGATCTGAGTTTCGTTTTCTTGGATTTTGGCTTTATAATGGAGCTGTTGTTCTTTTGTTTCCTGAACAAAATTGCGTCCTTTTTGCGCGCGTTCCTGTAAACTTTTAATTTCATTTGAAAAAGTAATCAACTGACCTATTAGTTCAAGGTCTAATTCCTGAATACGGAGTTGCGGTAGTCGTTCATACTGGGGCTTCAGGTGATTTAGACCTGTGGAATGTTCCTGCAGGAGCAGTTGAATTTCTGCCTGTCTTATTTTTTCGATTTCCAGTTTTTTTCTCTCGGTTACGCCTTCTTGCTCCAATTTTTCCTTGGACCTAAGGGGATGTGAAAAGTTGGTCTGTGCTTCCTCAAACTTATTCAGCTTGATCCGTAAATTCTCTTTTTCGGTTTTTTTTTCAAGCAATTGCGCAAAGGCCGACTTCATCTTGTGCAATTCCAAAAAATCCTCTTTGAGTTTTTTTAGGTTCTGAAATTTTTCATGATGAAGCTTATGTGTAGACTCAATCGTGGCAAAGGACGCTAACTCGGCATGCAGATTGGTTTCCGTCGTTTCGATATGTTCGGCTGTAACATCTTCAAATCCGATCAACTGACCATTGAGGTGATCCAGTTCGGATTGGTTTTTTTTATAGAGGTTAGAAACTTTATCCTGGAGGTCGAATCGATGCAGCTGAAAAATCTCTTTCATCATATCCGTACGTTCTTTGGCACCTAGTTCTATAAATTCTTTGAACTGTCCTTGTGGAATGATGATAGTTCTTTTGAAGTTTTCATAGCTCAGGCCAATGATCTGCTGGGTATTGCTGCTTTCTAAAGGAGTCCATTGTTCATTTATTAGCTCGTATAATACAACTGTAGGCGATTTTACATCATCAAAATTTTTGGAATTCCGTTTAAACTCCCGTGTGATTCTGAAGGTACGATCTTCAAAGTTGATAAAATCAAGTTCGATGTATGATCTATTCGACTTGAGATTCATCATGTTATAAGCGCGTTTATCACGCGCATTTAAACGCTCAGTTTCTCCGAATAAAGCATAGGTGATCGCTTCTAATATAGACGATTTACCGGAACCTACGGCACCAAAGATACCAAAAAGCCCTGCTTCTGATAGTGCGGTAAAATCGATCGTCTGACGATCCTGATAGGAGTATATACCTTCTAATATGAGCTTTAATGGAATCATGGGATTAAGAATTTAGTATTTCGCGAAAAAGGTCGAGGATATCATCATTGGGTGTCTGGTTTGCATTCTTGGATTTAAAGTAATCTTTAAATAAAGTAGACATGTCTTCCGTAAGGTTGATTTCTGGGTTATCCGAAATTCCTGCTTTGTTTTGTTGAACGACAGGAATAAGATAAATTATGCCCGAATGTGCCTGATAGATTCTTTTGCGGTCCGCTGCTTTCAGGAATGTATCTGATTTTAAGGAGAGTTCTACCAGGGCATTTGGATTTTCCGCCAGCCAGGATATACAGCATTCAATATCGTCAAATGATTTGCGGATTAACGGTTTGCCCGCTGTTAAAGGAATTCGCTCCACCTTTGCCTGGCTGCCTGCAGCTATATCGACTAGCGCGACATATTTGGTTTGTCCGGCCTCCGAAAAACTATAACACAATGGGGATGATGCATACACTGCTGGTTTCTCGGCAGAACCAATATTTTTATAACCATGGAGGTGTCCCAATGCCGTGTACTGTATCTGGGCGGGGATGGATTGCGAATAAATCAAATCGGCATTTCCGATTTTGACAGGTTTTTCGCCGTCAGGTTCTTCTAAAAGTGGACTGCCCATTTTGTTCATATACAGGTGGGCTGTTAGTATATTTACTCCTTTGTCATCACAGTAAGCATTTGCGATAGTTTGCCAATTTGTTGCCAGAACCTCATTTAATTTACTTTCTTTCTCTTCCCCTAAATATTGTTTCAGACGAATTTCATTTGCATAAGCAGTATGCAGTATACGAATTGGGTACTCAAATTTTGGTAAACCTATTTCAATGAAACCTGCATCTGAGCGAAGAACAGTAAAGCCATCTGTATAAAATGGGGTAACCTCGGCATTTGGATGTCCAATGAGGATGATTCCCGACGCTCTAGCCAACGGATCAGGAGCATCAATCAAATGCGGTGAATCGTGGTTGCCTGCAATAGCAATTACAGGTCGCATGCCGTTTCTCGTAAGGCGTTTGATGGTTCGATAGAATAGTTCAATGGCCTCCACGCCTGGATTGAAAGCATCGAAAAGATCTCCCGCAATAATAACGAGGTCCACACTTTCCCGATCTGCGATTTCAACGATCTCATCCATGACCTGTATCTGTTCTTCTATCCGAGAGAAACTGTCCAATCGTTTTCCTAAATGCCAGTCGGCGGTATGCAATATTTTCATGTGAGAGCTTGAATGTTTTTGCGTCAACAGTACAAACTAAGATAAATTTGCCATGAAATGCAATTATAATTGAATTGAATCTTACAAATCGGTGGTTTGGTTAAATGAGTTATCTGAAAATTTTCTCTTTCCTAAAACGGATATTGTTTTTGTGAAATGTTAAAAGTTGTTAAATGCATCTTGTAAAAGTCATTTAATTGTATTTTTAGTGCTCCAAAATTAAGCTAAATAGTCATAGACAAGTATTATGCGAAAAGTTTATCTGTATGTCTGTTTTTTCTTTATGCTGTTGATACGTGCACATGCGCAAGAGATACAGGCAATAAAAGGGGAAACTGCTTATCCTTTTTTATTGAAAGAAGCGGCTCCTGATTCATTGGAATCGGAGAAACAGCCTGTATTTGTTTTTTTACACGGGAGAAGTCTGTCGGGAACAAATTTGGATCGTGTAAAACGTTATGGGGTATTGTATGCGATCAATAAGGGGCAGGAGGTACCGGGAATTATCGTTGCGCCGCAGTCGCGGGGCGGATGGGATCCCGATAAAGTCATCGAAATTGTGGATTATGTTATCGAACATTACCATGCGGATCCCGATCGTATTTATGTTTGTGGCATGAGCATGGGCGGCTATGGTACGATGGATGTTGCCGGGAAATATCCTGAAAGGGTAGCTGCAGCCGTGGCAATATGTGGTGGGGGGTCAAGTCAGTATGCATCCAATTTGACACAGGTGCCCATTTGGCTGCATCATGGTACAGCTGATCGTGCTGTGCCCATTTCGGAATCCAGAAAGATTATGAATGCAATTAAAAAAGAGGATCCGGATGCAAACGTGAGCTTAAATGTAATTAAAGGCGGTACACATGGAAGTGTGGAGCGTCTGTTTCATGACGATGCAATTTACAATTGGATGTTAAAATTTAAGAAAAAGCATAAATCATAGTCTGTACAGACGATGGTTTGAAGTCATAAAAAAAGCCTGATGAATTTTCATCAGGCTTTTTTTTAACCTTCATGGTTAGTGGCAGGCTGTCTTTTTCGAAATTGAGCCATTAGAATATTCGGCTGATGGATCAAATGCGATTTTGCCAGATAGTCCGAATTGTCGGCATAAATAAACAATAAAGTCCCATCTTTGATGGTATTGATGATCGGGCCTGCAAATTCTCTGGGGACTGCAGGGCAGCCATAGCTTTTTCCCAGTCTGCCTAAGCTCGCGATCGTTCCCGTGCTGCAATAATCAGCACCATGCATGACGACATATCTTGCTTTCGCATTATCATTTATACCTTCTTCAAGGCCATTTAATACCAAAGAGTAACCATTTTCACCATTGTAAGTGTTCTCCGTCGTAAAGAATCCCAACGAGCTTTTTAATGACTCCTGTTGATTTGAAAAATTTACAGCGTAGTTTTCTCCACTATTTTTTCCGTGAGCTACCAGCGTATTGAAAAGTACTTTTTTATGCGCAAGGTCGAGCACCACAAGTCTCTTTTCTGTTGATGCCAATGAAAAGTCAATGACTGTCATGATATCTTTGTTGTGGATAGAAAGCTCTTTTCTGCCTTCCATTGCTTGACGAAACGCTTCGTATTTCAATACTTGGCCTAGGTTCATTTCATCGTATAAGGAGTCAACCTCGGTGCGTTGACGTTCTACATTAATACGATGTGTGCTGTTGGTTTGTTGATCTGTTGTTTTTAATTCTTCTTGTGACGACAATGCGGTGTTGAGTGCCATCAAAAGAAACATAAACGTATTTCCCATTCTTCTCCCTTTTCTGTGTAGATGTTTACAAAATTAATTATTAAAGTTAATACATATTTGATTTACAGAATGTTAAATATTGTTAATCAATAACAATGACCAATGAGGCAAGGTCTTTTGACCGTTTATAGACAAATTGGGCGTGAGATGACGCATTTCTGACGCACATATGTGACTTGGGTGTGGTGCCAAGACTTTCACTGTATTCGATAATACTTCCATTGGGATTGTTAACGGGGACACCGTGTATATATGCTCCCGCCGTAAATCGGGTGGCATAGGGGGCAAATCCACCATAGGTTTTGGTGCCATCTTCATAATAAAACATCTTGGATTTATGTTCTTGTACCACAAAAAGTCCCGTTGGGGTTTCTTGAGCGTGCGGAGGTTTGTGCCTTCCGCTCGTTACGGGATTCATGCTCCTGACAAGCCATTCATTTCCGACCTTCTCTAAGGTGCAAATATTTTGGTTTGTAACATCGACGACGTTAATAATCTTAAATTGCACTGTGTCGCTCACCATGCGTAGATATTTTTTTGGAACGGTGTATTTTCCTTCAAATGAGATACCTTCAATTGGAATTCTCGCTAGGGTATCCGGACCTTGAACCCTGACAAGCCAGCCATCGCGGCCATAGCGAACAGCTTTGTCGGTATTGATATCATACAATGGGGCAGCTTGATATCGTTCAACATTGAAACTGTCAGATACACGTTTATAGGAGTCCCTTTTATAATCCTGTATTGTTGGGGCTTCGCCTTTTTCATTTTGATAATTTTGAAGAACCCCATATAGGGAAGGTGTTTGCTGGAAATTTTCTACGAATGCAAGTCGTTCTTTGATTTTGTCCCATTGAAAGCCGCGGGTGGTATCTTTGTAAGGGTAGCTGTCTTCCAAGGTATATTTGTTATAAAGCAACTCCTTTTTTATGCTAATATCCGCAGCTGTGAATACCTTAGGTTTTTCCTCCTGTTTTTTAGGTGGAGGAGCTGTTTTTTGTGACTTAACGACTTCCTTATTAGCTGTTGTGTCTTTCTTGCCTTGTTGACATCCGAGCGATAGAAATAGTATGCTTAGTATTAAACAGGTTAATCTTCGATTCATATATGGATTTATAGATTATTGCTTTATTCTTTAAACTTAGATAATTTGTTTATTATTTGCAATTTTATTCGGGCTGAGCGAAAGCAATTTGCTGTTTGCTTTCTTCTTGTCTGTTCGGTTTCAATCATCAAATATGTTTTCGATCATTCGTTCTTTACGATCCGGATTGGAGGAATTGGATTCCAGGGACGTTTGCTCATTGGTCGTCGTATGTTTTTTTACATGATTAATAAAAGGTTAGTTTTGTGTTCTGAAATAAAAGATATGGATAAAATTGTTATTTGCTCTGCAGCACTGCTTAATCCGGAAGGAGATTTGTTGATGGTCCGAAAAAAAGGGTCTTCCTATTTTCAATTGCCTGGCGGAAAAATAGGACCTAGAGAAAATCAAGAGCAAACCTTAGTTCGTGAATTAAAGGAAGAACTCCAATTTGATGTAAGCGAAATGGGGATGAGGTTCATTGGAAGCCATTGTACTCAGGCTGTAAATGAGCTAAATACAGTGGTGGAAGGCCATATTTATTTAATTAATTTGGCTGAACGCCGGGCTTTTGCTGCTTATGAAGAATTGGAAGAAGTGGTTTGGATTTCGCGCCAAGACTGGCAAAGCTACCGATTGGCACACCTTGCGTCTGAATTTGTGATCCCGAAATGGCTTTCGGGTGATTTTGATGAATAAGGTGCATAGAGTGAACAAATTAAACCTTTGTTTGTTAAAGTTTTATATAAACTAAAAATAAACGAAGATTATGGAAAATCAGCTTTTAAAAGGGGCGCGGGACTTTTTTGACGAAGAGACCGTCGCTCAAATAGGGCAAGTTTTAAATCAGGATAATGAACAGGTGAAACAGGGTTTGAATGTAACAATTCCAGCTTTGTTTTTGGGCTTAAGCCAGCAGTCTGATGCAAGTGGCGGAATTGCTGCGATTTTGGAAAAAGCGAAACAACACTTCTCTAATTTCGATCTGCATAGCCTTTTCGGTGCTGCGGGCGACACAAATGAACCTTCAGCACAGGATTCTACAGAAGAGGGGAAAGCACAAGGGATACTGGGGTCTATATTTGGCGGCGGACTGGAGACTGTTTTGACAACTGTTTCCGGATATCTTGGTATTGATGGAAACGCTATTGGAAAATTAATGAATTTTTCTTTGCCCGCAATATTTTCCAGTTTAACCAATAAGGGGCAAAATTGGGATTTTGATCATATTGGCCGTGTATTACAGGACAATAAAACAGCTTTTGCGGCCGCTGTTCCGGCGGGATTAGGATTGGGTGCTTTTGGTAAGCTGTTTGATGGCGGACATTTTTCTTCACCGGTGGAGCCGACGATTGAAAATGAGGCGCCGACGGAGGTTCCGAAAGAACCTGGTATACATACATCAACTCCCATTACTCCTTCAAATGAGTTGGAAGCGCATAAGGAACCATTGTCATTACCTAGGGCTGAGGATTCTAGGGCTGCGGCCGCGAGGAGTAGTTCTGGCGGCAGCTGGTGGAAGATTTTAATTGCTTTAATTGTATTGGCCGCACTCTGGTTTCTATTTGGAAAAGGTTGCAGCGGCAGTAAGCAAGAGGGGGCTACTGATACCAGTGTAAATAGCACAAAGGTTGATTCAAGCGCCTTGAAGACGGAGCCAGGGAGCAGTGTGGTAGAGCGGGAGCGTACGGATGTAGTTTTACCAAATGGCGTCAAACTGGCCGCTTTTAAAGGCGGGATAGAGGACCAATTGGTTCAATTTTTAAAGTCCGACTATAAATCCCTGGGCGAAGATTCCTTGAAAAATACGTGGTTTGATTTCGATAATCTGAATTTTAAAACGGGTACAGCAGAGGTTCTGCCTGAAAGTCAGGTGCAATTGAGTAATCTGGCAGCGATATTAAAGGCTTTTCCTACCGCAAGTATTAAGATTGGAGGATACACCGACAAAACGGGAAATGAGGACTTTAATAAAAAGTTATCGCTTGAACGGGCAACGGCTGTAAAGGACTATTTAGGTAAAGATGGTCTATCCAAACAGGTAACAGGGGCAGAAGGCTATGGCTCACAATTTGCAAAGTATAATGCGGATGCACCTGAAACTGATCGCATATTAGATCGGCACGTTTCTGTCAGTGTTCGGTAGGTAGATACTATCGGTGTCGTCAATTGGGAATGATATATGAAAAAGCAGAAGAATAGCTGGTCTATCTATTGACCAGCTATTCTTATTTTAGGTGTATGTTTAGAAGCTATAGACACATGCTAATAGAAACTGCCCTGCAGATTTCGTCGGACTGAGGTCATTCTTGATGAACCGCTCTGTATTTCCTTTATCAATTCTGATTTCGGGAATAAATTTGAATCCATGATAACTGTATTCTGCCGTTAGTGTTGTTGCGAGGATGTTGGTGCTTGGAATTCCGTTTTCCTCTTCTTTATGCGTCTGGAAAAATTCTTCACGCAGTCCCAGCCCAAAATTTTCTGAAAAATGAACCCTAGGGTAAAGTGCTACGCCAGAGTAGCCGCCACCGTCTCTCTTTTTATAATTCGTCGCATTTAAACCGAGGAAAAATTTAGGGGTAAAATCATAGTTAGCAACAAGATCAACCAGAGTGCCGGAACTATAATTCGATTTGCCACCTGCAGAGGAACCTGTTAGGAAGTTAAGGTAAAAGCTGCTTTTATCGTTGGGTGTATAAGCCAGTTGGGAGCCTACGTGGGAAACCCCGTTCATATCTTGATAGACATTCCAGTCGTTGAATAGTCCGACCATTAAAGCCACTTTGTCTGAGAAACTATACGTAGCTTTTAAACCTGCGTCTTGAAATGGACCAGCGCCGAATAAATAAGAGGTTGAATAGTGGAAGTTGTAGGTTGGTGATATCACTTCAAAACCCACAAATGTTCCCATGAAACCTGCGGTAAGATTGAGTTTCTCGGTTAGATCATAGCCTACATATAGATTTTGGATATGGAAACTGTTTTTGTCATCACCGGCTTGGCCATCGCCATTCATAATTGATCGGTATTGGCCGCGGGGACCAAAAGATAATTCTCCGACAAATGATGCTTTTTTAAACTTCTTTTTTACAGCTAGATCCACCATCCCAATAGAGACGGAGTTGTTGTCTTCGGTAAAGTAGGTGTTGATGTTAGGTTTATTTTGAAAATCATATTTCCAATAGGTGTCCACTGATCCGGATATTTCTATTCCTTTTTCTTTGTTTTCCTCTTGTGATGTGGCTGTTTTTATTATAAATACTGATAAAATGATGGTTGTTAGAAGTTTTTTCATGTTTTTTTCTGGTTTAAGTTTGATTTGTTTGGGATTTTTGTGGTTGTTTTCTTTTGTTTTACCTGTTTTATCTTTGTTTTTGTTTGAAAAATAGGTTTTTATTATGGTTTTTGTATTTGTTTTTGTGAAATTATGTAAAAAAAATCATAAAAAATAAAATAACATAGTATTTTTTTAACAAAAAGACTTTATATTTGAGAAAATTATAAGGGAAAGTAGGTTTTTGTTTTGTTCTTGTATTTTTTTAACAATTTTATTAATGTATTGAAAACACTAATCAGTTTAAACAAATGAAAAAAATTATTCCACTCATTGTTCTAGTTCTTTTAGGAGTATTGGGACTTGTATTTCCATCCATTGACTTGTCTGACTTAAACAAGGCAGAATTTGATACGGGAGATACGGCCTGGTTGTTAACTTCTTCTGCATTGGTGTTGATTATGACACCTGGACTTGCCTTTTTTTATGGCGGTATGGTTAGCAAGAAGAATGTAATCTCCACGATGATGCAAAGCTTTATATGTATGTGTTTGATGACAATCCTCTGGGTCATTGTTGGCTTCAGCTTGGCTTTCGGCGATGATATTGGTGGTATTGTTGGTGATCCACGTACGTTCTTTATGATGAAAGGTACATTAGGGAATGTTGCTTGGGGAGCACTTCCCACTATACCTTTGGTTTTATTTGCCATGTTTCAGCTTAAGTTTGCAATTATAACACCAGCGCTAATCACCGGTGCATTTGCCGAGCGTATCCGATTCAATTCATTTATGTTGTTTATAATTCTGTTCAGCATTTTTATTTATATGCCACTGGCACATGCAACTTGGCACCCTGAAGGGATATTGGCAAAGTTTGGCGTACTAGACTTTGCTGGTGGTACCGTTGTACACATGTCGGCAGGTTGGGCGGCTTTGGCGGCAGCGATTTATTTAAAAGGCCGTAAAACACAGATTCATAATCCCGCTCGTATAAGCTACGTGATATTGGGTACTGCACTTTTGTGGTTTGGCTGGTTTGGATTTAACGCCGGTTCTGCCGGCGGAGCAAATTCTTTGGCAGCTTACGCTTTTGCGACCACGACGACAGCTTCAGCCATGGCCGCTATGGCCTGGATATTTGTTGATATCATACGCGGAAAGAAACCTTCAGCAATGGGGGCATGTATCGGCGCCGTTGTTGGTTTGGTTGCGATTACACCAGCTGCTGGTTTTGTTAGTATTCCACATGCGATGATCATTGGTTTGGTTGGCGCTTTGGTTAGTAATCTGGTTGTATACCTGAGAAGTAAAACGAGTATCGATGACACCTTGGACGTATTCCCTTGTCATGGGGTAGGTGGTATGGTTGGTATGGTACTTACGGGTGTATTTGCCCATCATAACATTAATCCTGTTGTTGCGGACAATGGTTTGTTTTTTGGCGAAACGAAGTTGTTCTTTGTGCACATGGTTGCGTTATTTGCGGTGTCATTTTTTGCCTTCGTTGGTTCATTGGTGCTATTGAAGATCACTGATCTTATTGCTCCATTGCGCGTCGAAGAAACGGATGAAGAACTTGGTTTGGATGTTTCTCAACATGCAGAAGCTTTGTAAACGAGTCGCGGCATAACGCATAGTTTATCCCAAACAATGTACTGCTTAGCGGTACATTGTTTGGGATATTTTTTGCATTTTTGTCAGGCCAGGAGAGGGAGGATATGATTCTATACGCTATTTCCAACAACTGTGCCTCTAAAAAAGATTTTCATGACTACTGAGATAAAAGATACTTTGCGTTCTGATTTTGAAAAAATGATGCGTTATTGCTTACAGAAAAATGGCGATTTTGGATTTAATATGTTTGGTGACTACGCTGTTTCCGTGCTGAACTTCTATGTTGGAAGCGGTATTCTGCCCCTCGATCAAAAACGTGAAGCAGCCCTTTTCTTGGCAAACCTGTATAATGCGGGTATCAGAAACGCCATTAGCCCAGAGGATCTTGAAGAGATTGCTGATGTGCTGAAACAGGATGCAACATTAAACTACCAGCTATTAGCTCCGATCTTCGACTAATGTTTGGTCCATACAAGGTCGCCGGTCTCATAACCACATTGTAGGGCATAGGTTAGAAATTCATTTCTGATTTTATCTGGGATCTCCGTCTCGCGACCCAAAATCCACATATAGTCGAGGTTGTCACCAAAAACGAGTGCGTATTTATAATCCGCCGTTATTTTTACAACATTATACCCACTGTAGAACGGACCAAAGAACGATACTTTAAGTGCACCTTCATTGGGGCTGTTGACAAATTTGGCTTTTCCGATAGACTGTTTCCATCGTTCCTTTTCTTCTGAATAACCCTGGTTATTGACGCGTATTGTGCCATTTTTATTTTTATTGTATTCGGCAGAGACCTGACTTAATCCTCTTTCCCAATGGAAATCGAGCCGGGCTATTTCATACCATTTTCCAAGGTATTTATCTAAATCAAAAGGATCCACGACATCCGGACGGGAGACGACAGGCTTCAACGCATTGTAGGCTACCGCTCCAATTGCAGCCGCAGCCAAAAGTAAGAGTGATTTTTTTTTATCTAAGTTCATCTTTCGAATTTGTTTGTTAATAAAACAACAATTTTGATACCAATAAGGTTTAGACATACCGAGCTATTTTGTTAATTTTGCTGACTTAAAAGTTGTATCAGTGTATTCAAGGGAAGAGATAAAGCAATTAAAACAGGTGTTCTGGACGAAGTTTGGTCAGTTTATGGCTTTACATTTATCTGCAGACGGTGAGAAGGCCAATTGGATTAATTACAAAACAGGTATAAAGCATTTATTCTTCAAAATGGATGCAGATAAAAAAGTGGCCAAGATTGCGATACAATGGTCTCAGTCCGATGCTGGTATCCGAGCTTTAATGGCCGAACAATTTCTTCAATATAAGGCTTTATTACATGATCTTTTGGGTGAAGAATGGATTTGGGATATGGACGGCAGGGATGAATATGGAAAACCTGTTTGCCAGATCTATGCAAGTCTAGAAGGCTATAGTGTCTTTAAAGAAGCCGATTGGCCTGAGCTGATCTCTTTTTTCAAACCGCGGATGATTGCGCTGGATGAGTTTTGGTCCTCCGCAAAATATGCTTTCGATGTTTTCAAATAATTAAAATTCAATATATACTAAGATGGACTATTACAAGTTTGAATCGGCATTTACAACCACTTGTGTGGAGTCGAATGCGTTAGCATGTAAGAGTCTTATCATCATTTAAAACAACAATCTAATGAAAAAAATGATTAAGGGTTTGCTGGCGATGGCATTGTGTTTTCAGCTTTCATCGGTATTTGCATGGGGAACTACGGGGCATCGTGTAGTCGCTGAAATTGCGGAACGTCATTTGACTAAAAAGGCTAAAAAGAATATTGGAAAAATCATTGGACAGCAAAAGTTGGCCTACTGGGCCAATTGGGGTGATTTTATCAAGTCAGACCCTAATCCTGAGTTTAAAAAGCTGGGTAATTCACATTTTATAAATTTAAATTCAAATTTACCTTGGGCTGAATTCCAACTGGGGCTGGAAAACTCGGCTGATGAGAATTTATATAAGACCGCGATTCGTATCGAAAAGTCGTTTGCAGATAAGACGGTTTCTATGGATCAGCAGAAGCAAAACCTTTATTTCCTGATCCACATTTTGGGCGATGCGCACCAGCCTATGCACGTTAGCCGTGCCGAAGATCAGGGCGGAAACAAGATTGAAGTAAGTTGGTTTGGAAAGAAATCCAATATTCACCGTGTATGGGATAGTGATCTTGTGGATAATGAAAAGTATAGCTATACAGAGTATGCAACTGTTCTGGATGTAAATAATAAGCAAGAGAATGTGGAGCTGGCTGCGGGCGAACTTTCCAACTGGTTGTACGAATCGAATCAATTGGCTGAAAAAATTTATGCCGATGTAGCGAATAATGCCAACTTGTCTTATTCCTATGTCTATCAAAATAAAGATATTATGGAGCAATGCATGCTGAAAGGTGGTTTGCGCCTGGCGAAAGTGCTGAATCGGATCTTCGGATAACCCAGAGCAGCTAAAGCATTTTTAGAAAGGCATATCACCATGTGATATGCCTTTTTTAATCCTATTCTCCCGTTGTGATCTTCCCGATTTTATACTTAGATTTAAACAATGTCGTCAGATTATTTGTTTGCTCTGTATTAAAATCGATTTCAATGACTATTCCGCAATTATTTAAAAAAATTGTTCCCTTCGCCAAACCCTACCGTAGACTGATTATTTATACCCTGCTATTGACCGTAGTCGGTTCTTTTGCCGCGCAGATCAACGCTTTTATCTTACGCTATACGGTAGACCAGATTAATGTGCTGATGGTTGCCAAAGAACCGTTGTCTAAAGGCATGTATCTCGTTGGTATGATCAGTATCGTCTTGTTAGCGAAGGAAATTATTTATGCTTTGGTTCAGTTTGGGCAGAAGTTTTATGGCGAAAAACTTCGGATCTATATTGCCCGTGACTTCTCTCAGTCGATTGTTGACCGTATTTTAACGTATAGGCTGGCCTTCTATACCTCAGCAGATAATGAAAGCGGAAAATTGGCGACCCGGATTGATGCAGGAATTAGTTCATTGACCCGCTTGGTACAGAATTTTTTTATTGATATTCTTCCTTTGTTTGCGAACGCAATTATTGCGCTCATCTGTATGTTCTACGCAAATGTATACGTAGGTTTGGTCGGTGTAGCTGTTATTCCTTTGTACCTCTATATCGGTCAGGCTCAAGCGTCAAAATTAACAGGTTTCCGGAGACAGATGCGCAATTATCGGGAATCAAAAAATAACCGGATTATTAGTTTGATCGATTCAATTTTGGTCATTAAATCTTTTGTCCGTGAGCCGGAAGAGGCTAAGCGCCATGAGAAGATCCAATATGAAATGACCGAAAATCAAATGGCAACCCGTAAAACAAGTTTCCTATATGACAGTATTAAAAATTTTGTTGAACAGATAGCTGTCGTGATTATCATCGTATTGACGGCCTATCTTGTGCTTTCTGGTCAGATTACTATTGGCGCCATTATGTTTCATATCATGTTATTCAATAACGTCTCGGCGCCTATACGCCAGCTACACCGTATATATGATGAAGTAAATGATGCTTTGATTTATTCAGAATCCTTTTTTGAGATTTTGGAATCCGATGAGCAGATTGAATCCAAAGGTAACTATAAGCCTGTTCACATACACGGAGATTTGGAACTGAGGCATGTATCTTTTGAATATCCCAATGGTACAGTTGCCTTGAAGGATGTGAGCTTTGCTATTAAACCGAATGAAATAACGGCTTTGGTTGGTTTGAGTGGTGCGGGAAAAAGTACGATTATCAATTTACTGGACAAGTTTTACGAACCTAGCCATGGGCAGATTTTTTTGGATGGCGTAGATCTGGCCAGTTACGATACGGCTTTTCTCCGTCAGCATATCGGAATGGTACTGCAGCGCAACCATATTTTTAAAGGAACTATTTTTGAGAATATCGAATATGGTAAAATGGGCAGCTCGCGGGAAGAGATTATTGAGGCGGCAAAAAAAGCTTACATTCACGAACAGATCATGGAGCTTCCTAAAGGGTATGATGCTGATGCCCAGTCGTTGTCTGGTGGGCAACAGCAACGGATTGCCATCGCACGCTTGTTTTTGAAAAATCCTCCCATTATCTTTCTCGATGAACCTACAGCTAATCTGGATGCCATTGCTACCGAACAGATCAAAAATAGTTTAGATGCGATCAAAAAAGATCGCACAGTCATCATCGTTTCTCATAGCATATCTCAGATCATTGATTCCAATGCGATTGTGGTTATGGAAAAAGGCTGTGTTGTAGAAAAAGGTCAGCACGAAGATCTTTATGCAAATAAAGGCACCTACTACGACATTTTTTCCGCCATGGCCAACAGCTTGAATTTAAATAAAATAAGTAGGACCTTGCAATCCGATGAGCGATGAATAGGACGGTTAGCTTGATCGGCTATGTAGTATCATCCCGATGACCACCATGAGAATACCGAGACAAGAATACATTGTTGGAAGTGCGGCATGCAGGATAAGAATTTCACCGATTAATGTAAAAATAACCTCCATGGCCTGTGTTGCTTCCACTGCGGCAAGGGCCTTATGGTCATGATGGACCAGGTCGGTAGCTGTGAAAAATAGAAGTGTTGCAATCACCCCCGAACATAAAGCAACCAGGAAGGTCTGGAAGAGCTGACTATCTGTAGGCAGTCCGTTTTCTGCATATCCAAATAGACTAAGCACAATCCAAAATGGCATGCTGCATAGTGTCATTCCCAGCGTACGCTGAAAAGCATCCAGTTTATTGCCCGAAATTTTCATCATTTTACGGTTGCCTAAGGGATAAGCAATTGCACCGATTAATACTGGTATAGTACCTAATAACATGGCCTTCATGGAAGTCGATCGAGCTTCTGAAATCTGCATGAGCAGAATGCCGCAAAAAATAATAATGGAAAAGAGAAGAGAGGCTTTTGATAAGCCTTTTCGATGCCCTTTTTTCTCGAGAAGGGGCCCAATAAACATCCCGGCAATAATGGTGAATTCAAAGGTGCTCGCAACCAACCAGGATGGTCCATAATTTGCGCCATACGTAAGCGTCGCATAGAATACTCCGAATCCGATGGTACTCCAGCATAGCCATTGAAGCAGATTGGATTTAATTTCTTTGAGTAAACTGACGAGATTTCCTCTGATAGCAACAATAAGGACCAAGATTGGAAGCATCCAGATAAAACGTAAAGAGGCTGTCCATTGCCAGCTTCCACCCGATACCGCCATGATGCGATTGAGAACAAAAGTGCTGGCAAAAAATAAAGCAGCTAAAGTTCCGAGGAGAAGTGCATTATTTTTATTCTTTTTTATTGTAAATTGGACTGGCATAAATAAGATGAATAGGATGTAAACTTAACTTTGTGAAAGTAAGCAAATGCCCGTTCAATTGAAAATGAAACAAAAACTAATTGATTTTTATCACGATTTTCTCATTTAAAATTCCTTATTTTGCCTAATCAATAAAACAAGTAGTAAGAAAATTAATCAAGATGATTATACAACCAAGAACTAGAGGTTTTATTTGTTTAACCTCGCATCCACAAGGGGCTGCGCAAAACATTAAAAATCAAATTGAATACGTGAAATCCAAAGGTGAAATCGCGAATGGTCCGAAGAAAGTATTGGTGATCGGTGCTTCTACAGGATTTGGTATTGCATCTCGGATTTCTGCAGCATTTGGTTCTGGAGCTGCTACAATCGGTGTATTTTTTGAAAAACCTGCAGCAGAAGGCAAGCCAGGAACTGCTGGATGGTACAACTCCGCAGCTTTTGAAAAAGAAGCCCATGAAGCGGGATTATATGCCAAAAGTATTAATGGTGATGCTTTTTCAGACGAAGTGAAAAAACAAACCATTGAGCTTATTAAAAAAGATTTGGGACAGATTGATTTAGTGGTTTATAGTTTAGCCTCGCCGCGTCGTACGCATCCAAAGACTGGAGTGGCACACGCTTCTGTTTTGAAACCAATACAAGAACCGTTTACCAATAAAACAGTAGATTTTCATACTGGTGTAATTTCAGATATTACCATTCAACCAGTAGAAAATGAAGAGGATATTGCAAATACGGTAGCTGTAATGGGTGGGGAGGATTGGAAATTTTGGATCGAAGATCTGAAAGCTGCTGGTGTATTGGCCGACGGCGCTAAAACAGTTGCTTATTCTTATATAGGCCCTGAGCTTACTTACCCGATTTACCGTAATGGTACTATTGGCCGTGCTAAGGATGATTTAGAAGGAACGGTACCTGCGATAAACGCTATTTTGAGCGATATTCATGGTGTATCTTATGTATCTGTTAATAAAGCCTTGGTTACACAGTCAAGTTCTGCTATCCCTGTGGTTCCTTTATACATTTCTCTATTGTATAAAGTAATGAAAGAAAAAGGAATTCATGAAGGCACAATCGAGCAGATGCAACGTTTGTTTGCTGAGCGTCTTTATACAGCCGATGGAAAGGTATTGCTTGATGATAAAGGCCGTATCCGTGTAGACGATTTAGAAATGCGTGAGGATGTTCAAGCTGAAGTTGCGGCGTTGTGGGAAAAAGCGACAACCGAAAACTTAGCTGAAATTTCAGATATTGAAGGTTACCGTAATGAGTTTTTCAATTTATTCGGTTTCAATTTTGATGGCATAGACTACAATGCGGATACCAATGAAGTTGTTGGTGTACCTAGTATTGAAGGTTAACATAAAGAGTTTTAATACAAAAAAGAGCGGCTGTATACACAGCCGCTCTTTTTTGTATTAAACGATTTGACAAGTCCTTATTTCTATTGCAATGGACTATTTTGCCAGCACTTTTCGTTTATTATAAAGAATATTTCCAACGACAGCAAAACCGATAGAAACCATTATGGTGCTAAAAGGATATATAGCCGTCATCCCCATGTTATTGGCAACAAATCCGATTAAAGGTCCGGTGATCCCCAGGGATATGTCTATAAATAAGCCATATGCTGCCAAAGCAGCACCCTGTTGATTTTGATCAACCCTTTTTATCGCTTCCACACCAAGCGCCGGAAATACCAGAGAGAAGCCAAGGCCTGTTAAAGCGGCCCCTAAGAGTGTCCATAGGGGATGGATCGCTGTAGCAATAACCATCAGACCCAGTGTTTCGACGAAAAGACTTACCAAGGCAACTTTTAATCCCCCATATTGGTCAATGACTTTATTGAATACTAACCGTGTCAGAATAAAGAAGATTCCAAATACAGTTAAACATGCTGCACCATTCTGCCAGTTAAAGTGCTCATAATAAAGGGTCATAAAAGTGGAAATGCTTCCAAATCCAAGACCTCCTAAAGCGAGGCAGATTCCGAAAGGAGCTACTAAAAGCAACACACGTTTAAAACTTACTGTTTCAGTTTTTTCACGGCTTACCCGATAGGGTGTTTTCGAGCGGCAATAGAGGTAGCCGAGTATGCCCACGGCAATTGTCAGAAAAGCTAAGGTTTCATAGCTGATATGGTCTACCATTAATACACCTAATGGAGCTCCGATAGCTAATGCCCCATAACTGGCTATCCCATTGAAAGAGATTGCCTTGGCCGCGTGTTCATCACCCAGTTCCATCAATGCCCAGTTTATAGGGCTGGCACCGACGAGGCCTTCGCCGATTCCGGTCAATAATCGGGTAATAAGCAGGAGGCCCAAGCTTATAAAGGGCTGAGACTTGAATAAAAATACGAGGAGGAGAAGTAGGCCTGATAATGCAAAAAATAACATGCTGCGCAGAACAGAGACCTTGGGTCCCTTGGTGTCAACAATTTTTCCGGCATAACCGCGGAGCATAAATGTCGCAATATATTGAACGCTGATGACCAGGCCAGCAATAATTGTGTTAAATCCTAAGGTCTGGTGGATAAAAATGGGGAGGGTTGCAAGCGATAGGCCGATCGTGAAATAACCAAGGAAAGTTAAAGATACATAGCCTAAAATCTTTTGATTGACCTCCCGAAGAGAAACTGTCATTTTAAAAAATTTTAGGCAAAATTACGTCTTTAAGCTTATTTTTTGAAATAAAATCAATAGACAACTGTCTCTTTAATATCACAATTGTTTTTTAGCCACTCCTGATCAAATTGTTTCGGTGAAATTCTTTTGCCTTGATAGATGTAATAAATCTTTTCGGTTTCACCCTTTACCGGCGGACCGGGTATTTTGTTTACAATTTTCTCTTCGGGACAGTCTTGTATTAGGGCCTGATCCTTCAGTTGGTTTGTTTTACAGGAAACAAATGCTGTTACAGCAATGAAAAGGTATATTACTTTATTCATGAGTTTAGTTTTAATAAAATAGTTAACGTAGTAGCCGGAGGGATCGCGACATTAATTTATGCGTAGGGCACAACTTTTTTATCCACGATTTGTTCTATGAATGGTGACAGGGGAACTTTTGTCACAAAAGCTGAATTGATAAAAATTAGAATTGATAACAGATATTAAAATCATGAGAAGAAAAGCAACAGCCCAATGGAATGGCAATCTTAAAGAGGGGAAAGGTAACCTGACTACCGATAGTACAGCGTTGGATCATACGCAATATTCATTTTCGACCCGCTTTGAAAACGGTGTCGGAACAAATCCCGAAGAATTACTGGCAGCAGCACATGCTGGCTGTTTTACCATGCAGCTGAGTGCCTACCTGTCTGAGGCGGGTTTTGTCCCTGACGAGTTGACGACCGTATCAACGATCGTTTTTGAAAATGGTTCAATAGTACGGTCTGAACTTGAACTAAAAGGTAGTGTCCCTACAATCAGTGAATCCGAATTCCAGACAATAGCGAATAAGGCAAAAGAAAATTGTCCCGTTAGCAAGGCATTTAGCTTCGAAAAAACGCTGCAGGCTACTTTGCTGCAATAAAGCCTTTTTAAAGAACAAAAAAGCCGATTTTTTTCATTAAAAGGATAAAAAGCTGTTATTTTGAGAATAAAATAAATAATTGGCATTTTAGCAATTTAATCAATTTGGTTTTGGTTCAGAAAAAGAAAAATAAAGCAAATTCAGGCGCACTTCTGGAAAGGAATCGCGAAGCAGGAAGAATATTTTTGGAGGAAAATGCGCACAAGGAGGGCGTTGTGGTTTGTGCATCAGGTTTGCAGTATAAGGTATTGACGGCGGGAGCTGGGAAGATTCCCAAAAAATCTTCCAAGGTAATCTGCCATTATAAAGGCGAGCTTTTGGATGGAACGGTATTCGACAGTTCCTACAAGCGCAAACGTCCCGAAACTTTTTATATTAATGAACTCATTATCGGTTGGCAAGAGGCTATTTCGAAAATGCCTGTTGGATCGATTTGGGAGGTATGCTTGCCGCCGAATTTAGCATATGGAAAAGAAGAATTGCTTCCCAGAAAAGGTGGCGAATGTACATTGATTTTTCAGATTGAGTTAATTGCAATCTTAGCCTAATTTATTGGGTATAACAAAAAGAAAAAGCCCGCATAACCAGTTATGCGGGCTTTTTCTTTCTTAAAGAAATCGATTATTCAACTTCTTTGATTTTTGCATTGATTTCAGCGGTTTTAGCTTCATCTTGCATAAAGATATAGTAGTTCTTTAAGTTAGTTAAAGCGTCTACATTTTTTGGCTGTAAAGAAACCGCTTTCTCTAGGTAAGGAAGTACTGGTTTCAATTCTGCTTTAATTTTATTCAATTCTGCGTCATATTGAGCTTGCGTCAATTTTCTGTTGTTATTGACAACATTTAATTTTTCACGCGTTTTGTTCATCAATGTGATCGCTAAGTTTGTATTTGCTTCGAAAAAGTTAGGATCGATTTCCAATGCCTTTTTATAAGCTGCAACAGCTGCCTCGTCATTTTTTGCAGAAGATTGTGCAATACCTAAATAATAATTTAAGCTCTTATTATTTGGATCTTTTGCCAATTGCGCAGTAATTGCATCAATTGTTTCTTTTTCATGACCTGTAATCAAATTAAGTTCAATGTTTTGGGTCATTGCTGCATTATCATCTGGATATGCTTCAGCTGCTTTTTTTGCATATTCAAGCGCTGATGTAGTATCTTGCATAGATAGGTACAATTTAGGTAAATCCACCATGATTGTTTTATGCGAAGAGAAATCTTTTCTTGGAATTAATTCTTTGTACCTTTCAATGGCATTTTTATAATCTTTATTAGATAATGCCGCAACACCACTGTAATAAGTCACTAATGTATCACCAGGGAGATAGGTCAATGCTTTTGTAAAAGAACTGTATGAATCAGCATATTTTTGAGCCTGATATTCTTCAGCACCTAAATTGAAGTTATATTGTCCCAAGATTTGTTCTGCAACATTAATATTTGCTTTATTGGCGCCATCTGTATCCAGCTGTTTTGCTCTAGCAATCCCATCTTCAGCTAATTTTGCTAATTCGGATGATTTATCTATTGTTGATAAGTTTGCATTTACTAAAGCATATACAGTCCATGCTTCAGCATTATCTTTTGTTTTGTCATTGATAACAGCTGCATCAATAGCTTCTTTTGCTGATTTCAGATTTGGGATACCCAATTGAACGGTGCCAGCATCTTTCAATTCTTGAAATTTAGCCAGGCCTGTTTTTGCTTTTTTAATATTACCGGTTTGCGCAAAAGAAACTGAGGTAGATACAGTACCTATTGCTGCTAATAATAATAGAGATTTTAAATTCATATCTATTTAACTGTTAATTGATTCAATAATAAATTCACTCTGTCTAATTGTGATGCGTCTTCAATGAGTGTATAGTATTTCGCCAAAGCTTTAAGGGCATTGACATCATAGGGTTTTATCTCATTCGCTTTCAAAAGATATTCGATCGTTAATTCCTGTATATCTTGATTGGAAGGTTCCTTCAATAAAGTCTCCAGGTTGATCAATCCTAATGCAAGATTAGATTCATAATTATTCGGATCTAGACGCAATACATTATTATAATACTCTTTCGCTTTTTTGACGTCATTCGCATTTTCATAGGAATAACCTGCAATATAATTTAATTCGACATTTTCAGGCTCCAAACGTATCGCATCGGCAATTACGTTCAAGATAGCATCATACGAATGATTGGCCGAATACACATCTATTAATCTGAAAAGTATCTGTTTATTTTCAGGAAATATAGCATGTCCTTTTTCAAGAACGTTTAAGACATCCTGTTTAGTACCTCCAAGTGTATAAATATGTGCTAATTCGAGAAAGTAATTTGGCTTCGGCTGTTCACCTTTGATGAGCTCGTCATAATATTTGATTGAGTTCATATAATCTTTATTCTTACCAGAAAGCACGGCTAGATTATATTTCAGATCATTATTTTTAAAACCCAGTGAGTCTATGCGGAGATATGATTTATAGGCTTTGTCAAATTTACCTTCTTTTAACGCCAATCCACCTTGATAGGAGATGGCTCCAGCAAGGTTTTGACGAATATAGTCCATCTCTGCAGGAAAGTTTCGGCGTGCTTTTTTCTGATCCAAAAGCTTAAGCGATTTAATGGACACGTCAATAGGATCCATTTTGTATTGCTGTTTTCTTGTTGAATCTGCAACTGCTAAGGAGCTATATACCAGCGCTCTTAAAAGATTGTTATTGACAGAAGCTGAATCCTTTTTAGATTGAAAAGCAGCATCGGCGAATTTTCGCGCATTTTCAAGATTTTTAAACTCGCCAGTTTTGGTATATAAAGCAAAACTGTTGCTGCCCTCTTTCAAATTAGATTGGGCAGCAACAGTTAAACTACTTGCAGATATTAACAATGATATCAGTAAGTTTTTCATTAGACTATTTATTCTTCGTTTGAGTCCGTATTTTCTTCAGAAGTCGAATCATCGTTGTCTGTAGAACCTTCGACAAGATCAGACTCTTCTTCAGATTCTTCTTCACGATCGACTTTCGTAATGGAAGCGATCTCATCGTTATCTTTTAGATTAATGAGTCTCACACCTTGCGTTGCACGTCCCATTACTCTTAATTCTTCCACAGCGATGCGGATAACAATACCGGATTTATTGATGATCATTAGATCCTCATTGTCGTTAACGCCTTTTATCGCAACAAGCTCGCCAGTTTTATCCGTAACGTTAATTGTTTTAACGCCTTTACCACCACGATTTGTTACGCGATAATCCTCAATATCTGTACGTTTTCCATACCCTTTTTCTGAAACGACCAATACAGTTGTTTCTGAATCATTCACACTAATCATGCCAATCACTTCGTCACTTTCAGTACCTAAGGTGATACCACGTACACCTGTTGCTGTTCTGCCCATTGGACGAACAGTAGATTCATTGAAACGAATTGCACGGCCAGAACGAAGAGCCATGACAATTTCACTACTTCCGGTAGTCAAACAAGCTTCGATTAATTGATCTCCTTCATTGATATTGATCGCATTAATACCATTTGCTCTTGGACGTGAATAGGCTTCTAAAGACGTTTTCTTAATCGTACCTTTTTTGGTACACATAATAATGAAGTTGTTTTCCAAGTATTCTTGGTCTTTCAAGTTCTTCACTAAGATAAAGGCCTTTATTTTTTCTTCTTTTGGAACATTAATGATATTTTGAAGTGCCCGTCCCCGAGAAGTACGGCTTCCTTCAGGAATTTCAAATGCGCGCAACCAGAAACAACGGCCAGCTTCTGTGAATAGAAGCATATAGTTGTGTGCTGAGGCTGTGATGATATGTTCCGTAAAATCTTCTTCACGTGTATTTGTACCAATTGATCCACGACCACCGCGACCTTGGCGTTTGTATTCAGATAAAGGCGTACGTTTTACGTAGCTATTGTGGGAGATCGTGATCACGATTTCTTCATCATCAATAAAATCTTCCATACGCATATCTTCCGCAGAGTGGACGATTTGCGATCTACGTTCATCACCAAATTTTTCTTTGATCTCAATCAACTCATCCTTGATGATCTTCATCCGAAGTTCTTCATCTGCCAATACAGATTTCAAATAGTCAATTGTTTTCATTAATTCAGCATACTCTTCTTTGATCTTATCACGTTCCAGTCCAGTTAGACGGCGCAAAGTCATATCGAGAATTGCACGTGCTTGAAGATCGGATAAGCCAAATTGTTCCATTAACCCAACACGTGCATCTTCAGGTGTGTCCGAATTACGGATTAACTTGATTACTTCGTCCAAATGGTCTAGTGCAATCAAGTACCCCTCTAAGATATGAGCACGTTTTTCAGCTTCTGCTAGTTCGTAGCGTGTACGTCTGACAATGACATCATGTCTATGTTCTACAAACTCATGAATCATATCTTTAAGATTCATCAGAACAGGCCTTCCTTTAACTAGTGCAATGTTATTGACTGAAAAAGAGGTTTGTAGTGCGGTGTATTTAAATAGATTATTTAAAACAACATTGGCATTAGCATCACGTTTGATATCGTATACAATACGCATACCTGTACGATCAGATTCATCACGGATGGCAGAGATGCCCTCCAGTTTCTTTTCGTTGACCAACTCGGCTGTACGCTCGATCATATTGGCCTTATTCACCTGATAAGGAATTTCTGTAACGATAATTTGCTCTTTTCCAGACTTGGTTGCTTCGATTTCTGCTTTAGCACGCATAACGACACGACCACGACCTGTATTGCAGGCATCCTGAACCCCCGAATAGCCATAGATCAATGCACCAGTAGGGAAGTCTGGTCCCTTGATATGCTGCATGAGTTCAGCGATTTCGATATCACGGTTGTCAATAAAAGCGATTGTACCATTAATAACCTCAGTAAGGTTATGTGGAGCCATATTTGTCGCCATACCTACTGCGATACCAGAAGCTCCGTTAACAAGGAGATTTGGAATACGGGTAGGTAGTACAGTTGGCTCTTGCAGCGAGTCGTCAAAGTTATTTTGGAAATCAACAGTATCTTTGTTGATGTCGGATAGCATTTCTTCAGCAATTTTCTTTAATCTTGCCTCTGTATAACGCATCGCCGCAGGAGGATCTCCATCAATGGAACCGTAGTTACCTTGACCATCTACCAACGGATAGCGTAAACTCCAATCTTGAGCCATACGGACCATGGTGTCATAAACGGATGAATCACCATGTGGGTGATATTTACCTAATACGTCACCAACGATACGGGCAGACTTTTTATAAGGCTTGCCACTGGTAACCCCTAAGTCCAGCATACCATAAAGAACACGTCTGTGTACTGGTTTCATACCATCACGTGCATCAGGAAGCGCCCTTGATACAATGACAGACATAGAGTAGTCAATGTACGCAGACTTCATCTGATCCTCGATATTGATTGGGATAATCCGGTCGTTTGCCGGAACAAGATTGTTGTCGTTTTCTGTTTCTTCAGCCATATGAATTTGGTTTCAATAAAACTAGTAGACAAGCCCCTTAAATTGGCTTGCCACGCATGCGAAGTTACAAAAATTTAACCTCAAAAGCGAATGATTCAAGCTCTAATATACACAAAAAAGACAATCTTTTATGGATTGTCTTGGTACTTATGGAGTAGGGTATTTATTTCATTTTTTTAAAGCGCAGACGAATGGAGTTACCTATCACAACGAGGTCTGAAAAGGCCATGCTTAAGGCTGCTAGCATCGGTCCGAGAAAGCCGATCGCGGCAAGCGGTATAGCAACAATATTGTATGCAAAAGCCCAAAATAAATTTTGTTTAATCGTCAGTAAGGTATGATGGCCAATCTTTAGAAGCTTTTCGATCGACCGCAGATCGTTGTTTAACAAAACGACCTTTGCTGACTGGATCGCGATGTGTGTCGAGTCTCCAAGCGAAATACCTACATCCGCAGCGGTAAGTGCTGGAGCGTCGTTGATGCCGTCACCTACCATTGCTGTCGGTCCGTTCTTTTTTAGTTTGAACAAAATTTCCAATTTTTCTTCTGGTGATTTGTCCCAATACACATCAGCAATGCCAAGTTTTTGAGCGGTTCGCTCGCATTTACTCTGTCTGTCCCCACTTAAAAGAATAGGACGTATGCCTTTGTCTTTCAGGTATTGTATGAGTTCCTTTGCATAAGGTTTAATCTGATCTTCCAGTACAATACCGGCAATGACAACGCTATTGATGGTTAAAGTGAGGTCATAACGATTGGAGTAATCTTTTTCGCCAAGTTTGGCATTGCAAATAGAATAGCTGTTTCCGTTTGTATCTGTTGCAAATATTCCTTTCCCTCGTATTTCGTTGACTTCCTGGAAGATAATTCGGTAAGACTTGATCTCTTTGAGTTGTTTCCGGATTGATTTCGCAATCGGATGACTCGAATAGCTTTCAAGCTGCGCTATAATAGATTCTACCTGGGATTGTTCAATACCGAATGTCTGAATCGCTTTGATATTGAAATCGCCGGTGGTTAAGGTGCCAGTTTTGTCGAACACCATCTGCTTGAGGTCTGACATTTCCTCAATTGTGCTTCCGCCTTTGATCAATATTCCTTTTTTTGCTGCCCTTCCCAAACCAACCATAACAGCTGTTGGAGTCGCTAACCCCATCGCACATGGGCAAGATACAACAAGCGTTGCTATGGCATTCATTAACGATTGCTGCAAGGGTAACTGGACAATAAAGTATGTAATGAAAAAGGTGAAAAACGAGATCGTGACGACAATGGGAACGAAATAAGCAGCTACCTTATCGCCGAATTTCTGGATAGGTGGTTTTTTGCTCTGCGCATCCTTAATTAACTGGATAATTTGATACAGCACGCTTTTTGAACCAACTTTTGTAGCAATAATTCGGATGTTGCCTTCAGTCAGAAGGGTACCGCCGATGACTGAGTCATATTTTATTTTTTCTACAGGCACACTTTCCCCTGTTAACATCGATTCATCCACCCAAGCCTGTCCATCCACGATATCACCATCAGCAGGTATCTGATTTCCTGTATTTACTTTGAGTATATCACCAGATTTGATTTCTTTAGCCAGTATTTCTACTTCTTGGTCGTCTTCAATTTTAATAGCAGGTATATCTTGATATTTAACCAACTCTTTGATTGCTGATGTGGTTTTGGTGACAGCTCTTTTTTCCAGAACATTCCCCAAGAAGACTAAAGTAATAATTGTCGCACATGTTTCATAGAACTGATAATCATGTCCAAGATGATAGTAAGTTCCAATCAGGCTATAGATAAATGCGGCTGTAGATCCAATAAAGATGAGCACATCCATATTGGGCATTTTATTCCAGATGGAACGAAACGCACTGATTCCAAAATAGGAAAAACCAATCAGGTAAACTGGGGTACATAGCGCAAGTTGGATATAGGGATCATGCAAGACGGATAGTTCCGTAAACATGTGGCTCCATAAGGGTATGGTAAAGATGAGGCAGCAAAGGAACTTAAATTCAATAGATTTCCAAAAGCTAGGCTTCTTATCCTTGTCCCCAATTACTTTGTAACCCAAAGAC
This sequence comes from Sphingobacterium sp. WOUb80, assembly GCF_050058145.1. NCBI lineage: Bacteria > Pseudomonadati > Bacteroidota > Sphingobacteriia > Sphingobacteriales > Sphingobacteriaceae > Sphingobacterium > Sphingobacterium sp. WOUb80. The sequence goes on along the minus strand of NZ_CP165617.1, from coordinate 1,891,975 downwards.
TCGATACCTTTGACTAGCACAGGGATTTGTTCCGGGGGGATCTCCGAAAATTTCACCTCATCTGAGGCAAAATCGACGTAGATATCTTTAGCTCCGTTGTTTTCTAGGTATTGGTGAATTGAAATAGCACAATTTGCACAGTGCATTCCGCTTACGTTAAGTTCAGTTTGCACGTTCGATTCCTTCATTTAATAGCATGTAATGTCTTTAGACAAAGATAGGTATTTCCTGATAATGCTTTTTACGTAAAGTAAAATTGTTTAGTTTAGCAAGCCTGTTTGTAGCCATTTTACATTAAATATCGCGAATAGCGAATGGGAGAACATTAAATTTGATTAGATAGACAACTTAAGCTTGTGTAAAAAATGACAAAACCAATTTCAATTTCTTTTATTGTACGGATTATACTACTGATTGCACTAACAGCATCCTTTGTTCAATTTGAAACCTTTTATCAGCAGCGGGAGATCATTCGAAATATGGCATACGGCTTAAACACTTTTCTTACTGCTAGTGTCTTGATCTCAATTGGTCATTTTATCCTTGTGAAACTATACAATAGTCGAAACGAGCAGCAGGTTGTCCGCGGAAATTTTGTACTGGGCATTACCCGCGTAGCTACCGTAGGGAATGTCTTTTTCATTATTGTCAGTCTCATGATAGCCGTAGGTATTAATCCAAAGGATTTTATCACCAGTATGACAATTGTCGCAATGGCTATTGCTGTGATTTTTAGGGAGTATATCACGAATATGATATCCGGTTTAATTATTATGTTTTCGGATCAGTTCTCCGTGGGAGACCGGATAAAAATAGGCGAATATCAGGGTAAAATTGTTGATATTACACTGGCCAATCTTGTGGTGCGGGATGAAGATGATGATGCCGTGATGATTCCAAACAACTTGGTGTTTACGGCGACCTTAGTGAATAAGACCTCTCAAAAGTCGAATAAGATTGTCGTGAAGTTTGAATTGCCCACTGATCGTTCCGTTGCTGTGACAGAGTTGGAGCAGTATTTAAGCCCATTATTTCAAAAAAATCCAAATTTAGACCATTCCCAGGGATTTACGGTTAAAGTTGCCGATGTTGCAAAAGATTATATCAAGTATAAAGTGGAGATAAGCACGATTTCTTCCAGTAACAAAATTCATCAGCAAGTGCAGAGTACGATATTAAATGAGGTTTTGCAGTTTACGAGAGCAAGGGGTTAAATCTTTCTTACTTTTACATTTTTAACAAAATGGTGGCTTCCTTTTTCTAAAATGAGATCGGCGCGATATCTCGTCGGCAAGATATTCTTGATTAAGTTGGGTTTATTGATCTCATTCCAGATATTTACAGCCATAGCATGGCTTTCGTCGGCGGTCATATTTGCATATTTATGGAAAAAAGATGCTGGATTTTGAAAAGCTGTTGCTCGGAGTGACTCAAATCGATTGGTATACCATTCAATCAGATTTTTTTCACTGGCATGTACATAAATGGAATAATCAAAAAAATCGGAGACGAATACACTGTGTCCTTTCCGTGGCCGCTGAGAATTCACCTGTAAGACATTGATCCCTTCTACGATTAGAATATCCGGCTGTTCGATCACTTGCTGCTGCTCGTCTGGTAATACGTCGTATACCAAGTGGCTGTATACCGGAACGGAGATTTTTGGAGCGCCTGATTTTACAGCTGAAAGGAAATGGATCAATCTTTTGGCATCATAACTTTCAGGAAAGCCTTTTCGGTTTAGAATACCACGTTCGATAAGTTGTTGATTAGGATAAAGAAAGCCATCTGTCGTCACCAAATCGACCTTCGGCTTGGATGGGAGCAGACTCAGTACACGCTGCAATACCCTGGCTGTGGTACTTTTTCCTACAGCAACCGAACCCGCAATACCAATGATATAGGGTAGTTTGCTTTCTTCCTTTCCAAAGAAGCGGTTTGTTCGCTGATGAAGACTTTGAAAACGATCAATATGAATCTCAAGCAAGTGACTGAGCGGAAAATAGACTTCTTCGATTTCCTGATTTGTCAATGGCTCGTTCAGTGCATGCAGATTTTCGAGATCTTCGACACTGAAGTTGTGCAATACTTTTCCATTTAGATTTTTCCAGTCTTCCCGTCTGATCGATCTAAAAGGCGAGTCTATTGCTATTTGTGGATCCAATTGCATCGTTTGCTTTATTTTTATTTCAAGTATCTGTTTTCCTCTGGGACAAGCAAACCTTTATGATTCAGTTATAACGATTATTAAAGGTCTTTTTTGCGCGGACAAATATAAATAGTGTTGTCCGTTATCCCAAGAAACATTACAAATGATTTGAAGTTATTACAATGGGATTTGATAATATCTTGTGCACAGGGCATTTTTCAGCAATTTTAAATAGCCGTTGTTTTTGAATATCATCTAAATCCCCTTTAAAACTTAGGAAGCATTGGATATAGGTCGTCTGCTGCTGTTCACTTTGCTGTACCTCATGTGTCAGGCGTACGACAACTTCTTCTAAGGGCCAGTTTTTACGATCCGCATACATTTTTACTGTAATTGCTTTACAGCTGCCTAAAGAAGAAAGCAATAAGGGAGTAGGGTTTATTCCTTCATCCTGGCCGCCCAAATCCTCCGGTTCATCAACAATTATTTGATGTTTGCCGTATTGTACCGTAGTTGTATAAGGTATTTTTCCTATTGAAACGATTACTTCATTGTCCATGGCCTATTTAAATTATTCTGTAATATCTTCCAATAATCCTTCGATGATGAGACTTCCCGTAGCCGGATTTGTCGCTAATGGTACATTGTAGAGATCAGACACGCGCATAAGCATTTGGATGTCCGGTTCATGGGCATGTTTTCCCAGTGGGTCGCGAAAGAAAATAATGCCGTCGACTTTTCTTTCGGCCGCTAAAGCCGCGATCTGTGCATCTCCGCCCATTGGTCCACTCAATTTCAATTCGACGGGTAAGCCGGTCTGTCTGACATAAGAGCCTGTTGTACCTGTAGCAATGATGTTGGCGCGCTCCAATAATTCTTGGTGGTCTTTGACAAAGGCGACCATTTCAGGTTTTTTGCCGTCGTGGGCTATTAGTGCAATTGTTTTTTTCATCACGATATAATATTTGTAAATACCTGGGCACTGTTATAAAAGCAGGCCTTTTCTGCAATATAAGTATGTTATTTAAAGAATATGTAGGAGATAATAATTGCTGCAATAACACCTGCCAATTCCGCTAATAATGCACACGGCAATGCATGCCTTGTACGCTTGATACCCACTGCTCCAAAATACACGGCGAGGACATAAAAGGTAGTTTCTGTTGATCCCTGAATCACACAGGCAACGCGTGCAGCGAAGTCCATCGGACCTTTTGCATTCATCAGATCAACCATTAATCCACGCGCACCTGAACCGCTAAGTGGTTTCATAAAAGCTACAGGCAAAGCGTCGACAAAGGAGGTGTCTAAACCGCATAGTGCGATTCCCTTGGATATGCCAGCGACCATATAATCCATCGTGCCAGACGCTCTAAACACCGCAATACCGACCAGCATGGCGACGAGGTAAGGGATTATTTTAACAGAGACTTCGAAACCCTCTTTGGCCCCCTCGATAAAGGAGTCGTACACATTTACCTTACGGAAAAGAGCTAAGCCTATGAATGAGGTGAATAAACTAAATAAAATAACATTCCCGAATACCTTGCTGAATATTTCGATTTCGGTTTGCTGCAATCCCGAGAAGTAATAGAGCAATCCACCAATAAATAATCCCATTGCACCCAGGTAGCCTAGGATTACACGGTTAAACAGATTGATTTTTTGATAAATGGACACAAGGATCAAGGCAACCAATGTAGAAAAGAAGGTTGCTATCAGAATTGGCAGAAAAACATCTGAAGGGTCTGGTGCACCTGCTTCCTTTCGATAAGCCATAATGGAAATGGGCAAGAGGGTTAAGCTGGAAGCATTGAGCACAATAAACATGATTTGTGCATTGGTCGCGGTTTCCTTATCTGGATTAAGCTCCTGGAGTTCTTTCATGGCTTTGAGTCCCAATGGGGTAGCGGCGTTATCCAGGCCCAGTGCATTAGCTGAGAAATTCATAAGAATAGAGCCGAGCGCAGGGTGGTTTTTGGGAATCTCTGGGAATAACTTATGGAAAAAAGGACCTACGATTTTTGCGAAAATATTGATCATACCACCTTTTTCACCAATTTTCATAATCCCAAGTGCAAAACTCATCATGCCGATCAGCCCTAAAGAGATTTCTGCCCCGGTTTTTGCGCTGTCAAAGATTGAATTTACAATTTGTTGGAAGATTTCTGTATCTCCGAAAAAGATTAGTTTTACAAGGGCTACGGCAAATGTGATTAAGAAAAATGCAACCCAAACGTAGTTTAATGCCATATAGATTTAAAATATGCGTAAAAGTAATCTTTTAGAACTTATCCATCAACTTGCTCCATGGATTTTTCTTCTTATTCTGATTCTTTTCCTTAATTAAATGTGCAACAATATAATCCAGTGTATCCTCATGCTCGCTGATCATTTTATCCGATAAGGAGATGAGCTTCTGTATATTATTAGGGGAAGCCGCATCGAGTGAAGCATTGATACTGGAAAGGTTCGCCGGTTCTATGCGTAGATAATTTTGTTGCTTGCCATTATTTTGAAACAGTTGCCGGATAAAAAACTCTGTACTTTCTGACGATGCACTTGTCATGATATCGACCAAAGCCGGGCCGATCTGAATGGCGAGTTTTTTCTTGAAATGTTCATAATTATATGCCGTTTTTGACATACCGGTACCCAAAGATACCATAAACATATCGTTTATCTGGGTGCTGTTAAATGCCTTTAATACTTCAAGTAAACCGCATATAGATGGGTTCTGTGCGAATACACCACCATCAATCAAAGGGTATCTCGTTTTTGAAAGTGAATAGATCTCAGCAACAGGAAAAAAAGTTGGTGCTGCCGAAGTTGCCTTGCAGACATCTTTGAGGTAGAAATCTCTCGCTTCGCCATGGGTAATCGCTTTTTGCTGTCTGAAAAAGTGATTTTTTCGTAATTCGATGTTGTAAGCGGTAATAATACAGGGCTTGATCAGGTGGCTCAATCGTGCATTCTGGAAGTATTCATCCAGAACATTCGATAAGGGATTGGATGAATACAGTTCGCTGACCAGCCCAAATCCACTAAGAAAACGTCGCCATTTGGAGGCATTGAAGATTTCAGTTCCATGATTGACAAATAAGTTTAACGCATCCCGGGCAGAAAACTTAGGATGGGAGGGATTGCCTTCCTCTGGATATAATAGGATACTCGTCAGAATTCCGCCGCTGCTTGTACCTGCAATAAAATCAAAGTAGGAGGCAATCCGTGCATTAGGATCCATGGTCTGCTTTTGTAACTTCTCTTCCAAAGCGACGAGAACCATTGCAGGAATGATACCCCGGATACCACCGCCATCAAGCGCGAGAATATTCTTCATATGCTAAAAACTGATTTAGTAAACGATATGTAAATATAATAAATGTCTACAATTGGCAGGAGTCATATATTGGTGACAATTGGATCATATATCCTGTGCGAAAAAAGCATATTCAATATTTTTCGTAGATCACCTTGGCCAGCATCGTGCTACCCGCTAAGCAGTTTCTGAACTAATGGGGATTTACTAGATTATACCCCTGTTAATCCCTAGTAATACCCCTGTTAATATAGAAGCTGATGAGTGTATTATACAAATCTGATAGGATCGGAGACACTACAGAAAGGAATCTTGGGGTTTATGAGGAGTATGGACCGTTATAAATACTTTTACAAGTTCGTCCTATACAAAAAAAGCTGTCTCAGTAAAATCTGAGACAGCTTTTTTATTTAGCATCGATGCCGATTTAATTGAACCAAGCAAATACTTCGTCTTTGGTTGGCATGTTGATATCTAATTTCAATTTTTTACGCATACCGCCAAGGTCGTTAAAAACCTTGTTTGGATTTGCTTCTTTTAAAGCTTCAATAGTTGTAAAGCCCATTTTTTGTAAGGCAGGAACCCATGCAGCTGGAATGCCTTGTTCTTCATAATCTTTTACTTCCGCTACTTTGGCGACTTTTTCAGGTCTCATTTGTGGGAAGAAAAGAACTTCCTGAATGGAAGCATTATCAGTCAGGAACATAATTAAACGGTCCATTCCGATACCAAGGCCCGACGTTGGTGGCATACCATATTCCAAGGAGCGTAGGAAGTCCTGATCAATAAACATCGCTTCGTCGTCACCTTTTTCAGAAAGACGCAATTGATCTTCGAATCGCTCACGTTGATCTATAGGGTCATTCAGTTCGGAGTAGGCATTAGCAATCTCCTTACCGCAAACCATCAGCTCAAAGCGTTCCGTTAAATCCGGATTATCTCTATGTTTCTTGGTTAAAGGAGACATTTCTTTTGGATAATCCGTGATGAATGTTGGCTGAATATAGTTGCCTTCGCATTTAGCGCCGAAAATTTCGTCGATAAGCTTGCCTTTACCCATCGTTTCATTGACATCAATTCCCATTGCTTTGGCCGCAATACGGATTTCTTCTTCAGATTTTCCGGTAATATCAAATCCAGTGAATTCCTTGATCGAATCCGTCATCGATATACGTTTGTATGGAGCTCTGAAATCAATTTTATGTTCTCCGAATGTAGCTTCAGTTGTTCCATTTACAGCAAGTGCACAATGTTCCAGTAAACGTTCTGTGAAATCCATCATCCAATTGTAGTCTTTATAAGCTACATAGATCTCCATTGCGGTGAATTCTGGATTGTGGGTACGGTCCATTCCTTCGTTACGGAAGTTTTTAGAAAACTCGTATACACCATCAAATCCACCGACGATCAAACGCTTCAAATAAAGCTCGTTGGCAATACGGAGGTATAATGGGATATCCAATGCATTATGGTGCGTGATAAATGGACGCGCAGCAGCTCCACCTGGAATGGATTGTAGCACAGGTGTTTCGACTTCCATATACCCCGCGTCATTAAAGAACTGACGCATCGCATTGAAAAGCTTCGTACGTTTGATAAATATGTCTTTGTTACTTGGATTTACGATCAAATCTACATAACGCATTCTATAACGTTGTTCGGGATCTGTAAAGGCATCAAATGTTTTACCTTCTGCCGATTTAACGACAGGTAGGGGACGAAGTGATTTGGATAAAACGGTAAGTTCTTCTACGTGTACTGCAATCGCTTCGGTTTGTGTTGTGAAAACATAGCCTTTAATGCCGACGATATCCCCAATATCCAATAGCTTTTTGAAAACTACATTGTAAAGATCCTTATTTTCATCAGGACAGACGTCATCGCGCTTAATATAGGCTTGAATTCGTCCGGTAGAGTCTTGAATTTCAAAAAATGAAGCACTGCCCATCACACGACGGCTCATGATCCGTCCAGCAATAGTAATGTTCTTATAATTCAATTTATCTCTATCGTAATTTTCTAAAATATCAGCAGCATGTGCATTGACGACAAATTCGTTTGCTGGAAAAGGGTCAATTCCCATATCCAACAACGATTGCATCGCTTGTCTTCTAAGTTGTTCCTGTTCGGATAATACAGTACTCATTCGGTATGAATAATATTTAAAATGTGAAAATCACGCAAAAATAGCCATTTTTTTTCAATTCTTTTTATGGATTTTTTTCGAAATCACTGTAGCAAAAGTACAATGTACTCCGTTTAAGGAATAAAAATAGTTAAATAGTGATATTACAAGGGGACATTCGGCTATTTGATTTTAAGTTTTATAACTTTAATTTCGTTATCTCCGCGACAAAAAATGGTTCACAATGCTAGCGGAGGGTTCGATAGGTTGTTTTCGTAGCTGCTGCAATTTATTGCATATAAAAAGCAATTTGTCTAAGTTTGAAACTTGATAATTAAATAGTTTAAGTGGGTATAATTCAGTCATATTTTTATAACAGGAAGTTATCATCTTTACATGATGCCTTAGAACGTTGCTTGCGTGATCGTGAGGATGGTAAAGCCTTCGTTTATAAGAAGTATTATGGTTACCTCATGGCTATTATTATACGTTATGTAAAACAGGATGTGGATGCAGAAGAGCTCGTGAATGAAAGCTTTGTTCGGGTATTTCGCAAATTGGATTCGTTTAACAGAGATATTGACGATGAAAATCTAGAAAAGTCTTTCAGAGCCTGGATAGGGCGTATTGCAGCAAATATTTCCATAGATTTTTTACGAAGTAAGAAGCAATTTTATTCAGTTGAAGATCTAGGAGAAGGGGATATGCATACACCTGCTGTTCAGTTGGATAGTCGACTGGAAGTTAATGAGATTATGCGTTTGCTGGATCAGCTTCCTGAGATTCAAAAAACTATTTTTAATCTCTACGAAATCGAGGGGTATTCGCATGATGAAATAGCTCAAATGCTTAATATACCAGATAGCACTTCGCGTACTTATCTGACAAGAGCGAAACAAAAACTTAGAAAGTTATACTTGGACTATACAGGTATAGTTCAAGAAATAAGATAAATATTGTTGTTACGATGAAAGACAATAAGAAAAAGGAATTGATAGAAGAGATCATTGGACAATTAAAAGACCATGAACTACCTTATAAAGAAGGTTCCTGGGAGAAGTTTGCTTCAAATTATGGGGTAGCTTCCCGTGGTTCTTCCAATTGGAAGTATTGGAGTGCTGCGGCGGCTGTATTATTATGTTTTGGTGCAGGGTATTGGGGTTTTAAAAATAATGTACAGACTGATTCACCTTCAGTGGTCATGGAACATCGTCATGAAAGTGCAGAGGTTTTAGGGAATAATAAAGACTTAAAAGAATCTATTCAGCGTTCGCTATCAGCGATTACACAGGATAATGGAGCAGCTTCAGAGGCACTATCCTTGAAAAAGCCCTTTACGTATTCAGCAGCGCCCACTTCTTCCAGTCAAGCTATGGACAAGCATCAACTCGCATTAAATTCTGGACAATTGATACATGGACATGATGTAAGTGTTTCAAATGATGTTGGACAATTACGGTCGATGCAATTGAAAAATACCAATTTTTCAGCGAGTATTAGTTTAAATGAAAACGAAGGGGAGGAAGCATCAGTTGCTCCAACAAGCCGTGTTGCTGCTGCCCAATCTAATCCATTCAATATTTCTTCCGGCAATCAGACCCAACGCGAAGCAGCGAAGCTTTCACAGCTGTATGCTGCGCAGCAGGGAAATGTTAAAAATAGTGTTGTCATTAATAAGACAAGCCAGGAGAAAAAATGGGAGATGGGAGCTTTTGTATCTCCTGCTTCAACATCAGAGAGTATAACATTGGGTGGCGGTGTAGCGCTAGCTTATAATCTTTCGAGCAAAGTAAGCCTTCGTTCGGGCGCTTCGATTCAACATTATGGAGCTGTTTCGGGAAATACGCCTATAACACCAGCGATGGGATCGAATTCCATTTATGCGGATGCTCCAAATTATATTTCTCAATCAAGTGTTAGCAACTCATTTGCGATGCGTACTGCTGATGCAAAGGATGCGAAGAGTAATGAACGGGTTTCTGGTAAAATTTTAACAGTAGATATCCCGTTGGATGTTCGGTACGCGATCAACAAGAATTTCTATACTTCCGTTGGTGTATCTTATGTTGGTGTCTTGGATCAGGAACGAGCAACGATTTATGAAACAAATAATACGGAGTATAAACAGAAGTCTACCGATAAAAATGTTGATGATAAAGGTGTAAACGGTTTTATTAATTTTTCAGTTGGACGGAAACAGAAGGTTGGGAAATTGTCCATTTCCGTAGAACCTTATTACAAAGCCCCTATAGGTGGATTAAAATCATCGGATTTGAATTACAGCAATGGTGGGGTGAAAATAATTACCAGTTTTTAAATAAGATAAAGGATTACTGCAAAAAGCCGCAATTGATGTTAGCATTGATTGCGGCTTTTTTTATGAAACTGTCTGATGTTATTGGTTACAAAGAACCTTCAGTTCGCTGCTATAGTTCATCAACACGAACCCAGCCCATTCCAGCTGCTTTTGCACCTTCTACTCCGGGGATACCATCTTCATAGACCAAACATCTTTCTGGGGCAATATTCAATTGAGATGCGGCCAAAAGGAAAGGCTGAGGTGAAGGTTTGCCTTCTGCAGTATCTCCTGCGCAAACTAGTGTCTCTAAATCATCCCATACCCCAATGGTGTTTAAGGTCATCGATAAGGTCGTCCGGGTACCTCCCGATACGGCAGCAATATGCTTTTTCCCTTTTTGATATTTTAGATGTTCAACAACGTAATCCACTGGTTTGGTCTTGAAAACATATTCATCTCGAAATATGGTGGATTTGAGCGTAGAGAATTCCTGGAAGTCAAAATCCACGCCATAACGCTTACTGATCTCCTCCGCGACGGCAACCGTTGGCCATCCAGCAGTTTCATCAATCAGATTCACATCCAGTTCTACACCGTATTGTTTGGCAGCAGCTTTATAAGATTGTTTATGGGCGTCCATATTGTCCGCCAAAGTGCCATCGACGTCAAATAATAGCGCATCATAGGATTCGGCAAGAAGGTTTAAGAGTTCAAATTTGCGTTGTGATTCAGGTGACATATACGTTTAATAGTGAGCTGTAAAATTAAAGAAATATAATTGGAAGAGCAAAAAGCAAGAAGCCTTTCCTACATTTAAAGGAAAGGCTTCTTGCTTTTTGCTCCGTATGAATTTCATACGAAGGATTGCATATAATTAGTGTGAACTTAAATTTTTTGCTTTTTCTTCATCGAAATTCGCTTCCAATTCAGCTAACTTTTTCTTACCGTACGCCATGCGTGTAATTACAACAAATAGCACCGGAACGATAAAGATCGCTAGAAGTGTGGCTGCAGTCATACCGCCGAATACGGTCCAACCGATGGTTTGACGGGAAATTGCTCCAGCTCCATGCGATAACATCAACGGAATAATACCTAAGATAAAGGCAAAAGATGTCATGATGATTGGACGTAAACGTAATTTTACAGCATCTAATGTCGCTTCATAAAGATTCATTCCGATATCAACCCGTTCTTTCGCAAACTCCACGATTAGGATGGCATTTTTGGCTGCAAGACCAATAATTGTCACCAAACCAATCTGCGCATAGATGTTATTGTCCAATGTAGGGATTAATGTTAGTGTCAATATGGCACCAAATACACCCAGCGGAACTGACAATAGAATGGAGAACGGAACTGACCAGCTTTCGTATAATGCGGCTAATAGCAAGAATACAAATAGGATACAGAGGGCAAAAATTTGAATTGTCTTCGATCCCGACTGCATTTCTTGAAGCGACAGACCAGAGAATTGATAGTCAAAACCTTCAGGCAATGTTTGTGCAGCAACTTCTTGCAGTGCTTTCAATGCATCCCCTGAGGAATAACCCGGCGCAGAGCTACCATTAATCTCAATACTTCTAAATATGTTGTAGTGGTTGATGATTGAAGGCATCGTCGTTAGCTCATATTTTACCAAGGTACCCATTGGTACTGGGTTTCCAGAAATATTATTGACATACAATTTGTTGATGTCTTCAATATTCATACGATAAGGGATATCAGCTTGCGTAACGACACGGTAGCTACGACCGTACTTCGTAAAGTCGTTTACATAACTACTTCCCAGATAAGAAGAGATTGTCGAATAAATACTTGAAATCGGCACACCCATACGTTTAGCCTGTTCACGATTTACTTCCAATTTGTAGTTAGGCGAGTTGGTGTTAAACATCGTATAAGCCATTCCAATTTCAGGACGTTGATTGGCAGCCATCAGGAACTTGCCTACAGTAGCTTCGAAGTCCTTGATATTGACCGTCTGCAAATCTTGAACTTGCATAGAAAAACCGCCTGAAGTACCTAGACCTGGAATTGCAGGAGGTGTTACAGCCAGTACTCTTGCTTTTGTATACCCCATGTATTTACCCATGATCATGCCCGCGATGTCATTTGCTGTACGCGTACGTGTTTCCCACGGTTTTAGCGACACGAACACTGTTGCACCATTGGATTTAAACGCACGGTTCAAGATATTGATACCCGAGATTGCGGTAACATACTTGATTTCAGGGAAAGTCTTGTGTAGATCGTCTTCAATCTCTTTAAGGACTTCATTTGTACGTGCCGAAGAAGAACCCTCTGGCAGCGTAATACCCGCGAAAAATGCCCCACCATCCTCGGAAGGAATAAATCCTGTCGGCTTGGTTGTAAACATCCAGCCTGTCCCGATGAAAATACACAATAGAATAATCAATACAAGCGGTGCTTTTTTAATCGCTTGTTTTACCCCATTGGAGTATTTGATGGTCACTTTTTCAAACCAGACATTGAATTTGTAGAAAAACTTATTCAGTCCTTTTGCGCCTTCATGTACTGCTGTAGGTTTTAATAATATCGAACATAACGCAGGAGTTAGTGAAAGTGCGATAAACGCCGATAGCATAACCGACACAGCGATCGTGATGGCGAATTGTTGATACAATTTACCTACCATCCCTGGAATAAAACCTACTGGAACGAATACTGCAGCCAAAATCAATGCAATTGCAATAACCGGAGCTGTGATATCGCCCATGGCGCGGCGTGTCGCTTCTTTCGCATCCAATTTATAATGGTCGATATAGTGCTGTACAGCTTCCACCACAACGATGGCATCATCCACCACAATACCGATGGCCAGTACAAACGCAAGCATGGTTAAGTTGTTGACCGAAAAGCCAAACATCAGGAAGAAGATGAAGGTACCGATGATGGACACCGGAATTGCCAGTACAGGAATTAGGGTTGCTCTCCAGCTTTGAAGGAAGAAAAATACCACTATCGTTACTAAAATCAATGCTTCAACCAACGTATGGATAACCGAAGAAATAGAGGCATTTACAACCGATACTGTCTCGTAACTGATTGTGTAATCCACGTCAGTAGGAAACGATTTCTTCAATTTTTCCAATGCAGTAACAATGCCCTCTGCGGATTCTACGGCATTTCCTCCCGGCGTTTGGTTGATCATCATTGCAGATGAAGTCATGCCATTTACAGTTGAGGATGTACCATAATTGAATTGACCCAATTCAACACGTGCAACATCTTTTAAAAGTACAATGGAACCATCTTTGTTGGTCTTGACGACGATATTTTCAAAATCTTCAGGGCTCGAAAGGTCACTATCAGTAATGATTGGATATTCAAATACCGTTGAAGATTCTTGTGGACGTCCACCAACACTACCGCCAGGTATACGGGAGTTTTGTTCCGCAATCGCTGTAGATACGTCTGCAGGTGTCATGCTTAGGTTCGCTAATTTGTTGGCATCTAACCATACCCGCATGGAGAATGGCTGACCAAATGCGGTTACATCACCGACACCTTTAACACGCAATAATGCGTCTTTAACGTATAAGTTGTTGTAATTGGCCAAGAAATTTTCGGTTCTTGTTCCTTTTGGTGATGTCAACGCAACCAGCATGAGGATATCGTTATTGGCTTTACGGGTTGTAATACCTAAACGACGTACAGCTTCTGGCAAGGCAGGTTCAGCAATTCCCACACGGTTTTGCACGTCCAGGGTTGCTATATCAATGTCGGTACCTACTTCAAATGTAACAGTAATTGTTGCTTGACCATTTGAAGTACTGTTGGACGACATATAAATCATGCCAGGAGTACCGTTGATCTGACTCTCAATGAGTGTAGTCACCGTTTGCTCAACCGTCTGTGCATCTGCACCAGTATAATTGGCTGTAACCGTTACTGTTGGAGGTGCAATAGAAGGATACTGGCTAATTGGCAGTGTAGATACCGCAATAATCCCGATAATTGAAATCAATATCGAAATAACGATTGCGGTAACTGGCCTCTTAATAAATACTTCTGAAATCATTCTATATCTTTTAGATTCTCTTTAAAAATTAATGCTGTTATTTTCCTTGAGGAGCTCCTTTTGCAGCCTGTTGGGCAGCAACAGCAGCGTCAACTACTTTAACACCATTTTGGACGTTCATGGTACCATCGACAATGATTTTTTCACCATCTTTAACACCCTCTTTGATAACAATTTTATCGCCGGCTTTAATGCCTAATTTTACCTGACGGATTTCAGCTTTGCTGCTATCATTAACAGCATATAGATTGAATACCCCTAGTTGTTCAAAGATAGCTTTGTAAGGAACCACCACTTCTTCTGTTGCCGAAGTTGAAGAAACATTCATCGTGATGTTCATTCCAGCTCTCAATGTATTGGAATTATTTGGGAATGTCGCTCTAACTTTAATTGTTCCTGTTGCCGGATCTACAGCACGGTCAATCGTCGTAATTGTTCCTTTTCCTTCATAAGTACTGCCATCAGGCAAAAGCAAAGAAAGATCTGAAGAAGAATGGCTGCTCTGTAATTTGGTGAATTTCGTAATATCCTTTTCATTTACCTGAAATTCAACGGCAATAGGGCTTGTTGATGAAAGTGTATTCAACAGGGTAGTACCTGGATTCACCAATGCACCTAGACGTACTTGCGAGATACCAATTGTACCCGAAAATGCTGCACGTATGGTTGAGCGGGATAAATTTGTATTTGCAGTAACTAATGCAGCGCGAGCCGATTCAACCTGTGCCTGCGCAGCAGCAACACTCGATTTGGCATTGTCAAACACTTGTTTTGCAATCGCATCTTTATCAGCCAGCGTTTGGTATCTTGCCAAATCTCTTTTTTGACGCTCCAATTCCGTTTGCTGTACTTGGAGACTTGCCTTAGCTTGTTGGACAGCGGCATTATAGCGTGTTCCATCAATTTCATAAAGGGCTTGTCCTTGAGACACTACGGCGCCATCTGAAACATATATTTTGGTGATATAACCGCTAACTTCCGCAAATAGGTCTGCTTCGTTCAACGGTTTGACTGTTGCAGGGTAGCTGATCGTACCTGTAACAATCTCATGTGATGCTACACCAAAGCTAACAGGAACAACCTTCTCAGCTTGAGCCTGAGCTGCGCCTTGCTTTTTTGCATCTTTATTTCCACAAGAGGTCCATACTAATGCCGTCCCAAGGAAGAAAGCGAATAATAATTGTCTTTTATTCATGATTTGTATTAGTTTCCGTTTATTGATTAATTTGTGTGAATCGCACCAACAGCTTTCTGAACATCTAATTTACTCGATAATAAAGCATATAGCGAGTTCAGATAGTTGAGTTGCGTTGTTTTGAGATCAGTCTCTGCTGTCATGAGATCAAGGTAAGTTTTAATACCTGAATCATATTGAAGTTTGATTGTATCGTATACCTCTTTGGATAAATCCACATTTTCTTTGGCTGTTTTCCAGTCATTTAAGTTCGCATTATAGGTTGCTTTTGCCAGCGAATATTCGGTATTGATGCTATTCTCCAAGTTTTTGATGTCCCAGTCGATTCTTTCTTCCTGCAGTCTGGATTTGTTGATTTGTTTTTTACGTTTAAACCCGTCGAAAATTGAAAAAGATACATTCAGTCCAGCAACAGAACCTGGGAAATTATCGGTATAAAGCTTACTGAATTTGTCATTTCTATAGTTGAATGCATAATTATAGAAGGCGCTCACACTTGGCAAGTACGTCCATTTATAATATTGTGTACTTAACTGCTGGATCTTTTTTGATGTTTCCAATTGTTGGAATTCAATTCGATTAGAAACATTTATTCCGGCTGTTGTGTCTATCAGAATCTCCGACTCCATACTGCTATTGTCAAATGAAAGGGTCAGATTTTGACTTTTATCCAAAGCTAATAGCTGTTTTAGATATTCGTATTTATATTTTCGAAGTTCAACCGTCCGTTTTTCGTCGGCGTTTGAATTCGCTAAAGCTATTTGTGCTCTTTTATAATCTGTTTTGTCAACTATACCTACATCATATTGTGATTTGGCATCTTTCAATTGTTTTTGCAAACGGGCAATGTTTTCGCGGACAATTTTGATCTGCTCTTCTGAAGTAAGGATGTCGTAGTATGCTTTGCTGACCTCAACGACTGCAGTTATTTTTTGGTTCTCGGTATTTTGTTTATTTCCGAGACGTACCAATTCAGCTGCTTTTCTTGCTTGCATTAACTCAGGGTTCAGAATCTGCTGGTCTACCTGAAGCGTTACTGCGCTCGCATTATTCTGTCCCATTTTGATGTTATTACCACCAATATTTGCCAATGGAACGATGACGTTATAGTTGTAACTTCCTTTTAAGCCCAATTGGGGGTACCAGCCTGAAAGGGAGATGTCGATATCCTTTTCACCAATGGCTTCATCCAATTGCGCTTGTTTTACAGAGATTCGATTACGCAAGGCATAATCTATCAGCTGCTGAAGTGTTGCATTTGCAGGCAAGTTTTCAGATTGCTGTTGTGCAAATCCTGTATTACTCAAAAGCGACAGGGCCGCCAAGGAATAAACGATTTTATTAAACTTCATATATGTAATTAATTATTTTTTTCTCTATTAATTGCTCCATCCCAAATAATTCCAATCAATTCCTCCATATTTCGTTCGGAAAAGCTCAGGTCTTTGAATTTTATGCTGTGAACGGTAGACAATGCGACTCCGATATAACTGGCCACAAGCAGATGCACATTCACTTGTTTCAAAATTTTGCGGTCTATACCTTCCTGTAAAAAATCGACAACTTTATTTTGGCCTCCTACAGGTTCCTGTATCTCAGCCTTATTTTTTTCGTAATAAGGAGAGGAGAAGAATTGCTCAAAAAAACTGAAGACATGACCGTTTTCTAAATAAAACTTCACAAAATTGCGCCACACATGGAAAAAGGAATCTTTGTAGCTGAAATCATCTTTTATACCATCAAAAATATAATCATTTAGTAATGCCCGACAATGTTTGAACAAGGCAAAAATAAGGTCATCTTTAGAAGGGAAATAATGGTAGATAGTTCCGATTGCCACATCTGACTCTTGGGCGATTTTACTCATCGGCGTCCCGTGGAAGCCGTTTGTTTGTATAAGTTTTAGTGTGCTGGCAAATACTGCCGCTATTTTTTCATTAGAATTCATCAATCGAACGTTCATTCGGTTGCAAAATTAGCGATTAATTTGTATCCAAAATGTCAGATTATTGTTATAAATCAATAAATGTAAAACGATTTGGATCAATAATACAATAAGGAAAAAAGGATAAAATTGTTTTCATCTTTTTATTTTTTTTGTCAATAGGTAATGGAAGCGCTCCGGAAGCTTAATGGGGCTGTTTAGTGGTGTTGTTTCAACTTTGGTTCAAATGGATGCGGGAATCCTTTTTTGTTCATCGGGAGGACGTCTTTGTTGGGAAGTGGGTGTTAAAAAGAGAGGGAGCTTTTGGCAAAGCTCCCTCTCTTTTTATTGACAATTCTTTAAATTTCTTTCCACCTCATCCAAAGGGTAACTATGTTTTCCTTTGTTGATTTTAGTGTTGATATATGTCAGTACATAAGCGATATCAACAGCAGAGAGATTAGATGCCGGCATTACACTATTGAACTTTTTGCCTGCGACTTCCAGCTCACCAGAAGTTCCATGCTTGATGATACAAGCTAGTTTATGGCGATTAACCTGTAAAAATGTGGTATCTGTTAAAGGCGGGTAGAGGGTGCCCAATCCTTCGCCCTTCTCTCCATGGCAATTTTGACAATGGGTTATATATACTTTTTGACCGTTTACAGCATATTGTGCCGTTTTGATATCAACTTCATTCTGGCAGCCTATCAATATAAGCAATAGAGCGCCAATTGCCAGGCATGTTGTTAGGAGAATGCGCATATTATTTTTTCGCCTCGCTCAATAATGATGGTAGATCGTTCATTAATTTTTTTACCTGCTCATCATTCGTGCCATCATAAGCACCTCGAATACGTTTATCTTTGTCAATCAAAACAAGGTAGCCCTGATGATCATAGCCGCCGGGTGCATTTTTATCCTCCGCAGTATAAACCAGGTATTGATTGGCAAGTCCATAAATTTCTGCTTTCGTTCCTGATACAAATTGCCAATGATTATTGCTTACACCCAGTTTGTTGGCATAATCTTTCAAAACGTATGGCTGATCGTATTTAAAGTCAATACTATGAGACAGAAAACGAACCTCATCATTGTCTTTATATTGCTGGTATATCTTTAGAAGATTGCGATTCATTGTCGGGCAGATGCTTGGACAATGGGTAAAGAAGAAGTTTGCAACATAAACTTTTCCATCAAAATCTTTATCCGAAATCATCGCACTATCTTGATTAAGAAGTTTAAATGGCGGTATTGTATGGTAGAGGGTATCTACAATTTTTTTTCCATCAACTGTTTTTTCTACAGCCTCCCTTTCGCCATAGATCGGTAAGTTTGTCTGACTATTATTTTTACAGGAAAATAGCCCCAATAATAGAAAAGTTGCGCAGTAAAATTTAGTTATGGATCTCATGTTTTTATTTTTTGTTTTAAGGTTTGGCTTAACTTCCCGACTATATTAATTCGTTCCGTGGCCATTTTGTTGAACTTGTGAAGTCTTTTGGACTTAAAAATTCTTTAATTTTCCTTCACTTTCTTTGGAGACATTATCAAATATCTTTTTCATATCACTTACTTTCTGTAGTTCTGTTTCGAAATATTTGACATCTGTTGAATCCGGATTGTAGCCTTTCATCCAGTCCATCATATGGTCTGTGGCGCTTTCTAAGTTGGCTTTTAAAACACTCAGTTCTTTCCTTGTCGCAATGGTATCTAAATCCGTGCGGGCTGTCTTAATAGTTTTTAAATTTGCCAGAATGGAATCTATCTTGACGGCATCGCGGTCGAAATGGGCAATTTGAGGCATGATTTCATCATGGATTTTTATGGTTGAATCTTGCAGGGCTTTTACTGTCGTTGCGCCATTTCCATTCGTCCCACATGCTGCTATTGCCAGAGATGCGATAGCCAAAAAAGCGATTTTATTCATGTTTCTTGTTTTTGGTAATTCGACAAATATATCAATTTCTTATGGCTCGACATTTCGATTTCTGGACGGGAATGTAAAATTCAAGTCACGAATATAGGTTTCACAGCGTACCGTAGCACATAAGTCACCTGTTTTGTCTTTGATCTCTAAGGTAAAATCTCTTACAATCTTTCCTTTTGTTCTGATCGTCTGTGCGCATTCTTCAAGTACTTCTTCGGAAAGGTTTACAGCATACTCTACACTGGTCTTTCCGGGCTTCTTAAAAACGATCTGTGATGATTTTAGCCAGGCTACTGTTTTCTTGAAACCAATTTTTTGAAGATATTGATCGATCAGGATGGGAAATATAGGGTCTGCAGCAGCGAATATCGTTCCACCAAATAGTGTTCTGTTTGTATTGATATTGAATGGCGTCTTGTATATTTTTACTTGGGCACCTTGAAAGCCGGGACTAATTTTTTTTACCCATATTCCTTGAAACAGAAAAGGCGGATAAATACGCAATAGCCAAGTTAAGGCAAGTGGACTGTATCTCATAAAGCAAAAATAAAACAATGTATCGGAATATTTTCTGAAATCTTGGTTTTGTAGCTTCACTATGGTATTTTTACAGCTTCAAAAAACCTAAAATGTCAACACTAAAAGAAAATCGACCCGACAATAAAGTATGGTTACTGGTTATGATCGCATCACTGGGATACTTTGTCGATATCTATGATTTAATTATTTTCTCCATTGTCCGTATTCAGTCCTTTACTGATATTGGTGTTCCCGCTGAAGAAATGCGGGTAAAAGGTGAATTTGTGCTTAATATGCAAATGGGGGGGCTGCTATTAGGCGGCATCATTTGGGGAATTATTGGTGATAAATATGGCCGTTTAAAAGTGCTCTTTGGATCGATTCTTCTCTATTCTTTAGCAAATATCGCAAATGGCTTTGTACATGATGTGCTTATGTATGGTATTATTCGTTTTATAGCGGGTATTGGTTTAGCGGGAGAGTTGGGAGCGGGTATTACCTTGGTCTCCGAAAGTATGCACAAGTCAAAACGTGGTTACGGTACGATGTTGGTTGCTGGAGTCGGTGTATTGGGAGCTATACTTGCTTATTTTGTGTCTGAGGAATTTGATTGGCGGACCGCTTATTTCGTCGGTGGAGGCATGGGCTTATTATTATTGCTTTTGCGTGTGGGATCCTTTGAATCAGGACTGTTCAAGGAACAAGATCATGCAGGGGTAGTGAAAGGTGATATCCGCATGCTTTTTACGGATAAGAGCCGGTTAAAACGGTATATTAATTGCCTTTGTATCGGGCTGCCTATTTGGTTTGTTGTCGGTGTATTGGTGACTCAAGCACCCGAAATAGGGAAGGCATTAGGTACTACAGATGTGCTGAGTGCTGGAAAAGGGGTGATGTTTACGTATATAGGTATATCATTGGGCGACGTATTAGCGGGGATATTTGCACAAGTTTTAAAATCCCGAAAGAAAGTTGTCCTTATTTGCCAGGTAATTATCATCGTCAGTTCGCTTTGGTATTTGTTGAGCGATGGTATTACTGCCACTAAGTTTTTGGGCTTAGCATTTGTGATGGGATTAGGGGTGGGGTATTGGGCTACATTTGTAACGATTTCGGCAGAGCAATTCGGTACAAATCTCAGAGCGACTGTGGCAACTACTGCACCTAATTTTGTTCGAGGCGCACTCATTCCATCAACAATGATCTATGGGGTACTAGTCAATGCTTTTGGTATCGTACCGGCTGCAATTACAATGGTCTTATTGCTTTCAGGAATAGCGATCTATTCACTGACACAATTGGAAGAAAGTTTTGATAAAGATTTGGATTACCTAGAAGAATAGCAAATGAGAAGCATGTCTATTTTTTCTGACCCGGACACTTTTTACAACGTTTACCTTCTTTGTACTTTTTGCAGCACTTCTTAAAACAAGCACATGAAAAGTCAGAAAAAGGGTTCATGGCTGTATTTCTAAATTGAAACACATGGCCTTTGTTTTCTGACTCACATACATCCATCACCGATTCAATAACTTCGTTCATGAAAGCAAAGTTACGATTTGTTTAAAACAATTCTAAATAATAAAATTGTTTTTACATTTTTTTGATCAGATTCTCAATAATTTTAGGGAAGTATTGGTGTTCGAGTTGCTGCCCTTTAAACTTGATGATATCTAATGTGTCATTTGGATCGACTTTAAAACGCGCCTGATGGATAATTTCTCCTTCGTCGAAGTGTTCATTGGCAAAATGTATCGTGATACCATGTTCCTCTTCTTTATTAGCAAGAACAGCTTTATGCACATGATCGCCATACATTCCCTTGCCACCATATTTTGGCAGGAGGGCAGGATGTATATTAATGATTTGATTCGGAAATGCTTTTAGCAGATTGGTTGGAACAAGCCAAAGAAAACCTGCTAAGACAATAAGATCAATATTCAAGTTCTTCAGTATATTGACAACGTTGTCTGTTTTGTAAAATTCTTCACGATCGAAAATATGTGCCGGGATTTCAAAATTGTCTGCCCGCTGAATAACGTATGCATCAGGATTATTAGATAAGATCAAGGCAACCTCAGCTTCATCCGAATATTTAAAATGTTCCATTATTTTTTGAGCATTGGAACCTGAACCTGAAGCAAAAATAGCAATTCGTTTTTTCACGATTAATGAGTATTAATAGATTTGATCGACTTAAAAATTAGCCCAAACTTACGGATTTTTTGTAAAAAAACTAAAATATTAGTGTACTGACGCACATTTTTAGGTATTATTGATTAAAATTAATTGAATATTCATTGTTGGTTTAAAATTCTTTAACATGAGGTTTCTTTATTCTCTATTTTTTGCAAGTGCTTTTTTTTTAATTCAACCTATATTTGCACAGGCACCTAAAACGCTTCCAGCCTTTACTTTTGATGAGGTTTATCAAGCGAGTAATTTTAATTCGGATAAACTGCCCAAGTCCGGCTATATCGTATTGAATTTTTATGATCCCGGTTGTGGACATTGTCAGAAAATGGGAGCGGGCATTGCGCAAAATTTGGCGAAGCTAAAGAATGTTTCGTTTTATTTTATTTCAATGAATGATAAAGCCTATGTGGATGGTTTTATTAATATGCATGCTAAGGCATTAAAAAATGCAGCAAATGTAAAGTTCTTATTTGATGCTGGAACGCAGTTTATCGAAAAATTCAAGCCGAGCAATTATCCCTCATTATATATTTATGATGCGAAAACGAAAATGCTGGTACAGCATCTGGACGGAGAAGATGATGTAAAGAAGCTATTAACAGCGCTAGGAATCAGTAGTTAGTGGTCAGTTTGCATGGTATAAAAGCGAAGCGCCCGGTTTTTCTGCCGAGCGCTTCGTTTTTTACTAATCTTGTTTATTGATGAAGACAAATTTACCGTCAAATACATCCAGCCGGATAATGGAATCACGACTCACTTTTCCGGATAGTATTTCCTTCGAAAGTTCATTCAGAATGCGTTTCTGAATAACCCGCTTTAACGGTCTTGCTCCATATATCGGATCATAGCCAAGCTGTGCTAACCAGTCCATCGCTTCGTCTGATGCCGTGATAAAGATATTTTGTTCAGCCAGCTGTTTCTCAACATGGGCAAATTGCAGCCTAACAATATCTCCAATTTCGTCTCTGCTTAACGGAGTAAACATAATGACTTCATCGATACGATTCAGGAACTCCGGACGGATCGATTGTTTCAGCAGATCAAATACCTCGTTGCGTGTTTTGGCAATGATCTCATCTCTATTGTCATCACTCAGATGGCTGAAATTTTCTTGTATGATATGAGAACCCGTATTGGATGTCATAATAATAATCGTATTCTTGAAGTTTACCGTACGGCCTTTGTTGTCCGTTAGATGGCCATCGTCCAGTACCTGTAAGAGTATGTTAAATACATCAGGATGAGCCTTTTCAATTTCATCGAGCAGAACCACGGAATAAGGACGTCTCCGGACGGCCTCTGTCAACTGACCGCCTTCATCATAACCAACATATCCCGGAGGCGCTCCAATCAAACGGGAGACAGCATGCCGCTCCTGATATTCCGACATATCAATACGTACCATCGATTGTTCGTCGTCGAATAAGAACTCAGCCAGTGCTTTTGCCAATTCTGTTTTTCCGACACCAGTAGTACCTAAGAATATAAATGATCCTATAGGTCTTTTTGCATCATTTAGTCCAGCTCTTGAACGGCGTATCGCATCTGAAATTGCTTCTATTGCTTCATCCTGACCAGCAACGCGTTTATGGAGTTCCTCTTCTAGATTCAGCAATTTTTCGCGCTCAGACTGAATCATTTTACTTACGGGTATTCCAGTCCACTTAGCGACGACATCGGCAATATCTTCGGAAGTTACTTCTTCTTTCAACATACGTTTGCTTTCCTGTTTTTCGGCGAGCTCAGCTTTCAGTTTTTCCACTTTTTCCTGCGCCTCTTTGATTCGGCCATAACGTAATTCTGCAACCTTGCCATAATCGCCGGAACGTTCTGCCTGTTCGGCCTCGAGTTTGTAATTTTCAATGTTTTCAATCTCCTGGTTTACATTGTCAACCAAACTCTTTTCCTCTTGCCATGCGGCACGCAGCGTATCACGTTCAGCAGATAGATTGGCTATACTTTCTGAAAGTTCTTGCACCTTTTTATCGTCGTTTTCACGTTTCAAAGCCTCGCGCTCGATTTCAAGTTGCATAATGCGGCGTTCCAGTTCATCGACTGCCTCAGGTACAGAATCCATCTCCAGACGTAATTTAGAAGCTGCCTCGTCAATTAAATCAATCGCCTTGTCTGGTAGGAAACGGTCCGCAATATAACGTTGCGATAACTCTACTGCTGCAATAATGGATTCATCCAGTATGCGTACCTTATGGTGTGTTTCGTACCGTTCTTTCAATCCCCGAAGGATGGATATGGCGTCTTGCGTATCCGGCTCTTCTACCATAACTTTTTGGAATCGACGCTCCAGTGCTTTGTCCTTTTCGAAATATTTTTGGTATTCGTTTAACGTTGTAGCTCCAATGGCACGAAGTTCCCCTCTGGCCAGCGCTGGTTTAAGGATATTTGCTGCATCCATTGCGCCTTCACCACCACCGGCACCCACTAAGGTGTGAATCTCATCAATAAAGAGGATAATTTCGCCGTTGGAATCTGTAACTTCTTTAACGACAGCTTTTAAGCGCTCTTCAAATTCCCCTTTATACTTAGCCCCAGCTACCAAGGCCCCCATATCCAAGGAAAATACGATTTTGGATTTTAGATTTTCAGGAGCGTCACCTTTTATAATTCTGTATGCAATACCCTCAGCAATAGCAGTTTTACCAACCCCTGGCTCACCGACGAGTATAGGGTTGTTTTTGGTACGGCGTGAAAGAATCTGCATGACGCGTCGAATTTCCTCGTCGCGGCCAATCACAGGATCTAATTTGCCAGATTCAGCATACTCATTCAGATTTCGGGCATATTTTCCCAAAGCATTATAAGTCGCTTCAGCATTTTGATCTGTCACCCGGCTGTTTCCACGTAGTTCCTTAATTGCAGTCTTTAAGTCCTTTTCAGTTACGCCCTGTGATTTTAGGAGCGTTGAAGTCTTGTCGGATGTGGCTAGAATACCTAACAGTAAG
The DNA here is from genome assembly GCF_050058145.1 of Sphingobacterium sp. WOUb80. Classification (NCBI taxonomy): domain Bacteria; kingdom Pseudomonadati; phylum Bacteroidota; class Sphingobacteriia; order Sphingobacteriales; family Sphingobacteriaceae; genus Sphingobacterium; species Sphingobacterium sp. WOUb80. Next base: position 1,867,314 of record NZ_CP165617.1, on the reverse strand, counting down.
TGTTCCACAGAGACAAATTCATCATTGAATTCTTTTAAAAAACCTTGTGCTTTCTGCAGCGCACTATTCGCATCACTGCTTAAATAAATGTTGCTTCCACTTACTTTAGGAAATCCTTCAATCTGCTTGTCGAGTTCAGTTCCCAAATAGGTGATATTGACGTTTAGTTTCTTTAATAAGTGGCTGACAACGTTTTCATCCACAGTAAGTAAAGCTTTTAAAATATGCGCAGTTTCAATAGCCTGTTGTTGATGTCCGGCTGCAATTTCTGACGCTTTTTGTATGGCCTCCTGGGCCTTGATTGTATAATTGTTAAAATTCATTCCTATAATCTTAATTAAAGTTTTGTTGATACGTCTAAATGATAACAATCGAAGTGCCATTCAGGTTTTAGCTGCTATTTCGGAAAAAATGGCAATATTTTTTATTGAATCATGACAAATTTGCAGCTATTTAAAATAATAGGCTTGATTTTTAAATAATTGGCTTAGCAGACGGAAAAATTGTTGTGATCGACTTGCTTTTTTGATTGAAGGTTTCGATATTTGCAGCATCTTAAAGCGGTCAGACGTGATAAGATTGAGAAGAAGTAACGCCTCTTTAGCTCAGCTGGTAGAGCAACTGACTTGTAATCAGTAGGTCATTGGTTCGATTCCGATAAGAGGCTCTTAAGCACAAGCATTAACTTCTTTAAAAAGCCTCTTTAGCTCAGCTGGTAGAGCAACTGACTTGTAATCAGTAGGTCATTGGTTCGATTCCGATAAGAGGCTCATAAAAAAGATCCCCAAGATTTCTTGGGGATCTTTTTTTGTTTAGTCTAAACTAAGTTTTGCTGCTGTAGCGATTTTCTTTGGTATATCTGTGTTGTCCATTTTCTGACTGAATTGTTCAGAGCCAACTCCGATTGCATATACTGGTGCGTAGGCCGCCGAATGATTATTGGAAGCCCAGCTTATTGATCCCATCCGATTTAAGATTGAAATACTCAATGCAGCTATTTTGTCGTCACTGGCGTAAAGACTTTTTGCAGTCTCCTTTTGATGATCGACAAAGCTTTTTTGATAGGCATCCTGTAGCGCTTTACGATCTGTTTCGGTTACCTCTATTTTGGAGAACAGACCTGTTTGCAAAGAGATCAGATTTTTTAAATCATCCCAGGTAGCATTTGGACGATCTTTACGCAAATTGCCAATTGTATTTGAAAGTTCAGACTGCGAGGTTTTTTGGTGGGATAAGAATTTCGTTTTCAGCGAAGAGCTTCCATTTCCGATACCTAATCCTCCAGTTTCGTGGTCTGCAGTGACGACAATCAGCGTTTCTTTTGGATATTTTTGATAAAATTCATAAGCCAGTTGTGCTGAAGCATTGAAATCCAGGACTTCCTGAATAGTTGTTCCAGCGTCATTGGCATGACAGGCCCAATCAATTTTGCCACCTTCGATCATTAAAAAGAAACCATTTGTGTTGTCTTGATGTAGTGAATTGATAGCTGCAGATGTGATATCTACCAATTTTAAATCACTCGGCTTTTGGTCTATGGCATATTTAAGGGCATCTACAGGCGTGCCATCTGAATTCATCAATATGATCTTATCTGATTTATTTGGTAGTTGTGTGTAAGCATCTTTTCCTTTAAGCACTTTATAACCGGCTTTTTCTAATATAGGGAAAAGTGATGGTGCCTTTTTATGATCAAATGTTGTTTCGGGTTTGAGAAAATTGGATCCGCCAAAAAAATCGAAATTGGAAGTTATAATTTCTTTACCGATTTCATAGTACATGTCGCGGTCAGGCTGGTGAGCATAAAAGGAAGCCGGGGTGGCGTGGTCAATGCTGACACTTGTAATGATACCTACTTTTTTACCTTGTTCCTTCGCTGCATAGGCAATGCTTTTATAGGGAATGGTCCCTGTACTATCCATACCGATCACGCCGTTTTTCGTTTTTTTCCCAACAGCTAAAGCTGTACCTCCTGCGCCAGAGTCGGTCACACCATTGGAGAGTGAATGTGTGGAGGCAAATCCAACGTGAGGAAACTGGGTGAAAACAAGTGGGATTGGACTATTTTTATGCTGTATTTCAGCTTGATGGATTTCGGTGAGATTAACTTGGTTGAGCCCCATGCCATCTCCAATTAAGTAAAAGATGTATTTTGCTTCTTGACCAAAAGTGGGGATAACATGTACAAAAACGAGGAAGAACAGAAATAAAACGTGTTTTTTCATTTGAATGGTTGTTATTTTAAAAAAACACAAATTACAGCCTTAGGATTAGCTTATTGTTAAATCTATATTATGAATGCTTTTTATTGCAGTTGTACAGTTCGCTACGTTGTCTATTTCTAATTTATCAATTTAGTTTCTTCGCTCTTCGCTTCGAACTAGATTCGTACCTGCTTCGGATGATCTATAGATAATGAACAGATCCTGACCAGTTTCCGACCAGACCCTGAACAGGAATTATCTGGTCGGAAAATGGTCAATCATAGTTACCAGACTACCCATGGCCGAAGGTGGTCCGAACACAATACGAAGACAACCCGAAAACAGCATGTGCGCTACAGACAGAGAAAGCCACTGCAGACCTAAAACGCCAGCTAACCTGCTGCACAGAGGTATAGAAACTTACGAAAGTTTAGCTTATAGGTTCAGGATATGAGTAAGCAAATTTTGAAACAGGTTAAGAATTTGCTGCTGTTAATGATTTTATATCCTTCACTGAGACAGTATTGATTTTCTCTTGACATTTATCGATTGAATGAAGCATTGCGGCGGCAACTTGCGCAACGGGGAGAGCCTCATATGCTTTGAATAATCCGATGCCATTGAAGACACGAAGCGCACCAATGGATATTTTTTCACCTAAACGGTCAGTATTTGGCCGGATTAGGCCACCCGGCTGGATGATAATAAGTTTTTTGAAATCAAGGGACTTCACGTGTTGTTCAAGGCTCCCTTTCATCCGGTTATAGAAGATCTTCGACTTTGGATCTGCATTAACGGCCGACAGTAAAACGAAAACTGGACAGTCATTTTTTTTAGCCAGTGCTGCAAATTGCAAATTAAGATCATGGTCTATTTTCCATTGTGCTTCCTGACCACCTGCATCCTTGATCGTTGTACCAAGGCATGAAATGGCAATGTCGCCTTGAATATAGGTATCAAAGTCCGCTAGATTTTCAAAATTCACGACGACCTGCTTTAATTTGACATGTTCATCAAAAGAGATACGGCGTAAAAGAACGACGATTTCTGTAATCTTGTCAGATTTTAGCATCAACTGTACAAGTGCTCTTCCAGTAGCGCCAGATCCGCCAATTAAAATTACTTTCATGATCTATACCTGTTTTTTGGATTTATATTTGATGAAGTGTTTATCTAATCCGTCAGCCAAAAGGATGGATTTACAATTAATCTTTATAATTTGGTTTCCCTGGTGTAAAACGGACGATAGATTGATCTAGTCTGAGTGTGTCTGCCACCGTGATAAGGTCTTCTTCAACAATAAAATTTTGATCAATGGAAGTCTTGATCGTGGTAAAATCTTCTTGGTCTGCGTCCTGAAAGTACAAGAGCGATTGAATTGTAGACACAGCTACAAGTTCAAGTAATTCTTCCTCACCTTCGTATCCTACATAGAAAAAATCTGCCATAACAATAGAATTGATGTTATACGAATATACTTTTTTTTTCTGAAAGTGCCTGATCTTATTTGCCAGAAAGAACCTTCAGTTTGCTTTCATTGCTGTTGGTGCCTGCGAAGTCATGAAGGTTTTATTCTTAAAATTTAGCAATTAAGGTGAGAACTTCGTAAGACAGATCGAAGCGGTGTCAAAATTTGTTGAAATTTAAGTTTATTTCAGGTCGCTTTGGGTAGCCAAGATAAAATACATTATATTTGGTATAGTCATTTTATAGATAATTACAATTAAATTTGGATAACGATGGATAAAGAGCAGATACAAAGTTGGCTGGATAATGGTTATGATATACTTCATCATGGGCGGCCAGTGAAAGTAGAAGGCGATTTGTGGGATTACATAGACGGATTGGGCAGTTATGAGAACGTGTATGTCTTACGGGAGTTGATTTATTGGACAGAGGAAGAGCTGGCAAATATTGGTAAATAGTTTTGAGATTCTGAATAGCTCCATCCAGAATCCCCGTTCGGTACTGTTTTTCTCTTAGAATACAATATTGCGTTTGAAAGCGCAGCCAAGTTCGATCAGGGAATCTGTTTTGGCAATTCCTGGAATGCTATCAATCTTCTCATAAAGCAATTGCCGCATATGTTCGTGGTTTTTAGCAATAATCTTGACGTAAAGTGTATAGTTTCCTGTAATGTAATAGCATTCTGTAACTTCGGGTATTTTCTTTAGTTCTTCAATAATGCGGCTTGAGTCATGGTCTTTTTCTAAGCTCAATCCTGTAAAAGCCCCCCAATCATATCCCAGCTTCTTTTCGTTCAGCACAGGTTTTATCCCTGCTAATATTCCTTGTTCGGTTAAACGGTTTATTCGTTGGTGAATCATGGTATTGGATACGCCCATAGCTGCGGCTATGGCAGAGAAGGCCATCCGTCCATCTTCATCCAAATATTTTAGAATTTTGAGATCAAAGTCATCTATTTTATTCATGTAAGTAGGGGTTTAAAAGTTAATTTTAATATTTTAATACGAATTTAACGTTAAATTTTATTTATTCTACAATAAAATAGTAAATATTGTATATTTGTTATTATTTGAAAAAATCCAAATTATGAGTACAGTATCTAAACAAGGGAAAGGCGAGCTATTCATTGCCAAAGAAGAAAAGTATGGAGCGCACAATTATCATCCTTTGCCGGTTGTATTGGAACGGGCTGAAGGCGTTGTGGTGTGGGATGTGGATGGTAAGTCGTATTTTGATTTTTTGTCAGCATATTCTGCCGTCAATCAAGGGCACTGTCATCCCAGGATTATCAATGCTTTAAAAGAGCAAGCGGAGAAATTGACACTTACCTCGAGAGCATTTTACAATAATAAGCTGGGTGATTTTGAGGAAATGCTTTGTCAGCTTTTTGGATTTGATAAGGCTTTGGTGATGAATTCTGGCGTTGAGGCCGTGGAAACAGCCATGAAGCTTTGTCGGAAATGGGGTTATCAGGTGAAAGGTATACCTGCTAACCAGGCGAAGATCGTTTTTGCGAAAGATAATTTTCATGGGCGGACAATTTCCGTAATATCTGCATCGAATGACGTAACAGCAACAAATGAATTCGGTCCTTTTGTTGACGGCATTGTTCTGGTTCCATACAATGATGTAACAGCTTTGGAGCAGCTGTTTAAAGCGGATAAAAATATAGCTGGTTTTATTGTCGAGCCGATTCAGGGTGAAGCGGGTATCGTTGTTCCTGATGCGGATTATTTAATGCGTGTCAGACAATTATGTACAACCTATAATGTATTGTTTATTGCTGATGAAATCCAGACTGGGATAGCCCGGACAGGAAGTATGTTGGCATCTTATGATGTTGCTGATCAGCAAAGCGAAAGTAAGCCAGATGTATTGATTCTGGGAAAGGCTTTGTCTGGCGGCGTATTGCCTGTGTCAGCTGTATTGGCAAATAATGCGATTATGTTGTGTATTAAACCCGGTGAGCATGGTTCTACTTATGGTGGGAACCCATTAGCCTGCGCAGTGGCTATGGAAGCACTCAACGTGGTCCGGGAAGAAAATTTGACAGAGCGGGCTCGTCAAATGGGTGAATTATTTCTGCATGGTCTACGTGATATAGCGACACGATGTGATTTAATTACAGAAGTTCGGGGAAAAGGCCTTTTGACAGCGATTGTCATTAATGCGGATGAAGAAAGTGATTTAGCCTGGAATATATGTCTTGAATTTAAAGAAAATGGACTTTTAGCCAAGCCTACACACGGTAATAAAATCCGTTTAGCTCCACCGTTGGTTATCACGGAAGAGCAAATAAAGACCTGCCTGGAGATTATTGAACGATCGTTGACTAATCTGAAGTAGTGTATGGAGAAGATGATTGAATTGATTAAAAATAGATCCGATATAGGCGCCGGAACAAGAGGGTCGGACCTGGGGATCGACGCTATTGAGATAGCAGCAATAAATAAAGGAAGTCAGTATTTTATTAATTATCCTTTTGTTGATGTGCCAACCCGAAATAGCTCCATCTACCAAAATGATAATCACCCTTTCGGTAAGCATATTCAGCAGATCTACGAGCAATGTAAACAGGTTGCTTCCACAGTTGAAGATAGTCTTTCTTCTGGCAATTTTCCATTGGTTTTTTCCGGAGATCATTCATCAGCGATGGGAACGATCAGTGGGATAAAATCTGCCTATCCGGACAAAAATCTCGGAGTGATTTGGGTAGATGCGCATGCCGATATTCATTCTCCGCACACAACACCCTCCGGAAATATGCATGGAATGCCATTGGCGGCCATGTTGAATGAGGATAATATGGACTGTAAAATCAATGCAATTGACGATTCTACCCAAGAGTTTTGGAATAAACTAAAGCGTATAGCTGGTCCGGCGGGAAAAATCCAAGCCAACCATTTGATTTATTTTGGGGTAAGGGATACTGAAGAGCCGGAAGATCTGTTAATTGACCGTTTAGGGATCAAAAACTACCGTGTCGAAGATACGAGGCAGCGTGGAATAACGGATTGTGTGAAAGAGGCTTTGACAGCGCTGGAAGACTGTGATATGGTTTATATTTCGTTTGACGTGGATAGCATGGATAGTGAATTGATATCGGATGGCACGGGGACACCAGTACCTAAAGGGTTTTTACCTAGGGAGATTGTCTTGATCTTGGAAGAGATTATTCGATCTGGAAAAGTAGTCTGCTTTGAAATTGTGGAAGTTAATCCCTTATTGGATAATAAGGGCAACAAGATGGCAGAGGTTGCATTCGATATATTAGAACGGATCACGCCTTTAATTGAATTTAAGTCGAGTAGTTAACCATTTTTGAATAAGGCGTTTAAGGCCCTTTTGTTGATTCTTCAATCAGCAAAAGGGCTTTTTTATAAACTGATAGCTGGATTAAATATGAAAAATTTGACAGACTATCGGGTTAAAATTGGCGCAGCTCTGTGTTATTTAATATTCTGTTAACATGTTTAGCGTACATTTACACCTATCCATTGTTCACTTTAAGTATGCGGATTTCTTCTAAGATTATATTGTTGGTATTTTTTTCCATGCAGCTGTTTCTGAGCCCTTTAATTTATGCCCAGATAACCTCTTTTAAAGATATTAGGCTGTTAAGCCAAAATCATCCAGATTCGGCAATTATGCTGGTCAAAAAAAGGTATGCGAAAGCCGTGGGCGATAAGGATTTATTCGTGCAGGCCAATTGCTTACAGGCAATTGGTTGGCTGTGTGTCAATCAAGGACACTATGGGCAAGCGCAGGATTACTACTTCCAGGCAGACCGTATCTATACACAGCTCAATTCAAAACAGCTTCTGGCATCCAATTGGAGCGACATTGGAGAACTCAATATTTTTAATAAACAGCACGATTTGGCGAAGATTTATTTCAATAAAGCGCTGCATTCTTTCAAGATTGAGGGGGATAAAAACGGGGAGGCAAGTGTCTTGGGAAATATCGGCCATTTATTTGAGAAAGTGGCCAACTATGATTCAGCTTTTGTGTATCAAAAACGGGCTTTGACAATTTATAAGGAAGTGGCGAATAAAAATGGCGAAGCGAAGATCCACGAAAATTTGGGAAGTATTTATGAAGACCTAGCGAAATACGATAGTGCATTTTATCATTTTGAGAAAGCTAGCGATCTCTATCGAGAAACAAAAGATAACTACGGAATGATTGTGGTGCTGAATAATATGGGTGATATTTTCAGAAAGACCGATAGATTTCCAGAGAGCATTAAATTGACGCAATCTGCTTATCATATGGCCGAAAAATTGGGTGATGTATATCAGATGGCGGCGACGACAAAAGACTTGAGCAAAACTTATGCGTTGAGCAACCAGATGGACAGTGCCTATTTTTATGCCGAAAAGAGCCGCAAATTGGTGCTCGAACTTTACAGTGTAGACGGTGCCCGGCACACCGCTTTTTTCCAGGCACTCTATGATATGAATCAGAAAGCAGAAGAGATTGAAAAATTACAGGTCACAAAGAAAATCAATTTAATCATGTTATGGGGAACAATAGTGGTGTTGGTTTTACTTATTGTGTTGTCCTATGTATTGTACAGTCGCCAGAAAATTAAGATCAAAAACCAGATTACTGAATCCCGGAAGCAGGAGGCAGAACGTGAATTGACCGAAATTGCACTTAAAAACCAGTTGCTTGAAGATAAACAGCTTAAACAGGAACTGACATTAAAACAGAAGGAATTGACCTCTCATACCCTTAATCTGATTCGTAATAACCAGTTTTTGGAAGAGCTACGTGATGAATTAAAAGTGATGGTCAAAGATGAGCGTCGGGACCAAAAGCGGCAAATGCAGCAATTGGTTTTACAAATCAATGAAAACATTACCCAGGGGGTTCATTGGAAAGAATTTATGGGAACTTTTGAACGGGTACATCATAGCTTTTTTGAAAAACTTATTCAACGATTTCCCGATTTGACAGCGGCGGATATGCGATTGATAGCGTTGCTTAAGATCAATTTGAACAATGCAGATATCGCGGTTTTACTGGGCATATCACAAGATAGCCTTCGAGTTGCGAGACACAGGCTACGAAAAAAAATGAGATTGGAACAGGGAGAAGACCTTGCTGGTTACCTATTAACTGTTTCATAATTTATTAACATAAGGGTAATAGAACCTTAATGGCGGTTGTTCATAACTTAAGTGTCTATTATATAGAGTTTTACTGCTCTTTGTTTCCTTGTTGTATAGTGCTCATTTTGCCTTGTTTCCTTGTTGTAACGCTCGAAATTTTGCCAGATTAAAATTGGCCATCATCTTTGCGACAACAATCAAAGATTCATAATAATCTAAGCAAAATGAAAAATTTTTTAACGGTATTACTTGCCTCTAGTATTTCGGTCAGCACAGCCTATGCGACCAAAATAAAAGGTAAGGTTTTGGATGTACAGACCGGAGAAGCTATTGTCGGTGCTACTGTGTTTCTCGAACAAAGTGGCTTATCTACCAAAACGCAATTGGATGGTTCATTTGAATTCAAAGGATTATCAGCAGGTATGGACAGAGTTCATATTAAACACATGGCCTATACTGAATTGATTAAGGAAATTGAGATCCAAAAAGAAAACACACCGCACTTCATTTTTCAATTGATTTCTACGGAACAGACTTTAATGGAGGTTACTGTTAAAGGGCGACGAAATGGAGGCGACGATGATCCAAGCGCAAGGCGTTTGGAAAAAAATGCTTCGCAAATTATGAATGTCGTTTCGGCCCGCGCGATTGAAATTTCTCCGGATATTACCGTAGCAAATGTTGCACAGCGTGTGTCGGGAGTATCCATCGAAAGAAATTCAAATGGTGAAGGACAATACGTTATCTTAAGGGGGATGGATAAGCGTTACAACACGACCTTGGTTAATGGTGTTAAGGTACCTAGTCCTGACAATAAATATCGTTATGTACCCTTGGATTTATTCCCTTCGGATATGTTGGAACGATTGGAAATCTATAAATCACTGACACCAAACATGGAAGCTGATGCGGTAGGTGGGGTTGTCAATATGGTTATGAAATCGGCACCGAGTAAACTATTGCTTCAGGCAAATTTGGCAACAGGTTATGGTCAGCGTTATTTTAATCGTGATTTTGGGAGTTTTTCAACAGGTGGAACTTCAGCAAAATCTCCCTATGAACTGAACGGAAAGAATTATAATGCGACTTCAGCAGATTTTAATAAGGGCGCATTAGATTATACCTATAAAAAACCTTTGCCTGATCTTATTGGTAATCTGACAATTGGCAATCGGTATCTGAATGACAAATTAGGTGTTATATTAGGTGCGAGCTATCAAAATCTACATCGCGGTAGTCGCTCTATTTTTTACAAATCTTCTGTTGTTGGCGTAAATCCCAATGCGGTAATCACCGAGCAGAGTGATCGTCAATATGATGAACAGCAACAACGTTTAGGTGTGCATAATAAGATCGATTATCGATTTAATCCGAATCATCGTGTAAGTTTCTATCAAATGTATGTGAATTTGAATAACCTGCAATTGCGTGATGCGGTAAATACAATATACAATGGTCAGTATGATCCAAGCATCGGTAAAGCCGAGTTGACTTACGTAACAAGAAGCCGAAAAACCCAACAACAAATTTATAATGGTACTTTACAGGGAGATCATCACTTTTTAGATAATCGTCTAAATGTTCGTTGGTCAGGTGTGCTTTCTTCGGCGCGCAATCAATTACCACAAAATACGATGATTAGTTTGGATGGGGTAGAAGAAAATTTTGAGCGCAAACGCACTTCTCTTGTCAACAAATCTCCTGTAACCTATCGTTGGGAACGAAATACGGATAATGATCGTGCAGGTTATTGGGATGTGGCTTATAAAGTTCCAATGGATCACAGTAAGCTGGAATTGTCTACCGGTGGATTGTACCGTGATAAACAGCGCAGCAGTTTTTACAATAATTACAATCTTTCGCCAGCCTCGGCAGAAGAGGCAAAGTATAAATACGGAGTGGATTTTCAGCGGTATACTGATCTAAATTTGACGGTGACTAATCCTACTGGTGCTGTCGCAAATCCATTAACGTACGATGCCAACGAGAAGACGACTGCTGTATATGGGATGTTCAATTATGAGAACGATAAATGGCAAATGATCGGTGGCGTCCGGATGGAGCATACCAATCAAGATTATAAATTATTGTTTCCTGCAGGAGAAAAAAGACCAGAAGGATCACAAATTTATACAGAATGGCTGCCGAGTTTGACCATGAAATATCATCTGGACGACAAACAACAGCTTCATGCGGCTTATTATCGTGCGTTAAACCGTCCTGGATTTTATGAGATCGTTCCTTCAAGTGTGGTTAATGAAGAGTTTTTGGAGAAAGGAAATCCAGATTTAAAACATGCCATGGCTGATAACTTTGATTTAAGGTATGAATTGTTTCCGGAAGCCTCTTCTCAATTTCTTGTGGGTATGTTCTATAAAAAGATTAAAAACCCCATTGAATATACCTTTCAGCCGGATGAGATTCGCAAACAGGATGTATACTACACACCGGGCAATTTTGGTAATGCCAACAACTTTGGTGTCGAGGTTGATTATATCAAGTATATCAAGCAATTTGGTGTTAAGGCCAATTATACCTATACACATTCGCGGATAACAACCTCGAAGATGTCCCGTCGAATCAATGAGACCACACAGGATCCCGAAGCGATTATTGTCGACCAAACACGTCCGCTTTATGGCCAGGCAGCGCATGTGGCAAATCTATCCCTGCTTTATAAAGATGCTAACAAAGGTTGGGAAGGACAATTGGCCGGTTCTTATACAGGTTCACGTATCAACACAGTATCCCAGTTCCTGAATGATGATTTATGGCAAAAAGGATTCATTCAGCTCGATGCTTCCATTGAAAAGAAATTTAGGGCAGGCTGGGCGATTTTTGCCAAAGCTAACAACATCTTGAATACACCGATGGAATTGTATGTGAAAGGAACAAATCCCGAAAATGAGAAGATCGCCGAAAAGCTTATTGAAGGTGGAAATACATTGATTAGAAAGGATTTGTATGGACAAAACTATATCCTTGGTTTACGTTATTCGTTTAGTAAATAATAGACCCGCATAAAACACGGCATGTTTTAATCTGAACATGTGCGACGTGAAATAACAACAGTTTGTTTCGGTGAAGCTTTCACTTTTTTGGAAAGCCAAAATTTTGGATAAGTGAAATCTGCTTCATCATTAAAAATTAAATATATACAGATGAAAAATAAATGTATTTTATCGTTTCTAGCGTTTTTTATCGTGGTGCTAAGTGCCTGTGAAAAAGCGAATATTGATGTTGATACTTCTGATGCTGATGGAAGTGCTATTGGTGAGGTATCTGGTGTGTGGAGTAAGGGGAGTGTACAGCATATTAAGGGAGACATTATTATTCCCGAAGGCAAGAGCCTGACGATTGAGGAAGGCGTAACCGTATTGATGGATTCCGTTAATAAGCCTGAAATTGTTGTTTTGGGTAATTTGTATGCACTAGGTACAGCTGAAAATCCGGTGAAGTTTACGGTTGAAGATGGCTATAAGACAAAAACGAATGAATTTGGCAAGTTATGGGGTGGGATTTTGGCTGCCCCAAGTTGCCAGGAACTTGTTTTGGACAATACAATCATCGAATATGGCGGTGCAATTACATCGGATGCTTCGACTTCTGTGAAGATGGGTTTGTATAAAAAAGTATCTGGTGAGGCGTTGCCAGCATTGTGGTTTTCAAATCCGGATGGGAAGTTAGTAGTTCAGAATAGTACCGTAAGCCATTTTCATGAGGACTGTACGTATATTGAGGGCGGAAAAATCATTTTCGCTAACAACCGCTTCTTTTCCAATGGTGTGACCGGTGGTGAAGCGATGAACTTTAAATCTGGCTGTCTTGCGGATGTAGCCTATAACTTGGTTTATAGCGTAAATACCAATGCGCTGAAATTATCCAATTCAGGAGATCGGACTCCGCAAGCGTATATTATTGTTTATAATAACACCATGCTCAACACAGGTTGGCGGAGACCTACTGCAAAAGGAGGTTCTATTTGGTTAGAAGCATCTGTCAGAGCCGAGATTTATAATAATCTCTTTGCCAATACACGGTTTGGAGTCAAGCGAGACCCTAAAAAACCAGAAGATAGCCGTTCGGTATCAAGTAATAACTGGTACTATGGCTATAGCCAATTGACTGTAGATCAGTTTCAGGTCGGTAAAAATGATATCGTAGGCGGCAGTAATGATGTCCGGGGCAAAGTGGCAGGGGAGAATAACCCTAAATTTGCCGCCTATCCTTTAGAAACATCGGTTGACAACTATGTATTTGATGCAGCCTGGGATTTTCATCTCCAGGGAAATTCTCCAGCATTAAAGGCGGGTACTCTAGCTTTTAAACCTCATTTCACAAGTGGTTTGGTGATGTCAAATGGCTTGACCTATAATTCTCCTGAACCTGCAGTTTATGTAGGTGCATATGGTACCAAATTCTAATTTATTTCATGTAATGACAAACTATAAAACAATACTCTCGATTGGTGCTGGCGCAGTTGCACTGTTTCAATCAGCTTGCAAAAACCCACAGCAAAATGCCACAAACCCGGTTAAGCCTGTTATCGTTACCGATGCGGTACGTTATGACTCTGATGATCCTGCCATATGGATCAACAAGACAGACCCCAGTAAAAGCTTAATTATCGCCACAGATAAGGATGCTGATGGCGCATTATTTGTATACGATCTGGAAGGTAAAACCGTGAAGGAAAAAGTAGTTTCAAACCTGAAACGTCCGAACAATGTTGACGTGGCTTATGGTTTGCTATTGAACGGGAAGCCCGTAGATATTGCGGTGACAACAGAGCGTATGACCCATAAATTACGTGTATTTTCGTTACCAGATATGAAACCTATTGATCAGGGCGGATTAGATATGTTTGTCGGTGAGACTGAGCCAGAATTTAGGGACCTTATGGGAATCGCCTTATATACAGCTCCGAAAGGAGAAATCTACGCTATTGTCGGACGGAAAAATGGACCAAAGGATGGTTACCTGGGACAATATTTATTGGAAGATAATGGTTCAGGGGCAGTGAGAGCGACCTTGGTGCGCAAGTTTGGTTCATTTAGCGGAAAAAAGGAAATCGAGGCGATAGCTGTAGATAATGAACTTGGTTATATTTATTATTCGGATGAACAAGTTGGTGTAAAACAGTATTATGCGGATCCTGCAAAAGGGAACCAGCAGCTGGCATTATTTGCTACCACGGGTTTTAAAGAAGATCATGAAGGTATTTCGATTTATAAACTAACGGATAGTACGGGGTATATATTGGTTTCTGATCAGGGGGCTAACCGTTTTCAGATCTTTAGCAGAGAAGGAACTAAAAGTAATCCATTTGAACATACTCATCTAAAGACAGTGCCTGTGATGGCAACACAAAGTGATGGTTCAGAAGTTGTTTCTTCCAGCTTAAACGAGACGTTCAAACATGGACTTTTTGTAACGATGAGTGACGATAAAACATTCCATTATTATCGATGGGAAGATATTGCTGGGGGGGATCTGAAAAAGAAATAGTCCTGAGCTAAAATGTATCGGCAACAGTTGTATTCTGAAATACAACTGTTGCCTTTCTGAATACAAAAGCTTTTTGCCAATATAGTTTTTAGGCATTCACCGGTATTTTAAACCAGAAAGTTGAACCTTCTCTCCGCTGACTGTCAACACCAATTTCACCATGATGCTTTTGAATTATTTCCTTACAGATAAATAATCCGATACCAAATCCTGATGCATAGCTTTGGGTATCGTCATTTACGCGATAAAACTTATCGAATATTTGTTTTTGGTCTTTCGGGTCTATACCTTTTCCCTGATCTTTAATTTCGACCTGAAAATAAGCTTTATTTACTGTAACATGCATCGTAATTGTTGAATTATTAGGGGAATATTTAATTGCGTTATCCATGAAATTGATGAGCACTTGTTCGATTTTATCGCGATCTGCCATGACTTCCAAACTTGAGTGGATGTCACCTGTATAGTGGATGAAATGTCTTGCGGGTTTTAAAGAATACATATTTTGGATATAATCCATTAGTGAACAGACTCGAAATATTTTTTTACGAAGTAATAATTTACCTTCATTCAGTTGTGTGACATTTAGAAAACCGTCAATTAACCCACGCATACGTGTAGCTTGTTCATTAGACTGATGCAGATATTGTATTCGTTTTTCAGTACTCAATGATTCTTCTTTGGCTATCAATAATTGAATATAGGCAATTAATGAAGTCAAAGGCGTTTTGAGTTCGTGACTTGCAATGCTAATGAAATCCAGTTTTTTTCTTTCCTCTTCTTTATCGCTCGTATTGTCTATTATCGCCCCATAGATCATGTGTCTTGTGGTATCGGATTCTGATTGGCTGCCGCCAATGGATCTCAGCCATTTTACCTGGCCGGTCTTTTTGTCTTTTATTTCGCATTGGCAATCGAAAGGGGATTGTTTGAGCGTTACCTCCTGAAAAATCTGCTGTATTTTATTTCTGTATTTGGGCAGGATCTGAGCAAAAAAGTCAGATTCTTTGATTTTTGTATTTTGTTCGAAACCGAATAGATCGCGACAGCGATCATTGAGCTCCATTTGATTTGTCTCTACATCAATAGAAAAAATACCGATTCCGGCAGCCTCCACAATCATTCGAAACTGCTGGTCCCTTTTTGCAATGAGATGATTAATTGCTTCGAGCTTTTCACGTTCCTGATGCTGAGCGGTCACATCAATTGCTGTTCCTGCAAACCATTCCGGTTGCTGGTCCGCGTCAAAATATACCCTGCCTTTACAATGCAACCAGCGTAACTGATGATCCTCAGCGCCAATGGTCCGGAATTGTACGTCATAAACTCCTTTGTTCTGGTTGGTTAGCGATTTTTGGACTTCCTGATCAATTTGATGTCTATCTTCTGAGTGGATATATTTTAATACCTCATTGTAAGGTACATATTCACCTTTTGCGAAGCCGAAGAGTTCCCGTGTCCGTTCATCCCAGTGTACAATGTAATTTTTACAATTTAGGTTCCATGTTCCCATCTCGGCTGATTGCAGCGCGAAATGATAATGTTCTTCACTTTCGATGATCTTTTTGAGCGCATCTTTAAGTTTTTCATTAAGATCCTCCGTCTGTTTATTTGATGTGGTATCATTATTATGAAACTTCATGATTTTGTAATTGCTCGCAGCAATTGTCTGCTTTTGTGTCAATAGATCCTGTAGAAGTTTTCGCTCAATTGTGTTTTTTTCATGCGTTAGGGGCTGCATGCTATTGTTTTCGGGAATCAGTGTCATCCGCTGAAATACACCGCAGGTTTCACCTTTTTCATTTAAGAGCGGATGATATTCAAATGTGTAATCATAGGCTAAAGAAGGTTGTATTTCTGATTGAAGTTTGATCTGTACCTTTTTTGCATCCTGCTCTTTGCCATAGTGCCAAGCCTCTTTCAAGAGCGGAATATAGGGCATTAATTCTTCACGTCGCATGCAGTCTTCAAGATGCTGACCGATAGCCTGTTGATCACAATTCCACAATTTTAACATGTTTGTATTTGCATAGGATATATGAAGATCTGCGCTATCATAAATTGCACAGGCTTCCATTGAAGATGTGAGAACGGCTAAAATGTCTTTATCTGAACGAATCATAACGTGTCAAAAATTAAGTGTTGATTAAAGTAATACCAAGTATTATTTGATTTAATAGCGTGCAAATATTGTTCCTTTTCTAATTAGTTTCCTGCTTCTCTTTAAATGATAGCCAGCTGTAAGTTACGATGAGCCTGATTAGGAGGATCAATGATGTGTTCAGTACAATGTGCAGAATTTCGTATCTTTATTTCGTTTATGCAGTTTATTTCTCGTCATTCCAGCTAGAATTATGCAAGCATCACGATTGTGTTGTACGAGTTTTGGAAGAAAGCAGAGCTGAAGGTTTTATTTAAATGCTATAGAAGATGAATACGGTTAAGATACTATTAGTTGAAGATCACATGGTCGTGCGCAATGGTATTAAGCTACTTTTAGAATCCGAAGGAGAATTTACAGTGATAGGCGAGGCATCTGATGGTGTTGAAGCTTTATCCATGCTAGCGAATGGTTTGGCTCCTGACATTGTCTTAACGGATATCAGTATGGAAAATATGGATGGGATGGAGCTATTAAAAGTCGTCGTTCAGAAATACCCTTTGGTAAAAGTTGTTATATTGTCCATGCTTAATCAGATTCATTATGTTGTGGAGGGATTTGACCATGGTCTTGCAGGGTATCTACTGAAAAATGTCGGTTATCATGAGCTTCTTTTTGGACTAAAACATGTGGCTGACGGTGGTCGTTATATCAGTGAAGAAGTGAGTATGGCCCTGCTTGAGCAAGTTTCTTCTGGACAAGTTTATACCGCTGTTGAAAAGGGCATGACGGTAGATTTAGATATCAATGATCGTGAACTGGAAGTATTGGCATTAATCGCTGATGGGTTTACCAACGTAGAGATTGCTGATCGGATCTTTTTAAGTAAGCGAACTGTGGAAGGCTATCGCCAGAGCCTGATTGATAAAACAAAAGTAAAAAATACAGCAGAACTCGTAAAATATGCCTTCCAGCACGGTTTATTAAAGTAGGTAGCAGAGCAGCTTTTTGTAATGACTGCTGGTACACATGTGGCTATAAGTGGCTATTAGGGCCTGTGTAGCTTATTAGTGCAACTGTTGTGTACTTGTCTTAAAGCGGTTAAGAAGAAATATACCGATTCCGATTATGATAAATGGTATGCTGAGCAGCTGCCCCATATTGATGAATAAAGAATCTTCAAAACGTTCTTGGTTGATTTTCATGAATTCATCCAAAAATCTAAATGAAAATAAGAGAATCAATAATAGCGCAAAATAATTACCGTTACGGCTTCGAAGCTGGGTATTTTTCCATAGTCCGTATAACAATAAAAATAACAGGATACAAAATATGGCTTCATAAAGCTGGGCCGGATGCCGGGGTACTGTATCGATATGTGTAAATACAAAGGCCCAGGGCAGGTTACTTGGCGTGCCAATCATTTCGGAGTTCATTAAGTTTCCCAATCGAATACAGGCACCAGCAACAGGCACAACCAGTGCTATGCGGTCTGCGACCCAAAGAAAAGAAAGCTGCTGCTTTTTGGCGAATAAATAGATAGCGATCAGTATGCCCATGCCAGCTCCATGACTCGCCAGACCTCCTTCCCATAGGGCAAAGATTTTTAATGGATTATGGAGGTAATAGCCGGGGTCATAAAATAAAACATGCCCTAGTCTTGCTCCAATGACAGTGCCCAATACAATGTAAATGGTTAGCTGATCGAGAAACTCAATTGGTCGGCCTTCTTTTTTGAATATTGACCACAATATCCTATAACATAATACAATACCCAATAACCAGCATATTCCGTACCAGCGGATGGGGTGTTCAATAATGGGGATAACAAAGATGTCGCTGTCTATATTCCAGGTGATGTAATTCAAGAATAGATTATTTGTCATTTTGCGCTGTATAGTGATACTTCTTTGTATAAGTATACACTATTGGTCTTTCGTTACAGGATTTAATAAAAAAATGATGATGAAAAAGGAATAGCGGTGATGCTGTATGCGGAAAGTTGCTTCGTAGTAGGCAAATATTAAGTTGAATACCACGATTATGAATTGTAATGTTCCCCTTCTTTGGCTAATTAGTATGTTTGTGGATGGCAGGACTGGGTAATGTCTACTTAAGTATCAGTAAGGTTAAATACTTTTGAAAGTATGTATTGTTTTTTTGAGAATATTCCGATATTCGGCAATAGATAATAGGAGATGCTCACCTGCACGTAAATGCAAAATTGTTTGTTATATTCAGATGATACAAAATTTGAAAAGATTTACTTTTTATTTTCTATCCTTCGTGCTGCTGGCACAACTGTTCTCCTGTCACCAAAATAGTAATCAGGCTGCCGGAAACAATAGGAGGATTGAAGACGATTCACAGGATCTAAGATATAGGGATACTTTATTAAAATTCCTCTCTTCGCAGGATTTCAGCGATCAGTCTATTATCGCAAAAAAGATAGCTGAATTCAAGGGGGATAAGTCTTATGAAAACTCTGGGTATAATTGGGTTTTCTTGGCTTATATGTACTTGTTGAATGATAAAATTGATTCTACAGAAATAGCATTAAAAAACCTTGATGGAAGAAAATTATCTTCAGATTTACTTGTACTGAAAGATTACTTTAATATACGCGCTCATTTTAGTTTTAATGATGTGACTAATATTAGCACCATGGAGCAGATTATTGATGCGAAAGAGTATGCGATAAACCATCATAGTAAATTCACTTTCCTTTTTTTTAATTTACTGGCGAATGCTAACTATCGTCGGGCGGATTATAGTCAGGCTCTCAAAGACAATGAATCATGGTATTATTATCATCCCAATAAATCGGATCCGCATGTTGCGCAGGCTTATCAGGAGATCAAATTTATGCAGTATATTGAGCTGCATGATTTTGAGAAACTAAAGATAACATTGGATAGCTGTAAATATTATGCAAATAAAACGGCTGATTCTGCTGTTATTATGCGTATGTATAATTTACAGTCCCAATATTTCTTTAGCATTGGTAATAGCCGAAAAGCTGTGGAGGTGTCGCAGCAATACTTTAACTATTTAGCTGCAAGTAAGAAACTCAATGCTTATGCGTATGCTAACCTGGCAAAAAACTTTTTGAATAACCATCAGGTTGACTCTGCTATATTTTATTTTCGGGCGGGATTGCAGTTTATCAAAACGCATAAAAGCCAGCAGAGTAAATTGTTCTATTATCAGAATCTACAATTAGCACATGCCTTAAAAGGTGATTATGAACAGGCTTATTTTACATTGGACTCTGCCTATCAGGATTATAAGAATGGTATAAAACGCATTGAAAATGAACGGATAAATGAGATCAATACTCGGTATGAAACTGAAAAAAAGGATCAGGCTATCACGCTTCTAAAAACAACAAATGCATTCAATCATAAGATTATGGCTCAGCAACGCTGGATTTTCGTCATTTTATTTGCCCTTATCTTAAGTATTGCATTTTTCATTTATTACCGGAATAAACAGAAGTTACTGCAAAATATAAATCAGCGTATAGTTGCTGAAAATAGGCAATTAATTCTTGAGCAAAAGACGAGACAAAATCAGCTTAATCCCCATTTTATATACAATGCGATCGCTAATTTGCAAGGTTTGATTAGCAGTGAGCAAAAAGCAAAAGCAAATCAGTACCTTATCTTATTGTCCCGTCAAATCCGGGATATACTCGAGCTGAATAGGGAAGAATATATTTCTTTGGATCAGGAGATTAAATCATTAAAGAATTATATACTTTTACAACAGATGCGCTATCAGGATGTATTTGATTTTGAAATTGACAGTGATGAACTGGATGTTGATGATGTGATGATTCCCCCGATGTTAATACAGCCATTTGTTGAAAATGCGATTGAACATGCGTTCAAAAACTTGGATTACCGTGGACAATTGCAAATTCTTTTCAATCGGGTGGATGATCAATTGCATATTGTTGTCCGTGACAATGGCTGGGGAATGCAAGCTGAAAAGAAAGAGACTGGACATAAAAATTCTTTATCACAAGTGATCACCAAAGAGCGTCTTGAGCTTTTGTTTACTGATCCTAAGCACAAAGCAAGGATTGAAATCAAACCCAATTATAGAGAGGATAAAAGTGGGTATAGTGTAGAAATCTACATACCACTCGTTTTATATTTTAATTAAATACGTGAAATTATGAAAGTTTATATTCTTGAAGATGAGTATAATATCTATTTGTATATTAAGTCTTTATTGGATGCTATTCCTTATGTTCAAATTGTAGGTCATAGCCCATCGATTGCTCAGGCAGAACGCGAATTGCCCGGATCAAATCCAGACCTTATTTTAGCGGATATTCAATTGAAAGATGGATCAAGTTTATCCTTCCTTTCAGAATTGAAATTGGATATCAATACCATCTTTATCACCGCTTTTAACCAATATGCCATAGAAGCACTTAATATTGGTGCTATAGCGTATTTACTCAAGCCTCTTGTTCCCGAGCAATTTATGGAGGCTATTGAAAAATGCTATAAGAAAAATACTGAGTTTAGGTTCAATAGCATGCAATTAAGTATGGCCGAAAACTACCTGAAATCTCCCAGTAGACCGCGGAAGATTGCCCTGCGTACATTTGAATATACCCAAATTGTCAATATTGATGATATTCTTTATTGCCATGGAGATAAAGGGTACACGACCTTTTATATCAAGGACAATAAACCTATGATGGTTTCGAAAGTTCTCAAACATTTTGAGACGATGCTTCCGGAATCAGAATTTATACGTTGCCATCAATCGTATTTAATTAACGCAAACTGTATAAAAAAATACTTTAAGGATGGTCAGATCGAAATGTCTGATGGTAAAATGATCCCTGTTGCCACAAGAAAAAAAGAGGTTATTCAGCAATTCCTGAATGAAATTTAACATTTGAGATAACCAGGGGACGATGCATTTGGGAGTCTTTGTTTGCTAAAAAAAATAGCTTTTACTTTTAATACTAAAATATTTAGTATTACATTTGTATGTAATACTAAATAGGAGGGGCTATGATGTTAGAAGATAAAAAGGCTTTGATCAGCAAACTTAAAAAAGACTTGCTTGTATGGCAGGGGGTGCCTCAAAGGTCTATTGATGATAGCCTAATGGACTTGGGGTCTTTGGAAGAGGCTTTTCCGAATGGCGTCTTTCCTAAAGGTGTGATCCATGAATTTATTAGCTTTAACCGTGCTGATAGTGCAGCATCCTGTGGTTTTATTGGTGGGCTTCTAGGGAAACTTATGCAGCATGGGGGGATTTGTATCTGGATAAGTTCTATTCAGACATTATTTCCAGCTTCAATTAAATCATTTGGTGTTGTGCCTGAATCTATTGTTTTTGTTTCTATGAAACGAGAAAGGGACGTTTTATGGGCAATGGAAGAGGCACTCAAATGCCCTGGTATAACCGCGGTATTAGCAGAAATACATCAATTGGACTTTGTCCAGTCAAAACGGCTTCAGCTTGCTGTCGAAAAAAGCCGCGTGACGGGTATCATCCTGCAGCATAACCCAAAGATGCTGCTGGCTACGAGTTGTGCGGCCCGCTGGAAGGTCACTTCATTGCCCAGTCAATCGGAAGATGAATTGCCGGGTATTGGCTATCCGAGCTGGAGTGTGGAATTGTTAAAGGTAAGAAATGGAATTCCGGGCAAATGGCAAATAACCTGGTGCTCTCAGGGATTTAAAGTGGCGCCTAATAAAACGACGAAAGTAAAGGACTGGACTCCTCGTTATCAAAATTTAGGTTAAAATAATGATGAAAAAAAGATTTGCCTCACTTTGGTTTCGTCATTTGAAAACGGATTGGATGACGGTCTGTAAACCGCATTTACAGGAAGTTCCCTTTGTCCTGGCGCTTGCTGTCCATGGAAAATTAATTGTAAATGCAAGTAATTTATTGGCAGAACAGGCCGGAGTACATGTAGGTATGGCCATAGCAGATGCGCGAGCCTTTATTCCATCACTCCATATCATTCATGAACAAGCCGGATTAGGTGAAAAAATACTTCATTTTATTGCGCACTGGTGTATAAGGTATACACCACAGGTATCTTTGGACAAGCCTGATGGAATTATACTGGATATTAGCGGCTGTGCACATCTTTGGGGCGGTGAGGCCTCTTATCTGGAATATATTGTTACTGCATTTAAACGGCATGGTTATGATGTTTGCATGAGCATCGCAGATACGATCGGTGCTGCCTGGGCAATGGCGCGTTTTGGTCCTGAAAAAACAATTATAAGCGAGCAGGCCCAATCACAGGAACTTCTTTCTTTAAGCCCTCGAGCATTACGGCTGGAACAATTTCAATTGAACCGATTACAGTCACTTGGTTTAAAAACAATCGGCAGCTTTGCACATATGCCCCGCTCCGTGCTACGCAGGAGATTTGGAGATGGCCTACTACTTCGTCTGGATCAGGCAATGGGATTTGAAGATGAATTTGTTATTTCTATAAAACCCATCTTGCCCTATGAAGAACGTTTACCTTGTTTGGAGCCTATCAGCACAGCAAATGGCATTGAGCTGGCTTTGGAAGAGCTGTTAATCAAATTGTGCCAGCGTTTGTCTGGAGAGGGTAAAGGATTGCGTGAAGCTGAATTGAGCTGCCACCGTATCGATGGAAAAATAGAAAGAATTAGCATTGAAACAAATCGTGCTACGGCGCAGGTAAACCATCTTTTTCAATTATTTGCGATTAAGATTCCGCAGGTGGAGCCTGCATTAGGTATTGAGCTATTTAGCCTAGCCGCTTCCAGTGTTGAGGATGCGGACGCGGTTCAGGAAAACCTGTGGGACAATCGGATAGGTCTTAAAAATCCAGCGGTTACTGAACTTTTAGATCGCCTGAAAAGCAGAGACTCCAGCTGTGAAATTTTACGTTACGTGCCTGCGGCACATTACTGGCCAGAGCGATCGATGAAAATAGCCGCGACAATGGATGAGGTAGCCACTGTTGATTGGCAAACCGCAAGACCCCGACCGACAAGGTTGTTAAAGGTGCCCGAGCGTATTGTCGTTACTGCACCTATACCTGATTACCCACCGATACTGTTCATCTATAAACGAACTGCGCATTATATAAAAAAAGCAGATGGTCCAGAACGTATCGAACGCGAATGGTGGATGGATCAAGGTGAACATCGGGACTACTATGCTGTAGAAGATCAGGAGGGAAGGCGTTTTTGGCTGTTCCGTGCCGGTCACTATGACGGTCAGACCGATCAGTGGTTTATACATGGTTTTTTTGCATAAAGATGGGATATTGTGAATTACAGATAACAAGTAACTTTAGTTTTCTTGAAGGCGCCTCACATCCAGAAGAATTGATAGAACGTGCGGCGCAATTGGGGTATCATGCTGTTGCGGTAACTGACCGGAATAGTTTTGCTGGAATTGTTCGTGCGCATATAGCGGCTAAAAAAGAAGGTATACGACTGATTCCGGCATGTCGTCTGGATTTACAGGATGGTCCAAGCTTACTTGCATACCCTACAGATAAAGAGGCCTATGGGAGGCTTTCCTCCTTGTTAACTGTTGGAAATCTAAGGACTGAAAAAGGAAAATGCAAGCTGTATAAAGCGGATGTTTATTCTTATGCTGAAGGGATTATATTCGTTGTTTGTCCACCTGAAAAATTGACGGTAGAATTTGAGCTTGATTATTCTTTTGTTGAATTCGTCAAGGAATGCCAGCAACACCTGCATGGCTCTCTGAATTTAGGGATCAAAAAACTCTATCGTGGAGATGACGCTAAACTGCTGTATCGGATAAACCAGCTGGGTGAACAGCTGGGTATTCCACTCGTTGTACTCGGGGATATCTACTATCATATACCTGAAAGACGTGAATTGCAGGATATTTTAACCTGCATCCGGGAGAAATGTACGATCCATACAGCTGGATTTAATTTACACCCCAATGCTGAGCGTTATCTAAAATCAATGACCGAAGTTGAACGTTTGTTTAGAACGTATCCAGAAGCGGTACAACAGAGTGTCAAAATTGCTAATGCTTGTCATTTCTCTTTAGATGATCTGAAATATATCTATCCGGATGAACTTTCTTCCAATGGCCGGACGACACAAGAGGAATTATCCTATTTAACTTGGGAAGGAGCGCGGAAACGTTTTGATGGACATGTTCCAGATGCAGTGCGCGAAACAATCCAAATGGAACTTGATTTTATCGAACGCAAAAATTATGCTTCTTATTTCCTGACCGTATATGATTATGTGCGTTTTGCAAAAGAACGCGGGATTTTATGTCAAGGACGTGGGTCGGCCGCCAATTCTACGGTGTGTTATTGTCTTGGCATTACTTCTGTCGATCCATCGAAATATAGACTTCTTTTTGCACGATTTATGTCTGATGCACGGGATGAGCCCCCTGATATAGATGTCGATTTTGAACATGAGCGCCGGGAGGAAGTGATCCAATATATCTATGAGAAATACGGCCGTAATCGAGCCGCTATCGTAGCCACAGTAACACAGGTGCGTTCTAAAGGAGCAATACGCGATGTCGGCAAGGCGATGGGGCTTTCAATGGATGCTGTTGGACGTTTGGCGGGGGTAGTAAGCAGCCATTGGGATGATTACATCAATTTAGAACGCTTGGTTGAACAGGGCTTTAATCCCGAAGATCAGCATTTACAGAAGGTTCTGGAACTCACGCATCAATATATCGGTTTTCCACGGCAATTAGGACAGCATACTGGTGGATTTGTGATCACACAGGGCAACTTGCATGAACTTTGCCCTTTGATCAATGCAAGGATGGATAACCGGACGAATCTCGAATGGAATAAAGATGATCTTGAGGCACTCGGTTTCCTAAAGGTTGATGTACTTGCTTTGGGGATGTTGACCTGTATCCGTAAGGCTTTTGATTTAGCCCGAGTCCATTATGGAAAAGAGCTCACCTTGGCCGATATTGGGGCCAACGATGATCCTCAAGTTTACGATATGATCTGTCATGCCGATACGCTGGGCGTATTCCAGATCGAAAGCCGGGCCCAGATGTCGATGTTGCCCCGGTTAAAACCGCGGGAATTCTATGATCTGGTTATTGAAGTGGCCATTGTACGCCCAGGGCCTATACAGGGTGATATGGTGCATCCCTATTTACGCCGTCGAAATAAAGAGGAACATGTTGACTATCCCAGTACGGAGATCCAGACCATCCTTGAAAAAACATTGGGTGTGCCTCTTTTTCAGGAGCAGGCCATGGAAATAGCGATTGTTGCAGCAGGTTTTACGCCAGCAGAGGCTGATGAACTGCGACGCAGCATGGCAACATTCAAAGCAAAAGGAAAAGTGTCTGCCTTTCACAAAAAGATGGTTGACGGTATGGTGAA
Source organism: Sphingobacterium sp. WOUb80 (assembly GCF_050058145.1). NCBI lineage: Bacteria > Pseudomonadati > Bacteroidota > Sphingobacteriia > Sphingobacteriales > Sphingobacteriaceae > Sphingobacterium > Sphingobacterium sp. WOUb80. The sequence continues at coordinate 1,841,526 of NZ_CP165617.1, read as the reverse complement.
GAAACACTATACCGAAGAATTTGCCAATAGGGTTTTTAAACAATTGGAAGGTTTTGGCAGTTATGGTTTTCCCGAAAGTCATGCGGCATCTTTTGCTTTACTGGTGTATGTTTCCTCGTGGCTTAAGTGTTACTATCCTGATATTTTTGCAGCCTCTTTACTCAATAGCCAGCCAATGGGATTTTATCAGCCGGCTCAAATTGTTATTGATGCACAGAAACATGGTGTCAAAGTACTTCCTATTGATATTAATCATTCCTCCTGGGACAACAGCCTGGAAGGAGAAATTGGAAAACCACATGCCCTTCGCTTGGGTTTACGCCAAATTAAAGGGTTTTCACAGGAAGAGGCCTTGGTGCTGACACAAGGAAGATGCCCGAGCTATTCATCCATTACAGGCATGATGGATGCAGGGGTATCCCTTGTCGCTTTGGAGAAATTAGCTGATGCAGACGCTTTCCGTTCCCTGGATATTGATCGTAGAAAAGCGCTTTGGGAAATTACGGCATTGGGTGACCGTCCGATCGCATTATTTGAGGGACAACCTTCTGAGAGTATGGCAGAAGGACAGATTGCCCTGCCTTTATTGACAAAAAGCCAGCACGTAGTAGCAGATTATGCAAGAACCTCTTTGTCCATTAAAGCACATCCGGTCAGTTTTTTGCGTGGGAAATTAGATCTTCTCCAGGTTGTTCCCACAGCAAAATTGGCTTTATTAAAAAACGATATGCCCGTGAAAGTATGTGGGCTAATTACTGTTCGGCAGCGACCGGGTACTTCGAAAGGTGTTTTATTTATTACTATTGAAGACGATACAGGCTTTGCAAATATTGTTGTCTGGAGCACTATATTTGAAAAATATCGAAAGGAGATCCTCCGTTCAAAACTCTTCATGGTGGCCGGTAAAATACAGGTTGAAGGTGAAGTTATTCACGTGATTGCACAACGATGTTTTGATATGTCAGGACTATTAAAAGATCTGACGGCAGCAGATGATAATATAAGAGGTGTTTTTCATAAAGGAAGAAATTTTCATTGATCTTTCATTTTTAAATCTCACTTTTGGGAAGACTGGCGTTGTTGGTAATACAACACAACATTAAAGCAGAAAGATAAAAGGATATGGCCAAGAATATTCTCGTAAATACAATTGAAATTGATAAAGCAACTATTCGCGATTTAATTAAGCAGGGAGATGAAAATGACGCTCTTGATCTCATTGCCAAACAGGCGAATGTGACATTAAAAGCCGCCCGGGATATTGTGCGGATGTTTAAAGAAGAGCATATTGACCGATTTGACGGCAAAGACTTGTTTTTACTGGATTATGATGAGCTTGCAAATAACAATGATTCCCAAAGAGCGAATCCCGATGCGTCTTCATTTTTGGAAGTAGAAGCAAATAGCCGCCGTCGTACGGGAGCCATGAAAGGATTGTTTATCTTGTTTTTCATTGCTTTATTGGCTTTTGTTGTATTAAAATATGTTGTAGGTTTTAATCAAATAGGGCATCATATCTCCGAACTTACTCAACTATTTGATAAAAATGATGGTTCACCTGCGCTTGATGCAGATACATCCAAACTGAATCGCCCATTGGAAGCCGGTGTTACCCAGGTAGCTGAAGTTAATGACCTTCATCCTGTTGATACAAATCTTTTAACCATGGACTTAAGGCCGGCAGAAATAGACCGGATAAATAAGGCTCAATTCCATCAATTAAAACCCGCAAAAAAATCACCAACAGATGAAGACGCACAACTGGCTTTAATTCACCTGACTAATGGAAGGCTGACAGATGTTATTATTCAGCAGAAACTGAATATAAAAATTGGCAAATGCTATGAAAATCCAAGTCTCAAAGACAAAGGGATCTGTGTGAGCTGCATGATACTCCTGTATAATCGAGAAAAGAAAAAGTGGCAGGAAGCTCCCAATGGTGAAAATTTCCTGGATAATGCCTATGATTTCTATTTGCCCGACGGCGGGGATATATGGGAAGCGGCTCCGCTGAGTATGCGTATCCCATATGATTACGCATTAATAAATAAGTATAAGGCAGCAGATTAACGATCTCATCAACGACTTTAAGTATTTATCCCATCGATTGAAATATTGAACTACATTTGGTTTTATTTTACTTTTTCTGAAGGTAAATAGCTTATTAAACTTACCACACATAAAAGTAATATGACCGATAATGTCGTTGCGTAACCATAGGCTGAGGAAATGTCCTGCCAAAAGAAAAATCTAGCTTTTTGTTGATGTAAGAATACACCGACAATAAATGCAATTCCTAAACAAATAGATAGTTGCTGTACTGTGAGATAGATGGCCGATCCTACTGCAACTAATTTTTCAGGAAGATCCTTTAATGCAAGCGTCATCAATGCAGGTAATACACTGCCACAGCCAATACCATAGAAAAAGAAGAGCGCATGTACCTGATGCGGATCTAAAAGCAATGTATTGAAAACAAAAAGATGAGACAGTAACCCTAAGATCATAATCCCTAGGCCGAAAAGGACAACCATCTTTCCATGCCGCTGGATCAATTTGCTGACAACGATACTTGCCAGTACATAACCAATACCTTGATAAACAAAGGCAATTCCTGTCATTGTAGCCGAATACTGTTTTTGATTCTGAAGGTAATTGGAATTAATAATAAAGTAAGCATCCTGTACCATGTAATAGGCTAATGCTGCTAGCAATCCTAAATTGAAAACCCGGTTATTGAATAGAGAGAAATTGAGGAGACTAGCATATCCCATTTGCTCCAATGCTCTTTGCTTTCTGATAAATACGATGAAAAGGACGATTGCTGTTCCCAACAGCAGCAGTGACCATAAGGGCCATTTCAGTTCAGGTCCCATAATTAATGGAAAAATAATTCCCATTAAAAGAATAAATAGTGTTATCATAGGCATGAAAGAGCGCGGAGATTGTCCGTTCACTTGATCTTTAGGCGTGTAACGGTAAACCGCTAGGCAGGCAAGTGATCCTATTGGGACATTAATTAGAAAAATAAGACGCCAGCTTTCGTTTATCCAAGTCTGATCAGGAAGTATTCCGCCCAAGAGCTGACCAATAACAGAGGCAATACCGGCTATGCTTCCATAGATGCCCAATGCCATCGCTCTTTTTTCCCGGTTTTCAAAAAGTAAGGTGATTAACGCTATACCCTGCGGAACCATAAGCCCGGAACTGATTCCCTGTATCAGTCTACCCGCCAATAGCATGTAAAGATGATTGGATAGACCACAGACGAGGGATGCAAGGGTGAAACCTGCCATTCCTATTAAATATAATTTTCTCTTTCCGAAATGGTTTCCCGCGTTGCCAGCATTAATGAGAAGGCTTGCGTAACCAATGATGTAAAGGATGATAATCCATTGTGTATCACTATTGCTTAGCTGTAGTGAATGCTGAATCGTAGGTAAGGATACATTAATAATAAAAAGATCTATCACGAAAAGAAATATGCCTGTTGAGAGCAAGAAAATATGAAGTAAATCTTTAATTTGAAAGCGCATATAGAAAGTTTTTAATAATTTTACGGTTAAAAATAGTTTGGATATTTTTTACAATCAAGTAGTTATAAGTTATGTACTTAGTATGTTTTTATGAACTAATGGTCAGTATGAGATGATTATGAATGAAAAAAAAAGTGAAAATTTTGGGGCCTGTTGTGATGTTAACGGAATTTTTAAGATCATCGGGGGGAAATGGAAAGTTCTGCTCATTAAAGCTATTGCCAAGCAATGCCCTAAAAGATTTGGTGAATTGAGGCGGGAAATGGAAGATATGGCCCAAACAACACTAACTGTTCAGCTCCGTGAGCTTGAACGGGATGGTATTTTATGCAGACAGATTTACGCTGAATCGCCGCCACGAGTGGAATATAAACTTAGTGAATTGGGCAAAACTTTATTACCAGTCATCGAAAGACTTGATGACTGGTGGGAAAGTTATAAAAGCGAAAGGGGGTAGGCAGCTATCTGTTCCTTTACAACAAGACCTCTGCATCCGTCGTTCCTTTGGTGGATAGGTCAGCAATGCTTCGCAGGGTTCTTTGCGAAATTTCTGTTAAGGCTTCTGTTGTGAAAAAGGCCTGATGTGCTGTGACCAGAACATTCGGATAACTCATCAACAATTGTATTGTTTCATCTTCAATGATTGTTGTCGATAAGTCTTTAAAAAACAACTTTTCTTCTTGTTCATAAACATCAATGCCGAGAAGGCCAATTTTTCGTTCTTTAAGGGCCTTAATGACATCGTTGGTGTTGATGAGATTTCCTCTGCTCGTATTAATAATAGTAACACCATTTTTCATTTTCTCCAAAGATTCCTTATTAATGAGATAGTGATTTTCGGGAGTGAGCGGACAATGAAGTGAAAGGATATCCGATTCCTGAAATACCTCATCCAATGATTTGTAACTGACGCCTTGTGCGGCCAGTTGCGGATCTGGAAATAAATCATAGGCGAGGACGTTTGCGCCAAATCCCAATGCAATCTTGATAAAAGCCTTTCCAATTTTTCCTGTACCAATTACCCCAATCTTTTTCTGGTAAAGGTTAAACCCCAAAAGACCATTTAATGCAAAATTTTGCTCTCTTACCCGATTATAAGCTTTATGTGTTTTTCGATTAAGGGTGAGCAACATAGCCATTGTATGTTCGGCTACAGCTTCAGGTGAATAAGCGGGGACCCTGCAAACCTTTATTCCAAACTCTTTAGCAGCTTCCAGGTCAACGTTGTTAAAACCGGCACAGCGCAAGGCGATGAGTTCCACACCCTTTTGTGCAAGTATCTCAATAACCTGTCGGTTTAGTTTATCATTGACGAATGCACAGACAACTTTTTCATCTTCAATAGCATTGACAATATGCGGACCTAAATGCGTTTCATAGAAATTAAACTGAAAACCATAAGTGCTATTTTCCTGTTCAAAGAATAATTTGTCGTAAGGTTTTGTCGAAAAGAAGGCGATTTTCATAAAATTGATTGTTACGTAATACGATATTCTAAATATACGGTATAAATCGGTTATTTGGTATGCGCTTTCTAGGATCTTTTTATCAACAGCATCGTATATTTTGTGCTAAAAAGATCTAAATTAGAGCAATCACAATAACGGTATTATCGTCGATTTTTAATGATTAAAAATTATCCCTGATATGAAGTGGTCAAATCAAATCACACAATTAATAGGTATTGAATATCCAATTATCCAGGCCCCCATGTTTGGTGTTACTACCCCCGAAATGGTTATTGCGGCCTCGCGTGCCGGTGCGCTCGGCTCCTTATCTTTAGGCGATCTTCCAGCAGATCGCTGCAGCGATCTGATTCGTTCAACAGCTGCAAATTTGAATACCCCCTTTGCTGTCAATATTTTTGTGAATACTATTCCAGAGATATCAGCTGATTTGCGTGCACAATACAACGAGACAAAGGTCTTTGTGGAGGAACTCGCCAGGGCGCATGACCTAGAAGTGACTTTACCAGCACTTGATAGCATTCGTATAACCGATTATAGAGAGCAAATCGACGCTATTCTAGCGCATCCCTGTAAAGTCGTAAGCTTTACTTTTGGTAATTTAGATACGCAGAGTATAAAACGCCTGAAGGATAATGATGTAACTATTATTGGTACATGTACTTCGGTGAGGGAGGCTATAGCTTTGGAAGAGGCGGGTATCGATATTATCTGTGTGCAGGGATTGGAGGCTGGAGGGCATCGTGGAAGTTTTGATGAGATGCCTGTTCCGGAGATCGGCGGATTTTCCCTGCTGCCACAAGTGAAAGAACAGGTCAGTGTTCCTTTAATTTATGCCGGAGGCCTTTATAATGGAAGGACTATCCAGTCGGCGACGCTATTGGGAGCTGCCGGTTATCAGATCGGTAGTTTACTGCTTAGATCTAAAGAGAGCGCCTTGCAAGATTTTGAGAAAAAGCGCCTTTCACAGGTGCAGGAATCGGAGATTGTATTGACAAGAAGCTTTTCAGGACGTTATGCCAGAGGGATTAAGAATAAGTTTATCGAAGTTTTGGATGCTTCGAAAAAGATCCTGCCGTACCCTTATCAAAATAAGTTGACGGGCGAATTAAGAAAGGTAGCAAGGGCGCATCAAAAGGTTGATTTTGTAAATATTTGGGCCGGGCAATCCATTCACCCTTACAGTGAACTATCGACAGCGGATATTATCCGCCATCTAATCCGAGAAGTTGAAATTTTACATACTAGTTTAGTTGTTTAACTTTTATATCGCTTGGTTTAGATGTCATTGCAATGTCATTTAAATTAAAGCTAATGATTAAATTCTTTGTTTAAATGCTTTTAATAGGGTTGTAGTTGTTAATCTACAAGGAGTTTTTCTTTTTTTTCGAAACTTTGTACCACTGTGAAAAACTAAAAATTTACCGCTATGGGGAACGAAAAAAAGAGAATTCTTGTTATCGAAGATAATGAAATTCTATTGGGCACAATGCAATTTGTTCTTGTTAGGGAGGGCTATGATCTATTGCTTGCCAAATCTGGCAAAGAAGCACTCGCATTGGTTTCTGACGAAACAATTGATTTAGTCATAACGGATCTGGCATTACCTTTTGCCAATGGTTACGAAATTATTGATCGCATTAGAAAGGGCAATACGAATAATCAGGTGCCTGTTATTATTATTTCTGGCTACCGTGATGATAACAGCATTGTAGAAGGATTTGAGGTTGGTGCGAATGATTATATTAAAAAACCCATTGCTCCTTCTGAACTGATTTCACGTGTACGTTTAAGAATCGGCCATGCTTAGTTTTAGAAAATAGATGCTTTACACTTAGGGGGGCTGGAAGTATTTTTAATATGATGTGGAAGTTTATGTTATGCTTATTGTCTATTGTAACGATAGTTCAAGGTAAGGAAAGAATTACATTGGTTGAAAATGGAAAAACGGATTATGTAATTCAAGCCAATATGCAGGATCCTGTCTTACAAAAAGCTGTGGACGTTATCAACGTATTTACGGCGGAAAGCACAGGTACCAAGTTTGCAATAGGCGCTACATTGGAAGGAACCCGTTCCATTTTTTTAGAGAAAATGCCTATAAGCAGTGCATTCCCTGAGGATAGTTATTCCATTCAAGCTGTAAGGAATAGTATCTATATCAAAGGAAGTGGCAAAGGTGTATTGTTTGCAGCCTATCGGTATGTAAGGGATATCATAGGCGGGAGAAAATGGTATGTAGGCAAGGAAAATACATATATCCCCAAATTAACGCTCTTAGCTGTAGATTCAGACTTAAAGATTTATGCCAAACCCGATTTTAAGTTTAGAGAGGTTTATTTCCCTGTGGAGTTAGATCAGGAGTATATGGATTGGTATGGATTGCATAATCTGGAGGAAAGATGGGGCGATTGGGGGCATAACTTTAGTAAAATATTACCGCCATCAATTTATTTTAAAGATCATCCTGAATATTATTCTTTATATGATGGAAAACGTCAGCCTATTCAACTTTGTTTATCCAATGAGGAAGTTTTTCATCACACAGTAGCCTATTTTAAACAAAAGATGCTCGAAAATCCGGCGGCTATCTACTGGTCCATTGCGGCTAACGATGATATCGGTAGCTGTACCTGTGATCGTTGCCAGGCTATTGATAGGAAAGAAGGTGGGCCACAGGGCTCATTGATCCGTTTCGTAAATAGAGTAGCTGCTCAATTTCCCGACAAGAAATTCACTACACTGGCCTATCTGGAATCTGCAAATGCTCCAGCACAGCTTCGTGTTGCAGATAATGTCACCGTTATTTTAAGTAATATCGATGCTTTTAGAAAAAATGACATGGAGAGTGAACCTTCTGCGGCAGCATTCCGTAGACAATTGGGGGCTTGGAAAGCTAAGGCTAAACATGTATTTGTATGGGATTATCTGACACAGTTTACCAATTATCTTGCACCTTTTCCAATCCAAGGTACGATGGAATCGAGTTTGCAGTACTTGAAGTCACAGGGTATTGAAGGAGTCTTTTTGCAGGGGGGCGGAGGCACATATAGTGATATGGCTGAACTAAACGCCTATGTATTGGCTAATCTCGCCTGGAATACAGGGCTTTCAGAAAAGCAGCTAACCGACGAGTTTATCGAGGGCTATTATGGTCAGGCTGGACCGTTTATCAAAGCCTATCTCGTCCAACGAAGAAATCATTTGCCCGGAGCCTCGTCAGCGCTGTCGATCTATGGAAATCCAATTGACAATAGAAAGGACTTTTTAAGTCCAGAAGCCATGGACCAGTATAGTACATTACTGGAAAAGGCCGAAGTTGCCAGTGAAGGAAATCCAATGTTGGAGTCGCGTGTTAGACGTATTGGATTGGGACTGGATTATACGTATTTGCAACAAGCCAGATTTTATGGTCCGCATCAACACGGTATATTTGAGCAAAAGGAGGGACGCTGGAGGGTAAGACCCAATGTCAGCCGTAAAGTAAAACAATTTGTTGAAGATGCCAAAAAACTAGGCGTCGTGGAGCTCGCCGAGGGTGGACTATCCCCAGATGGCTATGCAAAGGAGTGGATGGAGATATTCAACGCTGGCGTTAGAGCGAACAAAGCCTCGGATGCAACTATAAAATTGAAATACCCGTTTGATCCTTCTTTCCCTGCTAACGGACTGAAGACACTAACGGATAGCGTACCCGGTTATATGGATTATAGTTATAATTGGCTGTTGTGGAATGGTGATCCAATAGATATCACTTTTGATTTTAAACAGGAGAAGCAGATAGATACCATTGAGCTTAATTTTCTAAAGGATGCCAGGCATTGGATATTTCCACCGAAGGAAATCAGGATTTCTGTGTCTAAGAATGGTACGGATTTTCAGGAAGTACTTTTCCATAAGCTTGAATCTGTAGAAGAGGATTATACCTTGGAGAAGGTCCGTTATCGCGCATTAATAAATGACCATATCAAAGTGGTCAAGGTTTATGCTGAGCCATTGCCAAAATTACCTGAATGGAGGTACCATCCGAAGCGAAAGGCACTTATCGCCTGTGATGAAATCTGGCTAAATTAATTTCGAAATCTTATTTGAGTTGTTTTTTACCTGTGTGGATATTGTTCTACAATAATTTATTTAGCAGTATAATTTTATATGGAAAATGATTAAATTAGAGTTAACTAAGTTATAAACAGATTCATATGGAAATTAAAACATCTTCAAAATTTGTCGCCGAACTCATTGGAACATTTGGTTTGGTGCTTTTTGGCTGCGGAGCAGCCGCTATTGCAGGAGCCAACACCATGGGTGGCCTTTCTGGGCTGGGGCTCTTGGGTATTGCCGTCGCTTTCGGTCTATCGGTTGTCGTTTTCGCCTATGCAATTGGGGGAATTTCTGGCTGTCATATTAATCCTGCGGTGACAGTTGGCGTATTATTGGCAGGAAGAATGTCTGCCAAGGATGCGATCGTCTATATTGTCGCTCAATTTATCGGTGCGCTCTTGGGTGCATTTGTGCTCCAGCAGATTTTAAGCGGGCAATTGGGCGGATTTACCGCAGGTGAGTGGGCTTATGGTTCAAACGGCTGGGGTAAGGGCTATCAAAACGAATATGGCACTGTTTCGGCCTTTCTGATTGAAGCTGTATTAACCTTTATCTTTCTATTTGTGATCCTGGCAACGACTTCGAAGGTGGGCAATAGTACAATGGCCGGACTCGCTATCGGCTTTACACTTCTTCTGATCCATTTAGTAGCTATTCCGGTGACAGGTACATCGGTTAATCCAGCCCGTTCATTTGGGCCCGCAGTTCTGGCCGGTGGACAGGCATTATCACAGCTTTGGCTGTTTATTGTTGCGCCTCTCGTAGGAGCGGCTGTAGCAGCAGGAGTGTGGAAAGCACTGGAACCTAAAGATTAGTCTTTTTAATTTTATAGGAAACGCCCAATAAGTATATGGTTACTTATTGGGTGTTTTCGTTTATGATCTAGATGAGCAAGGTGTTGAGCCGCCTATGAATTCAGTATGTCGTTTATGAAGTTATTGACCTGTGTCTCGTCTGTGGCCCAGGAGGTAATCAAACGGATTGCTGCATGATCATGATCTATTTCCTTCCATATATAAAATTGATAATCTAAAAGCAGTGTATTGATGACTGATTTAGGTAAAATTGGGAAAATCTGATTTGTCGTGGAATCCGTGAGAAAAGAATAACCTCTATCCTTGATGGCCTTCGCCATCCGCATAGCAAGTGAATTCGCTTTCCATGCCAGTTCAAGATACAGATCATCTTTAAATAGCACTAGAAATTGAATGGAAAGCACTCTGCCTTTAGCGAGCATAGCACCCTTCTGTTTAATTGCATAATCAAAATCCTGCGCTAAATCGGGGCGATTAAACACAACTGCTTCCCCTAAAAGCGCACCATTTTTTGTTCCACCAATATAGAAAACATCACTGTACTTAGCGATAGCTGCAAATGTTAGATCGTTGTTTTCTGCAGTCAAGGCATGACCTAGGCGTGCACCATCCAAGTAAAGCAACAGTTGCTGCTGCTGACAGCATAGGTATAGCGCTTTCAGCTCTGCCAAAGAATATATCGTGCCGATTTCAGTCGAATTAGAAATATAAACTATCCGTGGCTTTACCACATGTGGTGCCAAAGCATGGTCGTTTAGTGTCTTGGTGATATCTTCAGGTGTCAATTTTCCGTCCGCTGTTTCAACAGTAATGACTTTATGTCCAGTTGCTTCTATAGCACCAGTTTCATTTGCAGATATATGCCCTGTTTTTGCACTGATCACCGCCTCATGCACACGTAAGAGAAAGGATATAACAAGCAGATTTGTTTGTGTTCCCCCAGATAAAAAATGGATAACAGCATGCTGGTTATCAATCTTATTTCTTAAAATCGTCTTTGCTTCTTTCGAATAATCATCCTCTCCATAACCCAATTGCTGTATCAGATTGGTTTCAACAAGTTTCTCTAAAATGTGAGGATGTGCCCCTTCCGAATAATCATTTTTAAAGTTATACATAAATCTATCTATTATAAATACAGTAACTATCAGTGATTTATCTAAAATTGTTCCTCCGGTAGGAGGGCGAATCTTATGAAAATCAAATGTATAAATACAATCTCGTTTTTCACTAATCTCTGAAGGGAAAACATTAAATTCGAAAGAGATTGAAGCAAGTTGTATGTAATCTTATTGTATAATGAAAAGAACCTTATTTGTCGGAACTATCTTATTGGCATTTGGAATGGGATATGCTTTTAATAACTTGACACATCCGAGTAGGACCACGACGTTAAAAAGAGTGACCGGAATTGGTGGAGTTTTCTTTAAGTGCAAGGATCCCAAAAAACTTAGGGCCTGGTATGCCGAGCACTTAGGCCTAACGACAAACTCGTATGGCGCCGTATCTGAGTGGTATCAGGGGGGCGATAGTACAAAAAAAGGATTTACGCAATGGAGCCCTTTTAAAGAAAATACAACTTATTTTGCCCCCTCAGATAAAGACTTTATGATCAATTATCGCGTAGAAAACATGGAGCTATTGGTCGATGCATTGAAAAAAGAGGGGGTCACAGTTCTTGATACCATCGAATCATTTGACTATGGTAAATTTGTTCATATCATGGATATCGAAGGGAATAAAATAGAACTTTGGCAGCCTAATGATGTTGTTTACGAAAAGATGGGAAAGGATATGGGAGCTAAAACCACCAAGTAAAGCTATTTATCCCGCACTTTGTCTGTCATGTCTATTTTTCGAGACCTCGTATAGTCCCATAAAGCAGCACCGATTGTTCCAATACAATAGGCGACTAGATCTGACCACAGAAAACCCTGACCAAATACTAGCCGCAGTAGGGGATTGCTTCTTATCGATCTAAGTAATGGACATTGTACAAGTTGTAAAAACTCGATGCTAAAACAAAAAATGATTGTAGCTACAAAAGAAAATAACAATGATTTCCCCGTAAATAAAAATCGCGACAACCAATAAATCATCACCGCATAAAGCACATCTCCAGTAATGGGTGGTATGGCTGATATTTTGCGTGAGAGCAATCCTAAGAGTATGGTTAAACCAACTAAAAATAAATATCGAATTTTTGTCATCCTCTTCATGGAATCCAGTATATATCGTTATTGTTTCGAATAGGAGATGGTTTCAACAGGATTGCCAAAGATTTTCTTGTTTCCCTTTTTTTGTATAAATCCGCCATGTTGCGCGATGGCATCTGCAATAGCGAAAATAACATTCATATCGTTCTGAGGATGTATCGTCGTTAGCAGCTGTCCATTTTTGCCGAATAGCTGAAGCTGGTTGACCAGAGCGTGATTAATTTCCATCTTATCAATGACATCTAGCAGGATAACTTTGTCCTCCTTTTTCGGCTGTTTAATAGATAACTTATCTTTGTCAACTTGTATTTCGATCTTAGGGTTGATGAATTGCAATAGTATAATTAGCGGGCCGATTACGATTACAGCAACCAAGATGCCAAGGCCCTTCGCCGAACCAAAATTGTTGACCGCATCAGCGAGCCCATTTATACCGCCAAAAACTAAGCAGAATAGAATAAATACAACAATTAGGTAACCAAATCCGAAGATCAGGCCCTTTTTAACATTATGGGATTTAAATTGAAAAGTTTTCATTGTCGTGCTTTGTATTTTTTACGCGTTTATATTTACTAAAGATATTTATATTTATGCAATCAAAGATATATTAGCTAAAGAGATTTTTTTCTTTCATTAAAGAACACATTGGAAAATATCATTGAAATTAAAAGAACTAATTTTCAGCGGAAGTCAGCGTACTTTCAGCTAGTGAATTATGCGCTGTTTTCAATTCTTGGAATCGTGAGTATATTTTGGGATTGGAAATCCAGCATTGCCCCAATCATTTGTGTCATTGTTTTCTATCTTTTGCAGCGCAAAATTGACTTTTGGTCAAATGTAATCTGGTTTATCATCGTTTTTTTAGCCCTTTCATTTTCTTTGTCATGGATATTCAGTCTTTCTTTTGGTATATTTATTTTTCAATGCCTATTGCTTACCGCCATTAAGCCTGCTATCGATGTCTGGAAAGAAACCAGACGGGAGCATTCTGATGTGATCTTCTCCATGAATTCGGATTATTTTGTCTGTTTATGTCCGGAAAACAGTGATTATAAAGGTTACGCCGTGAATCCTATGGGGTATAAAAAACGCTTTCCAATGGCTGATATTATTTCAGTCCAACGAGATGGCAAAACTTTACTTATTGCATTGAAAGAAAGGGTAATACGTCCCCGCGAATTGCGCGCAGATGAAATCGAAATGATTCTCACCTATTTTAAAACGAATAAGGCAGCTGTTTTAGCTGCTGTCGAAACGAAGACTATCCGTAAGGAAGAAGACCGGGTGTATTGGGTTAAATTTATCGTTATCGCTGTGCCATGTATTTTAGGTGGACTATCACTGTATTTCTGGGCAGATAATGGAAGGAATACCCTAGTGACCATACTCAGTATCGTTGCGGCATTACTTCTGGGAATAATTTTATTGAAAATTACAAATAATGTATCTCGTCATAAAGATAATTAAGCATTCCAATTATTTTAAAAAGTCTGCATACCAATGACCAGAGGATTTTATAATACGCTGTTGATTTTTGAAATCAACATACACCAGTCCAAATCTTGGCCGATATCCCTCGGCCCATTCGAAGTTGTCAAGAAACGTCCATACAAAGTATCCATTGACATTGATCCCCTCTTGCTTCGCTCGATAAACTTGATGTAAAGCTTGCTGCAGATAGTCTAACCTTTTGGGATCGTGAACAAGGCCATTTTCGATTTGATCAGGAAATGCAGCGCCATTCTCGGTAACGATTAAGGGAGGGATATTGGGGTAGGCACTAAATTTCTTAAGCATATGATAGATCGAAGCTGGATAAACTTCCCAGTTCATTTCGGTCAATTCAACTTTACGCTCTTTGGCTGATACAATTTTTGCCTGAAGGTAAGGAACAAACATCGCATATCGTATAATCTCCCGTGTATAATTCTGTACACCAATAAAGTCCATGTCAAATTTCAGATCCCTTTCATCATCGGCCTGCATGTACTTTTCAATTCTATTCAGTATCTTGATCTCCTTGGTCGGGTAGCCCATTCCTAATAAGGGCTCTATAAATAAACGATTGAGCAAAACGTCGGCTTTCTTTGCCGCAATAATGTCTCTTTCTTTCGTTGTGAATGGCTCGACATGAGAACAGGAAAAAGTCGTTCCTACTTCGCTATCGGGCAGCAATGACTTAATGATCCTTCCACCTTGAGCCTGAGCTAGGGCCGCATGATGCGCTGCCGCCAAAAAATTACCGAGACCTTTCCTTTCTGGCGCATGTACACCGAAAAAATAGCCTGCAGCGGTGAATACGGTAGGTTCATTCAAAACCATCCAATTCTTGACACGATCACCATAGACATCGACACATTTGGAAACAAATTCTCCAAACCAATCTTTCACTTCACGGTTTACCCAGCCGCCTTTTTTTTCTAATGCATGTGGAAGATCCCAATGATATAATGTAACCCAGGGTGTTATCCCTAATTCGAGCGATAGATCGATCAAACGATCATAAAAGTCCAATCCAGCTTGATTTATCTCACCAGTGCCCGCTGGAAATATACGGCTCCATGATAAAGAGAATCTATAGTTTGGAATATGCATTCCCTTCATCAAATACAAATCCTGGATATAGCGATTATAAAAATCACATGCCTCATTGCCATGCTGATTCTGAAATATGCGATTTCTTTTCTTGACGAATATATCCCAGATGGAAGGACCTTTTCCATGTAAATCATGTGCTCCTTCAATCTGATAGGCAGCTGTAGAAACTCCCCAAATAAAATCTTTGCCAAAGGCATCTTTGGTTAAAAGCATTTATAAAAATAAAATTATCGGACCTCAATGCCGTTTTTAAAACAACTAAGTTTTGTGGAATCTCAATGGTGAATAGAATGAACTAAATCGACCTAAAAAGATCCTAAATATAATCCGCTGGAAAAAATAGTTTATCGTTTTCATAATAGATACATTAACTCCGTTGACTACATTAACTATCGCATTATAAAGTAACGAAACTCATATGAACTGAATATGAATTATATATTAAATATACGAAAAAAATAGATACTATGTTTCCCCGCATTTAATCGTTTATGGAGATAGCTGTTTTTCCGCAGGATCTGCCATGAATAGTTCGTTTTATTTGTCCCGTTAACAGTCAAATTGAACAGTCCCAACGTAAGGAAATTTTTGCGTTGATAAGATGAGTATTTTACGATGCTCTTCATAATCTCTTGGGCTTGAAATTATAAAATCCAATATACCGTCCCTATCTAGATCACCAATAAACTCAAGCTCTGTTGCGGTATCATGATAGGCATCTTGATCAATAAGCGTCCGAATAAACTTATTATTGATGAAAAGTTTTAAGGTATATCCCGGATGTTCAATGTTTGTATTTTCGTCCTTATAGAATTCTATTCCAGCAGCCACCAACTTATATTTATCATTTTTAAAGGAAAATTCCATTGGCTGATTTGGGGGAACGATTTTATTATGAAAGGGAATGCTATCCACGGGGCCGGGTTGCAATGCTGAAATATTGAAGAAAAGTAGTACATCTGCCTTCGGATTGATCGTTTCTGTCGGTAATCCTGCACAAGGTTCTTCTTTTTCATAAACGATGGAGTAAACCGCTTTTCCTATATTGTACTTGCCATCTTTTCGATGTAGTTCGAGCCAACTTGGGTTAATGATTTTAGACACATTGTTATCGTCAAAAACACGATAGGTATAAGGCATAAGAATTTGGCCATCAATCAATGAATCTTTAGGCTGGGCGGATTGATTAGATTCTACAACTGCTTTTTGCTCAATCGCTGGGGAAAGAGATGCTTCTTTGCCTGGTATGCGTATTTTTCGCTGATTGGTTGAACCAGTCGTTGAATTTTGACACGAAGCTGCTGTACAGGCTACAATAAAATAAATGCCGATAAAATAAGAAAAATGCATTGTTGTATATTTTACTGTAAAGTTAAATAAATGCATGATGATTTGCGAATGGCATTTAAATGCTAGATTCTTTATCCTTCCTTGTTAGCTACATCCTTCCTTGTTAGCTATTTAATTTCAAATTCGGTAAATATTGTTCTTTTAAACTCCAGGACTTCGGGTGCAATTTTAAAGCCTTCGCCACCATAGGCCTTATTGAAGGTTTCCAGGGCCATACCAGTTCGATATTGTGTTGACTCGTTGGAAGCACTGCCGTCGTTGGATAAAAACAATAGTTTGCCGATTTCTACATTTGCTCTAGATGCAAGTTTTTTTGCAGACTTTAAGGCATCATCATAAGCAATTAAATCGGCTTCTCTCAGTATACTATCTGCTTTAGAGTGATCAAATGATATGGATCCGATTCCGCTTATTTTGGTTTCCAGTAATTTGCCTGTTAATTCGGTAAATTTGGACAAATCATGTAAAACAAAATCGATCGTTTGCTGTGCTTGATAGCCTACAAATTTATTTGTATTTCCTATGTACTGATAATCCTTATTTGCAGATACACTACTTGTTTTAATGTCTTCTTTTTTATTTCCATATTTTTGGAGCAAAGCGATTACGGTATCAACAGTTGCCTGGGTTTCTCGAACAGCATCAATCATCCGCGGTTTTGTGAAAGCTGTGTTGATCGTTAGTGTAACCTGATCCGGCATAATCCTAATTTTTCCTTCGCCACTTACCCGTATCCGATTTTCGCTTTCTTTTGATCCGGAATGGCAGGAAATCACAAGCATGATTCCGATTAAACCCGTAAAAATAATGAAGATCGATTTCTTTTTCATCTCGTAAAGTCCTCAGATTTATAGTTAACTTATTGATTTGCTATGCTAAATATACTAAATATTCACGATAGCTGCGATTGATCCTGTCTAATTTACCTTAGATTATTCAAAATAAAAAAGCAGGTATTTCACCTGCTTTTTTATTTTGAATAATCTTTTAATCTATACTTTTCGAGTAAATCTTTAGCTGCTTTTGCAATGATTTCCGTGCCATATGTATACGTGTTTTCACTGTTCCTTCCGGTATTTGCAAGTGCTCTGCAATTTCGTAATATTTAAACCCTTCCAAAAACATGGCAAAGGCATTATAATAATCCTTCGATAAATTATTGAGGGCATGCTGTATATCAGAAGCAACAAAATTATCTTCTCCGCGATTGGTGGTTATTTCATTACGATAACCCGTGCTGATGTATTCGCTTCTGTAATTCTCTAATCTTTTATTACGTGTATATTGATTGATATACGTATTTTTCATAATGATATAGAGCCAAGACATCAATTTCGGATGTTTCAGGAATTTTTCGATAGATGCTAGTGACCTCACCATGGTCTCCTGAACCAAATCTTCCCGTTCATCCGGATCGTTTGTAAATTGCGCTGCCAAATATTTTAATGTAGGTCTTTTTTCCTTAAACAGTTGATCGATTGTTGTATTTTCCATATTATCAAATTTTAAGTGTCTATCTTGTCTACACTTACTACAATTAAGATGCTAGAAAAGGTAATTTAGATACATGACTCTAATTAGAGTATATCTAAGTATATTAATACTTGTTTTTTGTAAATTTTTGAAATTCAATGTTTTACATTTTGTTTTCGCCTCGATAATGGACTGTTTTGCCAATCTTTATACTTTAACAACAAGTGTTTTCCTGTCCCAATTCCCCCTTTTATCTTTTTCCTGCACGTATTTATACGTAGTACTTTAAAGAATACATTTTTTATTTAAATAGGTGTTAATTTTTAAAACTGTTCATGCCTTGAAGTGGTTATTAGTTATAACATGAAATGGAAAACAATATGGGGGACGAGAACAAAAAACTATATTTTGACCTATCGGAAGGAGCGAAAGGCCAATCTGAAGGCCTGAAAGATCAGTCTGAATTAAAGCAGATATGGGAAGGTAGTCAAGAAGATTTTTACAAGTCGATTATTAGAAATCAGCAGGATGATATTGGAAGAATAGGACGATATTTCCGCGATGAGCTTGCTCAGGAGCTCTATGGGATGCGTATATCTCTTCAGAATTTTACAAACCGTTATGGAGATTTTGAAGAATTGCGTTGTCTGCGTGATTCATTGAGTACTTTAGTTGTAGAAATCCGCAATAAAGCGGGATTACTGTATAATCCCATATTAAATGACCTGGGAATTTTTCATGCCCTTGATGAAGTGGTGGCCAGTTACAAGAAACGATCCGGTTTTACAATTGATGCGCTGCTTGACCCTCAATTGCGGGAACTACATCATCAGGCACAAGTTCATCTATTTAAATTGCTGACTGCAATATTCCAATATTTAAATGATGAAGTCCCCTCGCAGGCCATCTCAATTTCAGTGCAGGTGATTGAATTTGAAATCCTTGTTAAAGTATCACCATTTTTTCAGCAAGGAGAAGCCCTATCGGTATCAAAGCTCGAAAACAGTCCAATGCGTTTGATGAAGATTGCTGAGCTCTACAATGCGCGCATCATGAATGACACATTGACGACAGGTATTTTACTAAAATTGACTATTTAAAAAGATAATAATGATAAAAATCCTATTGGTTGAAGACCACATGGTTGTACGTAACGGTATAAAATTACTATTAGAATCACAAGATGGATTTGAAGTTGTTGGTGAAGCGTCGAATGGAAAAGAAGCTCTCCAATTCTTAAGCTCAAATCCTATTCCTGATATTGTCCTAACAGATATCAGTATGGATGAGATGGACGGCATGGAACTACTTCAGGTCCTAAACAAACAGTATGACTCTATTAAAGTAGTTATACTATCCATGCTAAATCAGATTAATTATGTCATCGAGGCCTTTGAATCTGGTCTTGCTGGCTATTTGGTCAAAAATGTTGGCTATCACGAATTGCTTTTTGGATTGAATCACATTGCAAACGGTGGCCGGTATATGAGTGAGGAAATCGCCATGATACTTTTAGATCAAGTCCGTTCTGGACAGAGTTATGCACAGATCCCGGGGGAATTGCAAACGGATTTTGATATCTCGGAGCGGGAATTGGAAGTTTTAAAATTGATTGCGGAAGGCTACACGAATGTAGAAATAGCAGATAAGATTTTTTTAAGTAAGCGTACTGTTGAGGGCCACCGTCAGAATCTCATCGACAAAGCGGGTGTAAAAAATACGGCACATCTGGTTAAATTTGCTTTTGAAAGAGGTATTTTAAATTAGGAAAAATTTTCCTGACAGATGATCAGGAAAATTTTGATATATGCAGGTATGGGGGTATGCAGCTATTTTGATACAAAATGATGTTCAATTGATACGATTTACCTCCCGTCTTCGCAAATATTTATTCAATTTTAGGCTTTCACCTATATGATGTATTACAATCAATGAATAAAATATATTTGCTGCCTATTGCGCTCTTGCTGTTTTTTGGCCAAAGGACGGTTGCGCAAACTACAAACAAAGATCAGATTGGAAATCAGCAGATGCCGACCAATGGCATTTTTCAAGCGGATCCCACTGTATTCTACCATAAAGGATATTATTACCTCTACGGTACAAATGGTGATCCGGCAGAACAGCAAGGGTTTAAAGTGTATCAATCGAAAGATTTAGAGTCTTGGGTAAGTCCGGAAGGAGCTAATTCAGGTTTTGCTGCTGTAAAAGGCGATATTTTTGGCTCAAAAGGATTTTGGGCACCGCAAGTATGGTTTGAAAATGGGAAATTCTATATGGCTTACACAGCCGATGAGCATATTGCAATTGCAGTCAGTGATACGCCAACCGGTCCTTTTAAACAGGCGGTTAAAGCGCCAATTGCTGTTGGACAAAAGCAAATTGATCCCTTTGTATTCCGCGATAGAGATGGGAAAAAATACCTGTTTCATGTAAGGCTAAGGGAGGGAAATCGGATTTTTGTAGCGGAGCTGAAGTCGGATTATTCTGGAATAAAGGAAGAAACGCTGAAAGAATGTCTCCATGCAGAACTTCCCTGGGAAAATACGGCAAATGCTGATTGGGCAGTCAGTGAAGGTCCCACTGTCATTCGGGAGGGGAAATATTACTATATGTTCTATTCAGCGAATGATTTTCGGAATAAGGACTATGCTGTGGGTGTTGCTATCGCTGAAAATATTTATGGTCCCTGGAAAAAACTGGACGATCAGCCTGCCCTAAGCCAAAAAAATAGTGGATTTGCCGGAACTGGACATGGCGACATATTTAAAAAAGGCAAGCAATGGTATTACGTCTGTCATACCCATTTTTCAGATGAAAAAGTTGCTCCTCGGCGGACAGCCATCGTACCTATTCATTTCGTGGCAAATAGCAGCGGTGTTTTGATTCCGCAGTTTGAAACTGCAAAGTTTCGCTTTTTGAGCTCTGATCTGCAATCGAAGCAAGGTAGAAAATCTTATCAGACAGACGTAGCCTTTGGTGACCCTTTTATTGTATTCGATCCACCTTCGGATCAATACTATTTATATGGGACCGGCGGAACCGAAAATGGTTTTATAGCCTATAGCTCCAAAGATCTAAAGACATGGAAAAAGGAGGGAAAAGTATACGATGCCAAACAGCCCAATGGTTGGGGAGAAAAGGATTTCTGGGCCCCTGAAGTCTATCGTGTGAACAACAAATATTACATGTACTATAGTGCTCACTGGAAAGAAAATCCTAAAAATGACTTGGAAAACTATCGTATTGGAGTTGCAGTGGCGGATAACCCACTGGGGCCCTTTAGAGATCTGACCGGCAAACCCATTTTTGACCCTGGATATCCCATCATTGACGCAAATGTTTTTAGAGATACAGATCATAGAAATTATCTTTTCTATTCACGCTGCTGCTACGAACATCCTGTAGAATCAGAAATTGCAGATTGGGCGAAGAAGAAATTTGGCTATAAAAATATTGAAGAAAGCTGGGTCTACGGAGTCGAATTGGATAGCAGTATGACGAAAGCAATTGGGAGTCCGGTTCTTTTAATGCGCCCCCCAGCGACGATGCACGATGCACAGTCTGAATGGGAAAGTCGATCAGTTACTTCAGGTGAAGTCAATAGGCGATGGACAGAAGGCTCTTTTCTAGTCAAAGAAAACGGAATATACTATATGATGTATTCGGCCAATTATTTCGCAGGAGCCAATTACGCTGTTGGCTACGCTACAGCAACCGCGCCTTTGGGAAGCTATCAAAAATCGTCATCCAATCCGATCATTGAAAAAAATACCAATAGAGGTGGAGTAATTTCGGGAACAGGGCATAATAGTTTATTTCAAGACAGGGAAGGAAAAATCCGCTGTGTATATCATGGCCGCACTATACAGACGGGCGATCAACGTATTGTTTTTATCAGCGATGTTTCTTTTGATGAAACGGGAAAGTTGAATATCGTTACAGATTGACCCATCGGTCAATCTGTCTTTTTTGGTATGGCCGGATTTTTGACATTTTCATCCCAGTTGGCGGGAGATTTCTTTTTGGGGTTGATGCTGTTTCTTGTATGCGGATTTTTATGTGAGTAGCTGATATTTTCCTCTTCTTCCGGATCGGTTTCATCTATATCTGGCTCAGGATGTTCGATAGGATCAGTGTCAGTTGGATCGGGAATAGTGCGTTGCCCGAATAATCCTTTACGATACCAGATGTTACTAAAATAATAGGCAATAATTAAACCTCGTTTTACTACTGCATGTTGCAATATCTCTTCCATTTTCGATTTCGTTTTAAGTGATACGATCCTTTTTTGAGGGATGGTATACTCTCCCTAAATGAACAACGTTAGGTGGAAAATAGTTTGAAAGATTTCAGGATTTGAAACAAAGATCAATCGAGTAACATTTGCTCAGGAAATGGCTTAACAATAGGGAAGTAAAGGTGGACAGTGGTGCCCAAACCGACCTCTGATTCAATTGCTATACTTCCGCCCAATCGTTCCATTATCCGTTTCACGAGCGAAAGTCCAATCCCTGTACCGGGTATGGAACCTACATTGTCTGCTCTGGTAAACATTTCGTAAATATGAGGCAAGTGGTCATCCGGTATGCCAATACCGTTATCCTTGATCTGATAATGCGTATAATCGTCTTCATGGGAACTATCTATTGTCACTAAAGGCCTGTCTGCTTGTGCAGAATATTTTATTGCATTAATAATTAGGTTGGAAAAAATTTGGTATGCGGCACTTTTTTCGCCCCAAATTGGTAATAGGGTACCAAAAGTAGGCTGACAATTATTGACATTATATAAAATACTGTTTTCTTGAAATATGCGTTGAATTGTATACGCCATGGGAAGTGGTTCCTTGTCTAAAATGCTAGAGCGGTGCTGACTTAACTGAACCATATTGTTGATAATATCTTCAATGTTCGTAACGCTTCGGCTGAAATTCTGGTACCACTTATTGATTTTTGTAAAGTCAATATTGTCGGAGTGCTGCTGTAGAAATTGTATGCCCATTTTTAAGATGGACAAGGGGTTTTTTAAATCATGTGAAAGCGTATGAGTAAACATTTCCAGCTCATTGTTCAAACTCAGAAGCTCTTCATTCAGCAACTGACGTTCCTTTAATTTTGCAAAAATAGATTCTTTGATAATCTGATTCAGACGAAGAACAAAATTGATTTCAGCATCATTCCAGGGTTTGGCAACGTCATAGCGCATATCTGCCCAGATTTTGAGCTGCTTGTTCTCACGCGGTTCATTTTTTAGCTCCATCTGCATCACCTGATTGCGGTTTTCCTTTCTAAACCAAACGAGGTAATAATCGTTTTCTAAGCCAACCTTTAGATACATAAGTCCCGCAAAACCGAGTTTATCTTTAAAGTTATCCTGATGATTTAGCCGAAAATTATAGTCTTTGAAGAGGGCTTTATCGGTATGTTTTTGCAGGAATTGAATGATTTCATAAAATTGCGCTTTCTGCGGAGAATGGCCATAGTTAAAAACATCGCCCTGATTGAATATCGCCAATCCATCTGCATTAACCAGCTGGGTCAATATATCCATATGCTGTATCAAAGCACAATTCACCATCTTATTTTCAGAGAGACTTCTTTTTAATTCTTCCTCGGCGAGTTTCAGAAGCTCCGTTCTTTCCAGCAGATTCTGTTTGACATGACTTTCATACTTACTGGTGGCTGCCTGGATGGCAAATGTACATAGCTTTCGCTGCTGCAGATCGACCACTCGCTCTTCATCGTTCTGTGCCACTACCAACCCCCAGAATTCGTCATCGATACAGATTCGAAAAAACAAGGCGCTTTGGACATTTATTTTTTTCAAAAAAAGCCGATGAAGCTCAGGTAAAGGTGATAACAAGCTCGAGAGCGGATCAATCCCTTCGTCTGTATAATAGAACTCCTGTCCCTCTAGATCAATATTGGGAGCATATCGATAGGAATAACTCCGATAGTATGACAAGACTTCCTCTGGCATGAAATCTTTCGAGAACTCTTTTCCTTTGAAATGGGCTTGTCCGTCTGCTGTATGCTCCGCAATCACTGAACTGTAACCCGTCTCCTGAATCTGCAAAACGAAAACCCGATCATAATTCAATAACTTGTTGATGGCCGAACAAACACGACCCCAATTATTAGGCTGGATAGTGTCTAGCAAAAAATTAAGCTCATTTATTTTTTTTGCGGCAATGTATTTTTTGTGTTGTTGTTCCCATTCTATATAAAGGTATTCATCATGTCTCCGTAATTTTACGTAAACACGTTCTTTTCTTATTTTAATAGGTAAAATATGGCGAGATTGTCCGTTTTCAAGTAAATCAACTACGGTATTTTTGATTTTGGATAGCGCTTCACCAAATGTATTGTTAAAACTATCAAAGAAATTAGTTCCTAAGAGGTCCTCTTTGGCGCCATGGTCTTTTACGACAGATTCGGTTATTCCAACGACATTAAAATGCTGATCTAAGATGACTAGACTGCCAAAAGATTGAAGCTTAATGATGGTTTGATTGTTAGATTGAAATGTATGATTCATAATACCCCAAAACTCCTTATGATATACATAAATATAAGAAAAAAAATTACGACAACATAGATCGAATCTTTATTAATAGAACGTTATAAAAGGTATAAAATTGCCTTATTGGGTTCTTTTTACTTTGAAATTAAAGTTGCTACCGAATTTCGGCGGACAAAAAGCATTAATGTTGCATATTAAACTCTTTGGCTACTGCATGAGCCATTCCTTTGAGAAGTGATTTCCACTGCGGATAAGATGCGCCCATTTTAGCTGCTAGGCCAACAAGATAATTCCGGATATTATCACTCACATTTTCATTGTCAACATTGATGATCTCGTTTCTTCCAGCATATTGGAACAAGATGCTATTTCTCCGCTGTTCGATCAGAAAAGTTGACGATGAAATCCCTTCGAAAAAATGCGCAGTATTTTTATCTCCTGGATGGCTCGGGTCGGGGCAAGGTTTTAATGTTATAGCAAAAACACGATAGTCATTTGTTTTTTCTGAAATGAGGTTAACAACATTCACCCAATCATAGCCATCACTACTTGGGAGCCCTGGTCCTGGAATATCCAGTCTAATATAATCATGTAATTCGAGTAAACGATCAATTGGAGTACCATAACCAGCCGTTAATTGAAACACAGTGGCAGGTAACTGCGCTAGTTCATACCAATGATTGACCTTTCTAAGATTGTTTATAGCCAAATCATAGGCTAATTCGGCAATAGCTTCACTTGGAAACTCGAGGGATTCAAAGCAATCCAGATGCTTACCTTCTTTCTGTTCCGGTATGATATTTTTCATGATTTTTCACTTCTTATGCTTAAAATATTGAATTTCTTGCTCATGTTTTTTTGCCTCTTCAAGGGTATCAAAAGTACCCAGATTCCGACGTCTGTTCGTTTCTTTATCTGGATGCTTGGCATATATTCGATACTGCCCAGATTTTAGTTTACGTATCATGGTACAGGGTGCTATGTTTAACCTAAGCTTGCCTTCAGTTTTGCAAGCAAATCATCTGCTTTT
Organism: Sphingobacterium sp. WOUb80; assembly: GCF_050058145.1. Classification (NCBI taxonomy): domain Bacteria; kingdom Pseudomonadati; phylum Bacteroidota; class Sphingobacteriia; order Sphingobacteriales; family Sphingobacteriaceae; genus Sphingobacterium; species Sphingobacterium sp. WOUb80. The sequence goes on along the minus strand of NZ_CP165617.1, from coordinate 1,816,416 downwards.
GTATGCTCTACTTTCATTTTTCGAATGGTCGGACGTTTCCCTTTGTCTTTTTGTTTGATTATTTTGAGGAGATCGTCCATGTATTCGTTTTTATAACTACTGATATCAAAGGATGCGCTGTGTTGTTCGATCAGTTGAGTAGCCATGTCCATTTCTGCTTTTTGAATTTTAATTTTACTGGGCAATTTCAGCTCATCCAGTGTCCTGATCTCCTGTTGATAACGTATTTTATTCAGAACTAATGCGTTTTGATAGGGCTTTATCAGGGCTAGATGCTCGACATTTCGCATTACGAATGACCCTAAGCCCGCCATCTTAGTTTTTTCCAATGCTTTGAGCAATAGTTGATAGGCTTTTTCACCACCTTTTTGTGGCTCCAGATAGTAGGGGGTTTCAAAGTATATACTGTCAACATCCATTAGTTTGACAAATGCATGGAGATTGATAAGTTTAGTCTTTTCTGGACTTGCGTCTTCAAAATCCGCATCTTCTAACACGACATAATGGTCTTTCATGAAATATCCTTTGACAATATTGTCCCATTTAACTTCTTTGCCGGTTTGTTCATTTACCCGCTTGAATTTAATGTTGGATAGGTCATTTCGATCAAGCATATCCAGATCCAAAGCCGCATTCTCCGTTGCACTATATATTTTAATTGGGATATTGACCAAACCAAAACCAATAGCCCCCGTCCAAATTGCTCGCATAAGTAAACTATTTATTGCTAATAAGATAACCTTGGTAATGCTCAAATGGTTTGAAATTTAATAAAATGCCAAGCAAACTATTTCTTTTTAGAACTAGTTATACAAACATTTAATATGCTTTTATTACAATGGATTTAAAGTCAAATGAACCTTTCTGGTTAGTAAAAAACGGTCTTTTAAACAATTACCCTTCCTTACAGGATGATCGCAGCTGTGATGTTCTTATCGTTGGAGGTGGCATTACGGGAGCCTTGATCGCACATCAATGCATGGGTGATGGAAAGAAATGTATACTTATAGACAAGCGTGAAATTGTGAACGGGAGTTCGGCGGCGACAACTTCGATGTTGCAATATGAAATCGATGTGCCTTTGTATAGATTAAAGGAACTAATTGGCGAAGAGGCTGCAATAGCGAGCTACAGGGCCTGTGGAGAAGCAATTGGTAAATTGGGAGAAATCGCAAAGAAAATCCGGTCGAAAGCTGGTTTTAGAACAAAAAAATCACTCTACTACGCGGCTAGAAAAAAAGATGTCTCCTGGTTGAAGCAAGAGTTTGAATCCCGGCAAGAGGCGGGTTTTGACGTTAAATGGTTAACGGAACAAGATATCAGTGAACGTTATGCAATACAAGGCGCTTATGCAGGAATTCTCTCGGGGCTAGGGGCAAGCATTGATGCGTTTTGTTTTACACATGAGCTGCTGGCATACAACGTTAAAAGGGGGCTATTGATTTTCGACAAAACGGGGTTAGAAAACGTGGTTTATAAGCCAGGTTATAACGCTGTGATGACTTCAACTGGGGCTAAAATCAAGGCCAAAAAGATTATCTATTGCACAGGCTACGAAACAACAAATCTTATCCCCGAAAAATTTGTTGACCTGTTAAGCACATTTGCAATTGTATCTGAAGTTGATAAAGAGCAATATCAGCGATATCGCGATCTGCTTATCTGGAATACTGCTGAGCCATATTTGTATATGCGAACCACAGACGACAATAGGTTTCTAATTGGGGGAGAAGATGAGGAATTTAGGGATCCGGTCAAGCGAGATATGCTGATTTCGAAGAAGTCACTTAAATTAGAGAAGTCATTTAACAAAACGTTTGTCGATAGGACCTTTCGTACTGATTTTACATGGGCTGGCACTTTTGGGACGACCAAGGATGGGTTGCCCTATATCGGAATACATAAAAAGTTTAAAAACTCCTACTTTGTGTGTGGTTTCGGTGGAAATGGCATTACATTTTCTGTTGCCGCCATGGATATGGCATCATGTTGGCTGAATAACCTAAGCCATCCATTGGATGAATGGTTTAGGTTTGGCCGTTAAGCCGTTGCCTAATCGTTGTGTTTAAGCAAAAAACGATATAGTTTATCCTCTAGCTTTGCTAGGGGTAATTTACTTTTTATGCTGGGGAATTTTCCTTCCATAAATAAACGCTGTATGGTGGGATGGATATAATAAGTCTGCGAAACAGTCTTCGTATTTCCGAGCTGCTCAGCTACCTGTTTAATGACCTTGTTTAATTGTCTTTTTCGTGCATTGAGTGCCTCTGCCTGTTTGGTTTGGGCGAGCTGGTAAAAAGCTTCCCGACTAGCTCCCCAGATGCGGATGCTTTTGCAGCTGATCTGGCCGGTAGAATTCTCCCTTAAATAGTGATTAAAGGCGGCACCACAGAAAGTACTTTCGCATGTAGCGCTATCAAGCTGAAATATCCTTCTGCCTTTCATTTTTAGAAGTTCTTCCAGAAGCTTCGCCTGCTGCCTATTGGACCAGGACTTTTGTTGGAAAACACCTTTTTTGCCTTTATAGGCCAAAGATATTGTATTGTTTTTGATGGTGACGTGCCTTTTTTCCAGCGTACTCAGGCCATAAGACTTATTGGTAAGGGTATAGCGCTTATTGCCGATACGAATTAATGTACTGTCCATTATTTTAAAAGCAATTGCACACAATTTGTCCATATCCCAGACCTGATGTTTAAGATGTTTAGTGCTGATTTTTCTTAATTCCTGTAAGTATTTACCCATAAAAAGGATATTACTGAACTTTGCAGCCTGCCTTTGATCAACGAATTTCGCATGATATATATATTGTTTACGTTCTTTTTGGTCGAATCCAAAAGCTTGCAGATCACTGGTGGCACTTTTGGCAATCCATACATTCTTCCAGTTGGGTGGAATAACCAGTTTTATAATTCTTTCTAAAATCTTTTTGTCAGATATTTCGGTTCCTGTTCTATCAAAATATTTAAAAGACTTGCCTACTTTCTTTCGTGTATAACCGGCTTTTACTTTCATATCGTAATTTCTAAAGTCATCGTATTCTTAAATCCGAAAATGTAATCTAAATTTTCTATGTGGAAGCATCCGTACAAATAAGCCACCTATTGATAAGCTACAATTTGATCCTTTTAGATCTGTATTTGATCATCGATCGCTGTCTTGTGATTTATCAGGTTATTGTTCATTTTATCCTGCTGGTATGCGAATTCTTCATCTTATTTGTAAGAACGGATGAGCGATATCTCCGGTTTTTGAAAAAGATAAGTTGCGTATTATTCGCATACAGCAAGGATTTATACAGATAGGGGTGGGATAGGCTAACAATAGATAAAATAGTAAAAGGCATTAAAAACGGCTGTTTTTTTTAAAAAAAACAGCCGTTTTTAATGATAAATTTTCATCTATTTTGTTTTATTTACGGCAGAAGTTTTTTTACCTTTTTCTGTGTCTACTTTAGTTCGGTTTTTGTCTAATGTATCCAGAACTTCTGCTTGTATAATGGTTTTACTATTTCCCTTTCCTATAGGACCGCCACAGATAATCAGCATAATCACCATATCGTGCTGATTTTTTATTTTAACTTCCGATTTCATATGTTTGTTATTTAGCGAATTGTCAGCTATCCGGTTAATCAACTCTAGTTATATAACCTCAAAATTTATCTTTTGTTTTTATTTTAGTCTGTAAATTTTAAGCTGTTTTTGAAGCTTTTTTCGCGTCATGTGAATTCTGGTTTTAATTGTACCCTCTGGCATTCCAAAATACGTGGCGATTTCATGGTATTTGTATCCTTCGAGGAACAATTGAAATACCTGATAATTTTCTTCCGACAAACTGCACATCGCTTTTTCAATATCATCAGCGATAAACTTGTTGTCACTTTTATTGGATTCTACAGTGTTAGTACTTTCCAGACCGATGTAGGCTTCATGGATGTCGTTTGTACGTTTGGCTTTACGATATTGATTAATGTATACATTCTTCATAATAACATAGAGCCATGACATTAACTTTGGATGACGGATAAAATCATCGATCGATTTCAATGCACGAATAAGGGTCTCTTGAATTAAATCCTCTTTTTCATCGGGATCATTGGTGAATTTTCCCGCAAAATGTTTCAAAAGACTTCTTTTTTCTTCGACTAGAATATTCAAATTGGAATTGCTCATAGTATCGTTTGTTAAATTGATTGATGTGTATTTGATACATTGAGGTACAATTAAAGTGCTACAATTACGTTTAATTGCTCATCTAAAACTTGTTTAAACAGTCATACGGGAAAAATACGTACAGCTGCGAATTGATCGTTTTGTAGTCTAAACGCTACAAGAATACGCTATTGAATGCGTTTCGATAGAAGGAGGCAACTGATTTGGGACTGGTCAATTGGGTATTTGTTCCATTAAAAAATGTCTTTATTACGGGTACCCTTCTGTATTTAGCGGAGTTTTGAAGTGTCTGTTTTTTTAAGCAGAAGTTTAAAGCATTGTTTTTTATGAGTTTTTATTAAACTAATAGGTTCTGAATGTGGTTCTTAAGAAAAAAGGTTCATCATAAAAACAAAATAGACTATGAAAAAGAGCAAGAAATACACTGTGGTTTTGGGAGCATTATTATTTTGCAGCACACTATTTTTTTCGTGCCAAAATACAAACAAAAATCCAACTGAAGGAAGTGGTCAGGCGGACAATATCGCACCGAGCGCTGCCGATGAAACAAGATACAATTTAAGTGAGCAACAAAAAATGAGTATGCAGAAGGATACCAGTTTGGCAGACACGCTTAGGAAGGATAGTATCAATGCTATACAATCTAAACCTTAAAGGAGCACTTAGAAAAGGTCACTCGGACCTCTTCGTTATATCCACAAAAAAACTCCCTTAGCTGTGGGAGTTTTTTTTGTCCTTTTCTTTTTGATCTGAATTAGCATCATAAATATCTTCTTCTGAATGATCTGGTTTCTCTTTATGTTGATCCTCTTCTGTATTAATTTTTTCTTTCGTCGTGCGGTCGCGTTGTTCTTCTTCACTTGGATCGGGGCCAGCCATACTTTTGGGAGCGTATAGTTTGAGGTTGACCGCATCTCTATCCGAGACTTTGGATGAGCTAAAGAGAAGCTTGCGAACAGCGGTGTCCGCTTCGTTTTCCATTGGGACTATTTCGCGCAAGAATAGGGAGCTGTCTTGGAAATAATCTGAAATAGTATCGCCAAATTGAATTGCTGTATGCATAGTCTTTTTAATAGGAACATGAGTCAAATCTGATTGGTTCTCTTTTTTATAAAATGAAAACGTGGCATATTTTAAGAATAAATTTAAAACTTTTCATTTGTCGATCTTGTTATAAAGCTAAAGTAATTTAGATAATAGAAATACTATGAGAAAATTGACACTTCTTTTATTAATAACAGCAGCTATTGGGTATCAGGCCCATGCTCAGAAAATTGAGACAACACCGCAGATGTCATCCGACGTTGGTATTGAACCCATACGTCAAGGGAATTGGATGGTCGGAGGATCAATCGGTAATCTTGGTTATAGTTTTGAAGGAAAATCATTTAATGTCGCACTTCAACCGCGCGCTGGTTATTTCGTATCCGATGGATTGGCTATTGGTGCACAGGCAAATCTTGGTCTGGCTACTCAAAAAGATGCTGATAATGAATGGACCTATGGTGTAGCGCCATTTGTACGTTATTACTTTCCAAATGCAGGATCAAGTACAGGTCGCTTTTTTGGTCAGGGAGACATCGGTATTTCAGGAAGTTCCAGGGGTAAAGACGTCGCGCTGGCTGTGGGAGCCAATGTTGGATATGCACATTTTATAACACGAACCGTTGCTTTGGAAGCTACCTTTGGCTACAATTATAGCAAAGCCAATATTAATACAGGTAGTGGTGCAAGTGGTTTAGGCTTTGGATTAGGTTTTCAAATCTATTTACCAGGTAAACGCTAACAGAAATAGCAATCTTTAACAGCATGTTTCCAATTGATCAATTGGGAACATGTTTTTTTTGGTCGCGACCGTATAATTACTTGCTCTTGTGTATGAAAGACCTATTCTTATCAAAATGACAAAAATTAGAAAACATTTGGAGCAACGTAGGTGTTTTTTTTAAAAGAAGCTGAAGCGATGACAGGTACAAAAAATATTGGATTGGTGCTCAAAGATAAAATGGGTAAATGGTCTTCTTATAACATTCCATTACTCAAAGAGTGCCACCTGAACAATAAGCTTGTGAAGAGCAATGAGCTCGAAGGTATTTTTGTCATAGGAAGTTTGGCAACGGGACTATACATATTTTCATTATATAAAAACCGTTTTATAGACTTGATGGGCAAGCGAATCGGGACCGAGGAAATCTGTGAACATTTTGATCGGTATAAACAGACATTCATATAAGTATATACATTTCATTTTTAAAATAAGGAGCATTTATGAGTAATTTAACATGGAAAGGCCGTTGGAACGAGCTGAAAGGTAAAGTAAAACAACAATATGCAGATTTAACTGATGATGATCTTTTATATGCCGAAGGAAAGGAAGATGAATTGTTGGGTAAATTGCAACAAAAGACAGGAAAAACCAAAGAAGAGGTGGAAAGCTGGTTGGATAAATTGTAATATTTTATCGAGGCCATTTACTTGGCCGTTATAAGTGTATAAGATGTGCGATCAATTTATATTGACCGCACATCTTGTTTTATGTCAATGAGAAAATAGGTTTATCTAATTTTATGGCTAGCCGATACACAGCATTCATCAACCCGACATGACTGTAGGCTTGTGGAAAGTTACCCCACTGGCTGCCATTATCCTCTGTGACGTCCTCACTGAATAGACCCAGGTGATTGCTGTAGGTCAGCAAACGTTCCAGGATTTCTTTCGCTTCCTCCACACGGCCGACGCAGGCTAGCGCTTCCACATACCAAAATGCACAGACTAAGAAGGTGGATTTGGGTCTGCCGAAGTCATCCTGATGTTTATAGCGATAGAAAAGTCCATTTTCACCTTTTAATTCCTTTTCCAGCATTTCGAGATGATGAAGTGCGCGTTCCGATTTTGGGTCAAGGTAATCCATGACAATAAGCTGCAAGGTGCTGGCATCTAGATTTTGGCTATTAATTGCATTCTGATAGACTTTCCGCTCTTCATCATAACAAGCCTCAATATAAGCTTCTGCTTTTTTTAAGAGGACATTCGCGCGGTCCTCCATATCTTGATAACCATTCTGACGTGCAATCAATAAGGCTGCTTTACATCCAACCCATTGAAAAAGATTGGAATAACAATGGTGGTTGGAAAAATTTCTAAACTCCCAAATACCAGCATCTTTTTCCTCTATAGTAGCCTCAATCTTTTCGAGAATGAAATTTACCCAGCCCAACACATTTTTGTTTTCATGAATTTTAAAACGTTGATCCGTGAAAAGGGGCAACAAGGCAATCATTGCCTGACCATATACATCATTTTGAATATGTTCAAAAGCTTGATTGCCAATCCGCACTGGACCGTTATCCTGATAGCCCTTTAGATAAGGTAAGATATGTTCTGTCAGTTCGGAGGTTCCAAGGATACCATACAAAGGTTGAAGTCTTCCCGGGTTGCGATGCGTGATGCCGGCAATATAATTTGCAAAGCTTTCCATTTCTTCAAATTGACCAATGTGTGTCAATGCTGTTAAGACGTAATAACTATCACGTACCCAGCAATAGCGGTAGTCCCAGTTTCTTCCCGAACCTGGATATTCGGGTAGGCTAGTTGTTGATGCGGCAATAATTGCTCCTGTGTCCTCATATTGATGTAGCTTGAGCACCAGAGCTGATCGGATAACCTCTGTTTGATAAATATTGGGAATACTACACCTTTTAATCCATCGCTGCCAATAACTGAGCGTCTTATGGAGGAAATCCTCACAGGTGCTTGCAATAGCCGATTCGAAGGCTGCATCATACGTAAGTATAAGGTATTTATTTTCACTGATAATCGTCCAGCTTTCCTCTTGGAAGAAATGGGAAATAGGCAGATCAGTGGTCAGGCGAATCCGTTCGCCGATCTGATCGTTGCTATAAAGAATATGGTTACTGCCACGGGTAGGCTTAAGTGCCAAGCGGCCGTAGTCACCAGTCGGCTGACATCTGATGTTAACGCTAGGAGCTCCATGCAGCGGTTCGATCTTTCGTATCAGCATCAGTGGTTTAAAATACCGCCCGAATTGTTCAAAACGAGGGGCAAAATCGGTAATACGATAGGCGTAGGATTCTGTGTGGATTTCCGTGCAGAGTACATTGGAGTTTTTGATGTAATACTGCTTGGTTTCCAAAACTAGTTCCTCTGAACTGATCTTGAAAGATCCACCTTGATTTTTATCGATCATACTGCCGAATACAAAGCTATCTTCGAACGATGGCCAGCACAACCAGGATATGTTTGTGTCAATGCCAACATGCGCTATGTAGGAACAATTACCAATGATTCCAGATTGATAGATATGTCGGTTTTCTGTTGTATTTTCGCTCATTATTTTACGATAAGTTGATTCAAAAATTGAAGAACATCCTCTTGTTCATCTAAATAATATTTTGCGGCAGATTTGTTACTGCCCACCTTAATACTTATGGTCGATTGAGGTAGATACCTGAATAGATCCTCGTCGGTAATGTCGTCGCCAATAGCCAACATAAAATCTGCTTTTATATGTCCTGCGATTTCCAATGCCGCCTTACCTTTATTAACTTCTGTATTTTTTACTTCAATGACAGCATTTCCGTCCAGTAGCTGTAATCCATAGTCGTTGAGCATTGGGTTTAAGATCTCTTTTAGCTCTGTCGCTTTAAGTTCGCCCAGGCCCAGTTCTACTTTTCTATAATGCCAAGCCAACGAATAGGGTTTGACTTCAATGTAAGCACCCGGAGTTTGGTCGGCCAATTTTTCCATCAGCTTTTTTACTTCAGGCATCCAGTGTAGGGCCAATCCTTTTTTATACGACCAGTTGAAATTTGGAAAATTTGACCAAATGCCATGTTCGGCAACTAAATAATAAGATCGGCCGTCAAACCAAGACGACAAGCTCTCTTGTGATCGGCCGCTTATGATGACCAATGTATTAAGTGGATCAGAAATGATATTGTCCAAGAGGTTATACAACAAGGTCGTCGGAGTTGCTTTCTGGGCATGATTCTGGAATTTGACCAAGGTACCGTCATAATCCAGAAAAAACAGTCTGTTGTTACTTTTGCTATACCTTTCTGAAATACTATTAAAGACCTTATCCGAGATTCGTCTTGCCCATTCGTCACGTTGTATCGCTTTGGTCTCTGCCAGACGATTGGTGAAGAGCTGTACCCAATGCTGCACATTAAACTTCTGTATAATCTGAATATTGGCGTCTGTTCGTTCCTGAATTTCTTCAGGTGACATTTTAAGCGCTTGGTAAATACTGTCTGCTGTTTCTGTACGATTATAAGGATTAATAATCAAGGCATCAACAAGTTCTTTGGAAGCACCTGCAAACTCACTTAAAATCAATACGCCTTTTGATAAAGTCTTACTGGCGATGTATTCTTTACTGACAAGATTCATCCCGTCTCGCGTAGATGTAATCATACAGATATCGGATGCAACATATAGTCCAACCAGCTCTTCGAATGGAAGTGATTTGTAAAAATATAATACTGGCGTCCAGCTTAGATTTCCATAAATGGAATTAATTTCGCTCACCTTCCGGTTAATCTCATCTTTCAGTTTTTTGTATTGCGATACCTTATCCCTGGAGGGTACAATTAGCATATATAGGACAACTTTTGTATGCCATTCGGGGTATTTTTCAAGGAAAGTGAGAAAAGCACGTAATCGCTCTAATATGCCTTTGCTATAATCGAGCCTATCGACAGCTATAATAATCTTTTGATCGGGAAAATGGCTCCTGAATTGGCTTGCAATAGATTGAATTTTAGGCTGACTGCTGGTTTCGACAAATTTATCAAAATCAATACCCATCGGAAAGGATTCTACAAAAATATGACGGTCTTTGTACTTGAGCTGGTTATATCCTGAAGATACATGCAGTATTTTTTTGCAGGCATTTAGAAAGTTTTGACTATCGGCGAAAGTATGAAATCCGATCAGATCGGCACCCAGTAAACCTTCTACCAATTCTTTACGTTGCGGAATGTTCATGAAGAGTTCTTCCGAAGGAAAGGGAATATGGTGAAAATAACCGATGTTGAGCTCTTGATTTTCTGAACGCAGAAGCTGCGGGAGTAGCATAAGCTGATAATCCTGGACCCAAATAAAATCGGATGGCTCATCAATAGAAAGAGCGGCCTCGCAAAATTTCTTATTTACCGTGACATAGGTAGTCCAATATTCGCGGTCAAAATGGATGTAACTCGGTTGATAGTGACAGATAGGCCAGAGGACCTCGTTAGAATAACCTTCGTAGAAATTGCGTATTTCATCTTTTGATAAGAAAACAGGAAGTAAGCTCATCGGTTTGAGGAGCTCAACAATTTTTCCTTTTTCCTCTTCATCTTTGGGAACAATTCCCGGCCAGCCAACCCAGAGTATTTCGTCTGTATCAAAAGCGGAATTTAAACCAGTTGCCAGCCCACCCGCACTCGGCTTGATGACTAATTTTTCTTTTTTTCGTTCTATTTGTATCGGCAGTCTATTTGAAATTATTATTTTCTTCTTTTTCTTCATAAGAATATTAGATCGATTTATTTGCAGTGTGGAAGAGTTATATTGAAATAACGATGGGTATGTAATCCACTTATCTGAACAACCTCGGGAGAGAATAGTTTGAATAAATTCAAATTAGAAGGATAGTAGAAACAGCTATTGGAGAAAGAACAAGGTAATTTACTGGAACAGGATTTGGAAATTTGCGCAGAGTCATACCCTAAATAGCAAAAAAAAGGCCTGTAGAAATACAGGCCTTTTTTGCTATTTTATTGGATTACGATATACTGACTGCAGCAGTCTTTTCGTTATCCAGCTTTTTCATAAACTGATCGAGGATGTCTCCCAATCTCCCTGAAATTTCCCCTAGAATGCTTTCCCAATCTTTCACTGTACCATCACAATTGTCTGATACAATTTTTATACTATGAAAGGTGAGATTTTTTTGGAAACAGAAATTCGCTAGAGCATAGGATTCCATATCAAATGCCAAGGGATTGAAATGTTTAATGTCCTGATAAAAAGCAGTATTTATATTAATAAAACGATCCGATGTCAAAAGTGCATCTTCGTAGCGAAACTCATCAAGCGCTATGGATTCCAATACACCTTGCCCTTTAAAAAATAAGGTGTTTTCCAGAAAAAATCCATCTGTATAAGCATCCCCTTGTGCATAGTATGCCGGATAAAGGACATGGCCTATTGGGTGCCTTGTACAGCCAACAGTGCCAACGTTGAGCAGAACAGGACTAATCCCTAATGCTTTGATGTCCTCGTAAAGCGAGGCAATAGAAAGAAGGGCATTTACCTTACCTACACCAATTTCGTATACAAAAGTCGATTCACTTGTCGAATTAAAAGATAGCTCATTTTTGTTCGCTACCAGGATAATCGTTTCAATATCTTTATTCAGGATCATTTAATTTTCTTCAATATATGGATACTCAAATGCCAATTCTTCGGCAGTGATTAGATTTAGGAAGTTAACACAAGCCTGTTTTGAGGTAGGAAAATCCATGAATGTGTAGTTTCCGCAGCTAATCGGATTTTGGAAAGGCACCTCGTATCCTTCGGTAAGAACCGTTTCGAGTACTTCTTTCATTAACTCCGCCACGTTCTGAGGAGTTCGATCTGTGCCTGCTAATACAACATAAAATCCAGTACAACAGCCCATTGGTCCGACATAAATAACCTCATCACCTAAGATGGTTCTAATTTCTGTTGCAAAACAATGCTCTAGTGTATGCATGACTTCAGGTGATAGCATACGCTCAGGAGAATTCGGTCTGATCATGCGAATGTCGTAAGTTGTATAACTTTCAACATTGCTGTTATTGGTTGTAGAAGCTTTAGCGTAGATCCCTTGTTTTAATTTGGTATGATCTACCGTAAAACTATTTACTTTTGCTTTTTCTTTTGTGTACATCTTGTTCTGTTCAAAGCTATAATGCTTGTGGCGTTATAGGGGTTAAAAGTTGAATATCAAAAATTTCTACAAAGATACTAGATTATTATAGAAAAGGACGACAAAACTACTATTTTAACACTTCATAATGTTCGACTGTTGGAAATGGATCGTAGTAATGATGTAAAAGTTTTTCCCATTCCTTGAATAATGCCGACTCCCTGAAACCAATGGTATGGTCTTCTAAAGTTTCCCATTCAACCAACAGAATGTACTGATTGTCTTTTTCAATACATTTACGTAATGAATGGGTTATATAGCCTTTACTCGCACTAATATACTGGCAAGCTGTTTTATAATCTCTTTCAAAATTGGATTGTTGTCCTTCAATAATTTGCAATACAGCTACTTCTAAAATCATAATTTGTTTTTTTATCAAGTTTAGTAAATATCTCAAACTTAGAAAATTTGTTTCTGATATGCAATACAAGAACAAGCTTATCCGAACAATTTATTTATCATTCTTTTAACAAAGACTTATGCCTCATTACCCCGATTTGACGTATTATATCCTTTTTTAACCTGCGAAGTGATGATCTGGGTGACCAATGGAATACCCGGATTACGATTTTGAGCATTCCAAACTAAAGAGAGCGTTGTTCGCTGCGGTAAAGTGTTCAATTCGAGGAAAGTGACATCAACATGGTATCCGTTCTTTAAAGACGAAGGAACAATGGCAACACCCAGTCCCTGAGCAACCATATTGAAAATGGTCAAAGCATTCACTGTACGTAGCGTAACTTTGGGGATAAACTTATGATCACTAAAAATACTCATGACGAGATCATAATAGGAGTGGCTATAGTTTTTGGAGAATAAGATGAATGATTCATCTTTTAATGCGTCAAGACTTGGTTGCGGCGACTTCAATAGCGGATGATCGTTGGGTAAAACGAGGCTAAAATGCTCCGTATGTATAGGCAGACTATGTAGGCCGGGTGGAGTTTCGGAAAGACGAACAAAGCCTAAGTCCAGTTCTTTTTTCTCCAACAGATCCAGCTGGGTTTCATTCGCTAGTTCGTGAAGTGATAACTCGATATCCGGCTGCTGCTGTTTTAAATTGACGAGCAGTTCTGGTAGGATTGTTTGAACAGCCGACCCGATAAACCCCAGCTTTAAAGTGCTTATTTTACCATTGGCAAAACTTTGAAGTTGAGTTTCAATCTGATCCAAGTGTCTAAATAATTCTTTCACCTCCTGAAAAAGATATATCCCAGCTTCCGTCATTTGAACATTTCGTTTATTACGCTCAAAAAGTGTTACACCATAGGATTCCAGCTGCTTAATTTGTCTGCTCAAGCCCGGCTGCGCAATAAACAATTTTTCGGCAGCCCTTCTAAAATGTAGTTCTTCTGCCAATACTTTAAAATACAGTAAATGTCTTAGCTCTATTTGATAATTCATGGTTATCAATTGATGATAAAAATGGTATTTCTAATTATCAAATATAGCCAGTAAATTTGAGTAAAGCAGATATGATAATGGAAAAATTTTTATATGGCAGTGGGCAGCTAACATGTTCCACAGCCTTAGCGATAGCAAAAGGAACGACGACAGGGGAAATATCGCCTGAAGTCAAGGATAAGATCGAACAAAGCGCCAGTTATGTCAGGAAAATAGTGGAGCGGGGTGAGGTTGTCTATGGAATCAATACAGGTTTTGGTCCTTTGTGTACCACACTTATTGACGCAAGTCAAACGCAGCTGTTACAGGAAAATATTCTAAAAAGCCATGCTGTCGGTATGGGAGAACCTATCGCCAATGATTTGGCCAAATTGATGCTTATTCTTAAAGTTCACGCGCTTTCTAAAGGATTTTCTGGAGTTCAGTATGCGACGATTGAGCGGATTATATGGCATATTGAAAATCATATTATTCCTGTGGTGCCTAAACAAGGCTCTGTCGGCGCATCGGGTGATTTGGCCCCCTTGTCACATTTATTTTTACCATTGATTGGTTTAGGAAAAGTCAACGTAGATGGGGAGATTGTAGAGACAGCTTCTGTTTTGGAAAAATACGGTATGGCTCCGGTTCACTTGGGTGCAAAAGAAGGACTGGCTTTAATCAATGGAACCCAATTTATGGCGGCACATGGTGTGATGGCTGTTGCTGAGTTAAATCGGGTACTTCAGAATGCTGATATTATTGCTACGTTAATGATTGAAGGCCTAAATGGTTCAATAAAACCATTTTTTACGGAATTACATCAATTACGTCCGCATGCAGGAAACCGCTATGTGGCCGCACGTATTTTTAATATGCTTCATGGATCTGCTATTTTAGAAAGCCATAAAGATTGCTCCCGTGTGCAGGATCCCTATTCTTTACGGTGCATTCCACAGGTTCACGGTGCATCACGCAATGCATGGTTTCATTTAAAAGATACCATAGAGATTGAAATAAATTCAGTGACCGATAATCCTGTGATCATTAACGATGAGCTGACGATTAGTGGCGGAAGCTTTCATGGACAGTCAATTGCCTTACCTTTAGATTATGCCACACTGGCGGCGTCCGAGATCGGGAATATTTCGGATCGAAGGGTTTATTTGTCTCTAGAAGGACAAACCAATGGTGTTCCCAAATTGTTAATGAAATCAACAGGACTCAATTCGGGATTCATGATTTTGCAATACAGTACCGCGGCGATAGCAAGCGAGAATAAAGGTCTTTGTTTTCCGGCCAGTGCAGATAGTATTCCAACCTCATTGGGCCAGGAAGATCATGTCAGTATGGGATCTATTGCCGGCCGAAAATTACTGCAGGTCATTGACAATGTCGATAAAATATTGAGCATTGAGCTATTATGTGCGGCACAGGCCAAGGATTACCACCAGCCTTTAAAATCGACCGCTGCGCTGGAAGCGATCCATGCGAGAATTCGTCAGTCCATTCCGCATATTGAATCTGACCAGCCGATGGAAGAGCTACTGACAGCGGCATTGAAATTGGTGAAATCAGGAGAGCTTATTGCATTACATCGTCAATATGCTACCGGTGAGGTTGCCGAAGAACTGAAACAGCAATTTGATGTATTTTAAGCAAAAAAGGCATGGAAAAAGAATTAAAATTAGTCGGACCTTTTAGACAGCTATTACCCATGTCCAATATGCCTTTAAATGGGGCTATTCACGATAAACAATTGCCTATTATTGAGGAAGGGGGGATTTTAATAGCAGGTAACACGATTTTGGATGTTGCTGTTTTTGATCAATTGGAGCAGAAATGGGGTGAACAGGCAACCCGTATTCATATAGCAGGTGATCAGGTCGCTTTGCCGGGTTTTATTGATTGCCATACGCATATTGCCTTTGCCGGTAATCGGGCAAATGATTTCGCCCTTCGAAATGCAGGCTCAAGCTATCTAGAGATCGCTGCTGCCGGAGGTGGGATCTGGAGCACAGTTTCGCATACAAGGGATTGTAAACAGGAAGAATTGGTCGACCTGACTATCCAGCGAGCAGGTTTTCTGTTGAGACAGGGGATTACAACTATTGAAGTGAAAAGTGGTTATGGGCTTAATGTGGAAGAAGAGCTTAAAATTTTGCGTGCCATTCAGGAATCCAATCGTCACACAGCTGCAGATCTCATTCCAACTTGTCTGGCAGCGCATATGCTCCCGCGTGATTTCAGTGGGTCTGCCCAAGATTATCTTCATCAGATCGCGGAGGTTCTGTTTCCTCAGCTAAAATCAGAACAGCTATCAAATAGAATTGATGCTTTTATTGAAGCATCAGCTTTTCAGGGGGAGGAGATCCTGCCTTATTTACAAAGGGCAAAAGAAATGGGCTTTGATCTGACCATTCATGCCGATCAGTTTACCACTTCGGGAAGTCGGATTGCGGTGGAGCTCGGAGCAAAATCTGCGGACCATCTTGAAGCATCCACTGGGGGTGAGATAGACCTTCTCGCACATTCAGATACAGTTGCGGTGGCTTTGCCTGCAGCGTCAATCGGCCTTGGTTGTGGTTTTACACCCGCTAGGAAACTGTTGGATGCAGGTGCATGTTTGGCCATAGGAAGCGACTGGAATCCCGGTTCCGCCCCAATGGGACAGTTATTGACAAGTGCGAGTATTTTGGCAACTGCAGAAAAGCTCAGTAATGCCGAATTGCTTGCCGCATTAACCTACCGTGCAGCGAAAGCTTTAAACCTGTCGGACCGTGGCGTGTTGACCAAGGGCATGAAAGCAGATTTCAGTTTATTTAAGACAGATAATTATCAGGATATTACATACTATCAAGGAAGCTTGCAGCCCACTGCAGTATGGAAAAATGGTCAGGAAGTATTCTCAATATAACAACATGGAAGATACATTTAAGAGCGAGGTTGCGGAAGGTATTCCAACCGTATTACCTCCAAAAGTCGAACGAGATAATACAATAAGCCATGCCCCCCGACGAAAGGATATTCTCAACAAGTCGGAAGAGAAGCTGGCTTTACGGAATGCATTACGCTATTTCCCCAAACAATGGCATACAGTTTTAGCACCTGAATTTTTAGCGGAGCTCCGTAATTACGGCCGAATCTACATGTACCGCTTTAGACCTCAATATCCAATGCACGCTCGACCGATAGCTGATTATCCAGCAGAGAGTAACCAAGCGGCAGCGATTATGTTGATGATTCAGAACAACCTTGATCCAGCTGTAGCACAACATCCCCATGAACTGATTACTTATGGTGGGAATGGAGCTGTTTTCCAAAATTGGGCTCAATACCGCCTCACCATGCAGTATCTTTCACAGATGACAGATGAACAAACTTTACATCTCTACAGTGGTCATCCCTTGGGTATTTTCCCGTCGTCGCAACATGCACCACGTGTTGTTGTAACGAATGGTATGATGATTCCAAACTATTCGAAACCGGATGACTGGGAGCGTTTTAATGCCTTAGGGGTTACACAATATGGACAGATGACAGCAGGTTCCTATATGTATATTGGTCCCCAGGGTATAGTACATGGCACCACGATTACTGTCATGAACGCTTTCCGAAAACACTTAGCAGCAGATGATACCATTCAAGGCAAGGTATTTTTGACTTCTGGTTTGGGAGGAATGAGTGGCGCACAGCCCAAAGCAGGTAATATTGCCGGCTGTATCACCGTATGCGCTGAAATAAATCCTGCTGCAGCAAAAAAACGGCATGAACAAGGTTGGGTAGACCGATTGATCGAAAACATCGATGAGCTTGTTGAACAGGTATGGTTGGCGATGGATCAAAAGGAGACCGTATCCTTTGCCTATATCGGTAATATAGTCGAAGTGTGGGAAGCCTTTGATAACGAAAATATCCACATCACTGTCGGGTCTGATCAGACATCATTACATAATCCTTGGTCTGGAGGCTATTATCCAATGGGGCTGACCTTTGCAGAATCCAATGCTTTGTTAGCGACTGATCCTGATCGATTTAAGCAATGTGTACAAGAAAGCCTTGTACGACATGTTGATGCCATCAATAAACATGTATCCAAAGGAACCTATTTCTTTGATTATGGTAATGCCTTTCTCTTGGAAAGCAGTCGTGCTGGTGCAGCTGTATGGAATGATAAAAAGGATCAGTTCCGCTACCCATCTTATGTGCAAGATATTCTTGGTCCAATGTGTTTTGACTACGGTTTTGGACCTTTTCGCTGGGTTTGTACCTCTGGAAAGGCTTCGGATCTTCAAAAGTCAGACGAAATAGCTATGACTGTTTTGGAAAATCTCAGAAAAGAGGCCCCAGTAGAAATTCAGCAGCAGATGCAGGATAATATTCAGTGGATCAAGGAAGCTGGAAAAAATAAACTTGTAGTAGGCTCTCAGGCGCGTATTCTCTATGCAGATTCCAATGGACGCATTGCGATTGCACAGGCTTTTAATGATGCTGTAAAAAGTGGCTTATTTGAAGCACCTATTGTTTTGGGAAGAGACCATCATGATGTGAGCGGCACCGACTCGCCTTATCGAGAGACAAGCAATATCTACGATGGAAGTCAATTCACTGCGGACATGGCCATTCACAATGTCATTGGTGACAGTTTTCGCGGTGCTACGTGGGTCTCTATTCACAATGGCGGCGGAGTTGGCTGGGGAGAGGTCATCAATGGTGGATTTGGTTTACTGTTGGACGGTTCGGCCGATGCAGCTGTTAAACTAGAAAAGATGTTATATTTTGACGTCAATAATGGGATAGCAAGACGTGCTTGGGCTAGAAATAAAGAAGCAAATCAGGCACTGGACCGTGCGATGGAAAGAAATAACACCTTACAGGTTACCCGTGCACAAATTGTAGATGACCATATTATTGAACAATTATTTGATGTAAGCGAATGAATTTGTTGCTGAGTGATCCAGGAATATACACCAAAGGCGATCCGTCTGTTTGGAAAGGCCGTATCGATGGCCAGGAACGCGATTGGATGCGTTGGCATCAATTGATGGATTGTGTTGATCTTCTCGAACGGCCCGGATTGCAAAGATCCATCGCCCTTCTGGGCTTTTGTAGTGATGAAGGTGTTGGCCGGAATCAAGGCCGCATAGGAGCCAAAGATGGGCCGGCAGCAATCCGAAATGTACTAACAAATCTCCCTGTACATTTTTCAGATGAACTTAAACTTAAAGATTGTGGAGACATTATTTTAAAAGACAGTGATTTAGAGTTAGCTCAAGAAAGCTTGGGCGCGGCATTGAAACTGATTCTTCAACAAGAAGGATTTCCGGTCATATTGGGTGGTGGCCATGAGGTAACTTATGGACATTATCTGGGTATTCGAGAATTTCTAAAGGATCGTAACCAAACGGTTGGAGTTATTAATTTGGATGCACATCTTGATATACGTGCATTGCAGGATGGCAAAGGGAATTCCGGCACAGGCTTCTTTCAAATTGAGCAGGACCAATCAGCAGCAGGTCTGCCATTTCACTATTTGGCGATTGGTATTCAGGAAATTAGCAATACCAAGGGATTGTTAGCGTATGCCAGAGAGAAAAATGTACAGCTTATTGAAAGAGAAAATTTGGTAACCGAAAAACTGGACCTCATTCGGGATAAAATCGTTAACTTTTCAAAATCAGTGGATTATGTGTATTTGACGATTGATCTTGATGCATTTGCTGCAGCCTATGCGCCTGGAGTTAGTGCACTTGCATTTAATGGTATCGTGCCCGATGATTTGTTTTTTACGGTCTACGATCTTATTCTGGACCTACCTAATATCAGGTCCGTCGATTTTGCTGAATTAAACCCTTATTTTGATATTGATTCCCGAACAGCCAAATTAGCGGCCGATCTGATATTTAAGTTGATCAATAAGATGGCTACAAAATAGAATTAATAACGATAAAGCAGTTCGATAAAAAGGTGGTTAGACTTCATTGGAAACAAGTCTAACCACCTTTTGTGTATTGATAGAGCGATTAAAAAAGTACGTCTGCTAATGTTGCATCTTTATCAAAAACCGATTTTGCAAATGGGCATAATGGCATAATTTTTAGATGATCTCTACGTGCAAAAGCGACTGCTGCCATCAGCATCTGTTTGCCCAGCCCTTTTCCTGCATAATCGGGGTCAACCTCGGTATGGTCTATAATGAATTTTGTAGGACCAGCCCAAGTATATGTCATTTGCGCAACGGATTTATCTTGATCGATAACTTCAAAGCTACCGTGTTTATCGCTATTTTTTTGTATTACTTCCATGTCAATGAATTTAATTAAAGGAATTGCAAAATAAACAAAATCCACCAATATATATAATATGTGCTGTTTTCAATAACCAGGGTAGGAGTATTGTAATAAATCTGTTGTTTTATCCAAATGATTAATTATTGTTGTATTTTCAGGTAATCCTGAGAAATATCTATTTTCATTATTTGGGTTACATAATTGGTTTTCCCCGTATTTTGTAAAAGTACGGGGATTTTTGTGATAGCTAATATTTTTAGTATATTTGCTTTGCATTATGTGTATGAATCAAAGCAAAAAACAAGAGTTTGCCATTGTGGACATTGAGACTACAGGAGGCAATGCAAAATCCAGCAGGATCACTGAGGTTGCCATTGTTATTCATGATGGTAACCAAGTTTTGGAACGTTGGGAGACACTGGTTAATCCGGGAAAGGAAATTCCTAATTCAATTTTTGCACTTACCGGTATAGACAATGATATGGTGAAAGACGCTCCATTATTTGATGAAGTTGCCGAACATATTTTTAGCATGCTCAAAGACCGCATTTTTGTTGCCCATAATGTTAATTTTGACTATTCATTTATTCGTTTCCAGCTCCAGGAATCAGGATTTGAATGGTCAGCTATAAAATTATGTACCGTACGTTATGCGCGAAAAATAAAACCAGGATTATTATCCTATAGTTTGGGACGTTTATGTGATTACTTAGATATTCCGATTGAAAATAGACACCGTGCGGGTGGCGATGCCGATGCAACAGCCATTCTCTTTGCATATTTAAAAGTGCTGGACACCGATCAGGTATTTCAAGATATGATCAAACATAAAGCGGTTGATCAGCGTTTTCCGCCACATTTAAATCCGCTGGAGTACGAACAATTACCCAATGAAGCCGGGGTCTATTATTTTCACGATAAAGATGGAAAAGTCATTTATGTTGGCAAGGCCGTGAATATAAAAAAAAGGGTTTTATCTCATTTTACCGGCAATAATATTCAGGCGCAAAGGCAGCATTTCTTAAAAGAGATTCATCATATAAGTTATGAATGCTGTGGGACAGAGCTGATGTCATTGTTATTGGAGTGTGCTGAAATCAAAAGGTTTTGGCCAAAATATAATAGAGCGCTTAAAAGATATGAACCTAAATTCGGTTTATTCTCTTATGAAGATCAAAATGGCTACCTCCATCTGGCTATAGGGAAGGTAAACAGGGGACAAGCCTGTATTCAGCTTTTTCAGCGTGAATATGACGCTATTCAGTTGTTGCAGTCGTTTATTCAACATGGGGATATTAATCCGCAATTTTGTCAGTTTGGGCACGCCAGTTTGTCTACGAAATCCATCAAGAAGGATGAATTGCCCGATCGCGACCTGCACAATACCCGGGTTGAACGTTGCATTGAGGATTGGCTCAAACAGCAACCATCGTATGTATTGATCGATAAAGGACGTAATTCCGAAGAAAAAAGCTGTATTGTCATCGAAAATGGTATTTTTTATGGAATGGGATATATAGATCAGTACTGCCAATACCAGGAGTTTGAAGCTATAAAAGGACAGGTTAAAAGATATCAAAGTAACCACTATATGATGGAATTGGTCAAAATGGCAGCAGAAAGGCAGCCTGTTAAGGTATATTTTTTGACAAAAACGACGGTTTTATCTGCTAACGCGGCGGAGCCTGATTTTTCATATGACAAACAGTCTCCACATCATCTTTTTGAGCTGTTTGAATAGCATCTTTTTCGTTTAATATTTATTACTATTTTCCTGTTAGTCATCTTAATCTCAGTATTCTGTTAAAGAAATGTGAAATAGTGATTCGCGCAAAACTTTGGTCCAATAGTTGAAATATATCTGATGTAGAATATTAAAAAAAGACTTTTCATAATTTAGGTTAATAATTGGTTAGTTAAAACCTGGGGCTCCCAACCTCAGGTTTTCTTTTTTTTAGTACTTTAGGGCGTGACTCTTTATTTGATGCCCCCGCATATTTAGTTTGTGTAAGATAAAATTGTCTTTTTTTTAAATTAAAATATGTGCTTCAAATTATTGGTTTTCAGTAGTTTGATTTTTGTCCCCCCTTTGTCCCCCTAAATTTTTTCCCTGTATAGTTAGTTTAACCTATTTTAGTGTCAGCATACTGTAATAGCGGAATTAGTAAAACAAAGATGGGGCGTTTTCTAAAAGTAGCTGCGGTATATCTTATCCATATCTTTATATATAAAAAGGGCCTTGGCCCTTTTTTTTGCATATCAGAGTAGCCGTTCAATTGGCATTGTCGGTGACAGATAGGTGGCCTAGATTTTAATATAGATATTTTTCTTTCGCAAGTAATATGCGATCAACCAATTTAGGGTGACAAAGAGTAGTGCGAACAGGGCAGAAGCGAGGGACTGAAACTGCCAGTTGCTGAACAATGCTTGATAGCTAAAACTCCATAGATTTTGTTGTGTTTCTCCGATAAGAATAAAGGAACAAACTGTTGGAATCAGCCCACTAAGACAGTAAATAAATAGTGTGTTTTTACCGAAATCGTCAAATATGGTATAAAAGATTCCTCTGATGTGCTGAAATTCGATGAGGTAGATTAATATCCCAAGGAAAGATAGTGCAATGCCCGTTGTGAATATGCAGTAACTGCTGGTCCAGATTTTCTTATTGATCGGGAAAGCAAATGACCAGAGATAGCCCATTAAAATAAACACCAGGCCTACGACAAATAGGTTCATCAGCTCCCTTTTGCCTGTCAGTTTTTGAATAATGTATTTCCCTGTGATATACCCGAATATCGTTTGACTGATGGCCGGTAACAGGCTCCAGATATCCTCTGGATCAAAAGCTGTTCCTTCGCCATGATAGAGGTGGGATGCGCCGAAGATTCGGATATCCAGTGTCGTTCCAAACCAACCATCCAGGCTATATGGATCTGCTTGGTTACCGTAATAGCAAATAAGCCAATAGACGGGTAGGAGCAAGATACTAATAACTGCAGCACCTTTATCTCTAAAATAATATAATATAATCGCTGTGCTGAAATAGCAGATTGCAATACGCTGCAGCACCCCAAAATACCTGTACTTGGCAAAGGGAATCCATTCGAGCTGGTGAAGACTATTCCATTCCACAAAGGGGAAAATATTTAAAAACAGACCCAGTAGCGAAAGTATGATTGTTCTCTTGAGAATTTTATTCCAATATAGTGCGGGTGCCAGCTGATCGCTGTTTTTTAAAGAAAATGCCATGGAGTTTCCGACAGCAAATAAGAAAAATGGAAATATGAGGTCTGTAAACGTACATCCATGCCAGATGGAATGTTCAAGTTGAGGAAAAACATGATGATAGTTGCCAGGATTATTGACGAGAATCATAGCCGCAAGTGTAAACCCACGGAAAATATCCAGTGATTTAAAACGAGTCATAATAAAGTATATTAGTAAAAAAGGCTGTTCAGGGAGTTAATCCTATGAACAGCCTATGCTTGGTCTAATTAATAGCCTGGATTTTGAGTCAGGCTCGGGTTTGCCTGCAGTTCCAATAATGGTATCGGAAGGAGCAGACTATTTTGGTTAAAATTATACTTAATCAAAGTGGGGTTGCTCAGCTGACCGTTATCGCATGTAAATTTGATTTCATTTAACTTATTCATCACATCTACCGTGACACCATAACGATTTAAATCATCCCAGCGTTGCCCCTCGAAAGCAAGTTCTAATCGGCGTTCGTTTAAAATGATGGTCTTTAATGCACTGGAGCTGACACCGGATAGATCGGAGAGTCCTGCTCGGTGCCGGATGATGTTCACCGTATTCAGTGCATCAGCGGTGTTCCCTAAGGCATTTTGCGCTTCAGCTTTGAGTAGTATGATGTCTGCAAGTCGCAAGAGGTAAAAATGATCGCCACTTTGGAAGCTGTTTGCATGTTTCTGTTTGACATTAAAAGGAATCTCGGTGTCGGCATCTGCGCATGGATTCCAGAACTCATCTGCCCAAGGCACCGAGTAGAACCAGATGTTGGCATTCTTTCGTTCAGTGTCACCGGCATTGTCATAAGCTTCGACAAGATCCTTGGATGGTGTCCCGTATCGGCGCCATTCGTTTTCATTGATTTTTCCATTTTCATCAAGATCCGGGAAGAAGAAAGCGCCACCCCAACAACTTAGATTGGGGCTGCCAGCGATATAGGGGATCTCAATAATGGATTCATTGTTGTAATTATGTTTTCCATCAAAGAGGTCCGCATAGTTTTGAAGCAATTGGTAACCACCTTTTCCATTGATCACAGCATTGGCATATTGCAATACCTTATTGTAATCTCGATCAGGCCGCTGAGCCCATATTTTTGTCAGTAATGCATTTGCAGCTCCTTTGGTTGCTCTAACCTTGTCAATGGAAGGCTGTCCAAATACATCTGGAAGATTATTGACAGCAACTTGTAGGTCCGAATCAATAAAATCATAAACCTCCTCGGCAGTTGATCGTTTGATGCGCAATACTTCGGCATCAGTGCTGTTGGAGTGTTTTTCCAACGGCACACCACCGTAAAGTTTGACCAATTGGTAGTAATGAAAAGCTCTTAAAAATGAAGCCTCCCCAAGGATTTGTTTTCTCCTTTCTTCTGAAAACGTAGGATCTGTGACCTTATCAACGTTGTCGATAACGACGTTGCATTTTGAGATTGCTCCATACAGCTCTTCCCAGTCCCTGCGTACCATCTCATTGGTATTGGTAATGGTATTATAATCAATTTGTGAGAAGTCTATTTCACCGCCACCGGCGGCATGTGCATTGTCGGAGCGGATATCCGTTTGCAGAATCATTTCCCATTGATAATAATTGGCATTACTTCCTTCCCGTGTATCGTTACCAATAAAAGAATTGTAGGCTCCGTTTAAAGCTTTTTCGATATTGTCTCCGGTGAGATAGGCATTTTCACTCGTTACCGTGGAGGTCGGTTGAAGATCTAAAAACTTTTTGCAGGAATTTAGAGCAAGAGATGCCAATAAGGCTATGGCTAATGAGGTATATCTATTTGATTTCATTGTTTGTAAGCTAAAAGGTTAAAAAGTTAGGTTTAAACCAACAATAAAGGTTCGTGCCTGGGGTGAAGTCCCAAAATCAATGCCCGGCGCCATATTAGCACTCACATTTGCCTGATTATTTCCCCCATACATACTTACCTCAGGATCTAAACCTGAGTATTTTGTGAATGTTAAGAGATTCTCACCTGTCACATAAAAACGGACCTTATTGAGCTTCCATCTTTCTAGCACTTGCTTAGGTAGGTTATAGGCCAAAGTCATCGATTTTACCCTGAGGTAGGATCCTTTCTCTACAAAACGCGAGGAAATCTGCGAATTATAGTTGTCATCTGTATTGTTAAGATCCGGACGTGGCATATGACTATTTTTGTTGTCAACCGTCCATCTGTTTAACACAGCAGCACTTTGGTTTCTAGGTTCCCACATACCTTCTGTATAAATACGCGTCGCATTAAGGATATCATTTCCCTGTACACCTTGTAAGAAAAAGGAAAAGTTGAAGTTCTTATAGCTAAAGTCATTTGTCATGCCATAGGAGAATTTTGGTGTCGCATTACCAATAATTGCCATGTCACTGGTTTGAAGACCTGCTTCAGGATCAGCCATCTGATAGATCATGTCGCCGGTCTCTGGATTGACGCCTTTTGCAATATATCCCCAGAATGATCCCAAAGCAACGCCTTCTTTTGCAATTGTACTATTGCCGCGGCCATCAATATTTCCGTCATAGTAGGTTCCGCCATCAATATTCAGGACTTTATTGCGATTGAGCCCAAAGGTCACTGTTGTATTCCATTTGAAATCGTGAACGAAATTTCGGCTACTCAATTCGAATTCGAAACCTCTATTTTGTAGGTCGCCGAGGTTTTTCAGTGCAGTTCTATAGCCCGAACTATACGGAACTCTTGAGCTGAGAAGTAGGCCTACAGTCCTTTTTGCATAATAATCGGCCGCAAATGTTAGTCTTGAACTGAAGAAGCTGGCATCTACACCAATATCGGTCTGGTTTGTTGTTTCCCATTTTAGATTGGGGTTATCCAAAGTGAAAGGTGTGTATCCGGGTACAACTTGATCGCCGATGTTGTAAGACCCTGTAACATAGACCAAACCCAGGTAGGCAAAAGCCGGAATTTGGCTATTTCCAACTTTACCCCAACTCGCACGAATTTTTAAGTCGTTTACTGTGTTTTTCAAAGAGCTAAAAAAGTCTTCGTTGGATAAACGCCAACCGGCAGAGAAAGAAGGGAAGTAACCCCAACGGTTATTAGGGCCAAATACCGATGACGCGTCAGCCCGCAGATTTGCTGTAAATAAGTATTTGTCATTATAATCATAACCGATTTTCGCTATACCGGAAACAGTCGATACGGCGGCATCTATCGCTGTAGGCATCGCCGTGATCATCGAACCACCATTGACGGTGTGAATTGCTGGATTAGCAAAATTCTGTGTAGCGATATTTGAGATTGTTGTTTGTGTTTTAGTGGTGATATAACCTAGTAAACCTGTGAAGTGGTGCTTGTCACTAAAGGTTCTGTCATAGTTTAATGTATTTTCGGACATCCAATACTGATTGTCCTGCTGCTGGAGCGTCGCCATTCCTTTATATTTTCTACCTTCTGTCGTGCGGAACGGATCCACAAAAGTGCGGTACTGGTTGTTAAATTTCTCATACCCAAACAGCGATTTGAATTTTAATCCAGGTAGGATGTTGGCTTCCACAAAGGCATTTCCTGTAAATCTGTTGTTGATATAGCTGTGCTCGTTGCCTGTTGCCAATGCAACGGGGTTGTCGAGATCGGTATAGAATGGATCTACTGTGAAAGCGCCTTTATCGCCATATATACCGATTACTGGAGAGCCCAGATAAGCATTCATGATGACTCCATTTCTGGAATTTTCATTAATATCTACGTCGTACCAACGATTGTAAGATAAGCTTGTTCCAACTTTAAAGATTTTATTGATCTGATGATCCAAATTAACCTTGAAATTGACTTTATTGACTGTATTGGTAATTACCGTACCATTATCTTTTTGATAAGATCCCGAGATGTAAAACCCTGTCTTTTCATCTCCACCGCGTACTGAAGCCTGGTATTTTTGGCTGTGACCGGTGCGGAATAGCTGATCTGGCCAGTTCGTGTCAGCGGTATATTTCGACCAATCCAAGGCTTCTCCCATCTCAGTCATTAATGCTCTATATTGTGCCGCATTTAGAACGCTAGGCTTTTTTCTGATGGCTGAAAATCCTTGATAGGTTTCGAAATTTACCTGTGTTTTACCGTTTGTTCCTCTTTTGGTTGTAATCAATACAACGCCATTTGCTCCAGAAGATCCATAGACAGCGGCAGAAGCAGCATCTTTTAATACCGAAATACTTTGAATATCTGATGGATTGAGTTCTGCTATATTTTCCGTAGGAACTCCATCTACAATGTATAATGGATTGCTACCTGCAGTAATTGTTGAAGTTCCGCGAACGCGAATGGAAAATCCGGCTTGAGGTTGTCCGGAAGATTTTACAATTTCTACCCCCGCCATTTTGCCCTCCATGGCACTCGCTAATTGGGTCACAGGACGATCTTCAATATCCTTTGTGCTCATGGTTGCAATGGCTCCCGTAATGTCCTTTTTTTTCTGTGTTCCAAAACCAACGACAACGATCTGCTCCAATTGATTGTTGGCAGTTTTTAGCTGCACATTGAGGAAGCTATTCGAACCTACAGTACTACTGATTGTCTCATAACCGATCGAACTAAAACTGAGCTGATGCGTAGGAGTCGCTTCAATTGAAAACTCACCTTTGCTGTCTGTTTCCGTTTGTTTACCTGTTGTTGTATTGCGGATTGTGACCCCTGTTAATGCTTTACCGTCGCCATCGGTAACGCGCCCTTTGACAAGCTGTTGTACATTTATCGTGTTTCTTAAAGGTATGTCATCTGTTTTCCTTTTTAGGACAATGGTGTTGTTGACAATTTTGTATGAATACGACAGCTCTTTCAGGTTGTCATCAAGAATTTCAACAATAGAACCATCTTTATGGTTTATTCGGATTTTTTGGTTATCATTAATCTGTGAGTTATCGTACAGAAACACATAAGAACTCTGACGCTCAATTTCTTTAGCAAACTTTGCTAAAGTGTATTCCTTGTCTTGTAACTTGATTTTAGATTGGTTTACATTCGCCATCGCCAAATTATTTGCATGGGAAACGCATTGGATAGCAAGTAAAGCAGCAAATAGTTTTGCCTTTTTACCAGTCCCTTGGATGGTTTTAAGTTTATACATAATTAGTTGGGTAAGTTTGTTTTATATTAAATAATTTAGAGTTCAACTTCAATTTTGTTGTTTTGCAATCGACATTTTATATCCAGGAAGTTGAGGGTCTCAACCAGTTGCTGGGCCGTTGAATTACGTTTTATTTTTCCTGTCAGTTCACGCTTTTCATTTGTTCCTTTATACACGATATCTACATTATACCAGCGTTTTATGGCGGCAAGCGCATCTTTAATTGGTGTCGATTCGAAATAGAAAAAGCCATTTTTCCAGGCCATTGCTTCTTCGATATTGGCTTCTGCTACGATAAGATCTCCGCCAGTGGTAAATGCTGCTTGACCAGGTTTCAGCATTTTCGACTTGCCGAATTGTGAAACCTGCACCGAACCCTCCATTAAGGTTGTTTTATTATGCTCACCTGGATAGGATCGCACATTAAAATGGGTTCCGAATACACGAATGGTCTGTTCATTGGATCGCACATAGAATGGTCGCTTGCTATCATGGCTGACCTCAAAATAGGCCTCCCCAGATAATTTTACTTCTCGGCTATTGGAAGCAAAAGATTCAGGAAATGTCAATATGGAGCCAGCATTTAGCCACACCTTACTGCCATCGGCCAAAATGATCGTATACTCTGTTCCAATCGGGGTTTCAATGGTATTGGTACGGCTTGCAGCAGTATTCTTACTGGCTGTAAATTGATATTGCACGGTTCCGGAAGCAGTGGTAACGACTTTCACCTGTTCATCCTGATGGAGGACACTCTGTTGGTGAGCAGAAAGGTCAATTTTAGTTCCGTCGGCTAAAGTTAATACGGCCGCTTTAATGCCCGGATGAACTTGTTGTTGCGTCTTCGCGGTTACCTGCGGGGTATCTCCGGTTGTTCTTTTAACAAGGTAAAGGGGTAATATAAACAACAGTGCCAAAGCAGCAGCTATTCCACTCAATTTCACCCATTGTGGAATTCGCTTGATTTTTGACGCTTGAATTTCCTGCTTTATATTGGAAAATAACAACTCTTTGAGTTGTTGTTCATCGGTTGCCAGCTCCTCAGGAATAGGGAGCGGTTCGCCATTACTTGTTTCATACCACTGTTGCAATTCAGCTTCCTCTTCAGGGGTACATGTGCCTTGAAGCCATTTATAAGCCAATCGCCTTATCCGGAATTGATTATGATCAACCATATTTAGGGGTTATTTGTATATAGAGTCCCCAAATTGGGCTGATACCCTGACAAGAACAGGAAAAAAATTATAAAGTAATCAGAAAGCGCTGAATACCAGTGCGTATTTTTTTTAAGGCACGACTTAATTGGGTTTCGACCGTTTTCACAGAGATGTTCATGTGCTCAGCGATCTGTTTATAAGTGAGCCCCTCTTCGCGGGATAATTTGAAAACAAGCTGGCATTTTTCAGGCAGTTCCGAAACAAGCTGATCCAGCCGAACACGAAGTTCTTCAAACTGAAGCCAATTTTCCGTCGAGTTATCGAAATCCGCCCATTCCGTATCGTGTTTAAAAGCTTCCTGCTTGTATTGTTGTGCCAGATATTTAAAGACTTTGTATTTAACGGCTACAGCGAGGTAGGAGGCGAGATTGCTTTCAATTTGGAGTTGATGGCGTCTCAGCCAAAGCGAAGTAAAGATGTTTTGTACGATTTCCTGCGCGTCTTCCAACGAATTTGTTTTGCGTGCAGCCTGGTAATAAAGCTTTTTCCAATAACGATCATACAAAGCTTCGAAAGCTAAGTTGTCGTCTTGTTGAATCAACACAATCAACTCTTCATCTGAATGGCCTCCAAAATCTTTCATGCAAGACAATAATTTGTTTTTCTACGGTTATACGACGTGAAATGCTAATTGCGCTATAAATGTAGGTACTAAATTAGGAATAATGCAACTTTAATATATAAAAGCTGGTTTTGAATAGCTAAACGCCTATTTTAAAAAGGCAAAGGGGGGGCAAATGGGCAAAAAAAAAGAATATCTGAATCAACAAATACTCTTTTTTCTTTTAAACAGATACTTCTTAGAAGTTTGGTTTCAACAAGTACTTGTCGTAGAATCGGAAAATATGATCCGCAGCCTCTTCGGCAGTATCGACAATACGGTACAGTTTCAAATCTTCTTCGCTGATATATTTGTTAGGAATCATTGTATTCTGAACCCAATCCATCAATCCTTTCCAATATTCAGAGCCAACCAATACAATCGGGAAGCGCGCAATTTTGCCTGTTTGAATCAGTGTTATTGCTTCAAAAAGCTCGTCCATTGTTCCGAAGCCTCCTGGCATAACAATATAACCTTGAGAATACTTCATGAACATCACTTTTCTGACGAAAAAGTACTTGAATTCAAGTAGTTTGTCGCGATCAATATATTTGTTGTGAAACTGCTCAAATGGTAATTCAATATTCAGACCAACAGACTTTCCTCCAGATTCATAAGCACCTTTATTGGCTGCTTCCATAATACCAGGTCCACCGCCCGAAATAATACCATAACCGCGTTCTGTCAATAAACTGGCAATATCTACCGCCATTTGATAATATTTGTGCTCACGTGGTGTACGTGCTGATCCAAATATAGAAACACAGGGGCCAATTTTTGCCAATTTCTCAAATCCGTCCACAAACTCTGACATCACTTTAAAAATCTGCCATGAGTCCTTTACTTTAATTTCCTGCCATGTTTTGTTTTCAAATGCGCGGATAATTTTATCTTCTTTTGTAATGTCCATATATAACGTTATACATTTAATTTCTAAAACCCAATTTTTCAAAAAGGAATACAATATAGCTATTTTTTTAATACTAGCTACTTTTTCTTATTATTCTTACATTTGCAGTATGAATTTTTCTTCTAAACTTCTTGAGAATGCCGTTGCTGAATTTGGAAAACTACCAGGTGTAGGGCAAAAGACAGCATTAAGACTGGTTTTGCATCTGCTGAAGCAATCCGATGCAGATGTAGCCCGTTTTACAGCCTCTATCGATCGCTTGAAAGAAGATATTCAGTATTGCCAGGAATGCTTCAATATTTCGGATCACAGTATATGTGAGATATGTACCTCCTTCAAACGTGATAAAAGCTTGATTTGTGTTGTAGAAGATACACGTGATGTGATGGCCATTGAAAATACAAATTCCTACCAAGGTGTATATCACGTATTGGGAGGGTTAATTTCGCCAATGGACGGTATTGGTCCTGCGGATCTAAAGATTGAGGGATTAATCAATCGGATTCAAAGAGGTGAGGTAGAAGAAGTTATTCTGGCACTTTCAGCAACAATGGAAGGAGATACCACCATTTTTTATTTATACCGTAAATTGCGCGAGTTTGATGTTAAAATTACAACCATTGCCCGCGGTATAGCATTTGGTGGCGAATTGGAGTATGTCGATGAGTTGACCTTAGGACGATCCATTGCGACACGGGTGCCTTACGAGCGCAACGTTGGTTAATTGTATTTCAGATAGATTTGTTTCACACCCTCGTGTACCTTTCTTCCTTTGTGGATCTGTTGTTGTCGCCATAAGCTATCGGTAACCATACGATTTGCTTTTTTATTTTTTAAAATATTCACATAAGCAATTTTACCGAGTACCGTTTTCTTTAAGCCCAATAGTGAACACGAATAGTCTCCCAATAGATAATGATTGTAATAGAGATGAATTTCACACATAAGCTTTCTTCCCCATTTGTTTGTGGGGTAGGCTGCATTAATCGGTTCTTCCATGAGTGCTTTCGCTAAGGCTAAACTATCCTGATCTCCTGATCGTTGGGTCATCGTCCAATAATACAAAGCTTCAATAGCTTGCTCCTCTGTGTCGGGTAGAAGTTGAAGGGGAATACCCAGCAATGTCCCGATAAATTTCCAGACATGAAATACACCTTCAACCTCGCTTTTCAATATATTGAATTTCATGCGTTTTAGCCCTGTTAGATAAACAAGAGAGAATCCGAGGTTGGTCGCAAGCATATCCCATGTGTTTAAAGGGGCACCCCATTTTTCTGATTGCCACTGACCGTGCTTTAGAATGTTTAATCGTGCATACGAATGGATACATCGGGTGAGTAGGATGGCCTCAATACCGATATTACCCTTTTTCAGCGCATTATCACCAGTGATATCCACCCAAAAGGTGACCGTTTCGGTGAGCCGTTTGACAGCACCTTTTTTTAATGCGCCTGTAAAAATTAAGGGTTTATTGATGGCACTGGATTCATAGCCCCCCATGAGGACATAATCGCGTAGTACGATAAGTCCTGATAAGCCAGAACGTTGACTGAGGCCAATACCTTGTTCTATTTTATTCCAATCTAACCAAGAAGGGTTGAGATCTAATGTATTTAGAAAATTCAGCAATACGGCTTCGTATGCAGCAGCAATAGGTTTACCTGCAAGTGCATCTTTGAGCAGTTGTTGACCTTGAGCGAAACCAATTTTTAGGTGCAGCTGCTCGACAAGTTGATCGCAGCTCTTGTCATATTGATCGAGTAAAGGGGTAAATTGATCGGCAGCAGCGATCGAAGGTTTAGTCGGCAATTTGCGAAGCAGTTCGACACCAAGACCCTTTGACCAATAGAAAGAAAATGAACTTGTATTAAGTTGATAACGTTTGGGTATTCGCCTATCTTTTATTGAATTGTCCAAGATGTATAACCTCCTGTTAATGTGATGGTATTATTTGATTTGTTAAACTTAAAGTCTATGTAGTCAGTTTGGCAGGACAAGATATCACTGCAGCAGAATTGTCGATCAATCTTAAAATGAAGTCTGAAGGAACCCGTGTTGTTCTCCATATTACATAACAATGCACTTATGCCAAAGTCGCTTAGATGTGGTCCACCGTCTTTATCTTCCAATTGATCGATAACGTAATCATTGATTTCTTTCTGATGTTTTTCAATGAATGGCAGGAGCTCATGATCGGTGAATGGAATGCTTAAATCGTTTTTTTCTACTGGGATTCTGATGTTAATTTCTGTCATCTTATTATGCTGTACGAATAAAGATCCCTCCAGTTTGGGATATATAAACTGAAAATTGCTTCTGTTTCCTTTGGGGTCTTATGAGCAAATTTACAGAAAGCCTTTAGAATAATTAGATTGATCTGTTCTTTTTTAAAATCAATTAGTCGATTTGAAAATTGAAATCCACCTTTAACGATTCTAAAATCGCTTTTGGG
Organism: Sphingobacterium sp. WOUb80; assembly: GCF_050058145.1. Lineage (NCBI taxonomy): Bacteria > Pseudomonadati > Bacteroidota > Sphingobacteriia > Sphingobacteriales > Sphingobacteriaceae > Sphingobacterium > Sphingobacterium sp. WOUb80. The sequence goes on along the minus strand of NZ_CP165617.1, from coordinate 1,783,077 downwards.
TAGTTTATGGATAGTTACTGTTGTGACATCATATATATCCAATTGTTCCTCCCAGTATGCAATTTGCTTGATGACTTCATGGTAGAGTAGTTCCTGGCTCCATTTGTGCAGTAATTTCAATGTATTTGTGCTCTTCTTTTGATACACGCATATACTTGTCGCTGTCAATTCAATGGTTGCTAGCGTTGTGGAAGGATAGATCTTGACCAAATAAGGTTTTCCAAATAGGTAGTAGGGATCTTCTAGATAGGAATAGGATATACCTTCCGATTTACTTTCTGGAGGGTTTAACTTGATGTACTCTTTAAGGAAAGCAACATCGCAATGTACTGGAGCATATACACGATAGGGTGATGAACTACCCAAAATTTGGATATAATCTTTATTCCAGGGAACTATTTCATAGAATATACTGCCAATTTCGATTTGCATTGCTCAATTTTAAAATTAGATATGGGGCGTCGGCATTCAAGATCGCTTGATACCCTATCAGCTGTGTTAAAGTAACATTTTTTTATATTAAACAATAGTTATAATCGTAATAATTTTCTTTTACAAGGAGTCCAAACAATAAGAGTTTCGTATGAACAAATTGTAGCTTACGAGTAATCAACTTCGGACTGTAAGTAGTATGTCTGTACGATGTAACCATGGTAAATGCACTATGGAAAGGTGGACTCAACCTGGACTTACTGTGGACTCAATGTGCATACAGTACGAACTTGGGCACTATTTAGTAGTAATTTCTAGCATTGTTGTCAGCTTTCACTAGCTTTTGTTTTTTGTTTTAATATTTAGATACTATCTTTGGAATACTGATTATGTATCAACCCAACGACCATTTCCCAATATTAGACCTGCAGAAATTTCAGGAAGGAATTATCGCTGACCGCGATTTGCTTTTTCATGAGCTCATTGGTCCACGGGAAATTAGTGAACCGCATAAACACGATTTTTTTATCCTTTTATTGTTTCAGGAGTCTGTAGGCACACATACAATAGATTTTGATCGTTTTGTACTTGGCAGAAATCAGCTACATCTGGTTTTTCCGGGACAGGTACATCAGTGGCAGATGGCAGATCCTACCTATGCATTGCAGCTTATGATCAGTAGACGCTGGTTTGAGAGCCTGTTGCCCGCATTGCGGTTTCCCATTTCTTACTATTTGAAGCATTTAGTCATCAATCTTTCCGAAACAAGCTTTCAATCGTTACTAGTTGAATTCAAGGCAATTTCTGAAAATTTGATGGAGAAGGAGATTTTATGGGAATTGGTATATGCACGGCTTAAAGTTATCTCACTTATGATCAGTAAGATTGTTCAGGATAATTTTGATGATTATGAACAATATCAGGATAATCCGATTATGGCAAAATTTGTTCAGCTTATCGATGAATGGTATAAAAGTGAAAAATCAGTCGCTTTTTATGCCGAGAAGCTAAATATTTCCGCAAATTATCTGAATGTTTTAAGTAATCGGGTGTTACAAAAGTCAGCTTCATTTTTGATTCAGGAACGTGTATTATTAGAAGCAAAGCGCTTGCTGAAAATTTCGGATAAAACGATCAAAGCTATTGTCTTTGATCTCGGGTTTTACGATAACGCAAGCTTCAGCAAGTTTTTTAAAAGCCATACGAATATGACCCCAAGTCAGTTTAAAGCGCAGCCATAATATCTACACAAGCTGTGATAATTCGTACAAAGATCATTGTCTCAAATCACTTAGCTTTGGTGAAAATCGTATAGGCATGAATGAAATCAATCAAAATCAAGATACTTATTTGTTGAAGAATGTTTTGCTAGAAACAGGCTTTCTTTATGAGAAAGAAGAAATTGTTGCTACGAAAACGGCATTATTTGATATTCAAATTGAGGCAAATAAGATAAAAAATATTGAGCCGGCGCAATTGGCGACGAATGGAAAAGGCTTTGATGTGAAAGGTAAATTGGCCTTACCACCATTCCGTGATATGCACATTCATCTGGATAAAACATTATATGGTCTACCCTGGAAGGCGATATTTCCGAAAAACAGGACTGTAAAAGATATGATTGCCAAGGAACAGGTAATCATCCCTGAATTGTTGAAAACCTCTGTTGAACGGGCCGAAAAATTAATAGGGTTATTGCAGGGATACGGAACAAATTTTGCACGCACTCATTTTAATGTAGATCCAACATCGGGGACAAAGTCATTGGAGCATTTGTTACTGGCGCTGGAACATTTAAAATATTCCTTTGCTGCAGAACTGGTCGCATTCCCCCAACATGGCTTATTCTATACAGAATCCGCGAAGTTAATGGAGGAAGTTGCAAAATGGGATCAAGTAGATTTTATTGGTGGTTTGGATCCATTTAGTATTGATGGCAGTATCGAGAAACCGATGGACTTGACGGTTCGACTTGCATTGGATAATAATAAAGGAATCGATATCCACTTGCATGAAGGTGGAGAATCAGGTGTGAAGACTATTCATTATTTGATTGATAAAGCATTGGAAAATCCGGCTTTGCAGGGACGTACATTTATCAGTCATGCTTTCGCCTTAGGCTACATGCCGAAAAAAGACTTAGAATATACAGCCGAGCGACTGGCAGAATCAAAAGTTGGCATATGTAGTTCGGTTCCCTTCCGCAATATGTTGATGCCATTTCGGGAATTGAAAAAGGCGGGAGTGGAAGTTTTTGTAGGGAACGACAATGTTCAGGACCATTGGGGTACTTTCGGGAGTGGTAATATGCTTCAAAAAGCTAATCTCACCGCACAATTGTATGGTTATGAAACTGAATTCGAGCTATCCCGTTGCCTTCGTTATGCGACCAATGGCAAAATTCCGCTTGATGACCAGGGAAATTCCGTGTGGCCAAAAGTAGGAGATGATGCTAGCCTCCTTTTTGTCGATGCTAGTTGTTCGGCAGAAGCAGTTTCTCGTATCTCGACCGTGGATGGGCTTATTCATCAGGGAAATGTTGTCAAATGGAATAATAGTTCCCAAGCTTAATTGAAAGTAGCAAATAATCATAAATTGAAAATGCCAATTTATTGTCTAGAAAATTGGCATTTTCAATGCTGGAGGGAACGTTTAGTGTAGGAAAGTCGTCTTGCAGTAATCTATTTTATAGGAACCTTGCTCATTGACCAATTGAACTTCATTTTTTGTTCGGATGTTATCACCATAATCAATAAATACGATAAATTTGCTTTCCGTTATTTTGTCGATTTTAACATCCTTGATATCCAATGCGTCATCATTACCTCTTCCAAATAACCAGGTTTCCTCCGTATATAAGGGATAGATTTTTTTCCATTTGGCCTTGTAAGCTGCCTCAGCTTTGGGTAGTTCTTCATCCGTGAGGTTAGATGGTCCGTAAATTTCATTGGCATCTTTTAAAAAGGCTTGGAATCGCTTGGTACATAATGCATCCTCTTTATCCAGATAGTAACAATATTTTCCAGATGCGGAACCTGTACATTGAAAAATTCCTTTCAACCAGGTTTCAGCTTGCTGATGCTGACCCACTGCCGTGTCCTGCTCCGCTGTCCTTGTGCCGTCTTTGAATGGTATTTGCTTTGCAGGATGATTTGCAGTAGCACTTTTATGGTCTTGCGCTGAATTTGTACAGCTTGCTAGCATGCAAAACAGCACTATTGTTGCATATAAACTCTTCATGTTTTGATATTGTCTTAATCTAGGTATAAAATTAGGATATAAATCGCATAACGTGATCACGGATTTCCGCTATATTCGACAGAATATTCACCCAAAAATCCAATTTCCCATTCTTTCTGAAATAAAGCAGTGCTCCGTGCGTGTATCGTGCGCGGTATGGACGCAATGAATCTGCGTAGTTAAGGGATTTTATTTTTTTTTATACTAATTCATTTATTTTTATTTTCTGTATATCAGTGTTTTATGTTTATTTTTAGATTTTTAATATTTCTTTTTGTTGTTACGCCAATTCCCTGCGCATTAACCCAACGATATTTGTAATGTCAACAATGACAAACGTTCTTTGATGGAAATTATAGCGAAAAGCTTTAAGATATATACTTTATCGTAAAGTATAAAGAAGCCTTTCTTCTTCAGATGGCATCCTGGTCACCTGTTTCAATATAGCAGGTTAGTATTGTCCTCTATGAGATTCAATATACTGATAAAACGAGAAGATGAGAGGAAAATGCTAGTGTTAGAGGTTCGAATCCTCTCCTGTAAAAAAGGTAGCTCAAGGGTAGAGCATAGCAGTTAGTTGTGGGTCGTAGGTTCGATTCCTACTCCTGAGCAATCGGGATAGTTCAGTCTGGTTAGAACAACAACACAATCGTGTGGGTTCGAATCCCACTTCCATTTTCGGATGGAATAGCATAAGGGTATTGCACCGAACTGTTCATTCGGACGTTCAAAGTTAAGATCTTCTTTAAAAAGGTCATTTGGTAGAAGCTTGCTATCTTTTATCCTGCTTATGTGCTGTTTTCAGTGACGGAGCAATTGATTGATGGCCTGAGATTCCTAAGATGTGGTATTTGCATTTATACTAAAAAGTCATGACCAATAAGATGGGGTATTTGTTCACTGACTTTTTTTGTAAAAGCAGGCACCCGGACTTTTGAATCCCGCTTGAGGTCAAGGGATAAAAAATAGCAGGTTTTATAATAGAAATGATGAAAATTTAAAAGAATATACAATGAAAAGAGTACAGATAACTACAGACGAAATCGGATTGGTTGTTAAAAACAATGCGGTGATCCGTGTTTTGAAATCCGGTAACTACTGGTTGGGATTTGGTGAAAAACTAGAGAAGTACACGACTACTCATCCATTTCCTTCCGGTCGCAATGTCGATGTACTGTTGCAGTTGACAGGTTTTCGCGAATTGGTCGATATCGTTGAAGTGGGTGATACGGAGATCTGTCTTGTTTTTTTGAATGGTAATTTTGAAAAGACGTTAGCGTCTGGCAGGCATGTTTTTTGGAAGGAATTGCGTGAACGCAGATTTCAATTGGAAGACATTACGGAGATTGAGATCCCTGCATCTGTTAATCGTCTATTGCTGGAGAAGCAGAGCTTAGGCTATTATGTACGTCAATATAAGATTGACCCAAATGAGAAAGCATTGCTTTTTGTGGACGGTGTGTTTGTGGATATTTTGAAGTCAGGAACGTATTGTTGGTGGAAGAATACAAAAACCATAGCGATTTCAAAAGCTGATATGAGAGTCTTGACCCTGGAAGTGGTAGGACAGGAGATCTTGTCCAAAGATAAGGCACAGATCAGAATCAATTTCACGCTGCAATATCAAATTGTGGATATTGTCAAAGCGCTATTGGATAATAAAGAATATGAAAAGCAATTGTATTCATTGATGCAGTTGACCTTACGGTCCTATATTGGCCAGATGACTTTGGACGAGTTGATGGAGCGAAAGACTGAAATACAGGGGTATGTCTTAGAAAACACATTGCCACAAGTCGCGGGCTTGGGTATAACATTGTTGACCTGCGGCGTTAAAGATGTTATTCTACCAGGAGATGTGCGGGATATCATGAACCAGGTGTTGATTGCGGAGAAGAGGGCGCAGGCAAATAGCATCATGCGTCGTGAAGAGACTGCTTCAACACGGAGTTTGTTGAATACTGCGAAGCTGATGGAAGAAAACAGTATGTTGTTTAAATTGAAGGAAATGGAATATGTCGAAAAGATTGCTGAAAAGATCAATACGATTTCGGTTTCCGGAAATGGACAAATTGTTGACCAACTCAAGCAATTGTTTGTGAAATAAAAGATTAATAAGTTGAAAGAGGTGCAGGTAGCAACGTAAAGAGATGTTGTTACCTGCTTTGGAGAAGTTGTATGGCGGCTCCATCAAAAAAGAAAGTAAAAAATGGAAAATAAGAGGATAAATGGCAATGATTTAATTGCATTAGGGTATAAAGAGAATCATTCCTTGGGCGTGGCATTAAAGATCAATAGTAAAAGACACGGTTTTACGCGGGTAGAAATGCTCGAAAAGTTCAAGTCTGTCCTGGAAGATCCGACCGGGTATTCAGAAGATGCTGTTTTCGGAATTTTGGCCCATGCCATACTTGGGCAAGAAGCTGTTGATAAGTCGTTAATTGCATTGAACGAAACTCCGGCGGAATATACGATTTATGGCGCGTCTGAGATCGAGACAGGAGCGAAAACACAAATGAGTGTCGCCATGAAATTACCTGTTTCTGTTGCGGGAGCATTGATGCCAGATGCACATCAAGGATATGGGTTGCCAATTGGTGGAGTACTGGCGACTAATAATGCGGTGATTCCTTATGGGGTCGGTGTCGATATTGGCTGTCGTATGGCTTTGTCGATTTTTGATTTGCCAGCCTCGTTTTTGGAAGAGAATTTAATGACATTGAAAGACATTATTCTGCGTAATAGTAAGTTTGGTGCTGGCAATGGATATTTGAGACATGAACGTGTAGATCATGCTGTATTGGATAACGAGTTGTTCACTGAGAACAGCTTCCTTTCCGCATTGAAGGATAAAGCCTGGACGCAATTGGGATCTTCAGGTGGGGGGAATCATTTTGTGGAGTTTGGTATAGTCGAATTTGAGGAAAGAGATGAGGTTTTGAACATTGAAAGCGGAGCCTATTTAGGTTTGTTGACACATTCAGGTTCAAGGGGAATGGGCGCTACCATTGCAGCACATTATACTAAGTTGGCCAAATCTTTGTGTAAGTTGCCTTACCAAGCGGAAAATCTGGCCTATCTGGACCTGGACAGCCATGAAGGGCAAGAATATTGGCTAGCGATGAATCTCGCCGGCGATTATGCCTCAGCTTGCCATGAAGTGATCCATGAAAAGATTACGTTGGCTTTAGGGGCCGAATTGTTGGCGAAGGTTGAAAATCACCACAATTTTGCATGGAAGGAAACTTGGAATAGTCAAGAGGTTATTGTCCATCGAAAAGGTGCTACGCCAGCTGCAAAAGGGGTAATGGGGATTATTCCAGGCTCCATGGCTACACCCGGTTTTTTGGTTCGTGGAAAAGGGGAGTCGAATGCGATACAATCGGCATCTCATGGGGCAGGTCGACTAATGAGCCGTACACAAGCGATTAAAACGCTATCTTCCCATGATCTCCATTCGATGCTTAAAGATAAAGGTATTATGTTGCTTGGGGCAGGGATGGATGAAGCGCCGATGGCCTATAAAGACATCCATACTGTAATGGCTTCACAAAAAGATCTTGTTGATGTCGTGGCAAAGTTTTCGCCCAAGTTAGTCCGTATGGCAGATGACGGGAGCAGGGAAGATTAAATCATGAAAAAAGTGCCTCAAATGTATTTGAGGCACTTTTTTATTGTAATTTGATCATGTTTGTTGATCAATGAGTGAGATTAAAGTGGTTTGGCTATCGCCACTTCCTTATAGGTGTATACATTATAAGGATATAGTTTTTTTGCCAGTGCTTTCGCAATAAAACTGCTGATGAGTAGCGGTGCTAGTAATAAATACCCTGAAGGAACAAGGCTTGCGATAATAAAGATCGCCGTAAATGGTGCGTGTATAGCCGCAGAAAGCATTGCTGCAGCACCAAAAAGAGCAAAATTAATAACCACCAATTGGGTGCCTAGGTAATGATTACAAAGCTGTGCAAACAAAACGCCTAACAATGCACCGGTAACAATACTTGGGGCAAAAACGCCGCCATCACCACCTGCACCTAACGTCAAAGAGGCTACAAAAGGTTTTAAGAGAACAAGCAGGATCAGCGGAAGAAAGTATAGTACATTGACAGAATCATGCAGACTGCTTTTTAGAATTTCTCCAAGACCATGATAGCTGTCGCCATAGAGTGCCGGCAAGAAAAAGATAAACGTCCCTACAGTGATTGCGCCCAAATTGACACGGATAAAATTACTTTTTATGCCTGCAAAATAGGACTTCGCATAAATTACAATTTTAGTGAAATATAACGCTAAAATCCCACCAATCAGTCCTAAAATAGCGACAAAAGGGATCGCCTGCCATCGCCATGCTTTTACTTCAAATGTAAATAATGGACTTGCGTCAAGGTAATAAACAAATACGGACGCTACAGCCATTGAAGTTAGTCCACTAATGAGTAAAGTCTTATTATATCGCCGTGCAATTACCTCAAATGCAAAAAGAAAACCACCCAATGCGCTTCCAAACAACAGTGTGACTCCAGCAATTACGCCTGCGCAGATCAACTCGGTTTTGTAAGCCCAGGCAGGATGTAATCGCTTATACGCTTGGTTGCCTACTGTGGCTGTGGCAACAACTGTGGAGACTTCAACACCGGTTGAACCACCAAAAATTACCGTTAGAAAACCATTGATATAATGTGAAGGAATCTTAAAAAAAGGCAAATGGTCTTTTCTTGTTTCCAATGTCGTATAGATTTCTTTGATCCCCTTGTTTTTTCTGTTTTGAAAAGCGTATTTCCTTAAGAAGTAAATAGCTGTAATACCTATGCTGGGTAAAATAATAAATAGTTTAGGATCCCAGGAAGATACTCTTTCAAACAGTTCGTCCTGTACATACCCTGTACTGTGTTTGAGGCTATATGCCAATAAACAACAAATGATACTGACGAGAGCTGAACTTCCAATTAATTTTAAATAGCTATATCGAACAACTTTTTTTCTGTATGTCGTATTGCCTTGCATAATGTTTTTCTTTAAGTCGGCACAAAGGTAAGTGTTATTTAGTTTAAAATAAATGATAAATACCTTACGACATACTTTTTGTTACGATATACCCCCTAATGGATACCTATGTATATATCCACCCTTGCGTCTTGTGGATTTTGGGCTTTTTCGCCATATATTTCGAAGTCTGCGGCATACGTTCTTGGTAAATCCGAACTCCATATCTTTTGCCAAGTTTCATAAACGATACCATCTTCTAAACTTCCCTCTGCTGTAAAATGTTGATAATGATTTTCAGCGATATGAATACCATCCAAGTCTTCGGGTACTTCTTCAAGATTGCTTACTTTACAGCCCAAGAAAGTGGTATAAGGTAAGGTGTGATCCTTTTCATATTCGGTATAGATACAGTAGAGGTCGCTGGATATCTTGTTGGGAATACGGCTTAATACATCTTCTTTAAAAAAGCGGGTCCAAAGTTCCGGAATGTCCTTAGCTGCCTGTCCATCTTGGTTGCTCGTACGGATGGCGAGGCCAATTATACTGAATGAAGGGATTATTTTATTTTTCATGTCTTTTAGTTTTCCCCAAAGTTAGACCGATAAATGACAACGGTATGTCACGACCAAAGAGCTAATGTTGTTTTTTCCAGATTTTATCTACTTGGGAAAGATATTCTGCCAATGCAGCTGAACCATACCAAGGGTAAAATGAAGCATCCAAGAGTCCATTTTTTATCGCTGGATCGCTTTCTAAAATATGCTTTGCCGCATCAATTGAAGCCATGTTATTTAAAATAAAAAGACCTCGAAAGTTATTGTCATTTTTTCCAAATGGGCCAGCAACAATCAGTTGTCCATTTTTTACGAGACGATTGATATTTTCCATGTGACCTTTGAAACATTCATTAATGAATTGTTTGTCTGTTGTTTTATTTTCGCCAGTTTTGAGGAGGACAAAGATGTAGGATTTCATTCCATAATCATCAGCCCCTAATTTTTTTGCGAGCTCCTGATCGTAATTTGGGTTCGCCTCAGTCGTTGTGGGTACGACTTTAGTTGCATAAAAAGACCTACGTTTTCCCGACTTTCCTTCCACTACAATATGAAGTCGATTTGTAGCGACGGGTGTATACCGAATGTAATTGGGGAAATCATGGGCCTCATTGACAAAAGAATAGGTACTATCCTGATAATTTAGCTCAAAATTAACTTCTTTCCCATTGTTTTGTCCGATGACCAGTGCTGTATATATGATTTTATCCTTTATTTTGGTCAATTTTAGGTATTCACTGACTATCTTTTGGCCATTTTTCAACGCATAGGAAAGGCCTTTTAATTCATGTTCGTTTATACGATCCCATTGTTCGTATTCCTCTTTATTGTCAACCTTCCACGTCCCTTCTAAGAAGGAAGGGAAAGATACTTGTGAAAAAATCGGTTGAGCAGCTCCCCAGCAAAAGAGCAAGGTGGCGATTAAAATTGTTTTCATATAGGTTTTATATTTTGAAGGTTAAGTACGTTTAATTAAAGAAAAAGAATGGCGCGAAACCCACGTGCTGCATAATAGGAGATTGCACCATTATGATAAGTAAAAACTTGATTGTAACGTCTGTCACAAAACAAGGCGCCACCAAGCTTACGTATAGCCTCTGGTGTTTGTATCCAGCTGGAAGTTTTTAAATCAAATTCACCTAACATTTGGAGTTGGCGATACTGTTCTTCAGAAAGTAGCTCGGTCCCCATTTTTTTAGCTTCCTCAACAGCACTTCCAATAGGCTTATTTTCCTTCCTTTCATCTAAGGCTCTTTGGTCAAAACATAGGCTTCTTCTTCCTTTAGGACTTTCTGCTGTACAATCCACAAAAGCATACTGCTTTTTGTTTGGATCAATAATAACAAGGTCGGGTTCGCCAGCGCTCTTTTCCATTTGGAACAAGCTCCATAATTTCTGGGGATTTTCAAGTAACTTATGAGCTACCTCGTCCCAACTGATCTTTGGATGTCTTTTAGGGAATTTATGAAACCTTTCTTTGAGCGTTTCAAGTAGCAATGACTGTTCCTGTTGTGTAAGTGAATTTTTCATAATGGTTGTCCTTGTGGTATTAAAATTACGTATTTAAATCCAATGTAATGTAGCTTGATATTGCAAATGAATTAAATTCCTTATTTCAAAATTGAATTAAATTTATATTTTTACGTTCAATTTTTATATAAATATGGCTTCAGGAATATTTGCAATTCTAGATGATATTGCAGCGTTGATGGATGATGTAGCAGTAGCGAGTAAAATCGCAACAAAAAAAACTGCCGGAATCTTAGGTGACGATTTAGCGGTTAATGCCGAGAAAGCGACTGGTTTTTTGGCTTCACGCGAGCTCCCAGTTTTATGGGCAATTACAAAGGGCTCACTGCTCAATAAGTTGATCATTGTGCCAATAGCATTATTATTGAATGTCTTTTTTCCAATTGCCATCAAATATATTTTAATCTTGGGCGGTTTCTATCTTGCTTTTGAAGGTGTTGAGAAGATTATTGAATACCTGTTCCATCGCAAACATGCTACGGAAGAAACAAAAGTAGAAGCTGTCGTTGCTGAAAACTCAGTTGCCGCTGAAAAAGCGAAGGTGAAATCAGCTATTACGACAGACTTTATTCTTTCCGTGGAAATCGTCATTATCGCTTTGGGAACAGTTCTAGGAAAAAGCTTATCTATACAAATTATTACGGTTTCGGTTGTTGCTTTCTTAGCCACAGTTGGAGTTTATGGTATTGTAGCACTTATCGTTAGAATGGACGACGCAGGTTATAAATTGATTAAAACCTCCCATGAAAAGGGTCCTGTTGCGAGCCTGGGTCGGTTTTTGGTCCGTGCGCTACCCTTTGTTATCAAATTATTGGCTGTTGTAGGTACATTTGCTTTAATTTTGGTTTCAGGCGGAATATTCGCCCATTATATTGATTTCTTACACCATGCACTACCAGCTCTGCCAGGAATGATAAAAGAGCTTTTATTTGGCCTAGGAGGAGGTATTATCGTGGTGATTTTATTTACGCTTGGCAAAACCCTGTTTAAAAAGAAAAAATAACCCCATACTGATCTTCGATGATCAGCAACAGTATAACAAAAAAAAGGCAGCAGATATATCTGCTGCCTTTTTTTTGTTTCTGCTCCTTAAATTATCTCTGTCGCCTCTGCCGCAGCATCTATTTCTACACGTTCACCTTTTGTATTAATCAAAATGACATCGTCTGAATCCGCTAATGATACAGAAGCCACACCATCACTGAAAGAGGTGGCTCCGCTGTATATAAGTGGTATTGCTACTTTTCCCTGACCATCTAAATAACCATACTTTCCATCTTTACTGGCAAGAAAGAGATTGGGTTCTTCTGTAATTGAAATTAAATCGTAATCGAGCGCAACGATTTTATTGGTCTTTATATCATTAAGATTATACCTGTCGTTTTCGATGCTGACGAAATGCGTTGAGTTATTTTCAGAAATATAGCTATACGTTGCTGGCACAATTATTTTGCCCGTTTGATTCAATACGCCATATTTATTTTTCAGTTGAAATACAGCATACCCCCCGTTAATGAATGATATCATGTCATAATTTGCTGAAATCAAAATTTTGCCTGATTTATCCATGACCCCATATTTTTCGTTTAGTCCAAAAACCAGTTGACCAAGGTGATCATCGTAGCCTAAATAATCGTATTGAAAGGGGATGATTGGTTTGCCGGTGAGATTAATGGCGCCATATTTTTCATTTTTATATTGAACTATACTAAGTTCGCTAACAAATGGTGCGATGTACAGGTATTGCGCTGGTACAATTGTTTTTTCTTCGCCGTCTTGCACCCCCACAAGGTTAGTTGCGGCATCTTCAAATAAATACATATTTTCAGCAATCTGGTTGCTCTCTTCCGAATCTTCTTCGTCGTCATAAATGGATGCTACTTGCTCATAATCCTCAGGCACGATAAAGTCCTTGTCGTCCAGTTGGCTATCGGCGATTGTCTGCGCGATCATATTCATTCCCAGGGGTGTTGTTAGCTGCAGTACGGCCCCGGGGATTTTTTTAAACAGATCAAATCCCTCCCAATAGGCGACCGGTAGTTTATCGCTATACCAAATCGATAAGGTGCTGTTTTCCTCGTTATCTTCCGAAATTGGAATTTCGACCTGAGCTAGTTTGCAGGGATAACCAGCAATCATTTTCGTCTGGTTTGGAACGAATTTGATCGCATGTGGGCTAAGTTCATTTTCTTTTACGACATATTTTGCTAGTCCTGGGTACAATATAACCGACTGCTCTTCATTTTTTTTAACAAGAAAGATGGACTCTTCTCCGTCTCCAGAAGCCGATACAACCTTTATTTTATCATTGTTAACATAAGCTTCATAGACAGAAGCTGGAGCCGATTGCGCTTCTTCGCTAGGATCGACGGAATACGTAATGGCATAGTTGATCTTGAATGCTTTATTGATTTGCGCAAACGACATTGTGCTGGCCGCTAAGATAGCTGCGAATGATAGGGATATTTTTTTCATCTTCTTAAACTTTGAATGACAAATATCCTGATTCAAAGTAAGGTGTTTTATCCCTGAAATCCGTTATTTAACGATAAATCAAAATATCGCAATCGTATACATTGATTTTCGGGATGTAGTTGAATGGCAGTTCCGAGATTTAATCAATAGTCAGCTGATATTTAAGCAGTAAACCGGGCAGTTGTTCCTGACCAAATTTGCTTTTTTTCATACGATTCGCCTCTGGATCTAGCTGGATATTGATCGAAGACCGAAAATCACAGCCCTCGAGATTGCATTGTACAAAACGGGCATTTAACAAATTCGCTTTTTTAAACACTGCCTGTTGAAGATTGGCCCGTTCAAAATCCACATGCTGCAAAGAACATTCTTCAAACTGGAACTTCTTGATATTTCTTTCAAAAAAAGAGGAGTAATCCAGAACCGAGTTGCTAAAATTGACATGAAAGGAAAATGAACTACATTCATTGAAATGTATGCCTAGCATTTTGCAGTTATCAAAAACAACATGATCTAATTGTGTACCCTTTAGACTGGCATTGGAAAGATTGCATGATTTAAATTCACAATTTGTGAATAGGAGATCAACGAGTTCTGCGTTCTGGAAATCACATTGCTCAAAGGTGCATTTGTAGAATTCCTGAACTTGCTTCAGTTCAGGGGTAAAAGTTTGTTTCGTGATTGTTTGTTCGAAAAGTTCTTCCATTCTGTATCGTGTTGGCATTGATTTTAGCGAAAATAAGCAATTCTGCCGAATGATTTGACTTTAAAATAATGATTTGACTTTAAAATAAAGTCAAAGGCGCTATTTCCCCTTGCGAACAAAATACCTGATTTCAGGGATAAAAAGGGGGATTTTTTATAGCTATTTTTGGTATAGCCATAAAACATAATTCTTGGGGTGCTGGGGGTAAAACTGACGTATTGTAGAACTCTGGTAGGTTTTTATATAGTTTGTTAAAGGGCACTGATCAGTGCCCTTTACTTTTTTAGCTATTTCGATGCTCTAATTTGGACAATGTTAGTTGTTCTTTAAATACTGACGCAGCACATATTGTAGAATACCGTCATTCTTAAAATACTCTATTTCAATGGCTGAATCGAGTCTTGCTTTCACTTGAAATGTGGTTACTGTTCCATTGTCATGTACCGCCTTTACCGAGAGAAGTTTATGGGGTGTTAAATCGGTCTCAAGTCCCGAGATACTATAGACTTCTGTTCCATCTAATCCTAATTTCTCTGCGTTTTCGTCATTGATAAATACAAGAGGTGCTACGCCCATACCGACAAGATTACTTCGGTGAATACGCTCGAAACTTTCAGCAATAACCGCCCGTACGCCAAGAAGGAATGTTCCCTTTGCTGCCCAATCTCTTGAGGAACCCGAACCATACTCTTTTCCTGCTAATACGATGAGGGGGGTATGATCTTTACGGTACGCCATCGCGGTTTCATAGACCGTCTTCACCTCATTGGTAGGAAAATAACGGCTAAATCCACCTTCACGATCGGTAATTTTGTTTTTGATACGCACATTAGCAAATGTTCCGCGCATCATGACTTCGTGGTTCCCACGCCTGGATCCATAAGAATTAAAATCTTGTTTACTTACCTGATGTGATGTGAGGTATTGTCCAGCTGCAGTTTCTTCTTTAAATGACCCTGCGGGTGAGATATGATCCGTTGTAACCGAATCACCGAGATAAAGTAACACCCTTGCATTGTGAATATCCTGTATGGGATTAGGTACAGCTTGTAAAGCTTCAAAAAATGGTGATTTTTTGATGTAGGTTGACGTGTTGTCCCACTGGTAATTTTGATCAAGATTCACTTCAAGTTCTTGCCAATCTGTTGATCCGTCGAAGATGACATCATAGACTTCCTGAAAATCCGATTGTTTGACGCAGGCATTGACGGTTTCGATAATATCCTCCCGGCTTGGCCAGATATCTTTCAGATATACGGGCTGACCGTTGGGGTCGTAATCCAATGGTTCCTCCAAGAGATTAATATCAACTCTTCCGACTAGTGCATAGGCAACAACAAGCATTGGAGACATTAAGAAGTTCATTTTTACCTGTGGATGCACACGTGCCTCAAAATTTCGGTTACCGGACAATACGGAAGCAACAATCAGTTCACCTTTTTCTACCGCCTCAGCTATTTGTGGTGGCAGAGGGCCGGAGTTCCCAATGCAGGAGGTACAACCGTAGCCCACGGTGTGAAAACGTAGGGCGTCAAGATCAGCACTAAGCCCTGATCTTTCAAGGTATTGTGTAACGACTTTTGAGCCCGGGGCTAAAGAGGTCTTTACCCAGGATTTGGTGCGCAGCCCACGTTCGATGGCGTTACGGGCCAATAATCCGGCACCGATCATAACAGTAGGATTCGAAGTATTGGTACAGCTTGTTATGGCAGCAATGGCGATACTGCCATCACTGACAATATATTCCTTATGATTGTGTTTGATGCGAACGGCATGAATAGACTCTTGGATAACTTCATGTGGTGAATCATGTTCGACAGGTACCTTCCCAAAGGTAAACTCTGTACCAGAACCGCCGTCGGCAAGCCAGGCAGATTCCGATCGTTGTAGAACAGGGACATATTGCCGATGGTGCTCGCTGTCCAAGAGCTGTGAAAATGTAGTTTTCAAATCCTTCACTAGAATTTTATCCTGAGGCCTTTTGGGGCCAGATACAGTTGGCTCTAAGCTTGATAAATTGAATTCAACAACCGACGAATATTGAATTTCTTCCTTGCCTGTGCGCCAGAGTAGATTGCTTTTACAATAATCTTCAACAATTTTAATCTGTTCTGCACTTCGATTGGTGCTATACATATATTCTAGGGTTCGGTCATCAATCGGGAAATAGGTGACTGTACAGCCAAATTCTGGGGACATATTGGAGATTGTTGCTCGATCTGTGACCGAAAGGCTGTCCAATCCATCTCCAAATACTTCAACAAATTTGCCCACAACACCTGTATCGCGCAGTATTTTTGTGATTGAAAGGACCATGTCTGTCGCCGTGCATGTCGCTGGTATTTTGCCCGTAAGCTTAAGGCCGATAACTTCTGGACAGGTAAAAAAGATAGGTTGTCCGAGCATGGCTGCTTCAGCCTCAATGCCGCCAACTCCCCAGCCCAATACACCAATGCCATTGACCATTGGCGTATGTGAATCCGTGCCTACCAATGTATCAGGAAAAAGCCAATTGTCGCGTTCAATGACTCCTTTGGCAAGGTATTCCAAATTGACCTGATGGCAGATCCCCATACCTGGAGGAACAACGGTAAAATTTTTTAATCCTTTCTGTGCCCATTTAAGGAGTTCATAACGCTCGCGATTACGTTCATATTCCAACTCGACATTCTTGTCATACGAGTACTCTGTACCGAAATAGTCGACCTGAACGGAATGATCAATGACCAGATCCACAGGGATGGCAGGATTTATTTTCTGTCCATCTTTGCCATGACGGATAAATTCGGCACGTAGCGATGCCATATCGACTACAGCAGGCACTCCGGTGAAATCCTGCATTAAAATTCTGGCCGGTTTGAAGGGTATATCTTTGTCGATAGGTTGTGGAGTCCAATGAATCAAGGTGTTAACATGTTCGTCCGTGATACTGAATCCATCATGGTTACGCAATACATTTTCCAGTAGTATCCGGATACTGAATGGTAAGTGTGTAATGTTACCATCAGGAAGATCCTGAATAGAACTATACCGGTAAACTTTTCCATTAATTTCAATTTCTCGTATTGATTTCTCTTTGCTCATATTCATTTACTTATTTTCATAGTATATAATATACATATCCTTAAATTTGTTTGTAATATCTTTTACATATATCTTTTAACTTTTGCATTCCAAATCGAAATTTAAGCCTATATCGCTGCAAAAAGCCGCGCTAAAAATAGGGTGAAGAAATTTGATTAATTTTCTGATTTAAAAACAATCAAATTAGGATACAAACGTTATGTTAATGTTTAGGCTTAGAAATAGTGTTGTATGACAAAAAGAGTAAATTGTAATCTCCTTTTATTGGTTAGTTTATTGTTTTGTACTCCTTTTTTGGGTAAAGCAAGCAAGCGTTGTGTTGTCGAGGAGGAGAATAAGAGCAGGACCGAGGGATACGATCTTAGTTTTAGGGACAGTAAAAACAATGTGGTGAGCTTAGATCAGCTCAAAGGGAAAGTTGTGGTGATTAATCTATGGGCAACTTGGTGTCCACCTTGTCTAGCTGAAATGCCTTCCTTGGATCAACTTTATAGGGACTTTAAGGGCAACGACAGTATTGTTATTTTGGCTGTCGATATGGATGGAAATCTTAGCACCTCGAAGAAATTTATGGCGAAAAGGAAATATAGTCTACCTGTCTATCAATTAAATTCGGCCTTACCGAATGGATTGAGTACCAAAAGCATACCCACAACAATTATCTTGGACAAGGCTGGCAAGCTCGTCATTAAGCATGTAGGTGGAATGAATTTTGGGTCGCAGAAATTCAGGAAATCCCTAATGGATTTAAGTAAGGAATAGATTTTAGTGTTGGAGACTATAGCAATATAATGGAAGATAATTTATGTTTCATTTAGCATTTATGGCATTTTCTTGCTAATTTTGCATGCTAATTGTATAAGGAGAAATTATCTATGCCAGTCAAACTTCCTAATAACCTTCCTGCCATTGAGCTGTTGAAGAAGGAGAATATATTTGTCATGAGTGATTTAAGAGCAAACGAGCAGGACATTAGACCACTTCGCGTTTTAGTACTGAACTTAATGCCGCTTAAAATTACGACAGAGACAGATTTTATTCGTTTGCTGTCAAATAATCCTTTGCAGGTAGAAATGGAATTTTTGCGACTTGAAACACATGTTTCAAAGAATACCCCCGAGGAACATTTAGAAATGTTTTATAAAAGCCTGACGGAGGTTAAGGAGAATTTCTACGACGGAATGATTATTACAGGAGCTCCAGTTGAAATGGTTGCATTCGAGGAAGTGACCTACTGGGCTGAAATTCAGACCATCTTCGATTGGGCAAGAACCCACGTAACATCAAGTTTGTATATCTGCTGGGCCTCTCAAGCCGCATTGTATCATTTCTATGGTGTAGAGAAAAAGCCATTAGAGGAAAAGCTTTTTGGTGTATTTAAGCATACTACGTTAAACAAAAGACATCCGTTATTTCGTGGATTTGATGATGAGTTTTTTATTCCGCACAGCCGCCATACGACCATTGAGAAGGATGATCTCCTGGCAAAAGAGGGGATAGAAATTCTTTCGGAATCGCCAGAAGCAGGTATCGCTATTGTTTCTTCACGCGGAGGGCGGGAATTTTATTTGACTGGACATTCAGAGTATGCTCCTTTTACATTGGATGAAGAGTATAAAAGAGACTTAGAAAAAGGGCAGGAGATTGCTATGCCGGCAAATTATTATGTCGATGACAATCCCGAGAATCGTCCTCTAGTACGCTGGACAAGTCATGCGAATCTGCTTTTTAATAATTGGTTGAATTACTTTGTATATCAAGAGACTCCTTTTGATCTGAAAGATGTAGTTTACTTAGGCGAGATCAAACAAGGATAATTTAATTCATTCAAACAAAAACAGCTAAAAGAGCATTCTATTTATATTGAAGTGAATTGATATGAAAAAGACTGCTTTATTTTGTTGTACTGAGCTTTCAGTTTTTTTACTGAAAGCTCAAGTTACCCGAGAAGAAAATCAAAAGCTCAAAGAAGCGAGTGGCACTTTATGGTATGCTAATCCATGGGTCTGGATCGCCGGTGTTGCCTTGTTCTTACTGATTTTTATCCTTGTACTACGTAAATCAACACGCAGTAAAGCATAGACCTAACTATGCTTCTTAGTTTTAGTTATCCTTAGCATCATATTTGTTGCATCAACAATAGAAGAACTTTTGTTAAGTTTGTGTATAGCGATAAACAAACTAAATTTTTATATGAAGAAAAATCTACTTTTAGCAGCTTTGTTAGCCTGTGGTTCATTGGCGGGCCATGCGCAAAATAATGCAATCAATGTAAGTTACATGGATAAGAGTGTTCGTCCTCAAGACGACTTTTATAATTTTGTGAACGGGCAATGGATGAAAACAGTTAAAATACCTTCCGATAAAGCACGTTGGGGTTCATTCGACGAGTTGCGAGAAAATACCGATATTGCTACTTTGAAGGTTTTGCAAGAATCGCTAACTGGACAATTCCAAAAGGGTACAGACAATCAGAAGATAGGTGATTTGTATAAATCATTTGTGGATATGAAAACACGTAATAAACTTGGTTTAGAGCCTGTTAAACCTTATATCGATAAAATTGCAGCAATCAAGAATTTTGATGATTTATATAAATATCTTGTTGAGGTAGCACCCATTGGTGGAAATCCTTTTTTTAGTGGCTATGTATATGCGCATCTTAAAAATTCCGATGTTAATACAATATACCTTGGCGGAGGAAGTCTAGGTTTAGGGCGTTCATATTATCAAGTAAAAGACAAGAAGAACGAAGAAACCTTAACGGACTATTCAAATTATATTTCTGCACTTTATGCTAAATCGGGCCAAGTTACGAAGGATTTAAAAGGTCCAAAAATTGTTGCCTTTGAAAAGCAGATGGCCACAAACCTTAAAACTGTTGAGCAATCACGTGATGCTAATGGTCGATATAATCCGATCGCTGTAGCTGATCTAAAAAAGATCGTGAAAAACGTCGATATTGCAAAGTATCTAAAGGATGTCGGTTTCAAGGCTGATACTGTTATTGTACCGGAAATAAAGTATTATGAAAATTTGGATCGAGTTTTCAATCCTGAAAATCTACCGGTGATCAAAGAGATATTGACATTCCATATCTTAAATAATGCAGCATCATATACTACACAGGATCTAAATGATCTGTATTTTGATTTCTGGGGACGTAAGTTAAAAGGACAAAAGGAGCAGCGTGCTTTAGATAAGCGTGGAGTAGAATTTGTCAATTCGATTGCAGGTGAGCTATTGGGGAAATTGTATGTGAAAGAAAACTTCCCTCCAAAGGCCAAAGCTGAAGCTGAAGAACTTGTAAGCTATCTTGTTAAAGCTTTCGGACAGCATATCAAGGGACTGGCTTGGATGTCGGATGAAACAAAAGTAAAGGCATTGGACAAACTGGCTAAGTTTAAAGTTAAAATTGGTTATCCGGATAAATGGAAGGATTATAGCAAACTTGATGTTGGTACTTCGTTGTATGAAAATGTATTAGCCTCGAGTAAATGGGCATTTTACCAAAATTTGGCTAAACAAGATAAGCCAGTGGACAAATCTGAATGGGGGATGACGCCGCAGACTGTAAACGCTTACTATAGTCCATTATTTAACGAAATTGTCTTTCCGGCAGCTATTCTTCAGTCGCCGTTCTATGATTATAAGGCTGATGCTGCAGTTAATTTTGGTGGTATCGGCGCGGTAATTGGTCATGAACTTTCGCATGGATTTGACGATCAGGGTGCGAAATACGATGGAAACGGAAACCTGAACAACTGGTGGAGCGACAGTGATAAGGCGAAATTTGAAGCAGCGGCTGATGCTTTGGTACGTCAATTTGAATCTTATGAACCTGTACCGGGCATTTTTGTGAACGGTCGCTTTACATTAGGAGAGAATATAGGGGATTTGGGAGGTTCATCAGTTGCTTTTGATGCATTGCAACTTTATCTGAAAGATAAAGGAAATCCTGGATTAATAGATGGTTTTACGCAGGATCAGCGCTTTTTCCTTTCCTGGGCAACTATCTGGAGAACGAAGACTACAGATGAGTTTGTGGTCAATCAAGTGAAAACTGATCCACATTCTCCGGCACAGTACCGTGCTTTTGCGCCGATCATTAACCTAGATGCTTTCCATAAAGCTTGGGATACAAAGAACGGCGACAAAATGTTTGTTCCGGTCGATAAACGTATTAAAATTTGGTAGGTTATCAATAAATAAACAAAAACGGGTGTATTTAATTCTAAATACACCCGTTTTGTTTATTTAGTTTACGCTATTTCATCCATCTCAGAACCATATAGAATCCGATTGCCGTTGCAGATAAGGTCAATGCAGTTGCCCACCATAGTGTTGTAAAACCAAAGGAATCGACAATACTGGTCCCCAAAAGCGGCGAAAAAATATTTGCAGCCGAAAAAGCAAGGGAATTGAAGCCCATGTATGCTCCTTGTGTTTTGGGTGTCGAGCGGTTAACAGAAACCGTTGCCATAAAGGGCAATGTCAACATCTCACCTAAACCAAAAATAAAGAATGTGAAATATAACCAACCAAGTCCGCCTGTAAGATTTAGCATGGCATAAGAGCTGGCACATAAAAATGTTCCAAAGACGAGTGTGCTAATTAACGAGAATCTTTTTTCAGCTATATGGACAATAAACATCTCCAGCAATACAATAACGAAACCACTCCAACCCAGTAAAAATCCGATTTGATGGTCGTTCAAATGATGAACCTCACGGTAGAAAAGCGGTAAAGTCGTAATCAGCTGAAAGAAACAAAAGGAGAAAATACAACAAAAGATATTGAATAAGACAAATGGTAAGTCTGTATAAGGATTTCGTCCTTTTTGAGTCAATTCGTTTTCAGGAGTAATCTCTTTTTTTGATTTGATATCGCTTCTTTTTTCTCGTTTATGAAAAAAGACAAAGAAAATCACTGCAGCGCAAAGGACGGCAAAAGAATTTCCATAAAAGATCCAATTGAATGAGATGGTGGCCAAAAAGCCGGCAACCGCTGGGCCGATTGAAAACCCCAAATTTATGGCTAGGCGATTCAATGAAAAAGCACGCGTGATATTTTCTGGTTTAGCGTAACTCGCCACTGAGACCGAGTTTGCAGGTCTAAAGGCATCGAAGATTAAGCTTAACGTGAAAATCATGATGGATAACGACTGCACCTCTTTGAAATGTGGTATCAGTAAGAATAAAGGAGCGGCCAATATGAGACTTCCGAACTGAACCTTGAAACTACCAATTCGGTCAGTCAGCCAGCCACCTATATAGGAACCACAAACGGAGCCGAATCCATAACTCATCAATACCACACCGACCTGTTTAATGTCAAAATGTAGAACCTGGGTCATATAGAGGCCAAGAAAGGGAATCACCATACTTCCCATTCTATTGATGAGCATAACTATGGCAAGTAGCCATGCGGCTTGAGACAGTCCCTTAAAGGAGTCGAGGTATATCGATAAAATTCTCTTCATTGAATGATGAATCAGCTTGTATAGATCGTATGAGTTTTTTAGTTCATACGTCTTCTTGTCGTATTGGTAAAAAAAATGCCAAATTGATGAGTCAACTTGGCATTTATCAAAATTAGATCATATTATGCCAACATGGTCTCTGGAATTGTCGGATTGACCTGATAGGTACTTGCCACCATTTGTTTCTTCTCCGACCCCGGTTCCATAATAAAGTCAATACGTCCTAGATTAATCCCGGCAAAACCGACTTGGTTCACAACGGTCTTTGTTCCTTTTAAATTAGTAACCAGTGTTGGTTCATTTAAGAAGGTGTGGGTATGGCCGCCGATTATGAGGTCAATATCTGAGGTTTTAGCGGCAAGGATCAGATCTGAAACTTTATCGTTTTCATATTGATAGCCCAAATGCGATAAACAGATGACCAAATCACATTTGTGTTTTTCCTTCAATATGCGGACCACCTTGTTGGATACTTCAATAGGATCCAAATATTTCATTCCCTTGAAGTTATTGGGGTCAACCAATCCTTCAATATCTACTCCTAGTCCAAACGCGCCTATTTTTATTCCACCTTTATGGAATATGGTATAATCCTGAGTTCTGCCCTCCAATACGGTTCCTTTGAAGTCGTAATTGGCCGTTAAGAACGGAAATTTAGCGTGATCCAGGTACTTTACAAGACCGTCAAGACCATTGTCAAATTCATGATTTCCAAATGTCCCAGCATCATAACCCAACTTCGTCATGAGATCAAGTTCAAGTTTTCCTCCAAAAAGATTAAAATAGGGGGTACCTTGAAACATATCGCCTGCATCTAGTAATAGAAGATGTTCTTCTTCTTTGCGAATTTTATTGATCAATGTACTTCTGCGCGCAACACCAGCCAATCCCTGATATTTGCCGCCGTCCATTGGAAACGGTTCAATACGGCTATGAACATCGTTGGTATGTAAAATTGTAAGTTTTACCTTTTTGCTCTTCGCGTCGACTTGAAAAGGAAGTGATCCCAAAGCAACTGCAGCAGAAAATCCACCAACTTGCTTGATAAATGATCTTCGGTTAATTGATTTTAATTCTTCCATCTAATTCTGCATTTACTTTTTTGCCTTCTTTCGTTAATTCACTCACATATTCAATCAAACCTTCACGCATACGTTGCGGATAATCTGCCCGCGATACAGGTTGTGTCAACAGGGTAAGGTTGTCACCACCATTGGCAAGATAATCATAGGTCACTAGTTTATATAACTTATCGTCTTCAATACCTTGACCTTTGATCTTGATGTCCTGAACTTTGTTGCCTGTAATTGTCAAAGTCATTCCAGCAATAGGTTGACCATGTGTTGTTGCGATATAGTCAGCAAGCTGACGAATCTGACTACCCTTGAGTTCGAGTATAGTCAACGTGTTCTCAAAGGGCATAACCTCGAAAATATGTCCTACGGTAATATCTCCTGCTTTAAGGTCATTTCGAATCCCACCCTTTGTTGCGAACGCTAAATCCGCAGGGTTATGGGCATTATGTTCACTCATCCACAACAAGGCTTCACAAAAAAAGTTGCCCATTAATGTTTCCGCCGTTTTTTCTTTTGTCAATGCCTTGTCCGCATGTCCAATCACACGGTTCATTTCCGCTTCCATTTTGTGCTTGAAGGGCTCGTAGATTGATACGACTGCAGGATCAGCTTGCATATCGCTATTGATATGATATTGTTGGAAATCTTTTTGCGTTGGATGGAGCTGCTTTGTACAACCTGTAACCATCAAAAGCGAAGCGACACCAAGACTACCAATAAAGGCAATTTGCTTCGATATATTCATTCTTTTTAATTTAACCAAATACTACGCAAAGTTAGCCAATTATATATGAACAAATCTTATCCAATGTTAGCTAATTTTTAAAAACAACAAAAGCTTAACATTGTTACACATTAAGCTTTGTCCATATAATTAGAAAAATAACAACCTAGTGAACTAATTCCGTGTCAGGAATAGTATTGGCATCCATTTGGCGATCCGCTGTTTTCAAGTTCTCCAGCTTATTACCTTGTTGGATGATCTTTTTCCTTTTGCTGCGCGAGGACAGCTTGGTACGATACGCTTTCCAGTTCATTAACAGGACAGAGAAAAGAATAACTGCCAGTCCCACAATTTGCAATGAGGTTACCACGTGCGAAGTGAAAAAGTGACTTAAAATAAGTGCAATAATTGGGTTCACATACGCGTAGGTACTTACTTCCATCGCTGGACGCACCTGCAATAACCAAATATAAGAGCTAAAAGCAAGAATTGAGCCAAATGTGATTAAATACCCCAAATTGAACCAGTCAACAGGTGCCACACTACGCAGTGTAAATGAGGCATATTCACCGGTAAAAAGCGCCGTAACATTAAAGAGGAGACCTGCGGTAACCATTTGCCAAGCGGTCTTCACCATAACATGCAGATCCTCTTTTTCTTCTTTTTCAGATTTTTTAAAATATTTGGAAATCAATGAGCCTACAGTCCAAGCAATAGAACCCAATACCAAAATAGATAGGGCAATCACCTTAAGGGTACCGTCTGTATTATCATTGGTCGCCATGATCTGTTCGGCAAACAGCATCACAACACCACAGAAACCTAAGGCTACACCAACTACCGTGCTAATACTGCTAAAGTTTTCTTTCCATTTGGGTTTGTCCAATAAAATGAACCAGATTGCGGCTGCTGCAGCAATAATAGCGGCAACACCACCAGACACATATTGCTCGGCCCAGATAACCCCGGCCATATCCACAAAGAGTAATAAAAAACCTACGATTGCGGCCTCCTGAATGGAACGCTTGTTAAATAATTTATACCCTTTTATAGCACAATATGTCATTAGAATTGCACTGGCTGCAACAAATCGAAACGAACCCAAAATAAATGGGGGGAAACTATGCAATGCTTTTTCTATAAAGAAAAAGGTTGAGCCCCATACCACATAAATAATGAAATAAGCAACTACAACCATTAATGGGCTAGCTGCCTTTTTTTGTCCTTGCAACATAATTAAACCTCCTTTCTATTACTCAGGTATCACAACCTGCTGATCTTCCTTGACAGTCTGAAGTACAATTGTTGTCCGCGTTGAAATAATACCTTCAACTTTACTTAACGTATTTCGCATGAGATCCACTAAACCTGTAGAATCTGCAGTTCTTACTTTAATAAGGTAACCATCATCACCCGCAATGTCATGTACTTCTTGAACTTCAGGGATTTCGGCAAGTGCCAACCCTACACCCTGTTCGCCAATAATATCATTGGCTTTGATAAAAATAAACGATAAAAGTTTTTGATCGACCGCAGCAGGATTGATCTTGGCGCTATATTTTAAAATCACATCTTTTTGCTCAAGCTTCTTTACACGCTCGAGGATTGCTGATGGTGCCATGCCTAATTCTCTTGCGATATCAGCATTGTTGATCCGTCCATTATCCTGCATTAAGCGCAAGATTTTATAGTCGACCTGGTCTAAATTATATTCTACTTTTGTCATTTCGACTGCAAAGGTAGGTAAAAAAGTATAAAATTCAAAATTACATATAAAATAATGAATATAATTCTGAGTGAATAGAAGTGTATATGAATTTTATTCGAATTTATCAGGGATAAATCTTGACTATTTGGGCTATGGTACTGAAAGTAAGCATATTGCTTTTTAGGTTGCCCAGAGGCATAATTCAACAATTATACCTTTTTCTTAATTTCAGAATAATATTTCTCGTTGACAGGATGACACCCAATCCAATCAGGCAACCTAAACAGACACAGCCAAAGCGATCCAAGGCGGCGAAGTAGGAGCGACTTTGCTGTTCATGAAGGTAAACGATAATTAGCGCGACCATTGACGTCCGTGCAACAGCCATAATATTGAGTAGCTTACATGTAATCAATGATGCAACGATACCGATAATCATAGCATAGAGTTGCGAAATGGGAACAAAATATAGGCTGAGACCGATGGCTGATCCTATGAAGTTGGATTTAGCACGATCGATAGCTATTTTTTTCGATTCATTTTCTTGCGGGGAAATGACCAGTATAATGGAGATTAGCGTCCAGGAAACCGAATACTGGGGAAAGGATACAAAGAGGGGGTAACCTATAAGGAAGCCAATCAATACCCGGATGGTGTATATAATAAAATCAGAATGTAGCGTATAGCGAAGGAATAGATTACGCATATAAGGATATGAATCGTTAATTGTAAATGATGTAGTGCCACAAAAATACGTGCATTGTGTGAAGGAATGAAATAAAATTGGCTTTTAATGTAAATTGCCTTGTTTTGCGTTTTTATGCGTTTTTTAGTTTTGATTTGGGTATTTCTTGCATTATCCTCTTTTTCCGATGCATAAATTTAACTAAATTTGTTTCATACATTAAATGCAGATTAAGTGAAAGATCAAAATCAATTAGCCTTATTAGCTTCTCAACTCAAAGGGGAGCTCTATTATACCCGTGAAACTAAGGACCAAACGATGTTACTTGCCTATTCGACAGATGCATCTGTTTATCAGGAAAAACCGTTGGCCGTAGCAATACCAGCTGATATTGATGACATTAAAAAATTAATTGATTTTGCGCAGCAACATAGGATAACGATCATTCCACGTACTGCAGGTACTTCGCTCGCTGGACAGGTTGTGGGGCATGGCATTATCATGGATATTTCTCGTCATTTTAACCAAATAATTGAACTTAATGTTGAAGAGCAGTGGGTTCGGGTACAACCAGGTGTGATTCGTGACGACTTGAATAGTTATCTTAAACCGTTCGGACTGATGTTTGGGCCTGAAACTTCGACAGCCAGCCGGGCTATGGTAGGTGGAATGATTGGTAATAACTCTTCGGGTCTGCATTCTATTGTCTGGGGAGATACACGGCATAATTTGATTTCGGCCAATGTCCTTTTGGACGACTGTTCTGAAGTGACCTTTGAAGCAGTTGATGAAGCAACCTACTTCAAGAAATTATTATTAACTGGTCGTGAGGGGGATATCTATCGTCAAATGAATGAATTATTGACAGATCCACAGCATTTAAGTGCCATTGAAGCCGGCTACCCCAAACGATCCATCACGAGAAGAAATACCGGTTATGCTTTGGATATTCTTGCTGATCGTTCGACACCTTTCAATATGTGTAATTTATTGGCAGGATCTGAAGGAACACTGGCTATTGTTACAGAAGCTAAACTCAAACTGATGTCCTTACCGCCTCAGGAACTAGGCTTACTCTGCGTTCATTTTGCGGATATGGTGGAGTGTATGCATGGTAATGTGGTAGCCTTAGATCACAGGCCTGAAGCATCCGAATTGGTCGATAAGTACATCATGGATTTCACCGTTGGGCATCCAACCTACAAATATAATCGTTTTTTTATTGAGGGGGATCCACAGGCTTTATTGATCGTTGAATTTAGAGGACACACAGCTGCCGAAACTGAAGCAAAAGCCATGGCCTTGAAACAAGATCTTGTTGACCGCGGTTTGGGTTATGCCTATCCTTATATTACCGGTATTGAACAGACAAATTTGGTCTGGGATGTACGCAAAGCAGGACTGGGTCTAATCCGCAATTTGCCAGGTGATAGTCAACCTGTAAATTTGATTGAAGATTGCGCGGTGTCGCCTGAAGATCTTCCTGCTTACGTGCGTGATATTCAAGATCTTTTGGTGGAAGAAGGGGTGCATGCATCCTATTATGCGCACGCGGGAGCGGGTGAACTGCATATTGAACCTTTTGTGAATTTGAAAACAGCAGAAGGGAAGCGTACTTTTCGTTCAATCCTCGAAAAAACCAGCGATCTTGTCTTAAAATATAACGGTTCCCTGAGTGGTGAACATGGTGACGGTCGTTTGCGCGGAGAGTTTATTGGCAAAGTGCTTGGTGAAAAAGTGTACAAATTGCTTGAAGATGTAAAATACATCTTTGATCCACAGGGTGTTTTTAATGCAAATAAAATTGTCAACACGCCGCCAATGGATTCCCATTTACGTTATGACAACGATAGCAACCGAACAGAAATAAAGACCTATTTCGATTTTTCTAAAGATGAGTCTATTCTTCGGTTGGCGGAGAAGTGTTCTGGTTCGGGAGATTGCCGAAAGACTGAAATTACAGGTGGAACAATGTGTCCCTCATTTATGGCTACACGCGATGAAAAAGATACGACACGGGCGCGAGCGAATATGTTACGTCAGTTTTTGACGAATTCTACAAAGAAAAACCGTTTCGATCATGAAGAGATCAAAGAGGTCATGGATCTATGTTTAAGCTGCAAAGGCTGTAAAACGGAATGTCCTTCCAGTGTGGATGTAGCTAAAATGAAAGCCGAATTTCTACAACACTATTATGATGAGCATGGTGCAGGGTTTAGAACAAAATTAATTGCTAATTTCACCCAGTCTCAGAAACTCGGATCGTGGGTGGCACCTCTTTATAATTTTGTGGTCAAAAATGATTTCTTGTCAGGAATGGTCAAAAAAACAGTAGGATTTGCGCCAAAGCGTTCCCTGCCAACAGTCAATGGAACGACCTTAACCGAATGGGTAAGAAAACAAGCAGTGGTAAGTGATGCCAAGCGTCGTGTTTATCTTTTTTCGGATGAATTTACTGAATATAATGATGCAGAGATCGGTATTACAGCATACAAATTGTTGACGGCATTAGGGTATGAAGTAGTCATTCCAAAACATGTGCAAAGCGGGCGGACTTATCTTTCCAAAGGGTTTGTCAAAGAAGCAAAGAAGATTGCGAATCAGAATATCCATTTCCTAAAGGGATTAATTACGGATGATACGCCGCTTTTAGGTGTTGAACCATCAGGGATAATTACATTTAGAGACGAGTATTTGAGTTTAGTAGACGATGATTTAAGAGTTGACGCACAAAAGGTAGCCAAAAATGCGTTGATGATTGACGAATTTCTGTTGACTGAAATGAAGGCCGGGCGTATTCATCCGGAACAGTTTACTGGAACAACAAAAAAGATAAAGCTGCATGGTCACTGTTACCAAAAGGCTTTTCACCTCGTGACTGTTACAGAACAGGTTCTATCATTCCCGACGAACTTCAGCGTAGAAACAATTCCTTCCGGGTGTTGTGGCATGGCAGGGTCATTTGGTTATGAGGCTGAACATTATGATGTTTCCATGAAAGTGGCCGAGCTGGTTTTGTTACCCACCATACGTAAAACATCATCCGATACTTTAATTGCTGCAGCGGGTACTTCCTGTAGGCATCAGATTAAAGATGGTGTAGGAAGAAAATCTTATCATCCTGTGGAAATTTTATACGATGCTTTATTGAAATAAAATAAAAACATTGATAATAGTTGTTTGTTATCAGTAATAATGGTAATATTATAAGAGCAATATTCATTAATAACTGATAACAAACAATTCAATATGTACAAGATTCAATCTATAGCATTTCTTGCAACCGCTACGGTGCTGATGGCTAGTTGCGGAAATTCCAATCAAAAGAAAACTGATGGAAGTGATACAACAACGGTTAACAAAATTGAAGGTGTAAAAATCGAACAATTTACGAATGGTACACCGGGCACAGAAAAGAAGAATTTCTTTCTACGTATCACAGATGAGATCTTAACCGATTCAAGTCGGATTTATATCACAAAATCTCTTTACAAACAGGATACTGTAGGAGCGAAGTTTGAGGTTGTAGATTTTATACCCGCAGGTATAATAGATGGCCAGCCGAGTGATGACGTCGGTTTTACCAAGGGTAAAATTAGGATCTCATCATCGGGTCAACAGTCTGACAATTTAATTAAAGCATTAGCTGACTTGTTTCAGACACCTACAACTGACTCTTTTACAAAAGACGTAATCCTTCCAAATGTGTTTTCATCCAATAAGGTAAATGCCGATTTATCTAAAAAAACGGCGTATAGCTTTAAATTATTTTTGGACAATAAAAAAGCTGCTCCGGCGGAGCTCTTCTTTAATGTAGACACGTATAAGCATTCTATTGAGTTTTCTGAAAAAGATCCTTCGTTCCGAGCTGGTTTGTTGTCAGCGTTAACCGGTAAATAGTGAAGCTGTGACATAAGCTAAGCTGTATCTGCTTATGCCTTATGAATAGATTGATCATAAAATAAAGAGGCTAGATTCTATCTGGCCTTTTTTATTTTTCAAAAAAAAGAGATAGATTTGTGCTAATATATTTAGTTTACAATGAAACGGTCCGGCATTGCAGATCTCCCATTACACTATGGAAAAGTACCAGCGTGGCTTTACGAACGTATGGCTTCCCTAGGTCGCTCCATCGTTGAAGTTATACTAATGGATTATGGTAAAGATGAAGTTTTAAGGAGACTGGCGGATCCATTCTGGTTTCAGAGTTTTGGAGCCGTACTTGGGATGGACTGGCATTCTTCAGGGATCACAACGGCTGTTATGGGGGCATTAAAACGCGCTATTAATCCCGATGCGAAGTCGCTGGGGCTTTATATCTGTGGGGGGAAAGGCAAGTTGTCTATGCAGACTCCACAGGAACTACTTCAGTTGTCAGATCGAATTGGGTTGGATGGCAACGGCTTGATTCGCAGCAGTAAGCTTGTCGCTAAAGTGGATAACACAGCCATTCAAGATGGTTACCAACTGTATTTACATAATTTTATCGTAACAGATCGTGGTAATTGGTCTGTTGTCCAGCAAGGTATGCATGAAAAGGATGGGACTGCTCGTCGCTACCATTGGCATTCTGAAAAGGTCAAATCGTTCGTTGAAGAACCACATGCCGGTATCAGTGGGCCATCACAGGGTATAATCCTCAACTTAACAGCTGCAGAAGCGGCAGCCAATAGAGCAGGTATTATGACTTTGGTAGGCGAGGATTCAACCAAAGTAATGCAAGAT
This sequence comes from Sphingobacterium sp. WOUb80, assembly GCF_050058145.1. NCBI lineage: Bacteria > Pseudomonadati > Bacteroidota > Sphingobacteriia > Sphingobacteriales > Sphingobacteriaceae > Sphingobacterium > Sphingobacterium sp. WOUb80. The sequence continues at coordinate 1,751,667 of NZ_CP165617.1, read as the reverse complement.
TTCGCTAAACTTATTATGCCAGCTCATCATGATGTACGTGCTTCGGATGTTGACTTGAAAAGATTGGGAGCGATGTTGTACGTCGCCCGAGAAAGTCAACCAAGCCATTTTGAAGACCTACTGCTTTTAAAAGGAGTAGGTCCCCGCACGCTACAGTCATTGGCTTTGGTCAGTGAGGTGATCCACGGTGCGCCTTCACGGTTCAACGACCCCGCTCGATTTTCCTTTGCTCATGGCGGAAAAGATGGACACCCTTTTCCGGTTCCATTGACCATTTACGACGAGAGCATTCAGATTTTACAAAAAGGTGTTGAAAAATCTAAACTGGGTTATGGTGAAAAGTTAAAATCAATCAACAAGTTGCACCAGATCGTCCTGGATAGTGAAAAAGATTTTCAGCCACAGTTTGATATTCAGCAAATTATAGCGGAGGAACGAAGGGATTCTTGGAAGTATGGAGGCAGAACAGTCTTTGGAGATGCAGAACCTTTGAGAACAAATGGACCGGGCCTGCAACTGTCGCTTTTCTAGTGGAAATCTGCGGATTGTAATTGTTTTGTTAAAATGTGTTAAAGATCGTTAAAATTATTTGTACGCTAGTATATTTGCTCCGCAATGAAAGCGGTTATTACCATATTCTTCTTCCTATGCTTCTTATTCGTTAGAAGCAGTAATAGCCATGCTGTGCTCATTGAATCCGATCGACCAGCTGTTAGTTTTATGTATCAGCATAACCATGCAGACGTACAGAAGTATATTGATGCATCGGTTGATCACATCGATCCGTTATTTTATGGGAATATACATAGTGATAATCCCGTTATAGAGGAATTTGATACCGAGAATTTTCAATTGACCAAAGATTTGCAGGTAACGTCTCAATTTGTTGCGCTGCTGCTTTTTGCAATTGTCCTTTTTGTTTTTGTTTTTAGATTTGCAAAGAAGATTCCTTTTTGCAATTTCATAGCCTATCTTTTCCCTCAAAGATATGTTCTTCAACAAAACTGGAGAATTTAAAATATACCCTTCGAAATTTCATATGCTTTGGTGGATATCCTAAGGGATGCTCTGCTTAGTCGTAATTGATTTGTACAATCTATTAACAAGTCGAAACAGCCATAAACCAAAGTAGAGGTTATTTCACCAACCAGCACAACAAACAATCAAACTTATTTTTTTAATTAGACGCTTACAAATGAAAAGAGTATTTATGCTCGTTAGTTTGGCTATTAGCTTATGCCAAATCGGGTGTACTTCCAAAAAGGAAGAAAAGGAAGAAAAAGAAAAATTTACAGCGACCTCTCCGGTACAAATGGATACAACTATCCGTAAGGATTTTGTCTCCCAGATTAGATCTTTCCGAAATATTGAGCTTCGGGCTCAAGAGAAGGGCTATCTTGAACAGATTTTCGTTGACGAAGGACAATTTGTTCATAAGGGGCAACTACTTTTTCGGATTATGCCGAAGATGTATGAGGCCGAATACCGCAAATCTTCGGCAGAAGTTAATGTAGCGGAAATTGAAGTTCAGAATACAAAAACATTAGCTGATAAAAATGTTGTATCGCCCAATGAGCTCGCTATGGCTAAGGCAAAACTTGAGCAAGCCAAAGCTGAGGCAGCGATTGCAAAATTACACCTCTCCTTTACAGAAATCAGGGCACCTTTTGACGGAACCATTGATCGGATTCCATTGAAATTGGGAAGTTTGGTGGATGAAGGTGAATTATTGACGAGTCTATCCGACAATAGTGAGATGTTGGTTTATTTCAATGTTTCCGAACCAGAATATTTAAGTTATCAAACTAACGTCAGTAAACGCGGGGATACTCATGTGGGCCTGTTACTTGCCAATAATGAGCTATTTGCTCAAAATGGTCTTGTAGAGACCATAGAAAGTGAATTTAACAGTGAAACAGGAAATATTGCTTTTAGAGCGAAATTTCCCAATCCAAACCGTTTATTAAAACATGGCGAAAGCGGTAAGGTGGTGATGAACTTTCCGTTGAAACAGGTTTTAATTATTCCACAGAAAGCGACATACGAAATGCAGGACCGTAAATATGTGTATGTAGTCGATAAGGATGGCAAATTAAAAGCTCGTCATATCACAATTGGTAACTCCCTACCAGATCTGTATGTGGTAACGAGTGGACTTCAAAAAGATGATAAATTTTTGTTGGATGGTATTCAGAAAGCGAAAGAGGATGATAAAATCAGCTACAGCTTTGTGCAACCTAAAGACGCCATTTCAAATTTGAAGTTAAAAACAGAATAGACCCCTTACACTTAAATTACTATGTTTAGTCGTTTTATAAATAGACCAGTACTTTCGATCGTTATATCACTGATCATTGTGTTTTTGGGTGTGCTTTCTATGGTACAGCTTCCTGTAACACAATTTCCATCTATATCACCACCGAAGGTGAATATCACTGCCGAGTATCCTGGAGCAAATGGTGAGTTGATGATTAAATCAGTTATCATTCCGCTAGAGCGGGCGATAAATGGGGTTCCGGGCATGAAATACATGGCTTCTGATGCCGGTAACGACGGGGAAGCAAGTATCCAGGTGGTATTCAACCTAGGAACAGATCCGAATCAGGCTTCATTAAATGTGCAGAACCGTGTGGCTTCTGTGGTCAATAAGCTTCCTCCAATTGTGGTACGTGAGGGGGTGAAGATTACACGTGAAGAATCCAACATGCTCATGTACATCAATCTCTATAGTAAAGACAAGGAGCTTGATGGAAACTTTATGTATAACTATGCGGACATGAATATTGTCTCCGAATTACGTCGCGTAGACGGCGTTGGAGTGGCTAATATTCTTGGAACGCGCGAATTAGCCATGCGTATTTGGTTGAAACCAGATCGTATGACAGCCTACAAGATTTCTGCAGAAGAGGTGATGAAAGCCCTATCCGAACAGAGTTTGGAAGCATCCCCAGGTAAAGCCGGCGAGTCGTCCGGTATGACCTCTCAATCGTTCGAATATGTATTGAAATATCCGGGACGTTTTACGACAACTGAAGGTTACGGCAATATCGTTTTACGCGCGGGTGAAAATGGTGAAATGTTACGTTTAAAAGATGTTGCGGACATCAAATTCGGCTCAGCGATGTACGATATCTACTCTACACTAAACGGAAAACCATCCGCAGCGATTGTCTTAAAACAATCCTATGGAAGTAATGCTTCTCAGGTAATCCAAGACGTTAAAAGCAAAATGAAGGAATTGAAGGCATCTTTCCCTAAAGGGCTGGATTACGAAATTAGCTATGACGTTTCAAAATTTTTGGATGCATCCATGGAAAAAGTAGTTCATACTTTATTGGAAGCATTTGTGCTTGTTGCTATTGTCGTTTTTCTATTCTTAGGAGATTGGCGCTCGACCTTGATTCCAACCATTGCAGTGCCGGTTTCATTGGTGGGATCATTTTTGTTCATGCAGTTTTTTGGAATTACCATCAACTTGATCACCCTATTTGCACTGGTGCTTGCCATTGGTGTAGTTGTAGATGATGCGATTGTGGTTATTGAAGCTGTCCATGCCAAAATGGAAGAGCTTCATATTTCGGCCTATAAGGCGACCAAAAAAGCGATGCATGAAATCAGCGGTGCCATTGTTGCGATCACCTTCCTCATGGCGGCAGTTTTTATCCCCGTTGCCTTTATGTCTGGTCCCGTAGGGATATTCTATCGGCAGTTTTCCATTACCATGGCAACTTCTATCATTTTATCGGGTGTTGTGGCATTAACATTGACTCCTGCACTATGTGCGATCATGCTGAAGAATAATCATGGCAAGGCAAGAAAGAAGTCCATTATCGATAAGTTTCTTGATTCTTTCAATAGATTGTTTGATAAGATGTCCAACAAATATGTTTACTTGTTGAAGGGCATAGTGGATAAGCGCGTGTTTACATTTTTAGTATTAATTGGTTTCTGTATTGGCGCATATTTCTTGAATAATTCTGTTCCTGCAGGTTTTATCCCCAATGAAGACCAGGGGATGATTTATGCTATTATTCAAACGCCGCCAGGATCGACATTAGAACGAACCAATTTAGCGGCCCAGACATTGCAAAAAGAAGCTGAAAACATTGATGGTGTACAATCGGTATCGTCGTTAGCTGGTTATGAAATCCTGACCGAAGGAACCGGGGCAAATACAGGTACTTGTTTGATCAACTTGAAAAGCTGGGAAGAACGTAAAGAATCCTCGCAAGAGATTATTGAGCAACTAGAGGCTGCTGCGAAAAATATTCCTGGGGCGTCTATCGAGTTTTTCCAACCACCAGCCGTACCGGGCTATGGTGCCGCGGGTGGATTTGAGCTTCGTCTTCTGGACAAAGCAGGTTCTGGTGACTACAAGAAAATGGAAACGGTAAGTAAGGATTTTGTGCGTGAGTTGAACAAAAGACCTGAATTATCGTCTGTATTTACCTTCTATAGTGCGAGTTTTCCGCAGTATATGTTACATATCGACAATGACTTGGCGCAACAGAAGGGTGTTACCATTGATAATGCACTGAATACGCTTTCGACTTTGGTGGGTAGTAATTACGAAACGAATTTCATTAAGTATGACCGCCAATATAAAGTTATGGTTCAGGCCCTTCCACAGTATAGAGCTTTGCCAGAGGACATTTTAAAGCTCTATGTGAAGAATGAAAAAGACGAAATGGTACCATTTTCAGCCTTCATGCATATGGAAAAGGTTTACGGTCTTTCTGAGATCACTCGGCACAATATGTATATGGCATCTGAAATTTCGGGCTCTGCCGCACCAGGTTACAGTAGTGGTGAAGCAATTCAGGTGATTAATGAAGTTGCTGCCAAAACGTTACCAAGAGGCTACGGCATTGACTGGGCCGGTATCTCCAAAGATCAGGTAGGTCGTGGAAATCAGGCAATTTATATTTTCTTAATATGTCTTGGTTTCGTTTACCTGATACTTTCCGCGCAATATGAGAGTTTTATTATGCCTTTTGCGGTGTTGCTCTCTTTACCAATCGGAATCTTTGGGGCATTTCTATTATTGAAGTTATTAGGATTGGAAAACAACATCTATGCACAGGTCGCATTGGTCATGCTCATAGGTTTACTTGGTAAAAATGCGGTGTTGATTGTTGAGTTTGCCGCTCAACGGCATTCGCAAGGATTGAGTATCATTGAAGCTGCCTTGGACGGTGCAAAAGTTAGGTTTAGACCTATTTTGATGACATCTTTTGCTTTTATCGCTGGGTTGATCCCATTAGTTATGGCTTCCGGTCCAGGTGCAATAGGAAACCGTACGATCGGTACGGCAGCAGCGGGAGGGATGTTGTTTGGGACAGTTTTTGGTATTCTGGTGATACCGGGCTTGTACTTTATCTTCGGAACCATTGCCTCCAAACGTAAGCTTATTAAACACGAAGATGATAATCCATTAACTGAAGAACTTGATAATAATGACTAATCGCAGAAAAATACAATGGGTCATTGCATTTTCGCTTTCAGCAGCAGTGACGGGATGTAAAGTTCCAAAAGCGACGCAAATACAGGAAAATAAATTTGTTCCGCAGCAATTTACGGACACCGATAAATCAGATACAATAAATTCAGCATCTGTTAAGTGGCGTGAATTTTTTACTGATCCAAATCTAGTTGTATTAATAGATACAGCGTTGAAAAACAATCAGGAACTGAATGTTACGCTGCAGGAGTTGGCAATCGCAAAGAATGATATTCTTTTAAGAAAAGGGGCATTGAAACCTACCGTTGGATTACGTGCCGGTGGTGGCGTTGAAAAAGTTGGACGATATACGAGCCAGGGGGCTGGTGATGCCAGTACGGAAATTGCTCCTGGAAAGGAAATGCCGGATCCACTAGGAGATTTGACAATTGGTGCGTATGCGAGTTGGGAAATCGACGTTTGGAAAAAACTTAAGGACTCCGAACAAGCAGCACTCAACCGTTATCTTGCTACAGTAGAAGGGAAAAATTTTGTCTTGAGTAGTCTTATTGCCGAAGTTGCCCGTTCGTATTATGAATTATTGGCATTGGACAATCAGTTGACCATTATCAAACAGAATATTGAGCTGCAGGACAATGCGCTTGCGGTAATCCGATTGCAAAAACAGGCTGCTCGTGTAACAGAACTGGCGGTTCAAAAGTTTGAGGCGGAAGTGTTGAAGACCAAAGGTATGGAATTTGAGACGCGGCAGCAGATCAAAGAAACTGAAAACCGTATTAATTTTCTGTTGGGACGTTTTCCACAAGAGATCAAACGTGACAAAAGCAATTTTGTTGATTTGATCCCGACGAAAGTTCAGACAGGTATACCGAGCCAACTACTAAGCAATAGACCTGATATTCGTGAGGCAGAGTATGAACTCGCTGCAGCGAAGTTGGATGTACAGATCGCACGGAAAGAGTTTTATCCTTCTTTGGAAATTTCGGCTGCTCTGGGCTTACAGGCATTCAAGCCTTCTTATCTATTTAAGATGCCTGAGTCAGTTTTATATAATCTAATAGGGGAGCTTGCAGCACCATTGATAAATAAAAATGGGCTTAAAGCGGAATTTAATACAGCCAATGCGAAACAAATACAGGCTGTATATAATTACGAGAAGACAATTCTGAATGCTTACTTAGAAGTCTCTACACAACTTTCTAATATTGAAAACCTAGGGCGCAGCTACGATTTCAAAACAAAAGAAGTTGAGGTTCTGAATAATTCCGTGTCTGTGTCCAATGATCTCTTTAAATCGGCGAGGGCAGACTACATGGAGGTTTTAATGACACAACGCGATGTACTGGATTCAAAACTTGAATTGATAGAAACAAAGAAGCAGCAGCTCAATGCTGTTGTCAATATCTATAAAGATTTGGGAGGAGGCTGGAAATAAGTTGTTTGTTTGAATGGACCCCGCTAGGCGGGGTTCTTTTTTTTATAAGCTTATGTAAACTTCTTTCTTGTGAAAATAGAATTAATGCTTATTTTTAATCCTTATTTAATCAATCGTATTTGTTTTATGGAATCACAAGAGTATGTTCTTATCAATGATGACGCTGAAAGGGGAGTATTTTATAAAAAAACCTATCTTCATGTTGCGCTTTCGATTTTAGCATTTATCGTTTTGGAAACTTTGCTAATCAAATTGATCCCTTATGATTTTATCGTTTGGATGGTTAGCGGAAAATTTATTTGGTTGTTCTTATTGGGATGTTTTTGGTTGGGGTCCACACTTTCATCAAGATGGACACTTTCGCAAAACCGTCAAACCCAATATTTAGGCCTAGCATTCTATATTGTACTGGAAGCAATTATCTTTCTGCCAATGATTTTTATGGCGGTATTTATGACCGAAGGGATTAGTGTAATCTACCAAGCTAGTATAATGACTTTGGCATTGTTTACTGGACTTACTGTCGTTGCGTTTGTATCCAATAAAGATTTTTCATTTCTCAGAAATATCCTGGTGATTGGAGGCTTCCTATCTTTGGGGGCAATTGTTGCCGGAGCTATTTTTGGTTTTGAACTTGGATTATGGTTCTCGGTTGCCATGATTGCACTTGCATCCGGAAGCATACTCTATCAAACTCAAAATCTGAAGTATAATTATGGTAACGAGCAATATGTAGGGGCGGCCTTACAGCTATTTTCCTCAATAATGTTGCTGTTTTGGTACATTCTACGAATTTTAATGCGCAGAAGATAAATTTTGTTCGCTTTAAAAATAAAAAAACGGTGGTTAAAGTAGTGTCTATTTTAACCACCGTTTTTTTATTTTTAAATACCCGCTATTTTAATCTATTTTTTAAGTTTTTCAGACCCTGATCGAAGTCTTTATTCATATTCATAAATAAGTTCATGAAGTTCCATGGATAGGGCGATTTTCCTGAAATTCCCCAGGTCACTGAGGTTTGAGTAGGCGAGATCTCTTTTAAGATAAAATAACCCTTGGCCGGCTCACCCATACCGAAATCGAGCGATGTTTCAATCGTTTCGCCATCGACTATTTTTGTAATAGTCTGTGAACCTTTACCAACTTTCTTACCATCCCAGCTGGATTTATAGCCGACTTGACCATCTACACCCTGTTCAGTTTTTTTCATTTCCGGGTCTGAAAGCTGCCATACACCAAAGTTCTCTTGGTTCTTAAGCATTTTTACGTAGTTGAACACTTCCTGCTTTGGCTTATCGATTGTTATCTCACTTTGGGCCGAGAAGTCTTTACTGACGAACAGTGCAGTAATTAAGGGAATAGCGATGATGATCGCTAAAACAATTAGGATTTTTTTTAGGATTTTCATAATCGTGCATTCATATTGGTTTGCCTAATAAAGATAAAGGATAATCGGGATTTTCACAGGAAAAAACAGGAATATATTTAGAAATGAAAAAGCCTCTTCCAATATTGAAAGAGGCTTTTTTGTAATAAAACTTAGCACTACTTTAATAGTTCTAAATGGGTGCTGATACCAATTCTATTCCACGCATTTATGGTAATAATCGCCATAATAATCTGTGCAATCTCCTTTTCCTCAAATATTTCTTTTGCTTTTTGGAAAGTGCCTTCTGTTAATCCTTTTTGATGTATCAATGTAATTTCTTCTGTCATCTCCAACAAAATCTGTTCTTCCTTAGTGAATAGATCCGTTTCTCGCCAGGCATTTAATAAAAATATCCGTTGTGGGGTTTCACCGTACTTCAGTGCATCCTTGGTGTGCATATCTAAGCAAAAGGCGCAACCGTTGATCTGTGACGCACGTATTTTTATGAGTTCCTTCTGAATAGGGTTTAAAAAAATATCGTTGAGATATGTTTCCAATCCCATCATTGCCTTATAGGCCGTTGCATCTACTTTTGCAATATTAAATCGTGTAGTCATTGTTTTAAATTTTGATAAGACAAAGTTGCGATAAACATGCAACACAAAAGTTAAACTGGTTTAAGAACGGAGATTTTACTTATGAATAAAATCCAACATACGATTGACCAATAAAGCGATCAGACTAGGCTGATACAATCAGGTAATAGTTGTCGGGGTCTCGTAAGATAAATTGATCCTTCAGAGAGTTCTCGTTGTAATGTATATCTTTTTCTATAGCTGCATTTAGCAAAGTTGCATTTTCGAAAATTTGCTTTAAATTGTCTACTCTAAAGAATAATATGAATCCGTTCCCGGCATGTATTTGATCCCGCATAGTAGGGTGATCATGTTCACCCCATTTGTGTAAACAGAGAATGACAGTTCCGTTATCCGTGAGAATTTCAAATGTTTCTCCTCCATGTTGACTGGTACAGCCCAAAAGGCGTTGATAAAAGAGTGAGCTTTTGGGAACGTTATCCACTGCGATGATTGGTTCTGTTCGTGTCATATGATTTCATTTAAAGCTTAGAAATTTAATTAAAGAGGCTCAGCGATTTTTCTGTCACCAAATCCAAAATCATGCGGTATGCTGCTACAGAGTTGCCATGTTGATCCAAAGCTGGACTGTAAGCCCCTATACCCATTTTATTAGGAACACTTACGGTAATGCCACCGCCAACACCCGATTTACTGGGCAGCCCTACCGTTCTGGCATATTCACCGCTGAATTCATACATCCCTGCAATAAGCATCTGTGATAAGATAAGCTGGGATAAATTGGGATTATTGTATTGTTTATTTCCGTCATAACGGATGCAATGATTTGCGAAAAAGAAACCTATTTTAGCCAAATCCTCAGCGGTTATTTCAATAGAGCATTGCTTAAAATAATTATCGAGCTTATCTTCACCTTCACCATCAATAAGGCCGTTGTTGCGCATTAAATAAAACATTCCTCTATTTCTATGACCAGTCTCCCGTTCCGAATTGTATACGGATCTACTGTAATCAATTTTCTCATTATTCGTTATGAAACGAATCATATTGCGTATTTTAATAAAGGGATCTTCACCTGTTCCTTTAATCAAGGAAGTGGTTAATATCGCGCCAGCATTCATCATTGGATTGAGGGGCTTACCCGTGGTTTCTAAATTCGCAAAATGATTGAAAGGTTTGTCCGTGCCATAGTATCCCATTTTATTAAAAACATCTTGCTCGCCATTTTCCAATACGGCAACCATCAAGGAAACAATTTTTGAAATACTCTGTATTGTAAATCTTTGTTGTACATCTCCGATACTAACAATTGTTCCATCTGTATTTACAACCGAAAGTGCGACAGATGATGCATTGGCTTTACTTAATTCTGGGATATAATCAGCTACTTTACCTTCTTTGAATGACTGTCTATGTTTATCCAATATTTTATCCAATAGTGCTTTATCAATGATTGTACTTTTAGCAGCCTGCTGGTTTTGAATATTGTTTTGAGCAAAGGCTACGGGAATTGATCCGCAACATATCAAGCCTATAATACAGGCTACCAACCTCACATTTTTTCTCATTTTTTAATTATTTATTCATCCCAAAGATAGGGAACAGTGTATGAAAAAGAAAAGAGGTGCTAAATATGTAAATGTTAGCACCTCTTGGTAGATCATCGTTTAGGCTGCATTTGGAGCTGCGTCAACATTCCAGCCAGAGAGAATGCCACCATAAAAAAAGAAGGTGACATAGAAATTCTTTTTGCTAACCTTATCGGTTACAAGGTATTTATGTGTAACATCATAAGCATCTATTTTTTTATACTTTGATAATACTATCGGGCCTGCGGAAGGGTTTTCCGAGCGGACTATTTCTTGTATCTTTTGATTTATTAATTTCATAATACCCTCTTTTTTGAAAGGGTCATTTTCAATTTTCACATGCGCGGAGCGTATGAGGGTGCCATTATTTTGAGCTTTTCTTGCTTTTGCGGCAGTTGTATAGGCTCTGAATTTTTCCCTGATCTGAGGATCTTTTAAGCTATGGATCGTAAAAATAGAAATTCCCTGTGCACCATTATTTAGCGCCTCGTCCATATCGGTAAATATTTCCTCATTATTTTTAGCCATCAATCCACAATATAGGGTCGTATTTGCACCTTTATCCCGTACATTTTCTAGTGTGCAATCTCTTATAAAGCTGGGATCTTCTGTATAAAAATTGCTGTATACCATAGGAAAAACAACATCCAAATTCCACTTACCCCAATCTTGGCGCACCATACGTGATGCCATTTTGGGAGTCGGAAATGGAGATGCGGCCATTGTTTTACCATGGGAATGAACAATCTCTGCAATCATATTGGCGATATCTGTTATCTGATCGCAACGAAATTGGCGCCATTTTAGGTCTTTCGATGGATCTTTTTGTGCACGAGGGTCATAACCATATTGTTTTTTAAATTTTTCTATAGCAATGGGGTGGTATCCGTAATCCCAAGCGGGATACTCGCGGTCCTGTACAATATTATATTTAGGCCAAAGAGTTGTAGGGAGAACAACATCCACATAACGATTGTAATCAATAGAGATACCCTCCAATCCCTCAACTTCACAATAGGATTCTATTTTTTTACGGATATACTCTTTTACTCCGGGAACGACAGGTGACAAAAATTTATAATAACCGACGTATGCAGTGGTATCTGCGAGACTTTTTCCGTTGCGATTGACGCTAAACCAATCCGGATGTTCTTGGAGTATTTTATCTCTGTCGTGTTCCAAGTTCATCGTCCAAAGCCACGCAATAACCTGGATGCCATATTTTTTTGCGATCGGAATAGCGACACGATACTCATCTGGGCTAGCAGCGTTTAGCATAACGCCATCGATTCCCAGATAGTTCATCTCACGGCAAATAGAATCAAAGTTTGTTTTAGCATTGTAGTCTAGCCAAGTCCAAAACATGGCTGGTTTTCCTTTTTCGTTGGCGAAAGTTGTCGATATGGAGAACCCCTGGATCATGAGGAGCACTATGCCAATAAAACAAATCTTGATTAATTTTTCTTTCATAATATTTATTGATTCTAAGTTTCGCTTACCATAATTCGCACCAAGCTTTCCAATGCGTTTAATAACCCCTTAAAAGGTCAATCTGCTAACTGGAACTACGTTCGTCCGTGAAAATACATAAAAACACGGAATTATACTACCGCCGATTGTAATCGGTTTGATTTTCTTACAGTTATTAAATTATATTAAAATAACAAAACATTTTTTAATGCTATCTGTTGTTACTACATGACTCTATCAAAGGAGTAACATTATTGACAGTGAAAAGTGGGCTGGGCTACTAGCTAAGGACAAATTGTTTTGATATGAAGAAATACCATATTCCAATTTTTGTAGCATCTTTACTAGTTTGCGACCTGGTTAAAGGGCAGGAAGTAGGCTCTGTACAGCAAAGCAAAACGGATTCTATCCAACAAACCAAAGATGATACGACTTATCCCAAACTTCAGGTGAAAGGATTATTTCAGGCTAGGTATCTTGTCAGTGGAACAAAGAATGTGGATGTTAATGGGCTGCATCATAGTGATGGTTCAGGTACAGATAACAACTTTATGGTAAAGTACATGCGTGTGCAAATGCGTGCGCAAATTAGCAAACGTACGGAAGTAGCCGTCTTGGCAAACCTGGCTGATTTTAAAAGTGATCCAAAAACAAAGGTTCTTGAAAATGCCTATCTGAAGTATACGTTTAGTCCCAAATTGGCAATTACTGTGGGTCAATTTCGTCCTTGGTTTGGCATCGAAGAAACCTATCCAATTGACATCATCAAATCATTGGACTGGTCAAACCAATACCTTGAATTTGGGAAACTGGGATGGGCAAGTTTTCAGATCGGAGTAGCTGCTACAGGCGAGACTACGCTTGGGGAGATGCCTTTTAGCTACTCGCTATCCGTTGTGAATGGAAACGGAAAGAATCAGGTTGTCGATAATGATAACGGAAAGCAATACGCTACGCGTCTTGTATTCGGCCTTTCAAAGAAGTATGGTGTTAATTTGGGCCTCAATGGTGGGATTGGTGAAGTCATGAAGAAACAGGTCCATGCATTAGGTGTTGATTTAACAGGTAATGTGAGTTTTGGCAGACGATGGAACCTCGATATGCAATTGGAAGCAAAGCAGGCGATAAATCATAACCTGTATTATTCTTTGGAGGAAAGTGCACGTACCTCTAAATTGAGCGATTACCTTGTCCGTGGCATTTATTTTCTGCCAAACTTACGGTATGAAGTCAACTATTTTAATCTAAGCGCTTTTGAACTATCTTGTCGATATGAATATATCGATCCAAATTATAAACTTAATGCAAATGCACGTCAAACATATACCCCTATGTTTGGGTTGGAATTTTTAAAGAATTATGGTGCAAGGATACAGCTTGGCCTCCAGTTAGACCGCTATAAAAAACAAACAGAGAATACCAGTGAATTTAATAAGAACTTATTTATTGTTCAAGTACAAAGTCGATTCTAATCCATTAAACCACGTTTATTATGAAAGAAATCAATATAAAAAATGTAGCTATCACTTTTGTTGTAGCACTCATTTTATGGTTTATCCCCATACCTAAAGGTGTCAGTCCCGAGGCTTGGCATTTATTTGCAATTTTTGCTGCGACCATCCTTGGGATTATTTTAAAAGCGGCTCCAATGGGTACGATGTGTATGATGGCGATTGCATTTACGGCGTTGACACAAGTTTTAGCGCCAGGAGATGCAGGTAAGTCTATCAGTAAGGCGCTGACCGGTTTCGGTGACAAAGTTATTTGGTTGATTGGTATTTCGTTTTTTATTGCGCGCGGTTTCATTAAAACTGGCTTGGGAAATAGAATCGCATTTCTTTTTATTCGTGTTTTTGGAAAGAGCTCCTTGGGACTAGCTTACGGATTGGGGCTTGCCGACGTTTGTCTAGCTCCAGCAATCCCCAGTAACACAGCCCGGGGAGGTGGAATTATCTATCCAATCATGAAATCTATGGCTATCAGTTTTGATTCCATTCCCGATCAGCCAGAAACACATCGGAAGCTAGGATCTTATCTAACTTTAAATAGTTATTATATGAATCTAATCGCTTCTTCGATGTTTCTGACAGGAACAGCCAGCAATCCAATGTGTCAAAAGTTTGCTGCGAATCTGGGGATTGATATTACCTGGATGTCCTGGGCGGTAGCTGGATTTGTACCTGGTCTCGTTGCATTTTTTGTCGTTCCACTTGTCCTTTATAAATTATATCCACCTGAATTAAAAAAAACAGGGGATGCACCAAAGATGGCTGCCCAGAAATTAAAAGAGATGGGGCCAATTTCCAGAAATGAGTGGTTAATGTTGCTAGCATTCTTTATTTTGTTGGCACTATGGATTTTTGGTGGATCGTTTTCTATTGATGCTACAACGACGGCTTTTATAGGTTTAACGCTACTTTTACTAACTTCTGTATTGACCTGGGAGGATGTTAAAGCAGAAAAAGGCGCTTGGGATACTATTGTTTGGTTTGCTGTTTTGGTTATGATGGCCAGTTCATTAAACGAATTGGGATTCATCGGCTGGTTTAGTGATTTAATTAAAGTACAGATCGGTGATTTGAGCTGGCAAATAGCCTTTCCTGTCATCATTCTAGTTTACTTCTTTAGTCACTACATTTTTGCCAGTGCAACTGCCCATGTAGCAGCGATGTATGCCGCTTTGTTGGGGGTCGGTGTTTCTTTAGGTATTCCACCTATGTTGCTTGCCATGATGCTCGGATTTTTAGGCTCTATCTATGGTGTATTAACACATTATGGTCATGGCCCTGCACCGGTATTCTTTGGAAGTGGTTATGTTGATTTAAAATCATGGTGGCTACGTGGATTGGAAATCGGTATCGTATTATTGGTGATTTATATGGGTGTAGGCGGACTGTGGATGAAAGTTATTGGCTATTATTAAAATCAGGACTTTATTATGTTATCTACTTTGTCAAAAAAGATGCTTATGTGTCTGACTGGATTGTTTTTAGCTTTCTTTTTGCTAATTCACTTTCTAGGAAACTTACAGTTATTCCTACCGCAGGAACAGGCACATTTACAGTTTAATGCCTACTCACATTTTTTGGCTGGCAATATCTTGATTAAGATTATTTCTTATGTACTTTATGCCAGTATTATTCTTCATGCCTTAGATGGTCTTGTTATTACCTTAAAAAATAAAAGGGCAGGTGCTGTTTATAAATCGGAACATCGCGGAAGAGCAAGCAAATGGTATTCGCGTAATATGGGAATTTTAGGTACTATAATTCTCATCTTCTTAGTTATCCATTTTCAGAATTTTTGGTATGTATACAAGTTTGGCGCTCCTCCACTTGATGAACGCGGCAACAAGGATTTATATGTGCTTGTAATCGAGGTTTTTCAGCAATGGTGGTATGTCCTTATTTACGTCTTGTCTATGGTGGCTTTATGCTATCATCTTGTTCACGGTATACATAGTGCAATTCGAACCTTGGGATTGTATCATCCAAAATTTGTAAAATGGTTTAAGATCGTTGGGATTGGTTATTCGGTCATTATAAGTATGGGATTTGCAATGATGCCTATTTATATATTTTTTACAATAAAATAAGGGAGAGAAATCATGATTTTAAATTCGAAAATACCGGAAGGACCATTGGATGAAAAATGGACACGCTATAAGAAGACTGCCAAATTAGTTAATCCTGCCAATCGAAAAAAATTGGATGTTATTGTAATCGGTACCGGATTGGCCGGTAGCTCTATTGCAGCTTCCCTTGGGGAGATGGGGTATCAAGTTAAATCCTTTTGTTTTCAGGACAGTCCGAGACGAGCACATTCCGTTGCTGCTCAAGGTGGGGTAAATGCTGCAAAGAATTATAAGAATGATGGTGACAGTGTCTACCGGATGTTTGTTGATACCTTAAAAGGGGGAGATTTTCGCGCCCGGGAAGCAAATGTATACCGTATGGCAGAATGCTCACTAAATTTGATCGATCAAGCCGTAGCCCAGGGTGTTCCATTTGGGCGAGAATATGGGGGCTATTTAAACAATCGCTCTTTTGGTGGAGTACAGGTCAGCCGTACCTTCTATGCGAGAGGTCAAACTGGACAGCAGCTTCTTTTGGGAGCGTATCAGGCACTTATGCGTCAGGTAGGTAAAGGTACAGTAGAACTTTTTGCCAGGCACGAGATGCTGGATATTGTTGTTATAGACGGAAAAACACGTGGAGTTATCGTACGTAATTTAGATACTGGTGAAATTGAACGACATGCCGCCCACACAGTCATATTAGCGACAGGAGGATATGGTAAGATATATTATCTATCGACCTTGGCGATGGGATGTAACGGTTCCGCAATCTGGCGGGCACATAAGAAAGGTGCATTAATGGCTTCTCCTAGCTGGATCCAGATCCATCCAACTTCGTTGCCACAATCTGGAGATTATCAGTCTAAATTGACATTAATGTCAGAATCGTTGCGTAATGACGGAAGGATTTGGGTGCCCTTAAAACAGGATGAATCACGAGAACCTAATGCTATTCCTGAAGAAGAAAGAGATTACTATTTAGAACGTCGTTATCCGGCATTTGGTAATCTTGCTCCAAGGGACATTTCATCTCGAGCGGCCAAAGAACGGATTGATGCTGGCTTTGGGATTGGTCCACTTAAAAATGCAGTTTATCTTGATTTTGCAAAAGCTATTCGAGAACAAGGGAAACAGAAAATACAAGAGAAGTATGGTAATCTATTCGATATGTACGAAAAGATAACTGGATATGATGCTTATAAGGAGCCGATGATGATCTCGCCATCTGCGCATTTCTCTATGGGTGGACTGTGGGTGGACTATGAACTAATGACGAGCCTACCGGGTTTATTTGCTTTAGGGGAGGCTAATTTTGCGGATCACGGAGCCAATAGGCTTGGTGCAAATTCGCTACTTCAGGCATCTGTAGACGGGTATTTTATTGCTCCTTACACCATCGCCAATTACTTGGCGAATGAAATTCATACGGGTAAGATTTCAACGGATCATATCGAGTTTGACCGTGCTGAAGAACAGGTTAGAAAGCAGATCGAAATGTTTCTAAACATTAAAGGCAGCAAAACTGTCGATTATTTTCATAAAACACTGGGTAAGCTACTTTACGATTATTGCGGTCTCGCACGGAACGAAAAAGGACTTCGTTATGCTATTGGAGAGATTAAAAAACTCAAACAGGAATTTTTTAAGGAGGTGATCGTCAGTGGTGGAGCCAACACCTTAAATACGGAACTAGAAAAAGCGGGGCGTGTAGCAGATTATTTTGAAATTGGAGAATTGATGTGTTATGACGCATTGACACGAAATGAGTCCTGTGGAGCACATTTTCGCGAGGAATATCAAACTGCGGATGGGGAAGCGTTAAGAAATGATGCTGAATACCAATTCATCTCTGCATGGTCCTGGAAAGGCGAAAATGAAGAACCTGAGCTGATCAGGGAGCCACTGACTTTTGAAGAGATACAACCAACTGTAAGGAGCTACAAATAAAAGGAACGATTATGGATTTACATCTTAAAATATGGCGGCAAAAGGATCGGAATGCTGCAGGCAAATTAGAGACTTACACCTTAACTGACCTTAATCCGCATATGTCATTTCTGGAAATGTTAGATACATTAAATGAGCAGCTTATCACACATGGGGAAGAGCCTGTGGAGTTCGATCATGATTGTCGCGAAGGGATTTGTGGACAGTGCGGAATGATGATCAATGGAATTGCACATGGCCCTCTTAAACATACAACTACTTGTCAGCTGCATTTACGTTCATTTAAGGATAAAGATACTATTACCATTGAGCCTTTTCGTTCAGCAGCATTTCAGGTAAAAAAAGATTTGAAAGTGGATAGGTCGGCTTTTGATCGTATTATTTCCTGAGGGGGATTTGTCTCCATTAATACAGGCCAGGCTCCAGACGCAACGGTCATTCCAATTTCTCATGAGCTGGCAGAATCGGCATTTGACTCCGCAGCTTGTATAGGCTGTGGTGCCTGTGTGGCGACTTGTAAAAATGGTAGTGCAGCTCTATTTACCGCTGCAAAGATTACCCATATGGCCCTTTTGCCCCAGGGAAAGGAAGAGCGTAACCAGCGGGTTTTGAGTATGGTCAAACAGATGGATAAGGAATCCTTTGGTCATTGTTCGAATACGGAAGCCTGTGAAGTAGAGTGTCCACAAGGGATATCAGTTTTGAATATCGCTAGGATGAATTTTGAGTATAACAAGGCGTTATTTTTTAACAAGAAGTAAGAGAAGGCTTTGCGTAGAACATTGCAAAAGTGGCACGATTGTTTCTAATGTAGGATTTAGATTTAGAAACCACAGCCATCAGAAAGCCGCTACATCGTATTGAATCTGCGGGATCTTATCCCTGAAAATGGGGATTTGTATTATTTTATGGTTGAGAAAAGGGTTTTTGTATTAATTTTGAAAAAAGAAACTCATTAAAGTTATAGCGATTGATATGAAGTGTAGTAGGATGTTTGTTGTACTTTTCACATGTAGTATAGTGTTTGGTATGACCGCATGTAAAGATTTTTCAAATAAAGTCTTAGGAAAAGGAGATTTGAAAGATACAGTTACGGAGCAATTGACGGTTAAGGAAAAGGTGCCACATTTGTTAAATCGATGGGATTCACTTCAAAAAAATCAGATTCAATTTACTGTTGACAGTTTACACCCTATCCCGGTCAAACAGCAAAAGCGTGAGCTTAAGGATTCTTTGCGTAAAGCATTTGATAAGCACCCAAAACATATTTATTTGACTTTTGATGACGGGCCATTAATTGGCAGTGCTTTTATTGATTCTATCGCAAAAGAGAAAAATATTAAGGTAAGTGTATTTTTAATTGGTAAGCATGCCAATATGAGCAAAGGTCGGCAGCGAGATTTGGCTCGCTATGAATCGAATCCACTTATTGCCTGCTACAATCATAGCTATACCCACGCAAACAATCAATATTCAAGATTTTATAGTAACCCGGAGCGCGCATTTGCGGATTTCGAAAAGAATGAAAAGGACCTCAATTTAAAACATAAAATCGTCCGGCTTCCGGGCAGGAATATTTGGATATACGATAACGTTCGTAAGATTGACCTTAAGAATGGATCCAGTACTGCAGATTTACTACACAAGAATGGCTATACCATATATGGCTGGGATGTGGAATGGCGCCTTAATAGTATTACAGGAGCGCCAATCCAGAGTCAAGAGTCTACCTTATCTCATATTCGAAATTATATGAACAATAAAAGTTCAATGGTGCCTAATAATGTTGTTTTCTTAATGCATGATGATATGTTTCAAACGCAAAAAGGACAGCAGGAATTATCCACTTTAATTGATGCATTAAAAAAAGAGGGCTATCAGTTTGAATTTATGCAAGATTATCCAATCAAATATTAATTTGAATTTACATAATACAGAAGAGTTTGGTTTTATTTCATACCCCAAACTCTTTTGGATAGCGAACCATGCCATGTATACCTTTTAGGGAATTTTCAAATAGTTCCTTTGCTAGACAATTTTCATCAGGAACATCAAATGGCAATTTTATCGCATAAACTGATGCAGGTACATAGCCAAATTTGGGATAATAATCTGCGTGGCCAAGGAGAATGATCGATCCAAAACCTAATTCTTTTGCAATTTGATGGGAGTAAAGAATTAGCTGGCTTCCAACTCCCTTTCCTTGAAATTGAGGCAGCACAGCCACAGGTGCCAATGCAAGAGAATCTTGTATTTGGCTGCTATCTTGATTAACGATCTGAATTTTTGTGAGGAGGATGTAACCCACTATCTTTCCTTCAATTTCTGCTATTATTGATAATTCTGGTATAAATTCTGCTGATCGCCTCAAGTTTTCCACTAATACTTGCTCTTGATGATCGCTGTGCTGCTCGCTTTCAAATGCAAGTTGAATCAATTCAAATACAGAAGGCATGTCGTAGGGCTCTTCTTTTCTAATTTTTACATTCATGGTTTAAGTTTTGTTGATCCTGACATTTCTTACATATTAATATAGCCAATTTTTATACATGTGTTTGTGTATACATAGTTGCTTGTGAAAAATCAATTATAGATCTAATTATAAAGAATAAATATGCGTATTATTATTATAAAAATTGATAATATACTTTCTATAAGATAAAAAAAACCTTTTCGTCTAAAAATTTAATCCTCAAGTTTGTTTGCGAACTATAGAATAAGACATCAGGTAGCGACAGCGTTGGGAATCATTCTAAATGAAAACTAGTTTAATTGACATGCTACACGCAAGTAGCTAAATGTCAAATATTTGATTTCAAATTGTTAAATAGTGTAAAAATAACACTTGCATTGTATATTTATTTTCGTATTTTCATGTTAGATATACAATTATAAATCGCTTCTACTAGGCTCCTAAACCGATTGGCCTTATAGAGGTAAAAAAAATAACTAATTAAACACAAAATTTAAACAATTAAACAGTTTTTATGATTAACTGCCATTATTTCTCAAATCAATGGAAGAGAGCGTTTTGGACTGGATCATTGTGCTCTTTAGTAGCCTTGAGCCCTCAAATCGTCGATGCTGCAACTCTCGCAAGCCATGGAATTCTCTTCCAGCAGGAGCTAAGTGTTTCTGGAACGGTACATGATGAAACTGGAATGCCAATTCCAGGGGTAACTGTATCCGTAAATGGAACAAGTTTGGTGACGAAAACCGATCTACAAGGTAAGTACAAATTGGACAAAGTTCCTATCAATGCAACCATTAATTTCCGTATGGTCGGCAAACAATCTATGGATGAATCTGTAAAGGGAAGGCATGCGATAGATGTCACGCTTCTTAATTCGGAGTCGAACCTGGAAGAAGTCGTTGTTGTTGGTTACGGGAAACAACGCAAGGAAACAGTTACGGGTGCTGTCGCCACTGTTAAAGGAAGTGATCTTGCTCAATCACCGGCATTAAACGTTTCCAATGCATTAACAGGACGAGTTCCGGGAGTTACAGCGACCAATGGAAGTGCTGAACCCGGATATGATGGTTCCAATATCAAAATACGGGGAACAAATACATTGGGTAATAGCAGTCCCTTAGTAGTAATTGACGGAGTTCCTGCGCGTGAGGGAGGAATTGACCGTATTAATCCTCGAGATATAGAAAATATTTCGGTACTAAAAGATGCTTCTGCTGCGATTTATGGAGCCAGAGCGGCAAATGGTGTTATTCTTGTTACGACAAGAAGAGGAAAAACAGGAAAACCACAGTTTTCTTACACCTTCAACCAAGGCTATTCCCAACCTACCGTTATTCCTAAATTAACAGATGCCTCCCAATTTGCGGCAATTAGAAATGAACTCGAAATTTATAACCTTCCTGTTGAAGAATGGTCGGCTGCTTATACCGCTATCAACGAGAAAGGCAGTTACAATAAACAAGGTGGAGGAGTTTTGGATGCTCCATTTAAACCAGAAGATATCCAAAAATTCAAAGACGGATCAGATCCTTGGGGGCATCCCAATACCGACTGGTATAAGGCTACGCTAAAAGACTGGTCACCACAACAGCGTCACAACCTCCAGATCAATGGTGGCACCGAAGATGTCAAGTATCTGATGTCTTTGGGGTACCAAAATCAGGATGCCTATTATAAAAATTCGGCTACAGGTTATAAACAGTACGACTTAAGAATTAATCTGGATGCGAATATCAGTCAATATATCAAAACACAATTTGGTGTTTTAGGAAGACAGGAAAACCGGAATTTCCCGACCAAGAGTGCCGGCACAGTCTTTAGAATGCTGATGCGGGGAAATCCAACACAACCAGCGATATGGCCTAATGGAATGCCGGGACCAGATATCGAAAATGGCGAAAACCCGGTAGTAATTACCACTAATGCGACAGGTTACGATCACGATAAACGCTACTATTTTCAAACAAATGGTCAGGTTGAGATTACAAATCCCTGGATAGATGGTCTTAAATTAACGCTTAATGCCTCTGTCGACAAATATGTGAAAAATCAAAAAACATGGGTTACACCCTGGACTTTGTATTCTTGGCAGGGCGCTTATGAGGCCGATGGTAGCACACCTCAACTGGTTCCTGGAAGACGTGGGCCTGCTGATCCAAATTTAAATCAAAGCAATGAAGATCAGCTGAATATCCTACTTGGCGGAATCTTAAGCTTCGAGCGGAAATTTGGTGATCATCAAGTAAATGCTATAGCCGGTATCAACAGAGAAACAATTGATAATGATAAATTCAGCGCATATCGTCGTTATTTTCTTTCAAATGCGATCGACTATCTTTTTGCCGGTGGAGAACAGGAAAAAAATAATGATGGATCAGCATGGAAAAGAGCGCGGTTAAATTACTTTGGGCGATTTGGCTATAATTATAAAAGCAAGTATATTGCAGAATTCCTTTGGCGTTATGATGGATCATATATGTTCCCTGAAAGTGAACGGTTCGGTTTCTTTCCAGGTGCTATGGCGGGATGGGTAGTGTCGGAAGAGAATTTCTGGAAGGAAAATGTACCTGTCATTAATTATTTTAAGATCCGTGCCTCATACGGCCAGATGGGTAATGACAACATCTATTATGATGATAAGTTACAAGAATATCAATATTTTTCAACCTATTCATTTGGCACTTATATCGTCAATGATAAGCTAGCGAAATCCCTTTTTGAAAGCCGTGTTCCTAATGAAATGATTACTTGGGAGGTTGCCAATAACTATAATTTAGGGTTTGATTTTCAATTTTTACAAGGAAAACTGAATTTCGAGTTTGATATTTTTAAAAATCGTCGTAATTCCATTCTATGGAGGAAAAATGCATCAATTCCACAAAGTACGGGTATGACACTGCCAGCAGAAAATATTGGTAAAGTAGATAATAAAGGTTGGGAGTTTAACTTAGGTTATCGTGGTAAAGTGGGGGATTTCGGGTATACGGTTGGTGTTAATGGAGGGTATGCTAAGAATAAAATTATCTTCTGGGATGAGGCTCCTGGCGCCCCTGCATGGCAGCAAAGTACAGGCAAACCCATTAAAACAGATATTTATTATGTTTATGATGGTGTATTCCGTGATATGGATGATATCAACAACGATAAATTAGATTATAGTGCCATTGTAGCCTCTGAACGTCGTCCTAATGGAGACTTACGTCCTGGAGATATGAAATATAAGGATATTAACGGTGATGGAAAAATTACCCCTGATGATAAAATAAGACGAGACAAGAATAGCGACCCAACTTTTCAGGGTGGTTTCAATTTTAGCCTGACCTATAAAGATTTTGACCTTTCCGTACTATTTCAAGGAGCTACAGGAGGAGAGATACGTGTAGGAACGGATGAATCTGGATCAATCGGAAATTTTGTAGAAGAATTCTATGATAAACGCTGGAGTATTAGTAACCCGAGTAGTGTTTATCCACGTTTGACAGACCGTGGCAATCAATACTATTCTTATAATAATACCTATTGGATGCGGAGTACAGATTATCTGCGGCTTAAGAATGTGGAAATAGGGTATAATCTTGCGTCAAGTATTTGTAGTAAAATTGGTATTGGTTCGTTACGTCTGTATGCAAATGGTATGAATTTAATTACCTGGAGTAAGATAAAGATGTATGATCCAGAGGCAGTTAATGCGTTAGGGCAATACTATCCACAGGCAAGATTGATTAATTTTGGCGCATTATTATCGTTCTAGCCAACTGTCTTATTAAGAACTTAACGAAGAAGAAAAATGAAAAAAATTAAGAATATATCACTTATACTACTTGTACTTTCTGCATCATTACAAGCTTGTAATGATGATTTTGTCAGCACGAAGCCACTCAGTGAAGTGCCACAGGAGATCGTTTGGTCAGACGCTGGGTTGTCCGAGGCTTTCGTGACAGAAATCTATAACGGTTTTGGAGTAGGAGGCTTTTATGAACAAGAAATGGCATCTATGACAGACGAAGCCTTATTTACACACCCTAATCGGGGGATAAATACCGTTACTGAATCTCGATCAAACCCAGCCGATCAAGGTTATATTATGGACACTTACGAATATGGCCGGATGTATACGCGTATCCGGGCAACTAATATTGCAATCTCCAATCTGAGTGCACCCAAGTTTGACAAGGTGAAAGCCGATAAGCTGCTAGGTGAGGCTTATTTCCTGCGTGGGTATTATTATCAACAGCTCTTACGTTTTTATGGTGGCATCCCTATCGACAATAAAATATATACATTAAACGATAAAGATTACATGGTTCCAAGGAACAGCTATGAGGAGTGTGTCAATGCAATCGTGAAGGATCTAGACAGCGCAGCTCTTTTGCTAAAGGGGATTTCATCGGCAAAGGGACGTGCAAATGAAACTGCAGTATTAGCTTTGAAATCAAGAGTGTTGTTATATGCTGCCAGCGATCTCCATGATGCAAATAAAGCAAAGGTGAAATCTACATTATTAGCAGGCTATAAAAATCCGGAGTATTTAATGTATACTAGTGGCAACCAAATGGAACGCTGGACAAAAGCAAAAGCCGCAGCAAAAGCCGTACTGGATCATACAGAATTCGCCTATAAGTTAGACTTAACTAAACCAGCTTCGCCAAGTGATGGTACTTCCAACTATATGGCCGTTTCATTAGGAGGGGGGAGCAAGACCGTTGATTTTACTGCAGGGAAGGACATTATTTTAGGTAGATTTTTTATTGACGAAAAGGATGAACGTGGGGGCTGGGTAGGACGAGATAATGGTCCAAATGGCTATCATAACTGGGCAGGAAATACACCGATACAACTTTTGGTAGACGATTACGAGACTAGTGATGGCCAAAAGTTTAATTGGTCAAATCCGACTATGGCAGCCAGTCCATATCAAAATCGCGACCCACGTTTAAAAGCAACCATCTTATATGACGGTGCAGATTGGAAACCAAGGACGGCTGATGTCGCTGAAAGAGATAAGGTAAATCAAATTCAAACTGGCCAATATGAAATAATGAATGCCAAAGGACAGAAGATTATCCAGTTTGGTCTTGATACAAGAAAGAGTCCAATTGAAGACTGGAATGGTTCCCGGACAGGTTATTACATTCGTAAATTTACCGATCCTGATCCTACAATGGAGGACCAAAACACAAGACAACGGATTCCTTGGCCAATGTTCCGTTACACGGAAGCAATATTGAACTACGTAGAAGCATGTATTGAATTGGGAGAAGAGAATGAAGCTAAAATATGGTTAAACAAGATCCGTTTTAGAGCTGGAATGCCCGCAATTCCGACAGCGGAAACTGGGACGGCCTTAAAAGCGCGTTATAGAAACGAGCGTCGGATTGAATTGGCCTACGAAGAGCATCGTTTCTTCGACGCTCGACGCTGGATGATAGCTGCAGAAACTATAGGTCGTAAGGCAAATATTATAAATATCACTGGAACGCTCAAGGCTGGTAAAAATGTAACTCTTTACCAATATAATCCAGATAATTATACATATACATATGTTGTTTCAAATATTGATCCGGGGATTGAAAACAGGAACTGGGATGACAAGATGTACTTCACGTCATTACATCGCGATGAGGTTAATCGAAATACAAAATTGATTCAAAATCCAGGTTATTAGCATTTAAAGAAGCTGTCCAAAATGGACAGCTTTTTTTACGGCTAGATACCTATTGTGTTCGTACCTGCTTCGGAAAGCCTTCGGAGCTGAACATATGAGAATCGCCTATTGCTCAATTCCTGACCGGTATTTTCCTGTTCGGAGACTGGTCAATATCTGTTCAGCATCTGTACAGGATCTGTTGATGATCCGAAGCAGGTCCGAATATGGTACGAAGCAAAGCTCTCCCGGCTCGCTTATTGCAGGTATTTTTCACCGGATTTCACCATACCGCTTTGGGTAGGTTGAAGCTGTATCTGCTATTCAAAGATAATGTCCACAAGACGGGTGACTGACTTTTCGGACATACTGATTTTATAATTACTTTTTCTTCCGATTTATATTAGGCAATAGCCCTGTAACTATTCCGATTAATGGAAGATAAGCACAAATATTGAATACATATTCGATCGACGTTCGATCTGCAAGCCAGCCCAATACAGCCGAACCAATTCCCCCCATACCAAAAGCGAAACCAAAAAATAAACCAGCAATCATACCAACCTTTCCCGGGATGAGGTCTGTTGCATAGACCAGGATAGCAGAAAATGCAGAAGAGATAATAAGACCAATTAAAATAGCGAGGATAATCGTTACCCCCAGACCGACATGCGGTAATAGTAAGGTGAAAGGCGCTGCTCCGAGAATCGATACCCAGATAATTAGCTTACGTCCATAGCGATCTCCCAAAGGTCCCCCTAATATAGTTCCTGCAGCAACAGAAGCAAGGAATATGAATAAGTAGATTTGAGATTCTTGGACTGAAACATGGAATTTATTGATCAGATAGAAGGTAAAATAACTGGTCATCGAAGCCATGTAAAAGTATTTGGAAAAGATAAGCACCAAAAGAATAACAAGCGCAAATATCACTTTTGACTTTGGCAGATCCGATTTTAGGGCACTTACGGAAGCAGTCTGTGTTTTGGGTTTGAGATGTATCTGATACCAGTTACCGACATAAGTAAGAATCATAACTGCTACAATGGCCAATACACCAAACACACCGATGTATTGCTGGCCCAATGGGATAACTATAAGCGCCACGAGCAGTGGACCTATTGCACCACCCGCGTTACCTCCGACTTGGAAAATTGACTGTGCGAGACCTTTTTTACCTCCAGAAGCTAAATGGGCAACTCGAGAAGCTTCGGGGTGAAAAATGGACGAGCCCATCCCAATCAGACTAACAGAAAGGAGGATATAGATAAAGTTTGATGCAAATGAAATGCATATCAAACCTGCCAAAGAGAAAAGCATACCAATGGCAAGCGAGCGAGGTGTAGGCTTTTTATCCGTATACAAACCTACAAAGGGTTGCAAAATAGACGCCGTAAGCTGAAAAACCAGCGTGATTATACCAATTTGGGTAAAACTAAGAGCATAATTTGATTTCAACATGGGGTACACTGCTGGGATGACAGATTGAATCAAGTCGTTGAGCAAATGTGAAATACTAATTGCAAATAGGATTGGATAGACAGTCTCGGAACTTTTCCAAGCGCCACTTGGATTTAATGATTGTGTTTTCATAAAGGGAGTATTCATCAGGTCATCTGATGTTTTAAGTGGTAAAAATAGATTATTCTAAAATTATTGTTTCTCATGCGTTACGAGAAAATTACAGATGTTGGATAATTCGGTTAGCAATATCGACAGCTTTGTTGACTTCTTTGTCTTTGATTGCCAACATCAGTTCCTCGTGTTGTCGCTGTGAAGCAAGGAAGGGAGCTGTATCCTTATAAACAGTCATAAAAAACTTATTAACATGGATTGACAAGGTTGTGTACAAAGCGGTCAAAATATTATTTCCACATGATTCTGCAATCGCACTGTGAAAAGCAATATCTGCATCCACACACGCGGTCAAATTTCCATTTTCGGCATATTTAGCTCTATTTTTAAGTGCTTGTGCCATATCTTTGAGACCTTTTGTTGTACGATTTAGAGCTGCTTTTTCGATAATTCGTAATTCCAAAACGTGTCTAACTTCAAAAATATCGTTAAAATTGGCTTTTTCAATTTTTGAATCGAGTGCATGATGGCCAGTAGTGCTTTTCACAAAGGTACCTAAACCCTGTTGGACATTTAGATAGCCAGATTGACTTAAATATTTGACAGCTTCGCGAATAGTCGATCTACCAACGGCAAATTGTTTCATCAATTCCGGTTCTGCAGGAAGCTTAGATTCCACAGGGAATTCACCCAATCGAATTTTTTCTTCTATTGCGGCAGCAACTTCCTCTGCCAAGGATCTCCGTACGATAGCTTCGGTTTTCATATAGTCATATCATCTGATGTTTGTAAAGGTAATAGAATTATTTTAATTCTTCTTATTCTTTTTCAAAAGTTTGTTCAAACCAACCGAATATTGTCCGTGTGGTACCAGATATTTATTACAGGTTTTACAGCATCAAATTTATTGGCAGTTTTATGATAATTAACAAGGAAGATGGTCTTCCAATGTATTATCTAAAACTTAGAAACATGAAAAAATTATTGATGAGTTTCGCAGCGCTGGCCTTGATGTCATCCGCTACTTTTGCGAAGACAAACACTAAAACGGTAGAGAACAAGACCGCAGAAAAAACCGTGCTTTACAAAAATGCCGCAACCAAGACCAATTTAAACATCATTGGTGAAGCAAAAGAGATCAAGTTGGGAAAATTCCGCACGCTCTGCAGATTGACGATGAGTATTTACAACACCAGCGGTCAGCTAATTGATACGCAGGTTCTTACGTACACAAGTTATGGTGCAAATGATATGTTTTATAGCAGTTGCGGCGCATGGTTCAGCGCAACTATCCAGAATTATCAAAACTATTATGGTAATCCCAATCATTAGGTACTAATTAATCAAATTTATTTGGCGGGAGCGTTTGCGCTCTCGCTTAAACTTTATTCGAAACAATGAAAAAGCAACTTTTATTTCTAATGCTTACATGTGCATCGTTTACAACCTATGCACAGAAATTACACGCCTCCTATGAATACATTCCCTCTGCTATAGCCACTTTTAAGGAAGATGTCTATTACGAAAATGGGAGCAAAATAGCTGTACGGGATTCTGTTCCCCTTAAAACAACGGTAGGAGAAATTGAAACTCCCGACGGAGAAATTGCGTCTAGCTTCTCCATGGTTCTGAATACCGGCGCCAGTTATAGACGTATTGTTATGCAGCAGGCCAATGTAGATGCTCTTCAGGAAACGCGCGCGCTCCAAGGTGTTAACTATATCGTCAATGATGATTTTCCTAAATTATCCTGGAATACAGACTATCGAGACATCGATACCTTAGGTAAATTTATTTGTCATAAAGCAACAACGACCTATCGTGGAACTAAACTGACCGCATATTATACAAACGATATCCCAGTTCCTGTCGGCCCATATAAGTTTGGGGGCCTACCTGGACTTATCGTGATGTTGTATAATGAAAGTGCCACGCCTAATTATTGGATGCTTAAAGAGGTATCGTATCCTTATGCGGGTGATGTTCCAGTTAGTAAGTCCTACATAAATTCTTTACCAGCATTATCTCTTCAGGAATTCGTTCAGAAAGATGAAGCTGTCATCCAGGAGCAGATGCGAATTATGGAAAGTAAAATGCCGGCAATGGAAGGTGTAACAGTTGAAAGAAAGAAAGTTCGCGGTACAGTAGAACAAGTTTATGAATGGGAAAAATCAAATAAAGAGAATTAGGGTCCCAGCACGATGTGCATGGCTATTTGTCGGCATGTGGATGACCATTTCCGTTTCACAGGCACAGGTATGTGTGAGCGGAAAGGTCACATCGGCGGGAAAGCCGCTCGGTAGTGTACGTGTCGATCTTTGTTCCGCAGATAGTAGTGGGCTCATCCAATATACCTTTACCAATCAGTTTGGGCAATATCGGTTTGACGGTATCCAGTTAGATCAGATTGTTTTACGTTTTAAAGCACTGAGCTACAACACGCTGAATGAACCTGTTTTGTTAAAAAAAACGGATACGATATTGAATGTTGAGCTATCCGCGGGAGGTGTCGAAAGATTGCAGGAGGTTCTTGTCCATGCAAAACGGCCCTATAGACTTGGCCGGGATACTATTGAACTTCAAACAAGTTCCTTTCTGCAAGGAGATGAGCGGACTGTTGAAGATCTTCTTAGGAAAATTCCAGGATTGAGCGTAGGAAATGATGGTATCATTAAGATAGGAGATAAGGAAGTAGAAAAAGTTATGGTTGAAGGGGATGACCTGTTTGGGAAAGGTTACCGACTCCTTACACAAAATATGTCTGTACAGCCTTTGGAAAAGGTACAGATCTTGCAACGATATTCGAATAATAAACATCTCAAAGGTATTGAAAATTCCGATAAAGTAGCACTGAATCTATCACTCAAAGCAGATAGTAAAAGTCAATGGATTGGATCGGCCGCTATTTCAGGGACACCTGTTGGTAAGCAATATTATTCTGGAAGTATCAATGTAATGAATTTTGGCAAAAAAAATAAATACTATCTTCTAAGTAGTGCCAATAATAACGGGGTTGATGCAGTCAGTAGCATCAATCACTTACTCTATTCCGGTCAAACAGATGAAGCGGGACAAATTGGTGCTGAAGTAACTACACCGACTATCATCGATAATAGTCTGGAACTTCCGGGATTTGACTATAGACGTACAAATTTCAATCGAGATATGTTGCATTCATTTAATATGATCCTGAACCCGCTAGAACATTTGAAAGTTAAATGGCTCGGTTTTGTTAATCTGACCAAGAAATCATTCTATCGCAATACCATTCAAACTTATCATGTTGAGGATATCAGTTTTACCAACAGAGAGAACAATGAGTTTAGCAAAGAGGCAAACAACTATTTCTCAAAGTGGGAACTGCAATATGATATCGACAAGCGTTCAACTCTTGTCTATACTGGAAATCTGGGGTCTCTTCAAAGGAATGACAATGGGAGCATTCTCTTTAATGATGTTGCAAGCAAAGAATTAACATGGGGTAAAGGTGTGTTGACTAACCATAATATAACACATACCTTTAAGGTTTCGCCATCTGCAGCACTTGTCAGTTCAGCCCGCTGGATCCTGCAGCGGTCACCGCTGGATTATGGTCTAGATCAGTACTATTATGAAGATCTCTTTCAAACAAAGGATGTAGCAAATGTAACACAACATATCGAAAATGATCTCCAATATTTGGGTATCACCTCCCAGTATGTAAAGAAATCAATCCAAGGTGATTATTTGGAATTGGCTCTTAGCAACGAATACAAAGATCAAAAACTGCTTACAAACCTTTTTCTCCATACCAATGATGGTCAAGCACTATCACCCAATGGATTTAACAATTATTTACATCTCAGATCCAATAACAGCAGTATTTTGGCAAAATATACAATAAAACGTAAAAAATGGGAATTAACACCGCAGCTGAGAGCCGGATTTGCAGCTAGCCGATGGGGTGATCTATCAACTGAAAATCAGAAAAATTATTTGCAATTCTCACCCAGTTTATCCACCAGATGGTCAATGTATCATAAGGGAAAGCTAGAAGCAACATTCTCATTAAGACAGAATAATAGTGAGCTAACAGATATAGTACCGAATTACTACACCATAGGGATTAGAAATTTTGTAAAAGGACTGGATAATATTGCTTTGCTGACTAATTACGGTGGTGTCATTTCTTACACGCAAGGTAATTTGTTGGATAGATTTTTTGGAAGCTTATCCCTGGGGCATCATACTTTTTCCAATTATATCAGCACCAGTAGTTTGATAAATCCCAATTTCACCATAAACCGACAAATTGTGCTGAAGAATAAGAAATCTTCATTTTTTAAAGCACAACTCAATTATTACCTGAAGCCATTAAATGGTAATCTCAAGTTTGATGTTGAAGGTCGTTATTCTTCCTATGAAACCGCTGTTGAAGGGTTAGGTATCCGACAGGTTCATACGGACTCCTATGATTATGGGCTTTCGTTCAGAAGTGTTTGGAGATCTCGATTGAATATCTATGGCGGTTATCGGATAGAGTCGAAATCCTATACAGTTGAAAATAAGATGCAATTAAAAAATACCTATGGTTTCCTCCAGCTCTTTTTAAATATGGGAACTGGTATACAGGCAAATTTAAAAAATGAATCTTATCATTTCGGTGATTTTATGGGCTCAAAATCAAAGGCATATTATTTTTCAGATTTCTCAATTTCCTATGACGTAAAGAAAATCAAAACCAGATTTGATATTACTGCTAAAAATATATTTAATAATAGGACCTTTCAACAGGCTCTCCTTACGGATACCTATCAAGCAATTACATCATATCAGCTTTTGCCGCGCTATGTATCTTTTGGAATTGATTACAGTTTTTAATGATGCCTATATCCGAAAATGCTGAAATCCGTTGTTCAAAGATTTTAGTGTTCATGTTTTTCAGCAATCCTTTGCCGACAATGAAATGAGATCAAGAGAGTTAGTAAATCTTACAGCAGAACAGCGTTATTTAAAGCTTATGAATGAACAACCGGACTTATTACATCTTGGCCCAATGCGTTTGATAAGCGTATAGTTATTGGGTGATAGAGTTGGTGGTTTCAACAGTATTACTAAGATAGAATCCAGTTTGATTGGAAACGTTATAAAGCGAATGCAATGAGCTAATTTTTTGTTAATTTGCATCCATGTCAAACCAAACAAATAATTATCAATTATTTTCCAAAGAGATCTTATCGCTTTGGAAAAGCCAAGATGTATCTTATATTAAAGTAGAAGAGCTTTCTATTGTTCAGGGAATTACTTTTTTTGAGCTTATACCAGACTCCGAACTTTTGGATGACGGAGGAGCGGACACCCTTTATGCCATAGACTCTGAGGATGTTGAAGACATGCTTGTATTTAACAAAAATATCAAGTTTGTTGTTCACGATATTTATTTGGATGAAGATTAGTGCGTTTATTAGTTTAAGATCTGCAATAGCGTTTTTATTGCAGATCTTAAACGACAGCATCAAGCTGGTCTAGGGATGACCTAACTTCTCATATTCAATCTTTCCTCTTGAAGATCCAGTAAACGGAGGTGTTTTCTAATAATTTCTTCGTCCAACAAAAGCTCCTCACGGTTTTTATTAATAAGCCAGATACGTTGCGTTTCGAGAATGTCTATATAGATTTTTCGGTATTCTGCGTAGTTAATGATGATTTCGGAGCTCCGTAATTGATTTTCATATTTCTGCAATTGATCTTTCAGGGTTGGAAAACTTTCAACTTTATCTGCATAGTCGTTTCGGATTTTGTCAACTGCAACCTGAGCGAGTCTGTTCTGGATTTCATAATCGATTTCCTTTTCGCTTCTTACAAAATCTCTATCCACCAATTTGACTTTTCTTAATATAAAGGGAAGTGTTAATCCCTGGACAAGCAGCGTTAAAAGAATCACAACAAAAGTGATGAAAAGGATCAGGTTTCTTTGTGGGAAAGGGGTTCCGTCAGCTAAAGTTAATGGGATGGAAAGTGCTGCGGCCAAGGAAACAACACCGCGCATTCCAGTCCAACCGATGATTATAGGGGTCTGCCAACCTGGTGATTGTGCATCTGCAACTGTTATGAAGTTTCTCATGATCAATGTTGTAATTACTGCTGCGTATCCTGCAAACACCCGAACGAGAATCAGTACGACAGTAACGGCTACGCCATAGCCAATAGCTGTAGAAATATCCGTATCGCCTAAACCTGAAACAATTTCGGGTAAATCCAATCCGATAAGCATAAAAACTATACCATTCAGTAAAAAACAAAAGCTTTCCCATACTGTTACTGTGCGAATCCGGGATGCACTGCTCAAAAAATCATGGCTGCGATAAGAGAGGAATAAACCACCACTTACAACGGCCAATACGCCCGAAGCATGCAGCTGCTCCGTCACCAAGTACATTGAGAAAGGCGCGATGAAAGTGAGCAGTATATCTGTATTGGAATCGGTAGGTAAAAGTTTGTGCATTTTCAAAAAAATATATGCGATTGCAAGGCCAATTCCCACGCCGCCAATACACATCCAAATAAAGCTTCCGGCGGCTTGGTACCATACATACTGACCTGTCGCAGCGGCGACCATGGCAAATCGAAAAATGATTAAAGAAGAAGCATCATTCAGCAAACTTTCACCTTCGAGAATCGAAGCCAGCCTTTTTGGCACTTTTACAAATTTTAAAATTGCTCCAGCACTAACAGCGTCAGGAGGTGAAACGATGCCTCCGAGTAGGAAGCCGAGCGCTAAGGAAAATCCCGGAATGAAATAGTTTGCAAAAATCGCAACAGATAACGCTGTAAAGAACACGACAACAAAGGCAAAACTGAAAATAATCCTGCGCCAGCGCCAAAGTTCTTTCCATGAGGTCGACCAGGCAGCTTCATATAACAGTGGTGGAAGAAAAATTATAAATATTAACTCGGGTTCTATTTTTATGGGCGGAACTCCTGGTACAAAACTAATGGCTAGTCCAGCCAGTACCAGTAAAACAGGGTATGCAACCTGGATTTTTTTTGCCAGCATGATCAGCATAGTGATGAGTAGAACTAAAAATAGATAAAATTCAAAATTTTCTAACATATAAAAACTTTAGGTACCTAAATATAAATCAAATTTCTAGAAATATTTAGACTGACAGGATAGAGGGCAAAGCTTTTTTGCATCTCTCCAAATTTAAAGGGGCGATTCAATAATCGAGGAAGAAATAGGTATATTGACTATCTAACTTTTAATTTGTCTATTTTGTGACTAATAGTCAATCAGAAGTATTATTTTTAAGCCTATTTATATTTATCATGAAAAATCTAAGCTGCATAATAATCCTTCTATTTCTTTTTTTGAGCAATAGCTGGGCAAGTGGGCACAAAAATGTTCTATTGCTGCTCGGTTCGGCTAATCCTGATGTGCTGACACGTCGGGTGGATGTCGCTGCACAGCTTTACCGAATACGTAAGATAGATGCTGTTATTGTCTCGGGAGGATGTGGAGCTCATGGATCCAAGATTTGCGAGGCCTCTTCAATGGCTATGCAGCTCGCTGGTAAAGGTGTACCATCAAGCTTAATCTTCAAAGAAGAAAACTCGAAGACAACTGTGCAGAATTATATTTTCAGCAGACGTTTAAAAAATGAAGCTGGTCAGCGAATTATACAACGAGGAGATACGGTGTATGTCGTTTCGGACCATTGGCACGCTATCGCTGTTGCTGCTCGATTGGAGAAATATGATGGCGTGACCGCGAAATTTTTTATTGAAGGATCTATACAGCCAAAAAAGGAAGATCGACTGGATTATGCGGCTATATTTAATGGCTACGAAGATAATCACCTATTCACTTTGAAGGGGACCTGGCTCACTCCAGAAGCCGTATGGACAAAAAGAGATAGTATTTATTATCTGAGCCAAGACATTATCTATGCGACTGATTCCAGTAACTCATCCTACAACGTCAGTCCAGCAAAGAAACTGTTCCCATTTTTGGCAACGGGCTCAGAATTCAATCCGCCCATATTTGTTGATAACCGCTCGTTTTGGTATATTCTATTTGATGGTCGTTGTCGAAAAGTTTCAAAGAAGGATTTTACTATTTTACAGGATCAACCAATAAATGAATGGCTGACATTGCCAGACAGCCTAAATTGGAGTGAATTTAATACGGGATATATACAAACAAATAAGCTGGTACTGATCGGCAATGAGAAGATACTATTGGCGGAGAAAAATGGAAAGCAGTTTAACATGATAAAGATCACTTCAGCAGAACGATATTTCACTAACTGGCCATATAGCTGGGCCAAAGGCAATGTAAGTGCTGTTGGGCTAAAGAATGATAAAATTGTGCTATACCGCAATATGGAATCCGTGGAATGTGATCTTGGGTCAAGGACTATTGGAAATGCCACCGCGTTAAAGCTGAAATGGATTTCAAATTAAAACGGTCGTTATTTTACACCGGTATAAGTCCTGCCATGGCCTTCAGTAGGATCAGTCATCGTTGAAAGAGGAATGTGATATTGGTAAAAGAAAAAAGTTTAATCGTAATTTTGCGGGAGAAACAGAGGAAGACGGGTTGTATTCACAATTTCCTTCATCACAAAATAACTTTCCATATGTCTAATCCCTTTGATCGTCGCTAGTTTATTAAAATTGAATTCATGATAGTGATCAACATCCCTTACCATCACCTTTATTTGATAGTCAAATGCGCCCGTTACGTGAAAACATTCGACCACCTCTGGAAATTTTTGTATCTCTTCCATAAATAGTAGAGCACTTTCATTCGAATGCTTTTCCATGCTAATGGATACCAAGACCATCAAATTAAGATCAAGTTTTCTTCTATCCAACAGGTAGACACGCTGCTTTAAAACTGAGTTTGCTGTCAATTTCTTAATCCTTTCATATACTGGAGTCATTGATAAACTAACACGGTCTGATATTTCCTTGTTGCTTATGTTGGCATCCTGTTGCAACAGGTCCAAAATCATGAGATCCTTCTCATCCAATTTCATTAGGGCAGTAAATTAATTCTAAAAAAAATATTTCAAAGAATATAGTTAGATCCTATACACTATGAAAATGAATATAATAATATTGTTTTACTAAAATAGGTATAATTATAGATATATAACACTACAATTTAAACAATAAGTAGTAAATTTATTTTAGTTAATTACATCAATTTACCAACCTAAATAAAATTATGAGTGAGCCTCAATTAAAGAAAGTCCTTGGTCCTGTTATGTTGTGGGGTTTAGGTGTAGGCTATGTAATCTCGGGAATGTATTTTGGATGGAATCTCGGTTTGGCTGAGGGAGGCACATTGGGGTTAGCCATTGCTACAATATTCGTTATTATCATGTACCTGACATTCACCTTCAGCTATACGGAGATGGCCTGTGCGATTCCCAAAGCCGGTGGAGCCTTTGAATACGCCAATAGGGGATTGGGCAAGCACTTGGGATTTGTTGCTGGAATTGCACAAAATATTGAATTTGTGTTTGCTCCGCCTGCAATAGCAGCGGCAATAGGAGCTTACTTACATCTATTACACCCATCGGTTAGCTACCTGAGTTTTGCTATTGGAGCTTATCTCATTTTTACCTCGATGAATATTCTGGGCGTAAAGCTTGCTGCATCATTTGAATTAGTCGTGACAGTTTTGGCAGTTGTTGAATTATTGATATTCGCTGGTGTGACACTACCAGTATTCGAATTTTCCAATCTTGAACGTAATGCGCTGCCTCATGGCTTCTCCGGTATTTTTGCAGCAATTCCTTTTGCAATTTGGTTCTTTCTAGCTATTGAAGGCGTGGCTAATGTCGCGGAAGAAACAATCAATCCGCAGAAGAATGTATTAATTGGCTTTGGATCAGCAATCGTAACTTTAGTTGTACTCTGTATCATCACATTTTTATCTGCGGTTGGCGTCGCCGGCTGGGAAGCCGTTGTGTATCCTGTCGGCAGTACAGAGCCATCGGATTCACCATTGCCACTCGCCATTGCTAATGTGATTGATAATCACCATATTCTCTATAAATTACTCATAGGTGTTGGTCTTTTGGGGCTTATAGCCTCTTTTCACGGTATCATTCTCGCTGGTGGCAGGGCTACATTTGAGTTTGGAAGGGTAGGGTATGCACCCTCAATACTCGGGAAAGTACATTCGCGATTTAAAACCCCAGCCAATGCACTGCTGATCAATATGGCTATTGGGATCATAGCACTGCTTACGGGCAAGACAGCAGGCATTATTACCATCGCTTGCTTTGGTGCTATATGTCTTTACATTATATCTATGTGGTCATTTTTTGCTCTGCGAAAAAAAGAACCGATGCTGAAACGTCCCTTCAAAGTCCCTATGTATCCCATGTTTCCAATGATTGCGTTGATTATTGCCGTGGTGTGCCTTATTGCAATGATATATTATAACCCATTGACAGCCTTATTATTCTTTGGGCTTGTTATCTTATCCTATCTCTATTTCCTAATCTTCCTTGACAAGGACAAAACCATCAAATTATGATCGATAAAAATGAAATTATCTCCAAACTAAAAGAGAGTACAAGCACACATGTGAAAGTGGCTGTTGCCGATATAGACGGTGTTTTAAGGGGTAAATTTATGCACCGTGATAAGTTTATCTCTGCGCTTGACAATGAATTCGGATTTTGTTCGGTGGTGTTTGGATGGGATGTTAACGATCAGGTCTATGATAACGTGGAAATTACGGGTTGGCATACGGGATATGGCGATTTCCCTGCACGTATAGATGGAAATACATTTCGGCTAATTCCCTGGCAGGAAGATATTCCTTTTTTTCTAGCTG
Organism: Sphingobacterium sp. WOUb80; assembly: GCF_050058145.1. Classification (NCBI taxonomy): domain Bacteria; kingdom Pseudomonadati; phylum Bacteroidota; class Sphingobacteriia; order Sphingobacteriales; family Sphingobacteriaceae; genus Sphingobacterium; species Sphingobacterium sp. WOUb80. The sequence goes on along the minus strand of NZ_CP165617.1, from coordinate 1,713,691 downwards.
ATTTTGATTCCCCAATTTCGCGGGATCAGAATGTATGCCCAAGATCACTCCTCAAAAATATTATTTCACAGTCAGAGGCTGCCGGGTATAAGCCAATTTTTTCACAGGAATTCGAGTGGTTTAATTTTGTGAAGGCAAATAACGGATCTTCAGTAAGTGTCTTCAAAGATATGATACCAATTACTTCAGGTATGTTTGGCTATTCCATCTTACGGATGTCCGATAATTATGGTTTTTTTCAGGACCTGTTAGCCATGCTGGAAAAGTTTGGTGTACCACTTGAAGGATTACATACAGAGACGGGACCAGGTGTACTTGAAGCTGCGATCCAATGCAGTGACGCTCTTGAAGCTGCAGATAGGGCGACACTCTTCAAATCTGCTGTAAAAGAAATTGGAAAGAAACATGGTATCACTGCGAGTTTCATGGCTAAGCAGACAAAAGAGCTGCCAGGTTGCAGTGGGCACATACATCAGAGCCTTTGGGATCTCAATAAAGACAGAAACCTCTTTTATGATAAAGGAGACCAGCTTGGAATGAGCCCACTGATGAAGCATTTTCTTGCAGGTCAATTGTATTGTTTGCCGGATATACTTCCGCTGTTTGCACCTACTGTTAACAGCTACAAAAGGTTAACTGAGGGGGCCTGGGCGCCGACAACACTGACTTGGGGCATAGATAACCGTACTACAGCGCTTCGGGTTATTGAAGGGGGAGCCAAAGCGACACGTATTGAACATCGTGTTGTTGGATCGGATGTGAATCCTTATCTGGCTATAGCTGCATGTTTAGCAAGTGGACTATATGGTATCAAACATAAGTTGTCACTAGAAAATGCACATACTGTTGGCAATGGCTATAAAGATCTCCAGCATGGGATCTTGCCAAGAAATCTATTTGAAGCCACTACCCGAATGGCACAATCAGAAGTAGCATCTCAATTATTTGGCGAAAAGTTTGTCGACCATTTCTGCAAATCCAGAATATGGGAGTGGCGGCAGTTTTCAGAACAAGTAACTGATTGGGAAACAAAAAGATATTTTGAAATTATTTAACTGAACGATGGATACAGCAAAAATTTATGGTTTTAATTTTCCGACGCCAATCCGTTTTGGTGCCGGAGCAATCAATGAACTGCCTGACTACCTGTTGGCGCACGGACTTAATCGTCCGTTGTTAGTAACCGATCCCACAATCGCCGAACTGCCATTTTTTAAAGATATTCAGCAGAAGTTGACTCATAAAGGGATTGATGTAATTGTCTTTTATGACCTGCACAAAAACCCCGTAAAATCAGACGTTCTTTTAGGTGGGGATGTATTTAGGGGGCAAAATAGAGATTCCATTATTGGTATTGGTGGTGGTGCGGCACTGGATGTTGCCCGAGCGATAGCTTTGCGTGCAAACCATCATCGGGACCTGTTTGACTATGATGATCTGATCGGCGGAGATATCTATGTGACCAATGAAATACCACCATTGATCACAGTACCGACGACAGCAGGAACAGGAAGCGAGGTAGGACGCAGCGCCATTATTTCCGAAGATGAAACCAAGAAAAAGCGGATTTTGTTTAGCCCGAGGTTAATGGCAAGGATAGTATTTGCGGATCCCTTGCTTACAATGGACCTTCCACCGTTTATTACGGCGGCGACGGGAATGGACGCCCTTACGCATAATATGGAAGCCTATCTGGCCAAAGGGTATCATCCGATGTGTGATGGTATAGCTCTTGAAGGAATGGCGATGGTAGCCAGCTCAATTGAGAAGGCCACTAAGGAGTCCGATTTGGCATCGCGTTCAAACATGCTTTTGGCGTCACTGATGGGGGCTATTGCCTTTCAAAAGGGATTAGGCGTGGTCCATAGCTTGGCACATCCTTTATCATCACTTCTCGACACGCATCATGGACTGGCCAATGCCGTGAATCTACCTTATGGAATGCAGTTTAATTATGCCGGTTTTGAAGATCGTTTCGAGCGTATGGCCATGGCCTTGGGGCTTGGTAACAACGCTGGAGATCGAGTCGTTGACTATCTATTTGATCTCAATACACGCTTAGGGCTTCCGACAAAACTATCGGCCATCGGTGTAGAAAAGCATCATTTGGAACCGCTATCGGAACTGGCATTTGCCGATTTTTGTCATCCATCAAACCCTAAACCTGTTAGTACAGCAGATTTTCGAGCTATTTATGAGACCGCATATGAAGGAAGGTAATATGGTAAAAATTGGTGTCAGCGCTTGTTTTTTCTATCCAGATATTGAAAGGGCAGTCTTTGGTCATAAGTCATTGAGCTATATGGAAAATGATATGGCCAGATGGATAGGTAAAAAAGGTGTACTCCCTGTGTTATTGCCTGATCTTGAGGGAACATTACTAGAAGATATCCTAGATCAGATGGACGGTATAATTCTTCAGGGGGGGAGTGATATAGCTCCACAGCATTATGGGGAGGAACCAATAGGTTCTTGGAAAGGGGATGCGTATAGGGATCAATATGAGTTAAAAATATTGGATTATGCCATGAAACACCATAAGCCGGTCTTAGGAATCTGCCGCGGCTTTCAGTTGATGAATGTGTATTTTGGAGGTACAATGTATCAGGATATCGCCAGCCAGCTACCTGAAGCGGGTCTACACCGATCAGCAAGCTTATATGATCAGATCAATCATCCGATACATATCGAACAAGGAACACTGTTCGACCGGTTATATGGCCATGTTCTTAACCCATTGGTCAACACTGTACATCATCAGGCGGTCAAAGATCTTGGCCGCGACCTCGAAGTATATGCGCGCTCGGAAGATGGATTTGTGGAAGCATTTGGCTATATTAAAGAGGCTCCGGGTAAGGTCATGGGCGTTCAATGGCATCCCGAATTTTCCCAAACACAGAAGGGAATACTTTTAGATGAAAATTTGATTTTTAATGTTTTTATCGAACATGCAAGACAACATAGAAATTAGGAATCCTGCAACTGGCGCTGTAGCGGCAACGTTGCCTTCTTCCACCACAGTTGAGTTGGAAAATACACTATCCTTACTAAAACAAGGGCAGCGGGACTGGGCTAAAGTCCCTTTACAAGATCGCTTGGAGTGCATCATACAGTTTGGGCAGCTGATCTTGGCAAATAAACAGGAACTTTCTGAAATCCTTACCAATGAAACGGGCAAACCCATAACACAATCACTTAACGAAATTAACGGCGCACAGAACCGTATTGAGCATCTTCGAAAAAATGCCACCAAATGGCTTTCAGAAGAGGTGGTAGTAAGTGAAGGAGCTACTTTGGAAAACATCCGATATGAACCTTTAGGGGTGATTGCTAATATCTCTGCATGGAATTTTCCATATAACGTCGGGTTTAATGTTTTTCTGTATGCTTTGGTTGCGGGCAATGCGGTTCTCTATAAACCATCTGAATTTGCTACTTTGACAGGCTTGCAGTTTGCAAAATATCTTTATCAGGCAGGCATTCCGGAAAATGTATTTCATTGTATTGTTGGAGATGGGAGGATTGGCGAGCATATCCTATCATTGCCATTGGATGGTTATTTCTTTACAGGATCCTACAAAACAGGCTTGCATATTGCCACGACGGTTGCACATAAACTGGTTCCGGTACAGCTTGAGTTAGGCGGAAAGGACCCGCTATATGTTGCCGACGATGTGGCAGATATCAAGCAGGCTGCGGTTTCGGCGGCGGAAGGAGCGTTCTACAATAATGGACAGAGCTGTTGTGCGGTTGAACGTATCTATGTTTCAGCGTTGATATACGACAGGTTTGTTGAGGCCTTTATTGAAGAAGTTGCGTCCTATAGGGTTGGTGATCCCATGGATGTAGACACGTTTATCGGTCCTTTAACTCGTGCCGAACAGTTGGTTGTTCTGGAGGATCAAGTAAAGGATGCGTTACAAAAGGGAGCACGACTACGATTAGGCGGTCATGTATTAGAGGGAAAAGGATATTATTATGCCCCTACAGTTTTCGACCATTGTGACCATCGTATGGCACTCATGTGCGACGAGACCTTTGGGCCATTAATTGGCATTCAAAAGGTCTCTTCCGATGAAGAAGCAATAGGTCTGATGCAAGATACAGCCTACGGCCTTACTGCAGCGGTATTTTCTTCAGATCGCGACAGAGCAATGCGTATTCTTGACCAGATGGATACTGGAACAGTATACTGGAATTGCTGCGACCGGGTAAGTCCTAATGTGCCTTGGTCTGGAAGACGAAATTCAGGGTTGGGTTCGACTTTGTCAGCCCAAGGTATCCGAGCGTTTGTTCAACCTAAAGCCTATCATTTAAGGCCCTAGTAACTAGATTTTATCTAATAGAGCCCATTATACAGATCATTCTTGGATAATGGGCTTTTCTTTTAGAGAATCACTCGTCTCGTATGAGAAGGCTGTAAGTTCTTAGGTCTTTGCATGAATAGGTAAGATAATAATGGGGCGATTATCTATTATTCTTGTTGAAATAGTTGCTGAAAAGTAAATTCAGGTCGACGCATTTCAATTTCGTTTTTGCTTGATGCAAGCTGTGCTTCCCGTGCGTATATAAACATCTGTTCTTCATATGCTTCAATTGCAGTTGTCAGCGAATCATAGGTATTATCGGTCAGTTTTTCTGACAGGACCAATGCATCTAGTAAACCTGTATTCACACCTTGACCTGCAAAAGGAGGCATCAAATGAGCCGCATCACCAATAAGCGTTATCGGTATAGGACGGTCACTTTTCCAAGCTTGGTCCAAGGGAAGTTTTCTTGTCGGGAGACAGCTAAATGATATTGTAGACTGGAGTAATTTTTTGAATCGCCCATCCCAATCGTTCAATCGATCTAAAAGAAATGTACGGATAAATTGCATATCGTTAAAATCCGATTCCTTATCATCCTTCCATGTTTCTGGTTTTTCAAAAATAATTCCGTAGGTCAATGTCCCATTATTTTCTGGATTGACAACTAACAAGCTGCCTTGATGAGCCGTCATCAACCTATGCCCATTACACCATTGGTAAAACTCTGGGGTTTGGATTTTTGGGTCAGTAATGTCACCCTGAATGATGATTGTTCCTGTTTCCTCCACATAAGCATCTGTAACATACGACCTCAGACCCGACATACCACCATTAGCAACAATAACGAGATCCGCAATTTCTCGCATACCGTTTTCAAAATGAATAAGCCACTGTCCACCTGAGACTTCAAGTCTCCTACATTTGCTATCCCAAGCTACAGTGTCATAATTTAAGCTATCCAATAGCATTTTCCGTAGTATATTCCTGTTAATCTCGGGATTATCATATCGATTTTCTGGAGTTACTTGTTTTGTGAATAGAGATTCGCCCTTTTCATTAGTCATGATAATTCCCATGGGGACTGCCAAAGCATAATAGTTATCCAGTAGCCCTGCTTTTTTTAGCGCTTCTTGACCAGCCCCCCTATGTAGATCAAGAGTACCGCCCTGGATTCTCGCAAGTGGATCTTTGTCTCTTTCATAAACGGTCACATGAGCACCACTTTGCTGTAGCAGCTTGGCTAAGATAAGCCCAGCTGGACCTCCACCTATGATTGCTGTCTTTTTATCCTTGAGTAACATACTTCGTTTTCTTGTTTAAGATCAATACAAAGTTGCACGTCATTTTAGAAATAAAATATCTATATTGGACTTAAAAATAGTCGTAAAGGACTTCAATGAAAAGAGATGATCAAACGGTTCCAAGTGTTCTTCAAAAGCTTGCTGATATTCTGGGAGCGGAAGTAAAGAATAGAAAATTAGAGATCCCCACCAAATTTGGATCAGGATACTGTATTGGTTTTGTTTTTAATGAACATATCAGGATGCTGATCAGCAATTATGAGCTGAATCAAAATATTGAAGTTGAAAACCCAGAGCTGGACGAAACCAAAAAATTGATTTTTTTTAAATTTCAGAACATTTTTCCCAAACTGGAAACAGTATTGCCACGGGAGCGTGCTAGCGGGATACCATCTGTTTTAATTGCAACAAGTCGTATTAATACAGATGAAATAATTGCTATCCATTCCAATACGTCTACCATTAATATAGAAGTAGACACAGCCTACCTGAGTAAATTATTAACGGGCACTTCACAGTCACAGATTTTAAAGCGTCTTATTCAAAATACGCAACCCTATCTTTTTGAACAGCTTATTTATCCTACATTACAAAGAGTTGTCGATGAAATTATGACAGATCCAATTAGCGATACATTCGAATTGCTCTTAAAGCGGATCAAGTCTGAGGAGCTGATCTGTCGGTTGCTTATGGAACTGGAGAAGCGGGACGAAAAGCATATATATGCAATAAACAATTATGATATCTCAATCCTCTATAAAATAAGGGATCAGATTCTTGAGCATCTCCACATTCCTCCAGTAATCAGTGAACTATCAATAGCATTCGGAATGAGCCCAACCAAACTGAAACGGTTATTCAAACAGGTGTTTGGGGATAGTATATTTAGTTATTATCAAAGATTTAGGATGAATGAAGCGGCACTTCTACTCAAAGAGGGACCATATTCTGTTTCGGAGGTCGGTTATAAATTGGGTTTTACCAATCTCAGTCATTTTTCCAAACTTTTTAAAGAACATTTCGGAATGAATCCAAAAATGTATACGATGATGTAATATTTATAAAGGAAGCTGGAGCAAAACAAATTTTTGCTATCCGTGCTAATTGGCCAGCCATAAATAATGAATATGGCAATCTTATATTAGCTTATCTTAAGCTTTAAAACGACTTGGAAGTATCCCATAATATTTCTTAAAAGCAACTGTAAAATGTTGGGGATTGCGATAGCCCATCAGCTCGCTAACCTCATTAATATAGCGTTTCTCGTCCAATAAGAGTCTTTTTGCTTCACACATACGAGACTCCTTTACAAATCCAAAGATGGTATTACCGAATATACTTTTGAAACCCAGTGTTAGTTTTTTTGTGTTTAAACCTACTACTTTGCTTAATACCTTTATCGTTGGTGGATTTTGAAGGTTCTGGCTCATAAGTTCTTTAGCGTAATGAATTTGCTCTATTTCCTTTACGGTAAATTTAAGATCGGTCATTGGACTGTCTTTTTCAAAAGCGTCCACTTGTACTAGTAAAAGTTCCGTAACCTTTGCCTCCAAGTAGAAATTTTGTAAAGCCCCCTGATAGGGAGCGTGCAACAGGTTATCCAAAATTGCATAAATGTGTGGACTTATGGTGAGACTCTGATCGGTCCATAAATGTGATTTTGTTAAGGTCTGATCTAAAAAGCTTTTTTGGAAATCATTGCCATCACTGAAATAGCTTTCGAAAAGATCTTGTGACAGCATGATTTCAAGAAATTTGCCTTTTTTTACAGTAGGTTTCATTTCCACTTTGGTTTCACAGTCTCGGTGGTACATCAGACTATGTTGTCCTGTCTGCAATCCAAATAAACCTTCCTGATTGCAAACACATACGGAATCACCATGCAACCTAAAATGCATCTTCAAGGCATGGTTACGTACATTAATCAACAGATCCTGTTGTCTTTCTAGTTCGTAGTCACAACTGATAATTTGCATGTTTTTTAATGATTTCTCTTTGAACCTGAATTGGCCTTTCCCTTGCTCAGCAACAATCACTCGATGTTCTTCTTTTAAGAAAGCATGCGGTATATTGCTTAAATCTCGATGTATCGTTAGTTGAGAATCCATAAAGTCCGTCTTGCGTTATTCTTAGTCAGTTTCGCGTTGCCCTTTTGCCTAGATGCAAAACTACCTTTACACAAAAATATAAAACAAAATCTAATGGAACGGAACGTATATCGATATTATGAAGTAATTGTGATAGGGGCTGGACAGGCAGGTTTAGCCATCAGTTATTATTTGAAAAAGGAAGGGATCGATCACTTGGTATTGGAACGGAATAACATCGCTTCTTCCTGGACAGACCAAAGATGGGATTCATTCTCTTTGAATACCCCCAATTGGATGAATTTACTTCCTGGCGAGCTGCTGGATGATAGTATAGACAGGGAGGCTTTTATGAGCAGAAACGAATATGTGGAAAAATTACAAAATTATGCCCTGCAGCACAGACTTCCAATTCTAGAGCAGCATCGTGTGGATGCGATTTATAAACATGAAGATAGCGAGCATTATGAGGTATGTTTTGAGTCAGGAGTAGAGAAGGGGCGTTTGATGACGCATCAAATCGTAGTAGCTTCGGGGGCAATGAGTGACTATGGTACTCCTGACTTCGCCTTTCAGATTCCGGATAGAATAAAACAAATTAATGTCGGAGCTTATCGAAATCCCGATCAGGTAAGGGGAAATGTTTTAATAGTAGGAAGTGGTCAATCGGGAGTACAACTCGCCGAAGAATTGGTTCAAGCGAATTTTCCACAAAAAGGAAGTATTTACCTGGCAACGAGTCTTGTGGCGCGGTCGCCGAGGAGATATCGTGGCAAAGACATGATGGAATGGCTACATTTATCTGGGTTGATGAGCCAAAGAACAGATCAACTAACAGATCTGTCAGTGACGAAGTCTACACAGCCACAGGTTTCAGGATTAGGAAAATATGGCCATACGATTAGTTTACAAAGTTTAAATCGCTTGGGCGTTAAAAACCTTGGCATGTTGGAAGCTACTGACGATAAACGAATTTATTTCACAGATACGGTTAAGCAACATATTCATTTTGCAGATAAACATTCGGAAATGATGAAGCATAAAGTGGATCAGTATATTGAAGTTAGCCAAATTGAATTTCCCTCAAAACAAGACATTGATGCAGCAGATTTACCAGACAATGAATATAAAGCAGACAGTGGTATTCTACAGTTAAAGTTCGAGGAGATCGATACCATTATATGGGCAATAGGCTATCGTGGAGATTTCAAATATCTTAAAATTCCGGGATTATTGAATGAAAGACAGCAACCAATTCATTTAAATGGTCAAGCGCCAATAGATCGGCTGTATTATTTGGGGTTTCCATGGTTGAGGATGAGAAAATCAGGAATTATTTTTGGAATAAAAGAGGATGCCGAACAGCTATTCCAAAAAATAAAAAGTTGGATAAATTAGTGGTACTTTTATGATATGAAGTTGAGAAACGAAAAATTAAAAATGATTAGTGAATGGGCGGAAAACAATGGGGATATACGTGTTGCATTACTAACGAGTTCTCTTGTCAATCCATTGGCTCCAGTAGATGACCTTAGTGATTTAGATATCGAACTCGTATTTAATGACAATTCCAATTATATTACCGACAATAGTTGGATACGGTATTTTGGAGAAACCATCGCAATGATTGAGGAAGACGAGTACTGCTTTGAAGGTCGGCATGGAATGAAAATGGTATTATATGATGACTACATAAAAGTAGATTTCAAGTTATATAGCAAAGTGAAATTTTTAGTGGATCTAGAAAGAGCTGAGCTACCTGAAGATTGGGATATTGGCTATAAAGTCTTGGTTGATAAAGATGGAATTACTTCGGAGATGCAAAAACCCAGCTATCAAACCTCTATCATTAAAAGGCCCTCAGTAAAGAAAGTACAGCAGGTTTTAAATGATTTTTGGTGGGACACAACATATGTGGCAAAAAGTCTTTTGCGAGATGAATTGTTCTACGCAAAGTTTTCGTCAGAGCATATTATCAGAGTCGATTATCTGATACCTCTAATTGAATGGTATATAGCTAGTCAGCATAATTGGAATATAACGACCAATAAATATGGTAGACTGTTTAAAAAATACTTGACGGAGGAAATGTGGGTAAGAGTCGAAAGTACATTTGCTGGAAGTTCAATTCCTGCAAATTGGGATGCGTTATTTGCAATGGCGGATTTAGTATCTACCATTGGAAAATTGTTGGCTGAGAATTTAGATTTTAGTTATCCTATAAAATTGGAAACTGATATACGGAAGTATCTGTTTGATTTGAGAGCTAAATCTTAACGATACAGTGCTTTCAATAAGAATCTTAAAATCTAATTATTCTTTCATTTTCCTAAATTAAACCAATCATCTGAATTTTTGTCCAATAAATTGAAGTAAGGTTTACGGGAGGGAGAGATTAGTTTTTAATTGAAAGGTCGGGTTTTAGTACCTGGCCTTTTTTTATAGGTTAAATTATCGAAATACCTAGAGGTCAAAATGATCTGAGCGGATCCGATTAAACATACTCATTACTATCAGTTTTTAGAATTGGCGTATAAAATATGCAAAAAAAGGTTAATTTAGCAATGAGCCTCAAAATCTATGTATTTATAATCAAATATGAAATTTATGTACGAGCCTGAAAAATATGAGAAGGAGAAATTAACGATCGATCTAGTCTGGGCCAATAAGTTTGGTCTACTCATCTTGATTCCAATAGTTCTCGTATTTGGTTTACCCTTTTATTTAGCCTGGGGATACGAACTGGATTTTAAAGTTATGTTTGGTGGCTTGGGGCTTTCAGCTAGCATCTATGTTTTTGGCATTATTCTCCTCGGGATTGTTGTTCACGAATTGATTCATGGAATTACATGGGCCATTTTCGCGAAAAATGGGTTAAAGTCTATTAAATTTGGTGTAATGTGGAAAATGCTTACCCCATATTGTCATTGCAAAGAACCCTTGAAAGTGAAAGAGTATATTATTGGAGCCATTGCACCTGGTATTATTTTGGGAATTCTTCCCGCCGTTGTTGCCATCTTTAATGGAAGCATTGGTCTGCTGATCTTTGGTATGTTTTTCACGATGGCTGCATGTGGAGATTTTTTAATCATCAACCTAATTCGAAAAGAAAATAGTCATGATCTTGTTCAAGATCATCCTACGGAAGCCGGATGCTATATTTATAGAAAAATTACCAGTTGAGGCCAATTCTTTTTTATTAATATAAAACTATACGAAGAGAATAGGTAACCCGATGAGCTTTTGAACAAAATAGATTGAGCTTTTGAACACAACGCGGTGAACTGAAATACTCTTACTTTGTGTTAACAAATAGGAGGAAATATGAGAACAATAAAAAGCGTTTATATTGATGGAAAATTCTCGATACCACATGGAAGTGAGTGCATGGAAGTTATTAGCCCTCTAAATGGGGAGCCTATAGCTAAAGTAATATATGCCGATCAGATAGACACACAAATTGCTATCGAAGCTGCTTCAAAAGCACTCATTATGTATAGTAAAACAACTATTCAGCAACGAATAGAATATCTGACATCTATACATGATGAGATTTTGAGAAGGGTAAATGATCTTGCAGATGCTACAATTATAGAGTATGGCGCAACGCGAGAACGAGCTAAATGGGCAAATATGATCGCTGCCACAACATTCCTTGACGCTATTGAGGTTTTACAAAAATTCCAATTTTCCTACGCGGTTAATGAATCATGGATTATTAAAGAGCCCATAGGGGTATCAGCGCTATTTACTCCTTGGAATGCAGTGGCAGGAACTATAGCACTAAAAGTCGCGGCCGCGCTATCCGCAGGTTGTACACTAGTTTTAAAACCGAGTGAATTCTGTCCTTGGCAAGCTGAGATTATGATGGAATGTATCGATGCTGCAGGACTGCCTGATGGTGTTGTCAACATGGTAAATGGCAGAGGGGAAATTATTACAGAGACCATTATGCGAAGTCCTGAAATCACGAAAATTTCATTTACCGGCTCGACAGTGATAGGTAAAATTTTAGCAAAAAGAGCAGTTGATACCATGAAACGTGTTACACTGGAACTCGGGGGCAAATCGGCAAATATTATTTTGGAAGATGCTGATTTTTCACTTGCAATACCTATGGCCTTGGAGGCTGCTTTCATGAACAACGGCCAAGCCTGTGTAGCAGGAAGCAGACTTTTGGTACCACGATCACGAATTGATGAAGTGCGTACGCTTATAAGCCGAGAGGCTACACGTTTTACTGTTGGCGACCCAAGGTTAGGTAATTTTAAATTAGGCCCTTTAGCAAATAGTAAACAATATGATCGAGTTCAGCAGTATATCGAAATAGGAATTGGGGAAGGGGCTGAACTTTTGGTTGGGGGGATGGGACATCCACAAGGGCTAACAGAGGGGTACTATGTAAAACCTACTGTTTTTATGGGTGTCACTAATGCGATGAGAATCGCTCGGGAGGAAATCTTCGGTCCTGTATTATCTGTAATATCTTATGATAAAGAAGAGGATGCCATTTCTATGGCAAATGACTCAGAATATGGTCTCATGACATACATTAGCTCTCGCTCCGCTACACATGCCAGGGAAGTAGCAAAGAGCGTCAAGTCGGGGCGTGTATTGATCAATACCCTTAAGCATGATCCCATGGCTCCTTTTGGCGGTTTTAAAAATTCAGGTATTGGACGTGAAAACGGCAGTTTCGGTTTGGAAGAATTTCTTGAAGTAAAGACCTTAATTAGCTAATTCAGGTACTCCGGTAAGGAATTTTTGAAAAGCTAGACAGAGCCCTTTTTTGTATCTTAATGGCCTAAAACATATCTTGTAATTAATTAGGTGAAATTCTGTGGGATAATTTTAATAAAATGGATTCAATATCAAAAAATATAAACATTCTACATTCCTGTTATGATTCAAAATATAGGGAGGGAGAACAATTTATTGCCGACCATGTATTTACTTACTTGATTTCAGGGCGCTCAGAGAATGTAATCGGTGATGAAAGGTATGAATTCAATGCTGGAGATTATAAATTGTCAAGGCGGAATCAGCTCACCCGGTTTACTAAATACCCACCTTCGGGTGGCATATATGAATCCGTATCAATTGTTCTCGATCAGGAGTCTCTCCGAAGCATTGCGAATGAATATGATTTTAAAGTACAGGTTGCTGTTGACTTCCCTAGAACAATTAGATTGGATAATAACCTGTTGTTTGAGAATTACATGAATTCGATACGACCATACCTAAACGATAGGAACAAATTAAATAAGATTTTTTCTTCCTTGAAAGTAAAAGAGGCTGTAATGATTTTATTGGAGACCAATCCATTATTAAAAGACGTTCTATTTGACTTTGCTGAACCAGGGAAGATTGATCTCGAAGCTTATATGAGTAAGCATTACAGATATAATGTAGATCTGGATCGATTTGCCTATCTCACGGGAAGAAGCCTGGCGACATTCAAAAGAGATTTTGCCAAGGTATTTCATACTTCACCAAATCGCTGGTTGCAGCAAAAAAGACTGGCGGATGCACATTATCTGATTAGTCAAAAGGGATATCGCATTTCCGATGCCTACATTGAAGCCGGTTTTAAGGATTTTTCTCACTTTTCGTATGCCTTTAAAAAGGCCTATGGTATCTCACCATCTAAATTAGGCAGTTTGTAATCAATCTATCTAGTATCTTTTAAATAATTGAAATTATGAGGATGGAATTTCTCATAATTTCTTATTTTTGTAGTCTGTTATACTATATCTAACATATCATCAGCGTCTTAACTAAAGAGACTTGCTCTAAAAAGAGCAGCGAACACGTGGAAATCCTGTGATTTTTAGCGTACGGATGATTATACCTTTTTATTTTTTAGATTTCAAATAAACTATTGATTATAAAATCGATTGTGCGATCAATTTGCAATGTATTAGTATTTCAAATTGATGGCGATATGTGACGTATCATGAGTAGTAAACAGTTAATAAGCAGGGATATAGAAATATTCTATACAATTGCGTCCGAGGAGACACGGCTCGACAAAGGAATGGGCATATTTGAATTTGAACGAATCAAATCACTTATCGAACGGCACCTTTTATCTTTTCCTTTGACCGTAATTGACATCGGCGGTGGCACGGGCAAGTATTCCGAATGGCTTGCGAAGAAAGGACATCATGTTCATTTGGTAGAGCCTGTTTTAAAGCATATAAAAATTGCGCAAAATAGAGCTCATAGATTAAAAAACAAATTTTCTGTTCACATCGGTGAATCCCGAAAATTGGAGTTTCCTAATAATTATGCAGACCTGGTTATACTGCATGGACCTCTTTACCATTTGCAGGAAAGAGATGACCGGGTATCAACGATTTGTGAAGCGAAGAGAGTGTTGAAAAACGGGGGAATTATATTGGGATTTGCCATCAATTATACGGCTTCAACCTTAGCCGGCCTTTTAAATGGTTTGATTCATAAAACTTCTTTTTTTCAAATGTGCAAAGAAGAGTTAACTATTGGCAAACACAATCCCCCAGATGATTTTCCATGGCTTTTAGCCGAAGCATATTATCATAAGCCCCAAGAGTTGAAAGAGGAGTTTATGAATCAGGGATTAACCTATTTGAATACGTACGCTGTGGAGGGGATGGCCTGGTTAGACAAAGATTTCTTTGTCAATTTACAGCATACTGAAAAGCGAAAAACATTATTGGAGCTTATTCACATTACTGAAAACGATAGTTATCTTCTGCCTTTTAGCCCACATATGATGGTAGCAGTTCAAAAAAAACACAATTATGAAAAATAAAGAAAAATATTACAAAGCGCTCATAGAAAACAGGGGGCAGTTCAACGAAATTGAAGTTGGAGAACAGTTGGGACTTCATGAGACTGAAACAAGTGAAATTATTACGCAGCTCTTATCCGAATATAAAATTGAATATGCTATAAATCGAAGTTGTAATTATAGTCTAACGAAAAAGGGCATGAAAAAGAAGAGCAGGACTTAGCATTCACTCAAAAGACAAAAAGAATGAATTCGCTAAAATGCTTGAAGACTCTCCTAACATTTTTTTATTTTTGTTACAAACAGAAAAAGATGAGCAACGAAGTAACAGGTTTGAAGCGAGTAGCCACACTATGTATATTAAGAAATAAAGATAGATTTTTATTGCTAAGACGCCTTAAAGAACCAAATAAGGATATGTATGTTCCTGTTGGAGGAAAAATAGACCCATTTGAAAATCCTGATGATGCCGTTGTACGTGAGGTCATGGAAGAAACAGGTATCCGGATCACTTCAAAACAGTTTTGTGGAATTTTAACCGAAACTTCTCCGGTAAAATACAATTGGATCAGTTATGTATATGTCTCTGATATCCAATTTGTAGAAGCCCCTTATTGTAATGAAGGGGACCTGGAATGGATCTCAGCCACTGAATTGGAATCTATTCCGACACCTTTAACTGATCTTTATATCTATGATTACGTGGCCAAGGGAAAGCCTTTTGCTTTTAATGCCATTTATGATGCAGCATTAAATTTGACAGCGTTATTGGAACAATATAGCAATACCAAGATCAAGTAGAACTCGTAAATTGAATAAGAATTAAAATGATTGTCAATAAAGATGCAATTAACGTCATCGCATTCGATGCTGATGATACATTATGGGTAAATGAACCCTATTTTCAAAAAGCTGAACACGATTTTTGTGCATTATTGGAAAACTATCTTCCACAGCACGCGATATCAAAAGAACTATTTGAAACAGAAATGAACAATCTATCACTCTATGGCTATGGCGTGAAAGGCTTCATTCTTTGTATGATTGAGACCGCTAGCCGGATTTCTGCAGGGCAGCTACCGTTGAAGACAGTAAATAAAATTATCGAGATTGGACAGGATTTATTAAGAATGCCTATTGAATTACTGGATGGAGTTGAGGATACATTGGTGCAGCTCAGTGCCCATTATAAATTAATTGTAGCCACAAAGGGTGATCTTCTGGATCAGGAAAGAAAGTTGAGAAATTCTGGTCTTCAAAAATTTTTTCACCATGTGGAGATTATGAGTAATAAGAAAAATGAGGATTATGTAAAATTGCTGCGAAAAATTGAATGTCAGACCGAGAGTTTCATAATGATCGGAAATTCTATTAATTCAGATATTCTGCCAGTTTTGGAAATGGGCTCGCAGGCAATACATGTTCCTTATCATGTTACGTGGACACATGAACAAGCTAGTACTGAAATCAAACCCAACAATTTTCTACAGGTAGACAGCTTAGATCAATTGTTACCAATCTTACTTTAACAAAAAATGCGCATCTAGATGCGCATTTTTTGTTATTTACAAGAGCGTATCCGCAATCCTGAGCGTCTGAAAATTGTTGCTATTTCTGAACGGTTTGGCTTATCGCCGACCTATCTAGGTATCTATTTTCGTAAACAGAGCAGACATCGTTTTTAATACTGATCAATTTAAACCATTTCTGCTGTTGAAAGTACTATTGAATTAAGCAAAACAATTAACTATTTTTTTTGTTATCCATAAACACTATTAACCTGTCGTATGGGAACAATTAAAAGATATCTATTTCTCCTTCTTCCACTTTTTGTTTTTGCTTGCAAAAGCAATCAGCCGAAAGGAGATTTAATCTATTTTGGCGGAGATATTATTACGATGGAAGATGCGTTTCCACAGGTAGAAGCTCTCGTATTAAAGGATGGAAAGATTATTTTTGTCGGAAGTCAACAAAAAGCAAATACCTATATAGGAGATAATACGCAGCAAATTGATTTAAAAGGGAAAACATTGCTGCCCGGTTTTATCGACGCACATGGACATATTACTTCAAGAGCTGGAATGGAACAAGCAATAGATCTTTCTCCAAGTCCTTATGGAACCGTAAACTCTATACCCGACCTTCAAAAGGCTTTAACAACAGTTATTCAGCAGATGAAACCAGGATCTTCCGTTCCGATATTGGGAAACGGTTATGACGATGCCATTATGGTTGAACATCGTCATCCGACTCGTGTAGAACTGGATGCCGTAAGCACCACAAATCCTATTATTGTCATTCATGCATCTGGTCATGCCAGTGTTGTAAATAGTGCTATGCTTACTTTATTGGGTATTGCCGAAAATGCAAAAGATCCGGAAGGAGGCCATTACGGTCGAACGTCAGATCATCGTCTGAACGGAAAACTGGAAGAAAATGCATCTTTTGCCGCTTTGGTGAAGTTAACAGAAATGATGCCCAAGCCTAAGTCTATTAAAAACGAATTATCCCAATCTCTAAAAGATTTTATCAAGGCTCAAGATGAATGGCTTAGTTATGGTCAGACGACAATATGTGACGGACGATCTATGGGGGTGAGTGTCGGCTTACTGAAAGAAGCTGCTGCCAAAAACCTTCTCAAAGCAGATGTGGTATATTTCCCAGATTTTGAAGCGAATAAAGCAGATTGGGAATCCTTTAGGCCCAATTATATGAAATATGAAAAGCGACTGAAATTTGGCGGTTTTAAATTCTCCGATGATGGTTCACCTCAAGGAAAGACGGCCTGGCTTACACAGCCCTACCTCATCCCACCTGAAGGACAATCTGCGGATTATAAGGGTTTTCCAATTTTTTCAGACGAAACCCTCTATAATGATCTAAAAACAGTATTCTCAAATCATATCACAGCGCAGCTTCACGTTAATGGTGATGCGGCAATAGACCAAGCACTTCGTGTGATCGGCAGATTGAAGGAAGAGGGGATTTATAAGCCGGAACTTAGAGCGACTTTGATTCATGTGCAGAACAGCAGACCCGATCACATAGCCAAAATAAAAGAAATTGGTGTTATTCCTTCATACTTCTCAGCTCATGTCTATTTATGGGGAGATTGGCACTATCGAAGTGTTTTTGGACCTAAACGCGCTGCATTTATCAGTCCAGCTCAATCAGCCAAAAAAGCTGGAATATTGTTTACTATCCACCATGATAGCCCTGTGACACCACCTGATCTATTGACTGGTGTCTATGCTGCTGTTAATCGGACGACCCGTTCAGGAATGGTCTTGGGGCCAGACGAGCGGATCGATGTAATTGATGCCTTAAAAGCAATTACGATTAATGCCGCCTATCAATATCAGGAGGAAAAAAGTAAGGGGTCTCTGAAGGAGGGAAAACTGGCAGACTTGGTTATTTTGGATAAAAATCCACTAACAATTGAATCTCAAAAACTAAAGGATATCAAAGTACTTGAAACCATCAAAGAAGGGGTTACAGTTTTTAGAAGAGAATAAGACAATGCCAATTGACCTGTAACAATACTTTTATTTTTTTGATTGCGCCAATATTTTGTAATAAATCCAATACTGATCATTCTTATAATAGCCTGCAATTTATTTCTCAGAAATAGCGAATAATAAGTTCTCCCATACAAATATTAATTCGTTTGTAGCTTTTATGATTTGTCGTCTATCTTTATATTCAATCAGTTCTAAATGTCTCATTTTTGGTGGCCAATAGAGATATTTGTTACATGGTATAGGAAAGCTCATTTCACATGATCGCCTTCTGCTACGATAATCAAGAAATAAAACATGAAAATAGCTTTGATAATTCTTTTTTCTCTAAGCCTCGTTTACGGTCAATCTAAACAAGATGTGACGGTAGGCTATGGAGATAGATATGACAGTCTTCCTAAATTAAAATTCTACATCGCAACAGCAGATGATTATAATGAAGCATTTAGTAACAGTAGTACTTCAAACAGAACTTTTACGTTTGAAAAGAAAAATTTAGTGGTTCCAACAGGAAAAGGCAATCTAAAATTTAAAAAGTATGATTCTTCACTAGGGCAGGGTGATGGATTTAGAGGTTGGGAGTATAAGGGTTATCTTCCACAGCTCAAAACGCATATTCTAATTAGCAATCATGTGGCCGAATCTTTGGGATTTAGTGATCTTGTTTTATTGGATAGCATCGACGGTAGCCAGTACACAATCGCTTCGGTTGGTGATGGTGCTGTTGAGATTCCTATTCCATCACCAGATGGGCACTTTCTTGCTTATTATTATAATCAGGTATATGCGCCTAATAGTTGTTTTATAGGTATTCTTACCGTCCGCAAGGGACAAACCCCATTGCGGATTAATCTGGCAGAACACAGCAGTTTTGAAACGGATGACTGGGCTGTGGAAAATATCAGATGGGTGGACGGGACCACAATCATTATAGAAGCTTATAAATTTAAAAAGGTTGGTAATGAAAACAGTAAACAATTTATGTATTACAGTACTCAGATCAATCAAAACACATCAATTAACGCCAAAGAGAATTATCTAAAATAGCATAGAAAACAAAGATTTATTGAAAGGGCAATCCCTGAAAATTTCACCGGTTTGAATTCCAGTTACACTGATGGAATATAAAAATTATAGTCTATCTAGATCGAGAGAGTTCTACATTGACAACTAAAGAAAAAATTCACCAAAGGGTACCCCGATTAACATTGGAAGGTTTATGAAACGAATGCTGCATATCATCATTTTAGCGACTGGGATATTTTGTTCCTGCAATAACCCTAGTATAGAGCAACAAAAGCAAAATTTAAAGCAAATTGAACATCATGTTGATCATGAAGCAAACATATCTGATCAGAAAATTAATACAGTCTCTACTGTAAAAGCTATAGATGAGACGAAGTCCAATACAACAATAAAGTTCAATGATCTTACGGTTTCTATTCAAGACCTGGCAATTTTTGACCCAGATAAAATGGATAGGATACAAGGTGACACAGTGGAGATAGAAGTTGAGATCGGGGAAAGCATTGAAGGAAGTTTTATTTCTATTTTAGGCGATCATATTAGCGATTTGCGGATAGAACAACGCTATGAAACCAGCGCAACCATTATGAATGAAGGCCCCCATTGTGACCTCAACGAGTGGAAACATTTCAACTCGGCTTGGAAATCATTAAAGCAAAATGGAAATGGGCAATTTTTAAGTACGGAATATACCGAGGAGGAACATACTATCTTTCCCGAGGTATCCATGGATGAGCTAAAGCAGAAAGTAAAAGAACAGTGTGGCGAAGAATGGTTTAAACTTTTAGTGAAGGTAAAATCGCCTACAGAATACCCTTGCGCTATCGGTATAAGTCGATATTTCTTGCGAATCACAGGCATCCAGAAAGACAATGGAAAAAAAGTAACTAAGTTAATCGTCTTCAAAACTCCGATGGGGTGTTAAGGTTACCAATTGCGTAATTGGGTATAAATAGCAAAGGTAAACGCTAAAATATGACTGAACGCTTAAAGATCCTTATTTCACCTCTTTTTATCCTTTTTCTGACGCTATTGATTACCAACGACTTTTTTCTGAAAGTCGAATTCCATAATGCAATTACTGGAAAGCTTTCTGATTTTAGCGGGCTGTTTATCTTTCCTATTTTCTGGTCCGTGATCTTTCCTCAACGAAAACTGCTTGTCTTTATCTCTACAGCGGTCTTATTTACTTTTTGGAAGAGCGAATATTCCGAGGGGCTTATTGAATTTTTAACGCGCCATTTCAATATTGGCCGAACGGTGGACCTATCCGATCTGATTGCTTTGCCTATGCTTTTGTTTGCGTGGTTTTACATGGAAAATAATTCAATGCGATGGAGCAATCCAACGTTAATGGTTCGATTGACTGCCTGCTTTATTGGTATTGTCACAGTTTTTTCGTTTTGCGCCACCAGCCAGCTCAGATATATCCAGTCTTTCGATCAGCCGCAGTATGTATTGCTAAAAGATCCGACACTGCAGGAGTTTCATTCTTATGATGAATTTGAATTTTACAAAAGAGACTCTTTTCTTGTTGTCAAAATAAATTATTTGAATATTGGTGAGCCGGTCGAGAGTGATGATTACAATAAGAATCAATCCATTAAAAACCTAGACCAAGATATTTTGCGCCTTATTGGAGATAGCGCAAGTCTGGTTCCCTTAGAGAAAATAACTTTGCTGACGATAGATACAGAACGAAGCGTTGATTCTTTGAGATTTAATGGTGGGCGACTTGACGGAAGGTTTACAAGAACAAAAGGCGGTAAACGGATTATGGAGGGATTTTATAAAATGGGGCTGGAAGATTCCACTTGGACCATCAGAGACACTATAGGTAACCATAAAGTGGTAAAAACTTTTGTTAACGGAGAAGCTAACCATATCCAGTACTTTAGCGATGATAAACTTAAATCATCTTCAAGAATCAATACCCGTTCTGATACCATATTTAATACCTACATGAAGCTGGCTACGCTGATTCTATGTATGGTGGGTATATGTTATCTATTGCATAAAAACCATCGCAATACTGCTCAAGGGCACTTTGAACTTAAGCTAGGATGGAAGTTGCTGCTATGTTTTCTTGCTCCACTTTTGATCTGGCTGTTTTACATTGGTATCATGTTATTGTTTGTGAATGATGGTCTGGATACTTTTACGGTCATAGCGACTTTGTTTTTTATTTTTATTATCTTCTTACCGTTGATGTTTGTCGTTGTATTTTTGATCAAACTCGGGAAGGAGATAGATATTTTTCTGTACCTCCTTTTATTCGCACTTGCATGCAGTGCCTTGGCAATATATATCAGGCTGGAAGCACTTTCTAATTAAAATTACGCTGTCGCTGAAAGGTTAGAGATAAACAGTATCCATTAGCGATCTTCCAGCCAGCTTAGGAATTGTGATGTTTTATCTTTGCCAATCAGTAGTTTCTCGGCAGTAGGAATCGTCAGTTTTACAAGCAGTTTTCTTCCAAAATAGTGTTCAACTTCCTTGATCGCTGAAAAACTAATGAGGTATTGCCTATTAAGTCTGAAGAACTGTTTGCTGGACAACAGGCCTGCTAAATGATCCAATGATTGATTTAAATCGTATTCCTCGCCTTTGAAAGTGACCAGAGAAGGAGAGGTATAATTGATATAGAAATAAGCAATATCATCTGTTTTTACCGTCAGATATTTATTGTGTTTAAAAACAAGAAAGCTCGTCTTTTTATTTTCACCGCCGTTGATCTTGCTGATAAGCTCTGTGAGATCATTACCCGAAATCTTTTGAAAGAAATTTTTGAAATTATCAACTTTTTCAAAAGCACTTCTAAGGTCCTCTTCTGAGAATGGTTTGAGCAGGTAATCAATTCCATTTTCCTTTATAGCTTCCATGGCAAATTCCCCAAAGGCAGTACAAAAGATAACTGGACATAGGATCTTGACAGACTTAAAGATATCAAAGCTGATGCCATCAGACAATTGGATATCCATAAAGATCAAATCGGGAGTACCTGTATTGGAAAGATAATCTATAGCGCCTTCGACGCTCTGAATTTTGGAAAGGATGCGAGAATCTGGACGTAACTTCAAAATTAGATTTTCAAGTGAACGCGCCGCCTTTATTTCATCTTCAATGATTAGGATGTTCATATAGTATGTATTATGGGAAGTTTTATGGCAAAGATATCGTCTGTTTTCAAAATTTTAATTTCTTTATCAGAGAGGTGAAGATAACGCTGACCTATATTTTTAATTCCAAGTCCAGTCGATGGTTCGGGAATTTTTCTTTCCTGAAGGTTATTCTCGACGATGAGATAGTCTTCTTCGTGATAGACTCGGATATGAAGCGGTTTTTCCAATGAAACAATATTGTGCTTGATACAATTTTCGATGAGTAGCTGAAGGGTAAAAGGAGGAATGAAGGTATCCTTCACATTAGCATCAAGGTTTTGTGTTATCGTCAACCCATCTTCAAAACGTGCATTCAGCAGATAAACATAGGAGTCCATAATCGCCAACTCTTCTCTCAGCGAAAGGATATTAAGTTTAAGGCTATCTAACGTAAATCTATAGAATGCAGCGAGCTTAATAATAAATTCGGCAGATTGGCTATCATGGCTTTCGACCATATATTTTAACGTGTTTAGACTGTTAAAAAGGAAATGTGGGTTGACCTGCTGCTTCAATAATTCATACTGTGCTTCCAGGTTGGCCGCCATGGAACGTTCGAGCTCACGTACAACTTGTTGATTCATGTAGGTCTGGTACAAGATGTGAATGAACATATAGAACGTCAGATTTATCAATATTCCCCTTACTTCGTACATCAGCATCTTAGGACCGTAATTTAGGTGGGAGAGGATATAATATTGAATTGAAGATAACAAAAACATAAGGATAAGACCCACGCCCAATCCTTTAAATAACTGGGGAGAAATAACGTTTTTACGACCTGTTTTCTTTGTATAGGCAGGTATAGTATAGCTATTATAATACCAGATTAACAATGCAAAACCAGAGGTTACGGCAAAATCAGCTATACCCTCAGCTGGATCAAAATGATGGTCAACAATTTTTGGTATCGAAGTAAGTATTCCCAGCGAAATTGAGCTGATCCATATTAACCGGTTTGATATCCTAAAGGGTGCTTGCTTCTTAGGCTGGAACATGAAAATGAGATTTATATTGCAAAAATGTGCTGATGTTTGATACCGCAACATATCCTTCGTTTGGATATGTTGCGAAGGTAAAAATATTTAAATTTCACCATAAACAGTAAAAAAACTGTATATCCTCATTTATGGGATAAAGCGGCCGCATAACCGGCCCCATAAAGTTTATTGAATGCGTAGTATGTTAGAAAAAGCACTGCAAAAGCTACCATTGTATCCACGGTTGAAGTTAAACCGAGGACCGCTACTTTGGAGAAAAAAGCAAATGTAATGTCAAAAAACATTCCTGCAAAGATCCATTCTTTTAAGCGATTGGGCACAAAGAATAAGATACTGCCGCAAATTTTGAATACACCTAGGATATAAATGAAATGCTCGGGATAGCCTAGTTTTAGTGTAATATCCCAGACCACGGGATTGCGGCTAAGTTCGAAGAAGCCGCTAATGGCAAACCATAGGGACATAAAAATACGTCCGCCGAGATAGATTTTTTGATATGTTGTATTTGTCATGTCATTATTGATTTAAATTCCGAATCGGAATTTGAGTTCTAAATGGTTGTTCAGTAAGTAGGATCAGTTTGTTAGCGCCATAGTGTCTGCCTCAACAATGGCTTGAGCGAAAGCTTCTGGAGCTTCTTGGGGTAAATTATGACCTATACCACCGGTAAGGGTATAGTGTTTGTATTTCCCTGTAAATTTTGAAGCATAACTCGATGGCGGAGGAAATGCGGCTCCATTAGCATCGCCTTCCAGTGTGACCGTTGGAACGGAGATAACAGGCAATTTTGATAGTTTTGCCTCCAATCTATCGTATTGTTTTTCTCCCTGGGCTAGTCCAAGCCGCCAGCGATAATTGTGGATGACGATAGCGACATGATCTGGATTGTCAAATGCCAGTGCAGTACGTTCGTAGGTCGCGTCGTCGAAATTCCATTTTGGCGATGCTGTTTTCCAGATCAGTTTATTAAACGCCGCAGTATTTGCCTGATACCCTTGATAACCCCGCTCAGTTGCAAAATAATATTGATACCACCATAAAAATTCAGCGTTTGGTAATAGTGGGTTTTGGTTTGCTTTTGGTGTACCAATTAGATACCCACTCACGGCAACTAGGGCAGTACAGCGCTCCGGCCAGAGTGCTGCAATAATATCAGCTGTTCTTGCACCCCAATCAAAGCCAGCAATGATCGCCTTGTCAATTTTCAGTGCGTCCATAAACTTGATGATATCAAGAGCAACGGCCGACTGCTGTGCATTACGCATTGTTTTGGACGAAATGAATGTTGTTGTTCCGTATCCGCGAAGGTAGGGAATAAGAACGTGATATCCCTTGGCGGCTAGGAGCGCCGCTGACTTTTCGAAACTATGGATATCATAAGGCCATCCATGCAGCAGGATAACGACGCTGCCGCTTTGAGGTCCAACCTCGGCGTATCCAACGTTCAATAAACCCGCTTTGATTAGCTTCGTATCCTCAAAACTTGTCCTGTCGCTACGATCTACTCCGATCCGCCCTTCAATCAACAAACTCTGTGCTTTGATGATAGCCCCATTGGCTGAAATCAGCAGCGACAGGACAACTAGTCCAAGACATATAATTAGTTTGATATGCATGATTTTAATATTTTATTGAACTTAATTTTAAACAATTCAAGAATTACTGAGGAAACTTGACAACCTCATGGTCGAGGAAGTTTGCTATGCGCTGATCCTTGTTCTGACCGGAAGGCATCTTTCCAAATTCGATCCCATATTCAAGATTTCCCTTTGTATCGGTTTTTAATGTTTCAACACGCAGCAATTCACCGTTTACCTTGCTGCCGAAGTAATTGGGATCATCTTGCATCTGATAGGTAACGAGCTTGAAAGAGGAGCGGATCTGTCTTTTGTTGGAGCTCGACAACAACGAAACTGCCTGCTGGTTTCCATAGAGCGCAGACATGGTTTGCCGTTCGGGATTAAATGACGAAGAAATAAACATGAGATCGCCCGCATCGAACATAAAACGGATTTTTCCAGCATCACTTTCTACATTTTTAGAGCAGGATACAAAAATTACGCTACTTAGTAACAGTTTAAATAGGATCTTTTTCATTTTGTAAAGTTTTTAGATAGTTCTCGATTAGTTTCTTGGAGTTTACTTTTGGCGGTACATTAAATAAAAAACCTGTAGACGCGGCGAGCTGTCTATGGCAGCTGATGCAAGATTGCTGTGCAAATAAAGCTGTCTTTCCTGTTGGTTTCAATTCATGTCCATTAAATTTTGCAAATCCCCAACCCTCCGTCCCAGAGTATTTTGCCTTATCTTTAACCATGTATTGCATATTGACAAAATCACCAGGAACTATTTCGCCATTGGCTTTTTTTGTCTGTTTGAAAACAGCTTTTGCAATCGCGCTCCCATCTGGCCAGGGATGAAAATTTTCTGCTGCAATAGCTTTAACCGCAATATCATTTCCATAGATTATTCGTATGCTGTTATCGATAAGCGTACTCATACCGATCACTTTCCAGCTTTTAAAGTCTGCATTGTATGTTATGCCATTCGGTGAAACCGGAACTTCAGCTTTTGCTACTCCTGAAGCTGCAAATGTCTGTTGTACTTGAAAAGTTTGTATTGTGTCAGCAACCGTATTCAATGGGATAAACGTATCTTTTTCTGAAAGTGATAAAGCAAATTGCTTAATCGTCTCTATTTCAATTTTGGAGAGTTTCGATTCTGGATGCGTCAATATATAGCTGGGAAGTGGCATTTTCCCGGCCTTGACCATATTGAATATGGCATAAAACTTTCCTTTTTTTTCTGCTTCGGAAAGTTTGTCCCATTCAGAAAAGTTCATGACTTCACGGGCTCTTTTGATATCCTTGTTAACAATCCACGAAATCGGAGCGATTTTATCAAAGAATGAAAGCTGCTGGGTATTGGAATGACAATTGTAGCATGAGCGTTCCAAAATAAATGATACTTCTTCCGGAACGCCTTCTAGCTGGCCTTTAGCTGAAGCTTGGGCTATTGGCTCATTGAAAAATTGTAAGACAATGAAACTAAGTCCTAGACACAGTAGAGTAATCGTCAGTAATTTATTTCGTTTTATGTGCTTCATGATATTCTCCTTTTTTTATTAAAATTATAGCGTCAGACCTTCTCTGAAAAGAGGAAAGATGTTGAACCCGACATATTGATCCTTTAAAACGGCATATCTGTTGTCGAAACAGACAGCATTTTATAGACTAATGCTCGTTGCGTCAATGATTTCACCAGACTGTTGATTTTGCTCAAATACAATAATTTCATAATCTTTATCTGCGTCCGGGAGATTAAATGAAAAGCTATCCTTTGCTTTAAGTATACGGCGCTGCAATTGCCGGACAATCTGCACATGTGAAAGGGATTTACCTGCGTTTTCGCCAGCCGTGACCTGTGATGAAGCCTGCTTTTGGACAAGGACCATCAGGATAGTTGAATGCCGTGATAATGACGATGAGCTATAGCTTACCTGAACATGACGTGCCTCATTTCTATCTATTTTAATAGCTAGATTTTCAGGATGGTTTTCCTGTATCGCCGATTGGATACCGCTCAGCACTTTGCTTGTTTCAGAACCGACCATCTCTGTCTTACCATTGATGACCAATTGTGGTGTGTATAATGTATGGAGCTTCATCCAAGAAGCATATTGCCGCTGCCTTTCAGTAAATTCAGCTTTGCTGAAGCGATCCTTCCAGCCCTGATGATCCCAATAATCAACATGAAAGGCCATGATAAACAATTTCTTGTTTTGGTTATCTTTCTGAAGTTTCGCAATCAGCTCATCTGCCGGAGGACAGCTCCAGCATCCTTCGGAAGTAAAAAGTTCAACTACAGCAAAGCTTTTGTCGCTCTTATCTGCTTTGATGTCTGCCAATCTATGATCATCTGCAAATCCTTTAACAGTCATGATCATGGTAATAATTAGAGGGAGACTTAAAATATATAGGATGTCTTTTAAAGTTTTCATAATATAAATTTTAGTTTATTACAGAAATTCTTTTGGGTTTCTGCGAGCCTACTTATGGCCGCAGTTTTAAAGAAAAGCCAAAGTCTTGTGGCGGTACGCAAATTTCATCGCTGCATTGCATAAATTGGATGGTTCCCTTTACCAAGCCGTTTTTTCCCTTTATTTTGATCTTTTGGCCAAACGTTACCTCATCCTCAAAATAGGTTACCGGAATACCCAACTGTTTCTCCAATTTGCTGAGCGGCTTGGGTTGACTAACAGCCCCAATCAATTCATAAGATTTGTTGGCTGTGAACTTGAAGTTCATTCGGATGGGGCTATTGGGACTATTTCCAAGTGCATAAAGATGCCATCCAGCAGGTATCTTGGCTTTGATTAAAATTTCCCCTTCATCGCTCGATGTTTTTTTAAGTATACATTCCCAGCTAATCTGACCCGAAGAAGTTTGTCCTTTGGTATAACCTCTGAATAACATCAGGAGGCTCATCATTAAAATTGCTAATCTGTACATTTTCTTGATTTTTATCTGTTGGAACTTTTCTATATTCAGTTGAATGCGTTTAATCTGCCTCTTTATTGAAAGAAAATATTAGTTTGTATTTCAATGTACAACTGGAACAAGATTTATGAGCCCGATGACAAATAGATCTGTTTAAACGGGCTCTTTTATCTCTGAAATGGCAACTAAATATTCTTCGAATACATAGGCACATGTTAAGAAATCATTGTATTAAAATCAGTGTAATCTAAGCGGTTTGAATGCAGCTCTAAGCTCTTCGGCAAATACCTGTGGCTGTTCCCAGGCCGCAAAATGGCCGCCCTTAGGTGCCTTATGGTAGTAAAATAATGAAGGATAAGCCGCTTTCGACCAGCTTTCAGGTGCTTGATAGATTTCATGCGGAAATACTGAAATGGCCACTGGAACTTTGATGTCCTTGGTCTTTTGATGATCGGAGCTAAAATTATTATTACTATTTTCCCAATAGAATCTTGAAGAAGAAGCGCCAGTATTTGTCAGCCAGTATAATGTTATATCATCAAGTATTGCATCTCTGCCAATTATAGTTTCTGGATGGAGATCACTTTCGCTCCACTCAGCGATTTTTTCGTAGAGAAATGCAGCTAGGGCACTAGGAGAGTCGGAAAGTAAATAACCAGTAGTCTGCGGTCGTGTCACCATCATTCCGCCATAGGCGGCATTTTTCCCAAAAAAGGCACTTAGGGCCTGATAAGCATTGCGTTCGTCTTCTGAAAGTGCCGTTGGAGCAGGGTCTCCTGCATTTATCTGCTTAACTAGATCAGAAGGAATTGTCGCCGGCATTGTCAAGTGGATTCCCAAGAGACCTGAGGGAGCCTGTCTAGCTAATGCATCGGAGATGACCGAGCCATGGTCGCCGCCCTCCGAGACATATTTTGTGTATCCGAGGCGTTTTACCAATACATCCCAGGCTTTTGCTACACGATCGGGATTCCAGCCTATTTCTTTAGGGATTTCTGAAAAACCATACCCCGGTATTGCTGGTATAATTACGTCGAAAGCATCTTCTGCTTTTCCGCCATAACTGACAGGATCAGTTAATGGGCCTATTGCACCAATAAATTCTAGTGGCGAACCCGGCCAGCCATGGGTAAGGATCAATGGCAAAGCATTGGGTTCTTTGGAACGTACATGAATGAATTGAATATCTAATCCATCAATATGGGTAACATACTGTGGAAGAGCATTGAATTTTTTCTCCAATTTCCTCCAATCATAGCCAGTGCCCCAATAGGACACAAGATCTTTAAGCTGCGCAAGTTGAATGCCTTGTGATTCATCTTTGACGGTTTCTCTATCTGGAAATCGGGTCTGGGCAATACGTTTTTTAAGCTCGTCAAGTTTTGCCTGTGGAATGTTAATTTTGAAGGGTCTTATTTCCTTATTGAGTGTCGAAAAAGACGCAGGTGTTTCATAATACTGTGCATTTACAATTGTAGGGATACTTAATGCGTATGTTACCGCTAAAAGGATTGTTGAAAGTGTTGTTTTCATTGCTTCTGGTTTTTGATTACTGTTCTAATTTTCTTGTTAAGACAAATTTAGATCAGGCAGAGGGGCATTTAAAGAAACAATAGGTTCAACTGGACATATTGGCTGTCGAGTTGGTTATATAGCGGCATGAACAGACATATGCTATAGATACCCAGCGAGCGGGTTAGCAAAAATATAGTTCTATAAAAAGTCACTTCGACTATTTTGGCAGGAATACCGCCAACGATCAGGACAGGATCTGATTATTAAATTTCTGAGGGGTTAAAACCATAGTGCTTTTTAAAAGCAGTTGAAAAATGAGAAGGATTTTTAAATCCCACTTCGAGATACACATCATTCACTTTTTTGCCCTCTTCCTTCAGCTTGATATAAGCAGCTTCCAGACGACGTCTAATTAACCATTTCTGGGGACTTAGGTTGCTAATCTTTTTAAAGTCCCTTTTGAATGTTGCTAGACTTCGGCCAGTATAGAATGCGACCTGTTCCATCGTCAGCTCGTCCATATAATTTTCATTCAAAAATTCCAAAATATCGATTTTCCAAGGCTCCGCAAAATCAAATAAAATGGGAAAGAAGATTTCCGAATTGTTTAATAGGGCATAAATGCCCTCCTGTAATTTAAGCTGTGCAACGCCGTCCGAAGGTTTTAGTTTCTCATCAAAATAGGGGACCAACGACTGAAAAAGACTTGTAATATCTGCTCTCGCATCAATTTTAAAAACATTCCTATCCGATAATGGGGCCTTTTTGGGCAGATTATTTTTGCTCAGTTTACCGTAAAATTCGCGCAGCAGTGTCCGATTGAAAGTCAGGGAAATTCCATTGTATAAATCGTCACCTTTACTATTCTTATACATCAACAAGCGGTGGTTACGACGTATAAATGCACATTCTCCAGCTTGTATGGTAATCTTTTTATCCCTATCTTCAATCACTTGTTCGCCCGAATATAGGTAAAGTAGAACATGCTCTGGAGTTGCATGGATACATTTTTCGCTAGATTCGGAAAAACAAGAGAGAAAGATGCCTGAATAGTTTATAGTTTTCAACGTTGTGTTCTGATCCATTTTTTATTGTTTGCTCGCTTGAAAGCCAAGCAAAAGTACTACATTCTAGTCATTAAAATCTTTCTGTAAAGCTCAATTTATAATTTCCAAACACGTAAGAAGACAAATGAAAAAGGTCCTGTTTCAAAAGATAAACTACATTTGTTTTCTCTTTTTCCTTCTTTCTAATAACAGCACAGCACAAACAGACAAAAAAGTGTCTAATAGACCTATGTTACATGAGCGGTCAATTGTTTTTAACACGGATAAGAAAAATCGTATAGGGCTACCCTTTGGGTATGCCAATATTTCAAAACAGCCAACTATCGACTCTGTACTTTCCGTAATACAAGATCCAAGGAAATCGGGAGCTGTCAGCACGCTGAAATTTAATAAGATAATTGAAAAAAAACTTGTATCGCTCTCCGAAGAATACGATATTTCATTTCCATACAATAAAAGTGTCAATGAAAAATATGATAAAATTAAAATTGCTTCCAATTTCATCCCTTATGGTGACTATTCATTGCATTTTATGGCCGTATACAATACTGTCCGTTATGCCCAACCCTTTATCGAAAAGATATATTTAATTTCGATAAAGGACAATAAACCTATAGATATGATGCGAATATATCTGCATCGTGAAGGAGAAATGGGATTTGCAGATTATACCTTGTTTTATATCGACAAATATTATAGGATCTCTTTGCAGGACTATGAGTTTAATGACGATCCTTTTAAACCTAAACCGACACATCAGTATCAGGTTTTAGTCAATGGAAAATTTTCCAGATACTACGATCAGAATGGTTTGTATAGAAGTGAGGAGGAACAAGGGTTGGTGAAGAATCACCGCAAGGAAGGAGAATGGTTAGAATTTAAATCAAATCATTATGTGAATTTAGCGGAATATCCAGCATTCACAGATAATTATACTTATTTGGAAGCAACCTATAATAATGGATTGCCAATTGGAAAATGGAGTTATTATAAATTATTGCAAGAATATAATGCAGAAACGGGGGAGCCGATAGTCCATACAAGAAAAAAAGGATCGTTGATTTATACCGAATCTTACGAAAATGGCACATTGGAAAAACGGGAATTTTATAAAGACGGTAAATAATCAGCATACTCAATTTCGTGCAATCGATTGCATTTCGAAAACTTTTCTCCAAATTGTTTAAATCTCCTATATTTCATTCTCCAATTCGTCGATAAACCATGAGATTTAAGTTATTTCTATCAGCACATACCCTTGCATTAATCCTTATAGGTTCAGGCAATGGATTTGCACAGACCAAAGAATACGAGCACCGTGATTGGATGATGTGTCAATCAGGCTAATATCAAGCGCATATTGTCGCTAAAGATCAAGATATTATACTTGAAAACGGACTTGTACGTCGCTCGTTTAAAATAAAACAAAATGCTTTTTGCTATGATTTTACAAACCTCGTTACCGGACAGCAGCTTATCCGTGCTGTACAACCTGAAGCACAGCTGCAGCTTAATGGCACATGGTATAATGTAGGTGGGGTCTATGGCCAAAAAGAACGCGCCTACCTGAGACCAGAATGGATGAATGATTTTACAGCCAGTGATGAAGACTTCATCTTTGTAACCTATGAAATTCGTGATCTGGATCCACTCTTGAATTGGAACGGTGAAAAATGGTGGGCCACCCATAAGTCCGCGGCTAAGGGGAAGGTGTTGATATTCAGTTATGCTAGTCCCAAGACATCGGGCCTGTCAGGGATAACTGTAGAAGTTCATTATGCCATTTACGATGATATTCCGCTGATCAGCAAATGGGTCACCGTAAAGAATTATAATAATCAGGAAGTACAGATCAACCAGGTTATCCACGAAAAACTGGCATTGGTCGAGGAAGAAAGCGCTGTAGTCGGTTCGGTTGAGGACATGAAAAAACAGCATGGTTTGTATGTTGAGAGCAACTTTGCTTTTAACAATGCGATGCGCTACCATCTGAGCGACCAGTCATTGCATTGGAGGGCAGACACTACCTATACCTCTCAAGTAAATTACGACTACAAAACTCCAGCTATTATGGAAGTTTATCCGAAGCTTGGCGTAGGTATCAAATTGCAGCCGAAAGATGATTTCGTATCTATTCGTTCTTGGGAACTATTGATGGATAGTTACGACCGTGAACGTAGAGGCCTTGCTATCCGAAAAATGTACCGTTTAATTGCACCATGGACTACGGCTAATCCAATATTTATGCACCTCGTCAGCAAAACAGACGATCAGGTATATTCAGCTATTGATCAGTGTGCTGCCACTGGATACGAAGCGCTTATATTAAGCTTTGGGAGCCACATCAATATGGAGGATACCACAGCTGCAAATCTTTCAAACCTCAAAAAAATAGCTGATTACGCCCATCATAAAAACGTTAAAATTGGTGCTTACTCCTTGTTCAGTTCACGTAAAATAAGTGAAGCTGACGATGTGATTAACCCCAAGACAGGTAAAACAGGTGGTGCCTTCTTTGGGAATGCGCCATGTTTTGGTTCTGTATGGGGAATAGGCTATACAAAACGTATTAAAACATTCTTTGAAAAAACTGGTTTTGATATCTGGGAAAATGATGGTCCTTTTCCGGGTGATCAATGTGCCTCGACCAGTCATCCCGGTCACCATGGCCTTGAAGACAGTCAATGGGTACAATTTAATATGCAAAAAGAACTTTATCACTGGCTCAACGCTCGTGGAGTTTATATAAATTCGCCGGATTGGTATTTTCTAGACGGTTCGAACAAGACGGGGTTGGGGTATCGTGAAGTGAATTTTTCGCTTCCTCGTGAAAACCAGCGCATACTCAACCGTCAAAATATTTTCGATGCACTTTGGGAGGAGAATCCGTCCATGGCATGGGGCTTTGTGCCGTTAACAGCCTATCAAGGTGGAGGCAAAGATGCTGTATTAGAACCGCTCCAAGAACATAGGGAAGACTACAAGCAACTCATGATGCAATATTACGGTGCTGGAGTCCAAGCCTGTTACCGAGGTCCGCGTCTGTACGACAGCGAAAAAACCAAGGAGACTGTTATTGATGTCATTCAATGGTATAAAAAATATCGGACGATCCTAAACTCAGACCTGATCCATCTTCGTCGGGCTGACGGGAGGGACTGGGATGGCTTTTTACATGTCAACGCAACTGAAACAGGATTCAAAGGGCTTGGTATGCTATTCAATCCATTGAAAACCGCGATTACGCGAACGATAAAACTTCCATTGTACTACACAGGATTAACTGGTCGAGCTAAAATAGGCTTTGATGATAAATCGACCAAAGAAGTATCCCTAGATCGTGAATCAAAAGCAACGCTAAGCATTACTATCCCAGCAGAAAGTTATCGCTGGTTTACAGTGAATTAAATAAAGAATTGCGAATTTAAATCTAATCCTGTTAAATTAACACACTAGCTGAAGGTAAGCTCCAGTTAGTGTGTTAAAGAATAATCAAATGATAAAATAGTTATTGGCGCTTACAAATTTTCTATATTGCGGCCATCATTCTGGCCGAATGTTACAGGCACTATTTAAAAGGATTTATCAGGAGATATTAATTTAAGATCTTACGTATGGGAACAATTATCAGACAAGCACAGGAGAATGAAATCAATCTATTAATCAAGTTTGAACAAGGCATTGTTGAAGCGGAGCGACCTTTTGACAATACATTAAAGGATGGTGAAATTCATTATTATGATCTCTTAGAATTGATCAGGTCCGAGGAAGCAGAAGTCCTTGTCGCAGTTGTTGAAGATCAACTTATCGGATCAGGCTATGCCAAGTTGTTGGATGCTAAGCCCTATCAGAAATACAAAAAGTATGCATATTTGGGGTTTATGTATGTTGAACCTGCATACCGAGGTCAAGGCATTAACAAATTAATTCTAGAGAGATTGATAAGCTGGGCCAAAGCAAGAAATATCTCAGAAGTTAGGCTACAGGTTTATGATGAAAATACCATCGCAAAAAATGCTTATCACAAAGTCGGATTTAAACCCAATTTATTGGAGATGCGAATGGAAATCGACGGCTAATTGAGAAAAGATCCTACTAGCAAACATTCAGCACAAGACAAAAAAGCCCTCATTTAAAAAAAAATTAAATGAGGGCTTTTTTTATGCGTAATTCACTGCTATTATTGACAGTTATTTTCATTAACTATTATGTTCTATTTCCTCAATAATTTCTTTGGCAGATTTGATTACATTTTCATTTAATTGAATAACCATATCTGCCTGAGAGGCAGCATTAATTAGAATTCCTTTTACTTTTGGAGAAGCATTAATTGCTCTGTACATAATGTCAGGATTTGTATTCGCATTCGGGATTGCCACCAATTCGTCCGCAAGCTTAAAAACGAGCGAATTGTAGTATGCCTGCCAATCGTCTTTTGCTGGAACTGTTGTTTGATAATATTCCAAAATTCCTGTTTTTAATTTCCGGTCCTTGATTAGACCAATTTTCCCGCTAGAACGAAAGCCTTCATAATTTCCGGTATTTCTAATTTTGAAAATAGGATTGAGGTTCATCTTGA
This sequence comes from Sphingobacterium sp. WOUb80, assembly GCF_050058145.1. NCBI lineage: Bacteria > Pseudomonadati > Bacteroidota > Sphingobacteriia > Sphingobacteriales > Sphingobacteriaceae > Sphingobacterium > Sphingobacterium sp. WOUb80. Next base: position 1,678,852 of record NZ_CP165617.1, on the reverse strand, counting down.
TACGATCATTTGGAGTAACTTTAGTCAGACTGTCAATTTTTTGCTGGTTAAGATCTCCATAAAATTTACAGCCTTTCGATGTATATGCAAGGTATGAATTCTGTTTCTCTAAATCTTTGATATCCTTTTCTAGATCAACTTTAAGGTCTTCCAAAAACTCTTTTACTTCTTGTTGCTCATGCCGATGTTCACTCCAGCCATGAAGCCAGATGGATAGGGATACCGCAAAAACAATAATAAAAATCTCTATGGAAATTTCTTTCAATTTTTCACCAAGGCTATGTTTTGGTTCCTTTGCAGTCTTGTAAATTTTCTTTGTGTGCTTAATGATTTCGTCTTGCATTTTACAGCTTTAAGTTAATATAGAGATGATTTTGTCAAATATTGGTGCTAACACACAAATATGCAAAAGTTTGGCAGAACACACAAATTAATAACTTGTCAATTATAAGTTATGGAACTAAAAATTGATAAGGTTACTGCAGCAGACTGAGTAACATCAATTCATTTTTTTGCAGCAAATGCGTTTTGGTTATGATCGAAATAGAGATAAATACCTTTTCCCTCTGTCTGCGCAGCACGACAATTCTCCGCCCACTTAGCTAGTCCAAAACTTATTTTAATCTTTTTTACGAAAGGACATTAGATAATTGCCTTTAATTTCCAGTTAGCAACGTACATATTGTAAGCTAATTTAAGATATTGATATTCTCAAGACTATGTTCATTAACTCCATAATATCTAAACTGTTCTAAAAGAAAAGATTTGGTATCATCGATACCGCAATATGTTTTCAAGAAATCAGAAACATTCATTTTACTCAAATCCTCCCGTTTCATAAATTCCTTCAATCTGTCTTCTCCCATCTTCTTGACAAAATAGTTTGTGACAATGGCATTGAAAACAAAGTGGGGATTTGTCTCATCATCATAGTAATAAAAAGAATCCAGGTCATCCAATACTTCTGGATGTTTTAAGATATGCGGTGCGAGCTTACGGAGATGGTACATAATTGGTTTACCAGCAGCTCCACCAACGAGATTTGTGAATCCATCCATTAAAATAGCGGGACTTTTTGGGAAAATTACCGTCAATAGACGCAACAGCTCATGCTTATGCAATTCAGCAGAAGAGCTAAACATGATACGGTTTTTAGCATCGGTAAGCCCGCATACACTGCTTTTTGTAGACATCATATTGGCCACATAATCATATCCCCTTAGCCGAAATAAAGCCTCACAGCCCGGTGCATAAACATATCGCAGTTTATAGGGGACTTTCTTGTCGAAATATCGCTCGATGTTATTTACATATTGGTTGATTTCGTCAATATGTGCTTTGGAAAATGTTTGATCCCGCGGAACGTAGAAATCAAAATAATTATCGGAAATCATTTTATAATCCTCCTTTTGAATCTGGAATCCAAGAATATCCTGCATTCTAAGGCCCTCGGCAGTTTCCTTTATGATAAAATTCTGTATAGCATATAGCATATCGGACTGACTATCTTTACCTGTAATCAACATAACTTTAACTTTGTAGTGGTTTTCTGAGACTTTTGACAAACCTAAAATTGTCTGTTCGCGATAGGTATACATGCCATAAATCCACGATTCATAACTATCCTTTTGTGGCAATTCGAGTACTTTATCAGAATACCAAAAATTAGCAACATTTTTCCCTGTAGCCCTAGCTTCAATTGCATCGGTAAAAAAATTAATCAATCTTTGATTAATCGAGCTGACGGTATCCACATTATTGAATTTAAATTTTACCTGGGACAAACTGTTAGTCACAAAAAACAAGCAACTAACCAACGTAAGAAAATAGCATTTAAACATAGTTATCAATTTAGTATATTTCAAATAGTCCTTATAGGGCCTATTTCGGAAGACCTCTCCGGCATTAGTTTTTTTACATTCTGGTAATGAATGCCTCCTTAAAACTATTAGTCTAGCCGTCTAGTCTATAAATAAATTCCTCGATCTCAGCTTGTCGTGCATTTGCAAAACCACGATCTGCACCTATTTTAACAAAGCCACAATTTTCCAATACTTTTTGTGAGCCTATGTTGTCAAACGCTACACGCCCGTAAATGGGACGGATTGTTTCAAGTGAGAGAAAGTCTTTAAGTGCTCTTGTCGCAATACCTCGTCCCCAAAATTTTCGATCAATCCAATAGGTAATTTCGGCATCTTCTCCAATTAGAAACTTTGCAATACTTCCAACAATGGTTCCATCAATTAGAATTGTCTGGTTGTTGATACTTGGCTCACTAAGAAACTTACTGTATTTCTCAAGATACGCCTCCTTATCTAAAGAGCTACTTGATGTAAAAGCGGCAAGATGATTTGCTTCTTCATTTAGTTGAAATCGATAATGTGTTTCTAAGTCAGTAAATATTGTCTGTCTAAGAGTAAGTTGAAAGTTATGGTTATCCATGCCTTTTTATGTTCGGTTTACTTTCAAATATACTGATTGTAAAATAATTTTAGATGAAATCACCTACCATTCCGGTTATCGACCTTTGGCTTTCCGTTATTTTTATTTCAGTTTAACCGATGCCAATTTGAAGAAAACCCAGTGACGTCTAGAAGAAAGGCTGAACAAGGGCAGAAGTTGGCCCGCCAATATGTACCCTTATCGGCAAAAAGTATAAGATTCTAATATCATTCAGATTATTGAGCCCATATAGGGAGACAGGGAGATATCTCGATTACTGAAATCGTATCCTGATAGTTAAATACAATTTCAGGTACCATGTCATTCTCACCTATATCGACGCCCTTAACCGAGGAAAACAGATGTAGGTACCGTTTTACAAGTGGTATGGTATGAGCATAAAAATTGGCTATTTTTTCTGGGCTAAACTCACAACTACCATTTCTCCTGCCTTTAGACCGTGCATGGCATAAATGGATATTATCAGTGTAAAAAAGGATCATTTCAATCCTATTTTCCGGATAAAGGGCTTTGATATCTTGTAACATTTGAAGATGCATCTTGTTCGCTATATTGACCTCCACAGCAAAATTCTCATCATCGTTCAACAACATCAACAGCTGTTCCTCAAATCGTCTATATCCATCTTCTACACCCAGCGCAGCGTAATGTTGAATAAAGAAGTTTGGATCAAGTATTTTGATTCCTTCGGGAATGAAATATTGTCCACAAGTACTTTTCCCAATATGAGGCGGACCGGCTATTAAATATATTGTCGCCATGATCAGATATTTTGAATTGTCCCATCTCTATGTTCCTCAACTATTTTCCCATCCTTGCTATAAACCAATGGTTGCTGGCAAGAAAACAAATAGGAGCGAATGCTTTTTTGTAGTTCTCGCCTCCATTGGATCTTCTCATCCGCAGACATGGTAAATGGATCTTTCTTCATTTTTCCAATTTTGACAAGCTCTTCTTGGATTATCCTTTTCATTTAAAAATTAAGTTTATATTAACTATGCTACACAGTTAAATATAAACATATATTAATATATTTTAAAAAAATATTAATACAAAAAACTATCAAAATCTGGTAAATATACTTTAAGTGGGAATAAACGCTTACTAGAGAAGTTGATAGACGCTATATAAGCTATTTATCAAGAAAGTATAAGAATTATACAATTTATTGTTAAAGTTTATGCTACAATTAGGATTCCTTAAGAGGTGAAGATAAAATTTCAATAGATATCTAGCATGCTGTTAAGATGTCTCTATCGATGGAACAGTTTTTATATTATGGTTGTGCAGACTCCAAAATTGTTATGGCTATTTATGATCCGAAGCGGATAGGAATCTGCCTGCCCTGAAGCAGTCTCAGTTCTTTTATCAGAAACTTTTAAACGGAGAATAAAAGTGCTCAGAGGTCAGTTTAGGGGGAGATGCTATCAATTTCTTTCCACCCATATTGACCAAATTATTCGTTTAGGCCAAAGCTTTTGAAGAAGCGCCCTTTAGGAGTGTTTAAAAAAAACTCAATAAAACCTCTCGAAATGAAAATCCCTCTAATTATTTAAATTACAGGGATTTGTACTTTTTCTTATGCTTTTGAAAGGTTTGAAAAACCTTCTCAGCGGAAAGGGAGGGAACCGAACCAGCTGCTCCCAGGCCGTTTAAACGTACTTTTTAGGGTACTTTTTTATGAGTGCCACGAATATGGATTTTTATCTTGTGTCAAAGAATCATCATCCGAAATGATTAATCAAAACTACATTAAATTTTTAATATAGTTAACTTCAAAAATGTATACTTGTTATAAAATTTCATATTTTATTCTTACAACAAATATGAAATTTATCTTGTAACAAAGAATTATAATCCAAAACGCTTTAGTCCAAAATTTATATTTGAATTCTTAACTAGTCAAGCTCATAAAAATTGAATATTGTTTATTCCCAAATTTTTTAGATGTATAGTTTAATAAAATCAAAATTCTTCGATACCGTTTTTCTTAAAATATTCAGCTTTATGCTCTAATCCCCAAGCTTCCATAGAAAGTGTGAGAGGTAGTATTTTATTTCCAAAATCTGTAAGTTCATATTCCACTTTTGGAGGTAATACTGGATATATTTTTTTCACTAAAATGTCATGGTCTTCTAATTCTTTTAATTGCATTGTAAGAGATCGCTTGGATGCATACGGAATAGCTTTTTCAAGCTCACTTGGACGCTGTATTCCTCTACTAATACAATTTATTATACAAGGTTTCCATTTTCCTCCAATAATATCCATTGTAACCTTAATTCCACAATCATAGTGTTTTTTCTTTTTGTGCTGACCTCTCCCCAAAAAACTGGAGCATTTAAAAGTAGGGAATTCGGTTATGAATTACTAATTTTAAAAGGGAGGAAAAACGATGAAAAAATCAAAGTTTACCGAAGCACAGATCGCCTTTGCGATCAAACAGTCCGAGACCGGTACCCGCGTGGAAGAGGTCTGCAGAAAAATGGGTATCAGCGAGGCTACATTCTACAACTGGAAGAAGAAATATGGCGGTCTGGGCGTGTCGGAGTTGCGTAAGCTTCGGCAACTGGAAGAAGAGAATGCGCAGCTGAAAAAGCTTGTGGCAGATCTTAGTCTGGACAAACAGATGCTACAGGATGTATTAAAAAAAAGTTTTAAAGCCTTCGCAGCGTAGAACAATGGTTACGGGCCTCATTTCTGACTATCGAATTTCCCTACGCAGAGCATGCGAGGTATCTCTGCTGAGCACCTCAGTTTGGTATTATAAACACCATAGACGTGATGACGGTCCGTTACGCCTTCGCATAAAAAGCATTGCAGAAACACGTGTCCGTTACGGCATAGAACGGATTGTTGTTCTATTGAAACGTGAAGGTTGGCGTGATAATCCAAAAAGGATTTATCGAATATATAAGGAAGAGGGCTTAAATCTCCGGGTGAAACGGCCCAGACGCTGCCGCGCCGCCGCTCATCGATCCGAGAGACCGGTTTTCTCCAATTTACATGACTGCTGGAGTATGGACTTTGTCGCTGATGCGCTGTTCGATGGCAGGAAGATCCGCTGCTTAACTATAGTGGATAACTATAGCCGTAAATGTATGGCTATTGAGGTTGGACAGGGTCTTAAGGGAACTGATGTTGTTTCTGCTTTGGAAGAACTCAGGCTGTTCCAACAGGCAAGGCCCAGGAAAATCCAAGTGGATAACGGATCGGAGTTTATTTCCAAGGATGTCGATAGGTGGGCATACGAACATCAGGTGGAATTAGTATTTTCCAGACCGGGAAAACCAACAGATAATCCGTATATTGAGTCATTCAATGGAAGTTTTCGGGACGAGTGTCTAAATGCGCATTGGTTTCTTTCATTGGAAGATGCGAAGGAAAAAATTGAAATCTGGAGGGAAGAGTACAACACCTTCAGACCCCACAGCTGTTTAGGGGATATGACGCCCGAAATGTTTATCGAAACACAGGTGAAAACAACAGCGGAATTTTCTACTTTAGAACACTCCTAAATTCGGGGAGAGGTCAGTGCTCGTACATATTCTTAAATTATATGTGGCAAAATTTTGCCATATAGGCAAAGTTATACTCCTGTTGCTTTCTAGGCTACATATCAATAACTTTGTTTGAGATCAGGTAAAAATACTAAAATTTTGACGCCTTTTTATTAAGTAATTTGTTATCCCTGCTCCAAGGATTAAAACAATCTCATTAATGCCAAATAATGATAAAATAAAAACCAACAAACACAAGACAATAAGCAAAAGGTTATTTTTCAATGTCTTATCATATAATCGAAAAACAGTCCCTAACACTTGTGCAGTAGTCGCAGGCCGTATTCCGTAAATTATTTGCTGAACATCAGGAAGCGTGCTGTATCGCTTGTAAAAATATCCGAAAATTAGGCATATGATCATTGCCGGAATAATATAACAAATACCGGCAATGATTAATCCTATTCGACCACCTCTTTCTTTTCCACAATGCATAACTACCTCCACAGAATTAGGGCCAGGAATGATATATGATGTACTTAAAACATCCATAAAATGCTCATGGTCTATCCACTTTCTTTTAACAACCATTTCATTTTCAATGGTGGCAACCATTCCTGCTATTCCTCCAAAGCCAATAGTACCCAATTTAAAACATGATATAGCGATCTCACGTAATTTTTTAGCTTTACTCTCAAATTCGCAGGTATTTTTTTGTATTGGCATTAATGATATTTACAACAATTAAGAAAATTGTTTCTACGATAAAGATTAACTAAAGTTTATCGACTAGTCTTTGAGCTGCAATAACTGCTCCTTCCATATATCCTGGAAATTGAGTGGCAGTTTCAGTGGCTCCAAAGAAAAGTTTTCCACTCATATATTCTTTCTGCAAAACAGGGTGTCCATTGTTCTGATGTGGTCGGTGGATAATTTGACTATCCGCGAGTATAAATTCGTCAGTCCACACCTTATCGGAATAAGTAGTGGGGGTTAAAGATTCTTCACCTAACATATCAGCTAATTGGCGTAATACATATTCTCTCCTTACTTCGGGCAAATATGATGCAGCACCTCCATTTAAAAATCCTGTAAATCCAAATTTATTTCCTTCATAGTTTGTGTGATCATACATTTCAGTTATTATGCCTGCATGGCTATATAACATTCCTGAAAAACCTTTATTCCTCCAAAATGGTGTTTTGTACTCAATTGCAAATTTTATTGCCCCCGCCATCCAGGTTTGAACGCTTGGCAATAGTTCATTAACTTCCTCAGGCAGTGATGGATCGAAGTTAATATTTTTGGCAATTAATTGTGGTGGTATACACAATATTACCTTATCTGCAACATGAACTTTTCCGTCCTTGGTTATGACGTTTATTTTTTCTCCATTTTCCTGGATAGCAATTACTTTGGAATTTAATAGAATATTATCCGATAATAATTTTGAGGCTAAGCTATCAATAAGCATTTGTGTCCCTCCAGCCAATCTATACGATGGGTTATCTGATTCAGGAACATGGAATTCTTGTGGCGGTTCAAATGATTTAGTTTGAAAAAGTGATATCCCCCTGGAATACTGAGGATAGATACTATTACCCAAATCTGATATCAATGCGAGTAAATTCGGATGCATTTCAGAAAACCAAGTTGCCCCAAGTTCCAGCGGAGTCTGTAAAGATCCTTTTATGGTTTGTATTCTACCACCTAGCCTTTCTGACGCTTCTAAGACTTTGGCATGTATGTTTCTTTTAGACAAAAGATATGCAACCGTAAGTCCACTTAAACCTCCTCCAATTATTAAAATTCTTTGATGATCCTTCATTGTTTGGCAAATTTTTTCTCTGCAAATTTCCTAGTTTGAAGTTGTCATATTGGTGGAATAATCGGAAAAAGAATGGTAATAATCTGCAAAACTATTCAAACAGGCAGTAAGATTTCATAAACCATAACTTCTATTTAGTAATTTAGTTCTGTATAAATAATTGAGTTATTATTATGGCGAAGCAAAATATTGTAAAAATTGACGAATATCATTTGAATAAAAATCAACCTGATAAGCCGCAATTTGTTATTCACGATTTGAATGAATATCTCAAAACCAACCAATGTCAAGCTGTAAAACCTCATATTCATAGCTTTTATCAATTAATTTGGTTTAAAAAGGGGAGTGGTGAACATTCTGTTGATTTCAAAACATACAATTTTCTAGATAATGCAATATTTTTTATTGCTCCTAACCAGGTTCACTACTTTGATGACAAAACCGATTATGAGGGAATACTTATTCATTTCAACGAACTATTCTTGGTTCAGGACCAGAGCCCAATGGAATTTTTTCTAAATTATAATTTGTTTAATAATCCCTACCAACAACCATCTTGTTGTATTGGAACAGGAATCGAAGATATTTTGGATGAATATATATCCCAGATTAAAAAAGAATTAAAAAGTGAGGAGACATTTGGTAAGGAACTTATCTTGAAAAATTACCTTCAATCTTTTTTGATCCAGGTACAACGAAAGAAAAGTGAGTTTGAAAAAACTACAGACCATTTATCTACATCTTTAGATGAAAAGAGAATGCAGCTCGTTAAGTTTTTAAACCTGATTGATGAGAATTTTGTGAAAGGATTAAGTGTTGCGGAATATGCACGTTTGCTTTTAATCTCGTCAAGAAGTTTGTCTGATTTAACGCAACAACAGATCGGCAAAACCCCTTCTCAAATGATTCATGAACGTATAATATTGGAGGCCCAGCGTTTGTTGATCTATTCAAATTTAAATATTAACCAAGTTGGATACAGGTTGGGATTTGATGATCCATCATATTTTGTGAAATATTTCAAGAAGTATACAACTCTTTCACCGCTGGAATTCAAAAAATCCATTTCTTAAAATTACCATTTCTTTTCCCTTTTATACATTGTTTAATATGCTTAATGAATAGACCTTTGTTTTAAGTATAAGTTTTAAAAATTAAACATTTATTACAATGGCAAATTCGTATTTAGAGATTACATTAAAAATTGATGATGCTGACAGAGCAAGCGCAGCTGGAGTTTATACAAAATATAAAACTCCTTTTCTTGAAAACATTAAAGGCGCTACATCAAAAGAGTTACTGATAAGAACTGAAGATGTACAGGTTTTACATGGTTTTGATTCAGAGGAAAATGCTCAGGAATACTTAAAAAGTGATTTGTTCAATGACGATGTTGTAACTGCACTTAAGCCTTATTTAAAGGATAACCCTGATGTAAGAATCTATTCGGTAGTATAACATACTGTCTGTCCTGATTAACTATTTTTTTTATGAAGAGCCACAATTTTATTTGTGGCTCTTTCATTTTGCTTAAAAATACCATTTGTTTTCCTTTCTGCCCATTGTTCACCCTGCACACATTATGGAACTTTGCATTAAGATTTTAAAATACAATTGAAGGATATACAAAATGATTGAGGTTAAAGGACTTGCGGCATATAATAGTATTACAGGACTTGCTCCGTATTCTTTTAAAAGGAACTTACCGCTCAGTAATGAAGTTTTAATTGATATACTTTATTGTGGCATCTGCCATGCGGATATTCACCAGGCAGAAAATAACTATGGAAATACTGTCTATCCATTCGTTCCAGGACATGAAATAGTAGGACGGGTAAAAGCAATAGGGAATGATGTAACAAAGTTCAAAAATGGAGACCTGGTCGGTGTGGGTTATTTTCTTGGATCTTGTGGACATTGCCCAAATTGTTTAAACCATGAAGAACAGTATTGTGAAAATGGGATCACGCCAACTCAGAATGGCAGACTTCCTGGAGGAGAAACAACAAAAGGAGGATACTCTGATTCTATTGTCGTAAATGAAGACTTCATCGTAAGTATTCCTAAAAATCTGGATACTGCTCGTGTTGCGCCACTGCTTTGCGCTGGAATCACAACCTACTCAGTATTAAAATATAATTTGGTGAAGCCTGGTCATAGGATTGGCATTTTGGGTTTAGGTGGTTTAGGCCATATGGCTGTAAAGTTTGCTGTGTCCTTTGGGGCTGAAGTGACTGTGTTAAGTTCAACATCTGAAAAAGAAAAAGATGCAAAGGACTTGGGTGTGCACTATTTTATAAATACCTCTGATAAAGATGAAGTTAAACGTTTAATAGGCAGTTTCGATTTTATTGTGGATACGGTTTCAGCTAAACATGACATCAATCTTTACTTAAGACTTTTAAAAAAGGATGGGACACTGGTATTATTAGGTGTTCCAGTCGATAATCCAATTTTGGGGGTTGGATTATTGACCTCCCTAAGAAAAAAAATAACAGGCTCTTTTGTCGGAAGTATAGAAGATACGCAACAAATGCTAAACTATTGTGCTACAAAAGGAATAACTGCTGATGTCGAATTAATATCACCTGATTATATAAATATTGCCTATAAAAGAATGATTGAGAGCGACGTGAGATACAGGTTTGTAATCGACATGAAAAAACTATAAAAATATATATAAAAATTAAATTAAAGATCATGAAACAAGCGTTAATTATCGGTGGAACAACCGGAATGGGAAAAGCAACAGCAGAACTTTTATTGAAAAAAGGAATCGAGGTTGTTATTGTTGGCAGGGCTGACAAAAATTTAGACAAAACAAAAGAGGAATTGGCATCTTTTGGTACTGTAAAGACATTGGCTCTAAATTTATTTGATAGTGATGAAGTAAATGCTTTCGCGGCATCATTGTCTCAGGAAACTCCAAACTTAAAATATCTGGTAAATGCCGCTGGTTATTTTAGCCCAAAACCATTTTTGGAGCATACGGAAGAAGAATACGATATCTACCATAATTTTAATAAAGCATTTTTCTTTATTACACAGTCTGCAGCAAAAATTATGGCCGCAAATGGGGGAGGTTCAATCGTTAATATCGGTTCTATGTGGGCAAAACAAGCTATTAAAGCAACACCTTCATCAGCTTACTCAATGGCTAAAGCTGGATTGCATAGCTTGACTCAACACTTGGCTATGGAATTGGCAGAAAGTAATATCAGGGTAAATGCTGTTTCTCCAGCTGTTGTTGTTACCCCTATTTATGGATCATTTATTGAAGAAAGCAAAATTGAAGAAACCTTGCAAGGATTCAATGCTTTTCATCCAATCGGAAGAGTTGGTAGGCCTGATGATATTGCTAAGACAATCGAATTTTTACTGTCCGATGAAAGTTCTTGGGTTACTGGCGCAATCTGGGATATTGATGGTGGTGTAATGGCTGGAAGAAACTAAAATCGATTTTAAAATGCTAAATGATATAAATCTGGCAGCACTAAAAGATTATGCTGCAACCATTTCTGAAAACCCAAAAGAAGGCATTTCTTCTTATGGTATAACGGCTAAATGGATGGGTGGTGTCCAATCCGAGATTAGTACCCATAATCAATTCGTTGGATCAAAAGAAGTGGTTAAAAATTTCCGCTTTACCGTCGGCGAACCTGAGGAATTGTTAGGGGATAATAAATTTCCTACCCCACAAGATTACCTATTAGGTGGAATGGCAGGGTGTATGATGGTTGGTTTTGTTATCCTGGCTTCGGATCGCAACATTAAGCTTGAGAGTGTTGAACTAAAAATAGTCGGTTCATTAAATCTTCTAGGTATGCTGGAACTTGATCCATTGGCACCTGTCGGTTTCCCCGACCTGGCGTTCAATTTTAATGTAGTAGGTAACGGTACTCAGGAACAATATGACGAAATAATCCGCCATGTTCAAAAAATATCACCTAACTACCGTACAATTTGCGATTCAGTCAAAATTTCCATTAATGGTGATATTTAAGTAGAATCTTTAAATCTATTTTACAATTGTAAAGTGTTTACAGCTCTAAATCAGGTATTTATCTTATTGGATTGAATACCTGATTTTTTATTCCTTAAGTGAATATTAGTAGTCAACAATAAATATATTAAATAATGCAGCTTACAGATAAAATTAAGTCAGATAAACCAACATTAGTAAATTTTTATGCAACGTGGTGCGGTCCATGCAATATGATGAAGCCACAAGTTGAAGAAGCCGCTCAAGAGCTTGGTGACAGAATTCATTACGATAGGATTGACATTGATCAAAACCCGGAATTGGCCGAACTATTACAGATAAGAAGTATTCCTACAACTATAGTTTTTAAAAACGGGCAAGTCAATTGGAGGCAAACAGGAATTTTACCGGCTTCCTCTATTATAAAATTGGTTGAAGAAATTATTGGGTAAATAAATATTGGATAGAGCAATTTTGCTCTTTATATAATGATGAAATGTTTTTACGCATTCATGATTTTTACTAAAAATATGTCTTGAAATGAAAATTCTAATTGTAGGAATTGGGGGTGTAGGGGGATATTTTGGAGGGTTATTGGCCAAACATAAAAGTAATGAGAACAAAATATACTTTATGGCCAGAGGAGAACATCTTGAACAGATTAAAACTAGTGGATTGACTATTGTCTCCCAGGATCAGAAATGGATAGTTTACCCTGACATAGCCTCAGATAATCCCGAGGATTTTGGATTAGTCGATTACGCTATTATTTGTACTAAAAGTTATGATCTGAAAGAGACCGCACAAAAAATTAAGTCATGCATTAAGGACGGGACAGTTATTATCCCTTTACTTAACGGTTTGGATAACTCTACCTTACTTCGCAATTTATTTCCTAATGCATTAGTTGCTGATGGTTGTGCGTTTACAATTTCAAGATTGGTTTCTCCAGGGAAAATTGAAGTCAAGGGTAACAGTCACAAAATAATTTATGGCATCCAAGGTACTGTTGACGTTCGACTAAACTATCTTTCAGAATTATTTCATAAAGCTGGAATTGTTTGCAAATTAACGGAAGAAATAAATATACAAGTTTGGCAGAAATTCATATTTATAGCTGCTATTGCAACAATAACTTCTTACTATTTATTATCATTTGGGGAGATTAAAGCAAATCAAACATATATAAGTGAATTTGCAGATCTTATTAATGAATGTATTTCCCTTGCGCTAAAAATGGGTATTCTTTTGGAACCTGATTTTAGTGACATTGTTTGGAATAGATTTCTACTTCTACAGCCACAATCAACATCTTCCATGTGCGCTGATTTTATGGCTCGTAGAGAAAAGACGGAAATTGATTCATTAAGTGGCTTTGTAGTAAAAAAAGCTCAAGAATACAAACTTGAGGTGCCACAATTCAAACGGATGTATGAAGGTATTTTAGGTAGGTATTAATTTTTTCTTTTACTTATGAAACAAACCATAACGGCAGCTATTGCTGTTATGGTTTTTAATCTCTTTCCAACGTTAATATTGGCGCTTTTAAAATTTGTGAATTTAACATTATGACTAATTATAAATATGTCGAGCATACAATCAATTATTAAATCCATAATTAATTACCATAATGGATTTTTCAAGAAAGTATTCCAGCCTTTTTATTGTTTTTCATGTTAATAAAGCTTAAAATGAAATAGTTTATTTGCATGCAATTTTAAATATTGCTACTTTTAAAAATTCATGAACAGAACAATTTTAAATATGTTGACAAATTTCAAACGCTACTTCTTAGTATGCGCTGCGATTTTGTTGGTACTCTTAACTTCCTGTCCTGTTAAGTTAAGCATTAAAAATTGGGCTGGTATCCCTATTAAAACTGAAAGAGGGGTAAGTAAAGGTCATCAGAGCGTTTCAACTAATTTGATAGAAAAATGCCCTCAGTATAATATTGAGGATAACCAAATTTTTCACAAGAATTCAATTGATTCGAATGATTTATTACCTGCATTCATTCTTTCGTTGGCTTTTCTTTTCTATTTTGGGTTTCGGGTAAATCCAAAAGAAATCAAGCATCCCATGTACAGTGGGAGTAACAGGATCAGAAGCACGATACCGCTATTCCTGGAGTATCGAAAACTCATCATTCACTAATTTTATACTTCTTTCCTTTTTTACCTATTGAGTCAGTCTTCTCAATGGGCATAATTTTTATCGTTTTCATTTTAAGATAATTCAGGGTCGTGATTTACGACCTGTCAAAAATTCGTATAATAATATGATTAAACATATTATGGCGACCGCATTGCTGTGGTCAGCCATTGTTGCTGCGCATCCATTAAGTGCACAGCAACAAATGGATAATACTTTGGGTTCCCTCTGGTCCAAAGTAGAAAATAACTATGTGGGGGTAAATGTAAAATCTGCTGCGATTGATGCCGCAAGGTTTAATCAAAAGGCTGTAAAAAGTAATATGCTCCCCCAGGTCAACGCACAGGCACAGAATACCTACGGCACCTTTGAAGGGAGTGCTGGCGCATTCTTTCCCCAGGCTGGCTTTTTTAATGTTAGTGGTTCAGCTGCTCCATTGGAAGGCAGTTCGACAGCAGCCAATACCTTTGGTTCGGCGTTGGTACAATGGGAAGTATTTTCTTTCGGTAAACTTCAAACGCAAAATAAGGCTGCGGGCTCTTTATTCAACAAATCGGTTAGTGAAAAGGAGGCTTATTTGCTTAGCCTGAAAAAGTTATTGTCGGAAAGATACATCAGTCTTTTGTATAATAATGCAAAGCTCAGATGGACAGATAAGAATACAGAACGACTGGATGATATTCGGAAAATTACATCTGGCTTATCTGCATCAGGGCTAAGACCCGCTGCCGATAGTTTGCTCGCCTCCTCATCCTATGTTCAGGCTTTGGGTGAGCAAGAAAAATGGACCGGCCAAAAAAATGCGGCCTATGTCAAACTATTGGAACTGTATGGCAATGATACGGTTAATTATGCCGCATCAGCCGGCCGATTTGGCAATTTTACTGAAATCGGATTAAATAAAGTCCGTTCAATCAATCCTGAGCATCCTGTCCTTGATGCTTTGAATGAGCAGGCCCAATATTACGCTTCGAGTGGTCAGGCACAAATGAAAGCTGCCCTTCCTTCATTCAACCTGTTAGGAGGATATGCTTACCGGGGAACCGGCATTAGCCCAAACGGTAAAGTATCAGGTGCATGGAAGGATGGTTTTAATAATACAACAAACAATTTCCTTGTTGGAATCGGTATGACCTGGAACTTGACCAGCCTACATACCAACAAGATGAAAGCCGAGAAGCTTTTCAAAGATGCTGAAAGCACCAGATCTCTTCAGACACAATATGAACTGGCCATGCAAGCCGATCTTTCTGCTTCCCAGGTGAAAATCTCACAACAATACAAGCAGCTCCAGAAAACGGGCCTGGCGGTCAAGCAGAGCCAGGACGCCTATGATATGTATCTGGCAAGATATAAGAGTGGACTGATCACACTCAGTGAATTGTTGCAGATACGCATTTTGCTCGAGCAGGCCGAAAACAATCACATTGAAGCATCACGGGATTATTGGTTACTACTGGCTTACGAAGCCGAAATGACTGCCGATTTCGATTTTCTATTTAACAACCTCTAATTGATCGTATATGAACATCATAAGATTTGCGTTAAGAAAACCTATTGCGATTATGGTTGTCGTATTAGCAATAGTATTCTTTTCCTACAACACAGTAAAAAAAATAAACGTCGATATTTTCCCCGAAGTCGAATTACCGGCAATGTATGTTGCAATGCCCTATGGAGGACTTTCCCCAGCCTATATGGATGGTTTTATGGCTAACGAGTTCCAAAAAGTACTCCTGTTTGTGAGTGGTGTAAAAAATATAGATTTTAAAAGTGTACAGGGACTTACGCTGATGAAACTTACGTTCTATCCCGGTACTAACATGGCACAGGCATCGGGCGAAGTATCTGCTTCGGTATCCCGTGCGATGGGATTTCTTCCTCCCGGTGCCGTTCCTCCAATGGTGGTCCGGTTCGATGGTAGTTCACTTCCGGTCGGCAATCTGGTATTTGAAAGCGATCAGCGGTCCGTGAATGAAATACAGACCTTGGCGCTAACTAAAATTAGACCGATGTTTGTGCAGATCCCAGGTATAACTTCTCCAGCACCTTTTGGCGGAAATACCCGAACTATTGTCATCAATATTGATCCGGAAGCGATGCAGGCCAATGGCCTGAATCCAGAAGATATTACTGTCGCGATAACTAAAAATAGTCTTCCGTCTCCTGCGGGAAATATTCGCATTGGGGATGAAAACCTGATGGCTCCAATCAATTCAATTGCTAAAGGACCCGAAGAGCTTCTAAAGACTCCGGTTAAATCAAATGATAACCGTACCGTTTATGTGGGTGATGTCGCTCGCGTGGAGGATGGTGCCGATCAGACCGTTAGTTATGCTTTGATTAATGGCAAGCGCTCGGTTTACCTTCCGATTATTAAAAAAGCGGATGCCTCCACTTTGGAAGCTGTGGAGAACCTCAAAAATGCCATTCCCATGCTGAAGGAGCAGCTGCCCGAAGATGTAAAAGTGAGCTATGAATTTGACCAGTCAAGCTATATTGAACGCTCTCTTTCTAATCTTATTCACGAAGGGATATTAGGGGCTGTTTTTACAGGTTTAGTCATATTACTCTTCTTAGGAGATACCAGGGGCGCGATCATTGTGGTTCTGACTATTCCGATTGCTATTCTTTCAGCTGTAACAACATTATATCTCTTCGGACAAACGATCAATATCATGACTTTGAGCGGTCTCGCTCTTTCCATTGGTATCCTGGTCGATGAAGCCACGGTTACCATAGAGAATATACATCAGCATATGGAAATGGGCAAAACCAAGCAACGTGCCATTATTGATGCTTTGCTTGAAATCTCGGTTGCTAAATTGCTGATTTTATTCTGTATCCTGGCCGTTTTGACTCCTGCGTTTATCATGACGGGTATTCCCAAGGATATGTTTATGCCATTGTCCATGGCGGTAGCATTTGCGATGGTTGCTTCTTTTTTAGCTTCGCAGACTTTTGTCCCGATCCTGGCAAACTGGATGATGAAAAACAAACACAACATTGTGGCCAACACCCCGAGAAAACGTGCTTTTTTTGAAAAATTCCGTGTGAATTATTCTTTTCGCATGCGTAAATGGTCAACAAGGGCTGTTTCTCTTTTCGTTGTTTACCTCCTGGTAGCGACCGCTATTTCCGCCTTACTGTTGACTGTTGTGGGTACGGATGTCATGCCTGTTTCCAATAATGGTGATTTTCAGATGCGTATACAGGCTCCACAGGGTAGCAGGCTGGAAAAAACAGAACGGATTGTCAAAGATATTACCGAAGACATTAAAGCTGAACTGCCTGAAAATGGTTTAAATATCACCTCTGCATTTGTGGGAATGCATCCAGCAGGATCACCTATCAATCCGATCTTTCTTTTTAGTAATTCTTCACACGAAGCAGTCTTGCAAATCTCTGTAAACCAAAACGTATTTAAAGGCTCAATGGAAGACTTTAAAGAAAACATCCGCAATAAGATCATAAAAAAGTATCCGGATGTGGCATTTAATTTCGAACCGATGGAGCTTACCGAAAAGATTATGGGACAGGGTGCCATGACACCCATAGAAGTTAAAGTAGGAGCAGGGCAGGTAAAAGGTGCTTACGCACATGCCTCAAAGATTGAGGCCAATCTGAAAAAGATTCCCTATTTACGCGATGTGCGGATTGCAGAACCGATCGCTTACCCGAGCATGGATATCGAAGTAAATCGGGACTTAGCCGGGCAATTTGGTCTAACGATGCAGGATATTACCCGCAGTCTGGTAACGGCTACCTCCTCAACTCGTTTTACGGATAAAAACCTATGGATCGACCCCAAATCTGGTTTGGTGTTTCAGACCCAGGTACAGATTCCCGAAGGAATCATGTCTGAAGAAAGATTACGTTCCCTTCCCCTGAAAGCCGGAAGTCTTCGTCCGGTGTTAGAGGATGTGGCTACCATTCGCAGGGTGACAGCACCGGCCCAAGTAAACCGTAAAGGGCCAAACCGTTACGTGACCATTGTCGCCAATGTATATGGTAAAGATCTTGGTACTGCTTCCAGTGCGGTCAAAAAGGCCATTAAGGATGCTGGAGATCCTCCACGCGGTACGACCATATGGACCGAGGGAACGCTGCAGCTACTGGACGATACCCTAGGCAGCCTCATTGCAGGCTTAGGTGTTGCTATTATTGCCATATTCCTGATGCTTTCCGCGTATTACCAATCCTTTAAAGTGCCGTTGATTATTCTTTCGGTCTTGCCTGCAGTAATAGCAGGTAGTCTGATTATTCTCTATTTGACTGGCAGTACGCTTAATCTGCAATCCTACATGGGGATTATTATGTCATTAGGTGTATCCGTGTCCAATGCCGTACTGTTGGTCAACGAGGCAGAATATTACCGAAGAAAACTGTTGCTAAAACCTTCGAACGCTTCCAGATTGGCCGCTTCATCCAGGTTGAGACCGGTTCTCATGACCGCTGCAGCGATGCTTGCCGGGATGTTGCCAATGGCACTGGGACTAGGTGATGGTGCCGAACAGGTCGCACCTTTAGGCCGGGCGGTTATCGGCGGACTTATTGCCTCCACTTTTACCATTCTGGTACTGGTTCCGCATTTCTTTTCTTCTCTGATGTCAAGGACAAAGGTCATTAGCCCTTCCTTGGATCCTGATGATTCCGAGAGCAGATTTCACGAATTACAACCTGGTAAACAAACGATATAGCAAACTTTTAAATTAGATAATTACAATGTATTATAACATTTCAACCAATAGAAAATTTTCAACTATAGCATTCACTGCATTTATAGTGCTTTCACTGTCAGCTTGCTCGCAGCATGAGAAAAAGAAAGAACAGGTAAAGAAAGAGCAGCCTAAATCCATAAATTACAAGACAGCTCTTATTGAACACATCAACCCTGAATATGAGTTGTCGATTCCTGCCGAGTTAAAACCATTTGAGCAGGTGGCTGTGTTTGCAAAAGTGACGGGGTTTGTTCAGAAGATGTATGTAGACAGGGGAGATAGGGTGCGAAAAGGCCAGCTTTTGGCCGTCCTGGAAGCTCCTGAAATGCAACAGCAATACCTCTCCGACAAATCAACTGAGCAAAAAGTTTATAGTGATTTTCTTTATGCCAAACAGGCTTATGATAGGTTGATTACAGCATCCAAAACCACAGGGGCAGTTGCAGATATTGAACTCGATAGAGCGAAAAGTGCGATGGAAAGTGCCCAGTCAGCCTATGAGGCTTCCAAAGCGGGAACAGCACACTCTTCACAGCTCTCCCAATATCTGCGCATCACCGCGCCATTCGATGGAATTATAACCCAAAGAAATGTTTCAGTAGGTGCTTTGGCTGGTACAGGTGCCAATACACCTTTATTTATGATGGCTCAGAATAACAACTTGCGCCTGACCTTATCTCTACCTGAAAAACACAGCTCTTCCGTGCAGCAGGGGATGCCCGCCACCTTTACTATCAGTTCCCAACCTGCTAAAACTTACCAGACCAAACTTACCCGCACATCAGGTTTGATTGATCAGCAGGACCGCTCGCTTACCTTGGAATTTGAGGTTAACAATCCATCGGGTGAACTTCAGGGTGGGGATTATGCCCAGGTTATGCTGAAATTAAAACGTAAATCGCCTACGTTTTGGGTTAAAAATGGCAGTGTACTAAACACACAGTCGGGAAATTACGTTCTTACCTTGAACGGAAATGAAGTAAAGAGAATTCCAGTCAAAGAAGGGATCCGGTTAGACTCATTGACAGAGGTGTTTGGGAATTTAAATCAAGAAGATAATATCATTTTAAAACCCTCGGAAGAAATCAAAGAGGGGCCGGGCAAATAATAATTAGCATTAAATCATATATCAGATAGTCACTTTTAAACAATAAAAATAAAATGGAAAAAAAATATAAATCAATAAGCTCAAATAAAAATATCCCAATGAAATTAGTCGCTGGGATCTGTTTAATGTTAGTGGCCATCTTTTTCTTTACTGCCTGCGGAAATACAGATAGTGAAAATAAAGGTAATACGGAGAATGGTGAAACCTTAGTTAACGGAGGTCCAGATAATGAGACAAAAGATTTGATAGCCGGAATTTCATTTAAAGATAAGGATGGAAAGACGGTAATGCTTAGTTCGCTGAAAGGGAAGGTAGTTTTTATTAATTTCTGGGCACTATGGTGCCCACCTTGTATAGAAGAAATTCCTTCCATCCATAAGCTCAAACAAACCTTTATAGGTAGTCAGGATATTGTCTTTTTGATGGTTGACGTGGATAATAAAATGGACAAATCCCTTTCCTACATGGAGAAAAATAAGTTTGACCTTGACGTTTTTGTTCCCAATAGTGATATTCCAGACAATTATCTAGGAAACGCAATTCCAACAACAGTGATTCTAAATAAATCAGGAGATATGATAGAACATTTGGAAGGCGGAAGAGATTATTCTAGCCCCGAAATGGTCAAAATGTTAAAAGAATTGGTGGATAGTAATTAACAGTTTAAAGGAGAAATAAATGGAAGATAATAGAAACAATCCCAAAGTTTACAACTTAGCAAATATAGTATCCTGGTTAAAGAGAAATGTTGTCAGCATAATACTGCTGTTAATAACAGCAATTTTGGTTTTAATTCCCGATGCCAAAACTTTTGTACTCCAGCAATTACTAAAAACTGGATTATTTAATTCGAGCATTATTAAAAAAGATGCTATTGACCTCAGCCAAGTAAATGTTGATTTTGACTTTACAGATAATTTGGAAAAGGTCCGTAACACTTCATCCTTAAGGGGCAAAGTAATTTTTATTAATTTCTGGGCCCCTTGGTGTCCTCCCTGTAGGGCAGAATTTCCCTCCATAGAAATGCTGTATTCCAAATACAAAGATAATCCAGGCATTTTCTTTCTTCCGATCAATACCGATGCTGACCTCACAAAAGGACAAGCCTATTTGGAAAAGGAAAAGTTTTCATTTCCTATGTTTCATTTAAAAGGCAGTGCCCCGGCAGAAATATTCTCCGGATCATTGCCTACAACGGTAGTACTTGATAAGAAGGGCAAAATCAGACTTTATCACACCGGATTTGGTAATTATTCTTCCGATAATTTTATCAGGCAAATACAAGAATTAATCGACGAAATATAAAGGAAATGTAAAGGTTATAAATTTGTTGGTGTTTTGCGCGTATTACTGCAATAGGGTGGGCGCGCTATAACAAAAAACAATCCCTATTTATAAGCCCTATTGTTTACCTCTAGGGCTTTATTTTTATTGTGAAAAACTAAAGGTTTGGGAGGAGGAGGGATTTGAACTAATTTGATTTTTCAGGTATTATCCACTTAATACCGTGTGTTAATAAAAACTGCCATGAATTTGGATTTCATGGCAATTGTTTTATTATCGGCGGGATTCGAACCTTATGGCTCAAAGCCGCTTCCAGTGCGTATTTTATAGTGCTAAAAACAAAAATGCCACGAATAGCGATTATTCGTGGCATTTGTATCATTTGGCGGAAAGGGAGGGATTCGAACCCTCGATACAGTCATCCCGTATACAGTCTTTCCAGGACTGCTCATTCGACCACTCTGACACCTTTCCGTGTTTCAGTGCACAAATGTAGCAATTTTTTAATGTATTGCAACTCCATTTTAATTTTTTGCCAATAGATTTATTATATCCTATTGAGATTAAGCTTATTGTTTTTATTTTTTTATGAATAAAACTTATTCCTTATTTTTCAGGATGACAAATAGCAATTTCGATTTAAAAAAGGAAGTACTTGGAATAGTCCTAAAGCGTACACAAGAACGCATCGACATGATTGAATCCGCATTGGAAACAGCTCAAGACTCAAGTAATGATGACACTAAAAGTAGTGCTGGTGACAAATACGAGACTTCGCGCGAAATGATCCAACAGGATATCAATCGCTATCAGAAGCAGCTCTTAGAGGCCAATAAAGACCTTCAACAGCTTAATAGTATAGCAACCGCTGGGGACGATAGACCAGAGTTTGTCAGATTGGGGAGCCTTGTCCAGACGGATACGGGGCTATATCTGATTGCAACAAGTATTGGTGCATTAACAATTAGGGACAATAATATCTTCGTCATTTCTCCAGTTTCTCCGATAGGTCAGCTGCTTATCGGAAAAGAAATAGGAGATAGTTTTACCTTCAACAAAACAACTCAGCAAATAACCGCAATTTGCTAGCGGTCTGAAAAACGGAAACATTAAACAATATTCCAATCTATCTGTTCTTATTTAGTATAGAAAAGAAGGATGATATGAAATTAAGTAGTTTATTTTTGATTTTTTCATTAGGTATTTTACCATTTGTTCATTCGTGTAGATCCCCTGAATCGGATGACAAACTCAAGTCTAAAATTGAGAACGCATTGAAGACAACTGCTGGCATTGAAGTGGATGTAGAGGAAGGTAACGTAACTTTGAACGGACAGATAGGTTCAGACGATCTTAAACGGGAAATTGAAGATAAAACAAGATCCGTAGGAGGAGAGGAAATCAAATCTATCCACAACAATATCATTGTAAACCTTCCAGAACCTGAGGATGCCCGTGAAAAATATCATGAAATCTTAGGTGGTGCGATAGATTCTACTTTGACAAGGGACGTAAACCTTGTTCTTGAAGACTTTCCAACAATAACGGCACAGGTTAAGGAAGGTATTATCATCGCGACGGGCAATCTTGAAAAATCAAAAATAGATACGTTAAAAAAAAGGTTGGCACACATCAAACCCAAAGGAATTGATATGAAAGGCGTCACGAGTCGATAGCGAAAATAAAAAGAAGCCTCCAATCCAAGGAAAGGAAGCTTCTTTTATTTGTTCATATGTTTATTTAATACCTAAGTTAAGCATTTTCGATTAAATCTCGTATAGCAACCGATGCTATTGCTCCACCAAATGCTGCTGGTAGGTAAGACATGGTCCCATAGGCGGACT
This sequence comes from Sphingobacterium sp. WOUb80, assembly GCF_050058145.1. NCBI lineage: Bacteria > Pseudomonadati > Bacteroidota > Sphingobacteriia > Sphingobacteriales > Sphingobacteriaceae > Sphingobacterium > Sphingobacterium sp. WOUb80. The sequence continues at coordinate 1,655,971 of NZ_CP165617.1, read as the reverse complement.
TTTTAAAATTACTTCCATCGGTATATAATAATGAATTCTTGTCGGGCAATTCTGTGGAGAATGCTACTTTAACACCATTTCGAATACCGTGTTTGCGTAATTTCTTACGAATGTGCTGTGCCAGCTTACAATTGTAGGATTTACCGATATCTGCAATTTGGATCTTTGTTGGATCCACTTTACCGCCTGCACCCATAGAACTTACAAATGGAATATTAGCCTCCAGCGCTCGTCGAATAAAGAATAGTTTAGGCGTGATGCTATCAATAGCTTCTACACAATAATCCGGAGCAAGATCTAACAAAGCCGGTATTTTTTCTGGTATTATAAAGTCCTGTATAACTGTTAAATCAAGTTCAGGATTGATCGCTAACAGTCTTTCCCGCATAATCTCTGCTTTTGCTTCGCCGTGATTGGTCGCCAAAGCAGGCAGTTGTCTATTTCGATTGGAAGGATCTACGGTATCTCCATCAATAATAGTCATTTTGCCAACACCTGCTCGACATATAAATTCCGCAGCAAAAGAACCAACCCCGCCTAAACCTAAAACCATTACATGTGAATTTGCTAATTTTTCCACCGCCGTTCTACCGATCAATGCTTCGGTACGCGACAGCCAACTTAAATCTTTCATCTATTCAAATTTGTTTTCTTCTTGTGATGAAATTATCAGATTTATTTGCTCAGTATCGGGACTGAATAAATCCAGGTGATTTCATTTATTAAATACATTCCTATAATTCCGGTAAAGATTCTCTTTTACCTCTTCCGGTTCAAGAGATCTGATCTGTGCCACGTATTGATAGAGCGTGGTAATCTCCACTGTAACATCCATATCTGTCTCCAAAAACAAATGTGCAAGCGGAATATTTTTCAAAAGCTCATCCTGGCTTCCATTTAAACAATGTACACCTATAGACAAATAGTAACCCCTGTCTATTAACTGTTTAGCTAAAATCCAATTCTTGCGATAACCATGAAAAACAACAGCTCCTTCAAACTTCATGCTCTTTAAACTATCGACTGTTTCCTGAAAAGCACGAACACAGTGAATAATCAAGGGCTTCCGATAAGCCTGAGCCAGCTGAACCTGTCGGTCAAAGACAGACTTTTGATCGGAGAGGGGAATGGCGGTATTTTTGTCCAAACCACATTCACCTATAGCCAAAACTTGCGGTCGATTTAATTCATTGGCCATTAACCGCAATTCGTGCTCAGAATTCCCATCGATAAACCATGGATGTAAACCTATGGAGCAATCCGCTTCAGTGATTGTCTCAGAATGGTTCAAGGCGACATTCTTAACAGAAAGAACTCCGCTCTCTTTGACCGGATAATTCCGATGAGTATGTAGATCGATATAGGGAATCTGTGCTGCCAACGGGACAAAGGTCGAAAAAATACTTGAAGCAAAAAATATTCTCTACAAAATTAGTATAGTTTTATGACCGCAAGCTTGCATCCAAGGCTTCAAGGATCGCAGAAGCTTTCAAAAGACATTCTTGATACTCCTGATCTGCAGCTGCCTGATTGGTAACCGCTCCACCTGTATGAAAAGAAAGGTACTCTTTTTCTTTATTGTAAAGCAATGAGCGAATAACCACGTTAAAATCAAATTCATCGTGGAGGCTGTCAAAATATCCTATAGATCCGGCGTAAATACCTCGCTTTCGGGCTTCAAGCTGATTGCAGATTTGCATCGCTGCGATTTTGGGAGCACCAGTCATCGAACCTGCAGGAAAGGTATTTCTAAATACATCTACATTGGAAATTTTCGGATCCTGCATACATGTAACGGTAGAGATCATTTGATGCACCTGCTCAAAAGATTGAATTTCAAAAAGATGGGTAGCCTCAACCGTGCCAGGAAAAGCGCTCCTTGTCAAATCATTCCGGACCAAATCAACAATCATCACATTTTCGGCGATCTCTTTTTTTGACCTAAGCATCTCCGCTATAATTTGCTGGTCTTCTTCCGAATTTGCGCCTCTTTTAGCAGTCCCTTTAATTGGCTGAGAAATCAGCTTCCCTTGTTTTTTCGCTAAAAACCGCTCTGGTGAGGCACTGATGATAAAATGATGCCCAACTTTGAAGAATGAACTAAATGGTGTAGGCGATATGGTATTTAGTCTATGATAAACTTCGACGGGAGTGATATCAGCGCCTTCAGCGAAAAATTCCTGACAAAGGTTAACTTCATAAATATCTCCACGCTGAATATGAGCTTGTACATTTTCAAATGCTTTAACATATTCACTCTTTGTCCAACGCGATTGAACTTGCACGGAAATTGGGGCTGTTGCAGGAATCTCAGTATTCAAGATAGCTTGATAGATTTTAACAGGATCTTCGGCTTCTATATGTACTTGATCGTCTGTCCATCGAAGTACAATGGCTGGTACAAAGAAATAGGCTTCCGGAAATCCAAGCTGATCCTTGCCTGTTGTTTGTAATTCTTCTATCTCATTCTTGAGGTCGTAGGATAAGAATCCAGGAATAAACGGAAACTGATGTAATTTCAAAAATGCATCAAGCTGGTCAAATACATTTTCCTCTGCACGAAAAGAGTATAAAGCTTTTACTGCTAATATACGTTCAAATTTCCCCCATTGATCGGACATCCCATTGCTATTAAAGAAAGAAATTTCATCAAATTGCCCTGACCAATGCAGGGCTTTTTGATGAAATTTATCTTTAGAATCGAGAAGATCAAAACTTTCGATCCGCATAGTTTATTTTGATAAAGCTAATGTTTGTTTACGATCAGGACCCACCGATAAGATCGTGATAGGCACTTCGAGAGCTTTCTCTAAATAAGAAATATAATTTTTTAATGCTTCAGGTATTTCTCCTTCCGATGTTATACCTGTCAAATCTTGCTTCCAGCCTTCAATTTCTTCTAAAATAGGCTCCGCTTGGTGTGTGATGATTTCATAAGGCATATAATCAATCACTTCACCATTGTACTTATAGTGTGTACACGCATAAATTTTATCGAAAGTATCCAATACGTCTGCCTTCATCATAATCAGGTCAGTCACACCATTTAGCATAATGGCATATTTCAACGCCGGAATATCAATCCAACCTGTACGACGAGCACGACCAGTAGTCGCTCCAAATTCATGACCTAGTTGACGCAATTTCTCACCCGTTTCATCATGAAGTTCAGTAGGGAAGGGACCACCACCCACACGAGTGGCATATGCCTTAAAGATACCATATACCTTGCCTATTTTATTCGGAGCAATACCAAGGCCGGTACAAGCACCCGCTGTTGTAGTGTTCGATGAAGTAACAAACGGATATGAACCAAAATCAACATCTAAAAGTGTACCTTGTGCACCCTCCGCTAATACGCGCTTGCCTTCTTTGAGATATTGATTAACCAAATGCTCTGAATCCACATGAGGTATAGACTTAATGAATTCGATAGCATCTAAGAATGCTTTCTCTTTTTCACTGAAATCAGGAATTTCCCCATAGTGCGAAAGAATGCTTAGGTGCTTTTCCTTCAATTTTTGGTAACGCTCTTGAAAATCTGGAAGAGTGGTATCACCTACACGTAAACCATTTCTTCCTGTTTTATCCATGTAAGTAGGACCGATACCTTTTAAGGTAGACCCAATTTTTCCTGCTCCCATTTTTGATTCGGAAGCAGCATCCAATAATTGGTGTGTTGGCAGAATAAGGTGTGCTTTACGCGCCAAAACCAAATTGCCTTTACCCACCGGATCAAAACCAGCTGTCTTTAGATTGTCTAATTCTCTTTTTAAGATAATTGGATCAATAACGACGCCATTACCAATAAGATTTAGTGTACCTTCATTGAAGATACCAGATGGAATTGTGTTGAGTACGAATTTCTTGTTATCGAATTCCAACGTGTGTCCGGCGTTAGGGCCGCCTTGGAAACGAGCGATTAAATCGTATTTTGGACAAAATACGTCTACGATTTTACCTTTACCCTCGTCACCCCATTGTAAGCCCAAAAGCACATCAACTTGCATAGCTTTTAAAGTATAGTAATTAAAATGTTATTAATAAAATAGACTCTATCAAAAAATAAAATGTTCAGGAATTTTCCCCCTGAACATTCCTGAACAAATGTACTATTATATTTAAGAAAATATAAGATTAATTTGAAATAGCTTCATGAGCTATGGTTTCTTCCTTTTTGTTTTTAATTTGGCAATCTTGGCATACACCGTACAAATTGAGCGAGTGGTGCTTAATGTCAAATTTTAAAAGATCACCCATCAGACTCTGAATTTGATTGATACGTGGGTCACAGAATTCAACGACCTTATTACATTCAATACAGATCACGTGATCGTGTTGTTTAAAACCATAAGATTTTTCAAATTGCGCCATGTTTCTTCCAAACTGGTGTTTGGTAACCAAGTCACAAGACACCAAGAGTTCTAAGGTATTATAAACTGTAGCACGACTAACACGATACTTCTTGTTCTTCATATGGATATACAAAGACTCGACATCAAAGTGATCGGTTCGGGAATAAATCTCTTCCAAAATCGCATAGCGTTCTGGTGTTTTTCTTAGATTTTTATTTTCTAAGTAGGCTTCGAAGATTTTTTTTACAGTTGCAAAATTTTCAGCTTGATTCATAGTAAAAATATTCTTGTACAAATTTACCAATTAAGATTGATATTTCCTCTATTAAAATAGGACACAGGAGCAGTTGCTCTAGCAGAATCATCAATCCAAACATTGGCTATTAATTTTCCGATTCGTATCGATTGACTCCTGTTATTCCTCTGACTTGCTTTAAATTTTTCATTAAACTTTCAAGTTGTGCAGTATCATTCACATAGACCATAATATTACCGTCAAAAATACCGTCGTTGCTTGAAATGGACAACGACCTAATATTAACAGCGAATTCTTGTGAAATAACAGTTGTAATCTTATTAACTAATCCAACATCATCTATGCCAACAATGTGCAGACCTGTCAAAAATGCAGAATCTTTTGTTGAAGCCCAGCGTGCCTTTAGAATTCTATAGCCATAATTAGCCATCAACTTGGATGCATTTGGACAACTCGTACGGTGGATTTTTATACCATCATTAACAGTTAAAAAGCCAAAAACATCATCACCAGGGATTGGATTGCAGCATGGCGCTAAAGTATAATCGACTTTCTGCATGTCATCTCCAATTAAGATCGTATCGAATTCCTTCTTATTGATCTTTTCGACGAGACCACTAATATGAGTATTGAATTGATTTCCAGATGAAGAGCTTGTATTAATTTCAACCGCTTTTTCATGCGCCACATACTCCCTTAACTGTCTGATGTCAACAACTCCCTTAGCAACATTATAGAAAAGATCCTGTGAACTTGGGTACTTCAGAAAATTGGCAATTTTATTGATATTATCCGTATTATACGTGACTTTAAGAGACTTCAGCTTCCGCTCCAAAATCTCTTTTCCATCCTCCGCAACTCTTCGTTTTTCCTCTTTTAAAGAAGATCTAATTTTAGATTTGGCTTTTGCCGTCACCACAAAATTTAACCAATCTTCTTTAGGCGACTGTTTGCTCGAAGTAATAATCTCTACCTGATCTCCATTTTGTAAAATATGACTCAAAGGGACAAGCTTGTGATTTACTTTAGCCCCAATACAGCTTGCGCCAATATCAGAGTGTATTTCAAATGCAAAATCTAAGGCGGTTGCACTATTTGGCAACTGAATCAAAGTTCCCTTCGGGGTGAATATAAAAATCTCATCGGAGAAGAGATTCATTTTAAAATCATCCACAAAATCCATTGCGTTCTGGTCCGGACTGCTCAATACATCACGTATTTTCTTGATCCACTGATCCAGACCTGAATCCGAATTTGATTCTTTGTACTTCCAATGCGCCGCAAAACCTTTTTCAGCAATCTCATTCATACGTTTGGTCCGAATCTGAACTTCTACCCATTGTCCTTTTGGCCCCATTACTGTCGTATGCAATGATTCATAGCCATTTCCTTTAGGAGAGGAGATCCAATCCCGCAAACGGTCTGGGTTAGGACGATACAGATCTGTCACAATAGAATAGACTTTCCAGCATTCTGTCTTTTCCTTTTCATCAACAGCGTCTATGACGATACGAATTGCAAAAAGATCATAAACTTCCTCAAAAGGAATAGACTTCTTCCGCATCTTATTCCAAATAGAATGGATAGATTTTGGCCGTCCAAATACAGAGGCCATAATACCTTGTTCCTCCAAAATCTCTTTAATAGGACCTATAAAATCACCAATAAACCGCTCACGCTCCGCTTTCTTCTCATTCAGTTTTCGCGCGATGAATTTATAAGTATCCGGATCGGTGTATTTCATCGAAAGATCTTCCAATTCGGATTTAATGGCATAAAGTCCCAGGCGATGCGCTAAAGGCGCATACAGATAACTCGTTTCGGAGGCGATCTTTAGCTGCTTGTCTCTCGCCATGAATTCCATGGTACGCATATTATGCAGCCTATCAGCCAATTTGATTAGAATTACACGAACGTCATCGGCAAGTGTGAGCAGCATTTTTCTAAAGTTCTCAGCCTGCATGGAACTATTGGGGTCAAAAATCCCCGAAATCTTGGTAAGCCCATCGATGATACGGCGAACTTTTTTACCAAACATTTCTTCAATTTCATCCAGCGTAACATTGGTATCTTCAACTACATCATGGAGTAAGGCACACACAATTGACGTTGTTCCTAAACCAATTTCTTCGGCAGCAATCTGGGCAACAGCAATCGGGTGATAGATATAAGGCTCCCCTGATTTACGACGCATCTCTTTATGACTATCCAGCGCTAAATCAAATGCCTTTCGAATCTCTTGCTTGTCTCCACGTTGTAAAGTAGGTTTACAAGCGCGTAACAATGCACGGTAACGTTTCCTTATCTCTTTGTTTTCTGCTTCAATATCAATCACATAATCTTTCATAAACGTTGCAGGTAAATGATGTTTTTTGAGTAAATTTGTGTAATTTAGTTAATGTATTCTTGAATACTATTTTCAAGCTAACTTATTTTGTAATAAATCTACCAAAATATTATAGCATTGACAAATTAAAAAAGCGTTATATAATTGCCCAGATGAAGACAATATTATTTTGTTTGCTTTTTCTCACAGAGACTTTGTCCAGTTGGGCGCAGTCTCAATCGCTCACGCTCCCTTTGTATGGAGAAGGCGCGCAGGAGACTGTAAACAGTTATATGACAACAACCCTGCAAAGCGGAGAGATTTTACCATGGTTTCCCATTCCTGAAGTCATTGTTGTAGCTAAACGGACCTGGTCGAGCGAAGAAGCACGAAGAGAGTATCTCCGCTTTAGAAGAAATGTCCTCAAGGTTCTACCTTATGCAATATACGCACAAAAAAGATATGACCAGCTTGATCGGGATCTCGCTTTGACCTCAGACAAAAAAGAACACAAAGCGTTAGTTGAGAAATGTGAAAGCGATGTAAAACAGATGTTTGATCGCGAGATCAAAAATATGACCATTTCACAAGGTAAAATACTCATCAAATTAATCGATCGTTATACAGGGCATACAGGCTACGAAATGGTCAAAGAGATGAAAGGCGGGATTTCTGCTTTTTTCTACCAAGGTGTCGCGAAAATATTCGGACACAATCTAAAGTCAACCTATGACCCAAAAGAAGACTTTGCCATTGAAAATATCATTCGGGAATTTGAGAAGTCGAGACCTCAACCCGTCATGTAGCCAACTAAAACATAAAATAGATGAAAACAATATACGACTTTGATGCGCTTCAGTTTAACGGCAAAAAAAAATCCCTCGCTGATTTTGAAGGAAAAGTTTTATTAATCGTCAATACTGCCAGTCAATGCCTTTTTACGGGACAGTTTAAGTCGCTCGAAAAACTCTATCAAAAATACAAGGACAAAGGATTCGAAATTTTAGCTTTCCCGGCCAACAATTTCCGGAATCAGGAACCATTAACAGGCAGCACATTAGAAACATTCTGCCGGATCAACCAACAAGTGAGTTTTCCTATTTTCAAACGCAGTCATGTTATTGGCGAATATACAACCCCTCTTTATAGCTTTCTTTCAAACAAAGAGAAAAATGGGCACATCAACAGTAAGCCGTCCTGGAATTTCCACAAATACCTGATAAACAAAAAAGGTGAGGTGATTGATTTCTATTATCCGATTACTTCGCCATTATCAAGTAAAATTTGTCGCAATATTGAGCGTCTATTAGAAGAGTAAACCATAAACTACTTACCTTTGCCGCGGCTCCGCAGCGCAAACATCAGTTCGTACATCGAATTGCTGACCATGTCATTTCGAAATAGCAACATTACAACACCCGCCTATTTCATAAAGATAAAGGAAGACAATTTGCCCAAAAAGCGGAGGACCAATAAAAAATATTATATGTTAAAATTAGATCTATTAATCATTGCTGTACATCCTGACGACGCTGAATTAGGTGCTGGAGGAGTAATGGCAAAATACGTTGCTGAAGGAAAAAAAGTAGGAATTGTTGATTTGACGCAAGGTGAACTAGGCACCCGCGGCACAGCCGAAACCAGAGCACAGGAAGCAAAGGATGCTGCTGAGATTCTAGGCTTAGCTGCAAGAGAAAACCTCGGCTTAAGAGATGGTTTTTTTGAAAATGCAGAAAAAGAGAAAATGGCAGTGATACGTGCTATCCGCAAGTATCAACCAGAAATTGTGATCACAAACGCCATTACTGACCGCCATCCAGACCACGGAAGAGCCGGACAAATGGTCAATGAGGCCTGCTTTCTTTCAGGCTTGAGAAAAGTGGAAACATTTGACCAAAACAATCTTCCTCAAGAGGCCTACCGTCCTCGATTAGTGCTACAATTTATACAGGACTATTATATCAAACCAGATGTTGTTATTGACATAACAGATTATTACCACATCAAAGAAAAATCTGTTTTAGCGTATAAAACCCAATTTTACACTGGAGAAAATGTAAATCCCGATGAACCGCAAACTTATATCTCCAATCCCGATTTCATGGAATCTACCGCGGCTAGAGCGCGTGAATTTGGACGTTACATACAGACAAAATATGCTGAAGGATTTACATCAAAGAAAATAATTGGAGTAGATGATTTATTCTATTTAAAGTAAAAACGATTCGGAAATATTCACCCATAAAATTAGGCTATAACTATATTTATAACTCTACTTAGTTATAAATATAGTTATAGCCTAAATCAAGATTGCATTCTGCAATCTTTTGACCAACGAATAAGTAGCTTCCTTGCTTAGGATATAAATCCTTTTACATACTGTTTAGTAATTTCATTTTGTGGGTTTAACAGAACCTGCTCCGTTGGACCAAACTCAAGTATTTCCCCGCCATAAACAAAAAGAATATAGTCGGACACCCGTCTTGCCTGCCGCAATATATGTGTCACCAAAACGATGGTGTAATCTTTTTTTAATTCAATCAATAGCTCCTCAATTTTGGCTGTAGACAAAGGGTCCAAAGCCGATGTCGATTCATCGCCAAGTATAATCTCTGGCTCTACAGCCAAGCCTCTAGCCAGGCAAAGTCTTTGCTGCTGGCCTATAGACAAACCGCTGGCAGAATGTCCTAGACGATCTTTGACCTCATCCCACAACGCTACATTTCGCAGCTGTTTTTCGACAATCTTATCTAGCTCTTTCTTGCTTCGAGTACCGTGTATACGTGGGCCATAGGCTACATTATCATAAATAGACATGGGTAGTGGATACGGTTTCTGCGATAAAAGCCCCATTTTCTTACGGATGTGTGTCACCTCAGCATTCTTGCCATAAATATCCTCACCATTCACTAGCACTGATCCTGTTATCTCAACACCTTTGGTATCGTCCACCAAGCGGTTGAGTGTTTTTAAAAGCGTTGTCTTTCCGCAACCCGACGGACCAATAATAGAAGTTACGCTATTATTGGGCAAAGCGAGGTTGATATTTTTGAGTATATGCCGTCCATCGATATAAACGTTAAGATCCTTAATTTCGATATGCGGATCAGTTAACGGATTAATTATCGACGATTCTTTTGTTTCGATTGAAGGATATGTGTGCATACTACAATAATTAAAATAATGATTGTTAAAACTAAAGCGGAAGCGTAGGCACGCCCCTGAACTTCAGGAATAGGGCTACTTAACTGAAAAAATATGGCCAAAGGCAGTGTTGCCGCTGGTTCATCGATATATTTTGGAAGATTATCACTAAAACCTGTTGTCAATAAGACACCAGCCACGTCGCCAATGGCTCGGCCAAAAGCGAGTAAAATAGCAGTGAGTAGACCGGTACGTACACTTCTTAACATCACCTTGGCCAGCTCCCAGCGTGTAGTCCCAAGCGAAAGCGTTACATTCTTTAGATCTTCGGGAATTGTTTTGATCAGTTCATCTACAGTCCGCACCACAATGGGAACAGTAAGCAAGGTTACTGTGATAATTCCTCCCAATAAGGAGGCACGAATGCCCAGATACACCATGATTCCAAAGCCAACAGCGCCATAAACAATAGAAGGGACACCGTACAGCACGTCGAAAAGAAGTTTTGAGAATTGTGTAACCCTGGATTTTGCTCCCAAATACACATTAAGATAAAGGGAAATGGGTATCCCGATGAAAGCGGAAAGCGCCGTTGCTACGCCAGCCAGATATAACGAACCGAGTATAGCATTCAAAATACCACCTTCCTTACCGATGTAAAATCCCCCCTTAGGCAGCTGGCTGACCATCTCCCAGCTGAGGTAGGGAAGACCCTTATACAATATAGTTCCAACAATGAAAAAAAGGGAGGCAGTTACGGTGACCCCAGAGAGATGCATAAAACCTTTAGCTACTTTTTCATTCAGTAAGCGTCTTTTTGTATTATCCATGCTGATCTCCTTCCAGTCGTCTCAATATCAGACGAGATATTAAATTAAAAACAAATATGATGACAAACAGCAATAACGCCGAAAACATCAAAGCGGATTCATAAAGTGGAATTGACATCATTTCTCCAAAATTATTCGCAATCAAGGCCGGAATAGGATACCCAGCATCAAATATTGAGGTGGGTACTTTTGCAACATTTCCACAAACCATCAACACGGCTATTGTTTCTCCAAATGCCCTAGACGTCGACAAGACAATAGCAGCAACAATCCCTGGCCGTGCTTTTTTCAAAATGATATGCTTAATAGTATCCCACTTTGTTGCACCCAATGATAACGAAGCCGCTTTGAGCTCATAAGGTATTGTTTGAAGCACTTCAACCATAATAGAAATCATGATTGGGAAGATCATCACAGCAAGTACAATACCACCAGCAAGAACCGAATACCCAGAGGTTACAACACCAAAAATAGGCGCAATGTACAGCTGAATTAATGGGACTATGAACAATACCCCCCAAACACCATAGAGCACCGGTGGTATAGCAGCCAAAATATTAACCAAAGGAAGCATCATATTTTTTAAGGCATCGGAAGCATATTCAGTCAGATAAACGGCCGTTAATACACATAGTGGAATTGCAATGACAAGTGAAATCAAAGTGACCGCTAGCGTCCCTGCTATAAAAGGTAAAAAACCAAATGAGCCTTTCATCGGCGACCATACTTTATCAGTCAGCAATTGAAAGATATTGCTATATTCAAATAGTGGAATTGACTTGATGGTTAGACCGACCGCGATGATCACCACTACAGAGAGAGAGATCAGCAGCAGGAGCAAAGTGGATCGCTTCACCAGCGCATCTTTAACGAGACGGGTATTTAGCATGCTATAACTTATTAAGTTCTTCTTTTATCAATGTTTCATTTAACGGCACATAACCGTTTTCAAGAAGCTGTGATTGTGCCTGCTTTTGAAGCACAAATGAAATAAACTCCTTCAATAGAAGTGATTCTGTCTTATGGCGCGTCACAAAGGTCAGCTCTCTGGAGGGTGGAGCAGGATACCGACCCGCTGCAACTGCCGCCGTTAATTCAGATAAGGTGTGGTAAAACCGTTCCTCATTTTCAATCTGGCCATTTTTATTCAGATCTAATGGAACCACATCAATACGATCAAATACCTTATTTGTCTTTAGATTATAGACGTAATTAATATTATTGAAGCCAATACCATGAATATCATCCTTAATTGCCTGCGCTATCCCAGGATCACCAAAAATTCCAATACCCTGCAAATCTTCCTGCTTATGACCAAAAAATTTAGCCCAGGTCTCCGCTGCTCCGGCTGCATCAGAACGAACATATACATTGATCGGGTCAGCTGTAAATCGAGGATCAATTTGTTTCCAGGTTTTGAATTTTCGACTGATAAAAATATCGGACAATTCTTCACGGCTTAGACCACGTTTCAAAATCGCCTGATAGTTTGGGTTACCCGGATTGATTGTACAGATCACAGCATCCTTTGCAACAACAATCGGAACAGCCCCTTTTTTTACTTCCTGTTCATGAAGATCCCTCGAAACCATCCCAATATCGACCATCCCCGTAAGTACATCGGCAATTCCTTTACCCGCACCACCAGCTGATATATTGAACCGAACGTGGGGATGTATTTTTTTGAAGTCTTCACTCCATACAACTGCTAGAGGATAAAGTGCAAATGCTCCAGACAAAGAAATATTACCTTCAAAACCACGTTCTTTACTGTAGCCATTCTTAACTTTAGGCGCACACGAAATTATCTCAAATACGATTATAAAGCTTAAAATCAAGACTATAAAACACTTTCTCATCATTACACCTATTAGTCTACAGGTTTTGTATATTAAATTTTACAAGGCAAATATATATTAATTTGGTAGATATTATAGAATATTAAAAAAATATTTTTACATTTGACCTCGAGAAAAGAATACTAAATCAATAGATTTTATTTGTTTTATGCAAAGTTTCCGCACAGAATTAGAAAACCCAATCGTGGAAAGGGAAATTATCGAACTTGAAAAAAAGATTCGATTATTCCATGAAGGCAAGATCGCCGACGAGAAATTTAGGTCGTTGCGCTTAGCCAGGGGAGTATATGGACAAAGACAACCTGGAGTTCAGATGGTTCGTATAAAGCTTCCATTTGGAAAGGTTACGTTTAAGCAATTGATTAAAATTGCTGCGATATCGGATGAATATGCAAGCCGTAATCTACATCTTACAACACGTCAAGATATACAGATCCATTATGTTAGCTTGGACCGTACACCAGAACTTTGGTCCAAATTGGCCGAAGATGACATCACATTACGTGAGGCCTGTGGCAACACTGTGCGCAACGTGACAGCATCACCAACTTCTGGTATTGATCCCAAGGAACCGTTTGATGTATCTCCATACGCACAAGCTACATTTGAATATTTCCTACGTAATCCAGTCTGTGCAGAAATGGGCAGAAAATTCAAAATGTCTTTCTCTGCCAGTGATGATGATACAGCGTTCTCATATATTCACGACCTGGGCTTTATTCCTAAATTGAAACTAGTTGATGGCGTCGAAACTCGTGGCTTCAAAGTCCTGCTGGGAGGAGGTTTGGGATCTCAGCCTTTCTTGGCGTCCGTTACGAGTGAGTTTTTACACGAAGATGAGCTTATCCCTTATATAGAAGCTACACTCCGTGTATTTGACCGCTATGGAGAACGAAATAACAGAAACAAGGCACGCTTCAAATACCTTATCCAAAAATTAGGCTTAGAAGAGGTTTTGAGTTTAATTGAATCCGAAAAAATTGCCACGAAAGTAAAGATTTTCCCCATTGATCGAAGCAAAATCGAACAACCTTTAGCCCCAGATGATAGCGAGGTACCAAGTATTGATCTGGATAGTGACCTAAACTATCAAGTTTGGAAAAGCACCAATACTTTTGCACAGAAACAAGAAGGATATTACGGAGTTTATGTAAGAGTGTCCACAGGTGATATCGGTACTGACAAGGCACGCGCATTGGTAACAGGGCTAAAAAACCTAGTCGCTGACGACATTCGCATTACGCAAAATCAAAGCCTGCTATTGAAATATGCGACAGAAAAATCTCTGCCACATATTTATCAGCTGCTGAAATCACTGGATCTTGCACAAGTAGGCTTTGACAGTACAGCAGATGTAACAACCTGTCCTGGCACAGACACCTGTAATCTAGGTATTTCAAATAGCACGGAAATGGCTCGTGTTATTGAGTCTTACATAGCCGAATTCCATCAGGATTTCGTGTTTAATAGAGATCTGAAAATTAAAATCTCTGGCTGCATGAATTCTTGTGGTCAGCACGGTTTAGCACATATCGGTTTTCACGGCAGTTCTGTCAAAGCAGAAGGCAAAGTTGTACCTGCAGCACAAGTTATGCTGGGAGGTGGAACTATAGGAAATGGCGAAGGCCGTGTTGCCGAACGCATTATCAAAGTTCCAACAAAAAGAGTTTTGCATGTCGTTGAATGGGTACTGAACGATTATAAGAAAAATGCGGAAGAGAATGAAAATTTTCATGCTTACTATGATAGACAAGGAAAGAATTACTTCTACAATCTTTTAAAACCACTTTCGGATCTGACCAATCTTGCTGAGGACGAGTTTGTGGACTGGGGGCATGAAGGAACATTTCAGACAGCTATTGGCGTGGGAGAATGTGCGGGAGTCGTGATTGACTTGGTCGCAACCTTAATTTATGAGGCGGAAGAAAAATTGCAATGGGCAAATGAGACATTCCAGGAATCTAAATTCTCCGATGCTATCTATCACGCATATAATACCTTTGTACAAGCAGCAAAAGCATTATTATTAGATAAGGGAGTTAGCGCAAGTACACAAAATACGGTCATCAATGAATTCCAAGCGCATTTTGTGGAAACAGGTGAATATAGTTTTGATCAGGCCTTTCCGGAACTAGTCTTACAGATCAGCAAAAATGAACCAAACGAGCACTTTGCAGCTACCTATATTCAGGAAGCAACAAAGTTTATCAATACGGTTTATCAACGTAAAAATTTAAAACCAGTATTGGTATAGGGAGGGAATAGTATGTCAATAAAAGCGAAAGTAACCTTAGTTGGAGCAGGACCGGGAGATCCTGAACTGATCAGCCTTAAAGGGATAAAAGCGATAGAAAAAGCGGACGTTATTTTATATGACGCGCTCGTAAATGAAGAATTGCTGGATTATGCAGCGCCTGATTGCATCAAGATATATGTTGGAAAACGCGCCGAACAGCTCTCAACTTCCCAGGACGAAATCAATCGTCTACTGGTGGATTATGCACTAAATTACGGGCAGGTTGTCCGTCTAAAAGGTGGTGATCCATTTGTCTTTGGCCGCGGCGGAGAAGAAATTGATTATGTACATCAATATGGTATAGAAACAAGTGTTGTGCCAGGTATTTCCTCTGCTATTGGACTGACTGGATTGCAGCAGCTACCATTAACTTATCGCGGTATCAGTGAAAGTTTTTGGGTGATTACGGGCTCCAGATCGGACGGTTCGCTATCCACAGACCTTTATTTAGCCGCTGAGTCTAAAGCTACCGTTGTTGTACTGATGGGCTATGGAAAGTTGGCTGAAATCGTAAACATTTATCGCGAAAGAAACCTGCACAGCTTACCAATTGCTTTAATTCAAAATGGTTCTTTACCGAATGAAAAAGTCGTTTTCGGCACCATAGACAGTATTTTGGATGAATCTACGGAGAAAAGAGTAGGGGTACCCGCAATTATTGTAATCGGTGAAGTGGTGGCAAAACATCGCTCATTTCAAGAAATTAAAGAAAAAGCTCTAGCCTTATAGCCATGAACCAGCTATTTCCCATATTCGTCAAACTGAATCAGATTCACACCTTGCTCGTTGGAGGAGGGAACGTTGCATTGGAAAAATTCCAGGCACTCGTTTCCAATGACAATGCATTGAATTTAACAATCGTAGCGAAGGAAATCAATCCTGCATTTGAAGAGCTTCTAAAAGAATACCCTCAGGTCAAGCTGTATGTCCGTCCATTTGAGTCGAACGATATTATCGATAAACAGCTGGTCATTGCAGCAACAAACAATACTCAGCTCAACGATCAGTTACGTAGTATAACATCACAAGGAAACATACTGTTTAATGCGGCGGACAAACCGGATTTGTGTGACTTCTACTTAGGATCAATTGTTAAGAAAGGTGATCTGAAAATAGCCATTTCAACAAACGGAAAATCCCCAACAATTGCCAAACGTGTAAAAGAATTATTGAATGACCTTTTACCAGAAGAAATTGACGAAACTTTGTCACTGATGAGTGCCTATCGAGAGCAGCTCAAAGGCGATTTCGAGTTTAAAGTAAAGAAGTTGAACGAGCATACCAAAAATATATTACGTTATGAACGTTAAAGAAATCAAAGAAATTATTGGCACCAAAAAAGGAGTGGAGCTCTTACAAGCAATAGCTGCAACATTTCCAAATGAAGTCGTTTTTTCAACATCTTTCGGTATTGAGGACCAGATCATTACAGAATGGATCGGTAAAAATAATATTGATATCGAAATATTCACACTGGACACGGGACGATTATTCAAGGAAACCTATTCTTTGTGGAGCCGTACCTTGGAGCGCTATCAACTGCAAATTAAGACCTACACGCCAGACACACGCCTCTTAGAAGAATTCATCAGCAGAAAAGGCCCCAATTCATTCTATGAATCGGTAGACAATCGTAAGGAATGCTGCAGAATAAGAAAAATAGAACCATTGCAGCGCGCAGTCAAAGGGAAGAAAATTTGGGTAACCGGGATCAGATCTGATCAATCCGTGAATCGGCACGATATGGATTTTATCGAATATGATGAAGTTAATCAGATCATTAAAATCCATCCTTTATTTGACTGGACCTTTGACGAGGTGAAAAAATATTGCAAGGAACAATACATTCCTTATAATGTCCTGCACGACAAAGGTTTTCCGAGTATCGGCTGCCAGCCTTGCACCAGAGCGATACAGGAAGGTGAAGATTTCCGTGCTGGCAGATGGTGGTGGGAAGATCAAAGTAAAAAAGAATGTGGTTTACACGCTGTTAAATCTTAAAATAACCAAGCATAAACTCAAATTCATTAAATCAAATTTTATTATTTCAGAAAATGGACTATTTAGATCATTTAGAAGCGGAAGCAATATATATATTAAGGGAGGTCGCTGGGCAATTTGAGAAACCTGCGTTACTATTCTCTGGTGGCAAGGATTCTATCACACTTGTTCATCTCGCAAAAAAAGCATTTAGACCTGGAAAATTTCCATTTCCATTAGTGCACATTGATACGGGCCACAATTTCCCCGAAACAATTGTTTTCAGGGATTCACTGATTGAAGAAATTGGGGAAAAACTGATTGTAGGTTATGTGCAGGAAAGTATCGACCAAGGCAAAGTGGTGGAGCAAAAGGGAAAAAATGCAAGTCGAAATGCTTTACAAACAGTCACCTTATTAGATACAATTTCGAAACATGGCTTCGACGCCTGTATTGGAGGTGCACGCAGAGATGAAGAAAAAGCCCGTGCGAAGGAGCGGATCTTCTCCGTGCGAGATGAATTCGGCCAATGGGATCCCAAACGCCAAAGACCTGAATTGTGGAGCATATTCAATGGTAAAATAAACAAGGGTGAGAATGTACGGGTATTTCCTATTTCAAACTGGACAGAATTGGATGTCTGGAATTATATAAAACGTGAGCAGATTGCGTTGCCATCTATATATTTTAGCCACGAACGGGAAGTTATCACACGCAATGGACAATTAATGGCAGCTGCACCGTTTCTGAATATCGATGCTGACGATGTAATTGAACGCAAATCAGTACGTTTTAGAACTGTCGGAGACATGACATGTACAGCAGCCGTGGATTCAACGGCTACAGAACTTGATGATATCATAGCAGAAATAAAAGCGTCAACTGTAAGTGAACGTGGAGCCAGAATGGACGACAAAGTGTCGGAAGCAGCTATGGAAGAACGTAAAAAACAAGGATACTTTTAACCCACATTTCAAATTAACACCTGATATTGACAACAATGAATATATTGAAATTTATAACCGCCGGTTCCGTGGACGATGGTAAGAGTACCTTAATAGGCCGCTTGCTTTACGATACCAACTCCATTTTGGATGATCAATTGGAAGCCATACAGCGTGCTAACCGGAAAAACGATGATGGAACGGTAGACTTGGCCATATTGACTGATGGTCTTAAGGCTGAACGAGAACAAGGGATCACTATAGATGTTGCCTACAAATACTTCCAGACTGATCATAGAAAATATATTATAGCTGATGCCCCAGGGCATATCCAATACACAAGAAACATGGTGACCGGTGCCTCCAATTCGGACCTGATTATCATCCTGGTTGACGCTAGAAAAGGCGTAATAGAGCAAACAAAACGGCACTCCTTCATCGCTAAACTACTAGCTATGAAGCAGATTTTGGTTTGCATCAACAAAATGGATATGGTCGATTACAGCGCCACGGTATTCGAACACATCAAAAGCGATTACTTAACACTGGCTAGCAATCTAGGACTCAAAGATGTTGATTTCATACCCGTTTCCGCTCTAAAAGGTGATAATATCGTCCATAAATCGGATCGTATGCTATGGTATACAGGCGAGTCTTTATTAGATTACCTAGAAAATGTAGAAATACATGAACAGGAAACAGCCAACTGGAGATTTCCAGTCCAATGGGTTGTAAGAC
Organism: Sphingobacterium sp. WOUb80; assembly: GCF_050058145.1. Lineage (NCBI taxonomy): Bacteria > Pseudomonadati > Bacteroidota > Sphingobacteriia > Sphingobacteriales > Sphingobacteriaceae > Sphingobacterium > Sphingobacterium sp. WOUb80. Next base: position 1,637,243 of record NZ_CP165617.1, on the reverse strand, counting down.
CGCAAACAGATGATTTACACGATTATAGAGGATATGCAGGTCGCGTATTAGGAGAGGGGTTAACAGTGGGAGATCCTGTAATTGTTTATCCAGCTGAGACTTTCAGCACAGTAAAAGCTATAGAATTGAACGGACTGCAGCTTCAAAGGGCTGAAAGTGGACAATCTGTCATTATCCATCTCAGCGATGATGTCGACATTAGCCGTGGAGACACGATTGCCAGCGTGGAAAATCCACCGAAATTCGAACGTAATATCCAAGCAAATTTGTGCTGGTTCGATAACAAACCTTTGGATACGGATCAAATTTACCTCGTTCAAAGTCACAGCAAATTAACGAAAGTTAAAATTGTTGATGTGCTTTACAAATTTGATATCAATACGCAGGAAAAAGTTTATAATGAGGAGATCAAGCTTAATGATATTGGCCGCATAGCAATTAAATCTGCTGAAAATCTTGTATTTGATCTACAAAATGAAAATGCAGAAAATTCGCAAGCCATTGTTATTGACCCACGGACAAATCTAACTGTTGGTGCTTTAATGATTCAGGCAGTCGACTAATATTTTTTTAAACGTAAATATTCAACCTAAATATTTTTAAAGGAACTCAGACATTGTCTGAGTTCCTTTTTTTACGAAATATAGCTAACATTATCGCAGAATCTACTTTTAAAGAGCTGAACTGATAGCGAGCAACGGTACAAGGAGGTATACTTTCATACTTTCTATTTAACATAATATAAATTATATATACAATATGCAAAGTAATATTTAGCAGTTTAATCAACAGTACTTTATTAAATAATCATCAAAAAGCATTCATGATTAAATTATTTTCAATCGTACAGCATATTTATCAATATTTTATTAAAAAAGACAATAATTCGATGATTAATACTTTCAATCGAATAAAACGCAGATATTCCGTTATTATACAAAACTTTATACAACAAACACGTTATTTTAAACGACTTACGTAATATCTGAAATTTCATCAAAACAGAATAATATTTGTAAATAATTAACGATTATTGGTTTTTTGTTAAAAAATATATAAATTAGTGCCAGCCAAAGGGAAATTTTACTAATTAAAACATGTCAAAAAACTTTAACGAGTTCATTTCAATCGTTGAGAAACGTAATCCAAATGAACCAGAATTCTTACAAGCTGTAAAAGAAGTTACTGAGGATTTATTTCCTTATATCACTGAAAACCATCCTGAATTTTTTGACCAAAAAATTCTTGAAAGACTTACTGAACCTGAGCGTATTATATCTTTCCGTGTAACCTGGTTAGATGATAACCATCAAGTACAAGTTAATCGTGGATATCGTGTTCAGATGAATAGTTCAATCGGTCCATACAAAGGCGGTCTACGCTTCGCTCCTTCCGTTAATCAAAGCATCTTAAAATTCCTCGCTTTTGAGCAGGTATTTAAAAATAGCTTAACTGGATTACCGATTGGCGGTGGAAAAGGTGGTTCTGATTTCGATCCTAAAGGTAAATCAGACAATGAAATTATGCGTTTTTGTCAAAGTTTCATGACTGAACTGTACCGTCATATTGGCGCAGATACAGATGTTCCTGCCGGTGATATCGGTGTTGGCGGCCGTGAAATTGGCTTCTTATTTGGACAATTTAAACGTCTTCAAAACAACTTTACTGGAGTTCTTACAGGTAAAGGTGAACTGTGGGGCGGCTCATACATCCGTCCAGAAGCGACTGGTTATGGCTTATTATATTTCGTCGACTGTATATTCAGACATCAGGGAAAATCATTACAGGGTAAAGTTGCTACCGTATCAGGAGCTGGCAATGTAGCTTTTTTCGCTGTAGAGAAAGCGCTGCAACTGGGTGCTAAAGTAATCACGGTATCAAACAGCTTAGGAACATTATATGATCCTGACGGTTTTGATGCTGAAAAAATGGCCTTTGGTGCAACATTAGGAAGAAATTTGGATCAATATCCGGCTCGCTACCCTAATGCCCAATTTTTAGCTGGTCAGAAACCTTGGCAATTTAAATGTGATATCGCATTGCCTTGTGCAACACAAAATGAACTGGATGAATCCGATGCAAAAGCACTTATAGCAAATGGTTGTATCTGTGTTGCTGAAGGTGCTAACATGCCTTCCACGGCCGAAGCAATTAAAATTTTCTTGGATGCAAAAATTAGTTTTGCGCCAGGTAAAGCTGCTAATGCTGGAGGAGTCGCTGTTAGTGGTCTGGAAATGTCTCAAAATTCAATCCGCACACAATGGTGTACAGAAGAAGTTGACAATCGCTTAAAATCCATTATGGAGAGTATACACGAAACTTGCTTGAAATATGGCCAAGACAGCGGATTTGTAAATTATTTAAAAGGTGCCAATATTGGTGGTTTTATTAAAGTCGCCAATGCTATGAAAGCACAAGGTATCGTATAATTAAGCCTTTTTCTAATCATATCATAATCCTGAGCGCTCAAATGCATTGCATTTGGGCGTTTTTTTATACTTTTATACTAAATTTAAAAACAAGGACTTTACATGAGATTAATAGCTGAACTTCCTCATCCTGATTGCAAGATTTCAATTTTTGGCATGAACCAAAAATTCATTATTAAGTTTGAACAAGGCAATTTAGAACAATCCTATAAAATTGCGGAAATGGATATTATTGGTGGTGTAAATGGCGTATTCGATTTGCTTGATGAGGAATTTCTAAAAAGTGTAATCGATCAATTCGCATCGATGCGCCAATCTTTTAACAGTGCTTACAGTAGATACGAATAACGGATTTATGTTAAACTATATATATTTTGCTGCATTTTGGGCATGTCAGATTATTTCCTCTATCCTATTCAAACTTGGAGGAATACATCCAAAGTATAAATGGACAGCATTGATTATTGGAAATATTATTCTGCTATCTGCAAGCTGGTTCCTTGTACAGTTATTTAAAAATGTTTCTCAGCCTATTGTCATCGCCTTATGCTCGGGCGGCACATTTCTAACCGTTCAGCTGGCCATGGCACTGTATTTTAAAAGTCCATTAAGCTGGCAGCAAGTCTTGGGCATGTTTGTCATTATTTCAGGCATGATTTTGATTACTTTTGGAGGAAAAGAAACGACGTAAACATGTATGAGGCAATCTTTATAGATGAGTTTTATTTGTTGTAGTAAAACTCATCTATAACTTGGGAACCGGCCAATTGCTGATTAAAACGATCCAGATCATTCATTTTGCCCGAGATATCATACATTACTTCTAACTTCCCACCGATTTTTTCTATGACACGCCTTGTCGCTTTAATCTTAAAATCGAGTGCTAATTGTTCAAATTCATGCAAATGATAGAATTCATTGGAGCTGAATTTAATATGAAGAGAACGGATCAGGTAATAACGCGCTAAAAGGATCTCTATCCGTTGAAAAAGCGCAAGTATAACGACCATAAACGCTGCAAAAGAGATCGCATATACAAGCTGCCCCAAACCTGCAAACATTCCAATTCCAGCTGTGGCCCAAATAACTGCAGCAGTAGTGAGGCCACTGACCGATAATTTACCTTTAAATATGACTCCAGCACCAATAAAACCGATACCAGTTACAATATTGGCTGCAACACGGTCTGTACTGTTGCCTATAAACAAACAGGAAACAATGGTAAACATCGCTGAGCCAAAACAAATAAGCACCACCGTTCGAAATCCAGCCGATTTGTTCCTGTACTCCCGTTCAAAACCAATTAAACTGCCGCACAAAATTGAAGTAAGGGCATTTAATAAGGGTTCACTGCTCAAAAAATCAATAATACTTTCCATAAGAAACTTTTGCAGAAAGATTGAATATGGAGCCCTAATGGTGTTAGGGCTCCATTTAATTTTTAACTATAAATAGGCATAGGTTATGCCATCACCTCCACGATCCTGATGTTCATCTTCAAATCGGCTTACATGGCTATATTTACGAAGGTAGTCGCGAATAAATTTGCGCAAAATACCATCCCCTTTGCCATGAATGATTTTTAAAGATGGATAACCGACCATTACGGCTCGATCCAGTACACGTTCCAGTTCATTTAGCGCATCCTCGGTCCGCATGCCTCTAAGATCAAGTTCGGGTTTAAAGTCAGCTACAGTGCCCGCAGACAGTGACCTGGACAAACTTTTTGCAGTTTTCTTTCCTTCCCGCCCCTCGAGCTTGATCACACTCTTCCGCTTTTGTACGGTGCGCAATTCGCCCATGGCAAGAATAAGGTTGTTTTTTGCAATTTCCACAATTTGTGCTTCGGCTCCATTATCTAAAATTTGAACCCAGTCTCCAATGGCTAATTCCGTAGATTCTTGAACCTTTTCTTTGATGAATTGCTTTGCAGGCTTTTGTTCTTTAGGCAGCACAGCCTGGAGTGCCTGATCTAAGTTGCTGCGTAATTCCCGTGTCTTCTCTTTATCCGCTTTTGCGGACTTGATCTGTGCAACGGTATTTTCGATCAACTTATTCGAGTTTTTAATGATCTGCTGGGCTTCCTCTTTTGCCTTCTTTAGTATGACACGTTTATTTTCTTCCAGATAGCTTTGCAGTTCAAGATACTCCGATTTAATCGACTCCAGTTCTTTTTCTCTTTTATTGATTGCCACTTTTGTGTCAAACACTTCTTTCTTTTCCCTCTCCAGATCAATTAACAGCGTGTCAACTTTCTTCTGCTGTACACCAATCTTACCTTTAGCAGATTCCAGAATATCTTTGCCCAAACCTATCTTCTGTGCAATTTCAAATGCATAAGAGCTACCGGGTTTACCGATCTGCAAGATATACATTGGTTTCATTTCGCGGTTGTCAAATAACATTGAAGCATTCTCCAGTCCATGAGTATTGCTGGCAAAGACTTTCAGATTTGAATAGTGTGTTGTCACAACTCCCCTAATTTGCTTCTTGTTTAGCGATTCCAATACAGCTTCGGCGATAGGTCCACCAAACAAAGGATCAGTTCCAGTCCCAAATTCGTCGATCAGGACTAAGGTGCGTCCATTCGCAAATTCAGTGAAATATTTCATCTTAGACAGATGGGCACTATAGGTACTTAAATCACTTTCGATGGACTGATCATCACCTATATCTGCAAATATCTGTTTAAAAACACCTACTTTTGATGTTGGTTCAGCCGGAATCAATAAACCTGACTGCACCATAATCTGCAAGAGCCCCACCGTTTTCATACAAACTGATTTACCTCCGGCATTAGGCCCCGATACTACGATGACACGTTGGATATGATCAATCTGAATATTCAAGGGAACAACAGTGTGATGCTGATTCAGTAATAAAAGTGGGTGGCGACCATTCACCAGACTGATCTCTGCTTCTTTCGACAATTCAGGCATCTCGGCATCAATATCCAGTGCAAAGAGTGCTTTTGCCCGCACAAAATCCACTTTTGTCAATAGACCATGGTAAGACAGCAATAAAGGAATATGTGGACGGACTTTATCCGTCAATTCAACCAAAATGCGAATGACCTCACGCCTGCGTTCAAACTCTAGATCTCTGATTTTATTATTTAGGTGAAACACCTCTTCAGGCTCTATATAAGCAGTTTGTCCGGTTGCAGATTCATCATGTATCAAACCTTTCAGCTTCCTTTTATTCTCTGCCAAAATAGGAATACAGAGCCGTCCATCCCGTATGGTTAGGTTCCCATCTGCGGTCCAGCCACTGTCTTGAGCACTCTTAAAAATACTGTTGATACGTTTCATTGCCTCTTGCTCGGCACGCTGAATCTGCTGCGTAATTTCCAGCAGCAAGCGGGAAGCATTATTTTTAAGTTTCCCACGTTCGTCAATAACCATCTCGATATCACGAATAACTCCTTTCTCGATCGGTAAATGTTCAAACAGTACTTCAAGATTAGGGTAAAGCCCCTCGCGTTCGTTAAAATAACGAATAATAGCATAGACGGTTTTCAGAGACAACAATACCCTAAAAAATTCCTCTTCAAGTAGAAATGTACCTTCTACCCTTGCCTTTTCAATAATGGATCGAAGAGGAAAAAAATTCTCAACGGGAAACGCACTGTCATTGATCAAAAGATCTTTAAACTCGCTAGTTTGTCTTAAAAATCTATCAATTTGATCGTAACGGGTCTGCGGTTGAATCTTTTCAACCAGCTCACGGCCTGACTCACTCAGGCATTTTTCTTTTATTTTATCTTTTATCTCGGAAAATCCGAGTTTATCAATTGCATTTATTGGATATACCATAGAAATTATTTTCTTAAATGGTTAAAGTTTCACCGGCGGCTTTATCTGCTGCGGCGGAGTAAGAACTGGTCTCTTTTCCAGTTCACTTGTTGTTGGTCGTGGCTCCACAGGTTTTTGTGCCAATGCAGTATCCCTAGCCGAAGTACCAGGTGTTGTCGGCGGAGAAACTGTACTTTTCTGTGGAGCAGGCGTTTCAATCGGTAAATTTGAATTGCCTACAGACAACTGGTTCATTAAATAACCGTCCACGCTAATACCAGTCTTTGATTGAATCCCTTTGTTAAACAGTGAAGAGGATTCTCTAAAATTGAATTTCGACTTATTGGGCAAATAATGTATAAGTGCTGCGATACGCTCCTGATAGGCTTGCTGCGTACGCATAACGCGATTGGTGCTATCCTGAATATGCATATTTTGGATAGAATCTCTCGTCCGGATGGAGTCCTGTTTTTTTCGTTCTATATCCGCATAAAACTTATTTTCCTTGGTCAGATTATCTTCCACTTTCTTATAAATAGCGGACATAACCTCTGCATCCTTACCATAATAGTCCAAATTCTTTCTGAAAGAGACCGAGTCCAAACCGTATTTGTCGAAAGTCACTTTATACAAAGGCAACATCACTTTGCGTGCACTATCTATCGGTAAAATATTGAGATAGGAATCAGTCAATTGAATTTCAGTAAGCGCGTCGACAAACTTACTTTGAGAGATAATATCTTTCCCTCCAGTTCCGACACAAGAACCAAATAAAAAAATCACTGCAAGTAGATTCAGTATTAATCGTAGCATTTCGTAGTTTTGTACAAATTTACAAAAAGCACCGACATTTGGCACTTTTTACATCATCAAAACTATATCAGAAATGAGTATCGCTAGTAATTTAGAAGCATTAAGATTGGAAACCGAGGCTGTTGGCGTACAACTTGTAGCTGTTTCAAAAACAAAATCCAACTCAGACATCATGGAAGCTTATGAAGCTGGGCAACGTATCTTTGGTGAAAATCATGTTCAAGAGTTGGTTGAAAAAGCAGCGCTTTTACCTAAAGATATTCAGTGGCATATGATCGGTCACCTTCAGACAAATAAGGTTAAATATATCGTACCTTTCATCAACTTAATTGCATCAGTCGATTCATTAAAATTACTGAAAGAAATCAACAAACATGCGCTAAAAGCAAAGCGGACAATCGACTGCCTTTTACAGGTATATATTGCGGAAGAAGAAACAAAATTTGGTTTTGACCACGCCGAGCTCATCGAACTTCTCCGTGATGAAGAGTTTCTTGCGTTAACAAATATTCGTATATGCGGTTTGATGGGAATTGCCTCAAATACCGATAAGGAAAAAGTAATTAAAGCTGAATTCTATGAACTGAAGATGTTGTTTGATGGAATCAAGGCAAGTTTCTACAGAAAAGATGAGTTTTTCAATACCCTATCCATGGGAATGTCCTCAGACTATAAACTGGCAATAGCTGAAGGTTCGACGATGGTACGCATCGGAAGCACAATTTTTGGCAAAAGAATTATCAAACACTTCAAAAACAATGACTAAAACCACTATACGACAAGCAGTTATTGCAGACTGTCCACGAATGCTTGAGTTAATCAAAGAGCTTGCTATTTATGAAAAAGCGCCAGACGAAGTAACCGTATCACTTTCAGAATTTGAGGATGCTGGTTTTGGTACTCATCCGGTATGGGGTGCCTTTGTTGCGGAGATAGACGGCGAAATTGTTGGAATTTCATTATATTATACACGCTATTCGACCTGGAAAGGCCGGAGACTCTATTTAGAGGATCTGATTGTCACAGAAAGTATGCGGGGTCTGGGAATCGGTAAATTACTTTTTGATAAGACTTTGGACTATGGCAAACAGTGCGGATTTCATGGGATGGTATGGCAGGTCCTGGATTGGAATGAGCCGGCTATAAAGTTTTATGAAAAATATAAAGCAGACTTTGATGCGGAGTGGATCAATGTGTCAATCACTTATTAAATAACAGAATATTCAAATCAATGCGGTTTCATTTTTTTTTAAAGATTTTAGTTCTCAGCGGTTTGTTATATGGATGCAATGGCCAAAATAAAACATCTGTAGACATACAGCATACCGATACACTGTCCTATAGCAGAAAAAATATAGATGAGCATAGCAATTATTTTCTAAAAGAAGATGATCGATTGGATACGACTTATTTCCGGGCCAAATACCCTATTTTCAAAGAAAGCAAAATTAACGACCTTATTGCTACTGTCGTTCATCTTGAAGGCGATACAAGCATGGAAGAGGCGGCACATCGCTTTATTAATTCCTACAACGACTATGTAGAAGAGAATAATGGGAAATCTACGGCAACCTGGAGCCGGGACCTACAAGTGGATGTAGTCGCCAATACCCCTATTTTCTTGGGAATACGAACCAAACAGGAAGAGTATACCGGTGGAGCACATGGAGACCACTTCACTCTTTACTCAAATTTTGATCGGCAATCCAACAAAGCGATTACGATCAATGATATCATTATTGAAGATAATAAAGATAAATTCATAAAGATCGTTGAGCAATATTTCCGTAAGCAAGAAGGATTAAGCGGTGATGATTCATTAAATGGAAAATATTTTTTTGAAGACGGCAAGTTTTCACTGGCCGATAATTTCACTTTTGAAAAAAATGATATCCTGTTTTACTACAATGTATACGAGATCAAATCCTATGCTGAAGGAAATACGGAACTGCGTATCCCCTATACGGTATTTAAGCATCTGATTTCAGACAAAGGACTAAACTATATTAATAGTATCAATTAGCAATCAACTAAACTAATAAATAAATGCAGGTTTTTAAATTTGGAGGTGCGTCAGTAAAAGATGCTGAAAGTGTCAGAAATTCAGCTCGGATTATTTCAAAATACAAAGGCGACGCCTTATTAGTCGTCATATCCGCTATGGGGAAGACAACAAACCTCCTGGAAAAATTGACCAAAGAGTATTTTAATAACACAGGTTCGCAGTTTCAGACCTTAGAGGACGCAAAAGAATTTCACTTTCATATCCTTCAGGAATTGTTCCCTGAAGCCGGAAACCCTATATTCGATGAAATTGCCAACTGCTTTGTCGAAATCGAATGGATTCTGGAAGAAGAACCTCAAGACTCATATGATTACCTTTTTGATCAGATTGTGTCAATGGGAGAACTTATCTCCACGAAGATCGTAGCAGCCTATGTTGCTTCTATTGGAGAAAACGTAAAATGGCTGGATGCGCGTGATTATATATTCACAGACAATACCTATCGCGAAGCTATTGTAGATTGGAACAAAACGGAAGAAAAAATCCGTGCAGAACTTCCTGCCATTCTCGATGAATACATTGTAATCACACAAGGATTTTTGGGTTCTACTTCTGAAAATTTCACAACCACCTTAGGCCGGGAGGGTTCCGACTATTCCGCAGCGATATTTGCGTCCTGCTTAAATGCCGAAAACGTAACTATCTGGAAAGATGTACCGGGTGTCCTCAATGCTGACCCCAAGTGGTTTGAAAAGACCGAATTGATTCCTGAATTATCGTACACCGACGCTATTGAACTTACGTATTATGGTGCAACGGTCATCCATCCGAAAACAATAAAACCTCTGCAAAACAAAAAGATCGCTTTGAATGTACGTTCCTTTGTTGATCCCGATTCGCCCGGTACCATGATAAAGAGTACAAATCAGACCTTACCAGTACCCTCTTTTATCTTTAAGGTAAACCAGATTTTCATTTCAATCTCGCCGAGAGATTTCTCCTTTATAGTCGAAGACAACCTCCGGGATATCTTTAATTTATTTCATGAATACCGTATCAAAATCAATATGATGCACAACACAGCAATCAATTTTACGGTGGCAGTAGATGATACAGGGAAAAATCTGGTCGACCTGATCAATGAACTGGAGCAGCGTTTTAAGGTCAAGTATGAATCAGGACTAGAGCTAATTACAATCCGTTATTACAATCAGGAGACAATCGACCGTGTTTTGGTTGATAAGGAAGTTATTAGCGAATTAAAGGATACTTATACTTGCCAACTTCTTGTTAAAAAAATATAAATGAATACATTAATCCTTCAAGAGGAGATTCAGCAGTTTTTAGAGAGAAACATGCATGAGTCACCAGCTAAAATTGCGTTAAAAAAATCTCCTTTTGAAGGAATATCTTCCGCAGAACTTGCAGCCCAGCTTGATGGTCGCCAACGGGCGAATGCTAAAATTCCATTGTGGGCACAAACACGTGGAATCTACTTTCCTGCTAAGCTCAATCTTGAGCAATGTTCCTCCGAGAAAACAGGTATATTCAAAAGTTCGCTTATAAAAAAAGGAAGCCATTTAATTGACGCCACTAGCGGTTTCGGTGTTGATAGCTACTACTTCTCGCAAAAGGTGGAAAAAGTAACTTCCTGTGAGTTGAACCCCGAACTCGCGGCAATTTCAAAGCATAATGCGGCAGTCTTGGGTGCGGGCAACCTCCAGGTCGTCGCTGCAAATGGTATCGATTATATTCTCAAGGCTCCTGCTGAACGATTTGATTATATCTACCTTGATCCTTCAAGAAGAGTCCTGAACAAAAAGGTATTTTTACTGGATGAATGTGAGCCTAATCTAGTTGAATTACAAGATGATTTTTTTAAACATGCTGATACGATAATCAGCAAGCTTGCTCCATTATTGGATATATCGGCGGCAATACAAATGCTCCGATATGTAAAAAACGTTTACGTCGTTTCTTTACAGAATGACTGCAAGGAACTCATTTTTATACAGGAAAAGGGCTACGAGGGTGAGCCATACATACATGCCGTAAGATTGTTTCAGGAGCGGCAGCAGCTTGTCTCCTTTACTTACGAAAACGAACGTGCAATCGTAAACGACTACAGTGCTCCCCTGTCCTATTTATATGAACCTGATGTTGCTCTATCCAAAGCTGGAGCTTTTAAAACGATTGCTCAAGTGTTCAATGTAAAAAAATTGCATAAAAACACCCACCTCTATACTTCCGATCAAAAGGTTGAGAATTTCCCAGGCAAGACATTTGTTATAAAGCAAATTGAATCTTTCACGGATTTTAAGAAAAGTAAAAAACAATTAAAATCCGATATCATCGCAAAAAACTTCCCCCTGAAAACCGAAGAGATCAAAAAGAAGTTTAAAATAAAAGATGCCGGCGACTCGTTCACATTTTTTACGACCACCCTAAATGATCAATTTAGTGTCATACATACACAGCGTCTCTTAGATTAGACATTTTCATTACAATTGTCGAAATTCTTCTCCGTAATTTTAATGCATGGATAAAATAGCATTATCAGCATTGGACTTAGCGCCAATCAAAAAAGGAGAAAATACCGCTAGTGCCCTAAAGCGTACTGTAAAAATTGCCCAACATATAGAGAAACTGGATTTTAAAAGAATTTGGGTTGCCGAGCATCATAATATGGAATATATAGCCAGCTCAGCAACATCACTTCTGATACAGCATATAGCGGCAAATACCGATCATATACGTGTAGGCTCGGGGGGCATCATGCTGCCTAATCATGCTCCATTGGTCATTGCTGAGCAATTTGGCACATTGGAGACATTATTTCCCGGTCGTATTGATCTTGGTTTGGGCCGTGCTCCGGGAACGGATCAACTGACCGCCATGGCATTACGCAGAAACAATCTGAATACAGCCTTTCAATTCCCACAAGAAGTAAAAGACCTACAGCGGTATTTCAGTGCAGATAACTATGATGCAAAAGTAAGAGCTTTTCCGGGTGAAGGTCTGGATATTCCGCTCTATATTTTGGGGTCAAGTACCGATAGTGCCTATCTGGCAGCTAGCCTGGGTCTTCCATATGCCTTTGCGACACATTTTGCACCAGCACAATTTGCATCAGCAAGTATGATCTACCACCAGAATTTTGTGCCTTCGGAAGTTTTAGAAAAACCCTATTTCATCTCCTGTGTCAATGTCATTGCAGCGGACAGTACGGAAGAAGCCAATTTTTTGGCAACAAGCTTCTATAACCTATTTGCGGGAATAGTGACCAACACACGAAGACCTCTTTCAGAACCGACGCAGGATGTAATTTACAAAGGTATCGCCGCCATTGAGCAGGCTGTACAGAGTATGGCTTCTTGTGCATTTATCGGCGATGGTGCCAAAATCCGTCCGGAAATAGAAAAGTTTGTTAAGGATCACAAGGTCGATGAAATCATGGCAACTTCCTATATTTTTGATGACGACAAATGCCTTCGTTCATTTTCATTGTTAAAAGAGCTATTTAGCTAGGAAACAGAAATATTATATATACGGTGAATTTTATATATTTAAACAAAATTCACCGTATATGAATGTTTTCATTTCCTTCAGCCTGATCCTGGGATTATTTTCCCTACAGGCGTGTACAAACTCTTCTACAAAACAGCATAGAAATTTACCTGATACAGCACACATTTCAGACAGCTTATCAGTATCAACTAATGATAACACCGCACCTTTCATTTCGCCTAAGACAGATTCTTCACAAGGACAGATCTTTCTTGTCCGCAGCTATCGCATGTGGGAAAAGGAAGATCCTACGGCAGTATTAAACAAAGAATGGTATGATCTTTATGAGGAAAATGGTCAATATTATTTGGGCAAAGTAGATTATGAGGTCAAGGATGGTTTTGACGACTGCGCACAAGTAGCTACTAAAAGCGTTGAATCACGAAGAAATTCATTGTTATTCCTGAAGCTGAAAGGACTTAAAGCAGGCGTAGTAGAACATATTAAAATAAGTCAGTCCGAAATTTGGCCAAAAGAATCTGTTACTTATTCATTCAACAACAAAAAGATAAACCTCAGGGCCTCAGGAACTATAAGGTCCACAGAAGTGCAAACAGATGAAAAGGCGCACGAAAAGGTATTTCATGAGGTTACCGATTATAAGCTGCTCTATATCCCAAATAATGGAAATAAAGAAAAAATGCTGTTTCAGGTTGACCAATATGACCACGTATTTATGTCGACGCTATTCGTTGGGGATATCGACCGAGATGGTGCATTAGATTTCGTTTTTTCTAATCCAAAAAATTATGAAGAAGAAGCTATGCTACTGTTTCTGTCCAATCACGGCAACCCACTGATGTTTGATGCAGAAGAACAATTTGACTGTTAATTGAACCTCAAATGGGAAAAATGAACTACTACTTGCATCGGATGCAATCTATTCATCGGGCGCTGATTTCGGTCCTTGTCTTTCTATTGATCTACCTGATCTCGCCCATCAAAAGCCTCCCTCTGCTTAATTTAATGTTATGCTGGTTTGGCTTTTGTTTAGCCTATATTTCTATATCCTGGTACACATTTTATACCACACCAATTGCTGCTATTGCCCGAAAAGCACAGCAGGAAGATGGCAGCCGTCTCTTCGTATCGCTATTTATTATTTTAGTGACCATAGGCTGTTTTGTTTCGGTATTGATGATTATTATATCAAGCAAGGATAAACAGTTAAATGACGCTTATATTATCATTATTTGCATCTTAGCCATGCTGTCCTCTTGGGTATTGGTACATACGATATATACTTTTCATTACGCACGCTTATACTATGAAAATAAGGTGACTGGAACCGGACTAGAGTTTCCGGGAGATGACAAGCCCGATTATGTGGATTTCGCTTATTTTTCATTTGTGATGGGCTGTACCTTCCAGGTGTCTGATGTCGGAATCTCATCAAAAAAAATACGAAGGGTGGCTTTATTTCACGGCCTCCTCTCCTTTGCTCTAAATACATTTGTCGTTGCATTGACAATAAATATCATTTCTGGATTAATCAATTGAGTTTTTGACCAAAAAGTCTTATTTTAGAGCAAAAATTACATACATGAAGTTGTTTATTCCATTGGCCACGCTCAGTTCATTTATTATTCTAATCACCTCATGTGCAAAAAAAGATAACACAGGAGGTGGATCTGCTGGGGCTTCCGGCAGCTTTATAGGCCGTGTTCAATATCAGGATAATACATTGGATGTGGATCGGGATAATCGTTTAATACGTGTATTACAAGTGAGCGGAAATACCTATAAAATTGAATTTTATACAGGGATTCCGAATATTACAGACCTTGTATTAAACAAAACAAATGATAGTACCTGGATCTCTCCTGACACCACAGGCTTAAAAGAAGTGACAATTAAAGGAAAATCGCTGACAATTAACTATCAACCCAATAGCCAGAGCTGGATTGTCAATAACGCTGTACGTAAATAATAATCAATCTAAATTGTCATTTTAAATTCATATTCTGTTTGAAAATTACCTCTTTCTCCCTATATTTAGTTAAGCATAAAGGAAAAGAGAAATGAAACAAATAAATAAATTAGGTGCGATTGCATCGGTGTTGGCTATTGCGCTTGCTTTGAGTGCATTTAGTTTCCAGCAGGAAAAACCGAAGGAAGAGCCAAAACCAACCAATCTAAAAGTTCTTCCAAAAAATATTTCCCATGACGAATTGATTTCCACCATGAAGGAATTTAATGTTGCACTTGGAGTAAAATGCGGTTTCTGTCATGCACCTTCAAAACAAGATCCGAACAAATTGGACTTTGCAAGTGATGAGAACCACAAAAAGGATATTGGACGGGCTATGATCAAGATGACCCAAAAGATCAACAAAAAGTATTTTAACCGTAGTTGGGATAATTCTCCTGCCAAAGCGATTTCTTGTAAAACCTGTCATGGCGGAAAAGAAGAACCAGAAATGGTCTTAGCGAAAAACTAATCAAACCACATATTCAAGTAACACCATAATACCCTGTATTGTGGTGTTTTTTATTTAAATGTACGGATCTCGGCAATCATCGCAATCAGAGACAAATTGCAGAATACTTTATCAGCATACTATTGACGTAGATCAATAGATTTTTGTATCAATTGTCATCGCCCGTACAGGAATTTTACATGATGAAGCCATAAACACTGACTCCAACTCAAAAGATCGTACAACGCATGCCCTAAAATTCTCGGGTAAACCTCCCAAGCGAAAACAAAGTGGGGCCACAATTGGATAGCGCTTTTTGTAGGCGATACCCCAAGCTAACAGGCGATAAACGTCATGTTGTTTTTGTTCCAAAAAGTTAAACCACATAAAATATTCATTTATAACGGCATTCATTGATTTACCTCGACAAATATACTACATCAAACCGCGCATTGTCAATAGCCACTGGCAGGTTGGCGGAGACTCGTCGGTTGCGGCTTCGCTTGTGTCGGTGGGCTGTCAGAGACCAGACAAAAGCCGGCACAAAATAAGTCGTACAGTACGGTATATTCCAACCACACACTCGTCTGATACTTCAAAAAATACAAGCTCAAGCAACAGTTTATCGCCCTTGCTTCGAGTTAGATTCGTACCTGCTTCGGATCGACAATAGATCTTGTACAGAAGTTGAACAGACATTGACCAGTCTCCAAACAGGGAAATACTGGTCAGCAGTGGTTCAACAGTGGCTGCTCGCTAGTTCAGCCCCGAAGACAATACGAAGCAGGTACGAACAGTGTAGGGATTTAAGGCATTTGCCGCGGCCATTTTTATATTCGATCACATACAGCTGTATCACCTCTTTGAAGTGACCTCCTCCACAAAACAGGCGCCAAAATAATAGAGCTAAGAATGGATATGCAAATTTTATAAATACATATAGTTAAGTATATTACTTAAATTTCCTGTAATTTACTTTTGAGAAAATGTAAAACTTTTTGATGTTTTATAAATTAAAGTTCACCTATTTTAAATTTTCACTTTACTTTGATCAGAAATAGCTGCTTGGGATCGGGAGAGTAGAATGAAAAGCCATGTGGCGAATGATAAAAAGCGGGATTATAAATATCACATGACGCCCCAGGTTCACGCACGATGTACAGACCTGATTTGAAATCGTCATGCTTTTCGTTCTCCACGACCAGTTGGGGAACCATAAATTGGAAATTCTTTCCTGCGATACTGGTTTCAAAAAATCCCCGTCCTCGCCAATTATAGACACTGAAACCACCATCTCCACCGCCAATAATGTGATAATATTTTATTTTTTCTTCAGGATAAAAATAAAGGAGCTTAACATCATCAGGTCTTTCGAAACCGTATTCTCCACTGCGGAAAATGTCTTTACGATACCTATTACTACTTTCCTCATTCGGAATATCTGTATAACCCGGCATTTTTTGCCATAACAACTTCCATTGCCGATCAGCATAAAAATAGGTTTTTCTATACCAAATACCTTCATTTGCAAAGGAGCTGAAAAACCAATATTTTTCAGTAGCCTTTATTGCTTTGACCCCGGCACTCACCTTTTCATGATCCCAGCTCAGATCAGCATTCAGCTCTATTACTTTATGTCTGACAGTATCGCCATTGAGTGGCCAGGTAGTATAGTAGTCATCTCTGTCACTTGTATAAACTATAAAGTCATCAATGAACTGTGCCCAATAACCATCATAGGCATCATAGATGGAATCAGCCACCTTACCTGTCTTATCTATTTTATAGTAACGGGTATCATCTTTTGTTTCTTCATCTACCCTTGCATCACAACCTAAAATCAATTGGTCATTGACGGAAGAAAAAATACGGATAGGGTTCGGAGAAGCTGCGCTTGACACCACCACCTTTGCAACCAAAGCCACCTCGAATGTACCAGATCTATAATGTTCATTGATTTCCTGAAAAGAGGCATAATTGGCATCCAAAGACTCGTTATTCCGCTCTATAATCAGTTTATCAATTGAGAAAAAAACGCATATCCCAACGGCAATAGTTAAAAGCATACAGATCCAAATCCACTTTTTTTTCATCTCTTATTTTCTTTACATTTTTAATTCTCTATTTGGGGACAATAGGCACCTCGTAATCCCTATGAAATTCAATCTCTTGAAGGGACAAATGTAAATCGCTTTTTTAACTGCAAAAATGGTTTTTCAAAAAAACTATAGGAAAGCATCGAAAGCAGCACCGTTGCGATAAATACGATGATGAAGCCAAGTGTATTCCGCCATTCTCCAATACCTAACGATTGGCTGATTTCACTTAACTCTTCACCAAATGTTTTATATACAAGCCAGTAAAATGAAATATGAAATACATAAAGTCCATAAGAAATCCGTCCTAGATAAATAAGGGGTTTTGGCAAAAACTGACCTGAGATTCCCAGCAGACTCAAAAACAGCAAAACAGCTCCCAGTAAGATCAACATCCAACCAATGACAGTTTCCGTTACATTAGACAGGTGAGGCGCATCAGCATGTATGCCACATACGATAGAAGCAGTCAGCCAGCAGCCTAAAGCTGCAACTATCATTAACACACGCACAGTTATCGGCCATTGGGGAGTCCATCCCTTAAAATATACGGATAGTAAGATTCCAGCCGAAAAAAACTGAAATTGTACAAAACTGTTGGTCCATGCGCTGTTAAACCCATCTGTTGGATGTAATCCATAACAGACAAGAACAGCATAGGCTACAGCAAGAAATAAATAAGCGGCGGTCTTCAGCCCGGTCTTCCCGCCATAGGCGGCAAGTAAAGGTATTAGGATATAAAATTGTTCCTCAACAGATATACTCCACAATGGATTGAGCGGATAAGCCGGCAACCATCCGTTAAAACTTATGTAGATGTTTCCCGCGAACATACTAAAAGCTCCCCATGCTATCGGAGGGAGTTTAAATTCTGGAAAGAAAAAAGGAGTCACCAATACCCAGCAAAAAAATACCAAGAAATATAGTGGCCAGATCCGAAGAATACGTCGCAGATAGAATGCTTTGGGATGAATACTTCCCGTCTGCTCCTGTTCTCGGATCAGTAGTTCGGTAATAAGGTAAGCGCTCAGCAGAAAAAACACCGGAACACCAAAATTTCCAACTAAGCTAATATTGTATAACCAGTACTGTTTGACCGGATCAAATGGCGCAAGGTCCATCCGATGTACAAAAAATACACACAAAAAAGCAATAAAGCGCAGCACATCTAATTCAGGTCTATAGTAACGAGAAACGGTCATAATTGCGATTATTAATAATTGTTACAGATCATCTAGTACTTCAATCTGATGCTTACCACATACTTGAAACATAAAAATAAGAAATCTCCGGTAAAAAATCCCCTATGACCTTTTAAACAAAGCTAATTAGGACGTTTAAACAAAGTCGAACCACTGAATGTCTTCTAAATTTGTCTAAACAGAAGCAAATAAAAAATGAAAGCAAACAATTATCAAGGAGTGTTACAGAAACCGATTGGTTCTGGCTTCACAGCAGCGTCTACTTCAACAGAGGTGATAGAAGGAATTAATTTGAATGGTAAAATCGCGATTGTAACAGGAGGCAATACAGGCATTGGACTGGAAACCACCAAAACACTATCTTCAGCAGGTGCCACTGTCATCGTTCTTGCTAGGAATTTAGAAAAAGCAAAAACAAATCTAAAAGGCATACCCAATATTGAAATCGAAGAAGGAGATATGATGAACCCTCTATCAATTGAAAGATTTGCGCAAAAATTTCTATTATCCGGCAGACCACTTCATTTGTTGATTAACAATGCAGGTATAATGTGGGTTCCCCTACAACGTGACCAACAAGGTATTGAATCACAACTGGCAACAAACTATTTAGGTCAATTCCATCTGACGGCAAAATTATGGACAGCATTAAAACAGGCAAATGGTGCAAGGGTTGTAAATGTTTCTTCTCTTGGGCATCACAACGCGGCCTTTGATTTTGAAGATCCAAACTTTGAAAAACGAGATTATCAAACTCTTCTGGCATACGGTCAGTCAAAAACAGCTAGCAATCTCTTTGCATTGGAGCTGGATAACCGAGCCAAAGATTTTAATGTAAGAGCATATGCTTTGCATCCAGGTTCTATAGCAGGAACAGAATTAGGCAGAAATGCGGACGTAGAACAATGGAAGCAGCTGGGGTTTTTGGATGAAAATGGAAATATCCAGCCAGAGGTACTTGCAGGTTTAAAGACCATTCCTCAGGGTGCTGCTACAACTATTTTTGCGGCGACCAGTCCACTATTAAATGCTATAGGCGGAGTATACCTAGAAGACGGGGATATTGCAGAGCTGTTACCAACTGACTCCTCAATTCAAGCTAATGCAAAACTGCATCAAAATGGTGTACAAGAATATTCACTGGATGAAAGCTCAGCAAAACGCTTATGGGACCTGAGCCAGGAAATGACCGGAGTAACATTCAGCATCAGTTAATTTGTTGGGAATTTTTAACTATTGAAAGCTTAGAAAATAAAGTTGCGATTATTACAGGCTCCTATCTTTTAACTGACGGCGGTCAATCTACATAAGCGTATAATAGCATAAGAACAGAAGTAAAAATCACTGTTTCCTTCTGTTCGCTACTTTACGATCACGACCTTTTAAACAAAGTAATCAATATAAAATCGCTATCTTTATTTCATCACTTCACCTTATAGATCAAACAAATAGCCAATTATGGAGTATAAAGCAAAATATATTACAGAAGACATTAAGCTTTCCTGCTATGAGGATAAGTTCTTTAAATCAGACATCAGTTTCGAGTGCCATATGCTGATCTGGTTTATTTCAGGTGAAACAAAAATTGTACAGGCCGATGCTACTTATCTTTTTAAGAAAGGTGATATCTTCCTAATCCCAAGAAATCAATTGGCCACAATTATCAATTACCCCCTAGATGGCCAGCCACACAAAACGGTCGTCATGCATTTAACAACAAAAAGGTTGAAAGATTTTTATCATCTTCTAAATATTAAACCTACTATACAGCGATCTCAAAAAATACATCGTTTCAATAATCACCCATTATTGGAAAGCTGTCTTGCCTCATTGATTCCTTATTTTGAAATGCGGGAACTACCGGAGAATATAGCTTTTCTGAAAATCACCGAAGCAATTAGTATCCTCCGAGCCATAGATTCTGAAATAGATCATGTACTGGCAAACTTTGAAGAACCCGGAAAAATCGATCTGGCAGCTTATATGGAAAAAAACTTTATGTTCAATTTACCGCTGGAAAAGTTCGGATATTTGACAGGAAGAAGTCTCACTACTTTCAAAAGGGATTTTAGTAAAATATTCAAGATCACACCACAACGGTGGTTAACCCAGAAAAGATTGGAATTAGCACATTACCTGTTTGTTGAAAAACGCACGAAACCCATTGAAGTTTGTTATGAAGTAGGCTTTGAAAACCTCTCCCATTTTTCATATGCTTTCAAAAAACAGTTCGGTTATGCGCCAAGTGAATTATTAACAAAAAGAGATGCGGAAGCCGGTACGTTATAAAACAACCGGCTTTTATTGGGATCAATCAGTCTTATTTAGCTCTATTTGAAGCTTTAGTTAGGTTTGGTATAAAAACCAAATAGTCATATCCTTTTATAATTCTTTCGAGCTCCAAGTCCTCAACTTTAAGTTTCTGTTTTGAGACTGCCTGTTTCAGCGGTCTTAAATCGTAGGCATACCAGTTATCATCTTTTACAACATTTAAGAAAGATTTGTATTGATCTAAGTCAGCCAACGTTTGTCCTTCTCCTTTTCCGATGAGCATAATATGTAATGATTTCCGGTAATTTGCCTCTTCAATATTGGAGACCAGATTGCCAACATCAAATACTTCCATTAAACTCTCACCTTTAGGCATGTGATTAGCACCAAATTTGAAAAGATTCTTTTTGTCTTTCCATTCGGAAAGTTTATTAAGAACCAGGTGCTTTAGGTATTGAATTCTTAAAGGATGAATTCTATTCAAGTATAGTTCTCGACTTAATTTTAATGCTTCAAGCTGTTCTTTCTCATTGGCAGATAGGTTCATAGCAGACAGCGCGTTCATTTTGGCAAGACAATCATCTGAGAACAAATAAAATGTGGTATTTTTTTTTGTATCATATGACGCCGAATTAGCAATCATCTGTTGATAGATTTCTTTAGCTTTGTCATTTTTAGATTGCTTACTCAGCTCCGAAAACAGCAACCGGTCAGAAAATAAACTAATTTGCTCAGCACCATAGGTTTTAATATCCTGCTGAACTATATTTTTGAACAAATTGAACTCCGTCTCACCTTTTAAAAAAGATAAAGCGGAACCATATTCATCCCGAAATTTATCCAGTTCTGTAGACGATAAGGACTTAATTTTTGTTGTTATCGTATTGATTGTATAGGGGTCAACTTCCAGAATATAATTGTCGAACTTAATCGCATTGATAACTGCGTTGGTAAAATAAGGCACTTCATTGGTAAAATGAACCTCGCCTAATAATAAGGAATTGTTTTTGTTGATTTCATCTTGTAAAGTAATCCATCCTTTGCCTTCGAAACCGTTGCTGTTATTTTTTCTAAAGGTTGAATAGTTTTTTTGAATTAAACTATCCATTAATGTGTTTTGCGCATAACTGAAATTGGCAATAAATAGGCTTAAGATTAATAATTTGGCTGTCTTCATATTTTTTTCTGAAATATACAATTAATTGAATTTATTACCGTAAAAATCCACTAATACTTTCCGATGCTCTTCTACAAAGAGCTCCCCAACGAAGCCATTATAGCAATCTAAAGCTGTTCTCCCTGACGAGCGAACAACAACGCTACTATAAGGCTGTGTAAAAATCAACATGAATTACTAACGTCAACTTCTGATTTCTTAAGAGTAGATTTCAAAAAGGAAATGAAAACTCTTTTAATAAAAAAAAAGAGATAGCCAATGGAGTCTTTACAAGGAAACTCAAAGATGTTATTTTTGAACGTAGTAAATTCAAATAAAAAAAGCTCGAAACAATTCTGTTTCGAGCTTTTCAGTACCCGGAGCCGGAGTCGAACCGGCACGGTTTCCCACTGGTGTTTGAGACCAGCGCGTCTACCAATTCCGCCATCCGGGCATATCCGTTTGGGATGATGCAAAAGTAAGCAAAGTTTTTGTTATTCCAAATAACCGCCACGAGCATTTTTAAAACTCACTGAAAATGAATAAGAAAATTTTAAAAAAACTTTTCACTCCGCTTTAAATGGATTGAAAATGGGCTTTTTTACTTAATTTTAATCAGGAAACAATCAAATGATCATGGAAAAAGTAAAACTCGGAAACAGTGAAATTGAATTCAAACCGCTTGTCTTTGGTGGAAATGTATTTGGTTGGACCATAGATGAGAAGCAATCCTTTGCTCTTTTAGATGCCTTTATCGATATGGGATTCAGCCTAATTGATACATCTAACAATTACTCTCACTGGGTACCGGGGCACAGCGGATCTGAATCAGAAACAATCATTGGCAAATGGATCAGTCAAAGAGATATTCGCGACAAAGTTCAGATTGCCACAAAAGTCGGTGGGCGCCGAGCAGATAATAGTAAGCCTAATCTGAAAAAAGAGTATATTATTAAATCTGTGGAAGACTCACTCTTGCGACTGAATGTTGACACAATCGATCTTTATCAATCTCATCACGATGATCTGACAACCGAAATCGATGAAACATTGGAAGCTTATCACCATCTGATCCAAACTGGAAAAATAAAATGGATTGCCGCATCAAATCTAAGTCCAGAGCGTATTTCCGCATCTCTCCGTATTGCCGAAGAACACAATTTACCATCTTATATCGCTATCCAGCCGGAATACAACCTTTACGACCGAATGAAATATGAAGAACAGTATGAACAATTGGCCATTGACAATCACTTGGGTGTAATCAGCTATTATTCACTCGCAAGTGGCTTCCTCTCGGGTAAATACCGCTCTTTGGATGATATAAAAGAGGTGAAGCGTTACGATGCATTAAAAGACAGATTTAATCCCCGAGGTCTACGTATTTTGGATGTCTTGGCTGAAATAGCACATAGCCAACA
This sequence comes from Sphingobacterium sp. WOUb80, assembly GCF_050058145.1. Taxonomy (NCBI): domain Bacteria; kingdom Pseudomonadati; phylum Bacteroidota; class Sphingobacteriia; order Sphingobacteriales; family Sphingobacteriaceae; genus Sphingobacterium; species Sphingobacterium sp. WOUb80. The sequence continues at coordinate 1,614,069 of NZ_CP165617.1, read as the reverse complement.
AGCAAGCATGTCAGCCATTGCCTTAGCCTGGATTTTAAATAGACCTTCGGTTACAGCTCCTATTGTAAGTGCAACCAGTATCCAGCAGCTCGAAGAACTCAGCAGAGCTGTCGAAATCAAGCTAACACCTGAAGAGTGTTATCTATTGGACAAAGCAAGCGCCTACTAGACTAAAAGCAAGGGGAATACATTTTAACAAATTGAAAAAGAATGCATTAAACATGAGTCAGCCGTGCAACCAAATAATATTTGGGCATACGCCATCAGATGGCAAGTAGATCGCCTTAAACAATGAAAACATATTGTTGATATAAAACACACAAAACCCTGTTTATCAACAACAAAAAAAGTCATACAAAATATTATTTTGTATGACTTTTTTGTTCAATCAGCTGTCTTGCTTTACTAATCTGACTTATCTACTTTTTTCATTCAACAACGACAGAATGGCAACAGGCACCATTGCACTGATATCCCCTCCATTAAACCAAATATCCCTAACAATGGACGAAGAAATATGAGCCGTTCCAGATCTACTCATCAAAAAATAACTTTCCACCTCGTCATTGAGCAACAGGTTATTTTGAGCAATGGCGTTTTCAAATTCGAAATCATTGGTATTCCGGAGCCCTCTTAATATAAAACGCGCTTTAACCTGTTTACAGAAATCCACAGTTAGGCCTTTATATTTCAGCACCTCAACCCTGCTGACATCCTTAAAAACACGGCTAATTGAATCCACCCGCTCGTCGTGGTCTAACATTCCTTTCTTATTAGCGTTATAGCCCACAGCAATAATAATTTTATCAAATAGCGGCATTGCTCTTTCAACAAGATCTTGATGTGCTAAAGTAAAAGGGTCAAATGACCCCGGAAAAACAGCAATTTTCATATTAGATAGTCTTAGCGTAAAAAGAAAATGATGAATACCCGTATTTTCTAGTTTCTATAAAATTTGGATGATCTTCCATCTGTCTCGTTGACGGATGCTCAACAACGAGGAGTCCATCAGCATGCAGTAATTGTTGATCAAAAATTAATTTTGGTAATTGTGGCAATTTAGGAATATCATAAGGTGGATCTGCAAAAATAAAATCGTAAGTATTCTTACAACTGGCAATGAATTTAAACACATCAGCTTTCCTTGCTTTAATCTGCTCCAATTTCATCTTCTCCGCCGTATCATTGATGTATTGCACACATTTGAAATGAAGGTCTATCGCATCTACATGCTCCACATTCCGCGATGCAAGCTCAAAACTAATATTCCCTGTCCCTGCAAAAAGATCCAGACATTGTAACCCATCGAAATCCAACCTGTTCTGTAAAATATTAAACAGCGCTTCTTTGGCGATATCCGTTGTTGGTCTCACAGGTAAATTAGTTGGTGGATTCAACCTTAAGCCACCTAAACGACCTCCGATTATTCGCATAGTATAGAATCAAATAATACGTTATACGGCGTCAAATTTGACTCGATCTCGCTATCCGCCAATACAACTTTGGTTTTCAAATCCAATATTTCGATATCACCAGCATAAGCCGAAATTCGCTTATAATAAGATTCATCTGGAATCTCTCCTGAGAGGAGCACTTTATTAATGGAGTCTCCCAGATTGAATTGTGTTAAAATATTAAGTATATAGTAGCTGATATCATCCAGACTATGCATTTCAAAACTATTATAAAGTTGGAAGACCCCGTTTTTAAACAGATAAAAATCAACTGTATTTTCAGCTACAAAATGAAGCCCCAACACACTGCCTCTAATGGATACGCGCTCCTGCGCGCGATCGAGCACAACAGCGAATTCGGGAAGTATAACAGCATCTGGAAACAACCTCTTCCATCTATTTAACAACAACCCATCAAACTGATACACAGCAACTAAATTAAGACTATCTAAAGAATAGTTAAATGTATTTTCAAGATCGGATGTACCTAAAAACTGTAGGTAATCGCTCATCTGTTCGCTCAGAAAAAACTCTTTTGGAATAAACGTAAAAGTTTGATGCGGTATCACAACGCGGACAAATCGAAATGGAAGGCTCATAATTCGTGTGGCATCCAAAATCGGCTCTTCTGACGGATACTCGATTAAAATCGGTGCGACCGACTTTTTATCAACCACTGCCAAGACATCCTTCTGAAAGCCAGCCTTGACCAAAAGATTGTACTCCGGTAAATAATGAATATTAAATTGTTTTGAAATATAATTCATTCGCTGAATTGTAAAAATTAAAACTTCTTAGAGCAAAAATAGCTTTTTCTAGAGGATAAGACAAACCTTTTAAATAACTTTGAGGGTGTTCATCAAAAATCTGTTAATACAGCAATTTCCATGGCAGGCCACCGATCAGCAGTTAGAGGCCTTCGAATTACTGGAAGAATTTCTACTCGCTTTTGACAAGCAATCTTGCTTTGTACTGAGAGGATACGCCGGTACGGGAAAGACAACGTTAATTTCGGCACTGGTCAAAGTACTACCGGCATTGCGAAAAAAAGCTGTTCTGCTGGCTCCAACGGGCAGGGCCGCAAAAGTAATCACCTATTATTCGGGACGCAAAGCACTGACAATCCACAAGAAAATCTATCGGAAAAAATCTGCTGTTTCATTTCAGCTGGATTTCACTTTAGCGGAGAACCTTCATGAAGATACTTTATTTATCATAGATGAGGCTTCAATGATATCCAATGCACCTGTGAATGCGTTTTCAGGAAGCCTTTTGGACGACCTGATCCGCTATGTGCAATCAGGAAAGAACTGCACGCTATTATTTGTTGGGGATACCGCCCAGTTACCTCCTGTAGGACTCCTAGACAGCCCCGCATTAAACCCAAGTTATCTCGAAAGTGAATTTCATCTATGCGTTTATCCATTTGAACTGACCTCCGTTGTCCGTCAATCTAAAGATTCCGGCATACTGTATAATGCGACAAAAATACGCGAAGAGATAACCTCTGCTGAAGAAGATCAAGATGACTTTCCCTTCCCCAAATTCATAACAAAAGGATTTAAAGACCTTTACAGAATGACAGGTGAACGGTTAATCGAAGGAATAAACTATGCCTATGACAAATATGGAGTCGAAAATACAATGATTATCTGTCGTTCAAATCGCTCTGCAAACCTATACAACCAAAATATAAGGAACAGGATTTTGTTCCGGGACGAGGAGCTGACCGGCGGAGATTATATTATGGTTGTAAAGAACAACTACTTCTGGCTGCAGGAAAACAATATGGGCGACGGGTTTATTGCAAATGGTGATATGGCCAAGGTGCGAAAAGTGAGCAATATTCATGATCAGCATGGATTTCGATTTGCAGATGTTACACTTGAATTTGTAGACATTGACGAAATAGAACCTATCACTTGCCGCGTGATCCTAGACAGCCTCTATACCGAAAGTCCCAATCTGCCTTATGAAACCCAGAAAACACTCTACGAAGAGATCGCCTTGGATTATGCCGATATTATGGATAAAAAAGACCGCCTTGAAGCAATCAAAAAGGACCCCTATTATAATGCGCTTCAGATTAAATTTGCATTTGCAATTACCTGCCATAAAGCGCAGGGCGGCCAATGGCCAATCGTCTTTGTCGACCAAGGTTATATAAACGATGACATGTTGGATCTTGAATTTTTAAGATGGCTGTATACCGGAGTGACACGAGCAACAAAGGAGCTTTTTTTGGTTAATTTCAATGAAAATTTCTATCCATCATAGGATTATTACACGAATCATTCGCAAAAGAGCCTAATTATAAATATTTTTGCATCCAAAACCATTATTATACAATTATCTATATTATTATTTAATGCATAAGTTCTACTTTATCTTAGCAGCCAGCTTATTACCCTATATTGGCACTGCACAACAGGCGAAAGAGGCACCTATAAAAGCCAACTATCAGTTGGCGGCGAAATTTTCCCCTGAAAAATTAAAGAAAATAATTTTTTCAACGAGTATCAAACCAAATTGGATCAATTTTTCTGATCGCTTTTGGTATGATTATGCAAGTCCACAGGGAAGAAATTGGTACATTGTTAACCCTGCCCTGAAAAAGAAAGAACTTCTTTTCAATAATGACGACATCGCTGCTCAAATTACCAAAATCGTTAAAAACCCTGTAGATGCCCAACATTTGGAATTACAAGGGCTTCGATTCACCAAAGATGAGAAAAAATTAAGATTTCAGGTCCAGAGTACCCAAGATACCGTGAAATCCAAAGATGAAATACAAAAGCTCAAGAATAAGTCCGACACCACCAAAAAGAAACTCTTTTATCTGGAATACGACCTGGCAACAAAGTCTGTCTTAGAAATCAGTGACTCGACAAAAGTTAAATCGCCATTAGGTTGGGCGAGCTTCTCCCCTGATACTAATACGGTTTACTTTGCAAAAGATTATAATCTATATTGGATGGACAGATCCAACTATCTTAAGGCGGTAAAAAATGAAAAGGACAGCACCATTGTAGAGCACCAGATTACAAAAGACGGTGTGCAATATTATGCTTGGGGCGGTGATGAATACAGCACAACTACCGGTGACGAAAAAGATAAAGACAATGATCCTAAACGTAAACGGGTATGGATCAGCTGGTCGCCGGATGGTCGTTATTTTACCTTGAGCAGGAAGGACAACCGTTCATTAAAACCTTTGTGGGTAATCAATAATGTTGGCTCATCCCGACCGACACTTGAAACCTATAAATACCAAATGCCGGGTGAGGTCGATTCAACGGAAACTGAACTTTATATCTTTGATGCAGGAGCAAAAACTCCACGTCGCATCAATGTATCCGCGTTTAAAAATCAGACCCTCTCTACCTGGACCAAAACACCAGATAGAAATTCGTATAAAGAGGATTATTTTATCAACTACTGGTTAGGCAATAATGAGGAATTTTACATTTCACGTTCTAGCCGTGACCTCAAACGGATTGACCTCCTAAAAGTCAATATAAATGGCACAGTGAACAACATTATCCAAGAGCGTTCCAATGTATATCTGGATGTTCAAAAACCATTCCTGATTGAAAATAAAAAACAATTGGTTCATTGGTCAGAAAGAGATGGCTGGGGCCATTACTACCTTTACGACACAAATGGAAAATTGATTAATCAAATTACAAAAGGTGCCTTTCATACGGAAGAAATTACAGGTTTAGATCCTGCTTCAGGAACACTATACTTTACAGCATCGGGCCGCGAGAAAAACGAAGACCCCTATTATCTACATCAATACAGTGTAAATACTACCGGCTCCGGCATTAAACTATTAAACCCGGGAAATTTTGATCACCAGGTGGAAATGAGTGAATCCTCCCGATATTTTGTTAATAATTCCTCCAGGGTAAACACGACTCCTGAATCCGTCTTATACAATAGCAATGGACAAAAGGTAATGACATTGGAAAAGGCCGATCTGTCTTTACTATTTGCTGCTGGATACAAATTTCCAGAACCTTTTAAAGTAAAAGCTGGGGATGGCACCACGGATCTCTATGGGGTCATGTACAAACCATTTGACTTTGATAGTACCAGAACGTATCCCATTGTCGAATATGTATATCCCGGACCTCAGACCGAAGCTGTCAATAAATCCTTTGGCAGAAGCATGGACAGAATCGACAGGCTAGCGCAATTCGGTTTTATAGTCATCACAGTTGGTAACCGTGGTGGACATCCTTCACGTTCGCAATGGTATCATACTTATGGCTATGGCAACCTGCGTGACTATGGTTTGGAAGATAAAAAAGTAGCGGCGGAACAGCTTGCTGATCGCTATAAATACATTGACATAAACCGTGTTGGTATAACCGGCCACTCCGGCGGTGGATTTATGTCTACAGCAGCGATGCTTGTTTACCCCGACTTCTTTAAAGTTGCGGTATCTGGTGCTGGAAATCATGAAAACCAGATCTACAACCGTTGGTGGAGTGAGCGTCATCATGGCGTAACAGAAAAAGTATCCGCGAAAGGAGATACTACATTCTCCTACCAAATCAATAAAAATACGGAGATCGCAAAAAACCTGAAAGGCAGACTATTGATCGCCACTGGAGATATTGATAACAATGTACACCCGGCAAATTCAATTCGTATGGTAGACGCGCTGATAAAGGCTAACAAAAGATTTGATTTCCTGCTATTACCTGGACAAAGACACGGCTTTGGCGATATGACGGAGTATTTCTTCTGGAAAATGGGCGATTACTTTAGCCAATATCTGTTGGGTGATTCCAAAATGAATGAGGTTGACATGACCGAAATGAATCGAGAAAAGCCACAAAAATAACGGCATCATGACCCACGATGAAAAATTAGCATTTCTATCCGTTACCTTGAGATCTTTCGAGGTAACGGATTTTTCTTTGGATATCCTTCAGGGGATAACCCTTGCCGATCTGCTGAACATCTCCTTAGAGAAGGACAAAAAGATTGCCTTTCGCGCCGCCTGGGTATTTGAAACCATCGTTTTAAAAAATACAACACTGCTAAAATGTGTTCTCCCGCAATTTTTGGATAATTTAAAGAAACAAAAGAATTGGAGCTGCCTTAGAAGCTATACTAAAATTCTGCTATTTCTGACCTCGAAAAAAAATAAAAAATATACGCTCCAAAATGAGATAGAAGAAGAAATTATCGAGCATTCCTTCCAATGGATGATCGAACCTTCATGTCCTGTCGCTGTATTAGTCAACTGCCTGGACATCTTAAATAACCTACGAAAGAAGCACCCTTGGATATATGAGGAGTTACAGGCTCAAATAAGCTATTTTCAACGGACAAAACCTAGTCCGGCTTTAATGAGCCGGACTAATAAAATTATTCGCCAGAAAAGTTAAAATATACTTTTCATTCGCGCTTAAAACAGTGTGTTTCCTTTCGAATGGTTGACACGCCCCAAGTGCTTATAGGCCGCCTCGGTACATTCGCGTCCCCTCGAGGTTCGCATAATGTATCCTTCTTGAATCAGAAAGGGTTCGTAGACTTCCTCAATCGTACCTTCATCCTCACCAACTGCCGTGGCCACTGTTTTTAATCCTACAGGACCACCTTTAAATTTATCTATAATGGTCGTTAAGATTTTATTGTCCATCTCGTCTAAACCATTTTCATCCACATTAAGCGCATGTAAAGCATATTTTGCTATTTCTTTATCGATACTCCCGTTGCCCTTTATCTGCGCAAAATCTCGTGTACGGCGCAGTAAAGCATTGGCTATCCGTGGTGTCCCCCTGCTCCTTCGCGCAATCTCATAGGCACCTTCATCAGAAATTGGTGTGTTTAAGATATGAGCCGAGCGCAGCACGATAGTTGTCAGCAATTTTGCATCATAATATTGTAAGCGTGAATTAATTCCAAAGCGTGCGCGCAAGGGGGCTGTCAAAAGACCTGAGCGCGTTGTGGCACCAATCAAGGTAAACGGATTCAGAGAAATCTGCACAGACCGTGCATTTGGGCCTGTCTCCAGCATGATGTCGATTTTGAAATCTTCCATAGCCGAATAGAGATATTCCTCCACCAAAGGACTTAAACGATGGATCTCATCAATAAACAAAACATCACCTTCTTCCAGATTAGTCAATAAACCCGCTAAATCGCCCGGTTTATCCAATACAGGTCCCGAAGTAATTTTGATACCAACCCCCATCTCATTAGCAATGATATGGGATAAAGTCGTTTTTCCTAGGCCTGGAGGGCCATGCAGCAAAACGTGGTCCAGCGCCTCGCCTCTCAGCCTAGCCGCTTTCACAAAAATATTAAGGTTTTCTAATATTTTAGCCTGTCCCGTAAAGTCTTCGAAAGCCTGAGGCCGCAATGCTCGTTCAATATCACGATCTGTATTGCTCAGACGTTCTGGATTTGGATCTAAATTCTCGTTCATTGTGGCAATATTTTTAATTTCTCTTATAGCGCTTTCCGATACTTCCCAGTTTCAATTGGATAACACCAAAAAATGCCTCCTTAAAGATACTTGTGCTCATCTTTGATGTACCTTCAGTCCGATCTGTGAATATAATGGGTACTTCCACCACCTTAAAGCCATATTTTATGGCTGTAAATTTCATTTCAATCTGAAAAGCATAACCTACAAACTTAATCTTTTCAAGTGGGATTGTCCTGAGAACTTCTCTGGTAAAACAAACAAATCCCGCGGTAGCATCCTGGATATCTATTCCGGTTATAAAACGAACATATACCGAAGCAAAATAGGACATCAATACCCGGCTCATCGGCCAATTGACCACATTCACGCCCTTGATATAACGCGAACCTATGCTCATATCAGCACCATCCACACAAGCCTGCCGTAAGCGAAGCAGATCCTCCGGATTGTGACTGAAATCTGCATCCATTTCAAAAATATATTGGTAATGCTCGCGCGATAGCGCCCATTTAAATCCATGGATATACGCTGTCCCTAACCCCAGTTTTCCGGTTCGTTCTTCGATAAACAGACGGCCAGTAAATTCATTAAGCTGTAAATTCTTGATGATGGTAGCCGTCCCATCGGGAGAACCATCGTCTACAATTAAAATATCAAATGCGTGTGATAAGGAAAAAACTTTGCGAATGATTTTTTCAATATTTTCCTTTTCATTATATGTTGGAATGATAACTAAACTATCCGTCACTTTTTTATATTTAAGACCAGTAAAGGTAATCATTTACGTTAAATTCCAGTGCAGGAATTCGATGAAATATACAGGATAATCAACATTGCTCCGATGAAAAAGCAGTAAATCCTTCAAGCTCAAACCAACACATCGGTATCATAAATAAAAAGCATCAATAGATTGCACGCCATAAAAAAGAGAAGCCCGTTACTTTGGGAGTAACGAGCTTTCATTAACCAATTATAAACTTAAATTATGAGACTGCAAATATGATGAAAATTGCTTTCATTTACAAATTTATTTGCGTTTTCATGCAACATTTTCAATACAATCTCTATTTTATTTTGCTAAATCGTTTATAAAACATGCATACTACCGCAATTTAGCGATCCACCTCTCCCAAAACGATATCAATAGATCCGAGAATCGCAATCAAATCAGCAATCAGCACGCCTTTTCCGAGTTCCGAAATCACTGAAAGATTATTAAAACTTGGCCCCCGCGACTTTACACGCAATGGAATATCTGATTTATCTTTAGTGACAAAGTAAAACCCTAATTCTCCTTTCGGATTTTCAGCACGGACATAGTAATCCTGAGCCTTCAAATTCACTTTCTTCGGAACCAGAGCCCTCGGATCAAATTCAGCTGTACGTTTAAAGTCTTTCTGTAATCGTTCAAGACATTGCTCAACAATGCGAACAGATTCTTTGACCTCATCTACCCTAACTTTATAACGATCCCAGCAATCGCCGATTGTTCCCATCTCACCTTTTCCCACTGGTATCTCAAAATCAATTTCTGGGTAAACAGAATAGCCATCTATTCGTCTCAAATCCCATTTTATCCCCGAAGCGCGAAGCATGGGCCCTGATACACCATAATTTATGGCGACATCAGCAGGAAGTACCCCTATTTTAGCTGTACGGGAAATAAATATTTGGTTCTGTGTCAATATCTCATCCAGTTCGACCAATTTAGGCTTAAAATACGCTATAAATTCAGCACAGCGCTCTTCAAAGCCTACAGGCAAATCATAAAATAAACCTCCTACCCAGATATAATTGTACAACATTCTGGAGCCAGATGCCCATTCCAACATATTCATAATATGCTCACGGTCGCGGAAACACCAAAGAAACGGTGTTGTTGCACCGATATCAATCCCATATGTCCCAATAGCAATCAGGTGGGATGCAATTCGGTTGAGTTCACAGACCAGCACCCGGATATACTCTATTCTTTTCGGTATTTTACTATCGAGACCAAGCATGCGTTCAACCCCCATCACGAAAGCATGACTATTGTTCATCGAGGCTAGGTAATCCAGACGATCAGTAAAGGGAATTGTCTTTGCGTAATTTAACGATTCGGCATGTTTGTCAAAACAACGGTGCAAATAACCCAGATGTGGAACAACCTCTTTCACAATCTCTCCATCTGTAATCAGCTGCAGTCGGAGCACGCCATGCGTCGAAGGATGCTGAGGCCCCATATTCAACACCATTTCCTGACTGGATATCTCTGTAAGGTGTTTTTCATAGCGCAGTAATGCCTCTTTATATTTTGGATTCGCCATTTCTATCAATTAATATGGATGCCATGATATTTTTCTGCCTCTTCATAATCCTTCCGTAAAGGATATCCTTCCCAATCGTCAGGTAGCAAAATCCTTCTAAGGTCCGGATGCCCCTCAAAATAAATCCCCATCAGGTCAAATGCCTCGCGCTCATGCCAGTCTGCCGTGCGCCATACCGAAGTTAGCGAAGGAGTCTCAGGGAGTTCATCTAGCGAACGATTACCAGACAACTCAACTTTTAAGACCAAACCGTGCTGATAGGGCAAAGAATTGAGATGGTAGACAACAGTAAAATGCGTTTGATAATCTACCGCAGTAAGGTTGCTTAAAAAATCAAAGTACAAACCCTCTGTATCCCTCAGGAATAAACAGACGGCTATAATATCTGCCTTATCAATAAATAATGCAGGCTGCAGCCCACTGCGATCTTCTTTAAGAATAATTTGAGTTCCAAATGTGGAAACAAGCGTCGATTTAATTTCGTCAAATGTCATATTTATGGAGCTATACGCGTAATCTTCCAGGAATCAGACACTTTTTTATAAACGATACGATCATGCAGCCGACTTGCACGTCCCTGCCAGAACTCGAAATAAATCGGTTTCAGTAGATAGCCGCCCCAATGGGATGGTCTAGGTACAGAGTCGCTTCCATTATATTGGTTTTCGAGTTCTTCCACCCTGTTTTCTAAAAAACTGCGGTTTGGAATTTCATGGCTCTGCGGGGAGGCCAGTGCACCGATACGGCTCGCTTTAGGTCGCGATTGGAAATATTCATCCGAATCAGCTCCGCTCACAAATTCAATAACTCCTTCAATCCGAACCTGTCTCTGCAATTCAGGCCAAAAAAATAACAGTGCAGCATGCGGATTAGCTTTCATGTCTTCCCCTTTACGGCTCTCATAATTTGTAAAAAAGACTAAACCTTCTGATACAATATCCTTCAATAAAACAACTCTTGAGGATGGCAAATGATGGGAAGATACGGTTGAAAGCACCATGGCATTGGGTTCGATCACCTCGCTGTGAATAGCCGCATCGAACCATTTTTTAAACTGGTGGACTGGATCACGATCCACATCCGATTCAGATAGGCTACCTAATACGTAATCCTGTCTGATTGCTGCAATATCTTTATGTTGAATGGACATAGAAACCTGTTTTTATATCCTACAAACTTACTAAAATCATTGCTTTTTCTCTATAAAGTTAGTAGAAATTGACAAAATCCTAATTTTGGCACAAATCTCGCATAGATTAAATAAAAAAGATTAAATTCAATAAATAATTAAAATTCGCGCTATATGTTTACCGAACTAGACCCACAAAAAGGAAGCCTATTGATTTCCGAGCCGTTTATGCTAGACCCCAGATTCCTCAGATCCGTAATATTGTTATGTGAATACAATACAGAAGGCTCCCTCGGATTTGTTCTAAATAATCAAACCAATGTTCGTATAGGCCAATTATTGGAATCTATACCGGATTGCAATTTCCCCATCTACGTCGGTGGCCCTGTAGCTCAGGAAAGCCTTTTTTTTGTACATAGCCGTTTTGATTTACTATTAAGTGGCGAAGAAGTGGCTCCAGGAATCTATTTTGGAGGCGATGAAGATAGACTTATTGAAGCCATCCAAACGGATAGCATAAAAGCTGACGAATTAAAATTCTTTATCGGGTATTCCGGATGGTCTGCTGGTCAACTGGACGGCGAGATCAAAGAAAATAGCTGGGCTGTACAGAACAAATACCATCATCAGCTCATTTTTGAAGGTAACGGCGAATTACTGTGGAAGGATGCCATTATTGGACTCGGTCCCAAATATGCACATGTCGCCAACTTTCCACAGAGCCCAGGCCTAAATTAGTGAAAGGGACTTCCACTAGTTGGCAGTTTACTTAACGACCCTATATATTAAATGAAGGGCCTATGACAAAATAGGCTGTTTCCTGCCATCATGTCCTATAGAGACGATTTGGAACACTGATTGTGTGTTTTAAACAAATCATAAAATTAAAAATAGCGACATACAAATTATGAATCCAGAAAAAGGTAGTATTTCAATTCACACGGAGAACATATTTCCCGTAATCAAAAAGTTCTTATATTCTGATAATGAAATTTTCTTGCGTGAACTGGTATCTAATGCAGTTGATGCTTCTCAAAAAATCAAACGCCTAGCTTCTTTGGGTCAGTACCAAGGTGAAACAGGTGAATTAATTGTAGACGTAAAATTTGATGAAGCTGCCAAAACCATCACTATTTCCGACAATGGTATTGGTATGACAGCAGATGAAATAAAAAAATACATCAACCAGATCGCTTTCTCAGGCGCAACAGAGTTCATGGAAAAATTCAAAGAGGCAAATGATGCAAATGAAATCATTGGCCGTTTTGGTTTAGGCTTCTATTCCGCATTTATGGTGGCCGATACGGTGGAAATCCAATCTTTATCCTATCAGGATGGAGCAGAACCGGCTCATTGGACTTGCGATGGTAGTACATCTTACGAAATTTCTACAGGTACAAGAACCAAACGTGGTACTGATGTCATTTTACATATTAACGAAGAATCAACTGAATTTTTAAGCCAGGCACGTTTACAGGACATTTTAGATAAGTATGCGAAATTTCTTCCTGTCTCAATCCGTTTTGGCACCAAAACAAATTCTGAACCGGATGGTGAAGACGAAGAAGGAAAACCAAAATACAAATCTGTAGAGGTAGACAATATCATCAATAACACCAATCCAGCCTGGACAAAATCACCATCCGAACTAAAAGACGAAGATTATCTGGCCTTCTACCGCGAGCTCTATCCTTATTCAATGGATGAACCATTGTTTTGGATTCACCTCAACGTCGATTATCCATTCAACCTGACTGGTATTCTCTACTTCCCTAAAGTTAAAAATGAACTGGAGATCCAGCGCAATAAAATTAAGCTGTATTCCAGACAAGTGTTTATCACAGACGAAGTGAAAGATATTGTTCCAGAATTCTTGATGTTACTTCACGGGGTAATCGATTCACCAGATATTCCATTGAACGTATCCCGTTCATTTTTACAAGCAGACAGCAACGTTAAGAAAATCAATAGTTATATCACCAAAAAGGTGGCTGACAAATTAAACGAGATATTTAAGACTGACCGCAAGGGCTTTGAAGAAAAATGGACAGATATCGGTTTATTTATCAAATATGGTATGCTAAGCGATGAGAAATTTGCTGAAAAAGCAAATGACTTCTGTTTAGTAAAAAACACGAACAACCAAAGTTTCACCATCAAAGAATATTACGAAAAGGTTAAAGATATCCAGGTAGATAAAGATGGCAACATTGTCTACTTATATACGCATGATGCCGCTCAACAAGATGGCTTTATCCAAACTGCATTAAACAAAGGTTATGATGTTTTGATGCTTGATGGACCCCTGGATACGCACTTTGCTGCTTATTTGGAGCAAAAGGGCGGTGAAAAGGTACAACTGAAACGTGTAGATGCTGACGTTATCGATAAATTGATTCAGAAAGACGAAAAAGTCGAGCTTGCCCTTTCTGAAGAAGAATCCAAAAAAGCGCTTGAGGTTTTCGAAAAAGCAATTTCACGCCAAGATATGAAAGTTGAAGTTGACGCCTTAAATGAAGGTGATCTGCCTGTATCGGTAACAATTGATGAATTTATGCGCCGAATGAAAGATATGGCCAAGACAGGTGGTGGTATGAATTTCTATGGTTCATTGCCCGACAATTATAAGGTAACTGTCAACGGTAACCATCCGCTGATCAAAAGAATTTTATCAGCATCGGACGAAGAAGGCTCTAAACTAGCAAAACAGGCTTTTGATTTAGCACTCTTATCCAGAGGTTTATTGTCTGGAGCTGATCTAACATCTTTTGTGAAGAGAAGTGTAGAGATGATCTAAAAACATTTCTTCCAATAAAAAAGGCGGTTTCTTTGACAAGAACCGCCTTTTTTATTAGAAATTGGAAGCAAATAGTAACTTTGGGGTTAGCGAAATACATATCCGCACCAATATGGACGCGTTTCAATGTTTTTTATTAAAATTTAATAAACTAATCTTCACCTAGTTGGCTTTAAACGCTGTTTTTTTTCAATCAAATATTTGGAGGGAATAGGGTTTAATCGTACTTTTGTATCATCAAAATCACGGTAGGTATAGCTCAGTTGGTTAGAGCACTAGATTGTGGTTCTAGGGGTCGTCGGTTCGAGCCCGATTACTTACCCTTGATTGGGCAAATCAAATAATTCATTGATTTGCCCTTTTTTATTCCTTTGTATTCCGTTATTAATCAAATTACTACTAACATTTGCATCTATAAATAACTTTGAAACATCACACAGTTTCTCCATCGAATTCCAGACCATTTCTTTTACTTCGGAAAAACTATATTTAATTTTTGAAGTCAGGTTGCACCCCTACCTTTAGAAGAACTACCACAGATAGCTCTATTGCATCTAGGGCATGACATTAGACCTTTAAGAGGGAAATCATTGTTTGACATTATGGTTATTTTAACGTTTCGATTATTATCATTTAATACATTTTGAACTTTAGCGAACAGTTCAACACTGATAATAGGTTCATGAATTCCAATAACTAAATTCTCTCGCTCATCTCTAAATTTTGGAATTAGTATCTTTCTGCAATACATTGGATTCCTAATCAAGTGTAAAAAATTGTTTTTTTTACATTTTAGCCTTTATTTTTGGCAGTTCGATAAATCGAACCTAATGTGAATTTTGCTAATGCAATCATTTCAAAAGTCCATCGAACTCTATCGGCTTGCTGGCGATCAATTACAATAGTCTTTTTACCATTGCTTTCAGTAATATTCTTATATCCTGTTGGCGCCTTTCCTGGCCATCTCCCCTCCTTTTTTGCTCTCCTTATAGCATAAACTACATTTAAACTTCTTCTATCATTTTCGATTACAGGCGCGGTTAGATAGATCGCCAGCGTCATCTTATTTTCTGCTATTGTAAGGTCCAAAGGCTGTTCAATTGCCTGAGGCTCTACGCCAAATTTCCGGAGCATAGTAATCATCTGATATGTATCGGGAGCATTTCTGCTGAATCTATCCTATTTGTAAATAGTATCAAGTCCGCACTACCTCTATTTCTTTATAAAAATGAAAGATATTCTGACCATTCAGGCCTATTGAAAGTCTTCGCTGAATAATCTTCGAAAATAACTTTTCTGATTCCTATCTCTTTACTTTCGCAAAACTTCTTCAGTCTCTCTTCCTGATCTCTTTAGGAATAACCTTTATCTGCCTGTTCAATACATCAATAATATTATTGATGTCATGCTCAAAATACGTTGTTTGAGAAATGAGCATATCTAAATCCAAAAGCTTTTTGATGAATGTTATCCGAGCTTCAATACAAGTAGGATATAACATATCATCGCCATTCAAAAATATAAGGAAATCTCCTTTGGATGATTTTAAGCCAATATTCTTACAAAAATTTGCGTCTCTATTGCTCGAACTTTCAATCAATTGAAAGCGACCATCATTTGCAATCATGGATTTTATTTTCCTAACCGTTCTATCAGTGGAATGGTCGTCCACGATGATACAGCTCCACGATTGTGATGTCTGCTTTTTTACAGACTCTATCTTATCAACAATAGTGTTTTCATTGTTATACGTTGGAATTATAATCGAAATTGGTTGCATTATTTTTTTAGAGATCGTGATCAATAAAAAACTGCCTCCATCAAAGGAGGCAGTTTCCTTGAAATACTTAAGCTTATAATTTAAGTCTACAAATTACCATAACGGCTTGTGACAAGATCTGTTACCGGGTTAGAACCTGGTCCACCTCCATTAGAAGGGTTTGTTGGTGAAACCCCATTATAAGTTCCACTATTTGCACCATAGCCGTCACCCAGGACTTTTTTTAGTTGATCTTTTGATAGAACATCCGCATCTTCTAGATTAATGAAATTTAATTTTATTTTTTCAATTTTTTGAATTTTTAAATTAATAAACTATCGACAGTTTCTAGAGAACAATAATTGTTTTATAATATCTTTATCTTAGATTTTTGCATCCATCAATTTGTCTTCTACAGTTTTCGCATTCCCCAATTTTATCTTTACCAAAAAGGCTCGTTTGGATTGCAAATTCTCAGGAATGATGATATCGAAATACATATTTTTATCTCTATCGAAACCAATATTTGCCTTTTTTAAAACTAAATCCTGATGGGACTCCAGCAATTTGGCTGTAGTAGGGATCAGTTTGGAATTCTTGGGGAAGGCCACTCTTAAAATATTATTGACGGGCCTATTCATAACGGTTAAGAACAACGATGCCGAATCGGTTTTACTGACAGTATAGTATCCATACTTACTCTCAAGTGGAAAGTGACGAACATTATAGATACCTTCAGCATTCGCCGTGGTCCATTTCCCCAAATCTGTGATAAGTTCATTTTCATGCTTGCTCATGTTTCCGTCCCCGTCAGGTCCGAAATTGAGAACAAAATTGCCATTCATGGAACGGGACCTCATCAATAGGTCGATAACATCATCGGTGGACTTAAGGTACATACCATCGGTGTTCTTAACATAGCCCCATCCATTTGGAGGTATCGTCATCACACAATCCCAATCATGCCCATCAAGAATGTCCATACTTGCAGGCATCTTACGTTCCCATCCCTGTTCGTAATCCCCTAACAGTACCCCATTTGAATCAAAATGTCTACTTCCGTGTTCATCGTTGCGAAAGCGTGAGCCAATGATTAAATTTGGATTATTTTTCCTGAGTTCTTTCTCCAAGTTGTAAGTAAATTCGTAGGAATTAACCCAGGAACTATCCCAGGTGCCATCAAACCAAAACCCTTTTATTTGAGGATAATTTGCTTGCAGCTCCAGTAATTGGTTCTTGGTATATTTTAGAAAACGGTCAAACCTTGCTTTTTCATCGGCGGTTTTCGGGATGGACGTAATGCAATCGTTGTTGGCCCATTCCGTCACAGAAAAATAAAGGAAGACATCAATACCTTGTTCGGTATAAGCGTCTACGACCTGTTTAACTATATCTTTTTTATAGGGGCTGTTAGCCACTGTATAGTCAGAATATTTAGAGGGCCATAAACAAAATCCATCATGGTGTTTTGTAGTAAAAACTAGATATGTGACCCCCATTTCTTTCGCACGTTTGGCCCAGATTTTGGCATCAAAATTCTTTGGATTGAATTGCTTATAAAGGTTATCATAGATGTTCAGCCAGTTTTTTGGTGCAGTCGGTCCATCCCAAGTTCTGATCCACTCAGATGCTGGAGCCCCCTGTCTGGCACTTACGCCATTCCATTCGTTGCCAGGTATAGCATACAATCCCCAATGGATAAATTGTCCGAGTCCATAATTACGGAAAGCCACCATGGCGGAATCCGCTCTGTTTGGTGGAGTAATCCTACCATATTTGACTTCAACGGTCTTTGTTGGTTTTTCTCTTTTACCGGTCCACTGTGCTTTAACTAAACTTAACGGGGTTAACATAGCTAACATTAAAAGAATTTGAATCCTGTTTTTTTTCATTTTTCAAAATAATTAACAACTTATTATATCGGAAGAAAACCCAAACAACACTGCTCGTGGTATTTGACTTCACCTATTTTATTACATTTCATACAAATTTTAGATATTATGGACATGAGCAATCATTTGCGCAATTAAATCTTCATCACATTTTGCCCAGAACACCTCATCGTCAGTACCCTCCCACTCCTGAAGCGTGTAAAACATGAATATAGGGACATGATTATGAGACGCATCTTTTACCAGGTCCATTTCCGAAAAGGAACCAAACTTCGTCGACCATTGTCCGATCTTTAACAGAAATCTTTTTCCCATGTCACTGAACTCATTGTCCATATCTGGCAGCATCTTATCAGACTATTGATCAGGTCGTGATAACCCGTTTCTATTATACTATGGTTGATGCTACCAATAACATGGTCGACCTGAGCCTTAAACAAAGTGGTATGAGAAGCCAAAATATCTATTTTTGACCACCCTTTAATAAAATAACCTCTTGTCTCAATACAGGTACGATTGGTTTAAATTCTGGATTATCCAACACAGCTTTACTTATTTAACCCAGACCGGCCTTAACAACCTACTGCTTGAATTTATGATGTAATATTAGTTTAATAAATTCAAACAATTATCAGTAAAAACAAACGCAATCGATTGTGCCAATCTCGAAAACGTTATAGTGTAAAGTAAACACTTTAACTAAAACACACCCTACATTGCTATATATCTAAATCTAAAACAAACAAAAGAAGATAGACGAAAAATGGTAAAGCTGAGAAGCTACCAGGTTCTTTATTCCAATTTCCACCAGAAATGTGAAGTGATCAGGATTTATCAGAAATATCGTAAGTCGAAACAACAGATTTATCAGGAATTTATGGAGACAATTTGAAAAAGAATGGATTAGCGTGGATATATCTTGCTTTGTGGTGAACAGACCAAGATATCTCATATGATTGAGATAAGCGTTTTGCTCAATTTTTCTATGAGAGATATTAATATTACAAAAAGTAAAATTTTACACAAATTATATTATTGTGTTTACCATACACTATAACGTTTTCGTTTGTTGCGCAATCGATTGCTGGATTTTATTGAAATATTTATGAAATATTTCCTTCTATATTGCTTACAGATTATAACCCAATTAATAAATTTTTAAACTGGAGTTTTATGATAAATTGTAGGAAATACAATACCTGTTTGACCGTTATGTTATCAGTTCCAAAATTTTTCTCTGTCATTGTTTACACAAAATTGAAGGATTCAAAGAAACCTGAGAAGCTAAGGTACAGCGTTATCAATCCTAGATTTTGTGACGAAGAAGCCGTGAAGTCATATAGGTATTATAGGCTGAGGCAATCAATCCAAAAGAGAATCTTTTCGTTCCACGCAAGCCAACAAGCGTTACCAGTGGTAACAATGATTCTAGGGCAAAATCAGATTCTAGAAGTTCCTCATTCGGATATGAGAGGGGTTCTTGATAAGGACCTCTACTATCATATTCCATATCCCAGCTAGGTTTTTACTTTGCCCAAAACAATCGGAATGGCGGTTCCGGTGCAACAAGAAGTTTAGTGGACGATTATTTATGTATCGACGGACAGTCCATCAGCACGAGTCCAAAATATAAAGGAAAAGGGAGCATAGCATTAGAATTTGAGAACAGAGATCCAAGGCTCTTCCAGACAATCAGCAAACCTGGGGAATATGCTCTGCGCCCCGGAATTGGAATGACCGGGGCTACAGCCAATCCGTTGCCTGGCATCAAAGGATCTAATACGGCAAATGGTAACTTATGTGTAACGGGTTATCGTTGGACAAAATGGTTTTATGACAACCCCGATGATTGGGCAAGAACGACAAATGGGCTTCAGGCAGCACCCGTGTTGCGATATGCCGAAGTGCTCCTAAATTATGCGGAAGCGAAAGCTGAACTTGGGCAAATTTCACAAACAGTATTGGATCAAACTGTTAACGTATTGAGAGACCGTGTGGGGATGCCGTCATTAATGTTAGGTAATGAACCAAAAGATCCACGGTTGGACCAAATATACGCAACTTATGTCGGTTATGGCGTAACACCTACCCTAAGGGAAATCAGAAGAGAGCATTTAATGAAAGGATGTATTTATTTCCTATTCCGATAACGGATCTGGTATTGAATCCCAACTTGAAACAAAATCCAAGATGGGACACGGGGCAATAATTTAATTAATACTATTTATAAACTTAATTTTTGAGAATCAATGAAAAAAAACATCTTTTACGTAATTGCAATCTGCTTTGCAACTTTATTTGCTTCCTGTAAAAAGGATGGTGGTTGGATGAGTCCAATTCTCGCCAATCAGCAGCCCGTTCAACTGGCGGTTGCCGATAGTGTTCAAATTTTCAAAATTACTCCCTCTGCGTCGACTGAGTCTAACAGGATGCTTAATTCGACACACAATGAAATGCAGGCAACAGGGTTTTATGCAGCCCCAAATAGTACAATAACAGTAACGGTGAAGGTCAATGCCGGTACAACAGGCGCCCGACTTGCCATTGGCACACCTTTTAGGGATAATATTAGGCCTGTGAGGCAATATTTTAACCTACAATCGGGAACACAATCATTTACAGTAGATCAGTATGGTGGGCTAGTTTATTTAATCTATACCGCTAACAATTATACAACAACGGGTGAAATTGAACTTACTTTCGGTAATGGCTTTATTCCTGTTCCATATTTCCAGAAGGGTAAAACAACACACAATCAATGGATTGCAACATTAGACTCACTCAAGAACATTGCTCCTGATGTCGTCTTTTCTTCCGACCGTACAGTTATGGTGGCTAATATGGATGAAGCTCTTCTTTATAAGAATGAGGATCAACAATTAATCGTTGATCGATTGGATTCCATCATCGGTTTTTCAAATCGTATCAGTGGCCTGAGTGGTACAAGCGGCGTACATGCCATTCCATATAACAAACATTTAATCACAGTTAGGGATTCTGCAGCTGGAGGATATATGGCGGCAGGTATTTCCATTTACTACACAGAAGCACTGTCCTACAGAATGTTACAACCTAAATACCTTTCCAACACGAATGGATGGGGTATATGGCATGAAATAGGACATACCTATCAACAAAACGCCTGGACATGGGGCAATTTGACAGAAACCACGGTCAATGTTTATGCAATGGCAAGCGAGCGGGGCTTTGGTATACCTATTAGTCGGGTTACTGCAAATAATGCATGGCCAAAATTGGATACTTATCTCCAAAAGCCTATTACTGAGCGTGACTTCAATGCGGGTAACAATGATCTAAAGATGATTATGTTCCATCAATTATGGTTAGCATTTGGTGACGACCTGTATATTAACTTGAGCAAGGCTACACGTGAGAATCGTCCTACTGTATCTACAGATGCAGCGAAAATGCGCTATTTTATGCTTGCAGCTTGTCAATTTTCACAGAAAGACCTATCAGACTTTTTTAAAAAATGGGGTTTCAAGGTTGATCAGTCTGTTTATACTGAGATAGCCAATCTCAATCTTCCTGTACCGAACCAAGATCTTACGGCATTGAGAGACTAAAATATTATTTTCAGTAGTTAAGTGTGATTGGGTACATGATAATTCATGTACCCTTTTCATTGAAGATCAACTATTTGAACTGAAAAACCAGTTCTAATCTAAATTTCTGTACACCCCCCCCCCCTTAAGTGCGGGGTCCGCAACGCCTTGAACTGAAAAACCAGTTCTAATCTAAATTTCTGTACACCCCCCCCTTAAGTGCGGGGTCCGCAACGCCTGTAGCTAAAGAATTTCTGTAAGCAAAATCTTTTATAGAAAACGACCCCAAATACAAAAAATCTGCACGAAGTGCTAAAAAAGGCAGGATATGTACAGCAAAAGATATATAGAACGCGCCAATAGAACTGAATCATATAATCAAAATTCTAAAAAAGGACTATGCACTCCTCGTCACCGCTGCAAGAGTACACGAACTTTTAAAAAGACACATTGGCAAGGGTACAATAATCAAAGAACATAAAATGCGTACAAGTCAAGAAAGAAAGTCATTTCAACCGAAGATTCTCCAGTTTTACAAGAATTTCTGATCTTACAGTTTCCGTTCGTGAAGAAGCAGGTCAAATAAAAAAAATCCCCGAACTAGCAAACGCTTGCCCGGGGAAAGTTAAAGGCTTCGAAAAAGAATTACTTTAATTGTTGAGCTTCGCTCTAACACAACGGATCTGTACACCTAGCCGTTGTGATGTATTTTGAATACTTGTCCCACCGAAACTGCCGTTCTGAATCTGACTGTACAGAATATAGGCATTCCCATTATTGGTATATTGGTTGCTTCTCAGATGCAATGTACCCGTTCCAGTCTGAGAATTGGATGGCATCTGCTGCACCACACCGTTCGCATCACGATAGCCATAATAAGAGATAACTAGTTTATTGTCCGGATATGCCGGATTTGCTGCCTGTGTAGTATTCCAGATGATACTATGACGGTAGCCATCGGAAACTTTTTTTGTCAATGTGGTCCGATCCGTATTCTGCGATAGCTGGGTCATTTCTTTCGGGTTGTTCAGTTCCTGCGGATAACGCCAGGTACCTTCGGGATATACACGTCCGCACTCGTCAACCGTATTTACATCTGTCCCAGTTGGCGTGGACGCTCCAAAGTTCCAGTATTCCGCATTGACGTTAGGGTATGCATATTCATTGTTGGTTCTAAAACGGTAAGCATCGGAACTACCCTTTGTATAGGCCGAACCATATAATTTATTCGCGTCATAAATCATATTAGTACGTGCCCACACCACATTGCCGACTTTAATTCCAGATTCGATCAGCCGTATGCTCGTCTTGGACAATGTGCCTTTTGCCAGGCTCAATGATGCCGCGTGGCTGACAGGAACAAGTGCATTCGAACTGAACGTACGTGTTGAATTGTCATCCAAAGCGATGTTCAGTGAATTTAACCGGATACGAAGATTATTGGCCGCTATCGTTGCTGTTGTATTGGCTGTAAAAAACCGGCCGGTTTTCTCAGCGTTGCCCCAGCGGCTATCGACAGCTGTCATTTGAGATCCCATTAATGGCTCCGCATCCTGTAAGTTCGAGAATGATCCATTGTATACATTAAACGTACCGGTCTGAATCAGGTTGGTAAAATTGGTTCCGGTTCCAGATCCTACGGAAAAGGTAGAATTATCGGTGATTCCACCAAATATACCTCTTGTATTAACAGTAACATCTATTGCCGCCATCTGACGCAAGAAAATTATATCCAGATAATTTTGATCCTCCGTTGTGGTGATATCTCCGGAATCAAACATAAAGTCTTTATTGGTCAGATCCGAAGGCGATATATTTCCCGATCCATCAATATTGGGAACGGTATTGGCGTCGTTAACAGAAAACGCATACCAATGGTACTTTTTGCCAGCAGCAACTTTTAGCTGCGGATCCTGGCCCGCATTAAGCACATCATTGTAAAGCGGTGTCGACTGACCATCTTCTACAAAAACTAGACGGAACTTCTTGTCTTTGGTAAGGGGAATGTTCGCAGCTTTCAGCTTATTGTCTACTGACGCACGCGTAAGTCCATTATTCGTACTAGTTTTGATGGTCGCATTAGACTGCAGATCGGCGGTGTAATCAAATTCTGCCGATTTTTGAATATCCAAGGTATTTTCTGCCGTTGTCGCATTTTGTGTTGACGCGCTGAGCTTGGCCGATGATCCATCTTCATCACTTATTACATTGATATCAGTGACATGATCATCATTGACAAACTTTACTGACCGGATGCTAATATTGCTGTCCGAAGAGGAGATTTCATTCTTATCTTTATTAGTCGAACATGAAATCGCTGTCATGGCGATCAAACCAGCGATTCCCAGCCATTTTATTTTATTAAAATACATTTTTTTAGATTGAATAGAATATTAAATATCAAAGTCCTGGTTATTGGTCCAACCGTTATCCCAAGATTTTTCCTGTGGAGTCTGACTATCAGATCCCGTATTAATAGTTGCAGATCCTGCTGCAATGCCCTGCTCCAATTCGATTACATTAACCGTAATTTGGGGCGCAATGTAGGCCGCTTTCTTTTTTTCGACAATTTTCATCTTTTCATTGTTTTTTTATTGGCAGACGTAGCTACTAGCCTGATTATTTGACAAATAAGAAATATGCACCTTCCCCTATTTGTGGTGCCTAAATTCAGAAATATATCTCGCTCAGCAGTTTTCGTAATTATTCATTCGCTTTTCAAAATAAATAGACAACTTAAGTTGACAATATTATGACAAACAAAGCTCATTTAAAATCTAGATAATTTTTCGTATCAAAATGTTCATTCCTGCAATGATAGGAAGTCCCGCGGTGACAGTCCGGTATGTCTTTTAAAATAATTAGAGAATCCCGAAAGGTCATTGAAATTAAATTCCATAGCAATTTCTTTGACGGTTCGGCCAGCACTTAGAAGCTCAACAATAATGACGTTGATCACTTCCTTTGAAATAAAAGCATTGGCATTCATCTCAAAGCACCGCTGGCATAAGATATTAAGATAGTTTGCAGTTACACCGATCCGTTCGGCGTAAAACTTCACCGTCCTTTGCTCCCGGCTGAATGCTAAAAGGAGCAGCGAAAACTTTATTAATAAAGGATCTGATTTTGAATCTCCAATTTGCTTGCTTCCGTGAAGAACCAGCCTATTGAACATCAAAGAAATGACCCTAAATTTAGAATAGATGATCTCCCGCATGCCTTCGGCGTGGACAAGTTCTCTATCAATACCTTTAAATTCAACAAGCAGCTCCCGATAAATCTGACTCTGCAGTTCAAAAACAGGGTTTTTCTTATAAAAATCAATTGGATAAATGAAAAAATTTTCAAACAGCCTGAACAGTTTTGCTGATACAAATACCGTATGCACCTTACTCCCTGCCAAGATATCCCAGCTGTGAAGCTGGCCGGGAAAAATGAGGTGAAGCTGTTTACTCTGGATTTCATACACCACACCATCAATGGTATGGGTGCCGCTGCCTGTTTCAAAGAGCAGGAAAGAAAAGAAATCCAATCCGATGGGATCTTTTCTTTGTATTGCAGATTTAGTCTTAAAGTACAAAATGTCTTCGTTAGAACCCTTTTTATTTTGAAAGTCTTCGAAATGTTCAACAGGGTATTGATTGTTTTTCATCCTTGGTTTTTCTTCGCTTCTGGTCTTTATTAATTGGAAATCAAAGTGAAATGGTCTGACGTTTGTCAGACCATTCGCTCTAGTTATCTTTTAAGCCAAAAATAGCTAATGATTTAGCACAACCAGTTAACGCAATGCATCCATTACTTTACATCATTATATCTGATTTCATTATCTTTAAATTGATACAAATCTTGTGGACAAAAAAAACATGGACAATCGTAGATCATCCATGCTCTTTTATGTGAAACACCTATTTTAATTTAACTATTCTGCGATACACCGGATTGGAGCTCCAGTCGTTTTAGCAAAAAAATCGGGATCAGATGGCACTCCACCATAGAGCGTTACTGAATTCTCATAAAACCCAAACATCACCTGATCGTTAGTTTTTGTTGACGCGCTCCAATAATTGCCACTTCCGCCGCGCCAGTATAGAATTCCCTGTTTTGCATTCCGGTATCCATTAGCTGGAAAGGTGAGCTTAACATTGCTATTCGTTTTACTGGTCAATACTTTAGCGGCGCCGATTGTATTTTGTGTTCCAGAAGTTGCCCAGGTCCCTGTATTGCTATAATCTGTATTGTCCATTAATTTCTGGAATTCAGCTTTTAAAGGTACTCTATATCCAGTAGGACAGGGATCATTCGCTGTTTTGATTGGACTAGCTTCGGTACCTGAGTTCCAGGAACCATCTGCGGCGGCTGTTGTGTTCCAACCCGAAATTGCACCGGGGGCCGTATTGACCGTTGCCACAACCGCTTTCCTGCCAAATTGGTAATAATTTCCATTTAGATCTGTCGTAGAAGGAGATTTGTCAGGATCCGTTGCTGTATTCGCGCCAAGATTGTGACGCATCCAAACTAAGCCACCGATCCTTGCCGCAGATTGCCCCTGTTGTGTCAGATAGATATCATTCGGCGTAACGGTTACTTTTAGGTTATATTTGATTCCTGGGCTAATGGCAAGACCTGTAATACCCGACAAATTAGTTTTTGTAACCGAACCGATTTGTATAGAAGAAATCTTAAAGGAAGCATCGGTTGTACTGCCATTGATGATGGTAGGACTGCCGGTAACGATAGCCGTATTCAGTCCGGAAAATGAGGAGATCTGAACGTCACTTGCAGCTCCGGTCCTTGTGATGCTCCCATCGGCCAACTGAATATCGGCTGTAGGAAAATGGGAATCAAAACCTGCATTTATAGCACTTATCATGTAACCCGTTGCTGATGCGTCAACACTCGCGGTTATCTGGCTAAACTTATGCTGCAGATCGATTCCCAGATAATTGTCCTGATCCGTGGCGATCTCCATTACTTTCTGAAAGTACATAAAATCTGAACTCCCCTGGATGCCACTCAGATGTGCCGTAGATAACGTCTTCGCCGAATTATCCGTAAATTCCATCGTCGGCAGGTCTGTATTACTGTTAATCGAATAGGCAACAAAAGTATAGGTCTGTCCACCATTAAGTTTTAATTCTTCAGCATTGGCTTCGGATCCACGCACATAATCGCGCTCGCTGATGTAGGTGCCGCCAGAATTAAAAACGGCAACTTTATATTTCACCCCTGCTGTCAGATCATTTTCTTCAACTGCCGCTCTAGTTGTAGCTTTTAGCTGAGCTACTGCCTGCGTCACAGGACTCAGTTCCATTAAAAGTGTCAGGTCATCATTGAAGCGAAGCGTCCTCCGTTGAACGGGTAAGGGAGAACTATTTACCTGATTAGACATTTTCTTTCCATCCCCTAATGTACCGGCCCCTGAATAGCTGCTGCCCTGAAGTTCGATCCTTACCTTCGCTAAGCTACCCACCGAAATGTCATCTTTTTTAGAATTACACGACAGCAGAAACAAAAATGAAACGATCAGCGGTACAGAAACAAATTTTGATTTATTTTCCATGATTTTAAAGTCTTAATTAACACATAATTGGCTACCATTGCATTTCTGCATTTTTATCGTCATCAGCATTCCAGTTGGACTTCACTTCATCGTTTGTTGTTCCCGGTGAAGCCGTCCCAGATCCTGCTGCAATTCCGCTTTCCATCTCCAGTACCCAAGAACTCACTGTTGGGGCACAATAAATCTGCTTCTCCCTGACATTTTCTCGTTTTAGTTTCGACTGTTTCAACGCTAACTGTTTTTGATTAATTTGCCTTTCCATATTCATGTTATTTAATGTGTAAAAAATTCATCTCAGTTCGGTCTTGGGAATTCTAAAACAACCTATGGATCTTTAAACTTTGTTGAAATACTTAACTAGGTTCAAACCAGCATCCCCTATCCAAAACTTTATGTTTATGAATATTGATATTTGTTTAGTTAAAGTTAAAGGCAACTTTTTTTGATTGCAACAGCTTTCGCTTACCGTAATTATGCATTCGCTTTACTTAATTATCATTTCTATTTCTTTTTTTTCGATTTAAAAATTGCATCACCCAATTTGTCTTTTTTTGAGAAATTCCAAGAATCGCTTTCCGAAATCAGCAATACGCTTTCTATAATTATTTATTTGTTTAAACATATTTTGAAGAAAGTTTAAAATCACGTTAATTAGAGAAAATGGTCAGTTTGTTCGAACAACGCCTTGCTAATCCATTATGATCAGCATAAAAATGAAAAGAATTAAAAATTCACCAAAGGGGATTAAAAATGACAAAGAAAAATCATCCACATGAACATTTTATGGATGTTCAGCAGAAAATGAAAGTCAAGGAAGAAATGCTTTATTTTCAGGTTAGCCATCGCTCATATCGAGAGGATCCAATTGGATTGGACTTCTTTTCTTTTCTGCTTTTTGAAAAAGCAACAGGCACACATACAATCGATGGAGTCACCCATCAATTGAATGACCAGCAGTTACATATCATTTTTCCGGGCCAATTTCACAGGTGGGATATGCAAGCCGACGGTAAAATACATGTCCTTTTTTTATCGGCAAGATTATTTAAAACTTTTGAACACCTGTTTATATGTCCCATAGACTACTATAAGCGCTATCCGGTCATGAAGCTTTCACCAAGGGTATTTAAAGAGCTCCTTCACGAATTCACCGGAATAGATGCTGAATTTAAAGAGGAAAAAAGATTAAATGAGATTGCATTCTTAAAATTTAAAATCGTTTCCCTTATCTACAACCGGGAAATTCTAGAAAAATTAGGCCCAGAGGGTGAATCAGTTCACAAGCCCATCATGCAACGTTTCCTTCTCTTGTTACTGACAAATATATATGAGCGTAAAACGGTGCAATATTATGCCAGTAAACTAAGCGTCTCGGCAAATTATTTAAACCAGCTTTGCCACAGGTATCTAAATAAAAGTGCCAATGCCATAATTACCCGAGAAACGCTAAAGTTGATCACGTACGACCTGGTCACTGGCAAAAAATCAATAAAACAACTGACCGTGGATCTAAAATTCACTGATCTAGCGGGATTCTCAAATTATTTTAAACGGCATATGGGCATGTCGCCCAATCAATATATTGAACAGTTTGGTATACGTGGCGCTGAAATTCATATTCCTTTCAAATTTTATAATAAAAAAATAAAAACGTAAACAAATCGGATAAAAGCATTAACCGGACCTAAGGATATTCTTATTAGGTTTGCGGCGTTCACGTCATCGGTAGAAAAAATAGGTGAACTGTTTAATGATCAGTCTCCTCCAGAACAGAGGAGACTTCTTAAATCTTCTTATTTCTTTCCTATAATAATTTAACCCTGCCATCAAGATTTAATAATGATCTGCTCGCGATACTGTATTCCCCACTCTCCCATGGTATCGATAATCTTATGGAGACTTCGACCAAACTCCGTCAATTCGTATTCTACTGAAACGGGCATCGTATTATTCTGTGTTCTGATGACCAATCTGTTCATTTCAAGATCTTTAAGTTCTTTCGAAAGTGTTTTTGAAGCGATTCCCTCGACCTGTCGTTTAAGATCCATAAATCGCATTTTACCGATATAAAATAAATGACTGATGATTAATGTCTTCCACTTACCATCAAGCAGTGACATAGTATCCTTGACACCACGGATGTGCTCATTACAGTGAACTGCTATTTCAATTTTTTCCTTTTTCATATCCTATTAAAATACAAAGGTATAAAAACTTCCACCTACCATTTGGTTACCCACAGGTAACTGGTTTCCTGGGGGTAACAAGTAGTGGAATGTAATCTAATAACATCTAATTTTGTAACCGAAAACGAAGCCAAACTTTTCCATTCATTTTGATTTGGAAATAGTTTTTAAAAACGCTTCCAAGATTTACTAAATAAAAAATTATACATTATGTCATTAAAAGAAGCATTAAACTGGAGATCTGCAACCAAAAGTTTCAATGGAGAGACAATAGAACAAGAAAAATTACACCAGATCCTGGAAGCCATCCGTATGGCACCAACAAGTTCAGGATTGCAGCCATTTAAGGTTTTTGTACTAACAGACAAAGAAGTCAGGGAAAAGCTGCAGCCAATCGCATGGGGACAACAGCAAATCCTTGATGCTTCACATATCCTGGTTTTTGCGGCATGGGATAAAATATCAAAAGATAGAGTTGATTCATTCTTTGAATATAACAATCAGGTCAGAAATATACCTTCATCTGCAACAGATGCATATCGACTAAACCTTTTAGACCTTCTTTCAAAAAAGAGTACTGAGGAGCAGTTTGTTGATGCATCAAGACAAACCTACATTGCCCTTGGCTTTGGGTTACTGGCTGCTGCTGAACTAAAAATCGACGCAACCCCTATGGAAGGATTTGACACCGCAGCACTTGACGAACTGTTGGGTTTAAAAGCACACGGGCTTAGAAGCACCGTGATGATGGCCCTAGGCCACAGAGATCATGAAAATGACTGGTGGTCAAAATTAGAAAGAGTTCGGAGACCACATGAGGAACTATTTGTTGAAATATAGATATTCGATGTCGTTTCAAAAAAGAAAGCGCTAAAGGCTTTCTTTTTTTGTGTTAACTATCGGGCTGAGCCATGCTGACTATTACCATTGACTTTAATTCAAAACCATCAATACGTTGATCATCTTCCGCGGATGATTTAATTCAACTTCATCCGTGGAAGTCCGATTTCATGTTCCTGGGGATAGGGAGCCCTATGCGTCATACTGACGTCCTCCTTCATTCTTCTTCGTTTTTCGTATTTTTTCTCATCGTCGTGCGAATACCTCGGATCTTCAATGAATGTCATCTTAGCCAACTTTGTTATGGTGATCGTCGAACTGTTATTATTAAGCCTCAGAATAAATTGGTCAAAAAATCTGTACAGTATTTTTTGTTCATGCAGGACGATAAGGCAAGTCAATTGCAAAAATAATTATTGCAAGAGGAAGAATATAAAAAATGGCCTAAAGAAAAAGTAGAGACAGTACTTGAGGCAGTTTACGCTGAACAAACAATTTACGATAAATAATTACATAAATAAGTAGATAAACAATATCTTTACGAAAGGCAATATGACTTGGAAAAGTATTATAAAACGATTAGCACAATAGCATGAGAACACTGAATATATATATCATTTTTTTAACGGTCCTTTTTACAAATTGCGCCACGTTACGCGACCGCGCAGAGGAATTGAAGGTACACAAACGCATGGAAGAGCTGAAAACTTTTGAAGAATATGTGACTGCAGATACCGAAATCAAAAAGAAAAATGTACTGGCTGCTGAGATCACTTTCATAGACGGAAGAGATCTAAAAACAAAAATTAAAGCAGTCAAAGGCGTGATCAATAACTCACTTGATGAACGATCCATAAATAAATCTGTAGCGATTTATGATTATCAAGGGAAGGAAGATTATCTTTCATATACCCTCATTCGGCAATTAACATTCACGGACTATGAAGGGAAAAAGCGAATATTTGTCAATAAAGGCGACCAGTTTGACTCATTACTTGAAATAATGTATGCTGGCCGTATCAAATGGTTTAGAGAATTTTATGAAAGTCCATATAATTCATTCCGAAATTATTATGATATTTTCGTCAAGGAGTCAGGTGAGGAAATAAACGACAAGGTCGCAATTAAATTGAAAAATAAATTGATTAAAGCTACTGCAGAAAAACCTGTATTAAAGGAAAAAATAGAGCAGACAAACAAGTTAGATGATCAGACCGTCATTGCCCTGTTAAAGGAATTTGAGCAATAAGCTTCAAAGACAACTTCTTCCTTTTTACAATCCAGGTACAGGATCCATTGGCCCTGGATGGCGCGGATCGTAAATAGCCACTGCAACTTTAGAGTCGGCACAACCATAATATAAAAACCATTTTTGTTTAAAAAAGACCAATCCTTCGATAAAAACCGTTCCATCTATATATTGCCCGCTTTTTTCGAAAGATTCCATGGGGCGCAAAAACGGAACATCCATTCGAGCCAATACGCTTGTCGGATCTCGTTGATCAAATAAAACCTGCCCAGCGGAATAAGTGTTTTTATTGAAACGCATATCCCCTTTCTCAGCATGATTCTTACCATTGTACAACAATAAAATTCCCTTATCAGTCAAAACTGCTGGAGGACCACACTCCGTCAATCCGCTATCAAAATAACCATCCATTGGCGAAATAAAAGCTTTCAGAGCACCTTTACTATCTGTTACAGGTTCCCAGTCAATCAAATTATCGGATATGGCGCCATAGACACCATGTTCCCCCCAGTACAACCAATATTTCCCATTGATTTTAGCAATCACCTGTTTATTGCCTTTCAATACGGTTACAACGGACGCCGATTTATGCGGTTCATTGACAAGAGTAGGCTTATTTTTCGATTTTTTAAAAATGGGACCATACTTAACCCAGTGTCTCAGATCAGTGGATATTGCTGCACCTAGCCGCGGAACCTTTCGGTTCCATTGGGTATAAAACATCACAAAGCGCCCATCCTCAGTCTGTGCTATCCGAGGATCTTCCGTCCCGCCGGGCCACTCGTTATCCTGCTGCTCATCGGGCCCCGGATAGAATACCGGTGTTTTGAGCCGTTCAAAATGAATACCATCCACACTAGCCGCTAACCCCAGACGGGAGGTCCGGTGACCGATAGCCTTCCCCGTCCGGTCTTCCGCACGATATATGACAAACACACTATCTCCCTTCACCACTGCCGCAGGATTAAAGGTGTCGTTGTTCTCCCATCGGATCTCCTTCTTTAGCATTGGATCATAAAATACCGAACTTGTATCAGGCTCAATAATTGGATTGACTCCTTTGGGTCGCTCAAAGCCACCCAATACCCATTGTCCTTTCTTAAGCTGTGCGCCATGCTGAACCTTACAGCCACTCAAAAAGACGAACAGAATAAAACCTGCAATTTTTACGATAGTATTCATATTTTAATTGATTTCCGATGCTATACCTGTAGAGTTAAACAACAGCCTGTAAAAGCGAAAATTATAAATTGGTTACAACTGAAGAACGACCGAAACTATTACCGATCATTCACAAATATAATGCTAATAAAAACAATAAGTACGGCAAAAGCAAGTTCATCAAAATGGGATTGAGTACGATCCTCCAGAACCAAATAAGTTAATTTCACATTAAACAGCAGGCTAAACTGCAATATACTGCAACATTTTAACAAAAACAAAGCTAAATATTGCAATATTTAACATAAAAGCATATATTTATAGCATGATCTCAAAAGAAGAACGTCACGATTTTATATTAATTAAAATCCAAAAGGAAAGAAAATTAGCGATGATGGACTTGGCCACCGAGCTTGGTGTTTCCGAACATACCGTACGACGTGATCTTAAAGAATTATCTGACGCCGGCTTACTTCGGGCTATTCGGGGCGGTGCCACGCTACGGTCAAATATTCCATTCGATATATACGACCGGAATAACCTTGATGTTATGGAGAAACAATCCATAGCTGAAAAATCAATCACGCTATTAAAAGATCATCAGGTCGTCTTTTTCGATGGTGGCACAACAACACAGGCAATTGCTGGAAATATTCCAGAAAACCTAAACCTTACTGTTGTCACACATAGTCTCCCGATAGCCAATATACTTGCAAGCCTCCCAAACATCAGCTTGATTTTTGCGGGCGGCGCTTTCTGCAAATCATCTCTTACAATGCAGGGACAGCAAACTATTTCCACCTATGGAGAAATATACGCAGATATCAGCTTCATAGGTGTGTGCGGCCTGGACCTCTACCGCGGACTTACGGCAAGAACTCTCGAAGAAACAGCTATCAAAAGAGTGCTCTGTAAAAATTCAATGAACATTGTTGCTGCCACAACAAGCAATAAGCTCGATACCCCCACATCTTTCTTAACATGCGCCGCGTCTGATATCAGTTATTTAATTACAGAAAAGGATCCTTCGGATCATATTTTACAACCTTATGCGGCACAAGGTATTGCAATTTTATAAATTTACCATTTATGACTAATCTCAAACAGGAAGCTGCCAAAGCTGCTCTTCAACTATTAGAACCTGATCAGCTCATTGGACTGGGTGTGGGATCAACAATAGCTTATTTCATCGAATTGATAGCAAGCAGTATCAGCTTTAAATCCAGCTTAAAATTTACATCACCTTCCTTGGAAACCAAAATGCTGCTCCAACAGCATGGTCTTATTTGTATTGATAACAGTACCCTAGCAACATTGGACTATTATTTTGACAGCTGCGATCAGGTGGACATGCATTTAAATGCATTCAAAAGTGGCGGCGGCGTGCACACAGGTGAAAAGATTATGGCGAATATGGCACAACAGTTTATTCTCTTGGTGGATGGCTCAAAGATGGTCGAACAACTGACCACAAAGCATCCGCTATGTGTTGAAATTATACCCGAAGCCTGGTTATCGGTACTTAAAGAACTAAAATCAAA
The DNA here is from genome assembly GCF_050058145.1 of Sphingobacterium sp. WOUb80. Classification (NCBI taxonomy): domain Bacteria; kingdom Pseudomonadati; phylum Bacteroidota; class Sphingobacteriia; order Sphingobacteriales; family Sphingobacteriaceae; genus Sphingobacterium; species Sphingobacterium sp. WOUb80. The sequence continues at coordinate 1,580,175 of NZ_CP165617.1, read as the reverse complement.
CTATTCTACAGCAATAGCCGAGGTCGTATTACGAAAATCGGAACAAAAATCAGGTCCTCTCCTGTCTGAGAGAGGTAATTTCCTGGCAGATATTTATTTTTCTAAACTGCCAGATATTCTTGAGTTAAATAAACAAATCAAACTCATAACAGGAGTTGTAGAACATTCACTTTTTTATCAACTGTGTTCGGTATGCCTATTGGCAACAAAAGATGGCATAACACATCTAACTGCAAACCGAGCAGAGAAGTAAAAGACAGATAAGGGCGAAACCAAATAGAACTAAAGTTGTCATTAAATCCAACAATTAACAAGACAGATCTAACATATTTTAAATCACCATGAAACATACTCAAATTAATACAGGAATACTTAGTTTTGGCATGTCAGGGCGTGTTTTTCACGCACCATTTATATATACCAATCCACATTTCAATCTTAGCGCTGTTGTAGAACGATCGAAAAAAGCAGCACATGAATTCTATCCGGCAATAAAAAGCTACGATAACATCGCAGAATTACTAGCTGATGACAGCATCGAACTGGTCATTGTGAACACACCAAATTATACACATTTCCAATATGCCAAAGAAGCCCTGGAAGCAGGAAAACATGTCTTGATAGAAAAACCCGCCGTTGATGACTCAGCACAATTTGATGCGCTACTTGCCATTAGCAAAAAACAAGGAAGACAATTATTTTTCTATCAAAACAGACGCTACGACAGTCATTTTTTAGACATGAAGAAAGTAATCGAAAGTGGAGAATTAGGAAAGCTAATTGAAGTGCATTTCAGATTTGATCGCTATAAAATGGAATTGGGACAAAAATACTTCAAGGAAGATACGCAATATATTTCCAATGGTATTACCTATGACCTCGGTCCTCACCTTCTTGATCAGGCAATCTCCCTTTTTGGAAAGCCGATTAAATTCAGCAAAACGACGTCTATTAACAGACCTGATTCAAAAGTTGCAGACTACTTTCACTATCATCTCTACTATCCAGCTGAACTGAACGTCTACTTAACGGGCAGTCTGCTCGTCGCTTCTCCGCAACCAGCCTTTGTCATCCATGGTACTAAAGGGAGTTTTATCAAGAATATGACGGATGTACAAGAACAGCAATTGATCGATGGTATGCTACCCGACGATCCATCTTATGGCCTTGAGCCAGCAGGACTCGAAGGGAAACTTGTCACCATAGATGCAGCGAATCAAAAACATGAATCTTTCGTAACCCCACATAAAGGAGATTATAATCAGCTGTTTGAAGCTATTTATGACAGCTTAAGAAATAATGTCGATTACCCTATTCAAGCTGATCAGATTAAATGGCAGATCGAATTGCTTGAAGCTGAAAACACCTAAGCTTCCTAAAAATCAAATGGCGGCACCGTTCAACAAAAGCGATATGTGCTGCCATTTTTAATTTACTTCCCAGCGGCATTCGTTGGGCTCGATATGGATCATCACATGACCAAGGTCAGGAATATGTGCTATCAAATGGTCTTTGAGTTTATGTGCCAGCTCATGCCCTTCCCTTACCGTAATTTCACTATCGACAATAGCATGCAGATCGACATGATATTTTGCTCCGGATTTACGGACAAAACATTTTTCCGTCGCTTTTATCCCCTCGACATTTAATGCCTCTTCCCGGATGTTATCAATGACTTCATCGTATACATTTTCATCCATGATCTCGCCAAGCGCTGGTCTGAAAATATGATAACAGTTATAAAGTATAAATCCAGCAGCAAATAATGCCGCATAGTCATCCGCATTTTCGTATCCTTTTCCGAGCAACAATGCAATAGATATCCCAATGAAAGCTGCAACTGATGTGATCGCATCGCTTCGATGGTGCCAAGCGTCTGCACGAAGTGAAGAACTATTTGTTTCTTTGCTTTTCTTCATAACGATCCTATAAGAAATCTCTTTCCAAACAATGATCCCGCCCAGCACAAATAGCGTCCAGGGCTTGGGTAGATCATGTGGCGTTCCTATATTCTCAATACTTTCATAGGCGATTATGGTTGCAGAAACAATGAGAAAACCAACGACAATAAATGTAATAAGGGGTTCTACCCGACCATGACCATAAGGGTGATTGTCGTCGGCAGGTCGTTGCGCATATTTTAAACCTAAAAGTACTAGAAATGAAGAGAAAATGTCCGCTGTTGACTCAATTGCATCCGCAATCAGCGCATAGGAGTTTCCGAAAAAACCAGCTAGCCATTTTAACAAAGCCAGTAATGCATTACCTACAATACTAAAATAAGTCGTTCTGACTGCAGTCTGCTCTTGAAGTTCGGACATAGCTATAAATTAACTTGACACCGCGAAAATACTGTTTTTCTTTTCAAATTCTATTCTCCAGCTGTAGAAAATAGTGATCACATCGATCGTTAGCTGCCGCTCGCGATATCCTCCAAAGCTTTTTTTATCTCAGGAGCCCCATAGTCACGGCTTCCTTCTAAACGCTCTACAATCTTTCCAGCTTTATTCAAGATGACTGTTGTCGGTATGGACTGTCCTAAGAATTCTGCAGGAATATCACCCTCTGCTATATAAAGAGGCAGATCATACTTATTTTCTGCCATGAATGCTGAAGACTTATCCATGTCGCCATCAACATCTACCATGAGAAAAACGATATCCTTATTATCTTTAAGCGATTGCCTAAGCTGGTCAATAGAAGGTAGTTCATGAATACATGGAGGGCACCAAGTCGCCCAGAAATTGATAAACACGACCTTACCTTTTAAAGCACTTAATTGAAGAACCTTACCTTCTTTATCCTTAAAAGATAACTCCTGCGTTATGGTTGCTGTGTCTGCAGTAGCTTCAGCAGGTTCCTCCACCTTTTCGGCCTTGACCTCATTTTTGGTTCCTGTATTTCCACAGCTAAAAAATAAACTGGTCGATAACGCCGCAAGGCCAAAAAAAATAGATCTGCTACTAAACCTAATACTCATTGTCTTTTGTTTCATTAAAATTATTCTATTTACAAATAAATCGCCCTCCACTGATCTTCTCCATCTCATCGTTCCAGGAGAAATTTCTCAAAGCATTAGCTAATTTAACCTTAATTATTCGGGGCCGCAAGCATCACATATCCCTTCTTAACCTAAGCCACTGACTGTAAGAAGAATAAGCGACAATAAAAATAAAATTTAGAAATTAACAAGAACTTTTCCGACATTTAAAAAAATGAATAAATCACTGATTAAAAGATAATTTATTGAATACCTCATGAATTCTACAGCAAATTATTTCAAAAAATACCTATCAACCTATTTCCTGTTATTCATCTCCATTCAGCTTAATTTTGCTCAGGTGACTTCTACTAGATTCAACACATTCTGTCAGCTGATAGAGTCCAAAGATTTCTTCAGCGCCCGTGAGCTATTTATGAGCAATAAAACTGACTTTAGCACTAACGAACAAGCTTTTATTTTGGCAATACTCGATAATGCATTTAACAAACCAATTGCTTCAAACAAAAAAATAGTGTTACTGAACAAATCATCTGAAGTATTGCCTGACACACTACGACTAAAAATACAACGTATTCAGGAAGATAATTTTGTCAAATTGAAAGATTATGCTGGCGCAAAGCGAACGACACAAAAAATTCTCCACGAATTCGATCCCTTGCTTTCAACTGAAGTAAAAGATGATCTCCGAAACAATCTAAAAATCTGGTCAGCTCTCGAACATATAGGGCCACAGCGTATAGAAATGAATGGCGATACCCGTCTAAAAATGACAAAAGACAGAGCCGGGTTGAAGAATCTAAAACTAACCATTAACGGTGATACAGCAAGTTTTATATTTGACACCGGAGCAAACCTATCGACAGTCTCGGAGTCCGTGGCCAAACGTCTTCATATGGATATTATCCGTGCAGCTATTGATGTAGACGCAATTACAGGTATTTCGATCAAAGCCGATTTAGCCGTTTGTAAACAATTAAAACTTGGTAACATCAACATATCGGACGTTATATTCTTGGTTTTTCCAGACAGCGCACTTTATATCCCACAAATTAACTATCAGATCAATGGCATATTAGGCTTTCCAGTCATAGAAGCCTTGCAAGAAGTACAGCTTACACAAGATGATTTTTTTATTGTCCCAAAGACACCGACAGTTCCAAAAACAACTTCAAATCTTGCAATAGACGGATTGACACCACTTATCGCGATTGATGGAAAACATTATACTTTTGATACAGGAGCCGAAAAAACGATCCTATATGCACCTTTTTATGAAGCTTACAAACAGCGTATCGAAAAACATGAAATACCGACCAAAATCGCCATGGGAGGCGCTGGTGGAAAAGTTGAATATGACGGCTTTGTCATACAGCATACATTCCATATCGGTGACAAACCGATCGATATCAAAAATATAAGCCTATTAAAATCGAAGATCAAAAATGAAACTGTATATGGAAATATAGGTCAGGATATTATTCGGCAATTTTCTAAAATGACACTTAATTTTAAAGATATGTTTATCCATTTTGACTAACAGAAATCCTTATTTTCCATGAGCTTCCTTATGCGTAACCAAACGTCTCTATATGCTTTTGTTCGCTGCAGATCATCCTGGCAACCTTGCCAGTAGAATCCCCCCTACTAAACTAATAAAACTGAGCGCAGTTTCGTCTCATAATTATACTTCATAAAAACACCCTAAAAGTTTTGTCCAACTTTTAGGGTGCAGTTTAATAATAGAGCGTCTATAGATTTATTAAACAATTATACGGAGTAGGTCGCGGCATTAAAGCCCTTCTTTTTAATAATTTCAATGATTTCTTCCTCTGAAACGCCTTCAGATTTTACAGTTAGAATTTTGTCTGCATTGCTGGTGTCAACATTCCATTCACAGATGCCTTCCATACCATCCAGATCAGCACTTACTTTGGACACACAGCCGCCACAATTAAGGTTTGTTTTAAATTGAAGTTCTTTGCTTTCCATGTTATTTAATTTTAATGTTATCAATCTATTTAATTACTTATCCAAATATCCCTATAATTCATTTGGTTGTACTTACAGTTTTTCTATTTTATTTTACAATATTTACCGTTTAAAACGAGGTCTACAGCTCAACCATAGTTAGCTATTTTTTCCAGCGAAGGCGCAAGCTATTACTGACGACACTTACACTGCTCAATGCCATTGCAGCTCCAGCTATCATCGGGTTTAAGAGGAAACCATTGAATGGATACAGAATACCTGCAGCGAGGGGAATCCCAATTAAATTGTAAATAAACGCCCAAAACAAGTTTTGCTTAATCGTTGCGACCGTTTGTTTCGAAAGTCGAATCGCTTGGGGTATCTTCGTCAAATCAGAAGAAATAATTGTCATTTTCGCTACATCCATTGCAATATCACTTCCTTTTCCCATGGCAATACTGACATCTGCTGTTGCTAAGGCTGTGCTGTCATTAATACCGTCCCCAACCATAGCGACCACCTGCCCCTTTTGCTGCAATTCTTTAACAAAATCAGCTTTATGCTCTGGTAATACCTCAGCTTTGTAATGCTGGAGACCTGTTTCCGCAGCGATGGCCCTGGCTGTAGCCTCGTTGTCACCAGTCAGCATATATAGTTCAATTCCCATTGCTTTCATTTCCTTGATGGCGCGTACAGAAGTTTCCTTAATCCGATCCGCAATGGCAATGACAGCTAATGCGGTCTGACTATTGGCAAACCAGATCACTGTTTTGGATTGATTTTCCCATTGAGTGGCATGTGCCATCAATTCCGTCGAAATTGTAATCCTATTTTCATCCAACAACCTCCGGTTCCCTACATAGTACGTTTCGATTCCTTCACTGCCCTTGACACCTTTCCCTGTAATACTTTCGATAAAGGATATTGGCGTAACTTTCACATCATTAAAATACGCTACAACAGCTTCTGCCAATGGATGTTCAGACTGTTTTTCCAGGCTTAACAAGATACCTTTTAAACTATCCTCATCATTATTCCAATACACATCAGTTACAACAGGTTTTCCTTCCGTAATGGTTCCAGTTTTATCCAAAACAACTGCAGTTACCTTTTTGGCCAGCTCCAGGCTTTCCGCATCCTTAATTAAAATGCCCTGCTCAGCTCCCTTACCCACTCCAACCATGATCGCTGTAGGAGTAGCTAAACCTAGTGCGCAAGGACAAGCGATAACCAAAACCGTTACTGCCGCCAATAATCCTTGTACCAGATGGTTTTCTCCGCCTAAAGTAAACCACAGCAGAAAAGTTAAAATAGCAATCCCAATGACAACAGGAACAAATACAGCAGCAATTCGATCGACCAGTTTTTGGACAGGAGCCTTACTCCCCTGTGCATCCTGCACCATTTTAATAATATTTGCCAGCATGGTTTCCTTGCCAACTTTTGTCGCTCTGAACCGAAAGCTGCCTTTCTGATTGATCGTCCCCGCAAAAACCTGCTCATTTTCCATTTTTAAAACCGGGACCGGTTCACCGCTTAACATACTTTCATCGACATAGGAATTTCCACTGATAACGATACCATCAACTGCGATTTTCTCGCCGGGTTTTACCAGAATAATGTTGCCTGCCTGAACAGCTTCTATCGGGACCTGACGCTCTGTTCCATCGGATTGAATGACCATAACGGTCTTAGGTTGTAGCCCCATCAGTTTTTTTATGGCCGATGAGGTGTTACCTTTTGCTTTTTCTTCCAGCAACTTACCTAATAAAATAAAAGCAATGACAACGGAAGCGGCCTCAAAATATACATGTGCATGTAAGCCGCGTTGATGCCAAAAGTCAGCAAAAAGCATATTAAAAACACTGAAAATGTAGGCTATTCCTGTACTTAATGCGACAAGTGTATCCATATTGGCCGAACGATGTTTTGCCTGTTTATACGCATTGACAAAAAAGTCCTTGCCCAGCCAAAGAACTACCGGTGTAGAAAACAGCCACATAATAGGATTAGCGTAAGGCATATCCATAAAGAACATACCAATCACGACCACGGGAAGTGATAGCAACACTGCCCATCGTGTTTTGATCTTAAGCTTATGGAATTTCTCAGCGTGAATAGCCTCCAAGGTTTCCTGCTGTGTGGATTCATCTTCGATTAATAGATCATAACCGCCAGCTTGGACTGCCTTCTGAATTTTTAAAGGATCTGTCATATTGGGCAGGTATTCAACAGTCAGGTTTCCTGTTGCAAAATTTACAGACGCATTGACAACCCCGTGTTCATATTTCGCCATACTTTCGGCACTACTGGCACATGAAGCGCAAGTCATCCCAAGAACCGGAAATGTTTTGGTCAATGTAGAAACACCATAGCCAAGATCTTTAATCGTCTTTACGCTGCTAACGACGGCTTCCCTATCCTTCGGTACGATAGCAGCTCTATGATTATTCAATTCCACCCGATAGCTCGCTAGGCCTTTAACCTGAGCTAGTCCTTTTTCGACAATTGATGCGCAATGTTCGCTTTCAACATCTTCCAAAGGTAGATAAACCGTATCTTTATAAATATCTGTCGCCATAACTGATTGTTTGATTTTACACCACAAATTTGGCCACAAATAGGATGCAAATCATTACACAATTAAGGAATTGATTTGTAAGATTTACTCGATAATACGATACGATAAACTAAACTGAAAAAAAAATAATCGATTTAATGTCCGGTTGGAAAGAAAATACATGAATATAAACGACCTGCGCAGATACCGCTGTTTTATGACATCAATGGATTTTAGCACAAAATGAAACTCTTCTTTAGATTTCGACTTCTTCAACAAAACCATAAATGATATAATCACCACGTTCTTCGAGTTTAATAGTCTCCACTCCATCCCACGTGGATGCATTGGTATATTCATCCATAAAATTTTGAATTCTGTCGAATGCGACACCGATCTTCGTTTTCCCATCTGCATAGATCTGATATTTCGCGGAGGTCTGCCAGCTTACTTTTTTTCTAAATAGCCTTAAACCTTCTCTTTTCAAAAAACCGTGCATTTCATTAGATAAATTCATATTCTCATTTGTTTTTACGCGCCCACACTACTCACTATTTATTTGGCAGATGCTTTTTTGGTTTAAGGAATTACCTCAAGCCCTCTCGTTGGTCGATCTATTTACGCTACATGGCTTTAATGGCTAAAGAAATGGTTTCTCAACGCTAAAATAGATAGGCTAAGATAACGAACCGGATAGAATCCTACAATTAAGCTACTGCCATTTCATCGTACTCAAACGCTATTTCGTCGAATATTATAACAGCACACAGTTGTTCTTCTCCCATGTAAATTATCGTATGATAGGTTACACCGAGAAAGTTTATACCGTAAACAGAAATAGCGAAAGTTCTGATTTTTTTATCGAATAAATCCTTTAGTTCGTCTGATTCATTTTCCATTCCGTCGATATTTTTCGTTGTTCTTTTCCGTAGAAAGCACATTTGTTTACAATTCAAACGAAAAGCTATGGAAAACATTGAAAATTTTTTAGCAGAAGATTTTGTACTGGATGTACAAACTGTCTGCATAGTCGAACCGATCTCATTTTTTGATTTTGATGATATGGAACTGGTAACTATTAGAACAGTCACATCTTCAAAAGTAATATAAAAGAGGATAATGCTGTGAAGGCGTTCTGGTAGACGCCTTTACAGCAATCATCTTTATTAGCTATTAAACAAAAAGAATCAAGTAGATGACTTCACCCAGACTAAAATGTATTCTCATTGAGGATGAACCACTGGCAACAAAAAAAATAGTTGAATACATCCATATGTTCCCAGATCTTCAACTGATAAAAATGGTTGAGGACATTGAAAATCCAGAATTATTTAGTCATGATTTAAAATCTGCAGACATCTTATTCTTAGATCTCATTGTTAGTGGTGGTAATATCAATACGCTTGCCGAATTGATCGCCGATATTCCTATCCTGGTCATTACATCCGCTGTGTCGCGCTGGCAATACCCAGAATTTATCAAAAACAGGAAGCATTTTGCGCTGCAAAAACCAATTTCGCCCGAAATGTTTCAGTCTTGTATACAACAAGTCATGCAATACTAGTCCTGCGCATCTATGTCATTATTCCAGTTATCCGATTATTTTCTTCTGCGCACCCCCCTGCTTCCCGCGGCAGTTGCCGTTGATCTTTTAAGGATAAAAGAAGCAAACGAGATGGAAGAGAAACTTCGTCATCTGTTTCAAAGTGAGCAATTAAAAGAAGCACTATTTCTAGCAAGCCCAACCTTCTGGGTAGAGGTCAAAAAATGGCTTGAATACAAGAAAGAGAGCAGCCCAAAAATGATTACTTCGTTACTCAAATATGCGATTCGGATGAGCACCAGGAGCACGCCTTTTGGGTTATTCGCAGGTGTATCTTTAGGGAACGTTATAGCCTCCGAAAAAAAGGTGTCATTAATCAGGGGTAATAGCCATAAAACTGTATTGAAACTGGATGCCTCCATTCTGACAGGAATCATTGCACAGCTATCAGAAGACAAAAGAATTTATAGTCAACTCTATTATCGCATTAATCCGACCATATACTTAGATGGCAAATATTACAAATATTATCAAAAAGTAACAAATGGAAAAAAAGGACAGAATATACTGAAACGTATAAGGCTGACCCCTGTTTTGGATCGTGTCGTCCAATACTTCGAAAGCAATAAGAGAACTGCCCACTATCAATCATTGACTGATTTGCTGCAGCGTCTTGGGGCATCAACAGCACATGCTACCCTATTCGTCAATAACCTCATCAACCTTGGGATTATATGTTCCGAATTACAGCCCAATGTAATTGGCCGAGGTTATCTTGACAGTCTGATAATGACTCTTGAAAGAGTGGATAAGGAGGAATATTATTTAAATCCTTTATCAAGGATAAAAACACTGCTCCATAGTTCTCAATCTGTCATTGATATGCAGAACGCCATTGTTAAATTATTGCAGCCTATAGTACCAGACCTTGACATGACCAACGCGTTACAGGGAGACCTGCTTATTAACATGGAAGACAACAAGTTACCCAATACTGCATTAAATCACCTAAGAGATCAATTTCAAGATTTACTACCCCTTTGCAGTCAGGCTAAATTAACAGATTTCGACCGGTTTAGCGCTGCATTTTCTGATAAATATGAAGATAGAATGATCCCACTGACTACAGCCTTGGACCCCGACACCGGTATTGGTTATGGCCGTCAAGAAGGTGTCTATAATATAACCGATGAAATACTTGGAGAAGTAAAAAATATAGCCTCAACCGGAGAAAAAAAATATAGCGACCACCATTATCAAGATCTAGTCATTGAAAAATTTGTAGAAAGTGTAAAAAGTCATTTCACAGAAATCCAGCTTACCAGCAGAGATTTAGATCATATTGCTAAACAGCGTAAACAGACGACCAATGGCATTCCTTCCTCGTTCTATGCCATCGGCACTCTTCTGAGAGGTTCTTGTCAGGAAAATCTATTCTTCAACCTGGGAACTATCGGCGGTTCATCATCAGGCAACCTAATTTCCAGATTCGCACATTTAGACGAAAAATTAAACAGCAAGTTAAAAGAATCGGCGGAGAAAGAACAGCAGCAACTACCCAATGCCATACTCGCCGAGATATGTCACTACCCGGATAACAATGCAGGAAATATCATTTATAGACCAGCAATGCGAAGGGCATCAATCTGTCTGACCCCGACTATTGACGAAGAACAAGAACAAATTGACGTTAGTGACTTATACCTGTTCCTCAAAGACAATCGCTTAGTCTTGTGGTCCAAAAAATTCAATAAAGCCGTTATCCCCCGTTTGACGACAGCCCACAATTTTGAGCAGGGTATGAATTTATATAAATTTCTTGCAGATTTTCAGTTCCAAAATAATAGGCTGGATCTGTCCTGGAATTGGGGAATTATGAAAAAACAACCGAGGCTTCCGAGAATAAGCTACAAAAATATTATCTTATCTCGAGCGCAGTGGCGAATTCAAAAACTCGCAAAATACCCAAGTGATCCCCACGCTTTCGTGAAAAATATGCAGGCAGAGCTCAAAATCCCTGCAATGGTCGTCATTAGCAGCGGCGATAATGAACTACTTATCAATTTAGACAATCCTTTTTGCGCAGAAATACTATTGGATCACCTCTGTAAAAGAGAGACGATTTTAATCGAATATATCCTGAATGATTATTCATCTATAGCAAGCGATAAAGACCAAAATGTTTTTGCCAATGAGATCATTATTCCAATGGAAGCAGAGCATAAGACTTTCACAGATGAATCGGCCCCTCAAGAAAATAACCTAAAAAGATGCTTCCCCTTGGGCAGCGAATGGCTTTACGCCAAAATCTATTGCGGATTACATTTTGCGGACAGCCTCTTAAAGGATATTTTCCCCCTAATCATCGCTGCTATTAATCAACAAGAAGCCATGAAAAAATGGTTTTTCATACGTTACAACGATCCAGCTCCCCACATTAGATTTAGGGTGCAGGTTTCAGATCCAAGCCAGTGCTTTTTCATTATATCCACTATAAATACCCTATTGGAACAATTTGTTCAAGAAGGTCAGATTTCAACGATATCCTTTGATACTTATGTACGGGAGATTGAACGATATACCCCATTATGTATGGAACTTAGCGAGGAGCTATTCTATCGGCAGAGCGAAACCATACTGATGGCAATTCAGCAAAGCACTTCAATCAACGATCGATGGCGTTTGGCTTTCGAAAATATGGAGTCGCTACTCGAAGCCGCAAAATTTACACTGATCGAAAAAAAAGATTTCTGCAGTCAGATGAATGCCCTATATCAGCAAGAATTTGACAATAATAAAAACCTCTGGGTTCACCTCAACAATAAATTCAAAGAGAGAAAAGACTGGTTTGATAAACCGTTAGGCAATCTGGGAGACGCCAAAGAGAAACTAAATGCAGTTCAATATAGCATATTTTCTACATTACGGACACATACCGATCAAGACGAGTTCCAGACAACCCGGACGTCATTATTGTCAAGCTATATTCACATGTTTATTAACCGATTGTTCATGTCGGATCAACGTTTGCATGAGCTTGCGGTCTACCATTTTATGGTTTGCTATTATAAAATGCAGATCGGGAAACAGAAAGAGCGTATGACATCAATAATTTAAACTATTAAATAAGTCCCATCTTAGCAAAAAGCTGATTACGATATTGTAAACCTATACTGAGTTCTGTCCCATTTTTCAGTACTACTTTGCTTGCCTCAACCCCCTTGATCTGCTTAACATTGACTATATAGGATCGGTGCATACGGGCAAACATATCCCAAGGCAGTTCTGCTTCCATATCTTTCATGGTAGACAATAAAGTTTGCATGCCTTCTACAGAATAGATCTGTAAATAATCCCCCCAAGCTTTTAGATAGAAAATATCAGCAGGATCTATAAAAATAGTCTTGTTCCGATCCTTTATCTTAATCGCCCTTCTTTCCCCTTGTGGACCTCTTCTAGAAAACAAAATTGCTTTTTGAACTTTCTCGATTGCTTTGAGCAACCGTTCCTCTGTCAGTAGTGGCTTTAGAATGTAGTCGATTACATCCAGTTCAAATCCGTCGACAGCATATTCATAATGGCCAGTTATAAATACAACAAATGGTGGATGGGCAAGTCCCTTGAGAAAAGTAATTCCATCCATTTCCGGCATATCTATATCCGACAAAATAAGGTCAATCTCATGCTGCCTCAAGATATCGATGGCCTGCGATGGGTTTTCAAATACGCCCAAAATTTCGATCAGCCCCAATTTGGAAACTAGTTTCTCCAGGCGACCTCTCGCAATCGGCTCATCTTCAATAAGGATAGTTTTAATTCTATTCATAAATACTTAGCAATCCACAGCTTTGGTGCTACGGCTCTGTTTCCGAATGTAAAGTTACAACAAGATTAACACTAAATACACCCTCATGCGACTTTATTTCCAAATTGTGATGATGAGGATAATGAAGTTCCAATCGTTTTTTTACATTTTCTATCCCTAATCCGCCAATATAATTTTCTGGTTTTGAAAGTTCTCTATACGCATTAGCCACATACATATATACCTTATCATCCTTCACCTTAATATCTATGGATATCCATCCTGCCGAAGAACTTAACCGAGGTCCGTGTTTGAAAGCATTTTCTACAAACGGAAAAAAGATCAAAGGAACCATCATGCAGTTTTCGTCTTCAGCCGCCAAATTTAGATCGATCTGCACTGTTTCATTATAGCGTAACTTTTCCAATTCAACATAGTCCTTTAGCAGTTGAAACTCGCGACTAATTTCCACTCTGGGCTGATTACTTTCGTGAAGCAAATACACCATAATACTACTTAAACGCATCATACTTTCGCCACCTCTTTCATCGTGATCGGATACCAGTACATAGATGCTATAAAGTGTATTAAGTAAAAAATGCGGGTTAATCTGATATTTTAGAAAAGCAAGCTCCAATTGAACGTTGTTCAATTCCAATGCGGCATTTTTCAATTCGAGTTTCATTTTTGAATTTCTGACAGACATAAATGCCTGCACAAATTTTACCGTCAATGGTAGGGCTACCAAAAAAATAAAATCCAATAAATAATCGCTAATGGAAGAAAGCCGAAAGGCTCCAAAGATTCCATTACTTAGTACTATTTCGAGATAACTTGATAAACGAATATCTGGTGTTAAATATTTTAGTGTTAACATCGCACCAAAATAACTTAGAAACGACCACCAAGAATAAATAAACAATAACCATAAAATACACAACAAAAACTTCCCCGGAATAAACCAACGCGGAATAATGACATATGCTGTCACATAAAATATTGTCAATAAAGAAAATACGTCCTTTAGAAACAATATCCACGAATTATTAATATCTATCCGCTGATAGGAAATGAATTGCATTCCCAAAACCAAAAACCAAAAACACAAATGAAGAATAATACGTTTCCCAGTATTGTAATTTTGGAAAAAACTGTTCATAGATAGCATATCTGTCAATAATATCAGTCTAATATAAAAATATCCTTTAGTTTGTCATAGGATCAGCTGTCAAGTAATGCCGCAAAAAGACAATTCTGCGACAAAAAACAAAAACCTATAAATATAAAAACCTGAATATAGACCAATTATAACAGAAACAAAAAGAAACAATACATTTGCTATTCGTCGCGCAAACTTTTCACTGGATTAGCCAAAGCTGCCTTAACAGATTGTGCGCTTACAGTCAATACTGCAATCAAAAGAGTCGCGAATGCTGCTGCTGCAAAAACATCCCACCCGATTGATATCCGGTAGGTATATTGACTGATATAGCCATCCATTGCCCAATAAGCAATTGGGAATGCAATTAAACATGAAAGCCCTACTAACACAATAAACTCTATGGAAAGCATCTTTGTTAAGGTAAATATAGAGGCTCCGAGGATTTTTCGAATGCCTATTTCTTTTGTTCTGCTTTCGGTCATGTATGCGGCCAAACCAAATAAACCAAGGCAGGAAATAAATATTGTCAAGCCCGCAAAAATACTGGCCAAGCTACCTGTCTGCTGTGCATCCTGAAACTTTCTACTATATTCTTCATCTAAAAAATGATACTCAAAAGGATAGGTTGGATTGTAAGTTTTAAAAACGGCCTCAGTTTTCTTTAAAGCATCGCTTATGTTAAGTGTAGTATTCAACTTAATATGCACTGTCCCCAACGTTCTGCTCGCCCCCTCAATAACAGTGGGAGTCACTGTTTTAAATGGTGATTCCTGGATAAAATCTTTAACCACACCTATAATCGTAAACTTATCTTCACCGTCCATAATATAATTTCCGATGGGATCCTTCATCGCCATAACCTCCGCCGCAGATTCATTGATGATAGCTGACATCGAATCAGTGGGAAAATTAGCTAAGTCAAAGTCACGTCCCTTTAGAAGCGTTAGACCTGTCGTTTCAATGAGCCCGTCATCGGCAGACTGCCTGTTAAAAACAACCGCTCGATTGGGGTCCTTTCCCTCCCAGGATGCACCTCCCCATCCACTCCAACGTTCGGTCATCGGAGACATCGTACGGGTTACAGCGCTGGCGATCCCCTTATTAATCAGATCATGTCGAATCATTGCAATATTTTTCGTGACATCTCCGTTTTCCATTACATAGATCAGGTTCTCCGTATTAAAACCGGCATCCCGATTCAGAGCGTGCTGAATTTGTTTTCGAATGACTAACGTACTAACGATCATTAAGACAGCAATGGCGAATTGGGTCACAACGAGAGCCTTTCGCGGATTTATTTTCTGTTGAAAAAGGAAAAATCTATTTTTTAATACATTAATCGGTCTAAAGGAAGAAAGGAAAAACGCGGGATAACTTCCAGCCAATACACCTGTCAAGATAATGAAACTTAAAAATCCTACCCAGAAATAACCTTCGCCTACCGGAAGAGCCAGCTTCCTTCCGATTAGATCGCCGAAGGAAGGTATCATCAGAACCACTAAAATAAGTGCAACTACTCCAGAAATCAGCGACAGTAGCATTGATTCTGATAAAAATTGCCAGACTAGACTACTTTTCCGGGCGCCGATCACTTTTCGCACACCGACCTCCTTTGCCCTACGCTCACTTTGTGCCGTACTTAAATTCATGAAATTGATACATGCGATCAATACAATGAAACCAGCGATAAGGATAAAAACACGGACCATCTCAATCCTCCCGCCTACAACCACTCCATCTTTATATTCATTATAAAGATAACTCTCCTTCATCGGTTTCAGAAAATTCTCATTTTTGACTTCAGCATGCCGCTTCGAGATATCTTTTAGCTTCTGCTGTACTGACGTAAATGTTGCGTTGGGATACAGCTCAACAAAGGTTGAAATCGAGCTATTGTACCAATTATTATCCGTATACCCTATTTTAGCCGCAAATGCCCAGGGAAAGAAATACTGCAATTCGGCAAATTGACTATTGCTGGGGATCTCCTTTAACACTGCCGACACATGTACTATTTCGTTACTATCGATCTTGATATTTTTCCCAATGACATCTGTTGAACCAAATAATGAAATAGCCAAATCTTTTGTCAGCACAATTGCCGAAGGGTCTCCTAGCGCATCCGCTGGATTTCCTTCCAAAACTGGAAGTTGAAAAATTGAAAAGAAACTGGTATCGGCAAACGCCCCTCGGCCAGCGATGAGCTTTTGATCACCTGCAGTAAACAGAAAACCGCTAAGCTTGCTTAATCGACAAGTCTGTTTAATTTCTGGAACTTCCGCCTTCATCACCTCCGCTAAAGGTTCGGGAGTAACGAAATAAACGGAAACTCCTTTGTCGTTTCGTCCAACTGAACCTACAATCCCAATTCTGTCGGCTTTGGGATACATCCTATCATAACAGAATTGAGAATTTACCCATAATATAATTAATATACTTGACGCCATACCAATGGCCAAGCCAAGGATATTAATGGCCATAAACCCCTTGTTCCGTGTTAGATTGCGAAAAGCAATTTTAATATTATTCTTGATCATCAGCTGTCTACTATTGGTTGGTTATTGTTAAGCAGAAGGTCACAAGCACCTTGCCAATGCAAAAAATACACTGAAAATCAAAGAATTAAAAAGAATACATCAGCGATAGGATGTTCATTTACGAACAAACATTGTTCGTAAATGAACATTTGGTGGGGCTTTCAAATCCACTAAATTGAATGTTTAGATCACCCAGCATTGGTACACTTAATAGTTTTCGATAATGATATAAAAAAGTTATTTCTATCTTCAGTATATTTAATTTTACTGAACCCACGTAAACAACAATTAGATGTCAACTATTTTTATGCAGCTTTGGTTATATAATGACTGGGCCAACACAGCACTACTGGATAAACTAAAAAAAGAAGGTGAAAAAGTACCCCATTCTTGCATACGGCTCTTTAGCCATATTGTCAATGCACAAATTATCTGGTTAAGTCGATTAACTGGAGAAAAACCACCTGTTGGGGTTTGGGACGAGCACAGTATCATCGACTGCCAAAGGTATCACGATTTAGCTTCAGAAGGATTCGGGCAACTGATTCAGCACAGAAATGATGCGGAGAATGAAACTGTCAATTATACAAACACACAGCATCAGGCTTTTCATAATAAAGCCAACGACATCCTGTTACACGTCTTTAATCATGGTACCTATCACAGAGCGCAAATAGCAAGCGAAATGCGGAAAAATGGCATTGAGCCTATCAATACGGATTATATCACTTTTGTTCGCACATAACAATACTGTAATCAGACTGAAGCGCGGTCTGATTACAAATGGAGTAATTTTATTGTAATACCGATTTGACCCAGATGATAAATATCATGCTGGATCAGTCCTTCTACAAGGTAATAATAGGAATAGCCTGGAACATAATCGTTTTCAAACAGGAAATGATCATCTTGATTTTTAAGCAACTCTATTAATTCTAATTGAGACGCAAAGAAATCATTTGTTAATTTATCCCATCCCATTTCCTTTAATTCAGAATTTGACCGCCAGTTCTCAGGACTATCTATTGTTACATTTGATTTATGCCCTTGAAGCTTTTTGATGCCCTCGCTCCGCCAAATCAGTAGATGGGCGACTAGTTCTGCTATACTGTGAACTTCGGGAATAGGGCGAATAAATGCATCATATTCACTTATGCCTGTCAGCTTCTTTTTAAAATTTTCATCCAACCAATTCGATCCGTCCTGCACATCTTGCAATTGGCGGACCAGACATTCCATAATTTTATTCTCCATACCTAAAATATAAAGGGTTCGTTCTACCCTACTTACAAAAATAGTTCCAACCGATCTCAAATAAGAATATTCGTTGAGCTGTTAAGCACAACAATCCAAGGACAGGCATGGGTGAATAAAATCAATAAAAAAAAAGAACTAAAATCGGATAATACGTTAAATTTGAAACAAAAATGAGCTACAAACATATTTTTAAAGCGTCCCTAATTTGGAACCATCCTGAACAGCCAAGTCTTCAGGGATCAAAAATTTATAATAAAAGCCATCACATTGCGATTGAAGGAAAAGCAGATCTCCATGTTTCAGCAGCAAAAGCATTCAAGGGTGACCCCACATTGTACAATCCCGAAGATTTACTGCTCAGCAGCCTGATTTCCTGCCATATGATGTCCTACCTATATGTCTGCTCACAAAACGGCATTCAGGTTCTATCGTATACTGACAATGCCGTCGCCACCTTAACAACGGACATAGATGGCAGTGGTCGTTTTACAGAAGTCACTCTATACCCCGAGGTTCTCATTACAGATGAGTCTCAAATAGAACTTGCGTTAGCCTTACATGCTCAAGCAAATAAACTTTGTTTTATTGCCAATTCATGCAATTTCACTGTGCTGCACCATCCCAAATGTCAAGCGATCTAATCAGAAAATGGATCTTTTAAGTAGAAGTAAGCATCCAATTAGGTTTCTCATTAAATTTTTCCCAATCCATGAGCAGCTGTTTTTTTAAGCCCTCCCAAGAATGATGAGAAGATGGTATCCGAAGAACGATACGCAATAAATTAAAACACATCGTTGCCTGACCAGCAATCAGTAAACTTGCCAGGGCGTCGTCTTTCAAATGATAATCATCAAACCACAATGTTGTCTCCATGGCCGTCGCGCTGTCTACATGGAAACGCAATGCTGCACTAGGTTGCAAAACATCTAGAATCATCCGTGGATCTTCCACACTTATTGGTCTATTTTTTCCTTTTAAATCAGTTTTCAGCTCCTGTTGCAACATCCGGTCATTCTTTGTAGACAGCAGATAGACGGTAGTTAAACCAATCTGGCTGTTGGGTATCCCCATATCACTAAACAGTTGCTCGTAACTTGCACGTCTAATTTTTTTGAGAAATATGGTATTGGCTAGAAGAAAAACAGATTTCCCCCGAGCTTCCAATAACTGCAGCAATTTTCCAAGTGGCATTTCCATAAACTCTACACTGTACTTTCTAAGCATAATGTTCCAGGTCCCTTCTGTCCGTTCGGCCCCCATAGATCGATTTGTATTGACCACAATGACTTTACGTATTTTAGCCAGCCCAACCTGCAATGCAGCTAGTATCAAGGAACCCAATAGCGAAAATCCAAATATAATAGGCCAAACCAAAGACTTGCAACCAGCCGAAACAAAAACTACAGATACTACCGTTACCAGAATGGACAGCACCAATAGTACAAAAACTGTCGAATAAATACTCGAAAATAAGCTGCCCGCACTCCGATTTAACCACGGATATTTACGCTCATTAGGGTACCTGAATGGTTTTTTTAGATAATTACTGGTTACATCGCAGGGCATATACAAATCATATTCATAGCCTTTTGTTTTTCTCTCATCCGCCAGCCTGAATGCATACACTCCCTGATTGTCATCGATTCCTCCGTCCATTAAGGAGAACATCTCCCTATCGAGGGTGGGTGGTTGAAAATCGCCTGAATAATAGTCTTTTGTTTTTACAGTGCCTCCAAGATCATTCCAGGAGAGCGTCGTATCTGCTTCCGAATAGGCAAAATCACGTGGAAAAACAATCGGTTCAAAACCAGCCGGAAAACAAGAGGAACAGGCCAGTATATCACCAAGTTTAATTTTCTTTATCAAATCGAAAGAAGATTGATGTCCTCTATTTAAACTCAAGTACTGATTGCCTATACGTCCCTGCGTGCTAAACCTAAAATTCATACCATTATTTAGCTCCGTGGCATTTACGCATAATTCATCGATAACCGGTATCGATTTATCTACATGTCCGGCAAAAAGACTTCCATAGGTAGCACCTTTAAAGATATGCTGATCGTACACCAAGGCCAGCGCATTGATTAAATTTCTGTTCTTTTCTGGACTAGCCGACCATGCGCTCTCGTTATTTAAAATCTCAAAAACCTTATCCAATAATTCACTTCCCTGAAGCTGGCGAATTAAATGCAGATAAATTTCTTCAAATGGAACGCCCTGTCTAAGCATAGAAAACACAGTCATCGCCGTTATTGACCCACCCGAAATGGAAGAAATATACTTTACCCGATCTAACATGGTCCCTTCTCCGTAAGGAAGTAAAGAAAGATAACGACAACAGCCGAGGCTAAACGAAGCTGCCCTAAATCCTCCTCCGGAGAAACTCAAGGCAATATTCTGAATTCCTTCCGATAAGGGTGAACTTTCTACATTCATAACAATACATTATTATTTTAGGACTTAAAAATTAGCATTTCTTTCTAATCCACAATTTATTTTTCCGACGGTTCCTTCTTCCTGTCAGCAATTCGATTAATGCCTGCAAAAATAGGATTAGCAAGGGACTTATTGAAAGAAAAAGAACCTTCTGTTCTCGGTTTGTTAACGTAACCGAAAATAAAAGAGCAATCACAAATTAGTAATTAAATAACAGACAAGTTTTTAAGGATTTCATTACTTTTGGAACATGATGGAAAATTCCAAGAAAAAAGCAGCAATCGGATTCATATTTATCACATTACTCATCGACATTACAGGTTGGGGAATCATCATTCCCGTTGTTCCTAAACTTATCGAGGAATTGATTCATAGTGACATTAGTGAAGCTGCGAAATACGGAGGCTGGCTTGGCTTTGCTTACGCTTTTACGCAGTTCATATTTTCTCCGGTCGTCGGCAATCTCAGTGATAAATATGGGCGAAGACCCATTATATTGATCTCCCTCTTCGGATTCGCTGTAGACTATATCTTTCTTGCCCTCGCTCCAAGCATAGGATGGCTTTTCCTGGGAAGGGTCATTGCCGGGTTGACTGGCGCCAGTTTTACAACGGCAAGTGCCTATATTGCGGATATATCAACAGATGAAGATCGGGCAAAGAACTTTGGCTTGATAGGCGCTGCATTTGGTCTAGGCTTTATCATCGGCCCAGTTATCGGCGGTCTACTTGGTCACTATGGTGCCAGGGTTCCCTTTTACGCCGCTGCAGGATTGTGTATGCTAAACTTCCTGTATGGCTATTTCATCTTGCCTGAAAGCTTGGACAAAGAAAAACGCAGGGCCTTTGACTGGAAACGTGCCAATCCCGTTGGATCCTTTAAGTTCCTCGGAAAACATCCGGAAATATCCGGATTAATCGTCGCCTTAATTTTAATATATATTGCAGGCCATGCGGTTCAGAGCAATTGGAATTTTTTCACCATGTATAAATTTGATTGGACCGAAAGAATGGTCGGTATTTCGCTGGGTGTTATTGGTTTGCTGATTGGATTGGTCCAGGGTGTTTTGATTCGATGGACAACCCCCAAACTTGGTGAACAGAAAAGCATTTTTTATGGGCTGACTCTCTATGCCATTGGCTTATTGTTGTTCTCATTTGCAAGCGAAGGATGGATGATGTTCGTATTCCTTATCCCCTATTGCCTTGGCGGTATTTGTGGCCCTGCCCTTCAATCTGTTATTACCAAAAATGTTCCTTCAAACGAACAAGGTGAACTTCAAGGGGCCTTAACCAGTCTGATGAGTGCAACATCAATTATTGGTCCTCCAATGATGACCAATCTTTTCTATTACTTTACTCATGACGAAGCTCCCTTTAAATTCTCAGGCGCACCATTTTTCTTAGCATTCGTTCTGATGACCATAAGTGTGATAATCGTATACAGTGCTTTTCAGAAAAAGCGAAATCAACACATAAACCAGTAAAGTGGATTAATCACTTCGCGATATTTTCACCTATCATCACCAAAAAATCCATTGGCGGGAGTTTTCTACAGAAACCCCGCCAATGGATTTTTATATTGTTGACTTGAGGCAGTATACTTGAACTACAATTCTTCAATTTATGGATCGAATTCTTCATTTCCGGCAATAATGATCTCTTTAATTTTGCCTCCAAGGAAATACTATTCAAGATGATACATATAACAAACATAAAAGATCAAAAAATAAGCATTCATACACCATCAAAACCTGACACACCTGTACTGACAAAATCTCTTCTTTGGCTTATTACATTGACAACAGGAATAGTTGTCGGCAACAATTATTACAATCAGCCACTTTTAGGACTGATGGCAAAAGACTTTCATGTTACTGAAGCCGCAATCAGTATCATAGCTATGCTTACACAGATCGGTTTTGCAACCGGATTACTCTTTATCGTTCCATTGGGGGACATGGTAAAACGAAAAAAATTAATACTATCGATATTCTTGCTCATTATTGTTTCCTTAGCTGGGGTGGTTATGGCGCCTACACTTGAACTGCTCTATCTCGCCAGCTTTATGGTTGGATTCAGCTCTGTAGTTCCACAAATGTTGGTCCCACTCACTGCAGAACTCTCTGCACCGGAAAAACGCAATTCATCTATTGGCATGGTCATGAGTGGCCTGCTATTGGGCATTTTGCTTTCACGTGTCGCGGCAGGATTTATCGGCGATATCTGGGGCTGGAAAGCCATCTATTATATCGCTATAGCATGTATGATTTTATTAATGCTATTATTGACCTTCAATCTCCCCGATGTAAAACCAACATTTAAAGGAACTTACCTGCAACTAATGCATTCATTAGTTCATCTTACAAAAACTCAACCTGTACTACGCCTATCCGCATTAAGAGGGGCATTAGGCTTTGCTGGATTCAGTGCTTTTTGGATTACATTAGTGTTTCACCTGCAAGAAGCCCCCTTCCATGCGGGGTCTGCTGTGGCCGGATCCTTCGGATTGATCGGTGCCGTTGGCGCTCTGGCAGCATCAGTAGTAGGAAAAATCTCAAGCCGTGTTTCCACTTATCGGATTATTTTAAGTTCAATATTCATCCTCTTATTAAGTTGGGTTATCTTCTATTTTGGGGGCTATAGTTACATGGGTTTGATCAGTGGTGTTATCTTGATTGACCTTGGCCTACAATCGATGCATATCAGCAATCAATCTTCTTTTTTTGCATTAAATTTAGGTGCAACCAACAGGTTAAATACAGTTTATATGTTTAGTTACTTTGCGGGTGGGTCCTTGGGTAGTTATTTAGCTTCCCTCGCTTGGAAGTACTTTCAGTGGAACGGTGTGGTGTTCACAGGTTTTTGTTGTACATTACTGGTCCTGATTGCCCATATTACCTATGGCAAGCGGTCATAATAAGCTGTTTGGCAGCCAACTAACAGTTGCTAATTCCGTTATCTTAGTCTACTAAAATGGCTTACATTATCGAGATGTAAGCCATTTCTGAAAACCTATTTCATTTATTCGAGCACGCCAAACTTACCCGCCTGAAAATCTTCAAAAGCTTGATATATCTCGGCCTGTGTATTCATCACAAATGGCCCGTAACTCGCTATAGGTTCGTCAATAGGTTCACCGCTTAACACAAGCAAGACCGCCTTTTTATTTGCCTTTATCGAAATCTCTTCACCATCATGATCAAATAACACAAAGCTATGCTCTCCAGCGACCTCTCCATTTACCACAATCTCGCCATTCACTACCAATATTCCAGTATTATGATTTTGTGGTACCAAAAAGCTCGTTTCATGCTGCTCTTCCAATTTAATATCAAAGAGGTTGATCGGAGTATATGTGCTGGCTGGTCCGATCGTATCCTGAAATTTTCCCGCTATCACATTGACCACACCGCCCGCATCTGGCAACACAACTTTGCCCATTTGGTCGGCAGTAATCCCCTGATAGTGTGCCGCCGTTGATTTGTCCTTTGCGGGTAAATTGACCCAGAGTTGAACCATTTCAAACAGTCCTCCTTTTTTCGAAAATTCCTCTTCATGATACTCTTTATGCAATATCCATGCTCCAGCAGTCATCCATTGTACATCACCAGGACGAATAACACCGCTATTGCCCGAACTATCATGGTGTGCCACACTCCCTTTGTAAGCGATGGTCACGGTTTCAAAACCTTTGTGCGGGTGGACATCCACTCCCCTTATATGGTCAGAAGGTCCAAAATCAAATGCTGCATTGAAGTCCAATAGAAGAAAGGGACTCATCCTCTTCTGAGAAATTCCTTTGCCTGGAATCATATTAAATACGCGAAAACCATCTCCCACCATTCCAGGTTGGGCCGGACGTTGGAAAATCCGTTCAATTGATCTTTTCATGTTATTATCTCCTATTTATCGTTGTTTACTAATGCTAATGGAAACATAGATTGATGCTATCTATTTATGTTTCTACCTCAAAGTTACGACAAGAAGGCACCTGTCACCAACAACCTGGATTAAGGTATAAACTTAATCTAGGTTAAGAAAATCAAGAACAGTACTTATTCTTAATTTTTATCTCTAAAACTTTCAGCATTTCTCAAAAAAATGTAACTTAAAAAAAACATGGACTAGATCATTTATGGATATAAACAATAGAGCATCGACCAACATCTGTCGACGTTTCAGCCTACGTCTATCACTATTACTCTTCCTATACATTTTTTTACTTCCATTGGGATATGCGCAGTCCAATCGTAAATCCGAAGCAATGCCGAATTGGAACGAGGTGCTGGAAGAACAATTATTCCCCGGTAAAAAGATGCAGGATTCGAGTTTTAATTTCAAGGGTAAATTTGACGAAAAATTTATCCTAACGGCAGATAATATCAAACTCCATGGTTTATTGTTTAAAGCCGATAGTAGCAAAGGGCTAATTTTCTATTTGCATGGCAGTAATGGAGCATTAGATACCTGGGGCAAAATTGCCAATATCTATACCGACAATGAATATGACCTTTTTATGTTGGATTATCGGGGGTATGGGAAAAGCGAAGGTAAAGTAACTGATGAAAAAATACTTTATAGCGATTTACAGACAGTATATGAACAATTAACTCAACACTATCCGGAAGATCAGATTATATTGATCGGTCAATCTATTGGGACAGCACTAGCCTCAACGTTAGCCGCAGACAATAAACCTAAAATGCTTATTCTTCAAGCACCGTACTATAATTTTAAAGATTGGACACATCATGTCGCCCCCGAGATCGATACCACTGGAATCCCTTTCCATTTTGACAATGCTTCAGCATTACAAAAAGTGAAGTGCCAAACAATTATTTTTCATGGAGATAAGGATGAGGCCGTCTATTTTGGTTCGTCCATTAAACTTAGTAAGTTCTTTAAGAAGCATGATAAATTGATCCGGTTGAGACATGAGGGGCATAATGATTTTTCTAAAAACAAGGATTATCTACGCGCCATACATGAGTTACTGCAATAACGCAATTTGCTCGCTAAAATGTATTATGCCCCATTAAACAAGATCATTTATTAAATTCGGGATATGGAAAGCCCTGACCTTTCTCACAAAAAAATTTTAAACTTCTAAAAAATAAAGCCCAATCAAAACTGCACGAAGCAAACTCAGCACTATAGCTTGCCCATCCATCATGGTGGAATAGTAAAACACATCCCTTTTGATGAGGTTCAAGTTCAAAAGTCAATGTCGTTCCAATCCACTCCTCCAG
Organism: Sphingobacterium sp. WOUb80; assembly: GCF_050058145.1. Classification (NCBI taxonomy): domain Bacteria; kingdom Pseudomonadati; phylum Bacteroidota; class Sphingobacteriia; order Sphingobacteriales; family Sphingobacteriaceae; genus Sphingobacterium; species Sphingobacterium sp. WOUb80. The sequence goes on along the minus strand of NZ_CP165617.1, from coordinate 1,554,652 downwards.
TGCCTTAATACAGCGCCATTCCACTTTTGAATAAGGTGTCAGCACAATGACTTCCATAGTCTTAAAATAACTGGGACCAAACCCGAATCTCAGTACACTGCCAACCTCTGGTTTTGCAACCGTATCTGGAGTCCACCAGCCTGCCAGTCCTTCTGCTGTGGTAATCGCCTTATAAACTATCTCCACAGGGGTTTCAATCAATAATCGATGATATATACTTTTAGTGCCAGCATCCTTTGATCCTTGATCTTCGCCCTGCGGCTGTATAGCAATTTCCTCCTTTGGGGTTGCTAATCCCTGACCAGTAACAATCAACTGTCTCAGGCTGTCCTGGATATAATGCGTCCAAGCATCATGACATAGCTGATAGCATTCTACTTGGGGATGGAGTCCCTGATGGGTAAAATTTAAGGTAGTTGTGCCCCCATCCTCCACTATATCGAAGATAATATAAGTGTCGGTCCATTCCTTTTCATCCTTTGTGAATTTAAAATAGTTTTCTAAGACATGCCATACAACTTTCCGATTGGTTTCCATCAACTCTATTTTTATACGACAGCGATGCACATCTTGATAGTGATACAAAAATTCGTCATTCAAAGCGGCAGTTGATCCTTCAATATTTTGTGACCACCATCTGCGGACATTATTGATCGCCTCAAATACACGTTGAGCTCCTGTGTCAACGGTAAAACTTGTTTTAAAATCCTCCTGTTTCATATTATATGATATTTCACAACTTTAATTCGTACACTTTAAATCCCTATGCCTCAATAGAATCAAATATATAAATCTGGACATCATTTTGATGAGGCGCCAAGATCTTCCGATCCATAGCACAGGCTTTCCCCTGTGCCGAGGCAAATGCAGTTTTAACCGCTTCCAAACTTTCAAAATGTAAAGTTCCAATGCAATAGACATCGTCGTGTCCCGTCGTTGACATAATCCCATCCTTTGCCACTTCATAACTAATCAGTCCCGGAAGTGTTTTAGCCAATGGAATGTGTGTTTCAAAATAATGCCTGTCAAAAAACTCCCTATCCTTCGGCATCTTATATATTGCGAACATTCGTACCATCTTGCTGTGTTAATTTGAATTTGTAAATCAAATATAGCGGGCCTAAAAAAATAAAAGAGGGTGTAAAATAGACATTCTCAGCGGTTGATTTAGACAATCTATTTTGGTATATTTCCACTATAAATAAGTTCTTCAATAGGCAGAGGAGCGATCAATAAACTGCGTATCGTATATTTGCACGCGACCTTATACACCCTGAACATGAAACACTTAACCATCTTAGTACCAGATAGTCAAACAGGCCCAAACACCATATCTTGCATTGTTGGAACATATCATGTATTCACCGAGGCTAACCGCTATTACAATCAACTGGGCAGAGAACCCATTTTTAATATAGAATTGGCGGGAGTTTCCATGCAGAGTAACTTTGTCAATGGATTGTTAACGGTGCTGTCCCAGAAAGATATCGCTGCAATTCAAAAAACCAATCTCATTATAATACCCGCTGTGATTCCTAATTTTGATGCAATAGAAGCTGGAAATATCATCCTGACTGAATGGGTATTGGCCCAATATAACAAGGGAGCCAATGTTGCAAGCATGTGTACTGGCGCATATTTACTGGCGTCCACGGGTCTCCTAGACAACAAAAACTGCTCTATCCACTGGAAGTCCGCGGCAAATTTCAAGAAACTCTTTCCCAAGGTCAATTTGAAAACAGAACAAATTATCACTGATGAGCAAGGCATCTATACGAATGGCGGGGGCTATTCCTTCCTCAACCTTCTCCTCTATCTTGTTGAAAAATTCTACGATAGACAGACGGCTATTTATTGCTCCAAAATCTTTCAAATTGATATTGACAGGCAAACGCAATCTGATTTTATGATTTTTAATGGACAGAAGTCACATGGAGACGAAATGATCATGCGTGCACAGGACTATCTCGAAAAGAATTTTACTGAGAAAATATCGATGGATAAGCTATCAGCACTATTTACGATAGGGCGCAGAAATTTCGATCGCAGATTTATCCGGGCTACAGGCAACACACCAATAGAATATCTTCAACGAATAAAAATAGAATCGGCAAAAAAGTCACTTGAGACCTCTAGAAAGACCGTAAACGAAGTGATGTATGGTGTTGGATACACAGATATAAAGGCTTTCCGCGAAATATTTCGTCGCTTTACAGGACTCACTCCGCTAGCGTACAAAAGCAAATACAATAAGAGAAACACCGTTCAAGAATAGAATTGTTATTCAAAAGTCCTTATATTTAACTTTATACGTAAACCCATTTAATAAATAAATGACTTTTGAACCCATTCAGATTTCCGACTTACCCCAAATAGCAAAACTAACTCCAGAAGGCTGGGGTGATATTACTGTAAAGGTGAGACATTATATGAACAGTGCATTTTGTTTTCCAATAAAGCTCATCGTCAACCGCAAGATTGCAGCCATTGGAGCTACTATTGTGCATGATCATGTTGCGTGGCTGGGGCATATCATTGTCGATCCAGATGAACGGGGAAAAGGATATGGAAAAATAATGACCAACGAGCTCATTCATACCGCTCAACTCAACAACTGTACAAGTATTCAGCTTATAGCGACCGATATGGGAGCACCCGTTTACGCAAAAATTGGGTTCCAAGAAAGCTCCTCCTATCTTTTCTTTGAAGGCATAGCACTGACTCATCCTGAGGAACCAGACAACAATATACTTCCTTATCAATCCAACTTTAAACAGGCTCTTCTAGCGCTTGATCACGCAATAACGGCAGAATATAGACAATGTGAGATAGAGCCACACTTACAATCTGCCTATGTTTACGCGGATAATAACACGGTGAGCGCTTATTATCTTCCAACATTGGGAGAGGGATTTATTGCATCAAACGAACCACATGCTGGAATAGCCTTACTTAAATTACATTTAAAACAAAATTCAAAAGTCGTACTACCCAAAGAGAATACGATTGCAATTTCATTTTTAACGAGTCAAGGATATTGTGTAAAACGCGAAGCGAAACGCATGTATCTTGGTGATCATATCGATGTCCAATTTCCATATATATTCAATAGAATCGGTGGAAATATCGGTTAACTTCTAAAAAAAGATTCATTAGTAAACCATATATTCAATTTAACCTTACCCATGAAACTATATTATTTCCTCACCCTCACCTTAGTCACACTTGTACCCTGTATGCTGATGGCGCAAACAGGTAAAGTAAAAAAGCAACCAAATATTGTTTATATCATGAGTGATGATCACGGCTATCAGGCTATCAGCGCCTATGGTTATCGGTTGAACGAAACTCCTCACATTGATCGATTGGCAAAGGAAGGCGCGATCTTCACCCGTGCCACGGTGACAAATTCGCTATGCGCCCCTAGCAGGGCTGTGCTGTTAACAGGGAAGCACAGCTATATCAATGGAAAAATTGATAATGAGGCTAAATTCGATTGGAATCAGGATAACTTCGCGAAGATCCTCCAAAAAAATGGCTATCAAACCGCATTAATAGGTAAAATTCACATGGATGGTCTGCCTCAGGGTTTTGACCACTCAGCTGTTCTTATTGATCAGGGGGAATACTACAATCCAAACTTTATTATCGATGGCGTCAAACAGCAAATCCAAGGTTACGTGTCCGACCTAACCACCGACATGACTCTGGATTGGATCGCGCAACGAGATACAAGCAGGCCATTCTGTGTACTCTATCACCAAAAAGCACCGCACCGGGAGTGGTTACCAGCCTTACGGCATCTTCAACAGTATACATCAAAAACCTATAAAGAACCCAGTAATCTATTCGATACCTACGAAGGAAGAGGAACGGCAGCAAAAACCGCAGAAATGAATATCCTCAAACATATGAACTGGGCTGGAGACAACAAGATACCACCTGCACTAATGGACGAATTGGGCATAAAAGAATATTTAACCTGGGATAAGGCGGCCTTTAATGGAAACCTGGGAAGGATGACAGCAACACAGCGTGCAACATGGGATTCTATCTACAACCCAATTATGGCAGATTTTAAAATGAAATACCACAACATGTCCAAAGAAGACCTTATGCGCTGGCGATATCAGCGTTATATGCAAGACTACTTAGGCACTGTTGCCGCTGTAGATGAAGGCGTTGGACGTCTATTGGATTTTCTGAAAGAAAATGGGCTCGATGAAAATACAATTGTCATTTATACCTCGGACCAGGGCTTTTACCTTGGTGAACATGGTTGGTTTGATAAACGTTTTATGTATGAAGAATCGCTTCGAACCCCCTTATTGATCCGTTACCCAGCGGAAATAAAAGCTGGCCAATCTTCAAAAGCACTTGTCCAGAATCTCGATTTTGCACCTACAATCCTAGATTATGCAGGGCTTGCGGCTCCAAAAGATATGCAGGGAAAATCATTTCGTGGTTTGCTCAACGGGAAAGAACATAAATGGCGTGATGCCGTATATTACACCTATTATGAATATCCTTCCATTCATATGGTAAAACGCCACTACGGAATTCGCACCGAAAGGTACAAACTGATCCATTTCTACTACGACAAAGATGAGTGGGAATTATATGACCTTGAAAAAGATCCGCAGGAAATGCAGAATGTATACAATGTACAAGCATACCAAAACGTACGTGAAGAAATGCATCATAAACTGCGCGAAGCCCGGGCTTACTATAAAGATTCCGATGAAAACGACAAGAAGTTTTTACCAAAAATAAAACCTTGATTTACTGGAGCAGCGCTCCAGTAAACCATATTCGTCAGTGATCTAAAAAGGATTGCACTTAAAATAACGTCTCAAAATACGTCTGACATCTCTGTTGTCAGCTTTAAGGAGGATAGCTTCCCGTTTTTTCTTTTCACTACGTACACGTTTATTGCAATAGCCAAATCCTTTATACTGACCATCCAAAAGGTAAACCAGCCCTTTTTCTTCGGGTGTACGGCCTAGAAACTCCAAAAATATCTCGCCCAGCGGCAGTTCAGAAGAGGCCACAAACTCCTGGACTCTTCGATTATAATCTTCCGGTAGCTCCTGCGCGATACAAGCCCCCTTGCAGGTTTTCAGCATGTACTGAAAACAATGCCGCGTATAAGTCTGCAGCCTGTTTATCTTTTGGCAAAGCTGGTACGCTTCCACGATCTTGAATAACTGCTCCTTTCCTTCCTGATGACTCGAGAAGGTCATTAACTCCTCACGTTCGGAATCAAGCGCTTCCACTTGAAGGACTTGATAGCCCGATGGATTTGTCTCTAAATAAAGGCCAAATCCATAGTAGGTTCGACGCTGTGCACGGTTGTAAAACGGCTGATGTTTTTTGATCAGGTCAGATTCATATAAAAGGGCTAATAATTCGTGACCTGTTAGTTCAAACCCCACACGGTAAGCCGCTCCCTGGATTTTACGTTCCTTAAAATCTGTACTTCTAAAATGTTGCAATAACCTATTCCTGATATCGATACTCTTACCGACATAAATTAACACATCATTCTTATCGTAAATATAATATACGCCAACTGCAGAAGGCACTCCTTCAAGCAATCCCGCAATTTGTTCTTTCGTCATCACTTGTACTCCACGTAATACATTACAAAGGTAATCTAAAAAATAGGCTATTCACTTCGCGGATCAGATTTTAAAGGCATCTTGGCACATCGTTTTACTTCCAATGATGGACAGCCATAGTCAACGACAATTTTCCCTTCGATCAAATAAATACCGTTCCCCCGAAGTGGATATTCGATAAGTGTCTGAGGAAAATGAACGGTATCAAAAAAACGTCCTTCCGAATCCAAAAAAGTTCCAAATTTCATTTGTCCACCATTGCGCATCCTGACCATTTTTTCACAGACAAAATCACCGACCATCCGAATAGTCTCACCTTCGTTGGACTTCATGTTCTCCGCACAAATATCGCCTCTAAAGGTACTCTTTGCCAAATCGAACAATGTACCTGTAACACAGAAACCGATCAACTCAAGCTCATCATAATAGTCTTCCAAGACATTTTCCTCCAGTGGCGGAAGTATAGGTTTTCTGCTTTCCAGATCAAAGAGTACATTTCCGTTGCGGGCCGGTTTATATTTACTCATCATCAAATGACCCTCCCACAATAATTGTTTTTTCCCTATTCCAGTAAAACGCAAGGCACCAGCACGAATCAAAATAATTAATTGCTCCAGACCGATCGCCGTCCTGCTAATAAAATTTTCTAAACTAAGATAAGGTCCATTCAACTCCCGTTCATTCACAATTCGTAAAGCCAATTTATCCTCCAGATGCTGGAGACAATCAAATCCCAAATAAATATCCTTTCCAAAAATACGCGTATTAGCATTGGACTGGTTAACGCAAGGCAGACAGATGTTGGCCCCTGCAACCCGCGCTTCATTAACATACACCTTGCGGTTGTAGAAACCACCATAATTATTGAGGACCGCAACCATAAATTCCAACGGGAAATAGGTTTTTAAGTAGAGACTTTGGTAACTCTCCACAGCATAGGACGCTGAATGTGCTTTATTGAAGGAGTAACCGGCAAAACTCTCCATCTGCCTCCAAATTTCTATACTGATCCGCTCTGCATATCCTTTCGACTTGCAATTGGCAAAAAAACGCGCGCTGATAGCTGCAAGGTGATCCTTATCACGATATTTGCCCGACATCATGCGCCGCAGTACATCTGCATCGGCCATATCCAAGCCACCGTAGGCGTTTGCAATTTTCATCACATCTTCTTGGTAAACCATCACACCATAAGTTTCCTCGAGCTGCTCTTTAAAGACTGGATGCGGGTAACTTGCGGCAGATGGATCGTGATGACGTCGAATATATTCGCTCATCATTCCCGAACTAGCCACCCCTGGACGAATAATGGAAGAAGCTGCCACTAAAGTTTTATAAGTATTGCATGACAGTTTAGTCAAAAGCTGACGCATAGCTGGACTTTCAATATAGAAACACCCAATAGTATGGGCAGACTGCAATTGTGCCGCAATTAGCGGGTCATTAAAGAAAAGCTCGGGGGTATCTGTATTGATCAGTTCGCCCAGATTCTCACGGACTATCGTTCTGCAGTCCTTGATATGACCTATCCCTCGTTGCGATAGAATATCAAATTTTTCAAAACCAATATCTTCGGCGACGTACATATCAAATTGCATCGTAGGGAGCCCTTTAGGAGGATAGTCCATCGCTCCATAAGATACCAGGGGAGCTTCAGAAATAAGAACACCACTTGCATGGATGGAACGTTGATTCGGGAAATCTGCCATCCGATTGTATACACTCAAAATGGTATTCGTTACTTCATTTTTATTCAGCATGTGTTCGGGTTCATGAATCAAACGATCGATCTCCGCCTTAGGAAGACCATATACCTTTCCAAGTTCACGCAAAATACTCCGCGACCGAAATGTACTCATTGCGCCCATTAACGCGACATGTCCATGCTCGTATTTATTAAAAATATAATCATAAATATCGTCACGCTCATTCCAGCTAAAGTCAATATCAAAATCGGGAGCGCTCTTCCGCTTAGGATTTAGAAAACGTTCAAATGGCAGATTCAATGCAATAGGATCAACATCGGTAATCCCCAAACAATAGGCTACTGCGGAGTTTGCTCCAGAACCACGCCCTACATAATGAAAATCCCGATGTCTTGCATAGCGACAAATATCGTTCGTTATCAGAAAATAACTTGAAAATTTAAGATGTTCTATAATTTCCAATTCCCGCTGGATCCGTTCCCTTGCCACAGCATCACTTTTCCCATAACGTCTTTCCAACCCCATTGCTGCCTGGCTAAAAAGCATTTCCTTATCCGCATAATGACTGTCTGTAAAAGTGGCTTTATTTTTAACGGTCTCAAATTCGAAATAGAAAGAACATTGGGCAAGCAGTTGCTCGGTATTGTTCACGAGTTCGGGTAAATCTGCAAACAGCTCCATCAACGCTTTTCTCGACAAAGGTACTTCATCCGGATGAGCCACTTGATGCGCCTCCAATTGTGATATCAACAGATTATTGTCAATCGCACGTAATTGTCTATGCAGCACATAGTCATTCCGCTGGAAACTTACAGGCGCCAATACAACACAATCATCCAAATGTTTCCGATCCAACAAGCGTACTTTGGTGCGTTCAGAGGGTTTAACCCCAATATATTCATAGTCCCGCAACTCTTGTTGGCCGATCATCGAAAATGGATAAACAACAAATACCTGTTCAAAATTGGGGGCACGTTGCGGCACAGATCGCTGCTCCATATTCAGTTTGGTACGATAGGTATTAATTTCCTGAAAACCACGTTCATTCTTAGCAATAGCGATAAAACAAAGCGTGTCACCTGCTCTAAACTCCATCCCTGCGAGTAAATTTATCCCGCTTTTACGTCCCAGCCGTATAAAATCCAATGTTCCAGAACTATTGTTAATATCGGTCAGCACGGCAGTATCGTAGCCTCCAGACCGGATCTCTTCGATGAGATCTTCCAGACTCAATGTCCCATACCGCAGGCTATAGAAGCTATGAAGATTTAGAAGCACTCTTCCCTCCTTTCTCCCCCGGAATGGGCACACAAATCCCTTTCATCAAAAATTCTGCTCCATATCGACTTTTAATACGATCCATAGCCTGCATCAAATTTACTTCTTCGGCATTATCAGCAAATAGATCCGTCTGGTAAGCGCCATAGATTAGACCCGAAAACTTGATTCCTACCAACCTAATTAACATCCGCCGGCTATATAGCTTTTTAAATAAAGATAGTACTACTTCGATCAATCTTCGGTCGGAATTCGTATAACCGATCTGCAATTGCTGGGTGTGGGTATCAAAATTACTATAGCGTATCTTTAAGGTAACACAACTGGTCAGCCGCTGTTCTTTACGTAACTCAAAAGCGAGATGATCAACCATCCCGATCAATGTACGTCGCAATACATCTATATCGATCGTATCCTGCTGGTAGGTCGTTTCTTTAGACATGGATTTTTGTTCACGAAAGGGAACGACAAGCGTATCGTCGAGACCATTGGCCTTCCGCCAAATATGAATACCATTTTCCCCTAAAACCTGCTGTAAGGTTAAAATCTCCATTTGTTGCAATGTTCCAATTTTCGAAATCCCCATATTACGCAACAAGGTATATGACTTATCACCGACCATGGGTATTTTCCGAATGGAAAGCGGGGCAAGAAAACCCTTTTCTGTCCCCCCATTCACTTGCAACTCACCGCAGGGTTTTGCCTGTCCTGTTGCGATTTTAGAAACTGTTTTGTTGACAGAAAGGCCAAAACTGATCGGCAGTCCCGTTTCCCGAATGATGCGCTGCCGCAATTCTTGGCTCCATTTCCAGCATCCGAAATAACGGTCCATTCCCGAAACATCAAGATAATGTTCATCGATGCTTGCTTTCTCTACAATTGGTGTCTCTAACGAAATAATTTCGGTCACCATATTAGAGTAATAACTGTATAAATCGTGATCACCTTTAACAACAACCGCATCCGGGCACATTCTTAGGGCCAAGCGCATTGGCATGGCGGAATGTACCCCCGACTTCCTGGCTTCATAAGAACACGAAGCCACCACACCTCGATCGCTGCTGCCACCGATAAGCACTGGTACACCAATAAGCTTACTATTGACCAGCCGTTCAACGGATACAAAAAATGTATCCAGATCACAATGGACTATACTCCTTTCCATATCATTCACGTATTGACATGTCATTATTACTTGTCAGCAATAAAAATCACGCTCAAATATACTAATATATTTAGTATTTAAATAAAATGATGGCGAAAAAAAATAGCAAACGCATCTTGTAGAAAGAATACAGCAGCATCTTCAATCGTACGCCAAAAGCTAAGGCAACAGGTAAACAATTGAATGAAAGCAAATGCTATTGGCACACTGTAAAAACATGTGACAAAAAGATAAATTGCAAATCAACAACAAAATGCAGCCATTATCTGTTCAGATGGTATGGGAAAATATTATACAAAGGGAAACACGATTAGTAGCGGAGCATATACTGCAAAGGGTAAAAAGGAAAAAAAATACATTGTCAGCGAGATTAAGCGCGATGGGGAACTGGTCGGCGTCGGTATTTATTATGACGGATCCGATGAACTTCGTGCGGCGGTTGTGATTAATGATCAAGGGCAAGGAGTTGAAATCCGCAACCTACACGATGAACATTATCCAGAAGCGCAAGCAGATGATGACTTGGCTTTTCTCTGGCCTCTTTATGAAAAAATGGTCGGCAAATAAGGTCCTATAAACACCCGTCCTCCATTTCATCAAATTAGAAGGACGAGTGTAAAACAGAGTTCATCACTAAAACTTCATTTTCTGAATTCTTATCGCATTCAATATAGCTATTAACGATACGCCAACATCGGCAAATACAGCTTCCCACATTGTCGCCAAACCTCCAGCTCCAAGAATCAACACGATCCCTTTGACTATGAAGGCAAGGCCTATATTCTGATAAACAACTTTTTTCGTTTCTTTTCCAATGCGAATGGCCATTGGAATTTTCGAAGGTTTGTCATCTTGTATCACGACATCGGCCGTCTCGATCGTCGCATCACTGCCCAGTCCACCCATCGCGATTCCAACATCACTCAGTGCTACGACCGGAGCATCGTTAACGCCATCACCAACAAAAGCAACAGATTCGTTTACCGCCTTTATTTCCTTGACTTTATTCACTTTATCTTCCGGAAGCAGGTCACCATAGGCCTGATCTATACCAAGTTCCTTGGCAACATAGGCGACTACTGTCGTCTTATCCCCGCTCAGCATCGTTGCTTTTACACCAAGCTTATGCAAGAGCTGGATCGTAAGCGCAGCATCCGCTTTAATGCGATCAGCGATCGTCATGAATCCTACAAATTTACCGTCCAAGGCGATCGCAATGGTCGTATAAACGATACTATTCGGATCGATATCATAGGCTACATTAAACTTGTCCAACAATTTAAAATTTCCTACCAACAGTACTTTACCATCAGTAATAGCTTTTAGCCCATGCCCGGCGATTTCTTCCACATCATCAAGACTGACCGCTTCATCGACCTCGCCAGCATATTCTCTGATTGCCGTTGCAACCGGATGACTACTGTGGCTCTCTATTTTATTGACGAGCTTCAAAATTCTTGCTTCATCGTAACCGGCCTGTAGTTTAATTTCCTGCACCTTAAAAACGCCCGCAGTCATTGTCCCGGTTTTATCCATCACGACATGTCTGATGTCGGCCATCGCATCCAAAAAATTACTACCCTTAAATAGAATACCATTTCTGCTCGCGGCACCTATTCCGCCAAAATATCCCAAAGGAATTGAAATGACCAGTGCACAGGGACAAGAAATCACTAAAAACACGAGAGCCCTGTACAACCATTCGCTAAATACATATTGACCGACAAACAAGTAAGGCAGGAGACAGATTCCAATGGCCAAAAAGACCACAATTGGCGTATATATCTTAGCAAACTTCCGAATAAACAATTCTGTCGGTGCTTTTTGAGCTGTCGCGTTCTGTACAAGTTCAAGGATCTTACTCAGCTTGCTATCTTGATAAGCGGTTGTCACCCGAATTAGACTCACTGTATTCATATTGATCATTCCGGCCAGTACAACATCACCCTCCATCTTTGTATCTGGCTTGCTCTCGCCAGTCAGCGCGGCTGTATTAAATGCACCTTGTTCAGACAGCAATTCACCATCCAGCCCGAGCTTTTCTCCAGGTTTCAGCTGAACTATTGCTCCTATACCTGCATCGGCGGCTTTGATCACTTTGCTCTTTCCATTCTCCAAAATGGTCACTTCATCCGGACGCTGATCCAGCAATGCCTTAATATTACTTTTAGCCCGACTCACCGCCAAGGTCTGAAACACTTCTCCTACGGCGTAAAATAACATCACCGCTACAGCCTCCGGGTATTCTTTGATTCCAAAAGCTCCTAGGGTAGCAATGCTCATTAGCAAAAACTCCGAAAAGATTTCCCCTTTAGCTATACTCTTTAAAGCATCCCTGATGACAGGAACCCCTACTGGCAGATAAGCTAATATGTACCAGCTTGTCCGGACCCAATCCTTAAACCATGCTTGCGCAATCCAATTATCCATGGCTATTGCAGCAATGAGCAAGACAAAAGAAATTAGCGCAGGTAGAAACAGCTGCATCTGACTGGCCCCTGCCGTCGAGTGATCGTGACCGTCCTCATCAGGACTATGATCATGACCGTCCTCATCAGGACTATGATCATGACCGTCCTCATCAGGACTATGATCATGACCGTGACTGGAAGCCGGAGCTTCCCCAATAAGGTCTTCAGCTCCGGCCTGGTTATATATTTTTTCTGTCTGTGTACAACAAAGCTGTCTGCCTTGTGCATCATAACGATGTTTATGTTCCATAACTTGCTTTGATTATGTTAACAAATGCTGTCAATTAATGTTCGTGTCCACCTGTATTGCTCATTTTAGCATTGATAAAAAAAGCACCCTTCACAACAATTCTTGTTCCGGCCGGCACTTCTGTAACCGGGATAATCGCCGTATACCCCAAGGCAGACACGCCTTTTTGAATCTCAATTTTTTCAAAATTGATGTTCTTGGCCTGTTCTTCTCCATGCTGCCCGGCTTCCTTCTCATTGCTGTGTGCATGTTTTGCTTCACCCTCATCGTGCGCATGCCCGTGATCGTCGTGCCCTTCTTCATGCTCCTCGGGTTTCTTGTCTGTCTCCACAAAAATATAATACTTGCCGTCGGCCTCCACAATGGCGTCATTAGGAACAGCCGGAGTCCGCACATTATTGACACCGATCATACCCGTAATGTTCATTCCATCAATCAAGCCCACTTTGCTGCCCACAACCGTACTGTGTACAGCGATGGTCTTGCTGTCATTTTCAAAGGAAGATCCAATCGTAAAAACTTTAGCGGTATAGGTCTTATCCGGGTTGTTGGTCAGTTGAAAGTTGATGAGCTGGCCAACTTTAACCAGAGGTAAATCCTTTTCAAACACCTGCAGATCCAAATGCAACAGACTATTGTCAACAATCTCGATCACCGGAGAAGAAACATCCACATAACTCCCTATTTTCGCAAAAACATTACTCACTGTTCCATTGATAGGGCTTGTTACGGACAATGAAGTACGCATATTGGAAAGATTCACGCTATTGGGATTAATGCCCATCAATTGGATCTGTTGTTGCAAGGAAGCCTTTCGAGCCCGTAAACTGTTGAAGTCCGCTGTTGCTGCCTGCAGATTTTTCCGTGCGCCCGCATTACCTTCATTCAATTCCTGTTGCCTTGCCATTTCTTGTTCTGCCAGGGTAATCTTACTTGCGAGGGATACATATTCCTCCTGCAACTGTACAAACTGGGGGTTGGTAATCGTAGCGATTACCTGCCCCTTACGCACATTGTCTCCCAACTGTACATTCAATGTCTTTACAACACCACCATAAAGCGCCGTCGCATTCGCTTTATTGTTATTGGGTACACTCAAAAGTCCATTGGCCTTAATTGTGGCTGTCAGTTCCTTCTCTTCAATACCTCCAAAAACGATGCCCACAGCTTTTATTTGTGCAGCACTCAGGGCGGCTACGGTAACCGGCCCTTCCTCATGACCCTCTTCGGCTTTAGGCTCTTCCTTTCCCGCTGGTTGACCTTTACGCTCCGACTCATTAGAACCGCAACCGTAAAAAACAGCAACGGCGATACATACGATAAATATCTTTATGAAAACTTTCATTGTTGACTTATTTGTTATTGAAGTAATTATATTGAATTGCTGATTGATTATACTGATTGAGTACCTCTAAATAATTCTGACGAATCCCTATGGCCTGACTTAAAAATTGACTTAATTCAGCAAAATTGATCTCCCCAGTTCGATAACCCAAACTTGCCGCTTTAATGATCGCATCAGCTTGTTTTAAACCCGAAGACTCGTAAAATTGCAGTAATGCACTATTCTTGTCGATCTCTGCAAGTGCGTTTCCTTTATTTGTCTGGAATACCTGCGTATCATATTCCAACTTACGCTGTTGAACTTCCATTTCAGCATTGGCAGCCTTCACTTTACTTTTATACGCGCCCAGGCTAAAGACGGGGAAAGATGCGGAGACAGAAAATCCCGATAACGGATCTTTGGCTCCCCACACACGTTGGGAGAAAAATCGCCCCGAGAACTCAGGTTTATTTGTATTTTTCTGAACACTGATATTCGATGAAGCGATATTTACATTCTGCTGCTGTAAAACAAGTAAAGGATGCGTTAGTTCTTCAGATGGGCTGGCGTTCACGACAATCTTCTCCAAGGACTGATCCAATGGAAGCATCCACTCATTACGATCCAACAACATCATCAATTGCTGCTGCTGAATAACAATATCCTTTTTGTTCTGAACCAATTGAGCCTGCAGCTCTTTCAATTTTGCTTCTGCGGCGATTTTATCCAGCGCAGCCACATCACCAGTCCTAAAACGTAATTCTGTTGCCTTAAACATGGCTGTATAGATACTATCCAACTCCATATACAGCTTTTGACGATCCTGGAGATACCAAAGCTGAAAATAGGCTGTCCTTACATCTTTCGTAATCGCAGTTTTCAATACATCCGTATTTAAATTCGCATATTTTAGTTGCTGTTTAAAATACTCCTTACGCGCTGCGTAGAGCCCGGGCCAGGCAATACTTTGCGTTATACCAATTTTCAATAAGCCGGCCTTATCCGTAGGACGGTAATCTTCATTTTCTGCAAAAATCCCGGTCTTGGGGATTTCGGTCGCCGTTTTAACATTAAAACCGGCACCCGCGATTTCAGCCTGGTTGATCTGAAACTGGCGATTGCTCTTTAAAGCAGTTTCCACAGCTTCTGTAACAGAAATGCGCTCTTGGCCAAACACCTGAGATCCCAAGGTCATAAATAGGAAAACAAGTACTGTAACAAAGGTCTTAGCACCGCTACTTCGTTTCATATTCCATTTAGAATTAAAAATTATATACAATAATGGCAGCACAAATAACGTCAGGAAAGTTGCCGTTATCAATCCGCCAATAACTACCGTTGCCAAAGGTTTTTGAACTTCAGCGCCGGCACTTGTACTTATTGCCATCGGTAAAAAGCCCAGTGAGGCCACTGTCGCTGTCATGAGTACGGGACGTAAACGGGTCAAAGTACCTTCTTTAACGCGTTGAAAAATATCATCGACGCCCTCTTTTTTCAGCTGATTGAATGTCCCAATTAAAACGATACCATTGAGTACGGCCACACCAAACAAGGCAATAAAACCGATACCGGCACTAATACTGAAAGGCATGCCGCGCAACATCAATGCAAATACCCCTCCGATAGCACTCATTGGAATTGCGGTAAAAATTAGCGTCGCCTGCTTAAAGGAATGGAACGTGAAATACAACAACATAAAAATAAGCAATAAGGAAACTGGCACAGCAATCAACAGACGTGAACTCGCTTTTTGCAAATTCTCAAACTGCCCCCCATAGGTGAAATAATAACCCGCAGGAAGTTTTACATTTGCCGCCAATTGTTGCTGGATATCTTTTACGACGGTTTGAACATCACGCCCTGCCACATTAAATCCAATCACAATTCTTCTTTTACCAGCTTCGCGGCTGATTTGGGCCGGTCCCAATTTATAATCAATGGCAGCAACCTGAGAAAGAGGAATCTGTGTACCCGTATCTGTAGGAATCATCAGATTACGTACATCATCAATACTGTTTCGGTGGGTTGTATCTAACCTGACGACCAGATCAAAGCGACGTTCATTTTCATAGATCTGTCCCGTACTTCGACCGGCAAAGGCGGTACTCACCACATCATTAACGTCCTGAATGGTCAATCCATAATTCGCAATCCGTGTACGGTCGTAAACAATATTGATTTGCGGCAGACCAGATACGCGCTCCACTTGTGGAGAAGTCGCCCCTTGAACGGATTGAATCTGCGCGGCAACCACATTGGCGTAAGCGGCCAGTGAGTCGATATTTTCACCGAAGATCTTTACAGCCACATCCTGACGGATACCCGTCATCAACTCATTGAAACGCATCTGAATAGGTTGATTCTTTTCGAAAAAGACACCAGGAATTACCTCTAATTTTTCAAGAATAGCACTACCCAGTTCTTCATAAGAACGTCCCGACTTCCACTCTTTTTGAGGCTTCAATACCACCATAATATCTGTCGCTTCCGGTGGCATGGGGTCCGTCGGCACCTCAGCGGCACCTGTTTTACCAACGACCATCTTCACTTCATCGAACTCTTTGATAATCCGGGAAGCCTGCATAGAGGTTTCAATACTTTGCGAAAGCGAGCTTCCCTGCGGAAGTATACAATGGAACGCATAATCACCTTCCTGCAATTGTGGAATAAACTCGCCACCCATATTCTTAAAAAAGAAGGCCGACAAAACAAAAATGGCAACAGTTAAACTCACGATTAGGTATTTAAACCGAATGGCTTTTTGTAATAAAGGCTCATAAATACGCTGCAGCCCCGCAATCATCCGGTCACTCAACGTCTTCTTGTCGCTGTGTTTTTTAGGTAGGAACAAAGCGCACATCATAGGGATATAGGTTAACGAGAGAATCAATGCGCCGAAAATGGCAAATCCAACTGTTTGTGCCATTGGACGAAACATTTTCCCTTCAACACCCACCAATGTTAAAATTGGAATATAGACAATAAGAATAATAATCTCACCAAAGGCTGCACTGGTACGAATCTTTGAAGCAGACTCAAATACCTCATGATCCATTTCAGCCTGGGTCAATTTCTCGGTTGACTTTCGTAAGCCTAAATGGTGTAGTGTAGCTTCCACCACAATGACGGCTCCGTCCACAATCAAACCGAAGTCTATCGCACCCAAACTCATTAAATTGGCACTTACGCCGAAGACGTTCATCAGTCCAAGTGCAAACAGCAGCGCCAGTGGAATCGCCGAGGCAACGATAAGACCTGCGCGCAAGTTCCCAAGAAATAATACCAGGACAAAAATGACGATCAGCGCGCCTTCAATCAGATTTTTTTCAACAGTACTGATCGCACGCCCGACTAGGTCCGTCCGATCTAAATAGGGCTCTATGACCACATCATCAGGTAGCGATTTTTGAATAGTCGGTAGTTTTTCTTTCACCCGATTGACCACCTCATTACTATTTTCCCCCTTTAGCATCATGACCACACCGCCCACAGCGTCTACCTCACCATTGTATGTCAAGGCTCCATAGCGCACAGCATGACCAAAACGTACATCCGCAACGTCTTTTACATAAATCGGTATAGACCCTGATTTTCGGATAGCAATATTTCTGACATCTTCCAAGGAGGTCGCCAGCCCAATTCCCCGGATAAAGTAAGCATTCGGTTTTTTATCAATATAGGCACCACCTGTATTTTGATTATTTTTCTCTAAGGCAGTAAATATCTCTGGAATCGTGATATTCATAGCCTTAAGTCTATTCGGATCAACAGCTACTTCATATTGTTTGAGCTCACCTCCGAAACTATTGACCTCGGCAATTCCAGGTGTTCCATAAAGCTGACGAGCAACAATCCAATCTTGCATGGTGCGCAAATCTTTTGCGTTGTATTTCTTTTCGCTTCCCTTTTTAGGATGGATAATATATTGATACACTTCTCCCAATCCGGTACTTACTGGAGCCAGCTCAGGTTTACCAATACCTTGTGGAATCTGATCCACCGCTTCTTTTAAACGCTCACCAATTAGCTGACGTGCAAAATAAATATCTACATCATCGTCAAAAACAACGGTAATGACAGAAAGCCCGAAGCGTGAAATACTCCTGATCTCCTCAATTTTGGGTACAGTTGCAATACTTTGTTCAATTGGAAAAGTAACCAATTGCTCCACTTCCTGTCCGGCAAGAGTTGGACAAGAGGTAAAGATCTGGACTTGATTATTGGTAATATCGGGAACGGCATCTATCGGCAGTTTCGTTGCACTCCATGCCCCCCAAATGATAAGCAACAAGGTCATTAAACCGATAACGATCTTGTTCTTAATGCTAAATTTTATAATATGATCTAACACAATTATACGTGATTAATGCTTAAATAATAGCTCGTTAGAATAGCTCATCTCTTGTCGTAATACAATACAACAAGCGTATTCCGAGCACAAAGCTGAATAAAGAACAGCATAGCATGCTCATTCAGATTTGTTTTTAGAATTTTTACGAAAAATTAAGCATTAACTTTTGGCGGCTGCCAGATGCTTCCAAAATAACTGGAAACAATCGCTGTATTGAGAACAGGATTACGACTATCAAAATAAATTGAAACCGGGACACCATCTATTTGCGGAAATTGATACGCATAAGCCGTTATATTTCCACTACAACAATTACAATAGCAGAAAATAGAACAGGCATCGGATGCGTCATCACTGTGGTTATGCGCTTGATTTAATTGTGTTTCCATAGCAGTCTGCTCACAGCGATTGGTAGAATCACTGCAGGGAACAAAAGAAAGTCCCATAATATATGCTATCAATATGAAAACAATTAATCTCATGAATACACAAATTTAAAAAAAATAAATTAAAATCTCCTCTTGGTCCCGGAAATCTATTGCTTAGCATTACCTCCTGTTCTTCTTAAAAATAATCGAACAGCTGCGCTGAAACAACCGCTTCTCTCAACCCTTAAATCACATAAAAACGCATAATCCTACACAAAGCTACCGATCAATACTTACATTAACTATTAATACATTTTTATTCAAATAAAACGAATTGTAATTAACAGAAAAATAGCGTAAAACGTGTTTAAACAACATTAAAGCCCTAAATAACACCGTTGTAGATATTTCTCTACAAGAAAAATAAGATAACATAAACACATAATGTTAAGTGAAATGCTATTTATATAATTGCATCGATAAAAAACAATAGCAATAAAAAAAGCAAAGGTATACCATTTTTCAATCACAAATCGGCATACAACTGCAACGATCATTTACGACACAAATCAATAACGAAATCAAATAATCAAAAATCAATAACAAAACAAAATGTCAATTAACATGAATCTAATCCCCCATCGCCGACTGACAAACCTGTTCATGCTAGGCTGCAGTGTCTTCGCACTTAGCCTCTACTCATGTAACAAAAGCGGAGAGAGCACTGCATTAACAGGAGAAACTGTCGTTAAAATCAATCTATCAGGCGTAGAAGCCTACAATGAATCCGACAATAATGCGGTTCAAAAGCAAGCCTCTGCTGGTTCTTCACATACATCCAGCAGTGCACCAGATGTACAGGAAATGACCGTACCATTGGACAACGGAGGCTCCATTGACGTTGTTCTAACAAACAGTTCAGCTGTCACAAAAAGCCTGGTTGCCTCATCCAACCCCAAACTAGCTGCTGCTCAAACCATTGAGAAGCCATTGGACAAAAATGTAAAGTACAAAGTTGTTGTTTATGACAACCAAGGAAACTACGTAACGGAAAAGGTCTATAATTATGGCGAGGAGGCGACTGCCGCAGGTATTGTTCTTGATGCCGGAAAGTCCTACACCTTTATTGCTTATTCAATCAATAGCACAACAGCAATACCGAGCATTAACAACCAAAACACCTTATCAACAGCAAGCTTAAACAATGTTAGCGGTGATTTAATGTATTACACAGGTACTTTGACGCTAAAAAATGGTGTAAACAACTTGAATGTCGTATTAAAGCACAGATTTAGCCAAATCACAACAACATTGACAATGGATCCTAGTATGACTGGCGCGATAACTCAAATCGGTACTGCCGTATTAAACCCTAGTCACAATAGTGCAAATTTAAAATTCTCGGATGAAACGTTAACGTACAACGGTTTGAACAACGCTGGTGTAACCACGCAATTTCCGGCTTTAGGCAATGGCCTGCGCACCGTGATCAGCAATCCGTCCTTATTGATCCACCCGACAACCAGCAACGGAACATTGATGCTTAGCAGTCTCACCATTGATGATGAAACCAAAACGAACATCAAAATTCCAAATGTTAAGATCAATCCTGGACAAAAATACGACCTGAAACTTAACTTCAGAACCTGTACACAAGATGTAACCAGCAATGGTTTGGACTGGAGCTACCCAGCAACAACATCGGGTGGCAAAACAGGCATCATGAAAGATGGTAAATTCTATCCAAATGGAACTGCTATCGACAGAAGTTTCACTGCACCAGCGGCAGACTATGGTTTTGTCTTCGATATTACCGAACTCGACAATGCTTTCAATATGGAAGTTAATGGTGTGAAACTAGCAAAACAGGAAATTCAATTTCAATCCAATGCGGTTGCCTCTACACAAAATATCCAATTTTTTGACGGAAGCAAATATGCAGGCAACAATATCGAAACCAACAAAAAGATCGATGAGGTTTACAATATGAAAGGTACAAGCACTGCTCCATTAGTTAAAGTGGTAATCAGCAGAACTGGACAAGTCACTATGTTTGGTAGTAAAACATCTGGCGGCCCTTTATATGAACTTAAACTCTTTAATGGCAACAGTTTCAACACATTCCCTTGGAGCGCAACACAAAGCAACACCGTAAAAGTAACCCAACTTGTTGATGGACGCACAATTATCAAAGGTGTAGGTGCTGGAAAGAAGAAGATCCCTTGCAAATAATCAATAAATAGATCAATAATCGGAAAGAATAAATCTTGCTGCGTATAACATTTAAAAAAAACAGCACGTAAAAAAAAGATATTATGGAAAAGAAATTAGCATACATCGCCCCAAAAGTCAACACGACTATTATCGAACTTGAGCAAGGTATTGCTGCGGGTTCAGCATGCGCAAGACCAGAAGATGGCAACAGTGGCCAGGTCAGCGAACAATGGGAAGCAGGCTCAACAGACAACAGAAATATCGACTGGTAGACCATTTCCAATACTGGACAAAAAAGGGAATATCCACTTGGATATCCCCTTTTTTTATGCAATTTTATAATACACGATCGTGTCATCAATAGTACATTCAAATCGTTATCGTACCCAAGTGCAGACTGTCTGTATTACCTCCACCATAACTCTCTATAAAAAAGATATATACCTCATAGGTCACTTCCTTTCTATGTTTTGGAATTTCAACATTTTGTTTTCCTGACATTAAGCTGCTTTTTTTATCGTTCATCACAAGTTGATTTCCGCCCCCGTTCTCCATTGCATTATACAGGATTAAGAACGAATCGTAATATCTCGTGTTGAACTTTTCCTCCAGATAGGCATCATATTCCCAGGTAACCTGAAGTTCTTGGTTTTCTTTATCGAAATCCATTGTGTAGGAATTGATGGGATTGGGGCTTCCCTTGGCAATCATAAATTTCCGCCAGTCAATCACAAAACCGTCTTCTTCCCGGATAAGTGCTTCGTTCAAATTATAAGACATCGCGACATCGTATGCCCGTTTAGGATAGCTGTACGCTTTATACCCCATATTGATGATCGGTTTTAATTGACTAATATGCGACCTCACAATTTTGAAGCGTTTTCTACTCAGCAGCTGGCCAGGAGTAGGCTCCCGCTTTTTAACGCGAGGGAGAGACCGTACATAATTTCCTGTTTTAGTCGACACAAACACAACAGGACCTGCTTTCCCGGAAACAGTTCCGTTAACACCATTTTTTATTATTGCCATAATTACCTGATTATGCTATAGATAATAAAGATAAACATTAACACAGAAACATACGCATACCAAATTGTAACAAACTACAATTTTAAATCAATTTTTAGACAGTAATTAGTCAGTGATTGTTCAGTCTCCACTGAACGAGCACTGAACAATCACTGAACAAGCACTGAACGAGCACTGAACAAACACTGTTAAAATGCGGAATTTGGCTACCATCTGTTGCATCTAAGAACTAAAGGAGAAAAAGTAAAATTATCCCTATGATCTAAACCGAGAGCTTAATATTTGCATCAAAGCCAATACCTTTCGAGCGAATCTATAAAACAAAAAAATGTCTCCTACATTTGTTTAATACAAACATAAGAGACATTCTCTTCCTTCGATAGCGTGCTCGATTCTCATCTCAACGCTGGATCGAAAACTCGACCTGCTGCAACAGTTACAGGACAGCCTGTAGACGCTGCGGAAAATCTTCAATCTTTGAAAGACTCAATTGCTTCATAACCTGATACAAATGTGTCTTGAACATATTGATTGTATGTTCCCCTCCTTCATTGCCCAATGCGCCAACGCCATACATAAATGGTCTTCCCATAAAATTGAAATCTGATCCAACGGCATGTGCCCGAGCTAGGTCAACTCCCGATCGAATGCCACCATCTAACATAATTTTTATTTTCTTTTTGTATTCTGGGTTGCTCGCCAAATGGATCAATGAATTGATCGAAGATTCACTTGCGTCGAGCTGTCGTCCACCGTGATTGGATACGATAACTCCATCCACGCCTAATGCGATAGAAGCCTGCATATCTTCATCGGTAGCAATCCCTTTAAGTACTAAAGGCCCTTTCCATAGATCCCGTATTGCTTTAATTTTTTCAACATCCACTTTACCTGTAAATGTTCTATTCATAAACTGCCCTAACTGTGCCAAATCAAGACCTTTTTCCATATAAGGCTTTAATGTCGCAAACGACGGTATTCCATGCCTTAATGTTTCTATCCCCCAAGTCGGACATACAAAAGTTTGCAAGATATTAGCAATACTCATTTTAGGTGGCATGGACAAACCGCTCTTAATTTCACGATAGCGAAGTCCAAAAGCAGGAACATCTACCAACACAACCAATACAGGGCATTCTACAGTCTGTAAACGCTTAATAATATCATCCCGCAGTCTATTTTCCGTCGGATGATAGAGCTGAAACCATGCTTTCCCATCAGATACCTCGGCAATACGTTCAATACTACTTGTTGATACAGTACTTAAAATATAAGGAACATCATTTTTTGCCGCCGCTTTCGCAAGAATCTCCGGCGCATTCGGCCACATCAATCCCTGAAGTCCAATAGGTGAAACGCCAAAAGGTGCACTGTAACGACGACCGAATAGTTCGACGGATAGGTCTATTTCTTCGCTTGCAAGCAGATATTGAGGCTTCAACAGAATGTTATCAAAATCATTCTCATTTCTGGCAAGGTTCAATTCTTCATTTGCACCTCCGGTCAAATAGTCAAATGCAAATCGGGGAATCCTTTTCTTCGCTTTAATCTTTAGATCTTCAACAGAAGGATAACGTGTATTGTATATAAATTTCTGGCTCATGATTGATGTATTATTTATAAACAGTCTACGACTGCGCGCCAAACTTAGATAAATTGCTTTTCAAATGCAAGCTAAATGTAGCTAATATAAAAAAATCTGTCATACATTTCTACGGTAACCCAATTCAGCACCACCACTCACAGGTAAATTTATACCGGTGATAAAGCGTGCTTGGTTTGACAGCAGAAACACACAGGCATCGGCAATGACATCACCTTCAGGACAGTATCCCAGCAAATGAATATCCTTTAAAAAGTCAAAAACCTGTGTCGGATGCGGTTGCTCCAGTGTCCATTTGTTGAGCATGGGTGTCATAACAGCTGCAGGCATAACCGAATTGACACGAATACCGACAGCTGCATAGTCTATGGCCATCGATTTTGTCAACGCATTGATCGCCCCCTTTGTGGCAGCATATGCCGCATGGTTCTCCTGACCTATATCCCCCACTAAGCTACTCGTATTTAGAATACAACCCGCAGATTCCTTTAAATGAGGATAGCCATATCTCGTCGTCAATAGAACACTCTTCATGTTAGTATCCAGCAACCTTACCCATTCATCGTCCGTCGTTTCATGCAAAGGCTTTGATGGGCTTGCCAGGCCAGCATTGTTATGGATTGCATCAAGCCGCCCAAAAAAAGCAACGATCTTTTGGATGGCCAAATCAACCTCCCGGGCCTGCGTCACATCCGCGCAGATGCCCATATGTGGCGCACCGATCAGTGCAGCTGTTTCATCCACGGACGCTTGATCGAGACCAATAAAGGCAACCTTTGCGCCTGCTTTGACATAAGCTTTTACACATTCCAAGCCGATACCGGCACTTCCTCCGGTAATCAATATTATTTTATCTTCTAAGGTTTTCACGTTTTATTATTCTTGTATTTAGCATCAAGTCCCAAGGAATCAGAACAAATTAAAAAATCAGTTGAAAATTACATATAAAATCACGACAATAGCGAGTAGCAATGTGGATAAAATACGGTAATTTCCGATACCTGGCCAGGCTTTACCCCGAAGTGGATCCATGGGGTTCTTCCAGAACAACTCCTGACTTTGCGCAGTATGCTGCACGGGATACATATACGACAACAATACCTGAAGTATCATACAGACCAAAAACAAATAAAAAGCCATCATCATAAATGGGGTCTGGCCTATCCACGAATCAGGCAGCAGCTTGTTTAGCATAAATACAGCAACCCCCAAAACAGAACCTGCCCACAAGGTAAGTTTTGCAGCTGTTGCCGATGCCCCTTTCCAGAATACACCTAAAAGAAACACACAGGTTATCGGTGGTGCAATGTGTGCTATTACATCATTTATACCATAAAAAATACTCTCATAGCGATCCAATAGTGGTAAAAGAGCCAAGGAAAATCCCATAGCTATAACTGCGGCAATTTTCCCAATACGAATCAACTGACCATCGGTAGCTGCAGGCCGTCGCTGTTTAAAGATATCGTAACTCACCATGGTCGATATCGAATTTAGCGCACCCGATATTTGACTCATTAAACCCGACAGAAGCGCCGCTACCAAAACACCGATCAATCCTGAAGGCAAAAGTTGCGTAATCATGAGTGTATAGATACCTTTTGAATTGACCTGCCCTTGATGGTCCACGCCAAGACTGCTTAAATCCAATTGACCTGTTTTAAACAAGGTATACGCAAATAGGCCCGGAAGCACAAAAATAAAAACAGGCAAGATTTTTAGAAAACCACAAAAAAGAGCGCCCACACGTCCATGGTTTTCGTCCTTCGCCCCTAAAACTCGCTGAACAATCGTCTGATCGGCACACCAGTACCAAATACCCAAAATCGGATAGCCAAACAATACGGCATACCAAGGCATTCCGCTTCCATCGTTGCTCCCACGAAGCATAGAAAGACGATCAAGGGCATTATCCTGTACCAATACAGCTTTCATCGGCGTCCAACCGCCCATCTTGTCAAAAGCCGCAAAACTGATAATGAAGGCCCCCGCAAGCAATACAATTGTCTGGATAGATTCCGTCACCACAACAGCACGCAATCCGCCCAAAATCGTATATATTCCAGTGATCACACAGATTACTGTAATACTCAAATACATATTAAATCCAAAAAGTGTTCGCAGCACAATCCCTCCAGCCAACATCGAAAAAGCGATATGAATAACAATTGCCGATAGTATAGAGATAAACGTAAGCCAATCTCTGCTGGCACGATCATAGCGTCGTTCCAGAAAATCGGGCAAGGTGGCAACACCAGACTTGAGGTAAAATGGCACAAAAAAAAGTGCCAGCAAGATTAAAGTAAAGGCCGCCATCCATTCAAAGTTGCCGTTTAGCAAGCCTGTATCAAATCCGCTCTGTGCCAAACTGACCAGATGCACCGTTGAAATATTAGTTGCAAAAAGTGCCAAGCCAATAGCCGGCCACCGGAGTGTCTTTCCTGCCAAAAAATACCCCTCTGCGCTTGTTTCCTTCACTTTCTTAAATCGCCCTGATCCGGCCAATACGCCGACAACTAAAATCAACACAATATAAAAGATGGCGATACCTAAATCTAAATTTCCTAACATAACGTCAACTTATAACAAATCACAACTGCTTCCCACATCCATTGGGGTACGGTAAACTCCATTCTCAATAGATACTGGATGTACAAAATGAGACTTTAGATGCGGAATATGCTCCAAAAACAAAGCCTCATGCCCAAGGCTTATATGGTTAAATAAAACAAGATGCTGATGGAGCTGCCCCATATCCCCAACATGTGGTACAACGGGAATATTATATTTTCGACAAAGTAAACTTACTGAAATAAACTCGCTCACGCCGCCAACGCGAACAGCATCCACCTGTACAAATCCCGTCGCAGCCATTTGAAGATAATTTTTAAACAAAATGCGGTTCGGCACATGCTCACCCATGGCAACTTTTATCGGCGCAATCTGTTCGGCCAATCGTTTATGTCCAACAATGTCGTCCGGGTGTGTCGGCTCCTCTACCCAAAAAGGGTTCATCTCTTTCAGCTCTTGACAGATGGATAGCGCCTGCGGCAGCGTCCATTGCTGATTCGCATCGAGCATTACCTTCGCTTCATCACCAGCAACCTCGCGCACAATATGCGCACGGCGGATATCCCGCAATGGATCTTCACTGCCCACTTTGAGTTTCATCGCCGAAAAACCGTTGTCGATAGCACGCCTACAATTCTCCCGCACTTTTTCATCGGAATAGTTAAACCAGCCTACCGACGTATCGTAGCCAGCATATCCCCTTTCAATAATCCCCATTCTTTCAGAAGACGTTGAGATATTTGACTCCAGCAGGCTGATGGCCTCTGCCTTTGTAAACTCATCTTCCAAATAGGAAAGATCCAGCGTATTGACAATCTCTTCGGCGCTGAGGTCGGTTAGCAGCTTCCAAAGCGGAACTCCTCTCGTTTTAGCCCAAAGATCAAAACAGGCATTTGTTACCGAAGCTAAGGCTAAATGAACAATCCCTTTATGGGGACCCAACCAACGAAATTGCTGTTCGTTGCTCAACTTATTAAACAACTGACCAAAATCTGCCATAAGGTCCTCGATTGGAATCCCTTTCAATCGTTCAGCATAAAAAGCTGCAGCACGACAGACCAGCTCATTTCCTGCACCCAGTGTAAAAGCCAGACCTGTCCCAACGCGCCCCCTATCATCGACCAATCGGGTCACAGCATAAGAATAGATCGGATCCTTGTGTATCGCATCACTACCTGCACCAGTAGCCAAAGGAAATCTCCGATCCTGAATATCAAACGTCTTTATCATAAAATCTTAACGCACTTGTTTTTAGTGTTTAGGTTGATCTATTTTAAATTATAACTTTAACTTATCCTTTAATTTGAGCAAAATGTCAACATCCGAATCCTTTATGCGTCCCATCCGATTGGGACCAACGTTTAAGATCAGGATATTGTCTTGTGCGGTTGCGGTCTGATAAATCCCCGCAAGCTCTTCCAAAGACTTATACTTCTTGTCTGTGGTATTGTAAAACCAGCGTTCTCCAAGTACCACTGTTGTTTCAAAAGGCATATAATAAGTATTCCCCTGCGCCATAAAAAGCTTAGGGTCAGGATCGATCGGAAGATAAGGGTCGCCAAGCCTAAAGTCGCTTGGGAAATAACGTATAGGGTAATAATTTTGCTGGTCTTTCGGCAAGACAATGTGCTTGTCTGTATTCTCAGGCGATCCGATGCTCCAGTTTACACCAATTTGACATCCAGGAACCTTTTTCTTGATTAAATTGTAGATCTCCTGCGTGGGCCATCGATAATTCTCTTTTTCCCAGCCTCCATCCAGCCAAAGCTCAACTATATCCGTATACTTTTTGGTTATATCAACCAACTCATTGAGCTGGTTCAACATATATTGATTATATGCTGCATCTGCAGACTTGTCTTTTACATTGGGGTTCTGCTTTCGGTCCCACAAAGAATAATACAAACCAAGGCGCATTCCCTGTTTGGCACATTCTTTAGCTAGCTCCTGCACAACATTTGTCGCGTTTGAAGAGCTCGCTACATCATAATCCGTATACTTGCTATCCCATAAACAGAAACCCTCATGATGTTTCGTTACCAAAATCATGTACTTCATCCCGGCTTCTTTTGCTGTCGAAACCCACTGTTTAACCTCAATAGCCGATGGCGCATATGAGCTGGCAGGTTTAGATCCATCCGTCCACTCCTGATCATGAAATGTATTCATGCCAAAATGAACGAACATACCATATTTTCGGTCAATTTGCGCCTGCTGATAAGCATTGGGTTGTACCGATGGAACAGGTACAATGGTCTTTGTCTGCGCACCGAGATTTGTACCTAAAACAGCAAGTGCCAAACTAAATAATAATTTTTTTCTCATGGTTATATGATGTTGGTTATTACAGCATTCGTTTCTTTCTTTAGTCCGTATGAAATACCTCCGCCATACCAGACCATACCTCCCCTTTCTCCTGTGCATCGGACAGGGGTTGCTGACAGGGATCCGTTTCTTTCCACCAACGCTGTGTCTCTGGATCGGACGCCATCTTTTGCATATCAAGCTTGAAGTTTTGTCCTACATATTCAAAATAGCTGAAAAGAAAAAATTCACCATCTATCTCCTTCAAAAAAATAGAATAATTGCGGATATGACATGCTTTAATCTTTCGAAGTACTGTGGGCCAAACCTTGGCATGAAGCTTTTTATAATAAGCTACTTTCTCAGCTTTCAGTCCTGTTATGGATGCATAGCGAGTCGCGGCGCGACTTCTTTCTGCAGACCGAAAGGCTGTCATACAGAGTACGACCAAGACGATCACAAGGATATAAGGATATAATTTAGGATACATAAGTTCTGCGTAATCTAGTACAACTATACGTTATTGTATAGTTGTACTAAATTACGCGCTCAGCAGGACGGTGACTACTGCTAGATTGCTCATTTCTCCCACTATATTAACAATTTTACACATGTTAACTTATTTTTAAGGCAAAATAAGCTATATTGCTCGCTCTTAATTAAAATAACCAAACGCATGAAACCTGTTTTTGCAAAAATTCTGGAAGGTGCAGATATTACGACTTTTGCGACCAAAGATGTGCAACGCCCTTTCTTCTCAACTGAATTTCATTTTCATAGCGCCTGTCAGATGACCTATATTGTGGAAAGTGAGGGAAAGCGGATTATTGGCGATAATGTGAGTAACTTTGTTTCCGATGAACTTACTTTTGTAGGACCTGATCTGCCACATGTATGGCACAATAACAATATAAATTGCGCAGGCTCCACCATTGCAGAGACAAAAACTTCCCGTTCTTTAGCCTTGTATATAGAACCTAAATTAATAATTAAACTTTTAGGGCATTTCTTTCAAACACACAAAATCGAAGCCTTCTTTTCAGCCTCCAAACGTGGTCTCCTATTCCGTGGCGCAACAAAGGAACAATTGAAGATAAAGCTAAAAAAGATCGTACAGCTGGATTATGGCTTTGAGAA
This sequence comes from Sphingobacterium sp. WOUb80, assembly GCF_050058145.1. Lineage (NCBI taxonomy): Bacteria > Pseudomonadati > Bacteroidota > Sphingobacteriia > Sphingobacteriales > Sphingobacteriaceae > Sphingobacterium > Sphingobacterium sp. WOUb80. The sequence goes on along the minus strand of NZ_CP165617.1, from coordinate 1,525,260 downwards.
AACTATTTTATTATTAGAGATTATCGAATTGATGTTATCGACAGATGAATTTGATTACCTCTCCAGCGCTGGATACACCCACAACTATAGCCCCATTGACAATAGTAAAATTGACAGCATCTTTAAATTCGTATTTAACAACTATACGGGCGAAATTCAATTGGATCAAGTTGCACAGCTATCTAATATGTCAAAGCATTCCTTTTGCCGTTACTTCAAATCCCGTACGCAGAAAACCTTCGTTCAATTTGTCAATGAGGTCCGTGTTAGTGAATCCTGTAGATTGATTGTAGAAAACAAGCATCAAATCACGCACATTGCTTATGCCTGTGGTTTCAATAGCCTTTCAAACTTTAATAAAATTTTCAAGTCAATTAAAGGAGTAACCCCAAGTCAATACAAGTCGCAGATACGGTAGCCCAGCAAAAATGTATGCTATTTTAATTCAATAGCGAAAAAAAAGACTGATATATCAGATGATAAATAATTTGTGAAAACAAATCTGCCAGCAGTCTGGTCTCTATAGAAATTAAAGTTTAGCAATGAAAAAGAAGAAGAATTTATTTGAACGATTTTCAGACTGGGCTACCCATGCGACCGGCAGCTCTGCGGCATTCATTATTGCAACGTCCACAGTTATTATCTGGGCAGTGAGCGGTCCCATATTTAATTATTCTGAAACCTGGCAATTGGTGATCAATACAGGAACTACTATTGTTACCTTTTTAATGGTATTTCTTATTCAAAAATCGCAAAATAAGGATTCAAAAGCAGTTCATTTAAAACTCAATGAACTTATTGCTTCACATAAGGGAACGAGCAACCGAATGGTCAGCCTGGAAGACTTAAGCGAGGAAGAGCTGGATCAGTTGGCCAAATTTTATGCACACATTGCCAAATTAGCTCTTCAGGAAAATGATATCACCTGCACCCATTCTATAGATGCTGCAAAGGAAAACCACGCTTCGAAAATGAAAGCTAGGAAAGAAAGACAGGATCATTCAGATGATGAGAAAACTGACAGCACCGATTAGAATTTCAGCCTATCGATTGCTATAAAAAAATCCCCATAGTGGGGATTATTAGGAATGATACAGTTATAAGTTTTTAAGGCTGTCCGCCACCGCCCGCAGCACCATAGATTTGCCCATTAGCATAACTCGCATCTGCGGCAGCCAACTGGACATAGATTGAAGCGAGTTCCGCCGGTTGCCCCGGCCTTCCCATAGGCGTATTTCCTCCAAAATTAACCAGCTTTTCCTGCGTGGCACCGCCGCTGACTTGCAAAGCCGTCCAAATAGGCCCGGGAGCAACCCCATTGACACGTATTCCTTTTGGACCAAGCTGCTTGGCCAAGGAACGAATATAATTGGTGGTTGCGGCCTTTGTTTGTGCATAATCGTATAGATCTTCTGAGGGATCGGCCGCCTGTACCGATGTCGTTCCGATAATAACCGACCCCGGTTTGAGATGTGGCAAGGCGGCCTTGATAAGCCAAAATGGCGCGTAAATATTGGTTTTCATCGTGGCATCAAAATCCGCCGTGGAGATATCTAAAATAGAAGGCTTCGTTTGTTGCCGCGCAGCGTTATTTACCAAAATGTCCAGACCACCCAGCTGAAGTACAGTCTCCTCAATTAGGCGCGTACAGAATTCTTCCTTCCGCAGATCTCCTGGAATAGCCACAGCCTTACGTCCAGCGGCCTTTATTAAAGAAATTACTTCTGCCGCATCTTTTTCCTCTTCCGGCAGATAGTTGATGGCTACATCGGCACCTTCTCGCGCATAAGCAATTGCAGCAGCGCGTCCCATTCCGGAATCGCCACCCGTAATCAATGCCTTACGGCCGTTGAGCCTTCCTGTTCCCTTATAACTATCTTCACCATGATCGGGCCGCGGATCCATTTCACTGCAAAGCCCCGGCCAGGGCTGAGATTGTCTCTTAAATGGCGGGTTTGGGTATTCTTTAACCGGATCAGCCAGCCCCTTTTCCGCAAAACTATTACCCCTATTATCTGAATATTTCATCGCTTTCTTTTTGGAAAAGGCCCAATCAGAATTGAGCCTTTTATGTTTTTCTAAATATGTGCTTCTATTAAAACAGAAAAACAGAGGACAATCATGTCCCTCTTTTTCACAATCTTGTTATAGATTAGCCGCTACTTCCTTTAACCTTATTCAGCCTTCGAATTGAGATTTGTGTCTGCCAGAGCACTTAAATCTTCATCGCACTTCTTCTCCTCGCTTAACGTTTCAAGTAACAGTTTCAAGGCATCCTGATGTTCGAGCACTTTGGCAAATGCGGCCAATGTCCCATAAGTCGCAATTTCATAATGTTCTACCTTCTGCGCCGCTGCTATGATCGCTGCATCTCTGACAGCTCCAACTTCTGTTTCCTTCATAAGGCTTTCGGCCTCTTCCACTAAGCCCGCCATTGCTTCACATTTTTCGGCTTTAGCTTTCACGCCAATAAACTCAAAACATTGCTCGAGACGGTCGACATGTGTTTCAGTCTCGGTCAGATGTTTGGAAATTGCCGATTTTAACTGTTCTGAGCTCGCATTTTTTTCCATCTTCGGAAGTGCTTTTGTGAGTGCTTTTTCAGCCCAATAAATATCTTTCAAGCCGTCTTCGAATAATTCGGCCAAATCTTTCGCTGCACCGGCTTTAGCCCGTACTTTTCTTCCTTCCGAAGTTGCGGCTGAAGTTGCTTTACTAGCCGATTTTGCATTTGCTTTACTTTTGTCTGCTGTTACTTTTGTTGTTGCCATAATTTAAAAGTTTGCGCTCCAAGAGCCGTTTGTGAAATAAACAGCACTCAAACTTTTTTTGTTCAACCAGTTATGCTGTTCCCTTCAAATCAAGCATTTACCACATAAGTTGCGTAAAAACACGTTTTTCCGAAAGATGCCCCTACAGAAGAACCATACTAAAATTAACGTACAAATCTATCGATATGACGTACTTAAACAGTTAACGATAGTGCATTGGGCCATGTTCTATAGGCAAAAGAGTATTAATAATGCGTATTAAGTAAAATCTAAATGAATAAAAACTTTGCTATGAAGGACGCCTATCAAGGCATGGCCATTCTCGCTCTAGCCATCGTGTCACAATCTGGACCAGAAAATCTTCCGAATGATATTCCAGATGAGCATGAAGAAGAGCTTCCAGAAAACACACCGGATCAACAACCTGAAATTGACCAGAATGATTTCGAAACAGACGAAGAGATTCTCTTATATCAACAACTTTTTCTGGAAACCAAAACGGACAAGTCCAGCAGTGTTCTTAGATCCCGTTTTTTCAATCAATTGCTGTCGGTGCCCCTCAACTGTTCTTTTACTTAAATAGATTTGATCAGCTATCTCGGCATTTGTATGTCCCTCTGCAATGAGCTCCAAAACAGACAGTTCTCTTTCTGAAATATCATATCTCCTCATTATTTCCGTGCGATCAACCTCGAGGTGAGCATATTTTGGCAAGTTTTTAATAAGTTCAATACTTAAAGCCGCACTGACATAATGTTCACCCCTGATTACCTGCTGAATTCCGAACAGAATCTCTTCTACATTGGAATCTTTCGACAAATAGCCTTCCGCTCCTAAGTTCAAAACTTCCTGAATAATCTGAATATTATCCTCCATCGACAAAACAATGATTTTTATATCCGGATAATCTCTTTTTACCACTTGAATGAACTGTATGCCATCCATCACTTCCATATGAATATCCGTCAAAATTATATCCGGTCGAGATGCTCCTTTAAGATAGTCTAGAGCCCTTTGCCCATTCTCCGCCCCTGCAATCACAGTTATGTCTTCCTGGGCCTCTAATATGAGTTGGAAACCTGATCGTACCAAAGTATGGTCGTCTACCAAAAGCAACTGTTTCATAGCTGTCTGTTTTTTCTTTGTAGTTTAGTTGAGCAATTGATTTTTGAACGAAACAGCTTTCTAACCAAAAATGTTTTAACAAAATGAATCTTGTTCGATCCAGAAATATTCATCACAAAATGAAGGCAAGAAAAATCTAGCTCTTTTCTAAAAGATCCTCTTAACCCATTAAACTTTGCAAATTCTTTCAGTTGTTGCCCGATCTATGATCTGGTGATTTAATGCGAATTTATACGATGTCCTTACGTAAGCAACACAGTTTTCGATTTAAATACGTAAAATCTAAAGCCTCCAAACCCTTGCTTGCTCGGCACTGTTCATTCTTAAATTTATTCTTTTAGCATCCTATATCATCATGGTTTATAGATGAAAGGAAAACGATGGCAGAAATAGAAAAAAATCATTAACAATTAAAAAATAGTATTATGAAAACCATTTTAAAAACTCTAGGTATGCTGCTCGCAATCTTTGCCTGCATTTTAGCGGCTCAGGCGCAAGACAGTAAACCTGCCCAGCCACAGGCCGGAGACTTAGATTTTGCCAGCAAAGCGACGGCTAGCAATAATTTCGAACTGCAGGCAGCTACTATTGCCCTTGCAAAATCACAAAACGCAAACATCAAACAATATGCACAGATGATTGCTGATGACCATACCGCCGCGGGAAATGAATTGGCGACCTTAGTAAAAAATAAAAATTGGCAGCTGAGTTCGGCCGACGATCAAAATTATAAGACCATGATTGACCAGCTAAACAATGCGGATGCCTCAAATTTCGACCGCGTATACACCGATATGATGGTTAAGAGCCACCAAGATGCGATCTCACTTTTCAAAGATGCAAGTACGGGCACGGCAACCACAGATGCTGATCTGAGGAAATTCGCCGGCGATAAAATTCCAGCCTTCGAAAAACATCTGGGTCAGATTAAAAACATGCAGCCTTCAGATCCGTCAATAGGCGACATGCCCATTACACCTAATGCGCCATCTCCAGCTAGCAAAAACAAAGTACCCAAACTGAAATTAAAATAAAATCATATTAATTCCATTCATTCACCCCGAAGGACAAAGCCATTATCGCTTTGCCCTTCGCTATTTTCTTAACTAACATGGAACAGACATTCGACTACGTACATGAACTACTCAACAGACAAATGGCACTACGTGCAAAGATTGAAGAAAGCAATTGGACGAATTTGGAAAGCTATCCGTTGAATTAGGATTGAATACGCTTGTCGATCTGAAAAATCCGGACGAATTAGAACAGCTGCAGGGCTTAATCTATTACCGTTCCTCAGGAAAGTAAATTTTATGATGCCGAAGCCACTTTTGAATCTGAGTGCTGGGCTTCGGCTATTTATCACCCTTACCCCGATCCAGATTATCCAATGGCACGCCTTCCTTTTTATCTGCCGGGTTATTTTCCACTGAATCTTTTCCACGGCTCCTATGGATGTTGTCCAAGGGGAGACCGTTGTGGACCACTGTCGTATCTATCTTATTTTCAGTCTCTCTAATTTTAGTTGCATCTCTGCAGGATGTTAATGCGCCAATAAATGTGGCGGCTAAATAAAAGTGTTTCATCATGATCGTTATCCTTAATTGTTAATATTCAATACTCCATCTCTTTTGGTTCTTATGAATCGTCGCCAGTATTTAAACGCGCTCCTTCAATGTAAAACTTATTCTCCCGTTTGGTTCCATTAAAGCCATATCCACTTCATCCAGATGCTTGCTATTTGTCTCCAGCCGCAAGCTTGTCAATAAATCCGTACGGCTTACCCCAAGACGATCCATTTGATCCCACTGTATTTTACCGTTTTTGTATAAAACTACAGGCTTCCCCTTGACCATATCGCCTAAATAGGGCAGCCTCGCTGACACCTGTGCTAAAATCTTATTGATAATAATCATGACGAAGCCAGCGAAAACCGTTGACAGAAAGGGCGAAGCACCGACTATTCCTCTTGCCAGCACTGCCCCCAGCATAATGATGATCACAAAATCAACGCCCGATTTCCGTCCGAGAATTCGGATACCTCCTAAACGAACCAGAAAAAGCGCGATGACAAACATGACCAGTGCGCGCGATCCCATCTGTATCATGCTGAGATTTTCACCCGACCCAAATAAACTATCCATGTTTCCTTATGTTTAGATTTATAAAAACCGTTAATGCGCTAAAGCACAAGGGTATTTTGATATAGAACGCTTGTCAAAGGCCTACCAGTTGCACCCATTTTTAAATTGGGTACTTTTACTTGTTGGCTATGTGCATTATACCTTTTCATCGCCAACCTACAAACTTCTCTATTTGACCAGCTGTTTTTAACGAAAAAGAAGACAATATGATTCATTTAGATAATCCACCTGAAGATTGCCTTACCTTCTTTCAGGACACCCTTCGATTGCTGCGGGAGAGTGAAAGCGAATTTATGGTGGGGGGAGCTTTAGCGATGTTCCACTACACAGGGATAATAAGACCAACCAAGGATCTTGATATCTTTTGCAAAAGCAGTGAATATCCTAAAATACTTAAGCACTTCGCTACAAATGGATATCAGACAGAACTGACGGATGTACGATGGTTAGCGAAGATCCATAAAGATCCCTATTTCATTGATATTATTTTTGACAGTGTTAATCACAATTGTACTGTTGAACAGGATTGGTTTGACAGAGGACCGGAAGGAACACTCTTTGATACAAATGTACGCTACATACCCGCAGAGGAACTTGTATGGTGCAAGCTTTATGTACAGAACAGAGAGCGGTACGATAGTGCCGACATCAATCATATCTGGCTGAAATACGGCAAAAAACTGGACTGGAACCATTTGTTAACGCGAATGGATCAACATTGGCATCTTTTGCTTGCCCAAATGCTCATTTTTCAATTTACGTATCCGCATGATTACCGCGAAATTATTCCAAAAGAACTCTTCGATGAACTCATTAATCGCGCACAAGATCAGTATGAACTGCCTGTATGTGTAGAAAAAATCTGCCTGGGACCACTCATCGATCAGACGCAATATGAGATAGATATCAAAGAATGGGGTTATAAATCATATACCATAAAAACTGTTTGATATGAATAAAAAGACAACAATAGCCGCACTGGGCGATATACATATGAATGCAAATCAGCATGGAAAATGGAAAGCAAAGTTTGAAGAAATTTCCGAAAAGGCAAAAGTTCTGCTCCTATGTGGCGATTTAACCGATACGGGTGATGAAGAAGAAGCTGAATTGCTTGTCGCAGAACTGCAATCGATAAAAGTTCCGGTTATCGCCGTATTGGGAAATCATGATTATGAAAAAGGACGGCAGAAACAGATCCGCCAGATTTTGACCGATCATAAAATTACTGTTTTGGATGGCGAAGCAATTATCGTCGAAGACATTGGATTTGCCGGTGTGAAAGGTTTTGGGGGTGGATTTGACCGCTATATGTTATCGATGTTTGGCGAAGATGCCATGAAAAGTTTTGTGCAGGAAGCTGTCAATGAATCGCTACTGCTAGACCGCGCCTTAGCGCGGCTCGAGCAAGAACATGCGGACATCAAAAAAGTGGCATTGCTTCATTATGCTCCCATTGCTGAAACTGTATTGGGTGAACCCGAACAGATTTATCCTTTTTTAGGTTCTACCCATTTAATGGAGCCACTGCAGCGGCGTAAAGTCAGTGCCGCTTTCCATGGGCATGCTCATGCGGGAAAATTCAAGGCGCTGTCCCCTGCTGGCATACCGATTTACAATGTAGCAGTACCCGTACTCAAAGCACAGCATGGAGATGAAAAAGGCTTCGCACTTATTGACATCTAGAATGCGATGTCAGGTTTTGGAAAGCAATTTCTAGGTGAGAGCTGTTTTACCAGAAACGAAATACAAATCAAATTTAGGATATGGAAAAATTAAAGAACAAACGGATTGCCATACTGGTAGCAGATGGCTTCGAAGAAATTGAGTTGACTAGCCCGAAAGAAGCACTGGAAAACGCAGGTGCAAAAACCGATATAATCTCGCCAGCTGAGGGAAAGGTGCGCGCAAAGAGTGGCGACGAGTGGTCAAATGATTACCCCGTCGATGTAGCACTTCAGGAGGCAGAAGAGAATCAATATGATGGTTTGCTGCTCCCGGGGGGAGTTATAAATCCCGACAAACTGAGAACCAATAAAACGGCTATCGCTTTAATCAATGCCTTTTGGGAACGAGACAAACCCATTGCGGCCATCTGCCACGGTCCCCAGTTGCTGATTAATGCAGATCTGGTACGCGATAAGAAAATCACCTCGGTTGAAGCTATACAAATCGACCTAATTAATGCAGGGGCATTATGGGAAGATAGTGAAGTTGTCGTTGACGATAAACTTATTACAAGCCGCACGCCCGAAGATCTGCCTGCTTTCAATAAAGCGATCATTAAAGCGTTTGCAGCCACGGAAAAAAATAAAGCGTAATATTAGCAGGCAATAGCGTATTAAAACGGTCAACTTTTAGCGATTATATCATGTTCAGTTTATAATAACAAATAAATCAAATATTATGAATACAGCTAAAAGTTCAAGCCATACCACTGCAAAAAGTCAGTCTATGGGCAACAGTACAAGCAAAGCGAAAAGTGCAGCCAAATCAGCTGATAAAAAAGCTTCGACATCAAAAAATTCTCAGAATGGCAGTTCCGGAAAAACAAAAGTGGAGCTATTGGAAATGGCAAAGAAAATGGATATCACCGGACGCCATGATATGACAAAAGATGAACTCATGAAGGCTATTGAGAAACAGGACAAAAAGTAAAAAAAGCTTTTATAAACATGTTCTACATGTGCTAGCCATAAAAAAGACCCGTTCAGTACGGGTCTTTTTTTATTTTCTCTTCTCCTTTGGTCGATCTGTCGGATCATTAGGCATATCGTTCAGCTGATCGACCTGCGGATCCACTCCTGCCTCAGCATCACCATGATCTTTATGATTCACGTCCTTAAGTACTTCCCCATCTACACCGAGTTTAACTTTCTTCTTTTTTTCCATTTCTGTGCCGACTACGCGATTTTCGTTCTTAGTTGCCATATTCCTTCTATTTATAGTTGTTCGATTAATGTAAAAGCATCGTATGAAAACCAAACCTGACGAGGCCCGCCGTGTTTTTTGTATTGGTTTTCTCGATAAGTTTTTGCCGATGTCCTTCCACCGTACGTTTGCTCAAAAAAATGCGGTCTGCAATTTCTCCATTTGTATATCCGTCCGCTATAAGTTCCAACACGTGCAATTCGCGTTCTGAAATATCATATTTTACTAGAATGCGATTACGGTCCGGTGCCCTGTCCGCGTAATTTTTGTAATCGTTGAGGCAAGAAACACCTAAAGAACCACTCACATACTTTTCTCCTTTTGCGACTTGTCGCATACCAAAAAGTACCTCATCACAGCTGCTATCCTTTACCAGGTAGCCATCCGCCCCAGCACTAAATACATCAGCAGCAATATGCTTGTCAATTTCCATTGTGAGCGCAAGGATTTTTATATCAAAGTATTGCTGTTTAACTAGTTGAATGAGGGCTACCCCCCCTATCTCTGGCATGTTAATGTCTGTAAGAATCATATCTGGGGGTCGATTGCTTTTCAAAAAATTTAGGGCCTTCTCCGCACTTTCAACATCAGCGACAACAGCGATATCATCCTGCGTTTCTAAAATCAGCCGAAAACCATTTCTTACCAAATGATGGTCGTCGACAAGCATTACCTGAATCATATCTATCTGTTTAATGAACTTCTATATAGATAGGAACAGGAGCGGATTGTAAAAAGTTTTTTACAATTTAAATTATCTAAAAATAAAAGTAATCTTCTGATCTGTTATTTAGCTATAACAATAGATAATTAAAAACCGAAAACGCTTTTGTCCCGAGTGCTGTTCACCAACTGAGAGCATGTAATATTATGCTATAATTAAATAACAAATAAATAACGATAGATATGAATAACCCAACCAAACTAATTGCAGCCTGTCTGGTTTGCTGTGCAGCATACGGATGTAACGGTGCTAAGACAGATGATCAAAAATCGAAAGAGCTGATGCGCGACTCTGTTCCCAACGACACTACGACAATACAATACCGCGATACCACATCTTCAGAATCCCGGGGAGAAATTCCGCCAACACCACAGCCCGATACATCCACAAAAAAATAAAACGAATGTACGCTGGCCATTGTTCTTCGATTGATAATAGCATAATTAGATAGTACCACCGTCGTGAGATGGGCGGAAAGTAGATTTATTGTAGAGAGCTAGACAATTTAAATAATTGTCTAGCTTTTTTATGTTGCGCTTATTCGAAAGTCAGATTGATTTTTGAAAATCCCAATCCTTGTAAGAGCGGTTTAAAAACCGTCGTTGCGTTGGCCTTGGTCTGCTGCAGAATATCCGATTTTTTCACATCATCAGCAACAGCTTTTTCCGCAGCTTTATAGGCTTCATCAACAAGTTCTGCTTCTCGCAAGAAAGCCATCTTGGTATCGTACACCTTGGAAGCTTCATGATCGATCTTGATGTAACAGATCTCCGGAGCAGGTAATTTGATGGAGACTGAATCCCCCATCACTTTGATGTCTTCCGGGCTAAGTTTGCTGAGGTTTACACAGCCTACAGCATCCGCCTTAACGATTAACAACACACTTGCATCCGGTAAAAACGTATTCACGTTTTTATGCTCCACAACATCGCTGTAACGGTATTTGACCAATTCCAGTTTTCCCATTGCCTCAATACGGTCTACCAGCAGCTGATGTTTGCTTTCTACGGTCGGTCCGCTGTTATATTTCTTATACACAAACCAAGCGCCCACTGCCAAAATGGCTACGATAATTAAAAATTTTAAAAATTTTCCCATAAACTATACTATACAAATTAAAGACCAAGCTGCTTTTTTAGGCATTTAACCTGAAAATATTACCTAAATATTATTCTCTAGGGGCGCTAAACAGGCATGCTTGAAAATTATACCTTTTGATAGACAATTGTTTAGTCAAAAAGTTTAAAAAACATTTGGAACATATAAGCTATAATACTACTTTTGTGACATCAAAATCACGGTAGGTATAGCTCAGTTGGTTAGAGCACTAGATTGTGGTTCTAGGGGTCGTCGGTTCGAGCCCGATTACTTACCCAAAAGGCAGATCAAATGATCTGCCTTTTTTGTTTCACACCATTCGGAGATTATTCTAACAGATCATTTATTGTACCTTTTATATCGCCATATTAATTGAGACCAATATCACAGCCACAACCACTCGCTTTCAAATCCCAATTTAATAAAGCCAATTTAAACACACGCGACATTACGTCAAGTTATTTCTTTGCAACGATTTCAATTAAGGAAAAAATTTAATTATTACATTACATCAATCTACTTGTCCACCGCGCTATAATTTCATAAAATAAAATTGTACATATAGACCGCTCAAAATTAGAACAAAAAAAAAAAATATAAAAAACTAATTATAGGACTTTTAACTATATATGGAATAGAAAAAATTAAAAGAAAAGGCGATTGACACGGTTCAAATAAAATGCAAAACAATAAATAAATATCATACAAATACGTTAAAACTAGCTAAAATTGATTTTATTTAAATTAATAATAAAATAATACATATATATTAGAATTATTATTTAAATTTATAATAGCATATTTTTACCCTTATAAACTATTACTTAGCCTTACGGGCATTGTTTTTTCGCAATTCAATTATCATTTCAATATGGCGGAACCGAAAAGCCATTAATAGAGTAGGAAAAACCAAACAAATAAACCATGAATTTATCAATTCATCCATCTGTAGGTGTTGCCCGTCTCGGGAACAGTACTACCGATATCTGTTTATCTCCGACTACGATCGGAGGCCTTCCTTTTGATGCGGACAGCAACGGAAATTCCCAGGGTCCCATTACAGATTTCAAAGATGCGAAAGGTCTGATCAAACGACAAGGCCAGCCATTTACTATCCTTACTGATTATGGGGAAGAAATCACGCTCGATAGCCCTGGTGTACAATCCATTGAGTGGACAGTGCATTTGGCGAACAAAAAAGCAGCCTGGTATCAGTATAGTGAGTTAAAGGGAAATTTGCTGTATGGCCCACAAAACAGCTATAAAAGCTGGGATGTTCCGTTCAGAAACCCAGACGCACAAGATAGAAGCAAGCTTATTATAGATCCCGGACCTAGAAGCATTTCTGGAAGAGCTAATTCAATCGGTTTCGATAAGAACAATGTTCCCGCAGGCTATCCTGCCCAATATCCACCGGATCATGTCCACTATGGCGTGCCGGTAACTACTTTGGGAGACCTCCTAACAGATAACGCTGGTAGGCTCATCGTTTTGGGTGGTTTTGGAAATGCCGGTGGCGACCTTCCACTAACCAGTTATGGGGGATCAAGTACCTGGCACGATGACATTTCTGACGGCGCAGTCTATTGTACCGTAACATTTAATGACGGAAGTTCGTCTTACTTAACGGCTTGGGTTGTGGTCGGATCTCCTGACTTTGCACCTGAAATTGTAAATATCTCTAATTTAAGCGATACGATGTTTGACGTCGCTATAAGAAATTTCAATTTAGTTCCAGGCATGTACAGCAATGGCTACTATAACGCGAACTACGTCGCGAATTTTCAACGGGACATTTTGCCAATTATCAACCGAATAGGACGCTATCAGTGGGTCTCCAATGTACAGTCCATGATGGCCTTTACCAGCAATATCTTTGATTTTACCGATAATTCAAAAGCAAACTGGCAAAATAGACAAAATTATTTTTCATACTTCAGACAAAATGATGATCAGCCACCTTCACCTACATATTTGCCACAGGAGCAATTACTAAAAGAAAATGGGCCAGATATATTCCCTATGATGCCAATGAATTCCGGAAGCAATTCGGTCAGCAATATCAATATCATGAAATTCTTGGCTTTGGACCAAACACAGCTATTCTTGATGCAACAATGGGCTAATGGTAATTTCGTAAACGATCCAAATTATGAGCAATATCCTATAAATCCAATGGATACTGCAAGTGTGGGCAACTGTGTAGGTCTACCCATGTGCCCTGGAATTGAAGTTACCTGGAGTTTGCAAAATCCAATTATCTACGCTGCCCCTTATCAAATTTTGCAGTATGGAAACGAGTCAACGTATGCAACATCGGGCCTAACACCTTCACGTGATGAGTGCGAAGGTGGCGGCTGTGAACCGGGGGATCTGACAAAAAGAATGGCTTGTCCATGGCAGGCAGATTTCTTCCAATGTACGATTCAATTAATCAATTTCACTGATCCTTCAGTGAATAAAGCCGGCTCCCCAGCAGCCCCTCTACCTCCTACTTACTACGCGTATTGGTGGCCGCCTCAAAGCCCCTGGGACGTTTTGGTCGGTGAGTTTACGGCTGAAGGACAGCAGGCAACAAACGTGCCTGCAGGACAACAAATGAATTATGCCCGCGGCATAAATAGCTTTACACAGATGGTTCAGTATTGGTATGCACTAGGCTTCATCAGGGATAAAAACTCCCATAGTACAGGATTCCCATTTTTTGTTGAAACGGAAAGAAACAACGAAATATTTACGTATGACAATGTCCCAGTGAGTCAAATAAGCGGTAATACGGAGGATCAAGAAACATCAATTCCTGTTTTTTATATCGAGGAGCAAGCTCATGTTATCACGCAAAGAAGTAACAAAGGGCGATTATTGATGGAACATCTGGAAGAAGTTGGATTCAAAAAGATTGAGCTCGCAGCAGAACGCATGCCATTGCCTCGCTCTGGAACACGAAACCGAAGATAAATAATGCAACATTTTTTTGAAACTCATGTACTCATAGTCGGTGGAGGCCCCGCAGGGACCTCCGCCGCTTTAAGTTTACTCAAATATTCGAACCTAAAGGTCGTTATTGTTGAGGAGACGAATTTAGAAACAATAAAAATCGGGGAACAGGTCAATTCAAGTATTTTTGACCTACTTGAATATATGGGTATTGAAAAAGACAATCTCAGCCCCGATCATTTTATACAGGGCTACAGCAATATCGCAGCTTGGGGCAGCGACAAAATGGTCGTTAGAGATTCTATTTTTAATACCGAAAGCGAAAATTTTCAGTTAAATAGAGAAGAATTTGATTATCTCTTACTGGAAAAAGTTGCTGCAAGAGGTGCGGTCATCTTCCCAAGGACGAAATGTCTGAATTTTGAACAGGACGATAATAATTATTGGACGGTGAAGTTAAAACATGCCACAAAGGGAAACTTTACAGTACAGGCAAAATATTTGATCGACGCTACCGGAAGGTCAGGAAGTGTCGGTCGGAAATTAGGTATTGAATCAAAACGATATGACGAACTAACCGCAATTGGAAAATTTTTGCAGGTCAAAGCATCACAACAGGTCAAACAAGATATTCTTATCGAAGCCGTCGAAGATGGGTGGTGGTATTGCGCGACCTTACCCAATCAAAAAATGACGCTTACATTCTTTTCAGATGCTGCTATTATTCGAAAAAAAAGACTCGAAAAAATAGAAAATTGGAACGACATGCTGTCGAAAACGAAATACATTAAACATAAAATAGCCCCTGCTGAAAGTCAAGGAAAACCTTGGGTAAGAAATGCTTTTTCGCAGATCTCCAACGTGCTTTCGAAAAACAACTTTGTAGCAGTTGGTGATGCAATAGCATCATTTGATCCAATTTCCTCCATGGGCATTGGTTTCGCCATAAATTCTGCATGCAATGCTGCCAAAGCGATTATCGATGCTGATCTAGGACACGAAAGGACCTTCGCAAATTATCAGGAAAACATCAATGCAATTTATCGTCAATATATCGAGACCAAAGCCTTTTTTTATAAAAAAGAACAGCGTTGGCATGAAGCTCCCTTTTGGCAATACAGACTTTGAACTATAGGCTGCTTTATCAGAGGCTTCCTTCCTTATTCAGCCCCAGACAAGCTATAAACCAACTCTCACCAAAAATTATCCAGTGCGAGTTGGCTTATGGTCTTACATAAAACTCTTTCTCTCAGGTCAACATTCCGAAGAAAGAGGAAATATAATATAAACAATTTAGCGCCACATAAACCCACCTATTCGGAAGAAACGCAGCAACTTGTTGATCATGGTCAAAGCTGGTTTCTTAATCTTCCACTTTAATCCATCAAATCCTGTGGGAGCCGCATTGAAGTCCTTCACCGTCGCCGCCCCTGTCTTCATGTGTACTGGAGGCGTATCTCTTCGGTGCTTTTCCACAACCAAAATACTATCGTAGTAGTGTAGGGAGCTTACCGAACGCGTAAATCCATTGACCTTTAATCCGCGTTGCTCGGAATGGTAAGCATTGATGTAGTCAATAAAATTTTTACTGTACTCGATAAAAGTGCCGTTCCTTTTATGACCACCGCCATAAAAAACCTGATAAGAAGTATGTAAATCTTCACAGAGATATACACCATCATCTTTCACGTGGTCAAAAAGCTCTTCAAATGTCACAATCTGCTGTATCATTGTATGGCCACCGTCGTCGATCAATATATCGATCGGCGGAATAGATTCTTTTACCTGGCGCAGAAACTTTCGGTCCGATTGTGAACCAATAAAGATCTCCACATTTTCCTCTTCAAGCTCCTTGCAGTGCGGATTGATGTCGATACCGTAGATCTTTGCACGATCACCAAAATAGTTCTTCCACATCTGAAGACTTCCACCCTGAAAAACACCAACTTCCAGGACGACGATTTCTTTGCCCTTAAAACGATTAAAATGTCTGTCGTATACATCGAAATAATGCATCCATTTATTGATTAGCTTCGCATCATTATTTCGGAAATAAGTTTCTAACTCGTTCATGCTCTTGGTTCTATTTTAAGGTATTCTGGTTTTTTTATGGCGTGAATTTATTGAAATATAACGAATAAAACAAAGATATATTTTTATTTCAGTAGAAACTTTCCGAAGAATTGATCGCAGCGTAATTCATGTTTTAAAACTAAATTTTTAAACATGAAATTATTCCCCTACTTTTACATAACTGGTTATATAATTACTTATAATACGATGGAACTATTTGAAAAAACTGGAAAAATAGCCTTGGGTAGCAGACTGCGCTATATGGCATCCAACATGACAGAGGAAGCCACCCGTTTACATGAACTCTATCAGATTGATTTTGCGCCCAAATGGTTTCCTGTGTTCTTTATCTTGTCTGAAGGTGATTCCAAAACGATTACTGATATAGCAACTGAGATTGGCCATTCCCAGCCATCGGTCACCAAAATCGTCAAAGAAATGATCAACGCAGGTCTAGTAGAAGATAATCTTCGTTCTGTGGACAAACGACGAAATATGGTTGGATTGACCGATAAAGGAAAAGTGCTTTGGGAAAGGATGCGGATACAATGCGGCGATATAGATCGTGCCATCGATGGCATCATCCAGGAAGCTACGCACAACCTATGGGAAGCTTTAGCGGAATGGGAATTTCTACTCGAACAAAAATCTTTGCTGAAACGTGTGCAGGAACAAAAGAAAATGCGCGAAAGCAAGGACGTCAAAATTGTTCCCTACAATCCGGTCTATCGTATGGCTTTTAAGTCTTTGAATGAGGCCTGGATTTCAACCTATTTTGAAATGGAAGAAACCGATCATAAGGCACTTGACAATCCCGAAGAGTATATTTTGGCAAAAGGGGGCAAAATTATGGTTGCTCTTTATCAGGACGAGCCCGTAGGTGTCTGCTCGATCATTAAAATGAACCATCCAGATTTTGATTACGAACTGGCAAAAATGGCTGTTTCCCCAACGGTACAGGGCAAAAGTATTGGCTATCTCTTAGGAAAAGCGATTATTGAAGAGGCAAGAAATCTAGGGGCCTCAAAACTGTTTCTGGAGAGCAATACCATCCTGAAACCAGCAATCAATCTCTATTATAAGCTGGGCTTCCAAAAAATTAGCGGTTATCCAAGCCCTTATCAACGGTGTAATATTCAGATGGAGCTGGATTTAAAAAATACCCTTGAATAACAGAAATATAAACTGGAATCAGCGTGCTAGAATAAACGTGGTTTAATAAGCGAATGAATGCTTCTCTTTTTGGGAAGCGTTTTTGTTTAAATTATTTTCAGATAAAAGGTGATACTTTTACCTAAATTGGTACATATCTAGAAATGATATTTCTATGCAGCAATTGATCACTTCAAATCGAACAATGGACCGTCAAGAGCTCTTTATGAATCTGTATAAGAGCGCATTTCCAACCGTGGCCGGCTATATCAGCCGCCGGGGCGGTAATTTGGAAGAGGCCAAGGATGTATTTCAGGATGCCTTGGTCGCTTATTACGAGCAGGTTATTCTGACAGCCACTCCCTTAAAGAACGATATCGGTTATCTGGTCGGAACGGCCAAAAACCTTTGGCTGAAACGTTATGGTCAGTCGGGTCATCAGCTGCCCCTAGACCATGCCGACCTTGCCCTGACCGTTGAAGAATCTCCATCCCGCACAAGATTGTTCCGTTTTTTGGAAATTGCCGGACGCAAATGTCTGGAACTGCTCAAAAGCTTCTATTACGATCAAATGTCACTGCAGGAAATTGCCGATGAATATGGTTATTCCGGAACGAGGAGCGCCACGGTGCAGAAATTCAAATGCCTGGAGAAAGTAAGAGCATCCGTTAAACAAAAATCACTAGTTTATGATGACTTCATGGAATGAAACCCAGCAGATAGAGGCTTATATCTTTGGAATAGCTCAACCGGAGGATGTACTAATTTTTGAAGCAAAACTCCTTTTGGATGAAGAATTGGCAGGCAAAGTGGCTGCCCAGCAAAAAGCTTATGATGCTATTCGGCAATTTGGACGCAAGCAACTGAAATTGGAAATTGAAGCTGTACAGCAAACGCTGTTTACACATCCTAAACATAGCTCTTTCAGCCAAAAAATAATAAGACTATTTCGCAAATCCTAAAATTTTAACAGCATGATTATCGACAAAAATGAGTTCCGCAAATTTGCGGTGGGGCATTGCTATGCCCAAAAAGATCTGGTAGATCATTATATTTCCAGTGTCGAGCGCTCCCGTATTCCAATGGCCATGACGCCATACATCACCGAAGAGCGCGAATTAAGGGTATCACAGATGGATGTATTTTCCAGACTGATGATCGACCGCATTATCTTTATGGGTGCCGCTGTAGAATCCAATATCGCCAATATCGTACAGGCTCAACTGTTATTTCTCCAATCGGTCGATCCCAAAAAAGATATCCATATGTATATCAACTCGCCGGGCGGTGAAGTTTATGCAGGGTTAGGCATTTATGATACGATGCAATTGATCAGCCCGGATGTTGCGACGATCTGTACTGGCATGGCCCTCTCCTTTGGGGCCATATTACTTTGCGGTGGGGCTCCGGGCAAACGTAGTGCACTGGAACACGCCCGGGTGATGCTCCATCAGCCCCTTGGCGGTGTTCAGGGGCAGGCTTCCGATATTGAAATCACAGCCAATCAGGTGTTAAAGATCAAGAAAGAACTCTATGATATTATCGCCAAACATAGTGGACAGAGCTATCAAAGAGTACATGATGTCAGCGACCGGGATCACTGGATGGTCGCAGCTGAAGCAAAGGAATTTGGAATTATTGATGATGTACTGACCTAGCGGTGATCATTAAATTTATGAACAGTTTCGAACGGACTATTGACAAACTGGTGTCAATAGTCCGTTTAATTTTGTCATCAATAAATTTAGATCATAATGAAATTAACATCCATTCGGCTAATAGCAAATGACATCCAGCAATCCGTCAAATTCTATGAAGAAATCTTGGGGATCACCGCACAATGGTTTACACCAGATTTCGCTGAACTTTCCACCAGTTCAATTACCATAGCTATTGGAAGTACGCGTACGATGCAAATGTTTAGCGACAGCCCCACTATCTTCGGCAACACGGCCCCTATTATTATTGAATTTTTAGTGGAAAATGTAGATCATGAATATATTCGGATAAAAAATAGTGCTTCAAAAATCATTCAGGAACCGACAACAATGCCTTGGGGTAATCGCTCATTGCTTTTTTGTGATCCCGATGGTAACATGCTTAACTTTTTTACTCCGCTGAGCCCTGAGGCGATCAAAAAATTTGGCGTAGAAGCCACAAACTAATCCGCTCACATGACAAGATACTAAAGGCTAAAAATAGTATCTTGTCTTCCTTAATCGATATTTAACAGCTATTTTTCAACTCATGGCGCTAATTAAAGATATATATACACCGGAATTTTATCAGTTTATTGCCGATCAGTTCCACCGCGTTGACAACAGTTTTAACAGAGAACAGTTTATCAAACGCGTTTTTTCAGGCAGTTTTCATGAAATGGAATGGAAACAGCGTACAAAACACAGCACAGCGGCCCTGCACGAATTTATGCCGACATCTTTTTCCGAAGCAGCGGCTTTGCTAACACAAGTTGTGGAACATCTCCTGGAAACGAACCATCCCGGAGGTCTGGAATATGTTATTTTTCCGGACTATATCGAAACATACGGTATCGATGATTTTGAAACTGCTGTACAATCATTTGAAATCACGACGCAATTTATTACCTGCGAATTTGCAGTTCGCCCATTTATTATAAAATATCGAGCCCGTATGATCAGCGAGATGGAAAAATGGTCCCGAAGCCCGCATCCACAGGTCCGGCGGCTTGCAAGTGAAGGATCGAGGCCCAGACTCCCCTGGGCAATGGCCATTCCATCGCTAAAAAACGACCCAGCTCCCATTTTGTCCATACTTGAAAACCTCAATAACGATCCCTCTGACAGTGTAAGAAGAAGCGTCGCCAACAATCTCAATGATATTGCCAAAGACCACCCTCATCTTGTGCTGTCCATCGCCAGAAAATGGAATGGCATCAGCAAAAATACGGATGCGATCATAAAACATGGCAGCCGTACCCTGCTCAAGCAGGGCCACCCCGAGATCCTACACTTTTACGGGCTGGATAGCCGTGATTTCCAGGTGAAGAATCTCAGCGTCCACACGCCGACGGTTAAAATAGGTGATCATCTTATTTTTTCCTTTCAGATTGAGAATGGAAACAGCATTCCTAAATCACTGCGTCTGGAATATGGCCTGTATTACAAAAAATCGAATGGCCAGCTGGCGAGAAAAGTTTTTAAAATCAGTGAACGGATCTATCAGGGGGCTGAAATAAACTATGTTGAGCGGAAACAGTCTTTTAAAGTGATAACAACCCGAAAATTTTATGCAGGAACACATCAAGTCTCCATTATTGTCAATGGCCTGGAAACCGCACCTGTGGAATTTGAGCTCTTGCATATTTAACGGAGAATAGGTAAACAAACAGACTGCTTAGGTGTTCTACTAGAGAGGCTATCCTTGAACCGGCGGTGATTTTCTCGCTGCCGGTCATGTAAGTGCAGGAGTTAACGCAAAGTCTGTTATGAAGAAAATTCTCGTCATCTTTTTTATCTTACTGATCTTATTTATCATTGGGCTTTTGATCAGAACACTGACTTATCCGTTTGCCCCTATCAAAAAATCTAATGCTGCGCTACCGCAGCCCACAGTCAATGACAGCATTGTCGCTCGATTTGCGGGCGGTATCAAAATTGCCACAATTTCGATCGGCGACTCGGCCTTGTTTAATCATGTTCCTTTTGTAGAATTCAATACCTATATCAGGAACAGTTTTCCCTTGATCTATCAGTCATTGGAAACTTATACGGTCAATAACCATGCATTGGTCTTTCGGCTCAAGGGCAGCGACAATAGCTTGCTTCCTTTACTTTTTCTTTCCCATACCGATGTTGTCCCGCCCGGATCTGCTGCTGTGAAAAACAATGCGTCCGATGTGTTTCAGCCTAACGACAAGCCCATACCGCCGGTAAGCGAAATAGCTGAAGAATGGGATTATGCCCCTTTTTCGGGTGCCATAGCCAACGGCCGCATTTATGGTCGTGGGAGCTTAGACATGAAAGGTATGCTATTTTCCCTGCTGGAAGCTACCGAACAGCTTGTTCGCGAACAGGTACAGCCCAAGCGGGATATCTACCTGGCTTTTGGTTTTGATGAAGAAGTCGGTGGCTTACGTGGTGCTGCTAAAATTGCAGACTATTTTAAGGAAAAGGGGCTTAAATTTGAAGCCGTTTATGACGAGGGCGGATTGATTCTGGAAAAAGGATCGGTTAACGGCATCAGCTCGGATGTGGCGTTGATCGGCTGTGCGGAGAAGGGATTCTTATCCTTAAAAATCAAGGTCAAAGGCCTTGGCGGCCATTCTTCGATGCCGCCAACAGAAAGCGCAATCGGTAAAGCGGCAATCATTATGCAGCGCTTAGAAAATCATCAGATGAAAGCACAGATCGGCCCTATTATTCAGAATTTCTTTCAACAGGTTGGTGGTAGCATGCCCTTTGTCTCGCGATTTGCCATCGCTAACCAATGGCTCCTAAATCCCATGCTCCTGGCACAACTGACAAAAAATCATTCCACCAATGCGCTGGTTCGGACGACTACCGCACTCACGATGATGAAAGGCAGCGATGCCCCTAATGTACTTTCACCGGAAGTTGAATTTGTTGTCAATTTTAGGCTGCTGCCTGAAAACACACTGCAAGAAGTCAACGAACATGTCAAGCAAGCAACCGCTGGTTTTGATGTCGAAATTGAACAGGTGGACAATGCCCGCGAAGCATCTAAGGTTTCACCTACAGATGCTAAAGCTTATAAAATGATGGAAACCTCCATCCGCAGACTTTACCCAGATCTTATCGTTACGCCGTACCTCACCGTAGGCGGAACCGATGCCATCAAATATCAGCAGCTCAGCGACCATGTCTATCGTTTTATGCCAATTAAAATTAATCATGCCGAACAGCAGAGTATGCATAGTACCAATGAATACATCAGTATTGAAAACTACCTGAAGATGATCGACTACTTTCACTACATTATGCGTCATTATGACGATGATACTAGTGCCAAAACGAACTAGCTTGCTAAAGGTTATATTGCTCCATTTCCATTTTTACAAAATGTACAAATGCCGAAGGTGGCATTCCGGTAACGGTTTTGAAAGAAGACGAGAATTTGCTCAATGATGCAAAGCCACACATATCTGCGAGATAAGATAGTTTAAAATCCAGGAGCTCCGGAGACGTACGGATCTTATCCACAATATAATCAATCCGCCTTGTCTGGAGATAATCGTAAAAGTCTTTGCCTTTGAACTTTTGGATGATATAAGTTACATAACGGCTGTTCGTTCCCATGCTCGCTGCAAGCTGGCTCAATGTAACTCCCTTTTCCAGATAAAATAACTCCGCTTCTTTTTTGAGCAGGAGCTGATATAATCGGTCTTCCGTTTCTTTAGACATATTTACCTCTTTCGCTTTGATATTACCTGGGTTTTCTACGCGCTCATTCAACAGAAGTTCGGGCTTGATCTGCGGGCTGCCATTAACCATTTTTGCAGGTTGTTTTTCCATTAGATCAACATACTTTTTTTGATAATTCCGTTGTTTTTCATAGAAAAACAATATCCCGCCAGTCGCCAAAAGCAAAATCACGGTGATACCGCCCAATGCGAAGATTAACCTATTCCGATAAAAGAACTTTCTTTCATTGAGGTTTTCTATGAGATCATCGGAGATACTCTTCGCTACATTGTCTCTTTTCTCCTTGAGGTCAATAAAAAGGGAACGATATTGAAGTGACTTATTTTCATCTATACTTTCCTTATAATATTTTGATAACGTTTCGTAGGTTAACATGCTTAATTCCTCCACGCTACCATTTTCAAGATAAGGTTGTACCAAATCCAGGTATTTCTTTGCGTTTTTAAGATCATTGCGTGCAAGTGCCACTTCGGCCTGAGCACGATAGATATATGGTTTGAGATTACTTTCAACTGTTTTAATTTTATCGAAGGAAGAGTTCAAAAAAGAATCTGCAGCCGCCAAATTGCCCAGATTCAATTCACAGATTCCCCTAAGCTGATCATTTGTTGCTTTTATGAGCAGCGCTTTTTTATCATCATTAGCATTGCGATGAATATAGACTGAAGCCTTAACCACATATGCTTTGGCATCCAAATAATTACCCTGGGCAAAACTATGAAATGCTCTTTCATGTAGGATATTGATAGATGTAAGCATTTTCATGGTAGGATCAGCTTGATTTTCATTGGCAGCTTCCGCTTTTTTCAAAAAACTTTCTGAAGCTTTCAGCAAACCCAACTGACGGAAAGATGTCGCCAGTGAGCCCGAAGTAGTTGCCTGCCAGGAGAAGTTCATGGTTGCATTGGCGATCGTGTCTGCGCGCATCGCACTTTGGATACTCTGCTGCATCTCGCCTTTATTTTCATAAAGCTTGGACCACAACATATAAACTTTAATCTTTTGCTCATCGGTGCTGGCGACGCGACGCAGAGAATCCGCTACCCGTTCTGCCTCTTTGATATCGA
Source organism: Sphingobacterium sp. WOUb80 (assembly GCF_050058145.1). Lineage (NCBI taxonomy): Bacteria > Pseudomonadati > Bacteroidota > Sphingobacteriia > Sphingobacteriales > Sphingobacteriaceae > Sphingobacterium > Sphingobacterium sp. WOUb80. The sequence continues at coordinate 1,501,815 of NZ_CP165617.1, read as the reverse complement.
TGGCTACCAACGAAACAACAACGTCAAGATATCGTTTGTTGAATTGATCCACCTTCATTTTCTGACCGTAGCTATGCTGTAGCAAGGCAAAAAATAATAAACAAAAAAAATTAAATTGCTTCATCATAAAAATATACAGCAGTAAAATGTTCGTAAAACATATAGTCTAATCCAATACAAAAACCCATGACAGCAACAACGTCAATAATCCTCCGAGAAAAGCGGCCAACAATAGATCTTTAGTTTCCCAATGTCTTTTACAGGGTGATTTTTCGACACCATTCCCTAACATATATTCATTATAATCGTGGTATGCGCGCAGATTATTAGACTCAACAACTACATCAATTGTTCGTTCGATCTCTCTTCCCAAATGTAGAAGCGCTAATTGTGAAGAAAGATACCCCACCTCATTGTCGGCCGCTTCCCGCAACTGCAAAAAATCTTCAAGGGCTTTATCCAGATCCTCCGATAATAGTAATTCATTATTTGGGCAATATTTCCCAACTGCCGTGGCTAACCTTTTCTCCAATTCAATCAAGGCCACCAGCAATTCCTTCGGCTCGTATATTACAGTATCCATACATTAGCTAAATAACCACATAGGCAAGCCTATAATCGGCGCTAAATATCTTATTTTAAATTTGTGTCCTAAATGACAGCAATCATCGTAAAAATGACCGATGTCACTAAAACATAATAAACTAATAATTAATAAAAAACTCCAACTGGAGAACTGACCCAATGCTACTTGTCATGGATACGCTTATTAAAATCTTCATCCATAAAATACCCTTTATTATTTTCAGCGCCGTCGACAAGCGTTTTCAGCCCGCCCTGAGCCTTAATTTCTTCTCCATATAGCTCTTCATAGTCTTTTGTATACATCGCATTCGGCACAACATTAATGTCAAAGATTATTTCACGAATGGGTGATTTTTCAAAATTTCCGTATAGGGTAATATAATGTTTAACATAGCCTACATTTTTTGCGCTATTATAGCTAAACGTCAATAGACGTTCCTTACCTGGCGGTATGGAGAATGCCCCCAGTCCCTCTTCTATTTTCAGACAGCCACAAGATGTAATAATGTCTGTAATCATCATCGGATTTTTGCCTGTATTTTTCAGTTTGAAAGAAAGATCCTTCTCCTGTCCTGCCAACAACGGATAATAGTGGCGCTCATTATCTTCAATTTCTATATTGGTCTTACGGTTTGCGATATCCATACATGACCCCAACAGCAGCACAATGGCCGCGAAAATAGTATTTTTAATATAACCGTATCTCATCACAGGCAATTACTGAATTTTTAATATCCTTACTCTTATATATTTTAAGCTGAAGGCTTCCATTTTTCTCCAGCTCAACTTTTTTTCCCAACAGGGCAACTCCTGACTGCAATACGAAATCAGCAGCAGTGTAAGTTGCGGCCTTGTGTCCATCACAGTATAGTTCAACACGATCTGGCACCAGCATGCGATGCCGGGGATTCACAAGACAACGTAGCGCAAATTGCTTTGGCGGATCTGGGTGATCATTCACGCTGCCATTGACTTCTATATCTTCGCCCGTTAAAAACCAGCCCTGGTTAAAATCGCTGGCAAAACCATCTAATCCATCACTTAATAGGTAGCTTTCCGCACAGTTTTGCTTTGAACTAAGGCCTATCGTGTGTATCTGGGAAAAATCATTTCTTTTTAAACCCTTGTTCTCAAATGTTTTCCAGTCCTGGATATAGGTACAAATCGCTCCATCATCTTCCTTATAATTTTTTAAATCAGTATAGGTTACGTAGGCTGAGAGTCTATCTAATGCGACGTCTTTCTCGTTGATCCTTGTTTCCAGATCTGTCCCACTTCTCCTTTCTCCATTTCGTCTACCTGCCCGGATGTAATGTATCTGAAGTTGAGTATACGCCAGTGCAGTCAATAATTTGTCAATTTTCTTTCGTTCATCGCCCACAGTAAGCTTGTTCAGCTGAATCAGGTCGTTGTAGAAATGCAGAAAATCTTCCTCATCAACATATTTTCGTGATGCTTTGCGAAAAGAGGAATAAACATCCGTCGAAATGTTTCTTTTGAGCACAATCCCTTCTAGATTATTCAAATAAGCTGATAGCAAACCTCCTGTTTTCGGATAAAATCGATGTAGATAATTTGTTACCAATTGAGATACCCCTAATGACGGATCGATCATCAAAGCAGCGAACACATAGGTCTGAACATCTTCAAATGGACTATAATCATAACCACTACCATTTAGAAACAGACCATCAATGCCTAGACCTTGAAAAAATACCAGCTGCTTTTTTACACGCCCCATGACAGGAAATGGCGTGAGATAATCGTCAAAATTTGAAATATAGTCCCAGCAGTATAATTGCTTTACTCGTGCTTTCCAATTGCTCGCGAGCGTTGTAAACATAGAAACGGCAGTCGAACTCAGATCCAGGGAAGCTGTTTTCGGTAAATCGATCGTACTTATAAATACCCCAACATTATCCATCAATATCTTTTTCGGTGCTTCAATGGTAGATCGATAAGCCAGGGTAAAAAAATATTGCTTTGGGAATTCTTGAGCCAGCCGGTTCAATAAATCTGCGACTGCAGCCGTCGCACTAGTCGCTGTATTACCTTTCTTTAGGCATGCTGAACAGTTACAAACCACATCATTATCATTCGGAGCTATCATAAAATAGGTTGATCCATCAACTCCGTTTCCATATTGATCGCGTATATATGAGCTGATTGCCTCGTAGGTTTCCTGCGCTGAGAAACAATATTGTTGATTTATCCGTTTTCCGTCTACAAGTGCATAGCAGTTTTGGGGTATAGTATTTCCAAAAACAGCCTTTAGATTGTGTCCCCAAATTCCCCAATCCCGATCAATGGAGCTGGTCGACAATATCCCTGAATAGTCTGCATCTAGGTTAGATGGCAAATGCGGCTCACGATAATGCATTGAAAAAAGCGCTTTCTGGCTTTCAAATTTCAGATAATTGGGCGGTAGATCTGCGACATCTAGTTCGTGGAAATTTGACAAGTGATCAATCAACAGATACGAAATCCAGCGCAGGGTGGCTTGCTCCCGTCCAAAAATAGCCAGCCGCCCCTTTTCATTCCGAATTTCATAATCAAAAGTTAGATCAGGAACAAGTTCCAGATACAGCGTACTTCCATGCTGATCCTCCATCTGATCCGAACGCTGTAAGTGAAAAGCAGTTTCATTTTGAACCCGTTTTTTCAGGTGATGGTATAAATAATCTGCCGCTTCACTGCTCTTTCTGTCACCATTGGATGCAATAACAAGCTCTGGAGACGCAAAGTCGAATGTACTCGCCCTACCCTCACAGCTTACGGACAGCAAAATCTGCAAAAGAAATAGTATTACCGACTTAAAAGGATACATTTAACTGAAGATATAGATTGTATAAATTACGGTAAGCACTATTATCCAACCCTTTACCAGTTTGAAAGTTATACCAGGTACCGATCGCGCTCATACCAATATTACGGCTAATAGACCGTCCCAATCCGGCGCCTACCATGGCATTGAAAACATTAAAACTATTATATAGCTGATTGTCCAACAGGTCAATATCGGGTGAATTACCTATACTTCCCATGGCTAACACATAGTTTTTAGGACTATTCATAAAGTACTGGGCCTTTCCCATCAGACTGTAGAGATAGCGTCCCTGACTGGCGCTATTCAGATAGAAATTGCTCCATTTGGCATGAAGGCGAAAATCTTCGATTTCTTTGGTGATTCCGAGATTCAGATTAAACAGGTTTTGCTCGGTATAGAACTTCCGGAACCCGAGTGCTGCTTCAGCCTCCCAAGATGGCTTCCACGCATACATTACACCCGCATTTAAGGCAATTTTAGCAAAATACTTATTGGCCCAGGCAACATCCACGTGGCTGGACAACTCCGCGGTCCATGGTCTTGTCCACTCAAATTGTCCCTGAATTCCCTTCCCCTCGGCGCGACCGGCATAATTTACTCTTCCTGTATAAGAAGTCCCATCCGGTTTTATGCGTGTATAGTCAGCTGTGGAGATGGTTGAGATGGCATAGTCATCACCAAACCTCGCTCTTAAATGTGATATTGAAACACTATTATGAAAAGACTTTTGTCCTAGATAATTGAGGTGAATTTTGAAATCATCCAATTCTAAAAGCGAGGGTTCATAAAATTTTTGATAATAATAGGCCGAATCGTAGCTTTTCAATCCCTCGTAGGCCAGGCCTTTCATGTATTTCAGCGTCTTATTGTCTTTGTAATGTAGCGCTGTGTCGATGACTGTCAATGCCATCCCATGCTCCTTAGCCCTCAGCAAACGTCCAGCGTATTCCTCTGTTGTACTTGTAAACGTATTTACCAAAGGAATATGGAAGGGGTTGAGCTTTACCTGACCATGCAAGAGCGCCCAAGAGTCAGCAATTTTTTCAACCTTATGTGTCATTGCCTCTGCGAGTTTTATTTTAAATGCAACATCGTCGGCATATTGCCCTTCTGCAATCTGTGCATAACGCAACATCGCATCATTGTCCCGCAGTTGATAACAGATATTGATCATATAAAGAAGTGCATCTTGATTATGTTGGTCAATTGTCAGCCATCTATCCACTGACTGTCGCGCTTCAGCGAGTTTATAGGCTTCCATGAGACTTTTGACCATCGGTATCATGATATCACTATAACCACTCAACAAACGCTGGCGCTCTTCTTCATTTGCTCTGCCCAATACCTGTTCATAAATCGTGAGCGCCTGGTCATACCGTCGTTGTTTATTGTAAAGATCCGATTTCTTCAACATCAGTATCGTATTGCCAGGTTCATCAAGAAGAATGTCGTCCAAAACAACAATTGCCTCCTGATATCGCCCTTCCGTTACATAAGCATTATACAATCCCTGCTGTGCTATGGATACCGATGCATCATCCCCATAACGGATGACATCTTTCCAGTCGGTAATAGCGCCTGCAATTTTGCCGTCCTGAAAGTTGGCTTTTGCCTGTTGTAAAGTGAGCGTGACATAAGATTCACGGAGATCGGTATCGCCTGGATATTTTGCAAAATAGGTTTTTGTCAACGTTGACACTTTTGCCTGATCTCCCATGCGTTTATAGACGGTCAATTCCCGCATATCTAATTCCTTATTTCCCCCTACACTACGTCGATGTTTACTTAAAGCAGCAATAGCGCTCTCATATTGCTCTTTCGCGATCATGTCATTATACACATAGTCAAAAGCTTCCTTATTACCGGGGGCACCATCGAATATTTTTCCATACAGGCTGGCCGGGTCATTATTTTTGGCGTTTCTTGCCGCTTCAAGCAAAAAATAGCTGTATTGAGACCGCAGACTGCTGCTACCGCCATGTTTAAGCTGTTCATCCAAAAATGCCAAAATTTCGGGATACCGTTGTTGATGCTCCAATATGGCAATCTTCTTCTGCACGAAGCCACCACTACCAGGAAACTGATTCAACGCCCTTTCGGTATATACCAATGCATTGTTAAAATCCCCTGCCTTGATATAATTATCGATGACCGAAAAATAACTATCCTGTTTTCGGGGTTGTTCTTCGACCAATTTCTTACCTATGTCAATAGATTGATCGATCTTACCTGATTTTTTTATTTCTCCGTTGCGTTTCTCCAAGAGATAGTTTTGGTCGGATTTAAGTTCGGCATCCTCCGGATAGATTTGGGAGATACGCTTCAATAGGCGGTCTGCCTCGACCTGATTGCCCATCGTGCGATATAACTCTATTTTTTTACGCCATAATCCTTTCCAATACGGATTGACCTCCAATAGTTCATTGATGTAACAGATCGCACTCGAGTAGCGCTGTGTTTCGGTCTCTACTGCGACCAGCATATGTTTGGATTCTACATTTGCTGGGGCATATTCAAGCGATTTTACAAGCTCATACCGTGCTTTGTCATATTGCTGCCGATGCAGATAATACTTACCAAGCAACATGCGCATATCTGAATCTTTGGGATTTTTTTGAAGAAATTCTTCCGCTTTTTTCTTTCCTTCCTCCCATTTTCCCTGGTTATAGAGTTCATTAATTTCGTTTGCATCTTTATTTCTTTCAATTGTCGTTCCGGCCCGTTGAGCATAACTGGGATGTCCCAGCAGTAAAGCGCCAGAAAAGCCGATAAATAAACTGGCGTATGTAAACTTCTTAAACATTGTTATTGGCAGTGTTAGCATTTTTTGAAGGCGAAAAGCCCTGTCGGGTCATCTGTCCCCACTTGAAATTTCGCTTGGTTAAATATTGAATGTATCCTCTTAGGGTAAAAACCACGACCAAAGGGTGGTATATAATAGCTTCAAACGCCGAAAACAGGACAAGCTTGAGATATTCCCAAAAGTTTTTGTAAAGCTTATTCAACACCAGATCATACGAAACGGTAATGATGGATACAGAAAGACCGATGAGGTACGCATAAAGCAGCATCATCCAAAATGTATCAAAATTGACCTGATGCGTAAACAAGAGAAACAGCAGGAATAAAAATCCAGTAAACTCGATTATTGGTGCCAGAAATTCGAAGAAAACGATATAAGGCATAACGAGAAACCCAAGGCGGCCGTAGTCCTTATTCAAGAAGAATTTCCGATGGTCAATAATGAATTGCAGCATACCACGTCCCCAGCGGGTACGCTGCCTATTCAACACTTTGATATTTGGAGGTCCCTCCGTCCAGCAGAGGCTGTATGGACATTGTGCTATTTTATATTTCTTTCTATTTTCCCGCATATAGGCAACCATCCGCACAGTCATATCCATGTCTTCGGCGTGAGATGCTGAATCAAAGCCACCTGCTGATACCACGACCTGTGTATCAAAAAGACCAAAACCGCCCGACACGTTCGGAATGGCATTGAGCATTGACCAGCCCATTTTGGCCACCAGGTAAGATCGTAGATATTCTGTTTCTTGGAAAAGTGGAATAAGGCCCTTTGGTGGCCGCACGCGTGTAATCTGCCCTTTGTCTATCGAACAGCTATTTACCATTCGCATGGTGGCTCCAACAGCAATAACATGTTGCTCGCTGTCCAATACTGGTAAAATAATTTTGCTCAGCGTATCTTTGGCCAGAATACAGTCAACATCTGTATTAATAAAATATTCGTATTGGGCCATATTCACTCCGGCGTTCATCGCATCGGCCTTTGTCCCGCCATTCTCCTTGTCGACCACAATTAACTTACTGTAAGCCGGATTTTTGGAGCGTAATATACGATGTACCGGCCTACAGTAGACCTTATATACATAGTAATAAGGGACCTCTTCAAGTTCGAATTCTTCAATCAAAATCGCCAAAGTCCTGTCTTTACTACCGTCATTAACAATGATGACCTCAAAAGTTGGATAATCGAGATTTAGTAGAGAATTGACACTATCAGATATAATAACTTCTTCGTTGAATGCCGGTGCAACAATTGATATTCCTGGCGCCTCTTCCGGGAAGTTTATGAGATAATTTTCATCCCTTCTTGTATAGGAATAACGATAACGTATCGTTTTGAAATAGCTCATAACGAGCAATGCTATATAGAAAATAGCAAGCGTAGTTGCATAAAAATAAATGAGATAAGTAAAGAAATATACCATTTTTCTAAAAGTTTAGGCTGATACGAAAATATTTTCTGAAAATACCTGATCCAGTAGCACGTTCTCTTTCTCCTTTGCAGCGGAACGGGCATCTTCTTTGAGCTGATTGAGCATTTGCTGCCCCTTCTCGCCATGGCACTTGATGGATCGTGCAACAAGCAATTTAATGTTTACATCTTCGGTAGATTGGTAAGTCTCGACCAGGAAAGTCAATGTTTGTTCGTCCTTTAGATTACCCAGCGCTCTAATAATAGCTTCTCTGACACTGCTGTTCTCCAAGGCAAATCTTTCAATAAGTACAGGTGCACATTCAAAATAATCGAGTTCTCCAAGCGTAATCACAATCTGGGCCCGAACATCCTTGTTCTCTTGTTTATCGAGAAGAGTCAATAATGTTGTAGAAGCTTCGTATTGTTTGAAGAAACCAATCTCTCGTAGCACAAAAATGATGTAATTGGGATTTTTGGAATTATTGATCCAACGGAGTAAATTAGGTAATTTTCCTTCATTTGATTTTTTTATCAATGTCGCATGGAGACGCAATTTATCCAATTGAGTAAAAGCCTCATCAAAATTTTCTTCCATAAACCGAAATGGATTATAGGTGTCCTGGCTTGTATATAGATCCCGTGCAGTTTTACGCAGTTGGATATCTTTATGAAAAGTTGACTTGGAGAGTACACCACTATTGACTCCATTATCAATTTCACCCACAATCTGTAAGACTTCACGCCGACGGTCAATACCCGTAACTCGCATTCGCTTTTCCCAGAACCGCGTCAATCCCAATGCTTCCAAGCAGTTCTTATAATTAATTACATTAAGCAAACTTACTCTATCCACCGTATTTTTGACTGAAAGAACCAGATCGGTCACTAATTCCAGTTTCCACTTTTTCGCTTTACTCGCATCGTAGTCCAGCAGCGCCTGGATTTCCTCAACATCATAATTTGCTTTATTGCGCATGACAAAATCCAGCTTCTCCTCGAAATGCTGCTTCGTTTTGTTCTTTCGCCGCTCTTCCTTATTAATTTTATACCCGATAAATAGTAAGCGCAGTATACCACATAGTGTAATTACTGCCAACACCATCACCATCACCAAGGTCATTCGAATAATTAAGGGATATCCATTGTAAAGAGAGCTCAGATAGCTCAAATAATACAGATAAAAATCGTAATACATATTCTTCTTTTTTTTGGTTGATAAACAGTTCTCGATTTTATACCTTTCGCTCAATCTGACACAAATAGATTCATTTTCAAAGGCATAAAAACTTATTGGCAAAGATTATCAATCGATTGAAAAAGCATGTCTCAAAGAAAGAGCATTCCCTGGCAGATAAATTTACCGCTCAGGGATAATGCTTAATATATAAACCATAAACACCTAATAAAGAGCATATTAAACAACTTAAACAGCTTTATGTCCCTCGAAACGGGACAGCTGTTTTTGCGATAAAAAGAAAATATTTCTTTTGTAAAAAGATAAAATAAAAGGTACAAATTGAGACAATCTGATTTTAGCCACATACCATTGACAGACTCTCCATACGATATTGATGGGGAGAGCAGCCAAATTGCGACTGGAAATTACGATAAAAAGACGCTCTGGAATTAAAGCCGCAAACAAAAGCTAGATCGCTGATTGTATAGACCAACTCCCGTGAACGGAGTTGCTTGGCTGCGTAACTTAATCGCAATTGGTTGATAAATCCATTTAATCCTTTATCAAACTCATCCTTAAGGAAGGCGCCTAGGTGATGTGCGGGAATACCGACTTGCCGGCAGAAGCTTTCCTTATTGAGGTCGCTATCCAGGTAAGCCAACGTTTGTATAAAATAATCAATGGATTTTCTATATTCGAACTGCTTTTCTCTGCTAATGAGCGGCACTGAAAGTTTTGCTTTTTGTTTTTCCAGTGGCATCAAATCGACCGCTATTGTCCGTTGTGAAATTTCAGATTCCTCAAACCTATTAAATTGCGCCGGCTGCAACAATTTAGCCCTTGGAGGTACCACAAATTGCACTGCTGAGAGAAAGAGTGCATATAAGCACATATTGAATCCGCGATGAATATTAAAATTAGCATCATCGTATGCCATTTTAAATATCAAAAATGAGGATACACAAACAAAACTAATTAAACTGACAAAAAAGACTATCCGTTTGAGATTAAATTTAAATAGATAATTTTTCTTTTTTCTTATTCCGAGCCAAATCCAAAAGATATACCCCAATATATGGATATAAGATAAAAAATTGAGAAAGATAGCATAGTCAATATTATAGCGATACCGCATGGTAAAATTGCTACAGAGTAAGATAAAAATCGCTATCGCTCCCAAAAAAGGGAACGTATGCTTCCACAGACGCAATCTGGTAGTTCCGCCATCGAGATCATGGATTAATAAAGCCAATGCGGGACCGTACAACAATCCGATGGGAAAGGTCAACAAGAGGTAGAGCCACTCGTGGAACAAGTGATTGCATAAAAATCCGAACAAGATCTGAAACAAACCCAACGAAAGAATAATCGTTAGGTGTCTATGAAATAACGTATTTTCTCGTCTAATATTGACAAAAATTAGCATAACATTCAATAAAAATACCACAACAGCAACTATAGACAAAAACATATTCTTTACGTTAACAATATCGATATTCAGCGAATTAGGTACACTAGGGTGCAGGTTTCGACGGAATAGGTGTCATAAAAGTAATCTAAAAAAAAGTTAAACAATAAGTTAAATTTGATATTCAAAAAACCTGTAGCCGAAACGCTACAAACAGCTCGTTACGAAGATCTTAGCTATCAGACAAACTATTGTGACTACCCAGAAGGTAAATATTCAAATTGCTACAGCAGAAAAATAGGCTTTATACGCGCTCAAATTTTTTTAATTTTGATTATGGACAATCTTCGCAATTATATTCGAGCCCTAGTCGATTTTTCGACGGACAGCTGGCATTTACTGCAACCCGCATTAACATTGCGCCACTTCAAAAAAAATGAACTGCTGCTGGAACAGGGACAAGTTTGCGACTCGCTATTTTACATCGACAAAGGCTATTGTAAAAGCTATTATATTATAGAGGGTATGGTGAAGAATACAGGATTTTTTTTTGAAAATGACATCGCTACCAATGTTCAAAGCTTTGGCAGCGGACAGAAATCCGAATTTAATATCGTTGCCTGCGAAGCGCTGACGGCCGTAATTTTTGATAGAACAAAACTATTTGAACTCGCTGCACAGTCCATAGAAATCGAACGTTTGGGACGACATTGTATTCGGAATTTCGCTTCACGGCAGGAAGAATTCGCAAATCTGTTTAAACTCTATACCGCTGCTGAACGTTTGTCTTATCTAGAAAGCAAATATCCCGAAATCCTACAACGTGTGCCACTTTCTCAATTAGCCTCCTTTTTGGGGGTAGCCCGGGAAACATTAAGCAGGATCCGCAAACGAAGATTGAACCCCTGATATTATGTGACGATCGTCACAGGATAAAATAAATCCATTTTGGGAACTTTGCATAAGCTAAACAAAAATAAAAGACATGAAAACAGACAATGCAGCCCTTTCGGATTTCGAGCAGTTTATGATGATCAGATTAAAAGCTTCAACAGATTTTCTGGAGGGAAATTTTGACTCCCTAAAAGATCTATCTGTGACAAGCGATCCGGCAACAATTTTCCCACCTCATGGAATATACATCTCGGGCGTATCTCAGGTGAATGATTTTAATCAAAAAGGAGCCTCCAATTTTCTTCCGCATGCGGAAAATGAATTTGAAGTGATCCATCAGGATGCAAGTAATTCACTAGCCTACTGGACGGGTATCCAACGATCGTCGGTTAAAATGACAGGACAAGATGCACCCGTAATTTTTAATCTCCGGGTTACTGAAATATTTAGAAGAGAGCATGGTAGCTGGAAACTTGCGCATCGGCATGCCGATAGATTGGCTGAATAGCCTAAATTACATTTGAAGCACCACATCTATTAGATCTTCCGGAATAGTAACGTCCGCTCCTGACCATCAGGCCAGCGTCAAAGTGACCGGTTTATGGTAACAACGAAATACTGCTCTCCTAGGATTTGAGTCCAACGCTGCTTGTTGCCCCCTTCATTCTCTTGTTCCAAAAGAGCAAGAGAAGAATGAAAAGAATAAATAATATGAGGGTGACGAGGTTTGTCTTTCCCATAAGCGCATGTAAGGTGGCTGGAGCTATAATTGAATTGGTTCTAATGGTAGAGAAAGTCAATACAAACGAAAACACAATACATAAGAGTAGAAAACCGGCAAAGCCAAAAAATTGGGAGAAGTTATCAAAAATTAGGAGATGCCATATCGCCCAAAATATCCCCGTTATTACACTTTTAACAGGCCATTTTATTTCGCCCAGACTATCATTCAAATAGCCCCGCCAAGTAAACTCCTCCATGATATCATACAGCAATGTAAACAAGCAGAACAGCAATGCCCAAACGTGCTCATCAACACCGTAATTATTTTTGAATCCATAAATCCCATACCCTGCAAATAGAAGAAGTGGAAACAAAAGTGATTTTGTTTTATCAGGGCCAAAGAGTGTGACAGTGGAAACGACTTTTGACAGGGCATAAAAAAACGCCGAGATAATCAGAATAATAAATCCGTGGTTCATATTCCAGGGCAAAGGAAAGCTAAAAAGGCCTTTTGTTGCCAACTGGAAAATATTAGGAAGCTTTCGCATAGCAAAGGTCCCCAACAGCACCAACCCATAAAATAATGCGATACGCAGCCAATTGGTCTTTTTTATGCTTTCAATGATATTCATACACTACTTATTATTTTATAGTCTCCCAGCGACTGATTGCAATCAATTAACGCCTACGAATTTTGAAGTCGCGAACTTACAAAAAAACGATGAAAGCAGCCTTTCTTCCAAATGTAAAAAATAAAAGTCATCTATAAATGATGCCTGTGACCAATGACAACTCCTAAATCACAGCCGATGCCTGCGGTATCCCTGTTGTTACAAAAACAATCAACACAAACGATTGCATTTAATATTTTTCGTTTAGTTCAATTGTATTTACAAAATTAGCTAGAACAATTAAATTTAAATTATGAGATATCCCAAATCTACACTGCTGCTCTTTGTGGCACTGGCAAACCTTATTTCTTGCCAAAAGAACGAGGTTCAACCAAATTCAGAAGAAAAGTTGGCACTACGGGCTGCCTCACCGGGTGCGAATGGCTATGAGGTACCATTGGGCGGCAATGCCTTTGTTACGTCTGCTCCTACCGGTGCGGTTGAAGTTATCAACAACAATGGTCTAGCAAACTGGACAAATACCAATAGCGTAATCAGTACCTATGCAAGGGTACCACAAGCAGGCGCTTTACGCGTAAAAATTAGAGCCAAAGTCCTCCCTGCCGGAGATAGCAGTACAGTGAAATTAACAATCAATGGCGTAAGCAAACAAATCAAACTTAAGGGTGGAGCACTACAAGATTACAATATCGGTACCTATTCGTTAAATACCGCTGGATATATAAAGATGGATCTTCAAGGTGTATCTAAGTCAGGCGGTTATTTTGCAGATGTATCACACCTGATCTTAGATAGTTCAGCAACGAATGGCACTGTCATTTACAGTGACAACAATGTCGACAACACTTATTACTGGTCCAGACGAGGTCCTTCCTGCCATCTCAGCTATACTATTCCGACCAATCAACAGGTTTCTTACTATTACAGTGAGGTGAAAGTCCCTGCGGGTGAAGATAAAATAGGCTCCTACTTTATGGCCAATGGGTTTGGCCAAGGGTATTTTGGTATGCAGGTAAACTCAGCAACAGAGCGTCGAATACTATTTTCGGTATGGAGTCCATATAGTACCGATAACCCTTCCCAAATACCAGCAGAAGACCGCATTACATTAAATAGAAAAGGAACAAATACCACGACGGGTGAGTTTGGTGGCGAAGGTTCTGGCGGACAGAGCTACCTCAAGTATAATTGGACTGCCGCCACTACCTATAAATTTTTATTGAAGGGAGAACCTGACAACAATGGAAGTACTGATTTCACGGCGTGGTTTAATGATCCTTCGACCAATACCTGGACGCTTATTGCAAGCTGGAAACGTCCCAAAACAAATACCTATTTAACAGGTTTTCATAGCTTCCTCGAAAATTTTAATGCCGACAACGGTTTCCTTGGCCGCTCTGCAGAATATAGCAATCAATGGGTGCGTACTTCGGCCGGAACCTGGCTGCAGGTTGTTGAAAGCACTTTTACAGTCGATGCAACCTACTCCAACAACCAGCGTATAGACGCTATGGGTGGAATAACAGGCACTAGCTTTTTCCTGAAAAATGGTGGATTTTTCAATACAGTTGTCAATCCCGGGACTAAGTTTACACGATCCGGTACTGGTACAGCACCATCAATTAATTTGACGACATTACCTTAATTATTTCCTTCAGGAACAATGCCGCTTTTGTAGAGCATTGTTCCTGAAGGTTCAAAAATGACCACATGTTTATAACTATGTTATCGAAACCTTTACCTATGTTCCTAGGTCTCCTCTTACTACTGAATAGTCTTTCGTTGACAGGGCAGCATTTGAACTCTATCAAAACTGATCACATAGTGAAAACTCAACTCGATACAATTGTAGCTCGTGCAGTTGAGGACTATCTTTCCCGGGATAATACCCATAGTGTATCAATTGGGATTTATAACAGAGGACACAAAATAACCTACAACTACAGTAAGGATAATTTACCCAACGCCAACAATTACTATAATATTGGATCGGTAGCGAAAACATTCGCTGCTACCCTGCTCGCACAAGCCGTGATTGAGAAGAAAATCAACCTTGATGATGATGTCCGTAAATACCTGACCGGAAGTTATCCCAATCTACAATACAATGGTCACGGAATCCTCGTTAAGCATCTTGCAAATCATACTTCAGCACTTCCGAAGACCTTCAGATCGCTTTCTGCTAAAGTTGCCGATAGTTTAAGCCTGCTATCCATCCCAAAACAGGTAGATTATCTCGCAAATTATAACCGTAACAGCTTGTTGGTAGACCTGAGAAAAGTTAGACCTGACACTATTCCCGGCACAAAATTCAGCTACAATAGTACAGCCGTCATGCTACTTATTGCGCTATTGGAAACTATTTATGCGGACTCCTATGAACATCTTGTCAGCAGCTATCTCAAAACTCATTTAGGTATGCAACATACAGCCCCATATTTAGATGAGGCACAAAAAAGAGAAGTCATACAAGGGCATAACAACAAGGGCAACCTGTCCCTTTCGCCAATTTAAGAGGATTCTACATTGGCCCCACCATGAATTCAACGATCAATGACCTATTGACCTACATGGAAGCCAACCTGAAACTTACGGATAAAGCCGTCGAGCTGACACATCAACTGACTTATGGCAAAGAAGATGGGTTTGGCATGGGCCTCGGTTGGATGATTAATACCGATGAACGTGGCGTTCGCTATTTCTATCATGATGGGAATACCAAAATAGGCTACAATACCTTATGTGTTCTGTATCCTGCAGATGCCTATGGCATCGTTATTATTGTCAACGATACTATTGATCAACGTCAAGTTGGTGAACTTGAAAATATCATTAGACATCAGTTTTTAATGCATAATCAATGACAAGCTCAATCTTCATTTTCGGCAAAAAAGGAAGAATAAAATTAAGTTACCATTAAAAGAATATGTATTTATTTTTAAATCGATAAAAAATAATAAAATATATAATAAATTATCCCAAAATATTATTAATTTTCAAATACTAACCAATGTGGAAATCGGTGAATGTTTAATTTTTTAACTAAAGAAAGGAGGCAAAACAAAACAACGACGAAGAGAACGGCTCAAAAAGCCTAGCACAATTAAATTAATGATTCATTCACAAATCTTAAAAACTAAGTTATGTTAAAATTAACCAGTCGCCGGAACAGGCTTTATACTGTTTTGGCTGTAGTTTCCACATTTTCTATTTTTAGTTGCCAAAAAACATCATTGACTCCTGAAGGTCCAGAGGCACTACTCAACAAAAAAGCTGCGGTATCCGCTCAGGCAGGAGCAGCAATTGCAACATTGAATTGGGATCAAACCTATCAAAAGATTGATGGATTTGGTGCATTCGGGGGCCGAATTGTTCCATTCTTTGAGTCTGCAAAAAGAGATAGTATCCTGGATTATTTATGGGGAGGCAGTGGGCTGAAACTAAATATCCTTCGCGGCAAGGTACTTCACACCTACCCTTTTAACCAGCAGACCAAAGTGGTCACCATTAAACCGGCAGGAGTATCGATTGATGTCGATCGAAATAGCGCAGCCTATCAGAATTTGACGGCAGACGAGAAAGAGCAACTTGGGCAGGTCTGGATTATGAAGAAAGCGAAGGAACGATATGAGGTTCCTTTCGTTATGGCGAGTACATGGACGCCCCCTTTATATATGAAAACCAATACAAGCAGTATTTCTGCAAAATGGTTTAATGGACTTAATTTTAATACTTCCTCAACAGCTTTTGCCCGCTACTTGACTGGATTTGTAAAATCATTTCAGAATGAAGGAATTACGATCAATGCAATCTCCCCGTCAAATGAGCCTGAAAATGTCTTTTCGGATTGGGATGCTTCTTATTGGGACTCCTCTCATCTTGGGCAATTTATTACCAACAATCTACGTCCTGAGTTAAATAGTGCGGGTCTTCAATCCACCAAAATTGTATCTTCTGAAAACGCGGCTTGGGGAACTGCCGATAATTTCTTGTCAGGCATGGACAGAAGCAACGTTGACATCCTTGCGGGACATGGTTACGTAGAGATCAGCGGCATCATCACAGGGCAACGTGGATTTAACCAGAGTCCTTCCATGTGGAATTTTAGTATTGGAGGTAAACCGATGTGGGTAACCGAAGCTTCCGATGATGGCGGCAACTATGACAGTGGTATTGAAGGCGGCCTGAAACTGGCGGTTAACATGCACAAGCTTCTTGCAGATTGCAATGCTAATGCTTATGTGTTTTGGCTAGGTATGTTGGCTTTTCAAAACAATGAAGCACTCATATGTACAAAAAGTGACGGCTCTCTGGAGTTTCCAAAAACTTATGATGTGATGGGACATTATTCCAGATTTATTAAAGCGAATTATATGCGAATCAATGTAGCGGTTCAGAATGGAAATGGCTTGTTGATTTCGGCTTATAAAGATCCGCAAACAGGCAAGTTTGCACTGGTTGTCACCAACACAGGTACGGCAGCAGTTCCATTGGACATCAACCTCAGTGGTTTTGCGAGTGGCGCATTAAACAACTATCAGACCACTGCAACAAGTTCAGGCCATTGGGGCAACGTCGGGGCTGTGAGTCCAAATAGTTCAGGCGTCTATTCCCTAACAATACCTGCTAAAAGCATAAGCACTTTAGAAGGCAACAAACTTTAATATACTAAATACACTGAGGGATCCACTCCCTCGGTGTATATTTTAAAGACTGCCAATCAACCTGTCCTAAAATTCCTGGACTATTCCTCGCCCATTCCTTTTGTAAACATCACTTTTACGAGATATTGATCTTGGGCATGCATATCGAGCATCTTACCTGATTTCACACAGGGAAAGGTTTCGATTGATCGGTATAAAATTGAACTCTTTTCATCCTCGTTTTTCACTTAGCAAATTTACCCATATTAAAAGGATTCTTTTGTAAGCACAATAAAAGCTCAATAGTACATAATATAAAAATTTAAACAACAAAATCCAACTTCCTACGTTCTGTAAAGAACTAAAATCTAAACCATTAGGAGATATAATGCTTAAAAAACAAATTTGTGCCCCCAACCATGCTATGCGGATTAAAAATATATTCCAATATCTTTGCTACCTGAATTTTGGAACAACTACTATGAAATTGCGCTACCTTGCCGTGCTTACCTTTGGGATATGTACTATCTCTGGGCTAAAAGCACAAGAAAAGTCAAATCTTATCAAACTAAATCTTTGGCCACTAGCTGTTGGAAATATTTCGCTGGAATATGAAAGGCCAATTAATGAACACTTATCAATCAATGGAACTGTAAGTTATCGTCCAGATGCTAGCTTACCATTTAAATCGCTTTGGGAATCTGCTTTTGATGATGATAACAATATTTTGGGCGAAGCCAAATTAGGGGCTTTTTCAATCACGCCAGAAGTACGTTTCTACCTAGGCAACAAAGAAGCTTTAAAAGGCTTCTATATAGCACCCTTTGTTAAATACGCCAACTATAATGTACATACTAAAATTACCGTCGATGAGTCTAATTATCATAGAGAGGTACCGATTTCGGGCACATTAAATGCTTTTACTGCTGGTGCAGCTCTCGGCAGCCAATGGCGACTCGGTCAAAATATTTATCTCGATTGGCGTATTATTGGTCCAAATTACGGATTCAATAATGGAACATTTGATGGGAAAACCCCACTAAATGCAGACGAACAACGTGAAGTCAAAAAGCAACTGGATGAATTTGATAGCAATCTCATGAAAATCAAAAAAGAAGTCAATGCTGATGGTGTCACCATAAGCACGAGCGGACCATTTGCCGGTATCCGCACCGCATTATCCGTAGGTTACCGGTTTTAATTACAAAATCCTCCCCTCTCGTATTATCCAAGCGCACGACATTGGTGCGCTTTCACCCTAAATTAGATTATGCTCACGGGCATATTTAAGCATTTATCCAATGGTTTGACACTCTGCTTTTGCCATCATCTTCCTACGATGGGCAACGACAGTGTGCGGACTCAAAAAGGTCTTCGAAGCAGTTTCAGCGACACTATAACCTTCTGAAAAGTATTGTAATACTTCAATCTCCCGCGGTGTGAATGTCTTAACATTCTTATCAAGTGTAGACAAAATACGTTCAAATTCACCACATATATACAGATCCTTTTTCTTGATTGCTTCAAAGCAAGCTAATATGGAATATGAATAAAATTAGCGAATTATCCTCTATTTTAATCTAATTTCATCAATAGGATTTTATTAACAGATTTCTTTCGATCATTTAATTTTATAAAATGATACTAAATTCATTTTTCATATCATTTTCTTCAAATACTCTTCCTACCTTTGTTCTCCAAATTAAATTAACATGCCAAAAGAGACAAGAACAGGGCTTTATCAGGGAGTCATCGAAAAAGATGATAACGGGAACTACTTTTGTGGTCCCTACCTACTGGATTACCAAATCGTAGAAGCTTATTTTAAATTGGGAGATCGCGTGAGTATCAAAACCATCATCAAAAACACAAGCCGCAAGAGTATGGAGGCTTACCCACAAAAGTCTGTTAAATTTTCATTTGCAACAGAGGAGCATGATAATGACTAGAAGCTGCTAAGATTGAACAATATAAATAATAAGGCCAATTCCGAAGAATTGGCCTTATTATTTACGGATTACATTTGATGTATCCAATTAAACAAAGCCTCTGATTTTTGGTAAATCGAGAGGCTTTTACATAATCAAATTGATCGATTACTTTATAAAATAGGTATATTTTTTAATAAAGACTACACGAATGGATCGTTCATCTAAATGATGTATTTCAAATCTATTTTCCATAAAAATTAGGAAAGATTTACTTGCTCTTAGCGGCCTCACACTATTAATGCGTTCATTTATCGTAAGTTTTATTTTTGATTTACTTCTTAAATATAAACACTACTTTAATAGCTTCTAAGCAAAGATGATGATCATGGTCCTATTTTTCGTCGAAATTGCAATTCGGTACGACGAAAATTGGGGATGAGCATATGTGGATTTTTCGATAATAAATCTATATTTGCAAAAAAAATTAACCAAATAATGAATAATAAATGTCTTCATTGCAATTGTACAATTGATGCCAATTTTTGTGGCAATTGCGGACAAAAAGCTGAAACTCACAGATATTCCCTCAAGCATTTTTTCATCCACGATTTTATTCATGGAATTTTCCATTTCGACAGTGGATTTCTCTATACAATGAAGGAACTTTTTACACGGCCGGGCAATAGTGTAAGAGAATATATTGAAGGTAAAAGAGCAAAACATTTCAATTATTTTGCGACCGTAATCATCCTACTTACGATAAACTACTTTTTTTCAAAATTTACGAAGATAGGTCTACAAGATGTGCTCAATCAAGAGAGTGTTTCAGGACTTTCTAAGGTAATTAAGGACTACTCGAAATTTGTGACATTTATCGTTATCCCTTTCAATGCGCTTATGAGTTACTTAATTTTTAAAAAAAGTGGACAAAATTATACGGAGAATTTAGTACTCAATATATTCCTTTTAGCGGCGATTGTTTCTTTAAGATTTTTTATCACTTTTACGCTTATTATAACCGATGACCCTACCACTATACTAACAGTAAATTTCCTATTTGTTATTTTGATCTTTTTATATACCATCATATTCTTCTTTCAGTATTTTTCCGCCTACAATTATAGCAAAATTGAACTTGTTCTAAGAGTTGTGATTATTGCGATCTTATTTATCATCACAAAACAGGGTATTAACACAATAATCAATACAATTGGATTGCGATATCTAAGTTAGGATCTCATGCGACAAAAGAAAATAAGATTTTTTCTACAAATTGGTGTTTTATTCCTTATAATCACCTGTAATTTTTGTTCTGCACAGCAGTGCGAATTCGATAACAGGTCTATTGATAGCACAACATTTGCGGAAACCAGAACAGCATTAAACCAATTATCCGTCGATCAGTTTGAGAAAAGGGTATTTACAAATGAATTCGCTACTATACCATATCGTTTTCTCTTACCAAAGAATTTCAATCCGAAAAAGAAGTATCCCCTTGTCATTACATTTCACAATTCATCCAGAATAGGTACTGACAATGAAAACCAATTGGAACATTTGGCAAGGACATGGGTTAGAGGGGATATTTATGCTAAGTTCAATTGTTTTGTGATAGCCCCGCAGTTTGAAAAGCGCTCATCGAACTACGAACCAAATCAGGATGATATACTTATAGCCAAACCTTCAAGAGATGCGCAACAGATCTTAGGATTGATAGACAATATCGAAACCGAATATCCAAATATCGATATAAACCGTATTTACCTCATCGGTTATTCCATGGGCGCTTCAACCACTCAAAACCTGATGCGCTTGGCTCCTGATAAATTTGCTGCAATGATTTCCATCGCTGCTGTCCCGGATTTATCTAATCTTAATGCATTTAAGCGTAAAAACATTTGGCTTATTCATGGCGAAAAAGACAGCGAAAACCCCTATGTTGGCAGCAAAATCTTATACGAAAAGCTACAGGGAAATCATCGACTTAAATTCACTACGTTTAAAAATTTACAGCACAATAATATCGTCATTCCATTTTTGTTAACTGATGAACTCCATAAATGGTTATTTACCAAGCATCGCTAACGTATCTAGTATCTAGTCTTAAGAGCTATAGGCTGCAATTCCTCATTTGGTATTTCGGGAACATATACGGTTTGTCCTCCCTTTTCATCGACTAACAGCGCCAATAAACTACTGATGTCATCTATCGTATCCAATCCGATGTTGTTTTCTACAGGCTCTATATCTCGATCAGAAAGGATCTTTACAGCTTGATGGAAGCTCTCTTGGACGATTAAGAGATCCCCGCGACCATCTTGACATGCGCGATAGATTTCTTGCAGATCAGTTATTACTAAACCCTTGCCTACAGCAGCATCCAGTTCTTTGAAGTAGTCATCATTTTTACGGACGAGCTCCTGCTTCATAAAATTCCAAGCCCGGCTCTCCAACTGATGGGTTTCTATATTGTTGTAATCGATAGGTAAGTATCCGTAATATATTGAAGGTCGATCCGCGACTTGTAAGAGCTTACTATAATTATCTTCTGTACAAAATACGAGTGTCACCATCTTCTCTTCACCAATATAGCGCAAAAGTGCCTTGTCTACCCTATTTAGATATTCTTTCAGGAGGTCATCAAGGTGTTTGGCATCACTACTTTTATCCGGAAATGTGTTGTAGAACTGATTTTCGGGAATAGGGAACTCTTCATTACTGATATCCTCGACGATACGGCCGTTCAGAGCACCGAAAAGATGAACACCGCTTTGCGATAATAACATCACAAGATAACTTGTCTGACGGCCAATTTCCTTAACCAAAGGACGAACGGCAAATGTGTTGCTTATATGGACGCCCTCTTGGTTCGTCTCCCAAGAGGATTTGAAAACTTCTGCGATGGTATCTGACACGAATATATGCAGGCTATCAAGATTATAGTTGATATCGAGATCATGCTCTATCTTTTCCAATTTTTCGATCAGACCGCTAACATCCTTTTTCGCATGTTTATCCAAGAGTCTATCGATTGCTTCTCTCGTAAAGTTTTTAATTTTTATCCGGTCGCTGAGGTTATCAGGATGTGTACGATGGGTATTGACAGAGATGGTGACGCAGAGCTCGTCCTGAACTCGAATAAGCCTTTGCAGAAGTTGTTTTTCAAACATGATCATGAATAAATAAGTTAAGAATTGAATACACTTTACAGATAACAACAAATTAAAGAAGCTTCTTGTTTGGATAAATAAGAAGTAAGCATAACCTCATCTAACTGATTATCACAAACAAAATAGCTTATTTATAGTTATTGATAGGTAAAAAAGCAGAAATATGAAAAAGGTTTTTATCGCAGGAGCAACAGGTTGGGTGGGAAAAGAATTAAGTAAAAGTATAGTTGACGATCCAAATTATACGTTAGTTGGCGGACTTTCCCGCTCACATACGGGTGAAAATCTAGCCGAGATTCTAAAGATAAAAACATCGCCTATCCTCCTCTTTGACTCCATAGAAAATGCAATTGAGAATATTGATTTTGATATTTTAATTGACTTTACGACACCACTTATCGCCAAGCAAAACATTCTGAATGCGATCAATAAAGGTAGGCATGTCATTGTCGGTACTTCAGGCCTCTCAAATCAGGATTATGAAAAAATTGAAGAAAGGGCGGAAGAAAGGGCTGTATCGGTGTTAGCAGCCGGTAATTTTTCGATTACAGCTGTTTTGTTGAAGAAATTTGCGGAGACTGCTGCTAAATATATTGATCAATTTGAAATTATAGATTATGCATCTCAAAGAAAGGTAGACTCTCCCAGTGGCACAGTCGCCGAGTTGGCCTACAGTCTTTCCAAAATTAAAAAGCCGACGGTTGAAGTTCCCATCAAGGATACCATCGGAAACAAAGAGACCCGTGGTGGTGATATCAATGGAATTCAGGTGCATGCCATAAGATTACCAGGCTATGTGCTCGGCGTTGAAACAATATTCGGTATGGAAGATGAAAAATTAGTCATCAAACATGAAGCTGGAAGTGGTGTAGCCCCCTATCTGAATGGAATTAAGATTGCGCTTGCTAAAATGGGTACCTTTAAGGGATTAAAACGTGGTTTAGATACGATAATGGATTTATAATCGCTACAAATTGAAGAGTTTTATTTCACGACGAATAAAACTCTTCAATTTGTATCTAAGTTCTTTAATGTAAACTCCAACTATTGAAACGATGTTTACTTTAATTTGTTTTCTCCCATTACACTAATTACATCGTTATCTATCAACCTCTAAATTTAACACAGAACGTTGTACCCACGCTGAGATCGCTTTCTACAGTAACCTTCGCATCAAGACGATCCGCTATACGCTTTACGATGGAAAGCCCAATCCCTGATCCTTCAAAACCCTGCGAGTTAGGAAGTCGCTTAAAGATTTCAAAGATATTGCTGCCATCCTTAATATCCATACCAATACCATTGTCTTTAATATAGTAATAAACTGAATGACCGTGTTTTTCACTATAAACTTCTACCTTTGGCTGTTCTTTTCTACTGCTATATTTTATCGCGTTTCCGATTAGATTTAAAAACAGCTGATATAAAAGTGTTCTTTCTCCGAGAATTGGCCATGTTTCCCCTAAAACAAACTCCAGCCTTGCGCTTTCAAACTGTTCCTTGCAGCTCTCGAGAATATTGAGAATTTTGTTTCGAGGATCTATCAGCTCGGTTTTAAAGGCCACATAATTAGACTGTGTGAGCTGATAAACCTTGTCCATCATTTCCGTTATCAATCCGGTAGCATCCATGATATTCGTTGCCATTTTTCGTAACATCTCTTTCGGAAGATCATCTTTCATCAACATCATCTGCGCAGCAAGCTTTATCGACGAAAGGGGGTTTTTAAGATCGTGGGTCAACGTATAGCCAAATGTATCTAAGGCATTGTTTGATCTTACGAGTTCCTTGTTGAGCTGGGCAATCTCTCCTCCCCGTTGCGCAATAGCCTGTTGCGTTATTTGTG
Source organism: Sphingobacterium sp. WOUb80 (assembly GCF_050058145.1). Classification (NCBI taxonomy): domain Bacteria; kingdom Pseudomonadati; phylum Bacteroidota; class Sphingobacteriia; order Sphingobacteriales; family Sphingobacteriaceae; genus Sphingobacterium; species Sphingobacterium sp. WOUb80. The sequence goes on along the minus strand of NZ_CP165617.1, from coordinate 1,477,757 downwards.
CAATTTTCTCCATAAAAGAAAGCTCAGCTTTCTTCCATTTAACAGACTTGCCTTTCATCTTTTCACGCCAAGCTTCAAATGATGTCCTGGGTGATGGAAACTCTACTTCCCTTTCGGGGTCATAATGATATATTTTTTCGGGTTTCCCTGCCCAGACATCTTCGTATACATGTTCCTTACGGAATAAATAAATGTGCCATTTATTGCTGGGAAGAATATTTATCCGCAGAATACCGGGAAATATGACCGATTGCTCTATGGCGGTCCCATCGTAAACAAAATTTGAAGTAAAAAATAAATCGTTCTCGCCTTGTATTTCTATATACTGATCAATCTGACTCTGCTGTAATTCTGCAGGTACCTCACCCCAGGTTTTGCAACCGCGGTCATGTTTGATCATCAATCCATCTGCCCCAACAATTTCCAAGATTTGGGGTGCAAAGCGCTCAAGCACGATTCCAATATCACTGTTTACTAATAATTCAGACTTTAGGTCACGTTCCATAACTCCCATTATCGTCTGGGCCACAAGGTTTTCTTTTTGATGTTCTGAAAGATAATAGTTGATAGCGTACTGCGTTAAGAACGCGCATAAGTGACGTTGGGCAAGGTCAACATTCAAAGGTAGACTATTCTGACAGGCCACCAACCCCCAAAGTTTCCCCTCGATAACGATCGAAAAACTGGCGCTGGCGCGCGCGCCAGCGTTCTTAAGATATTGTAAATGTACTGGAGACAATGCCCTGAGGCTACAACGTGTAAGATCAATTTCTCCTGGCTCCAAGCCTTTTATAGCAATAATCGGCGCATCGATATCCGCAACATGTCGCGCAAGGAATTTGACGTAAAGTGCTCTTGCTTGCGCAGGAATATCAAATTCTGGATAGCGGTACCCCATCAGTGAGGTCATTCCATCTGCCAGGGACTCAGCAATTACCTGACCGCTATTGTCCTCTTCGAAACGGTATACCATAACACGATCAAAACCAATAATCTGGCGGATCAATACCGTTAATGATTGCCAGGCATTACCATGCTGCTCTTCAAGGTATTTTGCATAATAGAATAAACGGGTCGCTTTTAAATGATTTTCGCTACAGATCTCAACTTCAACGTATGTTTTGTCATCATACTGGTAAATGCTTAGATAATAATCCACACCTTTGATACGAATACGTTCCACAAAACGGGTAAATATCTCCCCTTTGATCTGTCTTTCAATCTCTTTGACATTCCACTCCAATTCTGATGATAGCAAAGGCAATAGTTGATCGATTGGCCTGCCTAGGATTTCGGTCATAGGAGTATTCAGGACTGCAGATAGGTTCTCACTTGCGGCAATACATCCGCTCTCATCAAAAATACAAAGGAAACCGAAAAATTGAATTTTACCACATAGGTGGATTTCTTCTTCGTGGCACTCCAGTTGACGCATAGTTTGCTAGTTTTAATCTTTTAATTTACTAATAATAGGAAATTCTCGAAAGAGATAATTTGCCATACATCATAAATCTAGCACCCCTCTTCAAACATGTCATATCTTAGGCTAATATATAAAAATATAACGACGAAAATCGGATCAAACGATTGTCTAACATTTATTCAGGAAGCTGAGCAAATAAAAATACTGATATGAAAGACTATTCCGGTAAAAAATAAAAAAGCTAGGTTGGAAAGGCCCTAGCTTTAAAACTTTCTTCATGACCGGACAAGCAGTCTTTATTTAATGAACAATACTTTTCACTACTTTGTTTGGATTATATCTTGACTATTGCTGAATTAAAGTATAAATAACGCCATATAAAGAACCAGAAAGAATATATTCTATCGGCAGCATTTTATACGGTTTTATATTATTGGAGAATTGATCAAGTGTGTTAGGTAAAAAAACTATCAATCTGATAATGAGATTATTTACTAACATACACGTATAAATCACATCTTCCGTAATATTTACTTAAAAACGACATTGACACTTTCAGCCCCTCTATTTCGGCCAAAATTTGCACTGTTGTTGTTCTAAAATAGCTGTATTAATGACATAAAAGAAACAACATGCAACATATCCAGATAAATCCATTTTTTGAAGAAAAAGAGGCTCACTTAAAAATTTTGGTTCTCAATTCACCTCAGATCCGGAAGATACAAACGAGCAAATTAAACTACAAAAACAATAAACAACGAAACTATTCACAAATAGGTCTTGTTATTTAAACAACATCACAAAATAAATTATTATGATTTCAAACAAAACATTACTCGCTTCTTTAGCGACTGCAGCAATTCTAGTTTCATGTAACAATCAAACACCACAAGAAAAAGCTACAGAGAGCATGGAACATGCAGAGGAAAAAGCAGCTGACGCGAATGAGGATGCCATGAAAACCTCAGAAGATGCCGCTACAAAAGATGCTGAAGCAGTTGTTTATTCAGATAAAGCTGCCGCTAATGCAGCTATAGCTTCAGTGACGGCCCCGGTACTATCCAATGATAAAGCCAAAGAGCTTTATACAAAATTGGGCAAAACATGGGTAGACCGCATCAACGCGGAGTCTGCCGACAAAGCGCTGGATAAGGAAAAATCTCTTTTAGACATTAAAAACGAGATTGAAAAAAATCTTGCGGAAGGTAAAATATCTGCGTCGGATAAAGATAATATCATGAAATACCAATCTGATTGCTTAGCAGCTATAAAGGCTGCACTCTAGTACACAAAACAACAGTAATCAGTATTTAAGAGGATATCTTGCGATTTGAAAATGAATCGCAAGATATCCTCTTATTTTTGTCCCATACAATATTGTCCGCTGCGTTATACTATTAATCCATTCATTGAACTATTTTAACGCTGAAAAATGATAATTTTAAACAAGTTAATTTGCAGAATTGCGTATTATTATACTTCTTTCTGATTAAAGAAAATTAAAATTATGAAAACTCATTCGACAAATTATTTTAATACCCTGATTATGACTGCTACGGATACCAAAGTGGTTAAAGGTACTGTTCCGCCGTCCAAACACAATAAAACCGTAGCTGAAAGACAATATGAATTAATCGTCTCAGCACCTTATCAGTATACATCTGATGACATTATTTTCCAGGTTTATGCGGAAAGGAAAGACCTCATGCCAGACGAGTATCCCTTAGCCAGAACAGTCTTTTTCTCCAGAGGCCAAGCTTGCCTCCGCGCTTCCCCCCTTACAAAAACATATGGGTATGGGGTCCATAGCAACAGTGAAGGAAAGGTAGCCTTATACGGCATGGAAACAGAAGAGTATCAAAAATTTGTAAAGGATGGCAATACAAAAAAGGTTAAAGCAATGAAATCTTCAAAGTAGTGTCTGTTCAATAAAAAGATATGATTTAAACGTCATTTCCCATGAGCAATAACTTGCTCAAGAAAAGAAATCTGTCGTTCGTTTATTTTTTTCTTTGCCTCTGCAAACGTAAACCAAGCTCCACGATCTATTTCAGGATAAGTTTGCATTTTTCCTGATTTCGGTGGCCATTCCATCTCAAAGGTATTGCTAACGAGTTTAGCTGGATCTATATCGCCTTCAATTGCCCAGCACTTAACTATTTTGCCTCCCTTTTGTTGAATAGAATTTAACGCAATGAAATTTCCGCCAGGAAGATAACCTGTCTCTTCAATAAATTCCCTTTTGGCCGCATCGAGTTCATCTTCGTTCATATCGATTTCTCCCTTAGGGATTGTCCATGAGCCTTCATCTTTTTTTGTAAAATAGGGTCCTCCAGGATGTACTAAGAAAAAATAAATTTCTAAAGCCTGAAATTTATACAATAACAATCCAGCGCTTGTATTTATCTTCTTAACCATTAGTGCTGCTATTCCGTAATCGAATCCATGTAGGAGCATGATCGCTGCTCTTCTCCCAGCCGCGAACATCCCGATCAATACCGCCTTCAATTAAACGATCCCGAATTGAAGGGCTCAATAAGATGTGGTCTATACGTAAACCGGCATTTCGGCTGTAAGCCTGACGAAAGTAATCCCAGAACGTATAAACCTGCTGATCCGGAAAAAGCTGACGAATGGAATCCTGCCAACCCTCTTCAAGAAGTTGACTGAAAGCCTCTTTCACCTCCTTTCTAAACAATGCATCATTGATATATTTTTCAGGTTTATAGGTATCCATTTCTGTTGGAATAATATTAAAATCACCAATGAGTATCGCTGGAATATCCATACTAAGCAGCGTTTTGGCCCGTTTGGCTAAGCGCTCGATCCACATCAGCTTATAATCAAATTTGGGTCCGGGAAAGGGGTTTCCATTAGGCAGATAAAGACAGCAGATCACGATTTGTTGAATCATAACCTCCAGATAGCGGCTTTGAACATCGTCGGTATCTCCTGGAAGCTCCCTTGAAATTTCTTGGATCTCATATTTAGAAAGTACTGCAATCCCGTTCCAGCTTTTTTGGCCATGCCAAATAGCATGATATCCGATGTCATTCAGCTCTTTCAATGGAAAACGTTCCTGAGGAGCTTTCAGCTCCTGGAGACATACGATATCAGGTGATTCTTCGGCTAACCATCGTAGCAACACAGGAAGACGTGCGTTGATACCATTAATATTATAAGTGGCTATTTTCATGAGATTGTCGTTCTAACTTAAACAGACAACCAAAGGAAGGTTCCGATTGTTTGAAAACTGCTCAGAAAAATTTAATAGCTGAATTTTAGGCGAGTTAACAGGACTTATTAAGAACACGCTAGGCTAACTCTTTAACCATCCAAACATCACAACCAGAATGTCCAGATTCTCCCATAGGCGCAGTAAGCGTCTCAAACCCTTGCTTCTTGTAGATACTAATAGCATCCCCAAAAGCGGGCAGGCTCTCAAGGTATATGCTGGAATAACCAAATTCCTTTGCTGAAATAATTGATCTGTCCATTAATTCCCGGCCGATACCTTTGCCCCTAGCTTTTGCTGACAAGTAGAATTTAACAAGTTCAGTGCAGTGAGAGGGAAGCCCCGCAGTAGGAAATATACCACAGCAACCTACAATCTCGCCGTCTATCTCAGCGACCCATAAGCAAGCTTTTACTTCTTGGAATAGCTCAAAAAGATTATCAGTCGTAGGATCGGAATAAACTGTACCCAAACGTGGGGCATTCAACTCATCAAAAACAGTTCGTATGATTGTCGCAAGTATAAAATTATCTTCTGGCTGAACCTTCCTTATCGCTATCATTACAATAATGGTATATTACAATTTAATCTGCCTTATTCCAGTTATTTTCAAAGTCAATTATTACTGACAAGAAACATCTTTCATAAAAGATGTTAAAAAATATTAAATTAACATTATATTTATGTAACCAAATATATAAAAAGTTCTACATCATGGCAAAAATATCCGCTAAAAAGTCTTTTCGGAATGACATCGTCATTAACCTAAAAAATTCATTATCCTACCTAAGTGATTATTTGAGTGACAAGAAACTCAATTCTCGTCTAGAAAAAGCATCTAAATTGTTAACCAAGGGTATAAAAGAAAAGAAAATTGAGAAAAACAATTTAAAAAAAGCCAAAATACCGGAAAATGAAAATAGAACTGTCAACAATGCAAATTCTTCTAAAACACCCGCAGCGAAAAGAGTTAAAACCACTGTGCATAAGGTTGAAGCCGCCCCTATTTCGCCAGAACTAACGATAAACGAACAACCCAATGCAATAGCTCCGGTCAAAACTCGTACGCCTAGAAACGGAAAACCAAAAGCTGAAAAGTAAATTTGCTTTTTGTACGCTATAAATACGTAACTCATCTGTTTTTTTCGGTAGTACTGTACTTAGGCTACGTTATTTCCATTCAAAAACTACGGTTAAAGCTGTATAAACAGTCTTTGGGTATAACTTTTGATCCATTTACATCAAAAGAATTCACACTCAAATAGCGTACTGAATATGGAAAATATTGATAAAAAAGCAGAAAAAATAGGTTTAGAAAAAGGCTATTATTTGTTGTTAATGGCCATTCTGGATCTTCCCGTGGAAGAGGTACAAAATGCGGTAAAGGAGGATTAGTCGTATGAAAAAAATAGCAATCATTAGTACATGTCCTCCGCAAGAATGTGGGCTAGCCACTTTTACGAAAGATCTCAAACAAGGTATGGAGCTCGATCCCGATGTTCAAATTGACATTATTGCATTATCTAAATTGGGTTCAGAAGATTTTGACAAATCGGTACGCTTTGTCATCTATAGGGATCGCCTTGATAGTTATCATCAAGCAACCCGTATCATCAACGAGGAATACGACTACTGTATCATCCAGCATGAATTTGGAATATTTGGTGGCGTAGATGGCATTTTCATCACGCAGATCGCCAGCAACTTAACCATTCCATTGCTCACCATATTTCATACTATTCTGCAGACTCCTTCCCTGCAGCAGAAAGAAATTATCGAATTACTTTTGGAAAAATCTCAGGCTGTTGTCAGTCTGTCGCCAAAAGGAGTTGAATTGTTAAAGGAACAATTCAACGCAGCTCATACAGATAAAATTAAAGTTATACCTCATGGCGTACCTCAATTTGACTATAATCAAGGACTGGCTAAATACAGATTGAACCTCCAGCAGAACTTCGTGATGATGACTTTTGGCTTAATCGGAAGAAGTAAAGGACTGGAACATGCCATCCGATCCCTGTCGGGTATTGACTTCCCCGGATTCAAATATCTTATTATCGGAAAAACACATCCGAATGTGTTGGCGCATGAAGGAGAATCGTATCGTTTCGAACTCCAAAATTTAGTCGATCAATTAGGTTTACAGGATAAGGTTGTTTTTATCGATAAGTTCCTGACTGATGAGGAGCTGAAGGAATACTTGACGGCATGTGATATTTATCTGTCCCCTTATCCGCATGAACAGCAAATCAGTAGCGGGACTTTATCTTTTGCGGTAGGTGCTGGCGCAGCAGTTATCTCTACACCTTATTGGCATGCCAAAGATCTATTGAAAGATGAACGTGGGATTCTCACACCTTTTAACGATACAGAAGCCATGCGTGCGAACATCAATCTATTGTATACATCGCATCGGCTTTTAGCCTGGCATCGTTTCAAAGCACGCAGCTATGGGGAACAGACGGTATGGAAGAGCGTAGCAAAAATCTATATGGAGCTTTTAAAGGGTTTAGCAACCCCAGTGAGATCTTTAATTGATTATGAAAAATATGTCTCTTTTGATTTGAGAAGAGAAGCATAAAACAAAAGAGTCCCAACAATTGTTGGGACTCTTTTGTTTTCCAATGCTCTTGCACTATAATTCTGCTGTTCTTCTTCCTATTTGAGATCGGACGTTAATTCAACACTTTTTAGTTGATACAATTTTGTATCTAAAAGCCACTGAAATAGAGCCAAACAACCGCTCAAGTAAGGTCGTTATTAATAAATTAATTTAGCCTTTTATCTTTGACCAGGTACGATTTGGAGTCGTTGAACGTTTTATATGCTAAACATGCCAAGTAATAAATCGATCTTCGCATAATAATATTTAGATATAATTTATTGGTTCATGATGCATTCGAAAATAAAGCTGTCAACATTACTTTTCCTACTAATGGCGCTCACTTGCAACGCGCAGATTTTTGATCACACACTAAAGAATCAAAGGGAGAAAACTCAAAAAGAATTTTTAAAATTTATTACTGAAATAGGCAACAAAATCTCCGATTCCACATTGACAACTGAGCAGCAATATGCGCTATTTAATCCCATTGTTGATTATGCGGATAGAGAACATGCCACTATAACAAAATTGCGCAACAAATATTTTCAACAAACCCTACCTCCACCGGCAGCTCTCGATCAAGTTATTTTTGCGGGCGATCCCCATGATGAACTCTCCAAAATGCTGGAAAACCCACAATTCACAACGGTGACTTTACTACAATGTTATCGACCTCTTGAAATAGGTAGACTTATCAGTGGGCTTATTCAGCCTGCTATTTATCAAAAATTCAATACAGGGCCAGAGGAATCAAATATTGCTTACACCTTTGGAAATCAGGTATTCGCTAAGAAATTAAAGGATAATATTTGGCAAATATGGTTAACAAATAGGCTCTACATGCTTAAGTTTAACCTTAACTTACAGACTATGGTTATTCACAATATGGAGTATACACAGCCCAATCAACCTGAATACTTGCGTCTTCAGCTTCCATTCGGAGTTCAGAAGCCAGCCAATAAATTAGAGATACTCTACCAGAAAATGGATGAAATCCGCTGGAATACCTATACAGAAAAATTGATACAGCACTCATCCCCCAAAGAATGGCAAGATACCATCGACAAACAATTATCCGCTTTCTATTTGAAGAATCAACCGCAATTCATCAAAGTCCAAAGTGAGATACTCAAGAATACAGAAAGAGGCTCCGATTTAGACCAGAACTGGCAGGAATTACACTTGTCTCTTGATGAAAATTTACAATTGAGACGAACTTTAAAAAAGAATATCCTTCAACCCGACGAAACAGCACAGCTGCTATTTTCATTTTCAAATGGCATCATTCCTTTTAATGAAGATATTGAAGAAATCGGCAAAAATGCGATGTCAGGTTTCTTGCATTATATAATTGGTAATGAAAAAAATAACGTTTGGAAAATTCAATCTTTAGGATATTCCATTGCATTTGAATATAAATGGGACTTAATGAAAGGTGAGTTTTCGGAGGTAAGAATCTTCAAGAGAAAATCAGAACATAAGCAGTCTTTAAAATGGGATTAGGAGCAAATTGGAATTTTTCAGTATCAACGATTTATACCATTATAAAAAATGGACTAACAAGGTCAGGCCCTTCTACCCCACGATCATCATGAATAATGTACACTTTTAGAACTCCATCTTTTTTCAAAAGCAACTCAAAAATCACACGGAATATCCAAATATATTATCGCTGGCAAAAGTCGCTATTACAAACGTTCTATTAGTTAACGAAAACGTGAATACGTTTTTTTCACAATACGTCCATACAACTTATATGTCATCTTATTCGTCAATAATACGGCATAAACCAATTAGAAATTATAGCTGCTGCAATGTGACAGCTTTTGATTTATGAAAATAATTTAACACAGAGATTAAGGTTTAGAAAAAAAACATTATCTTAGTTTTAGTCATCCAAACAATCATTCCAACTACAAGACACCACATTAGTTAGACTTGAATATGATCCAACAGTTTTATGCTTATCTAAAAATTTTAACGCTATTTATTTTATTAGATTTTTTAATCTTCATAAGACTACGAAAATTGGTAACTTGGAAATCCAATCCAATACTCGCAAACATTGTTTGGTGGTCCTTCAGCATACTTTCTTACCTTAGCATATTTCTTAATCTATTTTTCAAATGGAGTAGTTTCGAATCCGCCTGTTTCGTATTTTTCCCACTTTCGTTGCTATTTGCCAAGGTCATAGTTCTTTTTTTCATCGGAATCGATGCTATTGTACTTGTTTTCAGAATAACTTTCCGACGCTTTGTTAAACCACAGCCCAGATCTAATCCAGAGGAGCATGTACTACCGATAAAAAGATCGGATTTTATAGTCAAAAGCGGCCTCCTGCTCGCCAGTGTTCCACTCGTTGCACTCACTCGGGGATTTGCTTTCAATTTATATGATTATCAGGTAAAACATATTGATCTCATTTTACCTAATTTACCGAAATCATTTGATGGAATTACCATCGCGCAGATTTCTGATATCCATGCGGGTAGTCTTTATCATCCAATCGCTGTAAAAAGAGGCGTAGATATGTTGCTAGCGCAGAAGCCTGACATCATATTCTTTACAGGAGACTTAGTCAATGATTTCGCTTCCGAAATGGAAGACTATATATCCATATTCAATAAAATAAAAGCCCCATTAGGTACATTTTCAATACTTGGAAACCATGACTATGGCGACTACCATTTTAACAGACAATATTTCTTTGATCAGAATCAATTGACGAAAGAGCAAAACCTCATCAATCTCAAGGCCATCCATCAACAACTGGGCTGGCAATTGCTTCTTAATGAATCGAGAGAACTCGTACTTAACAATGAAAAAATTACAATTATAGGGGTGGAAAACTGGGGAGTCAATAATCCAAACAATTACGGGGATATTGATTTGTCTATGTCAAAAGTAGATAAATCCTCGCCCGTCAATTTAATGCTTTCACACGATCCATCGCATTGGCGCGCAGAGATCATACCCAAATATCCAAGCGTGGATGTTACTTTTAGCGGACATACGCACGGGGGACAATTCGGTTATACAAACCCCAACTATCAATGGAGTCCAATGAAATATGCTTATCGCGAATGGGCCGGCCTATACCGCGAAAAACATCAGGCACTCTATGTAAATGTTGGATTCGGGTATCTGGATTATCCGAGCCGAGTCGGGATATTACCAGAAATTACTGTATTTCACCTGAAGCGTAAAAGTTAAAAGCTATTTTAGCGCTGCTGCAAATTAAATACTGTTCCTGCTGGATCGGTAATCCAATGCATATTTTCCGGCAACTCTTCGAGTTCATCGCATGTTTCAATACCATTTAGTTGTAAATAGGCAGTCGCTTCGGAGACATTTGGAACTGTAAGCTGCAACCAGGTTTCCGAATGAGTATAATTATCTACACAGTCTAACCATATTGTATTTTGTCCAAATATCACACGATGGGTACGGGATACTGTCGGATTAGTAATCGGTCGTTCTTCAACATCTAGCTTCAAAATATCCCGATAGAAACCTACTGTTTTATCGTATTTATTTTTAGGAACTTTTATTGCAATATTAAGTCCAGCTTCAAACTGAGTAATCATAAGGTACATTTTTGATACAAACCCAAGATAAGCAAATTGCCTATTTCGAGACTTGTCATAAGGCAAGTATTTATCATTCTTTTCTGGTCGCACACAATATAGCAATTGTCCATCGGATCGAAATAAATCAAATGGACAATTAAAACGCCTCCATCCTATCTCAAACTGAATTTCCTATCAGCTGGCCTGAAATACCAAGAAGCAGCTATTAGTACAATATACAATAGCGCAGGAGCCATGAAAGAAAAAGAATCTCCAGATACGATATGTGAATATAAAGCCCCAGTCGCAGTAAAGAAAATACCGGCATACGCCCATTCTTTCCAAAGAGGTTTTTTAGGCCAAAGCAAGGCAACCACGGCTAATAGCTTCCAGATCCCAAGTAAAGGAAGTATATAATTAGGGTAGCCCAAATGAGCTATATTCTCTACCCCACCTGCTCCTTCCGTTTGAATTTTAAAAATCTGTATGATAGCAGTTGACAACAATCCTACTGCCAACCATACTGTTGCTATCCAATAAATTATTTTATTTCTTTTCATAATGATTTGATTTACTTATTATATTTTTCATTTTATCATTGGCTTTACTCTTAATATCACTTACTCAATAGCTTTATATTCTTTCCTGATTCACATACCGACAAGTACCCCAGGAAACATGTCGTCATTTGACTACAAATATACATGTAGCTATTTAACTACGCAATATTTTTTTATTTTTTTTAGCAAAAGCGTTACTTTACCAAGCTAAGTGAAAAGGAAAGGCCCTTAGACCCTACTATTTATTTTCCATATATTTGAAAGTCAGTTGATCTTTTTGTTCAAAAAACGATAGAATGGAACTTAAAATTACGGTGATTAAAGGAGATATCACAAAAGTTGAAGCGGATGCTATTGTAAATGCGGCCAACACATCCTTACTCGGGGGCGGAGGTGTTGATGGTGCTATTCATCGAGCTGGAGGGCCAGAAATTCTGGAGGCTTGCCGTAACCTTGTGGCTAAACAAGGAGGCTGCAAAGTAGGTGAAGCGGTCATCACAACTGCGGGCAAGCTAGCCGCTAAATATGTAATTCATACGGTTGGCCCTGTTTGGAATGGTGGAAAAAATCACGAACTTGAAAAGTTGGAAAGCTGTTATCATAACGCACTTACACTAGCGGCTGAAAACGGTTGTCATACCATAGCTTTTCCCAATATCAGTACCGGAATCTATAGGTTCCCTAAAGAACTGGCGGCACAAGTATCTATTCGTATCATTAAACAATTCCTATTTGCGAACACAGCGATCGCACAAGTCAAAATCGTGTGTTTTGATGATGATAACTTTCGACTGGTCAATCAAATGGTAATGCAATCCTAGGATCAAATTGTGCTAGTCCGCTTCAAATTCCCATATACATTCATAGGAAGGAACAGACTTGTCAATGTGTGGAAATTGTAGTTTTTTGAGCTCCCTAATGTGCTCAAAATCTTTATTTAAAAGTAAATATATCCCCGCATTCTTACTGATTTCTCTCAATATTTCCGGAGTGATCTCTCTTTCTCTACTGTTGGCGGATATGATCATTTTCACAATTTGCTTGCCCGGTGAAGTCATATACTGGTTCAGCTTATAGGGCCCCGGAATACCATTATTTTCATGAGATTGTCCTGCCAATACATCATTGATGTAGATAGCATAGTCTACATTCCGTATTTCATGATAGAGAAAGTACGATTTTACGACCGAGGCTATTCCGCTACGAGTGACTTCAGCAACCTCATCATTATCCTTATCTCCACCGCTATTGTTACACGACATAAACAACACAACACAGTACACAGCAATGACGATAATTTTTTTCATTTCGTATTTTCTCTCTATTTTTAACACTGCAACAATATTCCTTTGACAAAGATTCGAAGCCAGTACGACCAACAAATTAACAACCCAATTAAGGTCTTAAAACATAACATTGCGGATGGCTATACAGTGTATTAAGATACAAATTAGTCGGAATAAAAAGTAGCTATACGGGTTTATTTTTTTACGGGAGAAATAAGAAAATCATAAGCAAATAGCGAGATTCATTTCTCTTCAATTTTTTGGTCAACCATATGATCAATCTATAGGACCTAGTTAAAAGAAATAGATATGACCATTCTTTTAATTTTTCTTTATAAGTCATTAGAATTCAATATATTTAAAAAAATAAACACCCTACCAGTATCTGTTTAAAACATTGGTTATCCAATATCTGGATAACTTTTTTTTGCGAGGAGTTATCGTGAAGCTGTGTCCTTCAAATGTTTCATGTCGAACAATACACCGAGTTGTTCACATCGACCAATACTTGGTCGTCTGAAATCGGCTCGCTATGACATAGTATCGAAAAATGCTTCCCTTGCCCGATCGATCTGCAAATTAAGTTTTAGTTTTGTTGTGAAATTGATTGAACAACTGTATTTTTACGACTGTGAAAAGATTTTTTCTTTACATATTTCTATTTTTGGTCATTGGAGAATCAACAATGCTATCCCAGTTGGCGAAACTGCCCAAGCTGTATCAGCATTTTACAATCCATAATGAGATAGGTCCGCCCCTAACTTTTGTGGAATTTCTTTCTATGCATTATTGGGGCCAGGATCTTCCCGACAATGATGAACAGGAAGATATGAAACTGCCCTTCAAAAAATACGATCTAACCGCATTTTCATTTGTATTTGCGTCCAATTATAATATTCATTATGTAAGGCCATATCAAGTCGCAGTGGATAGCGCTTTTGGTTTACCTAAACCGGATAATTATTCCCGATTATATATTTCTGCATTATTCCGTCCGCCTCAAGTCTAATTTATATTAAATCAGCATGTTAAAAACAACCTGATTTTTCAAGTTGCAGGTCCTTTTTTTGTCCCAAAATAAGGTTTGCACGATTTCTTATAATTTAGATTTTACTAAAATGCTTAATAGAATAATACAATTCTCAGTTCGAAACAAACTGGCAATTGGTCTATTTATATTGGTATGGATCGGCTACGGCATCTACCAATTGACTAAGTTGCCTATCGATGCCGTACCAGATATTACGAACAATCAAGTTCAGGTCATCACGACCGCGCCCTCCCTTGGTGCCGAAGACGTTGAACGTCTTATCACCTTTCCCGTGGAATTGGCTGTCAGCAATGTTCCCGAAATCAAAGAAAGCCGAAGTATGTCGCGGTTCGGCCTATCGTTAGTAACCATCGTATTTGAAGATGGCACCGATATCTATTGGGCGAGACAGCAAGTCACAGAACGTCTCGCACAAATTGAAATTAACGAAAATGCAAGTGCTCCTACACTCGCTCCCGTCACTACAGGGCTTGGGGAAATCTACCAGTATGTCCTCAAACCGGAAAAGGGTTATGAACAGACCTATTCGCTAGCAGACTTGCGCACCATTCAGGACTGGACCGTACGCCGTCAACTTCTTGGAACTCCGGGAGTCGCGGATGTTGCTACATTTGGTGGAGAACTCAAACAATATGAGGTTGCTGTAAACCCATCCAGGCTAAAAGCCTTAAATATCAGCATAAGTGACATCTTTGCGGCACTCGAAAACAACAACCAAAATACCGGCGGCGCTTATATCGAAAAAGGCCCCGCAGTATTATATATCCGAAGTGTTGGCTTGACAAAATCCATAGCCGACATCAATAAAATTGTGGTCAAAGATAATGCTGGCGTACCTATCCTCATCCATCACGTCGCAGAAGTCAAGCTGGGCTCAGCGATTCGTTATGGCGCACTAACCATGGCGGGACAAGGCGAGGTATGCGGTGGTATTGTCATGATGCTCAAAGGTGGAAACTCTTCGGATGTGATCAAAATCGTCAAAGACAAAGTCGATCAAATTCAGAAAACACTTCCCAAAGGTGTCCTTATCGAGCCCTTCCTCGACCGCACGAAAATGGTAAATAACGCCATTGGAACAGTGGAACACAATCTCTTGGAAGGAGCACTCATTGTCATACTGGTACTTGTGCTATTTTTAGGTAACCTGAGGGCAGGTCTAATTGTTGCTTCAGTCATCCCGCTATCGCTACTCTTTGCCATCAGCATGATGAACACATTTGGTGTCAGCGGCAATCTAATGAGTTTAGGAGCACTGGATTTTGGATTAATCGTCGATGGTGCAGTTATCATTGTTGAAGCCATTCTACATCATATTCATTTTTCAAAAAAATATAAGGGCATAGACAGTTTATCCCAACAGGAAATGGACCAAGAAGTGACTTCTTCCGCTTCCAGAATGATGAATGCAGCGGTTTTCGGGCAAATTATTATCTTAATCGTCTATCTGCCTATTCTTTCGCTTACTGGAATCGAGGGGAAAATGTTTAAACCCATGGCTCAAACGGTAGCATTCGCTATTTTAGGAGCGTTCATTCTATCTTTGACTTATGTACCAATGATAAGTTCACTGGTGGTGAGCAAGAAACTCAATCATAAACCCAATATTTCGGATCGGATTATGGCCCGTCTCGAACGGGTCTATCAAAATGCACTTACTAGCGCACTTGCTATTCGTAAAACACTCGTTGCCATCACAATTATACTTTTCGCTATTTCAATTGTTGTATTTTCAAAAATGGGCGGTGAGTTTATACCCCAATTGGAAGAAGGTGACTTTGCTGTAGAAACAAGGCTGCTCGTAGGTACCAATCTCTCAACAACGATAAATGCAATTGATCGAGTTTCAGAAGCTTTAAAAAACCGTTATCCTGAAGTAGAAAAAATTGTATCGCGGATTGGAAGTGCAGAGATACCAACAGACCCAATGCCTATTGAAGGTGGTGATATGATCATTGTTCTAAAACCCAAGTCGGAATGGAAAAATGCTAAATCATTTGCGGAGTTGGCGAGTAAGATGTCGGCAACAGCACAGGAAGTTATGCCCGGGATAACAACAGGTTTTCAATTCCCTGTGCAAATGCGTTTTAATGAATTAATGACAGGAGCAAAACAAGATGTCGTGTGCAAAATTTATGGCGAAGATCTCGATAAATTGGCAAACTATGCGCATCTATTGGGCGATATTGCCAAAACAGTAAAAGGAACTGCAGACTGGTACGTCGAATCAGTTACAGGAATGCCCCAGATTGTCATAGACTACAACCGAGATGAGATCGCAAAATACGGTCTCGATATCGCCTCCATCAATCGTACTGTCAATTCGGCCTTTGCAGGAGCTTCTGCAGGCAAGATCTATGAAGGTGAAAAGAGCTTCGATCTTGTTGTGCGCGTGGGTAATGAAGGACGCCGTAATATTGAGGATGTCAGAAATCTACAAGTAACGACTGCCAAGGGAATACAAATTCCACTTAGCCAGATTGCACATATTGATGAAGTGGAGGGTCCTAATCAGATCCAGCGGGAAAATGCCCGACGCCGTATTATCGTGGGCTTCAATGTCAGGGGGCGCGATGTGCAAAGTATCGTGGAGGAACTGCAGCATAAAGTTGCTGTCCAGCTTAAAATGGATACAGGCTACACATTGACTTATGGTGGTACATTTGAAAATCTACAACAGGCAAAGTCCCGCCTGAGCATTGCTGTGCCCATCGCCCTGCTTTTAATCTTTGGTATGCTTTATTTTGCATTTTCGTCATTAAAAGATGGCGCCCTGATTTACACTGCAATTCCCCTGTCAGCGATCGGAGGTATTTTTGCCTTGGCCTTTCGAGGGATGCCCTTTAGTATCTCGGCGGGCGTTGGTTTCATTGCGCTATTTGGTGTTGCCGTTTTAAATGGTATTGTCTTAATCTCGGAGTTTAACCGTATTAAAAAGGAAAGAATTATTACCGACATGCAAGAACTGATTATGGTGGGCACTCGGAATCGTCTCCGCCCGGTACTCATGACCGCCGCTGTAGCGTCCTTGGGATTTTTACCAATGGCATTGAGCAATGGTGCAGGTGCTGAAGTACAACGTCCACTAGCAACGGTTGTTATTGGTGGTTTAATTTCAGCAACATTCCTAACCCTCTTTGTTTTGCCCGCATTATATCTGTTGTTTAATAAATCAGACAAAGCCCCCAACATGCTAAGTTCGGCATTAACCAAAATAGTCCTTCTGGTCCTATTGTCTTGTTTCTCTTTTCAAGGCGCTCAGGTTTCCGCACAAACTGTCAACAGCGCACAGCCTATATCTTTAGCGCAGGCCTTACAGCGTGCAGAACACAATAGCCCGCGTATCCAACAGCTCAGGATCTATGAACAAGCTAAGGAAAAATTGGCCAAAACAGGATTCGACCCTTCTAAATTAGCTATTTCAGGCGATTACGGCCATGTAAATAGTGCGTATACCGATAATCGCATCGGTATCAGCCAAACGGTTAGTTTTCCAGCTGTTTATAAAAAACAGACTGCTGTCTTGCAAAACGAGCTCTCTTTGGCGCGTGAATCTACCAAATTTAATCTCCTGGAGATTCGCACCGCAGTTAAGAGTCTTTATTTCGATTATCTAGCCATGGACAAACGAAAGGAGCTTTTGTTACGCGCAGATAGTCTGTACCGCATTTTTGAAGCAAAAACAAGCAAACGCTTTGACGTCGGTGCAGCAAATATTCTGGAGCAAACTGCTGCCCAAACCCAGCGTCAAGAAATCAATAATCAATTAAAGCTGCTTCAAAAAGATATGAACATCACCCTGAACAGATTCAATTTCTTATTGCAGGACAGTATTCGTTACACCCCACAATCCGATACAATTAAATATCAGTCAGTTAGATCGATCCACCTAAACTTATCAAGTCAGGCAGAAGCACTTCCAACCTATAAGATCGCACAGCTGCAAACGCAGACCGCACATGCGCAATGGCAGCTGGAACGCTCAAAGTTACTTCCTGAAATTACAATAGGATACAATACTCAAACGTTGCAGGGGGCACAAACCATCCATGGTCAGGAGGTATTCTATCGTTCGTCCGACCGTTTGAGCTACTTCAGCGCAGGTGTCACTGTACCCCTATTTTTTGGAGCGCAGTCCAATCGGATAAACGCGGCAAAACTCGCTTGGAAAGGTCAGTTGAAAGAACTTGAATACGTGAAAAGTGAATTGAAAACAGAATCAAACAATGCTATAGAGCAAGTTGAGAAGTTTGAAGAGGTATTAAAATATTATGAAGATCGTGGATTAAAGCATGCAGATACAATTTTTGTAACCGCCGACCAACAATTCGTTAATGGCGAAATAGACTACCTACAATGGGTTATTCTTGTCAACCAAGCCATTGGCATACAGAGCGAATACATCAATACATTAAACAGTTACAATCAGGCAGCCATCCAATTAAGTAAATTATACAATGAATAAATCGTTAAAAAACACCGTATACAGTTTGATCCTTTTTTCCTTCGTTGCCTGTGCACAAGGAGAAAACACTGAAAATAATAAGCCAGCGCCCGTGATAGATTCTACACCTATAGCACAAAGCGTTCTGCTTGAACCCAAACAGATTGCAGCAGCCGGTATTGTTATCGGAACCCCTACACTTGAAAATGTCAATGGTAAAATTACATTACAGGGCCATGTCGCAGTTGCGCCGGAAAGCACTGTGAGCTTAAGCTTTCCCATTGGTGGTTATATTAAATCGACGACCATGCTCCCTGGAAAACCAGTGCGAAAAGGTCAGGTACTGGCAACTATCGAAGATATGCAGTTTATTCAACTCCAACAGGACTATTTGACTGCACAGACAAATTATGTGCTTGCCGAAACCGAATATAAAAGACAATACGAACTCAATCAAAGCAAGGCAAGCAGCGACAAGGTGTTCCAGCAGGCCAAAGCAGATATGGATCGTGAACGCATCCTATTTCACTCGCTGGCGGAGAAACTACGTCTTATCGGAATCGATCCTAAGAAACTGACGACAACAGGTATCAAAAAAGAAGTACCTGTATTGTCTCCAACCAATGGTTTTATTACAAAAGTGAATGTAAGTGTTGGGAAATACACCGCTCCCACAGATATCCTCTTTGAGATTGTTAATCCATCAGACATGTATCTTTCCCTACAGCTGTTTGAAAAAGATCTGTCGAAAGTCAAGATAGGAAATACAGTTTCTGCGTATACCAATACGGAAGTCGCTCGAAAAATTCCAGCCACAGTCTTTCTTGTCAACCGCACTTTTGATGAAAATAGAATGGCCGAAGTGCTATGCCGTTTTCAAAAATCCGATGCTATTTTGACCCCGGGGATGTTCATGAATGGCGATCTCTATATCAATAATACCAAGGCAATGGTTGTTCCCGAAGAGGCTATAGTACGTTGGCAAAATAAATATTTTGTATTTGTGCAACATAGCGCCGGTTCATTTCAAATGAATGAAGTAAAATTAGGTGTCCAAGAGAATGGGAAACAGCAGATTCAAGCCGATAACATTCGAACAGACACACAATTAGCACTAAAAAATGCTTTCGCTTTACTGATGAAAGCACAAAACAAAGAAGAGTAAAATTATGCTGATCGAATAAATCATTTCAAGCGATAGCCGCCATTTATCGTTCTTCTATGAATAATAAATGGCGGCTTTTAATTTCGGATAAGCCAACCATCCGTCTAAACTGTTTTAGTTAGAATAAGCAAACTTAGATTTATTGTGGTAGATTGGGGTCACACGTCGCTCAAGCTGGGGATCATCTTTTTTGTTTGGTAAATACCGGAAATATTTACTTCAGGATGGTTCTAAGTGCTTTTCTAATGATGTATTTGGTTTCTTTGGTATCACTTTCTTCTTCCCAACGATGACAAAGTGCCCTAACAAAACCAGGTTGGCTTTTGCTTGCGTCATTCAGCCAATTTCCGACGCTATCCCGAACATATTTTGAAGGGTCGGATTTTAGCGGTTCTAAAATAGGCAAAGCTAGACTTGGCTCCTGCTTCAACCGATCTATGTGCTTACACCATACGCCCCTTGGTCGGGTCGATTCCGAAGCAAAACGCCTCAAATTTTCATCCTTATCCATTGTCCATAGACTCAGAACCGCAATACTCTGGTCCAGATCAAACGCTATCCGATTACGTATCGCCATCCAGCTGATTTCTCGTACCCCAAAATGCGTATCTGCCGCAAAAGGACGTATTGAAAACAGCAGTTCCTCGATTTCAAGCTGCTTATCATCTCCGATCGTGTAGGTTGCCCAGCAACGCACGAGATCTGCAGCATGGTTAGATAATATTGTAAGGAAGATAGTATCACGATGTTGTGTGACCAAATCGAGCAGC
This sequence comes from Sphingobacterium sp. WOUb80, assembly GCF_050058145.1. Classification (NCBI taxonomy): domain Bacteria; kingdom Pseudomonadati; phylum Bacteroidota; class Sphingobacteriia; order Sphingobacteriales; family Sphingobacteriaceae; genus Sphingobacterium; species Sphingobacterium sp. WOUb80. The sequence goes on along the minus strand of NZ_CP165617.1, from coordinate 1,457,649 downwards.
GCACGCCCGATCGTTTCGTTAATGGAATTTACCGTCGGTTTCTGTAACTGCTCAAGCAGCAACAAGATTGGCTTTAAATAATGAAGGCGTCCATTTTGCTGAAGGATATGCTCTAGTAAAAGCCGTTGATCAACAGCTAGCCACTCCACAAGATTTGCAGTTTCAATTTCACCGCGGTTTAAACTGTCCAGGCAATCTATCGAAATATCCGCCATTCGCCTTGCTCCTTTACGTTGTATTTTACTCATAGTTGTGCAATTAACTCTTCGACATTAAGCCGATTCATATAGTTGACATCCATAAATCGATAAGATATCGTATAGTCCCGCTCGATCACAAAAACAGCGGGCACCGGTAGCCTATTGTTTTCATTACCATTGTAACCCGACAAGTTGATTCCCAAGTGATCATAACTTGAAATAGCATAATCCTGAAGTTCAAATGAGATACCACAATTGTTGGCCAGCAAATTGTCTTCGTCAAATAACAATTCAAAATCTAAAGCGAGATCGCCCCTGAGCTGATCATTGTATTGGGGCATTTGTGGAGAAATAGCAAGGAGAGAAACTCCGTATTCTTTAAAATAAGGCAAGTTTTCCTGCAACGCCCGTAACTCGAGATTGCAATATGGACACCAACTTCCGCGAAAAAACGCGACTATTACCTTTCCTTTACTTAATAGTTCGCTCAATTCAATGCGCTTATTCTCTGTATTTAACAGGCCAAAATCGGGGAACTTATCCCCGACCTGGATGCTCCTTTCAATGAGATCCATAGCTGACAGCTCTCCAATAGATCTTCTAAATGTCTCTTTTACTTCACTTGGAAGATTGGCTAAATCTGCGTTTAATTTAGCAATTTCGTTTTCTAGATTTTTCATATCTTATGCGCTATATTTGCAAAGTTTTAAAAGTTTATTCACAACTACAATACCGCATCTAATTATCCCTATGGGATAAAAAAGTCAATTTTATGAGTATAGCAGAGAGAGCAATAAAACAAAAAATTTGTCCTTTGGAATTTGCAGTGAATGCCATTAGCGGAAAATGGAAAATTCCGATTGTATGGCGCATCAACGAAGGAGAAAGACGTCCAAGTGAAATGCTACGTGGCATTGCAAAAGTTGACCGACGAGTTCTAAATCAACAGTTAACGGAGATGGTCGAGGATGGAATATTATCCAAAAAGTCTTTTCATGAGCTTCCACCACGCGTAGAGTATTCACTTACGCCTTTGGGGGAAAGTTTGGTGGAAGTACTCTGGAAGTTAAATGCCTGGGGCGAGATCCTACTCGCAAATTCCAATAAAAGTTAGGGAAAAGAGGTAGCAGCATTTACCTTAGCATATTGACAATTATTTACCAAAACTGCAAAACACAAAATTTTGTGTCGTACCGAATGGCGTGCTGTGGTCAATTGTCATACACTCAATTTTTTTAAAATAAGATTGAAATAATTCGCTTATCGATTGTGCTGATACCAACTCACCGTTTCCAGTGGTTTGTTTTCGTAAATATTTTCCCAATGTTTTTTTCGATCAAAATTTTCCATCTGTTTATTGCTTAATAAATGAACCCCAAAAAATTTACGGTAAAATATTTAAATCTCTTAAAACTTTTTTGGTAATCTCTTTGCGGCAGGCCGAGAAATCGGGGCGATTAAACTTACGATCTTGAATAAGCCTAGTTGCAAAGAAATAAACATCGCCTTTTTGTTCGACGTAGCCTACCCACCATCCTGTATTAATTTGGTTGGCCATTGTCCAGCCCGTCTTAGATCTGATGATATAATCATCGTTTTTTTCCGAAACCATAACACGTTTAACGATATCCATGTTCCTTTTTGCAAAAGGCAAATCTCCGACATAAAGTTTTTTCAAAAATTCAACCTGATTGATTGGAGAAATGCCCATTGAACCAAAATTCCAAAAATCACTACCTGATTCCGAAAGATCTACATTGCCGTAATCACATGCTTCAAGATACTTTCGATAAACAGAACGATCAATTTTCTTCGCTATCTCGATAAAGGCCCAACCAGCTGAAACTTCAAATGCTTCCTTTACAGTAATATTTTTATAAATATTGGGGCGATAGCCATATTTTACGGTATCAGTCGATCCTGGCCATTGGACAATGCTATGCTCATCTTTGATAGTTTTTGTCTCCAAAGCGATCAACATATTAATAATTTTAAAGGTTGATGCAGGCAAAGCTAGGGACTGTGTGTTTGTCGTGTCAGACAAAATCCAAGTGCCACGTTTATTGTCATAAACCGCAATTGCACCGGACACCTGACATTGATCAAAATATTGCTGAAAATCAGATCTGATAATTTTCTTAACGGTACTTTTAGATTGAGCCAACAAACCAAAAGAGCTCGCAGAAATGAGTATAAACAAAACCCATTTGAAAATTGCATTATATTTTATTTTTACAGACATATCCTGCTATCATTAATATTTAGTTTAGCGACAATGGAAGCTTAAAATATGATAAAGTTAAAACAAAATTTTAAAAAGCTTCATCGCTGATCTGAACTTAATTAAATCCCTGTTTTCATGGATTTTTCACAACTTATTATTTCTGTACTTTTGAGTAGACTCAGTGATCATAACAGATTATCCATCAAAATAGTACATGAAAGAATATAGCTTTAAATATCAGAACAAAATTGGAATAGTCTATCTCCTCACGGTGCTGATTGGCATACCATTTCTTACAATCGCTGTCACCGTTTGGTTGATGGATTATATTTCTTGGCTTTTTTGGGTCAGTGTACCATTCATGATTCTGACAATGATCTTAGGTGTCTGGCGTTTCTTAAAAAAATCAAACACATGGGACACAATAAAATTGGACAATGACGGATTTACTTCAAAAAGCTACGGCCGCGTAGAATATCAGGAAATTGCCGATATCCCAGCGTATAATGTTCTTATAGCGCCACCACCATCTATGCGCATCAGACTGACAGACGGAAGGCAATTAATTTGGCTATTCAATCCTAATAATCTAAAATCTACAGATCATATTAATACGTTTATAGCATTCAAGGAAGATCTATTAGATCATCTTGAACAAAGAGAATTAAAGCTAACAGAAAAGGTAGACCATAAGTCTCGTGATCTCCGCGAAATTCAGATTGAAGAAGGTGTCACAAACGAAAAAGTAGATCATGATATCATAGGACAGCTCAAAGAATCCAAACAGCGAGATTATCGTCATATAGCAATTCCTATTTCAGCCGTATTTGGGACAATTATGCTCCTAAAAACTTGTGGTACAGATTTTATTCGCTCGCAGAGAGAAAACGAATCCAATAACTTTCGGTCTGCTGTTCTTAAAATGGAAACAGACTATGGCAACAATATTCAACGCGCTCGCGATGTTGCAGCAAGCTATTCTATTAAATTTGGTCCGGTCTTTCTCCTGACGAATGATCCGGACGCGGTACTGGAGTTTACGCCGAATATAAACAAAGATCCTTATTCGACTGAGATCAATGTTATTGGCTTACGAAGAGTTGAGGATAACAAATTGTTAGAGCAGTATATTAAACACCCAGATAGTGTCTCTTATGAGCTTTCCGTAGTCAACGAAACAGCAAAGTTCTACAGCATTATGCGTAAAAGTATATTTGCGCAACAGGACAGCAGCGCAGGAACTGTCTACTTTGCGGTTTACAATCCGAAAGAGTCATTTCCAGTGAAACATAATCGCAGCTTCAACCAAGACAGTACTTTTCGGCCGATCCAGTTCGCGACATCGATTACAGTACCAAATATTGACAAACCAACAAAAGATATACTTGACAACATGGACTTTGCCTCTCTGAGATCAATCGTACAATCGTACAAGGGTACCTATTTTTATATGGCGGCAAAAGAACAGGACGGCATTTCAGAATCACAATTTGAGCAAATAAAATCCCTTGTCGAACAAGATTTAAAAGAACATCAAATCGACACCAAATTATTTCAAAGCAAAGTATACAATGTTAAATGACCATCCTTCTAAGCGCAAATTAATTCAGCTAGTAAATTGCTCTGATTATCTCATTAGTTTTACCTTCATACGCGACAGCGATGGCTTCGACCTAAACTTTTGCAACGAGAAAAATCTCCCCACTAGCGGGGGTAAGGCCGTCGGATCGCCCCTTAAAATATGCATTCCTAATGTCACCTGTAGAAATAATCCGGACATCATTTAACCCTATTTCTTCAGCAAGTTGTTTGACTTCCTCTACAGAGAAAAAACTCACAAAGGGTGTTCCAGCCGCTTCAGCTCCTTTGATGGCCATTTCTTGCATACCTTGGTCTTCCTCCTCAAGCTGTTCGAGTGGAAGATAAAATGCGATAGCAATACTAGACTGCGGCATCAATAAAGTCATTTTTTGAAGTGTATCCATGATTGCTTCTTTGCTCAGGTAGAGTGTCACTCCGGTGCAGGAAACGAAAGTCTTTTTATGAATATCAAATCCCTTGTCCAACAATGTATCCCACCAAGAAGACTCTTCAAAATTAACAGGTACAAAGTGGAAATTTGCAGAAATTTCATAACCATTTTCGATAAGCCTCTTTTTCTTCCAGGTCAATGTTTCAGCCTGGTCTATTTCATAAAGATCAATATCGGATAGTAGTGCTGTATTTCTCTGCGCAAAACTATCCAATCCGGCACCCAAAAGGACATATTGCTTTGCCCCCTGCTCAAATTGCTCCTTTGCCAGGTCTTCAACAAAGCGCGAGCGACCAACGATAGAGGCCCTAAGTCGCTTTGTATATTTCATATCTGGCCGCTCCTGCCAACCATCTTCAGGGGCCACCAGTCTTAGCCCTACCTCATCCACAAGAATGTGAGGTACAGCGTCTTCTTGAACATGCAGCGCTCGCCACAAAGCTGTCCGGGCGGCAGTATTGTCAGGCAATTCTCTCGGTTGATCTTTCATATTTTCCTCAATTAAATTAAAGTCTCCATACATGATACAAATCGGTCATCCTTGATATGCTTATGACATACTATTTGAAAATATCCATATTCTCATCATAGATAGGGCTCTTCATATCCAAAAATTTCAGCACACTATGAAATACATGATTTTGGGTCAAGGTTTTATTTGATTTCAGCTGTTTCGAGTTATCGGACATCCATACAATAAAAGGAATTTCGTATTGCTCTTTTGGAGCAATACTCATCGGAAGCCCATGCATATATAGGTTATTTTCACCCAATGACTCTCCATGATCCGAAACAAATAGCATTGCACTATTATATTCTTTTAATGCCTTTAGATCTTCTATCAAATTGTGTAAAATATAGTCTGTGTAGACGACCGTATTATCGTAAGCATTAATCAGCTCTTCTTTTGAACAATTCCCCAATTCGACACTGTTACAAACTGGCTTAAACACTTCGAATTTAGCCGGATATTTCTTGCTATAAGTTGGGCCATGACTTGTACTTGTGTGAAGGACAACAAAAATCTTATCCTTTTTACTCGCTAATATCCGTTCTTTTAAACCTGTTAAAAGAACCTCATCGTAAGCACATCCTTCACCTTTACAGTTTGCAGCAAGCTGATCACTCGTTTCATATTCTTTAATATGTACCGGAGGCTCGCCCCAATTGCTTGTACGCCATATAACATCAACATCATTTCTGTAAAGGTAATTTGGCAGAATTTCGTATAAGTCGTCCGTATTTTTGTGCTCCAATAGACACTTTACTCCTGCTGTCGTATAGGTAGAACAAGAATTTGCATCAAAATGATAGAGATTCGGTGTCTTTGAAAGCAAAGGATTCGTATTTTTCTGGTATCCATATAGCGAAAAATTCTCCCTTCTTGCAGATTCTCCAATAACGAGTACGACCACCGTTTTTCTATGGTCAGTTATCGTCGCGTCAGGCAATAATATCTCCTTTTTATTCTTTTGATATTCGTGAATATAAAAACGGGAAATATTTACTGTATAAGACCAAGGCATGGCTAGTGCGCCCAAAGTCTTCGAATTCTTATCTATCCATAACCAGTTACTTGCATTGGCAAATATTAAAATAACAATAAATAACAACGATAACGAGGACGTAATAAGGAACTTTTTCGGTCTATCCTTTACTATTTTGGCTTTAATGATGAAGATACTAGGAAGAATGCCAAGAAAGATTAGGTAAACTATCAATTTGAATGAAAAGAAACCACTGGACTCTGAATACCGGGTATTCAATATATTACCAATCATTGTTTCATCCAAAATAACGCTATATGTATTAACAAAATAAACGGCGACTGAATTGATCAGAAAGAACAAAACAAGTATGGATTTCCCGAAACGACGTGACAGCGAAAAAAACAGATAAAGTACAAAAGCATTCATGACCAGCATTAAAACCATTAAACTAGTAATCAGAATAATGCCGCCAAAGCTCCTGTAATCAACGTTATTAAAAACAAAAGTATAAAATGGAAAATGGAAGAATATAAAATTCAACACACTCATGAATATGACAAAATGGACTAATTTTAAGCTATTTTTTAGCATAAACGGTAATGATTTTATAAAGTGCAATAATTAAGCAGATAAATGTAAAATAAAATATGATCAAATTATCATTAATTATTCTATTGAGCAATACAATACTGAAAACGAGGAACAATAAAATGAAAATCGGATAATACCGTTTATTATACATCCAGTTCCAAATTTTAAATTCCCGGCTAAAAAAAATTCCCAATAGTCCCGAAAGATACCCTATAATGCAGCCGCTAACAACGTCCAATGGATAATGCGCTCCCAAAGCTACCCGAGATAGCGCCAGCATGAATCCAATCCATGTTAAACCCAAAAACCATACTATTTTATAATGCAATCTTTGAGGCATAAAAGCATACATTATCACGGTCAATGTTGTAAATATGGTAATAGAATGGCCAGAAGGCAAACTATTATGGCCTAGGAGTATCTTACCTGTGATCAGAAAACTAGTAGGATCGAATACTGCGGCAGGCCGTGGCACGGCAAATATTACTTTTAACAGGATCGAAAAGAAGGCAGAAATAAAAGATGCTGATAGCAATGCTTCCCATAATTTAGGCCCATAAAAAACAAAAACACTCAAAAGCGACAGACCAATTAAGCAATCTCCAAACTGTGTAAAGTTGGATTCGAGAATAGGATATTGTCCTAAAAAAGCATTTATAGTGAGAAAGCTTCTTTTTTGAATTGTTGTATAGCCATATACATTTAAAGCGTCATTAAAATATAGAAATACGATAAGTATAATGAGGAGAAATAAAGGCAGAAAGAACAGCGATTTTCTAAGCCTGCTATAATTATCGATTATCGTCGCATTGATATCCATCTTGTACTCGTCTTTTTAATCAAGTAAAGAACGGACCGAATTCTGTAGAAATTTAGAATTTAAACGAACGCTCAGGAAAGATGCTGTTGTAAACAGTTAACCGACATTCAACAATTAGATCAGCTTGGCGGCAGGCTATAAGATTGAATGCCGGTTAGGTTCTCCTAAAGCTTGCCCAGCAGTTGTGAAAATGCACTGATAACCAAAGTTGGTTCCTCAAGCATAATATTGTGACCAGAAACTGTTGTTGTTAGGTGAACAAAATCGCTCGTATTCTTTTTCAATAATTCATGCGCGTCGAACCAGTCTTGGCGTGTTTTACCATAGGCCTCATCAGAAGCATTGTTTGCCTGATCTTTTTTCATGCTCGTTATGGCGAAAACAGGGATGTGTGGCAACATACCGATATGGCTCATATAATCAAAATCTTCCAACAATTGTTGCGCTTCCTTGGCTGCACCAGAATTTTCACCATATGCGGAAACAAAAGCCTTATAAACCTGATCTTCCATTGCTTGATCTGGCTTGTTGTAATATTCATGAGAGGTATCAACGAAAAGCAATCCTGCAACGCGATCTGGATATTTGACGGCAAAATCTCGGATGACCAAACCGCCAACAGAATGGCCTATCAGGATCACCTTTCGACCCTTCGCAAACTTGCTAATAACGAGTTCAAGCTCCGCACTTAGTTTCGGTATGTCTCTAGGACCATTTTCAAGCGTCGACTTTCCATATCCTCCACGGTCATACAACAATACAGAACTGTTTTCGGCAATTCTTTCAGCAACTTTTTTCTTTTGCCAAATCTGATGATCATCTGCTAATCCCGATTCAAGAACGACAAGATATTTGCTATCCTTCTCTACGAAATACGTTGAGATCTTACTTTTACCGAGATCGATCAGCTCATTTCGAAAATTGTCCGAATTTGCTTTGTTATCCTTACTACAAGCGAGAAGTAAAAGGCTAACCAATAGTGAATACATTCTTTTCATAAACTTCTTATTTTTTTATAAAGTTAGAAATCGATGTAACAAGGATTGGTTAACCCAAGTTAAGAAATTTCCTTTGCGATGCGTTTTCTAATCCTGCTCAAAGACTGCGGTTGCACCCCAATATAGGATGCAAGGAGATATTGCGGTATACGTTGGGAAAGATCTCTATAATTTGCTATAAAATATTTATAACGTTCTTCGGGTGTATGCATATAGATAGACAAAAGCTGACTGATCATCCTATTGAAACGATGTTCGATAATAAGACGGCCAATTAAATTTCCATTTTTGCTCACAGAAAAAAAATGCTGTAAGTCACCATAGGATATAACTAACAGCTCACAGTCCTCTATCGCCTGTAAATTTTGAATGGATTGCTTCCGGTTAGAAAAGCTTTGATACTCACCAATAAATTCTCCTTCCTTGGTAAACTCAAGGGTAGATTCCTCCCCTTTCTTGTAGACAAAATATCTAATCATACCTTTCCTCAAAAATGCTATTTGGTTATTATACTTCCCCTCTCTGAGAAAAAACTCATCTTTCTTTAGAAAGGCGGGTTTGAAAAGGGTACAAATAAGTTCCACTTCGGACTCGTCGAGTTTTTGTATCGTGTTGAACAGAGTCAACAGTTCATGATGTATCATTTTGGTCTATTTTATTGGTTAATCTTATTGGTTAATCGTGCTGCGAACCTACAAAATAGACTTTAACTGCAGTTCATCCCTATATTAATTATACATGAACACCACAACGCGGGTTCCTAATTTTCTCTGGGCAACAAGCTGCAATTAATTCTCCCATTAAAAACCGTTTATCAATTAAATGATGACCTAAACTCCAATGGAGAGCGAGATGTACGATTTTTAAATAAACGATGAAATGATTGTGGATGCTCAAATCCCAATTGATAAGCAATTTCTGAAACAGACATTGTTGTCGTAGAAAGAAGCTCTTTGGCCTTTTCTATCAACCTGTCCTGTATATGCTGTTGTGTAGTCTGTCCCGTTAGCGACCTGAGCATATCACTCAGATAATTGGCACTCATATGAAGTTCGTCTGCAAGAGCATGTACCGTAGGAATACCATTTAAGATCAATCGATCTATTTTAAAATAATCGTCCAATAGAATTTCAAACCGCGAAAGCAAATCGCTGTTCACGTTTTTCCTTGTCAGGAATTGGCGATTATAGAAGCGATCACAATAAGTTAACAACAGGTCTAAATTCGACACAAGCAGGTTCTGGGTAAAGGAATCCATATTGCTTTCAATCTCTTGTTCCATATTATCGATGATATCAACAATTGATTTTTCCTCTCTTTCATAGAGGTAGAGCGCTTCATTAACAGTATAGGAAAAATAGCCATATTCCTTAATCTGCGAAGCGAGTGCATAGCCATATAAGAAATCTGGATGGACAACTAAAACAAAACCTTTCACGGCATTCAATAATACATCTTCAAATTGCACAACTTGATGTGGCGCAATAAAATACATAATACCTTCGTCAAAGTCATAATATTGCTGCCCATATTTACATTTTCCACTGTCACAGTCTTTCTTTAACGCAATGACATAAAAATCGGTCGTTATTGCTCCAATCACAGTAACCTGGTCCAATTTGACTTCATCAAAATTAAAGACACTAATAAGAGGATTTGCAGGCCTTTTAAGCTTCAAATACTGATGTAATGTGTTAATTGATGAAATTTTTTCTGGTGCTCTCATCTTTGAATAGGTTAAAACTTGCCCTGTTTAATCTGATCGATTCCCGCTGCGTAAGACGTAACCTCAAATTCAGGAAATCTATTTCTAAACTTTGAATCATCAAATAAATTATTGTGTTCGTATCGTGGAAGAAGTTCCAAAAGTTCCTTTAACTGCTTGTTGAATAAAGCGCCTATTTTAAAGATAAATTTGGGAACTACAGTATATTTAAACTCTTTACCGTAAATGTTTGCTGCCATTCTGATAAACTCCCGGTACGTGGGATGCGCTTTATCTACAGGCAAATGCCAGGTCTGTCCATATGCATCAGGGGTATTTCCGATAAGTGCGGTTGCTCGACTCGCATCGGGAGTCCAAATCAAACTTCGTTTTTTATCGACACGTAAAGGCACTTTCAGTTTTTTATCCGCTTTGATATTATGAAAAATTAGGGTATTGGTAATGCTTTGTGTTTTGCCCGGACCATAAAATTCAGGCGCTCGGCAAATAACTGCTTCAAGCTGGCCCGATGCCATTTCAGCGAGTACCATTTCGGCCATTTTCCGGCGCACTTTTCCCTTTCTTCCGACAGGAGCAAATGTACTTTCCTCCGTCAAAACACGATCATCTTGAGGATACATATAGGTATTATCAAAAAAGACAAGTTTAGTACCGTTGACCTTACAAGCATCAATCACATGACGAAGAATAAGTGGAAACTGATCCTCCCACAGATCCGAACTTATGGGAAGCCCTAAAGTGAAATAGGCAATGTCACTCCCTTTCACCGCCTCGATCGCCTGATCACGGATCGTTAGATCAGCGGAAAAAACTTCGTCAGTATCATTAACTTTTTTTGCGTTCCGACTGACTATACGGATAGCAGAAGTAAAATTCCGCTTTAGCTCCCGAGCCAGCTCCTCTCCAATTTGCCCATTGGCACCCAATATCGTCTGCATAATATTCCTTTTTCTATGTTTTAACCATCTGATACCGGTATATTGTCATTTGTTCAATTTACCGCATCCCTAGGTTCAATACCTAATAACACCCGACCTCAACTTTTCTCAGGCCACTTGACCTATAGCTATTCATTATTTTATGCTACAAAAATGGGAAGAACGCCGACAACCTGAGTAACCGAATTTAGGTAAATTGTAACAAAATCTCCGTTTTCTAGGCCGAATACAGCAAAGATTCTCCTAATTTAAACATCGGTAAGGTATCTGAGCGTTAACTTATAAAAAACTAAAATAAGATTATGAAAAAACTGGATATATGAAGTTCCATAAGAGATTGTTTATTAGTGAAAACTCAGGCCTATCTCTAGTGATTGTTATTAAGGATGTTGCCAAGGACTGCGATACGGTCTTTGCAGTAACTGAGTCGCTTCAGGGTCATCAACACATATTTTTTGTATTGGGTCATAAATCAAGGGGCGATTTAACTGCATCGACAAATTGGCCAAAATGCAGCTTGCGGTGGAGATATAGCCCTCTTCAATATCTGCTACAGGAAGATGATTATTTTCAATTGCCGATAAAAGGTCAAGCATATGCCGTCTCGTTGCAGGAGCTGTATGCAACTCGATTCGGTGCTCCGTCAAATCTTGGGGGAACTTCTCTTTTTCTAAGATAACATCTTGCCGGATGGGCTTGCCTTCTCCGATTGGAATAAATTCATATTTCATCACACTTCCCTTTAAAGTCCCCTTGTCACCATATATCACAAATGCCCAAGGGTATTCAGGGTCTGCTGCTGTCCCCCATGTCCTATGCTGCCATATACAATTAAGATCTTCATATTCAAATAGGGCTGTCTGCGTATCTGCAATCGTAGATTTCCCTCCTTTTTGGACATAAATACCACCTTTCGCTTGCACGCTTTTGGGCCATTTAAGCTGCAGAAGCCAACGCACAGTATCAAACATATGCATTCCCATATCCCCAGTTATGCCATTCCCGTAGGCCATAAAAGTTCGCCACCAACCACCATGAGGCAAACCATCATAATCCCGCAAAGGCGCTGGACCGGTCCAAAGTTCGTAATCCAAGAAATCTGGAACCGGCTCGATCGGTGGATTTCCGTTCTTTCGCATATGATAATAGCAGCACATTTCCACATGCGAAATCTTACCAAGTAAGCCACTATCGATCACCCTCTTTTTGGCATCAATGAGATGGGCTGTACTTCTCCGTTGTGTTCCCACTTGAACTTTCCGGTTATATTGTCTTGCAGCACGCCATATAGCATCCCCTTCGAGCACATCAACACTGATCGGTTTCTGTAAATAGAGGTGAGCACCCGAGCGCATCGCATCAATAGCCTGTCTGGCATGCCAGTGATCTGGCGTTCCAATGAGAATCAGATCGAACTTATGATTGGCAAGCATTTCCCTATAATCTTTATAAAGTTTTGGAATTTTTTTTGAAATTTGACGCTCACTAATCAGCCGCCCAGCTTCCTGCAACTGATTGTTGTCTACGTCACATATGGCAACCACATCGACATCCCGAACCTGAATTAAACGGAATAAATCACTTTTCCCATACCAACCTGCACCAATCAATCCGACCCGAAAATTTTTAATCGCATCACGAAAAGAAAGGCCCTTAACTTCTAAGGCTGATAAAGTTAAAACTGCCCCCGCTCCTTGAATAAATTTTCTCCGATTTAGATTGATCATAGTCATAATTCATTGGTTTATTGCCTAATATAAGAAAAACAAGCGATAAACCAACGTATTTTAAGTGGCAAAACGCGTTTCAAACAAAAGATCCTAACGAGGGAAACAAGACCTGTACTTTAAGATCAACAAATAGCACCCCATTTTTTTCATTTAAGCCAAAATAACGTAAATTCATATCAGCTAAACAATGAAGACATGAAAAGAGAAATGGTATTTTTTAAAGTAATATTATTTTACTTTGCTTCCCTCGTAGTGTTTGCTTTCGCTGCGGGCATAACCAAACAAACTATGTTCCCCGACCTATTTTCACTTAGCCTCGCGACATTGCTCAGCTTGGGTTTAGTTTACTTGTTCAAAGCTTGGGATAAAATTAGTTTTTCTCAAATTGGGTTAGGATTTAACAAAAAGAGTATGATCAATTTTAGTGCTGGCTTATGCTTAGGTATTATTATGGTCGGCCTTATGGTTATGATACTAACAAATTTTGCCGAAGTATCTTTTAAGAAACAGGTCTCTATCGACCCCAAATTATTGGCAATACATGTTCTTCTATACTTCTTCGTAGCCTGTCGGGAAGAGTTGGTTTTTAGAACCTATTTCTTATGGCGCCTGAAAGATAAACTCGGCACTGTTGTAGCCTTTTCGATTATGGTACTTGTTTTTATTTTAGAACATCTATTTACCGGTTTTACACTAAAGGCCGCATTACTGGGTTCAGGACTTGGAGCTGTGCTTTTTGGTCTCGCAGTACTAAGAACCCGAAATATTGCACTATCTATTGGACTGCACTTCGGCTGGAACCTAACCCATTGGGCTTTGGGCTTTAAAAATAATACGGGGTTATGGATAGAAAGTGTTGCAAAGGGCAGTGAGCATCAGTCTGAAAACATCGCGTTTATTGCCTATACCATCGTAATGCTTTTAGGTATGTTGATCGTCTATCTGCTATCAAAAAAAAACATCGTTTCAAAGAAACTATAGTAGCCAGATCCATTAATCCCAAAATCGGCGTACATACCATCGGTAAGAGCTTTTACCAACTATAATGCCCGTATTCATATCGACTATCCTGTAGACACGAAGCTACAACAACCAGACTTACTGCAAGTTCTAAAAATAAAGGCACGGCTTTTGTAAACTACTAAGTAAAAAAAAGTATTATGAGAAGAACGCCTTACACCACATCAGTTATTATATTGCTCGTCTTATGTGTGATTGTACTAATGACCACATGTTCAAAAATTGCCTAAATTACATCCAGTTTGGGCAAAATTGTAAAACCGGTAATGAACGTAATGACGAGTTCATATTGAAAACAGCATCTAAAAAAATAGATGCTTAGGCCTTCCTCATGGCTTTCATCTAGCCCATAAATTTCGCTTTATCGATCAGGAAAGAACACAATCCAAACAGATTGTGCTAAACTTCGTTATTCTCACAGGTATACCTATAAAAAAGCCCTAGAGCGGGGAACTCTAGGGTCTTAGCCATATATTAACCTATTTTATGAAAAGTATTTGTATCAATAACGTCTTAGTTTTCTATTTATTTTGTACAACATAGAAATTTCTTAAATTTTCTTTTTTCGCACAGCGATTCAATTCATATCAATTACCTTATAGCGGTTGTGCTAAGCCAATCAATAATCCCTCTACTCCTCTTAGATAACAAAGACGATACGCATTTTCGTATTGTACAACTTCGCCAACCAGGACAGCCTCATGATTGCCAATTAGCCTCTCCAGCACATCATCTATATCCTCAACGGTAAACATCGCCCGCAAATAGCCCAAGGCGTTGACAGGCACATTTCTATGATCTGCAATTATCGCTGGATCAATAAACCTTGAAAGCTCCAATCGGCTGTGTCCATCTGGCGTCACCATCATCGCAATCTCGACTTTCTGTGCGCCAAGCCCTGTAACTTTACCTGCCCATTCGCCTTCGACTATGGATCGCCCTTCCAGATGCAATCCAAGTTCAGAAAAGAACGAAATCGTTTTATCCAACGATTCCACTACGATGCCCATATTATCCATTCTAAGTAACCTGCTCCTTTTCATAATATATCATATTTATCAATAAGGTGTTAGCAATCTAGATTAAAGATACACACGAAAACTTAAAGTTGCCATAAACCAATCACAATCAGCACCTAAAATTTATAACTCAATCCTGCTTTTACCATAAAAGGCGTTCCGGGCGTGAAATGTAATTCGGAAACAGGCTGCTGTTCATTTCTTAAGCGGGTCTCAGTTTCAAACTGGGCCTCATTCCACTTGGTGTTAAACAAATTCTGGATTTGTAGCAAAAAATTCCATTTCCCCATCCCATAGTTCAGCAGCAGATCATTGACAAAGTAACCTTTAGCCCGTACTGAGTTATCCTCTATCGCTGGTTTTGTATTCATATACCGGTATCGCAAATTTGCAGAGATTCCAAGTGGCAGCTTTACCGATATCCCTCCCGTACTTGTTAAAGAAGGAACAAGAGGGATATAATCTTCCCCTTTTGGTTCGTCAATTGCCCTCGCATAAGCATAGTTGATGTCTCCGTCGAGATATAGCCAAGGTGTTGCCTGATAGCGCAGACTTAAATCGGCCCCTAGACGTTTTGTTTTTCCCGAAGGCTCAACGACAGCCTCGTCGCCTACATATACAAACTCTTGCTGAAGATACAGTCCCCATAAAGCTGGCTGAATAAAGAGATTGTCAGTTGGCTTCCAGATCAAGCCAAGATCTGCACCATAGGAAAAGGGCATGATATCTTTACCTTTTTGTTCCATCACTACCCTGATATCATTGGAATGAAATCCCATACCGGTTTTCAGATACAACTGAGCTCTATTATTGAACGTATATCCGAAGTTCAGCTTTGGACTAATTCTTGTCGCGGAAGCTTCTTGACCTGCAGGATCGCTTTTAAGCTTATCATGCAAGTTAAAAATCAAGTGATCGACACGCACAGCAGGATTAATAGTCCATTTTCCAATACGCCAATCTAGATTGCTATAGGCATGCAGATTCATTTCTACGCCCGAAATATGCGAAAGCCGATCTAACAATTCGTCGCGCTGATAGACATGGTTTAGTTGAAGATCTTTGATATCATCCACTCGGAGCCCAAAACCCGATGTCCAAGAAAGCTGACTATGGTCAAAATGAAATTGGCGATTGTATTTATTTTCGATACCGTACAGGTATCGATTATCAACCTGTTCTATTTCATCTCCATGTACCGGATCTTTCAGAAAAAAGGTAAAATCCGAAAACAATTGAAATTTATATCGGGACAGATAAACGTTGCTTTCCCAGCTTTCGTTGTCACTAATCAAAGCCCGATATTGCATAGCCAAATTCATGCGGGATGTGTTTCCTCCTTCAGTAGAATCAATTGACCCCCATCGGCTAATCAGTCCCTGACGGACAGCACGTTCCGGAATCTGCCCGGACGCATTCCAACCCGAACTGAAAACAGATCCCTGAATGTTGATATAATGTTTTTCATCAATCCATTGATTATATTTTGCGAATAGATTGACCCTGCTAAAATTTTGCTTTATATCAAAAGGTCCATTTGAATAATTAAACTCGCCTGCAGCATAGGCATATTTATTCTGCTCGTGATTGTTCAATAAATTAAACATGGCTACTGTCCGCCACGAGTCAAAAGAGCCTCCTTCTACCTTAAAAAGATTGTTATCCAAATGATCCAAGGTGGTAAAATTAACGTACCCCGACGTATTCAAATCACCTTTGTCTGCATAATAAGCACCCTTGCCAAAGTCAATATCCTTCACTGTTTCGGGAATTATAAAATGGAGATCTGCATACCCCTGACCGTGGGCATGAGAAACCATATTGACGGGAATACCATCTGCACTAACGGCAATATCTGTACCGTGGTCATTGTCAAACCCGCGCAGAAAAATCTGTTCTGCCTTCCCTCCTCCGGCATGCTGCGCAATAAAGAGTCCGGGAACTTTCCGTAATAAATCTTGTGCCGAATTAACAGGGATCTTATTTAAATCAACCTTACTCAGCGTTTTGCTACTATTAAAAGCGTCGACTTGAATTTGGCTCAATTGCACCTCGTTCTTGTGCATCTCGATCTCAATCGGAGACCCCGCATCTTTTAGTATGTACGTCTGATCGAGATAGCCAACCCGGCTCAATAATAATGTATCAGGGAATATTCCCGGCTGCACCGAAAAAGTACCGTTTGCTGCTGTATGACTGTGCTTTATCCCGCGTTGATACTGTATATTAACCTCTTCTAATTTCTGTTTACTGTCTTTATCTCTTACAGTCCCCTGAATTACACGCTGCTGTGCATATCCATGTACAGTTGTTACTAATAGCAATGTAAAAAAGGTGATTTGACGTTTATTCATCATTATCTTCTAATAAATTAAGTTTAGGCAGTTTAATACCTCCGTTCATACTGTTTAAAATTCTACTATCACCGAAAATTACCATCCAAGAAATAACATACCCGCTCCGCAAATTGATAATACAGCACCACTGATGGCATGGACATACCTATCGAGTTTTTCGGTATTGAGTAAATTATATCCATAAATTCCCAATAATACCATACCTACCATTGTAATCACTGTCGTTATTGTAAAAGTGCTTATTAATGTAATCACCTCTGGCATTGATCGGTGCGCACCCGAAAAAAAGAGAAGTGGAATCAATGGTTCGGATGGCCCCATAACGAAAATTGCAAACAACACCAAAGGGGTCACCTTCGTCTTATTGTGATGGTGATGATGGCCTGGTGCGCTTTTTCCATGTGCATGTTCATGTACGTAAACCTCATCTCCCATGACGTCAAAATGCTTGTGGGAATGCTTCTTTGACATTTTCCAGATTCCATAAACCAGATATCCTAGTCCAAAAATAAAGAGCGCCCAACTGGAGACATTCCCACGCATATCCTGTAACCAGCTGATTTTATTCAGCTGCCAACCAAGATAAACTCCAATAATACCCAATATAACTGAACTGAAAACGTGTCCAAGTCCACATATAATAGTCCATAGTATGGTTTTGGCTAATGACCATTTTTTTGATTTTGACAGTACAATAAATGGCAGATAATGATCGGGGCCCGAAGCAGTATGAAAAAAACTGATCGTAATAGCTGTAATAGCTAATGCATAAAGTGTTGTGTTCATGTAAATGAGTTAATAGTGAAGCGCAGGATTGAACCGCTTTCTTCAAACAAAGAATTATTGCATAGGTTTTAGCCGTCAGTTGACTCAACCAATGACATTCACCAAAGGGAAAAGGGATTTAACTGTAAATTTTGAAGGAATGGTAAAGGATACACCTGTCAGGTAGTCTGTTGGACAGATATTTATTCTGAAGTTCATAAAAGTTATGCCAGGATTTCTTATCCGTAAATAGCAAGAAAATAGGTAGAATCAGTCCTAAGGTACAGAGCCAAACAGCATATTCTAAATGCTGATCATAACTCAATTCAAATGAGCATTCTTCGATCGATCCAAGATAAAAATCAAAATGGGATGGTGAAGACACGATTGCCGTTTTTGGGGAGCTATTGTAGTCAGGCTGTGAAATGACACCCTTGTTTATTTTGCCTGTCAAGAGTAAACAGAAACAAACAATGGGCATTACAATAAAAATATGTCTTAAATACTTATACATAGTATATAACATCCCCACAGGAATAATACATCAAATTTATTGCAAGACGGACTCTATTGAGTAGCACAAATCTTGAATTTTATAGCCCTTTTCTAACCAAATAATATAATATAGTTATTTAAGCAGATCTTGTAAATAACAGAAAAAACACTTAAAAACCCATTAAAACCAAAAAATAAGATTCACCAGCACTAAAGCAGCAAATTTAAACTAGCACAAATCACGAATTTTTCAATCCCATTATATTGATGATATATTTTCTAAATTTCGATCGTACAATTCCCTCTTTTAAAGGTTTTTTATGATCGCGTTTATCTCCACATAGAAGCTAGAGAATAATTTTAAATGTTTTATCCGTAGCTAGCAAAATAATACTGAGAAAGCACATGATCAACGAATTGTAGAAATGATGGTACTCTTGATGTGCCATATGCGCTGTAAATGCACCGACTGCAAATGGAAACAATAGCAGCACAGCCAAGTTCTTAAACTGCGGATTATACAAGCCCCCCAAGAGCAACAGTACTCCTATTAGCTCGCCGAGTCCAATACCTATTGTCCAAAATTTATTAAATCCTAATGAATGCATACTCTGTATCATAGACGTTTTCTGAAAGACTTTGAATAAGGATGCATAGCCAAATACATAAAGATAGTAAGCATAGCTTAACCAATGAACGATTGATTTAATTATTTCCATTTCTATATTTTTTGTTTTTCTTACAAATTTCTTTATTAATTTGTTGAAATAACAGTACATACAAGATTGTATGATACCAACAAAAAAGTAAGTATGAACCCGAGAAAAGAGAATTCAACCAATCATATCAATGAATTATATTGGAAAGATCACTGTGGTATTGCATATACATTAGCCGCAATCGGCGGCAGATGGAAAATAAACATCCTTTCCTATCTTCTTAATGAGGATAAACTCCGTTATGGTGAGCTGCGGAAAAGGCTCGTAGGAATATCTGAGCGTATGCTGATAGCGAAATTAAAGGAACTGGAACAGGATCGTTTAATATCTCGAACAGTGTATCAACAGGTCCCTCCAAAAGTTGAATATCAATTAACGGAGCTTGGTCGTTCGCTTGAACAAATATTAACGCTAATGGATGATTGGGGAGAAGATCATCTCCCCGACTCAATGCGCCGATAGTGCATAAAGCGCAAATGTACCCAGCCAGTGTGACCCCATATAGTCATCCGTCGTTGTGATATTAGGCAAAGAATAGCTTAAATGCTTATTGGCCAGTTTATGCAGGTAGTTCAATTCTGGCAGTGCTTTAGCAATACCGTTCAGACAGGTCGCCCGGCTAAAGTTCAGTCCATCCAGATGAACCAGGTGGCCATCGGTACGGTCTTTCACAATGCCCGGTTCCAAATTAAAATCCGGATTAAATAGCTCAGGCATAAAATCCTTCAGCCACTTGCGATAGTCCTCCTGCTGCATAACCAGGCTCATACAAAGAGCTTCTTCAAGACAGGGAGAAAGAAAATCGCTCCCACTTGGCTCAAAAGAGATATTGCAGTTTTTATCATGGTTATATAATCGTGACGCATTCGTCATTAATGATTTTTCAAATGTTGCATTCCCTGAGCTTCTAGCATAATCTAAAGATAGGGAAAGACCAAATGCTGAATTATCATGGTAGCCAGTCCGAATCGGATAGACTAACTTGGGCAGATATTCCTGATAGGATTTTACGATATGTTTTACCAAAGGCTCAAGATTCGAAGCCCAGCGTTTTGCGTCTGCATCTTCCCAGGTTAGTAATTCTTTCTGGAGCTGCAACAACCAGGCCCATCCATACGTACGCTCAAAGTTTTTATTATTCTTGTCCTGAAAGAAAGCCAATTCAATTGCCACATTCTCCGCTGTGATATTTCGGTTCAATTGACGACGAATTCTACCCGAGCTATCCAAATTGGGAAATGCTTTCAAAATATGCACAATTGACCAATAACCATGCACAGAAGAATGCCAATCAAAACAACCGTAAAAAATCGGATGCAAAGTACGAGGTGCTTTTAGATCGCCATCACTACCCAGTACCTGACCTAACTTATTGGGATATTCCACCTCGATACAATGTAAAGGCAAGCTGAGTAAATGCCTGGCCTGCACGCTATCTAATGTCAAAGGCTTATCATTTGTACTCGTATTTACATCGATATTCGAATTATTTTGGCAGGCCATAAAAACAACTGAAGCACAAAAAATTCCCACTATATTTTTCATAAACTACTATATTACAAAATATTACACAACATTAACCAAGTAATTGTTCTACCAACTTAGGAACGGCAACTGTAGCGGCCTCCTCAAAACATTGTACGTTACGCAAAACAGTATGATTAGCTATCTTTTTATCAATTAAAAAGATCTGGCAATGATTAGACGCAAATTCTTTGAGTCCTGCTGCGGGATAAACTTGCAAAGAGGTACCTACGATAATTAAGATATCAGCTTCCGAAACTAAAGCTGCAGCCTCTTCGATTGCCGGTACTGCTTCCCCAAACCAAACTATATTAGGTCTTAGCTGGCTACCTTTCTCACAAAGATCTCCCATTTTTATCTCATCACCGATGATAGGGTAAACCAAGCGGTCATCAATAGATGATTTTGCCTGATCCAAGCGGCCATGTAAATGAATAATATGTGATGATCCGGCCTGCTCATGTAATAGATCCACATTCTGCGTGATAATACTGACCTGGTATTCTGATTCCAATTCAACTAAGGCATGGTGAGCTGCATTTGCATTTGCCGCCAAGGCATTTTTCCTACGCAGATTATAAAACTCCTGAACCAAAACTGGATTTTTATACCAGCCTTCAATTGAAGCTACCTCCATCACATCATGTCCTTCCCACAATCCATTTGCATCCCGAAATGTAGGTATACCACTTTCTGCAGAAATACCTGCCCCAGTCAATACAACAATATTCTTTTTTCTCATGTTAGATCTAATCGTTTACCAATATACAGCTTTAAAACCAACCTTTTATAGAACCATCACTACCCGTTACTACCTGGGAGCGATTATTCATTTATCAACATGGACGCATAGTCATGGGGGAGTTCCAGTCTGATAGAGTCTTTACTTGCCGCCGCTTTACGGTTCATCTCATCAAAGGAGCGTTGATAATACACAAAGGCCCTGTTTGGAATATGCAGTTCACGGGCTTTTTCCACATTAAATCGATATCGGTTATCTTCCAGACGAACATGCTGATAAATACGGTAGGTAACCACTTGAATCTGCACCTTATCAAAAGCTGGAATAACTTTTAAATCTGCCGGCTCATGAAAATACTTCTCATTGAAGTACATAAATTCACTCGACTTCGCTAGTACTTCGATATTCATCTTTCCATTCACTACTTCGTTTGTGAGCGAATCTGCCCGCAATCTGTCGGATTTACTTCCATCACCGGAAGAACAAGAAATACTAATGAAAATAAAAAACGGAATAAACACAGTTTTGATCAGATTCATAAGCCTAAGTTATAATAAAAAATACTTCTGCACGACAATTGAGGAGAAAAATGGACTGATTAAAACAAAAAATAGATTAGAATGGTTTAGATCGCACATAAAAAAGCCTAGGATATTTTATTATCCCAGGCTTTTGCTTTAACTCATTGAAGACAATTCGGCCAGTTAAAGGTTATTCTCAATAGCACCGACTTTCTCCCGGTACAATTGCACTGGGGCATCCAGTAATACGGCGATAACTGTCATATTTTTATCTAGGCGTTCTGCGGGTGCCTGAATGTAGATAATACCAGGGATACTGCTCCAATATAGTTTATTAAAGATTTCATGATTTATCATCGAACCTTCACCAACTAATCGGATCCTGGCGACTCCATTTTTGATACCTTTAAGCGCTATTGGGCCTGTTGGCTTTCCTTCAACAAAAAGATAGAGTGTCTGACGATCTTTTGAAAGTGCGCTAAGGCCTTCATAGTGCCCCTCAGGCAAACCCTTCCCTGTTTCGTAAAGCGCTTCAGCATGGTCTTTGACCCATTTTATTACCGCCGGATTCGTTGTGTTTGTTGTAGGTAGCTTCGCTTCCATACCGTCCACGGTTAGTCCTGAGTTGTCAAAGATATTTTTACCTGCATGCAACGTCGAAGCTATCTGCGCTAAAGCTCTATCTGTAAACTTATTATCCAATACTGATTTTAAACTCACTTCAGTCTCTTTCGGAGCCGTCCAGCGAAGTTCTTCTGAGAAATTCAGCGCTATCACGGTAACATCCTGATCAAAGTTAATCTTCTTCAAATCTACCTGAACAATCCCGTCTTCGGATTTAACACTGACTTTAGAAGAGGCATCACCTATAACTGAAACTCCTTTAATAGCTGTATGATTAACCAAACCTCTGAGTTGCAATTCAGGTTTTTGTTCGTACACATACAGATAAAGTGTTTTGCCATCTTTTGATAATGCAGATTTCCCATTATAGTTAGCAAAAGGAATACCTGCTCTCGTTCCATAGATCGCGGCCGCGTGTTTATGAGTCCATCTTCCCAGCTGTTTCAAGATATTTAATTGTTCCGCAGGGATTGTTCCATCTGCTTTTGGACCGATATCCAGTAACAAGTTCCCCCCCATAGAAATACAATCGACCAAGGTCCGAATAATCATATTAGGGGATTTATATTTCTTATCAAAAGGCTGATAGCCCCAAGAATCGTTCATGGTATAACAAAGCTCCCAAAATTTAGCATCTGGACGCGTTACAGGAATCCCCTGTTCGGGTGTGTCGTAATCACCATGATGATTCAATCGTGAGTTTATAATAATATTCGGATTGTATTTCCGCAAAAGGCTTAATGTCTCTTTTGCTTTCCACTCCTCCGCACTGTGCTCCCAGTCTCCGTCAAACCAAATTAACTCAGGCTTATACTGCTCCGACAATTCTGTCAGCTGCTTTTGATAATATTGCACATAATTAGTCCAGCGACCAGGTTCATCTGCCAGCTGATAACGTTTTCTATTACGTGTAAAAACATCATAATAGGGATGACTCCAGTCGGGCAGCGAATAATATAGCCCAGTATGCAAACCTTCTTCTTGTATTGCTTTCACAAAAGGTGTAATGACATCCTGTTTTGCAGCAGCATCTTTCAGTGTAGTGATCGCTTTATCGGCTTTCGTATTCCACATGGAAATCCCATCATGGTGCTTAGTGGTAATCACCGTATACTTTGCCCCGGCTTCTTTGATTAGTTTAGCCCACTCCCTCGGTTGATAATCTTTAGCTGTAAAACCATTGAGCTGTTTAATATAATTATCGTGATTGATATAATTATTAAAAAATGACCAGGACTCTGAGATTCCATCCACAGAATAAATTCCCCAATGAATAAAAATACCCAATTTGGCATCTTCAAACCAATCCATTTTTTGTGTTGAAACCTTGTTCTGGGCTGAAACGTTTGAGCACGCCGATGCCAAAAGAACAAAAAGAGAAATCTTTCGAAACTTCATAAAGCTATTTTATCGATTACATAACGAGTTTAAGCCGGCAAAATACACATTAATCAGCACAATACAACTATGTAAGGGATAAATTACGATCGAGAAAGTTAGGGAATTTATTAAATATTTAAACGGACCTAACAGGGACTTTATAGGGACCTCATTCGGACCTCATTCGGATAAAGACGTATAAAGTACCTTTTAAGTACCTATAAAATAAGTTGCAAGTAACTATTATATACGACCCTTGTAAGGAGATGTACTGTCTTTGAATTGATCTAACTTGTAAAGGTGATAGATTCTTCTACTTCAAGTGCCAAAATTTGGACTAGTATTGACCATTTTTAGCTGTTTGTATGTGCTTACAAAAACTTCATGTATATTTGAAAGGTATGATCGAATTATATACTGATGGCGCTTCCAGTGGGAACCCAGGTCCTGGAGGCTACGGAACTATTTTAAGAACAATTTATACGGGCGATAATGAATCGTTTAAAGGAAAGCTGATTGAAAAGGAGTTTTCGGGTGGTTATCGCAAAACGACCAATAACCGAATGGAATTGATGGCTGTTATCGTTGGCCTTGAGGCCCTAAAAAACTTGAATCAGCAAGTTACGGTGTATTCTGACTCCAAATATGTTATTGATGCTATCGACAAAAAATGGGTATATGGCTGGGTTCAAAAAGGTTTCGCAGGAAAAAAGAATAAGGACCTTTGGCTGCGTTTAATGAATGCGTATAAGCTGCACAGCGTTCGCCTTGTTTGGGTAAAGGGCCATGCGGGTCATCCATTAAATGAGCGCTGTGACCGTCTGGCGGTTGCGGCATCCAAAGACAAAGCAAACTGGAAAATTGACAGTGTTTTTGAAATGGAAGAAGGTAAATAGAAAAGGGAGCATTTTGATACATGCTCCCTTTCCTATTCTATTTAGTTTAGATTATTCGCCGCTTTCCTTCGCAGCGAGATATCTTTCCGCTTCCAGCGCTGCCATACAACCTGTTCCCGCAGCAGTAATTGCCTGACGGAAAATATTGTCCTGAACATCCCCACAAGCAAAAACACCCGGTATATTCGTCGCTGTACTATCTGGTTTTGTGATCAAATATCCGGTTTCATCCATATCCAATACACCTGTAAACAATTCGGTATTTGGTTTGTGGCCGATCGCAACAAAGAAACCTGTCACTTCTAAATCTTTTTCAGACTGATCTTTATTATTGATAACGCGAATTCCAGTGACAACCTGACCGTCTCCTAAAACTTCTTTCGCCTCAGAATTGTAATGTACTTCGATATTTGGCGTATTCATGACACGGTGCACCATTGCTTTAGAAGCACGGAACTCATCACGGCGCACCAGCATATGTACTTTTGAACATAGTTTTGCAAGATATGTAGCTTCCTCAGCCGCTGTATCTCCCGCCCCAACGATTGCAACCTCTTGATTTTTAAAGAAAAATCCGTCACATACAGCACATGCTGAAACACCAAAACCATTATATTTTTGTTCAGATTCCAAGCCTAACCACTTCGCGGTAGCTCCTGTTGCAATAATCACAGTATCAGCGGTAACTTGTACCGTTCCGTCAATTTCCACACGGTGTACCGCACCTGTAAAATCTACTTTGGTTACATATCCAAAACGTACTGAAGTACCAAAGCGTTCTGCCTGCTCGCGCAAATCTTCCATCATCACAGGTCCTGTAATACCTTTTGGATAGCCTGGGAAATTGTCCACCTCGGTTGTTTGAGTCAATTGCCCACCAGGTACAATACCAGTGTACACTACAGGCTTCATATCTGCACGTGCAGCATAAATAGCTGCTGTATAACCTGCTGGTCCCGAACCAATAATCAAACACTGTACATGCTCCACTTCTTGTTTGAATTCCATAATCCTTTTTCTAAGCTATTAATTAAAGTTATTTTTTAAATTTATCTTGCAATCCTTTCAGCATATCCAACGAAATGCTCTGTGGAGCCTCCTCTTTTTGCTGATTGAATTCCTTTTTCGCAAGTTTTCTATCTTCCGCAGAATGAGCGGCAGCCGCTTTAGCTTTTTGCTCGTTCTTCTCTTTTTTATATCTATTCCAGATATTTTCCAATACCTTTTTTGTGTATAATGGAAAATCTCCATTTTGCATCCAGGCATAGTAACTAGGTTCCTGCTCAAATACTTCTACAATAGGTTTTCCTTTATGTTTTCCAAAATTGATCGTTTCCTGTCCGTCGGCATTATAAACAAGACGTCCAGCAAAATCCACCGGCTTACTTAAGTTGGTAAATGCATGCAAAGCTTCAACATCGTTAACTACAGGATGGGAAACGACACCATGTTTATCTTCAAAAGCCGCACCTTCATATTTTGTCAGCTGTGCTTTCAATACCTCATATGTCGCACGAACATCCGCTTCCGCAGTGTGCGCATTTTCGAGGTTTTCATTGCAATAAAATTTATAGGCAGCTTTCAAGGTACGCTGTTCCATTTGATGAAAGATATTTTGAACATCTACAAATGCTCTACCCTCCAGAGAAAAATCGACACCTGCGCGTAGGAATTCTTCCATCAGCATAGGTACATCAAACTTGTTGGAATTATATCCCGCTAGATCTCCATCGGCAATGAATGCTGCCAGTTCCACCGCTATCGCCTTAAAATTAGGCGCATCCTTCACATCTTCATCATAAATGCCATGAAAAAAAGAGGACTCCGCGGGAATAGGTATTTCCGGATTGATCTTCTTTGTATATACTGTTTCTTCACCATTGGGCATCACTTTCAGAAATGATACTTCAACAATACGATCCGTCGCTACATTAACGCCTGTAGTTTCCAAATCGAAAAATACCAATGGTCTCTTTAATTTTAATTCCATGCTGGATAGTACACTTTTTTATCAAAAACCAAAAATACAAAGTAGTATTCGATTTTTGTAGTCTTAGAAATTTAATTTACAACCGCTTGATGAAGTAGTTCCCCTTGGCTTATTTTCCCAACAACAACCTTCACCATCGTGTCAAAGTCCAAATATTTATTGGCAATATCACGTACCTTCTCAGGTGACATATTTCTGATCTGCTCCATATAATAAGAATAGTAAGTTAATGTCATCCCGTTCAATAGCACGCTCTTAAATTTGTCCGCATGGGAAAAGATACTTTCCAATGAACCTAGCATCGACCCCTCCATATAGGTTTTCACAAGGTTTACCTCTTCAATAGCAGCCAATGTCGTTTTCAATGCATTGATCTCCTTCTCTATTTCGGTCAGGGTTGCCCCTGTTACATCCACACCTACTTCCGTGACAATAGTTAAAAAACCAGTATGTTTCAGGGTTGCCACAGCCGAACCGATACTATACGTATATCCTTTTTCCTCGCGGATATTGCGCATAAGACGGGAACCAAAAAAACCGCCCAACAATGTGTTGACAAATTGTAATGCAGGATAATCGGGATGGGTTCTTCCTATGGTCTGATTACCTAGACGAATGGCCGACTGCAGCGCATTGTCTTTTTCTTCATAAGCCAATTCGCTGGAACCCTGGATTAAAATTGGGTCATCTAAACTTGAAGTCCCAACGGCACCTTGCCATTCAATACCGAAAATCTGTTCAAGTTCCTGCAACAGACTATCGGAAACATTTCCGGATACGATCAACGTACAATTGCTGGGATCAATTTCTTTCTTGTACAGTTCAATCAGCTGTGAACGAGTAATCGCATCATAATCTTCAAGTTGAGGTGTCCTCCCGTAGCGATTGTCTTCGCCAAAGATCAGATTATAGAATTTACGTCGTGCCAAGTAATCATTCTTTTGAATGGAAACTTGAAACTTCTGTTTGTTATTGCGTAAATAGGTATCCAATTCTTGCTGCGGAATCGACGCTTCGGTCAAAATATCCTTTACCAAAGGCAGCAGTACCTGACTATGCCTATTCAAGGTATAAAGCGATAAAGATGTGGTATCAAAAGAGTATTCAGGGACGAGAAATGCACCGTAAAAATCCACTTTATCCGCAATCTCTGCACTGGACATTGTCCTTGTACCTTCTTTAAGCAAGGCACTTAAAGCACTATTGAGCAAAGGGTTTTCACGCTGCCCTTCGAGATAGGTATTTGCAAATATCCACTCTATACGAACGAGCTCTTGCTCAGGTGACTGAAATACATATACAGGCAGTCCGTTTGCAAATTGTTTCTTTATCGGTTCTTTCAAACTGATGTTTCCGATTTCACGAAACTCTGGTGCTTTCGTTCTATCCAACATGTAGCGCCTCCTCTTCTTTTGATTTATACATTAATATAGAAGCATTCTCTGCTCTGAAAATGGTCTGAGCCTGCTCTTGAACCTCTTCGGCAGTAACCTTTAAGTACCTTGACACTTCCGTATTGATCCCGTCTGCGTCACCTAATAGTTCATGATAAGCCAAGTTCATCGCTTTATCCAAAATGGATAATTCGGCAAAAACATTGGTCGATTCGATCTTATTCTTAACTTTTTCAAGTTCTGCAGCAGGAACCAGCTCAGATTTCAAAAGATCCAATTCAGCCCAAACAGCACGCTCAGCTTCCTCAAGGGAAATTCCCTCCGATGGTTTTCCCTCGATCACAAATAAATTACTGTCAATACTTCCCATGACATACGCGTTTATTTCACTGAAAAGTTGTTCTTCTTTGACAAGTCGGCGATAGAGGCGAGAAGATGAGCCCCTCGATAAGATATCCGACAACAGATCCATGGCGAAATAACCTTTTTCCAAACGTGCCGGACCATGGAAAGCCATATAAAGTGCATCTAGAGGCACCTCTGCCCATATAGTTTCCCGTCTGATCTCCTCTTGCACAGGCTCTTTTGGCAACTGCCGATTGTACTTCTCACCTGCCTCAATATCCCCAAACCACTTTTGAGTCAAAGCTTTGACTTCTTCAAAGTGGACATCACCAGCCACAACCATAATCGCGCTCTGCGGATTATAATGCAATTTGAAGAACGCTTTCACATCTTCCATTGTCGCCTCTTCGATATGTTTCAGCTCCTTTCCGATGGTTGCCCAACGGTAAGGATGCACCTGATAAGCCAAAGGACGTAATTTAAGCCATGCGTCACCGTAGGGTTGATTGAGATAGCGCTGTTTGAACTCCTCGCTCACAACATTGCGCTGTACCTCTAAGCTTTGCGCTGAAAAGGCCAAGCTTAACATGCGGTCTGATTCCAGCCATAAGGCAGTCTCCAAATTAGAAGATGGCAATGTGATGTAATAATTTGTGATATCATTGCTGGTAAATGCATTATTTTCACCACCAACTTTTTGTAATTCGGTATCAAAATTGGGTATATTGATACTGCCGCCAAACATCAGGTGCTCAAATAAATGTGCAAATCCCGTTTGGTCGGGAGATTCGTCCCGTGCACCTACATCGTATAAGATATTGACACAGGCCATAGCCGTATTATGATCTTCGTGTACCAATACGCGAAGACCGTTTTCTAACGTAAATTTTCGATAAGAAACCATCTATTTTTTTTGATGTTTTTAAATCCAGTTAATACCTTTTCGCAATAAAGACAAGGTCTTGGCTTCTTCTGAGCCTTCCTCAGGACGATAGTCGTACACCCAATTAGCCTGGGATGGCAAGCTCATCAATATAGACTCTATTCTGCCATTGGTTTCAAGTCCGAATTTTGTTCCTGAATCCCATACAAGATTAAACTCCACATAGCGTCCACGACGGATCAACTGCCAATTCTTTTGCTGCTCAGTAAAAGATTTATGGCGGTTCTTCTCCACCAGCGCCGAATAGGTCGGCGCAAAGGTACGTCCGAGATCACAAGAAAAAGCGAAAATATCTTCCATGCTCATCCCTGTTTTTTCCGTATTTAATTTATCGTAAAATACACCACCTATGCCACGTGTCTCTTGACGATGACGGATATAAAAATAATCATCCGCCCAGTTCTTAAATTTGTCGTAGAACGTGGCATCATGCTGATCACATACCGTTTTCAGCTGCTGATGAAAATAATGAGCATCCTCTTCGTTAACATAATGTGGCGTCAAATCTATTCCTCCTCCAAACCAGCGAATCTGATCATTCAGTTCGAAATATCGGATGTTCATATGTATAATTGGTACCCATGGATTATTGGGATGAATCACAATGGAAACCCCTGTTGCAAAAAAATCATCTTCATCTACACCAAACGATTTTTTGATCGCTTCGGGCAATTTACCATACACAGATGAGAAGTTTACGCCTCCTTTTTCTAGAATATTACCGTTTTGAATAATCCTGGTACGACCGCCCCCACCGCCTTCTCTCTCCCACAGCTCTTCTTCAAACCGCGCTGACCCATCCAATTTTTCCAGCGCCTGACATATTTCGTCCTGAATTTCCTTATAGGCTAAAGCAATCGCTTCTTTTGTTATCATCTACTCTATTACTGCTTTTATGTTAATTTTTCACTCAATGCTTGAATAATCTTAGATGCTGGAAGGTGTTCATACAAAATTTGGTGCACAGCATCACAAATGGGTAATTCAACATCATATTTTTTTGCATACTCCTGAATACATGCTGATGCATAGTATCCTTCAGCGACCATGTTCATTTCAAGTTGCGCAGATTGTACACTATACCCCTTTCCGATCATATTTCCAAAGGTTCTATTTCTACTGAACTGCGAATAGGCTGTCACCAAAAGATCCCCTAAATAGGCCGAAGTATTCACGTCGCGTGAAGTATCGCCATCAACTTTACCAACAAATCGGCGCATTTCACGAATCGCATTGGACACCAATACGGCCTGAAAGTTATCTCCATAACCTAAACCATGGCAAATACCGCCTGCTAAGGCATAAATATTCTTTAATACCGCTCCAAACTCAATTCCTAAGACATCTTCAGACAGAATAGTTTTGATGACCCGTGATGATAGAAAAGAAGCTACCAGCGCCGCGCTATCCAGATTCCTGCAACCGAATGTCAAATAGGATAGCTTACCTAAGGCAACCTCTTCTGCGTGACAAGGCCCTCCTACGACGCATATCTGCTCAATATCGACATCATAACGCTGTTCCAAAAATTCTCCGATAATCAGATTATCTTTAGGAATAATTCCCTTAATCGCCGAAACGACAATCTTATTTTTAAAATCTTCTTTCGTGACATTTGCCAAAGCGTCCTTCAGATAAGCCGCTGGCGTATTTAAAATAACAATGTCCGAATTCACGATCACATTTCTTGCATCGGTATCAATCGTCGTAATGCTAAGATCAACAGATACGCTGCTTAAGTAAGTAGGATTATGTTTGAATTTTTGAATATATTCCGCATCCTCTTCTTTTCTTACCCACCAAAAAATATGTTTGTCTTGGTCATTTTCGCATAGCATCTTGATCATAGCCGTAGCCCAGCTTCCGCTACCAATTATACCAATCTTTTTCCCCTGCATGTCTTTAATTTGTTTTCGATAGCAAATATACTTATTTACTACTTAGATATACGATTCGTGCAGAGAGATATGATAATTTCGTTACGTTTCAGGAGAACAAACGTTGCCAAAAGCCTGTTTCTAGACCGACATAATATTCATTATCTTCGTATTTAGTGGGATAAATAGAAATAAAATCATGCTGTCCGGGATCACCTCTGCCGCTTGTAAGATCAAATGCATGGCGGTGAAAAGAACAGATCACTTTCCCACGCTCGCACCAGCCATTTTTCAGTGGAGCCCCCGCATGCGGGCATTTTCGCGAAAAAGCATAAAGCCTATCTTCAAACCAGGTAATACAGATAACGCGCCCCCCAACTTTATATTCGCTGATTCCCTGTTTTTTTAAAAATTCGGCCTGTTCAATTTTGTACCAATGAAGCATATGACAAGATAGTTAAAAATTACAGTGAATTTTCTATCTTTGTGCAATTTCAAAAATTTGCACTATATATGGCTTTACAATGCGGTATCGTAGGTTTACCAAATGTCGGTAAATCAACATTATTTAACTGTTTGTCGAACGCGAAAGCGCAAGCGGCAAACTTTCCATTTTGTACAATTGAACCAAATGTTGGGGTAATTACCGTACCGGATGCCCGTCTAAATAAATTAGCTGAATTAGTTAACCCACAACGAATTGTTCCAAACACTATTGAGATCGTCGACATCGCTGGTCTTGTGAAAGGGGCTTCAAAAGGTGAAGGCTTAGGTAATCAGTTCTTAGGAAATATTCGTACAACAAATGCTATTATCCACGTTTTAAGATGTTTTGATGACGGTAACGTAATCCACGTGGATGGCTCTGTAGATCCCATCAGAGACAAAGAGATCATCGACACCGAATTACAGCTGAAAGATTTGGATACGGTAGTAAAACGTATCCAAAAGGTTGAAAAAATGGCTAAAACAGGTGGTGATAAAGAGGCTAAAAGAACATTTGACATCCTATCGATTGTCAAAGAACATTTAGAAGCTGGTAAATCGGCACGTACAGCAGCAATCGAACCTGAAGATTTTGAATTTATACAAGATTTGGCGCTACTGACAGCTAAACCAGTACTTTACGTATGTAATGTAGATGAAGGTTCTGTTAATACGGGCAACGCTTATGTAGAACGTGTCAAAGAAGCCGTAAAAGACGAAAAAGCAGAAGTCCTTGTTATTTCTGCCCAGATTGAATCCGAAATAGCACAGCTCGAAAGCTACGAAGAGCGCAAAATGTTTCTAGATGACCTTGGTCTGGAAGAATCTGGTGTCCACAAGTTGATCCGCGCAGCCTATTCCCTTTTAAATCTGGCAACCTATTTTACGGCTGGCGTACAGGAAGTTCGTGCATGGACGATTGAAAATGGATTTACTGCTCCTCAGGCAGCAGGTGTCATACACACCGATTTCGAGAAAGGATTTATCCGTGCTGAAGTTATCAAATATGACGATTTCGTCGCACTCGGCTCTGAAAATGCCGTAAAAGAAGCCGGAAAATTGTCGGTAGAAGGAAAAACATATATTGTCCAGGACGGCGATATTATGCACTTCCGCTTTAACGTATAACAAGCTATTCTTTAGCGATAAAGAACTGTATAAAAATAGGCCGGAAATTATTTTCGGCCTATTTTTAAATATGCATATCCGGCGTATTTGGCCTTGCGAACTCCTGCTTTGAGAGGCCCCAACTTAGCCACATATTCGACCTACTACCACAGTGAGTCCCTTACCCACTTGCCAGCACTCAGTCCACCACGGAGCGTTTCGGGAACAAGCATCGCGAAGCTGTCTGCTATTTCACAAAATAACGGTGTTCAATCACTTCTACTTTTTTAATATCTTTATCTTCCAGCACCTTCTTAACATCGCAATGACCGGTTACACCGCGATAGATCAGTGCCCCACCTAGTGTTAGGCCTGAAAACCCTGTCAGTGGAGACTTAAAGAGTTTTTTAACACCCATTCCTAAAATAAAGCCGCCAGCGATTACAGATAAAACACGCTCCGAAGTACCGATATTCTCTTCAATACAGTCATCTTCTATCTTATTTTTAATCTTGTCAAATGCAAATGTCAGTAGGTTACTCATAATTTTTTCTGTTTTATATCTCTTATATGATATAAACAAATGATGATCCAAAAAGGTTTAGCAATAGAATAATAGTTTTTTATATTGTTTCTCGGGTCACATCTCTTATATTCGTATTTAACAAATTAGAGATACATGCAAGTCAAAAAATATTCTGGAGAATTGGTACCTTTTAATGGTGAATCATTACGGCATTCTCTTTCCCGTTCTGGTGCCAATGCAGATCAGGTCAATCAGGTGTACGATAAAGTCCTTAACGAAATATATGACGGTATTTCAACGAGAGAGCTCTACCAGCTTGCTTTTGACACATTAAAAACCGTCCGAAACTCCTTCGCTGCACGCTACAGTTTAAAAAAAGCCCTGCGCGAACTGGGGCCTGAAGGCTTTTACTTCGAAAAGTATATTGCACACCTATTGCGGTCCATTGGTTATGAAAGCACAACAGGACAAACCGTGCAAGGGCATGCGGTTTCACACGAGTTAGATGTGGTAGCCTATAAAGATGGAAAATTGATTACTGCCGAATGTAAATTCCGAAACGATATCGATGCAAAAATTTCAGTGACAACACCGATGTACTACCTTTCGAGATTCAAAGATATCAGTGATATTGACTACCAGTTTTTTGGGAAACAGTTACAATTTAAAGAAGGCTGGCTGATTACAAATGCTTACTTCACTTCCGACTCAATTGATTTTGCGAAATATTATCACATCAATTTACTGTCATGGGATTACCCGAAAGACAATAGCATTAAAAAAAGAGTTGACAAGGCTGTTTTTTACCCAGTCACTTGCCTAACAACACTTTCAGATCTTGAGGAACAGCAACTATTAAAAAATCAGCTGATCTTAGTGAAAGACATTGTCAGCAATCCTGAAAAACTGGATCTTTTGAATTTAACAAAAGAAAGAAAAGAAAAGGTACTCAATGAGGCCCGCGAACTCATAACCTACAAAGTGGAAGAAGAATATTAACTATAACCAAAAAGTGGGATACATGACCTTTCCTAAAGGCATACATCCCACTTTTTTCTCATTCGATTAACGCTCAGAGTTTGGCCGGATGGTAAATTCTACCATATTTAGCAAGATCACTTAAATCTGCCTTTTCCCAAAATATACCATAAATGGCAGCCCCCGAACCGGACATAGCGGCATAAATAGCTCCTTTTTGATATAACGCCT
Organism: Sphingobacterium sp. WOUb80; assembly: GCF_050058145.1. Lineage (NCBI taxonomy): Bacteria > Pseudomonadati > Bacteroidota > Sphingobacteriia > Sphingobacteriales > Sphingobacteriaceae > Sphingobacterium > Sphingobacterium sp. WOUb80. The sequence continues at coordinate 1,422,961 of NZ_CP165617.1, read as the reverse complement.
CCTTGATTTCCTTCAACAGCGGATAGTGCTCGAAAATTCCCTCCTCAAAATCATTCCGAATATGGAATTTCCACTCTTGAATAGGCAGCCGGATCGCTTCTTCCAGATTAACCTCCGGTGCCTTAGGCTGCACACCAGCGTAAGCCTCCGCAGTAGAAATATGGATATTAGGCATAATTACTGCAATGTGGTATTCATCCAGATTTAAGCTTAATGTTTTAAAGTCAGTCCCGATCCCTGTTGCAAAAACAGGTTTATTCTGAATAAAGAAAGGACAGTCGGCCCCAAGCTTTGCCGCGTACAGCTCGAGCTGCTCCGATGTAAGATTCAGATTGAAAAGGTCATTAAGCCCTTTCAGAACAAAAGAAGCATCCGCAGAACCACCGCCTAAGCCAGCACCGATAGGAATTTGTTTGATTAAATCAATGGAAACTGCCGGGATAGCATAATCTTCCCGCAATAATTCAAAGGCCTTTACGCATAAATTATCATGAAGATTTCCCGGAATGCGTTCTCCTTGGATGTTTAGCGTTGTCTCCGCCGCTCCTGTTTCCAATAATTCGATAATATCGTAAATCGGAAGCGGATAAAAAACACTGTTCAGTTCATGATAACCATCATTGCGCTTAGCAATGATCTGCAGTCCAATATTTATCTTAGCGTTTGCAAAAAGTATCATGTGAATTGATCTAAATCGTATATTTCAGTTAATAGCTTACCAGTGAATAGATATTCTCGCTGAATCGAGATAACCGCCCTTTCGCCTTTAAAAAATCCAAAGAGATAATAAAACTATAAGCAACAATCTCACCACCAAGTCGCTCGATAAGTTTGCTGGCGGCGACGACAGTTCCCCCTGTTGCCAAAAGGTCATCGTGAACCAATATCCGGCTTCCTTTTTCAAAAGCATCTTCATGGATCTCGATAGTTGCCTGACCGTATTCCAGCGCATAAGATTCAGCTACAGTTTTAAAAGGCAATTTACCCTGCTTACGAATGGGGATGAAAGGCAAACCTAATCGATTTGCAAGTAAAAACCCAAACAGAAATCCGCGGCTTTCGATTCCAGCAATCGCATCTATCTGTACACCTTGCAATTGATCAACAATTGCATCAACCATTTCATTACAGAGCGCCGCATCTTTCAGCAAAGGGGTAATATCTTTAAAGACAATACCAGGTTTAGGAAAATCCACGATATCCCGGATTTCCAATTTCAATTTATCTTGAATCATTCTCAAATATTAAATAAGGCGCAATCTTAGCAATTGCAAGATCTGAAAGTGTACCTATTTTTGTCAAATCTTCTATATTGACATAGCTTCCATGTTGATCTCGATAATTGACGATCAGTTTCGCATCTTTAGGGCTAAGATACGGATGTTTAGCCAATGAAATTGCATCAACCTTATTAATATTGATTTTTTTGATCCCATCCAGACTGGATACAACAATATAATCTTTAATCAGATCATACGTTTCAGCAGTAACACCATAAACCTCCTTTAGCTGTTCAATACGATAGAATCCGCCAAGAACATCCTTATATTTCAAAATACGTTTGGAGAGTATAGAACCTATCCCCTTAAGACTCTTTAATGCAGTTGTGTCACAGGTATTGATATCAATAAGTTCAGCTTTATTACTTTCAAATTTATCATACAGCAAGGACGTTCTATTTTGCTGCTTCGTGATTGCTGAATCGGGACTTGTTTTGATTTGAATATAAGGTTCCAGACGCTTATAAAGCCGATCATTAATGGAGTAAATTTTCTTTAGATCGGATTTCTTTCTAAATCGTCCCCCTTTACTTTCGTAGTTTTTCAGTACTGTAATCTGTTTATCAGAAAGACCCAATTTATGCCAATCGGCATGCGGCAAATTATTTGGATCAAAATAGAATAATTTGGTTTCCTCCAAAACCGGGGCCTGTGATACCGGTGGCTTGCTTTCATTTTTAGGTGAATAAGAGACACTCAGCTCCTGGTTGTTTGCCAAACCGGAGACCTCCAGAGAATCATGAAACGATTGTTCAAAAGCTTTAGCCTGATTTGGAATGGGATCTTTGGTATTTCGCTTCACCAATGAGTAGATCGTGATAAATACAACGATTATCACCAAAATAATGAAAAACCCATTTTGTTCTGTTTTATTAAATTTAAAATAAGCCAATAGCCTTTTCATAAGCCACTAATAATTGGGTTTCCTAAATTTAATAAATTATAAGGAAAATAAAAAGGGAATTATTAAAAACAATTCCCTTTTTATTAATTATTATCTACAAAGATACTTATAGTTTAGACTTGTCGACTTTCTCTACCTGACTGCCGTCCTTTAAAGTTTTCGATATGGCATCAAATGGCCTAGAAACCACTTCATCACCTTTTTTCAGCCCCGAAGTGACAATGATATTTTTATCATCCTGAATACCGGTTTTAACGAGCACCTGCTTAACTGTTTTATCTTTTAGGACAAATACATATTCTTCAACTTTCTTATTCGTATTTGTAGAATCTTTATCCTCAGAACGCACTGTCACCGATTGAATGGGAACGACCAGTCCTTTATCGTGTTTTGTAAAAATCTGAACTGTTGCAGAGAGTCCCGGTTTAAATGGAGATGCTACATTTTCTTTCATCAGATCTTGATACGATTCTGCACTGATACGTACCTTCACATTGAAATTTGTTACCTGATCTGTTGACGATGTTGCGGCAGTTGTTGTTGCGATATTTTTAGAGGAGCTCGCTATTTCAGTGACCACACCTTTAAATTTTCTATCTTTAAAGGCATCGACTTCGATTTCAGCCTGATTGCCTACTCTTACATTATTGATATCATTTTCATTTACATCTACATTCACCTCCATCGAACTCATATTGGCAATACGCATAATTTCTGTACCTGCCATCTGCGCCGTTCCAACCACACGCTCACCCTTTTCAATCGACAGCAACGAAATGATCCCGTCAGATGGCGCATAAATCGTCGTCCGGTTTAAATTGTCCTGTGCTTCTTTTACAGAAGCCTGTGATTGGTCAATACCGTATTTTGTCGAGCGGACAGTTTCACGCTGTGCCTGGATAGATGCCTGCGCAGCATAATATTCGGCCGAACTTTTATCCATTTCTGAAGCCGAAATAACGCGTTTTTCAAAAAGCTCCTGATTCCGTTTATAGGTAGCCGCTACATTTTTAAAATTTTCTTCTTGCTGCTTTAGCTGCTGTTGAGCAGCAGCCAGATTGGCCCGCTGCGAATTCATTGCTGCAACAGAACGGTCATAACCAGACTGCAAGATGTCAGGTTTGATCCGGCAGAGTACCTGTCCCTTTTTAACGAAATCGCCTTCTTTAATATTAAGTTCAACAACCTCCCCAGAGACTTCCGAGCTCAGCTTAACTTCCACCTCAGGCTGAATTTTTCCACTTGCGGAAACTAATTCATCCACATCCATTTCTTTTACGGCATCCACAGCGACTTTAGTCACCTCTCCCTTGCCAAACCAGCCTGCCTTAGAGCCGATAAGCCCCAAAACTACCAAGAGTACAACAATAATCAGTATAATCTTTCCTATGCTACGTTTTTTCTTTGCCATTTCTTTTGTTAATTCAAATAGGTTAATTGTTATCAAATTGAATTGGATTTCCAATGTAATAGTCGATGATCTTCGATCTGAATATTACGTTATATTTTGCCTGAATAAGATCAAATTCGGCCTTATTTCGTTCAGTCTGCGCGGTGAATAATTCAAGTGAATTAGCCATGCCTATATCATAGCGTTCCTTGGTTGCTTTAAATGCTGTTTCGGCACTCTCAAATGCCACAGTAGCGGAGCTGTACCGCTGCTTAGCCGCATTCACATCGAGCACTGCCTGATTAACCGCCTTATTCAAGTTATTCTTTGCCAGTTGCTCATTGGCTTCAGCCTGCTTTAAACCGATCTTTGCTTTAGCAACATTCACTTTGTTTTGGTTATTATTGAAAATAGGAACTGTCAAATTTAAAGTCGTTCCTAGCGCTTTGTTCCGACCCAACTGGTCATTAAACGAAAGTTTTTGCTGCGTTAAATAGTCCCGCCCTTCTGACGAATAGTTTGTCCCATAACTTAGGCCAAGATCCAACGATGGATAATACCCACCTTTAGCAATTTCTATTTGTCTGGCAGCAACATCTTTATCCAACGAAGCTTTCTTAATGTCCGGCTGATGACGTAAAGCTGTTTCATATACTTCGACAGCATCACTATTTTCGACCTTTAGGAGAGAATACTCAACTATTGGCCTAACCAAAGAGATGTTGGTCTGCGGGGGCATCTCCATCAACTGCTTCAATGTCAATAAAGAGAGTTGATAAGAATTTTCAAGATTAACTCTGTTTAGTTCATCTGTTGCGACCTGATTTTTAGATTTTGCAATATCGGCTATTGTTTTGTTTCCCACGGCAAATTGTATGGAATCCAATTTGTATTGCTGCTGGGAAAGCTTGAGCTGGCCTTCACTGGCCGTATAAAGTTCGTAATTAGTGATCGCATCGAGATACGTAACTAAAACATTCAATACTAGATCATTTTTAATCTTTTCAACCTGAGTTGCAGAAGACTCCAACTTTGATTTGTTCTCTTTAATCTGATTAACCTGTTGGAACCCTTTGAAGAGATTCACATTGGAACTTAGGGATCCAATTGCAGAATTGGTCCATTGATTTCCGGTGATTGGTTGTCCCGCAACCTGATCAAAGAAAAATCCGTAGTTTAAACGTTGTGTAGCTCCAGCATTTAAGCTCGGATACAAATTCGATTTCGCTTGAAATACATCTTGAGCAGCTAAATCTTTATTTAGCTCCGCTTGCTTAATTTGTATGTTACGTTCCAAGGTCATCTTTATCGCATCAGCCACACCTACGACCTGCTGGGCCTGGACCAGATCATTTGTCCCTAGAAATAATCCAGTAAATATTACTGCAGAATAATAAAATCTTTTCATGTCCATATGTAGAACCATACATTTTTTTTTAGATTTGAACTTCATTTATCGGTTATGTATTTTGTCAAATCTCCATTCTTCCTGAGATGGCTGTATCCCAAATCAATATGGAATATGCCACGTACTGAAAAAAAGGTCTACCTTACTTTTGACGATGGTCCAATTCCTGAAATTACACCTTTTATACTCGATATCCTAAAAAAATATCAGGTGAAGGCAACTTTTTTTTGTGTTGGTGAAAATATTAAAAAAAATCCACATTTGTTTCAACGAATTTTAGATGAAGGACATCAAGTCGGAAACCACACCTACAACCATCTTAAAGGTTGGGATACGCCTGACGAACAGTATCTGAAGAATATCGCACAATGCCAGGAATTGACGCAAACGGATCTTTTTCGCCCTCCCTATGCAAAAGCTTCGAGATCACAGCTCCAGCAGCTCTATAAACAATACCGTGTCATCATGTGGGATATTATGTCAGGTGATTTTGATCAGAACTTAAGCCCTCAAAAATGCCTGGAAAATGTTTTACCTAACATCAAAAATGGCTCCATTATCATCTTTCACGACAATATCAAAGCCATTCCGCGTGTAAAATACGCCTTACCTAAAACAATAGAATTTTTATTAAAAAATCACTATCAGCTTTCTGTAATAGACTAAAACTAAGGCCGGCTTTTAGCCAGCACGACCTCAGATTCGTAATATTTGCCAACACTGACACTAAAATAGCCCAGCGCATTATTCGACAAATTTGAGATTGGGTTGGAAGGTGATGCCGCACCAGGATTAATCATCTGAAAACTATTCCAGTAATTATAGGCTCCCACATCGATACATTGACGCAAAATACGTACCCGGTCTCCTATCTTTAGATCCCTATCTCTGTCTATAATATCATGTTGCACTTCCAGTCCATTGTTATATTTATCGCTAAAGACGTCAATAAAACGTAGCTTACCACCATTAACGGACATTTTATACTTATAATAATTACCGATTTCCGGCGGATCAGTAAATACAAGTGTTGGGTAATAAATTGTATCCGTAAATATAATGCGCTCGGAGAGCCCTATCGAATCCACATCCACATATCCCGGAACCTTTGACGTCCCCTGGATCTCCCTTCCATCAGCTGTCTTTACCTGCAGCTGGTAAGTGGCTTTCTCCTGCAAGCGTAATGTCTTATTCGTATAAACGCCATCAGCTCCCGCCAAAAACGTGTAAGTACGATTATTTTGCATATTCTTAACAGTCACCTCGGCATCTGTTATCGGAGCAAGCAAGGAATCTTTGATGCTGACAACCTTCTGAATACTAATCTCGTGCTGTTGATCCGAAACCATCAAATCAGCTGTAATAACCAACTGCCCCGTGTTCTCTGGCAGTTCCAACTCTATTTTGTCCTCACAAGCCGACAAAGCGAATAATGTAACAGCTATAACACTTAATATCTTCTTCATGCTTTGCTAAAATTTAAAATTCCAAGTAATCGATGGTATTGTCCCAAATAATGCTATTCGATAAATCTCAGTGACATTAGATTGTCCCTCTTTTTCTCTAAAGTCAATCAAATAGGCATTTTTCCGATTATAGGCATTATAGAGCCCAAAGGACAAGCTCGAATAGCTATTTTTTGTCCGCTTAATATCATAGGTTGCGGCCAGATCCAAACGGTGATAAGCAGGCATCCGCTGCCCATTTCTTTTATCGTAGTAGAAGATCGTTCGATCGTCAACAAAATATTTACCCGCAGGCATCGTCACCGCATCGCCTGTATAGTAGACGAAATTGGCGCTTAAATTCCACTTCGGATTTAACTGATATTGTGCTACAATAGCTATATTATGTGTTTTATCTTGCCGGGCACTGAACCATTCCCCATTATTGATCTGCTCAAATTGCCGTTCACTTTTGGATAAAGTGTAGCTGAGCCATCCACTGAATCGTCCCAGCCTCTTTTTTAGGAACCATTCGATCCCATACGCCCGGCCTTTTCCAAACAGCAACTCACCTTCCAGCAGTTCATTTGCCTGCAGGTCCGCACCGTTTCGGTAATCAATCTGGTTCTTTAGATCTCTATAATAACCTTCGACAGAAAACTCGTACCTGTTGGACGCAAAATTTCTAAAGTAGCCAAGGGAATACTGATTTGACAATTGCGGTTTAATCGTGTTATTGCTCAACACATATTGATCGGTAGGAAGACTGCTGGTCGTATTACTCAATTGATGCAGATACTGAACATTGGTATTGAAAGACGCTTTTAACGTCGTTAAATCATTGATCGCATAGTTTAAGGAAACACGAGGTTCCAAGTAGAAGTACTTTTTACCTAACTTGCCATTCCCCACATAGGTAGAATCTACGGCCTCACCTGCTTGATCATAAGTATAAAATGTTCCCGGCCCCAATGTTGCATAAGCGGATGCTCTCAGTCCATAGTTTAATTTTAAACGATCGGTAATCGACCAGTCATCGGCTAGATAAGCAGCGATATCAGCGCCCTTGCGGTGTTGGATTTTAAGTGAATTTACCTTCGAATCCTCCCCCGCTTCGATACTAGCTGGTCGGATTTCCTGCAAGGCTGCCTGCAGACCGAATTTTAGGTTGTGACGGTCCGAGAGGCTGTATTGAAAGTCCTGTTTAAAATTGTAGTTAAAGATATCCGAACGGATTTTAAAATTGTTGTTGTCTTCAATCTTAACCTGATAATTGAATTTACTAAAAATTAGCGTTGTATTGCTGAACAACCTATTGCTCCAGACATGGTTCCAGCGCATCGTCCCCGTCGCATTGCCCCAATTGAAATCAAACAGATCATGATAAGCCATGGCATCTTTACCAAAATATCCAGATAAGTAAAGTGTGTTCTTATCGTTGATACGGTAATTGAACTTCGCATTGAGGTCATAAAAAAACAGGGCACTTTTTTTTATATTTTCATCACTTGAAAGTTTCAAGAAAAGATCGGCATAAGTACGTCTACCGGAGATCATAAATGAGCTCTTGCCTTTTTGAATCGGCCCTTCCACTTTAAGACGCGAGGCAATAAGCCCCAAGCCACCTTCCACATTGAAATGCTGGTTGTTTCCGTCCAAGGTGGTTATTTCCATGACCGATGAAATTTTGCCCCCATATTGGGCCGGAACACCTCCCTTGTAGAAATTCACGTCTTTGATCGCATCGGAATTGAAGGTAGAGAAAAAACCGAACAAATGGGAACTGTTATACACTGGAGCTTCATCCAGCAAAATCAGGTTTTGGTCGCCACCACCACCACGTACATAAAAATTGCTGCTTCCCTCTCCACCACTGGTTACTCCCGGAAACATCTGAATGGTCTTGAGAATATCCTTTTCTCCAAATAATACGGGGACTTTTTCGATTTCCTTAGGACTAAATTGTGTCAGGCCGGGGGTTAGATCCTTTATTGATTTGCGTCTATTCCCGGTAACGGTCACCTCAGCGAGCTGATTTTCCTCAGGTACCAACTGAATAATATAAGTGGAGTCCTTATCCAGGTGGACAGAAAATGCTTTCGTTCGATAGCCTACAGAAGATACTTCCATCCCTTTACTGCCATCACGAACAGACAAACTAAAAAAACCATATTTATTTGAAGCAGTGGATTTTTTCTCCGTATCGCTTCGTATTACAGCGCCAATAATATTCTCACCGCTGATACTGTCCCTAACAAATCCAGAAATAGATTTAGACTGTTGACTATACGCTTGCTGCGCGCAGAACAAAATGGAAGAAAAACAAAAAACAACCTTTATAGGTTTAAACATAATCAAGTGAAGTCAAAAATTTTGCTGAAAATAATAAAAAAGCCTTACAATTTGTAAGGCTTAATAATAAGTTTATAATTTGTTAGTTAAGGTCTCTGTTTAACAAAAATAGCAATTTATTCATTTATGCCAAATATTTATCTATTTTTTCTTTTCACCTTTTTCAAGCTGATCGAAATATCCCTTAAAAAAAGCCATCTGGTAGATAATTGACCTTGACCAATATTCCCAATTATGCCCACCTTCACTTGTAACAAAAGTATGGTTTATATTATGATACATCAATTTATCATGTAAGGCAACGTTTACCGCATAAAAGAAATCTTCTTTGCCGCAGTCTATAATTAATCGCAATCCGTTATTAACGAGCTTCGGTACCATATTAATAACAACGCGATTGTCCCATTCCTGCGGAGCATCCCCATAAGTTCCGATACGATCCTTGATTTCCCAGTTTAAAGGAAAAGGCCTAAAATCGACCCCTCCCGCCGTACTCCCCGCAGCACCATAAATATCCTGATGTTTAATCGCCAGAGATAAGGCTCCATGGCCACCCATACTCAGTCCCGTAATCGCTCGACCTTTACGGTCTTTAATCGTTGAATAATGTTTGTCTACATAATCAATTAATTCCTTTGACACAAACGTCTCATATTGATAATTTTTATCGTTCGAGATATCCCAATACCAACTTCCGAAACCACCGTCCGGACAGACCACCATATAACCATATTGATCAGCCAGTGTACTCACACTAGAATTTTTAACCCAATTGCTATAATTGCCCGAGTAGCCATGCAACAAGTAAAGAACTGGATAATTCTCTCCTTTCGAATACTTTTGCGGCAGTATCACCACGGTCTTAATAGCCTTCCCCATCGCTGGGCTTTGAATAGACAGCGTATCCACTTTAGCAGCATACACTTGCACAATAGAACATAAAAATACAGCCAAGGTCACGAGCAGACGGCTTATGCCATCCACACGGCACAATGAAATCTTGATAGCTTCTGTCGCATCAGCGATATGTGCTGTGCGATAGGAAAAAGGTTTAGTCGTTATCATAAATTATCGAGTTTTTTCAAAAAAATAAAGATAGGATTTTAAACCAAATGGGCGTTCGCTAATTGTATAAAATCCATTTCCAGCATGATCGAAAGCTATTGCTTCACCCTGAGGTTCCACTTGATAAGGAACAATCACTGGTTCCTGCTGCAATACCTGTTTCCAAGGTTCACGTCCATTTCTCTGCCAATAGAAAATCGATGTAATATTCTTCACAAGCAGCTGCTTACCTGTCGGATCTATAGCTGCAGCTGTAGAAAAAGTAAAGGGAAGTTCCACGACCTTGTTTAACGTAAAATATTGCTGTCTTTTGTTTCCGAATACATCAGCACTATATACAGTAGAGCGAAACTCCCGCTTGGATATAACATACAGCATATTGTCAATTGGATCGATCATCATCGATTCGGCATCTAAACGTTTCTGACCTGGAAATTTTAAAAAAATGACCCGGATGAATTTCTTGGCGACAATATCAGGGTCTTCAGCATGCGGCTCTGGAAACACGTATAAGCAGGTCCATGTCCTTTTACCCGCATTATTTCCGATATCGGCAAGTACAAGAAAATACTTATCACCAATTTTTACCCGATCGATATCCTCACAATCTACCACAGATACTCCCTCAAGTGCAACTTTCTTTACCAATTTAGCCTGACGATCAATTAGATAAACATTTGGACCATCGCCGCTATCATTATGCACCCAAAAATTACCTTTTCTATAGGACTCCGTGATACCAGACACCTCCTTCAGTTGCGGATCCGCCAGTTCACCCAATGCGATTTGCGTTTTAAAATAATCCTTACTATTTTGGCAATACACCTGCCGACTAAGCAGAAAAATGGTCGTCAGCAGGCACAGTTTGATCCGTGCAATATTCATGTTTAAAGATACGTTTTTATTGATATTTACATTCCAATTATGAAGAAGTCCCCAAAATTCAGTTCAGTTCTATTTCTTTCCATGCTCTTACTCCCTTCATATAATTTACTCGCCCAAAACTCCTCATTTCGGATCAAAGTAAAATCGGGCCTTCAAAATACCCCTCCATATCTTGTTAAGTATTACAATAGCAACAATTGGGAAAAATTCTATGCCGATATTCTAAAATTCGATTATGATCCTAAATATGAATATGACATCAAGGTTGCTAAACATAAAGAGGGGCCAAATTCGATTTATACTTTAACGAAGACGTTCGCAAAATCATTGTCTGAAAAGACTGACGTTGCAACATGGGAGATTAGCGACAGTTATGTCAACGCACAGCGTCTTGGAAAATTAAAATGTTTGCAGATAAAAACGGATAAAAAGAGTAAATGGGAATACTTAAATACCCCCATCCGTGGTTTTGATTTTCAGGAAGGTTATCGATACCGCCTCCGGGTTAAACAAACGAAACAAAAAGATACAGACACGATCGACTACAGCTTAGTTGAAATTATTTCAAAAGAAAGAACAAACGAACTACCGAGTGTTGCCGCATTCCTCGCCCGTTTTAAATGGAATTTACTTCAACTGAATGGAAAAGATGTTACCGACAGCAAAGCAAGTATTGGATTTGACGCCAAAAATGGTACGATAGCAGGTACTACTGGATGTAATAATTTTTGGGGAAATTTCAGCATTACAGGCAATCAAATTAGCTTCCCTCACCTTGCGAGCACCATGCGCGCATGTAATGGCGCAAATATCGAGAATGATTTTTTTCAAATTTTTGAGCAGAAACAGATTCAATTCGATATCGCCGAGCAAACCTTAAACCTATATATAGACAGGAAATTAATCATGATCTTTGGATTGGAGCGAGAATAAAAAAACACCCGAAGCCTGGGGGACTTCGGGTATCTTAGCCATATTATTAACCTATTTTATGAAAAGTATTTATGCCATTTGGAAATGACATAAACAAATATGTGAAATAAATCGGAGACAATCGAAAGCAAAATAATGTTTTAACAAAATTTTAACACTTGAAAAATCATTGAGACAAATGGGCATAAAAATGATTCATTTTGACTCTTCCCAAGCAAAAACAATCTTGTATCTTACAGATTTAAACCGACATAATGACTAAAACATTTTTTACATCAACAGCCATACTATTAACATCGACATTATTTGCCCAGAAAAACCCTGTTATAACAGGTAACTATGCCGATCCGGAGGGTATTATCTATGGTAATAAATATTGGATTTTCCCTACCTATTCTGCCCCTTATGAAGAGCAGGTTTTCTTTGACGCCTTTTCATCATCCGACCTTGCGACTTGGACAAAACACAATCGTATTTTGGAAAATAGCAACGTTAAATGGGCAAAAAAGGCCATGTGGGCACCTGCAGTACTCGAGAATAATGGAAAATATTACCTATTTTTTGGAGCAAATGATGTTCATCAGGGGGAAGTAGGCGGTATAGGTGTCGCAGTGGCAGACAAACCGGAGGGCCCCTACACCGACTTATTAGGCAAACCATTAATCAACGATATTATCAACGGTGCCCAGCCTATAGACCAATTTGTCTTCAAGGACAAGGATGGCACCTTTTATATGTATTATGGCGGCTGGAAACACTGTAACGTGGTCAAACTGAAACCGGACTTTACAGGATTGCTGCCTTTTGAAGACGGCAGCTACTACAAAGAAATTACACCTAAAGACTACGTTGAAGGCCCATTTATGTTTATAAAAAATGGAAAATACTACTTCATGTGGTCAGAAGGGGGCTGGACCGGACCAGATTATAAAGTGGCTTATGCCATAGCGGATTCACCTTTTGGACCGTTCGAAAGGATCGGGACGATTCTTGAGCGTGACCCTCAGGTAGCCGTAGGCGCTGGTCATCACTCCGTGATCAAGGTACCCAACAAGGATAAATATTTTATCGTTTATCACCGTAGACCTCTTGGTAAAGATGGCGCCAATGAACGGGTAACCTGTATCGAAGAAATGAAATTTGATAAAAAAGGTCATATCATTCCAGTCAAGATGACCTTTACAGGAGTAAAATATCCTTTAAAATAAATTTGTATTTTGTTGCTATAACGATACACAAAAAAGCCTCGGTCAATTGACCGAGGCTTTTTGTGTATCGAAGCAATTATCGCTTAGATGCTAGCGATTGCATGATTCAATGTTTCAGATGGACGCATTGCTTTTGCCGCCAATTCATCGTTCGGGAAATAATAACCCCCGATGTTTTGTGCGTGACCTTGAGCCGCGATCAACTCTTCATTTATTTTTGCTTCGTTATCTGTTAAAACTTTTGCAACAGCTTCAAATTTATGAGCAAGCTCCACATCTTTAGTTTGTGCTGCCAATGCCTGAGCCCAATACAGTGTCAGATAGAAATGTGATCCACGGTTATCGATCTGTCCTACTCTGCGTGCCGGAGATTTGTCATTTGCCAAAAATTTCTCAGTAGCTTCATCCAAAGTTTCTGCCAGTACTAAGGCTTTGGGGTTATTTTGTGTTTGTGACAAGTGCTCCAATGAAGCACCAAGTGCCAAGAACTCACCCAATGAGTCCCAACGCAGGTAACCTTCTTGAAGGAATTGCTCAACGTGTTTAGGAGCCGAACCGCCAGCACCTGTTTCAAACAAACCACCACCATTCATCAATGGAACAATAGAAAGCATTTTAGCCGATGTACCTACTTCTAAAATCGGGAATAAATCTGTCAAATAATCACGAAGCACGTTACCTGTTACTGAAATAGTATCTTCTCCTTTACGAATACGCTCCAAGGAGAATTTAGTCGCTTCAATTGGAGATAAGATACGGATGTCCAAACCAGTTGTATCAAAGTCTGGCAGATATTTCTCTACTTTCTTGATAATTTCTCTATCATGTGCACGGTTTTTGTCTAACCAGAATACCGCAGGCGTTTCGGACAGACGAGCACGGTTTACAGCCAATTTCACCCAATCCTGGATAGGTGCATCTTTGGTTTGACACATACGGAAAATATCGCCCTCTTCCACTTTTTGCTCCATGAAAACGTTTCCTTCAGCGTTTACTACGCGAATTGTGCCATTGCCTGCCGCCTGGAAAGTTTTATCGTGTGATCCATACTCTTCTGCTTTTTGAGCCATCAAACCTACGTTTGGAACAGAACCCATTGTTTTAGGATCTAATGCACCATGCTCTTTACAGTCTTCAATTGTTGCTTCATAGACACCCGCATAACAACGGTCAGGAACCATAGCGATAGTATCTTCTTCTTGACCTTCTTTATTCCACATTTTACCACCGATGCGGATCATCGCTGGCATGGAAGCATCGATAATCACATCCGAAGGAACGTGGAAGTTTGTAATACCTTTATCCGAGTTTACCATTGCCAAAGCAGGACCGTTTGCAATAGCAGCATCAATTGCAGCTTTTACGTCCCCTTCTTTTGCGTGGCCCGCAATTTTAGCATACACCTCACCTAAACCGTTATTTTTATTGATACCTAACTCCTTGAACAAATCGCCATATTGTGCAAAAACATCAGCAAAGTAAGTTTCAACAACAGCACCAAATATAATCGGGTCAGAAACCTTCATCATAGTTGCCTTTAAATGTGCAGACAATAAGACGCCAGCTGCTTTAGCTTCTGCGATTGCGTCCGCAACAAAAGCTTTCAACGCAGTTAAACTCAATGTCGATGAATCAATTACTTCACCAGCTTTCAATGGAGAAAGGCCTTTCAATTCTGTTACCGCACCGTTGGCATCTACAAATTCTATTTTAAATTGACCCGCATTCTCGACAGTTACTGATTGCTCAGATCCATAGAAATCACCTGATGTCATCGAAGCTACTTTCGTTTTGGAATCTTTGGCCCAAGCACCCATTTTATGTGGGTTTGCTTTCGCATAATTCTTAACGGCTTTCGGTGCGCGACGGTCAGAGTTTCCTTCGCGAAGCACTGGATTTACGGCTGAACCGAGTACCTTTGCATATTTCGCTTTAACGGCTTTTTCTTCTTCTGTCGCCGCTTCATCAGGATAATTAGGAATAGCGTAACCAGCTTTTTGCAATTCAGCGATAGCACCTTTCAGCTGCGGGATTGATGCTGAGATATTTGGTAATTTAATGATGTTCGCCTCAGGAGTTGTCGCCAACTGCCCTAATTCAGCCAATGCATCAGCAATTTTTTGATCTTCTTTTAAAAATTCCGGAAAGCTAGCAAGGATACGGCCTGCTAAAGAGATATCTCTCAATTCAACATCGATATCAGCTGTAGCTGTAATCGCTTGAACGATAGGCAAAAACGAATAAGTCGCCAATAAAGGTGCTTCATCTGTTTTTGTCCAAACAATTTTTGATTTGTTTGACATAGTAATCTATTAGAAATATGTTTAATTTTTAATGCTATGTGAAATGATCGAGAAATCTGAATTTCTCAAAAATTCGCCTAAAGATAAGAATTAATGCCATAATTCGCGAGAAATTGCCTCCCTTTTGACAATAAAATTGTGAAAATAAATATATTTTGGCAATAGAGAATAAGTCCGGCCACCTACAGTTAAACGTATTCCTCTTTACATTTCAGTGACCAGATACTACGGTGTAAATATTATTTTAGCTAAAACAAAAAATAGTATTGACAATGAAATCATTCAAATTGAACAATGGAATTGAAATTCCAGCAATTGGGTTTGGAACTTGGCAGATTCCTGATGGACAAGAAGCGTACCAGGCGGTCAAAGAAGCACTTGATGCAGGATATACACATATTGATACAGCAGCGATCTATGGCAATGAAAAAAGTGTGGGCAAGGCAATAAAAGATAGTGGATTGGATCGAAATTCATTATTTATTACTACAAAACTATGGAATACTGAACGTGGATATGAAAAGACGATTGCCGCGTTTGAGAAATCGCTTGCCGATCTGCAATTAGACTATCTGGATCTTTATTTGATTCACTGGCCGGCAAACGAAACACAATTTGAAAATTGGGCACGGATCAATGCGGATACCTGGCGAGCTTTCGAGCATCTGTACCAACAGGGGAAAATAAGAGCGATCGGCGTGAGTAATTTCCCCAAAGACTACCTCGCCAAACTATTGGAGTCAGCGACAGTTATCCCTGCTGTGAATCAAATTGAATTTCATCCGGGATACCTTCAGGAAGATACAGTGGCACTCTGCCAATCCAATGACATCCTTGTTCAGGCTTGGTCACCTCTGGGTTCGGGCAGAATACTGCAAAATGAAACACTCGTTACACTGGCTAAGGAAAAGAATACCAGTGTTGGACAAATCTGTATCAAATTTGCTTTGTCTCAGGGTATCTTGCCGTTGCCAAAATCAACTAATCCCGAGAATATAAAAAGAAATTTAGTTATCGACTATTTTGATCTGACAGCAGACGACATCAAAACGATCCGTGAGCTTCCTGAACTAGGTTTCTCTGGATCTGACCCTAAAAAAGTCGCTTTCTAGGGTACTAAAATACCATCATTGCGGCTTCCTTAATGTGAGTCCAATGATGGTGTTTTTTGCACCTTTTTTGTTTCTACAATAATGACCCCGTTTGCACCCCGCGAACCATATATGGCGGTATCGACCGGATCTCGAAAAATCTTGATCGATAAAATATTTTCCTTAGGCATCTTTTCAAAAATATACATCTCAGACAATTTTCCATCAATAACGACAAGAGGATCATTTTTCGAAGCTATAGCTATTAATTGCTTTTTTCCTTCCGCATCTACTTTTACAACAGAACGCATGCCATAGTTTCCCAAAAAAACAAAATCACTGTCCGCAGGGAGCGACTGAATAAAATCATCGTACAAGTGTTTAGAAAATGATAAGCTCGAAAGTGCCTCATCAAACCGGAAAGCAACAGCGTCTAGTTCAGCCTTATTTCCCTTATAGTATAGTATATCGATTGCTTTTCCCTCTTTAATTGCCAGGAGACTCAGTGCAGGTGGCAAGTCTATTGCAGGAAGATTTCCCTTATAGGATCTGTAGCTAAATTTAGCTAAAACAAGACTGTCAACTAGCTGTTTGACTTGTGTCACATATTTATTGTCAACGTAGAAGTTTTTATAGATGGTAAAATATTCACCCTGCAGTGTTTGAACATCTATAGCAAACGATCTAGATAAGCTGTAACCATCATATAGCCAATTTCCAAATTTCAGAAAAGTAATATCATCTTTGTTCTCCAGCTTATGTTGCGCAGGTGAAATCTGAAACAACAGCAGAAAAATAGCAACTAACTGTATTCTTCGCATATTAATTTTTTAAAATAAACGAGGCTAATATATGTTTTATATCTTTATATTAAAGAGAAGAAATGAATGAAATACAGCTCATAGACCAATCAGAACTTTCCCAAAAAGGAGAAGAATACAACTATCATCCATTAAGCACGACCTGTATCCTATTATATAAAGGCGCAGCAACAATAAATTGTAATGGTTCTCCGGTCGAACTCAAAGCCGGCTGTATTTTCTTTATCGGTTATAATAAGTACTACAGCTTTATGGAAATCAGTACCGATGCTGTTTTCAAAATCCTAAATTATGACCGGAATTTTTCCAACAGAATAAGGCTATCAATCAGCAGATACGATGCTTATCGACTCATCAATGCTAATAGCTCCGCTCCATTTACTCCTTCTACAGATGACTTTGAAACGATTTGGACATTACTATCAACCTTACATCGCAACCGCAAAAGGCCCACAGATCTAAAAAAAGATTTTCTTCAAAAAGCCGAAATCAATATTTTTATGGCCATTATTTATCTTTTGGCAGATGTGATCTATGCTGCCGGTGAAAGTACCAATCAGATCCGCAATAAAAGAAAGGAAGAAATCACCGTACATTTTTTACAACTTATTGCCGATCATTACAAAACACAGCGCGACCTCGCATTCTATGCCGATCTGCTCCATATTTCCATCAAATACCTATCAATCAGCGTCAAAGAAATCACAAAGGAATCTCCCTCGGAAATTATCAGCAACTGGCTGATCACTGAAGCAAGAGCCCAACTGATCATTTCTACCAAAACAATCAACCAGATATCACAGGAGTTTAACTTTTCGGATCAGTATGCATTTAGCAAATTTTTCAAAAAACATGTTGGCATAACACCCAAGCTATTTCGTGAACAACAGACAACGCTTGTTACCAATTGAACATCATAAAACAGGAATCAGACATTTCGTGCCCTATGATGATACATTAACTTTGTAGCACATATATAAACAAAGTTGAATATCATGAATATGAAGTCAAGAGCCCCTAAAATAGGTCTTTACTTGACGTTATGCTTCTTTACATTTTTTTGCAATCAAACATACGGTCAAGACAGCATAAACACCCGAAAAATAAATATCGAAAAACTGTTTGAACTTGCCTTACATAATCACCCGAACCTTATTGTTTCAGCATCTGCAGTAAGTATAGCCAAACAAAAGACTGAAGTTGCAAAATTGAGAAGACTTCCTGAGATCAGTGCTTCGGCATCCGCATTTTACCTTGGCGACGCCGCTTTAATTGACAAAAATTTATCGGGTTCAGAAAAAGTACCTTTACCTCATTTTGGCAATAACTATGCCTTAGAGGCGAAAGAACTCATATGGAAAGGTGGCGTTGTAAAGAACAGTATCAAAGCCTCTTCTTTAGGAGAAGAATTAGCTGAATTAGATCATAAAAATGAAGAACAAAACATCAAAATTCTGGTTTTAGGCTATTATCTTGATCTCTTCAAACTTAAGAACCAGAAAGCTGTCTATAATCAAAATATCGATCTAGCGCACAAAAGACTGGACTTGACGGACAAATTATATAAACAAGGAATGATCACAAAAAATGATGTCATCCGCAACCAATTGCAAATATCTGAATTGGAGCTAGCGAGAGAGGTCATTCAAAACAACATGAAAATCCTGAATGATGAGCTTATAGTCGCATTAGGACTACAAGAGGGCACAATAATTGAGCCGGATGATAAATTATTAAACAGCAGCTTTCAACTGGCTGACCTCTCGAGCCTGAAACAAGATGCTTATATATCCAGCCCCAGTCTGCAGCTTGCCGCCAAAGAGACTGAACTACTGCATACCGAAAAAGATATTACAAAATCAGAGAAATCGCCCGCTCTTAGCATCTTCGCAGGAAACAGCCTTGTCAAACCAATCACCAATGTGATGCCGGTTATCGATAAATATATGAATACCTGGAATACCGGTATCTCGCTGAGCTATAATATTTCTTCATTATACACAACTGGAAAAAAGCTTAAGCTAAATGATTTGCAAATTGAAAAAAACGAGAAATATGAAAGCGCTCTGAAACAAAAAACCAGCGTAGCTGTTAATACTGCATACATTAAATACAATGAGGCCTACTCACAACGCAAGACGCTGGAGTACAACAAAGCACTTGCTGATGAGAACTATCGTATTATTGAGAAAAAGTATTTGAACCAATTGGCGTTGATCGTCGATATCATGGATGCTTCAAACTCAAAACTTGAAGCAGAATTGAAATACACAAATGCTGAAATCAATATTGTGTATGCATATTACAAACTTTTAAAAGAGACTGGAAAGATCTAGTACATTTTCCCTTTGCCTAATTTAATCAGTTTTATATATGTAAGGCCTCGTTAAGAAATTAATGGGGCTTTTTTTATCCGCAATACTGCACTATTTTAACTCATTATTATGGCAAATTCATTTTTCAAAACAATCCGAACATCCATCAAGCATTGGTATATCCCATTGATTATTGGTATTCTATTAATTCTTTTGGGTTTCTATACCATTTCTACCCCTGTTGCTGCATTTCTCACATTAGCAATTCTGTTCTCTTGGTCGTTTATTATTTCCGGTATTCTGGAGATCATCTTTGCGGTACAGAACAAAGATGAGGTGGACGGCTGGGGCTGGTACCTCACCGGTGGTATCCTCTACATGCTATTCGGCATATTGCTGATTGCCAACCCCTTGCTCTCTGCGAGCACGCTAGCATTTATTGTGGGTTTCTATGCACTCTTTAAATCCTTTCAGTTACTGTCCTTCTCCTTTGACCTCAAAAATTACGGCAGTAAATCCTGGGGATGGAATTTGCTATTTGCCATTTTAGGCATTATTTTCAGCTTTATTTTACTTTGGAATCCACTCTTTGCCGGTTTTTCCTTGGTTATCTGGACAGGTATGGCCATTAGTACAGTGGGATTTGCGGCTTGTGTATTCGCATTTCAGCTAAAAAGTCTGAAAGATATACCAAATAAACTGCCAGACGAGTGGAAAGAGCGTTACCAAAAGCTTAAAGAAGAATTTGACCAGCATCGCAAATAAAAAAAGGGCTTAACGCAATGCCCCCAAAAAGTTAGACACTTTCTGGGGGCATTGCAGCTCTAAAAATCAAAGCTATTTACTTATTTCAATAACCTCAAACGGCACTTTAGCCAACGGATAATCCTGTTTATCCGTTTTGACCTGACTTATTTTCAAGATCACTTCAAAGCCTTGATAAATTTCACCAAAAACGGTAAAATCATGATCAAGTCTCGGCTGACCACCGTGGGCGAGATATTCTTTACGTTGGACATCGGTATATTTAATCCCTTTTTTTGCCTCCAGACTATCAAGCTCAGGCCCTGTGATTTTCTTTCCGACGACAAAATAAATCTGGTTCAGAAAAGACGCTTTTTCAGGATTTCCATCCCTCCCTGCGCCTAATGCGCCCATTTTATGAAAAGCACGGTCATCGAACTCAGCTGCCAATCGCGGCTTTTGATGCAGCGGATCTGCGGCCTCCCGCTTTTCAATATCAATATCATGCTCTCCTCCCTGCACAACAAAATTTTCAATAATACGATTAAACAGCGCTCCCTGGTAAACAGAATCTTGAATTGACCGCAGCATCAAATCGCGGTGATGTGGTGTATAATCATAGAGTACAACTTTAAAATCGCCAAAAGCCGTCTTGAAAAGCAAGTGTTTTGACTGTGCGTAGCAATTACCCAGTGCGATCAAAACAAAGCATAGGATGATCTGAATTTTCCTCATAGTGCGCATAAATCAGTTTTTAGAATTCACATAAAAATACATTAAATTTTGATTTTTGAAAGTCGTTTTCCATCTATCTTCCTTTTGGACCAAAAAAACAGACGCCCCAGATTCTTCCAAAAATTTTTTGGCACTAAAAAATTACAAGCATAGGGCGCAATTAAAACTTGCAAATAAGCATAAATTTATCTTAGTTTGGATCAAAACTATTCACTACTATGCAGTATACAGCAAATCCAGACCGATACCAAGATATGATCTATAATCGGTGTGGTCAATCCGGTCTTTTATTACCCGCAATCTCCTTGGGAATGTGGCATAATTTCGGTGATGACACGCCACATCAAACCAAAGTCGATATCTGCACCACAGCATTTGACCTCGGAATTACGCATTTCGACCTGGCAAACAATTATGGGCCACCTGCAGGGAGCGCTGAAAAAGCATTCGGACAAATATTAAGAGAACAATTTCAGGGCTTACGCGACGAAATGATCATTTCATCAAAAGCAGGTTACCACATGTGGAATGGGCCGTACGGAGAATGGGGCAGCCGCAAATATCTGATATCGAGCTGTGAGCAATCGCTAAAACGCCTAGGTATCGACTATGTTGATATTTTCTATTCACATCGTTTTGACTCCAATACGCCTTTGGAGGAAACCATGTTGGCGCTAGATCAGCTGGTCCGTAGCGGAAAAGCTCTTTATGTAGGTATTTCATCTTATAACTCGCAACGCACAAAAGAAGCCTATGCGATCTTAAAATCCCTGGGCACACCATTTATTATTCATCAACCCAGCTATTCAATGCTCAACAGATGGGTCGAGACCGATGGTTTACTTGACACTTTAGATGCCATAGGCATTGGTTCTATTGTATTCTCTCCGTTAGCACAGGGCATGCTTACAGACAAATACTTACAGCATATTCCACAGGATAGCCGTGCCTCACAGTCAAAATCACTTCAGACTAAATTCCTGAACGAAGAAAATCAAAAAAATATCCAGGCTCTACATGCGATTGCCCAGCGCAGAGGACAGTCATTAGCGCAAATGGCTATAGCTTGGGTTTTACGTAAGAAGCAGGTTACATCGGCGCTAATTGGCGCATCAAAACCACAACAAGTCATTGATTGCGTTGGTGCACTAAAGAATCTATCATTCAGCCCGGAGGAAATTCACGAAATTGATCTTTATGCAAAAGATGGCCATATTAATATTTGGGCCAAATCAGCAGAAATCGATTAAGATGAGTGCCGCAAAAATTTTCATCCGATGAACTGCTTTGCGCCTGACTGAAATCCATAAAAGCATAAATAAGCCCGGCACTAGCCGGGCCTATTCCATGATTAACCCATTTTCTTCAATATCTTTTCAAAGGTGTTGATATTCCGGCTTGTCATCTTATCTTTAAGATTCTTTTTCCCCAATACCTTTCCAAAGCTGGAATCCAAGGTATTTCCCTTAGGCACGCGCCAATAAAAGACCGCATTGACGATCTCAGCCTTCTCCCCCAGTGCTTGCGTCGCCTTGCTAAATTCATCCATCAGTATTTTTTCGACACCTTCTGTTCCTACAAAAGCATATACATGAAAGTCTGCATCCGTCTCAAAAGGAATGTTTGCCTGTAGTAACCCCACCTCATCCGCTGAACGGATGAATAAAAAAGCTTCATAAGAAAAATACGCCGACATAGATTCCTCCAATAGCCGCTTGAGCTGTTCGGCCGCTTGGTCTGATGAAAAAACAATATTACCAGAAGCCAGTACCGAAGTAACGTCCGTTACACCAGCATCTTTAAAAACCTGACAGACATCAGCCATTTTCATATTGGTTCCCTTCACATTGACGCCACGTAAAAAAGCACAGTATTTCATCTTATTAAATTAATCGATTATTTCATCCATCGGATTCCAAAACAACTTTCTAAAATCCTTGATCCGCAAATTATTCACAACAAGCCCTTCGGCCTCAAGCCGTTCCTCAAATTCAGGCACAGCAAGTGTACCGCCACTTGATATAACACGGTGCGCGGGCACATCGCTGGGACATCCGCCCATAGCCTTCCCGACATGTCGCGAATGATTCGGATAACCTAAGGCCTTTGCAATTGCCCCATAGGTTGTCACCCTTCCTCTCGGAATCAGTTTAGCTACCTCATATACCTGCTGTTTGAATTGCTCATCCATGTCAATTTATATTTTATTTGCGCTGTTTATGCATGTCAAAAAATTTTCTCCCTTATTTCCACAGTGAAAAATGAAGAGCAAACTAAGTTACAAAAAGCTCCTGTAAGCTGTGCAGTCTTTAACTGATCACTTGTCTATTTTTTTTCAAGTGGCTGTGGCGAGAAAGACTCTTCCAATTGTCTATATATTCGATTCCAGCTAGGATTATTATCAGCATTTAACTTTGTATATTCTCCACTTTTTGCCTTAATGCTTATTTTAATATCTATTCCATCGTATGGCTGACGCGATTCTTCTTCTTTAGCATCAGCAAATTTTTCCAGATCAATTTTATCCAATAATAAGTTCCATTTGTCTTCCGTATTGGCGTATGATTTTAGGGTACTATGAGCGGTATCAATTGCAGAAAACAAATGATATACACTATCTCTTGTTATCCTAATCGTATAACCGTTTGAAGGTGTGGCCGTAAATCCACCAATGGTAGAAATTGAAACCGCGGTAATTTCATTTTTTTTAGTGTTCTCTGCCGTTACCCGATGTGAATTATGGGTACAACTTTGCCATAAGAATAGCTGTCCGACCAAAAGCGAGAGATTTAGAATCAATTTTCTGTCCATATCTTGTTCTATTAAATCTTAACTCCATATTCTTTACCTATTAAACCCATCAGTTTCCCCGGATTAGCTTTAGAGCCTTTTCAAGATCGCGATCTCTTTTAATTACGATATCCGTAGGATCGTAGTCTACTGGATAATCAGGCATTATACCACGACCGCGAATTGGATTTAGGGCAACCGATTCAACGCGCATCAGGGGAAAGTCTACGATGACCTTTGTGTATGGCAGCGTAAGTGTTTGCATTACCATCCCATTACAGCCTTCTTCATTCCCTGCTGTTTCTCTCCCAATAAAAGTAACATTTTTGCGCTGTGATTTAAGAGCCGCCGTAAAAAGCGCTCCCGATGAAAACGTAGCGCCATCAATTAAAACATATAAGTCTCCGTCGAAATGATCTTCTGCCGTCAATGGAAAAGGTCCATATATTTTTCCCATCGCAGGTGTGGATTCCACATGGTACCATCCCCCCTCTTTATCGGTAATTTTATAGCCTAACAATAAGTTGTTCATCCGTTTCCTGTCAAAATAGGTTGTAGCAGTATTTATAGCGGCACTTGGAAAGCGCGATTTAACATCTCTGACTATACTAAACGGAGCATCTGCCAGATAAGACAACAATCGGATCGCAACACGGATGTCTCCGCCCGTATTATGTCGCATATCCAAAATCAGATTTTTTATTCCATGCTCTTTTATCTGATTGAATACCTCCTCATAAACAGTCGTGTCCCCATAGGAGAATGGTTTTGTTTCAAATAATGCTGTAGCTGAATCAGCTGAAAATCGAAGCGCAAGATTTCCGGTATGCTGTGCAAGGGTCCAGTTTTTATAATTATCAAAACCAGGGGCAGTTACATCTTCGAAATCCAAGCTTTTCGTTTCGACAACCACATCTTTCCGTATCCCCTGCGCGGTTCGTAGCTGTATTCTGTAAGCCCCTTCCCAATGGTAATATGCATTGCATACATCCTGAAAACCGTCATACTCACTTAAAAACAACTCTTTAAATGTTTTATTACAACCGTCCATGGCATAGAGATCAAATCCATGCGCAATAATTTTTTCTGCGGCAACGCCATTTATACCCATAATCTCATCGCCGGTGGTCAATACATCTGTTTGATGGAAAGTTACGAATACACGCCCCTTGCTGACAAGAACTTTAAAAGGTAAATGCGCCGGATATAAGCCTATTGGTTGTTTATACCCTACGGAATGTTTCAATTGCGTATGTCCGCATCTTAACAGACAGACGAAAGGATAGATCTGTGAAATAAACTCGGGTTCATATAGCGGCTTGACGATCGACAGGTACACTCGCTCATAAGCTTTTTGAAGGCTTTCCGACGAGGTATAATAACCATAGCCGGGGTGTATTTTCTGGATAACCGACCAGAGCAAATTTAGATCTGACTGCATGCTTTTTACAGAAAGCTTTGTCGGAATATCGCTTTTTTTGCTCACCAGTGCCTGACTTTTACCCGACAACGAAAAACCTATAAATAGAATAATCGTCAGCCAACAACCCATTATCTTATAATTTATGTTCCTTTTCATCGCCATTTAAGCAAAGTTAATAATCGTTTATGCTAACAAATATAGTTTTAAATTCAGACTCACAACATGAATAAGATGCAAAAACCAACACAAAACCATCCCTTCCTGACTTTGCTCCTATACTGATTATCAATGGTGAAAAACACAGAATAGTTGCGAATCTTCCCTGGTATCAGCTTGTCTTAGCACTTCTTCCACTTTTACTCCTATATGGCGGAGACTTGGGTGGCGGTGCAGGAGCTATTGCAGCTTAGAAAAGTATTGTCCCGAGACGTTTAATATTTTTTCATTTCATCCATCAAGCGCCGAAGTCAATAAATTAAACTGATAAAATTCAAGCGTGGATACATCATTTTTTTGCTATGGGTGTTTTAAGCTAATTTTTGGTCAATGTTTTGCGGTAATAAATAATGTTTATCAATAAAAATCATTTTATTCATTTTCTATCCTAATGCTTGATAAGTTAACATTTAGATTGATCTATTTATTTTCGATATTGTGGCTCATGTATCTAGTATATACAGTTACAATATCTTTTTCTGATCAGCAAAAAATGAAGCAAATATATTGGTATGGAGCTAAAAATATAAGCTCGATTTATAAAGGCTATAAAGCCAGTATTATCACAAGATCATATGAACATGAAAACCTAATAATAAAGAGGGATTATGCATTCTTTGGCCAAGGTCTAAATATGTACCTATCAGACGTAGATCGAAAAAAGGAAATTGTCGACATCACTTTCTTTGTATATGAAAACGATTATCAGCTCTCGAATAACACCATTAGCAGCGCAGTTACAATTCCTTATTTTGGTCTAAGAAAAGGTGAAAGTTCTGCCAGCCGCTTCCTTCTCTGGCTAGATATTTGGAAATTTAATTATTCCAAAATTATTGCATTTGGCATTTTATTTTGCCCTCTGCTTCTTGTTTTGCTCTATTTAAAGATTAGTGGAAATAAGAAATACAAATTGGAAGATTTTGATACCAAAAATAGGTTTATAAATTATACCTATATCCTGTTTGCTTTGTGCTTGCTCGTAAATTTCCTCATTTAATCAAACCGAACAACTTCACAGGCCGAAGATTTTCACTTTTTTAAATAAGTTAGTTTAATGGTTCCAGATGGAGATCGTTGCACAGTTCCATCTTTTTTTTCGTAGTTTTTATCAAAATACGGAAGTATTTCTGCCATAAAGTTATCTAACTCTTTTAAATCATTTATCGTGGAAAAGGGAGTCAATCCACTATTTCCAAATCTCATTTTAATAACTTGATTATTGGTATAGATGCTGACATACTTAAAATTAGTACTTCCATAGATCTTAAATTTTAAAATTTCATCAAGCTTCATCTCCCACTTCCTTTTCTTGAATCTGATAGTGAGTTCCAGGTCATTTATTAATATAATCTCCCAGAATTCACTCATTTTTTTTCCTAGTATTTTAGCTAGCAACAGACCGACAGACAACCCGGCTAATCCACCTCCTAGAAATACAAAATGGGGTATATTTCTAAATTCTACATGATTAATTGAGCGGAAAAGTATAATCGACAATTGGCCAAATAGAATTATAAACGGCACAATAGAAAAGCCTATTAGCAATTCTGTTTTCAAGTCAACACCTTTAATATAATATTTTAACTGTCTCATTACCTTATGTATCTATATTCAAAAACTTTTTTAGGAGTTTCTACTTTTCCGATACTAAAATTGAGCTTATTAAAAATTACCTCCATCTCAGCTATCATACGATCCATCGAGTCAATATCTGTAGCTGATGAATATGGAGCTAGCCCATACGTCCCCAGCCGCATTTTAAATTTCTGCTGCTCAGACTCAATTTTTAAAAGTCGCATGTTTTTCGCTGTTCCCACCAAAGAAATCAGGGTAATCGAAGAGTATTCAAAGCAATAGGATAAATGCCTATCCAACACTTGGATGCTGATAGTTTCATCTGAGAATTCAAATAAAAATTCTACTCGCATCTTTTTCCCTAATATTCTGGCAAAAAATAACCCCAATGCCAATCCTAAAAACATAGCACCGAAGAAAATATAACTTGGTATGTGGATCACAGTATCTATATCGTTTATAATGTAATATAAATAAATGGACACCACCCAGATAAAAACAAAGCACAGCCCAAATAAAAAGCTGATTTTCCACTCGATTTTTGAAGGAACTCCTTCAATAGTATATCTTAAATTCATGACTTACGTTCGAACATTATTGATCTGGCTTCTATTTGAGGCAGGAGATCCCGCCGCCAGAAATCTTGATGGTTGGGACTAATAATAGTACTTTGCCGATGATATAGCTTGACAAAAATAATATCTATCGAACACCTACAATGCTCAATATTTTATTACATAACCACCTGAAAATAAAAAAGGATTGTTAATATACAAAAAAAGAGGGTCTTTTAGAAAAAGACCCTCCCAGCGGAGAGTGAGGGATTCGAACCCCCGAACCTGTGACAGTTAACGGTTTTCAAGACCGCCGCATTCGACCACTCTGCCAACTCTCCGCGACAAAAGTACGAATTTTCACTCTCCTACCAAATTTTATTTTATATATTGTGCTTATTGAGCTTTTATAAACTGAATATCAGCACTAAATTTTACATCGTCGCTCACCATGACGCCACCTGTTTCTAAGGCAGCATTCCAGTTAAGTCCAAATTCTGAACGTTTGATTTTGCCTTCCACAATAAATCCAGCTTTGGTATTTCCCCAAGGATCTTTTTGGATACCTGCAAATTCTAAATCGAAAGACACTGGTCTAGTGACATCGCGGATTGTCAAATTTCCTTTAATTTCATTATTCTCCAAGCTTGTTGCTTCAAATGTAATCGCAGGATATTTCTCCACGTCAAAAAAATCTGCACTTTTTAAATGTCCGTCACGTTGCTCATTACGCGTATTGATGGATGCGGTGTCAATACTGACTTTTGCAAGCGCGTTTTTAAAATCCTCGCCCTCGGCATCAACATCTATTTTAAAACTGTCAAAGTTTCCTTTAACGTTTGTAATCATCATGTGTTTTACTTTGAATTCTATCTCGCTGTGTGCAGCGTCTAGTTCCCATTTTCCTTGTGCCATAATTTTATGTTTTTTCTATTTGTTTAACAACACAAAGTTAACAGCAGTTTTATTCATTTTGTTTGACCTAGATCAATAAAATAATCTTATTGAAAAGCAATCAGTTATTGAAAAACCACAAAAAAAAGTAGACGATATTTTGGAAATATAACACAAATGTCTACTTTTGCATTACCGAAAGCGACGCGCCAATAGCTCAGCTGGATAGAGCATCGGTTTTCTAAACCGACGGTCTCAGGTTCGAATCCTGATTGGCGTACTTAAAAGCCCCTTTGTTTAACACAGAGGGGCTTTTTCTTTAGCTTATTTTACTTTGTCTCTCCTGTTTTATCACAGCCTCTTCCCAGGTTACTTCATTGGGGAATATCAATCATCAGCTGGATACAATCGAAAAGATCCCACCTATTTCTTAACAAACTCACGCACGCGCTCATCTTGAATGACACCCGACCAGTTCAAACCGTAGCCAAAATCGTAAGCATGTCCCGCTTGATCAACATACACCTCCATATCAAAGGGCACATCCTCAGCTTGCTTTTCTACTGTAGCCATATTCGCAGGCATTTGAACCGGTAATAAACCCGAAGGTTCATATTTTCCAAACATAATATCCAGCGCAGCCTGCGTCGATACGCCAAAATTTAGGACAATACCAGAAACTTCCTTTTCGAACTCAGCAAATACCATCGGTTTGTTGGCCGTTACGGCAACCAGAACTGGTTTGTCTTTCATCATAGCCTTTGTATCCAATATGGTCTGCAGATCCATCACATTTGCAGCAGTCACCGTTTTATCTTTATAGGACCTATTCCTAATCGAAGGATCAATTACGGGATCTCCCGCGGCAATACTTTGCGCACGCGCATTTAAGGCGGTATAAGAGCCGTATTGCAGAGAAATGGGTACGTAGCCATTTCCTCCATTCTTCCGGTCTCTTTCGCTGTATCCACCTTCTGCACTGATCGGACTCTGCACAAACACAATGGCGAGATCCGCCTCATTGGGCTTATCAGTTACATCGGCATATTTACGCAAAAGGTCCATATTGACCGGATAGTCCAATCGTGCCTGTGTATAGTTGCCCCACCAGTCTTTCATTGCTGCTGTATAAATCTTCGGAACATACACTTTCTTCCTTCCACGAATCGGCAATTGCTGGCCCTCATTCTTTAGCAAAACAATAGACTTTACCTGTGCCTCATACCCCGCCTTCATGTAATCTGGATTTCCCACGATGGCACGACTTTCCGCGACATCTAGATATGGATTTTCAAAGAGCCCAACGCGAAATATATTTAGCAGAAGCCTCCGGGCAGAAGCTTCAAACCTTTGCCGCATAAATTTCTGTCCGTGTTCCTTTACCCCCAACTCATATGCGGCCAGCACCGGAGCTTTATCGTTATTCCCACCAAACTGATCCACACCGGCCATTAATGCTTTATAATGACGCTCTGCCACTGAAAGCTGTTCTACCCCCCAGGGTTTACCCGCAAATCCATCTGGCGTGGGGGCTTCATCTCCGGTTATCAACCAGTCCGAACAGATTACGCCATCATAACCATAGGTACCGCGCAACAAATCTGTCAGCAAATACTTGCTATAGCCATTGCCGACATTTTCACCATTCTTCTTGTCCTGCCCAAATGAAATCGTATAATACGGCATCACTGCGGCAGCTTTGCTCGTTTTTCCAGCGAGCTGGAATGCGCCGTTGACAAATGGCATGATATGTTGCTTCAGATTATCGCCTGGATAAACAGCAAATTTTCCGATAGCCCAGTGACCATCGCGACCACCCTCCTCAGGTCCACCGCTAGGCCAATGTTTCACCATGGCATTAACACTCTTGTAGCCCCAACCCAGGGCTATTTCATCTTTTCCGCTCGATGTCTGAAAGCCATCAATATAGGCTCTAGCCATAGCGGTAGTCAACTCAGGACTCTCCCCAAAAGTCATACCGATACGGTACCAGCGTGGTTCCGTCCCTAAATCTATCTGTGGCGACAATGCTGTCGTAATGCCCAATGAACGATATTCCGAAGCGGCCACCTGACCAAAACGCTTAACGATAGCCGGGTCAAATGTCGCTGCCATCGCAAGCCCGTCGGGCCACATCGAAATTTGACCCCCAGCCCCGGCATTAAACTCTGCACTGACAACAGCATTGTGGCGTGGGTCTGAACTGTTATTCGCTGGAATACCCCAACCTATCCCTTCTACGAAGCTTTGCAGCTCGTTGTTCCAGCGAGCCGCAGTTTCCGGATCTTTCACCCCAGTCAATAATACATGCCTGACCCCGTCTTTATCAAGAAATTCGCGTTGTTGATCTGTGAGGGCCCACGGCGAAACAATACCCTCCTGGTAGTTTTTCCCCTGATAGGTGCCAGCCATAAATCCAAAGGCCGGAGCTGGCAATGCTTGATGCCGGCTATATAACATAAGTCCAGCAATCTGATCAACAGACAGCTGCGAAGCGAGATCTTTAGCTCGCTCCTCTGGTGTCAAACGCCAATCCTCATAACGGTCTAATTTTCCATTCCGATTGAGATCCTTGAACTTCATTCCAGCGACGGTCAGTACTTTTACTCCCGATATCGCCGAATATCCCAACATAGGACCAGATTTATTCTCAACTTTTTGATAGACCTGCCCTTGCGCTGCAAAAGCTAAAAATAGACTGAAAGATGATGCGAAAATTAGGTTTTTTGCGTTCATATAATCCTGTTATTTTAATGAATGAATTGTAGTCAAAGCTCTTGCCACAAGCGCAATAAAATATTGGGCGCTGGCATTGTTATAATCAGTTATTATTATTGCTTCATAATGAAGCAATACAATTCTACAACCTTTTTATTCAAATACAAAATAAAATCAAGAAAACGACACACAAAACTGATTACCAGGCAATTAATTTAAACAAAATGGCTCAAATGTAATTTTTAACGCTGGGGTTTCAAGGAATTTTACCGATCAACCTGTCTGCCATTGGAATATTTTTTTGTAATATTAACCCAAAGACAGAAGGATATGGATTTTAGAACACAGATAATAAATGCATCAGCAGAGAGTTATGAAAAATTTCTGCCGCATATTTCTGTGGACACCGTTGTTTTTGGCTTTGACCAGGGCTCCCTCAGAATTCTTTTGCTTAAAATGAATTACAACAAAGAATGGTTTCTTCCTGGAGGTTACGTAGGCAAAAATGAGGATACGGACGAGGCTGTCAAACGTGTTCTCCATGAACGGTCCGGCGTAAAAGATATCTTTCTGGAAGAATTTGCTGTATTTGGAAATCCTCAGCGTAACCAACAGTCCTTTGCTGACTACCCTGATACGCTTTGGAACAAACAGCGTTTTATCTCGATAGGCTACTATGCTTTGGTCAACTACACCCATGTCGTCCCTCAGCCTGATGCTTTAAGCGAAACCTGTCAGTGGGTTGATTTCAAAGAGGTGGCAACATTAAAAATCACTATGGATCATCGCAGCATGATCAACAAAGCGCTACAGGTCCTGCGTGAAAGACTTTCCCATAAACCGATAGGCTACAATTTATTGCCCGAAAAATTCACACTACCTGAACTGCAGGGACTCTATGAAACCCTGCTCGGCAAAAAACTTAATCGTGGTAATTTCTATCGCAAAATGAAAAATATGGGTATTCTTCTAAAACTCGACGAACAGCGGAAAGGCGGAGCTCATAAAGCTCCCGACCTCTACAGGTTCAATCTGGATGTGTATAACAGTATTTTACAAGAAGGCTTAAATACTTGGTAATATTAGCTAACTTCCTTGTCCTACCTTTTGCATACTGCCATCCCTATTTCGATTTTTACGCAATATACTTGTTAACAATGTTTTCGAGATCTTCCAAATCAAACGGTTTAGACAAAAAATCATCTGCTCCGGCACGATCTGCCAGGGATTGAATATCATTGTTTGCCGACACGTAAATTACGGGAATATGGCTAAACCGCTCATCCGCCTTTAACAGCCTCGTCGCTTCAACCCCACCAATATTTGGAATCCAGTTATCCATTAAGATGAGGTCTGGCTCAGCAGATTCTACCTTCTGGATAATATCATGGGAAGTTTCGGAAACTTCAACCCGGAACCCCAAATCTGTCAAAACAACTGTTATGACCTCCAAAATAATGGTATCGTCCTCAAATATCAATACAGTTTTTGTTTTACTCATATATATTAGTTTATGTACCCGTCTTTGTCCTAGCCGCTAATACAAAATAGATTCTGTCAGCACGCATACGCCTATAAGGTATAAAGTTTTTTCCAAATTTTTTGATCCCCCACGGCCGTAAAGTTATGCTGAATACTTGAAAAACGTATCGTTTCTTTACTACCCAAAGCCAAATATCCTAAATTTTCTAGACTCGCGTCAAATAATTTAAAAACACGCTCCTGTAGATCCTTATTAAAATAGATCAGCACATTACGGCACAATATCAATTGAAAGCTGTTAAAAGAAGTATCGGACACCAGATTATGGGTAGATAAAATCATTTTTTGTTTCAAATCCGCATTGAATTTAGCCCATTCATAGTTTGCCGTATAATATTTCGAAAAGTCCTGCTTTCCGCCAGATTCAATATAATTTTCCGAGAAAGATTTTATCTGACTCAATGGATACACACCATTCCGGGCAATTTCAAGCACCCGAGGATTAATATCCGTTGCATAAATCAACGACTTATGATGCAGATTGGCCTCTTTTAGTAAAATTGACATCGAATAGGCTTCTTCACCCGTGGAGCAGCCTGCAATCCAGACACGCACTAAAGGGTACGTACCTAATTGCGGTAAAATTTCCTCCCGTAATTGGCGAAAGAATAATGGATCCCGAAACATCTCGGTTAAATTGACCGTAATCTCCTCTACAAAGTGCTGCAAAAACGTCGGATTATCCTTTAATGCAAAGCGAAGTTCAGCAAAACTTGCCAAACGATCATTCGTCATAATCCGATTGATCCTCCTCTTCATCGAGGCACGGCTATATTGCAAAAAATCATAGCCGTAATCCCGGTAGATATCTTCAAGTAAAATATCTATCTCATGGTCTTTTATAATATTATAGCCCAACATTTAAATTAACCGTTCAATTTCCCCCATCAATTTATCGACATCGATCGGCTTCGAAACATAGGACTGCGCGCCGGCATCCAAGCATTTCTCCCGGTCTCCACTCATGGCCTGTGCCGTCACAGCAATAACCGGAAGTCTGTCAATAAAGCTCGAATTACGAATCAGCCGAATCGCCTCATAGCCGTCAATTTCAGGCATCATCATGTCCATCAGCACCAGCACAATATCCTGATTGGTCTCCAGAAGCCGAATCGCTTCATGTGCATTCGTACTGCTCAATACCTGATATCCCTTCGCTTTCAAAGTCAAACGCAAAGCAAAAATATTACGTTGATCGTCGTCCACGATTAATATTACCTTATTCTGATCCATATAGCCGTTATCCTCAATTTTCATATAACCATACACGCAATAAAGATAGCAGCTGATCGATATCCACCGGCTTCGAGATATAATCCGAGGCTCCCGCCTGGATACATTTTTCACGATCTCCGATCATCGACTTTGCCGTCACCGCGATGATAGGTAATCTTGCGTAATCTGCCTGCTGTCTGATGTTCTTGATCGTCTCATAGCCATCCATCTCCGGCATCATCATATCCATCAGCACGATATCAATCGGTTCACCCGACGCCAGTACCTCCAAAGCTTCCTTGCCATCCATGGCCGGAATCACCTTTACCTGAAATTTCTCTAAAGCTTTAGTCATCGAGAAAATATTACGCACATCATCGTCAGCAACAAGAACCTTCTTGCCTTTCAATACATCAGTCAAAGCTCCAAGTCCGTTATTCTTCCTTCTTGCTTCATCTGAATTGTTGACTTCGATCAAATGGAGAAACAGGCCTACCTCATCCAGAATACGTTGATAGGAATGCGCCGTTTTTACGACAACAGAATCTGCGTATTTCTTAATTTTCAATTCTTCAGCCTTGGACAGATTCTTTCCTGTAAAGATAATAATCGGCAGATTCTCCAGTCCTTCGTGCTGTTTGATCGCTTCCAATGTATGATACCCCATTTCATCAGGTACCCCCATATCCAGGATCACACAGTCCACATCCGCTGTACGTAATGCCGTAATACTATCCTCTACATTATCTTTTACTTCAAGGGATATATTAAAACTACTTAAGAAATAAGATAATGCGCTTGCATGCTTTGGATTTTCCTCAACAATAAGAACCTTTTTCGGTGAACGGCTTAGGGCCGACTCAATCTTTTGAAAAACCGAAGTCATTTGTTCCAGCGCAACGGGTTTATTAATAAAATCGATCGCTCCTTTTAGCAAACTTTCTTTTTTCACCTCGAGCGAAGACATAATATGCACCGGAATATGCCGCGTCCCCTTATTGCCTTTCAATTGATCCATGACAGCCCATCCATCCATAATAGGCAATTGAATATCAAGCAAAATAGCTACAGGATGATATTTCTGCGCTGCTGGGAGCGCATGGTCACCACGAACAACAACGACTCCCTTATACTTTTGCGTGTGCATATATTTTAACAGTGCCTTGGCAAAATTAACATCATCCTCCACAATCAAAATCACCTTATCTCCTTCCAAGATCGCATCCCGATCATCCGGAATCTCCTCCGGTATTCTTATTGTGACCGGATTATAGGTTTCTTCTTTAACAATTTCGATCACCTCTTCCACTTCCGAAGAGATCTCTTCAACCAATTGTTGTTCTTTGGTCAAGATTGCTTTGACTTCGGCTTTGAACTTGGGAATAACAAATAAAAATGTACTTCCTTTGCCTTCTTCGCTTTCCAGCCTGATCTCTCCACCTAGCAAACGCGCTATCTCACGGCTAATGGAAAGCCCCAGCCCTGTACCGCCGAACTTCCTCCTCGTCGAACCATCTGCCTGCTGAAAAGCTTCAAAAATAATTTTCTGCTTTTCGAGTGGTATACCGATGCCTGAATCGACTACGGCGAATACCAATCGGTCTGTATCATTTGGATCTTCATAAATTTCCAGGCGTACCACGCCTTCTTTTGTAAATTTGATTGCATTTGAAATCAAATTACGAAGTACCTGGTCGATACGAAGACGATCTCCCTGAAATCTTCCACTGATCTCATCCTGGATTTTCGTTTTGAAAATCAGGCCCTTTTCCTGCACAATTGGTGAAAACAGGCTATTCAAATCTGACATAATATCATTCAGATCCAGTGACTCATATTCCAGGGTCATTTTGCCCGATTCGATTTTGGATAGATCCAGAATCTCATCGATCAGTGTCAGCAAACTTGTCCCTGAACTCTGAATAACTTTAGCAGATTCAATCTGGTCCGAATTTAAGTTTTCCTCTACGTTCTCAGCAAGCAGGCGTGATAGCAGCAATATTGAGTTAAGCGGTGTACGCAGTTCGTGGGACATATTCGCCAAAAACTCCGATTTATATTTGGTACTTAAAGCCAGCTCTTCTGCTTTATGCTGAATTTCCTGATTCCGTTCGGCAATCATCAGATTCTTATCCTCAAGCAATCGCGAGCGTTCTTCCAGTTCTTGATTGGACTGCATCAGTTCCTCATGCTGCACTTTAAGCTCTTCTTCCGACGACTGCAAGCGCAACGTCTGAGCCTCCAATTCCGTATTTAGGCTTTCAAGCTCGGCATGCTGCGTTAACAGCTCTTCAGATTGCACCTGCGTTTCCTCCAGTAAAGTTTGAATCTTCGCCCTTCCTTTTGCCGAGACCAGTGCAATGCCGATCTGGCGGGCACATTCAGTCAGAAATTTATGCTCTACCGCTGTAAAATCCTCCATTTGACCAATTTCCATCACACCCAGCACTTGGTCTTCAACCAACATTGGCAAGAAAAGGATATGCTGCACGTTGATCTTCCCATTGGCAAAACTGACGACATAGTCCGTAGTATTTAGATTATGTAGTGTCTTAGATTCCCGGTCAATAAATACTTGCCCAACATAACCTTCCCCTGGTAAAAAATATTTTTGTACCTGCGTATCCAAACCGTATGACCCGGATAGCTCCAACTTCTCCTCATTGAAAATATAGATCGCCCCACTAACGGCTTCTGTGTAACTGATAAGACTTTTGATGGAATCTGTAGCAATAATCTCCTCACGCTTGTTGCCCACCAACCCCGTATAGAGTTTTGCGTAACCCGTATGCAACCAGTCGTTGTCTGTAAGCTGGTCAAACGATTTCTTCAATGATTTGGACATTCTATTAACCGATTTGGCGATTGCTCCCAGATCATCATCTTCAACCTCTTCTGCCTTAACATCATAATCTCCCAGTGCGATGCGGTTCGTAATCTTCTGAACCAAATTTAACCGTCTAGAAATAGCCTCATCTTTCTCCCGCAATGATTTTTCAAGCGCAGCGCGTTTCAAGAAATCGGCACGTAATCTAAAATAAAAATAGGTTGTGATAATAAGGGAAAGCAGTGCACTGATGACAATGAACAGGGTGGTAATAAACGAGGAATTATCCAAATTAGCTGACTTCTTATCAATATTATCGTCCTCATAATGAATAATATCTTTGATAATTGCCCGACACTTATCCATAGCCATTTTACTTTCATCCAAATGTGCTAAGCTGACAGTGCCCCCCTTTCTTTTTATATCCACAGACTCTTTAAGGACATCCAGCCGCCATTGTGCAGCAGTCAGAAGGCTATCAACCCGAACCTTTTGTACCGGATCCGACTTGGTAAGCGCTGTAATCTCCTGCAATTCCAAAGGGAGACTTTTCAGTGCCATATTAAAAGGCTCCAGGTAATTTTCCTTACCTGTCAAAAGAAAACCTCTATTTCCTGTTTCAGCACCCTGCAACGAATTGATCAACGTATTTGCCGTACTTATGATCTTTCTTGTAACGGCAAGCTCCTGACGGTGTCTATTCTGTTCCTGGATACCGACATAGGATGCCGCAGAACTTACGAGTAAGACGATCAGCGAAAAACCTATCCCAATCGTTAAATTATTGATTGTCTTATTATTTGGCATCTACAGGTAAATTTAATGGTAAGGTAAAATAAAATGTGGCACCTTGCCCATCCGAACTTTCAACGGCGATATTCCCCTGATGGCTACGGATAATTTCGGCGCAGATATAAAGGCCTATACCAAGCCCCTGAAAATCAAAGGAGGTTTCTTCCACGCGATAAAATTTCTCAAACACATCAGCTTGTTTCTCTGCGGGTATCCCAATTCCAAAGTCAGTAACACTGATTTTCACAGCATCTCCTACAATGCGGCAATCGACAATGACCTTCTCTGTTCCGGCAGCATATTTATAAGCATTCGTTAAAAAGTTAACCAATACCTGCTCGAGACGAATCTCATCGCCATAAACAAGCAAATCGGAAATATCACCCTCTCGGTAAAGGACCATATTGCTTTGGTCATGCGTCTGTACAATGGAATCAACAGCGCTCCTGACCATATGTTCAAGCGAAAACACTTTCTTATTGATGACCAGTTTGCCATTGTCTATCTTTGACAAGTCCAGCAGATCACTGATTAGACTATTGAGTTTATCAACTTGCCCTTGAACTCTATGCACATATTTTGACTCAGGACTTTCTTCCTCGAGTCTGAGCTTACGATCCAGCAGTTGCATATACGCCTTGATGCTCGTTAAAGGAGTCTTCAATTCGTGGCTGGCAATGCTCAGAAATTCATCTTTCTCTTTTTCTGCGCGCTTCTGCGCATCAATATCGGTAAACGTTCCCACCCAGTTGCTCTCGCCATTTTCTAAGATTGGCCATACACGCAACAACTGGTATGAATATTCGCCACAAATACGCTTTTTCAGACGGACTTCCATCTCCAGCGGCTCACCAGATTGGAGGCTGGCCTGAAGTTCGGCAGCAATCGGACGGTCACCCGGGTAGGTCTGCGGAAAAATAGTGGCATCGTCGGAAAACTGAAACCAGCGCCCATTGACAAAATCAATATTCCCGCGGTTATCGCAGGTAAATGCGATTTGAGGAAGCGACTCCAAAAGCGTATGCAGATAGTCTACCTTCGAACGTAGTTCTTTTTGCGCCTGCTTACGCCGCTCCACCTCAAGCTCCAATGTTTGCTGGACTTCTTTGAGCGCTTGCGTCTGCTCATATAAACGATAAAATGTCTTGACCTTCAGCATCAGAATATCTGGATCAACAGGTTTGGTAACATAATCCAAACCACCTGAATCATATCCTTTTGTAATAAAACGTTTATCTGTATTGACAGCTGACAAAAATATAATCGGAGTTTCCTTCGTCTTACTAAACCCGGCAATATTTTCAGCAACCTCAAAGCCGTCCATATCGGGCATCTGAACATCCAATATGATTAAGGCATAATTATATTTTAAGATCTTTTTTAATGCTTCTTCGCCAGATTGAGCGGTATCAACTTTAAAATTTTTGGATTCCAGTAATTTTTGTAAAGAGTAAATATTATCCGGATTATCATCGACAATTAATATCATAGCGAGTTAAAACTTAGAATCAAGGTTAACAAATCTAAAAAAATTATACGAATACCACCAATAGAATTGCTCAATCGTATAGGCAAATTGAAAAGGAAGCAAATAAGCAAAACTTTAGTCTCCCAAAGCCTGTTTTAATGAAATATGATACGTTTTACATCCAAAGGCATATATTGTGTTCCGGGCAAATTCTATCTTGACCCCTGGAAACCAGTTGACTTAGCGGTTATTTCACATGGGCATGCCGACCATGCCCATTGGGGAATGAAAAAATACCTGTGCCATCATTTTACAGTCAATATTCTGCGGAGCCGGATTGGGCCCGATATACATGTTCAAGGTATTGCCTACAATGAAGCAGTGCTGATCAACGGCGTAAAGGTTTCCCTGCATCCTGCAGGTCATATTATTGGTTCAGCGCAGATTCGCCTCGAATACAAAGGTAAAGTCGTCGTTTTCACGGGCGATTACAAAATTCAGGATGATGGCTTATCCACCGCATTCGAACCCATCAAATGCCATGAACTCATTACAGAGAGTACATTTGGTCTTCCCATCTACCGCTGGGAATCGATAGCGATGCAAAATGAACGCTTACAGAACTGGATCAGAGACAATCAAAGCAATAAAAAAACATCGGTATTTATCGGCTATTCCTTAGGCAAATCTCAGCGTATTCTAAATGCCGTACATGAGATGGGTCCTGTCTATGTTCATTATAGTATCGCCAAGCTGAATGAAGCCTATAGCCAGGCCGGAATAAAATTACCTCCTTACCAGGTCGCAGATCTAAAATCGGACATCAAAGTGCTCGACAATCAGATTGTCCTCCTACCACCTGCTTTGCTAGATAGCCAGCTCCTGCAGAAAATACCCCATGCCGCCCATGCGATCTGTTCGGGATGGATGCAGATTCGTGGAGCACGACGCTGGCGCAGTGCAGACGCAGGGTTTGCAATCAGTGACCATGCCGATTGGCAGGGCTTATTGCAGGCGGTACGTGGCAGCGCTGCCGAAAAAGTATATGTCACACACGGACAGACAGCTACATTTGCCAAATACCTCAATGAAATAGGTATTGAGGCCGAAGAGGTGAAGACACAATATGGCGATGAAGAGGACCCTCAAACCCAAACAACGGAATAGCCTATGAAAGAATTTGCCACATTGATCCATGCGCTTGACAGCAGCAATAAGACCAATTCCAAAAAAGAAGCTATTTTGGATTTTTTAGACCGGGCTTCCGAAAAAGACAAACTCTGGTTCTTAGCCCTTATGACCGGGAAAAGACCCAAGCGCAGCATCGCTGTCAAAGATCTCAAAACATGGACCTTAGAGATAACAGGAATTCCGGAATGGCTCTTCGTGGAATGTTATGCAGCTGTAGGCGACCTCGCCGAAACATTGTCACTGCTCCTGCCACCAGCATCGCAACTGATTGAAAAAAGCCTCAGCGAATGGATGGCGGAGATTGTCGCTATTCAAGATGCGCCAGTCGCTGATAAAAAAGCATTTGTTGTTCGTTCCTGGAATGCCTTAACGACGGTGGAGCGCTTTATTTTCAACAAGCTTCTCGGGGGGAGTTTCCGTTTAGGCATCTCAGCCAAGGGCTTGATCAATACCATTGCCCATTACAGCGGCAACGAAGCCAGCGCTGTCGCACACAGTATTATGGGCGAATGGAATCCCCATGAATTTGAGTTTGAAAAACTTATTCATGGTGCCTATAGCGATACGAATCTTTCCAAGCCCTACCCATTCTGCCTTGCCTATCCCATTGAAAACGAACCTGAAAAATTGGGACCAATTACCGACTGGCAGGCCGAATACAAATGGGATGGCATCCGCGGCCAATTTATCAAGCGTTCAGATGACATCCATATCTGGTCCCGTGGCGAGGAATTGGTTACGCCACAATTTCCTGAAATTAACGAAGCTCTCCAGCAGTGGAAGGGCAACTTCGTCCTAGATGGCGAAATTCTCGCGGTAAAAGACGGCCGCGTGCTCAACTTTTCCGAGCTTCAAAAGCGGATTAACCGCAAAACCATTCCCAAATCATTACGTGAAGAAGTACCCATTGCGGTGTATCTCTACGATATAGTAGAGCTGGAAGGAGCCGACCTGCGCAATGAACCGCTTGCATACAGGCGTGCGCAGCTGGAAAGTCTTGTAGCCGAAAACCCGAACAGTGCACTGCAGCTATCCCCGCTTATATATGCACCGGAATGGCCCTTACTCCGAAGCATACAAGCCGCCTCGCGAGAGGTCAACAGCGAAGGACTTATGCTCAAGAAAAAGGATTCAGCTTACCATGCCGGACGCAAAAAGGGCGATTGGTGGAAATGGAAGGTAAATCCCATGAGCATAGACGCCGTCCTCATTTATGCACAGAAAGGAAGCGGTCGCCGCAGCGCCCACTATACTGATTATACCTTTGCAATAAAAGATGGCGATAAACTCGTCACCATTGCCAAGGCTTATTCAGGCCTTACGGATAAGGAGATTCTTGAAGTGAGCCGTTTTGTGAAGCAAAATTCCCTGGAAAAGTTTGGCCCGGTAAGAACAGTCAAACCTGAACTGGTATTTGAAATCGCATTTGAGGGAATTGGTTATAGCAAACGGCACAAATCGGGTGTGGCATTGCGTTTCCCGAGAATACTGCGCTGGCGAAAAGACAAGACTGCCGCAGACATCGACACTCTTGAAAATATTAAAAAATTGATCCAATAATACATTGAAGCAGAAATTAGCAGATAGTGAAGGATTTCGAATTGTCAATAATTATTTCGAATCCAAGGGAAATGTCCCTTTTAGCTTTCAGACCAAAGCCTGGGAAAAGTATGCACAAGGCTACAGCGGGCTGATCATTGCGCCTACCGGATTCGGAAAGACTTTTTCCCTCTTTATGGCCGTACTGATAGACTTCCTCAATCAGCCTGAACAGTACCAAAAGGGGTT
Source organism: Sphingobacterium sp. WOUb80 (assembly GCF_050058145.1). Lineage (NCBI taxonomy): Bacteria > Pseudomonadati > Bacteroidota > Sphingobacteriia > Sphingobacteriales > Sphingobacteriaceae > Sphingobacterium > Sphingobacterium sp. WOUb80. The sequence continues at coordinate 1,381,089 of NZ_CP165617.1, read as the reverse complement.
AAAACTACTTTGGATAACACCCTTGCGCTCCCTGGCTAAAGATCTCGCCCGGGCCATGCAGGCTGCAATAGACGATATTGGTCTGGACTGGGTCGTTCAGGTCCGCAATGGCGACACCGATCCCAAGATCAAGGTCCAGCAGACACGGTCTATGCCCGACATCCTGCTTGTTACCCCAGAGAGCCTGCATTTGCTGCTTGCTCAAAAGCAGCGTGACAAATATTTTAAAAACCTCCAATGTGTGACGGTAGATGAGTGGCATGAACTCATGGGCAACAAACGTGGGGTTATGGTCGAACTCGCGCTATCTTTTCTAAAGGCTTATTACAAAAAAGTACGCATTTGGGGCATCACAGCTACAATAGGTAACCTCGATGAGGCCATGGAGGTTTTACTGCCGACTGCAGCGAAGCGTATACAAATCGTCGCCAAGGAGAAGAAGAAGATTGAAATTAAGCCGATCTATCCCAGTAAGGTAGAACTCCTTCCCTGGGCAGGTCACCTTGGTGGCAATCTGGCCGATCAGGTCGTCCCTATTATCCTCCAAAGCAAAAGCACGATCCTCTTTACCAACACGCGTAGTCAAAGTGAAATGTGGTACCAGCTGCTGTTGCAGGTGCATCCGGATTTTGCGGGACAAATTGCGCTTCACCACAGTTCTATCGACGCACAGCTACGCGAATGGATTGAGGACAACCTGAGTACAGGCAAGCTTAAAGCTGTAGTTTCAACGTCGTCGCTTGACCTCGGGGTTGACTTCAAGCCGGTGGATACAGTTATTCAAATCGGATCAAGTAAAGGTGTAGCCCGGTTTATGCAACGCGCTGGAAGAAGTGGACATAGCCCTTTCGAAACCTCAACGATTTATTTCGTACCCACGCACTCTCTGGAACTGATCGAAGCTGCAGCATTAAAGGAAGCTGTAAAAACACAGACGATTGAAAACCGTGATCCCATGGTACAGACATTTGATGTCCTGGTGCAATTTATGGTTACCATTGCCCTCGGTGGCGGATTCCGTTCCGAAGAACTACACAAGATCGTTGCCGACACTCATGCTTTTAAATATATGGATCAGGAAGAATGGCAATGGTGCATGTATTTTATCACCGCAGGGGGAAAAATCGGCAAACGCTACGAGGAATTTCACAAAGTCATACAGAACGAAGAAGGCCTCTGGGTCATCAAAAATCGTCGGTTGGCTTTGCTGCATCGCCTCAATATAGGCGCCATTGTGGGCGATGCTATGATGCGTGTCAAATTTCTCTCTGGCGGGTATATTGGCATGATCGAAGAATATTTTATCAGCAAGCTCAAAAAAGGTGAACGCTTTATCCTCGCGGGACGGATACTGGAACTCGTCATGGTCAAAGAGATGACTGTGTTTGTAAAAAATTCATCAGGAAAAGCCATTACTCCGAGCTGGCTCGGTGGCAGACTTCCCTTATCCTCCAACCTAAGCCACTTCCTCCGCAAAAAACTGGCGGAGGCCACCGATGCCCCACCTGCTGAGAAGGAACTTCATTTTCTGGCACCACTGATTGAAAAACAGGCGGCGTTATCTGCAGTACCGGGCGAAGATGAATTCCTCGTCGAGCATATCAAAACCCGGGAAGGTCATCATTTATTTTTCTATCCTTTGGAAGGAAGATTGATCCATGAAGTTATGGCGGCGCTTGTCGCTTACCGAATAAGCAAGTTATATCCCATCAGTTTTTCCATGGCCATGAATGACTACGGCTTCGAACTTTACTCCGACAAGGAAATCCTGCTGAACCAAACACAGCTCGAAGCGGTGTTGAGCCGCAAGAATTTGATGGAAGATGTGGTCAGCAGCATCAATTCAGCAGAAATGGCCAGCCGTAAATTCAGGGATATTGCTGTTATCTCCGGACTGGTCGTTCAAAATTACCCCGGAACACAGCAGAACAACAAATCGCTGCAGGCCTCTTCAGGGATTATCTTCCGGGTACTGATGGAACACGATCCTAGCAACCTATTGCTCAAACAGGCTTTTTCCGAAGTATTCAATCAGCAACTGGAAGAATATCGGCTTGTAAAAGCCTTTGATCGAATAAATCAGAGCAAAATACGCTATACCTTTGTAGAAGAATATACACCATTGAGCTTCCCAATAAAGGTCGATAGCCTCCGGCAATCCCTATCGAGCGAAGCGCTGATTGAACGGATTCAACGCATGGAAAAGATCAATGCACAAAAAAAGAAAAGCAGAAAATGAAGATCGCAGAGCAAACTATCACATTTAATAAACAGGAATTAATTATTAATAATCAGCGATCTATATTTTGGGAAGAAACAAAATCCTTGATTTTATCCGACCTGCATCTCGGCAAAGCCGCACATTTCAGAAAGCATGGGATTGCTATCCCCATGGACACTTCGCTAGCAGACCTAAATCGACTCGAAGACCTAATCGGACATTATCAACCTAGGCAGGTCATTGTTGTCGGAGATCTTGTGCATGCAGGTGTTAACCAGGAAGTACTTTTATTGGAGGCGTTCAGGCTGAAATATCCTCATCTCCTGCTTCACCTTGTGAAAGGTAATCATGACAGACTATCGTCTCAGATGAGCGAGCGTTTTGGCATTCATCATCACGAAGAAATTTTTGAACACAATGGAATCCTATTTAAACACCATCCTGCCGATGCGGCAGATCACTCGTCTTTCAGAATCAGCGGACATATCCACCCCGGAGTCAGTATAATCATCCCTCCAAAGCGTCATTTACGTCTGCCCTGCTTTTTGGTAGCAGAGCATCAGATTATTCTTCCTGCATTTAGTAAATTCACCGGTTTAGACAGTAACGACATGTCCGCCGCATATCAATGTTATGCAATTACGGACGATCTGATTTTCCCGGTCGGTTCATTTTGATTGCAGATCAGGAATTACTTACATTTTGAGCTCGCCCGGTGAGATACCGTAATATTTTTTAAACGCGCTGCTAAAGTTATTTTGATGACCATATCCGGTTAACAGGGCGACCTCATAAACCGTCATTTTATCGTCTAGCAGATAACTTTTGGCCTTTTCCATGCGCACGCGTGTCAGATAGTCATGTATGGTTACTGAAAAATATTCCTTGAAATCCTTACGTAGTTTGCTCTCACTGGTCAGCACTTCTGCAGCGAGCTCTTTCTGCGTCGGCGGATTGGCAATGCGTTGCTCCAAAATCTGCCGAGCCATCTCTAGCCGCTGTATATCTTCCTCGTGGAATAACGAATCGTTGCTTTCCGTTTTCTCATTGTATTGTTCAAACTGATACATCAGCAGTTCAACGATACGAGACTCAGTATGCAACCGGCGGATTTCACCTTTCTTCTTGGATTCGATCAATTCGGTTATTGTATGCTGCATTTCGTAGGTGGCCATCAGGTCCTCTTCCGAGAAAGATACATACTCCCCCTTTTCGATCTCGTGAACAAATTGTTGGTGCAGCAGGGAATCACGTTTGATCAGATTGAGGTAATACTCCTTGGAAATAACGGCTATAAAGTAGGTATATTCGATCCCAGGCTCCACCTCATGAATGGATTTGACCGAAGGAATATAGCGGATATTATGCCTGCTCATGCCATAGGGCAATTTGCTATCGGTCGGCTTAAAAAAGATAAACTGACTCGTGATAGTCTCCCCCTCAATTTCAGTAAGAACCTGCACAGGCCGATCAAACTGCATTTTAGAATGCAGTATAAACAATCCCGAAGTGGATAGCTGAAAATTCTCCATATGGACAGGATCCTTGGATATCGATATCCTATTTTCTACCAAAGGTTTGTCGGGAACATAGCCATCCGGAATTTCTTCTTCAAAAAGCCAATCTGCCAACTCTACTATTTTACTTTTCACCAACATGATTACAAATCCTAAATAAGCTTGAAGCAGTTAAAATTAACGAAATAAGATGGTATTCTAAAATTATTTATAATCTTTCTAAATAACAACACTAATCCAAGTCAATATCCATTTCCTCCAATTGAACATAGGGTTTTAAGGTCCTTGGATTCATAATGACGTTGGATTCGACCGAAAAGATGGTGTAAATTTCCTTTTGAGCTAGTACTTCGACAGGAGTACCATGAAAAAGCTTACGCCCATTTTTGAGCATGAGGATACGATCGGCATACATGGCTGCAAAGTTGACATCATGCACGATCAGCACCACCATAAATCCTTTACGGGCAAGCGCACGGGCTATCGCGAGGACCTTCTGCTGGTAGTGTAAATCCAGCGCAGAAATTGGTTCATCCAATAACAACAATGAATCAGGATTATCCCAGATCTGTGCCAAGATACGTGCAAGATGGACGCGTTGCTGCTCGCCACCTGATAAGCTCAGAAAATCCCGCTCAGCGAAAGCCGATACCCCACAAAGTTCCATGGTTTCCGCAACGACCTTATAGTCATGTTCCTTTGGTGTATTCTTGTAATGCGGATACCTTCCCATCAGCACAATTTCCTCCACATTAAAGCTCAGCGTCATCTGCTGCTGCTGGCTCAACAGCGCCCGGCATTTAGAGAGCGTCGCTGGGTCATAATCCAATAAAGCCTTTCCATTGAGATGAACCGCTCCCGAATCTGGTTTCTTTTCGCCACAAAGCACCCCCATCAATGTAGATTTACCCGCACCATTGGCGCCGAGAATGGCCAGGATCTCACCTTTGCGCACCTGAAAGGTAATATCCTTCAGAAGCTTTCGTCCATTCACTTCATAGTTGATTTTCTCTACACGCAACATAATACGATTATTTTATTCGGTCTCCGTCAAAAGACTACTTATCTTTAATTAAAATGTACAAGAATACAGGTGTTCCTAAAAGTGCCGTAATCACACCAATTGGCAATTCTATCGGTGCCACAACAACACGCGCAATCACGTCTGCCAGCGTAAGCACCAGCGCCCCCAACAGCAGTGAACCCGGAAGGACAAAACGATGATCCGCTCCGCCCATTAGCCGGACAGTATGCGGAACGATCAGCCCCACAAATCCGATGATGCCCGATACGGCAACAGAAGCTCCCACTGCTAACGTGGAGAGGATGACAACCCATCGTTTGACACGGTCCGTGCGCATCCCCAATAGATCTGCCTGCAGTTCCCCTAATGCAAAAGCATTTAGCGACTTACCAAAAAAGGGCAATATCAGCACCGGGATCAAAATAAATGGCGCCAAAGCGGTTAAGTTATCCCAAGTAGCCCCTCCCAAACTGCCCAGCATCCAAAAAGTGATGGTACGCAACTGCTGTTCTGTAGACAGATAAGTCATCAAACCTGTTAGCGCCCCCGCAAATGCATTAATAGCAATTCCCGCCAATAACATGGTGGTTACATTAGGACGCCCATTTTTACTCGCAATACGATACACTAAAAAAGCTGTTAAACCCGCTCCCACAAATGCACCAAAAGCCAATAAATAATAACCGATCCAGGCAGACAATGACGTGAAGAGAAAAGTCTCAAATGCGATAATCAATACCGCAAAAAGAGACGCTCCTGACGAAATCCCAATGAGCCCTGGTTCAGCCAGTGGATTACGGAATATACCTTGGATAGCAGCACCGGATATACCGAGCGCTGCACCTACCAAAAGCCCGAGCAAAAGACGCGGCATGCGGATCTCAAAAAGAACATCTTCTTGCATATTAGGCACGCTGCTGACACTCCCCAAGTGCAGCTTTTGCAGCAACATCGTTAATATATCACCGGACGGAATATGATAGGCCCCCATTCCCAAGGCAACAATACTTGTCATAACCAATACGAGGCCCAGGGCCAGCAATATAAATTTCTGTTTCCTCTGCACCTGATCTATTTTGAATCCATCACTTTTCCAAATCCACGGTGCAATTCCAGAATTGCGTCTGGCAGGCGATTACTAAAATTGACCAGCAACGAAGCATTCATCACGAGGATGCGATCGTTTTTACCCGCATTGGTAATGCGCATACCCGGCAATTTAAGAATAGCATCCTCGCCCCCAAGACTACTTGCTCCAAAGTCAAATAGCAAGACAATATCGGGATTGGCCTGTACCAACGCTTCGGTTGTATACGGTTTAAAATCTGAAAATTCCTGCACGGCATTTTTACCACCAGCCAGGTTGATCATTGCATCTAGACTACTTCCTTTCCCAGCAACACTCATTGTACCTGTACCGCGTGCATACAAAAACAGTACTTTCGGGGCTACTTTTCCCTGATTTTCCTTCTTGACCAATTCCATCGTATGGTCGAGACTTAATTTTGTACGTGAAACTAAATTCTTTCCAGCTGCAGATTCGCCTACAGCATCAGCTACCTCCTGAATATAACGAAGGGCACCCGAAACAGAATAGTTGGGCTTGATCGAAACAAATTTCACCCCTGCTGCACGGATTTGCTGAACGACAGCCTTGGATACATCCCCCTCATTCGCGATCACGATCGTCGGTTTAAAAGATAATAAGCCCTCGGCTGAAACCGATCGGTTTTTACTTACTCTGGGCAGTGCTGCCGCAGCTTTGGGCGAGATGCTCGTCACATCCGTCGCAACCATGCGCTCACCTACGCCCAATCCATAGATCGTTTCCGTCAGGGAACTGTTTAATGTAATGATTCTTTGCTGTGCCGTTGCCAATCCTCCGATTTGCATCAAACAGCACAGTATAACAACATAAAATCTACTCATCGCAATTCTTTAGCTCTATCCGGGCAATAACAAAATTTCTGCATGATCTTCTTGCCTTGCCACTCATCTTGAGTACAAAACAAATCAATAATCAGTCTAAATACAAATTAAATTGAATCCTTCAATATAAGGGAATGAACCACAAAAAACACAACAAACAACTAATAAACAACCATTTAACATAAAAACACAATCACTTTAGCCACAACAAAAAACGAATTAAATAGAATTTATGACATTTTGCATAGAGAAAAATTCAGGTGGATTACCGTTTTTTGTAACATTATTTAGAATTAGTAAAAATAAAAATAGTGTTTAAAAGCATCTCATCTATTCGAACAAGCACCCTGATAGCCCTATGCGCCTGCCAGATCTACACTGTGCAAGCACAGGAAAAATGGAAAATCTCGGGTGTATTAAAGAACGAATCCAATAAAGGCGTGGCCAATGCGACCGTCTATCTTTATCCAGATAAATATGCTTTTAAAACAGATACCGCAGGAAGGTTTCAGTTCAATCAGCTTTATTCAGGTCGCTATGAACTGCAGGTACAAGCTTTGGGTTATCAGCAGCAACGGCGGGTCATCGATTTAGAAGACAAAAATCAGCAATTAACCCTAGTTTTAAAAGCCGAGGACCGTCAGATGGATATCGTTGATGTGCAGGGAAAAGCGCAGGCTGTCGACAATCTTGTCAAGGCCGAAAATGCGGCCATGCCCGTCAAGGTCATCACCAAGCGCGAGATTGAACTTATGGGCAGCCGTCGGCTCGATGAGGTGCTCAAAGAGCAGACCGGTATTGCCATTGTGAACGATATTGCCGGAGGATCCAGAGCGGTAGGTGTTCAGATTCAGGGCTTCAGCAGCAACTATGTGATGGTGCTGGTGGACGGACAGCCCATGCTGGGCCGCAATAGTGGAAACTTTGACCTATCCCGTATTTCGGTGACCAACATCGAGCGCATCGAGATCATCAAGGGGGCTTCCTCCTGCTTATATGGAAGTGATGCACTGGGTGGAGCCATCAATATCATCACCCGTCATGGTGCCATTACACCGCAGGCACAGGCTTCCCTCCTCTATGGCAGTCTCAATACCGTCGATGCTACCTTGGAAGCTGAAACACCTTTTGCTAATCAGCGTGGCAGCGCAGTTTTTTCGGGCAATTATTACCGCACCGATGGGTTCAATACAGACAAGCAGTATCTAGATTCCAAGAGTACCACTTTTCCACCTTATACCAATTACAGTTTCCAGGGCCGTGTACGCTATCGTACAAGCAAAAATGGAACACTGGGTATGACGGGACGTTATGCAGCCCGGGAATCTGAAATGATCAATGCCTGGTCTGAATCGGCGACTCTACAGGATAAACAAAAAGATCAGGACATCAACCTCTCGGCAAGTTACGACCATAATTTTGAATCGGGACTGCGCAGCATGACGCGTTATTATTTCTCGCGTTTCCACTCTCAGATTGCCGCACAATGGTTGCAGCAGGGCGTTGTCGCCAGTGCAGAACAATTCGGGCAAAATGTACACCGCATCGAACAGCAATTTGCGTATAGTCCTGCACAACAGGTTAAACTCACCGGGGGTGTAGGCGGTAGCCTCGAGCTCATGGACAACCAAGATCTGGATGCCAAACGATCTTTGAACAGTGCCTTTGTCTATTTGCAGACTGAGTGGAAACCTGTCGACCGATTGCTAACTACGCTGGGCTTACGCTACGATCAGACCAACGTCTACAATGGCCACTTGAGTCCAAGTCTGGGTCTACAATACCATGTCAGCCCCACACTACTTATCAAAGGCGGTGTTGGCGCAGGATTCAAAGCGCCCGACTATAAAATGCGCTATCAGGTCTTCTTCAATCCAGCCGCCAACTATCTTGTCGTCGGTTCAGAGCGCGTAGCCGATGTAATAGCAGCCATGGATCAAGCCGGAGAATTAAGTTACAAAAACAGCTATATGCTCAACCTGGTGGCAGGCAACCTTAAAGCCGAAACCAGCATTTCAAATAATATTGGGCTCACCTGGAACCCGTCCAAGAGATTTCAGGCCGATTTCTCCGTGTTCTATCATCGTATTAACAACCAGATCAACACGGTTAGTGTAGGTAATGGCACCAAGGTCGCACAGATTTATAGCTACCGCAACCTGCCCAAAGCGATGAATAAAGGTTTTGAAGTTTCATTGACCTATCAGGCAACCAAAGATCTGCAATTGTCGATGGGCTATCAGTATCTTATTGCCAAAGACCTGAGTGTATTGGACAGTATTGCCAAGGGCAGTTATCCCTATAACCAGATCAATGATCCCGCTACAGGTGAATATCGTCAAAGCAAAAAATCGGATTATTGGGGTATTGAGGACCGTTCAAGACACATGTTCAACGCAAAAGCCCAATATGAATATAAACCCTGGGGTGTCAACGTCAATGCGCGGGTTAATTTCAGAAGTGCCACACCTTTTCAGGAATACAATGGCAACCAGTTTATCGACAAATACGACATTTTTATTCCCTATCATACACTGGTTAACATGACAGTAGAAAAGAGTCTGATGAACAGAAGGTTGACCTTCCGTCTGATCGGTGACAATCTCTTCAATTTTACCAGCCGTTATTTACTGGGGCAACCTGGACGGGTTATCATGGGCGGTGTCAGCTACCGTTGGATAAAAGAATAATAAGGACTAATAAACAAGAATTTAGCACATAAAGTACAAGATAAAAGATGAGAACGATTCGCATGATTATTGGAGAATGTAGCATCTGGCTTTCCTTTCACAAGATCGGCCGTTGTATTTTTTCAGCACTATTGCTATTTACAGTGGTATCCTGTGGGAAAGACAAAGACTATACCATCGGATTAGAAGACGGCAAAAGTACCTTGATCAAAGATCTTGCCGGCGATACCGATGCAGCCATGGGTGAAGGTACTGAAGGAAAAGAGCAAAGACCATTTTTTATATTTCTTTTTCGTTTTAAAGACCAAAAGCAAATATGGGTTAAAACCAAAGCCGATTCTGCGCAGTGGCTTAAAACAAAAGACTGGGATATTGCCTTTACAGGTCCTTACAATTCGGAGATCTATGTGAACAATTCCAAGCATGAATACAACCCTGGTTATGGCGGCCAGACAAACAATACCGCTGTGGTTTTATTGAGACAGCCCTATCAAAGTGTCACCGTAGCCCCTTCCGATGAAGAGTTTAATAAAAGTGAAGTAAACAAAATTGGCTGGGCAGCAACCGATGGTTCGGATGGCTGGTTTCGCTATAGTTTGAGCACCCATATTATGCAGGCTTTGCCGAATCGTACTTATGTCATTCGGCTGCCCGATGGCAAATACGCCAAATTGCAGCTGATCAATGCCTATAAAGGAAATCCAGCCGCAGTAACCAACCTCAATTGGCCTGCCCCATACTATACATTTAAATATTATGTACAGCAAGACGGCAGCAAAGATTTAAACACAAACACATTATAATAAGGAAAAATTACACAATTAAATTAAAAATGAATAGATTATTTACAACAGCAGCACTACTATGTGCATTGAGTTTAGGTTTTACTTCTTGTAGCAAAGATGATGATAAGGTGGAGCAAGTTGAACCGGAATACCAAGCTAAGGTTATGGTCAAAGACGGTGAAACTGTTGATTTAACAAAGGTTTCCAAAACGATCAATACACAAGGAACAATCAAGCGTACAGGCAATACCTATTCACTTCGTAACTTCAAACAATTTACAATTGGTGAAGATGGAAAAGCAACAACAACTGCAGCGCAAACCTATTATTTCGACTTTAAGGAGAACGATGGCTTAAATGCGAGCGATTTTATTGTTTCTTTTAACGCGAAAAGCTCCAATGTCGATTTAATAACAAATAATGTTAAAGGCTATACCTTATCCTTTATTGACAAAGCTTTTGAAGATGTAAAATCTACCGACCAGTTTACGTCCGCTTCAAATAATCTTTTAGGACTTCAATCGTCTTACGCGCCAAATGTAATTGGTTGGGCGAATTATACAGGACAACCAAATCACCAAGTTCTAGCTGTAGCAAATCGAACAATTATCATTTCAAAGGAAGGTAAACCCTTTTTTAAAATTAGGATGAATAATGTTTATGAGAATGAAACGATGAATCGTGAAATCGCACCAAACAATTATTTTTTCTACTCCATCGATTACCAAGAATTTAAATAGCATTAACAAAGCAGCTGGTTAAAATTCCAGCTGCTTTTGTTAACCAAAAATCAAAAACCGAAAAAAATATATTAAATACCAATTTTCATACACACTTTATCAGCAAAAGATTTTATCTTTACTATTATTTAGAATCAATTTAAATAAAAATAACATACTAACTGCCTTACTACTATAAGTATACGAAGGGACAAGGTATCAACTAACATAAAAAAAACTAGTAACAATGAAAATAAAGAAACGCAGCAACCTATTAAAATTCATACCGGTATTGGCATTTTTAATTGTGTTGGGTGCTTGCAGCAAAAGCGACCCCACAGTAGTAGAGCCTGAACCAGATCCTGTTGCACCAGAAGCTATGTTCAACCGTTTAATTACGGTTAAGAATTTTGGCGAAGACTTACCTGCTGGAAGTGCACCAACCACGGCGCAGTCACCAATATACTACAGTTTGGAACAGAACAAAGCTGTGACGTCGGATTATAAACTAACTGCACGATGGGACATCTCTTGTTCAGAAATATACCGCAGCTTTATCAACTGCAACAATACAGCAAATGGATTTGGTAAAGGTGGTCCAGGGAAAGGCGGTATCTTAATTGTCAAGAAAAAATTTGAAGATGTAATCGATATCCCCTCAGATGCCGAGTTCCGCAAAGGTGAAAAGGCGTATGGTACAGATGATTCAGGAGCTTTTGGTGAAGGTCTAGGTTGGTATTTATATGATTTTGATGGCGTAATCAAAGGTGGTGGAGCGGAAAACAAAAAACACGTTTGCTATCCTATCGAAAGCAATACATTGATCGTACGTACAGCCCAGGGGAATTACGCCAAGATCAAGATACAAAGTATCTATAAAGACCTGCTGGACCCAAAGGATTGGTTTAAAGATTCACCAACACCCTACTTTTCTTTCCAATATGTACTTGCCAAAGCTGGTAGTACCAAATTTACAATCGCTAACTAAAAGAATAAGCATAGCTTACTGATTAGACACTAAACTAACATGAAAAGATTATACAGCATTTTAAGCTTCCTTTTTGTAGGATTGCTGCTAACCCGCTGCACCAAAACGGAAGAATTAGCCTTACTTCCAGCAGACAAAATACTGGAATACAAAGTCACCAACCTCCCCAATGACGAAGTTATTTATGGAGCCGTCGACAATGAGGCCAATACCATTACCGTATATGTCCCCTACTACTATGGTTTATTGGTGATAGATCCGAGCATTACACTCTCCAATGGAGCCAGTATTGCTGAAGAAATTTTACCTGTTAAAACAGATGAAAAAAACCAGACGTATACCGTAAAGTCCGCTACAGGTACCACTAGAACTTATAGCTTAAAGATTGAACTACAAAGTACACCATCTTTTGAAGCTCAGTTTTATACAACTTCATCTCTTATTCTTACAAAAGGTCCTGGAGGTGCTTTTCCAGCCATTAATGGAACCTTTATGCATACCAATCCCTCATTGGTAAGTATTGCATTAATTAATCAAGAAACTAAAGTACGCTATCAGATGTCAACGCCCAATAGCTTGAAAGTATCGGGTAATGTTTATCAATTAACCTACACGGGAACTGAGCGAGAAAATCGCATTCCATCCGATATTTTGGCAGGCACCTATGATGTTGAGGTAACCAATCTAAATCATACTGTTACATTGGCAAATCCGCTCAAGATTACATATCGCCAACCCGATGTATATATTAGCTTATTGGGACTAAATTTGGCAAAAAATAAAGACTGGACCATTTTAGCCAACTTAGATAAAGTGATTTTAGATCCTACAGCCGTTATTATGACACTCAATGGCAAAGATTATCCATTGATTATCAAGTCGCACACGAGAACAGAAATGACAGTTTCATTACCTGCAGATCTTCCGACGGGAACATTTGAAAGCGTACAGGTTAAGTTCCAATTTAAAGACTGGGCCGATGTGGTAAAGACAGAGCAAAATCCTAGTACAATAACGGAATCATAAACAAGCATCCACAGTATGCCAAGGCGGCATCAAAATTAAATAAATTAAAACAAGAGGAGATCTCAACATGAACTCAAACATCAAAACTATCTTAAAATCTGCTATGGCCGTGACTGTGCTATCGGCAGCAGTATGGGCAGCAGCGCCAACAACAGAATCAGCAACAGCTCCTTTGGCTTTAAACCAAGCTAAAGCAAACAGCAACTACACTGTAGTAGGTCAATGGTGGAGCCCTTCGGCAGCGGCAACTTGGCCGGCAGTCTATGTAGACCTTTCAACAGGAGCACAAAGCCTGAGTAGCTCTGGTCAAGTTGCATTCTTTAGCCATGTGAATGGATCGATCAAAGCAAATTCTGGCTATTCAATCAGAACTATAACAAAAGACATCTCTTCCGTTACAGCGGGAGATTGGGCTAGTGCTACTCCTGTGACATCACAAGGTAATAACGAATGGTATGCCTACGATTTAGACAGCCATGCCAACGAAGCTGTCCAACCATTAACTGTATTAGTTAATGATGGAACAGGCGCTAAATATGCAGTCAAACTGCTTAACTTCAGCAATGTCAGCCAAAGAAATATTACTGGCTTAGAGGTAAAAGCAGATATCAATATCGAAGTTAAGGCACTATAGTCTTTCCTATTTTAATGAATAGAAGATCCCGCAACCTGGTGGATGGGTTGCGGATCTTTATAACCTAATCATCATCCGCATAACGATTTTTTAACCAAAAAAAATTATGCAACACTCATTTTTGAAAAAACAAATACATAACTTTCAATTTCTAGCTATTTTTATGCTAGCATTAACATGCTGGTCCTGTAAAACCGAATACCCCAGCTTACCCTACAATGACATCGAATCCTTTAGCATTCAGGACGCTGATGGTAAAACCTTATCAGCTAGCATCGTGAATGACCAGATTATCTTATATTGGCCACCCCTGGTGGAGCAGCCCGAAAGCATTACGCCTACGATTAAAATTTCGGAATTAGCGACAATTACTCCTGCATCTGGGACAGCAATACAGTTACAATCCGACAAACCAATTACCTATACTGTGCGGGCACAGGACGGATCCAGCAAAAATTATACATTGGTATTCCAGTACAACCAGCCTTTGATACAGGCAAAAATGAATCTGGCCGAAGGTAAATATTACCTTAGTTACCCAAAAAATGAGAATTTTGTAGTACGAGGAGAAAATATCCTGCCAGACGAGGCGCAAACCAAGGGCTATCTGATCGATAAGGATGGAAAAGAAACCTTACTTTCTTTTTCTCAACCTCCAACATCTTTTATCGCACAATTCAACACTCCAGAAGATCTTAGACCTGGCATCTACCACATCAAACTGATCTCTGGACGCTACACGGTGCTCACCGATGCTTTTGAAATATTCTTACCCACATTATACAACGTCATACAATGGCAAGGTATGTTTTATACTGGCAAAAAGGGCGGCGACCTGGTGCTGAACATAAATAGTAAAGAGACTTATGAACTTTATTTCAAGGCAGATTTTGACCATTTTATAGCGATTGATAACCTCAATAACGAATATACTATCAACAATGTAGTCTTTGATGTTGCAGCGATGACGATAAAGCTGCCCATTCCCGTATCTGTACAGGGAAACGCAATTAAATCCCTGAAGATGATGGATAAAAACGGGAAGTTATTGTCAGAAGGTGATTTTAGTATCACTTTAAATTAATTAACGCCTTGGCTAGGATATTTTTGACCGCGTATTTTCACTATCACGGAAGGCAATTGATCGCAGCATGTTTCGTGGCACTGATACTATACAGCTGCAGCAAAAGTAAGTCTACGCCAGAAGAGCCGACGATTGTCCCTCAACCTGAAGAAACCTTACGCCAACAATATAGTAAGTCGGCAACGCAATGGCCAGCCGCCACTTGGTACAACTATATCCAGATACGTGAACTGGCCGCTATACCCGAAAATCCATCGAAAGATAAGGCCGAGCTTGTAGCACTTGGCAAAGCCTTATTTTTCGACCCCCGCACCGGTAATGGCATGAAGACTTGCGCTTCATGTCATAATCCGGACACCTACTGGATCGACCAAAAAACAACGGCAGATGGTATCGCACTGCATCACCGCAATACACCTTCCATGGAAAATGTCTGGTACCTGGAAGGCAAACTCTTCCACGATGGCCGCGCAAAGACTTATCGTGAGCAGATCGCCGAAGCCATCAACTCCCCCATCGAAATGGGCGGAAATACGACTGCTTTACCCGCTAAGCTTCAAGCTATCCCAGGCTACCTCAGTTTATATGAGGCGGCTTACTCGAGCCAGACGATGACTGTCGAAGGATTGCTGGATGCTATAGCAGCGTATTCAAGATCAATCAGCAGTGGTGAAACCGCCTTTGATAGGTTTATCAAAGGGGATTATCAGGCGTTAAATGATGCACAGCTTGAAGGTCTCCATCTGTTTCGAACCAAAGGAAAATGTATCAATTGCCATAATGGCGCTTTCTTTACCGATCTCGATTTTCATAACCTGGGTTATGCTGTTACCAGCAAAGGTGCCTTGGACAACGGGCGATTTGAAGCAACAGGACTGGAAACAGACAAAGGTAAATTTCGTACGCCGGGCCTGCGCAATGTAGTCCATACTGCACCCTACCTGCACAATGGTAGTATTGCAAGCTTAAGTGAACTGATCAACCTGCTGAGTCAGGGCATGCCCCAAAAATCAGGACAACAGATCAATGGCACCTTATCGCCGCATATTCAAAACGTCCGATTGAGCAGTAAAGAACAGGAAAATATCGTGGCTTTTTTGGAGAGCTTATCGAGCGTACCGACTAAGACCGAGCGGCCAGTATTGCCCTAAAATAAAAAATCCCAAAGGGACTAGCTTTGGGACATTTGAGTACTCCACAGCAGCGGAGGCATCAAAAATTAAATAAATTGGCACAAAATTAGGCTTTTATATTAAATAAAAAAGTAAAAAAGTATTAAATTTCAGATAATTATCCATTTTGTAGCGAATCAGCTACAAATATATAGGACAAAATGCACATCAAATCATGAGTCGAATCTGCCAAATAACTGGTTTATTTTTTATAGTAGCCGCTACCTCGGCCTGCCAGCAAAACAGCAGAACAGCGACTTCACCCGATGAACTTATTAGTCCAAAAACAGGAACAAAAAAAGAACTCACACTTGATTCTATATACCTGTATGCCAAACAGCTCTACCGCTGGCAGGAATCTCTCCCTTCGTATACCACTTTTGATCCGAGGAAAAAATATGTCAAAATAAACCCTGAACAAACGGCCTACGAACGTGAACTTTTTGCGCTCAGCCAATACGCCTTGCGCAAGAATGATAAGCCCTATGAATGGTCGACCATTCCCAATAAGCCCAAATATTCGTATCTGGAACGCCGTCGGACTGAAAAGAAAAGTAACGGTCATATGGCAAGTACCTCCACCCCCTATCGCTATGCGACTCACCTGTCGTACTGGGCCGCAGGCAATAAACGGATTGCTTATGTATACATCCCCTCTTTTCCGGAGCTCCAGACAGTGAAGACCGAACTGGATCAACTTGCGGCCGAACTCGCACAGCAGCAAGTTACTCATCTAATCCTCGATCTACGTCATAACGGTGGCGGTTATGTGGAAACAGCCGAATATTTAGCCAACCTCATTAGCCCGGCCAGACTGGATAAAAAAGTTATGTTCAGCGAGCAATTTCATCCGAATGTGCAGCAAGGCAAAGCAAAACTACTCCTTAAACAACCCTATCTGGATGCCAGTGGCAAAGTGGTCCAATATAAAGGACGCCCCGCGACAATGGCTGATGTGGATTATAGTGAAAAAGCCAATACGCATTACTTTATCAAAAAGGGGCATTTCAATTCTTTGCAGCAGTTATCCTGTATTGTCTCTGAACGTACAGCTTCGGCTAGTGAGCTTTTGATTAGCAGTTTCAAACCCTATCTTCCGCTGCGACTCATCGGCCAGCAGACCTTTGGCAAACCCGTCGGATTTTTTTCCATACGTGTAGGAGCCTTCGATATTTACCTGGCTTCATTTCTTATCCGAAATGCCGATGGCTGGTCGGATTATTTTGACGGCATACCCGTAGACCTGCCTTTAGCTCCGCTCGAAACCTCCCGCCATCCCGGGGATCCAAAGGAAGCCTGGCTTGCAGCGGCTTTAAAAGATATTGCCAGAGACCATCGTATCAAAGCAATTTCATCCGCTACTTATTTTCCCTTGCCAGCAGAAGAAAATTTGCTACTCAAAACAAATTTCAAATTAAAGTAAGAAACTTATTACAGCTGAATTTTGTCATACTCTTGTTTAAATTAAAACCATTTTTCATAGATGATAAAGCAGAAAACAGCATAAATTTGTGGAAATAAATACGAATCTTTGTATAGAATCGTTATAAATAAAAATAGAAACATGTTAAGTCAACATATCAAAGAGCAAACGCACGCAGCTCACCAAAACGTAGAAGGAACGATCGTGCGCCAATTGAAAAATATTCGTTCTGAAGCAGATTATGCCGAAGTATTAAAAGGCTTTTATGCTTATTTCCGCGCTGTAGAAGATAGCATCGCTCCTTTTGTAACCGCAGAAGTATTGCCAGATTTGGCCGAACGCCGCAACTCGTCTTACATCAAAAGCGACATCGAAGCTTTGGGTGGTAACGTAGATAACCTGCCAGAAGCCACTGCTCCGGCAGTAGCAAATGTACAGGAAGCACTTGCATCATTATATGTTTTGGAAGGTTCAATCATGGGTGGTCCGTATATCGTGCAGATGCTCAACAAATATGGCGTTACCAAAGGAACTTCTTTCTTCGAAGGTTATGGCGAAAATAGCCGTGACATGTGGGCTGGTTTTACAACGGTATTAAACAAATATTCCGAAGATCCGTCAACTTATGATCGCGCAGTAGAGATTGCTAACCAAACTTTTTATAACTTTGGCGAAGTATTCACGCCTATTGCCAGTGCAAACTAAAACAAGAGCGATAGTGTTTAATTCCTTAAATGGAGCAAAAAGATAACAAATCAAAATGGCTTAAGCGTGCCGGAATTGGAGCATTCCTCTTCTTTCTGGCCAAAGGACTCGTATGGCTAGCCGTATTTTTCTTCGCAGCTAAGTCCTGTAGCATATCTATTTAACACAAAATATGAAGCCTTCATCTAACGCTCAAAAAGGGCGTCCGATGAAGGCTTCTTTTTTAGCGCAGGCTAGATTGGCGTTTTGGATCTGCTGTGCTAATGCTATTTTCATACTGTCTTCGTATTGTGTTCGTACCACCTTCGGAGATAAACAGTCTAGTGAACATTATTGCTCCAATTCTAACCAAATAATTCCTGTTCAGGGTCTGGACGGAATCTGGTCGGCACCTGTACAATATCTGTATCGCATCCGAATAAGGTACGAAGCAGGTACGAATCGGGTTTATACTTTTGTAACCACTGTCCGATACAGCTCCATACCTTCATGGCTGATAACCTGACACAGCACATCTGAACCACTGATCGAAAAATAGAAGAAACCATACTGGTCTTTCGCAAAACTACTATACGGCAAGTCAGTTTTGACCGGTGTTACCTCGGATCCTGCCCCCGAAATAAACTGATGAAACTTCTTACCCTCTACTTTCAAATGTTGCAGGGAATGCTCATGTCCGGAAAGATAAATATCGACGCCTCGTTTTTCAAAGATAGGTTCCAAAACCTTTCGCACAGCCAGCGTATCATAATTCGTCGTACGCGGTCCTGCCGTATACAAGGGATGATGGCCGACGACAATTTTCCAATGTGCATCCGAATTTCCCATTAGCTCATCCAGCCAGGCGAGCTGTTTCTCGGGCTGTTGCCCTGCCACATGTGGCCCATACTCGCTGTTGCTATAAAATTCAGGGATCATCGGGTTGGTATCGATAAAAGCCATCAGTACCTTTTTCCCATCCTTGAGCTCAAATGTCTTGCTGTAATAACGCGAAGGCATCTTCCAGCGCCTGCTGATACCGCTATAGCGCACCTGCGCATCTGGATCTGATTTATAATCATGATTACCCAAGATAGGATACCAGTCCCATTGCAGCGAAAATGCTGTATAGATATTTTCGAAGGAATAATGCCAAAGGGGATCATGTTCACTGACCACACCCGAAGGGTAAAAATTATCACCGGTGGAAATAATAAAGTCATTAGAATGCTGATCGGCCCATTGGCCCATTTGCCTTGCTACAGCCAACTGATGGTCGGCACCGTTACGCCCCCAGTCTCCGACAGCCAAAAAATGAAGGTCAAAGGCATCTTTAGGCTTCAAGAGTCGCTGTATATCTTCACTCTCTAGTTGGGTCGGTTTTACAGATCCAAAGCTACTGAGCGAAAATCCGCCTAGGCCGGCTGTAATCGCCGTACCCAGGGAATTTTTCATAAAAGTTCTGCGTTTCATAAATCGTTTCTAATAACCCGGATTCTGCTTCCAGTGTGTGTTTACATTTAAGACTGTTGTTGGCACCGGAAAGATGCGACGAAACTTCTCGCTCATGCCAGCCGGATACAGCGATCGGAATCCCCAGTTATCTTCAAATTTGCCGTAACGGATCAAGTCATTTCTACGCCAGGATTCATCGGCAAACTCTCGTGCACGCTCATCCAATACATCCTGTAAGCTTGGGGCGACTGTCATTGCCGGTGCATTGACATACGATCGAATCTGATTGACTAGGGATTGGGGCGTCTGACCGTTGGTCGCGGTAGCACCACGAAGTATAGCTTCAGCTTTCATCAGTAGAATATCCGCATAGCGAAATACAGGAACATCATTGCTCTGATTGCGTTGATTGGCCGACGTTACTGCAACATCCATATAAAATTTAATGGAACGGTATCCCATCGAACGGCCCTTCTGGTCGTTTCCTGCATTCAACGTGGCCGCACCATCGGGACGCAAAGTAATCTCCCTGGTGGTTTCGAGCTGCCAGTCAAACTGCACATCAGCATCAGCACCTTTATAATCTTGGTCTATACCACGTTTGGAGGTCTTGATCATGAAAGGACGCTTTTTGTCCTCAACATAATTTGACCAATAATATTGTTTGCCACCGATGTAAGATGCATTGCGCTCGTCGCCATCTAAATTAAACTTGTCCAAATAGGTGGGCAATACGCGAAAGGTCCCGCCTACACTTTGAGGTAATGATGCAAACTGGTTTTGTCCACTGCGGTGAATCCAGAACCGGGCATAGGTCATGCCCTGCTGTTTTTCACGGTCATAGGGCACAGCGAAGATAAAATCCTTCACTTGGTAGCCATTGTCTGGACGGAATTTCTCCATAAACTTATGGCTAGTCAAATTAAATTGACCTGAAGCAATGATCGAATCACACATTGCTACCACCGCATTTAACTTCTCATTTGGCATGGATGGTGTGTAATTAGTGACATCAGCCGTCGTATATACATTCCAGTTGAGATACAGTTTGGCCAATAAAGCCTCAGCCATATACTTCGTTGCTTTCCCGTAAGTTGCCACCGAAACTGTTGTTGGCAGCAAATCTTTTACAGCCAATAATTCGGACTCGATAAAACGGCAGATATCGGCGCGGTCCGTTCGCGCAGGCACAGCGTCGATCGGACCTGTGATTAATGGGGCTGCCCCAAAATTGTCCATCAATATAAAATAATAGTAAGCACGAATAGCTCGCGCAGGCGCCGTAAACTGTTCTTTATCCGATCCAAATAGCGTGATGGCGTTATTGGCTAATGTGATTCCTGTAGACGCCCCGTTCCAGATGCTCGGTAGCATTCCGTTATCCGCAGTCCAGTTGTGCACATGGAATTCACGGTAACGTCCACCATCGTAGTAGTCGGTACCAATAGCCACGCTGACAGCCTCATCGGCCGACAAAGTCTGTATCATCCAATGATCACGACCTAAAGCCTCACGATAGGCAGCATACACATCAGCCAAAATGGCTTCGGCAGCACGTTCAGTGTTTGGAAACTCCGTATGTTGTGATTTTATATCAACGTCCAAGTCAGTACAAGAAACTTGCGAAATGGCCAGGGCCGACAACGCAAATAAGTGGATAATAAGTTTTGATTTCATATGTATATAATGTCTCATTTGTATTTATCTCTTTAGATTCATAAATGCTTTTTGTTTATCTCATGAACCTGCTAAGTTCATGATGCCCTTTAATCGGAAATACCCAATTTTCACAGTAGCATCTATACATTTACGGAAACGGCAGGTTCATCCAATACCTAATCCGCTATAAATTAAAGTTAAGTCCAAACATAAATGTACGTGTACGTGGATAGGTCTGACGGTTGTCGATTCCCGGTGTCAGTCCGCCGAGCCCTACCTCCGGATCAATACCCTTATATTTCGTTAAGACAAACACATTGTTCATCGTCGCATAAACACGTAAGTTTTTAACAGGAATATTTTTTACCGGAATATGGTAGGCTAAGGTCACATAAGCTAGCCGCAAAAAACTTCCGTTCTCTAAATACCGATCTGATAGATAATGAGCATTGATATCCGTCATGCGCTCTGTCTCCAACACGCTGGCAAGTAGATTTTTCTGCCCTGCATTCCCGACCACATTCGAATGGCGTGCTCGAGTGGCGTTCAGAATCTTTTGACCAAAACTTCCCTGAAACATGCCCGTCAATGAAAGACCTTTGTAAGACAAATCATTACTCCACCCGAGAGTCAACTTGGGTTGAGGACTCCCTGTGACTACCTGATCTTTCTTCTGCGGCGTAGTTGTCGTCTCGCCAGTTCTCTCACCGGTTTTGCTATCATGAGCGTAAAAGATCGAGATACCCTTATCGTTGTACCCCGCCCATTCCCATGTATAGAATTGTCCTATGGGAGCTCCCGGAGTCAAACGCTGCTGAAATAAATTACTTTGTCCTGCCCCACCAAGATCCGAAAGCTCAATATAATCCTTAGTAAACTGCTCATTGGCGATACTGGCAACCTTGTTCGTATTGTGTGACAAAACCAGTCCGGTATTCCATTTAAAAAACGGTTTGTCTATCGCTTTCGCATTCATCGTCAGCTCTATTCCACGATTTTCAATTTCCCCAACATTTGCTGTCAAGACTGGATAAATGTACTTTGATTGACTGACTTGATAGTCATAGATCAGGTCGCTTGTCTTCTTTTTATACACTTCTAACGATCCTGTCAGACGATTATTTAAAACACTGAAATCCATTCCTAGATTGACCATGCTGGTCGTCTCCCATTTGAGATTAGGATTACTGTTGCGCAGGACTTGCAGCGTACGTAAAGGACTGATGAGGCCAGCCGCACTTACATAATCAAAAAACTTAGAAGATGCCCCTTGTACGCTCTGCGCGGTAAAAGCATCGAAGCCGAGCGAATTACCACTCACACCATATCCTGCGCGGAGCTTGAGGTCATCAAAAATACCCATTTCACGGATAAAAGATTCATCAGATAGTCTCCATGCTGCAGAAACAGAAGGGAAAGTCGCCCAACGATTGTTCGTACCAAAGGCCGACGAGCCATCACGTCTTACAGTTGCCTGCAGCAAGTATTTACTATTGTAAGCATAATTCACACGCCCATAGACCGATATCATACGCAAAGTAGACAAATAATAATTCCCAAATCCGAGTAGATCAACTACATTGGCCATTCCCGGGTTATAGTAACTTAGATCATCGTTGTAATAATCCGACGTTGTTAACTGGAAACCGTCATTATTATTATTCTCTTCCCAGGAGTAGCCGGCCAGCGCAGACAACTTATGTTTTCCAGCAAATGTCTTTTCATAATTTAAGTTCATTTCCATCACCTTGCGTTCGTCTTCCACTGCAGCACGAATGGATTTCCCATTTTGGTTGCGGGCCGCCATTGACAAACTTGAATAGTATTGTGCATTGTTAAACTGTCTGTTCTGTAGAGACAGGTCAATGTTATATGTCAGTCCATTTAGGATTTCATAGCCCAACTTGGCATGTGCCTGAATGACTTTATTCTTGGAGAAATTTGTATTTTCTTCAATCAGTGAAAGCGGATTAGCGTACTGGGAGCGGTCTGATTTTTCAAACCAGGACCCATCGGTATTTTTGATCGGTGACACAGGCAAATAATAATACATGGCATCATATACACTGAGCCCGTCACTTAAAGCAAGTACGTCATGTTGTTTGGTGATACTGGCATTGATGTTGAATGAAGCTGTCAGGCGGTTGTTGAGTGCCTTTGTCTGCAAAAATGCACGGGCGATTTGGCGCCCCATATCAGTGCCTTTGATGACTCCATTATTTTTTATGGTATTGAGACTAATACTGTACTGAGTTTGGTCGCCACCCCCGAGAATAGAAATATTATGATTGTTGGATATCCCTGTTCGCTCCACGGCACGCTCCCAGTTGGTATCTGCGCCTAAGTCGTCGGTAGGTTCCATCGAAAAGCCATTGTCATTGACATACGATCGATATTGCGCTGCATTCATCATCTTATAATGCTTAGCAACCTTGTCGATCGCCAAATAGCCATTATAATTGATGCTGGTTTGTCCTGATTTCCCGCGCTTCGTTGTGACAATAATAACACCATTAGCGGCTTTGGAACCATAAATAGCGGTTGCTGAGGCGTCTCGAAGCACATCAATAGATGCGATATCATCTGGGGCCACCAATGCCAGGGAAGCTCCGGGTACCCCATCGATCACATAGTAAGGTTCCATAGCTTCACCGCTGCGCAATGTTGATGCACCTCTTAGACTGATAGAAGGCGTAGCATTGGGATTACTGTTATTTGTCGAAATCGTTAGCCCCGCAACTTTACCCTGCAGCATCTGCGCTGGTGAGGTAAATACCCCTACATTGGCGTCTTCGGCTTTAACCGTCGTGATGGAGCTTGTCACATCTTTTCTTGATACGCGACCGTAACCGATGACTACTTCATCCAGTTTAACTGAACTCTGCTGAAGCTTAACGCTTAGCGATAAAGGCTTTCTTGCTTCGACGACATAACCCGATAGTGTATCGGACTGAAATCCTACAGCCGAAAACACAAATTGATAGCCTGCATGTTCCACTAAATCCTGGAATTGGAATAGTCCCTGACTATTTGTACTTGTGGTCACACGCTGGTTGCCGTTGACCTGAATTGCCTTCACGCTGACACCCGGGAGAAATTCCCCCTTTTCATTTTGTACCGCTCCTTTCACCTGCTGCTGCGCATACGCCTGGGAAAGCCCGGCAGAAAGCAGCGCAAAAATAAGCAGATTCTTTTTTCGTGAATTTGTTTTTCTGAGCATATCTGTTAGTTGTTTAGATGTTCGATAATGGAATCTTCTTGTTTGTAAAGGGTATAACTGCCGTCCTCATTCGCGACAAAGCGCAATTCATTGATTAAGCAGATTGTGGTCAGGATATCTTTCAGATTGTCCTTGCGCACATCAATTTCACCCGTGTAATGAATCTCGGCTATATTTTGATCGCCAATATGGATATGATGCTTAAATGCGGTCTCCAAAGCACGGAGTACAGCAGGCATAGGTGTATTTTTCAAATTTAATAAGTCAGCCGCAGCCAAATCTGACGTTTTCGCTGTTGCTTCCTTGCGAAGCCCGTCCACTTGGGTCAGTCCCGACTTATCCACACGCAGCTTTTGGCCCGGACCATTCAAAAAAACTTGCTTAAAACCATTTGTCAATGAGGATACAAGCACCTTACCCGTATGAAGTGCTACGGTTACAGCTTGATTCCTCAATTGGGTACTGATGGTAAAGGAGGTACCGAGAGCGGTTGTTTTAGTCCCTGCGGCAATCACCGAAAATGGACGTTTAGGATCAGACGCTACATCAAAGTAAGCTCTACCGACAAGTTCAATATCACGGGCATTTTCAGTAAAATCCTTCATATAACGAATGTGGCTCAGCCCAAATAAGCGAACATGAGACCCATCAGGCAGATCGAGCAGCACACTTTGTCGGTTTTTATTTTCGATCAATGTCCAGCCGGTATCTTTCAAAGTCGCAGGCTTTGCCACGACAGTTACTTTACTGGCTGGTGGCAACAACTTGTCTTTTGTCCACCAGGTAATAAAATGGAAGGAAAAGAAGAAGAGAACCGCCGCGGCCGCGGTATAACGGAGATATCGTATCGTTTTATATTTACCGAGCAACTTGCGCTCACGGCACTTCTCTTGATCCTCAATTGCGGTTTGGACTAGTAGTTTCATCTCTTCGCTAGGGACGCTTCCTTCTAGATCGGTAGCTTCATATTTTTTCCAGTCTTCATCCTTAAACAGTTCGTCGACCAAAAAAGGCATTTTCCAGATCGTCTTACGGATCTGATTCTTCTTTTTATCATGCTTCATACTCCTATTACGCAGGCCAGCACGACATCCCTTACTACTTAATAATTATTTAATAATAGAACCTAATCCTTAACATGGAGGACTTACAGCATAATCGAATAAAGGTGTTGTTTGAGCTGAAGAAGTGCCTTACTGATATGCTGTTCCACGGTTTTTGTAGAGATAGAAAAATGCGCCGCTATCTCTTTATGGGAAAGTCCTTCTTTGCGGCTCAGTTCAAAAACCTTTCGGCGCATGGTTGGCATATTTTGGATATCTTTTTCCATCATCCGTAAAATGTCCTTGCTTTCGATCGCACGAATCAGACTATCTGTAAAGGGGGTGGCTGCAGTTTGACCTTCATATTTGAAACGCGTAGCTTCCTTGCGCAGGAGATCTATCATGACCTGTCTCGCCATACCGAATAACTGCACCAGAATACCCAGTTCTTCATCGAGCTTTTCCCGTTGGTTCCACAGTTTGATAAAGGTCAATTGGGTAACTTCTTGTGCAATATAATCTGATTGCGTACGCTTCTGTACGAAACCGTAGATCTGACGATGATACTTTTCGTAGACAATATTAAAACTTTTCTGATTGGAAGATTTGATAGGCTGAATGTGTTCCATTGCACCGTCAAAAATAAAGGCATAAGATTTACTCCATATTAAGTTAATATCAATATTGGATAAACAAATTCAAACAGCAATTCTCAAACTATAATTCAGCACTTTCCTCCAAGACCTCTCTACAGCTGAAATTTTAATTATAAAACAAGGAGAAATCTCCCTATAATTGCAGTCGCAAATATTTCATTATGGAATGAAATTATTCGCTCTGATACCATGTAACGACCGCAACAGCACAATGACATGACCGTATCAAATCAATAATCACGGGAAAACAGCAATACAATGAAAAGAAATATCCTTTTAATTTTGACCAGCTTTGTCTTAACTGTAAATATCGCCCTTTGTCAACAAAAGGACGTGGACTTTAGCAAAGCATATATTGCGCAAAACGACGGCAAGACGACCGTTGAAATCAATGAGGCGCAAGAACTCGTCTACATTATCTTTGCGATGACAGATTTTGGAAAGGAAAACCCGAACATGACCAAGCAAAACACCACCTATTTTGAGGAAGTTAAGAAGCATTTCTCCCCTTTTTCCAGTCTACCTATCGTCAAGAAATTTGATCAGCAATTGCGGGAAAATCTAACCAACTATTTTCTTTTGGCGGCCAATGCTTATGGCTTTAGGTTTAAAAACGAAGAATTAGTACCTACAAACATCTATATTTTTCCGGCAAAAGGAGTGGGAAATTATCAGATCAAATCAAACCCCATTCCGGGGTACAAAAAAGAACTGGAAGAATTTGCAAGAAAAACTGGCTACCGTACGTTCTACAAACAGCATCAGGCTTACTATGACAGCCTTCGTACAGCCTACGAGGAATATGCTTCCATTGCTGAACAGAAAGAATGGTTAGAAAAAAGATTCGATTATAAAATCAACAGCTATCGCGTACTGACCTCCCCCTTGATTGCCGGAATGAATGCGACCCACACCTTCAAGTACAGAGGATTCAAAGAAATATTACTTTTTCTGCCAACCCTTCGTGACGATGAATCCTGGAGCCCAAAATTTAAAAAAGCGATCAATACCCGCATTATTTTCACAGAAATCGACCATAATTATGTAGGCCCGCTCAGTGAAAAGAATAAAAAACAAATTGATACGATATTCAATAATCGGGAAATCTGGGTAGATGCGGAGAACAAAAGTACCGTCCATTATCCGAGTCCGGTCAAAGTGTTCGATGAATATTTAACCTGGGGGCTTTTCATCTTGTACTGTTACGACAAGTTTGGAGAAGATCATGATCTTTTTGGGCAGATTGTCGAAAACGTAAACGACATGATGGTCAACAAAAAGGGATTCCCCAAAGCGGACGAATTTAATGCCGAATTATTCCGTCTCTATAAAGACGATACCAGTAAAGATATTCAGAGCTTATACAAGCCGCTTTTGGATTGGTGCGAAAAAGAAAATTAGTACTATTCCGATAATATTTGGTATATTAAAGCTGAGAAGGAAACAAGCCGCCAGAAATGTGAATGTATACGACCAGAAGGAATTAGCATAGCATAAGGGGATGATCGTCGAGATACATTTAAACACGTTAGGTACAAAGAAACAATGATAAACATAAGAATTACCGGTTCTGGCAGTTATATTCCAAACAATAAGATCGCCAATACACATTTTAAAGATCATTCTTTTCTGGATGAGAGCGGGGCTCCATTTGGCCAGTCGGCTTCTGTCATTGAGAAATTCAAAGCGATCACCGGAATTGAGGAACGCCGCTATGCCGATCGTGATCAAGTTGCATCAGACCTAGCTTTCTTGGCTGGAGCGCGCGCTATTGAAGATGCCGGTATTGACCCAGAGACATTGAATTACATTATTGTTGCCCACAACTATGGTGATGTTCAACATGGTAAAATCCAGTCCGACACCGTACCTAGTCTAGCGACAAGGGTAAAGAAAAAATTAGCAATTCGTAATCCAAAATGTGTGGCTTATGACCTCCTATTTGGCTGTCCTGGCTGGAATGAGGGAATATTGCAGGCCAATGCTTTTATCAAATCAGGTATGGCAACCCGATGTTTGGTCATCGGCGCAGAAACGCTGTCACGTGTTGTAGATCCCTACGATAGAGATTCCATGATCTACGCAGACGGTGCCGGTGCTGTAATCGTCGAAGCAACAGCGGAAAACCGCGGATTACTCTCTTTTGAGAGCGCAACTTATGCGCTGGATGAAGCCGATTATCTTAATTTCGGCAGCTCCTATCATCAGGAGGAAAACCCAGCTACCCGATATATCAAAATGAAAGGACGCAAGATCTATGAATTTGCCCTGAATAAAGTTCCACTGGCCATGCAGTCCTGCCTTGAAAAGGCCGATATTGATATCTCGGCAATCAAAAAAATCCTGATTCACCAAGCCAATGAAAAGATGGATGAGGCCATTCTAATGAGATTCTATGCGCTTTACGGCAAGACTCCTCCTGTTGATATCATGCCCATGACCATTCATACCTTAGGAAATAGCAGTGTGGCAACTATTCCAACCCTTTATGACCTTGTGGCACATGGCAAAATCGACAACCAGTCAATAAACGAAGGTGATATTATCCTATTCGCTTCCGTGGGTGCTGGCATGAACATCAATGCTTTCACTTATCGTGTCTAAGGCTAATTTTTATCAATATTTCATAGGTGCAAAACGAATTTTAAGCCTGCTTAATAGGTTGTTGCATATTAAATACAGATAAAAAACATCAAAACACTTTATAAATCAATAATTTATAATTACATTTGATTAATAATCGGCTCCGCCTTTGCTTATCTGAAATTGTCAAGTCATTCTTTTCGGCTCAGTTTTCGCATTTTCAGAAGCTACTTTTGTTATCAAATAATAGGTGCTGTACCCTTTTTGAACTTGAATAAAACCAAGCCCATTAAATTACAAACATCATTTCTTGTCAACAAATCGATTTAATAATATAATGATCGCTATTTCATTATAATTATTTATTATTGAATACTTTAATATAATATAGAATACAATGCAAGAAGGAACAGTAAAATTCTTTAACCAAACCAAGGGTTTTGGTTTTATTACACCTGCCGGTGGCGGTGACGACATTTTCGTACACGTATCAGGTTTGATCAATGAAGTGCGTGAGAATGACAGCGTAACATTTGATGTAGAAAACGGAAAAAAAGGCATTAATGCAGTTAATGTACGTATCGCATAATTAAGTAAACACACAAGAAGATACAGTTGTATCTTCTTGCAGAGTGTAACGGTTACCCGTTACACTTTTTTTATCCATTCCATAGCGAAGCCCTGCCAAAATCGCACTGTTTACCAATCAGGGATATTGAAAACTTTTACAGTCCGGCCAACATTACTTCTTCCTGCCGCAGAAAATATGGAGTACTATCTTTAAATCTCCCACCCTTCCTTGAATACTTTTTGATGATACTGTCGACCACCTCCGAAGTCAGTTCGTGCCCTTCTAGCGTAGGAAAGCCCTCCCAACGTACAATACCCTCAGGATCCAATAAAATACAATGTGGAATACCCTGTACTTCAAGCTGTTTTTTCAAACGGGCTTTCGTGTCTATTGCCGAGAAATAGTCGATCTTGATTTCCTTGGCTTTTTTAACAACTTCTGCCTTTTCATCCGAAACTCCGATGATCACAAGTTTATCGCCATACTTTTTATGCCATTCGTTCAATTCAGGAATCACTCTCCGGCATGGCCCACACCAGGTTGCCCAGAAATCAATCAGCACAAATTTACCTTTTGTCTCGGGTACATCAGACAGCCATTGCTCCACCTCCAGCTTGGGAGCCTTTTGGTTCAGGATGGATTTTGCCCACAATTTTTTATTATTGTTGCTTTCCTGCGCATGGCCGACAAAGCAAGTCAGACAAAACGATAACAGCGCAAAAGCCTTTATGATTAATTTTACGTTCATGAAATAAATTGTTTAGTTCTCCTAATTTATGGTTTTTTTTCAACAATTTTCTGATTCATTCATACCGGACATCGATTTTATAAAAGCACAAAACCAGTAACCATTGCACAAAACCAATCATAAACTTTTAATCAATATAACACACACAAACAACTGTATATAAACAACTAATCCATATATAAAAAACATAAAAACAACTTTCCATTTGCTGTACGGCTCATGTTTTCGATAAAGGAACTATCTATATCCAGCTAAAAAAATAACATCAGACATAACACCATAAATTGGTTCTAGCATCCGACAGCTAGGCAAAAACCCTCATAACTTCACAGACACCAAAAGCAATTAAAGCGAAAGAAGGCGCACAGCAAGTAAAACAACAAAAAGCGAGACAAATACCATCGGTTACACAAAGTTTCGTCAGAAGTCTTAAAAACACCTAAAAAAGCCACTATAAACCAAACCAGGATCATCCTATTCCTTTTTGAGCCAATTGCGCACGGCGACTACCGCCTCCAGCTTCCCCAATCTCAGCACCCATTCGCCGCTCATATTCGTCTCAACAGGAACTGACAAACTGACATATAAGCAAATTTTTATAACAATAATTCAATATAAATTAACTATTTAACATAAATAAATTAAATATATAATTTAATAAAAATATTGAGGATCGGTTTTACCAAAAAATACTCAATTCCTAAAGATGTAGATATACTTCAAAAAAATTTTAACAGTGTGCTTGGATAGCATAAAAAATAAACACAAAAGGCCAAGAAATCTCTTGGCCTAATGCAACATATTATTTGGGGTGTTTTCGTAGCTCTCTACTTAGCAAAAATGCTGCCGAAAATAAATACGCTACTCAGAATTTTATTTTTTTCCTAAAACACCGGTATTATACAACAAAAAATACACGATAGCAACATCATTTATCTACGCAGCCTGGGTGAGTAAAATTCCTATAGCCGCAAACCAAAATGCTCGCTGAGCGCTGTCCGTGCAGCATGATAACCGCACATGCCGTGCACGCCACCGCCCGGAGGCGTAGATGACGAACAGAGGTAAATATGCTCTATGGAAGTGCGGTATGGATTTAAGGCCAGCACAGGGCGGCTGTACAACTGCGAAATATCCATTACTCCACCATTGATATCCCCGCCAATGTAATTGGGATTATAAGCTTCTAGCTTCGCCGGCGAAAAGCTGTGTTTTGCTAGAATAGTATCTTTAAATCCGGGCGCAAATCGCTCAACCTGATTTTCAATAGCTTCGGTATAATCGATATCGCTTCCATTAGGCACATGGCAGTATGCCCAGCCTGTGTGTTTGCCCTCAGGTGCTCTTCCCGGGTCGAATGCACTCTGCTGTGCAAACAAAACAAATGGCTTGTCGACCTGTTTTCCTAAATGACTCAAACGCTCGCTTTCCGCAATCTCCGCATAGGTATTTCCGAGATGTACGGTCGCTGCTTCCTGACAGCGGAAGTCCTTAAACGGCGTCATCTCGGACAAGGCCCAATCGACTTTAAACACCCCCATTCCCTGCCTGTAGCCCTCAAGCCTTTTGCGGTAACGCCCCCCAAGCGCTATTCCTTTCAGCTGCAACAGCTGCCTTGGGGTCATATCACAGAAAAGCACCTTATGATAAGGCAGATCGCGCACATCTTCGACCCAACAGCCCGTTTGCACCTCCCCGCCCAACGATTGATAATAACGCAGCAGTGCATTGGCAATGGATTGCGAGCCCCCCACTGGGATTTGCCAGCCGTACTTATTGCCCACGGCAGACAACACGATCGCAATCGCTGAGGTCGTCCAGTTTGTCAGAGGCTGAATACCGTGTGCTGCCATACCTGCCCATAGTGCTTTCGCCTGCTCAGTAGCGAAGCGTCCTGCCGTCCAGCTTGCAGGCTGCAAGGCTTCAAGCCCAAACGAAGCCAACATTAAGGGATGTTTCGGAAGGGATAATGGCCCCATTATATCGAGAGCAAGCTCATCCCAATGGGCAACGACCTTTTCAACCAGCTTACGGTAACGCCCTCCATCAGCTCCCAGTCCTCTCTCTGTTTCGGCAAGGCTGTGATAGAGGATTGCGGACTCCCTATCCTCCAACGGATGTGCCGCTGCATAGCGGGGCTTAACAAAAGATAGTCCAAACGCCTCCAGAGGCAGACTTCTGAAAAACGGCGAAGCCATAGCCATCGGGTGAATCGCCGAACAGACATCGTGCTGAAAACCCGAAAGCGTAAGTTCTTTTGTGCGCATGCCGCCGCCGATCGTATCGGCACCTTCCAGCAGCAGGGTACTTAGCCCTTGCTGCTGGAAGGTAATCGCCGCTGCCAGACCATTTGGTCCCGAGCCAATAATAATTGCATCAAATTTTCGCATATACTGGATTTTTACCATTCCTAGTCACAACCTGTATTGGGCTGTTCCTTTTTTGAACCCTTCGATGAAGTGGAGTCCGATTGCTCTTTGCCAGCTTCTTTTTTCTTGCCCGCCGATCCGCAAGCGATTGTAAATGTCGTTAAAACAAATGCCAAAAGTCCAAGATTGATTATTTTTTTCATAGCATATCTATTTAGTTTAGCTTTATACTCTTTCATATAATTTCACACGCTTCCACACTCCCCACCACTTTTCCTAATGCACCATCCATCTGTTAACTGCGTTTTATGCAAGCTTTCAAGGTCGGATGCAAAAGACTTATATCGTTCGTTCATCATATCGCTCGTTCATCAACAAAATATTCGCGGTAGCGCTGCTTAAGCTCCTGACGCTGCGTGCTATCCAATTTTATTTTTGGATCTATCTGCGACACCACGGTGGAAACAACCTTATGGACTCCTTTACCTTTTTCAATAAACAGCACCGTCGGTGAAGATATCCGTTTGATAGAATCAATGCCAACTGCTGTATAAGGATTCAGGATAGTATGAAATTTGGCCAAAATAGCCTCGTAGCCTGGACTTCCGACTTTGGTCGTGATGACTTTACCCGCTTTATCCTTCTCCTTCAGATCCCGTATATCGTGAATATTGAGGTAATAAATCGTCGCTTTTTCCTCCTGCGCAAATTCCAGCAAAGGTGTTATGGCATTGCGGAACCAGGGACAGCTCGGCCAGCCAAAAAGGACGATTCCATTTTCAATCTCCAACACATCCTGTTCCGTCGCATAAACAATACGCGCATTATCCGGAATCTGCACCGGTACTTTATTGGTCTTATTCAGACTTTCGAGTTCCTGTTTAAAACGGACGGCTTCTTCTTTCTTGATCAAAATCTGACTGTTTTTTACAGCCTCTTTGGTATCCTGTCTGGATTGACAGTTTGTGATATTGAGCAGCACGCAGATCGCTAAAAGCATACTAGCTATTAATTTTAAGTCTTTCATCTCGCATTGGGGTTTAATACTGATATATTCTTGTTAATTCACGGCTGACTTATACCCTTTGATATGCTCGCCAACATCCCATACGTGGGCTTTTGGAACCGATTCATGAATCAGGCTGCTGGCTATGGCCGAACGATAGCCCGAAGCACAATGAACGACAATGGTCTTATCCAGAGGCAGCTCCGAAATATGCTGTTTTAATTCGGCCAGAGGAATATTATGTGCTCCACTGAATACCGGTCCCACCTTGGCCTCCTCTGCTGTACGCACATCCACAATAAAATACTCCTGCGGTGAACGGTCGAAAGCAGCTTGATCAAAGTCTTCCGACTGCTGCGCAGCAAAATCCCCAAAGAGTACAACAGCTTTCACAAACTGCTCATAGCCTATTTTAGCAATCTTTTCAAGCTGCAGCTGCCCCTGTTCTTTGGTATCGACCAACAGATAAAAACTGTCTTTGGGCTCGATAAGTGTCCCTATCCAGGATTCGGATTTACTTCGTTCAGGGATATTGATGGCCCCTGGAAAATGGGACTGCCTGAATGCTGCTGCCGAACGTGTATCGACTAGCGCTGTGGATGAAACAGATACATCAGCAGCTCCAATCAGTGGAATGGCCGCCAGAGAAGCCGATAAGGCTGCGGCACCTTTGCGATTCAATTCCACATTGTATGGAAAGTAAGCTGGTATAGGTGGCTGGTCATTCAGAATCTGTCGTACAAAAGCCTCTTCGGACTGCTGCTGAAAAGCAAAATTCTGCGTTCTTTCGGCACCAATGGTACTTTGCTTAGCTCCTTTGAGGGCATTCCCACAGAGAGAGCCCGCGCCATGCGCGGGATACAATACCACCTGATCATCCAGTTTAGCGTAAACATCCTGAACGGTATGGTAGAGCTGATGGGCCAATTTTTCGCGCTGCGTAGCTTGCTCTCCCGAATATTCCCGCAGATCGGGCCTGCCCACGCCACCGATCAATACCGCATCCCCCGAAAAGATAGCGGCATCGCGGCCATCCGCTTTCAGCAGCACCGAAATACTATCGGGGGAATGTCCCGGTGTATTGACCGCCTTCAATACCACCCGATCCGAAATCTTCAGGGTATTGCCATCGTCAAAAGTCTGATGCGGATAGGCCGCCCTCACCAGTTTACTCACATAAATGGTGGCATCATGATCCCGATGGATTTCCAGGTGGGAACTCACAAAATCGGCATGAGGATGGGTCTCCACGACGGCAACAATTTTCGCTCCTTGCTCCCTTGCATAATTGTAATAAGGCCGCGGATCGCGCGCAGGATCTACGAGCACAATTTTCCGGTCAACCAATATAGCGTACGAAAAGTGGGCCAAGCCTTCATCTTCAAACTGCTTAACGCTGTAGCCCGCCACATTTTTAGCGGTATTTCCAAAGCAGGATACGCTCTGTCCGGCTGAAGCAAGCGTTAATAGGATAGCAGAGCGATGGATAAATAATCTTCTATTCATGATAACATGTATTTTTGAGACAATCAATAGGTAAAGAGTGTATTTTTCATATACCATTCCTTACCGGCGAGATAAGATTCCTTGACACGGTCAAGGGTAATTTCAAGGTTGTTTCCACTGGCATCTAGCCCTTTCAGCTTGATCTGTTCAGCAGTTGGCCGTTCGTACGCCCATTTCAGGATATGCAGACTATCGCCCTTTGCTTTTCCATAAAGGGCTTTCAGGCCTACATCCATTTTTTCATCCAATTGTTTTCGCTGTTCCTTGCTGAATTTTTGATTTTTATCGATGAGATACAAGCTTTGGTCCGCCGAGTCTATTTCATAGTACAGGTAACTCTTTCCCCCGGCGCGACCCGTAAATTCATAGGTTTTGAGCACATCATTCAAGGCCGGGGTTCCATTGCCAAGATCAATAGCATTGGCTTTATTAACCTTATAGACCAATGTCGAATAACGCTCAAAAAATGCCTCATGCCAGCGTACCGAATCCACAGGTGAGTACGGCTGGGACTTCCCATTCAATAGAAAACTTGAAACCTCATAATGTCCGGCGGCATGCGCCAGGCCAGGCAGCACAGGCTCCTTAAGACGGCCTTCATCATAAAATCGTTCATATCGATAATAGCCATATACAAATATGAATAGCACGACAATCGTTGCCTTGGCCCCAAAGTACAGGGGCTTGTTCCACTTTTTCAGAAATCCCGGCACATAATAGTAGGTACTGACAGGCTCACGCAGAATAAAGAGTTTCCAGATCGCAGGCAGGTATTGCAGCAGCAGAAATAGGGAAAGCAGCACAAAGTATGAACTATAAACATGTACTGCACCATCATAAGCAATGTTGGCATGGGCAATATTAAAAAGAACGCCTGCATTGATAATGGCACCTACTACCACCGTCGGCCGAAAGAAAAGCAAGCTTCCAGCAGCAATCTCCAGAAAACCCAGAAATATCTCGTATTTATAAGATACACCCACAATCTGCCAATACAGTTTAAAGGGTGCATATTCACCGAGGTCGGTATTTAAATTGGCCAGTGATGGAAATGGCATTTGCATCGGAAAGAATTTGATAAATCCAAATGCAATCAGCCCCAGCGCAATACGGTAGCGTACCAATACCCGTAACCAGTAGTATAACGCATCGTATTGTTTCACCTTGCTATTTCGTGCCAATATCGTCCAAATGGAAGCGCCAAGTACCGCGATCAAACCATTCAGCCACCAGGAGGTATAGGATGCAAATCCCCATTTACCGCTCTCGGTATCAATTTCTATCCAACCGGTACGCGACCCGCCCGCGATAGAAGCCATAAAATCATATAATGAATCGGGTTTAAAAACTTTTTCGTACCATTCCCAGTCCAGGGGTACGACCATAAGGATAAAGAAAATAAAGGTAAATCTAAATCCCACCTTCTCCCAGTATTTCCAGTCCTGGTCCTTGTCAGATATGTGTACCTCTTTGCTGTACACTCTCTCCAGTTGTTGTATCGTTGCCATAAGTTTTCGCTAAATTTGAATGGTTAATAAATACGGATCGGTTTTCTACGCCCCTCGTGCAGCAGATATTTCTTGTTTATTTTTTCGAGCCGCACATGAAAGGAGTCACCTCGCTGATTAACTCCATCAAGCAACAAGGTCCGTTTATCCGTCCGGCGGAGAACAAAGGAAAATGTGTGGTCCCGATTGACCTTCCCCCTGAGCTTAATAGTCGTCTGCTGCTTTTCGGCACCTTTTTTTTGGCTGTAGCCAAAAAATTCACGACCACCGTTGCCCAGGTATTCGTAGTTGCGCTCCCTGTTGAAGGCAATACGTGGTCTTAGACTGTCGACCTTGACAGGACGATTTCCACGGATACTGATGGTGTTCCATTTTTCAAAAACCACATCCTTCCAGCGTATGCTATCTGTAAGCGAATAAGCCAGGGTATCTCCTTTCCAGACAAAATCTTTCACGTTGTATACACCTGCAGCGTCGTCGAGCCCTTTCTCTTCTGGAAATGGATAATTGGAGTTCTTCCAGCTCAAATAAGCCTGTACGCTAAATACCGCTATCAGTA
Organism: Sphingobacterium sp. WOUb80; assembly: GCF_050058145.1. Classification (NCBI taxonomy): domain Bacteria; kingdom Pseudomonadati; phylum Bacteroidota; class Sphingobacteriia; order Sphingobacteriales; family Sphingobacteriaceae; genus Sphingobacterium; species Sphingobacterium sp. WOUb80. The sequence continues at coordinate 1,344,310 of NZ_CP165617.1, read as the reverse complement.
ACAAAAACAACGCCTGCAGATAGGGACGCACAGCAGCGATCTTTGAACCATATACTGGCCAGAATCCGTCAGGGATCGTTGCCGTCTTTCTGATCAGCAACTTGTAAAAGCGAGGCCAGTCGTAGGAGAAAATGACAATTGCCAACAACAATAGAAAAGAGCTGTATACTTGCTCACCGATCTCGTACACATAGTTAACGATGACCACATTGAGCAGTACCGCAATCAGAAGACCCGAACCGATCACTGCAGTGCGACGGTTCAGCAAAAATAGACCACCCAGGATCTCAAGCGCACCAATAACAGGCAAATAGCCGGCCGTAGCGATACCATTGGTTAGGTAATAGAGCTTCCAGAGCAGCAGGTCACCGTATTCGGTATGCAGCTCGCTGATCGTTGGTTCGGGTAATTGTATCGGAATAATTTTGACCAGACCAATAAAGATGATCGCCAGCGCGAGACGATAGCGCAGCAGCACACGGAGCCAGTAAAAGACTGTTTCATCATCTACACGGAACGCCTGCTTGAGTTTGCGCCCAAAAATCAGAAAAAGCAACAGAGCCAGTCCGAGTGCGATAGCCCAATTGTAATAGCCGCGTACGTCTGGGCCTACCAATGGACTCTCAGGAATAAAAGAGCTGCGATAGGTTGCCAGTGCAAACCAGTTTTCCAGCGACAGCAAATCTCCAAACGAAGTATCTTTGAAAAGATTGGGGTCATAAGGGATACTGAGCACCAGGAAAAAGATCAAGCCTATATACAGTATATTCGAGCGCTGACGCTGAAAAAAATGAGATTCTGTTAATGTTGTCATTTCAATACATTTTAATAGAAAAAAAAAGGAATTGATCCTATTAATCTAAACCTGGATTTTGCTGCAGATCCGGATCGATGGAAACCTGCGCGTAAGGGATCGGAAGCAATAATCTGTTGACAGAGGAAATACTGAGCACTTGCTGCGCACGGCCTGTTCGCAAAAGATCATACCAGCGATGGTTTTCCAGGGCAAATTCTACCCGATTCTCCTGTTCGATTGCCTGGAGCAGATCGGTTGCCCCAAGCCCTTGTACAGGCTTCACTCCAGCACGGACACGTATGGCATTTAAATCGGCTAAGCTCGCGGTCAGATCGCCGGAACCATTACGTTGTGCGAGCGCTTCGGCACGGATTAAATAAAGTTCAGCGGTCCGAATCAGAAAGACGGGATCGGTCCGGTCGGTCCGATAATAGAGGTTTCCGATCAGGATATTGGGATCTGTTGATGAGGATGTTTTAGACACCAGCGCTGACCGGTCGCCACCGACAGCCGGATCTATCAGCAGGTCGTAAATATCCTGCGAGGGCCTGATCCAGGCTGTCCCTCCATTGCTGCCCGACAACCACTGACTAGCCTGGCCGCTGGTGTTATTGATATCGTAAACCAGTTCGAACACCGATTCTTTCGTGTTAGATGTATTGTTTGCGTAAAACGAACGATAGGGAGTAACCAAGCTGTAATTGGTATTATCATCGAGGATATATGACGCGTATTTGATTGCTTCGGACCAATTCTTTTGATAGAGATAAAATCTGGCCAGCAATGCCCGGGCTGTTTTCTTGGTGGCCCGGACACGGTTTGTCTCATTGGGCAGCAGCTGCTCTGCTTTTTGCAGATCCTGCAACACCTGTGCATAAGTATCCGTGAGCGAGCTCCTTTTTACCTGCGGCAAGCTGCTGGCTGAAGTCGTCGGCTGCAGAACAATCTGCACACCGCCCCAGGTCCTGGCGAGATCAAAATAAGCAAGCGCACGGACAAAATAGGCCTCCCCAACCAGCTGGTTCCGATAAGCTTCTGTAAATGTGGTCGTCAGTGCCAGATTGGGCACTTTTGTAATGACATGATTGGTGCGGTTAATGGTGGCATAGATCTGATTCCAGGCAGTAGCCAGCACGGCCAAATCTGATTTGACTGTATGATTGGTCAAGGTCTGATGAACGGTCTGACTACCCCGGTATACAATATTGTCTGCCGAAAAGAATCCCAGCAACTGAAAGCTATAGCCGTAGTAATCGTTGGACCGAAGAGCAGAATAGATACCACGGACAGCAGTTGCTGCCGAACCCGCATCGACAATGGTCACTTCATCGGAGACTGAATTTTTGGGCTCCACCTCCAAAAAAGAGCTGCAGCTGCTCAGCTGGAAGATAAGAAGAGGATAAAGGAAATATAACAATTTTTTCATGAGCTTTAGAAATTAGGATTAAGTTTATAAAGTGACATTTAAGCCAAGCTGAAACGTACGGGGCTGTGGCGGCGTTCCAAAGGACCCTATCCCCTGCGCATTTGGATTGCTGGTTACATTCGATTCGGGATCGCCAGTATATTTGCTCCAGACAAAGAGGTTTGATCCTACAAAATAAACACGTGCTGCAGTCAGCCGGGCCCGCTCCACTAGTTCTTTCGGCAGTTTATAGCCAAAAGACAATTGTCTCAATTTTAAGAAAGAGGCATCTTCGAGATAACGGCTATTGGCATCAATCGTATAGTTGAGTCCTTCCGAAGTCAGACGAGGCACGTCTGTATTATCCCCGGGCTGTTGCCATCTGTTCAGCACATTTTGGAAAACACCCCCGCTGCTTGGGTTACGTTCCCTGAAATAGCGATTGAGGTTGACAGCATAGTTGCCATATTGAAAACTGAAGTCGACGCCGAGGTCAAAGTTTTTATAGGTAAACGTGTTGCCGATGCCACCGTAAAATTTGGGATAAGCATTGCGAAAAACCTTGCGTGCCGAGGTTGGCAGCGAACCATCGCTGAGCTGCCCATCAAACACCGCATTTCCATTCTGTGGATCGACATACAGCTGTTCATAAAGCCAAAACGAATTGAGGGAATAACCTTCCTTCAGAATCACCCAATCGCGGGTATACTGGGTAATTTGGGTTGGTAATTTCTCGATTTTATTTTTATTGCCCGATATATTGAAGCTCGTGTTCCAGGAAAAATCTTTTGTTTTTACATTGAGCGAATTGATCAATAGCTCATAGCCCTTATTACTGATCTCCCCTACATTTGCCCAGTATTTGGAAAACCCCGAACTCCCGACGATCGGCCGTTCGAGCAACAGATCGGATGTATATTTATGATAAAGATCTATGGTGACGGACAAGCGATTTTTGAACAGCGCCAAGTCTAATCCGAGATCCGCCTGGGCTGTCTTTTCCCAACGCAGATCCGCATTCCCCAGCTGAAAAGGCCCCGTACTTGGTAGGACTTTGCCATAGCTATCTACATACTTTTCATTGCCCGACCATAAGCCTCTGGCCGCAAAGTTGCTGATGCCCGCCTGATTACCTGTCAATCCATAGGAAGCCCTTATTTTCAAGTCACTCAACCAGCTTTGATCTGCCAGAAATGCTTCCTGACTGATCCGCCAACCTGCCGAGAACGCAGGGAAATAACCCCATCGATTGTTGGCTCCAAATTTGGACGATCCATCCGCGCGTAAGGTCGCCTCCGCAAAGTAACGATCTGCATAATTATATCCTACCCGCTCAAAAAAGGACGCAATGGTATATTTGGTCCAGTTGTCGGACGCGAGGATATTGGCAGCAGAAGAGATCTGTTTGAAGGAGTCATTGGCAAAACCATTCCCTTCCAGGTATTTGTAATCGAGTACATTACTCTGAAAGGTGTTTCCCAAAATTGCGTTGAGGCTATGCTTTCCAAACGTATTTTGATACGAAAGGGTCTGCTCATTGATCCAGGTTCCATTTCTTGATATGCCCGAGGTCGCCTGATTGTTATTGGCAATACCAATACTGGTTTTACTGTTCCAATATTGCGATTCGTCATATACATTGTAGTCAGCACTGAAACTCGATTTAAATTTCAGTCCTTTCACAATATCGATTTCAGCAAAAGCACTTCCGACATAACGCAGGCTGGTGGTATTCACATCATAGTTGTCTACGAGCGTGTAGGTATTATCCGTCCCATTGAGCGATCCGTCGGTATTGAAAATTGGTACATTGGTCGCCGAGGAAACCGCAGAGTTGAAAAGACTTACCTGTGGACCGTCACCGGTACGGGCCTGATTGCGGTAGGTTCTCGAAAAATTGTTCGTCAGGCCAATTTTTACGCGACTATTGATCTGATGGTCAAAATTAAATTTGACATTGGTCCGTGAAAAATCGATCACCTTGATAAAGGCCTCCTGCCCTGTATAACCGGCACCGATGTAAAACCTGGATTTGTCTCCACCACCCTGGATGCCGATATTGTAATCCTGGAGCTTACCGTGGCGCAGCAGAAATCCCAGACGGTCATAGGTAGGCTGATCTTCGGGATTTCCTTTGCCACCCTCCGAAACCGGACGGTAAGGCCGGTTGGCAAAAGTCTGTTTTAGGGCAGGGTTGTCCAGTCCCGAGTTTATCCACCACTCATTGGCCAGCGTTGCCGTTTCGGGTCCTGTAGCCAGTTTGGGCAACAAAGATTTATTGGCCTCGGCCCATCCCCCCTGGAGATTGAGGTCAATTTTGGTGCGGCTGCCGTAGCTGCCTTTTTTCGTTGTGATAATGATCACACCATTGGCACCCCGGGAACCATAGATTGCCGTAGCCGATGCGTCTTTTAGCACTTCGATTGATTCGATATCAGCGGGATTAATATCGGTGAGCGGTGAACTCGTCCTTCCGCCCAGACCTATATTTTGAAGTGAGGTATTGTTTAAGAATACGCCATCAACGATATACAGCGGATCGCTGCTGGAATTGATGGAGGTTGTTCCACGCACACGCAGAAAGATGCTCTCTCCGGGGACACCGGAGTTTGTAGAAACCTGCACTCCGGCAAGTTTTCCCTGCAGCTGCGCATCGAAACTGGCTACCGGAATCTTATTTACTTCAGAGGCTTCGATCTTGGCGACCGCGCCAGTTAAGTTTCTTTTTTTCTGTGTTCCGTAGCCGACGACTACCACTTCATCCAAATCAGACACGCTAGGCTGCAGCAAAATCTGAATCTGCGCTTGCCGCGCCGTAATCTTCCGGCCCTTATAACCCAAAAATGAAGTTGAAAAAGTCAGGGGAAGCCGTTGCCCCGTGACGAATTGAAATCTTCCCGACGCATCGGTCTTTACATGGTGCGTAACACCTTCGAGCTGTATTGTAACGCCTTCAATGGGCTGATTGGTGATAGAATCCAATACAACACCTTTTAAGGTTGCGTTAATAATCGGCTCGGATTGCTGCGAAAATACAGGCAATAGCAAACCATGTGACAAAAAAATTGTCACGGCGTACTTCCATACGCTATTTTTCATAGGTAAAATTTTAACAGTGAATATTTACAAGTGCCAACGCCAATTGATTACTTGTCAGAAAAGCTACATGTTGAGGAAAGAAATATCCCCCTCTTATCCGCAGCTACACATTCGCATGTTTAAATCAGAGAAATAGGATTTGTAAGAGAGCTGACTTGCTCTGGGGTTAGAAAGAATAGAATAAAGTTTGCAGTTCATAAATAACAAATTAAGTTAAACATTATGATAATTACTCATGGAAGAGGCAGCTATTTCAAGCTTGTCTTCTAGGTTGATGAACAAATATAGTAAATCATTAAATAAAATCTATAAGATTAGTAGATTTTATTTTAAATAATGTATTTATTCGCTTCTGAACGGCCAAGTTGATGATTATTGAAAAATTTGATCCCATAAAGATTATGGCCTAAATTGTAAATTGATGCAAAATAAACACCGAAATCGGAACAAAATACAAGATTAATTATTTATTTTTAGTCAAATAACCAAACCATGTTCGTGACAGTACCTAAAATAGCATTGGCCTTAAAAACGCACAAAAAAGAACTTTTTACGACTTACCTGTTAGCCCTATTATGGACCTGCTGCACGATATGCAGTGCAAAGGAAGCCGAGAAAACAATTTTGACGGGAAAGATTGCGCATTATGATTCCGCGGTTCCTTTTAGCATGGTACTCCATCGGCTGGGACTCTCTTCCCTCACGATTTATCCCAAAGTCAATGATAAAGGCGATTTCTATGCGGAGATCGATTTAGATATACCCACGCAAATCTGGATAACATATCGAACAAATTTCAGCGTGGTACTTCATCCCCGAGACAGCTTATGGGTAGCATTTGATGGCAACACCAATCAGCGGACAACACTCCTTTCCACAATCCAGTTTGCCGGAACCGCAGCAGTCACCAATACACATATTGCACAATTTCAGCGCCTTTACTATGCTAGTGAACTGTCCGACCACAATAAAAATTATCAGGCCGTAAAAAATTACGACCCTGTCCAATACATGCGATTTAATGATAGCATAAGGCAAAAGGGCAAAGCTCTATATCAACGAAAAACTGAATGCCCTCGGCAGGAAAGATTCAGATTGGTTCATTACACCAAGTGGTGAGCTCTTGGTCCCGAAGGCGATCGCTGACTCAGTCGTGTTGCACAGCATCGTCGATTTCGTTTCCGATCCGCTATTGCGGGAGATTATGATCAGCCATCACTTTTCAAAAGCTTTTCAAAAGCAGGATATTAAACCCTACGAAAAATTCCATGCTATACGAACCAAATATATCAAATCCCCCTATCTGCGGAATCTCCTGCAACAGGAATACCTCACCACGAAGTCTAGGGTCGAGCACCCCGAATTAAATAGCAGGGCCATTTTTAAAGAAATGCAGTCTTCCCCCGTCAAAGGGATCATGGATGACATCTTACTCTCTAACAAACGTAAAGTAATCTATATTGATTTTTGGGCAACCTGGTGCGCACCATGTTTAAGCGAGTTTCCCAATTCCAAACAGATCGAGGCCTACTTCCACAACAAAGACGTTTCGTTTGTCTACCTGTGTCTTGACTCAGATTTCGATAAGTACAAGGCTACGATCAGCAGGTATGATCTTGGCGGACAGCATTATTTTCTATCAGCAAAACAAAGTAGTGCTATTCGAGAACTATTCAACGCCAATGGCATACCATTTTATATATTGATCGACAAGGACGGTAGGATTCTGGAAACAGGAAACCATCTCCGGCCACTATCCGTCAAAGATCAAATCAACAAATTGATCCAATAGCAATAGATTGCTCTTTCTGCCTCTATTAACTGCACTTAGGATAGCATAGACACGTAGGTCCTCTGTATCTTTTTGTTTGTTTTTATTGTCGCGGGATAAAGTAAGTATTGTTTTAAATAAAACTGTAGACCCCGTTTTTCCAACCCAATATTTTGTCAGAATCCGCGCCAAGCCATTTTTTCAGTAGTGTGGCATAGACTTTCCTGAAATCTTCCGTATACCGAAGATCACCTTCATTGAGCTGGCTCAGATCAGGTAAATCGTTGAGCAGTCCCTGCTGTTTCAAACCGCCCGATATAAAGAAGAGCTGATTGGCTGTTCCATGATCGGTACCATTGCTTGCATTTTGTGCCACCCGGCGGCCAAATTCTGAAAAGGTCATGAGCATCACATCCTGAAAAAGGCCATTTTTCTTCAGGTCATCCACAAAACTCTTGACGGCATCATTTATGGTACCAAACAGGCTCTCCTGACGCTGCCGTTGATTGATATGGGTATCAAAACTGCCTATCTGGAGGTAATATACCTGTGTATTGATATCTGACCTAATGAGCGAAGCAATCGTTTTAAAGTCCTTTCCGAGTGCCGAATCTGGGTATAGAGCCGCTGTTTTCTTCGCCTTACTCTGCTCAAAAATATAGTCAGCATTGTTCATGGTCTCCCCCAGCGTTTGATAGAGATAGCTTACGGTTTCCTCCTCATGCTGCTGCTGATGCTCTTGAAAGAGTGTATTAAAATACTCTTCACGGCTGGTCTGATATAGCTTTTTGGGATCTTTAAATGCGAAAGCCTTTTTCTGTTTTCCCTTAAGGGCAAGGCTCAGCATATCATTCACTTCAAGAGCCTGCGTAGGGTGACTGCAGTCGTAACAGGCCGCATCGAGATACCTTCCTATCCAACCGCTTTCCAGATATTCATCGCTCCTGCTCGCACTGTGCCAGATATCCATGCTGCGGAAGTGTGATTTATCCGGATTGGGATAGCCCACATTATTGAGCACAGCCAAGTCACCACGATCAAAAAGTTCCTTAAAAAAAGGTAAAGCCGGATTTATTCCAGACTCATCGGTGAGATACAGCGCATTGTCGACCGCAATTGTCTGCCGCTCTCTAAAATAGATATCGTTCCGTGTGGGAATAATTGTGTTGAGCCCATCATTGCCACCACTCAGCTGCAAAACAACCAATATTTTATTCCGTCTTTCCAAGGCATCTGGCGAGGTCATCCCCTTTAGAAAATTAGGCAGCAAGAGGGATGCTGTTGCAAGTGAACCTACTTTCAGGAATTCACGTCTTTTGATGATCATGACCGTTCTTTTAAATGTTAACAGAGTTGATATTCAGGAATACTCATCGTTTCTATAATCGCCATCCGGCTGCTTCCGGCAGCATATTTATCAAGCAGCACTTTTCCAAAGGAAGGTTGCCGCTGCAAGAGCAACTGGAATGGGTCCTTTCCCGCAAAAGTACCTTCCACTGTCGGCCAGTCGATAGAAATTCGGGGATTTTTGAATGTTTTGGTAAGTGCTCTTTTCTCCTTCAGCCCCATATCCAGATCGTCATCATTTTGGGGATTCAGATCCAGCGGACGCAGTCCAGTCCATATCTGTGAAAGCTGCATCCTGAGCAGCAGCGTTGAACTGTCTATCCAGGCTTTACCCGATGGCCAGCCGGCTACATTGGGCGGATATAAAAGCATCTGACCCAATAGCTTCTGATAGACGATTAGATTTTCGGGATTTTCAATTTCCATAGGCAGTATCCGCATGATGCCCACCATCAGTTCTATCGGCGATTTAATGCGGTTGCCTATATGCGCAGGATCGTAAAACCAATCGGCGGTAAATATCCGCTCAAGCAGCCGCTTGATATCGTATCCCGAATCATAGAATTCTTTGCTCAATGTATTGACAATCGCTTCGTTCTCCTGTTCATTCACCAAAAAACGGTAGAGCTTCGCGGTAATAAACCTTGCGGTCGCGGGCTGTTCAAGAATCACATCGAGGATGTCATTTCCATCAAAGCGGCCTGTTTTTCCCAAAAATATTTTGGTACCGCCATCATGAAATTTTTTACGTTCCAAAAAGCTGGCCTCCTTGTCGTAGGACCATCCGGTAAAAGCACGTGCAGCCTCGCGCACATCCATTTCGGTGTAATTGCCACGCCCCATGGTAAAGAGCTCCATGACCTCGCGCGCAAAGTTTTCATTGGGATGCCCCTTTTTATTCTGCTGATTATTAAGAAAATTAAGCATTGCTGGCGCCTTTGAAACAGCGAATAACAGGTCCCGGAAGCTTCCAAGCGCATGCTTCCGAATTTCGTTAAGCACCTGGACACTGAAGTTTGGATTGATAACACGGGTTGCAAAATGCCCATGCCAGAAAAAGGCCATCTTTTCCCGCAGCTGATCCTCTGAATGTACCATTGTACGGAGAAAATTGAGGTTAATCTCGATATTATGCTGCCGGTTACGCTGCTGTGCCTGTTTTTTCGCTACCGCATTCAGTGCCGAAAGCGATGGATAATCGGCATTCGTCCCCTCCGAACCGAACTCAATCGGCACAAAATCATAATCTTGAGCATACTTCTTCCAGACTTCAGCCGTAGACAAGCGTTCGAAGTCCGCCAGCTGCCCGAGGCTCATCCCAAATCCGGCCCGGTTGGCCAAGTGTTTGTTTTTGATCAATTCAGAAACCATTTCACTTCCTTTTATAACGAATTAACAATTTAATTTACACATATTTGCGGGTATCCTACACATTTAACAAACATTAAGGTAAATTAACATAGTACACATCCACAGCCTATTTCCCACGCTGCAAATTTTTCATTAAATTTAGTTGAATATCGCTGCATGGAGACATTTTTGAAGGTTTCAATCGGCGATAACAACAATCATTTTTAAGCCTTTTTATAGAACTTCATATGATAAAATTATGTAAAGTGCTAGTCCCCTTATCCATTTTCTTTGTTTTTGTACAATGTATGGGCAGTGAGCATGACCCTTCTGAGAACTTCGACTGGTTACTGGGCAAATGGCAGCGTACCAACGAAACCCAAGGTAAAAAGACCTTTGAATATTGGGTCAAAATTAACGATGCTGAATATGCAGGTTTGGCCTTTACGCTACACAACAGCGATACCGTCAATCAGGAAAAAATGGCGCTGCTGAAATCCGATGGAAACTGGCAATTAAAGGTGAAAACAACCGATGAAAAGGATTTCATCGCCTTTGAAATGACCATGCAGAAAGATGGGCTATTCGAATGCAATAATGACTCCCTACCCTTCCCTAAAAAGATTACCTACTGGCGGGATGGCGAAAAGTTAAAAGCAAATGTAGCCGGCGACAGCCTGCAGATTCCTTTTGAATTCAGCAAAATCACAAAATAATCTGTTCTGACTGCCAGGCGGTCAAAAAAATGCATTTTAGATTCATTTTATGTAGAACATAATATTTACTACCTTAGTAGTCTAATGCTAACCTTTTTTAATCTGTCTATGTAAAACCATGCTGGATATTCAAGAATTGAGTACTGAGGAAAAACAGATGATTGCCATTGGGCGAGATGAAAGAATATTTAAGAAATTTTTCATTCAAAACTTCGATGGACTCAAGCTATATGCATTCTCTTTCATCAAAGACGAAGATCTCGCTCAGGATATCTCCTGCCAAATATTATGGAAAATATGGAATCTTCAGGAAAGACTCCTTGAGATCGAATTACTCGTTCCTTATATACTCCGCGCAGTAAAGAATGGATGCTTAAATCAGATACGAAAGAAATCAATCGAGTATTCATTACACGATATGGCCCATGATAATTTTATCGATGACATATCGCCAGAATCGTTACTTATTTCCAAAGAGAAAATTGCCGAAATCGAACACAGCATATCCCTGCTACCCGCCAAAACAAAACAAGCCTTTCTATTGGTTAAAGATGAACAGCTGTCTTATAAACAGGCGGCTGCTAAAATGGGAATAGCGATTAATACGGTAGACCGACACCTACAAATTGCATTAAAAAAAATCTATGCTCAGCTAAAACAAAAAAAATAAATTCGGTATTGGTGAGATTTGTTTTTTCATGTGTCTTATGAATAAAACAACCCCATGTCATCAGAAGACACTTATTTTTTAGAGCTCATTCAAAAATACCTGGACAAGCGTATATCGGCTACCGAAGAGGAAGAGCTGTATCATTTGATGACTTTAGAAGAAAGCAGAATAGATCTTTATCTCTATTTGACGAAAGAAAATCAAGCGTTAAAAAATAACCCGATTGCGCTTGAATTGTTGTTTGAATCGTCCAAAAAGAAGTATAAGACAACGGAAATTACAGCCAGCGAACCAAAAGAAAAAAGAAATACCCCACTATCATCAAAAAACTACGGGCGCTTGCTTATTGCCGCCGCCCTTCTTCTCATGATGTCTTTTGGAGGCGTGTATCTCTTTCAGCACATGCTGTCCGGGCGCATCGTCAAGCTTACATCGGCCAAAGGTGAAAGGAAACATTTTAGATTAGCAGATGGAACTGAAATTTGGCTCAATAGCGGTAGCCAACTCGAATATGACATCAATTATGGCCTATCAAATCGAGATGTAACACTGTCTGGAGAAGCTTATTTTAAAGTAACCAAAAATAAAAAATTACCATTTCATGTAAACGCTTACGGCAACACAATTGAAGTGCTTGGGACGCAGTTTAATGTTCAAGCCTATGCAGAAGAACAAAAAATGGAAACAACACTCTTTGAAGGTAAAGTGAATCTCAAAGTTAAAGATAAAGGATCCGTTCATGAATTTATTATGCATCCGGGAGAAAAAATAGAGGTAGCGAATAGCCTGGCCACCGGCATGCATATCAAGAAAAGCAACATCGTTAAAGAGTCTACAGATGGGGCAGCAAACATCAGCCAAATTAGCCATGAAAATAGGGAGCCGTCAGAAGCACTATGGACGAAAAACAAACTGGTTTTTCAGGATGACCCTATAGATATCATGGGCAGAAAAATAGAACGTTGGTACAATAAAACTATCCGAATTGAAAACAAGAATATTTTGAACCAATCCTATACGGGAGTGTTTCAGGAGAAAACAGCGCGAGAGGTTTTGGACATTTTGATTAAAACGGGTGCTAACCTCCATTATAAAGAACGACGCGATACCATTATACTGTATTAAAAAAACTAAAGATAAGATCAAATTAACCAACAATAACGACCTGAATATGAAATAAAAAAACAAACAAAAAAGGGTACATCGCAGCGATATACCCAAAGATGATCAATTGGCACAAAGCCCTAGGAAAGTTGTTGTGCCCAATTATTTACCTCTTATTTTTAAAATTATGAAAAAAAATTCACATGCTCGACGTCATGTGCCGATTCTTTATTACCTAAAGTGGCTCTTCATGGTAAAATTTATGATGCTGTTCATTGTAGCATTTGGCTATAACAGCTATGCAACTACAACTTCTGCACAAGAAAATGTAACACTTAAATACAAAAATATAAAACTTAAAAATCTATTGCAGCTTATTGAAAAACAGACGGATTTGAGATTTGTATACAATAATAATCAAGTAGAAGAAGTTACCATACCGCAAATTTCAGCGACTAATAAGCCGTGGAAAGAATTACTGAGGCCCATTCTGGAAAAAAATGGCTTTCAGATGCAACAGATCGATGGCGGCCGTATCATTCTTTCCCAGCCGCGAACACAGGAGCTTAAATTTCAAGGAAAAGTCTCCAATAGCAAAGGAGAACCACTACCTGGAGTTTCCATCAAGGAAAAGGGATCAGACAAAGGTACCTTAACAAATGATAAAGGGGAATTTATGCTCACTGTAAAAAGCACACAAAGCAGCCTATTAATCAGCAGTGTTGGCTTCGTAAGCTTAGAACTTCCCTACTCTTCCGTATTTCAGACCATTGAACTTAGAGAGGATCTAGCCCAACTGGAAGAAGTCGTTGTCGTAGGCTACGGTGCACAAAAACGCGTCAACTTAACGGGTGCTGTTGCCACAATTGGCGGTAAAGAATTAGAAAACCGGCCTGTTGTGAATGCTACGCAGAGCCTACAGGGGGAAGTTCCTGGTTTAAATGTCAATGTTGGAGGCAATACCAAGCCAGGACAGAGTTTCAACCTGAATGTACGCGGTGTCGGCAATCTAAGCGGAACCGATGGCCCTTATGTTCTTGTTGACGGAATGGAAATGTCCTTGGCAGATGTTAACCCTAGCGATATCGACAATATCTCTGTTTTAAAAGATGCGTCGGCATCCGCAATCTATGGCTCGCGTGCTGCATATGGCGTCATTCTGGTTACAACAAAAAAAGGTGCGGCCGGAAAAAAGACAATTAATATCAGTACCAATACAGGATTAACCTCGCCAGTAAAATTACCAGAAATGGTCAACTCAGTTGACTTCGCAAACTTTTTCAATGCGGCGACTTTTAACGCACTGGGGACCAAACAATATTCCGATGACAAGATCGCCTTATTGCAACAATACATCAATGATCCGGGCAGTATATCGATCTTTCCAGAAGTCAATACCAATAACTATGCAAGCTGGGAAAATAGCGCCAACGGTGTAGCCAATACAAACTGGTTTGATCTCCATTATAAACCTACCGCATTGCGACAAAATTACAACATCAATATGGGCGGCGGAAATGCGGGAACACAATTTTATGTCTCAGGGGGCTATTATAATGAGGATGGAGTTTTGCGTTACGCGGACATTGATTACAAGCGCTACAATTTCAATAGCTCTGTTACTTCAGAACTGTCTTCATGGATAAAGCTCAAAGCTAATGTAAAATATACGCGCAGCAGCAATCAAACACCTTTAGCCGGATTTGAGGGCATGTTTTTCCATAATCTTGCTCGCATGCGTCCAAATGTATCACCTTATGACTTTTATGGCAACTGGACGGAACAGTCCATGGTACCCTATCTCCAATCAGGATCCAAAGATCAATTGACAGCGAATACCTTAGCGATATTAGGTGGACTCGAGATAACTCCATTAAAAAACTGGAAAATCTTTGCCGATTTGAATTATCGCTTAGACAATAGCGAAAATGATATCTTAAAATTGCCCGGAACAATTTATGGTATTGACGGCACAACATATCTAGTCAACAGGTCAGAATATAACATCCCGCTTGGAGGAAGTTTCGAACGCCGGATGAACAATAACAATTATCTAACACCAAACATCTATACAAACTACAAACTCACTGTTGACAAACATAATTTTGACTTAACAGCTGGATTTCAACAGGAGGTAAATACTTTCAAGGAGATCTATACCTCTGCAAGCGATCTGATCAGTTTTGACCGCCCGGGCATTGACCTGTCTACAGGAACAAAAAACAGCAAGGAAGCCCGTAACCATTGGGCTACCCGGGGTATGTTTGCACGTTTAAATTACAATTTCGATCAGAAATACCTATTAGAACTCAATGGCCGATACGATGGTTCCTCACGCTTTGCAGCTGGGCATCGCTGGGGATTTTTCCCTTCGATATCAGCGGCATACAATATGAGCGAAGAATCTTTTTTCAAAGATAATATTTCCTGGATCAATCAACTAAAAATAAGAGGATCCTATGGCTCTCTGGGAAACCAAGCCGGCGCCGGTCTTTATGCTTACTCCGAAAATATGAGCATTGTAGTCCCTGGAGCTAACGGTGCAGGAGGGCGCTATTATTTTCAAAATGGCCGTGAAAGTTATATAAACGCACCGGGGGCATTCAATCCCCTAATTACCTGGGAAAAAGTCAGAAGTGCCAACATTGGCCTCGATTTCACTTTATTGAAGTACCGATTGACAGGAACACTAGACCTCTACCAACGAAATACAAAAGATATGCTAGGGCCTTCCAGAGATGTTGCAGACCTCTTTGGAACGACACCTGCAAAAAGCAATAATGCCGATCTCCGAACGAGAGGCTGGGAACTCAATGTAAAATGGCGAGATAAAATTGCCGAGGATTGGAGCTACAATCTAGGCATCATTCTTTCCGATTACCAGTCAATGGTGACGAAATACCAAAATCCAACCAAATTTGACCCTAGCGGACAATGGTATGAAGGTAAAATGTCCGGTGAGATTTGGGGATACCAGGCCAACCAGCTAATCCGTACTCAAGCAGAAGCCGATGAATACAATAAATTGGATCGGTCCTTTATATCTGCACGCAACTGGGTGCCAGGAGACGTGATGTACCTTGACATAAATAACGATGGTAAGATAAACAATGGAGCCAATCGTTTGGGTGACATGGGCGATATTTCCATTATTGGGAACAGTACTCCCCGCTATAGCTATAGTTTTTCCGCAGGATTGAATTGGAAAGACCTTTCGATGAACATGCTTTGGCAAGGAATCGCTAAACGAGATTTTAGTCCTGGATTTGCAGATGCTTACTTTTGGGGATCGGGTGCATTGGCACAGGTAACTGTATTCAAACAACATCTCGACTATTTCTCTGAAAGCAATCCAGATGCCTATTACCCGAATCCGTACGCTTCACCTGCAGGTGCAATAAATTCCTACATCAATAAAACACAGCTAGCCTCTTCACGCTACCTGCAAAATGCAGCCTATCTACGCCTCAAAAATCTGACATTAAGCTATAGTCTGCCGAAGAATCTGATCCAACGCTGGAAGTTTGATCGCTTAAGCGTGTTTGTCAGTGGCGAAAACTTACTGACATTCAGCGCCCTGGCCAAAATGTTTGATCCCGAAACCATAGAAGGCGGATCTGGCATGGGCAAGATCTATCCATTAAGCAAAGTCTATTCCTTCGGTTTAAATCTTAACTTTTAACTAGCAGTCATGAAATTAAAAAAATTCACATATATCGTTTTGGGACTCACTTGCAGTTTGTTGGTAGCCTGCAATAGCAATTTTTTGAATCGGGAACCCTTAGATCAATTATCCACTAGCGGGAGTCTAGCATCAACCAACGAACTGCGATTATATATCAACCAGTTTTATCAAACCCTCCCCAACCACCCGAGCACAACTGGCGGAAATGGTATTGCATTTGAAGATGCCAAAACAGATAATATGATTTTTACCAATGTCGACAATCGCTTAAATGGACAGTTGACCGTATCAAATGCAACATCTATCAGTGAGTATACACAGATCAGATCACTTAATTTTTTCCTCAAACAATCCTCTAATGCAAAAGGAAACCAATCCGAAATAAACAGATATCTCGGTGAGGCCTATTTTTTCAGAGCTTGGTACTATTTTGAATTGGTTAAAAAATATGGCGATGTAACCTGGGTCAACCAGCTGCTAAATTCAGAAGATGAATCTACCTTTTTGGCACGTGATAGCCGAATTGTTATTGTAGACTCCATTCTTAATGACCTCGACCGATCTGCTACACTGCTACCTACGCAGTCGACCAATACCAGCATGCGTATTCACAAGGACGTTGCATTAACGCTCAAATCGCGTGTAGCACTCTATGAAGGTACTTGGCAACGTTATCACAAATTAAAAGCAACTCCGTTTTTCACGACAACAGTGAGTGAAAGCAAAATTAAAGATTATTTGACTCAAGCCCGTGATGCCGCAAAAGAGATCATTGATGGCAATCGATGGAAAATATATAGTACCGGCAAATACAACGATGACTACCGGAACATGTTCAATACGGCCGATCTCTCAACAAATAGTGAGGTCATGCTTTACCGCCGCTACAACCCTGCCGAAAATATCGGTCACGGTGTATCCAAATATTTATCTACTGGAGGTGGTGATATCGGACTGACACAGAGCTTAGTCAGTGATTACCTTACTATAGATGGAAAGCCATTTGTCGGCACCTTGCAAAACAGTATGCAACAAGTCTATGGTCAAGACATGCTGCCAACAGTCCGTGACCCACGCCTATCGCAAACAGCGGTATTACCACAAGCACCTTTACGTCCTGATGCGGTAGCAGCCAACTTCCCTCCGATCAACCAGAGTGGATTTAATCGTTCAACTACTGGATATCCAATGTATAAATATGTTGAATACACAAATCTCTCAGCGGTTACCGATGATGGTATGAGCGCGGCACCCGTAATCTATTTCCGTTATGCCGAAGTATTGCTAAATTATGCCGAAGCCCTTGCCGAACTGAAAGAAGATCCCACTAAAATAGTTCAGGCCATACACCCCCTTCGTGCGCGATTGAATTTGCCCGATATGGATTTTGACCGTGAATATAATACCGCAGCAAGCTATCCATTTTCAACGTTAGACAAATATATTCAGGCTGTACGCCGCGAGCGACGTGTAGAGATGGTTGCGGAAGGCCAGCGTTTACAAGATATTTTCCGTTGGGCAGCAGCTGACCAGCTCATTGTCGGAAAACGTCCTTTAGGCATATTGTTCATTGGCAGCAATATTGCGCAAGAAAATACGAGCACGGGATTTTATAAAGATAACCTGCTTTACTACGATAATGCTCCTGCAGGCAAAAGCATCAACTTTTTTCTTTCCGGAAATCCGGGAGACGCCTATAGATATATGGATCCCTATAAAAGTGTATTGCCTTCAGGCTACAAATTTAGGGTAGAACGGGATTACCTGCTACCTATCCAACAACGAATGATCGAGTTGACAGGTGGAAAATGGAAACAAAATCCCAATTGGTAAAAAGTACAGGCAAAAATTAAATAGCAAAAAAAATGAAGACAGTTAAATTGACTACAAAAAATATTTTTTTCTTATGTTGCGTTGTTCTATTATTCTTATTTAACGCATGTAAGAAGGAAAACCTTCCCGTCAAACCGCAGCCTGGCCCCTTTAGCGTAAGCAGTACATTGACGGCAGAAGTTAGCAAATCTGCGAATACCTATACACTTACTATCGATGGTCATACAAATGGCTGGTGGATCACCCTACCCGACAATGTCCAGTGGTATACCGTTGAACGCAAATATGGCTCCGGAAACGTAACTCAAAAAATAACGATAAAAGCCAACGACAGTGGCGCCGATCGCCAGGGATGGGTAAAGATCAGCTCCACCTCAAAAGAAGAAACAACAATCAATTTTAAACAGAAAGCACAATGAAACTAAAAACGCTCTTATTTCTATTTTTATTACTTCCGCTATTTAAATATGCTTCTGCGCAAAAAAGGCCGAATATTGTCATTATTATCTCGGATGACCATGCCTATCAGACGATTGGAGCCTATGGATCGAAATATGGGAAAACGCCGCAGATAGACCGCATCGCGGATCAGGGGGCGATATTCAAAAATGCGTTTGTCAATAATTCCATCTGTGGCCCCTCGCGCGCTACGCTGCTGACCGGAAAATACAGCCACAAGAATGGTTTCAAAGATAATGAAACCTCCGAATTCGACTTCAGCCAGGATCTCTTTGTGAAGCAATTACAAAAGGTTGGTTATAATACAGCTTGGGTCGGTAAAATCCATTTGGGAAACAAATTGCAAGGCTTCAACTATTATGATATTCTTGTTGGTCAGGGCACCTATTTTAATCCAGATTTTATCAGTAAACAGGGTCGGAAACAAGTTACAGGCTATGTATCTGATATCGTGACCGAAAAAGCAATGAACTGGCTAGATACCGTAGACTCCAACAAACCTTTCTGTTTGGTCATCGGTCATAAGGCAACACACCGTACATGGATGCCAGACCCCAAAGATTTTGGCACCTATGATACTGTAAATTTTACGCTACCAGAAACTTTCTATGATAATTACCAAAGCAGAGAAGCGGCAGCGCTGCAAGAAATGTCTATTGATAAGGACATGAAGATGGGCTATGATCTAAAGATGTTCAAATCATTGGAAGACATGATGGCTGACGGCAATTTCAAACGGATGAATCAAGCCCAAAAAGACAGCTATATCGCCTATTACCGTCCTATTTATGAAAAGCTAAAGCAGGATAATCTGACGGGAAAACAGCTTGCCGAATGGAAATTCCAACGTTATATGATCGATTACCTTAATACAGCTCAGTCGATGGATCGCAATATTGGCAAAGTACTGGATTATCTGGACCAAAAATCACTGACTGAGAATACCATTGTCATCTATCTTTCCGACCAAGGTTTCTACATGGGCGAACATGGTTGGTTTGACAAACGCTGGATGTACGAGGAATCGTTTCGCACACCATTGGTCATGCGCTATCCAGCTCTAGTGCATGCGCATTCAACCATTGACGCGAAAGTTGTCAATGCCGATATCGCACCTACATTATTGGAACTCGCCGCCGTCAAGAAACCTAAAGATATGCAGGGCGAGTCTTTTGTCCATGTACTGAAAAATAACAAGGAGGAGCATCGCAAGGACTTATTCTATCATTACTTTGAAAATGGAGAACACGCCGTGAGCCCACATTTTGGGGTGCGGGATGACCGCTATAAATTGATCCGCTATTATAAACGTGTAGAAAACTGGGAACTATTTGATCTCGAAAAAGATCCACAGGAGCTCCACAATGTATACACCGATCCTGCATACCGCGGCATCGTCAAAATGATGAAAAAGAAACTTGTCAAGCAAATGCGCAAATTTGATGACAAAGAGGCCGAAGCGATTTATCGTGTAAATATCGACCGTAAATAGAAAGTTTAGCAAAAAAAGAGGTTATCTGATGAATCAGACAACCTCTTTTTTTGCTAACAAACCTATTATGCTTTAGCGCCTTAGCTACTGCTTGCCCAGGTTATTTGGTGCTGCCCTCCAACAGCGCATTGACGCACCACATATAAGCCGCCTGCCCGTGGTAATCGCCGGTATGGCGGGGACGGTCATAATAATACTGCTTATCATTCTTTTTATTGGTACCCACACAGATTTCCGACACTGCTCCCTGATCGTCTACATATTTCGCGAGTGCCAGCCAAGCTTTGCGGGCAACGGGACCGTACTGTTTCTCCCCTAGCCAGCCCTGTTTCACCCCCGATATGATCGCATAAGCAAACATCGCTGAACCCGAGGTTTCGGCCCAGCAGTCTGCTTGGTCGATCAGCTGATTCCACATACCACTCTTGCGCTGCTGTTTCTTCAAGCTTTTCATCATCGTCAGATACCCCTTTAATATACGCGGCCGATTCGGGTGGTCCTGTGGAAGCATGCGCAGCAATTCGGTCATACCCGCGGCCATCCAGCCATTGCCTCGCCCCCAGTAGTAAGGAACATCTGGTGCATGATAGAACAATCCATTGGGACGCTGCAGCTCATCCAGATAAAGCACCATTTCCCGAGCCGCACGGTCCAGGTATTCGGCTTTGCCAGTTGCTTTAAAAGCAGCGGCCTGCACGATGGTGATCATGTACATATCGTCGATCCAGAGACGCGTCTGCCAGGAGTATCCTTTTTGCGCCCAGTCCTTGGCTTCCTGACTGGCATTTTGTGGAAGCTCCCATTGTGTGTCGGCATAGGGCAAGCCCAGGTCGAGATAACTTTTCTCTTTGGTCAGCTGATAAAGCCGCAAAGGGAGGCTACCGAACATATTCAAATCGACGTGGTTTTTAATGGGCAGCAGCTGCGGCTCACTTGCCGTTAATTTGGAGAACCGCTCCTCCATGGCCTGCATCAACTCCTGATCGCCCGTTAAATGCGCATAATTAATGGCACCCGTCCAATAGAAAGTCTCAGGATAACTGATCCATTTCCCTGCATGCAGCATATGTTTGCCCGCAATAAAGCGGTGTGCAATGCGATGGCCGATCTCCTTGGGGTCTGCCCCAGTAGGAAAATTTGCCAGATCTGTTTGTGCACTTAAAAATTGAATCGGGAGAAACAATAAAAACAAAAAGATTTTCTTGATCATACGAACTGGTTTAATATAATTACAAACTGGTTTTTTAGTATAAAATACGGTGTTTAAAAAATCCCGAGCCGATGGTCGCAAGTGAACATCGGTTCAGAACCTCTTGGACGGGCTATTCTGCTTTGGCTTCATCCGCTACGGCGTCCTCCCATTTATCCCAGACGGGAGTAGTGGGATCATAACCATCGTAGCCGTAATTTTGCTTTAGTTGCCCTTTGATATTGGATGTAATCGCGACATTGGGGATCGGCCAGTACATATTCTTTTTATCCATCGTGTATTTGATATCACTTAGCCCGGTCGCATTGACATGAATGACCCCTTTGTTGTAGAGGCTATAATGTATAATGCGCTGGTACCAGTAACTTCCGCCACTGGCATCTGTGCCGCTCTGCTTATCGAAATTGTCCAGGTTGTACGCATTTCCCCATTCATCCGGTTTACCACTACGTGCCAGGCAGAGGGACACCCGCTTTAATTCCACATTGCGCCACTCCTCCCAGTAAAGTTCACGAGCCCTTTCGTTCATAATATCCCCGATGCTTACCGATCCCTGATAGAGCTCTGTACATTTTGCGCGCTGACGGACAGCATTTAAATCATCTTTTATTGTTCCATCGGCCGGATTGATATAATATTTCGCTTCCGCGCGCAGGAGGTAAGCCTCCGCCAGGCGATACAGGTACCAGTCGGCGATTCCCCCATTGGTGGCCCCCCGTGAACCGTCTGAACCGCTGATATTGGATTCACTCACGGGATCATCTAGGAAAAATTTATAGTGGGGCACATCGTACCAACGGCGAATGGTGTCGCTGCAGAGGAGTTTGCCCGTTGTGGGATCTTTCAGTGTGACCGGTTTCCCAAAATCTTTGGAAGCCTTATTGTTTACCATGTAATCTTCCATACGTACCCAGTTTCCCACCTTGGAACTGTGGCGCAGGTCGCCTTCATCCTGCTTGCCATTGACAGACCACAGCCCCTGAGTCTGGAAGGACGTAGGGCGGAAAGTCGCAATCCCGCGGCCAAAGGCCCGCATGTAGTCATATTTTGCATTGTAATCCCCACTGTTCCGCTTTATATTCAACAAGGCCTGTTTACCATCCGTTGTCTGTATCCGGCTGTCAAAGACAAAGGGATATAAGATCCGCATGGTCAGCATTTTTACGAAAGACTCCGCATCGGCACCGCGGTTGGGCATCCCCATGATCACCTCCCGGTTGCTGGCAATCAGTTTGTTTTCAGGGCGGTGCATATCCCAGATGACGTTACGTGTAATGGGCCAGGTCTGCGCCTCCCCTCCATCGTTAAAGGTTCCGAAGCTTTCAGTCATCAAAGCGTAGCCCGACTGGTCAATTAGGATATCCGTCTGCTCTTTGGCTTTCTGATACTCGCCTATGGCCAAGTAACATTTTGCCAGCAGCATGCGGCAGGCCCCCTTATTGATCAGACCGATCAGGCTCATATTTTTCTGATCAGGCACCCATTGCACAGCAAACTCCATGTCCTTGGTAATCATCTGCAAAATGGCATCACGCTTGGTGCTTCGGTAATTTTGCTTGGGCACATCGATGATGGTCGTCACCAAAGGCACGTCGCCGTATTCAAAGACCAATGCCATATAGCGAAAAGCCCGATGGAAATAAGCGCGACCTTTGTAGGCATTTCTATCCTGCTCGCTCAAGGTCTGTACCTGGTCCACATATTTGATAATGGTATTAGCATAACTGATCCCTTTGTAGGTTTCATCCCACAAATACCAAAGGCTGTTGGAGCGGTCGAGGTTCTGGTGCGTCGAGTTGTCACTTGTTGGAGTCAGCATGTTGGCCACATCCGCCATCATGCTGCGTTTATCAGTATTGCTGGCCACCATCAGTTCGGAGAAAATATACTCCGTGCCCAAGGTCAGCATTTCGTTATTGTCCGTGGCCCAATAACCCTTGAGGTGACGGTCGCAGATAGCCATGGCCGACAGCAGGCCCGATTCGGTGTTAAAAGTTTCGTTGGGTATATAAATAGACAACGGATCAGGCTGCAGAAATTCTTTCGAGCAGCTACTTATCGCTAGCGTACTAGCGAGCAAAAAAGCGACACCCCTGCTTATGGTTCTGGATTTATTTATTGTATGGTTCATGTACATCACAATTAATCAGGTTATAAAGATAAATTCACACCGAAGGTAAAGACCCGTGAGGCCCATCCGCTCGGGTTATTACTAGGATGGTACGTCTCCGGATCGCCGTATTCCCAGTCTTTGGTCCAGGTGGCCACATTGCGCACCGTACCATACAGCTTCACCCGGTTGAGGTTATATTTGGAAGTCAGGGCTGTCGGCAGCGTATAGCCCACGGAGATATTGTCGAGCCGAATAAACGAACGGTCGTACAGGCGTTGTGCACCCTCCGCTCCGATGGGTCCCTTAGCCTCAATGCGGCCATAGCGATCTGTAGGATTGTCCGGTGTCCAATATTCCTTTGCCGGCAGATTGGCCAGCCCATAGGCCATCCGTCCACCATCATCGTCGTTGTTCAGGTAATTGCCGGATAAGCTTTTATGCCCCATGTAGGAATAGATATTAAACGAAAAGCTGAGGTCTTTCCAAAGGGTAAATTCATTGCGCATCGACCAACGGAAACGCGGATCCGTCTGCCCCAGAAAGACTTTATCTTTATTATTGTACACAGGTTTTCTGCTGTCCCCATTGACCACATCATCTGCCGTATACACATTGGCCACTTTCGGATCGCCGGGAGCCTGCCCATATTTGGCGGCTTCGGCAGCTTCATTGGCCTGCCAGATGCCCGTGACATGGTAATCCCAGATCGCGCCAATGGGCTGCCCGATAAACCAGCCGTTCGAGATCTCATCCATTTCCTTGCGGCCAACCACGCTTCCGCTGGCATCCAGCACATCTTCGTAGTTGTTGTACAAATGCACGATCTGGTTTTTATTATAAGAAAAACTGAAGGTGGTAGACCATTGCAGCTTTTCCTTTTTCAGGTTGACGGTATTTAAGGTCAATTCAATCCCCTTGTTGTCCACCTGTCCCAGGTTGGTGGTAATGCTGCTGAATCCTGTAAAATTGGGCAGCTTCTGTTCCATGATCATGTCGTGGGTCTGCATCAGGTAATATTCGAGGGTACCCGAAATGCGGTTTTTTAGGAATCCAAAATCCAGTCCAAAGTTCCAGGCTGTAGTTTTTTCCCATTGCAAGTTCGGGTTAGCCAGGCGGTCGACCATCAGGTAGCGGTATTGGACCAGTTCACCCGCTGAGTTGAGGTAACCATGCATCTTGCCACTGCCCGAATACAGGTTGGCGAGCGCCAAATTGGGATCTGCCAGCTGCCGATTTCCATTTTTACCGTAGGAAACACGCAGCTTGCCATAATCCATTACATCCGTCCATTTGAAGAATTTCTCTTTGGTAAAATTCCAAGCCAGGGCCACAGAGGGGAAAGTAGCATAAGGATTGGACGTTCCAAAAGCCGAATAGCCATCCCGGCGGATAGAAGTTGTCAGCATATAGCGGTCATCGTAGGAATAAAATAAACGGGCCAGCAAAGCATCCGCTGTCTGATGGGTATCGTAACTATCAAAGGTGCTGTTTTCCTTTGATCCATTTTTGGTATTGTGAAAGCCAAGTGCATCCGAAGGTAAAATATTGCGTGCTTCAATGCGGTCTTTCCAGGACTGCTGTTCCTCCGCCTCCTGCACCAAGGTTACCATCAGGCGATGCTTGTCCGCAAAGGTCTGTTCCCAGCTGATGGTGTTGTTGAGCGACCAGTCGAAACGTTTGGTCTGCTCGCGGTTCGCACCCCGGTCCGCAGGGTTAGAACCTGGCAGTTCGGCCGACATAAAGTAACGGTCGTGGAAATACTGCAGGCGCGGTGAAGCGTTAAAGGAATAAGTAATGTTAAAGGGTAGTTTTATTTTCGCATTGAAAATGGAATTGAAGACCGTATAGCCCTTGTCCAGCTCCAGGTATTTCCGCTGAAAATCATAATTATAACCCCGCTGGCTGAACTGCTCACTGAGCGGATATTGTAAAGGGTTACCGTCGGCATCGGCATAATCCGCATAAGGACTATTGCGCAATGTCTGGTCTATATCGATGTCCATATTGCCGTCGGAGCGATCCTGAAAATTTACATTGGCCCCCAACTCCAGCCAGTTGGTCACATGCGCGTTGATCTTCATATTTGCCCGCACAGTCTTGTAGGTATCGCTGACAACAGCTCCCTCATTTTTAAGATAGCCCATAGACAGGTAATAATTGACCCTATCACTCGCACCGCTGATGCTCGCGTTGTAATCCTGGTTAAAGCCCGTGCGGAAGGTATGATCGGCCCAGTCAACCGTTTTCCCATCCAGAAAGTTCTGCAGGGCATTTCCCTGCAGGCCCAAGCGGCGGCCCCAGATGCTCCGATCAGACTCCCCGTTCTCATTGGTCGACTGCGCGCGCCAGGTATCCAGCGATAAAGACGAAGGCAGCTCACCGGGATTAAGGTAAAAGCCATAAGGTACGGTGAGGTTGCCGTTATCGTCCCGCGTCTGATAAGCTTCATATATTCCCGTTGTCGGATTGATGCCATAGGTATTTTTGGTATACCAGTCCTCGCGGTGCTGCAAGTAAGCTTCTGGGCTGAATCTTTTGCGGTATTCGCTCAGTTGCGTTGCGCCGGCATTCATGGTCATATTGATCGTCGGTTTACCCTGTTTCCCTTTTTTTGTACTGATGATAATCACACCACTAGCCGCTTTCGAACCATAGATAGCCGCAGCCGAAGCATCTTTTAGCACATCAATCTGCTCGATGTCATCCGGATTTATTTCAGAAAGCTCACCGTAGAAAATCATACCATCGAGCACCAGCAAGGGGTTGTTGTGCCCGCTGTTGCTATCATAGACCGAACGTTTACCCCGCACTTCAATGGAGCCGCCGCCTTTTGCCGAGGCATCGTAACCAATATTCAGTCCTGCCGAGCCGCGGAGGATATCCTGTACGGTTTTGGGGTTTTCATTGGCGATGCGGTCCGGATGGATCTGTGTCACCGAACCCGTCAGATCCTTTTTGCGCATGGTACCATAGCCCACCACCACCACTTCGTCCAGTTCATCCGTCGCCGAACTGAGGATCACATTGACGACCTTGGCCGGTGTAAGGTCAATTTCCTGGCTCCGGTAACCCAAAAGTTTAAATACCAGCTTTTTTGCACTGATAGGCACCGAAATAGCATAGGTACCATCAGCCTTTGAGGCTGTACTGACCTTGCTGTCCAATACGCTAACTGTCACGGAGGCCAGGGGTTGACCATTGCCATCCGATATTTTACCTGTGATTTCGCGATTCTGTACCGTCCCCTCTGCCGCCGATACAAGGGGTACATTGGCTTTTAATGTAGCGGCAGGACTAGCCAGAGCCACCAGGCAGAGCAGACAAGAACAGGGTATCCATTTGCCGGCGCTAAAGCTATAAAAGCGGTTTTGTTTTAGTTTACAATTGTTTCTCATAAAGAAATATTCACTATTGGTGATTTAGTAATTTTATAATTGGCTTCCTTTGATAAAGGAATTTTAACTGTAAAAGTGAATATTAGCAATTAGAAAAACAGAACTAGTTCGTATCAAAAAAGTGCTATTTTGTCTCAATAACACGATTTTCGATATAAAAAATGGGTAAGAGTATGAGGAGGTGATCGAAACTAGGCGAAGATTCCTAGAAATCACTAGCAGGTGAAATTTAACTACAACGTTTTCGTAATTTAACTATAACGTTTTCGTATTTTTTATATTACAAATTTCCATAGCCAAAAAATCCATCCTTTTTAAAAGTGTAGTTCTTTTTTTTGCAGGGCGCAAAGCGATGGGGTCAGTTACCATTAAATATCACAGGACAGCGGTATCTTTTCGGATATACCAGGCAACAACACGATGGTCCCGAAGGATCAAACGGGTAAATCCGTCAGCTTCAATTTTATCCCCGATAAGAAAAGACAGATTTTATTGTTAAAATTCAATCAACTCTTATGGCAAAAAGACTGAGTTGCCTCCCTTACAAGTCTTCAACTTTTAGTTCTAACAAAAACAAAATCTTCATCGAAGTAAATTAGTTTCCTATCCTTTAGCAGTTTGGATTTTATGCATATTAAATTTACATTTGACACATCTACTGCAATAGAATACTAACAAATTTGAACGATTACCAAGCTATATCGGATATTGAACTGCTTCATCTTGCTGCACAGGATGATCAGACTGCTTTCGCTGAATTGTTTAACCGCTACAAAGTTTCGATCTTCCAGCATGCCTTTTTATTTTATCAAGATTATGATAAAGCACAGGATGTGGTTCAGGAACTTTTCTTAAAACTTTGGCAAAAACGGACTGATATCAACGTGCAATCATCATTGAAGGGTTATATCCATAAAGCAACCCGCCATCTTATCCTTAACCAGCTTGCGCATGTCGAAGTTGTGGAAAAATTTAACAGCTATTACCTCGACGCCCATTCTGAGGGGGTAAATGAAGTCGAAGAAAAACTGCAGGAGAAAGAACTTCTCGAGATCCTACAGCAAAAAATTGACTCCATGCCCAGAAAGATGCAGAAAATTTTCAAGATGAGTCGTGAGGAAGAGCTTTCCCATAAGGAAATCAGCGAGAAACTGAACATCACTCCAAAAACAGTCAGACAACAGATATACAATGCCTTACTCTTATTAAAGAGCAATCTGAAATATCTTTTTTTATTTTTTTTCCATTAATCTAAAATTTATTTGAGACAATCATCCCTTTGACCTGTCTTATAATCAAAGGGGAAAATTACGCCACCCAAAAAAATGGATAAACACGAATTACAAGATCTATTAGCACGCTACACATCCAACTCACTTACAACAGCTGAGCGGGAACGTCTTTTTTCCTATTATAATGAACTTTTGTCCAAAAATTCACTTGATGATCTCGACGAAAGCTTGCTACACGAAAAACTGAAGCAGATCGATCTCAGCAAGATAACAGCACTTGATAAAACCCATCGGCCCACCCGTTGGAAGTATGCAGCAGTTGCTGCAGCTTCCCTTCTGCTGTTTGCCTTTTTGGGCAAGGTATTGTGGCATGAGGCTGCCCAAAACAAAACCACCGCCAAAGCAACCGAGCGTATTTTGATGGTACCAGACAGAGCCTATGCCCTGTTGCCTAATGGCGATAGTATTCTCCTTGAAGGTCATGGCGAAAATTTAAAGGAGCGCTTAGACAACAAACTCACAAAAGCAGAAAAAACGCAGCTCATCACGATCCGTACTCCGCGTGCTGGCAGGTATAATTTTGTGCTGCCCGATGGCTCCAAAGTATGGCTCAATTCGGCCTCTGAGCTCCGCTATCCTTCCGCCTTTGACAGTCTTGGCCGCGAAGTACAACTCGAGGGCGAAGGTTATTTTGAAATTGCAAAGTTGACCCGCAACAACCTTAGGGTACCATTCCGTGTACAATCGCGCGATCAGGAAGTGAAAGTTCTCGGAACAAAGTTCAATGTCAACAACTATGCAAATGAGCTGAACTGTACAACGACCCTCGTTGAAGGTTCAGTCCGTGTAACCAACAAAAAAGACAACAAGCAGATTCTGTTAAAACCCGATGAACAATTAAAATTGACCGGTTCGGAATCTACACTGCAGCAGGTCGACGCTACAGAATCCATAGGCTGGAAAGATGGTGTGCTCGTACTCGATAAAATGGACTTTCCGGAAATAGCCCGCATCATCGAACGCAACTATGACGTCAATTTTGTCGGATCCCTACCAAAGGGCTTTAAATTAAATGGTGAACTGCAGACCAATGTTGATCTAAAAGAATTATTGAAATCGCTTGAACTATATACCAACGTAAGATTTAATATAAATGGGAGGAATATTATGATAAAAAACTAAACTAACCCTGCCCTAAAAAAAACAGGGATGTTTGCCCATCCCTGCCATTAACATTAGGCATCACTCTTTTCGAATTCAAAAATTACTAACCTAATCATCAAATGTATGAATAATCCAGTTGATACTAAACGTTGGGGTGGATCTTTATACCCCGATTTTTGTAAAAACTACAGTATTTTACCTAAATCTTTACTAAAAATGCGTTTGGCCGCTTATCTTGTATTGGGAACAAGTCTACAGTTGTCCGCCAATACCTATGCCCAAAAAGTAAATCTCAAGTTTGAAAAGAGCTCTCTTGAAACTGTATTCAAAGAAATCCGGAAACAGAGTGGTTATTCTTTTTTGTATAACAATGAGTTACTAAAAAAAGGACAGAAAATTTCAGTGCATCTTTCCAATGCGAATGTGGAGCAGGCACTTGATATTTTACTCAAGGACCAGCCGTTGGAATACCATATCAATGGCAAAATCATTTCGTTGGTACCGAAGGCTGGCCCGATCAAAAGTACAGGCAATCCTTCCTTCACAACAACCGTACAGCGGAAATTAAATGGTTACGTCAGAAATGAAAAAGGCGAACCGCTGCAGAATGCCACGGTTTCGCTCAAAGGAACGCCAGTATCCACTTCGACAAACGGCAGCGGTTATTTTGAGCTGAACAATACTCCTGCTAAAGGCTCTTTGCTCATTTCTTATGTTGGCTATCAAACCCAGGAAATTTCCATTGCGGCCGATCTCGACAACATCAAGCTCGCTCGCGAAACAAAGGCTTTGGCAGAAGTCGTCGTCAGCACCGGTTTTCAAACGATCAATGCCGAAAGAGCAACCGGTTCTTTCGGACGTGTTTCGCAGGAGCAGATCGAAAAACCGAGCACCAATATTGCACAACGTATTATTGGGACCACGGCGGGAGTTCAGGCAACGCTGGATGTGGACGGAAATCCGCGCTTTGAAATCCGTGGACAGACCAGCTTAAATATCCGGGATGCTGCCGGGAACCTCACAGCCAATGCCTCGCCCTTGGTTGTGGTGGATGGCTTTGCCATACAGGGTGATTTCAAGTCCATCAATCCCAACGATGTAGAGAGTATCAACATCCTCAAAGATGCGGCAGCCGCATCCATCTGGGGAGCCCGCGCTGCCAATGGCGTCATTGTCATTGTCACTAAAAAAGCCCGGCAAGGAACCCCGCTCCGGGTTGACTTTCAAGCCTTCACCCGGATAGGCCAAAAATTTGACCTGTCGTATGTCAATCCGCTGGCCTCTTCCAAAGAGACCATCGACTATGAAAAAATGGCTTTCAATAAATGGAGTGCAGTAGAGAACTCGGGCTCCCTGGAATCTAACTATGATAAAGCCTGGTCACAGGGACTTGTCGCATTGAGTGAAAACCACCTGGGCTTTCTCTCCGATACGGAGCGCGATGCCCAACTTGCACGGCTGTCTACACTCGACAATCGCCAGCAGATCAAAGATCTGCTCCTGGCAGCTCCCGTCAGCCAGCAGTACAACCTCAGCATGCAGGGTAGCTCGGGCCGGATGAACAACCTATTCTCCCTGATGCACGAGCGCAACCAGTCTAATTTTCAGGAAACCAAAAACCAGAAATATATGCTGAACTACCGGACATCCGTCAATCTCTTCAGCTGGCTTGACTTCAATGCATCTACCATGCTGCAATATAATAACTACGACAAAAACGGTGTGACATTGGCCGATATCCAGGGCCTTTCGCCCTACGATATGCTGACTAATACAGATGGTTCCTTTACCAATATCAGCCAATATTACTGGCCCCTTATGGAGCGATCTGTTCCCATGGACAAATTTCCATACGCTGACTGGACCTACAACCCGGCGCGGGAAATCCATGCGCAAAACAAAACTTCAAAGGAGCTGAATGCACGTTTTATGGGCGGACTGACGTTAAAACTCATGAAAGGCCTGTCGTTCGACACCAAGCTTCAATATGAACTTTTTAATACCAACAACCGTTATCTCTACAACGAAGATTCCTTCTATGTCCGTAAAAAGGTAAACGAGGCGACCAGCTGGGATACCAAAACAGGTACATTAGTTCCCAATTTGCCGAAGGGCGGAATTATCGAACAACCTTTAAGCAGTCCAAGCCAATGGAATCAGGTACGTATACATGCCTATAGTTTCCGTAACCAGGTCAACTTCAACCGTACCTTTAATGGAAAGCATGAAATCAATGCTATTGCGGGATCCGAAATCAGCAACCAGGTGTCGGAGCAATTCTACCACCCCACCGTGTTTGGCTACAACGATGCGACCTTAGCCGTCGGTTCATTTCCGAATGGCCCTGGGGGAACATTTGCACCCATCAAAGACTGGATGGGTAAAAATCAGACTTTTACTTACAGCAATGCCTTTGGCTACCGAACGGAACGTTTCTTTTCCCTTTACGGAAATGCGGCTTACACCTACCTGAATAAGTACACCCTTTCGGGAAGTATACGTACAGACGCCTCCAATATGATCACCGACGACCCTGCCTATCGCTATGCACCATTCTGGTCTTTGGGAGGATCCTATCAGATCAAACGCGAAAACTTTATGCAGGCTGTAAACTGGCTGGACAAATTAAATCTTCGGTTGACATATGGCTTTAACGGTAATGTGGACCGGTCTACATCATTCCGTCCACTGGTGGCTTTGGGCACCCTGCCCAATATCTATACCAACGATAATACCGCGCGAATTTCAAGCTATGGAAATCCTTCCCTTCGTTGGGAACGTACAGGCACCTGGAATGCGGGTATCGATTATTCCTTATGGCAGGGCAAACTCTACGGAAAGATCGACGTATACAACAAACAGGGAAAAGATCTGATCGCCGAGCTCTCCATTCCCGCCATCAATGGCGTCACCAAGCAAAAACTCAACAATGCCGAAATCAACAACAGAGGTATTGAACTGGAGTTTGGAACGACCCTGCCCCTGAAAGGCTCGGACATCACCTGGCGCGGAAACCTCAACTTCTCCTACAACAAAAACAAGGTAACCAAATTATTTGTAGCTAACTACGTTGCTTATGATCTCTATGGCTATGGGCAGAATTACGGAGCCTATGTACAGGGTTATGATGCCAATTCGATGTGGATGTTCGACTATGCAGGGGTGTATAATAAACAACCGATGGTTAATGGCGCCAATGGGGACCGCTATGATTTCGGGGCCTGGTCTCCGGGCGACGGCCGCGATTACCTGGTCAATGTCGGAACACGCGTAGCACCTTATACCCTTGGTTTCAGCAATACATTCGATATCTATGATTTCAGCCTGTCTTTTATTCTTACCGGGAAATTGGGCCATGTATTCAAAACCCTGCCCTTCGATTATCCTGCTGTAGGCTACGACCGTCTGCTGCCAAACAAAAAACTGAGCGATGTCATGAACGGCGATCCCAATCAGATCGTTCCGCTACCGCTCAATGACATCGAGCCGCGTTATTATTTCTGGGACCGTTATACCCAATATCTAAGCTATCTATCGGCCAATGCCTCACATCTGCGCATGCAGGAAGTAAACGCCAGCTACCGTCTACCGACAAAAAAATGGAGTATACTGAAAAAGAGCGATGCCATGGTCTATATACAGGGAAATGATCTTTTCACCGTGCTGTTCAACAAACAGGGTGAGGATCCTGAATTCCCTTTGGGTACGATGAAGCCACGCCCGCGTTTTACTTTTGGATTTAAGGTCGGATTTTAAGCCTAAAACAATGAACAACATACATAATCATATAAAAATCCTGGCTACACTTGCCGTATGCAGTAGCCTATTGCTATCCGGATGCAACAAATTTCTCGATGAGAAGCCTTCCAAGTCCAGCGATCTTGTGGTGACAACAACAGCTGAACTCGATGCACTATTGAATAATTACTCGACATTCTACCAAGAAGGAAACCGCACCACCATCTATGGTACCGACGACTACGGATTCACGAAGCAAATCTATGATGCGCGTCCCGGCACATTCAGTATGGCCGCCGTAGAGTTCGCCTTGTGGGATATCGACTTTGTGCAGGACGACACGCGGGAGAATTTTTGGAAAAATGAATATAACAAGATCTTTAATGCCAATATGGTGCTCGAAAATCTGGAAAAGGTAAGCGGCACCCAGCAGGATAAAGATCGGCTGCGCGCCGATGCACATTTTATCCGTGCCTATAGCTACCTCAATCTGGTCAACACCTATTGTCTTCCCTATACCGACGCCAATAAAAACGAGCTTGGACTTCCGATCAAGAACAGTACCTCATTTGACGAATCTGCTGTGCGCAAACCACTGGCCGAGGTATACCAACTGATCGAATCAGATCTGGCCGAAGCACAAAAGACAAGTAGCCCGCTGATCCAGTCTGGCAAGGCCAGACATTGGCGTGCCAATACTGCTGCCGTAAACGGCTTTGCTGCACGCTATTACCTGATTCGCAACAACTATCAGCTTGCATTAAACTATACCAATAAAGCGCTGGCCGAATACAGCACACTCGTTGACTACAACAAAGACATGCGTTATGGCCGCAGTTCGACCATCAGTATCAATACCGGCACGCCCGATGCGAAAGTCGTTACACTGCAATTTCCATACACGCACGACAACAACACCGATTTCACGGATATGATCCAATGGAAAGAATTTTTATATTTCCGGATGCTTTATCATGAGTCCTGGTGGTATGTACCGAGTCAGGAGCTGATCGATCTGTACGACCACGACCATGACTTACGTTACGAATACAACTTTGTTGAAGGCTACTCTTACGATCGCGGAATGACCAAACCGGCCTATGACTGGCCCGGCTATGTGTTCTTCTACAAAGACCGCATCCCTTCAGGCCCTACCGTGGCGGAAATGTTATTGATCAAAGCGGAGGCACATGCCCGATTAGGTCAAGTAACAGAAGCACTCAATGCCGTTAATCAATTGCGGGCCAAACGCTTGAAACCAGGCGCGTGGGTAAACCTGCAAGCCGGTGGCAAAGACGAAGCCATCAAGAAGATTCTGGAGGAAAGACGTCGCGAGCTCCCTTATACACAACGTTGGTCCGACATCCGCAGGTTCAACAACAACGACTATGCTGGGGATGATGTGGAGTTGAAACGTACCTTCTACCCCTATACCGTGTCAAATGTCAGTACAACAGAGCCGACCAAGGTTTACACACTCCCCAAACAATCGCGGCGATTTGCAGCACCGATCCCAAGGACGGAGCTAATTTCCAGTCAGGGCGCAATTGTACAAAACAGCTATTAAAAATCAGAAAAAATGAAAAAAACAATACTCGCAGGTTTGGCGGCACTTCTTAGTCTTTCAGCTTTCGCCCAACAGAAAATAACGTTTAAGGGTAAAGTGGAGGATAATCCATTGGGCTATACCGTATACCTGTACAATAATGTACTCGGTGTGACAGATTCGTCGAAAGTCGAAAACGGAAAATTTGAAATAGCTGTTCCATTTCAGCATCCAACAAGGTACCTCTTTTATTCAAGCTACGACATAAAAGTAAAGAAAGGGCATGTTCCTTTTGGTATTCTGATCGACAAGCCAATGACGGTAGACATTGCCCTCAAGTTGGCTGAAGGTTTTTCGACATCGAAGGTCAGTGGCTCAGCACCACAGGCCTTGTATGAGGAGTTAACGGAGCAATTGGAAAAAAGCCAGGACAAAGGTGCCCAATTAGCCGAATTTGTTTCGGCACATGCCCAGTCCTATGCGGCCGCTTTTGCCTTGGATAGACTCGGAGAATATCTCTCTGCAGAACAGCGTAAAACGCTCTATGACAAGTTCCCGAGCGCCCTCCAACAGAGCTATGAAGGAAAACGGATTGCCGACCGCATTAGTGGTGAACTTGGATCAAAAGTCGGCGGCATTGCGCCCAGCTTTATTTTGAAAGATCAAAACGACAAAGACGTATCGCTCGCACAATTCAAGGGAAAATATGTATTTTTAGACTTTTGGGCCAGCTGGTGCGGTCCATGCCGGGAAGAATTTCCCTTTATCAAAAAAGCTTATGCCAAATATAAAGGCAAAAACTTTGAAGTGATCGGCGTATCGACAGACAAAAATCACAAGGCTTGGATCAAAGCCATCAGCGACCTCGAATTGCCCTGGCAGCTGCTGATCGACAACCCGGGTGACAAAGCTATTGCCCTTTCAAAATATGCGGTATCGGTGTTACCTACCTCCTTTCTGATCGATCCAAATGGCAAGATCGTCGCCAAGGACCTGCGTGGCGAGCAGCTGGAAAAGGAACTGGACAAATTGCTAAAATAGCCGTAAAAGCAAAACAGTAAGAGCGGCTCGTAAACAGCAAAAGTAAAAAAGGTGATCTCATGAGAGATCACCTTTTTTACTTTTATATTTTCAATGCTTCCTTGATCATCAGTTCAAGCTCATCTTCATTGTTCTGGTCGGTTCTGAAATTGGAAAAAATAATCCGCCCCTGTTTATCAAGCAGGAAATTTACGGGCGCGGCGCCCCTATTATCCAGATTGCCTTTTACGCGGCCCTCCTTTTCTTCCAGGGGATAAAAGGAATATTTGGTCGACTTCATAAATGGCAGCACGTAGTCATTCTGCTCGGGCACGATATTGATCCCCACGTACGAAAGCTGATCTGTTGTAAACTTGTCTACCACCGCCTGAAAATGTGGAAACTCACCACGACAAGGACCACAGCCCGGGAACCAGTAGGTCAACAGCACCACTTTTCCTTTCAGATCGTCCAATTTTGTCGTTCCACCTTCGTAATTTTTCAATTCAAAACCGGCAGCCGGTACCGCATTGCCAATGATAAACTGCATAATATCCTGATCATAACGATCTTTCCCTATTTTACCAGCTACCGCAGCAATCTTAGCACGAAGTTCGTTGGACGGGTTTTTGGCATAAAAGGCCAATAACTGCTCATAAGCCGCTGCACCTTTACCCTGCGATACGAGGATATCTGCCTTATAGATCGGCAACATGCGGTACAAGGGGGCATACTTACTCACTTTGATTTGATCCAATAAAGTCAAAGCCTGCGCCTGGTTGCCCTTTTCAAGTGCTGTTTTATATTGGATCAGCTGAACAGCATTCTGCTCCTTTTCTTTCCATCCATCCTGTTCCGTTTTGGCAAGCATTTCTGTTGCCAGCGATTTCGCTTCAGCAAAACGCTTCTGGCCTACAAGAAGATCAAAATAGGCGTTCATACCGCTGGAAGACCAGCCGAATTTTTGTGGATCAAATTGTGTTTTTAATTGTTTAAATATGCTTTCTTTATAGTCGTCACCGGAAGAACGGACTGCAAGCCAATATAGCGCCTGCGCACCGCGTTCACTCGTGTTGAATTTTTTGGCGACATCCTGACTCAGTACCTTATATTTTTCCATGTCGATGTTTGAAAAAGAGCTGGCATAATAAAAGGCATAATTGGGATTGAATGGATCCGAATCGACTGCTTTTTTTAGGTAGTCCAAGGCCAGTTTATTGTCTCCCCAACGTTCGGCGTCTATCCAGAGCCCACCCCAAGCCTCGGTAAATTTGGGATTGATATCCACAGCCTTGAGCAGGTATGTTTTTGCCTTGGGGCTCTCCTCATTCTCATACGCTTCGCCCAGGGCAAACGGAATATTGGCATTATTGGGATGGGTTTTCATCCATTTATCATAATAAGCGATCAATTTGGGGTTGCTGGTCCCCATACCTTCGATCAATTCCTTGTGAAAACTCAGGCTATCGAAGTTATGCTCGACCTTAGCGACCAGCTCTTTAAGGATCTTCTCGTCAGTTATGGTTGCCTTTTTGCGCATCTGACCATAGGCATCGGTATGGGCCGCCATTGTTAGCGAGACACCGATTACAGCCCAGAATAATTTGTTCTTTTTGCTATTTTTCATCTTACGATTAAGTTGGAAAGTTTATAATTCACCTACTTAATAGACAGGTAAGAGCGTGCTATGTCTCAGATTTTTTTTTGATCATTTGATATCCGATTTAATAGCACCTTTTCCCATTTCTTTTAGCTGTATTGCTGGCTCCTCTCCAGTAAATTCATTTCCGCTGATTTGTACATCCGTACATGCTATAAAATTGAATGCCGGTAGGCCTTTGCCCTTTGCTGCCGCATTCAATTTTTCGATTTTATTATGGGCAAAAAGCAATCCCTTGGTGCTTTTGGCCGACAGCACTGGTGCATCAATCTGTTTGAAACTATTATTTTCGATACGGATATTTTGATGTACATAATAATTTTTCACGCGTTCGCTGTTTTCTGGATTGATTTTAATCGCATAGCTCTCTGGCGCACTGTTAAAACCACAGGCTATAAATTGGTTGTTTCTGATCGTGACATCACTGACGGGGCCAGACTCGTACCAGCCCATAGCATCATTCTCAATGAGAATAGCATGCATACCCGTACGGTAATAGACGTTATTTTCGATCAACACTTTCCGCCGTGTTGTCACTAAAGTTCCCCTTGAAATTGTGCGTTCAAACCGCGAATTTGTTAAAGTGAGCGCCGGCGTCCAGGTGATATTCTCTAAGGCATCATCCAACTGAAGCTGGCTAGGAATAGGCTTTTCCAATTCGACGATAAGCTCACGCTCATTAACCAAACGGGCCGATTTCACAATCCCCTGCCCATAGATCTGTAAAGCTTTAGCATGTAGATAAGCAATCGTGTCGCCTTTGCTGAAAGCCATAAAACCGTAACTCTGATAATGCATAAATCTTAATTTCAGCTGTGTTGGTGAGATAATCTCCTTCACTTTCAGATGTGTTCCATGCACATTGATGGGGTCGTCATGCATTCCGCTAAACCGACAGTTGTTGATGGTGATCTGCCCTCTACAGCCCGAAAAGTGCATACCATCGGCCGATGAAGCCATCACCCGACCGCTACCTTTAGCTGGTTCAACGTCAACACGGTCATAGTTCAAATTTTCGCAAAACTGGGCTACAATACCCAAGCCATGCATGCTGTTCATATGCACATTATACAGACTGATATTCTTGCTCCGGTTTTGAAACACCCCAACATAATCCCGGATAGCATCCCGAAGCGTGAGAATATCACCTGTATCGGCCTTAAACTTGGAGAAATCTCCAGAAAATTTTAGGCCATAGGCCCCTTCTTTTTCGGCCTTACTCGCCTGAAAAGGAGCCCAATTGCTGTAATAGATTTTATCTTCCGTTGGATTTAGTCGGGCCAAAAAGAAACTTTTTGGATTGGGAATCCATTTTTCACCATACCATTGCACCTGCCCGTTTATAATACTGAATTTGCTATCGGGGTGAACCGAAACAAGCACCTGGCTTGGCGACACAGACCGGATGGTCATTTCAGACATACCCGGTCGTTCATAGTCCACGGTAAAATTGCGCATGGTTATATTTTCACAACTATCGAGCACCCAGCTGATCATTTTCCCATGAAATACAAAGGTAGAACCATTGCCTTCCACAGTCAGATTTTTACTGTTTTTAAAGAATAAACCCACACGTTGATTTTTGACGGGAAATTCAGTTTCTGAGGAACTGTTTGAAATATAATAGTGGGTTTGGGTCGCACTATCAGGCCAAAAGTCATACCTGCCTTTTGGAAAATTTAGGACCGCATCAGGCTGCCCATTTGCCGCCTCAATTGCCCTTTTCACGGATGCTGTAGCATCGCCAAAACTATTGGGGCGCGCCCCAAACTGACTGACATCAATGGTCTGCCCATGCAGCTGTAAAACAATCAATGTCCATATACTCAAAATTATTATTCTCATTATACTACCAAAATATTAATAATTAACTTCATTTATAGTCGTACTATATCACCATATATTGATACGATATACCCTCCTCATGAAAAACTTGCAACCTTTAACATCGTCGGATTCCTATTTCATTCCGGTATTTCCACCACCTTTTAAAGAGAGTTCTATTTTGGCGTTGGTCGCCCATGCCCCTCTTGTAAAATCGGGAATATCTACACTATTGGACCTATTCTTTACCGAACGTTCACTCAGCGGCGCAATAACGCTCCACAGCGCTGCGTCGTAAACATCCTGGTCGAGGGGCAAACCATTGCGGAGGCAATCGATCAAGCGCCAGTCCATCATAAAGTCCATCCCACCGTGACCACCCACCTTTTTGGCCATTTCACACACTTTGAGCACAATCTCGGGCGTATACTGCTGTTCAAGATTTTTCATCTCTTCGCCGGAGATCCAATCATGACCAAAGGCAATCCTTTCGGGTTCGGGCCATTTTTGAGCCATTCCCTTGGTGCCGCTAACCAAGTGTATGCGTGAATAGGGTCTAGGGCTAGACACGTCATGCTGCAACATGATCGTTCTACCCCGCTGTGTGCGGATCGTGGTCGTGTTCATATTTCCCCGAAAACTTCTGCCCGCATACGGATTATAAAAAGTATCTTTCGCGGCCAATTCAACGGCTTTGGCATGCATACTAAAATCATTGGATGACATCGAGGTTAAATAAGTCATTTTATCTCCGCGGTTGATATCCATCAACTGACAGATAGGCCCTAGACCATGTGTGGGATACAAATTTCCATTGCGGAAATTCTCTTTTAATCGCCACATTTCGTAATAGCTGTCTTTAGCAAAATTTTCCTGCAGCAAATTATGGAGGTAAGCCCCTTCCCCGTGCAGTATCTCTCCAAATAGTCCCTGTCTGGCCATATTCAATGTCATGAGCTCAAAAAAATCATAACAACAGTTTTCTAGCATCATGCAGTGTTTTTTTGTTGCTTCGGAGGTTTCGACCAGCTGCCAGCACTCTTCAACTGTCGTGGCAATGGGAACTTCTACGGCAACATGTTTTCCGGCCTTCATGGCATAAACCGCCATGGGTGTATGCAGATGCCAGGGGGTGCAGATATAGACGAGGTCAATATCGGAGCGGTCGCATAATTTTTTCCATTCATCTTCCTTGTCTGCATAGATGGTGGGCGTTTCCCCTTTGATGTGCTTAGCAGCCCGCTCGGCCACCGTGCGGCGGATATCGGCTATGGCTTTGACTTCGACGCCATCAATATGCGCAATCCGATAGACGGCCGATGCCCCTCTATTGCCGACACCGATAAATCCGATGCGTACCTTGTCCATTTTGGGTGCCGCATAACCGCACATATTAAATTTCTGTTTTGGAGCTGACACAGCAGCTAACGCTTCCTTGTCCAGCAAGGCTTGGGACTCGGCAAATATTTTACCGGACAGGACACTCAAACTTGAAAGCCCAGCCAGTTTCAAAAAATTTCTTCTTTTGGAATTCATTTCGGTCATCTTAAAATTATATGTGCTTACAATCATATGCATGAAATTTATCGCGTCCGTTGCGATACATGCGGGGTGATTGATCCCTTAGCCATATTGGATTATGCCTTTCAAAGTATAATGCAGGCATAATCCAATGGCCTTACGCTTAGTTTTTAAACGTCACCACATTGATCACCCAATCGCGCGTTGTGCCGTTGGCAGCCGTAACACGATAGTGTAAATCTTTAGTTAAATCGCCAGGATCACCTAGTTTTGGCGTATCGCCAATCGGCGCAATCTTAGCTGCAGTAGAAATATCGGTATAAACCCACAGGTAGTTTTGTTGCACCTTCTTTCTGATGTCATCTGTAAAAGAACCCGATGCGGCGGGAACCTGAATTTTCAACTCAATACTACTGTTCGATGTATTGACTTTTTTCTCTACATCCAAACGCTTATACTCCACCACAGGTTTACCATTCATCATCTTATTCCCTTCATAACGGTATTCTACGTACACATTATCAATATTATTCTGGTCCCAATTTTCATATTCTGGAAGACCTTTTTTCAAGCAGCTGTTCATTACCACCATGATGAATGGCAGTAATACTAATATTAGTGTTCTTTTCATCTTTAATTTTTTCATTTTCGGAATTACCATCCTGGATTTTGCGGACCAAACTTGCTATTTCGTTCAAGAAAGCTTTGTGGTATTGGAAATAGGTAGCGTCGCGAAGCATTAAATTCCCTGACATCATTGGACGAATAAAAAGCACCCTGTACCACAGAAAAATGCTTTCGGTCTTTACTGATATCCATTACTTTAGGAAGCGTTGTGAGCTCTGGGATTATTCCGCCCGATGCATTTCCATGATTCGCATCGCCACCGTACCGTCCCCAACGCAAGAGGCTCCAGTAATAGTCATTTTCAAGGACAAGATCTACGCGACGTTCACGTTTATAATCTGTCCAAGCCATAGCCAAGTCGGTCGCCTGACTTGGTGGCAGTTGCCCATGTACTACGCGTGTTTTGTTCATCATCTCCAAAGCTTTCCCTAAGTTTCTCTGCAGCAGATACGCTTCGGCCATATTGAGGTATACGCGGCCGAGCCTTGCAATCACATAATGGTAATCTGTAGGGACACCGACATAAATACGTGGATTTACATTGTTATATACACTTTTGCGCCAATACATATTGGTGAGTGAAGTATAATAGGCATATCCATTCAATTTTAACCAGCGACCCGAATTACCTTTCACATCCGTCGTTAAGGTCTCCCCATAAAAAACAGCGGAAGAATCACTTAACACACTGGCATTCCAGCGCGCATCGCGATTTTGATTGGTCAGACTCCATACTGTTGCGTTACTTCCGGCCCTTATTGTACCCCGATTGAGCTCCTTCTCTCCATTTGCTTTCGGAATAATCGTCGTAGCAATAGTTGCCTGCTCATCGATCGCTTTTTTAAACTGCGAAGTTTTATCCCAGCGTACGGCAGTCTGTGGACTCTCCGCATCAATCACCAGGTAATCATCGGCCAAATCTTGGGATGGCCCATGGTCGCCCCATGCTTCAAATATTTTGATCGGAGATTTCAATAGCGGGCTACCCCCGGACTGCTTTATATTGTCATTATTCAAGTTTGGAATCATCACCTGCATCGGCGTACCATCGCAGGACGTATTAATTGCCTTGCGGTAAATGCCGTAAATCGTTTCCTTCGAATAAGGTTTGCCTTCATTGAATATTCCACCGTAATCTGGCTCTAATTGGTATCCACCCGATTG
The DNA here is from genome assembly GCF_050058145.1 of Sphingobacterium sp. WOUb80. Lineage (NCBI taxonomy): Bacteria > Pseudomonadati > Bacteroidota > Sphingobacteriia > Sphingobacteriales > Sphingobacteriaceae > Sphingobacterium > Sphingobacterium sp. WOUb80. Next base: position 1,302,369 of record NZ_CP165617.1, on the reverse strand, counting down.
CACCAGTTCACCATAGTCAAGCACCTTTTTCAACAGAGGATTAGAGGGGTTTACAGCAATTGGGTTGGGGTAGTTTTCATAGGCCAGTGCCTGCAAACATACTTCCGTTAAGATGGCCGCGGCGACATATTTATTTGTTCTACCCGTAACCACCTTTGTTGGTAAATCCGCCACCGCTTCCTCAAGATCCTTAATAATATACTGATACGATTCCGTCGGTGAAGCCGTACTCGGGAGCAGCAGCTCATCATCCGGTGTTAGCACCCGATCAATCCAAACGATGCGGCCTACTTTTCGCGCAATATTATAGTAGGACATCGCACGTAGAAATTTTGCTTCCGCAATTAGTTCCTTTTTATCGGCCTCAGTAATTCCTACAGAGCTGGTTACTTTAGCAATAATGACATTGCATCGTCTTATTTCGCCCCAATTGTCGAAGCCCATATCCGAAGTACGGTCTAGGCGTTCCGTAAAAACCGCATTTGCGCCATTGTATGTACCGTCCATGCTGATCAGATTCATGGTCCAGGAGTCCGTAGCTGGGCCACCTGCAAAACTATTCATAATGCCGTAGGTACTATAGATAAAGGTTTCGGCATTTGCACGACTGTTCCAAATAATATCCTCACCGATTTTATCGTAAGGTTGGGTATCCAATACATCTTTACAAGCTGTAAATGCACCTGTCAGCAGCAATCCCAAGGCTATATAGGAAAGTTTATTCAATTTTTTCATTTTACTATCTAACTTAAAAACCAACATTTACACCCAAAGAAATCGTACGTTGGATGGGATAATTCTCATTGTTTTGATCAGACTCGGGATCCACAAAGTATTTCTTCGTATTGGAAAAGGTCAACAAGTTGGTCCCACTTGCAAATACGCGAAATTGTTTAAACTTGGTATTTTTCAACAGCTGTGCTTTCAAATCATAACCGAGTTGGAAATATTTGAGCCGAACGAAACGTGAAGGCAAAATCCAGAAATCGCTGTTCACGAAGTTATTGTTGCCATTTACACCTGTTGTCGATACTTGTCTAGGAAATAATGCATCCGTATTATCCGGGCGCCAATAGTCCTGTTGAAATCCGTAAATCAACATATTCTGCGCACTTGATCCCTGAATGATGCTACCCAGGTAACGATCACGGTTGCCCGACCCCATCACAACTGCCGATAGACTCCAGGCCTTATAACCTAGGTCAATGGTGGTACCATAATTAATCCGGGGAAATGAATTGTCGCCTACGCGAATTTGATCTGCCCCATCGATCTTACCATCGCCATTGAAATCCTCATAGCGTAAATCACCGGCGATCACATTGATCGAACTAATTCGGCGTGGACCATACAACAAGTCGGCATTATTTTGGTAAAAGCCCTGATTAAGGTATCCATTGATCACACCAACGTCGACAATTCCCGACTCGCGCATATAAGGGTTTTTCAAGGTAGCATCGTCCTCAGACGGTTTTCGCTCCCATAATTGATTGAAGTAAGTAAAATTGACCCCAAGCTTATACGTGAAATTGCCACTTCGATCGTTCCAGGTTAGGTTAAACTCGGCACCATGCCTACGGAAAGCTCCGGCATCAAAATTAATCGGCGGAAGGCCGATACCCAAGGTTGCCGCATAACGTGTGTCGGCAACCACATAACCTGTCGTGCGCTTATAGAAGTAATCAAAAGAGCCCGTCAGCCGGTTGCTTAGCGATGCAAAATCCAACCCAAAATTTCGCTCCCGAATGCTATACCATGAAAAATTGGTACTTGGTAAGCTCGCTGGCTCAGAAGAACCCTGCACTGTTTTATCGTCAATCACCCAGGCATTGGCATTGATGCCATACCCCGGTACGTACGTAAAAGGTGAAATCCCTTCGGCACTTCCCACCAGACCATAAGAGCCCCGAAGACGGAGGTAATTCAGAATATTACGATCGCGCAGCGTTTGAAAAAAGGATTCTTCCGAAATGGCGTAACCACCTGACAAGGCATAAAAAGTACCCCATTGCCGTTGTTTTGGAAAGAGATCAAGGCCATCGTAACGGAGCGATCCGTCGATAAAATATTTGGATTTATAATTGTAAGATAGGCGCCCTACGTAGCCCGCCCGGCCACTTTCTGACTCCGACCCATTCGCCAACTGATTGACTGTTGGTCCTGCGATAAATTGATCAAATAAGATTTGATACTGTTGTCTTGTTGCAGAAATTGAACTACTTAAGTTTTTCGCCTGCTCATAAACCCCAGTAAAATCAATGGAGTGATCGCCAAATTTCTTGTTATAAAGTAAATAACCCTGTAATAATAATGTGCTGCCATCGCCTCGGGTTGCACTTAAATTAGGCGGATTACCTAAGATTGGTGTTGTACTATTATTTGCATAGGACGGGGCTGTTAAATTCCATAATTTGTTTTTCGAATTCCACATATTATAATTCCCATTTGCCTTTAAAGTCAATCCATCCAGAAATGGAGCATCGTATTCAAATGACAGCACACTATTGAATATGCGCGAGTTCGACTTGTTGTATCCCGAAGCGTCCGACAGTTCGACAGCGGGGTTATCGGTTGTATTAGCGGAAGGCAGACCAAATTCATTATAAGCCAGCTGAGAAGATCGTTTTTGCTGTATGTGCTGATAGAACGCCGCATAGGATGATGCCGTTGATGAGCTTGGAAGGCTATTCTCTTCAATATAGCCATCTAATCCAGCAGAAACTTTTAAGTGAACTTCTTTAAAATTGCTGACCGTATTTAGACGATACGTAATACGTCGGTTCTTATTATTGTCTGTGCGTAGGTTACTATTCTGATTGTAGTAAGATCCCGAAGCATAATAGGTTAGGCGTTCACTCCCCGACGTAATGGCCAGATCATGCCGTTGTTCAGTGGCATAATCCCGTAATCCAACCTTTTGCCAATCTGTATTGGGGTATTCAAAAGGTTTCTCCTGTGTCCGATAATATTCCAATATATTATCGGGAGTCGGCTGTTGTAGCCCTTCAAATTTATACACCTCATTAATTGCTTTGAGGTTATCATAAGAATTCAGCTTTTTAGGAAAAATAGTCGGTTGGGAAAAGGTTTGATTGAAGGTGTAATTGATATCCATGGCCCCGTTCTTTCCTCTTTTTGTGGTGACCAAAATAACACCGTTACCACCTTGTGCACCATAAAGTGCCGTAGCCGCTGCATCCTTTAAGACCGAGTAGTTTTCAATATCATTGGGATTTATATTTAAAAAGTCATTTTGTGAACGGATGACGTTATCAATAACATACAATGGTGTGCCGGCTCCGCGAATGGAGACCGAACTTTTAGCTCCGGGTGCACCTGAACTGCTGGTTACAATGACCCCTTGGATACGACCTGCGATTCCGTCGTTGATAGACTGCACAGGTATTTTGGCTACATTTCCGATATCCAGTGTACTTACCGCACTATTGATATTACGTTTACTGCTTTGACCGTATCCTACAACGACAACTTCGTCCAGGGCAGCGACATCCTTCAACAAACGAATGTCCAATACCTCGCCATCGGAAACGACTTCCTGACCTACATATCCGAGCATCTTTATGGTAAGAGTAGCTCCAGCCTTGCTATCTTTCAGTATAAACTCTCCAGTAGCATCGGTTGTCGTACCATTTCTCGTCCCTTTCTCCACCACGGTAACTCCGGCCAATGGATTACCGTCCTGATCCAGAACTTTTCCTTTCACAGGACGTTGTTGGACCAAAGCACCTGTTTTCGGAAATAAGGTGATCATATGTGCATTGATCTTATAGTCGATTGGCAAGCGTCGGCTCAGGCTTTCCAGGGCTTGTTCGAGCTCCATGTTTTCCAATTTAACATCCAGTTTACCCAGTTTTTCAACAAAATCGATGTTGTAAAACATATCGTACTTTGACTGTTCACCGATATGATCCAAGACCTCCTTTAAGGTCGCACTTTTCAGATTGAGATTGATTTTTTGCGCATATACCGCAGCATATGCATTCAATGTTCCCATCGCTGTCAATAAGACAATTAGTTTCATAAGCAGGATACCGTAAATCAGGGGTCTACGTTTGATTTTTTTTAATCGATAGACGAGGCAATACAATTCCTTGTATTGAACTTTAAAATTCATACTTTTGTCATGTTAGGTTCTTAGAAAATTTGTTTTTTACTCCTAGCAACGATCGGATGTGCTGGTACCACGTCCGATTTTGCTTTTTTCTCAGCTTGGTTTCTCTTTGTTTCTCATAAATTTATTATTGAATGGTTATTAGGTTATCCTTTTTGTATAATTTGATATTTGCGGTCTGGTTAATCAATTCGATAATCTGATCCAATGCAAAATCCTGTGGAATGGTACCCTGAAACCGTAGATCCGGTATTTTATCCCCATCGATCAGGATATCAAAATCATGCGACAGATCGCGTAAAATAGTCTTTAATGCAACGCCATTATAGTATCGGCGCCCTGTGATCCAACCCCTGATCTCCTTGTCATTTTTTATTTCCACTTTTTCATTGACAGGACGATCTTTTGCCAGTACGATTTTCTTTCCTGGAGTTAAGAAATCTGCTTTGCCGTAGCTATCCCCATGCCGTTTGCGTACCGATACCTTTCCTTCAAATAGCGCCGTACTCACCAGGTTTTCGTCCGGATACTCGCGAATATTGAATTTGGTACCATACACTTGCACAAGCTGCGTTGGTGTTTTGACGAAAAAAGGCTTTTGTGGGTTATGCGCTACTTCGAAATACCCTTCCCCTACAAGTTCAGTTTTTCGTTCATGTGCATCAAATTCCATAGAAAATTTAAAACGTGATGTCGAGTTGAGCATCACCGAACTATGGTCGGCAAAGGATATTTGCATACGCTTTCCTTTGAAGACTTTCAGTTCAAGCAGTTCATGAACAATCTGCCCACGTCCAAGCCCTCTTATTTCAAGCTGGTTAGCGCTCTTTTGTACCAGTTGTACCTGATCTTTTTCCAGTAATACTTGTGGTGTCTTAATGTCCGAGGCCAGCAAGAGAACCTTACCGTTGGGTAAGGTCATTTGGGCCTGATGATCAATTGTCGTATTGACAAGCTTAGGCCCATTTTCCTGAAGGCTCTGCTCCTGCCATCTTTGCCAACCAAAAAATGCCGCTCCAACGAGCAGAATTCCTGCCGCTGCATAAGGTATCCATTTTAGGTAAACTGTTTTGGTTTTAGGAGGATATTGTGACAGCTCCTTCGCGAGCATTTCATCCGTCTTATCAAAAGCAAGCTGCATCTGCTGCCTGAACACTTCGCTATGCAGATCTGCATCAAGCTCATGCTGCTGCATCAGATCAAGCAATAAGGATTCGTTCTTTTTGTCACGGACAAACTGAAAGAACAATTCCAGTTCCTCTGGCGTGCAGTTTCCCTTAAGGTATTTTTCAAATAACTCGTTAAAGTTTTCTTGGTTCACTTGGTTTTCTATTGATTCTAAGGGCTAATACGAATCGTAAAGGAAAACCAACTATTGAAAAATAAAAAAAAATAAAAAAAGATAGAAAACGTCTGATTTCCAATTGTTTTTAATTATACTACTGGCTTTTACAATATGGTTATTGACGGTAGCCATTGAAATATTGAGCAGTTTGGCCACTTCCTGGTAGCTCCGTCCTTCCAGTTTACAAAGCACATACACTTGCCTACATTTTTCGGGAATCATGGCGAGGATATCTTCCAGGTGATCGCGAGCTTCTTTAAAACCGATATTTTCCTCAATATTATTTGTAGACGATTTAGCGTAGTGCAATTTAAAAGTTTCGATCTTATTGCGGTCCGAAGCCACTTTTTTGAAGTAGTCGTACACTAAATTTTGGGCAATAGTATAGAGGTAACTTCTAAAGGACTGATCTACATCGATCTGTTCGCGTTGCTTCCAGATCCGAATGAATATATCCTGGAATATTTCCTGACTCACTTCATGCGAACGCACCATTTTGAACACATAGCCGTAGAGTTGCGGACGGTAAAAGCCATAAAATAATTCGAAGGCTTTTTTATTTCCCTGAACTAATTCCAATAACCTTTCCTTTTCTTCCTCGATATTCATTATCATCTATGCTTAGCGAACGTTTGGCACTTCCATCAGATCGATTTCAGATTGCAAGCCAATTGATTTATAATTGTAAAATTCGGACTAATATATTAAAAGTAGCACAAATAAACATGTATAATAATGGAAAAACCATGTAAAATATAATGGAAGCTCCGATCGAAGAGCGCATCTTGCTTGCTGCCGGCAATATCCATTGCGGGAGCTCGGCAATGTCGGCAGCAGGAAATCGGCACCATTAGCTGAAGGGCTCGCCCGTATTGTAGGAAGTCAACAACATCGTCTGCGGGAGCTCGCTAAACGAATATTAATAATTTATTAATATTCGTAAAACGCTCAGGTTTAATTGCCTATTTACATTTGGTCTTTGCTTAACTAGAATGGCTAATTGTGAATTGAAAACGCTTTCGGATCAGGAACTGGTGGAATTGGTCCAAATGAAAGACCATAAAGCAGCATTTTCCGAACTTTATAACCGCTATTGGGAACCTTTGATCAATCATGCCGGTAAAAGGACAGGCTCCTTGGCTACGGCCGAAGAGATCGTACAAGATGTTTTTGTCGATTTTTATTTGCGGCGGAAGGAGATCACGCTCAGCCATTCCCTTGCGGCCTATTTAAAAACGGCGATTAAATTTCAGGTCTTTAAAACCTACCGGGCGCAACAGGTCCAGGATAAATATATCCAAACCGCAGCACACATCGGGTATACCGCTCCGATTCAGCCCGATAATATACTCGAAGCCAAGCAAATCCATGCAGAGATTATCCAGATCACCGAAAAAATGCCCGCCACCTGCAAAGAGGTTTTTCTATTGAGCCGCTTCGAAAAACGTTCCAATCAGGATATCGCCGACCAGCTCAACATTTCGGTGGCCATGGTGCGCAAGCACATCACAAAATCCATGAAGATAATGCGCACGGAAATCAAAGAACATCAAATGGATATTTTCTACTTGGTCCTGCTGCTGTATACACACAAAAATTAGGGAAAAGTATTTTTTTTCAAATTTCCATTCCCGCTTTTGCAGACTTCGGGTACTCCTTAGTATAAAGCTCAGGAAATGGACGATCAACAGCTACTTGATATACTCGCTAAATACGAAGCCGGAACAATAACGGAGGACGAGCTCCAGGTTCTTGAAGAATGGTACGCTTCCTTTGAAGCCAATCCAGATCTCATCGACAGTTTAAGCGCCGAAGAGCGTTTATTCCGGAAAAAGCAACTGCAGGAAAAGATCTTCGATCAGATCGACGCGGAGACATCCGCATCGACCGAACGACCAAAGAAGCTGTCCTTCCTGCATTCAGGAAACAGGCTATGGCAAGCAGCGGCCTCCCTCGTCTTCCTTTGTGCCGTCTCGTTTTACATCTTCAAGCAGCAGGCTGACCAGTCACCGACCCCTGCTGAAAAGCAAAGCAGCAGCATTCATCCCGCTACGGATAAAGCCATCTTAACCCTAGGCAATGGTAAAAAAATCATGCTGGATGAGTCCAAAAATGGCGAACTCAGTACCGAGGGAAACATTCATATCAACAAACTGAAACCCGGTAATCTGGTTTATACGGCCGGTAAGAACATCGACAAGGTACCTATCAATACACTTGCTACCCCGCGGGGTGGTCGCTACCAACTGACATTGGCCGACGGTACGCAAGTCTGGCTCAATGCACAATCGTCAATCAGCTACCCTTCAGCCTTCCGGGGTTCTTCGCGCGAGGTCACCATCAGCGGTGAGGTATATTTTGAAGTGGCACACAATGCGGCCATGCCTTTCCGGGTGCGCTCCGAAAATCAACTGATCGAAGTACTGGGAACTCATTTTAACGTCAATACCTACAAAGCCAAATCCAGGACCAAAACAACCCTCTTGAGTGGTTCCATCGCGTTGACCAATGCCCATCGGCGCGTCATCCTCAAGCCCGGTGAACAGGGTATTGTAACGGGAGAATCCATGTCCATCAAAAATGTGGACCCCGCGGAGGTCATCGCCTGGAAAGAGGGCTACTTTGACTTTACAGATGCCGATATCGGCAGCGTTGTGGACGAGCTCGGCCGCTGGTACAATGTGGATATCCAGTATCAGGGTGCCGCAACAAGCGAAACCTTTACCGGAAGAATCCCACGGTCCTGGCCTTTTGAAAAAGTACTGAATTTATTGAAAACGTTTAAAAGCATCCAGGTAGAGATGCAAGGAAGGAGGCTTATCGTAGAAACAAAGTAAGATTAGGACTAACATCGGTGACTGTCGTAGCACAGTACCTAATATAAAATTATACCGCATGCCCAATTCCAAAAAAAGCCAATAGTGGTCGCAACACTACTGGCCAATAACTGGAATAGGCCAATGAATTTCTCGATCCAATTAACACATATTTCAGCTTAACAAATGTATAAAAAAAATACAAAAATACTATTGAAAATGAAGCTAAGCACCTTCATGACACTTTTTGGCATGCTACAGATCAGCTTCGGAGCAATAGGACAAAACATCAGTCTCTCCGAGAAGAACAGCTCCCTGGCCAAAGTATTCAAAAAAATAAGTACACAGACGGGTTACGGATTTCTAGTCGAAGGTAGCTTGCTGCGAATGGCCAGACCCGTTACCATAGAAACCAGCAATACCGACATCAGGCTTGTATTGGCAGAAATTTTCAAAAACCAACCGCTCAGCTTTGTGCTGAAGGACCAGTCTGTGATCGTTTCAGCAAAAAGGGTTGCCGCTATCCCCGTTCCGCTATCCGGCAGCATGGGCAACAGCGCTACGCAACAGCAGGGAAATATCAGCGGACGAATCATCAATGAAAATGGTGAAGCCCTTGCCGATGCAAGCATTACGTTGCTCCAAAGCAACCAATCCTTAAAAAGTAAAGCCGATGGCAGCTACAGCTTGAACCTCGCCGCCGGCACCTACACCATCGAAGTCAGTTATATTTCCCATCAGACAAAACGGATCACCGACATCCTGGTTCAGCCCGGAAAGCAGACCAGTCTCAACATCGTTCTTAAGAGCGTAGTTAAAAGCCTGGAGCAGGTGGTGGTGACGGGAAGTTATAAACAGGAAAGTGTGGCTTCTTTATATGCCAAACAAAAGAATCAAGCCACCATCTCCAACGGAATCAGCCGGGAGCAAATAGCCGTTTTACCGGATAAAAACGTAGGTGAGACCCTAAAACGCATCTCTGGTGTCAGTACCAACGACAACCGTCGGGTGGTGATCCGCGGTATTGCCGAACGTTACAACCTGGCCATGATGGATGGCGCTACCCTCCCCAGTACAGACGTGCAGGTGCGGGACTTCGAATTTGATATTGTCCCTAGCAACCTGATCGACAATGTCATAATCCACAAAACCTCATCGCCCGATCTGAGCTTTGGTTTTGGTGGTGGACTGGTACAGATCAACACCCTGGCCATCCCGGTCAAAAATTTTACCTCCTTTTCGGTGGGGAGCAAATACATCAATGGCTCAACGGGCAAAGATTTCCTGGGTTATGGCCGTGGCAGCCTAGACTATCTGGCCTTTGACGATGGCACGCGGGGCAATTTCCCACGGGATCTGACGGTTTTCAACGGCATCAATTACGACCCGGCCAATCCCTATAAACCCGTGCCGGAAGGAGTAACGCCTTTCACTCCTGAAATGATCGCTGCACAGAACAAGCGTATCGGCGGACTGGAACGCCTCGGTACCCGAAAATACACGGCACTACCTGGACAAAACTACCAGTTCAGCCTGGGGCGGAGTTACACTGGTACAAAGGGAATCTTTGGATTTGTAGGCTCGCTCAGTTACCGAAATGAGCAATCTATTGATCATATCTCCAATTTCGAGCGTGGCAACTGGCAAAAAGTAGATGGGGCAACTTTCGATATCAGCACGGGCAAAGAAATCCACCCGACGACCTCAACACAGTATAACTTTAATTCAAGTTTAGGCGCTTTGATCAACCTGGGCTGGAACAGCAAAAATCACAAGATCACCTCGCGGAATTTCTATTCCCGGATGTTCAACAACCAGTTTTCCGTGATCGAAGGCTGGGGAAATGATATTGGCCACGATTCGAGACCAGCTATCCGCGAATATGACCGTCCCAAGTTTATCAATATGCTGCAGAATAAGCTGGATGGCGAGCATCGATTCGGCAATTTCAAATTCGAATGGAATATTGCCCGCAATCAGCTGAACAACCGCGAGAAAGATGCCACCGAAGCCTGGCTCGCTCCTATTGGTTTCTTAAATGATACCATCTACAATGTTATCCCTTCACACTACGCCAATGCCGGTGACGGAACATTTACACGCTCCGAATACCACTATAGGGAGACCAACAAAATTGCTGAAGGTGCATTGAGCTACCAGACGAATTGGTTCGGTCAAAAGCAGACCCTGAAAGCCGGCTACCAATTTATGGATCGGCATGGCTTATTCGAATGGGTTTCGTTGCCTATCGTTTCGGTCGGTGCTAATAATTTTACGCCCGTCAACACCTGGTCAAAATACCTCGAGTTTACGGATCCCCTACACGGCATGTTTTATTACCCGGCGGCATTCTCCATCAGTGCCTATGAAGGGAAAAATATAAACCAGGCGGTTTATGGCATGCTCGACAACCGCTTCAACTCGTGGATCCGACTGGTCTGGGGCCTACGTGCCGAATACTACAAGTATGAGAGTCTGCAAAATGGCGATAATGACCTGCAGATGGACGCCAGAACCATTGCCATGCGCAAGCAACGCTTTGTTGATCCCAAAACAGGGAAACTGGTGGGCATGACGGCAGATCCTGAAACCGAGGAGAAAACATGGCGCTACCTGCCATCGGCCAGTCTGACTTTGACCCCCATACAGGATTTCAACATCCGCATGGCCTATTCACAGTCCGTAGTCCGTCCGGCATTGATTGAAAACTCCAAGATGGTGCGGCAGGACCCCGCATTGGGCGGTGCTTACCGTCGGAATGAAGGCGTGCTTTCAACCTTAATTGATCACTATGATATGCGTTTTGAATGGTACCCTTCCATTGCGGAAGTTATTTCAATCGGGTTTTTCTACAAATATTTCCAGAACCCGATCGAATTGTACCGGCAGATGATGGATTCGTCGCACCGCATTTATGTGACCACCAATAACTCAGAATGGGCCAAAGTAAAGGGCCTAGAGTTTGATATCCGCAAAAACCTGGGCTTTATGGCTCCCGGCTCCATGTTGGAAGACTTCAATGTAAGTGGAAACCTTACCCTTCAAAGCTCCGAAGTGCAGTCGGCCGAATTTAGGGCAAAGGGTATGGGTACTGATAAATATGGAAATACCTTTGAATACCGTGAAAAGCAATTCCTGAAAAGCAAGCGCCCACTGTATGGACAGATACCGGTAGTCTATAATGCGGCCTTACAATACGCCGGAGACCGCTTTGGAGCCAACGTAGCGTTTAACCATATGGGTTATAAAACCTTTATGACAGCCATGAGCGAAGATCTGATTGAATACGAGCGTCCACGCAATCAGCTCGACGCACAGCTGAGCTACAAATTCCTAAAAAATAAGAATCTGGATGTTAAATTAAATCTGAGCAACCTGTTGAACAGTCCGTTCCGCTTTTATGTGAACAGACCCGAAACGTTCAAAGTACAGGATCGCTGGAAAGGCCTGTCAAACTCCGAATGGCCGACACAGGAATGGGACGAGATCTACGAATGGAAGTTTGGTTTCTCCCAAAAATATGAGGAAGGTTACTACGAGACCTCCGAAGATGGAACAAAAAAGATGCGCATAGGCGACAAAGAAACATTTAACCGCAAAGTGGGCAGCTCCTTTAGCCTTTCCATCGGATACACCTTTTAAATCAACCGTTATGAAAACAAAAATAATCTTAACAGCCACGGCGATCGCCTTTTTTCTGCTATCCACCTTCCTTTCATGCGATAAAGGTGGCGAAGAACTGCTCTATCATTCCAATGTGCATATGATCAATTTAAGTGGTTATAATAACAGCAATGAGGAACTTATCCTGCAATTGGATACCTTTAGTCCTACGGTAACACCGGCTTTTAGCCGCATCGCATTTGCTGCCAACTATAATTTCAATGACCCCACCAAGCAGCGTTTAAAATTTACCATGAAGTCCAAAGCGACCGATAAAATTCTGCTAGAAAAGGAAATCAAAGCCAACGATACGGCGGCCGTGACGGATCTCAATGTTATTTACATGGACGGAAAAGTAGCCGATTTCCCGAAAGTGCCGGCACCTGTGGAGGGCAAAGTACAGTTGATCTATATGCTCCAGTCCAACATATTAAATTACCGGGAACCCGTGGACATTGTATTTGGAAAATACTATTTCACCCCCAAAGTGTTTGAAGAGGTCATCCGGATCAAAAACCTAAAGCCCAATACGTTCTCCCAGCCCATCGTTTTTGATCCTTTCCCTTTAGGGATCCAGGATTACAAGGGAGAAAAAACCTCGGTATTATTTCGGGCCTATATTTATAAAGCCGGCACGGACATTCCCTATACGGAAGGATCTTCCATTGAATTCAGCCAGCTTACTTCCGGTGCGCCTGTACCGTCACCCACAAAAGCCATTTCCAAGTTGTTTATCATCAATGAAGCTCCACTTAATAATGTGATACGGTTTAATAAGGTTCTAGAATTATAATGTATGAAAAATTTATCAACGAAGCTATATTCCCTGGCCACTGCGCTCCTGCTGATCGGCTTTCCCTTCCTTTTCAATGCCTGCAATAAGGACGCTACTGAAGTAGAACGCGCGATGCATATTCTAATCAATGGCTATAATGGCAGTGCGCATCCTTTGCAGATCGCGATTGATACAACCGTATTTGATCACAAAAATGGGGCTTTTATCATCCAACCCGAGAGCAATATCCATTTTGCAACGGCATACAGCTACAAAATACCAAAAAAAAGACTGGTTACTTTAACCGATACCGAGACCAAAAAAGTGGTTTACAGTGCCGAATTGCCTGAAAACACGATCAAAGTGAATTTCAACTACATCTATTTTGATGGAAAGGTACAGGAAGTGAACACACCCGCTGCTGACCCCAATGTCAATAAACTAGGCTTTTATATTTATGATAAAAGCATTGATTTCCCGATTGATATTTCTTTGCAAAAGGTCAATGCCACTACGGGCGATGTTCGTAAGGAATATATCGCAAAAAATGTGCTTCCCGGAAGATGGGTCTATGTAGATTATCTACCACTCAAGGATTTTGACAAAAGCGCCGATCTGCGAAGTGCCACGGTTAATTTCACCAAGGCCAATACGGACAATGAATGGGCTTTTGATGGTGATGAAACAAAAAGTAAACTGGGTGCTGAGGGATTCTTTTTGCCAAAATTGGACGATAAAGGCAAGGTGCAGCCTTATTTTATTGCGCCAAAAGTACCGAATCAAACATTCAGCCGACTTTTCTTCTACTTGGATTAAGGTCGTAAAAAGGAAGCCGGGCAGCCCTGCTTCCTTTTTTACATCCGATGTCTTGGACTTCATCCCTGATAGATCTAGGCCATGCTTTTATGCGATCACAGGGCGACAGACCTTAACCCAGCTTCCGCCAAAAATTGAGAAAACCTAGGAAACAACCCACCTATTGCGAAATAAGTGAGAATTACATAGATTTGCTGAGGTAAAAACAAGCAGTATGGACACGGAATTTATTGGAGATTATCTGACCAGCTTACGGAATACATATCCTTGTACCGTAAATCAAACTATGGACCTCATTGAAGGTAAATGGAAAGCAGTTATACTCTATCATTTAAGAAATGAAGCCACCACATACACTGATCTTCTTACAAAAATGCCCTCTATTACAAAGACCGTCCTGGATGCAAAATTAATTATCCTTGAAAATGACGGATTTATCGTCAGCAGGCCCCAAGCCGATACTGCATTTCAATCTACTGTCCACTATCGGCTTACCGATTTCGGAAAAACCTGCATCCCCTTATTGGAATCTGTGAAAGATTGGGGGTATGAAAATAGACTTATATTTACACCACAAACTTTCTAATGCTCATCATATAGCCCAAATGCAGACCTTCATGAAAATTATTCCATTCGAAGGCATCGTATATGGAGGTTAGATGGAACCCCGTTCCAGTTGTACGTTCCTGATAGCTGCCAAACTTTTTGTCATTAAAATCACGGATGGCCGGTTCAATTTGCTCAAGGAGTAATCTTTTTAGGAGATCGGCTTCCTGTTGCGATACCGCTGCTGTAGGCCGTGTTCCGGACTGGTAGTGCATAAACACTTCCTCCGGGATATGTCCCGCTACCCCAGATCCGATATAAATTAATTTATGCTGTGTGGCAATGATGTGCCCGATATTCCAGATCAGGTTGTTGCTGAAGCCTTCGGGAATGCGATTGAGCTGTTCCAAAGAATAGTTTTCAAAGAATTTGAGGTAAGCCATCCGGCTCGTTTTCCATGCGCGAAAGAGTGATTCCATGTCCTGCTGACTGTCCGTGTTTTGTACACAAAAATAGGCTGAATCTTTAAAACTGTCAAAGCTTATTTACGGCAATCCGAATCCATACACAAATTTCTTCCGGGCGCATCCATAGACGCTGATTCTTTTTTTATTGAACTTTTTGATTTGAGTATTGTTCAATTTGAAAGGAATATGGTTCAATTCTTAAAGAAAAAAGTATGAAAGCACAAATCGGACTCGTTATCACAGCAGTTGCCGGAGCAGCACTGTTCGTTTACAGACGCTGGAAACAGCGTTCTGTAAAGGAATCAACAGAGCAAACAGATCGCAAACAGACAGGCAATCTAACGACCCCACCTTCCTGGTACCGCCCCCTTAAAATGCCCGACATCGACAGTACGGATATTGTGTCATTGCAATATGCCCCCGTCGTGGTATCGCCCGACAGAAATGATGCGGCGAGAGGAATCGAAAGAAACATTTCGTATTACCATAAAGGCAACAGACATCAATAAGGTAGTCATAGGGATACATTTGCAGTTTTAAGGGTCTCTACAGCTGAAAAAATGTCCAAGGACAGTATGCGGCGCTGGACCTCGATAACAAATTGCCGCTGTTCTCCGTGGTTCAGAGCGGATCAAAAATAAACATCCTGCTATCTTTTGAAATGATTATTTCTTCAGCAGGGATTTATACGGGTTTTTAATTTAGACATCCCAAAATCCGCTTCAATCTCAGAATTATAGATTATTTTGGGGACACCTCAATTAATATGGGAGTTTAAAATATATGAGAAAAAATGCTTCCGGCATCAACAATTCAAAGCAACGTATTGAAAACAAGAACAATGATTTAGATCTTTATCTAAAAGCATTGAATTCTGCCTATTCGGGTATTATAATTACAGACAATCTGCAGTATGATAATCCCATCATTTATTGCAATAAAGCTTTCGAAACCATCAGTGGTTATGCCCACGATGAAATTATTGGCCACAATTGCCGATTTTTACAAGCTCAGGACCGTTCGCAAGCCGAACGTAAGATTATTAAAGAATCTATTGCGCGTGGCGAAGAATGTAAGATTGAAATTCGAAATTATCGTAAGGATGGAACGCTTTTTTGGAACGAACTTTTTATTTCACCAGTGAAGAATGATGACGGTCAGGTAACTCATTTTATTGGTGTTCAAAATGACATCAGTGATCGAAAAAAAGCAGAGTATGATCTTCGGGAAGAGAAGTCCCATGTGGAACTCAAAATACAGCAAAGAACCAAAGAACTGCAAGATAAAGAAAGCTTTCTCTCCAGTATTATTGAAACAGTACGGGAAAGTCTCTTGGTGCTCGATGCCAATTACATCGTCCTGAGCGCCAATAGACATTTTTTAAACTCGTTTAAAGTCACCACAGAAGAAACGGTAGGAAATTTACTATTTGACCTCGGCAATCAGCAGTGGGATATTTCTTCTTTAAAAGAGATGCTCACTCGGATACTGCCCACCAATAACCCGGTGATCGATTATGAGGTAGACCATATCTTTCCTCATATTGGTCGAAAAGTCATGCTGCTAAATGCTTATCGTATTGAATTCGAGGGCCAGTACAAAGACCGCATCCTGATCGCCATCGAAGATATTACAGAAAAGAAAGAGCAGAATCGGCGTAAAGATGATTTCCTGTCAATTGCGAGCCACGAACTTAAGACACCGCTCACAACAATCAAAGGTCTCTTCCAGATCTTGCAGCGATTGAGTGCCGAAAACACCGATCCGAAATATGTCTCAACTTTAGATAAAATCACAGCTTATATCGATCGCTTGAACTTGCTGATAGCAAAACTCTTAGATACGTCTAAAATTCAATCTGGAAATCTTGAATTGCACATGGAGCCATTTGAGATCGATAAGACGATCCAAGATGCCGTTGAAAGCATGCGATTGGCGGCACCTGATTCTGACATCCAGCTTACAGGAAATACGGGTAGTATCGTAGCGGGCGACGAGCTACAGATTATCCAAGTGCTGAACAATCTGCTCTCCAATGCTATTAAATATTCACCCGAGTCGAAAAAAGTTGAAGTTAGTATCCACAAGGTAGCCAACTTTGTTAAAATCTCCGTACGTGATTATGGCATGGGCATAAGCTATCAGGATAGACTAAAAATTTTCGAGCGATTTTTTCGCGTCAGCCATATACAGAAAAAGTTTCCCGGTTTAGGCATTGGCCTCTATGTTTCGCATGAGATTATCTTACACCACAAAGGAACACTGTGGGTCGAAAGCGAGCCAGGAGAAGGATCCACATTTAATTTTACATTACCCATAGTAATTAACAAATAAAAAATATGCAGCCTAAAAAGATAATGATCTGTGATGATGATCGAGGAATACTCGAGATGCTGGAGCTTTTTTTAGAACTAGAAGGATATAATGTCATATGCGAAATAAATAGCACGCACCTGACAAAGCAATTAATTTCGCATAAGCCAGACCTCTTGCTGCTGGACCTCTGGATGCCAATACTTTCTGGTGACCAGCTGATTAAAATTATTCGTAGTACACCCGAAATCAAAGAAACTCCGATCATTGTGCTATCGGCAAGCGTCGATGGACCTGAAATCGCAGGAAACTTAGGCGCAAATGGCTTTATCGCCAAACCCTTTGATTTAACCGATATCACCGATAAAATTAATAGCATATTGAAAAACTAGTCCGCAAATACACGCTGAGCAGGCACAAGATAAAAGCACTTTTAATGGAAAGTGCTTTTATGCAGCTGATGTGATCATCTTAAGACAAACGCTTACGCTTGGCCATTTTATCCACCAGAAGAAAAAGATCTTCCAGTTCAAATGGCTTAGCCAAAAAAGCATCAGCTCCACTTTCAGAAGCGATCTGCTTCCCACGCGAACTTGCAGACATCATGATCACTGGAATATTTCGATGTTTTTTCGAATTTCGGAGTTCACGAAGGATATCGCCACCTGACAGCCATGGCATTTCAATATCCAATAGTATAATATCAGGTTCAATTTCTTCGACAGATGCAATAAGTTCTCTGCTTTTTGAAACTAAATAAACTTCTCTAAATTCATTCTTTAAAGCCAGCTCCAATACATTAAGGATGACGGTTTCATCATCACAAACAACAATTTTCATTTTCATTTTTTGATTGTTTAAAAACACTACAATGATTGAAAAATATGGTCTTCAGGAAAGGAAATTAAAATATAGACCTAAGCTGGGCAGATAGTTGGTTACCAAACCGTTTATATAATCTTTCTTTGAGATTTTACAAGATAGACAATTTATTGGATAAACGGTTTATTTATTAATTAATTTGGAGTGGAATATTATTCAAATTGAAATTAAAGAAAATGCGGCTGTATGGGTTGATCGGATGTTTAAAAAAACATATATCTAAATAATGGAAATTCGAAAATCGAGCGGCGTAATTTGGGTTTTTCTTTTGAATAATCTGGTGAGTGACTGAGGTTGTTCAAACCGTAGTCTTTCGGCTATTTCAGCAACAGAAAAATCAGTTTCAGCTAATAGTTGCTTGGCAATGCCAATGATAAAGTTATCAATATGGCTTTGTGCTGTACCTCCCGATACACCTACTGAAACATCATTTAGAAATCTCGGTGTGCAACGAAGTTTATTCGATAAGACTGTTAAACTCGGAAATGCTGACATGCACATTCTTTCTCCATCGAAAAATGCATGCAGTTCGTTAAAAAAAAGCTGGTGTAACCGACTGATTTCATCCACTCTACTCTCCATTGAAAGCTGGTAAAACCTTTGCATGTGGTATAAAAGCAAATTGAGGTATGAGGTGATTATCGTTGAATGTATTTCGCTATGCGGCATTTCTGTTTCTTCAATTAAAAGCTCAAAAATATTTGCAACGAGCTTATAATCATTCTCTCGTAATAGCAATGATTCATCCATTGAATATTCTAAAAATCCGAGATCTTTCAATCGGTTACGTAAACTATATCCATGGAATAAATCTGAACGGAAGGCAAAATAAGCCCCTTCCTTAAAAGATTTTTTTATTTCGGTAACAGGAAAATAATGCTGGTTAAAAAATACCAGTTTGTGTTTTTCTTGATGCTTACGATCTAAAACGCCAAAGACAATGATAAAATACTTTTCCTCAATCAGTCTTTGGGAGGATCGGAGAAATTGATCTTCGTTGTCAAAGTACTCAAAATAATAGGTATGATTTAATCTAAAAACTTCTTTTAATTCACTATTCTTGTCACCACTTAGCATATATAATCTTTTATTCAGTATGGGCTATTAAAATATCATTACGAAACATGTCGTTATAGCAATAAACCCGCCTGTTAGGACAATTGTTTGTATTCTTTTAAAATTGCAATTCGGGCTCTTTTAAGCCATTTGATCAAACTGCATATATTAAAAACTTACTGCATTTATACATGAATACGATCTGCTTCAGGTACATCTTTGAAGACGACTGAAAATGTAGTACCGACATCTAATTCGCTTTCCACGTGAATAGCTGCGTTGAGCTTATTCGCAATTTGTTTAACAATGGAAAGGCCAACCCCCGAACCTTCAAAGCCTTCTGAATTGGCCATTCGGGCAAAGATTTCAAAAATTTTGTCGCCCTCCTTCAAATCAATTCCGATTCCATTATCCTTGATATCATACCGGACCCCATTTCCTTGCCGCATGCTCTCAACGGACACCTGCGGGTTTCGCCTTTTGCTGCTGTATTTTATGGCATTGCCAACAAGGTTCAGAAATAATTGATAGATCAATGTTCTCTCTCCCAAAACAGGTAGTGTTTCGCCCATTATAAATTCTAAATGAGGGACCTGGTATTGCTGTTTGCAATTTTCAACGATATTGACAATCTTGGACTTTGGATTAATTGGTTCGAACACAAAGTCTACATGATTTACCTTTGACATTTGGTAGACTCTATCCATCATATCCCGCATCAGTTGCGTCCCCTCCAAGATATTTTTCATTGACTTTGCAAGCAGTTCGTCAGAGATGTCTTTTTTATGGAGCAACATTTGCGCAGTGAGTTGTATCGTCGTCAGCGGATTTTTAAGATCATGGGTCAGCGTATAGCCAAAAGTATCAAGCGCATTATTAGAGCGCACCAATTTTTTGTTCAATTCATCAATCTCTCCCCCACGCTGTGCTACCGCTTGCTGAATAATCTGTGTAATATTTTCAATAAAAGCGAGTTCGGAAGATTGCCATTTTTCGGCTTTTCCTTTTGTAATTTTTTTCCATGCCTCGAAAGAAGATCTTGGCGAAGGAAAGGTAATCTTTCTATCTTCGTCAACCTGCATCACTTTTTCCGGCTTACCTGCCCAAGTCTCTTCTATCAGGCGTTCTTTTCTAAAAACATATAAGTACCAGTTATTTGCGGGCAGAATACTGATGCGTAGTACACCGGGATATATTTCAATATCTTCGGAAGGACCATCGCCCTTAAATCTATCTGTCACAAAAAATTCTGCGGTGGCTATTTTTTTATCAATTTCTCGGAGCATTTTTTTGTCAGGCACCTCACCTACCATCATAATCGCGCGATCGCGTTTAATGATTAGCCCCTGCCCATTCATTACCTCCATAATACGCACTGCATACTTTTCCAATACGTCATACAAGTCGCGCTTGACCAACAAATCACTTTTTAGATCATGCTTGAGCTGCGATAGATTTTTCTGAACTTTCACCTGTTTCTTCTGAAAATCTGCCAGATAATTGTTTACAGCGTATTGTGTAAGAAAGGTACATAGATGGCGCTGTGAAAGATCGACGTGCATTGGCTCCCGATTCTGACAAGCAACAAGCCCCCAAAGATCATCGTCTACGATAATGCTAAAACTTGCACTCGCCTCTACGCCGGCATTTTTAAGGTATTGCAAATGCATGGGTGAAAGCGCCCGAAGGCTACAGCGTGTAAGATCGAGATCATTGGCACTCCGCCCCATCAGCGGAATCGCTTCCGCATTGACATCCGCCGTATGGCGGGCATGAAAAATACGATAAAGCTCGCGTGCCTGTGCTGGAATATCGAATTCCGGATAACGATAATTCATCAACGATTCCAGATCAGCACTCTTGCTCTCTGCAATAACTTGTCCACTATTATCTTCCAAAAAGCGATACACCATCACCCTATCATAGTGAATAATATCCTTAATCAATTCAGTCAATGCCTGCCAGCAAGAGTTGCCGCTGCTTCGGTCATCTAAATGCTTTGCATAATAATATAATTTGGTCGTTTTGACAGCGAGAGGGTTGCAGGCCTCTATTTCAAGATAAATTTTACTATCATACCTATAGAGACTTAAAAAATATTCGTTTTGATGGATAGTCACGCGATCGGCATACCTGGCAAACATGCTGTCGGAAACAGCCTGTTCAATGTTCTCTCCCCGAAGTTCAAATGAAGGAACTATCCGATGAAGAACATCATCTACAGTCATGCCCAGCATTGCGGAGTATTCTTCACCAGCAATAGCTGCACAGTTTTCGCTTACCCCGATACACTTATCGTCTTCAAAGATAAATAAATACCCAAAAGACTGTATATTTCCACACAGGTGAATTTTTTCCTCATGACAATTGATTTCACGCATAAACCTACTGATATATTAAATAAAAATATGGTAAAATCAACAGTCCTGTCATCCATCGACGCTATCATATGGTTACTAATTTACTAAAAACAATTGAGCTATCGAAACTTGCACCTTTCCCTCTAAAACACGAGAAATCACGAAGGGATAGACTTTATCTGCCAGACTTTTCGAGCTCTTTCACAAAATCCTTTCCCCAATAATGGATATCATAATGCTCGATATGCTCATATAATCTACGCGCTCTCACCTGAGCCTCACCCGGCTCCATTACCAAAGCTTTCAATAATGCATCTTTCATACTCTTTCGGTCATAAGGGTTTGTCAGGATAGCATAAGGCAGCTCAACCGAAGCCCCCGCGAATTCCGAAAGTACAAGAGTCCCTGAAGTATCCAATAGCCCATGAGTCGCAATGTATTCCTTTGCGACCAGGTTCAGTCCGTCACGCAAAGGAGTAATCCACGCAATATCGCTCAGCGCATAATGCTTGACCACTTCCTCAAAGGGCAGTGCCCTGTAAAAATATTGAATGGGCGTCCAATTCATCGTCGCATATTTACCATTGATTTCGCCTACGGCCTGATTCACCTGATCGCGAATTTCATCATAGATTGTCATCCCCTGAGAAGGCGGAGTACAGACATTGACCAGTTCAATCTTACCCCTGAATTCAGGATACTCTGCAAGAAATTCACCAAAAGCCTGAATCTTTTCCAAGGGCCCCTTGACGTAGTCTAGGCGCTCAATGGAAATAATACGTGTTATTTCTGATTCGGCTTTGGTCTTTTTGAGGGCAGTTATTTCCGTCCTCACATTATTATCTGTCAAAATCTGTTCGATATGATCCCTATTAACTCCCACAGGCTGTGCACCAAGTCTAATTTGCCTTCCATCCACCTCTATTACCTTTGTCATCTGATCGACCCCCAAAGCACAGCTATAGGTCAGAAACTGATTGGCAACATTGACTTTTTTAATTACTTTGAACGGTGTATGGCTACGAATAACATCCACAAAATTCTCTACATAACGTGGGATATGAAAACTGATAAAATCACAGAGCAAGAGGCTGCCAATAATTTCTTTTCGCCATGGAATAATATTAAATATATCAGCTGCAGGAAAAGCAGTATGGTGGAAAAATCCAATTTTCAGATCAGGACGCATAGTTTTTAAAAAAGCGGGTACCATCCATAGATTATACTCATGGATCCAGACAAGCGCTTCATCGTCAGCTTCCCGTGCAATCCGTTCGGCAAATCGTTTGTTGATTATCAGGTAATGAGCCCAGTCTTCGTGATTAAATTTAGCTTTATCCACAAAGGAAAAGATTGTCGGCCAAAACGCTTCTTTTGAGAATACACGATAGAACTTGTCGATATCTTCTTTAGATAAAGATATAGTGGAGGCGACCAAATTAGGGTATTTGCTTTCATCCACCAGCTGGTTTTTAACAGGCTGCCCGTCCGGTTGGATTACCTCTTCACCGATCCAAAGACCGGACCGTCCCTTTTCAAATAAGCCCAATAACGATGGGATAATGCCATTTGGACTTTTGGGCGCTATCCTTACGGTCTTCCCATTCACCGATTCCTTTTCAAAAGGCAAGCGATGATATACCATCACCAGCTGATCGGACTTTTTGGGTTTTCTTTTTTGAAGTGCAATTTTTTGTTCCTCCCGAATAAGTTGCTGAAAAGGCCTATATTTTTCCATATATTCGAGTATCCCTCCTGCCCCGGCTGCTTCCGCGGCGTAAGCAGTATCCAGCCCATCAATGGCCTGCAGAAGCCCCTGCTCAGATTTTCCAACGGCGACACCACGAAAGCCGATTTCAAATAAGGCCAGATCATTGAGCGTATCGCCAGCGACCATTACTTCATCTACACTAACCTCTAGGAATTCCACAAGCTTTTTGAGTGTTGTCCCCTTATTGACACCTTTCGGAAGAAAGTCAAGGTACTTATCAGCCGAAGTAATCATATCACAGTCATACTTGTCCGCTACCTGCTGCACCAGGCTATGGTCTACCCCAGATTCATAATAAAAGGAGCTGCGGCGCTGCTGCGGTACATGCTGGTAGTTCAATTGTGGGATTTCCTCGAGCGCAGCCCGGATGGCATAAGTCTGCGGCCATTTTTCTTCAATTTCACTCTGCAGCGGCTCAATTGCTTCTAGACTGTGTCCGTTCACGACCGTGGCGCCCACATCGGCAATAATAAAATCCGGCACTGGAATGAGCGGATCACTCAGTAGCGGCAAGACCGACTCCAATCCTCTGCCGGTAACAAAAACCAGCTGAATTTTCGGGCTGTTTTTTATCAATCTATATAATCTAAGGCGGTCTTCCATTTTTCCACCCAAAAAAGTTCCATCTAAATCCGTTGCTAATAACATATTATTTTATATTCCTTTCTAAAAGTTTAAATTCATCAATTGCAGCCATATGATTATACAGTACGCGATAAGCTGTTTGTAATAGCGGCAAGTTAAGCCCGAGACGCAAGACTGTAGCCATCAGTCCCTTCGTTGCAAAATATCCTTCGGTGACCATACCCATAAGTTCGCGTGCCTCGAAAACCGAATAGCCCTGCCCCAGGTATTTACCAAACGTCCGGTTGCGACTATGCACGGAATAACCAGTTACCAGGAGGTCGCCCAAATAAGTAGAGCTGCCGAGTCGGACATTGGGAGCGCCAAAAGCACACAGCAGCCGCTGCAATTCGTCAATGGCATTAGCGACCAGAACAGACATAAAATTGTCGCCATAGTGTAGTCCCTCAGCCATGCCACAGACAATGCCGACCACATTTTTGTAAATAGCAGCATACTCTACGCCCATTGTATCCCGACTATAATTCACCTGCATATAGCTTGAAGCAAAGCCCTTAGAGATCTTACGGATAAATGTTTCATTCGGGCCGCATAAGGTCATATAGGTTTTCTTGTTTCTGGCGATTTCTTCAGCGTGGCAAGGGCCCGCTATAATTGCCTGCTGAAAATCTTTAAGCTCAAAATACATGGCGAGATAAGCACTGGGGAGCAAATTGTTGGAGCCGACAGTCCCTTTGATTGCCGTAATCACGAATTTTTCGGCGAGGGCCTCTTTGGGAATTGATGCACAAACAATGTCCAGCTGCGCACTCGGCACGACGAATAGAATTACTTTCGATCGGACCAACACTTCGTCCAGTTGATCGGACGCATAAATTTTTGTATTATCAAGTTTTAAAAACGATAGGTAGTCAGGGTTTACAGCATCACTATTGATCGAGCGCACCTGTTCAGAACGCCGCATATACCAATTGACAAAGATGCCATTTTCTGTCAAAATTTTAACCAGGGCCGTAGCCCAACTCCCACCACCTATCACACTAATCTCATTCAAATCGTTGGGGGTTTTTAAGATGCAAAAACAGAAAATTTTTGCCATCAGGTTATCTATTAATTTACAAATATACGTAAAAATTAATCATTAAGCAAATTTAAAGCGCCAAAACAAGCATAAATGGGTACTTATCCCTTTAAAATCCGTTTTTTTATTTCTTCGTAAATTTGTCTGTTCATATGAAAAATTTAAACATGCTTAACTTCAATGAACGGTCATCAAGTTCAATTTACCAGTCCATTTACGATCTTCTCGCAAAATTAGGTCTACCCGAACAGCAAGCACACATAGTTACCGCATTGGGACTTCTTCTCGCTTTAGCGCTCCTGCTTTATGCACTTGATTATATCATGCGTCAGGTACTTTATTCGGTATTAAATAAAATTGCGCGACGGACTTCGACCAAATGGGATGATTATCTGTTGGAAAATAAGGTGCATGTGCGCCTGAGCCGTACCGTACTTGTGCTGCTTACGCGTCAGCTGCTTCCGGTGATCTTTCTGGGATTTCCGATACTCACCGCAGCTATTGTCAAGTTTCTCGATTTATTGATTTTGGTCATGATCTATCAGCTGGCAAATAGCTTATTAAAAACCTGCCGGGATATTTTTCGAACATCCAAAGGTTTTAAAGACAAACCCATCGACAGTTATCTGCAGGTGGTTCAGATCTTTCTTATTTTTGTGATCGGTACACTGGTGGTTTCTCTCCTGACGGGCAATTCGCCCTGGTCATTTCTCGTTTCATTGGGAGCTGCATCCGCCATCCTGATGCTGGTATTTAAGGATACCATCTTGGGTTTTGTGGCCAGTATACAAGTGTCTGCCAACGACTCGGTACGTGTAGGCGACTGGATTGAAATACCCAAATATGGTGTGGATGGTGACGTCTTGCAGATCAATCTAAACAATGTGAAGATACAGAACTGGGACAAAACCATTGTCACCATACCGACCTACACTCTTCTCAGCGATTCTTTCAAAAACTACCGGGGCATGCAGGAAACAGGTGGACGCCGTATAAAACGTGCGCTGAATATTAAAATGTCTTCGGTCCGCTATTTAAGCGAGGACGAAATAACAGCATTGAAAAAAATCCACCTGCTGACACCCTATATTGAAAAGCGAGAACAGGAAATTGCCGATTACAATAAAACCTGGAATACCGATACCTCTTCACCCGTCAATGGCCGGAGGATGACCAATGTCGGACTTTTTAGGGCTTACGTGCTGGCCTATGCCAAACATAACCCAAACATTCACCAGGAACTGACCCTACTGGTGCGTCAGCTAGCACCAAGCGAATATGGTATCCCCTTGGAACTTTACATGTTTACCAAGGGAACACAATGGGTATATTTTGAAGATACCATGGCCGATATTTTTGACCACCTATTGGCTGCTATCAAGCACTTCCACCTGCAGGTATTCGAACTGCCAGCATCCGATGATATGCGTTTGATAGTCTCCAAAGCTCCGGGCTCTTAATAGCTTCAACTTAGAAATTTATATCTGCCTACCGATTAATAAATCGAAAATCGGTAGGCAGAAATCCAATTAGATACAAGCTCGGGAATGACTTCATTTAAGCAAGATAAGACCGATATAAGACATTATCTCAGATTCTTGTTGGCATTGCTACTGATAAACATTTCATTTTTCTCTTCCGAGATTATTTCCAAGAAGCGCTCATAATGTTTCAGGACATCGCTTATCAGCTCATTTTTTGTAAAGTACTGGACATCGTAACCCTCACGGGCATCTCCAAAATAAGATTTTGGAAAGTAAGTTTTCTTATCGGCTAGGTCAGGAAGATTTTCTTCTTCGACGACATAATCGGATACCACTTTAAACTGATTCTTGACGCCATATATAAAATTGTTGATTAGGTCGTGTCGGATTTCAATCGCTATTCGATTTGGTTCATCCAACTCATGGATCTTTGCTTCAATACCATTCTCCTTAAACTCAGCCTGCAAATCTTCTAACGCTGCCTTCACTGTGTTCCTCATAAACTCATCGACCGATTCACGGCTTTTAAACGAAACAATCTGTTGCAAGCGGTCTTTCCAAAATTCTCCTGACCAGGGCACAGTGCTCACCGAAAAATCACGTTCATAATAACTTCGGTCTATGGTCAATGCTTTGACCAAACTGACGCAAAAAAGCAGCATGATAATTGAAAATGGCAGTGCTGTAATAAGTGTCATGGTTTGTAAAGCCTGCAATCCACCCGTATTCAATAACATAAGGGCTAAGATGGCCAGTAAAGCACCCCAAAATATCATTTGCCATTTTGGGGATTTTACAGCATTCTTTGTTGCAATACTATTCATTACAAATATGCCCGAATCAGCTGAGGTCACAAAAAAGATAATGATAATGAGAATAACCAGATAGCTGACCATATTGGACAAAGGCAAATAGTCTAAAAATCGAAACATTAGGGCATCTGGATTATCTGCTAAAGAACTCAAAGCACCTTTAGCAATATTGATATCAAACCACATGGCGCTATTACCAAAGACCGACATCCAGATAAAATTAAATATGGTCGGTATAATGAATACCGCAGCAATAAATTCACGGATGGTCCGCCCTTTGGAAATTTTAGCAATAAATAATCCTACATAGGGAGACCATGATATCCACCAGGCCCAGTATAGAATCGTCCAATTATAAAACCAGGGTAATGTTGCCTCATCGTAAACATGTGTATCGAAAGTCAAACTAAAGAAATTGTTTACATAATTGCCTATTCCCTCTGTAAAACTGCCGATAAGATAAACTGTAGGCCCAAGAAAAAGCACAAATAGTAATAGAATAACAACAGTTATGATATTGATATTGCTCAACAGCTTAACCCCCTTATCTACCCCTGAAGTGGCTGATAAAACAGCTAACAATGTTAAGACGCCGACAATCATGATCTGATAGGTGAAATTATTATCGGGTACAAGTCCCAAGGTTTGCAATCCAGCATTTACCTGAACTACGCCAAACCCCAATGTAGTCGTAATACCAAAAAATGTACTGCAAAGCGCAAATACATCAATCGCGTTGCCCCATTTTCCATTGATCTTATTTTTCAATAAAGGATAGAAGCAACTACGAAGTGATAGCGGAAGCCGATAGCGGTATGCAAAGTACGATAGAGCCAAGCCGACCACAGCATAAATCGCCCAAGCATGTATACCCCAGTGAAAAAAAGTATACAACTGCGCATTTTTAGCTCGATTAATATAGTGGTTTCCGGCAAAAGCCTCGGTCGAAAAATGTTGCATCGGCTCTGCAACACTGAAATACATCAATCCGATCCCCATACCTGCAGCAAATAACATGGAAATCCACGAAAAGAAAGTGTATTCGGGCTTACTGTCGTTACTTCCCAGCTTGATATTACCAAACTTGCTAAACATGAGGTAAATCAGAAAAATAACAAAAAGCGTAACGGCCCAGACATATACCCAGTTGAGATTCACAAAAATAAACTGCTTTATTGTATCTAGAATACTTACCGTCAAGTTTGGAAAAAACACAGCTAGCAGACACACTCCTATGATGAAGATCAGGCTCGGAATAATGATTCCTTTGTTGAATGTCGATTTTGACAAGATCACTTGAATTAAATTTTGTTTACAATGCGGCCTTTCATTATATTTTTAACAATTAACCATATTTTTAACAACTAACCGACGCTAATGTTTCTGAAAATACGCATTCCGAATTGGCCTGTTTGAGAATTTTTCGTAACAGAATTGAAAAATACTTTCACTATATAAATATGCTATACGAAGAAGGCTAATTGTACTTATAAGTATTCCATATAACAATTCTGAAATAGATAAACAAAATCTATTCAATATTTAAGATAGTCTTAACCGCTTTTCCTATTTTTAGCAGGCCTAAGAATTCAATTATACAACATGGAAGAATTAATCAATAAAATTTACAATATCATCTGGAGTGACGCTCTTGTTTACCTCTGTCTGCTAACCGGTATTTATTTTACCATACGTTTCCGTTGCCCCCAGCTGATGCAAATTCGGGAAATGATCCGTTTACTTTTTAATGGGAGCAGTTCAGACAAAGGTATCTCCTCTTTTCAGGCCTTTTCTCTTGCTATTTCAGGACGAGTGGGCACAGGGAATATCGCTGGTGTTGCGACAGCAATTGCCATGGGCGGCCCAGGAGCTATTTTTTGGATGTGGGTGATTGCATTTTTAGGCAGTGCTTCGGCCATTGTAGAAGCTACCCTAGGCCAAATGTACAAAGAGGTAAACGATGGTGAATACCGGGGCGGCCCCGCCTACTATATCCTCAAAGGACTGAAATCCAAAACTTTTGCATGGACCTTTGCTATCGTTACGATCATCAGTACTGGATTTTTGTTACCCGGAGTCCAGAGCAATAGTATCAGTGCAGCAGTCGAGTCTGCTTTCCAACTATCGCCGAGTATCACCGGATTAGCCATAGCTGGCCTACTGGCCATTATTATCATAGGTGGCGTAAAGCGCATCAGCACCGTTGCGGAATATGTTGTACCATTTATGGCTGGCGCCTATATCCTTATGGCTTTAGTCATTATTGGACTCAATTTTACGGAAATCCCTTCAGTTATTGCATTGATCGTAAAATCTGCCTTAAACATGGAAGCTACGTTTGGTGCAGTAGCAGGCATGGCAATCTCGTGGGGCGTCAAACGGGGTATTTATAGTAATGAGGCTGGCCAGGGCACAGCTCCGCATGCGGCAGCTGCAGCCGAAGTATCGCATCCGATCAAGCAGGGTTTGGTTCAAGGATTTTCGGTCTATGTGGATACCATGTTTGTATGTACCGCTACAGCCTTAATGATACTCTTTACCGGCCAATACAATGTTGAAAATCCAGCTGGGGGATTTATTGTACAACACCTTCCGGCTACGGAAATGGGGCCAGCCTTTACCCAACAGGCCGTGTCGCACCATTTCCCGACCATTGGAAATGCGTTTGTTGCTTTGGCACTAGCCTTTTTCGCATTTACAACCATTATGGCTTATTATTATATTGCTGAAACCAACATTAGTTTTGTTAGCCGAAAGAAACAGCATAAAACTATACTTATCTGGATCTTGAGGATCCTGATCCTGGTATCCACCTATGTAGGCTGCATCAGTACTGCCAAGTCTGCCTGGACTTTGGGCGATATTGGCGTTGGACTTATGGCCTGGCTCAATCTGATCGCAATACTCCTGCTTCACAAAAAAGTGCTCTCCATTTATGCAGACTACCGTGAGCAGCAAAAGTCTAAGCAAGATGCTGTATTCGACAGCAGTAAATTCCAATTTCCAAACCTGGAATTATGGTCCAAAAAAAAAGATGATGGTTTAAAAGATATATAATGTAACAATACGTTAGTATTAAAGCTTATTGGGGAGGTAGAAGAACTAATTCCTTGCAGGAATGACTATATTGCTGCGCTTCGTTTTACGGGATAAAACAAAGTGCTGAATAGTTCACAATGGCAAATTTTAGAAAGACCTTTTACAGGAAAATAGACCAGATCAATCAATGGCGCATGAGAAAAGTTTCCAACCGAAACTTTATCATCATCTTAGCCTTTTTGGTAGGTATTGTAGGCGGATTAATGGCATCCGTTTTAAAAAGACTGACTCATTTTATTGCCACAAGTATTCAGAACGATATCGACTGGAAAGTGAAGTATTCGCTGTATTTGATTTTTCCTTTGATCGGTATTCTGCTGAGTGTATTATTTGTCCGAAAATTTATCAGAGGTAAAAAGATTGAACATGGCATAACGCCGATTATTTACGCGATCAGCCGAAAAGGAAGCCGACTGGATCCCAGTAATATTTATTCACAGGTGGTGACTTCAGCCATCACCGTTGGCTTTGGGGGATCTTGTGGTTTAGAGGCTCCGGTAGCCTTAAGCGGATCATCCATTGGTTCAAACATTGCGCGCTTTTTTGGATTACAATATAAGGAAGTGACTATGCTGCTGGCCTGTGGTGCAGCTGCAGGTATCGCGGGTGCATTTAATAGTCCTCTGGCCGGTATGATCTTTGCCATTGAGATTCTGCTGCCCGAATTTTCCATCCCTGTATTTATTCCATTGCTGATCTCCTCTGCAATGGCATCGGTGGTTTCGCGGCTGCTATACAGTGAACCCCTATTTACGAATTTTAATTCGTATTGGCAGGTATCAGCCTTATTCTTCTACCTGCTAATGGCTGTACTGATAGGCTTATACACCGTATATTTTGCGCGCGTATCTGTCGTTGTCAACCAATGGTTTCGGAAAATAAAAAATCCTTATAACAAGGTTTGGGTGAGCGGTGTCGCGCTGGGTCTTATGATCCTGGTATTTCCCGCCCTATATGGCGAGGGCTATCTGACCATACAGCAAATTCTCAACGGGCAGTTCAACGCAATTGTCAAAAATAGCCTATTCTCAGAATATCACAACATGGGTATCGTGGTTTTTGGCTATACCTTATTGACTCTATTCGGAAAATCATTTGCAGCCCTTTTTACGTTAAATGGCGGTGGCAATGGTGGCGTGTTTGGACCAAGCTTAGTGATGGGTGGCCTTTTGGGATTTGCATTCTCTTATGGGATCAATCTAACAGGGCTTGCAGAACTGAACGTTCCTAATTTTGTTGTAGCTGGCATGGCCGGTGCCCTGAGCGGCATTATGCATGCCCCTTTAACCGGCATGTTTCTGATTGCTGAAGTAACGGGCGGTTATACTTTAATGGTTCCGCTTATGCTTGTCTGTTCTATCTCCTATCTGATCAATAGAACCATACTTAAACATTCAATCTATACAAAGGTATTGGCAGAATCGGGAGACCTTATATCTTACGAAGATAAAGATCGCTCGGTATTGAGCATGATGCGGATCAAATACGTTCTGGAAACCAACTTTGTGATTTTACGTCCGGATGAAACCCCTAAATCTAGGCAGCACGATATTATTCATAGCAAAAGAAATATATTTCCCATTGTGAGCCATGATGGCAAATTCATCGGGCTGGTCAATAGCGAATATCTATTCTCGATTCTACTTGGCGAATTGGATGGTCTGTATACAACATTTGAAAAATTGGCTCAAAAACCCAATGATATCGTCGTTATTCATGAAAGTATGGAATCTGTGATGTCAAAAATGAACAAAGAAGACACTTGGATCCTGCCCGTGCTTGGACCTGAGCAAAAATATATGGGCTTTGTATCCAAATCTAGCGTATTCAATAAATACAGGGCACTGCTTATCCGTCAGGGACATTATCTCGAATAGTGAAGCGATAGCAGCCCATCTAAGTTTAAAATTGGAATTCATCTATCCGTTAACTTTTAGCAGCAGAAACATAGATGTCCTTCGGTAAAGGTAACGTATTGTCAGCGACAAGTAAGTAAGTGCATCAATTTAAAAACTTTCTATCCGTCTTTTATGGAAATCCATAGCTAGACATATCTTACCAATATGGAAGCAGAGAGCCCGAATTTTTAAATTGATAAAATCCAATTCGGGTCTTTACATCGTATATAAAAAACAAGAATGGAGAAACGCTATGAAAAAGGTATTTTTATTACTATTACTAGGATTAGGCTTATTTATGCTCAGCAAATTTAGTTTTTCACAGAAAACTAATGGTTCCAAGATAATTAAACAACAAGCTACGAACCCTATTGGCAAGAAAGATCAGGTTATTTATTTTGCCGGGGGATGTTTTTGGGGTACGGAGCATTTTTTCAAACAGGTACGCGGAGTGATCGCGACCGAAGTTGGTTATGCCAATGGCCATCTAAAGAACCCAAGCTATGAGCAGGTTTCCACTGGAAAAACGGGCTTTGCGGAGACAGTCAAAGTCACTTATGATCCAGAAGCCGTTGATTTAAAGTTACTCATAGATTTATTCCTAAAAACTATAGACCCGACCTCGGTCAACAAACAAGGAAATGATATCGGAACACAATATCGTACTGGTATTTACTATACAAATGATTCAGCCATTCCAGTTATCAAGGAAAGCCTGGCCGAACTGGCCAAAAAATATCCAGCAAAAATCGTTGTTGAGCTGGAACCCTTACAGAATTACTACGACGCTGAGACATACCATCAAAAATATCTCGACAAAAATCCAGGTGGCTACTGCCACATTGATCCAGAATTATTTGAAATGGCAAGAAAAGCCAATCCATCTACTGCCAAAGCTACCGATGCATCATCTACCTTCAAAAAAAAGGACCAAAGCACACTTAAAAAAGAACTTACAGCACTACAATATGATGTAACACAAAATCAGGCAACCGAGCGTGCCTTTGACAACGCATATAATGATGAGTTCAGAGATGGCATTTATGTGGATATTACTACTGGTGAACCACTGTTTGTCTCGACGGACAAGTTTGAATCAGGCTGTGGATGGCCCAGCTTTTCCAAACCGATCAATCCAAAGCTAGTCGAAGAATTAACTGATAATTCTCACGGCATGCGCCGCACGGAGGTACGTAGTAAAACCGGTGACGCTCATCTGGGACATGTTTTTGATGACGGTCCTGCCGACAAAGGGGGACTACGCTATTGCATCAATAGTGCCTCTCTCCAATTTGTGCCTAAAGAAGAAATGAAAGCAAAGGGTTATGAAAAATATCTGCCCTTGCTAGCCAAGAAGTAAAAGTAATAGCCCAAACGGTTTTTAGCAAAAAACTGATGTAAGTCTACATCAGTTTTTTTGCGCTACTAGGTAGAATAATACAGCACTGAGCTCTTCGCTTACATGTGAAATGATCTTTATTTACGCCATCTAAGAACTCCATCAAAAAAAATATAAAAAAAAATAGAATTTTGAAATCCAAGCTTTCCAATAAGTCGTAGATGGTTATAAGTACAGAAAATTATAAACGAAAAGACTTTTGTTATGGAAAAGACAACAAAGCCCCTCAACGATTCGCTATTGAACTCCAATGGTGAAATTGACAAAAGAGATCTCCGCAGACGGGATTTCCTGAAATTTGCTGGCGCTAGCGCTGCATCATTAGCCATTCTCGGTATGTCTAGTTGTAAAAAAGACCACGATGATGATATCGATAACGGTGGTAAAGGTTTGTATTTTGGTAGCGGCGATATTGCTATTCTCAATTACGCATATGCGCTAGAACAGCTTGAAGCTGCTTTTTATACCCAATTGGTCAATAATCCCTACTCGGGCATGACCGATATGGAAAAGGCTTTCTTTACGGATATCCGTGATCACGAGATTGCCCATCGCGAATTTTTTAAAGTCGCTCTGGGAGCCAAAGCAATCTCCAGTCTTGAATTAAATCTTTCGGGTATTAATTTCGGTAGCCGGGAAAATGTCCTGGCAACGGCCAAAACATTTGAAGATTTAGGTGTATCTGCTTACAACGGAGCTGGATGGCTTATCAAAGATCCTAATTATTTGTTATTGGCAGGCAAGATCGTTTCGGTCGAAGCGCGGCATGCTGCCTGGGTACGTGACATGATTGACAACGGCAGTTTTGCCAATATGGAAGTTGTCGATTCCAATGGTCTCGATGTTGCCAAAAGTCCAAGCGTGGTACTGAGCGCTGCAGCACCGTTTATCAAATCGAAAATCGATGTATCGGATCTACCCACTTATTAATCATCCAAAACTTACTTATCATGAATCTTTTAAACGTTTTTGAACAAATAAATGCTGTAGATCCTGAGTTCAGCGATCGCATCAGCCCACGTCGCGAAGCAATTAAAAATCTAGCTTCCATGAGTAAAAAAGTAACCCTAGCGGCACTTCCCTTTTTTGTGAGTGAACTTTTCAAAAAAGCCTATGGTGCCACAGCTCCAACGGACGTAAATGGTGTACTAAATTATGCATTGACCCTCGAATATTTAGAAGCAGAATATTATACGATGGGTGTTGCCAAAGCTGGACTTATTCCCGCGGGCAAACCGCTCGGAGCCATTACCACCATACGGGATCATGAAGTAGCTCACGTGAATTTTCTGAAACAGGTATTGGGCAGTAAGGCAGTTTCAAAGCCGACATTCGATTTTACGGCGGGTGGCACATTTGGAAATGTCTTTAGCGATTACGATACATTTTTAGCGGTTGCACAGGCATTTGAAGATACCGGGGTGAGAGCATATAAAGGACAGGCAGGCATCTTGCTTGGCAACCGCGTTGTGCTTACTGCAGCATTACAGATCCACTCTGTCGAAGCGAGGCATGCCTCACATATCCGTCAGATGCGCCGTGCACGAGGAGGTGGTGCTGCAAATCAAAAACCTTGGATTACAGGGGCAAATGATACCGGTATCGGTGCTGTCGTTGATCCTGTTTATGCTGGTGAAGACAATGTAAAACAAGCCGGAGTTGATATTACTTCGCTGTCTGGCTCCATGGGAAAAATCTCAACAAGTGCAGCCACACAATCTTTTGATGAGCCATTATCTGCGGAAGCTGTACTTAATATTGCAGGTTTATTTATCAAAGCTTAACAAAAGTCTTAATCTACCTGTGAAAATGGCCCCGGTTTGTTTAACGAATTGGGGCTTTTTCATGATTTAAGTACTATAAGTTCAGTAAAAATTTAAAGAAATAACATTCTAAATGCTTCCCATAACGCAGAGTTCGGTAAGCGTAGGAGCAGGTTTCCCCCCTCATCTTCCAAAAAACAACAGTAATGCAAGCCCTGTCACTCATCGGTCAAGCCATTTCTTAAATTCCGCCACTTTGTTTTTGCTGATCAGGATCGGCGCTGTGCTTTGCGGTTTTGTCTGAATACGTAGCTGATTGCGTCCATACATCCATATGCTGTCAATGGCATTGACATTGATAATATACTGGCGGTTGGCCCTGTAAAAGATCAGGTTGTCCAGTTCTTTTATCAAATCGTCCAAGCTACTGTTGACGGTATACTCCTGCCCTTCAAAGGTAAGCACCGTAACAATGCTGTCATTCAAAACAATATAGGCAATGTCTGCGGTATCAATCCGTATAATCTCGTCTTTCACATAGGTTATCAACCGTTTTCGGATTTTTTCTTCCTCAGCAACAAGAGGTACTTCGGGCTTCTGTCTTTGCTCCAGCTGTTTATTAAGTATCGTAAGGCTGTTCACTTCGGCATTTAACCCCCCAATCTGCTCATCAATCGCAAGCTCGTATTTACGGTAAAGCAATCGGATCAAAATATAACAGCCAGCAGTAATGAGCACAATCAACACGATTGCACCTGTCAAAAACTTGCTGTAAAGGTTTTGTAACTGTTTTTGCATCACATCGATATTGGCATGGCTAGCCAGCATCCAGTCGGTTCCTTTGACCGGATATACGCTAACAATTTCGGAACTACGACCCATATTCTCAGGAAATACACGAATACCCGAGCTTTGTTGCCCCGATTCCAGTACCTGTTGAAAACGCTGTTCCTTTGCCGTATTCGAAAAAGTAGAATTCCCAACATCAATTTTCTTTCCGACAAATGCCGGATCGGGATGACATAATTCTATTCCAGCCCGATTATACATGCATACAAATTCACTTTGTACGTCGGTATTTAATATGCTCTGCTGCAAATTACCGATGACTTGCTGCGTCGGCATACCGGCCTGCAGCTGCTGCTCCAATAACATACCGAGTTCGCGGATCTCACGTTGTCCCGACTGGATTTTCTGTTCGTTCAATGTTTCTTTGGCCTGGGTATAAAAATAATGCAGGGTGGCCATGGTTGCCAGCGAGCACAACAGCGCAATCACCGCAAAAGTGAGGATATATAATTTCGTTTTATTCACCTTAAAAATCAATACGACTAAAATACCGTTTTTAGGGCATTCATTCAAGCTGCATTATTCCCTTTTAGCAGCTATTTTTCCCCTCTCATCAACAAGTCTATCCGCTCATCGACTCATCAACGCTATGTTTGTGTAGATAAATCTTAATGGAACAATGAAAAAAATCAGATTAGTCGTATTGTCTATTGCGGTTATTATCGCACTTATGCAACTCATCCGGCCCGAACAGCCGAGCAATATCCCCAGTAGCGACCTGCCCGGTATTCCGCAGGAAGTGAATGCAATTCTCCGGAGCTCCTGCTTCGATTGCCATTCAAGCCAGACAAACCTACGCTGGTACGATCAACTGACGCCCGCAAATTATCTGGTCAATGACCATATCATAAAGGGCCGAAAAGCACTGGATTTTTCAAACTGGAGCCAGCTGACACCGGCAGTACAAAATACCAAACTCTATTATTCGCTGAATAAAATTCTATGGGGACAGATGCCATTACCCTCCTACTTGCTGGCACACCCACAGGCGGCACTGTCCGAAAAAGATATCAATACCCTAAAGGATTTTGTGCGCAGTCGTAAGGCACCTATTGGCATAGATACGATCAAAACAGACAAAATCAAACAGCAGTTTACCGATTTCGTGCGAGGGAAAATGGGCCAATCCAAACAAACCGTACAGCCCACGCCAAATGGTATCTCCTATATTTCCGACTACCGCAATTGGAATATCATCAGTATAACCGATCGTTTTGACAACGGTACCCTACGGATGATTTACGGGAATGACATTGCTGTCAGGGCGATCCAGGAAGCGCGCACAAATCCCTGGCCCGATGGCGCCGTGCTCGCCAAGGCCGCATGGAAGCAAGTCGCAAATGCAGATGGAAGCCTGTCAACAGGTGATTTTGTACAGGTCGAATTTATGATTAAAGATGCAAAGCAATATGCTGCAACAGCTGGCTGGGGCTGGGCGCGCTGGCGAGGTAAGGATCTGAAGCCCTATGGTGGCACAGCCCTGTTTACAGCCGAATGTATTGCCTGTCACCAGCCTGTCAAAGCAAATGACTTTGTCTTTACCAGACCCTTGGATCTGAAGAAATTAACAGCTAAAAACCACTAAACGATGAAAAATACAAGTTATATCGGCGTAGCACTGCTACTGACTGTAATAGCAGGCTGTACAAACCAGAACCCCGCCACCCATGCAGCATTAGGGCTCAATGAAGACGCTGCCATTCACGAACTGGCCGATCTACCCGAAAATCCACTATTGCTCCATGGCCTCACGAGTCGCATTCAGCCTCAAGATGGAACATTATCGACCCTTTACGGCAATGCCATAGCCTATAACCATGCCCACACGAAGGGAGCCGGCAACTACCCTGCCGGAGCCATACTGTATTATGTCACCTGGCAAGCGGCAGCCGATAGAGAATGGTTTGGCGCCAATGTCCCCGAGCGGATCAAAACCGTCGAACAGGTCAGGTTTACCGATGAGCACAACGCACTATACACCCAATTTACAGGCAATAAACGTGAAAGCGAAAAATCCCCCAGCCAATCGCGCATAGACCTGATCAAAAACATGAAAATCGCCGACTTCGCCGAATAAAAAAGCGGGGAAATACGCTGCCTCCGCCCGAAGTCACAAGCTGCGGACAACAAATAATCCGTTAGGGAAACGATAGGCCTATGCCCTATTTTTTCGAATAGCCTTCCATGATGTTCTTTGTTTTCAGACTTTGGTATTTTACCGTTTCTGGAGCATCTGATTTTATTATTTGTTCACAGGCATCGTATATGGCGCGACGCTGATACGAAAGTGGGAACCAGCTCAGAGCTTCCAGCGCTGTTACACGTATATCCGCCGAGTTACTTTTATCCAGAACGGTCTCAATCAACACCGGCACCATGCGGTGATAACGGTACAGACGCATGGTACGGATATCATTGAGACGTTCCTTTTCCTTTTCTTCCTTGTCCAAGATCTTTTTGGTCAGGCTCTGGGTTGCTCTCTCGCCAGAAAGAACAATTTGATCTAGTTTGTCCGCCAAAAGCTTCGCATTGCTCAAGCCGGGATTTTGTCGAATCTGCCGATCGATTTCCTGCTTGACCAGCGCTGGCTCCATAAAACTAAGCGACGTCCGCAAGCGGTAGCCCACCCGTTCGGAGTGTGGATCGCTCAGATACAGCTGGATCATATCTTTGACAAAATCATTTCCCCCAAACTCCGCCAGATCATACACTGCCAAACGACGGATTAATTCATACGAATCGGATTTAGCCGCATGCAATACCGCAAAGTAATCTGAATTTTCCAGTTGTCGTAACTGTATAAAGGCCTGTGTACGTACGGTTTCAAACGCCGATTGAAAGTAATACTGTTTTAACAAGGGGCTGACCTCTTTTTCAGGTAATATACGCGATAGATAAACCAAAGCCAGCGCCTGCAGGTCGGCATCGTTTTCCTTCAGCAGCGCTCGCCAGTAGCCCGCATTTTGATCATGCGAACCGATTGCCGTATTGATTTTCAGTCGCTCGTCGGCCTTACCTGCAAAATGATACGTTGGGTCACCCAAAATATGCGTTTCCAGATACGCCATATGTTTCATCCAATTGCCTACACGAACACCATGCTGCAGCAAACCCATAAGCTCACCCGGCCACAAATCCTGTAGCACCCCTACCGAATTGGCCACCGCCGCAATATTGTCATTGTCTGAAAAAGGATAATAGCCCGCCAGATAATTGGGCAGGTGAAAAGAGCCCGTTAGGCAGGAATTGAGGTAAACCAATGGGGCTTTGATATGTGCATCTTTGATATCGTGGATCTGCATATCCATATCGTCATTGAACAGGGAATCGGCCGCTATACTTTTGGGATCAAAAGCATCAAACATCCACTTCTCGTTTACGCCAAGGGATTCCATAAACGATTTTTTAACCGCTTCCACATCCCTTCCATCCTCTTTTGCAGAACGTAACTTGGAGCGGAGGTAACGTGCCACATTCTCCATGGAAGGCTGCGGATTAGAGGCCAATGGATAACCATTGAGCAGCTGCAGCGTGGCCGTACCATGTCCGGTCATATACGCAAAATCCACCCCCTCCCGCTTTAGTTCATTCAAAATATTGAACTTAATAAAGTTGTCGGAGCGAAAATTGATAAACTTGACCGAATTTCCCGGAAGAAATAAAGCCGGCATCTGCGATCTGAGGGCCAAGGCATCACCGATTGTTGCGTTGACCGAATTGGAGTTATAGCCATGCCCAGTCGAAGCGATCATATCATTTAACGGATTGGCCTGTGCTTTCTGCCGAACGACCTTTCTCAAATACGCCTTAATTTTTGCGATGGGATCTTCGCCATTTTCCAC
Organism: Sphingobacterium sp. WOUb80; assembly: GCF_050058145.1. Lineage (NCBI taxonomy): Bacteria > Pseudomonadati > Bacteroidota > Sphingobacteriia > Sphingobacteriales > Sphingobacteriaceae > Sphingobacterium > Sphingobacterium sp. WOUb80. The sequence continues at coordinate 1,262,615 of NZ_CP165617.1, read as the reverse complement.
GGGCGGCTTGATCCGCGCCGAATAGATATCCATCTGTATATACTGCGGCGAACCAGCACTTAGGCTATAGTAAAAATAATTGGACCTCGACTTGGCCGTATCCTGTTTGATAAAGTCAAATTGCAGGTCAAAATCATCATAGTACCGGTCGGATGGCACCGAGGACTTATCCCAGCGGATATTTTGCGACATCTTAAAGGCAGAAGTCAAAAACTGCGCGTCACGCAACATGGGAATCGGAATATCACCGATCAGCACCGTACCCTCCAGGGGTTGCTTTTTTGTATATAGCCCCTTCAATAGCGTTCGGATCTCGTCCGGTTTGGCCCATTGGCTCGAAATAATATAAGTCCCCAATCCATCTTTTTCCACTGCGGCACGATAAGCATCGATCTCAGGTTTTGCCTGATCGTAGGTATGCTGATCCACAATGATCGCAAAGGTGGTGGGGCTTTTTACAGTAGGCTCCTGTATGGCTTGCGCATGGAGCTGCTTCACAGCGAACAAACTCAACGCGAGAGATAAACTGGTAAACGTAGTATGCTTCATATTAAGATGTATTAAAATACGCATAAAGATGCACACAAATGTACAGTAACTTTATTTAAAACGATTAAAAATAATATATTTTATACTGAAATATTTTATTTAACACCGTATTAATTGGATTTAACTGAAATAATATTTTAAAATTCACTTATTTATAATAAATCTAAATACATATATTTGCAACATGCGTGTATCAACAAGCAAAAACAATTAGTCATTAATCGCTAAACGAATATCTATGAAACATCTTATCATCACCCTTGCACTATCGTGGGGTACCTTGGCCGTATTTGGACAAAAACAAGAACGCAGTCCCCTAGCAAAGGATCTACAGATAAAAATTGCCTTACAGGCAGCACCGGCAGACCAACGCGAAGGTGCCAAAGTATTGGGTTATAACGAAAAAGGCGAGTTTGTCACACTACAGGAAGGTACGGCCTCCAATAACCTGATCTGCCTTGCTCCAGACTACAAATCTTCCGTCTTATATGCCTATGCCTATCCAAAAAGCTTAGATCCTTTTATGGCCCGCGGGCGGGAACTGATTGCCGAAGGCAAACGTAAACAACGCGATGAAATCCGTGAAGCGGAACACAAGGCTGGTAAATTAACGATCCCGCAGACACCTACCATACTGTACGGCTATTGGGGACCATTGGCCAAGCTCAACAACACGACGGGAGAAATCGAAGGAGCACAGCGACGTTATGTGATCTATGTTCCTTATGCAAAAGCTGCCGATATCGGCTTGTCGAACAAACCGGGTTTACCTGGAATTCCCTGGTTAATGGACGAAGGATCCTATAAAGCTCATATCATGATTAACCCCGAAAATATGGGCCATAGCCATGGGAAATAACGAATCAGCGTTGATACGTCAAAGATCGCTCCTATTCTTTGCCCTATTAACCTTATCAACAACGACTTTCGCCGCTACCGCCAACAGTACAAAACCGCTTACTGAGCGCTCTTTCCAGGACGGCGACATCCGGGGACTTATTACCGAGAAAAGCACGGGTAAAGCACTCAAAGGAGCTACGTTACAAATCCGGGAATTGGGTTTGTATGCCAAAACGGATGAAAATGGTCACTTTACCTTCGACCGCACTCCAAGCGGACAATACACTCTTGTTGTCAGCTACCTGGGGATGCTCACGGTGGAGCAAACCGTCACTGCTAGCAAGCAGCCTATTGCCATAGCAATGGCCGAGAACTCCATTGCCCTGGCAGACGTTGTCGTTGTTGGTCAGGAAAACCGCAAAGAAGGTGCCACCTCAACCATTATCAACCGCAAGGCCATTGAACACATGCAGGCGACCAACCTGGGGGAAGTGCTGCAATTGCTACCTGGTGGAATGACAACGAATCCGAGTTTCACCAATGTCAACAAGACCGGTATACGCAATGTTGCCAACAGCAATCAACTCAACCGTTCTTCGGATTATATGAGCTCCCTGGGGACTTCGCTCATCATCAACGGGGCACCGACATCCAACAATGCCAATTTGCAGTCTCTGGGTTCTGCTGCAATATTAACCGGTACTTCCGGATCCAGCGGTTCACTCGGCAGTTTTTCCACTTCTCAGGGTTTGGGTGCCGATATGCGGCAATACACCGCCGATAATGTCGAATCTGTAGAAGTCATCCGCGGCATCGCGGGGGTCGAATATGGCGACATGACCTCGGGTGCCATTATCGTGCAGACAAAAGCCGGGAAGGAAGACCTGCAGATCAAAGGCCGGATAAATCCAAAACTGATGCAATTCTGGGCTGGTCAGGGTTTTGATCTTGGAAAAAACAAGGGAACTTTATTTGTCGACCTTGACTACACCCGGGCGAATGACAAGCAGACATCGGCCTATGCCGCCTATAACCGCGTAACCGGTTCTGCGCAGTACAGCAAAACCTTTGGTCAGGAAAAACCATTGTATACCAATACCTATTTCTCCTTTGGCAGCAACCTGGATAACGTCAAAATTGATCCCGATGCCAATGCTGTTCCGCAGCTCAACAAGTCGCAGGAATACAGTTACCGCTTTTCGACCAATGGAAAATGGAAGGTCAATAAGGCCCTGGCCCGACAGTTAAACTATACCGTGTCATTGAATTATTCGCTTCAGAAATCATACATGGAAAATGCTGGAACTGCTGGTATTTCAGCTGTGGGAAGCTCGTATACCGATGGTACATTTGAGGCCCCCTATCTACCTGCCAGCTATATCAATAAAGCTTGGGTAGAGGGAAAACCGATCAATTTATTTACCAAGATATCGGATGAGTTTTATGCCAAAACAGGTCGTTTTACACACCGCATCCTTGTCGGTACAGATTACAGAATGGATGCCAACAGTGGAAACGGAAAGACCTTTGACCCCAACTTCCCCTACCGCACCAATAACCTAAACGGTTACCGCGCGCGGGCCTACAAAGATATACCAGCACTGAATCAGCTCGGCGCATATGCCGAGAACCGTATGACGGCCCGATTTGGAAAGCGCGAACTGGCTATACAGGCCGGTGTGCGAATGGATCAGCTACAGCCTTTCAGCAGCGACGGAAAAACCGCTGTGTCGCCACGAATCAATGTGAGCTACGACCTCCTACCTGCCTTTACCCTACGCGGAGGCTATGGCATCGCCACCAAGGCTCCTACTTTGAACATGCTGTATCCCGAAAATGCCTATTTCGATGTTTTCAGTTTAAACTATTACAAGCAGGATCCCAACGAGGCACTAGCACTCCTGACCACACGCGTCTATGAAACAGGCAACGATCAGCTCAAGCTGGCCAAATCCTATAAAAAAGAATTGGGTATCGACTGGAAAGTCGGCAAAGGTCAGCGTTTGAGCATTACCGCTTATCACGATAAGATCGACAATGCCTACGACTATATGACCACCTTAAACAGCTTGCAGTATGCGCTTATTCCGACATATACCGTGCAGCAAGAAGTAGCGGGCGGAAAACCGATTTTGAGTGATGTTGTGACCAATACGCCTTACGTATTTACCTATGCCACACCTACCAACGGCAGGCAGATCATCAACAAGGGGGCGGAATTTGATTTTGATATGGGCCGCTTCGACGCTATCCGCACTTCTTTTCAGCTCACCGGAGCCTATCAGTCGACCAAATCAACCACCACCATACCTTATATCCTTGCACAGGAGGTGCCCAACAAAACGATGACACGCGTCGGTGTATTTGCGCCACGCGGGACCGACAGCGAGCGACTCATGACCACTTTAAGGGCCATACACCATATTCCCGAACTACGGTTTATCCTGACCCTGACGGCACAAACTATTTGGATCGATAAGGAGCGTAATGTCGACTACTCCAGCCTGCCGATCGGCTATATCCCTGTAGGATCTGACAAACCTATGGACATCGTCTATTTTTCTGAAGCGGAGCGCCAGCAGATCACCTCAGCCGACCGCGATATTTACCTCAGTCTCAGCGATGCAACCTTCCGAACCGAAAGCTGGAAACCACTTTGGCTGTTCAACATGAAATTGACCAAGGAGTTTGCCAAAAATATGGGTTTCTCCTTCTATGCCAACAATTTCATCAACAATAGACCCATGGTAAGGAGCACACGCAATCCTGAACAGTTCACAAAACGAAATATTGATATCTTTTTTGGAACCGAACTGTCTATTAAATTCTAAAAAAATGAAGAAAATCAATTGTTATCTCTACCTGATCGCGTTGCTTTGCTTATTGAGCGGCTGCCGCAAAGATTTTGCGACGGTCAACACGCTTTCCTATACCCTAACGGTCCACTACCCCAGCAATTACATCACATCTCTTGCCAAAGATGCTACTGTTACGCTTAAGAACACGTTTACGGGTCAACTGTCCCAATTGACAACCAATGCAAATGGTGAGGTCGATCTACAGGACATTATACCCGGTGTCTACACCGTAACGGTAAGTCGCGAGGTGACCGAAGAAGAAAGCGTCAGCATCAGCGGGCGCCAGGGCAAAGCATTTTTGAATGCCTCCATCCCTTCCCTGCGTATTCAGGAATCCGGTAAGACCGACATTCAGCTGAGCGGCGGTGCTATCGGAGGATTTGTCATCAAAGAATTTTACTATACCGGCAGCCGAACGCCCAATAATTCGACTTATTTATACGATGGCTTTGTAGAAATCTACAACAACTCGACCGACACCTTATATGCCGGCGGAATCTCCTTTGGAGCAACAAAAGCGGGTTCGACGGTAGCCACCAAATTCATCGAAGATCAACAAAGCGTATACCTTGCATCCCTATGGACTATTCCGGGCACAGCAGGCGTGGATCATCCTGTGCCGCCGGGCAAATCTATTGTCATTGCAGTCGATGGAATTAACCATAAGACAGATCCAAAAGGCAATCCAAATGCCCCCACAGATTTAGGAGCAGGAATTGCCGATTTTGAGACCTATTTCAATCCGCCTGGAAATTCCAACGATACCGACTCTCCAGACGTGCCCAATGTAACGCTGATCTATAGCTCATCGTTGACCGTTTTTGACTGGCTGCCCGGTGTCAACGGCTCTGGACTCGTTATCCTTTCGCCGGACGACTATGCAAAATATGAAACCGTTACCGAACCTGGAGCTACAGTCTCAACACGTTATGTGAAAATTGCCGCAGAAAAAGTGATTGACGGCGTGGATTGCGTCGCCAATAGCACCATTACCCTAGACAAAAAGCGTTTACCGCTCACTATTGATGCTGGAGTAGCCTTTGTCGGCGGTGGTGCCGGCACTGGAAAATCGGTTATCCGAAAAGTAAGGGAAGAAATCAATGGCATCAAAGTACTGATGGACACCAACAATTCCTCCAGCGACTTTGCGATAAACGATACCCCTAGTCCCAAAAGTTATTCCAAATAAGCAGGCGCATCATGAACATAAAATATATTTTTTCCCTGGCATTTACAGCCTCTTTCATGCAGCTGCAAGCACAGGAAAACGCGAATATCAGCTACTCAAAAGAAAAAGAAAGCCTGCTGAAAGTTAAAACCAGTGCTTTACTGGGAGAGCTTGACCTACCAGCTGTGGGAAACACCACCTTAGGCTACTTCTATGAAGATGGTGATTTTAGACATCCATTTACGGGCAAATCAAAACAGGGCCTCAATTTTTCGACAGAGAAATTTCAGCGCTCCGGCGACTGGACGCTGTATGGCCGCTTTGACTTTACTACACTGAAAGAGAAGCAGCTGGCCTATGCATCCCTTGTTAATCCATTTACTGACAATCCCTATCAGTTAGTCGACTCACTAAAGGGCGACTGGAATAAGCAGTTTTACGACATGGCGCTGAAAATAGCAAGTCCCAGTTTTGCAGGCGGCAGCATGCGGGCCGGACTTGACCTCTCCTATCAGGTTGCTACGGGAGCGCGCCAAATGGACCCACGCTCTCAGGATACTGAAAATAAAATCCAGCTAGCACCAAATATTTCCTACAAAATCAGCGAGCGGCATCAGCTTGGGCTCGCAGCCATTTATAATTATCAGAAAAATGATCTGAATCTGGTACGTGCCAACGGAAGTCAACAATACAACGTCTATAAACTTCTGGGCTTAGCCGAATACCTCGGGGCATCACCTTTCATTATGACGGCAGATATGGACCGCAGCTATCTTGCGCATGCGTATGGCAGCGAACTCAGCTTTCGTTATACCGCCGATCAGTTCAGCTGGTTGCTGTCCGGAAGCTACCTTCGTCATGAGGAAAAGGCTACCGACGGCAGCACCTATCCGATGAAGGCTGGCAAACATCAATACGATCAGTACACCGTGTTATCGGCCATTGATCTAAAACGTGGCGATTACAATCATCACTTCGATTTAAACCTGCTGTATTGCGATATTTCAAATACCGAATACCAGCAATTGCAGCGGACGGACGATCGCAGTTACGAAACTATTTTTGAAGGCAGCTTGAATACAGCACTACGTAGTCAGGCTTCTTTGGGGTACATATTAGCCAAAGAAAGCAGTACATACCGTTCCGACTGGTTTGCCAAGGCCACCGTAAGCTATTCAGGCTGGGACAATCGCTATTCCCTTCCACAGGGAAAAGAAATCGTCGACCGCATGGATATCGGTATCCGCTTTAACAAAGCTCTATCGCGCTGGGTCTTTGATGTGGCATCAAACTACAATTTTGGCGTAAAAAACGAATGGAGCTACACGGACAAAAACTATTCGAGCAATTTTGTTGCAAACAACATTGCCCTGCCGATTTACCACTATTTAACACGCGACCGTGTGGTCAATGCGCTAAGCATACAATACCGACTTACCAACTTCGGAAAGAAAAGCAATCAGCTTTATCTGAAGGGATCGGGTAGCTTGGAAACAGCGCTGTCTACACCGAGTGGATATGTTAACAACGGAAAATCCCGTTACTCGGCTAGCTTATCCTTAGGCCTACTGACGTTCTAATGGAGATCTTCAGTAATGGAAATTTTCTGCAAGATTACCTGAAAAACCTTCTTATTGCGGAGCCCAAGTTTTGTGCTCCGCAGTTTTAACGCATTCAACTAAACGAAGTGAAGATCTTAAATTACAAATTACCGCGAAAGAGGAAATTGTTGTAATCGAACGAACAAACGTTTTGAACAGATAAGTTTAAGCCGGCCCAATATTCAGGGCCGCGGAATTTGTTAAACCCACACTAGGGACCTTCGGTTGCTGATAGAAAAGATGCCTTGAAACCTCTTATGGCTAATAGATTAAGGACAACCCCTTCGTCACGTCGTAATGTCCGGATGGTAATGGTACATAGTTTATCCTGAAGATCTGCCGAAATGTATTTCAGATCGGCGATATGCCGGCTAAGGTAATTGATCAGTTCAGTGCGTTTGGTTAGCACCTGAGCCGAAACAGAAAAGGTCAATAAGTAATATTTCATATTCCGTATAAGTTTTTAATAATTGCGCATTCCGATTAAAGCCCGATTTTTCATATCATCGGCCCTATTGTCCGCTAAACTGTCGTAAATATAAAAACTTCTGACCATTACATAGTAATAGTCAGAAGTTAAAAAGTGTTATTATCGCCATTAATGTATTGATCACAAGCAGGCAGAATGCGCCCACTATCGAACATACCATCGCGATAAAAGTGGAAACCAAAAGGTTAACGATAGATTAAATAGTATCGCCCAGCAGAAACGATCCAGCGCATGGGATCAACAAAAACGTCGCATATCATGCTAAAGGCAACAGACATCAATAAGGTAGTCATAAATCTACCTTATTGCTATCTTATCGCAATTATCTTTAGTGCTCCAATTCTTTCAGGTATTCAATCATGGCATCGAGGCTCTGCAGGAGCTTTTCACCCTCAAATCCCACCTTTCGAAAACGGATGTTCCCTTTTTTATCTAGGATCAATGTTGTCGGAATTGACGTGATATCCAGTTTACTACTGAGCTTTTTATCTTGGTTGTAATAAAATGGAAAGTCAAATTCAGGATTGGCCTTTGCCCATTTGTAGGCATCGTCCCAGCTGTTTCCACTACCGGAATTGAGTATAACGAACTTCACCTGAGGATCATTTGCATATTTTTTGTACACCTGATGCAAATAAGGGAAAGAGGCAATGCAGGGCTTGCACCAGGTTGCCCAAAAATCGATGATGACAATCTTGTCCTTGAGGTTCGCTTTGAGCAAAGGCTTCTTGTCCATATCAACAATATTCATATCTTCTGGAAAAGGTGTATTGCCGATGATATTCTGAAACTCCTCGTAATAGCCCTGCTTCCATTGCTTGTCGAGTTGGCTAAAATAAGCCTGCCGTTCAGCCGCATTGTTAATCCTCTTTTTGTCTAGCGCGCCTTCGAGAAGCTGCCTGATCGTTGGGTCAAACGGGGCATAACGATAGGCTGACTCCAATACAGGTATAGCGCTGTTCGGATCATTCCACTGCTGATACTGCATGGCCACTGCGCGGAGCAATGCCGCCGATTTGAGTGTAGGGATACTTTTTGCAAACCAGTCCCGAGCCACTTCGGACTGGTTTAACTGAGCGGCTATAAGTCCCTGATTGGCCATAATTTCTGCTTTTACCGCAGTAAGCTTGTCCGCCTTGGCCGGATCATGGGCCACCAGATAGCCCGTTTCGGGGAAATAGCGTATTAAACTCACGGGATAGGCCGCAACACTGTCAAGTAGATATAAATTGAGTTTGGACGCATCCTGCAGCATCAGCTTATGCTCTAAGAGCAGCTGAACATACTGATTGTATGTGCGCCATTTGTAGGGATCCTGCTCCCAACGGGTAATCAGCGGCAGGTATTTCTTGGCCTTTACGCTATCTCCATGCCGCACATAGTAGGTAAAAAGATAGTCATAGGCGCTGCCATAGGCCGCCTCATTATCGGCTGTTTTGAGGGCAAGAAGCTGCCCGATCTTGGCGACCACAGCGGTAGAATCCTGTTCACGGAACAACTTATTGAGCCGATACCCTATCCCGATCTTCTTGTTGGGAAACTCGTTGATCACCACCTGGCGGATCGAATCCACTTTTTGGTTCTGGCCGAGTATCAGATAGCCCATGGTCACCTTGTTGAGGTTCCCTTCAAAGAGCGGATTGCTTCTGAATTTCTTTTCCACTACGGCCAAGCCCTTTTTCAACAGCCGCCCCTGCTGGGCCGGACCAGCATTTTTCATCTGTAGCACGATCAGCCGGAGCTTTGCTTCATAGTTATCGGGGTACAAGCTAAGCTCTTTTTTGAGGTAATATTCCTGTGTAGCAAGGATATGATCCGAGGTTTTATCCTGGAGCGGTACACTGTATGATTTTCCCAGGTAATTGCCAGCGATCAGTTTCCCCTGTTTATAGACGTAGATCTCATACTGACTGCTATCGCTTGCCTGCTGTACAAATTTCTTGTCCTTATCGGCAATCGTAAAGCAGGAAAAATTGGCATATGGCGGCAGTTTAAAGCGTACACGCCACTGTCCACCTTCGCGCTGCATGGGCATGCGGCTCGGAAATTCGTAAAAATTGGAGTAGTTGAAATCCACGAAAAATGGCCCTGCACCCGGAGCAGCCGCAGACTTAGCGGGATCAAAGCTGATGGTCACGGTATCACCGGCCGCTGCTTTTTGCGGCGAAATACTTACTTGTGCCTGCAAGAGCAGGTTTGTCTGTAGCAGACACAGCAGCAATGCGTATTTGAACAACTTAATCATTCTGTTGGAGGTTAGCATTTGTAATTAAAATAGCACTGGCGATCGGTATTTTGATATCACTTTCACTAAAGTCCGTTTTGACCTTCGAAAGTACAGGCAGGGCCCTATTTGTGCGCACCAGGTCAAACCAACGGTGGCCCCATTCACCGAGCAGCTCCAGCTGGCGTTCTTTCTCAAGCGCCAGGGCGATGCTCGCCTTGTCCATCGTTTGTGGCAGCGCAGAAAGGCCTGCACGCTCACGGATCTGATTGATATCCTGTAATGCCGCCTGCAACTTATTTTGGTTGAGCCGCGCTTCGGCACGGATCAGATACTGCTCGGCAAGGCGCAGCACAGTATTGTATTCGGTTACAGGTGTGCCTGTACGCAACTTATACTTATACGGCATATAAAGCGTCTTATTGCTTACGACATAAGGCTTTAACCATTGCGATTTGCGCAAGTCGTTCGGCTCATAGACTGCCACGGTCGCATCATACACCTGATAGTAACTTCGTGCTGTAGCTACCGTCGGAACGATACTAAAACCCTCCCAGGTGTTGACCCCAGCAGTAGAAAGATTAACTGTCTGCAGCTGCCAGATGGCCTCTTTGCTTGTTTTCAAAAAAACGGCATTGAGGTCGCGCGACAGTTCATATCGGTTATCCCCGATGACTTTATCGGCCGTTGCTTCGGCATTGGCCCAGTCAGCATGATACAGATATACCCGGGCCAATAGTGCGTCAACCGCTTTTCTATTGGGGCGGGTACGCTCATTCCCCTGATAGGCATCCGCAATATCGACAGCAGCTTTTTGCAGATCATCCACCATGAAAGCATAGAGCTCTTCCCGGGATGCCGGACCTTTTCGGCTGTTGGCTTCCAGATCCTTGGTATCGGTGATCAAGGGCACTTTATTGAAGAGGTTGCTCAGGTAAAAGTAATTGAATACCCGCGTAAAACGCGCTTCTGCAGAGAGCTGCGCCTTTACCTTGGTGCTGAGTGCCGACGCTTCAAGGCCCTCGATAATCTTATTGCTGTGATTGATATAGCTATAGGGTTGCGACCAGAGCCGATCGAGATAAGAGGTCGCGGGACTCAGCCTGTTGTATTTGTACTCATCGTAGCTTGTAAAGGCTGAGTTATAATCGTCGGCCAGACTGGACAGCACGATGGTCATCAGTCCACTGGCAAACTGGTTATTGTAATTGTTCATACTGGTATAGAGTCCGCCCACGGTTGCTGTGGCCGTCTTTTCGTCACTGAAGGCCGACTCTGCCGCCACTTCGGTCTTGGGCGGGTCTACGGCCAAAAATTTATTGCAGGAGATGTTTAGCAGTGGTGTCGCGAAAAGGCTGTAGATGATATATTTGTTCATGGTATAAGTCTTTAGTTTTATGATCATTAAAAAGTGAGCTGAACCGCAAATGTATACGTGCGCATGGATGGTGTGGCGCTGTTGCGTACCGAACCAAAGGGATTGACATCCGAAACATACGTGCGGTCAAAACCAGGCATCTCGGGATCTATACCTCTGAAGCTTGTCCAGGTAAAGAGGTTCTGCGCATTGAACTGTAGTACAGCACGGTTTATATTGAACTTCTTTGCCCATTTGGAAATGTCGTAACTGAACGACACATTTTTTAAGCGGATGAACGAAGCATCGTCCCATACGGCTGAAGAATAGCGGTAGTAATTACGGTAAGCCAGGTTGGCTTCGTTGGCACTATTGGCCGTAGCACGTGGCACATCGGTCACATCTCCAGGCTGCTGCCAACGGTTTAACACATATTCATCCAGGTTGCCCAGTCCGCCGATGGTCGTTGCCTGTGGGCCGTAACCAATGGATGGTCCCTCCTGTTTGACAAACTGAAATAGAAATCCAAGGCTCACATCGCCATAACTTAGATTATTGCCGATACCACCATAGTACTTGGGCAGCAGTGATCCCAAAGTCACATAATCATTGAAATCACTGATCTTCCCATCGCCATCGACATCCAGGAATTGGGCGACCCCAGTTTGTGGATCCACTCCCGTAAACTGAAACCCACGGACGATACGTGTGGACTCGCCAATGACGTACCGCCGCACATCACTGCTACTTTCAAGTTCAGGATAGTCCAGCAGGGTATTGGACGGGAAAGTGATATTGAAATTGGTTTTCCAGCTGAACTTTTCCTTTTGGATATTCACACTGCTGAGCTCAAACTCCAAGCCTTTATTTTCGATTAGGGCCGGCGTATTACCAAAATACGAACTGAAGCCCGTCTGCGGTGCTAGCACGATATTGATCAACTGATTATCCGATCTATTGTTGTAATAATTGGCCGTTAGGAAAATACGATCCCTGAAAAATCCAAGGTCGAGCCCCAGTTCCTTCTTTTTAATTTCTTCCCATCCAAAATTGGGATTAAACACCCGTGTCGGATAAAGCCCCGTAATGCCCTGGTAGGCAAAGCCTGTGCCCCAGGTATCCAGGTATTGGTAATCACCGATCTGGTCATTACCCGTCACCCCCCAGCTGGCACGAAGCTTACCGAAGCTCAAGATAGACTGATCCTGGAGAAATTCTTCGCTGCTGAACACCCAGGCTGCACCGATAGACCCAAAGTTGCCGTACTTGTTGTTGGGCCCGAAGCGGGAAGAGCCATCCCTTCGGTAACTGAAATTTAACAGATATTTGTCGGCATAAGCATAATTGATACGTGCAAATGCAGACTGGTAACGGTAATCTGCATACTGATTGTTGCGGTTCACAAGGATACCTGCAGCACCGATATTGTCCAACTGCGAATCACTCGGGTAACTGCTGCCATCGAAGTATTTTCCTTCGCTGACCCTTTGCTGCCAGGTTCCGCCCAAAAGCAGTTTAAAATCATGTTTACCAATTGTTTTGCTGTAGTTTAATTGCGGTTCAATGATATAGGACTGATAATCCGAATTCCCGTAAGAGGCCATGGAACCCGTACTCGTCAATGGATTAAATCCCGCATTGGGCAGCAAGCGCGTCTGGTCCATGCTTTTGAGATTGTAGCCCACGTTGACTTTTGCGACCAATTCGGGTAAGATCGCGTATTCGGCGGAAAAGTTGGCCAGCAGGGATTTCGATTTAGAAACACTTGAGCGCTCCATATAGGCGGCGGGATTCTGTAAGCTCTGCTGAAACCAATAATAGTCGCCATTTTCATCGTATATGGGATAATTGGGCGCCAGGTTATAAAACTGTGCAATATCTGTAGGTACCGTATTGTTACGGTCCAAGTTGAGGTTGAAACTGCTGTTGAGCTTAAATCGCTGATCTTTGGATTGCGTAGACAAGTTCAACAACGCACCACCACGCTGATAATTCTTGTTACCGGGCAAGGGATCACCCTGCCGATTGAAATTGGCACTGGCCAGGTATTGGGTATTTTCGTTTCCTCCGGAAAATGACAGCTGATAGGTAGAGAAAGGGGCCGATGCACCATAAAACTCCTTTTGCCAGTCGCTGTAGGCGGACTGATCCCAAGTGAGCAGATCCGGCGCATTATCTGCTGTCGCTGTCCAGTTATCGTTTTTAAATCCCTCCTTCCGGATATCCAGATATTGCTCGGTGTTCAGCATCTTCAAGTTGCGAATGGCCTTACCGGAGCCTACATTGGCATTAAAGTCTATTTTAAGTCCGCTCTTATTTCCTTTTTTCGTGGTTATCAAGATCACCCCATTTCCGCCCCGGGAGCCATAAATGGCTGTCGCATCAGCATCCTTAAGCACATCGATGCGTTCAATATCCTTGGGATTAATTAGGCTGAGCGGGCTTTGGTTGCCATTGGCCGCGGTAAACTGATTCATGCTTTCGTCCGAAAAAGGAATACCGTCTATAATATAGAGCGGGCTGCTGCCATTGGTCAAGGAATTGACACCCCGCAGCTGCACCTGAAAGGAGCTGCCCGGCAAGCCCGAATTGGAAGCGATGTTGAGTCCCGCAACGCGGCCCTGCAAGGCCGCCAGAGGGTCCAGTACCGGTTGCGTTTCGATCTCCTTGCTGGTGACGCTGGATACCGAACCCGTATTTTTGCGTATCGAAGATGTACCGTAACCGATAACCACCACTTCATCCAGGTTGCCCGGATCTAGCTCAAGACTTATTTCTAGGAGGGCCTTGTCCGCTACCTTCACTTCCTTGCTGCGGTAGCCAACATAGCTCAGAAGCAGGATATCATCCTGCTGCAGCCCATTTAAACTAAAGCGTCCACTGGCATCGGTAACCGTACTGGCTATCTTATTTTTAACCCGAACACTAACTCCTTCAAGCGCTGCGCCGCTAGCATTGCTGACACGGCCACTTATCGTGGCCTGCAGTGTCTTGGCAGCGGCTTTCCCCTGGAGCACGATGGTGTTTTTGACAATTTGATAACGGATACCCTTAGTCGAGAATGCCTGTTTAAGTAGTTCGGGGATATTGGCATTGTTTAAATTGACATCGAAAGGTAGATCGGGATTAATTTCATGCGGATCATACACAAAGCGGTAATCGCTGCGCTGCTCAATGGCTTTGACCAGCTGTTTAAGTTGAACATGGTCAGCTGCCTTGTCTGCCTGCTGGCTAAAGGCATAGCCATTGACATGCATCAGCATCAATAGCAGTGTTTTTACGGATTGTTTCATAGGGTATTTAGATTGAAAATGCGTTTGTTTTGGGTTTGGTTAGGGAACAAGTACCAGCCGGTCCTTGTCGATGGTATAGTTTATGCCGGCGAACCGCAATATCTTAAGCACTTCTTCAAAGGACTCTTTTTTGCTAATTTTCCCGCTAAGGACCTTGTTTTTATAGACCGGCGACAGGCTATAGGTAAAATTGTACCAACGGGCCAAATCGGCCAAAATCTCGGGAAGCGGTGTTTGGTCAAATTCAAAGTAACCGTCTTTCCAATTGGCAGCATCCTGTTGGGTATTTTGCTGCTTTCGCTGGAAGGCACCGTTCAGCACATTCAGTTCGATCGACTGTCCCGGTAGCAGAATCTCCTGAAGCCCGGCATTGCTGACCCGTATTTTCCCTTCGTCGAGCTGTGTGGTTAAGAGCTGGCTATCGTTTGCGTATAACTTCACGTTGAAAGCGGTTCCCAAGGCTTTAATGCTGGTGTTGCCGACATGAACAATAAAAGGTTTGGCTTTATTTTTTGCCACCTTAAAATAAGCTTCACCCGTCAAGTAGACCGAGCGCTCCTTGACGTCGTATCCTGGTCCTATTTCCAGCTTGCTGTCTGCATTTAGCCATACAGTGGTACCATCCGGAAGTTCCATTTTGAATTCTTGCCCCTTTTTGGTCTTGACCGCCAGGTTATTCCCCTTCCCCTGCGCCATATAGACCGGACTAAACGGTTTCTTTTCGTCCAGGCTGACCACTTCATTGCCGATCAGCAGATCGGCCTGGAATTGACCGACACTAAAAGGCAGTGGCTGTGGCGATTGTTGGGGCTGGGAAAAGAAGTATAGCGCTGCACCGGCCATCAAAAAGAATACAATACTGGCAGCCACCTTCAAATAGGCCCTTTGGTGGCGACTAGCCCTTAATTCGGGCCCAAAAATATGCTGTTGGAAATACCGGTCTTCCGCAGCGAGATCCAGTTCCGGGATGTCTTTTTCGTTATTTGTCTTGCTGAGCTGATTGTACCAACTTTCGACAAGTGCAATTTCCTCGGCGCTGCACATCCCCTGCTGATACTTCTGCAGTAATTGTTTCGATAATCGTTGTTTCATAGGTTCTATCCTGTTTACCGTTTAGAAGACAGGATAGTGCCCACTTAGTGGTAGAAAAAAATGAAAATAGTTCGAATTTTTTTTCTCAAAACCGTCAACGCATTGTAAATCTGCTTTTTTACCGTCTGTTCAGAGATATCAAGTTCGGCGGCAATCTCCCGATAACTTCGTTGCTCGAAACGACTTTTTCTGAAGATCAGAGCCATTTTGCGGGGCAGCTTTTCAATCGCCTGATCGATTTGCAGGGCCAATTCTTTCTCCCGCAGCAACTCGTCGGGCATAATTTCAGGAGTTGAGGCGGCATGCTCCAGGTAATGCTCATATTTCCGGCCCACATCCTGGCTGGCGATACGATTGATGACCAAATTACGGGCCGAACGAAAAAGATACGCCTGATAAGAATGCTCAATTTCGAGCCGCTCCATGCGGTCCCAGAGATTGGTAAAAATTTCCTGTACAATATCACGGGCTTCGTCACGATCGTCTAACATCCGGAAAACATGCACATACAACTTCACCCAATTTTCTTCATAAAGTTGGGTAAACAATTGTCGGACATGTGTAACACTCATCTGCTGGTTTAGTTATTGTTGATCAGTCAAAATTAGGCTTTATTTTTAGGAAAGTCAATTTATGATGGATTTCTAATGAAACCTGTAAAATAACGCAGCTATAGATCGCCTTTTGTTACATTTTAATTTATTTTGCGATCTGCTTCACGATGGATATTCCGTTTCCTGAACCTTCAAATTTTAGCAGCGTATCCATTAAAGAAGGTACATTTCTGTTAAAATTGTCCGGGTGTCGACCAGGTCATCAGCTCAACTTAACACATCTTCTTTCGTGTTTTTTTTCGTATATTATCTCACTATGAAAATAGTAGACATCACAAAAGACACTTTAATCAGTGCTCAGAAAGAAGGATTTACCGTATTAATCACCAAATTTAGTTCAGATCCGTTAAACCCAACCTGGATTGTCGATAAGGTTGAAAACGACAAAATAGAAGCTAGCAAAAAAGCATTGAGCGAAAGCTACCAGCTGTGCTATTCCATTAAAGAAGCTATTCTGACGATTGATAATCGTCCTTTCATCGGAAAATTACAGCTTAGCCATTAATAGCGTTTGATCAATCAATCATGCAATACGCAATCAGCAGCATGTATTGTTTCACTTAGCCGTTGAGCTAATGTATAACAAACGGTAAAAAGGGCATTAACGCGGTTAATGTGCGAATAGCATAATTAGGCAGGAAGTTTTAAACTTCTTTGGGTTAAGTTTCAGCGGATAACATGTACGTTATCTGCTTTTTTTATTTAAAAAACTAAACAAAACGAAGGCCTCAGTCCCCTACCATTCTTCATTGCTTCCCGCCCAATAACCACATCAATTTGCTCTGTTTGTCCTACCTGAAAATTAGCCGATCTATCCAGTTTTTTGTATAAGCTTTTTTCCTATATTTATCCCATAAATTTCAAAAGAAATGACAAAAAAGAAGGCTATAGTTATTCAAGATAATGAAGATATCTTGAATATCATGGATGAAGTCTTAGTTGACGAAGGTTTTGATGTGATTCCATCGCTTACAACTGAACCAATAGAAGAGCTTGCAGCTATTGATCCCG
The DNA here is from genome assembly GCF_050058145.1 of Sphingobacterium sp. WOUb80. Classification (NCBI taxonomy): domain Bacteria; kingdom Pseudomonadati; phylum Bacteroidota; class Sphingobacteriia; order Sphingobacteriales; family Sphingobacteriaceae; genus Sphingobacterium; species Sphingobacterium sp. WOUb80. The sequence goes on along the minus strand of NZ_CP165617.1, from coordinate 1,245,518 downwards.
ACATTCTTATTGTGGATGACCATATCAAAGGAAGGAAAAAAGGTTCCGAAGTGATCAAGGAAATCAAAAATGATCCAGAAACCGAAGAACTACCATCCGTTCTGACATCGACTGCCAATGATATTGCACAAGTTGCTGCCGAATGTAAAGCCGACGATTTTATTGAGAAACCATTTGATTTAGATCATATGGTCAATGTGATTAAAAAAAACAGTGATTAATCTCGATATAGTTTTTATTTTTTATCCTCGTAACACCTTATTAAGCGATTTGCTCAGCTTATTTAAATCATCTTCCGAAGATGAAAATAAAATCAGAGTGATGAAGCTTATAAAATATCTTTTGCAATGATTATTTCTCCAGCATCCCAAACTCCCCTTCAATCGCAGAATTAAAAATTAAATTGGGACACCTTAATTAATCTGGGAATATAGCGGATCAAAACCGTCGAACAGGTCAGGTTTACCGATGAGCACAACGCACTATACACCCAATTTACAGGCAATAAACGTGAAAGCGAAAAATCCCCCAGCCAATCGCGCATAGACCTGATCAAAAACATGAAAATTGCCACTTTCGTGGAATAAAAGAGATACAAAACGCAACGACAACTACTCAAAATAACGCGTAAAGAATCTTATCCTAAACAAAGCCGCCTAGATAGTCCCAGGCGGCTTTATACGGTGTGAAACAGACAGCCCACTTTTTCGAATAGCCTTCGTGGGCGTAGATAAACACCAGGGGAATTTTTTGTCCGAAATTGTCCGCTTTCGAACAAAGACCGTTCGAGTTCGAACAAGAAATTCATCGGTAAAAAATTTTAACAACTTATTTTCAGTACTTTAGCTTATTGGCAAATGAATTGGTAAACGTTAATCCATAACGATTTACTATGCTTGCGAATTATTTTAAAATAGCCTTCCGTCATCTATTAAAGAATAAAGGTTTTACGGCGATAAACATTGTAGGATTAGCTTCAGGAATGACAGCTGCCATATTGATCATGCTATGGGTAGAAAGTGAATTCAGCTTTGACCGCTTTTATTCTGACAGCGACCAGATCTATGCCGTAGGAATGAAAGACGTATGGGAAGGCGAAGCTGTCGAGCATTTTTATACGCCTAAGCCAATGGCTGCGGCCTTAAAAACCGACTTTCCTGAAATACATACGATTACAAGAGTAGATAAGGGGACAGGATTTCTATTAACCCATCAAGAAACAAAACTTGCAAAAGAGCAAGGTGTTTTCGTAGATAGCACATTCTTAAAAGTATTTGATTACAAGGTTATAGCAGGCAATCCCCTCGAGGCATTAAAAAATCCCAACCAGATCGTTCTCACAAAATCTTTGGCTGAAAAATTATTCGGGCATTCCAACCCCATCAACCAGACCATCCGATTGGACAGCTCTCAAATTTCAACAGTTTCTGCAATTATTGAGGACCTGCCAGATAATTCGTTTATGAAAGGAAGCACTTATCTCGTGCCGTGGACATTAATGGAGAAAATAGGCTATTCAGACGATTATTGGGGAAATAATTCCATTCAGACCTACATAAAGCTGAATAAAAATGTGAATGTCGATCAATTTGAAACGAATATAAAATATTTCTTAAGAAAGCATACAGACACAAAAGTGGCCAATTTTATTCAACCTATCGGCGATAAATGGCTTTATAGCAATTTTACTGAGCAGGGAAAGCCGAGCACGCAACGAATTGGCATGGTAGGTTCATTTATCGCCATTGCCTGTTTTATTCTTATTATTGCCTGCATTAATTTCATGAATTTAAGTACGGCACAGAGCGAAAAAAGGGCGAAGGAAGTAGGCGTCAGAAAAGTCGTCGGTGCAAATAAAAAGCTGTTGATCGGGCAGTTCCTGACTGAATCTATTGTTATTTCATGCATTTCGGGCCTATTGTCTCTATTGATTACAATGATAGCACTCCCCTACTTTAATGATCTGGTCTCAAGAAAGCTATCCATCCAATTTGACGATCTTCTTTTCTGGGCAATGTTTGCAGGATTTATTTTAGTGGCCGGAATTATTTCAGGGAGCTATCCAGCGTTTTACCTGTCTTCCTTCCTGCCGACGAAAGTATTGAAAGGTAAAAATCTGCATGTTCAACAGAAATTTAATCCTCGGAAAATCCTCGTCATTTCCCAATTTTGTATTGCTATTATACTGATCATAACAACTTTATCCATTCATCGCCAAATCAGGTACGCTCAAAATAGAGAAATCGGATATAACAAGGAAAGGTTGGTTAGCATTACCGATCAGGGAGAAATCAGCAAAAATAAATTACTCATAAAAAATAAATTATTGTCCACCGGTATTGCCACCCAGATTTCAAGGACTTCTTCCCCACTTACGGAAAACAGGAGCAACAACTACATGGACTGGGATGGTAAACCCAAAGATAATAACACCATTTTTGCCCGGATGGGTGCCGATGAAAATTTGGTCAGTACAGCAGAACTACAATTAGTTGCAGGCCGCGATTTTGATTTGGCTAAATTTCCAACTGATTCTGCTGCGATGATTATTAATGAATCTGCTGCCAAGGTATTTAACTTTGACGATCCGATTGGCAAAACGGTTGTAGATGGAAGGAACTGGCATATCGTCGGAGTCGTCAAGGATTTTATTCAGGAATCGCCTTTCAGTCCCATCACTCCAATGGTTATTCAAGGGGCTTTTGCGGGCAGCAATGTAACCAACATACGGATAAACGAACATGTGGAGACATCAGAGGCCCTTGCGGCAATGGAGAAAATTTTCAAGGAATATAACCCCGACTATCCTTTTGAATATTCCTTTGTAGACAGCAAGTACGCCGAAAAATTTAAAGATTTTCAACAATTGGGCACACTTTCGAGCCTTTTTGCACTATTGACAATTTTTATTTCATGTCTTGGCCTATATGGTCTAACAGCCTATATGGCCGAGAACAGGACTAAGGAAATCGGTATCCACAAAGTACTGGGCGCCTCTGTTTTTAAGATCATGAGGATGCTGTCTCAAGATTTTGTGTTGTTAGTCCTTTTCTCCTACTTAGTCGCATTTCCGATCGCCTATTATATCGCTGATGACATGCTCAGCGCGTATACTTATCGTATTAAAATCACATGGGATATCTTTGTTACTGCTGGAATGGGTGCGCTAACATTAGCATTGCTCACGATCAGCTATCACGCAATCAAAGCAGCCTTAATCAACCCGGTTGTCAGCCTAAGGGATGAGTAAAGAGAAGAAACTTTTATATGTTCTAATGGATAAAATCATCGCACTATTTTTTTATCGCCGTCAACACTTTATGGAGCAATTCAGTCAGCTTATTTAAATCACCTTCCGCCAAGCTTTTCGCAGCTTCTTTGGCCACTGTTTCCCTAAAATTCTCCGAATTATCGATGATGAATCTGCCTTTTTCCGTAACACTTAAGTTGAAAATTCTGCGATCGGCAACGGACTGTTGTTGTTCGACCAGATCATGTGCAATCAAAAATTTGAGCTGTTTGGACACAGCAGGCGGACTGATGTTAAACGCTTGTGCAATCTGCTTGACGATACACTGATCGTGGCGGTAAATATATTCGATCATATTATAGTGGGTTGCCGTTACACCATTGATGTCGCCCCTATTCATATTCGCCAAAATGAAGCATTGTAAATCGGTAAACACTTCATAAAATTTCTGTTCAGTTTTGTCCATTGCCTACAAAATAGTTAACTTAGTTAATAATTAGCAAAGTTAATGATTATGGAGCATATCAACGTCATCCATGCCCGGCAAAATAATCTGAAGAATATTTCTGTCCAGATCGCAAAGAAAAAGATTACTGTTTTTACAGGTGTCTCCGGATCGGGCAAATCGTCTTTGGTCTTTGAAACGATAGGCGCTGAAGCCCAAAGGCAGTTTAGCGAAACACAAGGAAGTTTTATCAGAAATCGACTGCAACACATCGGTGTTCCGGATGTGGACAAAATCGACAACCTAAATGTCCCTATTATTATCAATCAAAAAAGATTGGGAGGCAATGCACGGTCGACCGTTGGAACAGCCACCGATGTGTATGCTTCTTTGCGCTTACTTTTCTCACGCATGGGGACACCTTTTGTGGGCTATTCAAATGCCTTTTCATTCAATAATCCGTTGGGAATGTGCAAGGAGTGTGAAGGGCTAGGCATTGTGCAAACCGTTGATGTCGATACCCTTGTCGACAAGCAAAAATCGTTGAACGAAGGGGCTATCCAATTTCCGACCTTTCAACCCGGCGGCTGGCGCCTGACACGCTACACCCTATCAGGCTATTTTGACAACGATAAAAAATTGAAGGATTATACCCCGCAAGAATGGGACCTGCTTCTGCATGCAGCAGAACATAAACCAAAGCACCCTGATCAAGAATGGGGAAAAACAGTCAAATATGAGGGTATCATCCCCCGCATTGAAAAAGCATTCCTCAAGAAGCAGTCTAAGGAAATTAGGAGCCAAAAAGAGGCCTTAAACCATATTATCATCACCAAAGTTTGTCCTGTATGCAAGGGAAAAAGATTGGATGATAAGATTCTGTCCTGTAAAATAAAGGGCAAAAGCATTGCCGACTGCACCGCACTTTCGATCGATGAGCTTTTGGAATTTGTCGGTTCTTTACCGTCCAGCGCTTTTGATGTCATTGTTACTGAACTGAAAAAGAAACTGCAACATATCGTCAACATCGGTTTGCAGTATTTGACCTTGGATAGAAGAACAGACACGCTGTCGGGTGGGGAAAGTCAGCGTATAAAAATGGTCCGAAACCTAGGGAGCAGCCTCACAGATTTACTCTATATTTTTGACGAGCCAAGCATAGGCCTTCATCCAAAGGATTTACAAAATATCGCCGCGATCATTAAACAGATACGCGATAAGGGCAATACCGTTTTACTTGTAGAGCACGACCCCGACTTGATCCGCATCGCCGACCAGGTCATCGATATGGGACCGCAATCGGGAAAGAACGGTGGAGAGATTGTGTATAACGGTACGTTTGAGGGACTGAAAACATCAACAGGTAAAACAGGCCTGTATTTTGCTAAACGGCCTCAAATTAATAATAAACCACGATCAGCAAAGGGATACCTGGAAATCGAGCATGCCAATCTGCATAATCTGAAAGACATCCAGGTAAGCATTCCCCAAAACGTGATGACCGTGGTTACCGGCGTGGCAGGCTCGGGCAAGAGCACACTGATCAACAAAGTGCTGCCCAAATTTTATCCCGAAACCACCATCATCGACCAGTCTTTATTTTCCACGGGCATGCGTTCTAATCTGTTGACCTACCTCGGTTTGTCTGATGCGATAAGAAAACTGTTTTCACAGGCAAATCAGGTATCCGATAAACTTTTTAGCCGGAATAGCCTCGGCGCCTGTGAAAACTGCAAAGGTATCGGTATCGAAAAAATTGATTTGGCCTTTATGGATGATATTGAACAGCCCTGCGAGGTCTGCGATGGCTCTGGTTTTAAACCAGCGGTATTAAAATATCATTACAACTCCAAAAATATCGTTGCGGTGATGGATATGACCGTAGAAGAAGCCTATGATTTTTTCCCGGACAAGCTCTATCGCCAGTCGTTTGATATGTTACTCCAACTCGGCTTGGGCTATCTCACTTTGGGGCAACGGTCAGACAGTTTTTCGGGTGGTGAAAGACAACGGCTCAAACTGACCAAAGAACTGAAGCACTCCAATAAGATTATCGTCCTTGATGAACCCAGCACAGGCCTACATCCAAACGATACGGAAAAGCTCTTAAAATTTATCAATAACCTAGTGGACAACCACAATACATTAATTGTTATCGAGCATAATCTCGATGTGATTGCACAAGCTGACTGGATTATCGATATTGGGCCCGGAGCGGGCAAATATGGCGGAAATGTGGTGTTTACAGGTACGGTTGCTGATTTGCTAAACGATACGGTCTCGCTAACGGCAGCCTATTTAAGGCAGCATCTCCACAGTGGCGATACGCATGCGAAAAAAGATATCTAGAACCTGACACCCTAATAAAAATCCCGCGTCAATCCTTTATTTTTGTAAAAAGATCTCTTGTATGAAATTAGCGAAAGAAATTTTTGAGGAACCCGAAGTCGCCAATTCTTTTCTGATCGAAACTTTTGACGAGTTGACGGTTAGTGCGCGGACATCCAGCCGGCTGCGTTATCATCAGATCCTGCTGTTCGAGCGGGGTGCAGGCCATCTCACGATCGACAACATTACTTTCGAAATAAGCGACAATTGCATCTTCCTGATGTCAAAAGGCCAGGTGCTCACCTTTAATTCGATAAGGGATACCGACGGATATAAAATTTCTTTTGGCGATTGTTTCTGGGAAAAGGCCCCCCAAAGTGCCAGTAACTGCAAGGCAGTGCTGTTTAACAATACAAATGCCAACCATCAATTGCAGCTCAGTGCCACAGAATTCGGTGAACTGTCCTTTCTATTCCGTGCCTTGCATGCTGAATATGGCGCCAGCAACTATATCAACCAACAAGACGCCCTCGCCGCATACTTAAAAATCATTATGATAAAACTGGCCAATGTAAGGCTGACCGAAGAAGCCACCTTTGACAGTCAGGATTATATGCTGTACCGGAATTTCATGGAGCTGCTCAGCTCCCGTTACCGCAGCCATCATGCCGTGAGCGAATACGCCACAATGCTCAACATCACTACACGCCGGCTAAGCGAACTGTGCAAAAGATGCAGCGGGCTCGGTGCCAAAGAATTGATCAACGGCCAAATTATTGCCGAAGCCAAACGACGCCTTCAGTTTAGTTCCGCCACCATCAAGCAGATCGCCTACGAACTGCATTTTAATAGTCCCGAGCAGTTCAGTCATTTTTTTAAGAACAACGTAACACAGTCGCCTGCGGAATTCCGCTTGCGAGCTGTCGGTATTGGGGCATGATCCATGTAAGTCCAGGTGATTTTGACATGCCAAACGTATTTATTGGCATTATCCGGTGCCTACCAAGACGATAACTTTGTAAAAAAACACATAGTTATGTCAGTAAACCGTTTAAAACAAGTAGCCGGTATCAACATACCGGACAGTAAAATTGCTACCCAGGCTACCGAACTTCTTTTGGAACATGGTACAGAATTTATCTACAACCATTCGCTCCGTGTATTTCTATTTTCATCGCTAAATGCACAGCGAAATAACCTGGCGCATGATTCCGAATTGTTATATGTAGCCTCCGTATTCCACGATCTGGGACTGGTGCCCCATTATAGCAGCAAAGACTTACGTTTTGAGGTCGATGGCGCCAATGCTGCCCGTGACTTTCTGAAAGGCCATGGCATCGCCAACGATAAACTGCAGCTCGTATGGGATACGATAGCCCTGCACACGACCATCGGTATCGCCGAGCACAAAGAGAATGAAGTCGCATTAATGTATTCAGGTGTGGGCCTGGATGTAATGGGCGAAGGCTACGAACATTTAACCGCGCAGCACAGGGAAGAAATCATCGGCGCATTTCCGAGAAATGATTTCAAAAAAAATATAATCCCCACTTTCTTCAGCGGATTTGAGCACAAGACCGAAACCACTTTTGGAAATATCAAGGCCGATGTGTGCGCATTTATGATCCCCAATTTTAAAAGAAAAAATTTCTGCGATTGCATCCTGCACTCGCCATGGAGCGAATAAGTCTACGTGGAAACATAGGATAATCACCTAGACGGTGCTTATCCTGCGTTTTGACTCTTATCGGATAATAATTCGCTTTTCGTTAAATTTTTTCAGATTCGCCTCAGTTCTTGGAATTAAAGTTATCATGTACACGTCCTTCAAGTCACCCACAAATTTAATAGGCGAAACATAAATTAGCATAATATTAGCTTCATCAACGAGCACTTTATTGGGATCGCTCTGGACGAATCGCTCATCAATTTTAAATATTACATTTTCAGATTTGATAGTGGTATATTTATTTTTAAATGCAGATAAACTTATTAGGACCGGATTATACTCAGGTTTCAATCCAAGCATAATCACCTTTCGTTCAGTATTGTGCTCCACCGATTGGATGCCATCAGCGTTTAACGTGAGTATGGTATCATCTAAAAATTCTTTACCTCGTATTTCAATTGTAGCATGTCTCCTATCATCAAGTTCCTTATAAACAACTTTAGGAACAGAATCTGTTTTTTTGTAGATTTCAAATGATTGTTGTCCATAGATTTTCCCAAAGGAAAATGCCGATAATAGTGTTAAAACGAGTATTTTATTCATTATTTATTATCCAATTGCTTATTTATTTGAATTTGCGCGAATATATGAAATCTGAGCTAAATTAGTGGCCGTTTACGTTGAGATTTGTAGATTGCCTCGCCAACATATAAATACCATAGGTAAAATTAGCGCCTCCCTTTGTGGGGAGGCGTTAATGCATTAATTAGGCCTTTTTTTGACGTAACGCCGCAGCAGTGTACTGGTCACACAGCTGACGATGGTACCCAGCGCAGCTGTCAATACCGTCTGCGCTACATCGCCAAGCGAGAAGCTGGCCCAGATGGAACAGAGCGTACCACCTAGCGCTGAGATACGAATATCATTCCACCGCATCGGCTTCACTCCCACCACTTTTTTAAATAGTCTGGTAGAATAGCCCCTAAATACGCGGCGTACCGTATAAGTTCGCTATCCGCAAAATAGGCAAACGAATGGATCAGCACATTCCTTCCTAAGTAATTGTCTTCGAACAGACGCTGGCTTTTTTTACAGTTTAAAAATTTGAAATTATGCTTTCAATGAATTACCGCCCCCCCCCCAATCGCTTACTTACCGATAAAAATACTCCATTGCCTGAGCTCCTCCATCCACAGGATCCTAAAGTCTGGATACTGCGTTCCTGTATCTGCGGATCAGACTTGCATTTTTACGATGGGTTGGTACCCGACACAAGGGTAGGCTCTACTTTCGGTCACAAATTTATCGGTGAGGTGGTCAAGGTGGGCGATGCCTATCATCTTTTCTCTTCCAAACTGGACAACTGCATCAAAACCGTGTTAATTCCACCAATGGCCTCAACTTAAGATATTTTATTATGATAGCAGATCAAACTACACCCGAAGATTTTATCAATGAAAGACAAGGACAATATAGTCATATTAAGGGCTGGGGCATCGATTTTGACCCCAGGAATGATCCGACCTTTCCCATTAAAAAACGAAATAATGAAGAACACCGAAGATACGCCTGGCAGCGGCCTCCATTACAGGAAGAAACAGTTGAAATACTGAAGTCTGTTGAAAGGCCGAACCTGACAGCGGTGTATGGAACGAGCAATCCACCCCCAGGGCTGAGCGAGTGATACGGATCGTCCAAATTTGTTCAAAATAATAAGCAGGATCAAAATTATTTGGCCCTGCTTATTATTTAAACCTGTAATTGTACTATTTAAAACTGATCACTGGCTGATTAAAGTCCGATCTGTATACCTAGATTTACGACACGTTGATTCTGATACGCATCTCCCGCACTGTTGGACGTCACCTCAGGATCCTGCTGATACAAGGAATAATTCGTCCAGGTCAGAAGATTATACCCACTCAGATATAAACGTGCATTGTTAATCCTAAATGGCAGCCATTTATTGGGTAATTGATACCCCAGTTCTATTGTCTTCAAACGTAAATAGGTCGCATCAATAAGCCAGAAGTCGGACATATAGGTTGACGGGCTATTAATCGTTGTCGGATTAGTCGTTAAGCGTGGAAATTTAGCTGTAGAGGCCGTTTCCGCAGTCCATCGCTCTTGATGGATCGGTTGAAACTGGCTCTGGAAGGGCTCAATACCGCTTCCCTGAACGCTAAAACTGTACCCGGTAGTCCCCTGTAGCAGCACATTGAAACTAAATCCTTTGTAACTTCCCCCCAAGGTAAGTCCAAAGCTGGTATTCGGTATATTGGGTTTACCGATCACAGTCCGATCATAGTCATCAATCACACCATCGTTATTGAGGTCCTTATACCGCAGATCGCCGGGTTGCACCTCATACCCTCCCGATGGTTTTGGGCTTGCAGCGATATTTTCTTCCGTATAAAAACCATCGTACAGATAACCCAATGGTTGATTGATCTGCTGCCCTGTCAGCCGCAACCAAGGATACGCTGGTGCCGGTTCATCCTGAAACAAAATCTTATTTTTGAAATACGTCAATACACCTTTAATATTATAATTAAATGCGCCGATATTGTTGTTTACATTCAGTTCCAACTCCACACCCCTGTTCCGTACCTTCGCAATATTTGATGGGGAGACCCCTACACCGATGTGCTGGAAAAGCGACTGTGAAGTGACGAGCTGATCGTACCGCAGGTTATTGAAATAGTCAAAGGTCATGGAAAACTTGTTTTTCCATAGATTGACATCAAGCCCTACATCAAATGACTTTTGTTTTTCCCAAGTGACATTATTATTTCCCAGATTTCCTTCCGTAATAATAAGTGAAGGCTGATGGGTTTCACCAAAAGAATAGCTTCCACCCTCGTTGTATACCTGCTGGTAAAGATAACGGTCACCGGCGACCTTGTCAGACCCCACGATTCCATAGGAAGCCCGCAATTTAAATAACTCTACAAAGTTAAATGCATCTTTGAAAAACGATTCCTTTGCTAGATTGTATCCTGCCGACACCGCCGGAAAAAGGCCATAACGTTGTGCCGCCTGAAAACGATCCGAGCCATTGTATGCTGCTGTCGCATCCAATAAGAACTTCTCTTTAAAGTTGTAGCCTGCGCGCAAGGTATAGCCTTCAAAATTCTGTGGAATCCAGTTGGTTTTCTTATCCCCCTTTGTTTTATAGGATTCCCGATTATACAGCAGGAGTGCTGTCACCACATGATCCCCAAAAGTTCGCGCATAATTGAAATTGGCCTGCACATTCACCCGACTATTGTAATCCCCTTGGTAGGCCCGCAAGGTATAATTGCCCAGCACATAAGGTGCCCCACCTTTCAGCTGGTAACCGTTCGAACTCGGGTCATAACGATACACAGGTATCTCATCGCGGGCCTGCTCTCGACCATTCGACTCCACGCTGGCATAGGCTACACGGGTAGAAAATGAAAGCCCCTTCAACCAAGCATTCAGTTCCTGAGTCCCGCCAAATAAAATATTGATATCGTTACGTCGATCCAAGCTATATCCAGACGCTGCCAGGCGTGCGTTGATCGTCGGTAGCAACTCCTGCGTATCGCTGGCATAGGCGAACGAACCATCTGGGTTGATAAATGGTGCCGACCAAGGTCTTATCTTATTAAAATTGAACACCTCACCAACGATATTTCCCGCCCTCGGTGAATTAATACGATTGAAGTTCGCCCGGAAATCCAATCGTAATTTAAGCGTCTTCGTTGCTTGTACATCTAGATTCGACCGCAAGTTGAAACGACGATAATAATAGTTATTGTTGACCTTGTCACCTTCATTCTCAAAATTGTAAAGGTTTCCATTTTGGGAGAAAGCCCCACCTGATACAAAATATTTAATACTTTCGCCGCCACCAGTGATATCAATATTTGTATTGTACTGTTGGCTCGACGGTTTAAAGATCCGGTCATACCAATTGATATCCGGATGGCCATAAGGATCATCCCCGGAACGGAAATGTGCCAAATCTGCTTCACTAAAAGGTTGATTGGAATTGTCGCCCAGCGTATTTGCTATCGCTTCATTCCATAAGAGCGCACTTTCATAGGCATTCAAAAACTTCAATTTTGTGACTGGGCTCTGCATACCTGACTCGATACGCGCATTGATCTTTGGCCGCCCCGATTCACCCCGCCGCGTTTTGACAACTAATACACCATTTGCCCCCTTGATACCGAAAACAGCCGTCGTCGATGCATCCTTTAAGATCGAAATACTTTCGATTTCATTGACATTGATCTGCGACAGTTGTTCATATGTATATTCGATATCATCAACAATAATCAAGGGCTGGTTTCCTTCTGGATTCAATGAACTGACACCGCGGATATAAAAATCCGAAGCATCTTTCCCGGGTTGTCCGGAGCGCTGTACCGAAACAAATCCCGGTAATCTTCCAGCCAATGCATTCTGTACGCTCGAAGTTGGCACCTGACGGATATCCGCCCCTTTTATTGAACTGACTGCACCTGTACTTGTAAGTTTTTTGGTCGTACCAAACCCCACCACCACCACCTCATCAATATCCTGGCTACTTGATTGCATAATCACTTCGATATTTTCCCCCTGCTTTACATCACGTTGCTGGGTATTATATCCTATACTTGTAAATACCAAGACCTTAGTACCACGTAAGGCCAATTTAAATCGTCCATTTTGATCTGTTTGTGTGGCTCCACCGCCTTTCTCCTGCACCGATACCCCCAACAAGGGACCCGAACTATTTTTGACAATACCATTCACCATGGATTGCGCCAATAGTATAAATGGCGTCAAAACCATTATTGTTAACAGATATATGCTCTTTTTCATCCGTTTATATTTATTTATTCATGATTAAAGCCATTCACACTGCCCGCTTCGGTTTGCGTAAATAGACTCATTACCAGCCGGGATTTTGTACCATTTTTGGGTTTTTGATCACTTCCGAGAATGGAATTGGAGCCAGATACATTTTTGCTTCAAATGTCATTTTCAGTATAGGAACTGTTTGCCTGATCACCCCGGTTCCCGTTTGATAAATGACGGTGGCATGAAGCTCCTTGTTAAATTCCTCTTCCGCTATTTTCCATCGTCGGACATCATAAAAGCGATGCTCTTCAAAAGCCAGTTCTTTTCTCCGTTCGAGGTGGATCAGCTTCCGCATTTCTGCTTTGGACAATGCTTCAGGAAGCAGATAGGGATTTAATCCTGCCCGTTGTCGTATTTGTTCAACAGCACGATAAACATTGACATCAGGTCTGTCCAGACGTTCATTTCGTGCCTCAGCATAATTCAACAATATTTCAGCATAACGGAATAGAATAAAGTCATGGTTTACATTACTATAATTTGCCAGGGATTCAAAATTCCCCATAAACTTACGGAGGTAATAGCCCGTCTTTGTTTGCTGTTTGGATCCGCCCGGTTTATCGGATCCACCCTCAAAGGTTTGTACAGCCCGATTTAACCAAGGTGCCCCATTATAAAAAACAGTTGCGTAGAAGCGGCTGTCCCGTCCAGCATAAGGATCATTTGGATCATAGCCTGAATTTTCGTCCGTAATTTTCATTCCGTTGCTCATTCCAAAGGCGTCTACAAGTTCTTGGGTGGGACTAGTTCGGCCATTGTTTACCCCATTGGCATAGCCCACGGGACCATTGTTGTTTTCAAAGCTGGTGTTATTGCCACCTTGCTTGGCAAAGATCCGTTCATTGTTGCGTGTGATAAAGACATCTTTAAACAGGGGTTCAAGCTTAAAGAGATTGAGGTCCATCAGATCTTTGGCCGCATTCTCCGCCAACTGCCACCGCGCAGCTGAAAATGCGGTATACCCGGAGAGATCATTCTGCCCATCGATATTTCCACCGTTGAACAATGGACTGGCAGCATACAGGAGTACCCGCGATTTTAATGCCATGGCAGCCGCCTTGGTCGGCCTTCCATAAAAAGCAAGATTAAATGGGTCTACACGTAGGCTATCTTTTATTGCATCACATTCTCCTACGATATAGTTGACACATTCTTCGAAACTTGCCCGCGGCAACTCAATATCATCGTTCAGCTGGTATACCTTATCGCCCATCAGCGGCACTCCGCCATACCGTTTGACCAATTCAAAATAAAATAAGGCACGCATAAATTTTGCTTCTGCTTTCCATACTCGCGGCATGGGCGTACCATTTTCGAGTTGTCCCTTTACCGGTACACGATCGATATTTTGGATAAAAATGCTGGTCTTTCGAATCCCTTGATACCAAGATGCCCAAAGGTTGTCCTGATAATTATCCGAAGTATAAGAACCTGTTGCCAACTGCTGTACCGATGTGTTGGTCGGATTGGAGGAAACAGCATCATCTGTGGCTGCGTCCAGAAAATCTCCACCGACCCGATTCCCTAGGCTGGGCAGATAACGGTAGCAATCGGTCAGAAACCGGTTTGCATTTACACCGGCCGAATCCCGTCGGTCAAACACCTGGTCCAGTGTCTGCAGCTCGATAGGCTCTTCCTCTAGGTCGCTTTTACAGGAGAAGATCCCGATCGCAACTCCGACTACAAGCAACCATTTTAGCTGATCATATTTCATACGAATGATTGGTAATTTAAAGGCAATGCGGAAGCCCCGGTCCATTTTAGGTATAGGTTTTATTTCAGACGATCTGCATGATACTTCGTGCTCCTCAGCATGTATGTGGTTTGAATAGGAATATTTCATCATTGTCGATTTCTAAGGTTTATAATTTCACGTTTACACCAAAGCTTATGATCCGCTGCGCTGGATAAGCTGTACCTGATGAGATTTCAGGATCCAAACGTCCATAGGGGGTAAAAGTGAACAGGTTTTGCGCGTTTGCAAAGATGCGTACCGAGGATAGCTTCGCGCGCTTTGTCCAATTGAAGGGCAGTGTATAGCCGACATCCATATTCCTTACCCTAAGATATTCCCCCGAGCGGGTCCAGTAGCTCGAAATATTTTGTGTATTGGTCGGATCGGGGCCCAGCGTCAGCCTCGGATAAGTTGCCGCAGTACCGGTCTCCGGTGTCCAACGTCCCAGCATATAATCAAATCCCTGTCCGTCGCCAGTATTCCCAAAGGAATAATCCGTTTGTTGGTAACTACGGTTTAATACCCCCTGAAGCAATACACTGAAATCAAAGCCTGCGACATTGAATCCTAAGGTTGTGCCAAAATATACGAGTGGTTTTGTATTGCCAATAGCCGTTTGATCGTACTGGTTGATAATACCGTCTCCATTCAGGTCCACCAGTTTGACATCACCAGGATACACCTTATTTCCCGATAGCAAAGGTGCATGATCGGCTTCTTCCTGCGTCTGGATTAGCCCATCCGCACGGTATCCAAATGTCTGGCCTACGGGCATCCCCGTGCGCCTGTTCCAATTATATTGCTGAAAGACCTCGTTCATATACAGCACTTGGGTCTTCATCCGTGAGGCATTAGCGGTAATGAAATAGTTAAACTCACCAAAATTATTTTGATAGGTCAAACTGATTTCCTGCCCTTCATACCGGTTTTTACCAATATTTTCATTCGGATACCCAATACCGATCAAGTCAATGGTCGATCCGCGCTGTTGCAATAGGTCAAAATAAGTATCTCTAAAATAGTCGGCTGTCAATTTCAGTGTCGAATGCCAGAATGCAGCATCCAAACCGATGTTAAATTTATTTCCCTTTTCCCAGGTTCCTTCAATGTTGGCAAGCCCTTTTTCGATCAAGCTATTGGTGTAAGCATATTCTGAGCCGAAATCATAGCCGTTCGCTCCGTCTTGTCCATAGGAAGCTCGCCAACTGTAATAACCTAGGGCGGCTTCGTTGGTATTTCCCGTCCGCCCAAATGTAGCGCGCCATTTCAGTTGAGAAAGCCAATCCGCTTTTTCCTTCAGAAAGTCTTCCTGCATCATATCCCAGCCCAACCCAAAAGCATAAAACAGGCCATATTGGTTTCCCGGCATAAAACGATTGAATCCTGAATAGTTTAAGGCTACTTCAGCAAAGTACTTATCCTGATAGGCATAGTTTGCTGTCGCCGCAAAGTTGGTGTAGATCGCAGGTAAGTCAAACTGATAATTGGCCGTTTGCCTGTCCATGAACAGCTTGGCTCCGACACAATGTTTCTCACTCAGTTGTTTATCATACCCCAGCGCTCCCTGGAAATAGAAAAAATTTGCTGTCGACGTGGTCGCAAATGAATTAGGCTGGTCCGCTATCGTTCCATACCGTACATACACGAGTTCTTTTTGCTCGTTATAGCTTAAGTCATACACCGGCTGTTGGCGATTGCGGTCAATGAGGCTCGACGAGGTTGATGAAACATTTAGCTTACCCTTTGCGTACAGTCCGGGAACAAATTTGTCAAGCTTGTAATTAAAATCCAGATTAGCCAACAGGTCCCTCGTATTGTCCAACAGATAACCCGATCCCGTAGTAAGCTGGTACAAATTGCTCCGGTACACGGAGGAACCACCATAAGATTGGTCGGGATTAAAAATTGGATACGCGTTGTTCGGTGTATTGTACAAACTCGATAGGATCGTTCCTGTTTTTGCCCCCGGCTGTCTGCCATCCTGTATTTTTCCAAAAAACTGCAGTCCAATTGTTAAGTCATCGGTTACATCCACATCAATGGCACTATTGATGAGATAACGTTTATTCTGTACATTGGTCTCATAGTCAAATTTATCATCCGATTTAAATAGACCAGATTGGTTCAGGTAGCTTAGCGAAAGCGCATAACGTGCATTTTTGATTCCGCCCTTCACACCCAGGTTATATTTGGTGATCGGGTTATTGTCCCGCACGACAGCATCATACCAATTGACATCAGGGAAAAACAATGGATCAGATCCATCTCTAAAGGCCTTAAAATCGTCCGAACCATACACAGGTTGGCGCGCTGCATTGAGTAATGCTTCGTTATAGAGATAGGCATACTGATAGGCGTTCAATGGCTGTGGCATTTTAAGCGATTGCTGGATACCTGTTTGTGCTGTAAAACTGATCCTTGGTGGTCCTGCCTGTCCTTTTTTCGTCGTTACCTGCAATATCCCTCTGGAACTCCGTTGTCCCAATAAAATGCTGGACAGCGCATCTTTGAGAACGGTCACCGATTCGATGTTTTCGGGATCTATGGAATAGATATCCCGCTGTACACCGTCGATCATAGTCACCGGACTTTGTCCCCTTAGGTTAAAGCCAATTTCAGTATTGTCACCGATGCTGGAACGATATTTCACGGCATCCGAAGGAAGAGATCCCGCCAGATCATTAGCGGTGATTGCTGTCATGCTCGGTGACCTAAAACCGCTGACTTCCTGGGTAAAAAGACCGGGCATGCGGCCTGTGAGCGCATTCAAATACAAGGGTGTTGGAACATCTTTGATCTGACTGTTGTAGACTATCGAAACGGCTCCCAGGAGCTCCGAACTTTTCTTTTTGTCATAGCCAATATGCAAGGAGTCTGCGTGCTGAATTACGGCCGGCACCAGCGACACCGATTTTTCGGCGCCTCCCTTTATCCTCTTTCTATAATATCCCGGATATTCCACCCATAAGACTTCATGCGTAACATGGCCTGTCAGAGATAGATCTCCATTTTCATCGGTCTCGCCGATAAGCTGCCGCTCGGCATCAAAGACTTTGGCACCCGAGATTGGCTTACCATATTCATCCAGAATTTTCGGAAATTTCCATATCGCCCGCACCTCATTCCCTGAGACTGTCTCACGGAGCCGTGGATACCAGCTGGCCTGTACGGTCTGCTTGTCGGCAATAACCAACAGCACACCGACAACACTTAATTTTATATAATGATTAAACATTTGTCTTTCGTTTATTAGGTTATCAATCACAGCGGAAGGTATATTTAAAAGGCGCATCCGTATTACCATAGCCGACACTTTTAGTTCCCGTAACGTCCGAATAGAAGTATTCCAGTCGGGCGATGTGCACATCTTTGTCGAGTTTAAAAAACCCACGTGGCCAAATATCAATGCGGTATTTCTTGCCACCGATGTCCGACAATTTGGTATCCGCTGTCTGCTTCTTGATTTCGGCAATCAGTTTTCCCGACGCATCCATCGCCTTAACATGTAGATATATAGCCGCCTCCTGATCCAATACCGTATTGGTAACCCCAGCATCAAAAGTCAACGTAATAATATCATTGTCCAGACTTTTGACCGGTTGTACCGTACCCAACTGTGGGTTGATAAAATCGATCATATCGCCCTCACCATCAGTTACTTCAAAAGCATTTGAGAACGTAAACTTCTTATAATCGGTATCCTCGGGGCGAAGATTTTCGATGGAAGAACCGATGTAGAATCCCAAAGACAGCAACATATTTTCGGCTCCAACGTTACATTCGGCCTTCACCGTAAAATCGATATCTTCGTTATTGACAAAGGAATAGGCCTGTGTACTTCTAAAAACAATCCATTCCATATCATCCACCAGATTGGGCCCTATACCGAACATTTTCTTGGCGGCCTGATGCCAGCTCAGTCCCGATACGGGTTCGAGTTCGCTGTCCGGAATAATACGCATGGTGCCGTTTCCTTTTGGACTGGTAAAGGACATCGTCAGGTTTTTGCGTGCATTCCATCCCTTGGGCACCATAATACCCGCTAGCAGCTGGGTGCTATAATTACCTCCACCCTGGATACGGGGCTCGGCCCCGCACTTCATCGTGAACGTCACCCTTTCATTTGCTTTTGCAGATTTTGGTACCACTACTGAGATCGCCTTAAGACCACATTGGGCTAAAAATAGGGCTAAAAAGAAGCCCATTGCCCAGTAGATATATGTTGAATAATGTGTGTTCTTTTTCATATGTAAATAATTTGTTCTTTAAAGGCCATATGGAATATCCAGATTATTTCCTTGGTGCTTGTGTTTTGCAATCGTGGATATTTCATATTCCGCCGTTCAAACGTTCACAATTATATTGATACGTGTTGCTGCTACAACCCAGGCTCGTGACTAAACTGAGCTGACGTTTGCCCTTGACCACAGGAAATTGGAATTTGAGGACAATGTCCGCTTTGCCTTCTGCTGGACTAAGCACAACACTAAACGGATATTGTGGGTCGTCCAAACGGTACTTTCCTGAGCCGCTGACCACAAAAGGTAGATTATCAGCTATAGTATAGGTTCCATCGGCATTGAAATCGATCTTAAAATTGTCCAATGTTAAACGCTTACTCAGGTCTTCCCCGTTTCGGGTCAGCTGAGTGACTTGCCATTTTCCGGTAATATCTTTTTCGGCCTCTTCGGTGGGGATATTGCCCAGCTCATCCTTACAGGAATTTATTGCCCAACATAGGGCCAGCATCAAGGGCCATGAGAGTATCTTGTATATTTTCATCCGTTTAATTTTTTTTAATATCCTGGATTTTGAATCAAGTCTAAGGACTTTGCTACTTCAGATTGCGGAATAGGCCAGAGGTACATCCGTTTGTCAAAGACACGTTTTCGTACGTTGATGGTATTGTAGATTGTTCCCGCTGTTGTACGGACGGGTTCAGTCCCATGCAGCTGTTTGTTTTCCAATGATTCAGCCAATTTCCAACGGCGTACGTCAAAAAAACGATGTCCTTCAAAGGCCAGTTCTTTTTGTCGCTCATTCCGGATTATCTCACGCATGGCGTCCTTGTTTAAGCCGGTCGGCAATACAAAAGGATCCAATCCTGCCCTTTCTCGGATGGCTTCCACGGCCGCATAGACCTTCTGATCTGGGATTCGGAGCGATTCGTTGCGTGCTTCAGCATAGTTCAACAAAATTTCCGCATATCGGATAATCGGCAGACAGCGCGGCGTATAGGTATTAAACCAATCCGCCGCTACATCCCGATTGACCATCTTATAGGTATAATACCCCGTGGGCGTGCCCCGGTAAATGGCATCCTGCCCCGAAGTCACATTGTTTGGATTGGTCTTATCAATATAGATATTCACCGGCCTCCTGGCCAATCCATCCCGGTGGAAGACCATAGACTGATCCCTGGTTACGGTATTCGCTAAACGGGGATCCCGGTTTTTATAGGGGTTTTTCGGATCGTATCCAGCATTGGGATCGTTAATAGGCAAACCATTACGCATCCCAAAAGCATCTACCGTTTCTAGATACGGATAAGCGCCGGGGTTGCTTACGCCAAAAGTTGGCGGATTCCAGATACCTTCAAGATCCCGGTTGGAATCTTGCATTCTGGCGAGTATATATTCTGAGTTTTTGCGCAATTGAAACAGCTGATAGAAGCCAAATCCAGGTTCGGGATCGTTATTGACATACAAACTGTAATGGCCCGATTCAATGACCTGCGCTGCTGCCGCTTCGGCCCGCTGCCAGCGTGTTTCATCCACGACGGGATAGGCAACGACATCCTTCAACGTCCCCGCTGTTGTCACTGGGCTACCATTGAATAGCGGGCTCGCAGCATAAAGCAGTAAGCGAGATTTCAACCCATAACAGGCTGCTTTACTGATACGTCCATAGTCTTCGCCGGCATGTTCCCATGGGAGATCCTGCGCGGCAGCATCGCATTCAGCTGCAATATAGCTGACACACTCATCGAAAGTATTACGCTTAGCTGGGATAACATCACTTGCTGCGTAAACACTATCTCCCATCAGTGGCACACCACCATAATGTTCCAATAAAATAAAGTAATAATAAGCTCTTAAAAAACGGGTCTCGGCTTTTACCCGCACCTTAATAGTCGTACCAAAGCGTGCCCTATGCAGGTTTTTAAGCATAATATTTGCCCTACGAATATTAGTATAGGGTTTTGCCCAGGCATCATTGGTGATAATATTGGAGTTGACAGTACCCGTGGCAAACTGGATGAAGGTATTGATACTGCCGAGTCCAGCGCCTTCCGCTTCATCTGTACTGGCATCAAGGCCACCCCCACCAAAGCGCTTGGGCCAAGTCGCAAACCCGATATCACCATATATGCCTGACAGGAAGTTAATGGTATACGTACTATCCGAAAAGACGACCTCTTCATTCAGGTCTGATGATTGCGTCTGATCTAAAAATCCCTGTTTACTACAAGCCGTACAGGCCAGGAAGGCCAGTGCGCAAAATGTCAATTGGCTTTTGTTCATAATTTTTTGTAAAACAGTAAAATAATTGGTTATGCTATCATGATGTCAGCAAGCCTAGCCCGCTGGCATTAATTTTTTCAAAAGATCTAATCGATCGAACTCAGGGAAAATGGCCTCGAAGCCGTAGAAATTCCCCTTTCATAATTGGGTTTATCCCCCATGACAAAATGAAGCTCGCCCCCTTTCAGCAGATCTTCATAACGAATAAAATTTTTGTCGTAGGCTGCTCCATTGAGCGTAGCAGATTGAATATAGACATGTTCCAGACTATTGTTATCCGCCTTGATGGTAAATGTTTTCCCATTATCGAGACTGATGGTCACTTTTTTGAATACTGGACTCCCAAACACATATTCATCGGTTCCGGGACAGACGCTATAAATCCCCATAGCACTCAGAACATACCAGGAAGACATCTGCCCTTGGTCCTCATCGCCGGGATACCCTTTTTCCGTCGCATTATAAAGGCGCGATGTCACCATACGAGCATATTTTTGTGCTTTCCAGGGTTGACCGCTGAAATTATACAGATACGGGACGTGCTGTGTCGGCTGGTTGCCATGCGCATACTGCCCCATTTTTGACAACAACATTTCACGCATTTCATGGATTTCCTGCTTATAGCTACCGTAGTTGACACGTTGCTCCATGGTGAAGAACGTATCCAGTTTTGCATTAAACTTATCCACCCCACCGATCAGGTTGATCAAGCCATTCACATCGTGCATTACCGACCAGGTATATTGCCAGGCATTTGCTTCGGTGAAAGGGCCACCCCATTCTACAGGATCAAAGGGTTCACGCCATTGCCCATTGTCCAGCCGGCCACGCATAAAGTTTACGGCAGGATCAAATACATTCCTATAGTTATACATCTGTCGAGCAAAGATATTTTCATAGAATTTGTTGCCCGTAGCCTTTGCCAACTGATAACCACAGAAGTCATCGTAGGCATATTCCAATGTCTTTGCCGTACTTTCGTGAATATCTCCATCAGGAACATACCCTTTGGTAAAATACGCCTTCCACCCTTCGCGCCCATTTGATCCACCCCACATTCCCTTATTGGTTGCTTCATGATAATAGGCAGCCAGAGCACTGTCTGCATCGAAGGTTCGGATCCCCTTCATCCAAGCATCCGTCAATAACGAAATGGCATGATTGCCGATCATCACGCCGGACATCCCAGGATTGGACCAGGTCGGAAAAAATCCGGCCTGTTTTTGTGCATCCAACAAGGACTGCATATAACGCCCCTGCATCGCTGGATGCAAAAGATTGCTCAACGGAAATTGCCCACGGAAAGTATCCCAAAAGCCATTATCCGTAAACATGTACCCTTTATGAATCTTGCCATCATAAGGGCTGAAATAATAGGGATTTCCCTCCGGATCCATTTCATAAAACTTACGTGAAAATAAGTTGGCCCTGAACATACAGGAATAGAATGTTGCCATCTCAGCCTCTGTCCCCCCTTCTACGCGTATACGATTCAGCAATGCATTCCAAGTATCAAAAGCTTTCTTTTTACTAACCTCAAAAGTATTGTGCCCTTCCAGTTCGCGTTTAAAATTAAGATCTGCCTGCTGCGGGCTGATATAGGATGAAGCAATCTTCACTTCCACTTTTACTCCGGGGCGGAATTCCAGATACCCACCTTTACCTTTCCCAGCATCATAGTGCTGTCCTGCCTGAATGGTGCCCTCCACATTTTCCCATGTACCGTGCGCTTTAAAATCCTGATCGAAGGTCAGCACAAAATAATTTTTCATATGTTCAGGCACAAAACGCCCATTATGCACATACCCCACAATCTTGCGTTCTTCGGGTATAATCTTGATCTCGCTATCGCCCAAAAAGCCATCCAATACCAAGAATGCTTTTTCCTTTTTCGGGAAACTAAAGCGCATATGCGCCCCTCTTTCCACCGGACTCAGTTCCGCCTTGATGCCGTTGTCAAAATTGACGGCATAATAATGCGGTTTGGCGATTTCATTTTCATGCTTAAAGGATAGCCCCCGGCGCTCCTCATTGACCTCTAGCTTTCCAATGCCCGGCATCAACGAAAAGACCATATAATCCCCCATCCAAGGACTACATTGGTGAACCTGTTGAAATCCACGTATGCGATTTGCTTTGTATTGATATTTCCAACCATCTCCATTTTTCCCCGTTTGCGCTGAAAAGAAATGCACCGCAAAAGGCAATCCCACTGTTGGGTAGGTGTTTCCAAAGGACAGACTCCATTCAGAATCCGTTCCCTGGAGCGTATTTACGTACTTTACCAGGTCCACCTGCTGCGCTCGCGCCTGACTTAGCATCGCAAAAATCACTATCAGATAAATACATAATCTTCGTTTCATAATTACAGCTATTTAAATTTGTATCATCTTTAAAAAATGTTTTTTATTTTCAATGTTTCTTTTTCGGCATGACCATATTGCTTCCATAGCAGCTTCGCATTTTTCAATTGCTGTGCATAAGATTCCGTAAGCCGAACAAACTTTTCCTCGCCCGGCATCAGCGTAAAATAATTATCCGAAATCATGAGCGGCAAAATGCGTTCATTTGTTCCCGCATCGACAAGGCGCAAACGATTACCAAATGCGACTGTTGTTCCACGATTAAAAACCCGGAGCACAATACCTTCGGTACCCGCTTCTTTTTTATAGTTAAATTCAAGCTTGGCCTTCGGTAAGCTAGTTAGGCTGGTATAATCCAGCTCTTTTCGACCATTTCGCCAATAGAAATTTTCAGACAGCAAAGTGCCCTTTCTATCCTTCAGAGTAAGTTTGATGAAGTGTAGATCGGACAAGGCTTTAGCTTCTAGTGCGCCATCAAAATTTATCCGAAAGGTTTCCATCGCCACATTTGACTGTACGGTAGCACAGGTTTGCAGACCATATTTTTTGATCTCTTTGCCACTCATATCAAAGACCTGGGCCGAAATCCATACCGAATCAAGGCACTTTAAGCTCGTATTGATGACCTTGACGCTGTTGTTGGATGCATTCCATTGTATATGTACCGGCTCACAGGCCTTTTTTGCTCCCCAATAGGCGCCCGTTGCATCGTAATAGTAATCATACGTCTGCCATACAAATGATGGATAGGCCGATTGGCTCATCCAGATCAGCATACCTGCTGCATCCTCCCATAGCTTGTCATTCCAGGCTTCATACATGCCCTTCATCACTTCTAGGTTAAGGTATTGCGCCTTTTCAGCAAATGCAGCCAAATTCATCGATTCGCCATACTGTTTATTGACCGCATCTTTATACTGTATCGGACTGGCATTAGCAGCTTCCTTACCAAAAAAATGCCTGTTCCACACATTGTCGTCCTCCGACTTGAGCTGTTCGTCCGTAGGCAATGGCCAGAGCTTGTCCTTGGGGATAAACTTCACGATACTCTCATAATTGGGGAAAGTAGCCGTTCCGATTTCCGTACGTAGGCCATAGCCGTAATCGCTGCTATAAGGGTAAGGCGGATCGTTCCAGGCCAGGTTACTTCCCGAAGTTTCAAAATGGTGCCGCGGCGACTGGTTGCCCCACCATCCACTTCCCGAAAGACCATCCTGATTGGAACTGGACTTATACAGCCGGTCATTGTGGTCTTCCGATGCCACAATAGCACGCAGATAATTATCGAGTTCGGGTTTCGGACGCGTTTCATTGGCTCCGCACCAAATCGCTATGCTGGCATGATTTCGCAACCGTTTTACTTTATCGAGCGCATTTGCTTTAAAGTCATCATCATTCGCGACATCGTTATACGCCACATAGAGCCAAAAATCATCCCACACCATCATCCCATAGCGATCGCAATAATCATAGAAAGCATCGTCTGTGATTGAGCCCGTCCACAAGCGGATCATGTTATAGTTCATATCCTTATGCAACTTGACCTTGACACCGTACTCTTCCCCTTGGCAGCGGAGCAAGTATTCGCTCATTCCCCAATTCCCACCTTTGAGATAGATCTTTTTTCCGTTGATATAGAAATTCAGCACTGGCCATCCCACTTTATTGCGCACATAATGGTACTCATATTTACGGATTCCAAACTGGAACTCCTTCTGATCCGAGATCTCATCAGCAATTTTGACGGTAAGTGCACAACGATATAAATTCGGCTTCCCATAACCATTTGGCCACCATAGTCGCGGTTGTTTAATGAGAAATTCCCTTACCTCATTGCGGGTGATATATACCTTTTGGGTGCTGTTTGCAGCGACCTTCACTTTTTTAGAAAATCGGATATCCCCAGGCATAACGATTCCTTCGAGCGTTATTTCTTTGGCCTGATCACTTACATTTTTTAGATCGGTCGAAAAGTCCAGGTAGGCAAACTCATTACTTTCCAGGTCGGACCGCATCCAGGGATCTTCCATACTGACGTCACCTGTAAAACGTAACGATACATTGCCGGTAATCCCAGCCAAGCGTCCCGGCACATAAGGCATCCAGTCCCAGCCAGCTGCAGCCAAGTATGTGGGGCTTGCCGTTACACCAAAAGGTTCTTTTGCTGTGCGTGTTTTTTTCTGATCGGCATCGGTAATCAACACCGCTATTGCATTGTCCTGTCCCCCGCGCACGAGATCCGTAATATCAAATTTGCTGCGCAACATATGGCCACTGACATCTTTGGTAGAGCCAGCTACGCCCGATAGTTTCACTCCGTTGCAGAAGAAATCAGCATAACGGTTGGTATTGTCAAAATGGATCCACACACGCTGTCCCTTTCTATAGTCTGCGGGGAGGCGGAAAGAGGTACGGTACCAGAACGGACGGTTGAATAACCTTTCATCTACGCGGTAGATGTTGTCTGAAAAATTGGGATCCGTTACTAATCCCTGATTCACATACGCTGTGAAGACGCCCCCCGGAACAATACCCTGCACAGGATCTTTGATCCGAAAATTGGGTTGTGCTATTTCCTGCCCCGAATAAGGCAGATCCGACTGGGGCTTTACTTCCCAACGAATCGCTGGATTATCACTGTTGAGCGAAATCTTGCGTACTTGACCATAACCTACAAGTGCCAGCTGCAAGAATAGCAGCATATATAGCAGTCTTTTTTTCATTCGATCCCCCAGTCTTTGTTTGGATTAGGCCCCATATAGAGTTCCAAAGTTGCCCCGGCCACCATATCTTTAAAGTCAATGTAATTTTTAGCATAAGGCTTTCCGTTTAGCGTTGCGCGCTGGATGTAAATATTATCAGCTGAATTATCGTGGGCGACAACGCGAAAGGTCTTGCCTGAGAAATAATTCGGATCCAGCTTAAAGGTCAGTTCCTGGAATAAGGGGCTTGTTATTTCAAACCGTGTTGACCCCGGACAAGAGGGATGTATCCCCGATGCGGCCAGCACGTACCAGGCCGACATTTGTCCGACGTCCTCATTTCCAACGATCCCCTCTACGGCATTACGATACGCTTTATCGCAGATGTAACGGGTCCATTTTTGGGTTAAGTAAGCCGCATCCAGATGATTGAACAAAAACGGAACTAAATGCACGGGCTCATTGGCATGATTATAATAATCGTTCCAGCGCATATTTTCAGGTGTTTTCTCAAAAAAATCCGTTAGATCAGCTAAGGTCTTTTCTTTACCGCCCATCAACTGGATCATGCCGGGAATATCATGTGGCACAAACCAGCCTTGCTGGTATGGATTACTTTCGATCGTACCATACCATTCTTTGGTTCGGGCATTTTCGGGCCAATCTTCCCATGAACCATCATTTTTCCTTGGTCTGAACCAGCCTTTTTCCGGATCGAATATCTTCCGATAAGCTTGACTTTTGGCCAAATAAGCTTGTTCTGTTTCCGTCTTGTTCAATCCTTTTGCCAGTTGTGCTATGCACCAGTCGGTATATGCATATTCCAGCGTATTCGAGATGCTTAAAGCTCCGGGGCTGTAACCTAAAGAATCATTGCCAAATCTTTTGGATGTATTGATTGCATAGGTTAATGCCTTGGATGCATCATAATTACGTATTCCTTTCGCATGGGCATCCGCCAATACGGATAGCGCAGGGTTACCGATCATGCAGCCTGAATACGCATTTAATAATTCCCAGCGTTCAAAATAACCCTTTCCAGATTCATCAGCCAGACTGATCAATGAATTGAGCTCATCATTTACTAAGCTGGGGTTAATCACTGTTTGCAACGGAAATTGCGAACGGAAGACATCCCAACCGCTAAAAATTGTCCGTTTTGTAAAGCTTTCATTATGGTGTATTCTGTTGTCACCACCGGTATAACGTCCGTCCACATCCGTAAAAGTGCGCGGATCAATCATGGTATGGTACAATGCTGTGTAAAAGATCGTTTTCTGATCCTCTGAGCCACCATTGACAGCGATCTTTGACAGCTGTGTATTCCACATTTCTCTCGCTTCCTGACGGACGCGATCGAAATTCTTGCCTGCTATTTCTTTTTTAAAATTATTTTCTGCCCCCTGCATATCAACGAATGAAATTCCGACCTGTAGATTGACCTGCTCGCCCTGTCGGGTTTCAAATTCGGAGAACACGCCAAGGTGTTTGCCTTCCATTTCGTTTTTTACGGGCCACACCTTCGCTTCAGCTATCCGATTTTGGTAGGGTATGGATTGTACATCGTCACGCTTACGCGTCCAGTTGTCGGGGATTTCTGCAGACCAGATACCATATTTCTTTAAGGGTTTATCAAAGCGTGCATAAAAGTAAACGGTATAATCTGCCTTACCTTCGCCATCGCCCCAGCCCCCACCTTCTGGCGTACAACGCATCCATCCTTGGATACTATAGTCGTCGACTTTTCGGACATATTGCTGTATCGCTGTGCCGCCGACGCGACGCGCCAAATCAATCTGGATACGTGATTCCTTGCTTTGCGGAAAGGTAAAACGAAGCATGCCGCTATGTGCTGCAGCGGTAGCTTCCACGCGGATATGATACCGTTCAAGATCAACCGCATAATATCCAGCCTGAGCAACCTCACTGGACTTGTTGTAGGGAGATCGATAACCGGTCAAGGTACCATCCTCCTTTCCGGCGATGGTATGCAACCTACCGGTGGTAGGCATCACCAGAAAATTTCCAAGATCGCCATACCAACCCACTCCACTCATCTGCGTGAAAGCAAAACCTTCCATACTGCGATGCTCGTAACTATACCCTGGGCTGTTATCACCGCCTGTAATCGTGTTAGGGCTCACCTGCACCATGCCGTAGGGTGTCGTCGCCCCCGGAAAAGTCTTTCCTAGACCATGATACGTGCCTGCGGCACCCACGCTTGTACTGGCCCCAATAAATGGATTAACATAGTCTGCTGGACTGTGAACAGGATGATATCGGCGACTAGCACACGATGTCGAAGACAGAATCAGCGCGATAACAAAACAAGATAGCAGTCCATATATTTTATTCATATTGATTTATCGTTTTTTAGGTTCTATTTATTAATCTGAAAGGTTCTGATTCCGAATTTTGGAAGCTGCACCACAAAAGCCTTCCTCCTGTCATCTACGCTACTCAGGGGAATATTCCCCTTTTGCTCACCATTTAGCAGAACTTCCTGCAGCGAAGCCGCAGGAGAGTTTATGGCGACAGATGATGCGGCCTGTTTATTGCCCGTATTAAAGAGGCGTAAGCTAAGCCGTCCCTGATCCAACAGCAAGGCCGAGATTTCCAGGTTATTATCCGAGATTGTGATCAGCTGACGATCGCTAAGTTCCAAATGGGGATGATAGAAAGCCAGCAAGGGTTCGTTCCAGGCATTGCTTCGGTCTGCTATACGCGCTGTATTCCAGTTTTTTTCATGTGGTATCAATGCATAGCGCATGTGTAATGGTCCAGTGATCTTATAATCCATCCCCCACAATCCCAAGCCCGAGTATTGTGCCGTCAGACTCAATGGATACGCTTTACCATGGACGTATGACCCCGTATGGTCGGTCAGGACGGCGAGTCCATATTGGCTATTTTCATCATAGAGATCTACCCAGTTCAACACAACGTTGTTCTTAATCTGATCCCACTGGCCAAAAAAGGTATCCTCTAAGCTACTTTCGGTGACGTCAAAAGGTGCATTTTTGGCTATTTTCCCCTGTTTCAACGTTGAAGGAAACATGACTTTCAACTTATAGCGATCGTCCGTAAAAGCACGTCTGTTATCAGTCCATTTCTTTTGTTGCTTATATTCACCGATTCCCACATTGCCTTTCCAATCGATGGTCAGGTCCATATCGATGCGTTGCTGCCCTGCCACTAGAGACAGCAACTGAACAAAAGGATGCCCATTGATATTCCCTTTTACCTCCACCGTTGTTTTCAGCCCATCATCCTGTACGATAGTAAACGCTACAGGGCTTTCCTTGGAAGAATAAAATTTCTCCTGCTCATAAAAATGTCCTGCGATTTCTCCCATCCGATATCCCCCATCTTGTGCAGCGAATTCCTTATGATTTGCATATTTGGCAATCAGACTCTTGATTGTTCCACCCTGCTTTTTGTCCAGCAAAATCTTGTATAATTCATTTTCGAGAATACAATTGCCTTCGGTATCAAAGCGGACGATTTTTCGCCGCTCACGCGATTTAGATTGTCCCGGCTTAATGGGTCGAGCGGGCTTAAGCTGATACGTAGCATAGCCAAAGCCCTTCACCTCTGCTTCAAATTCCACGACCTTACCGCGATCCGTTTGGTAGCAATGAGCGGGCAGTACCTGCTGTTTTCCAGTCCACACAGTGGCACCAACCATATGCTTTGGCAAGATAACCTGTACCCATTCCTTTCGGTGCCGGGCTAGCGTATTATAAACCCGGATATAGCCCAATTCCGCATTAATACTCCGCGTGGAAGAGGCATAAGAAGCATTTGCCTGCTGGATCAATTGATCCGCAATGTTCAAGGTATTGTTGGTCCACTTCTCGATCGCCTGCGCCCAAGTCTGGTCCTGATGCAACTTATTGTAAGGCACAATCCAGGAGTCGTGGTGCTGGGCCATCATCAACGTTCGCCAAGCTTCGTCAAGGCGTTTACCATCTGGTACAAAACCATGATCCATAAAAGCCATGGCACCGATTTTTTCAGCTTGCAGTATCTTGTTTTCCGCTTGGCGCACCTGTTGTGCAATGCGTTGCAGCACTTGGCTACCCCACATTAAGTTAACCAAAATGTCCTCCTGCCCCATTTTCCAGCTGGACACAGCTCGTCCAGCCGGGACCGACCGAAAATATTCCGTCCAGGTGCTGTAACGCACCTCATTTTTCACCTGTTCGCCCGTTCCCATCCACGGACCATTTTTCCATCCGGCATCCTGATAGCACATACCGACAGGATTCATAATTCCAGCTTCATAACAACTCTTCCAATAGTCTTCTGTATTGGCCCAGGCAGTAGTTTGCCAGGTGGAGTTTTTTTCAAAAGCCTCGTTTGCATAACGGGGTACCGTAAGTATTGCCGTTCCATCGGGCCCTTCCCAATTCAGAAATTGACCACCATGTGCCCTGATGTAGCCTCCCCAGCAGGTATTTGGAGATTTAAGTACTGCATACTGAAATCCGAATTGCCGGAGGATCTGGGGTAGACTGGTTGTAAAACAAGGCTCTTCCACCGCATAAGTTGTAAAGTTGATTTCTGGAAAATGCGAATGATATTTAGCCAGGCCATAAGCAAATTGACGGATGATACTTTCACCAGAGATATTATACAGATAAGGTTGCGCATAGGTTGGATTTGTGAAATCCAGACGTGGATCCTTCGCCCATTCCTTCATACGTGCATAGCCAGCAGGATCCTTAACTTTGACCGTATCCCAAGTCTCCGGTTCGATCTCAAGTCCAATTCGCCAGCTCGGCTGTGCTTCTAGTTGATCAAGCATAAATGTCGTTACCCAGAGCGGATAGTGCCCGTAGACTCCACCATGGTAACCATCGACAAAATAAGCCTGCTTCTGTCCCTGCAGATCAGCGACCGATATCAGCGCAAGAACCAAAATGGCTGCTATTTTTTTAAACCCTGCCATCCCATTATTTTTTCAGCTGTACCAGACGCACAGACCGTTTTACAGGTTGATTTACTTCATTCATCCGCTGCTGCAGATCGTCAATCTGGCTCTGCCAGGCCGCACGCACTTCAGGATACATCGCTTTGGCATAAAGGTCCCGTTTCGCACGCAACCAACCATCTGTTGCGACATGTTGGTCCATAACCTCGATTGCCTTGCGATTGTCTGCATTCAACAATCCTTTTGGAAGAAAAAAATTATACTGCACCCAGGCTAGATCACGGAAACGGCGTTCAATTTCCCAACGTTCTTCATTGAGAAACATTACTTTCAATGCCTGCTGATATTGTGGTGTACGCGTCTGAGTTGCCAGATTAATTCCTTTGTCCAAATCCGCAGCAGACCATACGCCGATTTCCTGATCATCGATCCATAAGCTATAGTCACCTTTAAGACCTTTTACCTGCAAGATTTCCTGATTCATTTCTTCCATAAAAGGGACGATATTAACTGCATCGTGCTGGCTATATTTAGCTCCCCAGCCTCTTGCGACTGTATCCATGGGATAAGGCAGTGCCGCCGCGAGATAATCAAAACTGAGGTTATTTCCAGCCTTTTTGACATTTTCAACCCCACAGTTCTTTGCTTCTATCACACGTTGTTTTGTCGCGTCAATCCCCACTGTGGCTACCCCTTGACCGGCAAGTCCCTGAGCTTTCAAAAATAAGTAAGCCATGACCATATGCCCATTATTATCCGGGTGTACACGGTCGCTTCCCGATATGGTGAAGGACGGATCCTTTTGTTGAAAATTCGCATTGATTGCGCTGATCGGCTGATTGAAATCATAGAATTCCCAGCCATTGCTTTTGGCAGATTCACGCTGAAAATCAACAATACGTTTCATAGCCTTATTTTTATTTTTAAAGGGCTTACTATCTTTTATGACCACATTTTCATCATAAGGCGTGCTTCCAAGCAATACCAGACGAGTATTGACCAATCCTTTGTATCTTTTTTCCATTTCCTTGTACCCATCATACGACTCTTTTACCTTAGTATCGGCAAACGCCTCAGGCTGATCACCGTTGTATTCAAAATAGCCCGAATCATTCATACCGAAAGTTGTAACCAATACCGTGGGCTGCTTGCTGAATACATCACCATCCAATCTTCTGAGCATATCCACCACCCGGTCACCACCGATTCCGGCGTTGAATACCTTCAATTTCATTTCGGGAAAACGTGTGAGGTAATACAGCCAGATATAGGCGTGGTAATGCCCACCATCTGTAATACTATTTCCCAAAAAGACCACACGGTCGCCATCCTTAAAAGGTGAAATTTGTTGTGCAAGAGTCCGGAGAGCTGTTCCCAAAGAGACGAGAACGATGAATCCTGCCAAAAAGATTTTTCTAGAATAATTTCCCATAAGATTAAAATTGTACAAGGTAGACGATAGGTAAAACATAAAAATAGATTTATCAAATTGGTATTGGTTCTATCGGCATTCCCTTGAAAACAAATGTATAACGCAAGAGCCCTACTTGCAGCTGCAAGTAGGGCTCTTAGTAAACGATTATATTATAGAAAACAAAATAACCAACTAACAAACAATACGTTACAAAAAACAAAAAAAGCTATTTTGGTAAATGATTTAGAATTGATTTGTAGATACTGCACCCAATTTTCGTACTTTTTCTTCGAAATGCTCGCTGTCGGTGCTGGCCTTGCTCTTTACTTTACTTTTATAATTATAGATGGTCTGCATTGAATAACGCAGGAAGATAGCAATCTGATTGACATCAGAGATCCCCAATCTTATCAAGGCAAAAATGCGGAGCTCGGTATTGAGTTTATCCTTTTTCAGCTGGTACTGTTCGTCAGGTCTAAGCAGGCTATTAAATTCATCGACAAAATTGGGATATACCTCCAAAAAAGTCCGGTCAAAATCAGTATAAAGATCCTGCGCATATTTTTCCAATGATTCATTGGATGATGTCAGCTGTTGTAGATCATCCAGCTGACGGCTTTTGACTTTACGGTATACATTTTTCCTGAAATCATCCAATTTGTCTAGGTACACCGCACACTGATTGAGGTAATAGCCGATATAACGTTCACGCACGAGATTGGCCTCGTCCAGTTTATGGTTGACGAGCGTCAGTTGCTCATTGGTCATATTGAGTTTCTTTCGAGCACGGGATACGATCCTCATCTGTTTAAATAAGAAATAGAGTGTGAGGATTAAAATAACCGCAAATATGCTAATTACGATGGCGTATAAACGTAGATTTTTCCGTTGTTGATCGATCTTGGCCAGATAAGTTGCTTCGATAATAGGCTGTGTACGTGCAATCACGGTATTCCGGAAGCGTGAGTTGTAATAGTTGGCATCATCTAGGGCGGCCTGAATATAGTTAAAAGCTCTGTTCACGTCACCTTTTTTATTCAAGTAAATCGCCAATGTCAATAAGGACTCATTTTCCTTAATGGCGAGGCGTACATCTGTTATTGCAGCCATGATCAGATATTCTTCTACCAGCTGCATTTCGGCCAGTTCTTTAGCAATCATAGCAAGACCCATTGCAGACATCCCATAGCCATGCGTATTGCTCTTTTCTTTTCTAAATAACCGCAGCTGAATGTCACGGGACTCGTTGAACAAACCATCTGCTTTGAGCTTAAATGACTTCTCCTTGAGGTACATATCCGAAGTTGGGTCAAGCAGTCCCATAAGGCTATTTCTAGATTTTGCGATTTCAACTTCGTATGCGCTATTATAGACATTGTGGTCGGTATATTTGATCAAGTTTTCATAATAACGGATATAGCTCCAATGGTAAAGGACCTTAAGGTGTTTTGGCAGTCCATCATAATCAATCTGCTTCAGTACGTCCCATGCCTGCGTAAATAATCCAGAGATAGCGAGAACAAAAGCCAATTTAGTCTGGCTTTCGGTCATGAGCATCTGATCATTCAATTGTTTGGCTATTGCGATATTGCGACCAATATAGGCGAGCGAAGAGTCACAGTTTAAGGTCTGGTATTCAAAGATTAACTGGGTTTGGATCTCATAGCGATCTTTGGCTGCAGAATGGCTTTTCAACAGATCTTTGATTGAATCAATCTGGTGAATCTTGGTCTCTAAATAGTCTGTCCGACTACCTATTGTTCTGTCCAGAACTTGCAATAAGGAATCTATTTTGCTTGCTTGTAATGGTGTACAGTAAGCTATCACAGAAATGCATAAAAGAATAAGTTGTCTTGCTTTCACTAGGTTATTATAATTGATCAACGTAACTCAAATATAAACAAAAATTCATTGGTGGAAACCAAAGATTATATCGTCAACTTTATTCATTTTCTTCGCCAAGCTCATAAGCTTTGAACATACTCTTGCTAGGCAAAAGTATGGCACTCGCTTTCCTTATTTGTATTATCCTATTAGTCGTCTATCTAATTATCTCTTATCGCAACTAATAATTTTTGAGTTCTACCAAGATACCTAGCTTCCAAATCATTACCTTATTTACCGATCAGTTTCAGTTGTTCCTGGAATTCTTTAAATGCAATTTTTCCAGATGCAAATTGAACCTCTAAAATAAATTTCTGCTCATTGGGCGACGATTTACGTCTATAAATCTTTTCCAGCAATTCGTCTTCATCAGTTAAAGCTTCAGTCACATCTGCTGCATTTAAAAATGCCCGGTAGTATCGAATCCCGAATTTTCTAACTGACTTCGCGTCGAAATGGATTTGGTCTTCGTTGGCAGTCAAACCTTTTGCGGTAACGAAATGACAATTACTGTGTGATGCTGCATATTCCTGTAAGGCGTTATTAACTAAATAATAATCATGGAAATATGCCCCGAACTGCCCATGTGGCAAAAAATCGCCTATCCCACCAATAATAAGGGGAACATCAGGAACTTCTAACTGATTACGTAGCTCATTTACAATAACATCAAATTTATCGACATATTTTGCGGCCAGTTCTGCAGATGAATCGTTTTCTCCCTGATGCCATAGAATTCCCGATAACTTACTGCTGCGCTGAGCAAGTTTTGCCTGAAAAATAGCATGGTCAAAAAGTTCGCCGCCGGCATGCCAGTCGTTCAGGCTGGTACCGCCATCGGCACAAGGGACAAGGCCGATTTCCTCGCCAATGTTGTCTGCATGCCACGAGGCAGCAAAAGACGATGCAAGCCCAACACCGGCCATAGGCCTGTCGTTGTGTATGGGTTCAGCCATTATCTGCCAACGACCAATATGTCGAAGCCTTACAAAAGTTAGGCGCACCCATAGATACGCCTAAATTACCTCCCTTCATTGTTTTCGTTTGCCCAACTTCGCCAATAATCTACTCGTGGCAAAACTGATCAGAGTGCCCAGCGCGGCTGTCAAAGCAGTCTGCAATACGTCGCCCAACGAGATACTTGCCCAGATGGAGCAGAGCGTACCACCCAGGGCTGAGATACGCATATCATTCCACCGCATCGGCTTCACTCCTTTCTCCAGGCAACATTTGCCCCTCGCCATCGTCGGCCAGAGGCCTTGTAGATTCGGGAGACTTGTCGCTTGATGTATGCTCGGTTCCATCATCAGCAGACTTTTCAGGCGGAGGCTTTTCCTCTTCCAAAACTGTTTCCAATATCCCCAGTCCTACGGCGATATACTTCAATATATTACCCGCTTTACCAGGCCATTTGACAGGCGCCGCAAGAACCACTTGCAACACCTGTCCTATTTTGTTTAAGATTTTTTTCATAATTATTCCTTTACTCCATCACTCCTTCTTTATTCGAGCAATATAGGAGGACAAAGAATTGAAAGCCTGGCATTACGACCACCAATCTCTCCTAATGCCAGCCTCGATAAATATGCAGGTAAAGGAATAGAAAATATGGCTTTCTGACTGTCAAGCTTTGACGGGATCTGGCGTACATATGAATCACTATCTGAGCGCAGCGAGTTTGATTCATATAGCCAGAGAGCTAAAAAGATGACACCAAAGAATGCAATGATCTATTCCATACCTGTATTTATCGAATATTCAAATACACTTCATCCCCCATATCCCACAGGCTATACACCAGCGCTTTAAGTTTTGCTAAAGCATTGCCACTATAATCCCCTCGGCCTTCACCGGTTAAGGTGGTGACTGGCGCAATGCAACCTTGCAGTTCTTTCAATGCGTCGTTTGCAGCATGGATCAGGATCGCTTCGCGCCCGAGCACGATGGGGATACCAATCTGTTCGCCATGCTTGGGGTATCGCCGCTTTTCAAGTTTATACTGTCCGATAGGGATACAACTGATCCGTGGAATATTATTTCTGTCGGGAAGCTCAATCGTATGGCAGATTTCTTCACCTTGATAGGTAATTGTCCCGTTGGTTCCTTGTGCTCCATATTTTCGTTGGAGCAGCAGGATATGTTTTGTTTTCATTTCGTTGAATAACCCAGATATTTTGATCGTGAATATTTGTTGCCTTTTCTATCTGACAGCAATAGATAAAGATGAAAGCCATCCTCGCAGAATCCTTCAGGTATCGAAACAATGACCCTTTCCTCTCGGCGTTGCCAGATTTGCTCATTGACAAAAGCGTAACCCTTTTTAACCTGATAGGCACAAAGGATCAACCGATCGTCGCCATTCACTAATCCGGAGTGTGTCATTGTATGAGTTACCTCAATGCGGTCGCTGTAACGATGTACTTGCGGGGACAGGACACCCCACAACGAACCTTCACTGAGAACTGCCAGTGCAGGATCCACGACAGGTCCACCCTCCTCATGCCTGATGGCCATCTTTAGTAAATATCCAAGGGCCAATCCACCTGCAAGGCTATTTTTTCTTTTGGCCATCTCGGAAAACCCTTTTTTGACCAATCCATTTAAAGGCCTCAAAAAAGCCACTCCCGCTTTAAAGGCTGTACGCACCCGCTGCTGCCCGGGGCTGATTGTCTTTTTTACCATAATAAGCTGCTAAAAAGGAGCTGAGCCCGATCGGCTCAGCCCATAATTGATTAGATAAGCTGTATCTCGCCTAGATACACACTTTTAGAAACCCGGGTCTTGGACCGATTGGATAAAAACAGCCAGGTGTGCACTGAACCGGTACCCAGATGGTCGGGTACAAGGAAGGTAGCTATGCCTATCGATCGTGTACTCGGCGCCGGCGTTGAAATAAACTCATCTTTTTCGGGATGATAAGCCAGCACATAAACCAAGTCATCCCCAAAGGTTTCGAACGTTTCACTTGCACCTGTCGACCAGGTAAAGATAAGTTCACCCGAGTCATAGGAGACTGCGACCGTACCGCCACCGTACAGGCCGCCATCTGAAATACTGATCTTCGCATAGTCAAGCGCGAAATCCGGATAGACACCCGTAATCGCCATTTTTTGATTGAATTGAAATGCGGCATTCATCGGGGTCACTTTCTCCGTGTTTTTACCGCCGAAACCGATTTTCAGAAAGACATTGATCGGCAGCAGAAAACGCATCAGCGTCCTGAACTTTTCCTGCTGCATGAGCTGTGCCTCTGAGGCGGGCTTCGATCTCTTTTTATAAAGTCCTTTGATGTAGTTGATGCTCTTCCAACTACTTCCGATTACTGAGCCGGCTTTACCCTTAAAGCCTCCATTTGCTCCGTTTACAATAGTTCCCATGTGTTAAAATCAACCCTTTTTTATACCGGTATTTTTGATTGACATAACAAACATAAAACACTTTAAATCAACAACAAATACACAAGACACATTAGACCGAATGATGACCGCCAAGCATCGAAAAACTGACCGATTACAGACCTGATTGATTTCACTTGAAGTTTTTTTTGACAGCAAAATTGCCTACCTTTGATTAACAGTAATCGCATTGTACTTCAGCAATTAACTGGGAATTTTATAGCAAGGGATCAGCTGCATCGATAAAAAATACTTGGTTAAACTTCATTGATTATGGATCATAACATCAGCCTTGAAAATAATATTTTTAAGCATATTCCGCTAGAACAACACACAGCGATTCAAAAATACTTTACATACAAAACCTATAAAAAAGCCGCTTTTATTATTAAACCCAATGAACTCGTAAGGGATTTATATTGGATACAATCCGGACTGGTCAAACTCTCCTACGAAGATGAAAATTCCAGGGAGCATATCTTATCATTTGCCTTCGAAGATTGGTGGGAGACTGATTTCTCGGCATTTTATCATCAAACCCGGTCAAAGCTTTATTTACAATGTTTAGAGCCGACGGTTTTGTATGCTTTGTCTTATCCGGATTACCAACATATCGCGCAGCAGTATAATCTGTCGAACTACTTTTTAGAAAAATCAATCAATGGGCATATTGCTAATCAGCATAGAATACTGTCCTTGTTGACAGACAGTCCAAAATCCCGTTATGAACTTTTTTTAAGCTCTTATCCTTCTTTGGTACAGCGCATCTCCAAAACGATTCTTGCGCAGTATCTGGGAGTTTCAAGAGAAACGCTCAGTCGGATTTACAAATAGTGATTTCAGTCACAGGTTAATTTATTGGGATCTATCGAACTTTGTAGGCATTAAAAACAATGACTATGCAAAAGAGAACAATCAATCCCTGGAAGTGGCAAGAGCAAAGAAATTATGTACAGGCGGTAGAGGTAAAAGATGTAAGTGGAACCTTATATGTTTCAGGACAGACCGCTATTGACGAAAATGGCATCACCAGTGACGCTGATATGCGTACGCAACTAACACTTGCCATCGCCAATGTAGAGCGTGTCATTGTAGAAGCAGGATATGAAATCAGCAATATCGTACGCTTGAACATCTACACGACATCTTCTGCCGAATTATTTAAAAATTTTGATCTATTTCAGGCATGGGCACAAAAGAACCAGCTTCAGCAAGCCTCTACTGTGATGGAAGTAAAACACCTTTTCGAAACACTTCAGGTTGAACTAGAGGTCACTGCGGTTAAATAGAATCATTCACAAAATGAACGCTAATTTATTTCGGAAATCCCTGGAGGACGACCCTGTGATTCATACAGTTGTATAATTCTGTATTAATTTCCGATTATTTCCCACCTTTTATCGTATTTTCATCGGGTTCCCATCGGATTCTGATCGGATTATCCCGATGCCAATTCGATGCCAATTCGATGAAAATTGCTGCAAAGGCAGAAGTTGGTCAGGAAAAGACCCGAAGAAGATTAAAAAAGATTGGGATTTCAGTAAAAAACGCCTCCCTATCAGAGAGACGTCCGAAGAAAGTAATGTACAGGTAAAAATCGATTGATCGAGCGGTCTAAAGGCCGCGGTAGCTCTTGCGCAAGCGCTCTACATCTACATCGCGGTAATAGCGTTTGTTGCGCTCGCGCTTCGCAATGCAGATGTAACCATCCCGCTGCAGCCGATAAAGTGTTTCGGTAGAGATTCCGACATGCGATTTGACATATTCGGCATCACGCAGCAGCACATTTTCCGCTTCTAACTGCTCCCGCAGCTCGAGATAAGTTGCCAGTTGGCGCTTTACCGCCAATAGTTCCATCAAGATCAATTTTTGGACATGGGAATGCCCGGGACTTACGGAAAAGCCCCTGAGGTACTGATTTTTACGCATAATATATAATTGAGGTTTATAAAAGACGAGTTATTCAACGGATTTTCTCATGCCGGCAATATTTTTTCTTCGCGATCGACTGATGGGAAGGCCAGCTTTTTCACCTTCAGTGAGCCATAACTTGGCACCATCAATATCCCTGACAAACTGGAAATTGACAATATAACCGCGATGGATACGCACGAAATAAGAAAGGGGCATATTTTCTTCGATCTCCTCCATGGTAATTCTACAGGTCAGCCGCTCATTGCGTGTCACTATTTCCACATAATTATCGATGCTATGGATGAAAATGATATCCCGATACTTCAACACTCTTTTACTACGGGAATCTTTGACTTCGTAGACGTAATATTCGCGCTGTACCGCCGGAGCAATCATAACAGGTGTCCCCAATCGCTTAAGGCATTTATTTAAAGCCAGGAATACCGCATCAAAACTGACATTCTTTAGCAGATAATCGCAGGCATCCAATTTGTAGCTGTCTAACGCAAATTGGGGATAAGCGGTGACAAAGACCAACGCTGGACGCATCTGTTCCGGCAATATTTTGTAAAGCTCCAATCCTGAGATTTCAGGCATCTGTATATCCAGAAAGAGAATATCTACTTTATGATGCATCAGGTAGTTGAGTCCCTCCTTTCCATTCTCGAAAACTTTGACATTTTCAAAATCACCTATTTTGTAAATATCTTTTAATTTGGAGATCTGTTCGACAACCTTGTTGGCGTCCGATCTATCATCGTCGACCACAACAATACTATATTTAGGCATAATTAATTCATGAATTTTAGCTCCACCACAAAATACGTCTGCTCCTCAATACGATATGCAACATGAACATTGTCATCCTGTAATGGTTCAAAAAGACGATTGACCAGTTCAAGTCCCTTGCCAGTTCCTTTCTCATTATCGCTCGCAATACGATTACGCACTCGAAAAACAGTTGCATCATCCTCATGTACCCACTCGATGACAATAGGGATCGCTTTTCCAAAGGGGCTATAGGAGACCGCATTTTCAATCCAGGTCATTAGCGAAAGCGTAGGCACAGACCTGTTCCAGATGCAACCGGGTACAAGCTCCTCCCCTTTAATCTCTATTTTACGATGCACGCACATAACCACCAATTGGTTGAGATAAGCCCATTCCTCAGCCAACGCTACTCGGGTATCACGCATGGCAATCTTATTGATGATATATTGAAAGAAATCCAACACTTTAAGATCGAAAACAATTCTTTTCTCTATTGAAAATTGATAAAGTTTAAACAAAAAATGTCCAGACAGCAGCGCATTATCGGCAATATCTTTTACCTTGAGCTGCAGCTCAGAAATCTTCATTTTTTTATTTCTCTTCTGCCAAAAAAACGTATCGAGTGATAGGATTAGCAACACGAACGCAAGCCCACGAACTATTTTAATAAATAGCTTTTGCCCATCGCCATCCTTCCAGGGAAAATAGAACACAACATGATGTGCTGTAAGAAAATGATAATAATACCATTTGACCACGGGATATACCAACACGAGTAGCAAGAAATTCGGTAGCCATACATACCAGAGTCGAAATTTCTTCAGCCTGATGAAATGGAAAAAAATAAAACTTACTGTAAAGTAGAATATATACGGAATTATATACAACAAAAAGATCAGTAGCGGATGGTGCAACCACAAATTTTTGTACACGATGGCCAACAATACGGCAAACGCCGTGATTCCAAGTAAAAA
This sequence comes from Sphingobacterium sp. WOUb80, assembly GCF_050058145.1. Taxonomy (NCBI): domain Bacteria; kingdom Pseudomonadati; phylum Bacteroidota; class Sphingobacteriia; order Sphingobacteriales; family Sphingobacteriaceae; genus Sphingobacterium; species Sphingobacterium sp. WOUb80. The sequence continues at coordinate 1,204,339 of NZ_CP165617.1, read as the reverse complement.
CCTATAATGCAATTGGTTTAAAAAATTCAGGTTGAATGAAAAAGCTTTCATATATAAATTGGTCAGGTTATTAACCCAAATTAGATAATATTATCCTTTTTAACAATAATTTCATAGAAAAGCTTCCGAGATAAGTCGAATAGATAACCTTTATCAGCAAAAGAAAAAGGAACCATCCAACCACCCTTATTCTTTGTACCCGAACCGTTCCGTTCGTCAAATCCCTTGTAATGGTGCATCAGCCCCCAGTTTTCCCATGCAGTCCAATCCTGCTGCATCATTGCCTGAAAGTATTCCTGGAGTTTGGTAAAGGCTTTTAGGAGCGCCATCGGATTATTTTTGTCCGCCGGGGCTAGTACAGTGAGCGGATCTTCCACTTGCCAGGTTGCTCTGGTCTGATGCAGTTTTGAACTTAGGTGCATGGCGTGTACAGGTAGTCCAAATCGATGTGCAAGCTTGAGCAGATTACTACGCCAATAAAAGTAGCTTGCACCGAACGATATCCGCAGTCGTCCCTGCTCCTCTTTACTTTCATTGCTGCCAACTGTTTCATTGGCATCCAAGAATACCAGGATAAGCCGTTTACCGGAAATAGCCTGAAGAATCTTGCGTATAACCATTGAGTTGCCAGCTTCCAGGCATTCGAGCCTATCTGCTGGCAAACCCATGGCGGCAAGGTCACGGGCATACTTTTTACGTTCTCTGTCCAATACCATATTCGAGACCACCATGGTGAGTTGGTATCCTGCTGCAAGCAGATAACGTGGCAGAAGACGATATGGTCCATAATGAAATGTAAATACGATGCTGGCGGGCAACGAAGCAAGCTCTCCATTAAGCGGTCCATGCTGAATATTTTCAGGAGAAAAATCTCGATCCAACTGATCAAACCTTTGGCGTTGCTCCTTCCATTGCTGATAGCCATTCTCCAATTCGACCGCGGACTTATCCGGATAAAATCCTTGTACATTGGCCATCCACAGTAGGCGTTGTAGCTCTTCTTTTTTTTGATTAGTCATATGGTTTTAGGTTAATATGACCTCAGTTGGTTTTAAATCATCTGAGGTCATTGGTAAACGATTAAGATCTATAAAGATCCCGGCCAACACTTATCATCTTCCAAATCCCCCAAAATGGGGTCGTCACCAAACAGTTCAAAAGCTGTATAGCCTTCAAAAAGATCACTCGTTACACTTGTTTGCAATTCATTTTCCATGTTTAAATCATTTTTTTGACTCGAAAGATGCAGGTCGAATCTATCCTGCTCTATCGTACGATATATTCATTCAATACTCAGCTGATGAACAAATGTGCAACAAGCGAGGAAAAAAAAACAAGTCGGGGGAAACAGAGCTAAAAAACAGCACTGAACTGAAAATTAGTTGACAACAAGCGATTAAAATACCATTCACCCCTGCTATATGCCGTTCACCCATCAAATAGGTTATTTGTCCCTCAATTAAACTTTAACTAATCAAATGGATAAATTGGCTTTCCCTTTTTTATGATAAAAAATCCAACATAAACTAAACAATGAAGAAAAGTAAAGAATACCTGCTCGATCCCTTTTTTAGGGACCTCAACCCACAATGGCAAACAGCTATCCCTGAGTTATCAGCCGTATTTGAGGAAGAGCATTTTATGAAAGGCGAACGGCTGATCAACGATTGGGGCGAGCTTTATCTCATCGTTGACGGCATCTTTGGGAAATATGAGAAGACCAGTCCTGTACGTTATGCGATTGCTGGTGAGTCATTGATGATCCCGAATCATAAACACCGCTATCAGTTTACCGCGCTGAGCGATTGCCGCACCTACCGTACCTCGCTCCGACAACTGGAGGAAATTAATGCGCACAATTCGAAAGTCTTTCACCTGTATGCCAATCTCACAGACAAACAACAAACTTATCTGGACTATAGACACAAGTTGTTATCGTTAAACAATCAGGATAAATTCGACTTTGTATTTGACAAATACCCCGATCTCCGAAGCTATGTGAAGCATCATGAACTGGCCCGGTTTATGGGGATCAGCAGCGAGCTGCTCCGCCGCCTTTTGCGGGATCATGATGTTTAATATTCCAATTTTTTGGGCATCCTATCACAATCTTTCGTTGACAGAAGCACAAAACTTAGCCTTCAAAATCCCAACAAGGACAAAAGATTGTACTTGAACTTTGTTATAGCAGCTCGGATAAAGCAGATCAATGTCAATCCACTTAATCGAAGAAAGTAATATGTACAGGGAGAAATGCTATCCGAATTGCCCAATAAAAAACGACGTTATGAAACAGCACAAAAGAAAATTTGCCCTATTCCCGCGATGCCGGTGAATGTAAATCCAATCAGGAAATCCGGCAGTGATATGCTGTTGGCTCCGCAGAACACAAAAGAGATTCAACACCCACATAAACAAGCTTATGGAAAAGCGTTTCAATACCACAGTATATCAACAGGATCATCCTGCAAGCTCCCTAAAACGCGGTAGTTCAATCCGCTCGGGTGCACGCTGGATCTATCGTCGCTTACCTGATCTGATCATTTATGGCTATGCTTTTTTATACATGTACACCGGATGGGCCAAGTTTATGAACCTATCTACGTTTATCAGAGGCAATAGTAAGATCCCCCATCTAGGTCAGTATGCGAAATTGATCGGCTATGGCATCCCCTCGCTGGAGATTGTGCTGGCTATCCTGCTCGTTATCCCTGTATACCGAATCAAGCGCTTTGCACTGTGGACATCTACCCTATTGATGGCTGTATTTACCGCCTATCTCAGCCTGATGGTCCAGTTTGTGGAGAAAAAGCTTTGTCATTGTGGTGGTGTGATCGAATCGATGGGCTGGAAAACGCATATCGTCTTTAATCTTATTTGGCTGATTGCGGGAATCTTTGCCCTCGTAAGAACAAATTATAAAAACTTTAAAATCCAATAAAATGGAGAAATTCAAAAACTTTGCAAAAGTGTTACTTGGAGTAGCACTTTTAGGCACCGGGGCTGGTGCAGCGACATATGCACAAGCTCAAAAACAAACTGTAAAAACCAACTTAACTACGCGTTATTGGATCAATACGGGATCACAGTATCAGGAAACAAATAGCATTCCTGATCCGCAAAATCATTGCTCCGATCCATCTGATTATCAATGCGTACTTCAATCAGACGATCCATCCGTAGATTCAACTTTTCCATTAGATGATGCAGAAAATCAAAATGTTTCTCCGCATCCAGATTCAGAATTAGGGCAATATACTCCCTAAGATTAACGAGGGCGTCACTAAAGACGCCCTTTTTTATTGAACCAATGCTTCTTTTATCATTGCAATTAGCTTCTCGCCGCTATTTCCTCTAGGATCGGGTGGATTGCTTGATATATTCTTTCCATCCTTCCCTATCACCAACAATTGGGGGAATGCCTTATAATTATAATGTTTCAACAAGGGGTGCTGAAATCCTTCTGGAGCCGTACTAATCTCAATTTGTTCTTTGAGTGTATAGTCTCCGCTCTTGAGACCCGCCTGCCATCTGCGCTGTAAATCATCTACATTAACGCTTAAAAACACGACATTTTTATTGCCTTTAAATGCATCGACCACAGGTCTTAGACCTGCCGGCATAAAGCGACAACCAAAACAACCATAAAACCAAAAGTCCAAAATCAATACCTTACCTTTAAAGTCTTTCAATTTCAGTACCTGCCCCTTCTCATTTTTCAGATGAAAATCATAAGCGGGGTTTCCTGTTTTTGTTTTACCGATCCATTCTTCCAGCATCTTCTGGCTTCGGTTGAACCCCATCTCATCGAGCACTTTTTGTGCATTATCGACAATGCCCGTCCTATTTGTATACTCAAACAGAGAAATCAGCGAAATTTGGTCCCTCAACTCTTCGCTATACTTACTTTTAATCAATTCATACAAATCATTATACGGAATATCTTTGCGATGACTATTTCTAAGCCTGAGCTCCGCCAACGCTAAATTATAAAGTGTCTGGGGCAAATAATATGATGACGAAGACTGACTATTTACAGGATATTTAGGCAAGGAGGAAAGCTTATTATTCCAAAAAATCTGTGCATGGATTTTTTGTTCCGGGTTTGACAAAAACGTAAAATCTTTATAAAACTGATGGAATGTCAATCCATAACAATCTGCCACAATTCGATCTCTCACTATACTATCCAACGAAGGATAACTCTGGATTATATCCAATTTAGCCTGCAATGAATTTTTCAAAAAAGGAATGATACAGCGATATATTCCCTGAAAATCATGCATATTATGCAACTCTGTTAAACGCGATTGAAAAGCGGGAGTGATAGCACCTGATTCATAGATTTTTTGTTGGCAGTTCATTTTCTCACTACCCTTTCCAGAGAACCGCAATGAATTGTCTTTATTTATTTTCAGCGTTATATTGTCGCCGGGCTGAAACAGGAAAACAGCTTCCTGCCCTACATAATATAACAACTTGTCCCTTGAATCACCAACTCCTTTTGCCAGTGAAACATAAAACAAATCTGACTCCGATGGGATTGCAAGTCTGAATTGACCATCGACGGCTTTAACCTGATAAACTTCTGAATAGCTCGGCCAAGCCATTTTTGCATTATTCTGCATTACAGCCACTTCAAATAAAGCTGTATTTGCGATTGTTGAATCCGTAAAAGTACCTTGGATGATTACACTATCGCGTATCGATGCATGGCAAACAATGATGCTGCCTAGCAAAGCTATAAGGAAACTATATATTTTTGATTTCATTGTTATCTTGGGTTTTGGGTAATACGACTTAAAGCTATTTCATCATCCGGAATCTGGAAAACATACCTTGGCGATCCCGGAAGCAATTGATAGTTCTTACCTCCTAGCTTTCTGATTAAAGTAATTTTTTCGCCCTCATCATTATAGCGCTTTATATCTTCCCACCGCGTTCCTGATCGCCAAAAGAGCTCTTTCCGCCGTTCTTTTTTAATTTCTTGGAGCGCGACCTTTGCGTCACCAAATTGAACTGGGACAAAGCTTTCTCCTTTGAACCGATTCTTCAGCAAATGATTGAGATAATACTGAGAAAGAGTCAAATCGGATCTTCTAGCGGCGCATTCAGATTTTATAAGATAGATCTCATCCGTAGCAAGTCCAGTAAATGAAAGAGTCAGCGTTTCGGCATACCCACGCTTTGGCTTAATAAATAATCCGCTCTTGATGAAGAACAGCTGTTTTCTAAGATCTCCCACCATGTAGGAGTTGTATAAAACCGTATCTACCTGAATATTGACTGTTGGATTGTAAAGTACATAATTGTACTGCCCATTAACCTGATTGGCATATAATAAGACCTCTTCATTGGTTTTCTTGAATGGTGTTACAGCATTCGGATCGATCGTATTGTAATCTATCAGCTTATCATGCAGCGCTAAACAGCTATCAGCGTAGCGTTCTGCGGATTCATAATCAGACATCGATAAGTAAACTTTGGCCAACAATGCGTAAGCAGCTGGTCGGCTTGGCCGATTGCGATAAAGTGATTGCACTTCCTTTGGCAAAAGAGGGATAGCCTTTTTAACATCGCTTATCACCTGCTGATATCCATCCCAGACAGACGAACGCTGTTTTACCTCGTCAACATTTGCGGTTAATTTTAAGGGAATCCCCATTGCTGTCTGGGCATTGCTTTGATTTTTATAGGTCGGCGCAAAGTTTTTCAGAAGATCATAGAATGCAAAAGCACGAACAAAGTATGCCCAACCTTCGGTAAATTCAGCACGCCCGATATCTGTGTAAGTACCCTGTTCTGAAAGCGACTGCAAAACACTATTTGCATAGAATACTGATCGATACACAATATTCCAATCGGCGACTTCGCTGTCTCCCTCATAAATGTCAGCAGCCCAGATATAAGCATTCCTTTGCGTGGGCGTCGCCGCCGCCCAAAGCGCGCTATCACCTATCATGTAATCATCACAACTCAAAAGAGGCAATCCCGCTGCTGTGTTAATAACGGAATTATCCAACATCTTCTCAAAATCATCTAAGCTCTTAGGCACGACGATGGAACTATTCGATTTAGGTTCCAAAAACTCTTTTCCACAACCCATCAACAGTAATGTAGCAACGAGTACAATATGACAGCAGTAATATTTTTTTATGTTCATAATACAAGATTTAACTTTTAAAAACTCGCTTTAAAGCCCAAAGCCAATGTACGCGGATTGGGGACAGCATTAGCAAAATCGGGATCGATGTATCCTTTGGCGCGCTTCCAAATCAAGCCAATGTTGCTTGCATATAGGTATAGAGATGCCTGGCGCAATAATTTATGTTTCGGGAACATATAAGACAGTCGGATATCCTGCAGGCGAACAAGATCGGCATGTTCTATATGTTCAGATACATATCTATAAAATACATCACGATTTGTATTAGCTGGGTATACCATAGCAGGAACAGTCGTTGTCAGCTCATCACCTGCCTGTTGCCATCGATCCGCAAATCCTGGCTGAGTATAAACGCCACTGAAAAGCGAGCCGTAATTCAGCGCTGGTCTCCGGATATAATGGCCGAATTTGTAGAGAATATTAAAAGAAAGCTCAAAGGCCGAAAATCCAAAATTCTGTCTAAGGCTACCAAACATTGGCGGATTTCCCTGTCCATGAAACTTGAGGGTTTTCGGGTCGATATTGTTCAAAATAGCGGCATAGCTTTCCGAAGGTTGACCATCAACATAGCCAACAGGCATACCCTGCGCATTTAACCCCGACCATGGGAGGCTGAAAATCGCCTGAAAAGGATAGCCGATCTGTGGGTTACTATAGTTTTCAGCAAGCATATTCCTTACACCGCCAGCCAAGCCTTCGTAACCTGTGATACGATCTTTATTGATATTAAACAGAGCGATAATGTCCCACTTAAATTTCCCATTAAATGGATGATAAGCGAGACTGATATCAAGTCCTTCTGATTTCATGCTTGCCGAATTGCCGCGAAAAGTAATAATTCCAGCCTGCCCAGGTAAGGGAGTAGGGCCAATGAGATCCATACTCCGTTTGCTATAATACTCTATTGTACATTCTAGCAGCCTATGAAGTGTTGCAAAATCAACAGCTATATTGGATACAGCTACCCGCTCCCAACGTAGCGCGGGATTTGGAGGGTTGACAATTAAAAGGGTCGGCATATTAAAGGTATTCACTGTAGAGCCAGCAAGTGTGGTCAGGTAAGCAGTTGTGCTTTTATCGACATTGCCATTGTAACCAAAAGAGCCTCTCAACTTAAATGCTGAAAAGAATTCATTCTTGAAAAATCCTTCCTTGCCAAGATCATAGCCGATCCCTAATGACCACAATGGCACGCCTTTTTGGTTACTCTTAACGCCAAATATATTTGATTCATCCCGTCGAGCACTGATGGAGAGCGTATATTTTTGCAGATAGCTATACGAACCGTTAAAATAATAAGAGCGCGAACGATTTAGTGCATTTGCGTCACTTATTCCAGTAGGGATCCGGCTATTTCTATTACCAACATATTCAGGATAATCTCTCGTATAATCTATCGCATTGTTCATATTGCTCGCGGTTTCCGGATCATAACCATAGCGTCGAGCGCTGCTGCTCGTTTGTCTTGTTTGACTTACTTCGAAGCCCATTAAAGCATGAAGTTCGTGTCCCGAAGACCAAGCATGATCCACCATAGCTTGAACACGGGCGAAATGCGACGTACCTTGAGTATTCGAACCATCTACAATTGCCCCTAGCGGTAAAGGCCGTTGTACAGCTCCGGTATTGGGATCAATCTGGGTATATGTATTGATCATATTTCTCGAATAATAACTGTCTATGGGGTAATCTTTTGATACCGCCATTCTATTTCGCTGAAAGAGGTAGTAAGCAGCAAGCTTAATAAAAGATAGCGGTCTTGCTGTAAAATCCGTTGATAAGCGATAATCACTGAGACCTATCCGTTGATCAGGATTAAGTTCATCCAAGGGTCTATAAGACCAGTCGAGCAACTTACTATCTGCAAGCTGTTCAACAAACGATAATCTCCTGTCTTTAACCACCGCCAGGTTTTCTCCATTCGCGTACAAGTTTTCATAAGGATATGAAGGAAGAAAGGTAGTCGTTGCGGAGCGGTTATTTTGCTCCGTCAATAATACTGCTGTATTCCATACAAATCGATCGTTGAGCCAACTATGTGTATTTTTGAAGGTTAAATTGAATCTTTCATCTATATCAGGGCGCCTGCTGCTGATCCCACGGTCATAGCCTATAGAAGAATAAAAAGAATTCGAAGGTGCATTGGCACCTTCCAATGACAGCTGATACTGCTGCTGGAAAGGCGTACGATTTATCCATCTGTTGATATCCTTTCGGACATCCTTTGTCGTTAGTTCAGCCAATCGCTGATCGACAAAATTGACATCCAGTTCCCCTTTTGACTGTCTATAGAGCAATTCAACTACTGGACTAATTTTACTATAACCATCGGGTAGCAATCGTGTGTAATAACCCTTATCAAACAAAAATTTTTCTGCTTCGATAAACTCCTTTGAAGATAACTGAGGCTGATAGTATAGGTCGGGTTTACCTGCGAAAGTGAAGTTCGACACAAAATTTGCTCTTGTCCCTTTAGCAGTATTACCACCCTTAGTGGTGATAACAATCACACCATTACCTGCCCGCGTGCCCCATATGGATGCTGCAGCAGCATCTTTCAGTACTGTTATTGAAGCAACATCATTGGGATTAATATTTGAGATATCTCCCTCGTATGGAAAGTTATCCAGCACGATTAATGGTTTATCATTTCCAAAGATGGTACTACGGCCGCGGATACTGATATCCGTAAAAGTCCCGTTCGGCTTATTTTTATTGAATATAAGACCACTGGTCACTCCATCCAGGCGATCGAGAATATTAGTACTTACCCGCCTATTTAATAATTCATTATCCACCTGCACAAAACTCCCCGTTGCCCTTTCTCTTGGAATCTTTTGGTATCCTGTAGAAACAACCTCCACCTCATCCAATTGATTCTCTATTGGTATCAATTGAGCTTTTAATGATACCCCAGCAAGATAAGATTGTACTAAACGCTTGAATCCCATGTGGGAAAATACGACAGTACCTTTCGGATTGGAGACGTGTAGCGAAAAGGAACCGTCATTTTTGGATGAAGCCCTACCCTTTTCACCTTGAATTTGAATGGATACCCCTTGGATCGGTTTACTGTCAGTGGATGATACGACAGTACCGCTGATAGATAACAACCCTTTCGCCCCGCTGTCCTTGCGGGGCGTCTGAGCTGATAAACTAAACATATGAAAACTGAACATCATAAGGAACAGGATTAGAATTGTCCTTATGCTAAACATTCCCTTTAAGCCCTTTAGCATCGGCACAGGGGTACATGCCGACATTATTTGCCTCAAGCTATATACTATACAATTAAAGGGGTACTTTTTATCCCATGCATTTTGCACTTTTTTAAAACTATTTTTTTCGGCACCTTTTATAGCTGCCACAAATGCTACCTTATCCAATAAGGCAGACATCCAGTTTGACCTGTGTTTCATCTACTTATTGTTAAAGTTAGTCCGCTATGCGGCCGAAAAATTCGTGGATCCGCTTGGTGATTTCCAGCTCATCCAAACTAAAACCTGTTGTTTCTGCGTCTGAAAAATCTAATTTGCTCATGTCTACATAGTCTTTATGCACATGGAAGTAAGCGATCAGTACAGCTAATAGGTCGAAGCCGAACACCTGCTTTTGGCAGAGTTCTATTAAATTTTCATTAGGCCAGCGGTCTGCTGACTTTTTAAGTAGTAAAGAAATGGTATTCTGGATGGTCCGGATATCATACTTTTTCCAAAAATCAGCGATCTTATCAGTGGGATCATAGTTCTGATCGTGTACTTGATATATGGCCAACTCGAGAGCTAGTACATTTGAATATTTTTGATTCATTTTATAGGTTCAAAAAAGATGACTTCAGCCCTACCCGATCAATTTAAACGGGCAGAGCCTCCCCTTTGCAAAAAAATTGCATTCAAAAAGGGTTGTCAATTGCAGCTTTTTTTAAATACTGCTTGTACAACAAGAAAAAATTAACAGTTCCGCAAAGCGCCCGCAAATTGGTTACAAGTCATCATTAGAGGTTATTATTGCGCTTCCTCTCGGAAAGAAATAAAAACCCGACCTATTTAGTATAGAATAACAATACAAAATTATAGTATTTAATTTTGTTGTTTAAAAATAAAATGCTACTTTTAAGGTGTTAGAAGTCTCATAAGAGCAATTTTATTAATTACCTAAAATTAAGGGTGTAGTGTATGTTAAATATACAGATCGGGAAAACCTAGTCTAAGGGCCTTTCTAGTTTATACCTGATTCGGCACATACTATTTTGCGGATACCGCTATCCCCTATTTTGGTTTATACTGTTTTTAACCGATTATTCAGGCCCTCGAATAATCTTGCTAATTAAAATAGAATTTGGAGACCGAATGCAAACCTCCTTGAGGTAAGCCTGGTGTTTTTGGAATTCTTTGAATCGTTTTATCATAATCATATTTGGTTATAAAAACGATGAAACTCCTAAGCTTGTGAAACGTCGGATTGGTTAAAAACCAATAGGGCGAATCCCAATGCTCCGTTAGTGGTGCCGCTAAGTACCCCATGATCAAAACCATGGCTCCCCGGAGACTGACAAGGGAATCGCCCTATTGGACTAATATCTACAAAGATAAAAAAATCCAATAGAAAGCGAACCCAAGGTCGACTCATAGGGAAAAATTTAGCGGCTTCCTAATATGAGTGACATCGTTTAAGTAGAGATATCCTCTACCCTAGTTGTCGCTATATGTTGCTGAAACAAATATAGGTAATAAATATAAAATATAAAAATATTTTCAATAAATTATGAATAGGAATATAGTTGATGAGTATGTAGATATTTTACAATATTATCTGGAATACTATGGACTCTATCACATAGATATCAAAAAACTTCTTAACACCTCTACGGATATTGTTCAAGATATTAAAAAGGGTAAAAATGGTCCTACCCTGAAAAAATTGGGAGACATAGCTCAACTTTTTGGTTTAAATTATTACGAGTTTGGAAATCCCGAATTCAAGCTGCCTGAAAAGGAGAATTTGCCAACACTCACCCAAGAGAAGATTTTGTGGAGAACTGAAGTAGGACCGCCTCAATCTAAAAAATACAATAAACTTGACTTAAATAATGCTGTTATTGATGCACTAGAAGCTTTTAAAGATATGGAGAAATTTCTTCCTTCAGAAGTGTATGATAATTTACCTCAAGAATTAAAAGAAAAATTAGGCTCTACAATACGCATTACCGGTCTTTTTTCTGATGAACTTAGCGAAAACGTTGAAAAAACAGGAGAAAAACTTGACAAGAGAGAGGTTGGCCGAAAACAGGAATATTATAAAGTAATATCGTTAGAAAAAGGTCTGAAGCGTAAAAAATAAATCTTACTTAAATTATGGAAGCAAACGGGAAAGCGCTTACTGAGCCATCCATCTTAAACAATAGAACGGAAAAGATTTTCAAGTATGTGGAGGCCTACAACGAGATGAATGTGGAAAATATGATTGTGGATTTCGCTGATGGAATCATTTTCATAAATATTACGAATGGTGAGAAAACGATGGAATTGCAAGGTATCGAAGAATTTAAGAAACAGGCCATCGAAGCTCTCTCTTTTTTCAGCGTGAGAGAACAGTTCATTGAGACGATGACTCATAACCTTAGCTCTACCGAAATCACGATTAACTACAGAGCGATCGCGGCAATGGATTTTCCGAATGGGTTGAAAAAAGGTGATGAGATCAACTTACAAGGAAAGTCGATCTTTGAATTTTCGGGCGATGGGAAGATAATTAGGTTGACGGATATTTCTTAATTCATTGCCACCAAAACTCAAGCACATGACGACCTAACTAGATCGAAAATGAACTATCATAATAGAATATTCAGAGTTATCAACAATTCAGATAATGGAGATACCTCAAGTGAAACAACATTCCAGTATAGGCAAGAAGGAAATATCCTTTCATCGATCTATTCAGGTGGTAACATTGTATTAGGGCATTTGTTGGGATTCGTAGATGCAAATGGAAATATAGATATGAGGTATCACCATATTAATTCTGACGGAAAAATAATGACTGGACTTTGCCATTCTACTCCCGAGATTCTTGAGGATGGAAGAATTCGACTGCACGAGGAATGGAGATGGAAAAATGGTGATCAATCAAGTGGAAAATCTACACTTGAAGAAATTGTATAAATAATATTAATACTTAAATAGATTAAAACAAAAATACATTAACCACTAAACTTATAAATTATGTTCTCATTTGGATTATTGATGTACCTCATTTACGGAGGATTTATAGCGATATGTTTATATGGACTGTACTTGGTTCTTTCAAATCTTCTTGATAAGATATCTAATCGCAAAACGTGACCACACCGCAGCGTTACGTGAGCAAAATGAAATTCTAAAGGATATTGCAAAAGCTGTTAAACAAGAAACCAACAATAATCCCGCTCCCCCTACTGCATAAGCGATGATTATGAATGATTATAATGCACTAGTTTAATTTTTATGAGTTACGCTATTATCACCGAAAATGACATCTCGCAATGGAAGGATAGTACCGGAAGACAATATCACTTTCCGAAACGCTATTTGAAATATTTGACAAAGGGGACTGTTGTTATCTATTATAAAGGATTAATGAAAGATAGGTCGTTTGCTTCTAAACGTATGACCGCTTTGGCACATTATTTTGGAATCGCACAAATTGGAGATGTCAAGCGCGATAACGATTCTGATAAAAATGATTACTATGCTGAGATCATCAATTTTAAGCCTTTTTCATCCCCCGTTTTAGCTAAACAAAATGGTGCGTTTTTAGAATCAATACCATCCGCAAAAATTAAAAATTATTGGCGAGATGGCGTCAGAGAAATCGATAAGGCAACATTTGACAAAATCATTTCATTATCAGATCTGAATGATTTTAACGCAACTAATGATAACGCCCAGGGAGAACTCGAATCTTTTAGTCGGTTAGAAGGAAAAAGTAAACTCGTTTATTCAACGAAATACGAACGTGATAATACGCTTAGAGAAAAAGCTATAGAGTATCATGGGCTGACTTGTATGGGCTGCGGCTTTAATTTCGAAAAAGTATATGGTGAATGGGGAGCTGGGTTTATCCACGTTCATCATACCAAACCGTTATCAGACGGTGATGGTGAGAGAATAGTCAATGCAGAAACCGATATGGTTGTTCTCTGTCCTAATTGTCATTCGATGATACATCGACGAAAGAATCGAACATTAAGTTTGGATGAACTGCTTCTATTATTAAAAACTAAATCTGTCAACTGATTGATCATGGATATAACTAAAGTTGTTTGCGGCATTATATTCAAAGATGATCTGGTCCTCATCTGTCGACGAAAACCAGAAAAATCTCTAGGTGGCTATTGGGAATTTCCGGGCGGAAAAGTCGAAGGTTTGGAATCTTACGAAGAATCTCTGCTACGGGAACTAATTGAAGAACTAAATATGAAGGTGAATATTAAAAAGCATTTTTTCGATACTGTACATCATTACGATAATGGCGCTATCGAATTGATTTCTTTCATTTGTGAGACTGAAAATATCGCTTCAGAGTCTACCGATCATGATCAACTCGAGTGGGTAAAGGTTAGTGATTTATTGAACTGGAAGCTTGCACCAGCTGATATTCCAATTGCGCAAGCATTAATTGAAACGTATTCTCAAATAAAATAGCATTAGCGACGCAATTTCAGATAAACGATCCTAGTCTCGAATCGCAATGGCGAGCGATCATATTGTTTGGCAAAAACTCGGCGACATATAAGTTCGCCTTTGCCAAGGCGATGATTGAGCTATTGCCTTCCGGCAAATCGTCGTTGTCATTGGAAGAAGCAGCGCCATTCTCAAGAAATATTGTTGAGCATCTTCGGAAAAGTGATAAATAAGGCAACTACCTCTCTAGCAAGCTCTTAAACGCCTGTAGTTTTTTTTTGTAGGTCGGATTAGCGAAGATCAGTTGGTCCAAACGACAATCAAATTCGGTTTTGTCAATGTCATAGATGCATTTCAAAATGTAAATAGCGATATAATCAACGACCCATTTTATCAAAAGAACTATGCTGACGGCAAGAATGAGATCATTCTTACCGACAGCATCTTCAAGCAGCAGGAGATACCCCACTTAGTTGAAGTAACTAAAATATACATAAAAATAAGGTCTTAAAAGAGTAGGTTTGAGTCCCTCTCTTTCCTCCATATGCTGCAGATGCCTAGAATAATCGCTATTCGTAGCATTTTTGTTTTTAATACAATAAAATAAGCTCTAGAGGCCGGTTTAACCCACAAGCTTCGAATCCCTACCTCTCAGCTTTAATAAAATAAATACAACTGATTTTCAACTTATTTCGCTGTTTAATAAACTTTAGGGGGATGATTTAAACTTTCAAAGTTGATTTATTATTTATCATTAGCTATATTTAATATGTATAATAATAACCTAGATAGTATTAATGTCAGAAAAAACAACAAGAAAAGAAATTATAGATATTAATTTGCAGCATGCAGGATGGAATATCTCCGACCGAACGCAAGTTATTGAAGAATTTCTTGTTAAGGTATCTGACCAAATACTCAAAGAAGATACCTTAAGTTATTCTAACACATTTTCCGACTATGTTTTATTAGGGAAAGACGGTAGAATACTCGCTGTCATAGAAGCTAAAAAGTCCTCAAGTGATGCTGCTTTAGGACAAGAGCAAGCGAAACAATATTGTTATCAAATTCAAAAACAACAAGGAGGTGAATTACCTTTCTGTTTTTATACCAGTGGGCACGATATCTTTTTCTGGAATATTGGAAATTATCCACCAAAAAAAGTTTATGGTTTTCCCACATATGATGATTTAGAACGTTATGCCTATCTAAGAAAGTATCGTAAAAATCTTTCGCAAGAATTTATTAATTCAAAGATTGCAGGTAGAGAATATCAAATACGTGCTATACGATCTGTTATGGAATCGCTTGAAAGAAAAAAAACAAAGTTTCTTTTAGTAATGGCAACTGGTACAGGAAAGACACGAACTGTAATCGCGTTGATTGATGCCTTAATGCGTGCTGGTTGGGCTGAAAAAGTTTTGTTTTTAGTAGATCGCATTGCATTACAAGCCCAAGCTTTGGATAATTTTAAAGAGCATTTACCCAACGAACCTCGATGGCCTCAATATAAAGAAACAGATTTTGCGACCGATCGAAGAATTTATGTTTCTACATATCCAACTATACTTAATGTCATCCGAAATGAGAAACACAATTTGAGTTCTCATTTTTTTGATTTAATAATTGTAGATGAAAGTCATCGTTCTATTTATAATACCTATCAAGAAGTTTTACAATACTTTAATACCCTTACAGTAGGATTAACAGCAACTCCTACAGATGTTATTGACCATAATACGTTTGAGTTGTTTGATTGCGAGGACGGTTTACCAACTTTTGTATACTCTTATGAGGAAGCGGTTAATCATGTTCCTCCATATCTGAGCGATTTTCAAGTGATGAAAATCAAAACAAAATTTCAAGTAGAAGGTATCAATAAGCGTACAATCTCTTTAGAAGACCAAAAGAAATTAATATTAGAGGGTAAAGAAGTCGCTGAAATTAATTTTGAAGGAACTGAATTAGAACGTAACGTTATTAATAAAGGTACAAATACCCTTATAGTACGTGAGTTTATGGAAGAATGTATAAAGGATGACAGTGGTGTACTTCCTGGTAAAACCATCTTCTTTTGTATTAGCAAAGCTCACACTCGCCGTATAGAAAAAATATTCAATCAGCTATATCCTGAATACGCAGGCGAGTTGGCTAAAGTTATCGTTTCAGATGACTCGCGCGTATATGGTAAAGGAGGATTATTGGATCAATTTAAAAATCAGGATTTCCCTCGTGTAGCCATCAGCGTTGATATGTTAGATACTGGAATTGATGTGCGAGAAATTACCAATCTTGTATTTGCTAAACCTGTATATTCGTATACCAAGTTTTGGCAAATGATTGGACGTGGTACACGTTTATTAGAACCAACTAAAATGAAACCTTGGTGTTTTAAGAAAGATAGCTTCTTGGTATTAGACTGTTGGGATAATTTTGAATATTTTAAACTAAATCCTAAAGGAAAAAATCCTTCTAGTCAGATTCCTTTACCTATTCGATTATTTGGATTATATGTAGAGAAATTGGAGTTAGCTATGGAGTTGACTGATGCCGAAGTTTACGAACCAACCTTAAAAAAAGTTAAAGGATTAATCGAACAACTACCATTGAGTTCGATAGTTATACGAGATGCAATTACTCTTGTAAAACAAGTAAACGATGAATCTTTTTGGGACGCTTTACAATCCGAAAGTATTTCTTTTTTACAAGTTCAGATTAAGCCTTTATTTAGGACTATAAGTGCTGTTGATTTTAAAGCGATGCGCTTTGAAAAAGTTTTAATTGAACTCTCTCTAGCACATTTGACAAAGGATGAAGCTAAATTCGAAGCTTTAAAATTAGCAATCGTTGAAGAAATAGCGGATTTACCTTTATCTGTAAACACTGTTGCAAAACATAGAGATTTAATCCTGCAAGCAAAAACAGATTATTTTTGGAATACATTATCTGAAGAAAAGATTGGATTGCTTATCCAGTCTTTAGGACCATTAATGGTTTACTGTAATGGCACTACATTGATGACTCCTTCAGAATATAATTTCAAAGATGAATTATTTGAAAAAGAAAATGTAGTTTTCGGCCCGCAAAACGAAGGATTAAGTATTCAACGCTATAAAGAAATGGCTGAAGCAAAAGTAAAATTATTATTGTATAATTTACCTGTATTACAAAAAATCAAAAACGGAGAAACCACTACCGACGTTGAATTAGAAGAACTTTCTTGGCTCTTATCGCACGAAAGTCCATATATTACCGTTGACTTGTTACGTAGAGTATATAAGAACAAAAATGCAGCACTGATTCAATTTATCAAGCATATCCTTGGTATAGAGGTATTAGAAGATTTCCCTAGGATTATCACCAAAGCATTCGATGATTTTATAGCCAAACACACAGATTTATCTGGGAAACAACTAGATTTTTTAAGACTTTTGCAAACTTATATCATTGAAAAGGGAAAAGCTGATCGTAAAGACTTAATCTCAGCACCTTTTACACGAATCCATCCTAATGGAATTAGAGGTTTATTTGATGGAAAAGTGTTGAATGAAATATTAGAATTAATACATGTGCTAGCCGCATAACATAAGAACATGGATAATCAAGAAATTAAAAGTAAAGTTAACGACCTGTGGCAAAAATTTTGGTCAGGTGGTTTAACAAACCCTATAGATGCGATTCAACAAATTACCTATTTGTTGTTTATGAAGCAATTGGATGAAAACGACCAAAAAAGACAAGGCGATGCGGAGTTTTTGGGAAACGAATACCAATCTATATTTGCAGACAAATTCTATTTACCAGGTGAGGATAAAAAAGATCCAAAACATGGTATAGTTAAAGAAGAATTGCGTTGGAAAAGCTTTTCCCATAAACCTTCGGACGAGATGTATCAGTTGGTACAAACCCGTGTTTTTCCTTTTATCAAATCATTAGGTGAGTCAGATTCTCCCTTTGCACAACATATGGATAATGCAGTATTCATTATTCCTAAGGCAAGTTTATTGACAACTGCTGTCAAAAGTATTAATGAATTATACGAGCTTATTCATGCACAAGATCGTTTCGTGGATGCGCAGGGGGATATATACGAATATTTATTGCAACAATTAAATACTGCGGGTAAAAATGGACAATTCCGTACCCCCACCCATATTATTGAACTGTTGGTGGAATTGGTCCAACCACAATTAGGTAACATTATTGCGGATCCAGCCTGTGGGACAGCTGGATTTTTATTGGCTGCCTACCAGTATATCTTAACACAATTCACCTCTGAGGAATATCAAGCTAAAGATGAAAATGGTTTTACGCGTGGTACTTTAGCCGATAAATTGGTCGATGATGAATCAAAAGATATTTTAAATCGTAAAACTTTCTTTGGGTTTGATATCGACCAAAATATGATTCGTATTGGGTTGATGAACTTAATGATGCACGGTATTGAGCATCCTAACATTGATTATACAGATACCTTAAGTAAGTTTTATAATGAAGATAATGCATATGATGTTGTTCTAGCCAATCCACCATTTACGGGTAGTTTGGATAAAGGCGAAATCAACGAAAGTTTTACAACAGATACAAAGAAGACTGAATTATTGTTTTTAGAGCGTATTTATAAGATGCTTCGTATGGGCGGCACTGCAGGCGTGATTATTCCACAAGGAGTATTATTTGGATCAGGCAAAGCCTTTCAAAATGTACGTAGCATTTTGATTGATAAGTGTGAACTGAAAGCCGTTATAAATTTACCTTCCGGTGTTTTTAAACCTTATGCCGGAGTTGCTACGGCTATCTTGATATTTACCAAAGGTGGAGAAACTGAACGTGTGTGGTTTTACGATATGGAGCACGATGGTAAAACATTGGATGACAAACGAAACGACCGTTACAAAAAAGATGGTGAACGAGATTATGGGGATATTCACAAAATTATTGAGCGTTTTGATAAACGTCTAAAAGAAAACCCTACAGACCGTACCCAACGTTATTTCTACGTAAAAAAGGAAGAAATAGTTGATAAAGTTTATGATTTAAGTTTTAACCGTTATCGCGAAGAAGTTTATAAAGAAATTACTTTTGTTTCTCCAAAAATTATTTTAGATAAGGTTCTTAAACAACAAGAAGACATTTCTAAAATGATGAATGAGCTAAAAATTATATTGTAATGGATTATAAAAATTTAGGAAGTCTCGTAACAATACAAAAAGGAAGAAAAAATAATATAGCTGATTCGTATGATGAAAAATCAAAACGAATTATTCAAATTCAAGATTTAAGGAATGATGATAATATCATTTATACTAATGATGAAAAAGGATTGTTAGTTAATGAAGATGATGTTCTAATCGCTTGGGACGGTGCTAATGCAGGATTAGTTGGCTTCGAAAAAAATGGATTTTTAGGTAGTACACTTTCTTTACTACGTTCGAAAAATAAAAAAGTTTTTTTTTCTGCATTTTTAGGTAGATTTTTAAATACAAAATTTGATTAT
Organism: Sphingobacterium sp. WOUb80; assembly: GCF_050058145.1. Taxonomy (NCBI): domain Bacteria; kingdom Pseudomonadati; phylum Bacteroidota; class Sphingobacteriia; order Sphingobacteriales; family Sphingobacteriaceae; genus Sphingobacterium; species Sphingobacterium sp. WOUb80. The sequence goes on along the minus strand of NZ_CP165617.1, from coordinate 1,185,015 downwards.
TTTCAAAAAACGGCTACAGGTGCTACTATTCCACACTTAAATAGATTAGCTCTTGAAGAGTTAATCATCCCACTTCCTTCTTACGTCGATCAAATCCGTATTGCAAATATATTGGGAAAGATTGAAAACGTTATCAAAGCTCGCAAAAATGCCATCGACCAATTAGACGAATTGGTAAAGGCGACCTTTTACGATATGTTTGGGGATCCGGTAAGGAATGACAAGGGATGGGATAAATTAGAGATTAAATTCTTTGGAAAAGTGATTACTGGGAATACACCTAAACGTAAAATCAAAGAATATTATGATGCACCATATATTGAATGGATTAAAACAGATAACATAGAATCAAATAAAATCTATTTATCAAAAGCTAAGGAACATTTATCTGAGAAAGGAGTTGAATTAGGACGATTAGTTGAAGAAGGTGGATTATTAATTAATTGTATAGCCGGCAGTATAAAATCGATTGGAAAAGTTGCGATTGCAGATAGAAAAGTTGCTTTTAATCAACAAATTAATGCAATACAATTAAATGAGAATATTGAGCCATTTTTTATGTATTGGCTTTTAAATATATGTAATGAATATATTCAATCATTTGCTAGTGGTGCAATGAAATTTATTTTATCAAAATCCGCTTTTGAAAGTATAGAATTAATAAAACCAGATCCCATTCATCAACATAAATTTGCTACTATCGCTCAAAAAATAGAAAAAATAAAGACGGAACAAGAAAAACAATTGTTAGAGATAGAGGCATTATATTCCTCTGTAAGTCATGATGCATTTTCTGGAACACTGGATTTATCTCGTATACCCTACGATGAAAATTTGTTGCCCAATGAAAAGCTTGAAAGAGACATTGATACAGTTATCAATCAAGACCCATTGGTAATAAATCCTCTGGAAGAAACAAAAATTGATTTTAGCGGAATTGATAATGACACTTCAATAGAGGTAGATCAATTTAATGAGAAAGTAAACAAAATCCCGAAAGGTAAATTTGGTTTTTCTGCAGTAGAGCATTATACTGATTGGAAGGATATAAGCTTTTCAATTGTTGCTGATTTAGTAAAAAAAAATTTTGGGAGACATTACTTTAACACTGAAATGCTGTTAAACTATTTGCAAAACGAAGAAAAAATAAATGTGGCTTACTACACCTCTACAGAAAAAAAGAAAAAACCAGAATTAGACAATGACGAAGACTTCTATGGTTTCATAGAATCTTGCATAACAGGTAGAAATCCTTTCTTAGAAATAGATCAGACATTTTATGACGCAGTAAAACATAACATTTTAAACATTACCTTTAATGAAAAGGATTTAGAGCTTTTATCAAAAAAAGCGATTAAGGATCGATCAGGTATATATTTTCGTATAAAAAATGAAATTACTACGCGTTAAAATATTAGGTGAAAAATTCCGTAGTCTACCGGCCAATATAGACTACAATTTTAATGAAACGTTGATTGAGAACAAACTATCAACAAAGGTGTTTGCAGGTTTAAATGGAAGCGGAAAGTCTAACTTTTTAGAGCTAATCGCAGAGATATTTTTTAGCTTAGAGAGGTATATTTTAAATGAATCTAAAAATAAAATATTGGAGGTTCAAAGATTAGAATTATTAAAAGAATTAAGTAAATACAATTCAGAACGTCATCCTAAAAAATATGAAAATATCTCTAAAAAAATCGATGAAGTGAAAAAAAAGATTTTCTTTGATAGAGATTTCAATTTTGAAATTGAATACTTGCTCAATATTAGTGAAGATATATTAAGAGAATTAAATTTACCACCATTAATTGAGGATAATCTAAATTTATTCAAACCTCATGAAGACACATATAAAATCATAATAACAAAAAAATTTGATGAGCTTCCAGAATATGCATTTCAAGAATTACATAATGACTCTAAATACAGAATAGATACTAATTTCAATAAGTTTCTTCCAACCAATATCATCGCTTACACTTCGGGACAAAACGAATTATTAAGTAATCCTTTTATTCGTTTACGATATCATTACTTTAATGAGCTGCAAAATACCAACAACAATTTATACAAAAGAAGAATGTATTTTATTGACGAGGAAAGCAATTATAGCATCTTTATTGCTAATATGTTGTTAGGTCATCAAAAACCCTTAGAGTATTTAAAATCCATATTTAGTATCGAGGATCTCTTTTCTTTTAGAATTACTATCAACTATAGAAACAATACTAAAGAAGCATTAAGTATTTTTAATAACAAACTTACATTATTAGAACCATTAAAAGCATGTGCTACTAGTTGGCAAGACGATACATATAAAAAAATGATTGTATTGGATTTTGTGGTAAATGAAGCTACGCATGAAGCATTTAAATATTATTATAGTAGTGCTTTTCAATTGTTTCAAACCTTTTACGAACTACAGAGTCTTAATTTACTTATTGATAAACAAGAAGTACGCAAATTTGTAGTAAATGCTTCTAAAGTGTTAAACTTATCTAATGAACTTTCTAAACCCGATCCATCTGATTTTGTTTTTAGAATAGAAAAAATTAGAATTAAAAAAATAAAACAGAAAAAGTGTTCGGAAGAACTAAAAAAAACTGAGACAACTACTATCTTTTATAAAGCACTCTCTGATGGTGAACATCAATTAAATGAAGTGATTGGTTCGGTGATGATGATGGAAAATGAGGGTAGTTTGTTTTTAATGGATGAACCAGATACACACTTTAACCCCAAATGGCGAGCTAAAATGGTGACAATGCTGAATCAAGTATCAGGAAATGAATATGATCATCAAGGTAAACCAGAACGTATCCGTCAGCATGAAATTATCATGACTACACATTCACCGTTTATTATAAGTGATAATCAGAAAGAAGATGTTTATAAGTTTGAGAGAGTTAATAAGTCAATATTTAATGAGCAAGGTAAAGAGATTGATTGTGATGAACTTTTAAAATTAAAAAATCCCGAGTATCAAACTTACGGTTCCTCTGTAGGCTTTGTTTTAGAAACAATTTTTGATAGAGATTTAACTATTTCAGACTATTCTAACGAGGAACTTAATAATTTAAAAGAAAGTTTAACCAGATTAGATGATGTAAAACGAGTAAAAAAAGAACTTCTTAAGTTTGGGGAATCTATTGAAAAATTTGATGCTTATAATTATTTGATGATAAAAGAAAAAGAACTAAAATCAGAAAAAGATGCTAAATAGTTTTAAGGAAATAGATCACCCAATAAATACTTTTCATGATCATATTGTTCATATATTTAAAAACATATTTTATTATGATTTACCATTTTATGTTGAGCAAAATTTAGTACATAGAGATTTTAGAACTTTTATCAATTCTTCGAAAACTAGACTTTTAAAACCATTGAAAGAGATTGTAATTTTATATCATCAATTACCTTATTTTGAGAAAATAAAATTACAGGAAGCCTTAGAAATAAATAATAAATTATCAATTTTTGATGATTGTACTATTGATTTAATCTCATTTAAAGACATTCATTCTAGCATATCCGAAAAACTCAAAATATTTTTTGAAAGTCTATGGTCAGATTATCCGCAAAATCAGGGAATAGAAAATCATTTTGGAACAGTAAAAGATCATTATAATAGGTTAACACACGAAGATAATTTTGAATTTTTGGTTTGTCCATTTTGTGGTATCGATAGTTTTGAACCTTCTGAAGGTTTATATAGAGAAGAATATGATCATTTATTAGCTAAGGCATCTTATCCATTTATATCAGTAAATTTTAAATTATTATTTCCGTGCTGTAAAAAATGTAACCAACAAGAAAAAAAAACAAAAGAAATTCTTTATAAAGAAGATAAAACACGTAGAATAGCCTTTTACCCATACGATCCGAATATAAAATTAGATTTACTTTCAATAGATATTTCCTTAAATCAAGATTATAACAGTAATTTAAAAACTCTTTTAAAAAGTATTGATTGGGAAATAAAAATACTAAGGAATGGAGTAGAAGACTTACGAGACGAATCTTGGGATGAGGTATATGGAATTAAAAGAAGATTTTCTGATCGATTGAAAGCATTGGAAAATCATTGCTTTTCGGAACTTATTTCAGAATTTAAGATAAATGATAAATCGTTTGTCCAATTTGAAGCTAATTTTAAAAAACGATTGAAATACCAAATACCAATTTTGGGTATGGGAATAATTAGATTTATTTATTTCAATTTTATTTTTTCCATACCTGATATTGAAGAAAAGTTGCAACAAATAACAGCTCAATAAAAAAGAGAACCAATGATTCTCTTTTTTAGACACTGTCTCATAAAGTGTGTAAGTTATAGAAATGCGGAGTTTAAAAGGACTTCGCATTTTTTATTTATTAACTTTATAAGAGTATGATTGACAAGGAGTCACTATTAAACGACAAGGAGTTCTTAAAGAGTTTTAAGGACGGTTTAGAGCTGCAATCGTTTTTCCGCGAGTTACAGGCACGGGCAGTATCGCAAATGCTTGAAGGAGAAATGGACGGCCATCTTGGCTATGAAAAGCATGAGCGCAGCGGTCAGGGCAATTCCCGCAACGGACATACGAGCAAAAAGGTTCGTGGGGATCAGGGAGATCTGGAGATTCAGGTTCCCCGAGATCGCGATGGTACATTCAATCCGATCATCGTTCCCAAACGCAAGAACATGATTGACGGAGTTGAGAACGTGATCGTTTCGCTATATGCCAAAGGCATGAGTGTTTCGGATATAGAAAATATGATGCGCGATGTGTATGGATTTGACCTTTCTGAATCGACGATTTCCCGGATTACCGACCGTGTGGCGGGTGATGAGATCGCCTGGCAAAACCGCCCGCTGGACAACGTCTATCTGATTGTATGGATGGATGGCATTGTTTTTAAGGTCAGGGAAAACTCCAAAGTGGTCAATAAAACCATTTATCTTGCTGTGGGCCTAAACCGGGATGGCTATAAAGAAGTTCTTGGCATGTGGCTGGGCAAGAATGAAAGTGCCAGTTTTTGGATGGGAATCCTGACAGACCTAAAATCCCGGGGAGTAGAGGATATGCTGATTACAGCGACCGATAACCTTAATGGTTTCTCCGCTACTATACGAAGTGTGTTTCCTGAGTGTAGTACTCAGGTCTGTGTTGTCCATCAGATCAGAAATGCTTGTAGATATGTTGTATGGAAGGATAAAAAGGCATTTACAGCGGACATGAAGCCTATCTATGATGCTCCCAATAAACAGGCAGCAGAAGCTGCACTGACTGATTTTGCTAATAAATGGGAATCCAAATATCCTTATGCCATACGATCATGGAGGGAAAACTGGGACGAACTGACCGTCTTTTACGGCTTTCCACTTGAGATCCGAAGAATAATCTATACGACCAATATCATCGAAAACATGAATGGGAAGATCCGCAAATACACAAAGAATAAACTGTCATTTCCCAGCGATGATGCCGTACTGAAATCTGTATATTTGGCTTTGAGAGAAATCTCTAGAAAATGGACAATGCCCATTCGTAACTGGGCTATTATCCTAAATCAGTTCTTAACTTTATTTGAAAAAAGAGTCCAGTTATAAGGAACATAACTGAACTCCGTATTTTTTATTTACACACTTGATGGGACAGTCCCCTTTTTTATTGAAATTCAGCAATGTAACTTAAACTGTGTCAGATGTCTTGAAAACAGACTGTAACTCAACTCCTCAGTTTTTATTTATACACTTTTAGGAAAAGTAACTAAAGTAATATTTTGTGAGGTTTCTTACCATGTTTCGTTTTCTAAATCTAATCTGTTAATCTCATTATTTATCGAGTCCAAAGCAGAAACAACTATGCTGCGGCTTTCCATATGTTCAGGGATCTTCTTTAATTCTGATACTAACAAATCCCTCAAATCAAGATCAACCTGAAATGGCTGTCCCGCAGTTCCAGATTTAACGCCCATTGATGTAAGCGCCTGATAAAATTTAAAGTGAGCATCTTTTAAAGCCTGGGTATTATCATCGGATTCTTCAAAATCAAGAACAAAAGAATATCCTTTCAATATTAAAGATACTAAATTCGAATTTTTAGTATGAAATACTTCTAGGCTTTCGGCAATTCTGGCAAGTTTAATAACATCATGAGCATGAATGTCGAGAATTTTTTTATATTTATCGTATATATTATCCGATACAGAATTTGCAGGTTGCAGGTATTCAAAAATATCTTTTCCATAGTATAAATGACCACCTTCATCATCTTCTTCAAGATACCAATCTAATGACTTAAAAAATAACCTTTCCTCAATATCCGCTTGCCCATTAAACAGGCGTGAACGATCACCATTTGGTACAAATTCATACCCGAATATAGTGCGATGTGTTTCCACATACTTTTTCTTATATTGATACCTTGCAATTAAATATTCAAAAATTACCTCACCACCAAAGTCATTCAACACTTTGATCAATATCCTTTCAATTTGATGTGAAAGGTGAAAAGGAATGGAATGACCAATAACTAAATCCTTAACCAGATCAGCCGAAGCGATTTTGTTATCACTTAACCATAGAAAAAACATTTCTGCATCTCTTTGGTTAGCCCTCTCCAGGTAATCGGAAATAATGGAGTATACATCAGGGTATTTAACAGATATTAAACTTTGTAGTGCACTGGCTAATTGAAAATTATTCTCCGGATTTTTTTTATTATAGATGTTTAGAATTAATTCGATGTCTCTTTCTGTGACAATAACCGCCCCAGGTACCCGAGTACCATAAATACTTAAAATAACATTGTCAAAACTTGAATTGTTGAAAGACTCAAGTTTTTGGATTCTATTCCAATATTCCATTCCTTCTTTCTTTTCAAAATAAATAGTAGATAATATACTACTAGCATATTGATAATATAAACGGTCCTTTTTTTCTAATAACAAATCATGAAAACGTAAACCATGTCCCGGAGATTCATTTATCAGTTGCCGCAAAAAATCATGGAAGTAAAATGGCGGATATTCTTGATCAGATAGAAATTCATAAAGAGCATTCGCAACCTCATTATGGTTATCGTCTTTAATCATTTCTGAAATCTTCGACTCGAAATCCTTTTTCATTTCATTAGAATCTCTTAATCCAATCTCAGAATTTCTAAAAGTACGAACCAACTCTTCCGCCAAGGTCTTAGGCTCCATTAAACCTTTTATCTGCTCAATCTGGGCAATGAATTGCTCTCCTATATTCCATTGCACATACCAATAAAGACTTTCAAATGTTTCCTTCTGAGCAGCAATACCAAAACTATTAGCCTTTTGTTCTAAAAAATTTAAAACCGAAGTTATTTCCTCATCATGACGAAATGAAATTCTGTTTCGTTCGGTAGCAAATATCATTCTCGGTATATCCAATATTAAATCTAATATCGACTTCCTATAGTCCGCCAAAAAATCCAATTCATAAGCTGAAGCTAAAAAATTGATAACATTGAGTCGAAATGATTTTACTGTACTAGACTCAGGAAGATAGTAGGTGGTCATGACAAAACTATGGCTATTGGCACTACTAGTTTCAGCTGATGTGAAATCAAGGCTAAGCATATTTTTAAGAATCTCCAATAAGAATGGAAAATTCTCCCCATTTGCTTTTTGCGCAGTCGCTAGCATATTATCAAGGAAATAGTTTTGCATTGATAAATGGTAATGATTAATTACATCTTGCTTTGAGTAATTGTAAATATTAGGAATCTGTTTGTTTCCAGTTAATTCATGTAGTTTAACTGCTGCCTTTAAAACAAATCCATAGTATTTGGGTAGCGAATTTAGATTACGTAGTATACTTGAAATTTTTTCTAAACTGGCATGGTGATTTCTATATCTGGTTTTTATTTCCAGCGCTTCACGAGCAATAGGGTGATTCAAATCAACTAAACATTTTAAATAAATTTCGATCGCTTTTTTTGCGATTTCGGGTCTTACAAAAACGATACGGCTTATTGTAGTAATGATACGGACAACCAATGCCAATTGTCTTTCATAGTTGAGATCATCAACATCACTATTTAGAAGTATCCAGGAAACATATTTGTCCAATATTTCATTTAAAATACTGGAGTCACTATTGCTAACTTCATCAACGCTGCTTAAATTAAATATGATATTATCCAGCAGGGCATTAAACTGGGATATATAGCCCGAAGCGTCGTCTTTATTAATGTCGAGCAGCAAAATATCGCTGTAAAAATCAGGTTTAATACTCTGCTCAAATCTTCCTGAAACAAATGAGAAGTCAACAAGCGTTTTTAGAGCTAGGTTTATCTCTGGAATGCCAATTTCATGGATTGTAGACAACTCCGTAATAATCTCATTATTTTCATAATTGAATGGCTCTATTAAAGCAATATTTTGAAGTAGTCTTTTTAGCTTCAACTTACTTATTTCAGTATGACTGCTGACTGTGGTGTAAAAACTATCAAAATACTTCACGACATAATCCTTTAAAAAACCCCCTTCTCTAATACGTGAAATCGGAATATTTTCGTGAATTGCTTTTAAAATCGCCACGATCAAAATTGGTCTACCATAGGACAATTCAATGAGATGATTGATATGATGGCGATAGGGAGATTCTGATAAATAGGAATCGAAAATTTGCTTTGTCTCCTCTCTCTCTAAATTTTCAAGTTCTATCTTTAAAAATTCCTCTTGTTCGTACTCTTTGATTAATCGTAATGAGTCATTTGCCTGCAAAGTTCTCGCTGTTAATATTAATTTTATCTTCCCCTCGAAGGACTCTGCCAGGCGTTTTAGATCACTTATCGTTTCTGAACTATAACTATGCGCATCATCAATTAGAATAATAATATTCTTGTCTAATGAAAGCGCTTTCTTCAGTATATCAAATTGAATGTTCTTACTCGCTAAAACTAGCGCTATCCAATTTTTAGTTTGTTTTATGTATTTTTCAAAAAACTCGACCACAAGTCTTGTCTTCCCTATACCGGCTTCTCCTGCTATTAAAGCAAGCACACTATTGTCATTTAAAAATTCTTTGAGTAAAGCGATATCTCGCTCTCTAGAAATAAATATGTTGGTAAGGGTTCCCGGATCAAATTCATTCAGCTGCATTTCTTTCTTAAAAAAATCGCGGTAGTCTTGTAGTTGGGCGGTTTTAAATCCTTCATTTAACCAAAGCTCCAACAATGGATATTGAACGTATAATGCAAATAACTTTGCCCCGTCCCATACTCTAAAAACTGTTCTTGACAAAAAACTTGAAGTCTTGTCCCTGAATAAGTCTTCAAGTTCCTTATGCTCTTGCGGTAATAATTCGATATTGGTGACTAACACAAAAAAATCTTCGCTTTTTATATTGCCAATTTCGGTTTTGAGCTGAGATTTTAAACTGCTAAACGCCTGTTTTCTTGCAACTTGGTGGAATTTATATTGAAATCTCCATAAACCGCTGTTATTGTCATATTCTCCAATGTACTTTCCATCTATACCACCATCCTTTCCCGGAGCAGAAAAAGGAATGAAATCATTTCCGATCTCAAAAGTTAATAAGGCATTACAGAATAATGTAAAATCCGTAGAATCAAAATTTGACCAATTAATATTATTCATCTATGGCAATCAAGGTTAAAAACTAAAGATTAATATGAAGATTAATCAAATATACATGAATCAATTTGAATAATTAAAGGTTAGAAACCAATAGATTTTTACATGTAAAGATCCAGTTAGGTATTCGCTGCTATTCAAATTCGGTATGGAAAGTTTCATATCTCAAAAGCGTTATAGAAACTTTATGGTTCAATTTCTGAAAAAAGCTATCATAAGAGATAAACTTTTGCAGAATCATAGGAAGCCGTAGCTGTAATCTTGATCCAGCATACAAGTTGAAATCTACTAACAAAAAAGCCCCCCTTGTTAACCGTCAAGGGAGGCAATGTTAGCTAGATGTCCGCTTTGGCTAAATGTTAACCGGCTTAGGGCTTCGATCTAAATCAAAGGTCGTAAGATTATTTAGAATTAGAGTTGTTCATTTCTTTGGTTCCGATTAAATAAAGAATTTTGTACCGTATGGAAAAGTGTATACTGGATAACACTTCAAGCCAGTTTGGTGTATTGTGGCCGCAGTAGCGATACAATAATACTACGTTGCTAAAATACCCGCAATTCTCAGTGTTGCTTTTAGCTCGCGAAGTTCCGTTAATATTCCATGCACTTCGGATTGAGCATATGTGGTTGAGGGCACATTAGTAGTGTCCGCTACTGCTGCCGCTTGATACACAATTCCTCTTTTGATTAGAGTGGCATCGGTATTAACGGCCTTCCATTCCCCATTTTTTGCTATCCTTAAAATATCTCCCGTGGTATCAAAAGCTAATTCTCCATCTGCATAAGGCGTAGCCGGAAGTCCCGAATTGGCAACATATGTGATAGGAATCCGTACAGTCTTCGTTTTTCCATCGAATTGAGAAAATATGATATCCGCTTGATTCTTAATTCTAAGGCGGTCATTCAACAGGTCAATGGTAGCACTCGAGTTGTTATTCTGTCGGTCTGTCAAAACCAGTTTTGTATTATTTCCATAAAGCTTCAATTGTGTGCCATAAAATTGATTATTCGTCGCATCATATAATAAGCCAGACAAGGACGCTGCAGGAAGATTAATTTTGCTTGTACTGCTAAAACTGTTTCCGAAGCCTTGAATTTTAGTATTGGAGCCCAAACTAAAGTCTATATCCCAGCTATGAGTAGTTCCATAGAATCTATTGTTACCAATATATAGATCCTGTGTTTTGTATGGCTGGATTCCAATTTTACCTTCTGAGTTTACCGTGCCAACATTAAAATAATTATTTGTTATAAAAACTCCAATCGTATCTAATCCAGTATCAGATGAAAATTTTATTATAGGCGATAAACCGTCTGTAAATCCATTGTTCTCACAATAATTTCCTTGAATTAATACAGCCTGCGCTTCGTCTAACAATATTGCGCACCCTCCTGCTTGACGACCGTTATTCTCAAGTTCGCAATTTAAGATGTTAATAGAAGAAGCCCTTTGTGTCACAGCGATCGCATATTCGGAGTTATTGTCAAAAAAACATCTTTCTATAGTTACTCCATTTGATTCCTTCAATAGCACAATACCCTTTTTATTGTTTGTAAATCGACAATGACTAAATGTAGAGAGAAAAGATAATTCCAAATTGTCTCCATATTTGACTGCCAAATCCCACCCAACGTAAGTAATATTTGTAAATTGACCGTTGTTTCTTGTATATGTCACATGCATTCCTATACCGATATTATCTCGATTTAGCTTTTCGATAATTAGATCTTGAATATTGGGATACAAATATTTCGTTGCAGTTCCTTTACACTTAATAAAGACATCATCCCCACTGTATGTTAAATAGGATTTATTTCCTATTATTTTTGTATTGGCTAATATGTTTATTGAGCCATTGAACATATATTTTGCATTACCATTGTTCGGTATAATGATGATCAAGTTGTTAGTATCAGCGTATGCTATGCATTTATTCAATTTGGATGTGTTATCAGGCAGCATGTCAGATACTCCAAAATACTGTACATGCAGTCTATCTAAAAACTTGTGAACTAATTTATTTCCACTAATTTCGACGATGCTAGCGTCATCACTTGGCCCGGGATCTTGTTCATTTTCCATATCTACATAGTAATAGATAATTGATTCAGGAGTATCACCTTTCTCGTAATAACCCAATAACTCTACTCCTGCATAGATTGGATTATTACCCTTCAATCCATCGATTTCGATTGCAGAAAGATTTTTCATATCCTGCATTGTGTTTTTAATTAAGAATTGATTTGCCATATTCTTTTGTTTTTATGTGTATGACAAAAGTATGGTTGCTACCATGGCTATCTGAGGAAAACAAGGTGTATGTAAGCGGTACTCGGGAGATACCGAAAAGTCTGGTATGAACTACAGCCTAAAAAAAAGCCGCCCTTATAACCGTTAAGGGAGGCAGTTTTGGCTAGATGTCCGCTTAGGCCAAATGTTAACCGGCTTTGGGCTTTGATCTAATTTAAAGTTAAATATATTATTTTGAATTTCAGGCGTTCATCTTTTTGAAAATGTTGTTCAAAAGTTGATTGCCATTAATAATTTTCATTTCGCAATTGCATTAGGAATTAAAGTTTGACATGATAAAGCTGCTTACGCATGTCAACCAATTGCTGCCTTAGCTTATCCTGACCTGGTGCTACCGGAAGTAAACCACTCAAGTAAAGCTCTTTAACTTCATGAAAGAGCCTTTGTGACCAGACAAAAAGTTTCTCATAGCTATAGGCACCAGTCTTGATATCTAGTAGCTCTCATTTAGCATCGGGTTAAAAATTGACATTCCGCTCGTCAATCTACATTCTGGGGAGTGGCCAGTTGAAGTTCCTTATCGAATGCTTATGAGTGACCGAAATTGAATTGTTTAATTATTAATCATTAATAGAAATTGTCGCTTATAATACAGAGCGTGAGTACTGGTAATAAGTTTAAACTCGGAGATATTAAACTCGGTCATCGCTTTATACAAATCAATAGAAGAACTTTTCCCTACTTTATAACGCTCACTGATACCTTCATAATTCATCTTGTTTGCTTCATATGTGGCCAAGATCGCTGATCTTTCTTCAATTGCTGCCTGATACTCCATCTCTCCTTGAGAAATGACCTGTAAACGCTCTCTTTTAATCTTCTCTTTTTCATAACGGAGACTCTGTTGATTTAATTTTGCATTCCTGATCGTAAACTTTGTCTTGAGACCATCAAATATTGGAATGGAAAGTGAGAGGCTGCCTGAGAGTGTCCTGTTTTGGTTAAACTGATTCCAAAAAGGGATGGTATTGCCTGTCAACAAATTCTGGCGCTGTGAAGAATAATTAGTTCCATAGCTTCCATTTAAAGTAATCGTCGGAAAATAGCTACTACGTGACAGCTTTACTTGTGCTTCCCCAATTTCTATTTGCTTATCTAAAACTTTTAGATATGGATCGGAACTTAAATGATAGATAGGCAATACAGAATTGACCAATAACTCTTTAGGAGCTAACACCTCCAATTCTTCAGATAAATCCATTTCCAAAAGTTGCTTCAACTTCATTAAAGAAAGATCGAATGCATTTTTTGCCGTAACTACATTCAACTTATCATTGGCATATTTTGCTTTGGCTTGCGAATAATCTATCAGCGTACGCTTACCTATATCCATCAAAGTTTTCTCCTGCTGGAGCTGCTGTTCAGAGAACTTCAACTGACTTTTACCAGCCTCCCAAAGATCATGGTTAACAAGTACCTGGATGAAAATGGCTAATAACTGAAGCTCTAACTCTCGCATCAATCTTTTATTGTCTAATGCTGCGAGTTCGAGTTTTAATTGCTCGATCTTAATTCCACTTTGCTTTTGCCCACCTTGATAGAGTATAACGCTGGTACCTAAATTACCAGTAGCATAGTTTGACCACTGGTTACCAGTAATAAGTTTGCCAGAGATCTGATCAAATACCATCCCCATTGTGTGTTGGTTATTAGTATTAAAAAAAAGATTGGGGTAAATTCCTCCCTTAGCAATTTCAACACTATTTTTAGCAATTTGCTCTCTTAGTTCTCCTTGTTTCAAGGATATGCTATTGTCGTGCAGCAACTGCATTGCATCTGTCAAGCTTATTTTTCTTTGCCCAAAAACGGAGGTACAAAAACATCCAAATAGAAAGACAATAAATATAATCAACCTTTTCATCACTTCGAACGATCTATATATTTTAGATTATCAAAAAAGCGCTCAATAAGTCTTCGTTCTTTTGTAACGATCTCGGCAGAACCTTTGGCTTCAAATTTAAAGTCTAACTTACTCCCATAGTTTGTCGTGAGTCCGCTCGGAAAAATCAATGTTACCAAATAGGAATCGACTTTTGAACCATTACCCAATTCAAAAGAACTGGAAACAAGTGATATATTTTTAACTTTTGCCTCGATATGACCATATTCCATGTAGGGATAGTCAACCATTTTTACAATAACACGTTGGCCTACCTTGACCTTTCCCGCGCCGCTCACAGGTAACATTACTTTACCAACAGCATCGTGTTCTTTGGGAACTATTGAAAACAGTGGTTCTCCAGCCTGAATGAATTGATTATCATTCCAGAACTTGAGAAATTGCGCTCTACCACCAATAGGTGATGTAATAAGATATTGCTTTTCCCACTGCGTAATTTTATCTTTCAGATTGTTATAAGAAGTAAGAAACTCAAGATCAAGCTGGAGTTCTTTTTCTGATTTACTAATTTTATTTTGTTGAATTGAATTCTCTGTATTGCTAATCTGCTCCCGCACAGAACCAGAATTTCGTTGCGAACTTCTCAATTGATCTTCGGCATTTAAATGCCCCGAAATTGACTGTTCATATTCTGCTTCACTGATCAATTTCTTGGCTAAAAGAACGGAGTCTCTTTCGAGGTATTTGTCCGAAATCTTTAAATTTCGCTGACTTAAAACTTCCTTAGCCCGAAGTGTATTTAACGCCGAATTCTGTTCATTCAAAATCTTTGCTAGCGATTGCCCCTGCTGATCATAAAGTTTGTGATCCTGATAGTCGGCAAGCTGTTTTACACTTGAAAGAAAACTGGAATAAGGTGCTGTTAAATCACCCAGATTTAGGTCTTTAGGTAACATGTGGTATAATTTTCGTGCACTTGAGGTTTTGAAATTCAACGAATCAATAAGGCTCTTTATGCGCAAAACCACATCTGGCTGTGCTGCATTATCTATCCAGGCCAACAACTGATTGGGCTGAATAATATCCTGAGATTTTAGTGTGTTGATCCTTATCCTTCCGCTCTGAAATGCTACGAGCTGTAACGGAGCCTGTTCTGCCGATATTGTTACTTCCCCAGTAACAACATCTGGATACTTGACGACATAGCCAAAGAATATTAATAATCCCACAATGAAACAAACCAATAAACTGATATTGCGCGCAAAAGTATTGGGCATACGTTCGATAATATCCCTTACCTCCTCCGTACGTTGATCAATGACTAACTCTTTTCCTTTCGTTTCCATAATGATCAATTTGTTAATACCCTTACTTCAGATTGACTATCGACCAATTGATGATAGCGCCCTCTCCGCTCCATGAGTGTCTCATGATTTCCTATCTCGATAACCTGGCCATCCTTCATAACAACGATTTGATCCGCCTTGCGTATAGTGCTCAATCTATGGGCCACAACAATGACTGTTTTACCCGAAAAGACATCATCTAGAGCTGCTGTGATTTTTTGTTCATTTATCGTATCCAATGCATTGGTTGCTTCATCAAAAAATAAGATGTCGGGATTTTTATATAAGGCACGCGCGATTAGGATACGCTGCTTTTGCCCTCCACTCAA
Source organism: Sphingobacterium sp. WOUb80 (assembly GCF_050058145.1). NCBI lineage: Bacteria > Pseudomonadati > Bacteroidota > Sphingobacteriia > Sphingobacteriales > Sphingobacteriaceae > Sphingobacterium > Sphingobacterium sp. WOUb80. The sequence goes on along the minus strand of NZ_CP165617.1, from coordinate 1,169,571 downwards.
TCCTCTGCCATTTTCGCCCATTTTCGTTTGGTAGCCTAAGGGCAGCTGCTCAATCTCATAACCGATGTTGGCTGCTGCAACAGCGCGTTTTAACCTTTCAGTGTCTGGCTTTTCATCATCAAGGACAATATTATTCAAAATTGTATCATTGAATATTTTACCATCTTGCATTACCGCCCCACATTTGTCCCGCCATTGACGCAAACTGATATTATTGATATTCATTCCACCAATAAGTATCTCCCCGTAACTAGGTTTATATAGCCGCAACAACAGTTTTAATAAGGTGGACTTGCCTGAACCACTATCACCCACTATAGCAGTGACTTTACCTTCCGGGATTGTGAGGTATACATTCCGTAGAATAACGGGAGAAACATGTGTATATTGAAATGAAAGATTTGTGACAATAATATCTTTGTTGCCGGTAAGCTCCATATCGTTGTTTCCGGTATCCTCATCCTCTTCTTTAAGAGACTGAACTTCATTTAAACGCAGAAAGCTAATCTGCGCAAACTGAAATGAAATCATAAACATTATAAACTGCTGTACAGGTCCATTAAGCATCCCGATAATGAATTGAGTTGATATCATCACCCCAAAGGTTATATCTCCGGCTATAACAGCCTTAGCGCAGAAGAAAGTAATAAGTAAATTTTTCACACTGTCTATAAATCCGGCGCCAAGATTCTGCACATTGTTTATACCCAACATCCTGAGATTTACCTTAAATAGCCGGGCTTGTATCCCCTCCCACTTCCAGCGTTTTGCCTGTTCGTAATTATTAATTTTTATATCCTGTATAGCTCCTATCGTCTCTACCCAATAACTCTGATTCTTGGCTGTGAGCTCAAAATAGTCCCAGTCCAATTTTTTACGAAGTTTGAGAAATGCCATTATCCAAAATATATACAGTGCACTGCCGCCAACGAAAATGTAGAAAATAGTGGCATTATATATTAAAAGAACGATACTAAATATTAAAAATGTCAGCATAGAGAATACGAGGTTGAGCGAGTTGTTCATAATAAAACTCCGTATCCGTTCATGATCATTGGCACGTTGTAGAATATCGCCCAGCATTTTGTTCTCAAAGAAAGAAACCGGCAGCTTCATCAATTTAATAAGATAATCAGAAATCAGGGCAATATTGATACGTGAAGACATATGTTGCAGAATCCAATCCCGCACAGCTGAACTGAGGGTAATACTTATAATTAAAGCTAAATTGGCTATCAATACGATATTAATAAAGCTAATGTCTTTGGTTTGTATCCCGACATCAATCACGGCTTTGGAGATAAAAGGTAATACCGCCTGCATAGCCGTAATCAGTAGCATAACGATACCCAAATATCCAAAGCTCTTTTTATAGGGTAAAAAATAACCCAGTATATTTTCTAGATGTCTTCCTCGTTCCGCTTTCTCTCCAGCCTGTCTTTGTTTGAAGTCCGCCTGGGGTTCTAGAAGCAATGCTATGCCTGAAGTTTTGTTCTCGTTTCTTTTAATCCATTTCTCCTCGAATTCATCCTGGCTGTAGACAATTTTCCCCCGGGCCGGATCTGCTACAAAAAATGTAGACTTTCCTCCTTTCTTTGCTTTAACATCATAGAGAACTACAAAATGGCTATTATCCCAATGAATAATCAATGGTAACGGTACCTTTATAATCAACTCTTCGATTGAGCAATGGGCAGCCAATGTTCTGAGACCTATCGTTTCAGCAGCATGGGAAATACCTGCCAGTGAGACACCCTCCCGGGTATTTCCGCAGAGATCACGAAGGTAGGGCAATGAATAATACTTTCCATAATATTTTGCAACCATTTTCAAACTAGCCGGACCGCAATCCATAAGGTCAAGCTGTCGATCTATAGGAAATAATTTCAAATTCATATTTACTAAAATTGTATCGGCGTAATAATGGATCCTAGGCCCAATTCATATGTCTACGGATATCTATTCCTAGATGTTTTTCTAATTTATTTATCCATTTTGTTAAGGAACCAGATTTAGAGATAAACTGGGTATTGGAAAAATTCAACACCAGAATTGCCTGCAAAGCAAGTTCCTTTTCCTCAAAATCGACACCTAAATGCTCCAATTGAGTTGAAATTAGCTGTATAGTCTCCTCCTTACAGTTGGACTCCCTATTAGTCATTAAATCTTGAAAAACATTAATTTCATATACCGGATACAACCTTATTTCATCTATTTCGAGGAGTTTGGCCCAACACAAATGGTGTATACCCTTAACAGGCAACTTTTTAAGCGTAGCGGTATTAAAGATAAACCCATTGAAATTGTAGGGGACAATTGTTTTAATCAACTTTGAAAAAGTTATGGTATCCGTCGGATGTGTTCTATCTACAATCTGACTGTTGGAATTAACAAAAAAATTGTTTGATACAATTAGATTTGTCGCGGGATTCTGCTCTAAGAACACCAGTCTATTTTGAAAACTATTTTTGAAGTAAATGCAACTCAGATTACAAAATGCTACATATTTACCTAACTCCAGTTTATTTAATGCATATACAAAAGCTTCGTCCGCGGTAATCTCATCTTTCATCTGAACGATTTTGCTTATAACATTGTGACCAATCGTTGAGTTCAAAAAATTACGCACTACTGCCTCGATTTTTGAATTGACCAAAAATAGAACGTCGATATTGCGATGGCTTTGCTTAATCAGACTTTGCAATGAAAGTATTTGGGCTTTACTTAAATGCTCGGTATTAGCAGGAAGAGCGACGACAACCGAAATCTTTTCTATAGGTGAGGCCGAAGGACATTGAGCTTGAATCTCTTGATATTTCGAAAAAGTTTTTTCAATCATAGATTCTAAACAAAAGTTTTCCTTTGCAATTTTCGTTGCATTTTTCCCCAATATTAATCGGCGCTGATTATCCTCGATCAATTCAATGACTTTATTTCGCACATCATTGAGATTGATCTCACATCGTTCGTCATTGAAACTAACCTCTACTAGGCTACCATTATAATTTTCCTGAACCATTTCATTTAATCCATCGACATTGGATACAAGTAGAGGAATGGCATGATGCATCATCTCAAGCGCCGCATAACTACACTGCTCAGCATGTGACAACAAAAGCCCCAAATCAGTAAATTTATGAAAGTCAAAAAGTGTTGCCTTATCCACTGTCCCTAAAAACGTAACCCTTGACCAAAAACGCTTGAAACGTGAAAATAACAAATCAAAAGATCCTGAACCTGCAATGACCAATCGTAAAGAATCATATCGTTCACAGAGTTCTTCAAAAACCGGAATAAAATCTAATATTCCCTTTCTTTGATTAATAGCACCAACATAAGTAATAATAAAGTCCTTTTCCGAAAATCCAAAATGAGATTTAAGATCTTCGCCGTTAGTACATCCTAACGGTTTTGTCTCAATACCATTAAAAATTTTTGAAATCTTACATGCCTCAATGCAATAAAGCGACTGCAAAACCCGCGCAGCATCTTCAGTAACAGTTATAAAATGATCGACATTTGCATAATTCAAATACTCATGATACATTTCTAAATCTGCTTTTCTTGGAGATGCGATTTTGCCTAGATTATTGTGATAATGGTAAAAGATATCATAGTTAGTGGATACAAAATTCCTATAAATAATATAGTGTTTGGTGAGCACTATACTACAGTTTATTTTGCTTTTGAGAAAATATGCAATCTCGGTATGAAATATCCAATTAAAATGGAATAAAGGCCTCTCCACCTCTCCTATCCATTCAATGATCTTATCTGCGTAATATTCACTATATGCTTCCTTTCTCAAATCTGGTGAACCCGAAATATGAATTTCATTTACACCATTATCGTTCTTGATACAACTTTCGTTTTCTTCAATATCAATAAAAGTTAAATGAAAATGATCTGGTTCACTGGATCTTGCAAAATCTCTTATTTGGTCAATATAAGTTCTAACTCCGGTTCCATGAGAAACCCTTTTTGAGTCAATGATATAAATATTCAAAATGAAGGGGTTATTATACTTTTTATGTTATTATTTCGGGATTGGTCAAGAGCATATCAATTAATAGATTAACTGATATGCTCATTCATTACTAAAACTCAGATAAAGAATATTTTTCTTTTTATCAAAAAGAAAAATACCTTTTTCAGAAAATCCAAATTCAGTCTTACGGATTTCGATGCTATAATACAAATCCTCCAGCCTGATTCCTTTCAGCATTCTACTCAAAAAAATCTCCCTGTAAATACTATTTCCATAAGCAATCTTAACAAGCTGTTTTTCTTGATCAAATATTAATACTTTGGACGGAATTTGGGCTCTACCCAAATTACCTGTTGTATCTATTGTCGCTTTTTGACATTTGATCCATCGAATATTTTTAACATAATCTAATGCTTCATCACTTCCCAATTTTATTGCGATCGTAGACTCCCCTCTATTCTCATCGCCAAAGAACTTCCTGTATTCATAAATAATGATGTCTTGTTTCTCATCTAACTTCAACCCAAAGATAGTTTCATTATAATCGGCCAATGACATTGTCCTTAAATTATCGTTACAAGACACACATAATGTTCCCTTCACAGCATCAATTATCAAATATTAAAAAGAGAATTTCGTTGCTTTTATCATATAACAAAACCCTTTTTTCAATATTTCCAAATTGATTAGATTTTGACTGAAATTGATAATACATATTAGATGTTGGAATATTAATTATTTCTTTTAGATCAACATATCTACCGATTCCTTTTCCATAAGCAATATGTACATACTGATTTTTAGGATCGAAAATAACGGGATATGTTTTATCCCTCTCACTAAAAATATATTTATCTGGGTTTAATAATTCCTTCGGACATTTTGTCCATGCAAGTTTATGGATATATTCTTTGGTGGTTTTACTTTTCAATTGAATGACAGATGTTGAAGTCCCACTATTTTCCCCCGCAGGGAACTCCCGAAAATCTTTTAACGTACTATCAACCTGCAGATCTAAGGGTAAATTAAATACCTCCTCAGATAGCTTGTCCAAGGACATTTTTTGAAAATTATCATCACAGGAAATTGTTAAAAGACAAAAAAGTGCACAAAATATCTGAAAATAAATCCTATTCATAGGTTATTATCTATTTTTAAGTTTATCTAATATTTCGGGAGGAATATTTCCGAAACTAATGTCAAAATTGGCAGCACTTTCAGGTGCCATTTCATTGATTAATCGTGTTACATACTCACTTCCAAATGATCTTGTCCCGTTGTCAAAATTATAATAATCATACATACCAACCATCTGACCCGTAGAATCATAAATACCTGTAAATTTGCCCAATGCTCCCTTATACTTATCGATGATGGCCTGGTTATTCGTGTCTGCTTCGTAGGCTCCTAATTGTGCTGTGTAATACTTTTTACCATCATTTGATTCTAAATAAACACGGCCTGATAATTCTGCGGGGCTTAAAGATGGTTTTAGTGTTTTAAGTTCATTAAAATCGCTCTCAGACATCACATAGGATCCGTTTTCAGCTTTGCCATGCCACCAGATATCAAAAAGTTCCTTTTCAAAATTAGAATCTAAAAATCCAGCCATTGAGCCAGCAATATTTATATCTGTCTCATCAGAAAGCTGGCCTAAAAGAGGAACAAGACTGCTTAAGACGCTTTTAAATTGCGCTAAAAATTTAGTGACAGCAACTAAATCATCAATCAATTTGGAGCGATCAATTTCAAATTTATAATCATTCGAATCTCTTAGCACACTTTGAATGTTAATATTTAGTTCAGAAGCTAGCCGGCCCTCTAAAAGATATGTTAAAATGGCTCTATTGTTGTCTCCATAGTGCTCATTTAAAAATTGGAATTGTTCCAATTCTGTGTTATATCCTCCGAACTGACCTGTCTGATAATTTAATGATTGAAGTGACTGTGTATCCTTAGAAGATACAATGTAGTAGATTCCATCACCATTTACAGAATTGGCGGGGTTGTTTTCTAAATAACTGCCACCTTGGCTTGTGTTATTCGGATTATAAAGAGTAGTTCCTCCTCCAGAAGTATTAAACTTACTCATGAAAAAACCTTCAAGATTGAGACCAGATCCATCCTGATGATTTTGAATATATTGGTATATTTCTTTTTGTATTTGAGACATACCTTGCGTAGGGTCTGAAGCGGTATAACCACTATATCCTTGTTGTGGATTTTGGCCATTATAGTTGTATGACCCACTCCCAGAACCATTATTATTGTTTGGCTGATTGCCATTATTAGTTCCGCTTCCTGGAAAACCACTATTGGAATCGCCATTTCCACCAAAGCCATATCCACTATAACTATTATGATGGCCATTAGAATAAACATCAACGACAGGGATAACTATATGCCACGCGGCATTGCTCATTGAGGAATCCATGGGAGTATATGTTCTTGTATTAAAATCATATCTGCCACTCGGGATATCGGTCAGGTCGCCATTGGCTAATTTATTCCAGATATCGTTAAATGATCCACCTCCTCCGCCCGTTCCGCCCAGTGTATTGTGCAATTCGATTTCTCGTAAAATGTTTAGCTCAAAAGACAATACATCGAGCGTAGATTTATTTCTTTTCATAAAAATAGGACTATCGATTTAATAATTTTTACTAGTTGGCTCTAAAGTAAATAATTTTCACAAAACCCAAAAGAAAAAAACAACGCAATCGATTGTTTTATTTTTAATTCGTAATTAAAGCACTATTTAAATTTCCACTTGTCATTATCGGTGAGCATCGCAAATCGACATCCAAGATCAATAATATGTCTTCATAATTGATTTATTTTGACTTTCCTTCATTCAACATTTCCCCATAGTATTCTGCAGCACTTTCTTTAGTCAGTATTTTTCCGTTTAGCGCTAGATAAATCAAATGATGTTCCTCAGTTTTACAATGGTTTTTCAGATGCTTAATATAAAAACAGCTACCTGAAAATGTTAGTTTCCGGTCTAGGAATAAAATTTATTTTCTATTCCAATAACACGTTTGAAATCATCATAGGAAGTAGAAACAGAGAGCTCCCTGTCGTGAGTAGATTGCGGATCTAATAAAAATATAAGAATTTCAGAAATTTTATTCTCGCTCCACTTGACAAAATTCAATGGATTAAAATCTAACGTTAAGGTGTTTCTATAAGCTTCATTAAGTTTGGACTGAAGCTCATTTTTATTTCTCACTTCTCGAAAGAAGTTTTCAATATTGGCATCGATAATTTATATTATTTTATATATGTAATTCATTGAAAAGACAGGGAATCAAACTAACAGGCAAAAGCATCTACTGAAACTAATTATTCGCTAATAACAGTAACATTTATTTGCCCACATAAAAATGAGTCAATTCTTCTTAATCAAAACTATCTTTGGTTAAAGATGGATGGTTAGATGAAGATGTAATGGGTGTCCATATGGCGTTGTTTCTTGGCGCTTCGTAGTTTCCAGATGAGCTAGTAGTATATTTAGGGCTATTATTCCTAAAGTAAAAAAGTACATCAATAATTTTTATTCATAGCGTTCCCCAAATGATCGTATTTCAAATTTAGATTATTTAAAATTCGATCTTCAAAAGTTTTTTATCACAGTTTTTCTTGTTCTAATTTTTTCTTTATTTTCAGGCTCATGATTTACTACAATCACCTGATCTTCACGACTTATAACGGAAATAAGCAGTAATTCTGTGTCTGATTCAGACGGAGATGGAATTAACACTAAATAGCGTTCGCCATTCTTATTATCATAAATATAGCCCTCATAAAAATATGGACTATTTTTATCTATGTTGAATATAGAATCTTTCAATTCTCCATTTTGCGAAGCGTTAAATAACCTAATCCTTTGCATCAGTGAATCTTTTGAAACCTCAAATTTGTATCTTTCTGCCATCAGATTACTACCTGCGGCTATAAAATCGCAACCATATGCCACCACTTCTGAGAGTATCTTGACACTTTTGATATGTGCATTGATCCGAAACTCTGGTATGACCAGCAGGCTTAGAGTTTATTATTTTATTTCTCCAGTAGAATTATTATCTTGACAGGGCTTTCAACTAATTGTCATAATGAATCGCTTAAAATTATATAACTAAATCAACAAAATACCCAATGTATAAATCTCTTCAAGCCAAGTTAAAAACCTTTCATAAAGTCTGTAATAAGCCTTTAGAATTGCTTTTGCTCCATTTTATAGAAAAGACTTCTATACTGTTCTAAATGAGGTAAAAAAGTACTGCGTTCCACTTATCTCCAGATCCTGTTAGCTGATCAGGATTCAGAGGATATCTATGAGTCCGATGGGAACTTGCCCGACTACTTTTCATTTCGGATATGTGGGAAGTTAAAAAATGAAGTAGACTCGGGCTCCATTGATGAAAGTCGGTACTTGTTTTTTAATACAGATTCGGAGAACGACAGGATAGAAATCTACTCAGTCAACAACGATCGTATCTCTCTTTCCCCAATGGAAGAAACAAAAGACAGGTATTTAGTAGCATCTATAAATTCTAAAGAGTATAAAATAGAAAAGATCCGAACTGTCTTAGTAGCCTTTTTAATGAAGAATTAGAATATCTCACAAAAACTTTTGCGATAGAGCTAAATGCTGAATTGAACTATAGTGGCTCCTATGCTACTGAGGGTAATGAAATATATCAGATCTAACAATTAAATTGTCGGGTGGTATTCCGAGCCCCTTCTATAAAGAAATGCCTAGAAATTGAAAACTGGAATTGCAACAATAAGATAATCGCTTTGAGCGGCACATTTGTAAAAGGAAGTTTGGCGTCATATTTAAAAATAGCTAACCTATTAGGGAAATGAATAACAAAACGATCTTCATATCGATACACTTGCTTCCGTGCGTAATAGCATATTTAATAATGATGTACGGCGGAATAATTGGATTAAAACGTAAAGACTTTGGATTGGAAAAATATCTGAAGAAATCTAGTAATGCGACTGAAAAAAATGCTATTCCATACGGGGGCTTATATTTTATTTTGATTGTTAGTTCAATACTTTTCACAGTAACGGATATAATGGTGTTGAATAATATTGGTTCACTACAAGATAGCCAACTGACAAAGATACTGTTAGGAATTTGCATAATTCCGCAATGTATCGTAACCTTCGCATTCGGTCTATACTACGATTATTATTTTACTCAAATTATTCTACTCGGAATTGATTTAAAGAGCCTTAAGCCTTTAACCATAATTGGAATTTTATGTCTCTATATAATGGGTATACATCTATCGATTTTTCTTGCCGCTTTCTCCAAATGAGCTAGTATAATAGGGCTTTGCCTGTCACTAGATCATGTTAATATTTAAATATATACGTAAGTAAAGGTGCCTAATTTTGGTGATCTTGGACGTAATGAAGGTTTTTCTAAAAATTTCGATACGTTCTTTGAATTTGGTCATACTGGCACAACATGATTGTTATTTTTTCCAATAAAAAGCCTCCCTTATAACATCAAGGGAGGCAATTTCAGCTAGATGTCCGCTTGGGCTAAATGTTAACCGGCATTGAACTTTGATATATTAAGATGCCAGTATTCCCGCGGTCCTCAGCTTGGATTTCAAATCGCGAAGTTCCGATAATATGCCTTGTATTTCAGATTGGATGTAGGTTTCGCTTGGCTCTGCTGCTGAATTTCCTGATGCTGCAGCCTTACTTACCAGACCCTTTATTGTTACATCGGCAATGGGGATTGGGGCGCAGGATTGCCATGTAGTACCGTTCCAAATTTCTAGTACATTTGATGTCGTATTGAAAAATTCAAATCCAACAGTCGTAACATTAGGGCGCTCAGCCAGTGTTCCTGAAAGAATATATTTAGGTTTTGCCATTTTAGTAAGTATATGAGGGGTTTAATGAATAATTAAAATCAAAGTTCACAGTATAGGTACCGTCGGGGAATAACGTTGAATAATTATCTCCAAGTTCATGTCCAATGTACAATTCTCCAATAGTAGACATCATCATGGAATGTCCTTCGTGCGAATAGAGATCAATAACATTTTGAAATGGTCTCAAAAATCCTTGTATTTTAATTCCTGCGGATCCTCCTGAGACAGTAAAGGTGATACTTCCCTTTACCGTATTGTTTCGATTATTGATATTCTGTTGTATAGCATTGACAGAAATACCCGAAATATTCCCCGTTCCAGTCCATTTAACCACGTCAGAGGATAGTACAGCACGGCTAATATCACCATAATTATAAACATTATCGATAAGACCTCCCACAACATCCGAATAAACTCCCAGAAGAGTATTAATACAATTGTCCTTTATTATTGACCTTCTTAAGGTAAATAAACCTCCTGATTGATTGACAATTAAACCGACTTTATTCGTTGCTATATTTGAACGAAGTACAACATTATTATTTATCAATTGTATACCCTCAACTATGATATTCTCGCTGGTGTTATACCCAATTACCGCAGTCCTTATTTCATTTAAACTATTATCTTTAATAATTAAAGGCTTGTACTTGTTAAATGTAGTTGTATTATTTGTTTGCACAAAAAAGGCGGGTGTTTGGTTAGTATAGTCTCTATTATAGGATACTTGGTTTTTCTCGATGGTAACTGAATTGGAGAATGATATCGATATACAGGTAATCAAATTACCAATAAATAAATTGTTTCTGATATTTGCACGTCCTCCACGCAACTGAATCCCAATAATTCCACCTATACAGGTATTACTATCAAATGTAGTCAAATCAGCTCCGCCATGACTCCCTAAGCAAGATCCACTATAGTTCGACGCTATGTTTGACGATACTTTACAACTCCTCACCGTCCCTAAATGACTAGGAATTACTCCACTGAAGTCAACCGCTCTCCTATTATTAGAAAAAAAGCTATTCATAATCGTAACCCGGGTACTTCCATTATCTTGTATTCCATACGATGTGGCCGTACCATCATAATAACCGTCAATGATATGTGTATTTTCAATGTTTAAGCTGTAACAAGTATTGACTGAAATACCTGCCAACCCACTTACCTTACTAAATCGACAACTTGTGATTTCACCAGTTTTGTATGAAACTGATAATCCACCAAAAAGCCCTGTAGAATCTGCGAACAGTGATAAATTATTAATCCTAAATTCTTTCGGTCTATATATGCCATAGGACATGTTGAATGATGATGAAAATAATGTCATAATAGGTACGTCCAATGTAACCCTATTGTCCGTAACAGCAATGATTCGATGTGTCTCACCCAATGTAACATCGGTCTCTCCGGGTCTCGGATCAAAATCCCACAAAATTAATAAACTCCCTCCTGCTCCATAGTCCGGCACTGCAGCGGTTGCTTTAAAGCTAGTTCCTATATTATTGTCAGGAGCACCGACAGCAGTAAAGTTTCCTCCCGCCGATTTAATAACATAATTCCTACCAACAAGTATATTTCCAGATGTTTGAGGTATACATCTAATAACCATCAAGTCACCCACATTAATGCCACTGGTATCATCAAGTAATAATGATGTTGACAGTTCGTTAATATTTACGGTATTTACAATTCGTCCGTTCTTAATACTAGATTCATTAAATGTTATGTAAGGCTTCCCGATCGGATTTACATCTAGTTTTAGATTTAAACAGTCAATGTCAATTTTTATGCTAGTGACAGATATGGCTCTCTTTAATAAAAAGGTATTTTTAGAATTTCTCACTCGCAATCCTTTGCGCAGCACTTTTTCAATAATTTCCGCATCATCCGAAATACCATCTCCCTTGGCACCAAAGTATAAGGGGTCTATTTCTTCAAATTTATGTACTAACTTATTACCATTTATTTCGACGATACTGCCGTCGTCATTTGGGCCGGGATCCTCACCAGTTGGTGCCAAGTAATAAATAATCGGGGCAGGTGTATCCCCTTTTTCATAATACCCCAATAGCTCTACACCAGCATAGATTGGATCGTTCCCTTTTAATCTATCGATTTCGAGCGCAGAAAGATTGTTCATTTCCTGCATATTGTTTTTAATTAAAAATTGATTTGCCATATTTCTTTTGTTTTCATGTATAAAGCAAAAGTATGGCTGTAGGCTGGTCTGCCTGAGGAAAAGAAGTTATATGTAAGCGGTATATGGGAGATACCGAAAAGTCTGGTATAAATTATAGCATGGTTTGTTTTATGAGAAACCGGCTCTGATTTAATCAACAGTCATAGTATAATAATGAAATAGACAATTCAAAAAAAAGCCTCCCTTATTAACCGTTAAGGGAGGCAGTTTTGACTAGATGTAAGCCTGGAAGAAGTGTTAACCGGCTTTGGGCCTCATCTAATATAAAGATAATGAGTTTAACTCATTTCGAAACAGCAATCGTAAAATAAAAAAATAATGGCATTGAGATATAGTATATGCAATGGAAATAAGTATAATTTTCACAAATCCATTTCTATAAAGCAATAATACCGGCATTTCTAAGTTTAGTTAAAAGGCTATTAAAATCCGTAACAAGGTTTTGCACGTCATTTGCGTTGGAATCCGGTTGTTCTTCTGCCTGATTAATCAATCCTTTTACAGTCACTGTTGCTTCTGGGATACTGTTTTGCCAAATACTTCCATTGAAAACTTGTACTGTATGAATGTCCGTATTAAAGTAACCAAATCCAGTTGGAGCAATAGCAGATCTCTCGCTTGTAGATCCAACATTTCGAATAATCGGGTTATAATCAATATTATTTGTTAACCCTAATCGATTATACATTAACAAAGAAGGGGAAGCATTGCCAGATGTCAACTTAGTTATTAACTCACTAGAAAGATTGCTACAGATGTGATTTCCGTAAACCACCTCAGTGTTCAATGGGCCAAATTGCATAGAAGCATTTCCTAATATGGTATTAATATCCGATACAGATTCTACTTGCACACCATTTAATTTAGGTAGTTTCCATAAACAGTTTATAAATAACGTATTTAAGCTAGTGACGTTAAACGATGATGCTATCGCTCCGATTCTATTTAACGCTATAGTAGAATTTGTTATTGTATGCCTAGCATTGTTATTAACCGATCTATATGAAGAAACTATCGAGCCATTGACAACAACTTCACATAATAAATTAGCAGCATTAATCTTTATATTTTGACAATCAATAAACTCAAACTTAGGATATACTGAATCGCTAGAAGCTTGCTCTGTACCATTTTGCTGATTAATAGTAGGATATTGATTACTTACATCTATAGATTCACATTTAAAATATACATTAGTTAGCAATCCTCCTTCTAATAAACCTCCGAATTTATGAACTTTACCACCCGTAAGGTTATCTACTACTAATGGGCAAAATCCATCATTATTTATAGACTTCATGTCCTTTAATTCCACGTACTGAGGAAAGACAACTCTATTCTTCCCAATAGTAACAAGTTTTGACAAATTAACATCAATAATATTTAATCTTACTGATGTGCCACCATTATTGATATATTTGAATCCATTAATTTTTAAGGAATTACATAAAGATAAATCTTGCTCCATTCCGAAATCAAAGTCAGCATATTGATAGTTCAGTATCCTGCAACGAAGATTTGTAGTATTTATTAATACACCATTATTTATAATAATATCACCACTCCATACGGAACCAAAATCTTGTCTGAAAGCCAAATATATATTGCTGTGAATAGTTGTATTGTTTATAGCTAAAACACCGCCCCCAGCTACGGCTAGGGCACTCAAAAAACAATTGTTAATAATTATGTTATATGCTGAATAATGAACATCGATTCGCGATACAGAACAGTTTTCACATATCAAGTCTTTAACATGTAGTCCTCCCATATACCCCCATGCATTGTTGCCACTACTAGCATTCACATTAGATAATTTTAGCTTGGTTACATAGCGTGCACCTAAACCATATGTTCCTGAATTACCTTCATTCGCCCTTGAAACAGATTGTATATTTACCATGCTGACATCATAACATTTCTGAAATAAATGAAAACCAAGATCTGGGGATAGATTGTCGCTATAGTCAACATCGTCTTCATAAGCAACAATTTGATCGATGAATCGAACTCTAGACCTTGTACAATTAAATCCACTTATCTTGTACCCATTAACACTTGTTTTACAATTTAATTTAAAAATCCCTCCCTTAATAGTGGTGAAATCATCGCTGCATGGATAGGCTTTGCAGGAAGTATAGCCATCTAATTTACCTGATATTTCAGACATCACAGAACCATTCTCGCCTATATAAAATAATTCCGTATAATAATATCTTCCGCCACTTCCACCATTTCGATTTATAAATTGGTTTTCATTTTCTATAATAAAATAGTTATTCTTGTAGTTCTTAAAGAAATCAATAACTGATTGCCCCGAATTCAACTGCTGCATTACCCCTTGAGGGAGTGTTATGTTTGAATATTGTCTATCTGGTAAAACTTCAAATCTACCAACGGAGCTTATATCATATTCCTCATATAGATGAAATATAGACTTTCCAAAATCTACATTTACTTTTATGGGAATAGCTCTTTCCTGTTTCAAATAATATTCGCCACCAGTATTTACCACATTAATCTTTTTTTTGGAGGCGTAATCGAAAAGCTTTTTTAATTGAATAGAATCATCAATTAAATTATTCCCTCCGCGCACACCGAAATTAATAAATGAGAGATCATTATATACTCCTTCTAGTTTAATACTATTACCAATCTCAATAACGCTCCCTGCATTGTCCAGTTCAATTGTGTCTGATATATAATAAATAACAGGAACTGGGATATCCCCTTTAACGTAATATCCCAATAATAATAGACCATCATAAATACCTATATTCAGATCATTTACCTCACTTAACGAGATATTGCGTATATCTTCAAAAGTGTCTTTAACTAAAAATTGATTTGCCATATTTCTTTTGTTTTTATGTGTAGAGCAAAAATATAGTTGTTGACTAGCCTATCTGAGGAAAATAAGTTGTAAGTAAGCGGTATGTTGGAGATACCGAAAAGTAAGAAAATTCCGCCCTTATAATCAAAACTTTTATCGTCTAATGTTGGAAGGGAAAATCGAATTTTTATCCGAAAACAAAAGAACCGACATTGCCTCAAATCAACTAATGTGAACTTTAGCGACTACCTACTTTCGAAAGCACTGCTATTCCATAAATTGAAAAAAACATTTAATTTAGTAATTAAGAAGTACTGCTAAATAATAAAGAAGTCTTTGATCTTGCCTATTTAAACGCATCCGTACCGATTTTATCAATGAAATAAAAAACTAAGGTTTGATAAAGTAATACATTCGATTAACAGTCATTTTTGTGAAAGGAATTTTCCTGAAATATTGAAAAACAGCTAATTTATTATGGAAATGAGTATCAAAACAATCAGCATATCGATAGTCTTGCTTCCGTGCGTAATAGCATATTTAATAATGATGTACGGCGGAATAATTGGATTAAAACGCAAATACTTTGGATTGGAAAAATATCTGGATAGATTTAGTAATGCGCCTAAAAAAAATACCGTAGGTAGTGTAAACTGAACTGTGTCACATCACTCCTTTTCGGGTTCGTGCTTAGAGGCTGTAAGCCTCTAAGCACGAACCCGAAAAGGAACAGTGCAATAGCATATTTTTTACATCAAAATAAATTACAATTCCTCTTTATGAGGAAGACCAATTTAATATTCATAATTTACTTCAATTATAATTATCAATCTGCACTCATTTTCTTCACCAGATCCCTTACGAGATAACCAACTTTATAAACAAAGGTCTCCTCTCTCCATCGCTGACTACTAAATAAACGATGGTGATCAAAACCGAGTACATGCATATACTCATGGGCATAATGGCCTGCCAATGCTGCCACATCATCTATGGAAGCCCAATGATCCAATGCCGACGGGCAAATAGCCATAAACCCATCTCCGGCTCCGTCAATACCAAGTGTCTGATTACCAAAAATGGACGGCTTTTCACAATTATCTTTCCAATTAGCATCCCTTCCATTTACTTCAAGCGTTCTTACCCACAAGTCTACTATTCCATCAGTTGCAGCGCTATCTTTGGGCACCTTTTTTTCCTTCGCCTGCATAATAATATTATATAGTTGTTCTGAAGTATACCCTTGGTTCTTTTCCGCTTTCATCGCTATTATACTTTCTTTAAAATCGTCAGAATTAAGAACTTGTTCTAATGCAACAAATGCTTTTTTAGCAAAATCCTGATGCTTTCCATATCCAACAACAGAATGGGCCTTAACAGTTATTTTTTGGCTCAGACACACCTGTGTCCAACATAAAAGTATAAAGGCAAAAACAATTTTTTTCATAATGAAAACATTTAAATAATGAACAAGAGTTATAGCTCAAAATGATTGTTCGTAATTGATCAACTATACTTAAGTTTTCCCCAACAGTAGGTACGAAATTTTATTTCATAGAAAAAAACTCGATCAACGGTTTCTTTATGATGTTTATTGGTAAATGTTACTATTTGAATTTATTGGTAAGCTCGGCCTGACCACCGCTAAAGCTAAAATATGTGAACAACAGAATGGATGCTGCACGTTTTGCCTTTGTATTTGAAGGGGTAAGGTACATTTCAACTTCACTATTTTTCAGTAAACCATTTTCACCCCAGGATAGATCCTTACCGGAACCGTTTACAATCGTTCCATCTTCTTTAATTATAGTCAACACTTTTCCATTTGCATCCACAAACTGATCACCTGACATTTTTGCAAGCACTTTACCCTTGTTATCTTTGAGCTGCCCATTTGTTGACAATACACCAACTTCTTTACCCAAAATGGAGAAATGTCCATCCTGGCTCATTTTTAGCGCATCCTTAACAGTAGCATCGCCTATAGCTATTTCTTCTAAAACTATTGTATTAATAACGGTATCTGTAGGCACCTCAACTTGTTCTTTGGGTTGTTCCGCTGAAGTTTTATCTTCTGTATTATTATTACAGGAGAAAAGGCAGGATACCACTGCCACAGCTAGTAATGGAATAAAAATTCTTTTCATAATTTGAGATTTGGTTAATGCTTACTCTAACAGTTTTCAGCTACCCTGTTTCATTCACCACTAATATACAAACTATCAAAGAGTTATTTAAATTTTCCTAATAACAAATATGTACATCATTACTACAATACAGAAGAAATCGACCAATTTTTAATTGTTACGTCCTTCGGACTATTTTTTTTCACTTATAGTATATTTTTCACAACATTTACTATATTAGTACAAGCCAATTGACTGAAAGCCAAACAAGTCATTAAATAAAATATTGAGTTATGAAAAGACCTTACCTAATTATCCTGACACTTGCGCTATTTAGCAACTATATCATGATAGCGAATGGCCAGCAATCAAAAAAACAACTTCCTAAACCAGTTTTAGACTCCGCCATCAAGGTAGACACTAATGACCTAAAAAATAACATATTAGCTCCTTACAACCTATTTTATTTAAGTAAATATTTAAATAATCCCAACCTAAACCCCACTGAAACTGAATTGATATATAAAAGTCTCGTAAATTTAGTCGGTAAAGATAAGCTCGATATCGTTGGAAAGAATTCTCCATATAAATTAATTGCCAGTTTTAAAGAAGACGCTATAAATTCAAAAGCATTATTTATAAAAAAATTGTTAAACGAAAAAGGTATAAAAAAAAATTCACCTGGTTTAGATTCTTTAAATGATTTACTGGAAAGATATAATAGAAAAAATGATACAATAGCCGCCATCAAAAATAATATAAGCCTTTTAAATGATAAAAAAAGCAAAATAGAAAATATACTCAGCTTCTTGAACAAAAACGATGATACTGTTATGGGGCAAGATTCAATATCAATTATAATTGGTAAATATAAACCCTTACTTGAGAATCCAGAATTACAAATAACAACAATCAGTCAGCTAAAGGATAATCTATTAAGCACCAACAGCTCTTTAATTAGTAATATAGCAAATGAAAACAACAAGATAGATACAAGTCAAACATTAGCGAAAGAAACTAGGAAATTATTCGTCAAAATTGAAAAAAAAACATACGAAATGGCCGACCTCTTATTAACGAATGGAACTTTTTCAATAGATGCAAAAAGCTATCTCCAAGGACAGCAACCTAATCGGCAAGAATCTTTGCAGATCAACCTTACTACCGCAACGCAAAATGCGCAACAAAGTCTCAATTATACAGGATTAAGCATCCCCTCTCAATCTCAAATGATTGATGCTATGGCGATGTTCCTCGCAAAAAGAGCAAAGCAGGAAGCTGCGATATGGTTTATGGACCAGTTACGCAAAAGAGTAAACAATCCATTGATATATGATGTATTCCCTGCCACAATTGAATTGTTAAAAGGCCTCTCTGATTACCGGACCGCTAATTTTGGCACCTCTTGGCGATACGCGATCTCCAAAGATTTTGTTGAAATGCCACGAAATGTATCCAAAAGTAGCTGGACAAAACAATTTCTAACACCAGAAATCGCAGCAAATCTCGGCATGACAGTTGAACTTGGGTATAATATCGATGGTTTGATAAAAGCCCGTTACAATTACAGAGATATAATCCGCCAATTATACCTTAATCCTACTTATAGTCCTGATCCCAATATATCATCTAACAATGCGCAAAACATAAATCAATATGCACAAAATATTATTGGGCTACTTTATATAGCAACTAACGAATTGTTTACAATTAATGATAAGAACTACAGACTTCTAGGTTATGAGGAACTAAAAACATTAGATAAAAAACAATGGGATATATTAATGGAACTACTCAAATTGAAATATGGTGAAGTATTTGATAATCTACCGGGCGTCAAAGAAAATCTAATTATCAATAAGGAAAAAGTGATTGCTTGGCTGAGTCCGCTATTGATGTCATTGGGACAATTCGATAAAATTAATCAGGAACAACAGGTCTTAATTGAAAAAAATAAATCAGATCAGATGGCCCAATCGTCATACAACACATGGAGTATACTTGGACAAGTGATTTCTAACTTTGAAAATTACCCTCTCCTAAACAATAATGATAATAACGTTAATCAATATTTACAAAACTTAAAAAACGTTTTTGATATTATAGAAAATATTCAGGAGAAAAATTTCGTTGCCGCTGCACAGAATACATTAGGATTGGTAGATTCATATTACAATAAGGGCGTTTCTCAAAATCTTGCAGCTATAGATAAGTTGAAAACCTTTTATTTAAACAAGCATCCCGAAAATAATTATGAATTAAATTACGGCGGAAATAAAGCACTATTTACGATTAAGTTTAATAATAAGGATACGGTGGTAATAGAGAAAGAAGAATTGGAATATATTAAGTATTTGGGTACAAATCTACAGCGTCTTGATGAAAAGGATCGATCAGCTTTAATCATAACAAGTAAAAAAACTATTCAAGGAAGGAAGGTGCTATCAGGACTAGCAGAGAAAGCAGGCATATTATCTCGTGATAGCTTGAATAATAAAGATTTGATATACCTAATTAACCGTATAGCTCTTTACAAAATCGTCTCAGAAACCTATAACCCAAGTGAACAAGCTGCAGCACTAACTTTATTTTCAGGTTCAATTTCAAAAGTGGATACGCTTTTCTCAGCTTTACCAAAGTTATCAGAAATGTCGTACGCCAACCAACTGGTTAAACTGTCAGGATTTTTTGGAGACGTGATTTCTTCCTCTTCATCAGCAGAGCTAGCGAATGTAATCGAGTCGCATGCGCTACCTCCGACTTCATACAAATTAAAAAGGAAAATGTCTTCATCTGTTGATTTAAATGCTTATGTAGGAGCTTTTGCTGGAAGAATTATTCCAATTGGTAGTTCATCATTAAATTGCAAATGGACAGGCGGTATAACAGCACCAATAGGTGTTACCATAAGACCTGCAGGTACCTTTTTCAAATATTTCAATTTCAACGTGCAATTGCTGGAATTAGGAAACCTCGTAAACCACTATCTAATTACACCAGACTCAGCTTACAATAAGGACGTCCATTTTAGCGAAGTCTTTAGTCCCGGAGCTAATATTCTATATAATATTAAAAACACTCCCATTGTCGCATTCATTGGAGGAAAACTGCTTCCATTAAAAGCATACTACGACGAAGGACTTAAGAAAAGAATTAACGATAAGGCTTTCGACGCTGCGATATTTAGCATCGGGTTGAAAATTGATATTCCGCTAGTCAATCTATATTCCGGGGAGTGATCTTCTTATAGTCAATAACAAAATACCCACAAAATTCAAGATTATATGGCGTATTTACCTTAGGATCAAAAAATAAATTTAAGTAGATTAAAAAGATAAATAACTTAATTATGAACACATCACAAGAACTTATCTCTGGCATAGAGGCAACCGTAATTGGCGGCTTGATCCTTGCAATTATTTTATCGGGAACAGATCATTTGAAAGCTTTGTTCTCGAATTTGAAATTGTCTACTATGATTTCTCTTTCTCTATTATCGAACGAGATAAAAACAATTCTTCTTTCCGAGAGTTTCGTCTCTGTCTTTAATCCTGTTTCCAAGATTGTTATGCGGTGGACAGTACGATTTTCGTACGTTATTTGTGGCATGGTTATAATTCTAGGATGTTTGTTGGGCGAAAATCTTTTCTTTACTGTTCTATTGGGAGGATCTATTGTAGTGGCAGTTGAAGTTCCTTACAGGATGCTATGACTGACCTGAAAAAAGCAGCTCATTAATCAATAACATCTTATTTCAAAGAGTTTACCGATTGATGGTAAACTCTTTGAAACTTGAACTCTTTGCAAGCACTAGTTTGCGCCTTTAAACTTTAGATAGTAAAGTTGCCCGACGATTGATAGTTTTTGAATGGCTTGGATGATTGCAGCCATATAATTTGTTTCCCATGATCTGTATATCTTATCTTCCGCCCTATTGAAGTTTCATCGTCAAGATTAGCCCTATACATTGAGCCCAATCATCAGATGGGGCTGTATAGATTACCAATGGGAAAAATTGATATAATAGCATTTAATCTTCACTAAATTTTGAAATCAATTTTTCTTTGATATCGATAGCAAAATATATCACTGGATCCAAAATTTTCGATAAAGATGATGACGATTGGGCTACCAATATCGACTTTGAGCCTAAACAGAAATATTTTTCATTCGGTAATGAGTTTTTAAAAGATAAAGACTGGCAGGATATTTTAAAATATACGGAATCGTTAGTCCAATCATATGTAAAATCCGAAGATTTCAAAACTTCATTTTTTGCCCAAGCGATAGCAATAACGGTGGGATTTGATGATGGCGAGTTAACGATAATAAAATCTCAATAACTATGGATCTTATCACAGTTGTTTGCGGGATTTTATTTAAAGAAGATCTTGTTCTGATTTGTCGACGGAAACCTGAAAAGTCTTTAGGAGGCTATTGGGAGTTCCCTGGACTTTTTCGATACTGTCCATCATTACGATAGTGGCGCTATCAAATTGATTTCTTTCATCTGTGAGACCGAGAATATTACTACAGAGTCTACCGATCATGATCAACTCGAGTGGGTAAAGGTTGATGATCTATTAAACTGGAAACTCGCTCCGGCAGATATACCTATTGCGAAGGAACTGATTGAAGAAAAAGAAAAAAATACCAGATAATGAAGGGCAGATAAAACTCATGATCTATTAATAAAAACATCAAAAGGAACAAGAATGATAACGAATATTCCTAGAGCAATTGGTCGGGTATACCAATATGAAGGCTGCCCAAACATTTTCATAATAAGTCAAACTATAATGCTAAAAATGGCTAGAAACAAGCCAGATGCTTGATTATCATTAATACGCTAAAATAAGTAAAAGAATTGACACGCTAGGTCTTAAATCAATTCTTAACGTTATTTGGAAAAAGACTCCAGTTATAAGGAATACAACTGGAATCCGCAATTTTTATTTACACACTTATTTGGACTGCCCACGAAAAAAATGAAAAAGATTTTTACTTGGTTAATGTATGTCGCTGCTTTTTTTTCTGCAATTATTATATTGTTGTTTATTTATTTGTCTGTTGACCCATTTCGTAAACAAAAACAAAGAAAACTTTATTATAAACGGATCGAAGAAATAAAAACACGTAGGAATCTTTACTGACAATTATATTTTAAAAGCTCTACATCTTCAGTGCCAAAGCCCCATCTTTAGTGACCAGACTAGACCAACCCGAACGTGCCCCTACGGCAAGTTTCGCGATCAACCTTTCGGATAAAAATATCTTAGCTACTATTTCTTCCCCAAAATCCCAAATGACCTCAACAAGCGTCCAAGCGTTGAATGGGTCAAGATTTTTTCTAACAAATTCCGCAGAATTTAAAAAGGGATGGTTCTCCTCTATTTGCAATTCTGGCTCACTCGGAGTTGGTGCAACATTGTATAGCCACACATGGGCAATAATATTTTCACCTTCTTTCCAAAGGTAAGCATAGCAGACCTTATCGTCATCTTCGATAAATACGGCGAACTCAGGGCGATCATCTGACACATATTTGTTAAACTTGCCATTGGATACTGATTTAAAACAACGAAGTCTGTGCCGTATCACTCCCCAATGGCGGCAATCTTTCCCAATCAAATTGCTCATAACGGTGTTTACCATCGGGGCGGTTTGGATATCCTCTCAAGGTATACACTGGATAATGCTTCAACTTTTCATTTGGCATTTCAAATCGGAAAATCGGTGGCATATCTTCTTCGTTAATATCTTCGATCCATTGACGCTCGAGATCCTCCGGCAAGAACAAAGGCATACGGTGTTTATTGGGCCCGTCATTATGGATATTGGCCATCACTTCATTGGCTGCGCGCGTAAGCATACCAAACGATCCTACGCGTTCAACTACACCATCTTCATCCACCGTCTCATGCCACTGATACAGACCTGGCAAATAGAATAGCTCTCTCCCCGCTTCACCGGTGAAATAAGGCACTTTCTTTTTCCAGCCCTTTACCGCACGATGCTCAAAGGTACCACTTACAGGGATAAGGCAACGTTGCTTGCGCAAGCGATACCAATAGGATTTTTTATCTTCTAGGATACGCTCGCTACGCACATTGATCATATTGCGCCGGCGATCGGCCTGCAGCTTCGGATCGCTCAAAGCGCTGCAGCACGAAATGGGCATAGCCCGACTCGACGAGTTCACGAAACGAACTTTTGGTAACTTGTTCAAAGGGATTGTACAGCATAGGGCTAAGATAGGATTTAATCAGTAAACTCTTTCTTGTTCTTTCGTATGTAGTCAACCTGAATTTTTTGCAAGTTTTCAACGTCATTAAGTTTATAAAATTCCTCGTCAAATTTGTTTAACGGATTGTTCTCATAAGATTTACTAAAACCTTCTACCGTACCATCCTGATCTTCGGTTATTTTCGATTTCTCCTTTTCAAATGTGCTGTTTGCTCGCTCGGTCAGATCAGCAAATTTAGAAGCGCCAACTAATTTCAACGCTTCTGGCAGCGCAGCGGCAAATTGACTGCTTGAATTAAAATAAAACTGGTTATAACCACCATTATTTACTTCTGCTTCTAATTGGCTGATCATATAAATTGCTTGTCTAGATTTGTTCCAAGACAAGACGATTTCATATTCTTTATCATATGCCGCAGATAACTTACGAAAGAGGTTATCATAAACGACTTCCAATAACATGTCATCCGATGTCGTATCAATAATTTGCTCGGTTAATGGAGTCTGAATTGATGGCTTATTATTATTTTGCTTCGTACGTTCAGAACAGCCAAACAAATTTAAAATCATTATTATAATTCCAATGGTAATAATCGGTGTTCGCATTGATTTTATCATCTATAAATCTTTTTATTACTCAAATATAAACATTGATTTGTCATACTTTCGTGTTTTATGTATCTCGCAAAAGTATGGCTGCTACTGCGGCCCGGTCTTTTTTCATTTTTATCAAACCAAGCTCTTAAAAGAATTGTCCATCTATTGTCGATCGTTACGTATCAGTTTAGATTGATTTAATTGTATGGTCAGGTATTTAGACCTGGCCATTTTAAACGTATTTTCCGGTCCTATATGGATCTGTCTATAATTTAGTTAGGGGCTAATCGAAAGATTAGTCCTTTTTTTGAAAAATAATGAACCATTCTATCAGAATTATGTTCTTCACCAGGTTAAGTTAGTTTGTTTTAGTAGTTATAAAGGTCGGGGATTCATGTCACCGGCCTTTTTTATTTTTTGTAAACCATTATTCAAGTTTAGTTGTACTTACTTTGGATATTTAATGAATAGATTGCAGGCTTGATAGTATCGCATTTATCAGGCCTGCATTTATGAAAATTCTTTCCCAACAAGGGATCAATATATATTGGCCGGATCGTTCAGCCTTTTTTATAACGTAGGTATTTCCCCGGACTCGATCATCTCGATAAAAATATCAGCTTGATCTCTGGTGTGCCAAAAGTTGTAATTGAAATGTACTCGCCAGCCTTCTGTAAAAAACGATTGCGTTAAAAAGTAGGTTTGAAAGCCCACAATAAATTTGAGAGGAAAAATCACTAAAATAGTTTTGCAAGTATACTTTCAAAGGTGACCAAGATATTTTCGCCATATTTCTGCTGTGCTTTTGTACCTAAGAAGTTCTTTTTCAATTCTGTTTTTTCGGAAACGATTATCTGCATTTTATAGGATATTGCAAAACTCAGTTACCGGGACGGAGATATTCCCGAGAAATGGTGGCAACCTGCTGTTCAGAAACTACTGGCTTTAGTAAGGGATGATAACAAAACAACCGGTGATTTAAATTAATTTTTTTCAAATACAAGGCACCCTTATTAACCGACAAGGGAGCCTTTCTGACTATATATCCATTTAGTTACTGAACCACAGCCTAACATGGAGATGGTTAACCGTGTTGCCGGAATGGCAGACGAACTCAGAAGGCCTATGATGCTGATTGTGTGGGCACAAAAAAGGCCGGAATAAACCAGCCCTGATATATATAGTTATGATCCCAATAATGGGATAGTCGGTTTCAAAAAATGCTGGCCTAACAAGTGCAAATTAAGCCAGCAAAAGCAATCTTCTCATTTTTCGTATAAAGGACAACAGAAATATAATATTCGTTTGAAAAAATAAAAAAAACCTTGAGGAGGGGGATCTCAAGGTTTTTTACTACCTGTTATTAACTAATTTATGAAAGTATAGGTATAACAATGGTTGATTTGCTTTCGTTTGATCTTTTATAAAAAAGTTGAGCTCGTCTCCACGGTCTTACAATTATTTTTATTTAAATGAGAGCTTATTCAAAATGGTATTGTTTAAGACCAACTTAACCTATAAAAAAGGAAAAGGCCACTTTGACAGTATCCAAGTTGCCTTAAAATCTTATATTGTAATCTGTTTTATTTTCCTTTAGCCTTCTCTGCCTCGATCTGCTTTACAAACTCTACAGTGACGTTCGCTAATTCGGCTATCTCCGATATTGAAAATTTATTCGAAGACAAAAGATTTTTTATTACTTCCGCCTTTCCTTCGGCTTTTCCGATAACTTCTCCTTCTGCTTTTCCTTCTGCTTTTCCCTCAGCTTTTCCCTCAGCTTTTCCCTCAGCTTTTCCCTCAGCCATTGCTTTTTCGCGCGCTCGTTTCAATTGCTCCTCCTGACTACTTCGGATACTCTCGGCATCCCATTTATTCCTTAAACTTACGTTGTACATCTCTCGTTCCTCCGGTTTTAGTTTGCTATACTCTGCTAACTGAAATAACTTCTCAAAAATAGGCTTACGCAAATAAGTGGAAAGTCCATTTAGCGAAGACATATTTTTTAGTACATAAAGCCAACGATCTAAATCATTAACTAACTCTGCCTCAGCTTTAACAAAGTTAACCAATTCCACATATATAAAGCCTAGATCGTCATAAAATATTTTACCATGATCTCGATAACATAAACAAATATCGTGCAGAAAATACTTCTTATCCCCCGCATCAGGCATTGCAAATCCATCCATCAGTACAATGATATAAACTTCACTAATTGCATAATTCCAAGCCCTTCGGTTGCCTTTGGGTGCCTGATCCGCTATCAATTTGCTACTGTAGTAAAGCATGCGCTTTTTCAAATTATCCTGCGCCGTGCGCTGCACTTCAATAATAAAACGTTCGCCATTGTCTGCCGTGCAGGTCAGATCAAAAATAACGGTACCGATATCCTCTGTATCCCCGACATGCTCATTTTTGTTATAATACAGGTCGGCAATAATCTTGCGGCCTCTAAACAGTTCGTTTAAGAAAGCGATCAGAAGATCTTTATTGGTATCTGATCCGAAAACTTTCTTAAATCCATAATCTGTTGTAATATCGATATATTTCGATTGTTTCAACTCACTCATAATACACTGTTTTTAAATTGGTTAATAATACAAATATAAGTAAATAAACATTTTAATGCTAATGTTTTTAGTATTAAAATGTTAGTATGTATATGAATTAAAACAAGTTCCCCAATGAAGATCATTTCCGTCCTACTCACTCCTCGGATCCGGTTTTAGCGGCATCTTGGCGCAGCGGATCACCTCAATGGAAGGGCAACCGTATTCCAGGACAACTTTGCCTTCAACCAAATAGATTCCGGCCCCACGGAGCGGATATTTGGCTAGGGTCTGTGGGAAATGGACGGTATCAAAAAATCGTCCCTCGGCATCGAGGAACGTTCCGAATTTCATCCGTCGGAGCACATCGGCATCGGCCATATCGAGTCCACCGTAGGCATGCGCATACTTATAAACCCATGAAAGGAAATCTGGAACAATTGCTCGCTCGAACTTGCACAACTCCACTTTGGGAGGACGATTTATTGTCAATAGACGATGCGCTGTTATTGGTGGGTACAGAAAGCGTGCACGATGATTGGATCGTGCTGGTAAAGCAGAAAAGGGGGAAATAAAAAGCCTCCCCTGTTAATCGTTAAGGGAGGTAAAGTCAGCTAGATGCTAACGTAAAACTTATTTTAATGACTCTGTATGTTAGTCTATTGTATGCTATTAATTAAATCTAAGGGGAACAGAAGCCTGTAAATAGAAACCTGTACTCCCGTTGATGATATTTGCATTTTTACCAACTCCATACCAACTAGCTCTATTACCCCAATAGATACTTCCCCTTCTCTTACTTTTGGTTAATGGAAAGAAATATTCAGCATAACATTTTTGAAGAAATGAACAACTTTAGGTTCAACTACTCTTTCTTGTTCGTTTGGTAGTACAGTTATCAATTTAGGCCCTGCAGTGATTATTAATGTAAAATTACTTTGAATGAGGCTTAACGGAGAATGGAAATATTTACCATCAATCGTCAACGCCCCCTTTACACTAGAGATATGATTTACAGCAACTTGTATCGTTTATAAGGAATGACCAAAGTGTAGATCTATCTAAAATATTTAATATCCCTAGTATTCCCTATTATATTTATATCGATAAAAATGGCGTGATCAAGGAAAAAGGAAGCCATTTGCGACCTGAAGTAATGGAAAGCAAACTGAACGATATATAGTTCGAACTCATAAACTACGCGGTATGCGGGAAATACCGAAAAGTCTTTAGGAGGCTATTGGGAGTTCCCTGGACTTTTTCGATACTGTACATCATTACGATAATGGCGCTGTCGAATTGATCTCGTTCATTTGTGAGACCGAGAGCGGAAAACAGGTATTATCTCAGGTTATAGCCCCAATCACGTGTTTGAATATGCGTCAGAAGGTAAATTACAGCGGACTTATATAGGTGGTTTAAATTTTGAGGGCGAGGATATATTGCCCGGTGAAGAAAGGATGACGACTGTTCGTTTTCTCCTTGTAAATGAGCTGGAGCAATATTTGACAAAAGGCCGTAAATGGTGTTCATAAAAAGCCCTATGCTTTTCCGATGGATGTACCAACTTCCTGGGCTGAAAATCATATTCCACTTGATAGTATCAACGGGATTCTTCTAGATTACATCACATCAGTACCACGATAAAAACAAATTTTAAAAACATTATTTGTAATCATTCTAAATAATATTATATTTGAATAAATAATTTCGGCTGTATCATCGTTACTTATGTGGACATTTGGAAAATTGAGATCTTTTGAAAAACTTTTTAAATCATATTGGTTTAAAGTGTACGATATGTGCTGTTATTATCTCAAAGAGACTGAAATGGCCAAAGATCTAACGCAAAACATATTCTTGGATCTTTGGGAGCGTCGTGTCAATTTTGAAAGCAGAGTTGATATGGAAAAGTATTTAACGAGGTGCTCTAAATTTCAAGTGCTTAATTATTTCAGATATGCTCGTAGAATTGAACTTTTGGCATTGGAAGATATGCCTGAACAACATACGGCAGATTATCTAAGGCCAGATTTGCAGATGCAATACAAAGAAATTGAGGAACGTATTGAAAGGCAAATGCAAAAATTATCTGAACCAGCACGTACAGTTTTCTATCTTAGCCGAAGAGAGTATCTCTCCTACAAACAGATAGCTGAACGCCTAGGCATTTCCACTTCAACGGTCGAATATCATATCAGCAATTCCCTTAGAACTTTACGTCGGGAATTGCTGTAATCTAAACTCTTGCCTATTTTTTCTATCTCGGCAATTGTTCGGGTCTACGCATTTTGTATTCTGTAGCTGTAATTGCACCCAAAAAAGCAATCACATCCTGTATCTCTGATTTAGACAATTTGAGCGCTTTCATTTTGGGATCCGTAATCGGAGCCATTGGATCTGCAGCTTTGACTGCCGGTTTAGCGGTATTCATCTGCATTCCACTGTTGTAGATGTTTAGTAGCCCCGTAATATTATCAAATAGACCATTGTGCATCCATGGAGCCGTGTTCATAACATCTCTCAATGATGGAGTCCTGAATTTCCCCACATCATTAGGATCTCCTGTCACGTGGTAACGTCCGAGGTCTTCATATTTACGTTTGTAATAAGTGAGCCCGATGTTGTGAAAGTCCTCATCTGTCAAATATTGTCCATAATGACAGTTCATACAGCGTGCCTTGGTGCGAAATAAA
This sequence comes from Sphingobacterium sp. WOUb80, assembly GCF_050058145.1. Taxonomy (NCBI): domain Bacteria; kingdom Pseudomonadati; phylum Bacteroidota; class Sphingobacteriia; order Sphingobacteriales; family Sphingobacteriaceae; genus Sphingobacterium; species Sphingobacterium sp. WOUb80. The sequence goes on along the minus strand of NZ_CP165617.1, from coordinate 1,140,424 downwards.
TGTAATCCTCTTATTTCTTGATCATTCATTTTCCCATAATCACCTTTCAAAAAAAGGTCGAACCGACTTTGTCTGCTAGTAATAGTACGCTGAAAAGCAGCAAGTGCTTCGGCAATTTGATCAAAAGTAACTTTTTCTCGATTAAATGCTGCTTTAAAAAGTGTCCTATATCCCTTATATTGCGCCAGTTTTTTGGGCAGTTTCTTAAGATCCATAGCCATTTCATCATGTGCAGCGATCGGGCTTTTAACCTGCTCTTCTAAGGTGGTGGCCCTACCGTCCCAGAAAAATGTCTTTCGTTCGCGTACATTCAATAATGAAATAGTATTTCTTTTCCCTTCCTGGTGATCGTGTCCTATGGAAGTCGACAGCTTGTCAGCCCATGAATTTTGCGGGCTGTGACAGCTACTACAGGAGATTTGATTGGATCCCGAAAGCAATGGATCAAAAAACAACATTTTGCCCAATACGACTTTCGGCTGTTCCATTAGCTGAAAATAGGTGGTATCGAAATCTGGTAAGGAAGAAAACTCTTTCCAGGTTGTACCAGAATCAATAGTTGGCTTGGGCCAATTTGAAGTTGGCTGGCTGTAAGCCGCTCTTAGGGAGTCCATACCGAGCATCGTCCTTTCGACAGCAAACTGTTGATAAGAGGATAATAAAACTGCGAGCAAAATACAAAGCCCTAATACGATACTAATCTGTTTCATTGGAATACATTTTTACTATACATTGAGTTAAGGCACCCATTTAAAAAGATAATTCGCATCACTCGCATTATACCAATCCAATGTCTTATAATATGGATGCACCCAAGCGTTTTCAACATGGGGTATATACATAGACAAACCACTATAGGATCTGATTATTTTACCATTAAATTGTGCTGTATGCGCTTTAAATAATATACTGGATGTTAGTGCTTGTTTCAGTCCGCTCAGATCAGCCTCAGGAAAATTGAGCTGATAAAACTCCAAAAGGTCAAATCCTGCCGTCGGCGAGCCTTCGGCAAAATCCAGACGCTGTACGTTATCTCTTTCTAAAACAGACCAAGTAGCACTTTGTAAACGTAGTATCTCTCCTACCTGCGCCGCCAGAATTGGCAATTTTTGATTATCGACCAACGTTATCGTCGCCGACCGATAAGGTCCATTCTGCTGGTTATAGTAATCGTAATAAGCCTGAGCCGCCTGGTTGAGCCCATGGACTAAATCCGTTTGATATAAATACCTCAACATGGTATGATACGGCATTCCCACGGCGATCACCTCTGCAGGAGATGCCAATATATAATGCGCCTTATCCCTAAGTTGATAGATAACCTCCACACTTGCCATTGAGCAGGCATCAAATACCAAAAAATCCAAAGCATCGGGTAGTGCATTTTTTAATGATATAATATCCATTGTCTCTCCGGCGTCATCGCCAAAAGATTTTAGTCTGATCGATGGATCAGGTAACCAAGACGTGGCATGTGACCATAGTATCAGTCCATATGATTCCGCAGGAGCCAAGGCTTGCATATCCTGAATAACGGATCGCATGACCAAAGGATCTGATGAATTATGTTCGGCGTAAGTTTTGACAATGCGGCTACCAATAGCTGTTCCGGTGTCATAACTTATTTCATAAATGGCAGGGGCAACATTTTTCAAACGCGCATATACCAACAGTTTGCCATCGACATCTTTAAACGCAGACTCCATCTGGTTGATATTGGTGTATGCATCGCCATTCAAGCTGTTATTCGCGGCCATATAGACCATTACGGTTCGTCCTGTGGGATGTGGTAACTCGTCCTTGGCACAGCTTGAAAAAGCGAGTGTTAAGACATAAAGTATAAAATATTTAATGGATCTCATCGTCTTTATTCTAGTTGCTTGTATAAGTTGTTGTCAAGACTTCTTCCCCTTGTTTGCCATAAGCCACAAAATCAATATCAAGTTGACTACCCGAAAAACGCACGTTTTTAGCCACGAAATAATGGGTACCAAGATGATCTGCCAGGTAACGTACATGTGTGCTGGTCGATATATTTTGATTAACACTAAATGGAAAAAATGATAATGCATTGTGACCTACTGTTACAGCCGTCTGATAGCTAGTGTTTTCCTTTTTAAAATATGTCCAAAAAACATGAAAAGGTTGTAATGCCTTTGTCGATACATCTCGATTAAAGGGGTCATTCCGACGAAAAGTAGTCAATAAGGAGGATAGCATTGCCGAATTTGTCCATATTGTCGATGCTGTTTTAGTTTTATTTTGATCAACGATATCAAGTGCAATTGCTTTTGTTGGATTCAGAAAGTTTTGCTGCCATTTATTGATATCGTCCAGATCGAAATAGCGGTAGTCATCAGCCCATTTCCAGCCTTTAGGGCGTCTAAATAATTGATAAGTTGCTCCCCCTTCTTGTTGGTATACTCCGCCACTACGGTAGCATTGGAGGGTGATCGTATCTCTGGACACCTTCTTTATTTTAAAAATATGATCTGTAAGGTCAGAACCTTCTGCCCCGATCCGGTATAATGCACTGATCAATGATCCCGTGCTAAATGTGAGCAAGGGTTGTGCGGTACCTTTTCCTATTTCAAAATAGGTTGGCGCAGCATTGGACAGCCCATAGATTGTACGTATGGCAACTGTATTTTTAACAGTATCAAACTTCATGACAATAGGTGTATAGGCCACTTCGCTCAAACTACTTTTGACCATCATGACCCAACCATCTGTTGCATCTTGCAAGCCAAACTTCAGATCAGAAATAAGGGCTGCTTGCCGTTCTTCTGCGTCAGATACCGAACGTGTCAGATGATCTTTTTCACAGCTAGAAAATAGCAGTACTAAAACTCCCCAAACGATTATTTTTATCCGTGTATTCATTTTTAATAGATCGTTTTATAGATGACAGAATCAATGACCTCATGCAAACGATGTAAATCCATTCCCTTATCAAGATAATATTGATAAACCATATTGTACTTCGTTTCCAATTTAGGATTAGCTTTGACAATTGCTGCAATAGATTGCTTATTATTCATGACCATCGACTCTACTGATGTTGCAAAATCTTCTTCTGGCGCATAGCCACCATAAGGTAAGAAAAAACCATCCGCATTGGCCTGTGCAGTATATTTGCTACTATAGTTAAGTCCGTAATACTCCCCCTGCGATATGCGATCGTACTGATATCCACGACCGTATTTATGATCTTGCTGATGAGCATGCTCATGATATATCGTGGCCATCAGTTGCCGCAGCGCTGTTTTATTCGTCTTATCAAAATTATTGATGCCACCTATTCCCAAGCGATAAAACTGAGCATTGAGCCCTGCTCCAGCCGCTGCTCCGGCAACGGTGATATCGTTAAAATGTACATAGCCCCCCACCATGACAAATTCGATGGGAGTTTCTTTATGAAAATAGACCGGAAAGTTTTCTTTCAATGGTTTAAGCCAAAAGTCCCGTAGTACAATTCGTGTATATTCAAGTGCCTTCTCATAGTTTGGTGGCACAAAAAATGTTGTTCCATCTAAAATACGGGGCGTGTACTCGTAAATTATCTTTACCCCATAATCGTTGTAAATACTGTCACATAACGAATCAAGGCCATTCCATTTGTCGGGCGATTTGCTTTGGACAGCAAAATAATCCACGTAGGATGGCGGTGCTATTGTTTCTTCTTTCTGACAGGCAAGCAGTGTGCAAAATATGCCCAAAAGGAATCGTTTTTTACGTATAAATATGTTCATCATTTCTTATTTTTTAGCGCGGATTTAATTCATTTACCAATACCGGGTTCCCAATTCTTGCAGTCAACGGAATTTGTATTGCTTTACGGGGATCATCTGCTGTGAGTACCGCATCAGGTGTTGGACTTGTACGTATCAAACGATGGCTTACAGAAAGCCTCAATCGCTTAATATCATACCAGCGCATGCCCTGACCTAAAAACTCTTTTCGACGTTGGTCAAGTACAAGATCTTCCAGTTCTTCGAGACTAAGGGTACTGGCGTCCAAAATGCTGTATGGTGTAATCCGCTTTTTGCGCAGCTGTTCTACTGTTTCCAGCGCAGCCATCCGGTTAGGTACGGTTTGCTTTAGTAATGCTTCGGCCCGGTTGAGCAGTACTTCTTCATTTGTAAAACATTCGTAACGTGCTACGCCAACATTAGGCTGATTAGGCTGTTGCGCATATTTCACATAGTTTGTAATGCTATCTATTACGGTGCCCCCCGCACTAAAAAGTCCAAAACGGAGATCATTTTTTGGAAATCCATAATACAATTGATGACTCGGGTAAAATCCACAGAGTCTAAATCCTGTTGGTCTCGTTAAAAAAGATTCGCTTTGACTAGCCAAAAGAATATTTTTATGTGTGGCGGGATTCATAAATTCCTGCGCAAAATAAGCTATATCATAACTTTTCCAGACTTGTATGTCTGCTGTTAGATCTCGGATCTGCCCTCCTGAAATTTGTAGTGAACGATCGGCATAGGAAATACATTGCTCCCATTTCTCCTGGTAGAGATATAAACGACAAAAGAAGGCGTACACAGAAGCTAGGGAAAAATGATACGGATTGGCGGATAGAAATGTAGCGTTTTTCTCCATCAATTGTTGCCCTTGTTTCATATCAGACTCAATCTGCTCATATACTTGAGCTACAGTCGCCCGATGAAAGCTTGGTTTGCTTTCTGTCGGAACATCAAGTATCAATGGCACACCCGGATCACTACCTGAGGTCTGTACATTGTAATGTTTTGAGAATAGATTCACCAAAGAGAAATAAGCATAGGCCCGTACACATAAAGCTTCGCCTAAAAGGGCCTCTTTTTCTACCGTTTCACCTTGCGTTTTCATCACTTCTGCGATAACGGTATTGGCCAAATAAATCTTTTCATAATAATGCGCATAAGCTGCGGCTGGAGTAGCCCTGACGCCCTCTTCATAATCATCCTCCCAAAGATATAGCGGTACATAGGTAGGAATCAGATTGGCCTGAATCGAACCTGCATAATGGTGATAGTCGTCGGTTAAGATATCAGTAAATAAATCCTGACGCTCTGGATAGGCTTGCGAAAGCAGAGCTCGATAATCGGAAAGGGTACTAAGCGCTATCCGACTGTCGTAGGGCTCGTCTAACACATGCGAGCACGAAATTTGTAGTAGGACGCATAGCAGCAGTAAATAATATAGTTTTCTCATTGCTAAAACAATCTTTCTTGTTTCTAAATATTAAAATCCAGCTGTAATTCGTAAAGAATAGCTTACGGGGTTCGGTAGAGCTACACCGGTAAGCAACAATTCGGGATCCATCCCATTCAGCTTTTTACTAGCCCAGTATTTTAAATTATTACCCGATAAACTCAATCGCGCTCTTTTTAGTCCACCAACACTCTTCAGTAGATCTTGTTGCAATTCATACGATAGCATCAATTCAGAAAGCCGCAGCACACTGGCATCGGCTACACGCAGGTCACTTCTATTGTACGCGAGTTCGTCAATCTGCGACACGGTGGCTAGGTGAAGACGTTCGATACTGCTCAGGATACCCGGGATATCGGTATAAGATTCATCCCCAGGTCCACGCCAACGATAAGCCAGATCTGCAGGACTAGATACATTATCGCTATAACTACGTGCCGCAATAGGCTGCATAAACACATGATTTCCATGGGAAAAAGTAAAGAATATGCGCATTTCGAATCCTTTATACCCAATTGTATTTGAAAATGAACCTGTACCCAAGGGTTGCCGCGAACCAATATAGCGGATAAGTCCTCGGTCTTGCGCGCTGGGGCTTATACCTTGAACGCTCCGACCATTATTTGAAAAAACAGGCCGCCCATTGAGATCCAACTGGCTGTATTGATAGGCATAGAGGCCTTCAAGGGGGTAACCTTTTAGCGGATAACCATTGGCACGCGTTATCTGTGTCAGTAAGGATGATTGGAGCTCACCATCAGTGACTCTATTGCGTACAAAACCATACACTCCTTGCATATTCCAATGCCAATCTGGCGATGAAAGTAAATTTTTTAAACCGATCGTAATATCAATGCCTGTATTTTTCATGGACGCGAAATTGATTACTTTGGTACCAAATCCTTCTTCGAGCGCGACCGCGGCTTCGCTGATGAGATCTTTATTTTTTCGCTGGTATGCTTCGGCAACAACATCAATTTTATTCCATAGCCCCACTTCTAAGGCTAAATTGCCTATATAATCTTTTTCCCAGCTCAGATTGTACAATTCTGGCGACAGGATGTCTATGATCTGTTCGCTATTGGCATTGTCCAAACGAACTTTTTGAAAGTACTTGGCATAGCGCTGTGGCGATGTTTGATAGGCATTACCACGCAAGGCGTAGCTTCCCCTTAGTTTTAGGTATTGCAACGCACCCGAAGCGAGCAGCGGCTGCATAAATGATTCGCGTTCGACATTCCACGAAAGTCCAAGGCTATAATTAGGCAGAAATTTTGAGCGAGCCCTTTTTCCAAACATATTGCTGGCATCTAAACGTCCGCCTGCTTCCAGATTATAGCGGTTTTTTAAAGCATACTGCGCGGATACATAATAACCGATCAAATATTGATTTTTGAAGGTTTCCTCATAAAGCCGCTCTCCGGTCTGTGCGACTTGCATTAGTGCTAATTCGCTTGGGTTGATGGTGCCACTATCATAGTGTCGGTAGCCAATACCCTTCCTGTAGGTACGATCAGTGCGATCGTGGTTCCATTCGAAGCCCGCTGTAGCATCCAGGGCATGTAAGGCCCAATTCTTCTTGAAGTTGAGTGAATGCCTCATATGATACATCTTACCCCGGTATCGATTGGCATATAAAAATCCACCCTCGGGTAGTATGGTCTGATAATATGCATAGGGATCTGTTGGATCGCGATAGAGCAACTCATTTTCTTCGCGCAGTACATCATTGTAGTCCACTCGATAAGCGTTGGCTACATTGGATTTTTCAGTGACGATATGATCTGTATCTGAATGACTCGCCTGATAAGCTAGCGTTAATTCGTATCGAAGCGTCGGAAGCAGCTGGTAGCTTGGCCGCAATTGAAAACGTATTTCATTACTTTTTAGCTCAGTAAAGTTTTCTTTCAGCTCTTCAATAATATTAAACGGTGCATAATTATTGAGGTAGTATTTATAATTCCCGTCTGCCTGATAAGGGTACATCGCACGGCTGGCACTCATCGCATATATGGCCGGATTGATTTCAAAGTTACGTGTTACGTCAGAATAAAGCGTGCCGCTATTATAAGTACCCGGTGCCAACTGATTGCGTGCACTCAAATTGGCATTGACGTCAATATGAAAAGCATCGGTCACTTGAATACCTGTCTGCAGATTTGCTGTAATCCGATCCATATCATAGCCTATTGCCTGACCGTCGTCTTTGGCATAGCTTCCCGACAGGTAATAGCTAACGCGTTTTTTTCCACCCGAGAACGAAAGGCTATGCTCCTGCAGGATATTATTTCGGAATAATGTACCAAACCAATCTGTATTCACCTGAGCCGAACGGTTGAGTTCCTCATAAGCCTGCTCCTGATTAATTTCCCGTAGGGCATACCGTCTGTAAGCATCCGTAAAAGCTCCGGTCATACTTGGCCAATTGTTATTGGAGAAATAACCCCGGTCAAAAAGTTCTTTATAGAGATCCATTTCCTGTGCAGCGTTCATCCGGTTGTATTTACTTATTGTCGGCTTTTGACCTATTGAGATGGCTGTATTAAAATTTACGGTAGGCTTACTTGCCGGTTTGCCAGTTTTGGTACGGATCGAAATAACACCATTAGCGGCTCTGGTACCATAGAGCGATGTTGCCGCACCATCTTTGAGGATAACGATATCTTCAATATCCTGCGCGTTGAGGCCCGCAATCGCAGACCCGAGCATCGACGCCGGATCACCCGAATACAACTGGCTAACGCTGACGTTTGCTGGCGATGTGATAGGTACGCCATTGAGGACATATAAGGGTTCCTGATTGGCACTTATGGAGGCATTTCCCCTGATCCGGATTTTTGGAGTTGACCCAAATGTTCCAGACACATTTTGTACGCTGACACCGGCAGCCGAGCCCTGCAACATGCGCGAAACGTCGACATAGCCCGATCGATCTATCGTTGCTTTGTCAACTTGACTTACGGATCCAGTAAATCGGCTTTTGTCCAATTTTTGATATCCCGTGACAACAACCTGCTCAAGAGACTGCGCGTCAGGAGTTAAAACAATTTGTTTTGGTACCCTATCTGCGGTATATTCTTGTGGGCTATAACCGACGTAAGATAATACAACAACTGATTCAGAGGAGCTGACCAGTAATCGGAATGTTCCATCCTGTGCAGATACAATTCGATTCTTTGTACCCTTTTCCGTAATGGAAACTCCTGACAGCGAAACTCCATTGCCAGTTATTATACGAGCGGATACAGGATATTGTTGATTATCTCCAATCAATGCTTTTACACCCAAAGTAGATGTCCCCGCCTGAACGAGGCTTATACAACAAGGTGCAATATGCAAAGCCCAAAGTATAAATATGCTATTTCTATTCACGTTATTTTTTATTCTATAGAGATTTTGAGTTTTTCACATTTTTGGATAAGCAGGGATTATTATCTCTGCCTATTCTTGATGGAGATGCTGCAAAATCTTAGACGCTCCGATGGGATTGTATCCCATGGCGATGCTTATCCTGTTGAGCAACTCAGTCATCAGACCCGTCCCATATATTTCTTTCACCGCATTGCTTTCATAAAGCCGTAGCCAATCTTTCACTTCGTTCGACTGTAGTTTTTCGCGGATCTGAAGTGCATCATCTTTTGTTTCAATTGCGCGAAACGAACCAAATACTTTCCATTGCGCATCGCCGAAATAAGTGGTAAAGAACAATTCTTTGTGGTCGATGACGCTACTCACCGTACTGTCTAAAGCCTGTTCATTTAGCCCAATCGCAAGCTGTACTATCCCTACCTGCTGCCCATTCCCCTGATGTAGGGCAATGACCGAGAAACGGTCTTCCGGCAACGGATCTGTTGATAAGGGGATACTATCCAGTCTTTCCAACACGAGATACCATAAACTGTCTTTATGCTGTGATGTGCGGATCTTGTACTGTTTACTGACCTCCCATTCTAATGCAATGAGATTTTTCGTTTGTGAAACATCATACAGCCGACCGTGCAGCCATTCCAAGGTGTCATTACGCTGTTGTAGTCTGCTGATTTCACCATCGGCAATAATGAAGGAATAAGGCTTCTCCAATATAGTGGCTTGTTGTTGCGCATTGGATTTACTGCAAATATGCATAAGAAGCAGTATTGGTATATATCGTAATGATCTCATTTCTTTCTATTTTTTTTGCCGCGCCTCCCGAACTAAACAGCTTCAATCTCGCTCGAAACAGCGAAAAACATGCTACTTCTTTATCCAGCTATAATATTTATCGCCTGCGTCTGAACCATGTAATTGTAACCAACCGAGCTCACATAATAATTTAATCGTAGAATAAACCGTCGCCCAGCTTACCAGCTGTTTTGTTCGAAGTTCCACATACAGGTCATCGATATTTGAAATGATATTCTTCTGCCACAGGTAATTCATGATGTGCACGCGCTGTGTTGTCACGCGATGTCCATTACTTGCCAAAGAGGCTATCAAAATTTCCATATTCATTTTTCTATATTTTATTTCATCCGGGAAAAACAACTTTAATTTTCCCCGGATGAATGATTTTTAAACAATTACCAATTTCCGCCGTTGGGTATATCACCGACACCGGCTCCAGGATTCACTTCGCCTGCACCAACGGTAACTTTATACGTAACCAACACCGAGGGCTGCTCTTTTACTTTAGCTGTTATTGTCGCCTCGCCGACATTGCGTGCTGTTACTACGCCCTGCTCATTGACAGAGGCAATAGTTTCTGCCGAACTGGTCCATTGCAGCGTATAGGTAGCTCCTTCAGGAGATACGGTCGGTTTAAGCGTCTCTGTCGCCCCTATTTCAAGTGTTCCGGTGGCTTTATCTAGCGTCATTGTAAAGCTTTTGACTGTAACAACCGTGGCTGCCGCAATTTTTTGTGCTTCCCCATTTTCATACACCTGTGCTCGTATATTTGCTGTGCCGGCTGCAACTGCGGTCACCTTACCATTCTGATCTACCGTAGCAACCGCCTCGTTATCGCTACTCCATGTCAACTGATAAGGACGCGTCACATTAGCGGGAGAAGTTGTTGCTGTTAGCTGTGCTGTATTTGCTACTGCAAGGCTTAAGGTGCCTGGCAATGACAATTGCTGGATTCCGACCTGCGCCGCGTCTTCACTTTTGCTACAAGACATGCCCATCAATAGCATCAGGCAAGCCACTGTATATATTATTTTTTTCATTGTATGTATCCTTTAAAAATATCTTTATTTTATTCTGTCCTGCCAATCTAAACGGCGGGATTGCAGGAAATCCCCGCCGTTAAAATATCGTTTGAAAACAACCTATCCGGATGCCTAAGGATAAGGTGTTTCAAAAAACGATTAGGTTAAGGCGCAACTGCCGTGCTGCCACCATATGTAAAGTCGTTCGTCGAATTATTGGTATCTTGTAAAATATTACCCACTTTCTTGCGTTTTACACTCTTACCAAAACGGCCATTGTCTGCATCGATACCTGTATACCCTGCATCAATAGTATTGTAAAGCGTATTCCACTCCCAATTGCCAGTCGGACTTAGATTGACGCCGTCTGCGATCCAACTATTTGGGAAAGCATAGGTATTGACCACCACCATTGGATTAGTACCTGCGGTATCGCCTGGTCTTGGATAAGTTGGTCCATACTTATAGTTTTGCAAAAAGTCAGCTTTTGTCGTACCTAGATAACCAATTGCATAACTGCGGAAACCTCTATTGTGCAACACCCATATTGCTGGTGTATAGCTGAATATAATTTCCAAATTAGCGACCTGCGGATTATCCAGATCATTACCCGCTCCTGGACTATACCATTCAAAATCAGCACCTGAGAGATCCAGACCGCCGGAATGGTCTTGCGCCTGATTAACGAGGCTTATATATCCATTATTTCGCGGAATAGGGTCAGCATTATCACCTATCTGCCAGATCGCATTAATCGCAAAAGCCGTGTCGATAATGGAAGGGGTATATACGCGCTGTGTGGTATTTAAAAAAGAGCCCTCCATAATAACAAGTCCACTTGGATCAACATTTACCGCAGCAGTATTGGTAATTTTGAAGAATTGGTCACGAATACTGGTACCTGAACCCGGGAAATAGATCTCCTCGATTTTTAAATCGGCAAATGGGTTGGCAGAAAGGGTCAACAAAGCAGCCGAATTTGCTGCACTACGGAACGAAGGACCGACTTTCTGAATCGCACTAACACGTGTATTCTTTTCTTTGCCTTTGACATTTTGTTTGATATAACCGGAGATCTCCGCTTCATAAGATCCTTCGGGAAGTTCGGCTGTCAACGAAGTTGTAGACTGTGCATTTACCGTAAAGGTCTCTCCCGTAGCTGTATTTTTAAAAATAGCACGTGCCCCCAAGAGCTCTTTACCTGCCAATTTAGGAGAGAGACTGAAATTTAAATTGTATGTTTTTAGATTGGCTTTTGCCAATGCTTCGGTCTGATCCACCGCTTCGAGCGAAATAACATCTTTCTGACAGGATGTTACTGCCATTGTACTGACGAGCAGGCCTAATGCTGCTAAACGGAATAATTGATTTCTTTTCATTTTTCTATATATATTACTGTTTCAGAAACATACTATCCTTGTGGCATCCGGAATAGTGTTTTTATTTACTTTCTATTAAAATGTTAAATAAGGTCGTATCGGGAAGCTATACCGATCAAAACGGATAGATGAAGCTATTGCAACTTCACCAGCAATTAAACCGGCATTGTGCCCGGAAGTCAGGACAGATCGCTTAGCGTCATTTAGCTGGCTATTTTCAACATAAGTCTCTGTACTACTCGCATATTCTTTACCGCTATACGTGGTACCGCCAATACGTAGCAAACTAAGCTCAATAGCATTAATGTCCTTTGTGAACGCAATGGAAAGCTGATTAATAGCTGGTGTATACCAGTTCCCTTTTACTGCTGGTCCACTCGTAATTCCAGCTGGTGCGTAATCCAACGATTGTAGTATAAAGTTCATGTCTTTATAGCCCTCTTCCGTACGCTTGGCAGCAACCGCCTTGCTATGCGCCTGTCCGTCCCAGTCTTCTTCTTCACCAGCACCAATACCTTTCCATGTAGCACCTACAATTTCAGGAATATTGAAAAGTGATAGTTTGCCAAACTGACCATTATCAACATCTTCCAATGAGGCGACAAACCCATTGGTCGCCCCACCTTTTTGTCCCGTATACACCACTACACCCACTACTTTCTTCTTGCTGTCCAAATCTGTCGACCAACTTCCATCAGCATAATAGAAATCACCAACTTTGGCAACCAGCCTGTTCTCCAGTTTCAACTCGCTTGTGTATCTTTTTCCGGCCTCGGTTTTGATATTCGTCTTGTCAAATTGATAGGTACCTTTGTCTGTATCGACATAAATCGAGATGGTTTCACTGCTCCAGTCGGCAGGAAGCATCGCAATTTGTGCCTGGAATGACTCTCCGGCAGCGAGATTAACATTTTCTACCTTTGTTGTCTGTGTCCAGAGCTGCTCTGCTTCGGTCGACGTAATTTTCAAACGGTCCGCTTCGGTGGCTGCACTAATATCAAGTGTACCATTTACTCCAATCAGCTTGCCATCGGCACGTTGAAATCTGATTTGCTTGATCTGTTGTGCTTCGGCACCTGTCGGCAGGCTTATTTTTAAATCCGCGATGGCCATGACATGTTTGAAATTGAGCTGCGTATTTTCCGCGCCAGCTTTGACACCTTTTAATGGATCTGCTACCAAAATATCATACTTAGCCAAATGCTTGGAAGCTTTACCATCAATCGTTTGGTCAGCTATGGAAACAGGGATTTTTTTAACATCCGCTGTTTCTAGTGTCGCATGCGGATAGTAAGCGTAGAAATCCATGTCCCAATCGGCACTTTGAGCAAGCTCGCCCGAGAAAATGGCATTTTTACCACTATTGGTAATATCGGATGCCGCTTTGATGGAGAAAGCCGTATTGGCATTCTTGGTATCGTTGTTGACCACGCTAAACAAACCGATCTTATCGCCGGTCAACCAGGTCACGCTCAATTTATCATCTTCGGCAGTATGTCCTGTACGGAAGCTTGGACCTCCATTGGCGGCCGTAAATCTGAAATTAACCTGATCCGTCTTTTGCTCTTCGGGAGCTTTGCCTATATCATCTTTTTTACAGGCTGCAAACAGTCCTGTGACCAACAAGGCATAAATCATCGTTGACTTTTTCATTGTTTTAATTAATGTTTGATTATGTATTTTTTTATTTTTTTGAATTGTTGATTTGTGCGCTACTTTACAGGATCAAGCCAATACGTACCTCATAAAAACTGGTCCTGACCTGATCTACATACCAACCCCGCTGCATTCTTGGCTGTAAAAACAAGGCTTTCTTATTGAGCAATTGCCACTCCCAGCGCATTGATACTGAAAGCTGTGTATTATTGGTCGACAGGAAACGATAATTGGATAGCTCTGCCTGTGGGGCATGCCTATTAAACAGTCCGTATTGAATGGTATTATTTGCGCTGAGCTGACCAAAGGTATTCTCGATATTGATCCCCGAAGAAAGAGACTGATCGAAAGTTCCCTCCAGTAATACTTGTGTCATGTGTTTTCGGCCCAACCAGGACATACCCAGCTGCGTACCATAGCGCAAACGCTCGTAGTTCATATAGCGCGCCGGATCAAAATAGTCCGCCTCATTTTTTGTATACACAAAAGCAGGTTTAATATGCCAACGCTTTTGTGCCCCCTTTTCATAAGTCCCTTCAACCGCTATCTGCGTATTATTTTCCCGGTAATAAGGTGCCATACCCATCGTTGTTCGATTGGTCGTTACACCAACAATCTCCTGTAATGAACTTGCAATCAATGCCTCTGATCCAATGCGATGCCGATAGGTGTATTTCACCTGCGCTAACCAACTTTGATCGTACTTTTTATCAATCCAACCTGCCCGTGCCTCTATAAGATCCTCTTTCCGATTGAGGATATCATTAAGTGCAGAGGCCGATCTTACTCCGTTTAGATCACCGCTATCTCCGCCACTGGCACCAATACTTTTGTTCAGGTTATCAAATCGGTAACCCAGATGACCTATCCACCCCCTATTCCCGCTGGGATAGATATCCAGCCCTAAAGTCCAGGTTTTGGCTGTATATGAATAGGAAGACGAGTTAACAGGCGAAAACGCTGTGGCCAAGCCTGTCATATTATAAAGTGGGGTTGTAATTCTCAACCGCTCATCAGACAGCATGGAAATTGTATGCGCCTGCTTATAAGCGGCAAACCCTGTTGATAATCCGATGGTATATTGCTCGTTGAAACGGTACCCCACTCCCAACTCCACTTGCATATCGCTAATCCGATTGCGGGGGCGAGGGTCTTTTTGCCGATACTCTTGCTGATTGCGAATCGAAGCCTCGATTCCCCATAGATAGTTACCCTTATTTTGGGCATAACCCCCTGAAAAAATATAGGTCTCTCCTTTTTGATCTGCCGGTCCTAAGGTATCTGCGGTGATATAGGGATAGACGCGCTCATAATCTGACGTTACATTCATATTGATCCCCTTATGTTGGGCACTTTCATAAGATGCTTTACCCCAAGCTCTTGTATTTTCCTTTGGTGCAAGAAAAGAAGAAATGTCTAATCCATAGCGCGTATGCCCTTTGCCTAGCTGTTGCACAAGAGCTTTATCCTGTTTTTCCTCTCCTACGTTAACAGCCATTTCAGTACGGGAAAAATCCCATAAATAAAATTTCAAAGCTGGATTCAGATCTTGGCTTAGCTGTAGTTCAAGCGTGGGCGAATAGCGCTGAAAGCTCCGATTTAACAAATCGTTCCTGATACTGTCTTGTGCGTAAACAACTTGTAAACAACCAAATCCAATGGTTAACATGAATATCCGTTTCATGGTTTGCTCCTTTCTAGAGGCAGTTTACCTTCAACCTCTGGGTTAATCATATTTTGGGCTGTAGAAATATTGTTCAGATAGCAAGACACCGGAAAACTGACTGTCTCACCATTTTCGGTATAATGCAATTGAGCCGTAAAACGCATCTTATTATAGTAGCCGACTTTAAATCTGATACCTGCTTTGATGTCTTGAATGCTATACGTTAGCATTTCATTCCAACGATTTTGATCCTCCGTGCTCAGCTCGGCATCTGTAAAACTGATAGCTGCATTGCCTGGCAATTGCAATTTGCTTGTATCCACGACGAAGGAAAGATGCGTGTACTGGAGCTCTCCGAATTTGTCTGTACAAGCCACTAAACTGAGCAATAGATACAAGCAAAAGGATAAGATATAGGGGTATTTCATAGTATTGATAGCGATTAAAGTTTAAGTTTGAGTTCCATGCCGAAATAAGGCGCCGTACTTGCATCTTTGACCCGCACCCCTTGATAATTGTTGTAATGCGGGGTGATATCGGCAAAATTGAGGACAAAGAGCGAAAGCCTTAGCCATTTGCCAAAATCTTTACTTCCTCTGAAATGTAAAGTGGTCAAAGATTTATTGTCCAAGTAAATTCCAGAATACTCGTCAGGATAGAACAAATATTGTAGGTATCGATGTGATTTATCTGCTTCTGTATAAGGGTGCAATACATTATCCGTCGTCAGATAATAGGACGGATATTCTGGATTGTTTGCGTACTGGTCATTCTTTCCCTTCCAGTATGTTTCGGCTGTCAACGACAGGGTCAAACCATGCTGTTTGATATAAGTATCTGCTGTAAAACTAGTGCTCGTCCGACTACGGTCGAAACCATCCTGCCAATTGGGATAATAAGCGGCATAATTGTCAAAAACAATAACACCATCAACAACAGGATTATTTCGGCTACTGCCTAAAAACCACATGGGCAGGCTATTTTGGTAGCCATTTTTAAAATATGCACCATTCAGTGTAAACCTCGTCGCAATCCCCGGATAACGGGGTGTAGTGAACGTAAATTCCATTCCTTGTTTTGAAAGCTGACTACCATTGGTACGTCTGGTCACACCACGAAATACGGTTCGTTCTTCGTAAGGCATATTGGTCAGATCTGGCCTTTGTCCATAAGTAGGTACATTGAGCATGCCGTAATATTGGTAATAGTACGCTTTGGGTTCATCCATGCTACGAAAACCATTTGTAAGCAACTCGTCGAAAAGGGTAACAGAGAACAAGTGCCCTTTCCACTCCGCATCTACCCGTAACTCTTTCTTCTTGTTTCGCGTATAGGATAGATTATAATTGACGCGATCTTCGATGTAGGTGCGCAATTGGCTGTAGCTATATTCGGGTTTGACATTATTATGCTTGAACTCGACAAAATCCTGATAGACGATATCCGGATAAAGCATAGACATGGTCGGCATCTTACTGAGCCATCCAATTCCTCCCGTAAGGGTAAAATTCAGGGGGGATCCCTGTACTCGGATAGCAGGAAGTGCCAACTGTATATTGACACGCGGATCATTATAAATCTTGCCATTTAGGCTATACGCTTTATCCAGGTTAAGCATCATCCCACCTCGCAATCCTGCCTGTATATGCAATTGACTACCCGCGATTTTGGGGAGTCTTATTCTATCTTCGACATAATAAGAAAAGTGCTGGTTAGCCGGAATACGGTCGAATCGATAAGGACGCACGCCAAAGCTATTGTTGATCGGACGGGCGATATCAAATAGCTGACCGGCACCATAGTTTTTGTCCATGCGCCATTCTGTTCCAATTTGGCCATTGTGCGCTAGAAATCCGGTATGAAAGGCTAAATCACCGCGTAAGGTAGCAAATGCATTGAAAGGCCGGCCGTCTACTTCATGTGTTGCCTTATATTTTCCCGGTAAGACAATAGCCTCGGAAACACCAGGTGTCAGCGAAAGAGGTATAATACCACGTTCTTGTGTATTATTGGGGTACATTTCCCGGTAGATATAATCGATGGAATATTTTAGATTGGCATTGAATTCTATTTGTCTTAGTATTTTCTTTGGTTGCTTTAATGACAACCGCGAACTGAATCCCATTGATTTATAGGATAGTCTGTATTTCCCCTGCTCTAAAAACAGATCCCCCGCAAGCTGTTCGGCATCTTGTTTCCAATCATCAAACTGACCTGTATAATCTGCGGACAAACGCCAACGTAACTGTTTTTCGTCTTTTTTCCCCCAATACTTTTCAGCACGCAACGAAGCTGTATAACGATCATAATTTTCTAAGGGATTGACAGGATTTCTTTTACCATCGAGGTAAGTGAAGTCTCCTACAACAAGCCAGTTCTTGGCCAATTTTACACCTTTGGAAAGTGCGAAGAGTTTAGAAAACTGATCGAGTTTAAAACGTGCTTCCAGCGGAAGTGGTTGCAATAATCGGTCGATTTTAACAACACCACTGGTTAAATCTCCATAACGCACAGAAGGAATACCTCTAATAATTTCAACCTTTTCAATATTGTCGGTAATAATACCACGCATATCCATACCCGCATTGACATATTGTTTTCCCCCCTGATCGGTCCCAGATATGGCCACATTCATCGCCTGTAAATTAGCATCCGTACTGATAGGCATATCATCAATCACAAATAGCGTTCCTAGCGAGGAAATGGCATAATCAGTACCAACTGGCGCATTAGCCTCACGCAGACGAATCAGATTGGGCGCATTCAAAGATGGTGGAACCGACTGCCCACCCGGCAAGAGCGAAAGCAAATCTGTCAAACTTGTTGCCTGCATATGCTCAATGGCTTCCCGCTTAATGACGGAAGATGTCGCCATACCCTTCTGTTCCATCGCAGTCACATTAATTTCCTCGACAAGTCTGTTTTCAGATTTTAAAACCATTGTAATATCCTGATTGGACTGCAGGTTGAGCTCTTTACGATCGGACAAATATCCAATATAGGATGCCTGCAAGATGTACTGTCCTTTCGCTACGGCTACAAATACAAAACGACCGTCACTCCCGGCTACGGTACGGTAGACATGAGAGGTATCTCTTTTTGACCTTAACTGTAAAGTGGTATAACCCAAAGCAAGTGTACTCCCTGATTCAATAACTCTTCCCTCAATACTTACCTGCTTAACACCGGGCTCTGACTTGGTTAATCTTCTGATAATGATATCTTGTTTATTGATTGTAAACCGTAAATCGCTTTGACGCTCCACATCATTTAACAATTGACGAACGGTGCCCGACTGGTTCGTTAACTTTATCTTCTTCTCAAGGTCATTTCCAAGATCACTATAAATGAAATTAACTTTAGATTTGCTTTCAAGCTCTGCGAGCAGCGATTTAACTGCTATTTCTTTGGCCGAAATCTGAATAGACTGACCTAATCCAACGAATGGAACTAGCAATAAAATCATCATAAGGTAGTTTGTTAAAAACCTTATGACCATGTGGTTGTACATATTAATTTTATTTAGATTAATTATAATTATAAGGTCAAAAAAAGGAGACTGCCAGATTAATGACAGACTCCTTACCTACTACCTATCTACCAAAATATTTTTTTCTTGTTGTTTAAAGGTTAGTCCAGTACTCTCTCCTAAAAGAAATAAAACGCGAGCAAGTGGCATATTTTCAAATTTTCCGGTCACTGGCAGATTCAACAATGAGCTGTCCTTGATTTTGAAAGAAATCTGATACCGGTCTTCAAGCTGAGCTAGCGCGTCAACCAACTGCGTTTGCGAGAAGTTTAATTTACCTGCTGTCCACTGCCCAATATTCGCTACATCATATTGTTCGAAAGCTTCTAACTTGTTATCGACTTTATTATACCGTAGCCTATCGCCGGGCTGCATTCTTTGCAACAAACCTTTTTGATCCGAGAACTCCACAGATCCTTCTTTAAGCGCAACAGTTACTGTATGCTGACCTAAACGGTTGCTAACATCGAAAGCCGTTCCCAAGACTTTTATTTGCGCACCATCGCTCTGTAAATAGAAGGGTCTGCTCGGATCTTTAGCAACCTGTAAAAAAGCATGCCCATATTCAAGTGATATCCGTCGCTCGTCTGAAACAAACTGTTTTGGATAAACCAACTTACTTCCACCCTCAACCCATATCTCTGTATGATCACTGAGTTTGAGATTAACACATTTTCCTTTCGGAACTTCCAAAGTCAACAATTGTTGTTCAAATACAACAGCACTGTGATCTTCCATCTGTATTAGATAAATACTTCCTAGGGACGTTAATAACAATAGCGTCAATACAACACGTGTTCCCCACCACCACAATTTGATCTGGCGTATCCCTTCCTCAGTGCGCATCATAAAATTGCGCCATAACTCTGCTGAATTTGTAGCACTTGCTGTCTGTACTTGATCATATATCAAATCCGCATTTGTGTCTTCAAAAAGGTTATCCTCTTTTTCAAGCCACTGCTCGACCAAAAGGCATTCCTCTTCGGACGCACGTCCTTCGACATACTTCTTTAACAGTTTCGGACTTATTTTCTCCATACTTATATATAGCATAAACAGCCTCCAACCCCAGTCAAGAAATCACTTATTTTCGATAAAAACCGATAACACCCTTATTTACAGTGAAATAAATTTTAACAAAAAAAAAAACATTTATTGAAGTAAGTATGTGTTATTTTAGTCAATTAAAAGGTGAACACTAAATTGATATTCAGTTAAATTCAAACAACCAACACATCCAAATCATTAACTCATATCTCCTTTAGACAAAAAGAAAATCTTCCGATAAGTCCATATTTAAATTATTCCTTTTGACGGACATATTGCTCCTTCTAGTGGTTGTTCGGATAAAAAGATCACTATTATATTTATAATGGATTAATAATGGTATAGAATGTATCAAAAAAAGAACCGCATATGGAATGGGAATATGCAAATCAGTCACGTGCTATATCGTGTCGATGACCTTCATAAAGCTGTAAAATCAATGGAAAATGCGGGATTTATCGTGGAATATGGTACCAAACCTGAAAAGGCTTATAATGCTATAATATGGTTTGAAGAAGGTATTTTTATAGAATTGTTCAAAAATTCGGAGTTAGCATCCTGGGTAAAATGGATTATGAAACTATTTGGTTATCAATCTATTTTGAAGCGAATTAAAAAATGGGAAGAAATTGAAACAGGATGGTGCGAATGGTCCCTAGAAACAAAACTTGTAAACCTAAATGATCAAAAAAAGTTGCTACGTACAAAAAAGATTCCTTTTAAATTTCATAAAGCTAAAAGAACGGATATAACAGAAAAAAAGCTTAAGTGGGAATTACTCATCCCCCATTCAATCGATTTTCCCTTCTTGATGTCGACATATACACCCAATCCTCGTCCACCGAAAATTAATCATCCTAATGGTATTAAAGGAATTTCGAAATTGATAGTTGGTAAAAAGAATTTAGATGTGAATTTATTGCAACATTTATTGGAAGAATCAAATGAGCTAGAATTGGTAGAAGGTAGTAAAGGCCTTCAGGGTATTGAATTCGTAGACAGCACTTTAAATATGAAGTCAATACTATTTAACCAATAATCATCACATACCCTCACTGTAATACATTTTCGAATTTAAAATAAAAACACTTAGATATTAGTTTGATTTCATTAATTCATCATTTTATTACAACTAACTATAATAAAAATAATTTATTACAGTTAGTTGAAAGATCACTGAAGGGTCTCCGCCCATAGATGACCTTTTGCCTATGAACAAGCAAAAGAAAAGTAGTTTGCTATAGTTCACCAGCAGCAGGCGTAACCTATTATAGACTATCGCTTGTCCTCGCATCATCATGGCCTCCTGGCATGCGACTCATAATGGCGAGGAGATCGGCCTTCTCCCTTGTGCTGATGTTAACTACTATTTCTTCCCCAAAATCCCAAGTCACTACAACAGGCAAACTCGCATCAAATGGTTCAAGGTTTTCTTTAACAAATTCCGCAGAATTTAAAAAGGGGTGCTAAAATAACGTTTATATCGGAAAAAAGGCCGGAGTAATCCAGCCCTGATAAATATTTTACCATATTTTAAACACTAAAAAAAGACAATTCCTGACGTATTACGGATAAACTTTCCAATATCGACTAAAAGAATAATTGCTTTTCTATCTTCCACCACCGGGTCCTAGGTTTCCGCCCAAATTATTGACCATGGCTGATAATGTAAACGATGATGTAACCGTTGGATTGCTAAATTTTCCACCCAAGTATAGTCCGTTAAACGCATTGGCATCGGCAACTGAAGATACACTTACCGCCTTGTAGGACGCTCCTACTGAAAAGCTTCCATTGGAGACTAGTAATGTTGAAAAAGAAACAGGCGATTTAAATGTTAATACCTCATTATTATCCTTGTCAAGAACACTATAGATCTGGCTGGCAGTGCCGCCACTCAAAATAGCCGAAGGCTGTGTAGAAACACTTGCCGTTGGGGAACTTGTGGATCCGCCCACGCCGATCATAAGTCCGCCGGTAACCTTAAAGGTGTTGTTATCACAATCGAACCCTTCTTCTGGACTCTTTGCACCGATCGCAAAAATATGTCCTCCAGTAATAGTCATCGTTCCATTTGAATCTATGCCATCGTTTGTGGTACTATAGGCCACGATTGTTCCTCCATTGATATAAATTGCTTTCCCGGCGTTGATAGCATCATCAATAGCTTTGATGTAAATTTCACCATTATTGATGCTGAGGGTCGCCTTGCTTTCAATTCCCTCCCCTCCTGATCCAGTGGTTTCGATATTTATTTTTCCGCCATTTATAATTACATCCGGTATTATTGTCGCGTCTCCATCCTCGTAGGAAGCGACAATCCCGTCGTCAGCAACTTTTAAGGTGATTTCGCCTCCATTGACGATAATCCTTCCTTTTTCAGCTTCAATACCATCGGAACTTGCCACGATATTTAATTTCCCGCCATCAATATAAATGCCGTCGTTACTGTGTAAGCCATCCGAAATAGCATCCAAAACTTGAATATTACCGTCCACAATCCGTATATAATCGTCGCTGGCTATGGCATGTTTGGTTTTGCCAGAAATAGTTAGTGTGCCGGCCCCTGAAAATATCAATTGACCTTCACTGAAAATGGTGCCTTTTTGATCTTCAATGGATGTCGCATACGTAGCCGCATCTGTAAGCTTGTTTTCTGTCCCGTCCGCAAGTACAATAAATGCTCTTTTTCCCGACTGAATATTGATTGCAGGCCCGTCGTTATTTGTAATAGAGACCGCATTTAAGGTGACCTTGAATTTTTTATCTGAATAGACCTTGAATGAACCACTTGTTGTTGATCCTGTAAGCTCATAGGCAACACCGCTTGCTGAAGAGTTTACAACAACATCAGCTCCAGATTGGGTAACAGTAACCCCGGAAACTGGATTTTCTATAGTAGCGGAATTGCCATCGAAGTTTATCTTTACAGTACTGTTGAAAGTGGAGTTTGCAACAAGATCATCGTCGTCTGCTCCAGTCTCCTGGCTCCCTTCAACCGGACCACTTTTTGATGTCGAACTAATGTTTATCGCTGTACCGGTTTCGATAACCTCCCCTGACTCCGATTCTGTTTTTTCATCTTTTGAACATGAAGCTATGGAGGCCCCCACCATCAGGACCATTCCATAAAATATTACTTTCCTTAACATAAGTTTACTTTTTTTATCAATTCAAAGCTAACAACAACTAATGTTAATGAATATTAAGCAGTGTAAATTAGATTAAAATTATGTTAATTAAATATTAAATTAACACTCTAACCGCTCAAAGGTTGGGAATATTCATACCTTAATGTTAACCAGTTTTGGGCTTCGATCTAAATCATAAATCGCAAGATTAGTTGGATACTCTCGGGTACTGTTATTTTACCTCTACCGGATCCTTATTAAAATCAAGAGAATTTTGGATTTCGTTTCGCCCCTTTTTTCAAACAAGTCAGGATGTGGCAGGCTTAAAATAATCGATCGTCACCTTTCTTCTTTAGAGCAATAGCTTTAATCCCATAGAAATATTACGCCCCGGTAATGGAGCTAGATATTTGAGTATGGAATTTTGCGGACGTGCTTCAACATTCAATAGATTATTTCCGGAAATAAAATAGACAAATTCATATTTTTTTAGATTCACCTTGTAACCTAATTGACCAGATAGCAAGGAATAGGCTGGCATAGGTGGTTCAATATTGATATTTTTACCTAAATAACGCTGTTTCAGATACCGGTCGAAATTGGCGTTCCCAAAAAACTTTTTATATTGAAGTAACGCGGATATTCCATATCTACTGGTAGGTAAATTGGGCATATAGTCTCCTTCGGCCCATTTGCGCATACTATCATCTGATGTATTTATATTTTTGACGAGATCGGCGAACCCATTTAATGTGAGATGACAATCAGCTGCCAATGCATAAGTATAACCTCCTTCCAACTCCCAACCCTGAATTTCGGTGTCTGAAGCACGCCATTCCTTGACCAAAAAACCACCAGAACGGGAAATGCCTGTATGGGCCAAATAGAGATAATTTTTAAAGAAGCTGCGGTAATGCGTCGCTGACAGCTTTAATCCACCATATTTTATCCCTCCGGATAACTCATAGGAATTTGAGCTTTCCTTGTTAAGTCGATCATCTCCATTTTCTTCTACCAGGATAGCGAAATGGTCATTCCCTGCATAAAGTTCATTGACCCCGGGTGCACGTTCTGCGTGTGAAAATGTAGCCTGTAAATAGGCAATGTCAAAAATCGAATAGTTGATATCTCCCGAAAAGTGGTTTAAGCTAAAATCCCGGGCCGAAAGCTGTCCCCCGGCCATCCCCCGGCTCCGCTGGTAGGTAGGATCGCTCAAAGTACGTCGGGCAACCCAGTCATGCCGGTAGCCCATATGAAGAGCAACTGGATTAAGTTCTATTGTCTGCAACGTAAAGATCCCTCCTTCCCGACTCAGATTATTGGGTACATACCGCCGATCCCCCTCGCCCTTTAAGGCTACAAATGAAAAATCAAATCCACTCGTCCCAGACCAAAAACGGGTAAACTGCTGCGATACCTCCGATCGAAGCGCGTGACGCTCACTATCGAACTTATTGACACGATACCTGCCCAAGAGCTCCCGGTCGTCCGACAGCTCACCGCGGTAATTAAATTTAATCTCCGAGATCAACTGTGTTCTTGGCTTAAAAGCAGATTCTAACTGCCAGGCATAGGAATAAGTGCGCGTATTGATCGATTCATATATGGGGGTCCAAACTGTGCTGTGGCTATGGACAGGCTTGTTGCGCTGTGCAAACCCGGGAATACCATAATAGCTTTCAAGAGCGTAAAGCCCTAGACCTACCCGAAAGTTGTCTCTGATATAGCTGGCTCCTGCATTGACAGCGCTTCTCTCAGCATGACTATTGGGCATCACTCCTCGTTTGACAGGCACGTAATCTGTAATCCCATGAACGACTTCGGTGTACAACGGTGTGTTGGGATCCTGCCCAGCGATATATTTTTCATTTTGAGGGTTTAAGACTTTTGCTCCATTGATAAATGAATAATCTTCAAAGGTATAGAGGTCGGCCTCCGATAAACCCCACTTTGGATCGCCCATATTATTGAGCACAAACTGGCTTAAATAGGGATATAGCGTCAGATTTCGAATCGTCTCGCGATCGACATTTACCTGTGCCATTGCGGCTGTCAAATGATCGATCTTAGGATCATAAGCAATAGCCGCCTTTGTATTGCCCGGAATCCTGAGGTTTCCGTGCGTGAGCCTCATTGCGCCAATATGTCCCACCCAGTATTTTCCAAGGTTTGCATTGAAGGCCAGCGACTGGCTATTGCCACTATTGGTTCCTAACTCCGCACTGGCCCGGCCTGCAATCTTATTTGGCAGACGGGTCATAGGAATGGTGTTATCCTTGAGATTGACCGCTCCACCGATCGCCTTTCCTCCGAATAACACAGTAGCAGCACCCTTGTAAAGGTCTATTTCGCGTAGATTTTCCATATCGAAATTGGGATTTAGGTTGGGACTGATTCCCGACAAATCATTGACCGAAAGACCATTTGAAAGAACACCTACCCTGCTACCACTTAGACTGCGTATCATGGGCATGCCAGAATTGGGACCGAAAAAAGCGTTTTGTATCCCGGAAATATGACTCAATGTTTCACCGAGCGTTTGCGCCTGAATACGATCTAGCTGATTTCGATCGAGCCTCTTCTTTTGCCCATGCCTCGGCACGAAGCCTGTTGTCTCTACGGTGGGAAGCGTATAGCTTCGCAACGTATCCACTGATGGTTTGCGCTGTGCTTGCGCCGTTTTTGCGCTAGTTAACATCACTAGAGATGCTAAAAAAACTTTATTCTGATACCGTAACATAGTGTAGCCTATTCCTGTTTGAGTTGCAAAAATAAAAAAGATAATAGTAAATGCAATCATGTTGCATTAATAATTTACAATTACTACCTTCGTCAAAATTTTACACCATATGAAGTACATCAACACACACATCGCTCTAGCGGGAGCGCTGATTCTGATGCTCGGATCGGCATCATCCTGTAAAAAAGAAACAGCAGGTATTCCAACTGAAATCTCACTTTCGTTACCATCGCAGGTCAGTCTACGCTACGGCGAAACACAGGAAATTAATCTGCCGAAAGACCTATCTGCAAGTACAGGACTTACATTCAGTTTTGACTTTTCCCAGACTGCAGACATCAATTTAGGCAACGGGAGTAAACTCAGTGACAAACTGAACCAAGCCATCAAATACGATAGCGAAAAACAAAGCATACGGATTAACAGCGCCCTACTCTATCCCAACGGAGCCCAATCGAGCAGCGCACGCATTCCCGATGATTATAAAGTCACCGTGATAGCCAAAGAATCTCATGGCACAGTGGTCGGGAAAGAAAATTTTTCAATCAAGATAACGGCTGGAACAATTGCTATCAAAGGTCTAAAAAGCGGCGGCGAGTTACCTTATTCGTATGTATTGTATGGCGACCAATCTACTGATTTTGAAATAGATCCTCTTGGCCTACCGATTACCGGCGCTAGTTTTCACTTGGCAAAAAAGGATGGCCAGGAAAATATCGCTTCAATAGCAGATACACATATCAAGTTATCAAAAGATGCCGGCGATCCGGAAAAAAAGGCTGAAAGGTCGTTCGAACTGACTCCCGAACTTAGAAAAGATGGTTTTCCTGTGGCTTCCACAACTTTTAGGGTCATTCTGATTCCACAAATAAAGTTCTTATTTGGACAATATTATCCCGATCTAAACCTGACAATCGACTTTAGTCTGATACACATCGGTCTTTCAAATGGTTATGTATCTGCCGCACCAACACTATATCCCGAAAAATATAAATCTGCATTTGAACTGGTTTCAATACAAAAAGATGGGCAGCCATTTACAGATAGCGAAAAGCTGTTTAGCGTAAATGCCCAAACAGGTACAGTTTCCGTGAAAAAAAGTGATAGTTTGAAAGCTGGCAGCTATAAGGTAACCATAAAGGCACTGACGACCACAGGGCTTGAATTTACGGCTAACCTCACTTTAGCAATGTCTGAAGGATAATCGAAATACCCTGGTTACAGTGATTATTCCATCGCTGTAACCTTTTTCTATCGGAGGAAGTTCATTTCAATTTTGCTTTTTAGATGGAGAAATAATCTGCGTTTGCCACAGCCTGCCTTCGACGTGTCGGACAAACAATCAATACCTCTGTCCGAAAATCGGTCAACCTCATGTTCTGATCATTAAAACAATAAGTTTTCATTAAATTTATATATCAAATCGAATCCCAATTTATAGCAAAGCAGTTTTAACAAAAGGCCGTAAATGGTGGCTACATGAAGGCCCCAGACTATTGATAAAGCAGAGATTTTATAGAGGATAAGCTGATAACCTCAACAGACAATAGCATGTCTAAAAATTTCTGATAAACGAAATACCTTCGCCGCCAGTGAAACTCTATGAATATCGTTTTGAGGGAACTGAAAGATCTGCGATCAGCAGTTATTGATAGATTAAACATAAAATTATAATTTATGCAGGTCGTGAAATCGGATAGAGACCATATAGAAATCATATTGAAAGAAATTTCTGTAAAGGACGCTAAGTCATTTTACAGGCTGTACGTTGGAGTTGAACCAAACATTCCGGCTCAGACAACTTGAAAAGAAGTTTATTTTAGATGTCAGCTTTGCATCTGGAAAAATCTCGCTAAGTGAATTCCAGAATCAACTAAAATTGATCAATAAATAATTCAAATTTCACGTTATACGTCGAATGGGAATCTTATCGAAATCTCCCCTGGCCGGTTCAAAAGGCAGAGCCAAGGCAACTTTGGTGTTCGCTCATTTCAGGAGGAACATTTTTTAATAAAGGCGAGGACATGAATCCCGGCCTTTATTACTACTAAACAAACTAACTTAACCTTTTTATGAACGTAATTAGGGAATGATTGGTTCAATTTTTCTAAAAAAAAGGGCAATCTTCCGATTACCCTCTAACTAAATTATAAACAGACCCTCAAAAGATCGGAATATACCATTTAAACACCTAGTAGCTAAACTTCGGTTTAAAATGGCCAGGCATTAAACCTGGCCATATATTTAAACAACCGAAACGAAACTTCCTAAATTGAATCGATTGTCAATAAATAGACAAATGCGTTAAGACATTGGTTTGATAAAAATGAAAAAAGCCTTGGGCGGAGAACCCAAGGCTTTAGCCATTATTAACCTATTTTTGAAAAGTAATTATAATACAATATTTATTGCGCTTTAGTTTGATTAAAATAAAATAAAGGGATATTTTACAGTGAAAACTCCATAATTCCCCCAATCTCTCTCGAGTGCTCTTTTCACAAATATTTTTTAGACGAAACAGCATTGGTTTTGATATTGTTATCTCTTATAGTTTATAAAATGTCGCGCGTTTGATTGTTGAATCATCAAAAGCATGGATAACAAATTCTAAAAAATATTACTATGTCCTTATTTTCAAACGATTTGAGTAAAGAATCTGTATTTGACGGAATTGGTTACGAACCTTCTTTTTTTTCAAGAAAAACGATGGTTACGACCAAAACAAATTACAGCAAAAAAAAGTACAGTGATGTCAACAAAGATACCCGGAAAAAGATTCTCGTGCTTTGTACCGAGGAGCGGTATATGACGATGAAAAATGGAAAGAAGTTTTCAACGGGTAATCATCCGGTCGAAACCTTGGTTCCCATTCTTCATCTCGAACAGGCTGGATTTGAGGTTGACTTCTATACAGCAACTGGTGCTTCTGTAAAATTTGAAATGTGGGCTATGCCGTATGAAGATGAAAACATCGGTAAAATCCTCGACAAGTATAATACGCAATTCTCAAACCCGCACAGCCTCAGGGATTTTATAGCTGACACGAATAAGGCATACGTTGACTACGTTGCCGTTTTTATCCCAGGCGGGCATGGTGCAATGCTGGGACTACCTGAAAATAATGATGTAAAAGAACTTATCAAATGGGTAGTAGCTGAAGATAAATATCTATTGGCAATCTGCCATGGTCCGGCAGCGCTCTTAAGCGCAGCAGATTGTGGAGACACCGAGTTTCCGTTTAAGGGGTATCAGATCAATTCGTTTCCTGATGAAATGGATAGGACTTTGCCAGAAAGTGGATATCAGCCCGGAGAGATGCCCTGGTTTTACGGCGAAAAACTCAAACAACTTGGCGTTGAAATTTTGAATAAAAAAATTGCAGGCGATTGTCACGTTGATAGAAAACTGATTACTGCAGATAGCCCATTAGCGGCTGATAAATTCGGGAAGCTCTGTGCAGATGAACTTCTAGCCTATGAAAAATCAAAAGCGGAAAATGGATAGGCAGCGGCAGCAATGCGGATTATATCAAAGTCTTGCCAAGGCTTCAAAATTTGAACTATTATAGGAAGAACTAATAAATATTTCAGTTTATGACAAAAACTAAATTATATAAAGACATTCCGGTTACTTTAACAACGGAAACAGAACAATTATTTGATTTTGAATTGGTTGAAAGTGGTAAGCTGGGCCAATATGCCAAAATATCCTCTCAAGGACACGAACTCATTATAGGTGAGGATCTAGGTTATCTGGACGGCGATATGCCCGAGAAATGGAGACAACCTGCTGTTCAAAAACTACTTGCTTTAGTGAGGGATGATAACAAAACAATCGGTGATTTAAATTAATTTTTTCAAATAAAAGGTTCCCCTATTAATCGATAAGGGAGCCTTTTGGCAGATAACGAAAAGCTTCACAAAAAAATAGCTTGCCTTATTTCTTAGCAATACTAAAGTTAATTTTCGCATCCTAGCCATTATAATTCGCATACCAAGATTTACCTTCAGGGATTATATATCGCAATTTTCATCGATTCTTTTCGCGAAGTGCAATCTTGGTTCTGATCGACCTCTAACAAAGATAACAGCTTCGCCCGATTTAGAATGAACTACTTACCTGTATCTGTATGAGCTGCGTCCACAGGTTTAGATTCTGGAGATCCTTTTTGTCGGAGAAATATTGTTAATATAACAATTGAGGCCACCGAGAGAAATTCACTTTGCCAGTTCTGAAAAGTTTCAAACCAAAACTGAGGTTCAGCTAGAAAATCTAATAAACTTTTTTAGGGTTTGCCATGCAAGCTTTCTTGCAAGTTGGCATCCTTAAAACTGCCATAAAGATGGCCTGCCCAACTTACTAGAAATAGGATAACAAAAACAATCGACAGGGAATTTTGGTAAAGCATTAAACGCCATCCCCCTCTCTTAACTGGACCTGGTGCATCTTTTCGGGTTGGATCAGGAAGCCGATCAACTTCTTCAGGCTTTTCCGGATCTTTTGACTCAGCCGATCCCACTTGCCGCAAAGAGATCGTAAGCATGACATAAAGCGCCATTTGCAGAAATTCGCTTTGGAAATTTTCAAATGTTGACGAGAAAAAATGGCCGCTTTTCAGATATGCAGAAAATATAATTTCTGGAGACCCCAGATCTTTCAGATTCTCATTGTTTTCTTTCCATCCAAAAAATCCCTGCGCACCCAGCGCAGCTATAAATAATACGATAAATACGATGGAAAGACTGTTCCTATAAAAATAAGTTTGTTTCTTATTCTTCATCACTCAAAAGATTTGATAATCGTTTTAACCCGCTTTCAATGTCAGTTACGACCGCGTAGACAACCTGATTTGAGTTTTCAATCACAGAACCAAGTTATTACCAGCAATCACCTGCATTTAATGAATAATCCTTTCACCGTGAACAGCACCAACCACATAATGGTTTGGCATATATCGCTGTTACATATACGTCATCTTTTGAGAGAGCTATCGACCCGCTGGACTATCGGCTGGATAAAGCAAAAGCAGTCAATAATGTTGAAATCCTAAATCCACATAAAGTAGATGTTATCCAAGCAATTCGCGAAATGACTGGCGGAAGAGGAGCCGACGTATGCGTAGATGCAGTAGGCTTTGAACCCGAACGAAATTTTATGGATAAAGTAAAAGCAACGATAAACTTTGAAAAAGGATCAATAAAAGTATTGGAAATGTGCTTTGAAGCGGTCAGACGAATGGGGACAGTATCTATTATGGGTGTATATGGTTCACCATACGATAATTTCCCACTATTTAGGATTTTCGATAAGGGTATAACAATTAAGCAGGGCCAAGCCCCAGTTCTTAATTATATTGACAAACTTATCAACCTTGTCAGCGAAAATAAAGTAGTTCTCGATGATATAATTACCCACACCATTCCTCTTGCTGAAGCAGAGCACGGGTATCAAATTTTCAATGAAAAAGAAGACGATTGCGTCAAAGTAGTTTTGAAACCCTAAGTCAAATTTGGGAGGAAAAATCACTTCAAGATGAGCAGTTTTCCTGTCTATTTGAAATGATTTTTGCTCGCAACTGATAGTTCGATCAATATGGATAGTAGATTTCGCTACAATTGCTTGGCCAGTATACTTTCAAAGGTTGCCAAAATAATTTCGCCATATCTCTGCTGCCCTTTTGCTCCTAAGAAGTTTTTATTCATTTCTATTTTCTCAGAAACGATTATCTGCATCTTATACGATATCGCAAAATATGCATATAACTTAAATTGAGACTCTTCCACCGGAGTTGCGTAACCGGTAACACCTATACCAAAATCAGCATTGAACAAGTGTGATGCCTGCAGTGCCATATCTTCTGCGATCTGGGACGACACACAGTCACATTCTCTAGCCTCATCCTCA
Organism: Sphingobacterium sp. WOUb80; assembly: GCF_050058145.1. Lineage (NCBI taxonomy): Bacteria > Pseudomonadati > Bacteroidota > Sphingobacteriia > Sphingobacteriales > Sphingobacteriaceae > Sphingobacterium > Sphingobacterium sp. WOUb80. The sequence continues at coordinate 1,108,978 of NZ_CP165617.1, read as the reverse complement.
TCGATTCCTAATAAATTTACTTTCTCTTCAAGTGTGTAAGCTGTAATCCCCCCTTTAAAATTAGCCGCAGCATTTTCGATCTGAGACAGCATAAACTGAAGCTGTCCGGCTGTTACACTTTCTGCCGTTGCGACAGTCTTACGATCAAGTAGCTTGCCGATACGCTGAATTACTTCCTTATCGAGTTCCATCTTATACGTATTAATTTAAACCTATAGCGTGAACAGACCTTTTATCTACACAAAAGATTAAATTTTAAATCGGTTATTGACCGTAGGCCTTTATTGTAGCAGTTTATTCTGAAAGGCGAACCGCACTAGATCAGCCGTATTTTTTGTTTTTGTTTTATCAATCAGCTGCTGCCGATGCCCTTCAACCGTACGTTTGCTCAGAAATATCTGATCTGCTATTTCAGCGTTTGTAAAACCATGTGAGATCAGTTCCAAAACCTTCAATTCCCTTTCAGAAATATCGTAGCGATGAAAAATAGCTTCTTTATCGATATAAATGGGTCTATTTAGCTGAAAATGATCGAGAAGTGATAGACCTATTTCCATTGAAATATATCTTTTACCTTGAGATATTTGTACTATACCCGCTACAAGCTCATCATAATCTGAATTTTTGGATAAAAAGCCAATTGCCCCGGCCCTAAATGCATCAGAAACGGTACTATTATCCTCAACCATCGATAAGACAGCAATGTCAAGATCAGGGTACTTGGCCTTCACTTTATGAATCATTGTAATGCCATCCATCTCTTCCATTTTAATATCAGTAAGTATAAGGTCTGGTAACTCATTTTTATCTAGAAATTCCAGTGCTAGAAATCCGTCTCCCACCTCCCCAATAATGGATAACTGCTTATGTGGCTCCAATATTAGTCGCAAGCCATTCCTGACCAAGGTGTGATCGTCGACAAGTAATATTTTATACATCTTTAGTAGAAAAATGGTGTGTTTTGCGGAATTACACTCAATTTGCTTGCCATTTTTTCATAACTGGACAATTTTATATTCCTATTTTAAATATTGTAATATTTACTTATTACCCAACGTATTTTTACTTTCCTTTAAGTATCTTGTATTATGTAATTTTGTCAGAATCAATATCCACTTAATATATCTATGAACAGTCCCACTACAACTGAGCAATTGGCAACTGAAAATATTGAACTGAAAAACAAAATAGCTGAACTTTCAGAATTTATTGACAGAGCTTCTTTGGCCCTTCATTGGGTAAACCGCGATGGTATTATCATCTGGGCCAATCAGGCGGAGCTTGACTTGCTCGGCTATGATGAAACGGAATATATAGGTGCCAGCATAGCGTCATTTCACGCTGATCAGGACACAATTTCCACTATCCTGGGGAAACTCTTAAACAACGAGCGTATTGAAAATTATCCGGCGACCCTGAAATGCAAAAATGGGAATATAAAACATGTCACCATAAATTCCAGTGCATTGATGAAAGATAATGAATTCGTTCATTCCATGTGCTTTACCAAAGACGTGACAGAAGCAGTTCTTGCTGAACAAAGAAAAGATAAGCTGACAGCAATACTACGAGAGAAAGAAGAACGCCTGCGCCTTGCCCTTGCATCAACGGGATTGGGAACCTGGGATTGGAACGCCGAAAAGGAGGTTGTCAATTTATCCGAAAGGGCACAGCAAATACTCGAATCGCCCTACCCCGCCCAATCTAAAAATACGGTGATAGAAATTATTCATCCGGAGGATCGTTTTGCCATCTACCAGCAGATGAAGGGACTCAGTGAAAACGGGGCCGAAGATCATTTTGAATTTACCTGCCGGATCATTAAACCGAAAACCTTCACCATTGGATATGTTAAGATAACAGGTCTTGCCTACTTCAGTGGGCCAAAAACCTCAAGAAGGATTATTGGAGCTATCATGGATATTACAGATCAGAAAAAATCCATTGAAAAAAGTGCTGAATTGGCAGCTATCGTAAATTCTTCTTACGATGCGATCATCGGAAAGACGCTGGAGGGAATCATCACCAGCTGGAATGATGCTGCTTCCAGTCTTTTCGGTTATACCTCCTATGAAATGATCGGGCAACCGATCTTAAAAATAATTCCGCCCGAAAGGCACGCCGAAGAAGATTATATTCTGGGCAAAATGCGCCTTGGAAAATCCATAAAACATTTTGAGACCCTTCGGTTAACAAAGTCTGGAAAATTGATCGACTTATCACTGACTATATCTCCAATAAAAAATGAGCATGGGGAGATCATAGGCGTTTCAAAGATTGCCCGGGACATCACCGAAAAAAAACAGGAAGAAAAACGGAAGAATGTATTTATATCCATGGCCAGCCATGAACTTAAAACTCCCCTCACGACCGTGCTGATGTGTGCCCAAATGATGCAGATTCATGAAGATACCTTTGGGCAGAAAAGTGCCCAGATGGCAGTAAAGATCGAATCCCAGATTAAAAAGATGATGTTGATGATTGCAGACTTTTTAAGTATTGCCTAGGCTGAAGAAGGTAAACTTCAGCTTCACAAAACCAGCTTTCAGCTGGAAAGACTGATAAGGGACTGTACGGATGATCTCGATTCAAAAAAACATCCTGTTGAAATCGTCTGCGATCCAGACCTCTACCTATTTGCAGACAGGGCAAAGATCGATCAGGTGATCAGCAATTTGGTTAGCAATGCCGTGAAATACTCCCCCTCTGGAGGAAAAATTACGGTTGGCACCGATAAATCCGGAGATAAAACACGGATATTCGTTCGGGATGAAGGTATTGGAATAGATCTTAAACATCAAAAGAATATTTTTAAATCATTCTACCGTGTCGATAATTTAAATACCTCCAATATCTCTGGATTTGGAATCGGCTTGTACCTGGTTGCGGAAATCCTTCGCCAGCATGGCTCAGAAATACAGTTAGAAAGTGCTAAAGGTAAAGGTTCAACCTTTTACTTTGATTTGTAGAAACACAGGCAATTCGTTCAGATAACACGTTATCTAATCTCTTTAGTTTTTGATGTAAGCATCTAGTGTGAACTGCCTTTTTCTATTTTTCTGAAAATTTAGCAATTGCTTTTTTCAGATCGATTCCTTTTCCGAGTACCGGTTTAAAGATATCTCCCATTTCGTTCATCCTTGCAATGGCGTTACGGATATTGAAATCACTGATCTTAAGCCCTTTCTTTACCTCGTCCCAATGCAGTGGCATTGATACCGTAGCTCCGGGTTTCGGTCTTACCGAATACGCAGCAGCAATTGTAGCGTGGGGCCTGTTCTGTAAAAAATCAAGATACATTTTTCCTTTCCGGTCTTTTACGGTCCTTTCCAGACTCGTATAATCCGGGAGTTCATTGTGCACCAAGGTAACAACCACGCGCGCAAATTCTTTGGACTGCTCGTAATCATATTTCCCACCGAAAGGGATATAAATATGCAGGCCTGTCGAACCGCTGGTTTTACAGTAGCAAGTCACCCCCATATCATCAAGTATACTTTTTGTTACCTGGGCAGCTTCGATTACCTGGTCGAATGAATTTTTATCAGGGTCAAGATCTATTATGCAGAAACTTGGATGATCGGGCTTTTTCACTGTACTGCTCCAGGGGTTCATTTCGATGCAGCCCAGGTTGGCCATATAAAGTAAGGTTGCTTCATCTTTTCCGACCAAATAATGTTTGTCCTTTTCATCCGTATCACTGTGGTAAAGATACGTATCCGCCCAGTCGGGAGCAGTATCGGTCACGTCTTTAAAATAAAATCCTTTTCCTTCGATTCCATTTGGAAAACGGTTCATGCTCTGTGGCCTATCCTTTAAATAAGGAAGTATAAAGGGCGCAGCTTGATAGTAGTAATTGATCAGATCCCGCTTAGTATAGCCCTCATCTGGCCAGAACACTTTATCTAGATTAGTAAATTTCAGCTCATGACCGTTTACTTTCCGAACCTGCATTTTATCTTTTGGGTTCAGCAAGGTTTTTCTTCCATTGTCGGCCCGAGCTTTGACGAGCGAATCGGATGTATCCGCAACAACTGATTCCGTTGATGTTTCCTCCTCCAGTATTACTTTTTTTGCTGATTTATCTTCGCGCATTCCATCAAATGATGGGTGTCGCATGACACCATCACTGGTAATTTCCGTAAAGCTTACTTCGCAGATCAGCTCAGGCTTAAGCCAGGTTACCGAAGCATGCGGCGGATCGGGACGGAAACGCGAGGGTTTGTTGACGTCAGGTTCCTCGGCAAATGGTGCTTTTTTGATGATTAAAGGTTTAAAAAGCGCCATCATTTCATGCTGTAACTTCTCATTGAATCCTGTACCCACCTTTCCGGTGTAAATCAATTTTTTCCCTTCATAAACTCCGACAAGAATACTACTGAAAAGCTTGCTTGAATCATCATTCAGCGTATAGCCGCCAATGACAACTTCCTGTCTTTTGTTGGCTTTAATTTTGAGCCAGTCCTTTGAACGCGCCTTTGCATAATATTGACTGTCGGCCCGTTTTGCCATTATACCCTCCAGCCCAAGCTTTCTGGCTTCTTCCAGAAAGGAAATGCCCGAAGTATGAAAATGCTCGCTGATCAATATGTTGCTGCTTTGTGGTAAAACTTCCTTCAGGATTTCCTTACGGTCTGTAAGCGGCAGTTCTTTGAGATCTTTTCCTTTATACCAGAGGATATCAAACACGTAATAGACAAGATCGCCATCCGCTTCGCTCCGCCAGTTCTGAAGTGAGCCAAAATTTGCCGTACCGTTTTTCCCCAGCACGACGATCTCACCGTCCAGTACAGCATCTATATCCAGGCTTTTTACGGTATCATAGATCGGGTAGAATTTTTCACTGAAACTCTTATCGTTTCTAGATTTTAGTTCAAGCTTTCTGCCTTTCTTAAAGGCAACAGCACGGTAGCCGTCCCATTTTACTTCATAGACCCAACCCTGATCGTCAAAAGCCTTGTCAACCAAGGTGGCAAGCATGGGCTCCAAAGTCTGATAGAAAGCCTGTTTAGGAGCCTTTTTCAGGAGAGCTGACACATTGCTTTCTGTTTTCGTTTCTTCTGTGGGCACAGCCTGCAGCTGATCTTCAATAATTTCAGCGGCTTGCTTAGCATCCTTGCCCTTTTTATCCTTTACGGTCGTATCTTTTTTGATAATGTTCTTGCCATATATCTTGTCGGGTGATTTTTCCATCTGCGCGATACTCTTGCCCGATATAACCGATTTGTCCTTTAATGTAATATCCTTTTTATTGGCGTACTTATCTTCCAGTTTAAAAAGAAGCCAGCCGTTATTTCCCCTTCCATGGGCCTTCACGAGTGCAAATTCGCCTTTTAACTTAGTGCCATTCAGTCTGAATTTCAATTTTCCAGAATGAAGCTGATGCAGCAAACTCTTTTCCTGTTTTGAAATACCCGTATCCTCTTCATCAACTGGCACATAGGTTCCCTCATCCCAGACGATAACCGTCCCGCCACCATACTGACCTTTTGGAATAATTCCCTCAAAATTACGGTAATCATAAGGATGGTCTTCGACCATCATGGCCAGCCTCTTTACTTCGGGATCTGTGGAGGGACCTTTTGGTACAGCCCAGCTTTTTAGAACGCCGTCCATCTCCAGACGGAAATCATAATGGAGATGAGATGCATCGTGCTTCTGGATAACAAAGCGGAGCTCCTTGCCATTGGATTTCCCTCCAAATGGTTCCGGCGTCTCTCCAGCGGCGCGTTTTTCGCGGTATTTCGTTAAGCCCATAATTTTAAAATTTACAGTGTCACTTTTAAAGGTAATCTTCCAGCCCTTCTGTTATTGGAGTTACATTATTATGCAAATAACATGGCTCGCCCCGGAATGGTTGGATTTTAGATTCAACTCACAAAAAAGGCTGGAATAATCCAGCCCTGATATATAGTTATGATCCCAATAATGGGATAGTCGGTTTCAAAAAATGCTGGCTTGACAAGTGCAAATCAAACCAGCAAAAGCAATCTTCTCATTTTTCATATTAGAAACAATTGTAATGTCTTACTCGTTTGAAAAAAATAAAAAAACCTTGAGGAGGGGATCTCAAGGTTTTTACTACCTGTTATTAACCTAATTTATGAAAGTACTCTTATAACAATGGTTGACTCGTTTTCGTTTAATCTTTTTATAAAAAAGGCCAAGTTTGTATTCTCGGCCTTACAATTATTTTTATTTAAATGAGAAAAGTATCCGGTAAATGTATTGGTAGCAAAGAACAATTTGCTCGCTCGATCCTGCAAAACACCACTTTGGAAAGATGATTTATTGCCGATTGAAGATGCGTTATTATTGTCAGGTAACGAAAGCGTGTAAGATGATTGGATTGTACTGATAAAGCAGAAAACGGAAAATAAAAAGCCTCCCTTTTCAATCGTTAAGGGAGGCAGTTTTGGCTAGACGTTCATTATAGTTAAATAACATTAAATTCCAGTTTCTTTATCAGTAAAAAGTTGGACTCCTGCTTTCTTTTCAATTAACTGTAGCGGATATAGTTCAGGATTATATACACCATGAAGAACTTCATTCAAAGCGTTTTTCTTGGATTTGCCAAATGTAACAATCAGAATATTTTCAGCTTTATTGATAATAGGTTCAGTCAACGTAATTCTAAACATTTCCTGTGGCTTTAGATAGTAGGCATCAACCCATTTTTCTTTTTCTTGTAAAATCTTTTCGCCTGGAAAGAGAGAAGCTGTGTGGCCATCATCGCCCATTCCTAAAAGGATGAAATCAAAAATACCGTCAGCTCCCAAAACATTTCTGATTTGAGCTTCGTATTCTTTAGCGTAATTTTCAGGCTCAATTCCGTCTTTATACATGGGGAAAATCTGATTTTCATTGACTGGAACCTTATTCAAAAGTACTTCCAAAGTCATCTTAAAATTACTTTTCTCATCTTCGAGAGAAACCCATCTTTCATCTACCCAAAAAAAATGGATTTTGTCCCAAATTATTTTATCTGCATATTCGGGTGTAGCTAATAAACTAAAGATGGCTTTCGGTGAAGAGCCACCACTCAACGCAACCACAAATTTATCATGCTTCTGGATTGCTTTTTTCGAAAGCTCAACAAATGTATCTGCTGATTCTTTATATAAGGCATCCAGATTATCAAATATCGTAATATTCATTTTCTTTTAATTAGATTTTAAACCCACTGATGTCCCTGTCGCTCTACCAATGCATCACTCTCGTCAGGTCCCCAGTTGCCTGAAGCATAATTTGGGAAAGATGGGTCTTTGGTTTTTTCCCAGGTTTCCTGAATCGTTTTTATCACATCCCAAGCTTCTTCTACCTGATCAGAGCGCATAAACAATGTAAGATCTCCTACAAGTGCTTCCAATAAAAGAGTTTCATAAGCTTCGGGAGTATCGGTCTGACAGGCAAAATTATCGAAAATCATTTCCACAGGTTTAAGATCTAAAGACAAGCCCGGCTTTTTAGACATAAACTGCAATCTGATGTCCATTTGTGGCTGAATATTAATAACCAATCGGTTTGCCGACAGAAGCGAAGTGCTTTCTGAAAACATAGAATTTGGAAGTGGCTTAAACTGAATCGTTATATAAGAATGCTTTTCTTTCATCTTCTTACCGGTACGAACATAAAAAGGAACATCCTCCCATCTTTCATTATCCAGATAAAACTTAATAGCGACAAATGTTTCCGTATTGGAATCATGAGCAATTCCCTCTTCCTGGCGATAGCCATTTACTTTTAGTCCATTTACTTTGCCTCGCCCGTACTGTCCTCTTACCGCATAATGATCTACTTTTTCGGGAGAAATCCTACGGATGGATTTTAAAACGTCAACTTTACGATCCCTGATCTCACCTGATTCGAGTGAGGCTGGAGGTTCCATAGCAACCATGCAAAGAATTTGCAAAAGATGGTTCTGAATCATATCGCGCAAAGCTCCTGTCTGCTCATAAAAACTGGCTCTTGTTTCCACTCCTACTTCTTCGGCAACGGTAATCTGCACCGATTCTATATGTCTGTGGTTCCAAAGAGGTTCAAAAATTGAATTTCCGAACCTGAACGCCAAAATATTCTGAACTGTTTCTTTACCTAAATAATGATCGATACGATAAATCTGTTCTTCCTGGAAAGTTTGTGAAAGAAGATTATTCAGCTCAATAGCAGATTCTTTATTGTGACCAAAAGGTTTTTCGATAATAATTCGATCCGTTGAAGGATCAGATGCTATTGATGTATTTTTAAGATGGTTTGAAATTACCGATACAAAGTTTGGTGCAATGGACAAATAGAAAAGCCTGTTTCCTCTCATTCCGTACACTTTATCGAAATTTTCCAGTTTCTGATATAAATTCTGATAAGAGCTTTCTTCGTCAAGCTGATGCTGAAAATAGCTGATGTGGGCCTGAAAACCAGCCCAATCTTCCTTGATTACAGTCTTCCTGGAAAAACTCTCCAGATTTTCTTTAATATAAGCTCTGAATTTTTCATCTGTATTTTCGGCTCTTCCCAAAGCTAAAATATTAAAACCTTTTGGCATTCTGCCATCGATATATAAATTGTAAAAGGCTGGAAAAAGCTTTCTTTTTGCCAAATCCCCTGTTGCACCAAAAATAACGATCGTTGTTGGATGCAGGATTGTATTGTCACTCATTGTTAGGATTTAGTTATTTGGGTTTTGCCATGAAGTATGAAAAACTCCTTCTCTGTCCGTTCTTTGGTAAGTGTGCGCACCAAAATAATCACGCTGAGCCTGAAGCAGGTTTACAGGCAAAGATGCCGTGGTGTAAGCTTCGAAATACCCTAGAGCCGCCTGAATTCCTAAGCTTGGAATTCCATTTGATACTGCAAAAGCAGCTGTTTTTCTTAATGACGAAATTTTATCTTTTACAATTTCTGAAATTTCCTGATCCAATAAAATATTAGATAAGTTCTCGTATTTTGAATAAGCCTGATAAAATTTTTCCAATAAACCAGAACGAATGATACATCCACCCCTCCAGATTTTAACAACATCTTTTAACGGAATTTCAAATTGATATTCTTCAGAAGCTTTTACCAATAATGCCAAACCTTGAGCATAACTGATTAAAGTAGATAAATACAAAGCATCCCCCACCTCTTTGATGAACAATTCTGTATTTTCAGGAGTTTTTACTTCTTCTTTAGCATATAATTGAGAAGCTTTCACTCGTTCATCTTTGTAAGCGGATAAAATTCTTGATGTTACTGCAACATCGATGGTTGGAATAGACACACCGATTTCCATAGCCTCCTCAGAAGTCCATTTTCCGGTTCCTTTTGCTCCTGCTTTATCTAAAATCTTGTCGACAAGAAAACCGTCTGTTACATCATCTTTTTGCTGGAAGATATCTCTTGTTATTTCAATAAGGAAAGAACTCATCTCGCCTTCATTCCATCTTTTGAAGACTTCATACAATTGTTCATTGGTAAGATTAACTCCTTTTCTCAGTAAATCGTATGCTTCACTGATCAATTGCATGATGGCATATTCAATTCCGTTGTGAACCATTTTAACATAATTCCCGGCAGCTCCTTTCCCCATATAAGCGGTACAAGGTTCCCCGTTTACTTTTGCCGAAATAACTTCCAGCATAGGCTTCACCAAATTGAAAACTTCCAGATCTCCACCCGGCATAATACTCGGTCCTCTTCTTGCGCCCTGCTCTCCTCCAGAAACTCCCATTCCCATAAAATGAAGGTTTTTAGAAGCTAAATCAGCTCTACGTCTTTCGGTATCTTTGAAATAAGAATTTCCCGCATCAATTACAACATCTTTTGGACTCAGAAGCGGTGTTATGCTTTCAAGAACAGCATCAACCGGCTTGCCTGCAGGAACCATCAAAATAATTTTTCGCGGACTGTCTAAACTTGACACAAATTCCTCTAGAGAAACAGCTCCAACAACCTTTGTACCTGAAGCCACTCCTTTACGAAGTTCTATTACCTTTTCTTCATCTAAATCGAATCCTACGGTAGAAAAACCGTTATCGGCAATATTATAAAGCAGATTTCTTCCCATTACACCCAGACCAATGACCCCGTAATTATACTTTTCCATTCTTACTTAAAGTTTATGTTATAGATCAAAATTACTGAAATGCATGCCAGTAAAAAAATTATCTAAGATTTTCTTTCAATCGTTACACTAGTTATCATCTACTGGAGAATGTCTTTAATTAATAATACGTTGATAATGACACCATTCAAAACATAAACTCTTAATAAAAATTAGCATACTATTTCCTTCCCCTCTAACCGGCAGAGGAAAGTATTCGTCTTCAATATAAAGTTTTTGTTGACTTTTTCCTTAAATTTATGCCATTAGTTGGCCTTTGCTCACCCTGTCGCTGGATTGAAACTTTTAGCTTCAATTTCCACCACTGACGCCAAGCCCCATAACTTAAGCCATCGGTACGCGGACAGCTTTACAAGCAATATTAAACGGACACTCTTCAATAGATAAACAAAATAAATGAGAAAAACGCTTTTTATCCTTTTTGCAGGTTTGACAATTCAAGCAAAGGCACAAAACTTATTCCCTGTAAAACTCGAAAATTGTAAGGCTGAAAAGTTTTGCCTTGACTGTGGAGATATAAAAGCAGGTTATGAACAAAATGAGTTCACAAAATTACAAGACAAACTGAACAAGGAATTGAACTTACAAGGAATAAAAGGTGCTGTAAAATTTCAGGTTCTTGTTGACGCAAAAGGTCACGCTTGTGTATTAAGTCATACTGACCAATCAAACAATCCCATTTCATTGAAAATTATTGAAGAACTTAACAAATTCAAGAAATGGACACCAGCAATAACAGGTGGAAAGGCAGTAGAAAAATCGTCCATCAACTTAATTTTTGCAATAAGCGACAACAAAATTTCGGGACAGATTGAGCAGATTGATATGAAGATTTTTAAGTCGTCATTTGATAAACCAAGAAGCCCCGAGATATACAATAAAACCTACGTGTACAAAAACGGAAGTTTAAAAAATTACAAAATGACAGTTTGGAACTCTAGTAACTCAAATCTTTCAAACAATATGAACGACAATATCACAATTGACAAAAATGGGCTTGTTTGGCTGACTGTTGATGAAGGATTGGTAACTTTTGACGGAAAAGAATTCAAAAATGCAGAACAAGATATTACTGACAAAGGGAAATTCTTTTCCTATTATGCATTAACAACAGATAATGAAAATGTTAAGTGGGTTTATGGAACTAAAAATATTTACAGTTTTGACAATGTAAAATGGACAAAGTATGACTCAACAGATATTGGAATAGATGGAGCCTATGAAATTGTTAATAATCAAAAAACTGGAGAAGTATTTTTCTGCTCTGACGAAGGCTTGACAATTTACAAAGATCGAAAATGGACGAATCTAAATAAAAGCAAACTCAAAGACCTGCCGTCAAACAGAGTAAATTTCGCAAAAAGAGATTCAAAAAACAGAATTTGGATTGGAACCTTTAGTGGTACCGCTATAATTGACGAAAATAATCAGGTAACTAACTTTGAAAATACAAATACCATTTTAAAAGGAAAATGTATTACTTCAATGGACGAGGACGAAAATGGTAATCTTTTTTTTACGCTTTATGAGTTTGACAGAAAAGTGAAAGGAAAAGTAAACAATGATGAAGGAATTGCAATTAGATACACAGACGGAACTTTCAAACAATTTACGACCGAAAATTCAGGAATGCCATTTAACCATGCTAATTGCGTTCTTTACGACAAAAATGAAAAGGTTCTTTGGATTTCGACTGACAGAGTCGGCTTAGTAAGATATGACTTAAAAGATGGCTGGGAAAATTATCACAATGAGAATTCTGACATTCCAACTTCATACATTTCAACAATGACTTTTGATATTAATGGGAACTTGTATCTAGCGACACGACAAGGATTAGTAAAAATTGAAAGAAAACAATAAATACTACTAGTAGTAACTAAGTTTTCGTTTTGTCCTACGGACAAAACGAAAACTTAGTTGGACGGAACCTAACAAGGGGAATTCCTTTATCAAAGTCTGTACAATTCACCGGAAAAAATCGTCCCCCTTTAGTTTTGCTCTACTGCAGAGAGAATAACTTCGAGCGTTCGCCCGCAGACAATACGCATCGAGTCAGGTTGACTTATTACTGGAAAGACAAACAGAATTAGGCAGTATATAGATCCTGCGTTTTTAGCATAAGGAATTAAAGTCTGACATGATACAGCTGTTTACGCATGTCCACCAATTGCTGCCTCAGCTTATCCTGATCTGGCGCTACCGGAAGTAAACTGTGCAAGGAAAGTTCTTGAACCTCCTGAAATAGCTTTTGCGACCAAACGAAAAGTTCATCATAGCTATAAGCGCCATTCTTGATGCGCAAGAGTTCTTCCCTGTTGGGACGTTGTATCTGTAGTGCACTTTTAGACAAAATCTCTTTTGCCTGTTGCAATAGGCGTACGGTATGCATCATATTTTTGGCATCATAGCCCTGCCCATGATTCATTGTTCCTTCAAAGCGTGCCTCATTACGCTTTGAAACCCAGCTAAAGTATTCATTATAGGTCTTGCAATACGAAGAATAAGCCTCGTGATTAACAAAGAGGTAGGCACAAAGTGTTTCATCCTTAGGGATAGAACTGTAGGAAACCTCATTACTCTCCAGTGTGGCAACGATACCTTTGTAACCCAAAGTCTGGGCCTGATCATAATACAATGCATACATACCCTTTGCATGTTCGATCTTTGCTAAACCACAGTCTTCTTGTTTCCATTGCCGCTGGCTTAACCACGCGCTTAACGGTAAACTACCATGACCAGCTATGATAAAGCAGAAATCCAGCAAACTTTTACGTTCACGATCCATCGGATTGTTGATCTTCTTATTCAATCCTTTTGCCTTCCGCACCTGTACCATCGCGTATTGCGCAAAGGTCATAGCGGCCTCTCGCGTAATAAAATCCTGCATTTTAAATTGATCCATGATTGGATCTTGGTATACGATACAATCGGCAGGACAAGCCAAAAGCTCCAATACAGTGGGGTTACTCTTTGAAAGGAGCTCTACGAAGCGTCCTAGCTCATAGTAAACTTCATCATTGCTGGCATTTGCCACTTGGGCAATATATTGACCACCCAAGTAATATTCTAGGGGCAGATAAAATACGCCCTTGATATCAGTATCGGAAGATGCTGTGGCCAAGCCATATGTCCGGCTGCCGACAACGGCCTCAAACAGGATCAGCCCGTTCTTTCGAAGTTCGTCTATAGTCATCTTAATATGCTTTTAAAGTAATTCTCCAGTCCTTCTTTATCCAATATGGATACGGGAACCTCTTTTACTTGATGCTCTAAGTGTATTAACCTTGTTTCAATATAATTCCTTATGGTTGCTGAACAGCTGTATATAAATCCTTCATCGACTTGGCTCTTCAACTGGCGCAATTCCATAACTTCGCCTTTAACAACATCAGGCAATAATACGGATAGTTCGGTCAATGTCATGGGCGCATAACTGCGATAGGTCATACTCCAGTCTGCTGCAAGTAGAGATCTTAGGATATAAAATAAACTTTTGAGCTTCATCGTTTCCCGTTGCAGATCTTCTAATTTGCTACGGACAATCCCTAAATAATGATGAGTGTGCCTACGTGCGTCAAAATAATTTTCCATCATTACCCTAAAACTTGTTTTGAATCCGTTAAACTCATGGTAGACCACTGGTGACTGGATCCATTCAAATGGACTGACATTACTCTTATACAGTAAGGTGAGTACTTTAAACAGATCCCAGCCTGCAATATCGAGATCATCGATTATCGGAAACCGCATTTCGGTAGGCAGCGGAAACAAACGGGTGTAGTCCTCCGCTTTTCTCACATAAATAAACCGAACGTCGTAATCGCTATCGATTGACGGAAATCCCCAACCTCGGCTTCCGGATTCACAGGCAAAAAGTATACGTACTCCTTCGCTCGCTTCTATTGCCATGAGCTTCTTGATGATATGTGCTTTCATTTCTTCGTGCATTTTAAATTTTCATTGACACAAAGATTGATTGCGATAATGAAGCCCTTTTGCGCATTAAAAAAAAGAACGTAAAAATAACGGTAGACCATTTATTATCAGACAGATAATTTTCCTAAAAAAAATTGAACCTTACAAAGGAATATAAAAGTACGCAGATAGAATGCGTAGGATAAGGCGACCGAAATTTTTATAGCTATGTGGAAGATACCGAAAAGTTAGCTTTAAAAGAAAAACAGCTCCTCTCACTAAGAGAAACTGTTCGAAAAAGTATGAATCAAGAAAATTGGGGTTTTCACCACGAACTCTCATTTGGTATATTATTGTGCTAAAAATGCGAGTGCTTTTGTTAAGAATGCGTCATGATTCTGATAAAAAGCTGCATGACCAGAATCTGAAAATTCACCAAGTACAGCATTTTCTAAATTCTGTTTCATATTATGAACAGGTCTAATAGTTTACATTATCTACCACGATTATTGGGATCGCTACGTTTGTAAAATTGTTATTTATCTTTAAAATTTTTATTAAAAAAAGAATCAACAGCGTGCTGATCCTGAGGAAAATTAAACACTTCTTTAATTTTACCTCCCTCAAATTTCCATAGTAAACAAGATAAATTATTTAAATTCTCTATATTTTCTATTTCACTCCAGTTTTTATGACAGTCAATTACATAATCATCGCTTACCCCTAATACTACTCCCTCGGCTCTAAAGTTAAAGTTACCTAATTGATTGAGGTATTCTACGATTTCTCCAACCCCATTTTTAATCCCACTTAAAGGGTGTCTGCCGGGAATATGCCATTTTACATCGGCATGGAATATATCCTGCAATTCATCGATTGAATTACTCGAATATGCTTTGAAAAATTTGTTTACTAACGCTAAATTTGGATGTTCATTCATGATTTTTTTAAATATAATTGTAAATATTTCTCCGTACTAAACCAAACTCCGGAGGTCGTTATCTTCAATAAAACGTTTCTGATCTGCCAAAACAAGAAATCGGTTATAGATATTTTCAAAATGTTCAGCAGAGAAATCTATTTTCATACTTTTTAACCGATCTTTTAATGCTGCACGTCCACTCCTTGCGGATAAAAACAATGCCGGCAACTTCCCCCCTATTATTTGGGGATCAATAATTTCATAGTTTCTACGGTCTTTCAGCACGCCATCCTGGTGGATGCCGGAAGAATGCGCAAAAGCATTTTTCCCAACAATGGCCTTATTGGCCTGTATAGGATTTGACATCGCCCGTTCTACCATACTACTTAGTTCCACAATATATTTTGGATCAATTCCAGTCGCAATCCCCAGATTTTCTTTTACAATAAGTGTCAAAATAATTTCTTCTAGGGCAGCATTTCCAGCACGTTCGCCCACACCATTAATCGTTCCTTCCACCTGAAGTGCGCCCGCCATTAGCCCAGCAATACTATTCGCTGTAGCCATACCTAAATCATTATGACAGTGGACAGAAAGAATTGCGTTTTCTTTTTCCCTTCTATTTTGGTTCACATAGGCTATCTTTTCAAAGTACTCAAAGGGTGTACAAAAACCATTGGTATCAGGAAGATTCACAACTTTTGCACCCGCTTCAACCACTGTATTGGTCATTTGAACTAAAAAATCATTGTCTGCGCGACCAGCATCTTCGGCAAAAAATTGTACTTCATCACATTTATCCGACGCATAAGCCACCATTTCATAAGCTTTCGCCAAAATTACCTCCCGAGTGGTATTAAACTTATATTTAATATGAATGTCCGATGTTCCAATTCCGAGCTGAATCCGCGCTACCTTTGCCTTACTCAAGGCCGAAGAGGCCTGTTCAATATCTTTTCTATTGGCCCTAGCTAATGCACAGACTGTTGCTTTTTTCACCAGTTTACAAACCTCTGTTACTGCCTTAAAATCTCCAGGTGAACTTATTGGAAACCCGCCCTCTATCACATCTACCCCCATTGCATCGAGTTTTTCAGCGATTTCTAATTTATCATTCAGTGTCAACTGGCAGCCCGGTCCTTGTTCTCCATCGCGTAAAGTAGTATCGAAAATCTTAACTTGTTTCATATTCAACTTATTTTTATAGTTCAAAAGTACCGGAACTACAGAATTTAATATATTTGAAAATAAAACAATTGTTATTCAATAATGCCAAAATCCACCATTCCCTTTGTTCAATGTGCCAAGAACTTCCACGATGGCACAATTGACTTACGTAACTATAGACAATTCAATACAGAAATGCATGCGCACGACCAGGTACAGGTACTTAGCCCAACAAATGGTACCCTCTTTATTTATACCGAAAAAGCCAGTTTCTGTGTACCTAGTACTTTCTTTGTATATATCCCGGCACATGTCCCACACAAAATCATTTCCCGCTCTCAGCAACTGTCATTAAAAACCATTTTTTTGGATATGAACAATATGCACGAGGAAGTTAAGGTGTATCCATCAAATGAATTGTTGAATCATTTTTTGATTTTTGGACAGCGACATTGGAAGCTTAAAGACCACGATGCGTTGACAACATCTACCTTGGAGGCCTTCAAGTCTATGCTTCCAATACTATTGGCTAAACCGATCCTGTTACAAATCACGCCGGCAAAAAGTGAATTGATGATCCAGGTAAGCACGTATATTCTCCAACACCTCGACAATAAATTGTCAATCGCTGAGATTAGCGCTAATTTTTTTCTATCGGAGCGAACACTTTTCAGGCAGTTTAAGGAAGAAATGCAGATCACCATATTCCAGTTTATAAAACAGCATAGACTTCTAAAGGCTCTTCAATTATTGGAAAATAAGGATATGCACATCGCTGAAATTGTCTATCAAGTCGGGTATGAAAGTGTACCTAACTTTTCCAATCTATTCAAAGAATATTTTGGACTGTCACCGCAACAGTATAGGACAAGGCTATAATAATAAATACTATATCATTATTAACTGTATTCTCGTCACGACCGAACTAGTGTGACCTGGAGATATGGATGAAGATAGATCCTACATTTTTCGATAGTTTTTAGTATTTTGTATCGTAATTTGTTAACCCTATCTAAATATGAAGAATCCTTTAGGCATCAAGGATATCGCCAAGATGCTCAAAATTTCGGTATCGACAGTTTCGCGGGCTTTTCGGGATACCCACGATGTCAATCCCGAAACCCGAAAAAAGGTGCTGGCACTCGCCAAGAAATTAAACTTTAAGCCTAATAAAAATGCTTCCGCCTTAGCTTCTGGTTCAACAAAAAATATAGGTGTGGTCATTCCCTTTATCACCAATTATTATTTTTCGATGGTGATTTCAGGTATTCAGGAAGAAGCTTATGAACGCGATTATAATGTGATTCTCTACGTCACCAACGATCATGTCGCACGGGAACAGAACCTATTGGAAAACCTATCAACGAGCAGTCTGGATGGACTTCTTATTTCGATCTCTTCCGATTCATCCACAAACGATCATTTTGAACAATTGATGGCCAAGGGAATGCCAATCGTATTCTTTGACCGTGTACCTAAAGATATAGATGCCTCCAAAGTTGTCCAAGATGATTTTGCAGGAGCCTTACAAGCGACCGAATACCTAATCCGACAAGGCTATACGCGCATTGCTCATATTGCTGGACCCGAAAATCTGCAATTTACACAGCAGCGGCTAAATGGTTATCTACAAGCACTGGAACAGCACAACATGGTCATCGATCCGCGTCTTATTGTATATTCGGGTTTTTCACAGGCTCACGGCGCCACTGATGCTTTGAAGCTACTTGCCCTCCCCGATCGTCCAGACGCGATCTTCGCTGCCAATGACCGCAAAGCTGTTGGTGCCATTCAGACTATCAAGCAGCAGGGGCTCCGTGTAGGCCAGGACATTGGCGTCATCGGATTTACCAATGATCCTATTGCTACAGTGGTAGAACCCAATTTAAGCACAATTGAAGAGCCTGCCATGGAGATCGGCAAAAGGAGTTGTGCGCTGCTCATCCGTCATATAAAAAATCGGGATTTTGAAATTCAGGATATGGTATTGCCTGGCAAATTAATCGAACGGGATTCTACCAAACGATCCTCTTAGTGTTCTTTATTTACTGTAACGTAATTCACCAGCAACAAAACTGTGATGAATGACCACATCATCATCAAAAAGTACAATATCTGCTTCCATTCCTATAGCTATTGCTCCGATCTTATGATCCAGCCCAAGTAGTCTTGCGGGGTTGATCGTCATCATCTGTACGGCTTCTACCAAACTAACGCCTCCCTTGTTGACCATTGTGCGGAGGAGGCGATCTGCAGTAGCCACGCTACCTGCAAAAGAAGAACGATCGGTCAGCTTGGCTACGCCTTCCTCAACAATTACTTCAGTTCCGTGACGCAAGCTTCCCAACACGCTTTTACCCTCGGGCATACCAGCTGCACGCATCGCGTCGGTAATCAGAATCATTTTATCCGCACCTTTCACTTTATGAATTAGCCGCAGAAAAGGCTCGGGCAGATGGACACCATCTGCTATAATCTCCACATCTATCTGGTCCAATAGAAAACAACTCTCAATAGCTCCGGCATAACGATGCGCGTGAACGCGCCTCATGCCCGACATACCAGAGTAGAAATGTGTTGCCAAGCGATATCCAACTTCGACCGCAGGTAATATCTCCTCATACACTGCATCGGTATGTGCCAGAGCCAATAAGATACCATGACTGCGCACAGCCCGTCCAAAGTCCAATGCTCCAGGCAGCTCAGGAGCCGCACTCCATCGACTGATGAGGTGGTGATAACGTTCAAGTATAGGCATGTATTCTTTTGGATCCGGATTACGGATATACTTGGGGTCCTGCGCCCCCCGTTGGTTCATCGCAAAATAGGGCCCTTCGAGATGCAGACCTAAAAATCGGCTCCCTTTGCTATTCTGCTCCCTAGCTGCTTCATAGACGGAGAAAAGTTCCAATAGCTCCTCGCGTTCACTGGTCAAGGTGGTCGGCAGCATGGCAGTGGTACCATAACGTAGATGCGTTTCGGCAACAGTTAAAAATGCAGACACACTGTTATCCATAAAATCAGCGCCGCCACCGCCATGGACATGTATATCAATAAAACCCGGTGCAAGATACAGCCCCCCGGCATCCAGCCATTGGGCAGCTGACCAATCTTCTTCGACAGCTTCTTTTGACAAATAGCCTTCGCTAATATGCACAATTTTCCCCTCGGCAATCCATACTGTTCCATCCGCGATCACGCGGTAAGGTGTTATAATATTGGTATTTGTTATAATCCACATGTTAATTCGTTGATTTTTTTGTTTGTCCTGACCATGTCTGAACCCGATACCCTTTAAAGGCGTAAAATAACAGGTATAAAAAACATGGCGTCAATATCCAATAGGCTGATTTAGGATCGATCGTATCGGCCAGTACCCCATAGAGGAGCGGAAGTAAAGCATTGCCACAAAGTCCCATAATTAATAGTGCCGATCCTTGTTTGGCCAATGGACCGAGCCCTTCAAGCGCCAATGGCCATATGCCTGCCCAGATAAGTGCATTAGGAAACCCAATCAATACAATAAACCAGATCGAAATATCCAGATCCATATTAAACAGGACAACATGTCCATGAGTCGACACGACTAAGATAGACAAAATCAGACCAAGAACTGTACTGAAACGCAACATACTGTGTTGACTGAACACTTTGGGAATCAAGACAATTCCCGACAAGTAGCCTAGTATTGTGGCCGTCAACGTATAGGAAGGTAGTGCTTTGGCTTCCAGTAGGGATAGGCCCATCACCCCTGCATAATTGATGATCGTATCAATCGCGATAACCTGTGTACCCACATGGAGGAATATTGCCACAGCACCCAGAATGAGGTGTGGGTATTGAAAGATACTTTTCTTGGTTTCGTCCCTGTCTTTCCCTAGGCCATCTTGTTGTTGATCCAATTCGGGAAGAATAGAAAACTTAACAAACAGCCCGATCAATAGTAAGATGATTCCGACCGCAGTATACGGGCCTACTACGCGTAATATCAATTCATCCAAAGCCAATGTACGCGCCGTTTCTGTCATCTGTGGAAGCTGCTTAAAGAGCTCATTGTCCTGTGGGCGTAAAATAATATAGGAAAATAGTAAGGGTGCCAGTATACCTGCTCCCTTATTACAAATGCCCATCATACTAATCCGTTGCGCTGCACGTTCCTTTTCACCAATCAGGGTAATGTATAGATTGGCGACGGTCTGTAACAGGGCTAATCCACTTCCCAACGTAAATAGACCAATCAAAAAGATCGGATAGGCCCTATTATAGGCCGCAGGGACAAATAAAAATGCCCCCAATGCCATAATCCAAAAGCCTACCATAATTCCATTTTTATAGCCTATTTTTTTGAGCAAATACGAGGAAGGCATCGACATCAACAAATAAGAGATATAAAATGCAAAAGCAACAAGGTATGACTGAAAATTGCTCAGTTCACAGGCTATTTTAAAATATGGAATGAGAATCGCATTAATCCAGGATACAAATCCAAAGATAAAAAACATTGTTCCAATAATGCCTATGGATACCCAGGTAGTTTTCCTATCGCGTGCCGATGCTGTCATAGGATACATCATTTTAAAAGCGATGCAGATCCCGCGTCCAAGTAGCATGTGCAGTCGGCATGCTGCTGCAAGATACTCGCAGGATACAAATTGGAAATAGGTTGCGTGAGGCAATTTTTCACAGCTAGTGCTTTACGTTCATCCGGTACAGCACAGATTATTTTCTGAGCTGATAGAATCTGCTGTATGGACATACTGATAGCTTGCAATGGCACTTCGGCGAGTGAGCCAAACCATCCTTCTCCCAACTGCTGACGACGACACTGCTCGTCCAGATTGACAATTAGATAAGCATCTTTTACATCAAAATCAGCAGGAGGATCATTAAAAGCCAAATGACCGTTCTCTCCAATTCCCACAAAGGCAACATCGATGGGATGTGCTTTAATCTTGTTGTGCAGACGTCCACATTCTGCAGCTGGATCCGCTTCACCATTAATCAGTACCACTTCCTTCAGTGTCGCCACCTGCGTGATGAAACGCTCGGTTAAGTATTTCCGAAAGCTAGCTTTATGGCTAATTGGCATGCCAATATATTCATCGAGGTGGAACATGCGCACCTTGCTCCAATCGATATTATCACTAGCCACCAGCGTTTCTAATGTTTCGAACTGGCTCTGTCCGGTTGCTAAAATAATGTTGGCTTCTCCCCTCGCCGCAATGGCAGCGTTAATAGCTTCAATTCCTGCAGCTCCTGCATGTTGTCCCAGTTCTAACCGGGTGTTAAAAGTTTTGATGTTCACGTCTCTTGATTTAATATAATATTCTCGTTCTGTTTTGTTTATGATGATATTGTGCTCGTTTCCCTCGCCAGCTCAATATCATGTACCTGATTATTTTTCCAATGACCAGCAGTAAAATCAGGCACCTCAATTGGCTGGGAACCATTGGCGACCGACCATTCACTTAAAGGGCCAATGACGCTCCAGCTGGCGGCATCATAGACATCCATGTCCATCGGTAAACCATTGCGTAAACAATCGATCAGGCGCCAGTCCATCATAAAATCCATGCCACCATGGCCACCGATCTGCTTGGCCAGTTCGCCGATCTTTTTGACAATACCCGGTGTATATTGCTCTTCCAGTTTGGTCATCTCCTCGGCAGACAGGAAATCGGCATGGCCAATAGCGATTTTGCCGGGCAGAGGATATTTCTGCGCAAAGGCTTTGGTACCACTAATCAGATGGAGGCGTGAATAAGGCCGTGGCGAACTCACATCATGCTGTAACATTATGGTACTGCCGTTATTGGTGAGGATATTGGAAATATTCATATTGCCCCGGAAGGGTTTGTCTATATAAGACTCAAATTCCTTATCCGTCGCAGCCATTTCTTTGGCCTTCTGCCCTAGCATAAAATCTTTTGAAGACATCGAACTCATATACTCCATCTTATTACCTCGGTTGACCTTCAGAATCTGGCAGATCGGTCCCAGACCGTGGGTGGGATAAAGATTCCCGTTGCGTGTCGCATTTTCCTTTAAGCGCCAAAAATCAAAGCGTTTTTCGGCATCAAAAAAACTCTCCAGAATGTCGTGGATATAAGCCCCTTCGCAGTGGACGATATCTCCAAAAAAACCTTGTCTAGCTAGATTTAAGGTCAGCAGTTCAAAATAATCGTAGCAACAATTTTCCAGCATAACACAATGCTTTTTGGTCTTCTCGGAGGTTTGTACCAGTCGCCAGCAGTCTTCCACCGTCGTCGCTGCTGGAATCTCCAAAGCGACATGCTTCCCTTGTTCCATGGCATATATCGCCATCTCGGCATGCAACTTCCAATGGGTTGCAATATAGATAAGATCATAATCTGCCTGTTCACACATCTTTTTCCAGTGTTCGGCATTTTCGGTAAATAGCTCCGCGCGGTGACCAGCTGATTTTATCCTTGCCTTTGCTTCGGCAGCCTTTTCGGCTCGTACATCACAGATGCCGTTGATCGCAACACCTTCAATCTGGCTCATACGTTCCACTGCAGCAGATCCCCTATTGCCAACCCCAATAAAACCGACTCTTACGGTTGGTATTTTGGGGGCCGCGTAGCCCGACATATTAAATGTAGCTGTATATTTCTTTGCTGCTTCCAGCCGGATATGATCCAGATTTGTCTTTGCTGAAGCCTTATTTTCCTGTCCACAGCCAGCCATCAATCCAATTCCAGCCAGCCCGGACAGTTTTAAAAATGATCTTCGATTTGTTCCCATAATGTTTAATTGATAAGGAGTGTTCCTTGGTTATTTAATTGCTTCTTATAGTGCTGCACTTTGTTTTTTAATTGCTGTTTATTTGTTATTTCGCAAGGTTTACCGTCCAACTGGTAGAGTCCATCGACCATGACTCGCTGTTCATTGAGCGCGAGCAGCATCGGAATATCGCCCCAATGGAGAATACCGGGAATATGGATCGCCATATTGTAGCTGTCCAGCGCTCCCGTTGCACTCGGCAAATAACTGATGGGGAGCTCGCGAAGCAGTAATTCCTGTTCTGAGGTATTCAGCACATTGCTGATCAATGCTGCTATGGCCGTCTCCCGATCTGCAATCAAGAGCTGCTTGCAGGACTTATATTCTTGTTGCAGATAAGCATTGACAAGCCCAATTTCAGACGCCCAAATCCCCATCATGCTACTACCCATCCAGAGCAGTGAGCGCGAAAGTGTATGAAAGCGCGGTAACGCTCCATCGATTTTATCAGCAGTAGCTGAAGAGCGCTCACCGAGCCCAAAGAGATCTATGAGCACCACTCCCTCACCTTTACTGCGAAGCGCCTCAATTTCCTGCATAGCGACCTGTTGCTTACCAATCGAGGGGAAATAGACATGTAGTGTATTTGCGTTGGTAAGAGGCGGGCTTATCAATAACGGAATCAGCTGTCGCGTCGATGTCTCCAATAGAACCCGTTGCCAGCCCTGTTGCGATTCCAACGTCTGAACACGCAGCAAACTATCGGTACCCCCTGTATAAAGTAATGCCCGCAGTTGTTTTTTGTAATCCACTTTATCCAGAGTGGATGTTGCAATCCGTGATTCGGTCCGACTAAATTCACGGCTGATAAAATCCGGTATACTGAGGATCAGCTCTTGCTTGACCCCATGTTTCAGTACTGCAAGCTCATTTGTATCCAAGAGAAGCACATTGTCCAACTGCAATCCTTTCTCGCGCATCACACCAAATGCCCCATCAAACCAATTTATCATACTTATATTCATTTCTGTGGTATAGCTATGTGGTTCATCAAAAAGCTCATAATCGATCCGTTCAGGTACCCCTTGCCGCGCAAAAGCTTCCTTGGCTATACGAAAAGACTTGAGCATCTGATGAGCGTTGAAAGCAGCGTTACCATCTTTAAGTGCCGAAATAATCTTAATTGCCTTAGGCGCCATTACCTGTAACAGTTGTCCTTCTTCAAAATGCAGGAGTCCATTGGGATGGAGTTCGCAGACACAATTGCTGTTCATGATATAGGCGCGGAAAGTTCCGACGCTGACGACAGGAACGGCGGCCTTGATCCGCGGATCCATAGCCGCGAGCCACATCGTCTGATTGCCACCACCACTGGCCCCGGTAGCCCCAATCCTTTCGGGATCTACCTCAGGTAAGCTACAGAGCAGATCAATGGCACGACTGTTTTCAAGTAGCTGTATACCCATCAGAGGTGTGCCCAAATCGAGCAGTGCCGACCCAAGATTAGCTCCATGATACTCATGCTGATGCCCACGTCCGCGCTCGCCCGACCCCATGGCGTCGATACAAAGACATACATAGCCGTTGGATGCCAACATATGAGCCGTACGCTGAACAATCTCACTTCGCCGCCCCGGTGGCCAATGTCCGTGGCTATTGAGTATTGCTGGAAACGGTCCCTTGCCTTTTGGCACATATAAGCTTGCGGGAACATACAGCCCAGGCAAGCTCTGAAAGATCAGGCTGTGAATGGTATAATTGTCCTGCTCAATTGACGAAATCAGCTGCATGTCCAGTGACGGAATAGCATATCCTTCCAGTTTCAGGTTTTTTCTGACCAACTGAACAATATCTTGCGTATTTGAAGCTTTCTCGCAATCCAAAGCCCTGATAAGTTGTTCTGCCTGATCTTCCACCATGACCTTTATCGGGTCTATTTCAGCAGGTATGGCCAATACGCTGGGCAAGGCCGCTTGTTGTTGTTGTTGTTGTTGTGCTTGAATGCTCGAATTTAATCCCATAAGAATACCGAAAGAAACTAACCAGATCTTGAAGTCTATCATTGTAATTTACCCAATTTAGTCCACATCCCACCAGAGTTTGGTTGCCGCATTGTCTGTACCGCCAAGCAGTGCACGTCCTTTGCTCAGTTCAACCAGATTGTCTGTCGCCTCGGTCAGTGGATAAGGCAATCTTTTAATAAATGTCCCAATAGGCAGGTCTGCGTTGTCGGACTGGATCAATGAATACATTTTTGGGAATCCTGTACGCCTGTATTCCGCCCAAGCCTCCATACCATTGGGATAGATCGCCAACCACTTCTGTACGCCGATCTGTTCACGCTGTTCGGCCACGCTTGTTGCCCATTTGACGGGGATATTGGCTACAGCCGGCGAATTATGATAATCGCCTGGAGCGATAGGCACATGGTTTGATGCGATGTAATTACTGATCTGCGTAGCATCTGTAACGCCCCATTGTTCCATACTTGTTTTGATGCCTTCCTCGTACAGTTGCTTGGCCTCACCGCCCATATTCCAGCCATTCAACGCCCCTTCGGCGCGTAAGAAAAAAGATTCGGCAGTACACATCACATGGAAATTCTGGGTAAAATTTCCTTCAATAGCCACGCCATTGTAACGTACCCAATAGGTGCCTACATTGGAATTGGAGCCTGACTGATTACGTACGTTCCCTAAATCCGTGGCCGTAGCCCCATTTCGTACGCTATTGAATGCCTTTCCAATATAACTGGGTTGAAAATAAATACCTAAACGTGGATCGGCATAGCCTTTTAGGTATGAAGCAATAGTGGAACTCATTGAAAATTCGTTCCATACGGCAACTTGCGCCAATCCATTGGTATCATTTCCAGAAAGGGATTTGAGCATACTGGCATTGTGCGTATTGCTAGACATCAGACCGGCAGCAACAGCTGCTTCTGCTTCGACTTTTGCTTGATTGGCATCCACCTTAGCGATACGCAAGGCCAACCGCAAACGGAGCGAATTAGCAAATCTGATCCAGTTTTCGGTGTTTCCATCGAAGATCAGGTCGTATCCCTGAAAGATTTTCGTTCCGGCTGGTAAGGCCTTCAGATTGGCGACCGCTGTAGTCAATTTTTCAAAGAAATCTGCATAGATCTTATCCATGGCGTCATAAGGAATAACGTCGTTGGCCTCGGCAGCACCGAAATAGGGTATCGGTCCAAATTGGTCTGTTAGCCGATGAAAGGCATACACCCACATGATATTGGCCAATGCAGCCTCACCTGATTTGGGTTCTGTATTTTCGAGAATGCTTTTGAGCTGTGGTGCGGTATCGACATAAATAACTGTCCAAAACCGGCGCTGCCAATCCGGAGTAAGCAGATAACGGTCTGTACTAAACGAATTCGTAGTGAGTGCGAAATATTGGGCATATAGATCCGGCCCCAGATTTTGCACTGTTTGATAAAAAGATCTATTCATTGCAGCCGAAGACTGTGCCTTGGCAAACATAAAGGGTAATTCACGCTGTGTGATCACCGTGATATTGTTCGGATCGGTATTGATATCCTGAAAGTCTTTGGTACAGGACAACAAGCTTAGTGCGAATAGCGAAGTAAAGAGGGTGCTTTTTTTCATTGTTCAAGGATTTAAAAAGTTAACTTAACATTCAGTCCAAAGGAACGGACAGTAGGCGGCAAGCCCACTTCAATTCCCTGAAAATTACCCGCTCCCAATGCTGCTTCAGGATCTATGGGGTTGTCTGTTTTGCCTATTCCCGGAATATCCAATTTGGATTTTCCACGATAAAAGAAAAATAAGTTGCGGCCCGTCAGCATGAGCTGTGCACCTTTGATCGCAGCGGTATTTTTGAGGTTAAATTTGTAACTGACAGATAGTTCACGTAAGCGGACATTGGTCATATCATAGGTAAAGAATTCTCCCCAGGCATCGCGTCCGTTCTGCGATACACGGGTCCAAAGCTGCTGCGCTGTGATAGCCTTGGCATTCGCTGCGCCACTCGCGTCCACGGCATCCAGCACCAGCCCCCCTTCCCGGTAATCTGTGGTATAATCCGCTACTCCGAAAGCCGCTAGATAAGCCGAGGTACCCGATACGATCTCACCACCAATACGTGTATCAATCAAGGCATTGATCGTAAAATTCTTATAGCGGACCGAATTTGACCAGCCCAATAAGGCCTTAGGGTTAAAATTGCCTAATTTTTGATTCGCTTCGACCACCGGCAACCCGCTATCGTCAACCACATATTTCCCTGTCGCCGCATCCCTTTTCCACTTATAACCGTAAAGATCCCCGTATTTCTCCCCTTCATTGACGACAACAGAGGCATATTTGGTACTTTCGGTAATCGTTGCTCGTTTTGTCCTCTCGTGCAGTTCAATCACTTTATTGGTATTGGCTGCAAAATTGAAAGTGGTCTGCCATTCTAGATTTTCTTTTTTTATAGGCGACGCAGTTAATTGGACCTCAATTCCCTTATTTGCTATATTTCCCGCGTTGATGTATTGCCTGCTAAAACCGCTTGCCATTGGCAGTCCAAGAAACAAAAGCTGATTAACTGTATTACTTTTGTACATCGTCAAGTCAAACCCCAATCTGTTGGCAAAGAATTTCATATCCAGTCCCGCTTCATAGGATTTGGTCAGCTCAGGTTTCAATTCTGGGATTGCCTTTATTGGTGAACGAGAGATAAATCCTTTTCCCGCACCGAGCCCAAAAGAATACAATTGTTGAAGCAGATAGGGATTCGCATCGTTACCGACCTGCGTATAGGAAGCCCTTAGCTTGCCATAACTGATCCAGGCTGGCAACTTGAGCCATTCATTGAAAATAGTGGATACGCCGATTGAGGGATAGAAATAACTGTGTGGAGATTTTAAGGTTGAGGTCCAGTCGTTTCGTGCCGTCATATCGAGAAAGGTATGATTAAAAAAGGCCAGCTGTGCACTTCCATAGACCGAATTTAGACGTCGTTGGTAACCATTGATAAGTAGAAATTCTGGCGTTGTAGCCATCGTTAGACTAAACTCATTTGGTACGGACAGGCCGTTGGCCATATTCTGAAAGCTACTGTACTCCCGATTTAAGGAACTTGCACCAACATTATAGCTAATTTTGACCGCCTCATTAAGTGTATTATTTCCATTGAACAACAAATCAAAGTTGCGTTCCTGATAGCGCGCATGTGTTTCATAATATTTACCTCCAGGGCGGACATCGCCAAGAGAAACAGTACCTGCGTAGAATGCCCCGGTTGTCTTATCAATGTATTTATCATAACTGAACCTTCCCATTACATTTAGCCAATCCGTCAACTGATAGGTTGCCGAACCCAATGCGGTAATGCGATCGCGTACTTCATTGACCGAGGTACGGTTGGTACTCCAATAAGGATTGTCGTATACAGCAGAACCGGACCAGTACTTCCGTCGCGGCTCACCGGTAACCGGATCAATATCCTCAAAATCTTTAAGTTCAGCCTTATCCATATCCCGTGGCATCACATACACTTCCACTGGGATTCCCATATCGCCTAAACGCGGGCGATTGTCAATCTGCTGGTTAACGTAATTGAGTTTTACATCTGTTTTTAGTTTTGGGATCAGTTCCGTATTTATGCGAAGATTCAAGCTATTCCGTTTCAAGTCGTTACCAGGAATAATACCTCCAATTTTATTGTTTGTATAAGAAACATACCCCTGCACCTTTTCCGTCCCTCCATAGGTGCTAATACTATTGTTGAAGGAACTCGCATTTTCAAAGAAATCGCGGACATTATTTTTATAGGTTTGCCCTTGTGGTCCCCAGCTCTCACCGACATTCGTACCACTGACACCTCCATTTCCCCGCCCGTAGGTATTCTGGAATTTACTGAGCAAGTTGACCTGATCCAAGGATGCACTACCATTGTAATCAATATTATACCGACCAGCCTTACCTTGTTTAGTTGTAATCAGTATGGCACCATTTGCGGCCCTGCTTCCGTATAGTGCAGCAGCCGAAGGACCTTTGAGCACATTGATGGATTCTATATCGTCCGGGTTGATATTCGCGGCGCCATCGCTCGTCCCATAATTGTAAGTTGTTCCGGTAGCTTGTTGTGCACTGGAATTATCATAAGGTACACCATCTACCACGATGAGCGCATTGTTATTACCGGAGATGGACTTGTTGCCCCGCAAAACCACTTTGGCGGAAGCACCGGGTCCCGTAGCCGCCGTAGTCACCACAGCACCCGCGACTTTACCCGTCAGACTACTCAGCACGTTGCCACTGTTGTCGCGGGCATCATTGACTGCACTTCCATCCAGTTGTTGTGTCGCATAGGTCAGCCCCCTGGTCTGACGTTTGATACCCAACGCGGTAACTACCACTTCATCAATCTGTTGACTTTCTTCGTTAAGAGCTATCTGGAGATTACCAGTTGATGGAACAGCAATTTCGAGTGTCTTAAAACCCAGCAGCGAAACTTTGAGCCTATCCCCTGCATTCGCTCTGATATTAAAATTTCCCTGTTTGTCTGTTCGTGCTGCAACAGGCATACTCAGATTGGTGATCGTTACACCTTCCAAGGCGGTATGATCGGTCGCATTGGTGACACGTCCCTGTATTGTTGTAGTCTGTGCCGTAGCGATACCTGTCCAAAGGAAGAGACAGCTCAGCATCGTGCCTACTGAAAATGTTCGATTACTGTGGATATGAACTATCATAATTTATCCATTTAGGGTTGAGATTTTTAGTTTATTCAATTGCGTTATAACTCAAAGAAAGACCTAAAAGCCTAAAAATCCAACACTTTCACCGGATAAAGTAGCGGTAACGTTATCGAAAATCACGGTCCCTTTAGCACCCAACATAGCACTTAATTAGGAACACATTTTCCATCAAAAAACTTACAATATAATTTAAGAGTAACAAAAATCCGCAAAAAAAGGTATTTAAACAACCTATTTATTACTTTTAAATTTAAAAAAGTGATCAATAGGAAATTAAAAAAGCTTAATTATGATTTTAAGTGTGGTTTGAAACTTCCGCTTAACGATCAACCAATTCCTTGACAGATTCTCCATTTTGGTCGATAAATTTAGCCTCAGTTTTAAATAACTGATACCATTTTCGGAACGTGCCTATAAAGACAAGCAGCATCAAAAGCATGGCCAATATAGCCAATGAAGCTAATAGCAGCTGTCCCTTAGGCAAATAAATATCCATCACCTGTAGATAGCCAGCCCAAAAGGTAATCGCGGCCATAAATACGCCCGGAATTGCCGTAATTAAGGCATATTTCCCCCGGTTCATCCGAATAAGCATCGTCGTACATACAATAAGGCCACAGGCAGCCAACAGCTGGTTGCTGATTCCAAATAGCGGCCAGATACTGCTTACATTGCCCGTAAAAACAAGATAGCCCCATGAAAAAGTAAAAATAGCGCTGCATAACCAAATGCCCGGTTTCCAATCCTTGTCTTTAAAAACCGGGAAGATATTGCCCAGCATTTCCTGCAAAAAGAACCGTCCGACTCGCGTCCCGGCATCGATAGCTGTAAGAATAAAAACGGCTTCAAACATGATAGCAAAATTATACCAATAAGCCATCACATTGTCCATAAAGGGAACTTTATCAAAAATATGGGCCATCCCGACAGCCAAGGACACGGCTCCCCCCGTACGGCCGTGAAGGTCTACTCCTATACGATCTGAAAAATGCTGCAAATCTACCGCTTTTAATTCGGGATACTGAGCCAAAAAATGTGCATAGTCACCGACTGGTGTGTTGATCGCAAAATAGTCGCCGGGCAGTAAGGTGCAGGCAGCAATCAATGCCATTAAGGCAACAAATCCCTCCACCAGCATTGCACCATAGCCCACAAAAAGAATTTCCCTTTCGGTTCCCAACATCTTAGGCGTTGTTCCGGTGGCAAT
This sequence comes from Sphingobacterium sp. WOUb80, assembly GCF_050058145.1. Lineage (NCBI taxonomy): Bacteria > Pseudomonadati > Bacteroidota > Sphingobacteriia > Sphingobacteriales > Sphingobacteriaceae > Sphingobacterium > Sphingobacterium sp. WOUb80. Next base: position 1,078,191 of record NZ_CP165617.1, on the reverse strand, counting down.
AATCGCATGGAAACCCGAAATTGCACCGCAAGCGATCACGATAAAGATAAAAGGCAGCACAGGTCCGCCGATCACAGGTCCACCGCCATGGATAAAATCGGTCAGTGCTGGCATCTGTATGGTGGGATGCACAAACACAATGCCTACGGCCAGCATCAGGATCGTACCGATCTTGAGATAAGTGGAAAGGTAATCGCGTGGTACCAGAAGCAGCCAGATGGGTAAGACTGAAGCTAAAAATCCGTAAATAGCAATCGCGATTGAAATGGTCTTCACATCCCAATCGAACAGGTTATGAACGATCGGAATCTCCATCAAACGATGTCCAGCAATGATGCCAACGATCAACAAAATACCCCCCAATACACTGGCCAACGCAACAGATCCTGTTTTATACCGCATCAGAAGTCCCATAAAAATCGCAATTGGCATGGTCAGAATAATGGTAAATAAGGACCAGGGGGCTTCGTGCATGGCGCTAATGCAGGCCAGGGACAGCCCGGCCAAAGTGAGGATCAGAATAAACAGAACGGCTATACCGGCTATACCACCGACAACGGGGCCGATCTCCTTGGACGCAATGGTAGCAAGACTCTGCCCTTTGTGCCGTACAGAAGCAAACAGAACAACCATATCATGCACACCACCGCCCAGGACACAGCCGATCAAAATCCAAAGTGCCCCAGGAAGATAACCAAACTGTGCAGCCAGCACCGGACCTACCAATGGTCCTGCCGCGGCTATTGCGGCAAAATGATGCCCAAACAAGACCTTACGGTCCGTCTTAACGTAATCATGGCCATCAGCAAACTCAACCGCTGGAGTTGCTACCGCATCGTTGAGACGTAGCACTTTCTGCGCCATAAAAATTCCGTAAAAGCGATATGCGAGCGCAAAAATTAAAATTGACGCAAAAACCAGCGTGAGGGCATTCATATTAGCCAAATCCATCATATATCTAAGTATAATTCTAACGCAATATATTATTTTTGTTCCAAGACTTGCCCTGCTTTCAACAGCTCCTTTTTTAATAGCCCGTAGCCGACATGCTGCACAACATGATCATGATCAAGTGCCAATACTGCAGCGGCACCAGCACTCTGCCCCAGCACCATAAATACGGGCTCCATACGAATTGAACCAAAGGCAATATGTGAACTGGATACGCAGACAGGGACAAGCAAATTTGTACATTCATCGCTCTTTGGGATGATCGATCCATAGGAAATAGCATAAGGCCGTGGTACGTGAACACCGATATCACCTTCATTTTGAACATATCCTTCTTTGGTCACATAGCGTTGTACATTGTGGGAATCCAACGTATAGGAGCCCATGCCAATCGGATCTTCTACCTGGTTCCTCCCTAGAATATTATGCTCGGTCGTCACATATTGTCCAAGCATCCGCCTCGCTTCACGTATATACAATTGAAAAGGCCAATTGTCATTATCTTTAAATTCATCGTTTGCCAGCCCCCATTCAGCCATCTTTGTCCTGATTGCCGTTGGGACCGAAGGATCATTGGCCATAAAATAATATAAGCCCTGCTGATATCGGCGATGGGCTTCGATAATGGATTTGCGTTCGGCATAGCTCGCTTCGGGATAACCATAATTCATCCCAATAAAATCGGTGCTGAACGGACCGTGGTTATTGGCATCGGTCTTATGATTGGGCACCAGATCAAATTTTTGAAAGGCTTCGTCCCAGCCGGCACGGAATAGACGTTGCAGCAGAATATAGTGCTGTGGATCGTAGCCAACAGGCTTAGCAAAGGGTTTCCGATTGCGGGCATCATTGGTCAGACACATGCGGAAGCAATAAGCCTGCAGCCTCTGATCTGCTGCACCATATTGCCCGGGATCTTCTGCAGAAACGCCGAATACCAGGCCACTGCCCGGATCGCCTTCACGTTTATAGGGGCTAATCTGCGCAATAAAGTGATGCCGGTGCTGAAAGACTCCGGTCTGCACACCGTTCCACTGCTCCCCATAAGTCTGGTTGGCCTCCCGCCCGATCGTATAGCTTACCTTGGCCAGCGCCATCAGGTCGCCTTCATATGTGGCATCTATAAATATCTTCGCTTCGTAGACTGTTCCGTCTAAGGTCTTAATCGATTTGATGGCTGTTGATTCTTTTTGAATGGCACTTTCCTGCCGATCTAAATAAGCTCCACGGACCACATCAATCTGATGATCCCGCACCCAGGCATCAAAAATACGCTCGGCGACATGAGGCTCAAAGATCCACATCGTCCCATGCGCACTGTCCATCGCGACGGTACCTTGCCCCCGATTGCCAAACGAGGCCCTGGACTGCCAATTCCAGCTCGATTCTTTCGAATAATGATCATAGACGTCCTGATAGAATTTTTTGGCTAGGCCCCCAATAACTGCTTTATTGCCGGTATCGGTAAAGCCAAGTCCACCCGAACTAAGACCTCCCAAATGCTGATCGGGCGATAAGACGACTACAGACTTACCGGCCTGCTTCACTTGCAATGCGGCAGTAATCGCCGCAGGAGTTCCCCCATAAACCAAAACATCCACCTTTTTGGTCAAATGCTGCGCTTCACCCTGTAGAAAAGCCAAGACAAGCACTAATTTTAACCCTATTTTTATCTTTTGCATATGTACTTAATTTTGATCTGAAACCGGAACCCACAAGATGGCATTTGCAGCCAAAACGCCCTTTGCGGCTGGCATAATCTCAACATAAGGTTTGTTGCCGCCATTTTCAAATTCATATTCACCGAGTGCTACCCAGGTACTGGTTGTCTGTCCGAGAATATGGACCTCCTTGAAATTTATATTTTTTTCGATCCTTGTCTTTCCGGTATGAATAATGAATTTTCCGGCTTCCGTGCTTTCGGCAGTTTTTGGAAAATAGCTATAAAGTTTATACCTCCCCGCGGCAAAATCTTTTCCAGGCGTAAAACGTGCGACAGCAGCGAGATCAGTATCCACTTCCTGATAACTCATACCATAACCTTTTTTTGAAGAGACGTGCCAAGCTCCTTTCAACATCACTTGATTTTTATTTTCGACGTGAATAATATAATCGGCCATCCGGCCATCTGCTTTCGGATTGTCGCGCAATATTTTCGCTACGCGTTTTATATCAACATCTTGAACGGCTATTTTGTTGTCGATTGCTTCGCAAGCCGCCACAGCACCAGATTGCCCCAATACCATAAACACAGGCTCCATGCGGATGGACCCAAAAGCGATGTGACTTGCCGACAGACATACGGGGACAACAAGATTGTTGATTTCTTCTTTTTTGGGCACAATGGCCCTATAGGAAATCGGAAAGGGGGAGAAACCGCCGACCTCAACATTGCCCTCGTTTTTGACCATGCCATTCACGATCACACGATCGCAGTTGTGCGAGTCCATGGTATATGCAGCATAGCCTACGCCATCGGATACCAGCGCACGACCCTGACAATGGTCTTGGGTCATGACAACATCAGCAATCATCCTTCGGGCTTCGCGGATATATAATTGTGGAGACCAATGCCTATTGTCAAGATATTCATCTTTGGGGTATCCCCATTTTTGAAATTCGCTTCGGATCGCCTCTGGTACCGAACTATCGTTGGCAACAAAATATAGCAGACCTTTGGTGTAATCTTCATGGGCCTGAATAATCTCTTTCCGTTCGAAATAATCGGCTTCGGGATAACGCCAGTTCATGCCAATCATATCTGTTGAAAATCCATTCCTGTTATTGATATCAGTCTTTCCATTGGGCATCAAACTCCAGATAAATACGTCCTGCATACTCTTCCAAGGCTGTATCTCCTTTTGGCGCTTTAAGAGTTCGTATTTGGTTGCGTCGTAATTGCGGGGTTTGGTGATTACTATTCTATTTTCAGGGACATTGGTCAATGTGATCCGATAATTATAGGCTTGAACCTTGGCATCTCCCGTTCCATTTTGTTCTAAAGGATCCGTATTGATCCCCCATAAAATGCCACTCTTAGGATCACCTTTTTTCTTATAAGGGTCTACACCATCCGGAAATTGATGACCGTCTAACAGTTGTACACCATTAATTGTCTCGCCATAGGTGCTATTCGGCTCTCGCCCCACGTGGTAGGATACACCAGCTTTGGCCATGAGGTCACCCTCGTAGCTGCAGTCCATAAACACCTTGGCACCGACAGTTATCTTTTTGCCATTCCTGCTCTCGCTTGGAAGCAGTGAAATAGTTTTAATCGATCGATTGTCGGTCTTTACAGCTATCAAACGATGCCCCATTAGCATTTGTGTGTTTGCATGTGCCAGATAGTCCTTAAAAATAGATTCGGCTACCTTGGGTTCAAAAATCCATTGTTCAAAACCGCCATAGTGCTTGCCCATTTTGCGATAAAAATCAAGAGCGAGCCCTGTGACGACATATTTGTTTCCGATATCCGTCTGCCCCAATCCACCGGAGCTGAGCCCGCCCACCCGTGTACCAGGATCGATCAGTAGCACTGATTTTCCGGCCTGTGAAGCGGTATAGGCGGCTATTACACCGGCTGAGGTGGCGCCATAAATACATAGATCTACCTGTCTGTCGGTTTGCCCTTTGACTAAATGCCAAAACATCGTCAAAAGTCCAATGGTCATTACGAGTGTCTTTTTCATCATCTTAGGATTTAATAGCCTGGATTTTGTTCCAGATTTTTATTGGTTACAATTTCAATATTCGGGATCGGCCAAAGGTAATTCTTGTTGGGATCGAACTTTCGGAGCTCGATAACCCGCATGTCTTTCTGATTAGCGACATTTTTATAATTCACGTAGTTATCCGAATCGATCGTCGGTGCATTGGCCAGCAAGCCTTTTGGAATACGGCCATAGAGCGTCGAATTCATAAATTTATCGGCTAGTTTCCAACGTCTCAAATCGACTAGACGAAAGCCTTCATTGGCTAACTCGTAAAGTCTTTCTTTCCGTACAATCTCGCGCAGCTCAGCTTGCGTTTTATTACTCGCGATCGCTGGCATATCGACGCTAGGGCGCTGCCTGATGCTGTTGAGTGCGTCATAGACGGTTTGGTCGATCTTATTGTTTTCGATCATCGCCTCGGCGTAGATCAACAACACTTCGGCATATCGGCTCTGAATAATATTTAACTCCGATTCCATGGTAAAGTCCTTGTCTTTTATATCGACATATTTTTTCCAGCAATAACCAGAAAAGGTCGCATATGCATTGATCGCATCCTGATTTTGGATACGTACTGCTGTGGACGTATTGTATGTGTAGTTCCAGCAGGTTATGCTATCCTTATGTGTCTCAAACTGAAAACCAAAAAATGTGGTACCAGGGAGTGCAATAGTGTATCCCAAACGCGGATCTCGATTGGCGAATGGTTTTTTAGGATCAAATCTGGAAGATTTGTCAATGGCCAATCCGTCTGTACAGAGATAGCTATCAACAATGGATTGCGATGGAATTTTGTTGGAAGTCCCTTGTGCGTTGCGCGACAGAAATCCACGCGTAGCACTGTGGGTCTTTGTTTTTTGTAACCGTAGATATTGAAAAGCAAAAATAATCTCCTTGGAAGCCTGCCCATCATAGGTAAATAATTGGCCGAAATCAGCGTGTAAGGCATATACTTTCAGACCCATGACTTCTTTGGCCGAACGTGCTGCTTCTTCCCAAAGTCCATTATTAAGTGCTGCCCGAGCGCGTATGGCCAATGCCGCTCCTTTGGTCGCACGTCCAATATCTGCCGAACTATAGCTAACCGGTAAAATAGCTGCAGCTTCATCAAGTTCTTTGAGGATGAAGCTAGCAATTTCAGCCTTCGATGTTTTCGGAACATTCGCATCAGCAAGGCTTAGGCCGCTCGTTACCAGGGGTACTCCGCCAAAGTAATCGATCAGATATTGGTAGACATAAGCCCGGATAAACTGTGTCTCGGCTTTATAACGCTTTTGGAGATTGGCATCCATCTTTCCATCCAACTTCTGGATATTATCCAGGATGAAATTACATTTGCCAATGACCTTATAAGAATTGGTCCAGATATTCCGGATGTAGCCATTGTTGCTATCGTGGTCTCCTCTTCCCACAGCTTGTAAATCAGAGGTATTACGGTCCCAGCCAATATCGGTGGCATCATCAAGTGTAAGATTGATAGGCATATCGTCCGTTGGGTGAAATGCCAAGGCGCTGTACAAACCATTGACAACCAATGTCAGCTCGTCCTGATTTTTGAAATAATTTTCGTCCGAAGGGCCATCCAAGGGAGATCTATCCAGGTATTTTTCGCATGCCCCCACCAAAAGGAGCATTGCAATCGACAGCATATATAACGCGAGTTTATTTAGAGTTTTCATACAAGCCAAGTTTATAATGTAATATCCAATCCAAAAGAATACACCTTTACCTGTGGGTAAAAGTTGCCATAACCTACTGGTGCTTCGACGTCATAACCGTCCCAAAATTTATCTACGCTGAATAAGTTTGAACCATTAACAAATACCCGAAGTTTATTCAGTCCGATGGATTTTAGCAGCTCAGCCTGAAAGGTATAACCGAACTGTAAATTTTTCAGCCGAAGATAGGCGGCATTTTTCATCCAGAATTGGGAGGACTGCTGGTTGTTATTCTGTCCGAATGCGAGCCGCGGATATTTAGCCGTAGTATTGTCAGGTGTCCATCGGTCTTTATTGTCCTCACGGATCGTTCCGCCAATTGCTCCTGTTGTTGTAAAAGGCTGTATACCGGCCCCGTAGAGGTAACCATCGGCTTTCCCCACACCCTGCAACAGAAAACTGAGGTCGAACCCTTTGAAACTAAAATTGGAGTTGAGCGAATAAGTATATCTTGGAATGGTACTCCCGATAATGACCTTATCGGATTCGTTAACTACGCCATCGCCATTTTGATCACGGTATTTGAGGTCACCCGGTGCCAAGGTACCAAACTGTGTGGCATGTGCTTTCACTTCGTCGGCAGTCTGGAAAAAGCCTTCCGAAACATAGCCAAAGATCGAATTAATGGGATAGCCTTCCCTATTGACCGTTAGACCAGTCTGATTGATTCCCCGCATATCCAGCACTTTGTTTTTGACATCAGAGAGGTTGAATGTAAAATTATATTTAAAGTCCTTAGCTGGATCGCTTCGATAGCCCATGGAAAGCTCCCACCCTTTATTCTCGACGACGCCTGCATTTTGATAAGGCTTATTCAAACCGATGATGAGCGGGATGTCCAGCTGTAATAATATATCACTGGTTTTTCTGTTGTATAGATCTGCGGTAATAGTCCATCGCTTAAATAAGGTAAGATCAATTCCTATATTTTTCTCCTCGGTAGACTCCCATGTAATATTAGGATTGGACATATCATTTAGCGCTGCCGTATTGACGATGCCATTGCCCAATGTATAAGAACCCAGATTTAGAGATGCCACGGCTGGATAGGTACCGATATTCTGATTTCCCAGTTTACCCCATGATGCCCTGATTTTTCCCTCTGTAAGCCAGCCCTTGGATGCTGTTAGGAACTGCTCCTCAGAAAAACGCCATCCTGCAGACGCCGACGGAAAAAAGCCATAGCGATTACCTTTGGCAAACCTTGACGAACCATCGTAGCGTGCATTGAGTTCCAAAAGATAACGATCTTTGAAAACGTAATTGATCCGAGAAAATAAAGATTGTAACGCCCACTCGGAGGCACTGCCTGTAGCTGACTGATTCAGTGCCGACCCTGCATTGAGCACTTCATAGTCAGGGAGAACATAGGTATCTCTAAAACCCTGGGAGTAATCGATCTTGTAGTCTTCTCGCGAACCACCAATCAATGCTTTCAACTGATGTGGACCAAAATCTTTGTTTAGCGTAAGGGTCGCCCGCATATTATTAAAAAGTTCTTGGCTATTGTATTGCGTAAGTGCTGTCCGCACAGGGACCGAGAAACTCGGCGTACCATCTGGAAAATAGGACTGTACTGCTTTTCGGAAATTCTTATTTACCTGCGTCGCATATTTAGGTGCATAATTGACCTCGGCGGTCAACCATTCTTTGGGTCTGTAGATCAATGATGCGTTGATACTGCCAAATGGACTTTTGTTGGTAGCAACACCACCATCAGCCGCGGCCGAGACGGGATTGTTACCATTCCAGCCCAGTCCCCAGGTACCATTGGAATTTCTGAAGGATTGATTGGCAGGAATACTGCTCATCCACTGAAAAAGTTCCTCGATGCTCGCTGCAGGTGAGGTGACGATCGGATTGACGTATTGAAAGTCAAATTTAACAGCGAGCTGATCTGAGAATTTAACATCTACGTTGTTACGGATGGTATAACGCTTAAACGAACTATTTAATGTCAAACCTTTCTGGTCGAAATAACCGACCGAAGTCAGCATTTTTACTTTGTTTGTGCCAGCATTGACTGTCAGAAAATGGCTTTGCTGAAATCCATTCCCCTGCAAGGATTCCTTTTGCCAATCAGTATTGGGATACTCGTCCGAACTGCCATTGCCCTGACTACGATAAGCGGCAATGATATCCTCTGGATATAATGGGCTCGCACCAACATTGGTATAAGCTTCATTAGTCAGTAGCATATGGTCCAGGGCATTGACGATTTTGGGCATATTGGTTGCAGACTGCCAGCCGAAATAATTATTGTAGGCAATAGCGACCTTATCAGAACTTCCCCTTTTTGTCGTGACCAAGATGACACCATTGGCAGCTCTCGAGCCATAAATCGATGCAGATGCGGCATCCTTTAATATTGAAATATTCTCTATTAAATTGGGGTCAATATTATTGATGGAGCCTTCGATCCCATCAATAAGTACTAAAGGCGCGGCGTTGCCAAGTGTACCGATACCGCGAATACGGATATCCGCACCGTCCGACCCTGGCTTACCAGAACGCTGCGTCACGGTTACTCCCGAGGCCATGCCCTGAAGGGCCGACGAGGTTTGCCCAGCGGGTCTATTATTCAGATCTTCACCCGATACGGCGGAAACAGCGCCCGTCAAATTGACCTTTTTCTGAACACCATAACCGACGACAACAACTTCGTCTATTATTCCGGTGCGTGATTTCAGACGGATAAGCACTGTGTTTTTGCTGGTTGCCGTTGCCACAAAATGCTTAACAGAATCGGTATCGTAGCCGAGATGGTGTGCATAGATCGTATAATTTTCGCCAGCTACAAGTGGCGTTAAAACAAACAATCCATTGTTATCGGCCACAAAATGGAGCTTTTTGCTGCTCTTCTCGTGGACAAGATCAATAGTTGCACCGGGTAATGTATTACCTTCGTTGTCTACTATTTTACCATTTACTTTCAGGTTTGATTGCGCAAATCCTACAGAAAAGTATGGAAATAGCAATCCCACGAGCATTAATTTGATTAGAATATGCTTCATAATTGTTTACAGTTGGTTATTCTGATTTATATATTGGTTTATTTTTCCGCGTTGGGTTGACTCTCTCCTACTGTACGTCCTCCTTTCTTCCCGAATTACTGATGTTGACAATACCATTGTTCACTTGGAATGTACAACCGTTCAATTGACAGAAACTGATCAAAAAATTGGCTAGCGATTCTTTGCTATTTAAACTTCCTGTAAATGTACTGTTGAGCAAATCAGGATTATCGCATACAATCGAAACATCATAAAGGCTTTCGATTACTCTTAAAAGTTGAACGTTTTTGGTTTGGTTAAATTTGACAGACTGATTGGTCCATTCGACATTGGCGGTTAAATGTGGAATGAGTTTTCTTAACTCCTTATCTACACGAGCAGGCTGAGATTTTATCAATTCAGGCTCCGAATACTTAATCATCTGCTGCAGTTTTAAGTTAACTAATACTTCCTCTTTTGGTTTGAGGTATATTAGATTGCGGCTATCCGCTGTAACTGATCCGACAGAGATTTTGCCCTCCATTAGTTTTATCAGTACATGATCGGCATCCTTGGGGTCTACGCTAAATATTGTCCCTAAGGCGGTGGTCAAATATCCTCTGTAATTGACTTGAAAAGGCGCATTTTTATTTTTGTGCACGTTATAAATAACTCGCCCTTGCACCTGCTGTACATCCCGGTGGCCTTGGCCATTATATTCAAATCCGATTTTTGCATGTGGATAAAGTATAACGGTCGTGCTATCAGGAAGCTGAGCATTGATCGTATAAGCATTTTTATTTTCATACCAGGTGACCTGTTCTTTTGTTGAGGTTGATAAATTTCTCAAAAAGATAACCGATAGTACACAGAGTAGCACGGCGGCACATGAAGCCCAGGCCCACGGGCTTATTCTCTGGATTAGCTTAGGCTTGGGCGGATCTACGGCATAGATATGATCGAGCACTTTCCGATGAACCATGCTTAAATCTGGTAAGGGAATTTGTTGTAATGCTTGTCCTTCATCCTGATCCAGCATCTCAGCGATCCAGAATTGCAGAATTGCAGCATCCATCTCGGCCATTTCATCAAAAAACGACTCATAATACTGCACATCCAAGCGGTTGTGGATATACGCCAACAATTGATCTTTAAAGGATTGCTCTTTCAAAATTTTCTATAATTAGTTCAATACATTGCTGTATTTGTTACTCTATACGTTTGACAAAGAGAATCACACTATTGCTTTTTTATTTTTTTTTAAAGCTTAAATAAAAAGGCCGCAAAAAGACTGATTATATACTCATCTCGGTAATTTTTTTGAATATATTCTTTGATATCTTTGAGTGCGCTCACGAGTTGATTACTCACTGTAGAGACTGAAATTCCCAATAAATCGGCAATTTCCTTATAACTTTTGTCTTCAAATTTATTGAGCAACAAAATCTCCTTTCGTTTGGGGCTCAGGGAGTCGATTGCATTGGTCAACATCTGTTGTTTATCTTTGAAAAACAGCTTTTCTTCGGTATGATAATACAGTTCTATTGCTGAAGCCCATATTTCCAATTGAAGAGCCTTGTCTCTTTGCACTTTTCGAAAAAAATCCATGGCCAAATTATCCGAAATATGATTGAGAAATGAGACAAATCCTTTATTAGGGTCAATCTTTTCGCGTTGGAGCCATATTTTGGTAAATACCTCCTGTAGGATTTCTTCTGCAATAGTTTGATTTTTCACCAATTTGATCAATCTAATATAGATCTTCGGAGAATAATGAAAATAAATTTCATTAAACGAATTTAGGTCTCCATTTTTAAGTTTTTCCAGTGTAGCAGTTTCTTTAGGAGATTTCATTTGGCAGATTCTTATAATTGGTACAAACGACGAACTTAATATAGTGATAAATTTACTAAATCAAAATCATTGGTAACCCAAATAAAATTTTATACTTCCGACTGATCGGGTTGCTCCCTTTTAATCCATCGATAAGACTTAAAAAGTATTGCATCAATAGTTGTCTATGTGTTTGTACAAATTCGCAGCAGAAAAAATAGTGCTGAGAGTTTAAGCAATCCTAAAATTAATTGAATTGAGCTCTATATTGTTGTGGACTTTGTTTGGTTTTTAATTTAAACAATCTGCTAAAGGATTGAGGCTGTTCAAAACCTAATTCAAATGCAATTTCAGAAATACTAAGAACTGTGGTAGATAACTTATTCTTTGCCCGATAAATCATTTTATCATGAATGATTTGCTGGGTGTTTTGACCTATAAGGTTTCGCAACAGATCGCTTAAATAACTCGCTGACATATGCAGCTGGTCAGCTAGGTAATTAACGGTAGGAACTCCTCCTTTCAGGACCTTATCGCTATTAAAATAATCTTCCAACAATTGATCTATGCGCTCAGCAATACTCGGATATTTCTGTTTTCTGGTCAGAAATTGCCTGTTATAAAATCGTTGAGCATAATTTAGCAACAGCTCAATCTGGGAGATGATAACATTGTGGCTTATGTCATCTATACGGTTCTCAAGTTCTTCTTCTATATTTCTGAAAAGCGACAGAATGGTTTCTTTTTCTTTGCTCGAAAGGTGCAAGGCTTCATTTGTAGCATAGGAGAAAAAGTGATACTGATGGATCTTTTGCGCTAACGGATATTGCAGTAAAAAATCAGGATCTATTAGTAGTGTGATCTGCGGGCTAAGTATGTTTTGTTCTCCGGTTTCCTTTTGCTTATCCTCTTCTATAGATGAGAGTATTTGCTGAGGAGCCACAAAAAACAAACCGCCCTCTTTAAAATCAAATTTGGTATGACCATAAATTAATTCTCCTCCGACATCTGGTTTAAAAGCTATTTTATAATAACTCAATACATGTGATTTATTAGGAGCACGACCTTTAAGTGGCTTGTCGACACCGTTTAACAAAACGATCAATGGATGCTGCGGAGGCGGAAAACCAGATGCCTGCATGACATCAGCCAGCGTATTAAATCTTTTTACAGAATGATTCGATTTTTTTGAAACCATATTATAAAAATTCTAGGTTACAAGTTAAACAATATTCGCTTTCCCTCACAAAAAAGAAAAGCGAATAGAAACGGAAAGATTGTTAAAGACGGCATAGCACTAGCCTTGGGCCGCTTGAGAAATCGGTTTCCAAATTTCCCATTCCTGGATACGTTCTGAATAGATTTGTTGGATATGCGGCAAGTCATTTTTACCCAAAAGTAATCTCAACGGCGGATTTTCAGCATCTACAACAGCAAATATAGCATCGGAAGTGGCAATAGGATTTCCTCGTTCCATCTTTTGTAAATTTTTCATCAACTGGTTTTTCAAATCGTCATAATCCGGCAGCTTTTTGCTGGCTATTTTCAATGATTCGGTACTACCAAATTCAGTATTATAAGCCCCAGGTTCAATTAGCGTTACTTTAATGCCAAATACCGCAACTTCCTTAGATAAACTATCGTAAATCGCCTCAAACGCAAATTTTGAAGAACAATAATACCCAATTAGCGGATTGCTGTATATGCCAACAGCGCTAGATGTCCCCAAAATATGGCCATGACCTTGGGCTCGCAGTATTGGTAATGCTGCCTGAATCACATGGATAGGTCCCATAATATTTGTTTCATACATGGCTTTTACCTCATCTGTGCTGCTCTCTTCGATGGTTCCCACTAGAGAATATCCTGCGTTATTGAACACAATATCTAATCTTCCAAAATATTGATTGGCCTGTCTGACAGCATTTTGCACTTGGGAGGCATTGGTCACATCCACTTCAAGAACCAAAACCTGATCTCCATACGTTTCTTTTAATGTGGCAATACTATTTATATTACGCGCTGTAGCTGCGACTTTGTCTCCGCGTTTCAAAGCGGCTTCTGTCCATATTTTTCCAAATCCCCTTGAAGATCCCGTAATGAACCAAACTTTTTCTTTCTTTCTATTTTCCATTTTTTAATTGTATTAATATGAATGCAAAGTTGCTTCTAAATGGAAATTCTTACGTTGCCAGAATGAGGTTTATACTAACCAAAATAAAGAAAAACGAGTCATTTCAGGAGAAGGTCAAGGAGCAATTTGTACATGTCAACCACTTAATGTGTTGAACAAATGCCAAAGCTTTTTCACTTTGTAGTTTAACTATTATAATCTATCCTTGGCATTTCCATGCCACCAGATATCGAAAATCAAAAATTTAAACAGACTATTATTACTCAAATAAGAAAAGTATATAGTCAGGCCTAAAAATCTGGTCTCCAGGCATGAATATTTGATACAAACATCATTATATTAGAGTTTATTAAATTGATTTGAAATCTTGACCAATATGACTAATGACTTATTTGAATTTGAAATTTTAAAAGCCAGCAGAACTAGGTTATTACAATTAATAGAACCAGTTGATAGCGAAATATTATTTAAAATTCCTAAAAACTTTAACAATAATATAGTTTGGCAAATTGGGCACTGTATCACCTCTCAACAGAGGCATATGTATATGCGTAGTGGACTACCAATGCATATATCACACGAATTTATGGAAATGTTCAAAATTGGAAGCTCCCCAGATACATGGAAAAGTATCCCAGACGTCGATGAAATAAAACATTTATTACTTTATACCGTAAACCAGCTTAGTGAAGATCTGGAATCGGGTATATTTGTTAATTACCAACCCTTTAGCTTACCAATTGGCATCACAATAAATAATCACAGTCAAGCACTTCAAGCAGCTAACTTTCACGAAGCCGAGCACAGCGGAATAATATTAAGCTACTTAAAACTTCTAATTGAATAAGATCTATTTAAGCCATACCGAAATGCTAAACGCATAGCGGACTATTCGCTTTCCCAAGTTTCAGAAAGCACCACAAGTATCCATGGATTGGCTACTCAACCAACGACAATAAGAGAGATCATAGACCAAATACATCCCGATGATTTAGATTTTGTTCTGAAAGCAGAAGAAGCCACATTAGTCAAAATGAAGGAAATTGGATTTGAACACCAACTGTTTTTGAAAACTTCTTATTGTTTTCGCATGCGTGTTTCCAATGGTAGCTATCACCTGTTTCATCATCAAGCTATACATTTGGCTAAAGATCATTTCGGTCGGTTGACTTCCGCATTGAATATCCATACTGATGTACAACATATAACCCAAAGTAATAATAAAATTGTGCTCGTTACCGGTATCGGTACACGTGACGATTATTGTCAGATCGATTTATCTAAACAACTTCCACAATTTGATATTCCTAAATTTTCCAAGCGTGAGATGGAAATCGTATCGTTGGTTGCCAAAGGGAACTCTAGCCCCCAGATTGCTGAAAAGCTTTTTATCTCGCCAGATACCGTAAGGACACATCGAAAAAACCTATTTAGGAAAACGGAAACAAAAAGTGTAGGTGAATTTATACGCAAATGTATTGAATGGGGATTATTGCAGCTTTTTTGTTTTTTCAATATAGAATTTTTCATTTAAAGCGGATGGTTATGGGCAAGTCGACGGTAATGGTTGTGGGCGTGGTTGGAGCAGTGTTTTTATTCAGAAGAAACCGGTTGCGCACTTTCGCAACAACCGGTTTCTTTGGTCTGTTCGATTAATTTTCGTAAATCAAACCTTCGTAGCAAGCATTGTAAAGGTCTTTTAAGTCTTGTAGACTTGGCTTACGGGGGTTAAAACCTGTACACGGATCCTGTAAAGCGTTTTGGGCCATATAATCCAGATTTTTTTGCCAGTCTTCCCTAGAAATACCAAATGCTTTAAGGGAGCCAATATTGTTGACCGCGGCTCTCAGTTTTTCAATTTCCTGTGCCAATCCTTCCGCCGAATCTCTACCGACAAGTTTGGCCAAATCTGGGTATCTTGTTGTATCTGTCTGATTAAAACGGATGACATTGGGTAGGAAAATCGCATTGGAAGCTCCATGAGGAACGCCGTACAGTGCACCGACCTGATGTGAGAGGGAGTGTACGATACCCAACCAGGCATTGTTGAAAGCCAGTCCGCCCATAAAAGATGCATCGTGCATATTTTGGCGTGCTTTAATGTTGGTCGGGTTGTTGACCGCTTCCTCGAGATTCCCGAAAACAATTTCCAGCCCCCCTTTAGACAAGACATCGGCATAGTTATTTTCGATATTGGACACATAGGCTTCCACACAATGTGTAAGTGCATCAAGACCAGTATTGGAGGTGATATGTGCTGGCATCGTGGCACAAATTTCGCCATCGACAATAGCGATGTCTGGTGTCAACTCATACGATACGATTGGGTACTTCACCCCTTTTTCCCGATCAGTGATCACAGCCAATCCCGTAGTTTCCGTACCTGTGCCGCTTGTTGATGGGATGGCAATGAATTTAGCCTTTTGACGCAATATAGGTACGTTAAAAGGTTGGGTCATCGCTTCAAAATTTGCATCTGGATATTCATAAAATACCCACATCATCTTTGCCGCATCAATTGCCGAGCAACCTCCTAAGCCAATAATCCAATCAGGTTGAAAATCAGTCATCACTGCAGCGCCACGAAGGCTTGTCGCTGATGATGGATCTTCTTCGACACCGTCAAAAACTGCAGTTTCCAATCCTGCTTCTGTTAAATAACTTATGGCACGGTCCAAAGTTCCGCTTTTTTTCATAGACTGACCACCAGTTACGATGATGACTTTTTTTCCAGTTAGATTTTTCAATTCCGACAACGTACCAGCACCGTGGAATACTTCGCTGGCAACAAATAACTTGCTCATATATTTTATATTAAATTTCTACTGCAAAGTTACTGTGCCCAGAAAGGCAAATGTTATACATTACTTACGATATGATATACATTTGATCCAATATAACCACAGGATATAATCGCGTCAAATCGCAAAATAGCCTTAAGTCTTATACATTTGCGCAAGTTGCTGTTGCAGATTGGTTGGCGTTTCATCCAGTTTGGCACGCACAAACTTATTCAATGCCGCCGGTGAATTGAATCCAAGCTCAAAGGCAATCTCCTTATGCGAGTAGTTGGATAAAAGTAGTAGTTGTTTGATCTCATTCATAATCCGGGCATGAATGGTTTCGATGGAGGTGAGTCCTGCAATCTTGCGGGTAATTTCATTTAACTTTTTTGGTGACAACTGTAATTTTTCAGCATACCAACTCACGGTACGCTCCGTTTTATAATGCCTTTCCAGCAGTTCCAGAAATTTACCATAACTCTTCGCATTTTCATTGCTGAGCTGGCTATTTCCCCATTTGGTATGGACAAATTCCACCAATTTAAGCAAGATGATTTTGATATAGAACCGAGCCTGCTCCTTCTTGATTGATGTTAAATCCTGATAAGATTTTTCGACCTGCTCCAGCAGCAGCTCTATTTCTGCGGTCTCCGCCTCAGGCAACTCAATATGATTGAGCTTCACGGAGATATTGTAGTTGTAAATACTCAATTCGTTTTTTAGGATATCCGAACAGAATAGTACTTCGTCAAACAGGATCAACTTGCCTTCGAAGTTATCGCTGAGCAATTCTTTGGAGGAGAGCTGCCCGGGAAAGATGACGCATATATGAGGTGCATTGACGGTATAACGTCGATCTTCCACCTGTAGATTGAGCCGACCTTTTTTTACAAACAAAAGGCAAAAATGGTCTTTTGTGTGCGGCTCCCGGTAGGCTGCGAGGGCTTCCCTGTCTAGATCAAAAATATGAAATGGCGTGATTGCCCTTTCAGCTTTATATTGTATATCTTTTAAATGATAAACTACCATAGAGGCCCATGATAAGCATTTATTCTGAATTCCTCAAATTTACTTTTTCGTCAAGCTAGCTTGATATTGCATTTGCGTGGGTCAAATTGTATTCAGATAATCATTTAATGAGAGCTCCGTTTCAATCTGCAATTTCTTGCGTAACCTATACCGATGAATTTCTACTCCCCTAACGGTGATATTCTGCAATTGAGCAATCTGTTTGGATGTAAAATGCAGTTTTAAATAGGCACATACTTTGAGATCATTTCGAGATAATGCTGGATGCTTCGCCTTCAGATTATTTAAAAAACCATCATTGAGCTCATCAAAGTGACTCGCGAACTGGTTCCAGTTCGCACTATTCTTTTCAATATCCTTTAATAACGTGTTGATGCGTTTCAAATTGGAGTCTTCGTCATCTCCGGTATCGAGCTTTGCGAGTTCATCTCTTACTTTAATTAATGCCCCCGAATTTTCAAGTAACTGCATGCTTGTACTGGCTAGTTCTTTAGTTTTAGCCATCACTTCATGTGCCAATTTCTCATTGTTCAACTTCACGATTTCTTTCTCATTTTTCTCAATTTCCAGCTGATGGATATAACGAAGTTGCGCCAGCTGTCGCTCATGTTTAAGCTGCTGTTTGTGTCGCTCGATTTTCCGCAAACGAATCAAACCAAACACAGCGAGCATAGCCAATAAAAAATAAGCCATTTTAGCCCATAGCGTTTTATACCAAGGTGGTAAAACAATAAAACTGTATTCAGCCACATCGGATTGCTGGTTTAGATTATTTCGTACTTTCACTAAGAACGTATATTGTCCATCCGGCAAATTGGTATATGCCTTTTCCGACTGCTGGTTCCATGAAGACCAGTCATCATCATAACCAGACAATTTATAACTGAATTCAAGATGCTGGTTTATACCATAACTTGGCGAAGAAAAGCTGAATCGAAAAGAGTTGAAAATGGAAGGTAGCCGTGGGATATTGTCTTTGTCGGAGTTGACCAATTGCTGATTTGGCTTCATGGTATTTGAAAAAAAACCTGCAAAAATGAGACTATCTCCTTTTCCCGTTGCGACAATCTGAGATAACATTGCGACAGGTCTAACACTCTGCTTCAAATACTTATCATAATTGATATGAATTGCTCCTTTCTCTGCTCCTACATAGATATTATTTTGATCAACACTATAAATATGCTCGAATCCTGTGGTATTCATCCCTTCTATCTCAGGAAAATTAATGAGATGATAGGTTCCATGCCTGGAGTCAAATCGCCCTATCCCTACCATTTTCTTTGTACAAAACCAGATATTTCCCTCTTGATCATCTTTTAGGTAACGTATGGTCAAATCTTTAAACGCTGCGAACTGTTTCGCAGGTATAAACCGATTTATCTTATAATCATAGCTATAAAGCCCTTTCTCCGTAGCAAACACAACCTGATTTTTTATTTTAAATACGTAATTCTGATAATCGGCTGGTAGCCCATTTTTATGATCGCAGAGTTGGGCCCGATAAGATTTCTTATCATCCGACAGTGTAATCCGATAGATACCCCGATACGGATGGGAAGCCCAGATGGTCCCCTTTTCATCTTGTTCGAGGAATCGGAAGGAATCAGCAAATCCATCCAGCGGGCCTTTGGTCGAGAATAGGCCTTGGTGAAAATCCAGCAACTCGAGGCCCTGATAGGTTCCGATTAAACTCTCTTTGATTGGATACACCATACTCAGGGGAAGCAACTTCCATGTCCCGATCCCCTGCCGTACGGGTTTGATGGAATGACCCGCGATCTGAAATAAGCCTTTGTTGTGTCCAAGCAATAATTGACCATTAAGTTGTTCAAGGCGCCAAGCTTCGCCACCATCGCTACCCGAGAGAAGCGAAAAAACAGCTGGTGAACGGCTTTGATCTGTTAATCCTTCTTTTATTCCCGCATAATACACCCCATTCGAAGAGGAAAGATAGAGTGTATGGTTAAACATGAGCATAGAATATCCCGTCACATCGTTCTCCATATTTGGTCTAAGATAGCGAATGGCACTTCCATAGCTGATCACAGAAATGACATTGTCCGTACCCATCCATATATTCTTCTGTCGGTCCACAAACACAGAAGTGACATTTTTATTTTGCAGTCCTTCCCTGACACCAATCTTTTGAATTGTTTTCCCAGCTAGATTACGGATCTGGCAACCTTCTTTGGCATTACCGACCACGAAGGTTGAGTCGTCTATTTTCGCTATGGACGGTGTATAGCTACCATCTCCTCCCTGTGCACGCCGTATTGTCAATTGTCCGTTCTGCAAGGTATAGGTTTCGTTATTCAGGGTTGACAGCAACAGACG
Organism: Sphingobacterium sp. WOUb80; assembly: GCF_050058145.1. Lineage (NCBI taxonomy): Bacteria > Pseudomonadati > Bacteroidota > Sphingobacteriia > Sphingobacteriales > Sphingobacteriaceae > Sphingobacterium > Sphingobacterium sp. WOUb80. Next base: position 1,058,700 of record NZ_CP165617.1, on the reverse strand, counting down.
ATCTTTGCCAAGAGAGAGCAATGATGCGATCTTCACATCCTTAAAGGGTAGGTCTTTTAAATAGGGATTCCATTTATTGTCACGAAACTCCAGCAAACCATTCCTTTTATCCTGTGCATAAAGTATACCTCCTGATTGCCCCATGTAATACCACTCTACCGCCGCCGGATGTACTTGAATCTTTTGTCCCTTCAATTCAAATATCGCATAGGTACCCCGAAAAAAAATCGATTGCCCTACGCCAACTGTATTCCAGATATCTGCAAAATTCTTATATTCTTCTGGAACGAGATCCCGCAAAGAATGATAGATTAGGCCAAATTGCGGTGAACGCTCAAAATAGCCAAAATCACCTTGTCCGCCAACATAAATCCGATCCTCAGCATCAATCCAAATAGAACGGATATTGGTATGATTGGGTAAAGAAAATGTTTTCCAATATCGTCCGTCAAAGGTCAACAGCCCTTCACTGTTACCAAAGTACATGATGCCATGGCTATCTTGTTTTATATCCCATGTACGGCTTCCTCCTTGATAGACAGATTTACCGTAATTGTAAACCAAAGGTAAGCCAAGTAACTCCTGCGCCGATAGCGTCTTTGAAAAAACAGAAAATAGCATAAAAAACAGGATGGCAAAACACTTCATAATAATTCCCTTCAATTGGCTGACGTAAACTTGACGTACCCCAAATATATTGAATTATAGCCGAAAAACCCAATATGAAGTAGTGTTGTTGTACCTCTAAAATTCAGCAATAACCTGCTTAAGCCTAATTTTGATTCTTGATAATTATAAACAATTCCTAAATTTCAATTCATTACACATGAAAAATAATATCAGTATTATTGCCAGTACTGTGCTGTTCTCTTGCCTCACAAATATGGTAAGCGCACAGACTAGAACAGTCACCGGTCGGGTTACAAATGAGCAGGGTCTTCCTATCGTGGCTAGCATCACTGTACAGGGAAATGCCAAAATCGGCACAAGCAGCAATGAAAACGGGGAATTTACACTCGCTATTCCCACAAACCTCAATTATGTCGTCATCTCATCATTGGGATATGACGCGAAGACAGTGCCGATAAATGGGACTACCTTAACGATTCAACTAACACAAAAAAAGGGTGATTTTAATCTCGATGAAGTTGTGGTTGTGGGCTACGGTACCCAACGAAAGGGCGACTTAACAGCGCCCATTGGCACAGTAAATATGGAAGAAATGGTCAAACGTACTGTTTCCAACCCCATGGATGCACTACAAGGGGCTGTTGCTGGTGTGCAAATCGTAGGTTCGGGCGCGCCCGGTTCTTCTCCTTCCGTCCGTGTACGTGGAGTAGGATCTTTTAATAATGAAAGTCCTTTATATGTGGTGGATGGCATGTTCATGGACAATATTGATTTCCTCAATCCAAATGATATTGCCGATATCTCCGTCTTAAAAGACGCTTCAGGTGCGGCTATCTATGGGGTACGTGCCGCTAACGGCGTCATTTTGGTGACCACAAAAAAAGGAAGCCTAAATATGAAATCAAAAGTTACGTATAATGGTTTTGCTGGTTTCCAAACACCAACAAATGTATTGAAAATGGCTAATGCACAGCAATATGCAGCATATGCAACAGCCATTGGCAATGAGGCCTTTGTAAAAAGTTCAGTGGAAAAGTATGGTGGGACAGCTGCCAATCCGGCGATGGACACGGATTGGTTCAATGAGCTTCTGCGCTCCAAAGCCCTGATCACCAACCATAACCTGGACATTACGGGTGGATCTGATAAAATCACTTATTCCATGGGGCTCAATTATGTCAAACAGGATGGTATCATGGATGCCAGTAATATGAATCAAAAATACAATATCCGCATGCAGGCTGACGCCAAAGTAACAGATTGGTTAAAAGCAGGTTTTAGTGCGCACATCAATAACTTCAAAACCTACTCGCCCAACAATGCTGCTTTCAGACAAGCCTATTTCGCATCTCCACTCTATCCGGTTTATGATTCCTCATTGGAACTGGCCAAACCGGAAAAATTTGGATCGAGTACAACGATCGGTATGCAGTCGGGTTTTTGGTATAACAACCCAATAGCAACAGCTTTTTATAATACGAATCAAACAAAGGGCTTCCAGATCCTTCCGACGATTTATCTGGAGGCAACATTCTGGAAAGACAAGATCACTTTTCGTTCGCAGCTGAGCCAAAGGTATCAGTCCACACATAATATAAACTATAATCCTGTCTACTACATTGACAATGATCAGCGAAATGATCGCTCCTTTTTACGTTCGGCACAAGCGCGAAATACCAATTATATTTTGGATAACCTCCTAACGTATAAAGATCAGGCGGGTAAACACCACTGGTCACTGCTGTTAGGGCAATCATCGCGAGAGGAACGCTGGCGAGAGACTTGGGTGCAGGCCAATGATGTACCAGCATCGGAGGAGTTTTGGTATGTAGGTGTAGATGCCCAAGGTACTGGTTCAGCCACCGGTTATGGAGAAAAAGGTTTTCGAAATGCCGGGATATCTTATTTTAGCAGAGGCACATATGACTATGACAACAAATATTTGCTGACCGCAACATTCCGTGTAGATGGCAGCTCAAAATACCAAACGAAATGGGGTTATTTTCCATCAGTGGGCCTAGGTTGGGTATTGACTAAGGAGAAGTTTATGGAAAATCAAAAGCTTTTCAATCAGTTGAAATTGCGTGGAAGCTGGGGTAAATTGGGGAACGATGGAATTCAGCCCAATGCGGGTTATGCAACAGTCTACTCGGGCAATAACTACTCGGGTATATTTGGAAGCGAAGGAACAACCAACGGAACGCGCATACCTGGATATCGGGTAGGCCGTTTTTTCACCCAAGTACGTTGGGAAATTGTTGAAGAATGGGATGGCGGTCTTGATTTTGCCTTGTTGAACAATCGTTTGACGGGGACAGTTGATTATTACCACCGTACCACTCACGATCTCGCATTTAGCCGACCTATCCCCTTTTCATGGGATCGTGTGTATGGCAATTGGGGAAGTGTGACAAACAGTGGCTGGGAGATTGGCCTGCAATGGAAAGACAAAATTGGCGAATTGGGCTATGCGATCGGCGGAAACCTGACCACCTTAAAAAACAGGGTTACGAATCTCGGTGGACTAGAAAATATTATGAATGGTTACCCGGAATGGTCTGCTGAATTCCCTGCACGTATAGAACTGAACCAACCCATCAACTTCTTCTACGGCTATGAAGTAGCAGGTGTCTACCAAAATCAAGCACAGATCGATGCAGATCCCATCGCAAAAAGATATAACCAACAGAATCCGAGTACACCGATTCTACCAGGATATCTTCAGTATAAGGACCAAAACAACAATGGCGAACTTGATGAAAAAGATCGGGTAAACCTTGGAAACTACCTTCCTACGATAGCCTACGGATTTAACCTAGCGTTTGATTATAAGAAATTTGATCTGAGTATCGCCTTTCAAGGTGTAGCCGGCAACAAGATCCATAATCTTAACCGTGCCATGCGCCGAAAATACAATCAGATGAATGCCGATGCTGCATTCATCGAAAACCTCTGGACCGGAGAAGGAAGTAGTAATACGCATCCATCTGCCAAAGGATCTGTTGCACCCTGGAATCTTCAGGCGAGTTCGTTTTTTGTGGAAAGTGGAGCCTATCTACGCGTACAAAATATACAATTGGGCTATAATTTTGACCTCAATAAAATACCAGTACGTGTGTTTGCAACTGCTGACCGCCCTTTTATTTTCACAAAATACAATGGTTTTACACCAGAAATATCTGGAATGGGATTCGATGCCAATGTGTATCCGATCGCTTCTTCCTATAGTCTGGGTGTAAAAGTATCGTTCTAATTATTAACCTTCTAATTTAAACTGTATGAAAACTCTTACATATATCCTGATTGCAAGCTGTTTAGGTCTTTCTTGTAGCCTATCTAGCTGTAATAAATTTTTGGACAAACCTTTAGAAAACCAGCAGCGATCTGAGGAGATCGATTATAGCAATACCGCCTTGATGTACGGTCCGGTGTCTGGTGTGTATCGTTCGGCTTCAGATGATAACCTGGTGCATTGGATCGATCTTTCCATTCGCTGTATGCGCGATGACGACTACCAACAGGCCGCACCAAATCCAAATGATAATCCCGAATTAATGGGCATCAAAAATTTTCAAAATGATGTCACCATTCAATCTTACTGGGGACTAAATCAATCTTGGATTAGTTATTATAGCCTCGTTATCGCCGCAAACAATGCATTAATCGAACTGGATAATTTTGCGGAAAAGATTCCTGCGTCCAATACTGCTGATATAAAACTAAATAAACAGTACAAGGCCGAAGTCAGGTTTTTAAGGGCATACGCCCACCTGATGGCATCACGTCTGTTTGGCAATGTTCCTATCCTCATTGACAGCGATAATATAGGCCGTCTAGCTACCATACAAAAAAGTACGGCAGCAGAAGTACGCCAGTTTATAATTGATGAAATGAATGTCTGCTCGGAAGATCTTGAAGATGCCCGTCCAAATCAGTCGAAACACGTTGGAGCAGTAACCAAATATTCCGCTCTCCTTTTGAAAGCAAAGGCCGCAGCAGATTTGGCTGGGAATGATAACGGTAGTGCACATTGGAATGACGTCCTAGATGCAACAAACAAAATTATTGCGAGTGGTCGATTTTCTTTATATCCAAATTACTACGAGCTTTTTAAAATACCTGGAAAATTGTCGAACGAGTCTATCTTTGAACTGCAATATTCTGATTTTGGCTTAGGAACTGGCGATATTGTTCGCCCGGGTGTAGATTGGGGTACCTTCTTTAAATGGCAGGGGCCTTCGGGGGATCAAAAGGGAAGCCCTATCTCCGGAGCCGGCTGGGTACCGCCTTCACAGAATATCGTTGATTTCTTAACCAATAGAGGTGAAACGGAACGCTTAAAAACAACAATTTTATATTGTGGCGTAAATGGCAATCCGGCGACGACAGCAACGACTCCAAGTGGTGATGTTGTTTATGGCAATCCTTTTGGCGTAAAATATTTCAATGGTAAAGCCTATCTCCCAAAATCGCAGATGACAGCTGGCCGAATGGAATATGGAGCAAACAATAATGTACGTATATTGCGTTATGCGGATGTTCTTTTATTAAATGCGGAAGCGAAGGTCAGGAAGGGACAAAATGGCGATGAGCCTTTTCGTCTGATTCGCGAACGCGCAAAACTAGCACCGATTACAAATGTAAATTTAAATCAAATTTTGGATGAACGCCGAGCAGAATTTGCCTGTGAATGGTGGGGCGAGCGTTTTAATGACCTGGTCCGTACCTCGCGCGCCAAAGAAGTCTTCGGCGCAAAATTCACCCCTGGTGTGAGTGAGTACATCCCTATACCGCAAACTCAGATAGATGCAAATCCTAACTTTCGATAGATGATGAAAGCAGCAAAATTACTAATATCCGTATTGCTAAACGTACTTTTCCTTTCCTATGGATGGGGAAAGCAAGGCAAACCCGTTAAATCGACAATCGTTAAAGTTGAAAATGGTTTTACGATAATGCGTAATGGACAGCCCTACTTCATTAAAGGGGCAGGTGGAACAAACAATTTGGAAAAATTAAAAGCGTATGGAGGCAACTCCATACGCACTTGGAGCCCGCAGCAAGCGGGTGAAGTCCTAAATAAAGCACAAAAGCTAGGACTTACAGTAACCTTAGGACTCGATGTGAAAACGGAGCGCCATGGCTTCGATTACAATGACCCGATAGCTGTTGCCAAACAAAAAGAATATATTCGCACAATTGTCCTGAAATATAAAGATCATCCGGCACTACTCGCTTGGGGAATCGGCAACGAGCTCAACTTACATTATAGTAACCCAAAAGTATGGGATGCTGTCAATTCGATCGCCGAGATGATCCATGAGTTAGACCCCAATCATCTGGTCACGACCATGCTAGCCGGCGTGAACCAAAAGGAAATTGATTATATTAAAACCAGGTGCCCAGCTTTGGACCTGATTGCTGTGCAAGTGTATGGTGGCCTTGCTGCTGTTCCTGAGCAATTAAAAAAGACCGGATGGAATAAGCCCTATATTGTAACAGAATGGGGGCCTACGGGGCATTGGGAAGGCTTACAAACACCATGGGGAGCATCGGTTGAAGAGACCAGTCACGAGAAAGCGCTAGTTTACAAAAGTCGATACGAAGCCTCTATCGGAAAGGATAAAAACTGTCTGGGCTCCTATGTCTTTTTGTGGGGACAAAAACAGGAACGCACGCCAACATGGTATGGATTATTTACTGAAAGCGGTGAGGAAAATGAGGTTGTCGATGTCATGCAATACCTTTGGTCGGGCCAATGGCCCCGCAATCGGGCACCGCAGCTAGACTCTCTATTATTAGACCATAGGCATGCAAAAGATTTTATCTATTTAGAATCGGGTAAAGCCTATCCAATAGAAGCCTTTGTCCGTGATCCTAATGGCGATAAACTACAAATACGTTGGGAGCTTCTCCTGGAAAGCACAGACCTTAAAGAAGGTGGCGACCGTGAAGAGCGTCCCCAGGCATTAAGTGATTTTATAAAAAATAGCACTGATAACAAGACGCTATTGACTGCTCCTTCCCAGGAAGGAGCCTATCGGCTATTTGTCTATGCAAGCGATGGAAATAACAAGGTCGCAACTGCAAACATTCCCTTTTTCGTGAATTCAAATTCAAATAAAGCGAATAGCATCAACTATCATTTTTCACCGACCCCCGTATGGGCCGATGAATTTAATTACTCCGGATTACCAGATAAAAACAAATGGTCTTACGATGTCGGCTCTTTGTATAACGGATGGGGCAACAATGAGTTACAATATTACATGAAGGCTTCAACGTCAAATTCGATAGTGCACAACGGTGTCCTAAAGATTAGGGCAAAAAAAGAAAATAAAGACGGGAAAGCCTATACCTCCGCGCGGCTAACTAGCAAGAATAAAGGAGACTTCAGGTATGGCAGATTTGAGGCACGTGCAAAACTACCAAGAGGCATTGGCACCTGGCCAGCCATCTGGATGCTTCCTACTGATATGAAATATGGTGACTGGCCTAATTCGGGGGAAATAGATATACTTGAACATGTCGGATACGATCAGGATGTTGTTCATATATCTATTCATACCAAAGCCTATAATCATGGTATAAACACACAGAAAACGAGCAAAAAAAGGGTATCTGGTGTCTCTGACGAATTTCACAACTATCGTGTAGACTGGACGCCCACCTACATAAAAGGCTTTGTTGATGAGCAGGAGATCTTTCATTTTGACAATGAAAACAGGAGTTTTGAAGAATGGCCTTTTGACCAAAAGTTCCACTGGTTAATCAACCTGGCTGTCGGCGGAAACTGGGGCGGTAAAGAGGGCGTAGATGACACAAAATTCCCAGCAACATTTGAAATAGACTATGTGCGCGTCTATCGTTTATTAGATTAAACTTTCCGATCGCTACCCTGATTGCTTGTCAAATTTCCTGTACAAGCAATCAGGGACGGAAAAAGTAGGATTTCAGCTTAATCTTTGGTTAATAAAAGGGCTATATCCTGTTTTGCAAGCACATGGCCTTTATTGACAATATTACTATTAAGGTAAAGAAAACACTGATTGTTTTGATCGAGTTTACCTATAGCCACTTTAATGGATTTTACATCAAGTTCCCTAATCTGTGTCGGATCTACCTTATCTGGATCCGCGACGAATTGTCCGTCTTTCCTAAAGTCCTCCAGTTGCCAGGAGTACCCTTTCCAAGGTCCGGCAAGCAGCGTTGTAGTTTTAGCATCCTTAGTGATCTGCGCTTTGTAGGGCAAACGTAGACTATCAACCATGACCGTTTGGTCTTTTAAATTAAATGCTAGATATTTTAAATAATCCGCGAAACCTTCTGGCTCAAAATAAATACTACCGTTGCTGCGAATAATCTTAAGTGGGATCACCCCTATTTTGTCCATCTTAACAGATTGCGAAAACTGCATAAAATCAGCATACTCCGCTTTGCTGATACCCAAGCTTTTGTGATACGGCATAGGCTCTCCGGATTTTAATTCCTTCATCATTTTGAGAAACCAGTCTTCATTGTCTTTGATAGCAAGTTTCATTTTTTCCACAATAGCAAGTTGCGATGAATCTGGCTGGGGAATCCCCAACACCACTGCTGTATAGTTTCCTTCAGGAAGCAATCTGTCAACAAATTGGAGTGCGATAGCATTGCTATCTACCCCAGATTGTTTTTGCGCAAAAACATTGACGGAAAATATTAACGTAGCTAGAAGCGCAAAAAAACGAAGATATCGGTATAAAACTGTCATGTTATAGATATTTGATCAATGAAATTACTGTTTAATCCTGACATTCCGCTATCATCTGGCCAATAGTACATCTTGAAAAATCTCTGCAATCTGATATTAATAAAATAGCTTAGCTTGGGATAACGGTATTATTTATGTTGCTTTGTACTAAATCCAATATTATATTTGAATTTCTTAACTTTGTTTCATGGAAACAAAAATAGTCCGAAGTGTCTCTGAATTCAATAATGAACTCAGATTGCAAGGTTTTAAAGCATTTCAGATTGAGGATGATAGCAATGCAACCCGTGTTTACAGTCGGAAAGATTTCTTTAAAATCTGCCTTACAACCGGCAAAAGCAAGATTCATTACGCAGATAAAAGCTTTGAACAAGAAGGCACAATACTATTTTTTGGGAACCCGCATATCCCCTATTCCTGGGAAACCATTGCGACAATCTATGCAGGTTATACATGCTTGTTTTCGGAAGACTTTTTAAAACGTGCTGATCGTGCGGAAAGCTTGCAACAATCTCCCTTCTTTAAAATCGGAGGTACACCTGTCCTAAAAATTACGGAGGATCAACGCTTATTCCTCAACACGCTTTTCCAGAAGATGATCGAGGAGCAAGAAAGTGATTATACGTTTAAGGATGAACTCATACGCAATTATATCAATCTGATCATTCATGAAGCCCTAAAACTTCAACCATCAGAAATATATACTCCTACCAAGAATGGTACAGCACGTATCACATCGGTATTTTTGGAACTATTAGAACGACAATTTCCAATTGAAACACCAGCAAGTCCTCTCAAAATGAAAACAGCGCAGGATTATGCTCAAAACCTCAACATCCACGTCAACTATTTGAATCGTGCTGTAAAAGAAATTACAGGCAAATCTACGACGACACTGATCTCAGAGAGAATCCTAACAGAAGCAAAAGCCCTGTTGCAACACACGAACTGGAATATTTCAGAGATAGCAAGCGCACTGGGATTTGAATACCCGACCTATTTCAATAACTTCTTTAAAAAACTGACAGGAACAAACCCAAAATCGCTCCGGAAACCTGAGGTTTGAAATTCTTATGTTTTGGTTTGATAATCATTAACATCTTCCTTTTATCCTAGTCTACCTTTGTATCTGTAATAATTAATATAATACAGATATGAAAATAGCAGCAACATTATTGCTCTTGTCTTCCCTGTTTTCTGGTAGGGCTTACACAAAACATGTTCAATCAAACCCAAATTTAAAACCCATGAATACTTCATCCGATCATTATACTTTTCAGTTAAGCGATAAGGTAATCCGCAAAAAAGTAAATTTTAAAAACCGTTATGGTATCATACTTTCTGGCGATTTATACATCCCTAAAAACATAGACAACAAAGTTTTATCGGCACTTGCCATCAGCGGTCCCTTTGGTGCAGTGAAAGAGCAGTCTTCTGGATTGTATGCTAGCCAAATGGCTGAAAGAGGATTTATTGCCTTGGCTTTCGATCCTTCCTACACAGGTGAAAGTAGCGGCATACCTCGTAACGTAGCATCACCAGATATTAACACCGAAGATTTCAGCGCAGCTGTAGACTTTCTAGGGTTACAGAAAAACATTGACAGAAGCAAAATCGGAATCATTGGTATCTGTGGATTTGCTGGTTTTGCATTAAATGCAACAGCAGTAGACAAACGTATAAAAGCAGTAGCTACAACCAGCATGTACGATATGACGCGTGTCATGTCAAAAGGCTATAATGATGTGGTAACAACAGAGCAGCGTACACAAACATTGGAACAATTAAGCCAGCAGCGTTGGAAAGATGCTGAAAGTGGATCGTACGCTCCATCAACAAACAATTTACCACAAAAATTGACTGGAAGCGAACCTCAGTTCGTAAAGGAATATTTTGATTATTATAAGACAGCTCGCGGATTTCATCCTCGTTCTATCAATTCAAATTCTTCTTGGACGGCAACCACACCCCTGTCGTTTATGAATATGCCGATTCTCTCCTATATCAAGGAGATTGCACCTCGGCCAATGCTAATCATTGCAGGTGAAAATGCCCATTCAAGATATTTCAGTGAAGACGCCTATAAAGCTGCTGCTGAGCCAAGGGAACTAATGATTATCCCTGATGCAGTTCACGTTGATTTATATGATCAATTGGATAAAATTCCATTCGATAAACTGACAGCATTCTTTAAAGCTAATTTAAAATAACACACTTATTTTCATTAAATTACATATAAAATTCAATCCACTATTCAATGAAAACATCAGATCATAGTTATCAGGAGGATATTTTTGAACGCTTAAAAAAAGAAAAAAATATCTCTTCCGATGATCCCCAGGGATACCGTTTGCGGGAGGCCTCTTTTGCTACGAAAGCATTATTGGTGCCTATGAACAATTCGGCTGATCCTAAAGAGATAAGAGATCTATTAAGTCAGATTACTGGTTCTGCTATAGATGAAAGTACGACCATATTTACACCATTATATATCAACTATGGTAGGAATATAAAGCTAGGAAAAAATGTCTTCATAAACTTCGACTGTGTGTTTTTAGACTTAGGTGGTATAATTATAGAAGATCATGTGTTAATAGCTCCCAAAGTGAGTTTATTAACGGAAGGCCATCCAATTGAAGCTGAAAACAGACAATCGTTAACTGTGGCTCCGATTCATATAAAAAAGAATTCCTGGATCGGGGCAAATGCAACGATCCTACCCGGCGTTACAATTGGAGAAAATGCTGTGGTGGCAGCTGGTTCCATAGTAAGCAAGAATGTACCGGACAATACGATTGTCGGTGGAATTCCCGCAAAGATCATTAAAAACATTTCATAAAGAATTCGGATCATATATTTATCAAGGCCAAATTGCAAACTATATGAACAGGTTATTCGTTATCCCAATTATGGCGATAAGTTTATTCGCCTGTAACACTAAAACAGATCATACAATGAGTACAACAGAAATATTTCCCAAAGGGGAACCATTGCCTAAGGAATGGTTTACTGGAGATGCATTTTTAAATCCTTTGGTAGCAAAAGATAAAAACAATGATTTCTCTGCAGGTAGCGTAACTTTTGCGCCCGGTGCAAGAACCAATTGGCATACACATCCTAAAGGTCAGGTTTTACTGGTCATCGAAGGAAACGGACTCTATCAGGAAAAAGGGGAACCTGCGCAAGCAATCAAAAAAGGTGATGTTGTCAATATTCCTGAGAACGTAGAACACTGGCATGGAGCAACTGCTGACACTAAAATGGTGCATGTTGCCATCACCAATTTTAAAGAAGATGTTCAGGTTACTTGGCTAAATCCCGTAACAGAAGAAGAATTTAGTTCAGCCAATAAATAATGAAGAAGCCCCTCTGTTATGAATTTGAGAGGCTTTTTTTATTGTTTCTCAATAAGATTTTAACAAGTTATATTATTTCATCACTCGAATTGTTTTCGCAGTGGACTGCTTATTGAAAATGTCTGTAATGGTCAGGCGCACATTGTAATTACCCGTGGTTAAGGTATTATTCAACGTATCGGCACGTGTCTCGGGCCTAATTAATTCCTTATTTGCAACCACTCCCCCCTGAGGATCGAGTAGTTCAATTTTATAACTTAACTGTGGCGAACCGGTATCACTAATGGCCCACGATACAATGACTTTATTACTTTGGTATTTTGCTGACTCATTGCTGCTGCTAAGTGCCATTAACATTGGAGTAGCCCCTTGATTAGCTTGCTCTGGCAAATCTAAAGTACGACCTGTTCCAAAAGCTACGTCTGGCGTTACAGAACCACCATGCTCCATAAAATATGCGTTTTCTTTAGCATCATATCCGGCATTAAAGGCACGGTCGAAATAACCATTCCGACCGGCGTCATTATCATTCGCTGAAAAATATCGTCTCGTAGATTTCTCCCAAACGTTGTCTACACCTAAATTCCAACAATCTTTAAAGAATGCTTTACGATGGAATCTACCATCCCACAAAGGATTATCCCCTACCCAGTTTTCAAGAAAAGCGCCATTTCCGACACCCAAAAATCCTGATTCTGCCTGTCGTCCAATTGTAGAAGTATGAAACCACTTCCCTGTCGCTTCATTACGGATGAAATTAGCGATGTAAATCTTTCCATTCTCTTTCCATGATCGTAGAACCACATTATACCAGGTGTTTAATTCCCATCCGTAAGGGTTTACGGTTTTCTGTCCATCTCCTTCCCCACCAAAGCGGCTCGTTACTGTTGTTGGTGCTTTGTAAGAATAAAAAGCATAGTTGGCAGCACTAATATTAAGATCCCATAAGGATGCAATCAAGGTATAAGGTGTGGAAGTATTCTTATCAGGAGTATCTTGTAATCCAGCGTACCCACCGTGATAATTATGTACGGAAAAGTATTCGGTCCTCGCGGTATTGGTAATTTTAATCTTATGCATCTTCAATACAGCGTCGCGCTTAAACACATACACTAAATGTTGTGACGGTGCCGCATTACTTCCCGACAGGCTCAAACTAGGCAAGTCTTTGTCGCTTTGTGCCTTTGTGCTGTATTCCTTCATCTTTAAATCGGATCTGATACTTGAACAGGAACTGCTCAATAGGACATTCAATAAGGTCGCACATAGCGTGGCTTTTATCATAATTACAGTTTTGGTAAAAATTAGTTAACAAGTTTGACTGCTGTTAAAAAACAGTCATTACAACAAATTATTTATAAAATTTGGGATCGGAAAATTTCTTTCAAACGAAATCGGTTGCGTAATCTTGTATGTGATAGCGATGTACTGTCATTACCTTCCAAAACTAAAGTAATAAAAATGCCCCTTTCCTGGATTCTTTGAATGAAATATCAACACTTTTTAGCTGTTTTTACTTCAAGGACTTATTCAAAACAAACATAAAGCAAATTTCATTTCTAGAAAATATAGAACACACTTAGTTGTGCCACACTATTTTTAAAATCAGATTTCACAGCAGGAGAGTAAAATTTACCTACGTCCATAAAACCGTGATAATATCTAGCCCCAATGCCCAGCCCTTTGATTGGCCCTGCTTTAAATTGATACCCCAAACCTGCCACAGCTCCAGCGTCTATTTTATCTGCAAAATCATTAAAACCTGTATTTTTTGCATCTTCAATAAGCATATTGGCTTGTGCTCCAATTTCTGCATAAAATCCAATATTTGAATGATATTTTGCGAGAATGGGAACGGACATATAAGACAATCTCAAATCATTATCGGGACCAAACAAGTTGTTTTTTACTTTTGCGCCTTGGGTAGAATATAGAAATTCTTCTTGAACCGACCACTTATCTGTGAGCTTGAAATTGACAATAAGCCCACTGTGGAATCCTGATAGCCCCTCAGTATCAAAGCTAGCTCCAGTAAAGTTACTGTAATTTACACCCGCTTTTAAACCAAAAGAAAGCCTTTGCCAAATACCGCCTAAACTTTGAGCAAATAACGTTTGTGTTGAGACAAATAACAATCCCATTAATAATACTTTTTTCATTTTAATAACCTTTTTTAATTATAATATTTTTCAATAGGACAAAGGTAATAGCGATTACAGCTCACAGAAAGCCCATTAAGTAGACTAAATTGTCCTAAAAGTCGCTTTTTACATTTAAAACAATACCTTTGGGTTATAAATATTGGATATTATGACCAAAACATCTCCTTTCGCATTCGATCAAAATGTTAGACTGTATGATTATAACAATGAGTTTATTTTATTGGACAAACCTTCCGTCAAATGTTTGACCTATCCTGTTAAAACAGATACTACAATAAGTATAATCTGCCTTAATGGACAGGTAAGAGGGCATTCGAACATGCGTTATTTTGATACAAAATCTCCTTGTCTTATTATTCTAATGGCCGATCATACGGTAATGATAGAATATTTAAGCGATGACTTTTCTGGACTTTTTATTATCATGTCAAAGAAATTTACAATGGCCCTTAATATAGAGGAACATCTTCCCGTTTTTCTTTCCTTACACAATAAGCCTTTTATTGCTTTAAATGTAGAGGAATTAACGAGTTTAAAAGATTACTTTAAAACAGTACAAAGAGTATTGGAAACTGATAATCCATATAACTTAAAAATTATCCAATACTTTACAAAGGCGTATTTTTATGGTTTTGGTTATAACGTACATCATATTGAACAGCGTAATGGACAGGAGAAAAAGCCAAGATTAGAAGTATTAGTTGAGAATTTTCTCAATGAGGTGCAGAATAATTTCAAAGAAGAACGAGGCATAGAATTCTATGCCAATAAATTATGTGTAACGGCGAAATACTTATCTAAGATAGTAAAGAACCATAATGGATTGTCTGCTAAACAATGGATTGATGACTATGTGGTTTGCGAAGCCAAAGCGTTGCTGAAATCGACCGATATGACTATACAACAGATCAGCAATGAGTTAAATTTCCCTTCCCAATCTTTTTTCGGTCGATATTTTAAACGTTTTGTTGGCTTGTCTCCAATGGAATATAGGAAGGTGTAAATCGATTATCTTCTAAGTGAATGTAGAACCTCCTCTCGACTGGTAACTAAATATGCAATTCAAAGGCGGATAATATAATCACTCTGCCCTATTAAAGTCTTTCAGCTCGAAGTAACAGTCTTCACAAATAAGTTTGATCTTCGCAAACTCCTCAGACTCTTCGTTCCAACCATTATATTTCATCCTGACCCTCTCACATTCATCGCACCACGCCGCAAAATCATCATCTTCTTCAAGGTTCATTCCTTTATAGGTCTCAAAAGTTTCTTCAAAACCTTTAGGATCCTCCAAATTAAGATGCTGGCATACAAATGCTGGCCTTGACAAGCCATGGATTTTGCATTTAACTTTTGCTTGGTTGAAATGGACAACTTCACAAGACTTCTCATCCAGAACAGCAGTGATAAGGAAATAACTTTGGAGTTTTTCCGTGCTTGCCCTATAAAGGCCCATGCCGTCTAATACATCCAAAGAAATCGCCGCAAACTCCCAACAGTCAAATTCATCTGCAGGGAAAGTTCCTTCTGTCAATTTGGGATAATTGTTTTTGATTCCAAATTCCTTAACAGCAAGTATACTTTCTTTGTTAGGTTCGACACTATACTCATTAAACCAGCTCCACATCCAAGTTTCCGATGTAAACGAAAAAGTACCTATCGGAATATATTTTAGATAAATTTGATCTTCATCATTATTGTATAATCTCAGAAGCGCAAGTGTAGCATCATAATACCAATGCTGATAGCTGTTTAGTTCAAATTCCGCTCTAAATGTTTCCTGGATCTGTATAAGTTCCTGACATCTTTTACCAGCGAACTGTTCGTAATCTATTTTCAATATTTTAAATTTAAAGTAGTTATGAAGATATTTCTAGCTGATTGTTTTGTGATCTATACAAAAATGAAGAAAATTGCTGAATGAGAAAAGCCAGGTTTACCTTGAAACGATATTCATTTCCACAACGATATAATGTTCTATTTTGTATTTATCCCACCATTTATCCGGAGGTATACCTAAAGCTGTAAGCTCACAATAGAATAAATACCCCGGTCGTTTCGGATCCTCATAAGGCAATGAATAAACAAACAAGGGCAGCGTTTTATTGACCGGAATACTTTTGAATTTTTCGTTGGTCACAAGCCCATCGCGCAAACTGTATTGATCATTATGCTTTCGTTTATAGTTTTTCTTAAATTCAAGCCCCAAAAGATTGTAATGAAACGTAATACTATCTCCTTTCGGCTTAGTCAGCAATGAAAGATTTTTCGTGGAATCTACATCCTTCAGACTTAAGTATTCCTTTGCCATTTCGGTGGTGAATAGTGTATCGCTTTTGACAAC
Source organism: Sphingobacterium sp. WOUb80 (assembly GCF_050058145.1). NCBI lineage: Bacteria > Pseudomonadati > Bacteroidota > Sphingobacteriia > Sphingobacteriales > Sphingobacteriaceae > Sphingobacterium > Sphingobacterium sp. WOUb80. Next base: position 1,042,458 of record NZ_CP165617.1, on the reverse strand, counting down.
CTTTCCTTTCCAGTATTCCTTGGTATAAAACATCAGATAGGTTTGCTTCTTTAAATGTTTTGGCAGGAAGCTAACTCGATAATAATCAATACTATCGATGCGCATAAGTAGCTGTACATCCTTTATTTTGGATCCATATTCTGCCTTTGCGAAAAGGCTATCTAAAGTCTGTGCGATTGAAAAACAGATACTTGTAAAAAACGAGAAAAAAAATATGGCTATACGAATTATTTTTTTCATAAAATTTGGTTCATAGACCTGTTTAGTAACCCAGCTTTGGTTAAAATTGGATGGCTTAAACAAGTTATTCTAAATTATGATTTTATCTCGATCTTTGAAGGATTTTAGATATATTTTTCCAACCGTTTTCTGAATTCATCAAGATGAAAAAATAAACAAAAGAGATTAAATTACTCAAAAAAAAATCTGGCTGCTATAAAATAACCACCGCCAATGACTATGAGTGGCAGAGCTACTGACAGGAGCAACAAGCTCCATATAAATACGCGAAAATAACTGTATAAAGATACTCTTGATGGATCCGATAAGTCATAGATTACCGTTGTTGTCTCTCCTATTTTCCATGCAGGGGGATCATTCCCTTCTGCTAATTCATATGTAACCAACTGATTATCTTCAGTCCGAAAGGAAAATACCGGCGCATATACCTCACCTTCTGACTCGTACTTGTGAAGGTCGATTACAGTAGCGGTAGCTTTATAGCCGTTTTTTAAAAATACCAATGTATTACGAAAGCTTATGATCGCCAATAAAAGAAAAACCAACCCCAGTCCAAGGATCACATAATATTGCCACATAGTTTTATTTTTAATTCCGCCCACTTCAACGAAGTTACTATATCTAACTGATAAATAACAAGATACTTATAAATATACTACAATTTTCAAATAGAAGACAGATAAAACGTGCTTGAGGCTTAGTCGCAGCGAGTTTGTAAATCTGTCGCTTTGATAATCAGCTCGCGGAATTCTTGTATCCACTTCCAACGATCGAATGAATTCTCCATAATGTCCTATAAAAAAACCTATAGAAATAGCAGATGAAAGATTGTGAAAAGTTGAAAGTTCATATAGAAAGCCTATTGTAATATCATCTTTATATTAAATTGAAGTAAACTAAAAATCAAAATGGCGCATAGTGGCAAATTGGTAGCGCTTCAAAATTTTAGCAGGTTTTATCTATACAAAATCTCTAATATTTTTCTTTACTTCACTTTTAAAATCTATATTTTAAGAAAAAAAGAAAACGAAATGTTATCCACAGAATATTATTTTAACAAATATTTTCTGCAACTCAGTGTATTTGCATTTCCTTGGGTTGGTTCAGAGGAAATCGCAAAAGACATCGTGCAGGACGCATTTATCGTTCTAATGAGCAGACAGGATTTACTGGAAAAAGGAGAACCCGTAATTAAAAGCTTTCTTTATAGCTCAGTTAAAAATCTGGCGATGAATATCAAGCGAAGAAATATTGTATTTGATCGTGTACGTAACCAACTTGACACAGACAAACCAGATGACAACGATATCCTTGATAATTTAATAAATGCAGAATTGATCGGAGCTCTTCATCGGGAACTCAATGAACTTCCCGAAGGCTGTCAAAGAATCTGCCGTTTAATCTATTTGGACGGAATGAAGTACGAAGAGGTCGCACAGGAGCTGAACGTCTCTGTCAATACCGTGAAAACACAACGCATGCGGGCTATAAACCTACTGAAAAGAAAATTCTTAAATATCCTTTTTTCATTTTTTACACTCTGATAAACAAATACTTACCATTAAACCTTAACTTTTTTTATAAACGGATCACCCATTTTAACCGTTCAAGTTATTTAGCTTATGAATTATGATAGAAACCGACAAAATAATATTAGCAGAATTGATTGCTCTTCTTTTGAAAGATGGCGAGCTGCCATCCGACAAAGAGGCGCAATTAAAAAATCTTTTACAAAGGTATCCCGAGGCGAAGGATAGCCTAAGTCGTCGACTATCACAGACTGCTATTTATCCCCCATTTGATCTTCGCAACATTGATTTAAATAGAGAATGGTTGATAACACAAACTAAATTCACGGCAAAGGAAACAATTTTGCAGCCTAGAAAAAAACACATCTTCTTAAATAAAACTTGGCATAAAGCTATTGCAGTTGCTGCAACTGTTTTACTTGCCCTAACGTTACTATGGCAGCAACAACATCACGAAAAATCGGCAAGCTATTTAATACCCGACAAGGTATATGGACATAAAAACGATGTTCTCCCGGGGGGAACGGGGGCAATTTTAAAAATTGAGGGGAAAGAAGAAATACAATTGACCGAAAAAAAAGCTGTGCAATATTTGGCTCAGGGTATTGAACTAAAAGAAGGGCGTCTCATCTATCCATCTAACTTAACCGAAAACCTGAAAAACACTTTAATTGTTCCCAAACGGTCCACCATGATATTGACCTTTAGCGACGGGACTAAAGTGTGGGTGAATGCAGCGTCAGAACTTAGTTATCAAACCAATTTTAATAAAAAAGAGCGAAGAGTAAGGTTAAAAGGTGAAGCCTATTTCGAAGTTGCCAAAGATGCGCATAGGCCATTTATTGTAGAAACAAATCATATCAATATACAGGCTATCGGCACGGCTTTTAATGTAAACTCCTATCATGCGACCACGAAAGTATCATTGACAGAGGGAAAACTTAAAGTCAGTAACGAAGAAAATGAAATCTATATGGATGCCGGTAGCGAAACGGAGATCGTCAATAAAAAACTGAAAACTTTTCCATTAGCCAGCAAAACCGAAGCCACCGCTTTCAAAGACGGTTATTTTTATTTTAAAAATAAGAATATGCAACAGATACTTGATGAATTGAGTCGCTGGTATGGCATTCAGGTTGATTGCAAGGTACCTTTAAATAACGAACGATATGAAGGCAGTATAAAAAGAGATGTGACACTGGGAGAACTTTGTAATCTCCTAAAGGATTTGACAGGTTATAAATTGACCATTGACAACGATAAACTGATTGTGAATAGATAAACTTATTAAGGAGGACTTTGTATGTAAAAAAGATAAACGCCTAAATTAATAAAATAAAAAATGCAGAAGTACGGCAAATACTCCTGCATCAAAATTGAATTAACACCGATCATAAACCATTAATTCTATACCAATTTATGAATAATTTATTTTATTCAAAAGGGATCTTTTGTCCCATTGACAAAGGGAAAACTTTGAACCAATTATTAAAAATGAAACTGACAGGAATCTTATTGGCGACATCCATGATGGGCGCCTACGCTTCAACCTCTGCTCAGATTACTTTACATGCCCAAAATACCAAGATTGAAACTGTCCTGGAGAGCATCACTAAACAAACTGGTATACATTTTATCTTTAAAGAGGGGTTGCTTAGAAACGAAAAAGCAACTGTTGAGATCACGGACGTATCCCTCGATAAGGCGCTAGACCAAATTTTCAAAAGCAGCGCTTTCTATTACATGTTACACCGAGGGACTGTTGTCATCAAACGTAAAAATGAGGATGCTTCTATTCCAGAACAAAGTACGGCCAGCATGGCATATATACAGCAACAAGTTGTAAAAGGAAAAGTACATGATACCAAGGGAAATCTATTGAGTTCAGTCAGCATTCTGTTAAAAGGTTCTAATATAGGAACTTCTACGAATGCTAAAGGAGAGTTTCAACTGACACTTCCGGATGGCAAAAAAGGCACATTGATGTTTAGTGCAGTCGGATTCAAACAGCTTGAAATCCCCATTAACAATAAATCGGAAATGAATGTCATCATGGATACAGATGAAGTGGGACTTGACGAAGTTGTGGTCGTAGGCTTCTCCGAAGTGGACAAAAAACATATTGCATCATCCGTATCGCAAATGGATATGGAGAAAATAAAAAACCGTCCGATCTTTAAAATGCAGGATGCTTTCTCAGGAACCATCCCTGGAGTAACAATGATGCGCGGAAACAGTATGCCGGGAAGTGTTCCGGGCACCATCTCTATTCGTGGAATCAGTACTTTGCAAAATGCAGACCCCTTGGTCATCGTCGATGGCATGGAACAGAGTATCCATGATATTGACCCCAATCAGGTGAAAAGCATCACCGTTTTAAAAGATGCAGCCTCAGCTTCCATGTATGGTTCCCGTGGTGCAAATGGGGTTATTATCATCGAAACAGAACGTGGACAGACCGGCCAGTTTAAAGTTATTACCAACAATTGGTTTGCAGTTAACAAACCAATTGATCTCCCAAAATTTGTCGGTGCCGTCGATTTTATGAAATTGCGTAACGAAACTTTAATCCAGCAGGGACAATCTCCGATCTATCCGGAAGAGACAATCAACAAATATGCCTCCGGAGAACTAAAAGAAGTCAATTGGCTCGATCAAGTGATGGAAAGAACCTCAACAGCGATCAACAATAATGCGAGTATATCCGGTGGTGGTGGTGTCGGTACTTTCAATTTAATGCTCGGCCACATAAAAGAAAATGGTCTCAATAAGATTGAAGGCACTCAAAAATTTTCCGCCCGATTCAATACAAATATCAACATAGCAGATAAATTTGTATTAATGGCCGACTTCTACGCCCACCGCTTACAGGTCGATCGTCTATTGGCAAATGATGATGGACACGGCCTTTATAAACAAGCTTGGCGCTTAAACCCAACACAGCAGATTTTTTATGATTCAGACCTTCCCGAACATTATATCCTGCACAACAATATCAACCCAATCGCGTCAATCAAACATGGTGGTACAAAAAATAATATGTATGATCGCAGTACCATCAATCTGCGTCCTAAATATAACATCAATAGCAACCTCAATATTGAAGGAAATGTTTCTTACATGATCAACAAGTCGGCTAATAAACAAAAAAGGCTGACCTATAAGTTTTTTGATGAGAACGGTGCTCCGGCTGCAATCTGGGGAAACGACGTCAATGCGTCTCAGGGTGTCAGTGAAAGTCAGCTCACGGCACGGATGCTGATTAACTTCAACAAAGAGCTCCGCCAAAACAAAGACAAGATCTATCTGACTGCGGGATCAGAAGTCATGAATTATACCTTTACTGATTTTAGAGAAATCAGTAAAGCTTCTTTTTTCGGTAAACTCAATTATTCCTTCGACAACCGTTATATTCTGGAATTAACCGGCCGTTCAGACGGAAGCAGCAAGTTTGCTCCCGGTCACCGCTGGGGATTTTTTCCTTCGGGAGCCTTTGCATGGAACTTACACAACGAACATTTCTTCAAGCCTATTCTCGAGTCAGGAACGGTAAATAACGTTAAGATACGCGCATCATATGGACTTATCGGAAACGAAAATGTAGCTCCTTACCTCTGGCAGGAATCTGTAAACACTTGGGGTTGGACAATACGTGTGCCCAATCCAAATTTCTCTTGGGAAAAACAGAAACAATGGAATTTAGGTTTGGATCTCAATGCCTTTAAAAATAGGCTCTCCTTTACTGCTGAACTCTATCACAAAAATTCATACGATCTTATTTATGATCAATTTGCAGTTCCTCCGCTCACTGGATCAAATAGCCTGGAGTCTGCGGTCAATATCGGTGCCGTTGAAAATAACGGCTGGGAATTGTCGGCGAGCTGGTCAGATAAAAAGGATGATTTTTCGTACACCATTGGTGGAATGCTTTTTGATAACCGAAACCGGATGCTCAAAGCGGGGTACAATGAGAACGATAGACTTATCTTTAAAGGTGATAATAATCGAATTTGGTACAAAGGTGTTCCAATTAACAATTATTATGGTTTCCAGTCTGACGGCTATTTCCAGACGCAAGAGGAAGTTGAATCAACCCCGGCTAAAATGCCAAATTCAAGACCCGGCGATATCCGCTACGTGGATAAAAATCAGGATGGTATTATCAACGATGAGGACCGCAGCTATCTAGCAGATCCCCTTCCCCACTATAACTATGCAATTAATTTGGACTTTCGATACAAAGGATGGGATTTTTCGGCATTGGGTCAGGGAATAGGAAAGCGCACCGGACGCTTGATCGGGCAAGAGGCCTATCCAGTGTATGTCGATGGGAACAGTAATGACCTCGGAGCACCGCGGGTTGAATATGTGGCAAACCACTGGAGCTCCGAAAATCCAAATAGCCGTTTTCCACGTCTTTGGACGGGACCAAGTCCCAATACCCTACTCAGTGATGTATGGCTAAGCAATGCAGCTTTTTTCCGGGTCAAGTCACTTCAGCTTGGCTATACATTTCCTAAAATCGGTAAAAGCATCAAAAATTTTAGAATATATGTTAATGCGCAGGATGTATTCACTGCCACGAAATGGGAAGGCTTGGATCCCGAACGTATTGATGTAGATAGTCCGGGTACAAATGATGGGAATGGAAACTATCCGCGTATGGCAACATACAGTGTTGGACTTAGTGCAAGCATTTTTTAAACTATGATGATGAAAAAGAAAATTTTAACCCTGATAATTGCGTTAGCAACATTGAGCAGCTGCGAAAAATTTCTTGACAAACGAGATCCTACTGCTACATCTTTTGACGAATTCTTCAACACAGAGGAAGATTTACGGCGGGTAGTCTACAGCAGTTATTTGGATGTGTTTATGGGGCCAGGCGAACGCCGCTTGCTCTTTTACATGTTAGATGGCCGTACAGATAATGCATATGCTAGAATAGAGACAGACCATCATATGATTATTGCCAATGGTAATATGACCAGCAATGCACGTTTGGCCGAGTATTATTGGACATTATATAATAAACATGTCGGACGGATAAATACTTATCTAGCAAATATTGACATTCCCTATGTGGAGAATGAATCGATACGGCAAAAATACAAAGCGATCTTAGAAGCGCTCCGTATCTGGCATTATTTCAGAATTACTGAGGTATGGGGCGATGTACCGTTTGTACTCGTTCCTGTCACACTGGAAGAGGCAATTCCTCCGGTAACGCCGAAAGCTGAAATATTGGATAAACTATTTGAAATGAGCCAAGATGTAGCCAACAGGCTTCCAGAAAACGAGGGCACCACAAATGCCTATATGTTCAACAAATACTCTTTCAAAACTTTGGTCATGCGTTACGCTCTTTATAATGGACGTTATGATCTCGCCGCAACTCTTGCAAAGGAAATAATGGATAGTGGCAAGTATCAGCTCCATCCGCAATATGCGAGCTTATTCAATTATCAAGCGGATAAGACTAACAAGGAGTTTATCATCAAGTTTGACATGGAAAGTCACAATAATTCAGCTACAAATTCCTTTCAGCACCTTGCACCACAATACAAAACCGGAAATGGACAATCCTATGTCGTTCCATTAAAGTCTTTGGTCGATAGTTATTGGACACTTCAAGGGCGACCTATTGATCAATGTCCTTTGCATAGTAAGCAGGAATATGAGCTCAACCCAAAATTAAATCGGGATCCGCGTTACGCAGCCAGTATTTTTGGACAAGGCGATCTATTCAACAAGGAGAAAATAGATATTTATGATTCAAAGAGTCTTTTCTATTATCAGAACTTACGAAGCAGCCGATCGGGTTATTGGTTTAAGAAGTTTGTAGATGAAGCTGATGCATTTCGGACAGGCGGCAATATGCACTTTCCTTTAGCACGTTATGCTGAGGTATTGCTGACCTATGCTGAAGCCAAAATCATGCTGAATAATGTAGATGATTTGGCGAAAAGCTGTATCAACCAGATTCGGCAACGTGCCGGACTTGATATGAGTATGGCGGATGTTAATCTAACAGTGAAATCTCAACAAGAATGGATCGACTTAATTCGTAATGAGAGAAGGATCGAATTTGCCGGTGAGGGGCTGCGCTATAGTGATATCCTTCGGTGGAAGACTGCCGAAGTAGTGCTTAATCAACCTGCATTGGGTCATATGCGGCAAGGTGCAGACGGAAAATCTGAGGTACTTAAAATTGAAGACAGAAAATTCCTGAAACATCAATACCTCTGGCCTTTTCATGAAAGCAGTTTTCAGGTCGAACCAAATCTGAAACAAAATCCAGGATACTAGCGGATAAAAACAGAATAGACCATTGATTACTCAATGGTCTATTCTGTTTTTATCCGCATCTATATAATTATTTCTGATCAATCGTAACACTATGCACAGGTATTAAAAATATATCATTTGAAGAAAAAAAACTTGAGTGGAAAACTCAAGGTTTAACTTAACTGTTATTAACCTAATTTATGAAAAGTATCCATATAACAATGGATAGTCCGTTTTCGTTTTATCTTTTTTATAAAAAATCGTCCCCATCAATAACTGTTAAGGAAGACAGCACTTACTAGATGCTAACCCGGAGTTTTTGTTAGCCGTCGCTGGGTTTTGATCTAATTAATACATAAAGTAAAGTTTTAGGCATAAAATTTGTCTTAACAAGAAAAAGAAAATATGAAAAGAACGATATTATTATTCGCATCAGCATGGATGGTTGCATCTTGCAACCAACAGGTAAAAGATAATACCCCGCCTCCTGCTCCGCAGGAAAAAGAAGTCGCAGAAGAACCTGCAAAAATTGATACGACGGCCAATCTAGATCTTGCCAGTATACCCTATTCTGATAATGATATTGGTGTATTTCCCTTTTTTACTCCTCCCAAAGGTTATAAAGTCATGAACCAGCCCATAAACAAAGACTTTGATGTCTGCTATTTTGCAATAAATGGTCTCATGAAACCTTTTGAAGGCAGGCTTTATAAAGCAAATATTACCAATGAACAAGGCACGCAGTTTTCACAGCGCTATTTTGAAAAAAGTATGGAGGATTATTTAGCCTCTATCGGTGCCGTAAAAGTTTTTGATGGTAACATCACAAGTGAAGAATATGAGCGTTATAACAAACAGGATCCGCATAAAGGTGATGAAGGCGACATCGGATATGCCGATGAAAAAATCCGGGTCTATGTGATCCGCACGAAAGATCAGGGAAATGTCTTTATTCAATATACGAGCAATAACGCCGGTGCCAAGCTCAATATACTTCAGGAGAACGATTTCAAACAAACGATAAAAAAAATAACTGCAGATGATATCACAAAAGATCTCTCTGAAACAGGCAAATCAATCGTTTATATCACTTTTGACACAGATAAATCCAGCATTACAGCAGCAGGAACGGAATTGGTTATTCAGATTGCCGAAGCGCTAAAAAATGACCCCTCACTTAAAATCGCGATTGAAGGACACACCGACAATACCGGGGATGCTACGCACAATAAAAAATTATCCACCGAACGTGCACAGGCAGTAATGGCGGCCCTGGTTGCACAGAAAATTGACAAAGCGCGTTTATCAGCAAAAGGATATGGCGCCGAGCGCCCTTTGGTCGCCAATGATTCGGAAGACAATAAAGCCAAAAACCGACGTGTTGAACTAGTGAAGATAAAATAAAAGTTCCTTCAGCATATCCCTATGGTACTTATCAAATTGAAAGTAACATAGGGGTATTGATAAAGCTTCACCTGCTCTTTATCGCAGCTCCACCAACACAGGTTGCTTTATTTAAATAACATCTATAATTTTTGAGTTCTCAATGTATAGATTTCTTCCACACTTCCTTTATTTTTTTGCACTTTATTTATATCCTTTCCTTCTTTCGTCCAATAAGTAGGGATAAAACATGATGATACAGTCTGATTATTCTAAATTATAAAAACATTGACTTCCTATCGCCCCACCACCATACTCCAGCACAAGTCTGTCATTAACCATAATGTAGGTACAACCGTCATTGTAAGCTGTTTTTAAACTATCGGGAATTGGTTTATCAAAAACATTGAAAGAATACCTTCCCATTCCACTACGTTGAAAATTTATTTGACAAGGTTCTCCACTCGAGATGCCGATACAGTTTGCTTTATCCAATTTCTCTTTAAGAATTTTTAAAGTTTCTGTTGTCCAACCAAGCTTTTGTAGTAATGTACCGGCCTTTTCTGAATTAATTTTTACGTCCCAATTACTTTCAAAACTACTGTCCACACCTACGTGAAAGATACCCACAGTATTGTTGTTGTCGAATTCTATATGCACTGATTTACCAGGGGGAACTATCTTGTTTAAATAATTCTTGACGTCATAAATCTCGTTTTTTTTCTCCTCATAATGCTCTTTAAGCTCCGTTACGGAATAATCTTTATTAAAACCTCCAAAAGCAGCCATAATCATAACGGTAAAACCCACAAAAATAACAAATCCAATCCCGCATAGAATTAAAAATATTTTTAGAAAAATTTTCATTTACCTGTTGTATATTGTTTTCAAATTAGCGACTCAGACCATTTTCAATATTGCTTTTACATAATTTTATTTGTTTTTTCATTGCCTTAAGTTCCCTAATCTTAGTGTCTATCTGTTCCAATTTAAGATTGAGCACTTCCATTTTACTTGCCTTAGTTAGCTCTTTCTGATACCAGGCATCAATAACCTGCTTAATTTCAGCTAAGGTAAAACCAACAGCCTTCGCCATTTTTATAAACCTAAGTTTTTCAGTTACCTCATCGTCATAGTAAACATAATTATTGGATGTTACATCCTTCTTTGTCATTCCAGAAATTAATCCGCTTTTTTCATAAAAACGTATAGTTCCAATAGGAATGTTAGCTTCCCGCGCTAGCTGACTAATTAATTTCATCTGATAATCAATAGTTTAAAATAAATAACACAAGTATACAGTATACTTCATACTTGTGGGTAGTAAAAATACAGGTTAAATTTGTCAATAGAAATTAAATAGTAGGTGTCAATTATCTTTTTATCATGAAGACAGCATATTCAGACAAAGAACTTATAAAACTAGTACCCGGATTCACAAACAATTATACGACAATAAATGATCTATCAATCCATTATGTTAGCGGCGGTACAGGGGAACCTTTCATCCTTATTCCCGGTTATCCGGAAACATGGTGGGCATATCATCATGTCATGCCAATATTAGCAGAAAATTACCAAGTAATTGTTGTTGAAATTAGAGGAATGGGCAGTTCGGATAAACCAGAAAATGGCTATGAGAAAAAGAACATCGCCAAGGATATCTATGAACTAGTCAAATATTTGGGCTTTGAAAAAGTGTTTATTGCAGGTCACGATATAGGTGCACATGTTGCATTCAGTTTTGCCTGCAATTACCCTCAAACAACTAGTAAACTGATTATGTTGGATACACCGCATCCAGATCCCAGTATGTATCAGCTTCCGATGTTACCTATCTTGGGTGCCAGTTATCTATATCCATGGTGGCTCGCGTTTAATCAGGTGAAAGAGTTGCCCGAAAAATTGCTCGAAGGACGCATGTCAATCGTTATTTCTTGGTTATTCGATAACCTTTTGGTAAACAAAGATAGCATAAACCAATTTGACCGGTCTGTTTATAGGGAGAGTTATGACAATAAAAATGCTATCCGCTGTTCTAATGCCTGGTATCAGGCCTTTCCACAAGACATCAAAGACTATGAAGGCTACAATAAATTAGAAATGCCTGTTCTGGCAATTGGCGCAAGTGGCTACGACTTACTTCAGCATTCTTTACCAACAATTTCGAGCAACCTAATACTTAAAAAAATTGAAAACTGTGGTCATTTTATTCTTGCTGAAAAACCAATTGAAACAGCTGGATTGATCAAAGAGTTTTTGGCTAGCTAAAATGGCAGCAACTATTAACAAACTTTTTGGGGATAAATCCTTCTACTAGCTAATCGTTCACTAATTTTACTTTAGCTGTTTATCTTTTTAGCGATAGAATTACTGATAAAAAACTCGTGAAACACAAGGTAAAGAGGCATCTCAAGTTACTCTTTTGTATAATTTGATTTTCCGGTTATATCAACCTGTTTACCTAAATACTTTGGTTGTCTATTTCTAATCACATCCAAAACGGCTTTTGTGACGGATAGCTTTTCTCTAAATGCATAGTATTTGTATCCTCGGTAAACTCCCCTATCTGCACTATAACCGAATGATTTGACCCCCAATTTATCGCCTAAGTAGACGCATCTATTTAGGTGATATTTCTGAGATACCAGGATTGCCGTGTCTACATTAAATATATATTTTGCACGGTACATGGTCGAGTAACTATCAAACCCCGCATAGTCGATGTAAATTTTTGCGGTATCGATACCATTTTTCTGACAATATAACTTCATCACCGTAAGCTCATCGTATTCATCTCTTCCATTATCTCCCGATAGCAATATTTTATCCACTTTGTGGTTTTTATACAGCGAAATCCCGGCATCCAACCGATCCTTTAAATACCTACTTGGCTGATCGCCATTTATGCCAGCACCAAAAATGATGGCTACCTTAGCTTTGGGCACATCTTTAAGTTCGGTGAAAATAACTTTTTCTGTATTGGACGTTACGTTGCTGTTGGTTACCACCACAATAACCAGTGCTATTACGCACAGAATGATAACCGGTAAAACGAACTTTTTAATTTTTTTCATTAGTTTGATTTTCGACTGATTTAACATTGTTATTTTATACCCAAATTTAGCAGCAAAACCTATGGGAAATTGAACCAATAATAATTCGCTGCGGATCAATTATCATTCGCAAGCGTCTGCAGTTTTTTCGGCATTTTTCAGATGGTATAAACTTCCTTCTGCGAAGATGAAAAAAAGATTCGAAAGCAATAATAATACAATAGCAATCCTTATTATACAACAACAAAAAATAAAATTATTAATATTGGGTATGAAAAGGTCATATGTTTTCAAGCATTGGGGATGTACTTTAGTACTATTTGCCATCTTCTTACCGATTTATGAAATATTCACAGAATCTGAAAACTTAAATGATATCTTCAATGGGATTTGGTTCTTTCCAGTTATATTGATCGTGTCCATCGTTTATTCTATTCCTACATTGTTGATTGATTTACTGACATTTGATATATTGTTAAGCTATCAAGTTAACCTAAAATGGGTAAAAGCGATTTTGATTACAGTAACAATTGTTTGTATTTTCTTAACGTTTAGCTTAACTAGTTATGCATCGATCAATCGGGTTGACTGGAATGCTCCTTCAATTTGTGCTGCAGCAGCGATACTTTCAGGCCTACTTTTGAAAATCAGAGAAACATAATTTCATGCAAATAAGCCACTTGGCATATACTTATTGCATAGATAGGTCCATTCAATAATTGGAGCGGTCTTATCTTTTTTAATTAATATCTTTGCCATATGAATATCGAAGACATCAGACAGCCTTTTCTAAAAAAATTTCCCGGAGACTTTTCCAATAATCCTACGCAACGAAGTACACCAAAAGTTTTATTTGCCACGATTAAACCTGCCGGGTTTGAACAGCCTCAATTAATTGCTTTTAATGAGGCTCTTTCTGAGGAGATAGGGCTGGGAAAATTTGAAAAAAAGGATCTTAATTTTCTGGTAGGATCTGACCTTCCTGACCATGTTCAAACTTATGCTACAGCTTACGCAGGACATCAATTTGGCAACTGGGCAGGACAGCTGGGGGATGGAAGAGCTATTCTGGCGGGAGAAATTACCAATGCCGAAGGTAAGAAAACAGAAATTCAATGGAAAGGTGCCGGTGCGACGCCCTATTCAAGACGTGCAGACGGAAGAGCCGTATTAAGGTCTTCTGTACGCGAATACCTGATGAGTGAAGCCATGTATCACTTTGGCATACCCACCACCAGAGCGCTAAGCCTCGCCTTTACGGGAGAAGATGTTATTCGAGACATCATGTATAATGGTAATCCACAATACGAAAAAGGAGCTGTAGTGATAAGAGCAGCCGAGAGCTTTCTTCGATTCGGCCATTTTGAACTGCTGTATGCCCAGCAGGAATATACCTTATTGCAGGACCTGCTTGATTTCACCATAGAAAATTACTTCCCTGAAATTGTTTCGCCCAATCATCAGAAATATAAAGATTTTTTTGAAAATGTATGTACCCGAACCGCAGACCTAATGGTAGAATGGTTCAGAGTAGGTTTCGTTCATGGCGTCATGAACACAGACAACATGTCCATCTTAGGTCTAACGATTGACTATGGCCCCTATTCCATGATGGATGCATATCAGCTAAATTTCACCCCCAATACAACGGATCTTCCGGGACGGAGATATGCTTTTGGAAAGCAGGCACAGATTTCACAATGGAATCTATGGAAACTTGCAAATGCACTTCTGCCGATCATAAAAGATGAAAAATTTCTGGAAAATACGTTAAAGAATTTCGGCATTTATTTCTGGGAGACTCATGACAAAATGCTTTGCAAAAAATTCGGATTTGACGGAATGAAAAAAGGAGATGAAGAGTTTTTATCTAACTGGCAAGGCTTCATGCAGGACCTTGAATTGGATTATACTTTATTTTTCAATCAATTGGAAAAAATAATGCCAGATACAGATCTAAAGGAACATTTCAGCCCGGTATCCTACACTGTTTTGGATGAAGAAAAGCTCGGTAGACTTCAAGATTTCATCGAACTGTACCAATCACGGATTCATTCAAATACTATTTCAAAGGAAGAATCCCTAGCTATAATGAAAACAACAAATCCAAAATTTATATTGAGAAACTTCCTCCTTTACGAGTGTATTGAAGAAATCAGCAATGGTAAAACGGAGCTGCTGACCAAACTCACTCAGGCTTTAGAAAATCCATACCAAGAGCTATTTCCAGAGTTTTCTATAAAGCGTCCGTCCAACTACGATGATACGGCAGGCTGTTCAACGCTTTCATGCAGCTCATAACAACTGCTATCGTCTGAATTTGATGTATTTATCTATATGGGCTGCAAAATTGGAAAGCTTATATTTAATAAATAAGAACGGCCTGTCAATTGAAATGATAGACCGTTCCTCGATAACCAAACTGGCTGTTAAACATACCCGATTATTATAGAGGTAAAAACCTAATGAGGAATGTTCATGTTCCTGCTGGCATTTCCTGATTTATTGATTCCCAAATAATCTAGTCAGATACAATTCCAGATCCTTCCCCCTGAGATCCCGAGCGATGATTTTTCCATTTGGATCAATCAAAAATGTGGTCGGCAATGCCTTCACTGCAAACTGATTGATGGAAATACCTTTATCTCCCTGGCCATCGATCAGCTGTACCCACGGCAACTGATGGTTTTTCAGCGAGTTTTTCCATGATTTTTCATCTCTGTCAACTGAAATACTGACTATTTCGAAGTTTTTCTTCCCCTTAAATTGGGGGTAAATCTCTTTAAAATTTTTAAACTCCTCAATACAGGGAACACACCAGGATGCCCAAAAATCCAACAATACATAGTTACCCTTTAAGGAAGAAAACTGGACGTTTTTTCCCTCTTCGTTCAACAAGGAAAAATCTTTTACCGTGGCGCCTACCCTGGATCGGATAGCTCCTTGAAACTGATCAAATGCAGACTTCCCGTAGACTGTTTGCTGGATTTCAGGTGTCAATAACTCATAAACCTTTAACGCTTCCTCAGGCTGCATGGATTTACCATAACGATCCAACAGGAATGCTGCTCCAAAAGTATTTCCATTTTTTGAAACCAATTCTTTGACTATTGAACTCTCATCCTGCTTTTTATCCTGCATCAGGGTAAGATATGTATTCAAGAGCTCCTGCGATCTAGAACCCGTAATCTGGGATGCCGAGAAACTTTGAAGATCTCCTTCAATCTGTATCGTCCCCGGGCCATCGATCAGGACACCAAATGGCGAATACCCATTATATTTTTTCATTTCAGCCTCAGAATAGAACATATGCCGCGTAGGAACCGTAAACGGCCGCTCCATACGCCATTGTCCATCGACAACTGTTGCAGAATCATTTTCATTTGTTAACCGATTATAGAGAAACACCTTGGTCCCATCATATTTCGGATCTACTTTGCCCATGAGCACGATTATTTTCGAATTCTGTGCAAACGAAGTAACTATTGTCATCAAAATCAGTACAGCAGTTGTCTGAATTTTTCTAAACTGTTCAACCATAATTTAATTTTTTAATACGAAGTCTTTAAAAATTGATTACTAACGTTCCCCTTGTTTACTGACCGAAAATTTCGACCAGTTTATTATCCAGATCGTCATCCTTTTCTGAGCCACTAGAATATCTGCCTACAATCATCCCATTGGGATCGACCAAAACTTTGGTCGGCAAGGAACTAACACCATAATTATTGGCTATTGCTCTAGACCTGTCATACTGTCCATCGTTCACTTTCATTCCATTGAGCACATGTCGCCAGATCATGATTTTATCCTGATCTACAGCTTTCCGCCAGGCTTTTTCATTGTTGTCGTCGTCGGCAACACCAATAATTTCAAAGCCTTTATCTTTATACTTATTGTAGATGCTGATCAGATGCGGATTACTTTTACGGCATGGCACACACCAGCTCGCCCAAAAATCAAGAAGGACGTATTTCCCTCTGTAATCTGCCAGGGCCAAAGATTTCCCATCGATATCGGTTGCCCTGAATTCATGGGCCTTACTACCCGGTGAACCGCTTTTTACTTCTCGAATATGGTTGGAGACCTCCATACCATCAGCACTTTTCTTTACCCTGTCAGACAGGCCAGCATAAAGCCGTTCAACTTCATTGAGATCTATTCGAGACATCATATACAGCATCAGGTGGGAACTGACATACGAGTCGGGATTATTCACTATAAAATCCAAATTGATCTGATTCAACCTCTTTTTAAAAGGTTCAAAATTCTGTTTGAAATCTGATTGCTCCTCCGTAAGTTTTGCCACCTTCGCTTCCATTTCCTTCAAGGCTCTATCCGCATCACGAAGTTTTTTGCTTTTTTCAGCATACTCCCTATCTAGATCGACCATTTCATTCCGCACGACTTTCTCTTTCTGGTTTAGAAGTCTCCATTCGTCCTGTGTTTTGGATCCCTTAATTTCGGCATCGGCAAATTTTCCTGTAATCAATTTTGCTGTCATGCTAGCGGGCTCCAAATAGAATCTAAGTAAATCCGGATTGGCCGTACGTTCAATATTTGGATCCGAATACAGAATCGCTAATATCGGTTCCTGAAGCTTTCCCTTAAAGACAAATTTATTGTTCTCGATCTTCGAGCTATCAACCTGACGCTGACCGGCTTTATCCCAATAGCTTAAGTAGAGATAAGAAGAACTTGGCTGGCTGATTTCACCCTTAAGGACATATGTTTTTTGTGCTCTGGATCCCAAAGAAAGACAAAGCAAAAGGCCTAGGCCTGCTATCATTTTTTTCATTGCTGGCATATTTGTGTAAAGTGAGGTTTATCCCCCATCGATCATCATTTTTTATCTGCTTGACCTATTAATTTGGAACAAGATTTGGGTTTTCGGCTCTCTCTTCTTCCGGTATAGGCATTAATATTTTTTTGTCTGTGGGCTGCACCGTCATTGCACCCGATTTACCGGAATCATAGTTGCGCACCATTGGAAGGCCATTTCTGAATTCGTCAAAACTGGCATGCCCTTCAAAGGCAAGTTCCAATTTCCGTTGTTTTAAGATTTCATTAAATAAAGTCGTACCGCTAAGTCCGGATAACTCTGAAAGTCCGGCGCGCTTTCTGATCGTATTGACATCGGCCAGTGCCTCGCTCTCTTTCTTCAGTTTATACAGCGCCTCTGCCCGGTTTAAATACATTTCAGCCAATCGTAAATAACGAAAAGGAGAAACTGAATATAGGGTCGTAAATCCGAGCATATATTTACTAACAGCCTTGGTGTCGTCAGGAAAACCTGCTGTGACGTTCTCAACATAAAAACTGTTTCTTAGGTCATTTGCATCCAATAGCGATTTCAGATAGGGAGAAGGTCTATAAAGTCCACCGGGACGGGTTCCCTGAAGTGGATTGGCAAAAATAATGCTGATCCCTCCTTGGCGTAACTTCGTGTTTACCGCAAAAATATCCTCCTTATTGCCAGGATTGTCCGTCTTATAATAGTTCTGATAGGCAGTATTCTGCAATAGTTGATATCCCCCTTCATTGATAACTTTGGCGGCATAATCTGCTGCTTTCTGGTTATAGGCTGCTACAGGGGTTGTGCTGGTTCCCCCCATATACAAATATACACGTGACAATAAGGCATACGCGCTATATTTACTTGCATAGCTATTTGATTTGGACTGATTGAATAAGCCTGCTGCGGTCTCCAAATCACTTATCACCTGCTGATAGACCTCAGCCACCGACGCCCTGGCAGGTGCATAGTCAGGGCCCATCCTGGTATCCAGAACCAACATGACACCCGGAGACTTATCTGCGTCCAGATAATAGGGTCTGCCATATAAACGCACAAGATTAAAATAGGTAAATGCCCGAAGAAATAAGGCTTCGGCTTTTGCCTGCAAGATCGTTCCATTGGTTTCGCCGTCCTTCACATGTGCAATCACTTCATTGGCATGCAGGATCACATTATAGCCCGAGCGCCAGAAATTATAGCTATGGGAAAAATCCCTGGTTCCAGTATTAATAAAGTCAAAAGCATCGCTCTGTTTATTTATCGTTCCATCCAGCGATTTGATTGTATTCCCTTTGGCCTCCGACAGAAAAATCAGCATATCGTTATAATTGGTTCCTTTATCGATAGCCGCAGCACCGGATACTAATGCATAAATACCTGTCACTGCTTCGGAATATCCTGTCGGACTAGCAAACTGCATGTCTTCAAAGATGACGTTATGTGGCCTCAGCTCGTCCAGTTGTTTATTACATGATGTAAATAGAAGGCTGAATGGTACAGCCCCCATAATAATCCGCTTTAATATATATTTAAATGATCTCATGTCTATTATTAAAAAGTTAATTGCACTCCAATTAAAAAACGTCTCGGATTAGCGAAGCCTGTACTTACGCCCGAATATTGGGTCGTTCCTACACGTGCACCTTCTGGGTCTGCCCCCACGAAGTCTTTTTTGCGTATCACCCATAAATTATCACCGCTGACGTAGATATCTGCTTTGGCCAGCTTCATTTTCTGCAATAATTGCTGCGACAGACTGTAAGTTAAACGAACATTGCGCAAACGGGCATGGCTTGCATCACCCCATAATTTGGAGGATCTGGTCGTGAGAGAACTCCAGGCATTCGGATCTATACTAAACACGTCGGGATAATTAGCCTTGGTGTCACCGGGGCCCGTCCAAACGTGCTGATTGTCCCCGAAAGCGACATTATTATATCCATCACGTGGCATCGTGGGCGACTGGAAGTCTTTAATCAGAGACATCGCCACGTAGTTTCCATACTGAAACCACCAACTCGCATTTAAGGTCAGGTTTTTATATTGGAAGGTATTGTTAAAACCACCAAAAAATTTGGGTGTCAGTGAACCTACTACCTGATAATTAGCCAATTTACTGGTCTCTCCCAATCCATCGACGATAATCTGGTTTCCGTTAGCATCAAAATTGTAATGCTGTATGTTTCCATTCTCCGAATTGATACCCGCAAACCTGATCGCCTTGATAACGTTGATATCCTCACCTATCTTTCTGTAATATGCCTGACCCGAACTCTCGATCAAGGAGTCCTGATACAATTTGGTAATCTCATTTTTATTAAAACTAATATTGAAACTTGTATGCCAGTTAAAATCCTGAGATTTGATATTATGCGTATTCAGCATAATTTCCACGCCTTTATTAACAATCTGCCCCACATTCCTATACTGGTTCATGGCCCCTTGCGCCGAAGACAGAACCACATTCTGGAGAAGGCCATCGGAACGTTTATGGTACCAGTCAAAAGTGAGGTCAATACGCTGGAAAAATGATGCATCTAATCCCAGGTTCGTATTATGTAGGGTTTCCCAGGAAATATTCGGATTAGCCAATTGAGAGATCCTTGTTCCGACATTATTGGGTTGTTCATATCGTATTCCAGTACTTCCGTCATAGGTATTCGCATAAAAAGTGGTATTCAGGTACCCATCCCCAAGATCCCGGCCTGATGTGCCATAAGCCGCCCGGAGCTTCAAATTATTGACAGCTTTCACATCCTTCATAAAATCTTCGGACGACATCATCCAGCCGGCACTGAAGGCATAAAACGTTCCATAACGTTTGTCCCTTCCAAAATTGGTCGTTGCATCGGTACGAACTGATGCGGAGGCCAGATAACGTCTAGCATAATTATAATCAGCCTGCCCAAATACAGAAAAAGTTGCTCTTTCCTGATAATTGCCACGTGGGCTATAGGGTTCTCCAAACGCTGCCGTAAAAACATCTCCAAAATATTTACCTGCTCCCATATTTCTTTCCCCCGGCAATATATCGTACATGTTGACCGTCATTGTTTCCGTCGTCCTCTTTCCCCATTCCTGTCCAAGCAGCGCAGAGATATTATGCTTGCCAAATTGCTTGTTGAAATTAAGTGTATTTGATGTCAGATAATCCACATATTTGATATCATTGATATCTAGTGTTCCGTTTGGCAGGGTCATGCCGGGATAAAACAAATAGGGATAACCGCCATATTTACCTGAAAACGAACGCACATCGAGGTAAGAATTGAAATTATTCCCAATATAATTAATGGAGTTAGAACTCTGTAGGCTCAAATAGGGTAAGATCTGATAACGCAGACGTACCATACCTAAATGGTTTTGCACCTTTGTGAGACTGTTATTGTCGTATTTTGCCTCCGATAGAAAATTTTGCGTCCATTGTGGATAGGCAGGACCATAATTGAATGAAGCATTCACTTGTAAGCTATCCCGGAGCTTGCCAGTAGCATCATACGGATCCATAAAAGGTTGAACCATATACAGCTCGGGCACACCGTTTCTCCTGCTTAATAGATCAACCATCGAACTCAGGTTGATGCTTGCTTGCAATTTCGAGGAAATTTTATGGTCTATATTTACTCGGATACTTTTTCGGTCAAATGAGTTTTTATACAGGATCCCATTTTCTTTATACCAGTTGACACCAGCATAAAATTTAGTTTTTTCAGTGCCATGATGTATACTGACATCTGTATTACGGAAATTTCCGGTACTATATGTGGCATCTTCCCAATTGAAATTACGGTCACGGTCCTCGTCACTATATGTCCTTCCCTGGGCAATAAAGTCGGCAACATTTGGATATGCTTTCTGTACCGACGGTGTCTGCTCCCAGTAGCGCTGCATTTGTTTATCCATAAAACCGATCAATTCGGTACTGTTCATAAACCTGATATTACGCCTTGGCTGCGTGATACCGTACTGTACTGTGACATCGGCGGAACTTTGTCCTGCAGCACCTCTTTTGGTCGTTACGACAATGACCCCCTGTGCAGCTCTCGAGCCATAGATCGCTGTCGAAGAAGCATCCTTTAAAATACTAACGTTTTCAATATCTGATGGATTTACTGCATCCTGCAACGATTTATAGTTGGTGATAACTCCGTCAACAACGATTAGTGGTCCAAAATAGCTATTGGTTGGTGTAGCAAGCGAAGACTGGCCCCGCTCGACCACCTCACCTTTTGCGCCAGCTTCACCTGACCCTTCGGTAATATACAGACCGGTAGTCCTACCCTTCAGCATAGAAAGAACATTAGGACTCGAAACGCTGCTGCGCAGTTCATTTCCACTGATCGCCTGTACCGAACCTGTGACCTCCGACGCAGACTTTTTGGTATACCCCACAACAACCAGTTCTTCCAGATCAGTGGTCTGTACCTTAAGTCGAATAGTACCTATATTTTCAACGGCCTTGATCCGCTTCTGCTGATACCCCATGAGTGAAAATTCAAGATAGCTATCAGCTGCAACATTTTCGACCAATACTTCCCCGTTTGCCCCAGTACTGGCTTGCTTAAGCATCTTCCCATTTGCCTGAAGCACAGAGACAGTCACTCCAGCAAGTCCATTGTTAAGCGAGTCAACGACCCGGCCACGTACAACAATAGTTTGCTGACCGGCAAGCTCATCCTTCACTATGATGGGAGCTTGTATTTCCCTAACAGCTGGTGCATGACGTTCTTTGATAATAATCAGATTACCATCGAGTTCATAGCCTAACTGCAGTCCCCCGATCACAGACTGAATGGCTTTCTCCAGTGGCTGATTTTTTATATCAACAGTGACAGTGGTATTGCTCTTAACCTTCTGGGCCGACCACAGGTAATGATATCCCGTCTGTTTGTTAATTTCCTTAAAGGCATCTTTAAGGCTGATCTTTGTATGCTTCATACTGACATTCTGCGCCATGGTGCTTGCACTGATATGCATGCAGCCTACGCTACAAATAAGAGCCGTCAATGATATTTTCATAATAGATTCCTTGGTTAGGCGTAACCGCCAGTGTAGATCTTTCTTATTTATTTTATACATTTGTTTTTGGTTAGTTTAACTATTAAAATCATTCGTTGTAGACGGTTTTGATAAAGACTATCCTTTATCTTTCAGGGGCGCGGCCAACGCCCCTGATCATATATTTAGGTTTTGTTTTTTGTATTACTTTCTCATTGGCTTCCCGGATTTTAAACGATTAATAATTGCAATATGTTCCCCTTTATCATTGTTACTTGACAAGGAGCTCGCGCTCTTTTATTTCAAATTTGATATCACCAGCTTTTTCAAGCGCTTTTAGCAATCCTTCCAGATCCTCATAACGGGGGACTATCCCTTCAAATTTCAATTGCTTCAGCTCATCGCGCTGAAAATGCACCTCCACGTCATACCAACGCGCTGCCTGACGCAAAATCCCCTCGAGATCTTCTCCCGAAAAATTAAAGGTGCCCTCTTTCCAGCTTGTATAGCTGCTGCTTTCAACGTCTATAATAGCTACACGGTTACTTGAGACTATTGCTTGCTGATTAGGTTTTAAAAAATGCTGCTCCTGTTTATTAGGGACATCGACCTCTACACTTCCTTCCACCAGGGTAGTCCGGCTCGGCTCCCCCCTATAAGCAGTCACATTGAAAGAGGTGCCATGAACTTTGACTGTATACCCTGCAGTTCTGACCAAGAAGGGAACCGCTTTTCGCTGTTCGCCCTCGCCGATATTCTGATGGGCAACCTCAAAGTATGCCTCACCGTCGAGTTCCAGTTCGCGGACCTGTTTCTGTTTATTAAACTGATATTTCAACCTCGTATCGGCATTGAGCCAAACTCTAGTCCCATCGGCTAATATGATTTTATAGGTTCCGCCCCTGGGAATGTACACGTCTATCTTTTGATCTTTCCAATGGCTAGCGGTCCCACCCTTTACCACCGAGCCATCTGCATAGGTCAGTGCATCACCAACAATTATTTCCGACTGCAGTTCGCTCAGCGAAATTTCACTTCCATCGGCAAGACGGAGGATCGCTTTATTTCCTCCAGCAGAAATAACAACCTTGGAATCAGGAGTATTATCCTTTGCTAGCCAGTAATGCAGAGAAATGCCTATACCTAAAATCAGAATCGCCGCTACCGCAGAACGGACCCAGAGACGCCATACTCTCGGCTTGACATTTTCCCGTCGGCCAGTTAGCTTATTCATGATATTTACCTCAATTCCAGCTAGCCATTCTTCTTCAGACAAGAGTAGTGGATCTCTTTTAAGCTCCTCCCCGATAAGGTCTCTGATATCGAGTTGATCCTCTTCTCCATTCAGAAGTTCCTGTAGTTCTAGGACCTCTTCACCGGTCAGTTTATTGGCTATATAGCCTTCAAATAAAATGGATATTCTAGACTTCTGCATTTTTACTGCTTAATATTTAAATACTAATACGAACGAAAAAGGCAAACCAATGAAGTGATTCGAAAAAAAAAATAATTTATTTTACCATCAGATCTTCATTCAGCTCGACGATATCTTCACCGAATTGACTTTTGCCTATATTGTTCAAAAAGTATAATCTAATCGTTTGTAAGTTTTATCCGCTCACATTTATACACTAATACGAACGAAAAAGACAAACCAATGAAGCAATCTGAAAAAAATATGATTTATTTTTAAAAGGTATACAACCTATAGATTTGCAAAGATGACGGCAAAAACAATTAGCGCACCGAAATCTGGATGTTGCTGGAAGTACTTTTTAATGGAGGCATTGGCATTTGTTATATGTGAGTTGACTGTTGCAACTGAAATTGACAACAACTGGCTGGCTTCCTCATAGCTCTTGCCCTGCATACGACAAAGCTCAAATACTTTTCTTCTTTGTTCAGGTAAGTTCGCAATCGCTGTGAAAAGGATATCGCGGACCTCCTTATCGAACAGCTGCTCTTCAATATGCGAATAGGCTTCCACGATATAACTAAAATAATTAACAGCCAATCGCTTTTCACGGGCGATCTTACGCAGTTGGTCGTAGACAAGATTTTCAGCTATTTTATAGAGAAATGATTTAATTTTATAGTTCAGGTCAATCCTTTCCCGATTATTCCATACCCTTAAAAAAAGTTCCTGCAGCAATTCCTCGACATCTTCCTTTGATTTCAATAGCCGGAGCATAGATAGCGCCAACGGCTTTTTGTAAAGCAGGATCAACTCTTGCAGGGCAAGCTCATCCCCGTCTTTCAAACGGGATAAAATGGAAACTTCTTCTGTATGGTTTATAACTTTCAAGGTAAATTTAAAACAATAGTAAACCAAAAAACGCTTAAGCGAATGATAGCACTATAATGCTTCAAATATATAAATCAGTTTTTATTTTTTAGTATAAAATCAATCCATAAGTCAAAATCCCCTCTTATGTCTGCTAAAAAGCCCGCTGATTTGAAGCTTTTCTAAAAATAATCAGACTAAGTAACCAGCCAACAAGTACACCAGCCAATATATATGACTCAAGGTGCATATCCTGATAATTAATACCAGGTAGATCGCCATCTGAGGTAAACTCTGCCCTTTTTAACAGATCACGTATCTGAGCAATTCTATATTTCAGATAAATCACTCTCATACCGAAAATTATCAATCCTGAACCAGTTATTATTAACAAAGAAAGCACTTGATTTTTAGTCGAAGAAATTTTACAATAATTTTTGACAAACAGATATAAAAAAGGAATAATCCCAAAAGAGAAAACGAAAATCAAGGTTGGAAAAATCTGTTGAGACAGAGGCTGACTATCGTTAAATAAAAAGTTCTCACCAATAATTTCAGTTGTAAAAAAAGTCAAAAACCAATCTCTCATAAAAAAGGCTATAAGACACAAGGCTAGTGACAATCCAATAATAATTCCTTTCGTTTTCATATGTAATATGTGCTAGAATTTGATTTTTATTCCAAGTATTCAATCTTTGTCAGTTGGACATTACAAAGTTCAGCATTTTTTAGCTTATTTTTTTGAACTGTCCCACAACATACGCTATATAAAAAGCTAGGAGAATAGAGCTTTTAGAATTACCACAATCAGGTTTCCTACACTTGGTCTATTCTCCTTTTTCAATCGTTTAAAACTTGCCTTAAGACAAGTATTCCAGGCCATTTATACTGTAGTTTTATAACATTAACATTTTTCAATTATGCAGAGTCTGTTTCTGGCTATTACAATAAGTTGTCTTGTTCTATTCTGGTTGGCTGTACAGTACAAACTTTCAGTAACAGTTTATATTATCTGGTCATTCATCATATCTTCTGCAGCGATTGCTGGATTCTTCGTTCAATTTCCCGCTTCTTTCGCCTTAACCTTATTAGGGACAGTAATAATAATCCTCTCTTGTTATAAGTTATTGGCGCATTCAAAAATAAATATGTATTTACTTTTGGTAATCCATATCTTACGCATACCTGTGGAATATCTGCTCTTTGCTTTATTTAAAGCTAAGATGCTTGCACGGGAGATGACTTTTATTGGTTGGAATTATGATCTATTTTTTGGAATCACAGCATTCGTATTTTTAATAACGGGAATTTTCTATCGTAAAATTTTCAATTTTCAGATTTTCAGGTTATGGAATATATTCGGTATTTGCTCAGTTCTCATTGTTGTTATTCTAGGCATACTGTCGTCACCAATTCCTATACAAACGATAGCTTTTGATCAGCCAAATATTGCTATGCTACAATTTCCTTATGCTTTATTGCCCAACGTGATTGTACCACTTGTAATCTTGTCCCACATTCTTCTCTTGAAGAATTCGGTTACATCAAAATTCCAATAGCAAATATTTGCCTTTGGTCCGTCTATCAGTAATGGCGTCCCTTACCTGCCGTTTCCCAATGAAATAAACAGCCCCTTCTCCCCCGCATTCAATTATATGGGTTGTCTTTACCTTGATTCTTTTTATATTTGATATATAGCAGCATGGGAAGAAAAAACAGGTAAAAAAACTAATTATGATCACCCAGATAAAAGAATTTGAGGAAAATGCGATTGCCCTAGAACTATCGGGCAAATTTACCGAGACTGATGCTTTATTCATTGAACAGCTTTTCGAAAGAAAGCTCAATCAAGGTTATAAGCATGTCAACATACTCATTAAGGTAAAGGATCTGTCCGTAATGAAGAATATGGAATTAAAAGGATTCTTTGATGGCGAGTTATGGGGTTTCAAACACTTTGGAAAAATAGGGCGCTGTGCTGTTGTATCTCACTCCGAGTTTATGAAATCAATCGTTAACCTCGAAAATAAAATCCTCCATTTGTTCAGCTCCTCCTTGAAAGAGAAATATTTTGATGAAACAGAATTAGACGACGCATTAAAGTTTATAACACCTCAAGCCGAAGGTTGATGCATCTATATACAACGAGCAATAACAAGCTTATAAGTCAGCGACTTACTGGAAATTCTTTGGGTCAATTTTCTCTTGTTGATCCAACCTAACTGTTTTTGATGGATCAACAAGAGAAAATCCTCAATAAACTTTACCTCCGAGGAAATCATGAGGATCGAAATAGATTACATATGTAGCAGTGAAGATAAGCTAAAAATCTTATCATAAATAACAATTATTCCTGACGTCCGCTATCTTTGGGTAGTTCCGACAATTGAACGTTACTGTGTCCATCAATCTTTTGCGCTGCAGCAATTGAAACAACTAAATCATTCAGCATGGTACTTGCGGCTGTCGGCGAGTTAGGAAGTAAAACCAAATTGCTTCTACTATTGGCTCCAATAGCATTCAGCGTATCATAATGCTGGGTGACTACAATTAAAGCAGAAGCTTCCTGAGCATTGATATCGGCGGCGTTCAGCATTTTTACAGATTCTTCCAGTCCTTTGGCAATCTCCCTTCTTTGGTCTGCAATCCCCTGTCCCTGAAGTTTTTTAGATTCTGCTTCAGCTTTTGCGACGGCAACAATTCGTATTCTTTGGGCTTCAGATTCATATTCTGCGGCGGTTTTTTCACGCTCTGCAGCGTTGATTCTGTTCATAGCGTGTTTTACCTGTTCATCAGGATCAATATCGGTCACTAATGCTTTGATTATATCATAGCCATAACTTTGCATCGCATCCTGCAATTCACTTTTTACGGCAATGGCAATATCATCTTTTCTTACAAAGACATCATCTAATTTTGTCTTGGGAACTTCCGCACGC
The DNA here is from genome assembly GCF_050058145.1 of Sphingobacterium sp. WOUb80. Lineage (NCBI taxonomy): Bacteria > Pseudomonadati > Bacteroidota > Sphingobacteriia > Sphingobacteriales > Sphingobacteriaceae > Sphingobacterium > Sphingobacterium sp. WOUb80. The sequence continues at coordinate 1,014,943 of NZ_CP165617.1, read as the reverse complement.
ACAACATCAAAAACATAAGATGTAATCTGATTTTCGGGATTTTCCAAACGATAATAAGCGTCTTTTACATTGTCTCTTATGACCTGATACTGAACAGAAACTTTCATCTTGATGAAAACATTATCCAACGTTTTGGTATCAATCATGACATCCAATTGCTTTATCCGAAGATTCAGACGTTTAGCGATCTGATCTAAAAATGGAATTTTTAAATGCAAACCAGCATGACTTACTTTTAAAAATTTGCCTAACCTTTCGATCACAGCGGCAGATTCTTGTTTTACTGTATAAAATGAAGCAAACAATGTAATAAGTCCAAAAAAGACTAGAATTCCTAAATATATCATAACCTTAAATTTAATGTTGGCGATACACAAACTTACATCTTTACATTGTTATTCTTACTCCAATTTCTTTATTTTTTAAAGATCCACAACCCTAACACCGATTTGACAAGAGTCTTATCTTTCTTTAATTTCATATTGAATCCTATAGACTGGGACATGATAACAATAACGATCACCGAATTTATAAAATAATATCTGACAACAGTACATTTGGCAAAAAGGACAAGTATTGATAGGACTTTAATATTTGGCACGAGACTATAGATCATTGAAAACAGGGAATTGTTGCTTTTTTATCTTCTTATTGTATGCGACCACTTTCACTTTCAAGTGCCGATTTGCGATTACGTTGATCCTTGGCCACACCGCTACTGAATCGATAGCTAAAACTTAGACGTACCTGCCTTGATTCATAGTAGCCGTAGCTTGACGAAAGCAATCCTGGTAGATTCTGTGTATATTTAATTTGATTGCCTTTATAGATGTCTGTAATTGCAACTCTTATTGTTGCCTTGTCTTTTAATATGGGTTTTTGAAGTGCGATGTCTACTTGACTAATAGGCCTGCTGATTGTATTGGCTCCACTTAGCCGTTTTGAATTATAGACTGTAGAAAGTTCGCCCCTTATCTTTAATGGTAGTTTGAACGTCTGGACGAGACTAACACGTCCGGCAGTCTGCTTTATGCTGAGATCTCTATACTGGTCAAAGGAAACATCATTATGAATGTAATACAACAATCCATTGAAGGTAATGTCCCACCAAGGTTTTGGCGAATAAGTCTGTGTTAAGGACAAAGACCAATGTTTTTGCGTTCCCACATTTTTACTGATCATCATGATCTTGTCCTGTTCTAGTGTATCCGTTACTTTTGCGTTCAGCTGATCTGTGTAGGCATAAGTTAAGGCGACTATTGTGGAGCTTTTTAACGAATAAAGCAGCGTGAATCGCTGGGTCAAAGAGGGTATCAAGAAAGGATTTCCTTTCCAGAAAGAAAGTTCATCAAGCATATAGACAAAAGGATTCAGATCTTGGTACGCAGGTCTTTCAATCCGTTTAGCATAAGATAGCGAGAGTGTCTGTTGATTGGTCATCTGTCTAGTGACGGAAACAAAAGGAAATAAGTTGATGAACTTTCTATTGATATGCTCATTGAAATCCGCTCCTTGCTCCCAGTAGATTAAAGTACCCTTAGAACGGGCACTTTCTAGTCGTATTCCCGCCTGGAATGACCAACTTGCAATAGACCTTTTGTAATCAACATATGCACTACTGATACGTTCATCGAAGTGAAAATCATTTGAACGTCTATTGTCGAGGCTGTCCCCTGATCCCGTAACATGGTAAAAACGTGTGTTATTTTTCGAGCTTACCGCAGAGTACTTGGCACCTGTTTCTAATTTCCCACCCCATAGTCGTGACGTATAATCTATTTTTAATCCTTTTAAATCAATATCAATATCATTCAGTGTGCGATAAAGGTTTTCGTCAACAATCGTGGACTGAAGATCACGATAAGTATTTGATTGCAAATTCTTGTTCCATTTGTCGAAAAGGCCATAATCAGCATCAACATTTAGGCTGTGGCCGAGGGTATCTTCGTATTTGTAGTTGAGGTTAAAATTATAGCGTTTCGTTTGCTGGCCATAATAGTCATTGATAGCATCCAGAGTTTCCTCTACCGTAGTAGAAGGTACCGTCGCAATTGCTGTAGCGGTATTGGTTAGACCTCCTCCAAAAATAAAGTTGCCATTTGCCAAAAAGCCGACCGTATTTTTATCGTTGATAAAATAGTCCACACCAACCTGAGAAGCCATTTTCTGACGTTTGTCCACATCAATCGTCCGACTGTCATATGACTTCCCATTTTGCCTGCGACTGGTACCATACATGTAATTGTAATTACCCAATGTGTGATTATAAGTGCCAAAAATATTAATCCTATTAACCCGATAATTGAATCCAACAGTCTCCAGTTGTTTCGGACTCGTCCCATAGGCAAAGGCTGTAGAAATGGTTCCGTTTAGCCCCTTTGTTTGATTTTTCTTCGTTTTGATATTAATCATGCCAGCGGCTCCTGTAGCATCATATCTGGCACTGGGACTATGGAGAATTTCTATAGATTTGAGATTATTGGACGACATTGATTTCAATAAATCACTTAGCTCCTTTCCAGAAAGAAAAGTTTGCTTTCCATCCAAGAGAATCTGAACACCGCTTTTTCCATTGAGTGTAATGTCTGTTTCGTTTTCTATTTGTACACCGGGTGCTCTCTTTAAAGCTTCGAAGGCTGATATATCCTGTCCCGCTATACTATTTTCTATATGGTAAATGACCGAACCTCCATCTACACTCAATAGTTTTCTTTTACTCTCTACCTCTACCGCTTTCAATGTATTTTCCTGCCGGAAGAGCTGTACAGTTCCGACATTGCCATTGGCTGGACTGACCAAACTGCTCTTCAATTCGTGATAGCTTAGATGCCTTATTAACAAATAATACTTCTCCTTTAGATTATGTACTATCTGAAAAGTACCCGTACTATCTGTCCTTGTGCTTAATATCAATTTGTTATCAATATTGTACAAGCTTACTGTCGCTAAGAAAACAGGTGTCATTTCGGGGCTGACGACTTTACCTCTGATTACCTTTTCTATAGACTGTCCATACAGCAACCCACTGTATAGGAAGATTATTCCAATTAATAAAAGTTTTGGTAAAGAAGCCATTCGGTTTATAGTAAAATCTGGTTTTTAATACTGGTTAATAAGCTATTATTGAAAAGCGATTCACCAAATAATGTAAGGATACACATAATAATTGAAATACGCAACAAAATGCAATTCACAACTAAAAAGAATACAAACATGCATAAAGTTGCGTGTTTTAATCATCTCGAATTGATACACAATTGCATAGAACCAAACTCTTCAAATGTTCGTCTAACATATAACATCAGCCTTAGCCCTATTGCATATGCTGGTTTAAGAAGGCCAACACTTCTTCTGGTGTCCTTCCAATATAGTTGTAACCGTCTTTAAAGCGCAGTGTACTGTACTTAGTATATAGCTTAATGAAGCACCAAAACATTTTACCGTAATAATGAAACATTTCACTGAGTTGGATCACTGGAGTTGATTGACGCAATCAACCCCTTAAGTTGTCGTATTTACACAGGGGCTTCCTTGGTAATTGTTCACATCTTTGTCCTGTAGAACTTATATAAATCAATTACGAAAAATCCTATCAAAACCAGCAATGTTTTTAAATCATTCATATTTATCATCATGATGACAACTGTAATGCAATCACCTGGCCAGCAGATCAAACCTTCTGTCAAAGGTTTAGTGCCCCTGAATGGCACCAAAGTATACTATGAAGTTTATGGCAAGGGTAAACCAATTGTACTGTTACATGGCGCCTTTATGACCATCAGTTCAAACTGGGGTCAGCTAATACCTGAATTAGCTAAAAATAGAAAAGTTATAGCCATCGAATTGCAGGGACATGGCCATTCACCATTTTCCGACAGAAAATTTGACCATGCAGTACTTGCAGAAGATGTGGCCGGCGTAATGGATTATCTGAAAATCGAAAATGCTGCTGTACTTGGCTATAGCTTTGGTGGTGCTATAGCATACCAATTTGCTATTCAATATCCGAAGCGGTTAAATGAGTTGGTCATTATTTCTGCGACCTATAAAAGTGCTGGATGGATGCCAGAAATCAACAATGCATTCAAGGGCATGAAACCAGAATTATTTGACAATAGTCCTATGCAGCAAGCTTACGACGCTGTTGCCCCCGATAAAACAAAATGGACGAAATTTTTGGAGCAGATGATCTCATTAGCACAACGCCCATTTGACTTAGGAGATGCAAATATTGCCAAAATATCTGCCCCTGTCTTGATAATTGCCGGAGATAATGACGGTCTGGATAAAATCAAACTAGCTAAAACTTATCAGCTATTGGGTGGTGCCGTAGTGGGTGACTTTGGACAAATGCCGAAATCTCAATTAGCAATCATCCCCGGACAGAGCCATGTCAGCGTCATGAATCAGACAAAATCCATTTTATGGTTCCTAAATGATTTTTTAAAATAAACTTTGCTATTTTATGAGATTTTGAAAGAATGAAATCACCATTCTATTGGGAATAAAAATACCTCGGAAAGATTGAGATGGAATAAATGTCAAATAAAAAGATTATTTTAGTTTTCACCAATCAGACCGACCAAACACATTCTTTAAATGGGAACTTTTATGGAAACCATCAAAAAATGCAGACAGCCCATCTTTCAACAGCTGATGCTGTACATTTTTCTAGCTGCATTTACCCAATTGGCACAGGGTACTACCCCAGCAATTAAAAAAAAGACGCTGAATACAGTTAAAATAGTCTATTTCTATGCTGCAGACTCAAAGCCGTCTTCAAACTGGAAAAATCGACTGGATCGAACACTGAAAGATATCTCTTCCTACTACAAAAATGAGTTTGAAAGTTCAGGATTCGAAAGTGATGGCATCCCTTTTGAAACGGACAATTCGGATTACCGGTACCATCTGGTGCAAGGATCAAAACCTTCAAATGATTACACAATAAATTCGGGTGGAGAAATAGAAAAAGAAATCTTCGAAAAACTAGCACCTGTTATCAATCCAAGCGCAGAACATATTCTTGTAATTACTGCTTTGAGCCATAAAAATGAAAATGGGACCTATATATTTCATTCACCCTACTATGGCAGGGGGTCGGCTTCATCGGGATTGTGTATGGTTGCTGACTGCGACCTGCTAGATCCAGCGCTCCTATCCGACGCCAGCACCAAAATGACTTTCACAGAAATGTTTGCAACTGATAAAGAATGTTCTGTAGGTGAGTTCAATAGCTGGTATCTTGGCGGGATAGCTCATGAAATGGGACATCTATTCGGATTAACACATGATAATGGTTTCCCAAATGAGTTCAGTTCAAAAACGATATCCCTGATGGGAGAACATGGCAGCCGACACTACAAAGAGGAAAAATGGGGCGGTCTAAAATCATCTAAATTTTCCCGTGCATCAGTATTTCAGTTAAGCAGTCATCCCCTATTTACACAGCGGCCGAAACCTACACATAATAACAACGAATTTCTATTGCAGTCATTTAAGATATCTCAAACGGAAAATAAAACAAAACTAATGCTCCACTACCAGACAAGTACAATACCATATAGCGTTGTTGTACTAACCCGCCCATATAACATCTCGGAATATTTGAGCAACAGCTTTTTGTCGGCAGTCTGTCAAAGAAATTTTGCAGAGATTAATATAGCTTCACTTGAACGTAATCTACCTTACGAGATAAGAATTCTCTTTTTATTCGACAATGGATCTATTAAAGAATACCGCAAAATGGTTAGCTACAGTAAAGAGGGACATTTTCAAACCGTAGATAATTTTGGTCAGGCAACCGTCAATGATTTGATTAGAATAATAGAAAATGACAATCTGGATAATCAAAGACAGATCAAGTTAACCATACTAAATCAGCTATTGCAAAATAACCAGCCAATCAACCTCAAAACCATTAAAAAGGATAGCATCTCTCTTTCAGATGCAGCTTGGGAAGAAGCTTCTGTAGGTTGGGAAAATCCAGCGCGTAATTACTACACAGCCGAATCCAACAAATTATTTTTTCTGGAAAACATGGGCGAAATATATCCTAAAGGATTATATGCCCATGCCCCATCACTATATAAGTACAAACTTACAAAAAAGTGGCGGAAATTGAAGATTACAGCAGCTTTACGTGACGGGGCACAAAAGCCTGAAGGCATTCAATTTATCATCCGCGGCAACGGAAAAATACTTTCTTCCTATAATGTCAAGCCTAATGAAAAGCATCATTTTGACATAGATCTCGCAGGTGTCGATGATCTTGAGCTCTGTACACAGGATCAAACGGGAAACAACTTTAATGCCTGGTCAATTTGGTGCAGCCCCTATCTTATCAAATAACAGCTTATCTTTGTCCGCCGCTATTCCACCACAGATACGACTTCAACCAGTATCATCTTTACGCTTGTATGCGATATTGCTAAGCGAAAGTTAGGATAAACAGGGGTTCATAGACTCTCTGAGTTGCGATCGGAATTTATTTGATTAACTATTCGTTAGCGATAAACTATGATTTTTCTTATATTTAATTACCGTTGAAAGACGTATTTAACAGTGGTAACAGAATTTGACGGATATAAAGATTCTCGAAGAAATGATAAATTCTTTTTTAATGTTGCTCAATCTCAATAGCTATAGAAGACATAATTCCAGCGATACAATAGTTCAACATAAAATCGAATTTGGAGAATTATTGAATAAGCGTATTGATACGGGTACCATACAGGTATAAATGAGTCTTCTAGGGGTATAAATTATGAGTAAACTGCTTCAGTCATATTATAAGGACACTGATGTCCTATTTCTTGCAGAAGATCTGCTAGGTAAGATTCTCTATACGCAAAAAGATGGTTTGATAACAGCGGGCCGAATTGTCGAAACCGAAGCTTACTTTGGCATTTCGGATAAAGCATCGCATGCTTATAATGGCAAGAGAACATCGAGGACTGAATCGATGTACCGGGAAGGCGGAATAGCCTATGTATATTTATGTTATGGAATTCACCATCTTTTGAATATTGTCACATCAGTTGCAGAGGATCCGCAATGCGTTTTAATTAGAAGTATTGAACCGTTGGTTGGCATGGATGTAATGGCATTGCGAAGGCAAGTACCACCTGAAAAAACTTCCTTTTCGAATGGTCCGGGTTCTGCGGCGAAAGCTTTAGGAATTGATTCTTCGTTTAACGACATGTTACTGACCGGAGATAATATATGGGTTGAAGATCAAGGATTGAAATACAGCCCTTCGGAGATTGGAAAGGCACCGCGGATAGGTATTGCTTATGCTCAGGAGCATGCTGTGCTACCATTACGCTTTTTTGTAAAGAACAATAGGTATTCAAAAAAGGGATAGAACTGTATAGACAAAGATAAGAAGTGCACCATGAAACAAGGATTGGAGGAGTGGAATCCCATGAACGAAAATAATTAACAGCTAGATTTCGATTTTATTCAAACATTTGAAAGTCCTGGGCAAAGGCTGAATAGAGAATGGCAGAAATTCCTTGTACTGCTCCCCAGTAAGTTTTTCTATTGTTTCATCTAAAGAGTTACCAACTTTTCTAAATCCAATTCCCCTAAAATCGGTTAAATAGATATCGAATTCATGAGCTGATTCTGACTCATAATTCCAAAAAAGATATAAGCCATTGTCACTCGACGCAAATGGGAACAATACTTTCAGCAATGCGGGAGAACCATCTGGCTCTAAATCAAACCAGAAATCGTCATTGTTAACATCTTCTATGTAGGTTCTTTTAATTCCTTCTGCCCGCACAGAAAGTGAATCTCCATATTCTCCCATGGGCAAATATATATGGAATTCGCCCAAAGCTAATCCATATCCGTATTTCAATACAAATCTCTTATATGATTCAGGAAATCCCTTCCCATTTTGAAATTTAAAATCTTCTAGTTCTGCTGTTTCTCCAAACTCTGTCGGAGTTCCGATTATTCTTAATTTCATATTTACTGTTATCTGAATTTCCCTCTTAACGTTACACTGTATAATTGATGTATTTTTATCCTCAAAATAAAAAAACTTATTCAAATCCAGAGCAAGCTAATGATTAAATTTAATGTTCCTCTCATCCATTTTCGACTTGCCAATAAAAAAGTTCATAAACGAACAGGATCTGTGACTGGAATTCCAATTGGCCATTCGACTTGTTGATGTATGAAATAAATTAAAAATTGTTTTTTTATTCTTTGACTTTTTGCATATTAGCTCCTGATAAATTAACCTTTTTAAACGAGTAACAAATTATTACCATGGAAAGACCTTATGAAGGTATTGCAAACATTGAACAAATGCCAAATGGATATCAGATTATAATACCAGCAAAAAAACATTTACCTGTCATCATGTTTCTTAGTTTGTGGCTAGTCGCCTGGTTTGTAGGATTAAATTTTGTTGGTTCATCCATTTTAGTGGATTTTTATGATAACGGAAATAGCGGATTAGGATTTGGTAGTTTATTTACCATGGTTTGGTTAGTCTTCTGGATTGCAGGTGGCCTATTTGTGATTAAAACATTAATGTGGTGTTTGTTTGGAAAGGAAATTATCTTAATAGATCGCGAGCAAATAAGTATTACCAGAAAAAATGATATATTTTTTAGGAGTAAGGTATATGATCTAAGGGAAGCAAAGAATTTTCATGCTGAGGAAGAACCTTTTGAATTTGCTTTTTGGGGGCGCAGAAATGATTTGTCGCTGTTTAAAAATAGAGGTTCTATTCGATTTGAATACGGTTTTAAAACCATAAGGTTTGCTAATGATATGGATCAAGCTGAAGCAAACCACATCTTAGAAAGATTAAAATCATCAGGCTATCTGAATTCAATCAATTTTAATTAAATAATAAATAGGCAGACGAAAGATATTGTATTATTTCTGAATTTTCAGATGGGTTTTCCGTTTTTCTATTGCTTTTCTGAATACCACAAATTCTAAGATTGTGCAGGAAACATAAATAATTGAAAAGACTAACAACATTTTTAGCGGATCAAGAATCATATTATATTTATATATACCCGCCAAAATGTAAACGATCAGTAAGACCAAAAAAAGCGTCGGTATTCCCGAGAAAGTCAACAATGATAGTACTTTATGATTCCTAACTTTTTCGATGTGATTTAGGAAAAGTAGTAAAGAACACAAAGCCATTGCTACAAGATAGATCGTTGAGAAACCAAGATTGACCACAATATCCAAAATAACAATAATGCTCTCCAAAAAACCAGTCGGCGATGTATCTGTCTGCGCAATGATAAGTCTATATAAGGTAAAAAGCAATACACTTAGTAGTATATTAACTAGCCAGAATCTAAATATAATTTTTCCCATTTCTTCTTGTTTATACAAAAGAGTTTCCTTCAATTATTCCCACCATTTTTCAGACTCTTTTTTCTTCCCCATAGCAGCATCAATTTCTGTTTCACCAGCAATGCTCAGTATATAAGATTTCCAGCCGTTATCAAAATATTTAGAATTTGGAGAAAATTCTCCAGCTCCGATATCCAGATCCCCGCTAGCAGGAATTCTAAAATCACCCCAATTACATTTTTTTGAGACTTTCGTCTTATAGCTTGTCCAGGTCCCTTCAAAAGAATTATTATTAAAACCGTCTGCGTAATAATATAAAGTATTGTATTTTAATCGACTCGTTTTATCGATTAAATAACCAATTCTCATTGTTCCAAAAATAGACCCCGTTGAGGTCATTCCCCTATCTTCGTAAAATTTCACATCACAGATAGCTATGCCACTTGTATAGCCGACATACATATCGTCATCTTTCTCAATTGTCGCCTTTTTAATCATAAGAGTGCCTTTAAAAGGTCTTATCGTCCCCCTTACCCGAGTTTTCCCTTCAGCAATGTACTTATATCGGTTATCCGTAGCTTGCCTGATAGAAGTAAAATGAATATAAAATCGCTGGTAATCATCGCCTATGAAACCTATTGCTTCGGGTCTTGTGAGGATATTGCTATCATCAATGATCTCGATTTCAGTCGCCATTAAAATTGGAGAAATATCATAATTTTTAATTTCCCCAAAGAAATTATTGTCCGGTCCGATTTCTCCCTCCAGCCTCTGAGCTTTGTTCTTTGCCATAGTTTTCTCTTTTGCCACCTCTATTTTTCCTGTCTTATGGGGCTTATTGCCACAAGAATGCAGTGCGAAAGCAACACAAAAAAGTAATAAAATGCTCTTCATACAGATTATTGTCTACCTACTTACCATGGGTTCCAGACAATCACCTGGGACAAATTTATTGTTTTCTTCATCTATCAAGCAATCAATTTTCTTTGTTCTTGACTTGTACAACAATCTAAACCTTCGTGTTTTAAATTTTTCCTTTTTTTCAGGAGTAAAAACAAGCATATCGTTTTGTATCTTGTAACTTCCATTGACAAATTGCATTTTCCTTTCTTCCAAGAGAACATATCCACTCTTTGCTGCCGATTCTTTTTTGATTGGATCATAACTGTATGAAGTAATAACCATTCTGGCATTGTCGCCTGCCCAACCATATTCCAATAAATTCTCATTGACAAATAACAGCGAGTCCTTCTTTTCTTCGGTGTTATAAACAAAACAACTTTTTGAAGGGACGAGATCAAGATCCTCTATTTTTTTTGCCTCCGGCACACGTGTTGTATTCTCAATTTTTGGAAATGGAAAATCTGTTTTACCTGATTTTTTTTTCTGTCCGAAACATAAGATATGGGCCATGATCATTGGCACCAGAATAATAATTTTTCTCATATAATTTGATCTTTTTACAATTGTTGCTATTCCATGTTCCCTATGCTCATACTTTCCGGTCTTAACGCATACGTTTTAAAGATCGACCTTTTTTTATTGAAAAATAGATCAAAAAGACGGAAAAGCCTATAAATATTATTGTCTGAAAAGCAAACCGCATAGGCTGACTCTCCCACAATATTGTCGTCTCACCCCCAGTTCTGCTAAAATTCAAGCGATAAGCACCTTTGATTATTGCCTCGATTACGATAAAGATGCTCGAGCCTGCAAGTGTCAAAAGAAACATCAATAAACCAATCTCTACTATATGGGTACTTATGTACAACACATTATCCACCCGTCCCTTCCATACCCGATTTCTACAGACAAGGGCGATAATTGATGTTAACAACATCAAAACTGCTCCAACAATTAGAATAACAATTCCTACTAACAATATGATCGAGAACACCGCTATTATACTCATTAAGAAACCCTTTAGCTGTTTCTACAAAGGTATCACCTTATCCTTCAGGAATGATGTACGAATATAAAGTCTATCCCAGCGAATAATAACTGCTCTGCTATTCAATAAGCATAATAGTAAATAATCTAATGCCAAACCTTCAGCTTGCTCATGATTAACTTTTAATCAACAAACCACTTAGATTCAGTCCCATATCCAAAATTTATTCCAGAAGAAATAATCGATTATTATAACACTGATATTTGGGAGAAATAGAGGCACATCCAAAATTCTTTTGTGACGAACAGTAATTGTAGCCAAAATTATTATATTGGTATAAAATTTAAATTGTCCTAATCTATTGACTGGATATCCAAAAGCAATTAAGTTCAAATATTCATGGCGGAAGTACCAACTTCGCGTACTTGAAGAATTACAGGCGCATCTGAAGGATGGGCATTTACATGTGGTGGCTCCTCCCGGCTCTGGTAAGACTGTTTTAGGGCTTGAAGTTGCGATCCGCATTAATAAACCAACGCTAATTCTTGCACCGACACGCGCGATCCGTAATCAATGGATACAACGGTTCTGTGAACTTTTTCTTCAAACAGATACCGTCCCCGACTGGATATCTAAAGATATCCGAAATCCCAAATTTATGACGGTAGTGACCTATCAGGGACTGCATGCTGCATGCAATGATCAGAATGTAAGGGGGAATGATTCAAGCCTTGACCGTATTCTAGGGGGATTGCAATTACAGAAAATCGGTACAATCGTCCTCGATGAGGCCCATCATCTTAAAAATGAATGGTGGCACACGTTAATAAATATCAAAAAAAAACTGAAACCCATGGTTGTCGGCTTAACCGCGACCCCGCCTTACGATGTCACACCAACAGAATGGCAGCGCTATATAGATCTCAATGGACCTATAGATGCAGAAATTTCAGTCCCTGAGCTTATCATTGAGGGGGATCTATGTCCGCATCAGGATTATATCTATTTCACCTCCCCGACCCAAAAGGAAACACAGTTCATTAAAGATTACAGGGAAAGCATCCATAAGCTGTTTAAAGAAATAAGAAAGGACGAAATCGTGCTCCAGGCGATCCAAAAACATCCGATATGGCTGGACCCGATAGCTGATCTAGACTGGGTATATAATAACTTAAAATTTTACTCGGCTTGCTTAATTTTTCTACATGCCAACCAAATTCCCATTCCTGATCTCCATCTGGAGATCATTGGTGGCAAAGATTTCAAAATACCTGATCTGGATTATGAATGGATCGAAATTCTACTTGATTTTTATCTGCATCGGGAGAAGGTACATTTCAATGCGTTTGAAGAGCATCGAAATATACTGACAAATAGATTACAACGGCATGGTGCTCTTGAAAAAAAACAAGTGAACTTTTCCCAAAATAGTCGTATCAGACAATATTTAACGTCAAGTATCAGTAAAATGGAATCTATCAAGTCGATTGTGGATTTTGAATACGACAAATTGGGTAAAGATTTACGCTTGGTCATCCTCTCGGACTTCATACGGAAAGAATTTTATATAAACAGCACTCACAATGAACTTGAATTGAACAAAATAGGTGTTATCCCTATTTTCGAAAAATTAAGACGCGAAAATAAAAACAACAAGAAAATCGGGGTCCTTACAGGTTCCATAATCATTATTCCGGCTGACACTTATCCAGCATTTAAAACCACTTCAGCCAAATACGGTGTCTATGACACCTACGCTAGCCCTGTTCCTTTCGATACTAATTATCTTTCAATAAATCAGACAGAGGGGCTTCAACATGATATTGTCCACATTGTCACCCAACTATTTCAGGCAGGAGAAATCGAAATCTTACTGGGAACCAAGTCTTTGTTGGGCGAAGGCTGGGATGCTCCAGCAATCAATTCACTGATTCTAGCGAGTTTTGTAGGCTCATTTGTACTTTCCAACCAGATGCGTGGACGGGCGATCAGAGCCCAACTGGGTAATACGAACAAAACGGCAAACATATGGCATTTGGTGTGCGCTGATCCAACCTCTGCTACGGGTGGAGATGACCTTAAATTATTAAAACGACGTTTTAAAAGCTTTGTCGGCATCTCACTTCGTCAAGAACCTGAAATTGAGAATGGTATCGGCCGTTTTGATCTACCCGAAAATATAAACAACGTTAGGGAAATCTCAAGGAAAAACGCTGAAATGCTTGAATTTGCAGCCAATCGAAAGGATCTCAAGCAACGCTGGAACGTTGCGCTTAACAAAGGAGTGAATCTCGTAGAAGAGATCAAAATACCTTTTGAAGAAGAACAGGATTATCAACGCGTTAAAGCACTGTATCTCAACAAAACAATGAAAAACTTGTTAGTGACAGTGGCTGCAGCCTGGCTTAGCTTTGGACTTGATCATATACAAGGTTTTATTCGAGTACTAAAAAATATGCAGAGCTTGAGAGATCTTTACATTTACATGGCGGGCTTGGGAACAATCGGCATATTGCTTTTCGGTAGAAACACCATCAAATCGCTACGTATATATCTGAAATACAGAGACATTACCAAAGATCTAAAAAAAGTGAGCCATACCCTATTAGACGCCTTGCTAAAAGCGCATATCATACGTGCTGATCATGAGGAATTGCGGGTGGAAACGCAAGTCGATCGATCAGGGGCTGTTTACTGTCATCTGGAAGGAGGAACCACTTTTGACAAATCTATATTCATCAATGCGCTGTGCGAAATTATTGCACCGATCGACAATCCGCGCTATGTGATTGTCAGAAAAAACACTTTTGCTTTTTTTGTAAAGCAGGAAGATTATCATGCAGTGCCTGAAATTCTGGCGCGTAAAAAAGAGCTCGCCGAATATTTTAGCAATCAATGGAGACAACATGTAGGTAATTGCGATTTAATCTTTACAAGGTCTATTACAGGTAGAAAATTAATTTTAAAAGCCAGAGTAAAATCATTGGCCGCTCAATTGGAAGAAAAGTCACTACAGGTGAGCAAGTGGCGGTAATACTATCTGTTACCTCCCTGCTCAGCTTCATAGTCCTATTGCGAGAGAAAAATTATAGATTTCTTTTGTTACTTTCGATTGCAATAAACTCTGGCAAATACTCTGGAGTACAACCTTTGGACACCATCTTATCTCTGTAAAGACCTGTTTTTTCTCCAAGTGCTATGCAACGTTCTCGATACTTTTTGTCGTAAACTCCAATCCAGCCCGCCAAAAAATTCATTGCCCATTGAACTTCTGGCTCTTCTCGTTCAATTTTACTTTCTACTTCAGACAATAACTCAGTGTTGCTTGTCGGCGGTGTTTGGCCCATCCAACGCAAACGCCCTTGATAATACCAATAAGTTCGTCTTTTAAGTGGAGATTGGTTGTTTTTCCAATTCTCTATTAAGGAAAGGGTCTTTTTGTCTTTGGTAAGCTGGTTTGCCATCAACCAATCTATGAGCTGAAGTTTCTCTTTATCAAAATGTTGTTGACTAATCTCGTCGACTAAATTATCAATAACGCCCTCTGTAAGATGCTTTCTGTCCATAATTAGAATTGCCAGTTGTCGGGCGAAAAAACTTCGAGCTGACCAAAGTTCCATTGCTAATGGATGATCCTTTTTTATCTCTTTGGCAATCTTTCGCAAATCACCAAGTTTGGTATCCTTGGCAGTGATTTGTGTCAATATGTTTTCTGCTGTATATGAATGTTTCATTTACCTATATCTGTCATTAATGGATGCTACTTCGCCTTACTCCATGATTTTAGCTTCTATTTTTATTGTTTAAAAGATAAATCTACAGATTCTAATGCAGCTTTTAACACTGGTAGAGAACTTTTTCCAAAACCATGGAATTTCATTACCTCATTTTCGCTGCAGCTGGCCAACGGCTCCAATTTTAGCATATCATTGTTTTCCAGAGACCTCCTAGCTATTTTTTGATTATAAGGAATTTTAAGCCAGACTTTGCCCCGAATAAATTGAAATCTTTCTCCAATTATTGGGGGTATTTCCCGTCACTCGTTTAAAAAAGTTGTTAAAATAGGTAGGATATTCAAACCCCAAAGAATAAGCAATATCGGAAATACTCCAATCGGTATAATGCAAAAGCTCTTTGGCTTCGGAAGCGATTCTTTCTGTAATGAGATCTTTCGTAGTTTTTCCCGTAATTTCTTTAATAGACCGATTGAGATGATTGACATGGATATTCAGTCGCTCAGCAAAATCATTGGGATTTTTAATTGTTAATGGATACTTAGGATTATCGATCGGAAATTGGCGTTCTAAAAGATCCATAAACAGCCCTGATATCCTCGATGAAGCATTGCCTGTCGTAAAATAATTATCAGACGGCTGCATCTTATGAGCTTCGTGGATTATCAGATTGATATAGTTTCTGATTAATTCGTCTTTATAATGATAGTCAGAATCCTGTTCTTCTAGCATTTTTTCAAAGATCCCTTTTAGAAACTGATGAGAATGTTCCTCTAACGCAAAAACAGGCGTCCCTCCTACTTTAAAAAGAGGTGAATTATGTAAACTTTCTAAACGGTCGTTATTGCTGAGAAAACCTTCAGTAAAAATACAGGTATAACTATGGTGCTCTTCAGATTCAATTTCCCAGGAATACGGAATATGCGGTGTTCCAAAAAATAAAGTATAGCCTTTCACAACGACACTTTTATCTGCATAATGGATTGTACTATCTCCATGGTGAAGGCATATTTTATAAAAATCCTTACGGGAATACTCAGGTACTCCCCGAAATGATTCCTCCACCTTAAACACTCTAAAGCCCTTCAACCTAAGATTGATATCTTTGAGATCAGCCAAACTTTTTAATGAATTTTCCATTTGTCAAATATAAGAAAATCAAATAATCGCTGCTTACCTATCTCTAGAATGCCACCCTTGAAATTAAAAGCGTGCAGTTAAAAGGTTACCGCACGCTATTTGATCATCTATTTCGGATGATATACTAAAGTGCTTCCGCAGTGTTCTTCAATGCGCCTGGGATGGCCGTATTTTCGCCACGCCGACGCCACCGATCAAGATCACGGTTCCGAGACTGTACGGCGCCTTGCCATAAATTATATGCATCCTCTCCCAACATGAGACGTACAGGCGCGACATCACTTTCTACCATATCCACGACCAACTGCATGCCTTTGACCGGATCGCCCATCTGCTGGCCATTTTGTGTCCTATAGTATTCTTCCATACCCGCATGTAACGGCGCATAATCTTCAATACTACGGGCGGCTTTCATCGCTACACTGCTTGCAAATTCTGTGCGGAAAGCTCCGGGCTCAATCAGTGTTACACGTACACCAAAAGGTTTCACTTCATGGTGCAATGCCTCCGTAAAACCCTCCAACGCAAATTTTGAAGCATTGTAAAGCCCACTTCCCGGGAAAGCAACCAAACCGGCAATACTAGTAAGATTGAGGATATGTCCTGATTTTTGCCTCCGCATTTGTGGCAGTACATCGCGAGACAATTCAGCTGCAGCGAAGAAATTCAATTCCATTTGCGAACGAATCTGTTCGGAAGTAAACGCTTCCAACGCTCCATAAGAACCTGCTCCAGCGATATTAGCCAAAACATCAATACGACCAAAATGTGCTGTGGCAGATTTTAACGCCTCTCTACGTGCATCGGCATCTGTCACATCCAATTTAATGACCAATGCCTGCTCACCATACTCCATGGCAATTTCCTGTAGGGGCTCTAAACGCCGAGCGGCAAGTACCACACCGTCTCCTTTGGCCAATGCCAATGTAGCTAATTCTTTTCCAAAACCCGACGATGCGCCTGTTATGAACCAAACTTTATTCATTTCTTTTATTTTTGATACAACAAAGTTATGGACACCGACGCATTCACAATAAAGGTTTTCAAACAGATTTGTATGATTTTCAAACATACCCTTTTTATTATTCCCCCAGGAATCTATAGACATTTTAGCATAACCTTAGCTGGAGCTGCAATGAATTAATGTCGATTCTATCCTAGATTGTCTTGAAAGAATGGTATTAACTGTGCGATGGCTTCTGCTGTTGCGAAAGGTTTATCATATAGATCGTAATGACTTGCTCCAGCAACAATGTGCAATGTTTTATTTTTTGAAGCAGCTCGGCTGAATAGCTCGTAAGCATCACGATGAGAGCCAAATGCACCTGTCTTCTCTCCTGCTATAACCAACAAGGGCTGGGTGAGCAGATGCTCCGCCAGATGGAATGCATCAAAACCAAAAACTGGTGCCAAACCTGTAAAATATAACTTATTTGGAGATCCCGGATGTTGGGCTCTCGCTGTTGTGTAGTAGTCGACGGCTTCTACAATATCAATATCATTCAAGCCTGACTGTTTTCTTGCTTCTTCATTTTGAGGAATATAGGAGGTAATAAAAGCATCAGCTCCATTTGCCTCTGCAGTTCGTTGATTGGCTATCGCTTCTAATGTTTTGATCGCAGCATCAATACTATAATCTCCTTCGCGCATAATCCTTCCATAATTAGCAGCAACTACCGTGGCCACAGCTTTAAAACGTCGTTCGGTCATGGCCGCATTTGCGGCATATCCGCCACCGCCACAAATTCCCAACACACCAATTCTATTGTTGTCTACATACGAAAGTGTCGTCAAGTAATCTGCTGCACAGCGAAAGTCTTCTACCCGGGTCGCGGGATCTTCGAGAAACCGAACTTCACCTCCACTTTCTCCCTGATTAGATGCATCAAATGAAAGAGCTATAAAACCTGCTTCCGCCAAAGATTTTCCATAAATTGCACCAGACGTCTGTTCTTTGCAGCTGCTGATCGGATGAGCACATACGATTGCTGCATATTGTTTATGCTCATCAAAATCTGATGGAAACTGAAGCGTAGCCGCTACTGCCCAGTTTCTATTTTTAAATGTTACTTTTCGTGTCATGATATTTGTTCTTTAAATATGATAACACAAAGGTAGGGTGCATCAAAAGGCTAATTCTAAAGGAAATCAAACAGTTTTGTATGATTTTCAAATAATCAAATCGACCACTTTATAGTCCCGATAAATCGAAATCAATCTAGTAATTTTAAAATTTCAATATCCTCGGGTTCAGTTTTTGGAGAAAAATGTTTCATAAGCCTACCATTTTCATCGATTAAATATTTCTGAAAATTCCACAAGACAGCAGAACCTTCCACACCATTTAGGCTTTTATTGGTCAACCACTGATAGATAGGTGCCTGCTGCTTTCCTTTAACATCAACCTTTGTGGCCATCGGAAAAGTTACGCCGTAATTGCGCTGACAAAACGCAGCTATCTCTGCGTTCTTCCCAGGCTCTTGATCTAAAAAATCATTGGAAGGAAAACCAACGATGACCAACTTATCATTGAACCTTTTGTATAAACGTTCAAGTCCCTCATATTGCGGCGTAAATCCGCATTTGGAAGCCGTGTTTACAACGAGAATCTTTTTACCTTTAAATTGGGAAAAATCTATCGTTGCACCATCCAGACCCTGAACTTTGAAACTATATATCGTATCTGATTTTAAAGCTTTATCTATTTTAACGTTACCGTTAGTAAATAAATAATAAGCTACACCTCCGACAGCTGCCGCCACTATGAATAAAATTATAAGGAGCATTTTTTTACTTTTTTTATGAATCATCCCAATAGATCTAGACCGCAACCCTAACCACATTATGTTATTTGGGCCGACGTATATCTCCTTGCTTTATCATAAGCTGCATACGGTACCTACGTCGACCAAGACAGTACAAAGCAGAAAAGTATGGCGGTGTACCAACGAACTTTGCGATCAGCGTCCGCTACCATTAAAGGTACTAAAGAAAGGTTGAATTTGGAATAGTTAAAACTTGTCGTTCCATATACTTGAATTTTGTTTTCTCTTGACAAAGCAAACAATATGGGCTTAATTCTGTATATTACAAAGTCTTAGTACTCGATCTTCCCTTGAGTTCAACTATTTCTTTTTTTCATTTGGGGACAAAAAGTTCACTTGGGCAACCTTCATACAATACGAATAAATTAAACTTAATATAAACCTCAATTAGATTTTCTATGAAAATTACGTTCACATTTATCCTTATCATGTTTACTCAAACCCTATTTGGGCAGCGGTCTTTAACACCGCAGTGGCAATCGGACACCACCCTAAGATCGCCTGAATCCGTGTGGGTAGATTCCAAAAACAACGTACTCTATGTGTCAAATACGATCGCTTTTGAACCGAACACGACAGCTTTCATTAGCAAACTGGATATGGACGGAAAATTTATCAAAAGAGATTGGGTTACTGGACTTAATGCTGTTTTGGGCATAGGAATCTACAAAAACCGGCTCTACGCTGCAGAAGCATTTTCTAAATCCATTGCCGTAATCGATATGGAAAAAGCAAGCATCATTAAAAGAATTGCTATCGATGGTGCCGAGCTTCTCAACGACATTACTGTAGACGCCAAAGGGATTGTCTATGTGAGTGACACGCGACATGGAAAAATCTATCGTATTGAAAACGACATCCCTATGCTTTACGCCGAAAATCTCAAAGGTGCAAACGGGTTGCTGGCGGTAGGCAAAGACCTATATGTGCTGTCGGACGGAGCGCTTGTAAAGATAGACCAGGATAAAAAAAATACCATAATATCAAAAGGTATGGAGGGTGGTTTGGATGGCCTCGTGCAGATCAAACCTAATGAATTTATAGTTTCTGGCTGGCAAGGACTGATCTACCATGTCAAATCTGATGGTTCAAATACAGTATTACTTGACACACGGGATAAAAAGATAAGTGCGGCCGATATTGGCTACGACAAGTCTTCAGGTATGCTTTATGTACCTACCGTCAGAACAAATACCATTCAGGCTTACAAACTGGACTAGCTGATCTAATGACCAGCGTTGTTAATTAAGAAAAACAAAAAAACTGCAGTTTTATTAGCGATTCCCACCGGATGCCACGAAATCGCTAATAAAACTTTTTTGTTTTGAATAAAGACCCGAATTTCATTAACTTAAAACATATATTAATGGACATATAAGCAGATGAAGCTTTCCACGTTTACCCCTTATACCAAGTCATTTAGAAAGGCTTTTTTGATCATTCCCTTTTTTGTAGTGATTGATGTGTTTTGCGAAATTATACAACCTCGTCTAATGTCTGTCATTGTTGATGACGGGATCCTACATAAAGATATCAACTACATTTTGAAGATTGGATTGGCCATGATCGGGTTAGCCATCGTTGCTATCGTCGCCAATTTGTGCAACATCTATTATTCTGCACATGCTTCTGTGGGTTTCGCAACGAATCTCCGGACCGCTTTATTCCGAAAAATACAGTCTTTTGCATTTGCAGATACCGACTATTTCAGTTCAGCCTCGCTTACAACACGGCTCACCAACGATACCAATATGATGCAGCAGGTCATGATGATGTGTCTGCGCATGCTCCTAAGGGCACCGCTCATGATGGTTTTTGCCATTATCTTTGCAGTTTCCATTAATAAGGATCTGTCCATCGTAATGGCCATTGCATTGCCTATATTGGCCTTGAGTATTTTCATTTTATTGCGTAAAGGACTCCCCTTTTTCATCAAAATGCAACAGGCTGTTGACCGCGTTAATAGTGTTGTGCAGGAAAATCTGCTCAATGTGCGAGTGGTAAAGGCTTTTGTACGGCAGGACTTTGAGAAAAAGAAATTTGAAAAAGTGAATTTCGATCTGATGGATCTTGCCACCAGGGCCTCGAGCATCGTTGTACTTATTATGCCAGTCATGCAATTGGTGATGGGCTTATCGCTCGTTGCGGTGACCTGGTTTGGTGGACAAAAAGTAATGACAGGCACTCTTGCGCTGGGTGGTTTGATGTCCTTCCTAAGTTATATCACGCAGATACTTATTTCCTTGATGCTGCTTTCCCTGACATTCATGATGATTTCAAGGGCAATCGCTTCTGGCGACAGAATTGAAGAAGTTTTGGAAAAAAAAGCCTCGTTAACGAATACCGAAGAAGGACTCAAGAACAAATATGCCATCACGGCAGGACGAATAGCATTCCAGCAAGTCACTTTCCGTTACAACAGACAAAGTGAGAAACCTAATCTCGATAATATAAGCTTCGAAGTGAAGCCTGCGAGCATACTTGCTATAATTGGCGGAACAGGTTCTGGAAAGAGCACTTTGGTCCAATTAATACCACGACTGTACGATGTGTCTAAAGGTTCGGTATTGGTGGATGGCATTGATGTCAGAAATTACAAATTGCAGGAACTGCGCAGCCAGATTGCGATTGTATTGCAGCAGAATCAGCTTTTTTCAGGTACGATTTTAGAAAATCTTAAATGGGGAAATGAACAAGCAACAGAAGAAGACATTTATACTGCGGCCCGAATTGCCTGCGCTGACGACTTTATACGCTCCTTTCCCAATGGTTATCAGACGCTATTGGGACAAGGAGGAGTGAATGTTTCTGGCGGGCAAAAACAACGAATTTGTATCGCAAGGGCATTATTGAAGAAACCTAAAATCTTGATTATGGACGACAGCACAAGTGCGGTTGACATTAATACAGACCGAAAAATACGGGAAGGTCTAAAAAAGCACTTGCAAGACACCACACTATTGATTATCGCACAGCGCATTTCCAGTGTCATGCATGCCGACCAGATCTTGGTCATGGAAGAAGGCCGGATTGTCGGTAGCGGATCACATGATGTACTGCTGCAGACAAATACGATCTATCAGGAAATTTATCAGTCCCAACACCTGCAAAAAGAAGAAGTCTAATGAGTACCTCAAACAAATCCATCCCTGTAAGTTTACCCGGCCCAGGTAATTCAAGACGCATTAAAAATGAAAAGCCTCAACAGGGTTTTAAGGCTTTGTGGCGATTGATGCGCTACCTTTCTTCACAACGGCTGATGCTTCTGCTGATTTTAATTTCGCTTCTGCTGGGAACGGCCGGAACGCTTGCGGGAAACTACCTTTTACGGCCTGCGATCAACAATTATGTATTGAAAAAAGACATTGTCGGCCTAGGGCATATCGCTTTGGTAATGATCGGAATCTATATCGCCACAGGAATTTTCAACATGTTGCAATATCGGCTTACGATACGCGTTGCACAGAAAACGATTTCCAACCTCCGAAACGATTTGTTCGACCGCATGCAGTATCTACCTTTGCAATTTTACGATACACATCAGCATGGTGACCTGATGAGTCGCTTTACCAATGATATGGATACGGTCAGCGACGCCCTAAATAATAGTATTACACAGCTTTTAATCAGCTCAATCACTTTGTTGGGGACACTCGCCCTTATGGTGTATATCAGCCCTATACTCTCGGTTATTGCACTGATCATGATCCCATTGATGTTATATCTGGCAAAACTGATCATCAACAAAAGCAAGAGCTTTTTTGCGGCCAACCAAGCAGCACTTGGCAACGCCAATGGCTATGTGGAAGAAATGATCAGTGGGCAAAAGGTTGTAAAGGTTTTTGGACATGAAAATGCCGCTATCGAACAATTTGAGAAACTGAATCAGGTACTACGGGAAAAAGCAACAAAAGCGCAGTTCTATTCTGGAATGATGATGCCGTTGATGGCTAATATGAGCACCATCAATTACGCACTGACCACCATTGCTGGCGGTATTCTCGTGATCACGCGCGGATTTGATTTGGGGGGATTAACTGCATTTTTACAATATGCGCGACAATTTGGACGACCTGTGAATGAGATTTCCAGCCAATACAATAGCCTTCAGGCAGCCCTTGCTGGAGCAGAACGCATTTTCGCAGTCATTGATACCGCCCCTGAAAGTGAAACAATCGATTCTCTGCCAATACCGACGCCATTGCAGGGCCAGGTAACACTATCGCATGTAAATTTTGGCTATGTGCCCCAAAAACAGGTTTTATTTGATATTGACATCGACGTAAAACCAGGACAAAAGATCGCTTTCGTAGGTGAGACCGGTGCCGGCAAGTCAACTATTATTAATTTACTACCTCGCTTCTACCCTTTGCTATCGGGAGATATTCTTTTAGACAAAACATCAATTTTTAAACTGGATCGAAATGAACTACGAAAAAAACTGTCTATTGTATTTCAGGATACCCACCTATTTACCGATACCGTAATGGAAAATATCCGTTATGGCAGGCTCAATGCAACGGATGAGGAAGTAATAGCCGCAGCGAAGCTTGCTGCTGCAGATAGCTTTATCATGCAGTTGCCCCTGGGATATAAAACCGAATTGACCAATGACGGGGCCAATCTAAGTCAGGGACAAAGGCAGTTAATTAACATCGCACGGGCGACAGTGGCCGATACGCCAATTTTAATATTGGATGAAGCGACCAGTTCGATCGATACACGAACTGAAATCGCTATTCAGGAAGGAATCGACCGCCTAATGCAGAATAAAACCAGCTTCGTCATCGCACACAGACTTTCCACCATAAGGAATGCCGACATGATCTGCCTGATCGAAAAAGGAACAATTGCCGAATTCGGTTCGCATGCTGAATTATTAAAGCAAAAAGGGAAATACTATCGTCTATATATGGGGCAGTTTGACTGATCCTTTCGGAGGCCTTTAAATTACGGTCATTTCATTGCAGATAGCTTAAATATTTCCGCCAGGTATCTCAGTAATTTGCTTAAGATACTGACAGGACAAAGCACCCAACAGCATATTGACAAAAAACTAATTGAAAAACAAAGGAGAAATTGCCAACAAAGGCACTTTCTGTTACCAGATTGCTTATGAATTAGGCTTTGAACATGCACAGTCATTCAGCAAATTGTTTAAAACCAAACTTTTCCCCCGGACTTTCGAACTAGCCTTCATAAAGTTATTGAAAGCTAACCATGACCACCAAATGACCGTTGGATTCGAAAAAAATGGCCCATCTGGGCATGGACAATATATTTTAACGGGTGAAAATAAAAAAAATAAACAGCAGATCAGGCAATATCGATTGCCTAATCTGCTGTTTGAATCAACAAAGATTATTTTTCTTTTTGATCTTTAATTGCATCCTTAATCGCTTTTGTCTCTTCAGCAGTCTTTGCACTTATTTGATCTTTATACTTATCAAATTCATCAGAGACCTTATCAGCCACATGGCCTGCTGTCTCACTAATTGAGGAAGATACTTGTTCATACTCCGCCTTCACTTTATCGGCTACTTCTTCGTATGTATGTTTTGCCTGCCCTTTGAGCTCCTTGGTTTTTTCCTTAATTTTTTTTCGTGTTTTTTTTCCACTATTCGGTGCCACTAATAGACCGACCAATGTACCAAGTGCTGCTCCCGCCACCATTGCGAGAAGTAATCCCGTTGGATTATTTTTTCCATTGCACATCTTTAATTTCTTTAAACAATCGTAATTAAGCATATATTTCAAAATGATTATGTTGTTAAAAATCTACAAGACCTAACAATAAAAGCAAAAGATTAGTTTGTCATATTTTAAATACTGTACAACAAACTAGATTGCGGCATCACATAGAAGGAAAAACGCCAAAGATGAGTATTCGCGAACCGTCTGGATCAAATATCTCTACTGGACTCGACTTTTTAGCTTTGATCACGATGCAGTGTTAATTTTCTTTTGTTTGAAGTATTGAAAAATGGCTACAATAATAAAAAGCACAAAAAGGACAAGAAGGGTCTGTCCAATAATTGGATCATTTATATCCTTTGCCAAAGGATGTCCGATTGGAACTCTGGTCAAGGTCTCATTAACGGTGGGCACCAGCGACAAGAAAAAACTGAATGACCATAGAAAATTTTCAAAATACCGAGCCTTCGTACTATTTTTCTTTGTTGCGTATAACCAATAAGCGACCGTTATAAGAACAAAGATGAAGAGTGAAAAAACATGTCCGACATTGAAGCCTCCCTGTTTCGAAATTCCTAATGCCGTAAGGGAAGTGATGACTGTCGCATAAAAATATAACTTTCCCGATAATACGTTAAGATTGATCTTACCGTAGCTGATAAATCCTAATAGAGCGCCTAAAAGTGCTGTTAGACCGATAACCGTGTGGAAAACTCCTAAACCTGATAAATTCATTTTTTCTATTTTTAACGTTGATAATTTCAAAAAAACTGTTCCTGTAAGGTCGTTGTTACGCTTTCATTGAACAATTTTATTGGAGTAACATCCCCTTAATGGAACACTACAAAGTTGCAATAGAATAGAGAAAATGACTTTTTGATTTCGTTCAAAGATTTGACATTTTAGTTCAAAAAACAGGACTACAATCTTATTGGAGAAAACTTAGGCCCCTGAATAAAAATGGAATATCAAAAACAGTAAGTCACCGTTGTTAGTTATTTGCTTTTAAGCTGTCGACGATAATTTGTTGGCGATATATTGTATTTGTCACTAAAACTCTTTGTAAATGTTGCGAGGTCGTTAAATCCACACTTAAAGGCAATTTCGGAAACACGCTGATCTGAAACCAAAAGGAGTTCTGCTGCTTTTTCGAGCTTCTTATTTTTAATATAGCTGGCAGGTGTATCATGATATATTTTAGCAAATTCTCTTTTAAATGAAGAAATACTTAGATTATTCTGTTCTGCAAGCTGCTCAATGGTCAATTGGGAAAAGAGATTGGCTTCAATGATCTGTTTAAACGAATAGGTACTTGAAGAAAAAAGCTGTGATAATATCACCCGTATGACCGACGCGTTTCTCGTTTGAGACAGGAGTAATATAATTTCTTTTAATTTGAGCACCAGTATGTCTTCATTGATCAATGAAGGATTTTCAAAATAGAACAGCAAGCCTTCCACATATTTCTGGATCAGGAAATCATTGTCAATTTTTTCTTTTGATTGGTTTGAAATGACATTTTCAGGTTCATGCAGCAACGATGGCAACTCTCTATCGTACACTTTCTTCAAGGTATCTGGATAAAAAGTGACGATTAACAGCTGACAATCTTGCGTTGGATTCACATTTTGGATTCGCTTTCCAGAATTAATACAATTCAGCAATAAGGAATAATGCTTCGCAATAGTTAGCTCTCCGTCATTTGCCTGGTATTGCATCTCCCCTTCCAGCACATAGAGGAAGCAAGCCTGTTCCGCTACTGGAAATTCAAATGTAAATGGTGCCTTCAATGCAATTTTTTGCATCATAGGTCTTCCAAATAGCTCATATTTTTTGTAATCATTTACCATTGTGCCGCTCAATTTCTCAAATTTAACGATTGAGTTCGGTATAATTAAAATGACAGTTGTGCAATAGAGTCTTATTTTTCAAAATTCCGTTAAAATAGATTCTTCCAATTGATGTACTTCAAATTGGTTAAACGCCTGTTGATATTAGTCTAAATTTACGTCTATTTTAACACCAAGATCTTTGCTACTTGCCTTTAAAACATGATCTACCCAAATACATAACATAGGCTGTTTTCCGGGTTTGTTTTGATCCCAGTCTTCTTTCCAGACAATGTCTATTGTTTTCCCGTGATAGTCGAGGTTTCCGAGGTAAAAATAATCCATTTTGCCCGCAGGTATCAGCGGCTGAACCTGAAAGCTATTGTGATGGGCTGCCTTAAAACCAATGAGATCTGCTATGATCATGTCTGGATAGGTTGAATGAAAATAATCATTCTGCCCACCAAATTGCTCACCATCACTAGGTATATACCATTCACCGATATTTGGGTGGGCATAACCGTGAAGTCGTGTAAGCTTCATAATTTGTTCGTATAGGGTCTCTTTGTCCTGCGCAGTGATTTGATTTTTATAATTTCTTAAATAGTTGCTGTATGCCTTATAGACGACCGAGTTTTGAAAAGGCCATCCTCTGCCATTCCAGGCATAAGCCTGCTCATTGTAATAGGGATGTTGCCTTTCGGCCGTGGTCATTCCTTTATGATTATTGAAACCTTTTTCGGAAGTAAACATAGCCCAGGCTACCTCATACTTTTTATTATCCTCACGCGGTATCATATTGAAATACCAGGGGCTATAACCAACGGATTCCCGCACCCGCGCTTCGTAATCCCGAACACCATAGGCGTTGTCACCAGCTGTCAAGGTATTAAAAAATCCATCATCTGAATTCCAAAGTGTTCTGAGAAATTTCTGCTGTATTTCCTGGCTTCTGACCTTATAGTAATCTGCTTTCGCCTTAGTCCCAGTCGAAGGATGCTGTTGCTCTTCCAAGCTATAGAGATTATACAATGCGTTTGTATTTCCAAAGGAATAACTTCCAACGGATGGACGCACCAAATAAAAATCAGGATAACCTTTGGTAAAGGCCAATGGAAAATCCTTCGCTGCAGTCGTATTTGCAGCCTTGTCTGTCGTCCCCCAACCTAAATAAAGATCTCTCCATGTACTATCAGTATAAATTGCATAGGCCCCTTTACTTTCAATTAAGCCTAGTACCGCCGAAAGGCTGAATTCCATGCCATCGTACAGATCCAGAATTTTGTACATACCGTCGGTCTTCGCATTGGGATTTTTCACAGTGAATAGGCTGTCCAAAAGATGCTGATGGGTCTCCATCGCTGGAAGCATCTTTTGCGTCCATGCCCGATCGGGATGAATTTTTAAAAATGATTCAATACCATCGATCATCCAGCTTGAAAAATGAACGCTTTCGGGCCTACTCAGATGGGTTAAAAAATTACCGTTTTCACGTTGATTTAATTTGGAAGCTGATCCAAGCATAAAATATTCGGCATAAGATCGAAGGTATTTTGGATCTCGAAGCCAACGTACATCGTAAAACTGATGCGCTGTTGGGCAGGTAATCGCTCCACTCAGGGATCCCCAGGCGGGATAGCCAAAAAATTCTGTTATAACCCAATATTTCTTTGAATCATGTGGATCGTAATAATCCCGAAGATGCTTGCTTATCATCCACCAACGATAATTATACACGCGACTTAAGGTATCATTGGAACTCTCAAAATACGGAATGTTATTGACCAAAAATTCTTTGTTGTTGGATTCGTCAAAGGCTCCGTCCGATTTTGGCCGGTGCTCGTAAGCATTGAACTCTTTTATGTTGTCTGTTAGATTATTTTTTGCCACTTCCTTTAAACGATCAAGTTCATGGCGATATATCGACTCCTGCTTACCCGAAAATCCCCGATTACTCGAACAGGAAAAAAGAACAGCTAAGACAAAAAAGGCTGTGCTGCTTAACACGATAGATTTTAGAAAAACGGAACGATGTTGTCTTTTCATCTGGTTAAATGGAATAGAATGAGTGCATAATTGATCTGCTATAACTTAAAAATTAGTATTAACGTCCATCCGAGGGAATCAACAGAGATTGACCGGCTTTCAACGCCGTAATTTTCTACAGGGCAATTCTTGAAGATTTATACGTAGGATCTAATCCAAGGCTATAACAAACAAGAACCTAATCAACAGAATTTTTATGACAACTCAGCATTGTGGAACAAATCAGCGCAAAATTGATACAATGTATCATATCATATCAATTTTAGTTCATGCTTTAGCGTTCAACATAGATAGTAAGAACTGTAAATCGGGGTCCTTAACAATCCTCAACAGCAATTGCTGCCCTCAACTTGGGAGGATAAGCAATGAATAGGGTTGGACAAGCATAAAAATGGATTGCATTTACGCAAAAAAGCCCGACAGGTTGTCGGGCTTTCCATGAAATTAAGGGTAATATTTTGATCAGACGATGATCGGAATATCGACATTTCCGTTGGAAACGTCTGAATTGAGCAGCTGGGTCACGATTCCTTTTTGCACTAGAAGGAGTAGAATCAAATCGCTGACTCTGCCTTTGGTCTTAACGAACAAATAAGTTAAATGATCGTCCAGATAAATCGCAGTAAATAAAATTCCCGGAACCCTGAGGTTCAGGTAATCTAAAACTTCTTTCTTCTTCGTCAGTACCGTACTACTGATCGAAAATATATGTACAAAATGGCTCATCTTATTTTTTTTTACTATCCGCTTTAATTAAAAAAAAACTAAATTCGATTGACTCCTGTCTGCCTGCCCTGCTATGGCACACATACCGATAAAGTTCATCTAGCCGATCGATGATCATTACTGATTTGTCCATATTTTCAAGTTGAAGTGCCAGATAATCTAAGAAATCCAAATTTGCATCGACTAACACAAACTCCTGATATTTTCCAATAAACTCATGTCCTATCGTAAACTCGAGTGGTCTGGTGCTTGGATTTATCAAAATACAAATACTCTTTTTCATCCTATCGGGCTTCCTTGCTATAGCCAGCCTCCGCCCAAAGAGCGATACAACATAGCTATGCTATTAAGTTTTTGAGCTTGGACTGTTGCTAGATCAATTTCTGCCTGCAGTCGGTTGGTCTGCGCAATAATCACTTCCAGATAAGTGCCTTCATTATATTTGTAAAGCAGCAGTGACTTGTCAACTATTTCCCGGGATTGTTTGATAACCTCCCCAGCAATTAAACGCTGCTCATCCAATTTCTGAATTTTCACCAATGCGTCGGAAACCTCCGCTACACCCACAAGTACCGCTTGTTTAAACTGGATTTCAGCCTGTTCGGCCATGATCTTGGATTGTTCATATTTTGTCTTTAGTTGGCGACCATTAAATATAGGCTGCGTAATCGCTCCCGCCGCAGTTCCAAAAAGCGCACCAGGAATAGTAAACCAATTGCTCGCTTTAAAAGAGTTGAGCCCACCTTGTGCTGTAATGTTCAATCCCGGATACATGCTCACCCGCGCAATGTGAACCCCGAGATAACTCTTTCGAAGATCCAGTTCTTTCGAACGCACATCAGGTCGAAAGCTCAACAA
The DNA here is from genome assembly GCF_050058145.1 of Sphingobacterium sp. WOUb80. Lineage (NCBI taxonomy): Bacteria > Pseudomonadati > Bacteroidota > Sphingobacteriia > Sphingobacteriales > Sphingobacteriaceae > Sphingobacterium > Sphingobacterium sp. WOUb80. Next base: position 984,861 of record NZ_CP165617.1, on the reverse strand, counting down.
TGCAGCGGGAATACCTGCAGTAAGCTGCTGGGGCACATAGACATCATCTAGACCTTTCTCCCGTTCAATGCGCCTCGGATAATTCCCTACAAGTACATTAAGCGCATTTTCCTGTATCGCAATTGCACCTTCAATATCCGGTATCCGCTTGGATACCTGCTCTTTCACCAAAAACTGTTGCTGTACAGCCAAAGCCGTTGTCATCCCCAGCGACTGTTGTTTCACCAATATCTGCCAAGTGCTGTCGGCAAAAGATAGATTCTCCTTCGTTATGGCCAGTTGCTTGTCGAGCATGAGTAGATTATAGTAAGCCTGCACAATCTCGGCGACCAGTCTCGTTTTTACCGCATTGGCTGCTTCCTTGGTTTTTAACAGCTCAATAACAGCATCCTGCTTCTGAGCTTTGAGCTTACCCCAAATATCCAGTTCCCAAGAAATATTGATGGCACTGGTATAATCTGTCGTGTAGCTCTGTCCCATAAACTGAGAAGCCATCATCCCGTTCATGCTATTATTGGACGGCCTATTGATACTGGCATTTGCCAAAGTCGCATTTACAAGTGGTGCGTAGAGCCATTTCGATTGTTTAAAACCTTCGGCAGCAATATCTATCTGTTTCATAGCGACCTGAAGATCATTATTTTTGGCCATGCCCCGGTCTATTAATTCAACGAGGACGGGATCCTTGAAAAAATCCTTATAGGTCATTTTAGCAACACTGCTATCCGCAACAGCAGCGACGTTATCAAAAGACGCTGGCAGTGCCAGATCTGTCTTTGGGGCCTGCTGTACCGAACATGAACCAAGCAATAAGATAATCAGCAAGGCAGCAAAGGCCGTAGATTTTATATGTTCCATTTTATACATTCGCACTAATTTTTAAAATTCCCATTCTGTATCATCCTTCACTGTACCACTCACTTTTTCTTGTAGAAACTGGAATACCACAAATAACAAAGGCGTCAAGAAAACACCTAAGCAGGTACCGACTAACATCCCGAAAATTGCTGCATAACCAATTGAATGATTCCCCATGGCCGATGGCCCCGTTACAAACACTAAGGGTACAATCCCTGTGATAAAGGCAAGCGAAGTCATTAGGATCGGGCGAAAACGAGCCTTTGCACCCTCCACTGCTGCTGCCACCAAACTTTTGCCTGCCTGACGCCGTTGTGAAGCAAACTCTACAATCAGAATTCCATTTTTAGCCAGCAAACCGATCAGCATCACCATAGCGATCTGTACATAGATATTATTCGCAATCCCTGCAAAGCCAATTCCAAGGAATACCCCCGAAAGTCCGACTGGAATAGCGAGCAACACAGCAAATGGCAGAATATAACTCTCATACTGAGCAGATAACAAAAAGTATACAAACACAATACACAGGATAAAGATGATGGTGGATTGCGAGGTCGATGTACTTTCTTCACGACTCATCCCTTTATAGTCGTAGGTATATCCCGGAGGGAGCACCTGCTGACTAACTTCCTTAATGGCCTGCATAGCTTGACCAGTACTAAATCCTGGAGCCGGCATGACCGTCAAATTAGAAGCATTAAACAGATTGAATCGTTCCACCACTTCAGGTCCTGTAATAGCCTTTAAAGTCACCACACTGTTAACAGGAACCATCTCCTGATTCGCATTTTTAACAAAAATGCTACTTAAAGATTTTTCGTCTGTCCGGGTATCAGGTGTTGCCTGAACAAGAACCCTATAATACTTGCCAAAGCGATTGAAATCCGATGCCTGAATACTGCCATAATAACCTTGCACCACTTGAAGAACATCACGTACAGCTAAACCAAACTGAGCAGCTTTTGTCTCATCTACAACAACTTCATACTGCGGATAAGAAACATCGAATGTCGTAAAAGCTACCGCAACTTCAGGACGCTGCATCAATGCCCCCATCATACCATAAGAGATATTGCCCAAGCTCTGTAAAGAAGAGTTTGTACGGTCCTGCAAAACGAGTTCCATTCCACTCGAATTTCCAAAACCTTCTACCGTAGGAGTATTTAGCACTAAGAAATTTGCCCGTTTATCTGTTGACAACATTCCTTGGAGCTGTCCCATTACGGCATTCAGTTCCTTCACTTCTCCGCGCTCTTTTACTTCTTTCAGCCGAATAAAAAATGTCCCCGAAGCTGAAGACATAGCTCCGGAAAATAAATTTAGACCATTCACAGAAATGACTTCCCTAATAGCTGGATAGGCCATAAGCTTATGTTCTGTATCAGTTAAAAGCTTTGTTGTGCGATCTTTCGATGTACCAGCCGGCAAATTGGCGGTCACAATAATAAAAGATTGATCTTCATCCGGTATAAACCCTTTTGGCGTGGTGAGCGAAAACCAGGTAAACAGACCTGCAAAGACAAATAAAATCCCTAGGCCAAGCCATTTTTTCTTGATCAGAAACAACACCGATTTACCATAACGGAAAGTAAGTTTATCAAATGAAGCATTAAAAGCTTTGAAGAATCGCTGTTTAAAGTTCAATTTCTCTTCAGCATGACCATGGTTTCCCTTCAACAATAACGCACAAAGCGCAGGACTAAGAGTCAGTGCATTAACAGCAGAAATAACAATGGAGATAGCTAGGGTCAATGCGAATTGTTTATAAAATAGACCTGTAGACCCTTCCATAAATGCAACAGGTATAAATACGGCCGACATCACTAAGGTGATTGATACAATCGCACCTGAAATTTCACCCATGGCAGATACTGTCGCCGCCTTGGCGCCCAATTTGCGGCGTTCCATCTTAGCATGTACAGCCTCGACAACAACAATAGCATCATCGACCACAATACCGATGGCAAGAACCAGTGCAAACAAGGTGAGGATATTGATGGAGAACCCAAATAGATTCATAAAGAAAAATGTTCCCACAATGGATACCGGAACAGCTATCGCCGGAATCAAAGTAGAACGAAAATCCTGCAAAAAGATAAATACAACAATAAAAACCAGAATGAAAGCCTCTATTAAGGTTTTTATAACCTGGCTAATAGACTGATCCAATGACTCCTTGGTTGCGTAGGGAATTTTATATTCCATTTTGCCCGGGAACGATTTAGATAGTTCTTCCATACGGTTTTGAAGGGCGATCTGCACCTCATTAGCGTTCGAACCACTCATCTGGAATATAGCCATGGTAACGGAAGGCTTTTTATTATAGTTGGACTGTACGGTATAGCTATAAGCTGCAAATTCGACCTTAGCAAGGTCCTTTAATCGAAGGATAGAACCATCGTTCTGCGCTTTTACAATTATATTCTCATATTGCTCCGGCTCGGTATACTTTCCTTTATACCGCATAACATATTCTTTTACCTCTGTGGACTGTTCGCCAAACCGGCCTGGTGCAGCTTCCAGATTTTGCGCCTGTATTGCTGCCGACACATCATTGGGTGTCAAGTTGTATGCATTCAGCTTATCCGGATCTAACCAAACCCGCATCGAGTAATCTTTATTTCCATAAACCATAGCATCACCGACGCCTTTGATCCTTTTCAGCTCAGGTACAACATTGATTTTGGTATAGTTTTCCAGAAATAGATCATCCATGCTGCCATCTTCACTGGTCAGAGTAACCATAGCAATCATACTATTCTGTCTTTTTATTGTTGTAATACCACTTTGGATTACCTCTGCCGGCAACTGGTTGGTCACCTGGGAGACCCTATTTTGCACATTTATGGCCGCCTGATCCGGATCAGTACCTAATTTAAAAATTACAGTAATGGTTAGCGAGCCATCATTACTCGCGACAGAGCTTATATAATCCATATTTTCCACTCCATTGATTGCATTTTCCAAGGGTGGTGCCACAGATCGTCCAATAGTCTCGGCATTCGCGCCTGGATAAACAGCAGTTACAGTAACCGTGGGCGGCGCGATGTCCGGAAATTTAGTAATGGGAAGGCCGAGCATCCCTACTACCCCCAGGATAACAAGCAATACAGAGATCACCGTCGCCAGCACGGGACGTTTTATAATTTGTTTTAACATGAAAATCAAGTATTTTATTTGTGTTCAACTGGGGACTTTTCAACGACTGACATTCCTGCCTGTAATCGCTCAAAACCTTGAGAAATGTATCTATCCCCTACTTTCAGTCCCTTAGACAAGATAAAGCTATCGCCAGATTTGCCAACGGTTTCAACCGGCAATTGAACGACCTTCCCGCCCTTGTCAGCCGTATAGACAAAAATTTTGTCTTGATAGGTTACCGTGGAGGCTATTGGCAATAGTGGAACCTGTGTGATATTCTTTTTCATCTGCACTTTGCCGGTATTACCACTCCGCAGGATATCTTTCGGATTATCAAATTTGGCCCGCAAGGTTATCGAACCTGTTGATTTATTAAATTGACCTTCAACGGCGTCAATCTTTCCTTTTAGATCATATTCGCGACCATCTGACAACAACAAGGTAACTGGGGCTGTGCTCTTTAGCTTCTCGGCCATGGAATTTCCGGGATGCTGATTCTGGAAGGCTACAAAATCATTTTCGCTGAGGCTAAAATAGGCGTAAACCTGTTTATTATCTGAAATAATTGTCAGAGCCTCTTGGTTGGATGGCGACAATAAACTCCCCAAACGGTAATTAAACCGGCCCACATAACCGTTCACAGGCGCTTTAATAACCGCAAAGTCAATATTAATCTGTGCTGATTTAATAGCAGATTCGGCCTGTGCTACCGCGGCTTTAGCTCCAAGATAAGCCGCATTGGCTTCCTGGACCTGCAGCTCCGAAACAATTTTGCTGCGGACGAGTTCCGTTTTTCGATCCAGATCTATCTTGGCTGTTATCAAATTAGCCGATGCTGACTGCAAAGATGCTTTCGAATTGTTCAGCTGCTCTTGATAAACACGATCTTCTACTTTAAAAAGTGGCTGCCCCACTCTTACGTAAGCCCCCTCATCAATATAAATTTTACTCAAGTAACCTGTCACCTGTGGCCTGATTTCAATATTTGACAGGCCTTCTATGGCGCAGGTATAATCATTTTGTACCAGTGCATCACCAACTTCTACTGCCGCAAAGCTGACCTCAGCCGGCCCTCCTTGATACCCTCCTTCAGTAGATCTATTACCGCAGGACATAAACAGCATGGGCACAAGAAAGAGTGTCGATGATTTAACAACGAAATTTCGCTTCATAAGTATATTATTGCTTTATTTATTCAGTGTTTACAAAATTACCAAAAATTAAAACTATATAACTTAACGTTAAGACTCCATTTCTTGTCAAAAAGACAACAATGAAACATCTAAAATTCCGATCACGCTAAAAATCCTCTGCAATATCGGACATTAAAGACAGTAAAATGACATTATTAATTTTTTATAAAATGAAAGCCAGCATTAATAATTAGAAAATTTCAGGAAAATAAAATAGAAATAATTAATCTTATTAGTTAATATAAATCACATAAATCTAAAACTCCACACTCACTTTATAGCAGCTCGGATTTTTGCCCGTTAATTTTTTAAAGAATTTGCTGAACGTAGCTTGATCTGCGAACGAAAGTTTCACAGCGACATCTTTAACGCTGAACTTATTATTTTTCAGCAGTACCTTCGCCTCGATAAGTAGCACATTATTGATAATCTCCTTGGGGCTTTTGGTCAAAGTTGTATTTAGCACCTTCGTTAAATACTTTCTGCTGATCGCAAGCTTATCGGCATAGAACTGTACATCATGATTGTTAATATAATGTTGATTGACGAGATTAAAAAAATCTGCTGTAATAGCTTCAAGTCGAGGGGAAATATGGCTTTGCTGTTCAAGATACCTGTTAAAATTCTGCACTTCATACATCAACAGCGAAAAATGATGCCATATCATATCGTTGGAATAGTCGATCCGATCGCGACTAACATTCAGGAACCCGAGCTGGGTGATATGGTAGTCGACTCTAAAGAAGATCTTTTCCTGTTTTGATAAGATATAAGAAGGCGTACTGGAGAAACTTTTCAGAATATCGTTGGTCTTATAATTGAAACCTGCCTCCTCGATCAATTTCTGCGTGAAATATATACTTTTCATCTGCATATCTGGTGATATGGTGTGGATCACAAAGGCTTCCATAGGGCCACAGAATAAAACATCTCCAGCTGAAGCGACGAATTTCCGCGCGCCAACGCTAAACTCAACGGTCCCCTGTTTGATCAAAATCAGCGCATAATATTCTGAACGATAATAGAAATCAAGGTAAAGGGAAAAATTTGTAGCATCCTCCTCGGCAACTAAGTAATTGTCATTTTTTACCGGAAACAAGGATGTCCCTAATGCATTACTTAACTGCATTAACGTTACAGTTTTTAGATCAACAAATTTTGTTCCCATAATGATGCTTGTACCAATAAATTAGAAGTCCCATTTGATTCCCACTAGACCAGATTATATTCCTGAAATGCGATAAGTAAAAGAGAAAAATAGCGGGGCTAAATTAACCAATAGGCGCTTCTTTTTGTAAGTGAAAACAGAAATATTTCTTTCAAATGACCTTAAGTCCCCTCTTCATCAGCTGCTTTTCAGCCGGTATTGCTATTCTTCTTTCCGGATCCATTTTTAGATATTCCGGGCTTGAGCCTAAAATATTATGAAAGAGAATGGTATTTTTTATGTAAAAAGCCAAATATTCCCATTTTTACATAAAAAAGTATCTTTTTCATATTCTTTCTACTGCTATTCTAAGCTACATTTGTTCCATAAGTAAACTTGACTCAAGAGAAGTAATTGCCAAAATGAATGGAGATGCCTATCTCATCATTTTAAATTTCTGAATTGATTCGATAAGAATACTGTAAAAAGAATCCTACAATACTACACTGAAAAACATTTTGTGGAACGACGCTGTCGTTCCACATTTTTAATCTATTAAACCGCTCTTCACCCAACCTTCTAAGGCAGCCACATTAGCTTTATAAAATAGACAAAACGTATTTTGATGCCTGTAATCGCGTTGGCTTCATCCCCCTATCAATAAGACCATCTACTTTCGATCGTCACCTCGTGGAATAAATAGTATTTTTCACCTGTTTTGACAAAAATTATTCTTTTTGGGTCAACGTGCAAGTGGACAATTTAATTATATTTATAGGAGTATAACCTATTTTAATAACCAAAATAAATTATGAAAAAAATATATTTTTTGTTTACCATTCTCATCGGATTGCTAAGTTGTAACTCAGCGGTGGAGTCCAGTATCCCCGATGATGCTAAGAAGGCTGATATCTTCGCTAAAGCATTTATTGAAAAAATTATTAATGGCCAAATTGATAGTGCAGTCGCTAATGTAGATCCTTCTGTAACGAATAGCGATGCTATGGCTTATATCAAAAATGCCAATAAAGCGCTTTCTGGAGAGAAGATAAAACAAATTAAATTGATCGAATGCAATTGGACTCATGGAATTTCTTCAAATGCTGGCGTAAGTTCCAACTATAAATTTACTTATGAATATCAATTACAAAAATCGACCGCTTTGTTCGCACTCGTCGTAAAAGATAATCACGAAAAACTCTCTCTATCAGCATTTGAGGGAAAATTTATTGACGCCCAATTATCTGAGTCCACAAAATTCACATTTGCCGGTAAATCAATCGTGCACTACACTTTTGCTTTTCTTTTAATTGTAGTTCCACTATTTATTATAGCCACATTTATAGTGATGCTGAAAACTAAAATTAAAACCAATAAAAAAATAATGTGGGGATTTATTATTCTTTTGTTAGCCTTTCCGAGATTCGCCCTAAATTGGAATACCGGCGACATAGACTTCAAACTGCTTAATTTTAGTATCCTTGGCGGAGGAGCCATTAAAGAATCTATCTATGCCGCATGGTATATTTATTTCAGTCTTCCCATTGGCGCCGTTATTTTCTGGATAAAACGTCGAGACTTACAAAATGAAGCTATTTTGGATGAAGAAAGTGAAGCTTTTGAATGGCAAAATGCAAATGAAACTCCGAAAGAAGAAAATTAAAAAAAGAGCTTTCTTTACTCATAAAGGAAGCTCTTTTTTTATAAAGGAATTTATCTTTGACAGCTCGCCGGCTTTTTCATGCTTTAGTCGCCGGTCGTTCCTTACGTTGTCATTTCAATTTTATGGATCTACCGTCTGAACAGTAATTTAAGGTATCCATACATATCGAACGGCTAAAACTGCCTCCATCTGGATTAATCCCCCCATTATGGTAAATGAAATACCATTGGTTTTTAAAAGGAACAATTGCCTGATGGTTCGTGTTTGTATCAATTTTTAGGTTTTTCTAAATGTTCATTTGTCAAGCAAACCTTCTTTATTAAAACTTAACCATGGATTATTTAATGCACAAAATCTAAATTATCTTGATCTAGGAGGGGTATTCAACACAAATTTAAATTTGCTCAAAAATACTTTTCCACGACGCTGCAGAAGAATAAAATACGAGGTCTACTTTATTAATATTAAATACACATTTATTATTCAAATAGGCGACATTTTTTATGATAGTATAGTTTATAAAGAGATATTCTGCAATGGTAGAAGCCTCGAATCCGAGATGGCTGCAATCCGATGCCCTATAATCTTCATATACGCTGGATTTTGTTCAAATGAAAAAAAATCGGCCATGCTTTTCTGTTTGATCAGCATACAGATATCCCAATGTTCCTGATCGGGTCCTATCAGATAACGGTCACCGTGCCCAACAAAAAGTAGCTCACCGCCGCTTTTTTCCACAAAAGGTTTGGCTAGCTGTATATAATTCATAAACGCATCGTATCCCGAAATTTCTTTGATCGGCGCAATCTCTGGAAAATTAGTATAGTCTGCAATTTCCCTTAACTGAATCAAATTGAGATTTACAATGGGGCCTTGGATATTTTTCAATGCCAGATTCCTTCCGGCTTCATAACTGGGATACAAATACTTCTTTCTTGTCATATCAATAGCTACCTGTTGTTTCATTCACTTTACGCTTCAACTCAGTTGCGGCATGAAGTACGGCTTTTTTATAATCAATAATTTTGTCGTTTTCAAATGGAATAATAACTGCATTTTCAAACAGGAAATTTCCCTCGCCCAGTCTGTTCCAATCCTCCTGTAAGTTTTTTTTGTCAAATTGGCCCATGTTTAACATAAATCTGATTCTGTTGGAAAGAGCCGTTAAATTCATGCTATCTGCGATATATATTTTATTTTCGGCCCTATTGTAAATTGTTAAAACTCCCATCAATGGTTTACTTTCCAGGAATTCGGCTTTCAATTGTTTTTTATCTATTTTGTTCATGTGTTTTTTCATTAAAATTATAAATCTCCTCCCAATGACTTCAATTGTGCAGCAAAAACAAGGAGATCTGTTACGGCCATTCCGTCCAATAGCTTATTGGCGATGTGCTCAGCTGTAATAGTCGCCTCTTTAAAAATTCGATCACCAGCTTCGGTAAGCTTCACATAACTGACCCGGGCATCTCTATCATTGTGCTCTTTTATAACGAGCCCCATCTTTTCCATAGGTGAAATAATCCGTGTAATTCCTGAGGCTGTTAAACCGGTACTTTCAGCCAGGTCAATTCGTCGTAGCCGGTTCACGGGAGCCTGACTTAAGATATGTAGGATCATAAAGTCTGTCAGGCTTAGTCCATGTAAACTTAACCCATCAAACTTTTTGGTGATGACAGATTGAACTTTTATAATGTTCAGAATTGTATTAATCGCGGTCATATTATCATTTGCAAAATACTTGATTAGTCAAGTATTTTGCAAATATAATATTTTTATTTATATGCCCGAATAGAATAGACAAAAGATCCCGCCATACACTAAAGCGCTCTAAATCTATTTTTTTCACGGGAGAAAGAGATTTGTATAAAACTACACTTAGGTGTAGCATTGATTGACATAATCTATAATATTTTTGGACAAATCCTAATCGATAAGAGGCAAAAGCCAACGATCTACATAACATGAAAAGGATAGAATCCTCAAATATTAACAAATTTATTACCTATAGCATAGTATAAACATGACAAATTGCAAAAACTGTGGGACTGATATAACACTGAATTTCTGTCCAAATTGCGGTCAACCAGCGATCCTTAAAAGAATTGATGCGCATTATATCGCCCACGAAATTGAACATGTGCTTCATTTCGAGCGGGGAATCTTGTACACGATTCGTGAACTTATTACCACGCCGGGAAAAAATGTAAAAAAGTATATCGCCGAGAACCGAAGCCGCTTAGTAAAACCCATTATTTTTATCATCATCACTTCACTGATATATTCTATTATAAGCCATTTCTTTCATGTAGAAGACAAATATGTGAGTTATTACGAATCCAAACATTCTACCACGGGTTCGATATACCTTTGGATCCAGGGCCACTATGGTTACGCCAATATTATGATAGGCTTATTTATCGCTTTCTGGGCTAAATTATTTTTTAAAAAATACGGTTTTAATCTTTTTGAAATAGTCATCCTACTGTGTTTTATTTTAGGAATGACGATGTTGATCTATACTGTTTTTGCAATAGCCGAAGGCCTAACCCATACAAGCGTTATGGTTCAGGCCAGTATCGTCGCGATGTTATACAGCGTCTGGGCTATTGGGCAATTTTTCGATCCCAACAAAATAACGGCTTATTTAAAAGCGCTCTCAGTTTATATTTTAGGGTATCTATCATTTACTGTTGCTGTATTTATTATTGGTCTATTGATAGATTTAATCTTTATGAAAAATTAGTTTCTCCTCAATACATCATCTCCATTGCGAGACCCTCCTGCAAAAAATAGATGGGCAAATTTATATGCTAAACTTGCCCATTGTACTATTAATAACCGATTTAGAGATTATTCCTCAGATAGCCTTGAAAGTTATCTTGGAATTGCAGACCGTTCCCTAATCTATATTTACTTAATTTATTATGGAGTGTTAGTCCCCATAATACAAATTCAATCAAAAAATGGAGATCTTTAGGCATTGTTTCTGGTTGATATTGCTGAATTAAAGCAAGGATAGGAGCCACTTGGTCCAAAATTCGCTCATAATCGGTATCACTAAGCTCGTCCGATAATTCGATCCCCTCTGATTCCGAAAACCAACGAACAATATCATCGTAAGGGTAACGTTCGTTTTCTCTTTCCAGCTTCTCAATTTTAGGAAATAAGACTGGAAAAAGGTTTTTGACAGCATTTTCAATCAGTTGCAATGCGACAGTATCAGCTCCCTCCTGCTCACCTTCATAAACAAGCTCAACTTTACCCGTTATCGCTGGTACAATGCCCATAAAATCACTCAGCCGTACCGCGGTTGTTTCCGTACCGCTTCTGAGCATACGCAATTCAGCGGTGCTTAATAAGTTCTGAAATGCTGTAATGCTCATACGCGCACTCACGCCACTCTTTTCATCAACATATTCACTATTTCGTGCTTCAAAGCTTATCTGCTCAATCAATTCCCGCGCCAGTTCAGGGACGTATATCTGCTCCTTTTGGGCCGTTTCCAAGTTCGCCTCCTGCGCAGTAATTGCCTTTGCTATCTCAACCGATGTGGGATAATGCGTGAGTATCTGCGATCCTATGCGATCTTTCAGTGGCGTCACAATACTTCCTCTATTGGTATAATCCTCCGGGTTCGCAGTAAATATAAATTGCACATCTAAAGGTAAGCGTAACTTAAAACCACGGATCTGAATATCTCCCTCTTGCAAAATATTGAAGAGTGCCACCTGAATTCTCGCTTGAAGATCAGGCAGTTCATTAATGACAAATATGGAGCGATTTGCTCTTGGAATCATACCAAAGTGAATCACACGATCGTCTGCATAGCTCAATTTTAAATTTGCGGCTTTGATCGGATCTACATCACCGATCAAGTCGGCGACAGTTACATCTGGAGTGGCCAGTTTTTCAGCAAAACGATCACTTCTATGAAGCCAGCTTATCGGTGTTTCATCACCTTTCTCCCTCAGCAGTTCCAGGGCATAACGTGATATAGGATTATACGGATCATCATTAATCTCAGAACCCTGTACCACCGGGACATATTCATCCAGCAGATTGACCATGAGTCTAGCTAGACGTGTTTTCGCCTGACCGCGGAGACCTAGAAAATTAATATTGTGCTTGGAAAGAATAGCTCTTTCAAGTTCTGGAATAACGGTATCTTCATAACCATGCACTCCAGCGAAAACTTTTTCACCTTTCCTTATTTTTGTAATCAGATTCTGACGCAATTCTTCTTTTATTGTTTGAGGTTTATAACCCGAAGTTTTTAATGCACCAAATGTTGTAATCTTCGTGTAATCCATATATTCTTATCGTATTCTTTTTTTACGGTTTTCTTCATAATCCTCAAAAATCATTTCACCTAGATTTCCAAGTCCTGTATAATAAGCTTTCCCTTGATTTGAAGCTGTAAATTCGTCGACGAATTGCTGCAGGTAAGGATCTGAAGCAATCATAAAAGTAGTAATAGGTATTCCCAGCTTTCGAGCTTGCGCCGCCATACTATAGCATTTACTGGTGATAAAAGGATCCAAACCCATAGGATTCTTATAATAAGTACCGTCCGGCATATTTAGACAGCTCGGTTTTCCATCGGTTATCATAAATATCTGCTTATTTGCATGGCGTTTCCGCCTAAGTAAGTCCATCGCTAGCTTTAAGCCCGCGACCGTATTGGTGTGAAATGGTCCAACTTGCAGATAAGGCAGGTCTTTTATCGCGATAGGCCAAGCGTCGTTGCCGAAGACGATAACGTCAAGTGAGTCTTTCGGATAACGTGTCAGAATCAGCTCTGATAAAGCCATTGCGACTTTCTTGGCAGGTGTGATCCGATCCTCTCCATATAAAATCATGCTGTGACTGATATCAATCATCAACACCGTGCTCATTTGCGATTTAAACTGGGTATCCTCAACAACCAGATCATTTTCCGCTAAAGCAAACTCTCCTACCCCATGATTGATCTGCGCATTTTTTAAGCTCTCGGTCAAAACTATCTTTTCCAGGCCATCTCCATACTGATAGCTTCTGAAATCGCCCATATTTTCGTCACTGCGTCCCTGGTGATTGGTTTTATGATTGCCGGACCTTCCTTTTTTCATTTTTCCAAAAATTTGGTCCAAAGCATGCTGCCGCAGTGCCTTCTCCAGCTTTGAGGTTATATCCATCCCGCCTTCGCCAGCAGAATCCATCTTTTCTCTGACATATCCTTTATCCTTCAAATCCGCAATGAAGTCGTCTATTGTGTAAGCCGGGGTCGTCAGTTTAAACTCTCTATCCAATTGCCTTAACCAATCGATGGCCTCATCGAAATCACCTGAAGTGTGGGTAATCAGTTCTTTGAAAATGTCAAATAATTTATCAAAAGGCGATTGAAACGGCTCGTCATATTGCTTGAATAGAAAACCTTTATTTCGTTTCGTGCTTTTCATGCATTCCTTTCTATTAGTATGAAGAAGCAATTCAAATCGTTCTATCGGTTGCTCCATAGGATGAATTTACGAAATAATAATCCTTATGTAAGCGATATTCCTTTTTACATAAAAAAACTGGCTGTAGTATGACGATTGACAGTCAGCCTTTTTTAATTTTTAGGTGTAACAAAGGAAGATCAGATGATAACTAAATTCTGTCTTTTGACAGTGATTGTTCATTACTTGTTCAATGATTACTCAGTATAGGTTGTATAAATAATGACTAATTACTGTTTAAGAATTGGTTGAATATTGTTTTTAGGTATGATTTGGTATGAGTATGTTTCAGTTTTAGTATTTATCTTGATTATCTATAACCACTGCCTCGAATCAAATAGTTTTTTGTAATCGAAGGTTATTAATAATTGTTACGATTTGTTATACACGCGTTCTTATTCCTATGAATACAAACTTTATAAGTTAATTGACAACATTAAATTATAAGCAACTTACCAATCACATGAAGGTAAAAGATAGCCCATCGAATCTTTTTAAGGATATCTGCGTCTAAATCAAAAAAATTGAATATTTTTAGATAACAATTATAGTCCTTATGGACGACAAACAATTAATGGAAATAGATCAGTATATCAATACACTCTCGGACAGTGAGCAACAAGTAATCCGTCTATTCCGAAAAGCTATAATGGAAAATGACAGTACTGTTTCCGAGAGCTTCGGGAAATTCATGTCAAATCCTAATGCCATCAGCTTTAACGAAAAAGGAGTATTTAAATATGGGTTAACCGTCGCAAAGAATTATATTTCATTCCATTCCTTAGTGATGTATGCTAATCCAGAATTAATGGTAGCACTAAAATTAAAATTGCCTAGAGCAAAGTTCCAGAAAGGCTGCATTAATTTCAAAACATTGGATGAATTTCCCGCATCAGTATTAACAGAGCATATTCAGAATTCTTCCAAAATAGATTTTAGTCCCATGATAAATCGTTATCTAAAAAAGAAATAACATATTTGTGACGATCTATCCAGAAAAAATTCCAAACAGTTTTACCAAGAAAGTACCAGCGCACAAATCGGTAAGATCGACATGGTGACCGATACCGGGACCTACATAGACTATGAAGATCATCCTTACCTAACCGCAGGGGCAGCGGAGTACCTCCGCGATTGCAATGTTACGCTAGTCTGCATACACTGCCCTAATTTAGACAGCACAGCAGGTAATACACGTCCGGTACACTATGTTATTGGGCACGGATATATCGATCGTCGAACATCTCTGTAACCTAAGCTGTTTACCCGATGAAAATTTTACTTTTACAGCGGTCCCTCCCAAGATCAGTGGTGTGGGTACCTTTCCTATCAGGGTTTTTGCGTCCTTAAAAAATTTTGTCGATGTATAAAACAATAGAATAGCTAAAAATTGACCGACCGGAATCTGTCAAAATAAGTCTTTATTTAACTTTACTGGCAACAATAGAATAGACCATGGGAATTTTGTTTCCTAAATGAGCTATTCTGAATTTTTTAGATTCGAGTTCTGTCATATTTTTAAAAATTGGATAAGGGGAATAGTCAAATTCATTCAAGTCTTGAATGTTCAGCCCGTTATGAAGCAAAGCACCGACGACTTCGCTCATGCTATGATTCCAGGTAACGTAAGATTGTGTTATAGCTGCGCTTTTATCCGCATAAGTCCCTTCCTCGATTTCAACAATCGGAGCTACATTAAAATAATTATAGCCAATTTTATCAAAATTATCATCGAACATCCAGACAACTGGATGAAACTCAACAAAAACAAATTTCCCTTTCGGTTTTAAAAATCGTGAAATTATTTTTGCCCATTTGTCTAAATCTGGTAACCAAGTGATCGTACCGTAACTTGTAAAGATTAGATCAAACGGTTCGTCAAGATGATTCTCTAGGGCATAGAGGTCACAACAGATAAACTGTACATCGGCATTCGTTTCTTCAGCAATTTTCCGTGCACTTTCGATCGCTTTATCCGACAGGTCAACACCGGTCACTTTTGCTCCAAGTCTGCTCAAAGAAATCGTATCCTGTCCAAAATGGCACTGTAAACGTAAAATCTTTTTTCCCCTGATATCACCAATTAACGCCAATTCAATTGGATTCAGTGAAGTCTCCCCTTTCAAAAATCCTGCTAAATTATAAAATTCTGATTTTAAATGCGTATCCGTTCGGTTATTCCACGAGTGTTTATTTATTGCAATGTAGTTCTCTTCTGGATTGAAATCGATCATTTTTATTTTTTAATTACATGGTTAATTGCTAACTAAGTTACAACAAAAACCGTAATTCATTCGCATTCATAAAACCTTAATTTAATGAACTAGACAAAAAAATTATCACAAAGGTTCTCTATATTTAAATCGATTATGAAATACCTGCAACTTGAAGAGAATTAAGTAAAAGCAAGGCCCAGTTACGCGAAGGAAAAAATGACAATAAAAATCTATAAACCTGATAATGTACTCCTAAAAAGACATATCGAATGCTTTTATATACTTGAAAAAACCACAGAGGAACAACCTACAGTATATTTTACATTTCCTAGTATTTACACTATTGTTACCATAAGCAAGCAAACCCAAACTGTGGTAACTGGAAATAAAATAATGACCAAACATTGTCCATCTAACAGAATAGAAACTAACCTCGTATGTAACTTTAATGACCCCGTCCTCATCTGTTACGAAGGAAAAATAAATGAAATCACCACCTACTTTAAACCCCTTGGGATAAATGCTTTCATAACAAAGGACCTAAGATATTATAGCCATGGAACATTCCCCGATTTTAATCCATACATGGATTATAAAGATGCGATGAGCTCCATTCTTTCGATAGATGACAATTGTGAAAGAATAAAGGCCTTAGAAGCTTATTGGCTCTCAAAATTAGGGGTATTTGAAAATTCTTTGCTAGAAAACGTGATTTCCGAAATGTTAAATAAAGCGAACCTAAATCAATCTATGGCAGAATTCTCATTAAAAACAGGGCGTTCAAGAATGACAATAAACAAGCATTTTGATCAGCATATCTGTAAAACACCCTCCCAATTCAAAAAAATAATCAGATTCCGCACAGCTATTCAAAGTCAACTGGACGACAAAAACAAAATTGGCCTTTCATATCATCTGGATTACTTCGACCAATCCCATATGATCAGAGATTTTAAAAAATTGACAGGTTTTACACCAAAAGTTTTCTTTTCCAAGATATCGCATCTTGAACGAGGCCAAATAAAATGGATTTTTATCTAGCCGCTTTACAAAAATACAATCATGCAAGCTCATTAAATAGTAACATTGCTTCACAATAACTTATACAATACTTTTATGAAGCTATTAATTCTACTCATCCTGTGCCCTATTTTTCTATGTGGACAAGAAAAAACATCAGCTAAACTTGCAAAATATATGCAAGCGCAGGTCGAAGTAAATAACTTTAGTGGAACCGTGCTCGTTATAAAAAACAACACTATTTTGCTAAAGAAAGCCTATGGTCTCGCAGATTATGAATGGAATGTCAAAAATACAATAGAAACCAAATTCCAATTAGCATCGGTCACAAAACAGTTCACAGCAGCGGCTATTCTCCAGTTGATAGACATCGGAAAATTATCCCTAAATGATAAACTCAGTAAGTTTTTCCCCGATTATCCAAAAGGCGATAGTATCAGTATCCACATGTTGCTGTCACATACCTCAGGACTAGCCATGGGTTTCAAGGAAATCGCATTGAGCAGTATAAGCAGCGATTCTGCTTATACTGCAATCAAGAAAATTCCTTTCGAATTTTCACCGGGTACGAAAAGCTCCTACAGCAATATTGGTTATTATTTGTTAGCTAAAATTATTGAAAAGGTTTCAGGTGAGCGTTATGAAGCTTTCTTAAAGAAGAATATCTTTGAGAAAGTGGAGATGAAGAATACGGGGGTTAGTAACAATGAATCCATCGTCGCAAAAAAAGCAAAAGTATATTGTCACAACGAGGAAGGGCTAATTCATAATCCTTATATCAACTGGAATATCAACTTGGGCCATGACGGTGTTTATTCAACTGTCGAGGATTTAGCCCTATGGGACAAAGCCCTCTACGGAACAACCGTCTTGTCTGCCGCAATGAAGAAAAAGATGTTCACCCCATATGGTTCCGAAAATTGGGGCTATGGATTTATAATCAATCCGTTTTATAATCACGGACATTATTTGATTGCACATGACGGCGGATTCTTTGGGACAATGACTTCTTTTAATCGATTTACCGACGACAAACTCTTTGTCACTGTCCTTTCTAATAACGGCTCAGCCTCCCATATCATAGGTTATGGACTTTCTGCAATTGCCCTTGGCAAAGAAGTAGAAATGCCCTACAAACATCATCGGGCCAAAATAGATACGACCATATACAAAAACTATGTGGGTGAGTATGGCAAAATACAGGTGTTAAAAATTGGAGGTAAACTCCATTATAATGATGCGGATATTGAACTCATTCCCGAGTCTAAAACAAAATTTTTCAGAGCAGACGACAACGATAGAACCATCGAATTTATTCGGGATAAAACAGGAAACTATAATGCCCTTATTTTAACAAAAGGTGGTGTTAAAGAGATTTTTCCGAGATCCATTAAAAATTAATGAACCGCTATGCATACTTCTAGCATTAAAATTTTAATCTACTATTGGAACCCATAAAGAAAAAAATTAAATTACACCTATATCAGTCTAGCGTTAGATCGGATTATAAAGTATACTAAATTATAAGATATTGCAACAGATAGATCGGGAACCGAAGAAAGCTAAAAAGAATTTCTTATGGAAGTCTTTTATATTATGCCTAGTCTTTATGACAGCATATCTTATCAGTTTTTTCATTTTTGATCTTAGCAACAGTGAGCAGCTGAATTATATTATTTTTTCACCTCTTGCACTCGTGTCGAGCTGGATATTCTTTTATTTCTTTTTGCAACTAAAAGGTACCAAAAGCTTGAAATATTACCTGCTTGCATGGATGCTAATAGCCTTCGCCATTATTTATACGAATGGTATTTTTGATCTCGATATTCGACTTCAGAATTTCTTCCATTCTTCAAAGCTACCGAAGGAATATAGACAATATGTCGATATTAACAAGCCCAAAAACCGATTCGGAAAACATGAAATTATACTCTTCAAAGCAAGCGACCGTCCTATAGACCAGTTTTTAACGAAAAACAATGAACTAATCATTCACAGTTTGACCACAGCTACACATTCTAATACTCCATCACCAATCATTCATACTTTTTATAAACTGGACAAAAACGGCAACCAGATCGATCAGTATTTCTATAGACAGAACAAAGATGACGAGACAGAAATTCTATTCGAAGGTTATTTAATCAACGTAACGAAACATTACTTTCGCAACTGGCCGCTAGATGGAGATACGACAAAAAAAACAATCGAACTGTACAATGCCAATCTCAGCTGGTCCGAAGATCAACAACGTCAGGCGCTAAATGACATTGAAAATAAAGCTGTTTACCTGCTATCGGAGAAAATCTATGGTTTTGATCACCACGATTCTAAAAGTTACTCAAAAAAAACCTACTTAATGAACGGCAAATGGCACACGCTGTGTGAGAATATTTCGGATGATAATGAGTTTGCTCCACAGACCGAATCAAAAGGTCGCACCATGAATGATCTTTTTGGTCACTGGGAGAAGAATGAATGGCTAACGAATACCGCTCCAGCCAATGTACAATCTCTTTATTATCAAAAAATCAAACGTATACGCAACAGACATGATACCAAAAGTGGAAAGTATGCACCTGGAGACGTTTGGCAAGGCTGCCTATTCTCACAGCTTATTATCGAAAATGATACCTTAAAATTTAAGGATAGTTTATATCTCGACGAACAATGGCATTGGTCACAGATAGAAATCAACAATAGGAATATAGGGGGCCTAACTTTTGAAGATACCGAACAATTTCATACCTATGGTTATTACTCAAATCCGGCTTTAACTTATCAGCTTTTCACCAATCAGCGCAACAGGCTTTATTTGATAAAAAGACTGTGACCTTTACATCTGTCTTGATAAATTTCACCTTTCAAATACAAGCTAACTTTTCACAATCCAAAATAATGACTATATTACAAGAAATCAATTTTGTGAAAATATAGCCAATTTGGCAGCCATTGGATCCTAGTTGAAATAAAATTCAGGTATAGAAGGAAATACATCATATGAACAAAAGATATTTTTTCTACGTCATTATCATCATTGGCCTATTCACCTCGTGTGGCCTCATCCATAATCTTCCTGATTCGGCTTCTCCCAATACCGGAGCAGATCCTAATTTATGGTATTCATTTGTGGATCAAAATGGTAATTTCTACCCCGACAACTGGAAGAAAAACTATGGAATCCCTTCGAATAAAGCTGCTCGGGATCCTTATTCTCTTATGAAAATTGCCACCGACAAAGGTGACCGCGAACAATTACTCGCTTTTGAACGCGGCAACATGCTGCGTCTGTCAAAACGTATTGCTCCCAAGAAACGTGTTTTTATTTTGGTCCATGGCTTCAATGCTGATGAAGAATCAGTCGTAAAACAATATAAATATATTGCCGATCATATCGTTACAAACCCCAAAACCGATGAGATCATTCGATTTTATTGGGACGGTTTACGATCAACTTCCCCTTTTCGATCTGCAAAAAATTGGTTCTCAGCAGCCTCTTTTAGCCAGATGGCGGGTGAATTCGGATTACGGCGCATACTTAACAATATGGCCGATAAGGATGTTTTTATCATATCGCATAGCCGTGGTGCATCTGTTGTAATGAGCGCAATTTCAAATCCCGAATACAATAGTTCATTTTCCGCTCAGGCTAAAGACATTCACAATGTCGATATCGAGCGGGCAAAGCCATTGCTGGAAAACAAAAACAGGATTACCTGCATCATGCTGGCGCCAGCAATAGGCCTTTCCGAATTTCAATATACTGACACAACAACTAATACAAAAAAATTTGTCGATCTGAGCACACAAGTAAAGAAAATACATATCACGATTAATGGCACTGACAAAATGTTAAAGAAATTTTTCGGATTTCTATCCAACAAACTTAACCCAACTGATCTAGGGTATAAAGAGGAGAGCTTTAATGCGCTTAAGAAAAACTATACGATCTTTTCGAAGACGGATTTTACAGGAATGTCAAGTCACGATTTTAGTCGCTACATACGAGATCCCAAGTTCAAGCAAATGCTGCGGGAAGAATCAATTCAAGTACAATAAGTTGTTAGTCGCGCTGCGCATCTTGCTCTGCGCTCCGAGAAGTTGCGGATAACATTATATGGAATCAAACTAATAAACTGAGAAAACTAACTATTTTCTTGATTTAACAGATCTTTCTATATATAATTTTTCGATTCGGCCAAGATCCTTTTTATACGCCTCAAGATTCCACGTCATCCCAAACTCCTCAAGATACTCGTTCAAAGGTTCCAAACCTATTTCTTTCCTTAAGACATCGACTTTGTCAGGGTCCTGTAAAGGAACTATATAAGCATCTTTCGGTCCGATGGAAGTAATCGTTTGTGTGCCATAGATCTGCTTCTTTCCCTGGTTCATTAAAATTCTATCCGTTAAAAAAGCGAAATGCCAAGGCTCCGCATTTCCATTTTTAACCGCCGCCTCGAGGATAGGCAGATATTTATTTTGAACAAGTAAATCATCAATGTGCTGAATTCCCAAGAATAGCGTTTCGTTGCCTTCGCTTCCGATCTTATCTTTTCCAAGCCATCCATTTTGATCAACAATCTTAGCAACCACAGTGGCACTCTCGACATCGATTTTGTTCATTTGAGTTTGAATCTTTCTGATCAAAACTATATCGTTTGAATGCGTTTTTTGAGCAGTCAACAAAATCAATCGGATACTTTGGTCTCGCTTCTTTAAAGATACGAGCTCTTCCCTGACCGGATTATTATAGTGAGATTTAACTCGCTTAATTTGTTCCTCAACTTTCTTCCAGCCTACCAATCCATGAAGGGGTAAAAAGTCTTTTTCAAGGAGTATTTCATC
Organism: Sphingobacterium sp. WOUb80; assembly: GCF_050058145.1. Taxonomy (NCBI): domain Bacteria; kingdom Pseudomonadati; phylum Bacteroidota; class Sphingobacteriia; order Sphingobacteriales; family Sphingobacteriaceae; genus Sphingobacterium; species Sphingobacterium sp. WOUb80. The sequence continues at coordinate 963,292 of NZ_CP165617.1, read as the reverse complement.
CAGAAAATATCCTTCAGTAATCAAACTATCGATATTTTCAATCGCCTTCTCAAAGTGTTTTTTTTTGAATCTCACTAGTTGCAGCGGTATAAAATGGAACATTTTCTTTCAAATATGCATTCCATATTTCAGGATAGCTTCTTTCAAAGTTTGCATACGCATCGTTCGCTATCAGCCCAATGGATTTGTCAATGAGCTGGGCCGAATTTTGAGCCAAACTATGGTTAACAATAAATAAGAGAATAATTAATAATTGAATTTTCATTTCTAAGCTCTTTCGTATTTTTTCAACTCAATAAAAAGGGTAGATTTCAGATCTAACCTTAGATTTTATATCCGCGTTTAAAGTACGGCAACTATTTTCTCAAAACGGCCGTGATTACTTATAGAAGCTGGTAACAGCTCCTTTTGTCCCTCTAGTGTAATACCCGGCAAACCGAACGGATCTTTAACAATTGTGCATCTTTTGATTTCCACCACATGCTCCAAATGGTCCAATACCTTAACGGCTATAGTATGTATAAAATCAGGACAAACAATGGTCTTGGTATAATAACGATTCTCTGCACAGACGACCTCTCCTACAGCGGTACCGCAAGACCTTTCAACAAAGGAACACAGCAATTTAATAGGTGCATATTTTCTGCTACCCGTCTCTCTATTCCATATTTTGTAAGCAGCTTCTTTCATACTCCACAAAAGCCACACAACAATCTCCTGATCGTCACTATTGGCTATTAACAGCTGCTCGTTTTCACTAAATATCTTGTTAATAAACCCGCGACGTTTCCAATTGCTGTCTTTTCTGGATTGAACTAGATCGACAATGTCATTACCAATCATTTTTCATTAAGCTTGGTTTCTATAATATCGATTGCCGCCCTTACATTGAGCATACGTTCCATATCAGCATTTTCAATAACTATCTCGAATTGCTCTTCAATATCCAGTACAATATCAACCAGATTAGCGGAATTGATATGCAGATCATGAATAAAATCAGTTTCTTCGGAAAGCTTTCCAAATGCTTCTTCGTTTGTCGTATAAGATGCTATAATAGGTTTTAAAGCATTGATCAGTTCTTCTCTATTCATATGGCAAGTTATCAAATTTTTTAAATATTAAGCAAGCATTCACATCCCCAAATCCAAAACTTGCCTTGGCAATAATTTGAGGAGCAAAACTTCTTGTGTGCATAGGTACGTTTGATGGATCTATCAGTGCAGCAATTTCAGGATGTAGGTCAAGACAATTACTGTTTCCAAATATGAAACCGTGATATAGCTGCAATACCGTAGCTACGCTTTCTATACTACCAGCTGCACTGAGACAATGTCCAGTCATACCCTTTAGTGAGTTTATAAAAGGAAAATCCTTCCCCTTACGTCCAAGAGCCTCAATCCAGTTTTCTATTTCAAAAGCATCTTTAACGGTTGCTGTCAAATGGCCATTTATAGCATCGACATCTAAAGCGGAAACACCGGAATTTTTCAAGGCCTCTATAATACACCGGCGAACAGCTTCAGCATTAGGAGCGGTCATACTACCTGTCCCCCGCTGCCCTCCGGAATTTACCTCACCACCCAACAACTCACCATATATCGTCGTCTTTCGCGCTAAAGCACTTTCCAAATCTTCCAGTAGCAAAGCTCCTGCGCCGCTGCCGGGCACAAACCCTCCGGCTGTCGCACTCATCGGACGAGACCCTTCATGCGGACGATCATTATAATGCGAACTACACACGCGTAATGCATCAAAGCCACCCCAAATATAAGGGCCGCTGTCTCCGGTGCTGCCTGCTAGCATCCGTTTTGCCCTACCGGATCGAATACGGTCATAGGCCATTAAAATTGCTTCGGTCCCAGTTGCACAGGCAGATGAATTTGTTGTTACTTGGTTTCCAAGCCCCAATTTGCCGCCCAAATAAGCGCTGACACCACTGTTCATCGTCTGGGCCACAACCGTACTACCTAACCTGCGGGTCTGCAAATCATCAATTTTATAGATGCTCTCACGAAACTTATCGATACCAGAGCTTCCGGATCCAAAAATGGTTCCACTGTCCCAATCCGGAGCAGATTCATTCACTATCGGTAACCCCGCATTTGCCCAAGCTTCCATACCTGCAATGACTCCATATAATATCCCCGTACTGTTAAAACCTCTAAGCTCAAGTTCAGTGAAATAGCGCCTTTTAAAATCATCCGTTATTTCAGGAGTTCCTGCTATCTGGCAGGAAAACTGTAATTTCTCCAATTGCACATCATGTCGAATACCTGAGACACCATCTTTTATCGCTTGGGTAAAAGATGGTAGGCCTACCCCATTCGGTGCTACAACCCCCATTCCTGTAATGACGACTCTCTTCATAGCTCCTCCGTAATCATACCTGCCAATATCCCCTTACAAACCTCCTGTCCGGTTTCATTTTTCATAACGACCTCACATTTTAGTTTACCAAACCTGAAATACACTTTTTTTGAAAACACGGTAACTCTTTCCTTCGGATACACAGGCTTTAAAAATTCAATTTCAGTCGAAGTCAACGCTATAGCAGCGCTTGCCTTAACCTCCTTATCCAGCAAAAAAATTCCCAGACAGGCTAGACCTATCTGCGCCATCGTTTCGATCAAAATAACTCCTGGAGTAATCGCTTTACCATAAAAATGGCCTCTATAAAAATCCAGATTTTCATTAAAAGTAAAGGTACCAGCAATACCTTCCTCATCAACTTGAATTAATTCATCAACAAACAAAAAAGGCTCTCTATAGGGCAATTGTGCCATTATATCATTCAAATCCATTGATCAAATTTAAATAAGTCACCATTTTAACAATACGCGCTGTGCTGAAAACCCAGGGCCAAAACTCAGCATCAACCCAAATTCTCCAGCCTTTGGTCTACACATCATGATGCGTTCAAGAACATAAAGTACTGTAGCACTCGACATATTGCCATACTGCGCAAGCACTGCCTTAGTGTCTTTTATGTCTTTACCAAAATCGGCAAAAATCTGCTCAATCGTCGCCACAATCTTCTTCCCCCCTGGATGAAAAATCATGTAATCGATATCTTTGATTTCCAGACGATTCTTTTTCAAAAATGGATGTATCACATCTGCAAAATGCGACGCAATCACATTGGGGACATCAACATCCAATATCATCTTCATGCCACTGTTAGTCAGCTTAAAACCCATGATATCTTCTGTATCATAAAAATGATACATCTGCTCGTCAAGAATTTCTGGTCCACAATCATCTTCATGAGATGAAAGCAGACTACAGGCTGCACCATCTCCAAATATAGCCGCACTAACCATATTTGACATGGAGAAATCCTCCAGTTGAAAAGTAGCTGTTGGGGCTTCAACTGCAATTACTGCAGCGCGTTTACCTGGATTAGCTTGCAAGAAATTTTTAGCATAGATGACAGCTGAAACCCCAGCAACACATCCCATTTCTGTAACTGGCAGTCTGACAATATCCTGTCTTAACCTCATCTTATTAATTAAGTATCCGTCAAGTGACGGTATCATAATTCCGGTGCAGCTGACTGTTATAATATAGTCTAAGGACTGCGGGTCCCATGCTGCTTTTTCAAGTGCTTTATGGAGCACCTTCTCCCCCAATTCGATTGCTTCACGGCAATAAATATCATTTTTTTCTTCAAAGGATCTCACTGTAAACACTTCATGCGGATCCATGATCGCATAGCGCCTCTCCACAGCAGAGCCTTCAAAAAGTTTTTTTATCTTTTTTACAAAACGAGGCTCCTGTCCTTTAAGCCAAATATCCAATAACGGCAGAACCTCATCGGTGGTACAGGAATATTTAGGCAATTGCTTGGCAACGGTAATTATCTTAACGCTCATATATTGGAAATTATCCACTGGTAACGAAAAGCCCATTTCCATTGGATGGTATAACTTTTTAATTGCAATGTTTTTGAGAATTGTTCTAACTCATATTTTTTAAACCCGCGCAGTATGGAAATAAGTCCATCCGCTCTTGTCATTTTATTTAACCTAAAAAAAGTACCTATGGCTTGAAAAAGACGATAGGCAACTTTGCTCCTTTGCAGGTCGTTGATAACGATCCCCAAATTTGAAATCTTGATGAGACTATCTATTAATTCAATAATTTTTTCATTATCAAAATGATGAATGGTCAGCGTACACAACACAATATCATAACTATTATTCTCAAAATCTGTGTCGAATATATCAGCACACAAATAGGATACATTGCTATGGTCCTTTGACAGAGTTTGCGCATAATTTACCGTATATTGATTGGCATCCACCCCAAGTAGATTCAGATTGATCTTATTTTTATAACCATAATCGCTCAACATACGAAGCATGTCTCCATTACCGCATCCTATATCAATAATTGAAATTGACTTGCTCTTATCGGCACAAGAAAGAAGTCTCTTGACTCCATCCAGGGTGATGCTATTACCACCTAAAAACTGGTTGATCTTTGAAATCCGATCCAATGTGACACGAAGTTCTTCACCCGCAAGCAGGAAATCATCCATGATCTCAGTCTCCCCTGTTCTATGTTTCGTGTTTATAGGCATTTTATTGTGTTTGCATTTCCATGAGTTTGTTTGATAATCCAGATCAAAATTTTCGGAAAAAGAGTCCCGATCTTCATCAGTATTGTCGCACCAAGTTCATAACGTAATATGATGGACAGCACCCGCCCGAATAATAGGCGCTTTCCAAAAGTTTGTTTCCAGCGATTGACATACATCACTTCCAATTGTCGACGGGATTCAATTTTACGGCTATAGTAATCCAAAATAAGCTCCGAAGCTAACTTTGCACTGTGTATCGCCATAGCCATTCCATTTCCACAGAATGGATGAATAAGACCGGCTGTATCGCCGACCATGAGGATATGGTTTTCTACCGCATATTTTTTATCGAAGGAAAATTGACTGATTGTAATTGGCTTATCAAAAAGCATAGTGCTCTTTTCAAAAAAGCACTTAAGATACCTATTCTTAGACATGACGTACTTTTGATACGCTTCGATGTTCCTATATTTCTTGAAAGTTTTCACATTGGCCAAATAACAGACATTTATCTTGTTATCTTCAACTTTCGAAATGCCACAGTAGCCACCTTCAAAGTTATGTAAGGCGATGAGCTTGTCAGGGAAATCACCAGAATAATGAGCTTTTACCGCCATCCAGACCGAGGTTCTCTTCATGAAACTCCGTGACAACAGTTGATCGATATTACTACGTTTGCCAAAAGCCCCCAATACAATCTTTGCATTTAACTGCTGCCCCTGAAACGAAACAGCAAATGTATCATCGCTAAAGGAAATTTCTGTGACAGTAGCAATCACGATTGAACAACCATTATCTTTTGCCCTTTTATAGAGCAATTCATCCAAGGAATAGCGACTCACACCGATGCCACCCAATGGTAATTTAACCTTACCAGATACCCCATGCTGTGTTGTAAATTGCAATTCTTCGAGATCTGTAGCACGCAAAGTATTCACATCAACCCTAAGCCAGTTCAAATAGGGTAAAATCTCATTGGAGAGGTATTCCCCGCAAACTTTATGATGTGGGTAATCATGTTTTTCGATTAATGTTACCTTCAATCCCTGTTTGGACAAATGCAATGCACTTGAGAGTCCAGCTAAACCACCGCCTATTATAATTACATCAGGATTTATTTCCATATAAGCAAATTTGCTCCGCGTTAGTAATCTTCAAAATTTCGTTAGGACACCGCACAGGCCATGATTGATGGGGCTGCTTTCTACAAGTCTTTCTGATAACAGATCTTATCGATAAATAGTTTTGCCCTCCCTATAAAATAAAAAAGACGCATTACAAAGTTCCTCAATCCTTTTGCGCTTGATCCATAAATAGCTTATCAAGAAAAAGGTATCGGTCCCGAAACTCCTCAGCAGATGTTTTCACATCGACGTTTAAATTAAGAATATTCATACGCTTATCTTTGGCTGTTGTTTTCGGCCATAGGGAAAGCCCCTTTCCATTTGGATCACCTGTCTTAATGAAATTGACAAAGTAATTCTGCCCGAGTCTGGATACCTTATCATCATCATCTGTCCAGGCAAAAACATCGTTACTCCTAAGATTGCCCAATAAATATTCTATATCACTGGCATGGAAAGCGCCTGGTAAAGGCTCGGGCATTTTCTCTTTGGGCTGTTTTTCAGTCTTTTTACTAATACCTCCCGCAAGCCCAGTCTGTACATCGCTATACGCCGGTTGCATGGCTGGCCGTGGTTTACTGAATATATAGACAAATACAGACTGACCACTATTTTTCCGTTGCAGATCCAGCCATTTCCAGGTACTATAGACTATAAAATTATCACTGGCCAATGCTGTTGACGATCGAATGACTTCCATTTCCGTTTTTCCTGGATATAGTCTCAGAACTTCGTCGGCTTTAGCCCCATATTGCATTCTTACCAACTTTTCATAATTCTCCGGAGAAGGATAAGATTTCCCCATATAGGCCGTATATGGAGCTTCTGTCGAAGTCCAGCCCGCGAGCAGGGCTACTTTAGACTGCTCGCCGGCTTCAAAAATCGCGAGCGGAGATTTCGGCAAAAAATACCCATCAACGATCAACCGTGTAGCGAATGCCCCCGGTTCACTGGCCTTATCAAGAAGTTCAGATGCAGGCATCTCACGCAGTTTATCGAGCTCTCTGGCATTTACACGATCTGCAAATCTAATCCCTTGCTGTTCTTGATCCGCAAGAGAAACAGTGCCATATCTCAGGTTAAAGACACTTCCACTTTGACCAATAGCACGCTTAAACAATCCTTTGGATAATGGACTGGCCATCTGCGCAGAGACAGACATACTTCCCGCCGATTCACCTCCAATGGTGACCGCATCAGGATCTCCACCAAATGCAGCAATATTTTTTTTGACCCACAACAAGGCAGCATGTTGGTCCAAAAGACCATAATTTCCGGATGCATGCTGAGGAGATTCTTTGGTTAATTCCGGATGAGCAAAGAAACCAAAAATACCGAGACGATAATTGACTGTAACAACTATAAGTCCTTCTTTTGCAAAGCTTTCCCCATCGTAACGATTTTCCGATCCATCACCAGCATTGAAACCTCCACCATAAAAATAAACCAATACAGGAAGTTTGCCCGCTCCGGCTGCCTTTGGACGCCATACATTTAGATAGAGACAATCTTCACTGATTCCGGGCGAACGAAATCTCATATCTCCATAGATAGGCTTTTGCATAGGCGAGCTACCAAAATGATCTGCTTTACGAATACCATTCCAAGGCACAACTGCTTGTGGTTCTTTCCATCTCAGATCACCAACAGGTGGTTCCGCAAATGGAATCCCTCGAAAAGATTGCACCCCGCTTGACAGGGTAATCCCTTCCAATATACCCGCTTCAACCTTTACCTGAGGTGCTTGAGCAAAAACACGTGATACAATAAAAAAAACGATAGTCGTAAAAAAGATCTTTTTCATAATGAGGGCCTTTTAATTCTCTTTTTAAGCTTCTTTCAGTTAAAATACTAAATAAAATCTATAGAAGGACGGCCGGCTCATTTTTTACAGCAGAAAATAAGATCAATCACTGGACAACATAAATGAAACACTCCGATAGCCTAATTGGTAAACCAGACAAAAAGTAAAATGAGCCATTGCGCAACGATACATACCCAAAATGATCTACTGTTTGGTGCGGTCAATATTTCAAGTACTTGAATAAATTTTGACTTTAAAATAGTATAGAAGCTCTCGTTATGATCCAGGTCAAGACGATCAAACTTCACTTTATTCAAACCAAAAACAAGAATCCGCTTAACCCAGAGATTCTCTATCTGGGTATTTTTCACGTCGTTGATCAATTTAAGTTTAGCGAACGTGTAATCAGCGGCATTTTGTATTACATCGGGTTGATTCGATTGAAAAATCAATAAAACTTTATCAAAGGCTGGAAGGATAAGGTCATCCTGTCTTTCTTCAACAACGATGCTCGCAATCTTTGAAAATACATATCTATTGCTAAAAAGAAAGAGCAATACGGGCAACAAAATCAATCCTATTAACCAAAGAAATTTGCCAGCGGTTTGCACATGGCTGATCATTGAAAAGAATGCATCATGACTGTTCTTAAATTGAAAACTCCCAATCACGAGATATAATAGAGTGGAAACAATAGCTACCAGATAATACTTGACTAAAATCTTCGTCCCCAGTATGCCCATTTTTTTGAAATAAGATAATTGTGTTTTCATCATGTTAAAATTAATTACCCTAATTTAACATTATTCGCCAAAAATCGACCGGTAAGTTTAATTCCTGATCAGTTTCATTTTAAATTTGCTGCGGAAGAATTTTTATTCGTCGCCCCTCTTTATACCCATAACGACATACTCTCAATAAATATTTAAAAAAAACATTGCGTAGTCAAATAACTACACGTATATTAGTAGTCAAATGACTTCACTATGAATTTAAGACGAGACGTATTCCAGGCTATAGCAGATCCAACGAGAAGAGCGATCTTACTTCTACTGGCCTCACAAGCCATGACTGCAGGTGCAATTGCAGCCAATTTCAATACAGCAAGACCAACGGTTTCAAAACATCTGCAGATATTGACGGAATGTGAATTATTAAAATCCCAGCAAAATGGACGCGAAATATACTATCAGCTTAACCCACCAAAGATGAAAGAAATAGCCGATTTTATTGAGCCATTCCGCCAAATGTGGGACGACAGATTCAATAAATTGGAAGCTATTATGAAAAACTACAAGAACAAATAAAATGGAAACAAAAACCAATGTCCAGGCCACAGACAATAAACAGGAAATAATGATCACAAGGGAATTCGATTTACCTTTGGAGCTCCTCTTCAAAGCCTATGAGGATCCCGAAATATTCGAACAGTGGATGGGGACCAAAGTGCTAAAATTAGAAAATAAAAAGCATGGCTCTTATGCATTCGAAACATCTCACAATGGTACAGTTATGTTCAGTGCAAATGGAACGATACATGAATTCCTGCCGAATCAACGCATTACCAGAACTTTCGAAATGGAGAACACTCCGTTTCCCGTGCAATTGGAATATTTAACTTTTGAAAAAATAAATGAGATGCGCAGCAGGCTGCAAATACAAATTGTATTTCAGTCGGTAGAATTTAGGGACCAACTCTTACAGATGCCCTTCGCACAAGGCATTAATATGGCTCACAACAGATTGCAGGAAATTGCTGCTAAACTTACTTAAAGCACTACATGATGAATCTAAAAATTGAACATTTTTTTGAAAATGCGACAAGATGGAATGAAGAATTCAATCTGTTAAGGGAAATTGTCCGTGACAACAAAACACTGCAAGAGGATTATAAATGGATGCATCCTTGTTATACATTTGAAGGTAAAAATGTCGTATTGATACACGGGTTTAAAGAATACTGTGCGCTGCTATTCCATAAAGGTGCATTATTAAAAGATCCCAAAAATATACTGATCCAGCAAACCGAAAATGTTCAGTCAGCCAGACAGCTTAGATTCACCACTATTGAGCAGATAGAATCATTGCGAGAAGTGATATCGGCATATATTCAGGAGGCCATCGAAATTGAAAAATCAGGCAAGAAAGTTGACATGCGAAAAGCTGCCGATTACCCTGTACCTGAAGAATTTAAGCGTGCCTTACTTGAAGACCCTTTACTTCAAAAAGCTTTTCAATCCCTTACACCAGGTCGACAAAAAGGGTATCTATTCTACTTTAACCAGGCAAAACAAGTTAAAACACGAGAGGCAAGAATCGAAAAATACTACCAGCATATTCTCGATGGAAAAGGTATCGATGACTAACATATTTATTACAGTTTATACGGTATATATTTGTCGATAAAGAGTAGATTTGTCTAAATCAAAATAGACAGAACTAAACCGGGACAAGCGAATACATCTATTGAAACAATTCAATATAAACAATTCGCCGTCTAATATATAGCTGAATTCACATGAATAAAAAATTGTTATTGCTCATCTGCGGCTTCCTGCCAATCATCTCTCAGGCTCAGAAAAAAAACACTGCCTCCCAACGTCCGAATATCGTTTTCATCCTGACAGACGATTTTACAGCCCAAGCCTGGGGAGTATATGGCGGGATTTTAAAGGACGTTGTCAAAAATCCGAACATTGAAAAATTGGCCAGTCAAGGCGCTATACTCAATAATACATTTTGCACCAATTCAATCTGTACGCCTAGCCGCGCAACCATACTCACAGGGCAATACAGTAACAAAAACCAAGTTTACACACTTGAAGACGCACTGGATCCCGATAAGGAAAATATCGCCAAGGATCTGCACAATGCGGGCTACCAAACTGCTGTTTTTGGGAAATGGCACCTGAAAAAAAAGCCTAGTGGATTTGACGATTTTAAAGTCCTCCCTGGCCATGGTGTTTATCATAATCCGACTTACCTCTCCAAAGATAACTGGAATGATAAAGAAGAGGCAGGGACACCTTACCAAGGCTATGTAGATGATATCACAACAGAATTGAGCCTCGACTGGATAAAATCGCGCAACCCCGACAAACCCTTCTTCTTAATGTGTCATTACAAAGCGACACATGAGCCTTTTGACTTTGCCGATAGATTCAAAGACTACTATAAAGACGTTGAGTTTCCTTATCCACCGACCTTTTTGGATTCAGGTGCGATAACTACGGGGCGTTCTTTTGAAGGCCAGCCATTGGAGGAACTTGGTCATCGCTATGAGCAAGCTTCCGTAGGTCCTTTTTGGACATCCTATCCTGAGCTACCATTTTCCACAAAGGGCATGGCCCCCTTGGAAGCCCGTAAAAAAATATATCAAAAATTCATCAAAGATTATCTGCGTTGCGTCGCTGGAATCGATGATAATCTGGGGAAAATTATGCGTTATCTTAAAGCGGCAAATTTAGACGAAAATACCGTGGTCATTTTAGCTTCCGATCAAGGGTATTTTTTGGGCGAGCATAACTTTATGGACAAACGTTTAATGTACGAAGAGTCATTGCGCATGCCTTTTGTCATCAGCTACCCAAAAGAAATCAAAGCTGGCAGTAAATTAAACGACATGATTCTAAATATCGACTTCGCGGCGCTGTTTGCAGACTACGCCGGCATCAAAAAACCGACTTACATCCAAGGAAAAAGTTTTCGGAATAACCTCAGAGGAAATACATCCAAAGACTGGCGATCTGCCATGTATTACCGCTACTGGCAGCATGCACCCATACGCCCAGCTCATCTCGGTGTCCGTGACGAACGCTACAAACTAATCTATTTTTACGGACAGCCTTTAGAAATGACAGGTAGTGACTCCAAAACAACAGCACCCGCCTGGGAATTCTATGATCTACAACAAGACCCCATGGAAACGCATAATGCCATCCTGGACAAAAAATATACCAAGGAAATTGCTCGATTAAAGAAAAAATTGGCCAAACTTAAAGCCGAAGTAGGCGACGATGATCGGACAAGACCGGCTTTTCAGCAATTACTCAAACAGGAAAACTTAACCGTTAAATAATTAAATGCAAACGATGGATTTAAAGTGTATATTCTCTTTTATACCACTCTTATTTACCCTTGGAGCTTCCGCAGCTTCCATTACAGATGGGAATAAACCAGCTCCTCCCCCAAACATTGTTATTATTTTAATGGATGACATGGGTTATGCCGACCCGGTCTGCTACGGTGGTGGCCCCTACCAAACGCCAAATATCGATAAACTCGCTGCACAAGGCCTGCGTTTCACCGATTTTTATGCCGCGCAACCAATCTGTACGGCATCCCGAAGTGCCCTATTAACAGGCTGCTACCCTACGCGAATTGGAATTAGCGGTGCTATTGACCATAATGCCAAATTTGCACTTAACCCCGATGAACAGACCATTGCTGAGCTACTGAAAAGCAAAGGATATAAAACCGGTATGGTCGGAAAATGGCACCTTGGGCATAAGGAGCCTTATCTCCCCCTTCAAAATGGGTTTGATGAGTTCTATGGACTTCCTTACTCCAATGATATGTGGGCCTACGATTATGAAGGAAAAAAATGGCAAGATTCAACTTTTTGGCGAGCCCAATATCCTCCACTTCCTTTAATTGAAGGCAACAAAACAGTTAAAATTATCGATTCTTTTGATGGGCAGGATCAACTGACTACCGATTATACAAACCGCGCTATCTCGTTTATCAGACGTAATAAAAACAATCCTTTCTTTCTTTATTTGGCCCATGCTATGGTTCATGTTCCGCTTGGCGTTTCCGAAAAATTTAAAGGTAAAAGCGGTGCCGGTATGTTTGGAGATGTCATGGAAGAAGTGGACTGGTCTGTAGGCGAAGTTATGAAGACGTTGGAACAATATCATCTGCTCGAAAACACCATTGTTATTTTCACGAGTGACAATGGTCCATGGCTCACGTTTGGAAACCACGCAGGTTCGACAGGGGGACTTAGAGAAGGTAAAGCAACCATATTTGATGGTGGATTAAAAGTCCCTTGCATTATCAGCTGGCCTGGTCACGTCAAACCGGCGACTGTAAGCAACCAGCTTCTGACTAATATGGACCTGCTGCCAACCATCGTCAACATCACACAGGCCGCCAAGCCAACAAAGAAAATCGATGGGGTTGATTTTACGGAACTCTTACTGGGCAATGCACAGCGTAGTCCGCGCGATGAGCTCGCTTATTATCACAATAAAAACAATTTGAAAGCGATTCGAAAAGGAAAATGGAAGCTCGTCTTTCCTGCCGAAACCGAGACCTATGAGGCTCCCGCAACAATAGGGGGAGATCGGTATCCAGGAAAATATGCTACAGTAAAAGTTCCATTGGCCTTATATAACCTTGCAATTGATCCCGGTGAAGATAGAGACGTTAAGGATCAATACCCGGAGATTGTCAAACAACTCCAAGAGGTAGCAGATAAATACCGTCGTATGCTGGGTGACGGATTAAATAACATCGAAGGGACAGAAATACGTCCGGCAGCGCAATTATAGATCAAACAAAAGGTCCCGATCAGAAATCGAGACCTTTTGTTTTTTAAACAGCCGTTAAACAGTTGCTAAACAGCCGTATAACCACCGTCAACCAAATAGTAACCTCCGGTCATAAAAGACGATTTATCCGAGCTTAGAAAAAGAACCAATTCAGCGACTTCTTCTGCCTTGCCCAAACGCCCAATGGGGTGTTTACTAATTAGTGTATTGATATGCTCTTTATCCAACTTAGCCAATAAGGGGGTATCAATATAGCCAGGTCCAACTGCATTGCAACGAATGTTTTTTTGACCATATTCTGCACCAATATTTTTTGTCAATCCCACAACAGCATGTTTTGCTGCAGTATAGGCACTCGACATCGGAGCAGCGACCATACCATGAATGGAAGCCATATTGACGATAACGCCACCGCCATTTTTTTCCATCGCTTCTATTTGATATTTACAGCCATAAAATACCCCATTGAAATTAATATCGATCACTTTTTTCCAGCCATCTAGGCTGTAATCTCCTGTTAGGGCAGCCTCCCCACCAATCCCCGCATTATTACAGGCGATATCGAGCCGGCCAAATGTCTGGACTGCGTAACCCACCAAAGCCTCATTGTCAGCTGGAGATGAGCTATCTGCTTTAAAGAACACAGCTTCTCCTCCCAGCGATTCAATTTGTTTTACTGTTTCCTGGCCCGCTTGCTCATTGATATCCGAGACAACGACCTTTGCTCCTTCTTTACCATAAGCCAGTGCAACAGCCAGTCCGATCCCCGAACCAGCACCAGTTACTAAAGCTACTTTATCTGCTAAAATTTTCATATGATATAAATTTTATGATAAATACAATTTACTAAAAGCAATGCGGAATCAAGTAGAAGCGGCCGTTTACTTCATTTAAAACGAAACTAAAATGACATTTCTCAGTGGGTTAGTTCTGTAGCTGCGGATATTTTTTATATAATCTATCCAAAAACAAACGCCCCATCAATTGAAGCCTTGCTTGTGTTTCAAACATACCTGAACCTGGCGAAATAATACCATGCGGCATACGCTGAACAGTGCCATAGTAAATGATATCGAGCCCATTTCCATTGACGTCAAGATGCATTTTCTTAGGTTTCAAGCCCATGACAGACCCCATACGCGTTACCTTTTCAGAATTAGTAATCTGCGCAGTTCGCGCATCGAGCAAGGTTTCATGATCGAAAACCAAATGGTCTCTAACCTCCCCCTCATCAAAAAACACATAATGCAATTCGTTGTTGCTAAGCACCAGATAAGATGCATTATCCCGTTCATTGTAACGAGCCTTTACACCTACAGCTGCCCAAGCAACAGTCTTCGCTGCTGTGGCCGCAGCCGAAGCAACTTTGTCCCCAACTGTTGCAATATACGCGCATTGCGTAAAGGCATCGATCGGAGCACCGTTCAATTGTTTTCTTAATTCGCTAAATTCATCATTTAACAATTCATCTTTTATACCTGGAGCTAGGCCAATCCCGGATTCACCTTCATATTTTTTGGCCGTCTCTTTTTGCTTTTTCATCATCATAAGAGAAAAAAACACGCAAGCCACAACGATAACAGCAAAAATGCCGATGTACAACATCATAAAATAAAATTTAAAATGGGTTTATAATTCAATAAAAATCCAAAACAGGAATAACCTAGTCAGTTTTCCTCTTTCCAGTATAATCGGCTACAAAAATTTTGCCAGACTAAAGAATTTTATCCGGGTAGTGAATATTATTTAATGCGGTCTGGTGCATGTCAACCCAAATATCGCTGTTTGACTGCTGTATAAGCCAATTTGGAGAACTTCGCATGTCGGCATCCTCATCATTATTATAAATGGCTGGAAAATCAGACTCTTTGGCCCTAAGCAAAACAACGATCGTACCAGCCATGAGTAAGGGGATATCGCCCAAAACGAGATTATAAAAACCATCTTCAAGCAATCCCGGGCTAAAACGCTGCAAACTGTCATAACTACGTTCTAATTTGCCAATCAATTTTTCCAGTTCGTGTGGGTAGTGAACCTCAACATAAGACTCAAACAAAGCCGAGCCTTTGTTGTAAAATCCTGCCTTCATAAGGTTTAATGCTTCATTTCTATAAACCTGCAACCAACGATCCGAGGCTAGATCATGATATTCCATATCTGCATTTTTACCATCACGTCTCAAAGCCCAAAGCTTAAGCTGCTCCAGCCGCTCCGTTGTTTCCATTCCATTTTTTTCCATAAGGCTATCGCTCCCGTTCTTTAAGTTCCATTTGTAATAGAATATCGCGCTTCTTACCTTCAATCAAAGACAAATTGCCCGCAACAAAAACACCTTTCTGACCCGAATTTTTGCTTATACCATACACTGACGATTCATCATCAGGATCCGATGCACCTTCATAGCGAAATAAGTAGTCAATTCTGTACTGATCAGCATGAGCCAACAAATCGTCAAATTCAATATTATAATCTATTGTGTAACCTAAGTTGTTTAACTTTTCCAGGGCAACACTTGCAGAGGAGTATCCATGCATTCTTTCCATAGTTGATTGTTCTAAATCCGATCTAAATTCTAATTTTTATTATAAAACGATTGACAAAAGGGTTTTGTTTTCCGCAATTTGAAATAGTTTATTCAAAATCATATTTCTACTTTTGTGCTACCAAACACGATGAAATATGGCAAATCTAGTAGCACCAGCATATCAGCATACACCTCAATTAGCATTTCAACGATTACTCGATGTCTTATATACCTTACGGATTGAATGTCCCTGGGATAAGAAACAGACCATGGAATCCCTTCGCCATTTGACTATGGAGGAAATGTATGAATTAACCGACGCCATTTTGGAAAACGATTATCCAGAAATCAAAAAAGAACTTGGTGACGTCTTGATGCATCTCGTATTCTATGCCCGCATTGCCGAAGAAGAAGGACAGTTCAATATCGTAGATGTACTTAATGCAATCTGTGATAAATTGATTACACGCCATCCCCACATCTACGGTGACACCAATGCTGATACAGAAGATCAGGTCAAATCCAATTGGGAAACAATCAAGCTCAAAGAAGGCAACAAATCTGTTCTTTCCGGCGTCCCGAAAGGTCTGCCCGCATTGGTGAAGGCCTATCGTATCCAAGATAAAGTTCGCGGTGTCGGTTTTGACTGGGAAGACAAGAAACAAGTATGGGAAAAAGTAGAGGAAGAGCTTGCCGAATTCAAAGCTGAATTTAATCTGGAAACGGCGCTTCCAATGGATCAGGAAAAAGCCGAAGGCGAATTTGGTGACCTCTTATTCTCCTTAATAAATTATGCACGTCATATTGGTATAAACCCCGAAAATGCACTTGAACGTACCAACAAAAAATTCATTGCGCGGTTTACCTATTTGGAACAAAAAGCCGCTGAAAATAAGCAACAACTGCAGGAAATGAGTTTAGAGGAAATGGACGTGTATTGGAATGAAGCTAAGAAATTGAAAAAATAAGGCAATTCCTAAAAAGGAAGTCGCCAACCGAATTTAATTCGACTTTGTCAAATTTATGCGTAAATTCGCAGGAATATGGAAACAGTTGTTAGCGGTATCAGAAGTACCGGAAAATTACATTTAGGAAATTACTACGGCGCATTGAGCAATTTTGTGAAAATGCAAAACGAATATAATTGCTTTTTTTTCATTGCGGATTTACATTCACTAACGACCCACCCCACTCCTCATGGACTTCAGGGAACGGTTCGCCAAGTTATTGTTGAATATTTAGCAGCAGGAATAGACCCCGAAAAATCGACTATTTACGTTCAATCAGATGTTCCAGAAGTTGCGGAACTCTATCTATACATGAATATGAACGCCTATCTCGGCGAGCTTGAACGCGCTACAGCATTTAAAGATAAAGTTAGAAGCAATCCCGACAATGTTAACGCGGGTTTGTTGACCTACCCGGTCTTGATGGCCTGTGATATATTGATTCATCATGGCACAAAAGTTCCGGTAGGAAAAGATCAGGAACAACATTTGGAGATGACGCGGACTTTTGGCAATCGCTTCAATCGCTTATATAACGTAGATTATTTTAAAGAAGCATTTGCGTTCTCCTATTCTGACAAATTGGTTAAAGTTCCCGGACTTGCAGGCCAGGGAAAAATGGGTAAATCTAACGGTGAAGCTGATTGTATTTATCTATCAGATAGTGAAACCGTAATTCGTAAAAAGGTGATGCGTGCTGTATCCGATTCAGGTCCAACGGAGATGAACCAGCCTAAGCCTGAAGCGATCCAAAATCTTTTTGATTTAATGAAAGTCGTATCTACTGCAGATACGTTACAGCATTTTGATGAACTCTATAACAAATGTGAAATTCGTTATGGTGATTTCAAAAAACAATTGGCAGAAGATATGGTACTTGCAACCAACGATGTACGCTCCCGTATTGAGGATATATCAAACGATGATGCATACATTGCTAAAGTTGCAAAAATGGGCGCTGAAAAAGCAAGTGAATCTGCGCACAAGACACTGAAAGAGGTTCGTGAGATTATTGGTATTAAAAGATTTTATTAAGCTAGAAATAATATGCACATAGCTATCGTTGGAAATATAGGTGCCGGCAAAACAACATTGACTGAAATGTTGGCCAGTCACTTTAAATTTGAACCTCAGTTTGAAGCTGTAGACAACAATCCTTATCTAGAAGATTTTTATTCGGACATGAAACGCTGGGCATTCAATCTTCAGATTTTTTTCCTCAACAGTCGCTTTAGACATATTGTAAAATTGCAGGAAACCGGCATTGATATGATTCAGGATCGTACCATTTATGAAGATGCCTATATCTTTGCAGAAAATTTGTATGATATGGGCTTAATGAGCGCACGTGATTTTGAAAACTATAGCAATATTTTTCAAAGCATCATCCACTATATCAAACCACCGGATTTATTGATTTACCTCAAAGCCTCTGTCCCTACTCTGGTGAATAATATCCAAAAAAGAGGCCGTGACTATGAATCCGCAATTCGCTTGGATTATTTGTCGAAGCTGAACGATAAATACGACAAATGGATCAATAATTACAAAGAAGGTAAAGTAATGGTTCTGGACAAGGATAATTTGGATTTCACAAAAAATCCAGAAGACCTTGGTGATATCATTCAAAAAATCGAAGCTGAACTATTCGGGTTATTCGAATAATAGCTCAATAAGAAAAGCCTGTAAATACCTTAATTTTACAGGCTTTTTGATAAATACGAATTCTCCCCAGCCATTGATAAAATTAAAAGATGAAATTTTTAGGTATTATCCCCGCCAGATATGCATCGAGCAGATTCCCTGGAAAACCGCTGATCGACATCGAAGGAAAAACAATGATTCAACGGGTCTATGAACAGGTCAAAAAATCAACAAGATTAAACGAAGTCGTTGTCGCAACGGACGACCAGCGCATAGCGGACAATGTATTGTCTTTTGGAGGCCAAGTTGTCATGACTGCATCGCATCACCAATCGGGAACAGACCGTTGCGCTGAAGTCATCGCCCAAATGCCAGGTTATGATATTGCCATTAATATTCAGGGCGACGAACCTTTTATCAACCCAGCACAAATTGATCTATTAGCGAACTGCTTCGAAGCCCCGAATACACAAATTGCAACCTTAGTAAAAGAAATTACGCATGAAGAGGAACTTTTCAATGTAAACATCCCCAAAGTTGTCCGAAACACCAAAGGAGAAGCAATCTACTTTAGTAGACAGACTATTCCTTTTTTAAGAGCTGTGGAAAAAGACCAATGGTTACAAAAGCAGACATTCTATAAACATATTGGAATATATGCTTACCAAGTGGATACATTAAAAGCCCTGACACAACTTCCTATTTCTATGCTAGAAGAAGCAGAGGCATTGGAACAGCTGCGTTGGTTAGAAAACGGTTACGCCATTCAAACAGCAATTACAACGCATGAAACTGTCGCCGTAGACACAAAAGAAGACCTCGCTAAAATATTAAAACTATTTTTCAATAAATAGTAAAAATTACCGGTGTTCGGTATAGTATAACGACCGGACACCTTCCAATAGAACCTGCTTATCCGAATCACTTAATTTGATAATCTGCGCTTTCGCTCTGATCAATTCATCCAATTGCAATTTGGTACTCACCCCAACAAGTGCTGTTGCTACAGCTGCATTAGAAAGCACATAAGAAAGAGCAACAATCATATTGTCTTTCCCGATACGTTTGGAAAGATTTACCAAGTTTCTCACGATATGGGCCACCTCTCCAGAACTATACTGAAGAAAAGGTTCTATAGGCTTGTTGATAAGGACACCTTTGGCTAATACACCGCGTACAACGATACTTACACCCCGTTCTTCCAATAAGCCACTAATCTCCTCTTCTGGTCTTCTATCCAATAGACTATATTGCATCATCACTGAGGCAATGTCAGATTTGGACAAAAATGTCTTGATGACATTAGGGCGAATTGATGAAAGACCGTAAGCACAGATTTTCCCTTGTTTCTTCAACAACTCAAATGCTTCTACAATCTCCTCTATCGGATCTTCTATGGTACCACCATGTAACTGATAGAGGTCGATGTAATCCGTTTTTAAACGTGACAACGAACCTTCAACAGCCTTGATAATATAATCTTTAGAGGCCTTCCAATCCCATCCGGACCCATCAGCACGCCAAAGGTTACCAACTTTCGACGCCAAAACAATATGCTTGCGAAAGCTTTGCACACTCTCCCCGACGATCATCTCGTTTTGACCCTTATCGTAGAGATCAGCCGTATCGAAGAAAGTGATCCCTTTCTCGTAAGCTTTTTGGATAATATCTTTGGATTGTTTGGACTGATTACCTTTTAGCGACATACAGCCCAAACCTATTTCCGAAACGATTAAGCTTGTATTTCCTAATTTACGTTGTTCCATCTGCACCAATATCAAGCAATTCTACCTCAAACACCAATGTGCTGTTTGCAGGAATTTCACCTGTTGCCCGTTCGCCATACGCTAATCTGCTTGGTATAAAAAATTTATACTTTGCACCTTTGGACATTAACGGGATTCCAATCTGCCAACCTTTGATCACCTGACCCAAGGATAGTTTCAATGGCTCCTTACGATCATATGAGCTATCAAATTGCTTTCCATTCAATAAGGTACCTTTATAATGCACTGTTACCTCATCGTCACTTTTTGGCTTTGGACCTTCGGTTTGATTTAGAACAAGATATTGAATTCCTTCAGCTGTAGATTTCATCCCAGCAACCTTTGCATTTTCGGCAAAAAATTTATCTTCTTCAGCACGGCTAGCAGCCTCTTTTTTAGCACGAACGTCCATGATCGCCTGTTGGATAACAGCTCGTCCTTGGCCTTCTTCCAATAGAGACTTCTCTCCTTTCAACACATCCGAAATTGCTTTTGCAATAACATCTGACTTCAAGTAATCGATCTCAATAGATTTTAGGGAATTTCCGATATCGGCACCAAATGCATAGGACACAGAATCGGCCTTCGTTTTCAGTTGATTTGTTGCACTTGATTTAGTTGCGACGACCTTCTTCGTCGCCGTCGTTTTTGTTTTTTTTTGTTGAGCAAATCCTGTGACCGTTGTCAAGGATAATAGGGCTAATGCAATATACTTCATGTTTGTTTAACGGTGCTTCTGCACGATTTCATTTATAATTTCCTGCGTGATATTAGGGTAATCAACTTCAACCCTAGATTTACTGTTGAGCCAGGCTTCTATCGCCAGCATGTTTTTCTGTTTTAAGCTCGAAATTACAGGCACCCCCATTTCTTCCAATGAAGCGGCATTCAAATGCTGCTCATATTGGTTTTTCATCGGGATAACTAACAGTTTCTTTTTCAAATATAAGGCTTCTGCCGGTGTTTCAAAACCTGCCCCACATAAAACTCCAGAAGAAGAAGCCATACTATCAATAAAAGACTTGTTATTGATGGGCTTGATCGTCACATTTTTCATTTCAAATGCCTTTGAATTATGTTTGCTAAAAACATCCCACTTCACATCAGGAAACTTCATCAAATGCTTTAATAAATGGGCATCGTCATACGCAGGCAGATACACAGTGTAATGCCCCTGGTCTGTTACGTCCAATTCACGAACAGCATTACGAATCACCGGCGGATAGATATGCTTGGAGTAACGCTTGAAATGGAAGCCATAAGAATGTGTAGAGGGCGCATAATTTTTCATAATAAATTTACCCAGCATATCACTCTCATCTGGCTTAGGGCTAGCAGGATCCAAGGCTGCTATCTGATGACTCAGACCAATGCATTCCAAATCCTTGCTGTGACAGGCCCAAGCAGAAATAGGTTCAAAGTCATTGATCACCAAATCGTAGTTTTCTATGGGCAAGCTCTTAATTTCATTCGTAAATTTACGGATCGTCGAACTCATAAACGTTTTCCACAGATCTACTCCTCCGGATTTACCAAAGATAAAACTCAACCCGTGAAAACGATATTTCACTTCGAAAGGTAATGATAGATCCGCTTGAATTCCACTGACCAATACATCTACTTCCCCTAACTCCCTCAAACAGGGAACAATATCCATTGCACGGCTCAAATGTCCATTTCCGGTCCCTTGTACGGCATACAATATCTTCATAACGACTGTATTTTGTATCGGCAAATTAATCAATTTTAACGAGTATCAATATTATTTTATTGTTTAGTTATGTTAAGAAAATATAAATTAACATCAATAAAAAATTCAGTTAATCCATTTTTAATTTTCCTTTATGTATATTTAATATCAACAATTAATTAATAGCCAGTTTGATACCACATGAAGTCCTTATTTTATTGGATGCTCGCTATAGCGACCTCATTAACGCTAACATCGTGGGGATTTTTTGCGCATAAAAAAATCAATCACTATGCCGTCTTTGCCCTCCCAGCAAAGCTGGCAAAATTCTATAAACATAATATAGACCTTATTACTGAAAAAGCTGTCGATCCAGACAAACGCTGCTTCACGGATAGCGCAGAAGGTCCCAGACATTTTATAGATATAGAGGACTATCGCGAAGACAGAATAGTCGATTCGATTCCCATACATTGGTCACAGGCTAAAGAAAAATTTCAGGAGAAAGAATTGTTAAAGAATGGCATTGTGCCCTGGCAAATCAATCTTACTTATCAAAAGCTGGTTAAAGCGTTTCAGACAAAAGATTATAAACGAATCATCAAACATTCAGCAGAACTTGGCCATTACATAGCAGATGCCCACGTACCGCTTCATACCACTAAAAATTATAATGGACAGCTGACGAATCAAATAGGTATACATGCATTCTGGGAAAGCCGCTTACCAGAAATGTTTTCCGAAAAATACAACCTTCTGGTTGGAAAAGCCTCCTATATTAGGGATCCCTTGGCAGAAGCATGGCATATTGTCCGTGAAAGTAATCGCCTTGTCGATTCCGTTCTAGACATCGAAGCCGATCTCAATCATCAATTTAAAGCTTCTCAAAAGAAATCTTTTATTGAACGAAACAACCAGCTGGTCTGGACCTATTCGGACAATTATGCCATGGCTTATCATAAGACAATGAATGGCATGGTGGAAAGGAGAATGCAAAAAGCAATCTTGCGTGTTGCCTCCTATTGGTATTCTGCCTGGCTTGAATCCGGTCAACCTGACCTAAGCAACATTGAAAAAACAAAAATAATTGACAAGCAAGATCCCATTGATATAACTGGAAAAAAACCAATCGGCCGGGAAGAGTGGATGTAGGTAAATAGCAATGTACATCCGGACTACTTACAATGTTAATACCGGACTATTAGTTTTTTAATCAGCTAAGTTACTTTTGCAGCGTAAAAGCTATGAAAAAATCATGTTGAATAAGAAAATTACGTTAACCAAACTTGCAGTAGTGCTGAGTATAGGGGCTGCATCGGCACAGATCAAGGATACCACTGCCTTGAGCGAGGTCATTATTAATCAAAATCGCTTACAGATCCCTTTTTCCAAACAAAGCAAGAATATACAGATATTGACACAGGAAGATATTCAAAGACTGCCAAATCGATCAATCAACGAATTGCTGACGAATATCCCCGGAGTTGATATTCGTCAACGCGGACCATTTGGTTCACAAGCAGATATTAGTATAGATGGTGGTTCTTTTGAACAAACTGCGATCCTGCTCAATGGTGTTAAAATCACCGATCCACAGAGTGCTCATCACAACATGAATCTCCCCGTCCCTCTCGAAGCCATCGAGCGGATCGAAATCATCAGAGGACCAGCATCACGAATTTTCGGTATCAATGCCCTTACTGGTGCCATTAATATTGTAACAAAGAAAATTGAATCAAATCAGATCAGCGCCCAGATATATAGCGGATCCTCATTCAAAGATAATGAACAGACAAGCACAGGGAAGTATTATGGTAAAGGAGTTCAACTTGGATCACAATTCCTCACCAAACAGATAAGCCACGGTTTATATTTTGGCCATGAAGACTCGAATGGACAACGTTACAATACAGCTTCCAACAACAATAAACTCTATTATGACGGGACATACCAACCTAATGCATCCAATCTGGTAAAAGCCAATGTGGGCTATATCAACAATCAATTTGGCGCCAATGGTTACTATGCAGCGCCGAACGATAAGGAAGCTTATGAGCAGGTTAAGACCGCTTTTGCTTCCCTGCAGTCCAAGCATCAATTAACATCGGCATTGTCTATCAGTCCACGCATCAGCAATCGTTATAACGAAGATGAATATTGGTATCTAGGACGAGAAACAACAAAAGGAAGAGCCAAACACTATAGTAATGTTTTTGGCGCAGAAATCAATGCCGCATTGGAGCAGCGCTATGGAACCTTCGGTATAGGGCTGGAAAGTAGATTTGAACATATCAATAGCACCAGTATTGGCCGTCATGATCGCGAGAATTACGGTGGTTATCTAGAATTCAAAACGGAAGCAATCGAAAAGCTGATGATTAATACAGGAGCATATATCAATTACAATTCAAAATTTGGCTGGCAGATCTTCCCGGGCCTCGATTTAGGTTATGATATTACCGAACATTGGAAGATTGTCGTTAACGCAGGATCAAGCCAACGCATTCCTTCTTTTACCGATCTTTACAATAATCAAACTGCCAACATCGGAAATCCAAACCTTACCTCCGAAAATGCCTATCAGATCGAGGGGGGGATCAAATACCTTTCCAATCGAATTGTCGCCCAAGCAGGTTATTTCCACCGTAAAATAGACGATTTCATCGACTGGCAAAAAACCGATGCAAGTGCCGCACCTGGAACAGTTATTCCTTGGAAACCAACCAATATTGGAAAAAACAAAATCGATGGATTCAATGCATCATTCCGATACAATCTCAATGAGCCTAGTGCTGCAACACGCTATTTTACCACCATTAGCTACAATTATCTCAATCCTAGCGTAACGTTAGCCGATGGAGTATTGTCCAAATACGCGATAGAGAGCTTAAGACACCAAGTTATCGTCAACTTTACAATAAACCACAAAAATTGGATGTTAACTACCGCCAACCGGTTTAATGAGCGGATCAGTTACAAATCTTATTTTATCGCTGACGTAAGAGGATCCTACCAGTTCCATGACTTAAACATCTTTGCAGATGTTCAAAATATATTTGACAAGAGTTATATCGAAGCAGCCGCTGTGCCTATGCCGGGACGCTGGTTTAGTCTCGGGGTAAAATACAAACTAAATTACTAAATCCAATAAAGGGCAAAATTAGTTGGCTAAACATTTAGCCATTCGCAATAAAAAACCCCAAATGGTCATTCCATTTGGGGTTTTTCATGGTACCCTCATTATTCAGGCGCTTGCTTCTTTTTTAAACCGACAACAATAGCCTACTTTTTCTTCGGAAGAACAGATAAAATCCCTCCGATTAAATGTTTTTGGAATTCAGGTTCATCATAAGACTCCTCGGTATGCCCCAGACCGGTATAAAATACTTTGCCACCATCGTAGTTCTGTGTCCAGGAAATCGGATGTTGATCGCCCATTTTTCCACCTTGGTAGCTTTTTTCATCTAAATTCATCAAAACATGCAATCCATCTTTCACATCCTTGAAATTATACCATTCATCCTTGTGCCACCAGATCGGATCAAGATGTTTCGTAGCAGCATGTTTTCTATCCAACACATCAATTTTAGCCTTTTGCACAGCAGGGTGAGATGCAAAATACGCACCAACTAGACCATTATACCAGGGCCAGTCAAACTCAGTATCAGTCGCAGCATGGATACCAACAAATCCCTTACCTGATTGGATATACCGCACAAAAGCTTCTTGTTGCGTATCGTCAAGGATATCGCCAGTCGTGCTCAGGAAAATAATAGCGTCGTATTTTTTTAATCCCTGATCTGTAAACAAAGCCGCGTCCTCTGAATGATCAGACTTTATCTTTTCCTTATCCAGTAATTGTTTGAGCACTTCCGCTCCTTTTTCAATACTACCGTGTCTAAATCCTTTTGTTTTACTAAAGATCAGTACTTGTTTTTGCGCGTTAACAGCAATTGATGCTCCAAAAAGGAGAAACAGAAAAATGATGATTCTATTCATGATATAAATGGTTATGATGATTTAAGTTTAGGTTTGCGATTTCCAGCAACAATATTATGCTAAAAATTGAAAGTAGGAAATGCCCTATATTCTCCCGCTATAGGACATTTCCCTTATTTTATGAAGTAATTAACTCCCGATAAAAATCAAGACTTTCTATAATATCGTCTTCGGACACATAGATATCATATTGACAACTGCCAATTTGATCAAGCAGCGCAAAACCAATCTGGTTGGACAGATTTTTCTTATCGTTCCGCATTAAATCCAACAGCGCAGTGTCAATGGAAGAATCAAATGTATAATCCTTAAAGTATCTTCTGAACGTTTGGATCAAATCGTTTAATTCATCCAAGGACAGACCATTTAATTTATGCGACAGATACCCTTCACAAATCATTCCAGCCGCAATAGCTTCTCCATGTAGCAAAGGTGAAGAATCGTTCAGCAAAGAGTATCCTTCAATTGCATGGCCAATCGTATGACCAAAGTTTAAAATTTTACGTAGTCCTTTCTCCTTAGGATCTTCAAGAATAACACGATTTTTGATCGAAACAGAGTGTTTAACCAAGGAATTATCGATTTGATCAATATCAAGTGCCTTTACCTGCTCATAATAAGCGCGATCGAAAATAAGTCCATGTTTGATCACTTCTGCGAAACCCGAGATCAGCTGACGCTGATCTAATGTTTTTAAAAACTGACTTGAAATAAAAACGGCCTGAGGCTGTGCAAATGTTCCAATAATATTTTTTACACTTCCCATATCGATACCGGTCTTGCCTCCTACTGACGCGTCTACTTGGGACAATAATGTCGTTGGGATTTGGATAAAATCCATTCCTCTTTTGAAAGTAGATGCTGCAAATCCGCCCATATCCGTCACAACACCGCCTCCGAGATTGATCATCAACGAGTGTCTATCGGCTCCAAAATCGAGCATGTTATGCCATACACCAATACAGAAGTCAATATTTTTATTCTCCTCCCCCGGATCCACTTCAATGACATCATAATTTGCCAAATTGGGTAAGGCTTGCTGAAATAAAGGCAAACAATTATCTAAGGTATTGGTATCCACCAAAACGATGATCTTTGAGTAATTGCGTTCAGCTAAAAATGCCTCCAAAGAGGCCAACGTATCATCAAAATATACCTGATAGCCCAAACTTTCTATGACTTCCATTCTACGATTCTTTAAGGTTTAAGTTTTCTATTTACCAATATTGTTTAATATTACACCAATTTTATTTGCATCCCATCAAATTCAACAACATCTCCTGGTCTTAATTTGAGTCTTTTCCGATAATCGACCTGCCCATTGTATTTCACATAGCCTTCCTCCACAACCCACTGAGCCATAGCACCATGTTCTACCCAATTTAAAGCTTTAAGTAACTGTATAAGCTGTATATATTCGCCCTCGATTTTAAATTCTTGCATTCCACAAAAATAGTGGTTTCACTGAGGAATACAAGAATAATCATCGTTTTAATGCTTAGTAAATTGCTACATTTGCCTTATTGCAAATAAAGATTATGATTGAGAATTCTGAGCCCAAGACATTATCCTTTGATAATACAGAGATTGCTTTTAAAAGTAAAAGTGATAAGGATTTGGAAAGAGCGTATTGGTTATTCAAAATAATAGCGAATAACTTCTTGACAAAGGTAGGTCCGTCAATGACCAACTTTGCACTGAACATAGGACTGCCAATCCAAGGCATCATCCGTAAAACAATCTTCAAACACTTCTGCGGTGGAGAAACCATCGAGGGTTGCGAAACAGCAATCAACGAATTGGGAGAGAATGGTGTAGGCACAATCTTGGACTATTCTGTTGAAGGAGAAGAAACTGAAAGTGCATTTGATGCATGTTGTAACGAAGTATTGCGTACCGTAGTTGCTGCCAGCAAAAACAAGTACATTCCATTCTCCGTATTTAAACCAACAGGGTTAGGTCGATTTGAATTGTTTGAGAAGGTTAATGCCAAAGAGACACTAACAGAAAGTGAGCAGGCGGAGTACCAACGTATGTTAGATCGTACGGACCGTATCTGCAAAGCCTGTCACGTAGCAGGTGTGAAAGTATTGGTGGATGCTGAACATTCATGGATTCAAGATGCGATCGATGACATTGCTCGCGAGATGATGGAAAAATACAATATGGAAAAACCGATTGTATATAATACATACCAATTGTATCGCAGTGATAAGTTGGCCTCTCTGAAAGCTGATTTTGAATATGCGAAAGTAAGAGGATTTCACATGGGAGCTAAAATCGTACGTGGCGCCTATATGGAAAAAGAACGTGCCCGTGCAGCTCAAAAAGGTTACGCGGATCCGATCCAACCGAACAAAGAAGCTTCCGATAGAGATTATAATGAGGCTATTGAATTTATTTTGGATCATTTGGACAACTTTGGACTTATGGCAGGTACGCACAATGAGGATAGCAGCATGCTATTGGCGAAGGAAATTGACAGACGTGGTATCGATAGATCCACTGATCGTATCTACTTTGCCCAGTTATTGGGGATGTCTGACAACCTTAGCTTTAATTTAGCAGCACACGGTTACAATGTAGCTAAATACATGCCTTATGGACCGGTTAAAGCCGTTATGCCATACCTTTTCCGTAGAGCGCAAGAAAATACATCAGTCGCCGGAGCGACAGGTCGAGAGCTCGGGCTTTTGATCAAAGAAAAACAAAGAAGAAAAGCTAGTCGATAACGACTAGCTTTTTTATAATTGGCAGGCATCAAGTCCATCTACTCAAGGAACTATTCTCAAATGGTCTCCAAGAAACACCCTACTTTTGAAAAGCACAAAAGCACTTTACCTATCACTCGCCTCCCCTTCGTCCTTTTGAAACAAGCTAATTACAAAATCATTCCATATTCTTGAAACTATTATTTATGTTTGCAAACTTTTCCCTTAAAACAGAGTTCATAGTGGAAGGGTGCTCCCCAAGAGCTTAAAAAGAATACAATTTGAAATGGAGGAAAAACTTAGATTATTTGATCTTGCACGTCAACAGATGGGCAAATACCCCAATCTTGACATATTTGCGCACAAAGTGGACGGCAAGTGGAATTATATCAAAACAGCAGATTTTCTTGAACAAGTAGACAGCCTCTCCAAAGGGCTGATTGAACTTGGCGTTAAACCTAACGAAAAAGTTGGTCTCATTGCCGGCAGTAGCATGGAATGGCATCTGATTGATTTTGCAATCCAGCAAATTGGTGCTGTAGTGGTGGCCATCTACCCTAATATTACAGACACAGATTATCAATATATCTTTAATGATGCTGAAATCAGGGTTTGCATTGTCAGCAATAAAAGCTTGTACGACCGCCTGATGAACCTAACGGATTCAATCTATACATTGAAGTATATTTTTTGCATCGCAGATCAAGAAGGAACACGCAGCTGGAAAGAACTTAATGATATAGGCTCTAATTGCTCCCTAGAAAAACTAGCAGCACTACGTGACCAGGTTAAACCTGAAGATCTCGCTACCCTGATCTACACTTCCGGTACAACGGGCAAACCAAAAGGCGTAATGCTCTCGCATAATAATATCTTTTCCAATGTATTGGGCGCAGCAGAAATTACCCCCTGTAAGGCCTACGACCGCGGACTGACCTTCCTACCACCTTGCCACGCCTACGAACGTATGGTTTTATATACCTATATGTATCTTGGCTTTACAATCTATATCGCAGAATCTTTTGATAAGATTGGTGATAATCTGAAGGAAGTAAAACCTCATATCATGACCGTTGTCCCACGTATTCTTGAAAAAGTCTATGAGAAAATTATGAAAACAGGCCACGATCTCACTGGTTTCAAAAGAAAAGTATTTGACTGGTCGGTTTCAGTAGCGGAAGAATATGATCCTAACCCAGAAAAACGAAGCTTTGCCTATAATATGAAACTTAAGCTGGCCAAACAACTTGTCCTTAACAAGTGGTATGAGGCCTTAGGTGGCGAATTACTTACTGTTGCCTCTGGATCAGCTTCTCTTCATAGTAAACTAACACGTGCCTTCTTAGCTGCAGGAATTCCATTATATGAGGGTTACGGCATGACCGAAGCTTCCCCACTCATTTCGGTCAATCATTATATCAAAGGAATACGCATAGGTACTGTTGGCCTTCCCGTCCGTTTTGTCGAAATAAAACTAGCTGAAGACGGAGAAATACTGGTTAAAGGTCCTAACGTCATGATGGGATATTATAAGAATAAGGCCGAAACAGATAAAACCATTATTGATGGATGGCTACATACTGGTGATATTGGCAAATGGGAAGACGAGAAATTTTTGAAAATCATCGACCGAAAAAAAGAAATGTTCAAAATTTCGGGTGGAAAGTACGTCATACCACAACCTATCGAAACCAAGCTCGTTGAATCTAAATTTATTGAACAGGCAATGGTTATCGGTGACGGGATGAAGTTTGCTTCTGCTTTTATTGTACCAAACTATGCCCATTTGTTGGATTGGGCCAGAACAGATGCTCCTGAACTTGCAACCATGACAAAGGATGATTTTCTGACTGACCCTGCCATTGTAAAAAAAGTCAATCAGGAGGTACGTCGTGCAAACCAGCACTTTGGTAACTGGGAGCAGATCAAAAAACCAATTATTTTAAGAGACGAATTTACCATCGAGAATGGGGAATTAACACCTACATTGAAAATGAAACGGAAAGTAATTCTCGAACACCATCAGGAGGAGTTTAACAACCTCTATCAAATGGAGATAGATTAAGGATCAACAAACCAAAATTTTGACATAGCACGCTATATTTATATAAATAAAACATGAAATTATTAAAAGATAGAATTCTTCATGATGGCAAAAGTCTTGAAGGTGGCATACTTAAAGTAGACAACTTCATCAATCATCAGATGGATCCTGTATTGATGAAATCTATCGCAGTTGAATTTGTACGTCGTTTTGCTGACCTCCCGATCAATAAAATCATTACAATTGAAGCAAGCGGAATAGCCCCAGCGATCATGCTTGGCTACCTTCTAGAACTCCCGGTCGTATTTGTAAAAAAAGCGAAACCCACTACCATGGCTGATATGTATGTAAGTCAGGTGCATTCTTTTACTAAAAATAGAACCTATGACATCTGTGTAAGTAAAGAATTTCTTGCCCCCGGAGACAATGTTCTTTTCATAGACGACTTTTTAGCTAATGGGAATGCCGCATTTGGCATGCTCGATCTGGTCAAGCAATCAGGGGCATCATTGCTAGGCATGGGATTTATTATCGAAAAATCTTTTCAGGAAGGCGGCAAGCGATTGAGAGAATTAACTGATTTAAGGATCGTATCTTTAGCACGGATCAAATCACTTGAAGTCAATAAAGTCAGTTTCGAAGAAGATTAAAAGAAAAATAAAAGCCTCATCTTCCTAAAGATTGAGGCTTTTTATTCAAACAACAAGATAAATTCTTTCTAATCCCAACGATAGTCGTTGTAAAAATCTTCAGGATGTCTGCTAATTGCAACATCTTTTACAATCCGGATATTGGCTGCTCCCAAGTTGACATTCAACATAAATGAAGGTACATTTGCCGAAAAATTCCAACGACCATTGCGCATATACACGTAACCTCCCCTATAAGGGTCGTAGAATGTTTTGTAATCTCTAAAGTATACATGGTGTCTACTATCGTAACGATGTGCACTTGCCCAGGCCGGTGCTCCATGACGGTATCCTTTTCGATAAGACTTTGCAACTTCTCTATGATATTTACGATCTTCTTTTTCGCGTTTTTCTAAATATTTTCGATAGTCCTTATCCCTTTTCTCTTCATATTTTCTGCGCTCTTTGTCCTGTTTCCATTCACGTTCATGTCCACGATGTTGAGCTGAAGATTGTTGGGGAGCCATTAAAACCAGCCCTCCAATTGCCAACGCGAAGTATATCATCTTTCTCATAACAGTATAATTTAAATTTAAAAATCAATTCCGCTCTGCCTGTGTTTCATTCTTTTTTACAAGCGTTTCTATGGGTATGACTTCAATGTTTGAACAAAGGTTTAATCGATCACGACGAATTTAATTTGTCCGGCAATATATAGAATCCATTACTCCAATTTAACGTATCTTTGTACCATGTCAAATACGGGATATATCACAGAAGATACCATTGTTGCATTAGCGACATCTTCCGGAACAAATGGAGCTATTGCTGTCATACGCGTTTCGGGTCAGCATGCCATAAAAATTACGAACGAAATATTTAAAGGGAAGAACCTGCTTCAACAAGCATCACATACCATCCATTTTGGAACCATACGGGATGGCGAAGAGATCATTGACGAGGTATTGGTCTCCTTATTTGTAGCCCCGAACTCCTATACGCGAGAAAATTCGGTGGAAATATCAACACATAACTCCAAATATATTATTGAGCGCGTTGTTAATTTACTGATCAAAAAAGGAGCGCGTGCGGCCCGTCCGGGAGAATTTACCCTACGTGCATTTCTCAATGGCGGAATGGATTTATCCCAAGCAGAAGCAGTTGCCGATTTAATTGCATCCAATTCTGCAGCCTCACATCAAGTGGCGATGCAGCAAATGCGAGGCGGTTTTTCCAATCAGCTTAAATCCCTTCGCGAAGATCTCATACACTTTGCTTCACTGATTGAGTTAGAGCTTGATTTTTCGGAAGAAGATGTGGAATTTGCAAACAGAGATCAACTTAAAAATCTAATTAATAAAATACAGGTCATTGTTCAAAAATTAGTGCAATCTTTTGAACAGGGGAACGTCCTGAAAAATGGTGTCCCTGTCGTCATTGCCGGAAAACCTAATGTTGGGAAATCAACGCTATTGAACGCTTTTTTAAACGAAGAGCGTGCTATTGTTTCTGACATCGCAGGAACTACTCGCGACACCATTGAAGATGAAATTAATATTCATGGTGTCACATTCCGATTTATTGACACAGCAGGTATACGTGAGACGGCAGATGTTATTGAAGCAAAAGGTGTTGAGCGTACCCGTGAAAAGATGAAACAGGCACGATTGATCATTTATCTTTTCGATCCTACACAAGACAAAGTTGAAGAAGTACAAGCTCAATTACCTGAAATCGAGCGCCTACAAATTCCATTTGTTACCATTATCAATAAATCAGATTTGCTTTCTGAGGCGCAAAAAGACGTTTACAATGTCCTTAATCCGCTTTACATTTCAGCAAAAGAGCAGACCGGTGTCGAGGAACTGAAAGACGAATTGATCAATCGTGTACAATTAGGAAATTTAAATACCGATGATGTTATGGTCACCAACATCCGTCACGTAGAAGCGTTACAAAAAACAGCAGATTCATTGGAACGCGTTATATATGGTATTGACAATCCTGTCACTTCAGATTTTCTAGCCATGGATATTCGTCAAGCCTTATATCATCTTGGTGAAATTACAGGTAGTGTTTCTACAGACGATTTATTGGATAATATCTTTTCGAAGTTCTGTATCGGAAAATAAACAAATAAAATATAACAAGCCAACACACTGAAAATAAACAAACTTACAGAACTCCATTTTGTAGTATTTAACGAGTCAGTTGGCTTTTTTTGCACCAGGATAATCTTTGGAAATGATTGTCAGACCAATAAATAATGAGGTGGTTTCTTATAAGGGATCACCTCATTATTGTCTGTTTCTCTATTTGCAATATTCATTAATTCGTTCTTTTGCATATTCTGCTCCGTTGTCAAGTGCCTTATTCCAATTTTCGCAAGCTCTCCTTTTGTCTTTTAAATTGAAATAAGTGTTTCCTAAATTAAAATATGCTTGTTGTTTTGCTTCCTGCTCTAGTTTGTCAAGTTTCAAAATTGTTTCGTAGTCAGCGATTGCACCCTGATAATCTCCATTTTGGTCTTTAAGTCCACCACGATTTATTAAAGCACTTACAAATTTTGGTGCAATTTCTAATGCTTTGTCGTAGTCTTTAAGTGCCGATTTCCAGATGTACAGTTCGTTTTTCACTATAGCTCTTGAATAGTAAGCATTTGGGTCTGTTGGGTCAATTTGGATGGCAAAGTTCCAATTAAATATTGCGCCGCTTAAATCTCCATTGTTATAACATGCTAAACCTTTGTCAAAATAATAGTCAGTCTTTGTCGTGTCAATGACTGGAAATTTCTGGTTTCTCTGGTCAAAGGGGCCACCGTAAGCGTCAAGTTTTGCGTCGAATTCAAAGCCTCTTTTATACATATCCAAACTCCAGAAAAGTAAGTTGTCGGCTGTCATTGGAATTTCATTTGTCTCTCCGTTTAATTCCCACAGTTTCTCGTATTTTTTAACTTCTTGAACAGTATATGGATAATGTACCTTGATAAATTCTCCAAGTTTTTGTAAGTTCTCTTTTTTGTCTGAGATAAAAGTGAAGTCCATTTTTGTCAAGCAGTTGTCTTTAAGACCACTCTTGACCATATTATTAAAAACGTCTTCGGCAGAAACTATTTCTTTGCTATATCCCTTAACAAAATCGTCCCAAGTGAAGAATTTCTGTTCCATTTTCTTTTGTCCGTAGACTGTTAAGGCTGTTAGTAAAAGTAATAGTGTCAATATCTTATTTCTCATTCGATGGGTCGGTTTTAAATTCAATCAAAGTAATTCAACGCTCCTTTTACCAATTCAACGTTAGCGCTAGTTTTCTTGAATTAGTTATACTTATAGTTCCAACTGTCTTCAAAGTAAATTTTCTCATTTCCATTATCCCAAACACTAAAAATTCTACCATTTGAAGTTTCAAACGATTCTTTGTCTCCTTTAAATCCCAAAATTCCTTTTATCCATAAATCGTCTTCGACATTTGCTATTTTTATAGCAGTTTCTTTCGTTTTTCCGTCTCCAGTCTCAAAAATTGTTTCTAAAACCATTTTTAATCTTGCACCTAAATAATTGTTATCTGTTGTCCCCTTTTTTTGTTGACAACCACAAACAGGAATCAATGTGGAGAGTTCTACAGGATTTTTCGCCAAATTTGAGTAGCCCAATTTCAATATTTTAGAACAGTTATTTTTTACAACCGCTTTTCTGAAATTATCCTCGTTTGGGTTGTCTAAAAAAGCGAGCCCACTTCCTTTTTTATATATTTGACCGTAATACAAAAATTTAATTTCTTCACTTGATATTTTTTCAGGTTCAGTTCTTATTTTATTTAATAAATTAGGATAGAAATACTGTGAAGATGGATTTTCTATTTCTGTTTTAATTCTTTCTTCGAATTCATTGGAAACTTGATTTTTTTGAGCATATAAAAACGTATTCAAAAAAATCAACATTAGAATTGAATTTAGTATTTTCATTTTCAAGTGGACAGTTTTTAAAGTGGTAGTTAAGTCTCTAATATACGCAATTCACAAAATTAGAAAATAGATTTTATGGAATCAAATTTCTTGGTTTGCGGATCAAAACGATATTGTATGACATGGTTATGGACCAGGCCCTGGTCAGAAGTTAAGGTTTTGAACGCATATGTATTGACCCGGCTCCAAACTGAAGATTGCCCTAAGTATTCTCAATACAAAAAATGGCATTATTGAGACAGCTATTCTTTATACCCCTAACCATATACCCCTAACCATGTTACCACATTGCGATCACATTCGTAAGTTAAACTGGAATAATACCATTTTTACAGGGATATAGCAGGGGGTTAACAAGGGTTTACCCCTGTTAACCCCCTGTTATCCCCCTGTTAAACCCCTACTAATAGTAGACCTGGTATAAATTAATTAATACGTTTTGTAGGAAAAAATGAAAATCAGTTTTACAAGGAAGCGCTTCCAAAAGATTGCTATTAAATAGCCATGAAAATAGCACTATTTAAACAGCCCTATTAGGCAATAGAATTCCTAAAACCAGATGTTTAGATCTGACTAAAAATCCTTTATTTACCACTCGAAACAGCAGTTCGAAATACTGGAAATTTACACAAATTGCTTAGGTCTGTCTTTTTCTGCTGCTCTTGCGGCAATCTCATCAATGCGTTTTTTGCGGGTATCTGGTCTTTTGGCGAGAACAATCCATTGCAACATCATTTTTTTGACGGATTTACTCAATCCAAGAAAATAATCTTTTGAACCAGCATAATGTTGAAATGCTTCATCCAAATCCTCGGGAATAATTAATTCTTCCACACTGTCCAAAATTGACCAAGAGCCATTTTCTTGTGCTATTTTTATAACCTCATGCCCCGCTGGAGTCATCAGATTTGCATCGATTAGTTTTTTTACTTTTTCTTTGTTAATTTTAGACCAGGTACTATTGGGTTTTCTTCGGCTAAATAACTGCATGAATGAATAGGCATCAATCGGCCTCCTCGTGCTATCAATCCAGCCAAAACACAAAGCTTCATCCACAAGTTCTGTCCAGTTGACCACCGGTAAATTTGATTTTTTAGTATTACAGATCACCCAAATTGATTGTGCTATGTGATGATTGTTCTCAAGCCAAAATCGCCACTCTTCCTTTGTATTCAGGTAAATAGTGATTCTCTCCGCCGAATTCTTTTTGATCATTTATTTAGTTTTTTAGTCCTTACTGGTATGAATAAAATTTGTCTATTGTGAAAATACGTTTTTTTTGAATACTAGTCATCCATGTTCTGCAGAACAACAACGACCAGCTTGTCCTATTGACAAACTCAAATTATTCAGCAGCATTTTCATTCTTAAATTTTAAGAATATATCTTTTGGGAACTAATAGAAGTATTAAGAGTAGAACAATTTGTATACAGATTACTAAAAACAAAATAGTTTGAGTTCGAAAAGCAAGTTCAGAGACTCGTTTTGCGTTTCCGCGCCGTAAATCGATCTGATTTTTCAGCACATGCTTTTCACAGCTGTCAATATCAGCCCGCAGCTCTATTTTCCATTTTTCCTCATTTGCCAAATGATTATTTTTCGTAGGCGCCAAGTCGATAGCGTCGAATAGTGTAAAAAAAAACCAACAACAGCCAAGAATGGTAATTAAAGTCAAGCTAATCAGGATTTTATTTATCATACGTATTTATTTTTGCATTTCGTTTCAAATAATAAGTCCTTAAAAAAATTACGATCAACACAGAAGTTAATCCCGAAACCAGAATAGACGAAAACTGGAAAATAGCTTCACCAAACGCTTTACTGTCGCCAAAACACTGTACTGCGTTTCCCCATATATCAGTGCCCATAGCCCCCTCATAAATACATTTCCGACAAGCCCAATATTCGGGAAGTATAATTCCGAGATAAATTGGTAACAAAATACCATAACAAGTAAGAAGAATAATTGTTATTGCACGAATCAATTTCATATTATCTATATACCTAAACCTTTTATTCGTTAAACACCACAATCGCCAATTTACAGTATTACAATATCTAAAAAATCAATAGTTTATATGTGTTGGCAATCATTTATAATTCGTTAGCGATCCATCAATTTACACAAACGTTTGTGTATTCCATTTACTTGAATCTCTAATTTATTCTCAGTATACTCGTGATAACATTATAATCAATTACCCAGAACGGCAGCTTAAAAAATAGACTAAACAGACAGTAAAGCAACATTACCGGAATACGGACTAATATATTCTTATAGAAACATATTTTAAAACGCTAAAAAAATGAAACAAACCGGTTTAAAAATCAAGCAGAAATGGAAGTTCTTCTCCATGTTCATCACCTGCTATTTACCTCACTTATTGAGTATGGCTCAATCCAGCACGCCGATTCTCCGTATCGGTATCATGGCCGATATGCAATACGCTGATAAAACAGATCATGGCAGCCGGTTCTACCACAATTCTTTAATGAAGGTCGATACGGCCGTAGATTTCTTCAATCGCAATAAGGTCGATTTTTCATTGATTCTTGGCGATCTTGTGGATGAAGGTCCAAAAGATCTACCTGTACTGTTAAAACATCTCTCCCCTTTAAAAAAAACGAAGTATTGTCTACTTGGAAACCACGACTACGTCAACGTATCCAACCCCGATCTATTGCACAGTACTTTTGGGATGCCAGCTAAATACTACGCATTTACAAAAGGAAAATGGCGATTTGTATTCTTAAACACAAATGCACTTAGTGAATATGCCACAACAGCCAATTCAGCAGAGCGGAGCGAATGGAAATTATTGGTCGATAGCCTACAAGCAAATGGAAGAAAAAACACGCAACCCTGGAATGGCGGAGTTGATCATAAACAGCTCTTATGGCTACAAAACGAACTTGCCCAAGCGCGGAAAAACAAGGAGCATGTAATCGTATTAACACATCATCCATTATTGCCAGAAAATGGCTATGAAACACTCAATAACAGACAAGTTCTTGCTATACTCTACAAATTTTCCGAAGTAAAACTGGTGCTTTCAGGTCATAATCATAAAGGCAATTTTGTACAGGAAAACAATATTCCTTTTGTCACTATGGAGGGTATGATTGAAACTCCTGCCAGCAATGCCTATGGCTTATTGGAACTTTATCCAAAAGAGATCAAAATTAAAGGCCACGGCAGGCTCACTTCACGAGTTTTTAAGTTTTAATCAAAACAAAGTTCTATCCGGAGATTATTCAAGCTATCGTTAATGACATGAAGATAAAACACCCTCAAAAGCTTTCGCTTTTGAGGGTGTTTTTTATTGAATGGGTTTAGACAAAAATACTATTCCATGGTTGGATTAAATGTTCCGCCCCAATCTTTATTCTGCTTGATATTTGGGTTCTTATCAATGACCGACTGCGCGACGGGAAAGAAATAATAGGTATCGGGTACCAAATTCACTTTGTTTCCTGTACTGGGCACCTGCAAGACGCTATATTTGAACTGATTTTCTTTCAACGAATATGTCTTGGCCAATGCATTGGCATCATCCAGATTCATCTCCGTTCCGTTTGCGTTTACTGCAATGGCTTCAACTCCATGTTTGGTTGTATTGTTCAGTATATTGAGCTTACGTAACCTTCTTAAATCCCAAAAACGATGTCCTTCAAAACAGAACTCAATGTTACGCTCTGCCAAAATAGCTTCACGCATTTGTTCCTTCGTGGTCGCTGTTATACCATATTTATTGTCCGCACCGGGTTCGATTCCCGCTCTTTTTCTGATTTGCGTAACCAGGTCTAAGGCTGTCGCAAAATCTCCTGTTTCATTTGCCGTTTCAGCATAATTCAATAGAACCTCGGCATAGCGCATCAACACAAAGTCGACGTCATACTGCGTTTCCACTTCGGTTTGCTTTAATGACAGTTTGGAATTTTTCAAGATAAAAAATCCACTATATCGATCCAAATTGGACGATGGAGTTTTTGCCTTCGGGTTAATGCCAAAGTCATCTAAAGCCGGAGCAATACCTACAGAAGTGTATTGTCTTTTGCCGGTCTTGCCGGAAACTTCATAAATCTTGGCATTCCACACGATAGATTTTTCAAAACGCGGATCCCGGTTCTCCCAATAGGATTGTAAAAATTGATCTTCGTTCTTATGATATTTACCTGTTTGATCTGAATATAATTTTCCATCTTTCATTGGAAATGCCTTTACAAATTCCCAGGATGGAACGGAACCTGCTGGCCCCCTACTTTCAGATCCCGGACGTACACCATTATCCCAACTGGCAACTTTATTCGGATAGGCGTTAATCACAGCAAAAACAACCTCCGGTCCCTTTTCTACCAGGGCAATGTTGGAATAATCAGGAGTCAAACTATAGCCATCCGCCTTAAGCTGATCATAAGCTAATTTATTTGCGGTATTGGCCTCCTGCCAATAGGCATTTCCATAAGGATTGGAAGGGTTAAACTGTGGAGAAGCCTTATATAATAGTACCTTTGCTTTAAAAGCGGTTGCAAAATCACCATCGATTTTCCCATAATCGGCCGTTCCTTTTGCAATTGTTTTTGGCAACTGTGAAATAGCCTGATCCAGATCTTTAACGATCAGATCAAAGCATTCTTTTGTCGAATTGCGGGGAACATTAAGATCATCATTTTTTAGATCTTGCGGTACCGTAATATAAGGAACACCGCCATGGATCCTAACCATGTTAAAATACATAAAGGCACGCATAAACAACGCCTGACCAATCACCGTTTTTTTAAAATCGTCTTTTAGTGAACTACTTTCATTGACTTTCTGTATTGCCGTATTGATTTTCCGGATGGTTGTGTAATCCCATGATTTGTAAGAACCATTGTTGACGGTAACCGCATCCAATGGAAAAGCGATCCCAATTAGTTGTTCCGAATTTCCATCCGCACCAGAATTCCAGTTACCAAATAGTGGATATAAATTGGCAAGATAACCGTTGACTAAATTTGGATCGGCCCATACCTTGGCTTCATCCAGCGAATTGAGGTCCTCAATGTCCAATACATTTTTACAGGAGGATATACACAAAGCCAAGGCAATTAAAGGATAATATATTTTTTTCATCTTTTTCTCATTTAAAATTTAACATCGAGTCCAAACGTGAAGGTTTTCATGACTGGATAAGAATCGTACAGTTTTTGCTCTGGGTCATGGAACTCTTTCATCGGTGAAAAAACAAACAAATTGGTTCCATTGAAAAACAAGTTGACATCTTTTACGCGTATCTTCTCGGTCATGCTTTTTGGCAATCGATAAGACACATTAATATCGCGCAATCGCAGATAGGCTCCATTTCTTATCCAGAATGACGAAGGTGCTGCACCGGACTCGGCCCAATCCGAGCGGCCTGTTGGCCGTGGATATTTGGCATCGGTATTATCCGGTGTCCAGACATCGGAAGCCCAAATCGGGTAATATGGACGGAAGGTATCGCCGTGTTGGCGCATGCCACCGCCTTCTTGATTGCTGATCATCCGATCATAGGCAAGAACCCCCTGAAATAAGGCGGAGACATAGAAGCCCTTCCAGCTTGCATTGAATCCAAACCCATAATTGATGCGCGGAGAATTATTGTCCGACAATAGCTGCATATCGTTGTCATCAATTTTTCCATCCGGACCACCTGAATAGTTTGTCCCTTGGACATCTTTGTACAAGATCATTCCTGGAAAAGGATCCCTTCCGTAAGTCGTAAATCCCTTTGCCTTCAGTGCATCAGCTTCGGCTTGCGTCCTTACCAGACCCAGCGCTTCAAAACCAATAATTCTATTTTCAGGCCGTCCAATTCTAGACCGAAAATACTGAGGCTGCCCATTGGTATATGCTGGTTCTTCATCAAAGATGTCCCAACGGTCTTTCGCATAACCCAGATTGGCATTGAGACCATAAGCCACCTCACCAACCCTGTCATTCCAGTTCAAAGAAATCTCCCCCCCTTTATAACTTCTCGCCGCATAATTTTCGGGAGCAAGCAAACGTCCATAATTATCGGGGACTTTCAGTGATCTTCTGCCAAGAATATTGGTTTCCTTACGTGAAAACAGATCGAGGCTACCAGTCAGTTTATTATTGACAAATCCAAAATCCAAGCCCAAATTGACACTTTTGGAAGTTGTCCAGGTTAAATTCTGCGTTGGTGTTGCGCCATACGCAATACCATTGTAATAGCGGTCACCAAACATATAGCCACCAGAGGTGGTATACTTCTCTAAATAGCCAAATTGACCGATCCGATCGGCATTTACATCCAAATCATTACCCGTGGTACCATAAGAAGCCCTGAACTTCAAGTCCGATATCGTATTTTTTATATCCGTAAAGAAGTTCTCGTCCGATACACGCCAGGCTGCCGAGACCGAAGGAAAAAAGCCCCAACGCTTATCTTTAGGGAACAAAGGTGATCCATCGTAACGAAAAGAAAACTCAGCAATGTACTTATCCGCATAATTGTAGTTGGCGCGACCAATGATGCCACGTCTCGAATCAACTGTTTCATTGGCAGTTGTCGACCGAAAGTTACGATCTGTAGGATAAATAAACATTTGATCTAGGGCTGTAATTGGATTTTCTGCCCGTGAGGTGACATAAGTCCCTCCTTTTTTGGACTGTTCATAAACCAATGTTCCATCCACAGCATGTTTACCAAACTTGCGGTTATAGTTTAAAAACCAGTTTACCTGATATTCCCACAGTCGTTGTGGGCTGTAGTCCATAAAAGGCTGGCTCTGACTAAAAGTAAAGATATTGATACTTGCTTCTGATGGCGGAGCTGGTATAAAGCGGTTGTCATTCGGGTTTAAGGGGGTAAAGGTATAGTTCTTTTGAAAGCTCATATAACGCTTACGCATATAGTCTTGGGCAATGTAACTTCCGACAACTTTTGTCGATAGACCTTGCACCAATTTATCAAGCTTTAAGTTTAAGGTCATAATAGGATTGACCTGCCGCACTTTACGGTCTATATAGCGATCTCCGATGACCTGATCGATCACATTCCAGGCCTGCCAGCTTCCCATAGGCGTCTGTACGGGATAAGCTGTTGGTGTATTGCTCGGTGTCCCGTCTGCATTCAGGTAAAACGGATACATCTTTGGCCAGTTGAAGGTAACACGATAGAAATCGGATACATCAAAATCATCATCATTGGAAGATGTGCTAAACGGCCAGAAAAAGCGCTTCGAGTTGGTTTGGTTAGCTGAAATATTAAAATCCATGCTAAAATCCTCTGTAATTTGGGCAGAGATATTGCTTCTCAGATTAAACTTCTCATGGTCCAGTGATTTGTAAGACCCATTTTCTTTACGGTAGCTCAGCAAGCTATAATAGGTAATTTTGTCACCGCCGCCATTGACTGATATGGATTGTCGATGTGTAAATGGATTTCGCCAGATAACGTCATTGGCATTGTAATTTTTGTCCTTAAAATAATCAAACTCCTTTTGACCGTTAGGAATAGCATTACCACGAAACTCCGCAACCCTATTTTGATAAGTTAATTCATCTTGCGCAGTCGTTAAATTAGCAAGGAGCTCCTGTGTTGGCGTATTGAAGGTATAATTACTTTGTACATTAAAAACAGGGGCCTGCGCCGTTCCTTTTTTAGTCGTCACAACAACAACGCCATTACCGGCCCGTGTACCGTATACTGCCGCAGTTGCCGCATCTTTTAAGAAGGTCATTTGGTCAACCTCGTTCGCTTCAAGCACATCAAATGCAGCTTTATCGCGAACCACGCCATCAATTACATAAAGTGGCTCGGCAAAACTCCCCCGAATACGTAAGCTCGACGACGCTCCCGCCATCCCCGAAGTATTGGTGACATTTACCCCCGCTGCTCTACCGGCCAAAGAATTGGAAAGATTTGAACTGGGGATGTTTTTTAACTGTTCTGCATTGACGGTAGCGACCGAACCGGTGATATTTCCTTTCCGCTGCTTACCATAGCCAATGATCACGACCTCTTCAAGTGCTTGATCACTCGATACCATGACCACGTTCACATTACCTGTGGAAACGGCCACCTCCTGTTTTGTAAACCCTTGGTAGTTCACGACCAAAACATCACCACGCTTTGCTCGAATAGAAAAAATACCTTGTTGATTGGAGGACGCTTGAACGGATGTTCCTTTGACGGTGATGGTGGCGCCGGCTAATACCTGACCTTTCTCATCTTTAACGACCCCTGTGACCTGATCTTGAGCTGCAATAGCATTAGTCGGCTCCAGATTCAGCCCGTAAGAATCGGGCTGATTAAACAGCAGGCAGAGCCCCAAAAGGCTAATGGGTCTTGCCTTTCCATGAAGAAAAAAATTTCTCATCATAATTACAAATTGGTTTAAAATAATAAAGAACCTGTAGGTTCAACTTTGGTTTATTTATTTTCACTGATTTCTTTTTATAAAAAACAGTAA
Organism: Sphingobacterium sp. WOUb80; assembly: GCF_050058145.1. Lineage (NCBI taxonomy): Bacteria > Pseudomonadati > Bacteroidota > Sphingobacteriia > Sphingobacteriales > Sphingobacteriaceae > Sphingobacterium > Sphingobacterium sp. WOUb80. The sequence continues at coordinate 919,785 of NZ_CP165617.1, read as the reverse complement.
AAGTGGATTAGATTGTCTATTAAATTTAGAAAACAAAATCTTATTAACGAAACTAATATGATTTTTTAATCCAAAATTCACAGAAACGTTACATCTTTAAAATAGGGAATGGAAATGCCTGACACAGCAGTCCCGATCTTCAGGGAGAACACCTAAAAACTGTAGTGAACACAGGGATTTAAAGTGGATTTATATCCCTGTATGAATAATATCTAGGAAATTTTATTTTCAGGCGAGCCGAGTACGATCAATGTAGAGGCTCCGAATGGGACTTAAAAAAATAAGAGCCTAAAACTGTAAGCTGGCATTTAGACAAAAATGTCTTCCGTTATACGTGGGTAGTACAACATAGCTCTTTTTCGAATTTTGTAATCGACTGTCGACCAAAGGCAATAGCCAATAAGCTATTTTAGTACTTAAGATACCAACCCCAGCTCCCATAACGATATCTGAGAACCAGTGTTTATCATTGTGCATCCGCAGATAACCGATACCAGCTGCAACAGCATAGCCCGCTATTCCGTACCAAATTGACTCCTGTCTATATTCCTGCCAAAGCAGTTCCGCACCAACAAATGCAGTGGCAGCATGCCCTGAAGGAAAAGAATTGTTCGCTGAACTATCTGGTCGCCAAACAGGAATCGTGGATTTCATAATTTTTACAGTTGAAGTCATGATAATATTGGAAACCGCTGTCGTAAACAAGCGTTGTTTAAGATTATGTTTCGCAGGTACCCCGACCGCATCCAGAACAAAAACTCCGGCAGTTCCAGCAAAACGGGTGAAATCGTCTAATTTAATTTTTTGATTGTTCCCTCTCGAAACGCCGTCTCTAATATCTTCATCTATCCCTTTTAAAAAGGGATTCCCTTTGGCAACAATACCATAGGTGATCAATCCTACAGGAACAGCCAGTTCTTTGTAAGGAATTTTCTTAAAAAAATGAGATCCGCTGCTCGAATCCGAAGGTTGTTCCGACAAGATCTGTGCAAACGAGGCAACAGGTAATACAAAAAGTAAAACCAGCATACAATAAAAAACCAGCTGTTTCCTGTAATCGATCATTTTATTATTTATTTTATCGTGCGCAAAGATAATATTAATTTATCCAGTAAAAGAAGTCGCTAGCCCCCGTTCATTAACATACCAAACACCTTTTCCAATCACCGATCGCAGGCGATCAACTTCCGCTATAGGTTGAATAGCCATGGGGTGAAAGCGTAAATAATCAGACATCCCACCTAAAATTGCAGTTTTCATTTCGATATTTGTGCTATTCATACCCAAATAGCCCTTGTTTTCCCAAAACTATACACGGTGCTGATTTGGCCAGGGCTTACCCTTACCTGTTTCACATAACAATTTCAAACTTCGAAGAAAAGCACCCCAGGTGTAGCTGCATTCTGCAAACATTGCGGAGTAGGCTTCCCAATTGTCGTGCTGAAAGAGCAATAAAGTACCCCAGCTACTACTCCCCTGCTCAAACTGTCCTTGCATTTCAGGGTAGATGGACAATAAAGTTTCCTGATCAGCATACAAAAGTTCAAAAGAAATTAAAGTTCCAATCCATTCATCTGCTCCCGCAACACAAAACCATTTAACCGTTTGAAAGGGCTCAAGCTCTTTGATTTCCATGGCTTTGAAATAGCCGTTCCCAAAAGTAAATCGTGAGACTGTCCCATTCTCTGCCTTTGCGATAGTAAACGGGGTCCACCACGACGATAAACCTTCTTGCGTACTAATAGCTCGATAAACAACCTCTTTGGCTGCACAAATCCATACAGTATGACGAATATTAGGCATAAGCACACATTTTATCTTTATAACAAACAAGAAAAAAAAGTCCGCTGTTTCATGCACTTAAGTGAACAGCGGACTTTAGGTTCAACTTTTATAAATCATCAAAATCCGATGGTAACCCCATTTGCAATGACCGCATCTTTTTTCACAACAACAATACCATCACATATCATGTGGGTCTCAAAGTCGCCATCATTCAGACCCGGTCCACCGATGATGCGGACATCGTCTCCGATACGACAGTTCTTATCCAGGATTGCATTTTCAATATAACAGCGTTTTCCAACACCTACCGGTGGTGGCTTTTGTGTACTTCCCAATTCAAGCACCTCTTCCAATTGCTCATAGTAATCTGTCCCCATCATATAGGTCGATTTAATAACTGTTCCTTCTCCAATGCGGGAACGGATTCCAATTACAGATCGCTCCAGTTTATCTCCATTTAAAATACAACCATCGGCAATCACTGTATTGTTTAAGGTTGTTCCCGAAATTTTCGAAGGTGGAAGCATCCGCGCCCTTGTATACACTGTTTCATTAAACAAATTGAAATCCGGAATATCATCGGTTAATCCAATATTTGCATCAAAAAAAGACTTGATTGTCCCGATATCGGTCCAATAGCCATCAAATTGATAACTTAACACGCGAAGTGCTTCAATGGCATCCGGTATAATTTCCTTGCCAAAATCCATTCCTGGATTTGCAATTAGAAGGTTACGCAATATGTTTTTTGAAAAAACATAAATCCCCATGGATGCCAAATAATGCCGCCCCTGTTTGTGCAGATCTTCTGAGACCTCAGAAGTCCAGTTTAACACTTCTTCTTTATCGGGTTTTTCGACAAAAGCTGTAATCTCGTTGGCTTCATTGGCTTTTAAAATACCAAATCCAGTCGCATCTTTGCCATTCACAGGTATGGTTGCAATGGTAACATCCCCCCCATTGTCTACATGGAAATCAATAAGCTTTGAATAATCCATCTGATAAAGCTGATCACCAGATAACACCAGAATGTAATCATAATCTACATTAAGCAGATGTTTCTGTGTACGTCTGACAGCATCGGCTGTTCCTTCAAACCAGCGATCGCCCTCATTTGTCTGTTCCGCAGCCAGAATGTCAACAAAGCCCTTACTAAAAATGCTAAAATTGTAAGAATTTTTGATGTGTGTGTTCAAAGAGGCTGAATTGAACTGCGTTAATACGAAGATCTTGTTATAGCCAGAATTCAAACAGTTCGAAATCGGAATATCTACCAAACGATATTTTCCAGCTATAGGTACTGCTGGTTTCGAACGTTGTTGTGTCAATGGGAAAAGGCGCGACCCTCGACCTCCTCCCAATACAAGGGAAACTACTTTGTGTATCATACCTCAATCCATTAATTGGTTATAAAATTGTTATCGTCAAGAATAAGGACCTGATCAGGTTTACGCTTGGGATCCTTTAAATTCAGGTTTAAGAATCCTTATTAAATTAGCAATTTTCCTGTAAAGAAGCAAATACCAATTTTGACCATTGATTCTTCTTACAGAAGAAGTAATTCTCGAAAAACGAACAACAACGTTCTTAACCTTAACCGATTAAAAGACGATGATTACAAGCCAGTATCTCCAATAGATTTAATATCCAAATAGACCACTGAATATAAAAAGGCAGTAGATATAGCCAACAAGTAATAGATTAACACCAATTTGCGGATATTTCTTTTGCGTAAATAACCATACGATTTCTATAAAGGCATAAATGGACAGCGGTACCGCAAGACTGACTGTCATAAAATAAAGTAAATATCCGGCCCCCAAACCATCATTTTGTTGCTTAAGGATCACATATGGGGCAATAAGTAGCAGGAAGGCGATACAGACTACAGAAAACCGGATAAAAAAATGTCGCTTTAATTTCCTATCGCTTTTAAGAGGTTTATACACAAATAGTGATGAGCCTGTTATATATATAGCTAACAGCAAATAACCGATATATTGATGGGCTTCCTCCAAGCCGTTCCAATCTTGATTAGCGTAAGCAAGACCAACAATTAGAAATAAAACAATAAATAAGACTACTTTAATATAATTCATTTAAAAACATCAGGGTATTGTCCCTGCTAAACTATTTGAACGCTATAAATTTTAATATCGTATGTATCCAACCGAATTCAATAATTCCCTGCCCAACAGTAGCTTTCCCCACTAAAATCTGACAGCAAAGTTCACAGCTTCAACAGCACTTTATTAAACCATGGATTTAGGAAATCCACTTAAATCTGGATACCAGCGGTAAAAATAGCTATTTAATCAAATAATAAACTGCAAATAATAAAGGCATTCATTAAATTTCTTTTATCGTTTAAAATTTTACTAAATCACGATTATCCGTAATATCAAAATCGAACGTGATTTTGACGTAATATTTAAGTAAATTGCCAATGGACATCGAATAAAAAAATTGATATGAATTCTTCACTGCTGGATGGAAACTATTGGGATGATCGTTATAAAAACAAAGAAACGGGTTGGGATATTGGATACCCAGCCCCTGCAATCGTTAGCTACGCTGAAGAATACATTGCCAAAAATGCGTCTATTTTAATTCCCGGCTGTGGTAATGCGCATGAGGCGAGGGCTCTTCTCGATAAAGGATTCAGTCAAATTACATTACTTGATATCGCACCTACCTTGGTTGAAAAAGTCAGCAAAGAATTCGCTGGCAGCCCTCATCTCCAAATTGTATGTCAAGATTTTTTTCGGCACCAGGGCCAATACGACTACATTATTGAACAGACCTTTTTTTGTGCACTCAATCCGTCATTACGCTGTAACTATGTACAGCAAATGCACACCCTGCTTAAGCCTAATAGTATCCTTACAGGATTATTATTTAAACGGGAATTCGCTCAACAGGGGCCTCCTTTCGGTGGAAATCAAGCGGAATATCAGCAGCTATTCGAATCTCAGTTTGACATTTTACAGTTGACAGATTCTATCAATAGCATTCCACAGAGACAAGGGAACGAACTATTTTTTGAACTACGGAAAAAATAGCAGCCTATGTCCGAGGCATGACCTGATAAGTTGGATCTTCCATGATATTGACCACCACAATACCCGCAGCATTTTTCAACAAGGAGCGACAGTCCTCACTGAGATGCCAAAGTTCTATTTTCTTCCCTTGTGCAGCATAGCGCTCGGTAATTTTGTTAAGCGCATCCACAGCAGACATATCTGCGACCCGGCTTTCCTTAAAATCTAAAATAACTCGTTCGGGGTCTTCTAAAACATCAAATTTATCCAAAAAATTAGCTGTGGATCCGAAGAAAAGTGGGCCGTAGATTTCATAATGCTTAACACCGTCGGAATCCATGTATTTTCTTGCCCGAATACGTTTTGCATTATCCCATGCAAATACGAGTGCAGCTATTACCACACCAATAAGCACAGCAAGTGCCAAATTATGGAGGGCAACCGTAATTCCTGCAACAAGCATCCCAACAAAAATATCGGATTTCGGAAATTTATTGACAATACGTAAGCTCACCCATTGGAAAGTGCCGATCGCCACCATCATCATCACTCCCACCAGTGCAGCCATGGGAATCTGCTCAATAAAAGGCGCGCCAACCAAAATAATCAAAAGGATTGTTATTGCACCAATAAACGAGGAAAGCCTTGTCCGTGCACCAGCATTTAAATTGACGAGTGTTTGAGCAACCATGGCACAACCGCCCATGCCTCCAAAAAAGCCATTGATTGTATTTGCTACACCTTGTGCCATGGATTCACGGTTCGCATTTCCTTTAGTCGCCGTTATTTCATCGACCATATTAAGTGTCAAAAGCGACTCCACAAGTCCTACTCCTGCCATCACCAATGAATACGGAAAAATCAGCTGCAATGTTTCCCAATTCCAAGGGACCATAGGCACATGTAAATGTGGTAAAGTTCCACTGACAGAAGCAATATCTACGACTTTCTTCGTTGGAATACCCAATAGCGATACTAAACCAAACACGATCAAAATAGCTACCAACGAGGCGGGAACGGCCTTTGTGATACGTGGAAATCCGATCACGATCAGCATTGTCAACAAAGTCAGTCCACCCATGATGTACAAAGTGATTCCCGACATCCATTCCATCCCCTGTCCGGTATTCACTTTAAATTGGACCACCTGAGCCATAAATATGATAATGGCCAATCCATTCAAAAAACCATACATAACAGGCTGGGGAATTAAGCGCACAAATTTGCCCCATTTAAAAAGGCCTACCAAAAATTGCAAGAGGCCAGCCAATACGACTGCCGCAAAGAGATAATCGATTCCATGGCTTGCTGCAAGTGCCATCAAAACTACCACGGTGGCTCCCGCACCGCCCGAGACCATTCCAGGCCTACCGCCCAAAACGGAAGTAACTAAACCCATTAAAAATGCAGCATAAAGTCCTGTCAAGGGTGGTAGTCCAGCCAAGATCGCGAACGAAAGCGATTCTGGAATCATGGTCATTGCAACTGTTAATCCCGCAAACAATTCGTTCTTAAGATTAACCGATTTTATATTGAATATGTCAAAAGTGTTGTTCATTTCGAGATTACTTGAACGCGATAAAGTGCAGCAAAGGTACTAATCACACAAACACTTTTACCCTATATTTGTTATTCTTTACAAATTTTATCGCAAAACAGTATGTTCATTTCGATCAAAAAACGCATTACCCCACATCATTATAGCCTCTTTCTATTTGCCTGTTTGTTGCTTGCGCAGCTAGTATGTGTCGGGAATAGCAAGGCAGCATTTCTTCTAGATAGAGATTCGCTAAGGACTTCAGATAGCCTATTTCGATCGAAACCTGCCGAAAAGTATACCTTGTCCCACTACGGGCAGCCCCAAGCATGGAACAAGCACCGTATCGATATCAAACAAACAGACAGCCTATTCGACTACCAAAAAAAGAATTTCTTGAGAGCAGGAATTGAATGGTTTTCCATCCAGGCCATTCCAGCCTCAGTCAATTACTTCATCCGAAAAGATCCTGTTTCCCATATTTCTTTTAAAAACTTTTTTAGCCATTTAAAGTTATCAGCGTGGACCTGGGACGATAATCTTTTTGCAACAAACCAAATGGCGCACCCTTATCACGGTCAGTTTTATTTCAATTCGTTTCGATCCAACAACTATAGTTTTCTGCAATCAACAGCGGCAACCGTTGCAGGTAGCTATATCTGGGAAACTGCAGGTGAAACAGAACCGCCTTCTATCAACGATATCATCAACACAAGCTTTGGCGGTACAATTTTAGGTGAAATGACCCATAGACTATCGCATCATATTCTTTCCCGTCCGAGTCTGACCAAAGGGCAGCGCAATAAAAAAGAGCTATTGGCCATGCTGGTCAATCCGATAAATGGACTCAACCGACTTCTCGATGGACGCTGGGGCGATAAGGTCAAAGGTGCCGTTATCGACAGTTCTTTGGTGCACACCGAAGTTGAATTGGGACTAAGACGCTTTGACGCCAAGGAACACGACATATTGAATAAAGGAAAAAATGACATATATGCACGTATCAAATTGATTTACACCAATGATGATTTGGACAAAAAGAAACCATTTGATGACTTCTTCCTCAACCTGGAACTTGGATCAGATGACAGTTCCATCGTCAATGCAGTCAATGTTTATGCTTCGCTATATGGCAACCGTATTCTATCCAATTTAACAGGACGCCATCGTGGTATCGTGTCTGCTCATTTCGATTTCTTACGTAATGAAGCTTTTTACTATGGATCGCAGAGTATCAACTATAATGTCTTTTCCAATTTCAATATCGGCAGCCGTACCAAGCTGACAACGATTCTTGGTGGCGGTCCAGTGGTATTAGCCGCTGTCCCCGATCCCTATCTCCATTTTGGTGAAAGCCGCACCTACGACTATGGTCCTGGAGCGGATGTTCGAGTTTCAGCCACTTTGAGCACATTAAACCGCTTTAAATTTGGTGTAGACTATCGTGGTGGGTATTTTGTAACGATCAGCGGCAACAAGTCCCATCATTTTCTACATACGGCATCCACGAGCGCTTCCATGCGTATCTGGAAAAACTTTGGTGTCAACCTTTACTCCGGATACTTCAGATTGGAAGGTCATTATCAAGACCATAATAATGTCAACAAAGACTATCCTTTTGTCCGGATAGCACTCGCCTACAACTCGGAATACTAACTAATAAAAAAGGCTTAACGTATCGAGTTAAGCCTTTTTTATTAGTTAGTCCAATATTTCTTTAACGCCTCTTTCAATCGAGGATCGTAACCGTAGATATCAGGATACGTAACAATTTTTCCGTCGTCATCCAACCAGGTTGTATAATAGTTGATATAAACTGGCATCTGGCGTTTTAGTGTTACCCAACGCGACTTCGATATCGAATCTGTCGTAATTTCCTTTGCAATTTTTTCGGCCTGCTTTTCATTATTAACAAGGTAAGATGCCAGATCAACAGGTTTTTCCACCCGCACACAGCCGTGGCTTACAGCGCGATTGCTTTGTCCAAACATTTGTTTTGCAGGTGTGTCGTGCAGATAAATAGAATATGGGTTCTCAAACAGAAACTTCACATTCCCTAATGAATTATCCGAACCGGGATTCTGTTTAAAACGGAAATTTTCGACAGAATCCGAATTCCAATTGACCGTTGCAGGATCCACTTGTTTACCTTTGTAATAAGCAACCATATTGCGCGATGCCAAATAGTTTGGATTATTTCGGACACTTGCCAACAACTCTTTTTTAACGATACTATTTGGGATGTTCCATACAGGATTCACTTGCATGGCATCCAACATGCCCTGCATAACCGGAGTTTCATGGTTCTCGCCTTTTCGTGTATAGGCAGGATTTTCTGTTTCACCCACACATACATTCATCAATTGGCTTGTCTTTCCGTCTTCCATAATATGCAGCCGTTGTTCAGGGATATTTACAAAGACATATTTTTCTGGAAAATCCTCTCCCATCCAACGCAATTTTTCCAATACCATTAGAACCTGGCTCCGTTGCGCACTAGATAGATTTCCGTTTTGCAGCAGATCCTGAAATTTACCATAGTATTGGTTTTTAGGTTGGATATCTGTCAAAACAGCTCCAATTTTCACACTGTCCAACAAGTGTACAACTTTACTATAGTTCATACGCTTTTGAGGGACAAAATATCGTCCATAAAGACGCTTAGGATTAACAACACCATATTTTAGGCTGCTTACATAAGCTACAAGCCCATCAGTACTCAATAAGTCAAGCTTCGCCAATAAGGGATAAACTTCGGCAACATCTTTGCTTTTCAGTTTTCGAAGCGAAGATAATGTTTCCTTAATCGCAGTTGTATGGAAATAACTAGCTCGAATACCATGCGCATCACTCCGCTCAAAATAAGTTAACATGGTGTCAATACTACCATCAAAGAGGTGTTCGGCAATTAAAGTCATCCCTTCAGTAGAATCAGATAATTCCTTCATCCAGCTTGGATTAACCAGTTGGGATTTTTCTTTGCCATACACTTCATGGAAGACTTTTACATAAGCTGCTGTGTCAAAATCCTTATAGGACTTATTTTCAAACCCCTTCGCCAAAACGTCGCCATAAGTCGGAGGATTATCCTTACAAGAAAAAAATACTACTGAAACAAATGAAATAAAAACTAAAAATCGTAACATATTACAAATCGTGAAAAAGAAATGGCTTCGCAATAATGAAGCCATTTTCTGAGGACAAAGATAAATAATTCTTATTGTCTAAAGAATCTTACCTGTCATTGAATCACTACAGAATCAATCACTGTATTTTTTTAGGAAATCTTCGAGCAATTCCACCATCTCGGTATTCCCCAAAAATGCCGCAGAACGCTGATGTAAAGTTTTGGGTTCAATAGTTAAAATACGTTGGGATCCATTGGAAGCTTTGCCTCCAGCTTGTTCGATGATAAAGGCAATAGGGTTACATTCATACATCAATCTAAGTTTCCCATTGGGGTGAGCAGAAGTCGTTGGATAAAGAAATATTCCACCCTTGAGTAGATTGCGGTGAATATCGGCCACCATTGAACCAATATAGCGCGACGCATACGGACGTTGTGTTGCACTATCTTCCATTTGGCAATATTTGATATATTGCTTGACGCCGTTTGGAAATTTGGAATAATTTCCCTCGTTAATCGAATAAATTTGGCCCGAAGCCGGAATTTTCATATCAGGATGAGATAAACAAAATTCACCGATAGAAGGGTCCAATGTGAAGCCATTTACCCCCTTTCCCGTCGTGTATACCAACATTGTTGAACTTCCGTAGATCACATAACCAGCGGCGACCTGTTTCGTGCCATGCTGTAAAATATCATTGCTGTTACAAGAGACACCTGTATCAGAAATTCGTCGATAAATGGAAAAAATCGTTCCTACAGATACGTTGACATCGATATTGCTTGAACCGTCCAATGGGTCAATACAGACAATATATTTGGCGTTTTTGGAAACCCCTGATTGGATATAAACCGGATTTTCATGTTCTTCAGACGCAACCACACAGCACTCGCCTCCACTTTGAAGCGCTTTAATAAACTGTTCATCAGCGTAAACATCCAGTTTCTTTTGTCCCTCCCCCTGCACATTGACCTGTCCTGCGTCGCCTAAAATATCAACTAATCCGGCCTTATTAACCTCCCTATTTACAATCTTTGCCGCGATTCCAATATCGCGTAATAGACGGGAGAGCTCCCCTTTGGCATACGGAAAATCGGCCTGTTTTTCAATGATAAATTGACCTAGTGTAGTTATACCACTCATAATGTTGTTTTATTGGATATTTGTTGCACAAAGCTAAAAAAGTTAAACAAACTTTAGCAAATACATCCTTCTCATATTTAGCATTTTAGCAAACTAAATACGCAATCGATTGCGCCAAATTTTAAAAACTATTCTTTGCTAAAACGATTATTAGCTATTAAAAAAATAATAAAAGCCTAAAAGCACTGGATAAATTTTAAATAACAACTAGGAGAAAAAAAACAAAAAATGCTAAGTATTTGGTAATTTTGGCTAAATATTTTGATACAATGCAACAACTTTTACAACTTATCGAAAAGGAAAAATTAGGCAATCAGCTGGCAAAACAACACACCTTGATCATCGACGATAAACAGGTCGTTCATGGCGCCCTATTCATCATAAAAACTGCTCGAAAAACATTTAAGCTGATGATCCCTGCTCCTTTTCACGAAGAAATCCTGAAAAATAACGTAACGGTCAGTACCTTGATCAAACACCCGCAAGTGATGCTTTTATCTTAATTTCAGAGATATCCACGTTCCTGCTTATCCCATAAGCAAACAAAATGGGCCGCGATTTTGTTTATCATAGCGTGATTTGGGTAGAATTCTTTTGACATCACTTTCCGTCATCTAAAGGTGATTAAACCAGTTCTGTCGACACGATAGACGCCTACCGAAAAGACAGATTATTAAGGGGAAATTTTACAAGAAATTCTGATAATAGTGTAAAATTCCTTCCAATATAACCTTTAGCTTTATTCAACAAAGACAACGCTATGCAACACCACTATAAACTTTCCGGCATGTCCTGCGATGGATGTAGAACAACGATCGAACAGAAATTGAACGAGCTCCCTGGAGTACATGCCACTGTCACTCTGGATCCACCTGCCATGACAATAGCCGCTCAGAACCATATTCCGCTACAACAATTACAGGAAATAATATCCACATTGGGGCCATATCAGGTCAGCGAATCAGATGAGCATCCTATTGATACACCATCCGGTCTATCCTTGGCGGAGCAAACAGCTGATAAATACGGCTGTCCTATGCATTGCGAAGGCGACAAGCTTTATGACTCACCAGGAAACTGCCCTGTATGTGGGATGCATTTGGTGAAACACGATTCAGCCTCACACAGCGATCGAGAACATCAACATGACCCGCCCATTCAGTCAAATACAACAGTTCCTTCACCCCATAGTCACGTCAACAACCATCATAATACTACAAATCAATCAAAGACAGCATCTCTGGCTGGCAAAACAATTGACAGCACATCTTTGGATAAATACTATTGCCCTATGCATTGTGAGGGCGACAAACTTTATAACGAACCTGGAAACTGCCCTGTATGCGGCATGAACCTGGAAAAGGTCCCCATGTTAAAGACAGACCTTCAATATACCTGCCCCATGCATCCGGAGATTGTGCAAGATCATCCGGGAAATTGTCCCATATGCGGCATGGACCTGGTCCCTATAGCCAATGGAAATGACGAGGCAGACGATCAGACCTATCGTGATCTGCGTATGAAATTATGGGTTTCTTTGCTATTTACGGTTCCTATATTTGTACTTTCCATGGGCGAAATGCTTCCGGGCAATCCAATAGGCAAAATTATTCCTCCAAGTTGGTCGGGATGGGTACAGCTGGTGCTATCTTTACCAGTTGTTTTCTATACCTGCTGGTCTTTTTTTCAACGGGGTTGGATATCTTTCAAAACCTGGCGGCTTAATATGTTTAGTCTGATTGCACTTGGTGCTGGAGCTGCGTTTGTCTATAGTTTGGTTGGCCTATTTTTTCCGCAGATCTTTCCTGCAGAATTAAAAAATCATCATGGTTACATTGCGCTTTACTTCGAGTCTGTTACCGTTATTCTAACACTGGTATTGTTAGGCCAAGTAATGGAAGCTAAAGCACATTCCAAAACTAATTCAGCAATCAAAGAGCTGATTAAATTGAGTCCTTCGGAAGCCACCCGCGTAGAAAATGGAATCGATAAAAAAATTGGTATCGATCAAATCCAGCTAGGAGATATACTCAAAGTAAAACCTGGCGACAAAATTCCTGTAGACGGTCAGATTACGGATGGTAACAGCAGTATTGACGAATCCATGCTGACTGGCGAACCCATACCAGTGGAAAAACAAAAGGGCGATCATGTCAGTTCGGGAACAATCAATGGCGACCGAAGTTTCCTTATGAAAGCGGAGCGCATTGGTTCAGATACACTCCTGGCTCAGATTATTCAAATGGTCAACGATGCAAGCAGAAGCAAAGCACCCATTCAGCGATTAACAGATAAAGTCTCCGAAATATTTGTTCCGATTGTCATTATCATAGCAATTTTGACATTTTTTACCTGGTGGCTTTGGGCTCCCTCTGCGTCTTTAGCATTCGGTTTTGCCAATGCACTTGCCGTACTTATTGTTGCTTGCCCTTGTGCACTGGGACTCGCTACGCCGATGTCCGTGATGGTTGGCGTCGGTAAAGGTGCGAAACATGGTATCCTCATCAAAGATGCCAGCGCACTGGAAAAAATGAATCAGGTGGATGTGATACTAACAGATAAAACAGGTACCATCACCGAAGGAAAACCCACCGTTGATGATATTCAGCCGAACTCGTCCAGCAGCAAAGACGAAATATTATCTTTGGCCGCCGCGTTAAATGCCAATAGTACACATCCTTTGGGTCATGCTATTATCGAAAGAGCCAAAAAAGAAAATAGTAGCACAGACAGTAAAGTCGTCGATTTCGAAAATGTTGCCGGACAGGGCATAAAGGGAAACATAGCGGGGAATAGTATCGCGCTTGGCAATCAACTGTTGATGGAGTCTATCGGTATAGCAATTCCGCATGACATCAAGCGAATGGCCGAAGATGCGCAATCGAAGGGAAAAACGGTGTCCTTCCTTGCAAAAGGGAATAACTTATTGGGATACTTTAGTATATCAGATCAAATAAAGGCTTCTTCGAAGCGGGCAATTCAATACCTCCTACAGCATCATGTCGATGTGGTTATGCTGACAGGGGACAATATCCATACGGCGAGGGCTGTCGCCGAACAAGTCGGCATCAAACATTTCAAGGCCAATGCGCTGCCCAAAGACAAGTTGCAGGAAATTCACGCATTGCAGCAAAAAGGTCATGTAGTCGCCATGGCCGGCGATGGGATCAATGACGCCCCTGCCCTTGCTCAGGCCGATATTGGCATTGCCATGGGCACCGGTACAGATGTCGCGATACAAAGTGCTTCACTAACTTTATTGAAAGGAGATCTCACTGGAATTGCCAAGGCAAAAGTACTGAGTCACAAACTGCTTCGTAATATTAAGGAAAACCTAGGTTTTGCCTTTGTCTATAATATACTCGGTATTCCATTGGCGGCTGGACTGTTATATCCATCCTTCGGAATACTACTGTCACCGATGATTGCTGCCGCTGCAATGAGTTTCAGTTCAGTTTCGGTTATCTTAAATTCCCTACGCTTAAATCGTGCAAAGATCAACATCGATTAAAAACAGATATTCCCTATATTCGCTGTTATAATAACGACATATAGTTTATAGGAACATGCGTAATATCTTTTTAATCTTAATTACGGTTATCATCACAGTTGTCTGTGTTAAGAATCCGCAATCGGTCCAGCTCAATTTTCTCGGGGCAACACAGATCGCACTATGGAAGCTGCTATTGGCCTTTTTTATTGCCGGGATCGCATTTGTATCCCTACTAAAAATCGGAAAAAAGAAACAGCAGGTGTATGAACAGGAAGATTTGGACGAATCGGGTGAAGAAAACAACGACCAGAAGTCCCAATTATCGGATGAAGACCGAGAATTTCTCTCCTAAAAGAAAAAATAAATCACTAAAAATGAAGCCCTAAAGAGCCAGGACGCATTTTTATCACACAAATACTTGCGCGGAATAGGGATTAACCCTATCTTTGCATCACTTCAAACAAGGAACGGTAGTTCAAAAACAAAGAAGTAAGATTCCGTAGCTCAGCTGGTAGAGCAATACACTTTTAATGTATGGGTCCTGGGTTCGAATCCCAGCGGGATCACAAAAGAAAAGCTAATCGCAAGATTAGCTTTTCTTGTTTTAAAGGTATTAGGATTCGAAAGAACGGTCAGCCGGATTCGATCTTAGGTATAAGTTGGTATTAGGATGTATCCGTTTTAATGCTTATCTCGATTATGGCCTTTGCATCCTTTGCCCCTAAAGATAAACTGGAGCTAATCAAACGTACATACAGGGAATTGTATGGCCCCGAAGCAGATGCTTTTTATTTGAATGATCTTACCTATAACCATATCCAAGAGGCTTTATTGCACTGGCAACATAAAATAGTGAAATAAACTTATTTGTGCTAAGCATCGATCCCAATAATACGTGGGAAACAGCGTTATAAAAATAACGGTTTTCAGGGATAGAGGTCTGACTGGCTTTCCCTATTTTTATAAATGTTTAAGGGTACAATTTTAAAGAATAAATATGCAGCATTTACCTACACCTGAATGGCTTCAGAAATATGAACCTGTAAAGCAAAAGCTATCCTCCCCAACAGACTTCAACAGGTATTTTGACAGCGCTGAAATCTGCGAAAAGCGTTTGTTTAAAATCGAAGTTGGCGGTATTTCTTTTCCTACGGGAAATGTCATTGTTCGCGACCCATTGGTCTATTTAGCAAAAGATGCACTGCCTTATCATACCAAAATCCCTATTGGAATATTCCCGCTTACCATATTAGTGGTTGAAATGGAAGCAGATCATTACCGTTATGTGGGCTTTAGGTTAAAACTGTCTTCCAGCAAGGCCGTTACCTATACGGAAGCTCTCCTCGGGAACGAAAATCTGGACAATTTCCAGGAAGGGGAATATTTTGGTTTTCATGTGGATGCAGGGCTGGCGACAATCGTAGACCAGGCTACTAGAGATGCCTATTGCAGTTTTGTTGAGAACTGGCAAAAAAGCAATCCCGATCAAAACATCTATGACCACTTTTTTGCCGCGGAGTTCAAAAAGAGCAGCCAATCAGCGCCAGCTTATCAAAGGGACGGCGGAGACTGGATCAACTTTGCTATTCCAGACACAGAGCTGACCATCCCTATGATACAAAGCGGTTTTGGCGATGGCACTTATCCCGTTTATTTCGGATACGATAAACAGGGAGCTATTACGGAAATAGTTGCTCAGTTCATCGATATTGAACTGACATTTAGCGAGGAGGAAGAAGAAAACATATAAGCTTCCTTTTAGACTTATTTATTGCTATAACTAAATTTTTATAAAATACTACCTATGTCGGAATTTGATATCAATGTCTTTATGGACATCACTTATAAACGGGACGAAAAATTGCTGGTGGAATATTTACAAAATATAACATCAAAACCTCCTGAACATCAGGTGACCAATGTGCTGAAACAAATAATACAAAATAAATATTGGGAAGCATTCGAGTTGTATTTAAACAAGGACTGGATTCAAACAGACCTTTTTGAATACGAGAGTTTCAACCACTCTCCAATAGCGGTTTTCCTTAAGCCGGCGCTGTATGATCCTGCCGCAATACAAGCCTATCTTCCTTATTTTAATAAATTCCTGTCCAAAATAGAGGACATTAACGAAGAAGTTTCCGGAGATACTCTGCTCAGTTTTGCAATTGACAATAATGCGCCCATCGAAATTTTGAAGGCCCTTATTGATGCAGGAATCAACATCAATTTCAAAAGCAGGTACGGGGAATCTTATCTCTATCTGTTTTGTCAAAAGTTGGGTATGCCGCCTGCCAACGCAGATCAGATCATACAGCTACTACTCGACAACGAAGTCGATATCAATGCGACCACAATAGAAAATAAAACGGCATTGTTTCTTGCTGTCAGTGCCAATAAAATTGCGGTATGCAAGCAGCTATTGGAAAACGGAGCAGATGTAAACATAACAAACACCAAAGGTGAAACGCCTTTTCTCCTTGCTGCCGCTCATTCGCAGAATATCGATATGTTGAAGCTATTGCTGGAATATGGCACACCCGATTTTACGCAGTTGACCAAGGATGGGGAAAATTTACTGAACGTAACCCTTCGCTTTGTACAAAGAGATGAACATTCCATCAACATAATCGGATTGCTTTTGGAAAATGGTGCTTCTTTATCTGCCACTTCCCAATATTATCAAAAACCAAAATCGGGCATCGATTGGGTGGCAGAGAAGTCTTCGGAATTGCTTTCGTACCTCTTGGAACATCATTATATCGAAGACATCAACGAGGCAGACAATGATGGGAATACATTGCTGATAAAAGTCTGCATGTATAATTGCAACTATGAAGAGTCCGTTGCAAAAGACATTTACCGGAAAGTAAAATTGTTACTGAAACACGGTGCAGATTCCACCATTGAAAACCGTTTTGATAAAAAAGCAGTGGACTATGCGATGGAAGACCAACTCAAAACCAAAATCGTTGAAACATTATTAGCCTAAAAATTGAATTTATGTCCCAATCATTTATAGTAGCCTGCGAAGGCGGTAAAAGAAAAATAGCCGAGATCCTGATAGAAAAAAATCAGGTCGATGTAAAATATACCGATGAAAAAGGCAGAACAGCACTCCATTACGCTGCCTATCAAGGGTATCTGGATATTGTAAAACAACTGATAATATCCGGAGCAGACATCAATTATGAAGATCACAATGGAGAAACCGCTTTGTTTTTTGCGATTCTCAATAAGCAAAAGCAAACGGCCTCTTATTTGCTAGAAGCCGGAGCGAAAACTGATATAAACGATTTCCAGGGGAATAGTTTACTTCACATAGTTGCACGAACAGGGCAGCAGGATATTGCGGAAAAACTACTCAGGGAAGGACTTGATGTCAATGCATTGAATAAAGACTCGATGCCTCCTTTACTGATTGCTGTGGCCGGGAATTTCCCACCAATGGTAAACATCTTATTGCAAAATAATGCCAATGTCGATTTTACAGACAAAGCAGGCAACACAGCATTAAGCGTAGCTATCCAAAATAATTCAGTACCAATTGTCAACTTTTTGTTGGACGGCGGCGCTTCTGTCAATATACTAAATGATCAAAACGAAAGCGCACTTTTATTGGCTGCACGTTCGGGTAATCGTATTATTTGTGAAAAACTGGTTGCACAAGGCGCGGACATTTTCGCCGAGTCCAGGGAAGGCGTTTCTCCCGTATGGTATGCCGTTGGTGCTAACCAAAAAGAACTGGTGAATGTTTTTTTGAACAAAGGGCTTTCTCCCGATTATGCTAGAAATGTGGACGCCTGGGACGGTAAAGATGGACATTATTTGCAGAAATTGATCGCCAATACCGGGACGCGCACTTTTGTCCTCGGATTTGAGTCCCACTACGCAGGCGAAACCTTATTGCAGACAGCCGCCAAATTTGGATACTTATCTATGGTTAAACTGTTGCTGGATAATAGCGCAGCTATTGATAAACAGGACGCTTCAGGCAATACGGCCTTGCATTATGCCGCATCTTACGGAAAAAAAGATATAGTCCGTTACTTATTGACCCATGGCGCGACGACGGATATTGCCAACGTATTGGAACAAAAACCCATCGACTATTCCAATATAAAAGGATACAATGAGATCACTGCATTGCTGATTGATTTTGGAGCGAAAACCAATGCAATAGAAGACGGCGAGGTCAAAGAAAAAACGAATACACCACCACCTGCACAACCTCTAGATATGGCCGAGAAAAAGAAAGCGCTCTTTGACCTGAAAGAACTATTGGATGCCGAGATCATTACCGAAGAAGAGTTTCAGGAGCAAAAGAAAAAAATATTAGGATGACAGGGAAAAATCCTTTAAAAGTAATCCCGCTACATCTAAAGCAAACAACACAACGTCATAAATCATCATGGTATATATTTATCAAATCCATAGTATGGAGCACCGGCACGAGTATTTTCCCGACATGGTTTCCCTGAAAGGGAAAAAGGGTATTACAATGTATGTCATGCAACGCTATATTTGGTAGCTTCAAATCTTCCAAGAAATGGATTGAAAATTGTAATGAGAAGTTCACAAAAAAAACTTATTGGGATTCGAACTGATTTTTCCTTGCAAACTAAAACTTACTACTGCATTCAGCTACGAACCGCTCAAACTTCCGATCTGTATTTCTCATAACAGGTCCATGACCAAAGCAGATAATAGCCGGATTCAGTTTTGCTAATTTCTGTAGCGATCGAATGTTGAGCTGTTGATCTGAAGTGAATAAATTTGGTGGAAGGTGCAAGCCGGACTTTGTTGTAAGCAAATTCATATTTGTTGCGACATCACCGATGATCAGTACACCATCGTGTTCGCGGAACAGAGAAATATGTCCTGTTGAATGCCCGGGCGTTTCTATGACCCGAAAGCTGCCTATCGTATCGTTTTCAACAACTGTGCGATTCACGCTATGCCCCTGGCCTGCCCAGTACTTTTGCTGAAGCTTTGCAAGCCAATGGTGCCGATCAGGATAATCTTTAGTGACCAAACCTGTCTCGGTTCTAAAAACTTCATCGGGGTGACACAATAAGGGTATTGCAAACTCGGCGCATAGTTGACCAGAACAGCCTTGATGGTCCGGATGAGCATGCGTAAGTATATGCTGGTAAACGGGAATTTCCTGTAGCACATTCTTTATAGTGCTGTACGAGTTCCGTATTCCAGAATCGACCAATACTCCTTCGATAATATAACAATTGATGCTGTTTCGCGGTAAGAGGGATATCTGAAAAACTTCGGGAGCAATGTGACGTAACATAGTTTTTTGTGCAAATCTACATCACTGAAGAGCCTTATATAAGGACATTTGTCCTATAAGATGCCTGGTCGGAGTATTTCCCGCTTCGCCCGCGTAAGCGATCGCTGTGTAATACCTAAATAAGATGCCAGATCTTGCGTTGCAATCCGCTGGATAAGCATTGGCTCACTAGATAATACATAGCGGTATTTGTCTAGAGCTGACCTATTATTATAATTTAGCAGATAACTTTCCTTTTGGCTATACTCCCGCTCCATCACAGATTTTACAATTTCATTCCAAGCAGTCACCTGACGAAGCAAATAGCGGTAGTCGGTGTAGCTTATGCTATAAATTACGCTATCTTCTACTGTCCGTATACTTCTTCTGGATTTATTTTGTGCAACAAACTCTGGAAATGAAGTGACAAACTCGTTTTCAAACTTAAAACAGGTTATATTTTCTTTTCCTTCGCTATCTAAAGCGTATGCTTTTACAGCACCACTAGCGATAAATCCAATATGACGGCAGGGTTCATCCTCCCGGATAAAAAAATCACCTTTTTTTAAGTAGGTCGGCTTGAACAACTGTACAGAAAAGCTAATTTCTTCCATGGATAGTTTACCTATGGATAACAGGTAATTTGTCAAAACATGAGTCATATTCCCGATCTATTCTCCCTTAATTTCTTTCAAATTCTGTAGATTCTACACAAAATTCGGTCTTCAAATCTAAGAATTCCTGTGTAATACCAATTCCAATCGGTTAAGGTTTAGATTAACTCTGTCTAAAACCCCTATTTTCATGGATTTTTTAAAAACGCTAATTTAATAATTTTGTTATGCGCATTAAATATCATAACAGATGAAAAATTTTATATTATTTCTTTTAACACTCTTGAGCATGCCCAATCTTGCCCAAGATAAATCAGTTTCCACAAATTTAGCCTATCCAGATTTAATTCCGGTACTCATAGGTGACAGCTTATATGGTTACTGTGACAAAGCGCTAAACGTGAAGATAAATGCACTTTTTGAAAAAGCTGAGCTGTTCGAAGCTGATTATAACTTTCAGCTTTTCCATGTGAATAATCCGGAGATCATTAAATTTGGAACAAAAGACTTCGCCTGGGTGCAATTCAGTGGCGAACGCTACCGCATTGACAAATCAGGCGCAAGAGTATATAAGTACAACGCTGCCGATTTTAAAACGGGTGAAACAACAATTTATCTATACAAAAATTCAACAGTTCATATGAGCAACAGCATAGATCAAAACACGCTCTTACAGGAAATCAAAGATAGCCATACCGGAAAAATAATATTTCCAGAGGAGCGCTCCATACAGGAGTTTCGCGAAAAAAATAAGGATCTGATTGAAGAAGGGGTTAAATTAGTTTTTCGTCCCAACAGAAAAAAAATACCTTATACAGATTTTACCAATGAACAGACGCTCCTGAAAGGAATAAAAAATGGTGAAACAAATCAGATTCTCATCAAAGCAAAGTATGCGAACATCGAGGAACTTTATAATAACCCATCAGGAGATCAGGAATATCCTCTTTTTATCGGCTACCGTGGCGACTTAGATAAAGAAATATATGTAGGCCTGAATGGAACGGAGTATTACATTCAAGACTAGCATAAAAATCATCAATTTCAAAGTTACTATCCACTAAAAAATGCTATTCATGCGATCATTTCACTAACTTTGTCCATCGGCTTGACCAGGCATTAAAAACTAACAGCCGCTCCTGATGGTAGAAAAACTCCTCTTCGAAATGAATAACTATGCTGCGCTTAGCCCAGCTACGACAGAAGTTTTGAAAACCATCTGCCAGGTAAAACAGTTCAAAAAAAATGAGCTCATTCTGCGCGCCGGAGAGTATGCGAAATACTATTATTTTGTATGTAAGGGACTATTGGGCTATTATAAACCTGATGCTGATGGCAATATCATCTACAAACTGTTTTTCGAAGAAAATAGCTTTTGCGCTTCCACTGCCGCAATCATCGAAGAAAAACCCAGTACATTCAATATTATTGCACTTGAAGATGTGGAGCTGATCCAGTATTCGGCTAAAGCTTTCCGCGAACTTATCATGATCCGTCACGATTTAGCGCTCTTTCAGATTGCCTATCTCGAAAAGAACTGGGTCGTAAAAAAAGAACCGCTCGAAATCGGTCTCAAATGGGAGTCCGCCAAAGAGCGTTACCTGCAGCTCTATCAAAATCAAGCTCTTTTCAAAAGGCTCAAACAGCACCATATCGCTTCTTATCTCGGCGTAACCCCAACGCAGCTGAGTCGCATCCGTAAAGAATTAAAATCATAATTCCATCAACATTTGTACATGTTTTTGAATAATATACTTTGGAATTTTGTACCATAAAGACAAATTCTTAAGATATGAAAACAATACTCACCATCCTATTTTACGCCCTTATCCTACCGCTCGCTGCGCAACAGGTTATCAGGACAAAAGTCCATAGTGACAAAATGAACAAAAATATCGAAACCATTATAATTACACCCGACATGCAAAAGGGAATCAATTATAAAACGGTTTATATTCTTCATGGCTATAGTGGCACCCCCAATCGTACAGTGCAAAACGACATTCCGGACTTAGTACAAAAAGCAGAAACATGTCAGACTATATATATCCTCCCCAATGGAAATTTCAATTCTTGGTATGTAGATAGCCCTGTAGACCCTGGCTCACAATACACAACTTTTATCGGTGCCGAACTGGTAAACTACATCGATCAGCACTACCCTACCTTACAGCATAGAAGTGCTCGCGGAATACTCGGCTGGAGCATGGGTGGTTATGGGGCGCTTCACATCGGCATAGCTTATCCGCAGACTTTTTCAATCGTCGGAAGCTCATGTGGTGCCATAGACTTCGATCGCTTCGGAAAAGGATACCAAGGCTATCAGGTAGATAAAGTACTCGGAGATTTAAAAGATCTAAACGACAGCGAACGGATTTATAGCAATGAAGATAGGATGATGCAAAATAAGCAGCACTATATTATCGATTGTGGAACGGAGGACCAGCAAATGCTGGACATGAACCGAACATTTCACAAGCATCTAACCGACAAAAACATCGAGCACCTTTATATGGAATCAAAGGGAGGACATGATACAGCTTACTGGAGCAAATCATTATCACAGCAATTGGCTTTATTTCAAAACTATTTTCAAAATGAAGGATTATAAATCAACACTCTATGTTGCCGCTGGCGCTTGTAGCTACGGACTCCTCGCAACAATTGTAAAATATGCCAACCATTTGGGCATACATACCAGCTTGTTGACCTTTTTGCAGTTTATGTTTGGTTTTCTCTTTTTGCTTCTATTTAATCTACTAACAAAACGAAATGCCGAAGAAAAAAGAACGGTCAAATTTGCTGCTAAGTTTAAGCTGATGGCATGGGGTACTTCATTAGGTCTGACCACAACTCTCTATTACCTCTCCATTCAATACATACCTGTATCAGTGGCCATCATCCTATTGATGCAGTCCATTTGGATCAGTTTGGTTGCGGAAGCATTGCTCTTGAAAAAGTTTCCATCCCTGGGCAAGATTGCAGGAGTTCTCATTGTTTTGTTGGGCACAGCCTTAGCAAGCAATCTATTTAAAAACGACAATAATTTTGATTATAGAGGGATCTTGCTAGGTTTCGGAGCAGGAATAAGTTACGCCATGGCAATTTATGCTTCAAGTTCTGTAGAGAAACAATTACTAAGTCCTGTACGCAGCCAGTTCTTGGTCCTCGGCGGACTGCTGCTCATTGTGGCTTTTTGGAATATTGATATTATTCGGCACATGCAAATTCATGCCTTAGCTTGGGGATTACTGATTGCGATTTTCGGAACGATCCTTCCCCCTTTGCTATTCACAAAAGGGATCCCAAAAACTGGAATAGCAATGGGAAATATTTTATCAAGTCTAGAGATTCCCATTTCAACACTTTCTGCTATGCTGATCTTGCAGGAATCCGTTTCAGGATTCCAATGGCTTGGCATACTCTTTATTTTAATGGCTGTCGTTATAATTAACGCAGGTAAGGCCAAATAGTTAACCATTTCTTACACTTATGGTATTCCTATACAATTAAAACAGGCACCAGATCAGTACTCCTACCATGCCTCTACCATAGCCTTTCTTCGCTTTTTTCCCTAGTAATCTTCTGGTTAACACCTAGTGTTTACCTATCGAACTAGAACTTAGGTCGGTAAACACTAGGTATCAGCAAAGTAAAACCCAAAAGCAAGGCATAAACAGGACATAAGCAAGTCAATGTCTCTGAATGGCTTCAACTGAATCTAAAACTATCAAATTTTGAATTTATTGACCTAAGCTTGTTTTCTTCATATTGTCTCTGAGTATATTTTCCTTATCGGCATTCCAATATTTACAATTTAGCGCAAGATCTTTGTATAGAACTGGTTTAATATGCGATTGTGCTTCTAACTGCACTCAGATTGAAGTTCCTCTTTCTAACCAACCGCTTTATTTACGTCAGGCATTGGTTCATTAAATGACTGGCAGCCTATAAATAAAATAGAAACAGCAAATAAAAAATAACTTATTCGTTTCATGATACAATCTGGATTGAAAATTCTTCCCCTTTTTTAATTAGCGCCGCAGTTTTAAGAACAATGTTGACCTTCCCATCCATCAAAAGAATTTTTTTTACTGAGCAATCTTTTTGATCCAATCTAATCACGATATTTTCAGTAGAGAACTGAGATTTTCCGGGCACATTCAGCGAGATTTCGGCCAGTTCCAATTGTCCTTTTTCAAGTTTAAGTGCAGCCGTAAATTTAGTACCTGAGAATTGCTGAGAAAAGCTCCCCCAGCCTTCTGCAGCTGTAAATGCAGCCTTAAAATTCTGAGGATTGATTTTGGGATCAAAACCGATTTGTTTTTTGGGCCCATGGTAACTAAATCCACAGGCATTGATAAACGTTCCATAACTTGCCATAGCCCTTGCATAATGATCACTACATTCGATCTCATTGAACGGATTACGTTTCGACGCATGATATCTATCATTAATTTTCCGGGTAAGAATTAGCCCTTCATCCACCATACCTTCTGCAATCATGTGGGCAGCTACCTGATGTTCAAAACCGCTCATACATTCATGGAAATAGCCTAATTGCCAGGTTTCATTCTCTCCATAAGCATTTTTCTCATTCTTAGGGTTGGTATTCATAACCATTCCCCCGTCTCCGGCAAGCGCATATGGCCTTCCTTGCAGATGTGTTTTTATATAAGGGCCAACATCTGGAGTGAAATTGTAATTCCAAAGGGCGCGAAGGGCATACATTGTTTTTTCTTTAGAATTTACCCGAGGCAGTCCGACCTGGAAAGTCCATGCCTGTCCATACACCTGATCAATGTGGCAGGTATTGTATGAACCCAATTTCTTTCTGCCGAATTCCTTGTTTGGCCGATGGATGTAGTATTCGCCATTAAACAACTGCTGATCCATATTTTTAGTCCCTTTATTAAAATATTCGGCACAAACTTTTTGAAAAGCTTTATCGCCTACTTCTTCCGCCATGCGTTCTCCTGCTTTAACAGCCGCCAAACAAAGACCAACTATCCAGGCAATTTCTCCTTCCCAAATGGCATCCAGCGTGTTTTCCATTGGTGTATCTGTCATTCCATCACCATTCTTGTCCTGATTCAGAATAAACTGAGTCGCTTTTTTTATAGCAGGCCAGTTTCTTTTCAAGAAGAGGCTGTCTGTGTTTGTTTGATGATCACGATAGGTTCTTAGAATCACACCGGCCTGACCATCAATTGCGGGTCTAGTCTCATATTCTGCCCTGAATATTATTGCTCCAGAATCTTTTACAAACCCCACTCCATAATCCGTCGTTTCGCGGAGGTTTCTTTCTAATCCCGGAAAAATTCTGCCCATAGCTTGACCATACTGCCAGACATGGGTACAGGTTCCGGCACAGGCCCCCACGCCTTCCCAGCTCCAGAATCGACCTGTTGCAAATCGCATTGTATTTGCTGTTGCCAGAGTTCCGATATTAACAAAGGTTCTATCAATAAACCAGTATGGTAATGTTGTATCATTCCAGGTTCTCACCCAATTCAAAGTATCATTATCCAATTGAGGTTTATTCATTGAATAATATTTCAATACGTCGGCAGCATCTTTGTACTTCCTTCCAAACCAGTAGCCCTCTTTGGCATCTGATAGATGTTTTTTCAATTCTGGATGTGGATTGTTGAAAAACCACGATATAGCATAGTGAAATTTCCGCGAAGCCGAACGCCCAACCCTTTGACTCGAACTTATTGCTGCAACCTGCATTTTGTCAAAATCATCTACAGATTTCTCCTCGGTACTGGCCAAATTATCCGGATTGATAGGCCATTCTGGAATACTTGTAACAAGTTTGACATCCGGGTCATGACATACAAAAGCCATATTGCCAGAATCTCCTTCAGACACAAAATTCGAAGGTACTTGTTCACAAGTAAATTGAACTATTTTGTGTGCAGTGAATGATCTATCCAATGACGCTATTTTCGTTGTGCCTTTTAAATCCTTCCGTCCTTTGTGAACACCATTTTCCATCCATCCAATCAACTCCACGTCCAGATCTTCATTGGATTTATTTTTCACCTCAATTTGAAAAGAGGTCAATGGTAAAGATGAATTATCTTCATCCAAGGGAATAAATGGGGAAAAAGCAGTTAATGTCACTTCTATCGGAAACGATTCACTGCTATAAACAACTTTACAACTTGGATAAGAAGGTTCAAAGGTTACCTCATCCCAATCGTTTTCATTCAATTCTTTTTGAAAGAGCTTTCCCGATTTTCTCATAACAACCTTAAACCCCTGTTCAAATTTACGTAGATTATCTGCAATGGCTGGTTCGACATAGGCAGATCCATCTCTTGGTCTTACCTTAACCATTTCCTTTCCATTATCCCACTGCACAATTTTGGTTTCTATACCCTCTTTCAATCCATCGTAGGCATCATTGAAGATCTGCCACAACCACAATCTGCCATCGCCGCCAATGTATACAGTACCGGCATGCAGTCCACCAACTGGCATCCCAATATATTTCAGTTCGTTCCTACTTTTTCTATATTGAATTTTATCTCCCTTCTGGTAGAGTGATTTTATCCATTCAGCAGGATATCCTTTGTCCAATGGAATATTGTGAAGGGGCTGTTCCCAGGCAAACATTGTGTTTGACCAGACGGGGTAATTAGCCACTAATACACCTAATCCCAGTAGGCCCGATTTCTTCAAAAAATTTCTTCTGTCCATTTTCTCCGTTTATATACATTTTACCAGCCCGCATCTTGAGGCAACAATTTTTGGCTTTTGTCTATGGCTTATTGTGGTATTAGCCAAAGGTAATGTTTACTTTTATCGAACACCCAAATAATCTGTAAGTTTTGCTTCAAATAAATTATACTAATTTACCATGTCAGACGATTTAATTTTTATCTAAAGAAATTTTGTTAAGGGGGGTTTTATTTCTATAGACAGATCTATGAGAGTTGGTTTGATACTATTTTTCTGTATGGAAAGCAATTCAGCTCTTTTTTGAGACTAGTTCGGTTCATATTCGAAAATGCTTTGCAAGCTGGAGTGCTGCGTACCTCATCGGAGCAAGATAACACTCAGGAAAAAGCCTGATAGTTTCGAAGGAAACAGGTGAATCAAACCCTTTTTCATATCATTTAGGCCCTTTTTCATATCGAAATGTCCTCTTATCTTCTCTATATTTGGCCTCTATTTACTAGGATTTAAAAACTCAATTGGTATTAATTATCGCTCGCTTTATAAGATAGCTGAAGCAATCATGAGCAAAATTTAAGTCATATGGAAAAAATTACAGACCATGCTCTAGCGAATCTAATTTCAAATAGAATCACAGAACTGATTGATTTAACTGAGCTTCCATTGGAGGGCATAGCCAATTTCACAGGCATCTCCTATTCAACATTACGCAGTGTTTACAGAAAATCCCGATCTCTTTCTCTCGATACTTTCGCACGCCTATGTACCCCATTTTCTATACAGCTTACAGATTTCTTTAACCCACAAAGAAAACTGTCTGTCGCTGCCAAAGACCTATCTGAATTGATTGCTTTTAAGTCAGCATTTTTCCAGAAACTGGAACAGCAGCAACCTTTGCACAAAGCTATTTCAAGATCTGAAGGAACCAATACTGAGAATAGACAGCAACGGGAATTCATTTTGCAACTGATCCAAACCTCCGGCTACTTTTCTACAGCACGAACCATAGATCAAATGGTCGTCGATTTCGAACAGGTATATCATATCAAATTCAGTCCAGACCGACTCAGTGCATTACTTAAAAAATATATTGGTCTCGAACTCTTAGAGAAAAAAGTCGTTCCTAAGACAGAACGTAAGCCCGGCGATCCACGCAGGCCATATTTCTATTATAGAAATGAAAAATTGGATCTTTAGTCCGATAGTCAACGGCGGAAGTTTATGGGTCTAAGACTCTAAAGAGAGGCTGTCCCTGTTAGAGACTCCTGGAAATATTATTTCAAGTCTGGAGATTCTCATTTCAACACTTTCCGCGATGCTGATCTTGCAGGAAGTCGTTTGGGGATTCCAATGCCTTGGCATACTCTTTATCTTAATGGCTGTCGTTATCATTAATGCCGGTAAGCCCCATTAGCTAACCATTTCTTAAACTTACGGTATTCCCATCCGATTAAAACAAAAACCGGGATCAGTGTTGCTGCCATGTGGAGAATTTCAAATAGACTGGCTACTTGTCCGGCTTGGATAAGGACAGAAAGAAACCATAAACTGCTTGCAGCGGGCAATAAAACAAAAGATAGCAACAGCGCAATCCGATTATTTCTGAATCTCCTATTTAAATTCAGAAAAATTGTCAACGTACCCACCGCAATACAGAGTGTCACAAAAGAAAGCAGCAATTCGGTAAAAAAAGGCATATAACAACGTGCCTTTTTTGCGGCCTCATTATTTGCCTGAAGTATTCCTGTAAGCACAAAGGTCGCCAATACTGCAAGCCCAGTAATTCTCAAAAAAATAAAACTCAGCTTTCTTTTCATTACCGCAATATTTTCAATACCAATAGCTAATCCACATTGCCATTACTAGCCTTTATTGTGGTCCGCCAGCCGAACAGGTTCCCAATAATATACTGAAACTAATAACAATATTTCTCATCATATCTAGATCCATTTAACCGTTAAACTGGCGATCGTCTATTTAAAGTTGCTAATTAATTCTTTAAAAATAAATGTTAAAGCCATATTAGACGAAGCCTTAATGATATTAGAAGTTGGCCTGTCAATATTCGCAAACAAGCGGTATCTCTTATTTTTTTTATTTTTTTACTAAGGTTTCCTTCCAATACCGCGTATCTATCTAAAATTATATACCATGAGATTGACTGATCCTATCAAACAACTAATCCTAAAGTACATTGGCGACAATTTATCTTCCGATGAAAAGGCCGATTTAAAACTATGGTTGGATGAATCAGCACAACATCGTATTTTTTTCGAGGAGCTTTTGAAGCGGGATGATTTAATAAATGACCTGAATCAATGGGGTGCACTCCAGGAATCCGACCCTATGGATTGGAATGAAAGATTGAAAACAAAGACACTCGAAACCATTCGGGCTACCGCAGTTAAGCCATCGCCTATCCGGAGCATAAAGCATCTTATTCCCTATGCGGCGGCTCTACTGTGTATAGGCTTAGGAAGTTTGATCTATATCGCCATCAACAGACAAACTGCCCCTTTGGGCAATCGAATCGTCTTAAATGACGTGGAAGCACAGAGCAACCAGGCAGAAATACGGCTTTCGAACGGTAAAGTGCTCCAGGTATCGAGTCAGAAAGGGGCCTTGGTTTCTGGACATCATTTACAATATGAAGACGGGACTATGCTGCAAAGTGCCGCCTTAAACGGGAATATCACAGCGATGGTCAGCACACCCGCTGGAACTATGTTACAAATGATACTGGAAGATGGATCGCAGATCACACTCAATGCTAAAACAACACTAAAATACCCACTTCATTTTGCCAAAGATAAACGTGTTGTCGAGATTGATGGCGAAGCTTATTTTAAAATTGCAAAAAATAAAAAGGTTCCATTCCAGGTAGTTTCCAACGGACAGCTCATCGAAGTTACCGGTACTGAATTCAACGTAAACACCTATTCGAAATCCCAAAGTAGTACAACGCTTGTCGAGGGGAGTATCAATCTATCGGCGCAAGGGCAAACGTTACAGCTCAAGCCCAATCAGCAAGCAATATTAGCATCTGGTCAACTGTCTCAAAAAACAGTCGACCCCAATAATTACATCGCATGGCTCGACAATAAATTCTATTTCAATGAAACAGACCTTCGTACAGCCCTACAACTGATCGGCCAATGGTATGACCTCCAAATTATCTACAAACAACCGATAAAAGAAACACTATTATATGGCGAAATTCAACGTACGAAAAGTCTATCGGCAGTCCTAAAAATCTTGGAACGTAGCCATATTAAATTTGAATTGATCGAAGAAAATGGCATCCGTAAGCTCTTTGTTTCAAACTAACCAATTACCCATGAAATAACCCAAAAACAACAATTATGAGAAAACCAACTTGACGAAACAAGATGAGATGCAAAAAAGCCGATCAATGCTACGAACATTAACCGGCCATAATAGCGATCTCCATCTTTGACCGATTTACCCAATCAGTTTACAAATAGATTATATCCCTAATTCAACAAATTTATGAATTTTAAATTTCTTGTTCATAGAAATCGAATCACTGTGAACATACCCAAGCAATGGAAGACCAAAATGAAGCTGAGCGCATTTTTTACTCTTGCATGTGTTGTTAAGCTGTCTGCAGCCAGCTACGCACAATCCATCACGATTAACGCCAAAAAAATGTCTTTGGTGCAAGTACTACGTACCATCCAAAAACAGAGTGGTGTGCCCTTTCTATTGAATGGTAAAGAACTCGCTGAACTAAAAATTGAGGCGCAGGTTCGTAATATGCCTTTAGAAAAAGCTGTACAGATCCTCTTAAAAGACCAACCTGTGGATTGGAGTTTTCAGGACAATATGCTTGTCGTAACGAAGTTAAAAACAAACCACCTAACTTATGACCTTCCAAGTAATTACGTCTTAGTGCAACAAAACCGCACCATCAAGGGAAATATTCACGATAGCAAAGGAACCTCGCTCCAAGGTGCGACAATTATGATAAAAGGATCGACAAAGGCAACTACCACAGATGCAAGTGGTAACTTTCAGATTGAAGCAAATAATAACGCCGTACTCGTGATTAAAATGATCGGCTACCAAACCAAGGAAATCCCATTGGCCAACCAGCTTTACCTGAATATTGAACTTAGCCAACAGATCGACGCACTGGAAGAAGTTGTCGTCGTTGGCTACGGTACGACAAAAAAGAAAGAATTAATTGGTTCGGTTTCCCAAGTTGATGGAAAGCAACTAGCCAAACGATCCGTTCCTCAGCTTGCTCAAGCCCTTACGGGTCAAATGCCGGGCGTGACCGTCATACAACGATCTGGCCAACCTGGAGCAGCAAACAATACCATACAGATCCGTGGCGTGGGATCATTCGGTGCAAGTACCGACGCACTTATTTTAGTTGACGGTATACCCACCAATTCCTTCAATGATATCGATCCAAATGATGTTGCATCGATCTCGGTACTGAAAGACGCCTCTTCGGCAGCCATATACGGAGCTAGAGCCGCAAATGGTGTCATTTTGGTTACAACAAAAACCGGGGCAACAGGTGGAAAATTAGCGGTCAATTACAATGGTTATTATGGGATTCAAAAACCAACAGCCTTCCCCGAATTTGTCAACTCTTGGGAGTACGCTTCTTTACTCAACGAAACCACAAGTGGTGGCGGTGGTTACACGGCCGAAGAAATCCAAAAATTTAAGGATGGCTCTGATCCTGACAATTATCCAAATGCCAATTATATGGCAAGCTCATTTAAGTCCCAAGCAGCACAAACGGGCCACAACTTAAATATATCCAATACCACAGATAAAATACAATACACCTTATCTGCTGGCTTTCTCAACCAAAAAGGTATTGTCATCAAAAACAATTTTGACAAATACAATATTCGCCTCAATCTCATATCAAACCTCAATGACAAGCTCAAGTTAACCACTAGAGTGGCAGCGATTCAAACGGACACGGATGAACCCGCAGCTCCGGCAACGCTTGACTTCTCCCGCATGACGGATATTATTTCCCAGGTGATTCGCTACCCCGCCATATATCCGATACGCCTGAGCAATGGCGACTGGGGCGCAGGAAATAACCTGAAAGGTACTCCCGTATCCTTCCTGGAGAGCGAATCCTTCTATAAAGAAAAAGTATCCAACATCGCAGGAAATGCAAGACTGGACTGGAAACCGATTTCAGATCTGACTTTATCCGCTATAGGAGGGTATACGCAAACGAATGGCCGTACAAAACTTTTCAGAGCTTCACAACGGATCAACAATTCCATTACGCTGGGACCTTCTAACCTCAATCAAACTGCTCCTTATGAAACGTATAAAACTTTTCAGGCATTAGCAGACTATAACAAAACAATCGGGGACCATTCCTTGAAAATATTGGGCGGTTATTCCTTCGAGAAAGGCTACAGTGAAGGTTTAAGCGCTTACCGGCAGAATTTCCCCAGCAATGATCTTACCGAGTTAAATGTAGGTTCACCAGATGGACAACAGAACTCCGGCACAGCCTCTGAGTGGGCATTGGAATCATTATTTGCCCGTGTACAATATAATTATGCCAAGAAATATCTTGTCGAAGGTGTTGTTCGCTACGATGGATCTTCCCGCTTTCCAACGAATAAAAAATATGCCACTTTTCCCTCAATTGCAGTAGGCTGGTTACTGAGTGAAGAATCGTTCATCAAAGACCACTATAGTTGGATTGACGAATTGAAAATCAAAGGATCTTATGGGGTTCTCGGTAACCAAAATATTGTCGGCAATGTCCAACAGCGTGTTGTCTCTAACTACCCATATCAGGATGTTTTAAATCCGGGTTATAATTACCCCTTTGGAAACACGATCTCTCCAGGCGTAGCTCGAACCACAATTGTTGACCCTACGCTACGCTGGGAATCGACCAGAACGGCAGATGCAGGCCTGGAAGTAGCTTTATTTAAAAATTTACTAACATTCAGCAGTACCTATTACAATCGGTTCACCTACGACATCCTAGTGAGCCCAGGTTCTAGTGTTTCCAAAGTTTTGGGTTTTGAAGTAGGCGTACAAAACTCGGGGAAACTTAGAAATTCTGGTTGGGAATTCACCTTAGGACATCAAAAGAAGTTGAACGAATTTTCGTATAATGTGAATCTAAACTTCTCTACCGTCAAGAATAGAGTAGTTGATTTGGGTGTCGGTAATATCAACCAGCCAAATGGCTTAGTTGGAAATGGCTCCTCCTTATTTATTGGTTACCCAATCCAGGCTTACTATGGCTACCAAGCTGACGGCTTATTTATCGATGCTGCTGATATCGCAAGCTATGCTAATCAAACCAGCATCAATCCGAAGCCACAACCTGGTGATATTCGATACAAGGACATCAGTGGCCCCGACGGCGTGCCTGATGGAAAAGTAGACGCTACGTACGACCGAACTGTGATTGGATCACGTATTCCCAAATACACCTACGGGATGAATATCGGGATGAACTACAAAGGGTTTGACTTAGGAATACTTCTTCAAGGTGTAAGCGGTGTTAAAGGCTTATTGGACAATTATGCTGGATTTGCGTTGACACAAAACGGCAATATCCAACGCTGGCAAGCTGACGGCAGATGGACTGCTGCCAATCCCGATAGAAATGCCATATATCCAAGAATTGAACAATTGCCGAATACCGGGACACCCAATACTCTGCTATCAGACTACTGGTTACTGGATGCGAGCTATCTTCGTTTAAAAAACATCCAATTAGGCTATGCCATTCCTAAGCACATCCTTACAAAATGGAAATTATCTGGTCTAAGGGTCTACGCAAATGCCGAAAACCTATTTACCAAAAGCAACTATAGAAAAGGCTGGGATCCCGAAATCAATTCAAGTGGTGCCTACTACCCTATTATGCGCAATTTTACATTTGGGGTTAACCTAAGTTTCTAACCAATCGATAAAAAACCATGATACACATCGCATACAAACCTATAAAGTTGGCCTTATGCATTCTTTTTGCATCAAGCCTAAGCATCAGTTGCAAAAAGCAACTGGAAACCAATCCATTGGATAAATTTGCCAACGAAACCTTTTGGACCAGCGAAACGAATGCTCGATCAGCGCTGACAGGATTATACAAAGCGGAAATACAAATGAACTCCCTTGCCGAATTCAGCCCCACAGACTGGTGGTCCTATAACGGCCTGCTTTACCTGGAGTTTGCTTCGGACAATGCCTACGATAGACGTGGTGATAATTCGGTTTTCAATAAACTATCCGATGGCACACTAACGAACAATAACGGCAACTTAGACGCTTATTGGATGTATACCTACAAGAAAATCGCCCGTGTAAATTATTTTCTTGAAAATATTGATAAGACCCCTATTTCAGCAGAACTGTTGGCCCGTTTTAAAGCCGAAGCGCGGTTTATTCGTGCTTGCCAATATTTCTACCTTTCTCAATACTGGGGCGACGCTCCCTTAGTGAGCAAAACCTTGACGCCCAATGAGGCCAATCAAGTATCCAAGGCAAAAAAACAGGAACTGGTCACTTTTGTTGAACGTGAATTGCAGGAAGCCGCGAACGACCTACCGAGCTATGGCAAATTGACGACCGCAGAACGGGGCCGCGCAAGCAAACAGGCAGCCCTCGCTTTCCTGGGACGCATCCAACTGGCAGAAAAATCTTACGCCGACGCTATCAAAAGTTATGAGCAGATCATCAATGCCAATGAAAACAGCATTGATCCTAATTATTCAGGCTTATTTAATGGAACCAACGAAACGAGCAAAGAGATTATTTTTGCCACGCAGTATCTTGTTGATCTAGCTGGAAACGGTATGTTCCAACACAATTTTCCCGCAGTAGCTGGGGGTTGGCATCTCCACTGCCCACTTGGTAGCCTTGTAGAAAGCTATGGTTTCACCGATGGAACGGCATTTTCGTACGATGATGCGCGTTATAATGCGCAAGACATCAGCAAAAACCGAGACCCACGTCTAGCCTTCACGGTGATAACGAATGGAGACCGCTTTAAAAATTTAAAATACACCTCACATCCAGATTCAACACTGTCTATTGATCAATTGACAACAACAAAACAGGCAACACGTACGGGCTACGGATTACGCAAGTTCAACGACGAGGGTTTTAGTGGAAACTTACAAAACTCTGGAGCCGATGTTCCTATTGTACGCTACGCCGAAGTCCTCCTGAGCTACCTTGAAGCCAAACTCGAAAATGGCGATCCCATCACAAGTGAGCTATTGGACAAAACCATCAACGCTGTCAGAAAAAGAAGCAGCGTTAATATGCCAGCCATTAACGTCCAAAGCAGTACCACCTTGCGCACGACGTTACGCAACGAAAGACGTGTCGAACTCGCATTGGAAGGGCTCCGTTATTGGGATTTATTACGTTGGGGTATCGCAAAAGATGTACTGAAGGGTGATTTCTACGGGGCTCCATTCCCGAACGCAAAAAACCTTCGAATAAAATCCGGTGGAAGTAAAGATCCGTATAGCCGCTGGTACGTGACCAGCAAGTCTTTCCGAGCTGGCCAAGATGAACATTGGCCAATTCCGCAAAATGAAGTTAATATCAATCCAAATTTAAAATAGTATCTTGGGTATCGTCAATTGTCAAGCGATACCCTTTAAACAAAATTTAAAGTATATGAAGAAGCCACTATCCCTAGCGTTATTACTCTCCTCGAGCCTTTTCGTTACGCTACCCACCGTTAGTTTTGCCCAAAAGGCAAGTAAACCTAATGTCATCTATATTTATGCGGATGATCTTGGTTTTGGTGATTTAAGCAGCTATGGTGCCAAACAAATCGAAACACCCAATCTGGATAAGCTCGCCCGAAACGGCGTTCGATTTACCAATGCACATAGTACATCGGCAACTTGTACCCCTTCTCGTTTTGCATTGATGACTGGGACGTATCCATGGCGTCAGGAAGGGACAGGCATTCTGCCTGGCGATGCCAAGCTAATCGTTCCTACGGATAAAATTACATTACCCAAAGTATTTAAACATGCCGGCTATGCTACTGCAATTGTTGGAAAATGGCATATGGGACTTGGCAATCAGGTACAAAAAGACTGGAATGCCCCCATCAAACCCGGACCTAATGATGTAGGTTTTGATTATTCATTCATTTTCCCTGCAACAGCAGATCGCGTCCCAACGGTGTTCCTTGAAAATGATCAGGTCGTGGCTGCAGAAGCGAGCGATCCAATCCTGGTCGACTATGAAAAGAAAATCGGCAATGACCCTACGGGCAAAGAACACCCCGAACTGCTCAAAATGCATTCTTCACCTGGTCAGGGACACAATCAGACTATAGTCAACGGTATCGGAAGAATCGGTTATATGAGTGGAGGCACGCGTGCGCGATGGGTGGATGAAGAAGTCTCTACTACATTTCTTCACAAAGCCCAGGATTTTATCTCCACGCATCAAAACAAACCGTTCTTCCTGTACTTCTGCTTAATAGAACCGCACGTACCCCGTATGCCGGCAACACAATTTAAAGGGAAGAGCAAACTTGGTTATCGCGGCGATGCTATTCTGCAGTTAGATTGGACCGTCGGACAAATTCAACAGCAATTGCAACTTTTGGGACTTGACAAAAACACGATTATAATTTTCAGCAGCGACAACGGCCCCGTTCTCGACGATGGCTACATGGACGGCGCTGTGGCCCAACAAAATGGCCACTTACCTGCTGGTCCACTGCGCGGCGGTAAATATAGTATCTTCGAAGGTGGAACCCGGGTACCATTTATCGTCAGTGGTAAGGGTGTTGCACAGGGGAAAGTTTCCAATGCATTGATCAGCCAAATAGATCTCTTGGCAACAAGTGCCCAATTACTGGACATCCCACTAAAAACCGACGAAGCAAAAGACAGCAAGCCACTCTTGAAAACCTTAACAGGTCAAGATAATAAGGGCCGCACGAGTATGGTTCAGCATGCACAGACATTGGCTATCGTAAAGGACGACTGGAAATATATTGCGCCAAGTAAAGGTGCCCCCTACATGAAATTAACGGACACTGAAACAGGAAGCCTGCCTGAAGACCAATTGTATGATCTCAAAAACGATATCGGTGAAAAACACAATGTTGCTTCAAAATATCCCGAAAAGGTCATTGAACTCAAACAATTGTTGGAAGGAGAACGTCAAAAATGAAAATAAAAGTTGGACTTTCCCTCATCCTGCTCGGATGGGGGACCCTTTTTGCACAGCAAAAGAAAAAACAGCATAAACTCCCTAATATTATCTTCTTTTATGCAGACGATCTAGGATATGCCGAAACGGAGCCCTATGGACAGCGATTGATCAAAACACCCAATATCCAGCAACTGGCACATGAGGGTATGCGCTTTATAAATCATTATACAAGTACACCTGTATGTGCCCCAGCCCGATGCATGTTATTGACGGGCAAGCATGGCGGTCAATCTTACATCCGCGGAAATTATGAATTAGGCGGTTTCGCCGATAGCTTAGAGGCAGGTCAAATGCCTCTTCCCGAAGGAACCTATACCATGGCGCACCTATTTAAAAAAGCCGGCTATCAGACCGCGGCCATTGGAAAGTGGGGACTTGGCATGAATAATTCCACTGGAAGCCCCAACAAACAGGGATTTGATTATTTTTTTGGCTACCTGGACCAGAAACAGGCACACAATTACTACCCCAGCCATCTGTGGGAAAATGAAACAAAATATCCGCTTCAAAATAAGGAAAAATTCGTCCATACTCCTTTAGATTCCAGTAAGGCCACGGCAGAGGACTTTAAACAATTTGACGGTAAGGAATATGCACCTGAACTAATGACAGCGAAAGCGCTGGCTTTTATCGACAAAAACCGAAGTAATCCTTTTTTCTTATACCTTCCTTATACATTGCCGCACTTATCACTCCAAGTTCCCCAGGAATATGTGGATAAATATAAGAACCTCTTCCAGGACAAACCTTATTACGGACAGGACGGCTACACAGCAACCCCCTATCCAAGAGCAACCTATGCAGGTATGATCACCTATCTGGATGACCAGGTCGGTACGATTATGAAGCATATCAAATCATTGGGAATAGATGAAAACACCATTATTCTGTTTTCCAGTGACAACGGAACTGGCTTTAATGGTGGTATAGATTATCGCTTTTTCCGTAGTGTCGATTCGCTTAGAGGATTGAAAATGGATGTCTTTGAGGGCGGTATTAAAGTTCCGTTAATTGTCAAGTGGCCCAACCATATCAAAGCGAATTCCGAAACAGACTTGATTTCGGCTCAGTACGATCTCATGGCAACCTTCGCACAGCTGATTCAGCAGAATCCCGGGCACAGCAATGGTCTATCCTTACTCCCAACCTGGCTGGGGCAAAAGAATAAACAGGAACATCATCAGTATCTCTATTTTGAATACCCCGAAAAAGGTGGCCAGATCGCCATACGGGAAGGACATTGGAAAGCTGTAAAACTCGATTTAAAGAAGAATCCAAAAGCTAAATGGCAATTATACGATTTAACCACAGATCCTTGGGAAGAAAAAGATCTAGCAGCACAATATCCGCAATTGATGCAGCATTTTGATGAAATCGTCACCAAAGAACACCGACCTGCCCATATACAGGAATGGGAGATTGTAGCCAATAAGATGATTAAAAAATAAATCGATTATTTTTTAATCTCAAAAAACTTGGGTTGTTAGGATTGAATCCTGACAACCCAAGTTTTTTATGTAATTTAGCAAAGCGATTCATAGCAGGAGCCCCATGTGAATGTACCTATTGAATGACGTATAAACCATAGAGGAGTATAGCATAATCCGAAGGCAAACGTAAAAATGATCAATAACCAAGTATGCAGCAAAAAGAATCATACATCCATACGCTGAAAGAAGGTGATGAAACAGCTTTATGCTTTTTTATGGATCATTTTGGCCATTCATTGCGCTATTTTGCCTTTTCCTACCTCCGCAACAAAACCGATGCAGAAGAAATTGTCTCCGATGTTTTTGTAAAGCTCTGGAATAATAGACAAAAAGTGGAAAATTATGAAAGCCTTAAAGCCTTTCTTTTTATCGCGACTAAAAATGCCTGCATTGATATACAAAGAACAGCTCAATTCAAAATACGCAAAGAAGAGCTCGATATTCTCCAGCATATGTCAGTTCCGGAAGAAGATGTCCTCAAGAAAATATTCCGGACAGAACTCACCGAATTGCTGCTTGCTGAAATCAACTTGCTTCCCAGACAGCAAGCTCAGATCTGCAAGCTCAGCTTTTTGGATGGCTTGAATACCGAAGAAATTTGTGAAACATTAAGTACCACCGCATCGACCGTCTATTATGCAAGGTCTAAGGCATTATATGCATTAAAAGAACGATTCAAATCGAAAAAATTTGAATACCTCAGTATTCTTATGCTATCCGCATGGTATGCCTTCAAAGGATAATTACCTTTCCTAAATCTTCCACATCCGACCTTGGGATAGATCAATATACTATCCGCACGGCATACTTTCAAAGGTTAACCACCTTCAGGCAATACTCCCCATCCAACTTTGAGACAGATTAAAAAACACAAACAACTGTTTATCAGAAAACTAACCAGGTAATCATTTTAAAAAAATTGGAAACAAAAAAAGCTTAGCATTCGGTCGGGCGACCTGCTAAGCTTTTATAAATACCTCTTTGTAAGAGGCAATCAACCTAAACCTAGGACAAAGATAATGCTTCAAATGATATAAACAAAAATTTTGTTATATTTTTTTTCAACTCCCATAAATTTGTTTTAAGACAGCTATCACAAAAGGAATAGTAAGTGTACAATGTACACTACAATCTTTTTGCATTTTTCAACAGGCCATTTTTTGACTACCTCTATTCAAATACTCTATACTACCCTATTTAACTCTTGCATTAGTTATATTTATCAATGCGGCAGCTGCCATTCTCTTTTATTATTTTCTTTTCCTGAGAAAAGGAATGGCACCTATAAATTTGTCCCAACGGATGACCACAACGAGGAATTCACCTCTGAATGTCTCTTTGCCTACCCTACTTCCTGTGAACATGCGGACTAATTTCAGCTATTCCGAGCAGGCCTCTACAACAGCCGTATTTGTAGGATCTAAACATGGACATTTCAGTTAATTATTTAGTAACTTTGAATCAATCAAAAAAAAATAGCATGTTTACTGGAATCATAGAAACCTTAGGAAAAATAGAAAATATCGAACAGGAGAAAAGCAATATCCATTTTTACGTCAGTTCCCCTATTTCCAATGAACTCAAAATAGACCAAAGTGTAAGTCATAATGGAGTTTGCCTTACAGTTGTGGGATTGGACAATGACCTTCATAAAGTTACAGCAATTGATGAAACCTTGCAGAAGACAAATCTGGCTCAGTTAAAGGTAGGTGACTTGATCAATCTAGAGCGCTGCACACTGGCCGGTGGAAGATTTGACGGCCATATCGTTCAGGGTCATGTCGATCAGACCGCCCTTTGTATCCAAAAGAAAGACGAAAACGGGAGTTTTATTTTCACCTTCCAATACGATGTTTCCAAACAAAATATCACCGTAGAAAAAGGGTCCATTACTGTAAATGGCATTAGTTTGACGGTCGTAGACTCTAAAGACGATCAGTTTTCTGTCGCAATCATCCCTTATACGCTTGAGCACACCAACTTACAGCAGGTCGAAGTGGGCAGTACAGTCAACTTAGAGTTTGATATAATCGGGAAATATGTCACTAAAATTATGGCTTTGCGCGGTTAAGAAAATTCGGTAAGTTTCCTTTGGTCTAAGACTGACCAAAGGAAACTTATTTCAACGAGTATCCCCATCAAATTACTCTAAGTAATGGCCCTGGCGTATTAATAATGCCCGATATTTATTAAATACGCTCGATTTGGAAACAAAACCCATATATTTATTTTCATCGCCCAAAACCGGAAGTATCCAAGTGTCATCCTTATTCATTTTGGCCATCACAATCTCCATATTTTCATTGATTCCTACGGTATCATTTGGCTTCTGAGCTAATTTTTCAAAAGGAGTGTCTCCTCCATCTACTTCACCCAATAGGACAGAAAATAGGAACTCGCTATAGAGCAGCCCCATAAATTTGCCTTCGTAATCAACCACCGGAAAGATATTGCGTTTACTATGGATGATGTCCGTTTGCCGGTCTTTAGGTGTTTCATCGGGACGTAAGACTACAAAATTCGTTTCCAATACATATTTTATCCGCATCATGCTTAACACAGATCGATCCTTATCCTCATAAGAAATGAGATCTCCAGACTCTGCCAGTACCTTGGTATAAATTGAATGCTTTAAAACAGACCGATTGATCAGATAGGAAATTGAACAGACCAGCATCAATGGAACCATTAATGTGTAGCCTCCGGTCACTTCTGCGATCAAGAATATACCCGTCAATGGCGCATGCATAATACCGCTCAAAGCCCCGGCCATGCCCGCTACCACAAAATTTGGCACATTTAATTCGGCAATTCCGGTCAGGTTGACGCCATAAGAAAATGCAAAGCCCAACAGGCCGCCCATCACCAGGCTCGGACCAAAAACACCCCCATTGCCCCCGCCATTTAGCGTAAATAATGCCGCAAAGGATTTTCCGAATAACGTCAATATGGTATAGCCAAAGACTACTAATCCAATATCCTTATAGTCTGAAAACAAGCTATTCTTAACAATTGAATTAAACTGTCCATTGAGAATCTGCTGAATCGTAATGTAGCCCTCGCCATACAATGCCGGAAAGACAAAGATCATCAACCCTAAGGCGATACCGCTGACCCAGACTTTGTTATAGGGATTTTTAATTTTTGAAAACCATTTCCCGACACTTCTGGAAACACGGGCAAAGTAAATGGTATAAAGACCGATCAGTACCGCCAATAACAAATAGAACAATAATGCCGAAACCTGCCAATCGGAATTGAACGTACTGAATAGCGGTTCATTGTAAAGTACCCGCGACACCACTGAAGCCAAAGCCGATGAAATCAGTAAAGGGATAAACACCGGAATGGAAAACTCAGGCAGTAAGATCTCGATCGCAAAAATCATTCCCGCCAAAGGACTATTGAATGCTCCTGAAATTCCCGCCGCTGCCCCACAGGCCAATAACATCGTTACCTCTTTATACTGTAACCCAAAAAAACGGGCAATATTCGAACCTATGGAAGATCCTCCCAAAGCAACTGGAGCTTCAAGACCACAGGAACCACCAAACCCGACCGTAATGGCCGACGTCACCACCTGCGAATAGATATTGCTCGGATCCAAACGGCTTCCTTTCCGGCTGATGGCATAGATAATCGGTGTGATTCCATGCTCCATCTTCTTCCCTTTCAGAAACTTCCGGACAAAAAACACACTAAGCAAAATCCCAATTAAAGGAAATATCAAGTACACCGAGTATTTCACTTTCCAATCGATATCGTCCTGTATAGTTGCTGCAATAAAATGGGTTAGTCTTTTCAGGACAGATGCCATAATACCGCCAACAATTCCAACCAAAAACGCCAATAGGATGATAAAATTTCTATTCGAAACTTTCTTCATTCGCCATTGATTGATCTGATCTATTTTCCTAAAAAAACGTCCCTTGAGGTTTCTCATAACTTCTTATTGAAAGCTCAACACTTCCTTCTTCTTTTTTGTTTTGAATTTATCCGGTACTACAGCCAATATTTCTTTTTCCAACGCCTGAATCGCATGTCGCTTTACAAAATTCTGCGTCGTCACCAAGGAGATCTCCCGTACAGGTTCCGGTGATTTGAAATAACGGATCCTATCCAATTGTTCATCGGAATAATCCCAGATCGACAATTCAGGCAATATCGTAATGCCGTCGTTGATATCAACCATACGTTTCAGCGTTTCCACACTACCGGTATTATATTCAAATCGTCCTGTCAGATCCTGATTGTGTTTGTGATGACAGATATTGAGCACCTGACCGCGCATGCAATGTCCTTCATTGAGCAGCCAGAGTTTATCGTCCGCAATATCATCGCCACTAAGTACTTTTTTACTGAACAAAGGACTATTGGCAGAAATATAAGCGACAAAATTCTCATAGAACAGCGGAGATTCTAAGATGCCCGGATCATTTAGAGGTGTCGACAATACACCACAATCCAAAAGTCCGACCTTCAGTTCATGGACAATTCGCTCTGTCGTATACTCCCAGATCTGCAATTGCAACTTCGGATATTTTTCCATAAATGTGGTCAGTACATTTGGAAGTAAATATGGAGCGATCGTCGGAATAACCCCCACCTTTAGCGTCCCCTCAATCTCTCCCTTTTTATCCTGCACAATCTCATTGATCTTTCGGCTTTCCGTGAGAACCAATCGGGCCTGAAGAATAATTTTCTCGCCGATCTC
Source organism: Sphingobacterium sp. WOUb80 (assembly GCF_050058145.1). Lineage (NCBI taxonomy): Bacteria > Pseudomonadati > Bacteroidota > Sphingobacteriia > Sphingobacteriales > Sphingobacteriaceae > Sphingobacterium > Sphingobacterium sp. WOUb80. Next base: position 876,633 of record NZ_CP165617.1, on the reverse strand, counting down.
TGTAGGAATGACAGGCTGACGGCTCCGATCGAAAATCTTTGCCCCTAAAAACTCTTCAAGTTTTTGTATTTGCATGCTCAACGTAGGTTGCGTGACAAAACATTTTTCAGCAGCTGCAACAAAACTTCGGTAGGTATCAACAGCTATAATATATTCCAATTGGATTAAGGTCATCTTACTATCTTTAAAGCACAAAATTACGAATCCTGTCGTAAACCCATGTTAAATCCTTTGATAATTTAAAAAGTCTGCATGGATATTTGGCTTGCGTATTATACAATAAATACCTTGCCAAAAAGCCACAGTCTATCCACTATTGTTACATTCGTTAGCATAAAAAGTCGATTTCATCAAAAACCTTTTCTTAAATTTGGAGATTTACAACAGTTGATAGTTAAAATCCTATGAAGTTTATTAATAGTACGACAATTGCACTAGCTTTATTCTTAACCATGGCAAACAGTCCTTACAGCAAGGCTAATCCTGATGAAGGAATGTATCCATTGAGCGAATTAAACAAAGCTGGGCTAAAGAAAGCGGGGTTAAAGATCAGTGAGAAGGATATATACAATCCGGGACAGGTTGGATTAGTAGACGCCTTGGTTCAAGTCAGCGGATGTACCGGATCATTTGTCTCCAACCGCGGATTGATTATTACCAATCACCATTGTGCCTTCTCTGCTGTTCAGCTAGCCAGTACAGCAATCAACAATTACCTGAAAAATGGCTTTGTTGCACAAAATCAGGAGCAGGAAATTGAAGCGAAAGGATTAAAAATAAGAATTACGGATTCCTATGAGGATGTCTCCAATAAAATTTTAAATGCTGTCGCGAACATCAGCGATCCTGTGGAACGTATCAACACCATCAAACGTAAGCAGGAGGAATTAGTTAAGCAGGCTGAAAAACAGGACCCGACGATTAAAGCCGAAGTGTCCGAAATGTTTATCGGCAAGAGCTATGTCCTATTTCGCTATAAAACGATCGAAGATGTCCGTTTAGTCTATATTCCACGTCAGAATATCGGTGAGTTTGGTGGCGAAACCGACAACTGGGTGTGGCCTCGCCACACCGGAGACTATTCCTTTTTAAGAGCATACGTTGGTAAAGACGGAAAATCTGCACCTTACTCCAAAGAAAATGTCCCTTATCAGCCGAAAAAACACCTTAAAGTAAATCCAAATGGGGTCAGAGAGAATGATTTTACCTTTATCCTGGGATATCCCGGAAAAACATTCCGACACCGGCCCGCACAGTATATCCAATACCAACAGGAATACCTACTGCCTTATGTTTCCAATCTCTATGATTTCCAAAATAAACAAATGGAGGAAGCCGGTAAAGACAATACCGATATCGCATTATCGCTGGCAACACGGATAAAACGCAATGCCAATGTCCTGAAAAATTACCGCGGTAAGCTAAAAGGACTACGTGGTATTGACTTGTTGTCGACTAAAAAGCAGGAAGATGAAGCACTGGCTGCATTTATTCTAAGTAAACCAGCTCTAAAAGACAAATATGGCAATCTGTTGGCTGACATTGAATCGTATTATCAAATCAGCAATCAGGATGCACTAAAAGAACTTTGGATCAACAATATTTACAATAGCACAAGCCTATTGAAAGTAGCGCGTGATGTCAATGCATTGAAAATTGCTTTAGGAAAAGAAAAATCTCCACAGGCTGCAAAAGCGCTTTTCGACCGGGATATCCAAAAGATAAAAACGGGGATTAAAGAAGCTTATGAAAGCTACAACAAACAGGCTGATCAACGTATCCTGACTAAAATGCTACAGGATGCTGCGGCATTTCAAGGTAAAAATCAATTGCCAGCTATTCAAACGCTACAACTGAACAGTGAAACAGCACCAGGTTTTGCCACAGAAATTATCAATAGCACCAAACTTGCTGATCAAAACTATGTGCTGAATACAGTTTTGGCAAATGCAGACGCACTTCAAAAATTTGACGACAGATTATTGAATTTCCAAGCTGGTCTGAACAATGACATTGTGACTTTCGCGGCTGAACAAAAAAGACGTGAGGGTGTACTCAATAAATTAATGGGCGATTATGTGGCCGTCAAAGAAATTTTTCAGGCAAAGAACTTTATTCCTGATGCAAACTCAACATTACGTTTGACTTATGGCCACATCAAAGGTTACTCACCTGCTGATGCAACCTATATGAAGCCATTTACAACGATCGAAGGAATAATTCAAAAAGGAAATCTAGGCTTGACAGAATTTGACTATCCACAGGAAATCAAAACAGCTTACCTGAATAAAAACTTTGGTCCTTACCTTCAGAAAGATTTAGGTTCTGTCCCTGTGAATATTCTATACGATATGGATACCACTGGCGGTAATTCGGGATCTCCGATCATGAACGAAAATGGTGAATTGATTGGTGTCAATTTTGACCGCGCTTATGATGCAACAATCAATGATTTCGCCTGGAACGAAAGCTATAGCAGATCCATTGGCGTCGATATTCGCTATGTCCTTTGGGTTGCCGATAAAATTGACAATGCACATTTTATTTTAAAAGAAATGGGTATCTAATTCAACACAGGATTAAAACTAAAAAGCAGCTGTACAGGAAGTGATACAGCTGCTTTTTTTTCCAAAATTGTCTGCTGTTATTGACCAGAAAGAACCTTTAGGTCGCTAGAGTAAGATCTAAAGTTTTCCGCCTTGCAGTAAGGTGGAGAAAACAGCTTTCAACCGTAGCAAACCTGCTGCTAATACGGACCTCGAACAAGCGATATTCAGGCGAATAAAGTCGTTGCTCCCCTTTCCATACATTGCCCCAACATTGACTTGAACATGTCCTTCAGCCAACAACAGTTCACCCAACTTTCGGCTTGAAACTCCCAAGGCAGCACAATCTACCCATACGAGATAAGTTCCCTCCAAAGGAAGTACCTGCAAAGCAGGAAGATGCTCAACCATAAAGCTTTTCAAATAAAGATAGTTCGCCCGGATATAAACCAGCGCCTGATCCAACCATTCTTCCCCTTCATCATAAGCTGCAGTCAGGCCCGTGATGGCAAAAGGACTTATACTAGATATTTCGTTGACCAAAAATGCCTGCTGTACTTTCTTCTTAAGTTCAGGATCAGCAGCAACAATCGTAGCAACCTGCAGACCTGCCAAATTAAAAGTCTTGCTCGGTGCAACGCAGGTAATGGAATGAGCAAGCAGTTCAGGACTAATAGTTCCAAAAGGAATATGCGTATGTCCGTCAAAAACAAGATCACAATGAATTTCATCTGAAATGACCAAAACCTGATGACGGAGACAGATCTCACCCAAGCGTTCAAGTTCGGCTCTCGTCCACACCCTTCCGGCAGGATTATGTGGGCTGCATAAAATAAATAATTTCACTTTCGGATCACTTGCCTTATACTCGAAATCCTCAAAATCGATTCCATAATGACCGTCTCGATAGATCAGATCATTGGAAACAACCTCACATTGATTGCGTTCGATCGAAGAAAAAAAGCAATGATATACCGGTTCCTGAATCAATACCTTGTCACCGGGCTCTGTAAGTGCTTTGACCAAAGCCGACAGGGCCGGTACCACACCGATAACAGGAAGCAGCCATTCCTGCTGTATCGTAAAGCCGTGCCTGCGAGAAAACCAATTTATAACAGCCTGATAAAAGGCCTCTGGAACTTTGGCATAACCGTATACGGCATGCTGAACTCTTTGTGCCAATGCATCCACAATAGGTTGCGCAGCCGGAAAATCCATATCAGCTACCCATAGTGGAATCAAATCTTCATACTCCTGCTGATTCCATTTAACCGAATCAGTACCACGGCGGATAATTATTTTATCAAAATCATAGATCATACAGCAATTTAATCAAAAATATAGGTCATTTACAATAAAAAACGCGACAACCTAGGCATCTTCCTTCAGAAATTTGAATCCAGCTAGCCATCAGGCTAAAATAAAGTTAACCGTCGGAAATTGACTGAATTTAGCTAATCCTTAGCGATTGAATTTCACTAACCCTTAGGATTTCAATGCAGCGAATCAGGTATTTTCAGTAGACAAGAGCAGAAAATTTATCCCCTTGGAGATTGAAATTACAAATCGTCAAACATATCGGAAAGATACAGCGAGACAAGACGATTGGAAAAAGCTATATTTACAGAAAATATCACGATGCTATGGCCAAAAACAACTTTTCACTCCTTGCTCGGTTAAAGAGTTTCCGCTATGCCTATAACGGTGTGAAAATAGCTTGGCAGGAAGAGCACAATTTTAGGGTTCATTGTTTCGCCGCAGCTGTTGCCCTCCTCTTGTCCTATGTACTTCGAATCAGTACATACGAATGGCTAGCCATCATCTTTTCAATCGGGTTTGTATTTGTTTGCGAATTGCTAAACACCGCATTGGAAAATCTCTCTGATTTCGTGTGTCCGGAAAACAATCCAAACATCAAAAGAATCAAAGATATTGCTGCTGCAGCGGTCATGATAAGCAGCCTAACCGCCCTGTTGATCGGTCTGATTATTTTTATGCCTAAACTAATATCAGTCGCCCGCATTTACTTTCTCTAACGTAAATTTCTCATCGTAAGTCACCTTTTGCGGATCAACAAAAGACATTTTGCCGGCCTTTTCTTCCATAGTACCATAACCTTCAAGCGCATGGTCCTTGGACAGCTTAAATACGACTTGCCTAACGGATTCCTGCCCCTCAGATGAAAAGGTATAATCTGCCAGTAAAACATCTCCTTTCAATACACCATCAATATGCCCGCTATTGCGATCCTTTTCTTTCCATGCATAAAGTAGATCGCCATGTACCTTGTCGCCTTCAATCGTGATGGCCAATGCAATGGTATCCCCGTTTTTGACGTATCGGTAATTATTCTTGCCATGTGCGTAACTTACGGTATCCAGTTGCTGTTGATCGACCTTAGCCATATCGTTTTTTTCAGCTGTGATATCTTGCTTTTTCTGTTCTTGATGACAGGCCGTGCTGCACATCAACAGTATTAATCCTATATTGATTGCCTTCATATCGTCTATTTTATGACACTATAATATAGCAATTCAAAAGAAATTTTGTTTTAAATAACTAACATTTAAAATTTCAAAATCGAGAAAACAAAAAAGAGCTGAATATTGTTTATAAGTTAGATAAAGGTAAGCCATTAAAAATAAACAATTTAGTAACAATAAAATTATTACGTGTTTATTGTAAAGCTAATTTTTATTAGTAAATTGTACAGTATAAAATTCAGGAATTCTTAACCAATATTAGTATGAAAGATGTAAGCTTTAAGAAATTTGATAGTGGATGTACATCACTCACAAAATTGTCCATTGAAACAGACTTGGCTATTATTGTTAAAGAGCAAGTTACAATTTCTTCCGAATCAAAAATTGAAAAACTTAGGCGCTGTAAAGAAGAATTACTTAAAAGCCTCTGGTTTGTTCAACGTCAATGTTGAGAGAACATGATCTTAAAATTACGACTATCAGCCCACAAACAGCACCATAGTGGGCATCAATGAATTTATCGCTTAAATCCTCTCCATATTTCAGTATGGAGAGGATTTTTTACTAAATACACGCTTTTAATCAACGCATTAAAGCGATTTCAAATGCTTATAATTAGACTTAATGGTATCCCACACTTCTTCGAAATTACCAGATAACATTAACTTTGCCATACTTTCTGTCATGCCTTTCATCTGACCGAAGGAAATCTTTGGTGGCATAGCCAGCGCATTGGGATTGGTATAGATATCGATAAGAACAGGCTCATCTGTAATGTCTAGTGCCTCTGTTAATATACCATCGACTTCTTCAGGCTGAGTCACTGTATAGGCACGAATTCCCATTGCCTGTGCAACCATAGCAAAGTCTGGATTAACCATATTTGTTTCCTGATCTTTTAAACCCGACACCTGCATTTCTAGCTTGACCATACCGAGTGCACGGTTGTTAAAAACAATTATTTTTATCGGCAGGTTGTATTGTTTTATTGTGGCAAGATCGCCCAATAGCATAGATAGTCCCCCATCGCCACAAAAAGCGATCACTTGCCTGTCCGGATGTGTCAGAGCTGCACCTATTGCCATTGGCATTGCGTTAGCCATCGATCCGTGATTAAAGGATCCGAGCATGATACGATTTTTCTGCTGATTGATATAACGCGCCCCCCAAACACAGCACATACCTGTGTCGACCAAAAAGATAGCATCATCACTGGCCTTTTGATCGATGGTATGGGCGACAAACTCAGGTTGAATAGCACATTCACTTCCTGAATCGTCTACATAGATCATGAGATCTTCCTTGACCTTCGCATAGGCAGCAAGCTGCTTATCTAGAAATTTAGTATCTGAGCGGCCTTCCACAAAAGGTAATACGGCTTTTATGGTATGCTCGATATCGCCCACAAGTCCATAATCAACAATCGACCTACGTCCCAACTTCTCCCCTTCGAGATCAATTTGGACAATGGTTTTATTGGTGGGTATAAAATCCTTGTAAGGAAAATCAGTCCCCAAAAGTAAAATGAGGTCTGAATGATGCATACTTTGGAATGCGGAGGCCGTTCCCAGAAGACCTGTCATCCCGATTTCATTGGGATTGTCGCGCTGGATATCCAACTTCGCTTTAAATGAATAGCCTACAGGTGCATGTATCTTTTGTGCTAATTCAACAATTTGCTTCTGTGCCTTTTTTGCCCCAACACCGCAAAATAAAGTTACTTTTTCTGCTTGATTGATGTATTGGGCAAGGCGTCCAATTTCCAATTCCGAAGGTCTGATTTGTGGTTCTGTAAAAAACACCTTCGATGAGGTATTCATCTGGACAGCTTCCATTTCAGATACATCTCCCGGCAGACCGATCACTGCAACGTCCCGCTTAGATATGGCCTGTTGCAGTGCATTCTGAACCATACGCTGCACCTGTTCTGGCCGAGTGATCATTTGATTATAACATGAACAGTCATCAAACAATTTAATCGGATTGGTTTCCTGAAAATAGTCGGTTCCAAATTCATATGTTGCACAAGTGGAAGCAATCACCAGCATGGGTACACGGGTCTTATGTGCTTCATAGACACCGTTGATCAAATGCACGTGTCCGGGCCCACTACTTCCGGCACAACACGCAATTCCATGCAGGTCAGCTTCTGCAGTTGCCGCAAAAGCACCAGCCTCCTCATGCCTGACATGTATCCATTGCATGGTTCCATCTTCATGGACAGCTTCGTTGAAAAAATTTAAACTATCGCCCGTTACGGCATAAATACGCTGAATTCCCGCATCTTTTAAAAGGTCAACAATCTGATGTGCTACATTTTTCATACCCATATTATAATTTTAGAATGTCATAAAGCGAAGTTGTACTGTTTAAGAAGTGTACTGTCTAAGCTGTCGCTACTTTATAACAACAATAATCTGGGGTAATGGTTTGGGAATGATTGCTTGCTGATCAGAATCGAATTCCCATCGGGAGGGCATCTAAGATAATTATTCCCATAGCGCTGTTAGTACAACCTGCAATGAATCCACTTATGAACAAAAGGAGCCAATAAGAAGGAAGAACAAGAGCGATTAATACAAAAAGCTGCTCCAAAATTAATTGGAGCAGCTTTTTGTACAACAATAAGGTTTAAGCTATTTAATTTGTCTGGACAGCTCATTGACAAAATTCTTTGCGTCATTGAGATCTTTATTCCAGTCTGCATAGCGTTTAGCAGTATTTAGTTTGGCAATTTTTGCATTTAGCTTAGTTAGATTAGCTTGATCTTTTGACTTCTCCAACTTTGCTTTGAGTATACCGACTTTGGTATAATCCTGAATACCTTCCAGCATACGTTCATAACGGATGGAGCTTCTTCCCTGTGGATAAACAATATAGGTATCTCCTGCAGGCCATGTACGGAACCTTGAGTCACGCAGTGGATCCTCCACCCAGGAGTTAAATGCCCAGCGCAATGCACCATCGAAGCCTGCCGCTAGCGCATACCAAGCCATGTAGGTGGATTCTGCCGGATCAGAGAACGTAAATTGATTTGGAAATTCGTCCGAACAACAAACATAAAATGTCGTGATATATCCTTTTTTGCGACGCTCAATCAGATCTTTCTGGTCAAAAGGATCACCCGCGGCAACACTAATGTCGGTACTCTTATGATAACGCTGGTAACTTTTGTGATTATCGGCGAAAGCCACCCCAAATTCGGGTGCTACACGTTCCAACAGGGCTATCGCTGGATCCATTTCTTCACGCCCCCTTTCATCCATCGCAATATTGGTAATTTTCAGCCAACCTTTTGCCGTGACATGCTTACTAAAATCCTTTAAGAAAGGTGTCCATAGTTCCTCGAATATAGGTGTTCCGGGCTTCGCAATAACATTGACAAGTTCATTTTTGCTCTCATCAAAATAATGCACCTCGTTATTCCAAGGTAACAGCGAATAGCAATTAATCTGTTTATTGACCCCTAGATCCATCATAAAGTTTACCCATCGATCAAAAACAGCATAATCATAGGTCCAGGAACCATCTTTTGTCTTCTTCCAGGTAATCATGTCAGCATATGGATCGTATGTCTGCACATTCCAGGCATCTTTATTCAAGGTCGCCGTAATAACTTTTTGTCCCGCAGCAGCCAATTGCTTCATCGTTGGTTTCAATGCTTCAAAATGTTCATCACTCCACATCTTCACCTGATTGACGCGGGCAACAGCAGAAGGATGTTGCCATTGGTCCAAATGATATGTCCACTCCGAAGATGGTGGCAACACATGATTTTGGACATTGACAACGAGCTGTAACTGCTCTTTCACTTGACCATTTTGCTGAACAGAGATTGTTGTTTTATATTGTCCTGCCGTCGCTTCCTTTGGAACCTTTACGGTAATCCATACAGGGCGCACTTTCTTCGCTTCGAGATCATAGCTTTTTAGGTCATCCAGCATATCCGCAGAAAGAGCAGCTTTAAAATCTTCCGGTTTACGGTGGCCACAGCCACTTGCAAATTCGTCGGTCATGACATAACGGACAAAACGCGCCTGTACCGCATCGCCGCCAATCACTTTACCTGCCGCAGATTTCAGCGCACTCGCAGATACCGCTACATTTGCAGCAGCAGCATTGGTCCACAGCAATACTTGCGCCGATACTTGCTCACCTTTCCATGCATCCACTGTCGCTGTATTTTGCGCTGTCAGATTTGGATTCACAGATTTGGGATAACGTTTGTCTATCGATACAAACGAAGCATGCAGTCCGGATTTAACATTCGACCAGTTGGATAAGGTGTCCTTTGTTGGATCGGCCATTTCCGTAAAAGTAGTCCCTGTCGCATAACGCTGCTGGGAAAAGCCATGATTATTGCCACAAAACAGCATACAAGCCAGGGCAATTGTAGAATAAATTGTAGTTTTAGGCATAACAGTTATAATTAACAAAACTTTTGTGAAGCGATGCTCTTTTGTCCAGCCTAGGAGCGGGTGCTCGCAGAAAAAAGGCAAACAACTTCTGTTTGCCTTAAAAATACTAAAATTTTATTTATCGATAGCTAACTTTGTTCAAAAATTTCAGAAAGTGCTTTGTAAAGTTCCGGATGATTGGACTTGAATTTTTCTGGATTTTCAAAAAAATATTCCGAGGAAACCGCAAAAAACTCCGCTGGATTGGTCATTCCGTACACATCGATATCGGATTTATTCTCCTTTATTTTGGTAATCTCTTCGCGGATCAGATTCATAAAAGGAATCACAGAAGCCTTATCCATCAAGTGCGTAGGAACACCGTCCACAGTACCGTCTGTTTTATCGATCAGGTGTACAAATTCGTGTATCGCTGTATTCTGTCCGTCTTTTGGGTTCTTAAATCCATATTCCAGGGCCGATTTAGATAGGATCATTTGTCCATTCATCGCACCTTCTCCGACCATACCCATAATATTACGATCGGCATGTCCCTCAAATTCATAGGCGGTATTGAATTGTGCGGGATACACCATAATATTTGTCAAGTTAGGATAGGTCCATTTCTTAAAAGCAAAAATTGGTATAATTGCACTGGCCGCAATCATCATATAATCTTTTAGCTCTACTTCTACACCCACTCCTTCGATTTTGACCGTATCCAAAAATTTTAGGCAGCGCGCTTCAAATTCTGCCTTATCAGCAACCGATAAATTACGGTAATGGGCAACTTCCTTTTCTAAAATTTCCTTGCCTTCGTCGCTTAGCACACGTTTAATGGCCTTGCTATTTTTGGCCGTACGATTTAATAAATAATAAACGACATAAATGGTGACTGGTATAAGCAGTACAATGAAGAGTTTTCCTATCATATTATTTGATCTTGATCCATTTGGGATCCCGAGCTTGCAAATTACGCAAAAAGCCTTTAAAATGGGAGGTTCCAAATAAGATTAAAATCTTCTGCTGCGGCGCATCAGCAACTAAAGAAGCTAGATTTTCTTCTCTTTTTTTCATCACAAATTCCCGATCGAACTTATTCTTTAAGCTCGTTTTTGCTGGCTTACAGGAATAAGGCTCATTGAGCGGTGTTTTATAATCACATGGATCAAGTGTAATGGTGCCATACAGGTATTCAAACTCATCAAGAAGTTTATTTTTAGGGATATCCGCGTTGACTGCAGTTTCATAGTTAACCAAGAAAAAGGAATAATCAGGCTGGCTAATAATACGTTGCCCCAGTTTACGGTACATCGGTGCGCGAAGAACCCTTGTGGTATCGCCGGGAGTTTCAATACATTGCTGTAAGCCCAAACGATTGCCTGTCAGCTTACGGAATTTGCGATCATAGAGATCTCGCTGTGCCGCGCTGTCCACCTGATAGGCGATACTTTCATAAAAAACAACATAGCCCGATTTTTGGAGAGAATCTACAGCCCGCTGGATCTGATCATAGTATACACGTGTTCCTAAATGCCGCATTGGGATATAAACGACTGTTCGATCTCCGTTGCGAAGTTCAAATTTCCGCGAGGCATCACGCAAGACACCGCTACTTTGAACCATCAAGGAGGTATCACAGCCTACAAAAACAAACAGTATAAAAAAAAGGGAGATAATCTGTCTCAATTGCATAAGATTTTATTAGAATAAATGCCCTTTGAGAGCAAAGACAGTACCATGAAATTTTAATTTGCTAGCTACAGACAGATTCCGCCTGCAGATCGCTTGCATTTCACCATACTTTTATTAAAATAACTTGCAATGATAACAATATATTATCTCCCTTGTTCTATAAAATTTTAGAGGGTCGTCAATCCTATTGTCGTTCCGTTTGGAATAACCGCATTTTTTTTGATAACCACAATTCCGTCACAAATGGTATAGGTTGGATGATTGGCGTTCAACAAATGGGGCCCGCCATTGATCCGGACATCGTTACCGATACGGCAGTTTTTATCCAAAATAGCGTTCTCGATATAACAGCGCTCTCCAACACCGACCACGGGTATATTTTTCCGCTTTGCATCTTCCATATCGACAAGATCCTCATAGTAGTCTGATCCCATCATATAGGTTCCGCGCACCACTGAACCTGTACCGATCCTTGAGCGCACCCCCACCACAGAACGATCTATTTTATCGGCCTGGATAATACAGCCATCCGAAATGACAGAATTAATTAATGTCGTCCCCGAAATCTTCGATGGCGGCAACATCCTTGGGCGTGTGAAAACAGTATTTTTGTCAAATAGGTTGAAGGCTGGGATATTATCAGTCAAACCAATATTGGCCTCATAGAAGGATCCGATGGTACCAATGTCAGTCCAATAGCCTTCAAATTGATAACTGAGCACCCGACTTGTATCAATCGCGTCCGGAATAATTTCTTTTCCAAAATCCATTCCTCGATTTTCTTCAAGCATGCGTTTCAGAACTCCCTTTGAAAAAACATAAATCCCCATGGAAGCCAGGTATTCCCGCCCCTCGCTCTTTAAATGGTCGCTCACCTCTGAATTCCAATCTACCAACTGTTCACTGTTGGGCTTCTCGATAAAAGAGGTAATATGATTTTTTTCATCCGATTTCAATATTCCAAAACCAGTAGCATCTTTACCGTTGACCGGAATAGTCGCAATAGTCAGATCACCTTCATTTTCAACATGGAAGTCAACCAGAGCATCAAAATCCATTTGATACAGCTGGTCTCCAGATAAAATCAGTACATAGTCATAATCAATGCTGGCCAACTTACGGAACGACCGTCGCACGGCATCGGCCGTACCCTCGAACCATTTATCACCATCATTGGTCTGTTCGGCAGCCAGGATATCGACAAAACCTTTACTAAAAATACTAAAGTTGTAGGTATTCTTAATATGGGAGTTGAGCGATGAAGAATTGAATTGTGTCAACACAAAAATCTTGTTAAAACCCGAATTGAGGCAATTCGAGATGGGAATGTCCACCAAGCGGTATTTCCCCGCGATAGGAACTGCTGGTTTAGACCGTTGATCGGTCAATGGATACAGACGTGAGCCCCTTCCTCCGCCCAAGACGATAGCTACTACATTGTGACGTGACATATCAAATTAAATTATTTGGTTATATAGACTTATATACTTCGCTGCAGATTTATCCCAAGAAAAATCTAAGCACATCATTTTACGTTGATTCTCTTCAAACTGCTTTTTACTTTCGTAAAAATTTGTAGCCCGGGCAATAGCTTCAGTAATTTCAGTTATTGCCAGACCATCAAAACCAACACCGTATCCATCATTTTCCAGATCGATTACCGTATCTTTTAATCCCCCTACCCGATGAACAATAGGCAATGTACCGTATTTCATCGCATAAAGCTGATTAAGCCCGCAGGGCTCAACGCGGGAAGGCATTAAAAGAAAGTCCGCACTAGCATAAAGCCAATGGGCGAGATTTTCATCATAACCAAAGAACACATCAAAGTTTTCAATTCCATCATCGACAAGTGATTTCACGCGCGACTGGATAGCTGGGTCTCCGGCACCCAGTATAAATATACTTAATCTGCCGCGATATTCGGCTGCCAGATTCAAAATTATATCGGGCAGCAAATCAGCACCTTTTTCCGTTGCAAAACGACCGATAAAAACCAGCAATGGCAGCTTGGGATCGATTTTGTACTGCTGCGCCAAAGCCTGTTTGTTTTTCAGCTTACCCGCAAAAGCTTGTTCGGCACCATAATTTTCCATCAATGTATAATCAATTTTGGGGTCCCAGATTTCCCAGTCAATCCCATTGACTATACCAACCGATTTATGCCGTTCATCATAAAATAGATGCTGCAGACCATTTGCTTCCACATAGAGCTCTTCCAGATAACCTTCAGATACCGTCGTATAAGCATCACAGCATTTAATTAATGCGGCGAGCGGGTTAATTAAGCCGTCCCAGTCCAGGAGCCCCCATTTCCAGCTATCGAACGCTGGCAATAAAATAGCTTTACTCCAATGTGTCCAGCCCTGATACTGCCCATTATGTACAGTGGCTACCGTCTTAACGTCCGCCAGAAAATCATAATCATTGCTGTATTTCATCAAAAAAGGCATTAAACCAACATGATGATCGTGGCAATGCACAATCGTTGGAATAATGTTTTTTTCTTTAAACCAATTCAATACCGCGTGTTGAAAAGCAATAAATTGCTCCCCTTCATCTGGATAACAATATACTTCCTCGCGATCAAGTTTACCTGGGATCTTAATCAAATAAAGTTCAAAACCCAGTGTGTTTTGGTTTTCTTTATATACGCCATAGTTCAGCAATTCAGATCCCTGATAAAAAGTACCTTCGTGAACTAGGCTAAAAGCATGATCCCTAACAAACGGGCGGTCATACCAAGGCATGACAACCGCCGCCTCCCAGCCGAGCTTAGTTTGGTATTTAGGCAATGCACCCACAACATCCGCGAGACCACCTACTTTGGCCACAGGATAACATTCAACACTCAAGTGAAATACTTTCATTCTTCTTTTACACCATGAAATTTTAAAACCATATTTTATACAGGAATGCGCTCTCCTTGCTGAACTGGATTTACTTCCTTGATCTCCTTTTTCCTTTTGAGAACATAGCCACCAAGCGGCGGCAAATGTAGCTGGGCCGACTGTACATGATTCATCCAGTGCAGATGTTCGCTATGGAAAGGTGGATTATTTATTCCTGAGCCGAAATATCTTAAGTCATCAGAATTCAAAACGACTTCCCACTCGCCTGCATACGGAAGACCTATACGGAAATGCTCCCGCACCACAGGTGTCAAATTGAGGACAACAACGGTATCGTCCCAAGCATCAAATCCCTTTCGCCAATAAACCACAACTGAATTTTCACGATCACCAGCATCTATCCATTCAAAACCCGAAGCATCAAAAGCTTTTTGAAAAAGGCTCGGTTGTGTACAATACACGCCGTTCAAGTCCGAAACAAATTGCTTCATACCTTGATGCGGAGCAAACTCCAGTAGATGCCAATCAAGCGATTGATTTACATTCCATTCCGAAGTCTGACCAAATTCACCGCCCATAAACAATAATTTAGTTCCCGAAAAGGTATACATAAAGAGATACAATGTCCTTAGATTGGCAAATTTCTGCCATTCATCTCCCGGCATTTTATAGATCAACGATTGCTTCCCATAAACAACCTCATCATGGGAGAGCGGCAGCATAAAATTCTCATGAAAAGCATATACTGTAGCGAATGTTAACCGGTCATGATGATACTTTCGGTTAATCGGGTCTTCTTTAAAATAATCCAAGGTGTCATGCATCCAGCCCATCATCCATTTCATTCCGAATCCCAATCCCCCAGCATACGTTGGCCGGCTAACGCTTGGCCAGGAAGTCGATTCTTCAGCAATTGTCTGCACATGTGGAAAATGTCCATAAACCGCCTCATTCAGCTCCTTTAAAAATTGTACGGCTTCTAAGTTTTCATTTCCGCCAAATTCATTTGCAATCCATTCACCTTCGTTTCTGCTATAATCCAGGTACAGCATCGACGCTACAGCATCCACCCGAAGACCATCAATATGAAAACGGTCTAGCCAATAAAATGCATTGCTGATCAGAAAAGACCGTACTTCATTGCGCCCATAATTGAAAATATAAGATTGCCAATCGGGATGGAAACCTTTCCGTGGGTCTTCATGCTCATATAAACTGGTCCCATCAAATCGATAAAGACCGTGGGCATCTCCTGGAAAATGAGAAGGAACCCAATCCAAAAGCACACCTATGCCAGCAGCATGCAATTCCTCAATCAGATACATCAGATCCTGAGCGGAACCGTAACGCGAACTTGCAGCAAAATATCCAGTTATCTGATATCCCCAGGAAGGATAATACGGATGTTCCATCAAAGGCATAAATTCGACATGCGTAAAATTCATTTCCTTGACATACGATACAAGCTGGACAGCAATTTCGCGGTAGCTCAGCAAAGTATCCGGACTTTCGGGATCCCGAGACCAGGAGCCTAAATGGACCTCATAGACCGACCAGGGTTGATCCAATCGATTTTTTAGGACCCGTTCCTGCATCCACTGCTTGTCACCCCATTCGTACCAAGTCGAGTGAACAACAGAAGCAGTTTTTGGCGCGACCTCCCATCTGAAGGCAAAAGGATCACCTTTTTCAAGCTGCTCTCCTCCGTTCGTCTGGATAACATACTTATATGTTTCTCCATTCCCAAGCCCCGGAATAAATCCCTCCCAAATTCCACTGCCATCCCAGCGGACATAAAGCGGATGATGCTCCTTGTCCCAAAAATTGAAGTTCCCGGTGACCGAAACGGATTTTGCATTTGGTGCCCAGACCGCAAAATAAACGCCTTTTTCACCATTCACTTCCAGTTCATGCGAACCGAACTTTTCATATAATTTGAAGTGCTTACCCGATTGGAATAAAGCAACATCAAATTCAGAAAAGAGACTATGTGGAATTACTTGATTGGCCATGTTTAACCTTCTATCAATATGTTATCAAATTCTCGTGCGACATTAATCCAATACCGCCCCTTCTCATCTATTTGTATTTTTGTATCGACGCCATCGGTCTTCACTTTCTTAACCTGAAAAGGTAAACCGATTAATTGTAACTTATACTCTTCGTATCGCTCTGTAAAAAGTCCATCTCGCGTTTGTTTGATCGACAAGGATTCTTTGAGTCCCGAAACCGTAAAGCATTTTTCAAGATAAATATCTTGCTCATACGCAAAGGTGTCGCCATGATCTGAATACACATACGAACGGGTTACACCTTCAGCGAAGTAAACATTGAGCTGTAGCTCCTCAATTTTCTTCTCACCAGTATATTGCATCACCGGATATTCAGGGATAACAGATCCGCCGCGAATGAAAATCGGCATTTCATCAATCGGCGTAGGAACAGTATGTTCCTTACCGCCCACGTAGGTTTCATTATTGAAATAATAGAACCAAGTGCCCTCGGGTAGATAGACAATCTTGCTTTTTTGTCCTGGCTGCAATACCGGGGATACCAATATTTTATCCCCAAAACAGAATTCCTCCTCACGCTGCCAGTTGGTTGGTATATGCTGCTCGACCATGGAAATCGGGCGTAATATTGGAAAACCATACTTGGTCTGCTCCCAAAAACAGGTATAGATATAAGGCAAAAGCTTATACCGAAGCTCAATAAACTTCCGATTGATCTTTTCCCAATCTTCACCAAAGCTCCATGGTTCGCGGTCGCGCGTATCCCCGGCAGAGTGCACACGCATAAATGGCGAAAAGACACCGAATTGCATCCATCTCGTAAACAATTCGCCATCAGGCTCCCCTGTAAAGCCGCCGATATCCGTTCCGCAAAAGGACATGCCGGAGGTAGACAGACGCTGTAACTGCAAAGTCCCCAATTTGAGATGCTCCCAGCTCGCCAGATTATCGCCCGTCCAAACCGAAGAATAACGTTGTGTACCAGCATACGCAGCCCTGGTAATCGTGAAAGGTCTTTTGTTTTTATACAATTTCTTAAGGCCGTCATAGGTCGCCCGGACCATCTGCATGCCATAGATATTATGCGCCTTTCGGTGCGAGCCCCGGTGTCCGTCATATTGGTGACGCACATCGTCTGGAAAAGTTCCCCGCCCAAATACAGCAGGTTCATTCATATCATTCCAGAACCCGGCAACACCATCTTCGACGAGCCCCTGATAGAGTGTTCCCCACCATTGACGAACCTCAGGATTGGTAAAATCAGGAAACTGACAACGCCCGGGCCATACAAATCCTTCCATAAAATAATCATCCCCCCGACGGCAAAAATATTTATTCTCCTTCCCTTCCCTGAATACCCAATAGTTTTCATCGACCTTAATACCCGGATCGATCATGACGACCGTTTTAAAACCGTCGTTTGCCAAATCGCTGATCATATTTTTAGGATTTGGGAAATACTGTTTATTCCAGGTAAAACAGCGGTACCCCTCCATGTAGTCAATATCAAGATAAATAGCGTCACACGGAATTTGCCGCTTTCTAAATTCCTCGGCGACCTTACGGACATTGGCTTCGGGATAATAGCTCCAACGGCATTGATGATACCCTATCGCCCACAGCGGTGGCAGATAATGTGTACCTGTCAACGTATGGTACCGACGGATCACATCGATAATATGTGGGCCATGAATGTAATAATACTGTAGTTCTCCACCTTCGGACCAAAAACTTGTTTTTCCCGGATCTTCTGCCGCGAAATCGAAATAGGTCTTAAAGGTATTGTCAAAGAAAATCCCATAGGCTTCACCATCTTTCAAGCCAATGTAAAACGGAATTGTTTTATAAAGAGGATCCTGATCGTACGCAAAAGCATAGGTATCTGAATTCCAATTCTTAAGTCTCTTCCCTCTAAGGTTCAATTTAGTCGCCTTATCGCCAAGTCCATAAAATGCTTCACTTTCAAAAGCTACTTTTGTACTGTAAACATAATACCCGCCAAAATCGGGATTCTCTTCCCAGTGCATGGGCGCTAAATCTGCATTGAACAGATTACCGGCACGGTCGGAAAAAGAAATCAAAAAGTCATTCTTGTTGATCTTACAGGAAATGGTGTTCGTGTGGACAAGGTAATGGTCGGCCTCCTCCTTACATTGATGTATACTGACACGGTGATCTTTCTTGGCCAGCGCATAGGAAAAGTCTTCCAAAAAAGTTCCCTGGGGTGCCAGTCTGACCCGTACAATTTCATCGGTTACAATTTTGATTTCCACCTTCGCTTTACCATCAGAAAAATAATAGGACTTATCATTTTGACTGTGGGCTACTATAGCTTCTAGATACTTCTTTTCAATTTTAGGCAGATCCAATACCGGATTATTCACATGATGCATACTTTCCAAAGTACCATCATTTTCCTCCTCATTTAGTGTGGTTTGATTTAGGTTGTCGTCTTCAAGCATAGTTGTAATATGTTAAAAAGTTTCTGAAGGCTTAATTCCTCTTTAAGATAGAAAATTAATCCTGTGCCGACAACAAAACAGAAAAAAAAATCCCGCCTATTCCGATAGGTGGGATTTTTTCCAAGAACTGTGGATAGATGACTACAGCCTACTTCACGAAATGTGCTCGGAGCATCCAAGCCATCTTTTCATGCTTTTCCAACAACCCGACCAAAAAGTCCTCCGTACCATTGTCCGCCGTGCCCTCTACCACCGCAAGATCCGCACGGATTGACATCGCAATAGCTTCATGATCAGCCAGCAATTCTTTATAATAAGACTGGCTATCTGTCTTCTCTGAAGTAGATTCCGTTAAGCGAGTCAGCTTCAAATACTTATCAAATGTACCTACAGCGTAATGCCCTAGCGTACGCACACGCTCTGCCACTTCATCGATCACTTCAGCCAGTTCATCGTATTGAGATTCCAAAAATAAATGAGCAGCATGAAAATCCGCACCTTCCACATTCCAGTGCGCATTACGTGTCTTCATATAGACAATGTGTTCATCTGCCAATAGCACATTCAGCAACTTTGCAACTTTTTTCAAGTCTGCATCTTTAATTCCAATTGAAGTTTTCATATGTGTATTCTTTTGTTAATTATATGTATGAAATGCTTGGTTAAATTTACCCAAAAATGCGGTAAAAACCAAATAAAGCTACATGCAAAAATCCATATCAATTGTCCCAAACACCGCTATCAGAAACCTCTCATTTATTAAATAACGGAAACGTGTCTGCATGGAGAATAAACAGAAAAAGCTGGCATGATGAGCCAAGCAGAACAGCGCGAAAACAATTAGCCGAAATCCATAAAATTGACATTTTCCTATAAAACAGCCAACGCTATGTTATTTATAAGAACAGAATATTGTACTTTTGCCGACATATTTATCTCGAGGGAAAGCTGTGGGCACAATGGACAACAACACTTATTTTCATACATTCAAAAAAGATATTTCAGGTATTGAACTTCCGGCGCGATTTACCTTTCCATTTTGCTATGAACCACACCCACTCGCCGTCATTGCAGCCAAAGAGCTTCAATATTATATAGAAAATCAAGAAGATTGGAGCCATAACTTTGGCCTCGATGAAAAATCGGAAGGACTCGCTATCGGAAAAATGTTTGGTGTCCTTGTTGTTAGAAACCAGCATGACGAACTTGGCTACCTTGCTGCCGTGTCAGGAAAACTAGCAGGAAGTAATAAACATCGGTATTTTGTTCCGCCCATCTTCGATATGCTCGAAGAAAATAGTTTTTTTCTGAACGAAGAAGTGCATCTCAATGCACTTAACCGAAAAATTGAACAGCTGGAAAAAAGCGATGAATTAACAAGTATAAAGCAGCATCTTGATTTACTGAAAGGCAACTGGGATATGTCCCTGGATGAACTAAAAACAAAATTAAGAGTTCAAAAAAAAGAGCGCAAAGAAACCCGGACACGGTTGCGGGCAAGTCTATCTGATGAAGACTATGAACTCCTCATGGAAGATATGCGCAGCCAAAGTTTAAAAGACAAACAGCAGCTACAGCGCTTTCAATATGATATGCATCTTGCACTGGAAGCCGAAAGTACCCAATTACAGCAGATGCTGTCTGCAATTACAGCATTAAAAGAGGAACGAAAAACGCGGTCAGGAAACCTGCAGAAACAGCTTTTCGAACAATATAATTTTCGCAATGCAAAAGGTGAGCAGAAAAATGTTGTTGCTGTTTTCCATGACTTCGACAAGACAACACCTCCCGCAGGATCTGGGGAATGCGCTGCTCCCAAACTTTTGCAATATGCTTATGAAAACGAATTGACCCCAATTGCTTTGGCTGAGTTCTGGTGGGGCTGTTCACCAGCGTCTGAAATACGCAGGCACCAAAACTACTATCCTGCTTGCCGAAAAAAATGTGAACCAATTTTAGGCTATATGCTGGAAGGATTGGCTGTTGACCCCAATCCGATGCAACAGGAAACAACCTTGAATGTAGAACTCCCTCAGATTTATGAAGATGAGGATATCATTGTCATCAATAAGCCGGCAGAATTTCTATCTGTCCCCGGTATCTATGTGAAGGATTCGGTTTACAACCGTATTCTGCAACGTTACCCGGACGCGGGTCCAATTATTATCCATCGGCTGGACATGTCCACCTCGGGCCTTTTGATCGTTGCCAAAAACAAACAATCCCATCAGTTTATTCAAGATCAATTCATACAACATACGATAAAAAAAACATACATTGCTTTACTCGATGGCGTTGTAGAAGCTGCGTCAGGTTTAATCGACCTCCCACTTCGAGTGGATCTGGATGATCGACCCCGACAAATGGTCTGCTATACCTATGGCAAACCAGCACAGACGAAATGGGAAAAAATTGCGATAGAGAATAATCAAACGAGGGTCAGGTTTTATCCCTTGACTGGCCGAACCCACCAGCTCCGTATGCACGCTGTACACCCGAATGGCTTAAATACCCCGATTGTCGGGGATGATTTATATGGTACAAAAGCCAACAGATTACATTTGCATGCCGCTTCAATTACCTTTATCCATCCTCGTTTCAAGCAAGAAATGACCTTCGAAATCGAGCCAAATTTTTAATAGCGTTGACTATATCGTTACAAAAGTCAATAAATAATCCCCTGGAAAATCATCGCCAAGTCAAAATGTCATTGACAAATTATTGACCTAAATCAACAATTACCCACAAACAACTGATAAACAACAGATTACTAAGAAACCTAAAACAAATACTTTCCTTTATTACATTACAATAAAATTTTAATTATTCTTAATTTTTTATTTCCTTTGTTCACTGATTTTTTGATTTTAATACCTATAAAGTCAAAAATAAAGTAGAAACAAGAAAACAATTTTGAATTTTCAAGATTATAGCAATATAATGGAAGCTAAAATAAACGCAACAACCTTCATAACTAAACTCTTTTTTTCGATAACACTCGTGCTAACGGTATCTTTGGCTTTTGCCCAGAACAAAACTGTTACCGGTACAGTTAAAGATGCAAAGACCAAGAATCCCATCCCCTATGCTACTGTAGCTGTAGTCGGTGCCCCCGCTTCTGCAGGAACCACCACATCGACAAATGCAAATGGTGAGTTTAAGCTAGTCTTTCCGACATCATACGTAAAAATCAGAGCAAGTTACATTGGGTATGACAGTAAGGATGCTTTTGTTACGAATGATGCAACGCAAACAAAAGAAATCCTCATGGATCAACAGGACAATATGCTGGAGGAAGTCGTTGTTAAGGCCAAAAAGAAAAAATATAGCAACAAAGACAATCCTGCTGTTGCATTGATTCGCAAAGTCATCGAGAACAAAGAAAAAAATCGACTTTCAGGTCAGCAATATGCTGAATTTGATCAATACGAGAAGATGTCCTTAGGACTAAGTAATCTTTCGGAGAAATTTGTCAATAAAAAAATATTCAAAAACTATCAATTTCTTTTTGAAACGGACGACTCGGCGAAAACCGCCAACAAATACGTACTTCCTGCTTTCATAGAAGAAAAAATGTCGAGAGTGTACTACCGTAAAGATCCGAGCAAAACCAAACAATATATACTCGGTGACCAACGCGCGCAATTTGACCCTAAATTTATAGATAACGACGGTCTTACCGCCTACTTCAATAAATTGTATGAGCAAGTTGATATTTACGACAACAACATTTCATTGGTTACAAATCAGTTTTTAAGTCCGATCGCGAACTCAGCTCCTACGTTTTATAAATTCTTTATCACGGATACCATTAAAACGGTGCAACCTTGGCTGGTCGAATTAAGTTTCTTTCCGCGCAACAAGGCTGACATGTTATTCAAAGGCCAGCTATATGTTACTTTAGACGGCAATTATGCCGTTCAGGGCGCCAACATGACCGTTGCTGATGATATCAACTTAAACTTTGTGCGCGACTTACAGATACAGCTGAAATTTGACAAAGACAGCAAAAGCCGTTTTTATTTAAAAACGAGCACTTTAGGAATAGATTTCTCCCTAACAGAGAAAGGTATGGGTATCCGCGGAAGCCGGACAGTAGATTACAATAATTACAAAGTCGGCATTCAACAACCCGATAGTATCTATGATGGTCCGTCGACGGTTATCGCCTATAATGTTGAGAATAAGAAAGCGACAAAAACATTGTTTGAAACTCAACGGCCACTCGCTCTTGCGCAAAATGAATTGAACATCTATCATAATATTGATACGCTACAGAAGATTCCTTCATTCCGCACATTCATGGACATTGCTGCGCTATTGCTATCTGGATACAAACAAGCTGGCCCAGTAGAAATTGGTCCCGTGAATACATTCTATAGTTTTAATCCGGTAGAAGGTTTCCGTTTACGTGTCGGCGGACGCACTACAGAGTCTTTAAGCAAGCGTTTCTATGCTGAAACTTATGCAGCTTATGGTTTTAAAGATCAGAAATGGAAATACTTTTTCAGTGGAACCTATGCGTTCAACAACAAATCGGTCTACTCCTTCCCGATGCATTACATCAGGGCTTCTTATAAAAAAGACACCAAGATTCCTGGACAAAAACTAGAGTTTATTCAGGAAGACAACTTCCTGTTGTCTTTCAAACGCGGCGATAACGACCGTTACATCTATGAGACAAACTACGGCTTAGAGTATAAAAAAGAATTTTTAAATCACTTAGCTATTGGGGCTGCATTCAATATCAACAGACAGACTCCTGCCGGAAGCCTGACCTACCAGATGGTAGATGCCAACAATGAAAGCAGGCTGTTTAATGAATTGAACTCAACAGAATTATCTGTCAATTTTAGGTATGCTCCACACGAAGAGTTCTATCAAGGAAAAATTTATCGGACACCTATTTTCAATCAATATCCGATCTTTACGTTCAATTACACGGCCGGAATCAAAGGACTGGCCAAAGGTGAATACAATTATCACAACTTTAATGTAGGGGCATTCAAACGCTTCTATTTTAGTCAATTTGGATTCGCTGACGTGACGGCAGAGGGTAATTATATCGCAGGGAAAGAAATTCCATTCCCTTTCTTAACGATCCATCGTGCTAACCAGACTTATGCCTATCAATTGAACTCGTATAACTTGATGAACTTCCTTGAGTTTGTCAGTGACCATAACGCTTCATTGAATGTGCAGTACTACATGAATGGGTTTCTGCTGAACAAAATTCCATTGATCAAAAAGCTTAAATTACGTGAGGTATTCAGTTTCAAAGGAGTATATGGTGGACTGCGTAAAGAAAACAATCCTGACGACCCGAATTATGGTTCGAAGGTATTCACTTGGCAGCATAATGCTGATGGTGCACAAAGCTCCTATACGTTCGGTTCAGAACCTTATATGGAGGCAAGTATTGGTCTATCCAACATTTTCAAAATATTACGTGTGGACTACGTAAAACGTCTAAATTATCTTGATCACGTCGATGCACCAGCTTGGGGTATTCGTGCACGGGTCAGATTTGACTTCTAACAGTTTCCATAAATTTATAGTATAATTTGGGCCGTGTCAAAGAGCGTATGACACGGCCTTTTTTTTTGAAAGTGCTTAATGTTATTGACCAGAAAAAACCTTCTTTCGCTTTCATTGCTGTGGCGCCTGCGAAGTCATGAGGGAGGGAAAGATTCGGACCTGCTTCGTACCATGTTCGGATGCGATACAGATATTGTACAGATCCTGACCACATTCCGACCAGACCCTGAACAGGAATTATTCGGTCGGAAACTCGTCAATAATGGTTACCAGACCATCCGTATCCGAACGTGGTACGAACACAGTACGAAGACAACCCCAAAAGCAGCATGAACAGTACAAGCACAAAAAGCCATGTCTTAAAAATAAAAAAATCCTCCTTGCTATTATAACAAGGAGGATAAAATTAGAATATGACGATGGTTAGTTTTTTTGTTTAAAGGCATCCACACCAGCCTGTAAGAATGCTTTATATTCCTCAATATTATAGTTGGCACCACTTTGAGGAACCAGCACTTTACCGGCTGGATCTACAATAACATACAGGGGCTGTGAATTGCTATCAAATGTAGCCGCTTGAAAATCACTATTTTTCTTACCGATTGTATTGATCTTTTTGCCACTATATTTTGAAACAAATTGTTCGTTGGCAGCCAGCTCGGTCTTATCATCCACAAAAAGTTCGGCCATCACAAACTCTTCTTTTAATAATTTGGCCACAGCTTTATCCGTCCAAACATTCGCTTCCATTTTACGACAATTGACACAATTCCAACCCGTAAAATCTATTAAAACGGGTTTGTTTAATTCTTTAGCCGTAGCCAATGCCTGGTCATAATCATAATAAGGATCAAATCCCTTTGGCGTACCTCTTTCATGAAAAATTTCAGCATATTTTTTCACCTTCCCGTCTGAATGTGCAGCAGCACCAGCACTTACACCCGAAGAAAGATCAAAGTCTTGTGTTGCCGATGGCGGTAAAAAAGCAGAAATCGATTTTAAAGGCGCTCCCCATAAACCGGGCACCATGTAGACCACAAAAGAAAAAACAACAATGGCCAGAATAGTTCGAGGAACAGACAGGAATTTCAGCTCACTATCATGGGAGAACTTGATCTTGCCAATCAAGTAAAGTCCCATTAAAGCGAAGATGGCAATCCACAGGGACAAAAACACCTCCCTATCCAACCAATTCCAATGATAGGCTAAATCGACGTTGGATAAAAATTTGAGTGCTAAAGCAAGTTCCAAAAAACCCAATACAACCTTTACACTATTCAACCAGCCACCGGATTTAGGTAAGGACTTAAGCATGGAAGGAAACATGGCAAACAATCCAAAAGGAATTGCCAGGGCAATCGAAAATCCTAGCATCCCAATTGCTGGCCCTAAGCGTTCACCTTTTGAGGCTGCCTCCACCAGCAATGTTCCTATAATTGGCCCTGTACATGAAAATGAGACCAACGACAAGCTAAAGGCCATAAAGAACAAGCCGACCAGACCGCCCTTATCTGATTTGGCATCCATTTTATTGACGAAAGAGCTCGGTAAGGTAATTTCAAATGCACCAAAAAACGAAGCTGCAAATCCAACCAATAACAAAAAGAAGATGAAGTTGAAAACACCATTTGTCGACAGCGCATTGAGCGCATCAGATCCAAATGCGATCGTGATAATCATTCCTAATGCAACATAAATGATAATGATAAATAAGCCGTACAACAAGGCTTTACTGATACCGCTTGCGCGGTTCCCGGCCTGTTTGGTAAAAAAACTTACTGTCAATGGCAGCATAGGAAATATACAAGGCATCAATAAAGCAGCAAAACCGCCTATCAGGCCCGCAATAAAAATACTCCACAGCGACTTTTTTCCTTCAGGCTCGGCTTTGTGTACCTTAGCTCCCGCTTGGCCCGCCGACTTAACCGAGTCGGCTTTTACTGTAGCCGTATCCGGAGATTCTTCAAAAGACAGGGAGTCTGGACTTATTGTACCATCAGTAAATTCAACCCCCTCCAAATTGTTCGTTGTATCTGCTTTTGCAAACATGTATGCAGGCGCAATCAGCAACAGTAAAAGGATTAATAATTTGAAATTGACTTTCATTTTTTGTTTTTCTTAGGTATAAATTGGTTTTTGAATAAATGAAACCCGAGGAGCTAGAGACTCCCCGAGTTAACTATAAACATATGAAACTAAATCTTTTTAAGCGCCAAATACTGGATTTGGCAGCCTACAAATCGGTTGAAAACCTGAAAAATCGACATCCGTAGAAAGATACCCCGCCTTTACTGGCTCCTCTTTTACCAAATCAGTACTTAGGTATTTTTTGTTATCATCACACAATAGAGTGACCACTACAGCCTCATCACCCAACTCCTGCTGCAATTTAATTGCTCCGATCACATTTGCTCCCGATGAGATACCAACAGCCAGCCCCAATTGCCGCGATAGTTTTTGCGCCATGATAATAGAGTCACCGTCATTCGCACATACGACGGTATCGAGTTCATCCAAATCCACGATCGCAGGAATAAATTCATCGGATATGCCCTGTATACGATGTGAGCCCACTTTATGTCCTGTCGTCAACGTAGGACTTTCTGCCGGTTCCAACGGATGTACACGGACACTTGGATTTACCTTTCGCAAGGCCCGGCCCACACCCATGACGGTGCCACCTGTGCCCACTCCTGCCACAAAAGCGTCTGCAACCAGCCCTTGTTCTTCCAACTGCTTAACGATCTCGTAACCCGTGGTTTTCTCATGCGCTTCGGCATTGTACTGATTTTCGAATTGTCTCGGCAAAAAAACACCACCTTGCGCCGCAAGCTCTTCACTTAAACGGATACTTCCCAAGAATCCACCTTCCTCTTTGCTTATCAACTGAATATCAGCTCCCATACTCCGAATAATATCGGTACGTTCCTTACTCAGCCAGTTCGGCATAATAATCTTTACCTGATGACCGAGGGCCTTACCGATTGCTGAAAAAGCAATGCCTGTGTTCCCGCTTGTTGCTTCAATGACAACATCCGTTGGGCGGATCTGACAATTCATATAAGCTTTATACAAAATATAAAGCGCCATCCTATCCTTTATGCTGCCGGTTAGATTGTAGTTCTCACATTTCACGAAAATCCGTCCCGGTTTACCGCTGTAAGTATACTGTAATTCCAACATGGGTGTATTCCCTACCAATCTCCATAGATGTTTGAATCTCTTGTCCAATGCAGGCGACAAACATGCACTTAATAATTCTTGTTCAGCCATTTCTTATAAATGATTATTCTGTTGCAAAATTGACTATTGACAAGATAATATTCAATACAACATCATAAATTCAAGAAAAATTAAATTAAAACTCACATAAGTCAATAAATAATTCAGAACAATACCGTATTTTTACAGCTGCACCGAAAATATTCAGATTATGGAATTGGATGAAATAGATGTAAAATTATTACGCCTTCTGCAACAGGATGCATCACTTAGCAATAAAGAACTATCTTTTGAGCTCAACAAATCTATAGCAGCTGTGCATGAGCGCGTTAGAAAACTTAAACGACTAGGCTATATCAAAAAAACAGTCGCAATTCTGGATCGACATAAGATCGGCATTGGACTGATCTCCTTTTCCCAGGTGTTTCTGAAAGCGCACACTTTTGAAGTGTTAAATGAATTTGAAAAAGAGGTAGCTAAATTTCCGGAGGTTATGGAATGTTATCAAATGGCAGGTTCTTATGACTTTATGTTGCGCATTGCAACCAAAGATATGGATGCCTATCATATTTTTCTGCGGCATCGGCTGGCCGTATTGCCTCAGGTAAACACTGTTCAGACCTATTTCGTATTATCAGAGACAAAAAGCGAAACCGCTTACCCCCTTTAATGTCGTATGACAAACAAAACCTTCATGACTTCGCAGACACCGACAGGAATGAAAGCGAGATAAGGTTCTTTCTAGCCAATAGGATCAGACATTTTTAGAAAAAATCATTGCTGTATTGACCTGAAAAAGGAATCTAGACCAATACAGCAATGAACGGTGATTAATCGAACAATAGGGTACCCGTCACATTCCAGCTGCTGAAACTTGTCCCTTCCGGGGCTCCCTGTGGAATCTGCACCTGCATCTTGTAATCTCCGGCTTTTAAATCACCCAAATCAATGTAGATTGGCGGCGTCACGGTACCGGGGCACCAATTGGAACGGCTTAGATCTGAAGATGACAGACCTGTAGCGAAATTGCCTGAAGCTGGATTCGACAAGCGATACGAGCCACAATCATTCCGCCAAGGCGTGTATTTAAAGCGCAAGGAATCGTTCAGAAAAATACGGTTTTCTTTAGGGACAAACTCATCACCGTTTCCCCAGCCTCCATGTCCTGTGGTAATATAGCGTAATTGCACGTTTTTAGCGTCCTGATCCAAATGAAACGAAACAGCAAGACCTTTCTCCTGATCAAACATAGATCCGTATTCCTGGCCTCCCATTTCCATCACGTTGGTAGTGGTGAACAAAGACATGGTCTTTTTCAATGTACCCTTCGACTCAGCATCAAACCCCGGATGGATGGTTAATTCCACACTCACTTCATGTCCGTTCTTATCGTAGTTGCCAATGAAGGCACCAATATAGACTTCCTGCTCACTCAGCATACCCGCCAACTCAGATACATCCTGGCGATAAAGGACCGAATCCTGCCAAACCTTATCCTTTAACTGAAGATAGTTAAACTGCTTAACACCAAAAGGTGTAAAGAAGCGCATCAGTTCAACAATCGGCTCAAAAGAAGCTGTTTTCACAATCCCTTGATAGGTTTTACCATTTCCGTTTTCATACTTCGGAAGCGTGTTCATCCCGTTTTTCATACCATCCAGAAAGCTCTGCGACTTGTTGACCGGGATCACAAATACCGAACCTGTACGATCATAGGCATCGCCCTTTGATTGTTCGATCAACTGGACAAATACGTTATCACTTGTTTTAATTTTGGGGATTTTCACCTTTTTCACGATCACGGTGCCATTGGCAAACCGCAAAATAGAATCTGATTTTGCATCATCCGAAAAACGGATCCTCTCCTTCCGGAAAACAGGTATCTGAATGAAACGATTTTTCCAAATGAGGTCCTTGTAGGAAAGTTCATCGTAAGGCTTTTCATTCCCTTTTAGCTTCAGCTGATCTGGCACTGTTTTTACTTTTTCCACTTTTGTGGCAAAGGTCCGCGTATTGCCATTGCGAATGACTTCAAGAACCAAACCAAGATCCTGTCCCAGTTCCGTAGGCGCCCCTTTTACCCCCAGTTTATCCGTGTACCAGACTTCAATCTTATTGGAATTGATGCTGGTTTCAACTTTCTTACACGGGTAGCCTAAGATCGTTTTGGTCTCATTGTTGGCATTAAATTTCTGTTTGGAAAGCGCAAGTGAATCTTTGGTAAGAATCAATGATCCATCTTTAAGTTTAGCTATTTTAAGCAAGGTATTGACGCCAGAACGCTCCACGACAACCCGTTCATAGGGAGGAGCCAGCTGTCCTTTCATCTCTTTCTCTGAACTAACAAAAGTCTCCTTCTCATTGGCATATACGAGAATAGCGTTTTGATTGGCAGGTGTATTCCCATTGAAACTTTGACTATATTGAATGACATAGCCCGGCAGCTTTTGTGCCTGTGAGGCCAATGACATACATAAAATAGCGGCAAAAAGGATACTTTTCTTCATATCATCTGTATTGGTTTAGATGCAAAAATAAGAAAGGCTTTAGGAATTCCTAAAGCCTTTCTTATTTTATGCTAAAACGTTTATTTAATTAGCCAGATATCCAGTAGATAAAACAGAGCAAAGATAACCGAAGCATAACCATTAGTCGTCATAAAGTCGCGGTTGACGCGGCTTAAATCTGTTGAAGAAAACAGGGTATGCTGATAGATCAGCAGCGCACCGTAAAAAACTACACCTAAATAATAAATCCAGCCTACTGGCATCAAAAACGCTGGTATCAAGATAAATATAAAGGAAAACACATGCAAGCATTCCGAAACACGCATCGCCCCTTTCGTTCCTAACCACACCGGTATAGAATTCAGATGGTTGGCGCGGTCAAATGCTTCATCCTGCAAAGCATAAATAATATCGAATCCACTCACCCAGGTCAATACCGCAAAGCCATATAACACCGGTACGGTAGCAAATTGCCCTGTGATAACCATATAGGCCCCTATTGGAGCCAATCCGAGTCCAGCCCCCAGCACAAGGTGGCATAATGGCGTGATGCGCTTCGTATAAGAATAAAAAAGCACAACAAAAAGCGCGACCGGCGAAAGCATAAAGCAAAGGGAATTGATAAAATATGTCGCGCCTACGAAGATCAGACAGTTTACGATCGTAAAAACTAACGCGTTTTTAGCAGAAATTTTTCCAGCTGGAATATCACGCATTGCCGTTCTTGGATTAATGGCATCAATATCTCGATCCAGATAGCGGTTGAATGCCATAGCTGCATTACGGGCCGTTACCATGCATACGAGCATCAGGCCTAATAATTTCCACGAAAATTCATATGTTGTTGTATGCAGTGCCAGAAAAAAACCGATAAAGGCAAATGGCAACGCAAATACACTGTGGGCAAATAAAACTAAGGATAAGTATTTTTTCATCTGAACTTAAAATCTAGGCTAAAACTGCTCGTTTCCATCAAGTTCAGGGCGGACAAATCGGCCATTAACTTCATCGATAGCCTCGAGAATAGGTTCATGCCCCATTTTCTTTTCTGCCGAAGTCAGGAAAATCGGCGGAACTTCCTCAAACCATTGCAGCAATGATTTTTTAAACTTAGCAATATTCGCATCGGATTTGACAGCCGACTGCTTATCGGCCTTTGTAAACACGAGCATAAATGGCAAACCGCACTCTCCCAACCAATAGCAGAAGTCCAAATCGATCTTTTGTGGTTCATGACGGCTATCTACCAATACAAAAACGCATTGCAGATTATCCCGATGGGTAAGATACCGACGGATAAATTTTTCCCATTCATTGCGGCTAGTTTTAGAGGCTTTAGCAAAACCATAACCGGGCAAATCCACCAAATACCATGTATCGTCGATGATAAAATGGTTGATCAACTGTGTCTTACCAGGCTTTTGAGAGGTCTTGGCAAGTCCTTTCTTGTTGGTCATTGCATTAATCAACGATGATTTACCGACATTTGAACGCCCGATAAAGGCGTATTCCGGCAAATTGGGTGCTGGTAATTTATCAACTCTCGTGTTACTGCACACGAATTCGGCTTTTTTCACTTCCATGGAACAAAGGTACATTAAATGAATCCCTTTGACAAGGTTTCTGCGGCTTCTATTCCAGAAAAAGCATCGCATCCAATTTTATAGCATAGACAGGAAAATGTCCTCAATTATTTTTAACTTTCATTTTCATAGCCTATTACATTTATTGAATGAAAAAATTGGCTATAAAAGGGAATAAATAGAAGATCATTAACCAAATAGAGAAAATCATTGAACGCTTCAAATTGAATAAGAAAATTCACTAATAAAATCGATCGAATTGCTGTAACAATCCGTTCGTATTTCATACTAATACTAAAAAAACAGTCATTTTTTGAGGAGAGCAACGCCTAATGCGGCACACTCAAAGAATAATTTAATTAAACCTTAAAAACAGATGTTACTCGAAATCAATCATGTCACCAAGGATTACGCCAATCACCGTGCATTGGACGATGTTTCCATTCAGATTCCAAAAGGAAAGATTTTTGGCCTATTGGGACCAAACGGAGCTGGTAAAACATCCCTGATCCGAATTATCAACCAAATTACGGCGCCAGATTCCGGTGAAATCTTGTTTAATGGCGAAACTTTGGGGCCACAGCATATTTCACAGATTGGCTATTTACCCGAGGAACGGGGCTTATATAAGAAAATGAAAATCGGTGACCAGATGCTCTATCTCGCCCAGCTTAAAGGACTTTCCAAGAAAGAAGCTCTGCTGCGCATCCACGATTGGTGCGAACGCCTCGATATTTTATCCTGGTGGGACAAGAAAATAGAAGATCTCAGTAAAGGGATGCAACAGAAAGTACAGTTTGTGGCTACAGTCATTCACCAGCCACAGTTAATTATCCTGGATGAACCTTTTTCTGGATTCGACCCCGTCAATGCCAATATCATCAAAGAACAAATTCTCCGATTGAACCAGGAAGGTGCAACGATTATCTTTTCTACCCATCGCATGGAGACTGTTGAAGAACTTTGCGACAACATCGCACTCATCAACCGATCAAAAAAAATATTAGATGGTTCGGTAAAAGCAATTAAAAAGGAATACCGCAATCAGACCTATAAGTTGGAATATATCGCTAACGAAGATAATTTTCTTCTCTCTGAAGATACCCTGTTTAAGGTATTGGAGTCAACTAAGTCTGAAAACACATACATCACTACAATTCAGCTAAATAACAATGTTCATATCAATGATGTATTAATACATTTCCTGCCGAAAATACAGCTCAATCAATTGATCGAGATCGTTCCTTCCATGTCAGATATCTTCATTCAGAAAGTTACTCAAGTCTCACCTCTATCTCAAAACCATGCATAAAATATTACTTATCATTCAAAGGGAGTACCTGTCCCGGGTCAAGAAAAAATCTTTTATTGTCATGACCTTTGCTGTGCCCCTATTCTTTTTTGCGCTGTATGCTGGCATGTTTTACCTGACAAAGAAAAGCTTTAAGGATGCCCACACCGAGGTATTTGTTATCGATAATCAGGGGGACTTTGCCGGAAAACTCCAAAGCAATAAAAATGTAAGCTACACCGTAAGCAAATTAGACCTGCAGGCACAGAAAGCCAAGCTCAGCCAAAGCGAAGGAAAACAGTCGATTCTGTACATCCCCAAAGATATACTCTCCGCCCAAAAAGCCGAACTCATTACCAGTGGAAAAACAAGTTTTGTCATCCAGGAGATCATCAGCGGACAGCTAGAGGAAATCATCCGTGAAAAGGAATATAAATCCAAGGGAATCGACCTTCAGATCATCCAGTCCATTAAACCCAAAGTCACCATCGATGCCAAGGAAATAACAGCAGACGGGGAAGAAAAAAACAGCAATACAGCCATCGCAATGGGTCTAGGTGTTGCTCTTGCGATCTTGGTATACCTCTCGCTATTCCTCTATGGAGCGCAGGTAATGCGTGGCATTATAGAAGAAAAAAGCAATCGGATCATCGAAGTTATCATCTCCTCGGTCAAACCCTTTCAGCTTATGATGGGTAAAATTGTGGGAATTGGCATGGTCGGGCTCACGCAATTTGTCATGTGGCTGATACTTACGGGCGGCCTCTTTATCACAGCGACGATATCGTTTGTCAACCCCCAAGATATGCAGGAGGTTGCCGCAAGCCAGCCCGGGGCAGCCAATATGAGTACCGTATCGAAAGCAGTCGCTCAGAACGATTCGGCTTCTATTCTTTCTTCGATACAGAGCTTTAACTTCACAGAAGTCATCATCTTCTTCTTTCTATTTTTTATCGCCGGATACCTGCTTTATAGCGCGATTTTCGCTGCGGCGGGTTCAGCCGTCGACAATGAGACAGAGGCCAATCAATTTTCAATGCCCATTACGATGCCTTTGCTCTTGACCTATATCCTTTCTTTCGGTGTCATTATCAATGACCCGAATGGTCCGATTGCGACTTGGCTGAGCTTTATTCCGTTCACCTCGCCTATTGCGATGCTGGTCAGGATACCTTTTGGGGTACCGTTATGGCAGATATTGACGTCCTTAACCTTACTTATATTAACCTTCCTATTGATCACTTGGGTCGCAGCACGTATCTACCGTGTCGGTATCCTGATCTACGGAAAAAAAGCAAGCCTTAAAGAAATTATCAAATGGTTTAACTACAAAGGTTGAGATGATCAAAAAAGCCCGAATTGCGAGCAGTTCGGGCTTTTTTTTAAATGCATATATTACGTATCGGAAGATCTCGTCCTACATAGGCCGCTGACCATCAATACGGCACAGTTAATAGCGTAATTTCAATTTTTTAAAGACAAAATGCCATAACCATATCGGTCCCACCATCAAAAATTGCAGGAATTGCTGCCCCGTAACTTTCCTTTTTTCCTTTCCCTTACCCAAAAACAGTATGATGATGGATACTAATGCAATAGCCAAACACACCCAGATTACAGCAGGGCCACCATTTTTTTGCGCATATTCCAGCTGCACGATAAAATAACTCATGCCCCCGATAGAGAATAAAATCGCATAAGATAAGGTTGCTGAAAGCTTTAAATAATAGTAGATAACAACGGCAATGAAGAAAGAACCCCAGTTCAGAAAAGTATGCCAATTGAGTTTGACCAAGAATTCAAATTGAGGAAAAGGGATCATCCAGATACAGCCCATAATACCAAAAAATAATAACGGCAAAAAGATGGCCTGAATAACACGGTTGGCTGGATCTTGAAAATTAGCATCCAATTCTGCAAAATATTTATCTACGGGACGCAGAGGTTCAGCTTCTGGAACTTTCTTCTTTTGTTTCATTCGGCAAATTTAACAAATATTGGACATGCCTCGCTCCTCCGAGGGAATAATTTGCTATTTTTTAGTCTGCCGCAAGTCATTATATACTTTCAAGCTTCACAGACTCGCTTACTCCTATACTATTCCGTAATATTGCAGCATGAAGTCTTATAAACATATCTTATTCGATCTTGACGGAACACTCACTGACCCTGCAGAAGGTATCACCAAATGTATTGCTTATGCACTGGAATCGAAAGGAATCCAGACAGCAGACCTAAACAGTCTCAAAGCTTTGATCGGTCCACCGCTCAAAGATTTTTTATGCATACTTTTGGCTTTGAGGAAAACGAAGCAATCACCTGTGTCGAAAAATATCGGGAACGCTTTTCGACAGTGGGATTATATGAGAATATACTGTTTGATCGAGTACCCGAACTTTTGGAACAACTAAAATCAAGAGATTACCACATCTACCTAGCCACATCGAAACCTGAAATATTCGCAAAAAAAATATTGAGTCATTTTGCAATCGATCAATATTTTGATTTTGCAGGCGGAAGTGCTTTGGATGATTCCAGACCGACAAAAACCAGTGTCATCCAGTATGTCATGGAAAACACCGGGCTGACGGATCCCCAAAACTGCATCATGGTCGGCGATCGTAAACATGACTTAATTGGCGCTCGAGAAACGGGAATGGATGCAATAGGAGTTCTGTATGGCTATGGCAACCGAACGGAACTCGAAGGGGAATCGCCCACCTATTTATTGCATAGCGTAGCAGATTTAATTGAATTTTTCGAATAATAAAAAAGCTCCAATCAGCAGATTGGAGCTTTTTTATTATTGTTGACCTCGATAGATCTATTTCGCGTAAGACACAGATCTTGTCTCGCGGATTACAGTAACTTTAATTTGTCCCGGATAAGTCATTTCCGTTTGGATACGGTTGGAGATATCAGCGGCCAATATTTCTGATTGCGCATCAGATACTTTTTCGCTTTCCACGATCACACGAAGCTCACGTCCAGCTTGTATCGCAAAGGTTTTTTCAACGCCAGGATAAGATAGCGCCAAATCTTCTAACTCTTTCAGACGTTTGATATAACTTTCTACAACCTCACGGCGTGCACCTGGACGTGCACCAGAAATGGCGTCACAGGCTTGAACGACCGGAGATATTAAAGCGGTCATCTCGATCTCATCGTGGTGAGCTCCGATGGCATTACATACATCCGGATGTTCCTTATATTTTTCAGCAAGCTGCATACCTAAGATGGCGTGTGGCAATTCTGGGTTATCGTCAGGCACTTTTCCAATATCATGCAGTAATCCAGCACGTTTTGCGTGTTTAACATTCAGGCCTAGCTCTGCAGCCATTGTAGCAGCAAAATTAGCAACCTCACGCGAGTGTTGTAAAAGATTTTGTCCATAAGACGAACGGTAACGCATACGACCTACCATACGAATCAATTCAGGGTGTAAGCCATGTATTCCCAAATCGATCGCGGTACGTTCACCAATTTCAACGATTTCATCCTCTATTTGCGTCCGCGTCTTAGCAACAACCTCTTCAATACGTGCCGGGTGGATACGTCCATCTGTTACCAAACGGTGTAAAGCCAAGCGGGCAATCTCACGACGAACAGGATCAAAACCAGATAAGATAATAGCCTCCGGCGTATCATCTACGATAATCTCCACACCAGTTGCAGCTTCAAGAGCACGGATATTACGACCTTCACGACCAATAATACGACCTTTGATCTCGTCATTTTCAATATTGAAAATAGAAACCGTATTTTCGATGGCAGATTCCGTTGCTGTACGCTGAATTGTCTGGATAACAACTTTCTTTGCTTCTTTTGTTGCTGTCAATTTCGCCTCATCCACGATATCCTTGATTTGAATCATCGCTTGTGAGCGTGCTTCTTCACGCAAAGAATCCACCAGCTGGTTTTTCGCCTCGTCAGCAGTAACGCCAGCGATGCTCTCCAATTGTTTAATCTGTTGTAATTTGAGCGTTTCTACTTCTTCGGATTTCTTTTCATTCAATTCAACTAATTTATCCAGCTGTTTTTTCTTCGTATCCACATCTTGCTTATCGCGATTGATGTTTTCCAGCTTTTGGTTAATTGACTGTTCTTTTTGTCTTAACGTATTTTCCTTTTGGTTGATGGTATTATTACGTTGATTGACTTCCTTTTCGTGTTCAGATTTTAATTGAAGGAACTTTTCTTTGGCCTCTAACAGGCGTTTCTTTTTAATGTGTTCCCCTTCCTGCTCTGCATCTTTCAGTATGCTATTTACCTTATCCTTGGCTTCCTGTTCTTGTTTTTTAAATAACAGAACCAATAGATAACGACCTATAACAACACCAACAATCAGAGAAATTATGCTATAAATTGCGATGTCCATGTATGTATAATTGTATTATGTATGTTTGTTTTTATTAATTATTTTAAATTCCAGTATAAATCAATCGGCCCTATTCCGCAGTTTCTCTTCAAACTGCAACGGAGCCTCCCGGCTCATGATCAAGGCTTCATGACAAAAAAAAACCGCAATTAAATTTAAACAGGTCTCATGTATTATTAAACTTCGTGATTACATAATTAGGCTTAGATTATGACCCAGATGGCTTTCGCAAAATGGCCTATATCTTTTTGCGCCTGTAATATTGAAGCGTTAAGTTTAAAATAGTGACAACCCGAATTTAATTGCGGCAAATTCGTCGTTTAAGCTCTAAATATAAAGAACGTAAATTTATTTTTTAAAGAAATCCGTCAACAACTGATCAAGTTCCTGTACTGAATTTTCCAGCCCCACTTCGTGGTTCTGGGATTGCCGCTCTGCATTTAGCATACGCGTCGCAAATTGCAATACACACATGGACAACAAATCCTGCTTATCTCTCACAGTATAGTTTTCCTGCAATTCCTTTACTTTTTCATTTATCAATTTCGCAGCATGCCGAATTACTTCTTCTTCCGCGCTCTCCACCCTCAGGGGATAGACACGATCTGCGATATTTATTTTTATGGAAATCTCTCCCATTTCTTTGAGCTTTTTAACGTTGTATTAGTTTCAATCCGATAACACGTATTCCAACTACTTCAACAAACTAATACACTTGTCTATTTCTCGCACAAAATCGTTAATTTTTTGTTTTGTGTCAAGTATTTTTTCATTAATTGCTTCCTTATCCGTTTCAGAATCTAACGTACGGGCTACAGCCAGTGCTTTGACCTTCTCTTCCAATTGCTTGCTCTTATCGTTGCTCGCATCGAAAGCTACTTTTAAGGATTGTACCTCTAATTTAAGCAAATCATTTTCTTCTTGCAAGACTTCGCACAATTGAATTAAATTTTTCGTTTTCTCAACGATTAGATTCATTTGTGAAGACAATGTTGCCATATTATAAATTGAATATTACCAATTAATGTTGTTTCTCTAATTAACCGCGCACTTCTGCGCCTAGTTCCTTCTCAAAATTAACAATTAATTTTTGAACTATCGCATCAATTTGCTTATCCGTAAGTGTTTTTTCTTCGTCCTGCAAGATAAAGCTCAGAGCATAAGACTTTTTCCCCGCCGGAATTTTATCACCTTTATAGACATCAAACACATTTACCTCCTTCAGAAGCTTACGTTCGGTCTTTTGCGCAATAAATTGCAGCTTGTCAAAGCTCACATTTTCGTCGATCAAAAGTGATAGATCTCGACGTACAGCAGGGAATTTGGACACTTCTTTATATTGGATGCTATTTTTGCGAATAATTTTCATCAAAACATCCCAATCGAAGTCTGCAAAGAAAACCTGACCTTCTACATCTGCCTTTTTCAGATCGGCATCAGCAACAGCACCGAAAGAAACCAGGCATTTTTGCCCTTTCATATAGGATAAACCATAAGCAAAATGCTTGTTCGAAGCATCCTGGATTTGGATTCCTTCGATTTTCAAACGCTTGACAAGGGTGTCCACTGCCGCTTTTAGATGATAGAAACTAACACCTTCTTTCTTGTTGTTCCATTGCTCCGGCTCATTTTTTCCTGTCAATGCAAAAACAAGATGCTGCGTCTCTTTATATCCTTCTCCGTCCAATGCATAAGTCTTCCCAAATTCAAAGAACTTGAGATCGAAATTTCTTCTTTTCTGATTATATTCAACCGCGTTCAAAACAGAAAACACCATGTTTTGACGCATTGTATCCAAATCGGAACTCAATGGATTAAACAGCTTTACTGCTGTTTCAGGTTCATCAGCATAATCCAGTTTCGTTAATGAATTGGATAAGATTTCACGAAATCCATTGGCAATTAGCAGATCCGCCAATTGATTTAGAACGACTTCCTTCTCCGGTTTCTCAACCGTATTTAAAGAGGCTTTAATTTGTGATTTCAACTCGATATTGTTGTAACCATAAATCCGCAATACCTCTTCAACAACATCCACTTCACGTGTGACATCTACGCGATAAGCTGGCACCAAAACATCAAGTCCCGCTTCGGTTTCGGCAGCAACTTCAATCCCCAAGGCTACGATAATCGATTTGATTTCGTCATTTGGAATAGCCTGTCCGATGAGACGAACCACATTTGCATAACTTACATGAAATGAAAATGGTTTGATCTCGACAGGATATTCATCTTTTAAAGTCGATGAAATAGTTCCACCAGCGATTTCCTGAATCAATAAAGCCGCACGTTTTAGCGCTTCAACCGTCATATTAGGATCAGTACCACGTTCGAAACGGAAAGATGCGTCAGTTTTTAGTCCATGTCTTTTGGAGGTTTTACGAACCGAAACAGCATTGAAATAAGCCGATTCCAAAAATACATTTGTTGTTTCTGCAGAAACACCGGAAAATGCACCACCAAAAACACCCGCAATACACATCGGTTTTTCAGCGTCGGCAATCACCAAGTCCTCTGCAGACAAGGTACGCTCTACCCCATCCAGGGTAACAAATTTCTCACCCTCAGTCGCAAGACGAACAAGGACTTTATTTCCAGCAATTTTATCGGCATCAAAAGCATGAAGCGGCTGTCCTAAATCATGTAAAATGTAATTCGTAACGTCTACTATATTATTGATCGGACGAACGCCGATCACATTTAATTTTTCTTTTAACCAGTCTGGAGATTCAGCAACCTGAACGCCACTGATATTAATACCGCTGTAACGAGGACTCGCCTGCGCATTGTCGACAACCACAGCTGTTCCCTCGGCCGCACCTGCTTTGAATGCCGAAACATCTGCTTTCAGCAGCTGTGTGCGAGAATGTGCCGCAATATCCCTTGCAACGCCTAAATGGGAAGCTGCATCCGCACGATTAGGGGTTAAACCGATCTCGTAACGGTAATCATCCTGAATATTATAATGATCTTTAACCAGTGTACCTACCGCAACATCGGCCGGCAACTCAACAATACCGGCATGTGAAGTACCCAAACCAATTTCGTCTTCGCCACATAACATACCTTCGGAAACCTCGCCACGGATTTTAGATTTTGTGATTTTAAAAGGCTCTCCTGACATCGGATGACAAGTTGTACCAACAGTGGCAACAATGACCTTTAAACCTGTACGGCAATTTGGTGCGCCACATACGATATGTAAGAGCTCCGGACCGCCTACATCAACGGTAGTTACTCTCAATTTATCTGCATTCGGGTGTTGTTCACAAGTTTTCACTTCACCAACGACCAAGCCATCTAATCCACCTGGGATACTCTGTACAACGTCCAAAGCCTCTACTTCCAATCCTGTATTTGTCAGAATCAAAG
Source organism: Sphingobacterium sp. WOUb80 (assembly GCF_050058145.1). NCBI lineage: Bacteria > Pseudomonadati > Bacteroidota > Sphingobacteriia > Sphingobacteriales > Sphingobacteriaceae > Sphingobacterium > Sphingobacterium sp. WOUb80. The sequence continues at coordinate 836,295 of NZ_CP165617.1, read as the reverse complement.
AGAGTTCTTCTGGAGTCGAATCTATATTAACGTGTTGTTTTAACCAATTATATGAAATATTCATCTCGAATTTGATTTGATGCACAAACTTAGATAAATTTGAGTTTATATCCAACGTCAATTTACCCTTCATCAACAGTTAGTCTGAATTTAATGCAGTAGGTAGGCTCCTCAAAAGACCTCATTAAGCTAGGCAGCAAGCGATTTTATCTTTTTTGAAAAAGTTGATAAGATAGGAACAAGTTAGCTATCTGGGCCCTAGATTCATACCGAAGGAAGAGATCGTATGAAGGAGTTCATAAACCCCATCCCAAGGATAATTCTAGTTATTCATAGGTGATGAATGCTGCGAATGTAGGGTCTTTCCCCGAACGAAACGAATGCAAATATTAATTATAACTTTTATTTACATGAATTAACACAACTTTACACTTATTTACACAAAACAGCAATTTTGGCCTTTTCCAGTAAACGCAACCTGAGCCTATTTTTTAATGAAAATTCAAGCATTTCCATCAAAATAAATATGTAACTTTGTGCTTTAAATTTGAAGAACGTTCAAAACAAACACTTATAATGATTCATTTCTTTGAGAACCCATCGAACACTGTATATGGTGTTCAAAGCGTAAACTCTTTATCACAAGAAGACATTACTAAACTCAACTGGCTATTCGGCAACGCCAAAAAACTTGACGACCAAAACCTTAACCATTACTTTGTAGGACCCCGCGCAGCGATGGTCACTCCTTGGAGTACCAACGCTGTAGAAATCACACAAAATATGGGTATCCAAGGAATTGTTCGCATCGAAGAATTTCAACCGGTACCAGCAGATTTCAATGACTTCGATCCAATGATTTCGCAAAAGTTCAGTATGTTGACACAGGACATGTATACTGTCAACATCACACCTGAACCGATATTGGAAATCGAAGACATCGATGCTTACAATAAATCTGAAGGGCTGGCACTAAATCCAGAAGAAGTCGACTATCTCAATAACCTATCGACCAAATTGGGCCGTCTGTTGACAGACTCTGAAGTGTTTGCTTTTTCGCAGGCTAATTCTGAACACTGTAGACACAAAATTTTCAATGGTACCTTTATCATTGATGGCGAAGAACAACCTACTTCCCTATTTAAATTAATCAAAAAAACTTCTGAAACCAATCCCAACGAGATTGTTTCAGCCTATAAAGATAACGTTGCCTTTATTAAAGGCCCTCGTGTGACACAATTTGCACCAAAATCTGCAGACAAGCCTGATTTTTACGAAGAGAAATCATTTGATTCTGTCTTATCTGTAAAAGCAGAAACACACAATTTCCCAACGACTGTTGAACCTTTTTCTGGAGCAGCAACTGGATCTGGCGGTGAGATTCGTGACCGTATGGCTGGTGGCCAGGGAGCAATTCCTTTGGCTGGTACAGCTGTCTATATGACGGCTTATTCCCGATTGGAACAAAACAAACTGAACCTCCAGTCAGGAACAGTGACCGAACCAGCAAAAGACCTAAACAAAACACGTCCATGGGAAAATGCAGTGCAGGAGCGTCAATGGTTGTACCAAACACCTGTAGACATTCTGATCAAAGCTTCCAATGGTGCTTCGGACTTCGGCAATAAATTTGGTCAGCCTTTGATTACAGGATCTGTACTGACCTTCGAGCATGAAGAGGACGGCCGTAAACTTGGCTACGATAAAGTCATTATGCAAGCTGGTGGTGTAGGTTATGGAAAATTAGATCAAGCAAAAAAACATACGCCAAAAACTGGAGATAAAGTTGTTATCCTAGGTGGTGAAAATTACCGCATCGGAATGGGTGGAGCTGCAGTATCTTCTGCAGATACAGGAGCATTTGGCTCTGGAATTGAGCTTAATGCGATTCAACGTTCCAATCCCGAAATGCAAAAACGTGCAGCGAATGCTGTTCGTGGTTTAGTAGAGTCCGATCATAACCCAATTGTCTCTATCCATGATCATGGTGCAGGTGGCCACTTAAACTGTTTATCTGAACTTGTTGAAGAGACGGGAGGTTTAATTGACCTGGATGCACTTCCTGTAGGAGATCCTACATTATCGGCAAAAGAAATTATCGGTAATGAATCGCAAGAACGTATGGGGCTTGTGATCGCTGAAGATGATATTGATATATTAAGACGTGTTGCAGATCGCGAACGTGCACCAATGTACACTGTAGGTGATGTCACTGGTGACCACCGCTTTACTTTCGAATCGAAAAGTACAGGTGAAAAACCAATGGATTACGCCCTTGAAGATTTCTTTGGTTCATCGCCAAAAACTTTCATGCGCGATAAAACCGTCGTTCGCAATTATGCTGATCTTGCTTATGATGCAGCCGACATTCCAAACTACTTAAACCAAGTATTACAACTGGAAGCTGTTGCTTCGAAAGATTGGTTAACCAATAAAGTAGACCGTTGTGTTGGTGGCCGTGTTGCCAAACAACAATGTGCAGGTCCATTGCAATTGGCGTTGAACAACGTCGGTGTTATGGCTCTTGACTATAAAGGTAAAGAAGGTATTGCGACAACAATAGGTCACTCCCCTGTTGCTGCCTTGGTGGATCCGGCGGCGGCAAGTAGAACGGCTATTGCCGAATCGCTTTCCAACATCGTATTTGCGCCAATCAAAAATGGCCTTGCAGGAATCTCCCTATCGGCCAACTGGATGTGGGCGGCCAATAATGAGGGAGAAGATGCGCGCTTATACCAAGCTGTTAAAGCCTGCTCGGATTTTGCCATTGCATTGGGAATCAATATCCCAACGGGAAAAGATTCTTTGTCGATGAAGCAAAAATATCCAAACGGCGAAAACGTCATTGCCCCAGGCACATTGATCATTTCTGCCGCAGGAAATTGTACGGATATCACAAAAGTGGTAGAACCTGTGCTGAACAAAAAGGCCGGATCGATCTATTACATCAACTTATCAAAAGATCAGTTCAAATTAGGCGGTTCGTCATTTGCGCAAATCATCAATAAATTAGGTACTGAAGTACCGACCATTCAAGATGCTGCTTATTTCAAAACAGCATTCAATACGGTACAGCAATTAATTAACGAAGGACAGATCGAAGCTGGTCATGACGTCGGATCGGGGGGCTTAATTACCACCTTATTGGAAATGACCTTTGCCGATGTTAATCTTGGCGCCAACTATGACCTTTCAGCATTAAATGAATCGGATAGCGTAAAAGCCTTCTTTAATGAGAATATTGCACTTGTCCTGCAGGCGAAAGACGACGCTGCTTTTGAAGCAATTGTCAAGGCAGCTGCTGTGGACGCGGTTAAAATTGGTCAGGTGACCGAAGGTAATACGGTAACGATTAAAAATCAAGAAGCGGTATTCAGCTTTGATGTCGCAGCAACACGTGATGTATGGTCTACAACATCATTCCTTTTGGATTCAAAGCAATCTAAAAATGGAACAGCACAACAACGTTTCGATAATTATAAAAATCAACCGCTAGCCTTTACTTTCCCGAGTCAATTTGATGGTAAGAAACCGCATATTGACGGAACTAAAGCTCGTCCGAAAGCTGCAATCCTTCGTGAGAAGGGTTCCAACTCCGAACGCGAAATGGCAAATGCCATGTTCTTGGCAGGATTTGACGTGAAAGATGTACACATGACTGATTTGATATCTGGCCGTGAAACGTTGGAAGATATTCAATTTATCGGTGCTGTCGGTGGTTTCTCCAACTCAGATGTATTGGGTTCGGCAAAAGGATGGGCCGGTGCTTTCCTTTACAACGAAAAAGCGAAGAAAGCGCTAACTGATTTCTTTGCCCGTCCAGACACACTTTCGGTCGGTATCTGTAACGGTTGCCAGTTATTCATGGAACTTGAAATGATTAACCCAGAACATGAAGTTCACGGAAAAATGCTACACAATACTTCCGGAAAACACGAGTCAAACTTTGTATCTGTAAAAGTTCAGGAAAACAATTCCATCATGTTATCGACACTGGCGGGAAGTACATTGGGTGTTTGGATCTCACATGGTGAAGGAAAATTCAATCTTCCGTATGCTGAAGAGCAATACAATATTGTTGCGAAGTATGCATATGAACAATATCCGCACAATCCAAATGGTTCAGACTATAATACAGCGATGGTATGTGACAAAACTGGACGCCACTTGGCAACCATGCCACATATTGAACGCTCTGTTTTCCAATGGCATTGGGCAAACTATCCTAAAGGCCGTCAAGACGAAGTCTCTCCTTGGATAGAGGCATTCGTTAATGCGCGCCAATGGATTGACAACCAAAGCAAATAAAAAAAGAAAAAACTCCTTCATATATGAAGGAGTTTTTTTTTAAATATCCCGTTTATATCCAGGTTTGTTCATCATCTGGTCAAGAGAATATTTTCCAGAGCCCATGACCATAAAGAAGATCAACAAACAGCATACGACTATAGAAAGCCACAATTCGGAATTCAAATAACTAAACCCGTTGGTGATATTAACAAAAAATACAGCTCCGACCAGCACTGGAAATAATAGCAGCGAAGCCAAACGGGTTTGAAAACCTAAAATAAGAAACAGTCCACCGACTAAATGGGTAAAAACCACATAGTGCACAGCACCCCACGATGACAGGTGGAAACTGCTCTGCTCAATCATGTGCTGAACAACATCCCTGTCGTTTACGAAACTTACACCTTTGGCAAAAATAACTACCCCAAGTGCAATTCTGAGGTAATCAATCCATTGCGGATGATGTGCATCTCCCCAATGTTCAATTTTGTGTATCAGGTTCATAATATACCTCCTTTTATAGATGGTTATAAGCTAATAACAGTTGAAAAGTAAAAAAGTTGTTCACAAGAGATGATTCACTATCAAAATGTTACGAAGAGAATACATAGCCACCCTCCTACGCCATACTTCGGCTAAGGTAACCTCATTGGCAAATGAGCGCCCACACTCTTTTTAAAATCAATCAACGAAACCGTAGGTTAGGAGAAAAAAAGTCGAATAACAAAATCCCAAAACGCGGTTGTCAGTAGCCCCACAACAATACTAAAGCCGATGACCAGATTGACCAGTTTCGTATTCAAATGATATTGTTCGGCAATAATACCTGAAGTTACCAAGGTTGGCATAGCTGCTTCAAAAATGCTGATCCTTGCAACCGATCCCTTTACCCCCAGCAATAAAGCAAACATGCAGACAAGCAGCGGTGCCAAAATCAGCTTATAGGTCATCGCTGTACTGATTTGCGATGCTTGCTGTCTCCAGCCATCGAACTTAAGCTGCAGACCAATAGAGAACAGCGCCAAGGGTCCCACTGTAGCAACGAGCTTATCGAAAAAAGGCTCGGCAACCGAAAGGTCGACAAATCGAGATAGCAGCAATGCGGCTGTGCAGCCGATTAAAGGAGGAAAGCTAATCAGCTTTCGAAGCATAAATGTCACATCAATTGTCTCACCTTCATGTACATTAGCTTTGAGTGCATTGATAATTCCTGCAGTAGAAAGCAGCACAAATGTGGTCTGATCACAGATAATCGCAATGGGCAGCTGCGCCTCACCAAAATAAGCAATAATCAGCGGGAAACCGATAAAAGAAGTGTTACTGTATCCTGCCGCCAGCTCCAAACTGCTTCGTGAACGTTGCTTATAGTTTTTGCGTTTACAGTATAATTCCATAAATAACCAACTACCTGCCCAAACTAAGATCGCAGAAAACACCGGGAACAGGAGCTCAGAAGACCATACGATCTTCGGAATATATTTGAAAGACACCGCCGGCAAGGCAAAATAGAGAATCCAGGTATTGATTCCTTTGTGCGCTTCGGAATGAATTAAATTTGTTCTCCGCAACAGCATTCCTGCTGCGATACAAAATGCTATCATTATAAAATTAACCATGTTTTCTTACCATTTTATCCGACACAAAAGTGCAATAGAACGCGAGGTAAAAACATGTACAAATACATTATTTTTATGTACATTTAACCATAAATAGATTGAATTGCCATGCGAAAAAAACAGTTTGAGCCTTTATTGATCAGTGAATTTATTGAGGACAACTTTCATTTGCCGCCGCATGAGCAGAATTATTATGAACTTGTGTATATACGCTCCGGTAAAGGGAGTCACGTGATCAACAAATTTGAACTGGATTATGAACGTGGGGATGTTTTTTTGATCAGCCCTGCCGACAGGCACTATTTTAAAATCGCAGAAAAAACACATTTTCTATTTATTCTATTTACGGACAACTACTTCCTCCAGAATAAACGAAACCAAAAGCTCTATGCCTGGATCATGGAATTGATGAATGATAGAGCGCTTAAAGAACGCAAATTGGTGATGGACGAGCATTATCGCCTCATGTATTCACATCTTATGGAAGCAATCCGATTGTATGCCGCCACCGCAATTAGCCAAAGTTCCGAATGGCTGTTTGACCAGCTTGTCGCGATATTTGGGCTCTATAAAGAAATATCAGAAATACAGCGGTCCCCTCAGTATCAGGAGCTTTTCATCGACCGTTCCATTTCTGCTTATATCCATCAGCATATTTTTACGCCCGATTTGCTTCAGGTCAAAACACTTGCACAAAAATTCAACATCGCCCCATCCTACTTTGGTATCTACTTTAAAAAAAACTTCGGGACAAGTTTAAGGGCCTACATCAATACCTATCGCATCGAACTGATCGAAAACAGAATCAAGTCCAAAGACTACACCTTGAAACAAATTGCGGCAGAACTGGGATTTATTGATGAAAGCCACCTCTCCCATTTTTATAAACGTGTGAAAGGTTTTAGTCCACTTAGCTACCGGAAAAGCCTAAATAAATAGCCATTGTTCCCAAACAAAGGCTTTTTATGAATTCCATAAACGAGCTGCCTCGATGCACTAATTTCCCTTGGGCGGAATGACACTGTAAAACTTCAGCCCTTCAGCTTCAAATTTCTTATACAGTACAAGTAATACATCATTTTTAAAAGATGAAGCATTAGCCGCAAAATTTACCCAGCCGGAAACGCTCAGGTATATCATCTCCTCACTTATATCCTGTATACTGATACCGCTATCCCTATCCTTGATAAAATGCACACTGCTTTCCATCGCTTCCTTGATCCATTTTCTAGCTTGTTCCAAATCTGCTTTCCGGTCAACGTGAAGAACAAAACTCGTCTTGCTGTATTCCTGGGATAATGTCCAATTGACGACTCTGCCCGAAAGCAAATCACCATTTGGAATAATTACATCGGCACCATCGCCAGTTTTTAAGACGCTAGCACGTATCCCTATCTCCTTGACACGCCCCTTTTTGTCAGCTAACTCTATCTGATCCCCCACACGAAATGGTTTATCAAAAACGAGGATAATTCCAGAAACAAAATTATTGATGATATTCTGCATTCCCAGACCGATACCGACACTGAGCGCACCGATGACAACGGTCAGTTTATCCAAACTCATGCCCAGAGCAGAGATTGCCATAAAAAAACCGATCAAAATAATAGCTAAACGAAATAAGGGAAACAGCGTCATCTTTTGGTTATACGTCTGATTGAGCTGTCCGTCTTCCCCTCCGAGAACGATCAAGCTGATATTTTTTTGGAACCAATTGGCTACTAGAAAAACCAGAACTGCAACAACAAGGTTGCCTAACGTAAATGAAATACTGCCTATACTTCGTACTTTGCCAAAAAATGTTTCGCTTAAAACCAGCAAGGTTTCTATAAATTGCAGGTTATTTGCTAGCACAATGATTGCCAAAAGCACACAGACGATCCGAAGAATTTCGGTGATGATAGCCAACGTACGCTGTTCATTAAAACGCATCCAGAATCCTGTAGTCAAACGATCTTTTTTAAACTGATTACGTACATCAGCCTTAATCATATCAGCAAAATATTGCAGCGTAAAAGATTGAACCAAACCAACGGCACAGGCAATACTAAAGCTCCGCGAGTGCTCAACATGGCCGATCACATTCAAGGTAATTGCCGTGATATTGAGGATAGCGAAAACGACATAAATAAAATTGCTGATATAGCCCGGACTGTCCACATTTTTGATTCGTCGTTTGGTGTAGCTGACAAGTCCGAGTGCGATCAGATTAAAGGCAATACAAACAATCCTTAAAAAGAGGTCATCGCTTACGATCATATTTACAAATACGTCCAGCAGATAGAATACAATGAGGATAACGGCAATTTTACGCTGTAATCCGCTCATGCGATGCCGCAGCAAAAACATGAAGATTAACATGATGACCAATTGGGATGCCTGCAAAATGAAACTTGGCGTAAAGAAATTGACAAAAGGCAACAGTGTCAAGAGAAAAATAATTGTTTTCCCAACTATAGCGTCAATCGCAAGTTTATGTTCAGGATCATTTTGTCGAAGAGCATAGGACACCCGTACAATCCAGTAGCAATATCCCAGTCCGAGTACAATCAGCAGAACACGGCTCGCCCAATCCGTCCGATTAACATATTTATCTATCGATGTATTGTTGCTATAATTACTGCGTATATTATTTAAAATAACATCCTTTGAAATCGCTGCCGTATTCGCTTTCCAGATTGAACTTTTGCTCGATGTGGAATCGACCTTTTTACTGACATTTTGTACTTCATGCACAGCATCAAGTCGTATTAAATGGCGTTGGTTCTTGGCGATAAGTTCATCTATCGTACGGTTGATAGTCTCCAGAGAATCCATTTTTGACGACAGCTTGAGCTGCGCGTTATCAAGGTATTGATATGCTCGACTATGATTATTAGCACTAATATCATAATGGCTGACCAAGTTCCTGATTTGATCCTGGGTAACATGAAGACTGTTTGAATAATTACTGATACTGCCCTTAATGGACTTTAGCTGCCTAATTTCTTCGTGAATACTATTTTTAATTGCAGCAATACTGTCTTTGGCCGATCCTTTATTGGTCGCAGTATACGTATTGGATTTTTCATTCAATTGCGCAACGAAATCTGCCATTGATCCAGTTCGAATATTAGAAAGAAAAGTCAAATTAACTTTCTTCAGGTCATTCCGTAAGGAGTCATTCCCCACTCGTGTAGAATCCGTAACTGACCTCCTATTAAAGCTGCCATGCGCTGCCGTGCGATCACTGGTCAGATTCCGTCTAACCTGAACGGAATCCTGTGCAAACACTTGTAGCTGAAAAGTCAGAAGACTTAAGACAAAAATAAAACGTGTAACGATGCCCAATTTCATACTTCTATTTTTTTTGATTTCCTTTCCCGGCAATGCATAAGCTAATTCGACGGAAAAAACATATTGCAAAGAAAGAACCAAAGCTGTTTTTTCGACAAAAATAAGTTATCTGAAGCTAAAATCGAATAGCATCTGTTAGTTTAAGTTCTTCCAACCTTTTTATTTTATCATCACGATAAAATAAGTTCATCGTCTCAAAAGGAATTAACTTCAGATCCTTATTGACGATGTGAACACAAGATTTCTTAACCGCGCGAACATCAAAATCATAGGCATCCATAAAATTCATAATGATAATACGAAATAGATTATCGTAATCAAGATCTGGTGCGCACACTTCCGGTAAACAGCAAAGCAGCTGGTTTACCTTTGGCTTCACTTTATCAACAGAAATTCCAGTGCTAAAAATATCTAATAGCTGTATCTGAACGCCTTTGTCCTGCTCATAGACAATAGTATTTCGAGATTGGTTATTTAATAGAATTGCAGGATCAATGTGTCGGGTTAATGGAATACGCTCTGCTCCAATCTTCAAGATGTATCCCATGGCTAAGGCATCAGGATTACAGGGCACCGGAATAATATCATGGGGATCCAGCAGCGGATATTGGTTCAGAATTTCCTGACGCACCTCGGTCAGTGTCATTTTATGCTGTTGGGCATCGGACGCATTTCGCCCGGCAATTTCCACTGGTTGAAAGGTTACCCCCCGTACACATCGCTGTTGTAGGGCGTAATCCAATATTTCCCCTATTTCATCATCGTTGGTTCCTTTTTCTAAGACGACGACCAATGTTGTACTTAGATTGAGGGCATTTAATTTGTCAATGGCCTTTTTTCGGACATCAGTGAGATCTTTGCCCCGAAACTTTTCGAGCACGGATGGGCGAAAGGAATCAAACTGAAGATAGATTTCAAATTCAGGGGCATACGTGGCGAGTTGCTCAGCAAAACCAGGGTCATTGGCAATTCTGATACCATTCGTATTGAGCATCAGATGCTTGATCGGTTTTGTCTTCGCGATATCTAAAATCTTAAAAAAATCAGGGTGAATGGTTGGTTCCCCGCCGCTGATCTGCACCACGTCTGGTTCACCTTCACTTGCCACGATTTTGTCCAACATTTGCTCAATTTCTTCCAGCGATCGATGTCGTCCATAATGGGGAGACGACATAGCGTAACAGGTTGGACAGGTCAGATTGCAGCGGTCGGTTACCTCAATGATGGACAGACAGCTATGCTGCTCGTGATCGACACATAGGCCACAATCGTAAGGACAGCCATAATGCACTTCATTGTCAAATTTTAAAGGTGTTTCGGAGGCTTTATTATAATTACGAATGTTCTTATAATAGTCAACATCAGTTGCAATCAGTGTTTTGAAAAAGCCATGATCAGGACAGTTTTTGGTCATAAATACCTGCTCATCCTCGATAATAATCTTGGCACCAACTCGCGAAAGGCATGTTGGACATAGGCTAATGGTATAATCGTAGTAGGTGTAGTTTCTAACTGGCATCGTTTTGATTTCTAGTTCATAAAGGTAAGTCCACAGGCAAGTCCTCCTGCCAGCATTGCTCCAATTCCACCCAACAAGACTTTAAGCCAGGGGTTAACATTGAATTTTGACTCTTTATTGCCAGCTTTGATAATCGAGCCGATAATAATAACCAAAAGTGCAATACCGATTACAATAGCACCTAAAGTAAGTAGAAAAAGTCCCAACATCGCGGTACTTTCCGAACCAAATGACCCTTCAAGCAAATACATAATTTCTATTTTTTGATTAAACGTTCATTTTTTAATAAATAAATATAATAAATTATCACCACGATGCAGGTAATTTGTATGGTACTTAGTCCCAAAAGTATAATTTCCCGGGGCTTAATAAAGTCCAGCAGGAAACGAAAACTAAAATAACTAAGCATAAAAAGCTGAAACAACACACCATTTCGATAATTGTATCGCCGTTTAAAAAGTTGGAGTCCTACAAATAAGAGCAGTAAAAATGCGATTTCATACAGCGCTACCGGATGCCGTTTATAGGCATCACCCAGGTACATCCCCAAGGGAGAGGTTGTGGGTAAACCATAGGTCTGCTCGAACACCCCCGTGTAAAAACATCCTATCCGACCAATGGCAATTGCGGTAATTAAAGGAAAGACCATCCTATCCCCGGTACTTTCTTTTTTACCCATAATCTTCTTCATCCCTTCTACGGCAACCAAACCTCCGGCCAAACCACCGATTATTGTATTGTTCACCCAGATGTAGACCCATTTATGTGTTGCATTGAGTAATTCAGCCGGACGCTCGAAGGAACCGATAAGATGCGAGCCGATTAAAGCGCCTAGACCTGCTGCTATGACAATAAGAAGTGAATTGCTATGCCCTAAACTTTCCTCATCCTTCCATTTGAGCAGTTGGTAATAACGCATACCAATAAACATCCCCAGTCCTTCCATAAAAGGATGTAAGAGAAATGTTTTTCCAAACAAATCTATCGTAACCGGAAACTCGATCATCATAAGCATAAACAAGTATACGAAAGACGATCAAGAAAATGATAAACAAAAGTTGCTGCACACAGAACAAAACTATTAAAACGAAAAAGCCAGTCCGAGAAATGGACTGGCTTAGAAATAATTATTTTACCACAGCAATTATAGCTGATTGTTGTATACAAAGCGTATTTCTTCACGGAGGTTATAACGCGAGGCCATCACTTCGCCATAAGCACCTGCAGAACGAATAGCAATTAAGTCGCCGCGTTTTGAAACTGGAAGTGGTACTTCTTTCCCAAAGCAATCCGACGATTCACAGATTGGCCCAACCACATCGTAGTTAATGGATTCGGCGGTGTCTGTCGCACTGATATTTTCAATTTTATGATAGGCCTGATACAAGGCTGGGCGCATTAATTCAGTCATTCCGGCATCCAATACCAAGAAGTTCTTCTTGACACCATTTTTGACATACAACACACGACTGACCAAGCTTCCGCATTGTGCGACCAAAGCCCGTCCCAATTCAAAATGTACTTCTTGCTGTGCTGTACGCTCCAGGAAGCGGTCGAAGATATCAAAATAGGCTTCAAAATCGGGAATTGTATTTCCATCCGGATTTTTATAATCTATCCCCAATCCGCCACCGACATTCAATACACGGATTTGTGTACCGCGTTCTTCAAACCAGTTTTTCCATTCATTGACCTTCACACATAGACTTTTGAATACGGTCATATCCGTAATCTGTGATCCGACGTGAAAATGAAGACCTACCAATTCAATAGACTCACATTTTTTAAGCACGGCTGCACACTTTTCCAAATCGGCATTGGGCACACCAAATTTGTTTTCGTCAAGCCCTGTTGTAATATAATGATGGGTGTGTGCATCCACATTTGGATTGATCCGTAAAGCCACATTTGCTTTTACACCTTTCTTTGAGGCAAGCTCATTGATGACTTCAAGCTCCTGAATGGATTCAACATTAAACGCAAAGATATTTTGATCGAGCGCATAATTGATTTCCTTATCGGATTTACCAACGCCAGCAAAAGTGACTTTCTTGGAATCAAAGCCACATTCAATGGCTTTCTTTACTTCATTGCCACTCACACAATCCGCGCCAAAGCCGACCGCTTGAATCGCCTTCAATAACTCGTCATTAAAATTGGCCTTTAATGCATAGTGAACATGAAATCCTCGTTTGTGCGAAGCAACATGCGCAGCCTCCAAGGTCTTGTTTAACACATTCAGATCATAATAATAAAACGGCGTTTCTTTCTCTGCAAACTTCGCCGCGATACCTGTATTTATCATATAAAAACCTAATTCTTAAAATAAACGATTGTGCAATGAACGTAATGCTTCTGTTTTATGATCTGAATTCAATAGAATAGACACATTAAAGTCTGAACCACCGTAAGAAATCATACGAACTGGAAGGTGTTTTACAGCATCAAGCACGCGAGCAGCATAACCATGGCTATTTAAACCAAAATCGCCTACAACACATACAATGGTCTGATCACCATCAACTGTTACTGAACCAAAATCCTCCACTTCTTTGATAATATCCGCCAAATTTGTTGTATCATCAATCGTCAAAGATACCGCCACTTCCGAAGTTGTGATCATATCGATTGGTGTTTTATAACGCTCGAATATTTCAAAAACACGGCGTAGGAAACCATAGGCAAGAAGCATTCTCGACGAATGGATATGAATTGCTGTGATACCGTCTTTCGCTGCTATAGCACGGATACAACCTTTCTGCGCACCATCTTTACTGATCAATGTCCCTTTTGCATTAGGTTCCATCGTATTCAACAACCGAACTGGAACGTTATATTTTTGCGCTGGGAATACCGATTGTGGATGTAAAATTTTAGCACCAAAATAAGCCAGCTCCGCAGCCTCATCAAAGCTTAGATGTGCAATCGGTGTTGTTCCTTTGACAACACGCGGATCATTATTGTGCATTCCGTCGATATCCGTCCAGATCTGCACTTCCTCGGCACGAATTGATGCGCCGATCAATGAAGCTGTATAATCGGAACCACCACGGCGCAAATTATCGATTTCACCAAATGAATTTCTACATATAAAGCCTTGTGTGATAAATAGCGTATTTTCTGGGCTCTGTGCCAAAATATGACTTAGCTTTTCACCGATATACTCTACCATAGGCTCATTGTCCTCGTCGATTTTCATAAAATCTAAGGCCGGCAATAACACGGATTTTATACCGATTTCATTCAAATAGAAATGCCATAAAGCAGTAGACATCAATTCACCTTGCGCCAGAATAACTTTTTCTTCAATAGGTGTAAATAATTCATTGGCCAAGGTAGAAATCAGATTAAAATGGTAATCGATCAATTCTTTACCATTTTTATACCCTTGTTCAGTACTGAAAAGTTCTTTAATAAGGTCTTCGTACTTATCCTTATGCTTCTTGACCAAATCTTTAGCTTCGTCCTTCTTACCCGCTGTGTAAGCTTGACCTATTTCAACCAAAGCATTTGTCGTTCCAGCAACTGCGGACAATACGACGATCTGACGTTCAGCAGGGTTTACTATATCCAACAACCCTTTGATACGTGCTGCACTCCCCACGGAAGTACCACCAAATTTTAAAACTTTCATACTGAAGTTACAATTATTAAATTTCTGTGTGCCAATATAGGCAATTCATGAATTTATATTAAAAAAAATGCGGCACAAAATCATGAAAGTTTTGTGCCGCATATCTTATATGTTATGCGGAAGAATTACTTCTTCAAGTTTTCGATCAGTAGACCGGCCAGTTCTTCGCCGATTCTTTCTTGAGCTTCATTGGTTGCTGCCCCGATATGAGGCGTCAATGAAATTTTAGGGTGTTTCAAAATCTCTTCACGTGGAGTTGGTTCATTATCGAATACATCCAAACCAGCAAATGCAACTTTACCGGAATCCAATGCTTTCACCAATTCCAATTCATCGATAACGCCACCTCTGGAAGCATTGACTAAGCCTACACCGTCTTTTAACAATGGAAACTCAGCAGCACCGATAGCCGGTTTATCCAAAAATGGAACATGTAAAGAGATGAAATCAGAAACTTTCAATAAGTTTTCCATTTCCACCTGCTGAATAGGCACGTCGACTTGAATACCGCCAGAAAGCGCTATTGTCAATGCTTTAGGTCCTTCAAATAGATCTGTATAAACGACATCCATACCTAAACCAATGGCGATCTTGGCAACTTCACGGCCGATACGACCAAAACCAACGATACCGATCGTCTTACCACGAAGCTCTGTTCCGGCTCCATAAGCTTTTTTCAGCGCACCAAATTTAGTATTGCCCTCAACAGGCATTTTCCTGTTAGAATCGTATAAGAAACGTACACCGTTCAACAAATGGGCAAAAACCAATTCGGCAACAGATAAAGAAGATGCCGCCGGTGTATTGACAACAGCGATACCTTTTGAACGCGCATATTCCACGTCAATATTATCCATACCTACTCCACCACGGCCGATAACTTTCAAGTTAGGACAGCCATCGATCAATGCCTGGCGTACTTTTGTCGCACTGCGTACCGTGATTGCATCATAAGCAAGTAGCTTCTCAGCAAGCTCTTCCTGTGGAATATGGTTTGTATCTACACTATGACCTG
Source organism: Sphingobacterium sp. WOUb80 (assembly GCF_050058145.1). NCBI lineage: Bacteria > Pseudomonadati > Bacteroidota > Sphingobacteriia > Sphingobacteriales > Sphingobacteriaceae > Sphingobacterium > Sphingobacterium sp. WOUb80. The sequence goes on along the minus strand of NZ_CP165617.1, from coordinate 820,885 downwards.
CATCTTCCAACATTTTCTTTCCTAGTGGATCGATACCGTCATTCGCTAATATTTTCATCTTTATAATTCGTTTTTAAAGGTATCAGTACCGTTCAACTCATCGGAAGATCCAACCAGGTGAATACGATACGACCTCTATAATTCTTAATCTAACTAATTATCAGTTTGTCAACTGCTAAATTTCAGCAACATGCACAGTCCCTTAGGCGGTATGCGTATCCTCAAATTCTTTCATTGCATCAATCAACGCATTTACGCTGCTTAATGGTAAAGCATTGTAAATCGAAGCTCTAAATCCACCTACAGAACGGTGACCTTTGATACCAATCAAATTACGCTCTTTTGCCAAAGCCAAAAATTCAGCTTCCAACTCTGGTGTATCCATCACAAAAGTAACATTCATGCGGGAACGGTCTTCTACAGCAGCAGTACCCTTGAACAATGGATTGCGATCGATCTCATCGTATAAAGCACGTGCTTTGATGATATTCTCCTGCTCCAATACAGTAACACCACCTTTTGCTTTTAACCAGCGAAGATTTAACATAGAGACGAAAATCGAATATACGGGCGGCGTATTATACATTGAACCACCATTGATATGCAACTGGTAATCTAACATCGATGGAAGTACGCGGCCTGATTTACCAAGGATATCATCTTTCACGATAACTAAGGTAACACCTGCAGGTCCCATATTTTTCTGTGCTCCCGCATAGATCAAATCATAATCTGCTACATTGATCTCACGTGAAAAGATATCCGAAGACATATCAACAACCACTGGCAATGCTGTCTCAGGTTTTTCAAAGACTTCAGTTCCATAAATGGTATTGTTGGCTGTGTAATGGAAATATGCTGCATCCGAAGGAATAGCATATCCTTTCGGTATATAGGAATAGTTTTTATCAATCGACGAAGCTACAACATCTACTGTACCGAATTTTTTAGCTTCTTTTAAAGCTTTTGTCGCCCAGACACCAGTATCCAAATAAGCAGCTTTACCACCTTCTGGCAATAGATTCAAAGGCGCCATTGCAAATTGCAGACTGGCTCCGCCCTGAAGGAAAAGAATCGAATATCCCTGAGGCACTGCCAATAACTCTCTTACTAATTGTGTCGCTTCGTCTATCACTGCTTCAAACTCTTTGGAACGGTGAGAGATCTCTAAAATTGATAAACCTGTGTTGTTAAAATCAATTACAGCTTCTGAGGCTTGTTGAAATACTTCCTTTGGCAGAATACATGGACCTGCTCCAAAATTATGTTTCATTGATGTTATAGTTTGTTTGATTGCCTTTTTTAACCCTAGCTCAGCAATCTGTTGTTTTAAAAACCAAAGGTAAAATAAAATTATATATTTTTCAACTAATCTCTTTTTTTATTGAAAATTTACAAAATTCTAAATGATTTCAATAAAAAGATCGCACAACAAATCCTTAATTCAATGCAAAAAACATCAGATAAGCAAAACCTTCCAAGCCATATCTACCTGATTATCTTGCAAATACTCCTTCGCTTTAAGCTGAAGGTGGGTATTACGGGAGGATTGATCGCCAATAAAGGCATTTAACAATTCGTAAATTTCGGGAAGCCCGGTGATGTCATCCACTTCCTGCGGAGTAGGTAAACGCTCGGCCTGAGCTAATTTAATTTTATCGTTCTCTGTAAAAATACGCGATTCCCTTATAAAAGGTGGCAACTGATTATAGTCCATAAAAAAGCAGAAATTTTATTCAAATTTCTGCTTAATATCTCAAAAAATAAAATTCTTATATTTTTTCAATAATTCGATCTGCAAATTCACTTGTTTTGACTAAGGTAGCATCATCCATCAAATTGTAAAAATCCACCGTCACGGTCTTAGCCAGTATCGTCTCACCCAAGGCCTTAACAATTGCCGCCGCAGCTTCGACCCATCCCAGGTACTCGAACAGCATAACGCCGCTTAAAATAACCGAAGAGGGATTCATGGTATTGGTATTTGCAAAGCGAGGTGCAGTACCATGGGTGGCTTCAAAAACAGCATGCCCTGTTTTAAAATTGATATTTGCCCCCGGTGCAATCCCTATACCGCCAACCATGGCGGCTAGTGCATCAGAAATATAATCACCGTTCAGATTCAACGTTGCCACAACGGAAAAATCCCGTGGATTAAGCAGGATCTGCTGTAAAAAATTATCGGCAATCATATCTTTAATCAGAATTTTGCCTGAATCCAAGGCCGCTTTTTGTTCTTGGTTAGCAACCTCAGCACCCTTTTCTTCTTTCGTTCGCTCCCACTGTCCCCACGTATACGTTTTATCGGCAAATTCCGTTTCAGCAACTTCATAGCCCCAAATCTTAAAAGCTCCCTCCGTAAATTTCATGATATTTCCTTTATGAACAATCGTCACGGAAGGCAAATTGTGATCAATAGCATGTTCTATCGCTGCACGGACTAATCTTTTGGACCCCTCCTCAGAAACCAGTTTGACACCAACTCCTGTAGTGGCCGAGAAATTGTAATCAATATCAAGCTCATCATGCAAGAAATCCTGAAACCTGTTGGCTTCAGCTGTTCCTGCCTGAAACTCTATTCCGGCATAAATATCCTCTGTATTTTCACGAAAAATGACCATATCCACATATTCCGGATGTTTGACTGGCGAGGGTACCCCCTCAAACCATTTTGTCGGCCGTTGACATACATAGAGATCCAAATCCTTACGCAAAGCAACATTCAAAGAACGGATTCCACCGCCTACTGGCGTAGTTAACGGCCCTTTAATTCCAACCAGGTACTCTTTTAATACATTCAGCGTATCTTTTGGTAGCCATTCGCCTGTTTCGTTGAAAGCTTTCTCTCCTGCCAACACCTCCTTCCATGTTATTTTCCGTTGTCCGCCGTACGCTTTCTCCACTGCTTGATCAAAAACACGCACTGCCGCATGCCAAAGGTCAGGACCAATACCGTCGCCGATAATAAAAGGAATTGTTGGAAAATCTGGAACCTGTAAAGTTCCTTCACTCGACATTGTAATCTTATTCGACATAATCTGCGATTTTAATGGAAGGTATACCTATCCTTTATTAAACATATTTCCGATTTCTTTGCTAATTTTTCTAAAGATTGGAGCAGCTTCCACATCTTCATATTCGTCGATATGGGCATTTTCCACTCTACTAGGAAACACTAAAACAAGATTTTCGTTTGCATAAATACGATCTAATTTTTTTGCTACGCCATCTAGGGAGTCACGGTAAGACACCTCCCCATTTCTAGCCGATACGAAAATAAACATTGCCTCCTCCTCCTTAAACGCTTTAAGGCCCTGCAAATTGTCCCAGGCATCATAATGTTCAAAGGTGACGGGAACAGAATTTTTCAATTCGGCAAGATGTGCTTCAATGGCAGCAGCGGAACGTGCATCGACAACAAAAGTGATCGAAAGGGATAATTCCTGAGCAAGCTTAACCACCTTTTCCAGCCAATACTCGAACCCAAATTCAGCCTCGCACATCGGTGGTGCAAAAACAACGATGGACTTATTAGAAATAAAAGGTTTTTTAAAATGACATAACATCACATTTGCAGAAGTTCGATTTAAAATACTTTCTGTTTTCTCTCCCACAAACTTATCCATAAAATTCGCTGCGCTCGGCCAGCCCAAAACAATACAGTTGGCAGAAACCTCTTTTGCCGACCGCGCAACACCGCTTGCGATATTTAAATCTATTGTCGCGCTGATATTCACATTTGTTTCGCTGCCGGAAGCATAACGCACCATGTTATCCAGATTCTTCCGTGCTTTAGACATATTTAGCTCGGCCTGTTCATTGTCTTTCACAACAGAAACAATATTGACCGGATAGGAACATTTCTTACTCTTAATATAGGTGGAAAAGTCCAAAATCGGCTCCATATTATCCATATTAGCAATAGATATCAGGATGTTTTCATCTTTTTCCTTAACAACATCCGTATGCTCTTCATCCTGCTCGCCATCCATAACCACTTTACGCGAAGCATTTCCTGTAACAACTGTAGCGACGATGCAGGTCACCAATATCAATAGGATGGTACCATTGAGTACGTTCTCGTCAATAATACCGTTCTTATGACCGACCATGATGACAGCCAATGTTGCCGCGGCATGGGCACTGCTCAAACCAAATATCAGATTGCGCTGACCACGGCTATACTTGAAAACGATCTGCGTCAACCAAGCTGCCACATATTTTCCGACGATAGCCACAACAGTCAACGTTCCGGCAATAATAAGTGCCTGAGGCCCCTTCAGGATCACGCTGACATCAACAATCATCCCCACCGATATCAAAAAGAAAGGAATAAAAATTGCATTACCAATAAACTCGATCCGGTTCATCAAAGCCGAAGAATGCGGAATCAGTTTGTTCAGGGCCAATCCAGCTACGAAAGCGCCAATGATCGGCTCAAGGCCAGCAATTTCCGCTAAAAAAGCAGCAAAAAAGACAACAGAAAGGACGAAAATATAGTTTGATGTCTTCTCACTTCCCAAGCGCTCAAAAAACCATTTTGCGATCCTTGGAATAACACCAAACATGATAAACAGAAAGATAGCAAAGGAAATTGTCAGAGTCATCCAAAATTCATTACCAATATTTCCCTGGGAAACGCCCGTAATCACAGCAAGTATAATCAGCACTGCGGTATCCGTTAGGATTGTTCCGCCTATCGTAATCGCAACAGCCTCCATTTTTGAAATACCATAGCTATTCACAATTGGATAAGAAACCAACGTATGAGTAGCAAACATGCTTGATATCAATAAACTCGGCAAAACACCGTAGCCCAATAAAAAATGACAAACGGGATAGCCAATGCTGATCGGCACGATGAATGTTAAGAAACCAAAGAGTAAGCTTTTATTTTTGGTCTTTTTAAACTCATTCATATCTAATTCCAAACCAGCGATAAACATGATATAAAGTAGGCCTATTGTTGAAAATAACGTTATCGCCGAGTTTTTTTCCAGCCAGTTAAGTCCATGAGGTCCAATGATAACACCTGATATAATTAACCCGATGATGCCAGGGACTTTGATCGGTCGCAGTACAATCGGTGACAACAGGATAATAAAAAGTACCAGCGAAAATATAAGTACAGGATTTTGTAAAGGTGCTTCGAAAGCGTGGGAAATATGCTCAAAAGTTTTATTCATAAGTGCTTGTATACTAGCCGTAAAATATAAATACTTATTTTTCTATACAGCTCGAAAAATAGTTAACAGCACTAAAAATACGATTTTTTAAAGAAAGCGAAGCCTAAAAAATAGTGTTACTTAAAAGAAATGGCTTTGATCGGACTAATCTTGGTAATTAGCATTGACGGAATAAATAAGGAGATCATTCCGATAAACACGACAGCCAAATTAACGAAAATCACATCAGACCATTGAAGTTGAACGGCCACATAAGAGATATAATAGGTCTTCTCATCCAATTTAAAGAAATGAGTAAAATCCTGAAAAAAGTAAAAACCTAAGCCTATAAGATTTCCGATCAATAATCCGAGCCCGATGAGGTACAAGGCACTGTACATGAAAACCCGGCGAATTCCGGCATTGTGATAACCTAATGCTTTTAAGATCCCAATCATTGAAGTCCGCTCAAGAATGGTGATGAGCAATGCGGAGATCATATTGATAATAGCCACCACTGTCATCAGTATGAAGATGATTTTTGTGTTCATATCCAGCAATTCCAGCCATTGAAAAATATCAGGAACCTGATCCTTGATGTTGATTGCCTGCATATCAATAGGCAATAAATCTTCAACCTTGTTCGTTGTCTGTTCGAGCTGACTAAAATCCTTAATACGAATTTCATAGCCCCCCACTTCATGATCATCGAGGTTGCTCAGTTTGCGGATAACATTGAGCGATCCGATAACATAAACCTTATCGAGCTCTTCAGAACCCGTATTAAAAATGCCCTTAATGACAAATTTTCGTTTACGTATGGGATCCTGCACGAAATACATAATAAAATCGTCGCCGACTTTCAAGAGCAGCCGGTCTGCAAGATACTTGGATACCAAAATCTGATTATCTGCATTATCCGATTTAAAGTCGATCATATTTCCTTCCACCAACATACGCTGCAGGGGCGCTTGATTATACAATGAATCGACACCTTTGAGGACCACTCCCTCAACCTCATCGTTCACATTAATAATCCCAGCCTTGGTCGCGAAGGAACTGATTGAATTGACTTCAGGAATCGCCAATATTGATTTTTGGAGCTTCGGTGTAAGTGTTATGGGTGAATTTTCATAGGACTTATTCAGGTCATAACGCAAGACCAATACATCCGCAAAAAAACTCCTTTGTTTGCTGATAATCTCTCCCTTAAATCCTCGCAATACTGCAATAGATATGATAATCGCTGCAATAGCAAGAGCAATTGCACCAATAGTCACCCGAACGATCAATTTTGAGAACGTTCGTTTTCCAGAAAATGCGATCCGATTTGCTAAAAAATAAGGAAAATTCAAGCTTTCAATATATTTATGTAACTTCGCAAAGTTATAAAAATTTGTTATTTACAAAACTGAAATAACAAATATTAGGCGTTTTTCAGGTGGATATTCAACTTTGAGACCCTGTGCTGCTTTTAAGAACTTTATAAAAATTATAAGTATTATGCGTATTATTTTCATGGGTACTCCCGATTTTGCTATAGCTTCACTTGAGGCGCTTATCCAGTCAGGTGAACAGGTTGTCGCTGTTGTTACCGTGCCGGACAAACCTGCAGGACGTGGACAAAAAATACATGAATCGGCTGTCAAAATATTTGCGGCACAGCATAACATCCCAGTTCTACAACCAGTAAAACTTCGCGATGAAGCATTTTTGAATGAACTCAGGAGTTTCCAGGCAGACCTTCAAGTTGTGGTGGCCTTCCGCATGCTTCCTGAAATGGTCTGGAATATGCCTAAATTTGGAACAATCAATGTCCATGCTTCGCTTCTGCCACAATACCGAGGTGCTGCGCCAATAAATCATGCGATCATCAATGGAGAGAAGGAATCTGGCGTAACGACATTTTTGCTACAACACGAAATTGATACCGGAAATATCCTATTGTCGAAAAAAGTTACCATCAAAGAAACGGACAATGCAGGTGATCTTCACGATAAACTTATGGTCGCAGGGGCTGAAACTCTTCTTCAGACCATCCAGCAACTGAAAGCAGGAACCTTGCAGCCTAAACCTCAGGATGACCTTATAGCAGCGACCTCACTCAAACATGCGCCAAAGATTTTTAAGGAAGATTGTAAAATAAACTGGAATCAGCCCACGGCGCAGGTCTATAACTTCATTCGTGGTTTAAGTCCTTATCCTGCGGCATTTACGCTCTTAAATGAGAAGGTACTAAAAATCTATCGCACAGAAAAAGAACTTGTCAATACACCTACAATACCGGGAACCATAGAAACTGACAAGAAAAGTTTCTTAAAAATTGCGGCACAAGACGGCTATATTGTTATTTCTGACCTTCAGTTAGAAGGCAAGAAAAAAATGAACGTAGTGGACTTTTTAAAAGGCTATCGATTTTAGCCTTTTTCATCCCCCCCGTCATAATATTGTAGCAGGTCACCGGGCTGACAGTCCAGTGCTTTGCATATCGCTTCAAGCGTATCTAATCGCAATGCCTTCGCCTTTTGATTCTTGATGATTGAAAGATTGGAAAGGGTAATTCCGACGTTGTCACTCAATTGGTTAAGCGACATCTTTTTCTCTTTCATTATTTTATCCAAGTGAATTAAGATTGGCATAGTATAATTTTTATTCTTTTAAATTTATTAATGTCACTAGTAAAACAAAACATACATCTTTTTGTTTTATCATAAAATTATCATTTTAAAATAAATTTGAGGAATGCATACTGCACAATAAATCAGCTACCGCCGAGTTAAATTGTCAAGAATCAGAAAAAAAATTAAACCCTTTAGCTCTTTAGCAGTCAAACAGTTGAATATTATAAACGATAAATTGAAAGAAAAAAAACATTAAAATGGAATAGTTTTTGATAGTAAAAAATTGAAACTCATAAAAACCTAACTCATTAGATATGAGTGGTTAGATAATCAATTTTCCATTAATAATTCAAAAATTTTTCGTATTTTCGCAAACATTTCTTAGAGAGGAGAATTAATAAAAATTAATGAGACAGCTCAAAATTACACAATCTATCACCAATCGTGAGTCACAGTCTTTGGACAAATACTTACACGAAATTGGTAAAGTAGACTTAATTACAGCAGAAGAAGAAGTAGAATTAGCACAGCGCATCCGTGAAGGTGATCAAGTTGCCTTGGAAAAATTGACTAAAACCAACCTTCGTTTCGTAGTATCAGTAGCAAAACAATATCAAAATCAAGGTTTGACCTTAGGTGATTTAATCAATGAAGGTAACCTCGGCTTAATTAAAGCAGCTAAACGTTTTGACGAAACAAAGGGTTTTAAATTTATTTCTTATGCCGTTTGGTGGATTCGCCAATCTATTCTTCAAGCAATTGCTGAACAATCACGTATCGTGCGTCTGCCATTGAACCAAGTTGGTTCATTGAGCAAAATCAGTAAAGCTTTCTCAAAACTAGAACAGGAATACGAACGAGAACCATCTCCAGAAGAATTGGCGGATATTCTAGAAACTACGGTAGACAAAGTTTCAGATACCCTAAGTAACTCTGGTCGCCATGTATCCATGGATGCTCCTTTTGTTCAAGGTGAAGAAAACACACTTTTGGACGTATTGGAGAACCATGATCCCGATACAGACAGTTCTTTGATTGATGAATCTCTATCGGAAGAAATCAAACGATCATTGGCAACATTAACAGAAAGAGAACGCGAAATTATTGTTCTTTTCTTTGGCTTAGGTTCCAATCACCAATTGTCGTTAGAGGAAATCGGAGAGAAATTCAATTTGACACGTGAGCGTGTTCGTCAGATCAAGGACAAAGCTCTTCAACGTTTGAGACACACTTCAAGAAGCAAAATCTTAAAATCCTATTTGGGTTAACAAGAGATACTTATTAAAATTTTTGGCAATCCCAATCAGAAATGATTGGGATTTTTTTTATCCTTTCTATTTGGTATCCTTGGAATCCGGCATTAAAATAAATTCAAAAAGTCGATCTTTTTTCAAATATTTTCCAGCAACGTCCTGCACAGACTTCGATGTTACCTTCTTCAGGTTATCAATCCTTCGCGTATACCGGCTAAGATCAAGATCATTCTGATAAGAACTTGATATATAATTCAGCCAATAGCCATTTTCACGAAGATTCAGTTCATTTTGTCTTTGCTGTTCCGCCAGAAATTTCTCGACATCTCCTTTTTCGGGCCCCTGCTCCTGAATTTTTTTCACTTCATCCAATGCCGAGGCAATCAGTGCATCAGCCTTATCAACAGCCGATCCAAAACCTATTGAAAAAGCATAACGCGCCTTTGGCAACTTACTGAAACTCGCACGGGCACCTACTCCGTAAACACCGCCTTCTTTTTCTCGAAGTCTTTCAAGTAGCTTAATCGTCAAAACACTTTCCAAGGCTTCCATATTAACATTCTCCGTTTCACTATAATTATAGTCCCCGTAATAGGCTAATTGTGTGCTCGCCTTTTCTTCCTTCCCTTTATGGACAACAACGCGTTCGCCTTTACTTGGTTCCAGAATATTTAAATCTTTGTAATTCTCTCCCCGTTTAAGTACAGGTAGGGACGCAAGATAGGTTTCAATAAATGGCTTAATCTGATTTTCATCGAAAGATCCAACAATTGTAAACACAAAATCTGATGCATCAGCAAATCGTTCCTTGTAAATGGTCAAAGCCCGCTCTCGATCGATTTTACTGATTGTTTCTACCGTCGGATTTTGCCTGCGCACATTATTGCCATAAAGCACTTCTTTCACTTTATCAGAAAATACGTTATTCGGATTGCTTAGCCTATTTTCCAAAGATCCTTTTGCTCGGGTCATGGTACTCTGGAAAATATCCTGATCCAATCGAGGTTCGGTAAAGTAACCATAAATCAATTCAAAAGCATTCTTTAGACCTTCTTTGTCCGTACTACCTGAAATACCTTCGTAACGTTCGGATATGTATGGAGAGATTGAAACATCTTTTCCTGCGAGATACTTCGTAAGCTCTACATTGTTCATTTGTCCAACGCCGCTTGCATCAATCAAAGATGACGCATTGGAAGCAGAGAAATAGTCGGCATCGCTATAGAGCGATGTTCCTCCGGGACTATAGGCCACAATCTGGATCTCGTCATTTTTAAAATCTGTTGGTTTCAGGATCACTTTAATACCATTGCTCAACGTCAGTTCTTTTGCCTGAACTGTTCCTATATCTTTTGAGGACAAAATTGTACCTTTGACCGGTTCTTTCGAAAGCAACGGAAGATTGGACACTTTATCTTCATAAGCCGATACAGGGCTTTCCTCGACAGCCTTTATCCAGCCCATTACGGCAGCTTCAGTAGGTAAATTTGCTTTTTCCTTTTCTGGCCCCATTACCAATACGTCGCGATTTAGATCCGTATAGTATTTTTTCACCAATCCGTTCAGCTCCGACAATTGCAGGGTTGGCAGCAGCTGTTTGGTCAGACGGTAAGCGTTCTCATTACTCAAAGCAGGCTCATCATCAATAAAATAATTCAGATAGCGGTTGACATAGCTATCAGATTTCTTTTTATCCCTTTCAATATATGACATCTCATTGCCTTTTTTCATATCAGCAATGGCACGGTCAAGCTCTGTTTGTGTAAAACCATATTTCTGAATACGCTCAAATTCGGTCAACATCGCTTTAAACCCCGACTCCAGTTCCCCTGGCTTAGGTACCACCAACAATGAAAATGTATTCAGATTAGCTACAAAATCACTGATACTTCCGCCCGCCTGCATGAAAGGAGGATTGGGCTGTTGCATTAGTTCGGAGAAACGTCCCGCGATCATCTGATTGAAAACACTTTTTAACAGCTCGTTTCGGTAATCTCCTACAGTGGTAACCTTCTCTTTCTCGCTTTTGATTAGAATCTGCATCACAGTATAGGGCAATTCGGGATCTGAAATGGCCAAAAATTGATTTTTGTTTAACAGATCCACACGATATTTTTTACGGTCCAAGGGTTTCTTTGGCATCGTCATATCTGCAAACAAAACTTTCACCTTTTCTTCCATCTCTTTTGGATCAATATCCCCAACGATAATTAATGCTTGTAAATCCGGGCGGTACCAATCTTGATGGAATTTACGTATTTCTGTATAAGGGAATGTTTTCAGGATCTGTTCAGTCCCTATTGGCAAACGTTTGGAATAAAGGGAACCGTTAAGCAACATTGGAAAGTATTGATCCTGTAAACGCTGCTGCACTCCTCTTCCACCGCGTTTTTCTTCCAGGATAACACCGCGCTCCTTATCAATTTCTTCCCCATCCAACAAAGCATCTTGTGCCCAATCGCGCATCACCTGCAAGCCATTTTTTAAAAGTTCAGGATCGTCAGAAGGAATGGGAAGCTGATAAACCGTTTGGTCAAAACTTGTGTAGGCGTTGAGGTCTGAACCAAATCGAACACCGGCTTTCTGCAAGTAGTTCACCAATTCATTTTTTGGAAAATGCTTTAAGCCATTGAAGTTCATATGCTCTAAAAAATGGGCCAAACCGAGTTGTTTTTCATTTTCCAGAATTGAACCGGCCTTCATACCCAAATACATGGTAACACGACCTTTAGGCTCGCTATTTTTGCGAATAAAGTATGTAAATCCATTTTTCAGCTTACCTGTAATGACTTCATTGTCGAAGGGTAATTTTTGATTTAGAGCTAAACTATCCTGAGATAGGATCGCTCGCGCTTCCGCAGTTAGCGTTGTTGGCATTTTGGCTTCTGCGCTATAAAATGTTGCAGGCAACAGAAAGGCTAATGCTAGTGGTTTAATGAATTTCATACAAAAAAATCTCTTTTTCTAAGTCAGTTATCGTTGCTAATCTAATTGTTTTATATTAGGGTGAACGGAACAGGAGATCAATTGTCCCGATAAATAGTAAAATACAGATCAATCCTATTTTCATTATCCAAACTGGAATAACGCACCTTTATCAAGGTGCCTCCAGCCGGCGATCTGTAAAAATTCCTTCTAAAAATACAGAATATCTTTCGAAAAGAACAACAGTTAATTGTAATTTTGTTGCAAATGGATTTTGAAAACTGGATGGTTATAAAAAAGGAATTCGAGCAATTCTTGAAGTTCGAAAGAGGCTTAAGCGTCAATTCTATTGATGCTTATTTAAATGACGTATCCAAATTTCAGATCTACTGCGAAGACAATCATTTGGCATTAAATACCGTAACGAGAAAAAACATCCAGGATTTTCTGGTCTGGTTGCAAGAATTCAATGTTTCACCTTATACACAATCCAGGCTCATATCTGGTTTGAAGACCTTTTTTAGTTTTCTGATCATCGAGCACGACTTTGTCAACAATCCGACGGACCTGCTTCAAGCTCCCCGTCTGGCGCGCAAGCTCCCCAGCGTTTTGAGTGTACAAGAGATCGATCAATTGATTTCGGCAATCGATCTTTCTTCGCCCGAGGGTGAACGCAACAAAACAATCATCGAAATATTATACGGCTGTGGTCTTCGTGTTTCCGAACTGGTCACGCTTAAAATATCAAACCTATTTTTGGATGTGGAGTTTATCAAAGTTGAGGGCAAGGGAAGTAAAGAACGTCTTATTCCCATTGGCCAGCAGGCTATCAAACACTTGCGCATTTATTTGGAATCGGTGAGACCGCATATCAAGGTTAAAGCAGGAAACGAAGATATTGTATTCCTCAATCGAAGAGGTGCTGCGTTGTCAAGGGTGATGATATTCTTGATCATTAAGGAACTTGCCCAAAAGATAGGCTTACAAAAAACCATTAGTCCGCATACCTTTAGACACAGTTTTGCTTCCCATTTGGTGGAAGGTGGAGCCGACTTAAGAGCCGTCCAGGATATGCTTGGCCACGAAAGCATTACAACGACCGAAATATACACACATATCGATACCGATTATCTTCACGCGATTATCACGCAATATCATCCCCGTTCTTAAAGAGCGACTCGGTCTTGCCAAATTACCCTATCGTACAAGGTTTAAAGCGCGATCGCAGGCTCAATTCATACCGCTAAACATCAAGCGTTGGATCGCATTTTTCCTCCTTGGACATCCGGATAAGGTGCGCTAAATTTTTCACCGCCCGATCGTGTTTTTTAACAAATGGATTGTTTTTATCCCAAACATACCCCGCCAATATTGCACATATACTGCGTTTAACCTCCGGATTTTCGGGCTGATGATAAAATAACTCCTGTAGATTGCCTGTGTACCATTCCTGGATATAGGTTGTAAAAACGGCAATCCCTTCTTTCATGTAATCTTCAAATTCCGACTGCCAATCAACTTGCTCGCCCCGGATTTGCCGCAACGCCAACTTAGCAGCCAATATACCGGATTCTGTTGCGAAGCACACACCAGAAGAAAAAACAGGATCCAAAAACTCCGAGCTATTACCTGTCAAGGCATAACCGGCCCCATACATCTTGCTTACTGCAGTTGAATAATTGCTCAATTTACGGGGCTCAAAAATGAAAGGAACCTCACCAAATCTTTTCACATAGTAGTCCGACAGCAGGATCGCCTTATTCAATGCCGTCGCTGTATCCTCACCCAGGTTTTCTATGAACGAAGTTGGGCCAACTATTCCAACGGAAGTATTGCCATTGGAAAAAGGAATAACCCACAACCATACTTGCGTTTCCAGGATATCAAAGGAAATCAGGCTACCTTCCTGACCCGCAGGCCGATTAACGTCATTCACGTGACTGAATATCGCAGAATGCGGACTCAGTCGGGAAGGCTGATCCAAATTTAACATACGGGGCAGTACTCTCCCGTATCCCGAACAGTCAATTAGAAAATTGGCTTCTATTTTTGTCTCGACACCTTCACGGTCCCGAACTGTGGTGATCGATCTTTCACCTTGAAATTGAACATCAGTCACTTCCGTTTCAAACGATAGATCAACACCTTTCCGAATAAGTTCATTGGCCATTTCCTGATCAAAATCAGCTCTTGGAATCTGCCATGTCCAATCCCAGCCTTCGGAAAATTTAGCTGAAAAATCAAAAATACACACTTCCTCACCACGTATAAACCTGGCCCCAAATTTCTTTTCAAACCCTTGGGCATCCAGCGCCTCAAACAGTCCAGCTTCATCAAAATGATCCATCACCCGTGGGATTAAGCTCTCCCCGACCACAATTCTCGGAAAACGGCTTTTTTCAACAACTTTTACCTTTATCCCCTGCTTCTGTAAATACCCCGCAGCCACAGAACCCGAAGGACCTGCCCCGATGATCAAAATGTCAACCTGTTCAACGTTCATTATACGCTTTGATTAAAAGAAAAAAATATTAATTTCGTGCCTGATTAATAATTGCCAAATCTATTCACAAAAAATTATATAAAAAAAACAATTTCGAGAGTTTTTCAAAATTGCTACCCCAATAAACCATGAGCTTACTCACAAACCATTTAGATTTAAAACAGTTTGTCCAAATAATCTACGGAACGGAAAAATTGGATATTGATGACGATATTTGGGAAAAAGTAGATGCTAGCCACGATTTTCTTCAAAAGTTTGCTGAAAACAAAGTCATTTATGGTGTCAATACGGGATTTGGCCCTATGGCTCAATATCGAATTAAGGAGGAAGACCGGACCAAACTCCAGTACAACCTCATCCGTAGCCATGCTTCGGGCACTGGACGGCTTTTCGATTCCTTCCAGGTAAAAAGTACAATCTTAGCTCGCTTAAATACCTTAACCCTTGGTTATTCGGGTGTCCACCGGTCCACTATTGCCCTGATGCGCGAATTGATTAACCGCGACATTAGCCCAATCATTTTTGCCCATGGCGGTGTTGGCGCGAGCGGTGATCTAGTACAGCTTGCTCATTTGGCACTCGTATTGATTGGCGAGGGAGAAGTAATTTATAAAAACCAAAGAATTGCAACAAAAGAAGCTTTTGACGCAGAAGGCCTTGAACCGATTCAGATTGTCCTTCGTGAGGGTCTAGCATTGATCAATGGAACCTCGGCGATGACAGGTATAGGTATTTTAAATTGGGATCTTGCACAAAAAGCCCTTTCTTTGTCCATTAAGGCGGCCTGCGCAATCAATGAAATCGTTCAAGCGTACGACGATCATTTCTCGGCGGCATTAAATCAAAGTAAAAAGCATGCAGGACAGCAGCATATTGCTCAAAAAATGCGAGATCATCTTGCCAGCAGCCAATTGATCAGAAAACGTGAAGACCACTTATATACTGGTGAAAATCAAGAAGACATTTTCAAAGACAAAGTACAGGAATACTATTCGATCCGTTGCGTGCCACAGATTTTGGGTCCTATCGCAGATACGATTGATAATGTAGCAACCGTACTTGAGCATGAACTAAATTCGGCCAACGATAATCCTATAATTGATCTTCAGGAACAGCATGTTTATCATGGTGGAAATTTCCACGGTGATTACATTTCACTTGAAATGGATAAACTCAAGCTTGTCATGACCAAAATGACAATGCTTGCGGAACGTCAGCTAAATTATCTACTCAATAGCAAGATCAACGAGCTATTCCCTCCTTTTGTGAATCTAGGTACCTTGGGGCTTAATTTTGGCATGCAGGGGGTTCAATTCACAGCGACCTCCACAACCGC
The DNA here is from genome assembly GCF_050058145.1 of Sphingobacterium sp. WOUb80. Taxonomy (NCBI): domain Bacteria; kingdom Pseudomonadati; phylum Bacteroidota; class Sphingobacteriia; order Sphingobacteriales; family Sphingobacteriaceae; genus Sphingobacterium; species Sphingobacterium sp. WOUb80. Next base: position 805,082 of record NZ_CP165617.1, on the reverse strand, counting down.
AGAATCGCAGGCGCTAAGCACCTCGATCTATATCCATAGCATCCCCAATAACAATGATAACCAAGATATTGTCAGCATGGGCACAAATGCCGCTATGTCATGCAGCCAGATCATTGAAAATTCATTTGAAGTTCTCGCGATAGAATTTATTACATTAGCACAAGCAATCGACCATTTAGGTTGTCAGGAAAAATTAGCAAAAGAAACGCTATCTTGGTATAGCGACTTAAGGAATCTATTTCCGGTCTTTGTGGAAGATCAGGTAATGTATCCCATTATAAAGAAGGTAAAAGAATATTTGATGAATAAAAATCATGATTAAGAAGCTCACACTCGGAGGACTATTTATAATGTCCTTCACGATCATATCTGCTCAGCAACTAGCACGAGTCCAGGAAAAAGGACTTGTCGGATTTATCAAAAAAGATGGAACCTTTCAAATTGAGCCCAAATACAAAAATGCGCAGGATCAATCCGAAGGCAAAATTGCTATTTATGAAGGCGGAAAATGGGGATTTATCGATAAGAACGAACATGCTATCATTCCACCTCAATACGAAAATGCCAAATCATTCAATCAGGGAATGGCCATGGTTAAATCTATGAATGGTTGGCTCTATATCGATTCCCTAGGCCAGGAGGTTCCCGCGATTTCGAGCAAGAGAGTCTATGAGTTCAATGACGGCGTTGCATTCTTTCGTGATGCGAGCAACTTGGTCGGTCTGATCAATAGTAAGCAGGAAGTTATACTCAGTCCAACTTATGACGTGATTCGTCCATTTAAGGATGGTTATGCCCGAGTTGCAAAAAATAAAAGATGGGGTGTTATCGATAAGCTAGGAAAAGAAGTAGTCGCTCCTAATTATGACGATATCGGCGATTTTAATGCAGGATTGGTATGGGCAAAAAGACAGCATAATTGGTACCTTGTATCCAGCCAAAAAGAAATTGCAATCCCAGCTATTTCAAAAATTGAAAGAATAGAAAACCCAGATTTTATCATTGTTCAACAAGGAAATAAAGTAGGATTTATGACAGCGGAGGGCAAGTGGGTGATAAGTCCAAGCTATGATGATGCCCGCGATTTTCAGCAAGGTTTAGCGCCTGTAAAAAAAAATGGCAAATGGGGCTTCATTGATACGACTGGTAAAATGCTTATCCCTGCTACTTATCAAGATGCACTTTCTTTTTCTCCCGAAGGTCTCGCTGCGGTAAAAAACGGTAAATGGGGATTTATAGATAAAGATGCCAAAGTCATCATCCCTTTTCAATATGAGATTACAGCGGCATTAACTTTTAAGAAGCAAGAGAAAGGATTTATCGATGGATTAGCCCGTGTTAAACTTAATGGCAAATGGGGATTCATTGATACCAAAGGAAATCTGTTGGGAAACAAGTGGTTTGATAATGCGGAATTATTTCAAAATTAATAAACATATTGCAGGATGAAATGTGCTTTAGTTACAGGTGGGTCTCGGGGAATCGGCAGAGCAATTTGTCTTAAACTAGCCCAGGACCTGGGTTATCACGTATTGATCAATTTTCAGCAGAATGAATCGGCTGCATTGGAAACGCTCACAGCGATAGAATCTTTTGGTGGGAGCGGTTCGCTACTCAAGTTCGATGTAGCCGATAAAACAGCGGTAGAAAATGTCCTTTCCCAATGGGAAACGAATCATCCTGATGCTAAGCTTGAAGTCATCGTTAACAATGCTGGCATCGCTAAAGATGGTTTGTTTATGTGGATGCCGGCAGAAGACTGGTCTACAGTAATCAATACAACGGTCAATGGCTTTTATCATGTGACACAATTTTTTATTCAGAAACTTCTCCGCCAGCGTTATGGCCGTATCATCAATATGATTTCGGTATCGGGCGTAAAAGGTACGGCAGGCCAAACCAACTATTCCGCGGCTAAAGCGGCTTTACTAGGGGCAACCAAGGCACTGGCACAGGAAGTCGCTAAACGAAATATTACGGTCAATGCTGTAGCGCCAGGATTTATCCATAGCGACATGACTGCTAATATGGATGAAAAAGAGCTAAAAAAAGTAATTCCGGCCAATAGATTTGGTGAGCCGGAAGAGGTTGCTGATCTGGTTAGCTTTTTAGCTTCTCCTAAAGCGGGCTATATCACGGGAGAAGTAATTAACATAAATGGAGGAATTTATTCGTAAATCTATGGAGCAAAGAGTAGTGATCACGGGGATGGGAATTTATTCCTGTTTGGGAACGTCATTGGATGAAGTAAAAGATTCTCTCCAGCAGGGAAAATCGGGTATCATCTTTGATAACGAGCGAAAACTCTTCGGTTTCCGTTCGGCACTAACTGGAGCTGTCCCACATCCAAATTTAAAAAATGAACTGAATCGCCGTCAGCGGATGTCTATTGGCGAAGAAACTGAATACGCCTATTTGGCTACGATGGAGGCCTTAAAAAATGCCGCTATCGACGACACTTATCTCGATACACATGAGATTGGCATTCTCTATGGAAACGATTCAGTATCTAAGGCTATCATTGATGCTGTCGATATTGTACGGGAAAAAAAAGATACCAGTCTGATAGGTTCCGGAGCAATTTTTAAATCGATGAATTCTACGGTGACCATGAATCTGTCCACCATTTTCCGATTAAAGGGCATCAACATGACAATATCGGCGGCCTGTGCCTCCGGCTCACATTCCTTGGGATTAGGTTTTAATTTGATCAAAAGCGGCATGCAGGACATGATCATCTGTGGCGGTGCACAAGAAATAAACAAATATGCCATGGCCAGCTTCGATGGCTTAGGCGTATTTGGAAACGATGCTTTACCAGCAACAGAGGTATCCCGCCCTTTCGACAAAGACCGGTCCGGCTTAGTACCTTCGGGTGGTGCAGCAACCTTGATTATTGAAAGCTATGAATCTGCCCTGCGCAGAGGTGCGCCTATTCTGGCAGAAATACTCGGTTATGGTTTTTCATCGAATGGTGGTCATATCTCTACACCAAATGTAGAAGGGCCTGCCCTAGCCATGGAACGTGCCATTAAACAGGCTGGAATTAAACCCTCCGATATTGCCTACATCAACGCACATGCCACATCCACCCCTGTCGGTGATGCCAATGAAGCACAGGCTATTCTACAGGTATTTGGTGAAACACAACCTTTTGTCAGTTCTACAAAATCAATGACAGGTCATGAATGCTGGATGGCTGGCGCCAGCGAAATTATCTATTCCAATCTCATGATGTTACATGGTTTTATAGCTCCAAACATTAATTTTGAAAATCCAGACGAACATTCGGCCAAATTAAATATTGTTAAGCAGACAGTATTTAAAGAATTTGACCTATATTTGTCCAATTCTTTTGGCTTCGGAGGAACTAACTCAGCCTTAGTCATAAAAAAGATTAACGATTAACTTATAAAAATGATTTCTGAAAAGATTAACGAAATACTTGTTGATGAGTTTGAGGTGGATGTTGATTTAATCCAGCCGAATCTAAATTTGAAAGATACATTAAATTTAGATAGTTTGGATTATGTCGATCTTGTCGTTATCATTGAGTCTAATTTTGGTGTTAAATTAGTAGAGGCTGATTTTACAAACATCCAAACCTTCCAGGACTTCTATGACCTCATCAAGCGAAAAACTAGTGAAAACTAAGTCAATGTTTGCCCATGAGTCAGTGGAAAGGACAATCCAAAGGTAGTGTTTTAGGATATCGGATTTTTGTCTTCTGTATTCAAAGGTTGGGAATCCGTACGGCCTACCTACTCTTAGTATTTGTCGCTTTCTACTATTTTCTAACAGCATGGAATAGCAATCGATCGCTCTATTTTTACCTAAGGCACCGATTAAAATATCCACTTCTATCCACAATCGTTGGATTCTACCGCAGTTATTTTACTTTCGGTAAAATCCTCATTGATAAAACAGCCATATCAGCGGGGCTCCGTAATAAGTTCAGTTATGAATTTGATGGGATTGAAATTTTAAAATCCGCCTTAGAGAAAAAAAATGGTGGCATCCTGTTATCCGCACATATCGGCAACTTTGAAATCGCCTCTTATTTCCTTGAGGACATCAATATAGAAAATCAGATTAATCTGGTCATTTCCGACCGGGAACATCAAGCCATCAAATCTTACCTTTCAAAAGTCGCCCGAAAATCTGCAGTAAAATTTATAGTAATTCAAGAAGACCTTTCCCATGTATTCGCTATTAATGAAGCGTTGACAAACAATGAATTGATAGTCTTTACAGGTGACCGTTATTTAGAAGGCAGCAAAACACTTTCCGCAGATTTACTCGGAAAAAATACGGAATTTCCGGCAGGTCCATTCTTAATCGCTTCCAGGCTTAAGGTTCCTGTTGTATTCGTCTATGTCATGAAAGAGCCTAAGCTTCATTATCATTTATATGCACGGGAAGTGGAAGTCAAACATCGTGATGCACAGGCACTCCTACATCAGTATTGCCAATCATTATCCTATATGATAAAAAAACACCCGCTTCAATGGTTTAATTTCTACGATTTCTGGAAAGATTATTCCGAAGAGAACCAAAGATAGTCCAGCACTTTATTTATCTCATGGAACAAAAAAAGAATGCATATTAACATATTCTTATACACATCGTGACCGCTATTTTTTTCCAGCAGTTATTTTTATCATTCAAGGGATTAACCGCAGCAAACAGGCATTTTTACAAATTGACTTTATGCTTCGAACACCATGAAAAGCAATTTTGAGTAGTCCAAAACCTATGATTTCGTCTTTAAATTAGTACCTTTGATACAACTTTTTTATACAAATGACAGCTAGCCCGTTCCCAATCGTTGATAAATTATTTTTACAGGAATTGTTACCTCACCGTGCTCCTATGGTCATGATTGATTGCCTGTATGATTTTAACGAAAAGACCGTAGCAGCGGGCTTAACTGTTCGAGAAGATAATATTTTTGTGGAAGACGATATTTTGTTAGAAGCAGGTATCATTGAGCATATGGCTCAATCTATTGCTTTACACACAGGCTATAGCTTTTATATTCAGCAAAAAACGTCCCCCATTGGTTATCTCGGCACAATAAAAAGTATTTCAATAAACTCCTTCCCCCGCGTAGGTGACAAATTACTGACCAAAGCAACAATTCTACAAGAATTTATGGGAGTCACACTCGTTTCTATTGAAACTTTCGCGGGAGACGAGCAAATCGCTCAGGCGGAAATTAAAAGTGTAATAGCTTCTTAATGATTATGGCAAAAAATAAACGAACTGAACAAGTTAATCAAATTACTTGGACTAGTCCTTTACGCATACGTTTTAATGAAGTTGATTCGCTGGGAATAGTATGGCATGGCCATTATATCAGCTATTTTGAAGATGGCAGAGAATCTTTCGGAATTCAGCACAGAATGACCTATCTGGACATTCACCGGAGTGGTTATACTACACCGATCGTGAAAAGTACATGTGAGCACAAATTACCATTAAAATATGGTGAAAATGCACGAATTGAAACATCATTAATAGATACCAAAGCCGCGAAGATCATTTATCAGTATCGGATATTAAACGAGAGCAATCAAGTTGTCTGCCTAGGCGAAACAATCCAGGTCTTTTTAGACGCTTCGGGAAGTTTACAATTATATATACCTGAGTTTTTTCAGCGGTGGAAAGACACACTTAATTTTGTCAGCCAATGAAAAAGGTGTATTTAGGAGCTTATAACTGTGTGTCCCCTATCGGCAATAATCTCACGGAAACCTGGAATGCGCTCGTTAAGGGCAAATCAGGCGCTAAACAAGTAACCATTACTGGTATGGAAGCTGACATATGCGCTGCTCTTGTTGGAGAAGACGAACTCAACGGCTACTTCAACAAACTTTTACGGGAGGAGAACTTATACACAAGTACTGGATTTACAAAACTGGAGAAATTGATGATAGCGGCATTGATACCCGTTATCAAAACTGCTACCATAACGCAGGAGACCACATTTATTGTCTCGACAACCAAGGGCAATATCGCGTATTGCGAACCTGAAGAAAAAGGTTCTACAGCGGCAAGCCTCCCTGCTTTAGCACAAAAAATAGGAGATTTCTTTGGCTTTAAGCGCCCGCCTATCATTATCAGTAATGCATGTGTGTCGGGTCTGCAGGCAATATCGACAGCCAAACGACTTATCCAAATGAATTATTGTACAGATGCCGTGATTGTGGCGGGGGATTTGGTCAGTGAATTTGTCCTTTCGGGATTTAAGTCTTTTCAGGCGCTCAGTGACAGGGCCTGTATACCTTATGACGAGGCCAGACAAGGCTTAAATCTAGGAGAAGCTGCTGCTGCAATTCATGTAACTGGCCAGCAATTGCAAAACCACCCGTTTTCTATAGCCGGTGAAGCCTCCATCAACGACGCCAATCATATTTCGGGCCCATCCCGCACAGGCGAAGGGTTGAAACGGAGCATCGTATCTGCCTTGGCCGAAGCGAAATTAGAACCGAACTCCATTGATTTTATCTGTGCACATGGAACAGCGACAATTTACAATGACGAAATGGAAGCAATAGCAATTCATCGTTCTGGATTAGCCGATAAACCTATCCATAGCTTAAAAGGTTACTTTGGTCATACGTTGGGTGCTGCCGGATTATTGGAGAGTATTATTTCCCTAGAATGCTTAAGGCATAATTTACTCCTCCCGAGTCTAGGTTATCAAAAACAAGGTACCTCATTGCCTTTAGCCGTTATCAAAACGCTATCGGAACAGCCTCTTAAGCGCTGCTTAAAAACTGCATCGGGATTTGCTGGAACAAATACAGCCGTACTATTTGAAAGGGAACTATACTAGCCATGGAACAGCTCTATCAGATCAGCAGGCATTGCCGCATGGATACGCAAGGCGTATATCGCAACGGTGAACAGATTTCAGTAGAGGCATCCCCAGATTTTGCCTCCTTTTCAAAATCACTATACTATTCACTGGGAACCAGTTATCCGAAGTTTTTCAAGATGGATAACCTGAGCAAATTAGCTTGGTTAGGGGCCGAATTGCTACTAAAAGACGAACAGACAACTAATATTGCGATTGTTTTATCCAATCGCCACAGCAGTTTAGACACCGATTTAAAACATTTGGCGACCATCTCGGACAACGAGCAGTACTACCCCAGCCCAGCGATTTTCGTCTATACGCTTCCAAATGTATGCATCGGTGAAATTGCTATTCGGCATAACCTGCAAACAGAGAATATCTTTTTTGTCTCAGAGCAATTTGACAGTCAACTTGCAGTAAACTACAGCAATTACCTTTTAAATACCAAACGCGCAGAAAAAGTGTTATGTGGCTGGGTGGATTATCTGCAAGAAAACTACAAATTGGTTTTGTATCTTGTGGAAAAAACAGGCATTTTAGCACATAATTTAGATGTCGTAAGACAATTAACACGATAAAGAATGGAAGAATTGAAAGCGGAATTAAAAACGAAAATAATTGAAGCCCTTAACTTAGAAGAAGTGACTGTCGATGAAATTGAGGACCAGGCGCCATTGTTTGGAGACGGTTTAGGACTAGACTCGATTGATGCTTTGGAGTTAACTGTTTTATTGGACAAAGATTACGGGATCAAAGTAACCGATCCGAAAATTGGAAAAACTATTTTTCAATCCATTGAAACATTGGCTACCTATATTTCAGAAAATAGAACCAAATAACACATGAGAAATGCTGTTGCTGTTACTGGCATGGGAATGATAACCGCTATTGGAGATGATGTCGCGCAAAACTACCATTCATTGCTCCAGAAGCAGCATGGCATCAAAACACTTCAACATATTTCAGGAAAGCATCAACATCAGACACTTGTTGGTGAAGTTGCCTGGACAGATGCAGAGCTGATTGAAAAATTAGGTCCAGAAGTTCCAAAAAACAGTTCCCGAACGAGCTTACTTGCAGCGATCGCAGCGCGAGAAGCCTTGTCACAAGCTGGTATCACTGTGGCCGAGAATATGCCAATTATCCTGGGGACCTCCGTTGGCGGAATGGATATTTTTGAGCAACATTTCCCCTATTTGCTACAGGATAGCCAGCTGATACAACGACGTGATGTTGGCGATTCCAGTAGGGTATTGGCTCAATTACTAGGCAGCAATAGCCTGGTAACCTCCATCAGCACGGCCTGCTCTTCTGCAGCCAATGCAATCGCGTTTGGTGCACGGCTTATACTTTCCGGTCGGGCAGATCGGGTTTTGGTCGGTGGTTCGGATGCATTATCCAGATTCACGATCAATGGATTTGACAGCCTAATGCTGCTGTCCAACGAACTGAACCGCCCATTTGACGCCAACAGAAATGGGCTAAATCTGGGCGAAGGTGCTGGTTTTTTAGTCTTAGAATCAACCGAATCATTAAAAAAGACTGCAAAGCCGATCTTAGGTTATCTCAGCGGTTTCTCGAATGCCAATGATGCTTTCCATCAAACCTCAACTTCGGAGCATGGTGAAGGGGCTTATCTTGCTATGAAACAAGCCTTAGCGAGTGCAGCATTAACACCGCGGGCCATTGATTACATCAATGCACATGGCACAGCAACGGAGAACAATGACCGAACCGAAGCAACAGCGATCCTTCACCTATTCAAAGACCAAATACCGCCATTTAGTTCTACCAAAGCCTATACCGGGCATACCTTAGGCGCATCAGCCGGTATCGAAGCTATCTATGCATTACTGGCCCTGCAGCAGCAGCTTGCATTTGCAAATCTAAGATTTGAAAATACCATGGATCAGCCTGCTTTGAAACCGATTGCTGATCATCAACCGACAGCCATCCGGCATGTACTTAGCAACTCCTTTGGATTCGGTGGCAATTGTTCAACCTTAATTTTTTCGCATGAACAAAGTTTATATTAATGCGGCAAGTATATGCGTTGCTACGCCGAATCAACAGGATGCAACCGGCAGCTGGCTCAAGGTTGATTTGCCCAAAATAACGAACAAGCTCCTATCCCCTAATGCGACAAGACGCATGTCCAAAGCTGTTAAAATGGGAATTTTCTGCAGCCTTGAAGCTGTAAATCATTTGGACGCAGCAACGCTTGACGGTATACTCGTTGGCAGCAGCAAAGGCTGCCTCATAGACTCCGATAAATTTTTGCAATCCATTGTTGAACAACAGGAAGAATTTTTATCACCTACCCCATTTATACAATCAACCCACAATACTGTTGCCGGCCAGATTGCGTTGTTGATCAAAAACCGAGGTTATAATATGACCTACTCTCAGGGACGAATTTCCTTTGAATCCGCCGTGCTGGACGCTTACATCCAGCTTAAGATGAACGAACGAAATACGCTATTGGTTGGCGCGGTTGATGAGCTCTCAGACATCAGTATAAAAATCAGTTCAGCCCTCGATGAAGCAGCAAGTCAATACAAAACAACTGGTAGCTCACAATCAGAGGGCGCAGGTTTCTTCGTTTTTTCCAATCTGCAGGACCAACATACGCGCGCTGAACTAACTGACATTTCAATTTATCCAGCCACAACAAAACTTTCATCGGAAGATCAGGTATTAGCATTTCTTAAAAAAAATGATTTATCGGCTGAACAAATCGACGCAATTGTGTATGGTTCCGAAAACACGGAAAATCCATTCGATACGAGTTGGACGAACTTTAATAAGACCACTAAAATAAACTATCAATTACTGGTTTGCCGCTTTGACACAGATGTCGTATTTGCATTGGATCTGGCTTTAAAATTATTGCACCATCAAACCTTAGTTCCAAAAAGCAGTCCAACTGAAAATGGCAGTAGAAGCTATCAAAAGATACTGATTTGTAATTTTGGAGAACAAAACAGTTTAATGCTGTTATCGGGATGCTAAATTTTAAAAACACAACATACGGATGTCTTATTCTTTTTCTAATGGCGGTGTTCATAGGAAGGGAATACCAATTATACTACCCGTTTGTCCTAGTGCTCATTCTTTATTTAGGGATACTGTCTTGGGGAGCCTTTAACTTGCGTTTAAATTTCTTTATGCCATCGACAACGAAGGGTCAGCAGCATACACGTCAAATAGCGATCACCTTTGATGATGGCCCTAGCCCCTTTACATTGGAAATATTAGATCTACTCGATCAGTATCAAGCCAAGGCAAGTTTTTTTTGCATTGGTTCGCAGATATTGTGCTACCCGGAGATCGCAAAAAAAATTGTCGAAAAAGGTCATGTAATCGCCAATCATAGCATGAACCATCCCAATCAAATGGGCTTTCTTTCAAGCCGAAAAGTCCGTATTGAAATAGAAGTGGCAAATCGGGCTATTGAAACAACGACCGGAAAAAGAGCCTTGCTTTATCGGCCTCCATTTGGTGTCAGCAATCCACACATTGCAAAAGCATTGCAGGATTGCAATTTGAAATCCATCGGCTGGAATATTCGTTCACTGGATACTTTAAATTTAGATGAACACCAGATCTTTGCTCGCATCAAGAAAAGATTAAGCCCGGGCAGCATTGTCCTCTTGCACGACACCTCCGAAAAAACAGTCCATGTCGTTAAAAGTTTATTAATAGAATTGAAGGCTAACAAAATAGAAGCCGTAAATTTAGAAGATTTATTAAATCAAAAAGCATATGAAAACTAAGCTCATTATACTCATCGTCTCTATATTTCACATGACGCTTGCCAAAGCACAGGAAACAGCCATGTCAGGTGCTGAAATAACGAGTTTCAAACAAACCGTAATTTCCGAAGCACAAAAGATAAAAACATTAAAAACGGATTTCATACAGTACAAGCACTTGGATTTTCTTTCCAAGGAAATCACATCAAGCGGATCCATGTTATTAAAAAATCCAGACAAGCTGCTATGGAAATACAATACCCCTATTCAATATGGAATCCTTTTTAAGGACAATAAGGTATTGGTGAATGATCAGGGTAAAAAGAATAAAGTAGATCTAGGCAACAATAAGAAATTCGAAAAAATCAACAAAATGATTATCGGAAGCATCAGCGGTGATCTTTTTGCAGCCAATGACTTTACGATCACATTCCACAAAAATCGGAATCAACGGATTGCTAAGCTTTCACCCAAAACGAAGGATCTATCCGCCTATATTCAAACGATCATTCTATACTTTAACGATCAACAATCGACAGTTTCGGAAGTCCAGTTGATTGAACCATCAAAAGATTATACAAAAATTGTTTTCAAAAACAAGCAGATCAACCAACCCATCAGCGATGCGTCATTTAGTTTTTAGTCTATTACTTTTATTGCTTTTGGCAGGCTGTAAAGTATACTACCCTAATGGTAAACAGCATTATAGTACAATAGATACCACTGTTCAAAACCCTTATTTTTCGGAGCTGAATGAGGAGCGATTATATCGGGCTACGATCCACTTTTACGGAAAAGAGCTTACGGGGATGTTTGTAGCTAAAAGAATAAGTCAGGACGATCATCGCATTGTGCTAACTTCTGATTTGGGAAATACCTTATTTGACATAACGATTTCAAAAGATCATCATGTGGTCAATTATGTTATGCAAGACCTCAATAGAAAGATTATTCTCAACACCTTAATTAGGGACTTCAAGGCTTTAACACAGCCAGATTATCATATTGATCATCAAAATTTAACACATCGTGAGTTCCTAAGCATTCATGCAGACAGGCGGTATTTTCTAACGATCGATGATCAAGGCATCTTATCCAGCATCGAAATAGCCTTCAAGTATAAAACGAAGTTTGAAATTCAGTTCAAAACGGATTCCCTGGGGAAACTTGACCGCTTTCAGATCAAACACCATGGCATCAAACTGAATATGGATTTTGTGAATATTCCATTTTAACTGACTTGACACATAAGTCAGAGAATGAAAAAATTGCATATAAAAGGTAATTTATCTAAGTTTGAAACATGGTTTTAGCAGACTTTTATAACATACTCGATCGTCAGGTAAGGGAAAATGGAAAGCATTTGCTGGAAATACGTATTCATCCAGATCATCCGATTTTCGGGGGCCATTTTCCGGGAAGGCCCGTAACACCAGGGGTATGTATGTTACAGATCATAAAAAATACAGCTGAGGATATATTGCAGGCAAAAATACGTATGCATTCAGCCAAAAACATTCGTTTTTATGCCATAATAGATCCCACTGTTCAGCCAATTGTCAAGCTAGAATTGGTGATTCAGGAAACCGAAACAATACAGATCAAGGCTAATTGTTCTTTCGAGGATACCCTTGCGCTTAAAATGGAACTCAATTTTTACCGCTCTTATCCTGTTTTGTAGCCATGCCCAATTCGCAAACCCCGAGCCAATCTATGATCCCTGCCCCTGTATGTGTGCTTATTCCCACCTACAACAATGCAAAAACGCTGCGGCGAGTTTTGGACGGCGTTTTGGTCTATACCAGACAAGTTATTGTTGTCAATGATGGCTCGACGGATTCAACAGCTTTAATTTTAGCAGATTACCCCTTCATTACAGTTCAGCATCTCGAAAAAAATTCCGGAAAAGGCAAGGCCTTACGAAAAGGTTTTGAGATCGCAAAAGCACAAGGTTTTCAGTACGCTATCACAATTGATTCGGATGGACAGCATTTCCCCGACGATATTCCGGTATTTCTAAATGCCCTCCAACAAAGTGATGGAAATATTCTATTGATTGGTGAGCGCCAAATGGATCAAGCCGGAATACCGAAGAAAAGCAGTTTCGGCAACAAGTTTTCTAATTTTTGGTTTTGGTTTGAGACTGGGATAAAACTTGCCGATACCCAGTCTGGATATCGATTATACCCTTTGGAAGGCATACCTAAAAAACTATATACCAACAAATTTGAGCTTGAAATTGAAGTTATTGTTCGATCTGCATGGAAGAATATCGAGGTCAAAAATGTCCCTATTAAAATTCTTTATGATCCGAATGAACGGGTTTCTCATTTTAGGCCGTTTAAAGATTTTACACGAATTAGCATTCTCAACACCGTTTTGGTTTTAATTAGTCTCCTCTACATATTTCCAAGAAATGCTTTTCGAAGTTTCAAAAAAAAAAGCTTTAAGGATTTTCTAAAAGAAGATATTCTGGGAACGAATGATTCCGACTTTGTTAAATCAATTTCGATAGCATTGGGTGTGTTCATTGGGATTGCCCCCATTTGGGGATTTCAGTCTTTTTTATCAATTTTTCTTGCCTCTGTCTTTAGGCTTAATAAGGGTCTTTGTTTTGCCTTTTCAAATGTCAGCATCCCGCCTATGATCCCATTGATTATTTGGGGATCGATAGAGACAGGGAAATTATTTATTCCCAGCGCCAAACCGTTATTGGATTATAACCACATAGATTTTCAAGCTATTTCCGAACATTTTTTACAATATGTGCTGGGCAGTCTCTTCCTGGCTTTAATGGCCGCACTCCTATTTGGGTTTTCCTCTTTTACATTATTGCGGTTTAATCAACGACGTTAATATGCAGTATTATTTTTATCAGCTTTATCTATTTTTCAAGAAGAAACCTTATATCGCCTGCTTAGTTGCTCTGCTCTTTTTGGCTGCAACAGGATATTTCGCGCTAAAACTAAAATTTGAAGAAGATATTACGCGGATTATACCTCAAAACGAACGGACAAATGAGATGGCCAAAATATTGGCCCAGCTTAAATTTTCGGATAAAATAAGTGTCATTATCGAGCGGGAAAAGGCTGCTACAATTGACGATATGGTTGAAATGGCCAATTCCTTTTCAGATAGCATCGTATCACTTGCCCCCTACTACCAGAGCATACAAGGGCAAATCAGCGATGAGGAGATGGAAAGTACCATGCAATTTGTATACCGACAGTTGCCGACATTATTGGACGAGAATGATTACAAATCCATAGCAGATCGCCTCCCTGTTGATAGTATCACGCAAACAGTCGAAGCCAATTATGCTGCATTAATTTCACCTACGAGTATCGTCGCAAAATCTTTTATACAGCGAGATCCCCTGGGAATTGGCTTTATGGCGCTTAAAAAATTCCAAAAGCTCAGTATTGCCGGTGACTTTCAACTTTACAATGGCTACATTTTTACAAAAGATTCAAGCAAGCTACTATTGTTTATTAATCCCAAATATTCGGGTTCGGAGACCGAACATAATGCGATTTTCGCTGGCAGGCTAGAGCAGATGAAAAGTGAGTTAAACAAGCGCTACCTAAACAAGTCCAAACTCAGTTACTTTGGGGCATCCCTAGTTGCCGTAGCCAATGCCAAGCAGATCAAAACGGACATCCAAGCGACTATACTCATTTCGATGAGTTTATTGATGCTCATTTTGATTCTCTTCTATAAGAAAATACAAATTCCAATCATCATCTTTATTCCCTCAATCTTTGGAGCCTTGCTCGCGCTGGCATTTTTATACTTTCTGCGTGGTACCATTTCAGCCATTTCGATCTCTATTGCTGCAGTTTTAATCGGTATTACCATCGACTATGCCCTGCATATCATGACGCATTTCAAGCAAACGCAGGATATCAGACATCTGTATAAAGAAATCACCAAGCCAATCCTGATGAGTGCAGGTACAACCGCAGTCTCGTTTCTTTGCTTGCTCTTCGTCAATTCGGAAGCCTTAAAAGATTTGGGAATATTTGCTTTCATTGCTATTCTATTCTCGGGAATCTTCTCGTTGGTACTTATACCGCATATCTATAAACCAAATATAAAGACGCTGGATGATAAAAATCATCTGATCGATCGGATTTCCGCATTTAGCTTTGAACAGAATAAACCTTTACAGCTATTTAGTTATTTATTGTTAGCTGTGAGCTTATTTACTTTTTGGAAAGTAGGCTTCAACAAAGATTTATCCGCACTAAATTTCTTCCCAAAAGAATTACAGGAAGCGGAGTACAAACTTGAAAATTCAGCACAGCAGCAAAATAAGTCTCTATTTCTGATCAATTACGGCAGCAATATTGACCAGGTCCTTTCAGATAATTCAGTATTATATCACAAGTTACAACAAGATACAAGCATAATCGCTGTCAATTCCATTGGCGAAATCGTCCTATCAAAAAAGGATCAGGAGGCGAAGATTGCCCAATGGAATTCCTTTTGGACCGATGGTCGTAAAAAGGAAATTCGGGAGAATCTTATCCGTTCAAGTGCTGCTTTTGGCTTTAAGCCCGATGCTTATCAAGCATTTTTTATGCTCCTGGACCAGAAATTTTCAACAGCCTCACTGGATGATTATCGCGAGCTCAACCAGGGTATGCTGGCGGAGTATCTGAGTTCAAAAGATGGCTTCTTTACCACAAATACCATTGTAAAAACTTCGGAAGGAGACCGCGAAAAATTGATTAGACAGTTTAATGGGAAAAGTACGGTTGTCATTGATCGCAAAGAAATGAATGAAACCTTTTTGGGACAGCTCGTCAATGACTTTAACACCTTAATTAATTACAGCTTTGTAGCCATATTTGTTATTCTTTGGCTGTCGTTTCGCCGAATCGAACTGACATTGATAAGCATGGTGCCTATTGTATTGACAGGTTTGGTTACAGGCGGTTTAATGGGCTTATTTCACCTCGAATTCAATATTTTCAGTACCATTGTCTGCACACTCGTATTCAGTCACGGGGTAGATTTTGCAATCTTTATGACTGCGGCCTTGCAAAAAGAATACAGTACTGGCAAAGATGAAATGCCTACATACCGCACTTCCATTCTCCTTGCTGTATTAACGACAATCTTAGCCATCGGCGCCTTAATTTTCGCCAAACACCCGGCATTAAAGTCCATTTCAGCGGTTTCCCTGCTTGGTGTTACAGCGGCTGTTTTAAACACTTTTGTTCTTTATCCGCTCGTTTTTAGGTTTGTATTTCGCCGCAGGCCTTCCCAAGGTCTATCCCCGATTACTTTGCGGCTGCGCTTGATTTCAGCATTTTCCTTTAGCTACTATATCATCGGAAGTATTCTTTCAGGTCTTCTCTTTAGTTTGGTTTCTAACAGAGCTTGGATGACAAGGATCATGTCCCGTTTTGGAGACTCTGTATTAAACTCCAACCCTTTTGTCAAGAAACAGGAATTCAACCCACACGGCGAAGACTTCAAAAAACCAGCGATTATCATAGCCAATCACAATTCGTTATTGGATACCCTTCTTATTGGGCGTCTATTGCCAAAATGCGTATTTGTGACCAACGAATGGGTCTACAAATCACCTGTTTTTGGCCGTGTCGTTAGACGTGCAGGCTTTTTAATGCTCGACGAAGATTTAGAAAAATCTAAAAATATATTAAAGCAACGCATCGATGCAGGATATTCGATTGCGATTTTTCCAGAAGGAACGCGATCGGCAACAAATGATGTACAGCGGTTTCACAAAGGAGCATTTTATATTGCAGAACAACTGCAATTGGATATTCTCCCAATTTATATACATGGAGCCGCTGATGTCTGTCCAAAAAGGGATTTTATCATTTATGATGGAACACTCAGTACAGTCATCGGTGAAAGAATCCGACCGGCTGACCGAAGATTTGGAGACAGCTACTCCACACGATGTAAAGCTATCAGTGGATTATTCAAACAACAATTTGCTGAAATCAGAAAGCAGTTTGAAGGTCCAGCTTATTTTAGAGAAAAACTCAGCTTAAACTATCGGTATAAAGAAACCGAAATCGAAAAATTGAGCTTAAACGAATTCGATCTTCATCAGTCGTCTTATGCTGCATGGAATAATTTGATTGCAGCAAATGCAAAAATTTTGCATATTGGAAACAATTATGGTCATATTGAATTTTTGTTGACGCTGCAACAGGCGCAGCGGCGGGTCGAAACATTTATCCCTGATCCCGAAAAACGCGCTATTGCGGCCAACACGTATCTAAAACAAAAACGTAAATTGACCTATCTGAATCATCTGACAGAAAACGCATTGCATTTTGATGTGCTGATCTGGGGCAGTAACGATCAAAAGTTTGAAATTACAGATTCGATACATACTATTGTATGTTATGATTTTACAGAAAAACCCAGTTACATTGGTTTTGAAGAAGTATTTAGCGATCAATACAGTTGTATATTAAAAAGAAGAATGAATGGATAAGGTCTACGATAGTGTCATTATTGGTTCCGGTCTCGGAGGTCTAGTTACCGCAGTTCTTCTCGCCAAATTTGGACGCAAAGTTTGTGTCATTGAAAAAAACAATCAATACGGGGGCAATTTACAAACTTTTGTCCGGGACAAAGAGATCTTAGACACGGGTGTTCATTATATCGGAGGCTTAGGTGAGGGCGAAAATTTGTATAAATATTTCGACTATCTGGGAATTATGAAAGATCTATCGATCCAACGCATGGGCCTTGACGAATATGATCGGATTTCATTTGAAGGAAATCCCATCAATTATCCGCATGCCCAGGGATACGAGAATTTTATAAGCCAATTACTACCTTATTTTCCAGAGGAAGAACAAGCTTTAACAGACTATTGTGAAAAAATACAGGAAATCTGCAATTCTTTTCCAATGTATAACCTTCGCAAAAGCTTTGGTTTCAATGAAGCTATTCTGGGGATATCATTAAAATCCTTCCTTGATGACTTAACGGATAACGAACTTCTTAAGGCTGTTCTGGTCGGGTCTAACTTCCTTTATGTCGCAAAAGAAGGAAGCACGCCGCTCTATGTTCATGCCCTGACCATCAACTCCTATATCCAATCCGCTTGGCGCTGTATAAACGGCGGCAGCCAAATTGCCAAGTTATTGATTCGCCAATTGCGAAAATATGGTGGCGACATCATCAAAAATAAGGAAGTCATTGCGGTAGAAATGGACGATCAGCTGATCAAAGCAGTACGTACCGATGACCAGCAGCTGATCTATGCAAAGGAATTTGTTTCGAATATCAACCTCCAGCATACTTTTGCTATGTTGCCCGAAAGATTTCAAAAACAAGCCTATGTCAAGCGTATACAAGGCTTACCGCTGAGCCCTTCAGTTTTTTCCGTTTATATTGTTTGTAAAGAAGGTTATATCCCCTATCAAAATTATAATATTTACCATTATAAAACTATAGCTTCTGTTTGGTATGATCGGGGGCAATCTCCTTTGGTCATTTCCATGAGCTGCAACAGTGAAAATCAGGACTATTGCAGTACAATGACGGTGATGTGTTACATGACCGCAAACGAAGTACAAGAATGGCATGAGACTTTCAACCGATCCATTATCCAACAGTTAAGTAGCCGCGGAGAAACGTATGAGGCTTTTAAAACCGCGAAAGCAGCGGAGATTATCGAAGAACTCCAACTGCTGTTTCCGAATATTAAAGCCGCTACCCGTTCCATTCATACTTCTAGCCCGCTAAGCTACCGTGACTTTATAGGCGCTGAAGAAGGAAACATGTATGGGTATTTAAAAGAATATAAGCATCCACTGAATAGTTTAATTTCCACGAAAACGAAGGTTAAGAATTTATTTCTGACAGGCCAGAATGTCAAAATGCATGGCGTATTGGGTGTTACGATTACAGCCTTCTCCTGCTGCTTAATGATGCTTGGAAAAGAATTTGAAGATGATCTATTTAAAGAGAATGATGAAAAGGTATTGGCTGGCGATCTGGATAGCATCACTGTTTAGCTCCTGCGCGCTAAACGGTGCTCTAAAAGAAAAAGCTAGATTTAAGCAACTAGAGATCCCAAAATTAAAGCTAGCTGATTCAATGGACAATTACCTTGCAATAGACAGCAGCTTTCTATTCCATAATGCACAAGGTTTATGGGAACTCTATGTTGGTGGCAATCCAATCGAAATCGGTTTAAAAACAGGTATATTGACCAAGTCCCTATATGCTTACCAGGAGCGGGCTTTTTTTACTAAGATCCAAGAGTTTATCCCTTCTGAGCGCAAGCAGAGATGGATGATGCGATTGACGAAGATTTATAACCGGAACATCCATAAATACATCCCCTTAGAATATAAAAAAGAGATTTTTGGATTGTCAAATTATGCCTCTTCAAATTACAATGGACTGATGGATCCCTATCAGCGTAATTTATTTCTTCATGGGGCACATGATCTAGGCCATGCCTTTCAGGACCTCGCTTTGGTCGGTTGCTCCTCCTTAGCGGCATGGGGATCAAAATCGGCAGATGGTGAGCTTATAATAGGTCGAAATTTCGATTTTTACGCAGGCGACGATTTTAGTCACAACAAATTAGTCTCTATTGTGCAACCTGATTCAGGTTATTCGTTTCTTTCCGTGGGCTGGGCTGGCATGATCGGTGTCGTCTCTGGCATGAACAGTGAGGGCCTGACAGTTACCCTCAATGCGGGAAAATCGTCTATTCCCTGGGCTGCAAAAACGCCTATATCTATTGTTGCCAGAGAAATACTTCAGTATGCCCGCAATTTTAAGGAGGCCATTGCCATTGCGAAAAAATACCCCATTTTCATTTCAGAATCACTGATGATCGGCTCCGCAGCGGAAGGTCGCGCCATTTTGATTGAAATGTCGCCCCATAAATTTGATGTATTTGAATCGGACAATGCAGATTATCTACTATGTACAAATCATTTTCAGAGCAACGCCTATCAGTCGGATAAGCGCAACCAAAAGCAGATTGAAGAAAGTCACAGTGCATATCGATATGAACTGCTAACCGAGCAATTGCAACAGCAGGATAAACTTACAGCTCCTAAAGTCGCAGCTATATTGAGAGATCGCAATGGATTAAAAAATAAAGAAATCGGCTATGGCAATGAAAAGGCCTTAAATCAGTTATTGGCTCATCACGGAATCATTTTCCAACCACAAAAACGCCTGGTATGGGTATCTGCCAATCCCTATCAGCTTGGGGAATTTGTCTGTTATGACCTCAATAAGATCTTTGCAAGCCATACCCATCGGGCAGCTTATTCCTTGGCCAATACAGCATTAAATATTCCACAGGATACGTTTTTAACGAGTAAAGCCTATCGCGATTATGAGGACTACCGTAAACAAGATCGGGTAATAGACCGTAAGCTGAAATCAGATGAGAAGATTACTGAGTCAGAATGGCAAGAATACCAAAAGCTCAATCCGCTGTTTTGGGCAGTCTATTATAAGAGAGGAAAGTATTACTTTGAGCAAAAGCGCTTTGGGGAAGCATTAAAGCAATTGCAACAGGCCGACTCTTGCGAAGTGACCACACTGGCTGACCGCAAAAATATTGCTTCATATATCCATAAAATTGAGAAGAAAGGAGATAATCGATGATCCCAACTATAGAACAAGCAAGTCTGGAAGAAATTAAGCTTTTTCAAGACCAAAAACTAAGCGATGTTTTAAACTATTTGAATACTTATTCAACCTACTACAAAAGTCTGTTTCAACGAGAAGGCATTGATTTGCAGCGCATCCGCGGCACGCAGGACCTCCACCTTCTTCCGACAACTTCCAAAGAACAGCTGCAACAGTTTAACTGGGATTTTCTATGTGTTCCCGAAGAGGAGATTATCGACTTCTCAACAACTTCCGGCACCTTGGGTAGTCCTGTTGTGTTTGGATTGACAGATGCCGATCTTGATCGTCTGGCTTACAATGAGATGATTTCTTTTGAGCGGGTAGGCATTAAAAAAGGCGATCGGGTACAAATTATGACGACCTTGGACCGCCGTTTTATGGCTGGTTTGGCCTACTTTCTCGGACTCCGCAAGATTGGAGCGGGCATACTCCGTATTGGAGCTGGAATACCACAGATGCAATGGGACTCAATTCAGCAGTTTAAACCCAAGTTTCTTGTCGTCGTACCATCCTTCTTACTCAAAATGATTGCTTATGCCGAAGAACATAACATCGACTACAACAACAGCTCTGTAAAGGTAGCCATTTGTATAGGTGAAAATCTCAGAACCGCTGAACTGGGGGATAACCAACTCGCAAAACGAATTCAGGAAAAATGGAATATTGCCCTCTACTCCACCTATGCTTCTACTGAAATGAGCTCGGCATTTACAGAATGTGAAGCATTCGCAGGAGGCCACCAACATCCGGCCTTAATCATTACCGAAATATTGGACGACAAGGGTCTGGCAGTCGCAGATGGTGAGCTGGGCGAATTGGTCGTAACGACATTAGGAATAGAAGCTATGCCCCTATTGCGCTATCAGACCGGCGATATGGTCAGGCGTCATGCTGCTCCTTGCACATGTGGCAGAAACTCCTATCGAATCGGCCCTGTTGAAGGCCGAAAACAGCAAATGATTAAGTATAAAGGCACCACCTTGTTTCCGCCGGCTATGTTTGATGTATTGGCCAGCTATAAAGAAATTGAACAATATCAGATAGAAATATCCAGCACTGCAGTTGGTACAGACGACATCCGGATTTTAATCGCTGCCAAGCAACAAAATAGTGCGCTATTAAAAGAAATCAAAGATAGTTTTCAGGCCAAACTGCGCGTAATTCCCAACGTGGAGTTCGAACGTGAAGAAATTTTGATCAGCAAAATTTACAATCCGCTTAGCCGAAAACCTATTTATCTAGTGGATAAACGGGACCAGTAAGCATCGTCAGCAAGATATTAAGCATTCATATACAAATCATTAGTACCAGCTTAAAAAAATGAAGAATTAGAGAAATCTAAATGTAAAAATACTGACGATAAAAAGCACTAAAAATTGCCTGCTAAAAGATTAAATTTTATCGCAAAGATTATTTGTTAGATCTAGAAAATAATATATCTTTGCGAGACGTTCCCGTAGTTCAATGGATAGAATTTCAGATTCCGGTTCTGACGATGTGGGTTCGACCCCCGCCGGGAACACAGATTAAAATGGACCCCACTTTAATTTAAAGTGGGGTTTTCTTATGATTTCACTTCGCGATGGCTAAAATGCCAACTAGCCTGTACAATTTGCCAGAAAAATTACAATATGAGCTTCTATAAGGCATACATCCGTCTCGCAAAGCCTAAGAAAAAATTGTCAGTGCAATATATCGATAGGACGTTTTTATATTATGGTGGTGCAGAGTCCAAAGTTGCTGTGGCAATTTATGATCCGCGCCATCCTGGTGCACTGGATCTTATGCCAGGATTGTAAAATGAGAGCGTCAGGAAAAACGAGAAATTGTCCCTGAGCCTGTATTTTGTTCGTATCGTATTCGTACCTGTTTTTGCCTACACCAAAGCTTGTTTTTAATTCTTTTTTATTAAATTATTCTTTAAAAATTGGTCAATTACATCAACGCACCTATCCACCCAAGGATGGAAAAGCCAGAAAGGGTGTACCTGTACATCAAATGTATACACTTGATGAGCCGTCCCCCAACGCTTTAGCATACCAATCAATTCATCTTGTCCGGCATGAAATCTAGGGAGACCGCTATTTATGAACAACATCGGAATTTTCTGTTCTTCTCTGGCCCAAAATATAGGTGAAGCCTCTTTCCATATTAACGGTTTTTCGGCAAAGGTTCCTCCGAGCCAGAAGGCATCAGGGGAATCGGGTTTTCGCTCTAAATTGAGTGAAAGCGGAGCCATCAAATCCACCACTCCATCCAAATTAATAATCGCCTGAATCCGCGTACTGTGTTTAGACTCAAGAAGTGGTTCAAATTTAGGCACACTGCCTGTCAATCCAACCAGACTCGCGAGGTGACCTCCTGCGGAACTTCCCGCCACCACGATACGACTACTGTCTATATCGTACTGATCGGCATGATTTTTAAGCCACAAAATAGCCGACTTGATATTGAGTAAGGCATTGGGATATTTTGCCTCCAAAGATAACTGATACTCCACTGGAATGCAGACATACCCTTTTCTCGCCAACAACTGTGCCATGGGTACATCCATTTCCTTTTGACCTGAGCGCCATCCACCACCATGGATCCATATCACTGCTGCACGTTTTCGTCGGTCATTAGGCCGGATAACATCGAGATGTAGATCCCGAGGCCCAAAATCGGTTCGAGCTAGATGTGCATATACCAGATTACGTGCAACCTTTAGATCTCTTCCAAGGCTGTCCATAGCTGGTCGTGCATGGGGATAACTTTTCTTTATTTGTCGCCATACGCGCATCGTGTTATAAGTCGTATCTTTCGGAATGTAAAGATTCTGCGCCTGCACCGAATCGCAAAACATAAACAATAATAACAAACTCCAGAAAGGAAGCTGCTGGGGATAGTTATTTTTCCATTTCATCGAGCATTTCTTTAACTTTCCAATCGTCCATTACTTTTTCGAGTTTATAAACATTCCGTTCATCTTCCGGCAACTGATGTGACCAAGTCACTCGCTTTGAAAGTTCCGATGCCCCTGCTCCCTTAGATCCCAATTCGGCGTAAAATACGGTCTTATCCTTATCTGGGAACAATGCATCTCCCTTCCATTCATTCCAGCCTTCAGGGATAATATGAGCTCCTAAGTTACAATCTATCAGAACCGTATTTGCATAAGGACGCCATGGTCTACCAAGAAATACTTTATCGACAGACTCATCTGCAGCTACAAAATCACATTGGTCGAAAACGTAACCATAAAATTGCCCCTGTGGTGTGGCAGCTGCTGTGACATACGAATTTCGCAACGAGAGCAATCGGCATCTGCTAAAGAACGCAATGCCTGGCCCAAAGATAAAATCCGTCGTTCCGCTAATACTGCAATCAGAAAAGTAGCTCCTTGCACCACTTTTACCCAAGTACAAGGTATCCTGAAATCCTAAAAGACGGCAGTTGACCAGTGCAATCTGATCCCCTTCTAGATGAAGTGCTACGGCCTGCCCTACTGGGCCGGCCGCATTTTCGATAGTTATATCTTTGATAAGCACCCTGTTTGCACGTACCAATAGTGTATAACTACTGAAAGTCCCAAGCTTAGGCTGCCCTGTCTCATCTGGACAATCAACTAACTTACCTGCATAATCATCAAAAATAATCTTGGTATTGGCAGCATCTTCACCAACAAGCTGGACATTTTCGACATAAGTTGGGATAACTATTTTCTCATGGTAAATTCCCTTCCTGATCCAAATCCGAACCGCATGTTCTGCACGAAAAGCACGAACTGAATTTACCGCTGCCTGTATACTCGTGAAATCACCTTTTCCTTGTTGGTCTACAGTGATCACTTCAAGGCTAGCCGCCCGCAATCCAGATCCCAACAATGACAGGCTAACAACTAGGTAAACCGCCACCAAGGTCTTAATTAATTTTATCCGTCTCATAAATCAGAAAATAATTACATTATCAAACTAATATATTTATATATAAACTTTATTCATAACTTTAAAATACTCCAATAATTTCATAGCTATTAAAGGGTCAAAACTATATTATTGATCTATTCGAAACCAGTCCACTTCTGCATAGCCACTATCATTGATATGCTTTTCGCGGCTGGCATAGAGTCCTAACGTGGCTCCTATCCATTTGCCAGGTTTCGCTTGGAAGCCATTTTCCACGACTGTATATTTTTTACCATCCAAGCTATAGGTCCAGTTGCAGGTCTTTCCATTTTTGACTTGTACACGAAGGTAGACAAAGTCTTCCGGCAAAGTAGCGATGGGCCTGACCTGCTCTTCAGTCCCCGAATAGGCACTAGCACAACTACCATAATAAAGTTGAAAGCTCCCCTTTTCCTTACGGATAAACAACTGGCTATAATCTTCACCGACCACCACCAATCCTGCCTTTTCACCAAGTTCCTTCTCGCTAGGGCGCAGTCGTATTTTTGCTGTCGCACTGAAATTTTCGGCGGGGAATTTTTGTGTCAGTATATTAGGCACCGCCATCAGGTTTTTACTTCCTTCAGGAAGCTGCTGGCTATACAGCCTAAGCTTGCCTTCTTGTGAAGGCATAAGCCAGGTACCGTCGGGATTTGCCTGCCATTGCCACTGCAATCCTAAATGAGGAGAATCAAACTCATCCGATTCTTGAGGATTCATCTGAGCGATAACCTGTTTTCCTACATTAGGTTTTTTATAGCTCATCACAGGTGTCCCTACGCCATTTCCATCGATATCCTCCCCTATAATAGGCCAATCAGCTTTCCAAACCATAGGCTGCAGATGGACCACACGTCCCATAGCTTCTTTATCCTGAAAGTGGAAGAACCAGTCTTCTCCTGAGGGTGTGTCTACCCATGCTCCCTGATGTGGACCATTAACTGCCGACTTGTTCTGGGCCATAGCCACTTTGCGCTCATAAGGTCCATAAATACTTTTCGAACGCAAAATCAATTGCCAGCCCGTTGATACACCACCTGCTGGTGCAAACAAATAATAATATCCATTCCTCTTATATACTTTGGGGCCTTCAATTGTAGGATCCAACTCATGTCCATCATAAACAATCGTACCCCTGTCCAATACACGGTTCCCATCGGTATCCATCTCGGCTACAGCGAGCACACTTTTCAAGCCTGCACGGCTCCCTGCATAGGCATAAGCTAAATAAGCACGACCATCTTCATCCCAAAAAGGACAGGGATCTATCAGTCCTTTCCCTGGGAAAACCAGTATAGGAGCAGACCATTTTCCCCGAATATTCTTCGTCTTTATCTGATAAATTCCAAAATCCGGATCGGGGTAATAAATGTAATACTCTCCATTGTGATACCGTATGGAAGGCGCCCATACCCCACCCCCATGTTGCACTTTGTTGAACACTTCCTCCGGTAACTGCCGTTGCAAAGCATGTCCTATAATCGTCCAGTTGATCATATCTTTAGAATGTAGAATGGGCAGGCCTGGACTGTGATTAAAGCTTGAGGAAATCATATAATAATCTTCACCTACACGGATAACATCGGGATCGGAATAATCCGCATTGATGATAGGGTTTTTGAATTTTCCATATCCAAGATCCGGGCTCCAGACCTTAGAATTATAATGTTGTCCGAATGTCAATGATGAACTACAGAAGCTCATAATGGTCATCAGGCAAATATGTTTCCATTTTTTTTTATTGGTATTTAGCATAAATTCGAATATTAAGTTTTATTTCACAACAAATTCATAAACCTTACCTTTCGTGGTCGAAAGATCATAAAGCGTTGTTTCAGGAGTTTCAAACAAACTATTTTGCGTTTTTATCAATGGTTTTTTGATTTCATCAACGTCAAAAAAGGAGTTGGTATTTTTTCCATGAGCTTGTTTCAAAGGCTTCCCCATTAAATAGAGTTTACTCTTATTGGTGATCCGAATGCGGCAGTTGCCACCTGAGGTGGAGCTGACTTTTAATCCCGTTAACTTTCGATTTTTCCAGCTCATATCTATAATAAATCCACCTCTAGTGACTAAACCTTTCACTTCGCCATTCGGTAACTCATCTGGCCAAGCAGGTAATAAAAATATGCTCCCATCATATGATTGCACCAACATCTCTGCAATTCCAGATGTGCAGCCAAAATTACCATCAATCTGAAAAGGCGGATGGGCGTCCAGTAAATTGGGGTAAGTACCTCCATTTTGTCCTTTCTGTTCTTCCGGGGCCGGACTCAATTGATCTTTGATCAATTTATACGATTGATTACCGTCCAGCAAACGAGCCCACCAATTTACTTTCCAGCCCATAGACCAACCTGTTGACTTGTCTCCGCGGTAGATCAATGAGTTTTTTGCTGCCTGAGCAAGTTCAGGATGGCGAAACGGTGAAATCTGACCCGAGGGAAACAGCCCGTATAGATGCGATATATGACGGTGATGGTCATCTTTTCTATCCAGATCTTTAAGCCACTCTTGAAGCTGACCATGTTGACCAACTTGCATAGGTGGCAACTGTTCCAGACTTTTTTTGACAGAATCCCGCAATGCACCATCGGCATCCACAATGTAAGATGCACGGATAAAATTATTAAAGACATCAAACACGAGTTGGTTATCCATTGTTGTGCCCGCGGAAACTCCTACACCTCCTGTTTCATAACTATTTTCCGGACTGATGGAAGGACTGACAACAAGCCATTTTCCAGATGGATCCTTCGTCAAAACATCCAGATAAAATAAGGCCGCCCCCTTCAACACGTGGTAGTAATCCTTCAAAAATTGCTTGTCTCCTTTATACAGATAATGTTGCCAGAGATGTTGGCTCAACCAAGCTCCGCCCATTGGCCACATACCGTAAAAACCACCGTCCACCACACCCGTAATACGCCATAAATCAGTGTTATGATGAGCATTCCACCCTCTGGCGTGATACATTTCCCGTGCACTCTCCTGCCCCGTGACAGCAAGGTCCTTTAACATGCTAAACAATGGTTCATGCATTTCACTTAGATTCCCTACCTCTGCAGGCCAATAATTCATCTCGGTATTGATATTTATCGTATACTTACTATCCCATGGGGGTGAAAGTTTAGCGTTCCAAATTCCCTGCAAATTGGCAGGTTGCCCCCCCGGTTGTGAAGAGGAAATCAGCAAATAGCGGCCAAATTGAAAATAAAGCGCAACTAGCTGTGGATCAAAGTTTGTCGCAAATTCCCGAATACGCACATCCGTTGTTTTTTTTGCCTGCGCATTGCTCCCAAGGTCTAATTTCACCCGATTAAAGAACTGCTGGTATTTTCTCACATGTTTTTCCAATGCTTCCGCGTAAGAAATTCCTTTTGCCTTTTCAAAAATTCGCGTGGCTTTTCGTTCAGGATCGATGGAAAGATCTTTGTAATTTTTGAAGCTTGTTCCAATGGATACATAAAGGATTACTTCGTCTGCATCCTTGATTGTAATCTGCTCACCATGATGATTAATTTGACCACCTTTAACCTGTGGATAAACAAATCCGTAGAATGCCACCTGCCCTTCTTTTGAATCCACTGTCCCCCCTTTTCCCCGTAGAAACAATGCATCATTATTTATGCCGAGGTTAATATTTTGATGTGGACTTTTCCAGTTTAGATCCATTGAAATACTTTTCGCTTTATCAGCTGTAATGCGGATCAACAGCAAACTGTCGACCAGTGACGTAAACATTTCCCTTCGATAATTGACGCCATCGACTTGATAAGAAACAGTAGTTATCGCTTTATTTAAATCCAGCTCCCGTTGATATTGAATAGGGTTAAGGTGAGTCGGAAATGCAAGCAATAGACTACCGAAAGTTTGGTAAGGCATGCCATAGTCCAATCCTGCTGGTGCAGCTCTTGGAAAGGCGCGATTCGACAGTTCCTGCGCTTCTTTATTCCTGCCCTCAACTAAAAGCTGACGAATCTTAACTATATCCTTGTATTTACCCTGGGGGACATTGTTCCCAGGGCGTCCGGCCCAAATCGTTTCTTCATTCAGTTGAATCTCTTCTTGGGAAACTCCACCGTATACCATAGCACCGATACGTCCATTCCCCAAAGGCAATGCTTCGTTCCAGTTAGTAGCTTCTTTATCATAGTTTAATTTCAATTCTTGCGATAAACTAAACTTCCAAAACAGCAATAGAGCACTAGAAAATATAAGGTATTTGATATTCATATCAAGATATAGATTTATGGTTTAATCATTTTAATTTCATGAAGCCAAGCTGTCAATATACTTGGCCAAGTTGCCGTCGACCCTGGATTGTTGACCAGAGCGATGGCATGTGCTCCCTGTGGAAAAACATGCAAAGAGGCTGTTATGTTATTTGCTAGTAAAGCTTGATAATATAAAAGGCTATTTTGTACAGAGACAGTCCTATCGTTTTGAGCATGTACCAAAAATGTGGGCGGCGTACGCTCTGTCACCTGAGTCTGCAAGCTAAACAACTCTTTTTGAGAACCATCAGCGACCTTACCCAATAGATTATCCATGCTTCCCTGATGGACATGATCTCCCTTCATCGTAATTACGGGTGACACCAAAACGGTGAAATTGGGTTTACTGCTTAAATGATCTATTGGATCACCCAGAACTTTGATAGGCCGATGTATACTCGATAAGGAAGCAGCAAGATGTCCTCCAGCCGAACAGCCCATCACACCAATACGGCCAGAATCCACATGCCATTCAGCCGCCTTAGATCGAATAATACGGATCGCTCGCTGTGCATCCTGCAAGGGAGCTAGCGACCGATCGATTACATCAGGCGAGTTTGGCAAGCGATGAAGCAGTACGAACGCATTGATACCAATGGCATTAAACCATTTGGCCAACTGTGTACCACTGATCACATAAGCCAAACGGGCGTAACCTCCTCCAGGAATGATCAACACGGCAGTTCCCGAATTTTCTTCTTTTGCGACCAAAAAAGGAATAATCCGGGGCGCAGCAACTTGATACACGCGTTCGTTAGCAATACTATCTAAAAGCTTCAACCCTTTACTATTTGGCATTGTTGTATCGTATAACAGAATTGATTCTTGACCGTGGGTCTGTAGATATGCAAAAGATAAGAGAATTGTCAATAACTTTTTCATTTACATGGAGATTTAAGTCAAAAAATTAATGTTAGGCCTGTACATCCAGTATTTCAGATCTTTACACAATCTCATAAACTAATTAATTTTGACAGCATTAGTTTTTGCGCCATGTTTAAAACTTAATTTTCTTTTATCTATGTTCGAATTATTAAATACGATATTTGTAGCATTGAGTCCATTCACTTCTAATTCAGGAAATACGTTCCTATCAAATCTTAAACCTTCAAACCGTATGTTGGAAGCATTTTCAATATAAATAGTTGGTGTTTCAGTATCTTTCGAATGCAAGAATGCATTTTTCACCACAATACCCATTGCATCTTTAAGTTCAATCGCTTTGTTGGCAAGTATGTTAAGATTAGTCATACTAACCTGTTGGATCGGCATCTCTGGCAATCCGCGAACGAAGATGCCAACATGAGCTCCCCTACATGTAATCGCATCAATGGATATATTACGAAATTGTGGGGTTTCAATACTTACGGGCGGCGCCTTTTGAACTTCGTTTGCCTGTGGGGGTTTCGTCCAATAGTACATGTCAAAATATATCGCCTCCTGTACAATATTATTCATATTAATATTGCGGATATAGATATTCTCTACAACCCCACCTCTACCACGTGTGGCCTTAAAACGTAAACCTTTGTCAGTCCCCATAAAAGTGCAGTCCTCTACAAAAATATCACGAGCGCCACCAGACATTTCACTACCTACCACAAAGCCACCATGCCCTTTATAGACTTTGTTATGGCGAATAATAACGCGTTCAGTCGCAATCCCACGTTTGCGGCCCTCTTCATCTTTACCTGATTTTATACAAATGGCATCGTCACCCACATCCAAAACGCAATGCTCAATTAGCACATTGGAACAAGATTCAATGTCAATACCATCTCCATTCTGGGCATAATCTGGGTTTTTGATTTTCACATCTCTTATAGTCAGATGCTGTGTCATCAGGGGATGCAAGTTCCAGGCCGGTGAATTTTGGAAGGTTACACCTTCAAGTAATACGTTCTTACACTTGGTCAAAACTAAGAGATTGGGTCTTAAATAATCTTTAATACCCTCGAAGTCAGTCAATTTCTTACCTTCATCCAACAAGAAAGAACGTTTTTCTTCATGGGCAAGCTTAGATTTCGCACTGGGGTACCATGTTTTGCCATCTGCACTGATTAAACCACCAGATGCAACTTTATTCCTCCATTCGCTTTCTGTCAATGCTCCTTTACCAACCATCCTCCAAGCATCTCCATTACCATCGATGATACCTTTGCCTGTTATACCAATGTTCTCAAGTTCCGTACCGCTTATGGGCGATTCGTTTCGTGCCGAAACTTTTCCTTCATAATTTCCTGCTACAATTTTATATTGGTTAAAGTCATCTGTAAACTGCAAAAATGCATTTTCTTCCAAATGTAGATTCACATTGCTCTGCAATGTAATAGGTCCTGAAAGCCAATAGCCTGCCGGCACCACGACAACACCGCCACCGTTCTTGCTACTAGCACGAATAGCCGCATTTATACTACTGGTATTTAGGGTATATCCATCCCCTTTCGCACCAAATTTCACGATACTAATCGTATCATTTCGAAATTGAGGTTGTGCCACTTCAGGAAGATTATTCCAATGATATTGACTATCTACCGACTGGGCTTTAATATGCTGGCATACGCCGAGTCCTACACAAATGCACGCTATTTTCAGCCCTTTTTTCTTAATTTTCTTAAACATTAGTTTTACTCGTTATGTTATACAAAATCTATAAAATATTAGATCTGACCTTCTGTAATGGAAGCCACCAATTTATTGAGATACACCTCTAGGTAAGTATATCCTAATTCAGTCAGATCGTTTGCCTGTTTTCCGGGATAATTCTTTTTAAGCCATCCATCTGGTATTCCATCCCGGTCATGATCTTGAATGGCTGTTCCAGCTTCCAACGAAGGCCAGGCCCCATACCGATTACCCACGGGATCTGGATTAATATCCTGCTGTGAATCAATCAAACCTTTACGAGGATACTGTAGGCTTTTCCATTTTCCCCCTTCGCCATTATGAGGGCTCTTTCCTTGAAAAGTAGTACTCCCACTACGTGTTTCGTTAATGATCCGCTGATCGACAGCATCACGTACATAGGAGTTACCAGCATACGTCAGTACTTTTTCGTAAGCTGTTTGTGCCTCGTGGGTATGGATAGTCCCTTGTAAGGGGATCTCCTTATCTAATCTGATTCGCGACTGGACCTGTTCGCCGACGATCCGCACACCCTGCCAATTATCTGCGGAGATGCTGGAATTGTGGGTCAGTAGATTACCGCTCACAAAATATTTACCCCACACATCTTTAATGTTTGGAAAAGGGTGTTCTTCTGTTTTGGCATTAATGGCTATAATTCTATCCTTAATGTTACTACTCGTAGCAGGCCCAGGTTTATAGAAGTTATTAACGATGTTAACATACATAGCTTCACCGCCATACACTCCGTTGCCATTCCAATTGTAAATTACATTATTACGAATATCGGTCGTATCGCTTCCTGCGTAAAGGGCTCCAGGTCCCAATCGAGGGCTTCTACTATCGTGATGAGCAAGGAGGTTGTGGTGAAAGGTTGCATGAACTCCACCCCAAATAGCACCATAACCGTGTGGACCTTTGGAATGTCCAGAAAGACGCAGACTCTCGGAAATAATGCACCATTGCATCGTGAAATTTTTATTGTCATAGAATGAAGCACATTCATCCGTACTCCAACTAATGGAGCAATGGTCAATTATGATATGCTGTCTTTGGCGTCCGCCGAGAGCATCCGCTCCGTCAGCATCGCGGCCAGTGAGCAGCAGATCCCCCATACGGAAACGCAGAAATCGGATAACTATATTATCCGCATCTACTGAAACAGGATTTCCGGCTAACGTAATTCCTTCACCGGGAGCAGATTGTCCAGCTATAGTCAAATCCCCCTTATTTATTGACAGTCGTTTCTGGAGCCATATCGTTCCCCCTACTTTAAACAAAATTGTTTTTGCCCCTTCTTGTCGTAGGCACCAGCGTAGCGAGCCTTCTTTTAGTTGTGCATCACCCTGGTCATCATCACGCAATGTATTTACATAATAGACTGTACCAGCCCGGCCTCCTTTTGTAAACATTCCGCCTCCCTCAGCCCCCGGAAAAGCTGCAATATGCTGAGCACAAACTCGTGTGTTATAAAATATCAAACACAACATTCCACACCATATCAATTTCTTCATACTATCCTTTCCTGATTTAGTATTATGTATGTTTTAATTTATTCAAACCAACGTGGGTCTCCAACAGTACCACGTCCACCAAATCCATTACCAGCTTTAATACGGAAGTCTCTATTCATCGGATTTACAAATAAATCTTCCGCGGTTCCGCTGAAAATAGTGATCTCCGAAAAATCCCGAGAAGTTCTCTCTATCTGCAATTCATTTGTCCGATAGCTTCCCGCAAACGATACGTTAAGCGCAGAGCCAGCATGATCGTAGCTCGTTGCGTTTATACGTCCCCCATTGTTCGTTCCAGCGATAATATTGTTACTGCCGACAAAAGATAAAGGCAATCGAGCTGTATCGAAGCGGAGCAATTGAGCCATTGCTGCATTTTGATTGTAAAAAGTACAGTTGCCAACCACTATTTTCCCGACAGCGACGCGAACGTCCATCAACTGCGTTGTCAGATCGGTGAAGGTACTCTTGGTTATCGAGATCGAATCCACACTTGCGCTACTACCTCCGATATTGATCACACCATATCCTCCAATTTTATCGACTATACAATTGTCAAAGTTTATTCCTGTTACCTTTACAGTATTGTTGAGGCGCAGCACTCCACTGCCTAGTCTTTCTATATAACAATTTTTAAACGTATAGGCAGCTACACTTGCACCATTCTTATCCTGAGAGATCAAAAAAGAGCTACCGTTTGCATGAATTTCGAGATTTTCAAACACAACCTCACCTAGCACAAGATCGGTGAACTGCAAACTCGAAAGATTTAACTTAGGGTTATTGCCACTAGCATCTGAGATACCGGTCAGGTTTAGATTACCGATTCCTGCAGGCATCAGTAAATTGGCCAAATCGTAAGTCTTACCACCTGTAAATACCAACACGATATTGGTTTTTCCTTGGGCAACAGCTGAACTGACCAACGCAGGAATATCGTCTCCAGGGTTTACCGTTATCATCTCTCCTCCGGCTATACCTAAGGTTTTAACTGTCTTTGCTCCCCGCTCGTTTTCCTCGTTAAAAATTGCAACGCGATAGTTTGTTCCAGGTCGTAAGCCTTCAATTTTGATATGACCATCGGCTTTATTAGCAGGGGACAAAGTAATCTTCTGCAGTTCAATATTCTTCACCGGGTCAAAAACGCTAACATGAGTTACACGATCCGTTGCAGGCCAATAGAGCTCGATATGATCCACAGCAATATTCAGTTTACTGAATAACTGTTCTGCAGCCGTCTTAAAATATAATTGTGAGTAATTCGATTCTTCACCGGTTTCTGTATTTACTCCTTTCATCCTGACAGAATACCCCGTGAGGCCATCCAGGTTATCAAATGAAGTCCGATATTCAACCCTTGCAGGAATGGTGGATGGCGCAAACGGGGTCAACGTATCAGCTAATATTTCCACTGTCTTAACAATTTCGGTAAACTGCAAACTATCCTTACTAAATTCAAAAATATATTTCTGCGCAGCTACTGTTTTTGTATAGTTAATTTCCACTGAAGTTGCACCGACCACACCAGTAGTAAACTTTAGCGATTTAAAAAGCCGCTGGTGTGAAGTATCCACTTCCCAATCGTTAGTCTTTTTACAACTAAGCAGGTTTAAAACCAGAGCCAGCAACATTATGATATTTAAAAGTATCTTTTTCATAAAACTATCTGCTTGATGTTAATAACCGTAGGCATTACTCAGGTAGCCCCTTGCTTCCCGAATATCGTCTATATATATTGGATAAACGTACCGATAATTACAGACGCCATTGCCCATTTTATACTGGTTAAGCTGCGCTTGAATTTCAGCACCGTATGTCAAGGTGGAGAGAAATTCCGAATAGTTGTATGTAGCCATCAGTCCTGTTCCGGC
Organism: Sphingobacterium sp. WOUb80; assembly: GCF_050058145.1. Taxonomy (NCBI): domain Bacteria; kingdom Pseudomonadati; phylum Bacteroidota; class Sphingobacteriia; order Sphingobacteriales; family Sphingobacteriaceae; genus Sphingobacterium; species Sphingobacterium sp. WOUb80. The sequence continues at coordinate 770,583 of NZ_CP165617.1, read as the reverse complement.
CAATAATGTTCTGATCGGCCAAATTGTATAATTGTATACTTTTCCTGATTCTACTTTTTCCGGCTTGGCAGCATCTTGAGGGAACCATCTGACAGAAATGTAGTCCCCACCCGGAACCGCTGGCAGATCACCGTAATAATTTAAAGAAGCCTTATCAATATATTCGCTGTCTTTATAGCGGAAATAAACTGTCGAAGGAAATTGTGCTGGCTGATAGTTCTTATCAAATATTTTCACTGGTTTGCTATGATCGTACATAAGACATAGCGCCATCTTCATATCTTCGATTTTTTTGTAAAGCAATCCCCAACGAATTAGATCTTGTTTACGGACAGACTCACCGCCAAACTCCCAAGCACGTTCATTAATTACTGCATCCAAAAAATTAGCATCATACGCTTGTATTTTGGAAGACCCAACGCCAAATGCTCTTTCACGAACTTTTTCTAATGCCTGTCTCGGTGATATTTTGGCCATTTCATGTACTGCGTCAGGGTTTTCAATTTGACTTTGAGCTTCGGCATACATAAGATAAATATCGGAGTATCGCATCAGTATCCAATTGACTCCAGTAGCGATACGACCTGTTGCGGTCTTATGCATAGCAAGATATGAATTAGACATCCAGTAAATCCTCCATTTACCGAATTTGACATCGTTTGGGTTATTACTGACCTTCTCTTTATTGTCGGCTCCGTAGCCAATCCAGGTAAGGGTCACGTCACGTCTTTTATCTTCTCTGTCGAAGGAATAAAAATAATAGGCGGTAGAGGTCACATAACTCCCCCCAAATCCTCGGGAGCCATACTTTGAATTCCCATCCACAGCATAGCCCATCAAAGAGCCTATATCTCCATTGTTGCCCATACCAAAGGCTACTTCAAACAAATTTTCATTTGAAGCATTTGGACGATTACCACATACGGAAGACCATATGTTTTCAAAATCTGGATCTAAACGATGTGGATTTTCTGCCGATCCGATCAATTCCGCTGTCTGTTGTGCCGCGATACGGTAATATTCTTTCCAGTTTTGAGGTCGACCTACATAATAACCGTTGCTGGATGAAATAGTAGGATGCTTCTCAGCGGTAGAATTGGGAAATGCTTTACTGTCTCTGAGGGACCAACCTCCAGCAAATAATGCCACACGTGCCAGCAAACCTTTTGCGAAACCTTTGGTTACACGTTCTACCGTACCATACTCACTATTTCCCCCTTTATAAGGAAGATAAGACTGTGCTTCTTCCAAGTCCTTTACTAAATAATGATACACAGTATCCTTATCAGATTTTGGCAAATACACATTAGATAGGTCGGACCTGGAAGCTTCTTTTTTATACGGAATATCCCCCCAATACCGGGCAAGCTCAAAAAATGCGAGAGACTTAAGTGTAAGCGCTTCTCCCAGAAGAGGTTTCATATTATTTGCCTCACTCGTTAGAATCGGTGAATTGCGGATGCCATCAACGACTGCAGTTGCCATTTCTGCAAACTCGAACAAACGTTGCCACCTTGTCGTAGAATTATTGGCGTGTCCGAAATAATTTCCGGCGCCAAAATCGTCTGTCTGAGAGATATATCCGGTTTCGCTAAATGAACCATTGGATTCCGTATCCGATACTCCTTGCCAGTTGACAGATAGTTTCTGACCATAGATATAGGTATCTGTCATTTTCCCATAAAGTCCCATAACCGCAGCTTTAGTCATAGAACTCGTCTTAAATACAGTTTCTCCACTTAGCGAAGAAGGAGAACTCGTTTCAAGATATTTTTTGCATGAACTCATACAAGCCAGTATGACAACAGCAATGATGATTATATTTTTCATGTTCTTGTGTTTAAAATGTAACATTTAATCCAAACAACACCTTTCTCGCTTTCGGATAAGCAGAGTATCCCACACCGGGGGTCAATGGATTACGTTGTGTGTCGACCTCTGGATCCTGTCCACTATATTTTGTCCATACATGTAGGTTGTACCCAGCGACATAAATGCGTAAATTCTGCATAAGAAGCCGCTTAGCGATACGTGTAGGCAAAGTGTATCCTAGTGTCACATTACTCAGTCTAAGGAAGGAGCCGTCTTCGATGGCCCAATCGGTTAAAATACGACCATTTGCCGCCATGGGATTCCACATCGTCTTTCCTTCATTGAGCGCACGGAAAAGCTCGGGGTTAGCATCATTTCCAAACATGATATTGGCACCAGTGGTAGGGTTTATCGTGGTAAAACGTTGCGAAAGCCTCATATCATTACTGATATTCTGATACCGTTTAGAACCTTCATAAGCCATGAAATCTATTTTATCTGCATTATATATGTCATTGCCATATGACCAGTTAAACATACCTACCAGATCAAAGCTTTTGTACTGCACATTCAACATTAAACCACCTGTGTGTTTTGGTTGTGCCTGGCCGATCACCGCTCTGTCATCCTCCAATGTAATTACCTGCCCTTCTCCGCCCAATTTCTCAAGTTTAATATGACCTGGGCCAAAATAATTACCGCCCCTGGACATCACTTTCGAAGCATCCACCACCCCTTCATTTAATAGCCATCTATTTTGTGTACCATCAAAAGTAAAATCATCAAAAGAATAGAAACCATCTTGTTTAAAGCCATACATCAATCCCAAAGGCTGTCCAACGATGGCCCTAAAATCGTCACGCCCAAAATCCAGCCATGGAGAGGCTGGCGTTGTCATTTCATTCAGACCATCAATCAGCTTACGAATCTTATTGCGGTTAAAAGCAATGTTAAAATCTGCTGATAAACGAAAATCTTTTTTTTCCACCAATACTGCAGATGCCGAAAACTCAATTCCCCTATTGGAAGTACTACCTACGTTCTGATACTGGTTGGCATACCCCGAGCTCGATGGCAACGGCACCTGAAGGATTAAATCGTTTGTAATATTATTATAAGCATCAACAGTAAGATTCAACCGGTTTTTAAACAAGGAAAGATCCAAACCTATATTACTGGACACGGTGCTTTCCCATGTTAGATTTTCATTCTTCAGCGTAGTTTTCGTGCGTAGTGCACTCTGTGGTGTTTCTCCAATATAATACAATTGATTTGCCGCATTAATAAAATCATAGTCCTGCCGCCAATAAGATCCCACACGGGCATTACCGACCGAGCCGTGACTCAAACGCAATTTAGCGTCAGAAAGCCAAGCTTTGGTACCTGACATGAAAGACTCGTCCGAAAATCTCCAGGCAAAAGCCGCACCGGGGAAAAAACCCCACTGGTTGCCTGGCGCAAATACATTTTTACCATCAGCCCTCCCTGTCAACGTCAGAATATAGCGATCACTGAAAGTATAGTTAATCCTCGAAAAGAAGGAGGTCGTCCGTGATGGTTCGCGAATAGTGGTGTAGGTAGGCGATGGAATACCATAATTCCACATCGCTAACACATCGTCTGTTGAGAAATCTTTCGGGTAAAATTTAGATTCCAATAGCATATCATTTTGCTCGCTATTTGTCATCTCCTGTCCCCCAACGATCGTAAACCGATGCTTATTTTCTTGCAGTTTGAAATCGTAAGTCAGCACATTTTGGAATGACCAGAGTGCCCCTTTTTGATCTTCTCGTCGCGCGACGGGCTGCCCTCCATTGGCGCTGGACTGTCCAGTTCCTTTTATCCAGATGTTATCTGTAAAATTTTTATTAAAACCATAAGAACCTTTGGCATTGAAGCTCAATCCTCTGGTGATTTTCCAATTCAGCCCGGTGTTGAAAATTAAATTAAAACGATGTTGATCTTTGTACTCATTAACAACATTTACAACGGGGTCGTTGAGTGAGCTCAATGCTTCAGCTGAGGTAATATCTTCCGCGCCACCCAGGGCCCCTTCAGTCAGAGATGCAAGACTACGAACGGGCGCATACTTTACTGCTTCCCGCAGCTTTCGTCCATCAGAGATACTGGGGCCGGTGATTTTTGTGTTTGACATCCGCGAGTTAAACTCAAAAGAAAGCTTAGGACTGATCTTTTTATTGAGCTTGGCGCTAACATAATCCCGCTGATAAGCCGAGTTTAGCATAATATAGTCCTCATTATCGTGTGTATAGTTTAAATTATAGGTCAGACTGCCGTCTTTGTCGCCTCCGGTCATTCCCAAGCTATAGTTTTGTTGCAGCCCCGTATTGCCATATAATTTATCCTGCCAATTTAGCCCGCCTTTGGATTTATAGATATCCACATCTTCCCAGAGTCCATACATGGAATTAAAACTGTTATTTGCAGCTATAGAAGGATCGAGTTCACGCTGCCAATATACATACTCATAGGGTGACAGTACCTCAGTAAGGTTGTACACTTTACTTGCTGCCAGATAGGAGTTGAATGTAATTTTTGGACTCCCTCCTTTCCCAGACTTAGTCGTAATCAAGATAACTCCATTGGCTCCTTCAGAGCCATATATTGCAGTGGAGGCAGCGTCCTTCAGTACATCTATATTTTCAATATCTGCCATCGGAATATCATTGATATTGGCGACACGAAATCCATCAACGATATATAGGGGCGAATTATCCTGGGTGATGGAACTTCCTCCACGCACGCGGACTTTTATCTGGGCATCAGGCGAACCTTCCGTTATGGTGACATTGACTCCCGGTAAACGACCGGATATCGCTTGAAGGACAGATACTGTGGGGAGATCTTTCAATTGTTCGGCATTGATAGAGGCAACTGACCCTGTCAGATCTTTCCGTTTTGTGGTACCATAGCCGATGGCGACAACTTCATCCATCATAAGCGTATTATCTGCAAGAACTACATCTATTTTCGTGCGTCCATTGACCTGAACTTCTTGGCTTTTTTTTCCGACATACACAAACACAAGAACAGCATTCTCGGGAATATCCTTAAAAGCATAACTTCCCGACTGATCAGTTGATACCACCATACTGCTTGATTTCATTCTCACGGTTACCCCTGTTATAGGAACTCCCCGTTCATCCAATACCTTGCCTATGACAGCAATAGACCTTTGGGGTATCCATTGAACTTGCTTACCGGAACTATCCAAGAGCACTCTCGTGGTCGCATAACTATCGTTTGCCTGAATGGTAGTTGAAAGAAAAACCAGCAAGAAGCCAATATTCGCCCGGCTCCGCCAATTGTAATAAGGTACATCCCTGACTCCATCTGAATGCAACAAATCTTTACGCTGCTGCGTAGAACGAAACAAAGAAAACTTTATTCCGTCAAATGGTTTCAATTTGTTATTTCTCATAAGATTTGATTTATAATTGTTTGGCTATATCGCTCGATTTCTGCGAAATCACTTCCATACTTGGGGTTTAGTGGAGATAAATTTGCGAGGATCCCACTGATCAATACTTAAAATAACCTTATCATAGGTATAGTTGGAGGCTTCTGCATCGGTTAATACTGCTTTTGATACGCCGATCTCATTGTTACTATTTTTAAATCGTGTCTTACGATTGTCATTGCTAATCGCATTTCCTGACGCATCTATACTCTTGTAGTCAGCAAATATTTTGGGAATTCCCCCCATGTCTGTCCATCCTTCTGGAGCGACCGGGATATTCATTCGGGTGTAAAGAAAAACAGCTTTAGGCTGGTCGTGCCATGGGCGTCCTAACTTTACTTTACCATCCGCTGCTGCAGTATTTCCATCGATCGTACAATACTTAAATATGTACCCCCATTTAGTTTCCTCTTTATGTCTCGGAGCTACAATGACCGAGCCGCTGCGCACATTATACAATGTACTATGCTCAACATACGCATTACCTCCCCCATAAAAATAATCCACAGCCCCTTCTATCCAGCAATTGTATACATATAGCCGATCATTAGGCTTGCGTGTACTAGTCATCCAGGTATCTTGAAAAGATCGGAATATGCAACCACTAAATGCTACCCTATCCGCTTGGATACGTATTGCCAAAGCCTGTGGGCCGCTTTGCCGTTCAAGTCCCCAATCATTTATAAAACTGATATTTTCGGCATAAAAATCATCTCCATTAATTGTGACCACTGCCCCTGGGAAGCTGTAAACTGCCGCTTCGGGATTGTGAACAGAAAATTTCCAAGCTGCAGTGTCTGTTTGATACCATTTCGAATCTGGCTTGGGTAAAGACTGAACATTTAGTTTAAAATGAACACGTGTTTGCTGCTTATCTTGACCAATTAAATGGATAAATTTTTTTTCTGCGGATACTATGACGACTTCATTGTAATCTCCATTTTTCACATAAATACGGTAAGGTTCACTGCAATATTTTGGTGCATTGTCGATTGCCTCTTGTATGGTCTTATAATCGCCGGTACCATCGACTGATACTATCACCTTGTAACTTCCAGCTAGCGCTGTTATATTAATTGTACTTGCACAGCTAAAAAAGGGACTACAAAATTGAACATAGGTCAATAGGATAGATACAAGAATTTGTCTAATCATTAGAAGTCTATAATTGGTTCGTTTAACATTAAGTTTGCAAGCCTTTCGCTAGCAATAATCAAAGCTAATGGAGCACAACAAATTAAAGGTTCAATAATTAACAAAAAAGGTTTAATTTTTACACACAGCTAATTACCAATGATTTATATTGAAAAATCATATTAAAAATCATTTTTTTTATTTCGCATGGCATACTCTTTTGGTGAGATCCCAAACATTTCCTTGAAACTTGTACTGAAATATTTGGGATTATTAAATCCTACGCGATAAGCCACATCGGATACGTTTTCCAAACCGGCATCAAAATATAATTTTGCCTTTTTCAGGCGCAACTCCCGAACAAATTCAACTGGAGCCATATTTGTCAGGCTCTTAAATTTTTTGTAAAAGGTATTACGAGCCAAATTCAGCTGTTCGGCAATCAAATCAATATTAAAGTCAGATTGATTCATATGCTGTTCCACCACCTCAACTACCGTATCCAAGAATTTCTTATCCCTGTCATCAATTTGAACTTCTGATACTTGAATTATAGGAGCATTCCGTTCAGTAACTTGTTCAAAATAGGATCTTCTTTTTTGAAGTAAACTATGAATAGCCGTTAACAGAAAAGCAGGTTCGAATGGTTTTGTGATATAATAATCAGCACCATAACTCAATCCTTCAATTTGCGTTTCAACAGCATGTTTAGCACTCAACAACACAAAAGGAATATGACAAACGCGCGCATCCCGCCGAACTTCTTTCAACATTTCAATGCCATCCATTTCTGGCATCATCAGATCGCTTAATATAAAATCAGGCATAATAGAGTGAATTTTTTCCAACCCTTCTTTACCATTTGTAGCTATTTCAACGCGATAATGAGCATCCAACTGCCCCTTTAAAAATATACGTAAATCCGCATTGTCTTCTACTAACAATAAAGTTTCATTTTTGCCTTTATGCAAAGATACTGGGCTATTCTTATCCGGAGCGGAACGCGGAAGGTCAAAAGAATTGAAGCTAAGGAATTTTTCGACATTTTGCGGCAGATTTGAGTTATTGTGAATTGGAATTTCAACGCTAACATGAAGCCCCTGACTTATCCTGTTTCTAGCATAAATATCTCCGCCGTGTAATAATGTAAATTCTTTTGAAAGCGCTAAACCTACTCCTGTACTTTTTCTTTTATGTGCTTTAGTATTATTTTCGGTATAAAATAGTTCAAAAATATAAGGCAGTGATACATTTGCAACCCCAGGCCCCTCGTCAATGATATGCATACACATTTTATCTTGATGTAGGTTTAACCGGGTTTCCACTGTACTTCCCTCTGGTGCATAATTTAGAGCATTTGACAACAAGTTGAAAAGGATTATCTCTATTTTCCCCTGATCCAACTGGACAATCAGTTCTTTAAATGCTGTGACAAATTTAAGGTTCACCTGTTTTGCCTCTGCAGATGCAGTAAAGGCGAATAACACATCAGATACCAATACCACTAGGTCGAATTGTGTAAGATGCAATTGATGCTTGTTTTCCTGTACCTTTCTCAAATCTAACAATTGATTGACAAAAAGCTCCATTCGCGTAGCATTCCGATGAATAATATCCATATACGCCTGCTTTTTTGTATCCGTTTCTTCACGCATCAATTTCTTGACTGGGCTTATGATAAGTGTCAATGGTGTTCGCAATTCATGAGAGATATTGGTAAAAAACTCCATTTTAAGTGCTCCAAGATGCTGTTCGAAGAGTACTTTCTGCTTTAAATGTATCATTTGCAGACTTATCTTAAAAACAGTACAAAAAATTCCTAGAATCAAAAGACCGTAGACTATATACGCCCAATTGGTCTTCCACCATGGTGGATTAATAATCAATTCAATCTTTCTGTAAGGTATTCCCCTATAAAGATCATCTTCACCCTTTATCTCGAGTGTATAATTGCCGGGATTTAAATTGGTATAGGTAATACGTGTAATCTGATTATTAAGATGCCAGTTGGTATCAATCTGCTTTATACGATATTGAAAATTGGGGTGCATGTAGCGAGGATCCGAAACTGTTACATCAAAGGATAGGTTATTTTGATTATAATTTAAAATAAGTCGATCTGTATATTGTACACCGACTTGTTGTCCTTTTTTATGAGGGTTAATTACAAACTCTTTATTATTAATCAAAAGCCCAGTCAGTAGAAGCTGGGGTTTGCTATTTTTCTGTTGAAAGGATTTGGTGTCCAAACAGAGCATACCCTTCGTTGTACCCCAATAAATCATCCCTTGCTGACTCTGAACCACCGTCTTTTCTGAAAATCGCATATTGCCAAAACCGTCGCTCGCATTAAAATTCACGAATCTCTTTTTTAGACGATCAAACTTGGACAGACCACCTTCTGTTGCTAACCAAAGGTTATGCTCTTCATCTAAGATACAGCTTAAAACATAATCATTAAAAAGCCCTTCTTTGGCAGTATAATGTTCAAATCGAAGTGCGCTAAAAGGGTTACCAATGCATTTTGTCAATCCACCTCCTGAGGTACATATCCACATTGCTCCATCCTGATCTTTGTACAGATATTGCACATCGTTATCTCCGATATGATCTCCCTTATAGTACACAAAGTAGAAATTATCCCCCTTTTTGATTGGATTGACAACCAGAACACCATACGTTGTTGCTACCCAAACCATCCCCTTTTCATCGAGGGTTAATTGTCGAACTCTGCCAAATGCATCCTTTCGCAATCCAGGCTTTTGCAAAGCTACCCGTTCGAATTTCGTTCTTCCATTGATTTCAGTGGCACGCAGTAACCCCGATCCATAAGTTCCTATCCAAATAGCCCCCTGCTTATCCTCCAACAAAGAATAAACTTGGTTGCTATTTAATTTTTTGTTTGTTGCACTAAATTGTTCGAGTCTGTAGGAGGTTCGCTCTCTATTTTGTGGCACGGCCTTTAATAAGCCATGTTTCTTCGTACCCATCCACATTATTCCCTTTTGGTCTTCCAATAGGCTATAGACAGACGAAAGTGCCTCGGTATCCACGCCGCTAAAAGAAACTGACGAAATTTTTCCTTGATCAAAAACTGATATGCGTCCAAATTTTTTACCAACCCAAAGTCTTCCCATCTTATCAAATAAAAGGCTACGAACTTCGGGATCCGATGCTTCTCCCTGTCCATTCTCAAAAGGTTGGAAGGATACCCCCTTGTTGTAAAAGACTATCCGTGCCATTCCCTCACCCTCTACGGCAAACCAAATTACGCCAGCAGAGTCATATAGGATATCATGGACAAAACGTGGAAAATCAATCTGCTGACCATTGATTGACTTAAAAGAAAAGCTGATCCGGCCATTCTGCTCATCAAAAAAACCAAATCCACCTCCGCGCATACTGATCCAGACTCTTTTCGATACATCCTCAAAACATTTAAAACTCACCGTTGAACTCTTTTTAAAGAAAGGAGAACTAAAATAGTTACTTTTAAAATTATCCAAATTCAGCATCACTACGCCACTGCCTTCTGGCTCAAGCCACAAACGTCGTTTACTATCTTCATAAATACCGGTAAGGCCAGTTCGAAAGCGATGGATTGTCCGTAATGTATGTTTCACGACATCAAATGCAATAAGTTCTCCTAAAGAAGTTGACAGAAAAAGCTGCTTTTGATCACGCGACATACGCATTTCATTGATTCGTCCTTTTGTTACCGTTAGCACCTGCAGCTTTTTCTTTTGTTTGTTATACAGCAAGAGGTTATTTTTTACAGTAGAAAAGTACATGAAGTCCGAGGACTCAGCAATCTTAAAGATTCCATTGGAGGTCAATTCAAAAGATTGAATAACATGTGGCTTATTCCCCTTTTTTGAAGTTAACTGAAGCAAATGAAGACCATCTTTTGTCCCAATCCATAACTGTCCTTCAGCATTCCTATGGAAAAAAGTCAATTGATTTGACGATAGATGATTATCTACAGCCTTATTGTCTGAGCTAAAGATTGAATAGTCAAAATTTTCACTTTTCGTATTTATACAAAATAAACCATCGTCTGTGCTGCCTACCCATATAGATTGTGCATCGATTGCTAAAATTTTGTTGAACTGTACTGATTTTTTTTGTGTACCTTCCACCTTTTCCGATATCGAAAAAAACTCCTCAGAAGCCTTGTCAAAACGATAAAGTTTCATATCATAGGTAAGAAACCAAATATCGTTTTTAATGCCATCAATCATCTGGATAACTCGACGACTTGCAACATCATACTTTTTGAGTTCTGTGGAATTATAGGTTTTGAAATGCTGACCATCGTAACGGTTAATTCCGTTCCATGTTCCAATCCAGATAAAACCATCCTTATCCTTCAATAGGCCTGTTAGATTACCATGAGAAAGGCCTTTTTCTCCGCCAAAACGATCCAATCTAAAGTTTTCTTGACCTAGAACAGTGGGTATATAAGCGAAAACTAACGCTAATAAAAATATCCACGACCTATTAAATTTTATCATAATGAAGATTAGGCTTATCCCTCACTTTTTGAAAATTTGGTTACTACCTAAAAGTAACTTTTTATTCACGTATTACTTTATATTTTCTACGCAAACGATCTCAAAAATACGATATGGAAGTATTGTCCAATCTAAGTATATATAGCAACCTAATAGTAATAAGACAAACACTCTGATATACCCGACGAAAAACTTTCTGATTTCATGAATGACAGTGTCAATTCTCGTCACCTATTCCAGAATCGAATTATTGATGGAACATAATTTACTCATCCCTACATTCATAAGATACCATCAACACAGAATCAGTCTACTTTTTCAGTTGCGTTATAGCAGCCTTAATTTTAGCATCATTCGCTAGGTTTTTAAAATTATCCCCGCCTATAACACGAAGATCAGGATACAAACTGTGAGGGTATGATTTAGCTTGATTATCCTTCAATATACCTTTAGAGTAACTTAGTATAGCATTCTCTTCAAATACTTTTGTCTCATTCATACTCAAATAGCCAGCAGTCTCTTCACCTATGACCATTGTATGAAGATTGGACTTAAGGGCTAATGCAGTCTGTTCACCGGCACTCCCTGTTAAGGCCCCTACAAGCACCACAACTTTTTTATTATCAAAATCGCAATGAGCGCGCGTTGTAACCATGGTATCTCTATCTTGATAAATAGTATTGCCTAACCGACTAAACTTCGTATTGGAACCATCGGCATATTGCATGGTAAATAAAGTTCCATCCTTTAACAAGGGGGTCAAAGCGCCCAAATGTATCCACAATGTCCCGCCCCTATTCAATCGTAAATCAATAATTAATCCCCCAAAACGGGGTTCTGATAATGAACATAAACTATCTTGTAACTGTTGGGCCATTTGCTTAATCCTTTGTGTCATTTTACTCTTATCAGAAAAAAAATCATTTTCCACTCGAGCTGATGGCATAGCTATATAACCGTACTGATCATCAATTACCGCTGTTCGAAAAGCATAGGATTCTTCGAGAGCATATTGATAAATACTAGGATCGATAGCTCTCTTGCTCTCAGTAAATTTACCTCGAATTACAGTATCATTATACTGAAAAAAAGCATGTTTGTCACCTAATTCTGTCAAAACTTTTTGTACTGCTGATAACAAAAAATCTGTTGGATTTCTTTTTTGGTCCAAGTCTGTATTAAGATACTGATCCATGTTGGACCAATTTATCTTATTCTTATAGATTGAATTATTTTTAAGCTCCTGAAAAATTGATTTTAAAAGTGCATGCCGCTGCTGTGCCATTAGCACCTGACAAAAAAGGCTAATGAATAATATCATAAATATACTTTTAATCAAGTATGAACTTTTCTTACGCATACAATTGGATGTTTAATGTAACAAGATAAGAAATCATTTTTTAATATATTCCAACCTGAAGCATTCGATTAATAACCTTGGGATGAAGATACCCAACGGCAGCAAAAGTTCCAACCCGATCTCGCGATCTACACATTCTTTTATAACAAAAAAGACTATCAAATGATAGTCTTTTTTGTTATAAACTCTTCTGCAGCAACTTATGCTGCGAAGCCGTAAAAATATTTCGGAAGATTATATTAATTTCATGATCAATGGCAGCTCCCGAAATCCCTGTATGCGGATAAAGGATGACAGTATTCGTTAAAATGGAAGCTACAAAATCTCTGCTTTTAGAGGCTATCTCCGCATAAATTGTAGCATTATCAATTCCATCGCGGAGGTTATCCCAAGAATGATAAGCCAAATTCATCACCTCGTCCTTTCGCATCATGTAATCCTGCTGAAAGTCATCGAGCAACCTAAACGCAGCTTTGCTTTCAGATTTTTCCCATTTGGATTGATTGCTTTTCAAAACAAATAGCTTCTCAATCAAATCCAAAAATCGCTTATACATCCCTGTAAAATTGACCAATAAGGTCAATTCCGCAAAAGGCATAAAAGGATATTGATACAGCAGCTCTTTACGCGTACTTTTTGCGGCATCAATCTCAAAAGACTGCCTCCCATCAACGACAATATCTTCCAGCGAAAAAGAATGCGAAGCCGTAGCCTCCAATCCAAATGTATCCCAATCGTAATGAACCAGTACATGGTCACGGTCGACAAAAAATGATTTTATAAGCGGTTCACCTTTTTCATCCAATACTGGATTTCCTGCCTCCATAATCTGTGCATTTAAAGTGAAATGAGTTAAATGGGGGGCTCCGGTAGCATATTTCCAAAAACCGCACAGCCGATAATGGTCCCCTTCATGCGTAGCTGTACCAGATGCCTGTCCGCTGCCACCGAAACAAACCCGATCTGCTTCAAAAACCTGATCCCCTACAACTGGATCAATAAAGCCGACAAATAGATTGGCTCCCGAACATAAAGTTACCGTCCAGGCTAATCCCCCATCCCAATAAGCCAAATCATCCAATAAATGGAGACCTTCGGGGAGCGTAAGTCCCAATCCGCCCAATTCAGGGGGAATCCAAATCTTAAACCATTTCCGACGATAAATCAACTCCAGTTGTCCATCTGACAACGTCTTCTGCTGAATTCCCTTTGCCTGATTATCTTTCAGAATGGCGATATCCTCGCTACTGAGTTGCATATCTTTCTTCACTTACTATTCTCCTCCAATTAAAATATCCACTAAATGCCATAACAAATAAAAACAAAGTCAAGCCCGAATAAAGAAATAATCCCTTATGGATCAGTAAAGGAATTGCCATCAGATTACTGATATTTAACAATATCCAATTTTCTATCTTCCGCTTTGCCAATAACCACATCCCTGCCCACGCTGTACAGGAAACTGCAGAATCCCAAAGCGGTACATCAGAATCCGTTAAGTGTACCAATCCGAAGTAAAACAACAGAAAACCGGTGGCACAGATTCCACCTACTATCCACCATTCTTTCGGCTCACAATGCGTTATGGGCGTAGCTACATCACGACTATATTTCCAATAGATCCAGCCATAAATGCTCATGATCAAGTAATATAGATGTAGCAATATTTCGGCATATAGTTTCGCATGGAATAATACGTATACAGAAATTAATATACCAATAATTCCAAAAATGTAATTGATCGACTTATTTTGTCGAGAAAACCAAACCTGTAAAACACCAAAGGATACCCCTAGCCATTCCGCGATGGTGGCCTGTTGAATCTGTTTTATAAAAGCTTCGAAAATTGTTTCAGAAGTCATCGCCTTGTTTATTATTTCGTGTCATTCATAATAAACCTATGGGAGAAAAACGGCTGTTTTTATTGAAATTAAATCCCTACGCCAGCATTACCTGGATCAGGTATATAAAAGCGATTGTACAAGGAGGTACAATCGCTTTTATTGGGTATAATCTCAGCCGAGAATGACCATGGTCATTCCAAGCACCCCATAAGTATATTTTCTGTTGAATTGATTATTCTATATCAATCAATTTCAACGCTTTGTGCGTACGCGTACGCGTTTCTTTACATAGTTGCGCATCATCGTTCAATGATTTCCCGTGTGAAGGAATCATTTCACGTAGTTTTTTACGGTATTCATCTGATTTCGCACGTTCAGGGAAACATCTCTTCAACAGACTGATCATGATAGCAACAGATGTCGAAGCTCCTGGAGATGCCCCCAATAAAGCTGCAATAGAGCCATCGGCACTAGAAACGACTTCTGTACCAAATTCCAGAATTCCACCTTTCTTCTCATCTTTCTTGATGACTTGAACACGTTGTCCTGCTTTCTCGATTACCCAATCCTCCAATTTAGCCGTAGGCATAAATTGTTTTAAAGACTCCAGTTTATCTTTTGGCGACTTCATGACTTCAGTAATAAGATACTTCGTCAAAGGTAAGTTGTCAAGTCCGGCTGATAACATCGGGCGGATATTGGACAATTTGATAGAAGCAGGTAAATCGAAGTAAGACCCCTGTTTTAAGAATTTAGTTGAGAAACCTGCATATGGTCCAAACAATAATGCTTGCTTGCCATCGATGTATCGGGTATCTAAATGGGGAACAGACATCGGCGGCGCGCCAACAGAAGCTTTACCGTATACTTTCGCATGATGTGTATTGATGATCTCTTCATTGACACATCTCAGCCACTGGCCTCCTACCGGAAAGCCACCATAACCTTTTGCTTCTGGAATACCCGATTTTTCTAACAACAACAAAGAGTGACCACCAGCTCCAATAAAAACAAATTTAGCTTTGATCTCTCGTTTTACGCCGGTGTTTAAATCTTTGACTTCCACTTCCCAACGACCATCTTCCTCACGTTCGATATCAACAACTTCGTGGTTTAAGGAAATAGAAATATTTTCTTTATGTTCAAGATTAGCGATCAAATCACGCGTCAAAGAACCAAAATTAACATCTGTGCCGAGATCCATTTTAGTCGCAGCGATTTTTTCGTCTGCAGCGCGCCCTTCCATCATTAATGGAATCCACGATTTCAGCAATGCAGGATCTTCAGTATATTCCATCCCCTTGAACAAGTTTTGAGTCGTCAATGTTTCCCATCTTGTCTTTAGGAATTTAGCATCTTTTTCACCAAAAACCGCACTCATGTGTGGAATACTACGGATAAAATTTTCAGGTTGGGCAATAATGCCTTTATCAACGAGGTAGGACCAAAATTGCTTTGACACTTCAAATTGCTCGGCAATTTTCACTGCTTTATCAATCTTTACAGAACCATCTTTCTGTTCCGGGGTATAATTTAACTCGCACAGGGCAGAGTGACCCGTGCCAGCATTATTCCAAGCGTCAGAACTTTCAGCAGCCACAACATCCAAACGCTCAAGAATTTCAATATTAACGTCTGGGCTTAATTCATTGATTAGAGTACCCAAAGTAGCACTCATAATACCGGCGCCGATTAGAACAACGTCAACTTCTTTATTTGATTTTTTGCTCATGTTTTTGTGATTGATGCAAATTTAATATAGTTTTTGGTAAACCCCCAAGTCTTTTGTCAAAAAACTGTACTTTTTAGAACCACTTATTCAAAAATACCATTGATTTATTAAAATAATCCTAAGTGAGCGATCGCTTACTGCCAAATCCAAAATTTGAATACTGAAAACAAGTGTCCACTCAAAAATAAACACTAGAGCAGCATACAATGTTTTGGTATTTTAAACCGTTATTTAGCGAAAGATTTTGTGTTATAATATAGTTTTAACATTTTTGCAAAACATCAATAGGCAATAGGGCACACTATAACGATGAAACTGTATGATTTATTCATAGCTAGGGTGTACCGAAAAAACAAAATTGTGGCATAACACGATAAACCACATGAATCGAATTCATATATCGTACTGAATTCCAGCGACCGAAGGCATATGAAAGACAGAAAACGCATCGAAGATGGTCATAAATGCCTTAGAAGTGAACAATTGACGAACAAATAACTTATACAGATGAAAATACTTGAAGGAAAAATTGCTTTAGTAACAGGAGCATCAAAAGGAATCGGAAGGAAAATTGCGGAAGTGTTTGCACAACATGGTGCTAACGTCGCTTTCACTTATCTTTCTTCTGTCGAAAAAGGGCAGGCTTTGGAACAGGAGCTTCAAGCTTTTGGCACCAAAGTGATTGGCTATCGTTCTGATGCTTCAAAATTCGAAGAAGCGGAACAATTAATTAACTCCATTGTTGCCGATTTTGGAGGATTAGATATCGTTGTAAATAATGCCGGTATCACAAAAGATGGCCTGTTGATGCGCATGACCGAAGAGAATTGGGATGATGTATTAAATGTCAACTTAAAATCTGTCTTTAACGTTACAAAGGCTGCTTCAAAAATTATGATGAAAAACCGTAAAGGTTCCTTTATCAATATGTCTTCAGTAGTGGGTGTGCAAGGAAATGCTGGTCAAGCAAATTATGCGGCATCAAAAGCTGGTATTATTGGGTTCACAAAATCCATTGCTAAAGAATTAGGTTCTCGTAATATCCGTGCGAACGTAGTAGCTCCAGGATTTATACGTACCGAAATGACCGATGTACTGGATCCAAAAGTTGTAGCGGGATGGGAAGCAGGAATTCCATTAAAACGTGCTGGAGAACCAGAAGATGTAGCCAACGCTTGTCTTTATTTAGCATCTGACTTGTCTGCATACGTAACTGGGCAAGTTCTACCTGTCGACGGTGGTATGTTGTAAACAATAAAATCCTGAGGTTAAATTCGTTAAATTTGACCTCAGGATTTCCCACATTCATATTTCCCTCCCTCCAATCTATTTCTCTTAAACACTGCTATAATGGACAAAGTTCGTAATATCATCCATCTTCGATAGGTGTCTGGTAAATGGAATCTATAAGTCGTCCCTATATTTCCAAATTTTAGTTAATTTTGTTCATCAAATTTTTAAATGCTATGACGAATTGGAAGGATTTTTTTGAGATTAAAACCGAAGTTGATTTTAATCAGCATTGTTTAGATACCTACCGATTCCAAAGCCAGCATTGTAAGGTTTATCGTGACTACGTCAGGTTATTGGGAAGAGAAAAAGACAGTATTCAACATTATACTGATATTCCCTTCATGCCCATCGAATTTTTTAAGACCCAACAGGTTATTGCTGAAGGAATGGAAGCTGAAATCGTATTCTCGAGTTCGGGTACAACGGGTATGGTCACATCAAAACATCTGGTCGCCGACAGGAGTATATATGAGCAAACTTTTCGTAAGATTTTTGAAAGTTTCTATGGCCCGCTAGGCGACATTGCCGTCCTGGCATTGCTCCCATCCTATCTCGAAAGAAGTGGTTCATCTTTAATCTATATGATTGATGATCTCATGAAGCAAAGTGAGCAACCTGAAAGCAATTATTTTCTCTATAATCACCAAGAGCTTTACGATACACTTGTTAAGCTCAAAAATAAAGGGACAAAGACCATCCTCTTTGGCGTAACGTATGCCCTACTCGACTTCATTGAACAATATGCCTTTGAATTTCCTGAACTGATCATTATGGAAACCGGCGGAATGAAAGGCAAGCGAAAAGAAATGGTCAAACAAGAAATTCATCAGCTTCTTGAAGAAGCCTTTTCTGTACATGGAATCCATTCTGAATATGGCATGACAGAACTGCTCTCACAGGGCTATTCTTCAGGTCAGGGAATATTCCATCTCCCAAAATGGATGAAAATCTTAATTCGGGATACCAATGATCCATTAAGCCTGATTCCGTTGAATAAAACTGGTGGTATCAACGTAATCGACCTCGCCAATCGCTACTCCTGTTCATTTATAGCCACACAGGATTTAGGTAAAATATATGAGGATGGATCTTTTGAAATATTGGGACGCTTTGACCAAAGTGATATTCGTGGTTGTAATCTGTTGGTTCAGTAATGATCTGATATGACCAGCGCGGCATTTGCCAAACGGCTTGGTTCCCTCAAGGCAAATTGCGTATACCACAATAAAAAAACACCCGGACA
Organism: Sphingobacterium sp. WOUb80; assembly: GCF_050058145.1. Classification (NCBI taxonomy): domain Bacteria; kingdom Pseudomonadati; phylum Bacteroidota; class Sphingobacteriia; order Sphingobacteriales; family Sphingobacteriaceae; genus Sphingobacterium; species Sphingobacterium sp. WOUb80. The sequence goes on along the minus strand of NZ_CP165617.1, from coordinate 752,170 downwards.
TGCTGCACGGCCAGGTGTTTTTTTATTCGAATTACGATCCCTATTTCAGACTCGGATCTTCAAAGGTATTTCCCGAACGCATATCCCCTGACTCATAGCCCTTCTTAAACCATGCCATACGCTGAGCAGAAGTACCATGTGTAAATGATTCGGGAACCGCGTATCCCTGAGCTTCGGTCTGCAATTTGTCATCACCGACAGCTTCGGCAGCCTTCATCCCATCTAGAATATCATTGTAATCAATTTTTATATCCGTGAACTCGTTGAGGTAATGCGCCCATACGCCGGCATAAAAATCAGCTTGCAGTTCAGTCATAACGGAGATTTTATTGTTCTCTCGTTCGCTGAGCTTTCCTCGGGCCTGATTGGTGTTCGGTAATAAACCTACCAATTGCTGAATATGGTGCCCGACCTCATGCGCGATAACATAAGCCATGGCGAACTCCCCTTTTGCTCCAAATTTATCCGACAATTCTTTACTAAAACTCAAATCCAAGTAAATCTTCTGATCCCCCGGACAATAGAAAGGTCCGTAAGAAGCCTGCCCCATACCACAACCATCGGTCTGCGTACCGCCATCGTAAAAAACCAGAGTCGTTGGCGTATAATTCTTTTGCATCTGTTCTTTAAACAACTTGGCCCACACATCCTCCGTGCTCTGGAGCACGGTCAGCGAAAATTCGGTAAGCCTTTTTTCATCAGGATTTAACTCACGAGGTTGTCCGGATTGTTCGGTTTGCGCCCCCATGTTCTGGGCTTGCTGTAAAAGTTGCATGGGATCTCCCCCCATCAAAAATCCAATCACCAAAACAATAATTCCACCAATTCCTCCTAAAGCAATTTTTCCTCCCCCCGACATTCCACGACGGTCCTCAAAATTACCACTTTGCTTGCCTCCTTGCCATTTCATAGTATTCCTATATTACAGTTAATAATCTTTTCTAATGTTGGTTAAACACAAATTCGGTACCAATGTTCTACATGGAGTAAATTTATTTGAAGAAAAAATTTACTCCACTTTACCTCATAGCGAGCATCATATAAATAAATTTACCAGCAAACAAATGAAAGCCATAAGCAAAAACAATGCTTTATAAGAGTAAAAACAGGAATTATTTCCCTAAGTCGTGATATTCGTCATTGTACATCAAAGCAAATTTGGCTAAGTTTGGGCTTTCAAAAAAACTGACATGAAATTAGAAGAACAATTACAAGCGAGAGCTGGCGGAAAATGTGAGCTGACAGGCGAAGATGCCACTTTAATTGCCTACACATTACCCCCGGAAATAATATCAAATTTGGACAATACTTTACTGATTTCAGAAACATTGGTCAATCAGCTCAACAAAACGGAACAATTAAATCCAGACGACTGGAAATTCCTTCCAAATGCGATGTGGTCCGAAAACCCATCGGTGCAAATTGTATGCTGGCGTATGTTAAACCGATTAAAAAATGAAGGGTGGGCGTCTGAAGCACTGGATATCCTCTATCTCGACGATGAAACACTATCGGAAGCTAAGAAAACTGGAGATCATGAAAATGATGGCTATGTTTCTTTTCATGAAGATAGCATCGGGCAACGACTGTTGGAGGGTGATACTGTTGTTCTGACAAAAACACTTGACGTGAAAGGATCTTCTTTAAAAGCGACTTTAGGAACCGTAGTTAAGAATATTCGACTAGTAGCAGACAATATCGAACAAATTGAAGGAAAGATTGAGGGTCAAACAATCGTGATACTGACCAAATATCTTCGTAAACAAAATTAAAATAGACTTTTCGTCTAAATAATTAAGGCTTAAACTGGGATTCATTCCTGTTTAAGCCTTAATTATTTAGAGAGATAGCTGTCACTATTGCGGATAATTCCGTACAAATTCAAAACGATAGTTTGGATGTTGTTTGAGACTATCGATCAAATCCGATAATAGCCGCTGTCCTTTTTTCGTTTGATACATATTGTCATGTGTTAATAGCACAACATTGTTTTTCGTATAAGAGGTACCTTTACGGAGCAAATTCTTCATTTGGGTATACAATTGATTCACCGATAGGTCCGGTTTCCCTGTAACACCATTTATCTTCCACTCACAGTCCCAACCAATTACTTTATAACCATTCTGGTGTAGTAACTCGGCTGTCGAAGCCCCACTTTTCAAATCAACCTTTTTACGGTCTCCGATATACCAGATATTTCGTCCCGGCAACCGAACTATTTTATGTGTTAATCCCAGCGATTGCTCAGCAAGTTCAAAATCTTCAAAAGCCGTCTGCGGATTCGAATAGAAAGTACTGTATTTATTGTGCGCATGCCAGTAACTGTGGTTGTAACAATCCACTAAAGGATTATTCTTATAACGTTCTGTAAAACTGTGTAATTTTTTACTCATTTTATCATGATTGCCAATCAGAAAAGCATTAATTTTAATGCCTTTCGCTGTCGCAATGGAATCAAGGTGCTGGCTTCCATTCAGTGGACCATCGTCAAAAGTGAGATAAATATAACGTGGAGAAACAGTATCAGTCAACAATACCGTCGTATCTTTAGCCCCTTTGTAGTCCACATTTTCTTCCATTTTTGTAATGGTGTCTTTACGGAGGGAATCTACTTTACTTATCGAATCTTGCACAGCAAGCAAACTATCTTTTTTGGGCGGCATAGAGTCAACAGCTCCCACATTTTGCACCTTATTTGTCCCACTTTGATTGCAGGAGTAAAATCCCATAATAGATATACTTAACCCTCCCCATACAACAACCGAATTAACCACTTTTCTCATCACAAAAATTAACTTACACATTACAATTATTTCCCAAAGACTCAAATTCATCTAAAATAAACTGATCTCAGTCACTTGTAGCGCAAAATTAATATATTTTTCATTAATCAAGCTGTAATGTTATTTAATTTATTGTGCATGCACACTAAAAGTTTCATGATTCCGAAAGCACCCGAAGCTACGAATGCAAACAGCGTGTTATTTCTGGTCAAAAAAAAGGAACCTATATGTATATAGATTCCTTTTTTATCATGTTATTCAACTACTCGATTAATCTCTATGTCTTCCTCCGTGACCGTTACCACGCCCATGTCCGTTTCCATGCCCATGGTTATTGCCACGTCCATGTCCATTTCCTCTATCGTATCGACGGCTTTCTCCCCATGAATGTTCGCGCCTTACACTACGTTCGCTAGCAAATGAATACCCACTGCCACCGTGGTGGTTGTCACGGATAGATACTTGTCTTCCACGGTAGCCGCCATAACGGCTTCTATACCGATCGTGGTGATGCCAAGGTGTGCGATCGTTGATAACCACTTTATGAGCACGATAAAAATCGTAATGTCTGTATCTTCTTGGCAAACTTGCCCTTCTTATCCAGCCGCCATTATCATAATAAACGTAACATCTCGCGGGTACATCGTAATACATATTATATTCTGGAATATAATAATAGCGCGCGTAATCATAACCAGCTGGCCCCCAGCTAGGCTGACTCCCAATATTGACACTAATACTGACTTGCGCTTGTGCAGCTCCCGCAGTAAAAAGGCCTGCAATAATCGCAGCCGCGTAAAACAATTTTTTCATAAGTAGCTCCTCCCTCTAGTTTGTAATTTCTTCTTTACAATACGACAACAAACAGTGTGCAAAAGATTAATGTTCAAATGTTAATTTTTGTTAACACAGCAATAAGAATCTCATTTTAAACAGGTTAAATACGATATGATTGATAAAAAACCGCAAACTTTTTAATAGGATCAGTTGTTCAGATCATACAGACTTTAATAAACTAATTACCATGAGTATATATAACGTAGGAATATTGGTTGGTAGCTTACGAAAGGAATCTTACAACAAAAAAATTGCGCAGTTTATTCTTGAGCAAGAGGAATCTAAGTTTGGCTATCGCATAATCGATATCAGCGAGCTTCCCCTATATAATCAGGATTTTGACGATGTAGGAAATCCTCCTCCGAGCTATGTGCGATTTCGGAAAGAGGTCGCTTCTCTGGATGCTGTACTTTTTATTACTGCAGAGTATAATCGTTCTATTCCTGCAGTTTTAAAAAATGCGATTGACGTGGGTTCAAGACCCTATGGAAAAAATAAATGGGATGGCAAACCTGGCGCAATAATTTCTTCATCAACGGGAGTTTACGGTGGCTTTGGCGCCAACCACCATTTACGTCAATCACTGGTCTTCGTCAATATCTTAACGATGCAGCAACCCGAAGCTTATCTGGGCAGTATAACAACATGTATTGGACCCAGTGGGACAATTGAATCACAAAAAACCAAAGATTTTCTACGCAGCTTTAAAAATGCCTTTGAGCAATGGGCTGAGCGAATTATACATACAAAAGGACAGGATTAAATCCTGCCCTTTTGTATGTATAATCAAATTATTCTAGTCCTGTTCATCACTGACGTCATAGTTCCAATGTTGTAATTTTTCCTGCAAAATCCGCGAGATCTTATTGAAATAACGCTTTTGCTTATAGCCCATTACCCATTGTACGCCCTGTACAGCATTGGTACAGAAAATCTCATCCGCCCGTTTCATGATTTCGGGGCTTATCTGTGCCTCAACCACCTCTATACCTTCATCCTGTGCCATGTCCATGACTACCCGGCGCATTACTCCTTCAATACATCCTTCGGATAACGCTGGTGTATAAAGTACCTTTTCATAATAGACAAAGATATTTGAAATCAAGGATTCACATAGATAACCTTCCTGATTTAGAATCAATACATCATCAAAAGCCATTTTCTTTTTATAGATGCCAGCCAAAACATAAATCTGCGCATTTAAAGATTTAATCTTTGAAAGATCGCTATACGGTTTTTTGAATTCATTGTACAGCCCTACAATCAAACCAACCTTTTTATCGCGAAGATTAGGTTCTATGCGCTGCACCTGCAAAACAAAACCAGGTTTATTACTCGTCGGACTATACAATCCACCACCAGATCTAAATACGATCAATCGGATGCGAACCTGTTGCCCCAACATATTATTTTTGCGAATTAATTCTTCGGATCTTGAACGAATAAAAAACTCATCGAAAAGATTGGCGTCATCCAAATGAATCAACTCCATACCTTTCTGTAAACGCTCAACATGAAAATTTAGAAAACGGATATCACCATCCTTATACAGCATCGTTTCGAATAATCCGTCCCCATAACGAAAACCTCTATTCTCAATGCTAAATATTTCCTGATCTTCCGGCACTACATTGCCATTGAAATTGATATAGTTTATTGGCATCTTAATTTTGTTCTAAATTTTAATCATTTTCTATAGCCATTGAATTTGCAGCATAAGCACGCCACTTTTCTAAAGCTAAACGAAAATCTTCTGGAAATGGTACCTCAAAATACATATTTTCTTTTGTAGAAGGATGGATAAATCCCAATACCTGCGCATGAAGTGCTTGTCGCGGCAGTAATGAAAAACAGTTATCCACAAACTGCTTGTACTTTGAAAACACGGTACCTTTTAAAATCTTATCTCCACCATACATTGCATCATTAAATAGCGGATGACCAATAGATTGCATATGCGTACGAATTTGGTGTGTACGCCCTGTTTCTAACTGACATTCTATTAAAGTAACATAGCCCAGTCGCTCCAAAACTCTGTAATGTGTCACTGACCAACGCCCTTTGTCTTCACCATCATACATGGCCATGATGCGTCTGTCTTTTAGATGACGTCCAATATAACCTGTAATTGTTCCGTCCTCTTTTAAATCACCCCAAACTAATGCAATATACTTACGGGTAATACTGTGATCAAAAAACTGTTTTGCCAAAAAGGCCATTGATTTTTCATTTTTAGCAATAACCAATAGTCCGGAAGTGTCTTTATCGATTCGATGTACTAAACCCGGGCGATCGGAGTTTCCTGGAAGCTGTGGCAACTGCTGTATATGATACGTCAATGCATTTACCAAGGTTCCCGTATAATTATTATATCCTGGATGCACGACCATGCCCGCCTCTTTATTCACAATCAGCACGTCGTCATCCTCGTATTTGATATCCAATGGAATGTTTTCTGGATAAACTTCATTATCCCGTGGTGGATCAGGTAGCACCAATGTAATCACATCATCAGGTCTAACCTTATAGCTCGCCTTGATCTCCTTACCGTTAACCATGACAGAACCTGCTTCAATAGCATGCTGAATTTTGCTCCGTGTCGCATTTTCAACTCTGTTCATCAGGTATTTGTCAATGCGGAGTAATGCTTGTCCCTTATCCACCTCAATACGTAGATGCTCAAATAATTCTTGTTCTTCCTGATCTTGCGATCCAATTTGTTCTGTCATGCTACAAAAATAAACCAAATGAAACAATTTTCGTTAAATTTGTTTTCATTTAATGTTATGTTGTCCTTCAAAATCCATAGCCCCGAAACTGAATTGTGCCTCCCAGCCTGGGAGAAGAAGCATATTAAAGTAACGCTTAAGCGCGATGACCTCATACATCCCTTTATTTCAGGCAATAAATGGCGAAAATTAAAGTATAATCTGGAAGAAGCCCTGCAGCTTCAGAAAAATCATCTTGTTACATTTGGTGGAGCATGGAGCAACCATCTTTTAGCTACCGCTTGCGCCGGAGCTACCTTTAAGTTTAAAACAACCGCTTTTGTTCGAGGTGAAGAAGGGGTTAACAACCCTGTTTTAGCAATGTGCCGCCTTTTTGGGATGCAGCTCATTTACGTCGACCGCGAATCTTACCGAGATAAAGAAAATTTATACAACACCTATTTTGATCAGGATCCAACGACGTTCTATATACACGAGGGTGGTTACGGCATGCTGGGAGCAAAAGGTTGCTCCGAACTCGTTGATGAACTCCAACATGAATACCAGCATATTTTTACCGCCTGCGGCACAGGAACAACGTTAGCTGGAATAGCCAATGCGATAGAAAAACGAGACCTATTTACCCGCGTACACGGCATACCTGTTTTAAAAAATGGAGGCTTTATTCAGGAGGAAGTCGATCAAATTTACCCCAACATCACCCCTCCTATTTTACATCTTGATTATCATTTTGGTGGTTATGCAAAATCCAATAACGACTTGCTCGCCTTTGTTCAGCATTTTATAGCTGCTACAGGAATCATGATCGAGCCCACCTATACCGGCAAATTACTTTATGCTGTAGATGATCTGATCAAAAAGGACTACTTTACCCCCGCGGATCAGGTACTCGTTATTCATACTGGCGGACTTACAGGCCTGCTTGGTATGTACGAACGTTTCAATTTTATTGATCTACATCAATAAATACGCTAGGACGCCGTACAGAGACATTTGATTGACATTTATTCAGCAATTATATCGTAAGTTTGACCAGATTTTAAAATAAAACATAGCGAAAACATGCGAAAATCATGATTTTCTAAAGGTAACAAGGAGGTCAGTATTGGGCAGTTTTGCCCCTATTCAACACCTCATAAATTAATGATATAAAGATGAAAATATTAGCATTTGCAGGAACAAGCAACAAAAACTCAATCAACAAAACGTTCGTCACAAGTACTTCCAAATACTACAAAGAAGCAGACGATATCATCGAATTGCTAGACTTAAACCATTTTGAAATGCCTATCTATTCTTACGACAAAGAAGTCGAGTTGGGCATTCCACAGTTGGCACATGACTTTGCTGCTAAAATGGATGCAGCAGATTTCCTTTTGATTTCTTTGGCCGAACACAATGGGTCATATACTACAGCTTACAAAAATATTGTTGACTGGGTCTCACGTATTCCTAACCGTAAATTATTCAATGGCAAACCTGTTTTCTTATTGGCTACTGCTCCTGGTCCAATGGGAGGTGCCACGGTATTGAACACCGCAGTAAACCGAATCACTTGGGATGGTGCCGACATATTAGACTCCTTCTCTCTTCCTGAATTCCACAAAAACTTTGAAGAAGGTAAAGGTATTGTCGATCCCACTTTAAGAAGCCAATTAGAAGCTAAAGTACGCAAAACAAAACGTGCACTTGCTGAAAAATTATCCGTACAAGGTTAACAAAAGATTAACAAATAATCATTGTGAATACCTCTTTTAATATGTAAATTGAAAACCTATTAAAAGAGGTTTTTTGATATGGCAAAAAAAATATTACTACTTGTAGGAGACTTTGTAGAAGATTACGAAGCAATGGTTCCATTTCAAGCAATGGGTTCAATAGGATTAACAGTAGATGCAATTGCTCCGGACCGCAAAAGCGGAGATGTAGTCCCCACAGCAGTGCATGATTTCACTGGTGACCAGACTTATAAAGAACTGCGCGGACACAATTTCGCAATCAATAAAGATTTCGACCAGGTCAATGTCGAAGATTATGATGGTTTATATATTGCGGGAGGACGATCGGCAGAATATATTCGACTCAACAAACGTGTTTTGGAGATTACGAAGCACTTCTTTGAGCAAAACAAACCTGTCGCGGCAATATGCCATGGTATCCAAGTATTGACAGCTGCAAAGGTACTCGCAGGTCGGACATTGACAGCCTATGTTGCTGTAGGTCCCGACATCGAACTAGCGGGCGGCACATGGAAAAATATCCCTGCGGATCAAGCTGTCGTAGACGGCAATTTGGTTACCTCTCCTGCTTGGCCAGGACACCAAGCAATTTTAAAAGAGTTTTACAAATTATTAGGTATAACAATTACAATTTAAATATTTTTAATGAAGAAGAATAAAAGGCTATGGCTTTTGGTCATACCGATTTTAGTGCTGTTGGGTTTTATTTTAAAAGATAGTTTCAATCAGAAAAGTATTGAAGATCTACCGGGAGGTTTTAAGGAAGCCGCTTTCGTAAGAAATGAACAAAATAAAGGTGGTATTATACGCATTTATGCCGTTACAGTAGGCGACTTGTTGAATGCAGATTACTCAGCCTGTCTTGATTTGATGCCTGTTAATGATTACGGAAGTACAACAACTGTGTATTTCTTTGATCGCAGCGCTCCTTATCCGACAAGCTTGTCAATTGACACACCACATTTTGACACAACGAAATACAAAGCTATTCAGATTTCCAAAAAGTACGGAAAGAAGAAATAAACGAAACCAAACATAATGACATATCCCTCAAAGTCTAAATAGACCTTTGGGGGATTTTTTTTGCCATGAAAGAATTTGTATTAACATGAGCGCTGAGATACATAAACAAAAAATAACTTAATAATTCTTTAACACGAAAAAGTTCGTTTATCACCCCTAGAGCTATAGTTTTGCTTTTTAAATTTACGTATATTTAGTTATGGCGAAAAAATTCATCCCGAGAGACGTTAGCTGGTTGAGCTTTAATGGCAGAGTATTACAGGAAGCAGCGGACGAGACTGTCCCTTTACCCCTAAGAATCAAATTTTTAGGTATATTTTCCAATAACCTCGATGAATTTTTCCGTGTACGTGTTGCAGGTCTAAAACGGGCTATAGACCTGAAAGACAAAAGTGCCAACCAATCCTTCTACGAAGACCCACAGCTCATCTTAGAAGAGCTCAATATCCGGGTAATCAAGCAGCAAAAGAAATTTGACAGTACGTGGAATCGTATCCAAAAAGATATGGCCAAACAGAATGTCTATATCAAGACTAGTGAAGAACTCAATCCCGAACAACAAAAGTTTGTGAGCGACTATTATCAGGATGAGGTGGAATCGAACGTCATTCCTTTGATATTGGACGATATACGACCTATGCCCTATATTCGGGATAAGAGCCTCTACTTGGGCATTGCGATGGGAAAACAGGAATGGCAGTATGAAACCAAATTTGCACTTATCGAAATCCCGACCAGTCAAAATGGACGCTTCGTACAGTTACCTTCGCCAAAAGATGAAAAGCATATTATACTTTTGGAGGATGTTATCAAGTTTAATCTTCCATTAATATTTTCCTACTTCGGTTTTGATGTATTCAATTCACATGTCTTTAAAGTAACAAAAGATGCCGAGTTTGACATTGACAATGATATCAACACGACGCTGGTTGAGAAGATAAGCAAAGGGGTAAAAAACAGAAGAAAAGGTAAACCTACCCGATTTATTTTTGATCAAGAGATGGACCATAAATTGGTAGAATTCCTGATCAAGAAACTTAACCTTTCAAAAAAAGACAGTATTATTCCAGGGCAAAAAATACATAATTTTAAACACTTTATGGATTTCCCAAATGTGTTTAAATCCTACAATCAACCTTTGGAACGGACCTCTTTTCCGCATCCTTATTTTCAGAATTACGAACGTGTAACGGATACCGTATTGAAAAAAGATGTACTTCTCTCCTTTCCATACCATGAATTTAGACCGATCATTGATCTTCTTCGGGAAGCAGCAATGGATCCAGATGTAAAAACGATCCAGATTACGGCATACCGCTTAGCTTCGAATTCAAAGATTGCAAATGCCTTGATTAACGCAGCCCGCAATGGAAAGGAAGTCACCGTAATGCTTGAACTTCGCGCAAGATTTGATGAAGAAAACAATTTGGACTGGAAAGAGAAACTCGAATTGGAAGGCATTAAAGTGTTGACCGGTATACCAAATAAAAAGGTCCATGCAAAACTATGTGTGATAAAAAAACGTATTGGGATGAAAACGATCCAATATGGTTTTGTCAGCACCGGAAATATCAACGAAAAAACAGCGAAATTATACGGTGATTATTGTCTCTTAACGAGTAATAGGGATGTTATTGCCGATATAAATAAGGTTTTCAATTACCTGAGACGTCCTAAATCAAATCCGGCTGAAATTATCAAAAATTGCAAAAGTCTTTTGATATGCCCAACAGATATGCGTAGAGAACTTCTACACTATATCGACCAGGAAATTACAGAAGCAAAGGCTGGTCGAAAAGCATACATCATTGTCAAGGTAAATTCACTGAGTGATAAAGAAATGATTAAAAAGCTCTATGATGCCGCAACAGCTGGTGTCAAAATAGATCTTATCATCCGGGGAATCTACTGTGCAACAAATCAAAAAACGTTTAAATTGCAAATGAATGCCATTTCAATCGTAGATGAATATTTAGAACATGCCCGTGTGATGTATTTCTACAACGCTGGTAGAGAGCAGCTATTTATTTCCTCTGCTGACTGGATGACAAGAAATTTGGATCATCGTATTGAAGCAGCAGTCAAAATAACGAGCAAAAAAATCAAGGAAGATTTAAAAGAAATGCTTCAAATACAGCTCAATGATAATGTCAAAGCGCGCATACTCAACAATTCGCTTAGCAATCATTACGTTGAGAATAAAAAGGTACCATGTCGTTCACAGATTGAAATATACAATTACCTGAAAAAAAAATTAGCTGATCATTAGCGACCTGTCTATCAATAGGCGCGCAAATTGATCAATAAACCGAACTGGGCTTTATACCTATTGATACAGACGAGAATCACCGTTTTTATTATATTAATTAAGACACAAGTTGTATCTTCATTCCATGAAATTCAACTTGTGTCTTACATTTGGCTTAAGCCTTCTCACACTTTGCCTCAGTGCGCAGGAAAAAACCATGCCATCAGATTTTGTATACGTCAAGGACATTATTCCCACGATAAGCTTAGAAATGCGTTATTTCGGAAGCCACAACTTCACTGGAAGGCCAATCCGCGGTTATGAGAAACCTGTCGCCATCTTAACTAAGCGCGCTGCATTAGCACTTCAGCAAGTGGAGATCCATTTAAATAAAAAAGGCATGGGACTGAAAATATTCGATGCCTACCGTCCGCAACGCGCTGTTGACAATTTCAAGTCATGGTCTTTAAAAACCGACGATACCATTGCAAAAAGAGAATTTTATCCACTTCTCGATAAGAAGAATTTGTTTAATTTAGGTTTTATTGCTTCCAAATCAGGTCATAGTCGCGGTAGTACAGTAGATCTAACGCTCATTAGCTTAAAAGACAAAAAAGAGATTGATATGGGTGGACCTTTTGATTTTTTTGGCGCAGTATCTCATCATCAATATGCGAATCTTTCAGCCCAACAAAAAGAAAACCGAAAGATTTTAAAAGAAGCGATGGCTAAGTTTGGCTTCAAAGCTTACGATAAGGAATGGTGGCACTACACCCTGCAAGATGAACCCTATCGTAAAACCTATTTTGATTTTATCGTAAAATAAACATGTCTGTACAGGAAATACCATTCGAAAATAAGGGCTTTTATGTCTTTCATTTTAAAGGCAACAAATCAAAACCCGTTTTTAGTTCCGAGCAGCAGCACATTTTAACAAAAAGCGAGCTCTATTCACTTTGTTTAATAAAAAAGGGCGAGACTTCCTTTGTTATTAATAACGAAAGGATACAGGTCGCTCAAAATCACCTGCTGCTAACCAATCCGTCTTCGAGGGTAAATGGCTCTTCGGTCTCTAAATCTTGGGATTGTGAGGTATACTTGATTTTCTTTACGCTGGATTTTAGCTTCAAACTGGATTTTCAGGAAGATTTCTTCGAGGTCACCAAAAAGTCTCTTGCCTTAAATGACAGCTACATCTGGTCGCTATCCAACCAGGATTCGACCAACTTATCTAACTTATTTAAACAGTTTATTCATTACGATCGACAAGAGGCTAGCTATCTCTTCAAAAATCAGATTATAAAGTCATTAACGGAAATATTGTTTTGTGAGATAGCCCGTCTAGGAAGCCAAAATATGCGAAATACACCCGCTGTTCCCTCCCGGAAAAGGGAGATCCTGGCCAATTTCCATCTACTATTAAAAAAGTCATTCCATAAAGAACATATGGTGCAATTTTATGCAATGCAACTTGGCATCACGGCAAAGCACCTTTCGGTAATTACCAAGGAGCTTACAGGAAAATCAGCAATAGAACTTATTCAGAATGTTTTAGTAGAAGAAGCAAAATCCTTGCTCTGCCAGGGGCTTTCAATACGGGAAATTGCGGTGAAATTGCATTTCTCGGATCAGTCTTTTTTCGGTAAATTCTTTAAGCGAAATGTTGGAATCTCGCCTAAAGAATTTCGTCAGAATCTTTATTTAAACAAAGTCGATTAAGTCAAAGATACTTGTAAATTGCTGGTCTGCAGCTGAAGTATCTTGCAATTTATCCTCGCCCCAAGTCTGCCCTTTCAACCATAAGGTCTGGCAGCCAACAGCTTTAGCGGGTACCATATCTTTACTATAAGAATCGCCTACGACAAGGATTTCCTGCGCAGGAAGACCTATTTTAGTCACACCTAAAGCATAAATTGCAGGATCAGGTTTGCGTACACCGACTACGGCCGACTCCACAACAGACTGAAAATAGGAAAGAATTCCAAAATCAGCGAGAACAGATTTCAGGTTACCGTAAAAATTGGAAACCATGACAATCGGATAGTTTTCACTTAGCGAAGTTAATAGAGGTTTTACCTGTTCAACTGTATTCTTCGCCAGTGAATAGCCATCAAAGGCTATTTTATGAGCTAATGTTCTATCCAATTCATAACCGGCAGCAATAAGATATTCAAATTGTACGTTAAGCTTTGCTTCAAGGACCTCTAAAAAATTAAAGTCCGGCTTAATAATAGGCTGTAGAGCCATTTGACGTTCAGCGTAAGCATAAGCTTCCTGAAAAGCATTCAAATTTACAGGGACCTGATATTTTTCATAACCTGACCAGATAACAGCTCCCCAATGGCCACCATTGGTATCCAAGGTACCGCCATAATCAAAAATAATCCCTTTAATGTTAAACTTATCCATGTTATTTCTTTTTTACTAAACTCATCCAGCCTAAACCGATCATAATCCAGACGATTTCCCGAATTCGTGTAACAACTCCCATAAAAATACCGACTTTCGCTGGCAATCCTATACTCATCACAGCCATAGCTAATCCACCTTCCCGTGTTCCCAATTGCATTGGAAAGAAAAAAACGAGATTGGCAAATAAGGAAGATCCTGAGCTAATAATCATGGCATCGATAAAGTCAATATTGATATCTAAGGCCAAACCAATAAAATAAATCTCAAAACAGCCAACAACACGTGCTACAAATTCCCAAAAAAGGGCCGTGTAGAAACGATCCCTGCGATTTTGAAAGAGATTTTTCACCTGCTGATCCACGTCATTCAACGTTTCATACTTAGACTCTAATAAATTACCGATTTTCTTACCTACAAAAGGTAGTTTAGACAAAGCTTTCAATAGTGAAACTGTAATTCCCTTCTTATAAAACTTTGTAAATAGCCAAGTACAAATAATGGCCATCACAAAAATCACAGCACAAGCCACATCCACCATAGTGCTTGCGGGGACAAACCAAAGAATGAGAAAAACAGAAGCGACCCAAAATAAAATATGCGACAAAATGTGCATCACGCCATATAACAATACGGAAGAACCGGCCTTCGAACCGCCGACATAGTTCTTTAGCTCCATAATACGGTAGGGCTCCCCTCCCAATGCGACAAATGGCGTAATATAATTGATGGCATAACCAGATATTGTCAATTGCAATACCTTCCAAAATGGCACATTCGTCTGTGGCAATTGCGGCTCCTGAATAATTGCCTTAAATGCCATTGCATTCATCCAGTAAAGGACTGCCCAGCTGCCAAGTACAGGCAAAAACCACCAGCCAATCTTTTCGAGGTTGTTCCAAATCTCATCAATGCCCATTGCATGAATCATATAAGCCAGTGTGCCTATACCAATCAGCATAAAGAGTACTTTATAGATCTTACTACCCATAGGTTGGATCGTTTGTTAATTTATCAACAAAATAGCCACTTACTTTTTCTTGCCGGTTACACATATAAATCAAAATCGGATTTAGGACAAACATATCAAAGAAAAAGTAAATCCAAGGCTGACCTATAAATAACCAAATAAATAGAAAAATAACCCGTGTATTGAACTGTACAATATTTGTATACTTCATCAGTGGTTTATTCTGTGCCCTAAAGTCTACCATCAACTGCTTTGGCAGTTCATCTTTATAACGACCTTTAACAATATGCAGCAGTTTTTGCAGTTTTGGAGATAGCTTTTCTTGGTTGCGCGTATAGCCCATATAGCCATTCAACACAAATTTGCTAAAAAAATTCTTACGCCAGGACAAGGCATCATAGTCAGCTTTCAAGTCACGTGTATTATCTAATTCACTTCCCGCTTTCCCTTTTATAAAATATAAATGGACATTACGGTAATAATCAGCCATTGCCGACTGAATCATATGCGATACACCCGCAAGCACACAAAATACCCATAGCCATTGTGGCCATCCTTCATTAATACTGCGCAAACAGATCGCAATATGAATAGATGCGAACCAAAAATCCCCCGCAAATCCATCTAAGATACGGCCAAAACGACTTTTATTATCTGTCATCCGCGCCAACTGCCCGTCGGCACTATCCAAAGAGTTGGCAAACACCAATAGAAGCATGCCGATGACGTTAATCCACAACGCCGGGTAATAGAATAAAATACCCGCCGCAACGCCAAAGAAAATACTAATAATCGTCACTGCATTTGGCGTAATACCGATTTTAGCACAGACTTGCGCGATGCGATAACCTATAGGCCGGTAAAACCAAATATCAATTCGCTCTTCTGTATCATTAGATTTTAAAGATTGTTCGAATGCACTCAAATTCTCTTCTTCGATTACATTAACTTGTTCTTTCTGCATTGTGGTTCTTTTCAGTAAATTTATGGTAAACCATTTGAGCAATGGCCTCAGCAGCCTCTGCCCGACATGGCGCAAAACTTGGCCAGTCGTTTAAGTCAATAATATGGAAGTCTCCATTTGCATCAATAATCACATCACCGCCGTAGATATGTACATCCAGAACTTCTGCAGCACGATTGGCGACTTTTTTGAGATTGTCGAGGTCGAAAGGAAAGTGTACTACCTCATCATTAATTTGTTCATACAAATCATATTTGTGATGATTATGTTCATAAGGGTAGAAATAAAAGAAGAAATCCGTTCCCCGAACCGCATAAAACTTCAGAAGGTCACCGGCAAGATGTTCAGAAATAACAGCTTCTTTAATCCCGCGAAGCGCGTATTCATTCAAGATATGCTGTGCTTCTTTCAGACTGGCAGCAAACGTAACGTCTTCCTTATGAATAGCATGGAAATCACCGCGTTTGATCCATACCCCCTTCCCTTTCAGTTTCTCAAAAATAGATTGAATATCGGCAACTGTAGAGATCACAATACTTTTGGGATAAGGAACACCGCCTTCCAAAAGCTTAAGTGTCATATTTTTCCGAAAGCAATTTTCGATTCCAAAACCGGAATTCAAAACATTGATCCCATTATTTTGAAGAGATTGTAACTTTTTAACCAAAGTCTTTGTTCTCCCCATCGTCAGAATATTTTCCTGCTTTATAGATGTAGAAGACAAAAATTCATCTTCATTACACACTTCGACCGATGCACCTTTTTCGGTCAGTTTTAAAACTACTTCATTAAATATAGCGGCATCATTCCCCACATGATTGGGTGAAAAGCGATTTTTTCGAGTTACGCCTAAAATAGAAATCATTTCGCTCATTTTACTAACTAACTTCCTCACTCAAAAATTGTTCTGCAACCGCACGATCTTTTAGATGATCAATATCGACGACTTTTTCAAAAACAAATGCTTCTACTTGTAAATCGTTTTCTAATAAAGCGCGCTGAAAGTTACGCATTCTCGAATTTCCAGCTTCAACGGAGCTTAACGCACAGTCCATCGCCGCTTGGCGAAAGCAATAAATTCCCCCGGAAACATATTTCGTTTCTGCAGTTGCCGTATCCAAAAATGCTTCCACACGAAGCTGTGAATCTGTGTTCACGTAGAGTGGGCTTTCATCATCGACAAAAGGCGTGATTGCCATAAAAGCGTCTGCATTTTTGTTTTGATGAAAAGCATCTAAATAGGCATGAAATTCATGTGGCCTAAAAACCGTATCTGTTGTCGTAAGACAGCAGGACGACCAATCGGGGTTGTTTTTAACAAGCAAAGCAAAACTATGCAATGAACTTGCAGTATCTTCCTCGATAAGCACAATAGGTAATTCAAACGTTGTTTTTTCCAAAAACAATTTCAGTTCCGGAGATTGTTTATTGATGATAACATGAACTCTTTGCGCCCCTTCTTTAACAAACACGCGAATCAATCGTTCAATTAATGGAACTCCATGTAATGGTAGCAAGGGTTTCGGTAAATTGAACCCCTCTTTTCGCAATCGAGAACCTTCTCCCGCCGCTATAATTGCAAATTCCATTTCTTTTAATTGCAAAATAAAATCATTTATAAAAAAAGCAAAACCCCCGTCACTATCTCAGCGTTCGTAAGCGCAAAAGTCTACAGAGGGTTAAATCACAAATCCTCAAGATCTTTACGATCTTGAAGAAAAAGGGGAAAAACTGTTTTTAAACAATTGTTTCCCCTCTCTTATTAAGGTAGTTTATTGAATACTATCTACAAGCTCCTGGTAATAATCCAATCCCAAATGTGTGATTAAATCTTCACCCATAATGTGGCGCAATGTATTTTGCAATTTCATCAATTGTTTGAAGATATCGTGTTCAGGAGGCAATCCCGGAGCAGTTTGAGGCGATTTCAAGTAAAATGACAACCACTCTTGAATACCTGACATACCTGCACGTTGCGCCAAATCAATAAACAAAGCTAAATCCAAAGCAACTGGAGCCGCTAAAATTGAATCGCGACACAAGAAATTGATTTTGATCTGCATTTTGTAGCCCAACCAACCGAAGATATCGATGTTGTCCCAAGATTCTTTATTATCACCGTGTGGCGGGTAATAGTTGATACGTACTTTATGGTAAAGGTCACCATATAACTCAGGGTTCTTTTTCGCATCTAAAATTTCTTCCAATACCGATAGTTTAGATACTTCTTTTGTTTTGAAATTTTCAGGATCATCCAATACTAATCCATCACGGTTACCTAAGATATTCGTCGAAAACCAACCTTCAACACCCAAAGCTCTTGCTTGAAGACCTGGTGCTACAATTGTTTTCATCAACGTTTGACCTGTTTTAAAGTCTTTACCCGCGATTGCTACACCGTTTTCATGCGCCAACTCAACAATAGCTGGAACGTCACAGGTTAAATTGGGTGCACCATTTACATACGGCGCTCCTTCTTTCAATGCCGCATAACAATAGATCATACTCGGTGGAATACGTTGATCGTCATTATCCAAAGCCTCCTCTAATTTAGCTAATGTTGAAAAAGCTTCGTTGGTCTCAATATAACGCTCAGTAGATCCACACCATACCAATACAACACGGTCTAATCCGTTTTTCTCTTTAAATTCACGAATATCACGTTGTACAGCATCTGCCAATTCACGGCGAGTTTTTTCAGATTTGATGTGCGTTCCGTCCAAATTTTTTACAAAATTACGGTCAAACACAGCTTTCATTGGTTGGATTGCCTCCAATTCAGCTTTAACAGCATCCAATTGACCTTGCTCCAATACCTGCGCTTTTGATGCAGCCTCATATACGTTATCTTCGTATACGTCCCATCCACCAAAAACTACATCTTCCAATTTTGCTAAAGGGACGAAATCTTTAATTAATGGATTTCTGTTCTCAGTGCGTTTACCCAGACGGATTCTGCTCAATTGAGAAACAGATCCGATTGGTTTTGAAAAACCTTTGTTTATAGATGCCACACCAGCGATTAATGTTGTAGCCACAGCACCTAATCCCGGAATAAGAATACCCAATTTTCCATTGGCATCTTTCACTTGTTGTCCCATATTAATTCTATATACTTAAATTGTTATTTAATTGATGTATTATGATAAAATAATTCTTAAAATTAGCTTAAAAAAACATATTTCATACCACCCATCACTTAATTTATAAAATCGTGACAAATACCGATACAAACTCCATTCGAAACCTAAAGAAATAATCCGAAAATGAATTATTACTTAGTGTTCTACTACTCCATCTGACTGAAATTTAACGTTTTTAGCTAAAGTTGTTAACCTCAAAAATAATTCTCCTTAATTTTACTCAATATATCAAGATTCGAAAACTAATCCAAATTCAATCTAAAAAAAGTTCTTCTTTCTCAAAAATTGGTCGATTTTTCTTTTTCTATTCGCTATAAATATGACAATAAAATTGGAAAATGGTTTTAGTAGCACTAACTTTAGCCTAAAATCTAAATGCAAGCAATGAATCTATAGTTAGGTTTACATGTCAACATCTCTTGATCTGCGCACTGTCGATGGACAAATGGTCTGCCTCGCGATAACGCGATGATAAATTTAACGGTATCGCATATAGTCTAAGGTACATAAGCATATCCATAGCATTGCAAAAAACGAAACCAAGTGTAAAGGATAATTTTACACCAAAGAATGTACTGAACAAATAATTATCTGAATGAAAAATACAATTTCGTGCCTAACTTTGGCGCTTTTAAGCGCAAGCCAGTTACATGCTCAAACAGCTGCCGACTCGGCTTATGTTAGAGATCATTATGAAAAGACCGAAGTAGCAATCCCCATGAGAGATGGGAAAAAATTATTTACTGCGATCTACAGTCCAAAAGACAAATCCAAGAAATATCCAGTTTTGCTCAATAGAACGCCCTACACGGTTTCTCCTTACGGGCAAAACGAATACAAAAAAAGCTTGGGAAACTTCCCCCAAATGATGCGTGAAGGCTATATTTTCGTTTATCAGGATGTCCGTGGCAAGTGGATGAGCGAGGGTGATTTTGAAGATATACGTCCGACCACGTACAGCAAAGATAAAAAAGCAATCGATGAAAGTACGGATACCTATGATGCGCTTGAATGGTTACAGAAAAATCTCAAAAACTATAATGGCAAAGCTGGGCTCTATGGGATTTCCTATCCAGGCTTCTATTCTACCGTCGGATTGGTCAAAACACATCCGAGCTTGAAGGCAGTCTCCCCACAGGCTCCCGTAACAGACTGGTTTATCGGCGACGACTTCCACCATAATGGCGTATTGTTTCTTCAGGATGCATTTACATTCATGTCAACCTTTGGTGTCCCACGTCCAAAACCCATCACACCAGATCAATTTAAGGGCAAAATTCAGATCAAAGAAGCCGATAAATATAACTTTTTTGCAGAAGCAGGAACAGCGCGGGAACTCAAAGAAAAGTATTTTGGTGACTCCGTACAATTTTGGAATGACCTGTTTAAACATCCCGACTATGATGATTTTTGGAAATCGCGTGTGATCACCAATTCTTTACAGGAGGTAAAACCAGCTGTGATGGTGGTTGGTGGTTTCTTTGACGCGGAAGATGCTTATGGAACATTTAAGACCTACCAATCGATTGAGGATAAAAGCAAAAAAAACAACTCGATTTTAGTGGCAGGACCTTGGTATCATGGTGGCTGGGTTCGTGCAGAAGGAAACTATTTAGGTGATATCCAATTTGAGAAAAAAACCAGTGTTACCTATCAGGAACAATTTGAACAACCGTTTTTCAAATATTACCTAAAAGATGAAGGGAACTTTGCACCATCAGAAGCGAACATTTTTGTCTCAGGAAGCAACGAATGGAAACATTTCGAACAATGGCCACCAAAAAATGTAGAGACAACAAAACTATACTTCCAACCTCAGGGGAAACTTGGATTTGACAAAGTTCAACGTACAGATTCCTGGGATGAATATGTAACAGACCCTAATAAACCTGTTCCGCATCAAGGTGGGTTAATTCAAAACCGAACACGTGAGTATATGGTAGATGATCAACGTTTCGCAGCTAGTCGCCCTGATGTTATGGTTTATCAAACGGAACCGTTGACGGAGGACCTGACTATAGTAGGTCCAATCAAAAATTTCCTTAAGGTTTCTTCAACAGGTACGGATGCAGATTATGTTGTCAAACTGATTGATGTTTACCCTAACGATGCAGCAAGTTATCAAGGAAAAACAATGGCTGGATATCAAATGATGGTACGTGGTGAGATCATGGCCGGGAAATATCGAAATGGTTTTGAAAAAGCACAGGCCTTGACTCCAGGAATGGTCGAAAAAGTGAATTTTGAAATGCCAGATGTTGCGCATACCTTCAAAAAAGGACATCGCATTATGGTTCAGGTACAAAACTCATGGTTTCCGCTGGCGGAACGAAATCCACAGGTATTTTTAGCGCCTTACACAGCTACCAAAGCTGATTTCCGTAAAGCTACCCAACGTATTTTTCACGATGTGAACAATGCCACATACATCGAATTTTCTGTTCTCAAAGATTAACGGTTAAATTTGAATACTAACGCCTAAGAGCCAGTTGAATAAGGCTACATCAGCTAAACACCTATGCCTGATGTAGCCTTATCTTTAATCTTCCGCTACATACTTATCTTCCCCGGCCTTCCATCCCGCAAACAATAAAAGTAAGATACTTCCCCCTAAAAAATAGAACGAGTAATTCCAGGTAGTATCTATTTCGTGCAGCTTACCAAATACCGGCGGACCAAAAGCCGCAATCAGATAACCGACAGACTGGGCCATGCCCGATATTTTAATTGCATTCACCGTAGATCTGGCCCGCAGGGTAAAGAAAAGAATAGACAAACTGAAAGACAGTCCATTGGAAAGTCCCAACAATATAGCGGCAACATAAATTCCCTGAAGTTTGTAATGCCAAAATATAAAGATACTTCCAAGCATGCCTACCGCAACAGCAGTTGCCATAAGACGTTGATCCTTCATCCGATGTGCCAAAATAGGTCCAATAAACATAATGGGAATCATGGCAATTTGGATCAAAAACAGCAACCAGCCTGTATCCTCCGCTGGCATGCCATAATCCACCAATACTTTGGGCAACCAAGAAATCAAGCTGTAGTAAATTAAGGACTGAATACCCATAAATAGGCTGATATACCAGGCTAATCTTGACCTAAAGATATGCCCGATTCCACTTGTTGCTTGTCTATTTTCAGTGATACCCCGTGCTTTCTTTTGGCTTAAAGCATCAAAGAAAACAACAATAAGGGATAACAAGGCTAAAATCACCCAAACACCCAAAGAACCCTGCCACCCAAGACCAGTCCATTCACCCAATCGTAAACTAAAACCCGAAGCAAAAGCTGCTGTCAGGTTCATAGCTACTGCAAAAATGCCTGTCATCAGTCCAATTTGCTTTGGAAAATTGGTTTTTATGTAACCAGGTGTAACGACATTGCCCACACAGATCCCAAGTCCAATTAAAAAAGATCCCATAAACAGCGTTGGCATATTGCCCCAGACCCGAAGCACAATCCCTACACTCAATGCCATTAAACCGAGCAATAAAAAACGATGCATGCCCAGCATATGTGAATATCGACTTACGGCTACGGAACAGCTCGCAAACATAAAAAGGGGAATTGCCGTCAGTAGACTGCTTTGAAAACTATTTAATTGTAAATCTTCACTGATTTGCCCCAGTACAGGGCCAACGGCTGTAATTGGCGATCGCAGATTGGTTGAGACTAAAACAACAACCAATATGGATAACCAGGTCCAAGAAACAGCTGTAGATACTTTTATATTTTCTTTCATAATAAAATCGCGCTATACATTTAATGATTGCTTGCAAAGATATACCTAGAATTTTAATTAAATTTGCCATTAATTTAATTTAAAACGACATGGATCAGACAAATCATATGTTGACAATTGACCGCATCCAAAAATCAACCTTTGTCTGGTTTGAAGAAAACTGGATACACGACGACGAGTTACACAGTCATCGGAAAGGTCAGTTGATTTATGTCGAGCAAGGTTTCCAATACCTTACCGTCGCAGGAAAAATGTACCTACTCCCCCAAAATCACGTTGCTTGGATTCCCTCAAGTGCATTACATAAGACCAACTCCCACTCGGAACGCATCAAGCTTATGGTCCTATTTTTTGATACTCCACAATCTGACGGCTCACAAGACCATTTGTTTTTCAATCAGGTACAGATATTTTCTGCGCCAAAAGTATTACGGGAAATGATTTTGTATTGTGAAAAATGGTCGAAATTGATTGAAGAAAATCAACAGGAGAAAGTATTTCTAGGCGCATTGCTAAATGAGCTCCCCTATTTTGGCACACAATTACTCCAACTTGGGATCACCCTTCCTCAGGAAAATAGACTTCAAACCGTCTTGAACCATCTTCACGATCATTATACAGAGGCCATCACGATGGATGAGATCGCCATGTTGTCCAATCTTTCGCTCCGAACTATTGAGCGCCTTTTTAAAAAAGAAACCGGAATGACACTTGCAAAATATCAGCAGTTACTCCGCATTATCAAGAGTTTGGAACTTCTTAGCACAAAAGAATTCACCATCTCCCAAATCGCGTATAAAGTCGGTTATAAAAGCGTCCAAGCGTTTACCAATAGCTTTTATGCGGTGATGAAATATAGACCTTCGAGCTTTATGATGGACTAGTTTTGGCCCAGCTACAGGTAGTTTGTAGCTAAACAGCTACAAAATTCAGGATGTTTTTAAAAAACAGTAACGAATATTTGCACGGGTGTAATATTTACACTATCTTTGTATCATCATAATTTAGGTTTATAATTGGTTATTTAAGGTTTTCATTCTCCCCGTTTGAAAACCTTTTTTTATTTATTTTCACCGTCTCTCAAATCATTTAACCGCTTCGCAAACGTAATAATTCCCCTTTAGGCCCAAACAAAAGCAGCTGATCGTATGTTCCAAAAAAGTAGCGTTCAAATTAATTCTCAAAAAATTCAAGATATTCTTTAACAATACTGTATTTTTAACGAATATATTCGGATGAGAAAGGTCACGCGAATAGAAAAGAGTTCAAATATTGAAAAAATAATCTAAACATATATGGCAGAACATGGGGATTTGCAAATCGCAATACTAATCGATGCGGATAATGTATCTTATCGAAAGATCGAAGAGATTTTGAATGAAGTCAAAAGATACGGGATTCCAACCATCAAGCGCATCTACGGAGACTGGACCAACCCATATGTTGAAAAATGGAAGGATAAACTTCTTACCCACGCGATTACCCCCATACAACAATACAGTTATACCCAAGGCAAAAATTCTACTGACTCGGCATTAATTATTGACGCCATGGATATTCTGCATTCGGACAGAGTCGACGGATTTTGTATTGTATCGAGCGACAGTGACTTCACCCGCTTGGCCACCCGCCTCCGGGAATCAGGCAAGCTCGTAATCGGTATAGGTGAGAAAAAGACACCTAAACCTTTTATCGCCTCCTGTGACAAGTTCATCTATGTCGAAATTTTTGAAAAAAATCAAAAGAAAGAAACGGTCGCAAAGAAAAAGCAACAAAATCAACCCAAACCTGCTCCAGTTGACAATCCAACAAGTATTGCCGTATTAGACGAGGAGACTTTGGAACTTTTAAAGGATACTGTCGATGATACTGCAGATGAAAATGGCTGGGCGTTCTTAGGTGAGATCGGAAGTCTTTTCAATAAAAGGAAACCTGATTTTGATGCGCGAAATTACGGATACGACAAGATGTCTCATCTTTTCAAAGCTTACAAAGAAGATTTTGAAATTGAGGAACGAAACACCGACAAATCGCGCATAAAACACTACTACATCCGCAATATCATTAAACGGCCTTTAGCAATGGCCAGCCCGGCTACAGCAGCGGAAACCGAACACAAAAACCTTGCTACTCCTACTCCTTCCGCACCGCCTACAGAACCTACAGAAAAAACTGCAAGTCAAAACAATAGAAGGAAGGGCCGACAAGAGAAGAAACGTCAGGATAAAACAAGTTCTGAACCAATACAAAACGAGGCACCAAAAGTTCAGCAAATTCAGGAGCAAAAAACAGAAACGGCAACCCCTACAGCTGACACTCCGCCCACGAACATGTTGTTTCCTTCTGAAGGCAACAAGATCACTGCAGATGACGTAAAAAAATCTCAAATAAGGATTACGAAAGAATTTAAACCCCTATTCCCAACCAAATCCCAAAAATTAAGGATTATGATCAACGCTGGAAAATATGAATGTAATTTTACCTATCGCGGCAGAGGATTTCATATACTTAAATTAGGAAAAGAAGCGGCGACCAAACTTGGTCTTTCCGAGGGGATACAAATACAACTAGTCAAACTGAACGAGGTTAGCTTTAGCCTTCAAAATAAATCAGTTTAATATAATTCAGGGACATTACCCTTTGTATCATACGGTAATAGGACAATATATTATTGTCCTATTACCGTATCAAAGCATTACGTTGAAGGTTTGTCGTATTGAAATAACAATTAGCGCGCACCAGCAAATTCCATCGTAAAATGGTAGTTCTCATCGATTGCCATTGGCTTACGATCCACTTTACGAAAATCGCGTGCTTCTTCAGTCCATAGAAAAGGATAAAACGAAAAAACTTGATTACCATTCAACGATTTGACGTCTTCACTCCAGTCTTTCCATTTAAATGTTTCATAAAACTGTCTGATATCCCCTTTCAAAGCCCAAAAAACAAAGTCCGAATAGCCACATTCCAAACTTTCCCATTGCAAGGTATCTTGAGCAAAATAATAGACCTGTCCAATTGCATCTCCCAGAGCGCCGGCATTGATGGCAAAATAACCGCCCAAAACATCGTCAGCTATCAGCAAAAACCCTCCTTTCTCACCTTCCTTGTCAAAGCTCTTCCCCTTATTCCACTCCATAATTCCACGGTTCAGCTGCGGCGAACCAGAGCCTAAAATCCGCAACCAGCCGCCATCGATTAAAATACCACCAGTCTGATGAATAATGGCTCCCATGGGAGATTTTGTCGTAATTTGCGCCCTTAAAAGTTCCTCATCAGCCCGCTTAGGATTTTGAGGAAGCACTTCATATGAATTTGTCGCTTCCTTCAACCAGCCCTCAACCAGCTTCCATCCCGAATTACTTGTATCAATCAGTTCTTTTAGACTTTTCATTTCTTGTGCTTTTATATGCTAAGATCAATGATCCTCCACACAAACGGGAGGATCATTGATCTTAGCATTTTTGCCGAAATTAACACAATTCTTTATCGCATCCAAATTACAGCTTATACAAGAATGTATCGAAAAAAAATATTCATCGAAAACATGAACATAAAGATTAGGAACCTTGCATCTATTTTAAGTAATTTTAGGTTATGCAACATGAATTAGAAAAACTCAGATACCCCATAGGTCGTTTCGCGATACCCGATGTAATTGACAGCTCCCTGTTGAATGACTGGATCAAGACAATTGCAGATTTTCCGGCTCGGTTAAAATCCGAAGTCGGCGACCTTACGGACAGTGCGCTAGAGAAGCGCTACCGTCCTGACGGCTGGACGATACGTCAGGTCATTCACCATTGTGCCGACAGCCATATGAATAGCTTTGTCCGGTTCAAATTGGCCCTAACGGAAGAAGATCCAACCATCAAATTATATGAAGAAAAATTGTGGGCCGAACTTCCCGACGCTAAAATAATTCCCATAGAAAGTTCGGTAAAATTGCTCGAAGGCTTACATGAACGTTGGGTCATACTGCTAAAAGGCCTTTCAGCTGAACAACTTGAAAGGGGTTTTATTCACCCCGTTACCAAAAGACTAATTTCTTTAAAGGTCAATATAGGCTTGTATGCATGGCATTGCAACCACCACCTCATGCATATTGTCAATGCCAAGAACCATTGATGGAAATAACATATCGCAATGATCCTTTGACTGGCAGTCAAAGGATCATTGTGCTAAATTCACTTTAATGCCATGACTTTACTATAGTGACATCGCCCACAGAAAGGCCACCAATGCCGCAATCAGGAGCCCAATAAGGCCCGACAGCAAAAACGACAAAAAATAATACCCTGCGGTCCGTGTTTTCTTCTTTACGATATGAACAATACCCACCGTTAACGTATAAACTGCTCCAAATCCAAAAAAAACAATCATGATTAAGTCGATCAGAATGCCACTAAAATCTATATTTGCTGATGATAACATATTTTATTTTTTCTTTCTAAAAAGTTTACTAAAAAAGGAAGGACTTGCACCTGAATCTTCAGGCTGTTTATCCCATTGCAATAAATCCGGTTCGATATCCAGTTTATTGCTTTTTGCAAAATCAAGCCAATGGGCAAATTTTTCCTGATTTCTAAATGTAGGATCATTCTTGTAATAATCCAATAAGCGAGCTGTAGCACTTTCGTAAACGCCATAGTCATTGGCACGTTCAAAATAATGGATCGCCTTTTTGCTGTCCTTTTTAAATTTCAGTCCCTGATCATAGAGCAATCCATAATAAATAGCGGCAAATTGATTTGCGGTATCTCTTTTCAAGTAACGCAATAAGTTCGCGTAATCTTGTTTTTGATAATAGATTTCGGCCATTTGCGCATCATTGGGAATACCCGCTTTTTCAGCTTGCTTAAAGTAATCTAAAGCTAAGGGATAGTCCTGTCCCACGTAAGCTCCTTCATAATACCAATTCCCTAAGTTGCTCATGGCTTGCGGCTCTCCAAGCGCAACAGCTTGCTGATATCCTTTTAAGGCTTTCGAAATATCCAATTCAACACCATGCGCTGTCGCATATAAAAAAGCCCAGTTATTCCATGCTTGCGCATGGTTCTGCACCATTGCCTGTTCATAGAAGAATTTTCCCTTTGCGATATCCATCCCTTCGTAGCCTACATCTGTATATATATTTCCAAGGAAGTATTGACAGTCTGCACTACCGCGATCGGCTGCGATCGTGAGTAAACGAATGGCATCAGCGACCTTCCCTTCAGCATCCAGCTTCTTTCCTTTTTCGAGCAGTGTGTCATTATCGAAATACTGTTCATATCCATCACCTTTGCGCTTGGTCCAGGCTTGATAGAATTGTACAAAGTAGCTTTGATCGCGCCCCTGTAGCTGATAGCGTTCCGTATATAAATATCCAAATTCCGTTTCTGGAATCTCAACGATATTCCGTTGCATGTCGAGACGAAACAGCTTCTCTCCCTTAAAAAGCAATAGGAGTTCGCCTGAGATTGCCTCGAGCGCTGGATAATGAAAAGGCGAACAAATATAATCGTAAAGCTCACTGCAAAAGTTAAGCTTCGTATCGAAATAGCGCATTCCCTGTGGGCAGTGTAGGCGCATAAAATCCAAAAAACAATGTTCGATTTTCTGATGGTCGGTAGCAGGTTCAAGTAACCATTCCCCCCGATGCGCATCATAAATCCCCTGCCCCTGGGAGCAGCCTACAACAAAAATATCTTTATGTTGCTGCTGTATACTATCTATTCCTACTCTGTCTATCAGACTATCCATCAGTCGAAATACCCCCTGTTCAAGCGAATAAATCTGCCATCTTTTATTTTTGAGATACGCGATACTTCGGTAGCCATCCAACACAATAATCCGGTCTATTCCGTCATCCAAGATGTTACCATCGGGTTTAATGACAGCAATTTTTGGCTGTAGCTTATTGGGTTTAATCCAAAAATATCGATTGGCCAGCGGCTCCAGGCTGCCCTCCAAAAAAGTTCCAAAATACTGACCATCTATGAGGTAATATTTTCTTTTTATCGTTCCTTTTTGCCGGCTATAGAACAGCTTATTATAGTCATACATAAACGGCTCGGCTGCAGGATCTGAAATAATCACTCGTCCTTCAGTCGAAAGGAGAATGTGGCCATCCCCCTGTCTTGCGTTTAAAAAGCCATAGGCGATCCAGTCGAGTTCATCATAGATTGCAGGTATACTCAGCTGTTTGGTATCAATATGCAGTACCCCACGTTTTCCTGAAACTTCCACTTCTGCGTAATTGTTTCCGTTGATATGCCTGGCATCGTAAGCGTCTTTATATTGACAGGACACAAACTCGGAGCCGTTAGCATGAATATAGCCATACAGGCCATCACGTTCAACAACTGCAATACCCTGGTCATTGAATTCGAATATTTCATCATAAATCGCCGAAACAATAATTTCCCCCTTGGCATTCTTTAATCCCTGCTTTTCCCCTTCTTCAAAGACTTCCGCTCCTGCCCCTTTCAAAACCTCTTCTTCCCATAAGCCCAATCCATAGTCTATCCAATCGGTCTGAAGGGTCTCTAAAAATGAATCGTAACCAGATTCTTGCAAAAGTCCATTCAATGGATCTAAACGCTGTTCATCAACAGCCTGTTCGTACAAAGCGGCTTTCATTTTTATGTCCGCCACCCAATCTTTGGCTTGCTCCGTGTCCTTTTCCTCATTCATGGTAAAAACATCGCGTCCATCGATCTGAAAGGTATCAAAAGGTAGCGCTTCCAAAAATTCAAACATGCTGTTGACAGGCTCATAATAGCTCTTTTTATAATGCAATTGATACCGATCAGCCAATAGTGCATAAAAATAGCGCAGTCGTGCAATCCCGTCTTCCTTATTGGCATAAAGCTGAGAACCCTTGGAACGAACATGAGCAGAAAACAAGGGTAGCATTAGAATAGGAATTTCATAATTCCATTCCGCCAGGTAAGTGGGATATGTTTCTTTGGTCCTGAGATTTACATTATAAATATAAATACGATGTGCCATGCGCTAATTTTTCTGTTTGTTGTTGTTGTATGGTGTTGATTCATGCTATACGACAAGAATCATGCGAATGCTGTAAAAATACCGTATTTGTCGATTTTTTCGATTAGCGGAAAATAGGGATTTTTTTCTCAGCATATTTTAGGCAACTTTGGTTTGGATTTTGTAACAGAAAGAACAATGAATCATTTCAAATACAGTTACTATATCGGCGCATTGATACTTCTTTCATCGCAAATTGCCTGTCAGAAAAAATCAAAACAAGACAAAGTACAGGTAACCGCGACGAAAGCTATAGAAAAGCCTATCCAAGATACTGTCCTAAAAGAACGTATCTCGCCAAAAAGCTCCAAACTGGATAGTATTGACCACGCCAATGCGCAAAGTGTACTGGAATCTGACGAAGTCACCAAAGCTTACGTAAAATTGACTGCTAAAGACAGTATCATACACCTGCATTCCAATATACGTATAGATCACCGTTTCTTTGGCTATGAGCAGGCTGATATAGGCTCAAAAAAACTACTTTTATTTTCCATCTTTACCAACGATGTTGAAGACAACCCTTATCAACTTAAACTGGGTGCATATTACGATACCTCTGGTTTAGGTAGTAAGGGCTCAAAACTAAAATATGTGGGCACAAAGGGTGATTTTGTGCAAGCTAAATTCATCGATTCGACCGATATACCGGTATGCACGATCTATTTCGAAAAAAAATGGGTCGAGGCCGAATAAAAAAACAAGTATAACCAATTTCAAAAAAGTACAACTAACCTCAAACAACCATGAAGTTCACTATAAAAACTATTTTTCTACTCTGTATAGCATTGCTTTTTAGCTGCCAACAAAAGAATGAGGCTAAAAAAACAGCCATTGCAGTTAGTACCTCCACCAGTATAGACACTTTACAGAAAAAGGAGGCGATGAAATCCACATCCAATGATGACCTGGCTCTTTTTAATCAGCTTTATCCGATTGATATTCTTCAGCCAGAGAGCAAAAATAGTTTCAAGAAATATGGTATCGAATTTTCAGGAATATGTTATGCCTGCGATCTTGCAGAAATAAAAATAAATAAAAAACAGCTGCATTTGGTCAATGTTTGTGATTCCAATGAAATCTATCAAATTAAAGATTTTACTTATAATGTTCGTGATAGTAGTCTCACAATTAAGACCAAAAATAATGAGTTTTCCTTCAAGAAAATAGAGAAAGAGCCTATTTTCGAATTACAAATCAAGGGGGATTCGTTGTTGCTAAAGAATAAACGAATCGCAAAATACTACACCCAGAAATCTTTGATCGATCAATTTGAAGTACATGATTGTGGTGATTTTCAGGGTTAGCCTTAACGTGATGCGACCTAACAGACGCTCCCTCACAATAGCGTGTTGCAATAAATTGTCCCGAATCTTGGCATAAGATCTTAAAAGAAACCGACAGAAATAAAAGCAGGCAGTAGCTAATTTCAATACCGCCTGCTCCGCTCGTTAAAACTTATACTTCAAAATAAAATCCTGATTCAGTAAGGGCCTTATATTTCACCTTGTCAAAACTATAGATCTTTGCAGCCCTGGCATGACGATCTTTTTGCTTATCGCTGTGGTCGATTAATAAACCCATGCTGAGGATTTTTTTTCGAAAGTTTCCCCGATCAATTGACCGCTGCCAAACAGTCTCATACAAATTGTGCAAATCGGGCAAAGTAAACTGTTCAGGCAAGAGCTCAAAACCGATCGGCTGATAACGTATCTTCCCCTTCAGTCTTTCGATGGCGGTGTTCAAGATCTGTTTATGGTCAAAAGCGAGATCTTTGTTTTCATCAATGCCAAACCACTTTACAGCTTCAATATCCACCCCAGCCTCCAAGATATACGTTTCAGGCTTGACAAGCGCATAATAAGCAATGCTGATCACTCTTCCGCGCGGATCACGTGCTAGATCTGAAAACGTATAAAGTTGTTCAAGGAAAATATTCTTAAGACCGGCCTCCTCCCGCAGCTTACGAAGCGCACAGTCGTCAGCTGTTTCTTCTTCCTGGATAAAACCGCCAGGAAACGCCCATTTCCCCAAGAAAGGTTCTATTGCCCGTTTGGTCAATAATACCTTGAGCTGGTTTTTATCAAAACCAAAGATCACACAGTCCACCGTGACAGCAGGCCTTGGGTAATCATAGGTGTATTTTTTTTCAGAGGCTGTCATCTGCTACAGAGTTACTTCGGTTGACAATTTAATTTGGATTCCATACTTCTCCTTTAAAGCCTCAAACTGCTGCAAAGTCTGTACTTCAAATCCAGCGATTGGCGACATGCAGTCTATCAATAAAGTAATACGGGAGGTAATTGCTCGGTCTTGTTCAAAATATTCCAAAATCTGCACGGCCGATGCTAAAACACAATGACTGGAAGCTTCACCGGCGATGTATATCGCATCGTAATCACGAATTGCATCGAGCACAGCATGGTTTACGAATTTATTATCGTCATATTCCGCTTTGATAATACCGTACATTTCCGTATTTGGATCTTGCCCCTTATAAACCAATATCGGTTTGACTTGGCGCGCTGCACTGTGAAAATAAACCATATTGGTAAATTGACTTTCGAGCTGCGCACCCGAGGTTCCCTCCAGGCAATGGTATGGCCAGATACACAATTGTTTTTTCCCTTCCGATTCCAGATGCTGGAGATAATCCAGCGCTAAGGCTATATGACCATTGGCAGCACGCCAGATACCGTCGCGGACATCAGCGTAGCGAATGATGGTAAAAGGGGCCGGATGATTTCCTTCCGTATCCAGCCACCAGTCGGCATGAAAAACCTGCATCATCGAATGACAATCAAGACTGCACATCACTTGTGTCAGGGAGCCTAAATTACGGTACATCCACTGCGTTAGACGCTGAACATCTCCTTTGGAACCATTGACAGCAAGGCTACCGATGGATTCCATAAAATCATTCTGGACATCGATCGCCAATAGCAATGTCCGTTTTTTATCCAAGACTGCCGGCTGTATGTTTTCTTCCTGCGCCAATGTCAACATGTTTGGAATATTATCCTTTTTGCCCGTAGCAATATATTGAACATCGACAATCTGATCAAATTGTGTTTTCATACTATTCAGTTTCTTAACATCCATATTTATTTCAACGCAGCATTTATGATGCAGAACGATGAAGCCCTTAAATTTTTTCTTCCAGAAAATTCATCTTCCTTAAAGCACTGTTTTCGTTCCTTGTTGCCTGCCACAGAGTGCTTGGGTAGACTTCCCTAACTATTTAAATTAACCTTTGAACGTAGGTACCGCTGCAAACTTGTGTGCAGACTGTTGTACACGTTTACGAATAAGTTCATCTATAACCGGGTTGCCCGATGTACCTTTTAAAATAAATCCATCGATTTGCGCATAAGTCATTCCCAGTTCATCTTCATCTGTCTGCCCTTCCCAAAGACCAGCAGACGGACTTTTATACTGAATGGATTCGGGTACACCCAAATATTTAGCCAGGGTATACACTTCCTGTTTGGTAACCATTGCCAACGGATTCAGGTCATAGGCGCCGTCGCCCCATTTCGTAAAATAACCTACCGTAGCTTCGGCCATATTCCCCGTACCAATCACAAATCTACTTCCCAGTTGCGCAAATTGATACAAATACGTCATACGAACACGTGGACGAATGTTTGCAAGGCTCAAGGCGCGGTTAGCGGCGGTAGCTGCGGCGACAAACTGTTCTTGATGAATTGCCAACGCATCCACAGCAGACTGAATGTCAAACACATGAAATGGAAAATCAAACTTCTGAATAAGCTCCATCGCATGCTGATGGCTTTTACTATTATCCATATCGCTGCCATAGGGCATCATGACCAAGTGCACATCTACTTGCGCTAACCGACATAAGCAGGCCACAACACTGCAGTCGATACCACCGCTCATTCCCAATACAAGTCCTTTACGGCCGGCCGATTTCACTTGCTGAGCAATCCAGGATGCCATCAATTGTGCATACTGTGCTACGTTTTCATCCTGGATGAAAAACGGTTTGTTTACGCTATTTTCCATATACTCGAATTGTTTCAGTTTTTAATCGATTTCTGATTTCTTCAAAGCTGCATGTACGACTGAATTCACCATTCAAATAACACTCTCGCAGCAAGTTTCTATTTTCCAGTTCAGCTACAGTTTGTGGATTTAGATTGTCTACTAAACGAAATTCATCATTTTCGAATACAACAGCCACCATACCTTTTTGTGACTTCTTAAAGTTTCCAGTATCGGTAGCCGGACGTTTCTGAATTGCTTTAAATTCTCCATTGACAATTTCGGCAGTCCCTTTTAATGCAAAGCCAAAGGTGTCACGTGTGACATACTGATAGGTATACGAACCTATTCCCAATATGGTATTCGTAGAAGCAAAACCCTTATCTAGCAAACCTTGACAGATCTTATCCGCTCGATCGACTGTAATGGAATCACCGTACACTACGCCAATATGGGGATCCAGCTCCTTAAAGCCTTTGTTGTTAGTTGTACCTCCAAAAAGTTCAAACAAACGTTCGACGATACCTTTCTGCACAGTACTGCGATCAGATGCCGCATCGCCACAGATAATCTTCACGGGATCTCCACTATCGGGACGAATAACAACCTTCCCCTCCCTAGCCATAATAAGATCTTTCAATTGTGGCAATACATTGTCAACTACATTCCAGAGGTCATAGGTATCCGATACGATGGAGATATTACCACTTGGATACACCGTTGTAATTAAATGTCGAAATGCTTCCACCTCATCTTCTCCGTACGAACACATCACGCTGTGCTCCGTAGACGGGGTATACATCATCACATCACTTTTTGCTTGATAGTAGGATTTCAGATACTCCCGAACAGACAATGTAGCGGAGACACCGAAGCTCAACAGATGCCCCCCAGCTGTACGATAAGCGGTTTCAGGGGAGCCCATGCCACGCATAGAAAAATCACCTGCTTGGGTAAAGACTTTATTGACGTCTCCCGTTTTCTCGGCGAAACCCGTCAATAATCTTTTATAACGATCTGCGATTGTCGCAGCTGTCATCGGAGACCAGATGTAAGCCGATAATTGTGTTTCCAGATAACCCGGAAGCCAGAAAAAATCGGGATGTGTATTTTCAATCGTAAACATCGGTACGCCAATAGGCACCAAGCTCCCTTCCTGCAACGCATTTACCTTGATTGGAAGATACCCCAGCCGATGTAAGTCGCGAATATGTTTAGATTCATGCATCGCCGCAAACTTTGCATTTGTATTTTCAAAAACAGCTGCTATCGCCTCTTCGTAAGCCGCCACAACCTCTTCTTCCGGTTGAGCAAAAAAGTTCTCATCAAATGAATTGGTGATTTCGGCCAGCGCGCCCTGCAGTCCAAAGAAAACAACATGACTGATGCCTTCCAGGCGAGACATGCGTGGAGTCCAAGTCTCATAAACCCATTCCG
This sequence comes from Sphingobacterium sp. WOUb80, assembly GCF_050058145.1. Lineage (NCBI taxonomy): Bacteria > Pseudomonadati > Bacteroidota > Sphingobacteriia > Sphingobacteriales > Sphingobacteriaceae > Sphingobacterium > Sphingobacterium sp. WOUb80. The sequence continues at coordinate 717,097 of NZ_CP165617.1, read as the reverse complement.
TATGTGCTGGATATTGATCCTTATGGCACAATTTATAACCATCCGTCCAAAGTATTGGATTCTTGTTCATTGATTTAAACATAGCTTTCAGTCGTTAAGTTGATGTAATTTATTTTGGGGTGCTTGGTATCCATCATGGAATTGGTGGTAAAGACACAGGCTATCGGTGAATCATCATCCAGTAATGTGCCTTTAAAAATGCGAGGTTCACAATGTGTGACCAAAAGATAGACCGCACTGGCACCCATTTCTTTCAAAATTTTCCCTGCCCAAAGAAAAGTTCCACCTGCAGAACACAGGTCATCGACAATAATGCATTTTGCCCCGAGTGGAATATCTCCGGCCTTAAGTTCCATCCCCTCGATTCGGCCTGTTTGCGGGTTCCGCTTCTTCTCAAAAACACAGCTCTTTTCATAGCCGCTATTGACATAACGTGCCGCAGCCCCTTTATCTGGAAAAACAATCCGATCTTGATCCGAAAAATCAAGTTTTTCCATTAATTGTGGCAACCAGTCCAATGCCGGATAAATCCCTACACTGTTCGCCAGTAGCTCCAGCGTCACATTGGAATGCGGCTCGACAACAGATACCGTATCAAAGCATAAACTATTTATAAAATCAGCCACATACTGTAAGGTAAACAAATCGCCTTCAATCTTCCGATCCATACGGCTATAAGGCATATAATGGATCAGTAAGCGGCAGGATTCAGTGGGCACTTCGTCTAATCGCTTCTTGACAAAAAGCAAGCGGATTAAATCCCCATCCTCCTGATAAGTAAATTCAATAAGGTTGTTCTTGAAGATCAACTGATCAAAATCTTTCACTTTTGTCTCCCCATTTGGAAACTGCTCTGTGACTATCTGATGCTTATTTAATACAATCATAGCTTTATATTTTGCTTTCTACTATTGAGTACTTTTTACTCAACAAATATGGGGATTAAATTTAAGCCTGCAAAACATATTGAGTACTTTTTACTCACAAATACCAAAACAACACATATAAAACTGAAAATCAGCCAAATAATTTAATAAAGACCGGGTAACTTAACTATTCACCCAACATTTCTAAATATCGGACATAAATCTGATTTCCTGATTAGCGTATGGACAATCAAGATAGATATAAAACCGAAACACACGCATACCATCTAGTATCTAATAACAATTTTTAATCAATATTTAGACAGTTATCAGTCAGTGATTATACAATCTACACTGAGTCATCACTGAACAAGCACTGAACAATCACTGAACGATCACTGAACAAGCACCGACAAAAGACGGAATTTGTCTCCTATATGATCTCCGTTTGCTGCTATAGCTTCCCACTCTTCGTTTGATTAACGGACAGAAAGAAAAATCCCGACTGCAAGACAAAAAAAAAGCAACGGAAACATCTACTGCACACGCTTATAGGAGATGTTTAGATGATAAAAAAATACGGAAAGACAGTTACAATAAAAATTAGCTGATTATAGGGATGGAAATTTTACGATAAAACATGATCTTTGTCTATACCATAGTCACAAAATTCTTTGTCAGCACATTTGTGGGCTGAGTGAGATTTTGAATTACTTAAGCATAAAGCATGGAATTAGCCAATCTTATAAAACAGGATATTGAGTCAATATTACAAATTGAATCTCAAGACATCAAACAATTGGTCGAGGACTATCGCGAAGACTTAATGGATTCGGAAACCTATGACGCTATTGATGCGTACAATATGCTCTATTCAAATATTTACGAAATGTCTGAGGAAGAGTACCTCGATGCTTTTCGAACCTTAAGTGAAGCTTATCCAAACTTTGGTAAAGCAGATGAAAATGACGTCCAAAAATCAATCGCTGAATTGGAACGATTAAAACATGCTTTTAATGAACTACAGCTCCACACAACGGAAGGCAAACAGCTTTTAGCACTACAATTAGCCGTTTTGGAATTGGACATTCAGGTCTATCGAAAACTCACCTCGTCACCGACTACAATGGAGATACAAGCTGAAATCAATTTATTGGAATCCGAATCGTTTGGATTAACCAATCAGATCAATCAGTTTTTAGAACAATACCACGATTAGTCATGCGATCATTTTATACGATGAATCGCTTAGGGTTCAAAACAGGTCTTTACTTACTTTGTTGGCTATCATTCCTGCCAACGGTACTTTTTTCTTCTCAAAGCAGGATGGTGTTTGATATACAGCAACAGACAGGCGACAGACTGCCCTTTTACATCAGCGACCAAGGAATACTTTGTTACAATTTGTCGGCTGAGGAGAATCAAATCAACACAATTCAGGTTGATTTAAACGCGGTATTTACAAATTCAACGGTAGAGCATCTTCGATCAAAGCACTATGAGCTATCCGATACAACAATAACGATCATTAGCTTTGATACTCCTCCCATTTCCGCCAGTTATAAGATTACCGATCACAAATTTGTTGTATCCAAATCCTCAAATTGGCTACCTAGCATGCAGCCGGCAGTTCGCACGATGACGTTGGATAGTCTGAAGCACATAGAGGCGCTGTTTGACACGAATGACCTCCACGGCCTCCTGCAACTCGAAACGACCATGCTCCCTTTTGAAAATATACTTTTATTTTTTAGTCAGCTGCATGGATTTTCCACAGTAGAGGAATTTAGCAGCAATGCCCTTCATCGGATTTTAGAAAAGGATCAGTATGCTATTGCCAAACAATTTCATCACTTATTTCTGACGAGAAACAGAAAAGTCGATGATTTCGAAGTACTGAAGGCGGCAATAGAAAAAAACGACATAGATTTTATCCGTAAAACCTCTTTAAATAGTCTAAACCGTCTGGGTATAGATGAAGTTAAAGCGGACTATAGCTTCACACAATGCACATTACTTGGAAAAGCCATATTAATGAAAAACAACATAGCCATAGATTATCTTTTGCAGAAAGGTGCCAGCACGGAGAAAGTATATCAATATGAATCCGACGTATTATCTGCTTTTCAACTCGCCGAAAGGACCAAGTCAAAGAAAATCATGAAACTATTTCAGTAACTTCATAAATAAAACAATGAAAAAGACACTTATTTACCTGATATCTCTTGTTAGTTATCTTATGATCACTACAGCGCTGACGCTACCAGTCCATGCGCAAAAAAAGCCAATGATTTCCAAGCAATCGAAAGCTAATTCAAAATTACCCCAGTTCAACGATGGCGATATGATCTTTCAGTCTTCTATTTCACCGCAATGCAAGGCCATCCAATTAGCAACGCGTTCTCCCTATTCCCATTGTGGCATTATTTTTTACGAACAAGGTAAACCTTACGTGTTGGAAGCCGTACAGCCTGTAACTGTAACGAAGCTGGAACACTGGATTGCGCGTGGCGAAAAGCAGCATTACGCCGTCAAACGCCTCAAAAATGCCAACAATGTACTAAACAGCTCGACAATAGCCAAAATGAAAGCAATCGGCAAAGATTTTATCGGCAAAAATTACGACGCGACATTCGAATGGTCAGACGATAAGATCTATTGCTCGGAATTGATCTGGAAAATATACCAACGTGGAGCAGACATCGAAATTGGGAAGCTGGAAAAGCTGAAAGATTTTGATTTAAGCAGTCCCGAAGTAAAAGCTAAATTGAAAGAGCGTTATGGCAATACTGTTCCCCTGAACGAAACCGTCATATCCCCCGCTTCAATCTTTAATAGTCCATTGTTGATTACGGTGACGAGTAATTATTAAGCAGGCTCTCTCCTTTATTTTTGAAACCGCCGCCTCTATTTTTGAAGCAGAACTGCCTTGCCACCGTTTAATTTACTTTCTTCGGCGGCGTCAATAAATGCGCATATTGCCAAGGTTTCCTTTTCGTCCACCGGACTTACGCCCGTTTCGAAAAACGGAAGGATCTTATCCAACAAGGGGCCGTAGCCCATAAATTGTCCCAAATGCACAATCCGATCTTTTAAAAAAACCGTACCACCAAAATCATCCTTCCCCTCGCGAATGCCACGGAGTGAGGCAATTCTTCCATCCGCCCAGTCCCCAACATAAAACGAAGTACCCTCTTCCTGAACAGTCCTTACCGAACGACATCCCGGTCCCATCAACGCAAATAACATTTCAACCCCATGGATGCCATACCAATAGAGATCCTTATGTGAAGGTTCCGTTACCGCCGGACAATAGACATCAGCCCCAATAATATTGGCTCGATCCAATTCCTGAAGCCCATTAATGTAACGCAATGAGCTTGAGGAAAAAACAGGACAATCGTAGTTTTTTGCTGCTTCAAAAATTTTGAAAGCGTCCGCATAGGAATTCGCTACTGGTTTATCGATAAATAAAGGTTTTTTAGCTTTGATTACTTGAAGTGCCTGTTCCAAATGTAGATTTCCATCATTTGTCTCCAAAAGCACATAATCTACTTTCTTCAATAGTTCGGCAATACTTGATACAATCGAAACCCCGAGCTGTTGCACTTCCGCTGTAATTTTCGGAATACGCGCGATACTTAAAGGGATTGTTTTGCTTCCATAGGGATAAGCCGCAACAACCCTGAATTTTCCATAGGGATGATTGCTGGCAGCCGTATTAATCGCTCTTGTAAAAGCAACGGCGTGTGTAATGTCCAGTCCGATGATTCCTATTTTTTTTACGCTCTCTTGCCTCGAGAACACCTTGTTATTCGCATTAACGGCATAGGATAGTCCAAATGCAAAAGAGGACATCAGGAATTTTTTTCTATTCATTTGATTCATTCAAAAGAGAAATAGCTGCATTGACCAAAACAGCTATGGATGTTTCGAAAGCCTTTTCATCCAGATTGAACTGTGGATTGTGAAGGCCATATTGGGTGGTAGAATCGTCGTTATTTGTCCCTATTAACATGAATAACGAGGGATAACGATAAGAATAATAAGCAAAATCCTCGGCTGCCATCCAGATTTCGAGATCTTGTGGCACACTATTGCCCATCGTTTCCGCGATAATTGTTTTGACTTTTTGTGTTAATGCGGGATCGTTATAAAGTGCGGGATAACCATGGCGTACTTCAACTTCTATCTTTGCACCCAGCGATACGGGAAGCGTTGCGGCTATTTCAGCAACCATTTCCAGCGCTTCCTTGCGCCATACCTCATCCATGGTACGAAATGTTCCCGCTAATTTGACTTCTTCGGGAATAACATTGGCAGCGCCATCTCCAATAAAACGACCAAAGGTCAATACAGATGGTACATCAGGGTTGGCTTTCCGACTGACAACTTGCTGTAATGTGGTGAGTAACTGTGCGCCGATCATAATGGGATCAACAGCCCGATGTGGCTCCGCAGCATGGCCACCACGTCCCTTAATGGTGAAATAGAATTCGTCGCTCGAGGCCATAAACCGGCCGGAACGTAAACCGACTTTTCCTACCGAAACACGAGGACTCACATGTAAACCCAGCACAGCTTTAATTGTTCCACCAAAAGATTCCAGAATCCCGGATTCCAAAACCTGAATCGCTCCCCCGGGAATCTTTTCCTCAGCAGGCTGAAATAGCAGTACAATTTTACCGGAAAACTCAGTTTTATAATCATTTAATAGGGATGCCGCCCCCAACAGATTAGCCGTATGAAAATCATGACCACAAGCATGCATGACACCGCTATTCTTCGATTTATAGTCCACATCATTTTGCTCATCTATCGGCAACGCATCAATATCAGCCCGTAATACCACAATATCATCACTCGCAGATTTCTGGCCGGTCAGTACAGCCACAACGCCTGTTTGAGCGACAACCTCAAATGGTATACCCAATTCCCGGAGTTGTTGCTGAATATAGGCACTTGTCTCGTATTCTTGAAAAGACAATTCAGGATGCTGATGGATATGTCGGCGTATTGAAACGATTTTTGGAAAAACAGCCGCTATCTTGGCATTTAATTCTTTCAGTATTGGGTCGATCATCTGGATAAGTTTTAAGAGTCTAACAAGTCAACAAGTTAAGCTAAAAATAACGTACATAAAAATAGAGCACCAACACCGTTATAATGATCCACCATAAGGTCGGATTTCGAAATCCACGGTAAGCGGCTTTATCCTGATCTGGCACCTGAAAAGAATCGCCCGTCAACACCAGATTTTTCAACCTTGCTTCGGAGACCGCAGGTGTCAACAAACTGACCACTGTGCAAGCAAGCATACAAGTCCAGAATACAATGCCTGTTCTATTAAAAAACGGCATTTCAGGTAATGTATATTCCAAAAGTAAAGAAAGGGGAATTGTCAATAAACCTGCTGTCAAAGCACCTTGCGATGTGGTTCTTTTCCAAAAAACCCCCATTAAAAACATCGTTGCAATGCCTGGCGTAAAAAGACCATACAGATTCATCAAATAAAGGAAAACTGGTTTATCCGAATAACTGATCAGCACGACCGCGCTCATGATTCCGAGCACAATAATAGCGACTCCGGCACGCTTACCAAAACGGACGGCTTCGTAGTCGCTTGCATTTTTATTAATATACTGACTATAGATATCCACGGTCAGAATTGTTGTACAGGAATTGATCGCTCCTGAAATATGGGACATGATCGCCGAAATTAATCCAGCCATCACCAACCCTACCAGACCTTTGGGCAATAAGGTTTCCACCAGTGTTGCAAACAGCAAATCGGGCTGATCGAGATGCGGCAGGAATTTTGGAGCCACCAATGCTGGAATAGTAATAATCAATGGAACCAAAAATTTAAGATAGTCACCAAAGATAACTCCCATACGCCCATGCCATTCATTTTTTGCCGCCAATACGCGTTGCACAATAAACTGGTTCGTAGCACAATAAAACACGCTGATACACAACAATCCGCCTAAATACATGGTCCAAGGAAAGTCAGGATCAGAAGCGGGATAAAACATTTTCCAATCCTTGGAGGATTCTACCACAGACTGAAAACCTCCTGCAGCATCTATGGTGGCAAAAGTTAATACGATTCCTCCCAGCACCAAAATGACAAGCTGCACCATCTCCGTCCATATCACCGCTTTTAACCCACCTAATACGGTATATAAACCGGTCAAAATAGCCATTCCAAAAATGCTGTATAAAATTGGAATGCCGAATAAGGCGTGCAGCGACAGACCGCCCAAATAAAGCACTGCCCCAATCTCCACAAATACATAAGTAAACAAGATCAAGATAGCATAAAGCACCCGGGTAGCGTTGCCATATCTCTTTTCGAGGTACTCAGGTATCGTATATAAACCGTTACGGATATAAAAAGGGAGAAATATCCATAATAATGCATTAAAACCGATTAGAATTGCTCCCCATTCTAGCGTAATTGCGACAAAACCACGACTATATGCAGCGCCCATAGCGCCAACAAGATGATGGCTGCTGATATTTGCAGCGATGATACTCCCCCCAATCATCCACCAGGGCAGCTTATCGCCTGCAAGAAAATAGTCCCGCTTCGAGGCGGAGTTTTTTTTCGAAGCGTATAAGCCCAATACCACTATACCAATAATATATACGGCAAAAATAACGACATCAATCCAATCGAGTTTCATCGGTCAATAATGTTTGAATTCCTAATTTAGTTTGTTCAATAAGTATTTCAAGACCACCGCTGGCATAGGGGCTTTGCCACACGGCATAAATATCCTTATCATAAAGCTCCTTCGGTGCGAGGTAACCCACATAACCATTCGCGATATTGATAAAAACGATTGTATGATCTGGAAATTCGGCTCTCACTTCGATTTGATAACAGGAATAAGCTTCGTTGGCCTGCGCCACTAAGACAGCATCCCCCATTTTCCAGATCCACACCGGAATAATAGCATCCTCTTGATCGCCGATAGATTTGCGGGTATTATATTTCCGCCAAAGGCGATCTTTCATAACACGGTCCGTACAGCGTTCGTATTCACTCAAAATTGCTTCGGGACTAGGCAGCTTTTTGTAAGGCACTTTGATCGATAATACCTTTTGCTTAAAATCGGTTGAAGCGCGCTGTTCCCGAAATCCCCAACAGGCCAGTGGAGCTCCCGAGATTAAAGATTCCTTAAAAACCCAGTTTTTATGACTACGCTGTTCCTGGGCCAGCGTCGCAAGCACAGCATAGCCCAACTGCTTCCCGTTGGCTTCGACCAGTGCCGGATCTTTTACATACTGTCTCCGTGGAGCCAAATCACCTGATGCACCCTGTAAAAAAAGACAAGGCACGGATAACGAGCGCTCTACTGTATTTCGCATTTCGCCAACAAAATCGGGTGAGAGCAAATCGTTCTCGTGAGCAAAGCTGGTTGGATGGCAGGCATAATTACAAATAACAGCTTTTAAGGTTTCAGTTTCATCATATAACCGTCCGACCAACAAGGTTGTATCCGCTTCTTTCAGGGGGTTATAACCAATCAGATAATGAGAGTCCACTTCCAGATCGCGATTACTGGCCAAATCACATACACCATAACTCCAGGTTAGACTTCCGTTAAACAGCCCACTTTGTGCCATTTCAACACAAGATATCGCCTGTTGTTTGAGGAATTCAAGGTAGGGCGAAATCAGTTCACCTCCAGGTTGCGCTGAATCTGTCGAACAGATACTAGGCCCGGCATGAGTATGCGATAGCGCAAAAATCAGCTGCGATTCAGCCAGATTAAAATGACTGAGCAATGCTAATCGCAAATTTTGTTCATCAGCTGCATTTTTCCACCAGCCTAAATCAGCTGTTAGCAGAATTGCGGGCAAGCCATCCCAGGATTGCATATATAGACAATGCATCATCAAAGGCTGATGAACAGCCGTTGCCTGGTCAAATGCAGCCGCCCCCCAATTACGGGAATAGATACCGACCGGTGGAGTAATATCACATTGGCTAAGTCCAAATCGTGCGCACAAGCTACCTGTCGTTTCTTTCAAGAGGTCTTTCTGTTTCATAAATTAGGGTCTAATCAAAGACAGTCCACCATCCATCACAATTGCGGTACCAGTCATATGTTTACAATTGTCTGAACAGATCCAAAGCACCTGTTTTGCAACCTCTTCAGCTTCAATAATCTGCCCGAGTGGCACCACAGCCTTTGCTTTCATTTGAAGTTCAGTATTCGATGACCAGACAACTTTACTCAAGCCGGCATTGACATAGCCAGGCGCAATCTCGTTGACACGAATTCCATATGCTGCATATTCAAGAGCCATGGCTTGGCAAAGCATACGCAGGCCAGCCTTAGAGACACTATAGGCCGGTAAATTTTGATGTACGGCATGTGCGGCCCAGCTACCCATAAAAACGATCGAACCTGCAAGCTCAGTCTCCACAAATGACTTCGCACAGGCATTCGCCAAGAAGAATGAACCGTCGAGATTAACGGCCATTTCATTCTTCCATTCCTCATTGCTTAACGAGCTGAAATTTTTAATCGTGACACATGCGGCATTCGCGATACAGATGGAAATTGCCCCCAGCTCCTGCCTTATCCGTGTCACCCAAGCGTCCACCTGTCTACCATCCGCCACATCGACCTGATCATAAAATAGGCTCGCTCCAGCGTCATCCAACAAGGGCCACCGCGCTCTAGCCACATGAGGTTCAAACCGATCCGAGATACATACAATGGCCTGCTGGGTCAAAAATGCTTCAGCCATGGCCCTTCCGATATCACCAAGCCCCCCACTGATCAATACGACTTTATTCTTATATTCCTCCATTATCGCTATTTTTAGACTACCAATCCCCTACACTACCGTCTTTATAGAAGGTTCGCTGTAATATTTCCTGTTGAAAAGGGTGCTTCTTTACCTCTGCTTCATTGATTTCAATCCCCAAACCAGCGCGCGCATTCGGACGAACAATCCGCCCTTTCTCTTGCACCGTAAATCCTTCGGTAACCACATCCTGACGCCATTCGACGTCCTTATGCACACTTTCACAAATAATATAGGATGGTGTTGCAAACCCCAGTTCAATGGAAGCTGCCGTACTCACGGGTCCCTGTGGATTATGTGGTGCCATAGATACCCGATACGCATCGGCCAAGGCTCCAATTTTACGCGCTTCAGTCAGACCGCCACAATGGGTAATATCTGGCTGTATAACACTTACAGCACGCTTTTCGAGCATATCCCGGAATGCATGTACACCAATCAAACGCTCTCCAGAAGCAATGGGTGTTGAGACAGCACGTTGGATCAAGGCAATATCTTCCATGGTCTCTGGCCAGCATGGCTCTTCAAAGAAATACAGACCATACGGCTCCAATGCTTTCGCAAATTGCATCCCCATTCGAGGGCTTGGCCGCGCATGGCAATCCACCATAATATCAATATCATCGCCAACAGCGTCACGCATCGCCTTCACGCAAGCTTCAGCATATTTAATTGGGCGTAGACCTTCTAAGGACATTGTCTCTGGAACAGCCATCGATTTAAAAGCGGTAAAACCCTCATCAACAGCTTTTAGTGCAAGATCACCAAATCGTTTGGCATCATCCGGAGCAGTCTCATAAAAATCCTCCATTCGACCTCCCCCTAAATGACAATACAAACGGATATAATCACGTACACGACCTCCCCACAACTCGTGACAAGGAACATTGTGAATTTTTCCTAAAATATCCCATAAAGCGATGTCGATACCACTGATGGCCGTACCGCGAACGATCCCGTTTCCATGCCAGAAGTGCTGTCTATACATCATCTGCCACAGGTATTCAATACGACGCGGATCTTCACCGATCAACAATTGAGAAATATCTTTGATTGCTCCGACCACACTTTGCGTATGCCATTCCAAGGTGGCTTCGCCCCAGCCCCAAAGTCCGGGCTGATCGGTCATAATTTTGACAAAAATCCAATTTCGCATGCGCGCATGGCATACAAAGGTTTCAATAGCGGTTATTTTCATAGTTAGGGTTTACAAACTTTTTATTACGCGTTCAGTTGCCTCCAACGTTCTGTCTATATCATCCTCCGTATGCGCAAAGGAGATACTTCCTTGTTTAATTGGTGCCGGGAAATTGAAAATCCCTTCTTTAATAAGCTTTTTACGATATTGGGTATCCAGTTCAAAGTTGTGGTTATCCAAAATATCATGAAAATTGACTGGCGCATGGTCCATAAAATATGTACAGAAGGCAGATCCTTGACGTGCAACATAAAATGGTACGCCTAATTTAGGAAATATTTCGTTATATCCCTGTTCCAAACGCGTACCAAGTGCTTCTACGTGCTCATAAACACGATGCTCGGCGCTTCCTAGTTTTTTCAGGGTCGCGATCGCCGCCGCAGTCGTTAAAGGAAAAGCATTAAAAGTACCGGCAATCATAACGCGCTTCGACTTATCAGGATCGACAAAGTAATCCATATATTTTTTCTTTCCTGCAATAACACCCAATGGGTAGCCGTTTGCAACCGCCTTTCCGAAGGTTGAAAGATCCGGCTGAATACCACAGATCGACTGATAGCCCCCCAGCGCATGTCTAAATCCAGTTTTCACTTCATCAAAGATCAACAGAAATCCATGCTCGTCCGCCATCTTGCGTAAGCCTTCCAAGTAACCTTCCTTCGGCTTTACAATACCGATATTCTGCAGAATTGGCTCCAACAAAATACAGGCAACATCATATTTTTGAACCACATACAGCACACTTTCCAAATCGTTGTAGTTGACAATGTGTACTAAATCGCTGTGATTTTTGGGAACGCCAGCACTCAATGAATCGAATGGATATTCCCCCGGACTTTGATATGAACCCACATCTGCACGTTGACTGATCACATTGCAGGCCACATCGTTATGCCAACCATTGTAGCCCCCCTGCATAACGATCACGTGGTCACGCCCTGTTACCGCACGGGCAATACGGATCGCATGGTAAGTCGCTTCCGATCCTGTCGTTGTAATCTGAACACTCTCCACCGAAGGAACAGACTGACAAAAAAGCTCCGCAAACTCACCTTCCAGTAAAGTTGGCCCAGCCCCCATCAATACCTGCTGTTCCTGCAATGTCTGTAACACGGCGGCATTGACATCCGGGTCATTATGTCCCAAAAAGGATGCGGCAAATCCAGCTTGATAATCTATGTAGCTATTCCCGTCAATATCTTCGACCAAACTACCATTTCCTTTGACGAAGCAGATATTCGGATCTGACTTTCGATTTAACGATACCACTCCACCAGGTATCCATCTTGCATTCTCCCGCAGTATTGCGGCTGATTTTTCATTTTCTTGCATGCCTATTAAAAGTTTTGCTATTTGTTATTGTTATAATTGGACGATGACTGCTAAACATGCTGCAGTCATCAGTAATATGTATTTCAATACCTATTACTTTATGTATACCAAATTACAATATTTTTGTATACATTTAAAATAAATTTTAAAATTTTTAAAAATGAACATTCTCATTGAAGGACTTCTTTTCCCAGAAGGCCCCGCTTTCGACCGAGCGGGTGGCATATGGCTTGTGGAGAAAGAAGCAGGAAACTTAGTTTATTACAAAGACAATCAGCATAGCAGGATAACTGTGGGCGGACATCCCAACGGCATTGCAATCGATAAGAAAGGAGTGATTTGGTTTTGCGACTCACAACAAAACAGCATCCGTCGCTATGATCCCTTCGACAAAACCACGACGACAATAGTTACAGAAATCGCAGGAAAGCCATTAAAAATGCCCAACGACTTATGTTTTGACACCGACGGAAACCTACTATTCTCCTGCCCGGGAAATGACCTGGAAGATGGCACAGGCTACCTATGCTGTCTAAATAAACAGGATGAGCTTACGAAAATCCACACAAGCCTTTTTTACCCAAACGGATTGGCCTTTGCGGCAGACAAGCGCACGCTTTTTGTCGCTGAAACAGGCACAAAATGGATCTGGAAAATGCACTGGAACAGCTTGACACAACAGGTGGAAAACATCGAAAAATTCATAGAAACAGGCGGTAGTATCGGCCCAGATGGAATCGCTTTCGATCAGGACAACCAGCTTTATGCCGCTATCTATGGATCACAACACATCCTATCCATTAATACCAAAAACAAGACGACAGAGAAAATACCTACACCGGGGAAGAATCCAACAAATTGTGCTTTAGACCCAAAAGGCATTCAGGGACTTATGATTACAGAAGCTGAAAAAGGACAATTATTACAGTGGAATAGCACAAAAAAGGGTCTATTGTAAACAATAGACCCACTATAAAAATCCAAAAAATATTAAACCAGTTCCAAGGCTTCCTGCTCTCCGCGATCCAAATGATGAACTAAGGTTGTATAGGCTTTATTCCAATCATCCGCTTTCAGCGCATCAACAATAGCGCGATGCTCCTTCTCCGTATCCAGGTAATCTTCCATCTGCCCCATAATAGCCCCGAGTTTCATATGAAATAAGGGGATGTTACTATTCTTGTAAATAGAAATTAATCTTGAATTGCAGGTCCCCTCAATAATCCGCTCATGAAAACGAACATCCGCCTCACAAGCTCCACCATAATACCCCTTGCTGACCATCTCAGAAAAATCGTTGCAGATCAGCTCCAAATCTTCGATAAGCTCTTTACTTTTCTTTGAAAACAGAATCTTTAATGCACCTATTTCCAACAACTCACGCAGCTCACGAATATCCTTCACATCTTCGACCGTCATTTTCTTCACAAAGCAGCCGCCTTTTTCACCAAACTCAACCAGACTCTCACCTGCTAACCGCATAAAAGCCTCACGAACAGCCACTCGACTCACCGTCATCTTATCCGCCCAAGCACTCTCTACCAATCTTGCCCCTCCAGCTAGCTGACTGGACAAAATTTTCTTACGTACTTCTAAATAAACTTTATAGGCAAGCGAATCCTCTTTCATATTGTATACAATTTTATGCAAAAATAAGAATACAAAATCATTAAAAAAATTTAAACAATGTATTCTTTAATTATTCTTTCCTTCTTGGGCACCATACTGTCTCCCTGGCGATAAATAAATAGTTTCGGCTTTAGATTTCCAACTGGTTGTATGATTCCCTTTCAGGACATTTATATTAAAGCTACTATTTTTTAATGAACTTTTCATATTCCAGAAACCATCTTTCAAACCCACCACAACAACCTCATACGATTGATCTCCCGGCACAGCAAATTCAATGGGTTCATTAAGATATTGATTTGGTTTGGCCACCACCAGTAAACGATCAGCCACTCTTATGAGGTAATAATTCGCTTTTTCCTCAGCATACACCGGTAATTTTGATGAGCCACTCTCCGTCATCTGAAAAACCGAAGCGTAACTAACCTGATCACTTTCCTGTTTAGGCGAAACCATAATCCGTGTTCCCCTAGCCTCAGGCCAAGGAGACTTGACCTGATAAAGATCACCAAAAACAAAAGCAGTAGAATCACCCGAATACAATTTCACTGCACAGTCTTTTAATTGCGGCTTCAGCAGATCAACATAGGTAGCACCAGCAACATTTTTAAATTTACTGGTCAACACAAAACCTGTTTCACTTCGTACAGGCTTTTCAAGCGTATTGATTTGCCAGTAGGGTTCGAATTTTTTATCATTGGTCTTAAGCTCGTCCAATAAGACAATGACAGCAGGCACATCCTTCCGCTTCAAATTCAAAAACAGGAAGCTTTTTGCATAGGATTTTACTTTAGCAGTATATGCGGCCGTTAGATCCATATTGAAATAGCTATAGCTCGGCTGAATGGGATCCTTGCCAAATGCCGATGCCCTGATCTCTCCGGTATGGTACCAGGAGTCACTTAACACCTCCTCAACCGTGCGTGGAAAACGCTGGCTAAACCGAGTCCCACCATCGTTTGTTTTCGTCCTAAATAACAGCGGCTCAGCAGGATCACGCACTAAAAGCATACTATGCGCAACCGATCGCTTATTAAAGTTAAAATCATAAGGGGAGCCATAAGAAAGATACAAACCAAGATCACCAACCTGAATACCATGATGATAAATCTGTAAAGCCCCTGCATCAGCATGCTGATGATTGCCGAAATGATAACCGCCACCTTTAATTTCTGCAACCACATCTGAACTTCCATTTTCTTCGCTCCAGCCTGTCCGGGCAACCATAGATCCTAAGATGGGTCCAAAATCCTTCGTCAACGGCATTTTCTCTCGGTCAAAATCCGGCTTCAATTTTGGATCATCCAAGAGGAGATACAAGATTGGATTGTCAGGCAAACCGCCCTGCTTGACAAACTCAGCCTTGATTACCGGGTTGCCTGAATAGGCGTAACAAAGCAACATGGTCTGCGGATTTTTCCAATAAAAATCAGCACTGCTGTTGTACTTTACATTAAACATATCCCCATCGCGTAACATTTTTCCGTCAGGCGTTCGCATATACAACCAGTAATACGGCATATTTTTGATGTTATCGTCAAAAACCGGATAGCCAAGCATGCGATAATACAACCATGCCCCATGCATTTCCCATCCAAAGCGATAGCCACCATAATCAACACCTTGATTATGGCGCGGCGACTGATACTCAAACTTGCGCATCGGCACCAACTCTTCCAAAATAGAATACGAAGTATACTTGTAAGGTACAGGATCCTCATCATATAACGCAATACTCATTGCTAGCAAATCGCGTGACACCTGCGCCTCATTCCCATGTCCATTGATAATACTTTCGATACCAAAAAAAGGAGGCCAGCCAATCTCCATATCCTGCGCCAGACGCATCATATTTTTATGCAGATTGGTCTTAACGCGTACATCCAACAACGAGAAACACCAGTCATACACCAATGCTCCCGTATAAATTGCACGACCCAACTCGCGTGTAATATCACCATAGGAAACATTCCCAAATTCCAACATCGTCAAGTATTGATCTGCCAGCCTGACCGCTTCCCTACCTATTTTTTCGTCACCGGACATGAGGTAATAAAACGCTTTTGATTCAATGGCACGTTCGAGCTTTTCATCGTAAAACATTTCCTTATTCGGATCAAAAATAAATTGAACAGGTTGTTGCGCAAGTGTTTTCACTTTCCCCCAAGCTTCTAGATGCTCCGCTTCTTCCAACCGCGCCTTAACGACCGGCAAAGATTCTTTGTTAACCCATAGTCTCGGGTGACCTGCAGGCGGAACAATCTTTGGTTTATAATTTTCTGCCGCAGCTGGCGCAACTGGAGGCACAAAGGCATTGATCGAAACAGCTTTAATCTTAAAATAAGCTGGCAATTGCATGCCGATCATCTGCTTCCCTTTCTCAAAATAAAATTTACCAAGATCTTGCTTCGCGCCTTTAAAGCTGTCAAATACGATCCGTTTGGTCGATCGTGCAGCGCGAACATCAATCATCGCATACAGCGTCATCATACCTGTTTTATCTGCCGCTTTAATTTTATCCAAATCGGTAACCTCGCCTTCAGAAACCAAGGTATAGACACCGGCCGTCGGAACATCCACCTGAACCTGCAGGCGTTGTCCATTTCCCTTTATCGAAGTAACCTTTGCCTGCTGCCCATAGGACGTTCCAAGGATCGCCATAAAAGCGATCCCCAGCATAGTACCTTTAACTTTTAGCCATATCCTTGCACCCATATCTTTATTTTACTTGCAACCTTTTTACACTGATCTTCATTTCTTTCGTGGTATTATTTACGCTATTGACAAATACATAAGCATTGTATTTACCATCAGCCGTTTGCAGCCATATTCCTGATTCAGCTTTTAAATTAATCGCAAAATCAGGCGCATCTACGAACGATTTATCTTTCAAATCCACATCGTCCACAAATACACTGTATTGCAATCGCGCTAATTGTTGATCGCGCACGGTCCAAGCCTTCACGATCTTCGTTTTATTTGTCAACCCCACAGGTAAGGTGAAACTCGGCAAATAACTGGCATCCGTCGTGGGAGCAACCAAAGAATGTGCATAAGTCACCGTTGGCAATGCCCGGTACAAATAGACCAAATCAATTTTATCCGGGTTTGCTGCCGCTTCGGTAGCAGTATACCATTTTAGGTCGGCCACAGAAAAAAAGCAGGCCGCGCCGTCTTTCCCGATCAAGTCCAAAGCCATATCCATATTACGAATCGCATAAGCTTCGGTCTTCAACGCAATTTCCTGCCCATTACTGGACCTCGCCCTGAACGTAAAAGTGACCGATTTACCTTTTGCTGCTGCCGGTATTTTGTAGCTATAACGCAGCGTTGAAGCGGAGGTATCTTTTGTAAATTTCACCTCCATGTTATTCCCGTTTACTGTCGCAGGATCACCAACGACGACACCGACATCTGCCCCTGTACTACTGGTGTAATACGATTTGTTTTCAAGCACAGTACCCTCATCACCCGCAATGCTGGCTTCCACAGCAATCGATGTGAGCTTCCCCTGATCTGGCAATATCGCCGCAGCATAAGCAAAGTCTATGGTAGCCCCAACCACATTTGGCCCTAAAGAGCGTTTAATAACATCGTTTTGCAAACCATCCTTTGCTTTTGGAATTTCATAAGCTTCTTCTTTACAAGAACCTAACAGCAAGAGCCCGAATCCGATGGACAGTAGCCCTATTTTTAAATAATTTGTTTTCATCAGCTCACTTACTTTTGTACTGTCAAATAAACTTTATATGTCTTACGAACCTTTCTATTTCCAGACACGACAGTCCATTCACGTGGCGCATCCAAATTGGAAAAATCTTGTTTTCCTAAAATCTTAGGATCTAACACCGCATCGGTGACCAATGAAAACTGTGGGTATAGATTTTTCAAATCCGTACCAAAGAGCACCTCCACTTTTACGGTTTGCTCAACGGTATCCACCAATGCAGCTTTGGTCCGTACCGTCTGAAAATCGGCGCCCAACAGTTCAAAACTACTGACATAACATTCCGACCTGGTCGTGATCAACAAACCATCCTCATCCATTGGATAATCATCCTTACAACCGGACAAGCTAACGAACAGCATCCCGATTAAAAATAATGTATATTTCATCTTATTACAGTCAAGTGTTACCATATTATTTCCAAGGTATATTTTGTGTTAAATTCGGATTCCTCGAACGTTCTGTTTCCGGGATTTGATAGATATAACACTTTTGATAAGTCAACTCAGACTCATTGAAGAAAAAGCGCTCCCAATTATTCCCAAAACTATCCTGGAACCATTTTCCATCACCATAAGGTTTACCAAATACTGTTTCCAGTTTACGCCATCTCCGCAGATCAAACGTACGCTGCCCTTCACCAAACAACTCCACAATCCTTTCCTGTTCTATGGCGTCAAAAAAGGCATCATGAGAAGATGTTTTAGCACCCGCAAGCGCAGGCAGGTTACCACGGCGTCTGACTTTATTAACCAAATCAATCGCATCCGCCTGTGGACCACCGATCTCATTGGTTGCTTCCGCATACATCAGGTACACATCTGCAATACGCATCAAAGGCCAATTGTAATTTCCATCACTACGTGCTACACCACCATAATTGCGCACAAATTTACGCGATTGTAATCCCGAGAGATTTGTGGTATTATCGGTGAAGGAAGTTTTGTAAGATACACCGTTAACCGTCACCGCAGCGCCCCAAGTTTTGTAGACAAAAGGAATATAACCTGTCGTTTCCGTAGGGCTCATACTCATAATCAATTCGTAATCCCACAACAAAGTCGCTTTCATGCGATAATCGCGATTACGGTACGACTCAGGGTTCACCGCTGAATTTGCCGTAGTACGTGCTGCCGGATTTTTCACCGGATCTAGCTGAACCATCTTTGGCAAGAAATCTCCCGTAATGGTAGATTGATAACGGTCGGCCAATTCATAACGCGGAATAGCTTGGTTCTGTCCCAAAGACACCAATGGCCCGGTCCATACCCGCTGGTATTCCTCGCTCTGTTTTGTCCCCACACCGCCATGTGTCAGCACCATGACCATCTCTTCATCCTGGCTCAGGTTGCCCGTAGAAGGTATAAACATATAGTAATAGTTTGGGAGCACATCAGCCTTCCCCAATTCACCCCATGAACCTGGATCACCATTTCTAAACATTTTGATACCAAAATCATTGATCACACGCTTAAAATCCGCGGCGGCCGCAGTATAGGCCGTTTTAGCGTCTGCAGCAGATTGCACAAACCCATCCAATTCGGGCCATCCATTTTTCTTCCACGAACCCCAGTACAATTGAAACTTACCACGGAAGGCCAACGCTGCAGGCTTACCGGCACGTCCAATTGCAGAACCCTTATTCGGCAATTTGTCCACAGCATAATTCAAATCAGCCATAATGGAATCTTTCAACTGTGCAACAGGCATTCTCCGCACTGTATCAGCCTCTATGGGCGCCGGCGCCGATTTATAAAAATAAGGTACATCACCCCATAGGGAAATTAATCTAAAGTATGCAATGGCGCGCAACAACTTGGCCTCCGCCACGATAGTTTCCAAGGTCTGTTTTACAGCATCAGTTTTTGCTACGGGCAACAAACGCGCATTGGTATTTTCGATCACAAAGTTAGAACTGAATATAGATCCATACAATGCTCTATACATTGCCGATGCACCGGAGCCATAATTCATCGGACTATTGACCGTTAATGAAATAGGCGCCGCACCAGTATTGTACATTTTAAGGAAATCTCCATGTCCATCAAAATGATAGTCGCGATCAAAACAAGGTCTAAATATGGAATAGTTCGCCATTAATGCAGCAAGCGCGTCATTTTCGTCCACCCAGAACGTTTCAGAGCTTGGCGTTGTTGTTGGATTCTGATTCAACAAATCTTTGCGACACGCGGACAAACCAAGAAGCAGCAAAGAAGAAATAAACAATATGTTATATATCGATTTCATAAGTTCAAATATTATAAGTCTACATTCAGTCCAACCACAAAACTCTTCGTCATCGGATATGCATCATTGGTATAGGTACTTTTCTCCGGATCTAAGCCTTTAAAACTCGTCAAAACCGCCAAATTATCTACCGAACCAAATACACGCAACTTCTGGATACCCAGCTTCATCAGTAATTCTTTCTTAAAAGTATAGCCAAGCTGCAGATTTTTCACCCTTAAATAAGACATGTTTTGCAGCCAAAATGTGCTCAAATACGCATTTGGACTCGTCGATCCTAATGTACTTGGAAGTAACTTAGGATAATCAGCATCGCGATTGTCCAGGCTCCACATATTATTCCACTGATCTTCCGTAATAGCCTGATTTGCCGTTCCTAAAAAGTTCGAATTCGCTTTGTTCATCCAAAATTCCTTTCTTCCTGTGGCAGCCTGCAACAGGAAAGAAAAATCAAAACCTTTGTAATCCACCGAACCCCTAAATCCATAATTCACCTTTGGCCTGCCCAACTGATAAGCTGGATATGCCACACGGTCATTCGCATCCAATTTGCCATCACCATTGACATCTTTCAACAAAATATCTCCTGGAGAAGCGCCCTGAGGAACAGCATTATAGACATCCTGCCAAGACTGAGCAATGCCCAACGATTCGAAAGCATAGATAAAATTATAAGGCATATCAATAAATACCGAACCTCTTTGCAACTGCTCATTCCAAGACAGCAGCTTGTTCTTGTTATACCCTACATTGAAGTTCAGCATGTAACCCACATCCCCCTTTCGGTCATTCCAGGTAACATTTGCCTCCAGCCCTTTATTCATCATATCACCAATATTACGTCGGGGAGCAGCGAATAAACCCGTCAGATGCATGGATACATCCGAAGGCCTGTTCATACCGATCGTCTTTCTTTCGTAGTAATCAAACTCGGCCGTCAGTTTATTTTTAAAGAACCCAAGATCCAACCCCAGGTTAAACACACGTGTTTTTTCCCATGTAAGATCATAGTTGATCAGTTTTTTATTGATCAGGCCTTTTACCACGGAACCTGTCCCTGTACTATTATCGATCAAATAATAAGGACTGGAGACCAAAGATTGCTTTTGCTCATACAGGCCCACACCGCTATTATTACCCAAAGAACCATAGGAAGCTCTAAATTTAGCCGAACTCATGCTGATCTTATCCTTGAAGGCTGTCATAAATACCTCGTCCGAGATGCGCCAGCCTACCGCGGCAGAAGGAAAGAATCCATATTGATCACCCGGCAAGAAGCGTGACGAACCATCTACCCTGAAGTTCCCTTCAAACATATACCTTCCAAAAGCCGTATAATTCAGTCGTCCGATATAAGAACGCAAACCTTCTGCTGATGATGATCCCGATACATTTTGTACATCCTCCGAAGCACCATCGATTTCATGTAAGCTCGGATGTAAACGATCTAAGCGACTACCCGCCAAAACGCGATTGTTCCAATATTCTTCCGAATACACGGCCAAAGCAGAGAAATCATGATTGGCGCCGAACTTATGGTCGTAACTCAGCTTGAAGTTCAGCTGTGTTTTGTAATTGTTCCGGTCTGTATTATATATCCCATCATTTGTCGGCACAAGATCCCGGATAGACAATCCCGTCCGGATGTTATATAATTTTGTCGGCATATCTGCCTTCCATTGAAAACGCGTGTCATAATTTAGGGCATAATCCACTTTAGCCTCAAACCCTTTAAACGGCTTCCAGTTTAAATAACCATTCACCAAAGCCTGCTTTTGATTCATGTGGTTTTGGTTGCGCGTCATGTAATCCGCATAAATATTATTGGCCTGCGGACTTTCATTGTAAGACATTGCACCGCCATAAAAACCGGTAATAGGATCATAAGGCAATATACCTGCTGGTGAGGTAAACAAATCCATCCCACTTGTCGAGTTAGCAGTCATACCATCCTCGTAGTTATACCGATAATCGGACCAGTTTCCAGAGAACCGGACCCCAGCACCAATGGTATTGGTTACTTTTGTTTCGAAGTTAAATGCAGCATTATAACGTTTAAAATCATTATTGATCTGTATCCCCTTCTCATCCAGCATACCCACAGATAAATAGTAATTATTATTTTCAGTTCCCCCATTAATGGAAACATTATAATTCCCACTTTGACCATTGCGGAGAATAACATCCCACCAATCGGTACTTGGATACAATCTCGGGTCGATCATACTTAAAGCCAACCATTCATCGATCGTTCCATTTTTAAAATTGAATGCAGATGCGGCGGTATTATAAGCCTGGGCCCTTTGAGTCGCCGTCATTGCTTTTGCATAATTATTGACAAAATCAAAAGAGCGCGTAGGTTTCACCAGCGATTTGTTGGCACTAAAGGAAATAGCCGTCTTACTGTTTCTTTTACCAGACTTTGTCGTAATCAATACAACCCCATTGGCCGCTCTGGAACCGTATACAGCAGCCGAAGAGGCATCTTTTAGCACGGTCACACTTTCAATATCATTCACATTCACACGGTTCATATTCACATCGGGCATCCCATCGACCACGATCAGCGGTCCAGCACTATTGACCGTCCCCAAACCCCGGATCAAAAGATCCGCTGCATTATTTCCGGCCATCCCCGAGTTCTGACTCACCGCAAGGCCGGGAATAACACCCTGCAATGCCTGGGAAGCATTGGAAAGACCCCGACTTGAAGTCGATTGGTCAAAATTGACACTGGCCACTGCGCCGGTCAAGTTGCCTTTTTTCTGCTTACCATACCCCACCACAACCACTTCATCCAGCGCATTTTCGCTCGCATCAAGCACCAAAGCCTGCACATCTTTGCCCGACACCACTTTTGTATTGAAACCGATTAACCGAAATTGAATCTGATCTGAAACGGAACCCGTTAATTTAAAACGACCCTCTTGATCCGTAACGGTAACAGTTGCATTTTTAAGGTTACGCACTTCCACACCGGACAGTGGCTGCCCTTTGGCGTCCAGCACTTGCCCGACAAGCTGCTGCTGAAATTTTGCTAAACCCGGCGAAGGGTTTAAAACATCCGAGATCGGAATCTTTCCATTATTAAGGGAAGAAGGTACATTTGCCAATGCAGCCATCGAAATAAAAGGTAGCCCCACCAAAAGGCAACTCCTGTTTATTACATCCCGGATTTTAATCTGCTTTAGTATCATGAATACTCAGGTTAAAGTGGTTAAATAAATGATTTATAAGCTCTTTAGTTTATTGGTATTTTTTCAGAAAACATAACGCTCGACCCTAATATGGTCTAAATTGCATTTCCATAATTATCATAGTGAATACAATAATATATATTTTTTGTATACAATTCAATATTTTTTTTACTTTTTTACAAAAATAGGGCGGCTAACAAGTTCGTGACAATTCCACAACGTCGCTCTTTTAGCTGTATAATTATAAACTAAATCGTATTTACTGTAGACTGATAAAATATTTTTGTATACAATTTAACTTATTTTTTGTATATTTATTTTTATTCAACTACATTTGACTAACCAAATAAATCAAAGGAATAACCGTAGATCCTATATGAAAAAACAAACCTATATTTGGCTTGTATCGCTGATCCCGCTACTATCTTCCTGTTCTTCCGAGACAGAAAGAGAAAGTAAACCAATAAACAACATCCAACTGGAGCACAGCATACTATCGCTAACCAAAGAAGCTACAAAACTCCATGTGCCATGGGATTTACAATATGACCGGGTCAACGACGCCATTCTGTTTTCTGAAATCGGAGGAAGTATACGAAGGCTGGATACGAAAACAAAAGTTGTTACTTTGGTGGACAGCCTGACCGACGTTTACCACCAGCGCACCCTGGGACTATTAGGGATGGCACTGTATCAACCCGAACAGCAACAAGCCTATCTTTACCTTTCTTACACCAGTAAAAAGGACAGCCTTATTTTCTCCAACTTATATCGCTACGATTATCATACGGCAGGCAAGTTGTCAAACCCAAAATTGCTTTTACAGATCCCTGGAAACACAGGACACAACGGCTCCCGAGTTATTGTTTCGACAGACAAAAAAGTGTATTGGGCTACAGGTGATGCAGCAAGTGATACCTTTGCGCAAGACAGCACCTCATTAAATGGCAAAATCTTACGCCTCAATCTCGACGGAAGCATCCCAAAAGACAATCCAATTGCAAACAGCTATGTATATGCATGGGGATTTCGAAACATGCAAGGACTTACCCATGATGCGAAAGGCTTAATTTACACATCTGAACATGGCGATGCCATCGAAGATGAAATCAACCTGATCCAACCGCTAAAAAATTATGGCTGGCCACAGATCGAAGGTATGATTGATACGGAAAAGGAAAAAGCTATTGCCAAAAGCTCCCCAAGACAGGAACCCATTAAATCATGGACTCCAGTCGTCGCACCATCCGGTATG
This sequence comes from Sphingobacterium sp. WOUb80, assembly GCF_050058145.1. Taxonomy (NCBI): domain Bacteria; kingdom Pseudomonadati; phylum Bacteroidota; class Sphingobacteriia; order Sphingobacteriales; family Sphingobacteriaceae; genus Sphingobacterium; species Sphingobacterium sp. WOUb80. Next base: position 692,817 of record NZ_CP165617.1, on the reverse strand, counting down.
GCGTATTACAGTTCTAACGTTATCCCCGAATGGAAACACAGTTTATTGCTCGCGACTTTAAAAAATCAGTCCTTACGTATCCTAAAATTATCTGCCAACGGGCAGCAGATCGTCGATGAGAAGATCCTATTCAAAGATCAACTTGGCCGGCTAAGATCCGTATTGACCTTACCCAATGGGGACATTTATTTCTGTTCAAGCAACCGTGACTGGAATCCGCAAAAGGGATTTCCAAAGCCCGATGACGACGTGATCTATCGTCTCCGTATTACCGATAAAGCCGCTGCGCCAATGATTAAACCCGTCGCTGCCAATGCGGTCAACTCTCCTGCCAAAAGTGGTCAAGCCTTATACGAAGCCTATTGCGCTTCTTGTCATAAAGCAGATGGAATGGGGCTAACAAATACCTTCCCCCCCTTAGCCAACTCAGCTCTTGTCAACGGCGACCCAGCACCTTTATTGCAGGTTATCCTCCATGGACTGAAAGACAAAACAATAGCCAAGGTCAAATACGAGAGCGCAATGCCATCTTTTTCATTCCTAAAAAATGAAGAGGTCATTGAAATCACCAATTATATCCGTACACACTTTGGAAATTCTGCCCCTAAAATTAACCAACAGCATTTAACTTCATTACGATAAATCTCATGGAAAACAACCTCGAGCCAAAACCATCCTTATTTAAAAATTGGCTATCCATCTTGGGGCCCGGCATCATTACCGCCGCTCTGGTTTTCGGGCCCAGCAAAATGACCATCACATCAAAAATGGGTGCAGATTATGGCTTCTCCCTGTTATGGGTTGTCGTCGTCGCGATCTTTTTTATGATGGTTTTCACCAATATGGCGGCACGTATCGGCATCGCGAGAGACGAATCTTTACTTACTTTAATTCGCCAGAAATTTGGTAAAACAACGGCCATCATCATCGGCCTCGGAATCTTCCTTGTTGCAACCTGTTTTCAATCTGGAAATGCCACTGGGGTCTCCATTTCTGTTTCGGAAGCAACGGGGACAAATCCCAAAATATGGATCATCGTTTTTAATGTCATCGGCATTTTACTGCTGTTCTTCAAGTCCTTCTATGCACTATTGGAAAAGCTCATGCTTGGACTTATCATCCTGATGTTATTTGCTTTTCTTTCCACCGCGATTATGATAAAGACACCGGCACAGGACTTTTTCTTAGGCTTTATTCCGAGCATTCCTCCCTCTTCAGTTGGCTTAATCATCGCTTTCACAGCTTCCTGCTTTTCAATTGTGGGCGCTTTTTATCAAAGTTATCTCGTTCAGTCAAGAAGAAAATTATCCGCCAATGGACAAATATCAGATCGGCAGATTATCGGAAGCCGGATAGGGATCATTATTCTTGGGATCATGAGCGCAGCCGTTATGGTCTGCGCCGCAAATACGCTTCACCCCCAAGGGATCAAATTAAATTCTGCCGCTGAGATGGGCCGTGCACTGGAACCACTTTTGGGAACCTATGCCTCGCACCTCTTTTTTATCGGTCTTTTTGGGGCTTCTTTTTCCTCCTTGATCGGCAATGCCGTATTAGGCGGTTCGTTACTGGGCGATACCTTTGGCTTCGGCAACAATCTCAATCACCCTAAAGTGAAGCTCTTTATTTCGCTGGTCATGATTTTTGGATCTGCCATCGCACTGATCTTCGGAAATCTTCCCTTGGAGCTTATTGTTTTTGCGCAAAGCATCACCATTTTTTTAGTTCCCTTTATTGGCATTATCCTCTTTCTGATCGCAAACGACAAAGAAATTATGGGCGCGCTCAGAAACAGCCCCTTAACGCGGTTATGGGCTATCCTCGGACTCCTATTACTCGTTTTTTTAGCTTTTAGTAATTTCTATAATTTAATCAAATAATTCAGACATGGACCATAACAATTTAGCGGAATTGGAACAGCAAATACTTGCACCATCATTAGATCTAATTGAAGATATAAAAAAGATAACAGGTGATATCCTTTTCTTAGGTATTGGCGGAAAAATGGGGCCAAGCATGGCAAAACTAGCCATGAGGGCTATCCAAGCTGCAGGAATAGACAAAAAGGTCATTGGTGTTTCGCGTTTTTCCACCAAGGAACTTCAACAGGAACTGGAAGATCTAGGCATAAAGACCATCGCTTGTGACCTACTGAATGAGGAAGAACTCAAAAAGATTCCGCAAGTTCCGAATGTCATTTACCTCGCAGGACATAAATTCGGCACCACAGGAAATGAAGATTTCACCTGGGCGATGAATACCTATCTTCCAGGAATGGTGGCTTCTCATTTTCGAGACTCCAACATTGTTGCTTTTTCTTCGGGTAACGTACTGCCATTTGTGCCGATAAGCAATGCCGGCGTTTCCGAGGAAAGAACTCCCGAGCCTGTCGGTGAATACGCACAATCCTGTTTGGGAAGAGAGCGCATATTCGAGTATTTTTCGAAGAAAAATGGTACACCTACCCTGATCTACCGATTGAATTATGCGGTGGATTTTCGCTACGGCGTGCTCGTAGAAATTGCTAAATCGGTCAAAGGGCAACTCCCAATAGATTTGACAACCGAAAACGTCAATGTTATCTGGCAGGGAGATGCCAACGAAATTGCCTTAAGATCATTACTGCATTGTCAGTCACCAGCCAAAATACTGAATGTCACAGGGCCTGAAATCCTTTCTACACGATGGATCGCAGAGCGTTTCGCTGAGCATTTCAGCACAAAGCCGATCTTTGTGAATGAACCCGCCGGAACCGCTTTACTAAACAACGCGTCCGAATGCCATCGTTTATTTGGCTATCCTAAAACAACCATACGGGAAGCGATAGACATTACAGCCAAATGGTTGAACCAAGGTGGCGAACTATGGAATAAAGACACGCACTTTCAAGAACGAAAAGGAAAATTCTAATGAAAACTTTAGACAACAAATTACAACAGTTGCTTTGGGAAGGGACGGTTATTCCGGCACACCCCCTTGCCTTAAATGAGGACCGCAGCATTGACGAAGTACATCAACGGCTCCTGACACAGTACTACATAGCCAGTGGAGCGGGCGGAATCGCTGTCGCAGTACATTCAACCCAGTTTGAAATTCGGGACCCTGAGATCAACCTTTTTGAAACCGTATTGAGATGGGCTAGCGAAGAAGTCGATAAAGCTGAGCTCCAACGACCATTTATCAAAATTGCAGGCATCTGCGGTGCCACAGAACAAGCGATACAGGAGGCAAACACGGCACTTAAATACGGTTATGATATCGGACTTTTGAGTATGGGCGGACTTCAAAGCTGGACCGAAAATGCAATATTAGATCGAGTTAGAGCAATAGCAGCCATTATTCCTGTTTTTGGATTCTATCTTCAACCCGCTGTTGGTGGCCGCATTTTCTCGTATTCTTTTTGGCAGCAGTTTGCCGAAATCGACAACGTCGTCGCTATCAAGTGCGCCTCGTTCAACCGGTACCAGACATTAGACGTCATGCGCGCAATAGCCAACTCCAGTCGGCGAAACCAAATTGCCCTATACACGGGCAATGATGACAACATTGTCAACGATCTGATGAGCGTGTATAATTTCCCTGTAGCTGGAGAAAACGTCTCCATAGAATTTAAAGGCGGATTACTAGGCCATTGGGCTGTTTGGACGGCAAAAGCCGTTGAACTCCTTCGGGAAATAAAAACATACAAACAGAACCCCAACAACTTCCATGCGAGCCACCTTCTGAGCAAAGCGATTGCTGTAACAGACAGTAATGCAGCATTTTTTGACCCAGCAAATGCATTCCATGGCTGTATACCAGGCTTACATGAGGTGCTCCGTAGACAAGGTTTGATGAAAGGTATCTGGTGTCTGAATCCCGACGAAAATCTATCCATGGGACAGCAAGAAGAAATTGATCGTGTATATAAAGACTACCCAGACTTAAACGACGACGAATTTGTCAAGGAATTTTTAAAATCGAGATCCTAATAATCGCTTCCTTTTATAAGGTCTCATCACCCGGGCTAGTCATGGCTGACGACGTGATGGGACCTTTCTTTTTGTTCCAATTCATATTTTACGAATCAATGACCGACTAAGAGCAATAGTGCGCAGCATGAAATGTTTGATTTTTATAACTTTGCATCATGACAACTTCTGAAAATATAATTGATTTCTATCAACGGGTATTTCGAGAATCCAATTACCCAATAGGTTCCTCACCCGAACAAATTTCTCATTTTAACGTATTTTCACGTGAGCATTGTCCCTTAAAATCACCTTACAATAGAAAAGATTATTTCAAAATATCCCTTATGATCGGCGAGGGTCAATTGCATTATGGCGATCAATGGATCCCTATTGACCGTCCCGCACTTGTATTTTCAAGTCCGCTCGTTCCCTACTCTTGGGAAACAGACAATCCCGATCAAAAGGGATGGTTCTGTCTCTTTACGCAAAAATTCATTCAAGAAGACAAACATTATAACCATAACATTCTAGAAAGTCATTTTTTCAATCCGGGTGGTAGTCCCGTCTATTTCTTAACGAATGAACAGGTCGATCTTTTCGATCACATTTTTCAGCGGATGAATACGGAACTACGATCTGATTTTTCGTTCAAATATGAAATTATCCGGAATCAGCTGCAGTTACTCGTTTTAGAAACATTAAAACTAGCGCCAAATGAGGGAATATCACCTTACCAAAACGCCAATCAGCGTATTTCCCATCTTTTTCTAGAACTATTGGAACGCCAATTTCCGATTGACACCGAAAATTTACTTCGTTTTAAAAATGCAACGGATTACGCGCAACAGCTCAACATCCATGTCAATTCGCTAAACAGGGCTTTGAAACAAAATACAGGAAAAACCACACAAGAACTCATCGCACTGCGCATCACACAGGAAGCAAAAGCCCTCCTTCAACATAGCAGCTGGAATATCAATGAAATCGCTTATGCCTTGGGTTTCGAAGAACCGGCAAACTTCAGTAATTATTTCAAAAAACATGCTGGTGTACCACCTTTAGCCTTCCGCAATAAGCCTGTTTGATTTTCACAATAATTTGTTTGAATTCTATATCTTTCGAAACAAGCAATGGAGCTACTTTTGTCCCCATCATATTTAGCGGGTCAAAGAGAAAAAAGTGGCCGACAGCATAAACGTCCCTAGAGACGGGAAATTAAAAAAATGACAGGATGGAAAAAAACACTAAACCACAGCAATCTTTTATCCCGACGATACTAGCATTTGCACTTGTTCCGATTACGGGACTTGCCACTGATATTTATCTTCCGTCGATGCCACAAATGGCCCAGGAGCTTGGCTTGAACGAAAGCAAAATTCAGCTAACACTTTCGCTTTTTCTAATCAGCTATGGTGTTGCTCAATTCTTTACAGGAGCATTGGTTGACGCTTGGGGAAGGTATCGCATCAACCTGATATCACTTTTCCTTTTCATTGTCAGTTTCTGGATCACAGCAAGCACGCAAGATATTTGGGTTATTTACCTGATGCGTATCCTACAGGGCATCTTATCGGCATTTGTGGTCATCTCAAAAAGAGCCTATTTTGTAGATGTCTACGAAGGCGAACAGCGCAAGCACTACCTCAGCATTATGACCATCGTCTGGTCGATCGGACCGATTGTCGCTCCTTTTATTGGCGGCTACCTCCAAACACAATTTGGTTGGCGTTCTAACTTTATGGTTCTCGCCGTTTACAGTGCCGTACTTTTCATCCTTGAACTGATCTTTTCTGGCGAAACAATCAAACAGAAGAAACCACTCCATATCAACTACCTGATCGGCGAATTTAAAATGATGCTTAAAAGCAATGATTTTACGTTCGGTATAGTCATGTGCGGTATATCCTATGGTCTTGTCATGTTCTACAATCTCAGTGGTCCTTTTTTTATTGAACATCAATTGGGCTATAGTGCGATTACAACCGGTTATACCTCACTTATTATGGGCTTAGCTTGGATGTGTGGTGGTTTTATTGGTAAAGCCCTTATTAAAAGAGCCTTGGTTCCAAAGTTGAGAATCGCCAACTTTATTCAGATCAGCCTGATTGTATGTATGCTAATTGTTTCACCTTACTTATCAAACCTATATACATTAACATTTTTCGCATTTGCCGTACATTGTACTGCAGGATTTATCTTTAATAATTATTTCAGCTACTGTTTGGGTAGGTTTCCATTGTCGGCAGGTATCGCCGGTGGATTGGTTGGCGGAATTACCTACCTCCTTACCTCTTCACTCAGTTACATCACCGTAAGCCTAGTAAACCCTTCTTCGCAGTTTCAGATTGGATTAGGATATGGGATATTTGCGCTGTTAGGATTGACCATTTTATACCTTATTCATAAGCTGGTCAAAAGCGTATAAGCTATGCGCTGGTTCTTCCAGCGACAGGGCCACAACAGCCTGTAGCTGACCAGCCACAAAACAGTTTTTAAAAGGTGAATTATTTTTAAAATAGTATTAAAAACAACTATATTTGTTCTATCATAATTTAGGTTTATAATTGGTTATTGAAGGTTTTCATTCTCCCCGTTTGAAAACCTTTTTTTTGACCGAAAAAACCTTCAGTCTGCTTTCCTAGCTGCTGATGCTGACCAAATTATGAAGGCCTTCGCTTATTTTTTAATTGCTACCTTCCTTGATACCGAATTTTTCAACATAGGTACGTGGACTCTCCTTATAGAATTTCTTAAATGTTTTGCTAAAATACTTTGGATCATTGAACCCGACCTGATAAGCCACCTCACTGATACTCAAACCCGTATCGTTCACCAAAATATAGGCTGCTTTCTTAAGACGTACCATATTAATAAATTCAACCAAATTCAGTCCCGTTTGTTGCTTAATCTTGCGGTACAAAACAGAACGGCTCACACCGATGGCTTTGGTAAGATCCTGTACCCCAAAATCTTCACAGCCCAGATTTTCTTCGACAATCTTCAATACCTGATCCAAAAAACGAGTTCTTTCGGGCAGGTCTGTTCCCTGCGTTCCAAGAAGATAATTCTGTACAAATTTTTCTTCCAGTCGTTTCCGCGTCTGTATGATATTAGAAATTTTCTGAATGAGGTGTGGCATACTGAAGGGCTTGGTAATGTAATCATCTGTACCAATTTCAAACGCCTCTGTGATATAAGGATCAGCTGTACGGGCTGTCAAAAGAATCACAGGAATATGATTTGAACTGCTATCATTTTTAATCTGCTGCAAAAGTGTGATTCCGTCGCAGTTGGGCATCGTTACATCTGAAATGATAATATCGGGCTGTCTTGTTTGTACCAATTCCAAGGCCTCAATTCCATCATTAGCTTCTAAAACAATATATTTTTTCCGTAAATTTTCACATAGAAAACAACGCAGTTCCACATTGTCCTCGGCAACAAGTATGATGGGTTTATCTTCATCTGCTGCAGGACGCTCAATTTCTGTTTTTGTAACATCCACCTCTGGCGTATCGGCATCTGCTGGGTCAGAGCACATTGTCCCTGCCGTATCCGCTAAGACCATTAGCTCTTCGATGACAACAGCCCCCTGGGGCAGGCTGATCCGAAATACAGTATTGAAGTCGGCCGATTCCTGTGCCATATTACTTTCAACAGTGAGTTTTCCACCGTGCAACTGTATAATCGAACGGGAAAGCGCCAAACCTATTCCTCCATTGGTCGCTGACAGTCCTTTCGCATTGGCTTGGTAAAATTGTTCAAATACAAAAGGTATATCTTTTGCCGGGATCCCACGCCCGGAATCCCAAACGGAAACAAGCAGTTTCTCCAACTCACCTTCCCCTTCTAGCTCAACCTGAATCTTTATTTTACCCCCATTGTCCGTAAATTTAAAAGCATTATAAATCAAATTGACAAGGACTTTTTCAAATTGTTCCGGATCTAAACCTGCAACATAATCAGGACTTACCTTATTATCAAGGAAAAACTGAATATTATTTTTCTCGGCAATAAAGTAAAAATTCTGGCGAATGTTTTCCAAATACGTAGCAAGATGAACCTTTTGGCAAAACAATTTCATCTTTCCGCCTTCATGTTTTCTGAAATCAAGCAGCTGATTGACAAGATTCATCAAGCGATCGGCATTTCTCGTTGCATAACCGAGGTGCTCCTGTGCATATGCTGAAAGCGATCGATCGCCTTTCAATTGATTTAACGGTCCGATAATTAATGACAATGGCGTACGGAATTCATGGGAGATATTGGTAAAGAAATTCAGTTTTGCTTCATGGAGCTCCTCCTGTTTTTCCGAATCTATTTGCCGAATCAAAAGGTCCTGTTTCAATTTATTCCGACCGTGGAAAAATCGGATAACCAAAAAACTGGCCCCAGCAAAAAGAAGAAAATAGCCGCTATAGGCCCACCATGTCTTCCATGGTGCTGGCAGCACTTTAATCTTCAAGACCGTTGCCTTTTCGTTCCATACCCCGTCGTTGTTGGCCCCCTTTACCCAAAGCTCGTAGGTACCAGGGTCTAAATTGGTATAAGTAGCCACGGGATTGCTTACATAATTCCAGTCTTGATCAAAGCCTTTTAGATAATAAGCATATTGATTTTTCTCCGGATGAACATAATTCAATACACTGAATTCCAAACTAAAAACATTTTGATTGTGATCAAGTATCAATTCATTCATCATCGATATATCTTTAGGAATAACACCATCCAGGCCCGGGAGAACTGTTTTATTGAATAATTTCAACTCCGTAAACTGAATGGGGGGAATGTAATTATTGACACTTAAACTATCTGGATTAAATAGGGTGAAGCCTGAGAAACTGCCAAAGGCGAGTTTTCCGTCCCGCAACATTGCTGCTGCATTTTGAATATATTCGTTGCCAGGAAGACCATCGGTCTTCGTGTAGGTGCGTACATGACCGGATTGGGGATCGAAACAAGAAATCCCTGTATTTGTGCTCAACCACAATTTGTTTTTCAGATCACTCAGCATCGCAAAAACATTGTTGATCGGCAATCCATTTCGCTCATTAAACCTTTTGAACGCTTTCTTCTCTGGAAGATAGCGATTGAGCCCGCCCATATAGGTACCAATCCAAATCTGTCCTTTTCGATCTTCATGGATACTCACAATATCATTTCCACTAATTGAAAGAGAGTCTTTCTTGTCATTTAGAAAGGAAACAAATTTATCGGTCCCCGCTAATTTTAGATTTAATCCATTGGAAGTACCGATCCATAGATTACCTTTTGAATCCTCTAACAAAGCGCGCACCATATTGGAACTCAATTGCTTTCCTGCAACATCAAATGTTTGGAAAGATCCGGCTTTCTGGTTTTTACGAAGGACCTGTAGGCCGCCACCGAACGTGCCTATCCAAATATCGCCATTGCGATCCTCTAAGATCGCATAGACATTATTGTTTGCCAGGCCATTACTTACATTGGGATCGAAACGAAAATGTTCATAGCCTTGTTGCCCCTTTCGTCTTAAATTCAATCCACCATCATAGGTACCTACCCATAAATTCCCTTCCTTATCCAAACAGATGGACTTCACATTGTTATGACTTAGGCCATTCAGGTTATTTTTATCGTAACGTTCACTAAAAAACGAATTCGTATGCCGATTAAAATAATTCAGTCCTCCCCCCTCAGTTCCAATCACGAGTTCTCCCATAGCATTTTCAACAAAAGCACTCACCACATTGTAACTTAAGCTATTGCGTTTAGATTGATGGGTAAAATTCTGAAAATTAGGAATATCCTTGTCATAGATATTGACCCCTCCAAAGTAGGTTCCGATCCAAATAGATCCCCTTTTATCCTGAAATATAGGGCGAATGGAATTATTGCTTAAGCTATTGGGATTTCCATCGTCTGCCTGAATAAAAAGCAATTTTCCATTTTGATAAACGTAGAGGCCATTGAATGTTCCGATCCAAATCTTTCCATCATCTGTTTTTTTTAAGGAGCGCACATCTTGACTGGCCAAACCGGTATGATTGCCCTCTTCGGTTAACGAGGATATTTCGCCTGTATTCTCATTGATAATCCGAATACCATTATATTTCGTTCCTACCCAAAATATACCTGGACTAACTTCCAATACTGCTTGAAACCGTTGATTAACCTTATTATCTACCGATTTCTCTTTAAAATAAGTCCGTAGCACCTTTAAGCTATTTCCATCTTTCGATGCAGCCTGCATGAGTACAATGGCATCATCAGTACAAAACCATAATCGCTTTCTGCGATCCTCATATAGGGTTCGAAAATTACGATAATATTCTTTTCCCTGGCTTCTTTCAACGGTAATCTCATTGAAAACCAATTCCGCTTCGAGATGCCGGCCCTCTTTAATCTTATACAAGCCTATATTTGTCGCAATCCAAATCTTACCATTGGAATCCTGAAAAATCTGGTGAACGTTGACATCCCTTTTTCCATTACTACTCTCCACAGTAGGTAAAGGTATACGGATGAAATTGTCTGACGCACGATTATATAAATTCAGACCTGTCATTGTCCCTATCCAAAGGCGCTTTTTGTTATCTTCCGTAATCGCTTGAATAAAGTTGTGCTCTAAGGAAAGGCTATCTTGCGGATTACTGCGATAAATCGTAAACTTCCGGGCGTCGTATTTATTTAAGCCGTCACGGGTACCGATCCACATAAAACCCAAATAATCTTGAGCTATAGCGAAAACGCTGCCCTGAGACAAACCTTCGTTGACATCCAAGTGTAAAAAACGATAGTTTTTTTCCTGCGCATGCAAAACAGAAATTAACGCTAGTACACAGCAAAAACAGCGCATAAAAACACGTAATGGCATCATAAGGTATATAATTGAAATGGATGATAAAAATAATCATTCCATTGAATAAACACGAACAAGAATCACTTTAATCGATCTTTTAATTGTTGCTCATAAAGTGAGCCGATCGACAGTATTCTGTTTTGATTTTCCCAGTAACCAGCATTTCTATTTTTCAATCTTCCAGCTACTTTTTCTCCCTTTACTCCTATGGCAAAATTTTGCCCGGAAGCCCAGGGCTTTTGTACTGCAGCACTTTTGACCGTACAATTCCATAAGATCTGTGTCACCCCAGCCCAACCATGTCCACTTCCCCAGTTACCCCGGTCTTGAACATTAATTTCACCATCCGTTACGATTTGATCGTATAAGGTTCCAACAGCCCATCGATGATGTGGACCGATATCCGCATGTGTTCGCTCCGCGCTAGAAAGGCTAAAAACGTTTGGACCGAGGGTTCTGGCCCCTGTTACGTAATCATGGCGTCCTTCCGTGGTATAAAGTTCTTTAAATAAATTAAGCTGACCGTCATTATTGAATGAATACCGCCTTCCGCCTGTAATTTGAGATTTTCCATCCAGACACCGCGACTTCATTACTGTAATCTGTTTGGCAAAAGCACCAAGACTCACCGCCGCATAGCCAAAATAACGCGCGGTGATATTACGCACCCAACCATTCGCTATTTTATCCATATCAATTGCAATCCAGCCGTGATTTTCGTCCTCATTATCTACAAAATCAGATTCGAAACGTATATTTTCGATTCCAACTTCGCTTATACGTCCGTCAAAGGTGTAAGGAATGACGGTCACTTTTCCGTACCTCGGATCGATCGCCATCACCAGGGGATTATCAAAAAATACAGAGTCACCTCGAATGGCTAAAATAGTACGTTCAAAATTTAGCTTGTATTCCCGCGCCGTCCACTGTTTCGTCCCTTCTCTCTTTTCAATCTGGTTCATTCGAAGCGCTTCGATCCAGGCATCATTCATCTCATACGATAGCAGGACCTGCTCGCCCACTTTCCATTCGTTCGTATGATCGACTAGGACATAGTTAGCCCCTACAGGTCCATAGCCATCCTTAACGAACTGTTTTCTAGCCTGGTCCACTGTATAGCTGCCCGTACCGGAAACTTTCAATAAGCTCCGTTGATGCTGCCCTACTGCTTTAAGCAGGGTTTGTCCCTCGGCATCCCCCTCACCTCTCAACACGACACCGCTGGCATGAATTTCCAAACTTCCAGGTATAGTGTACAGGCCTTTTTTTAACAAAACAGCACCTCTATAACCGTTTTTATCACGCGGTTTTGCTGATACGGCATCGATGGCCTGCTGTATAATTTGCTGATCATCACCATTTACGCTGGGTTTTACCGTAATCACGACAGGAACATTGGGCAACTTTTGATCACCTTGATGATAGCCCACGCGACTAAAGTCGGGGATGACATTTCCCTGTGCATCTGGAAAATAGATCAATTGTCCCGCTGGATTTTTCCGGACCAGATCCGATTGAACTTTTCCGGACTGTAGCTCTTCTTGCCGATGCAGTGCTTCCAAAAAATAATAATCGGCATAACTCAAGGGTTTATCCACTTCGGTATTGGAAGGTTTCGATCCTGTGCTGTGTAATAATATAAAACCTCTACTTTTATTTGCTGGCGACATGTAATTGTCTATCAGGTTCGCCAATATGGTCTGTGCTTTTGCACGATAATCTTTCCCTTGATTGCTATACGTACTTAATTCCAACAGCCCCGATGCGATGACTGTCGCTGCCGACACATCCCGGGGTTCATTTGGAATATTAGGCGCATCGAAATCCCAATAAGGGATCAAGTCTTTCGGCATATTGGGATGTGTAAACAGCCACTGCGCGACTTTTTCAGCTTGCTGCAAATATTTCGGATCTCCCGTTTCTCTGTAACACATTGTATAACCATACAATGCCCAGGCCTCACCCCGCGACCATGTTGACTCGTCACTTAAGCCCTGATGGGTGTTTTTATGCTGTACAGCTCCCGTTTTCGGATTGTAGTCTATCACATGATAGGTGCTGTAATCCGGTCTGAAATGATTTTTCATTGTCGTATTGGCATGGCTCACTGCAATATGATAATAAGTAGAATCTCCAGTGAGTTTGGTTGCTTCAAATAGTAATTCCAAATTAAGCATATTGTCAATGATAACTGGAAAGTCCCAGCGGTGACTATTGTGATCCCACGAACGTATACAGCCAACTGTTGGATTGAAACGGGTTGACAGCGTTTTGGCTGCCTGTACAAGCACCTCCCGGTACTGTGGATTTGCAGTTAACCGATAACCATTTCCGACACTACAGTAGACCTTAAAGCCCATATCATGGGTCTTTCCATTAAATTGCTCCGCTTCGATCGACCTTGTTGTTTCTGAAGCGAGATCCTTCCATTTCTGTTTTCCCGACTTTTCGTAGAGAAACCACAGGACGCCAGGAAAAAAACCACTGGTCCAGTCGCCCCTTTTCACGGCAACCAGTTCGTTATCTGTGGAAAGCGTACGTGGCGAAACCAAGGATGAATCACTTTTTTTCAAGAGTTGCAATTCTTTATAAAGCAGTTGAGCTTGTTGATCTGCTAGATTCCAAGCTTTTTGCAGCTGCTTGGTACTCTGTGCCTCAACGTGTTGAAAAGAACACAAAATTCCCGTCAAAAAAATTACTTTGGCAATGGATGGCTTTTTTAAATTTCGAAAGCACAAAAAGAGGGCATATCTTCGCAAAGACGTCGCATTAACATTCATGTTATCTTTAGGTTTTTAAGGTGAAATGGTTAAGTTATTTTATAAGGAGGCCAGGAAATTCACAGCCATATAATCGGGTTACGAATGGGTAAATTTCGAACAACCTCTTCTTGTTCGGGTGCATGATCAAGCTTTTTCCAAAGCTGCAGGTATGCTCTATTTTGGAAAGCCGTGGCCGAAAACACAAGTGCCGGATGCGCAATCGGCCATTGATCCCAATACATGACATCTTTCGGATAAGGCCATTTTTCTTTATCAGCAATATAGGGAACCATAAAATCAACCCCCTTTTTTATTGTCCGCCCATCAGACAATGTATACTGCCAAAGGGAGGTATTGGTCTTGGACAAAATCTGGCATATCATGGTCATCGCATCGAGATTAAACAACGCGTAGCCATAAGGTTTTGTACGCTGCAATTCTCTCGGGAAACTACCATTAGCCTCCATTTGATTCGGTAACAACACCTGCGTATAACGATCTGCACATTTTTGGAGTAATATAGAGTCTTGTACTAAACTCGAAAATGCAGCGACCTGCATCACCCAACATGTACCATGATTATTAGCAGCATTCATTTCATCGATACCATATTGATGCGTTGTAAGCCAACGTAAATAGGCCGCAAACCAGCGATGTATGGCATCCTTAGCATCCTGTGGAAAATTAGGGTCGTTTTCAAAGATCTTGACAGCCTGTGCAACTTCCATCAGATGAATGGTATCAATAATACCTATCCCTCGCCCTGTAAAACGCCCTTGTATGGCCTGTGCATAAAGAAGATTAGGGTTCATCATCGTTTCTGCATCAACAAACCAAGCCTTTAAATGACGAAGGGCCTGCTGTACGTATTTTTTATCCGGATTCAAACGATAAGCTGAGGCCAGCGCCCCCACGATTCGGCTGAAGCGGATCATCGCTTTACGATGTTCAACGAAATTGGCTGGATTAGTCATCCCATCCCGTTGGATATAGGGCGCAGCGGGATCTTTGGGATCAGGCCACCAATAATCGCCTTCAGAATAAAAATCATGAATACCCCCGGAACTCCGAACTGCCTTATAAGCTGTAACAGTCACTGGCTTCTGCTTCATCGCCCATTTGGACTGCTCGAGGATAACAGGACGCAGCGTCTGGATAATCTCCTGCTCAAAAATACCTTCCTTCATTTTTGCCCTCAAGAATAAGGGGAAAATTGCGATCCCAAGAAGACAGCCCATGACGCGAACAATTGATGTAGATTTCATTTTTCCTGGTTTTTGAATTACATTGGAACAACACGATACTGTTTACCTTTTATGGTCTCAAATTGAACTTCGAATGTTTTCGTAGATGCTAACGATGGCAATTTGGAAGAATCCGCTACCGTATACGGTAGCTGTTCCGGTTTATATAATAGCGCATTCTCTGTGACAGCTACCTGATTTGATTCGACACCGACAACTTTAACGGGTAAAGGAGTACGCAAACGGCAAACACCACCAATATTGGATACGATCATTGCTTCGGTCAACAGGTTATTTTTCCAGGCAATATCCACGGTAAAGTTTCCCCTGGCCTTAATTCCTTTTATCGTCCCAGCAGACCATTCATCAGGTAGGGCTGGCAACAAATGGACAGCTCCGTCATGACTTTGCAGCAACATTTCGGTCATTCCAGCCGTAGCACCAAAATTACCGTCAATTTGAAAAGGTGGATGTGCATCAAATAGATTCGGATAGGCTCCACCACCGCTCATCTGCGCACGGTCCAATTTAGGATCAATAAAATTTAAGGCATCCTTGAGGATTTTATAGGCATGATTTCCATCCTGAAGCCTCGCCCACCAATTTGTCTTCCAGGCCATCGACCAGCCGGTACTGACATCGCCCCTTAAAAGCAATGAACGCTTGGATGCCGCAGCCAAAGCCTTGTTTTCTGCAAAACTGATCTGATTGCCCGGGTATAATCCAAATAAATGGGAAATATGACGATGCTGATCCTTTGGATCATCCCAATCTTTAAACCATTCCTGCAATTGTCCATATTGGCCCACCTGATAGGGATAAAGCTTTTCCTTCGCTTGTTCTAGTGCTGATTTAAATTCAGGATCAACGTTGAGTATCATACAGGAGTGAATAACAGCTGTGAAAAGCTCCCGAATGATCGCCATATCCATGGTAGAGGCCATGGTCAATTGATATTCTTTACCTGCTATTTTGATTGTATTTTCAGGTGAAGTGGACGGATTGGTAACAAGGTATTTATTTCCAGGATCCGCAATCAGCCATTGCAACATAAATTGGGCTGCGCCTTTCATCAACGGGTAGGCCTTCTCCTTTAAGAAAGTTTTGTCACCCGTAAAACGATAGTGTTCCCATAGATGTGTGCTCAACCAGGCACCTGCCATAGGCCATGCCGACCAGCGTGGCATTCCTTTTGGATCCCAATCATATCCGCCCGGAGGGGAAGTTTTGGCCCATAGATCGGAGTTATGATGAACAACCCAGCCCTTATCTATATGATAATTTATCGATGCTGTTTTGGCCCCATTAATAGCCAACTCATCCATAAAATCAAACAAAGGCTGATGACATTCCGCAAGATTGGTATTTTCCGCAAGCCAATAGTTCATTTCTGTATTGATATTGGTCGTATAATTACTCCCCCAAGGTGGCTGCACATGATCATTCCAGATCCCTTGTAAATTTGCTGGTCTTCCGCCTTGTCTGGAACTAGCAATCAACAAGTACCGTCCAAAATGATAATACAGTGTCAGTAGTCCCAAATCGGCTGGTCCTTTGGAAAACTGCATGATACGTTGATCTGTAGGCAATTGATCATGCGCAGAAGTACCAGTCAGCTCAAAGGCTACACGATTGAATAGCGCTTGATAATCTTTTTGATGATCGGAGAATAAGGTCTGAAAATTCTTTTTTGAGACATTTTTCAAGCGATTTTTCGCCAACAATGTGGCATCTTTACCTTCCCGACTCGGCGACTTATCAAAACCGTTAAAGCTTGTCGCTTCCGTCAAAAATAAAGTCACCTCATCAGCGCCTATAATTTTAAGCTTATCCCCCTCTTTTTTTACCACACCACCGGTAGTTTTTACGCTTACCTGTATCGCAAAAGTCATCCCTTTTCCGCCAATACTGTCATACACAACTTGTTGAGGTTCATAATCCCTATTGGCGACAAAACTTGGCGCTTTCCCCTGAAGAGTTAATTGATTATCCCCTTGGGTCGAAACTCGATACCTGAGTTTACTGGTCAAGGAAAGGTCTAATGTAATTGATTTTTTCTTGTCTGCCTTCAGTCGAACAACCAATGCTTTATCCGGAAAGCTGACAAAACTTTCTCTTAGGTATTGAACACCTTGATAGGAATAACTGACCTGATTGATCGCTCGCTCAAGATCTAGCTCCCGTTTATAATCTTTGACCTTTTTCTCATCTTGGTGAAAATCCAACCATAAATCGCCCATCGGTAGATACCGGGCAGAGTAAGGTCCCTGCATTTTCTTCCAAAGAACTGCAGCATCTTCATATTTTCCAGCAAAGATGGCTTGGCGTACCTGGGGGAGAATCTGCGGGCCATTGGGATTATTGCCCGCATCTGGTTCACCCGACCACAGGGTATTATCGTTAATTTGAAACCTATCTTTACTTAGCCCACCAAAGACCATCGCTCCTGTCGTGCCATTGCCAAGCGGTAGTGCCTCTTCCCAGAGCGTGGCCGGTTGATTATACCAAAGCTTGAGCTTCGGGGAACTCCTTTGTGCATGGCATGGGGCAATCGCCCCTAGGAGACCGAGCAGTACAAAGAGGTTCAAATGATTCGTTGCTTTTAACATCTTGTGCTATTTTTCTATTGTTAATAAGGTACTCTTTGATCCTTCCATCCGGCCGGATACTACAGCGCTTCCCGAAGGCAGTCGAAGTTTAATCAATGCACGACCATTGTAGGCCTGTACTTTTTTCGACCCTGTAGAAGTACCTTGATCGACGATCAACTGACCGTCGCCGGTTGAACCAAAATAGATCCAATCCTTTGCATCGAGACAAGGGGTATTGGTATTATCCACAATTTGAGCTTGCACAGTGATCATTTCCCCTTCCGTGGCAATCTTTTCGACAAGCAATTTGGCAGGTTTGCCCCACTTTTTTGTCTGATACTGCTGTTCAATTTCATCCACGAGAATTTCCCGGCCGTTTTTCGCTACCGCTTTAATCTGATTGTTTCCTTCGTTCAGTTTCACCATCCACCTTAGCCCCGCGGCTGGAAAATCCTGACTGTTTCTTTTTTTTACCCCTTGACTTACTCCATTGACAAAAAGCTCAACCTCCTTTGCATTGGAATACACCTTTATCATTTTTGACTCCTCCTTTTCACCCCAACGGATCGGCCAGGTATGGCCATAAATATGCAGCATTGGCTTCGCTGTCCAATACGACTGGAATACGTAGTAAGATTCTTTTTTGGCAAAATCCCGTTCAACAACACCCTTCTGATTGACATAAGGCACAGGATTGTCTGGCCGTACCGGAGTTGAAAAATCTTTAAATGGCCAATAGGCTGTTCCCGTGAGCCAAGGCATTGTTTCCTGTTCCTTTAAGTGCCAATCGATGAGATTACAAATGTAGCTTTCACTCCAATCGCCATCTTTAGAAACGCGTGCTGCCCCACCAATGAGCGAAGCATCGCCCGCTCGTTCATCTGTTGTTCCATCACCTTTGATTTTAGCTAAAGCACGATCAGGGTCCTCTGCATGTCGTCTAGCATGACTATCCCCGCCCCACTCCACATGAAGGAAATGTTTTACCTTTTTCATCTCTTCTTCTGAGGCTGTTTTATAGTCGGTATAAACACCTCTATACCAACCGGCCCAAATGGATGGCGAATAAACATCAACAATATCTTTACAGAAATCACAACGCCGTATCGCTGTTTTCCGGCTCGGATCCAAGTGATGAGATAAGGTATTCAGTTCACTCATATAAGCTCTTATCTTCGCCTGATCAAACTCCGTAAAATCCCCCGGCCAATCATTTTCGTTGCCGAGGCCCCAAATAATGACCGATGGATGATTATAATGCTGTTCAATCATATTGGTTAACATCCGTTTTCCCTGAAGCTGATAGACCTCACCACCTAATCCACCTCTACACCATGGAATCTCTTCCCAAACCAAAATACCCAGACTATCACAGGCCTCAAGCACTTTACGACTCTGCTGATAATGTCCCAAACGAATAAAGTTTACGCCCATCTCTTTCATCAGAGTCATCTCTTGCACGATCTGATCGTCAGTCATTGCGGCAGCAACGCCGGCATGGTCTTCATGACGATGGGTGCCGCGAAGCAAAAGCCTTTTCCCGTTCAGCAGAAAAGGACCTTTTTCTTTAAACGCTACATGTCTAAAGCCAAAGACAGTCTCTTCTTTAAATACTTGTCCATTGCTTTTGACTGTGGTAACCAAACGGTACAAAGCCGGTTGATCAGGACTCCAAAGCTGTGGCTTCTTGACCAGGAATTGTCCAAATTCAAGATTCAATGCCCCCTTATTTACCTGTGGTTGCTGGGTTTGCACGATTTTTCCAGCGGGATCATAGAGTTGCGTTTCGACTTCAAAATTTGTCTGAGTCGAAAATGGCATCAGTCGTCCACGGACGTTGGCTACCCCCTGCTTTCCATCGGCCCCTACTGACGCCTCAACAAATACACGTTCCAAGGCTGTCTGCGGAACATATTTTAGGTTTAGATGTCTGTAAATACCTCCATAGACGTTAAAATCAGACAGATCAGAAGGGATCATTTCGAGATCACGTGAATTATCCACACGAATTGAAAGCGGTATTTTGCCCTTAAATTGTTTTTTGAAAGCATCTGTTTTTTTAAACTTTTCAACCGCATCTGTAATGTCCACAGTCCATTCGTCGTATCCGCCAACGTGCTCCCCAACTTTAATTGTATGGATATAAACAGCTGTCTTTTGTCCGGCTCCTTCAAAATGAAGCAGGGTACGACCATCTAAATAGGGATTGTCTATAGCCAGTGATTTTCTATACCAGCTTGGCCCCTGATAATAATTGATAGCTGGATCAACAGCGTCCAGTGCATTATAACAATGTGGCAGATCCACCTGCTGCCACAATGGAACAGACTCGGGATTACCGGCTCCCACCGGTCTTACAGCTTCCCAGATTCCCCCCAGATCGCTCTTTAAGAAATCCCAGCCTTGATCAATCCGCTTAACTTCCTGAGCGTTGAGCTGAGCAACTCCAAAAGTCAACAACAACGCAACTATTTTATTCAATCTACTTTTCTTCATTATGCTATTTTAGTATCTGCTTTTCATCTTATCGGCCTTACTCGTCCAAAGCTCCGGTTTTCATTTTCTTTGCTCTAGACACTTTGTCGCGCTTGAATTTGCCTGCTACTTCGATTTTAATCACCGTAGCAACAGGATCAATGGCCTGCTCAGGTACGGCAATCTGAATACCATTGGAATTCGATTTTACCTTTAACACTTGATTATTGGCTAAAAGGCTCGCTTTTACGACTTTATTTTCAATCGGAAGTTCAACTAGGCCATTTTTTGGCCAGTCAAATACCGAGATATACAAATAAGTTCGCTTTCCATCTTCCTTCAGGGTACACCTCCCCCATTCAAATGGTTGTAAGGGACTGCTCTTGGTTGCGTAGATTGCTTCACTATTGACTTTCATCCATTTGCCAATTACAGCCAGACGTTCTATGCTCTCCTGGGGGAACGATCCATCGGGTTTTGGGCCAACGTTCAACAGGTAATTTCCACCTTTGGAAGCAATATCAACAAGATTACGGATCAAGGTTTCGGCAGACTTCCATTTGTGATCCGATGTGCGGTAGCCCCAAGTGCCATTCATGGTCATACAAGTTTCCCAATGTTTGCCTTCGAGTTCACTCCAATCTGGAATTTTTTGCTCCGGCGTTTTTGTATCGCCGGGGAAATTAGGTCGTTTCAATCGATCATTTGTGATAATATTGGGTTGAAGTGCCAATTGCTCCTGAAGCATATTTGCAGCGTCGTCGGTCATATTGGTTGGCGTATCCCACCATAGCACAGCAATATCCCCATAGTTACTCAACAATTCTTTGACCTGGGGCACAGATACATTTTTGATATAGTCACTAAAACTCGCTGTTTCTTGTTTGGGGTCCCAATGGCCATGATGTGCTAGTGTGTAATCATCTATACGGGTTGAATCTGGGTTAGGCCAGCCTTCTCGCATTAATTTACGAGCAGCCGATCCACCAGGGTTATTCCAGTCCTGCGCCTGGGAATAATAAAAGCCAAGTTTCAGCCCATATTTTCGGCAGGCTTCGGCCAAAGGTTTCAAGACGTCTTTACCGTAGGGTGTCGCGTCCACCATATTCCACTTACTCGCTTTTGTTTCAAAGAGTGCAAAACCATCGTGGTGTTTGGCTGTAATAATTAAATATTTCATCCCAGCATCTTTCGCCATGCGTACCCATTCGTCTGCATTATACTGCGTGGGATTAAATTGCTTTGCCATCGCCTGATATTCATCAACTGGAATTTTAGAGCGGTTCATAATCCATTCTGCTCCACCACGTGCCTGTTCGCGCCCCTTATAAACACCGCCAAACTGTGCATATACTCCCCAATGGATAAACATGCCAAACCGGGCTTCCTCCCACCATTTCATGCGTGCACTATCGGGCAAGCGGTTTACTTGCGCATACAATAATCCCTTACTCATTCCCATGATGAGGATAAGTGCCAGCAACATTTTATATATAGCTTTCATACCTTAATTTTTCACAGTTCTTAATTTAGAAACCTGGTGTTTGTTTAAAATTGTCATTACCTAAACTCTTGGCCATGTCTACCTCAGATTGAGGTACTGGCCATAAGGTATCTCTTGCCATAAATAACCGTGAAGCTCCATCTGGATCCTTGGTTTTATCCATCACCTCTTTGATCATCCCCCAGCGTTTCAAGTCAAAATAACGTTGCCCTTCCAAAGCCAATTCAATCCTCCGTTCATGACGGATAATATCGCGGAATTCATTTTTTGTCAAGGAACCGCTAAACTGTACGAGCGGCATTTTCACATCAGCCCTGGATCTTACCTTATTTAATGCATCCACAGCTGTTTGATCAGGCCCTGCACTTTCATTTTTCGCTTCTGCGTACATCAATAAAATATCTGCATAGCGTAAGAATACCCAATCCTGATCGCTTTGTGTCGCGTAGCTTGTTGGCCATTTCGATTCGTTGATATATTTTCTCGGTAAAAAACCACCCAAAACCCCTTCGGCAACGGGATCAAAAGCGGAAGATGCTGTAGTACCGCGCCATACACCGCGGTACATGATTGTTGACTTCAACCGTGGATCCCTATTTTCGTAAGGGTTTTTAGCATCGTAAACTGTCGATTCTTTAATATCCTTTCCATCGATGGCATAATATGAATCAACCAGATAACCCAACGGTTGTATCGTCTTCAGATAAGAATACATCATATCTGCCGGGCTATACATATTGGGTGGTAAAAATCGAGCGGAGAACATGATTTCGGGATTGTTATTTTGTCCAGGTTTTCGGAACAGATCGCGGTATCCACCCTGATAGATCGAAAACTTGTTTTCATCCATAACAATCTTCGCTGTTGCAGCTGCCTCAGCCCATTTTTTCACCGTCAACAATACCTTTGTTTTGTACCCCAGCGCAGATCCCCGCACAGCATGTCCTTTATATCCTGTATTTGGCAGTTTTTCACTCGCATAATCTAAATCTGCCAAAATTGCTTCGATAATGTTGCTTTTAGGTGTTCTACCGAGCCGAATACTCGCATCGTCCATACCCAGAGGTTCTAAAGTCAATGGCACATCACCGTACAGATTGGTCAACAAAAAGTAGTAATGGGCGCGGATAAAACGAGCCTCTGCTTTATATCGGTCACGGTCCTGCTGGCTCATGCTTGTAATGCGGTCAATATTGGCAATCAATTTATTACATGCAGCAATGGCCTGATACGAAATCTCATAGCCCTCAGATTGCATACCGCCAGTTGTCGAAGTGATTCCGGATCGCGAAATAATATTGAAGTTATTGGAGGTACTGGACACAAAAGCATCGTCTGAAAGCCCATCCCAAAACATACTTGCTCCACCCCAACCACCACGTGCATTGGATGAAGACGTCGAATTGTATCCTCGGCAAAGAAATTCATAACAGCCCGATAGTGCCAAATCAGCATCAGTCTGCGTTTTCCAAAAGGTTGATTCCGAAATTTTATCCGTTGGGTTTTTATTTAAAAAATCTTTTGTGCAACTACCTAGTGAAGCTAGGGCTGCTAAGCTTAGGTATAGATATGTTTTTTTTACGCTATTTTTCATCTTTAATTTTTTTTAGTTACCACTCGATTAGAATGTGATTCTCGCTCCAAATGCGAATACTTTATTCTGCGGATGAGTCACATAACGTCCTGATGTTGCACCACCGCTTGATGAAACGCCACGTTCGGGATCTAAACCGGGGAACTTGGAGAATGTGACCAGGTTATCTGCCGCAAAATAAATGCGAAGGCCAGAAATACCAGCTTTGGACAAGGTGCTTTGTGGAATAGCATAACCTACCTGAATATTTTTAAGACGCAGGAAGGATCCATCTTTTAAAAAGAAAGTCGATGCAGTCCGTACATTATTTGCCGCAGGGGTATTTTCAGCACCCACTATTGGAAGCGATGCATTCGGATTCTCGGGAGTCCAAGCGTTCATCCAGTCGCGAGTGAACGTACCACCTTGCCTAAAGGGCACTATTCCCCATTCACTTACAAATATTTTTTGTCCCTGGGAACCGAAGAAAAAGGCTGTAAAATCAAAGTTCTTCCAAACAGCCGTCGCATTAAAGGAGTAATCGAAATCTGGATAAGCGCCCGGCACGACAATACGATCATTATTGTCCACAACTTTATCGCCATTAACGTCGGCAAATTTCAGATAACCCGGTTGTGCTGGAATCTGTTGCACTGGAGAAGCTGCTACCTCTTCCTTCGAACGGAATATGCCCGTGTTCTCCAAAAGATAAAAACTACCATAAGGTAAACCTTCCCGGATAATGGTATTGCCCGAGATACGTTCGGCACCATATTTCATCACCTTGTTGCGATTGGCCTGAATATTTCCATTGAGGGTCAAGGATACCTCTCCAATTTTATCACGGTACTGAAGACCGAGCTCTATACCTCTGTTACGCAATTCACCATAATTGACGGTCGGTGCAGTCAGCCCAATATAAGAAGGGAAAGCCGTAGATGCAGATAAAATATCTGATGTTACTTTGTTATACCAATCGAAAGAAGCGGTCAATTTGTTGTTCCATAAACCAATATCTACACCAAAATCCAAGACTTTGGTACTTTCCCATTTGATCCGGTCATTGGCCATTGCTACCTGGCGAGCTCCCTGTTGGAGTGTTTCATCAAAAGGATAAGCAAAAGAGGAATTATAAACAATCTGATACGGATAGTTACCAATATTCTGATTACCCAATGTTCCAATGGAGGCTCTTAACTTTAGTTCATTAACAACTTCTTTTAATTTCGGACCAAAAAAGTTTTCATCCGAGACTTTCCAACCTCCAGATAGTGAAGGGAAAAATGCCCATTTTCTATTTTCAGGAAAACGTGAAGAGGCGTCGTAACGCGCATTCCCTTCCAGTAGATACTTGCCTTTGTAGTCATAGTTTAATCGACCATAATAAGACCTCAATGACCACTCATTAGTGACACCGTTATTTGACTGTTGTCCGGCACCACCACCATCGAGCTCAAGGAGGTCATTGTTAGGAAATTGCAACCTACTTCCGAATAGTTTTTGTGTTTTATTATATTCTGCCTGGGTTCCTGCCAGCACTTTGATGTTGTGATTTCCGAAGGACTTATCGTAAGTCAGTTGGGTATACCCCACCGGATACACATTGTTGTCGTCCGTTACTTCTAGCCCCTGACCGCCGACATCAAGTTGTCTGGCAGGTAGGTCATCAGGTTTAGCAAACCACATGTATTGATTAATCACAGGTTTGTTGGTATAGTTTTTTGTAAAACCATACGTCAACCCACCGCTTGTCTTCCAATCCAGTCCTTCCAATATTTTCACATTTAGGAAGATATTGCCCTGCATAAAATAATTGTTCAGTCTGGTAAATGCATTTTCAGCGACTGCAACAGGGTTTTTATTTGGGGATTGAAAAGGATATGCCCTAGACGTATAACGACCACTACCATCGGGTAGTACAGGTCCATATAACGGTGATTGACTAATGGTTGACAAAAATTGATCTTCACTGCCATTTCTAGGATATTTCCGATCGCCATAGTTCAAGGTAATACTTGACCCAAAACTGATCCGGTCATTGATTTTAGAACCCAGATTCAGCTGCAGATTATACTTTTTAAAGGAAGTCCCGATCATAATATCAGGTTGATTGACATAGCCCAATATAACGTTGTAATTTGTTCCCCCTGCCCCGCCGCTTAAGCTTAAATTGTGGGTCTGTACCGGGACAGTTCTAAAGACAGCATCTAACCAGTTAAAATCGGGATATAATGTTTTATCTGTTGCATTTTTGTAGGCATCAATCATCTCCTGGCTAAAAGAAGCATTTGGATTTGTGACACCCGAGTTTTTATTTGCCTGATTATACAGGGTCATGTAATCAACGGAATTATACACGAGGTCTGGAAGAGCTGAGGCTTTGGTAATCCCAACATTATAATCATAGCTCAATTGTGTCTTTCCAGCCTTGCCTTGCTTTGTCGTTACGAGAATGACTCCATTTGCTGCTCTTGCCCCATAGATAGCAGCCGAAGCAGCATCTTTCAATACGGTGATATTCTCGATTGCTTGGGGATTCAAATTTTCCAAACTCCCGGGGATACCATCTACGATAACCAGTGGAGCAGAAGAGGCACCATAGGAACCCAATCCACGTACCTGGAGATTCACATTTTCATTCCCAGCTTCTCCCGATCCTTGGGTAACACGAAGGCCGGGCATGCGACCTTGAAGTAACTGCGTTGGATTTGTAGCGATACGTTTGTTAAGCACCTTTCCGTCGACAGCTGCAACAGCACCGGTTAGATTACTTTTTTTCTGGGTACCATAGCCTACAACCACCACTTCATCAATCAGGCTACTGGACTCCTGGAGCACCAGATTAATGTGATCTTTCTTATCGACTTGGACTTCGGCCTTCTCTTTACCTACCAATGAAAATATCAGGACATCAATGTCTCGCGCAAGAATCTGATAATTGCCGGCCCCATCAGTTACAGTGCCGTTTTTCACCCCCTTTATCTGTACTGTGACGCCCGCAAGAGGCTCGCCTGTTGAGGAGCTTACTTTTCCGGATATCTTTATTTGCGACTGGGCAAGTACCATGGGGGCAGACATGCTCATCAACGAAAATAAAAGTAACCCCTTCCCTACCGTTTTGGTTATCGGTGTTATCATAGTTGTTTTGGTTTATTTGGTTATTTAACGAAGTAAATGAACTCAAATATCAAAAATCGTTCACAGCAAAAGGAGTATTTTTTGTTCAAATAGGTGGAATAAATAGCTTCATTCCTGATTTTCAACGCGATTAAATGGTTTTTTAAAACAAAAAAAATAAACATCCTGGCTTCTTTTAATTTTTCTTCCATCAATCCATCGGTTGAGCTCCAAAATAAGAAGGAGATCTGCAGGAGCTCCTAGAACTCCATACGACGAGGGAGATTATCAATTCTGCGATAAAATCGATATATTGTCCCCAAAATCAGTTTAAAGTGAGGGAGTCGATGACAACAAAAAAATATAGTAACGTCTATATCTTTTGGTTTTGCAGCATTTTATTTTTTTTAATGCACCATGGCTATTGCCAGACAATCATACCTACAGGAACACCTTTTGTAAAACAATACAAAAAAGACCAATACAAGGCTGGAAATCAGAACTGGTCTTTGGCAGTCGATAAAGATGGTCGCATTTATAGTGCAAATACCGAGGGGCTGTTACAATTTGACGGGCAATACTGGCGTATCTTTCCACTGCCAAATCACTCCACAGTCCGAAGTGTTGCAATTGGTAAAGACGGAAAGATATATACAGGCGGAAGAGGTGAATTTGGCTATTGGACTTCCAAACCTTTTGGGAACTTGAGCTATCATAGTCTCTCGAAACTTGTACAGGACAAAACCTATTTCCCAAACGAAGAAATCTGGAAAATCATTGTCGAAGACCGACGGGTATTTTTTCATACATTTTCCAAATCCTATATTTGGGAAAACAATCGTATACGGCAGCTAACCGCCAAAGGTGAACCCTTTTTATTTCCGCATCAGCTCGATAACAAGTTATTTTTCGAACAGCTGCCAAGTGGTCTGCATGAATTTAAACAGGATAAACTTATCCCTGTAAAAGGAAAAGATGTTTTGAAAGACAAAAATGTACTTGCCATCTTACCTTTCGACGCAACGACCTCGCTTATTGCCACCTCGCGAAATGGCCTTTACCTGATGAAAGCGGATGGAACCATTCTACCCTGGCCTGTTCCGGCAAACCAGCTCTTAAGCCAATCACAAATAAACAATGGTTTATACCTCTACGACGGACAATATGCTTTTGGCACCATCCAAAACGGCGTTATTATCATCAATAAAAATGGGCAAGTCATTCAGCATATCAATAAAAACAATGGTCTTCAAAACAATACTGTACTCAGTATTGTCAAGGACAATCAGAAGAATATCTGGGTGGGACTGGATAATGGTATAGACCGCATTGAAATCAATTCCCCATTATCATTTTACACTGATTTTGTCGGAAAAATCGGTACCGTTTATACATCGATTATCTACCAGGGAAAAATCTACCTTGGAACGAATAAGGGCTTATTTTCAAGTGATTGGAAGGGATTGACCAATTACAATTCATTAAATTTCTCCCAAATTCCAAATTCAAATGGTCAGGTTTGGACATTAGCACAATTTGGTGATGAGTTGATCTGTGGACACAATGACGGGACCTTTAAGCTCGTTGATGGCCGACTTGAGAAAATTTCACAGATCACTGGCGGATGGGTTTTCAAACCTATCTTTGGAACAAAGAATATTCTTCAAGGGAACTACACAGGCTTATCGAAATTTACGTTCGATGGTATACACCTAGCATTTGTTCAGCAGTTCGCGGGCGTTAAAGAACCGGTTCGATTTTTGGCGCAAAAAGATAATCATGCCTTTTGGATTGGCGATTGGGGGCAGATACAACTACTCGGATTTGATGCAAATTTCCAGCAGGCAGACATTTTATTTTCCTCCAAACAGGACAGTATCGCTTCAAAGAGGCAATTTACAGGGATTTACACCTTAGAAAATAATCTTGTATTTGCGACGGACAGCGGATTTCTCCAATTCGACAATATTGTAAAAAGATTCAGCTATGCCGATGAATTAAACACAGCTTTAGGCAGCTATAAAAATTCAAATAAGGTCATACCGATCAATACAAACAGCTACTGGTTTATTCAGAAGACTAAAATTGCTAAAGTAGATTTTGACAGTAAGGGCAAACTGCATATTGACTCCAATCTGCTCAGCCCCTTACAGGATCGAATGATGAATAACTATGAAAATATCCTTCCTATTGAAAACCAATACTATCTCATCGGTTTAGATGATGGATTTGCGATCTACCGTCATGCCGATAAATCACAAAAATACACGTTGCCACTTCCGCAAATAGCACAACTCGTCAACTTGACAACAGGCCAGACTATTATCCCAGATTCAGCATTTAAACTATCATCATCGGACAATAATCTTAGAATTAGCTTTTCAAGTCCATATTATTCATCTTCACCACTTCAATACCAATATTACCTCGAAGGCTACTCAGACAATTGGTCCGAATGGAGTGAAACTGCCTACCAAGATTTCACAAATCTACCTTATGGAAAATTTCAAATTAAAATCAGGGCCAGGGACAATATGGGCTTGGTTTCGGAAATCCAAACATTTTCCTTTACCATTCGGTATCCATGGTACCTCTCCTGGTGGGCAAAGGCATTTTATGCACTAGCTTTGCTGGCGCTTATCTATTTAGCTTATAAGTTTAATCTTCAACGGGAGCGCAAGCGTCAGTTTCAGATAAGGCGAAAATGGCTAGAAGAGAAAAAGATTGCCTTGGAACGCGAAACAGAGCAAAAAGAAAAGGACTGGATTAAACTTAAAAACCAGCAATTAGAAGATCAACTTCAATTAAAAAATAAAGAACTCGCTAATGCGGCCCTCAATATCGTTTACAAAAATGAGATGTTGAACAATTTACACGACGAGCTCAAACAGCTTAAAGATGCAGATGGCAACAAGCTGAGTTCGGATGAATTGAAAAAAATAAACAAGCTTATCGATGATGCCCATAACGACGACCGTGATTGGCATATTTTTGAAACAAGCTTTAACGAATCACATGAGAATTTTTTCAAGAAATTGAAACAAGAGTTTCCTGATCTAGTCCCCAATGATCTGAAATTATGCGCCTATTTAAGACTCAATATGTCGAGCAAGGAAATTGCCTCATTACTTAACATTAGCACACGCGGTGTCGAGATCAGACGCTATCGATTACGCAAAAAGTTAGGCATTCCAACAGACAAAAACCTCTCTGAATTCCTGATGGAACGTTAAATTTTCATCACAGACACTACATCATTACTACACACGAGCTTTAGTGTATAAAACACACTAAAGCTCGTGTTATTTCAGCGAAAAACACAATATAAAAATCTGATTATCAAAAACATAAAACACAAAAAAAGGTAAGCTGAGCAAGCTAAAATTCCATGTAGTAGTGATGTGAAAATGTTAAATTTTGGCAAAGTTGTACTACATCAACATATTTGCTTCAGGGAAATAACCAACGTATTTTAAACAAACACCAAAAATTAACGATATGAGGAATCTATCCGCATTATTTTTGACATCCATGGTCGTCTCGGTTGCCTATGGACAAACTTCTATACAAGGAGTGGTCAAAGATGGCTCAAGCATGATCTCCATGCCTGGGGTCACCATTAGCATCAAAGGGAAAGCAGTATCTACAAAAACCGACGCAACGGGGAAATTTCAAATCAACGCCTCTCCTACCGACTCATTGGTCTTTAACTTTCTAGGATATCGCACGCAAACCGTCTACATTGGCAATCAAACGCAACTCAATGTATTCTTAGAAAATCAAAATCAAGCATTGGAAGAGGTGGTGGTTATTGGTTATGGTACGCAAAAGAAAGCGGATCTGACCGGATCGATCAGTTCATTGAAATCATCCGATATCACAAAACAGCCAGCCATGTCGGCCATGCAATCGATCCAAGGTAAAGCTGCGGGTTTAAACATTATTGCGAATGAGGCTCCTGGTTCATCGCCGAATGTAGTCATTCGCGGACTGGGAACAGCTTTGTCAGGGCGGAATCCACTTTATATTGTTGACGGAATTGCACAGACGGACATCAATAATATCAACCCATCAGATATTGAATCTATGGATGTTTTGAAGGATGCATCGTCAGCTTCAATTTACGGTCTTCGGGCTGCAAATGGTGTTATTATCGTAACCACGAAGAAAGGTAAAACCGGAACGACAAACATCAACTATGAAAGCTTCGCAGGAATAAAAAATGTCCTCAATCGCGTGAAAATGGCCAACGCTGATCAGTTTAGAATATTTGCCAATGAATACCTGACCTCGACCAATGGATCTTATCGTTTGGCGGAAAACCAAAAATATGATACAGACTGGTATGACGAATTGTTACGTACGGGTTCCGTATTCAATAATGCTGTCAATATTTCTGGCGGAACTGAGAAAGTTGATTACTTTGTATCAGCAAACAACTATACCGAAAATGGTATTCTTGACGGCTCTAAATTTGTAAGAAATACAATACGCAATAACAACGTTTATAAATTTTTAAACAACCGCCTAAAGTTCAGCCAAAATTTAAATCTTACATTAACAAATGCAACACCCAAGCCCTATAGTGCTTTCACCACGGCTTATCGTCAGTCACCGCTGGCTCCCGTTATGTTTGATAATGGCCGTTACGGTTTAGGTCGTGTAAATACAACAACTGGTGTAGCAGGTATTGAAGCAGCTCAAGGGCAAGCAATTGGAAACCTAAACTCCATTGGCAATCCAGTGTATGAGGTTTTACGCCAAAACGAAAGAACAAATACGCTACGCTTACAGGGAAGTTTTGAGGGAGAATTCAAAATAACCGATTATTTAAAAATCAATTCGCGTATTGGCGGGAATAAATTCTATTCAAAACAACGGATTTTCAATAATGTGAAGGATCAATGGTTGAATGCAAATACATTGTTAGATGAAGCTAGATTCAACGCATTAAAAGCGGAAAATCCAAAGGCCGTTGATTACGTGGACAACAGTTTAAAATACGAGAATCTCGAACAATTTCGGTGGTCATTCGAGAATTTCCTAACATTCAACAAAAGTTTTGACAAACATCATATTGAAGCTGTTGTAGGGATGTCGCGCGAAAAATACGATATCAACAGCATGAGCAGCCAAACAGGCTACAATGTACCCGAACAAGAGCAGTATTGGAATATTAACTTAGCCAAGGGTACTAATGATTATGGTATTGTCTCTTTACAAACTTATTACACACCAAGGGCACTAGCGTCCTATTTTGGTAGACTACAATACAATTACGATAGCAAATACTATTTAACAGCTACCTTACGCAGAGACGGATCAAGCGTATTTCGTAATACAGGAAAATACTGGGGAACTTTCCCTTCGGTTGGATTGGGTTGGACAGTGACCAATGAAAGCTTTATGAAAGACGCCACTTGGATCAATTTACTGAAAGTCCGCGGAAACTGGGGTAAACTAGGAAATCAAGATATTCCATTGAATGTTTCTACGATCTTATCAAGTCCTGAGAGCTCGAACTACAACTATGTGCTCGGTCCTGAACAGAATATGGTGTACGGAAGTGCAAAGGGTACACCTGCGGTGAATTTGACTTGGGAAGTAACCAGAGAGACAGGTGCTGGCTTAGACTTTGCGTTTCTAAACAATCAGCTTTCAGGATCCATTGACTACTATCATAAGCTAAACACAAATACGATTCTAGATGTAACACCTATATATTCTTCACCGGACGAGAAAAATTATTATGCTCATGGAGCTAAAATATTGAACCAAGGTGTCGAAATTGCATTAAACTGGAATAAAAATATAAGTCCAGATTTTAGCTATACAGTCGGCCTGAATTACGCATACAATAAAAACAAGGTAACCGAAGTCGTCAATACATTCGATGGTGCAACTGGCGGAAGTTTAAATAATGGCGAAATCACCAAACAGCTACGTGTTGGACAACCTATTTATGGTTGGTGGATGTTTGAAGCCAATGGTGTCTATCAAGATGATGCAGATGTTGCAAATACACCAGCATTTGGAACAGCTAAACCTGGTTACCTCAAATACAAAGACCAAAATGGCGATGGCGTAATCGATACAAGGGATAAAAAGTTCTTCGGCTCATTTCTCCCAAGCTCTACCTATGGTATAAATATAGGGATCAATTATAAAATGATCGATTTCAATGTTTCGGGTTATGGTGTTGCCGGTAACAAAGTATATAATGGTTTAAATAGCGTGCGCTCCAACGCTGGTGAAAATATTGCATTATCTACTTTTGAAAATCGCTGGACTGGCGCAGGTTCAACCAATGAACATCCTGGTGCTGAAAGAGCATATTGGGCCTCTAGTTATTTTCTTGAATCGGGCGCTTACTTCCGTATCAATAATATCACCCTTGGATATACTTTCAACAATCTCTATAGTTCAAAGTCTAAGCTGAGACTATATGTGACTGCACAAAATCCATTTATGTTTACGAATTACAGCGGTTTTTCGCCTGAACTTGCAGGTGACGGAAGTCCAAACCTTACTTCCGGTATTGAGCTTTCAGCTTATCCAACTACCCGCAATTTCTTATTCGGACTTAACATGCAATTTTAATCACTTTAGTTTTGAAAACAATGAAAATTAACAAACTCTATATAGCGCTCTTACTCACTGCAGGAATTGCAATGCAGAGCTGTAAAGACAATAAGTTCCTGGATGTACCATCAAAGGAACTGGTTGAAGCCGAGGATAGTGAAGAAATCTACACACCTGAACAATACGTCAATGGGATTTACGGTATGTTTACCGACTGGGATTATTCCTTCTCTTACATTGGTATTACCGATATGCTATCCGATAACGCCGACAAGGGAAGTTCGGAAACAGATGCTGGTGGCGATAAACTGAGTCTAGACAATTTAACCTATACTTCCACTACCGGTTCTTTTGAATCCATGTGGACACGCTGGTACAAGTCAATTGGTCGCGCAACAAGGGCCATAGAATATACCGAAAAATACGGTTTAACCGATGAAACCTATAAGAATAGACTGATTGCAGAAGCTCGTTTTCTTCGTGCATTGAATTACTTTTATCTTGTACGGGGTTGGGGCGATGTCCCTATCCAAGAACGCGATTATATAAAGAGAGAACCCGCAGCTGAAGTTTACGCGTATATCGAAGCTGATCTCCAATTTGCGATTAACAACCTACCTATCAAATCTGCCTATGCCGCAAAAGATTTAGGTAGAGCAACCAAAGGTGCTGCGCAGGGCTTATTGTCAAAAGTCTATTTGTATCAAAGCAAATGGCAACAAGCTGCTGATATGGCGAAAACGGTCATCACATCCGGAGGATATAGCCTTGAACCAGATTATGCAACAATTTGGCGATTAGCAGGAGAAAATGGTCCGGAATCACTCTTTGAATGGCAAGCTCGTGGTACTTCCATTGCTCACGGTATCCAACAGTATAGCCAGGTACAAGCACCTCGTGGAGGCGCGGTCAATTTAGGCTGGGGCTTTAATATCCCAAGCCAAAACTTATTGGATGCCTTTAATGCAGAAAAAGATAATATCCGTCGTGATGCCACGATTATTTTTAGAGGAGAAACACTCTACGATGGCCGTCTAATTGACAATGGTGTAGAAAATCCGATGTATAATGAAAAAGCGTATTCTTCGGCAAATGGAGGTGCCTCTGATGGTGATAAAAACGTACGTTATCTGCGTCTAGGCGAAATTTACCTCATCCTTGCTGAAGCAGCAAATGAGGTTGGCAATAGCAGCGAAGCGCTGAATGCGCTGAATACTGTGCGGACAAGGGTAAAACTAGCCAACGTAACGACGACCGACCAAACACAGCTCCGCCAATTGATCTGGAAAGAAAGACGTCTTGAATTGGCATTCGAACACGACCGCTGGTTTGATTTGGTGCGTACAAAACAGGCAAAAACAGCCATGGCTGCAAATGGAAAGACGTTTCAGGATAAAATGTTGCTATTTCCAATTCCTGAAAAACAACGTATCCAAACACCAGAAATGACTCAAAATACTGGTTGGTAATCATCTATACAAAATAACTCCGTTCAAACGGCCTTTGGCCGTTTGAACATTTTTTCAAGAATTAAACAAGATATCCATGAGAAAACGAATAGCATATCCTGCACTTAGCGGTATCGCTTTGGCGCTTATTCTCAGCAGTTCGTGCCAAAATGCTACTAATAGCAGTCCAGACAGTCCCTCAAAAATTGATTCAACCAGCGGAAGCAAGATCAATGAAGATTCGCTATTGACCAATATTCAGCAACATACATTTCAATATTTTTGGGAAGGTGCCGAACCTACTTCTGGTCTCGCCAGAGAACGTATCCATATGGATGGTGTTTATACCCAAAATGATCGTAATATCGTGACCATAGGTGGTAGTGGCTTCGGACTCATGGGTATGATCGTCGCGATGGAACGGGGTTTTATCAGCCAGGAACAAGGCCTTCAAAAGTTGAATCACATCATGGACTATCTTGGCAAAATCGAACGGTTTAAAGGAGCCTGGGCACACTGGTACGATGGAGAACTGGGTACAGCGAAACCGTTCAGTGAAAAAGATAACGGTGGCGACATTGTTGAAACGGCATTCTTAGCCCAAGGCCTAATCGCCATTCGGGAATATCTAAAAGATAAAGGTGATTCCGCCCAACTGGTTGCCCAAAAAGCAGATAAGCTATGGAAAGAAATCAACTGGAATCACTATACAAACGGACAAAATGTTATTTATTGGCATTGGAGTCCAAAATTTAATTTCCAGCAAAATCACCCCGTCAGAGGATACGACGAGTGTCTTATCACCTATATTTTAGCGGCTTCCTCCCCTACTTATCCGATTGCACCCCAAGTGTATCATGAGGGTTGGGCAAGATCTGGTGCAATTAAAAGCTCCGCTAAAAAATATGACATTCCACTCGTGCTGAAGCACAATGCCAAAGAAGGTGAAGTGGGTCCGCTCTTCTGGGAACATTACTCCTATTTAGGATTGAGCCCTAAAGGATTAAAAGATCAATATGCAGATTATTGGGAAGCGGCAAGCAATCATGTTAAGATCAATTTAGCATACGCAGATCTGAACCCGAAAGGTTACAAAGGTTATGGTTCAACGAAAGGCTGGGGCTGGACGGCCAGCTATTCCATCAACGGCTACGATGCGCATCATCCAGACAACGACCCTGGTGTGATCTCACCTACAGCTGCTTTATCGTCTATGCCCTATACCCCACATGAAAGCATACAATTTGCACAATACTTAAACAATCAGCTCGGAAATAAAATCTGGGGTAAATATGGCTACTATGATGCCTACAGTGAAACCGCAAATTGGTATCCACAACGTTATTTAGCCATCGATCAGGGCACCATTATTGTCATGATCGAAAATTACAGAACAGGAAAAATCTGGGATCTATTTATGCAGGCCCCAGAAATTCAACAAGGACTAAAGAAACTCGGTTTTACCAGTCCTTATTTAAAATAGTGGCCTATGGAATCATTTTCAATCCGTCACACGTTGAGAATGGTTCCTTCCACGAAAATGATAGGACATCCCATCAAAGAGGTTCAAGAGTCATCTTGAACGCTTGACATATACTTACCATGTAGCGCGGAAAGCAAAATCCATGCGCACAAAAAAAATAATACGATGAAAAAAGTAGTAGGTACTTTCCTTCTTGCATTTCTAGCTTGGCATACCAGTCCGGCCCAGTCCAATCAGAAAATGGACACGTTCATTGATCAGCTTATGGCTAAGATGACTGTCGAGGAAAAAATTGGACAACTTAATCTGGTCACCGGCGGTGAAGCGACGACCGGAACCACAGTATCCACGGGAGTAGAAGCGAAAATTAAAAATGGTCAAATCGGTGGGATTTTCAGCATGAGTACACCAGCGAAAATCCGCAAAACGCAGGAAATAGCGATCAAACAATCCCGATTAAAAATACCCATCATTTTTGGGATGGACGTCATTCACGGTTATCGCACAGTGTTCCCAATTCCCTTGGGACTTGCCGCTACCTGGGACATGAACTTGATTCAGCAATCTGCACGTATAGCAGCCGAAGAAGCTACCGCCGATGGAATTAATTGGGCATTTTCGCCCATGGTCGATATCTCACGCGATCCACGCTGGGGCCGTATTTCCGAAGGTGCAGGTGAAGATACCTACCTGAGCTCGCGGGTTGCAGAAGCCATCGTTCATGGTTTCCAAGGTGATAACCTCGCAGCACACAATACCATGATGGCCTGTGTCAAACATTTTGCCTTATATGGTGCTGCCGAAGGCGGCCGTGATTACAATAGCACGGATATGAGCCTTCACCGGATGTACAACGAATATTTACCACCCTACAAAGCGGCGTTAGATGCCGGAGCGGGAAGTATCATGACTTCTTTTAACGATATCAATGGTGTTCCTGCCTCGGCAAATAAATGGTTGATGACGGATGTCTTACGCAAACAGTGGGGCTTTAAAGGATTGGTCGTCACCGATTACACAGCCGTAAATGAATTAACGGCGCACGGCCTCGGTGACCTTCAACAGGTCTCTGCCTTAAGCCTGAATGCCGGGGTTGATATGGATATGGTCGGTGAAGGATTTCTGACAACGTTAAAAAAATCTTTGGATGCGGGAAAAGTCAAAATTGCGGATATTGACCGGGCTTGCCGTTTTGTTTTGGAAGCCAAGTATAAATTAGGCTTATTTGACGATCCCTATCGCTATTGTGACGAAAAGCGGGCTAAAACAGTGATCGGATCTGATGCCAATCATGCCAAGGCCAGAGAAATTGCGGCAAAATCATTTGTTTTGCTGAAAAATGAAAACCAAGCGCTTCCATTAAAAAAAACAGGCACAGTTGCTGTCATTGGCCCATTGGCCAATTCAGGTCCAAATATGCCCGGAACATGGAGTGTCAGTGCTGAATTGGACAAAACAGCCTCTTTAGTGGAGGGAATGAAAGCCGTGTTGGGTAATAAAGTCAATATCCTCACACACTTGGGAAGCAATCTGTTGGAAGATCCAATTTACCAAAACCACGCAACGATGTTTGGCCGTACAATCCCACGTGATTCCCGAAAAGAAGAAGAGATTATTGCAGATGCCGTGAAAGTCGCCCAACAGTCCGATGTGGTCATTGCTGCACTTGGTGAATCGTCTGAAATGTCAGGTGAAAGCTCCAGTCGCTCAGAACTGGACATTCCAAAAAATCAACAAAATCTGTTAAAAGCATTGTTGGCCACAGGAAAACCAGTTGTACTTGTATTATTTACGGGTAGACCGCTGACGCTCACCTGGGAAGATGCCCACGTGCCGGCGATATTAAATGTCTGGTTTGGGGGAACAGAAACCGGAAAAGCAGTAGCCGATGTCTTATTCGGGGATGTCGTTCCTTCGGGAAAGATTACAGCAACTTTCCCACGAAATGTTGGTCAGATTCCGATCTATTATGCGCATAAAAACACCGGCAGACCTTATGGAAACTCGGGTGATTTTGAAAAATTCAAATCGAATTACCTGGATGTAAGCAATTCACCGCTCTACCCTTTTGGTTATGGACTGAGCTATACAACTTTTGCTTATAGCGACATTCGCCTTGACCGAAATACAATCGATGAAAAAGGTACGCTGCAAGCAAGTATCAACATCAGTAATACAGGAAATTATGATGCAGAAGAAACAGTGCAGCTGTATATCCAGGACTTAGTTGGCTCTGTTACGCGTCCCGTAAAAGAATTAAAAGGGTTTCAAAAAATATTCCTCAAGAAAGGAGAGCAAAAAACCGTGAACTTTAAAATCAAGGTGGATGATCTCAAATTCTTCGACAACAACCTGAATTATGTTGCCGAACCCGGAAATTTCAAAGTCTATATTGGTCCGAACAGTCGCGATGTCAAAGAAAAAGCGTTTGAATTGCTTTAAATCTTTTGCATCTGTATAAAACACAAGGTGGCCCTTATTTCCTAAGGGCCGCCTTGTTTATGTTAAACTGTCGTTATGTCTACCTATTTCATATTCCCATCAAAGCTTTCAAACAGCAAACGTAATTCGGCCGCTTTTTCAGGATAATCCTTTAGAATATTGGTCCGTTCACTTGGATCCCAGGCAATATTATGTAACTCTTCAATAGCGTCATAGGGTTTACCCGAAATTTGATTGACTCCACCTGCTATTCGACGATACTTCCAGTCGCCTGACCGAACAGCCTCAACATGACCATAATTTACCAAAAATATCGGTCTATGTGGCGTCTTCAAATCTTCCGATTTACCATTCAGCAGAGAGTCAATAGCTTGACCATCGATGGATTTCTTCGGCAATGATGCACCAGTCCATTTGGCTATTGTAGGCAACACATCCAAGTTACTGATTGCTTGCCGAATAACTTTCCCTTCTTGGGCATAGCCCTTTCCATAGACGATGAAAGGTACACGGACACCACCTTCTGTCGTCTCGGCTTTAGAACCTTTGAAGACACCTGCAGTACCCACATGCCAATTTTTGGTGGCATGATCGTCAGACATCCGCGATGGATAGGCTATCCAGGGGCCATTATCACTTGAAAAAATTAAAATGGTATTATCGGCGAGACCTTTTCGTTCAACTGTTTTCCAGAGCTCCGAAAAATTATGATCCAGCTCCTGCATCACCGCGCCCAGTGGGCCTGCATTTTGCTGATCTGCAAATCGGTTCTTTTTATTGGCAAATGCCAAAGGAAGATGCGGGAAATTATGCGCATAGTATAAAAAGAATGGATGATCTTTATCTTGATCTTCTATAAACTTCACTGTTTCTTTGTGATAAAGTG
Source organism: Sphingobacterium sp. WOUb80 (assembly GCF_050058145.1). Lineage (NCBI taxonomy): Bacteria > Pseudomonadati > Bacteroidota > Sphingobacteriia > Sphingobacteriales > Sphingobacteriaceae > Sphingobacterium > Sphingobacterium sp. WOUb80. Next base: position 653,916 of record NZ_CP165617.1, on the reverse strand, counting down.
AGCTTAAGTCCGAATCATCTGGCGCAACGACTTCAGGTTTTCGATTCCGGAAGATTTTAATGACAGAATCGGTCTTTACATAGGGATCGCGGTAGTCATGGCTATACAGCATCCCATAAAAAGAATCGAAGCCTTGCTGATTGGGATGATGGTACGACTGTTTATCCCCTAAATGCCACTTCCCGATTAACGCAGTTCTATAGCCTACCTTTTTTAATAATTCGGCAATTGTTTCCTCATCATCAGGTAAGCCTAAATTGGAGCCTGGACCAATGGGTGCCGGAAGATTATAACGTGAAGCATATCTTCCGGTTAGTAATGAAGCTCTTGAAGGCGTACAAGAGGGCGTAGAAACCATAAAGTTTGTTGCTCTCACACCCTTACTGGCGATCGAATCCAAAAAAGGGGTGGAAATATTCGGACTTCCATAACAACCAATGTCGCTATAACCGAGATCATCGGTCAGAATCAAGATAATGTTAGGCTTTTTTTGCTGGGCATTGGCCAAAGCCACCAGTAAAAATAGAGCCATAGAGGTCATAAGTTTAGTGTATCGCATCATATGTATATGAGTTAATTGGATTCGTGTCGCAAGATAACAATTTTTACCAATTTGGATTCTGTTTCAGATTCGCGTTGAGGTTAATTTCCCTTTGTGGAATAGGCCAGAGATAATGCTTTTTCGCATCAAAAACACGGCTTTCGGAGGCTGCCTCAACGACAACTGTCTCCCCCTTATTTTGATATGTGATCCCGTAAACCTTTCCAGAAACTACATTTTCGGCGGTTTTCCATCGTCTTATATCCGCGAGATGCAATCCCTCAAATGCCAGTTCAACCGTACGCTCGCGACGAACCAGCTGACGAAGCTGAGACTGATTGAGCTGGTTACTGACTAGCGGAAGTTTGACATCAGTACGCCCGCTTCTAACCTGATTGATTGCATCATATACACTTGCATCAATTTCGCCAAGCTCAATCTTTGCCTCCGCATAGGTCAATAATACTTCCGCATAACGTAATAGTATAATATTCAAACCGCTCTTGGAAGGATTAGCCAGATCTTTTTTATCGATATATTTTTTGATATTAAAGCCGGTTGTAGAAGCGATATAGGTACTCCCTACCGCATCAGCAGTACCACTGTTGGGTGCAGGATGAAAAATAGCCCCATTTGGAAGCGGATCGCCATCCAAAAAAATTGAAAGAGCAAGCCTAGAATCCCGATTTTTATAAGGATTTTTGGGGTCATAACCGCTATTGGCATCGTTAATTACAAGCCCATTGGAAGTTTCATAGCTATCTATCAGGGCTTTGGTAGGCACATAGGTACTTTGCCCATTCTGCTGGCTATAAGGTGCTAATAGGTTAAAAACACTTTGTGTGTATATATTCTCCAGAAATTGCTTGTCTAACAACACCTCTTTATTATTTTCGGCCGCATACGTAAAAAGATTTGCATACAAGGGGTATAGCTCAAATCGTCTGCTATCGATAATAGCTTTTGCGGCTTTTGCTGCTGCTTCAAAACGTCCAGCGTATAAATCTGCCCTTGCTTTCAGGCCCAAGGCTGCCCAACGGGTTATCCTTCCAACATCGTTGCTCGCATAGCTTTCTGGCAAACTTGCCGCAACCTGATCCAGCTCGCTATCGATAAAATCATAGATTTCAGCGAGAGTCGCTTGTCGTATTTCCCTTCCTTCCTGTAGTGTCAATGGTGCCTTTACTAAGGGAACTGTACCGAATAAATAGGCCAATTTGATGTATTGGTACGCACGCAATACGCGTGCTTCGCCGATATATCGAGCGATCAGTGTTTCATCTTTGCTGCCCTCGATTTTACCAACATTGGCTAAAAAATAATTGGCCGCTCCAATTCCTTTGTATGCGTTGCTCCATGTATTGTACAAGCGGGAGCTTGAAGCGTCATAGGTACCAAGCTCGATATAGGCATCCACAGCGAATGGCTGATTGACATGGGCGATATCTGTCAAGGCATCTGAATAGAATATTTCGGCGCCATCAAGATCATTGTAAAGGGCATTGACAGCCAGTTCTGCATCAGCTTGACTCTTCCAGAATATATTTTCAGACAGCCGGTCAGTGGGTACTGAATCCAACAGATTCTTATCGCAGCCAAATATCGTGCAAGACAGAAGTCCAAGATAAAAAAACAAGCTTCTTTTAGGAGATAGATATTTGTAAAAATTCATTATTCTTCAATTATAAATGATATAAACAATCACATTATAGGGTCAAATTCACCCCCAGTGTATAGAGTCCAGTTTGTGGGTAGTAAACAGCTCTTCCAGACTCTGCTTCAGGATCCAGATTCCATTCGTTCAATTTTGAAATTGTCCATAAATTTGTCGCGGATACGTATACACGCAGTTTATTGACCGTTGTTTTTCCGACGGCATGTAAAGGTATGGTATATCCAAATTGAATATTTTTCAGACGCAGATAAGATCCATTGACGACCAGGCGATCAGCGGTTGCTACATTACGCAGATCATATTTGACCACACGCGGAAAGCGTGCATCGGTATGTGTTGGTGTCCAATAATTGCCCGTAAATATTTCATGCGTAAATCCTTCCTGATTTCCCATCTCCGCCAATGCACCGGACAATCGCGTATCAACTTTCGCTGCTCCTTGAAAAAGGAGATCAAGATCAAAATTTTTAAAACTGAAACTCCCATTAATTCCGAAGGTATATTTGGGGAAGGAATTCCCGATAGCGGTCATATCATCTGCATTAATAACTCCGTCTCCATTTAAATCGACATATTTAACATCACCCGGTTTGGTATTTGTCGCATAGGTGGCTCCATAAGCTTTAATTTCCTCCGCAGATTGAAAAAGACCATCGGTTTTATACCCCCATAAGGTATTGACCGGAAGCCCTTTGGCAATAATATACCGTGGATCTATATCCGAACCCGAGATATATGGGCCAGTACCTTTTAGATCCGTTACCTCATTATGGTTGATGCTAAAATTTGCGTTTAACTGGTAGGCAAAGGCTCCCGGAGCACTCGGTCTTTTCTGATAATTGGCACTGAATTCCCAGCCCCGGTTAAGTACCGTTCCTGCATTCTGGGGGGATGGCTTCAATCCCAGTACCGCAGGAATATCTAAATTCAGCAGAATATCATCCGTTACCTTGTTGTAATAATCTAGCGTAAACGTCAATTTATTATTCAGAAAAGAAGCATCCAGACCTAAATCATACTGCGTCGTCGATTCCCAGCCCAGTTGTTGATTGGCATAACTGTCCAGCCGATAGCCTTGTACCGATTTACCGCCGAAATCGTAACCCGCTGCAATCAGAGCCGAATAATAGCTGTATAGATCCACCGACTGATTTCCAGTTTTACCCCATGAGGCTCTTAGCTTAAACTCGTTTAACCAGGTTTTTAGTGGGGTCCAAAACTGTTCTTTCGATAAGAGCCAGCCTGCGGATGCAGAAGGGAAAAAGCCATATTGCTTGTCTCCGGTAAAACGGGAAGAACCATCGTATCTGCCATTCACCTCCAGCAGATACCGGCCATTCCAATCATAATTTACCCGCCCAAAGAAAGAGCGCAAACCATACTGCACATCATACCCGCCATTATTTTTTGTCGCATCATCGGCTCCCTGTCCGATAGAAGTAATGTCATTATTGTAAAATCGTTCGCGATAGGCACTCAGGTAATTTTGATCGTTATGAATCTGTGAATATCCAGCAAGTGCCTTGATATGATGGGCACCTAGCTCCAGCTGATAAGTCAACAAATTGTTCCAGGTATATTCCTTGCTATTATCGCGAATTTCTGTCAGTGAATTGATGGGAAAACTCTTAACCACCCCCGTACTTCGATCCTTATTTTCAAATGCATTCAAAAATGTCTTGCTATTATTAAAGTTTATCCTTGCCCCAAATTGAGAGGTAAACAGTAAATTTTTCATGAGCTGAATATCTGTTTTTACAATAGAACTCAAGTAATTTTCATTGACTTTCCTAAAGCCGCTTTTTTCAATCAACATCAACGGATTATTGCCCTGTGTGCTCAATCCATAAGTACCATCATCGTATTTAGGCACGACCCACATTGAACCGTGAAAAAAGTTATTGATCGGATCACGTCCGGGCTCCGAAGCTTTGCTGTACCGGTAATTGATGCTCCCTGTAAAATTGAGCCAAGAAGTTGCTTTATAATCGTTGTTTAGACGAATGTCAGCCAGCTCGGAACCATAGTGTTCAATAATACCATCCTGCTTATTGTAACGGACCGCCAGTCTGGACCGCAGAATCTCATTCCCGCCAGCAAATGACAATGAATGGTCTTGTTGCGGAGCCGTTTTCAACAGCGTGTCAAACCAGGTATTCGGTAAAGGATATTTTTCACGGTCTGTTGCTGTGCGATAGGTCGCAATGGATTCGTCGCTAAATCGTGCCGGCACCGCTAATCCTGCATTGCGGTAAGCATCCTGCTGCAATTGGAGATAAGATACGGCATCCATTTGCTTAGGCTTATTAATTGATTTCTGCAGGGCGTAATAGCCATTATAATCAATCACAACATGTCCCGATTTTGCACTTTTGGTGGTGACAATGATAACACCGTTTGTCGCGCGTGAACCATATATTGCTGTGGAAGCGGCATCCTTTAGGACTGAAATTGAGGCGATATCATTCGGGTTGAGTTTGGACCAAGGCTGTTCGATTCCATCCACAATAACCAAAGCATTATTCTTGCTGAGATCATATCCACTGGTGCTGCTCGAATTGGTATTAAATGTCGTTAATCCCCGGATTCGGATATTGGCAGCTGATTGCCCCGGTTTTCCACCAAGGTCTTGAACAGTTACCCCCGGCAGCAACCCCTGTAAAGCCTGCTGGGTATTAGAAACCGGTCTCTTCGTCAGTTTATCGCCTTCAATACTGGCAATTGAATTGGTCAGCGAAATTTTCTTCTGTGTTCCGTAGCCAACAACGACTACCTCATCAAGGTCCTGCGTAACGGGCTCCAATTCAATTTTCGTAGGAGACTCGGAAACCAACAAGGTCTTCTTTTTATAACCGATGCGCGAGAGCGTAATGGAGAACGGTAATTTCTGTCCGGTTACAATTTGAAAAAATCCTTTTTGGTCTGTTGTAACCGCATGAGTTACCGCTTCAAGCTGAATGGTTACGCCTTCAAGGGGCTGCTTATGCTGGCTGTCATAGACAAATCCTGATAAGGATGCATTGATAATCGGTCTAACATCTGTTTGTGCATATGCCTGATGCCCAAGGCCAGATAATAGTAAACATAGCGACAAGGTAGAATACCGGAGTACCCTAAGATTTTTCATAGATAAAGTGTTAATGGTGAATATGAACAAGTGCCAACGCCAATCGAAAACTTGTTTTTATTTTGAAGACATCAGGGGAAGCGAGCGCCTCCCCTAGTGTCAGTTTGAGAAAAGATAAGGGAAATTATCCTATATAACACATTCGCATCTTTCTTACATCAGGGGTTTTAGCCTTCAAAGACTTTGCAGTAATACTTACGAAAAATGTGCTTTTACTAATATTGATATGTTCCATAATAATATATTCATACGGTACGCTGAAAAAGTAACCTATTTTCAACAGCCACCTGTTATCTCCTCACAAATATAGAAGTAATTTTAATATAATCTACTAATCCTATAGATTTTGTTAAAATAAATAAATAGGATATGCCGGAGCTCTACAAAAGCAAGCCAGTAAGCTTTAAAGAATTGGCGATTGGGGTTAACCGGGGAGTTCTTATTTTAGCGTTTTTAAATAGGTTTTGATCAGCAGTATTCCTTCATCATGCAATACGGTGGTTCCTTTTTGAGGCATATGCATCTCTCCCAATGTAGACATCCGTCCAATAATCTTGGCTTGTTTCAACCAAATCCCAGTTTCATTCAGGGGGCTTTCATATCGAAGGTCCAGCATAGTCATATAAGCAGTCCCTTTAGGATTATGACAGTGGGCGCAATTAATCTCCAGATAAGCTCGTGCGCGTTCTACGGTCGATTGGCCAGTATCATCATAAGCCGGCAAATGACTGAAGCCATTCAGGGACTTCAGATCGAGTGCTTCCTGCTTCGCCAACAGCATCAATTGTTGAATACTGTCGCGATCGTGAACGATGATCCGGTTCAGGTTTCTGATCTTCGGCCCTATTGGAAGCAGATGATTTCCTTGCCGATGGCATGCCATACAATCCTTCCGTGAAGGAATAATATAATTTGTTTTTCGCTCGACACCTTTGTCGTCCAAAAACGAAACTGGTACGGAAGCACTGTCCATCAACAGAAACGCTTCATCCTGGGACGCATTCCATTGATAGGTAGCTGCGTTCCACTGTCCGTCTTTATGGATCAAAAGCCGCGTTTCAAGTAGCTGTAATCTCGAGTTTTCTACCGTATATCCCGGGGGATAAAAAAAAGTTTTGGCAATGACGGTACCATCCGGGAAGCTGGGTAAACCATCGTCGGAGGCAGTCATTTTTTTTCCCTTAGGGAGAAAGATGACACGTTTTTTATCTGTATAGTCTGTAAATAAGGCCGAAGCTAATTCGTAAGAAAAACCCTGGTCGTTTGGAACAAGATCTGCAATTCTACCCTTGAATAAATTGTAATCAGATAATTTATCCCTGAATACCAAATTATCTTTAGCAACTGTTCCCCGCCCGGTATTATTCAGTATAATAAAAAGTATAGGTATCAATAAAACACCCATCAAAATTAGCACTTTCTTCATTTCCCTAATGCTCTTTTCTCCCGTTCAAGACCGCCTTAAATTCGCACGAAGATAAGATAAAAAAGAGATTACAGTGATGGATTGCTTCGGTTGACTTTCATATTTTACAATCAGGACAGAAATCAGGAGAAATCCAGCTTTTTTATCAAAAAAATAAAACTTTTCATGGATATATACGCAAATAAAATGGCTATATTTAACTGTCTTTTAACCAAAACTTCGGATCCATGGAAGATATGATTCTCTATAATCGGCTTCAGTTCGCTTTTACAATTACATTCCATTATTTATTCCCCCAATTGACCATGGGTTTATCCCTCATGATCGTCTATTTCAAATGGAAATTTCTGCAAACACAGAACGAAGATTACAACCATGCGTCAAAATTTTGGATGAAAATCTTTGCGCTTAATTTCACCATGGGTGTTGTAACGGGTATTCCCATGGAGTTTCAATTTGGCACCAACTGGGCCAAGTTTTCTGAACTTACGGGTGGGATTATTGGACAGACCTTGGCCATGGAAGGCATGTTTTCCTTTTTCCTGGAATCCTCGTTTCTGGGGATGTTTCTGTTTGGAGAGAAGCTGCTCGGCCATAAACTCCATTTTTTATCCGGACTCATGGTCTTTATTGGATCTTGGGCTAGCGGCTTTCTGATTATTGCTACCCACTCCTGGATGCAGCATCCCGTTGGGTATGAAATACTCGAAAATGGCAAGTTTGTCCTCAACAACTTCAGTTCACTATTTAGCAATCCTTGGCTATGGCCCTCCTATCTCCACAATCAAGCCGCGTCGTTGGTGACCAGCTCCTTTTTCGTTGCTTCTATAGGCGCGTTTTATCTGCTCAGTGACAGGCATAGCAAATTTGGAAAGATATTCGTTAAAAGCGGTGTCATCTTTGGTGCGATCTCCTCGGTGATGCTTGCATTTCCAACGGGAGACCTTGCCGCCAAAAATGTGGTTAAATATCAGCCCGCAGCATTCGCTGGTATGGAAGGGATTTTCAAAACCGAAAAAGGTGGATCAGAGATTATTCTGATTGGCCAGCCGGACATGGAAAATAAAAAATTAGACAATAAAATAGCTGTGCCGAATGTATTAAGTTTCCTCACTTATCAGCGTTGGGATGCGGAAATTAAAGGATTAAATGAATTTGATCAGTCTTTGCATCCAACCAACGTGCCGGGGTTGTATTACAGTTATCATATTATGGTCGGTCTGGGTACGATATTTATTGGAATTATGGTTCTTGGGGCTCTTTTACTCTGGCGGAATAAGCTCTATCAAACCAAGTGGTTATTATGGATCATCATGTTTATGATCCCTTTCCCCTACATCGCCAATACCGCCGGATGGTATACGGCAGAGCTCGGACGGCAGCCCTGGCTCGTTTATAATTTAATGCGGATGGTCGACGGGGTCTCACCTACCGTATCTTCTGGCAACACCTTATTTACCTTTCTGGGTTTCGTCGGACTGTATATCCTGCTGGGACTGCTATTCTTGATGTTAGTCCTAAAAATTATTAGAAAAGGTCCTGAAACGACAGTTGCATTAACCTAATTAGCTATGGAAATATTCTGGTTTATCGTATTAACTTTCATGCTGGGAATTTATATCGTACTCGATGGGTACGATTTTGGGGCGGGAATTGTCCATCTGTTCTTCGCTAAGACCGAACAGGAAAAAAAAGCTGTAACAAATTCCATTGGACCATTTTGGGATGCCAATGAGGTATGGCTCATTGCTTCCGGAGGGGTATTATTTTTTGCTTTTCCTACACTCTACGCTTCTTCGTTCAGTGGGTTTTACCTACCGCTCATGCTTGTATTATGGCTGCTTATTTTTAGAGCGATAAGTCTCGAGCTGCGGGGCCAGGTTCACCACCGCCTTTGGGAAGCTTTATGGGACAGAGCCTTTGGACTAGCAAGCTTATTGCTCGCGCTTTTCTTTGGCGCCGCCCTCGGAAATGTCGTCCGGGGAGTCAACCTGGGTATGGTAGAAAATGGTGTATCGACGCAAGAACCACATTATTTCTTCTTAGCACTTTGGAATCCGACATTTGACCCTTTAGCCCAGCATCAAGGCATTATAGACTGGTTCACCATTATATTAGGTCTGGTTGCCGTAGTTACCTTAACAATTCACGGTGCAGGATGGGTAATCCTGAAAACATCCAGCACACTCAACGCTAGATTAAAAAATATTATTTTTAAACTCAACTTTGTCTTGCTTATTCTCGTCATGCTATCGGCCTACGTATGGCACTATGTAAAACCCATCTCCTTAAACAATCTTCAAAATCATTATTGGCTGTGGATATTTCCGCTTATCGCAACAGTCGGATTACTTGGCCAATTTTGGATCCGAACATTTAAAAGAGATGGTACTGGATTTTTATTTTCATCACTTTTTATACTAGGTAGTTTTGCGACCACTGTTGCGTCCATGTTCCCCATACTGTTACCTTCGACAAATGGCGTAAATCCTTCCTTGACTATTCAAAATGCCGCGGCACATGAATATGGTCTTTCGGTCGGTTTAGGTTGGTTTATGTTTGCAGCTATTTTGGTGGTAGTCTATTTCATCATCCAATTCAGGGTATTCAAAGGTAAACTGGATGACGTAGGTTATGGCGAACACTAAGTAATCGTTTCTTATTACAGTCCCAATAGTTTATGTTTCAGCGCAAGCTGAACAAGTTCTATCATGTTTTTTACTTTAAATTTAGTCAATAGATTGCGTCGATGTGTTTCTACGGTAACTGGACTTAAAAACAGCTGTTCAGCGATCTGATTCGTCGTAAGACCATTTGAGATCAGGATCAGAATCTCCTTTTCACGCTGTGTAAGCCGGGGAAGGCTCTTCATCGTAGAAACTGCACCAGTATATAATTCTTTTGCACGATCACAGATGGCTTCTCTGCCCTCGAGCCCCAGCTGCACACAGTCCAGAAACTCCCCGTTGGACACATCCTTTAAAATATAACCATTTCCTCCAGCCTGCATAAACTGAAAAATAAGATTGCCATCGGCCAGGTTACTTAACGCGACAATAGGAATCAAAGGGAACAGCTTCCTTACCTGTGCACAGACCTCCACTCCGCTGATATTCAAAAGCTGCATATCCATCAGCAACAGGTCAGCTTTCGTTGTATTTAGAAATTCAATCAATGATACCTCTTCCAAAAAGGGATACACCTGATACCCATCCTGATTATTGAGAAAAGAAGCAACACCTTCCAACAATAAGGGATGATCGTCTAACACTGCAATTATCTTCATGACCCCACCTATTTAAACAGTTACACCAATCTCGATTTGAGTTCCGGATCCAAGCTTACTCTGAATGTCAATTGATCCATTGATCCATTTAACCCTATTTACCATATTATTTAATCCCAATCCATAATTTAACACAGAAGAATCGAAGCCTTTGCCATTATCCTCCACGAGTATATGCAATATTTCTTCCGATTTACTTACCTGAACAATAATCGCATCTGCATTCGCATACTTTAGTGCATTTGAAATGGCTTCCTGAACAATTCGATATATGGCCAATCCTTTTTGAAAATCCACATTCAATTCTGGTTCGTAATTCTCAAACTGAATCGAAACATGACTATTTTTCATTGCCATACACAACTGCTCCAAGGCTGCTATCAATCCAAACTGACGCAATGATTCGGGCATCAGATTATGTGATATCCGCCTTACTTCGCCTAAGATATCGTTTAACTTCTGCGGCACTTCATCTGTCAAGAGTGTACTCTTTGCCACGTCGCCTGCAATCTTAAATTTTAAACCTGTCAACATACCACCTATGCTATCATGCAGATCTTGGGCAATACGCTGACGCTCCTGCTCCTCTCCCTTGAGCATAGATTCCGAAATTTGTAGTTGCTTTTCCTTTTCCAATTTGTCCAATACGATTTCGTGGTTGAGCTTTATCTGTGTATTGAGCTTCCGTTGTTTTCGATAGAAAAAAGTAACAAAAAGCACAATAAAGAAAAGCAAAACGGCAATACCCAAAACTAGAAAAATCCGAAATTGGTTACGGTCCTTTTCTGCGCGCAGATTCAGAATCTCTTTTTCTTTTTCAACGGTCTTATATTTTGCCTCCATCTCGTTCATTTTTTCCAACAATTGGACCTTCTGAATACTGTCGGATAGTGTATTTGCCTTATTGGACATCTTCAGTGCTTCCTGATAATTACCCATCAGCTCATTTACGGCCGCCAGTTGACTGTACACAATTTTACTGTTGTAAAGATCTCGCGTTAATAATCCATTTTTCACGATTTCCTCCAACTGCAGTTTAGCATCAGCATATTTTTTTTGCAGGAGATACACATTAAACTTTCTGAACCGCATCATCTGGAATAATTTCCAATTGTTCATTTTCACCGACCAATCCAAACCGATATCCAACAGGCGAAGGGCTTCATCAGTCTGTTGCTTTGTGGTAAAATAAAGCGCTTCATTGTAATAGTAATTGGGTAATTGGGAAGAATTTGGATAATCTTTCAAAAGCTGTTTGACTTTGTCCAATAGTACTCTTGCTTCTTTGGATTTCACCTGATAGCAATAATTGCTGACGGTGTTGAGATAAGCCACAACAAGTGCAGCACTCGGCGGTTGCTGCTCGAGCTGCTTTATGGCCAATTGATGGTATTCATCAGCTTTTGCAAGCTGATTGGACGACATAAACGTCATGCCGATCATCGTATTTATACTACCTTCCATGATGGGGTCATGTGCTTTTGCATAAGGTAAGCACTTCCCGTTAAGGATATCCAGAAAATCAGCAAATCCTTTTTTGGGGAATCGAATCAAGCCTAAATTATACCAAGCTTTGGCCAAAAGACCCTGCTGAAAAGGCTCTTGCGCATTTCCAAGGAGGTCTACACATCGTTGAGCTTCAACTCCAGCATTTTTACTATCCAGAAATTGCCCATAATAAAAGCTTTTGTAGAGTGCGCCCATAGCCTGTAAGCTCCGGAACGGTTTGGCTAAACGCTCCCCCTCCCGCATATGATCCCAAAATTTGGCCGTATCTCTAAATCTATAGTAATCTGCCAAATAAAAACATTGCATTGCTTTCACGCTGTCATCCGAACTCGACAGCAATAACTTTTCTGCGTCAGATCGATATTTATTTTCATCCAATGGCAGAAAACTCTGTGCAGCTACAGCATGTACAGTAAAGTATACTATAAAAAAGGCAATTATCTTCGTTAACTCTTTCAACTGAAACATCATTAATCCAATATCTTAATCATTTAAACAATTAAACTAAATGGGGACTTTTCAGCCAATGGTTTCATAATATGTAACAAGAAAGTCTGATAGTGGTTCAAGACTTCTCTCTATGTCTAAATTTGCGATCGATTAGGCTTCGTCAAAGTCGACAATAGAAAATATAGGTCGGAAAACCGCATAGTCAAATGGCGGGTCCAAAAAACAAAGATATATCTCCGCGATGAATTGCTAAAGACATTCTTCTACTTTTTTGAAATTAATTACCAATATAGGGTTCGACTAATCGATTTCAATATAGACTAAAACCTCTCCCGTTGATAAAAAAGCCTCTCGAGCTATCGAGAGGCTTTTTTATCAACGATATTCGCTGCTCTTTTTCGTGGCAATATCAATCAGCAAGTCCAGCTTGCATTGGTAAGTCGAAGACAACACATTTGGATTATCGGGCTCAAAAAGCGTCGATTTCATAATGGGCACGCTAAAAGGCAATGTCCAGGCGCGGAGCGACTTCGCGATAGCATCCATTGCATTAATGCCCTGTAGTGCATGTACACCATCGGCCCAACAAACCAGTCCGATATGTTTATCCGTCAGGTAAGCCGGTTTATTTTTAGCACTGACTTCAAGCCAATCCAAACAATTTTTCATGACACCGGGGACACTTCCATGATAAAGCGGAGATAACCAAAAATGTATATCTGCTTCTAGAAACAGGTTATTCATAATCTTGACGGCATTGGGTACCCGATTGAGACTCAAATCAAATAAGGGTATTCCGCTATCGGCCAGATTAAAAATCGTATTTCCAACACCTCGTTGGTTCAGTTGGTCGGAAAAATACTGTGACAATTTTCCCGATGTAGATTCTTGCCTTCTTTCCAAGGCGCCATTGAATATTAATGCTTTCATTATACTTTCCCTTTTTTAAAAATAACTTTTGGCATACCCACCTCACCATACATCAATGTCTGCACAATAGGAATCAAACGTTCCGTAGCCAACATATAAAGTGACGCCGGAATATTCGGACGGGCCCGTATAACAACTTTTTGTTGCTGAAAATGCGACAAATCCATCGCTTGCAAAGCCTGCATCCAAAGGTCTATTTCCAAATCCTCCATCGCCTTAAAATCGTAATACGCTGCAACAGGATGAAGTTTTTCCGCCAGGGCCATATAGACCCAAGGCGGGATAATTGCGTCCACAGAACAGCTAATGGCAACCGCCTTATTTCGAAAAGCTGACCAGTCCAACGCCGCCAAAGCTTCTCTAAATTCCTTTTCTCTGACGATAGCCTCTTGATAAAGTAATACTTTGATATCAAAGCTTTCGATCGTCAGATTGGTCTTAAAATCGATCAGATCTAAGGCCAATATGCCCGTGTTTTCAACTTTATTTATAAACATGTCGTCTTTACACCAAACTAGCGATTACCGCCTCATATTTTTGTTCCACAACAGACCAATCCAAAAGTGACCAAAATGCATCTAGATAATCGGCCCTTTTATTCTGATATTTCAAATAGTAAGCATGCTCCCAAACATCGATCCCCAAAATAGGGAAACCTCTGCTGGTCAATTGGATATCCATCAACGGATTATCCTGATTTGGAGTTGCTGCTACATCCAACGCACCGGAGTGCTTCACATAAAGCCAGGACCAGCCCGAACCAAATTGCCCAAGTCCTGCATTTTTGATCTGGGCCTTGAGCTGATCCAAAGAACCGAAGGCTGCGTTTATTTCGTCCGCTAATTTTCCTGTGGGTACCGTTTTTGGATTCGGCGATAAAATTTCCCAAAATAGTGTGTGGTTAAAGTGACCGCCGGCATTATTGCGGACCGCTGGGCTATATTTACTTACACTTGTTAGTATATCCAATAGCCCGTCAGCTTCGCTTTCCGTTCCTTCCAAGGCCTTATTTAGATTGTCAACATAAGCTTGATGATGCTTCTGATGATGAATCGTCATAGTCTCGCCATCAAAATAGGGTTCAAGCGCCGCATAGGCATATGGTAACTGGGGTAATTGAAATTTTTGCATAGTTTTATTGTTTTTATGATAAGTCAAAACTAGAGAATCCATTTTAATAAAACAACTAAACAGTTGTTTTATTAAAGTCATAAAACTAATCCAAAAAGACTAAACTGTTGTTCAAAACACATTTTAGAACAAAAAATAAAAACACTACCTTTGTTGATAGTCTATAAAACAACTTTTTTATTGCCAAATGCAGAAGAGTCCAGCTGATCGAATATTAATGTTATTAAAAATGCGCCGAGAAGCCACTGCAGCCGTAATTGCAACAGAGTTGGCGATAACAAAAGAAGGCGCCCGTAAACATTTATTGAACCTTGCGAATCAAAACCTGATCGTCTCCAATGCCCGGAGCGAAGGTATAGGCCGTCCTTCGACTTACTACAGTCTGTCACCGCAGGGCATGGCAAAATTCCCAGATAGTCACGCCGACATTACAGTACAATTGTTGCAGTCGATTAAACAAGTGCTTGGCGAGAATGCATTGGATCTACTTATTAGTGATCGGGAATCTAAAGTATATCAGAAATATACTGACGCACTATCGGATATTGAATCCATCGAAAAAAAACTTGAAGTTATAGCCGCCAAAAGAACAGAGGAAGGCTATATGGCTGAATGGAGGAAAGAAGCTGACGATTATCTTCTCATTGAAAATCATTGCCCCATATGTGCAGCAGCGACCGAATGTCAGGGATTTTGCCGTTCAGAATTAAATAATTTCCAGCAACTTATCGGTCCGGCATATCGTATCTGTAGAACAGAATACATCATCGAAAATGCACCACGCTGTACCTATCGCATCTCCAAGGCAAAATAAATCCAATTTCTAAGGCATTCCTGCATAAATTATTAATATACCAAAAAGTATTTTTTATATTTGCATTTAAAGAACAGGAATAACATGTCAAAAGCAGAACAGACACGGCAATATATCATTGAAAAGACCGCGCCCATCTTTAATAAAAAAGGCTACTTTGCAACTTCGCTCTCGGACATCACGACAGCGACAGGCTTAACCAAAGGAAGTATTTATGGTAATTTCAAAGACAAAGATGACCTAGCTACTCATGTCTATACCTATCAGAGCAAAAAAATAGCCGAAGCCGTTAATCAGCAAATTATACAGCAAAAAACAGCGCTAAAGAAGCTCTTGTCTTTTTTAGATTTCTACAAGGAAAATTTCAAAAACATTGCAGCTTCAGGAGGATGTCCCATGATGAATGCGGCCGTAGAGGCGGATGATTCGCTATCTTTTCTAACGCCCAAAGTCAAACGTTCCTTTGACTTATGGAGACAACGGTTAATTCTAATACTTGAAGAAGGAGTCGCCAGCGGCGAATTTAAACAGCATATTTCTGCTGAAAATTATGCCATTACGTTTATGGCTATGATCGAAGGCGGAATCCTCCTTTCCAAGATTTCCGGCCGAGGAAAAGATCTTGCCATTGTATTGGATAAAATGAAGGAAATGGTGGATCGGGAGATCAAGGCTTAATTTTTTTTACAAAAACAAATACCAATTGGTATATTTATAGGTTTATATTAAAATAAAAAGAGATGAAAAGAGTTGTAATAACTGGCATGGGAACAATTAACCCGCTGGGAGAAAACATAGACATATTTTGGGATAACATTTTACGGGGCGAAAACCACACAACGATGATTAGCCGTTTTGATGCCTCGCTGTTTCGAACACAGATTGCAAGTGAAATTAAGCACTTTCAACCCGAAAAATACCTAGATAGAAATGAGATTAAACGAAGTGATCGCTTTACGCAATATGCTTTATACAGTGCAGCGCAGGCGATGGAAGATTCAGGACTAGATCTCGATGCCATGGATCCGTTTGATATCGGTGTGATCTGGGGTGTTGGTCAGGGTGGAATGGAAACTTTCGAAAATGAAGTAGAGGCGTATGTAACTGGAGACTATAAACCGAGATTCAGCCCTTTCTTTGTACCTAGACTCATCGTCAATATGGCTTCAGGCATGATTTCAATGAAGTATGGCTTAAAAGGAATTAATTACACCACCGTATCGGCTTGCGCCACATCCAATACGGCCTTTATGGACGCTTTTAATTACATTAGGCTTGGCAAAGCCAAAGTTTTTATTAGCGGCGGTTCCGAAGCCCCTATCACACCGGCATCAGTTGGCGGCTTTTCTGCTATGAAAGCCATGTCGAGCCGGCATGATAGTCCACAGACTGCGAGCAGACCATTTGACCGCGATCGTGACGGTTTTGTCATGGGTGAAGGAGCCGGCGCACTCATCCTGGAAGAATATGAACATGCAAAGCAAAGAGGCGCAAAAATTTATGCAGAGCTTGTTGGGGCTTCAATGACCGCAGATGCTTACCATATGACCTCGCCCGATCCCGAAGGAATAGCGGCAGCCAAAGCCATGTCATTGGCCCTGGAGGAAGCAAAAATCAATACCAGCCAGCTCGACTATTTAAATCTACACGCGACTTCCACACCAGTTGGAGATATCGCCGAACTTAACGCTGTGCAACGGGCTTTTGGAAACCCAAATAATCTATGGGTCAGCTCCACCAAATCAATGACAGGACATTTACTTGGGGCGGCTGGCGCTATCGAAGCAATCATTGCCATAAAATCCATTAACAATAATGTAATTCCCGCAACTATTAATATCGAAAATATCGATCCTGATATTCCCGAAGGAATTCAGATTGTCGTCAATCAGCCGCTTGAAAAAACAGTTCAGACCGCAATGAGCAATGCCTTTGGCTTCGGTGGGCACAATTCGAGTATCGTCTTCAAAAAGATTTAATTTTTTTTGAAATAATTCTTGACAAAGTGTAATAAACACACTATCTTTGTACTATCATAATTTAGGTTTATAATTGGTTATTTAAGGTTTTCATTCTCCCCGTTTGAAAACCTTTTTTTTGCCTATTTTTTTCGTCCAATGTTATTTGCATATCTGCTTTTTTGAATCACTGCCCTTGTTCATTCCCGAAGTACTTTAACCCTATTTTTGGAAGTAGACAGGTAGACAATCAATCCCACATTTATTTAGATGCGCTTAATTTCGCTTCCTTGCGCTATGAGAACAGCAAGCTGGAGAGCATATTCCCTGGAATAAGGGATACCACCTTTTTTAACCATTACACGATCACCTGCTTATAAATAATTAAGATAAACATTAGAGCAGATACATATCTGTACCAACGTATGGTTAATCACAATTTTCAATCAATATTTAGACAGTTATTCATCACTGGTTATTCAGTCTACACTGAGCAATCACTGAACAAGCACTGAACGATCACTGAACGATCACTGAACAAGCACTGAATAAGCACTGTCAAAATGCAGAATGTGATCACCATTTGTCCCCGCTTTGCTACACCTAAAAATTAAAAGAGAAATTTGATTGACGAGTAGAATTTACGAACGATATTCCGGAACAGGCGCCCAAGCAACAGGTTTAAGATAGCATGAATATTTACACAAAAAAACAGCGAGACAACCGAAGCCGCCTCGCTGCATAAAAATAAACATATGAAACTAAAATTTTCCTGTTCGCTTATCCCACCACATTTGTTCACCCCAGACATTGTCAACTACGTTTGCCGCCGCAACATCAGTATTCGCTTTGTTATATAAATATTCATTGTTCGGGTAAGGCAATCGCCAAGGCTGATCATTGTGCTTCTTCCCAAATATAGAATTCAACGAAGGATAATTTGTTGTTGGAACTCCAGTTCTACGGTATAAGCTCCAAGCTTCAAAATTTTCTTTAAACAGCGCGACCCACATATCCCACCAAATACGCTCTTTTGTATTATTCCACTTTCCAGCTCCTGCTAAATAGGCGTTTGTAGCTTCCGTAGAAATTCCATTGTCAGCCATAGATAAATTTACAGCTTTTTCATAGGCCATCTGTGCAGATACACCTACGTTATACCCTAGCATTGCAGCCTCAGCCAAAATATAGTACGTTTCACAGGCTTTAAAAAATGGTGTTGCACCAGCTGCATTGGTTATATAACGATCACCTATCCAAGAAACAGAAGTTAGACTCGAAGGACCTTGTTTTGCTCCATTAGGATAACCTCGATACTCACCGTCATTTGCTTTTAAAGCCACCGCAGCAATCCGAGGATCCTTCGTATCAATTAAATGGTCGATAAAAATATCAGACAGTGCCCAGTTATTTCTTCTATTCCCTATCATCCCGGAATTATACCAAGGTTCATAATATGGTGGAGCTCCGGGGTAAGATAGCTGACAACTTTCACTATTGTCGTCTATAACTGGATACGTATCTGGTTTACCTGCAATTTCTTCTATAGTCGATTTAGCCAAATCAGGCGCTACTCCAGAAATGCGCATGGCTATGCGAAGCCTCAAGGAATTACAGAACTTACGCCATTTCAACATCTCCAAGTCTAGATCTTTTTTACTTGGATTATAATAAATTGCATCTGCTCCATCCAATTCATCAGTTCCATAGCCTTTTGCCATCTCATCAGCGATCTCTTTTAAACTTTTCAATATAGCAGGATAAATATCTTCTTGTTTATCATACTTTGCTCTTAAAACCCCACCTTGCTCTTCAGTTCCCTGAAACGTCTCCGTAAAAGGTACATTTCTCCACCCGTCCGTTAAATAGGACCACATATAATTTTGCCAGATCCGCGCAATAAAGCGAACATTTTTATAGCCTGCGGCAGTCTTTTCGGTATAATCCAACATATCTTTTAGCTGCGTATTATTATAGTAACACGCATACCAACGATTGCCATAAGTATTATTTGTAGGCACCAATCCGGACATAAAATCCATGTATTGAATTTTAACAATATAGCCTGCAAACGTACCATAACCATCAACATCCCCCCCAAACTGCTCGCCCGTATTGCGGAGCACATTAACCAGCGTATTGTTTGGTGGACTATAAGGCAATGCATCTGGGTTAGTATTTATATCTTCGAAATTCTTAGTACATCCCGATAATAACAGAAGTGATAGCGCCGAAGCTGCTAATCCTGTTTTCTTAATAATCTTATTCATACTCATTGTATTTGTTAAGAATATAAAATTCTTGAAATCTAATTAAAAAGTAATACCTAGTTTCAATCCTATACTGCGTGAACTTGGAACTGACGCTTGCTCAAAACCGACACCTCTACTATCACTCGATACACCACTGGTTTCTGGGTCAATACGCATTGTATTGGATTTATCCACCCACAATAATGCTAGATTGGAGCCTATCAATGACACATTCGCACGTTTGATTCCCTTAATTTTACCATAAACATGTTGCGGAATTGTATAAGTAATATATCCTTCGCGTAATTTCAAGAAAGATCCATCAAATACATACATTTCCGCTATCCCTCCTGATTCATACCAGTCTTGAGTATTTACGGCAATAGTATTTTCTACCCAGCCTCCTTTCCCATCTGGCATCGCAAATCGCTCATTTTTCATCACATCTTTTCCTGCAACAATAGCACGCTCACGCACGCCATTTTCAGCAGTGATAGCAGCAATCCCCGAACCATAAGCGTGACTCATGGTTTGCGACCAAATGTCTCCACCTTTTCTAAAGTCTAGCATGAAACCTACAGTAAAGTCTTTATACTTAAATTCGTTTCTAAGACTCATCATATAGTTAGGTGTGACATGGCCAATAACTTGAGTAGATTTTGTATTATCAACAAATCCTTCTTCAGTCACTTTGATAGCACCTTTCATTGGACCATCCTCAACACGATTATATCCAGGGCCAACTAATGCTCCCCATGATTCCCCTACTTTAGCCATATTGGCAATTCCCCATGTCCAACCAATTTGATAGGTATCCAGATTTAATTGAGGGTACAATTCTAAAATCTTATTTTTATCTTTAGCAAAATTGAACGATGCCGTCCAATTTACACCTGTCTCACTTTTTAAGATATCACCACGTAACTGAATTTCCACCCCTTTACTTTCAATATTCCCTGCATTCAGGACCATACTGCTAAATCCGACAACATTTGAGGTCGTAACCGGCAGAATCTGTTTTTTCGCATTTTTGTGATAATAAGTAAAGTCAGCGTGTAAGCGGTCCTTAAAAAAACCAAGTTCGGTACCAACCTCCCAAGTCCGTATACTTTCTGGTTCCAAATTAGGACTCGGATAAGTCATACTTTTATAGATTTGGGCAACCCCATTAAAAGAACTATTCTGTGCGTAGTAATATCGTTTATTTCTGAATGCAGTGGTTGCATTACCAATTTCAGCTAAGTTGAAGCGCAATTTCCAAAAGGAAAGCACATCACCTTTTAGACCTTCAAAAGTCGTTGTAGGGAGCCAACTTAGGTTGAAAGATGGATAGAAAAAGGACTTCGTTATTGTGGACGACCAATCATTTCTTGCTGTCACATCTACATATACCTGGTCTTTCCAACCTAATGAAACCAATCCATAGATAGAATTTGAACGAATATGACTATGATCCATTAGATTGATAGCATCCCCCACTCGATTAGAAATCGTATAAACCCCGGGCACCGTTAAGGCGTCTGCGCCAACTGTACTATTTTCATTCTGTGCATCTCTATAATTCGCTCCAGCGCTTGCAAGTAAATTAAAATCACCAAGTTGTTTATTGAACGTAGCGATAAAATCTAAATTCAACTCTGTATTATTGGTTTTAAGATCTCGGAAACTACCATTCGGATTATCATAATTGAAATAATTTGACTGGAACATCTTCGCATTGTAATAATCCAATCCTACGCGTCCTTCAAATTTTAAGAACGTATAGGGTTGGTAATATAAAGACGACTTTCCAAAAACGCGATTTTTATTCAATGAATTTGTTGTCTTGTTCATTGTAAAATACGGATTCACATGATAAGACGAATTCCAATTGTAATAGGTGTAGTTTCCGGTCTCCGGATCTCTTTGATCCCAATTATCTTTTAAACTTTGCATATTGACCTGCCGACCAAACCAAATAAATCCATTGATCGGATTGGCTCCATCATACCCTTGCATGATCAAATTATCGCTTTGTGTTCTCGAATAATTAGCCATCACATCATAGGATATTTTATCCGATAATTGATAAAAATTATTGAGCTGCATGGAGTATCTAGTCTGATCCGTGTTAGGTACAGTTCCAATTTGATTTCTATAAGATAATGCCGCTCTGGTAGAAGACTTATCTCCTTTAGATATTAAGGAGAGATTATGATTCTGCGAATGTCCTAATTGAAAAAAATCTCGCACGTTGTTTTTATGTGAAATCCAAGGTGTGGCTTGTCTAACCCCATTTACCACAGGGCTATCAAATTGCCTCAGGTTCAGGCCAATATCCAAACGAGGTCCCCACGATTCATCAAAACCATCATTTACACCATCATCTGATTCACCCGTACCATCGACATAATTAAAAGATTTTTGTTCCGCATACTGCTGATAAGTCAATCCTTTTCCATTCAGATTATAATGATACTCGTCTCCTCGTGATCCCTGCCCATATAAGTTTTGGAATTTTGGCAAGGTTGCCACCTGATCAACGGTAAAGTTTCCGTCGTAGGCCAAACTCACTCCGTTTTTTGCCTTTTTACCAGATTTTGTCGTGATTTCAATAACTCCTCTTCCTGCACGCATACCATATAATGCCGCTGAACCTCCTTTTAAGATACGAACATCTTCGATATCTTCTGGGTTGATATCATTTAAACCAGATCCATAGTCAACTCCACCATAGGTATTGTCTCCCGAACGTTGCGCATTATTGGTAATTGGAACTCCATCGACAACAATCAGCGGCTGTTGATCTGCCTGCAGAGAAGAGTTTCCTCTTAAAGAAATCCGCGCAGATGCCCCTACAGCTCCACCGAATTGATTGACTTGAACCCCCGCAACTTTCCCCGATAAAGAACTCGTTACACTCAATTGCCCAGCATCGGTCAAGTCTTTGGCTTTTACCTCTTGAATTGCGTATCCTAACGATTTTTTATCCCTGGTAATTCCCATCGCTGTGACGATAACCTCATCCAAATTCCGTTCGTCAGATTGTAAGGTAACTTGCAGTGTAGTTTGATTGGTTAAGTTCACTTCCTTACGACCATAACCAATTGCCGACACACTTAAAGTACCTGCTTGCTTATAGTTAATCGTAAAGTCACCGTTTTGTCCAGTCTGTGTTGCTGTTCCATCCCGAAGCGTGATTGTAACTCCGGGGATAGGTTTCCCGTCTTGGTCGACCACCTTCCCCTTTAAAACTGTTTGCGCATATACTGCCGAGCTTACCAAGACAGTAGCGGCTAGCATAGCAATGCTTTTTCTGTTCATAAGTTTAGTTTCAGATGTGTTAGTTTATAGTGCTTTTTATAACAACTAAGTTAGAAGTACCAACCTTTTATTGTTAACCGAATTTTGACAAGTATTGCCCAGTTATTAACCCAAAGTGTTAAATAGTTGAATTTAACCCAACCAATCTCAACAGAAAAAGCTCTTACACAAGTACATCTTCACAAAAACAGCACATCTACCCATCACCAACAGATCAATTTACAACAGAGACTACAAAAACACATTGATTCAACTTACTTTATTATAATTTTTAAGGATTTTCACCCGAACATACTTTAAAAAAGTAAAGAAAGAATTCAGAAAAGACATTTTCCAGCTTTTTTAAGGGATATTTCAAAAAACTCATGAAAAGTTACTGGTAAAGAAGTTTAGAAAGGAAACAAAGATTTGCTAAAATCTGCCTTTTGAGATCGATATCTTTGGCTTTAAGAAAAAGTGTATATAATTAAAAAGTAAAATCCAGCCAAAAATAGCCTTATAGGTCCCATTTTTAGCTGAATTTTACCGCATATATATAATATTCAAAGCTGATCCAATCGAGCCGCTAGCACGATTAATTAAGAAAGTAAACTTATCGTGTTCCGAAGTATTCCGCGATCTAAATCCCGATTTGAATTTCATACACTAAATAACAGAATAGAGTGTCTGCTTATATTGCTGCACGTATTCTTTTGGGTTACAGCCAACGATTTGTTTAAAAACCCGGTTAAAATTAGTAATGCTATTAAATCCACAATTGTAGGCAATAAAAGAAACACTGTCCAAGTGATCCTCATTTAATTGATTACAAACTTCCTTAACTCTTATTCTATTCAGGTAGGTAACAAAAGTAACACCGCAATGCTTTTTAAAATAACGACAAAATGCCTGTGGAGTAAGATTGGCATGGCCGGCAACATCCTCCAAAGTAATTTCGTCCCTATAGTGTTCTTTAATATAATTGCAGATGACATTTATGCGATTCGGTCCTGACATACTATCAAAAGCCACTTCCACCCTTTCGTTACAGAGTGCTTCAGCCCCACGGGATATATTTGCCAACGCTCTCAGTAAATAGAAAAAGTGCATCAACTTATCCATCTGATCAGAAGATTTCAATTGACAGACTCGTTCCGATATTTGCTCAAAACACCTTTCTGGAACCTTAAATCCCCTGGAGTTATTATAGATAAATTGATTCAGCGATTCAAATTCGTCCAAAGAAAATAGGGATTTCAGCTTACCATTAGGATCAAAAAAGATAGAAACAGAACGCGATTCATTAGACAGACCATCTTGGGACGCAGACTTAAAAACATGCGGTTGATTAGCACCTAAAAAGAATATATCATTTTCCTTAAAGGGATGGAGTGTATCTTCAACAATCAAAATTCCACTACCTTTTTTTATCCACATTAACTGAGCTTCCTGATGACGGTGAAAATAGGGATAGAAAGTTTCCAAAACATCTTCTTGCACAGTCAAACTTTGCCCTCGGGTTGTTGGCACGTTAAATTGGAGCGTTTTCATAAGTTTATTTAGTTTTATGTTTACTGTTTAGTAACATAAATATAACAACTCCAAAGCAACAACACTACTTTCAAATAAAACATAAAAATACTATACTAAAATATGTTTAGTATTCGACAATATTTAATAATCCTCTAATAATACCACGCACAAACCAAAGAATTGACAATAATAATCCATTTATAGTGGAAAAATGGGTTAAAATACAATTAGACTTTGATAAATTGTGATAATTATTATTCAATAGAAAGATTGAACTTTATTAAATTTCGTTGCTAGCTCTTTTTAGTGTAAAAACGGGGAGCATATCATTTGTAACAAGAACAAACACTACACATTAAGAGAGACCTTTTAAATAAATCATTTTGAAGCACATAAATTTTACGATATTCGTATTAGACAATAGGCACCTAAGTAGACAATCCAACTTCAAATAATTCCCAAAACTTATGTTCAAAAAAGAAATATATCTTAATCGCCGAAATAATCTATTATCAAAGATCACAACTGGCAAAATTCTTTTGTTAGGCAGCATTGAAAATCCGATCAATTTTGAGCACAATACCTATCCATTTCGCCAAGACAGCAGCTTCTTATATTATATCGGTATCAAAAGTCCACGTTTGGCGGCGGTATTGGATACTGAAAAAAACGAGACCATACTATTTGGTGACGAAATGACAATCGATGATATTGTTTGGATGGGTCAACAGCAGACTTTAGCTGAAAAGGCTGACCTTTCGGGTATCAGCAAAATCCTGCCTTTCAATCAACTCTTCGACTACCTTAGCAAAGGAAAACAGGAAGAGATTCACTACCTTCCTCCTTATCAGTCGCATAATAAATTATTACTTGAGCAGCTGACCGGCCGTTCTACCAATCAGCTACAGCCTTCCGTCGCATTAATTGAAGCTGTCGTGGCACAACGGAGCATCAAATCGGCCGAAGAAATTATCGAATTAGAGAAAGCTGTAGATATTGCCGTAGATATGCACCGCCTTGCTATACGAATGACAAAACCTGATCGTTATGAATATCAGATCAGCAATGCTATGCAACATTTTGCACAAGATCAGGGAACATCCTTCTCCTATCCGCCGATAGTCACAAAACGGGGTGAAATTCTGCACAATCATATGCAATTTCACCAACTTTATGAAGGTGATCTGCTGCTTAATGATTCGGGCGTAGAAACGGCCATGGGCTATGCTTCGGACTTGACCAGAACCTTTCCTGTAGGAAAACGTTTTACCCCCTTACAAGAGGAAATTTATCAGATTGTCTTACATGCGTTTAAAACGGCAGAGCAACTGCTGACCTCCGGAATACGTTTTAAAGAAATACATTTAAAAGCCTGTGAAGCACTGGTAGACGGACTCATACAAACCGGATTCATGAAAGGCAATGCCCAAGATGCGGTCATGAATCACGCACATGCGCTTTTCTTTCAATGTGGACTCGGCCATATGCTCGGCCTTGACGTGCACGATATGGAAGATCTTGGTGAACAATATGTTGGATATACCGAAGCAGAACCAAAAGATACCAAGACTTTTGGAATCAAATCGCTGCGGCTAGGCAAGAAATTGGAGGCTGGCAATGTGCTAACCGTTGAACCCGGCGTCTATATTATTCCTGAATTAACGCAGCTTTGGGAACAGCAAAATTTACACAAAGAATTTATCAACTATGATTTCTTAAATAAACACCTCGATTTTGGCGGGATTCGTATTGAAGACAATTACCTCATCGAGCAGAATGGATACCGTCGTCTAGGAAAATACCTTGAACGCGAAATTCAGGAAATCTATCAGCTCAAAGACAATCCAATTGATTAAATAATGAACAACTAACATCGTGATAAACTCGAAAAGTGACCTTAAATCCTTTCTCGGGGATCAATACACGCAAACAGATAAACAAATGAACAGCATTAAACAGTCGATCTTTATTATTCTAATACTGATTTTTCAGGTTCCAGCTTCCATTTTTGCACAGCGACTTTGGACAGATCATGGTGACCAGTATTATGAATTTTCTGACAAGGGAATAGAAATGGTCAACCCTAAAAATGGGATGCGCTCCATTTTTCTTTCACAGCAATCGCTTATCCCAAAAGGTACAACAACAGCGCTAAAGGTGGAAAATTTTTCCATTTCCCAAAACAGGGAACTGATTTTACTCTATACCAATAGCAAAAGAGTATGGCGAGAGAATACGCGAGGTGACTATTGGGTTTACAACAAGAAGAGCAATCAATTGCAGCAGCTGGGCAAGAAATTCCCGGCATCGCAACTGATGTTTGCGAAGTTTAATCCGCAAGCGGATAAAGTAGCTTACGTGAACAAAGCTGACCATAATATTTACCTAGAGGACCTCAACAATGGTAGCATCGTTGCCATTACCAACGATGGAACAGACCGTTTAATCAATGGCACATTCGACTGGGTGTATGAGGAAGAATTTGGCTGTAAAGATGGTTTCCGTTGGTCGCCGGATGGTACCTCCATTGCTTATTGGAAACTTGATGCCCGCAATATCCGTAATTTCCTGATGATCAACAATACGGATAGCCTCTACTCTTACACTATTCCCGTTGAATATCCCAAAGTCGGACAGTCACCGAGTGCCTGTTCGGTATGGACCTATGAAATCGCCACCGGAAAAAGTACGATGCTGAATATCCCGGGAGATCCCAACCAGCACTATATTCCCCGAATGGAATGGTGTCTTGATAGCAAACAGGTCATCCTAGAGCAGCTCAACAGAAAACAAAATGAGAGCAAGATCTATATCGTCGCTCTCTCCGATAATAAAGCGCAAAACATACATCAGGAGCAAAGCGACTCGTGGATTGATATCAAAGCGCGGTGGAACAACAACGATCCTTCCGGATGGGACTGGGTCCAGGGTGGCAAGGCCTTCATCTGGGTATCCGAAAAGGACGGCTGGCGCAAAATCTATCAGATTGATTTATCGGGCAACGAGAAGCTGGTTATGAAAGCGGACTATGATATGATCAATCTTGACTTTTTCGATCCGAAAAATGAAACGATTTATTTTACCGCCTCTCCAAGCAATGCAACGCAGAAGTATCTGTATAGTGTATCGACGAAAGGCGGAGTTCCAAAAAGACTGACCCCAGCCTCATACGAAGGCACCTGCGATTATGATATTTCAAAAGACGGTAAAATTGCCATCTTCAACTTCAGCAACCGGGCAACATTAAAACACAATGCCGTCATTGAATTACCGACACACAAAATACTCGTAGACTTTGATTTGAAACGTGAAAAGAAAGTCAGCGATGGCATTGCTGAGTTTTTTAAAGTTAAAACAACCGACGGTATTGCGTTAGACGGCTGGATGGTAAAACCCCTGGATTTTGATCCAGGCAAAAAATATCCTGTTGTCTTTATGGTTTATGGCGAACCAGCATCACAAACTGTATTAGACAATTTCGGTGCAGGTTATAACAGTCTATATAAAGGAAGTATGGCGCAAGACGGCTACATTTATATTTCTTTGGATAATCGCGGAACGCCTGCGCCTAAAGGGAGCTTGTGGCGAAAAAGCATCTACCGCAATATTGGAAAGCTCAATATTCGCGACCAGGCTTTAGCAACGCAAGAAATCCTGAAATGGCCGTTTGTCGACAATTCACGTGTGGCCGTTTGGGGCTGGAGCGGCGGCGGATCGAGTACGCTTAACCTATTGGGGCAATATCCGCAGATCTATAAAACCGGTATTGCCATTGCAGCGGTAGCCAATCAGTTACTATACGACAATGTATACCAAGAACGCTACATGGGTCTTCCGCAAGAAAATCTGGCAGACTTTGAAAACGGCTCGCCACTGAAATATGCAAAAAATATCAAAGGTAATTTACTCTATATTCATGGAACTGGAGACGATAATGTGCATTATCAAAATGCAGAAGTCCTGATCAATGAACTGATCAAAAATAACGTGCAGTTCCAGTTGATGTCTTACCCCAACCGAAGCCATTCGATTAGTGAGGGACAAGGTACACACGAGCATTTAAAAACATTATTTACAAACTATCTAAAATTACATTGCCCTCCGGGTGGAAGATAGACCGAATAGTTATCATTTACAGATGAAAAGAATACTATTATATGCATTGGGAACCTGCGGTCTACTGACCGCAGGCATACAGCAATCAGCGGCCCAGCTGATGAAAGAAAAAAATGAATTCACAAGAGCGGATTCACTGCGCGGATATCTGTCACCGCTGCGAACCTGCTACGACATCCAATACTATCATTTGGATGTTAAGGTGGATATAGACAATAAGTTTATTTCGGGTTCAAACCTTTTCCGTTTCAAGGCCACAACTGATTTTAATCGCCTGCAATTTGATCTTTTTGCAAATCTCAAAGTAGACAAAGTCGTATATAAGGGGAAAGAACTTTCCTTTACCAGAGAACACAATGCTGTCTTTGTCGAATTTCCTGCGGCTATCAAAAAAGGAACACAGGAAGAGTTTACGGTATATTACGAAGGTCATCCTACAGAAGCGGTCAAAGCGCCCTGGGACGGCGGCTTCGACTGGAAAAAAGATAGCAATGGAAAGCCATGGGTGGCCACGGCATGCCAGGGTATGGGTGCGAGTGTCTGGTGGCCAAACAAAGACCATCAATCCGATGAAGTGGATAGTATGCTGATTTCCATCGCTGTCCCAAAAGAGGTGATGAATGTATCCAATGGTCGCCTGGTCAAAGTAGAAAAGATGAAAGATGGTTATACCAAATACCATTGGAAAGTCGCCAATCCGATCAACAACTACAATGTCGCCATCAACATCGGCGACTACGTTCATTTTAAGGAAAAATACAAAGGTGAAAAAGGGCCATTGGATATAGACTACTATATTTTGCGCGAAAACGATACGGCAGAAAAAAAAGCCCATCTTCAAAAAAACGCCAACCAGACCTTAGAGGCATTTGAACATTGGTTTGGTCCATATCCGTTCTATGAAGATGGCTATAAACTTGTTGAAACCTACCATACCGGCATGGAACACCAGAGCGCCATCGCCTACGGTAACCATTACCAGAATGGCTATCGCGGCGGGGATGCGTCGGGAACCGGCTGGGGACATAAATGGGATTTCATTGTGGTCCACGAATCTGGCCACGAATGGTTTGGCAACAATATAACCTCCGCTGATCTGGCCGATATGTGGATTCACGAAAGCTTCACGAATTATTCCGAAGGCTTATTTATCGACTATTTCTATGGCAAGGAAGCCAGCCAAGCGTACGCTCATGGTATCCGAAGTGGAATCCAAAATGACAGCCCCATTCAGGGCCCCTACCACGTTAATAAAGAAGGATCTGGGGATATGTATCCCAAAGGGGGTGTTATGCTCAACATGATCCGTACGATGATCGACAATGATGAAAAGTGGCGGAATATTCTCCGGGGATTAAACAGCAAGTTTTATCATCAGCAAGTCGATTATAGTGATGTTGTCAACTACGTAAACCAGCAATCCGGTTTAGACTTGTTAAAAGTATTTGAGCAGTATGTACAGCATACCGCCATTCCTACACTGGAAATCAAACAAGATCCTTCCGGCAAAATATTGGGCCGCTGGATCAGTGAAGTCAAAGGCTTCCAGATGCCTATACATATTGGGGTAAAAGGTCAGAAAAGAGAACTTATCCAGTTGGATCAACGTTTCAGACCTATTAAAATAGCCGGTTTAACGAAAGATAATATTGATATCGATACGTTTAACTATTATGTCGGGGTATTGATCGAATAAAAACGGCTTCAAGGTTACAGACATAAAATAAATACAGCGCCCCAGAAAGCAATTAACTTTCCGGGGCGCTGTATTTATTGAAGCATTCTTATCACTGCATCTGTATTCACAATTGGAATAAAACCTTTATGACTTCGCATACACGAACAGCAATGAACGCAAACTGAAGGTTCTTTCTAACCAATAAGATCAGAACCTTTCAGAAAAAATAGGCGATAGGACTGTCTTACAGGATCATTGTTCTGATGAAAAGATCAATATTGATTCCAGGCCGGTGGGTCTACACCAAGTAGATGTTTGACAAAATAATCCCTTCTTTTTCGTTCACCATAATCTCCCCCGGAAGAATGTCCCATCCCAGGAACCATAATAAAATCATGATTCTTACGCGCTTTGATCAAGGCATCAACCAATTGGAAAGTGGATGAAGGATCCACATTATCATCCAATTCACCTACAATCAATAAAAGATTTCCTTCCAGTTTAGCAGCATTTTCAATATTGGAGCTAGCCGCATATTCAGGACCTACAGGCCAGCCCATCCATTGCTCGTTCCACCATATTTTATCCATTCGGTTATCGTGACAGCCACAGGAGGAAACGCCAACTTTGTAAAACTCTGGATGGAATAACAGCGCGCCGGTTGAACTTTGTCCCCCAGCAGATGTGCCATAGATCCCTACCCTGCCTATATCCATGTATTTATATTGCTTTGACGCAGCCTGCATCCAGGCAATTCGATCCGGAAAGCCCGCATCTTTCAGATTTTTCCAACAGACATCATGGAAAGCCTTCGAACGATTTGAGGTCCCCATCCCGTCGATCTGCACCACAATAAAGCCCAATTCAGCGAGTTCGTACATCCCGCTCGGGTTGCTGTAAAATGATTTTGGTACGAAAGAACTATGCGGGCCTGCATAAATGTATTCGATGACAGGGTAGCTTTTAGCGGGATCAAAATTCGTCGGCCGAATAATAATTCCCCAGATATCTGTTGCACCATCACGTCCCTTGGCTTTAAAGACTTCCGGAGCACGCCAGCCTACCGTTTCTAGTAGATTACTGTTTGTTTTCTCCAGTTCCATGATAAGACGGCCATTGTTGTCGCGCAATACTGAAATTGACGGCTGATCGACTCGGGAATATGTATCCACAAATTGGGAATAGTCTTTATTGAAAAAAGCTTGATGATTTGCATTTTCTTCGGTCAGCAGTTTTAAGCCCTTTCCATCTAAACCGATTGAATAATAATGGATCAAA
The DNA here is from genome assembly GCF_050058145.1 of Sphingobacterium sp. WOUb80. Lineage (NCBI taxonomy): Bacteria > Pseudomonadati > Bacteroidota > Sphingobacteriia > Sphingobacteriales > Sphingobacteriaceae > Sphingobacterium > Sphingobacterium sp. WOUb80. Next base: position 622,930 of record NZ_CP165617.1, on the reverse strand, counting down.
TAGGGATCTTCCACGGCATTCATGCCACTACCTTCAAAAATGACCGTTCGTTTGTCCGTGTCGACATGTACAACTTTCCGAACAACCCAGTTTCCTTTCGTTATCTGGTTCTTTACTTTACCAGTAATTCCATCATAGAGATACAGGTGGTTCCATCCATCACGCTCAGAGGCCCATACAATCTCCCTTCCATCGGCCAGATCCTCCCGGTATTTCTTGCCGCTATAATCAATAAAGGTCTTATTCTGCTCTTGAATCAGAAAAGTCGAGGTACCACTATTTGCATCCATTTGCAGAACGCCATAGACTTGATGCCCCCGTTTGTTATACTCGAAGGTAAATGCTCTGCTGTCATCGCGCCAGGAAAGATCCGAAAGGTAAAATTGATTTGGTATGAGCGCAGCATCAAACACCGACAGTCGGTCTTTTTCGAGATCATATAAAACGGGTAGTTTTTGCGCTAATTCATCACCAGGTTTGACATAATCGCGTGTCTGAATCTTTGGCTGTAATTGATCTTTAGGGGAAGATTCGATCAGCGTCAGTTGTCTGATCTCTATTTTTTGTGTTTTTACTGTAGCTAATTTCCGGCTATCCGGTGCCCATTGAATATCATTACTATAATAGTTTGCCGTATTGCCATCAAACGTAATTTGTCGCGCCTCATTTAAATTACCCTTCTTTGCTAGGAAGACATTGTTGTTTCGGATAAAAGCAACATGTATTTTATCTGGAGATTCAACTTCCCTATACGTATTTCCTTGTTCACGTTGACCCCAATATCGCGGATTGCGATCTTTATTTCCACTTGCAGCGCCCTGGCTCAATTGCGAGGAACGGCGGTTCCAAATCCAAAAGTAGCCCGCGATATCGAGCGAAACCTGATCCTGGTCCATCAATTTTATCTGATCATTGGAAATAACGCGATTTTCGACTTTTCGTCCCAGCTTTTCATCCACCAAGGAAAATACCTTCTTCAGATCAAACAGCTGTTCTTTTGTTTTTGCCTGGGGATTGACCAAAATGTACTCTTTTCCTTGCAACGTATTTCGATCATACCAAAAGAGATCCCCCTTATCATTCCAATAAAACTGGCCCGGTAGATTTTCAATTTTGTTGGTCAATTGTTTTTTTAGGTTTTGTGCACGTGTATAATCTGCCAAAGTTCCTTGACCAAACAGAAACTGTGCCGACAACAACAAAACCGCTGTACTAAGAAACTTCATGCTTTCTTCGTTTAGGATTGATTAAATAATAGATAGGAATGCCCAATAGTGCAATGATAATACCCGGCCAGGTATAATTTGGCTTAAAAATAACCATCAGTCCGATAAAGGCAAGTCCCATCAGGATATAAAGAACAGGAAGAAAAGGATATCCAAGTGCTTTATAGGGCCTGTTCAAATCTGGCCGCGTGATACGGAGCCTAATAATACCGGCAATCGCGAGTACATAAAATATAACGACCACACAGGTAATCATGTCCAATAAATCACCATATTTTCCGCTTAAACACCAAATTGACGCAGCGACACATTGTATCCATAGTGCCCAGGCAGGTACCGCATGCGCATTGAGCTTACCCGCCCTTTTAAAAAACAAACCATCTTTGGCCATAGAATAATACACCCTCGCTCCTGCCAGGATAATCCCATTATTGCAACCGAAGGTACTAATCATGATCATAATCGCTATAATAGTAATTCCAAAAGGACCAAACACCTCTTGAGCGACACTCATCGCGACCCGATCTTTTGGAGCATTGACCATAGCTTCCAGGGGCAATATGCCGGTGTACATCAAATTAGTCAGCAGATAAATTACGGTAACCAGTAAAGTCCCTAATGCAAGACTCAAACCGATATTCCGTTGTGGATTCTTAATTTCGCCCGCTACAGCTGAGGATGAGTGCCAAGAATCGCTGCTGAAGAGGGCACCGACCATAGCCGCGGAAAAAGCCCCCATTGCAGAAAATCCATCATAAGATGTGTAGGTTCCATCCGTATTTAAGCGGCGCATGGACCAAAGCGATATATTGTCCCAGTTCAAAGCCCAAACTTCATGTTTCAATGCTAAGAAACCGAAGACCAATAAGAGCAGCAAACTCCCAATCTTGATCAATGTGATGGATGTCTGTACGCGCTTTCCGCTATTCACACCCCTTGAATTAATATAGGTCAATACAATAATGACCGCAATTGCCAGCATCTGTGCAGCCGATATGCGGTAATCTGACCATTCAAGCAAATAAACATCTTCGTCCATAAAGGGGAAAAGATAGGCTGTGAATTTTGCAAAAGCAACGCCCACAGCGGCGATTGTCGCTGTTTGTATCACAGCAAAAAATGTCCAACCAAATACAAAACTCAATACGGGACCATAAGCCTCCCGAAGGTAAATATATTGGCCACCGGCCTTTGGAAACATTGCGCTGAGTTCACCATAACTCAATGCTGCTGTTAAAGTCATAAATCCACAGATCAGCCATACCACCATCATCCAACCCGCAGACCCCGTATTACGTGCGATATCCGCAGATACAATAAAAATCCCGGAACCGATCATACTTCCTACCACCAGCATAGTGGCATCCAATAACCCGAGAGACTTTTGAAATGTTTGTTTCGACTCACTCATAAACACCTAGTTGTTAAAATGATAGAATTTCCAATTTGTCTCATAGTCTGGTTTTAATTTCTCACCCTTGATAATCGCTCTTAGCATTTCCATGGGCAGATAATTTTCTTTGATCACACGGTCATGGAATTCCGCAAATGACATTTTCCCTTGATCGACCACCTCCTCTTTAATGCGCATCAATTGCAAGCCGCCTACGAGATAGGCCAACTGATATAAGGGATCATAAGAACCTTCAAAGGACCTCTTTACCTCACCATGGGCATTAGCCGACTCAAATCCCACCCTGTTTACCAAGTAATCTATGCATTGCTGCGGCGTCCATTCACCTAAATGAAATTTAATACTAAAAGTTATTCGCGCACAGCGGTGCATACGCCAAAATAACATTCCTATACGCTCTTCGGGTGTTTTGGCAAATCCTTTACTATACAATAATAATTCCCAATAAAGTGTCCATCCTTCTGTCCAAAAAGGGGTATTAAACGCTTCCTCGCGGTAAGGCTTGTAACGCCTATTCATAAAATATTGCAGATGATGACCAGGAATCAATTCATGTTGGACTGTGCCTCGGGAGAAATAAGGATTATTGCCACGCATACTCATCAATTTCGCCTGCTGATCCATCGTGTTTGTCGGATAGGATATGCTAATTTCCCGTCCGCCTGTAAAAAAGGGATTGACCCGCTGCCGTTCAGGTGTCATCATGATCATGCCCCAAGTCTCGTCTGCCAGCTCAGGAATATTCATGAGTTTATTTTGTTCAATAAATTGCTGTGCATCGTTGTACAATCTCATGATGAGCTCCGGCTGTTGTCCAATGGGTACGTAGGAGTTTTTAACCTTTTCCTGCGCTGCCCGCCAGTCGTCGCCAAACCCCATTTCACGGCTCGCTTTCAATAGCTCTGCCTCGCACCATTTAAACTCTTGATCCGCCAATTTTAGAAGATCCGTGGCTGTATAACTGATCATTTCAGCTTTGAGCCTTCGGTTTATCTCTTTTTCGCCAATTGGCACACCTGCAATCTGGCTACCATCATCAAAAACTTTCCGGTCACTTTTTGCGGCTAATTTCTCTTTGTAATCAGAAAGCTTGCTTTTCACCTGTTGAAATATGGAGGGTACCCACCAAGTAAATTCTGGGTCATATCCATTATAAAAATCGAAAGTGCTGGTGATCCTTAAGTCCAACGAATTTACTAGGGCAACCAGAAAGTTCACATCTGAATCAGGAATATTGGACTTTTCCTGCAAAGCTGCTATTGACCGATCGATTTCAGCGGCAACCAGCGTCAGCTCTTTCGCGACATCTTCTCCTGCCAAACGTTTGCCCCTACGGCGTTCCTTTTCAAGTGCAAAAATTCGCCGTGCGAAAGGTAAATACACGGATAAGCGGTTGTAATTCGACTCATCTTCTTTCAATGAAAGGAAATCACTTTTTAGTTTGCGCTTCAGTAAGATAAAATCTACCTGCCCCGATGTTTCGAGTTCTTCATAAGGGAACTTGTCCAGCTTGTTCAAATATTCGTTATCCAAACGCTGAAGACGTGCTAACTGTTGGGGTGAAGCCGCAGCCCGTTGATTGCCCCAGCCTTTGGGCATAGGGCCATAGAAATAGTTGATCGCCTCAACATCATGCCCATATTGCACGATATAAGGTTCTATGGGGGTGGTATGGTCGTATAATTTCATCTTTTGTGCATGTGTGGAGACCGGGAATAGAAAGAGTAACCCATAAAACAATATTTTGGGAGATTTAAAAGAAAAAGAACGATTCATAATTCAGGTGTTGGTTTATATCCTAATTTTATCAGTCGAAACGATCCGGCCTAAAACCAGCGATTTCAGCCTCTATTTTCTGTCCTGCCAATAAATCTGCTACAACTTTCCCATAGGCAGGGCCCAAGCTCAAGCCCATCATACCACCCCCACCGGCAACTAGGACATTATCAAATTTTTTCAATCTTCCCAGATAGGGCAATCCATCAGGCGAGCAGGGTCTGTAACCATACCATATTTTTTCGCTTGGATAATCAACTTTCAATTCCGGATAATATTTTGGAATGGATTCTACAATTCCGCGGACACGATTTTCATAAATTTTGTCATTTGCTGGTCCCAATTCCATCGTTCCACTGAATCTGATCTGGTCATTCATGGGTGTTACAGCAACACGAGCCTCGAGTAACAATGCTGCATGATTCAATGTATTCTCTTTCTCGGGCTGATACATAAAAGAATACCCTTTTCCTGGCATAAGCGGTGTATTTACGTGCAACTTTGATGTGAGCTGCGGCAAATAAGCGCCACCAGTCAAAACAAAAGCATCCGCCTGAAAACTTCCTTTGTTGCTGATCGCCTCTTTCACCTTATTTCCGGCTGTTATAAATTTACTGACCTCAGTTTCTTCGAAAAAAGCGACCCCTGCGGCTTTCAAATATTGAATCAATTGCCGCATTAACTTTGGTGGGTATAATTTTCCGTCACAACGATAAAGTATAGCACCTAAAACATCCAGTTTCAGATTGGGCTCCAGTTCTTGGACGGCATTCCCCTCCAGAATATCGACATCAAGTCCAAGATCCTGGGCACGATGCGCCAGCTCAATCTCCTCATGTTGCATTTCCTTCGATTTATACATCATCAGGATACCGTTCTGCTTCAGTTCAAAATCAAACCCCTCCTCCTGCGCCAATTCATCATATAATCTGCTGCTGTAGAGATTCAAATCACGTATTGCAGTCGCATGCTGTTCTACGTGTGAGCGATTAGCATGTTTTAAAAACTTCAATCCCCAATTAATCATTCGTGGATTTAGCGAAGGCCGTACATAAAAAGGGCTTTTACTATTGAACATCCACTTTATCCCCTGCGCTACAATACCGGGGGCAGCCAAGGGCGTAAAATGACTGGGAACAATCATGCCGGCATTGCCATAAGAACAGTTATTGTCCAAGGTATTTTTTTCGAGGATTTTCACATCCCATCCGTCTCTCACCAGGTAATAGGCCGAAGCAAGTCCTGCAATTCCTGCTCCAACGACGACAACTGTACCTCTATTATTTTCTTTCACGTTGCTCTTCTCTTATTAATTTTTTAAATCACCTGAACTATTAAATCACCTGAAAACCGCCAAAATAAGGATCCTCATCATCTAAAAAAATGGTATTATAGCCTGTTATCCTTGCCCAGCCTTCGATGGACGGCACAATAGCAGGCTTACCATCTACGGTTGTTTCCGCCTCGATTTTGCCGGTAAATTGTGAACCGATATAACTTTCATGTATAAACTCCATTCCTTTCTTCAATTTCCCTTTTGCATACCATTGCGCCATACGCGCCGAGGTACCTGTACCACAAGGAGAACGATCCAAGGCATTATCGCCAACCAGTACGGCATTGCGTCCGGACGAATTAGGGAGTTTAGGATCCCCTGTCCATTGGATGTGCGTCAACCCATGAATATTGACATCTTCGGGATGAACAAAAGAATATTTTTCGTTCAGCAGCTGACGGATTATTTTTCCATAATGAATGAGCTGGCTGGCTGAATAGGAATTGATATCTTGAAAATTAGTCTGCGGATCAATAATACCGTAAAAGTTTCCACCGTAGGCAACATCGACACTGATGTTGCCTAGATCCGGGCAATCGACCGTTAAACCTTCGGCGTATAAAAAGGATTTTACATTGGTTAGCTTGACACTTTTCACCTTGGCCCCCTCCTGAACATAGTCGATATGTACAAGTCCAGCCGGAGTTTCCAGCCTTAATTTTCCGGGAACTTTAGGTTGAACGAGCCCTTCCTCAATGGCAATCGTCACCGTACCGATCGTTCCATGTCCACACATCGGCAGACAGCCACTGGTTTCAATGTAAAGGACACCAATATCATTTTGCGGATCAAAGGGCGGATAAAGCATACTACCGCTCATCATGTCATGCCCTCTTGGTTCAAACATCAATCCCATACGGATCCAATCGTACTCACGTATAAAATGCAACCTGCGCTCCATCATGGAATTCCCCTGTAATAATGGGGCTCCTCCTGCCACCAATCGCACGGGACAACCACAGGTATGCGAATCAATGCAAAAAAAAGTCTTCTTCATTTCTGATCACTTGTTTATATGGTCATTTGTTTCTATTATGCTTTCGTCCATTGCTGATTGACCAAGCGGTCAATTTGTAATGGGTTTCCGTCTTGCAATTCTTTAGGCAAAAATTCATTTGGCCAATTTTGAAAACTAATGGGGCGAATAAAGCGCTTTACCGCATCGGGCCCTACAGAAGTGAAACGCGCATCTGTGGTTGCCGGATAAGGTCCGCCATGCTGCATAGCATACTGTACTTCAACCCCAGTTGGCATACCCTGAAACAAAAGCCTTCCGCATTTGTCCTGTGCAATTGAAAAGAGTGCCTGGCATTCGTGGATGTCCTGCGCCGATGCCGCAAAAGTGATGGTTATCTGTCCTTCGAGCTGCTCCATTACAGTTTTCATTTCGTTAAGGTCGGCACAAGATATAATTAACCCAAAAGGTCCAAAAACCTCCTCCAATAACTTAGGATTAGCTAAAACTCGGCTTGCGTCAGTTTCAGCTAGCAGGGCCTGCGCAAAATCTTGTGCTGTATTATCCTGCCCTTCTTCCAATACGCCGATCCCTTCTGATTGAACCATTTCGTCTTTTAGGCGATTGTAGCTATCCAGAATACCCGCATGTAACATTTTCCCTGTAGCAGTAGATTTTAGTTCGCTCTTTAAGGCTAGTTTGAGCCGATCGAACTCATCGCCCGCCAAGCCTACCAGTACGCCCGGATTGGTACAAAACTGCCCTACACCGAGGAGTAATGATCCAATATACTGTTTTGCAAATACTTCCAGATGATTAGCGAGATAGTCTGGCAAAAGAAAAACCGGATTTACGCTTCCCATTTCAGCAAATACTGGAATAGGGTCAGGCCTTGATTGTCCTAGATCAAACAAAGCTTTTCCGCCACGAAATGAACCTGTGAATGCGACCGCTTTTACGAAGGTATGGCTGACCAACTGTTGTCCAACGGCAAATGAATCCGACACCACATGATTAAAAACCGCAGTTGGGGCACCCTGTTTTGAAACCGCACGATCAATAGCGTCAGCCATTAATTGAGAGGTTTTAAGATGCGCAGGATGAGCCTTTACGATGACTGAGCAGCCGGCACCAATGGCACTTGCTGTATCTCCGCCAGCAGTTGAAAAGGCGAAAGGAAAATTACTTGCGCCAAAAACGACCACTGGACCAAGTCCTTTGTTATATTTCCTTAAATCAAATTGCCCATTTGGATCCCGATCTATCCGAGCTTCACTGTATAAACCAGTACGAACGGCATCGGCATATCGACGCCATTGATTGACTGTTCTCGCTTTTTCACCCTGCAATCTTCCCAAAGGTAGTGCAGTTTCCAGATGAGCAGTTTCAATCAATATTTCGCCCAGTTCCTCAATTTCAGCGGCAATGGCATACATCAATTCCGCTCTTTCGATGACATCCGTCTGCTGAAGAAACTGAAATCCAGCCTCCGCCTGTTTTACGATGTAATCAATCTCATTTTCGTTTCTATCCATTCCTTTTGTTTTTATTGTAAGTAGTATCTTCAAAAATCAATAAAAACCTTCCCTATATTTTCATTCCTTGCGGTTATTCAATATAATAAGAAGGTTCTTCTCGCCTATTTTTACTTGGTCCTAAAAAGAAAACTTCCTGAACCCTCATCTAGAAAGTCCAGAAGCATTTCTATAACTGTGGTCTAGTCGCGATTGAATCTGCAATAATTTTTTTCACACGTTGTTCCTCCTCACCGATCAATGGTAATCTTGGAGCACGTGTGTAAGGTGTTGAAATTCCTTCAGCTGTCGCCGCCAATTTAATATATTGGACCAATTTAGGATGAATATCCAATTCCAATAAAGGCATAAACCAACGGTATATTTCTACAGCTTTGCTGTACTCGCCAGCCTTTACAAGATCGTACATGGCCACAGTTTCTCTTGGAAATGCGTCGACTAGCCCAGCAACTAAACCATCAGCCCCTAACATCAAAGACTCAAGCCCTAAGGTATCTACTCCAGCCATAATCTTTAATCGATCACCAAAACGATTTTTCAAACGCGTGATATTTGTTAAATCTCGTGTAGACTCTTTCACTGCCTGAATATTTGGTTCCAATAAGAGTTCCTCGAACATATCAAGCGATACATAAGTACTATAGTCAACAGGGTTGTTATAGATTAAGATTGGCAATTTGGTACTTTGTGCAACTGCACGAAAATAAGCGACCGCTTCTCTATCATCAGCTCTATAGCGCATCGGTGGCAATAACATCAAACCATCTGCACCTAATTCTTCACTGGTCTGAGCGACTTTGATCGCTGCAGCAGTTGTATTTTCTGCAATATTCAACAACACAGGTACACGCCCAGCGACAACCTTCAACGCATATGTCAATAAATCATACTTTTCTTCCGTACTCAAAACACTTGCTTCACCCAATGATCCAGCGATAATCAAACCGTGAACACCTCCATCCAATTGTGCTTCAATGTTTTTACCAAACATATCAAAATCCAAATTTCCATTTTCATCAAATGGTGATAACATTGCAGGATAAATTCCTTCCCATTTAAATTGTGCCATAGCGTATTATTTTAATATTTCTTTATCACAAATCTATCTGGAATAGCGAGGTCAATCTTCTTATGAATTAATCAACACTGACCTAATATTGACCTTTTCTAATAAATACCACTCATAAGAAACCAGAAAAATGGCTTTCTAATTTTAAAGACAGATTTATAACTTCTTTCAGCAAAACTTCAGATGAGTGTTTTTTAAAGTCGAAATTGAATTTTAGTAACTTAAATGTAAGTTCAACATTTATAACAAGATTTACAAAAAATAGCATGTAAAAGATATATATACATGTTTATCGGCGTAAAATTTTGACAGCTATTATGGAATGTATAGCTGCACATTAAAAATAACAAAGGTTGCACTGTCAGACAGGCAACCTTTGTATCGTATATAATAATTAAAAATGGGTAACTAATAGCGGCTCTTATTTTTATAAGAGAAGTAAAAAACAATAGGCAGTACTGAAAACGAGAGAATCATACAAATAATCAATCCACCAACAATCATAATCGCCAGGGGTTTTTGGATTTCAGACCCCATTCCGTTTGAAAGTGCAGCTGGCAATAAGCCCATCGCCCCCATTAATGCAATCATTAAGATGGGTCTTATGCGACTTTTGACAGCTTCATAAATAGCGGGTTTCAAGCTCATTTTATTCAACAGATTTTCTTTCATAATACCGATTAAAACAATACCATCAATCGTGGCTACGCCAAAGAGAATAATAAATCCGATACCCGCCGAAATTCCAAATGTCGTTCCGGTAATCCACAGGGAAATAAATCCACCAATAAATGCAAAGGCGAGGGTCAGTGAAGAAATCAGCGTATCTTTGACATTGCCAAAATTGGCATACAGCAAGAGTAAGATCAAAATCAACGAAATTGGCACAACATTCATCAGTTGTTTTGTTGCCCGTTCCTTACTTTCAAATTCACCAGCCCAGACAACCTTATAGGATTTAGATAAGTTAATATCTTTCGCTATCTGTTTTTTTGCGTCGGCAATTGTACTTCCCAAATCTCGGCCTTCAATATTGAAGCCAACACCAATATAACGGGAATTTCCTTCTCTGTAAATAAATGCCGGCCCCGTATGATAATCTATAGTTGCGATCTCCCGTAGGGGCACTTTCTGATCAGTCATCGTCGGAATGATGATATTTCCGATCTTCTCGGGGTTGTCGCGATATGATTTTTGGAAGCGCAGACGAACATCAAAGATCCGTTCATTTTCATAGAAATGTGTCACAGATTGCCCGCCAATAGTCATTTCGATCACCGACTGCACATCCTTGGTCGAAACGCCATATTTAGCCATCTTTGAATCATGCAGTTGAATACGGAGTTCTGGCAGACCGATATTTTTGAAAACATTGATATCCGTTATCCCATTTACCTTTTTAAGTGATTCGGCAAACTTATTGGCCTTATTCTCTAAATCCTGTAAATTGTCCCCAAAAATTTTGATGACCAACGGACTTTTCACTCCGGCTACATACTCCTCTACATTATCCTGGATCGGCTGGCTAAAACCAAAATTTATTCCGGGAAAAGTCTGTAGGCTATCCCGCATCTGACCGATCAATTGCTCTTTTGACAGTTTTCTTTTCCACTCGTCTTCGGGTTTCAGTTCAATATTGAATTCAATATTGAAAAAACCTGTTGGATCTGTACCATCATTTGGACGGCCCGTTTGCGTCATGATAAAATCAATCTCGTCAAACTGCTTCATTAATTTTGCTTTCATGGTTTTGGTCAACTTCACGGATTCTTCGAGATTGACACTATTGGGTAAGGTTGCGCGGACATAAATTGCACCCTCGTTCAATTTTGGAAGAAACTCGGAGCCATAATGGCTAAACCGGAACATACAGACGAGCAAGGCTAGGATAAAAATAGACAATGTCCATTTTGGATGATCGAAAGCTTTCTTAAAACCTTTAAAAATGGCATTACGACTAACTTTAGTAATCTTATTTTCATCTTCTTTGATATTCTTTTTCAATAAGTATTTACACATTGCGGGCACATAGGTCAAACTTAGGATCAAGGATCCCAATAAAGCATAACCGAGGGTAAAGGCTAATGGTGAGAACATTTTTCCTTCCACCTTTTGAAAAGAGAAAATAGGAGTCAGTGCGACAATTAAAATCAATAGTGCAAAAAAGATATACCCCGCTACAGAGCCAGCACTTTTCTTAATGATCCCTAGTTTGGAGATTTTATTAAAGCGTTCCGTCCCGAGCCGATGAGCCTCTTTTTCCAAAGAGACAAAAACAGTCTCCACGATGACCAACGTTCCTTCGAGCAATAATCCAAAGTCCAATGCCCCCATGGAAATCAAATTTGCAGGGAGCCCCTGTATTTTCAAACAAATAATCGCAAATAGGAAGGCCAATGGAATAACCGATGCAACGATAAAGGTTGTCTTCCAGTTGTTCAAAAAGATAAAGACAATAATCGAAACCAGAAGAACCCCTTCTATCAGGTTTTTGGAAACCGTATGCACGGTATTATTTACCAGTTTTGTGCGATCTATAACGGGTTCAATCTTGACATTTTCGGGTAAAATACGTTGGTTTAGCTCTTCAATTTTTGCCTTTAACCTTGTGACAACAGCAGAGGGATTTTCTCCCCTCAGCATAATGACAATTCCCTGGACAAGGTCATCTTCCTTGTTGAGTCCCACCTGCCCGAGTCGCGGTTTTGCGCCCAATTCTATTTCTGCAACATGCTTGACTAAAATCGGTGTATTGCCGACCACCTTGATCAAAATATTACCGATATCATCGATCTTATCCAATAGGCCTACCCCACGCACAACATAGGCTTGATTTCCTTTTTGGATCACATCGCCACCGACATTGATATTCGAACGCGATACGGCTTCATAAACATCCAGTGGCGACAGGTTATAATTGGCCAACTCTGTTGGATTGATCTTTATCTCATAGATCTTTTCTTCACCTCCAAAGCTGACGACATCCGCCACGCCGGGCACCCCCACAAGTTCCCTTTCGATCACCCAATCTTGAATAGCGGAGACTTCTTTAATCGGAAGATTGCTCTTCAGCACATAGCGAAAAATTTCTCCGGTAGCACCCGAAGGTGGTTCTATGGAGCTTTCAGCACCTTCCGGCAGCTCAATTGAGCGCATTTTATTACCCGCATACTGCTGGGCATAAAAGTCCTCTACTCCATCCTCAAATTGAATCGTCACAACAGATAAGCCAAACAAGGAGATCGAACGAACGTCCGTTTTCTTTGGAATGGTGTTCATTTCTTTGGTTACCGGTAATGTAACGAACTTCTCGATTTCTTCGGCGCTACGTCCCGGCCATTGTGTGATAATCCGGACCCGTGTATTGGTCACATCGGGGAAAGCTTCAATAGGTGTATGCAGGTAAGCGTATATCCCGCCGAATAATAAAGCCAACGTAAAAAACAGGACGACCAAGGAGTGTTTCAATGAAAATGAAACAATATTTTGTACAACTTTCTTCATCCTATCTATTTATCAATTCATCAAATACAATCAGCTCATTTTCTGTCAGCACCTGATCTCCCTCGGCTATTCCTGTTTTGACAAAAGCATAGGTTTCATTCTCAGCAACAATATCCACAGGCTTTACCGCCAGATCACAGTCATTTTTGTAAATCACCACAAAATTCTGGTTATTATGCAGGATAATGGCATCTTTGGGAATAGCCAACATCTGATGTTCTTGTCCCGAAACAGCTTTTTCGACCAATACATCCACACTCATGCCCGGCTTTAATCGTAGGTCTTTGTTTAACAACTTTACACGCGCCTTGACCACACGTTCTTCAGGATCAAAGAAATTGGCTACCTGATCAATATAGCCATCAAAAGATTCACCTTTATAAGCCAGTGTGGTGATCTTGACAGGAGCGCCATTTTTGACAAAAGGTAAATTATTAGCATAGATATTGACCGAAACCCACACCTCATTCAACTTACTGACCGACAACAAATCGGCGTCATCGCCAACAGTCATGCCGGGACTCACCTTTTTATCCACGATATAACCCGCTTTGGGCGCACGGATGTAAAAAACACCATTTTCTGAGGAGCCATTCAGCAAACTCATGTTCGCTTTGACATGGCGGATTCCAATCTGCACGGCTTTCAATTCACTTTCCATCTCTTCCAGTTCCCGCTGGGAAGCCATACCATCTTTCAGCAGACTACGCAGGCTAAGCAATTTACTCTCCGTCAGCCGCTTGCTATTTTCCAGTTCCCGCAGCTCTTTTCCTAAATCATTGACGGAGGTACCTTTAAGCGATACCAGAATCTGTCCTTTTTCTACATAATCGCCCATTTTAACTGAAACAGACTGTACGATACCGGGTATCGGACTCTTTAGCGCTGCAAGTTCATCCTGATCGTATTGGATGACGCCATTTAAAGCGATCTGTTCAAATACGGTCCGCTTCTGTATCGAATCAATTTTAATTTGGTTTTTGAAATCTGCGCTAAGGCAAAAACCTTTGGTTGCCGGCAGCGCTTGCTCTTCATTTTTCGTTGATTGACAGCCCCACAATAAACAGACGGACATAAGTGTCAATGGCATTAAAAAGTTCCCTTTCATGAAACAATATCCTTTCCGATTAAATACGTTAATTCTTCCTTATACTGAAGATATTTCGCCCTGCGCTCTAATATTGATTCTTTGTTTTCCATATAATTATTGATAAAGTCTATAAATTCAACGATGGTCAACCGTCGTTCTTGAAAATTGCGCACATAGCGTTCAAGTGCTACGTCCAATTTACCGTCAAAGCCCATATCCGTTGTCTTCAAACTCGTTTCAAGGTTGTTGAGCCGTTCCGAAAGAAAGTCGATCTCGCGTTCGATGTCGATACGGAATTGCTCGATTTCCACTTTATTTTTCTCCATCTCCAGTTTAGCGATTTTGATATTCCCCTGGTTTCGATTAAATAAAGGAAGATCCATGGCAACACCCAGGCCTATAAAATCGCGCATAATATTTCCGCCGCGATCATAATTCATGGAGACCTGCAAATCTGGTATACGTTCGGCCTTTTCCATTTTCAGCTGAGCATCACTTTTTTTCAATTCGTTGTGGATGATTTTATAATCGCTGCGATTATCGAGGGCCATCATTTTCCACTCCTGTTTTTTCCCCGGGAGAAAATGCGGTATGCCGATCGTATCTGATATCGTGAGTGCGGTACCTTTGTCACCGAGGTAGCGCGCAACCTCATTCATTTTTGTGATTTTTTCCTGTTGGATTTCATTCAGTTTGTTTCCAAATGCGATAGACTCGCTTTGAATCCTGAGGTAGTCCATCTCACTTACATTGCCTTCTTTCCACTGATTTTGATAGGATTGTGCCAATGTCTGAAAGATGTTGACCTGGTTGCCGTATAACCGTTCTTTCTCCTGTAGGATCTGTAATTCGATACATTGGCTTCGGAGATCATATTTCAGGTTCCGCAGCAATTCTTCAAATTGAAGCCGCGCATTCTCTTTTTCCAGGAGCTGCAATTGCACCCTTTTTTTTCGTTTACCAGCCATTTCAATGGTCTGTTCCAATTCGATCGCCACCTGCTGGTACTTGCCGTAATTTCCGATCAGTGCCGGGAAGGATTCGCTGGAAGGGTTTTTCCAAAGATTGACTTCGGAGATGGAAATCGTTGGATTGGGCCATAGCTTTGCCTGAAGCACGGCAGCTTCGGCCTGCTGCATTTGAAAACGCTGCGCCATTAAGGTCAGGTTATGAGCGAGGAATACCTGTTCGATCTCTGACTTTCGCAGACGGTTTTCCGCCGCCTCCTGCGAAAATAACTTACTATTCAGGCCAAGAAGTAAAAATAATGTAATACGTAGTTTTCTCACTTAATTTTGAATTTCCTCAAAACTAAATGACAAGCATTATAGGCAACTTTAAGGTAAATTAAAGTTTGATTAGAAGGGATTAGAAAATGATTAGAATTTAGGGAATAATAACGATACCGTTGTACCCAGATCATTTGAACGAATATCAAAGTCGACCCCCTGATCCTTACATACAATCTGTGCAAAAGAGAGACCGATACCGCTGCCCTTCACTTTACCGACATTTGACCCCCTATAAAAAGTCTGTTTCACAGACTCCAGTTCAGCTTGTGGGATGCCAATACCATGGTCTATAATTTGCAAAGACAGCCTGTCATTTGCAGCAGTCATCCGGACAACAACTTCCTGTCCATTTGCATATTTAAGTGCATTTTCGATCAGATTGGAAATAGACAGGCTGAGGAGCATCTTATTGCCCCGAAAATTGAAGTATTGCGGTTCATCGACCTGTATATCGACTTTTAAGGGCACGGCAAATAACCTCGAAAACTTAGGGACAAGATCCCATACGATCTCATCTATGCGAAAGGTTTCCAGGGAACGCGTCAGGGGCTGATCTTCGGTCAGCAATAGAAAATTACCGATAAGCTGATTCAGAAAATTCACATGTTCAGTAATGATTTCGGCCAATTCATGGTACTCTTCTTCACTTCTTACTTTCGTACCGAAGACCTCCATGGAGCCCAGGATTCCCGCCAAAGGCGTTCGAAACTCGTGTGAAACATAACTGACAAAGTTCTTTCTAATAATCATATTTTCGCTGATCCGTCGTAGGAGCGCATTATAACTTTCAATAAGATCCTGTAGTTCGTCCTTCGTTTTTATAGTCGTCAGAGGTTCCTGAATGGTGCTTAAATCCTTATGCTGAATTTCCTTGATCACTTTACGAATGGGGAGATAAGCATATTTACTCAGCCAAACCGACAATAAGGCGATACTGATCAATGCCACGAGAAAAACAAAGACAAGTGTAATGAGCAAACGATTCAACTGATGATCAAAGTCTGCGCTCGACTCTTTGACAAAAACAAAGAAATCGCCCTGATTATCTGGATAATACAACCCAAAATAAAAACTATCTTCTGTTTTAAAATAAACCGTTTTGTCTGTTTTCAGCTGGCGCAGCAAATCCTTATTAATTTGACTATCAAACCGCATACCGCCATAACTTACTTTTCCTTCGGCGTTATAAACGGCTACCATGGCACGTTTGACCAGGCTTTCATATTGATTTTTAGATTCCAGATGCTTTAGTGGGCTCTGTTCATCTGCCTCGAGGTAATAAATGCCGGCTATCTTTGCATTTTTTTCGAGGGAACTAATCAGATGCCGTTCAGAAGAATTATAAAATATCCAGTAGATGACCAGCGTTGCAAGCCCAAAAATGATGGTGAATACCAGCGTAGAAAAGAGTGTAAGGCGAGTCTTTAAATTCATTGTCAGTCCGTTGTAAGCATGTAACCGACTCCCTTCACCGTTTTGATAATGGAGGTATCGCTTCCCTCATCAACCTTCCCTCTCAGATAAGAAACGTACACATCGACGACATTGGTGTTGTTATCAAAATCGATTCCCCAAACAGCCTGCAGGATAGCGGTTCGTGAGAGTGTTTTATTCCGATTTTCGATCAGATACTTGAATAGTTTAAATTCTTTGGGAGAGAGATCGACATTTTTACCATTCTTATGGACTTCATAACGTTCAAGATCCACTTTTAAATCACGAATTTCCACGCTGCTGTCCTTTGCTACGTTTTTATAATTGTCACGGCGTACCAATGCTTTGATACGACTCACCAATTCCTTAAAGGAAAACGGCTTGACGAGATAGTCATCGGCACCACTTTCCAAGGCCTCCACCTTATCTTCAATCTCTCCTAAAGCACTTAAAATCAATATCGGAATATGATTTTTTCGATACCTGACCATCTTCGTAAACTGGATACCATCTATTCCGGGCAGCATGATATCGAGTACAATAATATCCAAAGAATCTGCATTGATCCATTCACGTGCCGCTTCCGCAGATTCAACTAAAATGACCTGATGCCCCATTTCTTCCAGACCTTTCACAACAAAGCTGCTAATCCGGCGATCGTCCTCTACTAAAAGTATCTGCATATAATACGCTGTTTATTTTTATGCGGGATTATAAAAATGATGAATTCCCCTTGGAATCTTACAAGTATACGAATTTACAATTTAATCGTCCGGTAATCCATAGCCTCCTTTTCTTCACAAATCCTGTCCGCAGATTTTTAGGGATACATCCCATCAACATTAATCGATTCTGGCATAAAATATTGCGTGTAGTCTAAATTGCTTATATTTAATCTCACAATTCGAAAAGGATTAAAATGAATACAGCATTGCCTCCCAATAGTAAAAGAAGTGAAGAAATTACGATTCAATATTTTGAGTTCCTGGATCGTCATCTCGCAGAATTGATCAGCGGAGTCAGCATAGAAATGCTGGAGCTTCAGGACATCGCAAACATACTTTGTGTCTCACAAAAGCATCTTATCAAGATAATACAGGAAACATCAGGGAATCACCCCTGTCATTTTTATGTACAAAAAATATTGACCTGTACCAAGAGCCTGCTCACCAATAGCGAGTTGACCATTTCGGAGATCGCACAAAGGCTGACTTACGACCCATCCAACTTCACCAAATTTTTTAAAAAATATGAGGGCATGTCCCCTTCGCAATTTCGTCAATTGCAAAAAGCGAAAAGTTCACCATAACAGAGCCCTTAACATTTATGAAATTTGCTATAATCAAAATTTAAATTATTATGGCAAGAAATGATGTAAAAGGAAAAGTTGTCCTTATTGCTGGTGGTGCAAAAAATCTAGGTGGATTATTAAGCCGGGATTTTGCGGCTAAAGGAGCAAAACTGGTGATCCATTATAACAGTGAAAACACCAAAACGAATGCAGAAAAAACATTGGCCGCAGTAGAAGCTACTGGTGCAGAAGCAATTTTGGTGCAAGCGGACCTGACAAAAATTGAGCATATCAGGGAACTTTTTGATGCAGCCATCGACCGATTCGGAGGTGTGGATATCGCCATTAACACCGTTGGTAAAGTATTAAAAAAGCCAATTGTGGACACAACAGTAGAAGAATACGATAGCATGAGCGATATCAATTCAAAAGTTGCCTATTTCTTTATTCAGGAGGCAGGGAAAAAACTGAATGCAAATGGTAAGATCTGCACCATTGTCACCTCACTATTAGCAGCCTATACAGGGTTCTACTCGACCTATGAGGGACTTAAAGCCCCTGTAGAACATTTTACGAGAGCGGCTTCAAAAGAATTCGGTGAGCGAGGTATTTCGGTTACAGCTGTAGCTCCAGGCCCAATGGATACGCCATTTTTCTACGGACAGGAAAGTGCGGATGCCGTAGCCTACCACAAATCTGCATCAGCATTGGGCGGACTAACGGATATAAAAGACATTGCGCCTTTGGTTGAGTTCCTGGTCACCGATGGCTGGTGGATAACCGGCCAGACGATTTTCGCCAATGGTGGTTATACAACTCGGTAAAACGGCCAAGAGAAAGCATCCTAAAAAGGGTGCTTTCTCATTTTTCCCATCAAAAGGTAAGCCGGCCTGCTTATTGATAAATTACAATTGCTCCAAAAAGCGAAGATAGCCCACAACGCCCTGTTCTACCCATTCTGGACTTGAATCATTTTCTATTCCATAAAAGACGAAAGGCTTTTGATAATCCGCTTTAACATAGTCAAAAGTAATTTCAAACGGACTTGTCAATTGTTCCATTCGGTATTTATACTTTCCCGAAGCCCCATACTCCTGTTCATCGATACCCGCAGAGATTGCCAATGCAATTTTCTTCCCTTCCAGCTTGTAACCACTCTTCTTACCATACGCCCATCCATAGGTAAGCACCTCATCCAGCCACTGCTTAAAAAATGGCGGACAGTTAAACCAGTAAAAAGGGAATTGAAATACAATTTTGTCATATTTCTCCATCAGCTGCTGTTCTGCTATACTATCAATTTTACCATCAGGATACAACTGATGTAAATCATGGACCTCATAAAGATCCGGGTGTTTCTTCAATTCATGGACCCATCTTTTATTCATTTGGGACGATTCAAAATTGGGATGAATAACGACTATTAATATTTTCATTTTCTTATTTATGTATATATGCACAAGCCACCAGGTCTAGCCATTTCATGCAGGCAGTTTTAATAAACGACATGACTGTGAATAAACGACATGACTGTGATTTAAAAATAGCGACATAATTACTATTTTGGCTCATCGGCAACCCAATGTTAGGTACTATAAAAAATGTGCGTATGACTAAGATTAAAGCAAGTTCTACTAATTTTTCGAATAAAAAGAAACTTGAAAATGACTGTCCTGAAGTGTTTGCGGCCAATGTGATTGGCGGTCAGTGGGCCTTAGCAATATGTTGCTACCTCATCAATGGAAGTTTGCGCTATACGGAGATCAGAAAATGTTTACCCGATATTACCGAACGCATGCTGACCCTACAGCTGCGGAAACTGGAAGATAGTGCAGTTGTAAAACGTACAGTATATGCGGAGGTGCCGGCACGCGTTATGTATGAACTGACCGAGCTTGGTTATCAGCTCAGACCGATCATCGAGGAACTGGGAAAATGGGGAGAAAAATTAAAACAAGCTCCAGAATTCAATAAATAGATTTAATATAGTCCCATTTTTATTGTAGGCAACGTGCCGTCACCAGCAATTGGCCCACGTGACGCTGTGCATGTTCGGCAGCATGAAACAACAGGCCAATCAATGTGGTGGGGATGCGCTTCCTTCCCAAAAAACGTTGCTCGGTCAATGTAGCCGGATCGATTAAAGCTAATTTTTGCAAAGATTGTTTGATCTTCTCATGTAAATTTTCGACCAGAGATGCAGGACTAACATCGACGTTTTCTATACCTTCTCTGTGGAGGTAATCAAATTGTTCGTCCGTTAGCGGCTTGTTTTCAGCATAAGTAAACATGCGATCGATCACCCCATTTATATGCTGTAAGTGAAAACCTATACTAGCATTTCCACAGGGTTTTGTCCAAAGCTGCTGTGGGGACAACTGATCAGTATAGGTTGAAACATCCTCTGCAACCTGCAAAAGTGTATGTGCAACATGCTGCAGCAGATCGGGAATTCCTGCAATAGGCCCGCGCATCCACACTTCTAAATTTTCCATAACTATATATAATCTCTTATTTTCGACTATTTATCCGCTGCTATGTCCACCTAGCAAAATGTGTAAGTAAAAGCAAGCTTTGATAAAGTAAAAATAATGACTTCTTTTAATTTGTTTAAAGAACATCAAATTATTTTAAAATAAATTTGCATAGTGTAGAAAATACACCTACATTTGTATCATCATAATTTAGGTTTATAATTGGTTATTTAAGGTTTTCATTCTCCCCGTTTGAAAACCTTTTTTTATTTATACCCACATTATACGCTCAAAAACAATATAGACTTTCTTCAGCATGTGTTACTCAGCGCAGAAGGAATACCACATAGGTGAGCTGTGCATATTAAAAAATGCTATTTGGACCATATATTTTTAAGCGTGTAGAGATCTGCAGATTCCAATAAAGCCTCACCCTGATAAGCTGTAAGCTCATAAGTTAGCTCATTCCGGTCGAAATTATAATTTATCGGCATATAAACTTCTCCATCCTGGGCAAACAGCTCTAACCCTGTCCGATCGACAAACAGCTTGAATGCTAATTTTTTATTTCGCAACGGTACCTGAGCCCTGACATTATCAACAACAAGTTCTTCGGTCAATACATTATAGTTCATAGCCAATCCTCTTACATTGATCTGAATATTTTTGGCACTTTGTGGATCAATGACAAGATTTACCTCTGCAAGTTCATTTTTGAAACCCTGTAACACATTGGGAAGACTGGCGTTTACCTTCTTTCCACGAACACTATGTTTTTCTTTCCTCAATTTTTGTAGTTCTATGACAGGCTCGCGAAAAAGACGAATACCTTTTTCTGTTGTTCTTAGTTTAAGCTCCATTGGAATACTCATCGATTGATTAAAAGCCGAGCCCCCCTGATTTGTATGCGTACGCCACCAGCCAATTTCAATCCGGCGCCCTTTTGGTTCATTGCTAAAAGTTTGTGCGGCATAGTAATCGCGTCCATATTGACTAAACAGACGTTCAACCTCCGGGAGAAATGATTTTCCGTCGAAATTTCCGATTGCATATTGACTATTGGCGCCTGTTAAGACCCATTTCTTATTTTTCGGATTACCATCTACCGCGAGTTCAAAGAGCTCTGGGCATTCAAATAAATAACGGTCATTCCCTCTCCCGCCCTTTATTTTACTGGCAAATGTCCATTCTTTCATATCCTTTGACGTAAACAATTGCATGGTATGCTGCTCATGCTCATCTTCTACATAAAGCACAAGGACCCAATGCTGGGACCCAGCGTGCCAAATAACCTTAGGGTCTCTGTTACCTGTTGTGATTTTAGCTAAGATATGCTGTGGCATTTTCTCAAATTTCTGACCGTCCAAGCTATATGCCAAGCCCTGTCCCCAGGATTTTTCTGCGGCCGTATAAAATAGGGCCATAGGTTTTGCGGTATTGCTACTATCCACCACAGCTCCGCCGCTAAACATGACGCCCGATTCATCAGGATATAATGCTTCTCCGATTTCTTTCCAATGCACCAGATCAGCGGAGACCGCATGCCCCCAATGCATATTCCCCCAGCTGGTACCATAGGGATTATGTTGAAAAAATAGATGATATTGTCCGTTAAAGAAGACCAGACCATTGGGATCATTCAGCCAGCCACGTTTGGCCGAAAAATGAAATTGTCCCCGCCCCTCTTCGACATAGACATTCGTGTTATCATCCGTATCACTCTGGTTAAGTGGGTTGAACAGACGGATTTCTTTATCAGAGGCATTTGTGACTACTTTGAGCTCCTGTCCTTTCCATTTCTCAATATCAAGATAGGCTATCCAGTCGAATACACTGTCAGCCAGTTCTGCATCAAACCATCTTATTTTATCCTTTCCCGACCATAATTCGATATTACGTTTTGGAGCACCATTTTTAATCGGAATCTTAAGATACCGCTGGTTGGCCTGAAAAAGCTGGGACGATGAATCCTGACCATTGGCGTTCAGGACGAATGCTATAGCGCCAATAAGGAGCAGGGAGACTTTATACATGACATTAAGGTTTATGAATTGAATCACTTCACAACAAATATAGTTAAGGACTGATAATTGCTTTCTACCAAGGCTGATCAAAATAGAGCCGATTTGTCTCAATCTGCTTGAGATTTTCCAACTTTCCGGCTCCTTTATATATTGAGTCAGCAAATCGAATATTTCAGGAAAGACTTTTCATTTCAAACAGAAAAAGGGCAATGTGTCACATTGCCCTTTATGTTGTATCCCCAATTACTGGTCTATTACATCTTATAATACTGTTCCCAGCCTCTAGCAGGTGGAGGTCCGGCTAAAAGAGCATTGGCAAACTTGTCATTGACAATTTCTTTTGTCTGAGTATTCAGTATCAATTTGCTGTTTAAACGCTGTGCAATGACACCTAAACAAAACACTTGGCTCAAAGGACCTGCAATTTCAAAAGCCGAGCGGGTCTTTTCTTCGCCTTTACAGCCTTTTAAGAAATTAGCGAAGTGGTTTGATGGTGATTTTGGCACTTCCGGTAACCGAGACTCCATTTCTTTAGCCTTGGCTTCTGGAATAATCTGCAGCGTACTGGCGTGGGAGCCACCTTTAAATATCAAATCCTTGCTATAGATAATTTTTCCGGGATTTAATTTAGCGGGTTCTAATTTCCCAGTACTTGGTGCAGGGATATTAGGATCCAGTCCAGATACTCCATAGCCTTCTGGTATAGGCGGCAAATTATCCAGTCCGTCATACCAATTGATATCTAATGCAGGCATTTTTTTCCTTTTTGGGAAATGAAATTTTAAGGTTGAAGACATCGGAAAGAAATACGAATTATACCCATCGAGCTTCACAGCGGATACTTCTGTAGGCAGCCCCAAATCTAAAAATTCATGTGCTGTATCCAAGATATGTGCTCCCCAATCGCCTAAGGCACCCATTCCGAAATCATACCAGCAACGCCATTGGCCATTTACAAAATCCTTATTATAATTGTGGCCTATGGTCTGCATTTGCCAAAGATCCCAGTCTAATGTTTCGGGTATCATCTCTGCGGCAGGAAAGCCCTTCATATTCACGTCCCAGCCATGCCATCTGCGCGGCATATTCATGTGCGCATCTATGCGCGTCACATCCTTAATGATGCCGGCTTCTTTCCAGGCTTTAAACTGAAAATAATTTGCTTCGGAGTGCCCTTGGTTCCCCATTTGGGTCGCAAGTTTAGGGTTTTTCCGAGCTTTGTTTGCCATAAGCTCAACTTCAAGGAATGTTCTCGCCATTGGTTTTTCCACGTAAACATGTTTACCCAGATCCAGTGCAAGCATTGTTATGGCAAAGTGCGAAAAATCGGGTGTTCCGACACTTACAGCATCAATCTGATTTCCCATTCTGTCAAACATCACCCTAAAATCCTTAAATTTAGGTGCATCGGGAAACATGCCCAAAATCTCCTGTGTATGTTTAGCGCCAAGATCGACATCACATAAGGCTACGATATTACAGAGCCCGGTCTTATAGAGTTCTTTAATGATGTCTGCAGCCCTATTGCCTAAGCCTACACAGGCTAAATTGACACGTTCATTGGGTTTGGCCAGATTGACCTTTCCCAAGACACTATTGGACAGCATAACAGCTCCAGCAGCGATAACGGACTGTTTAACAAAGCTTCTGCGCGATAAATAATGATTCATAATGAGTGGGCTTAATTGGGTGTATTGATTTTTATACTGCGAAAGGAAACCCGATCACCATGGTCCTGTAAAAGAATAAAGCCTTCCTTCGCTTCTCCAAAGTTCTCCCAGTCTTTATATTTGCTGATTTGGACCAGATCTTTAAAGGCTTTGGAGCCGCGCTCATAGGACAACATCTTAATGCCATTTAAATAATGTTCAACCTTATTATCTGCTGTAACAACAACCCGACCTCTGTTCCATTCGCCGATCGGTCTGCGTGCACGGTCATCACGATTGGATGTAATAAGATCATAAAGAGATGCTAAGGTGCGATTTCCATCCCGTCCGAGTTTCGCATCAGGGTGTAAAGCATCATCCAGCACCTGATATTCTAAACCAATAGCCGATCCCTTTGATTTTTCCTTTAAAGTCACAAAGTACTTAACACCGCTATTGGCGCCCGGACTAAGCTTAAATTCAAAAGAAAGATCAAACACAGCGTATTTATCTTTCGTGACGATATCACCACCATTGGTCGACTCCCCACCATCAGATTTTAGAACGGTCATTTGCCCATCTTTAACTTCCCAGCCACGTTCAGGGAATTTATCACCGTGGATGCTCCGCCAGCCCTTATTAGTTTTACCGTCAAACAGGAGCTTAACACCTTTCTTCTTTTCAGCATCTGCCAAATCGTTGGGCTTCAAGTTGACGATATAGCGATCTTTTGGAAAACCTTTTGATTTAAGGTCGGTTGTTTTTATTTTAATATTCTTAAAATAAACTTTCTTTCCATCCAATTTCGGTGGAATACCATGTACCTGTAATCCGATAAAACCTGTTCTATCGATTGTGTCAACGACATAAGCTACGGGAATATCATTGACCCAGGTACGCAGCTCGTCACCGATTGCTTCTATTCGAATGTGATTGAATTCTTCTACTTTATAAGCTTTTTTGGCATTTTCATTTAAATCCAATGGATAAATCCATCCGCGGCGTGCCTCGTCATATATTCCACCCGTCCATGCACGTGAAGAGGGATCTATTTCAACTTGCCTTCCATAGACGCGTCCGCGCCCATCATTGGCCTTCGGATCAAGATGGCTCCGCGTCTGGATACCTGAATTTGTTTCGTTGCCTTCAAGTTTAACATCCAGCTCCAATATGAAATCACCATATTCTTTTTCTGTAATCAAAAAAGAATTGGGCGTACCTTTTGTCATTCGACCAACGATAGCATCACCCTCGATAGAATAAGGGGCTTTTCCTCCAACAGATTTCCAGCCATTTAGTGTTTTTCCGTCAAAAAGGTTTGTCCAACCTTTCTCATTACTCTTATCTGTCTGGGCATATGAAAACACAGCATTGCTTACCATTGCTGCCATTAAAACAGATTTAAATAGTGTATTTCTTTTCATTGTAAAATTTGATCTTGAGCCTATCGACCCGGTTTATTTATTCATCATTGGTTCGTCAACCCTAACAAGACTGCGACAGTGCTGTCGAAAGCCAAGTGACGATGCCACTTTTAACTTTCGAGCCAGACTCGCTCCCTTTTACTTATCGGTCATGGTTTCAATTGACTTAGCAAAACAATATATCAATTAATATAAGTGAAATGAATCAAATGATATGATTTATTTACGAAAACGTTTGAATCACGCGAAAAAAACAGGTCATTCCTTTCAAAAAAGCAAACGCACTATATCGCAGGGTGAAAAACCAATGTGTGCGAACAAAAACGTCTAGCCGATGTCATCCACTCCTATTAAGATCATCCAATAAAAAAACTGTACGCTTGTCGTCATTCATCAATTCCAAAACGAATCACTTCCACTTTCGAAAATCCAACAAAAACAATCAGTAAAAAATTTGGAGAATACGAAAATTATACACAACTTTAAAGCACAAACACCTGCTCTAAACAGGCTACAAGTTAACAAAGGAAATTTTTTATTTTAAAACGATGATTTTATCTTAAGAATACTCATGGATAAAGTCTTAAATTAGTTTTTTTGCAGAAAAACTCACTTAATGTACAAACAGTAGCATATAAAATATGACAACCAACCCCATTAAGGTATATACAGTAGTTTCAAAAGAAGTAAAAGAAGATCCAGATTTATTTACCAATCTGGAGGGCGTCTTCTCAACATACGAAAAAGCACAGGAATATATTGATCACTTTTTTGGCAATGCTAAATATGGCTATCGATCTATTGTTACGACCTATTTGGATCCTTTTCAAGAAGAGGTCCAAAATAACGAATTCTATTATAGCATTTCATCTCAATTAATAGAGCCACATTTAGAAGTTGAGATCTGCAAGACTTCTTTTGCTGTTGTCCTTTCCGAAGTCGGACAATTGCGTATCGATCCAGCAACCTCAGAGAAACCTTTAGAATTAAACCTGCACTGTTTTGCTGCTTCCGAGGAAAAGGCAATGGAAAAATTCGAAAAATTGGCTCAAGACTATGCAAAAGAACAGCAAGTTCAGTTTCAGATTCGTCCCTTCCGCATTGCAGATTCGGATCAATGCTACTAAGCTCTAATTGCAGAGAACTCCAGTTTATTTCAGAGGTTTATTTTTTTCCGGATTTCACTTAGATATTCTGGTGTGAATCCCAAATAGGAAGCAATTAGGTATTGTGGGACACGTTGTACAAATTCGGGATATTTACGGAGCATATCATGGTAAAACTCTTCTTTAGATAAAGAGAATAAATACTTAACCCGCATTTGTGCTGCTGCATAGGCTCTTTGATAGACAAAGCGAAAATATCGTTCCATTATTGGAAATGCTGCAACTAATTTTTCCTGATTTTCCTGACTGATATAAATTAAATCTGACTTTTCCACCGCCTGAATGTAAAATGAAGTTACAAGCTTGTGCTCGAAAGCCATATTGTCTGTAATCCACCAATTTTCTATTGCGAATTCGGTCGTTTGTTCAACGCCTTTTTCATTAACAAAGAATTTACGAAGAATACCCTTCAATACAAAAAAATGGTATTTACAAACTTGCCCCTCTTCCAGTATATTTTCTTTTTTTGCAACCATTTTTGTCTTAAAGTAACCCAGTATTTCTTCTAACTCGATCGGATCGATATCGATAAATTTCTTTAAATGTTCTTTGAGCTTTTCCAATAGTTTATCAATTTATTATATAAACAAAGCTACTTATTCAATTTATTTAAAAAAAATATGCTCATCCCATTTCAACTAAATTGAACCGTCAAAGACTGACAGAATAAATTTGCTCATTGCGAATAATCATTCACCAGCTGCGAATAATAAATACGAATAGATTCAAGCCTGCTTACTACTTATATTTACAAAAAGCAAGTCCAAAATAATTACTAAGCAGGAAGATGCTTTTCGCAGAAAATGATGTTATTCAAGTTTTTATTGAACTTTATACTCTTAAAAAAGAAAACAATGATCAAAATTAGTTTTAACAAAGGAAAAATTATCATCAGCATGATATTATGTTTTCTTCCTGTGGCCATTGCGTTCTATGCCTGGTTCTACGGTGACCTTATTTTTAAACTAGCCGCGACTATATGGGTACTTGTGGCCGCATCTGTGTTTTATCTTAGATTGCAACAGTTGAAACGTTATCAAAAAGGAGAGGCCGCACTCACGATAGATCACGATACATTACTAAACAACAGTGTATTGAAACCGCGCCAAATCCCTTGGAAGGATATCGATAATTTTGCCACTGGTTTATATCGAACAGATTCTATTTTTATAAAATTAAATGACTCTTCATCACTAAAAGAAGAAAAAACAAACCGCCTAATTCATTTATTAAGTTTTATTGACCACAATTTTTCCACAAAGCCCGCGCCTTTGTGGATCGACATGGATGTGATCAATATCAGGGAGCAGGAGCTTATATCACTATTAAATCAAAAATTAAAACAGTAAATAGGAACCGTGCATAGCTTAACAAAGAATAGTACTACAAAAAAACAGTCCATGATCAAAGATCAATGGACTGATTCGCATTTGCTGTATCTAACACGGTTATATCAGAAAACATCCTTTCTATTATAACGTAAAATTTGAAGATTTCGTATTTTTTCATTTCATTTCTAAAATCAACCCAAAAGACCAAATACCCTTCCTGTTAAAGCAACATCTATGTTGTCATATAGTGAACTTCATGAGCTTCTGTCAACTGAGGAACTTCCAAATTATGGAGCATTTTATCCAAGACAGCATCAGGCAACGGATATTCCCGATCTCTATTCTGTGTCCGCCAGACTTTATAGGGTTTTTCAACATACAGCAATTTAACATAGGCTTGATAGCCAACGAAAAGATCGATCAGTTGCTGACGCATCTGGGAAGTTATATTGGTTGCATTCCAGATAAAATCCTGCCCGCAGCGCAAATATTTTTTTGCCTGTTCTTTTGCTTCCTGTATAACCCAACCGTTTCTCCTTTTATCGGAGGGATCAATGCGATATTTGCGCCTGATATCATCCAGGCTAATAACAGGCATATCTGTATTCATTTTTAGAATCTGATAATCTTTACCCATTCCCGGCAGACCTGAAAGAACGATAACCGTAGATTTAAATGCATCAAAAGGCACGTAGTCCACGTAGCTATCTTTTCCATTAAAATAGGTAAATCGCGCATTTTCTGATAAAAAGGAACGGGCAGCATGCCAGCAACCAATCTCTTTGGTATACAGTTCAAACATATCCAATGCGTAGAGCAGTGCATCCAGATCGCGACAATACCGACCTCTGATATCTGCTTCAGCCAACAGTTTGAGCTGACTCATATTGACAGAGAGCGAAGCTTCCAAGGCGCTCTTCATCGGATCGGCTTTTTCCATAAGCCATAATGGTAGGCCATGATAGCGTACCAATGCAACAATTTCCTCTCGCAATGCAAAAGGAGTCTCTACATCACGAAATAAAATCTCCCGCGCGGTCTGTGCTCCTTTTTTGGCATGATTTGGTGAATTGATACGACCATCTGTCGCGACAATCGTCGTCGATCTCTTTTCAACATCATGCAATAAAGCCGAAGCCCAGAGGAGCTCCTGCTTTTGGTAATCCAAATTCCGGTATTCAGGCAATGCTTCAAGCTGCTGTAATACCATTTGGGTATGAATCGCCACATTCCCTTCTGCATGATGCAAAGGATCTTGTTGCACATGTTCCATATCCCTGACCCAAGAAAATTGCTTCTCCAAAGCCGACCAATCCTTATCTACTGTTATTGTCCATTCCATTAGAAATCCCTCCTTTCCCAAATCATTTTGGTTCTTCGCCATGATTTTGTCCAATGTTCGTCGGTCTGCACATGTCCTTTTCTAACATATTTAAAAACATTGTGCTGAAATTCGCTGACAGCATACGCATCGGCATTCCTGCAGACTAACCCTTCCATCGTACATGCTTCTCCAGTTTTAGGGTCAACCGATCCAAATATAGAAGACTGCATGGCCAAATTTTCGACCGAGCACCGCAGGTCGAACTCGGTCAAATCCTTTACAGTTTCGAGTTTCAAAACAGGTACGGTCGGTAAATCAAATAAACTAGCATAAAAAGTAACCTCTTCCCATGAAAGCCACTGGTCTTTAACTCGAGCAGCAAAAACATAATAATAGTGTTCAAGTTGCATATACTCAATCGAATGCACAGCATAAAGATTTTCACCAAAAAACTCTAAATCATCCAGATCATTTTTTAATCTAGACCAATGCTCCCGAAGTTGAGCCGTCCATGGCGACGTCGTTGGAGCTGCATGGGATCGAGCAAATACTCCACGCCTTGAAAGGCAATTATTTTCACCATCTAATTTTTCTGTAAATAACAGTTGATGGAAAGATTGCATATCCTTCCAGTAATATTGATTAAAACGATCGTCGCTGCTTGTCCCTGGTGAAAATGGGAAATGATAGGTACGACCATATTTTGTTGATTCCATTTTTAAAATTTAAGTCCATACTAAAAAATTGAAGACATAGGTATATTGTAAACCAATCGGGTAAATCCCGTTGTTTACTTTCTTCCTAAATATCGACAATGCATTACATGACTTTACACTTTAAAAATTGACAACACAAATGATCTAATGCTACAAAAGTATACAATTTATCTTAAAAACATAAGTGCGACAACATTGATCCTCTGGAAACACCGCTCCGCCCATTATTTATCATCCCGATTTATCAATAAACACGTCAATTAATATAATTTCAATTCAGTGTAGGTTGTCCCAATAGGGATAATCCGGTCTGCAACCCAAATCTGGGTTTTGTCGAACTTGATCATTTTACGCCGTGCTACGATAAAGGCTCTATGGCACCGAACAAATTCACTTTTCGGCAGCAGTTCTTGCAATTCAGTTATAGTAATTCTGGAACTAACGCATTTATCGCCTAAATGTATTTGAGTGTAATTGCCGGATGCCTCAATATATAGGATATCGTCAAATTCTACTTTGACATGTTCGTAACCATCTTTCACGAACAGGTAGTCTTTGACAGGCTCCAGCTTTTTTGCCCGAAGACCATACAATTCGTTGGCTTTGTTACAGGCTTTCAAAAACCTGCTCATCGAAAATGGTTTGAGCAAGTAATCAATTGCATCGAGTTCGAAACTCAATAGCGCATGCTCAGAATAAGCCGTCGTAAAAATCACCATTGGCGATGTGTTCAAACTCCGCAGAAACTCTATACCTGAAATATCAGGCATTTTTATATCTAAAAAAATAAGGTCCACCTGCTGCTTCTGAAGATAATCAATCGCCATAAATGCATCTGTAAATGTACTTTTTAATTCAATGAAAGGGACTCTAGCTATATGGTGTTCAATGACCTGCAGTGCCACAGGTTCATCATCTATCGCGATGGCAATCATAGCAATTATTGGTTTAAAATCTGATCTAATTGGTCATAAAGTTGTTTTCCATTGCTTGGTCGAAGGGCCTTTTCCACAACTAATTTTCCTGTTTTATCAAATATAAAATATTGCGGATAATATTCGGCTTTGTCTTTTGCATTTAATAGTAATTCCTTCCAAAAAGGAGAGATTTGTGTCCTGTTTTTGCGTAAATGGGTTCCTGTTAAATTGTTGATACGTATAAAGTCTTTCCAGTCTTGATCTCGATGGTCTTCATCCATATCCAAATAAACGAAGGCAATATCTTTATCCATGTATCTTTTCTTCAGTTCAGGTGTATATTTCAATTCAAACTTGCAAGGACCACACCAGGTCCCCCAAACATCTAAATAAACCACTTTTCCCTTCAATTCAGCAATCAGGTCGTAGATCGATGAAATAGGTTGATCATCTTCAATCAACCGGATCTGTTTGTTCTGTTTATTCGCTACCAAAAGAGCGTCAAGATCGGCAATATAGCTTTCAATAAGGGGCTTATGCTTATCCGTTGGAAATATCTTCCAATGTGCTTCTGCCAATGCTTTTAAATGGGTTAAGTCCTTATCGTGATATAGATTGACCAATTGCTGAAAATTGTATTTTTCTACGATAGGCTTGGAAAAATTATTTAAAGCACCAATAAACCGCCAATAATCTTTACTATAGATCGTCATTAATCTATTTGCACTGTCCAAGCTTATCCCGAAATAAGGGATAGGCTCACTTGACGGAATTTTCTCGGCCCGAATCTTAACAAATGCTTTCGTTTCCAAATAACGCAGGTAATTGTCAAGGAAAGAATAAAAAGAGGGGCCTCCAAAGTCTTCCTGTAAATTAATAGATGCTTTTTCAAACAGCTCTAGAATTAAACTATCCGAAGTAGACTTTGGCAATTCAGCTACACGGGCAAAATCGTTCAGATGGTTAATTCTTTGCGCGTAAAGCTCAGTATGTATATAGTCTTTTAGTTGAGTAGACAATGAAGAACTTTGGATCACTTTATTCATTTGATTGCAATCCGCTAAACAGCGAATTAACACCTGCTGTTTCAACTGAGTCAAAGAGAGTTTAGCAAGATTGTTTAAGTATGGAGCCTTCATAAAAAAAGGCACTTCATCCAGTTTTATTTGCTGAATAGTTTTATTTTCTGTCAAAGCACTACCATTTATAAATACGATCGTACTATCGGTTAAATTCACAATAAGATCCTTACCGGGGCTTAATAACAACGTCTGAAATACACCGCTGTAAATTAGTGTCGCAGACTTTCGAGCTGTTATTGGCAGTGCGACCTCAAATGTGCCATCGCCGGCAACGGTTATCCGTTGCGAATTTTCTTTATAAAAGCCGAAAACAAGAGGAATATTAATTTCCAAGACCTTGTTTGGATCATAATTCCAAATCCTACCGCTCAATTTAAATTGAGCATGACTGCTTAGACAATACAAGGTCATAAGCAAAAAAATAATTATTTTTTTCATTGCTGTTAATTAAGGAACCAATAAATCAGGTGAATAATTGATTAAAAAGTAATGGAGCTAATTAGATTTAAATATGTAATGTTAAATGGATAAAAAATTCATTGGCATTTTCACGTATCATCAGTTCATGTCGATCCCGATATAGTAATGACAGACGTTGTCGTACATTCTCCAAACCGATACCACTTTTTAGTTTTTCCGGATCGCGATCACTTTTTAGATTAATGCTATTGCTCACATCGAAAAACAAGACTTGGTCTCGCACTTGCAAAGAGATTTTAATATAAGACAATTTCTGAAGGCTTATACCGTGCTTAAATGCATTCTCGACAAAAGGTATCAACAACATAGGAGTAATTTGATGATTTTCAAACTGCTCTTCTATTTCCGTTATAATGGTAATTTTGTCTGACATCGAAGTCCGCAGGGTCTGTAAAACGATGTAATTATTCAGGTATTCTATTTCACGCGTCAATGAGATTTTATCTTGCGTATTTTCATGGAGCATAAACCGCATCATATCGCCCAATCGCTGAATTCCTTCCCCTGTCCGTTCGGCTTTTTCCTGCAATGCGGTTCCATACAATGTGTTTAAGGCATTAAATAAAAAGTGTGGGTTTATTTGGGATTTCAGAAAAGTCAGATTTGCGTCCGACTGACCGAGCTCCGTACGTAAGGAGGCTATTTCGTTTTGACGCATTAGACGTTTTTTAAAGAGAAACCAGGAAAGAGGAATGCTAACCAATAATTGCGTGGGTAAATGAAACATGGCAACGATAAAGATAACTTCGCTGGTCCGGTTAAAGAAGAATAAGGCCAATATGCTTAATGGTATGACTAAAACCAAACTCACAGCGGAGATAATCCAAAAGAAATCGCGGAATATCTTTTGTTTTTCATGTAATTTTGGCAACAAATAGTATAAGGAATAGATTACGATACCAACCGCAGACAATACGACTAAAGTCCATAATACCGAAAGTTGGTAATGAGAATGAGATATGATCAAAAAAAACAATCCGATAAACCAAAAACCAATTCCAAAGGCTAGATCCATTTTTAGCTGCTTTTGTAAAGCGGGGTTTTCAATCCTGTTTTTAAGCAGATAGCTGATCAGAAATTGCATGCAGGTATATAAAGAAATTACGATTGTCCATAGAACTGCTTGTGTTAAGGAATTAAAAAACATGCTATTATAGCCTCTTTGAATACTATCAAAATCCACGAGCTCATAGGTATGGCTATAGGTCCTACATACACCTAAAATCAGTCCGGATATCAAGATTAGAGCAGCTAGTAATGAATAATTCAACAGTTCCCTTTTTTTATTGATGAGTGCAGGAATAAGGGCAAAATTTAATGCGAGAAACATCAAATATAGCAGCAGATAATAGCTAAACTTGGGCACAAAAAAATTAAAGAAATAGGAATAGCTTATTTTCTGGCCAATAAAATAGTTATGCATACCGCTATCATCTCGATTGTTTGTATCAACAAGCAAAGCATAAACAACAGCAACAAATACGACAGTTGCCATCCAGAATTCTATTTTTCTTACGTCTTTCAGTTTCATGTTATTGGTTTTGATAAAGCAATATTAACTGAAATGAAAACATAAAATAGAAAAATGTGATGAATACCACCAAAAATGTGACGAATCAAATTTTCTTCACCTAATAGATGGAATTCTATGGTTGTAGATATAAAATAGAATTTGATTTTACTATCTTTAAGCTGAAAAGTATTAAACCGGCTTTATTAACTTTATAAAAAAAGACACTACATAATTAATCCTCTATTTACACTTTTACGTCCGATTTTTGCGGCAACTGCTACAGCAAATAGCTAAGATTGCACAAAGCATGGGGCTGTCAAATGATCATAAATACAGGTATTAAAAAATAATTGATCACATGGATACATATATCGTATTAAAAAGATTCTCTAGTTTAGAAGAAGCTCAGGAATGTCATCAACTACTTTCGGAAAGAGGTGTAAAAACGCGGTTGGCTGATAATCTCCCCCCTGTGGATATTACATTTTCTGGAAATACGGTTGGACACCAATATGAGATTCAAATAGACCCTGCCAATTTCGCAAATGCTGAATCTATATTAGAAGAGCAGGAAATGCAGTCTCTCCCACTGGTTGAAGATGACCACTACCTGTATCAATTTTCCGACGAAGAGCTCTTAGAAATTCTTCAAAAACCCGATGAATGGAACAAATTGGACTATGCACTTGCTAGAGAGATTTTATTAAAAAGAGGGAAAGAGATTGACCAGGAAAAGCTTGATCTTTTAAAGCAGGAACGGCTCATGCAACTACGGGAACCGGAACCACAACAGAAGTATTGGATTATTTTCGGTTATATTTCAGCCCTGCTAGGTGGTCTTTTTGGAATTGCAATCGGGTATATGTTGTTTAGTTCAAAGAAGAGCCTACCGAATGGCGAACGGATATTTTCCTATTCGGATCACGACAGAAAACACGGGACAAACATATTCTATATCGGATTATTCGTATTCACAATATCCGTTCTCATCAGAATTCTTTGGGGACAATAGTATATTGTTAAATCAATTTACTCCTTTTGCAGAATAGCTCGGGGGTAGCTTTGTCATTGTGATCATTCTGTACCCTATCACGATATAATAACTCAAACGTTAACTATAAATTTTTAATACTAAAAAAAATACCGATATTTAAGATGATATCTTTATTCTTGAATTATTTTTTGTAAACCTACAAACAAATTAGCTTTATGAATAGTTTAAAGACCACAGCCACTCATTTCCGTTATAAAAAGCATCCGGGAGATCTATTTAGAAATACGTCGGTTCAATTATTACCTCATCCCTATAAAAATCAAGAAGACTTTTGGGTATGGTTTCACCCCTTCTACCACCGCAGTGAAGACATTTCAGATTTAGGCGACCTGTACAAACAGCTTCACAATACGCCCTGCCAAGAAACGAGAGCAACATCAAAAAATGAGCTTTGTTACACTGCAGTAGCGAAAGAACGTCTCTTTGAAGAAATAAAATCATTGGAGCAAAAAATCTATCAGGATTGTTTTGAAAATTTTTATTTGCTGATTATTGAAGGCCGCATCGAGCTCTTAGAAAGTCATCAAATTGAAAGTGAAGAATCCAGCTCCTAATATCTATTCTTTTAAACCGTTATACATTATTTGACTTCTGCGATTATTAGGGATATTTCTATCCTTTTCTCTGCACCTTTTCTTCTGGCGAAGTTGCTTTGCTACAATATGTTCAAGCAATATGGGTCTCCCCCGCAGAGCTATTGCATTATGATTGGACCGATACCGATCGACCGATTGTAGACGAGTATACCAGATACCTTGAAAATTCAAATCCTCCGCCCCGCATAAGGGAGGCTCTTTTAGAAACTCTAATTGGACTCATTGGTTTTACACTAGTCTATATGTTCTTCAATCTATATATAGGGTTATTGATAACGTTGATCTTAATCACAATTACCGGGATTTATAGTTATTGCACCCGAAAAAATATAAACAAGAATCTATCTCATAGAAATCCTAAACATAGGCTATAGACCGATCTGATTAACTTCAAGCTTTCATAAAGAATCTCATAAAACTTCCCTACATTTATAAAAACTAGATACCGTAATTTCATTTTAGCCATATTGAAGACTTAATCAAATGAAAGATTTCCCACAATTAGAGACAGAACGACTTATTCTCAATGCCATTGACACTACTGATATTCCACAGATTGTAGACTATCTGCAAGACAAAGTCTATTCGGACTTCACCTCAAATATCCCCTATCCATACCGAAAAGAAGATGCTGAATATTGGCTTAAATTAGCAGAAGAAGCATTTGCCAATCGTAAAGGATTCACTTTTGCTATTCGAAATAAAGATAAAAAACTGATCGGAGCGATTGGCCTTCATGATGAGGGCTCGGATAAGGCCGAGTTGGGATACTGGATTGCTATTCCTTACTGGAATAAAGGTTATGTCACTGAAGCCGCAAAAGCAATCATTGATTTTGGATTTAGGGAATTAAACTTTAATAAAATCTTTGCGACCTACTTCCCACATAATCCAGCCTCGGGAAAAGTCATGGAAAAAATAGGCATGAAAAAGGAAGCACTGTTAAAACAACATTTAAAGAAAGATGGACGGTATTACGATATTCCATTATACTCTATTTTTAGAACGGAAAATAAAACAGCAATTTCTCATGGATAAAAAGAATATCAAGTTACGCTGTGATCATACATTTCCTATACTTATTCTTCTTTTTGGTTGTATTGCTATATTCCCAATAATAATTTCTAAGTATTCCATTTCTCTGTTAGGGATAATATGGGAGACGTGCTGTGGGCTCATCCTGTTTACAGGCGTTTGGAGATTTGAGCACTTCGAAATAACTGGAGATACACTTACTAAAGTAAACTTAGGTGGATTATATCGAAAGGATTTAAATATGTGTCATATAACCAGATATACAAAAAAAGTGATTGATATGAGTCGCCTTCGAAATCCGGTCAATATCATTAAGTTATTTTGTAAAGAGGAAAAATATTTTAAATTCAGAACCATAAAACTTCAAACTACAGATAATTTAACCATGGTAATAAATGAGAGAAATATGCATAGCGAGGATTTCAAAAAATTATACCATATAATCAAAACCTATCAGAAACGACAAGTCAAGTCTAAGTCTCCGACTGTTGCGGAAATTGACTAAATTTAAACAACCGATAATCATAAAGGATAAAACATGAAAATATTTGCATTCGCAGGGAGTAATTCTTCCACATCGATTAACAAACAATTGGTCAAATTTGTACTTAAGAGCTTCGAGGGGCACGAGATTAATTTGATCGACCTGAATGACTATAACATGCCAGTTTTTTCTGTAGACCTGGAAAAAAATGGGTTTCCACAGGAAGCACAGCTTTTCCTAGATCATATAGCCTCCAGTGACATGATCATTTGCTCCCTTGCAGAGAATAATCGCTCTTACAGCGTAGCATTTAAAAATGTATTTGACTGGGCATCTAGGATCAATGTGAAAGTTTTCCAAGATAAACCTATGTTGCTCATGACAACCTCACCAGGAGGTTATGGTGGTGGAAATGTAATGGCCGAAGCCCAAAAGTTTTTCCCGCAGTTTGGAGCAATTATTAAAGAAACATTTTCGCTTCCCAAATTTTACGAAAATTTTGATCAGGATAATGGCGTAATCAGTCCTGAACACCTCAATAGTCTGAAGGAAAAAATAGCGGGCTTTAAGCAACAAATTTCCTCCTAGTGACATCTCGCTAAAAATCTATTTGCCTTTTCGTGCATTCTGCATAACTTATGCAGATGTACTGAGTACATACTATTTTGCATATTATTGACCTTTTGCTTACCTTTTCTTTGCTTTTCAAGCAAAGAAACACCAATAAAACACCAATAAAACGACAAAGAAATAGCAAAGAAGAAGCGAATCAGCCCCCTAGCAATCCCGAAGGAATAGCGAAGAAACGGCAGAGAAACGGCAACGGAATAGCAGAGAAACAGCAACGAAATAGCAGAGAAACACCAAAGAAATAGCAGAGAAATAGCAGAGAAATAGCGAATAAGCTGCAAGCCGTTACATTAGCCCTCCAAAGAGCAGCGCTATAACAGAAGACTGAGCCCATAGCGATAGCTGCTATTAAAATTCATAATTAAGGAGGGGCGATTTGCCCCTCCTTAAAATTTATTTAAGTAGCTCTTCGAGTTTCTCTATCAACTTTACTCCTTTTAAGTTAATGCCAACGATCTTCCCTTCAGGAGAGACCAGATAATTTTGCGGAATAGCCTGAATACCGTACAATTGAGCGGCTTGATTTTGCCAGCCATTCAGATCTGACACCTGAGGCCAGGTCAGTCCATCTTGTTCAATAGCTTTCATCCAGTTATCCTTCTTACCTGGTTTATCCAATGAGACACCTAGTATCTCAAATTTTGCTCCCTTAAATTTTTGATAGGCTTTCACCAAATTAGGGTTTTCCGCCCGACAGGGACCACACCATGATGCCCAAAAATCCAAAAGCACATATTTACCCCTGAAATCCGAAAGTTTCAATTCTTTATCCTCGGGAGTCATTTGCACAAAATCAAAGGCTGGCTGTCCAATTCCTAGTTTTTTTGCTAACTGAATATCTGATTCCACTTTCTTCCCAATTGCTGTCTGCCTGAGTCTTGATGATAATTTGAAGAACAATGGTTCAGTAGTAACCACATTGTCATCGTAGCCAGCAACTTCCTGCAAGGCCAATAAACTGAAGTAATTGTCTGGATTATTGACTATAAAATTTCGTTGCGCCTTCTTACGCTCTGTTTCGATCTTGTCTATTTCTAGCCCAATTTGGTTGAGTGCATTTTCATCACGATTTTTTGCTTGATACAGATCAGCTCTTTTAGATTGCTGAACCATGAGCTTCTTCTCATAGGTGTTCAAATAATCTTGATACTGTTTATAAGCTACTTGCAGTTTCCCACCTTGTACCAGGGAAGACTCGAAAGGACTTTGAACAGTGATTTGCGTATTGGGTTCCTGCGGGTCTACATAAAATGTGAGACGCTCCATCGGTCCACCTTTGCGATTAAAGAAGGAAGCTCCATCTCTGGAATAAAATAACATGACTTGTGTTGGTTCCATGATTTCCCCTTTATAGATAACTTCATTGGGACCAAAATTAATAGAGTCAATTGTCAATTTTCTGTCCACGATGTAGCGAACAAATGCTTTAGATTTTGCGGGAAATTGTTTTCCCTTAATTGTTAATTGAAAACGATGTCCTTGAGCCAATACTGTACCTAGACAGCTTAATGCCAAGAATATTGATGTAACTATTTTCTTCATGCTGGTCATTACATTGCTTTAGCGCGCGCTACAAGGGCATCGGCTAGTTTAATAATTTTTGAAGTTTCCAGTTCAGCCAAGCCACGTGCAGCTTCTGCCGCTTGAACAGCTTCCTTCTTTTTCTTCAATGCGATACAGATATCCGCCAAAGTCCCCTGATTGGAATAACTTGCAGGATTCAATATTGCTGCCTGTTTGGCCAGCACATAGCATTGCTTTAGGATCACTGGATTTGCAACATTTCCTTTCGCATTGGCATTGCGACGGGCAATAAAACTCAGCCGTTCGTCTTCATTCTTTAACAGCCCCTTTCTCAATTCATTGGTCAGGACAACAAACTCTTTATCTGTGCCATGGGCAGCAATCCATTCGACCTTATACAGCGCAGCTTCAATTTTTTGCTCCGGATCTTTTAATCCCTCAAAATAGGCTACTCCAGTATTAAATTCATCTACTTTATTGTCCCTGATATAGCCGTACATAGCATATCGCAACAGCTGTGTCTCCTTTTTTGCAAAATCTGCCGGCACCGCTATACTTTTAAAATAAGATTTGTTTGATTCAAAAAATTTACCGTAGCGATCATCGAGACTTTGCGCCATCATTTTTATAGTTTCCCATCCATTTGGGCTCCTTAAAAATTCATCAGTAGCCACGCTATCCAATGCCGTTTTTGCGGCATTCGCTGCTTGACTATCGGTCTGTTCCATGACCTTAATGTAACGTATCAGGAAATTCGACTCTCGCATTCCCAGATCATACGACTTGCGTAAATTAGGGATCTGAAAATTAGGGTCATTCGCTTGCTGCGCCTGTTTCAGGAAAATATCAGCCTCCATACGGGACTGCGTTCTATAGATCAATGTCCCCTGTCCATCTAAAAACAAATAAGTTGGGAAGCTCCTGATTTGATATAATTTAGCAATATCTACCCCCTCTCCGATCTCACAATCAAACTTCGTATTAATAAATGTACTATTAAAATAAGCGGCTACTTCAGGCTGCGAAAACACATTCCCTTCCATCCATTTACAAGGGGCGCACCAGGACGTAAATCCATCTAGGAAAATAAGCTTATTTTCTTGCTTAGCCAATTCCTTTGCCTGACCAAAAGTGATCTTCTGAAACTGTATATGTTCTTGGGCGAGCAATAGCATTGACTGCGCAAAAACAATTGTTGTAAGTAATATTTTTTTCATTTTTTTTCATTATTGTCCTCCTCAATTTCTATTGTTATAAAAATTGAAGAGGACAAGGTCTATAAAGAGTTCTGTTATCGTTCGTACTGTGGAATTCCGGGATTCAAAGACAGTACCTTTGGCGGAACCGGAAGTATCATCCGCAAATCCGTTGATTCCATTTCGAAAACTTTCCCCGCCAATGGATGTTGAATTGACTTTTTAAAGTTGTCTGCTATGGCAAGTCGCTTCAGATCGATTAACCTATCTGATGCCATAAACGGCATTTCACGGCGTCTTTCGTCAAGTACCATCCCCAAAACAGCTTTTGAATCGGACGAAGTCAGTGCTTTGTTGTTTTCTATCCGACTATTTCTCAAAATATTCAAGTAATTTAGCGCCTCTGTAGTATTGCCTGTTCGAACAGCGGCTTCTGCGGCAATCAAAAATAATTCGGGTGTATTAAATCCTGTACTAAAATCTACATATGGGGCGAATAATACCCGACCGGGGAATTTTACGATAGTCGCACCCAAGGATGCTTGATCGCGACAGAAAAATAATTCATAACGTTTGTCAGTTGCACCTGCTGGCAAATCTTTGGCATACGTTTCAATCAGTTCTTTAGAGGCATAAAATTCAGCATTTTGACTACCTAAAGTGCTAGTCCCCATTCGAGACCATACGGCTTCTATATTGG
Source organism: Sphingobacterium sp. WOUb80 (assembly GCF_050058145.1). Classification (NCBI taxonomy): domain Bacteria; kingdom Pseudomonadati; phylum Bacteroidota; class Sphingobacteriia; order Sphingobacteriales; family Sphingobacteriaceae; genus Sphingobacterium; species Sphingobacterium sp. WOUb80. The sequence continues at coordinate 581,689 of NZ_CP165617.1, read as the reverse complement.
TTCTTGAATCGGGAAATTGCACCGAATTATCTGTTTTTAAGCAAACACGTCCCCAAGTCGTCTTGTCCTTATTGGTATATAAACTATAATCAATGAGCATTTTATTTACAGCAAGTGCTTGTTTTGCATTCTCAAGGGCCTCTTTGTATTTTCCCTGATAGAGATAAACACGACTTAAAAAAGAGAATCCGACTGAACGTACAGCTTGAAATCTATTTGACTGCACTGTACTCAAATTTGGCAGCGCATCATTGAGATCGCCAAGTACCTGATCATAGATCGCCTGAACAGATACCCGTTCGTATTTTTGATTAATATCTTCTTTCAGCACCAGGGGCACCCCTAGATCTTTTGTTGCACTTGCCGAATTATAGTGAGCTGCGTATATATTAACCAAACTAAGGTATTCAAACGCCCGGCCTATCTTAGCCTCTGCCCATATTCTTTTCCTCTCAGCATCAGTACCTTCAGTTGCTGTCAATACATTATTAATAACAACATTGTAAGTAAATATATGGCTGTAAGCCGATTCCCAATACGGATCGTATTGGCCGTCCTCAAATATTGCACCGTGAGCTAAGCTGTAAAGTTGTTTTTTTACATAGTCGTAGTAATCATAGCTTGCTGCCGATTGAACATCCTGAGGGTCTCCTGACTGTAAATTATCTGCTAAATAATTTGGATAAATTGCGGAAGCCCTAACCAAAGATTGATCGTTTAGAAGCAATTTGTAGTCATTCAGATTTTCTGGAATTGTAAACCCCTTTGGCTTTATATCCAGATATTTATTACAGCTATTCAATGTCAATAAACCGAATAGTAATCCTATATATATTTTTCTCATTGCATTTTCTTATTAAAATCCTACAGATACACCTAAATTGTAAACCACTGGTGCCAATACACCTCGGCTAGGCCCAGAAATACTTGTCGTAGTAGCAGTTGTGTAACCGATCCAAACTTCTGGGTCAATATTTTCTTTATTAGCGGCCCATCTCCAAGCATTAAGTACCTGGCCTGTTAAGCGTACATAGCTTAATTTTGTCGGGGCAATCCATTTCCTAGGGAAAGTATAAGACAATGAGATATCTCTCAATTTAATGTAATCTGCTTTTTGAACAAATTTATGTGCGGCATTGAAAATATCCGAAATATTGCCCGAGGCAGCCGTGATAAATGCAGGAGCAATGTCAGGGTTACTCTCATCACCAGGCTTTTTCCAGTAATTCAACCACAATTTGTCGAAGTTACTATTGTAGTTAAGCTCCGCATATTTACTGAGGAACTCTGGATGAACTCCTCGCATCACATGACCGCCATTGAAAATAAACATAAAGGAAAGCGTCAAATCTTTATATTTAAATCCATTTCTAAAGGAAACATTATAAGGCGGTATTGTCGTTCCTTCATAGATTAAATCGTCTACCGTCAAATTTTGTGTGGTTTCCACCAGACTACCGTCAGCCTTTCGTGCCAATGGTCTACCTTTGTCATTTAATCCCGCATAGTCTATACTATACAAACTACCCATCGGGATTCCAACACGATTTTGAGGAGCATAATAGTAATAGTATGGAGTATTCTGTTCAACATACAGATTGGTAATCTTATTTTTGTTGTAGCTAAAATTTATTGTACTATTCCAGCTGAAATCTTCGTGTTGAATCACCTTACCATTCAATCCCAACTCAATCCCTCTATTCTGCATATCAGCATAGTTAAGCAGAACCATGTTCCATCCTAGCGTAGGATCCAAAGGAGATCTCCCTAATAGGTCCGTAGTTTTTTTATTGTAAATATCAATACTTGCTGATAATCTATTTTTAAATAAGGAAAAATCTAAACCAACATTGTATACTGCAGTACGCTCCCAGCGTAACAATGGATTTGGTGGTGAATCAATGGATGCCTGCATTTCACCATTGTAAGGATTTGTCGTGTTACTAACCCTTGAAATTAAATATGGCCCATTATCTTTTGGCACATTTCCGTTGACGCCATAGGTCATTCGTAAAGCCCAACGATCTAATGGTTGCCAGTTGATTTTTGGCAAATGATACAAAGCGCCGATTGACCAAAGAGGTTTGTATTGCGTTTTGATATCCGTACCAAATAAATTGGATTGATCTATCCGAATACTTCCACTTAGTGTTAACTTGCGACTATAGGTATAAGAGCCATTGGCATAGAAGGAAACAAATCTATCTAGTGCGTCTTGAAAGCCTTCTTCTTTCTTCCGGGTAATCGTATAGCTATTGAACAATGCCTGAGTGTTCTGAAGCATTATTCCGAATAACTCTTCATTAATTCCTTTATAGACTAAGCTGTTTTCATCGTAACCATACTTGTAAATGTTTGTATATCGGTTATTAATCTGTCTACGCTCAGCACCAGCTATAGCAACGACTTCGTGTTTATCTTGACGATTATATTGATAATTGAATTGGCCACGCAACGTATAGCTATTGACATCATTCCGCTGTTCAAAAAACTGACCTCCCTGCGGAATATTGCGCTTAATTAATCCATCTTTTCCGATTTGCGTCGCGTCATTGACCATGCCTACAACCGATTGGGCGTTTTTCCTATTCAATGTGCCATTATACCCTTCCGTCCGTTCACTTTGATAGGACAGATCGAAGTCCAGCCCTTTGATAATCTTAAAATTTGCAGCAAAATTTAAGTTAAGGTATTTATTATAGAACTTTTCGTGGATCGCTGCTACATGCTTTAAAGGAATGTAGGTCTCATCTTCCAGTCCTAGCGCATTCAAGCGATCAATCTCAAACTGAGATTTTGAACTATACCATTGAGCCGGAGAACCATCCTCATTTTCAAGCAGATAATAGGATGCTTTGCCTCCCATATAGTTATCGTAGAAATTGAAGCCAATATCACCCTCTCTATTTTGATTTTTTCCTAATACATTTGCGCGTAAACTAAACCAATCGGTAAACTTAAAATTATTTTTCAGACTAAATCCCAGCTCCTTGTTTGTCGCCCGTCCCTTATTGTAATCTCCCGGCTGCGTATAATTGAGGGAATAATGGTATATATAACGATCGGATCCGCCCGAAATAGCGAGATTATGCTGCTGATCGAATCGGGTCGTATTAAGAAATTTATCCATTTGGGTGAAGCGATCACGATTTCGATATACATCCAGCCGCTTTTCCATCTCTTCTTCCGAAATTACTCCACCTTTGCGATCGTACAAAATTCGATAAACATCGTTCATCGCTTTTCTCGGGTCAATAACAGCATAATCTCCCGAACGATAGTTAAACATTTCCTTTTGAAAGTTGACCAGTTCGGCACTACTCATCTGATTGAGGTAGCTGCGGCTTGGAAGCCCTCTAAAGGAAAGCGTATTGCTATAATCAATCTTTGTTTTGCCTGCGGAGCCTATTTTTGTCGCAATAACAATAACACCGTTAGAGGAACGCACGCCATAAATGGAGGCAGCCGAAGCATCTTTCAAAACGGTTATGGAAGCAATATCATTGGGATTAATAGCTGTTAAGTCACCTTCAAAAGGCATACCGTCAACAACAATCAAAGGTGCAGCCTGCGCATTAATTGTGGAGCGTCCACGAACCTCAATACCCAAATTATTTTTATTATTCTGTGGACTTGAGGTGTTTCGCACTAAATTTAATCCGGGCAACAGTCCATCAATCCGATCCAATAAATTAGGCTGAAGCCGCCCCTCCATATCTTTAGCCGTCACCTGAGCGATTGAACCCGCCGCTCTTTCTTTGCTTATTTTTTGGTATCCCGTATTGACCGTAATGTTCACCTCCTGCAATTGCTCGTCCAAGGCGTGTAAACTAATCGTTCCCAAATCGGGCTTAGCAGCAATTGTCAACGGCACAAAGCCCACCATGGTTATATCCAAAAAGCTATTCGAACTAACACCACTTATCTCAAAATGACCATTTTGATCCGTAACAGTTCCTTTTGGAACACCTTTTACACGAATAGTCGCCCCTTGAAGTGGTCTGTTGGTATAGTCAACAATAAAACCTTTTACAGTCATTTGCTGATAGGACATCAATTGCTGAGCGCTGGATAGCTGTGTCCGATTTGATTTTTCACGTATGACAATAATCTTCCCTTTGATCTCAAAATCTAGATTTAAGTCATCCAATAACTTTTCAAGCGTGCTTCCTAAAGGCTCTTTGCTAACCGCTAAGTTAACCTTAGTATCTGGATCTATGGTTTTCGCAGCCCATACATAAGAGTAGCCTGTCTGCTTATTGATCTTTGAAAAAACCGTTCTTAGCGATACTGATTTTTCATGTATCGATATATTCTGTCCATAAGTTTTAGCTCCTACATGAAGCAAACAACAAGACATCATGATGGTCGTAAGCGATATGCGCATAATGTTTCCCCTCCATTGCGGCCTACCCCAGATATCTGGGCGATCGCTGTTTTTCATTTGTTGCATTTGGCCGTTTAGGGCACGACCAAGTTGTGCATAATTTTTATACATTTGTTTTAGGTTAAGAATTAAAATTCTGTTTCAGTTAGAATTGCTTGATCAGAAGCCCTAGATGTTGCAAGCGTTTAGGGTTTCGTCTTTTCATTTAGGTTGTTTTTTCTACATAAATGGTCTTTCCTTTAAATTTAAATCTAATTTTCCCCGTACTCTCCAGTACGTTGATGATATCTTTCAAGCTGCTGTTACGAGACAACATAGCTTCAAATTTTTCCGATTTTACTTGGTTATCGAGATAAACAACCTCAACGTTATACCAAGCCGCCAATTCATCCATAACCACGGTCAGAGGCTCTGAGTTAAATACAAAATATCCATCCTTCAGTGCATTTCTCAGGTCAGGATCAGTTGTCCGTCGTTCGATCTGACCAACTTTTATATAGGTTTCTTCCCCTGGCAGCAATACTATTTGCCGTTCGCCCTGTCGAACCCTGACTTTACCTTCATATAGCGTGGTTTTAAAGTCTTCCGGGTTTTTGGTTGATTTTATATAAAAATGTGTTCCCAATACCGATACATGGATTTTCCCTGCCTGTACAACAAAAGGTTTCAGTCTTGGAACTTCACCTGCCAATGGCAAATATTTCTTGGCAACTTCAAAATAAGCCTCGCCCACCAAACGAACCTCCCGCAGACTATCTACTTCATAATAATCCAGCTGTGTTTGAGCATTCATCCACACTTTGGTTCCGTCGGGCAGTAAAATAGTCATTTTCCCACCTCTGGGAGTAGCTGCAAATAGACTGTCCGCTTGGCTTACTGTAGGGTGAATAGGCTTCCCTAATGATAATAGCGTATCTCCCGGAATCATCGAAATCGACTGTCCATTTCCCAGACGCACCCTCCCCGTCATTTGGGCGGGCTGAATATCTTTATTCGGCGTCTGCTGATACCCTTTATCCGAAAGATTATGTACAAAAAATAACACCAATAAACCAACCAGTGCTGCCGCGATACCGTAGGTCCAGATTCGGTTGAAAACAGGCTTTGTAGCTGTGTTGCTTAAATAATCTTGTTCAAAAATCTCAAAAGACTTCTCCCAATCATAGTTTGAAATTCCGTTCAGGCCTTTTAAAAGCTCGTTTTTATCCTCAATAAGATCACATAGCCCCTTATTGGCCGTTGTTTCGGACTTCCAGTAGTCCAGCTGCTGTTTTTCGTCATCACGCAAACCTTCCAGCTTGGACTTACTCAGGAGATAAATGATATGTTGGGGTATTGGCTCCATATTGCTCTATATACTTAAAACAATATTCTGATTTCGTTTCTCTAAAGAAATGGTAGATTTTTTTGTAAAAACCTATATATCAGAATTATAAATTTTTCTAATAATATAGGAAGAGCAAAAGTAGGCAAAAAAACTGGTCAGGTTTAAGTCTTTGTCTCAAAAGTTCGATTCCCCTTTTCTTTTGGTTGTAAATCGTGCTAGTAGCTAGCCCCAACGAGACCGCTGCTTCCTGTGGGCTAAGATCTTCGACAACGAGCTTGCGCATTACCTGTTTACATTGCTCTGGTAAGGTATCTATGGCTTCATGAATGGTTCGAAGCGTTTCCATATAGATCATCTGGTGGCTGATGGGCAAATCAACCAGATCAAGCTGTTCCGTATAAGAATTCGTTTTTTGTTGAATCCTATTCTCTTGTTGAATCCTGTTTAAAGCAGCATTCCTACAGCTTGTGTAGAGAAAACCTCGAATCGATTCAACATGATCAAAATCAATCCGACGCTCCCAGAGCTTTAAAAATACATCCTGCACTATTTCTTCGATGGCACCTTTATCAAGAGTCATCTTTTCCAAAAAATAGCACATTGGACTATAGAAAGTTTTGTATAAAAATTGTAAACCATCCCTTCTGCCCTCACGAAAAGATTTTAAAAAATCCTGCTTGCTAAATTCTTGGTTTACCTTGTTTTTCACAATTCAATATTACTTAAATTTTAAATAAATATGAAAATTTCATTTATTGTGATCGACCACCCCACGCTCGCAATTGGTAAAAAACAAGGCAATATGATCTTTTCCCCTGGGCCAGGATTAGCGCAAATTATATACGAGGTCGGTAAAATTTAGAATCTATTTTTTATGCTATTAATTCTGGTAACTCTGGCTCTTCGTAAAAGGATTCATTCCATTTTGCCAATTGGCACATAATGGGAATTAAGGCTTTACCTTTTTCAGTCAAAGAATACTCAACGCGTGGTGGCAGTTCCTTATATTCTTCTCTAAGAATAACACCGTCCTCTTCCAATTCTTTTAACGAGCTGGTCAAAACCTTGCGGGAAATGTTTTCTATCAGCGCATCAAGCTGACCAAATCGAGCTTTCCGGTCACGCAGTGTATAAATAATGACAGGTTTCCACCTCGTCCCTAAAATTGCCATCGAGCGCTGCATCGCACAGGAACAGCTTTTAAATTCAGTCCTTTTCATTTGATATTTCGAGAATAGTTACACAAAGGTAACTAGTTTATACTAATAATAGTTACAAATATACACTATTTAAAATATCTTTGTGAAGATTTACAATTTAAAACAAGAAAAATGAGCATACAAACACTTTTTAATCCCTTTGAATATAAAAACTTAAGACTGAAAAACCGCTTTGTCATGGCACCAATGACGAGAGCGTTTTCTTCGGACGGAATTCCCGACAGCGCTGTGGCTGGTTATTATGAGCGACGTGCTGCTGGTGATGTCGGCTTAATCTTAACGGAGGGTACAGTGATCGAAAGACCTTCTTCAAAGAATTTAAAAGACATTCCCAATTTTTACGGTGATCAAGCACTAACTGGCTGGAAAAATATCGTCGACGCTGTGCATAACAAAGGCGGAAAAATAGCTCCTCAAATATGGCATGTGGGTTATACACCCATGCAGTGGACGCCACCTGCAGCATTTGAGAGTCCGGATACGATGACATTGGCTGATATAGAAGCTACAATTCAGGCATACGCTGATGCAGCCAAGTCTGCGAAAGATCTCGGCTTTGATGCTTTTGAAATTCATGGTGCCCACGGTTATTTGATCGACCAGTTCTTTTGGGAGGGAATGAATCATCGAACTGACGAATTTGGAGGAAAAACAATTAAGGAACGTTCTAAATTCGCTGTTGAAGTTGTTAAAGCCATGCGAAAAGCTGTAGGTCCGGATTTTGTGATTATCCTGAGATTATCACAATGGAAACAACAGGATTATACGGCCAAGCTTGCTCCTACCCCTGCAGCAATGGAAGATTGGATCCTACCATTGACGGATGCGGGTGTCGATATTTTCCATGGAAGCCAACGCCGTTATTGGGAAGCAGAATTTGAAGGCAGTGATTTAAATTTCGCCGGCTGGCTTAAAAAGATCTCAGGACAACCCACAATCACGGTTGGATCTGTAGGTCTTGATAAAGACTTTGGCGAAGTATTTACAAACTCCGAATTCAAATCTTCACCTGCTTCGCTGGACGAATTGGTCCGTCGGTATGAACGTGGTGATTTTGATCTTGTCGCCGTGGGAAGAGCTATCCTGCAGGACCCGAATTGGGTAAAGAAAGTACAGGCCGAAAAATACAACGAACTGTCCACTTTTGAAGCTAAAAGCTTAGCGAGCCTGTCGTAACAGGGGAGCAATAAAAGTTGTACTAAAATTACGTTACTCCATTATATAAAATAGGGGCGAAAATTGATTTTTAATCATTATTTTGCCCCTATTCATTTATAGCGATAATCCAGCGGCTGTCTCCGTAAATGTATCCAGACACTTGATTCAATGAAGATAACCGATAACAGAATATATATCATAAGCGGATTAGGTGTAGACCAACGGGTATTTAGCAAGATAAACTTTGGTTCGCTTGACATCGAATATCTGGATTGGATTACGCCGAGCCCCCATGAACCGCTGGCCATTTATGCAAAAAGATTATCGTCAAAAATCACCGTAAAACAGCCTATTCTTATCGGACTTTCTTTTGGTGGAATGATAGCAATTGAAATTGCCAAAACTATTCCTGTAAAAAAAATTATTCTGCTTGCTTCGACTAAAGGAAGACATGAATTCCCTCTTAAGTACCGATTAGCAGGCAGACTCAGAATCAATCAGCTGGTACCAAATAGCCTCTTTAAATGGCATAATTTTCTATCAGATTATTTTTTTGGTATCAGCAGCAAAGAAGATTCTCTATTACTAAAGCAGATCTTAAAGGATACCGATCCAGTATTTATGGCCTGGGCAATACATCAGATTCTACAATGGAAAAACAAATTTATTCCCGACAATTTAATCCATATACACGGAGACAAAGACCGTATTATCCCGATCAAAAGTTTAAAGCCCAACTTTGTGATTAAAGGTGCTGGTCATTTTATGACGGTCACACACGCAGGGGAAGTTGAAAAGCTATTAAGAAGTGTTATTAAAAGCAAGACAATACAGCGATAAAAACTTTATAAAGCTTTTCCTTATTAAAACAATACTAGCAGAAAGACAGTTATTTTATAAAGGTATCGGTCAGCTATGAAGCTTATAAGATGCTGCTTGGTGAATCTAAGGGAATAAAAACAGGTTAAATTAACACAAGAACATGCGAAAAAGGCTCTTATTTAGTTTTTTATTATTTCACATCTTTTTTCTCAACATGATGGCCCAAGACAATAATTCAACAAGCCCACAACTAGAGGTCGCAGTAGATTTAGGTCCATACCGTCCCATTGGTGTGAGCGTTACATCCAGCAACCGTCTATTTGTTTCCTTCCCAAAACAAACTAAGAATTTTCAGTATGCACTGACTGAAATCATCGACGGGAAACCTGTTCCTTATCCTGATAGTGAATGGAATAAAACAGGAATAGAGAATTCCCACTTTGTTAATGTACAGGATATATTTGTCGATGCCCAGGACAATCTTTGGGTATTAGATTCCAAGCCATCATCTGCTGGATCAATTTTTGGCAATGATGAAAAACCAACCCAAGGTCAGTTCAAATTGTTGAAAATCGACACAAAGAAGGATCAAATTGAACGTATTTACAGTTTCGATGACCTTGATAAAACCAAATCGGGTCTAAATGATATGCGCATTGACGGAAAGAAAAATTTAGCCTACCTCTCTGATCCAGGCCAAGCGGCCATCATTGTTCTAGATCTTAAAACCGGAAAGAGCAGGAAAGCATTGGCTGGAAGCCGATTTACACTGGCTGATCCTGAAGTGATATTAAGCTACGACGATAATGATATGCGTAATGAAAATGGAAAACCTTTTTCTTCCAATGTGAATGGCATTGCATTGAGTCACGACTTTAAATATCTATACTTCAAACCGATCAATCAAACCCATTTATACTGTATTGCGACAGAATTTTTGACCGACTCTACGCTAACTAAACAAGAATTGGATGCAAAAGTTGAAGACAAAGGAGAGGTCGGCATCACACATGGCTTACTGTCAGATATAAACGGAAATATTTACCTAACGTCATCCATCGACTACAGCATCAAATATTTAAGTCCTGATGGAAAACTGCATACCTTAGTCCGTGACCCACGAATATTATGGCCTGATTCCATGGGGATCGGCGAAGATGGATATCTTTATTTTTCTTGTGCACAACTTTTTAAGGATCCACAATGGAATAAGGGAATCAACAAGGTAGAATTGCCATATTATGTCTTTAAAGTAAAACTGCCTAAGTCAGAAAATAAGTTTCATAACAAATAAACTATTAAAAATACAACACACTATTAGGATTACTGCTGTTTACCGAAGTTGTATTCTATGCACCGTTAAATCGAAAGGTGTATATTCTGCAGCTATCCCTATTCTTATCTGGTCTTCTGTCTATGAAATTCACCACATCAAGCCCCAACACGATTGATCATCGGAACGCGAAACCAGACAAAAGCTAATTCATTAAAATTCAAGTAGCTGATAACAATAAAAATAAAATGCAGCGAAAAACCCCTTAAAAGATAAGTTCTGTCTATCAGAATCAACAAGCGTCCACCGAAAGTATAAAATTTTTAGTAAAAATTTTGAAATACTAATATTATTAGTATATTTGATTATCAGTTTTAGACGACGCATTTATGGAACAAATCGCAGCATATGACAATAAGGAGTTACACGTTGGTGACATCGTTCGCTTTCATACCCCCTATCCCGATGAAGATCCGAATACGATTTTCATTGTACTGTGGTCATACTACGATCCTGAGGGGAAATCATCAAGAGCTGAAGTCGTTAAATTCGACCAGCGTTCCAAACAAACCCCAGTCATTCAGAAGTGGTTTATACGAGATCTAGAAAGGGTGCCCGAAGTAAGCCCTGAATTACTGAAACAGATTGAGCTATTTATGAAAAGTAAACTAGGCAACGCTATTATCAGCAAGCTAGTCATCTAACAGATTGTACAAATCAGATTTTAAGAAATACATGGAAAACAAATTCAAAGAGAAAAGAGCAGCAATATCCAATTCCATTTGGTCCGACTGGCGCGAGCAGCTTAGAGAAAGCGATTTAGCAGGCTTACAACAAAGACTTGAAAAGCTAGAAAAAGAAATGCTGCTTGATTGGCTACAATGGAATAATCCAAAAGGAAACTATACAGATCGCAAATGCATTGAAAATGGAGTACAGCGGATCTCTAAAATGAAGGCTATCGAATATATATACAAAGAAATCTTGCGCATCCATATGAAAAGAAAATATAACGCCTTTTCGAACACGCATGTACAACTTATGTTCAACAACTAAAATTTGAAATTATGGAATCTTTTATCAAACAGATCATCGATCATCAGCTGCCAAAAATTCTAGCAATGGAATCACATCGAAATGATTGGCGTTATCAGCTTTTAGGTTTAAAAGATAAGATGCTTTTCGATAAATTAAAGCTGATGACTAGACAAGAATTACTCGGTTGGCTTCAATGGTACGATAACGCTGGAACTTTCTCGGATGATGACTGTATCCGTAGGGGTATCCCTTTATTGACGAAAGTTCAGGCATTGGCAGCAGCATACCAGCGAATTATGCGTGAGCATGAAGGTTGGGATGGTTATATGGGAACTGAATATATCCGCAATCGAATCCTTTGAAGAGACGATAGTTTTAAATCCGAGATGCTTTGCCCGCTATGATATATTTCGCTAATGTATTCAGGTTAGCAAGTGCCGCTCCAATGGTATTGTTAAAATAAGCATATACCTCTTTTTCCTCAGCAATCCAACTATTTATATAGGTACTATATTCCTTCAACACACTGTCCGAATAGCTTCCTCGATAATCACCATCTGGTCCATGGAAGCGTATATAGATAATCTTTGTATCTGTATATTGAAGACGCATCCCAAGAGTATCCTTATCATGGATAACCAGATGCATTCCATATGATTTTAAAAGAGTAAGAGTTTCTTCCCTATACCAGGAGGCGTTTCTAAATTCTACACATACCTTCCAGGCCTCACTTCTCTTATCCTGACTGACAAAGTCCAATAGTTCAGTAAGCCTTTCAATGGAAGTAAATTTAAAGGATGGCGGCAATTGTATAAGCAAACATCCTTTCTTTTGACCGACGGCATCAATAACGGAGAGAAATTTAACGACATCCTGTGGATCAAACCTAAGTTCCTTTTGATGCGTAATTCCTTTCCAAAGCTTAAAAGTAAATCGAAAACCATCGGTCGTTTCTTCGGACCATCTTCTAACAGTTTCTTCCCGAGGAATTTTATAAAAAGAACTGTTCACCTCCAAAGAATTAAATAATAAACTGTATACGGCAAGTCGACTTTTGCCCTGTAACTGATCGGGATAAAAACTTCGATTCTTGTAAGGCAAAAGAATACCACTTGTTCCAGAAAAATAAGATTGTTCCATATTCTTATAACAATTAAGCTGTGTGCAATGGTTCATTTTTTTCTCACAAAGGGTGTATGCTTTTATATAAAAAGTAATTGAATTGCATATAAAAAACAATTTATCTAAGTTTGGGTAACGAGTAATAGAACAACAGTTTATTACAGGATGATTGATCAAGCACACCTCTCAATGAAGAAAAAATCTTATCTACTTAGTTTCATGCTTATGGCCATTTTAAGTGGTTGTACTGAAAATAAGCACAATAACACAAATACAGCTTCAAGCGCCCAATCCGGACAGTCCGAAGAAAGTCCGACATTTACCTTTGACAATATCAAACAGAGCTATGCACTGGGAGAAGATCTTGTCTTAAAGATAAACAATGAGAAGATGCCAAAATTAGACTCTGTCGTCTATTACGTCAATGATAAAAAAATTGGAGAAGTAAACGGCAATGAGCCCTTTAAATACCCATTAAAACATGAAAAATTTGGCAAACAAATTATTAAAGCTATTGTGTTTAGTGATGGAAAACAAGAGGAAAATACGATAAGCATAGATTTATTCGCCTCCACTCCTCCTCGTTTGCTTCAATATAGTATTGTAAATATTTATCCGCATGATATTAAAGCTTTTACACAAGGTTTGGAGTTTTATGGCGACAACTTAATCGAAAGTACAGGAAATGGAATTGGTCCAAGCGGAAATAAAGGTAAATCGAGTGTTCGCATGACGAACCCTAAAACTGGTGAGCCCATCAAAAAAATTGAACTGGATGATTCAATTTTTGGCGAAGGCGCCACTGTCCTCAATGGGAAATTGTATCAATTGACTTATAAAAATAATATAGCCTATGTATACGATATAAACACCCTATCGGTTATTAAAACACTCCCCTACTTTCAGCCAATGGAAGGTTGGGGCTTGACTTCTGACGGCAAAAATTTATATATGTCCAACGGTTCGGATTACATCTATACACTCAATCCACTTGACTTCTCAAAATCAGACTATATTCGTGCCGCAACGAACACAGCTATGGTCGATCAGATCAATGAAATGGAATGGGTAAAGGGAAAAATCTATGCAAATTTCTTTATGGAAGATGTCATTGGACGGATCGACCCTAAAACCGGCACAGTAGAGGCATTGGTGGATCTTTCCAAATTACGTGAAAATGTAACGCAACATGTCGATTTAGATGTACTCAATGGTATTGCCTACAATCGAAAATCAAATACCTTCTTTGTGACCGGCAAAAACTGGGATAAAATGTTTGAGATAAAGCTGATCGAATAGCTTTATCTCAAATGAGAAAAAAGTATATTATTATCGAATCATCTAAACTATAATTTCTCGCGTTAGGGCAGCTCTTTCATTTTGTTAAAACCTTCGCTTACAAACGGAACCGTTTGCGGTGCAAACAACTGCGTTATAAACGGCGTTGTTTGCGCATATTTAGCTGCTAAAAATTCCAGTCGCTGTGCTGAAGCCAATTCGGGCAACGTATAATAGATACTCTTTTCACCTTCTTTACCCTCCATCTGCACATATCTCCCCTTGGTTACCTTCAGGTGATTAGTTTGTTCAAAATCGTGCAAAAAAGATTCATCCTTATCTACCATATCCCATTTTGGATCACGTGGACAGCAAACGGATCCATAACTTTCCTTCCTGTAAACTGTCAGCATATTTTTAGGCGAAGCGGGTTTAACGAAATCAAAGCCCGGATTATCGTCACCAGAACGACGAATACTATCAACCCTAACCACACCGTCCTCTCTTTTTATCGAATAATAAAAATTGGTCGTCGCAGGTTCTATACACATACCTTGTTTCGATGCTTCTTTAGCAATCTCATCATAAAATTTCCAGTCTGGGACGATCAGCACAAAATGCTGGAGATCGGGATAAAACTCATTTGATTTCTTAAACAATTCTACCGGAATTCTAGCACTCAAAAAGAAGACATAGGTGGAATCTGGAACAATCCGCAATGGAAGATCTATTAAGTAACTGTCGTTTTTTTTAACCACTAAATTATCGTCAATCATAACAACCTGACCATAGTTTTCGCGATACCAATCTGGCTTTACGGTATCCACCAATGCAATAGGCGCTGATGGCTGCTGTGCTGTTATTTTACTCTTACAGGAAAATGCCGTCATCGGTAAAATAATCAGCAAATACCACCTATTTTCTAGCTTTAACATCTCTATAAAATCAAAATGTACTTTAAACTATTTTCTTATTTCCTTATCAACTTTTATTCCAGCTTGATGCAAGAAGGCCATTTGGTGCGCAAAACACTCATCGGCTAAGGCTACAATGCGTGCTTTTTCATCCGTAATCTCTCTTAGCAGACTTTTCCTTGCTCCTTTTTTCTGTTCATCAATATATTTAATCAGTAAAGCACCATATCCATCAACAATCTGTGTCATATAAGCAATTGTAGCCACATGAAAACCTTCAGCAGTTTTAGTGGGTCTCAACTGAGCAGCCTCGCATTTTATCCCTTTGATATAACTGCTCAAAGCACGTGCCTCATTCAATTTCATTTCATAGGAAGATTCGGATTTATCGACATCATATTCCCCATCCAATAACTTCCCATAACTCTCATCCAATTTTTCCGTACAGCTCTGGAAAAGATGGGCCATTTTTTCGTTATATCCCGAGTCGGGATTCCCCTTACAGGAACATATGGCGAATATCATAACGATTAGTGCTAAAATTCTCATTTCTCAATTTTTCCGCAAATAACATATTTTTAAGATAGCCCTTTCATTGCTTTTAATATTCGCGGTCTTTATTTTAAGATTCGTCGTCACCTCTGCAATTTCCTATACTTAACATATCCTTCTTTTTATTGAGATATCGTTCGGCATCTCCATTTTCTTCCTGCTCGCCTATATGCTGCTTTATATGATTAATCCTTATAAAAAGCAAAATATGGTTCCAATCCTCCATATGTTTTCTAAATTTTCAAAGCCGTCGTATTTTTAACACAATAAATCTCCTATTTAGCAGAATTTATTCATCATTTGAAGCTTAACACTTTGTTTCTTAAAAAGAATTACGGAAATTAGAGGTATAAACCAAAGAAATCATGAATAACAGACCATTAAACGGAATGACTATTGAAGAGCTTCAAACCAACAGGAAAACCGCGCTGGTAGTTACCTGGATGTTAACCATCATGCTCTTTATTTTATTGGGAATGGGAATTTACACCTCGGTTACCAAAGGATTTAGTGCACTAATGGCTATTCCTTTTGCTTTATCTCCTATTGCGATTCTCAATTTCAAAAGAATAAAAGAAATCAATGAAGAACTCAAAATAAGAGGAGCTCAATAAAGTCACGATGAAACAGCTTACATTATTTATCTTGTTTATATTCGTTTCCAATGCAGTGTTTGGTCAGGAGATAAGTAAATCAACGACACAGACAATCACGCAATCGGGAATAGGCCTTGGGTCAGTAATTGCCGTAGTCACTTCATGGGACCGTAATAAATCCATACTTTGGGCTTTAATTCACGGAATACTTGGCTGGTTATATGTTATCTATTTTGCGTTCACCCGAAGTGAATAAAGATCCACAATGAAACAAGGCAACTCCATACTTACTTCCAATATAGATTTTGTTATTGAAGAAATCAGAGAATCCAGTGACATCTTGATTACCGAACTCGTAGATCTGACTTTTAACATTGTCCAAGGAGGTGCCTCTATAGGGTTTATGGATGATCTGACTGTTGAACAGGCACGTATATTCTGGACCAAAGTCCTAAATAAAGTCAAACAGCAGAAAACTGTATTAATTGTTGCCAAAAATAGCGTGACAAATCAGATCACCGGAACAGTTCAATTGCAAATCGATCTTCCTTCCAATCAAGCACATCGTGCAGACGTTGCCAAAATGCTAGTTCATTCCGACTTTCGGAGAATGGGCATTGCACAGAAATTGCTTCAGCAAATTGAAAAGATAGCCATTGATTTAAAAAAAACACTTATGGTGCTCGATACGGTAACTGATAGCCCAGCATATCTCATGTACCAAAAGTGTGGTTGGACGATTGTCGGTGATATTCCAAATTATGCTCTTCTTCCCAATGGTTTACCATGTAGCACAACCTACTTTTACAAAAATCTGAATAATTCGGCTGAGAAAATAAGCAGCCCCCAAATTCATTAAATATTCATTTGGAGGCCGCGCTTAGAAAGATCTATATAAATAGAAATGATGCTACTTATTTTTGTACCACACTGGCCCTGGTTTCTCGCCCATTTCAAACACTAATGTCGCACCAGACATAATCTGTTCATGTGTAATATAACTTGTTTCAAGAGGTTTACCATCAAGAGTAACCGATTGGATATACATATTGGATCTGCTCACCTGGTTTGCCTTAACCGTAAATTTCTTTCCATTGGAAAGCTTCAATTCGGCTTTTTCAAATAGAGGTGTGCCGATCTCATATTTCCCACTGATAGGATCTACAGGATAAAAACCCAACGAACTGAATACATACCAAGCTGACATCTGTCCACAATCATCATTTCCACTCAATCCAGCAGGTGTATTTAAATAAAGTTTATTCATAACCTCTGCGGCATATTGCTGTGTTTTCCAAGGCTGTCCAACGGTATTAAATAAATAGAGGGCATGGTGACTTGGTTCGTTTCCATGTGCATATTGACCAATCATTCCTGTGCTAAAAATTGGAAGTTTACTGGTATCCGAAGGATGAAATGTAAACATGCTATCCAACTTCTGAGCGAAGCGTTCTTGCCCCCCAACAAGCTTAATCAATCCGGGAATATCATGCTGTACAGACCAGAAATATTGCCAAGCATTACTTTCACAGATATGCGCGCTATACTCTTCGGGATCAAATGGGGTAATAAATTTACCTCTACTATCCCGGGGCTGCATAAATGAAGTCGACGGATTATAAACATTTTTGTAGTTCTGCGCTCTTGCAAAAAATGTTTCTGAAATCTCTTTCTTTCCCATCTTATCCGCCATCATGGCGATACAATGATCATCGTATGCATATTCAAGTGTTCTCGATAGCGACCAGTTTTCAGCATTATATTCATCCTTGACATCATAGGGTACATAGCCCAATTTTTTATACAGACCTATTCCTCTATAATTGTCGATATTAGCTGTGGCAACGCAGGCTTCTAATGCTTTCGTAGCATCAAAATCACCGATTCCTTTTAAATATGCATCTACAATTACAGGAATTGCATGATTCCCGATCATCATATCTGTTTCACTCCCATAAATATTCCATACTGGCAATCGGCCATGTTGTTCATAAAAAGCGATGAACGACTTAATCATATCGTTTACACGATTAGGATCAATATAAGTAAATAAGGGATGTGATGCTCTATAGGTATCCCAAAGGGAAAACGTACTGTAGTTGGTCCAGCCTTCGGCCTGATGTACCTTCCGATCTGCCCCCATATAAGCACCATCAACATCACTGAAAATTGTTGGTGCCAGCATCGAATGATATAGTGCTGTATAGAACTTAACCTGCTCCTCTTTGTCTTTGGTTTCGATGGCGACCCTACCCAATTCACTGTTCCAATTTTGCTCTGCCTCTTTCAAATAATAGTCAAAATCATCTTTAGGAACTTCCGCTTTCAAATTTTTGGAAGCACCTTCCATGCTTACACCCGAAAGTGCTGTACTGAGTGTTACTTGTTCTCCTTCGGCAGTTTTAAAATCAAATCGGGCTTTATAGGCTGTACCAATTCGCGTTGCCTTCTTCGCTGTTGTATCGGCACTTGATAATATTACGGTGCTATCGATATGAACAGCTGTAAAAGGTTTGGAAAAACGAGTTTCAAAATAGACACGTTGCCCTCTGGCCCAGCCTTCAGAAAAACGATAGCCACGAATAGTTACAGAATCTACCACTTCGATGCGCGAATCTGTAGTCGCATCCCAGTTCATTGCTTTCTTTAAATCTAAAAATACGGCAGATTCCGCCTTTGGAAAAGTATAGCGTTGAATACCACAACGTGCTGTTGCCGTCAGCTCTACATTGATATCATAATCAACCAGTTTTACCTGATAATATCCTGCATGTGCCTTTTCGTCTTTGTGGGAAAACTTGGAATGTATACCAAGAGGAGCTTCCGCTTCATGATAGGGCAATGTCACCGGCATGAAAGATATATCGTATAAGTCACCCGCCCCGGTACCGCTTAAATGTGTATGGCTAAAGCCAGAAATTGTACTGTCGGGATAAAAGTATCCAGAAATACGGTCCCAGCCAGGCAGCCCATTATCTGGACTTAGCTGTACCATCCCAAAGGGGGATTGTGCGCCTGGATATGTATTTCCGGTAAAGTCCGTTCCGATAAAAGGATTTACATACGTTGCATAATAACTTTCATCGGAGCTTTTTAGCGAAGCACAACCAATTAAAGACAATAGGCCTGCACAGACCGCATAATTAATATATTTCATTGTGTAGATCAGTTTTCAATTTAGTTTGCTTATTTATCTATTTCCAGTAACAATTAGAATATCCTTGCTATTGACTAAAGTCTGGTGACTGATTTTAAATCCATTGAATGGTTTTCCGTCGATAACGATCTTTTTGATATATTCACCATTCCCTTCTTTTTGGCGTCTTATGGTTACTTTATCGGCATTTGGATAGTATTTCTTATCGAGCTGAATAGTTACTTTATCAAATACCGGGGTTACAACTGTATAATCTGGTCTACCCGGACAAAAAGGATAAATCCCGATCATGTTCATGAGTGCCCATGTAGACATCGTCCCCGTGTCATCATTACCAGGTATACCGCCGGGGCTGTTGGTAAAATGTTTTTCCAGTATTTCTTTCACCAACTTTTGAGTGCGCCATTCTTCGCCTTTAATTTCTGAAAACACATGTGGATACAGCATATCCGGTTCGTTTGTCACATCAAAATATCCCTTATCAAACGTTGCCTGAAGCCGATCTACAAATTTTTGCTTTCCGCCCATCAATTTCACCAAACCAGGAATATCAAATGGAATTGCAAAACTGTAATTCCAGGCATTACCTTCATGGAAACCATGATTAGGTTCAAAATTAGCTCCCATCAATGGATTAAATGGGCTCAAAAATTCTCCATTCGGAAGAATGGGCCTAAAAGTTCCATATTCTGACGAATAATAATGTTTGTACCCCTGCGCCCGCTTACCAAAAAGCTGTGCATCTTTGTTTTTCCCCAAAGAGGTAGCCAACTGAGCTAAATTCCAGTCCGCAACATAATATTCTATCGCATGCGATACGGAATTATCAAATGAATCGCGCAACGGTACATACCCATACTTCACGTAATCCGCATTGTCGGGCCTGATTTTATTTGTTGAATCAGTTGTAGTAGCAGATTTCAAAAAGGCTTCATAAGCGGTATTGATATCAAAATCCCGAATACCTTTCATCCATGCATCAACAATCACAGGAACTGCAGGATCACCATCCATCGTATAGCTTTCTCGGCTATACAATTCCCATTTCGGCATCCAGCCGTTTTCTTTATAAATATCGATCATGGAACGTATCATACCAACCTGCTTATCGGGATAAACCAAAGACATGAGCGGCTGTACATTTCTATAGGTATCCCACAGTGAAAACACTGTATAACGATTGTGATCTGCTACAAGAGTCTTCCGGCTTTCCATTGCGGGATACTCGCCATTCACGTCCTGTAAAACATTGGGATGAATCATGGCATGGTATAGTGCTGTATAAAACACTGTTTTCTGGTCTTCCGTTCCACCCTCTACCTGTATCTTCGACAAGGCATTATTCCATTGTAAAGAAGCTTGCTGATGCGTTTTCTCAAATCCGAAATCAGCCTGCTCGGCGTCTAGATTTTTACGGGCATTATCGACACTCACAAACGACACGGCAAGCTGAACTTCCAAACTTTCATTTTCTTGAACATCAAAGCTAAAAAATGCGCCAAGATCATCACCAGAAAGTTGATCTGTATAATCTGTAAAAATCTTATATTTTCCAGCATCATTATTCCAGTCATTTTCCCATTTTTCTCCGGCACGCTGGAATTTCCAGTAACCTTTTTTTGCGGGCTTTTTATTGACACGCATGACAAAGAAAATTGGGTAAACAGCCTGATTATTGCTATAACAGAAAGAGCCCAACAACTTAGATCCTTCTATTTCGGTATCACTCACATAACGAACTGTCGCTCCCGTTTCATTTGTTAAACCCTCGCCCAAATTGAGCAGGATATTTGCCTGTCCTTTTGGAAAAGTGAATTTCGATACGCCTACACGTGCTGTGGCTGAAACTTCCGTTTTAATGCCATATTTCTTTAATACATTGCTATAATACCCCGGATGGGCAACCTCTTGGGTATAGGTACTACCATATTGATGATAATCAACCTCCAGTTTTCCTGAGGTTGGCATCAACAACAAACTTCCCATATCTGGACATCCTACACCACTTAAATTGACATGCGAGAAACCTGTAAAATAGCTATTACTATGTTCATAGGGAGTTGACCACCATCTTGCATCCTTATCAAATGCGTTAAGTGATGATCCCATTACATTAAATGGGGAAACATTCATCAAACCGTTGGGAACCTGAGCTCCCGGGTTGGTTGTTCCATAATTGCTGGTACCGATAAACGGATTGACATAGTCGATAGGAAGCTTTTGGGCAGAAACGTTCTCCCAAAGAAATAATCCTAAAAGTAAAAAACGAATAAATTTGATCATATAATCATGATAGACGACATTGTTAATTGCTTTCATTCAAGCAAACACCATAGGCCGCGCATTTTAGCGTGTACCTACAATAGTACAGATAATCGTAAATATTTACAAATATTACCAGCGGTTATATCGATGATTTACGTTTGTTAATAGGATTTAGCAAAACTAAAAACGTTAAGCAAGGCAATTCATTTCAATCAAGTCAATAATAACAAAAACCTGAAGCGGGGAACTTCAGGTTTTTACTAACTAACCAATTATTAACCTAAATTATGAAACTATCTCTATAACGCTGGGCGAAGGGGTTTGTTGTAACAGCTCGGTTGGTTTAACCAAACTTTAACAAATTATGGTTATACCTCGTCCTTCCTATACAAATTAAGTCAAGCTGAACTCTTCAATGAAAGATTTTTACTTATTGAAACAATCCCCATTGTTTATTGGGCACCGGCCCCATTTCTAAAACAAGCTCTCCCCCTTTTAAAAGTTCAGAGGCATCAAAGTAAAAGGTGTTTAAAGGTTTTCCATTTAATGTCGCACGTTGTATATACATATTTTTCTTACTTGCATTTTTCGCTTTGATCGTAAACTGTTCACCCCTTCCATATTGACTACCCAATTTAATCTTGACCTCTTCAAAAAGTGGACTGCCTATTTCATAAATCGGTTTTACCCTTGTTCCACCATCGATCTGAAATAAACCAATCGCATTCATGATATACCAAGCGCTCATTTGCCCTTGGTCTTCATCCCCTAGGTAGGCATTTGAAATCCCCTGTCCATAATAGCGCGCACCAATGGAACGGCTCCATTTCTGTGTCAACCAAGGTTTATTTAACCAATTAAAAATATAGGCGAAATGCATCGACTGCTGGTTTCCCTGAACGACAGGATAATCCCAATATTGATCATTAGGGCCATTATAGCGCCATTTCTCGCTCTCCGGAAAACCCCATTCTAATCGTTTTAAGAATACGTCCTGTCCGATCATTTTTGCTAGTTCAGGAATATCCTGTGGCACGAAAAATGTCAATTGCCAAGCATTTCCTTCCACATAATGGTGATTAGCCCCAGACTTGAAAGGATCAAAATCTTTATACCATTCTCCTTTGGCATCTTTCATCCGGGCATAGCCGCTATTGACATCGATTGCATTTTTCCACCAGGCTCCACGGTCATTAAAATACTTATACTCCTGCTCTTTTCCTAACGATTTTGCGAACTGACCAACAGTCCAGTCGTCAAAACTATATTCCATCGAATTTGAAAATCGGCCCAAATCATAAGGAACATACTTGTACTTTAAATAAGCATCCAGATCCCTGTTACCCGCGAAACCGCCTTCAAATTTCAATGGGCTCGTTGTTTGCATTTTTTTTACGGCTTCGAATGCTTTTTCAACGTCATAATCTCTAATTCCCATTTGATAGGCCCCGACGATCAACGGTATTTCATGCTCTGCAACCATTACGGGTATATACTCCATGCCAGCCGGCCCTTTAGCCAACCAGCCATTCGCCTCATACATTGCAAGCTGCGATCGGACCCATTTATTGGACCATTCGGGTGTAACCAGATTCCAAAATTGATTTAAATTCCAAAAGGTATTCCAGAATGCATCACAACCTAAAGCGAGATCTCCTTTATGGGGTAACCTTTGTATCGCTTCGTCTGAAGATCTCCATTCTCCATTGACATCGCTGAATGTATTTCGGCTTGCCAAAGTGCGGTACATATTGGTATAGAACTTCTCTTTTTCTAGATAGTCTGAGGATTTTATTTCCAACCGACTTAACAATTCATCCCACACTTTATGCTGATTTGCGACGACCGTGTCAATCGACCATCCAAACGGGTCTGCCAATTCGGTCTTCAGATTCTCTTCAGCGTTGGCTAAGCTCACATAGGAAATCCCAGTGCGCAGCTGCACCGCTTTATCTCTGTGAACATCAAATTCTACATACATCCCTGCAAATTGAGCGCTATCAGCAACCAAATCAGCTCGTTCTGCCACCTTATCATTATGCCATGTGCCATAGTTGATAATAGGTTTATCAAACTCCATGACAAAGTATACGATATAATCCTGTTTTGCATCGGTAGACCAAACGTTTTCAGACAATTGATTACTGTATCCTACAATCTTGTAATCAGAAACCTTTTTGAGTGAAAGATCTTTAATTTTATAATCGTATTCTCCGTTTACCTTAAGATCAATCATAATACGTCCTGTATCCGACTTATGGTAGGTATACTGCTGAAAACTAGAACGTGTTCCCGCGGTTAATTTTACATCGATATCGTGATCAAGAAGATGTACAGCATAATAACCCAATGGAGCCTTTTCGCTGGTTTTATCTATTGCAGATCGATACCCTGAATGTGAACTATACTGATCGCCGACCCTTGTTTTCAATTGACCAGCAGTAGGAAATGTTCCCAATCCCGCCATGGTCCATTCGTGAATATGACTAAACGTACCAATAGATTCAATGGATGGTTCATAGCCCGCCTGCCAGCCAATATTTTGGTTGTCTGGACTTATCTTTACCATTCCAAAGGGCATCCATGGTCCTGGCGCTATCATCCATCTGGAATGCGCCGAACCAATCATTGTGTTCACATAATCTGAAACGCCCCCCAATCTCTTGGGTCCTCGCACGATTGCTGACGATTGTATTAATCGTCCATTACTATAAATTTCATACTTGCTTACGACATTCTTAGCGGTATAAGGCATCGGTATTTCAAGTTTCGCTGCACCTTTTTCAAGCGCTTTCTCATAAATCTTCTTTCCATCTAAGACTACTTTCAGCTTTTCGTCATCTCTCAGCTTCAAAAGATCAACCAGCATATGCTGAACAGGTTTTCCTCCGCTCAGAATTTCAAAATCAGATTGTTGTACATTTTTAACGATTGTAGTACAATCAGAAATCAACTTAACACTCTGTGGACCAATTAATTTAAATGAATCAAATTCAACCCAACCGCCCTTTATGACAGTCATAGTAATCTGATTACCTCCTTTTCTGATGAGATTGGCAGACAATGGTATGCTGATAGTCGAATTTCCAGATTTTGACGTATTATTTAGGGGTTCACCATTTCCTGTTCCCCGTTTTACTTCAAAGTTATAAGGTTTACCATTGATTGAGATCTGTAGTGTTGGACTATTTTTAGGATCACTATTTGCCAATTTAACCTGGAGTGTGCATTGACTACCTTCTATACCGCCATTTAACACGTAGTATAGATTTAAAAAATGTGTTCTCAGACCAGAGGTCCCTCCGGTCCCACCCCATTCATTAGCAGGGCCAGGCAATACATAGGGTAAATCAATTGCTAACGTAGATTGACCGATGATAAACGCATTGTCTTCATAACCAAAATCATGTTCCAAAAATTT
Organism: Sphingobacterium sp. WOUb80; assembly: GCF_050058145.1. NCBI lineage: Bacteria > Pseudomonadati > Bacteroidota > Sphingobacteriia > Sphingobacteriales > Sphingobacteriaceae > Sphingobacterium > Sphingobacterium sp. WOUb80. The sequence goes on along the minus strand of NZ_CP165617.1, from coordinate 557,159 downwards.
CTTATATTCATTTGGGGCCAAAGCAAATTCACCACTTGAACCGTCCGAATTTCCCAATTGCCAAATTGCATGCCCCTGTCCTAAGGCAGACTGTCCACTCATAAATAACAGTCCAGCTGCAAAAGAAAGTGAGAAACGTAATTTCATAAGTATCAGATTTATAATTTTTAATTCCATCAGTTGCTTTTCTCATAAACTGCACAAAAACTCATAACAAGCATTACATTGTACATACATTATATATTTGACAAAACACTTAAAAGCAAAACATTAAGCACAATATTACTATAAAAAAAACAAATATCAAATGAATATACGCAAAATGTATATACATATAAAGAAACCAAACGAATTGACACGAAACCTCGGAAAATGAAAGATTTTGATTTACAGGTGAGAAAGCTTGGAAAATTTATAATTTACTCGATGTTAAACCTCTTGAACACCTTACCCGATTGTAGGGACGAACAACTTCAATCTACAAAAATTTTTCTACGGACTACTCATTGGAAACCTGGCGTCGAGATAAACGAACAAATTGAAAAAAATCCCCGAACGTCATCATCTCAGGGTTAAAACTTATCAAAAAATCAGGCAAAGCAATAATTACTATTGGCTATTTGGATCCAATAAGTTATATTTATACAATTATTTGCTTTAAAACCTTAAAGATAATAGTATTATCTTTTGTATTATCATTATAAACAATATTCTACCCATTTGTGTAGAAACTTATTTGATTGCTGGATAGAGATTTAATATTTTGAACAGGTATAGATATTACTTTGACGATGATTACAAAGTAAGGATAGGAATGTAAGAAGGCCTATTTCTAGCGTATAAATTGAGATTACGCCCTTATTTTTGTAACTTGCACGCCAGGACAACATCGATTTTACGTGGTATTCAAAAGCGATTACGGATCATCTTTGTAATTTACACTATGAAAATTAAGATTGAAGATTTTTTCAAGCCGGTACAAGTTAAAGACGACTTTAGCAAAGATGATTATGAGATTGTCGAAGCCTTTATTAATTTCGCTAAATCCTTAAGCAGATTAACCTATCAAAGTATATATTTAATTGATTATTCAAAGAAAAGCTTTCTATTTGTTTCTGATAATCCAATTTTTTTATGTGGCAGCACACCTACTGAAGTAATGCGGGAAGGTTATTATCACTATGTTAATAATGTCCCTGAGAGCGATTTACATTTACTAAAAAAGATAAACGATGTTGGTTTTGACTTTTTCGGGAATTTGGTTGCCGAAGATCGCTTAAAATTCTCTATATCTTATGATTTTCATTTAAAACAACCCGGTAATAAGCCACTTTTAGTGAACCATAAACTCAAGCCCCTGCTGTTGGATAAGTTTTCCAATCCTTGGATCGCGCTCTGCCTGGTTTCGATGTCCTCGCATGCAAACTCGGGAAACATTCGATTTAAATCTGATGAAGATGGAAAACAATTTGAATATGACCTTGATAAAGATATTTGGGTAGAAACTCCCCGTATTAAATTGAAACCCCGCGAAAAGGATATTCTTCTCTTTTCGGCACAAGGTCTTACGATGGATCAAATAGCAGATCGGTTATATGTATCAATTGATACAGTGAAATTTCATAAAAAACAAATATTTTCAAAGCTAAAAGTCAAAAGCATAACAGAAGCCACAGCATTGGCCATTGAGTTATCTCTTTTTTGATGTTTGCTATACACTATTTTTTGAACATAACAACATTTGGTTAGACATCTCAACAAATTTTTGGATATCCACATTATTTCCTATGCTAAATTGAGAATACTTATTCTTCTCTACAAAAGTTTTCAGCCATTCCGATTTAATATAGATTGGTAAGGTTTCAGAATATAAGTAAATAATCGGATCTCCAAGCTGATAAGATTCAATTTCCAATTTCCGAAGTGTATTCACGACTTTCCGGTCACATTCGGCTATGACTAATCCACTGCCAAGGCTATATGGGCCATAAAAAGCATCAAAAAGCATCTTTTTCAGGATATTGATTCGATTACCTACTATCTTTCCAGAAATAACAAACCTTCCGATATGCCAAAAATTAGTTACTTGTGGAATTAACAAGCTTTCTGTTTCGATATCAAATAATTTCTGAATCGGCAAACTTGTCTCCTTATCCCAAAATGTAATTCTAATAGATGCCTGAATACCGTTATCAAGCTTACTTCGCAGGACATAATAAATGGAACGATCAAAAAAAGTATGATCCTCTCCTATTAATGACTCAAAATCAAACTTATATTCCTCTTCGGAATAACTATCCAGTTTGTAATGCTCCTGAGTCGTTACTAAATAAAAATGAATAAGTTCAGGAAGTTCGTTTTTATTAAGCTTGGTAAAATAATAATTTTCAGGCGTCCAGTTCATGCAAATGTTATTCGATATGCAATTATAAAAATAAAGACTTTTCGTTTAAATTCCCACAGCAACAAATTTACTACACAAAAGTGTAATGGAACGAATATTTTTTTCAATTATATTAAGTTCAGCTCATCATTGATAAATAATAGGAATCCGGAAAGAATTTTACAGGTTTTGCTGTTGCCAAATTGAACACGGTGTGACTGACCATTCCCGACAACAGATATAAACCTAGCGACAGCTGCGGCGGTGGAGACGTCAATGCAATTTTTCCATATTCTGCCAAAAATTCTTCAAACCATTTCGTATCGATATCTTTTGCCTTTAAGCTATCCACAATAAATTTACCGACATTTAATTCAAATGTCTGGTGTGCCTTTTCCAACGACTGCAGATTAAGGCCTTCGGGAGGAAGAACAGTTAAAAATCCCGCCCACCCTAAATTATAAGGATGTACTACTGGTATATTTCTTTTGGCCATATATTGGTCAAAAACAAAAGGGATATCGGAAGAAAAATCCAGTGCATTAATGGCAACCCTATGATTGAGATCGATATCATACAAGTTGTCCTTATCAATAAATTCAGCAAATACTGTTATATTGGCATCTGGATTAATTGCATGCAAACGATCACGCAAGGCTATTGCTTTCTTGACACCAATATCCTTGTTTGTATAATTTTGACGGTTTAGGTTTGTCAATTCAACAATATCTCCATCAGCAATTGTCAAATTTTCGAAACCCATCCGCAATAAGCATTCTGCTATATAACTCCCTATTCCACATCCCCCTATCAATACGGGAAAATCTTTTATACGTTGTTGCTCCTCTTCTTTAATATGTATGTTGTTCCGAATATACCTCAAATCCATAGCTAATATTTCAATAATTTTGTATCACATAAAGATAGAATTATAATTTATAATATTATTATTAAAGAAATTGCTAAGCAATTTTTTCTGATAGCCCAATTCCAACTTGTTTAAGTTTTTCCTTATTTTCAAATAAAAATTACTGAGAATGAAAGGTAAAATGAATATCTTTAATAAAATCAACTTATAAAAATGGACAATACAAGAATATACCGCATGTCATTTGCTGGTGTGTATCCGCTTTATATACAAAAGGCTGAAAGAAAAGGACGCACCAAAGAGGAGGTCGACGAAATTATATGCTGGCTAACCGGTTATAGTCCTGCATCGCTACAGCAGCTAATTGACAATAAAGTTGACTTTGAACATTTCTTTAAACAAGCTCCAGGTTTAAACCCGAATGTTTCGAAAATCAAGGGAGTCATCTGTGGCTATCGCATTGAGGATATTGAAGACCCGCTTGTTCAAAAAGTTCGTTATCTCGATAAGCTGATCGATGAACTGGCCAAGGGTAAATCAATGGAAAAAATTTTAAGAAAATAAATGCTGTTACAATTTTTATATGGCGCGTAATCTTATTATTCCAGCGCATAGATAGCACCATCTGCGGAACCAAAATAAAGACACTTGTCTTCGATCCATATTGTTGAAAAGACACTTCCCATCTGCAAATAATCTGCAAACAAACGAGTAATATCGTCCTCATATTTTTGTTGCAAATCGGCACGAAGTACACCTTTATCATTGAAAAACAGCCGCTTTTTCTTGCTACTTGATTCGGTTTGAAAAATAGGTGAAACCTCACCATTTTTTATGTTCAATCTATAAATTACACCATCCAATGTCCCGAAAAAAGCTTCATTACCAGCAATCGAAGCACTGCTAAATGTGTTTAAAGGCACCTTGGGTTCGGCCAATTTCACTCCGTCCATTTTATTTAAAACAAGTATACTATAGGAATCCGACATGGTTACAACAAGTCTTTTGTCAAAAACACTTGGTATACTTGTCCAGCTTCCCGGTTGATGGTAAACCCAAACACCGCTACCGTTGTTCGCATTAAGCGCATAAACGTTAAAGTCCCGGGCTCCAAAATAGACTGTACTATCAGCAAGCACTGCGTGAAACTGAATCTCACCTTTAGGAAAATAACGTTCACCGACAGTTTTAAATTTCCATTGTAAAGTACCGTCTTTTTTTAAACAGTAGAAAGAGCCATCAAAACTACCGATGTAAACATTTTCTGGTGTCAATGTGGGAGCTGCATGTACAATTCCTCCCGTCAAGAATTTCCAAACGAGTTTTCCAGATTTAGCATCGACGGCATAGATATGGTAATCTCCAGATCCAAAATACACAACACCATCTGCAACGGCTGGGGATGAATGAAAATAATCCCAAACATCATAACTCTTCTCTCCATTGGTTGAAAATCGCCACAACTCTCGTCCTGTATCGACATCTAGTGCATACAAGTATCCGTCAGCACTTAAAAAATATACGATTGAAGCTTCAACAGCAACAGTCGATCGAATCTCACCGCCCGTTTTATACTTCCATAATATATCGCCGTTCGTTTTATTTAAAGCATAAAGATTACTGTCACAAGATCCTATAAAGACGATATCGCCACAAATGACTGGCGAAGAAAAGAGCTTTCCCTTAGTCTGGAATTTCCATTTCAACAAAGGTTTTGAACTGATAGCGGAAAAAGATGTATTATTTTGGCGGTCTAGGCCCCGAGCAAGATGCTGTCCCCGTAATGGAAAAAGACCTCCTACAACAAAAAGTAGGATAATAATCGGACGCCAATCATATTTCAATCCAAGCATCGGTGTATTTTATTTAGAATGATAGGTTATTCTTTAGCACTATAAAATAGCTATGCTATTCATTATTTTCTCTTAGAGATTATGTAGACATTGTATTAGGGATAGATAAGGTATTTCTTTCTCATCTTTTTATAATTACTTAGCCCTGGCTCCCAGGTTTTTCGGATCTCTTCTTCTGAATTACCAGCTTCGATTTGTTTACGAAATAAACCTACCCCCACGAGCTTTTCGATACTTCCAATCTGTTTCGAAAATGACTGATCAAAAAACTTGTCTTTTTCCGGAGAATTTCGATAAAGCTCGATAATCCACGATAAGTTTAATTTTTTACTAGCGACAAGCTTTTGCAGATCGTATTTACGCAAATCTATTCCGTAGCATTCTTCATTCATGAAAAGCGGTGATTCACTCATGCCTTTTTTACTGACAGGAACAAATGAAAAATCATATATGCCCTTGTAAATTGGGCTACCAATTATAACAAAAGGATAATCTGTCCCTCTGCCATGATTTACTTTTACACCTTCAAAAAGGCAGGTACTTGGATACAATAGGATACTTTGTTCGGTGTTTAGATTGGGGGAAGGGTTAACTGGCAGCTTATAGAGCATATTATGATCATAATCTGCTACAGGAATAATCTTCAATTTACATTTCTTTTCGGTAGCCATCCAACCTTCTCCATTAATCATCTGAGCAAATTCGGCTGTCGTCATCCCGTGTGCAATAGGGATAGGGAATTGCCCGATACCTGACTTATATTCCATATCCAAAATAGGTCCATCGATCAGGTAAGCATTCGGATTCGGTCGATCTAAAATCAGGAGTTCCTTATCATTTTCAGCACAGGCTTCCATAATATCCCGTAGTGTATTAATATTGGTATAAAATCTTACACCCATATCCTGCACGTCATAGATAAACAGATCGATATCTTTTAGATCTTGAGCTGATGGTTTTTTCTTGTTTCCATACAAGGACACGATAGGAATTTTAGTTATCGGATCGATCTCATCCCCTACTTCGGTTCCATTGCTGGCATTCCCCCGAAAACCATGTTCAGGGCCAAAGATCCGAACAATTTGGACACCTCGAGCAATTAAACTATCAACGAGGTGTCGACCTTTAATAATCGTAGATGGATTGCCCAATAGCGCAACACGTTTATTCATTAAATAAGGAACATAACGCTCAGTTTGTTCCGCTCCAGTTTGTATACGATCATTGCAATAATTTAGCGAAGTTTGTGCAGTCGCATTATTGAAAAGGAATAGAGTTAATATAAAAATGAGCACTGATTTCATATCCATTTGGTTTATAATTATAAAATATAGCCGCTGAGCATCAAGCTATTTCGATTGCAGAAAACTAAACTAAGAATAAAGCTCTATTTTAGCAAATCATTTGTTAAAATTGATAAACAAGTTTTATCCCACTAACTTTGGAATATTATTGGGGAGCATGATTTACACATGAAACAATAGATGACATTCAAAAGCTGTGGCATACTAAATTTTTATAAGAATAATTGACAATGGAAAAGCAGGTAAATGCGGGTGAATTTGTAGATCGTTTTATGACAGGTAGTTTGGAGCATCTGCGCTACCAGCAATCGCCCATCAAGATATTTCAGCTCAGTGAGATCGCCCCTTACATTAAATTCCCTACTCCGCCTATTTTCTTGGGCTATAACCTCCTCGTCCATATAACTGAAGGTTATTTTAAACATCAGATCGGAGCCAAAGAATATGTCGTTCAGGCTCCGGCAATTCTTATCAGCAATTATGGTAATATCTCAACAATAAAGTCTGTCGATAAATCTTCGAAAGGACATTGTGTCTTGATCAACGACAATGCGATGACGTCCATATTCAGGGAACAGGAGATTTTGAATATCTTTAACATCTCCCCCCTACTTAACTTAACTGCCCAAGATAGCAGGGATCTTCAGGAACTATTTAGATTACTTTATGATGAGCTGCTTTCGGAATTACCTTACCGAGAACTTTTTGAAAATTTATTAAAATCGGCAATTTTAAAAATCATCAAACTTTCTTCCTCCAATCAAGCCCTTAATCGGAGGCAGGAAATTGCAATGATGTTCAAACAACTCGTGCACAAAAACTTCAAAAAGCAAAAAAACATTGCATTTTACGCGGACAAACTCGCGGTATCTACAAACTATCTTAATCGTTGTGTATTTTCGGTGTTCAAAAAATCTTCCAAAGAACTCATTCTTGAAGTTCTGATTATGCATAGTCAATTTCTATTGTTTGAATCCACTAAAAGCATTGCAGATATCTGTTATGAATTGGATTTTTCTGACCCTTCTTACTTCTCGCGACTTTTCAAAAAGATCGTCGGTGTTTCTCCTACTTCTTATCGAAACAGAGCAACTTAAATTTTCAACATGCACGATTTGTCCTATCTTTTATACTGAAGTACACAAGAAAATCAAATTGATTGCAGTTATTTTTGTGTAAGTCATTGAAGTAAAAGAGAATTTCAGTTTGGTAGCACTCTTTATTCTCGATGTTTCGATTTACATTGTTCCATCATTTAATTACATATTTAAAGATGCTTAAGGTTTCAGAACACAACAATATAACCCAAGATTTCGATTTGTTTATTGCGAATTTCAAAACTAGGCTATCAAGCTTATTTAATAAGGAGTACGATTACAACTCGCTCAGTTTAACGCGTGGGCTTCCGCCTGAGTTTTTAACAGAGATCATGAAAATGCAACCCTTGTCAGTTGCTATCCCCGAGCACCACGGTGGTCGAGGCCTTCATGTAAAAGAATGTTTGGGTGTACTTGCAGCCGCTTCTTATGAGTCACTTTCCCTGTCTCTAATCTTCGGTATTAATATTGCTTTATTTTTGGAACCTTTTGCCAAATATGGCAATACACTACTTCAGGAGAAGATATTCCAGCAGTTTCTGGAAAATCAAGCCATGGGAGGACTAATGATTACGGAACAGGCTTACGGCAGTGACGCACTCAATATGCGAACATCTTACGAACAAAAAGATGGTAAGTATTTTATAAAGGGTGAAAAACATTGGCAGGGTCTTACCGGCGCGGCAGATTTTTGGCTCGTGACAGCACGCAAGAAAAATGAAAACGGAGAACTGGTGCGGGATATAGATTTCTTTGTCACAGAGAACGCCGTCGAAGAACAAAAGATTGTTGTTACAAAGAAATACAATAGCCTTGGTCTCTATGCAATTCCTTATGGTGTGAACAACATAGATATCAACGTACCCACGGATCACAAACTAAATCCTGAAAGTACAGGAATTAAATTGATGTTAGATACCCTCCACCGCAGCAGATTGCAATTTCCTGGAATGGGTATGGGTTTTATAAAACGTATGTTGGATGAAGCCATGAAACATTGCTCAGAACGCCGTGTAGCGGGCATTAGTTTAAATGAATTAGACTCAGTTAAGTTCCAGTTATCGCGCATACAGGCTGCATTTACATTGTGTTCCGCAATGTGTTCATACAGCGTCTCGATTAGTTCCATCAATAATGACCTTTCCGCTCATGGTGTAGATGCCAATAGTGTGAAAGCTTTTGTAACAGACTTAATGCACGAAGCCGCGCAAATATGTGTGCAATTATCAGGTGCAAATGGCTATAGATTGGATCATGTTGCAGGCCGTGGCCTCATTGACAGCAGACCTTTCCAAATATTCGAAGGATCAAATGAGATGCTTTATTCGCAAGTGGCTGAAGCTATCGGCAAACTTATGCGTAAAACTAAAGAAAGTAACTTATTGTCTTTCTTAAAAAAATATAGCGGAACTGAATTCGCTGCGCCATTTTTCTCATCAATCTTAAATTTTGATTTTCCGCTACAGCCTAAGCAACGCGAACTGGTTACACTTGGAAAAATAATAGCTCGTGTGATTTGTTTCCAATATGTTTTACAAATTAACAATGCTGGATTCAATGATAAGATGACAGAAATAACACGTCAACACGTGAGTATGGATATTTATATGTTGGTTGGCCAATTATCAAATAATAATAATGCCGAACCACTCATGAACTATGACGAGAACACGGATTGGATGAAGTTCACTTCTTAATCAAGAGTTGTGCTAACGAAGTCAACCGTTTTTAGCACGGTGAATAAAATGCATGAAGCCATTTCCTAAGAAGTGGCTTCATGTATTATATCGCAGAAATATCCCATTCCCATACACTATGGTAATGCCCAATTGCTTCGGTATAGGCTATAAATTCACGATAGAAAGGATGTGAAGCGATTGTGGCACTGTCACCTATTACAACCAGTTTTTTCTTCGCTCTAGTCATTGCAACATTCATCCGGCGAACATCAGACAAAAAGCCAATCTGCTGTTCAGCGTTACTTCTCGTCAAACTGATATAGATAATATCCTTCTCCTGTCCTTGAAAACTATCTATTGTCTGTATTTTAATCAAGTCATTAAAAGGTCGCAGCTCGTCTTCACCATCCAATACCTCCTTCAATAAAGTAGCCTGTTTCCGATAAGGTGCGATCACGCCGATGCTCAGGCTTTCATCGATGCTCCAGGAAGCTGTCCAAGAACCAATATGGGCGCTCAGATGAGATTTAATAAAATGTGCTTCTCCAATATTGCAGATTGCACCGTCACTTTCCGTTTCTTCAAATCCCGCTCCTGCTGTATCAATAAATAAGACAGGCTCGGCATCTCCTGCTAAGTTCCACTGTGCGACTGCACTATCGGCTCTCAACAAACCGTTATATAAGGCTGTGGAAGGATATTGCATAATTTGTTCGTTCATTCGATATTGCACATCTAGCAAAGAAACTAATTGCGGATTATGGTCTACCAATTTTTCGAACAATGTATGGCTCAGCCCATGGTTAGATATCTTACTGGATTTTACCGTAGGTGGCAATTGATTGTGATCGCCTGCTAAAACAAGACGATGTGCTTTTAATATCGGGATCCAGCAAGCCGGTTCCAGTGCCTGTGCAGCCTCATCTATAATGACTGTTTCATAACTACGATTTCGTATAACCTCATGATTCGAACCTACCAAGGTTGCAGTAATGACTTCTGCTTTGTCCAAAACATCGCCAGTGATAAAATCTTGAATCTGATCGACCTCCTTCCGGATCCGGTGAGCTTCATCAAACAATGCTTTTCTTTGCTCCCGCTCTGCCTTTCCAAAATTACGTTTATATTTTTGAGCCATCTCTGTATAGGCACGCACTTGCTTTTGAAGTGTTTTAATATCCTTATTTGCAGGATGTCGATCAATCTTTGCATCGAGTGTCAATTCCTGAAGATGCTCGGAAACTTTTACAGGATTACCTATTCTTGTTACCCTGACTCCAGCAGCGTCCAAACGCTCGGTCAACAGATCAACAGCGGTGTTGCTAGGCGCAACAACTAACAGCTGTTTGCTGTGCTGTTTTAACAATGCCTTCACTGCCTGTATCAATGTTGTTGTTTTTCCTGTCCCCGGCGGCCCATGCAAAAGAGCCACAGTACTTGCTTCCAATATCTGTTGAACCGCTTTATTTTGACTGACATTCAAGTTGGGATGTACAAAGAACACCTCATTCGATTCACTAGGAATCCGTTCCTCTCCGATCAGCCTTCTCACGAAACCTCCCTGCTTTGTATCTTTACTCAATTCCTTGCCTTTCTCCAGCGCATTGAACATCTCCCGATAAGAATACTCATCAAATAATAAATCAATACCAAGCTTCCCTCTCCGACTCCATTCAGGCAGTTCATCCACACGAAATGAGATTCGCATCCCATCCCTACCTATGGCGGATATAATACCATCTATTCGGTCCCTTTCGGGATCGTGATTTGAGAATAGGGAAACTGGCATACCGAAGCGGAACTTGTGATCGACGTCATAGTGATTGGTTCTGTTTAAACTAACAGACAAATAATCCCCTCTTCCAAGCTCAGTATCTATTATCTGAATCGGAAACCAAGTAACACCTTGCATCCGTCGTTCATTCAAGCTACTTTTCAATAACAAAGTCTCATGCTGTAATCTATCAAATTGTTGTTCTTCACGTAATAAAGTGATAAGTTTGTCGAAATAATTCATACTTGGATATCCATATTGCTCCAGCGCAAAGTAACTGTTTTTTCCTTTACTTGAATCATTTGGGGTTTCATATTTATTTGCTATAATTGAACAACAAAGCATTTACGATCGAAACATTTACAAAAACAATAATTAGATGAGCGAAATATTCCTACACGACAACGAACAGCAATGGACAGACTTGGGTGAAGGCGTCATGCGAAAGATACTCGTTTTTAATGAGGAGCTCATGCTCATGAAAGTTCGATTTGAAAAAGGAGCCATCGGTGCACTTCATCAACATTCACATACGCAAATTTCTTATGTCAGCGCTGGAAAATTCAGATACCATATTGATGGTGTTGACAGCATCTTGACGGCAGGAGATTCGTGTATCATTTATTCAAATCTGATTCATGGATGTGAATGTCTTGAGGAAGGAGAACTGATCGATTCGTTTAGTCCTTATCGTGAAGATTTTGTGCAGTCGACATAAAAATATTTTAATCAAACGTTGAAGAAGCAATATTCATTTCGTTCCAACGTTAATGCAATAACATTAAAAAAATATGATTTCACTTCTTTCAGCTAGTATCCGTGGTCTCCTTGTTAGTTTTTGCTTGAGCACTGGTTTTCTATGTCTTTCTCCAGCAGTACAGGCGCAGGAGAAACCTCTTTTAATAGAGAAAATTAATTCGAAACTATATCTATACACGACCTTTAATACCTTTGACGGCACCAAATATGCAGCAAATGCCGTGTACTTAATCACGAAAAAAGGTGTTATCCTTTTTGACACCCCATGGGATTCTACCCAATACCAGCCCTTATTGGATAGTATCAAACAAAAACATAATTTACCTGTTATTGCTGTTTACGCAACACATTGGCACGAAGACCGTGCAGGTGGTTTTGCCTATTACAATCGCATTGGGATTCCCACCTACGCAACAAAAATGACGAATGATCTACTAAAGGCAAATCACAAAGCACAAGCCGCCCATCTTGTTGACATCAATAAAATCTACAAAATCGGTGGTCAATCTTTTGTTCTGAACTTTTTTGGTCCCGGACATTCCATGGACAACGTTGTTGTTTGGTTTCCCGAATATAAGATCCTGGACGGCGGCTGTTTTATAAAAAGCTCTGAAGCTCGAGACTTGGGGTTTACGGCCGACGGAGACGTAAAATCCTGGAAACCTTCCTTAGCGAGGTTGCTGACAAAATATCCCCAAATTAACATGGTGATTCCCGGACACGATGCCTGGAGAGATAAAGGTCAGATAAAACGAACAGAAGTGCTTCTAACAGAAAAACAATAATACATTTATCGAAGGAGCTTCAGTAACAGGTCTTCGCCGCGGCAAATTGGAACAGTCTATTAATAAAAGAAACACCGTATTCGTCAAACTCACTTGTTTTCAATAGGATTAAAATATTTGCAAAGTATTTAGCTGGACAGATTAAAATCGTTTATTAGCCTGCAATTAGGTTATCAAAAAACCGCTACTGGATAACAGGGTAGAAAAAACTGCATAAAAATAAAAAAGAAACTATGTTTTTCTAAAAAAGTACTATCTTAGCGACACCAAACAAAGCAGGGGGCATTAGCTCATTTGGCTAGAGCGCTTCGCTGGCAGCGAAGAGGTGATCAGTTCGAATCTGATATGCTCCACAAGAAAGGGGTTACTTTATTTAAGTAACCCCTTTCTTATTCTAATCAACCAATTTCTGCTGTAAATTTCTATTTATAAGAGTTTACTGATTTGGAAATTTTCCAGGTTCCGTTTTCTTTAACAAGCGTGATCAGATCCGTTTTAGCAAAACCGTCGAACTGCATGGTAACTTTCGCGATTGCATAATCGGGTAATTCTTCAACGATCTGGGTTGTTGTTTTGCAGTTCATCTTGATACCTTTTTGTTTTTTCAAAAACTCAATCATCTCAAGACGACTATGTTGCAAATCTTGTTTGCCACAAATTTTTTGGTTAAAATCAGCTGTAAAAAGCTTATCCAAATTAGCTACCTGACCTTCGGTCATTGCACCAACGTATTCATCAATGGCCAAATCAGCGGTAATTAAATTGCGTTCTTCGGGTTTAACAGAAGCCATTGAGCAAGTAGAGATTGCAATCATTGCTGCTGCTACAAATGTTTTTACTAAAGTTTTCATATCTTTTTCAATTTTATAATGTATTAGTATATTTTCTTATTTGATTGTCGCGCACCACCTAAATTTGTTGCGTACTTTTTTTATTTATTTTCTGATTCAAAATTAAGACAAGTCATATATTGATTTCATTACATTTAGATTAACATTACATTAAAATCGGTAAATGCTATTTTTTTCTAGGTGAATGAAATTTCCAATCAATTCGCTATATAGCCAAAACGTGACAGAAGGAATAAATTATTGGTTTGAATATTGCTATTCTGTTCAATTCCTATTAGATTGCATTCTTTCATGACACACTACGATAGAGCATATATTTTTCTTTTTAAACTGCCCATTCTGATGGTTTTAATCGTGCTTTGCGATACCTTATATGCGCAACGGCCCGTCAATGAGATAGAAATCACCCGGCATCTTGCTGATACAAGTAAACAAAGAGATCTTATTGACATTGGCAAAGAAATATTAAATATCAAACCACCGCAATCCGTTGATAGCACAGGAAAAAAAATCTATTTTTCTTTTTTACCCTTTTCAACCAATGTCCCTGGAGGTGGTCATGCTTTAATTACAAGTACAACTGCAGGATTTTATTTGGGCGATCGCTCGGATACCTATATGTCCAAAATGACATTTACGCCTTACACCAATTTTGGTAAGCGATTTGGACTCCCCATACGCTCCTACATCTGGTTAAAGGAGAATACGTGGGTGATTGATGGAGATATCCGACTACTAAAATATCCACACGAAACTTGGGGAATTGGTAAAGAGCATCATGGCGATCAACAGATTAATTTGGATTACACCTATTTTCGTTTATACCAACATGCATTAAAAAGAATTCATGGCGGATTATTTATGGGCATTGGTTATGATCTGGATTATCGAATGAATATTAAGTCGACAAGCGATACCAAGCTCGAAGACTACACCTCCTACCCTTATGGAACAGACTTAAAAGATAATACCATGTCTTCAGGAGTGAGCTTCAATTTAATCTACGATACACGGGCCAATTCAATCAATACCTGGTCGGGTAACTACGCCAATTTACAGTTCCGAATCAATCCAACATTTTTAGGAAGCGATGAGAACTGGAAATCGTTATTTCTTGAAGTGAGACGCTACCATAGGCTCACCCAAGACCGAAACCGGCAAAATATGATTGCTGTAAGAAGTTTTTTCTGGACCGTATTTAATAGCAAAGCTCCCTACCTCGATCTTCCTAATTTAGGATGGGATCCATACAACAGTTCAGGAAGAGGCTTTCCGGTCAGCCGTTTTCGAGGTAAATCACTATATTATTTAGAAACGGAATACCGTCGCGACATCACGAGGAATGGCTTATTTGGGTTTGTCGCATTTATGAATTTCACCACGTTAAATGGGCCAAAAAACAGCATGTTTGAGGACTGGAATGTCGGCACCGGTGCTGGTGCGCGAATTAAGTTTAACAAAAATTCAGGCACCAATATCGGCATCGACTATGGGATCAGCAAGAATCACCGTGGCGTGAGACTTACCTTAGGCGAAGTATTCTAAGCCCTAACTCAAGTGATAACTTTGGTTTTTGAACTCCATTGAGGCATAGTATTGGTATTTTCTATTGTCCAGCGGATAATCCCAACAACCCATGCGGTGGTAGATTTCACCACCAAAGCCTGTTTTGAACCGATAAAGTCCATATAAAGGGTGTGAAGGATCGGCCTGTGGAGATACGCCGAAGAAATCATATTCTGTACATCCTTTTTCTTTCGCAAGCTGCATAGCGCGCCATTGCAAAGCATATGTTGCCATATAGTTACGATTCTCGGAAGCAGAAGCCCCATAAAGATAAGTCCCCCGATTTGCTGCTATCACCAAAAACATAGCCGCTAGAGGCTGGTTATCGACTTCGGCTACTAAAAGATAGACATCTGCAGGTGATAAGGTATCATTTGCCCTTGCAGATAGAACAATCTTAAAATAACTGATATCATGTAAAAAGAAGTTGTTACGAAGCGCAGTCTGCCTATAGAGCTCATACCAGATTTCCAAGCTTTCCAGTCCAAGCGAACGCACACGCACCCCTTTCCGTTCTGCAAGATTAATATTATATCTTGTTTTGGATTTCATATTTCCAAGCAACATATTTTCCTCCTTTCTAAGATCCATAAAAATAGTATTGGAAGGAAGTATGTCTGTATTTGCTTTATGAAAATTCCAATTTTCTGTATTAAAGTTAAAACGCATCTCCTGAATACGTTTTTCGGGCACCCCCAACCAGTTTCCATGAAGGTCATAACAATCATCCTCTTTAGCCCAATGGGACTCCCAGGATAGATCATAGCGTATCATAATGCAATTTGGAGGCAAATGAGAACGCAAACTCTCCGATAACTGTTCCAAAAAATAACCTTGATTCTCATCTGAGGGTTCGATCTCCGGTCCATAAGGTACATAGGCAATGCAATGTTCCTGATCTATGGCCTGTATAATAATCAATAAATCGCCAATAAAATACGTATCGTCGTCAACCCCGACATAGAGATCAGATTGTTTGGATTTAAAGTTAAATGCCTTTGACTGTATACCCTGCATTTTCTTTACGGCAGACCAATAAGCAGTCTGTTGAATAATACCTGTTTTATAAAGCCCACTGATTTCTTTGTCACTAATGTCTGCTATCATGATATTTTTCCAATTTTAATACGGACATTTTTTCAGATACTCAAAAAAAAGCATCGATTTTAAAGCCCAAAAACGGCAAACATAACCAAAATGTTCGGCTAAGCAGGCACACATTTGTCACTTTGTTGTTAATTTCAAGAAACACAGAAAAATAGCTACCTAAAAAGGCTTTTTCACATAATTTAACGCTAGAATATCGTCCTTTGAATTGTTATTTTGGTCTAAATTTTAAGATATTTGTAGCTTAACAATTCAGCACACGATGGACAATAAAGCGATTTCAAAAATTTTCAAATTATGCAGCCAATTGATGGAATTGCACAACGAAAATCCTTTTCGAACAAAATCCATAGCAAGTGCCTCTTTTAAGTTGGACAAGCTTCCTTTCCGTATTGAAGAGGCCAGTCTCGAAGAATTGAGTGCGCAGCCCGGAATAGGAAAAAGCACCGCTGAAAAAGCGAAGGAAGTGGCTGCTACCGGAACTTTTAAAGAGCTTCAGACGCTTATGGATAATACGCCATCCGGTATTGTTGAAATGTTAAACATTAAGGGGCTAGGTCCTAAAAAGATCGAGATTATCTGGAAAGAACTTGAGATCGAAAGTATAGGCGAGCTGCTTTATGCCTGTAACGAAAACCGTCTTGTTGAAGCGAAAGGATTTGGACTTAAAACCCAAGAAGACATCAAAAAATCCATTGAGTTTTCGATCTCCAACAAAGGATGGTTTTTATATGCAAAAGTGCTTCCGTTGGCAGAACGTTTTTTCACTGACCTTAAATCGCATTTTCCGGCTTCCCTATTGTCCTTCACAGGTGATTTCAGAAGAAAATGCGAAATTTTGAGCACTGTGGATCTTTTGATTTCTGAGCATATCGATAGCGTAGAGAAATTCTTAGGGGCATATACTTTAGTCGAAAAAACAGAAAATTCCATAGAATTGACCGATGATCTGGGATTTACTTTCAAAGTCTTCAGCAGCAATATTAATGATTTTTATCGTGACCTGATTCTTAGCACCGGATCTACAACACACCTCGATCTCCTATTTAATATACTTCCAGATCTCCCTTCACTTTCCAGTGAAGAAGCAATTTACCGCAACTTGGGTTTGGATTATATCGAACCCGAACTACGTGAAGGATTGAATGAAATAGAACAGGCCCAAAATCACGCCCTACCAAAACTAATCCAATACAAGGATCTCAAAGGCACACTTCATAATCACTCTACGTATAGTGATGGTGTCCATAGTCTCGAGCAGATGGCCCTGCATTGTAAAGACGTGTTAAAACTCGAATACCTGGGAATCTGTGATCACTCGAAAACGGCAGTTTATGCTAACGGACTATCCATCGAAAGATTAGAAGAACAATGGAATGAGATTGCTGCGTTAAATGAAAAATTGGCGCCGTTCAAGATCTTCCGTGGGATTGAATCCGATATTCTAGGCGATGGTTCATTGGACTACCCTGATGAGATACTGGCAAAATTCGATTTTGTTGTTGCTTCCGTTCACTCCAATCTAAAAATGGATGAAGAAAGAGCAACCGCTAGGCTAATTAAAGCGATCGAAAATCCATATACAACAATATTAGGACATCCTACCGGAAGGCTATTGTTAAGTAGAGCGGGCTATCCATTAGATTTTAAAAAAGTCATCGATGCTTGTGCTGCAAATGGAGTTGTGATTGAGATAAATGCCAATCCTTTACGCCTGGATCTTGACTGGAGATGGCACCGTTATGCCGTAGAAAAAGGAGTACTGCTATCTGTAAATCCGGATGCCCATCGTACGGAGGGACTACAAGACATGCAGTATGGTGTGTTAGTCGCTCAAAAAGGTGGCCTTCAAGCAAGTAACTGCCTGAATACATATTCTTTAGATGCCATCACGGCGTATTTCAACAAGAAAAAACAGCGCTAGTGTATGTCCAGTAAAACAAATGCCGTTCGCCTATTGGACACCGCCGGAATAAGTTATGAACTACGAGAATACGAAGTTGATGAACAGGACGTCAGTGCCGAGCATGTTGCCGAAACCTTAGGTCTATCGCTTGAAACATTATACAAGACCTTGGTTCTAAAAGGCAACAAAGACCCTTATATTGTGGCTGTCATCCCTGGCAATGCGCATCTTGATTTAAAAAAAATAGCAAAAGCTTCAGGCAATAAAAATTGTGAGATGCTTCCCATGAAAGACCTCCTATCGGTCACCGGCTATATTCGTGGAGGCTGCTCTCCCATTGGAATGAAAAAGCAATTTCCAACGTTTATTGAAGAAGCCGCTCAACTAGAAACCCATATTTCAGTAAGCGCAGGAAAAAGAGGCCTTCAGATGGTATTAAATCCGCTGGACCTCGCTAGCATTGCACATGCACATTGGTCGGATCTGATTGGCCTATAATAGGCCTCACTTTTTACGCCCGTATAATAGTATGCGTTTGAAAGAGTAAATGGCCGGAAATTTTGAAAAATGTTTATTGATTCGAGTTTTGAACTCATCAATAAACAGTACCTTCTTATCTTCTGCTAACCGCTCAATATAGGGAATCAAAGCGGAGCCTGCAATGAAGCTGTAAAGCGTATCAACATCAGTAGCAATCAAAGGATACACACGGAGTGAAAGATCCAATTGATCCAAGCCATTTTCAAACAGCAGCTGTGCATAAGCGTCAATATCCAATACTGACGAAGGCCTATTCCAATCACTTAGATAAGTACGAAAAGGTTCCTCGTTCCCCAGTTCAAATAAAATCTTATTTAAGATATTTTCTGGCTGATAAGGCATCTGTACCGCTAATTGTCCACCAACATTTAACTTGGAGATAAGCTGAGGGAAAAGAACCTGATGATCTTCCAGCCATTGTAAGGCTGCATTGCTAAAAATAAGATCCCAGGTATTTGGCTCAGCAAGAAATTTTTCGACTGAACTTTGTCTAAATTTTAAACGTTCTGTTTCAAGCTGATGGCTTTCATATAGCATTTCTGCTGAAGAATCTATCCCAAGAAAATTTGCTGCAGCGAATTTTTTACTTAGAATAGCTGTTTGTTCACCGGTAC
The DNA here is from genome assembly GCF_050058145.1 of Sphingobacterium sp. WOUb80. Taxonomy (NCBI): domain Bacteria; kingdom Pseudomonadati; phylum Bacteroidota; class Sphingobacteriia; order Sphingobacteriales; family Sphingobacteriaceae; genus Sphingobacterium; species Sphingobacterium sp. WOUb80. The sequence continues at coordinate 538,073 of NZ_CP165617.1, read as the reverse complement.
CGCAGCCCAAATCTACAGCATGCAGTACGGTATCTCCAACGATAAGGTCGGCCAAATCATAAAATGGTTTAAAACGAATATTTTTAAATTGATTATAGGTGTCCGGATTCCAAGGCATATTTTTTTTCATTATACCCCTATAGGGCAATACAACATTTTCTATTTAAACAAAGTGAGAATTTCAGAAGCATCGACTTGACCAAAATAAGCCGTTAGATCGACGGACCGCAGCAATAGATCAATCTCCTCCAATTCATGCTTTTTTCCAACCAATAGACTTTCGATTTCATGGATCGATTTAGAAGCAAAAAAATCTCCAAAAATTTTAGCGTGTTCAATATATCCTTTGTGTACATCCAGGTGTAATTCTATAAATCCCGCGGGAATCTTAATTGCCTTTTTAAAATTGTAATTTGGAGAAAAACCAAAATTCCAGTCCCATGTTTCGTATTTTTCTTTGACCAGCTTTTCGATGCTTTCGATATCGAAAGGAGAAAATGTGCTAATTTTAGCTTCAGGGTTCTCCAGTTTCATTTCCGCAATGAGCAATTCTTTAAAATGAGCGGTTGTAAAACCACTAGGCAAATATCCAATTAAATTCGTTACGCGTGCGCGATTTGATTTTACAGCTTTATCTACAAATTTCAATGGATTGACTTTCAAAGCATCACTTAGCACTTGCATCTGTGAATCGACCAATATAGTGCCATGTTGAATCATTTTGCCATTTTTGGCCAGTTTAGCATTTCCGCTAAATTTTTTCCCATCGACCAACAGGTCATTTCTTCCTTCTAATTTTGCGGGTATATCCAATTTATTCAATAGTGAAACAATCGGCTGGGTAAAGGTTGAAAAATCCATAAAATCATGATTCCCCAATAAGGTATGAAAGGAAAAATTAAGGTTTCCTGCATCATGATAAACAGCACCGCCCCCCGACATCCGCCTGACAACCTTAATATTATTCTCATTGACGTAATCAAGATTTATTTCAGCCAAGGTATTTTGGAATTTACCTATTATAATTGAGGGAGCATTTACGTAGAGCAGAAAGATATCTTCTTTGGGGTATTTACCCAATAAATATTCCTCAGAAGCGATGTTAAAATAGGCATTGTCGGAAGGAGAATCTATAATCAGCATATTTTTCTTTTTTCAAAAATAACAAGAATTTAATGGAGGTACTTCATTTCAAATTCATAATTACCTCAAATAGCTATTATAGCGTTCCTTCCGATTTCGGCAACGCTATTCCGCAATTCCATTAGCCTAACTGCCGTTAGCCCCGTTGTCCGAAAGCAACTCTCTCCTCTAATTTTTTAATAATAAAGGCTGAAAAATCCTCCTGTACGATCTCTTCAGTCTGACATAGCGCTCCCGGACTAAAAACATTAATTTCCATAATACGGTTTCCTACCACATCTAGGCCAACAAAATACATTCCATCCTGAATCAATTTATCCTTAATCTTGTCAACCATCAGCAGCAGCTCTGGGGAGATAATGGCCGCCTGAGTTGTAGCTCCCTGATGGACATTACTCCGAATCTCATCACCCTGCTGTACACGGTGCACAGCTGCATATTTCCCATTGATCGAAATGGGCTCTCCATTCAATAAAAAGAATCTAATATCCCCACGTGCGGCATCCGGAAGATATTCCTGACCAATCACGTAACCATCGCGCGCAATAGCCTCTACCGTTTGTTTTAGATTTTGCTGATTATCCTTATTGATCAAAAACACATTTTTACCACCTGAACCCTTCAGAGGTTTTAAAATAATAAGCTTGTTCTGTTGTTCAAAAAACTCAATGACATCTGTATAATTTCTGGTTACTATAGTCTTTGGTCGGATAGATTCATCAAATCCTTCAAGGTATAACTTATTGCTCGCCCTACCAAGACTATCAGGATCATTGATAACCAATACACCTTTTTCTTTTAAGAGCGATGCGAATTGCAGTGCAGAGGCTGCTGCCCAAGGCCGGCTAACCATATCCAAGACTGGATCAAATCGTAACCAGACAACATCCATCTCTTCCAAAAACATTTTAGTCTTTTCTGTTCCCCTTAATACTTCCATTAAGCGATTTGCCGTAGTAAGCTTCTGATCAGGAAGCACTTTTCGTACGTGGGCAGCAATATGTGCAGACTCATAATAGAAATCAGCCAAGCCAATATAATAAATCTCATGTCCCATTTGGTGGGCTCTCAAAGCCAAAAGAGTTGTCGTGAAACGAGCTGTTTCTTTATGGGTTTGGTTGATCACGAATGCTATCTTCATATAAAATATTCGGTTATTGAATCATTTGAAATATTCCATTATTGTTCTTTTTTAGTTGTATCAATGCTTCTTTATACGGCTCCGTTAGGTACCTTGGGGTTAAAGCCGGAGCTCTCAATACCCCTTTTAACATCAGTTCTTCGACAATCGGAATATAATCCTCCCGAATTTTCCCCATTGTCAGCAGCGATAGATCTCGCCCGCTTTTAATATAATTAGTCAATTCGATTAAACCACTCAAGTATAACGCATCTTTGGTAAGCCCACCACTTCTGTATACACGCATCGTCATTTGGAAAGCTGTTTCGGGCAAAAATTGATACTTATCAAGCAAAACTGAAAACGTGTCAATAAATGAATTGCCTTGTTGCATATGATGGACGGCGATAACTCTTCCTGCCAGAATACGTAGTCTATTGTTTGTCAGTCCGCCGACCAGATATTCGGCAAGTACGGCGAGACCTTCCTGAAGTTTTTCATAACCGGGAACCCCTAATCTGAAAAGACTGAACGGCTGTTGTTTCCCGTTGTAGTAAGTGACGATATGTGTACCAACCTCATGCTGAATCAGTGCCTTTACCCTATTCCGCGGCAAACTATACTGCTTACTAATATTGAGCACGCCCTGATTTACCATCACCCCATAAATATCATCCCGAAGCCTCACGGTAGTCCCAAAATTTGGATCTTGGGTTTTCAAATAATCCAATTCTTCCTGAGCAAGTTTAGCAAACTCCTCCGCATAGACAATATCTTCCTCTTTCGTTCGCACTTCTCGATCGGTTGTGGTAATTGTCAGAATCGCCTGGGCTTTTTCCAACAATTTTTCATTGACTGTACCAAAAACTTGCATGCTTCCCAATAGGAAACCTTCTTTTCCCCTTTCACTCAGCATCGTCATCATCTGATCGAGTTCCTTTCGTTTGTCACGAAACAAATAAGCAATAGAGGGGTCAAATAAATCTTCGATATGCAAGTTATAGAGGTTTCTCTTGATAATATCCGGATCAATAGGCATAGGGCGATATCGAAAAATAGGTGTTTTGCGATAGTTACCTTTTTTAAATTGAAGCCATGCGTCATAGGAATTTGTCGGAGTAATCAATAAGAGGAAATCAAACCTTTGGCTTTCCCGGGCCAATTTTTGATCAATCTCCCAAGCCAGAGGAAGCATCTTTTTAGGCTGACTTATTTTAAATGCAGTAGGTTTAGATAAGGTATGTATGCGAATGAATTCAAAGAATGTTTTAGATAGGCTCCTTGATATGGCCTCACGGAAATGACGAAGATCTATCGGTAAGATTTGCTGATCTACACCTAGTAAATACTTCGGCTTTATTTCCAGCCCCATGTAAAATATGTTGGTATTCAGATTATCTAACTGTACACTTGATGGCGATAAACTTTGGGTAGCATTTGTTTTCGAATCTGTCAAAATCTCTACTTTGGCAATTGATTCTTCGGTGCTCAATTGCTTACCGAGATATTGCGCAATTGCCTGTACATTTTTTCGCGCAATATGAATTTGAATATCCTCTTCCTGTGTTGCATCTGCAGCCCAAGCTTCAATAATCAGGCAGGCGCCAAACTCTTCGACAAGTTGATTGAGAATTGGAGCGATCCATTCCGAAACATTCATCTGCGGATCTCTCACCCTAAAATAAGCCGGTTCTGATTTGACCAGCTCCGAAAGCATAGGATCCTGACTAAAAAACTGTCTATACAAAAAGAGGTAAGGCACAACCTGATTAAAAACCAACTTATTTTTTGGAGGGATCTGCACATGGAAAACCTCTTTATTTTTGATCTTCTTTAGAATGCCAGCGAGCTGTTTAGCATTATCTTTCATAGGCAAAATAGTTTTCTACAGTCTCTATACTGTGCAAAAGAAGTTGCTTATATTCCTGAAGTTTTTGTGGATATACTTCCCCAGTCCATTCGTCCATAAAATCCTTTCGGAACTCTATAGAAAAAACACAGCCCTTATCGCCGAATTTATCGTTCAGATATGCCGAAAGAAACCCACCCTTAAATTTCACATTCTCGCGAACATCATAAGTTTGCCCATCCTTTCCAGACTGAAGAGCCCTTATGAACTGATCCGTCAGCTCACGCCATCTACCATGATTATGAGATGTACCTATGTTAATTTGCGGATTGGCCATTTTATCCAACTTTTTTTCTGGCCCATCGCGCCGCATATTGTAACTATGAATATCGTACACAAGGAAATAACCATAACGATCAATAGTACGCTCAATCTCTCGATTGATTTCATCATACACACGATCATAAGTCGCATATAACTGACTTTTTAAATCATCGGGCAAATCAGATTGCCATACATGCATTCCCCATGACTGTTCGGGCCTCAAATAAACCGCATCTTCTTGCTTTCTGTTCAGATCCAACTGAAACCTGGAAGTTCCTGAAACGAATCGATTAAACGGAAGTTCTGCCAAAATGGCTGTGTAAGGATCTTCCTCGCGTAGTCGTTCTTCTTCCGAAATATTGAAAAAGGGGATTAAACGCTCATCAACGTGATGACCATCATGAATGGCAAAAGCCCAAAAGGGTCCATCATAGCGTTCCAATTGATAGAGATATGTTAACGACATGTACTTTTTTTTAAACAGTGTATGACCCATTGCCAGATAAGCATTGATCTTTCGCTTAAATAAACGCATGTCGCTCACAAAAGGTTTGAAATTTAACTAGATTTCCGCCGAAAATAGAACACCCTATTATTCCATTCAGAACAAGCGTTAAAAATCGTTAAACAAACAGGGGCATTAGGCACATTGGCATCTTTCTTGAATATTGTCTAGTAGTTTCATAAATTTAGGTTAATAATTTAGTTAGTTTATAAAAAACCTGTTAGTCCCCGCTAACAGGTTTTTTATTTTTCTAGAAAGAAAACAAAATAAATATTAGAATATTTTACTGAGAATCAATACTAAACAATTAAAAAATGTTAAAAAGTAAAAAAAGTGATATCCACTGAAACATTTCTCAAACTTACTACGTTATATAGGTACTTTTCATAAATTTAGGTTAATAATTGGTTAGGAAAACTCCTGTTGCTCCCCGCTTCAGGAGTTTCTGTTTATCAATACATTAAAACTATAACAAAGAAAAATATTTCACCAAAAACACCTCGAATAAACCATCAATAGGTCAGCATATGGATTTCAAAAAAACACGTTTTTATTCATTCAGTTCGTATAAAGAAACTCTAATACGTACAGAAATTTTAATAACAAAAAAATGACAATATGTTCACGCAAAGAAAATAAGTTTTGGCATAGGTATTGCACTGTTTTGAGTATTCATAAATTTAGGTTAATAATTGGTTAGTTAGAAACACTTGAAGTTCCCCGCTTCAAGTGTTTTTTTTAATAGCTATACCCTATATAAAATAGAAAACCATCTGTTTATATTCAGTTGACCGTTTCCACCAATTGCTTCAGAGCAATTTCATAGGCTCTTGATGAAATATGTGTTTTTTGCGAAGAAACTGCCTTGATTTTTTTTAGTGCTTCAAAAATCACTTTAGAAACATCCGAAAAAATAGCATCATCACTAATTTCGATATTGCGCTGCATTAAATAGGCAAATACTCTCGCCATGCCACAATTTGCGATAAAGTCTGGTATAACCGCAACATGCTGATCGGCAAATTCCATGACAGGCCCATAAAATATTTCCTGATCTGCAAATGGGACATTTGCACCGGAAGCAATCACCTCAAGTCCATGACTGATCAGATGTTGGATCTGGTCTTTTGAAACTAATCGGGATGCCGCTGCTGGCACAAAGATGTCGGTTTTCAAGTTCCATATTTCTTTCTGAATCTGATCAAAAGGAATCAGATTCGGTGAGCAGAGTTCATTGCCTTTTCGCTCCAGAAACAAACGGGTAATATCTTCCTCTCCAAATCCTTCCGGATTGATCAATCCGCCAGCACGATCGATTATTCCGACAACTTTAACTCCTAGTTTCGACAAATAAAATGCTGCTGCGGCAGCTACATTTCCCCAGCCCTGAATCACAGCACGTTTTCCAGCACAATGCGATCCAAAGAGTTCGTAGTAATGACGAATTGACTCTGACACGCCATAACCGGTAATCATATCTGCCACTTTGTACTTACGCTTCAGATCAGGACTGTAGGAGCTATCCTCCAATACTTTGGAAACTCCATAACGCAATTGCCCAATTTGATGAATACGATTGCTTTCATTCACCTTAAAGTGCCCATTCAAAATTCCTTCTTGGGGATGCCACAGTCCATATTCTTCCGTCAATGGAATAACATCATGAATTTCGTCTATATTCAGGTCCCCACCCGTCCCATAATAGTTTTTCAATAGCGGTGTAACAACCTTAAACCAACGTTCTAAAACTTCTTTTTTCCTGGGGTCATGTGGATCGAAATCAATTCCAGATTTTGCTCCCCCTATTGCAGGCCCAGATACCGTAAATTTGACCTCCATTGTTTTTGCCAAAGATTCTACCTCATGCCTATCCAATCCAGCCCGCATCCGTGTTCCCCCCCCGGCAGCACCTCCACGCAAAGAATTGATCACAATCCATCCCCTTGCATCCGTCTCGCTATCTTTCCATTCGAAAACAATTTCTGGGCTTTTATGCTCAAACGCCCGTAATAATTCTTTCATCCCTTCCATACTTCTATAAATTTCCTCGACGTTCCTGTTCACGTTCTATGGCTTCAAAAAGGGCCTTAAAATTTCCTGCTCCAAAGCTTTGTGCTCCTTTGCGCTGGATGATCTCATAAAATAAAGTTGGTCTGTCCTCTACAGGCTTTGTGAAAATCTGCAGCAAATACCCCTCTTCGTCACGGTCTACCAGAATTCCAAGTTCTTGAATGATCCGTATTTCTTCATCAATTTTCCCAACTCTTTCAGGCAACATATCATAATATGCTTCGGGCGGGGCACCCAAAAACTCTACTCCTCTTGCTTTAAGTGCTTTCACGGTAGCAACAATATCTTTCGTTGCCAACGCCGCATGCTGTACGCCTTCTCCCTCATAAAACTCAAGGTATTCTTCAATCTGTGACTTCTTTTTTCCTTCGGCAGGCTCATTGATTGGGAACTTAACGTAGCCATTTCCATTACTCATCACCTTACTCATTAACGCCGAATACTCGGTATTGATCTGCTTGTCATCGAAAGACAGGATGTTGACGAAGCCCATGACGTCCTGGTACCATTTCACTGTTTCGTTCATCTTATTCCAGCCAACATTACCAACACAATGGTCGACATAAAGCAAACCTGTCTCGCTTGGATTGTAATCACTTTCCCATTTTTCATATCCCGGCATAAATGTACCGGAATAATTCCGCCGCTCGACAAATAGATGGACCGTTTCGCCGTAGGTATAGATACCGGCAGTCCAGACTTCCCCGTTTTCATCCTTCAGAAGCTGTGGTTCCTGATAGACCTTCGCTCCTCTTTTTGTTGTTTCCTCAAAAGATTTTCGGGCATCATCTACCCAGAGCGCTAATATTTTAACGCCATCACCATGTTTCTTAACATGTTCTGCGACGGGATGGTCAGATTTCAGCGCCGTGGTAAGCACCAAACGTATTTTATTCTGTTTTAGCACATAGGATACCCGATCCCGAACTCCTGTTTCAGGTCCGGCATAAGCATCCGACTGGAAGCCAAAAGCTGTCTTGTAGTAATGCGCAGCTTGCTTGGCATTACCAACATAAAATTCAATATAATCTGTCCCATTGATAGGTAGAAAATCTTGCGCTTGGGCAATCTTTTCTGCAAATGTATTTGCCATAATTTATATAAAGGTTACTCTTCTTTTTTTATCTAACTCATCCAAGACTTATAATAATCTGGATCTTCTATACTGAGCGCTTCTTCTGTCAACATCAATGGTCGAAAAGGATCGATCATCACAGCCAGCTCTTCAGTTTTAACCTGTCCGATACTTTTTTCCACTGTCCCTGGATGAGGTCCATGAGGTATACCGCCGGGATGTAAGGTAATCTGTCCTTTTTCAACCGATTTTCTGCTCATAAAATCGCCATCGACGTAGTACAGTACTTCATCCGAATCTACATTGCTATGATTATACGGTGCAGGAATCGAATGGGGATGATAATCATACATCCGTGGACAAAAGCTGCACAGTACAAAATTGTCTGTTTCAAAGGTCTGGTGGACAGGTGGTGGCTGATGTAATTTACCCGTTATCGGCATAAAATCATGAATCGAAAAGGCCCAAGGAAAATGATAGCCGTCCCAGCCAACAAAATCAAATGGATGACTTCCATAGACATATGGATACATCATCCCTTGTTTCTTGATTTTCACTTCGAAATCACCCAACTCATCAAAGGTTTCCAAATTTTGAGGTACCCGAATATCGCGTTCAAAAAAGGGTGCATGTTCCATCAATTGACCAAATTCATTGCGATACCGTTTTGGCGTGCGCACAGGAGAAAACGATTCAACGATAAACAATCGATTATCTTCCTGCTCAAATTCCATTTGATAAATCGTTCCCCGGGGAATAACTAAATAATCACCATATTTAAATGGGATATTTCCATATCCAGTTTTTAATCTTCCGCTCCCTTGATGAATAAAGACAATCTCATCTGCCTGGCTATTTTTATAGAAATAATCATCCATGGACCGGCGAGGAGCTGCCAAGGATATGTGCAGGTCTTGATTAACCAGGACGGGCGTTCGGCTTTCGAGATAATCATCTTTTGCCTGTACCTGAAATCCTTTTAAGCTAGTATGCTTAAGATGTTTATCCCGGGCAATCTTGGGCGATACATCGTAAGGTTCCCTAATTTGCTTGACTAACGTAGGCGGGTGGCAATGATACACCAAAGAATAAAGACTGGAAAAACCATGGGTGGATACGAGTTCCTCAGCATAAAGCGTATTATCGGGCTTTCTAAAAACAGTATGTCGCTGCATTGGAATTTGCCCTTGTTTAACATAAAATGGCATAATTCTACGATTTAAACGGTTATAAAATTAAATGAATATCCAAGTACCAAAAGAATTATTGGCAAGTGTATGAGAGAAGATTAGTATTGTGCAAAAACGATATCAGCTATAATTGCTCTATTAAAAGCAATATAGGGCATGGAAAACGCAAAGCGATGTACGCCACGATTGATCATTTTTTATAGTTTATAATGCTTTAATAAAGGTAAGAATATTTTTCTATTTTCAAGAGAAGAAATATTTTTTTCAAATCTTATACAATATATTTGTGTTAAATGCTATCAACATTGAATAACCAAATAGAACACACTATATATGAGAATTGTCACCAGCATTAAGGAAGGTCAGGAAGAATTGGGGATTGTCATAAACGACCGATTTTATCGTTGCTCAGCAATCGATCAAACCCTCCCCAAAAATATGTCTGATTTCTTAAAAGGTGGAGAAAAGGCCATGAGTAAGCTCCAGGAATTTGAGCGTTCTTTGGTCCAGGGAATGATCGAAAGACCATATCATCCGTTACAGGACACACCGCTTATCGCTCCTGTACCTCATCCAGCCTCTTTCCGTGATGCCTACGCATTTCGTCAGCATGTGGCAACATCAAGAAGAAACCGTGGACTTGAAATGATCCCCGAATTTGACAAATTTCCTGTTTTTTATTTTTCAAATCATCAGGCAATACAAGGTCCGGGGCCTATTCACTGTATGCCCTTACATTTAGATCAACTTGATTTCGAACTAGAAATTGCAATAGTCATCAACAAACCAGGAATCAATATTCCCGCCGCTCAGGCGGATGAGTATATTGCGGGCTATATGATCATGAATGATTTTAGTGCCAGAAAACTTCAAATGGAAGAAATGAAATTGAGTTTGGGCCCTGCAAAGGGCAAAGATTTTGCGACAGCAATTGGACCTTACTTGGTGACTAAGGATGAATTGGAGCCTTATAAAATTCAACCTGCTGCAGGGCATATTGGCAACTGCTATAATCTCGATATGACTTGTAAAGTAAACGGCAGACAAGTTTCAGCAGGCAATTTTGCGAGCATGCATTGGACTTTTGCAGAGATTATTGAGCGGATTTCTTATGGTGTACAGATCTTCCCGGGTGATGTGATCGGTTCGGGCACTGTTGGGACAGGCTGCTTTCTCGAACTTAATGGCACTGCACGCATCGAGAATCCTAACCACAAAGATCAATGGCTCAACCTTGGCGATGAGATTGAGCTGGAGATCACCGCGCTCGGAAAACTTTCCAATTCTATTGTATTATACCATTCATAAATCTACCGAATATGACCTCATCTTTCGAAACGATCACCTTTGAATCTGTTACAGACAAAGCTATCATCGATAATTTAATTAAATATGCTATTGCACCGCGTCCAATTTGCTTTGCAAGCACGATAGATCGCAATGGAAAAATCAACTTAAGTCCTTTCAGCTATTTCAACCTGATGTCCCATCAGCCGCCTATCTGTGTTTTCTCGCCACTGCGGCGGATGCGTGATGGCAGTACCAAACATACGCTGGATAATATACAGGAAGTTAAGGAAGTCGTCATCAATATTGTCAACTACGATATGGTGCAGCAGCAATCTCTTGCCAGCACCGAATATGGGAAGGAAATAAATGAATTCGATAAGTCGGGTTTTACTGCTATCCCTTCTATTCAGGTTGCGCCACCACGGGTAGCCGAATCTCCAGTTCAGCTGGAATGTCGGGTTAGAGAAATTATCGCTTTAAGCGATGAACCAGGGGCTGGTAATCTCGTTATTGCCGAGATCCTCTATATGCATATCCACAAACACTTATTGGGCAAAGACAATACCATTCAACAAAAAGATTTGGACCTTGTGGCAAGACTCGGAGGTGACTGGTACTGCCGCGTCACCGATGAAAACCTATTTATTGTACCGAAGCCCCTCCGTAGCCTGGGAATTGGCATAGATCAACTTCCAGAAAAAATTAGATTTTCGAATGTATTGACCGGAAATCACCTGGGATTGTTGGCCAATGTCGAAGCACTCCCCACATTAAAAGATACACAGCAAGAGGATAAGTACTTAAACTACCTAAAACTAAACTTCGAAGACAACCCCTCGAAATTCAGCCAGAAAGTTCATGAATATGCTGCACAGCTATTGGATGCAGGCCAGATTGATAAAGCCTGGCAAATTTTATTAAAGGGATAATACAAGTAAGCTCCAGAAAATAGGACGTTCAAACTTTTGGATAGTCCTATTTTCTGGAGCCTACTATACTCCTCCAAAGAGTCTAAAAGCAACCTTTTGGAAGAAATATTTTTCAATAATTATTTAAAGCTTCCTCCTTTGCCACACGCAGTCCATCACCAATTAGTTTTTTCAAATGTGGATATAGCGTAACAAATTCCAATAACTTATTTTCAGTCAGATTAGTTAACTCCTCTGCATCATTAGCCTGGGCAATTTCAAATAACTCGACCAAACCTAGCCAATGATCCGCATTTTCCGAACCCAACAGATTGAAGATATTGAGCCAGGCTTTTTGATCAAATCCTTTGTCCCGCAAGTTCCGTATCACAGCATGAAGATTCACTAGCTTTACATCTTCGGTTTCGTTAGACATGGAAGAAGACGAAGCCTGATCCAGATGTTCCTCCAGAGCTTCATAGGCATCTTTATCGGCCGCGCCCGCAAAAACAGATACAATTTCAGCCCCTACTGCCATATCATATGTCCCCCACTCGGGTTTAAAATACATTTCTTTCTTATCGTTACGGTATACTTCACATGTCGTAAATGAAATCAAAACAATCTTGCCAAATTGACGGACAATTCGTTGAACAGTTCCTGCAACAGTAATCCCTGAAGCAAAGTTTAACAAACACCGCTGGCCTTCAACTATACCATATTGAATCAATGCTGCGTCATCAAAATCTTCTAGATCATGATCTGCACCTCTCAAATTTCCCACTGGAGAACCAAAGCCTTCGCTATGATAATCAACACCGTGGCCTTCGAGCTGTTTGCCCGCGAATGCCAAAGCTGTAGGTCCCTGTGTTTGGATATACGAAAGATTTTTATCTGCGTTGGCTAATTTAAAAACTCCCGATACTTGCAGACCAGAACTATATTGCACTGTGCACACAGCACGACAGTCAATAGCTTTATCAACGCTCTGTTTGCCTCCTACTCGAAAGGCCATGGTATCAGCAAATTTATCCAACACACTCTTTAGATGTTCAAAATCTGGTGTAACAAATAGCTGTGGCTGTGGTTTGGTAATATCATAGGCATATTCGATCGCATTTAAACCATAGGGTAACTTAGGCACATCTTCTTGCATGCAGCTCGCGCTTTCTCCAATGGAAGACAGTAAACCAGCACCGTAAATTTTGGGTGAATGAAGATCACCAATAAGTCCGTATTCTACTGTCCACCAATGCAACCTACTCAACAATGCCATCTCCGAGGGCTCCCCCATATTATCCTGAACGGCCTGCAAATTCTTTTCTGCAGCCGCCAACTCATCCACAGTTGTTGTTGCATGTTCTTTCAAAATAGATAGGCGACGAATAGCTTCGTAAAGTTCAAAATCTTTGCCCGAAGAAAGTGCTTTTGTACCCACCTCTCCAAAATATTGCAAGTATGTCGCGTAATCTGGCTCACCTATTATGGGGGCATGTCCCGAAGATTCGTGAATAATATCCGGCGCTGGTGTATATTCGATATGTTCCAATTGACGTATGTCTGCGGCAATAACCAGTACGCGATGCGCCTGAAATTCCATAAAAGCAGCTGGCGGAATAAATCCATCCACTGTCACAGCTCCCCAGCCAATTAACTTTAGACTATCGTTCATGTCCTGCAGGTTTGGGATGGTCGCAATTGATAATCCTGCTTTCTTCAATCCCGGGATATAGGGGTAATACGCTACATCTTTCAAAAAAGAATAATTCTGACGCATGACATAACGCCACAAAGCCTGATCCAGCGCGGTATAACGTTCATATCGCTGAGCTACTACATAGCGTTTCAAATGTTTGGGCAATCGCTCCAAAACAATGTTATTGTATGTTTCCATCTATAATTGGTATGAAAATAAAGTGTGAGACTTCTATATGAAGGTAGAAATTATTTATGGTTTAAGAAAGAACCATCATGTTAATTTATCGCTTTTCGCAAAATATTACAAAAGTATACTTTCACAAACCTTACTAAACAACTTTAAAATAAGTTCTTTTACCTAATTTAATTTTAATTCCTGGATTTAAATCAACCGACAGCTCCGGGTTTAGCTGTTTTACGGAGTCAATCTGAACTGCACCACCAATAATCAATCTTCTCATTGCTGACTTTGTCGATCCTTTCAGGAAATGACACAGATCGACCAGTTTAGTCTTTTCACCAAACTGTTCACGCAATGCTTGACTCGATACCTCTACAAAAGCTTTTTCTTCCAATTTCTTACTTTGAAATTGCTTGACAAAAAAATCAACTGCATGAGCAGCAAACTCAACTCCATGGTATTGGGCTACAAGATTATGTGCTATAAGTTTCTTAATTTCCATTGGATTTTCGCCCATTTCAATACGGGCCTTCATTCCAAGTTTGGTTTCCTGATTGAAATCTGTTGTCAAGTCGATATATTCTGGAATTAAATGATCTGGAATTGACATGGTTTTACCAAACATTTCATTCGGCTCATCCAAAAGACCGATCGTATTATTTAATGATTTGCTCATTTTTTCTTTTCCGTCCAGCCCGCGCAACAAGGGCATACACAGTACTATTTGTGGCTCCTGCCCAAAAGATTCCTGCAGCTGTCTGCCCATGGTGCAATTGAACATTTGATCCGTTCCGCCCATTTCAATATCGCTTTTGATATGTACAGAGTCAAAGCCCTGCAATATCGGGTAAAGCAACTCATGCATGGCTATCGGCTGATTCTCGTTAAAACGCTTATTAAAATCATGACGCTGCATCAGCTGAGCGACCGTGACTTTTGATACCAGCTGAATGACTTCTGTAAAATTTAGCTGATCTAGCCAGTCTCCATTAAAAACAACTTTTGCTTTTGAAACATCAATAATTTTAGACAGTTGCACAATGTAGGTTGCCGCATTGAGGGCGATCTCATCCGGGCATAAAGGTTTACGTGCTTTATTTTTTCCCGTAGGATCTCCGATCCGAGCTGTAAAACTGCCCACTAGGATCACGATTTCGTGCCCCAGCTGCTGAAACTGCCGCAGTTTCTTCAACACCACTGCGTGCCCTAAATGAAGATCCGGCGCTGTGGGATCAAAACCAAGTTTTATAATCAATGGACGGTTCTTTTCCTCAGCCTCCTTCAACTTCGATGCAAGTCCTTCTTTCGGTAAAATAATTTCGATGTTTTCTTCTAACTCTTTTAACATGATGTTATATAAAATAAAAAAAGCCCGAACGTTATGTTCGGGCTTAGCTATAAATAATAATTGAATTTCTTAATTTAATAGGCATAGGGGTCCCGAACGATTATCGGGCGATAATAATTAAAGAAAAATGGAAGACGTAATATGTTGTTCATTTTCTTCATTGCTTGACAAAGGTAGCGCTATATTTTTAAAATGCAAAAATATTGCGATCTCCGATTCGATTTACGTTTTTCAATTAGCCACCGGTATTTTTATCCATCAATTTTCCCGAGGCATTATAGACATACTTCTCCGTATTCCCTTTATCTTTTTTCTCCACGACCTTCTGCACGAGCAATGAATTCTTAAAATACTCATGGTAAAAGCAGTTATCAAGGTTATATTTCCGCTCGACAAGATTATTATTCTGATATAAATCAGTATAATCAACCTTAGCTTTCCGATAGGTATGTTTTAGTAATTGGCCATGAGCATCAAATGACTTTGATTCCTGTATCTGCCCACCACAATTCAATTTGGCACTGTACATTAATGTATTGTCTAAGCGATAGTCAGCTCGGGTATGGTCAAAATCATTTTCCACCGTATAGTAATTATCAAAAAAGACTTTTGTTATTTTTTTTCCATTATTTGCAGCTCGGTAGAATACCGTTTTTTCCTGACTGATTTTCCCGTTCTTAAAATTACGCTGCACACTTGAACTATCCGTTATTGTATACTGAAAGTCTGGCAATGCGGCAGATTTCACAGTCATTTGCTGCAATACACCATGCCTTACCACAACAACACCCTGCTTCCCCTCTTTTTCAATCTTAAAATCCCCCTCTACTATACCTTCCTGATTGATAGAAATAAACGCATTGGAAAGGCCCATAAATTGATTCTTCTGCAAAATATATTTACCCGGTTTCAATTTCGCTTCTTTACCTTTTTCAAGTATCCGGATCGTATCCTTTGGATATTCTGATAAATGAAGCTGGTAACTATCTTTATCTAATCGAACATACTCTTGCGCAACTCCCAACTGAACAGCTAAACACAGATATAATAATGTAATAAAACGTAATTTTGACATAATGTAATAAAATTGTTGCAATAATAGTAACACAATTATTACACCAAAAATTAAAATAGGACTGCTTTTCAAAATACTTTTCCAATAAAAATGTATTTACAGTATGCGATAACACATCCATTAAAAGCTTATGCAGATAATAAAAAAGGAGAATTATCTATCGATAATTCTCCTTTTTTTGTCTAGCAATGTTCGCACCGAAGGCGCGCACAACATCCAGCAACTAAACGGACTCTAAATACTGTGCATAACAATAGCCCTCTTCATTATCTTTGGTTCTGACCAACCACCACTGATCATTAGCCTTACTAATCAAAGTGATGATTTCTCCTTTAGCAGCTTTGCCGACAATAGGCTGATCTGTACCAGGCCCCTTTCTAATATTCAAGTTGCTATTTTCTGTAATGACCTTCACCTGACTTCCCGGCACTTCTGTAGCCACATCTACATTGAGTACCACATCTCCAGTTTGAAAATTAGGATCTATATTACCGTAGATTTCCCACAGCTTATTTTTTACATCTGCAGTAGGTGCTGTACCTCGAATCTGCAATACACCATCCATTTCGGCATAATTCAGGTCATTTACACCTGAAGATTGAGCCGTATCCAAAAGAACCTTATATTTTTCTTGCAATGACATAGTTTCGTTATTTTATTTTTTGACAACAATACCACTTAGATCCACTTTTTTAGGATTCAAGTTATCCAGTCCCTGTTTTAAGGTTATTATCTTTGGTTGCTCCAAGGTACCTGTAACAGAGATTACACCATCCTTTACGCTTGCCTGCACTGTAGGAAAATCCTTCACAAACGTGTTCACAGCCGCGCCAAGTACAGCGTCATTATTGGATACCTCAATTGGAGCTGGTGTCGATGACACGGGAGCGCTAACGATAATATTGTTCTGAATAGACTTGATGTCTTTATCACCTGCTGTTTTAGCAATCGACTCCACTTGCTGTTTTTCTTCCTCCGAAGCAACACTACCACTTAAGATAACTTTTCCTTTTTCAACGTCGACGTCCACCGTTTTACGACCGGTAAGTGCATTTTCGATCTTTTCTTCCAACTTCTCATCAGATAAACCTGATTTGCAGGCCGTGAAGGAAAGTACAACTGTAGTTGCCAATAGACAAAATGTTAACTTGCTAAATTTCATAAGACCAATTTTAATTTATAATTCCAACAATAATCCTAACAAATTCCCTAAGCAATTGTTTGTCCAATTATTTTTAAACTTAAATTCCCTTGCCGGATCGTAATTATATAATTAAATTTAAGAGCAGAGGTATTCATGACCGTTTCATTCGGATCATTTTCTCCTCTATAGTTAGAAAAACGCTTTAAAAGAACAGATACGCACTTTGATGATTCAATCGAACAGCTATTAATTATGGGATTTTTGAATAATATTTTTGGTAAAAAAGAAAATAAAAAGGACGGTGTGCAAGATTTCTGGGACTGGTTTATAAAAAACGAACAGACCTTTTTTCAAATCGTCAAGAGTGGAGAACAAATTGATCAGAATTTTTTCAGCAAACTTTCACCTAAGATCGATGCACTTCGCAAGGAGCTGTATTTCTTAACCGGCATGTATAATGATGAAACAGCAGAACTTGTGATCACCCCTGATGGCGTCATCAAAAATATTGCTTTCGTAGAACATCTGATTGCTTCTGCTCCATCGCTACCCCACTGGAAATTTACAGCACTAAAGCCCGCTATTGCGGATATGGAAAAATTCAAAATCACGATGTATGGATTCTCCTTTGACATCAAGGATATGTTTTTTTATCCCATTCAGCATAAATACCAACCGGATGAAGTCGATATCGTTATTGTCCACCCCGATTATACGGAAGAGAACAAGGCTAATATTGCCCATGGGATAGAAATATTCCTCGACAATTACATTGGTGAACTGAACTCAATCATTGCCATCGACAATCTGAATGTAACCTCAACAGATCTCGCGACTGAAGAGTTGATTCCGCTGGTCAAATTAAAAGATTATTTGATCTGGCGGGAAAAGGAATTTGTGGAAAAATATACTGATCTAAGGCACAATACAACAGATGATACCTATACTGCCTTTGAAGGTATATTAGAAAACGACCTACCTATCTTGGCTATTATTAATACAACGCTATTAGACTGGGATGGAAAAGCCTCTCACCCTTGGATCGTTACCCTAAAAATCAACTATGATGGAACAGCAACCAATGGGATGCCAGATCAGGAAACTTACGATTTAATGGATAAGTTTGAAGAAGAATTAATGAACAACCTTCCAGATGATATTGGCTTTCTTAATATTGGCCGAGAAACTGCTGATAGTCTAAGGGAAATTTATCTAGCTTGCAAAGAATTTCGAAAAATCTCCATGACCATCGATCAGTTAATCGAACAGTACAAGGAAAAACTCCAAATTGATTATAGCATCTACAAAGATAAATACTGGAAATCTTTCGAACGATTTTATACACAAATAGAGTAAGGCTGCCAGACAAAAAAAATGTCTGCTTAATAAAAAAAGAATTTCGTAAAATCTGTTTGATCTATGAATAAAATCATTCTTTTGATCATTATCCTAGGAGTAGGTCTCATCGCTTTCAAAACCAACCAAAAAAACGCACTTTTGGCCGTTGCTGATACAAAGGAAAACGAGCTGTCAGACGCTGCCCGCTACGCCATGGCTATGAAAGAAGTAAAAAAACATCTAAAAACCAACAGCAGCTATAATCCTGATGTTTCCTTTCTTCTGGATATGAAAAGACCCTCGGGGAGGAATCGCTTCTTTGTCGTAGACCTAAAAAGGGACCAGATTATCGATCAGGGCCTGGTGGCCCATGGATCTGGCTCCGAAACAGGCAAAAAAAACCGTTTAAAATTCAGCAATATAGATAATTCCCATGCGACATCACTAGGCAGTTATACCATCGGCAGTTCATACAAGGGTAAATTTGGAAAAGCCTATAAGCTATATGGTTTGGATAGTTCCAATAGTAACGCATACGCTAGAAATATCGTTTTACACAAATACGACAGCATGCCATACGATGAGCAGGTCGACCCAATATGCCTTAGTGAAGGCTGTCCCATGGTGAATGTCGAATTCTATAAAAGACTACAGACACTGATTGACTCGTCAAAGAAACAGATCATCTTACATATCTATTACTAATTAACTCCTCTTCTTTGATCAAATCCAACAAAACCTGATAAGGGCTTCCAGAAACAACAAGGGCCTTTAACCAAGCAACAAATCCCTTAACAAATAAATCCTTATTTTCTTTTTGATTCACCATAGCGTCAACAGATGCACGAAAGGATTTTCCTTGAATGACGGTAGGATTTAAAAGATATTTTTCCACCAATTTAGCAAAATCAATTACTCTATTTTCATTGACACTCATTAAGTACTTTTTATACCTGCGAACAAAGCTCTTTAGTTTCGAAGTAGCCAAATCGATGTGATCGAATTGGATGTGGATCAGAATTTCGAGCAGACTCTTCCGAATGGTCCATAACATCCCCATTTTCTTCTCATACCAGGCGTCTGTTCGAGTCAATTTTTGAAGCTCAACTAAAGCAGTTTTATCGCGGAATTGGGTTAAAAACATGACCAAACATAGTTGCAGATCCGAGAGGTCAAGCTCACTTGACTTTGGTACCGCTTGTTTGATCCCTTCCTTTAATAGGGCAAGACCTTGTGCCCCTTCGCCAAGGTAATGAAAATTCAATGCCTTCAACAATTGGCATCGCAGCTGAAACTGCACTCGAAAAACGGAACTTCCTTGCGATAAAACCACATCCATACGTTCTAAATATCTCAAGCTTTCTTGAAAAAAACCATTCCGCAAATTGAAGTTAGCCAGGTAATACAAAATATGGAGATAGTAAAATAAATAACGGGGAGCTTGCTCATGATGGTTGAACAGGAAATTGGCTGCTGTTTTTAAAAAAGAACGAACCAATGCATAGTTTTGATGTATTGCTGCGTATTCATTTGCAATATACAAAAGTTGATAAAGTGACTTAAATGACAAAAGGTCATCCAAGGAAATACTGTATTTGCCCAACGTATCCAAAATCAACTTATTGAGATCAACTATTTTTGCCTTCAAATGAATATCCTGTAATTCCCTGCGCAACAAAGCATAAGCAATCTGAAATTTCGCTTCTTGTTGTAGTTTTCGTTGATTTTCGGCAAAACGATCAACAAGCAATTCCAAATTGACACTTGGATCTAAATAAGCATATTGTAATCTAGTTTGTAAAATCTCGTTCAATAAACTAAACTGTTCAAGAAGAAGCGTTTTATCTTCAGCGCGCTGAAGGCATTTAAACCCAATCTTAATGAATTGACTTTCCAGTAGAAAACGGCCAACAACAAGCAGTCTCAATGCTTCATGCGCTTCGCTGTTGTCCCGCTCAAAAACCTTATTTGAAAGAAAAAACACCAGATTCTCATGAAGCCTCTTTCTCAAGGCATGGTAAGCATTGCAATTTTTAGTAGGATTATATAATTTTTTTAATCTATTTATATCGTCAGTTTCTATAATTTCTAACAACCTGATATTTTTCACATCATTTCGTTTGTTTTTACGTTTCAGAAAGGTCTTAAAATCCTTTCTATCGTCACTATTAAGCAATAATAGTAAGTCTGATATTGCATCTGTCATAGCTCAAATTTAGAATTAAATAAATATATAAAACAAAATAATATCGTCAGTATTCTTTTAAAATTAAGTTTAAAAACAATTGGATCCTATAGATATTTGAATCACAAAACAACAACAAATTAAAACTAAAACAAGAAAATTATGGAACCGCTAAAAAACATGATTGAAGAAAAAAAAGCTGAAAGAGATTCAAACAAAAGAAATCCATTTAAACCAACAGGCGCATTTATTGGTGCTTCATGGACCGCATTATTGGTTGGAACCGTTGGTTATTGCATAGGCTTATGGAATGCAACAATGGCATTGAACGAAAAAGGGTATTATTTTACAATTTTGCTGTTTGCCCTGTTTGCTGTTATCTCCGTTCAAAAAAGCGTCAGAGATAAAGCCGAAGGGCTCGCTGTTACCGAATTGTATTATGGTCTAAGCTGGTTTGCAACAATTGCCGCCGTTGTTCTATTAACTGTAGGCCTATGGAATGCAGAACTACTCTTAAGTGAAAAAGGATTCTATGCAATGTCCTTCTCATTGAGTATATTCTCTGCAATCGCAGTACAAAAGAATACACGCGATGCAAAACTTATCGATGATAATGAAATAAAACTTTAGCGGGTGCCTATCCTGCGGCCTCTGCAATGCAAGCCGCAGGATCTTTCAATCCCCTTTTGGACGAAAAAAAAGGAAGAGCTTGTTATTTTGGCTTTTCCTTTTTAGGTTGATGGTTTTAGGCTGATGGTCTGGGCCGAACAATCGGAAGGTAAACAAAAAATGTACTTCCACTTCCAAAAACACTTTGCACATCAATTTCTCCCCCCATGCTCTCGATAAACTCCTTGCTTATGCTCAAGCCTAAACCTGTCCCTTCTTTTGTACTCCCTGGAACACGGAAATAGCGATCAAAAATTTTTGTTAAATATTGCATTTGAATTCCTCGGCCATGATCTTCAACAAGCAAAAGTACCCTTGCTGCCATTTTTTTGACAGCAATACGGATCACTCCCTCTTCATCAGAATATCGAATTGCATTGGACAATAAATTCGTCAACACCCATGCGGCCTTTTCGGTATCGATAAAGACCATCGGCAAATCCTTTTCCAATTCTACTTCTATCCGAATTTGTTTTTGCTCTACCATCGACCGATTGGCCAAAAGTGCATAATCTACAATCGGTTCGATAGGCGCAGGATTCAGCTTCATCTGAATTGTACCGCTCTCCACTTGTGCAATATCCAAAAGTTCTCCCGTAATCTTAAGGAGCCGCTCTGTATCATCAGCCATCCCTCCGATCAGATCTTTTTGTTCTTCATTCAAATCTCCGATCCGCTTATTTTCTAGTAATTGGATCCCCATACGTATGGAAGCAATAGGTGTCTTCAGTTCATGAGATACCGTCCCAATAAAATTTGTTTTCGCAACATCGCGCTCCTTGAAACTCGTTACATTCTTCAGCAAAATAAATTGTCCGATAAATTGAGAACTCTCCTCTCCTGTCGGAACAATATTGATATCAATGACCTCTAACTCAAAATAGTTTTCTTTCCCATAGGCAAATACCTGAACCAAGCCTAGATGACCAGATTCCTGAGATATAGCGGTAATTTTGTTGAGAAGGTTTCTAATCAAATCATTAAAAGCTGCAATTTCCTCTAAATTCTTCCCCTCAAATTCAGCAAGTTTTAACCCCGAAATTAAACAAGCGGGTTCATTCGCAAAAAGCACTCTTTTTTCCTCATCCACCCCTATAACAGCATCATGCATATTATCGATAAGTGCTTCAATTCTCTTTTTATGCTGTAAAATCTTACCTAATTTACTTTCTGTATATTCCTCGAGCTTTTGAGCCATTGTGTTGAACGACTTTGCCACCGCTCCAAATTCATCCTTTCGCTTAAAATGAAGTCTCATTTTATAGTTCCCAGCAGCAATCTGTTTAATACTATCGGTTAATTGTACAATTGGACCAGCAATAGCTAGGGGGAGATTAACCAACAATACGAACGCAATCATAAAACAGATCGCACCTACAATGGATATGGCCAAAATAGCTTTTTCCGATGTTGTATTGGCGATATTGTTTTTGTATTCAATCGCCTGCATATTAAGATACATCAGTTGGAATATATCTTTACGTAAATCAGCTACTACTGCTGCATTTTTCGTCTCTCTTTTTAAACTCAAGAAATGACGATTTACACGTTCAGTTACAGCCCGTTCTCCGCGCTCGGTCACATTGCGCTTCTGGAGCATTAAGTTGTATTCAAATAGCTGAACACTTTTCCCGTTCGTACGAAAATCTTCCAAAGCCAACAGCATATTTCGGGAGTAATGCAACGTGTTATAGTTATCGACTAAAATATTGTTTGTATCTTTTTTTAGCCGATAAACGTAATATCCACTCACTATCGCTAGCAGCAAGATCATGAAAAATAAAAAACCTACCCCAAATGTCAGCTTAGCTTTAAGTTTCATTGGATTTTATATTCTTCAATTTTTCAATATAAGGTAGCTATACCGATTTCTAACAATCGAGCAGCCTCAGCTTTATTTCCGTTCGTATGTTTCAATACACGCTGTATATGCTGCCTTTCTATGTTGGCCATCGAAAAGTTTGATAAGTCTCCCTTCCCTTCTCTATAATCACGTTCTCCGAAAGGAAGACTCTGAACATCCAGCACACCCCCCTCACTTAAAATTACACTGCGTTCAATCACATTTTTCAGTTCACGAATATTTCCCCGCCATACATTGTGTTCCAATGCCTGCACAAATGCAGGGCTCATCTGCAAAGGTTTCAAATTGGATTTTACAGCGAAAATATCGGCGTAATATTGTGCCAGCGGCACAATATCTTGTATCCGCTCACGAAGCGGCGGTAGTTCTATCGTAAAAACAGATAATCTGTAAAAAAGATCACTCCTAAAATGATCAGAAGCAATTTCAGTTTCGAGATTTCTGTTGGTAGCAGCTATGATACGTACATCCACTTTCGTTGGCTTGGAATCCCCTACTTTCAAAAACTCTCCCGTTTCCAAAACACGGAGAATTTTAGCTTGCAGCTCCAAAGCCATCTCCCCGATCTCATCCAGAAATATAGTACCTAAATGTGCTTCTTCAAACAAGCCGCGCTGATCTTTCGTCGCTCCGGTAAAAGCGCCAGATTTATGACCAAACAACTCATTTTCCAGCAGATCTTTTGTAAATGCAGCACAATTAATGGCTACGAAATTACGGTCTCTTCTGGAACTAGCCTGATGGATCGCCTGTGCAAAAACCTCTTTACCGGTACCAGTTTCTCCAGTGAGTAGAACCGTTGTATTGGTAACAGCAACTTTTTGTGCCATTCCAATGGCCGCTTGAATCGCATTAGATTTTCCAATAATTTTATCGAAAGAAAGTCTATCCCCTAATTGCTTTTCTAACTGCTGTACCCTTCGAGCCAATGCAACCTTTTCACAAGCTTTATAAAGCAATGGTATAATGCGATTGTTGTCATCCCCTTTCGTAATGTATTCAAAAGCACCATTTTTTATTGCCTTTACCCCATCAGGAATATTCCCGTAAGCCGTCAATAAGATAATCTCCACAATGGGATACCGCTCCTTAATCAATTTAGCAGTTTCAACCCCATTACCGTCAGGCAGCTTAACATCACAAAGAACAACATCTACATCATTGACTTCAAGTTTTTTTAACCCTGATTTAATATCCCCTGCCTCAATCACATCAAAACCTTCCAAACTAATGATTTTGGACAGCAATTTCCGAAGTTTCTCTTCGTCGTCTATAAGGAGAACTCTATTCACAATATTCGTTTTTTCAAAATTACAATTTGTCTGAAGCAAATAGTAGAAAAATAAACAATTTGACTATTCCTCAAAAATTTTCTTGACATCAAAATAAAAAACCTATATTTGTAAACCACAACAGAATTAAAACTGCATGTAAGATTAAAATTCTTTAGAACGAAATAAATACCATCCATTGGCAGCATTTGTCAACATGGTCTTTTTCCAACATTTAAAGAATTTCAACATGCTTTCATTACAACAACTTTCTTATATACATCCGAATAAAGATTTATTGTTTGAGAATATAAATCTTCATATAAACGCGCAAGAGAAAATTGCATTGATCGGCCATAATGGTGTTGGCAAATCAACTTTATTGCGATTAATCGCCCGGGAACTATCCCCGGCCACTGGCAGTATCCTTGTCAGTGCGAGTACGTACTATGTTCCACAAGTTGTCGGGCAATTTGAGGACAACACCGTTGCCGAAGCACTCGGAATCGACAAAAAATTAGATGCACTTTATGCCATATTAGCGGGTGATGCATCGGAAGAAAATTTCAACAACCTTCAAGATGACTGGAATTTGGAGGAACGATGTAAAGAAGCTTTCGAACAATGGAATCTACGGGACATCCCATTGGCACAAAAAATGTCTTCTCTTAGTGGTGGACAAAAAACGAAAATCTTATTGGCCGGAATCCAGATTCATCAATCCGAATTCATTCTTCTCGATGAACCCAGCAACCATTTGGATATGGACAGCAAAAAACTGTTACACAACTGGATCCAATCAACCAAAAACACACTGATCATTGTGAGCCATGACAGAACCCTTCTTAATCTATTGGACGATATGGCCGAAATGACCCAAAAGGGCATTAAGCGATACGGAGGTAATTACGCCTTTTACGAGGCTCAGAAAGAAGGCGAACGCCATGCTTTGCAACATGACATCCATCACAAAGAAAAAGCGATCAAAATTGCGAAGGAGAAAGAAAGAGAGACAATTGAACGTCAAAATAGATTAAATAACCGTGGTCAAAAAAAGCAGGAAAAAGCTGGTGTAGCGCGTATCATGATGAATACGCTGCGCAATAATGCCGAAAAGAGCACCGCCAAAATAAAGAGTGTACATCAGGACAAAATTGGAGATATCAGATCCGATCTCCAGGAACTCCGGGGCTCGCAATCGGCATTAGATGAAATTAAAATAGATCTAGGAAATAGCACTTTTCCGACAGGAAAAAGTATGGTCAAAGCCGAAAACATCAATTTCAACTATGGCTCGCAGCAGCTATGGAAAGAACATCTTGACTTTCAATTATTCAGTGGAGACCGCATCGCATTACAAGGTCAGAATGGGTCTGGTAAAACAACATTGGTCAAACTCTTACTTAACCAACTGACACCTAAGCAAGGGAAAATTGAGCGTCAATCCTTTGACGCGATCTATTTAGATCAGACATATTCCATTCTATCGCCTCATTTGAACATTTACGAACAAGCTCAGCAATTCAATACCGATGCGCTGCCTGAACATGAGATCAAAATCAGGCTCAATCGCTTCCTATTTGGAAAGGACGATTGGGATAAACCTTGTCTGCTACTGAGCGGCGGCGAAAAAATGCGCCTGATCCTATGTTGCCTCACTATTCAGCGACAGTCACCGGATTTGATTGTCCTGGATGAACCAACAAACAATCTAGATCTTCAAAATATCCGCATGTTGACCAGAGCCATTCAACTTTATAAGGGTACAATCCTCGTCATTTCCCATGATGAAGTTTTTCTGAAAGAAATTCATGTAAATAAAGTCATCACACTCTAAAGAACTTCACATACATATTCCTTCTATTTTTGCTGCTACAAAATAGAAGGAATATGTATGACTAACCGCTATACGTTTCAATAAAACACAGTATTTTTTGTAACAATCCCATATTCTTTATTTAAAATCTGCTAAATCGATAAATTAATTTAAAAAAAATGAATTTTTATCGATATATTCACGATGATTTTAAACATGAAACAATAACCATTAAATTAATTGAACCTTCTCATTTACATATTAAGCCTCATGGCGAATGTATCTCACAGGCCTCTCAATTAATTACTTCATTTCATTATGTCAGATTATCAAATTAAAGAAAATCCCGAATTATTTGATGCCATAGTCGTTGGTTCCGGCGCAGGTGGTGGTATGGCAGGTTATATACTTGCACATGCGGGGCTTAAAGTATTGATGCTGGAAGCAGGTCCTTTTTATGACCCAGCAAAAGATTCGTTACAACTGCGTTGGCCTTGGGAATCTCCAAGAAGGGGAGCAGGCACAACAAGACCATTTGGGGATTTCGACGCTGCCTTTGGTGGCTGGCAAATCGAAGGTGAACCCTACAGCAAAGTAGCAGGAACTGAATTTGAATGGTTTAGAGCCCGAATGCTTGGAGGAAGAACCAACCACTGGGGCCGAATTTCATTACGTATGGGACCTGACGATTTCAAACCAAAGGATGGAGTTACAGACGAATGGCCTATCACTTATGAAGAGGTCAAGCCATTTTACGATCGTGTTGACCGAATGATCGGTATATATGGAACTGCAGAAGGTATTCATAATGAACCAGACGGGATCTTCATGAAGCCACCTAAACCACGCCTGAACGAGTTATATATCGCCAAAGGAGCTAAAAAAGCGGGGGTTCCAGTGATCCCGGGAAGAGGGGCTGTACTGACTGAAGTATCAAAAGACATCAAGGATCGGGGCGCCTGTTTCTATTGTGGTCAATGTGGTCGTGCATGTAAAGTATATGGAGACTTTTCATCTTCTTCATGTCTCGTCATTCCAGCCATGAAAACAGGCAACTTAAAAGTGATAGACAATGCCATGGTGAGAGAGGTGATTACAAATGACGAAGGCCTTGCTGTTGGTGTTTCCTATGTAAACACCAAGGATCTGCAGGAATATACAGTAAAAGGGAAAACCGTTATTTTGGGTGCAAGTGCTTGTGAAAGTGCGCGTATCATGTTAAATTCCAAATCAAAATCCCATCCTGGTGGTGTTGGTAATAGCAGTGGTTTGGTTGGAAAATATCTTCACGATTCTACCGGAGCCAGTTTATCGGGCTTTTTACCGCAGCTACTTGACCGCAAACGGTACAACGAAGATGGTGTTGGAAGCGTGCATATTTATTCGCCATGGTGGGAAGATAATGCTAAATTGAATTTCCCTAGAGGTTACCACATCGAATACGGCGGTGGTTTACATATGCCTTCTTATGGTTTTTTGAACTGGGTACCTAACGTAAATGACCATGCAAAAAAATCGGATGGGAAGTCCAAAGCCAAAGGTGGTTATGGTACGGCATTAAAAGAAGATTTCCGCAGCTATTATGGCGCAAATGTAGGTATGGCCGGACGGGGAACGGCATTGGCCAGAAAAGATAATTATTGTGAAATCGACCCGGATAAAGTCGATAAGTTCGGAATTCCTGTGTTGCGCTTCAACTACAAATGGGCAAATGAAGAAATAGCACAGGCTAAACACATGCAGGAGACATTTCAGTCTATTATGCACGAAATGGGCGCTGTAATCACTTCAAAAATTCCAGGGGCGGATACCTTGTATGGCCTAGAAGCTCCCGGAAAAATTATTCACGAAGGTGGTACCACAAGAATGGGTAATGACCCTAAAACCTCCGTATTGAATAAATGGGGACAAGCGCACGATTGTAAAAATCTTTATGTCGTAGATGCGGGACCATTTGTGCAACAAGGTGACAAAAATCTTACCTGGACAATACTCGCTTTATCGATGCGAACAGCAGAATATATACTTCAAGAAAAGAAAAAATTAAACGGCTAAAGCATGAATAGAAGAGAATCTTTAAAAGCATTAGGCTTTATTGCAGCTGGATCAGGTCTTTTAACTGCAGCTTGCAACTCAAAGGAGGCTAAAAATGCAACAGTAGACAATAGCAAAAAATTACCTGGAGTTCAGGATTTTGAATACGAACGCACAGAACAGCTATACGCCGAAAAGTTTTTTGATGAACACGAAATGGCGACAATCACTGTTTTGGCAGATATCATTATCCCGAAGGACAGCAAATCCGGAAGCGCGTCAGAAGCGGGGGTACCCGATTTTATCGAATTTATCGTAAAAGATTTGCCGGATAATAAAATTCCTATGCGGGGTGGCCTTCGCTGGCTGGACCTTCAAACCAAAAAACGTTATGGTACGGTATTTATAAAATGTAGTGAAAAGGATCAACTTGCATTAGTAGATGATATCGCTTACCCTGAACTGGCAAAACCAGAAATGAAACAGGGTGCAGCCTTCTTCTCGCTGATGCGCAACCTTACTTCCTCAGGATTTTATACGAGCGAAATAGGTGTAAAAGATATTGGCTATGCCGGAAATAAGCCTGGAGTCTGGACTGGTGTACCAGATGATGTATTGAAAGAGCACGGCTTTGACCCGACTAAATTCTTTGGATAATAAAAAAATCCTTTCCGTTTTCGGAAAGGATTTTTTTATTCTAAATTGAAATTTATTGTGCCGATGGGACCTCGGTAGTCTCCGGTGCTTTATCAATCAACTCCATAAATTGATCCAATTTAGGTGTAATGATAATCTGTGTCCTTCTATTACGTTGTTTACCCATGGCAGTCGTATTGTCTGCAATCGGGTTATACTCGCCCCTACCACCTGCAGTTAAGCGTTTAGGATCCACACCATATTTATTCTGTAAAGCCTGTACAACAGAAGAAGCTCTCAGGGTACTCAAATCCCAGTTGTTACGAATATTAGGTTTAGAAATCGGATCTGTATCTGTATTACCTTCAATCAACACTTCGTAATCCCTATAATCCTGGATAATTTTTGCGATCTTGCTTAATGTCTGATCTGCTCTATCATTAATTTCATAACTACCGGATTTGTAAAGCATATTATCCGCAAGCGAGATATAAACCACCCCTTTTAACACCTGTACATCAACTTCCTGCAACTCTTCACGGCTAAGCGATCTTGTCAAATTATTTGTCAACACCAGATTCAAGGAATCGGATTTATTTTTCGTTTCTACGAGATGCTTAATGTATTTATTTGAAGCGTTAATTTCATCAACCAACTTGGAGATATTAATATTTCCCTGTGAATTCTGGTTAATACTATTGTCTAATGTTTTCTGCAATGCAGCATACGCCGAGCGAAGGTCAGCATTATTCTGTCTCTCGGACGCTAACTGATCTTCCAAGCTCTTGATCCGTGTTCGTCCTTCAGCCAGCTGAAGCTGTCCGTCCTGGTACTGTTTCGTCAGTTGACTATGCTCTGTTTGCAATTTACTATAGTCTGACTGTAAACCAGCATATTGTTTTTTGCTAACGCCACATCCGATAACAAACAGACTGGCCGTTAATACAGTCATTGGAAAAACTAAATTCTTCATGATATACTCTTTTTGTAGATGTTGAATTAATTCATAAAGCAAGGTACGCAATATTCCAGCCAAAACAACGCAACGTGATCAAATTAACAACCTTTAACGTCTATTGAGCGAGTTCTTTCAACTCAGCCGCGGTAAATATCTGTCCTCCTTTAAGATAGGGATTCGCTCCTTTTAGGTAATTATAAATAATAGATTTGGCCTCCTCGTTGGGTAATTTATACAGGTTTTTAACAAGGAAATTTTTATCCTCAATGATATTATTGTTATATCCCAAAAAAGATGGCGCATGCACCTGTACACTCCAACGTATAAATCGGGCTTCAATATGATTGGGATTTTCCTTAATCAATTCTTCCAAATGCTTTTTGCCCTCTTTGAACTGCCCAACTTTCTTAAATGGATTGCCGATATGCTTCGCGAGAAGAATTTCATAGGCGGCCAGGTATACTTTCTCCGTTGTTGATTTGGCACTTTCATTCAGGCTCTCCAAATTATGTTCACACAGATCCTCATCTTTCACGGCGTCCGCATATTCTTTGCGAATTTTATCAATATTTACCTGTTGGGCCATTCCAACTTTTGCCAAGGTAAATAGAACGATTGTCAATACTATTCGTGTTATCATAATTATAAATCAGGCTATTTTCACATGCTCATTTTCCGACTTAAATTACTAAAAAAATCGAATCCAAATATTAATTTTCAATTATCATACCACAAAGCCACAAATTCATGTCAGCATATCGCCACAGCTAGCTTTAAAAAGAAGAAAAGTCTTCATTAAGGTATATTTTTAAAGCAATTTTGGAGCATGAAACTGATTTTAAAAGCAAGCCCCGTGTGGTTGAAGGTGATTTTGTCAATTCTATTTGGTGTTATATTGGGCTGTTTTTTGGGCGAAATAGTTTTTACGCTATTACAGCTTTAAGTTCTTCCTCATCGTCGACATTGCATCATTTCCCTAACGATAGCATACATTTATTCACTTGGATAATCGGTCTATCGCAGCTCGGTTTGGTAAGCCAACAAGTTTCATTATCCTTACCTAAAATCAAATTATTTTTGCTATATTGGTTATACCAATATAAATTTAAAGCGAGCTATGGAGACAAAAGCAGAGTATCAGATTTGGGACACTATCGTAAATAGTGCAAAAACTAAATTCGATTATAAGCATATTCGTGCTATGTTCAAAAAGGAGGATGACGAAATAACCGATAAGTTTCTATTCCATATCATTGCAGGATTCGCCTGTGGTGAAAACCATCAGACCATTTCAACCAATCTTTTCAATGAGTTACAGAGCATCCATTTTGAATGTAATGAAGAACAGATCGATAGGTTTATCGCTGATAAGCATGTAAAATTCAGCCCCGAAATCTACGCGACCTATCTCGCATTCTCTATGTTGGAAGATGGCGAAGATGTTGATAACATTACCGAAATCATTAATAATCTTTTGCAACTGGACAAATAATTTCCCCGAAATATCGTTTAATTTTGGCTAAAAACTTATATTCGTAAATTATTACACCTATAGTTATGCGCCAGTTTTTAACGCTATTTTTAATATTTTCTATTTACACAAATAGTATAGCTCAAACCTTTGACTTTGGTCAAGTTTCGATTTCAGATTTTTCGCGAACAGATTTGGATAGCAATGCCAATGCAATAGTGTTGAAGGAGTTTGGACGAAGTTCTGTTTTTGTAGATGATTACGACAATCGCATAAAGCTTCAACATGAGTACCATGTACTTATCCGGATCAATAATAAAGAAGGATTTAAAAAAGCCAATTTTGAAATACCATCGTATAAACGCGGAAGTTACATCCGTGACTATTTTGACGAACTAAAGGCGGTTACTTATAACTTAGAAAATGGCAGAATCGAGAGAACGGAACTTGAAAATAAGAAAGTTTTCAGAGAAAACTACTCCGCCTATTTAGACCTAAATAAATTTACACTTCCGAATATCAAAGAAGGATCTATTATTGAAGTATCCTATCGGACGCTGGAACAAGATTTATTCAATTTTAAAACATGGGAATTCCAAGACGATATTCCCAAAATACAAAGCCAATATATCGCCATCATACCTGCGTCTTTCACCTACAATGTAGTCTTACGCGGCCCCTATAAGCTTAGTGATCAAAAGGGCGAAGTATTGAAAGAATACATTTTTCTTGATGGATTAAGAATGGATTGTTCTAAATTGACCTATTCCATGAAGAATATTCCGGCATTTGTAGAAGAAGACTACATGACGTCTCCAACCAATTTCAAATCTGCTATCTATTATGAGCTTGAATCAATCTATTATCCAAGTACGGGTAGCAAGAAGACTTTTAGCAAAACCTGGAAAGACGTTGATACAGATCTGATGAATGAAAAGACGTTTGGTGGGCAATTAAAAAAAACTGACTTATTTAAAACCAGTTTGGCAACAATCTTATCGCCTACTGACACAAAATTAGAAAAGGCTAAAAAGATATATAACTATATCAATAAACAAATAAAATGGAATAACTATTTAGGAAAATACGCCGAAGCAGGCATTGAAAGAGCACTGGAAAAACGGACTGGTAATATCGGGGATATTAATTTAGCACTGGTAACGGCCTTACTGGCGGCAGATTTGGAGGCCTATCCAATCATTCTTTCAACACGACGAAAGGGTACTCCCAATGCCCTATTTCCAGTATTGTCTGACTTTGACTATGTCATCGCCTGCGTAGATATTGACGGGATAAAGTATAAACTTGATGCCTCCAATTCATACCTACCTTTCGGAGAACTACCCCTACAATGCTTAAATGAACGGGGAAGAATTATTTACTCTAAAAAGAGTTCCGATTGGTATCCGCTGACCGCCGATGAATCTTCTGATGTAAGCTATGTATTGGAGGGCACATTGAATGATCAATTTAAAATCAAGGGAAAACTCACCATCAGCAGTAGAGGAAACAAAGCACTATTAAAGCGTCAACATATCGCCAAATTCAATTCTTTGGAAGAATACTGGGAAAAACTAGACGAGGAAATGCCCAATATCACCCTAACAAAATCAAGTGTCCAAAATTTGGAGGATATTGATCAGATATTAATAGAAGAATTTGATGTCACAGTAGATGTATCCAAACAAATGGGTCAAGATGTACTGGTTTTGGCGCCCAATATTATTGACAGGATCTCCTACAATCCATTTAAAGCGCAGGAAAGAACTTACCCCGTCGATATGGGTTTTAAATCCAAAACCTTGTATTCGGTCAAATTGACAATTCCTGATCAATATGAAATTGTTGAAAAGCCTCAAAATGCTTCTTTAGCACTCCCTGAGTCAGCTGCAAAATATAGATACGTTACGCAAGTCAATGGCAATCAGATTGAAATCCTGCAGAGCCTGACGTTTAACAAACCCATATTTTCGGTCGATGAGTATTTTTCGCTCAAAGAGTTGTATTCACTTATCATTCAACAGCAAAAGCTAGACATAAAATTAACCGGTAAAAAATGAAAATCTTATTCGTCAACTTACTCCTACTTCCGATCCTCGCAATTGGGCAAGATAATTACGACGTCGCCAATATCCCGAGTGCATTAAAGAGCCGGGCAGTAGCAACTGTGCGCAATGATAAAACTGTGGTAGAAATGAAATCTCCTGAACAAGTGATCACAACCGTAACTTGTGCCGTTACTGTTTATAATAAAAATGGAGATCGCTATGCTTCCCTCCCTGTCTATTATAATAAATCCAGTGAAATCAAAAATCTAAAGGGAGCGATTTATAATGAGATGGGGATATTGCAAAAGAAAATTGCAACGAAAGATTTCAAAGATATAAGCGCTGTCGACAACAGTACGATGTTTGCCGATTCACGGGTAAAATTATATGTCCCCGACTACCACAGCTATCCTTATACGGTGGAATACCAGTACGAAGTGAAAAACAAACAAAATTTGATCATTCCATCCTGGACCCCTGAGGTATCGAACAATGTTTCTGTGGAAAAAAGTAGTTTTCAGTTTATTGCTCCAGTTGGCACTGAATGTCGAATTGAAACAAAGAATTATAAAGGTAGCGTCAAAGAAGAGAAAAATGAGAAAACCGAAAGCAAAACTTGGAATGTGGAACAGATTGCGGCAAGAAAGGATGAATCCTATAGCCCCAACCCAGTTCTAAAAAGAACAAACGTGCTCATCGTTCCCAAAAATTTTATTTACTATGGTAAGGAGGGGAATTTCTCTGATTGGAAAGAGTTTGGCAATTGGGTATCCAATAGCTTGTTGAATAAAAAAGAAGATCTGACAGAAGTTTCAAAACAGAAATTTATTGCTTTAACAAAAAATGCAAGCTCTGATAAAGATAAAGCGAAGATTCTATACGATTACTTACAAAAAAACACACGCTATATCAGTATCCAAATTGGGATTGGCGGCTTAGAACCGTTTCCTGCTTCAGAAGTGGACCGTCTGGGCTATGGCGACTGTAAAGCACTTGCAAACTACATGCGAAGTATGCTATCAGCGGTCAACATCCCTTCATATTATTGCATCGTCGAAGCCGGCAGGCGCAAAGAAAGTTTTCACAAAACATTTGCAAATGCCCAGGATGGAAATCACGTCATCTTATGTATTCCATTCAAAAATGATACAACCTGGCTGGAATGCACGAGCCAAAACCTTCCCTTTGGTTTTCTGAGCGATTTTACGGACGATAGAGATGTCGTTGCCTGTACCGAAAATGGCGGTGTGATCATGCATACACCAAAATACCTTAACTCCACCAATCTTCAGCTTCGCTATGCTGACCTAAAACTTTCGGAAGACGGAAGCATCCAAGGTACCTTAAACACCAAGTTCTACGGAACCCAATATGAGAATCATATGGACGTGCTTTTAGCCAGCAATAATGATAAGAATAAGCTTCTCACGGAATACTATAATATAGACAATATCAACTTCAATCAGGTAAACTATATTGAACATAAGGAGGAAAATCCATTTATTGAGGAGAACCTAAATATTTTTATTAAAAACTATGCTGTGAAAAATGGAAATAAACTTTTGATCCAACCTAATTTATTCAATACACATTCCAATATTGCAGAAAGTAGAAATAGAACCGAAGATATTTTCATTGAAAGAGGCTACGCCGATGTAGATAGCATTAGCATTACCCTTCCGGAAAATATACTCAAAAACATAACTCCTGAGAAGAAAATTATTGAGAAACCCTTTGGAAAGTATGAATTTAGGTCAGAAATAAAGGACAATAAACTATTCACCTACAGAAAATTGGAGCTTTTTGAAGGCAGCTATCCCGCTAATGATTATGAAGACTTTTTCCAATTTCATAATGACGTAAGTAATTGCGACAAAGGGCGCTTTAATCTCAGCTTTCTCTAACCGAAAGAAAAATATTTACCAGAATATGAATTTATAAAATCGATCAAATACGGCAATTATTGTATATTAGCTCAATGACAGAATACGCAGCGATTTTTGACATGGACGGTGTTATAAGCCACACCAACCCATTCCATGCCGAAGCTTTTAGAGCTTTTTTTAAAAACCACAATGTACAGCAGGCTACAGAAGAGGAATTTGAGCAGCATATGTATGGCAAGCATAATAGTTACATCATGCAACATTTCTTCAAGCGTCCAATATCTCCTGAGGAACTGCGAACGCTTGAATTTGAAAAAGAGCAGCTCTTTAGAGTGATTTACAAGGAGCACGTGGCACCTATTAAGGGATTAATCGAATTTTTGACTGAATTAAAAAATAAAGGTTTTAAGCTTGCTGTGGCGACATCTGCTCCCAGGGAAAACATGGATTTAATTCTCGATGAATTAAAAATACGCCATCTTTTTTCTTCCACATTAAGCAGTGAAGATGTAAAATTACATAAGCCACATCCTGAAGTTTACCTAAAATCAGCAGAAAACCTACAAATTCCGGTTGACCGCTGTATCGTTTTTGAAGATTCTTTTTCCGGCATTACTTCGGCAAAAAATGCCGAAATGAAAGTTGTCGCCGTACTTTCAACGCATAAAAAAGAAGAATTACCAGTAAGTAATGATTATATAAATAATTATACAGAAATATCAGTTGCGAATGTAGAAGCCATTCTAAAAACACAGTAGCTAAAAATTTACTGGAGATTTGCTGAGAAAACACATATAACATGAAGCAGCTTAATCGTATCATTTAAAAATTCCTTGAGCTGCTGTTAACATATAAAAAAAGAGATTCCTTTGGGAATCTCTTTTTTTACGCTCATATTGTCCGATTTGGACTAAATTTTCAATTGCTGCCGCTTGACTACAATTTTATTCAGTTATTAATCTCTTTTCAGACCAAACTTTTCTATTTTACTATAGAGGTGACTACGTTGAATATCAAGGTCATCGGCCGTTTTCGAGACGTTCCAGTTATTTTTTTCCAATTTATATTTAATAAACTCCTTTTCAGCATGATCTTTATAATCTTGAAACGAATCAAAGGAGTCCATATCTAAACCGTAATTTGTAGCAACTCTTTCATGTGCTATACCGTTTACCGGCTCACGCGAAGGATTAGCAAATGCCACCACATCTTTATCCGTAATAGATCTGTCGCTCAAAATAATTAAACGCTCAATCATATTGCGCAATTCACGAATGTTACCAGTCCAGGGAAGATGACTCAATTCTTTCATTGCCGCAGCAGTAATCTCTTTCACGGGTATCCCATATTCCATACAGATTTCTTCACAAAAATTTGTTGAAAGCAGAGGAATATCATCTACGCGATCTATTAAAGCTGGAACATGAATTAAGATCACCGACAAACGGTGATATAAGTCCATTCTAAAGTTACCCTCCTCAATTTCCTTCAATAGATCTTTATTGGTCGCAGCTACCACACGGACATTGACATCAATCTCTTTATCGCCACCCACTCTGGTGATTTTATGTTCCTGTAATGCCCTTAAAACTTTAGCTTGAGCGGATAGACTCATGTCTCCGATCTCATCCAAGAACAATGTTCCACCACTAGCTTGCTCAAATTTTCCTATACGCTGTTTAATCGCGGATGTAAAGGATCCTTTTTCATGCCCGAATAATTCAGATTCAATTAATTCGGAAGGTATAGCCGCACAGTTCACTTCAATTAGCGGTCCCTGTGCACGATTCGATTTCTCATGCAGCCAACGTGCCACAAGCTCCTTTCCCGAACCATTTGCTCCAGTAATCAAAACACGGGCTTCTGTCGGTGCTACACGATCAATTGTCTCTTTGATACGTTTGATAGCCCCAGATTCACCCAATATATCTTTTGTTTTTGAACTGCTAACTTTTCGTTTGAGCACTTTAGTTTCTGTGACAAGGGAACTTTTATCCAGTGCATTCCGAACTGTGATCAATAATCTGTTTAGATCTAGCGGTTTTTCTAAAAAGTCAAATGCTCCTTTTTTCGCTGCTTCAACAGCAGTTTCAATTGTACCATGTCCAGAGATCATAATAAAGGGGATGTCTGGGCTGCTTTGATGCGCTTCCGCCAAAACTTCCATCCCATCCATCGTATTCATCTTGATATCGCAGAGAACAAGATCTATTTTTTCCTTTTTTAAAATATCTAATCCATCCCGGCCATTGTCGACATCTAAAATCGTATAATCTTCATATTCCAAGATATCACGCAACGAACTTCTGATGGCGCGCTCATCATCAATGATTAAAATTGTACTCATAAATCGAGAGTTATGCTATTTTTTCAATTATGGGAATCAATATAAGGTTTTTTTGGCAATTAGCGAAAAAGAAGCAAACCTTGTAAGCCGGGTTCTGTAGACCACCGAAGTGGAATTTCTATCATTTATCTAGATTTGTCATCGCTGACAAACTCAATCAACCTACCCATTACGAATTCCAATAAATTGAAAGAAGACGAGCAGCCTTCGAATTTCGCAACCTATTTGGTCTTTCAACACACGAGGTTTACCGTAATATATGTCACCATACAAGACCGTAAGCTCTTACCTTACGTTTTCACCCTTACTCCGAAAAGCGGTATATTTTCTGTGGCACTTTCTGTCTACTATTTTCATAGCAGCCTTCCCGTTAGGAAGCGTGTTGCTCTATGTTGCCCGGACTTTCCTCTCCTCTCAAAAAGAGCAGCGATAGAACCAGTTTGCTTCTGCGCAAAAGTAGCTATTTTACCTGAAAAAACCCGAAATTCTTTTCAATTTCAGCCAAACGATGCAAAGACCTCAAAAATCTACGCAATTTGATTGCGTAGATCGGTTAAAGTTTTGTATTTTCAGCTTATCCAAAGAAATCAACACTATGGCTCTCAACAAACTGGCTCTTATACGGTACAAAACGATCGATCATTGCCTCCGTTTACGGCATCGCAAATGGACATTAGAAGACCTTATGGAAAAGGTTTCTGATGCACTCTACGAATTTGAAGGGATCAAAAACGGGATAAGTAAGCGAACAATACAAAGTGATCTACAGCTGATGCGTAGCAATAAGCTCGGCTACAATGCACCCATTGTTGTCCTGCATCGCAAATTCTACACTTATGAAGACCCCAGCTATAGCATCAGCAATTCACCAATTTCCATTGGAGATATGCAGAAAATGAAAGAAGCTGTTGAAGTGCTCAAGCATATAAACGGGTTCTCTAGTTTTGATGAAATGAGCGACATTGTCGCGCGTCTTGAAAATAGTATACACAGCAAAAAAGATAATTCGCCCTCCATCATCCAACTGGAAAATAATAAACTCCTGAAAGGCCTTTCTTTTATAAATCCCCTTCATCAGGCGATCCGCGAAAAAACACCGTTACTCATCAGTTACCAATCGTTCAAAGCGACACAGAAACAGGATCTTGTTTTCTCCCCCTACCTGCTAAAGGAGTATCGTAACAGATGGTTTCTCATCGGTCACCATAAAAAAAGCGAGGGATTGATGACACTCGCCCTTGACCGGATCGACGCTTTTGAAGAAATGGGCAAAAATTCATACAAGGAATATACGGGAATCGATTTTGAACGTTACTTTTCCGATACTATAGGTGTTACCAAAACACAAAAGGACCGCGGGCATCGGGTGATATTACAGATCAACGCTCGAAATGCACCTTATGTAGAAACTAAACCGCTGCACGCTTCTCAACAGATTTTAGATAAAAAAGAAGATGGTTCAATCTTAATTCGCATAGATGTCGTCCTTAATTTTGAACTAGAAAGAGAAATCTTAGGATTTGGTGAATCGATTAAAGTATTATCACCGAGAAATTTACAAACAAGAATAATACGACGTTTGGAAGCCGCCAAACAGCTGTATGCAGACAATTCTGAAAACAAAGGCACAAGCCCATCCTCGAGTTAATAAACCAACAATTGCCGTATAACGACAAATGACCACGTAATCAATGCGTATAAATTTAGACCAGTGGACTA
Organism: Sphingobacterium sp. WOUb80; assembly: GCF_050058145.1. Classification (NCBI taxonomy): domain Bacteria; kingdom Pseudomonadati; phylum Bacteroidota; class Sphingobacteriia; order Sphingobacteriales; family Sphingobacteriaceae; genus Sphingobacterium; species Sphingobacterium sp. WOUb80. The sequence continues at coordinate 498,911 of NZ_CP165617.1, read as the reverse complement.
GATATCTTGGGCGATGGCATAAGCACTTGCCCAAGCCCACTGGAAATTATAGCCGCCAAGCCATCCGGTAATATCAACAGCCTCCCCCCCAAAATAAAGCCCCTCGATTTTTTTAGACATTAGGGTCTTAGGATGAAGTTCCCTGGTTGACACTCCGCCACGCATAACCTCCGCTTTATCATAGCCCTTGTCCCCTGCAGGCTTTACTTTGAAACGGTGAATCGTATCGACAATCATCTTTGCGTCAGCCTTACTAAGTGAGGCGATTTTGGTATCTAGAACGAGGAATTTCCCGAGGGCATCAACCAGTTTTCGGCTGAAATAATCGTTTAGCAATTGTGAAACAAGTCTTTTTCCTCCGTATTGCCGCTCTTGTTTAATCAGATTGTCCAAATTAAAATTAGGCAACAGATCAATAGTAATCTCCAGCCCCGGTCGCCAATAACTTGATATCTGAAGTATTGCGGGGCCACTCAATCCCCAGTGTGTAAAGAGAATGTTCTCTTCAAATGACATTCCGGCAACAGATACCTTTGAGAATACCGAATTTCCAGCTAAGGAACTATACCAATCGGCATCTTTTCCTGTTATGGTCAGCGGCACTAATGCAGGAGCCGTGCCGACCACCTCCAAACCAAATTTTTTGGCTAGTCGTAGCCCAAAGTCAGATGCACCGAGCTTTTGAACCGGAAGCCCTCCAGAAGCAACAATAACTTTTGGGCTATGATATTGGGATTCACCTGCTCCATTTTCTACTGTTACCACAAAACCTTCGGCATTTTTCTCAACAGATTTCACCAAGGTATTTAAAGCAATATCCTGATCCGTTTCATATAAAATTTTGGAAAACACGGCAACGATATCTTTTGCTTTATTTGTTAGCGGAAACAACTGACCCAAGGTCTTCTCCTGCCCCACAATGCCATAGCTTTCAAAAAACACAATAGTATCCTCCACCGTCCATTGTCTGAATACGCTATGCAAAAAATCTGGATTTTCAGAAATGAAATTTGCTGGGCCAGTACCGGTATTGGTATAATTACATCGTCCTCCGCCGGAAATCAAGATCTTTGCACCGACTTTATCATTTCGTTCCAGTACTAAAGTCTTCTTTCCAAGCAGTCCTGCCTGTGCTGCACACATCAATCCACAGGCTCCACCTCCAATAATTATAGCATCATATATTCTACTCACAGCGGCGTTCTAATAAGCAATCAATGTATTTTCAACGGAAACAACTTTTCGTTCCAATTGACTCCGATATCCCAATTCAATGATCTTAATGACATCTCGAGCCTGTTCTGCCGATGCAATCAAATCAGCTTTTCCTAATATTGTATCCGCCACGTTCTGATAAAAATCGGGATAAGATCCTATTTCGGAAGGAATAACCTCTTCGATGTCTTTACCTTCTTCCACAATATTAAGCTTACCGTAGAGACTTGGATCCTCTTGACCCCAGTTTGGATCCTCATCCGGGAATTTACCATCCCGTAATAAGGCCTCCTGTGGATCAACACCATATTTCACAAAATTTCCATTCACCCCAAAGATACGATAACGTGGCGTAGGTTCTTTTGCAAGCATGGAGCCTTTCAGCGATACCCGCAAATTATCATAGTACAATAGGCAGTCGAAATTGTCGATCGTCTTGGCATGATCCCGTTGGATGGCCAAATCAGCAAAGACTGCATCTGGTTTTCCAAATAATTGCAGCGCCTGGTCGATAAGATGTGGTCCTAAATCATAAAATATACCAGAACCCGGCAAATTTTCCTCACGCCAGGCGTTAGGGCGCAGGTAATTGCGGAACCGGTCGAACCGGGATTCCAGATTCACAATTCGGCCCAATCTCCCGCTTTTGATCATTTTCTCCACAGTCCGATAATCCGAGTTGAACCTTAAATTATGATAGGGTGCCAAAATCAGATTTTTCTCCTTCGCCAAAGCAATAAGTTCATCTGCCTGTTCGACACTATTGGTAAATGGTTTTTCAACAACAACATGTTTTCCTGCTTCCAGTGCACGCTTTGCAAAAGGATAATGCATTTCATTGGACGTTGCAATCACGACCAGATCAATGGTTGTATCGTTAAAAATGTCATCAGCAGACAAAGCAATTTCAGCCTGTGGGTAGCGCTGCTTTAACAAAAGTTGCTGATCAGCTTTCCGGGCTGTCACTTTGACAAGATCCAATTCCGCAATCGAACGCATGACAGGAGCATGAAAAACCTGCCCTGAAATTCCAAAACCAATAAGCCCTACGCGAATTTTCTTCATAACATTACATTCTTTCCGGTACACGAATTCCCAATAAGTTCATTCCTTTGGCAATAACCTTTGCTGCAGAAGCTGAAAGGTGCAACCTAAAGTTTTTTACACCCTGATCTTCTGCTTTCAATATTGTCTCCTCATGATAGAATTTATTGTAGGATTTCGCTACTTCATAAATATAATTTGCCAGTTGTGCAGGACTGAACTCCTGTGCAGATGCCTCAATAATCTCCGGAAAAGCGCCTAGCTGCTGAATTAAATCACGTTCATAGGAAGAGATCGTCGCAGGCACAGATACATCGCTGTTAAAATCAAAATCAGCTTTACTTAAGACAGATTTAATACGCGCGTGTGTGTATTGGATAAATGGTCCTGTATGCCCCTGAAAATCGACAGACTCATTTGGATCAAACAAGAGGCGTTTTTTAGGATCTACCTTTAATAGAAAATATTTAAGCGCCCCCATTCCAATCGTATCATAAAGAGCTGCTTTTGATTCCTCATCTAATCCTCCGGTCTTACCCAGCTCTTCCGTACGTTCTTGTGCAGTTTTCAGCATTTCAGCCATTAAATCATCTGCATCAACAACAGTTCCCTCACGCGATTTCATTTTACCCGATGGCAGATCGACCATTCCATAAGACAAATGGAACAAACCGTCGGCCCAAGTTTTACCCAATTTCTTCAAGATCAAGAACAATACCTTGAAATGGTAATCCTGTTCGTTACCCACCACGTAAATAGATTCATTCATTTGGAATTCATCGTACTTCAATTGTGCTGTACCTAAATCTTGCGTAATATAGACAGAAGTACCGTCACCACGAAGCACAAGTTTCTGATCTAATCCCTCCTCCGTTAGGTCAATCCAAACCGAGTTATCGTCTTTTTTAAAGAAAACGCCACTATCTAAACCCTCTTGGATAATATCTTTACCCAATAAATACGTATTGGATTCATAATAATATTTATCAAAATTGACCCCCAATTGCTTATAGGTTTTTTCAAATCCAGCATATACCCAGCTGTTCATTGTCTTCCAAAGCGAGATCACTTCTTCATTACCGGCTTCCCATTGTTGCAGCATTGCTTGTGCTTCCTTCATTAAAGGCGCATTTTTCTTTGCTTCATCTTCAGTTTGACCTTCAGCTTTCAAGCCTTCAATTTCTTTCTTGTACTCTTTATCAAAGACCACATAATATTTTCCAACAAGATGGTCTCCTTTCATCCCTGTAGATTCGGGTGTTTCTCCAGCACCAAATTTCTGCCAGGCTAACATGGACTTACAGATATGAATACCACGATCGTTCACCAAGTTTGCTTTGATAACTTCATAACCATAGGCTTTCAGAATTTCAGCCACGGAATAGCCTAATAAATTGTTACGAATATGGCCTAAATGCAGGGGCTTATTCGTATTTGGAGAAGAGTACTCAACCATCAGTTTTTTTCCATTTGCAGGAAATACGCCAAAGTCCTTCGCGGTTATAGTATGATTCAGCAAAGTGATCCAGTAAGCATCGGAAAGAACAATATTCAAAAAGCCTTTGATCACATTGAAATCCGATATTTCAGCGATATACTGTTGCAAATACGCACCAATTTCTTTTCCAGTTTGTTCCGGAGAAGATTTCGAAAAGCGCGTTACTGGAAAAGTTACGATCGTAATTTGTCCTTCAAACTCCTTTCGGGTAGCTTGTAAAGCAATTTGATTTTCTAAAATATCTGCATTGTAAAGCTCTTTTACTGCCTGTACAGTGACTTCAACAAGTCGCTTTTGAATAGAATTTGCCATTTAATGATTTTGTAATTTTTACAACTTCCTGATAGTGAATTGGAAATAAATAACATTCCTTATTTAGGTATTCACCATTAAAGTATATCTTTGCAAAAATAATAAAAAATGCAGAGCTATCAGGAATTTCTTGACTTAAGTGTTGGTTTTCCGCAAGACGGATTCGAAATCATCGACGACGAATTGTATTTCCACGATTTGAATTTAATGGAAATGATAGAAACGTACGGTACGCCGCTACGTTTTACCTATTTGCCTATCGTCAGCAAAAAAATTCAGCAAGCGAAAATCCTTTTTCAGACCGCAATTCTGAAACATAACTATCGCGGATCTTACAAATATTGTTATTGTACCAAATCATCACATTTCAAGCACATCGTAGAAGAAGCCTTGAAAAATGATATCCACCTGGAAACTTCATCTGCATTTGACATGCCGATGATCGATTCGTTGGAAAGACAGGGAACAGTAACAAAAGACATTACAGTCATCTGTAATGGATTCAAAACCTACCAGTATAAACAGTATATTGTGGATATGATCCATGACGGGTATACGAACATTATACCGGTACTAGACAATAAAGAAGAGTTTAACCTGTACGATGATGAAATCGAACTCGATGAGCCTTGTGCTTTAGGAATCCGCGTTGCCTCTGAAGAGCAGCCAGATTCTCAATTCTATACATCTCGTTTAGGGATCCGCCAGGAAGACGTCATTGATTTCTATAACAACAAAATCGTTGACAATCCAAATTTCAAAGTCAAACTACTTCACTTTTTCATTAATTCGGGTATCTCAGACACCCCGTATTACTGGAATGAACTGGAGAAATACGTTACATTATATTGTAAATTCAAAAAAGTAAATCCAGACTTAGATACCTTGGATATCGGTGGCGGTATGCCGTTTAAGGATTCACTGGTACACGACTTTGACTACGAATACATGGTCAATGAAATTGTCAACCGGATCAAACAAATCTGCGCGCACCACGAGGTGATGGAACCAGACATCATTACTGAATTCGGTAAATACACTGTTGCTGAAGCATCAGGTATTCTTTATAAGGTTTTGGGTCGAAAGCAGCAAAACGATCGTGAACGTTGGTTTATGATTGACGGTTCATTCATCACGAATTTACCGGATGTATGGGCGTTGAATCAAAAATACATTCTATTGCCGATCAATAACTGGGACTCCGAATATGAACGCGTCAATTTAGGCGGTATTACTTGCGACGGCCAGGATTATTATAATCAGGAGGCGCACATGAATTCAGTGTTTATGCCGAAGACACGTAAGGTACAATATTTGGGATTCTTTCATACAGGAGCCTATCAAGATGTACTGAGCGGATATGGAGGGATCCACCACTGTTTACTACCCTCGCCTAAACATGTGCTCGTACGCCGCAATAGAGATGAAACATTCAACTATGAAGTATTTGGTGAGGAACAAAACTCCAAACAAGTCATGAAATTATTAGGCTATCAATAAGATATGCCTTCAAAAACGAACTACTTAAAATAGCAACGATTGCAGTCCTGTATTCTTGCCAAAAAAGTATTTTTAAATAACGATAAAACGGTCCCGATCTTAGAAACGGGACCGTTTTATTTTGCGTTTAACCGCGCCAATTATAACTGGGATCAATTCGAAAACCAAATCCAGATAGCCCACGTGATCCATCAACGAGAATCGGAAAGATAAACTTCATACCAAGGTCTAAAATAATAGGGACTTTGTCCGTACCTAATAGGGACTTGATAGGGACCTCATTCGGATGAAAGCGTTTAAAATACCTATTAGGTTCGAATTAGATCAACATAAAATATGGGGCAAGTAGCTTGTTGGCAGCTTCTCTTTCCTAACTTGTTCACAACAGGAAACCCCGATTTCAGTAGGCGACTAACGTATTCGAGAGGGCTGTTTAATGTATTACAAAGAAAGCCTCTTAAAAAGAGGCTTTCAGTTTACTTATTTGCTATTTTTCTATTTTAGTATATCATAGAAATTACGGTTTCAAAAATATTTATTTCGCCACCCAAGCCGTAAAGAAGTTAAGTACTTTTTCTTCATCATACCCCTTTCCTTTTTCCAAACTACCACTCTCCTGTACATGCAATGTTTTTCCGTTTCTGTCTAAAACAATAAAAAATGGATAACCTAATTTGTTTCCTTCGGGAGCATACTTCTGAAAAACAGCTTCGTTTTTATTTTCCTTTGAATAATTCAGGTGATAATAGAGAAAGCGGCTCTTCAACAACTTGTCTATACTTGCCGTTTTGTGGATATAATCATTAAACCTTAAACACCAGACACACCAATTCCCCCCAGCTTGGATAATAATATTTTTCCTTTCTTTCTTTGCCTGAACTAATAACTGATCAATATCATTTTGTGCATTAGCATCTGGATTGTAAGGCTTTGAAAGTTCCTGAACTGCAGAAACCTGCTGTGAGAACGCTTTAGACTGCAAAACTACCGTTCCAAAAAACACAACAGCTCCGCACAGCAATAATCTTATATTTCTCATCATGAATAAATTAAATAGTCATCTAAAATTACAAAATCGTTTGTTCAAACCAAAACATAAGCAGCCTATAATGGTTAAACATTACATAGCTATTGACCATGCAAAAAAAAATCCACGATCAAACAGCCTACATGTTGACAGACGCGTTAAACATAATCAGACAACATAGATGCTGCCTTAAGTAATCAAAATGGGGCCATTATCAACTACTCCCTATTGGCGGGCAATAAAAAACACAGCTTATTGACAGCCCATATCGAGCTGTTGACGAAAACAGGAAAGCTTCTTTTTATTCAAATCAAAACAATAAAAAACAAAACAAAACTAAAACAAACACTATATCTTAACATAAATATTATTTAATTTCTTTTAAAATTTAATAAATATACCATAACTTAGTAATAAGGAAGCGGAAAAACGAGTACACAAGATTCACCATATAAAGACCAAAACGAAACAAAATGAAACATCAAGAATTCAAAAGGTCAAAACTGATAGAAAAAATAAGAGACACAAGCGCGTGGGATGTTATCGTAATAGGTGGCGGTGCCAGCGGACTAGGTGTTGCATTAGACGCCTTAAGCCGAGGTTTTAAAACAATTTTACTGGAGCAGGTTGATTTTGCAAAAGGCACTTCGAGCAAAGCTACAAAGCTTGTCCATGGTGGTGTACGCTACTTGGCTCAGGGCGATATTTCTCTGGTTAAAGAAGCCCTTCATGAAAGAGGTTTACTTCAAAAAAACGCACCACATCTAGTCAAAAACCAATCATTTATCATCCCTAATTACAGCTGGTTCGATGGTCCATTCTATACAATTGGAATGAAAATATATGATCTTTTGGCCGGTAAATTAAGTCTGGGAAAATCTACCCATATCAATAAAGAAGAAACACTTAGCCGCATAAGCACTGTTAGACCAAAAGGTTTATATGGTGGAGTAGTCTATCAGGACGGGCAATTTGACGACTCCAGACTTGCCCTCAACATAGCACAGACCTGTATACAAATGGGCGGTGTTGCGCTGAATTATGTCAGGGTAAATAGCCTAACCAAAGATAGCAACGGACGGATTAACGGTGTGATTGCCAATGACACCGAAACAGGCGAAGTTTTTACGATACAGGGCAAGGCTATAATCAATGCAACAGGCATATTTGTCGATGACATTTTAAAAATGGACAGACCGGAAGCAAAACAGCTGGTGCGCCCTAGCCAAGGTGTTCATCTCGTGTTTGACAAATCATTTCTCCCGGGAGATGATGCTATTATGATTCCAAAAACAGATGATGGACGTGTTCTTTTCCTAGTTCCCTGGCACAATCGGGTCATTGCAGGAACAACAGATACCCCGATTGATGAACACAGCCTCGAGCCTGTTGCTTTGGAACAGGAAATCGATTTCATTTTGAAAACTGCAGGACGCTACTTAACGAAACAACCAACAAGAGCAGATGCACTGGCGGTATTCGCCGGTCTTCGTCCATTAGCTGCCCCTACTGGTAACTCCAATAAAACCAAAGAGATCTCACGAAGCCACAAGGTAATCGTCAGCGACTCCAAATTACTCACTTTAACAGGCGGAAAGTGGACAACATTCCGTCGAATGGGGCAAGATACAATCGACAAAGCGATAAAAATTGGCTGTCTACCGCAAAAAGAAAGCCGGTCCGCCACACAAAAGATTTATAGTGCCATTCCGACATCAGACAGAAGCAATCACCTATATATTTATGGCGCTGACCAAGAAGCCATCCATGCATTAGCCCAGGAAAATCCCGAATGGAACGAGAAATTAATAGCACACCTTGAATTCAAAAAGGCAGAAGTTGTTTGGGCAGCACGCAATGAGCTTGCCAGAACCGTGGAAGATGTGCTATCCCGTCGTGTACGCATGCTCTTTCTGGACGCAAAAGCCGCAATCGAAGCAGCACCAGAGGTCGCTAGACTACTCGCGCAGGAACTGGACAAGGATGAAAATTGGCAAAATCATCAAATAGAAAACTTTCAAAAAGTTGCAAAAAATTATATCTTAAAGTAACACAAAAAATAACCAGCAATACTCAATTATGGAACAGCAATACATCTTGGCAATGGATCAAGGCACGACTAGCTCCAGAGCTATAATTTTTGATAAAGACAGAAATATAATCTCCATTGCCCAGAAGGAATTCACACAGATATTCCCACAACCGGGATGGGTCGAACATGACCCACATGAAATCTGGTCAACGCAGGCAGGTGTCACAGCAGAAGCCACCACAAAGGCAGGATTAAATGGTAAAAATATTGCCGCTATTGGCATAACCAATCAACGCGAAACTGTCGTCGTCTGGGATAAAGAAACCGGAAAACCCATTTATAATGCTATCGTTTGGCAAGATAAGCGCACAGCAGATTATTGCGACGAGTTGCGTAGCACCGGAAAGCATGATATGATCCAGGAAAAAACGGGTCTGATATTAGATCCTTATTTTTCCGCTACCAAAATCAAATGGATTCTGGATCATGTAGAAGGTGCCCGAGAAAAAGCTCAAAACGGGGAATTAATCTGTGGAACTATCGATACTTGGCTCGTATGGAATCTCACCCGTGGCGATGCCCACATTACCGACGTCACAAACGCTTCCCGAACCTTACTGTTTAACATCCACAGCATGGAATGGGACAAGGAACTCCTTGAATTGTTTGACATCCCCGCTGCTATGCTTCCTCAGGTAAAAGAAAGTAGCGAAATATATGGAGAATCCCGGACTACCATTTTTGCCCACAAAGTCAAAATAGCAGGAATTGCGGGCGATCAGCAGGCCGCGCTTTTCGGACAGCAATGTATCGAGAAAGGAATGGTAAAAAACACATACGGAACAGGATGCTTTATGTTAATGAACATCGGCGATAAACCAATCCGCTCAAAGAACAACCTTTTAACAACCGTTGCATGGAAAATCAATGGAAAAACAGAATATGCCTTGGAAGGTAGTATATTTATCGGTGGCGCACTGGTCCAATGGTTACGGGACAATCTTAACATTATTTATAAATCGGCCGATGTTGAACAACTGGCACTTACGGAAAAAGATAACGGTGGCGTCACCTTTATCCCCACATTTGCAGGACTGGGAGCCCCATACTGGAATGCACGTGCGCAAGGCACTTTATTTGGGCTTACGCGTGCGACGACCAATGGCCATATAGCACGTGCCTCATTGGAAGCGATCTCACTACAGACTCGTGATGTCCTCCAGGCAATGGAAGCTGATAGCGGCATACCGATCAAAGAATTACGTGTAGACGGCGGTGCGACAGCAAATAATCTACTTATGCAAATCCAGGCCAATGTATTAAATAGCAACGTTGTACGCCCCAAAATCACGGAAACAACCGCTTTGGGCGCAGCATATCTCGCAGGGCTAGCAGTAGGATTCTGGAAAGATGAGGCGGAGATATCAAAGTTTTGGGCACAGGATCGTATATTTGAACCCGAGACCGAGCAAGAAGAGCAAACAAACAAGATCATTAAGCTCTGGACCAAGGGAATCAAAGCATTACAATACTGGACTGAAAACTAACCAATAAATATGAACCATTATTTAGCAGAATTTATTGGCACAACGCTCCTCCTTCTTTTAGGTAATGGCGTTGTTGCCAACGTTATCTTGAAAGGCACAAAAGGGGAAAATGGAGGGTGGATTGTGATCACGACTGCATGGGCACTGGCGGTCTATGTAGGTGTCGTATTTGCAGGCCCTTATACCGGAGCGCATCTTAACCCCGCAGTAACCATTGCTGTCGCGCTTAATCATGGACTTTCGTGGACGGAGGTTCCAGGCTATATTCTTGCCCAAATTGCTGGTGGCTTCTGTGGTGCCATGCTAACCTACATCATGCACAAAGACCATTTCGATGCAACGGCGGATCCTACCACCAAACTTGGTGTTTTCGCTACGATACCCAACATTCGAAATACGTCAACAAATCTGGCAAGTGAGATTATCGGAACCTTTGTCTTGATTTTTGTTATTTTCTTTATAACAGGTCAAGATGTGACCATTGATGGAAAAACGGCCCCAATAGGCATGGGCTCCCTTGGTGCTATACCCGTTGCATTTCTAGTATGGGCCATCGGGCTATCATTGGGCGGTACCACAGGATATGCAATCAATCCTGCCCGGGATCTTGGCCCACGCCTATTTCACGCGTTTTGGCCAATCAAAGGAAAAGGAAGCTCAGACTGGTCCTATGCATGGATTCCGATTGCAGGACCGATTCTAGGTGCTATTTTAGCCTTTGCACTTTATACATGTATAAAACCAGCCTAGTCGAAACAGCTATTCTTCGCAAAATAAAAGGGGGATTCATAAATTGAATCCCCCTTTTATTTTACTATCCTCGCTTGGGCTTTCTATGACCATATTCACGATCACGCTCAAACGTATTCATATGACGTTCCTTTTTCACGGGATACACATCATCGATCACAATCAGTATACCTTTTTCTTCTACCGTACCAAACTCATTATTACGCGCTGTGCCGAATGACTTCATAGTGGGCGACAGGTTCATATAGGTATTTATCAAAGGCGGAATATTCTCGCCCAATGCTCTCACATGACTATTCAACACCTTATATCCCTCTTTATAATCAAGTCCATCAAACACGCCTACAAAACGTTCGTAATCGTTCTTGATTTCCAATTCAGGAAGAGGGAGCACCAATTTATCATGATCCGGGAAATAATAGTCCATAAAATAAAGTAACATATCCCGCGCATCTTTATTATAATGGGGATACATGGTTACTTTACCAAAGAGGTATTTTATTTCGGGATTCAGCATTACCAAAGCTCCTAAACCATCCCAAAGATTATCCAATGAAAAAATTCCTTTTCTATTGTCAATAGCCGGTTGGTATTTAGGCTGTACAAAAGATCTTCCCAACTCAATCGTGTAAGGTAGATATTCATTCGTAAACAAGTCGGAAAATTGAAAATAATGTGCGGTTGATAAATTGGGTACACCATTTACTTCACCAGCCTCAGCACATTTGATTACACGGTAACCGGCAACCACTTCTTCATCTTCGGGATTCCATGCGATCAACTGATCGTAACAATCTTCGCATGTATCGTTTTCATCGATATCAATTGAAAGTCCTGTACCTCCCCCTGCTCCACGAAAAGTCAACTCCCGCAAACGCCCAATTTCACGCATGACATTTGGCGAATTATGATAGTTGATTAAATATATCTCGTTATTTCCATTGTTGGTATATCGTAAGAAGACCTCTTTATTCAATTCGGTCTTCAATAATTCTCTATCAACTGGAGGTATAATTTCTTGCATAAATTCTATTTTTCTTGAGCCAATCCATAAACCCTTCTTTTCACTTCCTCAGCCCAAGTTTTTTCGTTTTTTGATTGATCAAACGCTGTATAAGGGATTCTTTCTCCTATTATAATATTGACGGTATGCCCCCGTTGGGCAAACATTTCATCAGGTAAATATAACATTTCAATGTTTACCTTGAGACCTAATTTCTGTCTAAGCCTTGCAAAATTATAAAAAAACTTAGAGTTTTTACCGTCAATCAACACCGGAATGATATCTTTTTTATATTTTTTTGCTTTACTAATGAAACTCTTTTTCCATTCCAGGTCCTCAATGCGTCCATCATTTTGCTTTCTGGAAACCAAGCCTGCCGGAAATACCAACAAGGCATCGTCCGCTCCATAAGCCTCCTCAATCGCAGAGATCGCCTGCTTCCCCTGACCACCTAACTTGTTGACGCCGACAAACAAAGGCCTCAAATTACCTATATTTAAAAGGATATCATTGACTAAAAACTTCACATCGCGTCTATATTTACCTATTGCATGCATAAACGCAATACCATCCAATCCCCCCAACGGATGATTGGACGCAAAAATAACAGGTCCCGATACGGGAATATTTTCTGCTCCATACAAATTGACCTTAACATCCAAATCGTTGATCAATGCATCAACAAAATCCAGACCTTGAAGATCTGCAAAGCGCGTCATAATATCATTTATCTCGTCTTCATGAATGGTCCTTTTTAAATAATTAAGTAAAAAAGACGGAATCCATTTAGCAAGCCCCGCATTTTTTTTGTGAATAACTTCACGTATATCAATAAACTTTTTACTCTCGCTTGTGATCATCAATCTTACTGTTCCAATTAAAAATACTACTCCCCCATTTAGGCTCGATTACAAGCCTATTCCAATTTGCTGACAAAAATAATAACAGAATGCTGATAAAAGTACAATTTTAAACTTTAAAATTGTACTTATTTGCAATAAAGTGATCTTTCTATTGCACTTCCCTCTTTAGGCATTACAAACCATTAAATAATTAGGCGTAAATCTGATCTCACAAAATTTCTTTTCAGCTAGTTTTTTTATTAAGTTTGAGTATGCTAATAGGTCAATTTCTTTCAAATGCTGATTTCAGTATTCAAAATGCTGATTCCATACAACAAGCGCTAGAGAAGCTGCAAGATATACTTTGTAAAGAATTAGTCGTTTTAAATGGAGACGACTATATTGGCTTGATCAATGAAACCATCTTATTGGACGCGGAAGATGATGAAGCGCCCATTTCATCCATCAAGATAAATACAGCACCAATACAGCTAAAGTTCAATCAGCACCCTTATGACGCCTTAGTGATGGTAACTGTATATAACAGTACAATCATTCCTATTTTGGATCAAGAAAACAAATATATTGGTGTATCCACACAGCTCGATATATTAAAGGCTATAAGTTCGATTCAATCGCAGAATGAATCTGGGGCTATTATTGTCCTAGCAATAGGATTGCATGATTTTTCGCTTTCACAAATTGCGCACCTCGTTGAAAGTGACAATTGCAGAATTCTCAATTGTGCAACCAAAATAAATTTGGAAAGTGACAATATTGAAGTTACCCTTAAAGTCGACAAGTCAAATATCAATGCATTGCTGAATTCATTCCTAAGACACAATTATTTAATTCTCGAAACCCATAATACCGTTGCTGCATTTGACGACACAGCCGACCGTTATCAGCAGCTTATGAATTACATTAACATTTGATTAGGATTATTTTTTTTTCTCATCTTTGCCCCAATAAATTAAAAACAATATGAGAATCGCAATATATGGAAGAGAGTTTCAGCCCTCTGTTATACCACATGTGAAACACTTATTTGAATATCTTGTCGATAAAAATATTGAAATCTGGGTGTATGATCCATTTCATGAATTTCTGATATCGCAATTCGAATGTGCCTTTAACTTCTCCACCTATAATACATACCGGGAAATCAAAGATCATATTAACATTATGTTGAGCCTGGGTGGAGATGGGACCATGTTATCTGCTGTTTCCCTCATTAAAGACTCCGGAATTCCTATCGCAGGAATAAACTTTGGACGCCTTGGCTTTTTAGCGTCCATCAATAAAAATGACTTTGAGGATGCTATCGACGATATATTGAACCAGCGGTTTAGTATACAGAAACGTGTGCTACTCTCCGTAGAATCCGAACAGGCTAATTTGTTCCAGGGCAATCACTATGCGCTAAATGATATTACTGTATTTCGTTATGATAGCTCGGCCATGATTACTGTCAATGCGCGCATTAATGGCGAACTACTCAACTCATACTGGGCAGACGGCCTGATTATCGCTACGCCAACCGGATCTACCGCCTATTCACTAAGTTGCGGTGGGCCAATTATTATGCCAGAGAGCGGCAATTTTGTGATTACTCCTATTTCTCCGCACAACCTTAATGTCAGACCCATCGTCATCTCCAATCAATTTACCCTTGAATTGGAAATAGAAAGCCGGAGCAATCAGTATATCCTCAGCTGTGATTCCAAAAACGAATCCATCGATACATCTGTAAAATTGACGATTAAACAAGCTCCATTTACCATTAACCTTATTAGGCTTCCGCACGAAAGCTTTTTCAGCACGCTGCGGGAGAAATTACTTTGGGGCATTGATGTCCGAAACTATTAGCCTTGGAATAGTGTCACACAAACTAACGTTACGTGAAGAAGGAGAGCACAGAATCTGATAGGTCAAGATGTTTCGAAGAATCTTTCTACATATTGTACTTCTGTATTTCCAATTAAAAATCGATATTTGGAAGAATTAAAGAACGATGGAATCAGAATATTCCTATTAGAAATCCAAATGCAATAATTAATCAATGAAACGTACGTTAAAACAAACAACAATCATTGATAATGATGAAAAAAACCAAAAGTAGGTTTTAAAGCGCCGAAATAGCATTTACAGCTAAGGTGTTAATTTTATTGAAAACAGCAAAAATGAGCTTTTTAGATCAGATAGATAATATTAAGTTGCCACAACATATCGCCATTATCATGGATGGTAATGGTCGTTGGGCAAAACAGAAAGGGAAACTTCGCGTTTTTGGACATCAAAATGGTGTAAAAGCAGTAAGAGAAGCATTAGAAGGGTGTGTAAAAGCCAATATTAAATTCCTGACACTTTACGCATTTTCTGCAGAAAATTGGAACAGGCCTAAACTTGAGGTAATGGCTTTAATGGAGCTATTGGTTTCTTCCCTTAAAAAAGAAATCAAAACTTTTCAGGAGAATGGTGTCCGCTTAAATGTTATCGGTGATATCAGTAAGTTACCGTCAAATGCACAAAAAAAGCTACAGGAAACCATTGAAGCGACGAAAGAAAATACACACTGTACATTAACCTTAGCCTTGAGTTACAGTTCCCGCCAAGAAATCGTGGATACTGCCCGTCATCTAGCCAAACAAGTAAAAGAAGGAAAACTTCAAGCAGACGACATCAACGATTCGTTATTCTCCGCAAACCTCTATACACAAAACCTACCTGACCCCGATCTTCTGATACGTACGAGCGGAGAATTGAGAATAAGCAACTTTCTACTTTGGCAAATTGCCTACTCCGAATTATGCTTCTTAGATAAGATGTGGCCTGAGTTTACGAAAGAAGATTTATTTAAATCCATCGTCGATTACCAGCAACGCGAAAGAAGGTTTGGAAAAACAAGTGAACAGTTGTAAAGATTTTATTAAATTTGACCACTGATTTGAAAAAAAGCAAGCTGGTTAAATTTTCTTAATTAACAAAAATTAACAAACGATTGGTGTACTTTAGCGCCAATAATTATAGATAAATGAAGCGTATACTACCCGTAATACTATTTTTTGGTCTCTCATCAATGCAACTTGTCTATGGACAAGAAAATGGTGCGTTCAATTTAAATGACCCAGAAAAAATCAGCTATCTCAATCCTAAAAACTATGTAATTAGTGCTATTGATATAACTGGAACACAATTTTTAGATAAAAATGTATTAATTACAATATCTAAATTGTCTGTCGGTCAATATTTGGAGGTTCCAAGTGAGGCGACTGCAAAAGTAGTGAAGGATATGATGGCTCAAGGCCTCTTTGATGACGTCGAATTATGGGCAGATAAAATTGAAGGTGAAAATATATTTTTGACCATCCGCGTAGTAGAACGTCCTCGTTTAACTCGTATTGACATCAACGGTTTAAGCAAAAGCCAAACTGAAGAAGTTCGCAAACGTCTAAATAGCAACACGGGTAAAATTGTCAATGAAAACTTGATGAACACCACGCGTGCTACAATCCAACGGTTCCTAAAAGAAAAAGCTTTTTTATATCCGGAGATCGCTTTAAAAACAGTAAAGGATTCAGCACAGGCGAATAACGAAATACTTATTGCCGATGTGGATAAAAAACATAAAGTAAGAGTCAAAAAGATGACTTTTACAGGAAATGAACATTTTTCTCAGAAAGATTTGAGAAAAATGGCCAAGCCTATCAAGCAAAAAATGTGGTACCGCATTTTTGGTCCTGGAAAGTTCAAGGAAGAAAAATATAAAGAGGGTAAAGAAAACCTCATCAAAAAAATGGCTGCCAAAGGTTATCGTGATGCGACGATCTTAAAAGATACCGTTATTCGCGATGGTGAGAAAAATGTGTTGGTTAATTTTGACATCTATGAAGGACCTAAATATTACGTAGGTAATATCGTGTGGACAGGTAATGCCAAATATTCTGACACCTTACTAAATAAAATTTTAGGCGTCAAACGCGGTGATGTTTTTTCGGAGGAAAAACTAACGGCAAAATTAATGGGTCCTACAAAAAATAGTGATGATATCTCCTCAATCTACATGAATGATGGTTATCTGACTTTTTCGGTAGATCCTGAACAAACGCGTATCTACAACGATACCATCGATTTGAATTTACGTGTATATGAAGGTGCTCAGTATACCATCAATAATGTTATCGTCAAAGGTAATGACGTAACTAACGACCGTGTTGTATTACGTTCTATTTATACAAAACCAGGTCAAAAATTCTCGAAAGAACAAATTATGCGCAGTGTGCGTGAAATTGCGCAATTGGGAAATTTTGATGAACAGAAAACAAATCCTGTACCGACGAATTTAAATTATGCCGATGGAACAGTAGATATTGTTTATAACGTGACTGAAAAACCTTCCGATCAAGTAGAGCTTTCAGGTGGTTATGGTGCTGGTCAGATCATAGGTACCTTGGGTTTAACATTCAACAACTTCTCTACAAGTAATTTCTTTGATAAAAGTTCCTGGAAACCGCTACCTCGTGGAGATGGACAAAAATTGAGTGTCCGCGGTCAAACTTCAGGTAAGCGTTATCAATCTTACAGCTTTTCTTTCTCCGAACCTTGGTTGGGGGGTAAAAAACCAATTTACTTTGGTTTAAGTGCCTATACTTCGAGTTCGTCGTATGGTGGATTCAACTACTATACTGGAGAACAAATTGTAAAAGATTCAGAGTTAAATCGTATCTGGATGACGGGTATTACGGCAACTTTGGGTAAACGCTTGCAATGGCCAGATAACTGGTTCCAAGCAAATACCTCCTTGTCATTCCAGCGTTATAAGCTACAGAATTATGGAAATTACTTCCTATTTGATAATGGTACAGCCTATAACATCAACTTGACGCAGGAGTTTAGCCGTAATTCGATCGATGCTCCGATCTACCCTACTTCAGGTTCAAACATCAAATTCTCGGTACAATTGACTCCTCCATATTCATTGTTCAATAACATTGATTATAAAAATGGTTCGGCTCAGGAGCGCTATCGTTGGACAGAATATCATAAATGGAAATTTGATTCGCAATGGTATGCAAAAATTGTGGGCAAACTTGTTTTCAAAGCACAAGCTCAATTTGGTTTCTTGGGTAAATACTCCAACAAAACTGAAATATCAACTTTCGAACGTTTCAAAGTCGGTGGGGATGGTATGCAAGGGTTTGACTACTTACAAGGATCTGAAATTGTTGCATTGCGTGGATATGCAAATGGTGTAATCATTCCTGAAGGAACACAAAATGTAAATGTGGCCCGAAATTCTGGTAGCCCGATCTATACCAAATACCAAATGGAATTGCGTCATCCTGTTATGTTAAATGATCAGGCGACTGTATACGTATTGGCTTTTGCTGAGGCTGCAAATACCTGGAACAAATTCACCGAATACAATCCATTTAAAGTACGTCGTTCAGCAGGTGTGGGGGCCCGTATCTTCTTACCTATCTTCGGTATGCTAGGAATAGATTACGGTCATGCATTTGACCCTATCCCGGGTTTACCAAGCAGTACATGGAAACAAAACTTTACATTTAGTATCATGCAAAATATGGGCGGATTTTAATCTTGGTTAATCCAACCCTATAGGTATAAAAAAGCTATCTGCAATGCAGATAGCTTTTTTATTTTAAGATTATTTCGCCCCATATCCACACTGCTAACCCTCATTTAAATTCTATCGGATTAATGTAATTTCATCTGAATATCTGATAAATTTCCTTATATTCAGCAGCTATTATTACCGTAAAAAGAAAGCCATAGACAAGATTCGAAGAATTAGCGAAGCTAGATTCGACAACAAGTTAAATAGTGTTAAACCGGAGAAATATCTGCTAGATTGCTTCTTTTTTCTTATTTTTGAGCCGTAAATTTACGTAGAGCGGTTTTCTCAAATTAAACTTTTGGGATTATCCAAAGTCATAAGGTAAATTAGTGTTAAATAATAAAAAGTATAGTCTATAAAAACTTACAGGAAATATGAAAAAAATATTGTTAGTTATAGCTTTTGTAGTCGTGAGTGCTACAGCGACATTTGCCCAACAACTTGCATATGCTGATTCAGAATATATCCTAAAACATATTCCTGAATATACGACTGCACAGAAACAGTTAGATGACCTGTCTAAGCAATGGCAAGAAGAAGTGGATCAGAAATATGCAGAGATCGAAAAACTGTATCAGGCTTATCAAAAGGACCAAGTTTTATTAAATGAAGATATGCGTCGCCGTCGTGAGGACGAGATCGTGACAAGAGAAAAAGAAGTAAAAGACTATCAGAAACAAAAATTTGGATTTGAAGGGGATCTCTTCAAAAGACGTACACAATTGATGAAGCCTATTCAAGATCGTGTAGCAAAAGCAATTCAAGACGTTGCTTCTGCACAGGGGATTGATTTTATTATGGACAAGGGTAATGAGTCAACTTTTCTCTATGCCAATCCAAAATTGAATAAAAGTAATGATATCATTACAAAATTAGGATATAAACCTAATCCTAGTCTTGCAAACTAAGCTGGAGTTTATTATCATTGTGAACACAAATAGTAATAATAGTAATTAATTAGAAAACTAAAAGATTGCCATAAAGATGGCTCATTAGATTAAAATGAAAAGCATGAAAAATTTATTAAAGGGTGCGGTTGCTTTAGTGGCAGTATTTTTCTCAACTCAATTCGCAAATGCTCAACAAAAGATTGGTCATATCAATTTTGCTGAAATCATTCAGTCCACTTCTGAATTTAAAGCAGCTGAAGGGCAATTGAAAACATTGAGCGATGGTAAAACCAAAGAAATTCAAGATATGGTTACCATTTATCAAACAAAACAAAAAGATGCCAACGATAAATTGCGTAACAGAAGTGAAGCGAATAAAGAAACTGTTGATCCAGAAATCAACAAAATAGGTCAAGAATTACAGGATATCCAAGCTCGTATCCAAACTGCTCAACAAGCAGCGCAAGATGAATTAGGTAAAAAAGAAGAAGAATTAATTGCACCTATCCATAGAAAAGTTGGTGAAGCAGTAAATGCTGTTTCCAAAGAAAAAGGTATGGCTTATGTATTTGATATTTCAAGTACAAATATTCCTTATTTCCAAGGTGGAGAGGATTTAACTGCTGCTGTTAAGACAAAATTAGGCATTTCAGCTACAGCTGCTCCTGCTGCTACTCCAGCAAGAAAATAAGCTAAAATCCAACGTTTATAAAAAAGGGATTATCCGTACGGATAATCCCTTTTTTATTGTACTTCATTTTAATGGGCTAAGTTAGAATTCCATTCAAAATGCTCCATTAATCGTTTCAAATAACGGCTATGCCTACAATGAAAATATAAGGCAAACTAAAAAGCTTATCGGATAAGTCAAATTATAGCGTAAATAAAAATCTGAGGCTTGATTTTCTTGCATTTACCAGCTAAATTTTAGATATTGGTTCGGAAAACAAACATATCTACCCTAATGAAAACTTCATGGTCCCAAATTTGTTCATTAACTGACGAATATGAGGTACTCAGGAAAGCTTCGTCGTTAAAAATGATTTTATTCACATGAAAAAGAAAGTAATTGAGGATAATCCTAAAAAAGAAAGAAAGGTAACCTCCGGTCCCATCCGGGACAAGGAACGCACCAAGGCACGAATGATCGCAGCCGTCGGAAAGGTAATTCAGAAAAAGGGATACCATGCATTAAATGGACCTAATATTGCTTTGGAATGTGGACTGAACAAAGCATTGATATGGAATTATTTTGGCGGTCTCGATCAACTGGTGGAAGCCTACCTGACACAAAAAGATTTTTGGCAAATCGGAGACAAGGGAATCTTGGAGCAAATGGTCACAAACCCAAGCGCCATCAGTGTTTCCTTAATAGAAGAATTGCTCAAATCTCAATTCGACACTTTTTTGAAGGATAAAACGAAGCAAAAAGTCATTCACTGGGGCCTAGGCGAAAAGACAAAAGCACTTAAAAACATTGCCGATAGAAGGGAAATGCTTGGCGAAGAATTATTTAAACACGTAGATTCGAAATTCGAAAACTCCGAAAACGACCTTCGAGCAACATTAGCCATCTTGGTTAGCTCCATCTATTATATAAGTCTACAGGCAAAATCCACAGGTAGTACCTTTTGTGGCATTGATGTAAATACTGAAGCCGGAAAAGAACGTATCCAAAAAACGATGCGTAAAATCTTAGAACAGACATTTTCTGATGTTCAGCTCTAATTCTGCTGCGTCTGAAATAAAGAAAACGTCCAAGAAGGATTAATCTCTTCTTGGACGTTTTTTATTCTGCAGATTAATATCCATTAAAATTTCCAATAATTTATCCCTTCATAGCTTAGTTTTTGATTTATTTTTACTATGTTAGCATAACAAAATAATATAGTATATTTGTTTATAACCAAGATCCAAGCATATGATAGGTCAACTAATATTTGCGGTTTGTTTCGCTTTAGCATTGTTCCTTTTTAGCAAAAATGCACAACAGATTTATCGTAATATCAAGCTGGGCAAACCAGCAGATCGTTCGGACAGATCCGCTGAACGCTGGAAAATGATGTTCCTTGTCGCTTTCGGACAAAAGAAAATGTTCAAGCGAATTTTTCCCGCGGTATTGCATTTATTTGTATACCTCGGATTTGTCATCATCAACATTGAAATGTTGGAAATTATCATTGACGGGCTTTTGGGGACACACCGTATTTTTTCATTTCTAGGAAGTTTTTACAATTTTCTGATTGGAGCATTTGAATGGCTTGCTCTTGGTGTACTGGTATCGTGTATCATCTTTTTAATTAGGAGAAATATCGCTAAAGTAGCTCGTCTAAATAGCGTGGAATTGAAACATTGGCCAAAGACGGATGCAAATATTATTTTAATCACAGAGATTCTTCTCATGTCGGCTTTCCTACTGATGAACGCATCTGATCTTAAATTACAGCTTTATGGTTTTGAGCATTTTAAGTCAGTGGGTTCCTTTCCGGTAAGCCACTACCTTCTTCCATACCTTCCGACTTCAACAGAGACATTGTTTCTAATAGAGCGGTTTTGTTGGTGGTTTCATATCCTCGGCGTACTTGCTTTCTTGAACTACCTCCCCTATTCTAAGCATCTTCATATTATTCTGGCTTTTCCGAACACCTATTTTTCCAATTTGAACGCCAAAGGCAAATTGTCCAATATGCCTGCTGTGACTAATGAGGTAAAGGCAATGCTTGATCCAAGCTTCACTCCTCCTCCAGCAGACGCAAATGCACGTTTTGGAGCCAAAGATGTCCAGGATTTAACATGGAAAAGCTTACTGGATGCGTATACCTGTACCGAATGTGGGCGATGTACATCGTCCTGCCCAGCAAATATTACAGGAAAGCTGCTATCCCCACGAAAAATCATGATGGATACACGGGATCGGCTGACCGAAGTCGGAACTAATATCAAAACGAATGGCAGCTTTCAGGATGACGGAAAATCTTTAATTGACACTTATATCAGTCGCGAAGAGTTATGGGCCTGTACAAGCTGTAATGCATGCGTCGAACAATGTCCGGTCAATATTAATCCACTGGATATTATTGTCGAACTTCGCCGCTTTGCTGTCATGGAAGAATCACAAGCTCCTGCGAGCATTAATAATATGTTTGGAAATATTGAGAACAATGGTGCCCCATGGAAATATGCGCAAATGGATCGTGCCAACTGGACTCAACAACAATAGTTTTATGATGGAAAATGAATTAAAAGTTCCCACAGTCGCAGAACTGTTGGCTAAAGGAGAAACTCCTGATATACTATTTTGGGTAGGCTGTGCAGGAAGTTTTGACGAACGCGCACAGAAAATTACGCGTGATATATGCCGAATATTGCAACATGTCGGTCTAAAATATGCCATCTTAGGCACAGAAGAAAGTTGTACCGGTGATCCTGCTAAAAGAAGTGGCAATGAATTTTTATTTCAAATGCAAGCGATGATGAACATCGAAGTACTCAATGGCTACGAAATCAAAAAAATAGTCACTGCTTGTCCGCATTGTTTCAATACACTAAAAAATGAGTACCCATCACTGGGAGGCAACTATGAAGTCATTCATCACACACAACTGATCCAAAACCTGATCAATGAAGGGAAATTAAAACCAGCTGATAACAATGTGTTCAAAGGGAAAAAAATCACCTATCATGATCCCTGTTATCTTGGCCGGGCAAATGAAGTGTACGAGGCGCCCAGAAAAGTATTGGAGAGCTTAGATGCTCAATTGATTGAGCTGAAACGTTGCAAGAGCAACGGTCTATGCTGTGGAGCTGGGGGTGGACAAATGTTCAAAGAACCAGAACCTGGCGTAAAAGATATCAATATCGAACGCATCGAAGAAGTCATCGATGCCCAGCCTCAAGTTGTTGCTGCAGCTTGTCCTTTCTGTATGACGATGTTAAAAGATGGCGTAAAGATTAAAGAAAAGGAAGCTGAAATTGAAGTGCTCGATATTGCCGAAATCACCGCTCGGGCAAATCAGTTGTAAAATACGTTACTGCACCATATAGAAGAGGCCCGATCGTACGATCGGGCCTCTTGTGTAAGGAGAAGAATATCTCCTGTCCACGATTAAATTAAGGGAATCCCCAAGCCGGTTATAATATAGGGGATTCCCCGAATCGAAAGCCAGCGCGGTATTTATGCTGACCAAACGACTCTAGCAACTAGCCATAACAAAGGTACCTCCCCTAAATCAATTGATTGTTGTTCATTTTCGTGAAAATGTTGTTCAAATCTTGACTATTGAAAAAAAATGATATTTATTTTCACCCGCTTAGATGAATATCGGACTTAAAAGCTTACCTAACGAAATAACTATAGCTCATTATACTTGTCTAAAATTGGATTTAGATACACAGCAATTGTTCAAATGATTACTAAAATGAGGAAAGCCCGGGTTTGATGGCCGAGAGCATAAATAGCTTACTTTCTTGTTGGATCAACGAAAGTACCTCATGTTCCTCCTTCAAATCCGTCATGCTATCTACAAACCCAAGTTTATCAAGCATATATAGATCCCGTTCCGGTCTATTGTATTTACTGATTTCGAGTTCCGCTTTGATATGATTTGCCTCCGCCATAATTTCTGCTGGATATTTCTCATGCCCTTCCTGAGTGAAAACCGTATTGCCAAAATCTCCATCAAAATTTATAAACATTCCCCCGGGCTTCAATACACGAAGTATTTCATCGTAGCACTGCCATAAATCAGGAATAGTCCAAGTCATCAAACGAGTAAATACAAGATCAAATTGATTCGCGTCAAAGCTTAAGGCTTGCGCATCCATGACATGGTAGTCGACACGCAACCCCAGCCTGGTTGACACTTCTCTTGCCTCCGCTATCATTGCTGGCGAAAGATCAACCGCTGTTACTTCCAATCCTGCCTTGACCATAATATTCGCAAAATATCCCGACGCTGTTCCAATTTCCAGCACCCTCTTACCTCGCTGTCCGGACCACTTGTCAAAAGATTGAAAAAAATGGAGCCAGTGCATCGTTTCAGTCTTTTCCCAAGCTTCGTCTTTCTCCTGGCGCCAGATAGCACTTTGCTTATCCCAATAGGTAGTAATTCGATCGATCATTACAACAGATTTATAATTTTTTCAGCTTTTTCCTTGCCATATAAGCGAGAAATAACTTCTGTAACACGTTGTTTATAGTTAAACTCGGGACTAGAATATGCCCAATGATGAATTGCAGTTGCTGTACACAAAGCTTTCAGCGTATGTGGATTATAGACAAACATAGGCAGAAGATTAAAAATCTGCTTTTCTTTCACTGCACCAATGGCATGGAATTCACTTCGTTGATAGAACAGATCAGGACTATCGTTCCACATCACAATCATATCGGGGTTCCAGCCAATCAAGGTCTCTGCATTAATATTTGGTTGATCCAGTTCAAACGGACAAACATTCTGTACGCCTGCCATCTCCAGACAGGAATGCATCATGCTATTGGTTCCCGTAGTGGAAAAAATACGCCCATAAGCCCAAGTAAAATAGACCCGGCGCTTTTCCTTTACAGCAGCGGTATGCTCCTTAAGGCGGTCAATTTCAGTAGCTACATACTGCTTTAATTCCTCTCCTCGACCTTCCGTTCCAGTTAATATTGAAATATCCTGGATCGTTTTAAAAACCTCCATCTGGAGCTCAGCCTTTACCGCATATACTTGCAAGCCTGCATGACGCAGTGCATTGACCAAGCTCTCCTGTCCAGCATGGACAATAACCAAATCCGGATTAAGTCCAACTACACGCTCAATATTTGCCTGATTACCTGCACCAACTATAGGAAGTTCCTTCTGCTCAATTCGACTGTCCATTTTAGCATAAAACGGAAAAAGGTCATTGCTTTCATAAACATCACTAAATAACCCAACAAGTTTACTTTCTGCCGCTAGCATATAGATGGCATCTAGTCCTGGTTCGTACAAACAGACGATCCGTTCGGCCGCTTTATTTAAAGTAATGACATGCTCCTGTGCATCGGTCACCGTAATTTCCGACACTGGTTTAAGCCCGTTTGTTTTATTCCCTTCGCATCCGATCCATATCGGAAATAACATGATCAAAATTATTCTAATAGTTTGCATACCGATTATAGATTTATACCCAGTGAAAGTCTAGCATGTATTGGGGCCATTTGCACCCAATAATACATATCTCCAGATCCATTGCGCCAGGCGGTAGAATACATCTTTTCATTTAAGACATTATTGACCATAAGATTGATCCGGTATTTATCATTACTCCAACCTGCTCCTGCATCTAAACGGAATATATCTTTCAGAGCCACGGGATCTGTGCTTGTAAAACGCTCACTACGTCCCGAAAGGTATTGATAACCGACGGAGAGGGTCAAGCCTCGCACCCGTTGAATTGGCAATAAATAATTTAGCCAGGTATTATGGATATGCTTAACACGGTTAGGAGTAGCCAGTCCCACATTTTCAGGATTACGGTCGTCAGCAGAGATCTTCGAGTCTGTATAGGCATAGTTGATCACAGCATTTAGCCCCTTTGCTAGCTGCCCCTTTACATCAAACTCAATTCCTTTCGATACACTCGCCCCTGTCTGATAAATCAAGTTCGAAACGGGATCTGTTGTAATCAGTCGATTTCTTTCTATATGGTAGAGAGACATACTTGTATTCCAGCGACCTTCCATCCAATCTCTTTTCATCCCTATTTCGTAATTTGTTCCTTTTAATGGCTTTAGTGATGAACCATCCACCGCTATTCCAGCCTGAGGAAGATAACTTTGATCGTGCAGAAAATAGAATGACATATTTGGATCCAGTGAATAGCTTAGTCCTAATCTTGGTGTTAAGACAACATCATCGGAAGAACTCTTTGCACCATAATCATTTGTATTTCCCCGGGATGCTGTCACACGAAGCCCCAAAGAAACTTTCAGTTTTTCATCCAGGAAAAGCAGTTCATCCATAGCATAGGCTGAAACATAAAACAACTTACGATGGATTTTACTTCCTTCGGATGTAAAATCATTTTCCGATATAAAATCTCCTCCTGTACCATTATTCAAAATCGTCTCCGAATATTGGGGATTGCGGATCGATAATGGATAAATCGTTGTCGCGGTACCCCAGGTATCCCAGCTTCTTGAAGACTTATTGTTCATATCAACACCGCCTATTAACCGGTGTCCAATTGCCCCCGTTTTAAATGAACCATTTATATAAACTTGGGTAGAAAAAATCTTATATTTGTTTGAATCGTAGACCAAATTCCTATCTAAGATATCTTTGTCAACCTTATTCGCTTCATTTACCCAAAATAATGTTCCATTATATCCGCTACGGATATAAGCTAACTTTGCGGTCAGTTGCCAATTGTCTTTGAATCGATTCTGAAAAGTCAGAAAAGCATTATGGTCGTTTCCAGCAAAGGGTCTGATACTCGGATCTGTGATTGTAAAATCTTTCGGTAGAGTTCCATAACCATAAGGCGACATCTGTCCCTCACTTAACAGCAAATAATTCAGTTGCTGATAAATATATTCTGCTGTTAAAGATGTTCGTTCATTAAACTGGTACTTTAAGGCAGGAGCAAATAATATTCTATTATTCCGATCATGCTTCAAAAATCCATTTCCACGCATCCCCATGACATTCAAACGGTATTGCAGTTTATTGGCTGTATCGAGCTGTCCTCCGAGGTCAACAGCAGCCCGTAAAAGACCAAAACTTCCTGTCAATACATCAACCTGCCTTTTACTCTCCCCTGTTGGTTTTTTGGTCACGACATTATACGAGCCCGAAGGATCACTTATTGCATGCATAAACCCACTAGGTCCTTTAACAAACTCTACACGTTCAATAATGGCAAGATCATCTGCAATAGGTCCTTTCCCCAGTGGGCGCATATCAACGCCATTACGCTGCGCGCTGATATAGCCACCGCGAGAATAAATATCCGGAGATATACCATTGTGCAATTCCTCCCGAAATGTGCCACTAATGTTTCGGGTTGCACTTTCGTTGAGGTTGAGCACTGCTTGATCCTTAAAAACCTCACTATTCACCACCTGAATATGTTGTGGTATATTTAACAGAGAGGCTTCTAGCCGTAAGGCTTCAGACAGCTGTTTCGGATTATATCTTTTGTAGTACTTCGAACTGATTTCAACTTCGTCAATTCTGAACGATTTTATGGTATCCTGAGATACTGTCTGAGCAATAAGCCCAAAAGGAGAAACGATAAAAATATAGGCTAAAAAGCCGCGAGATTGTAACATATGAGGGAATAAGAAATTCTGTTACAAATCTCTAAATCGAAATTAAAAAGCGATAAGAACGCTATTAGTCAGAAATAAGAGCAGGATTAAGAAGAGATTAGAGCTTTGCTAGCTCTAAATCTCATTTTTCTCGATCCATTTTGGGACCTGTGGTGCTTCATACTGCTGCATCTTACCTATCAGCTCTTCAATCGTATCAGCCACCAATAACATGCCTCTGTTTTCTTGCTTCAAAAGCCCCTCTTCGACCATGTGATCAATAAATTGAATTAGATGATTATAAAATCCATTAATATTTAACAGGCCTACAGGTTTTTTATGTAAGCCCAACTGCGCCCATGTAATCATTTCAAAAAGTTCTTCCAAAGTGCCAAAACCACCAGGCAAAGCGATTACCCCCTCGGCATAGTCACTCATGATTCTTTTGCGATCATGCATAGTATCGACGGTAATCAATTTCGTTACGCCGGTATGCTCTCTCTCTTTTGAATTTAAAAAATCGGGAATCACACCAATTACTTCCCCTCCATGCGCAAGAGCTCCGTTGGCAACAGCACCCATTAAGCCAACCCGTCCGCCGCCATAAACCAAACGAATACCAGACGCAGCGAGCACCTGACCAACATGAGCAGCTTGCTCTTCATAGACAGACGAATTGCCTAAACTCGATGCACAAAAAATAACAATGCTTTTAACTTTATTCATATGCAAGTATAAAAAAAATAAACGGATCAACTCCTTTTTCAGCGCTATCGTATACTGGAAGAATAATATCGCTTTGACAGGTATTGATTTCACAAACCATCATGATCAGTCTGACAAAAATAATTTATGTATAATTTCAAGCGATTAATATATAAATGTAAAAAAAACACTTAAAATAATTAACACATTTAATATCTTTGGTTTAACGCTTTTTTTTCAAAACTGCTAACCAAACAAGCTAATCAGACCTTGTTAAAAACAAATGATAATTTCAGCTTATATGATCTTAAAAAACAAATTTTTGCACGTTGCTCTTACAAGTTTATTTAGTCTGGCGCTAGCTGCTCAAACGACCCCTCAATTAACTTATTTCGATTTACGCGAAGTAAGGCTGTTGCCGGGGATCTTCAAGCATGCTGAAGATCTAGACCTCCATTATTTATTAGAAATGGATCCCGATCGACTGTTGGCTCCATTTTTACGCGAAGCCAATTTACCAATCAAAAAAGAATCCTATACCAATTGGGAAAATACAGGGTTAGATGGGCATATTGGAGGTCATTATCTTTCCGCGCTAGCTCATATGTACGCTTCGACAGGAGACCTTCGTATCAAGGAACGTCTAGATTATATGCTTGCAAACTTGAAGCACTGTCAGGAAGCAAATGGAAATGGATACATTGGTGGTGTACCTGGCGGTAAACTTATTTGGACAGAAGTCCAACAGGGGAATATCAATGCTGGAAGTTTCAACCTGAATGGAAAATGGGTGCCTCTGTACAATATACACAAAACCTATGCTGGCCTGCGAGATGCATACTTACTGACTGGCAGTGAATCTGCCAAAGACATGCTTATTAAGATGACCGATTGGGCGCTTGTTTTAGTTAGTCAGCTTTCAGAAGCACAGATACAGGATATGTTACGAAGTGAGCATGGTGGACTAAACGAGATCTTTGCCGATGTCGCCGCAATTACCCAAAATCGAGCCTATCTCGAACTTGCCCGTAAATTCAGTCATCAATCCATACTTGAACCTTTACTACAGCATAAAGATCATTTAACAGGATTACATGCGAATACACAGATTCCAAAGGTTCTTGGTTTTAAAAGAATAGCTGATATTTCCCATAACGAAAGATGGGCTGAGGCTGTTCGGTACTTTTGGGATAATGTTGTTGAACAACGTTCCATCTCTATTGGTGGAAATAGCGTGAGTGAGCATTTTAACCCAACAGATGATTTTTCAAAGATGCTGCATAGCATCGAGGGACCCGAAACCTGCAATACATACAATATGTTGCGCCTCACAAAGATGCTATACCAAACTGATCCGCAGGGAAAATACCTTGATTTTTATGAACGTGCTCTTTACAACCATATCTTATCAACACAACATCCCGAACATGGTGGATTAGTGTATTTCACACAAATCCGTCCAGGCCATTATCGCGTTTATTCACAAGCGCAAACAAGTATGTGGTGCTGTGTTGGATCGGGTATGGAAAATCACGCCAAATATGGCGAAATGATCTATGCGCATCGTGACAATGACCTATATGTCAATCTCTACATTCCTTCACAGCTAAATTGGAAAGAAAAGGGTATCGAAGTCATTCAAGAAACGGACTTTCCGATGAAAGCCAAGACAAGCATTCGAATCAACCTCAAACAGCCGGTTTCCTTTAGCTTGTTTATTCGTAAACCCAATTGGCTGACCGCAGCTCCGCAGGTGCTGATAAACGGAAAACGCAACAACAATTTTCTATTGACGGATGATCATATCCAGATCAAACGGACCTGGCAAAAAGGTGATATTGTCAGCCTGGAATTGCCCATGGGGGTACATACAGAACAGTTACCTGATAAAAGCAACTATTATAGCATTTTATATGGACCTATTGTTTTGGGAGCGCGCACGGGACAGGAAGATCTCCGGGGACTTCAGGCAGATGACAGCAGAATGGGGCACATTGCATCTGGCAGACAGATCCCCTTACGTGATCTCCCAATTCTTGCCGCTGAACCGAACTATATTCCGGCACTTGTAAAACCAATAGCGTCAAAGCCCTTACACTTTACACTCTCAAATCTCTATTTGGAAAAAAAAGGTATTCAAATGGAATTAGAACCCTTTTTTGGCATTCATGATTCCCGTTATATAATCTATTGGCCTCAAGCAACAGAAAATGAATTACAAGCATTACAGGAGAAAATGAGCCGCGATGAAGTAGAAAGTTTGGCCTTGACAGCCAAAACGATCGATAAAGTTGTCGCCGGGGAACAGCAGCCGGAGTCAGATCA
Source organism: Sphingobacterium sp. WOUb80 (assembly GCF_050058145.1). NCBI lineage: Bacteria > Pseudomonadati > Bacteroidota > Sphingobacteriia > Sphingobacteriales > Sphingobacteriaceae > Sphingobacterium > Sphingobacterium sp. WOUb80. The sequence goes on along the minus strand of NZ_CP165617.1, from coordinate 468,305 downwards.
CTTTTTCAAGGAGCACAACAGCAATGCAGGGGCATCCGAAGATACACGCTGGCGCGAGACAAAAGACTGGTTTAGCTATAGCATGAAAACAACTTCAGAGACCAAATTACTATCGATCAAATTTATAGCTGACAATTCCCCAAGAGCAACTGAGCTTATTGTCGATGGCAAGGTCGTGGCCACATTAGAAGACAAAGCACCTAACTCATCCATAAAAACAATACGTATTAAGCTTCCTGAAGACCGTGCCGATAAAAATAAAATAGAACTGAAAATTAAGGCTGGGGCAGGATCTAAAAGCCACAAGATTTTAGAAGCTCGAACCCTACTTTCTGACTAATGGTGCTACTGAAATAACCGCCATTAGTCAGAAGTGATCTGGTGTGCTGTTTGTTGCTGCCTTATTAAAACAACAGCATCGCCAGGTTACAGTGTCAACTCAACTGTTTTAGTCATTAACCGGAAGTAATCAACCCTGCTATCTGTTTACTTCCCGATTAAAACAACAGCACCGTCGGGCTGCAATGTCAACCTAACTGTTTTCGCCTTCGAAAGACGGATTTGTTTCTGTTGGGATTGCCGTGTTTTTGTATCGTCGATTAACTGTACCAAATCCGCAGACAGCATGGGTAAATTCACGGAAACAGTCTTTTCTTTTCCTTCTGCATTAATACCAGCAACATACCAGGTATCGCCTTTTCTTCTGGCAAGAATGACATATTTACCCGGATACCCCTCAATAAAAGTAGTCTCATCCCAGGTTGTAGGCACCTGTTTCATAAAATCGATCACATGGGCTGGCATATCCTCCAAATTGTTTGGCGTTAGACCGAAATTTTGCACTGGAGTCTGAAATAAAATCGCCGTCGCCAATTGAAATGTTTCCGTCGTTTTACGAATGGTCCCCCCATTATTTTCGCGATTGTGCCGTTTATTCAGTAACACAGGACCAAAATCCATTGCGGCTACAGCATTTCGGATAAATGGATGCAACGTAGCATTAAAAGCTTCGGTATCATTCGCGTGCTGCGTAAAAATTAAATTCTCAGACGCTAATACAGCCTCACTGCCAACGAAATTTGGATACATACGCTCCCATCCCCTCGGTAAGGTACATCCATGAAATATAACAGTCAATCCATAGTCATTTGCATCCGAAAGAATATCTTCATAGAGCTTCAGTGTCTCCTGTTTGTCGCCTCCAAAAAAATCCACTTTAATTCCTTTTATTCCCACCCGCTGCATCCACTGCATTTCCTTTTTACGAGCGATCGAGGTATTCATTTTATTTTTTGGAGTTTGTGGCGCATCATTCCAAAATCCATTTGAATTGTACCACAGACAGACACCTACACCCCGTTTTTTTCCATAAGCGACCAACTGTTCGATTTTCTCATGGCCGATCTTCGTATCCCACCAATTGTCAATCAATACAAATTCATAACCCATTGAAGCCGAGAGGTCAATAAACTTCTTTTGGTCTTCAAAATTAATACTACCATCCTGCCATTCCAGCCAGCTCCATGTCGCCCGTCCGAATTCGTATTTCTTCGACGCCGGATACTGCGGTTCAACAACATCAAAAGGAATTGTCGTCTCCAAAATGGGTTTTAGATTACCCCCGACAGTCAGTGTACGCCAAGGTGTATAACCGGGCAATGAAATTGTGGGAGCTGAACTTCCAATGCCATTGTTCTCTCCTTCTTCTGGAAAAGCGATCATGTAAAGCCCATCCTTCGTGCCTTCGCCTAACTTGGATGCGCAATATGCACTTGATACACCCGTTTCCGAAACAAGTACCCATCCACGATCCCCAACATGAAAGAGCGCAGGAAAAGTATATCCAACACCATATTTCGAAGGTACGCCTAACGCCTGATCAGCCTGATACTCCTCTTCATAACTTGGCTTTGTTTTCATCCAGCCTATCATTGGGGAAGCTTGAGGCGTTAAAAACGTCGTTGTTACTGATGGGAATTTAAAACCACTTTCCTCTTTTACCAACGCAAAGTTAGCCGACTCACCCACCTGTGGTACATAATATCGGAAGGCAATATTGTTGTTGCTCACGCGAAAGATAATATCGAACTGCTGCTTGGAAGCATTCTCCAGACGACAACGCAATTCATTTGCAGTATACTGAACCTCACTGCGTTTGATCTTCAATTCGTGATAACTGCTCGAAATTTCTGCTCTTTTTTCTTCGATCAAACGTAAATCAGCAGTCAAATTTATCGACTTACTTTGAAGTCCAAGTGGTGAAGCTTCCAACATCAGCTTCCCTTCCAGCTCAACCTCGTAAAATAATTTTCCCTCTTTCAGCGCCAACTTAACGCTCAAATTGCCATCGGGACTCGCAACTGATAGCTGCTGCGCCAAAGCGACAGTGCTCAGGAAGGACACGATACATACCAGAACAAAACGTTGAACGGACAGACCTCTTAAATAGTGCGCGCAATTGTAATTTAACATAGATTATTTCAAATAGTAGGTTAGTTATTTTGCTAAAGATAAGCTTTTAATTTATAAATGTACAACAAACACTTATTATATATAGAGTGTCTTTTCCAAGTGTTTTCCGCTACCTTCGATCAAAAATACATGGCGACTTAGTAAGAGATTGGGTTATCAGTCGTTTCTTGTCCTATGGAAAGATATAAAAAACAAAAATGCCTTAAAATTGTAAAGAAATAGTGACATTTATTTTACGACTCTAAAAGATATTAAACTATGAATCTAATTATGAACATGATAGCAATTGCAAGTATAGCAACTGCTTCGCTGACCACACCATCAGCTAAATCACCCTTATTGCTAGCGCACAACAATGCTCTCCTATTCAAAAATCAAGTTTCAAAGAACATGCAGGTTGGAACCGACTCGCTGCTGCAATACTTTAATGAAACAACTGCGGAGCTGGAAAAACAAGTTGCCGGCCTAAGCGAAGCGCAGCTCCAATTTAAACCGGCACCTGACAAATGGTCGATCAGCCAATGTATGGAGCATATTATACGTTCGGAACGGATGATATTTGATATGGCTAAAAAGGGGCTGGATCAAGATCCACAACCTGAAAGAAGGAAGGAGATCAAGTTGACAGATGACAATCTCAAGAATGCCCTTACAGACCGGAGCCACAAATATCAGGCACCAAAAGAGCTCCAGCCAGAAGGAATTTATAAAGATGTGAAAACTGCACTCGCTGATTTCACCGCTGCACGTCAGCCAGTACTCGACTATATCAAAAAAGCAGATGCTGAAGATCTCAGAAATCATGTCAGCGACTCTCCTACCGGTCCCATTGATGGTTATCAGGCTCTGATGTTTATTGCCGCGCATTGCGCGCGCCATACCAAACAGATCGCCGAAATAAAAGCCGATCCTAATTTTCCAAAACAGTAGAAAGATGAAGAAATTGACTTATCAAATTAAGATTGATGCTCCTGTGTCGCGGGTTTTTAAAACAATGCTCGATAAAGAAACGTACAAACAATGGACCAGCGCCTTCGATCCGAGCTCGGATTTTGAAGGTGTTTGGGAAAAGGGACAAAAAATTCATTTTACGGGCGACAATGAAAATGGTGAAAAAGGAGGAATGGTTGCTGAAATTGCTGAATATATTCCAAATTCATACGTTTCCATTCGGCACCTTGGTATCTTGGACAAAGGTAAAGAAGTACTCTCCGGACCAACTGTTGAGGACTGGGCAGGAGCATTGGAAAACTATTCTTTTACGGATATCGAAGGACAAACCTTGTTAGAAATAGATGTTGATACAAACGATGAATACATCGATTACTTTAATGAGGCTTGGCCAAATGCTTTACAACAGCTAAAGAATATTAGTGAAAAGAAATAAGTGAAATAGCCTTGCGATATAAATGCACAGTCAGAAGCTTGTTGGCAAAATAAAACCGGCATCTACATCTAGATGCCGGTTTTATTTTGCCGATGTCGTTTTTCGCTCGTTTACTTTTGTTTTTTGACCCGAATGTCAAATATATTGTAATACCGCAGCGTGCTATAGTCCTTCAGGCTCATAAAGTCATAGGTAAGTGGATAATTAAAGATATTTTCTGTCTGACTCACATAAAGGAGCATATCGCGGAGCGCTGTTCCAATAGCCTTGGCTCCTTTTGGATACTCCATAAAACTGTTCTTGCCGCCGCCACGATAATAGATCAACAGATTGCTGCAATCGAGGACCTTGGTATCTGCATCATCCAGTATTTTGTTTTCCAGTATTTTGTCTATTGCCGTATTTAAGCTTGCCCGTGTTGAATCAGTTTCTCCCATCAGAATCATATGGGTACCATAAGTCACTGAAGCAAGCACGTAAGGAGAATAACCAGCTTGGGTTAATGCCGCTACGTCCGATTCCGGATAAGCATCAAAATACTCTGTGTGGTCAATATAAATTGTAAGCTTATTGACTTTACCTATACGAAGCGTGCTGTTTTGCTTAGTGATCGTCGTTGAGTCGGCATGTTTTACGAGGGATAATGCCTTTTTTACATCTTTCGAATTACCGAGAAATCCCTGTATTTCGGCATAATCTCCAAAAGTACTGGAGGAGAAATTCACGCTGCTTGCCTGTTTCGATTTTTCAAACTTATTTGCATAAGCAAGACCATTTTTATAGCTGGGCTCAAAGAATCCCATATCTACAGAGAAGTCATTGTCTGACAAGAAATGGAATTTCACTTTTTTTGCTTTTGCTTCCAGGCTTTCTAGTCGTGGCCCTTCAAGGGTGTCTTTGAGGCTCCAAAGTCCCCCCAGAAAAACCTTTTCATCAATATTATCATCGGCGAAAAGCTCACTCATCTGAAATTGTATTTTCCGAATTTCGTATTTATCCGTGGGAACCGAAGGCTCATTTTTGGTAGTATCAGTGGGTACCACCTCTGGGGGCTCTACGTTTGGCTCGATTGGATCTTTCGTACAGCTTAGCCATACCAGTGAGCTAAGAAGAAGTAAAAAATTTCTAGTGTGCATATTGAAGTTCTTCGGTTTCAATTCCATTATCATTAAAACATGGATCATCTACCCTTTTTTATCTGATAAATTAAATATAATAATCTAAGATAACGTTTTTTTACGTCAGTCCAACATATAGGATCCCGTTATAGAATATTTTTACAATTGAAATCAAAACGCTTCAAACTTGTTAAATGAAAAACGAGGTAACAACTTACGCTATAAGACACGCAGTTGTTGAGCACAAATCATCAAAGCGTATCGCTTCTATCGCATTATGAACGAAAAATCTGGTTAAAAACTGAACTTTCTGAAAACAAAAAATACTTAATAGTCTAACCATTTGGGACGAAAAAAAGCAGGGTGAACACCCCGCTTAAATTTAATCGTTTGTAACACCGCGAAAGCGCCGGAGCCTCTCAGCTGGTTGCGACCAACAGGGATCGACAGCATTAAACACCCCAATATGCCCTACACGCTCTAAAGAAGGATCCACAACCACCACTCGTATAGGTGTCTGAAGTATGTGTACCGACCAGTTGTGCCGTATCATAATCATAAAAACTCAGTACAAAAACACAATGCGTCAATTGCCCTTTGCTTTCTTTAATCTCTTCGGTGACTTTAACAAGAGTGTTCGTTTTAGGAAGGCGGTAAGTCGTCGTTTTAATATTGACATTTTCTTTCGGAGCCTTTTCAGTTGTCTTTGCAGAAGCGGCTGTAGATAGCAGTGCAACAGCTATCAAACTCAACATTAATCTTTTCATTGTTTCTATTTTTTTTGTTAAACCATAACATGCTTTTGAAGCAGGTTTTTATTTTGTGGAAGTAAAAATAAAAACGTCTTTAACTAATTTTACGATGATTTATTATTTGTTGTAGTCCATTCATTATTCGTTGTTGTTAGTCTATTATTCGCAAAAAACATTTTATGCGAAATAACTTCTTTTACAATTAAATCCCTCGGCTTTCAACCCCATTTCAATGAAAAACAAAGGACAAGGCCATACGCACTCGATGTACTTTATATTTTCCCAATGGCTTGCACATATTGATCTGCATTTTTGAAAAGCGGATTATTTTCTGCTATTTTTACCTCTTTAAGAAAATCTGCATGATCAGCAATTCCATCATCATAAAAAACAGACGCGAACAAAAAAACTATTAAAAGTCATTGCTTTTGACCATACAAAGGCGATCACCAAGCCACGCAAACACACTGTAGAACAATAAAGAAAGGAGAGAAACCCTCTTTAAATAAAATTCAACCATTACATAAATCCCTTGTTATCAAAAAGATGAAAAAATACATCACATTTTTTGGGGCACTGATTATCACCTTTATAAATGTAGTTTTAGTAGCATCCTGGCTTATAGACGTACAATACAAAATTGATGAAACCGCTTTGAATCAAAAGTATCAATTACCGCTTAACCTAAAAATTGATTATTGGGGAACTGATATTTCATTGAACGATTATGGTGTTGTATCAGTAGATAATAGCGATTTTTTGGTTCTTCATAAAAATAAGAGAATCGCTACAGAACAAATTGTACTAGGCGAACTTGATAGTATTTGTTTTAATCATAATAAGGTATGGGTAGTTTCTCGACAAGACAAGTTAAGGACAACAGTTGAAGTAAAGGCGAACCATCAAGTAATTATTAATGATAACGTTGAGAAGATTTCCAAGGATAATTGTATCAGCCTAAAAGATCCAGAATTGATCTCATGGTTAAAGCATAAAAATTCGACATTTATTGATCTTTCATCCTTAACCATTATTTTGTTGATATCATTGTTTATAAACCTATATTTGATAAGATCGTTTCTACACAATCTGAAATCAAAAAGAGCTGATGGTTTCATTTGTTAGCATGCGCCCATGCCGCACCAACAGAGATATCTCAGCTTAGAGGTGCTTATTTTTTATTTGATGGGGTGAGTCGGCTAACTAGGCTTCCAATAAATTTAATAGGAGCCTGGACAGAGAATGAATTTTTGAAAGACGCTCCACCTAATAGTGCACTTGGTTACTAGGACTGGGTTTTAGCCCCGAAGCGGCACAAAAAATGCAACTATTAGACGTTTTTGGTTTGTCTAGAACAAATTTAATAAATTTGACCACTAAACCTCAAAATTGGAAGACAATAGGGCAATCTGGATTAAATATTATTCGTTCACATAAAAATGCTATAGAATAATACTATAATAAATTATTATGATTTTTTTATTTTACATTATTATTATCACATTAATCCTATATTCAAAAGGGAAAATGCCAGTAAGGCAATCGAAAAAAGAGAGGTATAATACTTGGGTTATTGAACACGGTCATACTGTTTTTAAATACACCGTTAGACTACTGATAATTTATACTATTGTTTTAATTTTCATGAAGATCAATTTATAGCCCACAATAGATTTAAAGATTCTTTTAATATTTTTGAAGTTTTTTCTAAAATTAAAGGGTGTCAATTTGTATACTTTATCTGTTCCCTTGGTATAATTTCAACAAAATCGCTATCATACAAAAGATACTATTGCCGAGCCTCCTAATAACACAAACAGGCAGAGCAAGGAAATATTTTGAATAATTTTTATCCAAATAAACCAATAAGGCTTTATTATTATCAAATTTATCATATGCTTGGATCTGAGATATATTTTTGTGCATAAAAAAAGGAGACAACTATTAACTAGTGTCTCCTTAAGTGCCCAGGAGCAGATTCGAACTGCCACGCCCATGCGAGCGCCACCCCCTCAAGATGGTGCGTCTACCAATTTCGCCACCTGGGCTCATATTCACCTTTGGTATCACAAAAATAAAGATTTTTCGCTCTTTTACAAGTCGAAAATAGCTTTTTACAGCATTATTTTACTAAATTCCTATTGATCAAGGTTCTAATTACACCGTCGACAAGTCCAACCCTTGGAACGATGATTTGTTTTAGACGACCATACTTCATAATCGTCAGGAAAATCTCACTCGCAGGTATAATTACATCCGCACGATCTTCGTTTAAACCCAATAAAATAATACGTTCTTTTAAAGAAAAGGAAGCTAAATGTTCGTATACCGCTTTTAATTTGGCATAGGATAATGGTTTATCCAATTTTTCATTGGAGAGGCGTGCAAGCTTATTAATATTACCGCCAGTACCGATCCCAACCACTTGCTTATACATATGCGTATTGCTGCGTACCCATTCCCTCAATTCATCCCAGGTTTCTGCCTTATCCTGATTATCCAAAATACGGATTGTACCCAAATTGAAAGACTTAGAATTAACCAAAACACCATTGGCAAATAACGATAATTCAGTACTACCGCCACCCACATCAATGTAAAGGTAAACTTTGTCCTTTTCCATCTTATTATCCCAATGGCTATTGTAAATAATCTCAGCCTCCTTTGCTCCTTCGATAATATCGATATTTATACCATTTTTCTTGACCTCCGCAACAATGTCAGCCCCATTTCGCGCATCACGCATGGCCGAAGTCGCACAGGCCATATAATCCTCCACATTATAAACATCCATCAGCTCCCGAAAAGCTTTCATCGTTTTGATCAAACTCTCGGCTTTCCTAGGTGAAATTTCCTGATGAATAAACGCATCATCCCCCAAACGGAGTGGAACACGTAACAGTGTATTTTTCTTAAAATTATATTGGTCTTTCTGTCCTATAATGTCAGCTATCAAAAGACGGACTGCATTGGAGCCTATATCTATTGCGGCGTATCTCACTTTATATACGATTTCATTAAATTACGCTAAAATAAACACAGTAATTAAAAACTATGTTACACAAATGTTAAGTTATCATTAATTTAACAAATAACAAATGATTATTGCAAGGAAACTTACGCGAACAAGCGCTATTATTGTCATACAATAAAATAGAACCTTCCATTTGATCAAAAAAAGGATCAATCCCGCTGCAAAAAGATTTCATTGACAATCAGCCTACTCAGCAAGTAATCCTGCTTCTAGTCGAAACTCAGCACCAAGCACTATTCCATACAGAAAATCTAGTATTGCCAACAAAAAACTCATAAAAAAAGGAATATTCGTTTTAATGAATACTCCTTTCCTTCTATTTACCTTATTTCTTAGTGATGGTGTTCTTCAACTTTACCACCAGCTAATTTGTAGATCTCTTCCACTTTTTTCAAAGACTCCTCTGAAAGGTGAATAACATCCTTGTTTGTATTGTGTTCTTCGTGAGACAATCTTGTATTGATCTCACCTTGCTTTTCAACTACTAGTGCTAAAAATGCTTTATCGTTGAATGCCGCTGTACTGTCCGAACCAATTGAAGCCGGAACCTGAAATGCAGGCACACCACGTTGCGCATCACCAACATGCAATTCTTTTGCTAAATTGTCTAATTCTGGCAACACTGTTGCGTAAGCTTCTTTAATCTTTGCAGCTACATTTTTCACCTCTGCTGAGGTAGATTGTTTTGCAGCTACATCAGCAAGATTTACCAAGTAGTTTCCATTTTCGCCAACGAATTTAATCATTGCAAAGGCATCACCATCCGCTAAGGATGCATTAGAGTATTGACGCTGTCTATCTGCAGCTGTTTGACCACAAGATGCAAATAATGTACCCGCACAAGCCGCAACAATAAATAACTTATTAATCTTCATATCAATTTTGTTAACTATACAAAAGTAGATAAAATATATGTTCTCCGAAACTCTATCCGTGAAAAGAAAGAAAAATTACGCAACATTTCTTCCTGCATTCACCACCCCAAAGATTGTACGCGCTATTAACTTCGAATAATCTTCGCGTTGTGCATCAGTCAGCTGATCCGAATTCAATGCACGAATTGCAAAATGCTGTATAACCAATAACGGTAATACAATTCCCTCACGCGCTAAAATCGACTCACGATCCACAGGATAATTCTCCATCAATTTTGAGGTTCCGCTCAGTTTTAACAAATATTCTTTTGTTATCTGATATTCGGCATACAACGTTTTCCAAAAATCACCATAAATAGGATCATCTTTCATATAGGCTGTGATATCAAAGTTGGACTTTGTCATCGACATCATACAGTTGTCGATCAATGTCTGGAAAAATCCGGATGACACATACAATTGCTGCACGTCTTTCCAAAGGTTATTTTTTTCAGCCCATTGCAACGCTGTTCCGACACCATAAAATCCAGGAATATTTTGCTTCAACTGGCTCCATGAAGTTACAAAACTAATCGCCCGCAAATCTTCCAGTCGCAATTCACGGCCTGAGTTGCGTTTTACAGGTCTACTTGAAATATTGATCGAGGATAGCGCTTTCAATGGCGACATCGTCTCCAAATATGGTAAAAACAATTCATTCGTGCGTAGATCCATAAACTTATGATGGCTCAGCTCAGCCAGCTTATCAATGATCTCCTGCTGATGTTTGGTTAAGGTATCCCCCACACGTTGTTTCAAATCTGAAATAATTCCGGCGTGCAAAAGTTGCTCAATATTAAATCGTGCTGTATCTAAGGAACCATACTGGCTACTGATTGTTTGTCCTTGAATCGTCAATTGAATATGATCGTTGGCAATCTCCTTACCCATAGATGCATAAAAACGTTGTGTTTTACCACCACCACGTGCTGGAGGCCCACCACGACCGTCAAAAAACACCAAATCGACATCGTACTCGCGTGATATCGCCGTAAGTTCGATTTTTGCACGATAAATCGACCAGTTCGCCATCAGATATCCACCGTCTTTGGTGCTATCTGAATAGCCCAACATAATCGTCTGTTTGTTTCCTCTTCGTTTCAAATGTGCCTTATACTCCTTATTACTGTACAAGGTTTTCATCACATCAGCTGCTCGCGTCAAGTCATCAACGGTCTCAAACAAGGGCACAAAATCGATCGTTAAAGCATCTTTCTTCCATCCAGACCATAAAAATAATTGACGCAGTCCTAGGATATCACTCGCCTGTTGGCAATTACTGATGATAAAACGTTGTGCAGCTCGCTCAGAACCGGAACGTTGAATCTCCTTTAACAATTTTATCACGCCAGATGTATCTTTCGTTAACGGATCCGCATCCTCTCCCACCGTTAAGTCAAGTTCTTTGAATTTTAATGCTTTTTGCTTATCATTTTCACTAAGCTCCAGATAATCCAATGGCATTCCAGTCTTTTCCTGGTTGTACTGAATCAGATAATTGGTAGCCTCACGTAATATGCGGCTGTCTTGTCTGATATCCAGCGTCGTAAAGAAACAACCAAAAGTCATCACTTTGCGGAGTAAATCATCAACGATCTCCACAAAAAGTCCATTGTGATATTCCTCCAAAACATTTTTGATTGCTTTTAGATTGGTGATAATATTATCGGTTTCGTCTGCTGGATGTTCAACCGGATTAAAACTGTTATCGTAGAACAATGTCTGCAGATTTTCCATATACTCCTCTACACCTCTAAATGTGATGCGTCGTCTTACGATACGAAAATCCCTATAGTAACATCTAAACAAAATAGTACGTAGCAATGCGGCAACTTTCTTGGTGCTATCAACACTTACGTTAGGATTACCGTCACGGTCACCTCCCGGCCAAAAGCCCAATTCGATCAATTGTTTTACTTCTTCCGTATCTACGTCCAATTCATCATCAATAAAGGCCTGGATTTCCGATGCTACTTTATAAAACACGTTTTCCAAAAACCAAGCTAAGCTCGCAGCCTCATCAACTGGAGTCGGTTTATTTTTATTGATGAAAGGTGTTTTACCCAATTGCTGTAACAGCAGGTGGATACTATGAATATCATTGGTCTTGATTGCATCAATCAGGTCGTTGATAATACCTAATACTGGTCCGGGATAAAATTGGGTAGGGTGTGCAGTCAACACAAGACGCACAGAAAAATCCTTCAATTTTGATACAATCTTACGGCGCATATCATCACTGCCTTCGGCATTTTTTATTAATGCTCCCAAGACATTTTCGTCATCGCCGCGGCCCACCATCTGAAAAGAAGAGTCTTCTATCGCATCAAATAAAACAACCTGACGCTCTATATATTGAACAAATCGAAACAACAAATCAATACGTTGCTCTTCCGAAGAAAATTCCTCATGCTGATCGAAGAAACTCTTTATAATCTCATCAGGAGTTAAATGCTGATCCACACCCTTTTCACATTGCTTTGCAAAAAATGGTAATAAAGTACCGGTATCTTTAACACGTTGAAATGGCAATGTTAAAAACAAACTTTTGAAAAGCTCAAAGCGTGTCAATACCTCGTCCTGAAAGACGGCTTCATTTTTACTTTGCTTCATATTTAAATCTTTGAAAGTGGTCAAGAGAGTTTAGGTGACTCTTGAAATTTTGTAATGTCTCTGAAATTACCCTATGGCTCCAAATATAACAATATTATAGCTAAACAAATAAAAAAATATAAATTAATCAAAAAAACAATTAAAATTTTAAAAACATACTAACAAATTTTAGTAATTTTTCATTTTTAACACATTAACCCAGCACAGTACAGCATCGAAAGACCTTGAGAACCTGATCCCCTTAGGCCCCACTACAAAATGGACCATCCCTGATCAGACAGGAACCTAATACCTATCTCGCTATCATCAGTACCAAAAAGAGCAAACATAGCAGAACAATTGTTTTTAATATGAAAAGCAATTTATCTAAGTTTGTACTATACACATTATGAAACAGACACAAGAAATAAAAAGTTTTTTCTATAGCCAATATTTTGCAGATGGACTCCGAATTACCATCGGATGTATTGTGCCTGTCCTAATCTTTGCAACCATCGGGCAATTTACCAATGGAACCATTGTTTCCCTAGGAGCGCTCTTGGTAGGCCTCTCAGATACGCCCGGAGCACCTAGCCATAGAAGGAAAGGCATGATTGCGGGTGCGATATTGACTACGTTAACTTTTATTCTAACCAATATAGTTAATCAAAATGTATATCTATTGGCAATTTTCATCGGAGTCGCCTGCTTTATCTTTGCCATGTTTGCGGTTTTCAATGGAAGAGCCGCCAACGTAGGTCTCATGTGCATTCTGATGATGTTGATCCATGTGCAGATTCACTACCCCCTTGCTGAAGCCATCAACTATTTAGGCTTCTATACTTTAGGTGGTTTATGGTATATTGCCATTAGTCTTTCCATTACCCAAGCACGTCCTTATAGGTTGGCCGAACAGGAGCTATCAGAAACAATTCGCTATGTTGCCGAATATATACGGCTGAAAGCAAATTTTTACGACGCCAAAATTGATAATGATAAAAACTACCTAAAACTCATTGACAAACAAGTTGAAGTCAATCAGCATCAGGAAAATCTACGGGATGTATTGTTTCAGAGTAAACGATCGATTAAAGACACTACAAAGGTGGGGCGTTATTTAACCCTCGTTTTCAACGATATTGTCGATCTCTTTGAGCAAAGTATGGCAGCGCACTACGATTACAATACCATCAGCGAACGCTTTGGACCTACAGGCATCTTGGAAGATTTTAAAAATGTGATTTTAAAATATACCAATGAGCTTGACAATTTAGCCTATCAGCTTAATACAAATACACAGCCAAAACCATTGTACGACTTCGATTCGGATCTCAGTCGTCTTCACACTAAAATCGATCAACTAGATAAAAATCAAGAGTATAGCACCTTCGCCTTACGCAAGGTGTTGATCAATTTGCGTGATCTGGTTCGCCGGATCAAAAATATCTATGGTTACTCACACCTACAACCGGACGATGTCAAACGAAAAGAAATTGACGATGCAAAACGCTTTGTTCAAAGCTCTGCAATTGATTTCAAAAAGTTCCGCGAAAATCTTACCCTAAAATCCACCATCTTTCGACATGCATGCCGCATGGCAATTGTCATGTCGGTCACTTACTACGTGTTTGAGGTCACCAATATCACCAATAATGTGTACTGGATCCTCCTCACCATCATGGTTATCCTAAAACCCGGCTTCGGGCTCACAAAGGAGAGAAATATCCAGCGTCTCATCGGCACAACGATAGGTGGACTCATCGGAGCCCTTATCTTATTAACCATACATGACCCAACTATACTATTTGTTCTCTTGGTATTCTTTTTTCTGACAGCATATAGCTTATTCCGCGTCAATTATGTTATTGCTGTACTTTTTATGACACCCTATGTATTAATTATGCTGAGCTTCGTCAGTGCTAATACACTGGACGTCACGAAAGAACGAATCTTGGACACCTTTATTGGGGGCATGATTGCATTCTTATCCAGTTATATTATTTTTCCAAATTGGGAGAGTATGCAAGTCAAGGAATCCATGCGAAAGCTACTCATCGCCAACTACAATTACATCTTTCAGGCATTGAAAGAAATTGCGGGCCAAGCGCCTTCCATCACGGATTACAAACTAACCCGCAAGGCAGTCTACGTTGAAACGGCCAATATGGGTTCGACGTTCCAACGTATGCTTACGGAACCTAAGAAACGTCAAAAATATAGCAAGGAAGTCAATAAATTCGTCATATTCAATCATATTCTAGCTTCTTTTTCGGTGACGTTAATGAACCATATCGACGAGATGGACAATAATTATATTAATAAGGATCACGTTCGAACGATTCGAAAAATACTAAGTTCCCTGGAACAATCGATTCAACTGCTACATTCTGACGATAGCGTCAATGCGTTTGTTCCTTTGGCAATCGAAATTCCCAACGACCAATTTGATAATACAGATGTCAGTTCAGTTGATGGACAGCTATTGAGCGAACAACTGGACTTTCTCAATAAAATTGCACAGGACCTGCATAAAATAGTTCAGGACCTTCACGCTAAAAGCACAGCAATGTCAGAAAATGAACTACCTAAAGCTTTAAGCTGATTTATTCTTTAAAATTCTCGACATTTATACCATGAGCGATACGATAACACGGTACGACCTGATTATAGTTGGCGGCGGGCCAATTGGCTTAGCTTGCGCCTTAGAAGCCAAAGAAGCAAATTTAAACTATCTTATTCTTGAAAAGGGCTGCTTGGTCAACTCACTGTATAATTACCCCCAAAATATGACCTTCTTCTCTTCCTCCGAAAGATTAGAAATAGGCGATATTCCTTTTGTCACAACCAACCCCAAACCAAAACGCATGGAGGCTTTGGAATATTACCGACGTATACAGCAAAAGTTCGCGCTGGATACCCATCTTTTTGAAGAAGTACTGGAAATTAAAAAAGAGGACAGGGAGTTTCTGGTCAGCAGCAGCAAAAACATGTACTTGACCAAGAAAGTCATCATCGCCACAGGTTTTTATGACATACCAATGTTGCTCAATATCCCGGGCGAAGAACTTCCCAAAGTGAGGCATTACTACGATGATCCACATTATTATAGCAGCCAAAAGGTGATCGTTGTTGGCGCCAGTAATTCATCCATTGATGCTGCGCTTGAGACCTACCGGAAAGGAGCCCAAGTTTCTTTGGTAATCCGTGGTAGCGAAATCAGCCGTCGGGTAAAATATTGGGTAAAACCAGATATTGAAAATCGAATTGCTGCTGGAGAAATCGATGTCTATTATAACAGCCACTTAACAGAAGTTACTCCGACTACTGCACATATCCAAACACCAAACGGTATCGTCGAACTCGATAATGATTTTGTACTGGCTTTAACCGGCTATCGCCCAAATTTTGATTTTTTGAAAAAGATCGGAATTGATATTCCCGAAGAGGCACCTTGCATTCCCAGCCATAATGAAGAAACCATGGAGACGAATGTAGCGGGTATATATTTAGCAGGTGTTGTCTGTGGAGGTTTAAATACTCACCTGTGGTTTATTGAGAATTCGCGAATTCATGCCAAACAGATTATCGGACACATTTGCTCAACACTCCCTTAACAACTATTTAACGACTTGAAAACGTAAACCATTTAAGAAGATTTTCATCATTTTCTTCTGTAAACTGAGAATATGGTCAAATTCTTCTTTTGTGGGGAACAACATGTTTTTCATATCTTTCAATATACCCATACGCATACCAAAAAGCGAATACAAAAGAATCCGGGCCGTTTCGTTGATATCTTCAACCTGTATCTCGCCAGCATCAATACCAATCTTGAGAATCTTCTCGATAATTTCTACTTCACGCAAATAAGATTCCTTGAAAACCTGTTCCAGTTCATCAGGAAGTTCTTTCACCATCTTCATGGTATATTCAAACAAATTATAATATTGGTTGATGATCTTGACGCGCATATCAATGGAATACATCATGATCTCCTCAAAGTCCCCACCTTTCGCAATGACGTCTTCAATGTCTTCGATCATTTTATCAATAACGTATTCGAAAACTGCAGAATATAAGCTATTCTTATCCGGAAAATAATAATACAGCAATGCTTTTGAAAAATTGAGATCTTTGGCTATTTCCGACATCGTTGTTTTAGCCATTCCAAAATGTGCAAAGCGCCTTGTCGCAGCTTCTAGAATTTTGATTCTTTTTACATCTGCATTACCCATTAAACTTATATTTTTTATCGTTAAATAAACGGTTTATACTATCTTTACCGATTATTATGCTAAAGATAGCTGATTTTTTTGAATTTCTGAAAACTAAAGTCAATATGAAGTTAAACATTCAATCGAATATATCTTTAAAACCTTTCAATACGTTTGGAATAGAAGAAAAGACAAATTTTCTAATCGAAGTGAATGACAATGAAACATTGACCGAAATTTTTAAAAACGGCATATTTAACGAGACTTTTTTTGTTCTCGGCGCCGGTAGCAATGTCCTTTTTACTAAAGCATTCGACGGATATATTATTCGCATGACCAGCAAGGGCATACGGTCAAAAATTGATGGCGATGATATCTATGTCACAGCGCAAGCTGGAGAAATCTGGAATGACTTCGTTTGGTATTGTATCGAACATAATTACGCCGGCATTGAAAACATGGCCCTAATTCCCGGTACTGTCGGCGCTTCACCTGTACAAAACATCGGTGCCTATGGTACCGAGTTAATGTATGTCTTTCACGAATGTCAGGCTTTCGATACGCATACAGGTAACTTTACGACATTCAAAAAAGAAGATTGCAATTTCTCCTACCGCGACAGCATCTTTAAAACAGCACACAAAGGGCGGTTTATTATTACCCAGGTAACTTATAAGCTTAGCCAAACAGCCCATATCAATACAACTTATGGTGCAATAGAAGCCGAACTCGCTAAAGAAAATATAACAAACCCAAGTATTGCCGATATCGCAACCATTGTCTCCAAAATCCGCGTAGAGAAGCTTCCTGACCCAAGTACAGTGGGGAATGCCGGAAGTTTCTTTAAAAACCCTGTAGTTACAGCGTCGACTTTTGAACCTCTTCAGAAAGAATATCCTACAATACCGCATTATCCAATGCCCAATAATGAAACAAAATTGGCTGCTGGATGGTTAATAGAACAATGTGGTTGGAAAGGAAAAGAATATGGACAAGCAGGTGTATGGAAAAATCAGGCACTTGTACTAATAAATAGACAAAGCGCTACAGGACAGGAAATTTACAATCTATCGGAACAAATTATAAGTGATGTAGCCAACAAATTTGGCATTAAGTTAGAGCGTGAAGTTAATTTACTGTAAAGATTTAAAAAAGTATTTTTATTTTTTTTAAATCTGAAAGCAAAAGAAAAACAGGCTTCACTTTAGTAAAACATCACTTTGAGCTAATTTTATTTACTTAAAGTTAGTCTACGCACACGTTTGCTCTGCTTAAAATAATCTTAAAATTATATTAACAAATCTAATTTTGCCATTTTTGGCGCATTATTTGCCTCATACTTAATGAACCGCATTTTATAAACGTACTGTTTTGTAAAAAGAACAGTTATAATTCATTAAGCTATGACAAAGAATGAATTTGACACCATGGTTATTGAGCAATCGGACTCATTAAAACTCTACGCCAGAAATTTTACCAGTGATTACGAAGATGCCAACGATCTCGTTCAGGACACGATCCTGAAAGCTGTAACCTATTTTAAAAATTTCAAAGAAGGAACCAATCTGAAAGGATGGCTTTACACCATCATGAAAAATACGTTTATTAATAACTATAGACGTATTGTGAAAACCAATTCTTTCATTACGAAAGATGAGGATATTTCTAACTCTAACCTCCTATTATCCGCCTCCTCAAATCAAGGCGAAAGCAAATTTGTCATGGAAGACATCCATGAAGCTTTATCTAGTCTTTCCGAAGAATATTACATCCCATTTTCGCTGTACTTTGAAGGGTTTAAATACCACGAGATATCTGAGCATTTAAATATCCCCATCGGAACGGTAAAAACAAGAATACATGTCGCCAGAAAATTAATGAAAAGATCACTATCGGCATATAAAGTAGCCTAGTTTTTCTATCTTCGCCTTTTTACAATAACAAATGGCAGAAGAATTATCGGAATACAGCAAAAGCCAACTGGCTTTGCGTAATGGTCAGGACAAACCACAGATCTGGGTTGCTTATCGTGGATTTATCTATGATGTGGGAGAAAGTAGACTGTGGAAAAACGGCATGCATTACGAGCATTGGGCCGGGCAAGATCTAACTGAGGAGCTCCAAGAAGCCCCTCATTCAGAATCTGTATTTTCAAAATTTCAGATCGTCGGAAAACTGAAAGATCAATGATTATAAATTAAACTGAGATAGGGCAACAAAAGCGTTCAATCGCTTTTGTATGTCCTCTTCGGTAAGGTCAACCAAACGATCTGTTCCAAATTTCTCTACACAGAATGAAGCTAGCGCAGAACCAAAAATCAACGCGTTCTTCATGTTTGTAAAGTTTATACTTTTTACCTTGGCAAGATAGCCAATAAAACCTCCCGCAAAGGAATCTCCTGCACCAGTTGGATCAAACACATCTGCTAATGGTAGCGCTGGAGCAGAAAAAATCTGATTCTCTCCAAAAAGAAGCGCACCGTGTTCACCTTTTTTGATAATTAAATATTTAGGTCCCATTGCTAAAATGACTTTTGCAGCTTTAACCAGCGAATACTCTCCCGACAGTTGCCTTGCCTCTGAATCATTTATGGCTAATACATCAACCTTTAGAAGCACCTTTCTTAAGTCATCCATAGCAACATTCATCCAGTAGTTCATGGTATCCAGAACAACCAGCTTCGGTTTGTGATTTAATCGCGCCAGTGTTGTCAACTGTATTTGAGGGGTAAGATTACCCAGGAGAAGATATTCACAGTCCTGGTAGCTTTCTGGAATGATCGGATCAAAATCAGCTAATACATTTAAGTCAGTCGCCAATGTGTCACGGCTGTTCATATCGTTATGATACCGGCCCGACCAAGAAAAGGTTTGTCCGCCAGAAACCACCTGAACCCCCGTCACATCAACACCACGGTTCTTAATAAGATCAAGATTGTCATCTCCAAAATCCTCCCCAACAACACTGACCAACTTAATTTGATCACATAGATAGGATGCGGCCAAACTAGCAAATGTACCGGCACCACCTACAATTTTGTCAGTTTTACCGAACGGTGTCTCTATTGTATCAAAAGCCACCGTACCAATAATTACTAAACTCATAGTTTTTTAATAAGCATGGTAAACAAAAAAACCGGCGTAAAGCCGGTTTCAATATTGCTCCTGAAGCTGGGCTCGAACCAGCGACCCTCTGATTAACAGTCAGATGCTCTAACCTGCTGAGCTATTCAGGAATTTATTTTTCGAGAAATTCCTTTCTCATAGAGTGTACAAAAATAGTACATTTTAATTTGTTATGCAAATAAAATTATTTGCTTGTCGCTCCTGAAGCTGGGCTCGAACCAGCGACCCTCTGATTAACAGTCAGATGCTCTAACCGGCTGAGCTATTCAGGAATGAAAAATTGAATATTTTAAAAACTCCGGTTATGTAAGTTATTAAATTGCTCCTGAAGCTGGGCTCGAACCAGCGACCCTCTGATTAACAGTCAGATGCTCTAACCTGCTGAGCTATTCAGGAGTGTTTTTCAATTTTTCCGGAGACCCTATTGCGTTTCCGTGATGCAAGTATCGGAAGATTATTAGAATACTACAAATTTTTTGAGCACATTTTTTACAACTTCCTAAATTCCAATTAGAATAATTTATTTTTATTTCTCATGCAACTCCACAAAATCGCCTTTTCAGCACTTAAACCAACATTATCCTTCTTTTACATTCAATAGCTATTAGCTAATCAATGGACAATATTGTAAATTCAGTACGATTAAAGTAGCACACCTTTCAAAATAAGCGTCGCCACACTAAAATAGATCAGCAAACCTGTTACATCGACTAATGTCGACACAAAGGGCGCGGAAGAACTCGCCGGGTCGGCCCCAAGCCGTTTCATCACAAAAGGCAACATAGACCCCATCAACGATCCCCACAGGACGACACCTACCAGCGATAAAGAAATAACCAATGCAACCAACACCCAATACTCACCATAACTATGTGCAAAAGATTGCCAAGCCATAATCCGTAGAAAGCCAAGCCCACCCAAAATAAGCCCCAGTAATAACCCCGACAAGATCTCCCTTCGCATCACACGCCACCAATCACCCAAAGTAACTTCACCTAAAGCCATAGCTTGAATAATTAATGTAGACGCTTGCGAACCGCTGTTCCCACCACTGGAAATAATAACAGGCATCAGTGCAAACAACATAATCGCACTTGCCATTTGCTCTTCGAAATGTTCAATAACTGTAGCTGTTAAAAGCTGTCCCAGAAACAGAACAATAAGCCACCCCGCTCTCTTCTTCACCAAGTTTTTAATCGACACATCCAGGTAGGGCTCATCCAAAGCCTCCGTCCCCCCGATACGCTGCATATCTTCCGTGTACTCCTCGTTGGCTACCCAAAGAATATCATCGACAGTCACAATCCCCAACATAACACCCTGCTCGTCGACAACAGGCAAGGCCACTCGATTATTCATCCGGAAGATGTTGATCGCTTCCTCCTGAGGATCGTAAGCATTGAGCGATATCAGACGATGATCGATAAGTTCACCAACCACGGTATCCGGCTCGGCCATCAGCACATCTTTGATCCGAATATCATCAACTAACTTCCCATTTCCGTCAATCACATAGAGCACATCTATCGTCTCCGAATCCCTTCCATAACGTCTAATATGTCCCAATATCCGTTCAATACTCCAGTGCTCTTTTACGGTAATATAATCAGGCGTCATTAGACGCCCAACGCTATCTTCTGGATAACCCAGCAAAGCCAATGCTTCAACACGATCTTTGGGTGGTAACAGTAAAATTAAATGCTTAATATCGTCCTTCATTTCTGAAAAAAAAGAAGTCCGATCGTCGGGGGGTAACTCGTTAATTAATGCACTAATTTTTGCTTTAGAAAGCTTCTTAAAAATCCTGTTTTGAGTAGGGAAATCCAGAATACGAAAAACGTTAACTGCGCGATTCAAATTTAATGATTCAATAAATAGTGAGCCATGTTCGGGCAACTCATCAATCAGCTCCTCTACTTCTGAAATATTTAATTCATTCAAAAATTCTTCCAGCCCAACAAGATCTCCACCTGCGATCAATTGCTCTATTTGATTCACCTGCATTTCCAGTTCTTCCATATCTCCTATCAATTTAAAAATCCTACATCTAAACAAAGTTTATATGTTACAAAAATCGCTTTTTTAAAGTAAATTCTGCATAAAAAAATAAATAATAAAAACCTGCAGCCTGTCGCAGTAATTATGATAAATACCAGACGTACCCTTTAATGCCTCATCAAAAAATAAGACATTTTGTCACCAATATAAATTAAAGAGAAAACCGTTCTCACCAACAACTTCAACAGGTTCAAGAAAAAAAAGACGATTAAATTTATAGTCTAATTATCAATCCATTTTTTTATCAACTAAAATAAACCAGGCGACGGCTACCTCACCATTAGATATCCGAAAGCAACAACCCATAGTCGTCAGATTTTTACACAAAAAAAAGCAAACAAATTTTCCCGGTATAGTCTTAGAATCGCCAATTATTTAAGTATATTCGTCGTATGCTTTAACCTGTTCAACATAGGGCATTTTTTCAGAATAGCCCAATAGCACTGAGTTATTTTAAAGAAAAAAACAACAGAAAAAAAGCGAAATTTAAAAAACATAAAAACCTATTATTCAAACACAAAGAAATTATTAAAAGAACTTAAAGTTCACATAAATAGCAATAATAAAACTAAAAAAAATAGCAAACATTAGATTTATAAAAATTAATGAAACATAAAAATATAATTATCAGCATATTATCGTTATTATCATTAATAATATATTCACAAAAAAGTTACGCTCAATTTTTTGAAGACAGCCAAGCCCCTTTAAGCCAAAAATGGTATAAAATTGAAACCAAGAATTTTCAACTAATTTTCCCGGAGGAGATGAAGAGCAAGGCCCCTACCCTAGCTGACCAGGTTAACCGATCGCTGCGTACAACTTCTAGAAATTACAAAATAACACCGCGGAAAATTCCATTCATTATCCACAACACGAATCTACAAACGAATGGTTTTGTACAGCTGTCTCCACGTAAATCTGAACTATACAGCACCGCCGGAGCAGACCCCGACAACCAGACCTGGCTACCTAATTTGATCCTTCATGAATCAAGACACGTAAGTCAATTTGACAAATTGACAGGAAAATTACGCGCCCCATTTTTTGAACAATTAGCCCTTGCCTACTATGGACTGACTGTTCCTTCCTGGTATTTCGAAGGGGATGCGACGCTGACCGAAACGATATATTCAGAGGGAGGAAGAGGAAGATTACCCGCTTTTGAAATGCCAATCAAAGCAAATTTTCAATCTAATCACCACTATAGTTTTAATAAATATTTATTAGGATCCTACAAAGACATTGTCCCAAGTTACTATACAATCGGCTATCTGATGACCTCCACTTTAAAGTCAGAATTACCTTCGAATTATGAAGCCGACCTCTTCTCGGAGCTTAACAAAAAACCGTTATACCCTTATAATATCAATCGCGTTTTAAAGAAAAAAATAGGTGGAAATAGCGCTTATTTATACAACAGAACAATAGCAAATTTGGACGCTATCTGGAATAAAAAAACAAGCGATTATCAATACCAAAAATACACAGAAATAGACAAGAAATACAGCGGCTATTACAACAGTAATTTATTACCAAAATACAAGAATGGTCTGATCTATTTTATTAAACAAAATCCCCAAAAGACCAATGCAATTTATACCTATGATGTGGCAACAAAAACAGAAAATAAGCTCGTCAAAACCGGCATACAGTTAACGCCACATTTTGACGTAAACAGCAATTACATCTTATGGGATGAGCTTCATAAAGATCCGCGTTTCAACAAAAGAACATACAGCGTTATCAATATCATGAATCTCAAAACAAGGAAAATTAACCAGCTCAGC
The DNA here is from genome assembly GCF_050058145.1 of Sphingobacterium sp. WOUb80. Taxonomy (NCBI): domain Bacteria; kingdom Pseudomonadati; phylum Bacteroidota; class Sphingobacteriia; order Sphingobacteriales; family Sphingobacteriaceae; genus Sphingobacterium; species Sphingobacterium sp. WOUb80. Next base: position 444,848 of record NZ_CP165617.1, on the reverse strand, counting down.
AAACAGACGAGATATTATTCACCGATTTTAAGCCCCCTAGACGAAACCATCGCCTGCGTTGAGGTAGATTTATCCAACGACAGCTATCTAACGCTTATAAGCCTTAAAAACAACAGTATCATCAAACGGATTAAAATAGGCAACGCCGAACAGCTGCAACACCCTGCTTTCAACCCTCAAGGAGATAAAATAATAGGTATACGATTATCCCAATCCGGAACCGCACTATGTGAAATCGACCTGAAAAATGACAAAATTACCAACCTAACACCATGGGATAACCAACAATATGAAAGGCCGCAATACCTTTCAGGTATGAAGATCATCACAAAAGCTAACTTCAATGGTATCGATAACATTTACAGCATCGACCTCATATCTGGCAAAAAACAGCTTTTGACAAAGGCACAGTTTGGCGCGTTCAACCCATTTTACGACAAGGACACAAGGCAATTATTCTTCAACGACTACCAGTACAACGGCTACAAAATCGCCCAGACATCCATAGATACCGCATTTGATATCGCTCCAGAAACGGATTACTTTTCGCATTACTACGCCACGGCATTGACCAAAGACAGCGTAAAAAATATCGCTGCAGTCCCTGTAGATACTAGTCAGCACTACCAAATTGTTCCCTATCGTGGACTGGGTAGAACGTTTAATTTCCATAGTCTTTCGCTAAGTAGCAGCAATTTTGAAAGCTTCGACAATTTTAAACCCGGAGTCTTCTGGTTATCAAACAACATCTTAAACACCACACAAATTGCACTGGGATATGAATATGACACCGACATTCGAAAAGGAGTATATTCGGCAGAACTGACCTACAACAAGTACTTCCCAAAATTCTCATTGCGTTATGAAAACAGAGGGCAAATCGCAGCAGCAAGCATCCCTAATAAACCGGACAGTAGCATCCGTTTCGACTGGCGCGAGCATTATATATCGTCACAGATCTCCATCCCACTCTCCTTTTACAGAAGAGACTACGTCTATTCCACTGGGTTCAACCTGGCAACAGCTTATCTAAGGCGCTATGACCTTAGCCGAACAGATGTCAAAAACTTTAATTACGAGACCGCATTTCCATTGACATACCAGCTTTACTTCAATCGCAATGCTCGAATGGCTAGTATGGACCTCTACCCAAGATGGGGACAAAATTTTAGTATCACCTACCGACATACGCCTTTTGAAAACAATGCAAAAGGTGAAATTCTATCCGCAAGAACAGTATTTTATCTACCTGGATTTATGAGCAATCACGGTTTTCAAGTTAGACTGAGCGCCCAAACAGGATCAGGAATTTATCAATACATCAACGATATCCCTCTAGTGAGTGGATTTAGCTACTACAAATATGAAAAAATAAAAAACACGGTATTGATCAACTATCGTTTCCCTATAGCTTATCCCGACCTTGGTTTAGGGTCCTTAGCTTATATTAAACGTGTAAAAGGGGGAGTATTTGCCGATTATCAAAATATACACAAACACCGGGAAGTTTCACCAAAAAGTTTTGGAGCCTATCTCTCGCTTGATTTCAATGCTTTTAGGTACCCACTTCCAGATTTCGAATTCGTCGTTAAAGGCACCTATATCAATGACAACACGACCACACAACGTGTAGTTCCAACATTCAGTTTAAACTACACCTATTAAGGAGAGTTAACCCTATCCAAAATTAAGGATGGATCGCCCAATTAAAATTCAGGGCCAAAGCATAATGATCCGACAGCGGTAATCCTTTGAGGTTGGTGAACAGATTATTTTCTATATTATAATCCCGGGCAGCAAGACTTAGGTGACTGCTGCTCCTATAAAGAATTTTATCAATGGATTCACTCTGATTACCGATAGACAACATATGTGGAGGCTTAAACTCGTGCCTTATCTCAGGTACTAAGCCTCCGTTTTCCAGCTCAACCCAACTATCCACCAGGGTTGTGGAATCCATAAAATCATGCAGATTATCATCACAAAAACTATAATGCGCGTTAAAATCCCCCATGACAATAAGTGGCCTGTCCGTTGAATGCTCTCCAATATAATCGCGCAGCTGGTTGAGATTATCCCGGCGTGCACTTGAAGCTTTCCTGCTATTTTGTGCATTCGCATGGACATTATACACATCCAGCCAGACCTCAGGAACAATCTCTACCTGAACCAGGGTAAAGCCTTTTGGGGTCAGAAAATCAGCTCCAGTACGTTTCTTCCAGGGCACACGGACAACATCGGTCATCGGAAAATGAGACAGGGTATTGAGACCATCACCAAAGGGAACGCGCCCCTTGGTTTTCGTGCGATACGGATGTAAATTCCCACCCCAATATAAACTTCTATTATAATTAAAATCCTCCTGTACGTTCACGATATCAAAGGGATTAATCTTCTTTCCAATTTCAGCGATACTCCGGCTTCTACCTGTGATCGCCGAGGATATAATCCCGGGCAAGCCCGCTACATTATACGTCAGTACCGAAAAAAAACCAGAACTACCTTTTTCTTTACTTTTATTAGCATCCATCAATATCTGCATATATAACCATGTCATGATAAATTTAGCAAATACAATAAAAACTCACCAGTGCTACACAAATATTTAACAGATAATTGATTTAATCTGACATTACATCAATAGTACAAATTGCGACACCCCAATTTTTAAAATAAAAAAAGGACAGCTTTTGCTGTCCCTTTCAAAAAAAATAGTTTCGTATTAATCTTCAAGTGCCTTCACACCTGGAAGAACTTTTCCTTCCATGTATTCCAAAAGCGCACCACCACCTGTACTGACGTAACTGACATCCTCAGTCATACCAAATTTACTTACCGCAGCAGCTGAATCACCACCCCCTATTAAAGAGAATGCACCATTCTTTGTTGCTTCCACAACAGCATCAGCAACAGCTTTGGTACCCTTCGCAAAGGTATCAAATTCAAAAACACCCATCGGACCATTCCAAAGAACTGTTTTAGAATTTTTGATGATCGCTGCGAAATTTGCAGCAGACTCCTGACCAATATCCAAACCTTGCAAATCCGCAGGAATTTGATCATTCGGTCCATCATAAACATTGGCATCATTTGAAAATGCATCTGCAATCTGAGCATCAGTAGGAATAACCAAGTTTACACCTTTTTCTTTCGCTTTTTTTACCAGCTCATTCGCTAAATCAAGTTTATCATTCTCAACCAACGACTGGCCAATTTCACCACCTCTAGCTTTGATGAAGGTATAAGCCATACCTCCTCCAATCAAAAGGTTGTCAACTTTATCCAATAAGGCTTCAATTAACTGAATTTTATCAGAAACTTTTGCCCCACCCATGATAGCAGTAAAAGGTCTAACCGGATTATTTAATACTTTTTCTGCATTTCCAACTTCAGCAGCCATCAAGTAACCGCTATATTTAGCTCCTGGGAAAAATTGCGCAACAATCGCTGTCGAAGCATGAGCTCTGTGAGCCGTACCGAAAGCATCGTTTACATAGATATCACCTAATTTTGATAACTTCTCGGCAAATTCAACATCTCCCTTTTCTTCTTCTTTATAGAATCGAAGGTTTTCTAGCAATAAAACCTGACCAGCTTGTAAAGCTGCAGCTTTTTCTACCGCCTCTGTGCCGATACAATCATTGGCAAACTGAACATCAGTACCTAAAACCTGTGAAAGATGAGCAACAATATGTTTTAATGAATACTTATCAGTAGGACCATCTTTTGGCCTTCCTAAATGGGACATCAATATCACGCTTCCACCATCGTTCAAAATCTTCTTTATTGTTGGAGCCGCTCCCTGGATACGATTATCATCCGTAATATTGAAATTTTCATCCAAAGGCACGTTGAAATCCACACGTACCAAGGCCTTTTTACCTGCAAAATTTAAATCGTCTACTGTTTTCATTCTGTAACTTTATTGATTTGGGATTAGGTCGTTTTGTCAAACGAACAGCTAAATATAAAAAAAAGCATTTGCTTTCATTAGAAATAATTATTTATTAATGGCAATTCTTACCTTGAATCGAACTTTTCCGCACGCAACGCAAGAATTACCTACATCGTTATAAATCATAATAACCTATGACCATACGACGATTGAACCTCCTTTACAAATCAATTACTAGTGGATCTCAACGCTATAAGGCAACCTTGCCTGCACACCCGTCTGTGCTGTAGCTTTTCTCATGACATCAAAATAACGATAGTATTCGCCCATTTGTTCTTTTGCAAGCCAAACTTGGACTTTTTCTTTCGAATTATTCAATATTGAGGTAAAAGGATCTTCTTTCTCTGGATACTGAGACACTTTATATTTGCTCAGATTGGCCTTTTTAGCGGCAGCCTGAATAGCGATATCCAAGTTGCCGAGACGGTCAACCAATTTATTATTTACCCCTTGCGCACCAGTCCAAACTCGTCCCTGCCCAATACTATCAACATCAGCAATGGATAATTTACGCCCATCTGCAACAACTTTCGTAAATGTACCATATACTTTATCAACTTCCCGTTGGATGATATCTCTTTCTTCTGCAGTCAATGGCCTGTCAAAAGAAGTCATCAAATCGGCGAACTTCCCAGTTTTTACACCATCGTAGTGAACTCCGATTTTATTGTTCATCAAATTCTGAAAATTAGGGATCACACCAAATACGCCAATAGAACCCGTAATCGTTGTAGGCTCAGCAAATATAGAATCTGCCGCTGCCGAGATATAATACCCACCAGAGGCCGCTAAATCACCCATAGAAACGATGACAGGTTTCACTTTTTTTGTCAAAATAACTTCACGCCAAATAATATCCGAAGCCAAAGCAGATCCCCCTGGTGAATTAACACGCAAAACAACAGCTTTAACCGCATCATCTTCTCTTAATTTTCGTAGTTCGCGGGAGAATTTATCGCCACCGATTTGGCCAGGTCCCGTCCCCTCACCGTCAACAATTTCTCCGGCAGCATAAAGAACCGCAACTTCAGATCCACTCGCATCATCTTTTACCTTTTTATTATAATCCAATAGGGAAACAAACGATATCTCATCCTTTTCCGAAATTTTCAAACGCTTTCTCAAGTCCGACAAAAGTTCGTCTTTATACAGCTTGGCATCCGCAAGCTTATATTTTACCGCATCGTCCGCATCCCGAACACGATAGTCATTCGCAATAGCCCGTAATGAATCGGCAGCAATATTTCTGCTCACTGCTATTTCATTAATAAAAGTACTGTATATACTACCCAAATAGGATGTTACCTGCAAGCGATTGGGATCACTCATTTTATTCAAAAAGTAAGGTTCAACAGCACTTTTAAATGTACCCACCTTCACAATCTGCATCTCTACCCCAACCTTATCCAGGAGGTCTTTATAGAACATCGTAGAACTTGCCAAACCTCTAAAATCAATCGTCCCTTGTGGATTCACATACACCTTATCAGCAATGCTCGCTACATAGTAGGCCTTTTGGTCATACCCGGCATTATAAGCAACAACAAATTTCCCGGTTTTCTTAAAGGCCAAAAGTTCGTCTCTTACTTCCTTTAAACTTGCAAAACCAACCCCGATATGACTTGCATCCAAATAGATTCCTTTAATATTTCCGTCGGTAGCCGCATATTTGATCCTCGCCAAAATATCATCCAATCCAATATTTTTAGTCGAATAACCCGGAAGGTTAAGACTACCCAGAGGATTGGCCTCACTTCGCTCCGTAATATCATAGTCAAAGGACAGATATAAAACCGAATTACTCTTAACAACAATCTCTTGGTCAGAAGAGGCTGAACTGATGATCGCCCCAATAATTCCCATCAAAACAATAAACAACACAACAAAAGAGATCACAATCCCCGTAATTGTTGCCAGTACGTACTTAAAAAATGATTTCATATTTTGTAATTAAATCCGATCCATAACCTATCTTCCTGTGGAAAGACTTATTTTTCACTAAAGGTAAGGCAATATTTTTTATTCACCCAGTCTTTTATTTCAACTACAACATATTTTTTTCCACGAAATTAGGGCATCTAGCCAACTGAAATTCACTTTTCCACCTACAATTTATGCCCGAATTTCTTCCTATTAAAATCAACAAAACCTTAATTTAGCAGTATGAATAAGATTTACATACTATTGGGCACCAATCTCGGAGACCGTTTTCAGCAACTTGATCTAGCGAGAAAACAGCTTGAGTTGCGTCTTGGAGCAATTATTGAAGTTTCTTCGATCTATGAAACTGCCGCATGGGGAGTGGAAGACCAGCCTACATTCCTGAATCAAGCCCTTATCATAACTACCGATCTACAGGCGACTGACTGTTTAGAGATCACCCAGTCCATTGAACAGGAATTAGGACGTATACGCATCAAAAAATGGGGCGAAAGAGTGATAGACATCGACCTCATCTACTTTAACCAAGATATCATTGATCTGCCCACACTTCGTATTCCACATCCTTTTATTGCAGAACGAAGATTTGTACTCGCGCCTTTAGTTGAAATAGCGCCGGACTATATCCATCCCCTTTACAAAAAAAATAACGTATATTTATTGGATAAATGCAAAGACGACTTACCTGTAAAGAAAATTAGCAACGATGAACCATATCGACATTGAACTGATCAACCAAAACATGTTTGACAATCCAGAATTAATCAAACAATTTGTATCAATGTATCTTATTCAAACACCTGTAGACCTCGACAAGCTCCGCCAAGCCCTGGCTGAAGGAGATTTTCAAAAGATTGGCGATACAGCCCATCATATCAAACCCACCATGGACTATATAGGTGCTTTTCATTTAAAAGAAAAATTTGAGGAATTAGAGACCAATGCAAAAAACCAGGAATCTCTTGAAGGACTCCGAGCCTCCTTTGATATCATTTACATCGAAATGAAGGAGCTGCTATTTGAATTGGAACAATATGAAAAAACGATCTAAACCAGATCGTTTTTTTTATTGAAATGCAATGCCGACAATAGGAAATATAAAATAAGTATGATCGGTAAAGCCATAAATTGACCGACAATAAACAAGATCAGCGTCAGGAGTAGAAAAATAAAGCGAAACTTATTCGTATTCCAATCCATAGAACTGAATTTCATCGAAAATAGCCTAATTTCACTCACTAATAGATAACTTGTCAAAAGAACGCTGCAAATCAAAACAATTGGATTTAAAATTACCTGCGGATATTTATCAGCAATATAAGGTAACGAAAGTACATAGAATGTATTCATTGGTGTATTTAGACCGATAAAATCAGACGTTTGCCGCTCATCCAGGTTGAACTTTGCGAGACGCAAGGCAGAAAAAATGGTGATGATATACCCTAAATAAGGTAACAGAGAGCCATCAGGAAATACCTTGGTCAACAAGGTAAACATGATCGTCCCAGGTAAAAAACCAAAACTAACCATATCTGCCAATGAATCGAGCTCTTTCCCTATTGGCGATTTAACATGAAGAAGCCTCGCGACCATTCCATCGAAAAAATCAAATATCCCCGACGCAAACACACAGATAGTAACAGCTTGTATATTACCTTTCAGTGCCATTAATACAGCGATACAGCCACTAAATAAGTTTAGACAAGTCAGCAGATTTGGGATATGTTTTTTCATTTACAGGATATTTTAAATTAAAAAAGCCATCATTCGATTAGAAATGATGGCTAAAATATCAAAATTTGATGGAATTAACCATTCATACTGATCAAAAATTCCTCATTTGATTTAGTTCCACGCAATTGACCTTGTAAAAATTCCATGGCCTCCGTAGAATTCATATCAGACAAGTGGTTACGAAGTACCCAAATACGTTGTAATGTTTCTTTGTCAGTCAATAGATCATCACGACGTGTACTCGATGCAGTGATATCGATCGCAGGGAAAATCCGTTTGTTCGCCAGCTTACGATCCAACTGTAATTCCATATTACCTGTACCTTTGAATTCTTCAAAGATAACTTCATCCATTTTAGAACCTGTATCTGTCAATGCTGTTGCCAAAATAGTCAATGAACCACCGTTTTCAATATTTCGGGCAGCACCAAAGAAACGTTTTGGCTTGTGTAAAGCATTAGCGTCCACACCACCGGATAAAATTTTACCCGAAGCTGGAGCAACTGTGTTATACGCACGCGCTAATCTGGTGATAGAATCTAACAAGATAACAACATCATGTCCACACTCTACCATACGTTTAGCTTTCTCAAGAACGATATTCGCAATTTTCACGTGACGGTCAGCTGGCTCATCAAATGTCGAAGAAACAACTTCAGCGCGTACGCTTCTCGCCATATCTGTAACCTCCTCAGGACGCTCATCGATTAATAAGATAATCAAATAAACTTCTGGGTGATTCTTCGCAATAGCATTTGCAACCTCTTTCAACAAGTTTGTTTTACCCGTTTTCGGCTGCGCAACGATCAATCCACGTTGGCCCTTACCTATAGGTGTAAACAAATCCATGATACGCGTAGAGTAATTTCCAACTCCCATATCGAGATTTAAACGTTCATCCGGAAATAATGGTGTTAAATAATCAAATGGAACACGGTCACGAACCTCAGCAGGATTTTGCCCATTGATAGCCTCAACCCGTACCAAAGGGAAGTATTTTTCACCCTCTTTAGGTGGACGGATACAACCACGTACCGTATCTCCCGTTTTCAAACCAAATAATTTGATCTGAGATTGTGATACATAAATATCATCAGGAGAAGTCAAATAGTTATAATCTGATGAGCGTAAGAAGCCATAACCATCAGGCATGATCTCCAATACACCCTCGTTAACGATCACATTATCGAAATCTGTACTTGAAGAGGTGTTTTCTGCTTTAGGAGTTTGTGTTGCTTTTTCAGGTTGGGGACCTTTATCTACTGCTGGTGCATCTTCGGTTGCAACCGGGGTTTCGTCATGCTCAGAAACTTCACGTTTTCTTACCGTGACAGGTTCCGCAGTTTTTACGGTCCGCACACGCTTACGTGTACGTTCAGCATGTTCCTGGTTATCTTCCTCTACCTTAGCTGCTTTTTCAGCTGGCGCTGGAGCTGCTTCCTCTTCTCCACCAGTATTGCTAATTCTTTCGATTAATTCTTGTTTACGCAATTTATCAGCATCTGCGATACCGATCAACTTAGCAATCTCGCGCAATTCCGATACGAGTTTAGCGTTTAATTCGTTAATATCCATTAATGTGTTGTGTATGATTTTTGGATTTTTTTTTGAGCTTTTTTCTGAATTCTGATTACACACTTAAACAAGTTTCCATGATTAAGTGTGATGAAGAACTTAATGATTTCTTTTAAACCCGAAGTGGATTAAATATTGAGAACCTAGACAAAGAAAAAAACAAATTTTGTTATTTCAAAATATTTCAAAAAAAATATTTACTATTGTAGCTAGTAAAACGATTTAACAACATTTTTAGATTGAATTTATATTTTTTTTCATAAGTTCGTACCTTTCAAAATTTAAGTTTTTAGATCCCTTATATGGAACAGCAACAAACTAAAACCAATTACCCCGCACTCTACACATTGATTATTGTGTTTTTCTTTTGGGGGTTCATTGCGGCAGGGAACAGTGTTTTTATACCGTTCTGCAAAAATTACTTTCATTTAGACCAGTTTCAATCCCAGTTAATAGACTTTGCTTTTTATACAGCCTATTATATTGGTGCATTGTTACTATTTATCTTCAGTTCAATCGGAGGAAAGGACCTGGTTGGAAAATGGGGATATAAAAAGAGTATCGTTTACGGTTTACTTTTCTCGGCATTGGGGGCAGCAGCCATGATTGTCGCTGTCGAAGTAAACTTATATGTTGGTATGTTGTTGGGACTATTCGTTGTAGCCCTTGGTTTTTCATTACAACAGACTGCAGCAAATCCATTTGCTGTTTTATTGGGCGATCCAAAAACGGGTGCTTCCCGTGTGAACCTAGGCGGTGGTATCAACTCATTTGGTACAACAATAGGCCCTCTTGTTATCGGATTTTCCTTATTCGGAACTTTTGAGCCTATTTCTGACTCCGAGATAGCCAACCTTCCTTTAAACAAGGTGGTTTATCTTTATATAGGTGTCGGTCTGTTGTTCCTGCTGGCTGCAGCATTATTTAATTTCAGTAAAAAAGTTCCTGCTGGAATTAGTGATGAGCCAATGGAAAAGGCCAATAAAGCTTTACGCACGTTGATCATTATGACCGTCCTACTTTTTGGTATGTTCACACCAGTTTTCTTAAGTTATAAGAGTGATTTGGCCTTGCAGGTAGAACAATTACACAAACAGGTTTCTAGTTTAACGGATCAGGTTCAGATTGATCAACTCAAATTGCACATCAAGGAAGTTGCCAAACCACTTGAAATGCAACGTATGTTATGGTTGGCAGGTGCTTTAGTTGTTGTTATTGGTGGATTATTATTCTCCAATAAGAGTGCACAAAAGAATCCTGAAGGTTGGGGCGCGATGAAATATCCGCAATTGGCTTTGGGTATGCTTGCCTTGTTTATCTATGTGGGGATAGAAGTTGCCATCGGTAGTAACTTAGGTGAGTTACTAACATTGAAAGAATTTGGTCACTTGCAGTCATCGCAGATTACACCTTACGTATCTATGTACTGGGGAAGTATGATGATCGGTCGTTGGGCCGGCGCAATTACAGCCTTTAACTTGAGTAAATCGGCTAAAAATGGATTATTGATTATCGTTCCTCTGATTGCATTTTCGATCATTATCGGCGTCAACACACTTGCCGGATTTGAAATGTCACACCTTTATTATTACGTGGTATGTATCATTCTTCAAATTGTAGCATTCTACCTAAGTAAAGAAAAACCTGCCCGTACATTGATTATTTTCGGATTATTTGGAATCATTGCGATGTTGATTGGTTTATTCTCATCAGGTACAGTTGCAATCTATGCTTTCTTATCGGGTGGTCTTGCTTGTTCAATTATGTGGTCTTCGATTTTCAGTTTATCCATTGTAGGCTTAGGTAAATATACAGCTCAAGGTTCGGCATTTCTTGTCATGATGATTCTTGGCGGTGGTGTTCTTCCTCCGATTCAAGGAAAATTAGCAGATATTATTGGTATCCATAACTCGTATATCCTACCGTTGATCGGATTCTGTTATGTTGTTTTCTTTGCGATATTTGTTAAGGGAATATTAACAAAACAAGGAATCAATATTGACGAAATAGAGGCTGAAGGGGGCCATTAATACCCTTACTAATTGTAAATAGTACACTATTTAAACAATTTTATTACACAGCTCAAAAACTGGCTTAACAATATCGTTAAGCCAGTTTTTTTATATAGTCACCAAACTACAAAAATTTATTTTTTGAAAAATACATGGATAAATTATGATATTTAAAATTAAAAAATGTATTTTCGGGGAATTGATTAATGAATTGATTACTCATTTTATAACGATAAACACAATTAAAACTACTCAATAATGATAATCATTGCTGACGGGGGATCAACAAAAACAAACTGGTGTTTGTTAGACGATTCGAATAAAAAAATCTACTTCAACACAGAAGGATATAACCCTTATTTTGTTGATAGTGAATACATTGTAAACTCCCTAAAAAAAGGACTACCGCAAGATTTACCTTTTGAAAAAATCTCAGAGGTAAACTATTATGGTGCAGGTGTTCATAACAAGGAAAAAGCACAAATTGTTGTTGATGCCTTAAAACAAGTATTTACTACAGCTGAAGTTGAAGTAGGACACGATCTTCTTGCAGCAGCAAGAGCATTATTAGGAACTCAAGCCGGATTTGCTGCGATCTTAGGAACAGGAACAAACTCTTGTCTCTATGACGGCAAAGAAATCACATTAAACATCGACTCAGGTGCTTACATTTTAGGTGATGAAGGTTCTGGTAGTTATATTGGAAAAAAATTACTGGCAGATTATGTTCGTAATTTGATGCCTAAAGATGTTAAAGAAGTATTCTATAACACGTATAAAATGACAAAAGACGAAATTATGGACGCGGTTTATACCAAACCTATGCCAAATCGTTTCTGTGCTAGCTTTAGCAAATTTGTCTATGACAATAATGTAAATATCGAATATACACGTAATATCGTTGATGAAGCTTTTGAAGCATTTTTCAGAAACCTTGTTAGCAAATACCCTAATTATCAAAGCTATACTTTCAACTGTATTGGTTCGGTAGGTTATAATTTCAGAAATGTTTTGGCTGAAAAAGCTGAGCAATATGGAATGAAAGTAGGCAAGATCTTACGCTCTCCTATTGACGATTTAGTACAATTTCACATCGATAGAGCGGCAGCAACTGCCAAATAAAAAAGAAAAATAATCTTTAACATAATGAAAGGTATTCAATAAAATTGGATACCTTTTTTTGTTGCTCTTCCTCCACTCTCTTGACCTTGTGGTCGTCTCCTCAATGAAAATCCCTTGCCAATATTAATTTCCAATAAACTAATTCATACCGTTTTACAAAACATTTTAATGATTTAATAACAGGAATTTCATCGGTACAAAATAAAAGTATCCTTTTTTTGTAAAAGAAGATAACAGATTTATTGAATGAAAAATCGTGGTATACAATAATAAAAAAAACGGTAAAATAGACCGTTCATGATCGATTCATTTCAGGCAAATCCGTCAAAGGTGAAATATAGTCCCCAACAGGCAAAAGGACAACAAAAATCAACAAAGAAGGTTTAGACATCTTTGAAGACGTACATGAAACAAATTTATTGCAAATGAAAAGAAGCCTTGATATACTTGTAATCTCAGATTTACACCTAGGTACCTACGGGAGTAGAGCGAAGGAGCTTTTACTTTATTTAGAGTCCGTATCTCCCAAAATACTGATATTGAATGGAGACATCGTAGACATTTGGCAATTCAAAAAAAGCTATTTCCCACAGGAACATCTCAAAGTCATCAAAAAAATTATTGATATGAGCTCTTCGGGTACAGAAGTACATTACATCACAGGTAACCATGATGAAATGCTACGTAAGTTTACCGACCTCAAATTAGGTAACATCAAGCTAAGCAATAAACTGCTTCTCTCGCTCAATAACCAAAAAGTCTGGATCTTTCATGGGGACGTATTCGACGCCTCCATCCATCATTCGAAATGGTTGGCCAAACTGGGTGGCTGGGGCTATGACAAACTTATTCAGCTCAATAATGTGATTAATTATTGCCTGGATAAGATGGGTAAAGAAAAGTATTCATTATCCAAAAAGATCAAAAACTCAGTTAAAAAAGCAGTCAAATATATATCGGATTTTGAACATACCGCTACTGAACTGGCGATTGAAAAAAATTATGATTTCGTCATTTGCGGACACATTCATCAGCCTCAGATCAAAGAAGTTATTACCAGAAAAGGAACCTGTACCTATATGAACTCAGGCGATTGGATCGAAAACCTCAGCAGCCTAGAATATAAAAATGGCGAATGGAAGCTGTTTTATTTTGAGGAGAACAAAGAACAGATTCTTAAAAATAAAATTATCGATATCCCCCTTTTCAGTCTGGAAGATCTCAAAAAGATTGTCATATCCTAATGAACACAGCACAGATCTGCACAGAATCTGGTGAACAATAAATCAAAAAGCCGAGCTAACTCGGCTTTTTGATTTTATAGCTCAAATGTCTCACCAATTTTCGGCAATGACAATGAAATATCTTCATTCTGAAATTTATCCAATGCCTGTTGTTTATCGATGGTTATTGGCGGAAATGAATCGTAATGAATACCAACAACCCGAGCACAATTCACAAATTCAGCGGCTTTGATCGCATCATCCACGTCCATTGTATAATGCCCACCTATCGGCAAAAATGCCCAATCCAGCTTCATGTCTGCCAGCAATTTCATTTCCATGGTTAACGCAGTGTCTCCAGCAAAATAAATTCGCTGGCCTTTTACAGTAAAGACAAAACCTACAGGGAACCCACCATATTGACCATCAGGCGTACTATTGGTATGTGCAGCATAGACCATCTTTACCGAACCAAAAGGTAATTGAACAGTTCCGCCCAAGTTAAACTCGATAACTTTATCATCAGGTACTCCCTGCCTTCTCACCCAGTCCGCCGTTTCAACAATCGCTAAAACAGTGGCATCACTGTTTTTTTGAATCGTCGCCATATCAGCCACATGGTCCTGATGCCCATGACTTAAAAAGATATAATCCGGTTTAATTGTATTTACATCGATTTCTTTTGCAAGTGGATTATAGGTAACAAATGGATCTAAAAGAACCTTCGTTCCGTCAAAATCAAACTCCACACAAGATTGTCCGTAATAAGTTGCTTTCATGATAATATCGTTATTGATTAAACAATCCGCCTAGTCCTCCTAGTCCACCCAACATATCCTTGCTTGCTGCCTGCATTTCAGCTTGGCTGATATTCTCAGCTTGAGCAATTGCCTTATTCAAAGCAACCACAAGTAACTCCTCCAATTCTTCCTTATCTGCGTTTGATAAAAATACAGGATCGATAGTAACCTCTTTTATCTCTTTGTTTGCTGTCGCTACCACACGGATTAAACCACCTTCTACTTCACCAGACACAGAAATTGAATCCAATCTTTTCTTGATTTCCTCCGCCTTTTGCTGGGCTTGAAATAATTTGTCAAACATATTTATATCGTTTATTTGATGCCAATTTACAAAAATCTGTGCATACCTACTATTGCTAATTTACTTTCGCCAATGCTTCCCTTTTTCTGAAAGTGTCTGATCTTATTGGCCTAAAAGAACCTTCAGTTCGCTTTCATTACTCTTGGTGTCCGCGAAGTCAGGAAGGTTTTGTATTTTTGCAACATGCAAAGCAATCAAGAAAAACTAGTCGCCCATATTTTGGACCAGTTGGACCTAAATCCGGCAGCTATTCCAGCTGAAACCTACGACACATTAGTTTCAGATCGCCCACAACTTGTCGACATCGATGATATGATTTCCTATGTCAAACGTATCGGGACTGATCTCGATGCCATCGATAAAACAGTTGAACTGGTTGAAAAAATTGAAGACGAAACAAGTATTCTAATCCATAAACTTAAGTTTATTTCAGCGACTGACAGGCCCAAAGTATTGGTATTGGACCAAATACAACCCCTTGAAATAAACCGTTCTGCCTATCTGCAGGAAGCCATAAAAATTGCAGGTGGTATTCCAGTTACAACAGAAAATGAAGCCGATAAAATCATTGTCATCGGTCATGGGGAACAGACATTTATCCAAATACCACAATTGTTGAATTCGGCAGCTATCGCTTCATCCAAAGCCATCGAACTCGATCAGGTCTTTATTATGACCAGTGAACAATTTGCACAGATTCCCGGCTACAATTATTTGAGCGAACTTGAGTCATTAGCCGAAATTCTTCAGCCAAAGTATTTTGTATATGGTCATGAAGGAAACAATTGGCTACAATTTCAACTAAGCTAATGAACCGAAAATATAGGCATAAAAAAACAGCTCCAATAGAACGAGAGCTGTTTTTTTATGTTTTATAATTTTAGTTATATCTTCTGCGCAGAACGTCGTATAATTTTTCAACGGTATGCGGTTTATCTGCCCATTTGTTTTTAATCGCATAATTTGTCTGCAAAAAGGCGTCCGCTTCTGCATAGCTTGTAAACCTATTCAATAATTCGACAGCCTCACTATACGCTAAACTATACCCATTAAACAAATCCTTAATAAATAAGAGTTTATCATTTAAACTTATCCCTGCTTTAATATCTGTGAGTTTATCGCTAGATCCAGATTGATTTACTTGATAAACGCGGTTCTTCACGCCGGCTTGCTTTTGCTGAGAGATAATTTCATTTAAGGTCAAGGGTCTAGCGGGAACCTCCTCAACGACCGCATTAATTTCTTCCTGAATAAGAACCTCCTGCGGTTGTTCAATAACAACTTCTTTTGGTTCTTCGATTACTTCTGTAACGAAGACAGTAGGTTCTTCGATTTGCTCAGTGACTTCCTTTTCTGCCTGATAAGCTAATTCCTCCACTGGCGCAGCCGCAAAAACCGGGGGAATTGCAGCAACTGGAGGTGCAACAGGTTCAACAATTTCTGGACTAAGTTCCTCCGATTTTACAGGTTCACTTTCAGAAACAAATGGGACTTCTTTTTCCTCCACGATAGTTTCTTCATTTACCACAATGCTTTCTTCAGTTCCACGGCTGAAATCTTCAGCCGATTGAGCTTCTCGAACCTCTTTTTGAGGCTGTTCAGCAACAACTTGCTGTGCTGATGTTCTAATGGTAGAAGGAGGTGTAAAATAATCGTTGAATGCAATCTTTTTACTTCCCAGTGCCGCAGCACTTAATGTATGTTGTGACTGATTTTCCTGAAGAACGAGCTTTGTCTTGAGTAAAGTTATATATGCAGCTACCGCTTGTGCCTTAGCTTCCAGTGTTACTAATTCGTTAATTTCGGATAAATTTCCTTGTTCTGATAAGGTCAGATACTGTCCATTTAAATCCTGTAATAAATCGCCTATCTTATTAAAAATTTCCTCTTTAGTACCCATAATTCTATTTGAAATCACCAATTAATCATTTATAATACTTATACCTTCAAGCGGTCGAAAAGTGGAAAACTCAATCCTTTGATTTTTAAATATTTGGATTTACGTTCACTTTTTTACTACCCAAATTTAATATTTAATTCTGATATTAGCAGCGTCAAAAACAGAATATAATAGGAGGTCATTTTACAAATATCACCTTATTTGCAGACCTTCCGGCAAAATTAAATTAATCAAATGCTTTTTTCCGAACATAATTTGGCTTTGCGCCCCGCTCAATATGGTAGCATTGAAATCGTCTGTGGCTCGATGTTCTCGGGTAAGACAGAAGAATTGATCCGCAGGCTAAAAAGAGCACAATATGCACGTTTAAATGTCGAAATCTTTAAGCCAGCCGTTGATAAACGATACGATGAGAAATTGGTCGTTTCACACGATAGCAATAGCATACCATCGACACCTGTCGACCATTCTTCTGCTATCCTACTGCTGAGTTCATCAACGCAAGTCGTCGGAATTGATGAAGCACAATTCTTTGATGACGGTTTGACAGAAGTATGTGTCAAATTGGCAAACAGTGGTATCCGGGTAATTGTTGCCGGACTCGATATGGATTTTCAAGGACAACCATTTGGCCCCATTCCCAATCTAATGGCAGTAGCCGAACACGTTACGAAGGTACATGCGGTTTGTATGCAATGTGGCGCTCCAGCGAATTATTCTTATCGCCTGACCAAGAATACGGAAACCGTACTTTTAGGTGAAAAAGACGCTTATGAACCACGTTGTAGACCATGTTATTTCGATTTGAATAAATAGCATGATCAAAAAAGTTAACTAAAAATCTGCCAAAAATGCTATAAACTCTATTTGGCATAGGATTTGAAATATACTTTATAAATACGAATATTAGCGCTTTAAAAAAGCGACAAAATACTTTTCATAATTTAGGTTTATAATTGGTTAGTTAGCACCTCCTTGCCCATCAAGGAGGTGTTTTTTTTTAACAAACAAAGAACGCTGCTCTCTTTGAGTGAGAACAGCGTTCTTTGTTTTAAAGTATCTGTTTTATTGATCCATGTTTTTACCTAAAGTACCCCATGAGTTCATTGCACTCACCTTATGGCTGAACACGATAATTTATAACTTTACGGCCAATATTTCCTGTTTGATCCATTCCTTCGACAATTACCTTATAATTCCCATTTCCGTCGGCATTATAAAACTGAATGGCAGCTTCCCCTGTCTCTGTAATTGTGACTTTAGGGTTCCAGTAAATGGTCGTTCTCAAATCATTTGCAGCCTTCCTTTCCGGAGTATCATATTTTGGGACATAGAATTTCCGTTCTTTAATATAGCCTAGAGGATACATATCGATTACATTCGATTTAGGCAACATGCTTTCAATCTCACTCAGTGACATGCGCGGTTTCTTCGCTTCCACTTTCTTCGTATAGATTGACACAACACCATTATTTTGATACATTCTGGATACTGTACCCAATTCATCACGTAAGAAGATTTCGATACCTTCGATATCCGCGACATTGATGCTATTCAATCCAGGCTCATCAATAGCCATACCATTCAGAAAGAATTGAACAGGTGTACGCCCACCCGCATTATAATCACGAGAAACATAATATTTCAATGTCTGTGGATCATACGTAATGCCCGTCAATACTGTTTGAAGACACATGGTCAACACGTTACAACCGGTCAAACGCTCTGGCTCAATACGATGTTCCGGCATGGACAGCCCAGAAATTGAAGGAAAATCTTTATTTGTGATTACTTTCTTCACTACGGCCGTCACTTCGACCTCATCCAAGAGAATCGATTTTCGATATTCCTTTCGGCTATTTGCCAAATAAGGAGCAAAAGCCTGGTCTATATTGGGTACAAAATAGCTCTTATATCCATTATTCTTATCAATCTCTGGATAGAAGCTCTGGTCCATATTAATAACCAAACTTCGGTAGTTATCATTAGATCGGGCATTTACCGTTACTTTGGACGAATCCGGAAACACAAGATCCTTAAATGTGAATCGTCCATTTTGATCTGTATACACGTCCTTTTTTATATTACGGGAAGGTACAGATAAAAGTAATCCACCATTTGGATAAGGACGCCCGGTGTTCATCCGAAGGATACCCGACAATTCAATCCCTTGTTCTGGAAGAAAACTGATCTGTGGCAACTTCTCAGCGATTAATGTTGGATAATCAAAACGACGATATCCCTGTGTCATTAATAAAGCATCCAAAGCTTTATCCCGGTTGGGATTTTTTTCATCGAAATAGGCATTTGGATTTTCCACATTTCCTTTCAAGTCCGAAGTCAACAGAAAGTTGCTCACAATGGATAAATCTGTCTGATCATTGTAAGGGACTTTGGATTCGTCAATTACAGCTACAGAATAGCTCCCCGGGAACTTCTGCCCATTGTTGTCTACAGCAAGTTTAAGATTGACCAAGTCTTTAGCCTTATAACTTTGCTTATCGCTGGTAACCTGAATATTTAAAAGCTTTTCACTTTGAACAAATGCCAGACGTTCACTGATAGGCTTTCCATCAGGACTCAATAAGGTTACCTGAGCAATACCATTTGGCAGACGCTCTTTGGGAATATTGACCAATGCTGATGAAGATTTTAAATTCACCTGCGCGCCAAAACAGAGATGCCCATTCGACTGAACCAAAACATAATAAGATTGGCCCTGATTTTTTGTAAAATTTTCTTCGCTGGTCACTACTGCAAATTCTGCATTCGTGGCATCCTGTTTCACAAAAACCACATTTGCCTTATCGTTGACAACAGCGGGCAATTTATATTTGCGTTCCTGCCCGTTCTCAAACTTTACGACAGCTTGATAGTTTTCCCCAGCAAGCGGAAGCAGGGAAAAATACCCCATTCCAGTCCCAAAGTCCTCAAAATCCGCAACAGACTTGCCTTTTGAGTCTAAAATACTTCCTTTTACCTTGAGTCCCTTTCCGTCGGATCCAAGCGCCTTAAATGCGATCTTTTTTGCCAATCCGGCGATGATATCTCCCCCTTCAGGAAAAAATTGCACATCAGCATCCCATAAGGCATTTTTGAGCAAGAAAGAGCTGGACAACGGTTTCTCATTTTTATTCTCCTGAATACTAATTTTCAGTTGTCCTTTCTCCAGATTTGCCTTTTCTTTCGCGGAGAGGTTTATCGTTACTTTTCCCAGACCATCGGTCTCACCTTTACCCTTGTCGAACGTTTCCCACCCCGAGACAAACTCCCAGTTGATCTTTGAGTTGATCATCGGTTTTCCCGTACGGTCGCGAAACTGTACCACAGCCTGGGTTTTATTGCCTCCAATATTATTTTGGAATTCAATATTTGTAATCAATTTCTTATTGATGACATCACCTATCGGGACTATTTTATTAAAAAAGTAGGCATTATCGAAGTTTGCCATCCATTTCGTGTAGCCCCGGAATCGATAATTATCCTGTGACATAAACTGTGGATCCAGTACAATCTGTCCATTTCCTACACCTTTATCCAATGGAATTCTGAGGGTCTGAATAAGCGAGTCACGACTATTCAGTACTTCGACATAAGCGATTTTACTCGGCTCATATTCTGCTAGATTACGGGATAAATAGGTCGAAAACCAAAGGGTGTCCCCTACGGCATAATACGGTTTATCGAAATGCAAATGTACTTTTTCAACTGGGTAGACTTGAAAATATTTCTGAACTCGTTCTACGATCGTATTAATAGGCAATGTCGGTGTGGTCTGCGCATAACTCGTCCCCATTCCTAACAGTCCTATCGATAAAGTCAATAGTTTTATGTGCTTCATTGAAAGTCTTAGAATAAAAAATGAATAGCTAAATATATTCAATTTTAGGCAAAGACCAACCTCATTGGGGTATTTTTAACATTTATTATGCCTATTCAACGAACAGTTCCCAGAAGAATAAAGGAGCTTAAAGCAATGGCGCCAAAAGCCGGCAGATTGAATCCACCCCTCTTTTCCAGCGACTTCGTTGCATCCATTTACGGATTGTAATCAGATCGGAAACTTCAATATCAGCCAAAAATTGTGTATTAAGACGGTCACAAAGTGTTTTATCCGAGACAATCCCCGAGATTTCAAAGTTGATATAAAAGCTTCTGATATCGAGATTTGTCGTACCAATATAGGCCAGCTTCCCATCAATACAGATGGTTTTGGCATGCAGGAAACCCTTTGTGTAGAGATATACATTGACACCTCTTTCCAGCAGCGGTTTAATAAAAGAGAAAGAAGCATGTTGTACAAAGAATGAATCAGACTGGGACGGTAACATCAAATCTACACGCACTCCGGAGGACACCGCCAGCATTAAAGCGGTCGTCAGTTGATCGCTGGGAATAAAATAAGGTGTACACAACTGTACATATTCTTTTGCTTCGTTGATACCGGCAATAATTGCTTCCATATTGAAAGGCGCTGGTGATCCCGGATCACTGGCTGTAAATCCCACTCCACTCGCATCTTCATCGGTAAGTGGAAATCGGTTTAAATAACCATGGCCCAATTCAAATGATTCCGCATCTGTCTGGTTCCAGCTATTCCAAAACTGGATTTGCAACGTATTTACTGCCGCGCCGACAACCATCATAGCCGTATCTCGCCAGTAAACCTCATTTTTTCCATTATTGATATATCGATCTGAAATATTGATTCCGCCGACAAAGCCGATTTTCCCATCGATCACCGCTATCTTGCGGTGATTGCGGTAGTTGCTATTCGCCAAGGAACTAAAGGTTACTGGAAGAAAAGCTTGAAACACAAAATCGGGTTTATGCCGCCGTAAATATTTAATCACATCCGGAGCACCAAAACTATCCAATATCAGACGTACAGTGACACCAGCTTTTGCTTTTTCTTCTAGAATATGTAAGATTTCCTGCCCTATTTCATCCATTTCCCAGATATAATATTCCATGTGAATGGAATGTTGTGCAGCTTTAAGGCGATCAATAAGTACCGGAAACTTTTCTTCCCCATTTATAAACAGGGTTACATCGTTGTTAAGGGAAAATGTAGAGATCTTTTGATTTTTAAGGTAGCGGTATACCATGGCCAAACTACCGATCCGCTCATTTAACGTATCGATATGTTCCTCCATAATTTCAGATTCTTTACGCCAGGCATCCAGTAGCTTTTTGGACTGCTCGCGATACACGCGTTTCATCCTTTTGACCTTCTTAAACTTCTGACCAAAGAAATAGTAACTGAGCAAACCGACGACAGGTAAGAAAACAATGACCATAATCCAGGCGATGGTCTTGGAAGGATTACGGTTTTCGATCAAGATCGTCCCGATTACACCAATATAAAGGATGAGCAAAGGAATCCAGTAATATTGTAACGCAATCTGTAAAATATGATGAAGTACCTCCATATCGTATACTAAGGGTTTTACCAAATATAATACTTAGCATCGACATATTGTTTGTCGTTAAGCACAGTTTATTGCGCCATCGACATGAATAAATGGGCTTAAATAAGGGATATCTAAATTGGCTCCTCGAAGTATAAACCATATTCCCAACAAGAAATATAGAAAAGGAACCCATTTTGAAAAACTTATTTTGAAAGATCTGGAGAAATTTCCCAGAAAAGAAAATAAAAACAATAGCGGAATGGTTCCCAAGCCAAAACACAGCATAAAGAAAAAACTTTGCTGTGGACTATCGGCATTGATCGACGACATAAGAGCCATGTACACCATACCACAGGGCAACAGTCCATTGAGTACACCGGCAACAAAACTCCCTCCCGGTTTATAGAGCCATTTCGACAATAAGCGTACAACGGGCTGCACCGCCTTGGTCTGCCAGCTAGCGATCTTCCGGTTATGCTTACCAATAAGCTGAAATAATGCTATTCCGATCAGAATAATCCCGGTGGCCCAGCTTAAACTTCGCTGCCAACCCTGAATCTGGGCAAATGTACCTATCGTACCTAGCAGCAGGCCTAGACAGCCGTAGGTAAGCACCCTGCCAGATTGATACAGTATTTTATTGAAGAAAACATTCCAGCCAAAACCTTGTCGCCCTTCTATGGCAAAAATTAACGGACCACACATAACCGCACAATGTATGCTTCCAAATAAACCCATGAAAAACGCAAAATAGGTATAGCTCATTTCTTTAAACTAAAATAAAATATGCTCTTCAAACAAAAAATCTTTGCCTATACTCTTCCAGTCAATATACAAATTCCACATTCCTTTATCGAACGTGGAAATGGGCAATGTATATAGGTTATTTGTTGTCTGAAATGGCAATTCTTTGTCCAATCGATTATCCGAAGGTTTTCGGAACAGCAATTTCCCTTTATTTTCTTTGGAGACAAAGTGAATATATAAGGTATCTTTTCTGATTTCGACAGTTGGTGATTCTTTCATCATCAATACATTTTGCTTTTTATCGTAAGCCTGGTCGTAATTCAGTCCCTGCTCGTAATAGTCATCTTCTTCCAGACTATCCGAGTCATGACTCACCATATATATTCCTGCTCCGACGATGCACAACATAAACACCGCCAAGGTTAAAAAAATCTTTGTACCCCAATTCATTGTTTTTCTCTTTAATTCATACCAGGAGGCGCGATAAAGGTGGTTTTTAAAGTTTCCACTTTCTTATCTCCCGAATAGATAGCTAATTTTACATTACTTTTATAGGTCTCTACATCCTTATTTGCGATAATCAGAAAAAAGCTCAGTGTCGCATGCCCATCCTTACTCAATTTTTGAATAGGGTTAACCACTTGAATCTTTAAACGCGGATCATCACAGACCAATTTAAAAGGTATTTCTTTACCAGACTTGTTAATCAATTCTAAAGAATACAGGTTACTGATTGTCTTATCATCACGAAGCTGGTAGGTACTACCCTTGGCCCGGAGCAGCCTTCCGTCTACCTGAGAACGGTTAAACAGCAGCAAACAAAAGACAGACATTAAGGCAACCAGTACGATCGAATAAGCGATTGTTCTGGTGTTATTTTTTTTCTTGAGCGTGCCCTCAATCTCACCCATCGGATAAAAACCAATTAACTTTTTAGGTTTTCCAATTTTGTCCATGACAGCATCACAGGCATCAATACAGGCCGTACAGCTTACACATTCTAATTGCAGACCTTTTCGAATATCGATTCCTGTAGGACACACATGTACACAGAGTTTGCAGTCTACACAATCCCCTTGAGGCGTCTTCGCGTCCTTTTGCTGTTTTCCTCTCGGTTCCCCACGTCTATGATCATAAGCGACAGTAATACTTTGGTCATCCAGGAGTACGCCTTGAAGCCTGCCATAAGGACAAATTGCAATACAGACAATCTCCCTGACATAAGCAAATACACCATAGAAAACCAATGTAAATATGATAATTGATATCAGACCGCCGATATGCTGGTCCAATGGATCAGTGATTATTTTAATCAGGGCGTCAGCACCGATGATATAAGACAGAAAGATATTAGAGATGAAAAATGATATGATGAGAAATATGGCATGTTTAAAAAATTTCTTTAACTGCTTTTGATCCGTATTTGGTCCTGCATCCAATTTTTTTTGTTGTTGCCAATCCCCCTCAATCCAATACTCAATCCGTCGGAATATCAATTCTAAGAAAATAGTCTGTGGACAAGTCCAGCCACACCAGACCCGGCCAAAAACAACGGTAAACAAAACCACACATACCATCACGATCAACATACCGAATACGAATATGTAAAGATCTTGGGGATAGAAAAGATTTCCTAAGATAGAGAATTTCCGGTCAATAATGTTAAACATCAAAAACGGTTCGCCATTTATTTTGATAAAAGGAGCAGCAAACAAGAACAGCAGTAGTGAATACCCAACCCACTGTCTTTTTTTATAAAGCTCTCCCTGCGGTTTTTTGGCATAAATCCATTGTCTTTTTTTAGACTTAGACCCGCCATTATCGGCACTATTAACTACTGCTGTACTCATTGTTATTTCAATTTATTACTCTGCTTTTTTATCTGCTTCAACTGGACCTGTTTTGGCCTCATCCGCTGCTTTCTCTCCGTTTGCCGCCTGACCACCGCCATAGGATACCTCTTCACCTTGTGGAGCTTTTGGATTAGCAGGGTTTGTATCCCTTAAGGTGACAATATAACTGGCAACCTGTGCAATTTGTGCGGGACTTAACGTTTGTTCCCATGGCACCATTCCTTTATCGGGAACACCATACTTAATGGTTTTGAAGATGTCTTTAATCTCACCACCATGTAGCCAAAACTTATCGGTCAAGTTCGGTCCGATGCCTCCCTCGCCACTACCACCGTGACAAGCGACACAGTTTGCGGTAAAGATCGCTTTTCCATCAGCAGCCATTTCCGGCTGAAACTCCACGCTACTTTCGTCTACATTGCTCGCAGAAGCGGTAAGATAAGCCTGACGCTCTTTCTCGGCAACGACCATCTCATGTTCATACTCCTGATCCTGGTTCATTCCGATGCCCGACACCTGATAAACAAATAAGTAAACAAGGCCGAAAAAAATCGTTCCATAAAAAAGGAAATTAAACCAGATTGGAATCGGATTATCCAACTCGCGGATACCATCATACTCATGGTCTATGACAATATCCTTTTCTTCTGAAATCGGTCTGATCCCCATGATCTTGTTCCACGACCTTTTCATCCAGCCCTTATTCGCCACCTTTTTGAGTTTTTCCTCCTCGGCCAATTCAGGCATGGTAATCTTAATGATGGATTTCATCGCGCGATTGACCATCAATGCCGAAGCAAGAAGAGCCAGCATCACAACGATCAATACAACAATTAAGATATCTGTGTATAAATTATCTGTACCAAATCCTATCGTAGATTGAACAACTTCTGCGGTAGCTGGTGCAGTATCCAATAATAAACTCATATATTATAGACTTTCAGGTGAATGATTCAGTTCCTTTTCTGTTTCATCTTCTTCCAAAGGCAATTCCTTCATATAAGTAACATAGTCTTTTTTCATTCGAAACAACATTATTGCTACTGAAATAAAGAACACCAAGAAGATCCAAAGTGATGCAATTAGATAAAGCTCACTGCCGTTTAGATTTGTTATTTGCTTAAACATAGCTTTATTGATTTGCGTTAATATTATCAGCTACTTTTGGAGCTGCTTTTATATCTGTTCCCAATCGCTGTAAGTAGGCAATTACAGCCACAATCTCACGGTCAGCTAACACATTCACTTGGTTTTGTTTTAGATCATCAGCAATTTTCTGTGCCTGCTTGGTGAGATCCTGCTCAGCATGGTCAATTTCGGCATCGGTATAGGGGATTCCTAATTTCCGTAATGCTCTCATTTTGTCTTGCAGAATAGAATTATCCAGCTTCTGATCGATTAACCAAGGGTAAGTCGGCATAATACTTCCCGGAGAGGTAATTGTCGGGTCCAGTAAGTGATCGAAATGCCATTTGTTTGGATACTTTCCACCGATGCGATGCAGATCAGGTCCCGTCCGTTTCGAACCCCATAAAAACGGTGTATCGTAAACAAATTCCCCAGCCTTGCTGTACTCTCCATAGCGGGCAGTTTCAGACCTAAATGGACGAATAGTTTGCGTGTGACAATTCACACAACCTTCTCTGACGTAAAGATCTCGACCTTGAAGTTCCAAGGCTGTATAAGGTTTTACACTGGCGATTGTTGGAACATTTTTAGAGATCGTAAAAGTCGGTACCATCTCAACCATACCTCCGATGAGAATAGCGATAAGTGCCAGTACCATAAATAAGATCGGCTTACGTTCGAGACGGCGGTGTTGCGATTGTTCATTTACTTGAACTGGCAACAATGCTGGCGCTTCTGCAGGCTCATTGGCCAAAAGCTTACCTTTCTGCATTGTTTTGATCAAGTTGAAGGTCATCAGGAATACACCGGACAAATAAAGCGCACCACCTAATGCACGCATCATGTGCATTGGCAAAATTTCCAATGTGGTCGCAAGGAAGTTTGGATATTTCAGGACCCCTTCCGGTGTAAATTCTTTCCACATCAAGCCTTGTACAACAGCTGCCCAATACATAGGTATTGCATAGAACAAAATACCCAAGGTGCCTATCCAAAAGTGCGTTGATGCTAACTTTTTAGAATATAATTCTGTTTTATAAATACGTGGTATCAACCAGTACAGAATACCGAATGTCATAAACCCATTCCATCCCAATGCACCTACGTGTACGTGTGCTACGATCCAGTCGGTAAAGTGAGCAATTGCATTCACCTGTTTTAAGGATAGCATAGGACCTTCGAAAGTCGCCATACCATAACAAGTAAGGGCCACGACCATGAATTTTAACATAGGTTCTGTCCGTACCTTATCCCAAGCACCACGTAAGGTCAACAAGCCATTGATCATACCACCCCAACTCGGAGCAATCAACATAATGGAGAATACAACCCCTAAAGACTGTACCCAACCAGGTAGCGCCGTATAGAGCAAATGGTGAGGACCTGCCCAGATATAAATAAAGATCAGAGACCAAAAGTGAAGAATACTTAACTTGTAAGAGTAGACCGGACGATTGGCCATTTTAGGAAGGAAATAATACATCATTCCCAAATAAGGAGTTGTCAGGAAGAAAGCCACAGCGTTGTGACCATACCACCATTGTACCAGTGCATCCTGTACACCCTTGTAGACATAGTAGCTCTTCCAGCCTGCTACAGGCAATTGGATGGAGTTCACAATATGCAATACTGCTACGGTTACGAATGTCGCAATATAGAACCAAACAGCGACATACATATGACGTTCGCGTCGTTTGATAATAGTACCGAACATATTGATTCCGAACACTACCCAAATAAGGGTAATTGCAATATCAATTGGCCATTCCATTTCGGCATACTCATGACTTGAAGTAAGACCTAGTGGCAGTGTAATAGCCGAGGCAACAATAATCAATTGCCAACCCCAAAAATGGAGTTTACTCAAAGCATCACTAAACATTCTTGCTTTAAGCACCCGTTGTAAGGAGTAGTAAACTCCCATAAAAATACCATTACCCACGAAAGCAAAGATCACCGCATTGGTGTGTACAGGACGTACACGGCCAAATGTTGTGAATTGCAATCCAAAGTTCATCTGGGGCCAAACAAGCTGCGTCGCCACAAGCAATCCTATGGTCATACCAACTATTCCCCAAATAATGGTAGCGATTCCGAAATTTCTGACAATCTTGTTGTCGTAATTAAATTGCTCTAACTGCATTACTTAAATTGTTGATTCTGATTCAAAAATAAGCAGCATTTTATGACAATCTAATGATGCACAATGCGTACAAAAGTGATGTACGTCACTTTTCTATAAACCATTTATATAGCCTAATCCCATTTTATGTTCGCTGATTGTAAACAACTTAGCAGAAGTACGCTGTTAAGGAGTCCTTTTTCACGACAAGATCTGAAAACAAAAGTGACCGTCATCACATTTCCTGACGATTTATGATCTTCTTAGCGAGATATCAATGGCATAATCCTCCTCATTTCACAGCAGAGCAGGATCTATATCCTTTGGATGATCAGCGTCCGGGTAGTAAGTTCGCATTAGATTTCTTGGGAATCGGTCGGTAAATTTTCATATACGGGCTAGTCCAAACTGCCCTCTTCGCCAGGAAAAGGAGCTACGCCGCCATCCCGGTTAATATTCTGGATAGGCCACCGAGCGCGATCCGTTTATCCAGGACTCATCCTGCAGCTTGCGGCTATAAATAAGGGAGCATTTGGGTTAAGGGCTAATGCTGATGCACCATCCCACTAAAGGACAGTGACAGTTGCAGGGTAGCGGCGGTTGCGGAACAGCTGCCGATGGACCGGGCTCACCGGAGGCCATGTGCTGCGATAACCAATAGGCGGAGGATATACAATAGCTTGTACATGGAATTACGGAAGTACTTAAACGAAAGAAGCCCTTGACTGTTTCCAGCAAGGGCTTCTGTGTAAAAAAAGGCACCGACCTACTCTCCCACCTGTTACGGCAATACCATCGGCTCTGGCGGGCTTGACTGCTCTGTTCGGAATGGGAAGAGGTAGACACCGCCGATATAGGCACCTAAAAATCTTTATTGGCTGATTCCTTATCGGAACATCAGACCAACTGACATATATATTGAAAGATCATTTTAAAAATTAAAGAGGAAGACAACAGTGTCTGTCTGCTTGAGAAAGCTTCGGGCTATTAGTACCACTTGGCTTTGGTCTCTCAACCTTTACACCTATGGCCTATCAACGTAGTCATCTTCTACGACCCTATAAGGAAGTCTCATCTCGTGGCTAGTTTCGCACTTAGATGCTTTCAGCGCTTATCTATTCCAGACGTAGCTACCCTGCCGTACACCTGGCGGCATAACAGGTTCACCAGAGGTCTGTCCAACCCGGTCCTCTCGTACTAAGGTCAGATCCACTCAAACTTCCAACGCCCACAACAGATAGGGACCGAACTGTCTCGCGACGTTCTGAACCCAGCTCGCGTGCCACTTTAATGGGCGAACAGCCCAACCCTTGGGACCTTCTCCAGCCCCAGGATGTGACGAGCCGACATCGAGGTGCCAAACCTCCCCGTCGATATGAGCTCTTGGGGGAGATCAGCCTGTTATCCCCAGCGTACCTTTTATCCTTTGAGCGATGGCCCTTCCATACAGAACCACCGGATCACTATGTCCGTCTTTCGACCCTGTTCGACTTGTCGGTCTCACAGTCAAGCAAGCTTATGCCATTGCACTCCGCGTACGGTTACCAAGCGTACTGAGCTTACCTTTGAAAGCCTCCGTTACCTTTTTGGAGGCGACCACCCCAGTCAAACTACCCACCAAACAATGTCCTCCCCATAAGGGAGTTAGAAACCGAATACAGAAAGGGCGGTATTTCAAGGTTGATTCCATGACTCCTGGCGAAGCCACTTCAACATCTCCCGCCTATCCTACACATCCTGTACCCAATCTCAATGTTAAGCTATAGTGAAGGTGCATGGGGTCTTTCCGTCCCGTTGCGGGTAATCGGCGTCTTCACCGATACCACAATTTCACCGAGCTCATGGCTGAGACAGCGCCCAGATCGTTACACCATTCGTGCAGGTCGGAACTTACCCGACAAGGAATTTCGCTACCTTAGGACCGTTATAGTTACGGCCGCCGTTTACTGGGGCTTCGATTCAATGCTTCTCTTGCGATGACATCCCCTCTTAACCTTCCAGCACCGGGCAGGTGTCAGGCCTTATACTTCATCTTGCGATTTTGCAAAGCCATATGTTTTTGTTAAACAGTCGCCTGGGCCTTTTCACTGCGGCTGCTCTTTCGAGACAGCGCCCCTTCTCCCGAAGTTACAGGGCCATTTTGCCGAGTTCCTTAGCCATGACTCACTCGAGCACCTTAGGATTCTCTCCTCGACCACCTGTGTCGGTTTGCGGTACGGGTCTTCATAACCTGAAGCTTAGCGGGTTTTCTTGGAAGTCTGTTTACCTGCTCTATCAGCGCCACCGAAGCTTTGCTGTACTATTGGGTTTCAGCTAGAGTTGCGGATTTGCCTACAACTCCAATACCTACGCCTTTCAACGAACTATTCCGTCAGTTCGCGGCAGTGTCACTACTCCGTCACCACATCGCAGTTATGAAGAGTACTGGAATATTAACCAGTTGTCCATCGGCTTGCCCCCTTCGGGTGCGCCTTAGGTCCCGACTGACCCTGATCCGATTAACGTTGATCAGGAAACCTTGGTCTTTCGGTGGGCGGGTTTCTCACCCGCCTTATCGTTACTTATGCCTACATTTGCTTTTCCATAACCTCCACAGTTCATTGCCAAACTGCTTCCCCGGCGATGGAATGCTCCCCTACCAGATGTACCTAAGTACAAATCCATAGCTTCGGTACCGTTCTTGATGCCCGTTTATTATCCACGCCCGGCCGCTCGACTAGTGAGCTGTTACGCACTCTTTAAATGAATGGCTGCTTCCAAGCCAACATCCTAGCTGTCTGGGCAACCGGACCTCGTTAGTTCAACTTAGAACGAATTTGGGGACCTTAGCTGATGGTCTGGGTTCTTTCCCTCTCGGCCTTGGACCTTAGCACCCAAAGCCTCACTGCCGGCTATATTTGATAGCATTCGGAGTTCGTCTGGATTTGGTAGGATTTGACTCCCCCGCACCCAATCGGTAGCTCTACCTCTATCAAACTCTACGCCGACGCTGTTCCTAAAAACATTTCGGGGAGTACGAGCTATTTCCCAGTTTGATTGGCCTTTCACCCCTACCCTCAGGTCATCCGGAAACTTTTCAACGTTTATCGGTTCGGTCCTCCATTACATGTTACTGCAACTTCAACCTGCCCAAGGGTAGATCACAAGGTTTCGCGTCTACCTCATCTGACTATGCGCCCTATTAAGACTCGCTTTCGCTTCGGCTGCGTCCCTGAAGGACTTAACCTTGCCAGACAAGAGTAACTCGTAGGCTCATTATGCAAAAGGCACGCTGTCACAGAACTCGTCTGCTCCAACCGCTTGTAAGCACACGGTTTCAGGTTCTTTTCACTCCCCTGTTCGGGGTTCTTTTCACCTTTCCCTCACGGTACTGGTTCACTATCGGTCTCTCAGGAGTATTTAGCCTTACCAGATGGTGCTGGTGGATTCCCACAGGATTTCTCCGGTCCCGCGGTACTCAGGATACCACTATGTCAACATTCTTTACCTGTACGGGGCTCTCACCCTTGTCGCGCAGTTTCCCACCTGCTTCCAGTTCATAGCGCTGTACAATGTCGTGGTCCTACAACCCCGGCCATGCCGTAACATGATCGGTTTGGGCTCTTTCCCGTTCGCTCGCCACTACTTGGGAAATCATTGTTATTTTCTTCTCCTACGCCTACTTAGATGTTTCAGTTCAGCGCGTTCGCGTTTTATACGACTATTCTTCAAATAGTCAGGTTGCCCCATTCGGAAATCTCTGGATCAAGTCGCATTTGCCAATCCCCAAAGCTTATCGCAGCTTATCACGTCCTTCTTCGCCTCTGAGAGCCTAGGCATCCCCCGTGTGCCCTTATTTACTTTCTTCACCGGCATAGCCTTTTGCTACTATGCGGCTGCTTTTGATATATATACCCGTATGCTACGCAAAGATTCGTTCGGCCTTGACCGAGGGTCTCCTCTTTACATCAAGCACATACACGTATTGTCTCTATACTGTTGTCTTCTCTTGTAATTTTTTTTCTCTTTCAATATGTCAAAGAACTCTTTTTCCGGTTTTTATTCTGGAGCATCTGTCGATGTTCCTTCCGGAGATGTGGAGAATAACGGATTCGAACCGTTGACCCCCTGCGTGCAAGGCAGGTGCTCTAGCCAGCTGAGCTAATTCCCCGTATTTTTTCGTAGTCCCGAGCAGATTTGAACTGCTGACCCCTACATTATCAGTGTAGTGCTCTAACCAACTGAGCTACGGGACTAGCTTATCTTGTTCATCTCTTTCTCTCGGTCCTGCTCCTTGCGGGGCGGGCACTTTCTTCTGATGTTTTCTTCTTGTCAATCATATGTAACGTGACGAGCACCGATCTTCGATACTCTAGAAAGGAGGTATTCCAGCCGCACCTTCCGGTACGGCTACCTTGTTACGACTTAGCCCCAATTATCGGTTTTACCCTAACACGCTCCTCGCGGTAACATGCTTTAGGTACCCCCAACTTTCATGGCTTGACGGGCGGTGTGTACAAGGCCCGGGAACGTATTCACCGCGTCATTGCTGATACGCGATTACTAGCGAATCCAACTTCATGGGGTCGAGTTGCAGACCCCAATCCGAACTGTGAATGGCTTTTAGAGATTAGCATCATATTGCTATGTAGCTGCCCGCTGTACCATCCATTGTAGCACGTGTGTAGCCCCGGACGTAAGGGCCATGATGACTTGACGTCGTCCCCACCTTCCTCTCTGTTTGCACAGGCAGTCTGTTTAGAGTCCCCACCTTAAATGCTGGCAACTAAACATAGGGGTTGCGCTCGTTGCGGGACTTAACCCAACACCTCACGGCACGAGCTGACGACAGCCATGCAGCACCTAGTTTCGTGTCCCGAAGGACGAGTGCGTCTCTGCACTCTTCACTAACTTTCAAGCCCGGGTAAGGTTCCTCGCGTATCATCGAATTAAACCACATGCTCCTCCGCTTGTGCGGGCCCCCGTCAATTCCTTTGAGTTTCACCCTTGCGGGCGTACTCCCCAGGTGGATAACTTAACGCTTTCGCTGGGACGCTGGCTGTCTATCGCCAACATCGAGTTATCATCGTTTAGGGCGTGGACTACCAGGGTATCTAATCCTGTTCGATCCCCACGCTTTCGTGCATCAGCGTCAATACCAGCTTAGTGAGCTGCCTTCGCAATCGGAGTTCTAAGACATATCTATGCATTTCACCGCTACTTGTCTTATTCCGCCCACTTCAAATGGATTCAAGCCCATCAGTATCAAAGGCACTGCGATGGTTGAGCCACCGTATTTCACCCCTGACTTAATAGGCCGCCTACGCACCCTTTAAACCCAATAAATCCGGATAACGCTCGGATCCTCCGTATTACCGCGGCTGCTGGCACGGAGTTAGCCGATCCTTATTCTTCCAGTACATTCAGCTATCTACACGTAGATAGGTTTATTCCTGGACAAAAGCAGTTTACAACCCATAGGGCAGTCATCCTGCACGCGGCATGGCTGGTTCAGGCTTCCGCCCATTGACCAATATTCCTTACTGCTGCCTCCCGTAGGAGTCTGGTCCGTGTCTCAGTACCAGTGTGGGGGATTCTCCTCTCAGAGCCCCTAGACATCGTCGCCTTGGTAAGCCGTTACCCTACCAACTAGCTAATGTCACGCGAGCCCATCTCTATCCTATAAATATTTAATCAACCGAACATGCGAACTGTTGATGTTATGCGGTGTTAATCTCTCTTTCGAGAGGCTATCCCCCTGATAGAGGTAGGTTGCTCACGCGTTACGCACCCGTGCGCCACTCTCACCAATGGTAGCAAGCTACCACCGGATCCCGTCCGACTTGCATGTATTAGGCCTGCCGCTAGCGTTCATCCTGAGCCAGGATCAAACTCTCCATTGTAAAATGAAGTTTTTGATTCCAACTATTTACATAATCAGAATTCTTTTTTTATATCTCTGATCTTGGATCGAATTGAACTAATTCTTGAATTTGTTCATGACTTTCGACTTTCGTCTGTCTACTCGTCACGCTTACATGATTGTGTTTTCTTAAAGAACTTTTGTCGCTTCAACTTCCGTATCCGCTATATTCCGATAGGCATTGCGCCTCTCTTTATCTTTTTTGTTTTCCCTCCGTTTCCGTTGGGACTGCAAAGGTAGAAATCTTTTTTGAACTTCCAAAAACTTTTTCAAGTTTTTTTTCTTTTCTCTTTTTTCCGATTTCCGCGTTTAAAATAAACTCAGCGGGATTTTAAATCCTGCCAGGCTCGCTTAAACCCTTCTTTTTTTCATGATTTCTTCTTTCGAAGTAACCGCTCCTCCCTTGCGGAGTGGTGCAAAGATAGGGAGTTTAAATACAAACTTCCAAGCCTTTTGTTCTTATTATTTTCATTTTATCCTTAACTGCCTGTAAAGGTGCGAGATTCTTTTTGGTTTTTGGTAGCGGGAGGTGCAGCAGCTGGCAAATAACGGCTGATCCAGCTGCCAGATTGGGCCATTCAAAGAACCTAGGTCATCATATATAGTATGGAGACAGGCTTCGCACTGTATCTATTGCCAATTTCGTTCAACTTTTGTTAATAATTAATAGGGGTATTACAGGGGGATAACAGGGGTTTAACAGGGGGTTAGCAGGGGTACAACCCCTATAAACCCCCTGTTAAAACGGTGTTATATTGGTGTTAATTACAAATCAGTATACAATTTGAGCCTAAGCGGGGTAACAACAGGCCTCCCCTTTTTGTCAAAACTGCCGCTGAAACAAGCAAAATATCAATATGAAAAGCCAAATAATAGCAGCATTGGTCCACTTATCAAGATAAAAAACCTATTTATCTATTTTTTTATGTAGATTTATCTTCTTAAAATAACCACCAAAGCGATGAGCAGAACTACCCTGAAAGATATAGCATTGGCACTCAATATTTCTGTTTCGACGGTTTCCAAAGCATTATCAGACAGCTACGAAATAAGTGAGACAACTAAAAAGATGGTTCAAGAATATGCCAAAAAGCACAATTTCCATCCAAATAAGTTGGCGCGAAGCTTAAAAATAGGAAAATCCAATACAATAGGGGTTATCGTATCCAACATTAGCAATACATTCGTTTCACAAATCCTCGATGGAATTCAAATAGCCTCTCAACAGACGGTCTATGATGTTATTTTCATGCAAAGTCGGGAAGACGAGCGGATCGAAAAAAATTGTATTGACGTTTTGCGTATGCGAGGCATTGATGGTTTAATGATATCTCCGGTCTCTTCGGATTCAAACATTGACGAACTCAAAACATTAATCAAATCGCAGATACCTGTTGTTATTTTTGATCGTATCAATCACCAGCTTGATACATTCAAAGTGGGTGTCAATAATTTTCAAGGTGCATATAATGCTACAAAACACCTCATCGAACAAGGCAAAAAGAATATTTTACATATCACCGGAAAGAACTTAGGCGTTGCAGCCGAGCGTTTAAATGGCTTTAAATCGGCTTTATCAGATGCGGGCATCCCGTTCAATAACAAACATTATATCGAATGCAGCTTCAATAATACCACCGATATAGATCGAACGATAAAAGAAATCTTACTTCGGGAATACATTGAGAACAAGAATATAGATGCAATTTTTGGAGCAACAGATGTTATTACAACCAGAACATTGGGTATTTTGGCTGAACTGCAGATTGAAGTCCCGTCCCAAGTTGCCGTTATTGGTTTTTCAAACACGCAAATTGCCGCCTCCTTAAATCCGGCGCTATCCACAGTTGTGCAGCCAGCTACCGAAATTGGTGAATTGGCAACAAATAAATTAATCGCCACCATTAACCAAACGAGACCAATACATGAGTTTGAAACGATTGAGCTTCCGACGCAGCTTATCATTCGCAAATCTTCTTTATAATTTCAGTCATTATAAGCTTCGAAGAAGCATTTAAAAGTAAAACAGCCGAGAAACAGGAAGAACATCGCTTCCAATTTCCCGGCTGCTTTTTTTATAAACGGTCCAGACCTAAAGTTATAGATCATTAAACTTGCTCCTTGGTATTATTCACCGATAATACCATATTCCAAACCCCGCAATTCTGCAAGCCCTCTCAATCTTCCAATAGCAGAATAGCCTGGGTTCGTCACCTTATTGAGATCATCCAGCATCTGGTGGCCATGATCTGGCCTAAATGGAATAGCTGTAGATCTCAACTGGTTTTCAGCGACCAAGATTTTCATAATTTTATACATATTGACATCACCATCCAAATGATCTGCCTCATAAAAACTTCCAATCGCATCTTTCTTCACATTTCGCAAATGAACAAAGTTCACACGCCCTTTAATCTTTTCTAAGATAGCAGGCAAGTCGTTTGTCTGACTAGCACCCAAAGATCCCGTACAAAAACAAACGCCATTGAATTGTTGTGGAACTGCATTTAAAAAATAATCGAAATCCTCACCATTACTGGCAATGCGGGGCAAACCTAAAATAGGGTACGGTGGATCATCAGGGTGAATGGTCATACATATACCATTCTCCTCACAGGTTGTCGCAATTCCCTGAAGAAAATAAACCAAATTATCACGTAAACCGTCTTTTCCAATATGCTTATAGGTGTCAATGCTTGCTTTCAATGCTTCTAATTCCACATTTTTCTCTCCTGGAATTCCCATTAAGACAACATTTGCCAATTCCTCTTTTTGTTGTTCGGCAATTTCATCAAATCGTAAAGTTGCACGTTTAACAACATCTTCGGGATACTCCGTGTGAGCGGCGTCTCGTTTTAATATAAATATGTCGAAGAGTGCCAAATCAATCCAATCAAAGTAGAGTGCTTTCGAACCATCCGCCATAGTTAAGTCCAATTGTGTACGTGTCCAATCCAACACGGGCATAAAATTATAACAGATTGTTTTGATACCACATTGGGCGAGATTGGTTAATGTCTCATTATATTTTTGGAGGTATTCATCTACTTTAGCTCCTTTTGTCTTAATCTCCTCGTGTACGGTCACACTTTCTACGACAGACCAAGTAAGACCAGCATCTTCTATAATGCGTTTTCTTTCTTGAATATCAGCAAGTGGCCATACTTCACCATGTGGAATATGATGTAATGCTGTCACAATACCAGTAGCTCCAGCCTGTTTGATATCCTGTAATGATACGGGGTCATTGGGCCCATACCAACGCCAGGTTTGTTCTAATTTTTTCATCTTAAAGTTTAATTAAACGCCACACCATGCATTAAAACCACCATCGACAAAGACAGTCTCTCCTGTCACAAAGGCCGACGCATCGCTCAATAAATAGATTAAAGTTCCTTTTAACTCACGGGGGTCACCCAAACGGTTATAGGGAGTTCCATTAAGAATACGTTTGGTACGGTCGCTATAAGTACCGTC
The DNA here is from genome assembly GCF_050058145.1 of Sphingobacterium sp. WOUb80. Lineage (NCBI taxonomy): Bacteria > Pseudomonadati > Bacteroidota > Sphingobacteriia > Sphingobacteriales > Sphingobacteriaceae > Sphingobacterium > Sphingobacterium sp. WOUb80. Next base: position 407,640 of record NZ_CP165617.1, on the reverse strand, counting down.
TGGATTGATCAATAAGTTTTTGTTTTGCTTGGTTAAGAATACGCCGGGAGCGATTGCATTGACACGAACTTGATCGCCATAACGCTGAGCGAGTTCGGTGGCCATCCATTTTGTATAACCATCGATACCGTGTTTTGCCACAGTATAGCCCAAAACACGTGTAAAAGGACGACTAGCTGTGAGGGAAGATATATTGATGATGACTCCCTTTCCGCTCTCCGCAATCACACGGCCGATAATATGCGTAGGAATCATCGTTCCGTAAAGGTTAAGCTCAATAGCTTTAATGGTATCCTGAATATTACTCGCAAATAAATCTTGATCGGCACCAATTGTTGCACCGGGAATGTTACCCCCAACGGCGTTTACTAAAGCGTCTATCCTACCCCACTTTTGCAAAACTTCATCTTTCGCCCGTGTGACATCCTGTTCGTTCATGATGTCAACTTCAACAAATATAGCTTCGCCACCAACAGACTCTACCTGCTGGACACGCTCCGCTCCGATTTGTCCATTACGTCCAAGTACTGCGACTTTGGCTTCTGCCTCGGCCAAAGCCTCAACAAATGCTTCGCCTAAAATCCCTGTACCTCCCGTAATTACAACTACCTTATCTTTTAATGAAAATGGATTATTATGCATGTATTTTTATTTCAAATTGGTATTTACCCCCAATTTTATTGATAATAACCTTAATTACAAAAAAAAGTAATTGATTTAATTACGATAACGTTTTAGTTACGTCACCTTCTTTATCTTCCCCTTCTGTCGTTTCATCATCAAACAGAATCCGTATAGAAGGTGTATAGGTATCATTATGCTGACCGGTTTTATTTGCCCAGAAAAAAGCACATAGGAAAACCAAAGCCAACAAAACACTACAACCGATCAAAATATACATTATTTCCATAACAACTAGAGTTTGCGGCGTTTGGCATACCACCTCGTCATGAGACTTGTAAAGGAGATGATCGTTACCGTACTTATTGGCATTAGAATCGCGGCAAATAACGGCGACATAATACCTTGCACAGCAAAGCTCAATCCAATTACATTATATAAAAGTGATATACCAAAGCTCATATGTATTACTTTTACCGCATCTTTGCTAAAAGCAAAGAAATCCGGCATTTTTGAAAATGACTCCCCATCCAGTATCGCATCGCAGCCGGGAGAGAAGTTATTGATATCATCACTCACGGCGATGCCCAAATCTGCTTTACGCAATGCCCCCGCATCATTCAGGCCATCACCAATCATGCAGACATGCTTTCCTGCTACCTGAAAATTTTGAATGGCTTCCAGTTTTTCCATTGGTGATTGATTAAAAAGCAAACTTGCATTCGAGGGAAAAATTAACTGCAGTGCATCCAGACGCCGATCGTTATCCCCTGAGATTAAATGAAGGTCGTATTCGACTTTAAAATCTTCAATCAAAGCCGAAAGGCCATCCCGCCAGGATTGCTCCATGGTAAAATATCCTTTTAACTCCTCACCTATACGAATAAAAACCACAGAACCATCTGTTTTAATATTACCGATATTCAGAAAATTAGCACTACCGATTTTAATTTCCTTGCCACTTACATTAGCCTGCATCCCCTTTCCCGGAAATTCTTTAAAATCCTGTACCGAAATATCAGCAGAGACATTCAGCCACTTGACAATCTCACGGCTCAATGGATGACTAGAGTTTCTACATACTGCATTTAGTAGCTTTTTGTCAACTGCTGAAAGACTACCTTCAAAATAAATGGAGGTTGCTTTAGGAGATGATATGGTACCCGTCTTATCGAACACAAGAGTATCAATCGTTGCCATCTGTTCGATGGCAGCGGTATTTTTTACGTAGAACTTATTTCGGTCAAAAATACTTAACGCAGCCGAAAGGGTAAATGGAGAGCTCAACGCCAACGCACATGGACATGCGATAATCAATACCGCCGTAAAAGCTCCCCAAGCCCTGCTTGCACTCCCATCAACGGCCCAAAATAGTGTCGCCAATAGTGCAATAGCCAATAAAACAACAGTAAAATATTTACTTATAAAGTTGACAAAAGTCTGAAAATGCTTGTCATAATCTTTATAATTTTCATTATTCCATAGTTTGGTCAAATAGGATTGTGAAATAGGTTTGACAACTTCAAGTTCTATCGCCTCTCCTGTCTGACGCCCGCCAGCGTAGATAATTTCGCCAAGAGTTTTACTTACGGGACTTGATTCTCCAGTCACAAAGCTGAAATCTATCGCAGCATCACCTTTTAAAAGTATCGCATCGGCAGGGATAATCTCATTGTTCCGAACCAAAATCCGGTCACCTATATGTACATCTCCCAATTGTACAGGCTTGTCCCCCGATTCGGTCAATACTGTTACAGCCACCGGAAAATAACTCCGGTAATCCCGTTCAAATGAGATATGATAATAGGTACGTTGTTGCACCCATTTTCCGATCAATATAAAAAATACAAGACTACAGAGCGTATCCGTAAAACCTGCGCCCGTCTGTGTAATCACTTCAAACGCGGAACGCAAAAATAACACGAGGATTCCCAGAGCCAAGGGCACATCTAGATTCAATCGCTTTTGTTTCAAACTCAAATAGGCCGATTTAAAGTAGTCCGACGCACAGTATAACAAAACCGGAAGACCAAAAGCAAGGTTAATGTATCCAAAAAAATTGGCGTACTCTTTTTCAAAACTTCCCATCCCAAAATAATCAGGAAAACTGAATAGCATTGAATTTCCAAAACAGAAACCGGCAACAGCAATTTTTGCGACCAAAGGATTCAGATTATTTCGATTTCCTTCCTTCACAACATCCTGCAAAGTGATTTTAGGATCATAACCGATATTGACCAGAAGATAAACCAGGTCTTTCAATGGCAGCTCGTTGTGATTGAATGTGATGCTCGCCTGTTTCTTCATAAAATCCACGCGGGACTGCATTACATTGGGATTGAGTTTATATAAATTTTCAAGCAACCAGATACAGGAGCTACAGTGAATAGCCGGAATATAAAAGGTGATGATGGTCATCTTATCATCTTTAAAATCCACTAATTTGCCGGCAATCTGTGGTTCATCCAGATAGGAAAAATCTTCTTGCTTGGATTTATTCGATTTACCCGGATGCTGATTATAGCGGTAATACTGCTGCATACCACTATCGTTCAGCACTTGGTAGACCGTCTGACATCCTAGACAGCAAAAATCATGCTGATCGAGCTGGTAGCCCGTTTCCTCAATTTTATCGCCGCAATGGAAACATTTTTCTGCAAGTTGTATTTCATCCCTTAGCTCTGTCATACCTTCGTTTTAAATTGCCTGACTAAATAATTGATTTTGCACCCTCGACCGTAATAGTCGCTGATCAAAGGCCATACAGATGTTTCTCAAAAAAGAGCGCCCAACGGCAGTACATTGAATCAGATCGCCCGTTATAGAGACTAAACCATCTGCAACCAGTTCAGACAATTCTTCGATAATCTGCTCATTCAACGGTGCTCCTTTCCGCAACTGCACTTTTCCTTTGCACATCATATCCAAGATATACCGTCTGATAAGAAGATCCTCCTCGTTGAGCAAATGTCCCTTTACCACCGGCAATACACCGGCTTCAATTAACTTATGATATTCTTCTACAGTCTTTACATTTTGCGCAAATGCCCCCCATGCATCACTGATCGAAGAGACCCCAATACCGATTAGCAGGGGACTAAACCGATCGGCATAGCCCATAAAATTACGGTGTAATCTTCCTTGTTGAAAAGCCATAAATAACTCATCATCCCTTTTCGCAAAATGATCCATACCAACATCTTCATAGCCATGTGCTAAAATCATTTTTTTTCCAAGATTATACAGCGCGAGTTTGGCAGCACCATTAGGCAGATCAGCTTCGGTATAATGACGCTGTCCCGGCTTAATCCAAGGCACATGTGCATAGCTATAAAACGAGATTCTGTCTGGGTTTAGCAGCATGGCTTTTTGAATGGTATCTTCGACTGTGGCCAAGCTCTGCTTAGGAAGTCCGTAAATCAAGTCAAAGTTAATGGACCCAAAGCCTATTTTCCGAGCATTCTGCATCACCTCTTCCACTTCTTCCAAACTCTGATGCCTATTGATGACAAATTGGACAAGCGGATCAAAATCCTGTATGCCCAAGCTCAAACGGCGGAATCCCAAATCAAATAAGGTCTGTAAATGCATGGACGTTGTATTTGCCGGGTGAGCTTCAAAAGAAAATGAGCTACCCGGTGCTACATCTACATGGGCAAGAATTCCGGCAATCAGCATCCTTAAATTATCCGGATGGAAAAAGGTCGGTGTACCGCCTCCCAAATGTATTTCTGCCAACAATGGTCTTTCACCATTAAATAATGCGACATACATTTCCCATTCCTTCAAAAGAGCTGCGATATAGGGTTCTTCAACGCGGTGATTTTTTGTAATACGCGTGTTGCAACCGCAATAAGTACAAAGGCTTTCACAAAAAGGAAGATGGATATACAGGCTAATTCCCTTTTCTTTCGATTGGCTGAAGGTCTGATAGACTTGATCTGTCCACGCCATCTTGGAAAATGCTTCATTATCCCAGAAGGGGACAGTGGGATAACTTGTATAACGTGGTGCTGCAACATTATATTTCTGCACCAATTCTTCCATTGTAAGCTGCGATGTAATCATTTTACTTTATTTTTTTAGCACAGTCGTTTAGGCAACAACAGGCTTTACCAACACATTTTTCTATTCCCCAGAGGTTGAGATTCCGGACAGTTTGCTCTGCCAGTCCTTTTGGGCTCTGATCTTCAAATGGCGCATTGGCTATCTGAATATTCAGATCTCCAGCCTTCACCAAATCGATATGAGCGGTATCCTTACTTCTTGTCATGATCTTATTGATCCCTAATCCTTTTAAGTTAAGTAGCATACTCTCGTCCAAAATATCGCTCACAGAAATAACCACCGCATCCTTGCCGCGTGCATAATTCTGTGTCTCTAAATTTAATCCATTTGAAATCAAGGTCAAATCATGCTGCTTGGCATTTGCCAATGCCCAAAATTCTTTTTCAAATGACCTCACATTATATACTACTACTTTCATTCTGATTCTACAATCACCAATTAAGGGTTTATCCTAATAACAAAAGTAAATCATGCATTCGGGCAAAAACATGATGCAGCACCATACTTTAAATGATATTTATCACAATTCGCAAAAAACATCATGATTTCACAAGCAGCAATTGCGATGAAAGGTTAAAAAAAAGGCGCATCCAGAAAAACTGAACACGCCTTTTTGAGCATATTGATTTTTAAATCTTCGCTTGCTAATCGTTACTGTTTCACATCGCGTAGGTTTTTGATCGAATTGATATATATCTTACCTTTTTCTTTCGAAATCAGTTTTTCTTCTTTAAAATCTGAAAGCATACGGGAAACTGTTTCATTTGCTGTGCCGGCAATTGAAGCCAAACCATCCCGTGTCACATCAATTGTACAGGCATTAACCTCATTGATATTGACGCCACTTTTTTCAGCAACGCTAATCAAAGCATTGGCGACGCGCTTGCGGACAGAATGATAGGCAAAGCCTAGCAATTGTTCTTCCTTTTCACGTAAATCTACCGAAAGAAGCTTAATAAATTTACTGGCTATTGCAGGTTTTTTCCATAGCAGCTCCAAAAAACTGTCCTTTGGCACCAACACAATTTCACTTTGTTCAACTGCTTCAGCGTAGTCTTCGTAATTATCATTCAACAAAATCGATGCATAGCCAAAGTAATTTCCTTCAATAAAGATACCTGTAGAGAGTTCCCGTCCATCTTTATAAGACTTAAAACTGCGCACCTGACCAGATTTTACAAAATATACATATGTTGGCGAATCGTCTTTTTCATAAATAGACTGTTTTTTCTTCACTGTTTTGACACGTGAATTGGCAAGCAGCTCTTGCAGCAATAACACCTGCTCTTCGGCGCTCAAACTCAAATCTTCCTCCTGTGGGGTATCTGCGGCCAGCTGTTCATGTCTTTTGAGGCGTACATCTATTGCGTTCATCAATTCGACATCGTCAAAAGGCTTGGTCAAATAATCATCCGCTCCCATCTCCATTGCTTTACGCATATCTGCGCGTTCCGCCTTGGCAGTCAGAAAAATGAAAGGAATTTTAGCAGTACTTTCAATTTTGCTCAACATAAATAAGACACCGTAACCATCCAGTTCGGGCATCATAATATCACAGAGAATCAAATCAGGAATATGTCTTGTTGCCAAGTCGACTCCAATACGTCCATTTTCGGCCGTAATGACATCATACCTTCCTGTTAACTCCAATATTTCGGTCGTTCCCTCTCGGATATCAATATTATCTTCAATAATTAAGATTGTCTTTTTATTTCTCATCTGGCATTATTTATTCTGTCATGCTTATCTCCAGGTTCAGCTTTCTTTAAAGCTTACCCTGAATGAAGTTCCCTTGTGTACTTCAGATTCAAATTCCATATTACCTTCCATAAGTCCAATGTACCTCTTGACGATATTCAAGCCTAATCCTGTACCAGGGATATTCCCTGTATTATGAGCCCTAAAAAAAGGTTCGAATAAATGCACCTGATCCTCTTCTGGAATACCGATACCATTATCCTTTACCGAAATTAAACAACCCTCATCATCAATACATGTTGTAAATTCAATCAACGTATCTTCCCCAGAATACTTGATCGCATTGGAGATCAAGTTGACCAAAGCATTCTTCAATAAATTGGGATCCAGGGTAAAATGCCCAATTTCTCCGGTATGTTGGTATACAATATGCTGATTCTTCTTACAGATCAACTGCATCTCTTCGGTGATCTCTTCGGCAAGCTCTACTAAATTGATATACTGCTTATTCATGACAACAATACCTGCTTCCAATTTTTCCAGAGAAAGAAAATCATTCAGGATACTGGTCAGCAGCTGAACAGCCCCTTTAATCTTATTGGTATGTTTAATGATATTTGCCTTATCATCCGGTCGCTCCGAATATTTTTCAATCAAAGAAGCCGAAAGCTGTACAGAACTCAAAGGTGTACGGAATTCATGTGAAGCCATGGATACAAATCTTGATTTCAGCTGGTTAAGTTCAATTTCTTTTTCCAGGGATTTGGAGACTTCAGCTTTAGCCTTTTCCAGCTCGGACACCATGGAGATCAGATCGCGTGTACGTTCACTGACTTTATGTTCGAGTTCGGCGGCATGTTGCTTGAGCATATCCTCGGCAGCTTTCTCACGCGATAAATCGTGAATAAAACCCGTGAAAATATTTTTATCCTTTAGCCAAACCTCACTGACTGCCAGGCGAAATGGAAATGTTTCTCCATTTTTCTTCAAGCCCATCACTTCACGGCCAATTCCAATAATTTTCTTGTGTCCCGTGGTTTGGTAATTGTGTAGATAACCATCATGATTACCACGATCGGGTTCAGGCATCAGCATGGAGATATTATTTCCAATCACCTCTTCAGCCTGATAACCAAACAATTCCAAGGCAGCAGGGTTAATGCTTTCCACATGCCCCCTGTTGTCTATGGTGATAATGCCATCGATAGCGTGGTCTATTATTGCAGCCAAAAGCCTTCCGCTCTCCATGATTCTCTCTTCTATTTAACCAATTTTTTGTATTTAATACGATGTGGCGTTACATCACCCACACGTTTTTTACGGTTTTCTTCATACTCGGTATAGTTACCTTCGAAGAAATAAACCTGCGAATCGCCTTCAAAAGCAAGGATATGGGTACAAATACGATCCAGAAACCATCTATCGTGGGAAATCACAACGGCACAACCACCAAAGTTTTCCAAACCTTCTTCCAGTGCCCGCAAGGTATTTACATCAATATCATTGGTTGGCTCATCGAGCAAGAGTACATTTGAACCCTCTTTAAGGGTAATGGCCAGGTGAACACGGTTACGTTCTCCACCGGAAAGTACACCTACTTTCTTTTGTTGATCAGCACCGTTAAAATTAAATTTGGAAACGTAAGCTCTTGAGTTCACCGAGCGGTTACCCAATATCATATTGTCGCTACCTCCCGTAATATTTTCCCAAACCGATTTTTCAGGATCGAGGTCATGGTGCATTTGGTCTACATAGCCCAATTTCACTGTTTCTCCGACCTTGAAAGAACCCGTATCCGGTGTTTCCTGCCCTGTGATCAGGCGGAATAAAGTTGTTTTACCCGCACCATTTGGTCCAATGATCCCTACGATACCTGCCGGCGGCAACATGAAACTTAAGTTTTCAAATAAAATGCGATCGCCATATGCTTTGGAAATATTCGTTGCCTCAATGACAGAGTTCCCCAGACGTGGGCCCGGTGGAATAAACAATTCCAATTTCTCTTCGCGTTCTTTCGTTTCCTCGGAAGCTAGTTTTTCATAGTTGTGTAAACGTGCTTTCGATTTGGCGTGACGTGCCTTTGGGGCCATGCGCACCCATTCAAGCTCACGTTCCAAGGTTTTTTGACGTTTAGTCTCCTGTTTTTCTTCCTGTGCCAAGCGTTTTGCTTTTTGATCTAACCAAGAAGAATAATTTCCTTTCCAAGGAATACCTTCGCCGCGATCCAGTTCAAGAATCCATCCGGCTACGTTATCCAAGAAATAACGGTCGTGGGTAACGGCAATGACCGTTCCTTTATATTGTTTCAAATGTTGTTCTAACCAGTCTATCGATTCGGCATCCAAGTGGTTGGTTGGTTCATCTAAGAGTAAGACATCCGGTTCCTGCAACAATAAGCGACATAATGCTACACGTCTGCGCTCACCACCTGACAAATTGACAATCTTCGCATCTGGCTCAGGGCAACGTAAAGCATCCATTGCTCTTTCCAATTTTGAGTCGATTTCCCAAGCGTTGGTGGCATCAATTTTATCTTGAAGTTCACCTTGTCGTGCCAACAATTTGTCCATCTCATCGGCATTTTCGTACACCTCTGGTAGTCCAAATTTTTCGTTGATTTCTTCGTATTCCTGTAAGATCGAAGTAATCTCAGCGACACCTTCCTGTACGACTTCAAGAACAGTCTTTTCAAGATCCAATTGAGGTTCTTGTGCCAAATACCCCACAGAATAACCTGGGGAGAACACCACCTCACCTTGATATGATTTATCCAATCCAGCGATAATTTTTAATAGGGAAGATTTACCGGATCCGTTCAAACCGATTACACCGATCTTAGCACCATAGAAAAAAGATAAATAGATATTTTTTAAAACTTGTTTTTGAGGCGGATAGATTTTGTTGACACCCGCCATCGAAAAAATGATCTTCTCGTCTGACATAAAAATTAAAAAAATTCGAAAACTCTTGTTATATTAACATACAAATGTAATCTTTTATACTGACATTTTGGACGTACAAAGGTCATGGCTTAATTGTTGATGACATTATTTAAAATAATTTTAAGGTTTGAAATGCAGAATTTACTACATTTATATATCCTTAATATAAAACAGAAAGGTATTCAATGGAAGCAAAATTTTCACCGCGCGTAAAGGATGTCATATCGTACAGTAGAGAGGAAGCTTTGAGATTGCGTCACGATTATATTGGAACAGAGCATTTATTGCTCGGATTGATTCGTGAAGGCGATGGAATGGCGATAAAGATCCTTAAAAACATAGGCATTGACACAACAGCACTACGTCAATCTGTGGAGGACGCAGTGAAGGGGGCATCGGTTTCACGCGCTCCTATCGGCAATATGCCATTAACAAAACAGGCTGAAAAAGTTTTGAAGATTACTTATTTGGAGGCTAAAATATTCAAATCGGACATCATCGGAACGGAGCATCTATTATTGGCTATCTTACGAGATGAAGATAATATTGCTTCTCAGATTTTACAACAATACAATGTGACTTACGACATCTTCAAATCTGAAGTTGAGCAAAATAGAACGACGATCAAGGATGAGGCTCCGGGCTCTCCTACTGGCGATGATGATTTTGCTGAAGATGATCAATATATCCAGCCAAAAAAAGTTTCGGATATTAAATCCAAAACTCCGGTACTGGACAACTTTGGCCGTGATTTGACCAAAGCTGCCGAGGAGGGTAAATTGGATCCTATCGTAGGCCGCGAAAAAGAAATTGAGCGTGTATCTCAAATTTTATCCCGACGCAAGAAGAACAATCCTTTGTTGATCGGTGAACCGGGTGTCGGTAAATCAGCGATTGCTGAAGGACTTGCGCTTCGCATTGTTCAACGTAAGGTTTCACGTGTATTATTCAATAAACGTGTCGTCACCCTGGATCTAGCATCTTTGGTAGCGGGTACGAAATACCGTGGTCAATTTGAGGAACGTATGAAAGCGGTCATGAATGAACTGGAGAAATCACCGGATGTCATCTTATTTATCGATGAGATTCACACCATCGTTGGTGCAGGTGGTGCTTCAGGATCATTGGATGCTTCCAATATGTTCAAACCAGCCTTGGCAAGAGGAGAAATACAATGTATCGGTGCAACCACATTGGACGAATATCGTCAATACATTGAAAAAGATGGTGCTTTGGACCGTCGTTTCCAACGTGTAACGATCGAACCGGCTACACATGATGAAACGGTTGAAATATTAAATCGTATTAAAGAGAAATATGAGGATCACCACAATGTCACTTATACTCCCGAAGCGATCGAAGCCTGTGTGTCGTTAACAACACGTTATATTACAGACCGGTTTTTACCAGACAAGGCTATTGATGCTTTGGATGAGGCAGGCTCTCGCGTGCACTTAAACAATATTCATGTACCGCAATCCATTATTGACATTGAGAATAAAATTGAAGAGGTCAAATTGGAGAAAAACAAAGTCGTTCGTAGTCAAAAATACGAAGAGGCTGCTAAATTGCGTGATACAGAGAAAAAATTGATCGAGGAGCTCGAGAAAGAAAAAATCGCTTGGGAAGAAGAGACGAAGTCTAAACGCTATACTGTTTCAGAAGAAAATGTTGCTGAAGTAGTGGCCATGATGACAGGTATTCCAGTACAACGTGTTAGTCAAACAGACAGTCAAAAACTGTTAAATATGGCTGAGTTGATGAAGGGAAGAATCATTGGTCAAGATGACGCTGTAGGTAAATTGGTAAAAGCTATACAACGTACACGTGCGGGTTTGAAGGATCCTAAAAAACCAATCGGGTCGTTTATCTTCTTAGGCCCTACTGGGGTCGGTAAAACAGAGTTGGCTAAGGAATTAGCGCGATTTATGTTTGATACAGAAGATGCGCTGATCCAAATAGACATGAGCGAGTACATGGAGAAATTTGCCGTATCTCGTCTTGTTGGAGCGCCTCCAGGATACGTTGGTTACGAAGAAGGTGGTCAATTGACCGAAAAAGTACGTCGTAAACCGTATGCGGTTGTCTTACTGGATGAAATTGAGAAAGCTCACCCGGATGTGTTTAACCTCATGCTACAGGTATTGGACGAAGGCCAATTGACAGATAGTTTGGGCCGTAAAGTAGATTTCAGAAATACCATAATCATTATGACTTCAAATATTGGTGCACGCCAATTGAAGGAATTTGGTCAGGGTGTTGGTTTCACCACTGCGGCAAAATCACAACAATCTGATGCGCATTCACGTGGAGTTATTGAAACCGCTTTGAAAAGAGCCTTTGCTCCAGAATTTTTGAACCGTATTGATGATGTAATTGTATTCAATTCATTGACAAAAGAGAATATCTTCAAAATCATTGATATTGAGTTGAGATCATTGTTCAAACGTATCGCTGATTTGGGTTATACGATCAATTTGACAGATGAGGCAAAAGATTTCATTGCGGACAAAGGTTATGACAGTAATTTTGGTGCGCGTCCATTAAAACGAGCAATCCAGAAATACCTTGAAGATCCGATTGCAGAAGAAATCCTCAAAGGAAATGTGCAAACTGGTTCAGTTTTGACCGTGAGCATTAATCCTGAAACCAAAGATATTGAGGTTTCTAGCTCAGATTCTAAGTCATCAAAAGATACAGCCGAGAAGTAAGCTTACGCTGTCTTTAAAAATAATTTTAATAAAATGCACCTTTATGGTGCATTTTTTGTTGTAAAGAAAGTTGGCGTTAAACTTTCGCACTATTTTATCGTCCTATAATAAAAAAAATGTCACAAATAACACGAACAATATGAAAAGACTTTTATTAGCAGCATTAATTGGAACCGCAGCCTTGGTTTCATTTTCTTCTTGTAAAAAAGAATACGTTACAAACTATCTACCTGGGGTTACCTATGTGACACCAGTTCCTTCGAGTGGGTGGGAAAGAGACAAAAATAATTCATTTAATTTTGTTCATACATTAAAATTTGATGAATTGGATGCTAAGTATTTCGACTATGGTCATGTAGGAGTAGCAATAACCTTCAACTATGATGCCAGCCAAGGACACGCAACATCATACACAAATATTCCAGCTGAATATATCGGAAACTACAGTTATACTGTGGACTATGAAGTTGGCTATGTAATCATTTATGCATCTTATGTTGGAACTCCTCCTGCTAACGGAACTCCTCCTCCACCTCCAAACATGTATGCAAAAGTAACTTTGACAGATGCCGATAATGGTGGAAACTAAATAAAAAAGGTCTTAGAGTTTTTCTAAGACCTTTTTTCTGAAAGTGTCTGATGTTATTAGCCGGAAAGAACCTTCGGTTCGCTTCTATTGCTGTTGGTGCCTGCGCAATCATGAAGGTTTTAATACCTGACTATTTCGAACTGTTTAAATCTAGGTAATCCGCAATATTTTACCCATTCAGCAATAACTCCGCATGCTCCAGTGCCGCATCCGTTGAATTGGTACCATTGAGCATCTGACCGATCTATTTTACCTTTGCCGATTGATCTACACAAGAACATATTAGTATTATATGCTTTTTAAAAACAGTACAAATTAAATTTACACAACTAAAACAGTATTCTTACAAGACTTTTTATTGCTATATTTCAATCAGCGATAACATATTCTGAGATACATTTAAAAGCCCGAGCAGACCATTTCGAAAACTGTTTCGGAAAAGCTTTTAGCATCTTCTCTATAGCGTTTAAAAGCAGAATATGGTCTGCACCATTTCAACACATTCAGTTGAACAACTTCTTTCTTTAAATATTAGTAAACAAATTGATCCTTTCCATTTTCTTAATAGTCCTTATTATTCTTTAGTAGAATATTAATTTTTTACACTTGCTTTGGGTTTCAATTGACTACAAAATATCAGCTACAATAAATAACAAAAAATTAATAACAGATTTAAAAACAATTAATATTAAGTTACATTATTTGCAGTACTAATCATTAAAAGAAATGGTATTTCAAAAAAACAACATTTAACTTGAAAACAAATATTATTTTGTTCCTCTCTGTTCTTTCTATTTTTGCATATCAGGGATGTAGGAAGGATATCGTCCTCAATAGTCAAGAGGCTAATACTTTTGTGAGCATAACTGAAATAAAAGATAGCTACGAAAAATTAGCTATTGATTCGCGAACACGTGATAGCCTAAGGAGTGGGCTTATAATTAAATATATACCGCAATGGGAAAATGCAAAATACTCCCAAATCAATGACTCCACACAATATACCATTATCCCATTGATTGGGTCAGGACAGCTGAATGAAAAAGAAATTTCTGTACAGGCTGTTAATAATACACCATTTTTGGTCGTTGCTAACGGTGAAAAATTTTATCTTTCACGTTTTTATCCTGATAAAAAAAGCGATGATAATTTCCTGAAAAATGGAAAACTATCTATGATAGATATCCTCAATAAAAATCTTTTCACTTATAGCTACGAGAATGGTAAGAGCACTTACAATGCTCCAAAAGCTTTAAAATCTCCAAAAGGTTCTACCAAGAAAGCGGCCTATGAAGTGCGGTGCAGAGAGGAGGGCACTTGCGTATGGAGTACATATTGCCATGGGGTGGGTTATATATCTACGAGTTTCCCCGGTACTTGTAGTTATCCGACCGACTACACAGAGTGTGATTATTCTGTTTCTTGGTCGCAAGATAGGATGATCTACAACACGGTTTGTGAAAACGTTTGGGTTCCAGATGGCCCTACTGATGGAGGTGGCACTGCTGGAGGCTGGATATCTACTCCAAAACAAATAATATTACAGGAAACTAAAAACACCGACTGCGATGGTGTAACCAGAGCAAACCAAATCACTAGTAATCAATATGTTCGCAACGTAATTAATACTATTAAGGATAAGGATGTTGAATGGGGTGCGGCGATAAAACTCTCGAACCCCAATGACCCCAGCTCTTTAATTATTGGTACACCTTCATCAGATAATAATGTAAGCAGAAAATCTGTGAATCCAACATGGGATGCAAAAGGTGGATATGTAATAGGCTATATCCATAATCATCCAAATGGAGGCGCTCCGAGCCCATCGGATATTTTTAATGCAGCCCTAGATCTTACACAAATGGTAGATCAGCAGAATATCCCCGCAAATCAATTAGAATCATATATTAGAAATTATACTTCCATTATCGTTAGCGGTGGCAATGTTTATACGTTAACGATTGAAAATGCTCAATTATTTGCAATTATGGCTGGAAACTTCAATAAAACACAAAAAGGAGCAAATGAACAATATACTAATTCTATGACAAAATATTTTGTCGCTAATGAAATCAGCGATCCCCCTTCCATAGTTGATAATCAGACTTCAGGTGAATTAGCACTCTTAAAAATGTATGGAAAAATGTTTAATTTAAACAAACAGAAAATAGGTGAAACTAATAAAAACCAAGCAGTCAACCGAGACAGTAAAGGGAAACTAAATAAAACTAATCCATGTACTCCATAAGAAATCTTAATATGAAAACATTTCTAGCTTACGTAGCATCTCTGTTGTTAGCAACAAGTCTCTTTGCTCAACAAAATACAACTGAAAAAATATCAAACAGTCTCATTCGACAAGACAATAGACTTACTGATTTAAAAGAAATAAATATCTTAAACACAAAACTAAAAGAAGGTTTTTATGGAACTACAAATCGAGATTTAGTAGACGATACGATAGATGAAATTGATAATAATAGTTCATATTACAGAATATTGTATTCACTTCCACTAAATGGTGCCGAACCTAACCCAAGAACTAGCTCTCGGAATCTAGCAGAAGGGTTGTTACTCATTTCTTGGCGTGGACAAGCCCAATTTGGCACACCAAAAAGTATAGAAGTAATATCTAAAGGATTTTTCTATCCTTTTTATCAAGTTAATGAAGAAAAGGATCTTGTTACTGAGTACATAAAGAATAATGTATTAGATGGGAGTTTTATATTTAGCAAAAACAGCAATTTAATTAGTTTTGTTATAGTATCAAAAACGAAGGCCGAAACGGTTAGAGGAACAATAACAATTAATTTACCAGAATCTGAACGTTTAACTTTTGCAAAGAGCTTTATTGAAAATACAACTTTTGAACCCACTCAAAGTAGAACACGAACTGGAGGATCAGCTAATACCGAAACAGATACTACTAGAACTGACGGTGGTAGAACTAGGAACTAGCAACTCATTCAAATACTGAATCATAAAAAGGGTGAACTTGATATAAGAGTTACCCCTTTTTTTAAGACTAATCAGAATATTATTGTTATCTTTAAATATACTTACGAAAATAAGCTATCCTTTCAGCAATAACTCCGCATGTTCCAATGCTGCATCTGTGGGATTGGTACCACTGAGCATCTGAGCGATTTCCCTGACTCTACCTTCCTGATCCAAACGAACAATGTTAGATATAGTTCGATTGGCTTTGTCTTCCTTATATACCTTATAATGCGCAGCACCTTTAGCTGCAATTTGGGGCAAATGGGAAATAGCAATAACCTGCATATTCTCAGCTAGACTTTCCATCACCTCCCCCACACGCAACGCTACCTCACCAGAGATCCCGGTATCTATTTCATCAAAAATAATAGTAGGTAATGCAGAAGTTTTAGCAACTAAGGATTTAATGGCCAACATAACACGAGAAAGCTCTCCTCCGGATGCAACCTTATGGATCGATTGTAAAGCCTGTCCTTTATTGGCCGAAAACAAAAACTGAATAGAATCCATCCCTGACTCCCGCATATCACCCTCCTTTAATGGATCCAGATTAATTTGAAGTCGTGCATTGGGCATACCTACATTTGACAAGGTCCCTTGCACATCCTTTGCGATCAGTTCCAGTACCTTTCTCCTGGCTGCTGATAGTTCGTTTGCGTTTTTCTGGGCAATGGCTAGTTTAGTTACAACCTCTTTCTCCAACAGTTCCAATTGCTCATCCGAAGAATTTATGGCAAACAGTTTGGATTCAAGATCGTCACGCAAATGAATCAACTCTTCGACGGAGTCCACATGGTGTTTTTTCTGTAAGGAATACAATAAGCTTAAGCGTTCATTGATATCCAGCAAAGTACCCTCGTCTATTTGCGTATCTTCCTCTAAGGAGCTGAGTTCTGCAGCAACGTCTTTCAACTCAATCCATGTGCTTTTTAGTCGTACAGCCAAATCTGCTGCCTCAGGCAAAAATGAAGCAACCCCTTCTACTTGTGTCATCGCCTCTTTCAACCGGCTTAAAACTGCTGTATCATCGTTTTCCAAAAGATGTGATGCCCCTACCAGCCCACGCTTGATGTCCTCTGCATTTTCCAGCTGCCGTTGCTGTATTTCAAGCTGTACCTGCTCGTCTTCTACCAATCGGGCTGCATCAAGTTCATCAAACTGAAACTGAAAATAATCCTGCTCAATAGCGGCTTTCTTGACCATTTCCTTAAATTCTTCCAGTTCTTTTTTTGCTTTCTTATAAGCGAAGAAACTCTCCCGATAGCTTTGCTTCAGCGCAAAAGCTCCTGCCACGCTATCGACCACAAGAAACTGAAAATCTTCTGTATTAATCTGCAATGTTGCATGTTGCGAATGCACATCAATCAACTGCTCACCTAAAGCTTTGAGGATAGCTAGTGTGACCGGTGAATCATTAATAAATGCGCGGGATTTACCATCGGGAGAGATTTCTCTTCGAATAATGGTATGGTCCGCATAGTCGAGATCATTTTCCTCAAAAAAGCTAAGCAATTGATAAGAACCTACTTTGAATTCCCCTTCAATCACGCATTTCTTGGACGGGTCGAAAAAATGTTTTCCCTCTGCCCTATTTCCTAAGATCAACGATAACGCTCCCATGATAATAGATTTACCGGCACCGGTTTCGCCGGTAATCATATTTAAACCTTTATCAAATTGGATTTCCAATTCGTTGATGAGTGCATAATTTCTAATATGTAAGGTATCTAGCATATTCTTGAAGGTCTAATTACAGTTTAGAGGAAGAACCGTTCCTCAATCGGATCCTATGTTTCATGAACCTTTCTGTAGGTAATTTACCTAAAACTCAGGCGATTTCAATATATTTTATTTAAAAAAACAGCTACTCTGCTTTAATAACATGCCCACTTTTAATATTCTCAGGTACTAAATACTAAAAATAATATCATTTTTCCAAATAAAAAACTACTATTTTTAGTAAATAGATTTTATTTTTGACAAAAGAATGTTCTCATTTAGCACTATTGACATGAATAAATCCCTATTTTTATGGCATGCAAGATTATAGTGCTACGCTTAAAAAATACATGCCTGAAGAAGCTGCGCCGATTATATCCAACTGGATTAATCATACCCGCTGCTTATTTAAGATTTCTCGTTCAAGGAGTACCAAACTAGGAGATTACCGTGCACCGTTTAAAGGAAGCCCACATCGCATCTCCGTCAACCATGATTTGAATTCCTATTCGTTTTTGATTACGACGATCCATGAATTCGCACATTTACAGACCTGGAATAAACATCAGCATCGTGTCAAACCCCATGGTACGGAATGGAAGAGCAATTTTAAAGAGCTTATGGATCCTTTTCTAAAATTGAATATCTTTCCGCTTGATATCAGTAGCGCCATTCATCGCTATATGGAAAACCCCGCTGCTTCAAGCTGTACGGACCTTCATCTGTTTCGAACCTTAAAATCATACGATACCGTCAAAACCAGTGCCCTTACGGTGGAATCCCTGGAAGATGGTCATTTCTTTAAACTAAAAAACGGGCGTTCATTTCAACGTATTGAGAAGATAAGAAAACGCTATAAGTGCATGGAATTGAGTAGCAAACGTATATATCTATTCAATCCAATCGCGGAGGTATTTCTGCTAGAACAATGATTTTTGACAAATACATTCATTATATTTTTATCTTTGCTAACTTAGGAAACAATTAAAGAGAGCTTTTATGTTACACTTACACTCGACTATAGCAATTGTATTATTGCTAGCCCTGGTGATATCGATCGTGATCACCCTATCAAACTATTTAGGCAACAAACCGTACAACCGTAAAATTGCTTTATTGGGTTTCATTGCATCGCATATTCAATTATTGGTGGGATTGATTTTATTCTTTTATTTAAAGTATCCATCGATGATCTCTGGCGCCGTAATGAAAGATCCGACATTACGTTTTAAAATCATCGAACACCCTTTAACCATGATCATTGCTATTGTATTGATCACAATTGGTTACTCTAAAGCTAAAAAGATTGAAAATGCAAAAAAAGCAAACCAAACGGTTGTTATTTTCTATATCATCGGTTTGATTTTGATTCTTGCTCGTATTCCTTGGTCTACTTGGTCACTTTTCGCGTAGTCTGCGATAATCATACAAGAGAAGGCCTCACGATTGTGAGGCCTTTTTTTGTAGCTGATCTAAAAATAGAGATTCCAGATTTTATCCCATAAAAAAAGCCCCAGTAAACTGAGGCTTTCAAATATTTTAGCTGACTTTTAATTAGTCACGGTTTTTTCCAAATCCCAAAATTCCGAAAACGGTTTTGAATGCGATAAGTGCACCTACGATCATGGAGATGTTAGCTATCGCGGAAAACAAAAAAGTTTGTTGGCCCATTGCCGCACATACATCCGGTACAAAACGGATAAATGTACCTATTAAACCTAAAGCGATCGCTACTACCAATGTTTTGTAGTAATGAGTTTGGTTCGCATTATTATCAGTTGTCTTTGGACCTCTTGGTTGTACAGTTTCTGCCATTTCAATTTCGATTTTATTCGATACAAATGTACAAAATAATCTATGTTAGAAAAATAAAAATGAAAAAAGCGGGAACACAGTCATTTCATCCCCTAATGCTTATAAATTAACCCAGTTTATCGCGTTTAAAATTCCCTTAAATAGCCCCATATAAACACTTGAAAGATCTATTCAGCGTCACTTTTACCGACAAAACTATTCAACTCTTTATTTACCTCATCCAGCAACTGTTGCTCTGTCGGTAGATAAAGTTCATATTGACTGGCAACAATCTGTTTTTGGTCTTCAGGAAGGGTAAATTTGACGACCGCATCGTTTTTGCTCGCACAAAGCAAAATGCCAACCGTCGGATGTTCATGCGGAAGCTTTTCCATACGGTCATAATAATTCACGTACATCTGTAGTTGACCGATGTCCTGATGCGTTAATTTATGTGTCTTAATTTCAATAATCACAAAACTTTGCAACAGGCGGTTGTAGAAGACCAGATCAACGAAAAACTCATCGCCCTCGATATGGATACGTTTTTGTCTAGCGACAAATGAGAAGCCATTTCCTAATTCGAGTAAGAACTCTTGAAGATGGGCAATAATGGCGCCCTCAAGGTCCTTTTCATAGTAAGCGCTTTCCCGTTTCAAACCCAAAAATTCCAGTACCATTGGATCTTTGATAATCTCCTTCGCATCCGAAGGCAGCTTTTCCTTTTTTGCTACAGCCAATACACTTTCCTTATCGTTACTAAGAAGCAGGCGTCCGTATAGATTCGTGTTGATCTGCCGCTCAAGCTGTCGGACTGTCCAATTATTTTTTATGGTCTCGGCAATATAAAACTCCCTATGTTCCTCGCTACTAAGACTTAAAAGCAGCTTATATTGGCTCCAACTCAATTGCGTCCACAGTGTAGACACAATTGGAAATGTGCGATAAAACTGACGGTACCAATTTAACTGTCTAGATGAAAAACCACTACCAAACTCAGGTTGTAACTCCGCTGAAAGATACTTTATAATGTATTTCCCATAATCCGCTCTCTCCTTACCTTCCTGCTCCTGTTCAAAAATACGTTGGCCAATATGCCAGTACATCAATGTGCGCTGATGATCGACAGCACGAACCGCATTTTCTTTGGACTGCGCAATAATTGCCTTTATATCGGATACTAAAGTTTGATCGGACAACATAATTGTTTATTTTCTTGGTATTACTTCTGTAAGTGAACAATACAAAGATAGCTAAAAACGATTGTAATACTAAATATTTTAGCAAATAAATTAAAAAAGCTAATTCATTTTAACATGTCTGACTTTAAGTATATAATAGCTCGTTAACGACCATCCGAAGGAAGGCCTAGTCTATTGATTTAAATACTCCAATGCTTTTTCCATTACCTCATCCCTACCTTCGCGAATCCCTTTGATACTCGGTTTGACAATCTCATCAATTTTAACCCCTACACGCTGGGTTTCACGTTGATCGGGATAATATACCCCCAGTCCGGAAAGCATTGTCCGCTGATTGCCTGGTAGATCAATGGAACTGACATTGCCATCAGCACCAGCTGTCTGTGATCCAAAAACCTTGACATTGGCCGCTGCCTGATAAGCCATTACATGATATTCAGCAGAGCTCTGCGTATCTTCATTGACCAGAATAGCCACTTTACCCCGATAACAATCATTGGCATTCTTTCCAACCTGTAGCGGGCTGCTCATAACAAAAGTGCCGGGATATTGAAGACTCGTGCTGGTAAAACGAACAAAATCAGTAGGCTTGGTTAAAAACAAAGGACTAAGCTTGAATACTAAAAAATCGCCGGGATAATTGCGGTCATCAATCACAATACCTTTTACCTTGCTCCAGTTCGCCATATTTTCTGTGATCATCTTACCACGCAGTAAACTATGATTGATATATAGAATATTATTGTCCAACATCTTAAAAGGCACGGTATCTCTTGGAGCAGGTTTAATTTGGCTAGAAGGTACTGCAGCAATATCTACTTTAATCGGCTGGCCATCACGCACTAACTCACAGGGTACAATCTCACTATTGCTTGTCACAAGCTTTCTCGCCAGATCACGGTTGGCGACAGCTTCATTCGGTGTGCTCATATAAGCCCAAAGCGAATCTTTGATTTCTTCGATCTTTTTTTGTTCTTTACTGATAAGCACATCCCCTATCCGCAATTTATCTCCGGATTTCTCAGGATCAAGGATTTTAGTTACAACGGCTTTTCCCTCTATCATTCGGATCTCTATTGGCATACGGTACTTGCCATAATAATTTATCAACCCTTTAGGCATGCTCCAAAGTCCGGTATGTGCATCTTTAACCTGGGATATCATCTTGAGAAGTGAAAGTCCATAAGAACGATCATCCCGACTAAGGATCATTTCGGGCACAGCGGTCTTTAAAACCGCATCCCATTTCGAATCCGTCAGATGTTTATAGGGTGAAAAATATTCGATCATATTCCAAAAACGAAAAAGTGCCAACAGACGAAATCCTGCATCCGCTGAAAATACATTTTCATATTTTTTCTCGTTCTTGAAAAGGACATTACCTGCGCCGCCAGCAAAGCCAAAATAATGGTGTTGATCAAAACTGCTGTAACGAATACGCTTCAGTTTATCTTTAAGATCATCCTTAAATGGAAGCTCATCGATCCAGCTATAATCTATTTCGTGAACGACGTTTTCAAGCGTTGGCTTGGCATAATTGACCGTCGTGCCGAGACTGTCTAGCAGCGCAGCATAGTGTGCCTCGACAGATTTCCTATCTTTTGCCATAATAATAGTATTAATGGACTTAAATAACTGCTGATCCCAATCATATTTTCCTAGCGACACAGCTGGATGTCTATATTTGAGAAAACCCCAGATTCTTCCCAGATCCACTAAGCGTTGATCAATTTCAGGCGTATTATTAAAATCGGAGATCCCTGAACTTGCAGGCTCACTGATTCCTTTCACAAATGGCACAAACATGCCTACTTCTTTGGTAATATCCTTACCATCTACAGTAATAAGCACATCATCAACCCACATCTTACCTTCCCCTGAAAGAAAAAATGCAATGGATATCCCTTCCGTCTGGTTTGTCACCAATTTGGTCTTCAGCTTTATATTTTCCCAGTTTTTTGTCCCGTTAATTTGGCGGTTAGCCATATTATCGAAAAAGATTTCGGGATCTATCCGTAACATCATCGACGCATAAGACCCCGCGATGATGTTCTCGCGCTTAATCATCGCAGACACTTCAATGGAATCGCCCTTTAAATTTGATGGTAACCACATCATAATTCCTCCGAAAGCGCTGTTCTTTTTTATACTTTCAATCCGAAGCGCTCCTTTTGCACTATAATACGTATCGTGATCTATACTACTCTTAAAAACCGTCGTATCACCGACCTTGAACCATGGATTCGTAATCGGTTGATCAAATGAAAAGTTAAAATTTTGTTGACTAAACACAGGAACAGCTATCGTTGTTAAAAAAACAACAAGGAAAATAAATAGGCGATTAGGTTTCATAATTTATTTTTTTTATCAAATTAACCATTTAATGAATTATTAACAAAACATTTTTAACTTTTCGCAACAATCTTTTTCTACTTTTCCTCCGTTATTTTAAAATTTTAGGTTCTTTATAAAAAACATACAGAAAAAGAGATACACGACAATTTACTTTTAATCTATCATAAAGTTTGGCTAACTTCACTGACAAGAATAAAAGCAAATGAAAATAGCTGACAATTATTTATCTGGGTTAAAGAAAGCATACTATGAAAATGGTGGCAAAGAAACCTGGGACCATTTTGAACAGATTAAACATGGTGCAAGCACAACAGATCTTGAGAAACTCAAAGAGATATTTCCAGCAGCTCCTCAGGGACTGATCGATTTACTTGAATATGTCGATGGAACTTATTGGCGGACTTATGCTGATGAAGAAATTGCATTTTTCTTTTTGGGATCTGACTTAAATGAGTATCCTTATTATCTCTTATCATCTAAGGAGATGATCGACAATCAACATATTGCACATGCTTATTATGCCGACTATATTGACCGAAAGTACGATCACGTGGAAATTGATAACAAGATTACTGATCAATCAACGGACTTAAAATGGCTTCATTTTTCCGATTGTATGAATAATGGCGGAACTTCTCAATTATTTGTAGATTTCAGCCCCTCAGGAAAAGGTAAAAAAGGACAAATCGTACGTTTCGTACACGACCCTGATGAGTTTCGTGTCATAGCGGATAGTTTCGATGAGTATCTCGAGCTACTGATCAATACTGGTTTTAATTTTATTGATGAAGAAGATATGTATTAGCACCAAAATATAGACCATGAAAATAGGCTACTCCCTTGATGAGAATGACTATCTAAACCATCAACTTTTTATTGCTTCGAAGTCTGAACGAATTAAAAAAAAGCGGCAACGAAATAAAATTATCATACCCATTTTTTACCTACCGTTCTGCTTGATGTTTGTTCTAAACAAACAATATATATGGGCTTTGTTCTTTATCATCGTACCTCTCCTATGGTTTTTCATCTATCCGATCCGCGAGAGAAAACGTTACATTACTCACTACAGCGCTTTTATTAAAGAACATTGGAATGAAAGATTCGGAAAACTATCAACAGTGGAATTCAGCAATGAATACATTATCGCAACAAACAATAACAGTGTGAGTAAAGTCGCATGCATTGAGATAAAAGAAATATATGAATTACAATCATACATTTATATTAACTTAAAAGATGGTCAGTCTTTGATTATACCCAAAGAAAAAATAGAAAATAAAAATGTACTCATCGGCAGATTGAAAGAATTGGCCGGTTTTCTAAAGATCGGTTATATTATAGATGAAAACTGGGAATGGAAATAGGGTTAAAAAATTACTAAATTATGTGGCACATATTCTCCTCAAGGACCAAGAAAAAACATATTATAAACTTTGAAACAAAGCTTGCCAGATTGCTATTAACTGAACTGCCCAAAGTAACCGACACCTTACTTTTATCTAACGTGTTGCACATTAGTTTTACTTCAAAACCTGAAGGTATCTATGTGGCAAGATCATATTCACCTGACAGCTTTCAATTAATCAACAGAAAATATAACCAACATTTCAATCTCTCTGGCATCACAGTTTACCATAACAAATCAAAAGGCTATCAACCGCTCAAATTATTCTTCCAGTCGAATAGCTTAACAA
This sequence comes from Sphingobacterium sp. WOUb80, assembly GCF_050058145.1. Taxonomy (NCBI): domain Bacteria; kingdom Pseudomonadati; phylum Bacteroidota; class Sphingobacteriia; order Sphingobacteriales; family Sphingobacteriaceae; genus Sphingobacterium; species Sphingobacterium sp. WOUb80. The sequence continues at coordinate 383,244 of NZ_CP165617.1, read as the reverse complement.
ACATTATTGTCGACTGTCCGAAAAGTTTTCATCGTGACTTTGACTTAAATAAAATCCAGAAAAGCAGCTTAATTATAGAGCCTGTTGAAATAATCAATCCAGATCAAAAAATAGCAGAAAAAGCCTTAAAATCATTATCAAACGAGCAACTTACATTATTGGATTTAGATGGCACCTTTGAAATAGAGCTTGGAGGGAAGTTCTATTACACAATCCTTGATATGGATGACGGGAATTATATTGCCGTAACAAGAGGTGGAAAGATCTATTGGCTCAATCACGATAGTGATGAACGGGCTCAACTCCTTGCTAAAAATCCAAGTGATTTTTTCCTTGTTTATAAAGGTGATAAAGCTGATTTGCAAAATCTATTGGATGGATGATCATGTATACACTATACGCGCTAATTTTTTTGATATGGTTTGGCATCCCAGGCCTATTTATCTATTTAATGTACTGGATCTTAAAAAAGTCTGGCCGTAAAAAGTTGGGAACTATCGTCTCGATTGTTTTAATCTTGCCTTTTCTTATATTCACGCTATACTTGCTATTTGATGATCTCTTGTTCTCTAAATCTGATGCAAGACAATTACTCAGCGAACACCATATCACACTAAACGATGATTTTAAAATTATTTCCAATCAAAGTGGTGGCTTAAGAGATTACACGCATCAATTTGAACTATTTATTTCCGAAAAAGACAAACAATCTTTCATCGATCAACGAACTTGGAGTGACAAAATGGATGAAAGAATAGAAGTTCATAGCTCCGCGGTAGACAGATATGAGGGTGACACGCTACGCGCCAATTATCATGACAATGATTCCTATACCTATTCCATGTATCGCCCAAATGGCAAAGGTATCGCTCCGACATTTATAACTACTTGTGTATCAAAGAGTAAAAATACATTAACATACGAAGAGATCTTAGACTAACCGACCAGAGGATAGACCAAATCTCCTGTCGCTTTGTTTTTAAATATTTGACAAATACAATTTGTTACTTCATACTTCACCGCAAGCAAAATATGAAGCAACAAACTGGTTAACCATTCAACATCTTGACGGCCAGTATATGTTTACATAACCCTCTTTTTCCCTGATGATTGGTAAACCAATTGCAGGTACATTGATGCTTGTCGCCCTGTATAATGACAGTATGTTGCACACCTGATCCATCAACTCTAGCTTCGATATAATCCGTTGTATTCTTAACAAATTGTACACCTGCTGTCGCAACGAGTTTTTTTGCATTTTTTAGCCTTGGGTTCAATGCCAAGATACGTTCCATCTTAAATGGCAATCGTCTATAATAGTGCTGATGACTATGTAGATCATAGCCCAACAACCCGATGGAAGATAATGATGCTGATAGGGTGTCCATCGTGTCAAAATCGACATCATGCTCAATTGAAAGCATTGTTGGATCAAATAACTCATTAGATTTGAGTAGTCCATTGACAGCATGAATCCATTCATCCGGAACGGCCTTAATCATATTTTCCAATACATTACCTTCGCCCGAAAATCCGCGATAACTATCTGGTGACAAGGCAAGAGTTAGTCTCATTTTACCAAAGTCGGCAACAAAAGCCGCACTTTCACCTCCTTTTTCCTGATAAACAAGCAACTTATCTGCGTACGTAAGCAGTCCCTCCAATAAACGTAATCGCTGTATACCACCAATACGTACCGCATCACCTGTGCTTATAGGGGAAAACACAAATCGGTTAGCTCTTTTCGTCAAATAGAATTCCCCTTTTACATTCCCTTTTGGAATGCCTTGAAATAATTGGATAAGCTGAATTTTATTTAATTCAAACTGTAGCTCCATACCCGCCAAATATAATTGGACCGAAGTCAGCCCTTTGATCCAACGCGGTGGCAAAGTCACTTTCTTTTCAGTCACTTTGGCTTTATCAGTACTAATGGCTACCTCATTGCTTCCTACTCCTAACACCATCCTTTCGGTTTTCTTGACAGCATTTAAGGCATTGAGCATCGGTTCGTTGAAATCCACATTGGTTGTACCACTCGTAATAAACTCACCGTCAATAGCATCTTCCAATAAATCCAGGCGTGCATAAACACCATTGCAGGAAGAGAAGCCCTCAAAACGAATCTGATTGGTACCAGCTGAAACGATAGGATCCCGCAAACTCGGAGGTACAGGGCCGAAACTAGACCGCACTACTTTCGACAAAGTCAACAAACATTTGGATGTCAGTAAAGGATCCGTCAAACTCCCCCAAAAGAAACAAGGTACATTGGCGACTTCGGCCAATTCCGACTGGTGTGCCAATACCAATTGCTGTATGCCCGATTGTTGGGTCAGCTGTGAATTTCTTGCATAGCTAATCGCTAAATCTTGCTCTGCCATATTGTTATTTTCTTATTTTTTTCAAAATAGGTTGTAAACCCTTATATATTTCCAGTTTCTCAAAAATCTGTTGAAGATCCTCTGGAAAATGATATTGCTCCTTGTTCATCAAATCGTAATAATATTCGATGATTTTCTTAAAATTGGTCGGCATTTTTTCAGCAATGTTGTAATGCGCAAAAGCCGCATCCAATAGCTGCAATAAGGCATTGTTATGCTTTGAAGATATATCGCGACATTGCTCCAGCACTTCAACACAACGACCTATTGGGCCATAACCATTGCTCAACAGCATTCCCAATTGTTCACCTAATACAGTGATGTCCAATCTATTTTCATTAACTGCAGCCAAAATGACTTCAACAGCCATCGCACGCACCTCTTTCTCTTTATTAAAGAGTGAAGTTGCCAGGTATAGATTGGACTGTTGATCAAAATGGAAAAAGTCGTACAGCATCTCCTGCAGGTAAGCAGCCGAAGATTTTCCGCCAATATCACTCTTACTATTCAGCCCCATTGTTAAAAACATGGAAAGACTTTCCGTATTCTGCGGCATCAAACTATGCATATAGGGGACATCGGCCCTATACAAATAATAAGACAGTAAAGTATTGTTCCCCCGGTTGAAAATATCTTTGTGATACAAAAAGGTCTCGGCTCCCTGTTTGTAAGACGGGAAATGATAGGTCAGCTTATCACCGTTATACACCTGTTCCGATTTTCTAGTCGTGTAGTTATAACCGTTATAATAGGTTGGTTCTATTTTCAATGCTGGACGGAATGGCTGTGCAGCAAAAGGAATATCCGCTAAAGGCTCTTTGGCAAATTCTTCAAAATGGGTATCCTGATGATGCGTGCGAGCGACGGTCGCCCATACACCAATCCAGTTGACCTGATCGGAATCTTTGGAAGACAATAAATTTTTAAGCCAGGATTGCTGCTGAACCTTCATTGGATCCAGCCCTAGGGCATAGCTGATCACATCTTTTACCTGCTGTTCCTTTATTTGTTTTATTAAGGCTTCAATTCCTTCTAGATCTTCACGGACAGTACGGCTTAGGGCTATGGAAAAATCCAACAAATTGATTTTCACTCCTGCTTCCTGATAAGCCAAGATACGCTCAACGAGAATGATCGGTGCGATCCAAAATGGCTTATGTGTCGGCAGACTCAAAAGTGGCAGCTGGATACCATCAATCCGATAACGTTGCAATAGCTCCAATTGGCTTCCCATCAGACTGACCCACTTGGAGTAATTGTGATACCGATCTTTATCTTTATATACTACAGTGGGTTTATAAAACATATTAATGAAGGTCCCTGAGAAATGATTGTACCAGGAAGATTCACGATAGGCTCCTGTCAATTGTTTAATGTAAGGTTCTAACTGTATCTGATAGTCTGAGGGGAAAACGGCTGTCTGTTGCACCCATGCATTCATTAGTATCTCCACCTGAATGGGGTCGGAACCTCCTATTACCTCCCCTACCTTGAAAAATAATTCGTTCCAGGTCTGTGGATATTCGTAGGGTTCGTTTAAACGTCGGACGTCTATGGGCTGATACCCATACTGCTCGACTGTTTCGCCCTGAAGCTCAGCAAGTATCTCTTCCTCCGAATAACCTTCCTCCAATAGCAGGTGCTTGAGATCAGTACCAATAGCCCCCATCATCTGTGGTTTATAAAGCTGCAACTTAGCTGCAAGCTCTTCAGATGGTTCTTTTTGATATTTTAGAATAAACTTCGCTGCTCTTTCTTGTAACTGCAAATCCGGAATCATAAAGATATCGGCCGCTAGCGAAACAAATCGTTCCTGCCATTCGGATTTTTGTTTCAATAGTTTGTCAAACTGTATCAGAAGAGTTTTAAGACTTGCCTTAACATCGCTCCGCATAAAGATCGCTTCTGCCCAATCCAAAAAATCATGTAACTGAAAATCAGTATGCACGAAGAAAGGTTTCAAATATTCTACTGCAAAATTGATCACAGCGCTATGTTCAGCATGCAATAAAGGGAAGAACTGTTGCTGATATTCAATCACAGTATTCTCGGAAATTTTCATCCGCTCAATAAGCTTTCTGAAATAGCTTTTTAGATTATTATTCCAATTTTTGGTTTGAGCTTCGAGCGCTCCAGTGATGATGAGTTCCCGATCAATTTTTCCGTTTTCCAACAGCGTATCAAACACCTTATCCCATAGCAGTTCATTGACTGCATTCTGATAGTTATAATCCCAATACCTGCTGTGAATGCCCGTTTCATATTCAAATACCAAAGGAATATCACGTTGTACTGTCAATTCATCTGTTGTAAGAAGATCAAAAAACCTCTTTGACTCATAATTATTAAAACCAGAAATTGAACTTGCATAAAGCTCCGGTTCAAAATCAACATGTCCCATTTGTTCCAAAAAACGGAGATTGTCATAATTTATCTGTTGCCACTCATTTTTACGAACTAACTGTAATAAATATCCGCCCAGCCAATTGGGCTTGGCATAGGCAAGGATCTGTATCACATCCTTGCTCCGGGCCTGGTTCAAAAGTTCATAAAAAATATCCCAGCTACCGGCATCAGAACCCGAAAATGTTGCAAGAGCAAGTAATTTTACTGTACGCTGTTGCTCCTTGGTACCCCGCGTTCCCCAATTGTACTGTGCCTTACTTTTAAATTCAGGATCCTTAGAAAGGTCGCTATAATCGACCCAATATCGCTTGGCTGCACGAATTTCTTTTTTTAAAATTTCTAGGTTACCACTGGAATATTCCTCCAGAAAAGGGATGATATCTTCTGTCCTTGCCTCTTTGATAAGCAACTTCAGTGCTGCTACCGCTTCTTCTTTTCGCTGGCTAGCAGCCGTTGGTTGCCGAACAGCCGAACTTTTCTCCTTGCTATCAGCGCCTACGGTACCATCTTCAGAATAGCCTTTTTTAGTCTTCTCTGCTATTAATTTTTCTGCATCTTTTAAACAGGCTTCTTCTGAATCAAAGGTCTTACTCTTACTTTGGCCGGCGGTTCCATTTCGACCATAGGTAACTGTATGGGTAGAACCCGCTGTTTGTATTTCCCAAAATTTATCCGATGTACCGTCTATGTATTTTAAGTGCTTAAACATTCTATCTAACTGTAATATCAATTAATTCGCCTACTGTTTAAATATAATGAAAGTAGCACAAAAAAACGTATATTGACATTAAATCACAGTCAAATGAAACGCATATATTATCTATTCGGTTTTTTACCAATATTGGTTACCTTAAAGGTAGAAGCCAAACTTTCAACAACGGTAGAGCATACCCGAATATGGTCCGATCCCCCTTCTGACAATATGAAAAAGTACATGATTAAAATGGCTATTTCAGATGGATTAGACAAAAACGCTATAAAAATAGAAACCGATAGCTGGGGAGATGTTATTCTTTCAGATACCTGGAGAACCATTAAATTTAAACGAGGTAGCTGGGGCGAATATACAACCGTAACTAAGGATGATGTTAAAATAACCATAAAAGAAGACTTTTCAGGCAATATTGTCGTAAAAAATGAAGATGGTGACAGAAGTCCATCTACAGTTTTTAGAAATATACACGGTAATTTGGAGATCCGTGATGAAAAAGGAAACGTCAAAACTGTCTCCAAAAATATTTTAGGTGGCCTCGATATTCGAGATAACCAAGGCAATAGCTCAACGATATCAAAAGATATTTTAGGCAATTTGGAAATTCGTGATAACAAGGGTAATTCAACTAGGGTACAGAAAGATATTTTGGATAATCTCACCATTGAAAATAGCAATGGTCAACGTACTACAGTGAGAAATGATATTCTTGGTGGTAAAAAGATTGAAGACAATAGCGGAAATCGGGTTTCAGTTAGAAAGGATATTTTCGGGAATTATGATGCGAGTGACAATAATGGAAATCGAGCTTCCGTCAAAAAAGATATCCTTGGAAAAATAACTATAGATGATCCAAAAGGTATTCTAAATGAAACCGTGAGATTGCAATTGATTGAAGAACTCTCAAAGAACTAATTTTTTCGAAAATTTGCCTATTTTACAGGTGAATAATCCAACATTAAGATGGACCAAAATATTATCGATTTAATTATAGATGAAATAACAAAACATCCTGAAATCTCTTACCGAAGACCAAACGCGAACGAGCTTGAAATATTTGGCAGCCCCGCTCAGGGTTTTGATATTACATTATATATTGACATAAGAGAAAATATGCTCATTTTTGACCAGTTCCATTGGCATTATGATAATACAGAAGAGGAAATAGACGACATGTTAAATCAGATAACATATGCTTATTTGGACTTATTAGGATAAAGGAATTTTCAAACAACAAACATCCTTATAAATGGGTACTACAGATCCAAGATCCGGAAGGTAACTGGTGCGATGACCAAACCATGGGAAAAATAAACACTTTTTTTGGGAAACCTGATATTAGATATTTGCAAAATATGATCTTAACAAAAGATACAGAAAACAATTCATATTCTTTACCCAACGAGGATAAAACTTAATTTTCCAATAGAAGAAAATAAAAGGATAGCTGGCCTTCGCTAAAAGCATTCCATCCTACTCAAACAGGGAACTGAAGCAAATCCAACATTCGAATAGTTAAAGATTTCCAAAAGAAGATTAAAATTCCTAAAATTGCATGCTCATTTTGACAAGATTTGTTTCGACATCATCAGCATGAATTTGCCCTGGCTTGTAGAACGTGATATAAGCAAATAAGCCAAATCTCTTGCTACAAATCGGCTAAAATTAAACGCTTATAATAAGATGAAAAAGATTATATTTTTTCTATTACTGGTACCTTTTTGGGCTGCTGCTCAAGAGCAAACTATCCAGAACTTTGTCGTAAAGGAAAACCTGTCCAAAAATGGAAAATTGGCTGTAGTTGCATTGGATTCGTTGGGAAATACCAATGAGACCATCAATGGCAATTACCTATTTACAATCAATGGTTTCTCTCAGCCACTGCAATTTCATGAGGGTGTTGCTGTCCCAAATCAGAAAATTGAGTCATCAACCTTCGTATTTTTCAGTCATAAAAATCAGCAAACTTCCAAAGGACGTTTATTTTATATCTATAAGAGCGATAGTGGCCTTTCTCCTTTTGCCATTAGCGGATTGATGTTTTTAATTATTCCTGCAGTCGTCTTAGGAATCGCTTACATGTTTAAAAAAGTGATTATGACGGCCATCGCCCTGGCAATTGTTTTCTTTTTATTCAACCATTCTCAGGGTTTGGACTTGAGCAAAATTTTTGAATCTATATTTTCAAGCCTCAAAAATCTAATCGGTTAACAAAGTAACAAATCCGGATAGCGGGAAAATAACAGAACTGAAGCGATTCGCAATACAATACATCAATTGTAATTAGAACGGCATACCGATTCCAAAATTGTATTGAATAAAATTGTATCGATCCGGTCTGTGGGTTTCATAATACTGTGCCTTAAATTCTTTGGAATCAAAGAAGTGTTTGATCACCCATTGATCAGCACCTGAGAATTGGGGATCTTTTAGTTTAAGCCCGGCATCTAAGCGAATCACAAAATAGTCCGAATCGAAACGGAGCCCAAAACCGGTTCCAATGGCCACTTGCCCAAGGAATTTATTGAATTTAAACTCCCCTCCTGGATTCAGTTCTTCATCCTTCTTGAGTCGCCAAACATTTCCCATATCCACGAATGTCGCTCCATTCATCTTTGCGCCCAGAAAATTATTGAGTAATCTGAATCGATACTCCGCATTCGCTTCCAATTTAATTTCGCCCAACTGATCTAAATTGCGCAGGTTTAAGCGCAAATCTTCACTGAGACTCTGACGGTTATAAGCCCCAGGACCCAAGGTACGTGCCTGCCAAGCGCGTATGCCATTCATCCCCCCGCTATAGAAACTCTTCTCAAAAATCAACAGTTTGGAGTTGTTGCCATATGGGATCGCTATCCCTGGATTAAAACGAAAGACAAATTGCCTATTGCCGCCAAGATTTCGATAGAGTCTATAATCAAGTTCAGTTTTGGCATACTGAAGAAAGGGCACACCGAATATTTTTTTCTCACCATCAGCATTCTTAGGCAATTTTGCCAAGGAGCTAATAAGATCTAATACGTTTCCACTCACATCCAATGTTCCTCTGAAATATTGAAAGTCCTCCTTGCTATTCAATTTCTTACCATTCAGGACAAAGGTATATTGTGTTCCTAAACCAAAATATTGACGATCATTACTACGCACATACAGCTGATAACCTTCCTGTACGAGCTTGTTCCGGAAATTGGAATCCAGTCGTCCATCCCTATATTCTAGTACAATAGGTGTAAAACTATGGTACTTATTTTCCGTTTCATACCAGGAATAATTCAAGGATGTTATAAAATAACGGTTCGAATACGTTTTATCTTGATCGAATAACTGCAAAGTCATGGAGTAGGTCGTTTTGGGCAAACCAAATTTACCTCCTGGATTAATATGAAAGGGCACCATCAGACGAGGAATAACCAAATTTACGCCTGCCTGAAAATCGTTATTGAATATTTTACTTGAAAGCCCGCCTGCCAAACGTGGATCAAACAAGACACCATAACGTAATTTCACTTCCAGCTGCTCAGAGCCACCAAAGATATTACGTTGCGAAAATGTATTCCCGATATTGAATCCGCTCATCCCCGAACTAAAGGTATATTCACCCTCTATTTGATTTCCCATCCGGGGTCTTGGGACAAATTCATAGTGTACATCAAGTTTATTCGAATCTTTTTTGACAAACTGCATTTTAACAGAACGAAATCCATTCATTTCATACAATCGGTCATAGGATTTATTTTCCTCCCGCAAGGAATAGTACTGACCTGAACGTAAATACATATAACGCTCCAAAGGTTTCCATCTGAAACTATTTGTTTCATCAACAAACAAAAGTCGCTTTGCCGAATCTACGATGCGACGAGGTTCCTTCTTGGACATTGTTCCATAATTCCTTATCGTCATATAAACACTATCTATTTGATACTTTTTATGTATCGTAGAGTCAGATGGATTTTCGACATTAATTTTCAAGTCGATCAAAGGTCCATCGATCGTTGAATCAACCCCAGCACGCATATATTGCCTTATATAATCGTAATAACCATTGTTACGCATAGAAACATAAAGTTTCTCCCGCTCATCAAGCAACTTTGCGGCATCATATTGGGTATTGGGTTTAACCGCAGTTTTTGGAAGTACCTCCCGTTCAAATATTCCCTTTATATCTTCGTCCTCAAATTTGCGTTCAATATTTCTAACCTGGTAAGGGGCACCTTCATCCACCTTAAAGTCAATATGTGCTCTCTTTTTGGAAACTGAAATCGCTGGTTCGACCTTAGCTTTAAAGTAACCTTTTGAAAATAGAAAACGTCGGATTTGATTGGCGGATAAATCTACCATTGCCGAGTCAAGCAAGTGAGGTGGTTCGCCGACATTCCGAATTTTCTTAGTTTTATAGCGCCCGTTTTTAGTATTGAACGTATTGTAAATAAATAGATTTACCCTTGAATTAGGTCTTATTTGATTGGAAATATACGTTTCGGAAGATTCTTTCAATGCAGGGGTGACACCAGAAATCTGTACTTTTGTAACCAGAGCTTGGTCATCGTCAAGATATTTTGAAGACCGGCATGATGCAAAAAATAACACTAAAAGCGTTATACTTGCAAATCCGATAAAACGAGGATACTTAATCATCAAATAAAAATGTTGTCAAAAGCGCAAATCAGTCTAATAACGTCTCTACAAAATAAAAAGTATAGAAAACAACACGGCCTGTTTATCGTTGAGGGTATAAAATCCGTGATGGAATTTATTTCATCAAGTTATGAGGTTGAGTCTATTTTCTACACGGACGACGCCAACACAAAAGTGGGTAAAATCTCGCATAATATAAAATCCCATGAACTAACGGAAACTGAATTCCAAAAGATTAGCGCACTGAAATCGCCACAGGGTATACTCGCTTTGGTCAAACTTCCTTTACAGCAGAAAATTGTACCAAGTAACTTAAAAAACAAGTTTAGCCTTGTGCTCGATGATGTGCAGGATCCAGGCAATCTGGGTACAATTATCCGCACGGCGGAGTGGTTTGGAATCGAACATATTATCTGTTCCATTGGAACTGTAGACGCCTACAACCCAAAAGTAGTGCAAGCAACCATGGGCTCACTGGCCAGACTCCAGATTCACTATACTGATTTAACTGATTTTATTCCGGCAACTGGATTGAAAGTCTATGGCGCCCTGCTTAATGGTCAATCCATTTATCAGACTGTGTGGGCTGATGAGGGGCTAATTGTTATGGGTAACGAAGGAAATGGCATCAGCGACGAAATAATAGCTTTGATCGATCAAGCTGTCACTATACCACGTCTAGGGCAAGCTGAATCATTGAATGTAGCCGTTGCGACGACCATTTTCTGCAGTGAAATAGCCCGACAACAATTGATCTAATAGGCGACAGCTCTGTTTCGTCGCTTACAGCTTTTGATGTAATCCGATCCTGTTTCCTTCCAAATCTTCAATCTCTGCTACGGCAAAGCCCAAGTCGGTATGAAAGGTGGCTGGATATAACTCTTTCCCCCCCAGCGCTAGCGCTTTCACGATTGTATCGATCACATTTTCTACATGGAAATAAAGGAGTACACCCTCACGTGTAGGTTTATAAATTTCGCCTTTCGCCAGAGCACCAGTAATCCCAGATAAGGTTTCTTGAAATGGAAAGTAAGCCATTTGGTTATCGTCAAAATCTTCCTGTTCAAAGGTAAAATTGAATAACTGGCTATAAAACGCGATTGCGCGATTCAAATCCGATACCGGAATTTCAAAATAAACACCTGGATTTCCACGTTCTTGCATGTTTTAAACAAATGGTATTACCAAAAATAACCTTTTTTTAGGCACTAACGCCCTCACCGTCGTATTTTTCCATCTCATGGAAAGAATTCTATTATTTTTCCGCCAAAAGAAAAAGCTTAATCGCTCCAAAAACTGTACATTTGCCTCATTCCTTTGAAGGATGAATAATCGCCAACATCCATTGTCCTTTTTTGAATATTCACACGATAAAAATTGCGCCATGCCAGCTGAACAGAAATCCATCTATACGCTTCAATTTATTTTACTTTGCTTAAGCTCACTCCTATTTTCTTCTAGCTTCAATATGATCATTCCCGAACTACCCAATTATCTGAGCAGTTTGGGCGGAGCGGAATATAAAGGATTAATCATAGCGTTGTTTACATTGACTGCTGGAATTTCGCGCCCTTTTAGTGGTAAATTGACTGATCGCTGGGGACGTGTACCAGTCATGGCCATTGGATCCATTGTCTGCTTCATCTGTGGTTTTCTTTATCCCATTTTAACATCAGTCGCGGGCTTTCTATTCTTACGATTGATACATGGCTTTTCCACTGGTTTTAAACCCACCTCAACTTCTGCTTATGTCGCCGATCTGGTTCCTCAAAAAAGATGGGGTGAGGCGCTAGGGATGCATGGATTGGCCTTTAGCGTCGGTACAGCTGTTGGCCCAGCAATTGGCAGCGCTATTTTCGAGGCCTTTGGTATCAATGTGATGTTTTATTGCTCTTCTTTCATGGCACTTCTCTCCATTCTTATCGTCATTAACATGAAGGAAACACTGGCAAAAAAAGAGAAATTCAATCTCTCCATGCTCAAAATAAACCGCAGGGATATTATTGAATGGCGTGCCCTTCCAGCTGGAATCGTCACGTTTTTATCTTATACCGCTTATGGAGTCATTTTAACACTAATTCCCGACTGGAGTGAATACCTGGGTCTTAAAAATAAAGGGCTATTTTTCCTGGCCTTCACCATTGCATCGGTATTGATACGTTTTGTTTCCGGCAAAGTTTCGGACCGTTACGGGAGACCAAAAGTCATTGTTGTCGGAATAGTCATTATCGCTATTGCACTCGTTGCTATCGGTATTGGCAATAGTTTCATTGGCATGATGATCGGAGCAAGTATCTATGGCGTGGGTACAGGTATACTTTCCCCTGCCGTCAATGCCTGGACGATTGACCTTAGTTTACCCGAACATCGCGGCAAGGCAGTAGCAACCATGTACATCTCACTTGAAGCTGGAATAGGGCTTGGCGCATTGCTTGCCGGATTGTACTATAGTGATGTTATCCTGCGGATTCCAGTCATTATGTATGCCAATGCCGTAGTTTTGCTACTTGCGCTGACCTATATGCTGAGCTGGCAGAGAAAACACAAAGCCCACTAGTCTGAGTTCGATTTAAAACATAGCTATTTGATTTGGGGTTTGGATTTCATAGTTGATTTTCTGATAGCAGCCCTATTGTTAAGATAATCAAGATAAATATTAAAACGAAAACATAGGTCTACCAAGAAGTAGCTAAAATCAATTTTTATTTAATGTTTAGACAGTAATCAATCAGTGCTAATTCAGTCTACACTGAACAAGCACTGAACAATCACTGAACAAGCACTGTTTAAATGGAGAATCTCAGCTCCCTCTAATATCCCTTTGTTGCACCTAAAATCTTCGTTTCTTTGTGACCTCCCTCTCTTCAAAATATTAAGCGTACACGCTTACCGGAGTAGAATCAACAAACGATATGCCTGAACAGGCATCCAAGTAACAGGTTTTTAGAAATAGTAAGCTATATATTGCATATAAAAGGTAATTTATCTAAGTTTGATTATCATGGTAAGCAATTATTTAAAGCTTCAATATACGTTACTATCTCGGCATATTCGCGCTACAGGACTGCCTGTTTGGCTCGCCTTTCTCCTCTTGTTTGGATTATGTTATTTTGCTTATTATGCATTGCTTCAATATCCGCTTTTTGGTTGTTATGCCCTACTGCTTGGCAATTTTCAAGCACTGTTTCTGCTCACAGAAAAAAACAGAAATGACTTTCTCAAAAACACCTACAGTAAGCGAAATTTTCACAAGATCAGAATAGTTGAGAATGGTCTATTAACGCTGCCGTCCCTTTTCATTCTTTCCCTCCACAGCCAATGGCGCTATATATTGTTATTGACTATTTTGGCCGTTGTTTTTGCATTTTTGACATTTAGGGCTTTCGGAAAATCTATTCCGACACCTTTCGCAAAAAAACCTTTTGAATTTATCATCGGGTTCCGACGGAGCTACCTGCTTTTGCTTGTATTATATCTATTGGCCGGAATCGGTTTTTATGTAGCCAATTCCAATCTTGTTTTATTTTGTGTCGTTTGCATTGCGCTCACCTGTGTTTTCTATTATCAATTACCGGAACCTATTTTTTACCTTTGGAATAACCAGCATACACCAACAGTCTTTCTGATGCGAAAGTTCAAAAGAGGAATTTTACAATGCCTACTCTTGGTACTGCCCCTTCTTTTTCTGTATGTTGTAATCTTTCCATCGGATTTATTTAATGCCTGTATTGTATTGGGCGGAATATTACTTTTACTTCCTTTTGCAATCACATTAAAATACGTCGCTTACCCACGGGAGATCAATTTCCCTGAAGGATTTGCTTTGGCACTTTGTTTTAGCTTTTACCCCTTGATTCTAGCGCTCTTGCCCTTTTATTATATCAAAGCAATCAACAATCTAAAAAATCACTTATGATCGAGCTTACGAATATCAGTAAGTCCTTTGGACAGCATCAAGTACTGCACGAGATTACTTACACCTTTGATAGCGGAAAAGTATATGGTATCGTCGGTGAAAATGGCGCCGGAAAGACAACGCTGTTTCGTTGTATTGCTGGATTAGAAACTGCCTCGGGAAGTATAAAATCTAATTTAGAACCCCTGAAAAACAATTTAGGTTACCTCACTTCGGATCCATATTTCCTTTCTAAGCTCACGGGGGAAGAGTATATTTATCTGCTGACAGATGCGCGTGGTAAACAGATCAAAAATCTCAGTGAAAGAAATATTTTCGAGCTGCCGCTAAAGGAATATGCAAGCTCTTATTCCACAGGAATGAAAAAAAAGCTTGCGCTGACAGCAACACTGCTGCAGGACAATAATTATTATATCCTTGACGAACCTTTTAATGGCATAGATCTACAAAGCAGCATTATTCTTACGGAGATTATTCTTCGTCTAAAAGCAATGGGCAAAACGATCCTGATTTCGTCCCATATCTTTTCCACGCTAAAAGATACCTGCGATGAAATCTTGGTACTCGAAGCTGGCAGAATCAGTAAATCTGTAAAAAAAGAGCAGTTCGGAGATTTTGAGGAGGAAATGAAAGAAAAAATACTACAAAAAGATATCGACAAATTGTGGCTTTAGTATGCCGTAACACTTGAGATAAACAATATGGAAAAACACTTACCTATACTGGAAACTGAACGCTTAATTATCCGTCCAATACAGATGGATGATGCCGCTTATTTTTTCGCAATGGATTCACAGCCGGAGGTCCATACCTTTCTGAATAATGAACCTGTTCAATCCATTGAAGAAATGAAAAAAGCCATCGCGCATATTCAGCAACAATATGAAAAATACGGTATAGGCCGTCTAGGGGTCGTTGAGAAATCAAGCAATCAATGGATAGGCTGGACGGGATTTAAATATATTGACGAATTGGAGAACGGACGTATTGGTTTTTTAGACCTTGGTTATCGTTTCAGAAGGGAATCTTGGGGAAAAGGCTATGCGACAGAAGCCGCACTGGCCTGTATGCAATATTATCGCGAACAGCTTACCCATCTTGAAGTGCACGCTATCACACATACGGGAAACCTGGGGTCAAGGCATGTCTTGGAAAAAGTAGGATTTCAGGTAACTGAAGAATTTCATTTCGATCTATGGAATATTCCCTGTTATTGGTATGATCTAGCCATTGACCAATCAACAAACTAATTATATTAGTTTTAAAAACTAATTTTTTTAACTTTTCATAGTTTCACTGGGATAAAACAAAATGGTTTTGTATTTTTACACGTTCGAATAAAATAACATTTCGAACATTTTCTGTATTGTACAATTTAATCTATTGCTGAGTAAATGAGTGACGAAACGAACTTCCCAACGGAAGACAATCAAGAGGAATTAGGATCAGGAAAAACAGAAAGCGGAAGTCAAACGATACCTCTATCGGGACTATACGAAAACTGGTTTTTGGATTATGCATCCTATGTTATCTTGGACAGAGCCGTACCGCATATCAATGACGGCTTAAAACCCGTACAACGTCGTATCCTCCATTCCTTAAAGGAAATGGATGATGGAAGATATAATAAAGCAGCCAATGTTATTGGTAATACGATGAAATATCACCCACATGGTGATGCTTCTATCGGCGACGCCATGGTGCAGCTGGGACAAAAGGATCTTTTGATCGATTGTCAAGGTAACTGGGGTTTTCCTATTACGGGAGATTCTGCAGCAGCTCCGCGTTACATCGAGGGAAGATTATCCAAATTTGCAAATGACGTTGTCTTCAACCCTGAAACTACGGAGTGGCAACTGAGTTACGATGGACGGAATCGCGAACCTGTTACCCTTCCGGTAAAATTTCCTTTACTATTAGCTCAGGGAGCTGAAGGTATCGCTGTCGGTCTGGCAACCAAGATTATGCCGCACAATTTCATTGAGCTCATTGACGGATCAATTCAGGTATTAAACGGTGAACGTCCGAATATCTTCCCAGACTTTCCTACGGGTGGTATGGCCGACGTTTCAAATTATAATGAGGGTCAACGTGGCGGCAAAATCCGTGTACGTGCGAAAATTGAAGAACGCGACAAAAAGACGCTCGCAATTACAGAAATTCCATTTGGAACCACGACTGGCGGTCTAATTGAAAGTGTGGTTACAGCCAACGATAAAGGGAAAATTAAGATCAAAAAAATCGAGGATAATACGGCAGGAAACGTTGAAATCATCGTGCATTTAGCACCTGGAATATCTCCCGATGTAACGATTGATGCCTTATATGCCTTTACAGCCTGTGAAGTTTCCATCTCGCCCAACACCTGTGTGATCAAGGAGGAAAAACCTCACTTTATGAGTGTCAACGATATTCTAATCGAGAATACCGTAAACACTAAAAACTTATTGAAACGAGAATTGGAGATTCGCTTAAATGATCTTCAAGAAAAGATATTCTTCAGTAGTTTATTAAAAATATTTATCCAAGAAGGGATGTACAAGCATCCGGATTATGAAAATGCAGGTGACTTTGAGGTCGTGGTGCAAGTTCTGAATCGCTTGTTTGAACCTTTCTTCGACCAATTCTACCGCGAGATACGTCCGGAAGATTACAAAAAATTGATCGACAAGCCAATGAGCAGCATTACACGTTTCGACGTTAAAAAAGCGGACGAAATGATGAAAACGCTCGAGAATGAGATTAAGGAAGTTAAACGCCATTTACGCCAATTAACGGAATACGCTATTGCATGGTTTGAAAAACTCCGCGAAAAATATAGTAAAGACCGTGAACGTAAAACTGAATTGCGCATATTCGACAAAGTAGAAGCTACACAGGTGGCCTTGGCGAATGCCAAACTATATGTTAATCGCGAAGAGGGATTCATCGGTTCGGGCATGAAGAAAGATGAGTTTGTCTGTGACTGTTCGGATATCGACGATATTATTGCCTTCCGTGAAGATGGGAAATATGTTGTCAGTAAAATCCAAGATAAAGTCTTTGTCGGAAAAGGTATCATTCATGTCGCTGTTTTCAAAAAAGGTGATGAACGTACCATCTATAATGCCATCTATAAAGAAGGTGAAACTGGCACGAGCTACATCAAACGTTTCTCTGTCGTAGGCGTTACACGCGATAAAGAATATGATGTATCCAAAGGATCAAAAGGATCGAAAATTCTATATTTCTCAGCCAATCCAAACGGTGAAGCAGAAGTCGTTAATATACAGCTTAAACCGCACACAAAATTGCGTAAGTTGAATTTTGACATGGACTTTGCCGAGATTGCAATCAAGGGCCGTGCGTCCCAAGGAAATATTGTATCGAAGTATCCGGTCAAAAAAATCAGCTTCAAAAGCTCTGGTGTTTCCACACTGGCGGGAAGAAAAATATGGTATGATACGGTCATGAAACGTCTAAACGCAGATGAACGCGGCCAATACCTCGGTGAATTTGATGGCGACGACAAAATATTGGTAGTTCTTTCAGACGGCACCTATGAATTGTCAAACTTTGATTTAAGCAACCACTTCGATGAGAAAATGATCCGGATCGAAAAATACTATCCAGACCATATCTATACAGTCGTGCATCAGGACGGCAAGAGCGGAACCTATTTTGTCAAACGTTTTAAATTTGACGATCAGCCTATTGGAAAACGTATTTCCTTTATCAATGAAGATGCAGGATCCAAATTGATCTTGATGAGCAATGCCGCTGAACCTTTGGTCAAATTGGATATCTTAAAAGGCAAATCTCAGACAGAAGAGACACTTGATCAGCCTTTGACTGAAATTATTGATGTAAAAGGAATAAAAGCACAAGGAAACCGCCTGTCTTTCCATACGGTAAAATCGGTTACCCTATTGACCACAGATGAAGATTTAAGTCAAAAAGGGAAAGAAAATCCTTTGGCAGAAACTACTGATGCTCCAGAAACAAAGGTTGATAGTGCAGAACCTATTGCGGAAAGCTCCCCGAAAGAAGCTGAGCCCACGGAGAAGAACGACGACATCAAACTGGAGATCACCAATCCGGATGACGTCCAGATTGATGATAAAGGACAGATGGAGATGTTCTAAGTCACGTTTAATAAAATACAAAAAAGGCTCGAATAAATATTCGAGCCTTTTTTGTATTTTATTCTGACAGTCAATTCTTATAGACGCTTTATCATCTCCTTGAACGCTCATTTTACGCTGTCTATTTCAAGCAGCAAAGAGGCTCATGCCTCACATGATAACTTCAACGAAGATCTTACTACGCTTTAAATTCTTTTAAGAATTTTTGAAGCTTCGGTGCAATAACAACAGAACAAAATGGATTTTCGGGATGATCATTAAAATAATTATGATGATAGTCCTCGGCTAACCAAAATGTGACGGCCGGCTCAACTGCCGTGACAATAGGATCTTCATAAACCTCCTCATTTTCCAATTCGTCAATAAAATTCTTCGCCAGAATCTCTTGCTCCTCATTATGATAAAACACAACTGACCGATATTGCGTTCCTACATCATTTCCTTGACGGTTCAATGTAGTGGGATTATGTGTCTTGAAGAAAATTTTCAACAAATCTTCGTAATTCACCAATTCATCATCATATTCCAATTCAACGACTTCAACATGATCTGTTGTGCCCGTACATACTTGCTCATAGGTCGGTTTATCGATATGTCCCCCCATATAACCAGGCAATACTGATGTTACTCCTTCCGTATTCTGGAAAATAACTTCTGTACACCAAAAACATCCTCCTCCAAATGTTGCTTTCATATTTTTATATTCTTGCGTATTTTAACTTTACATTTACCAACATCTGCTGCACCATATCAGCAGTTCCTAATAATGTTTAGACAAATATAATTATTTATTAGCAATGGCTTCTCTTATTAGCATTACGAAAAATCCCAGGTTCACGTTCTACTTAGCTCTGAGAATGAAACACCCAAGCCGCGCACGCTTATTTTTAATATTAATAGTAATGCTTTCCTTTAATCAATAAATCTTGCTGTTTACTGTCGCAAACCGCATAGGAAAAGCCCTGTTGTAAAGCATAGGCCCCATATTCTCCTTTTTTATTCATTGCTAAGAAGCCAACTTGGATTTCCTTCGCAATTGCCGGTTTTTTCTTCACAATACGCATGACGGCTTCCTTACAGGCATCTTCTGGAGAATATCCCTGACGCATCAATTCAACTACCAAAAAACTACCTACATTCCGTATAACTTCTTCACCTACTCCGGTAGACGTAGCCCCACCTACTTCATTATCGACATAAAGACCGGCACCAATAATAGGACTATCTCCTACCCGGCCATGCATCTTGAAAGCCATGCCGCTTGTCGTACAGGCTCCCGAAATATTTCCATTGGCGTCAAGTGCCAACATACCAATGGTATCGTGATTATATTGGTTTCCCGGCAAACGTTCCGCCGCAAAGGACTGATTTTCAATATTGGCTACGGGTTTGTATTTTTTCTCCTTCAACCACTCTTTCCATGCTTTTTCGCCTTCTGGAGTTAGTAGGTTTTCTTCCTTAAAACCATTTTCCAAAGCAAATTGCAATGCGCCTTCGCCTACCAGCATCACATGCGGCGTTTTTTCCATCACCAAGCGTGCCACTGAAATCGGATGTCCAATTTTTTCCATTCCAGCAACCGCACCGCAATTACCATCAGCGTCCATAATGCAGGCATCGAGCGTCACATGGCCATCGCGATCGGGATAGCCCCCTTTACCAACGGTCATATTTTTCAGATCGGCTTCGGGCACACGTACACCTTGTTCAACAGCATCCAATGCCTTCCCTCCTTTTGACAATATTTCCCAAGCGGCTTTATTTGCTGCAATACCAAAGTCCCAGGTTGAAATTACAATGGGGTATTTTTTCACATTCGTTTTTGCTCCAACCGACAATCCTTTCGCATCAAATGCCGTTAATGTCCCCGCTGCAGTAGCAGCAATTAAACCTTTCTTAATAAAATCACGTCTTGAACTCATTTCCTTATTACTATTTTATATAAAATCGCTGTCTATCAATCCGGCAAAGGATCGATAATTAAATCTGCTCCAATTCCCCCTTCGATCTGCTATGGAACATGTTATGCTTCATTTTTTGGGTCCCGAAGTAAATTGAAGAATTTTGACTTCACAATCTATAAGCAATATTACAAAATGGTTTTAGCAATTAGATGATTTAATTAAAATTAAACCCAAACATTCGTTTTTTAGCAACATAATATCAAAATCACTTAAAAATCGACAATAAAAATTGACTTATATTATGAATTAATCCTATCTTTAGAAACAAACTAATTCGCATGAAAAACACGCTAAAATTCGCTATTATAGCCTATGCAAGCCTTATTGGTACGGGTAGTAGCCAGGCACAGCAGCTGGATTCCACCACTTATTTCAAAATTAAAGAGTTGCAAGAAAACGTAAAACGTGAATATGCTCCGGATAAAAGAACCAAGATTGTGGCCATCCAAAAAGCGGATATAGCGCAAAACCAATATGTGCTTGAAACAACCGAGAAAGATGCGCAGTTCGTTCTCCAACAAAAGGCAAAAGAAATCTCGGCCAATATTCAGGTACAGCTATTGCCTGACGCGAGTGTGGGAGAAAAGACGGCTGGAGTCATTAGACTTTCGGTTGCTAACATGCGTACTTTTCCAGATAATGCGGCAGAATTGACCAGTCAGGTTTTATTGGGCACACAGGTTGACCTCTTGCAGAAAAAGAGTGGCGATTACCGTGTTCGTACTCCTGACGGCTATATCGCTTGGGTACCCAGTTCATCCATTGAGGCGATGGACAAAACCATGTTGGCAAATTGGCGGCAAGCGGAAAAAGTGATCTATACCGCTGAATTCGGAAAATCGTATTCTGAAGCCAATGAAAAAAGCCAACGCGTTTCGGACCTGGTCTATGGCGATATCCTGCAGTTAAAAGGGCAGAAAGGTAGTTTTTATGAAATCGCTTATCCGGATGGAAGATTGGGATACATCAAAAAATCAGAAAGCCTGACATTAAAAAATTGGTTGGACACACGCCAACCAACAGCAGAAAACATTATCGCCAGCGCGAAAACGATGTTGGGGCTTCCATATTTATGGGGCGGAACATCTGTCAAAGGTGTAGACTGCAGCGGTTTCACTAAAACAAGCTTCTTTATGAATGGCTTTGTGATTCCTCGCGATGCATCTCAACAGGTACTTGCAGGTGAAAAAATAGACATATTGGATCAAGAGGGACATTTTGACCCCGAGAAAGCGCTAAAAAACCTAAAACCCGCGGACTTGCTTTTCTTTGCTGCCGGTAAAAACAGTAATCCAAATGCACGTGTCACCCATGTTGCGCTTTATATCGGTAATGGCACCTTTATTCACGCCGCCGGATTAGTGCGCATCAACAGCATGCTAAAGGACGCCAGCAATTATGATGATTTTCAGACCCGTACTGTGGTTGCCGCACGCCGTTACCTTGGTGCCCACGATAGTGCAATACAGAAAGTCGTTGAAAGCAATTATTACAACAACAAATAATATAACCATGAGCAATCAATCTGAATGGATTAGTAAAGATTTTGGGGCCTTTAAATTGAGATTTAGACCTTACACGCTAACTTTGCGCCATGTCTTTACAGTAGCTTCCTTTAGCCGAAGCACAACACCGGTTGTATTGACCGAACTAGAGTATGATGGCATTATCGGTTATGGTGAAGCGAGTATGCCACCCTATCTAGGCGAATCACAGGAAAGTGTCTTATCATTCCTCAATCAGATTGATCTGACAGGCTTCAACTCTCCTTTTCAAACCGAAGAGCTCCTGCATTATATCGATCAGCTTGCTTTGAAAAACACGGCTGCAAAAGCGTCCATTGATATTGCCCTACATGATATCCTTGGTAAAATTATGAATCAGCCCTATTATAAGATATGGGGACTAAATCCCAGCCTTATCCCACCGACGTCCTACACCATCGGAATCGATACCGAAGAAATGATCCGTCAAAAAGTCGCCGAAGCTGATCAGTTTAAAATTTTAAAGGTGAAGCTGGGTCTCGATACGGATAAAATGATCATTGACACCATCCGTCAGGTTACTGATCGACCGTTATGTGCCGATGTGAACCAGGGTTGGAAAACACGTGAAGAAGCCTTGGAGATGGCTCATTGGCTTGCTGAAAGAAATGTTTCTTTCTTAGAGCAGCCCATGCCTAAAGAGCAGATTGATGATAATGCCTGGCTAACAGAGCATAGTCCAATCCCAACCATCGCTGACGAAGGCTGTCAGCGACTTGTGGATGTTCCTGCTTTAAAGGGGGTATATTCGGGTATCAATATCAAATTGATGAAATGCACGGGCATGCGCGAAGCTAAACAAATGGCAGAACTGGCTCGTTCTTTGGAAATGAAAGTCATGATCGGCTGTATGACCGAAACATCATGCGCCATCAGTGCAGCCGCACAGCTTGCTCCGCTAACAGACTGGGCTGATCTAGACGGCGCTTTATTAATTGCAAATGATCTATACGACGGCATGACCGTGGTAAATGGCAACTGCCTTCTTCCTGACCGTCCTGGAATTGGAATTGTAAGAAAATAACCCTATATTCAGTGCAATGTTTTTTTCTTAAAGAAAAGATTGCACTGAATTGCTATCGCAGGTTTGACCAACACTCGACAGCACCAAAATATTAACAAACTAAATTAATCAATTCACTCTTTTATGGAATATCCATGGCTAAGGAACACAAACGACTGTGAAAATCAACCGGATATCCCATATTGCCTCTAAAAGACAAATATTTATATGAAACAACATGTGCTCACAACGTTGTGTCTCATAGCCTGTAGTTCGATGCAGTCTTTACATGCGCAACAGATCCAAATCGCAGGTAAAATAACGGACAGCAATGGAAAACCAATTAGCGGAGTTACAATACATGTAAAAGGCGCTAGCCAAGGGACCTCAACAAATGAAAACGGCCTGTTTACCTTAAACACAAACGCCAATGCGACATTAACGATTTCCGCCGTGGGATATAAACCACAAGAAATTCAAGTGAATGGCCGCAAAACGATCAGCATCGCTCTCGACAGCAATGAACAGGCTCTGGATGAAGTTATGGTTGTCGCTTATGGTACTGCTAAAAAAAGTACCTATACAGGTTCGGCAGCAACTGTAAAAGCAAAAGACATTGATAACGTACCTGTCACTTCATTTGAAGGTGCTCTCAGTGGGCGTGTTGCTGGACTGACTGTATCAACTCCCTCCGGGCAAGCAGGATCTACCCCAAGTATCCGTATCCGGGGTATTGGCTCAATGAATGCCTCGAATGAGCCACTATATGTCATCGATGGAGTTCCAGCAAACTCAGGCTCAGGTGGACAGATGGGCGATTACATCTACACTTCCAATAATGTCATGGGCAATTTAAATCCTGATGATATCGAAACAATAACAGTGCTGAAGGATGCTGCAGCATCATCTTTATATGGCTCTAGGGCAGCAAATGGTGTTATCCTAATTACGACAAAAAAAGGGAAAACGGGAAAGCCTACAGTAAATTTTAAAAGCTCACTTGGTTTTACACCTACATGGGCAACAGATAACTACGAGACCGCATCACCTCAGGATCAGGTCAACATGCTCTACCAGATTTTTTATGACTATCGCACCTCAAATGGAAAAACTGAAGCGGAAGCCAATACTTATGCTTTAACACAGCTAAATAATAAGTTCAATAAACATGGTTATCGTTTCGAAACTAATGGCACCGGCCGATACGACAACGTGAGTATCCTGGGCATGACTGACGGTATTGAAAACAGAGAGGGCAAATATTACGATTGGGACAAAGCATTGTTCCGTACGGGTATTTATCAAGACAATAATCTTTCACTTTCAGGAGGAACTGATGCTACCAAGTATTTTTCTTCTTTAGGCTATACAACAGATAAAAGCCGGATCAGAGTCAATGATTTCGAACGTATTTCAGGGCGTCTGAATTTAACACAAAAAATAGTTGATAATCTCGAGTTTGGAACAAATATTAACATTGGACACAACAAAAAGAAGGGATTTAATGACACTAGAAATACCGGATCGAATTATTTCCTTCAATCCCGAAATCTGTTATGGCCTCTGTATTGGCCGACAAACTATAAAACTGGAGAGGATTGGACAGATCGTTATGGCAGCTATGCATACAATGCCGACTATTATGATAAAC
This sequence comes from Sphingobacterium sp. WOUb80, assembly GCF_050058145.1. Taxonomy (NCBI): domain Bacteria; kingdom Pseudomonadati; phylum Bacteroidota; class Sphingobacteriia; order Sphingobacteriales; family Sphingobacteriaceae; genus Sphingobacterium; species Sphingobacterium sp. WOUb80. The sequence goes on along the minus strand of NZ_CP165617.1, from coordinate 358,905 downwards.
AATGGGACAACAGCTCCAAAACGAACAAATTAGGGGTTATCAGCAACCTAACCTGGAATATCCTTCCAAGTTTGACCGCCAAAACTGTATTCTCCTATGATTACACAGACATGAAGGACTACCTCTATTATAGCGCTAAGCACTTTAATGGTGTTAGTGATGGCGGGGTTGTTCATCAGTTTAATACCAATATGTTAAAACTAGTTAGCTCCAATACCGTCAATTATAGCAAATCTTTCGACAAGCATAACCTAAATTTATTAGCTGGTTTTGAGGTTGAGAAGAATAAAACGGATTTCATGCGCACAACAGGAAGAGGATTGGGATCTGCTGAACTTCCTTATATTTCGTCGGCGGGTAAATTCGAGGCCAATGCTTATAGTTGGGGCTATAATCTAATGTCATTTCTTGGAAGAGCCGAATACAACTATGACAACACCTATTTCCTAGCAGCTTCCTACCGTCGCGATGGTTCATCTAAATTGGGTCCTAAAAACCGATGGGGAGATTTCTGGTCTGTATCAGGTGCATATAGCTTAAAAAATCTGCCTGCACTTCAAGAAAATGATGCGATCAGTACCCTGCGTCTTAAAGCCTCATACGGTGTCAATGGTACATTGCCTAGTGATAATTTTGGATGGAGACGGTTGGTATCTTTCAACAACTTTAATTACAAAGGCCAGCCTGGAGGAAATCTCGTATCAAATCCCGACCCTGACATCACTTGGGAAACCTCCTATACAACCAATGCAGGGCTGGAATTCGGCTTTCTGAACAATAGGATAACGGGATCGGTGGAATATTTTAACAGGACATCCAAAAATCTGTTACAAGACGTCCCTACATCACAGACGACAGGATTTAGTACTGTATTAAGAAATGTAGGTCAGATCAACAATAAAGGATTAGAAATTGAATTGGCTGGCGATATCATTAAAAAAGAAGATTTTAGATGGAGCGCCAATGTAAACGCGGCATTTATCACCTCTAAGGTCCAAAAACTTAACGATAACCAAGATATCATCTGGTATGATCCTACAGGATCAGTCGGAAATGACACAAAAGGAAGCGGGGATGCGAGAGCCCAATTTATCTATAGAGAAGGACAGTCCACGCTAGCTTTTTATGGTTATGAATGGGCTGGTGTAGATCAAAAAAATGGTAAAAACGTTTATTATACCAACAATAACCAAACTGGTGACGATATTTTCAATTACAATGGACGCAATGCGACTTACGATTTCAATAAAGCGGACTATACAATCATTGGTAATGGTGTTCCAAAAGTCAGCGGCGGTTTAAATACGGATTTCGAATATAAAAACTTCAATTTAGGCTTCAATTTCATTTATAAAATTGGCGGAAAGCTCTACGATGGTGCTTTCAAGGATGTGGCTGATGACGGTTATTATTGGGAAAGAATTCGCTCCGAGTATGCATTTGAGCATATGTGGACTGATAACAATACCGGCGGTACACTACCAAAATTAGATGGTAATGACTTAACAGATCCTCAAAAATACAGTTCAAGACAATTGCATGATGCTTCCTTCCTGAGATTAAAGAACATCAACTTTGGTTATAAGTTACCTAAGAGCTTCTTAAATAAAGTCGGATTCAGCAACGCGCGTGTCTATTTTAATGGAACCAATCTATTGACTGCATCCAAATACAAAATTGCGGACCCTGAAGTCGGTCAATATTCAACTCGTGGATGGGAAACACCAATTGGGAAAACCTACACCTTTGGAATTGAACTAGGTTTTTAATGCTTAATTTTTACACAATGAAAATATTCAACATATCCATTATAGCAGCTGCTCTATTGACGTCGTTCAGTAGCTGTAAAGATTTCCTGGATGTCGAACCTGGAAATTCAATCGACGCAAATACGGGATTCAATAGCGCGAGCGATGCCCGAAACAGAATCAATGGACTTAGTCGGCTTATCGCTTCGTCCAGCTATTACGGCCGAAATTTTGAACTCTATGGTGAAGTTAAAGGCGGTGATCTCACAGTCTATTCGCAAGGAAGAGGCTTGGATCAATTGTATTCCTTCAATCAAGATGCTGAAAATAACAACTTTGCAGGCTTTTGGTCCCAAATCTATTATTGTATCGCCCAAACAAATGATGTTTTGGAAAAAATAGACAAAGTTGATGCAGCCTCCAAAGCACAATATGCGAATGCTCAAGGGCAATTATTGACGTTACGTGCATTGTTTTATTTTGACCTCGTCAGGCTATATGGCAAATCTTATACAGACAAAAAAGATGCTAAAGGTGTGCCAATCGTGATCAGCTCTGCACCATACAACAACAAGCCCAGCCGCGCCACTGTAGACGAAGTGTATACACAAATCCTAAAAGACCTCAAAGCTGGCCAAGAGCTGCTCAGTGCAAATAAGAAGCCTGACAATGGTTATATCAACTATTATGCAAATCTGGCTATTCAAAGCCGCGTCTATCTGACCATGGCAGATTACGAAAATGCCTATCAGAAATCCAACGAGATCATTACCGACAATGTATACAAATTGTATGAAAATGAAAAGTGGGCAAGTTCCTGGTCAAGTATGTATGGCAGTGAATCGATCTACGAACTTGGCATCAACGAAGGTGAGGCCGACCTGGGAACAGCAAGTCTAGGTTATTATCTCATGCGCAGAACAGGAGGACAAGGTGGTATGTTCTACGCCAGTGATTATTATCTAAATCGATTAAAAGAGGATACCGGTGATGTCCGCTGGGCAATTTTAGGCCGAGATGAAAGCTCAGCCACGCGTATGGGTGCAGTGTATAAAAACCTGGGCAGCGTCAATACCAATACGTCACTCCCTTTAAACTCGCTAGGTGACAAAGGAAATACCAACAATACTGCAGTCAATATCAAGGTCATTAGACTTTCGGAAATTTATCTTATCGCTGCGGAAGCTGCATTAAAAAAGCCGGCAGCTGACCCCACAAAAGCTGCTGGATTCTTAAACGCAATTAGTAAACGCTCTCCTAATCGTGCTACATTTACGGCTGCTTCCATTAGTGAGGATGCTATTCTAAATGAAAAAAGCAAAGAATTATTTGGCGAAGGCCATCGTTATTGGGATATGATCCGTCTAAATAAAAAGATTACTTTCAATGACGATTTTCAGGACCTAACGATCAAGACACGTCCAAAAGAAATTGATCGTACGTTTGAAAAGTATATATTGCCGATTCCGCAATCTGAGATAAATGCCAATCCAACATTAAAAGATCAACAAAATCCAGGATATTAATTATCAAAACAAAAAAGGTCATTCTAGAATGACCTTTTTTGTTGTTTATTGAACCGCTAATAGACACTATTTTTATAATGCAGATCCTGATTAGCAACAGTAAGATCTAGGACATAACCATTAACGATGGCATACCTTATGTTTTCGTCCGTACCAATAAAAAAATTTGCCATAGAACCGAGTTTAGGCAGTCCCTCAGACAAGAAACTTTCACTAGATACGATATTAATCGGAAACTGATGCAATTTCCCAGCAGCTTCGCCATCCCTAATATGAACCGTAGTTATTCCTTTGCGCAATAGATTCTGAATAAGGTTGTGATCTAATTGATCGATAAGAAGTATATTATCATATTTCTTAGCGGGAATAAACTTAAGTCCCGAAACATCCAGATCCTGATATCCATAAAAATCCTGCAGATCGCCAATATCCTCGACTACCCCCGCTACACAATAGTCAGACCCTATCGTCTTTTCATTTTGCCGGATGGCAATATCAACAACAATTTGGGCTCCATTCTGCTCAATAGTCAAATTTCTCAGCAATACGTCATGGAGCTTTTCATCATTGAATGGTATTGCCTCATAATCGACAAGAGAATATGACACAAAAGATTGACGAGCAATCTCTTCAAATGATTTTAAAAGCGCGACGAAATTGCATTTTCTCACCATCATTTTCTCAGGATCGCCGACATAAGCTCCCGATTCAATTAAAATAGTGCTGGCACCCCATTTTTGAAAATTATCGCCAAATCCCCGTGGCGTATGCTCATCATCATACTTCGCTACTGCATTTGGCACAAATTCCTGAAGTATCTTATTTATTCCCACGATGACACGCATCGCATCGGCCCTTGTTTCATTGATACTCCTTGCATAATCATAGGCAGGGGCTAATAAGGAAATCGTCACTGGCGTATTTGTCCCGGGAATATTGTAATAATTGTTTTGATTGTGCAGGTTAAAGGCAAAATCAGGTTTTAACAACATGGCTTGCTCCTTCAATAGGGCTCCCTCTACAGTTGCAGTAGCCCGAGCATCTCTGTTCATATCCACATCCATTGCTGTCCTACGTTGAAACCGTTCGGTACCATCAGGGTTTAGCATCGGAATAAAATATAGGGTCAATTTTGATGCTATCTCATTTCTAAACGCATCAAACCCATCATCTTCCCCTCCAAAGAAATTAAACAGATCAAATAATGCCATTGTCGCCGTAGGCTCATCACCATGCATCTGTGACCATAAAAGTATTTTGATTGGCCCTTGACCATATTGTAAGCGACAGATCGAACGGTTTTCAGTTGACTTGCCAATCTCTGTTATCGAAAGACGTCCAGAGCTTCGGACATTTTCCAATAGCGGTAAAATATCGGCATGTTTAAATCTTCTATGCATCAAAGCCTTTTCTTCATACAAAGAAAAGGCTTTGATTAAATCATCTTTTATTAATTTCATATTAGTCTTTTAATACAGGCTCCAATAAGGTGATTGTCCCCTGAGAGGCATCTATACGAACTTTTGCACCTACAGGCAAGATAAATTGTTCGGCTATATGCCCTATAATAGCTCCCGTATAAGCTGGTATTTTCAAAGGTTTAATATAGTCGTTGAAGAGCTGGTCAAGCGTTACAGATCCATACCCACTAGACGGTTTGCAATTGGTACACTTACCAAAAATAAATCCTTTAATTGCTCCCAATATACCCGCATTTTTTAACTGGCAGAACATCCGGTCCACACGTTCCATATCTTCATCTACCTCTTCTATGAAAAGAATTTTATCTTTGAAGTCTGGCAGATAGGACGAACCACATAATCCGGTCAATACGGTCATATTTCCGCCCAGCAATATTCCTTCGGTTGTACCGGGATGAATGGTCGAAATACGGTCCTTTGTCTGTACAATACTATCACCTTTCGACTTTGGATTTTCAAATATTGCCGGTTGATTGGCTATGAACTGGGCATTGAAGGCCTCAGCAAGCTTTTGGGTCCAGGTACTGATACCTACAGCACCATGAAAAGTAACCAATCCTGTTTTGGCATATAGCGCCAAGATCAACGCCGTTATATCTGAATACCCCAATAGAATTTTCGGATTATTGGAAATCAGTTTATAATCTAATCGATCCAAAAGGCGTGATGTACCGGATCCCCCTCTGATACAGACAATCGCTTTGACCGTCGCATCGGAAAACATATCGTGTATGTCAGCAATACGCTCTTGATCTGTACCTGCCAGATTACCGTAGCGACTGCGTATATGTTTACCTTCTTTTACTTTAAAACCTAGTGTCTCGAATATTTCACGCGCTATGCTAATTGATTCTTCATCATCCAATACACCTGCGGGGGTTATTAAACCAATTGTATCGCCCAGCTTTAATTTCCGGGCAAGTAATGCGGCTTGACCATACAATGCGCCAGTACCTGCATTTGGCTTTCCCATCCCCAACACAGGAATAGATAATGCTCCTAAAGCGATCGATTTTATAAAGTCCCTCTTCTCCATCGCTAAATTCTATCGGTTGAACAACAGACGTTCACCAACTCCCTTTTCAATGAGCTGACCATCAGAGAAAGCAAGTTTGCCGGATACAATCGTATGTGCAATAGTTGAACTAAATGTATGTCCTTCAAATGGCGACCAGCCACATTTAGACAGAATATTAGCTTTCGATACCGTGTAAGGTTTATTGAGATCAACCAACACTAGATCTGCCCAATATCCCTCACGGATGTAACCTCTATCTTCAATCTGGAACAATGTAGCGGTATTGTGTGCAGATTTTTGGACCAATTGCTCTAAGGTCATTTTTCCTGCTTTGACCATATCTAACAAGGCTTGCAATGCATGCTGTACAAGAGGTCCTCCGCTTGGTGCTGAAGCATAAAGCTGAGATTTTTCCTCCCTTGTGTGCGGAGCGTGATCTGTCGCTATCACATCGATATGTCCATCCAGTAAAGCTTTTAGAATTTGGTCGCGGTCATTGGCTGTTTTTACCGCAGGATTCCATTTGATAAAATTACCTTTTGAGGCATAATCCTGATCAGAAAACCAAAGGTGATGAATACAAGCTTCAGCAGTTATTTTTTTATCCTTTAGTGGAATATCATTACTAAATAATACAATTTCCTTGGCGGTTGATATATGAAGGATATGCAAGCGTGTATTGTGTTTTTTTGCCAGTTCGACTGCTTTCGACGAGGATAAATAGCAAGCTTCTTCGGAACGAATCAATGGATGCATCTCGATTTTCAATCCATCTTCACCATATTTTTCCTTAAATAGGGCCAGATTCGCTTTTATCGTCGCCTCATCTTCACAATGTGTAGCTACTAACGTGGGCGCATTCGCAAAGATTCCTTCCAACGCTTTTTCATTATCCACCAACATATTGCCCGTAGAGGAGCCCATAAAAACTTTTATACCACAGACATCTCTCGGATTCGTCTTAAGCACCTCCTCGAGATTATCATTAGCTGCCCCCATAAAGAATGAGTAATTGGCCAACGCATTTTTTGCTGCAATATCATATTTATCTTGAAGCAACTGCTGGGTCAACGTATTAGGAACAGTATTGGGCATTTCCATGAAGGAGGTTGTCCCACCGGCAACTGCGGCGCGGCTCTCATGCCAAATATCCGCTTTATAAGTTAATCCGGGTTCTCTAAAGTGAACCTGATCATCAATTAGCCCGGGTAATAAATGTAGCCCCTCAGCATTGATTTCCTGATCAGCAGGATGGTTTATTTCCTGAGCAATCATTTCGATTCGACCATTGCTGATATATACGTCAGCAACCTCAACTTTACCTTCATTGACAAGTTGTGCAGATTTTATAAGAATAGATGACATGTTGAAATTTTTACTTTGCTTTAGGTCAAAAGTAAAGATTTGTTGTGGTGATCACAAGTTATCTCAAGAAAGAGTTGCTGCATCTGAGTGCGGAAAATCGAATACCAATAAAACTGGAATGATTTTGCAAGTCCCCACAACGCTAAAAGAAAATTGAAGATTCTTGTTTGGGCAATAGAAACGAACACTTCCATAAAAAAAGAGGCCAAGGCCTCTCTTTTTATTCTTTATCAAATTTGTATCCCACTCCTTTTACAGTGGTCACATAATCGTCGCCTATCTTTTCACGAAGCTTGCGAATATGGACGTCAATTGTACGATTGGTTACCACTACAGAATCTTCCCATATACTTTTTAAGATCTGTTCGCGTGTAAACACCTTGTTAGGTTTAGATGCTAATAGATACAATAACTCAAATTCCTTTTTCGCAAGAACGATCTTTTGTTCTCCTTTGTAAACTAAGAAAGAGTCTCTATCAATGACCAAATCGGCAATTTCAATTTTATCCTGAACAGAAGCATCAGACTCTTCAGAAGCATTTCTTCTTAAAATAGCATTGATGCGGCTCATCAGGGCACGGGGCTTAATTGGCTTTGCAATATAATCGTCTGCACCGACATGAAACCCTGCGATCTCCGAATACTCCTCACTTCTTGCAGTCAAAAACACCATGAATGTACTTTTGAATTCAGGCATTGCACGCATGATTCGGCAAGCTTCAATTCCGTCCATCTTTGGCATCATCACATCCAAGATAATCAGGTCCGGATTCACTTGTTTGGCAACGTTGATTGCCTCTTCTCCATTTTGTGCTGTAGAGACCTGATAACCTTCACGATTTAAGTTGAATGCAATTAAATCCAAGATATCCTTTTCGTCATCAACAATTAAAATCTTTTGTTTCGAAGAACTCATTTGTCTTATTTTTTTTGCTAAATTATAAACAAAATGATAACAATCAGTTAACCTAATGTTACCAAATTATTAAGTAATATAATATTTAACAATAACACCTTGATTACTTAATTGTTTTCTTTAAAAATGCTTCTAGCTCTTCACCACGAAGGTTCTTCGCGATAATAATACCGTTTGGATCAAGTATATAAGACGTAGGCAAGGCTTTCACCCGGTAATCGATGACCACTGGCGAGCTCCATGCTTTCAAATCAGATACATGTGTCCAAGTTAGCTTATCATCTTCGATAGCACGCATCCATGAACCAGGATTATCATCAAATGAAACGGAGAGTATATCAAAGCCTTTACCATGATAAGTATTGTACAATCTAACGAGATTAGGGTTTTCCTGACGGCAAGGCATACACCATGAAGCCCAAAAATCAACTAGCGTATATTTCCCTTTAAAACTCGACAATTTCACTTCTTTGTTTGATGGTGTAAAAGAAGTCAGCTCTGGAGCAGGTTGCCCAAGTGCCATTTTTTTCAGCTTTTGGGTCTCCTCTTTAAACTGAGTCACATATCTGTTCTCCGTGAATTCATTTTTGATTTTGTCCGCATAAGCAATAATTTCACTTTCCGCCACTTCCGGGTCTAAGGTAGAGATTGCATAAAATCCAGCTAAATCATTGTGTTTATCTGAAAAATCAACTGCTTTTTTTGTATAAGAACGCAATTCCTCTGCAAACTTCGCTTTATATTCAGCACGAATCTTTTCAATCTCATTGGCTGTAGAATTTGCTGTTAACTTAGAAAATACTGTCTGCAATGAATCCTGCACATAATCGCGATAATTTCGCTCTTTGGCAAAAGGCTGTATAGTTTTTGACAATTCAGAACCTTCAACCTGGTAATCATTGACATCTTTATGCAAATCTGTTTTAAATGTAATCGTCTCCCCTGGAGAAGCAATCAAATCGTAACGATTTTTCCCGACGCGCAAAGACAGCAATCTGGATTGGCTGGCGGGACGGACAAACTGAAATTTATTGTTATCGCCAAAAAACATAGAGTCCAGTTTTGTATCCCCTTCATACAACGAAATAACTTTGACATTGCCAGGATTATCAACATTGCCAGCGATGGTAAACTGCTCCTTATTTTGGCAACCCATCATCAAACCAACGATCCCTACTGCTAAAAAAACTGCCTTTTTCATCCGTTTATTTTTATTTGTTAATTACCTATTCCCAATTACGCAAATGGCTTTGCTCTGTTTGATTCACGCTACATGTCACAGCTTAAAGAATCGTAAAAACGATCAGATTTATTCCGATCTTCCAAGGAAGAAGTCGAATAAATCTGATGGCTTCGTATTGTATATTTAGGAAATAAAATCATTTATTTACATCCTAGTTTAGCTAAGTAGCTGTTTCAACTACCCCTAAAATTTATTTCAAAAAATCTATTGCTCGCTCAATTGCACCTTTTAATCCGGCTGGGTTCTTACCTCCAGCTGTTGCGAAGAACGGCTGACCACCGCCACCACCTTGGATATCCTTAGCCAAATCACGTACAATATTACTTGCGTTCAACCCTTTTTCTTTCGCCAATTCGTCTGAAATGACAACGGTCAAACTTGGCTTACCATCAAATTCAGCACCGATCACCAGAAACAAGTTATTAACAGCCCCCTTTACCGCATAAGCCAAGGTTTTCACCGCCTCTGCACTCGGTAGATCGACGATTGTGGACAAGAAATTAATCTCGCCGACCTGTTGGATCTTCCCTTCCAGATCTGACTTTAACGCTAAGGATTTTTCAGTAATACTTTTCTCTACTTCTTTTTTCAAAGCGCCATTCTCATCGATGATTTTACCCAGTGCAGAAACAAAATCTTTTGGATTATTCATGAGCTCTTTGAGATGGTGAACCAATTCGAAATGCTCGCGGATAACAGCAGCAGAACGAGTTCCAGTAATCGCTTCTATACGGCGTACACCAGCTGCTACAGCAGATTCAGAAACAATTTTGAAAAAACCTATTTGCCCCGTTGCTTTAACATGTGTACCACCACACAATTCTTTAGAATATTGATCTTCGAATGTAATTACACGAACGAAATCACCATATTTCTCACCAAATAGAGCTGTTACACCCGAATCCAACGCTTGTTGATAAGGTACATTTCGTTCCTCCTTCAATGGAATATTTTCACGAATCTTGGCATTGACAATATCTTCCACTTGTTTAATCTCTTCTTCTGTCATTTTTGAAAAATGAGAGATATCAAAGCGCAAAATATCGGCGTTGACTAATGATCCCTTTTGATTCACATGGCTTCCTAATACTTGTTTTAGCGCAGCATGTAATAAATGGGTCGCCGAATGATTGTTTTCCGTATCGATTCTTTTGGTTTTATCGACCTGAGCAACAAATGTTCCTTTCAATTCCAGCGGCAATTTGTTTGTAAAATGTACAAATAGACCGTTTTCTTTTTTCGTATCTGTGATATAAATCTTTTCTCCAGTTTCTTCGGAAACCAATTCTCCAGAGTCGCCTACCTGACCACCACCTTCGGCATAAAAAGGACTGACAGAAAGCACCAATTGAAATTGTTCTTTATTTTTCGAAACAACTTTACGGTATTTCACAACCTCAGTTTTGGCTGTTAATGTATCGTAACCAACAAACTCAAATCCTTCGTCATCATTTACCACAAACCAGTCGCCTGTATCTATAGCTGTAGCAGCACGGGAACGATCTTTCTGAATTTGGAGTGCTTGGTTGAAACCTTCCATATCAACTGTTAAACCTTTTTCGCGCGCTAACAATTCCGTCAAATCGATCGGGAATCCATAGGTATCATATAATTCGAAAGCAAAATCGCCATTGATTACGGTGTGGTCCTCTACATAATTTTCAAAACGTTGGACGCCCGTAGACAACGTTCTTAAGAATGAAACTTCCTCTTCTAAGATTACTTTCTGTACAAAATCCTGCTGTTGGATCAATTCGTCAAATACACCTGCAAACTGAGCTGCCAATACGGGTACAAGTTCATTGATAAAAGGAGCCTTAAAGCCTAAAAATGTATACGCATAACGTACTGCACGACGTAAAATACGACGGATCACGTAGCCAGCTTTATTGTTGGATGGCAGTTGGCCATCGGAAATTGCAAAACTAACCGCACGAATATGATCAGACACTACCCGCATGGCAATATCAGACTTTTCATCTATACCGTATTTTATACCTGACTTCTCAGCAATAAAATCAATGGTAGGTGTAAAGACATCTGTGTCATAGTTGGAAGTCTTTCCCTGTATACATCTGACCAGACGTTCAAATCCCATTCCAGTATCAACATGTTTGGCCGGTAGTGACTGAAGTGAACCGTCTTTCAAGCGATTAAATTGCATGAAGACAAGATTCCAGATTTCGATAACCTGAGGATGGTCCGCATTGACCAAACTTTGTCCTGAAATCTCTTCGCGCTCTACTGTACTCCGCATATCGAAATGGATTTCGGAACAAGGTCCACAAGGTCCCGTCTCGCCCATTTCCCAGAAATTGTCTTTCTTGTTCCCAAGGAGAATCCTATCTTCACCAATCCATTCTTTCCAGAAATTAAAAGCTTCCATATCACGTTCTAAGCCTTCTTTCGCATCCCCTTCAAAAATAGTTACATATAAACGATCTTTGTCTAATTTATACACCTCTGTCAATAGTTCCCAGGCCCAAGCAATAGCTTCTTTCTTAAAGTAATCACCAAAGCTCCAATTTCCCAGCATCTCAAACAAAGTATGGTGGTAGGTATCAATCCCTACTTCTTCCAAATCGTTATGCTTACCCGAAACCCGCAAACAACGTTGCGTATCAGCAACACGAGGAAATTTAATGGGTGCTTCACCAAGAAACAGATCTTTGAATTGATTCATCCCCGCATTGGTAAACATTAATGTAGGGTCATTTTTTACAACTACTGGTGCTGAAGGTACTATCTGATGCCCTTTACTTTTAAAAAAGTCCAGAAAGGCTTGACGAATTTCTCTACTTGTCATTTAATTATCTAAAAATATGTGCAAACTTACTCAAAATTGGTAGGTTATGCAATGTAGAATTCCATATATTGACCATGAAACGACTGTTTTCTCTAAACGACCAAAACTTCAATATTGACTTTTCAAACAAAAAAATCAAGTTATAATTTACAGATAATTAGCATATCCCTATTTTACACGTGACAGAAATCACAAACTCATATTAAATTCAACATTTTAAAAGTGTTATTCGTTATTCATATTTGTCCAACGCTTGTCAAAATCAACATGTAAAACAACAAAAATTATTTGACCTAAGGTCATTCACAATTACATTTGTTTTATTACATTTGATAGTAAAATAGGGAATTTAGCCTACTTTCAGACACATTCCCTAAGTGCAAAATAATTAAGATTAGATTTTGTAGATTAAATTCCTTCTAATGAAAAAAAACATTCTACTACCGGTAGATTTTTCGGCTCATTCTAATAATGCTGTAAATTACGCTGTGGACCTTGCCCTCGAAAAGGGGTATTCACTCCATCTTTATCACAATTACACTTCAGCTTCAGCAGTGTTTGAGGAGGAAAATGGCTACAACGAAGCCAACTCTCCAACATTCAAAGCTGACGTCCTTATCAAGAATCTTGCAGAATCGATAAAATTAAAGCATCCTGCGATTGAGGTAACAACACAATGTGAGCGTGGCATGATTACAGAAACGCTACCGGAACTTGCCACCCCAGATCGATTTGATTTTGTCATTATGGGGACTAAAGGGATCACCAACGATGATAGTCAGCTTATTGGCAGCACCACCTATGTCATTAGCAAAAAAGCCAAAATACCTGTCATGGCTATTCCAACTGAAGCTTCCTTTACACCAATCGACAAAGTTGGCTTACTTTCCAATTTTAAAGAAGAAGAAGTACAAACAGTACAGGATTTTGTCAACATCATCGGCAAAGACTTTGAACTAAAACTTATGCATGTTCATTACGATCATTCATCAGAAAACAGGATCGAAGATAAACTTGAAGTATGGAAATATAAGATCAAAAAATATATTGGCGTGACCAATATTGCCATAGAAGTCGACTCTATACAGGGTGATATTGAGGACCTAGATACGGTTCCCGAAGTCATTAATGAGATGATCCATGAAGAAAAGATCAAAATACTTTTGGTGACACGATCGAGAAAATCATTCTTTGAACGTGTTTTTACCCGATCAGTTGCAAAAGCATTATTTAGTCATCCATTAGTTCCAATATTTTTCACTAAAGCATAATCCTATAGCCATGTCTAAACTATTAATACCAGTAGATTATTCCGAAAATGCACGAGTTGCCGCATTTTATGCTGCTCAAATCGCAGCCATATCAAATGATGAGATTACACTTTTTCATTCGTTTACTTCGCATATCAATAAGTTTGCAAATGCGAAGCATTTAGTGGACCCTACCGAGGGAGAAGCTCGCCATAAAATGGAAAAGCTTGTAGCGGAACTTCTACAGGAATATCCTTCGCTTAAAATTTCTACGTTATTTGCCAACGGTATTTTAGCCGAAACATTGGAAAAACAAGAGATAAAAGAGACGTACCAAACGGTAATTATGGGAACAAAAGGAGTCACCGGACTTGAATCTGTCTTGATCGGAAGCAATACATATGACGTCATTAAAGAGTCTAAAATACCTGTTTTAGCAGTCCCGAAAAACGCTGTAAAATTTAAAAATGATAACATTGCTTTATTGACAAATTTCAAACCTGGAGAACTTGAAGTGCTTAAACAAGCGATACCATTGTATGGAAAAAATTTTCACCTACAACTTATCCATATCAATAAAAACGAACTAGAAATCAATATATTAGGAAACAAACTTGAAAACTGGATCAAACAGATCATTACTGAAACCGGGATAGAGGATATTTCTTACATCGTTAAGTCACCAAGTTATTTTGCAGGCTCCCGCGAAAATATTGCTAACGGTATTCATACCATTATTCGGGATGAAGATATTGATGTTATTTTGATCACAAAAAGTAGAAAAACTTTTTTCCAAAACATTTTTACCGAAAATATTGTTAAGCATCTGGCTTTTGAAATTGAGGTGCCAAACTTTTTCGGACGTGTAGAGTAACCAAATAATTTTTGGCAAATTTATTGCAAGAGTGTTCAGTGAGTTAATTTAACAACAGTATTATAGTAGATAATTTTACAAACACACATTATGAAAATTAGCCTTAAAAAATCAGGATTACTTGTTGCGGCAGGAATTTTATCCACCGCGTCCTTTGCACAAAGCACAAAAGAAGCATCAATTGAAGGCACAACTCCATTAGGTTCCGCAACACAATATAGAACTTGGTCCATCGGTGTAGGAGCCGGTGTAACAAGCTTGCAGAACATCGCTAAGTTTAACAATGGTGGTTATGATAAATTAGATTGGAATTTAGGGTACAGTGCCTATATCAAAAAGCAAATTTCACCATCTTTCGGATTGAAAGCAACTTATTTTGGCGGAAAGACAGCTGGGTATGATAATAGTGACAAGCAAACTGGATTTGAAACCAAAACACCTTGGTCAGTTGCCTTATCGGGTGAGTTTTTAGCAGCCAATACGAATTGGAGGTTTTTCAACAGTTTTATCAAACCTTATGCATCGATTGGTGTTGGGGTAATGAATGCTGAAACTGCTGCAATTGCTGGCGGTAATAAAGGTGAATACGGAGACTCTTATTCCAAAATCTTTGTACCTGCAGATTTTGGTTTGAAATTCGCTGTTGCCAAAGGCATTAACTTTGAATTGGGTTATCAATTGAATTGGGCGAACCAACGATTTGACAATCGTTACAATACAACTCCGCCACAACAATACAAAAATGACTTATTTACTTACGCACATGCCGGCTTAGAGTTCGCATTGGGCAGCAGCAGTAAACCTGCATTGAATAACTCAAATCCTGTCGCAACCCTTGTGAATGACTATACAGTAAAATACGATGATCTAAAAGCTCAAAATGATGCATTGAATGCTAAAAACCAAGCTTTACAAGGTCAATTGGATGGATTGAACAATGATCTAAAAGATGATGACGGCGATGGTGTAGCAAATAAATATGATAAATGTCCGGGTACCCCTTCAGGTGTTCAGGTTGATGGATCAGGTTGTCCAATTGTTGTGAAAAACGAGACTAAAGTTGTAGAGAAAGTTGTGGTTACTGAAGCAGACAGAAAAGTTGTTGCTGAAGCAATTAAGAACCTGGAATTCGATTTAGGCAAAGCAACTATTCGTTCTACTTCGTATGCAACATTGAACAAAGTTGCTGCATTATTGATTGAGAAAAACTTCAGCTTAAAACTAGCTGGTCACACCGACAATACAGGTTCGCGTGAACTAAATATGCGTTTATCAAAAGAACGTGCGGAGTCTGTTAAAGCGTACTTAGTATCACAAGGTGCAAATGCCTCGCGCATTGAAGCAACTGGATACGGTCCAGATCAGCCAATTGCATCCAATAAAAATGCAGCAGGTCGTCAACAAAACCGTCGTGTTGAATTTACACTTTATTAATAACTAATAAATTACACTAACAAAAAGGTGTTTTTAAATAAAAACACCTTTTTGTTTACCAATTGTCATATATTAACTACAAATCGATTGTGAATTTAATTTTCAATCTATTACTTTTGCGTCGGTTTTTACAAATACAAATTCTATGAAACTAAAATTACAATTAGCACTTGCTTTAGCATCTGCAGGCTTATTTGCCAATTCTGCAATTGCTCAAAGCACAAAGGTATCATCTATTGAAGGGACAACCCCATTTGGCCCTGCTACGCAATACAGAACATGGTCTATTGGTATTGGTGCTGGGGTAACAAACCAAACTAACATTGCTGGTTTTAATCGCGAAGGATACGATGATCTAGCTTGGAACCTCGGTTACAGTGCTTATATCAAGAAACAAATCTCTCCTTCTTTTGGCATTAAGGCTAGCTATTTTGGCGGTAAAACGGGTGGTGCATTTAAAGATGGTACACAATCTTTTGAAGCGAAAACACCTTGGTCTGCTGCATTGTCTGGAGAGTTTCAAGCGGCGAATACCAATTGGAGATTCTTTAACAGTTTTATCAAACCTTATGCGTCAATTGGTGTTGGTGTCATGAACAGCAAAACAACCTTGACAACAGGTTCTACTTCTCAAGAAGCCGATGGTATTTCTAAAATATATGTACCATTGGACATGGGGCTTAAATTTGCTGTTGCCAAAGGAATCAACTTTGAACTTGGGTACCAGTTAAACTGGGTTAACCAAAACTTCGATGGTATTCAAGGCGGCCAATATAAAAACGACCTATTTACTTACATTCACGGTGGCTTAGAATTTGCATTGGGTAGCAGCAGCAAACCTGCATTGAACAATTCAAACCCAGTCGCTACTTTAGTGAATGACTACACGGTAAAATATGATGATCTTAAAGCGCAAAATGATGCTTTAAATGCTAAAAACCAAGCGCTGCAAAATCAATTGGATGGTCTAAACAGTGACTTGAAAGATGATGATGGTGATGGTGTAGCTAACAAATATGACAAATGCCCAGGCACACCTTCAGGTGTACAAGTAGACGGTGCAGGTTGTCCAATCGTTGTGAAAAACGAAACTAGAGTGGTTGAAAAGGTTGTTGTGACAGAAGCTGACAGAAAAGTCGTTGCAGACGCAATCAAAAACTTAGAATTCGATTTAGGAAAAGCAACAATACGTCCGACTTCATATGCTACATTGAATAAAGTAGCCGAACTGTTAATCGAGAAAAACTTTAGCTTGAAATTAGCGGGTCACACCGATAACACAGGTTCACGCGAGTTGAATATGCGCCTATCAAAAGAACGCGCTGAGTCAGTAAAAGCATACTTAGTATCTCAAGGTGCTAATGCTTCTCGCATTGAAGCTACAGGATATGGTCCTGACCAGCCTATTGCATCAAACAAAACCGCTGATGGTCGTCAACAAAATCGTCGCGTAGAGTTTACGCTTTATTAATCGACATTCTTCGATCCATAACAAGTCAAAGGCATCACTTCACCGTGATGCCTTTTTTGTTTCCTCCAGCAGACAATCGGCTCTTCATTTCCATAACCACTATAAAAAAAAGCCTTGTTTAAATCAAATAAACACTTGAATAACAAAAAGATAACTCTAAAACAAACAACTTAATCCGTATTTTTAATAAAGCAAAATTAAAAAATGCGTAAACCACAAGCTCTTGTTTTGACTATCTTTTCGTTGATCTTTTCCTCTTGTGAAAAAGATCCACCATTGAACGAACCAGGATCAAATGAAACGATCAATGAATGGACAATGGCACAAATGCGGCAATATTATTACTGGAACGAAAAAATCACACAAAAAAACGATTACCAACAAGCTCCAGATCTATTTTTTAAAAGTCTCTTATTTCAAGATGACCATTATTCCAGCATATTACAGACACTCAACAGCGACACCTATGGCAATACCCTGACGAACACTTTTGGGTTCGATATGGTGCAATTACAAAATCAGTCAGAAACCATCCAACTGGTCACCCAAGTGGTCCCTTTCAGTGAAGGGGATCTAATGGGACTCAAGCGGGGAGACAGCATAAGCCACATCAACAACGAGCCTATCGACCACAGCAACCTGAAATCGCTACTAAGCAAATCCTTGCTTTTACCGGCAATGCATCTGACACGAAATGATGGTAAAATATTTCATCTGCCTTCTTCCTACATTTCGCAGCCCGTCCTCTATACCGCTAAACTCATCTCCTCCTCCCCCACAGTAGGCTATATGTTTTTAAGTCAATTTGACTTTAGTGGGGCATATTCATTATTGGAAGCAATCCAAAATTTCAAGTCCCAACGGATTCAAGAACTTATTGTCGATTTACGTTACAACCCCGGCGGTCAGGTTGCTTTTGCCGCGTTTTGTGCACTCTTATTGGCAGATATCAAAGAAAATGACATTTTTGCCAAATACCAAGGCAACAAAAACCTCAAAAATAGAGAAGATAGCTTTGCAGCTGCGCTGCAAAGACAGCCCGATGGCTATTCTTTCACAGCAGATGAGGTATTAAAGCAAGGTTTACATCTGAAGAAAATTTATATGCTGACAGGCCCAAATACAGCCTCTGCAGCCGAAATGCTAATCAATGGACTGAAACCTTATGTAGAAATCATTCAAGTCGGTGACAAAACATTCGGTAAAGATATGGCCTCAACAACAATAGCAACTCCAGAAGATATCCGAGGTACCGAACGGGCCTGGCATTTGGTTCCTATGATCTATAAAATCTACAATGAAGTGGGGCAGGGAGATTATAGCGATGGAATTGCGCCTTCAAAAGCCACCAATGAATTTGCTTTTCTACCCTTGGTTCCTATAGGCGATAGCAGGGATCCCTTGATTCAGGAGGTATTACAAACCGTCAATGTTAAAAATATCTTGGCTAAAGGCGCTGTCAATAACGCAGGCAAAACAAACCTTGTGTTGCCACAATATATAGGCAGCAGTTATCAGACAATACCTATTGAAGTAAGCGCACAGGGCAAATCCGATAAATAGATTCACCCATGTGCACAGGAATTTAATGAAGTAATAAGCATACGCAAATCAGCTCCAGTCTGTCCATTTTTGACCAACTTACGAAGAGGACGAGACAAAATTTCGGAGCGGATGGTCCGTTCCTTCGATTCGTATTCTCGTACTAGTTCTTCCAACTGTTGCAGTAGTTCCCTATATTGCCTATAAAGTTCATTCAGCTCCGCCATTTCATTCCGTAAAGCTAGCAGCGCAGCAGCATCAATGGCATGATCTACATCTCCCTGAATTTTCAGGGAGATAGCAAATAAATTACGATGTTTTATAGCATTGATCCCTTTCATGATGAATTTATGATAATTGATTTAACTACAAAGTAGTTATTAACTTCACAATATTTCCTCTAAATCATTTTATTTTTTTAACCAAACCGCATCCAAGGCAAAACCGATTCCACCGATATCCGACACCGCATCAACATCAAAATATGCATCGGGTTCCTTTTGGGGGAAGTATACAATACCTATGTCTTCTACCGTAAAGAAAAAAAACAGATAGACCTTCTGTCCATCGATAAGGATTGGTTTTGAATCCTTGTCCAATACCTGCGCCTTTGCTGGAAAATAGGGGTCAACTGGTATTTTAATAAATTCTTCGGGGATTTTATCCGATATCAACCCAGTAATCAGGATCGGAGTTTCGTCATATCTGACCAAATCCATTCCCCAACTTTCATCAAACACAGGTTTACCTTGATAAATCGCCAATCGAATCGGCTCGCCATTTGGTGAAATCGTCTGGTTATAATTTAATATCTTTACCTGCCTCACACCCGGAATCGATTCGACATCATCTCCTAAGGGGTTTGGCCCGACAACGAGTGAAGGATCAATGGGACTTTTGCTATGCACACCAAAAGTATTTAACCCTGACTTGAGGGCGAGACGTTGTTCTAGGACAACCTGATCCTTGCTATCATACGCAACGACCAATGAAGAATCGGCATCTTTATTTCGTATAAAAATAAAATTAGTATTGCTTTGATTAGCTGCTTTTCCATCTACCGTTACTCTTTTTACATCTACTGACACAGTGCTATAGGATCTAAAAGCAATACGTGCGATTTCATCGGGCACTTGAACCACCTCGCCTTTTTCACAGGAACACAGTCCCCATCCTGTCCAGAGGACAAAAAAATAGAAAAATATATTTTTTATCATATACAAAGAATTAAGAAGTGAGCCATAAAAATGGCTCACTCAACAAATAAATATTAATAAGTTTTTGGAGCAAATTGAGTCCAGTTTGCAGTCCAAGGTGCAGTTGTTGGATGAAATGCACCACTATACGTTGTCGTTCCATTGCCATAGGCTGGTGATGTAGAAAGTGGTCTTAGAAATGCAGGATTAAACAAAGTCGCTGTTGGATAAAAAATATTAACACCACCTGCTAGTTTTAAATAAGCAGCAGCATCCGTTGAAACATTTGTTTGGTTTCCAGCTGGGGTAGCACCGCTAAAAGCAGCAGTATAGGCATGCACAACATTTCCTGTGAAGGTACCTGTTGCACCATCTTGGAATGCAGCACCTGTTGCATAACCAGCGATAATGGAGTTCTGAATATCATATTCTGACGCTCTTCTCCAACGGTTACCGAATTTCAATTTAGAACTCGCCACAGTCACATCCTTAATACCAAGGAACGTAAAGTTCTTTAATACCGGACGAGTTTTAGGCGTAGCAGCATATGGCGCTGTACCTTCATTATCCGACTCTAAACCATTTGAGTCAGTCGGACCGCTAGGAGAAGGAGACGTGCTATTTGTCGAATTAGGATCCTTTAATGACAATGCATACTGAATTGTGCCTGTATACCCATGATCAAAATCAAAATCATCATCATCATTTGATAAGGCAACCAAATATTTCGCATTGACAGTACCCCCAAAGAATTCAAATCCATCATCTTTACCCCAAGATACCTGTATATTTTCCAAGGTAGTACCAGTACCAACACCACCTAGAGTCAATCCATTAATCTCATTGTCAGCAGTTAAATTATAACCAGCAAATTCAATACGCACGTATTTCAATGAACCAGAATTATCGGCAGCATTTGTGCCTCCATACGTGACGTCTACACCTACAGGTTGAGGAATACCTTCAATTCTCTTTGTGGATGCTTGGTTTGTGGTTGCATTCCCCAATAACACCACACCTCCAAAATCACCAGGATTACGAGATCCCGCGGCATTTGGAGAAGTAAACACGATCGGCGCAGCGGCAGTACCATTGGCAATCAATTTAGCTGTTTTAGGCACGACTAAAACACCTTTGATATTTTGTGTTAATCCAGTGATCTGATCATTATATGCTTTTGTTATACCAGAAGTAATATAAGTACCGGCCTGAATCGTCAATGTAGCACCCGGTTTTACGAAAGCAACACCATCAATTTTCCATACGGTATCCGCAGATAGCGTAGTTTTCGTGATAATACCGGCAGCATCTGTTGGGATCGTTGCCTGAGGTTTGTTTGGCAAACCAGCATTCAAATCTGAATTAGGTCCTACATTGTCTTTGTTACAAGAAGCCAATGCGATTGCGCATACGCTTGCTACTGTTAAGATTTTTTTCATTTTGTGTTAAATAATTACTAGTTTTGCCATCACAAGATCATTTTTTAGACTATGCATCCCTATGGGATAGCATTTCATAAGGTTGCATAGTTGTTTTCAATCACCCTTTTTCTGTATTTTTCTATTTTATTTCCCTGTTGTGCGACTTGGACAAACCCGGAACTTATGTACATTATTGAGGAGTGATATGAAACTGCCTCGCGCAGAAATTTTTCTATTTAAAAATTGTAGCTAAATGAAAGATTAAACCTTTGTCCCTCTCTTCTACGATAGGTAATAATATCTCCTTCGTTTTTATCATATCGTATAGATTTACCTTTTTTCAATACATAGAATTTTGTATCATCTTGTTCATAATCTTGAATATTCATATAATACCGCGTCCATTCATCCAATAGGTTGGCCATATTAAATTTTACTTCCATCTTGCCCTTTAGAAAACGTGTATAAAGTTGTGCATCCAATTGTTTTGGCGCCAACTCATATTCAACATTATTCATATTAACATTCGCTATGTTTGTTCGATAACCTCGATGATTATAGCTTGCTGTTACCCCGAAAAATTCACCCCAATATCCTACGCCTAGATTCAATAACCAAGGTGACTGCCCAATCAGTGGTCTATCTTGATTGGGATAGCGCTGTTGAACGCGCTCGGCAACTTGGGTTTCAGGGTTATTAATCCATTCCCAATGACTTAAGACATTGACTTTCGATTTGAGTAGTGTTCCATTAGCGTAGACAAATAAGTTTTTAAACCACTCCTTTTCCGACAGAAATGTTAAATTCTTCCTGATTTCCATTTCAAGTCCAAGATTTTTCGCATTTTCCATGTTAGCAAAAGTATACGTGTTCCCCCCACTATGAACAAGTTCTATGGGCTTATCCAAGTATTTATAGTATCCCGTTATAGAAATGATTTCACCTGGTGAGGGGTACCATTCAAATCGAAGGTCTACATTATCGATTAACGTGGATTTAACTTGCTCTCCATAAACGTAACCGTCTAACTCATAATCATACATGGCAAACATGCCAACTTCTCTAAAATCTGGTCTAACTACCGTCCTTGAGTAGCTACTTCGAATATTGAAATCGGATGTCACCTTATAGGTGGCATTAATAGAGGGCAAAAACCGCCAGTTATTTTCTTTTACACCAAAACGATGTCTTTGAACATCATTGGGATCTGGTTCATCCTGATAAGTCCTCCTATATAATTCTTCCTGCTTAGAGTTTAAATTAAAATATTCTGCACGCACACCATACACCAAACGCAATTTATGCCATAGCATTTGATCTGCCATCAGATACACTGCCTGTGAAGACATTTTACCATCATAATATCGACCGCCCAATGCATCTGCGTAGTAATAGGCCTGCCCATTTCCGTTGCCGATATTATCGGCGCTGAATAACTGGTCATAAGGAATTTCTATCTCTGGAGGCAACTGATTCGTAGTGCCTTCTGCCCATGCTCTCGTCCAAGGGACGAAATTGAATAAATCCAACGCTCTCTTCTTCGACCAGGCCTGATAGCCGAATTTCACCAACGTTGGAACAGCTGCATTTTTGCCGAATTTTCGCGAAAATGCAGCGCTCCAATTATAATCTGTTTCATCAATATTTGTCCATCTTCGCGAGTCCCTGAAAACTCCCGCCACAGATGAACTACGATGAGTTAATAACCCCGGGGTTTGAAAATAAGGAATACTATCTATCATGGCAGTGACCCTATAGGAAAGCTTTCGTTCATCTAAAATTTGCTGTTTAATTTTGTTGACCGTAAACATTCCTTCAGATTTTATCTCCCATGGCAGTTGATACTCTCCAACCAATTGGTGTTGCTGCAAAGACATCGCTTCAGGCAATTGATAATTCAGTTTGCTTACTTCAGGATTAGAATCACTATAGGGTTTTTGAATAGATTCATTATAAATATCACTGTACGTACGCGCATACATGTTCTTTAAGGAAACTTTAAAAGATTGTCCCTGCCAGCCCATATTGGCCATTAATCCGGCGCTGCTATTGAAGCGATAAGATGTTCCGGCTCCATTGTCACCGAGACCTACACTATCAATATAATTATTGATACTTACCGAATTACGTACATTATTAAATGCAATGATATTTTGTTCGTTTCTAAAATTTGTGGATGCCACAAACCCCAATCGCTGTCCATTATTTAATTCATAAACCCGTCCAAGCGAAAAACGCATATTCTGATTGGGGTATGCTTTATACTTATATTGTCGCAATGCATCATTATTAAAACGCTTGGACTGTGCGATAGCATCCAAATCGTTATACTTCACGGCATCGCCAAACTCCGTTGGATTTAAAGGAGTGTTGTTCAATTCAGGATCAGTCAAAATATAACCGGGAGGCGCATCCAATTGTATCGCCCGATTATTCCACTGCCAAGTTTTTATTCCATCGGGCATCTTGGACGATTTGTTAAAGAAACCCAAATATTCACTCGTATGCCGCTCCCCCAGCCGATAAAAGTCTTTGCCTGTTGTACGGGAATTCCCACCTAATCCGTATTGAATTGTGGTAAAATTCTGATCTGGAATGTCTAATGTATTCACCGAAACCTGTCCCCCGGAGAATTCTGCCGACACGTCCGGTGTTGCTGTTTTATTAACGACCACAGAACTTACCATCTCGGTCGGAATAATATCAAACGAAAAATCCCGTCTATTCTGCGACGTGCTGGGAATCACCACACCGTCAAGCATCGCTTGATTATAGCGATCCGACATTCCTCTAACAATTACATTTCTATTATTAACCGTTGTCAATCCTGTTACGCGTTTTAAAACCTGCCCCATATCATTGTCCGGTGTACGGGCGATCTGTTCAGCCCAAATACCATCGGTCACCGAAGCAGCATTCTTTTGTACCGCATACAATCCCGCTACAGAAGCTTTTTTAAAGGATACACTGACAACTGCCGTTTCCAACGCGCTTACCTGCATCTTCATGGCAATATTCAATCCTACCCGTTGCCCCGTCTGTATTTTGACCCCCTCAACACGCTGGGTCTGGTAAGAGAGATAACTGACTTCCAGTATGTAGGTTCCCGGTTCAGCATTCAAAACATAGCTGCCATCGATACCACTCTGGGTTGATTTATTGGCACCGATCAATTTGATGCTGGCACCGACCAAAGGCTGACCGCGATCATCCATCACTTTACCTGAGATGCGTCCGTCCTGCTGTACCGGTTTTTCGACCAAAGTAATATAAACACCGTTGTCATGTGCCATCAAGTTCGTTTCCTTGAGCAGATAATGCATGATATCTCGGACACTGTTACTTTGAAAAATTTTGGCATTTACCTTTTTCTTTGCCAGATTATATTTCGCTGCATCGAAAGCGATATGTATATTTTGGAATTCCAAACACTCGAAAGCCGCAGGAATGTTGGATTCACTAAAAGAAATTGTGATCTTTTTATTGAGTAACTGGCCGTATGCGCCCGAAGCTAAAAGCATTTCGGCCGACACGATCGAAAGAAGTAAACCTACCAACGATGTCCTTATCATAAACTTAATATCGTTTTGCGTAACGTATTGCTTAAATTTCATAAATTTGTATGCGTATATAATATCTCTATAAGTTGTTGTATATGTTATTTATACCATCTCCAAATGGTGTATTATTCAGAGTTGACGATGGCCGTCGTCAGCTCTTTTTTTATCCCCGAATTAATAAATATGCACTATCTCGCCCTCCTTTCTGGATTTATTGTGGTGAATTGCCTTAATACTTTCCAATGTCGCTGGCCATGACAGCTGCTTTGATATTGGCATGCTATACCGTTGTTGGGCAATCCGTTGGTCGCCAGCTTTAATATCCACATCATAAATATTTTTGACCGCCAGTGCCAATTCTGCAAAACTGCTTTGCTTAAGGTAAACTCTCCCCTCAATCCAGCTATTACGTGTTGCCAAATCAAAAGCTCCAGAATTACTATGATGACTATTTTTGGAATATCGGATCTCTTCGCCACGAGTCAACACACCCAGTGGATTATTATGGGCAGTGACCTGCACTTTACCTGTAAATACGGACACCGATATATCATCCAATTCCGCGTAGTTTTTCACGGTAAATGAGGTCCCCAATACTCTGGTCTCTATTTGTTGGGCATTCACTATAAAAGCTTTTGTAGAATCTTTCTTAACCTCAAAAAATGCCTCTCCAGCAAGAAGCTCCACAACACGGTCCCTCCTGTCATAAGAAACCGTATCCAATTTAATTTTGGAATACGCATTCATTACAACAATTGATCCGTCGGCCAAAAGCACCCGTTTGCGTTGTGAGGCCCCTGTTTCAAAAATCCGGTAACCCGGTTCTAAATGCGTTTCTTTTGCAATTAAATTAAGCTCGTGCTGCTTTGTCCAAAATAAAACGCCAACGCATAACAGTAGGCTAGCGGCAACGGCTCCGCTCCAATAGCTTATTTTCCGAACCAATGATTTTTTAGGAGTAGTACTTCCAATACGTTCTCGTATGTTATTCCACAACTGAACCTCATCTACTTCCTCTACAGGGAGTTCTTCATGATCAAGCGTATCATACCATTGATCAATCAGGGACTGCTCATCCTTGTTGGCCTTGTTCTGCTGGTACCTATCAATTAGCGATTCAAAAATTCTTCTTTTCACTTTTTATGCCTGCTGTTTATATACAAGTCCGCAAAAAAGCCCCAAAGTACTTCAAGAAATAGTTAATGTTGTATGAAAGAATTGTTAAACGATCAAAGTCCAGGAAATAAGAATATGGGGGGTAAGCTACTTAGCGAGCTCGTCTATAATAAAAACCAAGAGAAGGGTGAAACTACCGTTTTGAACATGTTGATAGCCCAATATGGCCTTTCGAAGTCGCTTGGAGGCTTCTGTAAGATTATTTTTGACAGTTTGCTCGGATAAGCCCATACGGGTGGCTATCTCCCGGATAGATAGATGTTCCCATTTTAATAAAAGTGCCTGCCGCATATTATGTGGCATAATTTCCAGTTCTTCCTCCAACAACTTCTCCAAAGCTAGATAGGTCTTAAGATCTTCTGGATGATGCTGTACATACTCAAAAATATGTTTACTCCAATGATCCAGTAATTTATCTTTTGCTTTATTGGAGTTAAAAAAGTCGATGATTTTATACTTGAGCATCCCTTTGAGATAGGCAGGGAGATTCATTTGGATGTCGATGGTATGACGTCGTTCCCAAAATTGGACAAACAGCTCTTGAAGAATATCCTCTACATCCTGTCGGTCTAGGATCCGACGAGCAGCATGCTGATAAAGATCTTTCCAGCAGTAGCGGTACAATTCCTCATACGCAGCAGTATCGTTATGCTCTTTAATAGCTCGCAGCCAACGCTGATGTACAACTGGTCCTTGATTCATGCTAACACCAAATTTAAGGTTGAAATATTAAGTTTCTATTAATAAATGAATAAACAAACTGTAAGTATATAAAATAGTTTACATTCAAAATAATACTTTTCAAAGCGAGCTAAATCTATATAACACGACTCAATTTATTATCACTTCATATAAAAGAATTAGATCCCCCTAAAAATCAATTATTTAAATTATTTGTTTATTCCAATATTATTCTTACCTTTGCAACGCCTTAGGCAATAGTGCCTATTGTATAAAATATTTCATGAACCCATTTTTAGAACTGGGAATCCGTGAGGAAGTTGTTAATGCCATCTCAGAATTAGGTTTCGAAAAACCTTCTGAAATTCAGGAAAAAGCCATTCCTGTTTTATTGACTGGTAACGACGATTTTGTCGGATTAGCCCAAACTGGCACAGGAAAGACCGCGGCATTTGGTCTTCCATTATTAGAGCAATTAGACTTTTCTCAAAAACACCCACAGGCATTAATCCTTTGCCCTACTCGGGAATTATGTTTACAAATCTCAAAAGATTTAGAAAAATTTGCTAAATACGTTGACAACGTACATGTTGTTGCTGTATATGGAGGTGCAAATATCTCAGACCAGCTACGTCAAATTAGACGTGGAGTGCAAATTGTAGTAGCGACCCCAGGTCGTATGTTGGATATCATCGGCAGAAATGCGATTGATTTCTCAAATGTAAAATATGTTGTATTAGATGAAGCGGACGAGATGCTCAATATGGGCTTCAAAGAAGACATCAACAACATTTTGTCAGAAACTCCTGACGAGAAAAAAACTTGGTTATTTTCGGCGACAATGCCTGCTGAGGTACGTCGTATCGCAAAGAATTATATGACCGATCCAGTTGAGCTTACTGTAGGTACAAAAAACACCGGTAATGCCAACATTGAACACCACTATTATTTGATCAAAGCAAAAGATAAATATGCTGCATTCAAACGTATTGTGGATTCAAACCCTGATATCTTTGGTATCGTGTTTTGTCGTACAAAAATCGAAACACAGGATATCGCTGAAGCGTTGATCAAAGATGGTTACAATGCAGATTCACTGCATGGTGACTTATCCCAACAACAACGTGATAAAGTAATGAAACGTTACCGTGACCGTAGTTTACAATTATTGATCGCAACAGACGTAGCCGCTCGTGGTATTGATGTAAGTGATGTAACTCACGTTATTAACTTCTCTTTACCTGATGAAACAGAAAACTATACACACCGTTCAGGCCGTACAGCCCGTGCAGGTAAAACTGGTATTTCACTTTCTTTGGTAAACGTAAAAGAGCTAAGCAAAATCCGTCATCTTGAAAAGATCATCGGTAAGCCTTTTGAGAAAAAACAAGTACCTCAAGGTGCTGAAGTTTGCGAAAAACAATTATTTTCTATCGTTAAAAAGATTGAAAATGTTGAAGTAAACGACGAACAAATCAGCCCATTCTTGCCTGCAATTATGGAAAATTTGGAGTCACTTTCAAAAGAAGATATCATCAAAAGATTTGCTTCTCTTGAGTTCAACCGTTTCTTGGATTATTACAAAAACGCACCAGATTTAAATATCGAAGCGCGTGACGGTGGTCGTGAAGACCGCGGTGACAGACGTGATGGTCGTTCACGTGAAGGTTCAAAAGGCTACACGCGTTTATTTATGAACTTAGGTTCAGTAGATGAATTCTCTCGTGGAGACATGTTGGGCTTCATCTGTAACAATGCGAATATTTCAGGAAAATCAATCGGTAAAATTGATTTGAAAGGCGTGTTCACATTCTTCGAAGTTCAAGATGCAGAAGTAGAAAAAGTATTCCAAGGATTCCAAGGTGTAGATTACAACGGTCGTCAAGTACGTATTGAAGTATCTGGTGAAACTAGAGGTGAAGGTCGTAGCGACCGTGGTGGAAGAAGTCGTGGTGGTGACCGTGGCGGAAGACGTGAAGGCGGATACCGTGGTGGTGATCGTGGCGGAAGACGTGAAGGTGGATATGGTGGCGGTGAACGCAGCGGAAGACGTGAAGGCGGATTCAGTGGTGAGCGTCGTGATCGTGGTGAGCGCAGCAGCAATGGCGGCGGTTTCCGTGACTTCTCTGGAAAACGTAAAGAATCAAAAAGCAAATACTAAATCACTAGTATTTAAAATAGGAGTTTAGAGACTCTGGTATGAAAGTGCACAGCTTGATTTACCAGAGTCTTTTTCTTTTATATACTTCACCCCAACCAATCTCTCTCCCACCACCACAATAGTGTCTATAAAAAAACGTAAATTAGCCGTATTACACGAACTGGATTTCCGACATGTCAACAGTAGCAACAAGATTATTTGATTTAGCACAGCTGCAATATGATAGTGCGCCCAATTTTCCCATGTTTTCTTTCAAAAAAGATAACGAATGGGTCAAAATAAGCAATACCGAATTTATTGAACAGATCAATAAAACATCAAAAGGTTTGATCGCATTAGGCATTCAACCTGGCGAGAAAGTGGCTTTGATTAGTGAGAACCGCGTCGAGTGGAATATCCTTGATTTTGCTATTCAGCAAATTGGAGCTGTAGTGGTCGCTGTTTATCCCAATATTTCAACCTCAGACTACACCTATATCTTCAATCATGCTGAAATCAAAAACTGCATTGTTAGTTCGAAGAAATTATACACAAAGATATTAGCTATACAGGATGACTGTCCACAGCTAAGCAGCATTTTCAGCTTTGACAAGGAGGAGAACCTCCATCATTGGCAGGATTTCGTTGCAAAAGGCGAGACCATTCCGGATGAAACGCTAAACCTGCTGCGCAATGGAATAAAATCCGACACCTTAGCATCCATCATCTACACCTCGGGCACAACGGGCAACCCCAAAGGCGTTATGTTATCGCATAAAAATTTATTAGCAGACACACTTAGCAGCGAATATTCCTTTCCGGTCGAACGTGGTGATCGTGCCCTCTCCTTTCTTCCTGTATGTCATGCATACGAACGCGTGTTCCAATATGTTTATATGTACAAAGGGCTAACTATCTTTTTTGCGCAGTCTATGGATACTATAGGTGAAGATTTTAAATCCGTTAAACCACATATTTTTTCCGCTGTACCTCGTGTATTGGAGAAAGTTTATGAAAAGATTATGGCTACAGGAGAGCAGTTAACTGGAGTCAAGCGTAAGCTATTCTTCTGGTCCTTAAGTCTCGGCGAACAATACAAACTAGCGGGACGTTCTTGGTGGTATGATTTTCAGCTCAGTATTGCACGCAAATTAGTTTTTTCAAAATGGCGCGAAGCATTGGGAGGTGACATCAAAGGCATTGCCTCTGGAAGTGCTGCTTTACAAGAAAGACTGATCCGTTTATATATGGCAGCAGGTATTCCGATATATGAAGGTTACGGCCTCACGGAAGCGGGCCCCTGTATCGCTGTAAATTGCTACAGGCGAGGTATGAAGATTGGTACTGTTGGCCTGCCATTAATTAATATCGAAATCAAACTGGCAGACGATGGCGAAATATTGACCAAAGGAGAAAATAATATGATTGGCTATTATAAAAATCCGGAAGCAACAGCAGAAGTACTCAAAGACGGTTGGCTATATACTGGAGACATTGGCCAATGGGTAGACGACAAGTTTCTCAAAATTATAGACCGCAAGAAAGAAATGTTTAAAACTTCCGGGGGAAAATACATCGTTCCTCAACAAATCGAATCTAAGCTGGTTGAATCCTCATTCATTGAACAGGCCATGGTACTTGGTGAGGGTCGAAAGTTTCCGGCAGCCTTGATCGTCCCTAACTATAACAATCTACTGGAATGGTCAAAAAGTGCCGTTCCTTCCCTAACCAAACTAACGAGATTAGATTTTCTCAATAGCCCCGAGCTGAAGCAGAAAATCGAATCAGAACTTAGCCGTATCAATAAAAATTTTGGCAACTGGGAACAAATCAAGAAATTCGCTATCCTTCCAGACGAAATGACTGTGGAAAGTGGTGAATTAACACCGACTTTAAAAATGAAGCGAAAAATTATCTTACAAAAATACGAACGAGAGATCGAGGAAATCTATCAAATCTAGCCTACAAAAAAGCCTTTGTTTTTGACAAAGGCTTTTTTGTAATCAAATAAATTATATTTTATTTTTTAACAATACGTTGGCGAATTGCTTCGTATATGACAACTGCGGCCGAGACAGATACATTTAAAGAACTTATTTCACCGTACATTGGTATCTTAGCAAGATTGTCTGCAATACGGATTAGATCATTGGAAACACCAACATCTTCTGCTCCCATAATCACACAAGTTGGCCCCGTATAATCTACATCGTAGATACTCGAGGTTGTTTTTTCTGTACTAGCAACTAACTGTACGCCCGAATCAATTAAAAATTTACCAACTTTTGAAAGGCTATCATGGCGACAAACAGGAATTTTATACAGTGCACCTGCAGATGTTTTGATCGCATCAGGATTAACTTCGGCAGAGCCCTTTTTAGGGACAATGATAGCATGTACACCCGAACATTCTGCTGTGCGTGCAATGGCACCTAAATTGCGTACATCTGTGACACCATCCAGCATCAAAAGTAACGGAGTCTCACCTTTTTCATAAATCTGTGGTAGAAGTTCTTCAATGTCATGATAGGTAATTGGAGAAATGACAGCGATTACACCTTGGTGGTTTTTACGTGTTATCCGGTTTAATTTCTCGATGGGCACCTGTTGAAAAGCAATATTATGCTCTTTTAACAAGGCTTTTAATTCTAGAATCAAACTACCGCTCAAACCACGCTGTATAAACAATGACTCGATCTCTTTACCACTATCGATTGCTTCAATAACGGCACGAATACCAAATACTATCTGATTCACTTCACGTCTTTCCCCGTGGTCGCGATCACGTCTCTGAAAATTTCCCTGCATAATAAATACTAAATATTTCCCTCTTCATAGAAGAGAATGCAAATGTACAAAAATAAACAACAACTAAAGTGTTTGAATTAGCTTAGTCCCAAGTTAAACTCCTTCCGCAAGGTATCTAAAAGTGGGTTTTTGTTGACCATTGCTTGATATTTCTCTTGTGAGGTATAAGGTTTGCGCGAAATAGTATGTTCCATCATCACCCCCTGTAGATCCAACGAAAAATTTTGCAGCTTCACCCGAAGGTAATTCAACACATCAACCTTGGCACTTTGTAAGACATCCATCTGAACTCCATTTTCTACATCAATTTCAATCAACGTACCATTTAATCTAGGCTGCATGGCAGTCATCATGGTATATAAGTTAATCTTATTTTCTGTTTTTAACTGTTCAGCATAACTGTTCCAAACAGCAATAAATTGCCCAAATGAAACATCACGCTGTTCGCTCCCGCGGATCAATTCAGGTTCATCCCCTTCTTTGGCAACCGAATTGTTATCGTATATCGTATTCAAATCTGGCAACGATGGAATAATTGCTGAAGCGGAGGCACCCCAACCACCTTTTTTTACCTTAGGAGGCTCGTTGGAAATAATATCTTTTTTCACCTCTTCCTTTGTCTCGGAAGCTTGATAATTTACAGGATTAGCTTGGGAACGCGGTATCACCTGGCTTTCAACGACAGGAGCATTCGCTGGAGAAGTCGTTTGCGAAGTAGGGGCTAGTGAGGTTTGTTTTGGCTGTGCTGCTGCTACTGGCTCAGGAAGTTTTTTTTTTACGCCCTCGGTAGCCGAAGGAATCTGCACGGATCCAAGCTGGCTCAGTTTAATCGCACTTGCAATATGACATGTCTTGAGGAGCGAAAGTTCAACCTGTAAACGTTGATTTTTACTTGTCTTATAGTTGATCTCACATTGATTGGAAATATTCAATGCCGATAACAAAAATCCTGGAGTGGCTTTTTGGGATTGCTGCAGATACTTTTGACGAATACTGTCGCTGACTTCTAGCAATTTTAAGGTTGACGGCTCTTTGGCAACGAGCAAATTTCTGAAATGCGCCGACAGACCAGCTATAAAATGGCTACCATCAAATCCGTGGTTTAAAATTTCATTGAAAATGAGCAAGCTCTGTGCCGCATCCTCCGTTAAAATCGCATCTGTCAGCTTAAAATAATAATCGTAATCTAAAATATTCAAATTATCGATTACAGCTTGATAAGTTACGTGTTTATTGGAAAAACTGACAATCTGGTCGAACATCGACAAAGCATCACGAAGACCACCATCTGCTTTTTGGGCAATGATATGCAGGCCATCCTGATCGTAGGTTATACCTTCCCTATCCGCAATATTAGCCAAATGACTGGCCATATCTTCAACCTTGATCCGGTTAAAATCAAAAATCTGACAGCGCGAAAGTATAGTAGGCAAAATTTTATGCTTCTCAGTAGTCGCTAAGATAAAAATCGCATAGGAAGGAGGTTCCTCCAATGTCTTTAAAAAAGCATTGAAAGCGGCTTGCGAAAGCATATGCACCTCATCTATGATATAGATTTTATATTTTCCTGCTTGTGGAGGTATACGTACCTGATCTATAAGATTACGGATATCATCAACTGAGTTGTTGGATGCCGCATCCAGTTCATGGATACTAAAAGAATTTCCATTCTGGAAAGACTTACAGCTATCGCAAGCTCCACAGGGCTCAGTTCCAGCTAAGATATTTTCACAATTTATTGTTTTAGCTAAAATCCGTGCACAGGTAGTTTTACCAACACCACGGGGACCACAAAACAAAAATGCCTGCGCCAACTGGTTGTTGTGTATTGCATTCTTTAAGGTACCAGTAATGTGTTGCTGACCTACAACCGAATCAAAGGTAATCGGGCGGTATTTACGTGCAGAAACAATAAAATTATCCATTGCACGAAGATACGGATTTTAAAAATGAAAACGGAGCATCTAAATCCTAAAAATAGATTGTAATTTTTTAATAATAATTCCTTCAGTGCATAAAAAATGCCAATTTTATCGTTAATTTTATATTACTACAATGTTATCAAATTGTTAAGAATTGAAATTAAAGGGAATTCATAGGGTGTTTTTGACCATTTTAGTTTGGTTTACTTGCGCTTCGCAACAGCTCCTTGCGCAACATTATGATTTCAATTTTTATGAGGGTAAGGTATCGATTGATGTCCCAGCTGCTCTTAATATCCCATTCAAAGATAGTCTAACGATAGCACATGTCCAGAAGTTCTATCAAACAGCTGACCAAACCGATTACTTTCAGCTTGTAAACGACCTTTTAGAATACAAAGACAAACACCATCTGAATGATTGGGTATACTATCAACTTATTCGTCGTACTGCGCAACAGATAGCTCCAAAAACGGAAAATTACACCCGTTATACGCTTTATAAATGGTTTTTGATGTGTAAATCAGGTTATGATGCTCGCCTGGCTGTCGGTAACAACCAAATTATATTTTTTATTCAGAACAAAGAAGATATCTCGGATATTCCTTTTTTTGAAATTGATGGCAAGAAATATACCTGTTTAAATTTTCATGATTATGGAAAACTGTTTCAACGTGCAGAGACTTACATTCCCGTCAAAATAAAAGTGCCTGAAGCAATCGCGGACTTTAGTTATAAGATTACCAAGCTCCCCGATTTTACACCATCAAATTACAAGGAAAAACAAATCGAGTTCAATTATGGGCATAAAGCCTACCATTTTAATGTCAAGTTGAATGATGATGTCAGCGATCTTTTTAAAAACTATCCTGGAGTAGATTTTGAAACCTATTTCAATATCCCACTCAGCAAGGAGACTTATCAATCGCTTATCCCAGCACTTAAGGAAAATTTAAAAGGAAAAAATCAGCAGGAAGGTGTCGATTACTTAATGCGGTTTACCCGGTATGCATTCTTATATGAAAATGATGAAGAGAATTTCGGATCCGAGAAACGTCTCTCAGCAGAACAAACGCTATTGAATAAATACAGTGACTGTGATGACCGTGTGGCCTTATTTTTTTATCTGGTGAAGGAAATCTACAATCTACCGATGATCACTCTGCTTTATCCCACACATGTAACCATGGCCGTCCAATTTGAACATCCTATCGGTGACGCTATTTTATACAACGGAAAATACTATTCTGTATGTGAGCCTACTCCTCAAGCGCAAACACTGGATATAGGTCAATTGTCTGAAGAGCTTAAAAATCAGTCTTATCAGATTGTATATCACTATGAGCCTAGGTGAGTCAGACCCTTTCATAGGCTCCACGGAATTAATTAGAATACCAACAAGTTTACACTGTTGGTATTCTAATTAATAATCGGAAATTTTACATCGCTACCCTAGAATTTCAGTAGGATCAAAGCTTAAGGTGGAAAAATATATCTCAAGTAAGCTTTATACGTCTAAAGTTTGCTTATAAAATCAAGTACATCTGCATATTTACCATCTGTACGCTGCCCTGCAATTGTTACCGTATTTTTTTTATCTCCGGAACTTATTGTAATCACATAGTCTGCTCCATCTACACAACGCGCACACTCGTCAATTTTGGCGTTCATTAAATCATACGTTTCAACATATGACGATAACTTTCTAAAAATATCTTCACTTGTTTTGTAGCTTTTATCTTTTACAGTTTGAGGATTGCCAGTAGTTCCAGCGGGATACTTTACCTCTGTCTTATTTTGATCGACACTGATATTTACAAATTCGCCCCAGCCAGAAATTCCTTTTATTTCTACTTTAAGTCCAGAAGTTGAAGGATGATTGGTATCGTTCGATTTTTTACATCCAAAAAAGAGGAAAATACCCATTAAAACTAAATAGATTGTTCGTTTCATAATTAAGAATTTATTTTATTTGACTATTTAACGAATTATTTAAAATATATGCTACACAAAAAATCCTGCACGAGGCAGGATTTTCTATCTATTTTAACTAAACTATAATTATTTTACTTGTCCAGGCGTTGTATAAGCTAAATTCTGAGGATCATAATGAGCCCAACCACTTGTCCAATCTGTCGTGCCAAAAGCACCTTTATAGGCCACTTTTTCGAAGAAACTTCCCGAAACCTTAGTGTTGGTAAAAATCGCTCCACTAGCAGCTGCTGATCCTGATAAAACTTTAAAATCTGGGGTAGCACTTGTATTTGAAAAATCAGAACCAAAATTATATGGTGCTACGAACAACTCTGATGCATATTTGCCATTTTCGAAGACGTTTTTAGGACGTATAAGTGCAGAAACAGCTGCAGCATTTGTAGCAGAGCTAACTTTTAGATCAGCATCTTTAGAACCATACACCAAATTATTTTCAAAAACCGCATTTCCGCTTAAGAAATTATTCGAAGTCGAATTTGCTGTGACAACCTTTGTATCATCAACATACAATCCTGCCAAAGGAAAACCTGAAATAACTGAATTTAAGATGCTAATAGAGGAATTTCTACGAATCTGAGCACCATGTTGGAAGTTCGCATTAAAAGATCCGCCAGCTTTTTGAATTGGGCCTAATATTGTTACGTTAGAAAATACAGCAGAAGTTTTTGGAGTTTGATCGGTCCCTGTAGCGTTGTTATCAGATTCAAAACCATTAGAGCCTGACTGATCTGCAACAGTAGGTACACGTTGCGCCAATGCAAATTGAACATTTCCAGAATACCCAAAATCTGTATCAAAATCATCATCCCAAGTACCTACTGCTAAAAGATGTTTCGCATTTACTGTTCCACCAAACCATTCAAAAGCATCATCACCTGAACGGTAGACTTGGATATATTCCAATGTTGTACCATTTCCAACCCCCCCCATTGTCAATCCATTAATTTCATTATCTACAGAATACGCGATACCAGCATACTCAATACGAACATACTTCATTACGCCAGAGTTATCTGCAGCGTCAGATCCACCATAGTAGATATAATTTTTAGCATCTTTTCCACTAGGAGCAGCTAAACCACCTTCGATCATTACGTCTGTACCTTGATTTACTGGTGCCTTACCCAATAAAATTACTCCACCCCAATCGCCTTGAGAACGTGCACCAGCTGCTAAACCAGATGTAAATACAATTGGCTTATCAACAGTTCCAGTTGCATTAATTTTTGATCCACGTGTAACTGTTAATGTTCCTTTTGTAGCCTTATCACCTTTAATAATGGTACCTGGTTCAATTGTCAGCGTTGCTCCATTAGATACGAACACAAAGCCTTTTAAAAGGTAAATCTTATCTGAGGTCCATGTTGTATTAGCAGTAATCTCACCGGTAACTTCAACAACATTTCCATTTGTTGGATTTGTTGGAGTTTCTGTACCATTACCATTATCTGTAATTGTTGTTTCTTTACAAGCTCCAGCCAATAATAGCGCTGACAGGGATAAGAATAAGAATCTTTTTTTCATTTTTTAAGTTTTAAAAATCTTGATACAAAAAAATACTTTAGTTATGTCTTTAGATTTAAAGAAATATTAAATTTACGTTATCTATTAAAATGTGTAATTAAATGATACTGAATAATTTCCACCTGTCTTATAGCGATATAATGTTTCATTCGGTTGATTGTAAGGCTTATTGTCGAAATAGACATTAACAGGATTATTTAAGATATCACCCAAATTAACTTTAATCTCGCCTTTATTTTTCATGATTTTATAACCAACCTGTGCGTCCAGCACATTTCGCGGAGCCTCATAGGCACTCGCAAATGTGATTCCCCCAGCCTGTTGAATTCTTTTGCCAATACGATTATAAAGAATATTGACATTGAGTTTATTATCTAGCGCACTATGTTGTAATCCCGCATTAATCGTATATGGCGACTGTCCAACCATTGGTCTTGTTTTCTCCTTATAATCCTGATCAGTCGGATTCGTCACGCTGGAATGAACGTATGACAGATTCAAATAAGCAGTTGTATTATTCAAAAATGGCGTCTCGTTAATAAAATTCAATTTTTTACGAAACTCCAATTCTGCTCCATATAAAACAGCCTTAGTCGTGTTAATGTATGAAACCTCTACGGTAGAATTTCTATCTTCACGCTTAGGTTCGATCGCGTTCGAAAAGTGTTTGTAGAAAGTAGAAACTGAAAAAATCTCACCAGATGACGGGTAAATTTCAAAACGCAAATCCGCATTATTAATTGCACTACGTTTTAAGTTGACATTACCTTTTATATTACCGAATTGCTCATAGTCATAATAATCTAAAGGTGCGAGTTCTCTCAATTCAGGACGGGCAAGCGTCCTGTAATATGATGCTCTTAAATTTGTTTTATTATTCAAACTATAAGTCATGTTGATGGATGGGAGGAAATCTAATTTTGTGTCGTCGACTTCCTTTTTATCCGTATCGAGTTGGATATTATAATTTTCAGCGCGTAAACCATACACAACTCTAAATTTATCGGCAATTTTTTGGTCTAACATTGCATATCCGAAGCCCGTAAAAGTTTTTGCCGTGTAATAATCACCTTGCATTTGTACCTCTTCGTATTTGTAATAATTTTTATCGATCAAATCAGGAGCAAAAATCTTATCAGGTGATAATGCCCTAATTTGGTCTGCTAATGCTGGATCCATTCGTACAACATCCAATACCGCCCCGACAAAACGAGCATCAAAATCGCGGTGACGATAATTCGTACCCGCTCCGACTTTCAATGTACTCGGAGTTGATAGAAAATTTATTGGTCTAGTATAACTCGCCTCGCCTGTATAAACATTTTCATTCAAATCCGAGAACAAACGGGTATTCTCTTTACTCGGACTTGTGATATTTGCTAAATATGGAACCGTTGGATCGTTTTCTTTATCAATTGGTTTAGCGTAATTTATTTTCATTTGGTTCGGCTGATTGTTCTTAATATTACTATATGAAGCCGTCCATTTAATTCTATCGTTTTTCTCCGAAAGCACATGATCTCCTTCTAGGGTAGACTTTAATAATGATTTTTGTAGAATATCAAATGCATAAAATCTATTTACTGAAGTTGATCCAAATTGAGTACCTGTCCTCTCTGTGTGTAAGTTGTCATAATTTTTATTATACAAGTTTTTCCAAGAGATTTTATTCTTTCCAAAACTATAACCAAAGTTAGCCATAGCTCCAAGATTAGTAGAAAACCGATATTGATTGTCTTTGTAATCATACTGATACCACTTCCTCTCTATATTTGACAAGATATTTTGGGAATTCCTGTAATTCACAGAAAATAATGCACCAAACTTATTATTATTATCATATTGCTTAACTCTTCCAAGAGAGAATTGATAAGTTTGAGTCGGAAGGGCCTTCTTATTATCAATAGCAAAATCATTAGACCAAGATTTCATAGTCAAACGCTGCCATTTTTGAGACAAACCTGCAGAATACTGTTCCCTAGACGGATAATTTTTCGCTAGTTGACTAGATCCATCATCAAAGCCTAAATAGTTTTGAAAATTTTTCTTGGTCTGCAAAAAGTCTTTAAAAGTTGAGGCTGTATTATAACCATATCCTAAACCAAAAGAAATGAAATTTTGATCAGGAATATCTTTCGTTGTTATCTGTACAGCTCCCCCTGCGAAATCCGCCGGTAAGTCTGGTGTCGCTGTTTTTGAGATCGTAATTTTATCAATAAGATTCGAAGGGATAATATCAAATGAGAATGCGCGACGATTGGCTTCTGTACTTGGTAATACCGAGCCATCCATCATAGCAACATTGTAGCGGTCACTCAAACCGCGAACGATGACAAACTTATTATCTTGAATTGTCGTACCACTGACACGACGTAATGCTTCGGATGTATTTTTATCTGGCGATCTTCTGATCTGCTCACTTGAAATACCATCAGAAATCAATGCACTATTTTTTTGTTGCGAATATAATGCTCCAATAGATTCCTTCTTAAAAGATCCCGTAACCACAACTTGATCTAACACCTGTCCTTCTGAATTATCAAGAACGATATCTAAATTAGTCAAATCATTCGCTTTAATCTCAACCTCGGTAACTTGCTTTGTCGAGTAGCCAATGTAAATATACTCTACAGTATACTTACCTGCCGGTAAAGCTGGAATACTGTACTTTCCAGATACATCCGAACTTCCGCCCCTTGATGTCCCCAAAATACGAACAGTTACCCCGGTGATTGTTTCGCCAGTCTTACTGTTAGTAATAGTCCCCATTAACTTCCCACTACTTTGCGCATAAACTGTTGTTGATGCAGCTACTACGAGCGTCATGGCAGCAGCGATTCCTTTAAGTTGTAATTGTGGTTTCAATTTATTTGTTTTTTTGTTTCTGCAAAGCTATTAGCAGAATATTAGGTTAACATTAACAACAAATTACCATTACATCAATCAGTTGTTAATTTAATGTTACTTACCTCCTGTTTTTTTTGATTTTCAGCAAAAAGGTGCTTTTAATGCTAATTATACGAATATTTGCCTCCCATAAGCTGCCAGCATATTAATGAAGTGTAAGAAAATTATTAAGCACTTAATTTATTAACACAATTAGGTTATTTTTATACTTTATATCTTAATCCATACCTTCTAGTAGTAGTATAAAGACCAATATAACAACAGAATAGGCAAGAGATCAACCATGTTTCCATCGCCAATACCAACCTAAGCAGCGTAAATTATTTTTTATATGCAATTTAATTGCAATTATATTGCATATAAAAAGCAATTTATCTAAGTTTGAATATATTTTCAATATCTGATTCCCATGAACACTCCAATCGTATCGACTACACAGTTATCATTTCAGTATCCAAATTCAGCGCCGATTGAATTTCCAGATATTTACATCGAGAAAGGTCAACATACGCTATTATTAGGTGATTCAGGTTCTGGAAAAACAACACTACTTAATATCCTAGGCGGCTTGTCAAGGCCAGAAACAGGTCAGGTCAACATAAATAACCAAAATCTAGCCGTGTTATCCAACAGTAAACTGGATCAGTTCAGGTCTCAGTATATTGGTTTCATATTTCAAGAGGCCCATCTCCTGAGAAATTTAACGTTATTAGAAAATATTAAATTGGCGCAGTCCTTAGCCAGAAAAAAGGTAGATATAAGCGCTATCAATATCATCCTTAAACAGCTGCAATTGGAGAAAAAAAGTAACGCTTATCCAAACGAATTGAGCCGAGGTCAATTGCAGCGGGCAGCAATCGCGCGAAGTATCATCAATAAACCGGCCTTATTGATTGCGGATGAGCCAACGGCTGCATTGGACGACAATAATACCCACAGGGTATTAGAACTCCTTTTATCGATAGCTGATACCGCTGGATCAACTTTACTGATCACAACACACGATAAGAGAATAAAAGATCAGTTCTCCAAAATGTACCTTTTAAAATAATTTTTTACTTTATTTACCCGTCACCCTTTAGTTTTAAAATCTGCTATGAACACGATACAATTGGTTTGGAAAAATTTAAGTAGACAGTTTGGCTCGGTCTTTCTAAGCATCCTACTTACGGCATTTGGAATTTCCATCCTTGCCGTGCTTTCAATCACCGGAGAAACTTTTGAAAAGCAGCTTGACAATAACAGTAAAAATATTGACTTAGTCGTCGGTGCGAAAGGAAGTCCTCTTCAGTTGATCCTATCTAGTGTTTATCACATCGACAATCCAACAGGTAACATTCCGTTGGATGAACTGGACCCATTACGTCAAAATCCACTTGTCAGACTAGCGGTACCTTTATCTTTAGGTGACAATTTCAAGGGACACCGTATCGTCGGAACGGATTCTTCTTTCCTGTCTATCTATGAGACATCTGTTCATGAAGGCCGTATCTGGCAAAATAATTTTGAAGTAGTCATTGGTGATCAAGTTGCAAAAAAACAGCGACTAAAAATTGGCGATCAAATCCAAAGTTCACATGGTTTGAGCAAAGATGGACATCATCATGATGAACATCCTTTTACTATTGTTGGCATTTTAAAGCATAATAACAATGTTACGGATAACCTGATCTTAACGAACTTAGAAAGTGTCTGGGATGTCCATGGGATCGCACATACACATGACCACGAAGAAACCCCACTACAGAAAGAACTGCGTGAACGTGAAGAAGACAGAGAAGAGACTGTCAACGCCCACCTCCATCATCATGGTGAAGATATAGTTGACGAAAAAGGGCCACAGGGACATGCAGATCATATGGATCACGACGAGGAAGGTGTATTTGTGAAATCTATTGGTGCAGACATGGTGAAGCAAAGCGGATTAGAAATAACAGCCATTTTAGTAAAGTATCAATCACCCGCAGCTATCGGAATTTTACCAAAATTGATTGACCAACAAACTGACATGCAGGCCGCATCTCCCGCTATGGAAAGTACCCGTCTATTTTCGCTATTAGGTGTAGGGATAGATTCTTTATCTATACTCGCCTACGTGATTATGCTCATTGCTGGCTTAAGCGTCTTTATTAATCTATACAACGCATTAAAGCAGCGTAAATATGACCTTGCTATCATGCGTACGCTCGGAGCTTCTAAAGGAAAACTCCTGACTATTGTGCTCCTTGAGGGCCTAACAATTACTATCGTTGGCGGATTAATCGGACTAATCATGGCACATCTGGCACTCTACTATATCAGTAATCAAACAAGTCAGAGTGCAGATTTCATCGAGGCCTTTAAACTCCACCCCAAAGAATTAGTATTTTTGCTTGTTGCCTGTATAATCGGTATCTTCGCCGCACTTATTCCAGCAATCAAAGCCTACAGGACAAGTATTTCTGGAACGCTATCAGATAAATAAATTTTACAATCAAGGTTTAGGAACAAAGAATCATCAAATAACTTCTCAATTCTTAACAATAAAATTAACAATGAAAAAAATAATCTCAGTATTCTTATTCATCGTATTTTGTACAATACAATCACATGCTCAAATAGGCAGTAATCCAGATGTTCCGGACCATACGCCTATGATGAACAAAACATGGGAAGCTATTGATAAGATGGCTTATAAAGTAACTTATAATGGGGCAAAGAAAGTATATACTCCTTTCTACCCA
The DNA here is from genome assembly GCF_050058145.1 of Sphingobacterium sp. WOUb80. NCBI lineage: Bacteria > Pseudomonadati > Bacteroidota > Sphingobacteriia > Sphingobacteriales > Sphingobacteriaceae > Sphingobacterium > Sphingobacterium sp. WOUb80. Next base: position 316,178 of record NZ_CP165617.1, on the reverse strand, counting down.
AAAGAACTCAAAGCGCTTGAAAATAAAATTGTTGAATTACCTGGTTATATGGTTCCTCTTCATAGTGGTCGTAATCATAAAAACTTTATGATGTCTGTATTACCCGTGATGCAATGCCAATTCTGTGGATCCAACGGAATACCACCAATGGTTGAAGTAACGTTAAAAGGTAGTGCGATAAAATTTTCTGAAGATCCGATTAAATTAAAAGGGAAAATGATCTTTACCAAAGATCCCCTTAAAGGAAATGCTGAAATTCAGATTGTAGACGCAGAACCAATAAAATAAACTAGCGTTCTATTATTTAAACTATTAAATGGACTTTACGTATCTCTCACAGCTGGAATAGGGCACACTGGAAACGTTTTTTCTTTTCTCCTATCTATTCAATAGCGAAACTTCCATGCAGGCTGCTAACGCAGCTGTTTCAGTCCTTAAGCGCGCTTCTCCCAACGAAATCGGATGAAATCCCATCTGCAGTGCCAAATCAATTTCCTCCTCAGAGAAATCGCCTTCCGGACCAATAAGGATAATATAATGTTGAGCAGGTTCCAAAATCTGCTTTAAATACTTCTTTTCAGCATCTACACAATGTGCGATGGCCTTCTGTACACCTTCGTCTGGAATATTCTTCAAAAACTGCTTAAAAGAGACAGCCGGATTGAGTTTGGGTAGATAAGCTTTCAGTGATTGTTTCATGGCCGCCACAATCACTTTATTCAGACGATCTAATTTGACTTCTTTTCGTTCTGAATGCTCACAAATAATTGGTGTTATCTCTTGAATTCCAACTTCAGTCGCCTTTTCCAAAAACCATTCGATACGATCGATATTTTTTGTCGGACCAACGGCAATATGTAGGTGGTACTTGGGCTGTTGAAAATTCTCCTTGACATTTAAAATAGTAAGAATGGTACGTTTGGGATGAGGATCAATAATTTGAGCTTCGTACAAGCCACCACGACCATCTATAAGATGTAGACGATCTCCATTATTCATACGAAGCACACGAATAGCATGTTTACTCTCTTCCTCACTAAGGATAAAATTTTCTAATGAAGGATTTAATTCCGGTGTAAAAAATAACTGCATTTACTTTCGTTATTACCTTATTCCGCTGTATTGTCATCGGCCGATTCGACCAATTCTAGTTTGACAAACTCAATATTCTGCTGCGCTTTCCGGATAATCGTGAATACGTAGCCATACTCCTCCTTCCGCTCACCCACCTCAGGTATTTTATCAAAGATTTCACTCACCAAACCTGACATCGTATCGTAATCTTGGCTCTCCGGTAATTCTATCGGGAGAAATTCATTCACATCATGAATACTAGCGCCTGCATCGACCATATATTCCGTTTCCGAGATACGTTCGACAACTGGAGTTTCCTCATCGTATTCATCCTGGATCTCACCAACAAGTTCCTCAACAATATCTTCAAGAGTAACCATACCCGCAGTCCCACCAAATTCATCCAATACAATCGCTAGCTGTAGACGCTTTTGCTGGAATTCAGCCATTAGATCATTGATCTTCTTCGTTTCAGGAATGAAATAAGGTTTGCGCATAATATTTCTCATGACAACCTCTTTTCCCTTAGCTAAGAGGGGTAAAATATCTTTCGTATGGACAATACCAACGATTTGATCAATATTATCCTCATAAATTGGCAGACGGGAGTACCCTTCTTCAGTCATGGTTTCTATCAACTCAGAGGCATCAGCCGTGACCTCCACAGCCACAATTTTGGTACGAGGTACCATAATATTCTTAACGATACGTTCGTTAAAATCAAATACATTTTTGATCAACTCGTGCTCAGAAATATCCAGAGCACCAGACTCTTTACCTTTATCCAAAAGATATTGCAACTCTTCAGAAGAGTGGGCAGATTCCCCTTTGGTAACTTCAAATCCCAAAATCTTCAACAGAAAATTAGCGAAACCATTTAAAATCCAAATAAATGGTCTAAAGATAAAGTAGAAAAATTGCAGTGGAACCGCAATTTTCATTGTTGTTGCAACAGGTTTTTGAATCGCAATTGATTTAGGGGCGAGCTCTCCAAATACAATGTGTAACACGGTAATAATTGTAAAAGCGAGTACATGTCCTGCATTCGTCGCGATTGTACCTGTCAATTCAACTCCGAAAAAACCTAGTACCCCCTGCACAATTTGGGTCATTACAGCCTCTCCTACCCAACCTAAGGCCAGTGAAGAAAGTGTAATACCCAATTGCGTAGCGGCCAAATAACCATCCAAATGCTCCGTTATACTTTTGGCTATTGTAGCAACTTTGCTGCCTGTTTTTGCCTGAACTTCAATTTGGGAGACTCGGACTTTGACAATAGCAAATTCTGCCGCGACAAAAAAGCCGTTGGCTAAAACTAAAAACAATGTCCAAAATATATCGAGCGCCATGCTTGGGGTTATTTGTTAACAAATTCTTTTTTGTACAACTCGATAGCCTCGATCAAGATTCTTTGTGCTTCTTCACGACCTTTTACACCTTCAACAATGACATGTTTCTTTTCAAGCGCTTTGTAACTCTCAAAGAATTGTACAATCTCTTTCATTGTATGCGGAGACAGTTGATCAATATCTTTAATGTAATTAAAAACTGGATCGTTTTTGGCTACCGCGATAATTTTATCATCTTGTTCTCCACCATCAACCATATTCATCACACCAATAACCTGTGCTTCAACCAATGTCAATGGTAAAATATCAACTGAACAAATCACTAAAATATCCAAAGGATCTTTATCATCGCAATAAGTTTGTGGAATAAAACCATAATTGGCAGGATAAACGACAGATGAACTCATTACTCTGTCCAAAAGCAACAAACCAGTTTCTTTGTCTAATTCATACTTTCCTTTGGATCCGTTTGTAATCTCAATGATAGCATTTACGGCATTTGGCACATTCTCACCTGGAGAAACCATGTGCCAAGGGTTTTGTTTACTCATTTTTTAATTTACTGTATATTTTGTTTGTTTCTTTTATCCTTTATACGCTTTTTAAGCAACGTGATTGCAATCGGTAAAAATGCAATAACAATCATACCAACGACAACATACTCTACATAATGTATAATCCAAGGGAATTCAATACCCAGAAAATAGCCTGAAAGAGTCAGCACCAATACCCAAATTGCTGCCCCTGCAATGTTATATAGAACAAATTTTTTAAAATCTAATTTTACAACTCCGGCAAAGATAGGTGCAAAAGTACGAACTATTGGAACAAATCTCCCTATAATTAAAGCTGTTCCACCATATTTATGATAAAACTCTTCGGCCATCACGACATATTTTCGCTTAAAGATGAAACTGTCTTTTCGCTTAAATAGCATTGGCCCGGCTCGATAACCAAACCAATAGCCCGTAAAATTCCCCAGCACTCCTGCGACAAACAAGCCCAAGCAAAGCGTGTATATATTAACGTCAATCTTATTTAGCGCACAAAATAATCCTGCAAGAAATAACAAATAATCACCAGGTAGAAAAAATCCAAAAAATAGACCTGTCTCAGCAAATACAATTAAGATAACTAGATAAAACCCTCCAGAGCTTAACAACTCTTCTGGGTTCAATAATTGTTGAAATGACAACAAAAGTTCGTGCATAACCTTTAGTAAAAATCAATGTTGCGTCCTTATTTTAGAACAGATTCCACGCTTACTTTCGTACAATTTTGGAACAACAAAGTACAAATATAGCATTCTTCTAAAAAATGAACGTAAATCAAGTGTAATATAATCTATTCTAATTATTGATTTTGCGCAGTTATGCTGACGATAGACTCGCGAATATTCGTCGCAATTTGATGAAGTTCGTCTTCACCCAAACTCAATTTAGGTCCAGCAAAGTTTAAATCACTAATTTTATTAATAGGCACCAAATGTATATGTGCGTGAGCCACTTCTAAACCAACAACTGCAACACCGACTTTTACACAGGGAATTACCTTTTTAATACCCTGAGCTACAATCTTTGCAAAGACCCAAAGCGCCATATATTCATCATCTTCTATATCAAAAATGTAATCGGTCTCTTTCTTAGGGATCACAAGAACGTGCCCCTTAGCTAATGGGCTGATATCCAAAAAAGCCAGAAAATCATTACTTTCAGCCACTTTGTAAGCTGGGATCTCCCCAGCAACGATTTTTGAAAAAATTGTCGACATATTATTCTAATCTTGGAATAAATCTTTTAAACAATAATTAGCAAAAAACAGACTTTAAAATGCAAAGCCTTCGGTATGTTAGCAATTAAAAATTTAACTGCAGATTTTATCACACCCTGTTTTTCTACTGCCAACAAATATAAACAAAAAAGGTCGCGATTACTATATCACGACCTTCTTAATATAAAGTTAATTTGTGGATGTGCGGTTATGGCATACCGCACATAACCGACATATATTATCTTGAAATCTCTACGATCTCGAATTCAATTTTACCTGCTGGCACTTCAATAACAGCTGTATCACCTTTCGATTTTCCCAACAAACCCTGGGCAATAGGAGATTTAACTGAAATCTTGCCCGACTTCAAATCTGCTTCTGACTCTGCAACCAATTGATAAGTCATTTCAGCGCCATTCTTTTTGTTCTTGATCTTAACAATCGATAAGGCCAAAACTTTAGATGTATCCAATTTGGACTCATCAATTAAACGTGCTGTCGCCAATGTATTCTCCAAATTGGCAATTTTAGCTTCGTGAAGCCCCTGAGCTTCTTTAGCAGCATCATACTCTGCATTTTCTGACAAATCTCCTTTGTCTCTAGCCTCTGCAATAGCATTGGCAATTTTAGACCTTCCTTCCGTCTTCAGATAAGCCAATTCTTCTTTAAGCTTACGCAGTCCCTCTTCCGTAAAATAAGTTACTTCTGCCATAATTTTATCTTTTTTCTTATTTTCTACATTTTAAAAAAGAAACAAGACCATATTACCCTCGTCGGGAAACATGGTCTTGCTTTCAATCTATACGAAGATAATAATTGTTTTCAACAAAACAAATTCTTACCTGTTAAATATAATTAAATCTCTTCCTCATCAACAAATTTATACCCCAAGCCTCGCACAGTCTGTAGATAATGTGGCTTATCTGGATTTGTCTCTATCTTTTTTCTTAAACGAACCACATGCATATCCAAAGTCCGTGTGTTGACATTTGAGCTATAGCCCCAGACAACCTCCATTAACTCTTCACGTGTAATCTCCCGACCTAAGTTTTGCAAAAAATGCAGTAAAATCCGATTCTCCAAGATGGTCAGCTCAACTTTCCTTCCGTCACGTATCAGGGAATGAATATTGGGATGATGTTCTGTCTGACCGAATTTATAAACTTCTGGACTGTTTTTAGGCAAGAAAAATTTCACCTTATTATCGATCATAGCAATCAGCACATCCATATTGAATGGCTTGCTAATGTAATCAGTTACACCAAAGCTGTAGGCTTCAATTTTGTCTACATCTTGAGATTTAGCTGTCATCATGATAATGATATTCTCAAACCCGGCTTTACGGACATCTTCACAGATCTCGTTGCCTTCTTTTCCTGGAAGCATCCAATCCAACAAAACCACATCAGGTCTCTTTTCCAAAATCAAACCTTCCGCTTCATTCCCATTTCCACTTTGGATGACCTGATAGCCTTCGGATTCCAACCGATGTTTTACCAAGAACCGTAGGTTCTCATCATCTTCAATAACAGCAACAGTGATGTCTTTATTCATATTTAAATTTATTTTTAAACCGGAAATACCAAGGTAAAGGTGGTCCCCTGTCCCAATTGACTTTTTACTGTAATATCACCGCCTATAAACTCAGTAATTTCTTTACAGAAAGCCAAGCCCAACCCGATACTTCCTTGCTGATTATATTGACTTTTTATTCTATAAAATTTTTTGAAGATGTTGTTAAACTCGGCCTTCTCAATCCCTATTCCTTCGTCCTTAAAAGTGATAACAAAATTCTTCTTGTTTTGTTGTATCGCAATATCTAAGATTTTATGCCCCGCTTTCGAATATTTATAGGCATTATCGATCATATTTTGAAACACGCTGCTCAACAATACCGGATCTGCAAGCATTGATGTCCTTACATCAATTTTTGTGCTAATCTTGAAATCCGAATATTTTATTCTTGACGAAGCTACTAGATTTTCGGTAAATTCCTCCAAATCAACTTCTTCTTTATTTAATTTTATAGTTTTATTTTCGATCTGACTAAACGACAATAGCTTGTTCATCAAGTTATTCAATCGATCTGCCTCCTGATCCAATATATTTCCGTACATCTTCCGTTCTTCATCAGAGAGTACCTGTGCACTCTTAATATTATTACCAGCAATTTTTATAACGCTTACAGGCGTCTTAAACTCGTGGGTCAGATTATTGATGAAATCGTACTGCAATTTAAAAAGTCTTCCGTTAATTTCTAAATTTCTATAAATTAAATATAGTATTGCAATTAAAATAATATAAATCAAAGACACTCCTCCCAGTACAGGCCAAAAACTGCGGTTTATCTCCTTAGAAAGAAAACTTTTGCTCGACCTAAAAAGAAGCTTATAATCCGCTAGTGCTCCAGGCAAGGGCATCTCCGTGGAAATCTCATCATTTTCTGGCGTAATCGGAGCACCTACCAGTGGAACTATTTCGACTTTCTCATAAAGATTTGAATAGCTATTTTTCACCTCCAGATACATTGGATCGATCTGAAAATTAAACATATCCTGTTCATAACCCACCGTATGATCTAAATTGCCCTCCATAATGGACTTATAAACAATCAGGTCGTTGACCCTAGGAATATTAAGGTAGGTAATTTGTCCCGGTCTTATCGTATAAAAAACCTTTAGGATATCTTTATCAGAAAGTTTGGCATTCGGCTGCAATTTATCAATATAAGTTGCCAGTTTAACACCAATATTATTAATCTCTTCCGAATGCAACCCCATCTGCCCGCGATCCCGAATCGTATTTTTATTTAGGCCAGATCGGGACACGGTAAAAAAAGTAATGGTTTTCGGCTGAATTCTAAGATTATTAACAATAAAACCATAGTTCAGATTGTGATCATTATTAAATTGTAAATCAAAAAATCCAATTTCCCGAACAAAAGGATACGAGCTTAGTATACTATAGGCATATTTTCCTGCTTGCACCGAATCCAAAAAGCCCTGATAAAAGGAAACCTCAGGAATTCTATTTTGAAAAAAATCATTGAAAGGGACTAAGGTCTGGTCAAATATTTCCGATTTCCGATTGGTAAATTCATTTTTAATATGTGACTCCGTATAATTGCGGGAAAGAAAAAGGGCAAATATATACAGGCCACTGATTACAATGAAAAACATCAATAACAGGCCGTAGTTTTTTCGATAGCTATATTTCTCTGCTTTCATAATCTGCTGCCTTTAGTCTACAAGATATTTCGCCAAAAATCGCTCCAACTCATTATAGTAACCAAAGACATTTTCATCTCGCTTAAATGTTCTATCCTCATCCTCCTTTAGGATATACTGTACGGGAATATTATTATTCTTCAATTTCTGTACAAATTGATTTGCATCGGTTACCGAACTAAACCGATCCTTTCCACCTTGTACCAATAACACCGGTATCTTTACTTTATCTGAATGAAATACCGGTGAAATATTTTTGAATAGTTCAGCTTCACGAATCGGATTTCCAACGATCTGATACATTTTCTGTACATAAGATTTAAAATAAGGCGGTATATCCCTAAAATAGGTAAACAGATTGGTATATCCTGAATAAGACACGGCACATTTATACATGTCAGAATTAAAACAAGCTGCGTGTAGCGCCGAATAGCCCCCAAAACCTTTACCTACGATAGCAACACGTTCCCGATCAGCAATCCCCTCTTTGATCAGCCACTTCACCCCATCGGTAATATCATCCTGAATCTTCCCGCCCCATTCTTTAAATCCCGCCGTCCAAAATTTCTTACCAAAACCTGTTGAACCTCTATAATTCATCTGAAAAACTAAATATCCCCGATTTGCCAAGAATTGCGCCTCATTGTCAAACCCCCATACTTCACGCCCATTGGGTCCGTCATGTGGCAACACAATCATGGGCAGATCTTTGCGATTGGAGTGTACCGGATAAGTCAGATAGCCTGAAATCTGAATACCGTCTCTTGCTGTATAGGTAATGTATTCATTTGGTGAAAGTTCTTTGTCTTTTAGGTCTGAATTATTATCCGTCAGCTTCGTTAATTTTTGCGTCGAAAATTCATAAAAATAGATTCCACCGGGATTTACGTCTGTATAGGTTTTGATAATGATCTTATCCCCTGAAACATCTGTGTTCAACACCTGAAACTCGAATCCATCGATCTGCTTCGACAGTTGATCATATTTCTTTTTGGTAGCCTCATCAAAAAAATGTCTATTCTGTCTTGAGGTGCTATAATTTACAAACAATAGCTTATTCTGTTCAGTGAAATACCCCCCTGGACTTACGTCGACATCTTTATGGCTATAAAGTTCACCTAGCTCTTTTTGATTTGCCAGATCATAACTTACCAAAGCCAGCTTATCTCGCTCTATATTGGATAAGGCGTAAATAATGGCATTTGAACTATCCTTATAACCCAGTGGTGTAAAACTGCTTTCAACATCACATCGTATAATCTCTTTGAAAGGTTCTTTTTCGGAAGCTCTATAGAGCACGGATTGCTGTACGGAATCATTGGCTACCGCCAATCGTACCTGCCCATCATTAGAGACCACCCAAGAACTCATATTCCCCGGATTCTGCAAAACCAATTCTCTAGGCCGCCCGTCTAGATAAATCCGATAAAGATCAAAAAACGAAGAATCTCGATCATTGATTCCCGCAATAAAACTATCACCACCAGTCACCATTGCATGAATCCAACGAAATCGTCCGCGAACAGGTTTAACCAAAGGCCAAATTTTCTCTGTATTGATATCCACAGCATATAAACGTAAACTGTCCTGCGAGGATTGTTCGGTCAGAAAAGATATTTTTGAATCATTGTTCCATGCAAAAGATTTTACATTAATATCATTTTGATAAGTAAGCTGCTTGGAGCTGTCCTGATGGATCAAATCGATCAAATAGATATTTTTGCAATGGTTATCCAGACCGATATAAGCTATAAATCGACCATTTGGTGAAATCTTAAAATTTGATTTTTCAGGTGTAGAAAAAAATTGATTTATTGGAATAGGATCAACACTATGTCGTTGACACCCCAACATGATCATGGCAGAAAAAAATAAACCTATCCAAAATTTCATCCTCATAATCCCAAATACATCCTTATCATTTATTCCAAATATTGTAATTAAATACGGAATTGCATGAAATGCAACCTTATTTTTACAAGATATAGTAATTAAATGTAATATTCAAACTTATCGACGTTCTGCCCCTGAGATTCTTTTTTATAGTCGAAAAATAGCGTATTTTTGTTTATGTTTTTATACAATGTCTCCGTTATCGCAGAAGAAACAATCCATCAGGAAGTCGTTTCGTGGATTCAGGATAATATCGTGCAATCCCAAAAATTTCAAGTGCATTTCTTAGAAATGCTCCAGTCTCCACATGAAGGGATGACCTATTGCATTCAGGTCATACTCCCATCGGAAGAACATATAGCAGATTTTCAGCAGGTCCATCTAATCCCATTGCAGCAACTTATTTTGGAAGCATATAAGGACAAGGTCTTCCTTTTTGACAGTACCATGAAATATATAAAAAAATAAAAGAGCTCTAAGGAGCTCTTTTATTTTTTTATATCATCAAGATCGTTACTTTCTTCTTTTAAGCTCTTCGTATTCTTTTCACCTATCTCTACCGCCAATTCATAGCGCGGATCATAACTGATCTTTGGCGTTAAAAAATGAAGTAATATTAAACGAGCATATCTAAAATTGAAAGGAGCAAACACCAAAATGGTTACAGCCAAGCCTATCAGATATAACCATGGAGACTCACTTCCTGTCAAAACTGCGATAGCAACGGACACCGTAACAATCTCTGCCACAGACAAAGCATAACTCACATACATAGCCGCATAGAAATACCCGGGTTCAACCTCATACTTGACACCACAATGTGGACATGTATCATTCATATGCTGCTTATGCAAACTATATACCTTCCCTACAAATACATTACCGACATGACACTTGGGACATTTGGAATGTATCATCGCATGAAATTTGGATGTAGGCATTAAAAATCTATTTTATTTCGTTTACGAATTTCTTTGTTACAGGGCTCTTCTTGCGATATTTTTTATACCACAAGTAGCCAAGGCCTGCAGCGGCCAGATAAGGTATTACCAATAGAAATAAGATACCGTCATTCAGCCCTCTTCCTTGCATATTTCCTTCCTTCGTAGAATTTTCAGCGTTCAATGTGCACATTGCACACTGTCCGTAAGAAACAGATACAGCTGAGCAGCTTAAGGTAAATATTAGGAGTAAATATTTAAACCATTTCATAAGGCAAAGGTACTGAAATTTTAACGATTAGCGCGCCAAAGATTCAAATTTATCCCAGAAACCGTCTTTCGGCAATGACGCTTTCAATTCCATCTTATCTTTTTTTATTGGATGTGTAAAGATCAATGAACGAGAATGTAAACAAATGCTTCCCAAAGAACTGCCTCTTGGATATCCATATTTATTATCGCCCACAATAGGACAGCCCATTGCTGCAAGCTGTGCACGAATCTGATGGGTACGGCCTGTCAGAGGTTCAACACGTAACAAATAAAACCCATTCAATTCTCCTACCAATGTATAATCCAGTTCAGCATAACTTCCGCCCTTCACTTCTCGAGGGAAAGCCTTCGTTACTCTTGTTTGCCTATTCCTAACCAACCAATTGATCAGTTTCCCTTCGGTTTTTCGTGGGCGTTGTCTAACAATCGCCAAATAAGTCTTTTTCACTGTTCTGTCCTGAAAAAACTTATTCATACGCTCCAGTGCTTTACTTGTCTTTGCGAAAAGAATCATACCGCTGACTGGCCTATCTAATCGATGAATAACACCAACAAAAGCTTCATTTGGTTTATCATATTTCTTTTTCAAATATTCTTTCACCATATCTTCCAAAGATAGGTCTCCCGTTTCATCCACCTGCACAATATCCCCCGCTTTCTTGTTTATCGCGATGAGATGATTATCTTCATAAATGACGTCTTTATCTGTAATTTCAGTATGATTCATTTTTTTCAAATCTAAAAGGGTAATCTAAATGCTATACAGTTCTAAAGATCTGTTGACTTACTACCCAATAATGACTTTATTATTTATTAAAAAAGGCCCTACGCAAGCGTACAGCCTTCCCATATGTTCTTAATTCGGCTTATTTCGCCGTGTCCGCTTTAAGCAATTCAGCCTTCTTCGCGTCCTCTTTCATCTTCTTTTTAAAGAAACCGCGCAATAAGAAATTGTGCTGTAGGGCTTCCATATTTTCGTCCAACTTTGCTGTACTCGAATTCAAGTTATTGATGGCCGATTTAATTTGATTTGCCGAAGCAGGGTCGTTCAACAAAACACCCACTGCATTATCTTTATCATTTAATCGGCTGGACGCATTATTCAAATTGTTTATCAATGCATTTGCTGTCTGAGAAACCCCTTGCAACTGTGCTGCTGACTGACGCAAATTAGAGAATATCGCGGTATCTGTTGTTAGATCATGAATCAACCCTTTATTGCTGTTTAAGGAATTTGTCAATGTCACCAAATTTGCAGATGCTTTGTTCGCATTATTCATTGCTGCACTGATCGACAAGAGTGTCGTACGAAGTGTATTTACCATAGACGTATCCGTCAGCATTGCACCAACCATCCCCTTTCCATCTGCTAATCCACGTGATATCTCTACAAAGTCAGTGGTAATCTTGGCTAGGTTTTCGTTATTTACCTGCAATGTTTCCATCATCGCTTCCATATCCGCAGTCTTCGCGGAACGCAAGAAATCACCAGTCTCAACGGTCGGTGCATTCTGCGATCCACCAGAGATCACAACGATCTTGTTACCGATCAGCCCGTCCGAACCTAATTTCGTCACGGCATCTTTACGGATATACTCAGCAGATTTCTCTTCAATTGTCAATACCACCTCTACATCCTGCACACTTTTAAAATGGATATTCTTAATAATTCCCACCTTGACTCCAGAAAACCACACATTACTTCCCACTTTTAATCCAGCGACATCAGGAAATGAAGTCGTAATTTCGATATTTCTAGTAAATTTCTTTTGCTGGCTACCCAAAATAAAGATACCCGCCAAAAGAATCAATACGCCTAAAAAAACAAAAATACCGACAATGATTGCTCTTTTATTTTCTGCCTTACTCATGTATATTATAGAATAAAATTATAATTATAAAACGCTCTTACGCGCGCGTCATCTGTATCAAAAATTTCCTCAAAAGAACCTTGCCTTTCAAATTTACCATCCAATAGCATCACAATACGGTCTCCCACTTCCTTCGCACAAGCCAAATCGTGCGTAATAATAATCGATGCTGTTTTATACCGTTCCTGAACCTCGTTGATCAATCCATTAATATCCAAACAAGTAATCGGATCTAATCCTGCTGTCGGTTCATCGTACATCATGATTTCAGGTCGAAGAATCAGCGTACGCGCAATACCAATTCGCTTCCGCTGTCCGCCGGACAGTTCCGATGGCATCTGATTAATCGCTTGTGACAGCCCTACACCATCCAAAACCTCTTCAACCGCGTGATTGATCTCGGTCCTTGTTAAGTTGCGCTTATTTCGAACCAATGGAAATTCTAGATTTTCACGTACGGTCATACTGTCATAAAGCGCGCTATTCTGAAATGAAAACCCTATTTTTAAACGCAATTCACGCAATTGACGATCATTTAACTCGGTCACCGAGTCTCCCAAAACATTGATAGTCCCTTCATCCGGTCTTAATAATCCAGCGATTAATTTGATCAACACGGATTTCCCTGTTCCAGAACGCCCCAGTACCACAAGGTTTTCTTCCTTATATAAATCGAGGTTTACACCCCGCAAAACGTGATTATCTCCGAAAGACTTACTTAAATCCCTGATCTCAATGACGGGCTTCGAATTATCGATGGTTGATTTAATCTTTTCCATACCTCACTATCCAAAGAACGATAAAACCTGAACAATAATTATTTCTTCAATAAACACCAGAAACATCGAAGCGACAACGGCCGCATTGGCGGCTTTACCGACACCTTCTGTTCCTTTTGAAGAAAAATAGCCACAATAACAACTTACAGCTCCAATGGTAAAACCAAATATAACCGCACGTAAAACCATCGCTCCTAAATCTTTAAATGCTATCGTCTCAAAAACCTGTGTAAAAAAACTCAAAAAACTCAAGTCATCTTTACTCATCATACTGAGATAGCCACCTAAAAGGCCTATACCCGCAACATAAAAACACAGGACAGGAATCCCAATAGTTGTCGCTAATATTCTACTAACAATAAGATATTTATAAGGATTGGTGCCCGAAACCTCCATCGCATCGATTTGCTCAGTTACATTCATCGAACTAAGTTCCGCTCCGATCTGCGAACCTACTTTTCCCGCGGCAATTAAAGCAGTCACCAAAGGTGCTAATGCGCGAACAATAGCAATTGAAATAAGAGAAGGCAACATCGAAGTTGCCCCAAATTCCTCCAAAGAGGGACGTGATTGTTTTGTAAAAACAAATCCAACAATAAAGCCCGTTAAACTAATCAAAGGCAACGACTTATAGCCTATTTCATAGCACTGGCGGACAATTTCTTTGAATTCATATGGTGGAGTTACCAATTCGCGCCAAAACCGTAGCAAAAAACGGTGAATGTTTGCAAATTCTAGAAAAAAAGTCTGAAGTTTCTTAGCCATTTAAATGATGTCTATTTCAAATTAATGTGTCATAAAACACGTCTTATGCTGAACAAACACGTAGCAATTCGAGCGGTAAAGGTAAATAAAAAATATGTATCTAAAATTGTCGTTTATGTAAAAAGATCATCAATTTGACTTTTATATAAAAAAAATCAGATTTCCAGTGTACCGATTAAACCATTTTATACGTTATGCTGTCATAATAACAAAGACAATACAATAGAGTTTTGTCACACTTTTAAATATTACAGTCATGAAAAATTTAGGCAACATAAAATATTGGGTACTTGGTTTTATAGGTATCGCTTCTTTTTCAAGTTGCGCGACTTCAATGGCCCAACGGGGTGGATATAATGGTTATAACAATTATAACAATGCTGGAGTTTCGTTCCAGATGTTCTATGATCAACTCTCCCCTTACGGACAATGGGTTAATGATCCCAATTATGGCTATGTTTGGATTCCGGACGTTGGCCCGAACTTCCAGCCTTATGCCACCAATGGTTATTGGACAATGACCGACTATGGTAATACCTGGGTATCCAACTATGACTGGGGCTGGGCTCCATTTCACTATGGTCGCTGGAACTACAATGACCGTTATGGATGGGGATGGGTTCCTGACTATGAATGGGGACCAGCATGGGTAAATTGGCGTCAAAGTAACGACTACTACGGTTGGGCTCCTATGGGTCCCGGCATGAATATTAATGTATCCGTTAATATTCCAATGAACTTTTGGACATTTGTGGCAGTCAATCACTTTATGAATAGGGATATGGATCGGTATTATGTTAATCGAAGAAATTACAATAATATCTATAACAGAACCACCATTATCAACAATACAACGATAATTAACAACAACTATTACGTTGGCGGCCCTCGAAGATCCGATATTGAACGTTCGACAGGAAGAAGCGTAACAGTGAATAGAATCGCAAATGCCGATAGACCTGGATCTGTACGCAGTAGCAGCAATCGCAGCAATGAAATCAGTATGTACCGTCCAACAGTAGACCGTAATACAAGATCTTCTGCACGCCCGACGAATGTCGTGGATGCGTCTACCCGAACACGTAATAACAATAGTGAGATTTCAGATCGTACCAATCGTGTTATCAGCAATCGAGACAATATCGATTCAAGATCAGGAAGTCGTGAATTATATATTGACAACAGTGGAAATGCTTCTGTAAGATCTCGTAACGACGCTAACAGCGGCGGATCAAGCCGTAGTTCTAATAATAATACGAGAACCGGAGACAATGGTACGGTCAATAGAAATAACACCGGGACACAACCGAATACAAATAACTATGATTTTAGAACGCGATCAGGTCGCCAATCGGATGCTTCAAACAATAACAACCCTACATCTACCAGTAGAAATAGACAAAATGGCTCCGTTGATAATAATGGTGTTGTAAACGGCAGAAGTACAGACTACAACAGAAATACCGACTATAATTCACGCTCGCGGTCAAATGCGAACAGTTCCGACCAGGCTGTACCTCCACGAGTCGTGCAACCTACGACAACGCCGCAACGAAATGGAAATAACGATGCTGGCAGCAGGAGCCGTTCGAGCCAACCGGTATCGCAACCTGTAGCACAACCAACTCAAAATCGGAGCTACGAAAACACAAGAAGTAGATCAAATACAGACAATTCATCTTCAGTATCTCGATCAAGGTCTTCAGAAAGCTCAGGCGAACGTAGCTCTGGACGTTCTTCGCAAGGATCAGAAAGATCTAGAACAAGATAATGACAGCCAAATAAAATAATAATTCACATCTGGCGGGTAAAATGAAAAATTTTACCCGCCTTTTATATGCATGTCTTTTTATATTTATCATGAACAATCCATACATTTTCACGTTAATTAGTAAATTTACCGCTTCAAACAAAAAAACAGATCGATAAAGATGGCTTCATTTACCTCTATATTAGATAATGACTTTTACAAATTCACCATGCAGCATGCTGTGGTCAAGTTGTTTCCAAAGGCCAAAGCACGTTATCATTTTATTAACCGGGGACATCATAAATTTCCCTATGGTTTTGATGTACTCCTGAAGGAGGCCGTAAATGAAATGGCTAATTTGAAGTTAACAAAAGCAGAAAAGGCTTTTTTTGCCAGAACGTGTCCTTATATAGACCCAACCTATTTTGACTTTCTTCAAGGTTATCGCTACGATCCAGAGGAGATCAAAATATTCCAGGATGGCCCCGATCTTGAAGTCATTATCGAAGGGTACTGGTACCGTACTATTCTTTGGGAAGTTCCTTTGATGTCGCTCATCTGTGAACTTTTTTATGAATCCCAAGGCCTACAGCGTGCCTCAGATGCTGAAGTAATCGCTACGGCCAAAGACAAAATCGAAAAATACAAAAAACTCAATATCACCATTGCTGATTTTGGCACCCGCAGACGCCATTCTTATGAAGTTCATGATTTGGTTGTTCGCACACTGAAACAATATGGCGAAAAAACATTTATTGGCACAAGCAATGTGCATTTAGCCATGAAATATGAAACTAAACCCATTGGCACCCATGCGCATGAATGGTTTATGTTTCACGCTGCAAAATACGGTTATAAAATGGCCAACCTCCTTGGTCTTGAACATTGGTCTGATGTCTACCGGGGTGACCTCGGAATAGCACTATCGGACACTTATACGACGGAAGTCTTCTTTCAGCAATTTGATAAAAAGTTAACCAAATTATTTGATGGAGTGCGCCATGATAGCGGCGACCCGCTTGAATTTACGGACAAGGTCATTGCACACTATAAGAAAAATGGAATTGATCCACTCTCCAAGACAATCATCTTCTCGGATGGCTTAGACTATGAGAAAGTCGAAAGAATCGCGAGCTACTGTGAGGGAAAAATCTTGCATTCTTTTGGCGTTGGCACTAATTTCACCAATGATGTAGGCCTTAGACCTATGAATATCGTCATTAAAATGACCGACGCTTTACCGGAAGATGATCAATGGACCCCGGTCATTAAGCTATCTGACGAACCTATGAAACACACAGGAGATGAGGACTCCATATATATAGCAAAAAAAGTATTAATGATTGATGATGATAATGCATAGAGATGTATACGGTGAGGCCTTAGATGATTACTTTGTACATCAAGAAGAAAAGTTCCCTTTAATACTCCATACAAGTTATGGCGACCAAGATGAAATGCCCGTCGAGATTTTCTTTCGGGAACCCGATGATTTTCCTGAACTGGAATTTATTGGCCTATCCTTATGTGATGGGCGTGTACTGGATGTTGGAGCAGGAGTTGGTAGTCATAGCCTGTATCTACAAGAAAAAGGTTTTGAAGTAGATGCACTGGAACTCTCGCAAACCGCTTGCCATATTATGCAACAACGCGGGGTACAACATATTATCTGCGAAGATTTCTATAAATTCGAAGGCCAAAAATATGATACGCTATTGCTTTTAATGAACGGAATAGGTCTTGCCGGCGACGTAGATGGTTTTCGAAAACTATTACAGCATAGTAAAGAGTTACTGACCGAAAATGGCCAACTGATTTTTGACTCTTCAGACATCAGTTATTTGTACAAAGATTACAACATCAAAAAACCAACGCATTATTTTGGAGAAATTCAATACCAGTATGAGTACAAAGGGACTCGAGGAAATCTTTTCAAATGGCTCTATTTAGACCAGGATTTATTGATCAAAATTTCGCACGAACTGGGCTGGGTTGTCCAAATTTTATATGAAGATGAGAATGATCAATACCTCGTCCGTATGGAACTAAAAAAATAGCCTGTTGTTTATAACAGGCTATTTTTTTTATTATTTCTATGTTATTGTATATATTATTTCTGTGTTCTTATATAGATATCTCCCATGGACGTTTTTAAAATAACATCCTGTCCACCACCATTCATTTTACCTTTCACGGCGTTACCCATAGGAGTTGATTTGGCTTCCTCGGCAGGTTTTTCGAATTGAAATTCGTCCGCAGCATAAATATTCCCCATAGAAGATTTTACATCCACATTAGCTCCGAAATTCTTTGGGAAGGCAACATCTACGGCGCCCATGGCAGCGACTAAAGAAATCGGTCCTTTGACAGGTTGAACAAATTTAGCTGTAACATCTCCCTGGGCAACCTTGACATTAATCGGCCCCGTAATATTCAATAAATTTACATCGCCCATCGTACTGGCAACCTCGACCTCGGCCCGGATATCTTTTAATTCGATCACTCCAGCGTTAAACATTGCGCCACGTCCCCCTTTGATCGTCACAGGTAGATCCATCGGTATCTTGATACGAATAGAATCCTCCAAGGGCATCCCGACCATACTTACTTCGGTTACTCCGCCTTCCGTTTTGATATTCATACCAATTCCTGAATTATCTGACAATCCCGAACCATTAATCACACGTAGCCCTTTTGCGCGGTCATTTTCTTCACTTTCCTCAACCTTGGCGGTAATCAGCACATCTTTCCCCTTATATCCTTCGATATAAACATTGTCCAATTTTAACAGCAGCTTATTTCCTAAGTTGGGCACTTTAATTTCCTTCCAGCTTTTCGGCCCACTACTACGACCGAATCCAGCAGAATTGAATGTGAAATTATTACTATTATTTACAATAACACCTGAAGTCGCTCTAGCCTTTTTAGGAGGACTAGGAGGTTTTGGCGCAGCCACACTTTCTACAGTTTCATTTACCTGGGCCTGCAATGCGCTCGCAAAGATCAGTGCCACCCCAATCATCATTATCCTTATCTTTTTCATTTCGTTTTAGTTTGTCTTCATTATTTGTCAAATAATGTATTTTAAACTTTTTCATAGATTAACGTACACAATCTGACTTCTACCTTAATATATCCTATTATTGATTTAATAATACCGCATATGCTTGCTCCTTCACAAATTTCAGGGTAAATGGATCTTCCACAATTTCATTTAACTTTTCTTTTGTTGTTGCTTTCATCGTCGGATCCTCCTGTTGAGCCATCATTTGCATCAGTTCCATTTGTAAAGTGGGATCATTTTGCTCCACAAAGAAGTCCTGAACTTTCTGCTGACGTTCTTCTGGGCTTAGTCCACTTAATATGGTTTCGATTGCAGCCATGCGTACATTGCTACTTTGATCTGACACAGCTGTCTTTTCCAAAGCTCCCACACTATTCCGATCTAACTTACCCCCATCTTTCATCGCCAAGACAGCACTTAAACGCGTGCTTGCGGAACTCGAATCCTGAAGCATCTGAACGTAATCCATTTTCTCTTCCATTTCGCGATGAGCAGTTTCCGATACACTTTCCCTGAAAGATTGTTTTCGTGTACTTTTTATCCCCGCTATGGCTTTAACAGGAACTAAGATCTTCTGAGCTTCGGTAGCAGCACCTGGCATCTCCACATCAATAGCTTTTGCCTCACTATCTTTCTTCCCAATAGCAACCGAATGAACTTCAGCCACACGTTTTTCTACTTCTGTTCCATTATGCTGATCAAAAGCAATGAAAGTCGCTGTACCAATCAATAATGCTGCTG
Source organism: Sphingobacterium sp. WOUb80 (assembly GCF_050058145.1). NCBI lineage: Bacteria > Pseudomonadati > Bacteroidota > Sphingobacteriia > Sphingobacteriales > Sphingobacteriaceae > Sphingobacterium > Sphingobacterium sp. WOUb80. The sequence goes on along the minus strand of NZ_CP165617.1, from coordinate 296,681 downwards.
CCGCAATACTAGCCCATTTCCATAAAGGCTTAATCTTTCTTTCCTGAACAGGGGGAACTACTTGCGGTCTGATTTTATTCCATAGGTCCGCCGAAGGTTCTCTCTGATCAAATGCCTCTCGATTGGCGTTTACAAAATCTTTTAAATTATCCCGCATAATTATACCTTTCCTTCAATTGTTCGTATATTTTCTTCTTAGCACGATGATACTGACTACGCACTGCCACCGCCGTCATTCCTAATGTTTCCGCAACTTCATCATGGCTCATATTTTCAAACAGATAAAGATTGACCACCATCTTAGGTACCCCGGTCAGCTGATCGATTACAGCTTCCAAATCTGTTAAACGACATTCGCGCCATTCTTTTTCCAATAATTCGTCTTCGCCATCATCCTGAATTTCCAAATCGTCCAGCGGTGTAAAATATTGTTTATTCTTTCGTAATAGTGAGATTGCCTTATTCACCCCCATTCTTCTCAACCAAGCTTCTACACTGAGAACTAAATGCCATTTATCCGATCTTGCAAAAAAATCAACAAAGGTTTCCTGTAAAATATCTTCACTTTCTTCCTGATTGGACAAAACCCGATAAATAGAATTAAAAATCTTTTTTGCATACCGATGATAGAGCTGTGCAAATCCAGACTCATTGCCCGTTTGGCACATCGCTAATAAATCTTTATCGCTAAGCTGATTTTGCACGTTCTAAAATTAATACTGTTAATTCTTATGTTTCTACTATGTAGTCGACTCCCTGATGAAAATGTTGCAATATAATTTTATTTTTTTTCTAAAATAATTCTAAAAATGTGCAAAAGCCCATTAAAAGGCCTCCTTTCAACAAAAAAACACTCAAGAATGATCTTGAGTGCCTGCATTAATAAAATAAACTTAATAGGGAATCTAAAATTTCAGGTATTCGGATATCGATTATTTGACTTTTAAATAGGTTTCCACAATCGTATGTTTGACACCTAATTCAGGTAAATTTTCCTCACCGATTTGAATCAATGTATCTCCTTTTAAAGTGAGTTCAAAATCAAATTTATTACTTTCCCAATCACGCATTGAACAGTATTGTAATCTCTCTTGATACTTGACACCATCAAAAGAATAGGTTCCTCCACCAGCAACAAACAGTGGCGCTTTACCTTTACCTTTTTCCTTATCGTGATTAAAAAAAGAAAAGTGGTCTTCATTAAACATTTTAAACATCTCTGTTTTGCTGGTATCCGTAAAAGCCGTCACGGTATCCTTTCCTTTGATTGTTTTGCTTTCAATAAGCTTATAGGTACCGGTCAAAGATTTTGATTTTACCACATCAACATCTTTCTTTTCAGCATTATTTTTACATGAAAAGACAAGACAGGAAGCCGCGATCGCAAATAGTAAGTGATTTTTTAGGTTTATCATATTTTATAAAAGGTTTAAAGAGGCCAAACTACGAAAGTCCAGCCTCAATCAAAAACAAACCAATGTAATTATTTATCCCACCACACCCGGCCAGACAACTTATCTCCACCGGATACAGCAGCAGAAGCGGCTTTGTAATTTGCGGGGTTTTCAGATGCTTCAGATATCGGATAAGGAAATCTTCTAGGTATCACTCCATCTGTTGCTGCACCTTGCCAGTAAACACCTATAGACGTTAGATTGGGATACCCTGTACGTCTCCAATTTGCCCAAGTCTCATAAAAATCCAACATTGTGATTGTATGCGCCCAATATTGTGAATTAATCTGATTTAAGGCATCTGCTGTATTTAAAGGATTTGCTATGGCGTAAGCTTCCGCATCCGCTTCGGAAATTGCCACATCCGAACTATATTCACTCAAATAAGTTAAAGAAGCCTTCAAAGCTTTTTTATAGTGGTCCGCAGCTCCACCTCCTAATCCCCATCGTTGCGCCGCTTCCGCCCAAAGCAATTCTGTCTCGGCATAGGTTAAAATAAATGTAGGGCCGTCACGTCTAATTAAATCCGGATGTGGTGAAGAATAGTCTTGCATGTTCGTATAAGCTGGGTCACTAGCAATATTCCATTCTGGTTTAGCTCCAAGATCTTTTCCATTTGGCATTCCTTTTTGAACACTAGGATTGCGTATAAAGTCGGCATTTTGCTTCTTATCCGAATCAGATAGGTACAACTTAGTCACCGCAATTTTCCCTAAGCGAGGATCGTTTGTCTTCTTTAAGTAATCTATAAATGTTTTGGACCATTTTGTGTAGTAGTGCTCCTGTCCACCATCCCCTAACAGAACTTGACTATTCCGGTTTTGAGTGACGCGTGCTCCAGAGACATCATGTTTTAAATAGGCGTTATTATCATTAGATGTCAGTGTTTTGCCGACCACTTTAGTCACATATTCTTTTGCTTTACTCTCATCAACTTTAATTAATCGCATTGCTAATCGAAGAATTAAAGAGTTGCCAAATTGCTTCCATTTCTCAATATCACCTTTATAGATTACATCACCTACAATAGAACCACCACCAACGGTGAGTGTATTAACAGCTTCATCTAATTCCTTAAGCATATCGTTATAAATATCTTGCTGTTTATCATACTTGGGTGTATAAATTTTATTCGTATACCCTTTTCCTGCTTCAGAGTAAGGAATATCCCCATAGATATCTGTTAATCGGGCAAAAATCAACACTTTCCATATACGTCCAATTTGATGCAGATTATTATATTTATTATCATCTTTTGTATTTTCCACAAGATCTACAATATTGCGAACTTGTTCAGCATAAGCACCAACGGCCGAAGTCCCCCAATAGGAGGCCGTATATGCCTCATTCAATACATATTTATCTCCAGCCCAATAGCTCACTACAGTTGAAAGACCTTGCATCATCGTAGAAGCATAAATCAAATTAGACCTCCATGTATCATAAGCAAAGTCAGTACTGCCTGTATAGGTGAGCTGAGAGGTCGTTAATAAATATCCTGGATTAAAGTTATCTTTACTATAGGAATATGGATTAGTATTTATTTTTTCAAAATCTTTAGTACAACTCGAAGTTGAAATTAATAAAGCAACAACTAGGCCTGATGCAATGGGATTTATCATTTTTTTCATCGTTCTCTTTTCTTAAAATTTAACACTTAGGTTTGCTCCAAACGTACGTACAGCTGGTACTCCCCCTAGCTCTAAACCAGGAAATGTCGCATTATAGCTTGATTCAGGATCAATATTATCTGTCTTCTTCATCAGAACAAACAAATTACGACCAACAGCACTGATATTTAACGTCTTGATTCGATTATTAAATAGATTTACAGGAAAATTATAACCAATAATAACCTGTCTTAATTTGACAAAATCTCCATTTTGAACAAAGACCTTTGATACATTGTTAGCTACATTTGTGTAATATGTGGAAGCTGTTGCTCCCAGTTCCTCACGCTTTTCCAACGTATTTTTATGCAAACCGTTGATATAACCATAATAATTAGTTGCCGAAAACAATTTTCCACCCCATTTGCCATCGATTAAGAAAGAAATATTCAAATTTTTATAAGAAAATTCATTATTCCATCCCGCAAACCATTTGTTATATGCCGAACCATAAGCACTGAGATCACCACGAGCTGGAGATCCGTCGCTTAAAAGCACAACATTGCCATTTTCATCGTATTTATTATCGAATGCCATCACTTGACCAATAGCTTTGCCTACGATAATTGACGTGTTTCCAACTCCCGATCGGGAAGTTGCTATTGTAGAAGGTATTGATTCATCAACTCCCTCTGCTAATGATAAAACTTTATTATCATTGTAGGATCCGTTGATTGTACTTACCCATTTAAATTTATCCGTTTTCACAACCGTCGCAGCCAATAAAGCCTCGAAACCTCGATTACGCATCTTGCCCGCATTTAATACCGCAGCCTTATATCCAGACGTTAGAGCGACATTAATTTTTGTAATCTCGTCTTTGGATATTTTATTATAATAGGTTAAATCAATATTAATTCGATCATTTAAAAGTCGTAATTCAGTTCCAATTTCAAATTCAGAAGCTCTTGAAGCAATCAATCCTGAATTCGGAATATCAATATTATCAATAATACCTAAAGGGTTTCCTTGCAAGCTTTCGCTTCTAAAATTATAGCTCAAAATAGTATTATAAGGATCTGTGGCCATCCCTACTTCAGCATATCCTGCCCTAACCTTACCAAAATTCAACCAGCTTGGTTTAAAGAATTCGGAAAAAACAAATGAGGTCGAGATTGATGGATATACACTATTTAACTTATTGTCTTTTCCCCGTGTAGCCAAGGTAGAGAACCAATCTGAACGCAAACTTCCATTTAAATACAATATATCTTTGTAAGCAAACTCCATTGTTCCATAGACAGATTGCGTTTCGATCTGAGAATAGTTAATACCTACGGACTTATTTAATGCATTTAGAATAGTATATACACCTGGCACAGCAAAATCAACACCGTTATTTGTTGTAATCTTCATTTGTTGATTTCGATAAGATGCGCCCAAATTTGGTGTCAATGTGTAATCCCCTAGCGTAAAAGATTTCCCCAATAACAAGTCAGTATTTATATCAGTTGACTTCGTTAATTGCTCTCCGATCTTACCTGCTGAGTAATACGCTGTACCTGACGGTAGCACATTCGTATATTCATCATTATATCCATCTCTTCCTGCGCGTCCTTGTATGAATAAACCATCATCAAAAGTGTATTTAGCTAAGATTGAGCTAATACTCCGGTCTCTTTTAGTATTATTTTGAAACTCATAAGCTGCAAACCAAGGATTGGTTGCATAGACGTTTCCTTGGTTATATGCGATTTCATTTCCTTCAGCATCCTTCCAAGGTTTAAGATCATTGATATTAACACTTGTCGGCAAAAACATCGCATTGTAATTTGCATTACCCGCCCCATCAGAAAGCATTGGCCTATTTTTTACTTGTTCGTAAACTAAATTTACTCGCGCGTCGATTGTTAATCTCTTAATTGGCTCAAACATTCCAGCCAAATTAAATGATTGCCTATCTAAACCTGAATTAGGCACCACAGAATTATTCTTTACATCAGAAGCAGAAAGTCGAATATTCCCTCCTTCAAAAGTTTTATTCAACGCTAACGTATTTGTCCAAGTAGATCCGGCACGATAAAAACGTCCCAAATTCCCCTTCTGCAAGGAATATGGTCGGTCAACCCCGTCAAATTGAACAACTGGACTGCCATCAAGTTTGGCCCCCCAACTGGATCCCCCCACTTGCGCAGCAGCTTTTTGTGAATTAGGCTTTACACCACCAGCCCCTTGACCATAAATAGTTTGCCAATCTGTCTGATCAATAATGTGCTCACCAACATAATTACTGTTAAAATCTATTGAATTACCTTTCGCAGATTTCGTTGTAATTAAGATAACACCAGCTTTGGCCCGATAACCATAAAGTGCCGACGCTGCAGCCCCTTTCAGTACTGATATGCTTTCGATATCATCAGGATTAATATTACTGATTGCGTCACCAAGATCCGGTGCATTATCCCATTGACTCCCGGAATTTCCTTTTGAATTGGCATTACCAATACCAACGGGTTTATTCTCCATCGGAATTCCATTGATAACATAGAGTGGTTGGTTCGATTGCGAAATACTGGAAACACCCCGAATAATAACATTTGTAGCAGCACCTGCCCCACCTGATGTCGAACTAATATCCAAGCCTGCGACTTTACCGGCAAGTGAATTCATCACATTATTTTCACGGGCTGTGGTTAGGGATTCACCGGCAACCTGCGTAACAGAATATCCCAACGAGCGTTTTTCTTTCTTCATACCCAATGCCGTCACAACAACCTCATTAAGCATCCGATTATCTTCTAATAAAACAATTTTCAGATCCCCCTCTTTGGTTACGGCCACTTCTTGCGAAGTGTAACCAGCAAAAGAAATAATCAAGGTGTTTCCTGTTGCAGCATCGATCATAAAACGTCCATTGATATCCGTTGCCCTTCCCATCGCGGTTCCCTTAACACGTACCGTAGCACCAGCTAGGGGATTGCCTTTATCGTCAGTGACAAGACCTGCGACAGCGACTTGCTGCTGTTGGCTCACGACGACGAGTCCTTCTTTGGAAACAGAATAAACCAATCCACTTTTATTGAAAAGCTTTGTCAATACGTCCAATACTTTGGTATTATTCACATTGACAGACACCTCTTTATTTAAATTTTCATTCGTCGAATTGTACACAAAGTAATAGTCACTTTGCTCTTCGATCATTTTAAGTACCTTGCTCAGTTTTGTTTTTTGGACATCCAAGGAGACTTTTTGTTGGGAAAATACATTTGCCGAAACATTCATAACAGCACACGTAGTCATAATTAAGGCTAGTTTCATCCGGATAATGAATCTAAAATGCACAATATATCCATTGCGCATTTGCAATAAGCAATTTTTAATCATATTTTAGTGTTGGTTAAAATTAATATTAAGCAGCACGCCCCAATGTTGCTGCTTTTGGTTAATCATTTTTTCAATGAAGGATGGTGTTGGTCCACCATCCTTTTTTACTTTTCTGATATAGTTATTTTTCTCCCATATACATCAAATTTAAAAGGTTCAACTTTTTGTAAAGCACTCAGCACCTGAGTAATATTTTCTTTGCTGAAGGTTGCTGTAAAACGGTATTGTTTTAATTGGTCGTTTTGAATATGTATATCCACATCATACCAACGTTCCAACGTCCGGCGAAGAGATTCAAAATCTTGGTCCACGATTTCTAATCTGTTTTCACGCCATGCAATATCTGGTATTTCAGCGATGTTCGATTCTACTGCAGGGATGTTCTCTATAGCAATTTCCTTAATCGGCAATTTGTTCGAAATTGGTTTATTCGTTTTATGCTGGACTGCAATTTCGTTTTGGTTCTTGTAAATCGTAATTTTTTGATTTGGCTTAATGATAACGGAATTTTCCCGTTGCCCTTTGCTCTTCATTTCAATAGAACCTTCGACAAGCAGTGCTTCTGCTGTGGGTTCATCGGAATAACTCTTCACATTAAACGTTGTTCCCAGGACCTTGATATCAAAATCAGAAGCTTGTACTACAAAAGGTTTCTCTTTATTTTTCGCTACCTGAAAATAGCCTTCGCCGGCAAGCCTTACAACCCGCAATTCCTGATTGAAATCAGCAGCGAGCTCAAGTCGGCTTCCTGAATTTAACGTTACGGTGCTCCCATCGCCCAATTCAAAAGTCTTTTTTTCACCCTTCTTCGTTTGGTAAACCTGCCCAATTGACGTGATAGGTAATATATTATCCACTTTGCTTGACTGTGAATAATACCAGAGTCCACCGGATACCAAAGCAATGAGTACCGCTGCAACAGCGCCCCATCTGGCCCAATTAAATCGATTTGACACAAAATGTTCAACGGAAGAATTTTGAAGATCAGTTTTCAATTTTTCCAATTGTTCATTCACAGGTTTACGGTTACCGACCAACAGTTGATATAGGCGCTTCGCTTTTAAAATAGTCTCAGCTTGTTCGGGATGGTTTAGGCTATATTGTTGCCAGTATAGAATACAGTTTTTATCTTCCCCTGAACAATACTTTTGAAAAGTATCGTCAATCAAAAAATCTTCTAACTGTTTATAATCTTTTTGGCTCATTCTTTTGGGTATTTACTCTATAGTGCCCTAAAGCCTAGCTTTTTCCTAAAGAAAATTTAAATTATTTTTCAAACAACTGTAAATCAATGCATTATTTTAAACAAAAACACCAACATACAAGTACTTTACAGCTATCGTACGAGCATGTTATTAATGAAGCCTTAAAATAAAAGGCCATACGCAAAACTTAGATATCCTTCAATTCCTCCCTCAGAATTTTTAAAGCATCATAAAGCGTATTGTAGGCCGTTTTCACAGACATCTGCGTCGTTTCAGCTATTTTTTCATAAGAATAGCCTTCAAAGAACTTCAAATTAACCAGCTGCTTCTGCCGAAAAGATAATTTCTCCAGTGCGTCCTTCAGACGGATCTGTATAATCTCATTGGTCTGTACCTTAATAACAAATTCTTCATAGGGCATTTCAACCCAGTCGTCCTCTGCTTTCACATTTTGAAGCGCAGTATTTATTTTATGCTGTTTCTCCAGTAGACGCAGAATACGTCTTTTCAAAAAAGTAATAAGATAGGACTGTACATTTTCTACCCGATCTAGCTGCTCTCTTTTCTCCCAAATTTTAACGAAAACCTGATCGGTCGCCTCGCTTGACAAATCACTGTCACCACAAGTACGTATTCCAAAATTAACAAGCTCCTGATAGAGCGCCGCATACAGATCAAAGAAAGCAGTCTCGTCTCCAGTACGAATACGTTCCCACAATAAGCGGTACCCCATTTTATTTCTCATAACAAAGCATATAATCCGAAAAAGGCTAATACAAGTCCCTATTCCAAAAGTATAAACTTAATCGGTAAAAGGAGAAAGAAAGGGAAAATTACATTCAAGCGAAGAACAAAGAAAATCATTTGAATTGAATATTGTAATTTAGTGCCATCAGAATCAAGATAAAAAATAAAAATGCAAAGGGCCTAATTGTGCTCTCCTAATAATCAAACACTCATGAAAACTATTTTTGCTATTGTAGGTAGTGCTAGTACACATTCATCCAATCACCATATTGTCAATCACCTCCAACAAGAAATAGGTGCCGATATCCATTTCACGCTATTTGACCGTCTAAAAGAACTACCGCATTTTGATCCGGAAGAGAGCCAATCTCATCCTCCTATAGAAATAATTGCACTTCGTCAGGTAATTAATGATGCAGACATCGTATTGATCAGCAGCCCAGAATATATTTTCAGTGTACCGAGCGGATTAAAAAATCTACTTGAATGGTGCGCAGCAACAACAGTTTTCACAGATAAACCCGTCAGTATTATTACCGCAGCAGCGCAAGGTGAAACAGCTCATGTCGAGCTACAACGCATTATGCAAGGATTGGGAGCTCAAATTAACGAAAAAAGAAACCTACTTATACAAGGAGTCAAAGGGAAACTGGATGCCACTGGAGCAATTTGGGACGAACAGCTTCATCTCGATCTAAAAAATCTAGCTGTACAACTGAATGAATACGAGTAGGCACCCGACAGTATTGCAGCATGCTATTTCAACTATGCCCTAAAAATTAGCTTAATCCATAATTTGAAGATTACTATCTTTACAATATGCAAGAACAAATTAATAATCCATTACACGGAAAAAGGCTCGACACCATTATTGAATATCTGGTAGACTACTATGGTTGGGAAGAGTTGGGGCAACGCATATCCATCCGATGCTTCAATGACAATCCCAGTGTTAAATCATCCCTAACTTTCTTAAGGAAAACACCTTGGGCAAGAGAGAAGGTCGAGCAGCTCTATGTAAAAACCTTGTTGAAGAAATAAGTTTTTTTCCTATTCCATAGCAACTAATCTGATTATTAAGCATATCTTTGCCGCCATGAAAAAAATTGCCGACTACCGGAAGTTACTTAACGTAGATAAATCTGTGGATCTTAAAACCCTGAAATCTACCTACCGAACAATCATGAAAGAATGTCATCCAGATAAATTTGTCAATGATGAAGAAGGTCGTTTGGCTGCAGAAGAAAAAAGTGTGGAAATGATTGAAGCCTACCATTTCTTGGTAAGCATTTGTCCGGAGACATTGGAACAACAATTACCGATATACACCGAAACAATTACCAATTCTGGTATTCAGGATATTGATTGGAAAGGACAAATATTAACAGTCACTTTTCATGATGGCAGTCAATATGAATATTTTGGTGTTCAGCGTAATGACTATATTAAATTTGTCAACGCAGATTCTTTAGGCCGATTTGCCCGCAGGCATATCTTCCATTCTTACCCTTATCGCAATGTATTGAAGACCGCAACAGTCGTATAAGCTCTCTGCTGTCATCAGCTATAAAAAGATAAACGCCCTTTATCAGATTGATAGAGGGCGTTTACGTAAAATGTTAAATGTTTAAAAGCTATCTATAGAACAATACTGTTATAAAATAGTTTTTAGTTTTATAATTTTAACATAAGGCCGGCCATTCCACCGCCGTAAAACGTATTTCTTGTACGATCTCTTCGCCAAACTTTCCATACCGTACGACCACCAGAAATTGTATTTTCATCCCTCTCCGCATAGTTCAAGCTGGGTGCAGCAAATATGGAAATCCGGTCACTTAATTTAAACGCCGGAATCACACGTAACGAAGATTGGTGGTTATCCAGCATTTTAAATTTCTCGGTCAGAAGATTACGCGTCGCTATTTCGGTACGGAGACTGAATTTAGATCTATTGAGCAATACAGCTCCTAATCCCGCTTCAAAAGCATATTTTTCAGGTCTATTACCTTCAAGTGCCACATTGATCGATAATAGGCTATAAAGGACACGTCCGCCGGAACGAAATTGCAGTCCAAGATAGCTCTCCTCATTAATGGCCAAGGCAAGGCTCTTTTCGCCGTTTTTAATAAAATTCAGCAAACCAATCGGATAATCACTACTGTCTGCAATATTGATTATTCCTGCTAACTGCAGCCCTTTTACTTTTTTAGCTTTATTTGCAATTCCAGCTATTTGACTTCCAACAGTCGATTGGCTGGCATTTAATATTCCCGCAATTTGTATTGTTCCAGGTGCTTCATTAGCCATATTGACAACTCCGGCAATCTGAACACCTCTCACCGTATCGACTTTATTCAATACTCCAGCAAGTTGAACTCCCTTCACCTCGGCAAAGACTCTATTTCCAACACCGGCTACTTGCACTCCTTTTACATTTCCTCCCACCGTATTGAAAACTCCCGCCATCTGCATGCCTTGCATATCATATTGGTTAATATTAAATACGCCACCAAGTTCAAGGCCTTTAACACCTGCAGTCGCTCCTCCAATAATATTTAGGGAAAATTTATTTACAATCTGTGATCGTATAAAACCATGCGTACTTAATCCCGGTGTCATCGAGATCTGGTAGGGACTATATAAAAACATCCCACCCAAATTCATACTTTGTATCTTCTGTGCAGGTGACAGAAATACTCGCCCCCAAAAAGACCGATAAAGACCGTGGTCTTCCTCATATCCTTCAAAATAGCCGTATTCACGCTTCTTTTTATCCCCAATTCGCGCCTCTATTGGAAAAATGACCATAACACTGGTATCCCGAAAAGTCTCTTTACTAACATTCACGGCGATGAGATTACTTTTTTTCTTTACGTCCAGTTCAAAGTAGCCATTTTGATCTGTCAGTGTGGACAATAAAGCACTTCGATCAAAGATGCTCGCATTGGAAATCGGATTATTGGTCCGGATATTTTTGATATATCCGGATATAACCACCTTGTTTTTATTGGGTGTCTTTACCTCAAAATCCACCGACATCCGCTGCGGTGTATATTGAATAATAATATGCCTTCCGAGTTCTTTGAAACTATACTCTTTCCCAAAAATCCGATCCAGATAGTCGTATAAATTTCCTTGATAAGCCCGGGTATGAATAACACTGTCTGTCTGTAAGATATTCCCATTAAAGGAAAATAACACATCCTGTTTCTCTTTTAATACCTGGAAAACTTCACCGACGGTAGTCGCTGCAAAAGCTGGCATCTGGATCTCCGTTGCCAGCTTTTGCTGTGCCCGTACCCAATGGAACGAACACAGCATGAAAATGAAAAGGTAAAGTTCTGCTCTCTTTATAAAAAATAGTATCATGTTGCTTTCTATACAATTTTGTTCCGAAAATATATTTATTTGATGGTTTATCTCGTCAGATGAATTTCCCTGTCTTTCACATTGACTTTTAATCCAAATGTGCTAGAAATGACTTTTAAAATTTCAGTTAAACTATTTTGCTCGAATTTCGCTGTCAACAATAATTTCTGATCGGAAGAATGATCTATAATAATCTTATAGTCATAAGCTCGGTTAAGCAACTCGACAACACGTTGCAATGTAGTATTCTCAAAATCAAACGCACGATCCACATAATATTTATAAAACTGATCCTTAACAGGTTCCTTTTCCACTTTAAGAGTATCATTGTCACGAATCGTAATCATTTGTTGTGGCCGTAAAAAGACTTCCTTGTCCGCATAACCTACCTTGACCAAACCCGTAGAAACGATGACTTCAGTTGCATCCGAAATCCGACGCACATTAAAACTGGTCCCCAGAACAGTAATTTTAGTTTTTCCAGTTTCAATTACGAAGGGATGTTTTTTGTCCTTGTGTACTTGAAAAAATACTTCACCCTTTTTCAATGCGACATTTCTATTCCTATTGGTCCATCTGCTTGAGTAGGCGAGCTCCGTGTTTTTATTTAATGTAACAAACGACCCATCAGGCAGAGAATCCTGACGCACTTGCCCCGTACTCGAAAGATACATTTCTTCACGGTGCGACTGATCAAATACATAGAATCCTACTGCACACATAATCAAGATACTTGCCGCTAGCCACCAGCTCCATTTTATCACCGATACTGTCTTTTTGGGGATTACCGTAGTATCTGACGCCCTGCTGTCGCGTACTGCTTTGAAGTCAGCCCAAGCCTTATCCACGTCCACATCCGGGACATCCAGGGGTTTCGGCAAACTATCCCACATTTTTTTCATTTTTATGTATTCCTCCTTATTCTTAGCATCTTCCTCCAACCAATTTTGTATCATGGCTGTCTCTAATTCATTGGTCTCACCAACGATATATTTTTCTAACAGTTCCTTATTCATAGTGTATAGATAAGAAAGCAAATAATCAATGTTAAATAATCCACAAGTTCGATACGCAAATGTCTCAGCGCCCTGCTCATATGCCCCTCAACAGTTTTTATCGACAGATCCAAGGTTGCTGCGATATCTTTATACTTCATTTCCTGAAAGCGACTTAACTCAAAGACCGTCCGGCTTTTTTCGGGTAATTCTGCCAATGCTACCTGTAGCTTTTCGTCCAAATCCCGCGTACTTTCATCAACCGCAGGCACAAAATCCTGCCGATGCTGCTCGTGTGATTGATATTTTAACTTTCGTTGCTCCTTTTTTAGCACATTCATACTCTCATTATAAATAGCCCGATATAAGTAAGCTTTTAATGAAGTATGTATCTGTTCCTCCCAATCGCGTTCCCAAAGCCGCAGAAACACCTGTTGTACGACCTCTTCCGCTATATCACTATTGCCTAGATACCGGTAAGCATAACGATGTAACTCCTTGTAATGTGCGCGAAAAAGCTGCTCAAAATTCTTTTCTTTATTTTCCGACATTGATCAATTCTGTTGTTTAAATAATCTGCTCTATTAGTAAGACATCCCAATAGACTATTACCCTTACAAATTTTTCATTTTTTTATCAACTTCAATTACCTGAACCAAATGATCGCAAATCCGTTAGTTGATCCTATTCTTAACTCTTTTCATATCAATACGACGACAAGCACCGTTCATTCTCCCGTCTGAACGATAAGATTCACCCAAGAAGCGCTATAGAAAAGTAATTATTATCACTAAAGGTAAGCCATCTATTTTATAAAATATTTTTTTTCTAAGGGTATACGGATTTTCCATTGTCATAAAGGAAAGAGCAACATACAATTGATAACAAATTAATTTGACAATGAAAACAACATTCAAAGCAGCCCTGTTGGGATTGACATTAATGGGATTAACAGGTACTACACAAGCACAGGACATCACTTATGGCCTGCAAGTCGGGAGCAACTATCATATGAGTTCCTTTGGCAATAAGTCTGTCAAAGATAATAATGGCAAAGTTGGGGTATCAGTTGCAGGATTTGCACGTATTGGAAATCGTGTATTCTTTCAGCCTGGAATCGGTGCCAGTCTTTTGCGCAAGGAGTATAACTTCGAAAACGGACAAAAAACGCCCAAATTCTATCAAATAAATCTTCCCCTTCAAGTAGGATACAAATTTTTGGAAAATGGCGACTTCAACCTCCGTGGAATGTTGGGTCCGCAGTTAAACTATGATGTTAAAACAGTCAAGTCCAGTGTAAATACCGATTATAAGAAATTTTCATTTGATGGAAGAGTAGGCATCGGTGTAGATATCAGTCACCTTACCTTAGACGCCTATTATAGTCATGGTTTTACCAGTGTCGACAAAACGCTAGATGCAAAAAATAAAACAATCGGTATTATGGTAGGTTACAAATTCTAATGAATACACTGTAGCACAAAAAACGCCATTCCAAATTGAATGGCGTTTTTTGTGCATTTACATTTTATTTTTTGTCAATAATTATTATTTTAGCCCTACCAAAAAATTATTCCTGATAACGGTCCTATTTCAGATAAACCTTTTATCAAATTGGAATAAACGGGATGTAGCGTAGCCCGGTATCGCGCCAGCATGGGGTGCTGGAGGTCGTCGGTTCAAATCCGGCCATCCCGACCAGAGAAGCTCTAACAAAAGTTAGGGCTTTTTTGTTTATAAGCAGGAAATAACTTTCAATAAAATCTCTAACATAGGTACAAGAATTTTTTATATTTGTATTATGAGAATGACTGTAATGTTATAAAATCCTTTTCTTGCTTAGTTCTTAAGCACGGCGCTGTGTACTATCCACATAGCGTAGATTTCTATTTTAAAATTTTATTCATTATCTAAACAAATAGGTCAACACGCAATTGTTGTTCCTACATAGTTTATATATCAAAAGAATTATGTCAGAAATACTAAGTAAAAAGGAAATAGAGCAATTCATTCTTAGTGGTTTTATTCGCATTGAAAATGCATTTTCAGAAGAAACAGCGGATGCAGTTTTAGATATCCTATGGAATGACCTTCCCTGTGAAAGGTCTAATCCGCAGACTTGGACCGAACCAGTTATACGCTTGGGTATGTATACTCAACAACCTTTTATCGAATCGTTAAATGCCGGAAAAATGCACCTAATTTTTAATCAATTAATTGGTAAAAACAAATGGATCCCCTGTCGAAATGTGGGTACATTCCCTGTTCGGTTTCCGTCTATTCAGAAACCAAATGATATAGGTAAACACGTAGACGCAAGTTTCCCGGGAAACGACCCGAACAATTATTTTGAGTGGCGAGTCAATGTCAAATCAAAAGGTCGAGCCTTATTAATGCTTGTGTTGTATTCGGACGTAAGCGAAAATGATGCGCCTACGATCATATATGAAGGTTCTCACATTGATGTGGCAAAGCTCTTAGCTAAGGAGGGAGAGTTTGGTCTTTCGTTTATGCAGCTTGCTAATAAGTTGGACGAGCTGCCTAAAAGGAAAGAGGTATATGCAACGGGTAAAACAGGTACAGTTTATCTTTGCCATCCGTTTCTAGTGCATTCAGCTCAACCACACAGTGGAACTCTTCCTAAATTTATGGCACAACCGCCCTTGCTGTTGAGGGGAGAATTAGCGATCACGGATTCCACAGACGGATATACTCCAGTTGAGCAAGCCATTCGTCTAGGCTTAGATTAATCTGAAAATATCACATTAAAAAGTGGTCGCAAAAGCGACCACTTTTTAATGTGATGAACATATACTTGCAACGTTAACAACGCATCAGAATAACCGTTGATCCTGTTCAAAATAGATTTTCCGAATCAATATAGGCCAATAGCTTGCAAGATCCCCCTCTTTAATCTGATTTACAAGGTCATGATCCGACGGGCTCATTCCTTTTAAATCACCCTTCTTCACGACAGCTCCTTCCCCTTTCGACAGCTGTAATTGCTCTTCTGCAAGTTCACGAAGCATCAGCTCATACTTGTTCTTTGACGGTTTACCCTGAACAATTTTTTTCAAAAGACCAATATTCCCTTGCTTAACTTTTTGCTGCACTTGTTGTTCAAGCCAGTCAGCCAATAGTTCATTTTTTTCCTCCGCATAAGGTTCACCAGCGCCCAAATTTATCGGCCATAACCTCGATTCCGCAATCTTCAACTTTGCCTTTTTATAGTTCTTCTCCAAGATAAATTGGTAGGCCAACATTAATTTGGTCTGCACATAATACCGATGACCTTCTGTCGCCCCTTCAAAAGGAAGTATGGTCACACCCCCTAATTCCTTCTCGGCACGCGCATATTCTTTAGCCAACAACAAAGTACGTACATGTGCCAGCGTGAGTATATAATTTTTTGGAAATTTGCGATGATACGCCGTAATTACCTTAAGCGCCTCCTCATAAGACTTACTATTATTTAGGAGCTCCACCAAATGTAGTCCATATCGCCATTCTTGTGGATCTACTCGTGTTGCCTGCTGCATCATCTTTACGGCCAGATCAATACGGCTTGTATCTTGTAAGCTTGATTTCAATGCATAATAGGCAGCGAAATCTGTTGGTTCCTGCTCCACGGTTGACAGGAGTTCTCTTGCTTTTTTGGGTTGATTCCTGAAACGGTACAATAATGCCGACAGGTAATCGACAGTCCAGCTTTTGCTGTTACTTTTTGCCCATTCGAATACACCATTACTTTCTTCACGAAATGGAAAGACAAAACTTGGCTTACTTTGCTCTGCCTGCGTTAACCATCCCTGACTGATCGACTTATTCGATCGTGTCAACCAAGCCAGCCAAAGTAAGGTTTCTGTATTCTTCTGCCCCAAACTGAGTAGATCGGTCGCAGATTCAAACTCGCCGAGGTCCGCATACCATACCGCCAACTCCATCCGCTTTTCGGAGGCAAACTCCTGCCTGGATGAGACGTCCTTCTTTTCCTCAAATTGGAGAAAGGCATTAAACGGATCATATTGGAGAATTGTCTGACGGAAAAGAGTATCTACTACATCCTCTTTTTTGCGCTGCACCAACAAGCTCATCTGCAAGGCATCGATGTTAAGTGGGTTGGCAACGACCGCTTTTGCGGTATAATCCCCAGCGCGTTCATATTGTTTTATCCGATAATAGTATTTGGCCATTTGCACAAAGGCAGCACTTCGCCAAGCCGGGTTTAACGAAGCAACTTCAAAACCATCCAAAGCGTCGTTCTCTTTTTTTAGCTTTATTGCAGCCATACCATAGTAATAATTTGCCTGTGCATCATAAGCATCCATAGACAATGCCTGCTGGGCATAGGTATAACATCGCTGATATTCCATTTTAAACCAGGCCAGTTTGGCCATTTCAAGATAGGTTTGTGAAGTAGGCGCTTGTTGAGCCAATTCTTTTAATTTGACTTCGGCAAGTGTATATTGCCTAAAGCGAATGAGATCACGTATCTCCACTAACTTGGTCTGACCGGTATCTGAGTTTGCTTCCGCTGAAATGACAGTTGGTCTATTCAATTTTGACCAGGATTCTTCTGTTCTGAGATTAAAATAATCTTTTCCTAATTTAAGATAGCTAGGTTTTGATAGGGTTGCAACCTTCAAGGAAGATCTTGTTGGCTCTCCCAATTTGGCTTCTATAAAACTTTTACTCAATACATTACCAACACTATCAAGAACATAAATACTATCTTTTAAAGGTCGCTTCGGATCTATCTCCAACAAAATCTCATCATTCTCTTTTTTTAGCTGAATAGCTGCCGACAGCTGAATATCCTTAGGTTTGCCTATCCCTGAGAATGGCATCCAGTATTCCGTCCAGATATCGCTTTGATAAGGAGCGAAACCAATTTGTTTAAATGGGGTCAGACTACTTGATGGAACATTTTGATTAAACAGGCGTCCGCTTTGGATTTCCACATACTGCCCACTCTTATCGGTCAGTAAATTTTCCCAGATCTTGCCATCTCCAGCCTGAGACCAAAGAAATATCTTTTTCCCTAATTTATCTTCCCGGAGCGCATAACGGGCCATTCCATAGTTATGATCTTGATAATAGACACCGAAAGCATTGCTATGTGCCCCCAAGACATGGTATGATTTAGAACTGCCGAAAGCATTCTCCCTATAATTAGAAAGATCGCGTCCCTGGTTATCAATAGGCCAAGCATGTGCATCTCCGTCATGACCTATATATTGATTTCCCGGATACAGAAACTTGAGATCCTGTCCGGCCGCAACCCCCAAGTTCATCCAGGTATAATAGGGTTGTTCGACGGCATTGGCATTAGACCAGAAAGAACGTGTTGAAAAATAACCTTTGTCCTTTTCCAGTCGAATCTCCAAAGTCCAGTTGCTACGGCTTAGCATATCATAAGCGTGGATAAAGCAACTTACACTTCCATCCGCGTTCTCCCGTGTAAGATAATCGACCGGTGTAGAGGTATTGGGTGTATGCCCAATAATACCATAATTAGCTTCAATACCACCACTCGTCCACGGCCCCCGCATGGCAATATCCCTAAATTTCACAACGCCATTGTTGTAAATATAGTCCCGCTTATTGACCTTATCATAGGCCGACCAAATTTTCCCACCGATCTCTGGCATCACCTGTACCCGAATGTAATCGTTTTCCAGGATAACGGTTTTCCAGTCCTTTTCAATAGCCGTATTTGTAAAACCATCGAAGCGAAAATAAGGGTATAATTTTTGAGCTGAGGCTATGGGATCCGGATCCGTAAAGGGATAGGTTACATAACGTTTCTTCACCTCAGAAACCTTTGCAGGATGCTGAGCAAAAACTCCAAACACACAATTGCCCATTGCCCATAGTAAAATCCACTTTTTCATTGGCGTTTTAATTTAAAAATTTCACAATTTTAATGGCATTCCCGACACTATATATCTTGTCAGCAGATTAAAGCCACAAGGTGGGCGTTGCTTCAGGTCGTTTCAAATCAAAGTAAATGAATCTATCATAGGCTATTTGTTTCCTTTGCATGGACAAAAAACCTACGATAGAATTCTCACTAATAGCTTGACATTGCTGCTATTCAATAATTAACAAAATGCCCTTATTTTTTTCTACTGAAATCGCATCCCCCAGTTTATAATGTGCTTCATTTTGAAAATTAGGGATGAGTGGTGCGGATAGTTTCGCTTTTCCAGGATCAATACCCAATTTTTCCCAGTCTATAGCCAATTTTACTGCAACATCACGTTCCGCCCAGCTAGCGACAGCCACCATAGCCTTACCAGCACGGCTATAAACGGTTGTCAGTACCTTATCATTGTCGGTTTTAACAGGAATATTTGGCGACCAATACCCGATCATTTTACTACCCTTAATGCCAAATTGATCCCATGCTTTCCATAAGTCAGCCGGTGTCAATTTTTGATAAGGCATCCTGTTGGTCATCCCGTAAAGCATACCTCGCCAAGGATTTCCACCATCTTGCAACATTTCACCCATTAAACCAAACGGAATACCACTCACTTCGGTAAGGAAAAAATCAGGTTGGTTATTCTCATAATCAAAGTACTCACCAAACCACAACCTATTGATGTACGGAAAATGTTCCAGATACAAATTCGCACTATTATTGAACCCATCGCTTTTATTATATTGATTTGCCGAATGCAAATCGATCAGTCCTGGTTTTCCATTTTTTGTCAGCACACGCTTTATTCTTTTCATGGTGACTCGATCGAAGGCAACATCATCCAAATAAATTCCATCAATACCAATATGGTCTACCAACCAATTCATACCTTCGACGTAATAGTTGTGCCACCTATTCATTCCGCTATTGATAATAGCCGCGTCTTTAAATTGGGGAACATACCATGCTGCGATATAATTTTTACCCACATGTTCTTGTAACCAGGAATATCCCCCTCCTTTTCCCGGTGAAAACACTTCTGTGCCGAGACTACGCAATGGATAGAGCTCATAAACCCGATTTGAAACCTCACGAACGGTATTGTAGATCTTGACTTTTAATCCCTTATCATGTGCCTGATCGATATATTGCTTCATTTCTTTTGTCGCAATAAATGGATAATTGATGTAAGGATTTATTTCATTTCCATGGTGGATATTGATCACATTGGAGCCACTTGCAACAACGGAATCAACGGGTTTGTATGCATGATAATACCGTTCATTCCACTGGGCTTCCGTATTGATCGGGTGAAAAGGGGTAATTAACAGGTTAAAATTGTAATAAAGCACATCGCCTTTTTTGAGTTCACGGGCTCCGCTGTAACTATTGACCAAAACCGATTTTCCTTTCAGACCAATATCTATCCCCCCTTTATTTTCATTGCCCCAGGACTGCGGCAACACAAGTGGTTTTTGAAGATAAAAATTCGTATTGAGTGGCCGAGAATAATGCTCATCGCGAAGCGAAAACTGAAGTCCTGCATCCACAGCCCCTATCCAGCCACCATCCTGATTTTTGTGAGCCACATCCCATTTCCAAGAGAGTTGTTCAGGTCTCTTTCCTCCTTTTTGCCCCAGTCCCATAAAATAATCCGTCTTATCGGGCATCATTGGGATATGCATTGTGGCATCTTTTAAAGACAGATCCTTTAGTGCCGTCAGCTTGACCACATAATGCATATAACCATCAAATTCCAAAGTACCCTCGACTTCCATCGTTAGATCGGAAGATTCGTTTTTGGCCGTCCAGCGATATTCTCCTTCACTTTTGGCCTGGAATTGAACCCCTCCCGCTTTTAACTGGATTTCCTTTCCGTCTGAAGCACTATAAAAATGAAAATGAAGCGGTTCAAATAAGAGATTATTCGCCTTGGACGATATTTCGGTCAATTCAGGCGTAAAGAAGGTGCTGATCTGTTTTGGAAAACCACTCGCATGGAGTTTCACCTCGCGGCCTAAAATATGTAAGGTAGAGTCCGCTTTTAATTCAATAGCAGTATAAGGCGCAACCACTGTATTTTTTTGGGCCAATGTCGAATTGAGCCATGGTAGTCGCGTCATTTTCCAAGGCTGATCAACACTGGATACTTCTCCTGAAGCATTTGAAACCTTTATTTCCACGTTAACCTGTTTCGCGACGGCATTTTTAGGTTTCACCGTGACTACACCTTGGTAGGTTCCCGTTGCTATGTTCTCCGGTATCTGAATACCACACCACAATGCCTGCACCCGATCTTTGGGTACGCTCACCTTGAGCGACATGGGGTTTCCGGTATAATCAGTACCTTGGGTATTAATACAATTCAGGCTATTCGCTGGAATAATCGCCCCATCATTTGCTTTAAAATCCGAGAAAGAAATTTGGACGTCATGGAGTTCCTGTTTAGGCGACCACAGTCCCAGTTGAAATGCATAGAACTCGCCCTGTTGACCTATCCCTTTCAATGTATTTAACGCTTTCTCTTTCTCAACCCAACGTTTTGGAAGGTTGCTTTCCATCTTGATCGGAAACTCTCTTAGTTCGGGAAAAAGATAATAAGCGCTATTGGCATTTCTACTCAAAAAACTCCGAACCTCTTCTGCACGCGCAATCACTTCCATCGGATCATTACTATTGTATTTATCTACGGCATCAAAGCGTGCAACAGTAACTCCTTTTGAGTTCCCTGCCCCATGTTGTGCTACTTTCGCTGGCGCTGAAACGGCATTTTTAAGATAAATTGCATCCGGATAATTGCGGCTGCGGCCACCCATCTGATACGGTAAATAATAGACATAGTAAACCCCCTTCCCGGAAATTGGCTTAAACCGTAGTCCACCAGATTCCGTATTCATCCAAAGATAAGAGCTGGGTGCGATTTGCTTATTGCTGGCACTGTCGACGATAATAACTTGCTGATTTGCCTCAACCCAGCGATTTCGCCACGGAATAGTAACCTGCACCTCCTTCTGATCCGTATTTACCTGAAGCACAGCACGGTGATTACCGAGCAGGTCAGCATCCCACTTCTGCGCCTCCGGAGGGTAGGCCAATTGTGCTTGGACAGAATTTGTCAATAACGATACGGCAAGGATAATTGCCAGCTGATAAGAGGCTGTTCTTTTTTTCATGCGAATAGTATTTATTCATTTTTCTTGTCTTTATCAGGCTTTCCTATAAACCTGACACGATTTACAAGCTGAACTGCTTCCCCAAAATGAGTCCGTAGTGCAGCTACTTTTATTGGTCAATAAGAGGTTTAAAATTAAGTTTTATTCCTAAAATCTTCGCCTAGTTTTGTCTGTATTTACGCCAAGTTTCCTCCGGTACATAAATAGCTCGATAAGGAATAAAATACGCGTTTAATTCCCAAAGCACTTTCCCTTTTTTATCCGTCACCAGTACACTGCCGGTTTTCGAGCTTGTCTGCAACAAATTGCCATTATTCAATTCATAGGCACTCCCCATTCTTGCTGTAAACTGCTTTTTAGGAATTGGGGCCGCATAAGCTAACGTTGCCGTTTTATTCTTTTGATCAAGATTAAAAGCAATTGCCCGTGATTGTTTATTGGCCGTTGTACTATCACGCGGAGAGAAATCGCCATTATCAAAAAGTAACAGCTCACCTGTTTTTGTGATATGTGGTGCATGCTGGAAATAAAACAATTCACTATCTTTTAATTTGTAATCGCCACCTTTACCCAATTTCCAAAGAATATCACCGGTTTTGGCATCAATTTTCCAAACCTGATTTTCTATTGGTGACGAAGTTAGATAATTGTTATCACGATCGAAGGAAATGGTATTAAAATGAAATCGGTCATGCTTAAGGCTATCCAATTTTTTATCGTTCTGAATATCCCATTTTTCCCAGGGAGACCATTTCTTCAAGATATTACCTTTTGTATCCATCGTCAAAATAGCATCCCCCCAAAGGGTATCTTTTGGATGATTGGGGCGATCGTCAATCCTGAAATCTCGCACAATGCCTACAATATTATTCTTGTCATCCATCTGCACATCATGGTGCATGATAATCCCCTTTTTTTCTAAATCAATACGTGCAATTTCTTTACCCGTCAGATCGATTTCAACCAAAACTGTCCCACCGACAAATCCGATACGGCCGCTTCTCAGGTAATAACTTGCATTAGTCGATTTCTTACTAGGCTGATTTGGCTTGTTAAATTCATCTTTACTCGCCGGAGCCAATAAGGCAAGGATAGTACCCCTGGGGGTCAGTGAAGCAAGGCGTACCCCCAGCTTTTCGTCCTGCCAATACCATCTAATGGTTCCCTTGCCGTCAACCATGGCCATATAACCCGGAAATCCCCGATAGCATAATAGCACCAAACCATTGCCTAAAGCTTTTTCATCGTGTGGATGATCCGCCTTGATCCAGTCGTGTACCATCCATGGTGATTGCGGCCTTGTTGTAAAGGATTGTTCGCTCGATTTTATGGGAATAATCCGATCTATAATAACCCGAAACTTATAACTTGTATTTGGTTCAAGCGTCATTAAGTGAATATTATGCTGAACAGCAGCATTTGAGACAGTTGTTTTATAAGACTGTTTATCCCCTTCTTTCCAATACTCCACATACACGGCTTCCGCCTTATTTAGTTTCACCTGAATAGCAGCATTGAGCGGTAAATTATTGGGAGAAGTCAACTGAATATTCTCAATGTCAACTTGATGTGCATAATAATAGTAAGCAGCAAATGCCACTATGGCCACCACAATCAGTGCAATAATTGCTTTAATTGGTTTCATCTGTAAATAATTTCAATTCCATTGGTCTATCAAACAAAGCGCACTACTGAACGTAGCGCGCTTTTAGCTCAGATTATTTAGGCAATCGCGATGGATTAGCTGTCGTCATCTCCTGGTGCATACGTGCTTCTTCCAATGGGTAAGGGAAATAACGCATTGCTTCGGTCACATTTTCTTTCAATCCACGTCCTTTCAGGTAAGCATTACTTACTTTTTCATAACGTCCTAAGCGGATCAGATCCTGACGTCTTTTGTATTCAAAGACAAGCTCAAAACCACGTTCGTCAACAAGAGCATCAATCATGTTTTCCTTACTGGTAGGAATTGGAAAGTTCGGATGTTGACCATATTCAGGTGCTCCGGCTCTCCTACGCACTTCGTTAATATAGGGCAATGCTGCTGCTGGTCCACTCAACGCGTTTTCAATTTCAGCTTTGCACAAAATAACATCTGCTAAACGAAAAACTTGTATTGTCCGTCCATCCAAATAGGAATTATTAACCATATCGTAGGAATACTTCTTGGTTGCGACGTTTTGGAGGAATTTTACCGTATCACTTGGTGGTGTAGTCTGCCCCTTAGCCGGTAACATATAAAAGAACCCATACTTTGTGTTTTTGTCTCGTACTGCCTTTCCCGTGTAATTATAATAGAAAAACTTTTTACGTGGGTCCAGATCACTATATTTTCGCCAGAAATCAAGGGAAACACCATAGTACTGCCATCTGTCAGGTACTTCGGGATTGTCAGTCGGTCCAAAGTGATTGGTAATCTCGCCCCCATTTAATGTAGGCTCATGCAAGATGCCAAAGATCAGTCCCATGTCCATTTTATTTTTATCGGACCATTCGCTTTTGAAATCAGGATTCAGTTTATACACCCCCTTATCACGCAAAGCCAAAACCTGATCAATATAAATTTTAGCTTTATCATAATTATGCGACCGCATGTACATTTTACCCATCAGCGTCAATGCTGCACCTTTAGTCGCTCTACCAAGATCCGTCCCCCATTTCTCGGGCAAATTATCGATAGCATACTGACAATCTTCAGCAATTTGTGCATCGATCTTTTCGACAGCAACCAAAGGTTCATTGTAGCTTTCCGTTGGATTCTTGACTGTAGTAATTAATGGCACAGGTCCCCAAGCATCGGTGAGATCCATATAGGATAATGAACGCAAGAATCTAGCCTGGGCAATAATTTCCTTTTTACGGTTATCAGGAATCGCGACATTCTCGATACGTTCGATTAACATATTTGCGTTACTGATCACTTGGTACATATTCTGATAATTGTACTTAAAATACCGATTATTATCATCATAGGTAAAGTTACTCATCCGTGTAGGATCCCCTGCTGCAGTTGAAAAACCTATATCCGTTGCGTAATCGGTAATCATCACCAAATAACCCGCATAATACAAATAGGCATCCCCTGGATAAGGAGACAAACTCGTATATACACCTGTTAATGCAGCATTGATATCGCTCTCTGTTGAATAAGCGTTTTTTGTTGTGAGATCACTGTATAATTTCGGTTCCAGTTTAGTACAGCTATTCAAGCTTAAGCTCAAGCTCAAAACAGAAGCTATGCTCGCCATACCCAAGATATATTTTATATTATTTTTAATCGTCTTCATGTCATTTGGAATTTAGATATTAGCTATTAAAAGGTCGCACTTACACCGAAAGTAAAGGAGCGCATCGAAGGATATGAATTAAAATCCAGTCCTACCCCTGCATTGGCACTCTGATTATTCCCGGCTCTATTTTTAACCAAAGTATCATTTTCATAGCCCTTTGTATCCACCTCAGGATCCCATCCAGAATAATTGCTGATCGTAAATAAGTTCTCGGCCATACCGTATACCCTTATCGACTGAACAGCTTTGGTTTTCAGTGGAATGGTATAACCCAGAGTTAAGTTACGCAAGCGCAAAAAGGAAGCATTCTCAATAAAATGGTCATTGATATAACCACCATAGTTCATGTAATAAAATCCGTTTCTCGGAATATCTGTGTTGGTATTTGTCGGTGTCCATCGATTTAAAGCTTCTGTGGTACGTTTCCATTCCAGATTCATGCGTGTCATATTGAGTAGATCGTTTCCAACATTGCCATAGATGAATGCAGTCAAATCAAAGTTTTTATAGGCAAACGTATTGGTCATACCAAAATTTAACTTCGGATAACCTCGGCCGATTATCGTGCGATCTGCCGAATTTATCGTTCCATCGCCATTCACATCGGCAAATTTAGGATCCCCTGGTTTCGAATTTGGCTGTGGCGCATAATTCTCTCCTTGCTGAATCACACCCAGGTATTTATAACCAAATAACGAGCCCAGCGACTCCCCAACACGAATGACCGAATAAGCTTCTTCAGACACATTACCCATTGGTTTCGACGAGGTCACAAATTGTTCGGGCTCACCACCCAAGCTTGATACCTTATTCCGGTTCATCGCTAAATTCAATTTTGTTTCCCAAGTAAATTCTCCAGTCATATTCTTACTGGTCACCGAAAACTCCAGCCCTTTATTATTCATTGTCCCTAAATTACTCTGTCCTGATGTATATCCTGTGTAATACGGCAATGGTCTCTTAACTAACAAATCGTTTGTTTTTTTATAGTAAGCATCCAACGTAAAAGCTAATCTGTTTTTGAAAAATGAAAAATCGAGTCCAACGTTATACTGTGTTGTGGATTCCCATTTTAGTTTATCGTTCTCAGGATAGGCTGGGTTTTGTTTAACACCACCAGCATTGTTCACACCATCATAGGTATAATGGCCATTATCCATCAAACCATAGGAAGCATAATCAGCAACACGGTCGTTACCAGTCTTTCCATAACCCAATCTAAATTTCAAGTCCGAAAATAGCTGCTGCTCTTTCATGAAATCTTCATTGTTGACCTTCCATGCAAAAGCTGCTGAAGGAAAGGTCCCCCAACGATGGTTGGGACTAAAGCGCGATGATCCATCACGACGTAAAGTCGCTGTCAACAGGTACTTATCAGCATAGGTATAATTTACCCGTCCGAAGAAAGAGATCACCAGATTCTCAGCCTTGGCAGAGTTTACTCCCGTAATACTCGAAGCCATACCTAAATTATTATACTCTAGCAGATCTGTCGAAAACCCTTTTACATTGATCCCTTTGTTATTGCGCACATATTTCTCATACGAATAGCCCGCCATCACACTCAAACTATGTTTCTCATTGAATACCTTCGCATAAGTTGCATAAAAATCAATCAGATTATGTGTTTCATTAAAATCGGCCTGACTTGCCACACCATCGTCTATTCCACCCTGATAAGAATCTCTGGTTAGGTAACTTCCCAATTGATCATGCGTTATTTCAGTTCCCGCATCCATGCGCAAGGTCAGTTCTTTGATCGGATTTACTTCAAGAAAAATATTCCCATTCAATTTGTCCCGCTGCACGTCATTGATCCGCGACATCAAGTTGGCGAGCGGATTATCTCCTTGTCCTCCCGGAGGTCTTCCAAAGCTTCCATCCGCATTGTAAACAGGTACGGTCGGATCATAAGTCAATATGCTGTATAATACATTTGAATTAAGAATATTTCCATCATAAACCTGCATATTGGATTTTTCTCGCTGCGCCGATAGGCTCGCCCCAGTCCGGATATAATCATTTACCTTTTGATCCACATTGATACGACCCGAAATCCGGTTAAAGTCTGTCGTTTTTAAAACACCCTTTTGATCAAAATAACCTACACTTGTCAACACCTTTGTTTTTTCCCCTCCTCCGGAAAATTGTAGATTATGGTTTTGCAAGATGCCGTTACGCATGGTTTCCTTCACCCAATCCGTATTGACATCAGACTCGAGCTGCGATTTGGTGTAAACAGCATATTCTTGATTTTCCTGGCCTTGAATTTCTTTGTAGAGTGCATTTGCAAGATTCATATACTGCTTTCCATCGAGAAAGGTAAAAGGAACAATTGGCTTCTGTGTACCTACATAACCACTATAAGTAATATTATTTTGATCTGTACGACCGCGTTTTGTCGTAATGATAATTACACCATTCGCACCTCTTGATCCGTAAATAGCCGTTGCCGAAGCATCCTTAAGGATATCCATGGATGCAATATCTTCAGGATTGATGTTGATTCCGTTATTTGTCGGAAATCCATCGATAACATAGAGTGGATCATTACTTCCACTAATCGAATTGGTTCCGCGAATCCGAATAGACGTGCTACCACCCGGGGCCTTTGAATTCTGGGTTACAACGACACCGGAAGCTTTACCTTGTAGGGCCTGGCCTACATTGCTCACCGCTCCTCCTTTCGTTAGCTCGTTGCTGGAAAGCGATGCAATGGCACCTGTCAAATCGCTTTTCTTCTGTTTACCGTATCCGATCACGACAACATCTTCCAGCTGATTCACCTGATCCTCCAAAATAATGGACAGCGTGGTGGCTCCATCAGCGGAAACCTGCACATTTCGTTCTACATAGCTTTGATACCCGATGTATGAAAAAGTCAGTTCATACCCCTTGCCATTCGGTACATCAGCAAAACGAAAACTCCCATCACTCGCACTGGAAGCTGCTGTTGAAAAACTGCTGCCGGGATTTTTCAAAATTATACTTACCCCTGCCAGCCGTTGCCCCGACGAGTTTTTGATTACACCATTTATTGTTCCCGCTAGACATTGAAAAGATAACAGTGTCAAGGCAAGAAAAACAAAAAATGGTTTCTTGGTTAAGTTGAAATTTACCATGATTCTATTTTTTAGGTTTGAGTATATATGTATTATGTTGTTTTTCAAGAATAAACGGATTCACCTCAACAATCAACTGCAGAATAGACGCCGCAAGATCCGTTTTGTCCTTCAGGTCCATTGTTGGATTCTTACTAAACCGCCCCTTTATCCGATAGTTTTTAACGATTAATGAATCATAGGATATAGGTACATCAAGCTCATGATTGATGTATTGAATAATATCGGATACAGCGGTTTCTTCCAATTGGAGCCAATTGGCGCTCTGGTGAATTGTTGCCGGGTTACGATAGGATTTTTCCGTTGCGGAAAGCATAAGCTGGGCTGGTAGACTTTCCCTCGTGCTCATTTTTGGCGTACCTTTGAAATTTGAAACAAACATCTTGTTCACCCCGCCAAAATAAATCTGTTGGCCAGGTTTCAAAATTTTTGTCTCTACTACGGACGGTTCTATAGATTCAACGCGAACTTTCCCCTCAAATAATCGGATCAGAACATGTTCAACTGCCGCATTATAATCCACGATGAATTCTGTTCCCAGCGCTGTGGTCATCAACGTGCCGCTTTCGACGATGAAAGGTTTTGAAGGATCCTTTGCTACTTTAAAATTGACTCTTCCACTGAATAGTTTAACCTGCCGAAAATCAAGATCCGGTTTTATACCTAACTGAATCAGTGCACCGGGTTCCAAGGTTAAAATTGAATTGTCTGCTGCAATAATTTCTTTAGGCTGAGGAGAAGGATTGTAGTAAATTTCATGAATGAAGCTTGCTGTTTGTATAGGTTTATCGGTTGATGTACTCAAAAGATTGGATAAAACGAACAGGAAACCAAACAGGACGAATACAGTAATAATTCTCAACAGGCTATCGCCACCACGTTTTGACTTATTTTCCTGATTGATATAGGATACCCAATCATCTTCCGAAATGAGATCGTCCAATAATGTCGGATCGTCATTCAGCCAGGTGAACACAAGTTTCGCTTCCTCAGCAGAACATTCATTCGCCAGGAATTTATTTAATAAGGATTTGCGATTCATAACAGTTTCTATCCTTTTAGCGGGATAGGTATATAACTGTTATACGAATAGTGATGGGCTTGTCCCCTAAGACAACTTAAAAAATTTTTTAATAAATTTCAGGCCAATGCTAACGTGGTTTTCTACAGTCTTCGGGGAGATAGACAATTTGACGGCAATTTCTTTATAACTCAATTCTTCAATTTTATGAAGATAAAACACCTGTTGCCGCATAAAAGGCATTTGTGTAATCAGCTCTTTTACATACTCTAACTCTCCTTTATAGGCAATTTGTCGTTCAAGATCTTCATATTGGGTCAGTACAAATGGTTTCTCAAACTCTACATATTTTCTATTCAATGCACGCCGACGCAATTCATCAATCAATTTTGTCCGTGCAATCTGGAAGAGCTGGGTACTGAATTGGATTTGCTGATTCGCATTATTTTTGCGTTCCCAAACAATTAAAAAAGTCTGTTGCACGACATCTTCAGCAAGATTCGAACATTGGGTCTTCTGATACAGAAAATAGTATAATTTCCTGTACCAATAACGATAAGCTAAAAAAAACTCTTTTTCGTTAGTAGGTGCCCGCTGTAGGATTTTATTAATCATAATCTACACTTAGATAGTCTTTTTTCAATGCAGTTATCCTTTTCACAAAGAATATTGAAATTGGTATCTGACAGAATTTCAATTTGATCCATCAAAATACCGCATGCTCTTTGGCTAGTTGTCCACATCTAAAGTGATTATTTTTTATCAAAAAAACAAGATAATATTTTCAATAAAGCAGTTAGCCAAAACCGACTGAATGAGAAGCTGAAAGAAAACTGCCGGTTAACAAAAAAGGTATTGAGATGATAAGAAATAGTTCCATCGTCTCAATACCTTCTTTTGATCAAGTTTTATTCGTTTGTATGTTCTAAAGCTATACGAGCTAATATCCTGGATTTTGTTTCAAGTTTGGATTGACCGCAAGCTGCAAGTTCGGAATCGGATAGAGCAATGTTTTCGGACTGGCGTCGGCAGCCTTTTCTTGCCAAGCCAATAAATACTTACCGAACCGGATCAAGTCCTGTCTTCTCCAGCCCTCCCAGTACAACTCACGTGCTCGTTCATCGAGTAAATTGTCCAAAGTCAATGTCGCTAAGTTATCAACTCCGCGATTATTACGAATGTTATTGACTAAGCCAAGAGCCTCAGTTGCTGTTCCTGTTCCACCTCTCAGAATAGCTTCCGCCTGCATCAACAATACATCTGCATAACGATAGACGACCCAGTCGTTGTTCTTCTGACCCGAGGAAGCATAATCGTATGCATACTTCATCGGACGGATACCTGCCGTTTCCAGCGTATTACCTGACGTACGGATCGTTACCTCCGGCGTGAACGATAAAGGTGCATTCGATGGATTCCTTGCATTTAAAGGTTTGTTTGTGCTCCAGTTGTATTGTTGTCCAGCAAAAAAACCAACATTTTGACGTTTGAATTCTTTTGTTCTGTTAGAAGTCGTATCAGCAGGATAACTATAATAAATACCTCTACGTTCGTCACTCGCCGAAAACTTACTATAATAATCTGACAATGTACACCAACCATTCCAGCCTCCTGGATTCATATTGTAATGCGCAATTGTATTCCAGGTACGATCCACATTCCCCCCCCGATCTGCATTTTTATTATATAAGGTAAAAATATTCTCTGTGGATTTTTCATCATTATCAGGTGCAAAATTGTCGAAATACTTACCTTTCGCAGCGATGGTATAAGGACCTGTAGCGGTAATTTCCTTGGCTAAGGCGATCACTTTATTCATATCTTCCGCTGCAAAAGTCGGCTGCTGTCTATTTAGAAAAGCCCCCTTATTCAGGTAAATTTTCATCAACAAAACTTTCGCCGCATTTTTATTCGCAACATAGGCCTTTTTTAACTCGCCCGCTGGTAAAGTAGGCAAGATTTCATTAAGCTCCTTAATCATAAAATCCATTACTTCTTGCGGTTGCAGTACATCAGGGGCTATTTTAAAATCTTCCAACGAAGCACCCTGACGAAAAGGTACTACACCGTATAAATCTACAATATCAAACATCGCCAAGGCACGGATAAACCGAGCTTCGGCAGCCTGTTGTGCACTCGGATTGCTTCGTAATACCTTTCCCGCATTAAAAACTGCAGTACTCAAACTCACAAAGGTATTGTTCATATAGCCATTATCCGCATTCCAAGTATGGAGGTGAATAGCACGGTGCATCCCATTATCGTCCCAGTCGCCACCACGAGTTGGCGCCATTGCCGCATCGGTAGAAATCTCTTGCATCACCCAACGTTGCTCTTGCTGGTAAGGCGTATTCAATGAACTATAAGCCGTAATCAACAGTGCCCCTGCTTCGATCACCGCACCTTCCTGAGCCTCCCCCTTGAATTCTTCTTTTAGTTTGGTACACGAAATAGTGCTTGTCACTACAGTACCGATCATTCCTATATATAATAATGTTCTTAATTTCATCTTGTTCATATTTTGATTCGTCCCTGATATTATATCATACGCTTATAAAGAGAAGTTGACTCCCAACAGTATATTCCGAGCTGGCGGATAAGGTAAGTACTCAATTCCCAGTGAAGGTATTCCATTAACTGAACCATCTGTATTCACCTCTGGATCAAATCCGGTATACTTCGTGATAATGAACAGATTCTGCCCTGTCACTGATACATTCAGATTTTTCAAGGTTTTGCCCACGTTGCCTACGCGATAGCTTAAGCTTAAGTTTGCCATTTTCAAATAGTCTCCTTTCTCCAGAAAACGCGTAGAAGGTGCTGCCGAATTTGATATAGACTCCTTAATTGCTGTATTGAAAAATGCGGATCCGATATTACGTGCAGACAAGTTACTCAAACCCATCGTAGTAGCTGCGGTATTATTAAAGAGATAATGTCCCAATGCACCATTCATATTGGCCGCCAACGAAAATTGTTTATAGCTTACATTGGTTGAGATACCTAACAGTGTTGTCGGATTTGGACTATGTCTATAAAATTTATTTTCAGCGGGATCATTATCTGTGCTGATGCTTCCATCTTTGCCCAGATACATACTCGTTCCTTTTACGGGATCAATACCTTGGAAATCGGCCAAATACCAGACATTCAAAGGTTGTCCATTGGTCATGCGTTGTCCCAGTACACCTGAGAATCCCTGTCCGCGCAACGCTCCCGTTTCATAATCACCTTTAAGTCCGCTCGCACTATTTTTTAGGAACGTCGCGTTACCTGTCACATCCCAAATCCAGTTGTCATTTTTCACTATTGTTCCTGTCAACGCAACTTCGACACCTTTATTAAGAATCTCGCCATCCAAATTCACCCAGATACGTCCGGCCGGACCGTCCATCGCCAACGTTTGTTCAAATAATGCATCGGTTGTTTTCTTATGAAAGTAGTCGATCGAACCGTATAAGCGGCCTTTCAATACCGAAAAATCAATACCGGCATTAATGGTTGTTGAGGTTTCCCATTTTAAATCTTTATTTTGGAAGTTTACTTGCCCCGCACTACTGCCATCACCAAAAGTGTACCGATTTAATGACGCGCCGGCAGGGAACTCTTGATTCCCTGTTTTACCCCATCCTATACGGGCTTTTAACTGATCGAAAATACCTGTGGATTTCAGAAAGTCTTCTTGAGCAACATTCCAGGCAACGGCAAGCGATGGGAACGTAGCATATTTATTATTTTCACCAAATTTGGTCGAGCCATCTCTACGTACTGTTGCAGTTAATAAATAGCGATCCAAATAATTGAAGCCACCCCGTAAGAAAAACGATTGCAACTGATTTGTCGGACTTCGATAGGATCCGATACTACGTGTAGCCACTGTCGAATTTTGGATATAATCAAAATAATCAAGGCCGATATACGTAAATCCCCTACCGTAAGAAATGTTATTGTTGAAATTGAAATCCAGATACTCATAACCTCCAACAGCATTTACACTCCAATCTTCATTGAGCTGCTTATTATATGAAAGCATATGGGTCATCTGTAGATTGGTTTCACCATTATTGGAGATAAATGCCTCTTCATCTTTTGATCTGGACGGATCGATCAGCCCAGTACGGTACATACCTTGGCGATTTCCAATCTGCCGCATTGCACTATAGATAAAGCGATATTCTAAATCATCTGTAATTTTATAATATGGAGCGATGTTTACCACAGTCGTGTTGGTTGTCGCTACATCTTTAAAAGCTTCAATACTCGTCAAGGGGTTTCGGGTCGTCGAGCTGACGTAAGTCAGATTACCTTGTTCATCGCGTATTGGTCTCGTAGGGTTCCATTGCAAAGCCTGCGAAATCACATTTCCCTCCGAACCTACCATTGCGTCGACCGGTGCATATTTATTATCCAATTGCGTTAAAAACATCGCAAAATCCACACCTAGTCGTTTATTCTCCAAGAAACGGAAGTTTCCTGTGAAATTTGCTGTATATTTCTTTAGCTGTGATCCACGGATAATACCATTTTGATTTAAATACCCTCCCGAAAGACGGTATTTTCCATACTCAGCTCCACCCGAAACATCAGCATAATAATTTTGCGTAATGGCTTTTCTTGTGATCGCTCTAAAAGCATCTTCATTACCACCAAAATCCGCATTGGCAACATCATTTGGTGTATAAAATTTCAAGGCTTCTCTAAATCGCGCCGCATCCAATACATCTGGATATTTGCGCATGGTGGAAACACCGCCTGACGCACCCACGTAGACTTCAGGAGAACCTACTTTACCTCTTTTTGTCGTGATCAGAACGACTCCATTTGCACCGCGAGAACCGTAAATTGCAGTCGCCGATGCATCTTTCAGAATGTCCATGCTTGCAATATCTCCGGGGTTTAGATAGCTCAATGCATTTCCTCTGTCTGAAGAAAAGCCCCCTCTTCCTTCAGGCAGAGGCGAATTACCCGACATAGGCACACCATCCAGCACAAATAACGGGTTGTTACTGGCCCGGATCGATGAGTTTCCACGGATGCGTACTGTGGTTGATCCGCCAGGTTGCCCCGTATTATTAATCACCATAACCCCAGGTGTCTTTCCTTGTATTAATTGATCGGGACTCGTCATAATCCCCTTATTGAAGTTCTTCGCTCCAATAGTGACCATAGATCCTGTTAGATCCTTTTTTCGCGCCGTTCCATAACCGATCACAACGACCTCATCTAGGCCCTGACCGGCACTAGGTTCCAGCGCTATCGTGATATCGTTTCCCACAATGGGTACTTCTTTTAAAGTATATCCAATAAAGGATACTTCCAGCGTTTTCGCTTCACTGGGAATAGTCAATGTAAAGGAACCTTCCGTGTCTGTTGTCGTAGCCGCGGTTCCCCCTTTTACCTTAATTGTAGCTCCTGCCAATGGACCTTGAGTCTCATCTACAACCTTTCCCTTCAAGACTTTGGTCTGGGCAACTACAATAAAAGATACAAGCAGAAATGTAAGCGTCATTACGCATTGTGCAAGTAGTTTATTTTTCATACGCTTTTTGATTGGTGGTTTAATTGATTTTTATATCGTGCATCTAGGATACACAAATGATACTAAGTGATTTTTATTGGTATTTTTTAGGTTCCAAAGCCCTTTTGAAATGCGTATAGTCTTCCCCAATAATGGCAAAAACGTAACGCTCGGTATGAAGGCCTTTAAAGCCAAAATTTAAAACCAAAGCATCGTGAACATAATGTCTCACAGGTAAAAACAAAAACCTAACAAACTGAAAAACAAGGACACAGGACTTACCTGTCATAATTCTAGGGCGAAACATACGTTTATATTTGGTTATTATTGTTTTATAAAAATGCGTAAATCCTTGTAGCTAGTCCAATCAGAGCGTCTCAATTTTATATCAAAGCGTATCAGTAAAACTCTTTTTTATCTTTTAATTGACTATTTTTAGTTCAACGTAATCAGTTTTGAAAAGAATAACCACCATACTCCTTTTATATATCTTGCTAGCATGTATTAACGTGCAGGCACAGTCGATCTATTTTAAAAATTATCAAACCCACGATGGTCTCTCCAATAGCACGGTCAAATGTATTACACAGGATGTTCAGGGTTTTCTATGGCTAGGGACAAGGAATGGCCTCAATCGCTTTGATGGCAATCAATTCAAGATATTTAGACACAATGCTTCAGACTCCACAAGTATCGGAAGTTCGTCCATTTTAAGTATTCTCACAGACAGCAAAGGAGTGCTATGGGTGGGAACCACACGCGGTACCTATTGTTACGATCCTATTAAAGAAAATTTTACACCATTCAGGGGTGTACCAATCGGTGAAGTAAACGCCATCCACGAATACGCCGGTTTTATCTGGTTGCTTTCGAACGGAAAACTTTATCGCTATAATTCTTATACAACAGAAATAATTCCATTTGATCAGAACAAAAATACCATTGTAGCGATTACCAGCAGCAAGAAAGGCGGGTTGTGGACAACGGACAATAACAGTACCATACAACGGTATCAGGTTAATACGAGCAACTTTGTCGAAGTTGACCTTAAAAAGATCGATCGAAAAGCATTGGCAAATACAAAAACCGTTTACGCTATCAATGATTCCCTGTTGATGGTCGGCACAATCAATTCGGCCTATTTGTTTGATTTCAAAAACGGCCGGTTAAAAAATCTATTTGCAAGTCATTACCCCAATAAAGTCATCCAAGCAAACTGTATTATTCAACAAACGGAGTCTATATACTGGATCGGAACAGAAACTGGAATATATACCTATGATATTCACACAGGTCAGAGCCAGCACATCAAAAAAGATCTGCTCAATCCATTTGCCATATCTGACAATGCTGTCCTGAATTTCTATCGGGACCGTGAAGACAATATCTGGTTTGGAACATTTTTTGGCGGCTTTAACCAATACAGCAACCAATTCGACAATTTCAAAAAGTATCTATCCGGATTCGGAAAATCGGCCCTATCAGGCAATATTGTACACGATATCAAAAAAGATCGCTATGGAAATTTTTGGATAGGAACAGAAGACGGCGGCCTGAACAAAATTGATGCTCAAACACAACAGATTCAGCACTTCCTTGCCAATGGAAAAAAGGGAAGTATAGCGCATAACAATGTTCATGGCCTGGCAACAATCGGCGACGATCTTTGGGTAGGCTCCACAACACATGGACTAGACATTCTCGACGTAAAAACCGGAAAACTAAAAAAACACTATGACCGTATCGGCAAAGGCCCCATACAAAGCAGCTTTGCCGTATGCCTCTATAAGTCTAAAGACAATAGCATGTTTGTCGGGACAGACCGCGCACTATACTGCTACAACAAAAATAGCGACAGTTTTGACCTCCTTCCTATTACCGCATGGATACAAGGCATTTATGAAGATGAATATGGTATACTTTGGGTCAACACCTACGGTAGTGGGGTCTACCAATATAACCGCAGTTCGGGAGAAATTCAGCATCTGTTATCCGAACAAGGTAAACAAAATACACTCATCAATAATTACGTCAACGGTCTATTTGAAGACAGCAAAAATAACTTGTGGTTTTGCACCGAAAGCGGCCTCTCAAAATACCGCCGTGATGGGCGCTTCACCAATTATCTGACCGAATCCGGTTTACCTTCCAATCAGGTATTCAAGGTCCTAGAAGACGACAACAGGAGCATTTGGATATCTACCGGTGGTGGACTGGTCCGACTGGATGAGGGGGTCCCGCGTAGGGTCATCTATACATCGAGAGACGGGCTTCCTGCAGATCAGTTTAATTATAATTCGGCTTTTAAAGATAGCGACGGGACTTTATATTTCGGGACGATTAAAGGAATGGTTAGCTTCAACCCCACAAAATCCATTAAGAACAGCTTTATTCCACCGATATTCATCAGCGGCATTCAGATTAACAATGTGAGCGTACCTGTTCGTGAAAATGGCATACTGAAAGAATCCATCTCCCTATCAGAAGAGATCCAACTGACCTACGACAATTCCAATATTAGCTTCCATATCGCCGCCTTGAGCTTTGTTTCCCCAAAGAGCAATCCTTATCGTTACATCATGGAAGGTTACGATAAAGACTGGACCGATATTACAGGCAATCAAAAAATATATTACAATAAACTTCCTCCGGGCACTTATACCTTTAAGTTCAGAGGTGCAAATAACAACAGCGTCTGGAATCCAAATGAAAAAAAACTGCTCATCATCGTTTCGCCACCTTGGTGGCAGTCAAGTTGGGCATACTTACTTTATTTTTTGAGCTTCGGCACCATTGCACTGCTCGTATTACGGTATTACTTCCTCCTTATAAAGGCCAACAATGCCCAAAAGATGGATAGTTATGAACGAAAAAAAGAACAGGAGATATATAACCTCAAGCTGGAATTCTTCACCAACCTGGCTCACGAAATTCGTACGCCACTCACACTGATCAAAATGCCCCTTGAGAAAATAATCAATAACCATAAATTTACCGATCGCGACACAGCCAAAGACCTTGCTCTGATTGAAAAAAACACGGCACGATTAATTCGCCTCACCAACCAATTACTGGATTTTAGAAAAGCAGAAACCAACAATATGAGCCTTATTTTTACTAAAACGGATATTAATGCCCTCCTATCCGAAGTATTTCACGATTTAAATTATCTTGCAAAAGATAAACAGCTGCACTATGACCTCAGTCTCCCGCGTATCAGTCTCACGGCTTATGTGGATGAGGAAGCCCTTCGAAAAATCTTTACCAACCTGATTCACAACGCTATCAAATATGCGGATCAAGAAGTCTATGTCAAACTCCTCCCCTTTAATAGCGATGATATTATGTTCAATATCGAGTTTAAGAATGATGGTGAGCTCATTCCTTTTGAGAAAAGAGAAAAAATATTTGAACCATTTTATCGCTTAAATGAATCCGATAAAGATACGGGGACGGGCATTGGTCTTCCTTTATCCCGCTCCTTGGTCGAATTGCACCAAGGAAACTTATCCCTTGTACATCTGGAAGAAAACCGCAATATATTCCTGCTATCGATCCCAATTTTTCAGGAACAATCGCTCGACATCAAATCTTTTCAGGAAGATAACGACGATCATGTATTGAGTGATAGATCCGATGAACAGGAGGAAGAAAAGCCGGTGATTCTGCTCGTCGAGGATAATAAAGAAATATTGGCCTACCTCAATAAAGAATTGAAAACCAGCTACACCATTCTACGGGCAGGGAACGGTGCCGAGGCCCTCGAAATATTAGACCAAGAGAATGTACAACTTGTACTAACAGATATTATGATGCCCATTATGGATGGCCTAGCACTATGCAAACGCATCAAAACAGATATTCTGTATAGCCATATTCCCGTTATTTTTCTAACGGCAAAAAATGCGCTGGATTCAAAAATTCAGGGATTAAAAAATGGTGCCGATGCCTATATCGAAAAACCTTTTTCGCTTGAATTCCTCATGGTACAGATACGCAACATCCTCAAAAACCGTAAAATTATCAAGAATTACCTGACCAATTCTTCCAGCTCCAACTTAATGGATATTAACGTTTCAGCACCCGACAAAGATTTTATCAGTCAGCTGAATACCATTATTTATGAGAATATCTCAACGATAGATCTCAATGTGGATGAACTCGCCAAATTGATGCATATGAGCCGTCCAACCCTTTACCGTAAAATCAAAGGACTCTCCGACCTCACGCCCAATGAATTGATCAATATTTCACGGCTGAAAAAGGCGGCAGAACTACTCACCCAAAAAGAGTATAACATCACCCAGGTATCAACGATGGTCGGTTATACCGTACAATCCAATTTTTCAAGGGACTTTCATAAGCACTATGGCATGTCGCCAAGCAGCTATATTCTTGAAAACAGCAAGTGATGAACGCCAGTTCTAGTACCAGGAAGAAGATTATTCCAATGGCTTAAAAACTGATCCCGAGATGCCGAAAGAATATCGGCACTGATAAAGAAAGAAATCACCTCTAGGTAAAGAAAGAATCGGGGACAACTACAAGGAGCTAGAAAATCTTATTGAAAGACTCTAGCGAAGAAAAAAAACGTAGACGTAGAGGGTTTAGCCTACGTCTACGATAATGGCATGCACTTAATTCTTACTCTTTGGAACAAAGAATGCCGCCAGCAACATAAATATGCCGGCCAACAACAAGCCATAAATGGATTGGCTATGAAAAAAATATTTGATGATCATTCCGCCAAAAAATCCACACACAATCTGAGGTAGGGTAATGAAAAAATTAAATAGCCCCATATAAACTCCCATTTTACCCGTAGGCAAATGATCGCTCAAAATTGCATAAGGCATTGCCAAAATGCTTCCCCAAGCGATACCAATACCGATCATAGGAAGAATCAGTAGATTGGCATCTTTGATCAGAAATAATGAAATTAACGAAAGCCCACCAATGGAAAGCCCAAGAGCATGCGTTTTTCCACGCCCAAAGTGTTTAGCTATCCGCGGAATAAACAAGGCATACAAGGCCGAGACTCCATTGTAAATACCAAAAAGCACACCTACCCAATTGGCAGCCTCCATATAGAGATCCTGCCGATTTCCTTCCCGCAGGTAAAAAACCGAATCAGCAATAGCAGGAGTTGTATACACCCACATCATAAAAAGGGCAAACCAGGAGAAAAACTGGACCCAGCCCAATTTGCGCATGATCACTGGCATCTTACCGATATCACTAAAGATAGAACGCAAGCCAAACTTTGGTGTCGCATCCTGTTCAATAGCAACCGCATCCGAAAAAGTCTGAAGCTCTGTTGGTGAGTACTCTTTTGTTTTGAACACAGACCATAATACCGTTAGAAGCAGGACAAAACCGCCTACATAAAAGGAGTAGATAACATTACTCGGTACCTGCCCGGCTTCAGAAGTCCCTGCTACATGAAAATACTTTGTCAACATAAAGGGAAGTAGCGAGCCAAGGACAGCGCCAATCCCGATTAAAAAGGTCTGTACCGAGAAACCCAGACTCCGCTGACTGCTCGGCAGATTATCACCGATCAGCGCCCGAAAGGGCTCCATCGTCACATTGATGGAAGCATCCATAAACATCAATAAGCCGGCACCGATCCAAAGCGGCGCCATTAATGTTGTCAATAATGCCGCATTGGGCATTAAAAATAAAGTCAGGGTAGTCAACAGTGCCCCCACCAAAATATAAGGTCGCCGCCGGCCCAATCTATTCCAGGTCCGATCGCTATAATGGCCTATAATTGGCTGTACAATCATCCCCGTAATCGGAGCAGCAAGCCAAAAAAGTGAAAGATGCTCCACATCAGCACCAAATGTTTGGAGAATACGGGAGGCGTTGCCATTTTGCAGAGCAAAACCCATTTGTATCCCCAGAAATCCAAAACTCATATTGATGACCTGGCTAATGCTTAATTCAGGTTTATTTCCCATAATAGGCTATCAAAATTTAAGACAAAATACAATTTAATTACCATTTAGTCCCTATTTTCAGCTGCATAAGATAGGTTCTTTCACTGCTGAAAACTGGGGTTTATCTCAGCTGAAACACCTGTTTTTTGCTTTGCCCAGGCAGCACGAAAGCTTCGGTTACCGTCTGGATATGGACTGCAGTATCACTGACATTTTCGATCGTATAGCCATCGGCATCTACTGCAATCAGTAAGGTCGCTCCTCGAAATAACACCCGGAATTTATATCCTTCCCATTCTTTGGGCAACATCGGATTTAAATACAATTGTCCGTCCTTAATCCGCATTCCTGCAA
This sequence comes from Sphingobacterium sp. WOUb80, assembly GCF_050058145.1. Classification (NCBI taxonomy): domain Bacteria; kingdom Pseudomonadati; phylum Bacteroidota; class Sphingobacteriia; order Sphingobacteriales; family Sphingobacteriaceae; genus Sphingobacterium; species Sphingobacterium sp. WOUb80. Next base: position 255,571 of record NZ_CP165617.1, on the reverse strand, counting down.
AGCCCTCTACGATTGTCATCCAGGTACCCGCCATCGACGTAATATGTAAACCGTCTTCGGTATCGTTATTATAATCGTCCAGATCCAAACGTGAGGTGCGCAGATAGAATTCATACGCTTTTTCGGGCTTGTTCAATTTAGCGGCCAATATTGCATGTACGCAGGGAGAGAGCGAACTTTCATGCACCGTAAAAGGCTCATAGAATTCATAATGTCGACCTAGGGTCTCCAGGTCAAATTGATCCTCAAGGAAGTAAAAACCTTGCAATACATCGGCCTGTTTGATATAACAGGAACGCAGAATCCTATCCCAACTCCAATGCTGGTTGATTGGACGTTGAGCCGGGTCAAGTTGCGCGACAGGAATTAACTCTTTGTCCAGGAAACCATCTTGCTGCAAAAATACATTGCGCTGCGCATCAAAAGGATAATACATCTTATCGATAATATGTTGCCATTTTTGCAGCTCTTCTGTCCGGATTGTCAATTTGTCTTTTAAAGACATCAGGTGACCAGAATTTAGCTGCCCCAGTTTTTCCAGACAGTGCAAGGTATATTCTAGGCACCAGGATGCAATACGATTGGTATACCAATTATTGTTAACATTGTTTTCATACTCATTTGGTCCCGTCACGCCCAACATCACGTATTGCTCACGTTCGGAGCTCCAATTGACACGTTGTGCCCAGAATCGGCTTATTGCCACTAGGACTTCCAAACCATGTGACCAGATGTAATCTTGGTCTCCCGTATAACGGACATAGTTATAGATCGCAAATGCAATGGCTCCATTGCGATGAATTTCCTCAAAAGTAATCTCCCATTCATTATGACATTCCTCCCCATTGATCGTCACCATTGGATAAAGTGCAGCTCCATTGGTAAAGCCAAGTTTTGCGGCATTTTCGATCGCCTTGTCCAACTGCTGATGACGATAAATCAATAAATTACGGGCAATCTTTGGTGACTGTGTTGCGAGGTAAAATGGAATACAATAGGCTTCGGTATCCCAATAGGTAACGCCACCATATTTTTCACCTGTAAAACCTTTAGGCCCAATATTGAGTCGCTCATCTTCGCCGGTATAGGTCTGGTTGAGCTGAAAAATATTATAACGTATGGCTTGCTGCGCAGCCACATCCCCACTGATTTCGATGTCACTTTCTGCCCAGATCTGCTGCCATGCTGTAGCCTGCTTCTCTTTAAGCTGTTCATAACTCATCGCCTTTAGCTGATCTAGATTAGCTAAAGCAACATCTCTTAACTGGGATAAAGCGTGATTTTGCGAGGTCACAATAGCTACGCGCTTCTCAAAACAACACATTTTAGATTCGGCGAGATCCGCTGTAAAAACCTCCGCCATATAACCAGGGCTTGTCCTCGTATCCTGTATTTCCACGTGACCATCGGAAGAACTCAGTATGTTTTCCAGCATCGCATAAACCTCGAAACCTGTCTTCTTGGTACGCGCGGTCACAAAAATGTGATCTTCCTCCTGACCTTGCGCTGTGCTTTCCCAGAATTGTTCATCATAGTTGCTATCGCGGTTAACAACTTCTGCATTTAGATGTGACCGTATTTCTAGTGCTATTCGACCCGAAAGTGCCTCGATCTTGTATTGCAATGAAGCCGTTTCAGAAGCAAAAAGATGATACATCCTGCTTGCTTCTACCTTAAGCTGTACCCCATCAGGCATCTCCGCGATAAAACTTCGGTATAAAATTCCATTTTGCATATCCAGACGGCGTTCAAAGGATTTAACAGTCACTTTCGCCAGATCAAGCGGTTGACCATTGACAAGAATATGTAGCCCTATCCAATCAACAGAATTGATGACCTTGGCGAAATATTCAGGATAACCATTTTTCCACCAGCCTACGCGTGTTTTATCCGGATAATAAATACCGGCTAGGTACGACCCTTGTAACGATTTTCCGCTAAACTCTTCCTCAAAATTAGCCCTTTGCCCCATCCGACCATTACCAATAGCGAAGATACTTTCCGAAAATTCATTATACTCGGGACGAAAGGTGTCTTCGATAATTTGCCAAGGGTTATGTTTGATATATGTTTTCATCTTTTTATTTTTTTCAATGCGCGACGGGCACTCCACTTCAATCATACTGGTCTTCTTTGCCAATATGATCTACGCCTTGCTTCCATCACTTGAATTGCTCCTAAAATTTAAAATTTATCGACTAAGGTGCCTAAATCGGGCACCACTAAATCGGCTCCGTTAAGATGTTCGGCCTGTCCGACTCCTATTACTTGCATACCTGCTGCCCTTGCCGCATCTATTCCAGCCTGGGCATCTTCCAGCACCAGACAGCATGCCGGCTCGATTCCCAAAACCTCAGCCCCCTTCAGGAAAACTTCAGGATTGGGTTTAGAAAGCTGTACAGCATTTCCGTCAATCAACGCGTCGAAATAATCAACAATTCCTGTTTTTTCAAGAATGCCCAAAGCATTCTTACTAGCCGAACCAAGTGCTATCCGAATACCCTTTTCCCGCAGTTTTTTTAATAGATCCAAACTGCCTGCGAGCAGGTGTTCAGGACTAAGCTGCTCGATCAATTCCAAGTACCATTGATTCTTTTTGGTGAGCAAAACGGCTTTCTCTGTTTCGGATTTTTCCAATCCTGCCCAGTTTAAAATTAGCTCCAGGGATTCAACACGGCTTACACCTTTCAGCTGTTCATTATCGACAATAGAAAACGAATAGCCCAGTTCAGCCGCTAACCTACGCCAAGCTTGAAAATGATAAATCGCGGTATCCACCAGCACACCGTCCAGATCAAATAGGACGGCTCTTACAGTATTATAATTAATCATTGAAAAATGAATGCTATAAAAATTTAATTTATGTTAGAACTTCAGCTCCAGAACCTTCGTCTCATACGCTTCCAACTTCAAGATATTGTCAGCTGGCATGGTCTCTTGTTTTTGGATAATATCAAAATAGGACTTCACCTGGTTATTTCGCTCTTTAAAACGGTCGAGCTTAAGCTTCTTAGTTGCGTCATTGCAATTCATGACAACCATGATTGTCTGCTGTTCGTTGTAGCGGAAATAGACATAAACACCATCCTCGGGCACATACTGCATTGTTTTTCCCGTCTGCAATACAGCGTGCTGTTTACGATAATTGGCGAGTGTCTGAACGAAGGTCCACATCTCCTGTTCGCTCTTTGTCCTTCCGGCCGCATTAAACTTATTTAGTTTATCTCCTGCAAAGCCTCCCTGGAAATCTTCCCTTAGCAAACCATCTGGATTCGAGAAATTTTTCATCAAAATTTCAGCCCCGTAGTAGAGCTGAGGAATACCGCGAGTTGTCATTAACCAAGCCATCGCGGATTTATATTTCCGCATATTTTCACCTACAACGGAAAAAAAACGGTCTTTATCGTGGTTATCCAAGAAAAGTACATTTCGTTCGGGATGTGGGTATTGATAATCCGAAGCCAAGGTCGAATACAATTTATTGACTCCAGCGGTCCATTCCGTCTTTTGGTTAAGTGCATCACCTATTGCATAATTAAGCTGAAAGTCTGTTACGCCCATCAGCTTGGAATCCACGTCCTGACCAACCCGTTTACCGCCCAGAAAATAGGCCTGATTGGCAACCCCGTGTACCCATGTTTCGCCAAAAAAGGTGAACTTTGGATACTCCTGCTGAATACGATCGGTCCATTTTGCCATAAAATCAAGATCATTATAGGGATAGGTGTCAATCCGGAAACCATCGATTGCAGCTGTTTCTATCCACCAGATATGACTCTGGGTCAGGTAGTTTTGAACATATGGATTTTGTTCGTTCATATCAGGCATAGTGGGCACAAACCAGCCTTTGACCATTTTCTTCTTATCATCTGCTGAGGCATAAGGGTCAAAAACCGTCTGATCTTTATAGGAGGTTTGGGTATACGTAGGCCATTCATTGAGCCAATCAGCCATCGGTTTGTCTTTCACAGTCCAATGATAGCTACCAATATGATTGGGTACCACGTCAAAAATCAGTTTCATCTGGCGCTTATGCAACTGCTCACCCAATTGTACATACATATCGTTGCTGCCAAAGCGAGGGTCGATATGATATGTTTCTGTATTGGCATAGCCATGATAGGAAGCCTGTGGCATGTCGTTGGTCAATACAGGTGTCAACCACAGTGATGTTACGCCAAGATCCTGCAGATAATCGAGCTTTCCGATAATACCCTCCAGATCGCCACCATGGCGCAAGTACATGGAATCGCGGTTTAAGCTCATATCCAGCATACCCTTTACCTGATCATTTGACTTATTTCCATTGGCAAAACGGTCCGGCATAATAAGATAAATCAGATCTGCGCTGCTCACACCTTGCGCTTTTATTTTTTGGTCTCTTTGTTTTAACTCGTAGCGGTAAGTTAGTTTTTTCTTTCCCTGACTAAAAGTAAATGTTGACCAGCCCGGTTTGGCCGAAGCGGCAACCTTTACATCCAAAAACAGATAGTTGGGATTTTCTACACGGTTGACTTTGACAAGCTCGATTCCTTTATCCTCTACCTGTACCTCGCTTTTTCCGATCTGAGGTCCATAGACGACGAGCTGCAAGGTCGGATTTTCCATTCCTACCCACCAGTTTAAGGGTTCTACGCGTTGAATGGATTGCCCCAATAAGGGGCTCCATCCAAGCACAGTTAGCGCCACTAATGCTGTGGTCATCTTTTTACTTCTTTGTAACATCATTCCTTCTTATTTCTTTGTCAGTGTATAGGTATTTGCATTGAGATCCAGAACAATATCATAAGTCCCTGCAAGCGCTACAGCTATATTGGCACCGCCGGCCAACAAACTTCCATTAGCACCGCCAAAATTGGTTCCCCAATCGTGATTTTTACGGAATTTTATTTCCCCTGCTGTCAAACTAACAGTCAGCTTCCATACCTGATTGGTATTATCAAATTTCATATCCGTATCGCTATCCCAGCCCTTCGGTGTGGCACTGCCAATAATGCCCCAACTATGGTCTTTGTAAGAGATGGTATTGGCTGTTGTGTTAACTTCCAACTCCAGACTACCAGCGCGAGGTGCTTTGATGTCCTGACCTCCATTATAAACTATTTTACCTGGCTCGGTCTCTCCATACGAATTGCTCCAATTCCGTTCAGGAGTCAGTTTAAATGTTAATTTTCCTTCCGGAAAATTGATTATTCCTGTATAGATTCCATTGCTCGTTGGCGAAATCAACGATTCGGCATTAGCTTCAACCCAATCTTCATAGGCTCCTATGGCATACAAATAGCTCGTCGACGCATAAGGGCTTGCTTTAAAACCTGACAGAACCGAATATACAGCCGCAATTTTCGCATTGATACTCGACTTTAGGCGAATGTCAAACTCAGATGCCTCGCCTGTTGGAACTCCCAGCGCAAGTAGGTAACCGTTCAATTCATAACCCGTAAAGCCTATTGCCATACGTCCGCTTGGAACGACCACTTCCTTTACTGTTTTAAAATTGTCCCCTTTGAGCCCAAATTGGAGCACATTGGTTACCGCTGCCTGAAACCCAAAATCTGCTGGCACCAGCGAAAGGTGCAGCACCGTATCACCTGCGTTTTCTTTTGACAGGGTTAGGCTGGTTTTATCTAGGGTTAATACAGCTGCTTTTACCGCATCCTCCGTAGACAGACGCGCCTGAGTTTCATCTTTTTTACAGCTCTGGAAGACCACAAACAAGGTCAAGATCATTCCGATATAGTGTAGTATTTTCATCTGTTTAATAAGTTCTCTTTTTCGATTACGATTAATTATAACCTGGATTCTGTACAAGATTGGAATTCGCGATAATGTCTGAAGCTGGAAGCGGAAACAACGTTCTATACCCTGCAACTGCCTGACCAGCAAGCACACCACCTTTAAAAGGCCAGAGGTAATTATCGCCTGTAAATTTGCCGTAACGGATTAGATCCGAACGTCTAAATCCTTCCCAGTATAGTTCTTTCACACGCTCATTGAGAACATCATCCAAAGAAAGATTTGTTAAGTTTCCGCTGTTGTTGCCGTAGGCGCGTACACGCAGTTTATTGACGTAGTCCAATGCTTTTGCCAGATTGCCGCCAGAACCGCCCCGCAAGGTAGCTTCAGCGTAAATCAAATTCATTTCTGCCAAACGAATCAACGGAAAGTCTACAGAAGCAACGAACCCTTCAGCCGCCGGAGGAGCAGTCTTACCGTCCTTATTCACGTTGCGGAATTTAGTAACTGCCAATCCCTGCTTGTAAACAGCGATATCTTCAATTTTAACACTTGCATTTAAGTGAAACATTGCCCGTTTGTCTGTGGCCCCGGAATAATCACCAAAAATCGTTGCTATATTATCGCGGGTCCTATTTCCTGCCCAACCGCCACCGGGTACACCGAAAGATGTTGGATCCATTGTTGCATCGATCGCCGCATTGATCAGGTAAGTTGTACCGCCCTTGCTCTGTGTTTTGGTTCCATCGTAAGGCAGATAGAAAATAAATTCCGGATTGTTCACATCATTATCTGCATAGAAAAGCTCCCTGTAATTTGTCCCCAGGCTATAGCCCGAGTTCAATACCTTTTCCGAATACGTAATGGCTTCACTATATTTTTTATTTCCAGCACCTAGATAGACTTCAGCATTGAGGTATAATCTGGCCAGAAGTCCCCATGCCGCGACTTGGTCCACACGACCATATACATTCTGTCTGGCCCCTTTTAGCTGACCTGCAACCTCCAACAACTCTTTCTCTACATAAGCGAAAAGCTCGGGTCTTTTAATCTGCGGTGGCGATATTTTGCCTACAGGAGTTTCCTCGGTTACGAAAGGTGGATTTCCAAACAAATCAAGCAGTACCCAATAGTTATAAGCACGTAAGAATCTTGCTTCCGCACGATAATAGGCTATTTCTGTTTTATCTGCATCAGAAATACCACGCTCAGCCAATTTGGCATCCGTACTTTCTCTTAAAAATTCATTGACAAGAGTGGCACTATAGACACAACGAGTGTAAAGGCCCCGCAGCATAGGGTTGCTGTCGTCAAAATCCAGGTAATCAAGCCCACTAATTCCCGAGTCATTGAGCCATGCACATGCAGCCTCATCTGTAGTAAGTTCCTGCGCATTCCAAAAAAGGCGCAAAAAATCAGACGTACCTGCATCCAAGCCCCCTAGGTCAGAGTTATTCGGCCCCGATGTACTGGTTAAGGTCAATGAACCATATAATCTTGCAAAGGACGAGGTGTAGCCTTTAAAATCCTTATAAGCTACATCCGCGGTTACATCGTTTGTCGGTTTTAAATCCAAATCCTTATGGCAGCTGCTCAAAGCCATGGCCAGCAAGCAAACACCTATATATTTATTTAATCTTTTCATTGTTATTTCATTTAAAAATTCACATTTACACCCAAAACATAGGTCCGCGGCCGAGGATAAAAACGGTCGTCTATACCATTGGATATCTCCGGGTCAACGCCTTTATACTTACTGATTGTAAATACATTTTGGACGGTTGCAGAAATTGACATGGAAGCCTTACTATTCCGGAGAAACTTCCCTAGATTGTAGCTTAGGTTGATATTATCCATCTTCAGGAATGAAGCGTTCTTGATATAGTAGTCACTTCTAAGCTGTTTGAGCAAGAAATTGGTATTGAAAAAATCTACAGGAGCATTGTTGATGACCAAAACTGCTTGATCATTGATATTCGCACCGCTGCCCAGGTTAGAGGAAACGTTATCGTAGACGTAGTTACCCAGATTGGCACGCAACACTGTCGTTGCCGACCATTTCTTGTAGCTATAGGCAGCTGTGAAACCCAAAAGATATTTAGGTAAAGGTGATTTGTACAAATAACGGTCGTTATCGCTGATCACTCCATCTCCATTACGGTCCACATAGACACCTTCAACAGGATGCCCCTGGCTATCGTACACTTGCTGGAATACATTGAAACTATTTGGCATGAAATTAACCTTATGTGCCTGAATATTTCCACCTGTACCACCACGGATTCCGCCTGTCTCCACAATAAAGTTTGGATCATCACTCTGCGTCAGATTGGTTACTTTACTTTTATTGTAGGTCAGGTTAAAGCCTATATCCAAGGTCGAATTATCCGTTTTCAGCGGAACAAGGTGTACATTAAACTCCAGCCCCTGGTTTTCCATGTTACCGACATTAGTCAATAGGAAGTTGCTAAAGTTAGAGCCTACAGGAACAGGAATCGTACTGAGCAGGTCTTTGGTCTTTTTCGAATAATAATCCACACTACCATAGACGCGATTGTTGCTAAAACCAAAATCAACGCCGGCATTGTAGGTTGTCGTGTTTTCCCAGCGGATATCCTTATCGTAGGCGACAGGGGAATTTAAATAATAGTACTCATCACCAAAACGGTACATGGACTCGTTGCCACTGATAGTATAATTAGGTAAATAAGAATAGTTGGCTATACCATCTTGCTGCCCGGTTTTTCCATAACTTAAACGAAGTTTCAGCTCCGATACTGCCGCAATTTCTTTTAAAAATCCTTCATTTTTCGCCCGCCAGGTAAAACCCACTGAAGGAAAATATCCCCAGCGATTATCAGGGCTAAAGCGGGAAGAACCATCTGCCCGTAATGTTCCCGATACCACATAGCGATTGTCGTAAGTATAAATTAGACGTCCATAATAGGAGATCAATAAATTTTCGGGTTTATCAAAAGCTCTCGTTGGTTCATTGAGTATTTTATCCCCTTCGGCATTTGTACGGTTAAAGTTGTAGACTTTACTGCTATTTTTATAATAGCCGTAACCTAACGTCGCATCAATATTGCTTTTGATTGCAGGCAATTCCTTGTCATACTTGAGGTAGAACTCAAGGGTTTTATTATTGATATCAGTTTTATACTGCGTTCTTTCACCGCCCTCATTGAAGTTGCGGGCAGCTATCGCAGGGGTGAATGTATTCCCCTTTGAGCGGGCCAAATCATAACCTACATTTAGGTTAGCATGCAGTTCCGGAAGAAAATGAAAACTATAGTCCACTTTCGCATTTCCAATACTTCTAAATACATCGCCATTGTCTTTCCGCAGATCCAACAAAGCCAGTGGGTTTCGTGGCGCATTTGGATTAGGTTTACCACCTTGGATCCACTCATAATACCCACCAAAACTATTTTTATCTTCGACAAAGACCGGTTGTGTCGGATCAAATTGAATCGCTGTTCCGATCGCGTCTTGCGTTGCAAATTTGGATTTCGACCAGGTACCGCGCACATTCACATCCAGCGAAAGGTGATTGTCCAGAAATTTCGGTGTCAAGGCCAATGCCGCAGTAGTCCGTTTTAAGTTATCATTTTTCAGCACCCCGTCCTGATTCATATAACCTGCAGAAATACGGTAAGGCATATTTCCGGCTCTGGAAGCAATGTTAACATTATTGTCCGTTGTAAATGCATTGCCATAGATCACATCCTGCCAATCGGTGTTTGCAGTTCCCAGCAGTTTTTTCATCGCATCACTACCATTGGTATTGACATAATCGCGGATTTGATCTGCACTGAGCAACTTAACTTTATTGGCTACCGTCGCCAGCGAGTTCTGTGTAGAGAAGTTGATTTGGGTTCCTGAACGGCTCCCTTTTTTTGTCGTGATCAAGATGACACCATTCGATGCGCGCGAACCGTAAATTGCCGTTGCATTGGCATCTTTCAGGATGGTGAATGTTTCAATATCATTCGGGTTAATTAAACTTAATGGGTTCGCTACGCCTGATACAGAGCCACCAGCCAAGGGAATTCCATCTACGACGATCAATGGATCGTTACTGGCATTCAATGAAGCCCCTGTACGGATACGGATTGTGCTTCCTGCACCCGGCTGCCCTCCACTGGTTGTGATCTGCACACCTGGAACTTTGCCCATAATGAGCTGCTCGGGTGAAGAGATCTGTCCTTTTTGAAAATCCTTGGAACTCACCGTACTGATCGACCCGGTAAGATCACTTTTCTTTTGCGTACCATAACCGATCACAACGACTTCCTCCAATGCGCTTGTATTGGATTTGAGGTATAGATTTAACGGATTGAGGCCATCTTTCACCTGAATTAACGTATCCAAGCTAGCGTATCCGACCATACTTACTTTCAGCCGTAATTTCCCCGTTTGTAGTCTATCCAGGCTAAAATCCCCATTCGCCTTGGTAGACAGTGATTTTTGAAGCTCCTCGAAGCGCAGTGTAGCACCCACCAAAGAACTTCCATTCTGGTCCATTACCCGCCCTTGAAGCGTAGCCTGTTGGGCAAATGCCGAAGCACTTACACCGAGTAGCATGTTCAGAGCCCAAAATGGACGTAGTAGCTGTTTGTTCATAAAATAACTGTTTATTTATTTAGTTTTGTTTTGCTTATCAATTGGTACTGTCCCGGCAAAAGGTTCAGTTTCGACTGATTGGACCAGTTGAGCTCATTCCCCGTAAAATTATCCACCCAAATCCCCTGTAATGCCTGTGGCAAGGTAAATTCTGCACTTTCTACCCCAAAATTCCCAAGTACCCCTACTTGTTGTCCATCCTTTTCCAGTACAAAATATTTAATCGCTTCTTTCATTGCCGAGGCAACAATTTTCCCATCTTGAAAAATGCTATTTTTGGTTTTGAAACGGGTGAGTTTGGCATACGTATTAAAGAGTCTTTTGCGATCATCTTGCTGCAGATAAGTCCACAAAAGCGGTTTTTCCCCTGTCCGTCCATTTTCATCGATAGACACATCATAGCCATATTCGCCAAACTGCCAGATCATCTTAGGTCCGGGCGAAGCCAATAAAAACACGGCGGCCTGTTCCATACGTTTTAATGCCGTACTGAGGTTCTTGATGTTATAGCTACCTGATGAATTACCGTAATTCAGGCATTTGAACAGCAACCGCTGTTCGTCATGGCTTTCCATATAAGACACAAACGAAGGTTGTGTCATGCCGTGGCCCGAAGGAAATAATCTGCCTAAATCCGAGCCGTTGTTGGCATTCCAGCCCATCGCAGCCTCATTGAAGACCGCATTCATGTTGTTCCATAGCAACATCCCCGATTGCGCAAGTTCGGCCTCTTCCTGATCTCCACCAAGATGTTCGAGAATAATATAACACGAGGGATCGATGCTGCGAATATGCTGCTGGTATTGCTTCAAGATAGCCACACGTGACGCATCGTAAGCATTCCATACACTTAAATCACTTTCTGAGGTACCCGAATTTTTCTGTGTAAACCCTTTAGACAAGTCAAATCGAAACCCATCAATCTTGTATTCCTGCATCCAATAGGTCAAAACATCCTTGACAAAAGTCTGCGTATAACTACTTTCATGGTTAAAGTCGAAGCCAACATTGAACGGATGCTTGGCAACCGTATTGAACCAAGGGCTATTGCCAGCGACGTTGCCCTGCTCAAAATAAAGCTGCACTAGCGGGGATTGACCAAAAGCATGATTAAAAACAACATCCAAAATCACTGCAATACCATTTTCATGACAAGCATCAACGTATGCTTTCAAGTCGTTTTTTAAGCCATAATATTTATCCAAAGCGCGGTGGAAAGAGGGATTATATCCCCAGGTCGAATTCCCTTCCGATTCCTGTACAGGCATTAGCTCGACCGCATTTACACCCAGCCTTTTTAAATAAGGCAAAGAGTCTTTCAATGTGGTATATTGATGTTGTTTGACAAAATCACGGACCAAGAGTTCGTAAATAACTAAATCACCTTGAGCTGGTTTATTAAATAGCGTGGTTTTCCATGAGTAGGACTTGGCTGGGAGATCCAATACGCTAACTACTCCGTGTGCCGCAGCGGGATAAGCGGGTACAGCAGCCTCGGCCAGTCCGAGTGCCGCGTCGTTTTGCGGATCAAGAATCAGCTCAGCATAGGGGTCGGCGATATTCAGTTGACCGTCCACCAAAAACTGATAAGTCTGTTTTTTAGAGAAATCCAGATTCGATACGGTAACCCACCAGGTTTTTCCATCCGGTGTCTGGCTCATCGCATAGGCTGGTAACGCTTTATAGTTATTAAAATCGCCCAAGACATACACACTCGTTTTTAATGGCGCTGTGAGCGCAAAGCTGACCTCTCCTTTTTCCCTGTTTATGGTTGTTCCGTTTGCATTGATGCCTATCGGGAGTGCAGCGATGGCAGGTTTTGATTGCACAAATAACTGTGCTTTACTGAAATATATTTTGCCCCCGGCCTCAAGACGTGCTTCAAGCTCATGCAGGCCATTGCTCTGTAGGCTGAGCGATTTTTCTAATGACAGTCCAGCAGAAGATTCAGCAAGCAATAAACCATTGTCCCAGATACTGATTTTTCCGGACTGCGTTGCCTGTACTTTTAGCTTCAGATTATCTCCAACGGTGTACATCTGCTCCAGGGTAATTGGATCTGTGGGTTGCAGCGTAGGCGAAACAAAACGAATGGCCTGTGTATTGCTCGTTACAAGAGGAAGAAATAGATCTGAATTATTTTTGTTTCGTTGGACCAGCGACCCATCACCATTGCGGACTAAAAGTGCCATCTGACCAAATTCTCCACCATTAGTCAGGTTAAAAAATTTGGCGGGGGTAAATGTGAATGAATATAAACCAGCAGAAACAAATTTAAGTTTATAAGCATTGTCATTCTTTGACCAATCTGTTGCTAGATGTTGCCAGCTGCCCCCATTGACAGGAATCAATCCGGCGTGTAGGTACAGGTCGGTAGTGCTACTTTTTAAAGCCGCATTTCCTTTCGAAAGATCAAATTGCAACGTAATTTCCTGATCCCAATAGATAAATGGGGCGGAAAGATTGAGTAAACCAGATCCCTGCTGTTCAACAACAGGAGGTTGCTCGACATCCACGATATCTTTTTTATTTGCACATGATGATAATAGGACAATCACCCAGAGATACCCTATTAAACGAGAGATATGCTTCCCCATCGATAATTAGCTTTACTTGGAATCTGAAATTGGGAACGTTCCCGAAATCAAGGTAAAAAGAAATCGCTTGTGGCGATTTGCTGGATTTCCCTATCCAATATTTTATACAAATTGATTATTTAAATACTTTCGGGAATGTTCCCGAAAGTAATCAAAGCTAAATAATGGGATTACAAAAAACAAATATTTTTTTTCTTATTTCAGGCTAGATTTTTGGAAAATAAGCTGGGAATCAAGATAAACCGAATTAGCAAACTTACTATTTTCGGGGTCTTCCATCTTATCCAATAGGTATTTTGTTACTAATTGCCCCATTTCATAGGCTGGTTGTTTCACTACGCTCAGTGCCGGGTCAATCAGATCGGCGATATCCAGACAAGAAAAACAAATGATTTTAAGATCTTCAGGAATACGAATTGCGAGTTGCTTGGCGACTCGTATACTCGAAATAGCAAGGCGCTCTACCGAGGCAAATATGGCATCGGGTTTCTCCTGCTCGATCAAGTCGGCAATATCTTTCATATTTTGATCGGCATCATTGACCGTATCCAAAATAAGCGCTGGTCTGATCGGAATCCCCACTTCCTGCAGCGCCTTTTCGTAGCCATCTTTACGCACCTTACCGATAGAGACATTCGGATTAATCGCGAGGTAAGCGATCCGTTTACAGGCATTATCGATCAAGTGTTTGGTTGCCAGGTAAGCCGAATCAAAGTCATTGCCCGTAATATAGCCCCCCTTCCAATCGTCGTATGCACGGTCAAAAAACATGACTGGAATGCCGCGCTCTGCTAAAAGTTGTAAATGCGAATGGTCTTTCCCCTCACCCGAAGCCGAAATGATAACGCCATCCACCCGTCCATTGGCCAGTGAACGTACGATTGAGGCTTCATTTTGCACCTGATGATCCGTCACATAAATCAAGGTATGATAGCCCTTAGAGCGCGCCACAGCCTCAATTCCTTTGATGGCTTGCGAGAAAAATTTATTACCAAATTCGGGAATAATAATCGCAATGGTCAGACTTTTATTTGCCTTTAGACTACTAGCATAAACATTAGGCGAAAAACCGATTTCTTCGGCCATAGCCAGAATCCGAGCTTTTGTCGCTGGATTAATGTCCACGTTATCCCGAAATGCACGGGAAACGGTCGATTTTGACAAGCCAAGTTTTTTGGCCAGATCTACTATTGTTAATTGCGACATATCAAGATTCCCTTTGCTGTTCGAATGTAATAATTGTTGGATACAAATAAAGCAATTATCTATCCAGAATAGCAAATTTTCTTTTTGTCCTTTTTGTTTTAAATCAGCGGGCCATGTTTTTTTTATCTCCCGATAAGAAAAGCGATCGAGTGATCAAATCGTGTAAATGATCATTCCAATATGCTTGCTTTCATCCACTTTCCGTTAACAGAAAAACTTGTTTTATATGGCCTTTTGTGTCTACAGCGCTAATGCTGTCTTCGGGTTGTATTCGTATTGTGTTCGTACCACCTTCGGATGTGGAGAATCTTGCTACGGCTATTGATCGAAAGTTGAACAAGTAATTCCTGTTCAGGGTCTGTTCGGAATCTGTTCAGGAACTGTACAATATCTGTATCGCATCCGAATAAGGTACGAAGCAGGTACGAATCTTTCCTCACTATTTGATCAAAAAATTGTGAGCGGGTGCTTAACAGGCTTAGCGTATTTTGCTAAGCCTGTTTACAATTAATCGCCCATTTTCTTTCCTAGAACTTTCTAAAATCCCATTCCCCGCGATAAGGGCGACTGCGCATGAGATTAGCATAGTCATTGTCGAACTGTTCTTTTTGTGGATTCCATTTTAAATCCTTTTGAAGTTCATACGCAATATTGATGGCATTGCACACTGAGCTCGTCCGGTGACCTATTTCAACATCACAGATAGGCTTACTTCTTTTTTTAATTGCATCAACCCAGTCCTGATAGTGATTATCACTATAATACAAACGACGATCAGAAGAGGTCAGTTTAAGATTGGCTAAATTTTCTGGATTTGAGCGGATAAATTCCCGACTTACTTCAATCTTACCTTTTTCACCGATAAATTGGATCGCATTATGTACTCCCCATTGCACATGGTTTACCCGAACGCCATTAGCATAGCTAAAAGAGAGCCCGCTATTGCTATTGGCTTCCTTCGGTGGATTAAACTGAACAGGGCCCGATTCATCCATGCCCAGGGCCCATTGCACGATGTCAAACATATGTGCTCCCCAATCCGTGATGTAACCACCGCCAAAATCACGGTAACCACGCCACCAGGCCCACTTATCGTCCTCCAAAGGTGGACTTAATATCGGATTGTAACCCCGATATGGTGAAGGTCCTACCCACATATCCCAATCGAGATAATCGGGAGCTGGCATAGAGGGAAGGTCACATTGTTTGACAGGCTCGCCCACAGAAACATTGATTTCCTTTATTTTGCCGATATAACCATTGATAACCAGTTCTGCTGCCTGTCTAAAATTATAGGAAGAACGCTGCATGCTGCCCGTCTGAAATACACGTTTATATTTTCGGGTTGCATCGACCATTGCACGGCCTTCGGCAATGGTCAATGCAAGGGGTTTCTCACAATAAATATCTTTGCCAGCTTTAGCCGCATCGACCGCAATCTGTGCGTGCCAATGATCTGGTGTTGCAATGACAACAGCATCAATATCTTTTCGATCCAATAGTTCCCGATAATGGTGATAGGCCTTGATCTCGGTCTGTACTTTTGACAATTCCGTTTGTTTTTTCGTTGTCGCAGCAATAAATGCTGCTAACTTATTACGGTCTACGTCACAGGCAGCCAGACTTGCAATTTCCTTGCAGCGATTAAGGCCATTCATCAAGGTATAGGATTGTTTCCCAACACCAATAAAACCGAGATTAATCCGGTCACTTGGTGCCAGAAATCCATTTCCACCCAATACAGCGCGGGGGACGATTGTAAATGCCAAGGATGATACAATTCCTTTTGCAATAAATTCTCTTCTTTTCATTCTTAATTTATAATTTATTTTCTGCGCGTACTTAGAGGCATTTATTTAATCCCTGACGGCAAAATGGTTTATGTATCGATAATTTGTTCGGGTTTTCTTAAAGATAGTTTATTCTTGAATCGGAACCAAAGTGATCGAAGCAATCTCAGGCAAAGTATCGCCTTCGATGGCTGTAGCCTGCAAAATCACCTTCGTACTGGGCTCACCAATTACTTGCTGGGATACCTCAATGGTCCCCATAGCCACTTCCTTAAATTTAGTTTCTTTTTCAGCTACGAATGTCCATGGGAGCTGCTGTCCGAGCATCGAGAGCACAATTTTTCCATGCTGCTTGCTATTCGCTAAATAATTGACGAGCACACGATACTTACCCGGTTTTTGAATTTTGATATCCCAAAAAACTTTATCCGCAAGGTCTTTCCACTGACCTATGGCATTCGGGCGATTTGGATCATGGGTATGCGCGCCAATAATTTTTAATCCCTTTCCTTCCTGTAATTTTGCATTATTTGCGTTCATCACGATACGTCCATCTGCCTGTGTCTGGGTCAGGCTTTCCTCAACAATTGGTTTTCCCTGGATTTCGACCACAATAACCTTCGGTCCTTTCTTACTGTCTAAGATATCGACAGGAATTGTTGGTCTTCCGTTTTCTAAATTGGATTTTAACCTAATTTTAGGTGAAGCTAGGGCGTAGACAGCCGTCACTTTATTTTTGATGGGCAGATTTATTTTTCCATCGGCCGGACGATCAAAAACATGCAGATACAGCTTCCCATTTTTTTGGGTACAATACCCCCAATCCAAGGCTTGAAAAGGGCTCGCGGTGGTACCGTAAATAGATTCGCCATTGACCTTCATCCATTCCCCGATTTGCTCCATAATCCGCACCGCGGGTTCAGGAATAGCTCCATCTCCATCGGGCCCGACATTTAACAAGAAATTACCCCCTTTACTCACCGTTTCCACAAATAATTGCATGATCTTGGGAAAGCTTTTCCAATTTTGATCATGAGCACTATAGCCATAACTTTCATTCATGGTATGGCTTACCTCCCAGTACATACCTGGCAAACCTGTCGGTGGAATATATTTCTCTGGCGTTCCGATATCACCATTCTTATTTTCGAGTCCATTCCAGAATCGATTATTGATAATGATATTCGGTTGCCATTTGATCAGATCTGTCAAAATATGTTTGGTTCCCCATGCTTCGCCCTCGTGCTGTTTGCTACTAAAATCTGGCCACAACATGTCTAGCCGCCCGTAATTTTGTGCAAGTTCTTTAATTTGGCCATAGAGATAGGCTTTATAGCGTTCATGATCTGGCTGGTGATTATCCACATTCGGATTCAACTGAAAGGCTTCATAAGAATCGGGATGTTGCCAATCCAGAAGCGAATAATAAGCGCCTACTTTCATTCCCTCCTGACGGAAAGCATCCATAATTTCGTGGTAAAGATCCCGACCTTTTGGCGATAAATTTGCCGTACCCGTTACCTCATTTTTCAGCGCGTAGGGTTGCTGGCTATTAAATAAGCTAAAGCCTTCGTGGTGGCGGGAGGTCAATACCATATACTTCATTCCAGTTTTTTTAGCGAGCTGCGCCCAGGACTTCGGATCGAAAGAGCGTAATGTAAATTTAGGTTTCAAGACCTCTGCGTATTTCTGGCTGGGAATCTTTCCCCAGGTCTGAATCCATTCAGCATAATGCTGTGGATATTGTTTTCCTTCAAAAGAACCTCCGGCAGCACTGTAAAGCCCCCAGTGGATAAAGAGTCCAAATCGGGCTTCCTTAAACCATTCCATCCGTTTATCTTGTGTCTCCTGCCAGCCAGCCACTCCTTCATAAGGTGGCGACTTGGTCTGTGAAATAGCTGCATTGGTCATACACAGCAACATTCCCACTGCTGCTGCACATTTCCACTTAAAAAAATTGATTTTCATCATGATATAGATTTATACATAAAAGTTCATTGGCAATAATGATTAAACACAGGTCATCAGAAACCCAGTTTGTTTATTTCCTCCTGCATGACATCATAAGACTTTAGTGCATCTTCCAATGGAATGCCCTTGGCTAATCCGGGTCGTTTATGGCCTGTAAAAGTCAGCCAAGCGTCTTTCATGATCGTCTGCCTTTTTAAAACAAGCGCATATAACTGGCGGAGTTTGGGTTTATCGCGCAAATTGTCTTCCCAGGTGCTTTCAATTGAAAAGTCCGGCATCAGATGCTTAACAATTTCCCTAGCCATGAGCCAGTGGCCCAAATCGCCGGGATGAACACCATCTGCCGCTAGCCTAAATTGAGTATCTTTCTCGATACCGGACTCCAAATATCGACGCATGGGAAAATGGAGGTCAATGATTTCCCAGGATTGTTTTTGACCATAATTAATCAGCCATTCGGCATAGCGATCCAATACCTTATTATATCCATTGAGCCGGAGTTTCAAATCATCTTGAACGGGAGGAGTCATCCATATGATACGTTTGACCCCCTGATTTGCAAGTCTTTTTTGCAGGCGTATAATTCCATTTTTGTAGGCTTCAAAGCGCGTGGAATCAAAAGGCAGATAGATTCCGTCGTTCATGCCATAACAGACGAAAACCACCTCAGGTTTGATTTTATCAAGCACATTGTCCAGTCGATCAAATAGACAGGGGCGTGGAAATTTTCCCTCAGCATGATTCGGCTCACTAAGTCCAGATACGGTCTCACTTGGTAGCCCCGAGTTAATAAATTGAGGTTTCTTTTTCGGATGACTGCTCAGGAATAAACTTTCGGTCATGGCGACATATTGCCCTGCATAGGTAATGCTATTTCCTAAAAAAAGAACCTTCTTTCCTTCATTCCAAGGAAACTGATTGTCCTGTTTTTGTCCAACAGCTTGCACATACCATAAGCTTAAGCAGAAGAGGAGCGACAAAACGCGCATTTTTTTTGTAGTTAATAATAGATTCAACATCGTTATAATTGATTCGGCCAATATTCGAATTAGCCTAGTTTTATTTTGAGTGCATACCCCAAGCTGCTATTTTGCATGTTTTTGGGTAACTTCAACTGCAATCCATAGTCATCTTGCTGGAAATGGACCTGACCAAACCCTAAGATTTCCACTGATTTCACTTTAGCTTTATTTTGGTTCAGGGTCCGTACATTCACAATTCCATTCAGCGGCAACACGAGAGCCATGGCGTATATAAAACCATTCTTTTGGGTAAACCAAAAATCAGAAGCCGTAAAAGATGCCCTAAATCCCTCTCTCTCCCGTTGCTCGGTATCCGTTATCCGAATAACTGTAGGTCCCTCATGCGCAGTGATCCATGGGGATGTCCCATAAATCGCTTCACCATTGAGTTGCAACCATTTCCCTAATATAGCAAGATTATTTTTTACCGGCGCAGCTATATTCCCCTGTGCATCGGGTCCAATATTGAGCATATAATTGCCACCTTTACTGACAATCTCCAAAAGCCAATAGCGCAATTCGTCTACATTTTTCCAATCATGATCGTAGGATTTATAGCCCCAGGAATGATTGAATGTCCCGATAGCTTCCCAAGGTTGGTTAAAATGTTCCGAAGGATCTGGAATCCGATTATCTCCCGGAATGGCATAATCGCCCATACCATTGCCAATGCGTTCGGAGACAATAACATGTGGATTGCAATCATAAACTGTTTTATAAAACCGAAAACTTTGTTCCGCAGTCATCAGTCCCGGCATATCAAACCAGATATATTTCAGCTGTTTGAATCGCGTCAAAATTTCCTTTACCTGGGGAATTGCTTTTTCGTTGAGATACGAAGGAAAAGAATTTTCACTGGGATCCCAAAGATTGGCACCGAAAGCGTCAGTTTTGGTATAGGCAAGATCATGCTGTGCCTTCGTTACCGTATATTGTGCGTCGCTACCATCCCTCCAATCGATATTCTGTGAATAATAGACGCCAAAATCGAGTTTATGCCGAAGACAGGCATCATAAAGTTCCTGAATGATATCGCGTTTAAAGGGCGTAGCCTGTATGCTATTGAATGAACTGACCTTTGAATCATATAACGCAAATCCATCATGATGCTTACTCGTCACAACAAGATATTTCATTCCTGCATCCTTGGCCATTTTAACAATGTTATCGGCATCAAAAGATTCTGGCGAAAATTGGTCTGCTAATTTGGCATAGGTGGACCGCGGAATTTTTGCGACCAATTGAATCCATTCGGCGACACTAGGACTTCCTAGATCTTCTATTTTCTGTCCGTTCCATATACCCGCAGGGATTGCATACAGCCCCCAATGGATAAATAGGCCAAATTTTTGTTGTTGAAAATCTGTGAGTGCCTGTGCCTTCTGTCTATTCATATCCTGCCATTCCTTCATCAGCTGCGCAAGTCGATGTCTTCGCTTGTTCCAGCGCGTTAAGGCTTCTAAATAATAATAGTCTGCATACACCAAAGGCACATCAATTTCTCCTTTATGTGGAATACTACCCACACTATGTTTTAAGATAAACAGACCATTTCCTCCAACTTCACTTGCGTACTTTGGCGAGCCTAATGATCGCAAAATCTTTTCAGCCAGATCCAAATAATCCTGCTCTTGTCCCGGCTCCATATATTCAACCAGTTCCAAAAGTGCCGATGCCGTGACAGCAGCAGCGGATGCATCACGCGGAATAGTGCTAAAATCTTCTTTTCGGTAGTCCCAGTTTGGAATAAATCCCGCTTGATCGACATCAAAGTCCCACAAGGGAACCCCATCTTCAGGCAAACGCGGATGCCGTGCATAAAAGTCCGCCATGTTTAGTGCAGCCTGTAAAAACTTAGGATCCTTCGTTTCTCGGTACATCACAACAAATCCATACAATCCCCAAGCTTGCCCTCTAGCCCAAGCGGAATTGTCCGAAAAACCCTGTGCAGTCTCCCTGCTCAATACAGCACCTGTATTGGGGTCATAGGTAACCACGTGATAAGAACTGTAATCTGGTCGGTATTGATTTTTTAACGTCGTTTCTGCATGTCGAATAGCGGCATTCCGATAGACAGAATCACCTGATAATTTGGAAGCCAAAAAAAGAAGCTCCAAATTCATCATATTGTCGATAATGACAGGGAATTCATATTTATGCTTACTGTCCCAAGAAGAAAATGTATCCCAAGACTTGATCGCTCCAACCTTTGCATTGAAACGTGTCAATAAAGATTTGGCACTCTGGATCAAGATAGATTTGAATGCTGTATCACCAGTCAATCGATAAGCATTGCCATAACTGCAGTTCATGACAAAACCAATATCATGGTGATGTGTATTAAATTGATTTTGACGTAAGGAATTCGTCCATTTTAATGCCGCATCACGCCATTGATCATCCCCCGTATACTCAAAAACATACCAAAGACAGCCCGGCCAAAAGCCACCAGTCCAATCTCGGATATCGGTAAACGTTGTTTTTCCACTGGGATCTGCAGATCGCGGATACTTTGTCAGATCCTTATGATTTTTATACAACAAGGAATATTGCTTTTCGGCAAGACCGAACCCTCTTTTTAGAAAATCTGTTGTATCTGCACGTAGGCAATAAGGATAAAAAAAAGTTAAAAAATAAATAAAATATAGGTTATATCTAAAAAAAATCATGTTTAGGTTTATTTTATACCCAACCGGGGAAAGGCCCAGATAACCTGCTCCCCGGTCTTATTTCACAAAAACTAATCAATCCAACCCGGGTTTTGCACCAGGTTTACGTTCATCTGTATTTCTGAGGTCGGAATAGGCCATACAGTCAAGAAATCACCTTTATAGCTATAATTCCCGACATTTGTCCCCCAGACTTGCTTACGTCCATTGCCTGCTTGAAACACCGTCTCTTTCCAGGTCCCCCAACGCAATTCGTCAAAGTAATTGATTCCTTCATTCGGGAACTCCACCCGACGTTCGTTGCGAATACGGAGGCGTAAGTCTTCCTTCCCACCAACAGCCGTTGCAGCATTGGAATTTAAAAGTGGTACACCCGCACGCTGGCGAACTTCGTTAACTTTTGCTATAGCTTCATTTAGTTTGCCATCTTCATTTAAGGCCTCGGCCCACATCAATAAAACATCAGCATAGCGAAAAATCGGGAAATCGATAGGGCCATAATTACGATCCACAATCTCATTGACTCCTTCGGCGACAAATTTTCGATAGAAATAGAAGAAATTAATCTGCGTATCACTCTGAACATCGCCATCTACCTGTGCCTGCCCACGAAATGGCCAGCGCATGAACTGAAGACTTTCCACATTCGTAAAATTATACGCTCCCCTAAAAGTGGAATAGGGTGTCACAATATTTGCCTGTAAACGTGGATCACGATTTTCATAGGCTTTTTTGATGCGCTCCTCATTGCCTTGCGGCAGATAAAGGCTCATTTTTGCACCCCTTAATACCGCCGCTGCCTTCTCAGCTTCCGTTAGGTTGTTCCTTAGAAAAAAAACCTCTCTTTCATTTTCAGTTAAGTCTGCATATCCTGGAATTATTTTATCCCACTCAAATTTGGATCCATCACTATTTTCATAGAGATCTACCAAATGAGGTGAAGGCATATAGTAATTCCAGCCCCGCGAATACACCGAGGGCCAGCCACAAAACAATTGCATGTTATTTCCGTATCCCGACTCACTCCGATGCTGAATAGAAAAAATCATTTCTGGACACTGCTCATTAGCTTCTTTAAATAGTGCTTTATAATCACCAAAAAGTGAGTGACCAGCATCTTTTACTTTTTGAAAATCAGTCGCCGCTTTTGCCCATTCCTTTCGATAGAGATAAACTTTACCCCGTAAGGCATAAGCCGCCGCTTTGGTTGCATGTCCATAGTTTGCATTACCTGCGGGGTAACGATCGGGGAAATTGGTTTCGGCAAGACAATCGTTCAGGTCAGCTAATATTTGATTCCAGACTTCCTCTTCCGAACTACGTCCTTTAATAGCCTCCGCCGCCGTAAAAGGCTCAAGATAAATCGGCACTCCCTTGTAGAGTTGGTTAAGTCTAAAGTAAAAATAAGCGCGTAAGAATTTAGCTTCAGCAATATATTTGGCTTTCTTTTCCGCTGTTGAAGGAGATTTTATCGGAATATTCTTAAGCGCATCATTTGCACGCTGAATTCCTTCATATTGAATCTTCCAAACATTCAAAAATAAGGGATCTCCCGCGGTAATTGTTCCCGTCAATAAGGGTTCATCAAAACGCGCCTGCCCTGTATATGAGAAACGGTCAAATTGATAGAGCTCGTAAGGTGAGATCAGCCCACTATGCCCCATCAGGAGCCTGAACGAACTATAAATTCCCGCAACGCCCAGGTCGGTTAAATTATCTGTTGTCCACATTGTTGCGGTGGAGACCGATGAATACGGCGAGGTATCCAAAAGATCTTTTTTGCATCCTATTATACTAGTTAGCAATACTATCGCTATAATTTTTTTCATCTTTTTCATTCTTATCATTCGGATTAAAAAGTAAGATTTAGACCCACTGAGTATTGACGCATTGTTGGATAATTGGCGGTTGTTCCAATTTCTGGATCTAGCCCCGGATATTTAGTCCATGTCAGCAGATTTTCACCCGCCAAATAAATACGTAGTTTAGCCATCGAGAGGCGGCGGACCAAGCTTTCTGGAAGTGTATAACCAAGTTGGAGATTACGCAACTTCACGAAAGAAGCATTATACAAATAATAATCGCTTGTCCGGCCATTCTGCGCATCTGTCTCTGCTTTTAAACGGGGATAATACCCATCGGTGTGATTATTGGGGTCTGTGGGATTCGCTGCATTATAGTAATAATGATTGTTGGCTACCAAAGCCGGAACAGATTTACCTTGCGCGACGATGGATGAATTGAGATAAAGTTCATTCCAATAATAAGACATTCCTGAAGACGCAGACCAGATCATAGAGGCATCGAACCCTTTATAAGCCATGTTGACACTAAGCCCATAATTAAAAGCGGGTGTTTCTCTCTTACCCATAAATCTTTGGTCATACACATTCCCATAAATACCATCGCCATTCATATCCGAATAAATCAAATCACCATACCAGATCTTGGTAGGGTCTATGCCGTCGGCAGGCTGGAATGAATAGCCTGCGGCTACCATTGCTTTCAGCCAGTCCATATCCTGTTCTGTACGGATCATACCATCCCGCGGTCCCCCGTTTTTATCAACAGAACCATCGGTCAAGAAGTGATTTCCCGAACCCTTATACACATTGTACAAATAGAATTCATTGATTTCGTGCCCTTCGATAATCCGTTGGTTGACACCAGTAGACACCATACCAATATTGGACTGATAAACACGATTACCAGCAGCATCTGTTACATAGCCTTCTGATAGTGCACCTTTATATTTCTCTACCCGATTGGTATTGTAGGCAAAATTGGCTGATATGCCGAATTTAAATTCATTGATCTTATCTTGGTACCCCAAGGTCAGTTCAAGTCCACGTTTACTGACTTCGGCGATATTCATCGTTGCTGCGGTAGCGGTTCCTGTTGTCGCTGGAATAGTTGGAACGTAAAGGATGCCATCCGTATAAGCGCGATAGGCATCAAATTCGACTGTCAATTTATTTTTCAAGGCTGTAGCTGTAAAGCCCACATTTGTGGTGGTGGTGGTTTCCCAGTGCAGCAGATCGTTGCCCAATTTAGTTTGTGCTAAACCACGAACAGCCTGATTATTGAATGAGTAGTTGACAGTGCCATACGCAGGAAGGTGATCGTAATTACCCGGAGAGGCATTATTTCCGGTTTTCCCCCAGGAGGCCCTTATTCGCAAATCATTCAGAAATGATTTAAGTGGCGTCATAAATGATTCCTCCGAAATACGCCATCCTGCGGAGAATGCGGGAAAGAAGCCCCAGCGTTTGGCGGTTCCAAATCGTGAAGATCCATCGTAACGTACAACTGCTTCAGCTAGATATTTATTCGCATAAGCGTAATTGGCTCTACCGAAAAAGGAACGCAATCCATAATCAAGCTCATCACCGGTGATGGAACTCATCGTCGTCGCGGAGTTAAACGTTGTTAAATCGGGATGCACAAGACCAAGTTTGGCCGCACCAATATTATACTGGTTGAAGTATTGCTCATTATAACCTAAAATTCCGCCCACATCATGTTTACCAAAAGAACCTGAGTAGCGCAATACATTATCAATGATCACATTGTAGCTCTTAGTCAATCCATATTGGGTTGTTATTTGCCCCGAAGATAGTGCTGCTGTACTCAATTTGTTCGTTGCGAAATTCCATTTTTCATAAGGCACCTGATGGGAATTGGTCTCGGTATACGCATAATTGTAATTTACCTTTGACTCAAACTCCAGCCCCTTCATCAGATTTAATTTCGCAAAAATTGTCGTATTGAATCGATTGACCTGGTTCTTTCCGCCCATCCCATTGAGAAAAGCCAATGCATTATTTGCTGTGGCGGACTCTTCGGCAGCAGCTGGAAAACCATAAGCTCCATTATAATAAGGATAAACACCAGGTACAGTTTGGGTTTGGTAGGAATATGCGGTAGCAACATCGGCTACGCTCAAGTTTTGCAGATCACCAAAGGTCTGCGTTCCTACGGTCAAAAACTTAGCAACTTTCGATTGCAAATTGATACGCATACGTATCTTATCCGCTCCAGTTTCAGGCATCGTACCTGGATTGTTGAAATATCCTACTGAAAAGAGGTATTGCGTATTCTCGTTGCCACCATTTAAGGACAGATTGTGATTTTGTAAAAGCTTCCGTTGTCCAAAAAGTACATCGCCCCAATTGGTATTTGGATAAGCGACCTCATTTGGAATACCAAATTCGGTTAGCCCTGTTGGATTTTTCTTTGCTTCTTCCCAAAGATTGATTGTCGCATCGGTATACACAGCTGCCCGTCCCAAATTTTTAAATCCTTCATTGACTAGGCGCATATGCTGCGCATAATCAGTAATAAATTCGGGCACATTATTAGGTCGAAGCATAGAGACCATTCCTGTATAGGAGACATTATTTTTCCCTTTGGCGCCCTTTTTAGTTGTAATTAGAATAACACCATTGGAGCCTAAAGAGCCATAAATTGCTGCTGTTGCAGCATCTTTTAGAATAGAAATTGATTCCACATCATTGGGATTTACTGCATCCATAGATCCTACGATACCATCGATGACGACTAAAGGTGATGTATTGTTCAAGGTTCCCTTTCCACGGATAAGTATATTAGCGCCATCAGCTCCAGGTTTTCCCGTTGAGGTCTGCACATTAACTCCTGCTGCAAGCCCTGCTAAAGAAGATGTTAACGTAGAGGTGGACCGATTTTCCAATGAGCTTCCGCTCACAGTTGATACCGCACCAATCACATTGGCTCGTTTCTGGCTACCATAGCCCACGACAACTACCTCATCCAGACCACTTACCACCTCTTGAAGCACAATATTCAATTCTTCGTTGCCACTGACATTTTTTTCTAAACCTTGGTAGCCTACATTCGAAAATACCAAGGTCCCGTTCTCGGCAGGCAACTGGATGGTAAATCTCCCATCTTGATCTGTCACCGTGGAGATATTAGTTCCTTTCACGGTAACGGTCGTTCCTACAAGGGTCTGCCCTTTTCCATTGACGACTTTACCGCCGATGCTCCGCTGCAGGACTTCTTTGTGTTCAGCAATTAGTGAATTTCTTTTAGGTTTTATCACGACCACCTCATCTTTTTTAATCCACTCCAAATTCAAGGGTATCACGATAGCATTTAATGCATCTTCCAATTTAGCATGCTGTATATTGACTGACAAGCGAGTCTGTGCCAGCGACTTGCCATTCAAGAAAAAATTGACACCACTCTGTTTTTGGAGATCACGCATCACCTGGTTTAAGGTCACATGCTTTGCGGTTAAGTTTATGGTCTGCGCATTTCCTTCTGCAAACAGTTGCATCGCAGTCAGTAAAGAAATGAGTACGATTAATTTCATAATCAGTATACTTCGTAAAGTTAAACTCCACGGGTGTAGCCTAACAAATGGATAAAAAATCATATGTTTGTACGGTTTGTATGTTATTTATAAATGGTTATCAAAAATTTGCCCTCGGGCAACACTTGTAAGTATATGCATCCAATTTAAGGCAGTGCCCCCCAGCACTGCCCTTTTTGTCTTGCCTATACCTTTCTCCAGGTTAAGAGGAGTCTATGATCATTTCTTTTTTCATCAATATTTAAGGTTTTATTGCAATGGTGTCACCAGTAAGATATTTTTTTCCTGACTTCTGCTCAGCTCAAAATGCAGCCCACCTTCTTCCAATACATCGAGTACTTCACGGAGTGGCTTGTTTCGTTTGATACGACCATAGAAATGTGTTTGTGCCGCTTCGCCCTTATACCTCACTTCTACATTATACCAGCGACCAATCTGCTGCAGTGCATCCGACACCGGTGTTTCGTCAAAATAAAACAAGCCATCTTTCCAGGCCGTGAACGGCTCTGTATCTACATTTGCAACTTGTATATTTCCATTATTGGTATTAATCGATTGCTGACCAGGTCGAAGGTATATTGCCTGTGAAGCGTGATTATCGTTTGATAATTTGACCTTCCCTTTGATTAAGGTCGTCTTAATCGCCGTATTTTCCGGATAAGCATTCACATTGAATGCTGTCCCAAGCACCTCAATTTCCTGTCCTTTACTGAGCACTTTGAAAGGTCTGGAGCTATCTTTGCTCACCTCGAAAAAGGCCTCTCCCAACAGGATAACTTTTCGTTCATTTTTGGCAAAGCTCATCGGATATTTTAGAGAAGAGGCAGCATTAAGCCATACTTTTGTGCCGTCAGGTAAAGTAATTTGATACATCCCCCCAAGCGGTGTGGTCAACTCCAACGTAACCTTGCTTGGATCTACTTTCCGGCTTTGTTTACTTAAACCATCAGCAATAGATTGTCCATTTTGATAGGTAATACTTTCCCCCATCACAATACCCGACGCCTGCTTATCGAGTTCCAAAAGTGTACCATCTGCCAAGCGAAGCGTGGCACTGGTTCCGCCAGGCTTTACAGCATCGCCCTTTGTATCATTCAGTCCAACCAGGTTCCTGTCCTCCTGGACAAGGCTCGTCTGCTGCTGCCAAAATACCATTGAAAAAACAAAGAGCAATAGACAAGCGGCAGCAGCCCAATAGGGCCATCGTATTGAGAGAATGGTTTTCTTCTGGATCGGCATATTATCTTCCGCTCCTTTTTCCAATAAGTTATCTTTTCCTTGCTGGATTTGCTTTTTGATGGTTTCGAGCATTATTTTCAATCTCGATTCGTTCATTTTACTTACAGACGAAGGTTGTAGTAAACTAGCGATTATAGCCCGATCGATAGCATCCTGATCACTGGTGTCAGTAGTAGAAAGCGCATGCTGTATCCATTCGATCTCCTCGAGCGAACAGTTCCCTTCTTTATATTTTTGAAGTAATTGGTCTATTTTAGATTTATTGGTCTCCACTGAACTGTATTTTAAAGTAAATACACACAGCGTGAAATAAAGGTCTGCTCCAGAAATTTTTTTTTATTTAGTCGAATAGAGAAGCAATGCCAATAACAATGACGAAAATCCACTATCCTGCAATGCGCCACTTCGGATAAACTTATTTGCTTTGACAATATGATCGCGAACTGTAGCAATAGAAATCCCCATTTCTTCGGCAATCTCTTGATAGCTTTTGCCTTCCAACTTGGACAGCCTGAATATTTTTTGGCGTTGTTTGGGTAATCTGCTCAGTAATTCCTCGACCAAGACTAAAGCTTCCTTTGAATCCAGCACTTTATCAATGGTATTCTCCGATTCCACTACTCCATAAGCGAGATGGATCTCCGATTCCATCTCTAATTTCAGACGTCGCTTGAAATTAAAAGTAATATTTCGTGAGCAGGTGAACAGAAATGCGGCGAAAGATTGCTCGGGATCTATTTTCGATCTATTTTCCCAGATACGTAGAAAAACGTCCTGAAGTAAGTCTTCAGCGGTGGTTTCATCTTTCAGAAACTTAAGAATATTGGCGTAAATAATTTGGCTATAGCGATGGTACAAAATATCAAACGCCTGCATATCTCCATGATGGAGTAGGCACAAGAGTTCTTTCTCAGGCAGATTTTGATCGATGTCCATAATTGATTATTCTAGGCATGAAGTTAGTTACTTCGCTGCAATAATTCAAATCAAATTTCTGAAGCCCAGTAAACTTATTGTATTTTTTTCTTAATTTGCAGGAGCTAGTCCCCCCATAGCTGCGAAATCAATTGATAAACATATCCATTTAAAACCATGCAAAATTTTAGATCTTATTTTCGGACGGTCAGCCGCTCGACGGTTCAATTTATTAAAATAGGGTTAACTTTGAGTCTGATCTATTTTATTACAGCTTCTTCTCACTGCCATGCCCAATCCCTTATGCACCCGACTTCACAGATCAGCTTTGTAAAATCACAGATCAGCAAAAAATCCGAACCAGTATATACTGCGTACAAGCAATTGATTACGCTAGCTGATTCTCTTTTATTAACTGATCACCATGCTGTCGAAGATTTTAGCGTCCCTGGCTTTTATAGCGATAAAGAAGGCCAACGTGCAATGGCAAAAAAACTCCATGCAGATGCTTTTGCCGCTTATTGCACGGCCCTCGCCTATACGTTGAACGGGGAAAAGAAATATGTACAAAAAGCCCTATACTTCATGAATGCTTGGGCCACCATCAATAAAAAATATTCCCGGTTTGACGGGCCAGTTGTTCTTTCTTATGCAGGTGCCGGATTAATGATTGCGGCTGAACTTCTTAAAAACGATCCGTTCTGGGCAGAGAACGATCTTAATCAGTTTAAAAACTGGACGATCAACGTCTATCAAAAAGCGACACATTTCTTACGTGAAAGACCAAATAATATTGCTGATTGGGCAAGGTTTGCAAATTTACTTTCGGCAAATTTTCTTGATGACCAAAAGGAACTTTCTTTTACAATAGCACTGATTAAGAATGATCTTTTTGAAAAGATCGCAGCGGATGGTCATCTTATTGAAGAAGTAAAGCGGGAAGAGAAAGGTTTATGGTATACATACTTCTCGCTAGCTCCACTGACAGCTTCCATGTGGTGTATATACAATGCAACAGGGGAAAACCTATTTACGGTCTCGAAAGCCGGAAAATCGGTCAGAAAGGCCATTGAATATCTATACTATTACAATCAACATCCAACAGAATGGCCCTGGTTTTACAATCCTGATGTCGATACGCTGAACCTGGCAGCGGGTGTCTGGCCGTCCAATCTATTGGAAGCCATGAAGGATATTTATAAAACTCACCAATTTGATTCTTACCTCTTGATGTATCGTCCTATTGTCTACAGGAAAAATCATTTTGCATGGACTTTTCCCACCCTAATGCCTGTACATTTAAATCAGACCAATATGGAATAGTGTAAACCATAAAGCGATCCCTCGTGAAAACGGGGATCGCTTTAATCGTGTAAATTTGGGTTTTATCTCTTAAATGCAGAAATACCGATTTCCTGAAACTCCAACTTTTTATCCCCAACGATACGCAGCTTGGTTATCGGCCTGTTCGGAAAAAATAAACTGGTCATTACCGTTAGTCCTCGATCCGCAAAAAGCTCCACAGAGCTCACATCAACATACAAGCTGAAAGAGAGCGTTCCGTTGTTCAGCAGGCGTTGTGCTGAAGCTATCTTTGGGAATTCCTCATTAAACGACACTTCACCGGACTTAGAGCGGTCGATGTAATATGCATTTTGGTCTTCTCGATAACCAATAACCAATTCGTCACCAGATTCATTTGATAGGATCACTTTAAAAGACTGCTGCTTCAAATCTCTGAGGTCCAAACGGTACGCTTGCGGGAGATGTTGCCCGAACGAAACTTCCTTCGTTCCGCCGCCATGGTATTTTTTAAGCGGTCGGAATGCAGTTTCAATTTCTTTGGGTGCCGTACTTGCAACATAGAACGACTGTCCAATTTTATCCAACGATAAAACACGGGGTATGGTTGAGGAAGAACGCCATTTTGTAGTGGGTACCACATTAGCATATTGCCAGTTGCTCATCCAGCCAATCATCAGGTGCCTATCCCCTAGATTACTCCAAGTTACGCCGGCATAATTATCGGGTCCCCAATCCAACCACTTTATGTTAGTATCCGCTGTTCGGAACTGATGCCCATCGAAGTCACCCACAAAATATTGTGTTACAGAACCACCGTTGGGTCCACCTGGATTGATGCTGACCAACAAAACCCATTTTATAGCTCCTTTATAGTCCATGGGGATAAGATCAGGGCATTCCCAGACACCGCCATGAGCCCCCAACTCTTTGCCAAACTCACTTTCTTTCTGCCATGTTTTCAAATCTTTGGAAGAATAGAAAGTAATACAATCTTTGGTAGCTAAGGTCATAATCCAACGTTGGCTATGCGCATGCCACATCACCTTTGGATCTCTAAAATCCCATATACCAGGATTCGGCAAAACTGGATTTCCTTTATACTTTGTCCAAGTAAGGCCCTGGTCCAAACTATAAGCCAAACTTTGATTTTGATGCAATCCTGTTTTTCGATCCTCTTCCTGATGATTGTGATGGGTAAAAATGGCAACCATAGCACCTTTTCCAAAACCTGCCGTGTTGTCTTTATCGATCACTGCGCTACCAGAGAAAATAGTTCCTAAACTGTCGGGGTACAATGCGATCTTCCGCTCGTCCCAATGAATCAAATCTTTACTGATCGCATGACCCCAATGCATAGGCCCCCAAACGGGCTTTTCGGGATTATGCTGAAAAAAAAGATGATAATTACCGTTCAAATAGACCAGTCCATTGGGATCGTTCATCCAGCCCTGCTGTGGGGTAAAATGGTAAAGTGGGCGATACTTCTCTTCCGGATCCCCTTGTTTATGCTGTCCCGTCTGTGCCAGACTTGTACCAAAAACACCTAGCAGGAGCATTAAAACACCGTATTTCTTTAATCTTATCATTGTTCTTTTGTTTACATTTCTAATTAGGTTATTGTTTGCTCCACTAAGCAAATATCCTATAAATTGTCAGGAAGATTTTTCGATTTTCAACTCATTCACTTTTACTGTTCCTTGATCCGCGAAAATAGTCCAAGGGTTTTGATCCATTTTATAGATCCGGTTGGTAAAAGCAACACAATCATTCACATATACGATACCAATCGATTTTTCAATAATAATTTTCACGTTAAAAATCCGGTTGGTCGGTACTGTAAGTGGCGTAAAATTGAGCTCTGTTTTACTTCCTCCGCCATCGCGTGCCTCCTTGTTCATAAACAGTGCCGGCATATTCCAACGATTGGATGAAGTCAGATCAAAAGCAATGCTATACACTTCGGTCGGATCATCACATGCGCCAAATGAAAAACCAAATTGACTGGATTGGGAAGCATCAATGGTCATTGTCATTTTAACGGATGAAGTGTTCCGGTTAAATTGTGCATAACTTCTTCCGCCCGGTTGCGCTGTCAAACTATAGGATTTATTCAATTCGGAAACTTGACCAACATTGCTCAGTTTTTCAAAGGCGACTTCCTTATTGAATTTACTGTTTAGGGCTTCCGGAATTTTAGGATATAAACGTCCTGAAGCTCCCTGAACCAACTGGTGTGAAATTAAATTTCCAGCCCAGGGCAGTTCGTTGTTATTATTTACGGTTTGCCCAGTAGAACACCATCCCGAAAGATAACGTATCGTACCATCGCTAGCCGTTTTGCCCGCATAGAGATAGCGTCCGTCAAAAGTTTCATGATGTCCTTCGTTATCCCGACAGATCGTCCAGGGGCCGTCCGGAGAATCCGCAACACGATAAAATGTCTTGCGATGTTCATCCCGGTTGATCCGCGAAAACAAGAGATACCATTTATTGCCCAGTTTAAATAGATCCGGGCATTCCAATAGTTCAGCATCTGTTTCGATGCCATATTTTTCCACTGTCCCTATGGTAGCAACGAGCGGTTCAATCTCAGACCAACTGCTTAAATCGGTTGACTGATAACGTGCCAGCGCTCCTTTTCCGTCTTTTCGCGTCGTGACTAGCATGACGTAGGCATTTCGGCCTTCATCCCAATAAACCTGTGGATCCCGAAAATTATTTCGATCATAGCCCGCTGCAGCCTGCAGTGCCATAGCTGGTTGCTTAGTCCAATTCATTAAATCAGTGGACGTCGCCAACATGATCTTTTCTGCTGGAGTAAAAACACTGTTATGACCTGTATAGAAACAGTAATACAATGTTCCTTTTTTAATAAAACTTCCTGTTCCGATCCATTCATCCTGACTCTCCACAGCGCCCGACGACAATACTTCGGTATAGCCCTCAAATGTTCCAAAATCACTTGTTCGCGTGCTATAAATTGGGTGTCTGTTGGCATTTTCATAGAGATAAAACAAGTAGAACTTTTTATCGCTGGCATTGTAGTAAGGCATGGGATCACCTACGAAACCCTGCTGGGGCCTATAGAACCTTCGATAGGGGCCAGCCTCCTGCCCCGAAATACAAGCCGCAGAACTGTCCACAGGCTGTATTGCTAAGGGCTTATCTCCCCCTGTCGAACTCTCGTCGCTATTCTTGCAACTTGTCAACAAGCTGAGTAAGAATACTGTCGGAAGCAAATATATTTTTAGTCTCATGATTTAAATCTTTCTATTAATCCCTTATTGTCTATCATCGCTTATTTTTATAATAGCTTGTTTTACTTGTATTCGATTATTCTTTAGGTAATGCTTTCAATTCGTCCCAATACATGCGTTGGGTAGGAAATGCCACGGGCTGTCCATTAGGATGTTCATGCGGCATCACAAGTATATTGTTAATGATAGCTTTTCTGCCGGCAGGAATCTGAAAAACCAATTCTTGCCACTCACCGATATGATCTTTCGAATAATTGGCACGCAACCAATCCTTATTCTGTTCACCATCCGATTGAATTTCCAATTGCACATCACCAGCAACATCTTTCAATACCATCATCGAGAAACGCCCGTATTCTGCCGGATTGATAGTTACTTTATTTGCATTCCAGAGTGCTCCACCGTGCCAGCCTTCACCAGTTTTATTGTCTCGGACAAACGACGCACAGAAAGGTGTTGCATTAATTCCAGTGGTTTTCGGATTGGGATAAGGCGAATCTACCGTACTCACCCCTAGCCCGTCGAAATGTGGAACGCTGGTTTCACCATTATAAATCATAAGGATTTGTTTAGGTTCTGTACCCAATAGGGCAGTTACGGTGTATTGGAAAACTTGCCCCATATAAGCAAGGCTGTATTTTATTGGGGAACTTAAATCCACGGGCGCACTCTGATTGGGCGTTATGCTCGCTCCGGCTGTAAATTCTATCGCAGGTGACAGGTTCTTCAGGTCTGTCCCCAGGGGTAGGTAAATTTTAATGCTTTTATTTTTCTGATCAATGATCCCTGCTTTTTCTCCGATGCGGAATGCTGTTATTTCCGCTTTGATTTCTTTGACGGTTACTTGGTAGGTATTAAATAGATTACCATTAAACACGCGGTAAGTAATCGGTGTTGTACCAGAAAATGAAAAATTCTGGGCGATGCCTGAAGCTGGAGAAACCTTGGCATTGCTGGGCAATTCAATTGTCGGAGCCACCGCCGAAAGATCTGTACCTTCAGGAACCATAACAAGAATGGTACCTTTTGCCTGATCTACTTTCCCAACAGTATTTCCGACCTTGAAAGAAAGTACATCGACATCTGCGCTCAAATTGAATGTACTATCGGCATCACGCTTGCAGGCAGCGAGAAGCCCAATAAGCAGGATAGTAATCCCTACTTTTATATAATTGTTTAATGTGTTCATTGGAATAATTGGTTATGATGGTCGTTCAGCAATAAATGCCTGTTTAATAGCCTGGATTTTGTTTATACAGATATTTACTCAATCTGATCTGTGCTTCGGGAATCGGCAGATATTCGTTCCTATCTGCTGTAAAATGTGCCGAAGAATAATAAGATCGACGTGACTTTTCTGCATCATAATAAGCATTCATGGCCTGGTCGGCAATTCCCCAACGTACCAGATCAAAGAATCTTCCGTTTTCCATAGCGAGCTCCAAGCGTCTTTCCCAACGTAACGCCTTGCGGGCATTTTCTTCGTTCCACACAATATTATCCCCATTTTTGTACGTATCGATCAGCATTTTATCATTAGCATAGCCGGTCAGTGCAGTACTATTTTTTGCCCGCGTACGCACTTGGTTTATCAATGGCAGTGCTTCAGCCGAACGATGCAGCTCGATAAGCGCCTCTGCCCGCATCAACAGTACATCGGCAAAGCGCAATACAATTCGATTCTTTGTATTCGCATAGAAGGGTACCATCGGAACGAAACAATCACAGTCGGGATCAACATTTTCTTTTAACGATGCATAAACAGCATACTCCGCAGGATTACGATTCCAGCTTTCTTCGTATGTTCTTTTGCTACTATACTTGTACGGTAAGCCTGGAATTGCAACCGTATGAAATAACCTTGGATCATACTTCTCGGAGGTATTAAAGCTATTCAACGCATTATAATTATCCAGTGGCAGACCTTTACCCGTTGTGCGAAATGCATTGACAAGACTTTGACTTGGTTTATTGAAATCACAGCATCCTACCCCCATAGGTACAGAGAGCACATCAGAAAAGTTAACACGCCCAAATTTTGTCCCGTCATCTTTTGAAAACTGAACTGAAAACAGGGCTTCCGTCCCATTTTCATATTTGCCCGGCAAGAAGTTAAAAGCAAAGTCGGTTTCCAGCGTATGGTTCGATGAAAGCACAATATCCGTATTTTGTACAACCTTTTCCAAATCTCCCGCATCGATACCCGTCACCAAATTACGTTCGGCATTGTCCTGACGGTATCCTTTATAGAGATAGGTTTTGGCAAGATATGCCGCAGCAGCAACACGATTGGCGCGCCCCACCTCCGTTTGTACCGCCGGGAGATGATCTACAGCATACTGAAAATCCTCCACAATCTTTTGCCATAGCGCATCGTTAGTCAAGGCCCTATTCGATACGGTTTCATAGCTGTCTACTGGTACATTTTCATTGATATAAGGCACATATTTGAAAAGGATCTTGAGCATAAAGTAAAAATGCCCCCGCAGAAAACGTGCTTCACCAAGTTTTTCTTCCTTCCCATCGAAATTATCCATTTCCTGTATGGTCTTAATTGTCGTATTGGCACGCGAAATCGCAACGTACAACTGAAACCATAATTTATCCAACTCCGCGAAATTAGTTGTAATGTTATTGGAGACCTCAAGAAAATGAAAGGTCTGGATATCCTGTGGCCCCGATCCGCCTTTATAAGCATCGTCCGACCGAACCGTACCATAGGGCCATAAGCTAAAAGGGACATCATAATGATCATTGCCCAAAGCGGCATAGGTCGCTGTCAATAATCGTTCTGGCTCCTTAACCTGATCGGAGCTCAGCACACCATTGGGTGTTTGATCCAAAAATTTGGTACATCCTGGAAGTAGTCCAGCAAGAACCATAAGTATCGCTATTTTAGTGGTTATTTTTTTCATCCGTTAAATTATTTATAAGTGTATAGCCTTATTTCTCCCCTTTTTAAAATCCAATATTTACCCCGGCTGTCCAGGTCGTTGGAATTGGATAACCCCAACCTACATTTTCAGGATCTACACCTGTAAAATTCTTTGACTTAACAGTAAATAGGTTCTGACCGGTGACATAGATTCTTAGCCGGCTCATACGCAGACGTGAGGCTGTTGCTGTTGGCAAGGTATAGCCCAAAGACAGATTTCGGAGTTTCATATAAGATCCATTCTCGATAAAGTAATTTGACAGGCGGCCCTCGTCATTGTTGTTTGTCGTCTGTAAGGCGGGAATCGTTGATGTTGGATTTTGTGGTGTCCAAGCATTGAGCAGACGTACGCCTTTATTGGAATTGACGTCGTCCACACTCCAGAAGTCCGTTTGTTTTTTCAGCCAGTTTTCGACATCTATCCCCTGTACCCCCTGAAAGTACGCCGATAGGTCAAAACCTTTATATTTTAGCACAATGTTCAAACTATAAGAAAAATCAGGATGAGGACTACCGATCCAAGTACGGTCCATGTCCGTGATCTGATTGTCCGCATCATATACATTCACATAACGTAAGCGTCCAATCCCCTTACCGGTCTGATTGACGTGCGCATCCACTTCGTCCTGATTCTGAAAAATACCGTCCGTGACATAGCCATAAAATGATCCCAGCGGCCGGCCGATAATATTATCCCCTTGACGACCGCCATAGGAGTTTTCTACTGCTTCGGGCAAATGTGTCACCTTATTTTTATACGTCGAGAAGACAGCCATCACATCATAATCCAGTCCAAAGGATGTTTTATTACGATATCCGGCTGATACGTCCAAACCTTTATTTTCCATGGATGCACCATTTGCCCAGCGGTAACCGCCCTCTCCTACCACACCGATGTAAGCTGGATTGATCAACATATCTTTTGTTGCTTTGACATACCAGTCAATCGAACCATAGAGACTTTGTTTAAACAGTGAAAAGTCCAAGCCAATATTCGTCTGCGTTGTGGTTTCCCATTTCAGATCATTATTTTCCGTTTGGATTTTGCGGTATCCCGATGGTAATTTTCCAGTTCCTGTACCCGAGAGATCGTATGCTGTACCATCCACGATGTTCCATGTGGGATCAGCAACCCCATATTCGGGGACGAACAGCGCATAGGTAGCCAGATTACCTATCCCTTGGTTACCTGTCTGCCCCCATCCAACCCGTAGCTTGAGGTCAGAAATATAATTTTTTGTACTTGCCATAAAGCGTTCAGAAGATATTCGCCAGCCTGCCGTTACCGCCGGGAAAGTGGCAAAACGGTTATTTTTACCGAAGCGGGAAGAGCCATCGTGCCGTACGGTGAAAGAAGCCAGATAACGCTCGTCATAGGAATAATTAGCTTTTCCAAAATAGGATAGCAGCGAGAAGCCTGTAGAGCCACCTCCTACTGCTGCTGTACCGGTACTCACACCCGGCCACATGTACTCTGGTGTCTCTATGGCAAATGCACCATCACCAGCAGTATACGCGTTAAAATTAATATCGTTCTGACGGTTCATTTCGATACCAGCTAGCACATCTAGAGTATGTTTGTCGATCGCCTTCCGATAAGTCGCTGTATTGGACCAAGTCCACTTCATCCCATGAGACTGCTCCATATTAACGCCACTTCGGCTGCTGTTCATAAATCCCGAACGATAAGATACTTCCAAGTTACGTTTGTAAAAATTACTGTAATCCAGGCCATAACTGGTTCGAACATGCAGATCTTTTATTAGCTGTAAATCGGCATAGGCATTTCCAAACAAGCGCCAATAATTGTATTTATTATTTCGATTGTCGTAAAGTACACGCATTGGATTATGGCGGTCGTTCATTCCTAATGCTGGCCCCCCCCAGCCTATTCCATCTACTGTATGGACAGGAATAATGGGTAATGCTTTCAACGAAAGGTCAAGCACATCGCCAGGGACCTGCACTTCGCCCGTGTTGTTTACCGTAAAATTTTCACCAACAACCAGTTTTCCATCAAACAGTTTGTAGTCAGCATTCATCCGGGCGGATATTCTCTGGAAATCAGTGTAACGGAGTGTCCCGCTATTGTGCAAATAACCTAAAGAGAAAAACGAGCTGGATTTTTCTGTTCCGGAGCTCAATGTCGCATTGTATGACTGTTGCAGTCCTGGTTTCGAAACTTCCTTAAACCAATCGGTATCTGAAGCATACATCGTATGTTCACGATCAATATACTTGGAAACAAACACCGTATTGAGCTGAGGCACACCATTCGTATCGTTATTCCATTCAAACTGATAACCAATATTGTTTCCATTTGGATTGCCACCGTTATTGATGGTCGCCTGCCATAGTGCACGACCATATTGTTGTGCGTCCAGCACTTTCATTCGGTTATTGAAATGTGTACTTGTGGCAAAGGCATCAACCGTAAGTTTTGGTGCACCTAGCTTTCCTTTTTTGGTGGTGATGACAATAACCCCATTAGCTGCGCGTGAGCCATAGATACTCGCCGAAGAAGCGTCTTTTAAAACCTGAATACTTTCGATATCATTCGCATTAAGTTCATGCATTCCCCCTTGTGTAGGCGTTCCATCAATGACATATAAGGGATCCTGACTACTGTTGATGGAGCTGATTCCGCGCATACGCACCGTCGCGGCTCCACTTGGACTACCATCCGAAGTTACGGTCATACCAGCTACCCTTCCTTGCAGGGCTTTCATAGGGTTATTTTCCGGAGCCTTCATCATCTCGGCTACATTAACAACACTCACCGCACCTGTTAAATCCTTCTTCCG
Source organism: Sphingobacterium sp. WOUb80 (assembly GCF_050058145.1). Taxonomy (NCBI): domain Bacteria; kingdom Pseudomonadati; phylum Bacteroidota; class Sphingobacteriia; order Sphingobacteriales; family Sphingobacteriaceae; genus Sphingobacterium; species Sphingobacterium sp. WOUb80. The sequence goes on along the minus strand of NZ_CP165617.1, from coordinate 216,143 downwards.
TTCCGTTTGATATCCCGTAACAACTACTTCATCTAGCCCTTTTTCGGTGCTAGCAAGCTGAATATCGAGGAACTTTCTTCCGGCTACAGAAATTGTCTGAGTAGCATAGCCAACATAACTTATTTCCAATGTGCCCTGATTGCCTGAAGTCTGGAGGACGAATTCTCCCTTTTCATTTGTCTTGGTGGCTATTGTGGTTCCCTTCACCACTAAAGATGCCCCCACTATAGGTGCTGCTGTCCCACTATCCGTAATCCTTCCCCGGATTTCAGTCTGCTGCGCAAATGCGACAACAGAAAAAAGTGCCAAAGACGGGAGCAGCATCGCTTTCTGTCTTGTAAACATAATTGGTTATGAGTAAATGGTTAATTATTTAGATTGATTATTTTATTATGATAGCGTGTATACTGCTTCTTAAAGAAGCAGTATACTTACTGTTGCTTCTGAGCTCCATTGAAGATCGGATGCAACCATTGAAATCGATTGATGACCTCATCGTTATATTCAGGACAAGCCCCCCGGCTCTGTGTCACAAACCCACTCAGGGTCGCTGCAAATTCCAATACTTCCTCCAGCTGAACACCTTCCTGCATCTGAAACCTCTTTGTTAAGAAAGCTGCCAAAAACGAATCACCACTTCCGATTGTATCTTCTACCTGAACTTTCAAGGCTGGAAAATGATAACTGATATTATCTTTTTTATAATGATACACCGCTCCATCTGCACCATAGGTTACAATTGCCTCCTGAATTGCAAAACGCGCCATGATCAAGTCTACACGCTGTTGATCGGTATAGGCTTCCGTAGCGCCATTCCATTCGGAAATAATATGCAGCTCCTCGGCATTCATTTTCACAAAATCAGCATATGCCAACAACTTATGTATTTTTTCAGGACCAAAATAAGGTGTACGCAGGTTGACATCCATCACCCGAAAGCGGGCCTCTTCAAGCAATAACAGTAAGCTTTGAAAGCTTACTTCATCTCGACAGGCCAGACTGCCATATACCAAAAAGTCCGCCGTGGCAACGGCATCCAGAACAACATTGTCCACCGCTATTCTATCCCAAGCAACCGGATAAACGATATCGTAATGCACGTCACGTTTGGCATCGATCGAAACCTCGACGGTTGAGGTCGGCAACAACTCATCGTATTGGAAGAAATCGGTCGGGATACCCAGATCCTCACATACCTTACGTAGTTCATAACCATTTTCATCACGCCCTATACGTGTTAGCATACGCGTAGTAACACCCAGTTTATTGAGGTGATAAGCCACATTCAAAGGTGCACCGCCTAATTTTTTACCTGTAGGAAGATTATCCCAAAGAACCTCGCCAAAACAAATACCCTGTATTGATTTTTCTCCGTTTTTCATATTTCTTCTTTTTTCACAAAGCTTCGGCCGAGCGCCAAAAGCCATGTAACGAATTGATTATTTTATTTCCCTTTAAATTCAATGTTGACAATACACACAACATGCTATCACATTGTCATTGATTAAATAACTTTAGACAGGCGCCAGTCGCATCATGGCTACTCCGACGTCTATTAGCGTAGTCTAGCTAAAGACTAATGCAAATTGATGGTATGCCCAAGATCTTCCAGCGACTTCCCTTTTGTCTCTGGCATAAACTTCAGTACATAAATAAGCTGTAAAACCATAAATAGTGCAAAAATCAAGAATGTACCGCCGCCGCCTAGCATTTCCGTCAATGCAGGAAAACAAAAGGTAATAATTGCCGCCATCACCCAATGTGTCAAGCTGCCGAATGTCTGCCCTTTAGCGCGGACATCGTTCGGAAAAATTTCTGAAATAAACACCCAAATCACGGCGCCTTGCGAGAATGCAAAAAAGGCAATAAAACTCATTAAATAGATGGTGATTGCAAAACCTGTTGTCTGGCTGGTGTAAAAAGCATGGGAAACGAGCGCCAATGAAACAATCAGCCCGATCGAACCCACCAACATTAATTTTCTTCTGCCGACCTTATCGATGAAATTGATCGCCAGCAATGTAAAAATAAAATTGACAACCCCTATACCTACTGTCGAAAGCAATGAACTCTGTGAGCCCAAACCAGCCATTTCAAATACACGGGGCGCATAATATATAATCGCGTTGATACCTGAAACTTGATTGAACAGCGCAAAACAAAAGGCCAATAAAATAGGTTTGGCATTTTCGCGAACGAAGAGCTTGCCTTCTCCTGTGGAATTGTTTTTGGACTCCTGAATTTTTGAAATCTCCAGCTCGTAACCATCCGAATTAATTTTTTTCATAATCCGTGTTGCCTCGGCTAAATTACCTCTGTGCAGGAGCAACCATCTCGGACTTTCCGGAATGAGAAAGATCAAACAGAAGAATAACAGGGACGGAAAACACTGTACGCCTAACATCCAGCGCCAGGACTCTTCTCCTATCTGACCGATGAAGTAATTGGACAGATAGGCAATCAAGATCCCCAATACAACGTTGAACTGGAAAAGTCCGACTAATTTTCCCCGCGATGCCGCCGGAGAAATTTCCGATATATAGATTGGTGCAGTTACCGAAGAGACACCAACACCTATACCACCCAAAAAGCGGAATAAAATAAATATCGTCCAGTCATTCGCCAGTGCACTACCAATCGCTGAAAGAAAGTAAAGGGCTGCAACAGCAAATAAGGTATTTTTACGGCCTAATTTATCGGAAGGCAGTGCACCTAATGCTGCGCCGACAACTGTCCCAATCAAGGCGATGGCCATTGTCAGGCCATGCTGAAACTCACTTAAATGCCAGTGCTCCTGAACGGCCTTTTCTGCTCCCGAAATAACCGCTGTATCAAATCCAAATAAAAATCCGCCTAAAGCCACTACAAAGGACCAAGCTAATACCGTGTTTTTGTTCATGTGATGATCTATAATTGATTAATCCAAATTTAACACGTGATTCATCTTTACTTAAATTTGGACTTCGCAAAAACATTTATTTATGTAACATTTTTTAAAAAACACTAAAACACTAAAAATCTAACACTTACATTCATTTTACTTTTCAAAACTTTCACTTTTTAAACAGAAAATTTAGAAAATGATACATTTTTGAAGGTTCCTATTTTAGTGTAAAATATACACTAACACAACCACTGTTACCCCAAAAAATCTAAATAATGTATATTCGGATATTTAAGGGGGAAAAATCATGGGAAAATATTTCATTTATGGTGGCATATTGACCTTGCTTCTTTTTTGTGGATGTCAACCAATGGTCCGGAAGAAAAAGCAGGTCATCGCTTTTTCGCAGTGTATCGGAAACGATGCCTGGCGACAAACAATGCTCGAGGAAATGAAAAGGGAACTTTCCTTCAATCCCGATATTGAATTTCTTTATCGCGATGCACATGGCGACAATAATGTGCAGATCAATCAAATTCGTGAATTAGTCAAACAGGATATCGATCTTCTGATTGTATCCCCAAATGAGGCCGAGCCCCTTACCCCTATAGTAGATTCTGTATTTCAACGCAATATACCCGTCATCGTAACTGACCGTAAGACGTCTTCGGGCCAATACAATGCCTATGTGGGGGCAGACAATCTTGCTATCGGGAAACTGGCTGGTCAATATAGCCGCACGATTTTACAAGGAAAGGGTTCGGTCGGATTAGTCACAGGGCTATCGGGCACCTCGGCTTCAATAGAGCGTGAAAAAGGCTTTATGCAGCAAATTAGAGATACCACAATGATTAGGGTGAGCGGCGTCATTCACGGCGGCTGGGAGAAAAATAAAGCCTATCTGGAAATGCGTAAGCATATAAACGTCATGAGCCAGAGTGATATCATCTTTACATTCAATGATCAGATGGCCATGGGGGTAAAAAAAGCATTGGACGAGGCCCAGATTAAAAAGGACATTAAGATAATTGGTGTTGATGCTCTTCCTGGTCCCGGAAATGGCCTTGAACAGATCATACAGGGCAAAATGTTTGCGTCCATACTCTATCCCACTGGCGGGGCCGAAGCCATTCGAACGGCCTTGGCTATCATCAACCACCAAAACTACCGCCGCGAAAATATACTCGCAACCTCTGTCATCGATAAAACCAACGCGGAGTTGCTTGCCCTGCAGTCGGATAAAATAAAACAACAGCAGCTCGATATTGACAAAAGACAGGAGTTCATTACGGAACAGAATAAGATTTACCAAAGCCAAAAGTCCGTTCTTAATGTATTGGTCGTTAGCTTGGTGCTAGCTGTTGTCTTTGGTGGAATTTCTATTATCGTGATCAGAAGCAACTGGGAAAAGAACAAACATCTGGAAATCCAGAATAGCGAGATTCTTGCGCAACAAAAACAGATCGTCGAAATGAACAGTCAAATTCAGCAAGCGGCAGAAATCAAAAATAATTTCTTTACCAATATCTCGCATGAATTTAAAACCCCGCTGACCCTTATCATCGCACCTATCGAGGACCTTGAATTACGAAAAGATCTTACCGAAGAGGTCAGAGAACAGTTGTCGCGCATCAAACGGAATGCAAAAAAACTACAACGTTTGGTCACCGACCTCATTGATATCCATCGCATCAGTAAATCGAAGATTAAGCTACATGCGGCCATCGTTTACATTGACCCATTTATTCAGCAGGTAATAGGTAGTTTCAAACCCTTATTTAAGAAAAACAGGATCTCCGTCAGTTATGTCAACAAAACAAGCTTGAAAGAGGTTTGGATGGACGAATACCTCATGGAACAGGTCTTATCCAACTTATTGTCCAACGCGATCAAACATACGGCGGCAAGTGGCAGAATTGAAATTATATTGGAAGAAAACAATTTCAAAGACTATTTCTATCTACGTGTATTAGATAATGGCCTGGGGATTGCCCCAAGTGATATTGAGCATATTTTTGATCCTTTTTATCAGGGCGCCAGTAGTCGTAATGGCTCCGGAATCGGCCTCGCCTACACCAAACAGATCATCGAACTGCATCATGGCCAAATCACTGTGAGTAGCAAACCCGGCCATGGGTCGATATTCACCCTACGTATGCCAATTGGAAATAGTCACTACGAACCTGCTGAACTGGCCGATTTCGACAAAGGAGAAAAACCGCTGTTTCAACAAGACGACATATTGGACGCCACACGAAAGATGGTAGACAACAATCTTTCTTTTCGATCCAACAAATCAAAAAGTATTATGGTCGTCGAAGATAATGATGAAATCAGAGATTATCTCCGCTCCCTCTTAGAAAGAGATTACAATCTTTTCCTGGCAAAAGATGTACAACAAGCCAATGGAATGTTGAAGACACATTTTCCAGATCTAGTAATTACGGATATTATGCTTCCTGATGGTAGCGGTCTGGATATTCTAAAGGACATCAAAGCATTTTATCAGACCGCACATATTCCCGTCATCTTACTGAGTGCACTCGCCAATGAAGATACTATGCTCGAAGGAAGTAAATTGATGGCCGATGACTACATTACTAAACCTTTCAATGCTGAATTATTGCGGACACGCATTTCAAACATCCTACAGTCACGCCATCAGCTTAAAGAAAAATACAGCAGCAATGTGGAACAGTTTGATAGCGCTCAAGCGGAGCAGGTCAATGATAACGATAGACGTTTTCTGAATAATTTTTCTGCGATTGTCGAATCCAAATTGTCAGACCCGCGATTAAGTGTCGATGGCATTGCCAACGAGCTTCACCTCTCCCGCGTGCAACTCTACCGTAAAGTCAAACAGTTACTTGACTGCAGCGTCAATGAATACATTATCGAGCGAAGATTAAAGAAAGCCAAAAGCCTTATGGCTGAAGGACTAAACATCAACGAAATATTTAGCAGTGTCGGTTTTTCCTCCGCATCCTATTTCGCTTCGGCCTTTAAAAAGAAATATGGCCAGTCCCCGAGTACTTATAAAAAAGAACTTGATAAAAAATAGCCGATCAGGTGTGCCTGCAAATTAAAACTGTCCTTTCCGCTTGAATAAGTAAAAACTGATCAATAGAAATATGACGAGCATCAGCATGTTGCTATAGTCTAGTCGTGCAAAGGAATCATTCTCGGATAAGATATTCATTACCGCATTATAGGCCCCTGTATAAGGGATAAAATCCGAAAAACTTTTCTGTGCGACAAGCACGGAAAAGACCAACATAAACATGCCTACTCCAATTGGGTAGATAAAACTTCTGAACAATAGGCTCAGTGCAAGCTGAATCATAGCGATAGCCGAGAGCGTAATAAAAAGTTTCAAAAACGTATAAAAGATTACGACCCTAAAATCATAATTCTGAAACCCCAGTACGGGGTAAATCAGGCTGAGCAGATAACCACTTATCAGAAATGCAGCATAAGCAAAGAGTATTGAAAACAGTAAGGTCAGCAGGATAAAGGCAGCTTTGGAAAAGAAAATATTCGATTTACTGATGGGCAGGGTAAAGAGTATTTTATAATTGTTATTCTTATACTCTACATCACAACAAGCATATACAAACAATGCGACAAGAATGGGATAGAGTAAATAAAAAAATTGAAATACATATCGACCCAATAAGACTTTCCAGGGATTGGGAATGGCACTGGCACCTCCCGAATTGACAATATCATAGATAATATAAGCACTAATCGCAAAAATGAGCAACATAGGTGCGATTAAGACTCCAAAAATTTCCCTGTTCCGAAGAAGTTTGTACTTTTCAGACAAAAAAGCAGTATAAAATGTATTAGCCATTTGCACGAGCGATTAGGTTTATAAAAATTTGTTCAAGATCAGCACTACGGGATTCCAATCCATAAATATCAATCTGCTTTTCGACCAAAGATTTGATCATAAGACCAAATTGCAGATCATCGCCGATAGTGACTACAATGTTTTCTCCTTCGATTTTAACACCAGAAAAACCGCTATTTCGTAAAACCGAAGCTGTTGCTTCGGGACTGGCTGTACGTAGGTACACTTCTCGGTCAACCTGTCCCAGCAACTCCTGTTTGGTTCCCTGGAAAATCATTTTCCCACCTTCAATGATACCAATGTGTGTCGCTATTTTTTCAAGCTCACTCAAAATATGACTCGAAAGAAAGATCGTTTTTCCCTGTTCGTTGAGATGACAAAACAAATTGCGCATTTCGACAATTCCCTGTGGATCGAGACCATTTAATGGTTCGTCCAGGATAAGCAATTGCGGATCATGAAAAATCGCCATCGCTATTCCCAGCCGCTGTTTCATCCCCATGGACAGGGCACTAGCTTTTTTCTTCCTTTCCCGATGAAGATCTACCATTTCCAATACTTCATCAATGCGTTTGTTGCCTTTTTTGTGGATGATATCCAAGTACTTTAAATTTTCAAAAACGGTCAATTTAGTATAATAGCATGGGGACTCAATCAAGTTTCCAACATTGGCATAAACACCTGTGGGATGAGCCTTTAGACTATTTCCCTGAATAAAAATCGTATCTGCCTGATCCTCCAAAAGACCTAAAAGCAATTTGATTGTTGTGGATTTTCCCGCCCCATTTCTGCCGAGATATCCATAAATACTCCTGTCTGGGACTTGTAGGCTAATATTATCCAAGATTGTTTTTGCGCCTATTTTAAAGCTAAGTTGTTGTGTTAAGATACTTTCCATGCTGTTAGCGGTAAATTGGATCTTTATTGATATCGATATAGAAAATGCCATCGATAAACTCGTGCCATTTTCTTTCTTCATCAATCCCCTGATTAATGACTGAACTAAAACGCTGTTTTAACATGCTATTGTTGGGCAACTGACGAAGATCCAAAAAGAAATAGGGTGATTTAGTGGCATGAAATACATTTTCCACTGCCAACTTACCCACTCTATCGACAACACGGCCAGTTTTATCGTATCGTCCATAGGAAGTAAAGTCCAGGCTATATACTTGAGCGCCGTATTTACGCTTTAGATAAGTCCCGAGCGGCCGATAATCTTTATTGTATGGAGCAGAAAAGCTATGGATATTGGCACACCAGACGATAATCTTTTTGCCGGCGTAAAGCGAATCGATCTGATAGGTTAGATTTTCCGCCATCAGTGAATCTCTAAAATGCATGCTCTGCATCGACCCAGTTTTATAGCGCCAGGATTTGTCAAAGTTGTTCTTCATATCAGACAGATATCGACTATAGATCAGATGCTCCGAGTCTTTTACGCCGCTGCGGATCCTACGGTTCAATTCATCCAGTTCTGCTAGAAACTGTTTTTTTTCGTTCGCATTGAGCCGTTTACTGGCAAAAGGTTCATAAGTTAGATACTCCAACCTGTTGCTATTTTTTTTCAATAACGGATATTTGGTCGAATCTATCCCATTTTTAAGCAGGAAATCTTCCAATAATTTTACGCGTATATTGGATAAGCCCCTGCCTGAAAATTGGATATCAAATCCGCCGAGGATCATTGGACGCTCTGTTGATTTTGTTTTTTTATAATACGTTAAGAGAGGCTGATTTTCCTGATTTTGCCACCAGAAATCAAATAGTCCAGTGCCACCGATCGTTTTTTCCTGCGACTTATCTATTAGGGTGTCCATCTGTGCATTCATCATCCACATATCATACTGCCCTGCCTCATATAAAACAACATCATAATCCAGATGTTCGTGGAGATAACGGATGATCCTGGCTTTCGCTTTAAAAGTTTCGCCATCATTGTGCATCATTTCGCCCAACATCAGGATTCTATTGTTTTTTAGCATAGCATCAAAAAAACTTAAATCCGAAAAATTACTATCGGTCATTAAGATACTTTTGACGTCTTGTTTATGACGATTTACTTCGGTCAATACTATCGTAGCATTGGCTACGGGCATATCATCATATACAAGTTTATTAAACGATAAGATTAGGATAATCGTTACCGCAAGTGCGCATAGAACACTTCTCATTTACCTTATTTTATATAATTCATAATTGATCTATCTACTGCGTATCACGCTAAAGTAGGATATATTTTAACATAAGATGATCATTTTTTCTTTTTCCATAAAAAATTACACAAAAAAATTAGAAATATAACATGACAATAAAAAAGCGGTTAATCGATATATTCAAATGCGGAAAAATGATCGATTCACAGGGTATTAATACTTTATTAATGGACTGTTAATTGGGTTAATCGATATTTAGCGGGATAACTTAATTATAAATCGATATGATAGCTAAAACGCTCCAATTCCATCTTCTTGGCATCTGCCTATTTTTTTCTGTAGGCTTGCTATTCGCACAAAAACAATACGACTCCTATAGCGGCCTTGTTATGGCCGGCTACCAAGGCTGGTTCAATAGCCCTACCGATGGTGCAGACCGCGGATGGTACCATTACCGTGGAAAAAACGGATTCCAACCTGGTTCTACGAATATCGATTTTTGGCCCGACGTCAGCGCCTATCAAAACACCTATGATAGTCCTTTTATGACAAAAGAAGGCAAGCCCGCTAAGCTTTATAGCGCACATGATTATTCTTCCGTCAACCTCCATTTCAAATGGATGCAACAATATGGAATCGATGGCGTATTTATGCAACGATTCGTGGGTGAGATCGCTAACCCCAGTGGTCGCAACCACTTCAACACAGTGTTGACTTCGGCTATTCGTTCAGCCAATGAATTTGACCGTGCAATCTGCGTCATGTACGACCTTAGCGGAATTAAAGATGGTGACGACAAAATCCTAATGGACGATGTAGCTGCCCTTGAAAAAGAATGGAACCTCAAAAAGCGTGATCGCGCCAAAACCTATCTTTTTCATCATAGCAAACCACTGATTGCCGTTTGGGGTATCGGATTTAACGACGGTCGCAAATATAATCTCAAAACAGCCGAACGTATTGTCAATTACCTCAAACAAAACGGCTATAGCGTGCTTCTTGGCGTACCGACTTATTGGCGTGAATTACGCCAGGACACCGAATCCGATCCATTTTTGCATGAACTCATCAAAAAATCAGATATCATTATGCCTTGGTTTGTTGGTCGATATAATCAGGCCGGATTCGATCAGTTCAAATCCTTAATCAAAGATGATATGGACTGGTGCAAACAACATCAAATCGATTATGCTCCACTTTGCTTCCCAGGATTCTCCTGGACTAACATGACGGGTAGCTCCCGTGCTTTTGTCCCACGTGATTCCGGAAATTTCCTCTGGAAACAATTACAGTATAACCTTTCAATTGGTGCCCAAATGCTCTACATCGCCATGTTTGATGAAGTCGACGAAGGTACCGCCATATTCAAGACACTGCATCAAAAAGATGTCCCACTTAATGGAACAGGCTCATTTGTCGGTATTGAAGATAATCTTCCAAATGATCATTACCTTTGGTTAACCGGACAGGCAAGCAAATACCTAAAAACCAAAACCTCAGCACCTGTCAAACAACCAAAAAGAAACTAAAAGATGAAAATAAAAACGTTCCTATACTGCGCACTGCTACTGATGGGCAACACAACAATTAAGGCACAGCAGTCCACTAAAATAATAGATGCCCCAGCTAGTCAGCGGCAACGTAAGATCACGCAATTCTGGACAGACCGCACACAGATTCAATCGGCTGCAAGTCTTTCCGCAGGCCCTTTAACGTTATCCTATGCACGCCCCGCAGGAGTTTGGGAGGAAGCTCTACCGCTCGGTAACGGTCAGCTCGGTGCTATGGTTTTTGGTGGTGTCGCCGATGAGCGAGTTCAACTAAACGAAAGTACACTTTGGGCAGGACATCCACAGGATCCCAATAATCCCAAGGGGAAAATATATCTACCCCGCATACAACAGCTTCTTTTTGAAGGTAAAAATAAAGAAGCAATCGACCTTGCAGACACAACTTTGATGGGCTTACCCAAAAACATCAAACCCTATCAGTCGCTTGGCGAACTATGGTTTGATATGCCCCATCTTAAAGCTGAACAGTATACGCGCTCGCTTGATCTTGAGCGTGCATTGCAACAAACAAGCTATGTGTATAATGGTGTCAAGTTCTTTCGCGAGTCATTCATTTCAGCACCTGCCAACGCAATGGTCATGCATTATACAGCAAACAAGAAACAGGCACTCGATTTAAACTTCACCTGGAAAAGAGCCCAAGATTTCAGTTGCACCGCTGATCCGACAGATCCCACACAATTGCTACTTGAGGGTCAGATTGGCCGATCTGCTCCTGCCCATGAGCGCGGAACAAAGTTTGCCGCAATTGCAAAAGTAATCCTTAAAGGCGGCAAGCTTATCAATGCCGACGGGCGCATAGCGATTACCGGAGCAGATGAGATTACCATCATCATCACCGCTGCTACGGATTATCCCGGATTAAAACATATCGCCTATCCCCAAAACCCGGTGGATATTGATCCGCTTGCAAGCTGTCGAAAGTTAATCAGTGGCCTGAACAAACAGCATTATGAACAGTTAAAACAAGCTCATATAGAAGATTACCAACAGTATTTCAATCGGGTCAAGTTGAATCTTCCAGATCCAGGACAAGATAAACTCGCAAAACTACCAACTGATTCACTCATTCGGTTAACAAAAGAATTACAAAAGGTACCTAATACCTTAGTCAACAAATTCTTTCAGTTTGGTCGTTACCTTTTAATCAGCAGTTCACGCCCAGGACATATGCCGGCAAATTTGCAGGGCTTATGGGCTTGGCAGATGGATCCACCTTGGAATGCTGATTTTCATACCAATATTAATTTGCAAATGAACTATTGGCCTGCCGAGGTAACCAATCTTTCTGAATTGCATAAACCCCTATTTGATCTGACGAAGGCATTAATCCCTTTTGGTGAGCGTACCGCGAGCAAGCTCTATAGAGCCAAAGGCTGGGTGGTACATCATCTCACCGATGCCTGGGGTTACACAGCTCCAGCCGATGGCGTACAGGGCATTTGGCCCATGGGATCGGCCTGGATGGCACAACACCCTTGGGAACATTATAACTATACTGGCGACAGAGAATTTTTAAAAGTCCAGGCTTATCCTATTATGAAGGGAGCGGCTGAATTTATTTTGGATTTTATGGTCAAAATCCCGGAAGGTAAATCATTTGCCGGTTATTGGACCACCAACCCTTCACATTCCCCTGAGAATAGTTTTGTCCTACCATCGGGTGAAGTTTCCAGTTTTACTTACGGTGCTACGATGGATACACAGATTATCCGCGACCTCCTCCAAAACTGTGTTGAAGCCACAAAGGTCTTAGATTGCGATCCTGATTTCAGACAACGCTGCCAAGCTGCCTTAACCAAACTTATTCCAACACAAATCAGCAAAGAAACAGGCCGCATTATGGAATGGATCGAAGATTACAAGGAGACTGAGGTAAATCATAGGCATACGTCACATTTATTTGGTTTGCATCCGAGCAACCAGATTTCAATCGTTAATACACCCGAACTAGCCGAAGCAGCAAAAAAGACGCTATTAAGTCGTGGCGATCATGGTACTGGTTGGAGCTTGGCCTGGAAAATCAATATGTGGAATAGATTGCATGACGGAGAACATGCCTACCGCTTATTGTATAACCTGATCAGTGATAAGACACTCCCCAATCTGTTCGATAATCACCCACCTTTCCAAATTGACGGGAACTTTGGCGCGACCGCAGCAATTGCCGAAATGCTGCTGCAAAGCCAGGTCAGGGACAAAAACAACAATTACCTCATCGAACTGCTACCCGCTTTAAGCCACAACATGGATCAGGGAAGCGTAACCGGACTTAAAGCAAGAGGAAATCGCACGGTGAATATACAGTGGGAAAACGGTAAGCTTAAGAAAGCCGAAATCCTACCAAGCAGTAATGGTCCAGTCTGTATCAGCTATGCAGGTAAACAGATCGAACGGAATGGAAAAAAAGGTACAGCAGTCTTGATTACCCCCGATATGTTTCAATAAGGGAGCATCCATATTTGAGCTGCTTATAAAAGTTTTGGTTATTCGATTTAAAACAAGGCAAATATCCTACCGCGTATAGACAATAGGACAAAGCTATCCATAAACAAAAGCGCTGTTGATCATCGATCAACAGCGCTTTTTACTTTTTTTACTTTCTGGCATACTCATGCTGGTAAGCAAGCTTTGTTAGTTCCCCCAATTTCGATTTGCTCTGTCCCCCATCACAAATTCCAGTGTGCCACCTTTCAGCACATCGGCATGGGTCAGCTGTGGAACGTTCAGCGGCTGCCCATTTAATTTCGCCGATTGAATGTATTTGTTTTTTGCAGATGCATTCTTGCCAATAATTACAAAAGACTTGCCATTCGGAAGCTGTATACTCACTTTCTGAAAAAATGGAGATCCGATGCTGTAGGAGGTCAGACCTGGAGTTACAGGATAGAAGCCCATTTGGGAAAAGACCACAAAAGCTGACATCCCTCCACCGTCTTCATCACCCGGTACCCCCATTAGATCGTTTCTAAACCACTCGCCGATCAGTTTATGTATCCGTTTCTGTGTCATCCAAGGTTGTCCGGCGTAATTGTAGAGATAAGGAATATGCAAAGCCGGTTCGTTCGCCATAGAAAATTGTCCAACATTACCTGTATGATCTGGAAGCTGTGCATAAAAATCAAATTTCGACCGACCCAAAGGCTGCTGAAACATCTCATCGAGGTACTTGACAAACAATTCATTTCCCCCCATCAATTTGATCAGATCCGGAATGTTGTGTTGTACATCCCAGCGATAGATCCAGGCATTGTTTTCACCATAATACTCCCGTGCTCCCTGTCCGCCAGAAAACACATAATCAAAAGGCATAATGAAATTTCCCTTGTCATCTTTAGGATGGAAAAATTTGGTCTGTTCGTTGAAAAGATTTCTATAATTGAAAGATTGCTTCATAAAGAGATCATAATCAGACTGAATACCCAATTCTTGAGCAAGCTGTGCCAAGCACCATAAGTCGTAAGAGGTACCCAAGGTTACAGCGACCGGTTGTCTCCGTTCAAAACCGTTTACCTCTGGTATCGTTTCTTTTTCATCTGGATATAATGCTGGAATATAGCCTTTCTCCTTAAAAAATTCGTCTAATTTCCCCGCGGCTTTACCCGACCAAGGAGCTAGTGTCTTTTCTGTAATCGCACCTTTTGCTGCCAGATAGGCTTTCTTGATATCAAAATTACGCACTCCTTTGCGGTAAGCATCCAACAAAGTTGCTACACCATGATTGGAATTCATCCGTCTACTATCACCGGTAATCTCAGGGAAAGTAGGCAACCAAGGCTGCTCCATTTGTTCAGACATCCGGACAAAAGAATTGAGGATCATTGACTCTGTCGTAGGATCAAGCAAAACCCGCAAAGGGTGATGCGCCCGGTAGGAGTCCCAGATCCAGTCATCGGTAAAAAAAGGTTTGCCCTCGTCCTGATGTACCTTACCGTCGAACGCACTGTAATAACGTCCATCCTCAGAAATATTGACTGGACGTTCGTAGGTGCGATATAAGGAGGTATAAAACACATGTTTATTGGACTCATTGTCGCCTTCCACAGCAATTTTACCTAAAGCGTCGTTCCATATTTTACGTCCTTTTTCGGCAAGCTTCTTTTGGTCAAAGTCGCTGATTTCACGCTTCAAATTGGCTTTTGCTTGTGCCGCATCAATAAATGAAACGCCATATTTCATACGTAAGCTAGCCCCTGCTTGATTAAACTCCAGTACCAGACAAGAATTCTTACCAGCAGCGTCCGTGGCATTTTCGAGTTGTTGCCCTTGCAGTCGCTTTACAGCAACAGGTTTGGATTCGGAAACGGCATAAATATACACATGCGTGCCATTACCAATATCCTGCATACCCGAAAGTCCCTGTCCGTCCCATTGAAGTTTCCCCTCCTGTGAGTTGAACTGAAGATATTTTGTCGAAGTTCCTGGAAAAGTAAAGGTATACATCCCCGACTGATGCGACAACGCATAGTCTACCTGAATATTCTCTTGATCCAATAACACGGAATACGCATACGGATGAATTTCCTCCTGATCGTAACTATACAATTGTACCGGTTTCAAACCGCTTGGCAATTTTACCATTGGGCTAAGGTTGAAAGCCGATCTTCCACGATGGCTAGTAACGATAAGCGGCAGACCAAACAGACGGTCTGAAGTATAGTCTCCTCGCTCAGGATAAACGCGCAAAAGGCTGTTTGGCAAATGAACCGTTGGGTAGGTTGGTACCAACAAATGGCTGATGTTTCCCATGTAAGGATTGACATAGTCAACATAATCTTTCGTCATTCTAGCTTGGGAAAAACCTTTTAGCATACTGACCGAAAGAAGAGAACAGCAACAGATTGTGCGTAACAATGTATTGGTTTTACGTTTGATATTCTTCGTTAGCATTTTAAACAATTAAGTGTTCGATGGTTTAAGGGCGAAACAATTGTTCCGCCCCTAAAGTTAATTTTTTTTGGCAACATATCGTCTTCGTGCCCATCGATTATTTGGGACCTGTCAGTAAGCCAGTCTGCTTTACCTTCTTGATACTGCCGTCCTTATTGTACTCTAAGCGGTCTACGCAAATAGAGCGAAGCCAATCGTTGAATTCGCCATTTTTTTGTGACAATTCACTGTTATGGTAAAAAGCGTACCATTTACCTTTAAACTTGACAATGGAGCCATGGTTTGTATAGCTATTCGTCGGATCCATATAGATGCCCATTGATTTCCATGGTCCCATTGGGCTATCACTTACCGCATAGCGCATGCGGTTATCCCCTTTTACTCCATCTTTCCAGTTCTCATCGTGATTATCAGAATAGGACAGATAATATTTTCCATTATACTTGTGTACCCATGAAGCTTCGTGAAAATCTTCTAAGCCTTCCATCTTTTGCAATTCACCGTCAATCTCCATCATATTGTCTTTGAGCTTACCTGCTTTACAGACACCACCTCCCCCCTGATAAAAGTAGGCCTGACCATTATCATCGATAAAGATATGCGGATCAATAAGTGCTTCGGCACCTTTTACATAGCCCTGTACCACAAAATCCTTCGCTGGTGATTTACTCGTAGCCACACCGATTTTCCAGGTCTTATTCCACTCCGTACCACTTGGATGTGGAAAATAAAAATAATAAGTACCATTTTTATAAACACAATCCGGAGCCCACATAAATCCACCTTCTTTTCTACCCCATGGTACTTGTGAGGCGCGTAATATTTCGCCATGATCGGTCCATGTTTTCATATCCGCAGTCGAAAACACATGGTACTGATCCATCAGATCGCAACCTTGGGGCGGAGCAATATCATGTGAAGCGTACACATACAGGCGGCCATCGGCCCATACCCGTGCCGAAGGGTCTGCGGTATACATATGTTTGATAAATGGATTATCTTGCGCCTGCAAGTGTGTGGCAAAAAATAATGTCATGCCCAATAGGCATCTGGAACCTGCTTTAATAAATTGTTTCATCCGAATAATTATTTAGTATTGAGTAGTAGTAGCGGGCACCAAGTCCCGCTTATTGTTTAGATTCTTTACTTAAGGTACTTTAATAACCTCCACTTCCGAATAATTGAATTTTTCGTAGGTGTCGCGCACCTTTGCACCCATCCGTACATAATAGGTGTACCCTGATTTCAATGGAATATCCTTGATCGTGTAAGTTTCCTTCCCTTCTCCGGTCTGCATATTGCCGATATTTTCCCAGTTTTGATTGATCAATGCGCGATATTCATCCTTATAATACGCATCAATACGGTTTCCAGCCCCACAGTATGGTGTCAGACTCAGGAATGGGCGAACCTCAATCACTTGCGGCAATCCACCCGTAATAGGTGCAGCAAGCGTACAGGAGATTTCCAATTTATTTTCCGCTTTTAAGGTCCACTTCACATTTTTGATCTGTAGGTAGGGCGTCACCTCAAAGTTTTGCTCTGCATTAGCACCCAGTTGGTAACCTTCGATCTTCTGTGCTGGCCAAAATGCACCACCATAGGGCTGGAGGGTATACGTTGCCTGAAAGAGTTTTGTATGGTTATACGATCCGTCCTGCTTGACGGCAATATCTTGCGGTGCGGGATTGTCACTCCAACTGGTTTCTAGCAAACGGATGCTAAATTCGCCCTGTCCGGTCAGGAAGGGTTTATTCGTTACCTTATCAATGACCTGCCCTTTCATACTCGCATTCGGGCCATCGTAATTATCTGTTTTCGAACAGGCATTTAAAAATAACAAGCCTGTCAATGCTGTAAATAAATATATCGTTCTCATTTCCGCTCAGTTAGTAAATAGGGTTCTGTGGATATAGATTAGGGTTTTTGTTCAGTTCTCCACCCGGAATAGGTTCATAGTACCATTTCTTTTCAAAGTTGAACGTCTTGTTCCAAGGTTCTTTTTCGCGAATAAAAATAAAGGAGTTGATCCGTTCACCGCCCGGAGCATATTTCAGTTCATCCAATACAAGGTAAGGCATCAGCGAATTGGGTACAAAGTTATTGAGTTCCACATCTGCAATGCGCCATCTCCGCATGTCCCACCAATGGTGATTTTCAAAGCAAAGTTCACGTTCGCGCTCCTCGCGTATAAATTGCAGATTTCCATCCAAGGGATAACCATATTTACCGGAGAGGTTTGCCGAAGCAGCTGTATAGAGATAAGGCTTGGCACCAGCACGATTACGGATCTGCGCGATGTATTGAAATGCTTCCTGTTTAAGTGCTTCATCATTTTTGATCAGGCCAAGTTCATAAGCAGCTTCTGCTTTATTTAAAAGTATCTCTGCGAGTCTAAAGACCTTCCAGGGTTGTGTACTGTTATATAACTTCACATCCTTGGTAGACATTTTATAATTAATGTATTTACGGATGTAAAATCCAGTTCGGGTATTGTTGGCATGTCCATCTTTCCACATGCCATGCTCGCCTGTTATGTTGATCTTCGTACCATTGTAATCAAACAGGCTATTTTTGGGGCCAGCCAAGATTCGATTTGACTCGCTATTTATCGCCGCAGTACCCGCGCCCATCTGCGCATCAGCAGCCTTACCGGGAAAGGTTTTATAGAGTCCACGCTGAATATCAAAACTCCGTCTTTCGGCACCTTCGCGTAATTCCATTCCCGAGAAATAAAATGTAGCCCGCTGACGAGGTTCCAAATCAGCATACAGCTGTTTACGGTCCGTATAGCGTACTGGTTTTCCACCGACATCCGTGATTGGAAGTTCACCGAATAACTCCACGACATTCAATACGGGGTATGCCGCAGACTCATTGTCACTTGAAAAGGTCGGATTGGGTAGGTGCGTGGCGTCATAGCTATGTTTAAGACGATTGTTGTGCGGTGCAGTGAGGCTATATTCCTTGATCAGAATATCCTCGGGGCTATCTAAGTCCAAAAACAAATTCACATAGTTAAGTTCCTTATCCTGGGCATTCTTATTATACAAACTGTACGGCCCTGCCAGCACTGTTGTTGCAGCATCATAAGCCTGTTTGAAGAACCATTCCGCTTCTTCCTTTTTGATACCCACCAACTGCTTGTCTGTGGCGTCGCCGGACAGATTACTATACGAGCTATATTTAGCAATGCTACCGGCATATAACATGGCGCGGGAAAGTAATGCTGCGGCCACATATTTATTGGCGCGGCCCCGCTCGCTGCTTCCAGACATCATAGAAATTGCCACCTGCAAGTCTTCATTGATAAAATGATAAACCTCAGATTCTTTATTTCTGCTAACCAAGAGCTGTTCTTTATCAGCTGTTGGATCCTGTACGTCTTTTATAATAGGTACCCCACCGTAGCGCTTAACCAAAGCAAAATAATAGAAAGCCCGTAGGAAATGGGCTTCCCCAAAGATCTGGTTGTACCCTTGCTCGGTATAATTGGCTTTGTATTTAGGTAGGCCTGCAATAAGGGTATTGACATTCCGGATGCGATCATATGGCCAGTAACCAAAGCCCTGTGCCCCAGCTACCCCCCAAAATTGTCCGGTCATCTCGCCACTCATGGCCGCAAGCGTTTCCGAATTTTGCCAATAATTGTCCCATCTAAATCCTCTTTCAGGATGATATACAAAGTCTTCTATGGGTAGATAGCTGTACATTCCAGCGACATATTTACGTGCCCCAGCCTCATTTCCAAAAAGCGCATCTTCACCTAATACCCCTAGTGGATCCAGATCCATTTTTTTACAGGATTGCATGCCCGAGCACAGAAAAAGGCCAATGATTGCTATAGCGATTGATTTTTTCATGTTTTGTTCGTTTTGAGATTAAAATTTAATGGATGCTCCAATGTTGTAGGTTTTATTGATGGGATATTTGTACACATCAATATCACCCGATGAAGAACCTCCGGCAGATCCTGGGTGCTCGGGATCGGTATATTTGAGACCTGTCCATGTCAACAGGTTATAAGCACTCGCATAGATCCTTAGATTCTTTATTTTTAATGTCTTCAACCATTGTTGCGGGAGAGAATACCCCAGTTCTAAGGTTTTCAGACGCAGATAGGAGGCATTTTGAACTGCCCGGGTTCCTTCGGCCATGGCTGAGCCAGTAGAAGGATAATATCCAGCAAGCCATTGTGTGCTTGGGTTAAATAGATCGGCACCGGCATCAACTGGTCTCCAGCGATCCAAAAACTGCGTCAAAGCACCGCCGTCAAACTGCAGTGGTCCTGCCAATACCTCACTATACTGTACATATACTTTTGCTGCCCCCTGAAAATTCATCGTCAGATCCAGACCTCGCCACGATCCGCCTACCGTAAAACCATAGTTGATCAAAGGCATGTTGTATGTTGCAATAGGATGATTGTCGGCATCGTTGATTACCCCATCACCGTTCCAGTCCTGATAGTAATAATCACCAGGCAATGTACCGCTGCTTACCAATGTTGGGTGGTTATAAATCTGTTCATAAGATCCAAACTGTCCAGCATATTCCTTGCCCCACCAGATATCTTTATAGCGATTGGAATTGCGGTTACGCCAATTGTCGTACGAATTACCCGCTTTTGATTCTACACGGTTTACAAATTGACTCTTGGTAGAAGATACCTGCGCATTGATAAAGTAACTGAAATCATTGATCTTATTACGATGGGTCAAAGAGAGCTCATAGCCAAAAGTGCGATCGCTTTCTAGATTTTCCTGCGGTAGGTTGGCGCCAACGGTACCTGGGATCAAGTCAAGGCTTGTCGCTAGAAGGCCTGAGCGATTACGGTTAAAATAATCAAAAGTCAAGCCCAGCTTGCCGTTCCATAGATCCATATCTAAACCCACGTCAGCAGTTTTGGAAGTATACCAAGTGAGATTAGGATTAGGAATTGCTGTAGGCAGGGCCCCATTCACTAGGTTTCCACCAAAGATCCACCCCGTCTCATTGGGTTCCAGTGCATAACCAACGATGGTTGAAGGGTAATTACCTGCCGAACGGTCATCCCCCAACTTACCGTATGATGCTCTTATTTTTAAGTTATTAATGAAACTGTAGTTATTTTTAATAAAGCTCTCCTCACTAATACGCCAGCCCACCGAAGCAGCTGGGAAAAATCCCCAGCGCGATTCTTTTGGAAATTTAGATGAGCCATCATAGCGGAAACTAAATTCCGCGATGTATTTGCCCAAATAATCGTAATTGAACTTGCCGACCAAACCTCGTGCTGTACGTTCGCCAATACCTTCCATATTTGCCAATTGGTTCTTGTCCTCACCGGCAAATAGATATTCCGAATTAACCATGATCTCCCGCTGTGCATAGAAGCTGTCCCATTTGTTATATTCTTCGACGAAAAGCAACAAACCGGAGACCTGATGTTTTTCGGCAAAACGACGGTTATAGTTCAACGAGAATTGCATCAGGGAATGTGTATCCGGATAAGAACTCCGTCTCACGGTCGTAGGGGCATTTTTCTCGTGTGCATTATACTTTTCCGGAGTTATAATCTGGCCGTTACCATCATAGACCGGTGGTGTATAGCTATATAAAAAATAGGATTTTTTGAAATCCGTGTTGTCACTGTACTTGAAGTCATAATTATAGGTTGCCTTCGCATTTAAGCCTTCCACAAAGGGTACTTTATAGTCTAAAGCGATAATACCGTTGAATTGCTTACGTAAAAATTTACGATAGCCAGTCTGTTTGGAGTCCGTTACCACGACCGGATTTTCGTTATCGATCATCTCAAAATTCGGATAAAGGGGATTGTCATTAACATAAATCGGCACAATAGGTCTTTGTCTCCAGGCCTGTTTGTAGACCGCCCAGATATCCGTACGTGGTTGGTTGGTCTCATCAGCATAACCGCCCAGATCCAAGGATGCTTTCAGACGATCCGTAATCTGCGCATCGATGTTGGACCGGAAATTCCAGCGGTTGTAATTGAGGCTCTTGCTTTTGTAGGCTCCCATCTGATCCATATGACCTAGGTTGAAGAAATAATTAACTTTCTTGCCGCCACCGTTGATGGAAAGATTGTGCTGGTATTGTGGTGATACTTTGTCAAATGCCGCATCGACATAATTGGATGTCTTTTTTGTGCCGTTCTGATACGCTTCAAAATCTGCTGGCCCAAAAACATTAGGCATCTTCGCCGGATAATTGCTATTAAAATCGCGACCTATCTGTTCATTTTTAAGCTGCATATAAGCTAGGGCATCTACCGTATTGGGAACATAAAGAAACTTTTGCCAGGCACGATTATAGGAATAGTTTATTTCAAAGTTTCCATCTTCATTGCTTCCCCGGCGTGTGGTCACCAAAAGAACACCATTCGCCGAGCGCACACCGTAAACAGCTGCAGAAGCATCCTTTAATACGGATACACTTTCGATTTCATTGGCATCCATGCGCGACAGATAATCTTTATCCCGGGGGATTCCGTCCACCACAATCAAAGGCTCACCCATTCCGCGAATGTCGATATTTGATTCAAACGATCCCGGTTGGCTCGACTGTTGGCTGATACGCACACCGGGCATTTTACCGGCTAACATATTGACCACATTTTCATTTTTTGTGACCGTAATTTCTTTATTGTTCACCGATGATATTGCTCCTGTTAACGAAGCCTTTTTCTGCGTACCGTAGCCCACCACAACGACCTCTTCCAAGTCTGTATTATCTTCGTTGAGCAATACATCCATGAGACGTTGCTGCCCTACGATCATTTCAGTCTTGCGGTAACCTACATAAGTGATCACGAGTTTGTCTCCCGGCGATGCGTTAATCTTGAAGCGCCCCTGACCATCAGACGATGTTGTCTGCCCGGTACGGAGGTCTGTAATGGAGGCCCCAGCGATCGGCTTATCATTTAAAGTCTGTACCTTACCCTCGACCTGCTGTTGCTGCGCGATGGTTGCCATTGGAGACAATAGCAGCAGCGAGGACAATGTCCATTGCCAAGGGTAACGACGGAGCTTGTTCCACGGCAATGGCCTTTCATTAAAAATGAAGTTTGTTTTCATGTATTGTTTTAAATTGGTTATTGAATTATGTATTAGGTTTATGTACTGACGGAAGCCCTGTTTGCTACAAACAGTCCATTACCGCTATTCCCTAGGGAAGAGTTGAAGAGAATTTTTCGCTTTCATTTGATTGGTTATTAAGTATGAAAACGAATATATTGGCGGAGGGTATAATAGAAGATTAACAGAAGATTAACAGGCACCAAAAAACATCATTAACAACTGTATATCAATATATTAAAATTTAAATATTTTTTTTTAATCTAAGCAGTCCTTAAAACTTTTGGGGTAAGCTTCACCATATAAACGAGCATAGATCTGACAGAAATTCTCATAGCACTGTAAGGCCAGGCTGTGATAGCCTAGCTGCAACAACGAACGGCATTTATGAACCATCGCTTCCTCATTGATCTCATCAAAATAGAATATCTTATTACAGATCTCAATAATCAGTTCAGCATTATCCTGTACATTCAGGTTTTCAATAAAATTGCCCAATGTTGTGAGCACCAGAATAGACATTTCACTCTTAAAGTTATCAAGCCACTCATAGTCCACTTCGAAAAGGAAGCCGCCTTTGTCGATTATATCGAGTAATTCTCTAATTTCAGTTTCTGTAAAATGTTTTTTATTGGATACCATCCTGCTGAAGCGAAGGTAATCGATATACACTGTATCCATTGGCTCTATGCACCAATAACCACTTTTTTTGGTCACCCTAAAATCGCCCAATTGTTCGAGTAGACTATTGAGCTTGGCGATGTTCACTGAGCGATTATTGCGTGCACTAGACTGGCTCTTATCGGACCAAAATAGCTCAGTCAGCTTTTCGGAGCTAATTCCTCGCTCCCATCGTACAGTATAGAGAATAAAAATCAGCAGCATTTCTTTAAGCAATGGCGAAAACTTCTTGGTGATTTCTTTTCCAGCAAGATCCACAATCTGTAGATCGCCACCGAAAAGATAGATTCCGGCGCCATGTCGGGTTTCAAATCCCTTGGCCACTTTCTCAGGTTGCGGAAGATGTACCAATTGCCCGCTCTTATCTTGTTCAGTCTCCTTCAAGGGAGCTGCTTGTAGGTGTGGCTCTCCTATTTTATCGGTTTCCATGACGGAAATAATTTGTTTTTTTTGCTTGCTTCTTTTTCGATACCACCAGATCAAGAGCGATAATCCAATTACAGCGAGGGCATAAAGGCTGTATTTAAGCAGCGCAGGCTTAGCCAAAGGCATGATACCCTGTTCAGACGGTAAAGGCGGTGCCAGCAAGGTATAAATACTCACTTTGGTAAGATCAGTTTTGTCGTCATAAAACAGGGTTACCGCAACAAAAGATTTTGACTTCGGCGCATAATACAGATCGGCGAAAGATCGAATATCGTGAAAATCGAAAGGTATAGTACTACCCAGAAATTGATACTGTGTATTTTTCAGATTACTTGCTACCAGCTGCAAATGTGTTTTGAATTTATTGTTTGGGAAGATCAATCCGTAGAATAGACCACTGTTGTCATCTACGACCAAACTATTGGCCCATACCATATCTGAGAATACTGACGAGAATTCGTACAACTTAAGCGCTTTCCGTCCTTGAAAATCAAGCTTAAGAAAATCATTGGAAATCCGGGGATTCAACATTTGATCACCACTAGAACTACCATAGCCGCCAGCTAAGTAAACGCCATCCCTACCCTGCCCCATTCCGGCCAGGTAATGCGGAAATATCTCATCACCTGCAAACGGAATGCTATCCCAAGATTGTGTCGGCAAATGATAACGCAATACGCCCGCTTTGTATTTAAAATGTCCATAGCCTCCGATCATATAGATACTCGTGTCGGACGAACTAAAATATTTATTGAACAGCCAATAGTTTGTGCCTACTGCGGGAAAATCAAATTGTTTATTCCATGTTCGACTGGTGGAATCATAAGCTGTGACAATTTTTTGGTCGATGGAGATATTCAAGACGCTCTTTTTGATCGGATCAAAAAGCGATTGGCTGCCATTGACGAGTAAGAGCTTCCCATCCGCATATTCTTGGGATCTTACTTCATTGCCGCCAACCTTTCCGATCATAAGACGCTTTGTACCAACAAAAAATACGGTCTCATCGTTCTTGTCGAAAGCCACACTTGCCTGCCCTTCCAAGGAAAAAGAAGATTGCATTTTCCATTCACTGCGTTGCCGCTTAATCCAAATGGGATTATTGATTTCAGCCGTATTTTTTCGCTGCGCATCCAAACTCTTTGTTCCTATGGATTCATCCAGTGGCCAATAGAATTTAGGTTTATCGTTTTCTCCTATTCGAATATCCTTTAAACGCATCGGCGGCACATCCATAGCCTGGAAGTTTTTGATCGCGGTCGCCCCGAATACCAGTTTAAATTGAGATGCAAAACGTCTTTTTAACGGATAGGCATAACGCTTTCCACTACATACAAACGAGATCTGCTGTCGATCTGCATCCAGTTCCAGCCGCATAGGAGTCCAGTTATAATACAGTTGCAAAGGTGTAATATTGAAGGAGACAGGTGTAAAATCCTCCCCCACGACCAATTTAAAATGCTTGTCCTGATCTAGTCTCCGGTCATATATCAGATCAATATTGACCCCATCGTCAGTAATCAGGCGAAAAATATAGCCGAAATAGTCTTGCTGGAACGGCAAAAAAGAAAGATCAAAGGAAATGGATAGTTTGTGCTGGAATGAAATGGATTCCTTAGCCCCTATCTGCAGGCTCGTCCGCTTGTCTGCCTCCATATTATGGCTGGCAAACTCCAATCCATATTGTGCTGATCCAATCTGATAGATTAGTATAAACAACAAAAACAGAAAAAGATGTCTTGATTTTTTCTTCACAATTTAGATTAAGCCTGATTTCAAAAATATAAAATTTTAGATAGAAATCTAAAATTTCTATCACTATTGCCTGCCAATTCCCGAGACGATTTACAGCGTAGAGCTTACAATCCAAAATCCTACAATTCCTAGTTTCAGGCGCGTAAAAATATCGCTACGCTTAACACCATCATTGGGATATTAAGGGATATTACCTATCTTCGACAAGCCTAATCCGACAAGAAAAAGCAAGCATAAACCAATTCATTCTAATGTGTTCATCATGAATCTCTTAAAATCCTGCCTCCTTATCATTATCTCTATTTTTTTTCATATACACAGCCAGGCACAGCTTACTCCAAAGATCATTGATCTGTCAAACTATGGTGTGCTTCCAAATACAGGCACCAATAGTACTCCATCAGTCAATAAGGCCATTCAATCCATTCTCGGCAAAACCAATAAACAACAGTCTATTGTCTTAAAATTCAAAAAGGGACGTTATGACTTCCACCCTGAAGGTGCATTGACCAGGACGTATTATATCTCCAATCACGATCAGGACAATCCCAAGACTGTAGGTATGGCATTCGAGCAATGTGACAATATGACGATCGACGGACAAGGCTCCGATTTTATTTATCATGGCAGGATGCTGCCGATTGCATTGATAGAAAGCAAAAATTTAACTCTGAAAAATATCCATATTGATTTTGAGCGCCCTCAGATCTGTCAGGTTAAGATCCTACAAAACGATACGATCAACGGTACAATAACCTATCAAACCGCCCCTTGGGTAACTTATAAAATCAAGGACAGCACCTTTTACAATACCGGCGAAGGTTGGGAACTCAAGCCAACATCTGGCATTGCCTTCGAAGAAAAAACCAAACGCATTGTCTATAATACAAGTGATATTCGCGTGGGCACAGCCAAAGTCAAGGAACTTTCTCCAGGAATCATACAAGCCCAGCAATGGAAGAACAGCAAGCTTATACCGGGTACCGTCGTTGCCATGCGCGCTGGATTTCGTCCCAATCCGGGCATATTTGTTCATAAAGGAAAAAATATACGGCTTGAAAATATCTCCGTCCATTACGCCGAAGGCATGGGTTTGCTAGCTCAATTAACGGACAACATCACCTTAGAAGGTTTCCGAATTGCACTTCGCAACGATCAA
Organism: Sphingobacterium sp. WOUb80; assembly: GCF_050058145.1. Classification (NCBI taxonomy): domain Bacteria; kingdom Pseudomonadati; phylum Bacteroidota; class Sphingobacteriia; order Sphingobacteriales; family Sphingobacteriaceae; genus Sphingobacterium; species Sphingobacterium sp. WOUb80. Next base: position 189,689 of record NZ_CP165617.1, on the reverse strand, counting down.
GATCCGCGCTATTTTACAGCTCAGGCAGATGCAACGCATTTTTCGGGTTGCAAGGGAGTTATTGTATCGAAAAACGGACTCTACGAAAATATGATGGATGATGCCATCAATATACACGGTACTTACCTCAAAATTACCAAACGACTGGACGACAAAACCTTGATCGGTCGTTATATGCACGATCAGTCGTATGGTTTTGACTGGGGTTATAGCGGTGATACCGTCCAGTTTATACGATCAAAGACGATGGAACTCTGGGACCAGAAAAATAAGATCCAATCCATCACCGTCCTACGCGATAAGGCCACAGACCCTACCCGCGAATTCAAGATTACGTTAAGCAAACCGCTGGACCCTGCTATTGATCCGGCAAAAATGGATATTGGCATCGAAAATCTTACCTGGACACCAAGCGTTGTATTCAGCGGCAATACCATACGTCATAACAGGGCACGTGGTGCTTTATTCAGCACGCCAAAAAAGACCCTTGTAGAAAACAATCTTTTTGATCATACTTCGGGTACCGCCATTCTCCTTTGCGGTGATGCCAACGGCTGGTATGAAACTGGCAGCTGTCACGATATTCGCATCCGTAACAATACGTTTATCAATGCCTTGACCAATATGTTCCAATTTACCAATGCGATTATATCGATCTATCCTGAAATTCCGGATTTAAAAAACCAGCAAAAATACTTCCATAGCCATATCATTATTGAAGACAATCTCTTCGAAACTTTCGACAAGCCCATTCTCTATGCGAAGTCTGTGGATGGATTGGTGTTTCGCAACAATAGGATCAAAACCAACCAGGAATATCCAGCTTTTCATTGGAACAAAAGGCCCCTATTTTTTGAACGTGTCGCAAATAGCGTTATTTCAAACAATACGATAAATGGCAAACAAAGTGATTTACAAACGTTGGATCAATAGCAAATCCCGATATTCAAACTATAAACTGTCCCTATGTTATTTCGCAAAAACAATTCATCATTCACCCTTGCGGTGTTATTCATGGGTATGTGTGTAGGAGGCCATGCGCAAACAGTCAACCGAACTAAAGTTAAGCAGAAACATCAATCGGTATCCACAACACAACGCCCCAATATTGTCGTGTTTTTTGTGGACGACCTCGGTTGGCAGGACATGTCCGAACCGTTTTACAAGGTCAAAACACCAATCAACGAAAAGTTTCATACCCCTTATCTGGAAACATTGGCCAAAGATGCCATTAAATTTACCAATGCCTATGCAACCCCGGTGTGCACACCTTCCCGAGTGAGTTTTCTGACCGGTTTAAATGCAGCTCATCATCGTGTCACCAATTGGACCCATCCCAAGGCTGACACGCCAACAGATAGCAAAGATGAATTATTGAATCCACCAGATTGGAATATCAACGGATTAAGTCCTGTACCCAATGTTCCACATACGGTATATGCCACTCCATTCCCAAGCATCCTCAAGGCCAATGGTTACTATACCATTCACGTGGGCAAAGCACACTGGGGGTCTGCTGGAACACCTGGTGCCAGTCCTTTGAATTTGGGCTTTATGGTCAATATTGCAGGGCACTCTGCTGGACACCCACAAAACTATTATGGCGAGCAGAATTACGGCAATCTTCCTGGTAAAGCCAGCTATCAAGCCGTGCCTGATTTGATGGAGTATCATGGTACTTCAACATTCCTAACCGAAGCGCTGACTCGGGAAGCCCTCAAGGCACTCGAAGAACCTATACGCCGGAAAGAACCTTTTTTCCTTCACTTTTCCAACTATGCGGTACATTTCCCGATACAACCTGATCCACGCTTTGTACAAAAATACATCGACCGTGGCCTAGATTCTACTGAAGCTGCATATGCGTCACTGGTCGAAGGTTATGACAAAAGTATAGGTGATATCGTGCAATTTCTCAAGGACAAAAACCTATACGATAATACCGTCATTATTTTCCTTAGCGACAATGGCGGACTTAGCCTCAGCCCGATGCGCACCGGACCAAGCCATACACAGAACCTACCATTAAAAGCCGGTAAAGGGTCGGTTTATGAAGGTGGAATACGGGTTCCTCTGTTGATCAAACAGGCCCAGCAACACCCTGCAAGCACAGACGCTACCCCTGTTATGGTCGAAGATCTCTTTCCAACCATACTCAGCTTAGCCAAAATAGATCACTATCAGCTCGTACAGGAAAAACCAGATGGAAAAAATCTATTGCCATTAATGGAAGGTGATAGGTCCGACAATTGGAACAGCCGTCCATTGGTATGGAATATCCCCAACAAGTGGACAGTGCCAGATGGCCCTGGAATCAACTTTTTCTCGGCAATAAGACAAGGTGATTATAAGTTGCTTTACGACATGAAAAATGGGAGGCTTGAACTTTATAACCTGCAACAAGATATCGGTGAGCTCAACAACCTTGCCCCAAAAATGAAAGGAAAAACCAGCGAGCTCAGCAAATTACTTTCGGATCAGCTCCGGACTTGGAAGGCTCAGTTGCCAACCTACAAAGCAACAGGCCAGCAGATCCGTTATCCCGACCAAATTAAGCTGGTGGATTAAGGGGCCCTTGCCTAGATAATTTATCACAACGAAGCCCCGACATTACATATCGGGGCTTCGCTGGTTTATCCTTTTTTCTCTTTTTTTGCAGATTCGATCAGTTCACGCATTTCTAACTTAATGTAATCAACATTCGGGGTCGATCCTGTTGAATTAATTTGGTCGTCGGCTCTTATCTAAAAACCTCTCCTTAAAGATTTATTAATTTAAAATATTATTAAACCTTGACAATGAAAACCGAATTTTTTATTGCTCTGCGAGCATAAAACAAGATAAATTTCAGTACTCATCCAAAAACAAATGTACTTTTGACTATTTATTCGAAAAATTAAAAGTGAATTCTATTTTAATTTTATTCAACCTAATTTTGAGTTAATTACGGCTCAAAAACCAATTTCTTATGAATATAAGCCCAAATGATGATGTGAAATGTTTAATGAATTTCAAAAGATTAAACACAAAAAATAAAAAATACTTACAGATCTTGACCTTATTTAATAAAATCTGTAATATTGAAAAAAAGTTACATTCCTCACCCCTACCAATCTAAGGAATTCAACTTCACACTATCATATCATGAAAAACGATAAATATCCAGCTCATAATGATGCAAGCTTGTTAGCTAGGCTTCGAGAAGGCGATTTAGAGGCTTTCAATATTTTGTATGATAAATATTGGTCTTTACTTTTAGATGAATCTTACAAAAGACTCGAAGATTTAGCTTCCTGCGAGGAGATTGTTCAGGATGTATTTATTGAACTTTGGGAACACTGTCCCAGTAGAGAGATTCACAACCTGAAATCCTACCTAATTGCATGCATGAAATACAAAGTCTTTGAAACCTATAAGAAAAACAAACGCAGAAATATCCTTATCGAAGAAAATCATCACCTTTATCGAAGTTATGAAATTCTAGAAGGAGATCAGTATGCCGAAAAGGATTTAAAATCTTTAATTGAACAATGGGTAGCCAATCTCCCACAAAAAAGAAAAGAAATCTTTAAAATGAGATACTTAGATGGACTTACCACAAAAGAAATTAGTGATTTGACAGAAACTTCCCAAAATACAGTTCAAAATCACCTCGGAGTATCAATTCAAAAATTAAAAAAACTTGTTATCCAACATTTTTTGACCCTACTCTTAATTTTATACAACTGTAAATAAGCAAATTACAAATAAACACCAATTTAGACTAGTACATTTTTCCCTTTTAGGGGCACTATTTAAGTGAACATTGTACTAATCATATGCAATATCCTAACCAAGAGCTCGAAAAGCTAATTGACAAATACTTAAAAGGCGAAGCCAATTCGGAAGAAATGGACGTCGTGGAACGTTTTTTCGATTCATTTTCATCCCGACCGAATTTAATCAAAACACTACCCGATCATGTACAGAAAGCACTCAAAGCACGCATTCATGGCAGAATTATAAAGAAACTGACTCGGAGGAATCAGAAAACATTCAATTTCCCTAGAATTGCAGCAGCTGCAGCTATCCTCTGTATCGCTTTTACAGCTCTTTATCTTTACAAAATTGCGCAACCAAACAATCGAGAAATTACGCTAACAAACGGACAACAGCAGCGAATTGTTCTAGAAGATGGTACAAAAGTTACACTTAATGCTTCGAGCAAAATAATCTATCCCACCTCATTCAAAGATTCCAGTACACGTGAAGTTACTTTGATTGGGGAAGCATTTTTCGATGTCGCCAAAAATCCATCCAAGCCCTTCCTTATTCATACACCAAGAATGGAAATTAGCGTACTGGGAACCGCTTTCAATGTGCGCGATTATGCCGAAGAAAATAATGCCCAAACAGCTTTGGTACGTGGCAAAGTATCCATTTGGAAAAAAGGAACTGACAATCAGAAATTTATATTAAAGCCCAAAGAAAAGTTTGTGATCAGAAAGGTATATGGAGTTGAAAAGGAATTCCCATCTACAACTACTAAAACCGCATCGGCTCCCATGGCAATAGCTATTCAGTCCTTTTCCATCTCTGAAAAAGACGGATCCGCTTTAGAAACCGAATGGTTATTAAATCGGATTACCATTCAAGATGATAGATTACTGGATATCGCCTTAAAACTAGAACGCATGTATGGCGTGGAAATTAAAATTACAAACAAAGCAGTTGCTAACCAACGCTATTCAGCAACATTCGAAAACGAACAACTAGAAAATATCCTAAAAGCATTACAAACTGTCAATTACTTTCAAATTAAAAAAACGGGGAAAAATCAAATACAACTACTCTAAAAACAATCAACCTATATAACTCACATGAACAAAACAAAACCCAAATTTAGAAAAGAGTCGAGATTGGCTTTACTGCTCATTTGTCTTAGCGCCATGCATATACAGAGCTTCGCCTATTCTCAAACTGAAAAAATTGATGTCTCCATCCAGGGAGGAAAACTCGAAGATGTATTTCAAACAATCAATGACAAGAGCAAATACAAAATGTTCTTTAGCAAATCGACTCTCCCAAACTCGACAATCAATATTGTTGGAAAGAAAATCAGTGTAAAAGATCTTCTTTCCCAGTCTTTGGCCGGGAGCAACCTAACATGGGAAGTATTGGACAATGATATTATCGCTATAAAAGAAAAAAAACAGAATCAGCAACACATTGCGGGCCAAGTAGTCAATGAAAATGGAACGCCTTTGGCAGGAGTATCTGTTATCATAAAGGACTGGCAAAAAGCAGAATACCGCAATATGCAAACGAGTACCGCAACGGATGTCAATGGACAATGGGGACTGCGTATTCCAAATGACGATGTCATTATTACTTTTTCTTTTATTGGTTATCAGAAGGTTGATATCACTGCGAAGCAGCTTATTGCCAATTCTACTCCTATTAAACTGAAACCGGAAGAAGGAAGCTTAGAAGAAGTGGTTGTTATTGGCTACGGTACGACAACACGTAGATTGAATACGGGATCAGTTGCTTCGATCACAGCGAAAGACATTACCTCTCAACCTGTAAGTAATCCCCTTGCCGCACTATCGGGAAGAATGTCCGGTGTATTGATCGCCCAAAACAATGGTGTGCCCGGAAGTGCTGTTCAGATTCAGATTAGGAATCAGGCGTCATTAAGTGGAACAACCTCAGGTTCAATACCACTATACGTGGTTGATGGAGTTCCATTTACCAATTTTAACGGCGGACAACCTGCAACAGATAACCTCAATTCATTTGGTATCTCAGCTTCTTCAGGCGGCTTAAGTCCCTTCAGCATGATTAATCCAGCTGATATTGAACGTATCGATGTCTTGAAAGATGCCGACGCTACAGCGATCTATGGTAGCCGGGGCGCAAATGGTGTCGTATTGATCACCACAAAAAAAGGATCTGCAGGTCGTACTCGCATTGGTGTAAACTTTAACACCGGATTTACGGAGGTCAACCACTTTATCCCTATGTTGAATCTAGAACAATATCTCACGCTAAGAAAAGAGGCTTTTGCTAATGCTGGAGTTACACCTACAGCCGATAACGCTCCAGATCTTATGTTATGGGATCAGAACAAATCGACAGATTGGCAGAAAATGCTGATTGGAAACAAAGGACATATTACCGACGTTCAAGCAAATATGTCTGGTGGAAACGAATCTACCCGTTTTTTCTTTAATTCGGGATATAGACGCGAGAGTACTGTTTTTTATGGGGATAGCAAAAACAGTCGCTTTACCTCACGGTTAAACTTAGATCACACCTCTTCTGACAAAAAATTCAATGCCGCTTTATCAGTTAGCTATGCCAACGACAATTCGGATATGCCTTCCTCTGATGTCACTTCACTCTACAATTTGCCCCCCAATTATCCAATCTATGGTGACAATGGAAAATACTATTGGTTACCGTCATCAGCTTTTATTGACAACCCAATCGCCTTGCTCGAACGGAAATACTTTGGTAATACCAATAATCTGATCTCAAATGCCAATCTGAGTTACAAAATTATACCTGGGCTGACAGCAAAAGCAAATTTTGGCTATACCATCACACAGTTGAACCAAAATAATCAACGGCCAATTACTTCCTTAAACAATACCGTTTCCAACCCGCTTGGTTCTTCTAGTTTCTCTAATACAAAGGCCGAAAATTGGATTATTGAACCGACATTGGATTATGTAAAAAGTATCGGTGAAGGTAAATTTACGGCATTAATTGGAACAAGTTTTCAGCAAAATTCATCCCGTTCCCAGACAACCAATGGTTCTAATTATTCAAACGATGCACTTTTAGGTTCGCTCAGTGCCGCAGGATTATTCACTGCCAGCAATAACCTCGTATATTACAAATACAATGCACTATTCGGAAAAGTAAATTACGACTGGAAAGAGAAATATTTGTTTAATGGAACTTTTAGAAGAGATGGCTCATCTCGTTTTGGACCTAAAAACCGATTCGGAAATTTTGGAGCAATAGGGCTAGGATGGGTCTTTGGAAAAGAGGATTTTATACAAGATAATTTAACGTTTTTAAGTTTTGGTAAATTGAGAGCGAGCTATGGAACTACAGGTAATGATCAAATTTCAAATTACCTTTATCTTCCACTCTACTCTTCAACAACCGCGTATCTAAATAATCCTTCCATGAATATTGGAACACTTCCAAATGAATATATCAAGTGGGAAACAACCAAAAAACTGGAGTTTGCTTTAGATCTAGGTTTCTTGAAAGATCGAATTTTGTTTACTGGAAACTTTTTCAGAAATCGTTCTTCTGATCAGATAACTGATTTAGTTTTAAGTACTCAAACGGGCTACAACAGTTACAAAGAAAACCTACCGGCATTGATCCAAAATACAGGCTTGGAATTGGAGTTGAACACCACCAATATTACAAATGAAAATTTTACATGGAAAACATCTGCTAATTTCACGTTTTATAAAAACAAACTTGTCGAATTTCCTGGAATTGAAAACACATTTTATTCAAGTAGCTTTCTAGTTGGTGAGCCGCTCAATATGGTCCGTTTGTATCACTATCAAGGTGTAGACCCCGCAACAGGAAGAGCGTTATACGAAGATCGCAATGGCGATGGGGCTATAACGGGCGATGACCGATACGTTGCTAACTTAGGTACACCTTTCTATGGCGGATTTAACAATACCTTTTCCTACAAAGGCTTCGAGCTTGGCGTATTTTTTCAATTTAACCACCGCTTTGGAGTAACTAAAATCCTCAATACAAGACCTGGTGCTATGCTCAACCAAAATGATTACTGGTTGGACAGATGGACACCAAATAACAGCAATACCAATATCCCGGGAGCAATTATCCCGACAGTACCGGCATCTTCAGCTGATGGAGTTGCATTAAGCAACTCTTATAATCAATATACCAGCTCTGATGCTGTCTATGGGGATGCTTCCTATATTAAATTGAGGTCTGTCAATTTATCTTACAACCTGCCCAAAAGCTGGACTTCGCAATTAAAAATGTCTAATTGTAATGTATTTATGCAAGGGCAAAATCTCTTTACATGGGCCAAGAACAAATATGTCCTGGATACCGAAACGACCGTGCAAGGCGGTCCATCTGGTTTAGGAACTGGAACGATTGCCCAGGTATTGCCTCCATTGCGGACGATTGTATTTGGATTTAACTGTCAATTTTAAAACTAGAGATCATGAAATTAAACATCAATAGAAATATATTATTATTAGCAATTACCAGTGGAACTCTTTTGACCAGCTCCTGCGAAAAATTTGTGGAATTGGGAGCTCCACCAACACAAGTTGTAGCTGGCGAAGCATTCTCCACAGATGCTTCTGCAAATAGTGTCATACGCGGATTGTATACCACAGCATTAAGCATCAATCTCGCCGGGACTTCAACCTTTTATACGGGAATCGCTGCAGACGACCTTCAATACAATGCGGCTGATGCAAATACCTCGGAATTCGCCAGCAATAACCTGCTGAACACAAATGGGAATGTCGCTAATTTCTGGTCAAATTGTTACCAACTTATCAAGAACGCAAACAATGCGATATCAGGTCTCGACGCATCCACCAGCCTTACCCCAAGCGTAAAAGACCAGCTCCTGGGCGAAGCGAAATTTTTTAGGGCCTATACCTATTTCTATCTCGTCAACCTTTATGGTGATGTGCCATTGCAATTACGTGATGACCTCCACGCTTTTGAAGATGCAATTCTTCCACGAACTTCTGCACAGCAAGTATATGATCAGATTATTGCTGATCTAAAAGATGCGGAAAGTAAGATGGCGACGGCCTATGATGCAACAGCAAGCCCGAGAGGAAGAGCTAACAAAACTGCTGCAAGTGCACTATTGGCAAGAGTTTATCTTTACCAAAAGGATTATCAAAATGCCGAATCTTATGCGACCAAAGTATTACAGTCATCTGATTATGGCATGCCGACACCAGATAAAAATTTTGTAAACTCAAGTAATGAGGTTATCCTTCAACTTGGCAATCAAACGGGAGTAACGACATTTGGCTCCAATTATATTACCGCGGCTACAGCTACACCCGGCTACACCCTACCGGACGCTGTGTACAATAGCTTTGAGACATCTCCGACGGTTGACTTAAGAAAAACAAATTGGACAAGTTCAAAGTCGGTCTCCAACAAAATCTATTATGCCATAACCAAATATAAAGTATCCTCGGGAACAGGTTCCGAATACCATATTATGCTTCGCTTAGCCGAGCAGTATCTTATTCGCGCGGAAGCGAGGGCTAAATTGGGAAAACTTGCCGAAGCCCGGACAGATGTGAATGCTGTCCGTTCTCGCGCTGGACTTGCAGGACTTAATTCAAGCTTAAACCAAACACAATTACTATCTGCAATAGAAACGGAACGCCTGCACGAATTTTTCGGTGAGTTCGGCCATCGTTGGCTCGACCTCAAGCGGACCGATCGTGCTACCACTGTATTGTCTCCAATCAAATCAAACTGGCAGGCTACGGATGTCTTGTATCCTATTCCACAAGCCCAGATTTTGATCAACAATAAACTGACACAGAATCCAGGATACGAAGATTAATGAATTAAAAAAATCATACAGACAAAAAATGAAAACAAAAATCTTAACGGCTGCATTGGTGTTTTCGCTAACAGCATCTTTTGCACAACAACCAGCAAAAAACAAATACCAACAGTATCTCCCCATTATAGAAAAAGGTACGTTGGTACAAAAGGATTCGCTTGCTAATGTATTAATGAGCGAATTAAAGACTTATAAATCGGAAGAAGACTACCGTACTACAATCAACATTTTGCGTTCTTTAGGGAAAGAAGATCTGCAGGCATCTGCAGAAGTACTGGCTAAGAAAAAATATCCAAAAGGATCACTAACCCGTGATGCCTTTATCACAGATATTTTTTACAATGCAAGTACGCCAGTACAAAAAGAAAAAGCTTATAACGACCTTATCAAAAAATGGCCAGTTAAAAACTTCAAGGAAGAACCACTGACTTATGATTATGTATTGGCTAATTTAGCACAAAGTTTTGCCAACGATGGAAATGCACAAAAAGCAATATATTATCTAGAAGAAATGAAAGAACGATTCTGGCGCGGAAATGGATATATCCCTGTTGGTCAAATCCTCCTGAGGACAGGTGATACGACTACTGCAGCACCACTCTTAAAAACTGCTATGGATGATAGTTATTACTATTTAACCCTTCCAGAGGATCAAAAAGACAATAAGGCTCGGTTTGCGTCCATGGGGTATGCAAGCTCCATGTCAGCTTATGTAAATATACTTGTTTCGCAGAAAAAATTTACTGAAGCGCTAGGTTACATAGAAAATGCATTAAATGCAGCACCAGAGCAAGCGGATGGTCTAGCAATGGTATACTACAAATCTTTAATGGGCACAGGAAGAAAGCTTGAGGCATATAATATTCTCACCAAGTTATATGCTAAAGGACAATTTTCGGTCGAAAATGATCTTAAAAAATTATATACTGAATTGAATGGATCTGTTCAAGGTTACGAGAGTTTTAATGCATCCTTAAAAATAGAATTAACGCAAAACATTCGCAACCATATTAAAGAAATGGCAACTTTTAAACCTGCACCTAATTTTGAATTACTCAATCTTAAAGGTGAAAAAGTATCCCTAGCCAGTTTAAAGGGAAAAGTTGTGGTATTGGATTTTTGGGCAACTTGGTGTCAGCCATGTATCCGTTCATTTCCAGGAATGAAGGCAGCACAGGACTCTTATGCAGATGATAAGGATGTACAATTCTTATTCATGAATACCTGGGAGCGAGATAAGAATTATAAGGAAAATGTAGTATCCTTTATCACCAAGAATAATTATCCTTTTGAAGTTCTCTATGACGATCAAAAAGATCCACAAACTGGAGAAGTTATGGCCGCGAAATTCGGAGTCAAAGGAATTCCAGCAAAATTTATTATTGATAAGGAAGGAAATATACGTTATTTTCTTACCGGATCTACCCCAAATGTAGATTACATTAAATTAGAAATGAAAGAGCTTATCGAAGCCGCTAAAAAACCTTATAAAGGGTAAAAGAAGGGGGCGTCCAAAAAGATTGGACAGCCCCCTTTTTTTTATTATCCAACCACCTATAATCCAACCAACTCCCGAGCGTAAAAGAAGAGCAAATAATTCTGAAAAAGTGAAACAAAATTTTCGATAATAAGGAAAATAGTAATCTCAACGGGTTCAAATAGTCTTTTCTAAATTGCCCAAAACTATACCATTTTTTTTATTTTTTGTGGACTTTAAGACTTTCTTTATATTGTGGATCGGATGAATCCGCAGAAATGAGCCATACAGCACATAAATTTGAGCTATCAGCAAAAAACAGATCTGTCTCAGCAGTCTTATCTTTGTTGTCATACAATAAGCAGATGACAACAAGAAACATCAGGAAGAAGTGGCTTCTATTTTTGAAAAGAACAATCCTAGGACTAACAGTTCTCATCGCTCTTATCGGACTATATATGATGCATCCACAATTCGGCAAAAGACCCTCGGGTGAAAGACTTCAACGCATACAGCTATCGAAACAATTTAAAGACGGAAAATTCCAGAACAGTAGCCTTACACCACAGCTTACCCAGCCCTGGACCGTGGCACTATACGATTATTTTTTTAAGCGCTCGAACGAAACAAGTCCCAAGCATATTATACCAACAGTGAATATCGACTGGGAAGAGTTGTTAAGTCAGCCTCATGGGCTTGTTTGGTTTGGTCACTCCTCTTATTTCCTTCGTATCGATGGTAAGAACATACTCGTCGATCCTGTCCTTAGCGGCAGTGCTTCCCCAATTCCGGGCAGTGTAAAAGCATTTCAAGGAGCCGATGTCACTACCGTAGCGGCACTACCGCCTATCGACTTTTTATTTATATCACATGACCACTACGATCATATGGATTACAAGACGCTCAAAGCACTTCAACCCCGGGTTGGAAAAGTCATTGTTGGCCTTGGTGTTGGCTCTCATCTTGAATATTGGGGATATCGTCCTGAACAGATCATCGAAAAAGATTGGTGGGATGAAATCAACTTGGGTGACGGTTTCAGTGTAACAGTTACGCCAGCCAGACATTTTTCAGGCCGCAGCATATTTACAGCCAATACATTATGGGCATCCTATGTTCTCCAGACACCTTCCATGCGGCTCTATTTAGGTGGGGATAGCGGCTACGATAGCCACTTCAAAGAGATAGGTAATCGATTGGGTCCTTTTGATCTGGCTATATTGGAAAATGGCCAATACGACCTCAGCTGGAAACACATACACATGATGCCGGAGGAGGTTGTCCAAGCGGCAAATGATCTCAAAGCCACCTTGCTATTTCCGGTTCACTCATCGAAGTTTGTATTGGCCAATCATGCCTGGAATGAACCTCTAGAACGCATTTCTAAGGAAGCAATACGACAACAACAGGCCTTGCTTACCCCTATGATCGGCCAGGTCATCGACCTCGATCAAGCCCCTTTAGCACCTAGTTATTGGTGGCGGAAATAGTTTTAAGCAACGGAATTGATGGTCGCTGGTGTTATGCCAAACTTCTCCTTGAAAGAAGCATAAAAATGAGAAAGGTTTTCAAAACCCAGATCAAGATAAAAATCAGCAGGTTTTTGCCGCTTATTTTCAATCAGATAATAAGCCTCAGAAAGACGTCTTTCTTGCAGCCATTTTCGGGGAGACGTCTGGAATATTTTCTCAAAATCACGTTTAAAGCTTGCTAAACTCCGACCTGTAAGTTTCGCAAAGTTTTCTAAAGGCACATTGTACCGATAGTTTTTAACCATAAATTGCTCGAGATCAATTTTATGTGGTTCCGAAAAGTCAAATAGAAGGTCTTTTAACTGTGGATAGCTTTCCAACAACAAGGTGATCAATTCATAGATCTTGATATTTTCCATCTGCGGGCTCACTCGGTCGATGGCTTCAGCATAAGGCGTCAATGACTCAAAATAACTTTTTATAAACAGGTTACTTTCCAGTACAACATTGGACTCACCCTGATACCTTTTGTCCGAACTAAGGTGATGATCCATTGCGTATTGCTTCAGCCGATCAGCCCCCAGCAACACTGAAACAGATTTGTAAACATTATTTTTCGCGGGATATTTAAAAGCTTTGGCCAGTTGGTTTCTACGGGCAACTACAATCTGCCCTTCTGTCGCCACCAATTTTCCTTTCTGATGGTCCAGATGTGTTTCACCAGATAGCTGAAAAAAAACGACATGTTCGGGAATGAATTGTTCGTGCCCAAATGCTTTCTCGACATAACAGGAATACAAAAAGGCATTCCCAAAATCTTTCTCTTCCATGCTCAATACGATTTATTTTAAACGGCTCTGCGATTATGGGTACCGATAGCTAAAATCAGTCCCAGTCTAAAGGTAGCAAATATCTCATACCTTTTACAAAATCTAGTTATCCGAAAGCTCAAATATATTTGGTACAAAGCTCAAATCAAATCGCAAAAAAACTCAACGCATAAATACATTCACTTTTTGAAAAGCCTTCTTCATCTTTTTCTAAATCGAATGGCTCATGTCATCACCTATGTATTTCAACATGGAGCCATTCGAACTGCTTATTATTTCTTTGCAGCAAGCCGCTTACGTATAATGCTGACAAATTCGGGTGAAACCCCCAGGTAGGATGCAATATAGTATTGCGGTACCCGTTGGGAAATAGTCGGATATAGTTCAATAAATTCGAGATAGCGATCGGCGGCCGGTTTGGCCATTGTATGGATCAGTCTATTTTGCAGAACAGCAAGCCGACGCTGCACCAACATACGAAAGACCCGCTCAAACTTTGGAACAGTCTCTAATAATCTCTCCTTGGTCTCTGGTGTTAACATCAAAAACTCACTGTCTTCTAATGTTTCCATGTATAAACTGGATGGTGTATGGTAATGAAATGAAGCAATATCGCTAATCCACCAATCTTCGACAGCAAATGCTAACGTTACCTCAAAACCATTTTCATCCAGATAATAGATCCGGACACAACCTTTTTGAAGATATCCTTCAAACTGACATACTTCCCCTTCCTCCAATAGCATCGTTTTCTTGGGAACCTTCTTTGTTGTCAATAAACTAGTAAATTGTTCGGTTTCTTCAGCTGTCAAAGTAATGCACTTGGACACATTTTTAAGAATATTTTCGTATAACATAGTATTTCTTTAAATAGATCCGGTCGTCAAACACTTTCATTTTCGTGCAAAATATAACCCGCCCCATAGATACTTTCGATATGAAGTTTGCGATCCATCTGCAGCAATTTACGAAGTCGGGAGATAAAAACCTCTAGGCTTTTACCGTTAAAAAAATCCGTATTACCCCAAAACTGCAGCAGGAGATCTTTTTTATTGACCAATAGATTTTTATGGAGGACCAGATGTCGCAGCAACTCAGCTTCACGGACTGTGAGCTTTTGTATGCTCCCCATTCCATCACGCAGACTATAGCGTTCCATGTTGAGCAAGAGACAACCGATAGCGAGTTCAATTTCCGAATTGGCCTGCACTTCGGGCGCATTTGCCACGGTCAACAAATTGCGAATCTTGAGCAGTATTTCGTCCATGTCAAAAGGTTTAGCAATGTAATCAACAGCGCCTAAACTAAGCCCTCTAAGCCGCGATGTACGTTCATGAAGTGCTGTTAAAAAGAAAATAGGTTGCCCAGGATTAAATTGTATCATTTGTTGCGCCAGGTCAAAACCATTGCCATCGGGCAACTGCACATCAATAATGAGTAATTTGACAGCATAGACCTGAAAAGCGGCCCAGCCTCCTTGCGCTGTACTTTCCCAAACTACAGTAAAGCCCTTATACCGTAAGTAACGCGAAAAAACCTCACCCAAATCGGGTTCGTCTTCGATCAAAAGAATGTCAATCTTGTCTTTTACCATTGAATCCCCCATTGCCCATGTAAATATAAAAAATCGTACCGGAACCAGACTTATCTTCCGCTATATGGATTGTCCAACCCAGCCTGTCCAAATAAGATTTGACATAGTAAAGCCCCAGTCCTAGTCCAGGTTTATTACCGGATAGTTTCCCTCTATAAAATGCTGTAAATATCGCTTCCTGATCTGCAGCCGCGATCCCAACACCATTATCCACTATTTTGAGGTTATAATGATGACCTTGCTGCTCCCAGCTAAACTGAATCGTCTTCTTACTATTATCATTAAATTTTATCGCATTGGATACCAGGTTATCTAAGATTGAAAAATAATAATCTTCATCAAGATTCATCTCTACATCGGCAGCTAAAGGTTCATAGTGAATTTCAATTTCACCTCGGTAGCGCAAATGAAGTTCTTTCAGTATTTGCTGTGTCAGCCGATCAATGGAAACGGATACAATTTTAGCCTCTTGTTCCTGTAATGCCACAGATCCCATGACCTGTTCAAAATAAGCTTTGAGTCGTTTGGCTTGCCTTTCCACGATGCGCCCAAGTTGTGCCACCTCCTTATCGTCTTTTCCTGTTTCACGATCGATCAAACTATGCGCACTGATCAAAATTGTCGTCAGTGGCGTATTAAATTCATGGCGCATATGATTTAGAAAACTCGTTTTCAGATCTGCCAATTTACGTTGATTGATCCAATTACGATAGGTTCGATAGCTCAATAATACGATCACAACAATACAAGCTAAGGAGAGTAAAAACACGGGCACCATACGTTGGACAAGACGCCAGTCCCTATTTTCATAATCAACATACAGGCTATAGGTAAAACGATAAGGAATAGGATTCTTGTCACTAACAGACAGTTGGAATACCCTATTATTATTTGTTCCGCGCTTGAGTTTGCCACTAATTAGACCTGCACGATCATCCGCTGCTAACGCATAGAAAGTCGTCCAGGCACGGTCTCTTGCATTATATATTTCCAATTTATCAAAATGGAATAGGTAAACAAGTGTTGTATCGAGCCCTTGCTGATGTACGATCCGACGAAAAATACTGTCTAACGACTGCTGCCTCCGCATCTGATCGAGAAAGCCATTCATACAATGGTTACCGTACTGGTCTGTATCTGCGAATTTATTTATTTTTTTTTCATACCATTTCGGCAAACAGGGTACCAATGAAGTCTGGAATATCGTATTACCACCGGGGAATATCTTATCATCCATTACGGCAGCGCCATAGGCATTCTGAATCAGACTGAGCTGTCCGATCTGGTAATTTTTATCTTCAAGCTTATATGTATTGAAGATCAAAAAACCGATCAACAGGGTCAAGATCAGGAAGCTGGTGCCAAATGCCCAGGGATATATATTTCGACTGGCGCTGTTCATGGTTTAAAAATAACATCTATTTATCGATCCAAGGTACCCATTAGGCTTTTATTAGGCTTTCATTAGGTTTCTGTTAAACACAGGATACTCCTTCTTACCCTATCTTTACAGCCTAACAAATTAGCAAATTATGTCCAAAATTTCACAGACTCTACTCTGTCTATGTTACCTCTTGCTGGGCCAAAGCCTGTTTGCACAAACCAGTTTTTCAAAAAAAGTGCTCGAGCAGAGCCAGCTCGATTTTGTCAATCTAGGATTTGGCATGTTTATCCATTATGGTATGCCCACTTTTATGGAACAGGACTGGTCCGATCCCAATGCTGCTCTTGAATTGTTCAAATCGCCCAAACTCAACGCAGATCAATGGGCCAAAGCGGCCAAATCGGCAAATATGAGTTATGGCTGTCTGACAACCAAGCACCACAGTGGCTTCCCGATCTGGAACACCAAAACCACAGACTACAACGTCATGAATACACCCTTACATCGTGATGTTGTCAAGGAGTTTACTGAAGCTTTTCGCAAAAATGGTCTTCGGGTTATGCTGTATTATTCGATACTAGATATGCACCAAGGTATACGGCCGCACACTATTACCAAAGCCCATATCCAGCTGATCAAAGATCAGCTGACCGAATTGCTCACCCAATATGGAGAAATCGACGCCTTGGTGATTGATGGTTGGGATGCACCCTGGTCACGCATTTCTTACGACGATGTTCCTTTCGATGATATCTATTATCTTGTCAAGTCATTACAGCCCAAATGCTTATTGATGGACCTCAATTCAGCAAAATACCCCGGTGATGCCCTCTTTTATACAGATGTCAAATCTTACGAACAAGGAGCGGGGCAATTTATTTCCAAAGAACACAACAAACTCCCTGCTATGGCTTGCCTTCCCTTGCAGCAGAATTGGTTTTGGAAAACCTCATTCCCAAATACAGCCGTTAAGGATGTCAATGAGCTGGTTGAGAAATTCATCATCCCCTACAATAATGCTTATTGCAACTTTATGCTCAATGTGGCCCCAAACAGTGATGGTCTCATGGATCAGAATGCGCTCGATGCCTTGAAAAAAATTGGTACATTGTACAAAAACAGGCCCAACTACAGTACTTTACCCAGCTGCCAAGCTCCTATTGTCGACCACAATATCGCTAAACAAGTACCTTCATACAGCAGCTGGAGTGACGATATGAATATCATGGATTTTGCTAACGATGATAACTTTGGCAGCGCCTGGGTCTCCAACCCGCTCGTTAAAGAGGGGCTCTGGTATGAAATGGATTTTGACCGCAGCAAAAGCTTCAACAGCGTTGTCATTACTGAAGGAAAAGATCATCCGGCACAATACAGTCTATCTTACCTGAGAGATGGTAAATGGCAACCTATTGCAGCCAAGGCTGTGCAGCAGGGGCGCATCAAGATCTTTCGCTTTGATCAAGTATTGGGACAAAAGTTACGATTCAGCATCAAACCTCAAAAAGATCGCGCTGTCATTCATGAAATTGGCGTATATCAAGAGCGTCGATAGCAACAAGAAAACCCGATGATGTGAAGTGAAGTTGTGTCAATATTTTTCTTATAAAGCTCTTTAGGCTTTATAAGAAAAATATTGCAGTTATCGGGTTTCATGGTACTGTCTCAATATCTTTCCGCTTTTATTAAACTCCACATAAAACCCGTGCAAAAGAACCCGCATACGTTTAACCTGCCCATTCCGCTCGCCAAATTTACCGACGGCCTTTCTATCAGTAGCTCCAAAATCAAAATCCATATCAAGCAATAGCGGATATTTTTTGGTATTGACCAGCCCCACGCGATTGCTCCCTTTAATCCACCAGGTCAAATCATCATCACGATCCACGAAGTAGGTGGATATTGTCAGCGTATATATTTCCGCATTTCTATCCAAAGTCAGATAGACTCTCTCTTTGTCCTCATTCAGCTTGTATTTACTTAAATGCTGATCTACGATCTTCTCTACTGTCTCTGGAAATACATACAAAATTTCTTGAGCCGCTGCATTAGAGCTTATACCACAAACTATTAAAAATAATAGACCGGTCTTTAATAGCGTTATTCTCATTAAATTAAACATAATAGCTATCTTTTTTCCAAGATCAGAGAAATAGATTCTGGTCCCAGGGCGTTTGTTTCATCCAAATGGAAATGAGAACCCGTCGGTGCTTCATCCTGCGCAAGTATCAAAAGCTGTTTAGCAAGAGAAATAAGTCCCTGTTTGTTTGCACTAATTACGGCTTCACTATAAGTAACCTTAACCGCTATTTCGAATCCCGGCTCCCAGGAAGACTGTAGTCCTAACTCTTCGCTATAGACGGGTAAATTTATTTTTAAGTTCATACATCATGGCTTTGCTCCTTCTAAACTTAACTAAAATCAGTTAAATTTAAAAGACATCCTCCACTCCATATAAAAAGCCCCATGCAATGTTGCAAGGGGCTTTATCATTAGAGAACGGATCAAATAAGCATTATTTGATCCAACCCGGATTCTGTGTCAAATTACTGTTCAACACGATTGCTGCAGACGGAATTGGGTAAAGGTATTGCTTGTTGTTGTCATCCCAAGTACGCTTAACAGCTTTAAACCATTCCAGGTGATTGTCTGAAGTCATTGTCTGGAAATTGGTACTTTTACCCCCTATAGCCACCTTGGCTACTCCTGCAGGAACAGTTATCGAAGGCGCAGATTTACTGCCGTCATAAAAGACAACATCGGGTGTACCGTTATGATCGATATCGATCAATTTATCCAGCGCCGGAATATAGATACCTGTCCAAGGTAGATTGGCCATTAATGGTCCAAGTTTCCAGCGTTTCAAATCGTTGAAACGGAATCCTTCCAGGGCCAGCTCCACCTGTCTTTCCCGGCGGATTTCCAAAAGCACAGGACTGTTTACTTCAGGGAAGAATGTATTTTTCAGATAGCTATCAACTTTTGTCGGCAAGCTATTGATTCCACTACTTATCCCTGCCCTTACTCGCAGCGCTCCAATAGTTTTGGACCAGTCCGCATCGGTAATGGTACCGAGTTCCTGTTTCGCTTCGGCATAATTTAGCAACACCTCCGCATAACGCATTAGCGGCACCGCATTCGTATTGTACCCGCCGTTGTCATAATATGAATCATCCAATGTATACTTAATCGGCTGATAACCTGTATAGGTGAAACTCGCAAAATTTGGAGGTGCCGCCTGTCCGTTACGCGAGTAACCCGGTGTGCGGATCAACTGTGCAAGACGCAAGTCGCGATTTTGACATTCCTCATAGAACTCCTCCGTCTGAAAGTTGGGTCTATCCGTATAAGGGGTACCATCAACATTCAAAAAGGTATTGATAAAGGGTCTTACCAAACTCAGACGGGGGCCATAGGTAGCCGATGTCCACCACCAGTTCGCATCGTTCAGCAGCGCAAGATCTTTGCTAAAGGTTACCGCCAGCATAACCTCTTTGGTCACAGGTACATTGCTTGTAAACAGCATCCGCTGTGATGTTTTAGGGTCTGCAGAGATATTAAGCCCATAAGGACCATTTTCCATTAAAATCTTGCCAGCGTCTACCGCCATCTGGAAGAATACTTCCGGCTGTGTAGCCAAATTGAGCTTTTGGTATTTACGAAATGTTCCTTCGAACAGCGCGATTCGGGTCTTCAAACCAAGTGCTGTCCATTTATTAACCGTACTACCGTCGCCCGCCGTATTTGTGATATTGGCGTAAGCAAAGTCCAGATCTTCCATGATGTGCTTCATGACCACTTCGCGCGAATCCCGTGGTGCTTTGAGGATATCCGTTTCATCAACAGCCAAAGGGTGATCTACCCAAGGCACATCGCCAAAACGAACTACTTTCTCATAATAGAACCAAGCTCTGAAAAAGCGAGCTAAGCCGATATAATTATTTTTGATGGCATCGCTCAATTTGGGACTATTACATTTAGCGATCAATTGGTTGATATTACGCAGGGTAGTCCAGGACCACCCCGAACTGATCTCAGCACTGTAAGCGCCGCCGACCATAAAATCATTGAGGCTATTTACAGCCGAATAGTCAGCCATAGCGTCACCTTTATAAGCGTCACTACCAGAGGTAATATTCCGATAGAACGAGTTGCTGTAATTTTTTAATCCACTTTCACTCCCGAAGATATCCTCCTCGGTGGCACCTGCCTTCGGCAGCTCGTTTAGTTCACAGGAGGAAAACAAAAGCGCAACAATAGGTATATAAAATAATTTTTTCATGATAATAAAAAACTATAAGCCAATAGATAAATTAAAACTAACACTCTTCATAATCGGATAGTTAAATCCGTCGCCAGAACCCGTTCCGATCTCCGGATCAGATTTGCCCAGATTACCTACATCGAGATCCTTCGTTTTTTTGTAAAGAGGCGACCAGGTCCATAAGTTCTCGCCCGAGAGTCCAGCCCGAAGACTACTGATTTTTAACCTGTTGGTTACAGATTTAGGAAAACTGTATCCGATCTGTATATTTTTCATCCGTATATAGGCAACGTTCTGCAGGTATCTTGTCTGTGGCGTTGTTTTAATAGATTCATTGTACCCAGCATAGCGAGGAAAATAACCGTTTGGATTGTCTTCCGTCCAATAATTGTTGAGGTGCCATTCCGGCAAGTTGTTGTAAGGTCGATTGTATTGTCCCCAAAAAATAGATTCATTGCTCGGGTACCAATTCTGCTTACCCACCCCCTGGAAGAAAGACGAGAAATAAATACCTTGCCAATCCAGATTAAGGTTAAAACTGTAGATATATCGTGGATCGGCATTACCGATTACAGTTCTGTCACCATGGCTATAAATCGTATTATTTCCATAATCGATTACACCATCACCATTTAGATCTGCAAAACGTACGTCACCTGGATATATTGTACCATTGTTTGACGATTTGATCAATTTTTGTTTTGCGGCACCATCAATCTCCGCCTGATTCTGAAATAAACCTTGCGTTACATAGCCCCATATTTCGCCGATTCGCTGACCTTCATAATACGATCCATCTTTGATTAAACCCTCCTTATTTTCATAACGGTCTATATTGGATCTATAATCAGCCAAAGTACCCCTTACGGACCAATTGAAAGGACTACCGTTCAGATCGAATCTATCCTTATAAGTCAGGCTCACTTCAAAACCTTTTGTGGTCATGTCAGCATAGTTTCCTTTCGGCGACTCCGCACCAAAGATGTCAGGCAAAGCTACACCTAAGGTATACATATTTAAGGTCTTGCGTTGATAGATATCGCCCGTAAAAGTCAGTTTTCCATTTAAAGACGATAGATCAAGACCTAAGTTTGCCGTGCGCGCTGTTTCCCAAGTTAAGTTATCCGGGATCACCTTAGGCACCGAGGTATATGCCGGCTTCTGTCCGTTCAATACCCGATCCATAATCTTGATCTCGTAAATATCCAAATAGGAATACGGATCGACATTACCATTACCCAATGAGCCATAGGACGCTCTTAGCTTCAGATCAGAAAGTGCTCTTTTGTCCACCTGGAAGAATGGCTCTTCAGAAATACGCCAGCCCACGGATGCGGAAGGGAACAGTCCCCATCGTTGGTTTGTCGGAAATTTGGACGAACCATCGTAGCGGCCATTGAATTCAAAAAGGTAACGGTCCTTGAAAATATAATTGGCACGCATAAATACCCCGACATTACGGTACTTGTTATATCCCGCTGTCGCTGTGGTATTCTGCCCTACTGCCAGGTTGATATTTTCTACGTCATCATTAAGCAGACCGGTTTTGGTGATATAAGTTGAATTATACGTACGCTGTTCATAATTGTATCCGAGCAAACCTTTAAAATAATGATCGCCTATTGTGCGTTCATATTCACTGTAGAGATTTCCAAACAAGTAACGGTAGCGTTGGTCTACTTGATAAATATTGTCATTCATACTTGTTTCCAACCGCAACATTTTTCCCTCCTGTGTGCTATATGGAACAGGCACACGGACTCTTACCGAATTAAAATCGCGATTTCTAAAAGTCAGATCCCCTTTAACGCGGAACGTATTGTTGAAAAACTTAGTCTCGAAAGAAGTTGTATTGCGGAGATCCTGATTAGCCGTATTCGTACCATTCTTACCATAGATAAAATCCCCTACTGTATAGGCTGCAGAGAAGCTCATAGATCCATCAGGGTTAAAGATCGGCGAAGAAGGGTGTCCCTCATCGGCAATATTGCGCCAGATATTTCCACCTTCACCAGCAGTCGATGGGTCTCTGTATTTAGCATAATTAAAATCGATATTATTGCTTATCCGTAACCAGTCGGTCACCTGAAGTCCCGCTTTTGCACGTGTATTATAGGTCTTATATTTATCACTGTTGTAGCGGTACAGGCCATTGTAGTCGTAAGCACGTCCAGAAATATAGTAATCCATTTTTTCTGAATTACCACTGATGGACAGATTATGATCCTGGACAAACGTATTATCCTTGATCAACGTACCGTAATAATCTTCATTACCGTAGTATACATAATTACCCTTATCGTCGACAGTGACCTGTTCGGTAATGCCCTGTTCTTTTCTTCTCTTAAATTCTTCCAGCCAATCTGTTGTAAAGATCTGTGTCTTGTTGAGCTTGCTCGGAATCGAAGAATAATTATTCCAGGCATTATAGGCTGTAAAGAAATGCGAAGCATATTCATAACCATCTGTCACGAATTTGGGCAATGTTACAGGTTTTTGGAAAGAGCCACTTCCAGAATAATTGATCGAAGTTTTTCCGGACTTGGCACGTTTCGTTGTGACCAAAACTACCCCGAAGGTACCGCGGGAGCCGTAAATCGCAGATGAAGCCGCATCCTTGAGTGTAGTTACACTTTCAATATCATTGGGATTGATTGCCGAAAGATCACCCTCGACACCATCGATAAGCACAAGTGCACTTCCACCCTGACCAATGGAAGTTGTCCCACGGATATTGAAACTTGGTGCCCGATTGGGCTTACCATCTGCTGGGGTTACATTCAAGTTAGGAATGACCCCTTGGAGCATCTGGCTTGCATTACCCAGTACGCGTCCCTCAAAAGCTTCTGATCCCACTTGGTCTACTGCACCGGTAAGATTCACTTTTTTCTGCGTACCATAACCGACCACCACAACTTCCTCCAGTTCGGTATCTTTGGATTCCATGATGATATCGATCTGCCCTCCCGTCACGCTGACGATCTTTTCACTATAGCCTATCCCTGTCAATTTGAGTCTTTGCCCTATAGTGGCTTCAATCGTGAACTGACCCGCTACATTCGTTGAGGTTGTTTTTTGGCTGGTTAAATTGGTAATGGTAACTCCGGACAAGGTTGTTCCGTTTTTGTCTTTTACCACTCCTTTCACGGTAGATTGAACTGCAATACTATGCACCTCTTGATTCAATTTGACATAATCACGCTCTACATTAGCCCAAGTGGGGTATGAGAGACCCAATGCCATACTGATTAGTAATGTTTTTTGCATTTTTAGTCTGGTTTAGAATTTTGCATCAAAGTTGATGCTTTGACTTGGTTTATAATTTACCGTAATGTTAACAAATATTTAATTAATATCAACAACATTACTACCTAAACAGGTTTAGCATACCATTAAATAATTAAAATTTATCTTTTAGATAACATAAATCATAAAAACAAGTCTTGAGACACCTAAAAGTTAATCTATTCAATTCAAAAACCTAAAGTCCCATTTTTCAGAATCTAGAAATACGTTAATTGACCGCGAAGGGATTCCGCAATATCCATTGTTTAGTACATTTTTTCTTTCCCCTTTTTTCTTGAACTAGTTCAATGAACAGCAAAATTAACCCGCCTAAATTTGGGTATACAACAAATGCTTTGGGCATCTCTAAAGGATAACAGCAGCTCCAAAGCGGTGAATAGATCATTGACTTATCAGATTATTTTAATACGAAAAACAAATTGACGATATACCGTCAGTTTTAAAAACCGACAAAAAACCATAGAAAACTAAAAATCAAAACAATAAGAAAAAAGGTAAAAGATTTGAATCTCTACAATTAACAAACAACAATAAAATACATATTTATGAAACCATCACTAGAACTATTGTCGCCAAGCAACCATGCATTGGTATTGATCGACTTCGAAGGTCAAATGGCATTTGCCACAAAAAGCATTACTATGGAAGAACTCCGTAATAATGTCGCCGTAATCTGTGGAGCTTCCAAGATTTTCAATGTACCGACCATCGTAACCACAGTCGCGGAAGAAAGCTTTTCAGGTCCTGTTTTTCCGGAAATTGAAACATATTATCCACAAGCCAGTACAGATTATATCGACCGAACCAGTATGAATACCTGGGAAGATGAGGCCGCTTACCAAGCTATAACAGGCACAGGTAAGAAAAAATTGGTACTGGCAGGCCTATGGACAGGTGTATGTATCGTTGGACCAGCCTTATCTGCATTAGCGGAGGGATATGAAGTTTATGTTATTGCCGATGCCTGTGGTGATGTAAGTCAAGAGGCACATGAGCGTGCCATGCAACGAATGATTCATATGGGTGTAAAACCGATCACTGCTGTACAATACCTTCTGGAATTACAACGCGACTGGGCCCGTCAGGAAACCTACGTAGCTGTAACAGATCTCATGAAAAAACATGGTGGCAGCTATGGCTTAGGGATTCATTACGCCCACAATATGCTAAAACACGGCTAATTCAATTGTAACAAAATATTCATTCAAAATCGTACCTCGTGCAACAGCAACAGACCATATTCAACTATATCCTTCAAGCGGTGGTCGTATTGTCGATACTCATCCTATTTCCGCATTTTTCCAAGGCTCAAACCTACAAATTAATGCGTTTCGAGGAAGATTACAGCGCTCTCGCAGACAGTACACGTCATGGGTATCAAAAGCTCAAATATAGCCCTTTAACTGCTGATGGTAAATTATGGCTTTCGATGGGTGGCGAGGCACGGTTGGAATATGTCGATTTTCGCAATGAGGACTGGGGACGCGTAAAGCTTGGGCATAACAACTTTCTACTGCAACGTTATAGCCTTCACGCCGATCTACATTTCGGGACGCGTCTCCGTCTTTTCACTCAACTTCGCTCAGCCCTGCAGCATGGCCGCAAAAATGGATCACGCCAGATCGATGAAGACCAATTGAATGTACAGAACCTATTTATAGATGGAACGCTGTTCAAACAAAATAATAAATCAGTATTGATTCGACTTGGCAGGCAGGAGCTTGACTATGGCTCCGGCCGCTTAATCTCCGTAGGTGAAGGCCCAAATGCCAGAAGATATTTCACTGGAGCAAAACTAGCTTACAGCAGCAGCAAAGTGAATATTGAAACATTTGCCATGATGGCAGATACCATTAGACCGGGCATATTTGACAACAAACCATCCAAACAGGTCAACCTGTGGGGAGCTTACGGTAAATTTATTATTCCTCAACAGGCCAATCTCGACTTATATTACATCGGCATCTATCGCGACCGTTCGGTTTTCGAGGAGGGTATAGCACAAGAAACCCGCCATACTGTAGGAACCCGGATCTGGAAATATGGCGGTGGATTTATTTATAACCTTGAAGGGGCTTATCAATTTGGATCTTTTGGCCAAGGTAAGATATCAGCATGGACTGCTTCCGTCGATATCGGCTACCTCTTTGAAAATACGCTTCTCAAACCATCCATCAATCTACGCAACGACTATATTTCAGGGGACAAAAAGGCTGGAGATGGCAATCTACAGACTTTCAACCCCATTTACCCCAAAGGCGGATACTTCGGTTTTAGTCCGCAGATCGGTCCCGTCAACTTGATTGACATTCACCCTTATGTCACGCTAGACCTTCTTTCCAAACTCAAGATGCAGGTTGACGTGGTTTTCAACTGGCGGCATACCTTACAAGACGGTTTATACAGGCCAAGCGGATCTTTTAACCTGCCTGGATCTGCTTCGCATAAACGCTATATCGGCACTGCTTATCTAGCCAACTTTACCTATGCCGCCAATAAGCAACTGTCGATGGTAACAGGTATTCAATATTTCAAAACCGGCGCCTTTATTGAAGACATCATTAGCACACCAAAAAATGGAATTTTCTTCAATAGCAGGATCGCCTTTAAATTCTAAAATCATGAAAACAATAAAGAGACTCTTTCAAAAGAAAACATGTCAATGTTTACTGATCGCGTTGCTTGGCACCCTAGCAATCAATCCGATACAATCCTATGCACAAGTAACAGCGGCAGCTCCTATTAAAACCACAGCGATAGGCACAAGTACCATCTGGGGCAATGTCGATGGGCTTGCTATTGAAGGCCTCGTTCAAGGTCCCTCGGCAGCCACAAGTGATCTGCAGGTAGCCTGTGTATTTGAATATACCGAGGGCGATATCTTTATCTCCCCGCCGGCATTGCCTGCCGCATTGAATGGTCTTGTACATTTAGATGAAGCTTTACACGGTACGTTAACTGAAATACGTAAAACAGGAAAATTTAAGGGGCATGCACTCGAAACCATCCTCTTAACTCCAAGCCAAAAGGGTACACTCGCAAGTAAAAAACTGTTGTTGATTGGGCTTGGCAAACGGGAGGACTTTCATGCTGAACTGATGAAGGATGTAGCCCATGTTGCCATGCGTGAAGCGCTTAGATTAGGTGTCAACGATTTTAGTTTTGCGAGTGATCTCAAAGATGCAGGTGTGGATTCGCCGACTGCTCTGGTCGCAGAGAATGTTGTTCTCGGTTGTATAGATGCCTTCAGAACCCAAAAATGGTTGGGCGAAAAAAATATGGATCAACAACCGGTATTAAACAAGATCACGTTATTAGCCGGACCGGCATTCTTTGAAACTGCTGGCGAAGGTATCAAAAATGCGATTTCTTCCTTAAACAATTAAACAAACCAGATTATGAAAGCAGACCTTATTCTATATAACGGAAAAATAACCCATTTCGGCCACAACCAGGAATCTGTTACCGCTGTAGCGATCCAAGATGGTAAATTTGTTGCAATCGGTTCGGACAGCGATGTACTTAAGCTTGCCAGCACAAAGACAAAATTGATTGACCTTGGTGGTAAACGTGCTGTACCGGGCATCAACGATTCGCATATCCATCTGATCCGTGGTGGACTCAATTATAATCTTGAATTGCGCTGGGATGGTGTTCCATCATTGGCCGATGCGCTACGTATGCTCAAAGAGCAAGTTGACCGTACGCCACATCCTCAATGGGTTCGCGTAGTGGGCGGTTGGTCTGAGTTTCAATTTGCCGAACGTCGTATGCCAACTTTGGCTGAGATCAATACCATTGCGCCCGATACCCCAGTTTTTATCCTTCATCTCTATGACCGCGCACTGCTAAATGCTGCTGCACTGCGTGCCGTAGGTTACACCAAAGACACACCTGCTCCCCCAGGCGGAACCATTGAACGGGACAACCATGGTAATCCCACAGGATTGCTGATTGCATCGCCCAATGCCATGATCCTATATTCAACCTTGGCAAAAGGACCTACACTTCCCTACGAAGAGCAGGTTAATTCGACCCGACACTTCATGAAGGAACTCAATCGCTTTGGAATTACCAGCGTCATCGATGCAGGTGGTGGTTTTCAGAACTACCCCGACGACTACAAAGTCATCCGTGATTTACATAGCGAGGACCAGCTTACGGTTCGTATCGCCTACAACCTCTTTACACAAAAGCCCAAGCACGAATACGAAGATTTCCAGCAATGGATAGACAGCGTTCCTCTCCACCAAGGCGACGACATGTACCGCCACAATGGCGCTGGTGAAATGCTTGTTTTTTCGGCAGCAGATTTTGAGGATTTTCTACAGCCTAGACCTGATCTCAGTGAAAATATGGAAGCCGAACTCGAAAAAGTTGTTCGCTTACTCGTGAGTAACCGATGGCCATTCAGATTACATGCCACATACAACGAAAGTATTAGCCGCTTTTTGGATGTATTTGAGAAAGTCAACCGCGACATTCCGTTTGACGGATTGGCCTGGATTTTTGACCACGCCGAAACAATAGACGAACGTAATATTGAACGAACCAAAGCGCTAGGTGGTGGTATTGCCATCCAAAGCCGCATGGCCTATCAAGGTGAATATTTTGCAGATCGATATGGCACTACTGCGGCCGAACAAACACCTCCTGTCAAAAAAATGCTGTCCATGGAAGTTCCTGTAGGAGGTGGATCCGATGCAACCCGCGTGAGCAGCTACAATCCTTGGGTGTCCATGTACTGGCTTACCGCAGGAAAAACTGTTGGTGGACTCCAAATATACCAAGATAGCAAGCTTGACCGCATGACAGCGCTACAGCTCTACACCAAAGGCAGTGCTTGGTTTTCACAAGAACAACAAAAAAAGGGAGATATTGCTGTGGGGATGCTAGCTGATTTAACGGTACTTAACAATGACTACTTTACGGTAGAAGATGAAGCTATTAAGGAGATCGAATCCGAACTTACTGTCGTAGCGGGCAAAATTGTCTATGCGGAAGGTGATTTCAGTTCCTTCTCCCCCCCACCGATCCCCATTCTACCCGATTGGTCACCTACAAAAAGCTACGGCGGTTATTATAGCGTTTCGAAAACAGCTCAAAAAAGCAGTACAATTACATCAACAGCTCAAAGTAGCATTGTAAATTCCATCCATCTTTGTAGCGGCAGCTGTCAGGTACATGCACACGATCACAATCAAGCCCGAATGAGTAACATCGCGCTAAACAATTACACCGCATTCTGGGGAGCCCTAGGCTGTTCATGTTTTGCATTTTAAGACACTGGAAAGATGGAAATACTTCAAAAACTTTTTTACACAGATCTGGGAAATACAGTCAACAATGGAGCTATACTGATCTTTCGGATCTTGTTAGCCTGGGAACTGCTGACCGTGCACGGGCTCAAAAAAATTCAGAAAGGCCCACAGGCTGAACCTGAACATATCCCAAATCCTTTGCAGCTACCCGAAAAACTCAATGCCGCAGTAGCCCAGTTTGCAGACACCATTGTTCCTTTTTTTATTGCGCTTGGCTTACTTGGAAGGTTAGCGCTATTACCGACAATAGGAGTCACCGCAGTTGGCTATTTTGTCGTACACCGCCACGATTCACGCGAAGTACGCGATATTCCGTTTATGTACACGCTATGCCTTTTGCTCCTCTTGCTCACGGGCCCAGGAACTTATTCAATCGATCATTACATCTATCAACTACTCACAAAATAAACATATGAAACCCCATATCGGAATACACGAAAATCATCTAGCTGAATCAGCACACATTCTTTCTAAACTCTTAGCCGATGAATACCTACTCTATACGAAAACGAGGAATGCACATTGGAACATTGAAGGAGCCGATTTTTACAACAAACATCTCTTTTTTGAAGCGCAGTATAACGAACTCGATGAGCTGATTGACAGTCTTGCTGAGCGCATCCGCAGCCTAGGGCATTATGCACCTGCCAGCTTAAATCAGTTTTTGGCGCTGACACAGTTAAGCGAACAGAAAAGGTCAGGCAATGATAGTGCTGGCTACCTTAAAGAATTGTTAATGGACCACGAAAGCATTATTGTTTCATTGCGCGAAAACATCGACCATTTTGCCATAGCACTGAAGGACATTGGAACAAGCGACTTCGCAACAGGACTTCTAGAAACTCACGAAAAAATGGCTTGGATGTTACGCGCGCATTTATCATAAAACCATGGAAAATCAAAACAAAGCACATATAACGACACTTGTCCTCACCCTTGTCGGGGGGTATTGTGACACTGTTACCTTTGTCGCAGCTGACAAAATATTCTCGGCGCATGTGACCGGTAACTTTATCGTCTTCGCCTATCAGCTTATCAATGGCGGAGATATCACGGCCTGGATCAAATTAGCAACCTTCCCTGTATTTGTCACGGCAGTGATGGCAGGCGGATGGCTTACCTCACGCTCCCATAAAAAAAATACCGTACTCTTTGTCGAAGCCCTATTACTTGTCATTGCAGGTTTGCTGGCTATTGTTCTTCCAGTAGAGGCTTCCAAAACCGTGATGTATAGTCTG
Organism: Sphingobacterium sp. WOUb80; assembly: GCF_050058145.1. Classification (NCBI taxonomy): domain Bacteria; kingdom Pseudomonadati; phylum Bacteroidota; class Sphingobacteriia; order Sphingobacteriales; family Sphingobacteriaceae; genus Sphingobacterium; species Sphingobacterium sp. WOUb80. The sequence goes on along the minus strand of NZ_CP165617.1, from coordinate 159,193 downwards.
GTTATGCTCGTCGTATTCGCTTTGGGAATGCAAAATGCATTCGGAAAACTATTTGCCAAAGCAACTCACGGACCAACAACCATGATGACCGGAAATGTGACCCAAGCATCTTTAGACCTCTGTGTACTAATCGCCAATAAATTTAAAAATCCAGACACCAACGTCAGCTTTGGGAAGCAGCTGATCACCTTATCAGGTTTTTTCATCGGATGTTTGGCAGGAGCCTATTTTGGTAAGCAACTTGGATTAACTTCTATTATATTTGCAGGTATAGCGATGCTCCTCTGTTATTTCCTTTCGAAGGACAAGGATCAATAATTAGGATAAAAGCATAAAGCAAATAGAGCAAGCTACTGGTAGAAAGATAGCTTGCTCTATCTTATAACGTAAGTCACCTTAATGAGAATCTATCTAATACTTAGCTTTTTTATCCTTTCGATCATTAACACATTCGGTCAGGACAACACGACTATCCATCGTCTGCTAGACAGCATATCCCATGAAAAGGATACCGGACAGAAAGCTCGTATGCTTTATGAAACCGCTAAATGTTATCTGGAAAAACCAGGCGAATCAAAAAAAGACCTAGACAGTGCCATATGGCTTAATGGGACATCCCAAAAACTACATCTTTCAGTCAACCTTAAAACCGAAGCTGCGCTAAATATGCTTTTGGATGCCCGTATACAAGAGGAAATGGGTAAACCTGACCTTGCAAAAAGCCAGAAAAAGGCTAGTTTACTTTTTGCAAACGCCCATCAGCTTGCTAAAGCCTCGGCCATGATTTACCTGTCTATGGCTAACGACATCAAAGATGTGGACTTTCATCAAAAGACCAGCTTATTCAAGCAAGCGTTAGAACAAGCCAAAAAGACAAGTGATAAATCACTTGAGCCCAAAATCCTGATGGAACAATCCAGCTTCCTTTCCAATTATGGAGACTATAAAGGTGCCATAGAAACTGCTCATCGAGCCGCTGTATTAAAAAAACAGACTGGTGATAAAAATATCAGCCAGGAGCTTGTGTCCGTTGCCGGTAATCTCCGGATGCTCTTGCGCCTCAAAGAAGCTTTAAAATATGCACTCGAAGCCCGTCGGGTAGTGGAAAACGAAAACACAACGACAACCAAAGATGATTTAGCTGCAGTGTACAATATTGTGGGATTGATCTATTATGATCTCAAATCCAATAAAGAAGCCCTAGAAAATTACCAAAAGGCATTTGAAATCGCCAAAAGTCAAGGTGACAGATATGGAATCCATACGATCACACTCAATTTAGCGACGATTCTATCCCGTCTCAATCGCGTTTCAGATGCACTGAATCTGCTTGATAATGTCACCAAAGATTACGCGTCCGATATCTATTCCATACGCTATGCCTATCTGTATACCATGTTATACACCAGAAATAAAAACACAAAAAAAGCATACCCCTATTATCAGGAACTCTTAACCTATTACAAGACTGGAAATATCACTGGGCAGGAAAGGCATATCATGATGATTGGAATCACTAGCTATCTTTTTGCCGATGGACAGATCAAACAGATGTATCCTTACCTCGAAGAAATAGAGCGATCAATGACCAAAGAAAGCAGTCTGCTCCGTGCCTCCGAATTGCGCAAACTCTATTATCTCGCCGACTCCGCCCGCGGTGATTTTAAATCCGCATTCAAAAACTTGGCGGCTTTCAAGACGATCAGCGATTCCATCAACAGTGTAGAACGAGCCAAAGAGCTTACCGCCTTACAATTAGATTATGATACCGAAAAAAAAGACCATGATATTGTCCTTCTCAAGCAAAAAGGTCAACTACAAAAATCACTACTTGAACGAGAGGCTATTATACGAAACGTGTTCATAGGTAGCTTAGCCGTTCTGTTGATTTTCGCAGGCTTTTTGTACATCCAAAATGCCATAAAAAAAAGAAATAATGAAAAACTAACGCTTAAACAGGAAGAAATAAATGCCCAGAATGAAAAGCTAAAACAGCTGATCGCTGAAAAAGAATGGCTACTAAAAGAAATTCATCATCGCGTCAAAAACAACATGCAGATTATTATCAGTCTGCTCAATACACAATCGGCTTATCTTGAAAACGAAGACGCCATCAGCGCAATTCAAAATAGTCAAAATCGAATGCATGCGATGTCTCTGATCCATCAAAAACTATATCAAACAGACAACCTCTCTCGCATTGACATGAAATGGTATATCCAGGAACTGACCGAATATCTCAAAGATAGCTTTCAATCCGAAAAATCAGTTAAATTTGAGATTCAGGTAGATCCAATTACACTGGATGTTGCCCAGGCTGTCCCAGTTGGGCTTATTCTCAATGAAGCAATCAATAATGCAATCAAGCATGCTTTTGCTCAAAGGAAGGGAACTGTTTTTATCAACTTCAGGCGAATCAAAGCTACACCTTACGATCTCTTGCTTAGCATTGCCGACAATGGTATCGGAATACAGAAAGATCTTAGCAGTAGTGATAGTGACTCTTTCGGCATGAATCTCATGCAAGGCCTAACTTCCCAGCTTGACGGGGAATTTAAATTGACATCTGACCAAGGTGTTTTCATTACTATTCAATTTTCACAGAAAGAAGGCGAAATTTAAGACGAATTTTATGCAAAAAGGAAACAAGATCTTAATTGTAGAAGACGAATTTATCGTCGCTAATGATCTCAGGATGATCCTCAAAAAAAATGGTTATGAGGTCGTTGGTATAGCGTCTTCTGTGTCGCAGGCCAAGACAATTATCGCGACAACAAAACCGAATTGGGTACTACTCGATATCCTATTAAAGGGAAGTGAAACAGGCATAGACCTCGCTATTGAACTGAACAAGCTGGAGCTACCATTCCTATTTATATCGGCCAATACCAACCAAGGCATTTTAGAATCGGTGAAAGAAACAAGGCCCTATGGTTTTTTGACAAAACCATTTCGCGAAAAGGATCTTTTCATTATGCTCGATATTGCCAACGAAAGGCTCAATTCGGAAAACAAAGCCGAGGAACCAAAAATTGAATCCATTGAAAACAGAAGCTTAAAAAATCAGCTAATCGGCTCAAGCCCAGCTCTTAACGAGGTACTTTCACAGGTCGAATTGGTTGCTCCTACAGACACCTCCGTCTTGCTACTCGGCGAAAGCGGCACAGGTAAAGAAAAGATTGCGCAGTCATTACATCAGCTATCGTTGCGCAAGCAGCAACCTTTGGTTGTAGTCAATTGTGCTGCCATACCATTATCCCTTATGGAGTCTGAGTTATTTGGTCATGAAAAAGGAGCCTTTACAGGGGCACAAAATAGAAGAATTGGTAAATTTGAACTTGCCGACGGGGGAACCATCTTTTTAGACGAAATTGGTGAATTACCGTTAGAAGCGCAGACTAAATTACTGCGTGTGCTTCAGGAACAAGAAATCGACCGTGTAGGTGGAGAGCTGCCGGTCAAGATCAATGTCCGTATTATAGCCGCGACTAACCGCAACCTCGAACAGGAGGTCGCCCTAGGCCACTTTAGACTGGACCTATATTATCGGCTCAACATCTTCCCAATTGCCATTCCGCCACTTCGAGAGCGAACTGGAGATATTGAGGTGCTGGCCAATTATTTTCTAGCCTTTTACGCCATTAAACTTCAGAAAAACGTAACAGCCTTTTCTGCTCATGCACTTGCCAATATGCAAGCTTATCCATGGCCGGGCAATATTCGGGAGATGCAGCATCTTATTGAAAGAACCGTTCTGCTTGCAAAAGACCCTGTCATCAACGACATGGTATTTACTGAATACCTGGAAAGTAAACTCAAAATATCAGATTTTTCATCTCAAAGATTAGCATCCCTTGAAGAAATTGAACGAGAGCATATTTTGCGTGTACTTGAATCCTGTAAGGGCAAAATTTCCGGTCCAGGTGGAGCAACAGAAATCTTACAGATCAGTTCATCCAGTCTATATAGCAAAATGAAAAAATTCGGAATTAAATCCGACTTTTATTGATAATAAGATAGCAAATGACCATCATGCAGCATACACCGGTAGGATCAGACTCACAAGCGATTTATAATCGCATCCAGCAACGCGAAATAGAGCAGCTTGCTCAAATTGCTATTCAGCAGAAAATGGCACCTATTCATACCCTAGCCGCATTGGATTTACTCCAAAACGAAATCCAAATCTTTTTGGGACAAAATTGGCTTTCGCTATTTATTGCGGATAATCGGGAAGTTAATTATAGCCTCCTTTTTCAATCCAAAAATAAGGCAAAAACTAGCAAGAATGAATTACGTAGCTGTAAAGACACATTCTTTAAAGAATGTATCCTTTCCGCTGAACCCACTCTATTCCGAGCCAGCGTGATTTTAAAAGCCGATAAATCCTTTCCGACAAACTTTGTCCACGCCATTCAAGAGGGAAATAAGGCAATTGTATCCAAAGCTTTTCGTGTACATGACCACTATTGGGCGATCTTAAGTCTAGGCTACAAAAGGCTGGAACATATCGATCCTCAGCTTGAGTATCGGATAAAAAACTTTATCCCACAGCTCGGTATCAGCGTCGGCAATATTCTGATGCACGAACGGTTGACACATGCCGCTTTAACAAACATGACCAGCTGCCTAGCGCAGCCCAATGCACAGCCTCAGGAACTTCAGCAGAACGAGAGTTATGGAAAGAAATCAGAGGCCTCAGAGCCACAGATGATTGGCGAGAGTGACCTGATACAAGCCATAAAATCGCAGCTCAAAACAGTAGCACACTCAGAAATGAACCTGCTTATTCAAGGTGAAAGCGGAACTGGCAAAGAAGTAGCAACCCAAATTGTACATCATTTTTCACTCAGATCGGCTCGTCCCCTAATAAAAGTCAACTGCGCGGCTATTGCGCCCACATTGATCGAGAGTGAACTTTTTGGACATGAAAAAGGTAGTTTCAGCGGTGCTGTAAAACGTAAAATCGGCAAGTTCGAACAAGCCCACGGCGGAACACTTTTTTTGGACGAGATTGGCGATCTCCCTTTTACCCTCCAGGCAAAACTTCTCCGTGTGTTGCAAGAAAAAGAAATTGAGCGCGTGGGCGGAAACAAAAATATCCCTATCAATGTCCGTATAATATGTGCCACACACAAGGACTTACAAGCCGAAGTGAGGGCCGGCAAATTTCGATCCGACCTATATTACCGAATCAGTGCATTTCCGGTTACCATCCCATCCCTTCGTGAACGACGGGAAGACATTCCTCATTTAATCCAGCACTTTCTCTTAAAACATGCCGGAAAAAAACCACCTAAGCAAATGAGTAAAAAGGTATTGCAACGCCTCCTTTTACATTCCTGGCCTGGCAATATTCGCGAACTTGAACATGTTATTGCACGTTCGATTTTATTGACGGAAGATTCAACTATAAAAAAAATCGCACTATTGGCTGACGCTGATTTTGTAGGAGAAAGTAAGGTTCCGGATTTCCGTTTACAAACCTTGGCAAACTTTGAAAAAGAATATATTCTTTGGGTATTGCACAACTGTAAAGCGCGTATTTCTGGCCCCAATGGAGCGGCGACGATACTCGGTATTCCGGCCACAACGCTTCAATCTAAAATGAAAAAGCTGGGCATTGGCAAGAAGTTTTCTTACCCCAAAGAATAAAACAAAAAAAGCCATCCCTATTCATGGAAATGGCTTATACAACTATTTAAAAACTATTTTTAGATCAATAGAAATCTTATTTCTGGATAAAATTCAAAATATCCTTATTGATGGTCTCCGCTTCTGTAGTAGGCATTCCATGCGGATAGCCAGGATAGGTAATTAAAGTGCCATTTTGCACCAACTTAGCAGCTCTTCTACCCGTTATATCAATCGGTACGATCTGATCATCTTCACCATGCAATACTAAGACAGGAATCTCGACTTTTTTAAGTTCTTCCGTAAAATCAGTTTCAGAGAAAGCTTTTATACAATCATAGTGAGCCTTAATACCACCCATCATTCCTTGCCGCCACCAGTTGTCCATCACGCCTTGCTGTACATTTGCTCCATCGCGGTTATAGCCATAAAAAGCGAGGGTAAAATCCTGAAAATACTGTTGTCTACGTGTTGCAGTATTCAATCTTATTTCGTCAAAGACCTCCATAGGTACGCCATCGGGGTTTGTTGCACTCTTAGCCATTGTGGGGGTAACCGCACTGATCAATACAGCTTTTGACACCCTAGAAGTACCATGATTGGTTATGTAGCGAACAACCTCGCCGCCACCTGTTGAGTGTCCAATATGGATGGCATCTTTTAAATCCAATGCTTCTACCAATTGTGCAATATCCGACGCATAGGTATCCATCTCATTTCCTGTCGCCGTCTGTGTCGAGCGACCATGACCCCGGCGATCGTGTGCGATCACACGGTACCCTTTTTTGAGGAAGTACATCAGCTGCGCGTCCCAATCGTCGCTAGATAGAGGCCAACCATGATGAAATACGATCGGTTGCCCTGTTCCCCAGTCTTTGTAATAAATTTCTGTTCCGTCTTGAACTTTGAATGTTGCCATGATGATTAGTTTAAGAATTTTATTATTTACATGATATGTTGATTGGATTGCAATTCATAATCCAATCAACGCATACAACTGTATTTAAGTATATTATAAAATAAAAGGTAAATTTATAAACAACGATATTTCGTTATTTATACAACACATTCATTCTTTTCTTACGATAGGTTCTATTTTCCTGCAAAAGGCTTCTCGTCGTGTGCGCACCTGTTTTTAAATAGTAATCATATATTCAGTTTTCACCTAATATTTGAACCAGATCTTCCGCGCCACCGTCAAATTTCTGTCCGTTGACAAAAAATGTCGGTGTTCCATTAACGCCACTCAGCATACCACTTTCAAAATCGCCATCCACACGGTCCTGTAACGCCTCGTCCTGCAAATCAGATTTGAACTTCGACATATCCAAATCCAGTTGCTCAGCGATATCCAACAGCAACCTCGAACTCAGCAAGTTCTGGTTTTCGAAAATGGCATCATGCATCTCCCAAAATTTTCCCTGCAGTGCTGCCGCTTCCGCTGCCAATGCTGCGGGTTGAGCATAAGGATGCATTTCCAAAAGTGGAAAATTGCGGAATACAAACCTGATCTGGCTTCCCAGTTCGGCCATCATTTCTTTTATTATTGGATGGGCAGCGCCGCAATGTGGACATTGATAATCTCCATATTCAACAATGGTCAGATCGGCCTGGCCATTTCCCAGTATATGGTCAGCATTGCTGACCTTCGGTTTCAATGACATAATTATTTTAATTTAAGATTCTCCAATGCTTCGATAATACCGTCTGCACCTGGATTGACCGCCGTCGGAGACAGATAACTCCAAGCAATAACTCCTTCCTTATCAATCACAAAGAGCGCGCGCTTGCACTCACCTTCTTCTTCATCATAAACACCATATTTTTTGGCGACCTCTCCTTTAGCTTCAAAATCGGCTAGCAGTGGAAAATGTAGTTTTCGGGACTGAGCGAACGCCATATGACACCATTTGCTGTCAACGGAAATACCCATAATTTCGGCATCATATTTCTTAAAATACTTGAGCATTTCATTATATAGTGCCATCTGATCGCTGCATACCGGACTCCAATCTGCAGGGTAAAATGCCAATATCACTTTATGTCCCTTGAATTCTGATAAGCTAATTTTTTGATCGGGGGTCGCATACAAGGTAAAATCAGGGGCAACATCATTTTTTTGTAACATACTAATATCTTTAAAGTGTAAGCAATATTGGCATTCCAGTCCGCCCATTTATATATTTACAAATAGATCTGTACCACCATAATATAAAGGTGTGAACAGTCAAATTTGTTTTATTTAGTTTCAGGTTTGATAAAGATCTGACTTTCCGGAAGTCCCTCAAGGAATGAATTTCCGATCCAAAAATTATTTTAAGGTATCGCCCTGATACAGCATAAATTTCTTAGATTCAGGATTTCTCGAAAAGGCAGAAATTATCGTTCAACACAGTCAACTTTCGACTATTTATTTAGCCAACTACGAATCAGCTTAGTATATTTTGGCATGACAACATAGACCATCAAAAACACAATCGTTCCAGAAATCAAGAGTGCATCCGAAAAGTGATTAAAGGATAAATTTAAAGCGCGCAATAGTGGCAAAAGTAACATGGGTATACAAATGGATAATGGATAAATAGCAGACCAAGTAACAAGATATTGTTTCCAGCGAGGGGGGATTTTTGCATTATTCTCTGGGCCCTCAAAAAGAAAATCTAAACCCGACCGGATCTGATAGTGATCGTGGTGACGAAATAGTGGCTCAACCTTTTCAATCCAGCGCTTTCGCTCCGTCGATTCTAGCCACATTTTTAGATGGTCGACCGTGTCAAAACGAATAATGACCGTATATACAAAAGTCAATTGAGGAATAGGCCTTACGATCTGAAGATCAATAAAACCCTTTGCATGTCTAGTTAATGGCATAATCTCTTCAAGCCATTTTTCATATTCATAGATTTTATCATCCAGAATATGATGTGTGATTACAGCGGAAGCGCCTTGGTTTTCCATGGGATCAGATGAAATTAAAATGCACGCTGGTATTGCCAGGGTATTGCTATTTCCTCTCCAAGTATTTTTGCTGCATGTAAGGAAAAATAAGGATCCCGAAGGTGCTCACGAGCAATTAGTATAAGATCGGCCAAACCTTCGGTAATAATAGCATTAGCCTGCTCAGGTTCATTGATCATTCCTACAGCACCTACTAAAATCCCCGTATGATTTTTGATCGCCTCTGCAAAAGGAACCTGGTACCCCGGGAATACGCGATCTTTGCTTACGTTTGCAAATCCGCCGCCGGAGGCCGTAATCAGATCCACGCCATGTTCTTTCAATACCTGGGCTAATATCAAGCTATCCTCTAAGGTCCAGGCATCGGCGGTATCGAGATAATCAACTGCAGATATGCGTACCAGAAGCGGCATTCCTTCAGGAATTACCCCTCGTACCAAGTCAACCGTTTCGATAAGGAACCGTATGCGATTATACAGAGACCCACCATACTCATCCGCTCTTTTGTTAATAACAGCTGAATAAAATTGATGAAATAGATAACCGTGTCCCGCATGCAGCTCAATTGTATCGAATCCAGCACCGACAGCGCGAATTGCTGCTTCGGCAAACTGTTGCTTTATTTCAGTGATTTCATCACGTGTCAATGCCTTAGGAACGACCTGATTGATCATTGTCGCTGATGATGATTTCAACTGCCATCCCCCTTCTGAAACAGCCAAAGGCAGCATCCGTTCTTTTGGGTGCTTTAGGCTTCCTTTTCCGCCTGCGTGCCATAACTGTATCCCTATTTTAGCACCCTGCAGATGCACAAAATCTACAATAGCTTTCCAGCTTTTCTGCTGTACTGCATTCCAAATACCGACATCACTTAACGTCGCCATTCCTTGGGGCGAGACAGCAGTACATTCAGTGAGTAGCAATCCTGCTCCACCAATCGCACGGCTGCCGAAGTGGACAAGATGCCACTCTCCTGGTATACCTTCAGTCGCACTATACTGTTGCATAGGCGATACCACAATCCTGTTTTTTAAGGTAAGATCGCGTAGTCTTATTGTTGAAAATAAATTCATACTATTTGTTTTTTGGGTTCTTTTCTTCATAATTGATCTACTATTTTTTTATAAATTGTAGTTGTTAAGCAGGAAACTTTACCAATCATTAAGACGGTCGATCCTTTTTTCTGGGCAATCAGGCTATTGGTTTTCATAACATATTGATTTAATGAAAAAGCGCTATTAGTCTTCCTTCGTTTAAAATTATCTAACATTTTTTTTAAAGCTGTATAGATTTCGTCGAACGGGCAAATCCAGTCGTTGAAAGATTCTTTATCCACGATCTGGCTACAAGATCCGTTGATCTGCCTACATCTGACGTCCATCAATTCGTCACCTTTGTAGCATCCATTATTTAAAACAAAAACACATGAAATCACAAAAAGTATGGTTCATCACTGGCGCTTCCAAGGGGCTAGGTCTCAGTCTCGTTAAAGAATTGCTCGCCCAAGGTTATCTTGTGGTTGCCACATCACGAACAAAACAGGCGCTAGAAGATGAAATCGGCGATCAGGAAAATTTTCTGCCGCTTGAGGTAGACATTACCGATGACAAAGACGTTGCCCGGGCAGTACTATCGGCCATTGATTATTTCGGGAGGATTGATGTACTGGTAAACAATGCCGGATATGGTCAGACAGGCACCCTAGAGGAGCTTAGTGACCGGGAAGCACGCCGCAACTTCGAAGTGAATGTCTTTGGATCTCTTAATGCCATCCGGCATATCGCCCCCCATATGCGACGCCAACAATCGGGACATATTTTCAATATAGCATCTATCGGCGGACTCGCAGGAAATTACCCAGCCTTTGGTGTTTATTGCTCCACCAAATTTGCTGTCGCAGGTTTTACTGAAGCTCTCGCTGTCGAAATGGAACCTTTTGGCGTACACACGACCTTGGTGTATCCCGGTTACTTCAGAACCGATTTTTTATCTGAAGGATCCTTACATACCGCAGCCAATCCGATAGCGGCATACGTCACTGCCCGAGAAAATGAAGCCACCCATCTGAATCAGATCCATGGCAATCAGGCAAACGATCCACAGAAAGCCGCAACCTTATTAATCGAGCTAAGTACGCTGGCCCAGCCTCCGGTTCATTTTCTGATGGGCGAAGATGCTTATGAGCTGGCCAAAAATAAGATCAATATGCTTATGACGGAGATCGAAAAATGGAAAAGCTATACGGTATCAACGGGTTTTGATCATTCCGTATAACAGCTTAGTTCATCATAAGGTACTTCCAAGGATATTTCACAATAATCAAATTAGAAATTCAGTAAATTTACAACATGGAGAATACATTTCGCTTTCATTCCCTTTCGGAATTCCACAGCTTTTGCGGACTACCTAAACCCGAACATCCATTGATCAGCCTGGTTGATTATAGTCAAGTACATTACCCTGTGAATGATAGCAAATTGAATTGGATACAACATTTTTATTCGATCGGTTTAAAGCGAAATGTAAATGCCAGGTTTAATTATGGACAGCAGCACTATGACTTCGACTCGGGCATACTTACCTTTGTCTCACCATTACAATTTCTAAAAGTGGAGATCAACCAGCAAGTACAGGCACAACCCAGCGGCTGGATTTTGTTGATCCATCCCGATTTCCTTTGGAACAGCGAACTGGCAAAGCATATTCACTCCTACGATTTTTTCCAATATCAGGTCAATGAAGCGCTTTTTCTTTCAGACAAAGAAGAAGCCATCATTGTCGATATCCTGCAGAATATCGAAAAAGAGTATCAGTCTAATATCGATAAATTTAGTCGTGAACTCATTCTCAAACAGATTGAGCGCTTGCTGATTTACGCCGAACGATTTTACGAACGTCAATTTATCACCCGCAAACGATCGACTCAAGAGCTGGTCACCAAGTTTGAGCAGTTACTGTCAACACAGTTTCAGCAACACATACTTGTGGAGCATGGCGTACCGACAGTCAGCTTTTTGGCACAGCAGCTCAATTTATCACCAAACTACCTGGGCAGTTTGCTGCGTATCTACACACAACAAAATACCCAGCAGCATATTCAGCATAAAATGATCGAATATGCCAAATTAAGATTAAGCACGAGCTCCCTCTCCATCAGCGAGATCGCATATGAGCTAGGCTTCGAACATCCACAGTCGTTCAGTAAGGTCTTCAAAAAGAATACCCAACAAAGTCCCGTGGAATTTAGGCAACTGTTTCAGTAAAAAAGCTACTTTGTAAAGCGATCAATTACCAGCATTAATTAAGGCTGGAAGCAAAAATTCGCTGACGATCCGGTCAACCTGCCTATGCGCATAAGCTTGACCATAGGCACTGGCTGTAATAACGATCACATATGGAATGTCGTTCATAACAATAATGTAATTCCCTCCATTGCCAGCACAATAATATGCTTCATACGCCTTATTTCCAACATTAAAGCGTTTGTTCCAAAACAGATAACCATAATACTCTTCCTCTCTTTCAGGAATCATAAGCTGTTTCGAAAGGCTCTTTTGAACCCAGGTTTGCGGAAGGATCTGCTTGCCATTCCAGCGCCCACCGTTCTTATAAAGCTGGCCGTACTTTGCAAAATCAAGTGCATTCATACGAATACCACCAGCAGTATTTGGCAGCCCTTGCGGGGTGTGTTCCCAGCGGTATTTCCGTATTCCCAATGGGACAAACAGTCTTTTGTCTGCATAGGATTCCAATCCACCTTCTACTTGTTTATGGAGCAGATCTCCCAATACAACGACTCCGGCGGTAAAATAATGCCATTGTCCCTGCAGAGATTTTCGAAAAGGAAGATCTAAGGTAAAGTCTACCCAATTTGTTGTGGGGTACATATTTTCCTCATTACCGGGGCTATTGGGATCTTCATCGTTACCATCAAATCCAGCACTCATGGTCAACAATTCACGAATGGTTGTTTTATTTTTACCTGGATCAGGATGTTGATATTTAGTAAAATCATAGCATTGATCCAGCGTTTGATATTCGTCTTTAACAAAGCCATCCGCAATGGCCATCCCGGTTAAAGTCGATGCAAGGGTTTTGCCGACGGAGCGGGGATCATGCAGGCTATCCCTATTTTCACCATTGAAATATTCTTCTATCAGCAGATTTCCATGTTCCAATACCACAATTCCGTTTATCTTTTTAAAAATCCCCTCTTCAATCATTCCTTTTAGCTGCTGCATCCTACGACGGTCAAACTTTGCTTTTGATAATTTCAATCCAGGATAAGACGCTGGCAACTGTAGCATATATTTATCCGGATTTATATCCGGGTTCATGCTGACAGAAAGCTGCAGTTCACCACTTGCAATGATATCACCAACAACCAGATTATCAGTATTTACGTAAGGTCTGATTTCCATCTTAAGATGATGTTTTCCATCCGTTAACGCCTTTTCACCACCATTAAAAAGAAAACGATTCCAGAAAGATTCAGACCAGGATCCCTGTCCATTGATTTGATCGATCAGGGGACGTTTCAAGATCGTCTCCTGTTGCTGTATCTCCTGCTGAGGTGCGCCAGGAGATAAATTGCTTCTGTAAATTACTTTTCCATCTATCCATAGCGTAAACTGAAAATTACCCTGTTGAAAAAGTTCGGTATCCGTAAGCTTTGGCGCTAGGATCTTTTGATAATAGAGCAATGGCTTTTGAAGTTTGATAGCAAAAAACACATTACTTTTCGGTGAGAGCATATAATTAGGCATAAACTCTTCTTTTTGCAACCGCTCCCGCGAGCTTGTGAACAAAATTTCACCAGGCATTTCCTGATCAAAGTGAATCTGTAATGTATCCCGCTTCGATTGTTGTTGCGCATTGATCAACAGCGGATAACAGAATAAAAAAAATAAAACAAGATATTTCATAAGGCTTTTTCCAATCTATTTGTGTAAAAATAGCATTAGCCAAATGAATAAAATAGAATGAAATTAACTTTTTAAGCGTTTATCTTATCGCGATACTCCCCAGGTGTGGATCCAAACAAACTTTTAAAACAACGTATAAAATGACTTTGATCCGCAAAACCTGATTGAGCAAATAATCACGCAACGTATAAACCCATTGCGGAACTTTACGTTCGCTCACTATCCGATCGCGATGCAACACAGAAAACACATGTAACAACAAACTGTCCATTGCAAGTCCTGAGCTATTATCCTGATCAAAAGATTCCCAAAAGAGTTTATGGAAGAGCAGCCTTACCTCCGGCAGATGAATATCCATATTGCCTTCCAGCAGATGCAGAGCCGCCATCTCGTTCCAGCGCCAGTTTGGACTTAGTTCAATATGAAAACCCCGGGTACACCCATCTGGTTTTCTATTGTAGTGAGGGTCTTGCCAATTATGGAAAAGCAGGTCCCCAGCAGTACAATGATGAATCCCTTTTTTGCTTCCCTCGAGCAAATTCCCTTCCAAAATAAACGTGAAATAAGGATTTTCATGGTAATGCCAGTCCACTTTTTCCAGTGTATAAATAGCATCTGAAACAAGTAGTTCATTGGAATTAAATTTCCTATTTATAGCACCATAGTAGGTACCTGCACTGAGCTGCTCCACGTCTTACTTTACTCCGCGTAATATCCCACTACTCCAATACCGATTGTCCAAAAGAACTTTGACTTTTCAAGGTCCTCCAACAGCATATCCGCATTGTCTTCATATTCGCCATCGGCTTTGATTTCCTCAATCTCCTCCTGAACATCCTCTTCGGTAATCTGTCTCCAGACACCAACAGAGCTATTTAAAAATGTATAGCAATATCCCGCTTCGGCATCATCAACCTCACCCGCGTTTTTATCACTCAGGATGCTGACAAGTTCGGTCGCTTCGACCTGAAACGGATTAACACCATAGATACTGATTTCAGTTTTTTCTGGATAGGGTCCATTGATGCTTTCTATAAATGCCAATGTTCCCTGATCATTAAAATCAAGTCTCAATTCGAGTTCATCATAATAATATTGGTCGTCCAGCGCATCTGAAGGAGCACCAAGTACACTTTGAACTTCAGCACGGCCCGCACCGAGATTAACCGGACCAATACCTTCAATTTGAATCCCAACAAGTGGGACTAGTTCGATCTTTTTCATCTGTATTCAGTAAATTATAAAAAGGATAACTGCATAAATAACACTTGAACATACGCTATCGTTTTATCCAATGATGAACATAGCTACAGCTCTATGCTGACATAAATTTACACTAATTCCCATTAAATAATTATTAACATTTTTAACTTTTCTTACGATCCTTAGCGCACATGATAATTCGCATAATCAGGCAATTATGACTAACTTTATGAATGCATCAAAAATCGACGATTATGCAACAGAAGCTAGCGACATTAGACAGTTATATCCAAAAGCTAAGACCTGAACTGTATACCGATCTACAATCCCCGTTATCGGCAGAAGAGTTTAAGGCCCTTGAACAGAAATATGATATTGAGATACCTCATGATCTTAAAGCGCTCTATCGCTGGAAAAATGGGCAACACAATACAAGTTATGAAGCCTTTGTTAACAATTCGACTTTCATCCCACTAGAAGAGGCGCTCGATACAGCGCAGGAACTGACAAATATGATTGGTATGGACTTTGAAATCGAAAACTGGTGGAATGAAAGGTGGATCCCTATATTCCACAACGGCGGTGGAAGTTACATCTGCTATGATCTAGGTGGAATCTTTACGGGACAGGCAGGTCAATTGATTGAATACTGGAATAAAGACAATGACCGGAATGTTATTGCACCTAACCTCGAAGGATTTTTAGGGCTAATTAACGACTATTATGCCCATACGCCTCAAGAAAAATTCGATGATTTTTTCAGCCTAGATACCACAGGCGAATACCCTAAACGGTTTAAGGTGGGCTAACAGAAACTCATCGCACTCATTTTTTTTCTTCGTAGAATTTTTGAATTTTCTTTAAATAGGTAATCGATTTTGGAGGTTGAACACGATGTCCAAACTCTTTATGAACATAAGAAAGCGCACTTTCTTCGCCGAGCTCATAAGCCCTGAGCAGATAAAATAGGGACTGATTCCTAGAAATACTATCCTTGCCAGCAAGCTCGATTCCATTCATTGTTCCTTCCCATGAAAACATATCATAAAGATCCATATAAGCTTCTGGGCATTCGTGTCTATTTGCCATCAATTGGGCATAATAATATAACTCAGGCATTTTTAAGAGAAGCCAATAATTATTAGACACTTCATTATAAGCCTTGAAATCTCCTGCATTAATTGCTCGACGCCAAAGCGAATCAGCTACTTTCCGAGGCAGTTCCAAGTCTTTGGGATCATCAATTACTGCCTCTAGCTTTTTTTCGACATGATGGCTACAACTCAAGAAAAACACACAAAAAATAACAGTAAACAGTTGTAAAATCTTTATCTCTCTTCTTTTCACCATAACTATATAACCTTTTATGTTTTAAGCAATTCACCTCCCACACATCCATTGGTGTTGGTTCACCGAGTTCACTTTAGACTCCGATCATTAAACATTACTTTTTTCACATAGTTGCTTTTTCCACTCGAAGCCAGAGCTGCCGAATCTGCCGAAATGTAATGACCAAAAAAAGAAATCAGTTCAGGAGAAGCCTCATACACCAAATAATTCAGCCTTAAAGTTCTATTATCTGGATTCAAACATAATTGACATAAGGATTTTTCATGATCAAAAAACTCAATCTCTAGATTCGAGCAATAATTATGTTTATGCACCATATCATTCATTTCAGGTTTGTACCGCTTTAACTTATCCAACTCATCAAGAAGAATATCCCATTTCGCTAATGGAACTGTATCATTCTTGGCCGCAAAAAAATCAACTGCATGATTTCTATAAGAATCACTCAAGTAACTTTCTTGACCATACTGCTCGTCAACGAATTCGCGACTGAACAAAATCCGTAACTCCTTTTCCCGCTGTTTCTCTTTGGAACCACAGGATAAAAACAGCGTCAACATACAACAAAAAGCAACAAAAATTAAATAATTCCTTAGCTTCATAATACTATTGGTCTTTACACTAAACCGAAGAAAACAATAAATGCTGATTTCAAATGAATGTGTTAACAACGCACCCATTAAAATTCAGATGCAATTGTTCATCGAATTCCATACATTCGGACCTTAAAACACCCTATTTACCTTTTTTTATAAAAGGCAATATAGGAATTTAAATGAATAGATGATACCTTTGAATAGACAACAAATAGTCCATTATACGAATCAGACTTTGATGAAATCGAAGAAAACAAATCCTTGCGATCACTCCTGCCTTATGTGCCGTTATGTCTTACAAGATTGGCTCGGACAGATCGACCTTCATCGGAAGAATATCAAATTAAAAAAAGGTGAACAGTTTATCACCGAAGGAGAATCCGTTCGGGGAATTTATTTCATCCAGTCGGGACTTGTCAAAGTTCATCGCAATCTCGGGGATAAAGAAACCATTGTACGATTTGCAAAAAAAGGAGATATCGTTGGCCATCGTGGAATCAGTACCGAACAAACTGTCTACCCTATTTCTGCAACAACCCTGGAAGTGTCACAGCTCTGCTTCGTCGAAATGCCGTTCTTCCTGTCCACACTACGCATAAATCCTGAGCTAAGTTACCGGTTGATGTTGTTTTTTGCCGACGAACTACATCTTTCTGAACAAAAGATGACCCGCCTGACACAGCTCGCTGTTAAAAATCGCCTTGCCTGGAGCTTATTGTTACTTCACCGTGTTTTCAGCAAGGAACATAAGGATGGATATATTGGGTTATCCCTAAGCAAAAAAGACTTAGCTTCCTACGTAGGCGCTACGTACGAGACCGTATATCGTACACTGAGCGAACTTATCGAATTAGGAGCCATCATAATGGACAAAAAAGATATTTTTATTAAAAACCTCCAGCTTCTACAGGATCTATCAGAAGAAAACAATGGGGAGTTAAACTAGCTAGAAAAGCCAACGACTCCCCAAATCATATATTCCCTTAAAAATACATCACCTTAAAATTTATACCCCATACCGACTCCCAACCTCCATTTACCATCAGCAGCACTCGTTTTTGCGGTATAGAATGCTGGCAGCTGAATGGCAATATGTCGGAATACAACTGTTAAACCAAATCCCAGAGAAGGCGTGATCCAGGAGTTCTTTGGCTTCCCCGATTCAACCTTATCTTGTTTCAGTTTTAAGCTAGGTAATAGGCCAAGCAACAAGCAGCTTTTGGGTGCGAATATGTATTTCACTGCTGGCCCGGTACAATTGAAGTAAACACCCTGATCGACAAAGCCAGCTACCGCAATGCCTTCAAACAAACTGCCTTTTATTATTTTTTCCTGACTATAAATTCTATCGCCAGCAATCAGCAACAAGACTAGCGTCAATAGTTTTTTCATTTGATCCATAAAAATTCAATTTTGTGAAGTTGATACCTTTTCTTTTTGATGATAAGTATAATAGATAGCCATACCCGTAAACAGCAGACCGCCAACAATGTTTCCAGCGGTTACGATCAGCTGATTACAAAGCCACCAGTCGGAGATCGTCACTTTTGCACCAAACATCATCCCGGCAGGGATCACAAACATGTTAACCACAGCGTGCTCATAACCTAATGCAAAGAATATAAAGATTGGAATACCCGCAGCCAGAATTTTACCAAGGGTAGACTTAGAAGTCATGGACATCACCACGCCCATACAGACCATCCAATTACACAGAATAGCTTTGACAAAAGCCGAAAACAAACCCGCGGCACCATGATCGCTGTATCCAAGCGTTTTCTTTTCACTGATCAGAATCAGACTATGTTCGATATTTCCGAGCTGGCTCGACTGCCCAGTCTCTGTGCTAGCCGCCCAGAACAAAATCGCAAAGAGTACACTACCCAGCAAGTTGCCCAGAAAAACCCAGAAAAGATTATTGGCCATCGCCTTAAAATTGATCTTACCTTCAAACCAAGCTAAAGGCACCAACGAAAAACTTCCCGTAACCAGCTCCAGACCAAGGATAACGATAATGACAAACCCCACCGGAAAAACAAATGCACCGACTAAACTCAGTCCTGTCTGGGAAGTTGCCAATAGTGCAAGTGTGACAGAAATTGCCAATAAGGCTCCTGACAATGCTCCCCGTATCAATAGATCTTTGATTGGAAGCGAAGATTTGTAGATTGCGGTATTCATCATTGCACCAGCAACCTCTTTTGGGCTAATATAATCCATGGTATTTTTGTTTTAAAAGGTTTTCGATTCAGTTATTTATTAGCTTAGCTAAGCAGTCATTCCAATAAAAACACTTCCGTTTTCAACCTTCACCGGATAAGTTTTAATCGCACATTCATCACCCGAAAGACATTCACCTGTGTCCAGGGCAAAGGTTTTTTTATGGAAAGGACAAGCGACTTTAGGCGTCTCACCCAAAGAGCCTAACATCCCGCGGCTTAAAATCATCTGCCGTTTGTGCGGACATTCATTCTGCGTGGCATACCACTCATTGCGGCGGGCAAAATAAAACAAGGCCACCTGTTCGTTATTCAATTTAAGACAGACTCCGCCGTTCTCAATGGCATCTTCAATCCGGCAAGCCTTCAGCCACTGCACGTCAATTTGCATATTCATATGATTTCAATTAAAAGGTTTAGTGATTCTATATTTAATAAGTATTGATGTTCCAATCTGCAGCTTTCTTCTGTCCGCGAAAGCTTTCGAAGCGAACAGTTTCATCCTTCTCCTCCGGTGCATTTACAAAATGAACAAAGCGTTTACGAATTTCCGGATCCTCCACAGCAACTTTCCATTCACAGCGATAACTATCAACAAGCAGCTGCATATCCTGTTCCCAGGAATCACCCATCCCCAGACTATCCTGTACCACAACATTTCTTAGATAATCTATTCCACCTTCCATTTTATTGAGCCAAGTAGCAGTCCGCGCTAACGGATCCGCGGTGCGGATATAAAACATCAAAAAACGATCGATATAACGGATACAGGTTTCACTATCGATATCCGAAGCTAATAATAGGGCATGCTGCGGCTTACTTCCACCGTTGCCGCAAACATAAAGGTTCCAGCCTTTTTCGGTTGCAATAATTCCAAAATCCTTACTCTGCGCCTCAGCACACTCGCGAATACAGCCGCTAACGGCCGACTTGATCTTATGTGGAGCACGTAGCCCACGATAGCGTTCCTCTAGCTGTATCGCAAAAGAAACACTATCATGCAACCCAAACCGACACCAGGTACTGCCCACACAGCTTTTAACTGTCCGTAGTGCCTTACCATAAGCATGTCCACTTTCAAAACCCGCAGCAATAAGTTCTTCCCAAATCAATGGAAGATCATTGAGATACGCACCAAATAAGTCAATACGCTGTCCGCCAGTAATTTTTGTATATAACCTGTATTTCTTGGCCACCTCCCCAATAACGATCAGTTTATCCGGGGTAATTTCACCGCCTGGAATACGCGGAACCACCGAATATGTCCCACCCTTTTGTATATTAGCCAAATAACGGTCGTTACTATCCTGAGCCACATCATTACCCTTGCCAAGAATCATCTCGTTCCAAAGACTGGCAAGCAAGGAAGACACCAAAGGTTTACAGACTTCGCAGCCATGACCATGGCCCAGCGCATCCAATACATGATCATAACTTTTGAGTTCGTGGATCTTGATCAGATCATAAAGCTCCTGACGGCTCAAATCGAAATGTTCACAGATGGTACTCCGGATATATTTCCCTTGCTGTTTCATGGTGTAATTAACAAGATCCTTAATCATCGGCACACAGCCACCACATCCTGATCCGGCTTTGGTACATTTCTTTACCGCGTCCGGATTTTCACAATTTTTACTTGCCACAGCATCACAAATCTGTGCTTTAGAGACCCCTTCACAACTGCAGATTAGCGCCGCATCAGGAAGAGCCTCTAGACCAGAAGAAGCCGACCTGCTGTCACGCTGTTGGTCGAAAAGGAGAAGTTCTGGATGTTCTGCTAATGGGAGGTTATTGTTAACCATCTGAAGCAACATGTTGTAACCTGTCGCTTCCCCGACAAGTATTCCGCCCAATAGCCGCGTTCCATCTGTACTGACGTTTAGTCGTTTATAAACACCCTTATTACGATCCTCCAATAAGATCGTTCGAGCATAAGGTTCACTGATAAAAGGATCTCCAAAACTAGCCACATCAACTCCCATCAGTTTCAGTTTAGTACTCATATCAAACCCTATAAAAGATTTTTCTTCCCCTACGATTTGAGCGGCCGCAATTTCAGCCATTTCATAACCCGGCGCCACCAGACCATAAATCATATCATTCACCAAGGCGCATTCGCCGATGGCATAAACTGAAGGGTCTGAGGTCTGCATCTGTGCATTCACCAAAATTCCACCCCGTTCACCGACAGCTAGGCCCGACTTTTTGGCGAGTTCGTCACGGGGACGTATACCAGCCGATATCACCAGCAGATCTGTCGCTATGGAGGTGCCGTCGTTAAAGGCGACTCCTGTGAGGCGATCATCACCCAGCAGTTGACTTGTGGATTTTTGCAATAAGCAGCGCAAGCCCAATTCTGCAAGCTTATGCTGCAAAAGCACACTGGCACTATCGTCGATCTGGCGTGGCATTAGCCGCGGAGCAAATTCAATCACAGCAGTTTCTTTTAGGCCAAGATCTAGGAGAGCTTTAGCCGCTTCAAGGCCCAAAAGTCCGCCTCCCATGACCGTACCAGTTTTGACCTTTGCCGCATAAGCCTTAATCAACTCCAAGTCTTCGATTGTACGGTAGAGAAACACCCCTTCTTTCTCAATCCCAGGAATGGGAGGAACAAAAGGGGCTGAACCTGTCGCAAAAACCAAATAGTCATAATTTAATGTAATCCCTTTTAGAGACTTCACTTCTTTTTTCAAGAGATTTATAGCAATAACAGGATCATCTAAATGGATTTTTACATTATTTTCTATATACCACTCATTTTTTAGCAAAAAAAGCTCATTAATGGACGAAACTTTGAAGTAATCTGTCAAATGAACACGATCATAAGCTCGAATCGATTCCTCTGCGAATACAGTTATATCTAGGTTAGTAGATTTTTGCTTTAATTTTTCACAAATCTTATTACCAACCATACCATTTCCGATAATAACAACATTTTTTTTACCCATAATCATAATTTTTATTGAATAAAACCAATTTACACTTTCAATAACACTAATTTATGGAATAAAAAAATAAAAAAATCAAAATAAATATGATTTTTATAATATTTTTTCAAAAATAAAACATAAAAATTGATACAAAACATGATTTTAGTCATATTTTTTAGTACTTTTATATAAAATCAAAACAAAAAAAAGGATACAATGAAAGAAATAAAGAAAAAAACCTTATTTATTGTAGGTTCCGGACCGAGAGACCCCGAATTACTTACCATAAAAGCTTATAAAGCGATAGAAAATGCTGAAGTGATCCTATATGACAACCTAATTAACCAGGAAATCCTTCAAATAGCAGACAAAAACTGCTTAAAACACTATGTTGGCAAGCATCCATATGGAAATTACGTTCCTCAGGAAGAAATAAATAAACTTATCCTGCATTACTGCAGCAGATTCGACAGAGTGCTACGACTTAAAGGTGGTGATCCCTATCTTTTCGGCCGGGGTTTTGAAGAATGGCTTACCGTGCAAAACAGGCCCATTGATATCACCTATATTCCGGGTATCAGCAGCATGCAAGGCGCAGGCCTACATGATATTCCATTAACACATCGCGGTGTAAGTGAAGGCGTATGGGTATTAACTGGCATGAAGAAAGATGAAACCCTTTCATCCGATCTGCAACTAGCGGTTCAGAGCAGATCTACAGTAGTTATCTATATGGGCATGCGTAAGCTCGACGAAATTGCACGTACTTATGTGTTACACGGTAAAGGAGAAACATCAGCCGCGATTATACAGCACGCGAGCTTACCTCAACAAAGACAAGTGCGTTGCAAAGTCAAAGATCTCGTAAAAATAAGCAAAGAGTATAACATGGGACACCCAGCCATCATTATCATCGGCGACGTCGTGGATCTACAACATACATTGACACTGGCTACCGAAAAACGGCACATCATCTAACGCTATCTGCCCGTCATTCTGCTGGATACAACAATACCACTTCGCAGCAGCACGTAAACAGAAGAGCCAGCCGCACCGATGACTATTCGCTGAATTCGACCACAATACAAGGTCAAAATAGCCGGGCCGTCTAGACAATCTGCAGATCCATATTTCTAAAGGGATTCAATTCGGAATCATTTGAGTCCAGGTCGGTGATCAATGCCGTGAGCGAACCGATTGGACACACCCTAAACAGTTCGCCTTGATAAAGCTTATTCTGGCTGGCTAAGGCTATTGTTTTCTTTGCACATTGCACCATCATCTTTTTGGTTTCGCCATCTGCAGCTGACGCTGCCGAAACACCGAGCTCAGGATCTACAGCACAAGTCCCCATGATAAATATATCGGCATTATACTTAGCAACTTCCATACAGGTTGTGATACCTGAAGTTACAGCCAGGTCGGGTTCAAAATTACCACCCAAAAAAATAAGTTCCACATTTTTGAACTTCTCGAGCAGCGGCACGATGGAAAAATTATTTGTAACCATCCGAATCCGAATATCCAATGGCATAGCATTCACTACGGCCCACGTTGTGGTGCCACCATCCACAAAAAGGGTCATGCCATCTTTCAGAAACGGCTGTACTTTTAATGCGATAATGTCTTTTTCTTTGGTCAGAAACGATTGCCTATCCTGGAAAGTCAGCGGATCTTTTTCTCGCAGTATAGCACCACCTCTAGTCTTGGAAAGCAAGCCGTTCCGATAGAGAAGGTCTATATCACGGCGGATGGTATCTTCCGATACCGCCAACAACACCGCCAGCTCTTCAAATTTCACCTTCCTCCGGACCGCTAATTCGCGGAGGATTATCTCAAAACGTTCTTCTTTTAACATGCTATTACTTCCTGATTTTATAGATAAGGGCTACCACTAGAAAAAGCAAAGCTATTGTTTCGAAAGCAATGATCAAAGAAAAATGCTGCGCAATAGCCCCCAAAAGCGCGGGGCCCGCCAGCTGACCGGCATAACCCATTGTTGAAATAACCGGAATGGCTACCGTCGGCGAAAGTCCTTCAATCCGTCCACCCTCGCTAAAAAATACAGGGACAATATTGGCGGCTCCCAGTCCCAAAAGGACAAATCCAATGAGCGTTAGCGATAACCAAGGACTACACACTACGATCAAAATACCCAAAGAAGCCAATAAGCTACCACCTATCACCACAACTTTACTATTCAGTTTACTTACTAATCGGTCTCCCTGCAATCTCATGACCGCCATCGCAACGGAGAATGCCGCATATCCAATTCCCGTAAACTCAGGAGATACCCCTTTGTGATCCCGCAAGAAAATCGCACTCCAGTCCAACATCGCTCCCTCAGACAAAAAGGCAATGAAACACATCAGCCCAAGTATCAGCACACTCCACCTAAGCCATTGAAATCCTTTTTTTGAAACCTGAGTTTCATCAGTGTGGGAAAACTGGACAATGATTTCTTTTTCCTTTTGGTAGCTCAGCAACTTTCGATATTGTAAGATCAGTAGCAGTATTAAAAGAAAGGCTATAGTAACGGCTGCATAAATAGGAACTAACCCCATCTTTATCAGAAAACCCAAACCGATCGATCCAAATAGGCCACCTACACTGAACAGTCCATGTAAAGATGACATTATCGGTTTACCCATTGCATTTTGAACCTGCACACCATGTGCATTCATGGCCACATCTATACCTCCTATACTGCAACCAAATATAAAAAGAACACAGGCCATCAAATAGCTATCTGTTACCATCAACAATACAGGGAGCACTACGGCAGCAATTATACCTGAAATCAAAATCACTTGTCTACTCCCAACTTTCCCGATGAAAAAACCGGAAAGTGGCATCGTTAATAGTGCACCACCACCCAAACATAACAGTAAAAGCCCCAGTTCTCCGTCATTCAGACCAAGACGGTCCTTGGCGAAAGGTACCATCGGTGCCCAGCTTGATAACGCGAGGCCACATACTAAAAACATAACCTGTGTCGCTACCTTAGCCTTTAATATCGATTCGTTCAACATATCTGATAAATTTTATATTGCAATATTATGCAAATTTGCATAATATTGCAATATAATTAAACAAAAAGATTTGCCATGCGAATAGAACACCTCGCCCTATGGGTCAATGACCTTGAGAAAATACGTGCTTTTTACGCCAAATACTTTGGTACTCTTAGCGGAGAAAAGTACCATAACCCGAAGAAGGGGTTTTCATCCTACTTCCTTAAATTTCGCGAATCCGGCACACGTTTGGAGATTATGAATCGCATGGATATTACTACTGCCGCGGCTGATAGGAGCCTGAACAAAGGCTATACCCATCTGGCCATTATCGTCGGTGGAAAGGATGCTGTCGATAATTTGACCGAGCAATTACGGTCGGATGGTTATATCGTCGAAAGCGAGCCCCGTACTACGGGGGATGGTTATTATGAAAGCGTCGTGCTTGATCCGGAGGGAAATCCGATAGAAATTGTAGCTTAAATGGCTCAAAAAATAAAGCATTTCGAACACTATCGAGATGCTTTACCTTATTCCGTATGAAAAGTAAGTCTACAAGGCCCTAATAAGGGACTTCATGACGATTTTTTTATAACAGGATCGATCCAGTAATAGTCGTGGTTAGTATGAGCGAAAAACTCCATTGGCGTAACATGGCAATCAATGGTATCGCTGAGCCCCTCGTCGGTATAATTGACCACATCTTCGGATGGTATCACCATCCCGATTATAATGGAGCCATAGTCCAGGCAGTGGAGATCCGAGACCAGCACATTGACTGTGTTGGCCTGCGTCCACTTTTCCATTTCTTCCTTGCTAACACGTTTCACACGCTCTGCCAAAAACCGTGCTTCCTCCAGCTCTTTTTCGACAT
Source organism: Sphingobacterium sp. WOUb80 (assembly GCF_050058145.1). Taxonomy (NCBI): domain Bacteria; kingdom Pseudomonadati; phylum Bacteroidota; class Sphingobacteriia; order Sphingobacteriales; family Sphingobacteriaceae; genus Sphingobacterium; species Sphingobacterium sp. WOUb80. Next base: position 133,490 of record NZ_CP165617.1, on the reverse strand, counting down.
TGTCCGGAAAAAAAAGCAATAGGAAGGCTTCATACTTATCAAATTCTTTTGTTCGGATTGCTTCATTTCGCAGAAACAGCTTCTCGCCCATCTGTCCGTACTGATCGGCATATTTTTTCAGTTCCATTTCTGCAAGTTCCCTATCCGACCATTGCTGCAATTCAGAAAGCGCATATACATCGGTACCATGGCCGTCACATTGATTGAGATACGCCCATATATCGCCCTGTACAACTTTGGGCTTCTTATGCTCCAGCAGATTGTAACCTTGCGCTATCCATGCCTCTATTTGTTCCCTTCTCATCTTAAACTATTATTTTTAAAATAAACAACAGCGCAGCGGCAATGGTTTTCTTTTTCTACTTCAGATTTCGGGCTTTCAGTTCCGCATCTACTGCTTTCTCATTTTTTCCAAAATATTTATAGAACAAAATCGCCAATATCAACGGGAAAATCGTCGGCCAGGTTAAACCTGCTACGAACAGACTGTAGGCAGCGATTCCAAAACAAAAGCCAATGATCGATGCATTGATTATTTTAGTGGGTTTAGCTTTCTTTTTGAGAACCAACAACTCTTCATTGCTCAGTTCATTTAATTTCTTTTCTTCCATCTGGTCTGTACTTTTATAGGTTAGTTATTTTTATCTGTTTGATGCGAATATAATTATTTAAACGGATAGGAAGAAAATGAAAAATAATAGCCGTTAAATTTAATATTTAGGTGTTAAAAATCAGGATCGAAGAGTGACCAAATTACTATCTATAACAGCATTTGCTCAGTGCTTGTTCAGTGATTGCTCAGTGCTTGTTCAGTGCTTACTCAGTGTAAACTGAATAAATATTGAACAAGCACTGTCTAAAAATTGGCTGAATATTGTGATTAGGTATAATTTGGTATAAAGAACAAACCTGCTGTTTCCTGGGCCATCCATCGGGTCGATCGTTTAGATTTGATGTTTCAAAAAAGAGATAAATGGCAAAAAATGTTGGGAACCAACAAAAAGGCCGGGTGAAAATGGAACACCGGGCCTTACTAACTAAGTTATCCTTCATCTGGATATCTATAGGACAGTTCCACGAAGCAGATCGTTTGCTTTTTTAGAAATTTTGTATCAGATCTTTGCCGACCAGTTTTCCACCGATCATCTTTTACCTGTACTTTTCAATGCCCAGGCTACCAATACAGGCTGAAAAAACAAGCGCGCTAGCCGTTTACCATCGGTATCCAAACCAAAGCCATCACGGCGGTCTTTATATTGCGCAATATTTCCGGGGAACACGGCTGTAAAAAAAGCCGCAGCAATTTTCCCGACCTTCGAACGCTGTTTACCAGGCGCCAAAATCAAGGCTGCACCCAAAGCAATTTCAACAAAGCCAGAGTATACGACCGTATCGTCTTTGGAGATCGGTACCCAATTCGGCACCTGTGCCTGAAATTCCTTGCGGGCAAAAGTTAGATGTCCAATTCCCGCCACCACCAAAAAGGTACCTAGACCATAACGGGCGATCTTCTGCATAGGTGAATTATTCATAATCTTTTACTTAGAGTACATCATTCCACTCGAAATAGTTTGTCCAACGCTGCGGATTATTTCACCTAAAAAATATATATTTGATCAAATAAAATTAACCATATGCACTATTACTCCTTAAATATATATAAATACACTATTTTTCTGTTCTTTACAGCGTTTGTGATACCTTCAAAAGCACAGGAGACGATCGTCACCTATATTAAGAAAAATGGTGGTTTTACTGCAATCAAAGATTCTGCCGCTTACACCAATATCATCCGATCAACAGCAAATGAGATGGGGCTTCACGAATTGAACGATTACTATCCAAATGGCAATTTAAAAAGACATGGATGGACCAAGGTAGCTGACCCACGAAGATTATATCTGGAAGGCCTTATTGAAAGTTATCACAAAAATGGCAACCTAGCGGTATCAGCCGGATATAAAGACAATAAACTGAGCGATACGTTAAAAAGATACTACGAAGATGGCCTTTTAAAAGAAATTAGGTTTTTCTCCAGTTCTGAAGCTAGCCCCAACGAATTTCTTTTTCAGGACCAGCATAGCCAACTAATCTATTATGCTGATTCAACAGGTCACCAACAAATCGTCAATGGAAACGGCATGTTCGAATTTAAAGACAGCATAAATAGTGAAAAAGGCCAATATGCCGATGGTTTACGCCAAGGACATTGGGAAGGTACTTTAAAAGAAGGTAAGAACAAGTTTGAAGAATGGTATGCAAAAGGTGTATTAAGCAAAGGCATCAGTACAGATAGTATGGGCAATGTGCATCCCTATACGCAGCGGGATGTCCCACCGGAATACCCTGGCGGCATAAGAAATCTTATGATCTTTATTGCCCAGAATTATAAATATCCCAAAGAAGCTTTAAAAGCAAGGGTATCCGGGCAGCTCCTCATCAGTTTTGTCGTTGAAAAAAATGGCCTGACAAATGAATTTGAAGTGATTAATGACCTCGGCTATGAAACGGCAGCTAGTGGTATAGCAGTGCTGAAGAAAGCTGCAAAGTGGACTCCAGGTTACCAATATGGCATGCCCGTGCGCGTAAAGTATTCAATTCCTATCCGTTTACATACAGCACCCGCCCCAAATTAGCCCTGATCATAAATGCCGGGACTGTATCTGCTTCAATACGCTCTGCATTTTTTTATGATACAACTTATATGGCTTCGATAGCTCCACCGCTTTTTGTTGTTCTGCTTCTGCCTGCGCATAAAAACCAATACGATACAACAATAAAGCCATCGTATAGCGGAATGCAGGCACATCAGGTTTGAGATCTATTGTTTTCTTTTGCCAACGGATCGCATCAAATATAACCTCAGGGTTATTTTTTTCAAAAGCCAGGATCTGCTGCGCACCGTAATTCAAATTATTTGCCTGCTCATCCTCATAATATTTACGTCCCTTACCCACTAGGGATTTGAATTCTGCGTTTTGCGCACTGTCTAATAAAAGACGGTTTCGCGAAAACTGGATCTGCCGATCTTGCGCAAAATCTATTCGGGACAATGAATCAGGATCAACGCGATAAAATGATTGATCGTAATAGTTCCGTGCCATCCGGACGTAAGATAGACTATCTTTCATAAGCCGCTTATACTCCAAGGGATAAAAAGCTTGCGAATTAGAACCACGCAAATGATTAGGCATCCATGTCGTATAGGCAAAATAACCAACTTCTTGGGCCAAAGAAAAGTTTTTCTTATCAAGCGATTCCCGAAACGTCCGCTGTATAATCCTGTTGTTTATCTTTTTACGAACTGGCAATGGTAAATAGGAATACAGGCTATCCACCATTTTGTTATTCGTACGTGCCAGTAAATAAGATTTGCTATTATATACAGGGCCACAGCTCAATAAAAATATAACCGTCTCAAAATTATTCAATTGTTCTATTGTCAGCTGCGCTATATAGTCACTCAATAACTGCTGGTCTGTATATTGATCAAATGTCTGATTGTAGCGGAGTATTTTGTTCAACAAGGACTGCTGACGCATCCCTTTTCGATACTGTGCTGTAAGCTTGCCGAGAGTTTCAGCTTTTGAAAGCGTATTTGCCGAGTCTAGAAGTCTTTCCAGCTCAGCTCCCCCATCAACTGCCTTGTCTACTCGCAAAACAGGAATTCCATCCTTATCGGTAACAAGGTACATCGGTTTATTCAAATAGAAAGCCCGTTGTAATGGATGGTCAAATTCATCCCGATCCACCTGAACAACTCCCGACACAAACTGTGTACTGAGAATATCTTTTGCTTTTTTTGAAACAGAGCCTCTAAAAGGAATAAACTGATCGTCCCGTTGATGAACCACCAAGAACATCGGCTTATTTTCCTTTGCCGCTCGCTCCAGCAGCTGTAAATAATCTTCTTTTTGCAGAAATGTGTGCTGTGCTACAGCTGGGTAAACAAACACCCAACACAAAAATATTAATACAGCAGATTGTAATTTGAAATGATTCATTATCTAATTTAAATTAACTAGCAATAAGTTAGAATATAATTTACAGAATTGGATAAAATTCTCGATTCTTCTATTAGAACATCAAATTCGGATGCCCACCGAACAATTAAATAGCCAGAATGAATGCATAAAGCTAATCAAATACTCACAAAAACACACAACAAAATTAACTCCTTTCATAAAAAATTAATAACGAAAGGAAACCTCTGCAATAGCATTCCCGTCAGCCAGAATACTAAGCCTGCTAAAGGTGCTCTGAAAAACTGAATATCGTCTGCTTCAAAAGCGTTTCATCTACTTTTTATTATTTTTTTATCATGCGGCGATAATACACGACCTTACCTGTCTCTGTCAACCCCTGTATTGTTACCCAGACCCCATTATTGCGACTGTTGTTGTAGAATACAAATTTTCTAAAACTGTTATCTTTATTGATATCGAAAAAAGGTTCCCAGTAAAGTGTCAGACGCGTATCAAGCCCAGCAGACAAACGAGCTGCTGCAGTGGGATACACTTTATTGTAAAACTCTCCCGGTGGCATATAACCTGCAATAGTTTCATGATAATCTGCTGCGCCAAAATCTCGATTTACCTCAGCTGGGCTATATTCAAAGACAAGCAGCACATTATCACCTGAGTACACCGGAGAGCTATAGGTACGGTAAAATTTCAAATAAGGATAGTTGGACACATCCTCATCCAAAAATGATAATTGGTTCTGCTGATCCAGTTCTTTGAATCTATCCGGGTCACTTTTCGCTGTTTTTGCGATGTTGGACAGTATACTGCCGTCGGCAGCAGCTTTCGTTACCGCGCCGGTTCCTCCAACAAACCTTCCATTAAGAATAATCGAAACACTTCGCGCGGGAACTTTTCTAGCAATATAATCACGTAGAGACTGACTCGTTTTAATGACGACGCTATCTGTCAATGGAAGCAATATTGAATCTGGTTGATGGACCGTATGGGGTTCCATCGTTCTGAAACGACGTTGCAAACGATCAATTTCCCGTTGCCTGCGCGTCCGTGTTACCTGCACTGTCTGCAGTACCCGATTTCCATGCGCATCCATTGTAAAATAGTCTGAGTGAAGCCCCTTTAAATTATTCAGCTGTTTTCTACTTGCATTAGCGGTCTGTACAGGTATTAGGATGGGATAGCGATAATTGTTGGGATCTGCAAATTTATACTGAACAGTAAAAGGAGTAAATTTCAGCTTTCGATAGATCTGTATAACCCTGGTTTCTAACGAATCAAATATAATCGAATTGGGCACCGCAAATCTTCCATTTTTGTCAAACATCAACTCAGTATATTGCATGCGCGGTGCTTCGGGATACTGATAACCAAAAGAAATCCCCCTAACAGGTAAATTCCCTTTTTTTCCCTTGTTTACTTCATCCAGATAATCGGCATAAAATTTAGCCCAAGATCCCTTTTTCAAGCGGATCTGGCCCTGTATCTCCAAGGGAGGATCCACCACCGTTAATTCGCTACTGGGACAATAGCTATCATCCCAAGTTTGCCCTTGGATAAAAAGATTCTTATTTTCTGTCCGTTCCCACAACAACTGCGGATTGACTAAAGGCTGCTGGCTCAAAGGCTGAAAGTAAATATCCGTCAACATACTTTGTGTGGTATCTACGCCAACTTCGGCATCAACCACCGAAACCGACAATCGGGCCATTTTCTCGCCTTTAGGTAAGGTTACTGTTACACTACCCTCTGATTTTTCCTGAAAGGTGCTACTGACTGAGACGATAGGGCTTACTTCAATCTGTTCGTCGCCTATAAGCAAGCTCGTCCGTGACAGCACTTTCTGTTGATCGCGTACCACAGCCTGCAAGATACCGTATTCCAAATCAGCTTTCTTTAATGGAATATTCGTCTTTTTCCCTTCTTTGAGGTTGAACTCTTGATCAAAAAGTGCTCTTTTCCCTATTCCCACCGATACATGAACGAGCTGGCTAGGTTGGTTGGTCTGCAACTGAACAAGTACCAGCGAATCCTGTTTTACCAAAGCAACCTTAGCCCCCTGCACTACCGGAGATATATTGTCTTGGTGCTTTATACCCAGCGGATCTTCCCATTGGAGCATATAGCGCCGGTCGAGCTCAAAAATCGTCCGCAGCGTAGCAAAGCCGGCCGAATCCGTCATAAACTCTGCGATATCGCCACCCTTGTCATCCACCATTTTTCCCTTAACAAAAGCTGGATATCCCCTACTGTCCAATGTTTGGATCAGCAGGGTATTTTCCAGCCCTGAAAGTAAGATACCTCCCTCAGGTTGTTGTACGAGTCTAAACTCGGGCGCTTTTTCGACGGTAGATGTAGGATTTTCAGAAGAAAGCTGCAGAATACCCAATTTCTTAAAATAGGGTCTACTCTTGACGCAGGAGTCCAAGAGTGTGTTGGCATTGATAAAAATCTCTTTACCAGGATAGCCCGCTGGTATAGTAAAATAACTTGCTGTTACACCGTCTTTAATGAATGCCACTGATCGCCTGATTTCCTTTCCCTCTTCGTCAATCAGTTTCATATACATATTGTGGAGATCGCGGGCAATAGCGCCATCTTTCATAAAATACCCCTTAAACCAGACGGTATCTCCAGGCAGATAATAGTCCCTGTCGGTATGTAAATAGAGTTGACTAGTCTGAGCGTGTATAGATTGAAAAGAACCTACCAACAATAGGCTGTACAGAAAAAATCTAACAATGTAATTCATCATTCGGTTTGATTTACTGGATAAAACAGGAGAATAGGGCTACGGCTAAAATGCAACAGTAAAGGCTATGATCTATTTATTGAAAAATAGTATAGATTCAATAATTTATTTACAACAATTGGTTTCTGTCTGAAAATTGAAAAGAAAAATCCAATAAAAGAAACATAATTTTCAAACAATCGATTGCGCAATTTTTAATCAAACGGATAAACAAATTCCAAACAGTGAGCTCTCCACCTTTTCCATCTGCTTCTAAATATGCTTTATGCGCAATCGTTTTCGAAGAAATAAAAGAACAGCTCTCCTTTCTCAAATTCAAAAGCTAAGCAGATTTCCCTATATTTATACCGTGCTCCTAGAGCACCTGTTATGTCGATTTCTTAATACTTGATTAAACCGGTTGAAAAACTTGCAGATAGCTTTACCCTACAATATTGAATCTCTTTTTCAGCAATATTACCGACAGCTTTGTCTTTTTGCAAACAATATCCTTCGTGACGAAGCTCAGGCCGAGGATGTTGTACAAAGTTTTTTTGCCGGACTTTGCGAAGGGCGCAATACCCTGCCCGAAGAGGAGAATGCACGCAAAAGCTATCTTTTCATCTCCGTCCGCAACAATTGCCTCAAACAGATCCGCAGCGAAAAAACAAGGAACAGATACGTCGATCAGCTTGACAAGGACATGATCGAAGAACAGACCGTCATGGACGCCATGATACAGGCCGAAGTTATCCACCAGCTGATGGAAGCCATCCATCAGTTACCAAAAGGCTGCAGGCAGGTGCTACACATGGCTGTTTTTGAGAAACTCTCTAACGATGAAATAGCCAATAACCTATCTATTTCTATCAATACCGTCAAAAGTCAGAAAAAAAGAGCTATTCAGCTTCTAAAAGTACGTCTCAATGCCCATCTCCTGATGCTTTTATTATTTTTACTTTCTGAATAACAATATTTTACACTTTCCCCCAACTTCTTTTCCATCCTTTTCCATCCGCAGTGGCTCCTCTATTTATACCACCAATTGAACATGATGAAGGATGACCAATTTGTACTTGTCGATTTCTTAGTAAAACACTTCAGCGGGACACTGAGCCAAGCTGACAGGCAGACCCTACAAAAAATCTTCGACGAAGATCCCAGCTTGCGTAATCAATGGGATCGATATACCAGTCAAGGGATCAGATCCAACGACGCGCAGTTCTGGGATAGATTAGACCTGGATCAGGCAAGGGCCAATATCCTATCCCGAGGATCCATCAAACCTGCCCGCCGACTATTTGGTATGGATATGTCGAGACTCGGTATCTATATAGGTTTAGCAGCCAGCCTCCTTGTCTTTGTTGGTATAGCCTTATTTCTTCGAATGATAAATCAGGACAAACAACTCGTTCCCGATCAGGTATACCACTATAAAAATGATGTTTTACCTGGTGGACAAAAGGCCACCCTCACCCTATCCAATGGTAAAGTTGTCACCTTGTCGGAAGAACAGACGACTCTCCATGAAAAGAATGGCGAACAGCTCCAAGTAAGCGGCGGACAGCTGCATTATAAGCCCAATAGCGGAAATGCAGCACTTGCCAACCTAAAAAACACATTGAGTGTTCCAGCGTCGGGCTTCTATCGCATGGTACTTCCCGACGGTACCAAAGTCTGGATCAATTCGGCTTCCGAATTGATCTACCCCTTGACCTTCGGCAAGTCGACGCGTCAGGTTGAACTGCGCGGTGAAGCATACTTTGAAGTTGCTCACGAAAAAGACAGGCCTTTTATTGTCAGCACCATCCATGGCGACATCAAAGTCCTAGGCACCGCTTTCAACCTGACGGCCTATAGCAATACAGCTTCCAATGTGACCCTGATCAACGGCAACATCCAGCTGACCAATAAAAATCAGAGCAGCAGAAAGATTATCCCCGGACAGAAAGTCGAATTCGATGGCAGCAACATGCGTGTCACCCAAGCAAATATTGAAAAAGAAACCGCCTGGCAACACGGCTATTTTTATTTCGAACACGACCAGGTTCAGGACATTATGGAACAGCTGGCACGCTGGTACGACATAAAAGTCATTTATCAGGGACCAATTACCAAAAAGACCTTTGGCGGTAGCATGAGCCGAAGCGTCAGCCTTGCCGAAGCCTTAGAACTCATTAAACGCGGCGCCGGCGTCGAATTTGAAATTGACAGAAAAACAGTTACTGTAAAGAATAAAAACTAAAAAGATAAACCAATTTTTAAAAATCAAAGGAGGATCCAATATGATGTAAAGATTTATCAATGCTGCCTAAAGCAGCGCACTTAAATAACATTTGTACTAGAATTAAAACCAAAAAACCAACCCTATTACTGAAAATATGAATTACTTTATCAAATGCAAAGATTACCTGTTCGGGAACCGAATGGCCGAACCCAGCTTTGCACCGCTCATTTCAAAAAAGATGAAAGCAACCTTATTTCTGGGTTTACTTTTTACCTATGGTGCTTATGGCAAGACCGAAGCACAGCAGGTCACTTTAAATGTTAATAAAGGGAACCTCAAAACGATTTTTCAAGAAATCAAAAAACAGACGGGCTATCATTTTTTTTATGACGAGAGCCTCTTCAATGACCTCAAACAGGTGAATGTCAATGTATACAACCAAAAGCTGGAAAGCGTACTTAAAGAACTGTCAGACGAGTTACCCTTAGAGTTTGAGATGCACAAAAATCATATTATTGTGCTGCCAAACGCCTCCAAAGATAAGGTGCCAGCACAGCAGCAGTACAGTATCAAAGGCCGTTTGCTTGCGGCAAAAGATGGCGCTCCCATTGAAAATGCGACGATCAGCATCAACGGTAGCAATAGTCGCACATCGTCAGACAGCAAGGGCAATTTCACCCTTAAATCATCCCAGGCCGAAGGCAACCTGACGATTTCGCACCTTTCTTTCAAACAGCAGACCGTCCGGTTCAACAGTGCCAATGCCAATGGCCTAACAATCTCCATGGAAGAAAATGACAGTGCGCTCGAAGAGGCTATTGTAGTCGGTTATGGTACACAAAAGCGGATCAATCTGACTGGCGCTGTGGACAATGTAAGTGGCGAGATCTTGAAAAACAGGCCCATCAACAACGTAGCTCAGGGTTTACAGGGGGCGATTCCCAATCTGACCATAACTCCCTCAAGTGGCAATCCAGCTAGTAATCCGGGTATTAATGTCCGTGGTACCACTTCGATCAACGGCGGTGGCCCACTGGTACTTGTCGATGGTGTGGAAATGAATATGAACCTGGTCAACCCGAATGATATAGCCAATGTCACCGTCTTAAAAGACGCATCTTCAGCAGCAATCTACGGGGTACGGGGAGCTTTCGGAGTCATCTTGATCACCACCAAAAGCGCAGCCAATGTGGATAAAACAATGGTATCCTACAACAATAATTTTGGATTTTCGCAACCCAGCATTTTCCCCGAGATCGTTAAGAAAAATTATGAACATGCCGACTACATCAATCAGGCTATGCTCAATGCCGGTCTGGCGCCGATGTATGACGACGCTACCATCGCCGGAATGAAAGCCTGGACCGCCGATCCGGCCAACAACCCCTCCTATGAGGTCGTCGGGGGCAATTACCGTTTTTACGGCTATAACGACTGGCAAAATATGCTGATGAAAGATTTCGCCTTCTCCCAAAGACACAATATTTCCCTCTCCGGCGGAACCGAGAAAACGAAGTTCTTCAGCTCCGTGGGTTACAACAATCAGACAGGCTTGCTCAAGATCAACAGCGATCAGTTCAAGCGCCTCAATACACGCCTGAGTGTCGAAAACCAGACAACAGACTGGCTTAAGCTGGGCTTACGTGCGCTCTACAACCATACTGACAATGACGAGCCCTATAACTACGGAAATTCCATCTGGCATCAATTTGTCTTTACCAGCCCTGTACGTCCCTACCAATGGAACGGCGATCCTGCCTATCCACAGTATGATAAATACAACGGCATGTATTTCGACGACCAAAATCCAATTCCGCTCCTCGAAAAAGGCGGTCGCAATCACTCCATGAATGAAGACATCTGGACATCCATCAATGCCGACCTCAAATTTATGCCAGGTTGGACAGGACATATCGATTTCAATTATAACCTGAATATCGATAAAAACACTGCCCATCGTAAAAAGGTGGATATGATCAAGTCCAATTTTGTTCCGACTGAAGGCAATTCTACCAACAACTCCTACAGTATCGAAGATAACCGAAGAGATTACTATTCCTTCAATGCTTATACACAGTATGAGAAGACTTTGGGCAAACACTACTTCAAGGCAATGGTCGGTTACAACCAGGAACTGACCAAATACGGTTCCAACAAGGGGACACGTCTAGGAATCCTCAATCAGGAGCAGCCGACGCTATCGCTGGGCTCGGGCGAACAGCGGGTAGAACAAACCGGTTATGAATGGGCATTACGCGGAGGCTTTTTCCGCCTGAACTACATCTATGCCGACAAATATCTATTGGAAGTCAACGGCCGTTACGATGGTACTTCACGCTTTCCAAAAGACAACCGCTTCGTCTTCCTACCTTCGGTATCAGCTGGATGGCGGGTCTCCGAAGAGAATTTTATGCACTGGTCACGTCCAGTACTCTCCAATTTAAAACTAAGAGGTTCCTATGGCGAACTGGGCAATCAGCTCCTCACCTCGAGCAGTTGGTCGGGCAATACCCGGTATTATCCCTTTGTTCCCTTTATGTCGGCAGGTATATCCAGCAACTATATTTTTGGAAACCAAACCCAGGTGATTGTCAATCCACCGACCTTGGTTTCCAATAGCCTGACCTGGGAGAAAGTCGGCACGTTTAACCTCGGAGCCGATCTTGCCTTTTTTAACAACAAACTCGACGCTTCTTTCGACTGGTACCAACGGACAACCTCCGATATGCTTACCAGCGTAGTCTATCCAGAACTCTTAGGTGCCTCATCACCAGTAGAAAACAAAGCCGAACTCCGTACCAAGGGCTGGGAACTGGCGCTAAGCTGGAAAGATAAAGTAAATGAAAAACTTTCCTACTCACTGGGATTCAACCTAGGGGATTCGCAAGCTAAAATTACCAAGTTTGACAACCCTACCCGCTCACTGACAAATTACTATGTCGGGCAAAAAATAGGTGAGATATGGGGCTACACCACAGAAGGCTTTTTTGCTGATGCCGACGACGTGGCCAATCATGCCGATCAGTCGCGACTAGGGAGCAACTGGGCTGCAGGTGACATCAAGTACCTCGAGCGCGATCATGTACAGAAAAATGGCCGTGACGAAATTTCTCCTGGCGACAATACCGTTGACAATCCGGGAGACCGTTCCATCATCGGAAATACCACACCACGTTATACCTATGGCTTTAACGGCGGAATCAATTATGCCAATTTCTCGCTGGATCTCTTTGTCCAAGGCGTAGGCAAACGTGATTTCTGGCCTACAGGACAAGCATTCTGGCCTGTTGCCACGCAGTACTTCGCCACCCAGCAATGGTGGGTAGACGATACCTGGTCGCCGACACATACCGATGCATATTTCCCGCGGGCAGTCGCACGCAGTACCAAAAACCAGCAGACACAAACTAAATACCTGCAGGATGCATCCTACCTGCGCCTGAAAAATGTGACTTTAGGTTATTCCTTCCATCCGAATATCTTGCGCAAGCTAAAACTATCCAATGCGCAGGTTTTCCTCAGCGGCGAAAATCTATTTTTCTTTTCGCCAATCAAAGGAAGCTATGACCCCGAAGCCGCAGCAGGCAACGGAGCTATGATCTATCCGTTCTCCAGGACTTATTCATTTGGTATTACCCTAACGTATTAACATGACAGCAATGAAAAAATATTCTATTCCTATCCTTTTCTCCCTAGCGATCGCCTTCCAATCTTGCAACGACAGCTTTTTGGACCGGTTGCCAACGACCGATTTAAATGATGGCCTCTATTGGAATTCAGAAGATGACCTGAAAGCTTATGCCAATGGAATCTATAATCAAGCCGGCAATAATGGCGACTATATGTTTTTCCTTGGCTTTACAAACACAGCCTTTGGAAGTGCTACACATGCCGTGGTACCTATTGAATCACAGACCGACAACCATGGCTCGCGGGCTTCCGAACACGAAACTTTTATCCGACGGGCTGCAGGGCAGCAGACCATACCGAATGATGCAGGCCAAGGCGGCTGGTTGTGGCCTTTTTTACGCGTTTGCAATGTTATGTTAGCCAACTATCAAAATGTGCCTATTGCCGAATCCATTAGAAACCAATACGCCGGAGAAGCCCTCTTTTTTAGAGCCTGGTTTTACCTCGATAAAGTACAAAACTTTGGCGATGTACCATATGTATCTACCCCTTTGAATACCGATTCACCGCAGCTTTTTGACAAACGTACACCTCGAAAGCAGGTGATGGATTCAGTCTTGCGCGATATCAATCTGGCTATCGAATATCTACCGACAAGCTGGACGAATGGTGCAGGCCGCATTACCAAGTATACAGCATTGGCGCTCAAGTCGAGGCTGGCACTTTACGAGGGTACCTATCGCAAATACCATGGACTGGGTGATGCCGAAAACTACCTGCGCGAGTCGCTCGATGCCTCCGAAAAACTGATAACCAGCAATGTATATAAGATCTATAACACGGGCAAACCAAAAGCCGATTACCGCTCGCTCTTTATCAATTCGGAGCTGGCCAGTAATCCCGAAATTATTATGGCTCGAAATTATGTCAAGGGCATTTTAACCCACAATATGAGCGGTTATGTACAGACACAGAATGCGGGCCCTACACGTGATTTTGTCGACGACTTCCTTTGCATCGAATCCGATGGCAGTGCAAAACCCATCGGCTTAAGCAGCATATACAACGATGCGACTATCGAAAACGTATTTAACAACCGTGATGCGCGCCTTGCACAGATTGTCCTCGACCCCCGCGAAGAACAGGTGATATTCCGTTCCAATGTGGGCTATCCAAGACTGTTGGGCATGGGGGGCGACATCAGTGCAACAGGTTACCACCTGATCAAATATTTCGATTATGACCAACGGCAGCTGGCAACCAATTCAGATACCGATGCCCCTATTTTCCGCTATGCCGAAATTCTGCTGAACTATGCCGAAGCAAAAGCCGAGTTAGGTACCTTATCGCAGACCGATCTGGATCGCAGCATCAATCTGCTTCGTGACAGAGCCGGAGTCCCTAGGTTGCAGCTCAATCCGCCAATGGATCCCAAATATGCCGGTGAAGGCATCTCGTCTAATTTGGTGGAGATCCGTAGGGAGCGCCGGATCGAGCTCTGCTATGAGCAGACCCGTTTTCAGGATCTCATGCGCTGGAAAAAGGGCTCCTATCTCGCGAAGAAAGTATTGGGTATCCGATTTGAAGATAGCGACCGCAATAGTCCGCGCTTTGCCAAAGTATCGAGCAGTGTCAAAACCGTTGAAGTAGGTGGCAAGAAATACATTGACGTATATGCAGGTTCAGATTTTGTCAATCGCGTGTTCGACGAAGACAAACATTACCTCATGCCACTTCCGATCAATGTACTATCCAAAAATCCAGCCTTAGGACAAAATCCAAAATGGTAAAAAAAGGCCAATGAACAAGCGACAAAATCAGCTTACAGGGATTTTACATAAGATCCTCATAAGCATACTTATTCTACTTAGCGGGCAGGCCATGAGCCAGCCCGCTCCTTGGTTTACCGACGGGAAATTCGGTCTGTTTCTGCACTGGGGACTCTATTCCCAGACCGCGGGCGACTGGGACGGTCATCCCACCAAAGGTGGCGAGCATTTTATGCTCTACGAACGGATTCCCGTCAAGACCTATGCAAAGATCGCCGATCAGTTTAATCCAATCGGCTTTGATGCTGACCGCTGGGCGCAGATGGCCCACGATGCCGGCATGAAATACCTGGTGATCACGGCGAAGCACCACGATGGATTTGCCATGTACAATTCAGCCGTAAGCGACTATAACATCGTTAAGCGTACCCCTTGGGCAAAAGATCCGATGAAGGACCTTGCGGTGGCCTGCAAGAAATACGGTCTGAAGCTCTGCTTCTATTATTCCCTCGGCCGCGATTGGGAAAACCCCGATGTACCCACCAACTGGCCCGTTAAAGCTGGGCGTAGCAATACCTGGGATTATCCCGACGAAGATGCCAAAGACCTGAACAAATACGTTGAAAATAAAGTCAAACCGCAGCTGCGCGAATTGCTGACGCAATACGGCCCCATCGGCATTATCTGGTTTGACACCCCCGAGCTCATTACTAAAAAGCAGAGCGAGGAGATCAAAGATCTGATCCACTCCATTCAGCCCGATTGTATTATAAACAGCCGGATAGGTAATGGTCTGGGTGATTATGCCGTTGTCGAGCAGTCGCTGGTATCGACTGCACGGAAAAACTGGGAAGCCTGCATCACGATGAGCGAAAACTGGGGTTACAATAGACATGATACAAAATGGAAAAGCCCAGAACTCCTGGTGCGCAATCTGATCGAGGTCGTGAGCAAGGGCGGAAATCTGCTGCTCAATGTTGGCCCCAAAGGCGACGGCACCTGGCCTGTTGAAAGTCAGGAAAATCTTCATGACATAGGAAACTGGATGAAGACCAACGGTGAAGCGATTTACGGCACCACAGTCTGGAGCAGCGGCAAACAAACCGCACAAGCCGTACAGGCCGACATAAAAGTAGCCGAAAAGGAGAAAGCAGGTATGAAAGATGCGGTGAATGATGCGACGTCCAAAGAAATCGTGTCAGACTATCGCTTTACACAGAAAGGGAAGGCCATTTATCTCTTTGTACGCAGTCCGTCGGCGGCTACAATAGACATTCCAGAGCTCGCAAAAGATAGTTTTGAGATCAAGAGCCTGAGCTTGCTTGGCAGTCCTTCTAAGGTCAAATGGACACAAGGTAAAGATGCTTTACAGCTGTCCTTACCCACTGTCAAGGGTCAAGAAATCCCGATTTTCGTATACAAGATCGAAGCGAAATAATCCCGTGCTTATTTCATTTATACGTTGATCCCATTTAACAACAAACTCCCTGAGAATTGATTTTATCAGGGAGCTCTTATAATCCCCCACACTTTTCCCCTTCATATTTTCAAAAAACTATAAACCATTATTCATCCAGGTGCAACGAATCGTAAGCCAAAACTATCGGATATAAATCTACAGAAAAGACTCGTCTTAAAATGTGCATCTTTGTCTTACGAACAAAGGATAACGCACACATGAAAAAATATATTATCGTATTCAGTCTATCATTACTCACGCTAACCGTTTCGGCACAGAAGAAAAAGAAAAAACAGGGCCCACCACCAGCGGTAAAACCAATCCCTGAGCCACCAAAAGTGATCGAACAGGCGGGTAATTCGGAAAGCATGTCAGCAGGAATGATATCTATGCCTATGCG
The DNA here is from genome assembly GCF_050058145.1 of Sphingobacterium sp. WOUb80. Classification (NCBI taxonomy): domain Bacteria; kingdom Pseudomonadati; phylum Bacteroidota; class Sphingobacteriia; order Sphingobacteriales; family Sphingobacteriaceae; genus Sphingobacterium; species Sphingobacterium sp. WOUb80. The sequence goes on along the minus strand of NZ_CP165617.1, from coordinate 117,294 downwards.
GGCAGTCGATCAGGTGCGTATGAGAAAGACAGATGGGCAAGAACTTAATCTGGAGAAACTGGAGGAATTAGTAAACACAGACCTTTCTCAGATACAAACTTTATTCCTGGGTTCTTCCATCTCCGGAAAGAAACTCAGCAGCGAGATCCTGCAAAAGATTATGAACGAAGGCAATCAAATGGAATCACTGGAAATCAACAATCTAGACATCAGCGCATTTCCTGAAATTACAGCAGCCCATCCTAAACTAAAAAAGATCGCGTTAAGCAGAAATAATCTCAGTGTACTTCCGGCAAGTATTTCCAATTTGACGGCGCTGGAAGAGTTCGACTGCAATAATCCCTTGACGGATCTACCTGCTTCCTTTGCACAGCTCAAAAACTTAAAACAGCTTGGGCTAAACGGTAATCTGTTCAGCGCTTTTCCCAAAGAAATTTTTAGTTTGAACAAGCTGTCTTTCCTATACCTTTCGGGCAATTACAAAGGTGAGACCAAGCTGACAGATCTGCCCGATCTATTTGAGCAGCTACCAGAATTAAAGGAAATCGGAGTAGAACATGCTGGGCTATTGACACTGCCAAAATCTATTGCTACATTAAAAAAATTGGAAAAGGCCAATTTTTCGTACAATCAGTTTACCAGTTTCCCTGCAGCCTTGTACAACAATCCCAAACTGGTCTATGTACCATTTACGAATAATCCTCTGCAATGGGAGCCCTTTTTGGCTTCTGTCAAAAAAATAAAATGGAGTGGTCTCTTCTTTTTGAACGATACAGGATTGACAAAAAAACAGTACGAACAGGTACAGCAGATCCTGAGTAAGACAGATGTCTATTACGATGAGATGAATGACTAAATAGGTGGTATCTAAGCCAAAAGCTGAACTATCAAAATTAAGATCAAAATATTATTACTGCCTATCGTCTATTTCATAGTATTAAAACATAAATAGAATTTAAATTCAACAACTATTAAGAGATAATCCCTTCTATTTCAGTTCCAAGGATATTTCCTCCAAACAAAAAGATATATAATTGAATACTAAAAAATAAAAATAGAAAAGGCAATATAACTAACATCCAAATTTTAATATATTTATTAGCAATACACATAGAAAACTTTTCTGAGTAGTATGCAAAAGGCCTTCTAGCTAACGAAGCATAGCTAAATAAAAGAATAGGAATGATAATCATACCCCAAAAAACATAACTATGTTTAATCTTGCTTAAATATTCCACAGAAAAAACGCTACATATAGCTAATGTTTTCTCTAAATACACTATAAAAGAAGCCGCAATAACAAGCTGTAAAAGAGAGATATACATAAAAGACCGAACCTTTGGGTCATCGTTCTTGTCAAGATATGCTTTATACATTCTAAAATATAAGTATTCTAAAATTTTCATCTTAATTTTATCAAATATATTATTTCCAACTGTAAATTACTTTTCTTCATATTTTATCGCGTTAATATGGATAAATCAGTATCAAACATACTTATCTTCTTTTCTTTTAATACAGAGCCACCTGAAGTAAATAGCAAAGCCCGTCTAACAGTATTGGGTTTTATTTCATTCAATGAACTACTCCTTTATCTCGGATATTACATCCGAAAAATCTTTCCACTCCAAATCAGAATAAAAATCCTTGACCATGCCTATTTTACTGAAAAACGAGTTAAAACGTCCATCATTTAATACAGCATCGAGAGCTGCATGAATTCCCTGATACGAGAGATCTTTTACAATAAGCATATCTGTAGACCAAAAATAAATTTCACGATTTTTTTCCATCAGTTTATCGATATTCGTCAACGTAAACAATGTTCCAAAATAAACCTCATCATTCTCCAAAATAATATTGACATCAAGGTTATCATTATATACATTGACAACTTGATAAGGAGCAGGAAATCGAACTTTGAATTTCATAACCTTCAGCATAGTTATTGATGTTTAATTTTTAACAATTCGCCCCTCGAATTCTTAAAAGGAGAATACTCAACAAAAATTGTATGATCAATTTTTTCTAGGTTAAATTTCGCATTATGCCGATCCATCTTGAACAAGTCCAAACCTGTTAGTTCATATACATCTTCATTTAAATTGTCAGGCAACGGAAACCACTCCTAAAAATAGACATTCCTGCCCTAATTGCTGCTCCTTTTCTAGCTTCCGTTACATAACTTCCGACAACTAATTTTTGACTAGAATTACTTCCTAAACAACTTAACATTTTATTATAATTCCAATTCTTTTTTATATCCTTTCAATATATGGAAAAAGCTTATCACTTATCATAAATATATAATTAGAGTTCAAAAGCCAATCAGCTTCATCAATCACCTGTTTTGCAACTTGCACTGCTTCTATCAACGATTCCATGTTTTCGATTTTGTCAATAAACAAGACCGTCATACCTTTTTCATTCAACCCTTTTTCAATGATGTCAGGCACTTGATTTATCCTTTCGCAATTAACCAAGACATTTCCCCAAGCACCTATATACTGCTCTTCGAGTTCCTCTTCATGATCAAGTAGATCATGAAATATTTCACCTTCTTTTGCTTCGATTTCAACTAAAGCAAGCCAAATATTTTTGTACATTTTTATATCTCCTGTTGATCGATCATCAGATCGTATATTATTCCTTTGGGTCTATTTTTACCAACTTTAAACAAATGTCCCTAATATAATTACTTTTGCAGCATATTAATAGGCATATATTCGGAACACTCGATAAATTAAATCATATTATACAAATGAATAAACAATACAAAATAGCGTCAAAACTATATTTTGCTTCTGCTGCTATTGGTTCAGTAAATGCACTTTTATCGTACGAAATATATACTTTAAACGATTGGATAATGAGCTTTATGTCTGTTTTACTTGTTGTAGGAATAGGAATTTTAGTTTCTAAAGGATATGAATGGGTAAAATATGTACTTCTTTTATTAATACTAATAAGCTTAGATGGTTTTCAGTTCATCCTTCAAGATTTAAAGGAATATCCTGTAAATGGCATTCTTAGCCTTTTATTGTCTTTACTTCAAATTATTGCCATAGTGATCTTGTTCATAAAAAAACCATTTACATCTAATAATGAGCAATTTGAATAAACCTATTTATATTTTACATCGACTTCATAATAAGTTTTTGGTGGACCTGATGAATTTTTTATCGCTTCATATTTATGTTTATCCAAAAATGCTGAATTTCCAGATAAATAGATCAGGTCGACCTTCTCAAAATAATTGTAATAGTCAATCAGCGATCTGATTTTATCTCCAAAATCCTTATCCCGAAACTTGACGATGCCGTTTTCGCTTTTATAAAAAATATCGTTATCATTATTAATCAATAAGATATCGTCTTCAGAAGTAATCAGGTAAATTTTATAGTCGCCATAGGGATACATTTTATTGTCATCGTGATTAACGGTATCTCCCTGGGTTCGAAATTTATTTAATATCGTTTTATACAACTTGCTCCATTCAGCACTATCTAATAGTTTATCATGGACCTTTGCAACAGCATCGTAATCAGAGATATTCCGTTGAAATGTTGAAAAGCTAAACTTGTCATCTTGGATAAGTCCATCTTCAAAAATAACTTTAATATAAGCACTGTCTGTCCTAAATGCGCGGTCTATCTTTTGATTTTCAACAACAGGTCCATTGCAGCTTGATATAAGCAGCAGGCAACTTATCATGCTGGCTAGCAAACAATGTAGAATCTGTTTCGCTTTTTTCATTTCTGACTTCTAATTTTTAAATATATTTTCATAATGCTATGTTATGAAAGCTTATTTCTTACGATATTTATTGCACTGACTTTCCATAATTATGCTGAGATTAATCGTGCGACAAGCTCCATCCAGTCGGTTTATCTTCCAGATCTGTGATGTCTAACCCATTGATGAGGGTATAAAGTGGCTCGTCAGGAAAATTATTTATCCGCAATAGAATGATCTTGTCGTTTTCTTCGATGTAATAGTATCCCGCAATTTCTGGATGTTCTTTCCAAAAAATAGTTAACGAAATTAATTCTTGATTAGTCATAAGACGTTTATTTAATAAACCTTGTTCATCGCTTTACCTGTATGTTTGTAACGCAATCCCAGATTATCCAATACTCTATTTTTAAAGTTTTCTATAGCAATTTTTCTATCACGGATCTCCGCTTCATTTTCAGGTTTGTTGTTAACATGTTTTCTTTCTCCCGATTGCTTATTTTCTACAGAAAGATGCAACAATTCTGTTGGAGGATCCGCTGGAACCGGAATTAAGACCCAGTAGATATCATTATTTTTCTCATCATTAACATAACCTTCGTAAAAATAAGGACAGTCCGTCCCGATTTTAAATAATGAATCCTGGAGAGTCATGTTATTATAAGCCGTTATCTTTTTAATAAGAGAATCCTGTGTTACATCAAATTCATATCGTTCGGTCATTAAATTACTTCCAGCAGCGATAAAGTCGCAAGAAGTAAGGGAAGCACTCAATAAAATTAAAATCACTATGGTTTGATAAAATTTGAACATGCTTCATCCTTTAAAACTCAGCTATTATGACGTTATTCGGAATCATAAGAATTTATTTTGATCCAATTGCTTGACGTTATAATTCTCCCATTTCCCTTATTTTTCAGGTATAGGTGCAATTTCACTTTCCTATCTGATGTCGAAACTCTCAGATCATCCTTTCCAACTGCAAATTCATAGGAAACGATACTGTACTTTTTCAATGCCAATCTGAATTCCTCCAAAAATGCACAGTTTGGCAGTACAGCCGGTACTAGCTTTCCTTCTGGAACAAACTGTGTTGACAATAACCTGATTTTATTGTCTGTATTTTCAACAATAATTTGGTTATGTTTTAACGCACCTGGATTCTTCGTTTTATAAAATATGGTCGGGTCTTCCCAATAATCGGGACAGCCAATAAAAAACATTCTGTCATCGAGATTTAAAATCGTATCTGTTTTTGATTCAAAATCCAGTTTGACAAAATAACCATGCTCTATCTCTCTAATAGAAGTATTAAAACATATTGAATCTTCGCATTTTTCAACAGATTGACATGAAGATAAAATACCTAATAAGGCAATATTTAAAAGTAGATATATTTTCATAATGCTATGTTACGGAAGTTTATTTTTACGATGTTTATTGTGCTGACTTTCCATAACTCCACCACTACCTATTTTTCAGCATATTTTGTATATAAATCAATAATTCTGAATATACATAAACACGAATATGAGGATAAGCTGAGTACAATCAGTCCAAAAAGTTAATCTATACAACATATTGCGGCTTATTTTTAAGCTTAATAATATTTTTCACAATCTTAACAGCGAAATAAATAATCAAAATTATATTAAGAAGCAAACTGACAGTGGTTAGTATACCTCCATCACCTTACTCATACCTAACTAAGGTATTCATTTCCGGATTATATCCCCCAATTCCACCGTAGGGTACAGCTATTTTATATGATTATCTCCTTCCAGACGAATCAATGAATCATAGTATTTAACATACTGCAATGAATCATAATTCTCAGTTTCCTTTTTATCCATATTTAAAATTGACTTGGTCTAAAATAAATTGTTGCACTTTCTTATCCCTTCTATTTCCATAAACTGTCCATCGCACTCATTAATCTTTTTTGATAATTCGGGCAGATCCTATAAGGAAGTTCCTCTATAGGGCTTTAATAGAAAAGAATCCGAGTTAGTTTCAGATATAACCTTGCTCAGCAGCCTTTCATCCGTACTTAATAAATCGATATTCAGATGGTCCAATACCTTTATCACGAAAGGCAATTCACGATGTGAGATGTCAATATTTGAATAGAACAAGTCCTCTTCCTTAAACAGCCCATAGGGATAGGAGATCAAGTCTTTTGATAGCTCCATCAAAAGCTCTTCACTACAAATCAATGCACCTCTAAAATTAGCAGAAATATCATTTCGCTTGAAAAAGTTCCGTAGTGCGGGTAAATCGTCATTATTCGGAAACCATTCGAGATCATTTTTATCGTGATTTATGATCCACGAAGAGCCCCGCTCAAACGTTGATATAACTTTCTTAAACCAGGGGTCATATAACGCAATAAAATCAGCTAAATTAAACTCCTTTCCTTTTGGATCTACCTGAAAGGAAACACCGTACCAGTTAACTGACGAAATAGGCACGCCGAAAAGAAAGTCAATATAGTGATTCCTATCGTATGGGAGTATATCTGTTCTATTGCTCGTTATCATGAATATTTCTAATTATATGTGGCCAGCCATTATGTCAACGGGAGTTATACGATCTATTCAGCTTATTACCATAACTTTCTTCAAATTCATTCCACTGCTTTGTCGTTTTTCCGTTTATGAAGTAATCAATACAATTTAACTCTATGTCAATCCGAGTAGTATCGAACATCTTTTTTGTTTTATGAACTTCAATTATGGGAACGCCCTTCCGTTTAACAATGGTATCACCTAAATCACAAAAAGGTTCAACATGATAAAACCACCTACCGGGAAGCAATTGTACGGTATCTCTCTTAGTAGTTGGATCAACTCCAACCAAGATAAAATCCTGATACTTGATCTTAGGTTCTTTTAAAAGAACAACATTGGCCTCGAAACTTTCAGCATATTGTTTAGTTGTTTCACATCTATTGGGATCATCACATCCAATAACTAATAAAGCTAGGATACTATAAATTGCTTTCATATTTGTTAATTTGTCTGAAATCATACTCGCATTAAATGATCCACAATTAAAAATGCAACGGTTTTTATGGCTTTGGCCCGAAAGTCGAAGGAATCCTTTTCTTCAGACGCTCTTCGATTTCAGAAAGGTCATATATCCGATCTACTCCCAACCCCGGAGATGAATAGTAATAGAACCCCGGTAACATGGATTTTTCTAAAGCTGTTTTTTGCTCCTCTTTGCTCATCGCGATGCACTTTAAAGCATGACCGTCAATCTTATATATTCCATAAGGCTTTGTCTTCGCTATCTTATCAAAATATTTAAGATTTGGACAGTTCGGCAAAATACTATCCCCGGTAACAAATACACTATCAATTATTGTTATGTGACCTTTTGTTGATTCATACCAACCCACCAGGGAGCCGGGAGTTCCAACTTCTCTATCGAAGATGTACAACTTATTTTCTCTGACGATATAATTGCCATTATGTGTATCTTTTAAAAGATAATACACGGAGTCTACCCCATTGTAATATTTTAATACCAGCAATGTAGTATAATCTTGCAAAAATGGCCCGTTATCAAACAAAGCCGTCAGTACAAGCGAACTATCGCTGTTGCCCCACATTATATTGTTATTATTCTCATAACTATTAAGATCACTCGCTGAAACCCTTCGGAATGAATCACGACCACAGCTTATTGTTAAGATCAAAAAACCGATAACTATCAGTTTCCATATTACTTTTCTATAGGTCGATTTAGTCATTTTTTTCATTTGCATAATCTGCGATTAAGAGTTTAACGGTTACTTTAATCGGGATTATTAGCATATAATCTGTTATAGAATTTGTTAACGCCCTTTGATACAAGGCCAATATGCGATTCAAATATATATTTGAATCGCCTTGCTTAAGTCCCAATAAGGGAAATTTAACCGCTATTTTTGTCATGTTATTATTTAATATGAAAGGATATCTTTTTGCAAATGATACACAAAAATGAAAATTTCAGCAGTTTTTCTATTTTTTTACCAAAGCAAAGTTATAGCTTTATTTATCTGGAAAAATAAACATTATTCTCAACATACTGTACCGTTTGCATTTTATTTATTGCAAAATTTCGACTAATTTAAACTCAGGATATAGTTAAGGAAACAGAACAGCTAAACACATGAAAAACTTTGAAAGAAACGGAAACGAATACAAAATGAAACCCCAGTTGGGCACCTATGTTCCCTTGGTCGGTATATTTTCCATTATGGCCCTAGTAGGTTTCCTCAAAATGCCGGAGTCCTCTTTTAAATGGTGGATGCTGGGTATTGTTATCATCCTGATGATTTCCCTCCTGAGAGCTTATTTTATCATTGATATGGATAGACGGGAAATGCGGGTACGCAAAGGGCTTTTTGGCAAAGAGGTGACTGTCCCGCTGGAAAGTCTACAGGGATTTACGATCCACAAGCTCAAACAATATGGTTTTATCACCGTCAGTGTATCGCTTCACGCACGTTATCGAAATGAAGACGGTAAAGAAAAAAAAGTGCAGCTCGCACAGCACTATTTCACAAAGCCAATACAGCGAATATGCAATGAGATCGACGAAATCATCGCTGACGATAGTGGGCTTTAGGAAGTTCAAAAAAGCCACATCTCCCGACGTGGCCTTCACTAAATATAAACATATAATTCACTCGCGGTTCTTTTTATTAGTTACAAACCACCATCGTTGCTCTATCCCTAGTCATTTCAAAACTTGATAGCTCTTGATCATTACCCGATCAAAAGGGGCAAATCAATTTTATTTCACATTCACATTAAATGTGAACGTCGCCTGCACGGTTTTCGTTCCTTCGTACGTATACACCATGGCCTGCTTGATCGTGTATTTTTTCCCCGTAGACAAAGCTCCCGGATACTGTCCGATGGAGAACGTAATCGTGCCGGCGTTAAATTCCGAAAACAAGGCCGCATTGGCTCCCCAACTGGTTACGCCACCAGCTGCTGTGAACCAATGACCGTAGCCTGTGGCCGTGTTGTTGGAATTTAAACTTCCATTCGGCTCCACCGCATAGAATTTAATTTTGCCACCACTCATTAGATCCAACAAATCTGCCGAAGATATAGCAAAGGCTTCACCAAGCTGAGCAGCATTAACGCTTACTTGTGTGCCCGAGTAACCAGTAGCGTCCGCAGGAAAGCTGACATCATAATTCAATGCGATATCTTTGGGCTGACCGCTTACCTCATTGTATCCTGTCGCCGTGGTACCCTGAATTTTGATCTCGTAGGGCCATTGCTCATCATTGGTATCGTCATCATCCCAGGCATGTGGCTGGTAAACAGATGGGGCACCGGTAACGACAAACCACAGGTTGCTGCAATTTGCCGGAACGGTAAACGCAACCGTATTCTCGGTGCCCTCCGTCCTATCACCGTATACCCGCGTGCCGTCTTTCAATAAGGCTACATAACCATACCGCCATCCTGCACGGCTGGCATCCACCTGGTTAAATCCAGCAGCATTTGGCAGTCCTTTAAAAGCCACCGAAACCTGTGTACCCGCAGCGGGAACTTCCAACGGAATCACATTATACCCCGTAGTACCCGGACAACGATCATAGCTGACACGGAGACTTCCATTAGACTGACGCGTAAATTTGGTCGTCAGCTTACCGATATAATTCTTTCCGTAGTCCCGGATGCTGTTCAGGTCCCAGGTCACAAAGTGGGTCGCCGCATCATAGATCTCATTGTTGAACTGCTTCACATCGATAGCAGTTATACGCATGTAAGCCTGAACCGGATCTTCGGGTTTTAAGGCTTCGCGCCAGATCCGGCCTATCATATCAATCCCATGTTTACTGGTCCAATACCAATGGATAAAATAGCTGGCATAGCGATATTTCTCATGATGAATATGACGAAAATAATTTTCGGTATAGACCGTAAAATCATGTCCAGAGAAAGCTTGATCTGGATAAGTCTGATAAGCCTGCCATTGCGCTGTCTGCTCCCAAAATCCATTACCGCTCTTGCCACCAAAACCATATCGAAACCCGTGCTCCCCTTTTAAATCTGCAAAAACCTGATACTGAAAACTATGCCCTATCTCGTGCGCAATCACAGCACCCACCGGTTTGCAGGTAGCTGGATTAATCCACAATGCCCCGATCGTATCGTCGTAACCGCCACCGTAGGCCATCCAATCTGTCGTGTAATGAACAAAGATCATCATTTTATACTTATCCAGATTGGATCGGTTCACTTTACGCTCTGCAAATTTCAGCGTGTTAATATTTAATGCGTAGAACTGTTCGGCTTTAGCCAAAAGATCATCAATATCCACACGATACTCTTCCGGTACTGTGCTCGCATTGGGATCATTATTCCCATAACTTGCTCCCCAGAATACGATAAAATGTTCCGACTGACGGCTCCGTGAATAGGACCATTTGCTCCCTTTATCGTTATAATCCATCCCTTCAAATTCTTTCGGCTTGTAAATTTTTAAAGAATCTGTCCCCACGGTGATGGGCGGAGTAGTCGTCTCCTCCTCAAGACGAGGTTCTACCTCTTTTTTGCTGCATCCCTGCGAAAGCACCACAAGCACCGAGATCAGTGTCAGCAGAAGTTTATTCAATACTATACCTTTCATAATTTGAGCTGTTAAATGGGTAGCGATCAACTATGTGTGATTGTCAAAAAACGGAAGCGAACGGTGTAAGTACCACTTCTGTAGAATTTGATGGTCGATACCGGATTGAGATTACGTCCCAGCGTAGTCGCCGTTCCCACAACACGGTAATAAGAAATAGGATCGCCCGACCAAAATTCTGTGCCTACATAGGTACCGTTCATGATAGGGTATACCAAGCCCGAGACGTCGGGATAGCGATAGACCAACCCCGTATCAGTGACTTCCTCCGGATAATAAGGAGACCAGTTTTTGAAGGTAGGCCTATCCCCACGTTTGATAATCTCCCCTTTTTTAGGGTTAAATGGCTTGCCATTTTTATCTTCCCATACATAGACAATTTTGTTTTCCCCTTCAGCCTGATGTTCCACACTGATCTCATAATCAGTATAAGGTAAAAAGTTAGATTCGGCGCCATAGTCCGAACTCGTACACGATTTAAATAGAATATCCTCCTTTTTAGCGCCAATGATATTGAAGTCCAGAATATTCTTAAAGGTTTTCTGTCCGGCGATATTGCTCACCTCCACATCGATCGAGTACTGCCCTGGAGTCACAAATTGTGTTGCCTGTGTAAAACCAACCCGACCACCGATGGTATTGAGCATCATCGGTGGATATTTGGCCTTGCCAATCTTCGCTTTCAACAGATCCAGCGTTGTATCCCGCCAGGTGACCTCTCCAAGGTAGGTAGATATTTCATGCTCTTTTGAAAATTCTGTTGCCAGTTCGCCAGTTTCCTTATTCCGTACGGCAATCAGATTCACGGTCAGCGGAGTTGTGCTTCCATTGGCGACAAGGGCATCCGTGTATACCACCGTCCCCTGGTTGACTTGCAGATTCTCCACATTATAGCGCATATTTTCACTTAAATAACCTATTTGGTCACTTTTGCAGGAATCCAATATCAACATGGATAAACCTGCTAAGCCTATTATAAAACTTCGTTTTTTCATCTGTCTTATCTTTTCATTTGTGATGAAGCTATCCGGCTAATCCAGCACTACAACTGAATACGTCCCGTTAGTCTCATAATTTATTTGATCTTAATGTTGAATACAAAAACAGCATTCAAATCACCTTTTGTTTTTGACTTGTACACAAGGGATTGTCTGACCGTATAAGTGCTACCCACACTCGTCTGCCCTGGATATTGCAGAATATTAAAGGTCATCGTCGGTGTTGCCAGCTCCGATACAATACGTGCATCGCTGCCCCAGGAACAGGTCTGCCCTTTGGCATCGAACCAGTGCCCCGGTGCATTTGCTGTACTGTTTGCATTTAAATTACCATCAGGCTGTACGGCGTAGTAAGTAATATCTTTCCCCACCAGCGCGGATATTGCTCCACTCTCCACGCCATAAAAGCGTGCTAAACGTGGTAGAAGCAGGTCGACCGTCGTGCCCGTATAACCTGCTGCATCATATTTAATGCTCAGGTCGTAGGTAAAGGTCAGCGTAGAACCTGTTTCCACAATTTTAGGCCCCGTGATGATACGCGGCACAAAATCGCCGATAAATGTGTGTGTATTGGCCAATACATTCAGCATCGTTCCTGACGCCGTTTTAATTCCGGTTGTCTGACAATATATGCGCATATCTGCCTGATCATCTTCCTTGACGGTAACAATACCGTCGGGACTGATCTGGTCCGCCTCACCACGTATTTTGACATAGTACAAGTAATAAACAGGTTGCGAAGACCAGGCTGCTTTAGGTTGCTTTTGTTTGTGATAGACAAAACCACCCACATTGGCCGCATTGCTGATTGTCTTATAGGCTGTGCTGGCCGATTCTAAATTGTAGGGAGCATCGTTATAGATGTATGCCCTGACTGAATCTACGGGGATCTCATTCAAAAACTGGTCAAAAGAATACTGTGCATTTTCATCCACATACTTGACCGAGTCTGTTTTTTGCTTATAATAACGGTTGACCGAATAATCTGAGGGGGCCCAAAAAGTTTTGGCCCTATTAATTTCATCTTTCAGTTTAAAATGGTCAATCACCAGCAGCAAGGTATCAAACATCCCATTGGGATGAGCGGCCAGGTAGTCGTAAGTAGACAGATTGACTTCGGCTGTATGGAGACCATCATCCGTCAGATAAGCCGCTTTCTTGCAACCCACCACTGTCAGTCCAAACGCCAACAGCAGCGCAAATCGATATAAGGTTTTCATTTTTTTCAAGTTTAGTGGTTTACATATTGACCGTTCCCCAGTAGGATGTCTGGTTAAGCAAAGGATTGGTTGACAACAACGATGGGTCAAATGGCCAGAGGTATTTCTTCGCATTAAATTGTGCCTGGTTCATTTTGCTTTCCGGAAATTTATAGACATTAAAATGTTTATACAATCGCACGAGATCATAGTAGCGATGGCCTTCCAAAAACAGCTCGCGTGCTCTTTCACTAAAGATGGCCTCAATGAGCGGTTCTTCGTTTGTATAGGCAGGCAATCCCGCTTGTGTACGGATTTCATTTAAGATGGCTTCTGCAGAACTGTTTTTACCTGTTGCGGCCAATCCCTCTGCCATGAGCAACTTAATATCGGAATAACGAAAAATGATGATGTTATTTTTAAATATCGCATTGGCATTTGACGTATTGTTTGAGAACTTCACATTTGCATATTTCGTACACAATGCATAGTTACTGTTATAAGCAATATCAAACACACTTTTAAACCGTTTGTCATTGTCGTCTTTAAAGAGCGTTTTAATGTAATCCTGACTGATTCTCAAAAGCGGATCCGTTAAAGTCCGAAAATAAGGTCCCGCCAGCGAATAGTACCCTATTCCCCTATTGGTACCTTCGTTTTCACCACTCTGGGAGATCTCAAAGATACCTTCATTGGATTTTCCCTGATAGATACTGCGGTAGTTCAGACTGTCTCTTCCCACAAAAGAATATTCGCCGCTTTCCAATACCGATTTAGCCGCCTCGACACAGTCGGCATATTCGCCCCTCCAGGCACTGAGATGCGCCTGCAGGGCAAGCGCTGCTCCGGTATTTGCACGCAATGCAAAATCATCTTGGTCGATATTGCTCCATTTCAGTAAAGCCAAAGCTTTGGTTAAATCGGCCTGACTCTGATCCAGCACCTCGCTCTCTTTGCTTGCAGGCAGATTGACTGCATCAATCGGTGTTACAGATTCGGTTATAATTGGTACAGTACCCCATACCCTCGCCATATAGAAATAGGCAAATGCACGCACAAAATAAGCTTCACCAATATAATAATCCCTGACAGACACGTCATTAAAAGCATTCTCATCCATCTTGGGCAGCCTTTGGATGACACGATTTGCCTGGTCTATGGCCTGATAGAAGACATCATAACGCCGCAGCTGATACGCGGGCCGCCAAGTTTCCGAAGCTGCTACAGCCGTGTTGAGCTGCATATTGACAATCGGATTAAAGTCTGCGTCGGTCGAAGAAGTAATTTCGTCCGTGAGCAAATCGCCATAGGCATAGTAGGCCATACCACTGGCTTGATTTAGGGCCTTGCGCAGCAGCGCATACATGGCGTTGGTTGCACTATTGGCATCTTCCTGCGTTTTCCAGAAGTTCTCGTCTGTAGCAGAACTGACAGGCTCAATGTCCAGAAACTTGGAGCAGCCCGAAGCGAGATACATGAAAGCACTCAGCATTAAAAACAATATTTTTCTTTTCATCTCTAAATAATTTTAAGCCACCGTTATGCGATGGAAATGACGTGATTAAAAGGTAACATCCAAGCCTATTGTCCATTTCTTGGGGATCGGATAACCGTTACCCGTTGAATAACCATTGGCTTCCACCGCTTCAGGGTCTGGCACCGAAGACCATGACTTGACAGCCACATTATCCACCACCCCATAAATGCGGAGCATTTTCAATTTAAGTTTCTTGATCATTTCCTGTGGAAATGTATAGCTCAGCTGAATATTTTTAAGGCGTACAAAACTGGCATTTTCCACAAAAGTGCTATTGGCGATATGCCAATTGTCTACCGTGTTGCGAAACAAAGTCGGGTATTTGGTCTGATCACCTTCTTTCATCCAGAAATCACTTGGCTTAAAATCTCCTGCAATTGCAGAATTGGTCCCCCAGGTATTGTACAGGCTTGACGATCCGGCATCCTGTAACTTATCGGATAGATAACCATTCCACAAGGAGCGTCCGAAAACAAAGCTCACGAGCGTCGATAGGCTAAAATTCTTGTAAGAAAATTGGTTAATAAAACCGCCCACGAGGTCGGGATTTGGATTACCCATATCAATTTTGTCGTTGTAATCAATCACGTAATCCCCATTGACATCTCTTCGGCGCGGATCACCGGCCTGATAGAGTACCGATCGATTAAAGTGAGCAATTCTCCTACCAGTCAATGGATCGACAGGCACGTCTGCATTGGTCGCATATACCCCATCCACATCCCATACTTTGAATGGAAAAATAGGTTGCCCTACATTCAGGGCGCGTTGCATCCATGGTGGTCCTACCTGTATTTCCTTTCCGCCATCAGGAAGACTGGTGACATAATTTTTATTGTAAGCGATATTGAAATTGGTCGTCCACTGGAACGGTGACGAAGGAGCCATATTTCGGGAGATAATTGTCATTTCCACACCACTGTTTCGCACACTGATAAAGTTGTTGGAAACAGTGCTGTATCCTGAAGTAGCGGGCATCGTCAGATCGTATACCAACTGTTTGGAGTCGCGCACATAAAAATCGGCAGTCACAGTAACTCGATCGTGCAGCAGGTTCATATCAAATCCGGCATTAAACTGCGGCGAGCGCTCCCATTTGATTGTCGGTGATGTTGCCGCCGCCGCATAATCAGGAGATACCGTCGGTTTACCGTTATAGGAGAGTACCGAACCACCGATACCATTTTCCAGCACCGATCCTGCATAAGATGCGTCGAAAGTCAGCCCCGTATAGCGCGCGTAGTATGAGCCTGGATCACGCCCCGTAACGCCATAGCTACCCCTTATTTTGAAAAACGATATAGCATTTTTAACGCCCTGGAAGAATGGTTCTTCCGAAAGTACCCAACCGGCAGATATGGATGGGAAAATACCCCAGCGGTTATCCTTGCTGTAACGCGACGATGCATCCATCCGGTAGCTTGCAGAAAGCAGATATTTATCCTTATAATCATATCCAAAACGACCGAATACCGATACACGCGAGCGCTCACTGATCGAAGTCGTCGCATAGAGATCCGGCCCGGAAGGGATGCCGGTTACGGTTTTTACATAATTTCCATTATCGTTATAGCCAGTCATCCTGCTATTATTGGAGGTATTGCGTTCAATACCAGTCCCCAAAACAGCACTAAAATTATGGGTATTGCGAATGCTCTTGATATAGTTAAAATAGGTTTCCCATTCCCAGCGCTTATTTTGGTTCGTCCAATTCTGTGCATAGTTTCTATAGCCTGTAAGCAGTACAGGACGAAACAGATCGCGCGTATTATTATTGACGTTAAATGAAAACTGCGAGCGCAGGGTCAAGCCATTGATCAGGAACTTTTTAAGTGTGCCGGCAAAGTTTCCATTGAGGCTGAAAGAATTATCACGGTCCATCATACCATCGTAGCGCCCCGTATAGATCTGTTGGTCTACGTCCGTTAGCTGATAGAAAGAAGAAGGAAATCCCCAGGTATTAAATGGATATTTCTGATCGTCCCCCGAACCATGTTTTGCTTTAGTAAAACCCGCGAACAAGTTGGTCTCGAATTGAAAATTGTCGGTGGGATTGGCCTGTAACATCAGGCGTGGTGTGAGGTTTTCATTTTCAAAGCCCATCATGACCCCCTGCTCATAGTAACGCTGCGCCGAGAAACGGTATAAAAATTTCTCCATAGTAGCACCGATGCTCACATTGACATTGTTGATATTGGCCGACTGTAGAAAAAGGCCCTGCCAATCCGTATTGTTGTTAAAGGCCGGATTTAAACTATCCGTCAACATGGGACTAATCGATCCATTGTTGAACCAGTCATAAGATCCACCCTGATAGAGCAAATTCATTTTCAGCCTACGTTCTGCAGCTCCCACGGTGATCGGCTTCATAGCCGGACGGCTAGAAACCCCGTTGTATGCCGAGATCCGTATTTCGGGTTTACCCTGTGCCGGACGTTTGGTTTTGATGATAATAACCCCATTTGCTGCACGAGCACCATAAATGGCCGATGCCGAAGCATCTTTCAGGATATCGACCGATTCAATGTCATTGGGATTAATAGCCTGCAACGGACTCGCATTCCCATAAGCAGCCTGGATATCACTCACGTCGTAGATAATATTGTCGATCACATACAAAGGAGCCTGCAGCTGATTATCTGCCAAGCCCAAGTTGCTGGTACCGCGGATATTGACGATGTTATTGGTACCAGGTTCGCCCGAAGTACTCAATACCGTCAGACCAGCTACACGTCCCTGCAACATGGCATCGAAGGTTGCATAGGGCGTATTTTCAAAATCTTTACCTTTTACAGTAGCAATAGCTCCTGTTGTCTTTCGGCGCTGCACATCCTGATACCCCATCACGACCACCTCATCGAGCCCCGTCCCATCTTCCTTCATCGTGATCTGAAGTGTATTTTCGCCATCACGCAGCTGTTTCTCCTGCCGCACATAACCAATGGAGCTAAAAATCAAGGTTGGATTTGCCGATTTAAGCTTTAAGCTAAATTTTCCATCGGCATCTGTTTTGGAAGCATTCCTGATGCCTTTCTCTAAAATACTGAGATCAGACAAAGGCATACCTTTTTCGTCTTTAACGATCCCCGTGACCGTTCTCTGTTGTTGCGCATACAGCTGTTGACATACGAACAGCAGCAGCATAAAAATACCCGTTAAGCATTTTTTTGGAAGATTTTCATACATAGTCATAATTTCGTTAAGCAGGTGTTCAGTTAAGCATACTGTCAGCTGCACGTTTACCCCGTCGGATAAAGCGTTCCCTTTTGAAAAAAAGGCTGTTACAGCATGTTAAAAATTGATTAGTTATTCTTTATGTAACAAAAATAGTACTTCGAAACAGCGGTTTTCGGTCAGATCTTATCCACTCATTCTAGCATTTTAACAAAAGAAAAAGAAGCTTCTGGGGGAGGTATAGGATTTCAAAAAATGGCATAAAACAGCTATTCCGCCTAACCATCACAGCGGTATTTACCTGTAATCGTTAGACGGAATCGAATGAGAGCGGATAAAGCCCCTTAATCGTATAGATAGTTCCTGTATTTCCGGACATATATTTTAGGGGATATACCCAAGACACTCCGAAAAACACGGTTAAAATTAGTGATGCTATTAAACCCAGCATCATAGGCGATTAAAGATATCGAATCGTGCCTACCCAGCCCCAATAATTTACAGGCTTCACGGATACGCAGTTCATTCAAATAGGCGATAAATGTTTTTCCAGTACAATTTTTAAAATAGCGGCAGAAGGCGTGCGGCGTAAGATTTGCCTTTTCAGCTATTTCATCCAAGCTGATATTCTCTTTAAAATGCTCTTCCAAAAATTTGCATAACCTCTCGATACGGAAAGGTTTGGTGATCTCCGTCTTGGGCAATCGTACACCGGAAAGAGGCTCCAATTCGCTGAATACTTTGCTGAGTGATTTTAACAAATAAAAGAAATTTACGAGCTGATCCAGAAAGTCAGACTTTTGCAGTATTTCAATATGATAACATACCTGCCCCTGAAGTTTGGGTGGAACCTTAAATCCCCGCTGACAATTATTCACAAAATCAAGCAGGTTTCTTAGTTCGGGCATCGTCGACATGGTAGACAACGCTCCTTTGGTATTAAAAAATAAAGAGACAGAGCGCACACATTCGTGTGCAATGAAACTTTTAAAAACATGGGCCTGATTTGTTCCCAGAAGAAAAATGTCTCCCGGCTGAAATTCATGTACATTATCGTCAACGAGTAGCTGGCCGATACCTTCTTTAATCCATATTAATTGATATTCCTCATGACGATGCATATAAGGATAGAATTTATCCAGTACATCTTCTTGAATATAAATAGATTTATCCTGAGGGGCAGGAACCTTAAATTGAACTGGCTTCATAACAATTTAGATTTAAATAAATGTCAATATGACATTAAATATACATAAGCCAATCTAGTGTTGCAATGCTTAAATAAAAGAGGTTAAAATAAGGTGATGTTAGGTTATAATATGCACATAAATAGAATTGCTTTAGTAAACCTTGTTCATCGCGTTACCGGTGTGTTTGTACCGCAATCCCTGATTATCTAATACCCTGTTTTTAAAGCTTTCTTGGAAAAATAAGCTAGCGCGCAGCGAAGATAGAAATGCGGCATGCTGTGGACGAATTCATCGTTTTACATTGACCACAGGCTATTGCCGTAAATACAGCACTACCAGCTCGACAATTTGATTTTACCATCGCTATCAAAATCAGTATTGTCTGTCACTCTCTGTAGATTCAACTGCCTCAGTGATAAACCTTCCTGCAAGGTCAAATCGGTAGCTTTCATCCTAAATAGAGGATAAGATAGTGGCTTCTCGTTCCATTCCAGTACAAACTCGTATCCATCCACAATCTTTTGTTGGTCATCTGTTTTGATGATCAAGATATTGTGGAAGGTCTGCTCCGGCTTAGCCGAATCGCTTTCTGGTGAGATACCCCTTGCTTTATAGGTGGCGATAAACTTATAATAATGGTACTTTCCATTTACGGGATTAAAGACTAATTCACGGCTGTTGTTTTCTTTGATTAAAGCTGAAAAAGAGTTCTCAAAATCATCCAGTAACTTATAATTAAAATCGGTATTGATCTTATTGGCGACCAATACATAGGTCTTTTCATCTTTCCCGGCACTATTTCCCTTCGCTTGGTTTTGGCCAAGGACAGCATAGCAACAGAAACAGCTTAACAATAGGACTATTAAATATCTCATCCAACTAATTTATTAAAATTCAAAGAATATTACCTTAGCTACCCATGAAACATTTTATTTTTCGATTTCTAGCTGACACAAAAGGAAAACTTTTACACTACACTAATAATTTTTCCAATAGCATCCCATGAATTGGTTATATGGGAGCCGTTATTCTCTCCAATGTCCAATCGCTTATGGTCAATTCTCATCATTAACGTTTGAGACGAACTATTAACTTATATTTATTATATCTGTAGCATTACGAACACTATTTCCGTATACACTATTAAAGTATCAAAATAAATTATGAAAAGACCTATTTCAACGAAAAATGAAATTTTATTGTGCGTTACTGATTTTCTTGTTTTGAAGTTCAGGCAAAGTCACTGCAAAACTAGCCTATTTTTCCATAAGACTTCTTACTGACCTATTCTATATTATTATGCTGAACATATTTCAAAAAGTAAATAAAGGGCAATGGTTGCTCATTATCCTACCATTCTTTCTATTTGGCTGCGAAAAAGATGAGCGCGATGGCACCACCTGTGCGCAGAATTGTATTGTACTATCGGGCGTTGTTGTGGATACTCCTGCGAACAAGTTATTATCTGATGCAGAAATTGGGATTTCTTTCCAATATTACAGTTCGTTCCTTAAACCATCAATAAGTTTGGGGAAAACAAAGACAGATGGTAAAGGGAAATATAGTTTTCGATTTGATGCCAGCAAATACCTATCCGAAGACGGCTTTTTTATAGTTAGCGTCAAAAAGAATGGTTATTATCTTAATGCATATCATCCAGATTCGTATCAAAGCGTAGCTTCTTATGACTTGGACGAGCTTGAGTTTGATAAACCAACGGATGAACGAATAATGCTTTTCAAAAGGGGGGAAATGGAGTTGCATCTAAAAAATGTCAAAAAACTCGATCTGAAGATGCTTTCGGTTAGCTATGGTCCAGAGAAATCCAATACTGGTTTTTCTATCGCTCCTGTTCCTCGTGATTTGGATACCATCGTTAGGGTAACCATTCCTGCCGATATGGAATCTGTATTAAAATGGCAAGGCTATAATGGACCGAACCCCTTGCAGTTCGACAAGGCCGCCGCTGTTAATTCAGAAAAAGGAAGCTTTACACGCTATCAGTTAGATTTCTAGTGGGAATTAGCGCTAAATAAAAAAGAGAAAGCAGTTATAAAAAATCTATCATCATTCATTCAATATGCTTAACAAATTACTTTCCGGAATATCCCTTTCCCTTTTAGTTTTATCAGGAACCGGCCTCTATGCACAGCAAAACAATGGCAGCCGCTATGACATCGAATTTTCTATTACTCCCCTAGCTGAGAGTGCTATTGGGCCACGGAAGGGCCTTATGGGAGCCAGTAGCGATGCCAGTAAGAATTATATGGCTGGATTGCTCCGCGTAGGTTATCACTATAATGAAACATGGTCTTTTGGTGCAGGTCTGGGCTATTCCCATCAGAACATAACGACAACATCGGCTATAGTCGATCCATCGGTGGAGCGGATTCAATACTCCTCGGAACTTTCTATTTGGGAAGTCCCTTTAGAAGCCAGAATAAAATTTTTAAAATACCTCTATGCAAATGCGGGACCTATGTTACATATCCAGCAAAACTCAAATAGTCATGTAGACAAGCAGAATGGTATAGGTTTCCATATTGGATTGGGGGCAAAAATTCCATTATCCCAACAGTTTGCTGTTACGCTGTCCCCAAACTATAAGATGTACTCACTCATTCCGTTCCATTCCGAAAGAAATTATGATCACGTACAGGCTTTAGGAATTAGCATTGGGGTGAATTATAAGTTTGCAAGATAGTCCATCTGTAAGTCAGCCACAGCTATATCATGAATGATTTAGCAATATGGCTTTTAAGCCTTCTCAAACCAACGCTTAAAATCAGCGGCATGGTAACGGCTGATAAATATATCTTCTTGCTTCTCAAAGGATGGCTTTAGTTCAATGGTTAATATCCCATTGTCTAAAGCACGATACCCTTTGATGATACTCCGATTAACGATATAACGTCTATACATCAAGTAATATTGATGATGGTCGAGTACCTTCATCAATGTTTCGAGGCTATAATTGTGCGTATACTCCTTACTACTGGTCAAGGTCAATAGCTTTTTATCATTCGCCGAGCTTTTGATAAAGGCGATGCCGTCAAGTGCGACATAGTTATCTTCATAACCGTATTTTACTCCAAGACAAGGAGCAAGCTTGATCGCATCGGAAAAGTCCCCTCCCCGCTCATCCTCCAATTTCAGTTGCAGTGCTTCATAGCTTACAATCATTTCCTTGAGAGAAGTCCGCTCAAGTTCCCCCTCTAAGTACTGATCTTGCACAAATCGGGCAAATCGCATGACGTATATTGCCAGAAATAGTATATTCAAAATACAAATAAACAATAACACAAACCTAAATTCGTGCCGCATATAGGGAATGATAGCACCCCAACCTTTTGCAGTGAAAGGAAAAAATACCAGCATCACAAAAATCACCGTGAGCAAGGCAGGCAGTACCACTCCAAAGAGACTCTGTCTGATCAGACGCGGCTTAAAATCCGTCAGCCAGGATAATCTCCTATCCATATACCGATTAAAAATATGTGCTCCACGAAGCACGACCATAACGATCAGCGAAGAAAGAAGCCAATAGAGATAAAATTTGGGCATTGTATACCTCTTATCAAAAACAAGAAATTTGTTGGGCGAACAAAAAAAATTACCCAACAAAACAGCAAACAATAGCTGAAGCCTAATCGGTATGTAGTTGACCTGAATCTCGGAATGAAATTTCTCAATAAGTTTTTTAGTTTCCATAAAGTCGTATAACCGGTTAAGGCAAACTAAAATAAATAATTTTTCAAATAACAAATTGAAAAACCACTACATCCCCCTTAAAATATACCGACAAATACCACCATTCGTACTATAATTTCATTTTCAAGCTAAGATAAAAAAGTCACCTAATGCATCCATAAAGCAAGTTTTAGATACGATCGTCCTTACCATTCATCCGTTTTCAGACATCTTACCTTGCCTTCAAAGCAAGAGCTTGCTAATTTTATAACACCACAATGAGTTATTGGAGCAACAACAATGGCGCAGCTGCTGGCACAAACCCCATGACTATAGACCTAAAATAAAATAATTATGAGAAAAGGAATGACACCTCTTCCAGTGAACAAGGCTAATCATATAAAAAATACCGAAGCTCATGGAACATAGCGGATCATATCAAAAGCTTATCAAGCATTTAGAATCCTACAGAAGGCTCACGGACAGTCAGGAAAATATCTTGCATCAGCTGATTATTGTCAAATACTGCAGCCCCAAGGAGATCTATCTCGAGCGAGGTGGTATTGCAAAGCACATCTGTTTTATCCATAGCGGTTACGCTTTGGGGTATGAGCACATTGATCAGGAGTCGCGGCTATCGCGCATCTGGCAAGCGGATCAGATGATCCTAAAAACCGAGAGTCTGCTAGCTTTCCAGCGCAGTGAAATGGATATTATCTTTCCAGAAGGTGGCAATATCATCGAGATCCCTGTTGAACATCTCTTACAAGCGACAGAACTAACCGCCTTTTTCCATTATTTGCTCTTGCAGGAACTCAAATATTACCAACAGCAGGAAAATCTGTTTAGATTAAAAAACAGCAGAGCATTGATACGCTGGTTTCATCATCGCTATGCTGGCATTCGCTTTAAACTCACCGATCTACAGATCGCTCAGTTTCTGGGTATCACGCTCAGGTGGTACAATCAGAATAAAAATAATTCAAGTTTGGAATAAATACAGCTGAAATAGGAATAGAAACTTAACAGTTAGGAATTAATGTTTGCACAATAGGAATTAATGCTCTAGTAATACCTCATTGATGGATCTACCTTAGCATCATAATCAAAAACATACGATTATGATAAAAAATAAATTCGCAGTGAAGGCATCACTCTTCACTTTAATCTTGGCACTGCTCGCAATCGGTACGTATGCGGCAGTTGCAGTGATGAAGAAAAATACGATAACTGAGAAATCAACAGTTGTTGATCCACAATGGTATCAGTATGACGGTAGTGGAGATCCTACCGAAGCAAGCAGTTATACCCTTATCCAGCCGCAACCGGCAGATGACGACGAGGCTAACACGCTATGTCCAGGCACTGAGGAAATGTGTGCGGTACGTGCATTGCCAGGTTCATCAACACAGCCCGCTGCGTTTAGCGATGACTTTAAGGATGACATTACCGATGCTTTGGCAAACTCCGCACCGACAACGGAGATTAAACTGCATGACTAATCTTTTTGTTTCTTTCGTACGTTAAATTAAATTTAGTTATGAATCCATCCAGAAATGCTTACCAAGCAGATCTGGATGGATTTCCTTGTTTATCGTGGGTTCTGCGGAAACCCAGCAATGGCGATAACATTATCCGGTATCAGAAACACATATTTCAGATCATCAGGTGCAAGCCTATACACTTCCTGATCCAATTTCCGCTGTAGCGTCATGGCTGTCTCTTTCTCCAGATTGAAACGCCTTAGGTCTGTCCAGCGAAGTCCCCGAAACAGCAATTCCTTTCTCCTTTCTTCGAGCACCAATTTCAAGGCCTGCTCATGCTCAAGCGTTAAATCCTGCTGATACGTACCAGTAACAAAGCGATTGCTCATCAGAGCTGCCAAACTTTTTAATCCTTCCTGCACATCTCCCACCCTCACCTGTGCTTCAGCTTGTATTAGGTATAGCTCATCCACGGTCAAGCCTTTAAACAGAAAGCCCTGTACACGGCCATCGTAGGTCCCCTTAAACGTATAATAGCCATCCGCATTTTTGGTAAAGAATGCCTTTTTGCGCAGGTCGTTATCGGCATAGCTGCTGTACAGAAGCGAATCTACCCGACTGCGCGCCGGAGCCAATAGCGCACTGACCGTATTGCCCCCCGCCATCCAGATAATCTCTGCATTCGTTGTGTTAAAGGGTGCAGTGGCAGTGAGGTTGATGCTATTATAGTCCACTAACTCTTTCCCGTAGGAAAGCGCCTGCGTACTTGCTTTCAACGCATTTGCATAATCCGACATAGCCAAATAAATACGGGCCAAAAGCGCATAGGCTGTACGCTTAATCGGCCTATTGATATAAGCCGTATGCTCGGGCAGTAGTTCGGCAGCAGTTTTCAGATCGTTCAAAATCTGCTCATAAGTTTGCCCCACTGTACCTCGCGGAGTATCCTCCTCAATTGTCGTAGACAACCGAATGGGAATACTCAGCTTCTCTATATTTTCAGCAGCATACACCGGCCCAAAAATACTGGCTAGCTCATATAGCGCAAAAGACCTAAAAAATAACCCCGAGCCTTTGATACGCTGATAGTCCTGTTCACTATTTTCTTTTCCCAGCACTTCCAGTTCTTCGAGAACCGTGTTGCAGATAAATACTACTTTATAGGGGGATATCCAATCGGCATTGAGCTTTCCTTGCTCCTGCCATATGTACCTGTTGCGTGTATCTTGATTGGCAATACCCTGCCAGTTTTTGGCACTCAAAAAATAATCGTCCGATGCCTCTTCACCTGTCGATGAATAGCCCCTGTTTATAGTTCCAAAAGCATCAAGCAATGACTGGAGATCGGTCATTGTCTTTGGGACAGAAAGTGCCTTATTCGACTTTTCATCCAAAAACTTCGTGCAGGAGACCATACACAGTAGACTCCAGCATAGCGCTAGTCCAAAATATTGATGTATCTTTTTCATATTATAATTGTATGTTTAAACCGAAGGAAATCTGCATCGGCAGTTTAAATCCGTCCGGATATTCCGGGTCGATACCACGCTTATTTTTACGCCAAAGCACCCAGTTTAGGTGATCTGCATAACAGTAAAGGTCTATACCACGGATGATTTTGCTTCCAAATACATTTCCTTTGAAGGCGTAAGAAATCTTGATATCATTTAAACGAATATGGGATCCATTTTCTACGGTCGCTGTCGACATACTATAGAAATTATCCCGATCTTCATTGATCGGATATACAAAAGAAGGAACAGTCGTATACAATTCATCACCAGCCTTTTGCCAGCGCAGCGCATAGTCAGTATGGCCTACGTTATTTTTCAATAAGTTACCGAAAGAGATGGTATTTCGCCGAAAATAATAAGCGGCTTTAAATGCTATATTGGCCGACAAAGTCAGCTGTCTGTACGAAAGCGTATTCCTAAAAGCACCATGCCACAGCGGTACTGGCGAGCCATGGAAAACCAGCTGGTCCAAAGCCGTGTTTTGACGGATATCCTTATAATTTTCGCTAGGAGCACCATCCAGCTCGCCTATGGGATCACCCGTTGCCGGATCCAGCCCATTGAAGCGGTAGCTCAGGAGCATATAGGGCATTTCCCCTTCATAAGGCAGTACATTTGTACCGCTACCCACATAGAGGTAAGCCGGACTTTGGCGATCCAGCAAATATTTCGTCAAGGTATTTTTCGCGTAGCCTGCCTGCATGTTGACAGTCCAGTTCCAGCTACCTTTTAATACCTTTCCGATCAAATTCAGGTCTACTCCCTGTCCCGTCATATGCGCGCTATTGACCATTACGGTCGAAAATCCTTTCGTCGGATCTACCGTTTGTGAGCTTACCATATCTACCACCTTTTTACGGTAGTATTCCACCGTTCCCTTGACCCGATCATCCAGCAGACCAAAATCCAGCGCAAAATTGGCCATCGCAACTTTCTCCCAACGTAAGTAAGGGTTGCGCGGGGAAACGATATTGGCATAAGGTATTTTAACAACCGAATTTGAAGAGGCCGAATTGTTGCTGATAATGGTATAAGCAGACATCCCATTAGGGATATTACCACTCGTACCATAAGTGGCCCGCAGATTTAGGCTAGAGAAAATCTTCGACCGCCAAAAGTCTTCACGTGCGATATTCCACGAAGCACCTACCGACCACAATGGCACCCCGCGTTTATTTGTCTCCACACCAAATAGGTTGGATTCATCCTTGCGCATACTTGCATTGAAGTTGATACGCCCATCGTAGGAATACCCTACATTACCATAGTAAGAGATAAAACGCGTAGTGCTTTCCGAGAGCGATACCCCGTCCGTAATCTTTTGCAGGCCATACATACCATTATAAGTGGGGAGATAATCAATTGTATTAACAGGCGTCGAACTAATCAAATCGTCCACATATCCATATAGCCGATTTCCTTCACTTTTCCGTTTGCTGTGGCGCAGTTCGGCTCCTGCCAATCCTGTCAACAGTCCCGAAGTACCGATTTTAAGGTTCAGATCCGTTTGCATCCGAAACGAATGCGACGCTAGCCTGCTGTTGCTATAGTCCAAGATGCCGCCCATCAGTACCGCATAGGTCGGTGTCCCATTTTTGACTGTGGTCATCAAATTGATCAGGTTACGCGCATAGTAACTATTCGGTCCGCTATAGTCATCATTTCGCCCAAAAGATTGTCCGAACTGGTATTTCAGGCTTGCACGCAGGAAGCTGAACAGTTGCACTTTTGCCCCTATATCAAACCGTAGGGTATTCATGGCCGAGGTTACCTGTACCGCATCCCGATCCTGTAGCGGAAAATAGTTCCAGTCCAGTAGCGCTCCATTGCCCACTGTATCCACAAAAGACTGCCTAAAATCTCTTTCCACAGGCAACCGATTACCACTTTCGTCCACCAAACGCATATATGGAAATAAGGCAACCCGGTCCCGGCCTAAACGATAACCGGTAGCATAGCCGCCCAAACCACTTTGTGTGCCCCCCTCATGTGCATAGTAAAAGTCACTTTCCAATTTGATCTGTTTCGTTAGCTCAATGTTGTTCCGGAGATTTAAGGTCAGCCGGTCATTGTATTGCCCCACTAGATCTGTATTATTTTTATCATAACCGACCGAAAACAAGTAGCTGTTGCTGGGCGCGCCACCATCTATGGAAACAAAATGCTGCTGCAAGAATGACGGACGGTACAGATAGCGGCTGATATCCTGTCGCACATCCCTAGCTTTCAACAGATCCACCAATCGCTCGCCCTCGGCGGCATCCATGCGCCCTTCCTTGACTCCCTGCCAGATCTCCACAGCCTCACCCAATACCGGATATAAAGTTTTGTCATTTATACGGCTCTCGTAATACCCTTGATCATAGAGTACACGCTGAAAGCCAATATAATCTGCACTTGACATTTCGGGGTAAGCCATTAAATTGGGTTTTGCACTCCATGAGAAATTATTGCGATAGCTGATGTGCCTAGCTTTATTGCTGTTTCCACGTTTGCTCGTGATGACGATAACCCCATTTCCTGCTCGTGCACCCCAGATAGAGGTTGCCGTCGCATCCTTTAAGATCGATACATTGGCAATATCATTGGGATTGATGGACTCGATATTCCCTTCAAAAGGAAAATCATCCAGAATAATCAGCGGATTCGCATCCGAAAATAGCGTACTTAGCCCCCTGATCTGTAGTTTTGGCTGATCGCTACGCGTATCAAAGAGCAGTCCCGATGTGGTATTCTCCAGTCGGGAAAGCACATTCATACCCACCGATCGATTAAACAGTGCCGAATCTACCAATTCAAAAGAACCTGCGGAGCGTTCACGTGAGAGCACTTGATAGCCCGTGTTTACCGTCACCTCATCCAAGGTATGGTTTGTCCTGCTCAGATAAACTACGGCAGGCAGGTTTCCGGTTAGCACATCAAGTTCTTTATGCTGGTAGCCCAATATCCTAAAACCTAGATGTACTTTATCATGCAATGCTTGGAATGCAATCTCCCCTTGATCATCCGTTGCTCTTGGAAGGAGCTTCTGATCTATGCTCACCAATACGCCTTTGATGGGCTTTTGATCTGCACTATCCCGTACAGTCAATACCAGAGACTGAGCCAATAGCAGCTGTCCAGAGAAAGACAACACGAAAAGCGTAAATAAAATTCGTATCATGCTCCCCTCCTTTCCGTGATCACCAATACCGCAAGATTTTCCTTACGCTGATCAGCCTTGATACCCGATTGAGCCAGCCGTTCGATGAGCAGCTTAGCCGAAGTACAATCCTTCAAATTACTTGGCACAGGCAGGTTTTGCAGATCAGCCGGACAGATGAGATACGGAATATCATTATCACGAACATTAAGCTTATCAATCAGTGTTTTCAAGGATATGGTTTCACCCTTTGAGACAGGGGAATTACGACGATTACTGTACAAGGCAATAACTGGAATCGGCCGTTCTTCTATGGCCAATTTGATTTTAAAATGTTGCCAAAGGTCATTTCTTAGGGTCTCCCGAAAAGCAGCTTTTGTAGTCTCGGCAGGTAATACAGCCTCATAGCATAAACCATACTGCTGGTTATAGACATCAGCATTGACCTGTTCATTATTGAAATATCTATTCTGATCGATGACCTCGTAGACAATTTTCTTTTTAGCAAGCTGGACTCCTTGGATATCACTCATCGCATCCATACAGAGACTTCTCAAGGTTGTATTTACAAAATAACGACGCTTCAATCCCAGGCTATCCAAATCCTGCATCCCACTTGTAGGTGCTACACCAATTAGAAATCTGCGAAAACCAGTATAGCGTGCTTTTAGGTCAGCTAGGTCAGGAATCAATAGTGGTTGCTTCGGATCAAAATCAATCTGATCTATTTTCATTTTCACCTGAGCGAAATTGTTATTCAATCCCTTTTGTAATTGTGCATCTGTAATGTATTCAGACGAGGTAAAAGCTTTGATGATACCATCGCTATCGATCCATACGAAATGAGATATTGTCGCATGCGGAAACAGCTGTTTCAATAGTTTATCATCTACAACGAGGGGAAACTGCCATTGGTGGGCAATGTTATTACCTTGCTGAAATCTGTCGACCACCGCATCCGACTGAAAGGTAACAGGAATAAATGCGATGTTGGAATGATCGTACTTCAGCTTATGCTGAATTTTTCCAAGACTCTCCACACAGCTTGCGCACCAGGTCGCCCAAAAATCCAATATGATTAGTTTTTTATTGCGGTATTCGCTGAGCTTTATGGTTTTCTGACCAGTGGGATGGTTGACTACTTCAAGCGGAGTATCCCATAGTGATAGAGGAATCTTGTCGCCAATGTTTAAAGCTTTGACCGGAGATAGCCCATCCGCCCCGCTGTCCTTGCGGGGCGCCTGAGCCGATAAACTAAACATAGAAACCATCAGAGCTAATAAAGCAAGAGCTCTGATGCTCTTCAATACCTTAAAAGAATAATTAAATGATTGAAAAACCATTGCGATGCAACAGAGCATTACCCGACCAATACCAGCCGAATTTCTACATTTCATCGGATTTTCACCGGGTCGGCATCGGGTTTTGATCGGTGTGGCCCGATGAGATTCCGATGAAAACTCGGAGCCAATAGCATAAAAGACCGAAGAAAATAGCCTTAACATCCGCTTGATTTGCGCAAGTTTTGTGCTTAAGTAGTGCTTAACACGTACTTGAAATATATAGGTTATAAAGAGCCTTAAAAAGGCTATCAATTTTAGGGTATTCATCATTTAGTTTGTTAGTGGTTTTGAGAAAGCTGATAAAAAAAATCGTAGACCTGCTTGCTACTCTCTAGTTCGCAAGCGATGAATCTGTTGCTTCGGAGAAATGAAATTTCTACCTCTGTCAGATTGATCTTTTTGTAATGAATCAGAAAATAAGCCATTACCATGCGAAATAATGCGACGGAGAAGTTTTGTACATCCGTTGTACTGATCGTAGGATTAACTCCCCTTTCTCGATCAAAATAAATAGTCATCAATTCGACTATATGATTGCGACAACTGTCCATGTCATACCTAGTCCAAAAATCTTTGATACAGTTTACAGGGTCATAGTCCAGATGATGGATTTCATACATCGCCAGGTCAAAGGCGACCAATTTCTTTAAAAGCTCTTTCATTTTTTTGGCTTTTGAGGGCGTATATCTGCATGGATTCTTTGAAAAAATAGGAAAAAGCAATCCCTATCGAGTCCAAAGTCTCAACACAGCCTACACTGTTAAAAAATTTAATTAACTAAACCTCAGAATGCCGTTTTACTCTTTTCGTCAATGGTTATTATATTATGGTTCGTCACGGACATCCACTTGAAAATAGGAAGAACCGACCCTTTTGTTGTGTTACGACAATATTTTGGATAGAAAGTTGCCAGCAATAAAAAGTTTGCCTAAATTTAAGCTGCAAAACAATTATTTAGTACCAGCCATCTTCTTGCCTTTTATTCTCTATTTAAATATTGAAGTAATGGGTCGGTGGCAGACACGCTTAAGGGAAGTATCGCTATTCTTTTGGATAAGAATAACGAACCATTTTTTTTGACTCTTGCCCTCTTACGTACTGTATATTGAAATTGCATCTAATCCGGCGCTCGGATTAAATTTTTGAAATGCTGTTTACCGGAATACCGAGTAAGTCGATCCTTGATCTGGTACTGGTGAGTTAGAATTTTAACTGGTGTCGTTCTCATAATTTGGTTTTCTATTATTAATGAGACATCAACACTAGGTGTACAAAAAAAGCAAAGCCTTACTGTACTAACTCCTAGTGCTTGAACGACCACCACTAAAAGGTTTCCAGTAAGGCATGCCCCTCCCTTAAGGAAGAATGCAAATATAACATTTTCCTGTGAAAGGGCAGTTCTTACCGTCCCGAAGGTGGTCGTTAGTCAAGCTTCGAGTCTCGTAATATAATTAGCCGCGAAATCGATCGCGTAAATATTGTTTAACTATTGAATACAAATATAACAAACAGTTTCCTTATTACAAAATAATTAATCAAAGAAACTAATAAATGAATCATAAAATCGACAATTATATAAAGGAAAAACTACAGAAATTAGGTTGGGAAGATAAAAATCTTGTAGAGAAAACAGGCTTGTCAAAAGGTCAAATAAGTAAACTCAAAAATGGACACGTGGAGCGTTTAACTGCTGAAGTATTTTACAAAATATATAAAGCGTTCGGTGATTTTTGTCCCAAAGCGACAAAAGTCATTTATCCTGATCTGGATTTAAAACTGAAAAAATATTCTCCTAAGGCTCGTAATGATTTTGGAAGTTTTATGGATCAATTTGAAACCATAATAAATTCCATTGAGGAAATAGCGATCAAGACAGGAATCGAGGAAAACAGATTAAAAGATCTTTATTATAGAAAAGCTGCTCTCGAAGCTTATGAACTCCTATTGATTGAAAAAGCTGTTGGGAAAAAGCAAGGAGAATTGTTTGAAAAGTTTTTTGGACATACGTCATAGAATAATCTAAGAATGAGCATTAGAGGAATTACGGTAACCAACTATTTAGCTTCTGGAAATCCCGAGGGGATAATTTTTTCATACATGTCCAATTGGACTGGCCAAGCAATCAAAATACCTAGAAACCTATTTTTAGAGGCTAAAGAGCTACCGGAACTAAAGAAGCCTGGTATCTACTTCCTTTTCGGTCAAAACGATGAAAACCCAGATGATAAACTGGTGTACGTGGGAGAAGCAAATTCATTAGGAGATAGAATTGGTCAACATTTTAGAAATACAGATCAATCCTTTGAGCTTATTATATGTTTCTGCTCAAAAGACGAAAATCTCACAGTTTCGCACACAAAGTACTTAGAACAAAAAACCATATCAAAAATTAGCAAGTCAAGCGAATATCGTCTAACTAATAAGACCAATGGCACAACCGTTAATCTCCCAATAATGGTAAGGGACGAAATGGATACTTATTTTGATAATATGCAGATCGTATTACCAACCTTAGGCTATTCTGTATTAACGCACAATGATCGACTTGATAAAAAATCTCATTTACCATCAGTAGAATATTCTTTATCAATGAGCGGTGTAACAGCTAAAGCTGTTTTAACTTCAAATGGAATTGAAGTCCTAAAAGGAAGTGAAATGAGCAAGAAACAGTATAAAGCATTATCTGGTACTTATGGGAATCTTAGGAGTACTTTAATAGAGAAAGGAATTGTGATTCTCAAGGATG
Source organism: Sphingobacterium sp. WOUb80 (assembly GCF_050058145.1). Taxonomy (NCBI): domain Bacteria; kingdom Pseudomonadati; phylum Bacteroidota; class Sphingobacteriia; order Sphingobacteriales; family Sphingobacteriaceae; genus Sphingobacterium; species Sphingobacterium sp. WOUb80. The sequence goes on along the minus strand of NZ_CP165617.1, from coordinate 84,897 downwards.
GAAAAAATATATTCAACGAGAATTACGAATTTTCAAGTCCCTCAACAGCTGGCGCTGTAATAGTAGGTTATTCCGTTAATGGACGTACGGCATGGAAAGACAAAAATGGAGTGACAATTAAGGAAAATGAGGAGTTGAAGATTGGTTAGTGAAAGAAATACTGTATATAAAAATTATTATGCTATAGATTAAAGCTAGTATTGTTTTAATATCTATAAATACTTTTTGCGCTATAATGAAAATAACTGGAAGACTTATTATTATTGCTTTTACAATTATAGGATGTATACTTTGCTATATTAATTTCAAAAAAAATGATATAGCAACATTAGTAGCTGCCATATCTACCATTATTGCTCTAGCCTCCTTTTGGATTGCATTTGAAGTCTTTCAAAGACAGGAAGCCCTAAATAATCCCCAACTAGTCATTAATTTTGATATAAAAAGCAGGCCCAGAATCTTACAATTGATACTCTCAAACTATGGAAACAGTCCCGCGTTCAATGTTTCTATAGACTGGGATATTATATTAATTCAAAGAGATGATTCACCTTTCAATATTTTGACGGGTCAGCAAAATCGGATACCTGTTCTTAATAAAAATCAAACACTTAATTTCTTTATAGATAACACAGTCGATTTCTACGCTAAAAAAAGAGATTTGACATATTCTGGTATTATAAATTATTCTCTAGATAGGAACGGAAAATATTATAGAAAAGAGAAATTCACCATTTCATTAATAGGATACAAAAAGACGATGCTCTATCAAACAGAATTATCGGAGACTTTAAAGCAACTTCGCAAAATTCCTGATGCTTTGAATGAGATAAGAACAGAAATCCAAAATAAAAATACATAGCAAAATTATCAACCAACTGCTATACCCCACTCATTACAATAGAAATTTACTGATCAAACCAAGTATTAATGGCACACGAACCTAAATTAGAAGTATATAAAATTTATACAAAACCATTTCCAACAACGGAACATCCGTCTTTCGGAAATTTCTTAATTGATAATTTCTCAACCAATGATGAATCTCTTACTTATGCTGAGGGATTTAAAGAACTTTTGCAGACACTTATCAAGTCCATAGATACCAACTTTGTATTAAATAACACAAACAAAAAGGGCTTAAGAATAGATGAGTCAACAAACCCTATCGAAAAGTCGATCAAAATAGCATCCACGAAGCAAATTATTCATGGTACCATAAAAGGAGGACGATATGGTCAAAACAGATCAATTGGATATACGAACAATCCGAAAAAGAAATATACCAAAGTTGCCCAAACAGATATAGTGATGGATACCTTCTATTTTCTTTTGTATACTCCATTTAAGAGTAATAAAGGTATATTGATGATCCAAAGCTATACAGACGATCAAATCAATGACGTTTTTTTAAATTGGTTAAAAGATAATCTGAGTGGTAAAGGCTATTTCAAGCCGACTATAGATACTTATTGTCCAACCAAACTTCAAGAAGAATTTAAAGAATCAAGCGCAGTAAAGGAATTGAAGTTTACAAAAGATATCTTAATATCAGATATCGAAACTGAGGATGGGATCTCAACCGAAGAATTTTCTATTAATATTTCAGTTAGAGCCAAAAATGGAGGGAAAAAAATTTCCAAACTGAATGCTCTTGTGAATACAGTTCGCGAACTCGCATTTGGTAAAAGGGATAATCCATTATCTTTAGAAGATTTTAATAGGCAGATAGGAGTATTGTATAATGGTAGCCACCAGAGCTCATTTGAGCTGGACAGTGACATTAATATTAAACCTACTATATATTTAAAAGACAGAATCAAGCTCCAAGATGATGAAACACCAGATTGGAAAAGTTTGCATGATTATTGTCAAAACTTACTTGAAGAAATAAAAGTAGAAGTCTATCCTGAAAACAATGAGCTATCTTAAAATAACAAATTATTTAAGAGTACTTTTGAAAGAAGGACGTAAGTGGGAGTTTAGCGACTTACTAGACCAAAATTCACCAGCAACAGATAAGCAAATTAGAAATTACTCTTGGATCAAAAGATCGATACTTTTAATACCAACTATATTGATTTGTCTTTTTCTCAAAAAAGGAATCGATAAAGATGCAGTTGGTTATGCTATTGCTGCGTTATCAATATTTATTGGCCTATTCTCCTCGCTAATAATTACTATTTATGGCAGATTTCTAGCAATACCAAAGCTTAGCGAAAAGGCAACGCAATCACAAGAAATAGAGGATAAAAAAATTAAAAATTTTATCCGTCAATTTACTTTTATAACAGGAAAAAACCTTCTAGTATCAACAATATTGATAGCTCTAATGTTATTGATACTGGTATTTCCTGATTACATGTCTCTAGACGCATATTCGCTTAAATTCGTTGACTCAACTCAACAGATTGACTTTCAATCAAGCCTACTTGCACTTAATACCCTAGTAGCCACAGCTTTAAGAATATTTATAATTTATCTAGGTTTTGCATTCTTTCTTTCCTTGCTATATTCACTGGGAGCCTTATTTGCTTTTCTAAAACGAGAATATAAATAAATTAAATTACAGTAGTCTTTAAACTCGCGGATATGAAATCAAGCTCTTTTTTACTCTCCAAATAGTAATAGAACAGAACTATATCACTTTTGCCTTTTTTATTCTCCAGATTAGTATTATTTTTAACATCAGATGTTAATCAATAAACACAAAATGAAAATTAATCGCTTAAAAATAGTATTAGCTGAAACCGATAAGACAAATAAGTGGCTTGCTTTACAACTTGGCAAAAGTGAAGTAACGGTTTCGCGTTGGGTAACTAATGAAGTACAACCCTCGATGGAGACTTTTTTGGAGATTGCAAAGCAATTAGATGTGGATGTGAAAGAATTGATTAACTCAACTAAGTAAGCTATAAATATGAATATAAATTTTACGCCTGGACAACGTATAACCAATCGTGACGAAGATTTTATCATCAACGATGCTGTTGAAAATAATGGTAAATGGATTTTAAAAGTTGAAGGAATCTCTGAATTGGTCAAAAGTAAACGCTATATTTTTGACACGAACATTGATACATCCATCCGAGTTTTAGATCCGAAGAAAACACAATTTGTAGCCGACGTAGATTATGGTTATCGTAAAACTAAGTTATTTGTCGAAAATCAGATTCGGAATTCCTCTATTTATAGCAAACAAATTACCGTGGCTCAAAAAGCTGCTTTCAATTTAGCTGAATATCAGTTGGAACCTACTTTAAAAGCTTTTGAACTCCCCAGACCACGAATATTGATTGCAGATGGTGTAGGATTGGGTAAAACTGTTGAAGTTGGTATCTTCTTAGCCGAAATGATTAAGCGTGGAAAAGGCAAACGAATTATGGTTTTAGCTTTAAAATCTATTCTTTCTCAATTTCAACAAGAGATTTGGAATCGTTTTGCTATTCCTTTGGTTCGTTTAGATTCGGAAGGAATTTCGAAAATTAAATCGGAATTGCCTGCTAATAAAAATCCTTTCGACTATTATGATAAGACTATTGTTTCCATTGATACGCTGAAAAACAATGCAAAGTTTCAGCACTATATCGAAAAAACGAAGTGGGACATCATCGTAATCGATGAATGCCATACTGTGTCTAATTCTAATTCCCTAAGAGGAAGCCTGGCTCAATTATTAAGTACCAAGTGCGAATCTTTGGTACTCACTTCGGCTACACCTCATAATGGTAAAAAGCAAAATTTTGCCAACCTCATCAATATGATTGAACCCTTGGCAATTAAGGATGAGCAACATTATAGCCAAGAAGATATTTTGCCCTATTATGTGCGCCGGTTTAAAAATGATATTGATGATGAAAATGTCCGTTCTAATTTTCAAGAAAGAAAGGTCATTTCCATTCACGCCCCATTAATGGATGCAGAGGATACGTTTCTTGAAATACAACAAAAGATAAAATTCACAGCTTTAGCAGGATTAAACGACGAAGATGTTACGGAAGATTTGTTTGGAAGAAAGTCAAAACATAAAACCAAACGTGATTTATTGTTTGCTATTGGTTTGTTCAAATCGTATATGTCTTCACCCGAAGCTGCTTTAAGTTCGATCCAAAACAGGATAAAAAAGCTGGAAGACACCACCGATCGTGAAGATGTCGTAGAACAAAACTTAGCAACTTTAGAAAATTTAGAGCAACAGCTATTGACCATCATCGATTTGCGTCAAGATGCTAAATACACTGCTTTCAGAAACGAATTGATTCGCCTGAAATGGAATGGACGAAAGAAAGATTTTCGTATCGTAGTATTTGCTGAGCGTATTGAAACCTTGAAGGCACTAAAGAGAAAACTGCAACAAGATTTCGATTTAGATGACAAAGTAATTGCTGATTTTCATGGTTCGTTGACCGATATGGAACAGCAACGTATTATCGAAGATTTTGGAAAAGAAGATTCAGATTACCGTGTTTTATTGACTTCCGATGCGGGCGCGCAAGGTGTCAACCTTCATTATTATTGTAATCACATGTTCAACTACGATATTCCGTGGTCTTTGATTACGCTAGAGCAAAGAAATGGACGTATCGATCGTTATGGCCAGACCAAAACGCCTTACATTCATTATATGATTGCCACGTCAGATTTGGAAGGTTTGAAGGACGATTTACACATCGTGAACAAACTGAAAGAAAAAGAAGAAACAGTATATGAATCTTTGGGAGATGCCGCTTCAGTGTACAAATTGTATGAAGCAAGTGCCGAGGAAGATTTGGTGACCAAAGCATTAGCGTCCAACAATGTCGATTTATTGGAACATTCGAGTAATGATGAATTGGACGATGATCTTTTCGATGCTTTATTCGACGATGCTACGCCTAAATTAAAAATAAACAAACCCATTGCAACGGATGTTTCCTTGTTCCAAAATGATAAAGCTTATTATCAAGCCTTGATCGAACAATTGAAAACCGATCAGTATTTAAAAAATGACGAAGCGCAGTTTGAAGGTAATATTTTAGAAGTGAAACAAAGCAAAGAACTGAACCGTATTTTGTTTGATCTGCCATCCGAAGCAAAACCTGCAAAGATGGGCGATGTATATCAACTTTCTTTAGATAAGGATGATGTACAAAAATCCATTACCGATGCCCGAAAGAAAAAAGGTGAATGGGCAAAATTTCAGGTGTTATATGAGCTGCATCCTGTTATCCGCTATCTCATGACGCAATTGGAAGCCTCGGTTGATAAAGACGTTGCCTTGGTTATGAAATTAGACAGATTGCCTACGGATACAGCCTTTTTCCTGATTCAAGGTATTGTTGCCAATAATTTAGGGCAATCCATTTTGTCTGATTTTTTTGTGGTGCCGATGCATATTCAAGGTGGCTTGAAAGGGAAACCTTTTGCCTTTAATGATTTTATGGAACAGTATAATCTGAAAGAAGATCTATACACTTTAGAAATCCCAACCGAAGATATTGAACAGTTACAAGAAATCTTATCCGATACCATTGATTTTGCGCACAAACTTCACATGGATCAGGAACAGCAAAAATTGCAATTTGAAATGGAGAAGAAACTCGCTGTATATGAAGAAAAATTAAAAAACTGGCACCAAAGTAAACAACAACAAATGGAACTGGAATTTGCTGATAAAAACATCACTGGTTTTGTTAAGAAAAGAATGCAAGACAAAGAATATGAAATGGAGACGATTCTTAACAGTTCAAGTCAATATTTCAAAGACTTAACCAGCCTTAATGGCAATCCGTATTTGAAGATAGTAGCAGTGTTTTATAATAAATAGACGATTAAAAAATGATTCATTTTCTGCATAATATTGGCGATTTCTTTGCATCTAATTATTTCGATGAAAACTTTGGAAAAAAAGTAATCGAAAAGTCGGGTTATAGCACAGATGCTACTAAAGATATCAACAAAAAAATCAATCAGTTAAAACCTGAATATTTTAAACTAAAACAACGCTTTATAGAAAATCATTTACGTGTAAAAGATAAAATTAATCTTTCGCACGATTTTCATAGCAAAGTATTGCGTGCATTAGGTTATGATGCTGAAAACACACAATATCATGAGTTGTTTCCTATCAACGATAAATCGGTTTTACCTATTCGTCACATTTTGTATCGCGGCGATCGTCCACATTTGATGGTGATGGAAATGCACGCCATGATCAAAACCAAAGATGAGGAAGAACCTGATGGACTTTTTGAACAGAGTTACACCAGTCTTCATGATGGCGATGAAAAAACCACCAAAGAACAGAAATACCACCGCTCACAGTGGGCCGATATTTTTTCGGTAAGTGAAGAAGTAAGTATTTCGCCCATGATTATCAATCAGGCAGTAAACGAATTGTTTTTATTGCCCGAAAAACGCCGACCGCACTATGTTTTGCTTTGTGCCGGTAACCAATATTTTTTATTGGAAGCAGAAAAATGGTTCCGTGGTTCTTATTTGCAATTGGATCTGGAAGCTTTATTTGATGATGTGGCGATTACCAAAGATTATTACAGCATTTTTTATCTCTTGTTGGGCAAAGATTTATTGGCACCAACTGCCGAAATGGTCTTGATGGATCAGTTGGACGAAGATTCGCATAAAGCTGCTTATGAGGTAACCAAAGATTTGAAAGAAGGCGTTATCCATGCGGTAGAAAGTTTGGCGAACGAAGCGGTAAGAGATTTGGAACTGCAAGGTGTACAACCTGCGGATATTGATGCGTCTAAACTGAAAGACGATTGCCTGAATATGGTGTATCGACTTTTATTTCTGTTCTATGCCGAGTCCAGAGAAGATTTGGATATTCTACCTTCAAATGATGAAGTCTATGAGCGTGGCTATTCTTTAGAAATGTTGCGCGATTTGGAGCAAGTACCTTTAATCACCGAATCCAGTTTGAACGGATATTTCTTCCATCAATCATTGTTTCAATTGTTTGATTTGCTGAATAAAGGCTATCATGAAAATGAAGGTTCAAACAAAAGTTTCAAAATCCGACACCTTGATTCGCCGATGTTTGATAATAGCCTGTTGCATTATCTAAACCGAGTAAAAATTCGAAATCAAGTCTGGCAAGATGTTATTTGCGAATTATCGTTATCTAAAAAACAAAATAAAAAAAGTAGAGGTCGTATCTCTTATGCCAATTTAGGCATTAACCAATTGGGTTCGGTTTATGAAAGCTTGTTGGCTTTTCGTGGTTTTCTGGCAGAAACCGATTATATCGAAGTACATCGCAAACGTAAAAGCAATGAATCTTCTGAAAAAGTAGTCAGTATCGATGGTTCGTATTTAGTTCCACGCCATCGTTTGGATGATTTTGATCCGAAGGAAGTTTATTATACCGAAAAAGCAGATGGTGATCAAGAGCTAAAAGTAATTCCAAAAGGTACTTTTATCTATCGACTCAGTGGGCGCGATCGTCAAAAGTCGGCTTCCTATTTTACGCCGGAAGTTTTGACTCAAACTACGGTAAAATACACCTTGAAACCCATTTTGGAACGTTTGGACAAAGGCGAAATTCAAGCTTTGGATTTGTTGCAACTCAAAATATTAGAGCCTGCAATGGGTGCTGCTGCTTTCCATAATGAAGTCATTAATCAATTGGCGCAGGCATATTTGACCTATCGCCAACAGGAAAAAAAACAGCAGGTTGATCCGAACAAATATCAGGAAGAACTTCAGAAAATTAAAGCTTACATCGCTTTAAACAATGTGTATGGCGTCGATTTAAATCCTACGGCGATCGAATTAGGAAAACTGTCTTTATGGCTTAATGTGATCCACAAAGAAATGCAAACTCCTTTCTTTGGTTACCGTCTTGGTGTAGGAAATGCCGTAGTGGGTTCTTGGTTAAAAGTCTTCAAACACAAAGATTTTTCGTTTGAACCAATTGGTAAAGTAGGCAATAAATTTGTAAAAAAAGAATGGTGGACGCAAGCACCCAAACATTTGAAATTTGGCAAAAAAGGCATTTTACGTCGAGAAGACGAAATTTATCATTTCTTATTGCCCGATGCTGGCATGGCTTCGTCAGGAGGCATCAAATTATTGAAAGAGGCTTTTCCGGAAAGAGCGGCACGCATTAATGAATGGCGAAGAGATTTTTGTAAGCCTTTGCGAAATGATGAATTTATTCGGGTACAGCGGATCGCCAAAGCGGTTGATACCTTACTTTTGGCGCATTATGACATCCAAAAAAATATCAGCCTGATTACCGAAAACAATCCACAGTATTTTGGTAATCCAAATACAGTGATGCAGTTGGATTTTCAATCCTATTCGTTTGAGCAAAAGCAAACTTTTGCTCAAGAACGCCTAAAACCCAATGCGCCTTATTACAAGCTAAAACAGTTGATGGACTACTGGTGCAGTTTGTGGTTTTGGGATGTACGTGATGCGGAACATTTGCCTACACGTGCGGAATGGTACGATGATTTGGAACAATTGCTCAATATTGATTTGGCGGCGGCCTCTCTTGGTCAACAGCCAGAAAACGAAACCGTACGCGATTACCGAAAAGACAAAAAGCAATTAGAAAAAGAATTGGCGAATGCACTAAAGCAATCGACTACTTCATTGTTTACCAACGAGCGTGCAGATTTGGTGCAGCACTATGCCGAGCAATATAAATTTTTCCATTACGAACTGGAATTTATTGAGGTGTTTAGAGAGCAAAACGGTTTTGATATTGCCGTAGGAAATCCGCCCTGGATTAGCGTAAGTTTTGATGAAACAGGAGTCGTTTCGGAATATTATCCCGAGGTTTTTGTAAAGAATTTTAGTGCCCCGAAAGTGAAAACTTTTGCAGAAAAACATTTAGACGAAAATGCAGCTTTGGCTGAAATATATCTTAATGAGAGTTTTGAAGCTCACACGACCAAAGAATTCTTAGGCGCTGTTCAAAATTATCCTTTACTGGTGGGACAAAGAAATAATTTGTACAAATGTGTGCTAGAAAATGGTTTGCATTGGATTAACGAGGTAGGATATTTAGGTTTAATTCACCCTGAGGGTGTATATGATGATCCAGATGGATATGCTTTGCGCAAAGAAATTTACCAACGTTTAAAATATCATTTTCAGTTTCAAAATGCGTTTAATCTTTTTGCAGAAGTTGCGCATCGTGAGAAATACGGTATTCATATTTATGCTGGAGAAAAAGGAGAAGTTGGCTTTTACTCTATCAATAATATATTTCATCCTGCTATTATAGACGGTTGTTTTACCCATAGAAAAACAACAGAATTGGTAGAAGGATTGAAAATAAAAGACGAGAACAGTCAATCTTTTGTTTGGAATGTAAAATCGCACCCATCTCGTAAGGTTTGGATAGATCAACATGTTTTGAAAATATTAGCTCAAACTTTTGAAAATACCAAAAATTGGGAAGGGACTAAACTGGTGAGCATACATGCAAAAGAAATTATTGGAATTATTAAAAAGATAGGTTTAACATTAAGGTCGTTAAAAACATCAGAGCAAATTATTTCTACATGCTGGAATGAAACGAACGAAATAAGTACAAATAAAATCTCCAGGATAACCAAATATCCGAAAATAGAAAATTTCGAAATGGTCTATTCTGGTCCTCATTTTTTTGTAGGAAATCCTATGTACAAAACACCCCGAAGTATTTCTAAAGAAAAAGCAGATTACGATATTATTGATTTTACCCAAATTGATGAAAACTACACAGCACGTACCAATTATGTACCACAAAATATAACCGCAGGTTATAGAAATAGCATCGTCGGGTTTCAAAAAGAGGATGGCACTTATGATAATTGGTTAGATTATTATAAAATCGCTTTTAGAGAAATGATTAGCTCCGCAAGTGAAAGAACAGTTAATGGTGCGATTTTATTACCATATTCAGGACATATAAACACTGTAATAAGTGTTATTTTTAAGGATATCACCGACTTAATTGAATTCAGCGGTTTAGTAAATTCTATCTCAATAGACTTTATAATTAAAACAATTGCTTCTCCCCATTTAAATAAGTCTCGTTTAGAACAACTTCCACTTGGCATTGCCGACAAGTACAAACCTGCCTTATTCGTCCGCACCTTACAGCTCAATTGTTTGAATAAATATTACTCACCACTTTGGAAGGAAAGTTTTCAAGACGCCTTTATGCAGGAAACCTGGTCAATTGACGATGAGCGTTTAAAACCATTTTCTTCTTTAACCGAAGCATGGACTTGGGATACACCATTGCGCAATTATTTTGAGCGACGTTTGGCATTGGTTGAGATTGATGTGATTACAGCGATGGCTCTAAACCTGACCTTGGAAGAATTGATATTAATGTACAATATTCAGTTCCCCGTATTGCAACAAAACGAAGACGACACTTGGTACGATACCAAAGGAAATATCGTGTTTACCTGTAGTAAAGGTTTGGTGGGCGTAGGTCTCGACCGTCCAGAATGGAATGCCATAAAAGATATGCAAGCTGGTGAAACGTACGAGCATATCATTACCAAATCGGAGTTGTACCAAGGCGAAAAAATCATCTATCACGCACCTTTTACCAAACAAGACCGTGTAGAAGACTACAAACGTGCCTGGGCGCATTTTGAGGAAAAGTTTAAATAATAAAGAACAACTATGCTAAGTTTACAGCAAGCCATAGAAATACGGGAATCGATAAAATCCTATTTGCAAGCTACTTTTACCTTTCGGAAAAAGCAGGTAGCAAATGCATTTGACAACTTTATAGATCATCCCAAACAAGGAATGTTCAAAGGGCCTTTTGTGTCTTTAAAACTTCGTTTTGTAAAAGCAGATGCAGCAGAAATTGAAACGATTCCGCTAACCATAAAACCGACATGGCCACCTTACGACCATCAGGTAAAAGCGTGGACAAGATTATCAACTAAGAACAAAACGCCGGAAGCAACCATCGTTACCACAGGAACAGGTTCGGGGAAAACAGAATCGTTTCTTTATCCAATGTTGGATTATTGTTTTCAGCACCAACATCGCCCGGGCATTAAAGTCATCATCTTGTATCCGATGAATGCTTTGGCTACCGATCAAGCGAAACGTTTGGCGGAAATGATAGATGAAGACCCACGATTGAAAGGGAAAATAAGGGCGGGATTATTCATCGGAGAAGGTAATGGCACCAAAGGGCAATTTCCAAAAGTGATGGGTGCCGATCATATCATTGAACATCGCGACAGCATTTTAGATACACCGCCCGATATTCTTTTGACCAATTTCAAGATGTTGGATTATGCGTTGATGAAACATAATTTCCATCGTCTATGGATGCATAATTTAAGCGACACTTCCTTGTTTCAATTTTTGGTATTAGACGAATTGCATACTTATGATGGTGCGCAAGGTACGGATGTTGCCAATTTGATTCGCCGTTTAAAATTGAAGTTAGCTTTACCTGCCAGCCATCTTTGTGCAGTGGGTACTTCAGCAACCATTGGTTCAGGAGCAGATGCACCTGTCTTGTTGGCAGAATATGCCAGTAAGGTTTTTGGCGAACAGATTACAACGGATGCCATCATCACAGAAAACAGAATTACACCTCATCAGTTTTTTGGTGACGAAGAATCGCTCAACGACTTTATTCCTTTGCCCAACAGACTGAAAGATTTGATATATCAGGAAGAAGATGGTTTTGAGGCTTTTATTAAAAAACACATCGACATTTGGCAACAGGATGCTGGTCAGTTAGCACAAGGACTTTTGCAGTTAAAGATTGTTCGAGATTTGGTCTTAACAATCAACAAAGGAAATGGAATCAAAACGATAAACGACATCATTCGTGAGCTTTCCATTATCAATGAATCCTATCGAAAATTACCGCAATGGAATGACGAGCTTCAGTACAATCCGAAAGAACGTGTTTTGGAATCACTGCTGGCACTGATTTCCGAAGCAAAAGATATTGACAATCCGAATTCTCCTTTTATGTATCTACAAATTCAATTGTGGATACGAGAGTTGAGTGGTGTACAATATACATTGGAAGAGCAAGCTAAATTTTCTTTCCGCGATCAGGTAGACGCTAATCAAGAACTTGCTGCCTTACCAGCATGGTATTGTAGGGAATGTAATAGCTCAGGTTGGTTGGGTGTAAAATTAGAAAACAGTGATGCCTTTACTAAGGACATCAATGAGGTTTATGAAAAATACTTTTCCAGAAACAAAAATGTCTATTTTATACTGCCCAAAAATGAATTGAAGTATGAAGATTTTCAAGCAACCGGTTATCAGCCCGATGATAATCTTTCCATTAAAATCAATCCGATTACGCTCAAGATTATAGAAGATAGTGAAAACGGCCTGGTCATACAGGCCCTAAGGAAACTGAAAGAAAACAAAATAGAAGAAATATGTCCATGTTGTAATTCTACTGGAACAGTCGCCATTGTGGGTACGAAAATACCGACATTGAGTTCGATCGCAATCAGTCAAACCTTAGCTACAGATTTGGACAAATCAAACGACAACGGGCGTAAAGTGTTAGCCTTTACTAATTCCGTTCAAGATGCGGCGCATCAAGCAGGTTTTGTAGAAGGTAGAAATTACCGTTTTGCATTAAGAGGTTCAATTCAGAAAGTGATTAATGAACAAAATGGTGCTTTGCGATTGGATGCATTGGCGACTACTTTTATCGACTATTGGAAACAACATGCTGATGAATCTGGACAGGAATCATTGGCTGCTTATTTGTACCGTTTCTATCCCAAAGATTATATCGGGAAATCTTCTCCGAAAGATTATCTAATAGGTGAAAATTACGCCTCTCATTTTCTGAAAGAATTTGATGAACGAGTACGTTGGGAAATCTATTCCGAATTTGGATTTAATTCCAAAATTGGTCGTACGTTAGAAAAAACGGGGGCATCATCCGTATATTTTGACAAAGAGAAATTAGCAAACACTTGGGACCATCTATCTGAATGGATTGAAGCTAACGATGTGAGTGGTACAATAAACAAAGAGGGTACTATTCGCTTGACAAACCTTATTTTGCATAGAGCTCGTAACAGAGGAGCAATAGATCATCATTATCTTTCAAAATTTAGAAATGATAGATTCAGTCTTTGGGATTTGAACTGGCAAAAAGATGGGCGACATTTTCTTAATCCACATTTTGGAACTCGTTCTCGTTTTCCAAAGTTGTTGACCAATCAGCAATCGAGAGATAATTTATTGGATACCACACGAGCAAAAACCTCCAATTGGTTTCATTCCTATTTTCAGAAAAGTTTTCCGCAAGCAGCTGTTACGGTCGATTTTATCAATGAATTTTTTGAACAATGGACACAGGCGCTTTTGGCAGTAGGTATATTTAATAGTGCGACTGCTGGCGACCAACTGAATTACAGCATTTCACCCGAAGCAATCTGGGTGCATAAAAATATCAAAATGTATAATTGCGATGTATGTGAAGACACTCAATATACTTACGACGATGAAAATATAATTGCCAATGGAAGTTGCGTTAGCTACCGTTGTACTGGGCATTATCAACTCACATCACAACCAAAAAATAATTATTACAAAGATGTTTATAACCGAACACGTACTCCACGGGTTTTTGCAAAAGAACACACAGGATTGCTGGAAAGAAGTGTCAGAGAACGGTTGGAAATCGATTTTAAGAAAAGACCCAGATTCAATTCAGTGAATGCGTTGGTAGCGACTAGTACTTTGGAAATGGGTATTGATATTGGTAATTTGAATACAGCTTATAACAATAGTATTCCGCCACTTCCGTCTAATTTCTTACAACGCGTGGGGCGTGCTGGTCGGAGCTCTGGCTCGGCTCTGATTGTAAATTTTGCAAAAAATCAAAACCACGATTTGTACTACTTTACCGATCCATTAGAAATGATGATTGGGGAAGTAAACACACCAGGATGTTATTTAGAGGCGAAGGATATTTTGAGAAGACATTTTACGGCTTATTGTTTTGACAGTTGGACTTCTCAAAATCCAAACGACAATACGATTCCGACATTTGTACGTGACCTCAAGTTACAAAGTAAAGATTTGACAGCTGCTGATTTTTTTATGAATCGCTTATCGAAATTTATAGCTGAACATTCTATTTTATTGGTCACCAAATTTCTGAAACAGTACGATGTACGTATTAAGGAAAATATATTCCCAGAAATACAAAATGCTTTACAGTCGGGAAGTTTTTATAGCAAACTATTGGATGTATTTATACAAATAAAAACAGAAATACTCGACGTTGAAAAGCGTAAAAAAGATATTGACGATGAAGTAAAAACACTTAATCTAGCTAAAGGAGATCCATTATATGATGAATATGTAAAAGAAAAGAAGAATCTTAATGGTATTAAAAAATCGATTGCAGCCCGCAATATTCTTGAGCATATGACCAATGTCGGTGTTTTACCTAATTATGCCTTTCCAGAAACGGGGGTTCGGTTAAATGCACATGTGTTAAATGGTAAAGTTGAAGAAAGTACGAATCGTCATCCCGACAAAGATTTCGAGTTGGTACGCTCAGCGTCACAAGCCATTAAGGAGTTAGCTCCGGAGAATTATTTTTATACACAAGGTTACCGATTTGAAATTTCGGGTGTCAATACCTTTGACTGGGCTGATCTGGAAAACTTTCACAAGAAAAGGTTTTGTTCAAAATGTGATCACATCGAGTTGGCATCTTTGGCCAAAACCGGAAATTGTCCGAAATGTGGAGATTTGTCTTGGGCATCGTCTTCTAATGTGCATTCCTTTGTGAAGATGACGAATGTCAAATCATTAAATAATGCAGCTAAGGCTACACTAAGCGATACAAATGATGACCGCGACAAACAGCAGTATCAAGTAATGAATCATGTATTGTTTGATAAAAACACATCTGCAGGAGCTTGGGTATTAAAAGATATTCCTTTTGGTATAGAGTATGTGAGAAGTGCCACAATAACCTCCGTAAATTACGGTCGAAGTGATGGCAGTGATGCTCGCAAAATTAAAATTAATGATACGGAAGCATTAACAAGAGGATTTGTCACCTGTAAGCATTGTGGTAAGTCTATATCTGCTATCCATTCAGTTAGAGAAGCTCGGGAATTTCATTATGGTTATTGTAAGCATCGAGATGTCCGATACGACCCAAATAAGGTGGGGGTATTTGAAGAAGTTTACTTTTTTCGAGAAATGCAAACCGAAGTTTTGAAGATAGTTTTACCGATACAGGAATTTAATAGCGAAACAGATATTCGGATGTTTCAAGCTGGGTTGGAACTTGGTTTGAAGAAGTATTTTAAAGGAAATCCTGGACATATCCATATTCAACCTTATCGGGAATTTAATCAGCGCACAGATAAATTTGACCGCTTTCTTTTGTTATTCGATACCATACCAGGCGGTACCGGATACTTAGAGCAATTATTTGATTATGAAGAATTTACTTTATTACTTCAAAGGAGTTATGAAGCAATACGGGATTGCTCTTGCCAATTGTCAGGGCATGACGGCTGCTATAAGTGCATCTACAGCTATGGAAATCAACACAATAGAGAAGATCTTAGCCGAAGCCGCGCAGAGCAATGGTTTGCGAAAATAGTTGAAAAAACAGAAGAATGGGTAAAGAATGATCATGGATTAACCTCTATTACCAATTCAGGAAAAATTGAAGAGTCTGAATTAGAGGAAAGGTTTATCAAATTACTGTCCGTTTACGTGGAACAGCAAGATAATTATTCGTTTTCAGAAAAAAGAGAAGCAGGAAATATTTTCTATGAAATAAAAATCAGTAAAAATGATATTGATGCTGTGTATTGGATACGACCTCAAGTCGTTTTGGGGCCCAAAGATGGTATTGATTATAGTACGAGGACAGATTTTTTGATAGTATGCGGCAGTTATTGCTACAAAGGCCAGGAGTACCAAAGTTGTATTAAAAAAATAGCCATTTATTTAGATGGTTTTCAATATCACGCGTCGGAAGAACATAATGTTTTTGAAAGAGATATCAATATTAGAAAAGCTATAGTTGACCAACCTGAATTTACAACTTGGACATTAACCTGGGAAGACTTAAATCTATTTCAGAAGCAACTAGAAGGGAATAAATTAGCATTGGATGAAATTGCTCATAAGTATAAAAGCGATTTCTTACCACATTATACGAAGTTATTGCAGACGATCAATGTCGATGATCGGGTAAACTATGCGTTGGCATCAAACAATGTTGATCGGATTTTATTTGCGCTGACACATCCAAATTCCATTTGGAGTAAATCATGGTTTTATTATTTAGGAACCTGGACGAATAATTTCTTAGAACCTTCTTTTAACCCAGAAAAAATTGATTTAGTTTTTAGAAATCAGTTGACTCAAGGTAATTATATTAAGGAAAATAGAGTGAAGGACCTTAATGCTCTGGTTCCAGTTCAGTATGATTATACCTATTCTTTTGCTGAATGGAAGATTTGGGTGAATATTGGCAAACAACAAATCATTCATCTTATAAATAATAATTCATTTGAAGATATAGACAAATCGCAATGGCAATTTTATTGGAGTTTGTTTAATTTATTCCAGTCTTCTGATTTCGAAGATTTAAATAATGAACAAACAGAAGATGAATACTCTAAAACATGGAAAAATGATGTATTGGAAATGTATGATTCTTATCTCCATTCCTTAATCAATCAAGCTATTGCAAAAGGCTTTATCAATCAAACAAATTCTGATTACCTGGATTCTTGGTTAGATGATGATGGAAATGTATTAGCAGATGCAGATTTTATTTTGCCAAGTTTGAAAATAGTGGTAAATCCAACATCACAAGAATCGAAAAAAATATTACAAGAAGCAGGATTTACTATTTATAATCCCGAAGAAATTAACACGATTAAATTATGAAGTTATTTATATATGATAAATTTTGGGATGCATTCCTAAATATTAATAAAGGAACACAAAGTAAGATAACTGAGTTTATAAGTAAATTCAGAACAAATTCTAAAAGTTCCGCACTGAACCTCGAATCAATCAATACATTCAAAGATCAATCACTGCGCACAGCAAGAGTTGATCAGAAATATCGTGCTATTCTAAAGGAAGTTACTCCCGGAGAATTATATTTACTGGTTTGGGTTGACAATCACGATGAGGCTATGGATTGGGCCAAAAACAAGGTAATTGATTGGAACGAACAGACTCAAGCGTATCAGGTATTCAGTATCGACGATACGGTAACCATTGAGAAATCAAACGCGCCTACATCGGAAAAAGCTTTGTTTATGGGGCTTTATACAGAGAATGATTTAATTGCCATTGGTGTTCCTGAAGTGTTAATGCCTGCTGTATTGAAAGTCGAAGATTTTTCAGGGCTAGAAAAATTAGAAAATTATCTTCCTGTAGATTCTTTTGAAAATCTCTTTTACCTACTGGATGGTGCTTCTATCGAAAGTTTGAAAACGGATATCATACAAGGGAAGCAGGACGAAGATGCATTGGGAAGTAAAAACAATGCACGTTCATTCATAGAGCTAACGGATGACGAGATTCTGAATGAAGCCCTTCGTGGATCATTACATAAATGGAAATATTATTTGCACCCTTCGCAATCGGCTGTAGTCAATGGCGACTTTAAAGGTGCAACAAAAATATCAGGTGGTGCTGGTACTGGAAAAACAGTAGCTGCATTACATAGATTAAAGTATTTAGCTGCACAGGACTCCTCAGATTTACCTATCCTGTTTACCACATTTACCAAAGAATTAAGTGAAAACCTGTCTTCTTTGGCCAATGATTTAGAAATTCCTCAACAGCGCTATAATATTTTTAATATTGATGCTTTAGCATTTCAGTTGGCACAAGACTTTAATTTGCGCCAACCAAAGGATAAAGTTTTCGGCATGAACGCTGTTAAAAAGCCAGAAGAAATTTGGGAAGAGGTATTAGCGGAACATTTGGCATCTTTTGATGAGAATTTCCTGAAGCAAGAATTCGAAGAAGTCATATTGGTACAAAATGTGCATACAAGTATCGATTACCTTAAAGCGAGTCGCGTGGGCAGAGGGAAAGCAATTTCTCGAAAACAACGATTGGAGATATGGGAGCTCATTGAACTTTTTTTGGCTAAGAAATTATCTAGCAGATTATATTATAAGGAGGAAATCTACAATATGGTTTCAAGTTATATAAAAGAGACCGGACGAATCGTTTTTTCTCATGTAATAGTAGATGAATTGCAGGATTTTTCAAATGTTGAACTAAATTTCATTCGATCATTGACTGCGGAAGGAGAAAATGATTTATTTCTCGTTGGTGATCCATTACAGAATATATATGATCGTAAAATTAATTTTTCCAAAGCTGGCATCAACATTCGTGGAAACAGAAGCAAGCGTTTGCGTATTAATTACCGCACCACCGAAGAAATTAAGAACTTAGCGATGTCAGTAATCTTAGAGGAGAAATATGACGATTTCGATGGTGATGAGGAATCTAAGGCAGGATATTTATCACTCTTTCATGGTCCAAAACCAGTTTATAAACTTTATTCATCCAAAGAGGAAGAACTTGCAGTTGTCAAAGAAGAAATCATATCGCTTTTAGAACTAGGTGTGCATTACAATGAAATAGCAATAGCAGCGAGAACCAGAGATAGTGCCAATGATTTTAGAAATTATCTTCATCAGAACGGAATTCCTTACGTAGACAAACATCTGCTCAATTCTAAGAATGATGGAATTAGAATTGCTACTTTTCACGGTCTAAAAGGATTGGAATTTAAGCATGTTTTTCTAGTGGATGTGAATGATCGTACATTCCCCAGATTACCTTTTGAGTATACTAGCTTATCAGAAATTGAAAAATCGCAGATCCTTAAAACAGAAAAGTCATTATTCTATGTAGCAGCTAGCAGGGCTGTTCAACACTTGTCGATAAGCGGGGTTGGAATTAAATCTGGATTACTTAATTAAATATAAGAACTTTCTTTCGTTATGTTAATGTGAACTTTTCTTATTATTTCTTTTAAAAAATTATCAAGATAAGCGCTAAAGGTACAATATTCTTTGTTTTATTACCAGTGGCATCTACCGGAGTAAATTGATCTCTTTATTCCGGTAGATTGCACTAGAGTATATACAACTTACACCTGTAGAATTTTTAATGAAATATGGGAAACAGGAAGAATTTCCCAATCTTCCAACGAAATAATAACAATAAATTCTATGTCTCAAAACACAAAAAAAGCCACATCTCTCAATGTGGCTCTACAGCTTATATTTAGTGACTTCAGTAATGACCACAACATAATAATGGTCTAAGGCGAAGTCTGCTGTTGTTAGATTAACGTTTGCTTTTGCTAGTTTAGATCTGATCCTTTAGCTGCCCTAGTCAACGTAAATCGATAAAATAGATTTAAAAATTTAGTTTTTACTGAAGCTATTATCCAACGCAAGTTTCACAAATTCGATAACAGGATCTGTTGTCACATGATAAACCCGCGCGATAAGGTATTTCTCTGCCTGTTCCATTAAATTCAGCTCATTCCCGGATATATATAGCGCTAATTTTTCCATATTTTTCCCATATGGTGTAGCTTTGCTATCAACGTAAATCTCTTTGCCGCCTTCAACTATTTTAAAGTCATGATTCGCGACTGTAACGCCATTGATATTTCTCCAGTAGACCGCGACCGAGTCCGCAACTCTAAAACCAAAGTCAGTATCCTCCAGAGGTTGGCTGTACTTGAATGAATAGATCTGTTTTAATTTATTGAAAACAGCAAGCTCACCTAACTTCCCTAAATCTTCATCAGACTGATTATAAATCCTATTGTTATTTCCCACATAACCTATTTCAAGTTCTTCAGTATTTAATAACTCAGGGGGAATCATGGATGTATCGTATCCTTTCTCTTCGAGATATTCCAGACCATTAGCAAAAGACTCCAGTAGCAATACATTTAGGATACGCTCCGCGTAATGAACTTTTAGAAATTTACCCAATGGGCCCACAAGCCCGTCGAGTATCCTGGGACTAAAACAGTCCCCGACATAATAAAAACTATCATCCTCGGCCCACGAGCTTCTTTTTTGCCTGTCAGTATCATTTCCATAGGTCAAATAAATCTCTGCTGTTTGAAAAAACCTTATTTCGGACAGCTTATTGTTTATCCTTTGATATTCTAATTCCCACTCCTTATGGCTTCTAGACTTCTCAACTGCAACCAAAGCGATCAAAGGCGAAATATGCTTAATTTTACGCTTTAATGCTAAAATTTCAGTAGAATAGGGTATCCGCGAATGAATAACATCAATAATCTGCACACCAAAGATCTTCATCAGCTCAACGATATTCTGTTTTTGGCTGGATGAATAGACTAAATTTTCTGCATTAAACCCTTCAACGGTAACCATGGCCAATTCACTGGCCTGAAGAAAATCAATTCCATTCTTGGCCAAAAGCTTATTGCCCCTGCTCCAAAGAATGATTTTCTCTTTCTCGGACTCATGCAATAGCTCCGTACTCATCTTTTCATAGATCAGGTCAATACGCTCTTTATCATCGCTGTTTACTTCATCCCCAGATGACACATATTTTTTCCATATTTCACCCAGAACAAATAAATAATCATCGATGTTCAAGACCTCTTTAAAATTCAGAAACTCTTTCCATTCCGGTGATAATATTCCGCTATAATCTAGGACATTGAGATAGCCCTTTCCAACACGATTATTGTCTTCACTGTTTAATATTACTTCAGAAGCTTTTTTACATTCATGTTTTACTGTTGGAAAAACAGCGGAGTTTTCAATTAACCATTTACTATAATTTGCAGGACATCCATAACGTTCCAATGATTCTGAATCAATATACTTATTAATAAAGCCAAATGATCCGCTAACACTTAGGCTATGATCCGGTTTTAAGTCTATTGGTCTTAAAACCGAGAATACCCTTTCAAATAATAATTTAGAGAAAGTGTACGAATTAGCAAGCTCCAAAAAGGTAAGACAATAGATATAAGTTTTATCAGGAAAAAAACCATACTGGCCAGATCCAAAAGTCCATCCTTTACCTGAGTTATTATAAATATTACCGGCTGTTTCTTTCACTTTCTCCAAGAAGACTGCATCATGCCTATTTATCCAACTAGAATTTCTTCTAAAATCTATAACTGTTTCCACAACACCAACGTCTTCTTTGACACCAATCTTGATAAAAAAACTTCCCCATTCTCTTTTATTTATATCCTTATCAATATAGTCTCCTGAAATATAAAAATCATTGTCAAATAGCGCTTCAATCTTTAGGGTTGGCTCATAGATATCTGAAAGATAAGCTGAAGACGCTGGTAATAGTTTGCCCGAAGAGCTAAGGATAGGTAAATGATACAAATCTCTATAATGATGATCTTTCAAAGTTCCATTGCGGTGAGCCTCAAATATGTATCGCCCTATTGCGATTGCATTATCTGTCGTTACGAATTCATTTCCTCGCTCTATAATAGTTCTTTCAATAAATACCAATGAAGATGGTTCCTTGATATTTATCTGATGGGTAAGCCAACTTTGTATGCTCCACCGTCTACTAATATCAGCCATAACAGTATGGTGAACCACGCTAATTTTATCTGCAAACTCCGCCGAATACTCTTTTGCCGGAAAATAAATCTCATTAGGAGACTTCAATCTCTCATTTTCATCGAAAATAAACGGAATACTTTTTAGGCTATCATTAAACGCTTTTTTATCATACTCATTTTTGATGGCATACTCCTGCTCATAAAAAAAATTAATAAGTCCAAAATTATCTTCCACCGAGAAATTGTCCCTAAAAAAAGAAGATGAAATAAAACTTTGTAATTGATCAACATTGAATGTATAGATGCCTAAATTAATCAGTGAACTTATAGGCTCCAATGGCGGTATCAGAGAAGAAATCGTAAAATCTTTGCTACTATCTTCGTTAATGAAATCAACCAACAACT
Organism: Sphingobacterium sp. WOUb80; assembly: GCF_050058145.1. Lineage (NCBI taxonomy): Bacteria > Pseudomonadati > Bacteroidota > Sphingobacteriia > Sphingobacteriales > Sphingobacteriaceae > Sphingobacterium > Sphingobacterium sp. WOUb80. Next base: position 62,906 of record NZ_CP165617.1, on the reverse strand, counting down.
GTCCATCAATCACCTGGGTGATCGCGGACCGATCGTAGATTGATTCATCTACCTTGAGTAAATCTCCATTATGATTTGGAATAAAGGCAATAGTCGATAAGGCAAGATCCAGCCCCTCATTAAAGCTGCGGCTCAATTGATTACCGGAAAGCCTAGATGGAATTATGGCTAATATATCTTGTCTATATACACTGTCTTTGTGTGCCAGTTCTGCTACCCATGAAAAATATCGACGTGGGATTTCATTAAATAACCAATTATTCCAGACTACATCTTGATGCAGCTGCTGCCTTCCTGCATCGGTCAGAAAGCTTCCGTTGACTAAAAATGGTAAATTATAATTGACGGATGTGGGTAAATAGGTAAATATAAGCCTGTTACCTGCATCAACAGCCCTTAATCTCCCCTCTTCCAACTGAACTGCAAATGCTATTTCAGTAAATTTTGCATCTCTAAGCTTTTTTGGTGACTTATCGTCGGCACTAATCGCTGTTTTTATTTCCTCATTTATTTCGAAGGTTTCGGTTTTGATCAACCAATCACTTAATTTGACACCATTACGAACCAAGGAAGTGATATTCTCATCTGTTGATTTTTCAAGTATAAGCGGTTCATCAGAATATATCGCGATCTTTACTTTTCGGCTTCTCAGAAAAAGAACAATCTGACTATCAGAAAATAAATCGACTAACGATGACTTTAATTCTTCAATCTTATCGTATGCGATCACCGTAGAGACATTATATTGGTTTAAGGCAGCCAACGAAGCAACCTGCTCCGGAAGATCACTCCAGATAGGGATAATCTGCCAAGGCATCTTTATATTCTCTTCTTTGTTTTTGCTTCTTCTTTCAGACTGCCATAGTACTTTATCTCCCCAATGGTTATTCCAGTGCTCTTTCCAGTGATTTCTATCAAATTTAAAACAGTAGTTTTCCGATTTGATGTATACTAATTTGGAATGCGAAAAAACAGACTTAAAACCAATCCCTTTAAAACCGGTTTTTGTATCGTCACCTGTTTTGGTACCATCTCCTGCACTAGATATACTTTCAATATCGACCATGGTAAAAGCAGCTCCCTTATGGGAAAAAACAACAAATTCATTGATAAAGTCTATTCGGACATCCAATGTTCCACTTTCATTGCTCGAATCATCCGCATTCTGGAGCAGCTCATAGATAAATCGTTGACTATCAGTGTTTATATCCCTAGAAATAGTATCACAAAGATTAGAAGTTGTGATCGCCAATTCTGGATTATTGTAATCAGAATTGTGTTTGGTAAGGTTATTAATAAATTCTTTCTCGTTCATCATTTTTCAAAAAAAGGTATTCAATATAGCTTTGTTGTACATACACGTTGATAACATCGACATGCTGTCTCATTTCATTTTCGAAGGATTATTCTGGCTTTTATATGCGAGTCAAATGTTCACTGTAACTTAGAGAATCCAAATCAGTTTTGCTATCTTTTAAAAACTGCACCATAATCTGTGAAACATTTCTGATTTCAGGTGCCGGAACTCTAAAATTGATGATATCACTAAACACGACAATCGACGTGAACCATGTTTTACATAGGGCTAAAAGTGCATCTTTTACAAATAGTATCTCAGGATCATCGTAACATATAAAATAGGGATCTATTTTAGAGAGCATCTGATAGTTCGACACAATAATATTCATAGATTTTATAAATAGAATTCCCTCATTGGGGCATTCCTGATTTTGATCATATATCTTATGGACTTCCTGTAATAGTTCATCCATTCCCTCACGGATTGTAGACTTTAACTCCCAGTGTTCAGATTGAAGTCGTGCCAGCTTCTCTAGGTATTTATTCGTATCCGTCATTGATCACGATCTTGAAAAAGAATAACATTGAAATAATTCTCCAACAATCTGTTCAATTGAATCTCTGAAGGATGCAGGCTCAATCACTTCAACATCACGTCCAAATGACAGGACTAAGCTTTCGAGCTCTCTATTGATTTTTAGATTCAGGTAAATAAATCCATCTTTATAGCGCTGCGATCCATGGATAGGTTTTGATAATACATAAGGTAGCCGATCTTCAGTAAATTTCAGAATCACTTGTTCCGCCTCACGATCGATAGCGTTGGTGACACCCAAGATATCATAAAAATAATCGTCAAAATCCACATCAGAATTTTTGTAAGAAAGTAACTCAAGCGGTCTAATTGCCAGGATACGATCAAGCGCCAGGTTTTGGATCTGGCCATTATCTTCATTCAATCCAAACAAAAACCAACGGTTATTATATTGCTTGAGATAATATGGATGAATTCTATAAACAGTGGGATCAGTCTGTTTAAAACCCTTGTATGTAATTGCCAACATTTGTCTATGAATTATATGCTGATAAAGGGGTTCAAGATATTCTAATCCCCTAAGGAACTCATTTTCTTCGAAAGAGATAACAGGTCGCTGCTGCCGGTCGAGCTTGAGGCCTGAACTGAGCTTGGTCTGGACAGCATTTAGCCATTCCAACTGGGGTACGCCACTGATCCTTCCCAGAGTTTCTAAGACTTGCTTTATTTGTTCCTGTTCGCTGGCATTGAGCGGTTGCTTCAATATCGAAAACTCTGGAGGATCATAGCAATAATAGACACGTTTCCCCTCTCTGACGGAAAGTATAGGCGCATGATATCCACCTTCGCTGCGCATAAAAGTAATATCATCCAAAAGCTGACGCCGCGATACTTTGGTTTTCGCCCCCACATATGCCGTAAGTTCTGCCGTACAGTATTCAATCAGATCATCAATAAAGTATTTTTTCCATTTATTGGAGAAACACTTATCCAATAGTTTGTAACGTATTAAAGCGTGTTTATTAGTGGCCATATCTTTATATTTTTTATACTATCCTACGTACCTCAAACATGACGAGCCCTTTTTCAAAACTGGGAAAATCTGTTCGCTGGACTTCAAAGTTTTTTGTATGTAAAAACTTTATCCAGCGTTCTGCAATAACCTGTTCATCTCTTCTATTGGCGTCATCCATAAGTATAACCGTATAATCCGAGAAAAAACTATAAAGCAAGGGCACTGCAGGATATCGGGCCAAAGACTGTGTTGATCCCGGAGGACCGTCTATAACCAAAAGATCAATCCTTTCTTTTATCTGTGTGGTTTGTAAATCATACCATTTATGAATGATGCCTTCAACTTCTATATCAACGAGAGGGCAAACCTCCACCTTACAGTTTTGCTCTATTCCATTCAATCTAATATTGTCTCTTGTAATATTGGCATAGACCTCTTCGTGATCAATAGACAATAAATTGCCCACTTGATTGGCCTGTAGACCTGCTCCCAATACAATGGAGGAAACCCCGCTGCTCAGCTCAAAAACAAATTGTGGCGTCTTTTTTAGGATTATTTCAACAAGTTTTGATAAAAAATCTGGAGATCCCGCCCAACCTCTTGTGCTAGGCAGATACCTAAGATTGGGCAATGCTCTGTAAATGGAAAGTAGACATTCTACCTGCTGAAAATAATTTTCCATATCAAGACTAATCCTTTTTTCCATTGGTGAAATCCAGTTTGGGTCTTTCATCCCCCCTTCTGTTCTGTCCACAATTAAATCAGTATCAGCCAATTTGTTTTGCATCGCTTTGAACAGATCCGCAACATCTCCCAATTGGGTTTCAATTCGCGACAGAGTCACCTTCTGCTCATGAAACAAAGAAATAAATTGCGGCACATTTTTAATTCCTTTCAGTAAAGTACTTAATCCCCTAAATAATTTCATAAAAGATACTTGCTATAATCTTTTCTCTAAATATTTACAATATAATCCGAGCATTTAGAGCACAGTTTGTAATTTTCCCGCAAGCCCTGTCTTAGATCATTGATCTGCTTCTGGCGTTTTTCGCCATACCATATATCAATTATATGCTCATCTTGAATTCGGCCAATACTATGTACACCATAATAATCAATGCAACACATAACAACAGTTCCATCGAACCTGATATCCAATTTATTCTCAATTTTCGAACATGCTGCCTTTATCGGAAAACTGTATTCCTCTTGCTTAAAATCTACATAGCCAGCCCTATTGGAAAAATCTTCACCTCCACCTTTGACAACATAAAAATCCCATGGATATGTTCTCAAACCTAAAGTCTGTTCAAACTCCGCAACTTTGAGCTGAAAGTCTTCTTCCGAGGCCCAATCGTATACAGATAATGCAAACTCTTTAATATTGTAAGTGCTCAATTTTTCGACGATATCTCTCGTCAGGAAATCACCATTAGTGACAAGATAATTACTCAGTCCCAAATCCTTACAACGTTGAAAAAAGGAAAATATCCTCTTATCAGTAAACACCTCATTATAAAAATGAAAGGCAATCAAACCTGAATAATTTATATCCGCCAATTCATCCAGTACTTTATAAACCAGCTCCTCCGGCATTCGCTCTTTTATCCTATTGTCGCTTGTACGAGTACAAAAAGAACATGTCCTATTGCAAAATGAATTACACTCAATCGATATCTTATCAAAAAGTGGGTATGGCCTTACTTCCATTATTTTTAATTTTATCTTTAAAAACTTCTATTCCATCAAAATAGGTGATATACTTTCGGGGAAGTTCAAATATTGACCTGCAATTTTCGGCATTCCCCCCAATACAGCTTACTGCATTGGCAAATTCCATTTCCTTGACCATTTTTATTATCGTTGGATTATAAGCTCCATGCGGATAAGAAAAAGAATTCACTTCACGACCGGTAATTTCCTGTAACAGTTCTTTACTTTCGTATATTTCTTGATAAGCTACTTCATTGTTCAATTCTGTCAATTTATAATGATTCATCGTATGGGCACCAATTTCTACCCCCATGTCGCTTAACTCCCGTATCTCTTTACTGGATAAAATTTTAAGATCCGGATTTTTGATCTTTCCCCAGGATGCAGGCTTTCCTAAACACCCAGCAACAGGATAGATCGTACATAAAAAACCAAACTGGTTCAATATAGGAAAAGTAAGATCGTAGAATCGCTCACATCCGTCATCAAATGTCAAAACAACCAACTCATTTTTAATCTCACGCTTACTTGCCATCAGGTGAATGGCTCCGGCTAGTGATACAACCTGTTTCTTTGAATCTCTAAGATATTCCATCTGTAACCTGAACTCCTCAATGCTGCAAAAACAATCCAGATTTGTATGTTTCCCTGGTGCTTCACCTATTTGATGATATAATAAAATACTGATTCCTGTACTCATTGGAGATACTCATTAGATTTGCTATTTACCAGTTCCAAAATCTTTTTCACGGAACAACTTACACCGTTTATATCGATTGTTAAACCTGATAAAGTTGGTCTATTAAACTGAGAAATAATTTTCTCGATCAGTACAGAACTTTTAAGGTCGTCAAAATTCAAAACCTCAAGACAACCTTTACGTTTAAAATATCCTATTCGTAGATCTTGTTCAACATTATTACCAATAAAAGTCCGATTATAAACTAGCAATGATTTTCCTATCGAAAGGGACTCTATCATCGAATTATAGCCTCCTAAAGAAATAATCATCTTCGCAGATCCCATTTCTGACAAATATTCTCTTCTATTAAATTCTTTTAATTCGATCTTATCTGAAAGTAGTGCTGCAACCTTAGTTTGCTGCTTCTGAAAATCAGATTGAAATGCACCGGAGAACAAGATCATTTTATGATCTAATTTTTTGGACAATGACAGGTGGCAATCTATCAATGCCTCTAAAATTTCATCACCTAAACGTCCACCAGCGATAGAAACTAAAATCGTGTTAGGCTGTTGTGATTGCCTAGGTTCAATCTCTTTTGAAACAATATAGCCAGTATGTATGATAGGAACTTTAATTCGGTCTATCAGAGGAAAAGAATCTGACAACTGTATATGTTGTCTGTCCCCATGGACAAGAACAAGATCGTACAGTTGATTGAGAATCTCACATATATAATCGTCTCTTTTACTCCCCTTGCTCGAATCTATTATTTCTCGGACACTACAGATTACCCTCGCATTGTAATTTTTATGCTTAACATATTCAATTAATTTCCTTACTTCACTTTCAAACAGTAGCCCAAATGGAAAATGCTCAGTGATGACGATATCCACATTTATTTTTTCAATTAGATCTGCTATTAAATTCTGCCGTGCAGCAAAGCATACATCTAACGAAATATGCTTATCTACAGGCAGCAATATCCCAGTTTCTTCTTGTTTATATATGGCTGGAATCTGAATTAAATTTACATCTTCTGGAATATCGAAGTTGAGAACGGGCTCTCCGCCGTTGACAAAATATACGTTGAAGCTGTCAGTAAGCCCTTTCGCTAATTCCATCATTCTAACATAGTGTCCCAATCCATAAACGTATTGACAATGAATCAGTAGCGTTTTTTTATCCTCAGGTAGTATCATAATTTTTTAAAGGAATCGTTGATATTAAAATATATAATTTTTAAGAGGATATTTATCCAGTATGCTATCAGGTTCAATAGCATATGATACCACTGATTTACTAATATTTGAACGGTAGGTACCACTCATAATTTGCACCGGAAAAAGATGGTCATCCAATAAAGAAGTCATCTCACTTTTTAATTTCTTACCAGATAGATAATCTACAAATTCCTCAACGACTTTAAATTTGACCCATTCCATTGTAATCATGTTAGCATCCTCTTGTGACCGATCTTTGACTAAATCAGAAACTTTATAAACCTGTGGTTGTTGCTGTCCATTTGAGATCAACGGATTTCGAAACACATAAATATCAAAATGATTCTTCCCTCCCAGATCTTCTTCAATGCCATGCGTATCATGCTGATCACTTGCCTGATAAGCATGAATCTGAATACTTTGAAATGGTCCTTGCTGAATAATATAGTTCTCATGCTTGATCCTTCCGTTTCCTTTATATAGATCCTTTCCAGGTGTAATCCAGGTTCTTCCAGCAAAACCGTTATGAACGAGGTTTATTGAAAAATTGGCGACAATTTCCTTCTCTTTTTTCAATGTCAAAATAGAAGAAACATCCATTTCTCCATAACTGGCAAAAACAGGAGACAATTCTTCATCTGTCCACCGATGTACTGTATTATATTTTTGGCCAAACACAAGTTTATAATCCTCTTCAGTAATTTGTTTAATAAAGCCATTGGGTCTAACAAAGGAACTGAAGATATCTAACTGGTCCGCTATTTTCTCTGGATTTATAGATGCCTTATAGAACTGATAAATGGTATCAAATATATGATAGCCACTATGGGAAGCTTTTCCGTAGCCCGAACAATAAGGGTGATAATTCTGCGTTACTATCTCGTTAGGTAACCTCCACTGACCATCACTATGATAAGCTTGAATGAAAGTTGCTGGACAATTTGTCAAAGCAGCTACTTCTCGTATTTGCTCTTGAACAAATTGAAATCCCTTATGAAATCTACGATGTGAATTTATAATAAAAACAGTCTCTTTTATATCCTGGAGCCGATGGTAATCTTCAAGCAAATCTTTGTAATCCTCAAGGATACCTTTGGCATTTTCATCATTTGAAACAACATCGGGCCTTGTAGTGATAGGTTTGTCCATCAATACATTAAATCCATTTTCCAAAGCCCATTTAGCATATACGTAATGGACCAAAGGTTCGGTAGCTATCACTACTCCATCGATTTGATTATTCTGAATAAATTCAGAAAGATGATATGCAAGCTTCCTAGGTAGATTTCCCTCAAAAGGGTCAATGAACATAAAACTGGTTTCCACACCAATCTTTATACTTTCCCTGATGTCAGTTTCTTGATCCTTCAGATCGATGATCAATGCTATCTTAACATTTTTTATATGCTCAAATGCAGGAATATAAACTCTTCTCGCATGAGGACCACAACCGATTAAGATAATATTTACAGATTTATCTTGTTTTCTTAACATGCAACTACCTTTATATTTTCACTTCGCCAATTCATATATCTGACCAAAAATATCATGTACAAAATCTGGATATCAAAAAATTAAAATGGATATTCTCCCGCAATACTTACTCTTTTTAAAACTCTCCGTGTGGAAGAATCAAAAGAAGGCCTATAATGCAATGTTGCCCTATTATCCCAAAATACAAGATCTCCGTTTTCCCACACGTGTTCATATCTACAGTCTATATTCTGACAATGATGATATAGATCTTCCAAAAGCTCAGTTCCCTCTGTTACGGACATATGCTGAAATTCAAGTTCATATGCAAAATTCACATACAAGATCTTTTCGCTTGTTAGAGGATGGGTTCTGACCAATGGATGCGGATAAGTATTCCCTGGAGGGATATCTATTGAGCGATCAACGTATTTAGATTTTACAGATCCGAAAGGTCTATGGAAAGGATTGTAAACAGTAGTTTCAACATTTTCAATCTTAAGTTTCATTTCATTTTCCAAAAATGCGTATGCTTTAACCATATCATACCAAACAGTATGAGCCGCACTCTCATTTACATCAATAGCATATAACATTGATGCTGCACTAGGACACTTTAGCCATTGATGGTCAGAATGTGGTAAGACTTCTTGATGTCCCAGATACGACTTCTCGAACTCTGGTGCCCGATTTCCAACGACAACAATCGAACTTTGTCTATCTCCACTTCCCAAAACCTGGTTGTTACTATCAGTAGTAAATGGAGCGCCAAATCTAAAAGCAAAATCTTCCAATTGTTCATTGGTCAACTCTTGATTTTTAAAAACGACAACTCGATGTGAATTGAGTAAGGTTTGGATTTCAACAATAATGGCAGGAGTCAGATCGGTTTTAATATTAAAATTTTCGATCTTAACCCCCACTCCATTGTCTGAATATCTTGTATTTATTTTAGACATCAACTATTTATAAAAAAAGAAAAATTTCGGCTATACGTATCAATTCTTCTCATGTAAAAATTCTTACAAGCTTAATTAGCTATAAATGAAAAACATATCTAACACATGACTTTCATTAAAATTTGTTAAGCTTAATTTTATTACGAACAGGTTTGTAGCTTTTTGAATCTAATGCGATTCTTTCACAATTTACAAACAGTTTGCATCACCGTCAAGTTTTTTTAACACATTGTGAAAATAATCATATCAGTCATTAACTCACCAGATAGATCAAATGGCAGGTATCTACCATTGAAACTGATAGATCTTATCTCCGATCGGAATATTGAGGATCATACCATCCATCTTAGATTTCTTGACATTGACATAGCCGATCACTCTGGAATGCGGCATCACGGTATTAATCTTTAGATATCCCTGCGAAATGCTATTACGGATACCGTACTGCGCATTATCGTACTGCTGTACATTTTGCCTTGCCTGCTGATTGGCTGCATACTGGGCCGAACCACTATAACCTACCGATGCCTGCTCGCCATAAGCCAACGCAGCTCCTCCCCGATTGTTGACCGCAGCCGCAGCACCGGAGGAGGCTACTGCTGAATATCCGGCCTGACTGGCAGCCTGGCTCTCGGCAAATGCATTGAAGAATGAACTCCAGCCTTGTTTGCGCTTGACCTTTTTCATATACTTTGCATAGGGAATAATATCTTCCTGATGGGCTTTGCCTCCTCTCAAACTCACCACCGTAAAATCATCGGGATTGAGTACGACCTCTTTGTCCGTTCCGTTCTCAATGGTGATATAACTTGCATAGTACTTTCCGTATAGATCTTCTTCGGTAAACTGTACCGCAATAGACACCCCATCATTGAAATAATACTGAATCACACGACCGTCATCATACATTACTCTGCGCTCAGCCAGTGGATAAATATCCTTCTCCTCAGTAAGGCCGTTAAGGGGCATATGGTTGAGGTAAGAGGTCTTTACAGCATTTCCCTTTTCATACCGGATGTACCAATTATGTGCGGGCCGACCGTTTTTGTATTCGGCAACGGTCAGGGGCTGCTGCTTTCCATCATATGTGGTGCTTGTTCCTTCTGCTACCCCAGATTCGGAAAAATGGCTTTCCTGGATCTTTTTTCCTTTCTTGTCAAACAGCTCCACTTTTCCGATCCAAATGCTTTTGGAATCATCATTCCGGTCAATATGCAAAGCTCCGGTAGCAATAGTCTGCAATTTCCCATTTTTCCAGTAGTCGCGGATTTCACCCACAGGTTTCTTTTGATCATCAAAACTGACCTCCCGATAGAAAGTACACTGTTTTTTGGATTCAACGCCTTTGCTATTGGCATCGTAATACAGTGTCACCTTGCGCTGCGCAAATACCAGATTCATCATACCGAAGAATAGGCCAATTGCTAACATCAATACTGTTCTTTTCATATATCAATAAGTTTGTGCCACATGTTCCCCGAAGTGGCTGTCAAAAATAAAAGGTATAAAAGGAGGTGCGGGAATCGAAACTATTGCTTGCACGACCAACATAAGCAGGCCCCCTAGCCTGATACTGGAACAAAAGTATGTTGGTGCGGTGCACTGGAGGTGCACTTTAAACATGGAACGTTATTGTTTATCGGAAAATCTACTTAAAGATTTCTTTAATCTTGTTATCCTGATCGCCGAGCAAGGCACTGACTTGGTCAGCGACTTGTAACTGATACTTACGTACAAGACCATAAGGTACATGGTACTCGATCTTTTCATTGGATACAAAAGTGGCTCGGCCCGTCTCGTGGAGTATCGAAATAAAGCCTTCGACAAGATTTTTCTTTGTCCACCGTCGTTCATTGTGTTCAACAATCTGATTTTCGAACAGGAACTTACCAAAATAGCTCAGCAGTTCCAACAGATTATTCAGGATGGAGGTAGACAGATAGTTGGATTTATAGTTGCTGGCGTATTCGAGTACCCTCAGCTGTAGATTTTCATTATAATGGGATCCATCCTGCGTTATTCTAAGCGTCTGTACAAACAGCTCTCCTATCAGCGGATGGATAATATCATAATGATATTCATAGGCCCGGTGACGTTTGTTGAGAAAAAGACCCACTTTGTTGAGCTCACGTATACTCGGGCACACGATCCGAAGGTTTTTCAGTTTGTCGACCAGCAGTTCGAGTATCGTACGGATTGCATTAAATTCATTGAAGAAAACTGTTTTATTGGAATGGTATGATCTCAGGATCTGCAAAAGGTGTACCGAGTCTTCGAGTCTTAGCGTCCCATTGAAAATCTGGAAAGCGGCTTCATAGCGGTGTTTAAGCTGCGTATCAATATGCTGGGCAGCGTCTTCCTTCAGCCGGTCGAATAGGGCTAAAATCTGTCGATCGTCCAACTTGTCATAGATATCACCTAATTTATTTTTGGAATCGAGAAAATCATTATCCTGCTTGATTTTATCCTGCCCTGTTAGAATGTACCAGGGTAGCTTTTTCTTTACGCTGATCCTGTCCAACGTCTCAACGACTTTCATCAGACCCACCTGACTGGTCACATCCCCCTGCTCGCCTATCTTCTGGTAAAATATCCCATCCAGGATGACGGCGTCATAATGCATAAAATGCTGTTCCAAATTACGGATAGCCGCCTCGGAATTGGTAAATGCCACAAGTTCTATATTTGCGTCAATTGCTTTTTGGCGAATATTGAACAAATGCTCACATTCGTCATCCACCCAAAATACACGGTATACATTTTCCATAAAATCTTTTGATAAGTGAGCTTAAATAATATAGGGTATGGAAATTTCAAAGGTCGTCACGAGATCGGTATATTTCGATCCCTCCTCACTAGACTCATCAAGGATAAACCAATCTCCGTTGAGATAGCCTATGATGGTGGAAATAATATATCCACCAAGACCACTCCCCCCTGTATCGCCATATTTAACTCCACGTTGCTTGAAATCAGCCTGGCTCAGGCTTGCTGGAAATGGTTTACCTGTATTGGAAATATAGACCATCATCTTATTTTCCGTATCATTGAGTTTGACCTGCAGTTCTATCCTCCGGTTTTCGAGTTCGGTCCAGTTGAAAGCGTGCTGGCGGATATTGCTGAAGATATTGTCAAACAGAATCGTCAGCAATTCGTCGTTGGCATTGACAATGAGTTTCGTCGTTTTATCTTCTACACCAGCTTCGAAGATCTCATCCAAGATCTGGAGATTCATCTGTATATTGGGGTATAAACTTTGTACCTTTTTGAAGTAGTCTTGCACCCAGTCCACGAGATTGACTTCATATAGATGGTATTCATATACATGAAACTCATGGGTATGGTTGCGCAGCTCGCGTCCGATCTTTTTGGCATCCAGCATCAGATGATCCAACAATTGCCCCAGATTGAGGATCTGCTTTTCGTTGGATTTGGTCTGGAACAAATCGGGCACAATCTTGTTGATGCCCTGCTGCAAAATATCCTTGATGGTCTGCGCATAAAACTCAAGGTTGGAAACAGGCCCTGCAATCTTGTGTCGCAAGAGGGCATTGTTTTCTTTCAGTGCAAGATCTTCATCAGAAAGCGTTTTAACTGGCTGTGGGTCGTTGCCCATCACATAGAAGTCATAAAAATCTTCAGGTGGTGCAGCAGCATCGATTACGTTTGCCTCAAATTGCATTTCTTTATCGAAGAGACCTTCGTTGCGGTTTTTAAAAAGGTTGCGGCTCTTTTCCGAACGCGGCTTTCGGATACGGATAGCAAGGAAGCTTTCCAAGCTGAGCTTGTGGATCGACGAACTCGAAAAGGCATTGACCTGGTTGAGTACATAATCCTGCTTCAGTTCATCCACGAGATACCGGTAAGTGAAATTCGATTTCTTATGGATAGTGAAATGATAAATAACAGGAGAAAGCAGGGCGATATAGCTGCCATTGAAATGGCTTGCCCGAAGCTGCAGGCCGTGCAAGGTAAGCAGCAGTCCCTCGCGCCGAATGATATAGTAACTGTTACGTTGCCGATCAATCACACCGGGTACAAATTTGGAAGGGAATATATTGTTGCCTGTGAGATTGGATACCCGGATCACATATTCTGGAAAATCATCCTCCACCAGCGGTAATACAGTGGGTTCCAGTACCTCTGATAGGGATACAAGTTCGGGGTTGTCAATAAAAAAATGATTACCGAGCAATGCTGTCGGATTGAGCAGCAAAGCCCCGTTATCGACCCAGATAGTCTGTCCTAAGGGATTTGATCCTTTATAGCGTTCGGCATCGACCTTATTCCAGTCAATCTGCTGTCTTCTATTTTTATAGAAGTTGAGCTGATCCCTAAAGTCCACGATGGCAATCCTGTCATCTACCTTACGCTTGTTGACAACGAGCACCAGCACTTCAGTTCCGGTATGGCTGAACACACCGGATGGAAAGAGCAGTACCTTTTCGATATAGTTTTGCAGGATCAAGCGAGAGAAGGTCTCATCGTCAGGATCGGCAAGGAGGTTGATGATATATGATTTATTGAGCAGGATAATGGCACGTCCCTCATCGTTGATCGAGTCGGTGGCCAGGTCTATAAAATAGGTTTCGGCATCATGGTCGTAGCTATGTTCATCTATTCCTTCAAACTGACTTGGAGCCGTGAAGTTCAGAAAGAGGAGGTCAAACTTTTCCTGCCTCGGCCAATGGTCCAGGCTGTTTTCGCAGCGCAAGATAAATTCGTCGGGTTTGTGGTAGACGAATAGACGAAGTTGGGCGATACGCCAGAGATTTTCACTGTATTCCTGGCCGTAATATTTCTTATGATCCGCTATCAGAGGGATCAAATCTCCATTTCCTGCAAAAGGATTATAGATGGTGGTATACTTATCAAGATCGACGGCCGATAATATCAATGCACCCATCCTGGGGTGTAAGATATTGCCTCGATTCTTATAAAAAAGAGATTCGGTGATTGTCAGAAAAATCGTCTCAAAGAGCTCTTCAAAATTAAGCTCAAAATAAGATGCAGGCAGTTGTTCAAACTGGGTCAGCAGAAATTCCAGTTCAGTGGTATCAAAAGAAGCGATCACCGGGAAAGAGGGCAACAGGGCATACAAACCACTGTCGGATGATTCACCCGCAGAAAGCCTGGCCACAACTTCTGCCTTGGATGCCCCTCGTTCGATGACATCGTTTTTGAAGAGACATAATAAATAGAGCGTGAGCGAATAATCCATGGTATCTATACCGCCTTTGCCGGTATAGAATCCAATGATGGTATTCAGGACTTTGTTCACTTCATTTGCTTTCATATGGCTGTACGGTTCTGTTTGACACCTTTCCTATACGAAGATGCTGTAATCGACACACAATAAAAAATAAAAAGATCAAAATAGTTGTACTATTTTGATCTTTTTATGCTGAAACACCAATTTTACTAGAAAAAATATTAGTTTCTTTTTTCATCTTTCGAATATCGCTTATCCGGATATCTTCCTTAGCCAAATATTTTCCGATAGATGGATTTCCGCATTTTACGTTCCTCACTGAACATCGTCTCTATACCATCACAGTCTTTCTGAAAACTCATACTATGCTTTACGGCAATATCTGCTGCCGCTTTGGAGACATCATGATCAGTACCGATATAGGTGAATGTCCAATTGGATTCACTGAGCTCACCGATCATTTGTCTGATCGCAGGAGCAGAATACTCAGTCGAAGCATTTTCCTCTCCATCAGTTAAGATGGTGACCAACGCGTGAAATTTTTCATCTTCGCCGACCACCAGTTTCAATTTACTAACTGCAAAACCGATGGCGTCATAGAGCGGTGTTGATGCCGCTGGAGCATAACGTTTTGAATCGATCTCTTTGATCGGTGTTATGGGGTCACAAAAGTGTAGCATTTTGGTTCCAAAGCCATTGAAGCTGATGATCGAAATCGTATGCTCCTGATCAGCAAAAGTCTGCTGAGCTTCTCTGATGGTGTTGATCGTCTGGTTAAAACCACTAATCACCTGTGATTTGATGCTTGACATAGAACCACTCTCGTCCAAGATAATCAGGTTGTGAACTTTTGTCTGTCTCATAATTTTGTCTTTTTAATGTGTTAAAATCGTTGCTGCAAAACAGAAACTCCCGTTCGCTCCAGCATCAATTGTCTGACAAAATTATCCACCACCTGTGCGAGGGATGTGCACAGGTGGATAGTAGTCTATTTTTATAAAAAACTGATAATTAAAATATTATTTATTTTTTAGAAACGTCTGTAATTTATTTTTTATGGTAGCAATATCTAAATCTTTATTGCGAAGCAATCTGTTGTTTTTCTTATAACCAAAGTCGTCATAATTAATCTCAATCAAATGAATCCCTTGGATAGGTAAGATAACCCTTCTCCGTTGATCATAAATACGTCGTTGCTCTCCTCTAGAAACACCGCTAACAGTTATCTTATCCTTCTTATCAAAGAATAGTACAGCATTAGTGTGTTGATATTCCCGATATTCTATTACCAAATTCAAGGTCGGATAATAAATATCTACAGGAAGTCTACGCCCTGAGTCACCTAATAAGAAACTGAACTTATGCTGTCTTTTTCCTTCTTGCGCCAAAACGCTATCACATAATTCAAGAATATAATCCTCATCTCTATTTTTTCTTTTGGAAATAGAATTGACATTTTTGAGTTCAGCAGCCTTAAGTATTTTCTCTGGCACAAATTGAAATTTCAAATCACTGACACTTCCATTCCTTCTGAAAAACCAAAATGTATTTTTACCCTTTCGGTCAGCATAAAGCAAAGGAATCAACTGCAAATTATTCTCCTTATCCAACTTGCGTAAAAGATCCCTTAATGGCTTCCCGGGTCGGTCTTTTGAATCAGCTGTAAAAACCCCCTTCTCAACGAACAAAGGCATCAAATCTTTAGCAGGGATTTCGTTGATTGATTTGTTTTTATCGAAATAATCTGCGACGGTCACGTTTAATTGATCTATCGTTTTCATAGATAATTATAAAGAAGGTTCTTGAATAGAAATATTCGGAACACTTGAACACACTGAAATTATTTCTCTTATTTTTCCTTCTATTTCCTCAAAACTGCTTATTCCTTCAATCGTTGATATAAGATAATGTTCACCATTTTTTGTATATTTTTCTTCAATTAGTCTCATATATTCGGGATCAAATAAAACTAAATCATCTTGCCATACACAAATATTTATGCAGTTATCATAAAAGAAAAGACTATAGACAATATTATCCACTTTATATTTGATCAATGGAGCAGATCCTCTAAAATATTTATCTGCAATATTACCCCATGGCCAATCCATTGATGCTCCATCTTGTGCTAAAAACGAAGAAATTAATTGATTACGATAAGTGGACAACATAATATTACTATCAGTCCAAATATTTTTGTTGAATAAATAGGTCTTGTCGCCATAATTTTTGACATTTTTGGATTCTGAAAAATCCAGCAACGAACAATCTCCATCATTAACAACAATTGTTTCTTTAGCTAAATTCCACAACCATAAACTTTTGGCATTGAATTCATATTCACCTATTATTTCTTTTATTACTTCGTGACTTTTATTCTCGGCTTTAGTTAAAAATCTATAAAAACCACTTCTCAATTCGTTATTTATCAATCTATTCCATTGATCGAATCTCCCATCGCTAAGCGAGAGTGTATTACCACTATTTAAATATGGTATTAAGTCATCATTCAATATCAGCACCGCACGTAACCAATGGTAATTACTCGGTTTATCTGGAACGCCTTGAAGGTTTACACATAATCTAAAGGCAGTTTCTTTTAAGGCATTTGCATGCTCTATATTTTTTGCATTGAGAATAAAAGAAATGTGTCCTTTAAACATCGGATGTCCTTCTAAAGAATATATCACTTCTTTGAATAAGGGATTTTCATTAATCAACTTTGCTTTTCCAATTTCCTGAAATAATATAGATTGTTCATACACTTCATTTTTGATAGCTGAATTTAATTTCAAACCTACCTCCTCAGAGATTATTTCCGGTAGTATATTATTTGAGTGATCGGATAAAGGTTTCAAAAGAAATCTAATGGTATTTATTGATGCCGCAAACGTTCTTATCGTAGGATCAATAATAATATTCCACACAACTCTAATCCAATCTTTAAATTTCAATTCATCAAAATCATTACACTCCAAGTATCTAGCGACACTATAGAAAAGAATATATTGCCTTGGAATTATGTCTAGAGAATACAATTTCCACTTATTATCAAGATTCCACAACGGTGCTATTGAGCTGTCTATTTTCTTATAATTAAAACTTAACTGATCTAAAACGCGTTCAAGTTTAACGATTAAGGAATAGTCAAGTATTTCATCAAAATGATCAAATCCGATATACTTAAAATCTAAAAAACTATCTTTTTGGCGAGTAAAAGCTTTGAATAATTCTGATTCGGAAACATCTTGTGCAGCAATATTACTTAAGCTTACATGATGAGTTAACAAATATCGTGTTATAAAGGCGAAATAGGCTTTATCATAATCAATTTCTTTACGATTGGACCAAAAAACGTCAGACCATTCATTGTCAAGTTTTGATGCAATTGCAAGATAATAGGGAACGATTTGTGAATGGTACGAAACTAGTCGATGGAATTCCGATGAATGTGAATTTTGGCTAGATTTCATCCAACTCACAAAATCAGCTTTAAAATTTTCGAAATCAGACAACTGTTTTCCTCTAGCGTTCATCTTGATGTACAATTCGTCTGTAAGATCAAAACCGTCCAATGGTAAGATATAAAAGCGCAGCGTATCTAGCCGATCAAAAACTTTTTGATCATAGCGTGAATATAGAACATCAATTGCCGCAATCATATTCATCATTGATTTTACTGTGGGATCATCCTCGAAACTGTCCAAAAACCACAATGTTTTTTCTAATTCTTTTACAGGATCATTTTTAAACTTAAATGCTATAAGTTTCTTACAGAATTGCTTTGCAATAGGCCTTGTTTCGTAAGAAAAAGCGGCCAGCTTATCCATACACTTCAACCGGTTGCCTTCATCTAATTCTTTGTTGGAAATATACCAATAAAGCAAAAACAACGTAGTTAATCGCTGTTGTCCATCCAAAGGAATAAAGAAGGTCTGATTATCCAGTACTTTTAATGAGCCATAAATAAAATCAAGTTCCATAACCTCAGACTCAGTAACCAAATGTTTAAAAATTGAATTGAGAAAGCGATTTCTGATAATTTTTTCTTCTTCCCTTCCCTGCGCATAATCACGCTGTATTCTAGGGACTTTTATACCTGAAATATGTTTTTCGATTTCCTCATTTTCTTTTGTATAGAAAATTTTATCGCACAAGATATCTAATAATGTATAGGATTGCATTAGTTTAAGGTTAAGAATGGTAATAAAGTTTTTTTAATATCGAGGTTATAGAATTCCATATCCTGAATAGTCCAATCACTTTTTACAGTATGCACATTGTGATACTTTAAAAAGATATTTTTTGTTAAAGGTGGAATAAATAACCCTTTCTTATCATTTTCTATGATTATGCGTCTCTTACTTATAAATAATGCATTTCCGTAACCTCTATTTGTTTTCGCATCCAACAATGTAAGATTACCTATATTATTCTTAATCGAATCATCTTTAACATCTTCATTCGCATGATCCTTTATCTTTTTGTATAATTCATCAAATTCTGCCTGATCAGCTTTTTCTAATGACAAATACTTTTCGATCTGATGGTTCAATTCCTCAGGTAGATCACTCAAATCAGAATATGCATACCGCAACCAGAGGTTCTGGTCTTCCAATTTATGTAGTATTTTGTCTGTCGAAGAATCTATGTGTTCAATATCCCAAGACGTTTCTTTTCCGTCTTTATCTTTTACATTTTTGTAAGACTTAAAGGAGAAACGGTATATGACATTATTATTATTATTCTGATTTATAACATATTGAAGATTATATAGCAGCAATAAATCTCTAACAAATACAGAATCTTTGTATGATACATCTAAAAATCCATTTTTAGCGGGGTTCTCAACTACTATAGTTTCATCACGATTCTGTAATGACTGCACAACTTTGACTTTTTTCAATAGACATCTTATTTTCTCAATGAGCAGCATTGTCACATCCTCTTTTGTAATACTATCCCCCTTCTGCTTTTTCAAACTCTCTATCCATATAAAAATCTGTAGCACATCTACATCTTTCTCAATTAAAAAACCTATGTAGTGATACCATTCAACAGAAGTAAACCATTCCTGAATTTGATTATATATATCCTTGACTCCGCTCCAAATATTTTCGACTTCTTTGAAAGATTTTGTATTATTGATTATATGATGAAAATACCTGAAAATTTGGTCATCATCAAATCCTGTTATTGAACTGAGTGAAGGATTCTCTTGTAGTGCCAGTTGATAGTAAATGTTTAAAACAAATTCAATTCTGGTACTATTACCATATTGTTTATTTGAAATAAATCCCCAAAAATTCACATCATGAAAAGTTCGTTCAATTATATCCCATTCTTGCGCAATCTCCATTTGTTGCAATTCCGCCAATTGACTTTTTCCAAAGTTATTTTCCTGAAGAAATATTGCTTTCACCAATTCGCCATTGGTTAAAGGTATTTTCCCCATATTTATTCTTAGAAAGGTATCCACGGGATTAATGGAATCATCTCCGATCTCATACCAAATTACTTGAACAATTCCCTCCGATTTTTTGTTCGAAAAGTCATTGACCAAAGTGCGTAATATTGCTTCTCTGGCCTCTCTAGGTGAATTTTGGGCAGCAAACCAATCTTCAATATATTTATAGGCAGAAGTTATGTGATCATAATCAATATTTTGTTCATTTCTTAAGGAAAGATCATTAAAAATCAAAGCTAACTCGGGCCTTGTTTCATAGACAATTTGATAGACAGAAAAACCATATTCATCTTCATATGTTTCCCCCCTAAGTAATTTATGTTCTAGATATTTCACTAGTATCTTTAAAGTTGTCAATCTTTGTTGACCATCAATAACCTCATAAACAGCAGCTCCGCCAATTAAAGAGCTCCTGTTTTCTTCACGAATTTTTTCGATAGAAAACCCTTTGACCACGATCGGTTGTAAGCAGTAAAACTCTTTCTCTCCTTTAGTCTTCTTAATTGCAAAATTATAGATATCCTCTAATAAATCTTCGACTTGCGGTCTTATCCATCGATATCCTCTTTGATAGGCTGGTATGAAAAAATTCATCCCCATAAGATCGCGTACAGCCTTTAACTCTATCTTATTATTCATATGTAATTTATATAGCTATTTTTATCAAAATTCTTCATCCTAAACTTCAAGATATCTACCTTCTATTTAACATCTTGAACACTTTCAACATGGAATTAAATTGCTTCTCCAGCGAATTAGATATAGGCTCTCTAGAATAATATGAGTTGTCAATTTAATAAATATTTGTGTAGATAAAAAAATAAATATTCTTGTTTCATAATAAAATTAAATACCGATTGCATTGAATTTCCTCAAAGATATCCAGCATTAGCGCCAAAGTACGTCGCTAACAGAACAATGAATAAGTTCCATTTTGAGCGTTTGTCCTTTGGGCTGATCAGATCCAAGGCCTACAAGATTTCGCGGTATTTATTCTCCACCTTCTTCCTTAGAAACAATAATACCTAATTCTTCCAGGCGTCGATAAATATATTCCTGTTGAATAAGCATGCGCTCCATCCCCTCCGCTTCATTGTATCGATCAATCAGGTGGTCTACTTCAGCTGAAGAGATTACTGTATAGGCAAAGGATAATTGTTCCTTTGGAAATATCCGATAGTTATGATCGGGCATCACATGAAAGGTCAAACTAAAGGCTGCGATTGCCAAGGTTGCGAACTTGATAAATGACTTGACTGCTTTTCCTAATTCGGTTCTGATGCCAGTTCCACTGTTGGCCAAAATCTGTTGCTCAGGCAATAAGGTATTCTGTTGATTGGTTTCCTTTTCCATTATATAATTGTTTGGTCCAAACTTAGGCTCTGAAGCGGTCAAAGGACGTCGTTATCTCGAAGAAAAACATTTTTTTATCCACCTCATAGAGGCGTCATATTTTGTCGTCTTCTCATCTTATATTTGTCAAAAGCTTATGTATGTCAGTTAGAGAAACCATATTACGCCACAAAATAGTGATCAACAAATTGCGTCACAGACCACTTTCTTGGATAGAGATTGACCGTATCCTGCAGGAGCAATCGGCCTTACTCGAGTACAACCTTATCGTCAGCCAACGCCAGTTTCAACGTGATATTGCCGATATCGGTTCGCTCTACGGAATCTCCATAGAGAACAACCGTTCGACAAAGCAATACTTTATCCAGCAGGATACCGAAGAAGCAGAGCGTGCGCTGGATGCCTTTGACATATTCAATCTAATGCGCTTGGGAAACAATGGTTCAAAACAAATAGTCTTCGAACAGCGGCGGCCACGTGGTACAGAATACCTTGGTGATATCGTCCATGCCATACGAAAGGGTTGTGCATTGTATTTTGATTACTGCAAATATTACGAAACTGAGGTAGAACACCGAAAATTATTTCCTATGCTTCTAAAAGAAGTCCGTAACCGTTGGTATGTGATTGGGCAGGATTTGGACAAGGATAGTCTCAGGATCTTTCCGCTGGATAGGATCTTAGCACTGGAAGTAGTGAAAGCTGGAAAATTTAAAGCTATCAAAGTAGATCCGGAAACGCTTTTTGAGCATAGTTTTGGTATTATCCTTCCACACGAAAACCAACAAATCGAGGAGGTAATTCTCTCCTATTCTGCATTTCAGGGCAAATATATCAAGTCCTTGCCTTTGCACCATACCCAGGAAATAGTAGTCGACAATGAGGAAGAACTGCTTGTGAAACTCAATATGTATGTCACGCATGATTTTGTGATGGAATTACTTTCCGTAGGTGCGGAAGTCAAAGTTGTTGCCCCCGAAAGTCTAGCGGAGAGGATGAAAGAGGAATATCGTAAATCTTTAAAGCATCAATCTTAAAAGCTAAACTGAAATGCATATCATTAAGTTAAAGGGGCAAAACATACTCTTGTTGTCGGACACACATGGCATGCACCGCCTATTGGATATTCCCGGGGGGATCGATATCGTCATCCATTGCGGCGATGTCTGTGATGCAGGTGATATGCAGCAGCTATCGGATTTCTTTGTGTGGTATGCCGGGCTTCCCATACCACACAAGGTATTTGTGCATGGAAATCATGATCTTCCCTTTGAACTGGAACCGCAACGAAGCAAAAAATTGGCACCCGAAGGAATTCATTGGCTAAACGATACTTCGGTTAGGATCAATGACATCCAGATTATGGGCATCAGTGGTTTTCCCTTTTTTCATCAGATGGAATCTGAGGTGCAGATTGATATCATGGTGTCACACTATCCACCGTCAGGTATTTTGGACAATGGCTATGGCAGTGAGGAGATCCGTGAGTTTGTATTGGAACGATCACCGAAATACCATTTTTTCGGTCATAACCATGCAGGCTATGGTAAGATGAAGGTAAAGGCTATTCAGTTTATCAATGCTTCGTTGTATGAGCTATTGAAAGGAAAGGTGTGATTGAACTTCACGATCCACTCTAGTGAAACCAAGATCTATGAACAGCGCGACACTACTATCTTTCTACTACTTCTTCTACTTTTTTATACTTCTTCTTATCCTAATCTTTCCCTAGTTCTTTCCCTAAAATATTTACATTTTTCCTTCTGAAACAGCTAGCAGCTTATTGTACGAGCGTTATAACAAGTCTATTCCATTAAGCGCTTCTCCTAATTCTTCTCCTAAAATCATCTATTCTTTCAACTTATATTATTCTGATTGAGGTCTACTAAATAACATTATCCCCGAAACAAGTTGCTATTTTAAATAGATCATGAAAAAGCCACATCTCACGATGTGGCTCTACAACATATATATTTATTTGAAATCGCTCTTATTTATACGAATTAATCGATTTGGATACTTTCCAGTCATTACCAATACGCTCCAAAGTAATTAAGTCCGTTTTGGTGAAGTTTTCAAATTCTAAGGTCACTTTAGCAACCATGTAGTCTGCCGATTCCTCTATGATATCAGTGCTTACTGTACAGTTCAGCTTCTCGCCTTTTTGCTTTTTCAATAGTTTAACTACCGCACTACGGCTGTGATTTTGTGCATTAGAAGCTTGGATCTTTTGATTGAAATCTTCGGCGAATAACTGCTCTACTCCTGCTGATTCTCCCGCAGTAGTTACCGCTACATAGTGCTCTAAAGCGAAGTCTGCAGTAGAAAGGTTAACGTTTGCTTTTGTTGCTTTTGCTCCAGGTCCTTCAGCTGCCATAGCGAAAGTGGATACTGCGATTAAAGCTGCTGCTGCGAATGTTTTTACTAGCGTTTTCATAATATCTTTATTTTATTGTGTTAGTTCTGTTGTTCTTATTTGATGACTCAAAATTACGACACAATAGGCCCCTAGCCTACGGGCTTTAGACCAACGATCAGGAAAACTCGGTGAATGGCGGGAATGGGGAGGTGAAAAGGAATAAAATAACGCACTGAATTTTCGATAATCAGAATTTTAACCGCTATCTTTAATAGCAAAAGCTACTACAATTCTAAATGATTGAAATTGCCTATCAACAATGACTTTTCAAGTACTCATCAAAATTTTTAGAACGAAGATTTATCTTTATATCAACCTGCTCACTGTAATCGTTTGCACCTTCTGCATGTCGCAATCCTTTGCACAAGAAAAACAAAAAGTCAACTATAAACACTTAACCTATCTGCCTAAAAACTATAATACAGACACGGCCAAATATCCTCTGGTTATCTATCTTCACGGTGGATCACAAAAAGGAAATGATTTAGAAAAGCTAAAAATCTATGGTCTTCCATATTTAGTAAACAAGGGAAAGGATTTCGATTTTGTTATGGTCGCCCCCCAATGTCCGGAAGGCAGATATTGGTCCACGGAAAATTGGTTTGATTCGCTATATGATGAGATAACTTCAAACTACCGTATCGACAAAAGTCGTGTCTATGTAACCGGAATAAGTATGGGTGGATACGGAACCTACATCACCGCATTAGATCACGCCGATAAAATCGCAGCCATTGTTCCATTATGCGGAGGAGTAAACGATAGCGACACCACTCGCATCTGCACCCTCAAAGACGTTCCCATCCTCACGTATCACGGAACGGCTGATAATGAAATCCCTATACACGAAACAGAACGTATAGTCAAATCTCTAAAGAAGTGCAATGGAAATATCATCTTTCACCGCATCGCAGGCGAAGGTCACGGCATCCAATACCTCTACGAAACTGAACCATGGATTTATGAGTGGTTGCTGATGCAAAGGAAGACGTCGAATAATGACACTCCCAACAAGCAAATTTCAAATAATTGAATTTATCTTATTGTTTTAAATAGCATAGTTTATTATTTTTATGGAAGTGCAAAATTTAACAAAGGCCATATAAATGAGATATCAAAACACGGGTATCAGAAAAACACTGTAATCTCTAACTAGCTATTGAAAGGAAGCGCATTCAAGATCGATGAACCCGGCAACACTACTATCTTTCTACTTCTTCTTCTCCTAATCTTCCTAGTTCTTTCCCTAAAATCCCTACTCTTTCTGCTATAATATTCCAATTGAGTTATACTATTTATGGTTATATCCGATACTTTCTACCAAAATACTTTTTTAGATGACGTATAGCAGGAATAGGAGTCAAATATATCTGTAAATCTTCCAATTTCTAACAGATTAATTTTGAAAATAGGATTATAACTAATATATTAGTTATAAAACTAAAAAACTAGTTATGAAGATATTTTTCACCCTATTTTTTGTTATAATTAGCGACTTGGTCTCAGGGCAAATCACAACACAAAAATTATTTGAGCTCAATGACCAACTTATTAAAAAGTATCCAGAGAATTACCACATAGCTATTAGGGAATTCAACAAGCTACCAGTGGATAGCATGGATGCTAGCACGAAATCCGTTTTTTATCAACTCCAATCTACTTATCATTCTTTTATTGGCAACTATGATAGCTCAAGATTTTATTGGGATCAGCAATATGTTCACGCGCTCAAAAACAATGAAATAAAATATGATAGCACATTTTATAAACAGCATAGTTTTGTCGATGCCAGAAAGTTCATTCTAAAAAAGGCCAAAAATGAAAAAGTAGTAATGATCAATGAAGCTCATAATATTCCCTATCATCGCACATTTGTATCTCAATTATTAAATGGATTTCGTGACTTAGGTTTTAAATATTTAGCTATTGAAGACCTTGCTGATCAAAGCATTAACACAACACGTATCGTCACAGATACAACAGGCTTTTATTGCCAAGAGCCCCTTTTTGCAGAAATGATCAGGGAAGCATTGCGACAGAATTTTGTATTGATAAAATATGAAGCCAACAATACAAATAGTAATCGTATGCGCGACTCATTACAAGCCGTCAACCTAGCTAAATTGCTCGAAACTGACCCTTATGCGAAACTGCTTGTCTATGCAGGATATGACCATATCCATGAAAATACACGAACCAGCTGGAAAAAAATGGCTCAATTCTTTAAAGAAATGACCAATATTGACCCCTTAACAATATCACAAACTCGACATATTGAACGATATTATACCGAATTTGAAACGGACGAATTCCTAACCGTAAACAAATTTGTTTCGTTTAACACACCTGTCGTCGCTTTAAAAGACCATACCGCCTGGCATGATGACTTTGTGGATATTTCACTTTTTTATCCCCGCTATCTAACTCCACACAGTCGCCCTGAGTACTTATCAAATAATAACCTTACAAAGTCGGTACAGCTAGATACGCACGGACAAAAAGGGCTTTTTGTTCAAGCTTATTATGCAGACGAAAAACAAGGACATCGAATACCAGCAGACCAGCTTTTCATCAAAACCACAAAGGAATTTCTATATTTAAGGCCTGGCAACTATATTCTTGAATTTAAAAATACAAATGATCAGATTGTAAATACAAAAAGAGTAAGTGTTCATAAATAACAATCAAAAAGCCACGTCTCAGGACCTGGCTTCTAAACTAAACTTAAACATATGATTCACTAGTGCTCTACCTATAACTTCGTTTCGCAGAACACTAGTTATTGGATACTATTTATACGAATTGATCGATTTGGATACTTTCCACTCATTGCCCACACGCTCCAAGGTAACTAAATCTGTTTTGGTAAATTTTTCAAATTTCAGGGTTATTTTAGCGACCATATAGTCAGCCGATTCCTCGATGATATCAGTGCTTACTGCACAGTTCAACTTCTCTCCTTTTTGCTTTTTCAATAGTTTAACTACCGCACTACGGCTGTTAGACTGTGTATTGGAAGCTTGGATTTTTTGATTGAAATCAGCTGCAAATAACTGCTCTACCCCTGCTGATTCGCCTTCAGTCGTGACCGCCACATAATGATCTAAAGCGAAATCTGCTGTGGAAAGATTAACGTTTGCTTTTGTTGCTTTTGCTACAGGTCCTTCAGCTGCCATAGCGAATGTGGATACGGC
The DNA here is from genome assembly GCF_050058145.1 of Sphingobacterium sp. WOUb80. Taxonomy (NCBI): domain Bacteria; kingdom Pseudomonadati; phylum Bacteroidota; class Sphingobacteriia; order Sphingobacteriales; family Sphingobacteriaceae; genus Sphingobacterium; species Sphingobacterium sp. WOUb80. Next base: position 36,362 of record NZ_CP165617.1, on the reverse strand, counting down.
GATTAAAGCTGCTGCTGCGAATGTTTTTACTAGCGTGTTCATAATGTCTTTATTTTATATTGTTAGTTTTTAGTTCTTATTTGTTGACTCAAAACTACAACACAATAGGCCCCTAGCCTACGGGCTTTAGACTAACAGACCGGAAAACTCGGTGAATGGCGGTAATGGGGAGGTGAAAGAGAAAGTTTTTTTTCCTATCTTATAGCAACCCATTAAAACTACACCTTTTATGCAACCTTATTTAAGAAACTTTTGGAAAAGTATCCTCAATTTCAATTGGAAGTTTGGCTTATTTCTAGTTCTAATAATTTGTGTACCGAGATTTATTATGGTGCTCCATGCCAACCAATATGCCGATTATCGCTTTATTGGTTTAATAATGCTGGTATCATTTATCATTCCTTTCGTATTCTTAAATAAAAGGGGGCTGAAGGCTATTGGCTGGAACAAACCTAAAAGTTATAAATGGTTATCCATAGCTTTTATAAGCGGTTGTTTATATGCTTACTTGTTATTCGTCTTGGGTAAATTCCTTTATCAGGACAGTTATCAAAACTGGTATGTATATATCGCAAATTCTTATAAAATTCCTACAGATTTAACGATAGAGGCAAAAAGGCAGATGTTCTTCATCATGGCTGGCACAGGAATGTTATTCAGCCCGTTTGGCGAGGAACTTTTTTTTAGAGGAATAGTTCATGAAACCTTTTTTTCTAGATTCGGAAATCGTGGGGCATCAATTCTCGATAGCTCGGCGTTTGCCTTAACCCACATTGCACATTTTGGATTAATATACCTGCTCGACGGTTGGCATCTTCTCTTCATACCTACATTCATATGGTGTTTTTCGATGTATTTTGTAAGCAGACTGTTTTATTTCTTCAAGGTAAAATCAGGAGCTATATGGGGCGCTATAATTTGCCATGCAGCCTTTAACCTTAGTATGATTTATTGTATATTTTACCAGTTATAATATAAAAAAGCCACATCTCACGACATGGCCTTAATAAACATATGATTCACTAGTGGTTTGTCTTTTATAACTGGCAAACCACCAGTTGCAAAAGTCTATTTATACGAATTGATTGATTTGGATACTTTCCAGTCATTGCCCACACGCTCTAGGGTAACCAAGTCAGTCTTGGTAAAGTTTTCAAATTTTAGAGTCACTTTAGCGACCATATAATCTGCCGATTCCTCGATGATATCAGTGCTTACTATACAGTTTAATTTTTCACCTTTTTGTTTTTTCAAGGATTTAACGACTTCGTTACGGCCATGATTTTGCGCATTGGAAGCTTGGATTTTTTGATCGAAATCTTCGGCGAATAATTGCTCCACTCCTGATGATTCTCCCTCCGTAGTCACCGAAACATAATGCTCTAAAGCGAAGTCTGCGGTGGAAAGGTTAACGTTTGCTTTTGTTGCTTTTGCTCCAGGCCCTTCAGCTGCCATAACGAAATTTGATACTGCGATTAGGGCTGCTGCTGCGAATGTTTTTACTAGCTTTTTTTATCGAAATGATTTGTTTTTAATTGGTGATAAAGCTATCATGAGTGCCATTTTTAAGCACTCATGATGGTTCATAATGTCTTTATTTTATTGTGTTAGTTTATCTGTTCTTATTTGTTGACTCAAAACTACGACACAATACGTCCTTAGCCTAGGGGCATTAGACTAACGATCAGGAAAACTCGGTGAATAGCAGGAATAGGGAGGTGAAGTTAATCAGTCTCCAATAATTAAAAATTTTAACCGTTGTATTAGCTTACTTATAACACCAATCTGTATCCCAATGGAATTACACAAACACCCCTATCATTTTAAAAAAAATATTCATTACATCTCTAATCTACTTAATATACAACCCAGCTACGTTGAAAAAGATTACTGGCAAACATTTATATTATACTTAATTCAACAGGATTCATTGAGTGAAGATATAATCGTGAAAGGTGGGATTGCTCTATCAAAATGTTTCAAACTCATAAAAAGAACTCCGGAAGATATCGATTTTGTAGTTGCGAGAAAAAAAGGAGAAACAGACAGCAGATTAAAATCTAAATTAAAAAGAATAGGTAGTATCTTATGTAAGGAGTTACCTGAAATTCAAATAGAAGGTCTAACGAGAAAAATGGGGATGAACCGTAAAACTGCTCATTCTTATTGGAAACCTAATGATGAAAACTTCTGCCCTGAAAGTAATCTTATCACTATCGACTATAGCTGGTTGGGGGAATCCAACCCTCATAGTAAATATTCATTCAATTCCCTTATCGGTGATGCATTAAAAGAAACCGGTCAAAAGGCTACTATTAATCAATATCAGCTTTTCCCTTTTGAGATGAATGTACTGGATCCATTCAGAACATTCTGTGAAAAAATCATGAGCCTTGTCCGATTTTCATACTCAGATGATCCGATTATTAATCTGAGCAAAAAGGTCAAACATGTTTACGACTTATATCACTTATTGCAATATGAGAAATTTCAGCATTTCCTTCAGTCCGGAGACTTTTTTAAAATGCTGATAAACGTAGCCAATAGAGACATAAGAAGCTTTAGAAATAATAATCACTGGCTAAAATATCATCCTGCTGACAGTTTATTCTTTAATAAATTGAATGAAAACTGGGATACCCATTTTAGTCAAGTTTATAATACGAAATTTAGCATCTGTGAATCTGGCCAGCTTCCTCCTGATTACCTGATTTTAGAAACATTAAACTTAATCAAAAACAGATTGAACACCTTACCTTGGGACATCACCTTCCTATGATATCGACATAATTACTAAGGCTATTTTTTTCCAAATATAGCCTTAGTAATCACTTTACTTTCTTGGAGGACGAACCGTCCCCATATCACCACCATTATCACCTGGTTGATCCGCTTCGGATGAAACCGCTGCCTGTACAGTCGGTGCCTGAACATTGGCAGGCTGACCAATACCGAATAAAAAGTATAAAATTAAACTCCACATATTGATTGATTACAAGTTTTAAAAAAGTAATTATTTTTTAGGAGGAAAAGGATTTCCTTTGTCTCCACCGTCGCCATCATTAGGATTATCGTCCGCTGTTACACTAACCGTAGAACTGTTTCCTGACGAATTTATATTGGCAGGCTGGCCAATACCAAACAAAAAGTATAAAATTAAACTCCACATAAAATTGATTTTTGATATTAAAAATTATCATTACTTACCTTTTGGTGGTCTTGGCGTGCCAGTTTCCCCACCAGTGTCTCCTGGTTCATCAGATTGATGAACATCTGTCGATTGTACTATCGCTATTCCCACGCTTGGTTGGGAATTAGACGGCTGGCCAATACCGAATAAGAAGTATAAAATTAAACTCCACATAGTTGACTGATTGATCTTTGATGTTAATTACTAATTATGATTATCCTCTAGGAGGAGGATTCCCTTTATCCCCACCATCACCGTCATCAGGAGTATCATCCGTAGTTACATTGACTATAGAACTGTTTGCAGATGAACTTGTATTGACAGGCTGACCAATACCGAATAAAAAGTATAAAATTAAACTCCACATAAAATAAAATTTAGATTGTTAAGAAAGTTACTGCCATAAGAATATGGGCCGTTTTCGAATATAGACAATTAATGCAATATTTAATTATCCGATTAGAAGTAATTCTATTTTAACCGACTTGTAAGATCGGATCGTGCTTTTTTTGAAAGTATTTGATTTTCCATAATGCTGTTATTGTTAATTCTTACACAAACTTAGGCTTCATTCAAGGGCTATTTGAGTAAAAAGCATCCAATGTAATCGGTAGAATACATCTACCGAAAAGTCTGGGTGATGAGCATGCATAAAACGAAAGAAAGCCACATCTCGCGACGTGGCCTTAATAAACATATGATTCACTAGTGCTCTACCTATAACTTAGTATCGCGGAGCACTAGTTATTAAGATCTATTTATACGAATTCATCGATTTAGATACTTTACAATCATTGCCCACACGCTCCACGGTAACTAAATCGGTCTTGGTCAAGTTTTCAAATTTCAACGTTACTTTAGCAATCATATAGTCTGCCGATTCCTCGATGATATCTGTGCTTACTGTACAGTTTAGCTTTGCTCCTTTTTGCTTTTTCAAGGATTTAACCACTTCGCTACGGCTGTTAGACTGTGCATTGGAAGCTTGGATCTTTTGATTGAAATCAGCTGCAAATAACTGCTCTACGCCTGCTGATTCTCCCGCAGTGGTTACCGCAGCGTTGTCTCGTTCTGGAAAAACTTTACAGATTTAACCATTAGTCCTAAATACATGGAAATTTAGAGCGTGAATCGGATTATGAATTAAACAGTAATACGTGTATATTCATTAAAAGTAAATCTATTCGAGATAATAAATATGCTATTAAAGCGGAGTAGACTAAATCATAAATAAGCCATGTCAAAATTATTTCTTTGTGTCTTAACGAACTTCTTATTGTACAATTATGGTATAGCCCAGATTAATTGTACTTCACTACTTAAAAAAAAGTTTGAGAATAAAAGCTATTCTCCGGCCGAACTAGACAGCTTAATCAAAGATTTCTCCAAACTAAGAGCATGCGGACTCGACTCTGTCGCACTGGAAATTGCAACATCTTCGCCCGGAGTATTTAATACATTGATAGCTCCTTCAATGCAAGAACCCAACAAGCTGATTACGTATAACGAGGTATTCAATAAAATAAAAGAATTCAAAGCGTCGCCTGAATACCCAACCATATTGAAATTTCATATTGCCAACAAAACATTAAGGTCACGTACGGTTAATCTGAAAGAATGGTCAAAGGACAGTTTATTATTTATTGATATTTTTGAATCGGACAGATCAGCAACCGAAAAAGGTGAATTGGATTCCTTTTATAATTTTATGAAGGAAAATAAAATCGGTGAGATAACTTATTACCAAGCTTGGGCCATTTTTAAAAATCAGCAAAGGCTAATGACTCCCCCAAAACCACAGAAAAAAATACTTTGGGATGATAACCAGGACAGCACTCTTGCGGAGGTGATACAGGCAGCTAAAGAACAAAACAAAAGGGTCATTCTCTATTTTTCCAGTTGGACTGACATCACAAGCAGAAAGCTAGAGGCTGAACTAATGTATCTAAGTGACGATAACATACTAAAATATATCCGCAGTAAATTTGTTTTTGTATCCATCCTTATTGACGACCGAAGTAAACTGACAACAAAGGAATTGCAACAGGATTCAAATTTTGTAAAAAACGCTGATAATAGAGGCGCCAAAAATCGAAATATCCAAACTTATTATACACATTCAAAAAAAATACCTTATTTCATTATGCTAGATGAAACAGGTAAAATTCTGAAATCATTAAGTGAGAATATAACTAAAAAGACGCTTGATAAATTTTTAGAGTAAAAAGCCAGATATCGCGAACTGGCCTTTAAACTAAACTTAAACATATGATTCACTAGTGGTTTGCCTTTTTATGACTGGCAAACCACCAGTTGTGAAATTCTATTTATACGAATTGATCGATTTGGATACTTTCCAGTCATTGCCAACACGCTCCAAGGTAACTAAATCTGTTTTGGTGAAGTTTTCAAATTTCAAGGTTACTTTAGCGACCATATAGTCTGCGGATTCCTCGATGATAGCTGTGCTTACTGTACAGTTTAGCTTTTCGCCTTTTTGTTTTTTCAGAGATTTGATGACCGCTTCACGGTTATGAGACTGCGCATTGGTAGCTTGGATCTTTTGATTAAAATCTTCTGCAAATAGTTGCTCGAGGCCTGCTGATTCGCCCTCCGTAGTTACCGCTACATAGTGCTCTAAAGAGAAGTCTGCTGTGGAAAGGTTAACGTTTGCTTTTGTTGCTTTTGCTCCAGGTCCTTCAGCTGCCATAGCGAAAGTTGATACTGCGATTAAAGCTGCTGCTGCGAATGTTTTTACTAGCGTTTTTTATCGAAATAATTTGTTTTTAATTGGTGATAAAGCTATCATGAGTGCCATTTTTAAGCACTCATGATGGTTCATAATGTCTTTATTTTATTGTGTTAGTTTTTTTATCTGTTCTTATTTGTTGACTCAAAACTACGACACAATAAGCCCCTAGCCTACGGGCTTTAGACCAACGATCGGGAAAACTCGGTGAATGGCGGTAATGGGGAGGTGAAGCAAGTTGCATTTCAAGATAATTTTACTCATATTCATTATTCCAATTGTCTAAATATGAAGTTGGATGGTTGGACTTCTATACAACATTTTTAAATAATAAGCATGTTTAATTTTTTCAAAAAAAATAAACCTGATATTCAGGAAGAGTGGAATGCTAAGGGCGAACAATATGCCTCTGAAATAAATAAAATGGTAGAATTTGGAAAAAAAAATGGTTGGGATAACTGGAAAGGAGAAGAACCTCAGGACAATAGAGATCATCTGGCAAATGAAATCCTTAATCTCCTTAGAGCAGCAAATCTAAATCAGAAAACTGAACAATTCCGGGAAAGCTTTCCTCCTGCGCACGCACCATTCATACCATTCTTGGAAAAACAAGGGCAAAGTATAGAAATGCTTCATTTTATTGACAAGCAAAAGATTGCTTTTCTGACCGGCACATCCTATCAGAAAAGACAGGCTTACATACTGGATAATGAAAAACTACTTGAACTAGAAGACAATATCACCGCAATTGGCAAATCCAAACGCGGCAATATCTTTGCGATAGCGGTACCAGGAAAAATCTCTACTTATAATGGTTGGGAAGGTACCTTGATTGGCGAGTTTATACTTAAAGAAACCGCCGAATTCGGTATCACCGAGCTGATCCCGTTTAATGATGGCAGAAAAATTCTCCTTGTCACTTCCGAAGGAATCTATTTAATTGACAAAGATGCCGAAAAGCTTATCCATCCTCTCAATGAAAATAATGATGAGGATTGGTCTTCCAATATAGATATGGAAAATGCAACATTGTCTAATGACAATACATTTATTGTTGCAGGTGACCAGTGTTATGACCACACGATTATGGATGCAGAGGGAACTACTTTAGGAAATATTGGCCCACAGTCTTCTTATCCTCATTTCTGTCTTTTTTCCCATGATGATGCCCAACTGATTACCAATTCTTGCCATTTTTATAATGGTATAACGATTGGTATAGATACAGTTAAACTAAAAGGTATAAATATTGAACCATACTCTGAAAGCGATCAATACAACGTGATCGATGACAACATGCGGGTATATGTCGGCATAGCAATTGACGACTATTATATTCTTGGGGATGCATATGGTTATATAAAAGCCATTGATAAAAATGGAAAAAAACTTTGGCAACACTTTTTAGGTTCAACAATAAGTGGAATCACTGCTTCAGATGACGGCCTTACATTGTGGGCAGCCTCTTGTAGTGGTATGATCCATAAACTTTTGTTGGGTAAAGGACATCGGGATAAACACACCATCGGCGATGGAAACCATTACGAGGACTTTAGGCTGTTGATCTGGAAAGGGGAATCTCAGCCTTTGAAATGGTAAAAGGACAATTCCTTAAAATGACTTATACAATGGAGTAAAAATTAAAAACATAAAGGAGAATGGTCAAATATCTAGAATTTGGAAATATATTCAATTTACCGGATGTAAAAAATTATGCTCATGGTTGTAATTGCGCTGGAGCAATGGGGAAAGGAATCGCTTTACAATTCAAAGAAAAATATAATCAAATGTATTGGGAATATAAAAAGCGTTGTAAAGATGGTGATTTCTCTCTTGGGGATGTTTTTTCTTACGACTATGGTGTAGGCACTGTTTTCAATCTCGGCACTCAAAAAACTTGGAAAACCAAAGCAGAGCTTAAAGCGATTGAAGATTCTCTTCTCAAAATGCTTGTATATGCCCGCCAAAATGGCATCGAAAAAATAGCGCTGCCCAAAATTGGGGCTGGGTTGGGTGGTTTAGTTTGGGACGATGTAAAAGCTACTATTAACAGGGTTGCCAAAGATTATGATGATATTGATCTTTTCGTTGTAGAAAATTATAGAAATATTAAAAAAAACAATTGACAATTAGTAGCAAGTGGACAAAACTAAAAAAGCCACATCTCACGACGTGGCCTTAATAAACATATGATTCACTAGTGCTCTACCTATAACTTCGTTTCGCAGAGCACTAGTTATTGGATACTATTTATACGAATTGATCGATTTGGATACTTTCCAGTCATTGCCCACACGCTCCAAGGTAACTAAGTCCGTTTTGGTGAAGTTTTCAAATTTCAAGGTTATTTTAGCGACCATATAGTCTGCCGATTCCTCGATGATATCAGTGCTTACTGTACAGTTCAGCTTCTCTCCTTTTTGCTTTTTCAATAGTTTAACTACGGCACTACGGCTATTAGACTGTGCATTGGTAGCTTGGATCTTTTGGTTGAAATCAGCTGCAAATAACTGCTCTACTCCTGCTGATTCTCCTTCAATCGTTACCGCCACATAGTGCTCTAAAGCGAAGTCTGCAGTAGAAAGGTTAACGTTTGCTTTTGTTGCTTTTGCTCCAGGTCCTTCAGCTGCCATAGCGAAAGTGGATACGGCGATTAAAGCTGCTGCTGCGAATGTTTTTACTAGAGTTGTCATAATGTCTTTATTTTATTGTGTTAGTTTTTTTATCTGTTCTTATTTGTTGACTCAAAACTACAACACAATACGCCCCTAGCCTACGGGCTTTAGACCAACAATCAGGAAAACTCGGTGAATGGCGGGAATGGGGAGGTGAAAGTTATCATTCAAAATATCGCTTCAATTGAGCTATATTTAAATAGGAAATTACAAAAGTCAATGGAGCATAACGCGAAAGGTGTATTGGACCTTTAAATAATAAAAAATTATCATGCGCAAAATAATCTTATTTACTTTCTTAGCCGTATCAGCCTTCCAACTTATTGGTAGCTGCTTTGCTCAAACCAAATATGTGGTATTTGATCAAGACAAATTAACCGATTCATTGAATGGACACTTATTCTGCAAAAGAACATATGCAGAAATCGAATCTGACAGTACCGATTTTCCAGATTTGACTATTTATAATTTTTTGTTCAAAAAAAGCATAGCTGAAGATGATTCAAATCAAAAAGTATTTCAAAATTTTATAAGCTTTGAGCGTGAAGGGAAAAATTTGCCCGTTGATATCTTAGTTACAATAACGCCGCTGACAAGGTCTAAATTTGAGCTAAAAAATATCTCGAAAGCCATTGTTAACAAGGATATAAACATAATTCCTTTGGATAGCCTGTTGCGAACCTCAGCAAAAGATATATTTTATGCAACATATGCACCTTTAGGTATTTTTTTAGAGACGCCATCACTCAATTTGAAGAGAACGGATTATAAAATCGTGATAAAGCGAAAAAATGAATATTTTTTAGTTGACAACGAGACCTTAACTGAATCCTATTTTATTGGTAACGGCTATATGGAGCCTTATAGAACCAATGCAGCGGGAATATATCCGCAGAGTAAGAATTTTTCAAAACAAAATTATCTCTCCGCTGAAAAGTTAAATACGCTAAAAGGGGGAATAATAAAAGATACTACGATAGATTTAAATAATCAAGGTCGAACTATAGCCATAGATAAATTTTGGACAAATGAGCCTCGCATTCCTTTTACAAAAAATGCAGGTTTGAATAAAGGTAATGATTGGTATGCAGTAGAAGGAATTGGTGATTTTGAGTTCTATTGGGACAATGGTATATTAAATGGTAATTTTTTGGACTATTTCAAAAAAGCCAAGTTAAATTATATGCCCGATAAACAGCTCAATAGAAAACTGAACCTTTTGTATAAAACAAAGAAAATAAATGGAATACCACTCAAAGATTTTTTTAAAAACAAAGGTTTGGACAACACAAATTTGAAAACGATACTATAGCTAGCAATACCCAATGTTTCATTGACGTTACACCTTGGAAATCCAATATTCGTTAAAAACATTGGATGACCAAACAAAAAAGAGGAAACGATAGGAAACATAAAAATTAATATACAAATAAATGCTAAGAGAAAGAGTTTGGTAAAAAGGGACTGTCCCATCAAGTGTGTAAATAAAAAATACGGAGTTCAGTTATGTTCCTTATAACTGGACTCTTTTTTCAAATAAAGTTAAGAACTGATTTAGGATAATAGCCCAGTTACGAATGGGCATTGTCCATTTTCTAGAGATTTCTCTCAAAGCCAAATATACAGATTTCAGTACGGCATCATCGCTGGGAAATGACAGTTTATTCTTTGTGTATTTGCGGATCTTCCCATTCATGTTTTCGATGATATTGGTCGTATAGATTATTCTTCGGATCTCAAGTGGAAAGCCGTAAAAGACGGTCAGTTCGTCCCAGTTTTCCCTCCATGATCGTATGGCATAAGGATATTTGGATTCCCATTTATTAGCAAAATCAGTCAGTGCAGCTTCTGCTGCCTGTTTATTGGGAGCATCATAGATAGGCTTCATGTCCGCTGTAAATGCCTTTTTATCCTTCCATACAACATATCTACAAGCATTTCTGATCTGATGGACAACACAGACCTGAGTACTACACTCAGGAAACACACTTCGTATAGTAGCGGAGAAACCATTAAGGTTATCGGTCGCTGTGATCAGCATATCCTCTACTCCCCGGGATTTTAGGTCTGTCAGGATTCCCATCCAAAAACTGGCACTTTCATTCTTGCCCAGCCACATGCCAAGAACTTCTTTATAGCCATCCCGGTTTAGGCCCACAGCAAGATAAATGGTTTTATTGACCACTTTGGAGTTTTCCCTGACCTTAAAAACAATGCCATCCATCAATACAATCAGATAGACGTTGTCCAGCGGGCGGTTTTGCCAGGCGATCACATCACCCGCCACACGGTCGGTAATCCGGGAAATCGTCGATTCAGAAAGGTCAAATCCATACACATCGCGCATCATATTTTCTATATCCGAAACACTCATGCCTTTGGCATATAGCGAAACGATCACGTTCTCAACTCCGTCAATCATGTTCTTGCGTTTGGGAACGATGATCGGATTGAATGTACCATCGCGATCTCGGGGAACCTGAATCTCCAGATCTCCCTGATCCCCACGAACCTTTTTGCTCGTATGTCCGTTGCGGGAATTGCCCTGACCGCTGCGCTCATGCTTTTCATAGCCAAGATGGCCGTCCATTTCTCCTTCAAGCATTTGCGATACTGCCCGTGCCTGTAACTCGCGGAAAAACGATTGCAGCTCTAAACCGTCCTTAAAACTCTTTAAGAACTCCTTGTCGTTTAATAGTGACTCCTTGTCAATCATACTCTTATAAAGTTAATAAATAAAAAATGCGAAGTCCTTGTAAACTCCGCATTTCTATAACTTACACACTTTATGAGACAGTGTCGGTAAAAATCAGGCACTTTTTGAAGATCTCCTTCATTATAGGATTCTGGTAAATTTAAAAAGTCAAAAACGTAACTATCTTTAAACGCTTTATTAATGTCTACTTCAAATTCTCTCGGCAGTGACGAGAGTTTTACATTTCCAATATGAAAAACCTTTCAATTCAGGTTCGTGCTGTTTAATGAAAAAAGCCAATTCTTTGACGACCGACTGCCCCCATTCGGAAGTTTCGATCCGCGCGCTAATATACTTTCCAATACGCCAATACAAATTCATTAATTCCGTATTAACTGCCTTAATAGCTTTAGATTGAGATTCTTTAATAAGCTGAATAATTTCTACAAAACGCTGCTCCATGTACAAAGGTTTATTTCTCAATTACATAAAAATCTAAAAAAAATTAGCAATCAAAAGAAAATCTTATTATCAGAAAAAACACCACATCAATCGATGTGGTGTCATAACATGATCTATTTATTTAAGATGGCTCTTATTTATACGAATTAATCGATTTGGATACTTTCCAGTCATTGCCCACACGCTCCAAGGTAACTAAATCCGTTTTGGTGAAGTTTTCAAATTCTAAGGTCACTTTAGCAACCATGTAGTCTGCCGATTCCTCGATGATATCAGTGCTTACTGTACAGTTCAGCTTCTCTCCTTTTTGCTTTTTCAATAGTTTAACTACGGCACTACGGCTATTAGACTGTGCATTGGTAGCTTGGATCTTTTGGTTGAAATCAGCTGCAAATAACTGCTCTACTCCTGCTGATTCTCCTTCAATCGTTACCGCCACATAGTGCTCTAAAGCGAAGTCTGCAGTAGAAAGGTTAACGTTTGCTTTTGTTGCTTTTGCTCCAGGTCCTTCAGCTGCCATAGCGAAAGTGGATACTGCGATTAAAGCTGCTGCTGCGAATGTTTTTACTAGAGTTGTCATAATGTCTTTATTTTATTGTGTTAGTTTTTTTATCTGTTCTTATTTGTTGACTCAAAACTACAACACAATACGCCCCTAGCCTACGGGCTTTAGACCAACGATCAGGAAAACTCGGTGAATGGCGGGAATAAAAAGGCGAGTCTGCTTCGTATCAGATTCGTACCACGTTCGGATCATCTACAGATAATGAACAGATACCCAACAAACCTTGACCAGTCTCTGAACAGGGAAAAACTGTTCAGAGATTAATCAACAATAGAACCCTACCCGACCTGATCCGAAGGCTATACGAAGCAGGTACGAACAAGACCCCTATAAAGGTTATTTAAACTCATTCCCAAATAACAGATTTTCATAATTGCTAAAATCAGGATTTTATATTTTACAACATTGACAAACAGACCCCGCTAACCATAATAGTCCAGGCCAAACCAATAGTGATCGATAGATGTTGAATACTAATCGTCTATCTCTGTTGTGTAAAAGTCTTCCAGTTCAGCTATATGATACTGCAGGTCTACTAACATGTCCTGATGAGGCTTAGCATATTTTTTATAAGTATAGATGTGCGAAAAACAGAAAATTACTCCGAGGATAACAAACCTAGAAAGTACTGCTATATCGAATATTGAGGCTAGATTAAAAGCTTCAATATTTTTGATTGAAAGTGCGGCTGTCAGTAAGAAGCAGATCGTAATTCCTGCTAAGTTATAGTAGTTCAAATAAGCCGAGAGGAGCCGTCGTATATTCTTGAAACGATCAATTAACGGCAAATCTGTTTCATAATTTTGATGAATATTTTTTCGCAGCATATAGGCCATATATATCAATCCCCCCTCGACCACTGTACCAAATAGGAAGTAATAGCCCCAAAATGTACTGTCATAGAAATACAAGATAATACCGATACATAGGATGACAATCACTGAGCCGTAGCGCATATTCTTTTTCAAATTCTGATCTATTAAATCAAGCAAACTTGCCGATTTTTGTAATGCTATTTTCTCAATAGCGTCCTGAGAAAATAGCATTTCGCTCGCCTGACCTTCACCCCGATGTTGTTGGATTTTATATTTAAGTTGATCTAGTTCCATTACGATGACTGTTTGCTTAGTTGTTTTAATTTTGTTTTGATCCGCGATATTTTTACCGCTACGTGATTAGGAGTCATACCCAGAGTTTCAGCAATTTCATTATAACTATAGTCTTCGAGATAAAGTGTTACCAATGCCTTTTCTACTTTTGTCAGCCTGCTTATTGCTTGATACAAGAGCAGGATATCTTCATCCTCCTGATAGGTGATCTCGCAGTAACTTTCTTGGCTATATTGTAATTCGGCGAGCGTATCCCTATTGCCTCTTTTGATATATGTAATCGCCGTATTTAATCCTACTCGATATAACCAAGTCTGAAACTTGGCATCCCCCCTAAAGCTTTTGAATGATTTCCATGCCTGCAATACGATTTCTTGAAATAAATCTTCCCTTTCGGCTTTATTGTCTAGATACATGCAGCAGACGCGATGTATGATAGCTTGATTAGAAGTCACTAAAGTAATAAAGTCTTTTTCGATGCCCATATCGTACGAGGATGTCTTATTTGTTATTGCTTTATTTGTTAGTCTCCAAAAAGATAAAAACATTACAACTTATATAAAAAAAGAATGATAAAACTATTTCAAATTGACTGTTGTTCTTACTATACAAAACGGCTACAAGCTACCCTTCGAAAGAAAGGTTCCACATAAAAATTGGCGTCGTACAGTGAAAATCCAATAGTATTCAAAACACATTGGATGACGAAACAAAAAAGAGGAAACGATAGGAAACATAAAAATTACTGTACAAGTAAACGCTAAGAGAAAGGGTCTGATGAGAATCAGGCCCTTTTGACGTAAAAAAAACCAGATTCATAAAATCTTTATATCTTTCACAAAAAATAATTTGTCATTTTTTTAGCATCGATTTTATTATCATGCAAATATTGGAAAAAGCAAAAGGGAAAACCATTGCCCAAAAATCTCTATTATTATGATACTTCTGAACAAATACAAACAGATCCCCGCCATTTATCTGCCAAAGCAGGAGCATTAAAAAGATATAGGCAATCAAAAAAGATAGTATATAGCTAACATATTCTTTCAGCGGGCGTACCAGTCTGTTAAATAAAAAGACAAACGATATCATGATAAAAAACGTAGCTCCCTGAAGAATAAAATATTGAAAAAAAAGATTAGTTCCAGGTCTAAAGACTTGAGTTGTAACATAAGTTAACACCAAACAAATTGCAATTGCTAATATAATATTACTTTTTAACATCGCTTCTTATTAACTTGATATGCTTTAGCTAGATTTTGTTGGTAATATAATTTCTCCTATTTAATCCGATATCTTCCAATAAGCCTTTTCATAAAAAAAATCACAGGTATCATCCAAAACAATGTTGATCTTATTTCCAACTTTTTTTATTTCTAGCTCGTTTGAGACGGTCCCACCTGAATTGCTCAAAACTAATACTGTTCTAAAAATCTCATATTCTATACGATACTCCCCATTTCCCCAGTAAGAACTTCTATATTTATTTTCATCAAGCAACGTAAGCATATCATCGCTATCAGGGAGATTCCCCATTGCAATACAGTCGTGATATTTAAAATAATATTTCCCTATAATCATCGAATGAGTAAGTAACCTTGAATATGCGATTGCCAAAACCAATAAAAATACAATAAATAAGAATGGCCAATTTTTAGTTTTTTTCACTCTTAAACCGACATTGTACTGATGATCTTTATTGAGTTGCATAGATTAAAACATATTAATATGATCGATTATTGCTCACAGTACCTATAGATTTTTTGATCAGAAAGCCCATTTAGATATAATCTTCTTTCGCCATAATAGTTATCGATCCGGTTAATTACAGCGATTGGGGAGTCAATAACCAGCCTGCTATAGATGGTATCATTCCGAACGAAATTATGCGTATCATTAAACACAAGGATATCCTGTAGGTCACTATTATCGCCACAATTTTTCCAAATTGAATTTGTTAAACTCTTGTTTTTACAAGAAAAACACAAAAAGCTCAGTCCCAAAATAACAAGGAGAAATTTTAGTCTCATCGTAAAACTACTTTGCATAATATGTACTCTAGCAATAATACATAATTTTCTCCGGATCAAGCAATCTAAAGAGTGTAATTCCTTTACTAAGACCATTATCGAACGATTATATCCACTTCCGTACAGTTACTATAATAACCCATTAGCTTTTCACTCTTAAAATCAACATAAAGGAACCTG
Source organism: Sphingobacterium sp. WOUb80 (assembly GCF_050058145.1). NCBI lineage: Bacteria > Pseudomonadati > Bacteroidota > Sphingobacteriia > Sphingobacteriales > Sphingobacteriaceae > Sphingobacterium > Sphingobacterium sp. WOUb80. The sequence continues at coordinate 20,707 of NZ_CP165617.1, read as the reverse complement.
AATCCGTACAAATCGTTGAAGCAGATGAAAATAGAATCAAAAAGCATGAAAGATTAACCTTAAAGGAAAACAAGCTCAATCGTCTGATTGATAAACAAGCCGAACCATCACTTATGGCTCTCTGGATATATCAAATATGTACCATGTAAATTCGCCAAGTGGTGAATTTACGATAAAGCAACTTAAGGGTCGATATATTCAAATAATTGAATTTATCTTCTTGTTTTAAATAGCGTAGTTCACTATTTTTATGGAAATACAAAATTTAACAAAGGCCATATAAATGAGATATCAAAACATGGGTATCAGAAAAACACTTTAATCTTTAAATTATAATAACCATGGGAATGACCCAAGACATCAAAAGGAGCTCCTATTATGTTTGTTGATAGTGTACAGATAAGCCAAGCAGACCTGCAAAAATCGAAGCCTGACGACATAGCTTCAGTCAAAGTGTATAAAGATAGTCAAGCATTTAAACACATTGACAGTAATGCAAATGGAGCCCTCTACGTTGAAACAAAGCAATTCTGCAGAAAACGCTTTCTTAACTACTTCCAATCTAAATCATCAGCGTTCAAGCATCTATTGGAGTCCCAAGGCAGCGATAACAGCTTTCACTACATCCTTCATGGAAAATTGCTTAGTAAGGGCTATGAGGGAAAGCTAGCAGCTATTAATGACAAGTTTTTTAAATCCATAACAATCATCGAAAAAAAGAAACTTGTGGACAGATATGGTGCTACGGACAAGAATTTCGGAATATTGATTGTTTCGGATGAGCCAGAAATTTAAAATAATGGAAAATAAATCTGAGCATATAATTCGCCTATATAGTAACAAAAAGAAAACAGTGTTAATGTTAATTGGTTCGCTCATATTTGTTGCAGGTGGTTTTTTCTTTGTGATGCATCCGGAAAGTTTCGACAGACAACCTACAATAACGAGGATGATCGGTATTCTATGTATTTCATTTTTTGGTCTCGCCGCTATCGTATCCGTCCGATATTTGATTTCAAATCGGCTACTTCTGGAGATTACGGATCAGGGGCTACATATCGGCGATATACACAAAACTTTTATCGGATGGCAAGATATCAGTGGGTTTAAGGAAATAGCGATCTATTCAACCCCTATTATCGTTATCCTAATTAAAAATAGTAAAGCAGTGATAGATGAGGAGCCCAATATGATCAAAAAGAAAATGATGCAGTTTAATATGAATTATGGTTCGCCATACAACCTTAGCAGCGGCAATATGGCTATAAGGCATAAGGAGCTCTTTAGACTCTTGAATGAAAAACTCATAAAATATTCAAATAACAACGTGTAACATCAAAAAGCCACAACTCCCGAAGTGGCTCCACTCTCCTTATAAATTTATTTGAAATCGCTCTTATTTATACCAATTGATCGATTTGGATACTTTCCAGTCATTGCCTATACGCTCCAAAGTAACTAGATCTGTTTTGGTGAAATGCTCGAACGAAAAAAGATCTTGATCATAGGTCTTTTAAGTAGGGAGGCGAAAGTTTGGGGAAAGGTCAATTTGTGATAGAGCACAGATAGATTATCTCCTAAAAAAGGTTCTAACTACTTGTTTAGTTTCTACTATTTAAGGATTTTCCATGGTCAACTTCAGTCTCATAATATCATTATCGCACAGTATTAAAACAATAGCCCGCTGTATACTAGTTATTTGTTTATAAATATTAGATTTTTCAGTCTCTTTGTTTTTCGAAGAACTTAACTTCCTCTAAAGCCCCAAATACAGTTGTTATCTTAACTTCAAAAAATTTTTTCCGATTATGATCGTCCTCAACATCAACTCTAAAAATAGTCGTGGAAAATGGCGAACCTGTAGAAAAATGAGGTCTAACTTTAAATTCGGATTTACCTAAAGTTAGTTTACTTATTGCCTTATAACCGATAAGCTTATATTTATTTTCAATAAGATAAATCTCTACATGATCTTGGAATAACCTCTTTAATCTGTATTTACTTCGAAATGTAGCTAAAATAAAAATTGCTATAAACATTATTGGTACTAATACCAAATCAAACCTTATCATATTATAATTAATCTCTTGAAGCACCAATATTTCCCAATCTCCCAAAAAGTAAGAAAACATCCTGTTTCAGTTTATGATTTTTTCAGAGTTGTTTTTATCGTCGAATCGATATACAATGTTACGTAAAAAAGCCAGATCTCGCGACCTGGCTTTTAAACTAAACTTAAACATATGATTCACTAGTGATCTGACTATATACTGCCCCAGGCAGATCACTAGTTATTTAGATCCTATTTATACGAATTGATCGATTTGGATACTTTCCAGTCATTGCCCACACGCTCCAAAGTAACCAAGTCAGTCTTGGTGAAGTTTTCAAATTTCAAAGTCACTTTAGCGACCATATAGTCTGCTGATTCTTCTAAGATATCTGTGCTTACTGTACAGTTCAGCTTCTCGCCTTTTTGCTTTTTCAAAGATTTAACGACTTCGTTAAGGCTATGATTTTGTGCATTGGAAGCTTGGATTTTTTGACTGAAGTCTTCAGCGAATAATTGCTCTACTCCTGCAGATTCTCCCTCGGTGGTTACAGCTACATAATGATCCAAAGCCAAATCTGCTGTTGAAAGATTAACGTTAGCTTTTGCTGTTTTTGAACCTGGTCCTTCAGCTGCCATTGCGAAAGTAGATACTGCGATTAAGGCTGCTGCTGCGAATGTTTTTACTAGAGTTTTTTATCGAAATGATTTGTTTTTAATTGGTGATAAAGCTATCATGAGTGCCATTTTTAAGCACTCATGATGGTTCATAATGTCTTTATTTTATTGTGTTAGTTTTTTATCTTTTCTTATTTGTTGACTCAAAACTACAACACAATAGGCCCCCAGCCTACGGGCTTTAGACCAACGATCAGGAAAACTCGGTGAATGGCGGGAATAGGGAGGCGAAAGTTCACGAATATAGAACAGTTCCGATTGTACTATACTTCAGTATCAACAGTATCGCAGGCCTTTGAGGTCTGGATTAAGTTGGATTCTTTTCCAATCGGGATCTTAGACCGATCATTAAAAAAGCCAACACACCAAATAAAACGGTTATCCAAGGAGTAAACTGTACGCCCTTCGACACAATTATCAAACCACCTACGGTGGTTCCTAGCGTTACGCCTAAGTTTCCAAATGATGTAGCCAAACTATTAGCAAATTCCATCGCCTCTGGTGCAGATGAAATCATATAGGTCGAGGCATTTAAGAAACTTGGAGAATATAGAAAACCCCATAAAGCGATTACCATAACTGTAGCCGTAGTATTGCCTCCCGAAAAATGCAGGAGTATAGGAACTATTATAGTCCCCGAAAGAAAAAAAACAGTTGTGTAGGTTATGTTCTTGTTTAGTAGTTTACCAGCTATCCAATTAGCAAACACACCGATAATTCCGAATACAAACAGCATATAGCTGACCATGGTTCCGTCCATATCTTTGGCTTTATTTAGATAATCGGCAAAGTAACTATACGTGGAAAACCAAGCTGCAATCATAAAGAAATTCATTGATGTACTTACAATGAACATCGGTTTTTTCAATATTTTTAATTGACTTCCATAAGATTTTTTTTCTCTCACAGGCATTGCCGGCAACACAAAGTAAATAGCCAATAATGCCACAATGCTGATGATAGCCTGTACTATAAACGAATATTCCCAATGAAAAATGCTGGCAATATAAGTAGCGAACGGAACAGTTGTTACCATTGCAATGGCAACACCGCTGAACACGATACTCATCAATTCATTTTCGTTCTGTTTATTACCCTGCGAAACCGCTACGGATAAAGCTGTAGCGATATAAACAGGCTGTAAAAATGCCGGTAATATCCTTACAAGCATTAATAGCCAAAATGGTGGTAAAAATGACGATATAATTCCAGTTAACAGAAAAATAAAAATAGCTATCAACATCACTTTCTTACGGTCAAATCCTGATAACAACAAGGTCATAAAAGGTCCAGTAAGCGCAATCGCTAATGCAAATGCTCCTAACAGATAGCCAGCCTTATCAATGCCGATTTGGTAATGTTCCGCTATTTGCGGCAAAATACCAATGATACCAAATTCAGTTGTAATAATAGCTAAAAAGCCTAATGCTCCTATGTATGCGTACTTCTTCATCTTAAAATTCTATTTTTCTAAGCTTTTGGTTATAAATTCAGTAATTTCTTTAGCTGCTAATTGTGTTTCAGGTAAAAGAATTCCCATATGCATAAAGCCGTGAACCATGTCTTTATATAAACTTTTTTTAACGGATACTCCTGAATTTTTCATGTTTTGGGCTAATTTCTCTCCTTCATCTTTTAATGGATCATGTTGTGCTATAATGACCAAAGTTTCTGGAGTTTTTTTGAAATCTTTGATTAAAACTGGAACAGCTAAAGGATTTGTCTTGTCTTCTTGGGATTTCAAATACCAATTCCAGGCTTGTAATCCCCACTCTTTATTTAAGATTGGACCATTTTTATAATTTTCCCAGGATGCTGTACTTAATGAGTTATCAGAAGCAGGATAAATTAAAACCTGAAATTTTAATTGACTTCCTAATTCAAGAGATAAGGCTGTTGCCAAAGCTCCGCCCGCACTGTCGCCAATGACTCCGATTTTTTGAAAATCAATTCCAAGCCTTTTTGCATTATTGATTAACCATGCTGTAGCATCTTTACAATCATTTAGTCCTGCAGGAAAAGGATTTTCAGGAGCGAGACGGTAATCGACAAAAAGGAGGACAGCTTCCGTTTCATTACTCAGTTTTCGAGCGATTGCGTCATGAGTTTCATAACCACCAGAAATAAACCATCCTCCATGAATGTAAATAATGGCAGATGAATTTGATGTTTTGCCTTTAGGGCGGTATAATCTTACAGGAATTTGATGATTTTTTGAAGGGATATTAAATTCCTCAATGCTGAAAACAGCTTCTTTTCTTCCACTTAATTGTTGAGCCATCGCATCATAATTTTTCCGGCTTATATCTAAAGGATTTTTGCCTTGAAATACCTGTATTGTTTCTAAATGACTTAAGATTTCTTTAATTTTTGGTGTCAGTTGCATAGTCGTTTCATTTTTGATTGTACTAGTGGTCTTACATGAAATAGTTCCTAGAATTATTATCGATAATAAAATTTTTCTCATGTTTATTGATTTTGATGGAACAAAATTAATTTGAAACAATAAATTTGCATAGTATACAGCTAATTGTATGATACTAACAAATTTGTAAGTAATGGGAAAGAGAAAAGAAAATTCGACTAATTTGTTGAATGAGAGTTATATCATGGAAAGCTGTGATTTGACTTATGCCATTTGCAAAATTGGTGGTCGTTGGAAACTGCTTATTCTTTGCAAGTTAGAAAATGGGACATTACGTTTCAGTGAATTACGCAATCAGATTAATGGAATTACTGAACGAATGCTTACGCTCCAATTACGTGAACTGGAGAAGGATGGCTTGGTAAAACGTACCGTTTATGCAGAAGTACCTCCAAGAGTGGATTATGAGCTGACAGAAATTGCCAAAGAACTAGTTCCTATATGGGCAAAATTGAGTAAATGGGGAGCAAAACATAAAATTCTAGTAAGTGAATTTTGACAGTTTTTTGTCAACTAGCGTTTCATCTTGCTCACCAGAAAACATATGCACTTAATAATGGCCAGTCAAAGACTTTATTAATAATTTAAGATTTATTTATTCAGATATTATCGAATTCAATAGTGCGTTAGGATTGACTACAGGTAAGATGATTCCATTTAAATTGGTTTCAGCTAACCTGCTGTATAGAATTCCTCTAAGAGTAGAATAGGATAAGCCAATCAATGTACCCAATAGCTGGCCTGTAAATGCGGTTCTGCCGTCTTTTTCACTAAGAAAATCTAGTATATTCTCAACCTTGAAATAAAATTCATATAGGTATTCAGCAAATACCTGCTCTGTACAGGAGAACGACACCAAAAGAGATATTTTAAAAGATTTCCTTTCTAAATTATGCTTGATCGACTGAGCAATATTCATTTGGAACTCTTTGTCCTTAAGATCAAATCCTAATTCTAGATTTTCTCTTATTGGTTTTATTTTTTCAAGTGAAATCTTCTCTACAATAACTTTTGCCTCGATCATAACCAATTAATTAAGCTGATACGTATTCACCAATAGACACGGACTCTTCAAACACTTCGTCCTGAGCGAAGTCGTTAGAAGGAATTCGGCTATGAACAGTAAAATATATGTTCTTATAAATAGGTTCTACAAAAATAATCTCTGTATCTAAAGCAGCTTCAATCGCTACAATAGTTTTGGTCGTAAAAGTATGCTGACCAGAAAGCCATTTCGAAATTTCGGACTTTTGCTTATTCATCAATGTGGCTAGATCCGAAGCTTTCATACCCTTACTTGCCAAAATCTGCGATATTTTATCTGAAATAGCCAAGTTTTTCTTGACCAATCTTTCGATTGCTGGATCGCCATGTTTCTCCAACCATTGGTCTATTACATTCACCTCCAATAGACCACTTTTCTCTTGGTTGGCTTTTCTTCGTGAAAGTTTCATTTTAATAATTTATTTTAAAATCTTCGTTATAAAGAATATCCCGATCATCATCATTCCACTCTATATCATCATCTACAAAGCCCTGATCAATTAATCTGGACAATATGTTTGCCAAATTAAAATGCTCCTTTACTTGCGGGCAATCCTGCGCTTTTCCAGCTGTCTTAATAGCTCCCCCATATAAAATCACTACATGATCATTCAATCGATGGCAATATAAGCGTAAGTTATTACTCGTAGTCTGGTCTTCTTCGATATAGGTCGGCTCCTTGTTCCTCATCTTCCCCACCATTGATAACAACAGAGTAAAAAACTACTTTCTCAAAATAATTGACTTTATATCCAACGGCAATAATGGTCGTAAGGTGCTACGTGTTGGATACTATTTATACGAATTCCATACTTATTCCTTCTATCATATCTTGAGGTATTTTCTTTTATACGCTGTATATTAAGAAAGACGATAAAGCTAATTAAGGCTCGATATATTCTTGGTAACTCTTTTTGATGTACAGGATAATATCATAATCGGACATATATTTTGCTGTGTCAATATCCGGACGGTACAACTGTATGAAAGTTTGTAGAGAGTCACCTTTAAGGCCCGTCAAATTTTGAACCATACGCTTTGAAAAGGTATTATCAAGATACCGCTCTTCTTCTTCCTTTATCAATTTCTGTTGGAGTTTAGATTGCGGGTTACGTTTTTTCCCCAACATAGAAATAACAGAAAGCACATCAACACTAATCAGCGAGGCGGTACTATTACTAGCTTGATTAGGGTGTCTAGGGACATTTGAAGAATAGTTTTTGGTGATGAAAATGTCTTTAAATTTGGGTTTGCTATAGTTGAAGGTCTTGGCAAATTCTTCCCGAAACTTTAAGGAATCAGCCTTATAATTTCTTAAAGGATTGATCTTGACTTCATCCAACAAAATTGATGTTTGCTCCATATATAGAACCAAATTATCAAGATTGCTATTGCCAACTATATATTTTTCCTCACTATATCCGATTGAAGAAAAGGTGATTGTATCTCCAAGCTTAATGCCTGACAATGTAAATTTGCCATAGCCATCGGAATGGGCGCTGTGCGAAGCTACTTTAATCGAAACACCTATAAGAATATCGCCCGAGCGCTTATCTTTTATCGTACCTTTCAGGTCTTGCGCAGAAGATAAGTTTGTGATAAACAACAACAGCAGCACCAACCATAGTCTACTCATTTTTAGTTAGTTTTACAATAAAAATATTATAAAACTAACCATTAAGCAATGTCATTAACTCTTTTTAACGCATGACGCGTTGACAATAACCTACGTCTATTCAAATAAAAAAGCCACATCTCACGACGTGGCCTTAATAAACATATGATTCACTAGTGCTCTACCTATAACTTGGTTTCGAAGAGCACTAGTTTTTAAGATTTATTTATACGAATTGATCGATTTAGATACTTTCCAGTCATTGCCAACACGCTCCAAAGTCACAAGATCAGTCTTGGTGAAGTTCTCAAATTTCAAAGTCACTTTAGCCACCATATAGTCTGCGGACTCCTCGATGATATCAGTGCTTACTACACAGTTTAACTTTTCACATTGTTGTTTTTTCAAGGATTTAACGACTTCGTTACGGCTATGATATTGTGCATTGGAAGCTTGGATTTTTTGGCTGAAATCTTCAGCAAATAATTGCTCTACCCCTGCTGATTCTCCTTCGGTAGTGACCGCAACATAGTGATCTAACGCTAAGTCTGCTGTAGATAGATTAACGTTTGCTTTTGCTGTTTTTGCTCCTGGGCCTTCAGCTGCCATAGCAAATGTAGATACTGCGATTAAAGCTGCTGCTGTGAATGTTTTTACTAGAGTTTTCATAATGTCTTTATTTTATTGTGTTAGTTTTCTATCTTTTCTTATTTGTTGACTCAAAACTACAACACAATCGCCCCCTCGCCTACGGGCTTTAGACCAACGACCATCAAAACTCGGTGAATGGCGGGAATGGGAAGGTAAAAAAGATCTATTAGGTTAAACTTACAGAGCAACCTTTAAAATCATATTATCTATCTATTCTTCTGAAAAGCTGGTATTGATCGTCTTAAATCCCAAGATATTATTGCATTCAAACCAAAGTGTCCCTGAATGGATCTAAATAATTTAATCCTTGTTCTTCAAATATTTCCTCAAGCTTTTCGGCACCATTTTCCTTTTTAAAAGTTACTTCCTCTTCCGTAATAGGCAGCAACCAATAGAAATGGACTGATTTATTGTTATCAAGGATAAGAATTTCTAGTTTGGATCCGTCGAGATAAGGCAGCGAAATAAGGCCATAAGAGCAAGAAGAATCCATACGCCAACCTCTTCCCCAGTTGATGGTATGCCAATGCCCCAATTTTGCGCCAAATCTATGATAATGTGCTACGACTATTAATGATTCAACTAGCGTTTCATCTTGCTCACCAGAAAACATATGCAGTTCGAGAGCAAATTCATCGTCCAAGCACGACATACCTATAGTGGCATAAGCCCACATATTCCGTTCGGTTATTGGGGGAAATTCCAGTATCCTAAAGTGATCGCCTAGATCCTTATAAGAACCTTTCTGCCAAGTCAATATATTATATCCCTGGCCCCAATTACAGGTGTAGTGTTCTAAAAGCTTTTGATGATATAAGGCTGTATCCATTTTAATTCAATTTATCAAAAAAAAAATCACACGACTAAAACTATTTCAAATCGACAACTGTTCTTACTATACAAAAAGGCTACAAGCTACCTTTCGGAGGAAAGGTTCAACATAAAAATTGGCGTCGTACAGTGAAAATCCAATTGTCTTTAAAAACATTGGATGACGAAACAAAAAAGAGGAAACGATAAGAAACATAAAAATTACTGTACAAACAAACGCTAAGAGAAAGGGTCTGATGAGAATCAGGCCCTTTTGACGTAAAAAAGCCACGTCTCTCGACGTGGCCTTAATAAACATATGATTCACTAGTGGTCTGCCTGAGAATGCTGCGACAGACCACCGGTTATTGGATATTATTTATACGAATTGATCGATTTAGATACTTTCCAGTCATTGCCAACACGCTCCAAAGTCACAAGATCAGTCTTGGTGAAGTTCTCAAATTTCAACGTTACTTTAGCCACCATATAGTCTGCGGACTCCTCGATGATATCAGTGCTTACTGTACAATTCAGCTTCTCTCCTTTTTGCTTTTTCAATAGTTTAACTACAGCACTACGGCTATGAGACTGTGCATTGGAAGCTTGGATTTTTTGATTGAAATCTTCGGCGAACAATTGTTCTACACCTGCTGATTCTCCTTCGGTAGTGACCGCAACATAGTGATCTAACGCTAAGTCTGCTGTAGATAGATTAACGTTTGCTTTTGCTGATGTTGAACCTGATCCTTCAGCTGCCATAGTGAAAGTGGATATTGCGATTAAAGCTGCTGCTGTGAATGTTTTTACTAGAGTTTTCATAATGTCTTTATTTTATTGTGTTAGTTTTTTATCTTTTCTTATTTGTTGACTCAAAACTACGACACAATCGCCCCCTAGCCTACGGGCTTTAGACCAACGACCATCAAAACTCGGTGAATGGTGGGAATGGGGGGGTAAGAAGTTTGTCCTTTACAGCGTAACAAATAAATATTTGCTTATCTTTAAGAAAACATGCTATTATGGTTGACTTACCGCGCAGAAAGATACTTGCGTATCATTTAAGACATTTAGTTGTCGGGCTTATTAGCAATGATGAGTTTGAAGAGGAAATACTAGACAATGTATCCTTTGGTTATCTTCCTGAACATTATTATTCTTCAAAACAAGCGATATTTGATGATCCTATCATAAAACCAATGCTCGAATTAAGCTGGTGTTTATATAGCGACTTAGAAAATCATAAACTCACTGGTAAACACCAACTCTCTGATAAAGAACTGAAAGACATTGCTCGATTTATTTTATTCCTAAATTCAGATTTTGAGTACGAATGGCCTTACTTTGATCGTATAAACCCGTTATTGCGGTTTTCATTTAAAGACCTGTTATTTACGGCACTCACTTTGGGACAACATTATGGCGTAAAACTAAATGAGCGGAAAGAGCAGTTTGAAGAATTTAAGCATACAGGAAATCATGAGCTATGGCCGTTTATAAGCAAAGAACAATACGAACAGCAATTGAGAAAACAACCATTTTTAAGGGGCATGAGTTCAATAAAATCCAACTAATGGACTAAATAATAATCGACAGTGTATCCCGATAAAAAAGCCACATCTCTCGATATAGCCTTAATAAACATATGATTCACTAGTAATCCGACTCTATACTGATCCAGGCAGATCACCAGTTATTTAGACCCTATTTATACGAATTGATCGATTTGGATACCTTCCAGTCATTGCCCACACGCTCCAAAGTAACCAGATCTGTTTTAGTAAAGTTTTCAAATTTCATCGTTACTCTAGCGACCATATAGTCTGCCGATTCTTCTAAGATATCTGTGCTTACTGTACAGTTCAGCTTCTCTCCTTTTTGCTTTTTCAGTGATTTAACCACTTCGCTGCGGCTATTACTTTGTGCATTGGAAGCTTGGATTTTTTGGCTGAAATCTTCAGCAAATAATTGCTCTACCCCTGCTGATCCACCTTCGGTAGTGACCGCAACATAGTGATCTAACGCTAAGTCTGCTGTAGATAGATTAACGTTTGCTTTTGCTGTTTTTGCTCCTGGGCCTTCAGCTGCCATAGCAAATGTAGATACTGCGATTAAAGCTGCTGCTGTGAATGTTTTTACTAGAGTTTTCATAATGTCTTTATTTTATTGTGTTAGTTTTTCATCTAAATAATTTGTTCTTCATTTGTGATGAAGCTATCATGAGCATTTTCCATCGATGCTCATGATGGTTTTTGTTCTTATTTGTTGACTCAAAACTACAACACAATAAGCCAATAGCCTACGGGCTTTAGACCAACGACCATCAAAACTCGGTGAATGGCGGGAATGGGGAGGTGAAATCTATCGTTCGAAATAATGCTTCAATTAAGTTATATTTAAAAAGGAAATTACCGGAATAACATTTCAGAGAAAGATATTAGCTGGAATACTAAAAGAACACAACAAAAACTAACTTGCTAAATGAAATTTTGGATCAGGATTATTCTATTGACAATAATTGATTTTGCAATAATTTGGTTATGGGTTAAACAAATGAACCCTGACCCTGGCGTTTCAATTGGAATTTTAATACTTGTACCACTTGTTGTAATCCTGAATTTAATTATTGCTTTGATTTTATACTTTATGAAAAGAGAATTTGTTGCTCTTTTCATAGTCAATTCGATTATTTCCGGCATATTAATATGCTACTTGTTTGGGAAAGAAATTGATAGATATCAAAATAATCGACTTGAAAGTTGGAACTTTAAACTGAAAGACGAAACTTATACAATTACACACTGGAAGCTAGAGAACACTTTTAGTATGAGTAAAAGCAGTAGCCCGGGTTCATCAACTTACTTTTTAGAGGGAAAATTTATTAAAAAAGGGAATGAGTATTATCTGACAACAGACTCAACTGAATTCATCATCAAAAAAGGATATCTGTATAAGTTTAGAAATGAAAATGACAGCATAAAGTTGACTAAAATTGAAAGATAATAAAAGGACATATATCTATGTGGTATTTTTACTAAAGCATTCTAATTCGTTTTTCTTGACTATATAAATTTTTGATTCACTTTATTAATAGACTGTGAGTAAAGCTTAAGAATTTAAAATATCTTTTTGAAAAAAGATATCTACCCCTCGGTCCCCCATGACTAAAAAATACTTCTGCGATTGTGAAAACCCTAAATACATATGCCCCTCATAACCATTCTGTTTCAATTCTAGATAATATGACCGCCCATTTCTATTATTAGAGAGCTTAGGTATTTTAGTGTTCCAAGCAATTTCCATTGGATATAAACTCCAACGATTATTTTTTGTCAACAGGTTCCCTCCCCCACCTCTTAATCCAAAAATAGATACGTTTTCAGATCTACTTTCAACAAAAAAGAACAGATTATTATCCGATATATTTCTCGCCATCGAAGTCTCAGAATCTCTAAAAACAACTTCCTTATTGGGGACATCATAAATAAATATTCCATCTGTATTGATTAATAATATATCATCATTTGAAAACCAGCCTATCGCGATTATACCATTAAAATTAATTGACGAATGATAGCCCCATTCATCCGTTTCTTTCTCCAAATTGTCATTTGAAGATACCTCATCAAAGATATCAGCTTTATACTGATCGTAAATATCTTTCAATCTCATAGCCATTTTTTAATAATTTTCAGGTATACTAAGGATCTTCTTTCACACACAATGATACGCATAAAAAAAGCCAGATCTCACAATCTGGCCTTAATAAACATATGATTCACTAGTGGTCTGCCTGAGAGTGCTGCGACAGACCACCAGTTATTGGATCTTATTTATACGAATTGATCGATTTAGATACTTTCCAGTCATTGCCAACACGCTCCAAAGTCACAAGATCAGTCTTGGTGAAGTTCTCAAATTTCAACGTTACTTTAGCGACCATATAGTCTGCTGATTCTTCTAAGATATCAGTGCTTACTGTACAGTTCAGCTTTTCGCCTTTTTGCTTTTTCAATAGTTTAACTACAGCACTACGGCTATGAGACTGTGCATTGGAAGCTTGGATTTTTTGATTGAAATCTTCAGCAAATAATTGCTCTACCCCTGCTGATTCTCCTTCGGTAGTGACCGCAACATAGTGATCTAACGCTAAGTCTGCTGTAGATAGATTAACGTTTGCTTTTGCTGTTTTTGCTCCTGGGCCTTCAGCTGCCATAGCGAAAGTGGATACTGCGATTAAAGCTGCTGCTGTGAATGTTTTTACTAGAGTTTTCATAATGTCTTTATTTTATTGTGTTAGTTTATCTTTTCTTATTTGTTGACTCAAAACTACAACACAATAGCCCCTTAGCCTATCGGCTTTAGACCAACCACCATCAAAACTCGGTGAATGGCGGATATGGGGAGGTAAGAAGTTTGTCCTTTTTTGTTCAATATCAAATAACTATTTTAGAAGGAGAATAGTGCGCTTATATTATTAATGTAACTTAAGTATTTTTTATGATTTCTTCTGACAAGGCGAAAGACTTTATTCAAAAGCATAAACGTATTTCAATAACAAAAAGTCAACTCGAACAATTTTCTGAACCTTATAAAACTTTGGGTCTTATTATCATCAATCAATTGGTAAGAGATTATTCCGAGCATTTTGCCGCACTCAAAGCTTATCAAAAGCAATTTGGAAATGATGCATCTCTAAACCCTTGGAATAATGAAGAAGGACTTAAATTAGCTACGCTATTATTTGGTCAGGTCCTAGCTCCTTATATTGCACGGATATGGAATTTACTCAGCGACTTGCCCTTTCAGGAAGGCTACAGTAGACGGCCATTCCGTATAGACCCAACAATAAGCTATACCCAGGCAAAACTCCATATTTTGCAAGCGGTCTACATTGGCGGGGCTTCGGGATTTAATTCAATGGATATTGCAGACCAGTTAAAATATGATGTTTATCAAAATATTGCCTATAAAGGGATATTTTATTCCATCATTATGGAAGAAAACCTCTCAACATACTATCCTATACTCGAAGAAATATTTCTCGGAGAGGATGAAATCGGGGGTGTTTCTAAAGAGCTGATCAGAGGACTACTTTTGACGGATAATAAAGCATGCCACCTCCTGGTTGAAAAGTTGCTACTGGCTGCGCAACAACAGGAAGGATTGAGGCAGACTATTCTCGAAACTCTTGACTACACCTCTATAACTGCATTAAAACACTTTATCAAAGTGATATTGGATCACGACTTATCGCGTTTTTCGGCTGTGGTCAGAGCGGTAGATACCTGGTTTGGGTTTGGTTGGGATGCGCCTAAAAAGAATACTATTACCCGCGTTCTTCAGCTGTCGCTTGATTTTTTTGAGCGGCCTGATCAAGTTGAGGTCGCACTAAAGAGCGACGATCACCTCGAACTCTACGTAGCACTGTGGAGCCTTGGGATTAAAGATGTCAACATTGCCAATCATTCAGCTTTCGAGCTGGTGTTTGCAGCGGATACTCCTCTAATCAAAAAGATCATCTGTTTGTATTTTATTCAACAAACCCAGTGGTCGGATACGGAACTGATAGGTTATGCGGATGAACATTTTGGCGAAAATATCGAGCTCGATTATTGGATATCGACCCTCTTGCTCCCTCACGCTCTTTCGGACAAACTCTTCGACAAGATTGTACAATCAGCCTCTTCTCTTCCGACTGCAGGCAAAACGTTTTCAGAAAGAGGATTCCCCTGGTTATCCTACACCATCAAACCTGACCATTTTTATAACGTAATTATTGAATTTGGCCAGCCTCAACAATTCATCAAATTATCGGCCAATCTGAGCGCAGTTCCTTCGGGTTCACGCGAGAAATTGATACGTAAACTATTTCCCGATTATGTTGCGTATAGCTACTCCTCGCAATATGATCAAAATCAAACAGAAGATAAACTTCACCTTGAAGAAAATGATTGGCAACGGCAGGTTATACGTCAGGCTATAGTAGACCGCAATACCACGGTCGCTGCGACCGGACTAAAATTAATGCGCGCAATTGAGCTTTTTGCCGATGATATTGCACAGCTTGAACTTATACTGTCCAGAAAAGGAAAGGATCAACGTAAGGCAACGATCCAATTGTTGCTCCTTCAAAAAGAGGAAACATTAAAAGAAGTAATTCTTCGACTTATCAACTCCAGCAATATCGATCAGCGACTGGCGGCATTGGAGATATTAACAATCCTTCATAAACGTGAATCATGGGGATCATTTGTAAAAGAACAAAGCGAAATCTACCAACTGAGAAAACTCAATAGAAATGAAGAAGTATTTCTCGAAAAATTAAATACGGCTTCGGGAACACCACAAAATGGATTACTGAATGGTTTCGGAGCCATTGATTATACCAAGCTCACGGATTTCAAAAATCCGGAGATTCAATTTCCAAGACCAAAGAAAAAGCTGCTCTCTTTTAGGCAAAATCGTTTTCTATTTCAAAACCTCATCAATGTGGATAAGGTCACTAATGCTATTAACCATCTGTTCGATTTATTTGACCGTAATAGAAAGTATGAATACAGCTTCGAAGGATATCAGGGATCACAGGAAACAACTTTACTTGAAAATAGCCTCCAGGGACTAAAGCGTCTGGATCAGGATGCCACAGATGAACAAAGGCTGGACAACCTGCCATTGGCACATGTCTGGAAGGAATGGTATAAACAAGCTGAATTAAACGACTTTGAGATCCATGCAGCAATACGTTATTTATATGGGCGTTACCATGACAATAACCTGCACGAAGGGCTTAAAGAATTTAAAGAAATATACCTACCCGAATTTAAATCGATTAAAACCGAAAAAGCAGAGTACTTTTATTTTAGTGATTCAGAAAAAATCACCAGAATTCTGAATCATATTGCAGATGTATCTGTAGACAGGCCTACATGGTCCGCATACAAATTGGATATTTTGGAAGATGCCCTAGCTGATTTCCCTGACGATTTAAAAAAGCAAAATTTCAAAAATCAGCACTATTTCCATAGTCCCGATATTTACTGGACTGACCTGATCCGTACACTTTTTTATCAAATTGACGATGAGGACTATCGTTATTATTCTAGCGATCAGCTATTCCGATTATATCAATTGGATCTCTATATCCTGGCCCAAGAGTTAGCAACAGACAAGCCCATAGCCAGCATCGGAGAACTGATCCCCTACCTAGCAAAAGCATCGGAAGGAGGGCGCTGGAACAAAAGAAATATTCCGGATTTTAAATTAATCTTTACATTATATCAACAGCAACAGATCAATTCGGATGATTTACTCTTCTTATCGTTAATTGACAGGGACCTATTTTTCATTTTGGATGGTGGACAGAATTACCACACACATCGCTTAAAGGACTTTACCATTCCTGAAATAAATCAGTCATTGAAAAAAAACATGCTGGATCTTGAGCTTCACCGTGGAGATATACCGACCGAAGCCTCGCCATTTATTGGTAAAATTCAAACTGTGGAAGGTATGGATTATTTTTTTGATGTCATCCAGCGCATGGGGAAGGATAATTTTAATCGCGGATATAGTTATGGTATTGATATCTCAAAGAAACAGACCTTTAGCCATATTCTCAAAAAGAGCATTCCAACCGAAGAAGAGGAATATGGTGAATTCGCGGCCCTGTTAAAGAAAAATAAAATTGAGAAGAAAAGATTGATCGAAGTTTCCTGCTATGCAACACAATGGGCCAATTGGCTCGGTGATTATATGCATATACCAAGTCTAGAGGAAGCTGTATGGTGGTTTCTGGCACATACAACGGACTACATGGACGCTGAAAAAGAAACGATATTGTCACGTTATTCCAATATACCTAGGCACGATTTCCAAAAAGGAGCTATTGACATCGATTGGTTCCACCGCGTTTATGCGAACCTGGGCAAATCCAATTGGAAAACTGTCCATGAATCGGCCAAATACCTGTCAGACGGAATGGGTTATAGAAGGGTGAAGATATATTCTTCAATATTGCTCGGTGAAACGAAATTGACTGAAACACTTCAAAAAATCAACGAAAAAAGAGACAAAGATTACGTAATGGCTCTTGGTCTCGTACCAATATCTAAAGCGAATCCGGAATCGGATCTGCTTAAAAGGTACAACCTCCTACAAACATTCCTGAAGGAGAGTAAACAATACGGAGCCCAACGTCAGGAAAGTGAAAAGAATGCGGTGGAAATAGGATTGGACAATCTTGCACGGAATGCCGGCTTTCAGGACAGTGTACGATTTACCTGGGCCATGGAAAGAAAAGCGACACAGGAAATTCTCAAAAATTCAGTCCTTGAGATTGACGATCTGCAGGTACAACTCCATGTTGATAATGAGGGAAAAACAGAATTGTTATTATCCAGAAACGGAAAATCAATTAAGAGTCTGCCCGATAAATATAAAAAGAACAAAGAAATTGAAGCCTTAAAACAAGGAAAGTCTTATCTCACCAAACAGTTTTCCAGAACGAAATTAGCGCTGGAAAACTCGATGTTGCGACGTGATGAATACGCTCTAAAGGAATTGGAACAAATCATGGAGCACCCGATAGTCAACGCCATGTTGAGCAAATTGGTACTTTATGTACCAGGTACCCAGGAATCGGGTTTCTGGAATGATGGTAAACTGATCAATGCGGACGGGAAAATTTGTACGCTAAAAGAAGATGCCAAACTGGTCATTGCGCATCCCTATGATTTATTTGAAGCAGCACAATGGGATCTATATCAACGTTATCTATTTAGCACTGCCACCCAACAACCGTTTAAACAAGTGTTTAGAGAGCTATACATTCCAACTTCGGATGAGCTTGAACAGTTAACCCGTTCGGCACGTTATCAGGGTCATCAGATCCAGCCTCAAAAAACAATTTCTTTGTTGCGCGGTAGAGGTTGGACAGTCAGTTATGAAGAGGGGCTACAGAAAGTTTTCCATAAGGAAGGTTATATGGTTACCATGTACGCCATGGCAGATTGGTATACTCCTTCGGATGTAGAGGCACCTACGTTGGAACTTGTCTGTTTCCACTCGTTAAAGAACAATGAGCTTGTCCCGATCCCTGCAATAGATCCAGTTATTTTTTCGGAAGTCATGCGGGATATTGACCTGATCGTCAGTGTGGCACATGTTGGCGAGGTGGATCCTGAAGCAAGTCACAGCAGCTTGCAGATGCGAGGGGTACTAGCAAGGGAGAGCGCACTATTATTTGGATTAAAAAATGTCGAGGTGAAAGAACGTCATATTCTAATCAAGGGCGAACTTGGCGATTATTCCATTCATCTGGGAAGCGGAATGGTAAGCAAAAATGGTCGACAGCTTGCAATTATTCCCGTACATAGTCAACATCGCGGAAGAGTATTTTTACCTTTTGTAGATGACGATCCGAAGTCCGCGGAAATCATCAGTAAAATGCGGTACCTGGCTCAAGATAACCAGATTAAGGATCCGACTATACTAGCCCAGATCAACGCATAAATTCGGGTATGGATATTCATATGGAAAGTAAGCCATTGGATATCCATACTTTATATCTTATACCATCAATAGCAAATGCGACTAATTATACAGTTAAAGCGACTAGGAAAGAAAAAAGTCCATCATATCCCTTTTCAGCTCTCTTCTGTACCGAAAAATCTGCAATCACTCATTGCAGCTTGTGTAACTACAGAGGTGGAAAAATATAACCAAAAACGACAGAAAATGGAGCTGGCGACATTCCTCAATCCACAGCAGATTCAAGAACAAGCCGAGCAAGGAAAAATAGCTTTTGGAGAAATTCACAACTTGACATTGATAGATGTCGATAAAGCCATTTCTACTGCCCTATTGGCGCATAAAGACGGTTTGTATGTGATATTTATCGATGGTACGGAGATCAAACAGCTTACGGATCCTGTCGAGATCAATGAAAAATCTGAGATCGCTATCATTAGATTAACATTCCTTGTGGGAAGCTTGATGTAGGTCAATTTTTCAGATACACAAACTAAAAAGCCACATCTCACGACATGGCCTTAATAAAATAGATGATTCATTAGTTGTCTGCCTATGACTTAGTTTGGCAAACCACTTGTTATATTAGATCCTATTTATACGAATTAATCGATTTGCTTAATAAAAATCCATCCATAAATAAGGCTGAGGATGGGTCAGTTGATATATCGTTTGGTCCCTTTTAGATAGATTATTATAATAAGCACCGAATTCAGTCAAATATTCCTCCCCAGATCCCATTCTCCAAAACATATCCGTACTGTCCTTATCGGAAAACTTCGACCAAGGCGGCTGCATAGCGTTTTGAAGAGCTTGAAATTGTCCAAATTGACCTAGAAAATCCCGTACCTCCATCAATGCAAAGCCCAATAAATTTTGACCACGCCAGCAATAGATGTTTTCAATATCAACGTTATCCTGCGCAAGTCCAATACCCCATATGGCATCAACGGGACTTGCCTCAACAAGAATTCTATTTTCTGTTTTTAACAGATATTCTGCCAATGCCCAATGTTGATTAAACTTATGGATGTTTCCGTTCCTGACAATCTCAAATTTCCGTTCATTCCAAATCTGATCATCATAACCGACAACCTGTCGTCCCAACTCTTTGGCCTCCCCCGGTTTAATACTGTTTATGATTTTCTCAAAATTCTTTTTATCATCAAAAAGCAATGCTTTTTGGGCCATCATCCAATGCTCCGCAGTCCTATAGATAATATTATCTACTATAAACGGACGCTCATACCATTGGCTGAAAACAAATTTTCCAACTTCCTGATTTTGCTTATCCGTATGCCCCCAAAAAAAGAGAAATTTGAACTTATCCCCATTTTCAAATCTATCTGTTAGCCATTTGATATTATAGTGTGCCATTTTCTTAATTCAAAATCAATTAATTCGAAACGATTTGACAGTTATTAAAAAACATAGAATACTGCTAGCGTATTTTATCATCGCCTAATATGCATCGACATACAATGATACGGAAAAAATTAAAGCCACATCTCACGACATGGCCTTAATAAAATAGATGATTCATTAGTGGTCTGCCTATGACTTAGTTTGGCAAACCACTTGTTATATTAGATCCTATTTATATGAATTGATCAATTTAGATACTTTCCAGTCATTGCCAACACGCTCCAAAGTAACCAGATCAGTCTTGGTGAAGTTTTCAAATTTCCAAACTAATTTTTAGGGTCAAGTTATAAGCTTTCGCGATGGCTGAATTCTTTATTTAAGAACCTTAAGTTTTTATTCCAGCTTGCGGGTTATTTAGATCTAATAAGCGTTATATCATCTATATGGCAATAAGCATTCGCCTTTCCACTGGCAATAAAACCTATTTCAACCCGTCCATTTTTTATGGATATATTCTCTAGGGTAATGTTACTCCAAT